>NZ_CP041610.2:0-4800000 GCF_007113425.2 Streptomyces sp. RLB3-17 | reverse complement strand
CGCGAGGTCGGCGGGCCAGGTGTAGCCGGGCTTCTCCGTGTACGTGTCGAAGCCGGGTTCGAAGTCGTGGACCACGAAGCGGAGCTGCTTGCGGGTGGGGGCCGCGATATGGACCTCGTAGCCCTCCTCGCGCAGGCGCTGGTAGGGGTACAGGACCTCCAGTGATTCCGCCGCGTCGCCGGTGACCATCAGGATCTTCGGTGTCATGTCGGTGCCGCTCCCTTCGGTGGAGCTTCGGTGGAGCTTCAGCGGGCCCGGTGGGTCCCAGGGGCCCCAGCGGGACTCCAGGCCCCAGTCGGACCCCGGTGGCCCGAGCGGGTCCCAACGGGACTTCAGAAGGACTTCAACGGGACTTCAGCGGGGCCCCAGCTCTATTCCGCCTCTGCGCCACCGTCCTCGTCAACGTGGTGCCGCAGGAGAGGGTTACCGGAGGACTGCACGTTCCCGTCCCATTCGTCCCTGTGCATACTGTCAAAGTTCCACCCCCGGTTTTGTACACATACGGCTCATGACGGGCCCCGGGTAGGGAGCGATAGCCTGGTGGCGTGATCAGCGCGATATCTCGCGGGGGCCCAGTTGCCCCTGCCTCGCGCCCGGAGCGCACGGACGACATCCGTGACCGGGCGGCGATCGCTGATCTTCATGGGCGGGACGGAGCGGCGACCGCGGCAAGCACCAGCGGAAACGCGGGCGCAAGCGGAATCGCGAGCGTTCTCCGTAGGCCGCGGACACCCCGGGGACGGACGACGCAGAGATCAGCGTCACAGTCGCCGAGGGTGCCGAGAATGGCCGATACCCCCCCGCTCATCTCTCCATGCGGCATAGCGTCGGACCAGACCGGACACCCCGCGTCACGGCGTTACGTCGGAGAAGAGACCGTACTTCCTTCTACGTCACGCAACGGCGCGCGACAGGAGCCAGAGGACAATGCAGACCAAGCTGGACGAAGCCAAGGCCGAGCTGCTCGAGAGGGCTGCCCGGGTAGCTGAGAACAGCCCGGTCGGGGGGCACCTACCGACTGGGACGACGAGCGAGGGCACTCCGGACAAGGACACCGTGCTCGCGTTCCTCCAGCGCTACTACCTGCACACCGCCCCGGAGGACCTGACCGACCGCGACCCGGTCGATGTCTTCGGAGCCGCCTTCTCCCACTACCGACTGGCCGAGAACCGCCCCCAGGGCACGGCCAACGTCCGAGTGCACACGCCCACCGTCGAGGAGAACGGCTGGACCTGCAGCCACTCCGTCGTCGAGGTCGTGACCGACGACATGCCCTTCCTCGTCGACTCGGTCACCAACGAGCTGTCCCGCCAGGGCCGCGGCATCCACGTCGTCATCCACCCGCAGTTCGTCGTACGGCGCGATCTGACCGGCGAGCTCATCGAGGTGCTGCCCGACCGCCCCACCATCGAGGGGCTGCCGCACGACGCGCACGTCGAGTCCTGGATCCACGTCGAGATCGACCGTGAGACCGACCGCGCCGACCTGAAGCAGATCACCGCCGATCTGCTGCGCGTCCTGTCCGACGTCCGCGAGGCCGTCGAGGACTGGGAGAAGATGCGCGACGCCGCGCTGCGCATCGCCGAGGAACTGCCCACCGAGCCGACCGCCGACGACCTGCGCGACCAGGAGGTCGAGGAGGCCCGTGAGCTGCTGCGCTGGCTCTCGGACGACCACTTCACCTTCCTGGGCTTCCGCGAGTACGAGCTGCACGACGACGACTCGCTGGCCGCCGTCCCCGGCACCGGACTCGGCATCCTGCGCTCCGACCCGCAGCACGGCGGTGACGACAGTCACCCGGTCAGCCCGTCCTTCGAGCGGCTGCCCGCCGACGCCCGCGCCAAGGCCCGTGAGCACAAGCTGCTCGTCCTCACCAAGGCCAACAGCCGTGCCACCGTGCACCGGCCGTCCTACCTCGACTACATCGGTGTGAAGAAGTTCGACGCCGAGGGCAACGTCGTCGGCGAGCGGCGCTTCCTGGGCCTGTTCTCCTCGGCCGCGTACACCGAGTCCGTGCGCCGTGTCCCCGTGGTCCGCCGCAAGGTCGAGGAGGTCCTCAAGGGCGCGGGCTTCTCGCCCAACAGCCACGACGGCCGCGACCTGCTCCAGATCCTGGAGACCTACCCCCGCGACGAGCTCTTCCAGACGCCCGCCGACGAGCTGCGTGCCATCGTCACCAGCGTCCTCTACCTCCAGGAACGGCGCCGGCTGCGCCTCTACCTGCGCCAGGACGAGTACGGCCGCTACTACTCGGCCCTCGTCTACCTCCCGCGCGACCGCTACACCACCGGGGTGCGCCTCAGGATCATCGACATCCTGAAGGAGGAGCTGAACGGCACCAGCGTCGACTTCACCGCCTGGAACACCGAGTCGATCCTCTCCCGACTGCACTTCGTGGTGCGGGTCCCGCAGGGCACCGAGCTGACGCAGCTCAGCGACGCAGACAAGGACAGGCTCGAGGTGCGGCTCGTCGAGGCCGCCCGCTCGTGGGCCGACGGTTTCGCCGAGGCGCTGAACGCGGAGTGCGGCGAGGAGCGCGCGGCCGAGCTGCTGCGCCGCTACGGCAGCGCCTTCCCCGAGGGCTACAAGGCCGACCACACCCCGCGTGCCGCGGTCGCCGACCTGGTCCACCTGGAGAAGCTCACCCGCGACCGGAGCAAGGACTTCGCGCTCAGCCTGTACGAGCCGGTCGGCGCCGGTCCCGGCGAGCGCCGCTTCAAGATCTACCGCACCGGCGAGCAGGTCTCCCTCTCGGCGGTCCTGCCGGCCCTCAACCGCATGGGCGTCGAGGTCACCGACGAGCGCCCCTACGAGCTGCGCTGCTCGGACCGTACGACGGCCTGGATCTACGACTTCGGGCTGCGCCTGCCCAAGTCTCTGAACGGCAACGGCGACTACCTCGGCGACGACGGCCGTGAGCGCTTCCAGGAGGCCTTCGCCGCCACCTGGACCGGCGAGGCCGAGAACGACGGCTTCAACGCCCTCGTGCTGAGCGCCGGGCTGTCCTGGCGGCAGGCGATGGTGCTGCGCGCGTACGCCAAGTACCTGCGCCAGGCGGGCTCCACCTTCAGCCAGGACTACATGGAGGACACCCTCCGAAACAATGTCCACACCACCCGGCTGCTGGTCTCGCTCTTCGAGGCGCGGATGTCGCCGGAGCGCCAGCACGCGGGTGTCGAGCTGACCGACGCGCTGATGGAGGAGCTGGACGCCGCTCTCGACCAGGTGGCCAGCCTGGACGAGGACCGGATCCTGCGCTCCTTCCTCACCCTCATCAAGGCGACCCTGCGCACCAACTTCTTCCAGGAGGCGCTGGGCGGCAAGCCGCACCAGTACGTCTCCATGAAGTTCGACCCGCAGGCCATCCCGGACCTGCCGGCGCCGCGACCGGCGTACGAGATCTGGGTGTACTCGCCGAAGGTGGAGGGCGTGCACCTGCGCTTCGGCAAGGTCGCGCGCGGTGGTCTGCGCTGGTCCGACCGGCGCGAGGACTTCCGGACGGAGATCCTGGGCCTGGTCAAGGCGCAGATGGTGAAGAACACCGTCATCGTGCCCGTCGGCGCCAAGGGCGGCTTCGTCGCCAAGCAGCTGCCCGACCCGTCCGTGGACCGCGACGCCTGGCTCGCGGAGGGCATCCGCAGCTACCGCACCTTCATCTCGGCGCTGCTCGACATCACCGACAACCTGGTAGCCGGTGCGGTCGTGCCCCCGGTGGACGTGGTCCGGCACGACGGGGAGGACACCTATCTCGTCGTCGCCGCCGACAAGGGCACCGCGACCTTCTCCGACATCGCCAACGAGGTCGCCGAGAGCTACAACTTCTGGCTCGGGGACGCCTTCGCCTCCGGCGGCTCGGCCGGATACGACCACAAGAAGATGGGCATCACCGCGCGCGGTGCCTGGGAGTCCGTGAAGCGGCACTTCCGGGAGCTGGGCGTCAACACCCAGACCGAGGACTTCACCGTCGTCGGCGTCGGTGACATGTCCGGTGACGTGTTCGGCAACGGCATGCTGCTCTCCGAGCACATCCGCGTGGTCGCCGCCTTCGACCACCGGCACATCTTCCTCGACCCGACCCCGGACGCGGAGACCTCGTACGCCGAGCGGCGGCGCCTCTTCGAGCTGCCGCGCTCGTCCTGGGCCGACTACAACACCGAGCTGATCTCGGCCGGCGGCGGAGTCTTCCCGCGGACCGCGAAGGCGATCCCGGTCAACGCGCACGTCCGCGAGGCCCTCGGCATCGAGGCCGGTGTCACCAAGATGACCCCGGCCGACCTGATGAAGGCGATCCTGCAGGCGCCGGTCGACCTGCTGTGGAACGGCGGCATCGGTACGTACGTCAAGGCGTCCTCGGAGTCGCACGCGGACGTCGGCGACAAGGCCAACGACGCCATCCGCGTCGACGGCGCCGACCTGCGGGTCAAGGTCGTCGGCGAGGGCGGCAACCTCGGTCTGACCCAGCTGGGCCGGATCGAGTTCGCGCAGCACGGCGGCAAGATCAACACCGACGCCATCGACAACAGCGCGGGCGTGGACACCTCCGACCACGAGGTGAACATCAAGATCCTGCTCAACGCGGTCGTGACCAACGGCGATCAGACGGTCAAGCAGCGCAACAAGCTGCTCGCCGAGATGACCGACGAGGTCGGCGCCCTGGTCCTGCGCAACAACTACGCGCAGAACGTGGCGATCGCCAACGCGCTGGCCCAGTCGCCGAGCATGCTCCACGCCCAGCAGCGCTTCCTGCGCTTCCTGGTCAGGGAGGGTCACCTCGACCGGGCGCTGGAGTTCCTGCCCAACGAGCGGCAGATCCGTGAGCGGCTCAACTCCGGGCAGGGCCTGACCGGTCCGGAGACGGCCGTGCTCCTCGCGTACACGAAGATCACGGTCTCCGACGAGCTGCTCGCCACCTCGCTGCCGGACGACCCGTACCTGCAGAGCCTGCTGTTCGCGTACTTCCCCACCGCGCTGCGTGAGAAGTTCCGCGAGCAGATCGAGGCGCACGCGCTGCGCCGCGAGATCGTGACGACCGTCCTGGTCAACGACACGGTCAACACGGGTGGTACGAGCTTCCTGCACCGCCTCCGTGAGGAGACGGGCGCGTCCCTGGAGGAGATCGTCCGGGCGCAGACCGCGGCCCGCGCGATCTTCGAGTCGAGCAAGGTGTGGGACGCGGTGGAGGCGCTCGACAATGTCGTCGCCGCCGACGTCCAGACCAGGATCCGGCTGCACTCGCGCCGTCTCGTCGAGCGGGGCACGCGCTGGCTGCTCAACAACCGGCCGCAGCCGCTCCAGCTCGCCGAGAACATCTCCTTCTTCCGCGAGGGGGTCGCGCAGGTCTGGGGCGAGCTGCCCAAGCTGCTGCGCGGTGCGGACCTGGAGTGGTACCAGCAGATCTTCGAGGAGCTCACGGGCGCCGGCGTCCCCGAGGGGCTGGCCACGCACGTGGCCGGGTTCTCCTCGGCCTTCCCGACGCTGGACATCGTGGCGGTGGCCGACCGCACCGGCAAGAACCCGATGTCCGTCGCCGAGGTCTACTACGACCTCGCCGACCGCCTGAACATCACCCAGCTCATGGACCGCATCATCGAGCTCCCGCGTGCCGACCGCTGGCAGTCCATGGCCCGCGCCTCGATCCGCGAGGACCTGTACGCGGCCCACGCGGCGCTCACCGCGGACGTGCTCGCCGTCGGCAACGGCACCTCGACCCCGGAGCAGCGCTTCAAGGCCTGGGAGGAGAAGAACGCGGCGATCCTGGGCCGCGCCCGCACCACCCTGGAGGAGATCCAGACCTCGGACTCGTTCGACCTGGCGAACCTGTCGGTGGCGATGCGCACGATGCGGACGCTGCTGCGGACGCACTCGTAGATCACGGTGACGCACGAGTGGATCGCGGTGACGCACGCGTGGGTCGAGGTGACCCACGCGTAGGGTCACCTCCTGGGTTCGCTTGACCCACTCGTGAGTGCACTTGTTTCACTCGATCGGATGTACATCGACGGGGCAGCCCCGGCCGGGATGGCCGGGGCTGCCCCTGTTTGTGCAGGTAGGCGCAAGCGCCTTGGCCGCCCTCTTGCCTCGCTCTTGCGGATCTCTCGGGGAAACCTGAACTGGAATTTACCTATTGCTGATAAAAGGGACAATTGTGACTGTGAACCTCTCCGAGGGGCGGGCCCGTGTAGGCCAACAGGCCCCCGCACCGCCCCAGCCCGCACCAGCCGCCACTCCTCCCGGGGCGATCGAAAGGACCCGGCGGATCGTCCTCGAACTGGTGAAGTTCGGAGCCGTCGGCGGTAGCGGTATCGCAGTCAACTTCCTGGTCTTCAACCTTCTCCTGCATGGTCTGGCGTGGGCCCCGATGGCCGCCACGGTCATCGCCAGCTGTGTCGCCATGGCCAGCAACTACCTCGGCTTCCGCTTCTTCGCCTACCGTGACCGGGCCTCGCGCACCCGGCGCCAGATCGCCCTGTTCTTCGCCTTCAGCGGCATCGGCGTCATCATGGAGAGTGCGCTGTTCTACGTCGGCTACCACGGTCTGGGCATGGACACCCCGCTCGGATCCAACCTGGCCAAGGCGCTGTCGATCGTGCTGGCCTCGGCGTTCCGTTTCCTCGTGTACCGCACCTGGGTGTTCGAACAGGTGAAACACAGCCGCTAGACAGCCGCTCGGACCCCTTTTGCGGGCGATCGGTATCCACCTAGGTGATACGCAAATGGACTAGATCGCCTAGGTTGGACCGTCAGGAATGTCTAGCATTAATAGGATGAGTGTGGATCACCCCTGCCCGCCAGCAGAAACAGCAGCCGTGCCCGCCGTGTCCGTGGTCGTGATCGTCTACAACGACGCGTCCCGGCTGACGACGGCCGTGCGCTCCGTTCTCGACCAGACCCTGCGCGATGTCGAGGTCGTCATCGTCGACGACCGCAGCACGGACGGCTCGTACGACGTGGCACAGCGACTGGCCGCCGCGCACCCGGACCGGGTCCGGGCCTTCAGGCTGCCCGAGAACAGCGGCGGCTGCGGCGCCCCCCGCAACCACGGCATCCAGCAGGCCCGCGGCGACTACGTCATCTTCCTCGACAGTGACGACGTCCTGGAGCGCAACGCCTGCCGCAACATGCTGGAGGCCGCCGAGTCCACCGGCGCGGACCTCGTCTCGGGCCTGTGCGTGCGTGTGCACGTGGACTCGCGCACCGGCAAGGAGGTCAAGTGGTACCCCTGGCTGTACGACCGCACCCGCACCCTGGAGTCCATCTCCGAGCTGCCCGACCTGCTGGTCTTCGACACGCTGTCGACGAACAAGTGCTACCGCAGGCAGTTCCTGCTCGATGAGGGCCTCGAGTTCCCGGTCGGCATCCACTACGAGGACCTGCTGTTCTCCGCGCAGGCCTACGTGGCCGCCCGCCGCATCACGCTCATCCCGAACCGGGTGTACGAGTGGCGGATCGTGGACAAGCCGAAGACGGCCGTGAAGTCCATCAGCAACCGGCGCGACGAGATCGCCAACTTCACGCACCGCATGGAGATCCACCGCCGGGTCGACCAGCTCCTGGCCGACCACGGCCTGCTGGAGCTGAAGTTCGCCAAGGACGTCAAGTGGCTCAAGCACGACCTGGTGCTGCACCTGCGCGAGCTGCCCTTCCGTGACGAGACCTACCGCCAGGAGTTCGCGCAGATCGCGCGCACCTACCTGGAGTCGATCGACCGCATCGCCTTCGACGAGATCGAGCCGATCCACGCCATCTGCGCGTACCTCCTCCACGAGGCCGACTGGGACAACCTGCTGCCCGCCGTGGACACGCTCAGCAACCGCGACAAGATCTCCTCGCCGCTCGTCGAGCACGAGGGGCGCGTGTACTGGTGCGCCGAGCACATCGAGCACGACGCCTTCGCCCGGCACGTCCTGGACGTCACCGAGCTCGGTTACCACACCAAGCCGGTCGAGAAGATGTTCTTGCGCAACGCGCTGACCGGATACGCGGAGGACGACGGCACCGTCCGGCTGGCCGGGCGCATCACCAACCCGCTCGGTGTGATCCCGCCCGACGCCCGGCTCTCCGCGCAGCTGGAGTTCTACGCCCGCCGTCCGGGCGTGCGCTTCCAGACCTTCCGCTTCCCCGTGGCCACCGTGCGGCACGAGGGCGAGGCCATCGCCTGGGAGACCTCGGCCGACCTCGCCAAGGGCCTGCGCCCGCTCGGCATCGTGGACGCGGTCTGGGACGTACGCCTCCACCTCGCCGTCGCAGGTGAGGGCCAAGGCGCGGGGACGGTCCGCACCACGACCCGGCTCACGGCCTCCGAGCCCGAGCTGGCCCAGGGGCACCTGCCCGTCCGGCCCCGCCTGACCCGGCTGGTCGCCGACCGCATCGAGCCCGAGGTCTCCTCCCGCGGCCACCTCTCCTTCCGGCTCGTCCCGGACAAGAAGGCCAGCGAACTCGTCCAGCGCGGTGTGCAGGGCCCGACCGGGCGGCTCGCCAAGACCGGCTACCGCAAGGCCAAGGCGCTGCGCAAGGAACTCACCTCCGGCGACACCAAGCTCCGCGTCTACCACGACGTGTTCAGCCGCCTGCCCGTCAAGAAGGGCCTCGTCGTCTTCGAGAGCCACCTGGGCCGGCAGTACAGCGACAGCCCCAAGGCCATCTACGAGGAGATGCGCCGCCAGGGCCTCCAGTTCGAGGCCGTGTGGGCCTACGCGGACAGTCCCCAGGGCTTCCCGGACGACGCCACCCTCGTACGCCGCTGGTCGCTGCCGTACCTCAAGGCGCTCGCGCAGGCCGAGTACTGGGTCGACAACCAGAGCTACCCGCTGAAGGTCACCAAGCGGCCCGAGACGACGTACATCCAGACCTGGCACGGCTCGGCGCTCAAGCGGATGGGCTTCGACGAGCCGGAGTGGAAGCTCAAGTCCCGCGAGGAGCAGGCCGAGCAGCAGCGCACCCTCGACCGCTTCGACCGCTTCCTGATCCGCTCCGAGCACGACGTGCGCACCCTCGCGCGGGCGTTCCGGCTCCAGGAGCGGACGCTGCTGCGGGTGGGCTACCCGCGCAACGACGCGCTCGTCCAGGCCAAGCAGCGCGAGGGGGCCGCCGGGCACCGGGAGCGCGGCGCCCTGGCGGCCGAGTTCGGCATCCCGGAGGACAAGCAGATCCTGCTGTACGCGCCGACCTTCCGTCAGCGCGGTGGCAAGCGCCGGTTCGAGCTGCCCTTCGACGTGGAGCGCTTCGCCGACACCTTCGGCGACCGCTATGTCCTCCTGGTCCGCTCGCACTACCTCAACCACGTCGTGCTGCCGCCCTCCGTGCGCGGCCGGGTCATCGACGTGACGGACTACCACGACATGACCCCCCTGCTGGCGCTCGCCGACGGTCTGATCACCGACTACTCGTCCGTGATGTTCGACTACTCCCTCCTCGACCGCCCGATGTTCTTCTTCACGTACGACTACGACGAGTACGTGCACGAGGGCCGCGGAACCTACTTCGACCTGCTGGAGAGGGCCCCCGGCCCGGTCGTCCGCACCGAGGACGAGCTGCACGCGGTCCTGGACTCGCTGGAGGAGCAGAAGGTGAAGTACGCGGCCCCGCGCGAGCGGTTCGTCGCCGACTTCGGCGAGTTCGACCAGGGCAACGCCGCGCAGAGCATCGTCGACCAGTTCTTCTCCCAGTGGAGGCGCGCGTGACCGCGTACAGCGAGCGGGACGTCTTCTTCGTCTCCAACAGCGTCGACGAGCTCGGCGGCGTGACCAGCTGGTCGCACCAGATGGCCCGGCTGTTCACCGAGCGCGGCCACCGCGTCCACGTCATCGGCATCACCGAGCCCGCGGTCGTCCAGGAGCTCGGCGAACTCCCTTACCCCACCACGACGTTGTACGACGTACACCCGCCGCGGGTGGGCTCCGCGCGCGGCATCAAGGGGCGGCTCAACGTCGCCGAGCGCAGGCTGCGTGTCGAACGGGCCACCGGAATGCGCGAGCAGGCCGCCAAGCTGACCCGGCTGTTCCAGGCCGCGCGGCCCGGCGCCGTCGTGATCGTCACGCAGGTGTGGGCGATGGAGTGGGTGGAGCTCGCCGACACCACCGGCCTGACCGTCATCGGCATGAGCCACGAGTCCTTCGCGTACTCGAAGGCGACCTCGCGCTTCGGGCGGGTGCAGAAGCACTACAAGGACGTCGACCGGATGCTCGCGCTCACCCGCGAGGACGCCGACCTGTGGATCCGCCAGGGCCTCGACAACGCGTCCTTCATGCCGAACCCGATCCCCTTCATGCCCGAGGTGCCCTCCTCGCGGACCGAGAACGTCGTCGTCAGCGTCGGCCGGCTCTCGGACCAGAAGGGCATCGACATGCTCCTCGACACCTGGGCCGAGGTGGCGCCCCGCCATCCCGACTGGACCTTGCGGATCTTCGGTTCCGGCGAGGACGAGGAGATGCTCAAGAAGCAGTGCACCGCCCTCGGCCTCGACGACTCCGTCGAGTGGATGGGCCGCACCGGCGACGTACCCGGCGCCCTGCGCGGCGGTTCCGTCTTCGTCCTGTCCTCCCGCGGCGAGGGCTTCCCCCTCGCCCTCATGGAGGCCATGGCGACCGCCCTCCCGTGCGCCGCCTTCGACTGCGCCCCCGGCGTCCACGAGATCATCGAGGACGGCGTGGACGGTCTGCTGGCGGCCCTGGGCAACACCGGCGAACTGGCCCGCCGTCTCGACACCCTGATGTCCGACAAGGACCTGCGCGACCGCATGGGCGAGGCGGCCCGCGTCAACATCCAGCGCTACACGACGGACGAGATCGTCCGCAGGTGGGAAGACCTCTTCACCTTCTTGGAGAGGTAGAAGCGAATTCGGTGGGCCGGTCGATTCCGGCCCACCGAGGCGCGCCCAAAGGGGCGCGGGGAACTGCGCGCTCAGCCACGTACGACCCGCAGCCGACAGCACACAGTTCCCCGCACCCCCTGAGTCGCCCCTACTTCCCCGTGAACTTCTCGTACTCCGCGAGCACGTCCTCCGTGGGCCCGTCCATCCGCAGCTCACCGCGCTCCAGCCAGAGCACGCGGTCGCAGGTGTCCCGGATCGACTTGTTGTTGTGGCTCACCAGAAACACCGTGCCCGCGCTCTTGCGCAGCTCCCGGATCCGCTCCTCGGAGCGCTTCTGGAAGGAGCGGTCTCCGGTGGCGAGGGCCTCGTCGATCATCAGCACGTCGTGGTCCTTGGCGGCCGCGATGGAGAACCGCAGCCGCGCCGCCATCCCGGAGGAGTACGTCCGCATCGGGAGGGTGATGAAGTCGCCCTTCTCGTTGATGCCCGAGAAGTCGACGATCTCCTGGTAGCGCTCCTTGACCTGCTCGCGGGACATGCCCATGGCGAGCCCGCCGAGGTAGACGTTCCGCTCACCCGTGAGGTCGCTCATCAGGGCCGCGTTGACGCCGAGCAGCGAGGGCTGACCGTCGGTGTAGATCTTGCCGTTCTCCACGGGAAGGAGGCCGGCGACCGCCTTGAGCAGGGTGGACTTGCCCGAGCCGTTGGTGCCGATCAGACCGATGGCCTCGCCGCGATAGGCGGTGAAGGACACGTCCTTGACGGCGTGCACCTTGCGTACGCCCGCGGCCTTCTCGGCCTGCTTGCGCCGCAGCATGCGGTTGAGCGCGGCGGTGGCGCTGCCCCGTCCCGCACCCGTGCCGTTGACCCGGTAGACGATGTCCACGTGGTCGGCGACGACGGTGGGGACGAGCGCCTCGGCGCTGCCGACCGCATCCTGGGGCCGGGCGTCCTGCGTGAGGGTGTCAGCCATGTCAGCCACGTCCGTACGTCTCCTCGGCCTTCCAGAAGTAGATGAAGCCGCCGACTCCGGCGAGCAGCGCCCAGCCGATCGCCAGCGCCCACACGTGGTGCGGCAGCTGGTGGGCGCCGAAGCTGTCGATCAGCGCGTAGCGCGTCAGGTCGATGTAGACGGCGGCCGGGTTGCTCTCCAGCGCGACCATCGCCCAGTGCGGCATGTGGCTGTGCTTGAGCGTCGAGGCGATGCTCCACATGACACCGGAGACGTACATCCAGGTGCGCAGCACGAACGGCATGAGCTGAGCGATGTCCGGCGTCTTGGCGCCCATCCGCGCCATGATCATCGCGACGCCCGCGTTGAAGACGAACTGCAGCGTCAGGATCGGCACGACGAGCAGCCACGACGTGCTCACCGGAATGCCGAAGCAGAGCAGGATGACGACCAGCGCGGCCATCGAGAACAGCAGCTGCTGGAGCTGCTGGATGGCGTACGACACCGGCAGCGCGGCCCGCGGGAAGTGCAGGGCTCGGACCAGGCCGAGGCTGCCGGAGATCGCCCGGGTGCCCGCCATGATCGAGCTCTGTGTGAAGGTCCAGATGAAGACGCCGGTGACCAGGAACGGCACGAAGTCACGCACGCCGTGCTTGGTGCCGAGCAGCACACCGAAGATGAAGTAGTAGACCGCCGCGTTCAGCAGCGGGTTCGCCACCTGCCAGACCTGGCCGAGCTTCGCCTGGCTGTACTGGGCGGTGAGCTTGGCGGTGGCGAAGGCGGTGATGAAGTGACGCCGTGCCCAGAGCTGGCGGACGTACTCCGGCAGGGTCGGGCGGGCGCCACTGACGGTGAGGCCGTACCGGGCGGCGAGCGCCGCGGGATCGTCGGTGGGGGAAACCGACGTCGGCGGTGTGTGGAGGACCTGGCTCACATCCGCTGCTTTCGCTCGGGGGTGGGATGCGCGGGCCGTCCTTGACGTTTCTTAACTGCTGCTTTGCCAGCTTGTTACGTCGGGACGGGACCGTATCGTCGCAACGCGAGACTATGGCTTCTTGACGTCGGAACGCAACCGTTTCGTCGTCACGCCCTATGCTGGAAGGCATGACGACGAACGCCGACACCACGAGTGCCGCCGCGAACGCGGGGAGTGCCGCCGGGAAGGCCCCGCGTCGTAGGGCTCCGGCGGGGGCGGCCGTGCTGCGCGAGGACGTGACCGAGGCGATCCGGGCCGCCGTCTTCGAGGAGCTCGCGGCCGTCGGCTACGCCCGGATGTCCATCGAGGGCATCGCGCGCCGCGCGGGCGTCGGCAAGACGGCGGTGTACCGGCGATGGCGTTCGAAGCTGCACCTGGTGCTCGACCTGGTCTCCGCCATAGCGGTCCAGGGACTGCCCGCCCCCGACACGGGCTCCCTGGAGGGCGACCTGCGCCTGCTGTACGAGGTCACCTCCCGTGCGCTGCGCCACCCCGTGGCCGGCCAGATCATCCCGGACCTCCAGGCGGAGGCGGCCCGCAACCCCGACATCGCGGACGCCATGCAGAAGGCGCTGCGGGAGGGCCAGCAGGGAGTGGCGAGCGGAATCGTCGCGGCGGCGGCCGCGCGGGGCGAGGTGCGCGAGGGGATCGACCAGGAACTCGCGCTCGACCTCATGTCGGGCCCGCTGTACTGGCGGGCGGTGGTGGTCCGCGGGCCCAAGCTGCCGAAGGGGTACCTGGCGAGCCTGGCCCGGGCCACGGCGGCGGCGCTGCGGGCGTTGTGAGGGCGCCTGTCCGACGGGCGGCGGGTTCCACACGCACCTGTCGAAGGCCCCTCAGGCGGCGTGCTGTCCCTCCTTGCGGCCCTTGAGGAGGGCGCTGCCCGCGCCGAGGGAGACGACCCCCATGCCGACCGCGGTCGCGACGCCCTGCGCGCCGTCGACGACGAACGGGGCGACCGCGGCGACGACGAGGTTGAACAGGAACAGGAACCAGAGGACCGGCTTCGACGACAGGAGCGCCTTCATGAGGATGTTTCCTTCCAGCGGGGCCTGGGACGGCCTGTTTTCCGAGGTCAACGGGGTGTTTCCCGTTGAGATCAACTCTGCCGTCGCCTGATCGCCACCACGAGGGAGCGCCCTCCCGAACCCCTGGTGCAGTGGGCTACACCTCACCAGGTCACCCGTCCGCCCGCCGGGGCTGCCGTTCGCCTAACCTGTGGCCATGCGAGAGACGGTGCGGCAGGCGGCGCGGGCCACGGCCGGCCTCGTCATGTCCGCCGCGCTGGCCTTCGGCACGATCATCTTCATCACCGTGCTGCTGATCACGGCCACGCTGACGCTCGCGGTCGTCGGCGCCGGGCTGCTGCCCGAGACGGTGCTGCTGATCCGGCGGATCGCCGGGGCCAAGCGGAACCTGGTGGCCCAGTGGACGGGCAAGGTGATCCCCGAGGCCTACCAGCCCATCGAGGGCCCGCTGCGCCGGCGACTGCGCACGGCGGTCCGCGGCCCCGGCACGCTCGGCGACTTCCGCTGGATGATCTGCCACTACGTCTACGGCTTCCTCGGACTGCTCACCGCTCCGCTGTGGCTGCTGGGCCTGCCCGTCGACGGCGTACGACAGGGGCTGCTCGGCCGTTCCCCGCTCGTCCTGCCGCTGATCGGCCGGCTCGCGGACCTCGACGCCGCCTGGTCCACCGCCCTGCTCAAGCCCTCCCCGGAGGCGCTGCTCGCCGTCCGGATCGAGGAGCTGACCGAGACCCGGGCCGGTGCGATCGCCGCGCACGGCGCCGAACTGCGTCGCATCGAGCGCGACCTGCACGACGGCACCCAGGCCCGGCTGGTCTCCCTGTCGATGCGCATCGGTATCGCCAAACGGGCCTACGAACGCGACCCGGAGACCGCGCTCAAACTTCTCGAGGACGCGCAGAGCCAGGCCGAGGAGGCGCTGACCGAGCTGCGCCACGTCGTCCGCGGCATCCACCCGCCGATCCTCACCGACCGGGGACTGGCCGGCGCCGTACGGGCGCTCGCCGCGAGCAGTGGGCTGGACGTCACCGTCGTCGTGGACGGTCTGGAGGACGGGGCCCAGAGCGGGTCCCGGGCCCCGGCGGCGGTCGAGGCGGCGGCGTACTTCGTGGTCGCCGAGTCGCTGACGAACGCGGCCAAGCACAGCGGATCCGAGCGCGCCGAGGTGCGGCTGGTGCGCAACCGGGGCGGGCTGAGCGTCCGGGTCGCCGACGAGGGACAGGGTGGAGCCGGGGGCACCCCCCAGGCTCTCGGCTCCGGGGGAGAAGGGGGTGGCTCCGGGCTGCTCGGTATGCAGCGACGCGTGGCTGCGCTCGACGGGACCCTGCTGTTGACCAGCCCCGTCGGGGGGCCGACCGTGATCGAGGTGGAGCTGCCGTGCGTGTGGTGACCGGGACAGTGGAGACGAGGCCGCCGTGCGTGTGGTGATCGCCGAGGACAACGCCCTCCTGCGGGAGGGGATGGTGCTGCTGCTGACCTCCGCCGGGCACGAGGTCGTGGCCGTCGCGGGCAGCGGCCCCGAGGTGCTGCCCGCCCTCCTCGAGCACCGGCCGGACGTCGCCGTGCTCGACGTCCGGATGCCGCCGGGCTTCCGTGACGAGGGCCTGCGCGCGGCCCTGGAGGCACGCAAGGAGATGCCCGGCCTGCCGGTGCTCGTGCTCTCCCAGTACGTCGAGGAGTCGTACGCCGCCGAGCTGCTCGGCGGTGGTGCGAGCGGGGTCGGCTATCTGCTCAAGGACCGGGTGGGCCGGGTCGACGAGTTCCTCGACGCGCTCGACCGGGTCGCGACGGGCGGTACGGCTCTTGACCCCGAGGTCGTCACCGAGCTCCTCACCCGGCGCCGTGACGACCCGCTCGACACGCTCACGCCCCGCGAGCGCGAGGTCCTGAAGCTGATGGCCGAAGGCCGCGACAACACGACCATCGCCAAGACGCTGGTCGTCACGGAACGCGCCGTCAGCAAGCACATCGGCAACGTCTTCCTGAAGCTGGGCCTGCCGCCGAGCGACAGCGGCCACCGCCGGGTGCTCGCGGTACTGGCGTACCTCAACAGGGACTCGTGAGCCGTACCCGGTACACACCGGGTACGCGTCGGCTCCCGACGGCCGGCCCTCACCCCGCCAGCCGCCGGGCCAGGCCGACGAGTTCGGCCGCCCTCACCACCCGCCCGCCGAACCCCGGCAACGGCACGTGCAGCGCCGCCACCCACGGCTCCGGAATCCCGCCCACCCCGTAGACGGCTCCGGCCAGCCCACCCGTGACGGCGGCGACGGTGTCCGTGTCGCCGCCGAGATCGACGGCGGCCCGTACGGCGTCCTCGTACGAGCCCGTGCTCCGCACCGCCCACAGGGCGGACCCGAGACAGGGCCACACCGCCCCGTTGAACTCTGTGGCTTCATCGGGGTGCCAGGCGTCGGCGAGAACGACGGCGTACCGAGCCCGATGGTCGGGATGCACGGCCTCCAGGACGTCCGGTACGGCGGTGACCGGATCGCCGCCGTCGAGCGCGACCCGGATCAACTCGTGGAAGATCGCGGTGCCTTCCCACGCCGCGCGGTCGCCGTGGGTGAGCGCGGCGATGCGGCGGCCGGCCTCCATGGTGGCGTCCCGCCCCTGCCGCGCGAAGTACACGGCGGACGTGGCCGCCCGCATCAACGCCCCGTTCCCGGCCGCCCGTTGGCTGACCTGGAAGTGCAGGGCCGCGGCGAGGTCCCAGGGGTCCTCGCCGGTGAGCACGGCCTCGGTCTGCAGGCCGATGTCCTTGGGGTCGGCGGCGGCCCAGCGGCGGAATCTGCCGAAGATGTCGGGGAGTTCGAGGGCGTCGTGGTCCGTCAGGGACTCGCCGACCAGCACCGCCATCTGGGTGTCGTCGGTCGCCTCGCCCGGGTCCCAGCCGCCTCCTCCGCACATCTCCCCGCCCTGCCCGGCGGCGGGGAAGCGGGCCGAGAACGCTCCCTCGGGCCCGAACTCGAAGGGCGCGCCGAGGGCGTCTCCCACGGCGGAGCCGAGAACGGTGCCGACGGCGCGTTCCTGAGGGCGGGGCATGGGGTCAGCGCGGTGCGGGGGAGTCGGGGGCGCAGCCGCGGAGGGTGTGGGCGATGACGTGTTCCAGGTCCCGGTCCAGGGTCGCGCTGGGCAGGGTGACGCTGACCGCGAGCCGCGCGAAGCCGTTGAGGGTGCTGAAGATGGGGATGGCGATGGCTTCCAAGGGGCCTTCGCGGACCTCGCCCCGGAGCTGGGCGTCCGTGATGAGTTCCGCGGCCAGGCCCCCCATGCTTTGGGAGGCCTTGACCAGGGCCTCGGACGCCTCCGGGTCGTGCTTGACGGCGAACATGAGGTCGAGGAGTTCCGCGTTGGCGGTGGCGAAGCCCACGTAGGTGTGGGCCAGGGCGCCGAGCCGGTCGGCGAAGGACTCGCCCGCGGTGTCCTGCGACGCGGTCAGGGTGGCCAGGAGCCGTTCGAAGCCGGCCAGGGCCAGCGCGTCCAGCAGGGCCTGCTTGTCCTTGAAGTGCCGGCTCGGGGCCGCGTGGCTGACACCCAGGTCGCGGGCCAGTTCGCGCAGGGACAGGGCGCCGGGGCCCTTCTCCGCGAGGGTTTCCTCGGCGCGGGTCAGCAGTGCGGCGCGCAGGTCTCCATGGTGGTAGCGGCGAGGGCGGGTCTGCATGCCCGACAGTCTATCCGGTATGTAACCGGCGACTACATTGTTGGCGCTGTCAGCTTTGTTGGCATCGTCATCATTGTTGTCGTTGACATCATTGTTGTCGGCGTCTACATTCAGGGCATGGCTACCAAGCACTCGGCTGACCGGAACAGCAAGTGGAACGCGAGCGACATCGGTGACCAGCGCGGCCGTACGGCCGTGGTCACCGGCGCCAACAGCGGGCTCGGCATCGCCACCGTCGACGCCCTCGCCCGGGCCGGCGCCCATGTCGTCCTCGCCGTGCGGGACCCTGAGCGCGGAGAGGCCGCCGCCCGCACCGTCAACGGAAGCGTCGAGGTGCGCCGACTGGACCTCGCGGACCTCGCGTCCGTGCGCGAGTTCGCCGCGTCCTGGCGGGGCGAGCTCGATCTGCTGATCAACAACGCGGGCGTCATGAACATCCCCGAGGCCGGCACGAAGGACGGCTTCGAGATGCAGTTCGGGACCAACCACCTGGGGCACTTCGCCCTGACGAACCTGCTGCTGCCGCACCTCACCGACCGGGTGGTCACCGTGTCGTCGGGGGCGCACAAGATGCCCGGCACCCCGCGCATCCACTTCGAGAACCTGAACCTGACCGGCGAGTACTCGCCCGTCGTCGCCTACAGCCAGTCCAAGCTCGCCAATCTGCTGTTCACCCTGGAGCTCCAGAGCCGGCTGGCCGCCGCGGGTTCGTCCGTACGGGCCCTCGCCGCGCACCCCGGCTGGGCCGCCACCGGTCTCCAGAGCCGGGACGCCAGCGTGCTGCGGCGCACACTGATGGCGGTGGGCAACCGGTTCGTCGCCCAGGACAACAAGGCCGGCGCCCTGCCCACGCTGTACGCCGCGACGCAGGACCTGCCCGGCGCCAGCTATGTGGGACCCGACGGGTTCGGCGAGATGCGCGGCGCGCCGACACTGGTCGGGCGCTCGGCCGCGGCCAGCGACCCGGTGTCCGCGGTCCGCCTGTGGGCGGCCTCCGAGGAACTGACCGGCGTCACCTTTCCCCGGCTGGAATCCGAGCAGAGCCAGAGCGGGACCCCGCAGACCGTCTCCGTCTAGGTCCGGCCCGCCGCACAGGACACCGGGCAAGGCTGACAAGGCCTCTACCGACGGGGCCTGGGTCGGCAGAGGCCTGGGTCGACGGGGCCTGGGCCCGCCGGCGCTACGAGCGCGCCGCGCCGGGGTGCAGCCGCACCCACCCGGCCCATGCCGACGTGATCATGTCCTGGACGTCGTACTTCGCCTTCCAGCCCAGTTCCACCGCGATGCGGTCGGCGGAGGCGACGACGCGCGCCGGGTCGCCGGGGCGGCGCGGTGTGGTCACCGCGGGACGGTCGTAGCCGGTGATCGCGTTGATCTTGTCGATCATCTCGCGGACGGAAACGCCTTCCCCGCGTCCGATGTTGAGAGTCAGGTCCCGCCCGGGCGAGGCCTCGAGGGCGCGAGCCGCGGCCACGTGGGCCTCCGCCAGGTCCACCACGTGGATGTAGTCCCGGACACACGTCCCGTCGGGCGTCGGGTAGTCGTCACCGAAGATGCGCGGCGGCGCGTCCTCCGTGAGCTTCTCGAAGACCATGGGGACGAGGTTGAAGACACCGACGTCGGCGAGTTCGGGGGTCGCCGCCCCCGCCACGTTGAAGTAGCGCAGCGACGCCGTCGACAGGCCCGTGGCGCGGCCCGTGGCACGGACCAGCCACTCGCCCGCCAGCTTCGTCTCGCCGTACGGGCTCATGGGTGCGCAGGGGGTCTCCTCCGTCACCAGGTTGACGTCCGGCATGCCGTAGACCGCGGCGGAGGACGAGAACACGAAGGAGCCGACGGACGTCGCCGTCACCGCCTCCAGGAGAACCCGCAGGCCCTCGACGTTCTCGCGGTAGTAGTGCAGCGGGAGGTCGACGGACTCACCGACCTGCTTCTTCGCCGCGAGGTGGACCACGCCCGTGATCGCGTGCTCCTCGATCGTGCGGGCCAGCAGTGCGGCGTCCAGCGTCGAGCCGACCACCAGCGGTACGTCGGCGGGGACCCGCTCGGCGATGCCCGTGGACAGGTCGTCGTAGACCACGGCCTGCTCGCCCGCGTCCCGCATCGCGCGCACCACGTGCGCCCCGATGTAGCCGGCGCCGCCGGTGATCAGCCAGGTCATGAACGGTCGTCCCCTCGGGAGTGTGATCGGTCTGGGCTCGGTGTGAGCTCGGTGTGAGATCGATGTGTCGGTGTGACGTCAGTGAAGCAGGCGCTTGAGCCGACGGCGAACCACGTCGGTCGTCCCGCGCAGTCCGGGCGCCAGACGCAGCGCCAGCGCCCCCGCATGGGTGCGGTACGGCTGCACCAGCAGGACGCCGTACCGCAGGTTCGGGACCGCGCGGCGGCGCAGCAGGCCCCCGCCGCCGACCGCGTGCGCGGTGACGTCCCGGCTCGAACCGTCACGGTAGTGGACCCGCAGCCGCAGGTCCCAGGTGCCCGAGCCCAGCGCCGACAGGTCCACCGGCAGCTCGCCCGACCAGGTGGCCCGGTCCGCGTCCGGTGTCAGCTCGACCGGCAGGCTCAGCCCGATCCGGCCCTCGTCCCGGTGCGTGAACTCCACGTCCGCCGAGGCCGGACCGGCCTCCGCGAGCCGTCCGTACAGGTCGTGCAGGCGCAGCCGCAGCCGTGCCGCACGCGCATGGGGATACAGTTCCGCGTCGACCGCGGCGGGCAGCATGTGCGCGGGGCGTTGCAGATAGTGGTCCAGCGTGACCTGGGGGAGGGCGTCCGACCAGACGGGCGTGCCGTCGGCGGCACGGGCGTACGGCGGGCGCAACCGGGCCGGGCGGGCGGCGAGTTCCTTGAGGCGCGGCAGGTCGCGGGGCTCTTCGGAGGCGAGCACGACACGGGCGATCAGCCGGCCGGGGGCGGTCGGGTCGACGGTGAAGTCGCTTGCGTCGAACGTCGACAGGTACGTGCGCGTGAGCTCCCACCAGGCCTGCCGGTAGTCGGCGTCGCGCAGCTCCAACTCGCGGGCGTACATGCGCAGTTCATGGTCGAGGAACTTGGCGTTGACGGCCCGGGCGAGCTGCTTCTCACCGGCGCCGAGCAGGATCTCGTAGGCCGTGTGGTGCGCCTCGGTGCGGGAGCGCCAGTTCTCGATGTCCGCGCGGTCCAGCGAGATCGACAACTGCTGGGCGCCGCGCCGCACATGCCACACGTACACCGTGTCCGGGATCAGCGCGATGCGCGGCCCGGCGGCCAGCACGCGCGCGGTGAACACGAAGTCCTCGTAGGGGTGACGGCCCTCGGGGAAGCGGATCGCGTGTTCACGAAGGAAGTCGGTTCGGTACAGCTTGTTGACGCACAGCGTGTCGTGGACCAGACGGGGCCGCTGCGTCGGGTGGGGGATCAGCGCGGGCTTCGCGTACAGGTCGCGCTCCCAGGGGACCTCGCGGCCCGAGGGGAGTTCGCGGCGTACGCACAGACCCGCCGCGACCTCGGTGCGCTGTTCCCGCGCCGCTTCGAGCAGCGCGTCCACGGCGCCCGGCGGCAGCACGTCGTCGCTGTCCAGGAACATCACGTACGGGGCGCTCGCCGCGTCGATCCCGTCGTTGCGGGGGCTCCCGCAGCCGCCGCTGTTCGCCGAGCGGCGTATGACCTTCACGCGCGGCTCATCGGCGGCGAGGCGGTCGAGGAGGTCGGCGCTGCCGTCGGTCGAGCGGTCGTCGACGGCGAGCACCTCCAGGACGGCCGGGCCCTGAGCGAGTGCCGAACGCACCGCGTCCGTCACGTGGTCGGCGTCGTTGTAACCGATGACGACGACGCAGACCTGCGAGTGGTGAGGTTTCATTGGATCCACGGGCCGAAATCGTAGGGCTTGACAGTAATTTTCCGTTAAGAGGTACTTAGTGTCCGTGTCCGGTCCGGAAGACGACAGGAAGCGGGCGTGGGTTCCGTTTCTGCGCGTCGTTTTTCGGCCGATCCACTACGAGCACGGGAAGTCCGGAGTGCCAGAGCCGGGTGAAGGACAGCACCGCCGCGGTCGCCAGCAGACCGTTGCGGATGAGCATGAGCGAACAGCCCGTCCAGGTGCTGTCGATGACCTCCCTGTACAGGGCAGGGTAGGCCACGGAGCTGACCGCCGTCGCCGCGACGACGAGCGCCGCCACCGGGCGCTGTGTGGTGTGCCGCGAGGTCAGGCACACGGCGGCCAGACCGAGCAGCCACACCATGTACTGGGGGCTGATCACGCGGCTCGTCACCGTGAACATCAGCACGGCGGCGAGCGCGGCGTCGTACGGGGTCGCCGCCGTCCAGTGCCGTGCGCGCACCCGCCACAGCAGCAGGAGCGCGAAGGAGACGGCCGTCAGGCCGAGCGAGAGGGTCGCGACGGTCTGGACGTAGGGGCCCACGAACTCCATCGCGCCGTACTGGTAGCGCACGCTGCCCGGCCAGCCCGCGTGGCGCGCGAAGCCGAGCACCGTGCCGCCGAGCGACTCGATCTGCACGCCCCGGCCGCCCTGCTGGCGCAGGAAGTCGAAGGGGTCGCTGAAGGCCGTCGCGAGGACGGTGAGCAGGGTGACCGCCGTGAGCGCCGCCGCCGTCAAGGCCTCCCGGGTCGTACGGCCCCGGGGCGTGCCGATGAGGACGAGCGCGGGCCAGACCTTCACCAGGGCGCCGAGCGCGGCGAACGCGCCGCCCACGCGCGGGGAGCGCTTCAGTGCCAGCAGGGAGACGACGGCGAACGCCGTGACCTGTACGTCGTAGCGGGCGAGCGGGATGTGCAGCAGCAACGGCAGGCCCAGCGTCCACAGTGCCGCGCCGCGCAGGCTGCGGCCGGGTCGGCTGCCCGCGCGTGCCAGGGCCAGCACGATCACGGCGTCCGCGAGGAGCGTCAGGGCCACGAAGGCCTGCAGGTACGTCAGGCCCGGCAGCAGCCCGGGCGAGAGCAGTACGGGGCCCGCGCCCGGCGGGTACTGCCACAGCCGGTCGCCCACCGGATAGGTGCCGTGCGACAGGGTCTCGTACCAGCGGAAGTAGAGGTGACTCGCCTCGCGGGAGACCCCGCCGCTGCCCAGCACGGAGAGGTTGTCGTGCGCGAGCAGCCACAGCATCAGGGCGCGGGTCGCCACCCAGGCGGCGGCGAGGGGGAGCAGACGGGATCGGCCTCGGGGGCTCAGGTAAGCGCTCATCAAGCCCGGATCGTAAGCTCTCGGATGCCTCACGAGAACTGATACGTCATCAAAAGTTAACGAAGGTTAGATAATAGTAAGAAATGGGACATGGGGGTAAGCGTGTTAATGAAACGGTCCGGAGCCGGCCGTCAGGAGGCTCCGGAGGTCTCGGCCGAGCCCGTGGCGCGGGTCGTCGCTGTGGTCCTGCCCGTGCTCGTCATGCTCACGCTCGGGCTCTGGAGGCTCGACCGTGGGGGCATGTGGCGTGACGAGGCGGCCACCTACCAGGTCGCGCGGCGCTCGGTTCCGCAGATCTGGCATCTGTTGCACCACGTCGACGCGGTGCACGGCCTGTACTACCTCTTCATGCATCTCGTCCTCGCTCCCGCCCCCGGCGAGGTCGCTCTGCGCCTGCCCTCGGTCGTCGGCGCCGCCGCGACCGCGGGTCTCGTCGCCGCCCTCGGGATCCGTCTGTGCAACCCCCGCGTCGGCCTCTGGGCGGGACTGCTGTACGCGGTCACGCCCCTGACCGGGCACTTCGCCCAGGAGGGCCGCTCGTACGCCCTGGTCGCGGCCGGGGCGACGGCGGCGACGCTGCTCCTCGTGCGGGCCCTGCGCGGGGGCAGGGGCTGGTGGGGGTACGGCGTGACCGTCGCCGTCACCTGCCTGCTGCACGAGTTCGCCGTATTCCTCCTGCTCGCGCACGGGGCGACCCTGGCGCTGACACGGATGCCGTGGCGGGCGTGGTGGCGATGGGGCGTCGCGGCGGGGGCCACGTTGCTCGTCCTGGCGCCGCTCGCGCTTGTCTCCCATCGGCAGTCGGCGCAGGTGGCATGGCTGGCGGTGCCGAACCGCAAGAGCGTGGACCACCTGATGCACGCGTTCCTCAGCCAGGCCCAACTGGTGTTCGTGCCCTACGTGTTCCTGATCGCACTCGCCCTGTGGCGCCCGTTCCCGCGGCGCGGCGAGGTGAACCTCGTGTCGGTCGCCCTGCCGCTGCTGCTGGTCCCGCCGGCGGTCCTGATCGCGGTTTCCCGCTTCCGGCCGCTGTACGACGAGCGGTATGTGCTCTACGCGCTGGCGGGGGCGCCGCTGCTGGCCGCGGCGGGGGCGGAGCGGCTGACCGGGTGGGTGTCCCGGCTGCCGAGCGCCGCGGCTCCCCGCCTCGTCGCCCTCGCCGGTGTCCTCGCCATCTCCCTCGTCCTCGCCGTCCAGTTCCCCCTGCTCCGCAAGGACCGCGACCCCGCGCACCGTCCCGACAACCTCGCCGCCGTCTCCGCCGCCGCCGGTCGCGAACTACGGCCCGGCGATCCGGTGTTGTACCTGCCGTCGCTCACACGTCGCTCGGCGCTGGCCTATCCGGCGGGCTTCCGAGGGGTGCGCGACGTCGCCCTGAAGACGTCCGCCCTGGCGTCCGGGACGCTGTACGGGACGGAAGTGGGCCCGCGCGAACTGCGCAGCCGGCTCGAGCGGCTCGACCGGGTGTGGCTCGTCTGTGAACCGTTCGTGTTCCGGCCGAACTGGCATCCGGACACCTCGGTCGCGACCGAGGAGGCCAAACGCGCCGTACTCGCCAGGGAATTCACCCTGCGCGAGCAGATCGTCCGCAGGGGTGTCACCCTTCGTCTGTACGTACGCCACCGCTAGGGCCTGTCCGGTGTACGTACGCCACCGCTAGGGCCTGTCCGGCGGATCGGGCCCTAGGAGACGTCCGCGCCGGCCGCGTCCAGGGCCGCGGGGTCGAGCGCCGCCGCGTCCAACGCCGCCGTGAGCCGGTCGAGCCGTGCCTGCAGTTCCCGGATCTCCTCGAGGTTCGCGCCCGTCGCCGCGGCGATCCGGCGCGGCACGCGCAGCGCGCGCTCGCGCAGGGCCGTGCCCTCGTCCGTGAGATGGACGTGCACGGAGCGCTCGTCCACCGCACTGCGCTCCCGCCGCACCAGACCGGCCGTCTCCAGCCGCTTGAGCAGCGGGGACAGCGTCCCGGAGTCGAGCCGCAGATGCTCGCCGACCTTCTTCACGGGCAGCTCGCCGTGCTCCCACAGCACCAGCATCACCAGGTACTGGGGGTAGGTGAGCCCGAGGTCCTTGAGGATCACCCGGTACACGCCCCCGAAGGCGCGCGAGGCGGCGTTGAGGGAGAAGCAGATCTGCTGGTCGAGACGGAGGTAGTCCCCGTCGGACGGGGCCTGGGTGCTCGGGGTCGGCATGGCGGTCATGACTCCAGGATAGCTCTCGCCCGCCATTGAGTTGTGCGCAATTGAATTGCGTGCTCTAATTGAGGCCGTGAGGCGGTCGGACCGGCCGCCCCGGCAATACCTTGACTTGAGAGGGATGGTCTCCATGGACGCGCTCTACACCGCTGTCGCCACCGCCACCCACGGCCGCGAGGGTCGCGCCGTCAGCTCCGACGGCAAGCTCGACCTCCAGCTGGCCATCCCGGTGGAGATGGGTGGCAGTGGCCAGGGCACCAACCCCGAGCAGCTGTTCGCCGCCGGCTACGCCGCCTGTTTCGCCAGCGCCCTCGGCCTCGTCGGCCGCGCCGCGAAGGTCGACGTCAGCGAGGCCGCGGTGACCGGCGAGGTCGGCATCGGCAAGCAGGGCGAGGGCTTCGGCCTGGCCGTCACGCTCCGCGTCGAGCTCCCCGACTCCGTGGACGAGGCCACCGGCCGCAAGCTGGTCGAGCAGGCCCACCAGGTCTGCCCCTACTCCAACGCCACCCGCGGCAACATCCCGGTCGAGCTCGTCATCGAGTAGTTCGGGAGCGAGTGGTCCAGAGGTGGTGACGCCGCTCAGTACCCGCGCCCCGTCCGGGGCGCGGGGCTGTGCCATGTGCGGCTCCGCCGCGTGGGCCCGACCGGCCACGGACGACCCGCACCCCGCGCATCACCTGCGGCCTTTCTGTCCACTCCGCGGAGCGACCCTCGCGAGGACCTCGCCCGTACGCCGGCTCCAATCCACCACCGTCGCCTCCTCCGGCACCCGACTCCACCGCGTCAGCAACAGCCATCGCACGTGATAGCGCCGCACCACCGCGGAGCGCCGCGCCCGCGTCGACGCCGGGTCGAGGTATCCCCGGACGGCCGCGAGCCGCCGCACCCGCTCCCGTTCGTCCAGTCCCGCGTCCGGCCACACGGGCGCCGCCAGGTTCGGGCCGTAGCCCGGGATCAGACGGGGGGCGTAGTACCCGTCGGCGATCACCACCTCGCCGGGCTTGATGTGCCGCGCCGCCCAGTCGTACGAGGGCCAGCGCGGCGGCTGGTCGAATCTCACCGGATCGAGTGAACGCGGTACGACGGCACCGGCCTGCACCGTGACGAAGCCGACGCAGGCGCCGACGGCCGCCACCATCCCCAGCGCCCGCCGCCACACCGGCCACGGCCGCGCCGCCGCCAGCTCGATCGCGAGCGCGAACTGCGGCGCCACGAGCGCGAGTCCCAGGATCCTGCCGTAGGTGTAGTGCCCGCTGACCCAGCCGAACGCCACCGCCAGGCAGTCCAGCGCGAACATCAGCACCAGTGGGTCCCGCCAGGAGCGTCGCGCGCGCAGCCACAGTGCCGGTACCCCGATCAGCGCCAGCCAGTAGTGCCCGGGCACCCCCTCGTACAGCCGCCGGTGCAGGGCGTCCATGCTGTGGTTCCCGGGCAGCGTGAGGACGTCGAAGTACGGCCAGAGGTGGGCGACCATCAGCGCGGCCGCCCCCGTGACCGCCCACCGGGCCACCACGGCCGCCCGCCATCCCCGCTGCCACCCGGCCACGAACGCCAGCGCCCCGAGCGCCGCCGCCGACGCGGTGATCGGATGGACGAGCAGGATCAGGCCGTAGAGAACGCCGAGCCCCTTGTACCCGGACAGGCTCCGCAGTCCGCTCGGGCCGACGTACCGGACCGGGCCGCCGATCCCTCCCGCGAGCGTGCCCGTGAGCGCCCAGGCCCAGAAGGTGAGTCCGATGGCGAACGTCGACGGATAGCCGAGGTTGCCCGTCATCGACATCAGTCCGAGGTAGCCGCTCGACCAGGCCCGCTCGGTGCCCCACAGCAGCACCATCGCGAGCAGCGCGCACACCGGTGCCCAGGGGCGGCGGGGCGCCAGGACGCGCACGAAGCGGCCGATCCCCGTCAGCAGCACCCACAGGTTCAGCGGCGCCGAGAGGCGGACCACCTCCCAGCCCGCGAGGCCCGTCAGCCGGGCGAAGGCGCCCTGGGCCACGGTGTACGGCGAGTAGAAGGGGCTGCCCTCGCCCGGCAGGTCCGCCGTCGGATGGGCCGGATGCAGGAGGTTCGCCTTGAGGCGCTCGACGACCGCCGCGTGCTGGCCGAAGTCGCAGCACATCGGCACCCGCCAGGAAGCGAGGCACAGCACCAGCCAGAACAGCCCGCCGAACACCTGATAGGGCGTGGGGTGCCAGGGGGTGCCGCCGCGCAACGCGGTCGCGCCACGGGCGGTCCGCCGGACGGGGAGGCCGACCTCGGTCTGAGCTGTTCGGGTCATTTGTCGTATATGCCCATCGAGGCCCAGGGCTTTGCCGAACTTCACCTCATCGAGCGACTCCGGCGTCCAGTCCGGCGCCCGTCCCGGCGTCCATCGCGGTGTTCGGCCCCGCGTCCCTCCGAGGCGGGCCCGGCACCGTGTCGAGCCCCCGCACCCGCGGCCGTACGACCTGTTCCAGCAGCAGCGGAAGTCCCACCACCGGCAGCACCCACGCCAGCACGATCAGCCGGTCGCCGTAGATGTTGATGTCGGGGTGTCCGGCCTGGTTGAGGACGCCGGTGAGCGCGCCCGCGACCAGGAACACCCCGAAGTCAGGACGCTGCCGCAGCGCGCCCCAGGCCCCGGCCAGCAGGGCCGTCGGGAAGAACGGCTGCCAGAGCTCGCGACGCAGCCACTCCACCCAGAAGTTGACCTCCAGGTGGAGGAAATCCGACCACGGACGGCTGCGGTCGGGCCGGGAGAAGTGGGCCGTGAGCAGGTCCTGGAGGGACTCCGACTCGGACGGGTAGCCCAGTACCTTTGCCGCGAGCAGGGTGACGGCGACCCCGCAGGCCGCCACCACCCCCACCTCCCGCAACGGTCGTGCGAGCCTCCGCAGCGGTTGCCGTAGCCCGCCGCGCCGGACGCCGAGCACCGCGCAGGCGCCCGCCAGGCACAGCCCGAGGAACAGGGCCTGCGAGTGCTTGACGGCGAAGAGCGCGGCCAGGGACCCGCCGACCAGCGCGGTCGCGGCCCGCGTCCGGCCCTCCAGAGCGAGTGCACAGCCCCACAGCGCCGCCAGTGTCAGGGTCAGCAGCAGGCCCTCGGTCGTGGGTCGTATGGCGGTCGTGCCGCACGGCAGGACGTAGAAGAGGGCCTGTCCGGTCAGGGCGGCGACGGTGGGGGCGCGCAGGGTGCGCAGCACCAGGAAGGCGAGTACGCCCCCGGCGACCGTGATGAGGACGCTCGACGTCCACAGGCC
This sequence comes from Streptomyces sp. RLB3-17, assembly GCF_007113425.2. NCBI lineage: Bacteria > Bacillati > Actinomycetota > Actinomycetes > Kitasatosporales > Streptomycetaceae > Streptomyces > Streptomyces sp. RLB3-17. The sequence goes on along the minus strand of NZ_CP041610.2, from coordinate 4,771,962 downwards.
CCACTTCACGCCGAGGACGGTGATGAAGGGGACCAGGAGGACCGGGTAGCCGGGGCGCGCCTCGAAGATCCGCATGAAGCGCGGCGGTATGAACGGCACGGTGTGGCCCGCCGTCTGCCCGGCGCTCAGCCGTTTCGACACCCACCCCCACTGGTCGCGGCGGCACTCCTCGACGACCCGCCGGGCGGGGCTCGGCTCGCGGAAGTGGACGACGTCGACGCTCTGGTCGCGGCGCGCGACGGACGCCCGGCCGGCGCAGGCGTAGTCGATGGTGGCCGCGGCCGCCTCGTGCTTGTTCGTGCCCCGCAGACTCAGGGCGTACGAGAGGTAGTTCTTGGTGTCGGGGGTGTCGCGGCCGCTGACGTTCGCGAGCTGGAGCAGGGCGAAGACGGCGGCCAGGACGACCACCCAGAACCGGGGCGGGCGCCGCTTCATGAACGGGCCGACGACGGTCATGAGGGCGCTCGCGACGACGTGAGGACGTCGTGTCCCGCCTGCGCGGGCACGACCGCAACCGGCACCGGGTGCTCCACACGCTCGCCGAGCATCAGCGTCCGTACCACCCGCTCGGCCGCCCGCCCGTCGTCGAACGCGCAGAACCGCGCCCGGAACCCGGCCCGCAGCCGCGCCGACTCCTCGTCCCGCCAGGACCCGGACGCGAACAGCCACGCCAGCTCCCGGTAGGAGTGGGCCACATGGCCCGGCGCGTCGGCCGTGATGTCGAAATACGCGCCCCGGCTCGCGGCGTACGCGCCCCAGTCGTCCGCGTGGATCACGATCGGCCGGTCCAGGTTGGCGTAGTCGAACATCAGGGCCGAGTAGTCCGTGACCAGCACGTCGGAGGCAAGCATCAGGTCCTCGACGTGCGGCTCGTCGGTCGCGTCGAGCACGACCCCGCGCCGGTGCAGTTCGGACAGGCCCATCCCGCGCGAGGGGCCGTCCGTGAGCGAGGGGTGCAGCCGTACCAGGAGGGTGTGGCCCTCGCCGAGGTCGTCGGCGAACCGGGCGAGGTCGATCCGGTCGACGAGGCCACCGCGGACGTAGTCGCGGCGCGTCGGCGCGTACAGCACCACCCGGTGGTCGGCCGGGATGCCGAGGCGGGCGCGGACCGCCGCACCGTCCTCGGGCCGGGCCCTTACGAGGACGTCGTTGCGGGGGCTGCCGGTGCGCAGCGAGGTGAAGTGGCAGGGGTAGGCGCGGTCCCAGACCAGTTCGGAGTGGCGGTTGGCGACCAGGCTGTAGTCCCAGCGGTCGGCGCGGCGCAGCATCTGCGGCACGTCGAAGCCGTGCCGGGCGCCGGGCTTGTCGCGCAGGTCGGCCCCCATGTACTTCAGCGGGGTGCCCTGGTGGGTGTGCACATGGACGCTGCCCGCGCGCTTGACCAGGGTGCCGGGCCAGTTGACGTTGTTGATGAGGTACGTGGCGCGGGCGGTGACCCGGCGGTAGCCGAGCGAGTCCGGCAGGACGTACTCGACGCCGGGCGGCAGCAGCGGCACCTGGTCCTCGCGCACCACCCACACCCCCCGGACGTGCGGGGCGAGTTCGCGTGCCGCGTGGTAGATCGCGCCCGGGTCGCCGAGCACCCCGCGGTGCGAGAACGCCGAGTACACCGCGAGGTCGGGGTCCAGCGGCCGGTGTTCGTGCGCCGCGGACCAGCCGCTCTTGACCCGGGTGGCCGCCACCTTGCGCACCTGGAGCCCGCGCCGTCCGAGTTCCGCGCCGAGTCGGCCGGACCGGCTCCGGGCGAGGTAGGCCACGTAGCCGCCCTGGAGGACGCGCAGTTCGCGCGGCACCGGGCCACCGCCCTTGTGCTTGCGGAAGAGGGCGGCCGTACGCCGGAAGAACTCGCCCTTGTCGGACGCGGGCAGCCGGTCCGGCTTGGCGAGGATGTCCAGACAGTGTTCGCCCATCTTGCGGTGCAGGAACGGGCGCCAGCTCGACAGCCGCGGGCGGGAGTCGACGAAGGCGAAGACGCGCTCGTACTGGTCGTGGATGTCGAAGTGCTTGCGGCTGGTGGTGGACAGGATGTTGCCCTGACGGCGCTGCCGGTAGTTCAGGCAGATCCGGTCCAGGGTGGCGATCCGCTCCGCGCTGAGCAGGACCGGAAAGGTCCAGGGGGTGTCCTCGTAGTAGCCGGGCGGGAAGGTGAAGCCCTCCCGCTCGACGAACGCGCGACGGTGGACCTTGTTCCACGCGACCATCAACAGGTCGAGGATCTCCGGGTGTTCGGCGGCCGTGAAGCAGCCGTCGCCACCCTCGGCCAGCACCTGCGCGAGGACGTTGCGGCGCGTACCTCCCCACCAGTAGGTGCGCGCGTAGTCGAAGACCAGTACATCGGGGTCGGCCGTCTCGTCGAGGCGGTCGGCCATGGCGCGCAGGGCGCCCGGCGTGAGGGTGTCGTCGCTGTCGAGGAAGAGGAGGTAGTCCCCCGTCGCGTACGGCATTCCGGCGTTGCGGGCGCGGCCGAGGCCCACGTTCTGCGGCAGGTGCAGCACCCGCAGGCGCGGTTCGCGGGCCGCGTACTCGTCGAGGATCGCGCCGCAGCCGTCCGGTGAGCAGTCGTCGACCGCGATCACCTCGATGTCGGTGTACGACTGGTCCAGGACCGAGTCGAGGCACTCGCGCAGAAAGCCCTGCACCCTGAAGACGGGGACGATGACGCTGAAGCGGGGCACGTCAGCTCCTTACGAGGGTGGACGCGGCGGGGGCCGGAAGGCGCTCGGCGAGCGGGATCACCGGCGGGATCGCCTCGGGCGGCCGGCCCAGCAGCACTCTGCGGACGACCCGCTCGGCGGCCTGCCCGTCGTCGAACTGGCAGAAGCGCTCACGGAACGCGGCCCGCAGGGCGCGCGAGGAGTCGTCCGCGTAGGAGCGGTCGCGGAAGGCCCCCGCGAGCTCCCCCGGGGTGCGCACCACCGGGCCCGGCGGTGCCTCCATCAGGTCGAAGTAGACGCCCCGCGTCTCCCGGTAGACCTCCCAGTCGTCCGCGTACACGACGATCGGGCGGTCGAGGTTGGCGTAGTCGAACATGATCGACGAGTAGTCCGTGATCAGCGCGTCGGCGGCCAGACAGACGTCCTCCGAGGACCGGTGCCGGGTCACGTCGATGATCCGGCCGCCGCCCCTGCGCCTGCCCTCGTCGTAGAAGTAGTGGGCGCGCAGCAGCACGACGAACTCGTCGCCGATCTCCTCGCAGAAGGCCTCCAGGTCGAGCCGGGACTCGAAGCCGGTGCTGTAGTCGCGGTGCGTGGGCGCGTAGAGGAGGGCGGTCCTGCCCTCGGGGACGCCCAGCCGGGCGCGGACGCGGGCCACGTCCTCGGCGGTCGCCGTGTAGTAGACGTCGTTGCGCGGATAGCCGTACTCCAGGGTCTCGTACGTGCCCGGGAAGGCTCGCTCCCACATCTGGGTGGAGTGCCGGTTGGAGGAGAGGTTGTAGTCCCAGCGGTCCATCCGGGTCAGCAGCTTGGCGAAGCTGCCGGTCGCGGCGGCCACGATCGGATACGTCGACTGGTCGACGCCCATCGTCTTCAGTGGCGTGCCGTGCTGGGTCTGCAGATGCACGCTGCCGGGCCGCTTGACGACATCGTCCGCGAAATTGGCGTTGTTGACCAGGTACTTGGCACGGGCCAGCACCTCCCAGGCGCGCGGGCTTCCGATCACCGCGTGGTCGACACCGTCCGGGACCTGGTCCACCGCGTCGGCCTCGACCAGGAACACCGAGCGCAGATGCGGGGCGAGTTCGAGGGCCTTGGCGTGGATCGCGGCCGGGCTGCAGGCGTAACCGCGGCCCCAGTAGGCGCAGTACACGACGAGGTTCTCGTCGAGGGGGAGGCGCAGTTGCGCGGCGTACCGCGCGCGGGCGCTCAGCCGACGGGGGCGCGGCAGTTTCCCCCAAGCTCTCGACTTCGCTCGACCAGGGGGGACCCCCATTCCCGCCCTCGTCATCCGTCGGCTGACGCCGCGCAGCGCGCGGAAGGCGCTGTACGCCCCGGCCGCCAGGAGCCGGTACTGCACCCCGATCCGGCCCGGCGGCGGCCGGAACCCGGCGGGCCGGTGGCGCCGGTAGAGCCGGCCCGCACGCCGGAAGAAGGCCCGGCGCCGGTGCAGCGGAAGCCGCTTCGGATGGGCGGCCGACTTCAGCACCGCCGCGAAGAGGTCACCGAACAGCGCCCGCGACCGCTCCACGGACAGCTGCTCCTCGGCCGCCCGGCTCAGCACCAGGTCGACCTGGTCGAGAAGCTGGAACTGGTGCTCGCCCGGCGCGTTCAGGAGGCTGCCCTGCCGCCGCACACGATGCCGTACGACGACCTGCCGCAGCACCGCCAGCCGCCCGGCGGCGACCGTCACCAGGCCGCCCCAGCCGAGATCCGTGAAGTGCCCCGAAGGGAAGGCGAGGCGCCGCTCCCGAAGGAACGCCCGGCGGTAGGCCGCGCTCCACGCCGGAAGGCCCGCTCCGGTCAGCCGCGGCGCCCGGTCCGGGGTGAACACCCCCTCCGGGGCCTTCGGGAGGGGCGGTGTGCTGGTCTCGGCGTCCCACCAGTGGACGCGTTCGTGTCCGAAGTAGAGGACGTCCGCCTCCTCGGGCTCCTGCTGGAGTGTGCGGTCCAGGGCGGCCAGGGCGCCCGGCACCAGGACGTCGTCGCCGTCGAGGAAGAGCAGATACGTGCCGCTCGCCGCCCCGGTCCCGGTGTTGCGCGCCCCGCTCAGTCCGTCCGCGGGCGGTGAGTGGACCGGGGCCACCCGGGAGTCCCGCGCGGCGTACCCGGCGGCGACCTCGCCCGCCGGGGAGTCCGGCCCGTCGCAGACCGGGATCAGCTCGAAGTCGCCGAAGGACTGGTCGAGAACCGAGTCCAGTGCGAGGGCCAGTCGCCCGGCGACTCCATGAGTGGGGACGATGATGCTGAAGCGGGGCATTCTGCTCTTTCTCTGCTTACTTCTCTGCTACTTCTTTGCTTGCTTCTCGGGCTGCTGCCGGGGTGCCGGTCGGTGTCAGCGCCCGGGCCGCCCGGCGGGGCGCCAGGTGACGGGTCTCGTCGGTGTGGGCCGGGAGGGGCTGGAAGGCATGCCTGCTCCGGTTCAGAGGATCTCGGCGACGGGGACGGGGGTGCCGGGCGCGGTCGCGGGCGCGGGCACGGTGGCCAGGGGGGTCCGGGGACGGGCGGCGGCCGACGGGACCGGGTGGCGCTGCGTGGGCGGCAGTACCCGTGGCAGCCCGGCGCTCTCGCCCAGCACGACATGGCGTACGACCCGCTCGGCGGCGCGCCCGTCCTCGTACGGGCAGAACCGCTCGCGGAACGCGGTCCGCAGCTGGGTCGAGCGGGAGCCGCGCCAGTGGCCGGTCGCGAAGATGTCGATCAGCTCGTCCTCGCTGCGCGCGACCGCGCCCGGCGGGAAGTCCCGCAGGTCGAAGTAGGTGCCCCGGGAGGCCTGGTACGCCTCCCAGTCGTCCGCGTGGATCACGATCGGCCGGTCCAGGACCGCGTAGTCGAACATCAGGGAGGAGTAGTCGGTGACCAGCGCGTCCGAGGCCAGGCAGAGGTTCTCGATGCTCGGGTGGTCGGAGACGTCGATGAGCCGGGCCCCGGAGCGGTTGCTCAGCGCGGCGGCGTACGAGTGGTGGGCGCGGGTCAGGACGACGAACCGGGGGCCGAGCCGGCGCAGGACGCGCTCCAGGTCGAGGGCGAGACGCTGGGTGCGGCGGTAGTCGCGGTAGGTCGGCGCGTACAGGATGGCGACCGTGCCCTCGGGGATGCCGAGGGACTGCCGCAGCCGGGTGACGTCCGTCGAGGTCGCCCGCTGGAACACGTCGTTGCGGGGGAGGCCGTACTCCAGCGTCGTGTACGCGGCGGGGAAGACGCGCTCCCAGATCAGGGTGGAGTGGCGGTTGCCCGACAGGCAGTAGTCCCACTTGTCGACGCTGCGCAGCAACTCGGCGAAGTCGGTGTCACGGGCGGCCGCCGGGCGGTCCTGGAGGTCGAGGCCCATGTACTTGAGCGGGGTGCCGTGCTGGGTCTGGATCATGATCTGGCCGGGGCGCTTGACCAGCCGGCGGTCGAAGTTGACGTTGTTGACGAGGTACTTGGAGCGGGCGAGCGCCGTCCAGTACGCCGTCGTACCGGGCCGCAGACGGCGCGTCGAGGCCGGGATCGTGTGGTGGTACTCGGGGTGCGCGATCCACGCCGTACGGATGTGCGGGGCGAGTTCGCGGAACGCGGACTCCAGAGCGCCCGGGTTGCAGCCGTGGCCGCGCCCCCAGTAGCTGGAGAAGACGGCGCGGTCGGCGCGCAGCGGCAGGCGGAGCTGGACGCGGTAGTGGAACTGGAGGGCGCCGCCGCGGACCTTGCGCAGCAGTCCCTTGACGCCGCGCAGCGCCTTCTTGTGGGTACTCGTGGCCAGGCCGAGCAGTCGGTACGTGCGGTGGTTGCCGAGCCGGACCAGGGCGTGCCGGAGGCGGGTGCGGGGGCGGACGGGGGCGCCCGGCGCGCGGTAACGGCGGTAGTGGGTGCGGGCCTTGCGCAGGAACTCGGCGCGGGTGCCGCGCGGCAGCCGGCCCCGCTTGGTGAACACCGTGGAGAGGTGGTCGACCATGCGGCGGAACAGGACCGGACGCCACCGCGCCAGCTCCGGGTGGGCGTCGAGATGCGCGAAGACGCGGTCGTACTGCTCGAAGATGTCGAAGTGCTTGCGGCTGCTGGTGCCGAGGATGTTGCCCTGACGGCGCTGGCGGTAGTGCACACAGACCCGGTCGAGGGTGGCGATCGTCTCGGCGGAGATCAGCGCCGGGTAGGTCCAGGGGGTGTCCTCGTAGTAGCCGGGCGGGAAGGAGAGGCCCGCACGCTGGACGAACTCCCTTCGGTACGCCTTGTTCCACACCACCATCAGGACCCTGAGCAGCCCCGGCCGGTCGTCGAGCCGGAAGGGCGCGTGTCCCCGCTCGCTGAGCTGCTCCGCGAAGTGGTTGCGGACGATGTCCCCGTTCCAGTAGGTGCGCGCGTAGTCGTAGACCAGGACGTCCGGTTCGGAGGTCTCCTTCAGCCGGTCGGCGATCGCGCGCAGGGCGTCCGGGGTGAGGGTGTCGTCGCCGTCCAGGAAGAGCAGGTAGTCGCCGGTGGCGTGTTCGAGCCCCGCGTTGCGGGCGCGGCCGAGGCCCACGTTCCCCGGCAGGCGGACGGGGTGGACCCGGGAGTCACGGGCGGCGAACTCGTCGATGATCGCACCGCAGGCGTCGGGCGAGCAGTCGTCGACGGCGATCAGTTCGAGGTCCGGATAGGACTGCTCCAGCACGGATTCGAGGCATTCGTGCAGGTACGCCTGAACCTTGTACGCGGGGACGATGACACTGAACCTGGGCAAGGGACATCCATGGGTCGGCGCGGGCATACTGCCCGGCAACGGCCGAAGGGGTGACTTGGTTACGCCAGATGTGGCATACGGGGGATTCTGGGTGAACGCCGAGGGGCGAGCCGGTGTCCGGCTCGCCCCTGATGTGGTTATTTGTCCGGCTACTTCACCGCGCCCGCCATCACCCCGGACACGAACTGGCGCTGGAACGCGAAGAACACGGCCAGCGGGATGACCATCGAGATGAAGGCGCCGGGCGCCAGCACGTCGATGTTGTTGCCGAACTGGCGTACCTGGGTCTGTAGTGCGACCGTGATCGGCTGGCTGCCCGCGTCCGAGAACACCAGCGCGACCAGCATGTCGTTCCACACCCACAGGAACTGGAAGATGCCGAGCGAGGCGATCGCGGGACCGCCGAGCGGCATCACGACCCGTAGGAACAGGCGCAGTTCACCGGCGCCGTCGAGCCGGGCCGCCTCCAGCAGCTCCCGGGGGATCTCCGCGAAGAAGTTCCGCAGCAGGAACACCGCGAAGGGCAGACCGAAGCCCACGTGGAAGAGGATCACCCCGAAGATCGTGCCGAAGATGCCGATCCTGCCGAAGAGTTCGGCGATCGGGATCAGCGCCACCTGCACGGGGACGACCAGCAGACCGACCACCGCCAGGAACCACCAGTCGCGGCCCGGGAACTCCATCCAGGCGAAGGCGTAGCCCGCGAGCGCGCCGATGACGACGACGAGAACGGTCGCCGGGACGGTGATCAGCACCGTGTTCCCCAGGGAACTCGTGATGTCACCGTTCTCCAGGAGCTTCTGGTAACTGTCCACGGTGAGCTGGGAGGGCTCGCTGAAGACCTTCCACCAGCCGGACGCGCTCATGTCCGCCGGTGCGCGCAGCGAGGACAGCAACAGCCCGATCGTCGGCACCAGCCAGAACAGGCCGACGAGGAGGAGGAAGACCCGGACGATCCCGCCGCTGACACCGCTCGCGAGCCGTGAGCCGAGCGACTCCCGGGCCTTGGCGCCGGTGACGGGCGCGGTCTTCGTGAGACCGCCGACCTGGGTGGTCATCGTCGTACCTCCCGCCGCAGACGACGCACGTTGAACCACACCACCGGGATCACGAGCAGCAGCAGGAACACCGCGATCGCGCTCGCGATGCCCGGCTGGTCCTCGGAGAAGCCCTTCCGGTACAGCTCCAGGGCCAGCACGTTCGCGTCGTCCTGGGAGGAGCCCGGCGGGATGATGAAGACCAGGTCGAAGACCTTCAGCACGTTGATCATCAGCGTGACCAGGACGACGGCGAGGACGGGCGCGAGCAGCGGCACGGTGACCCTTCGGAACACCTGCCACTCGTTCGCCCCGTCCACCCGCGCCGCTTCGAGGAGTTCACGCGGCACGCCCGCGAGCCCCGCCGCGATGAGCACCATGGCGAAGCCGGCCCACATCCAGACGTACGCTCCGATCACGGCCGGGGTGACGAGCGACGGGCCGAGCCAGTCGACGCCGTTGTACGGCTCACGGAAGTTGCTCGCCGGGAGCCGGAGCCGAGCCCCGTCCGCCTTGTCGGAGAGCGTGAAGGTGCCGTCGGCCCGTACCTTCGCCGAATCGACGACCTTGCCGTCCTTCACCGCCTCGATCTTCATGCCCGGGTAGCCGAGTTCGCCCGGGTCGACCTGGCCGAGCCTGCCGACGCCCTTGCCCCGGGTGAAGTCCTGCCAGGCGGTGCCGGTGACCTTGCCGGGCTCGGACGGTGCCTGCACGGCCTTCTTCGCGCCGCCCGGCATCTTGTCGGGGGCGACGCCGACGAGGGGAAGGGAGACGGACTGCCCGGCGTGCACGGCCTGTTGGGTGAGGAAGCCGCCCTTCTCCGGGCGGAGCGGCGACTGCCGTCCAGGGTGGGCGTTCGGGAACGCCGACGACTCGGCGAAGGTGTCGTGCACCCCCACCCAGACCGCGTTCGCGACGCCCTTGTTCGGGTCCTGGTCGTACACCAGCCGGAAGATGATCCCCGCGGCGAGCATCGAGATCGCCATCGGCATGAAGACGACCAGCTTGAACGCCGTGCCCCAGCGGACCCGTTCGGTGAGGACCGCGAAGACGAGACCGAGCGCGGTCGCGACGGTGGGCGCGAACACGACCCAGATGACGTTGTTCTTGAGGGCGGTACGGATGCCGTCGTCGGTGAACAGCGCCTTGTAGTTGTCGACGCCGGCGAAACCGTCGCCGGACTGGTTGAGGAAGCTGCGGATCAGCGAGTACCCGATCGGGTAGACCACGAGCGCGCCGAGCAGCACGAGGCAGGGCAGCAGGAACAGCACCGCCACGGTCCTGCGGGTGCCGGTCACGCTCTTGCGTGTGCGGGCCGGAGGAACCGGTGCGGTTCCTCCGGCCGTTGCCGACGTCATCGCCGGATCAGCTTCCGCTGCCGTACGCCGCCGCCGCGTCCTTCTCCAGCGTCGCCTGGGTGCCCGCGACGTCGGTCGGGTTCTTCAGGAAGTCCTGGAGGTCCTTCCACTCACCCTTGCCGGGCGTGCCGCCGAAGGCCTGCGGGGCCTGGTCGGACATGTCGAAGCGGAAGTCGTCGCCCGACGCGATCAGCGACTTGGCGATCTTCTGCTGCACGGCGTTCGGGTACGCCGAGTTCGGCACGTTCTTGTTGGGGGAGAGGTAGCCGCCCAGCTTGGCCTGGATCGTCGCCGCGTCCGGGGAGGCCAGGAAGGTGGCCAGTGCCTGCGCCGCCTTGGAGTCCTTCAGGATGACGGCCGCGTCGCCGCCGGAGACCACGGGCGCCGCGCTGCCCACGGCCGGGAACGGGAACACCTTCGCGTCCGTGCCCACCTTGGCCTTGGTCTCGCCGATGTTGACCTGTGCGAAGTCGCCCTCGAAGACCATGCCCGCCTTGGGCTGGTCGCCGCCGGTGAAGGTCTGGGTGACGGAGGCCGGGAACTCCGTCTGCAGGGCGCCGTTCGCGCCGCCCGCGATGTAGTTCTTCTTGCCCCAGATCCCGGCGAGGGTGGTGAGGGCCTGCTTGACGGACGGATCCGTCCACTTGATCTTGTGCTGGCTCAGCTGGTCGTACTTCTCCGGGCCCGCCTGGGAGAGATACACGTTCTCGAACCAGTCGGTGAGGGTCCAGCCGTCGGCGCCGCCGACGGAGAACGGGGTGACACCGGAGTCGTAGACCGTCTGCGCGGTCGTCAGCAGGTCCTGCCAGGTCTGGGGCTCCTTCGCGCCCGCGTTCTCGAAGACCTTGGCGTTGTACCAGATCAGCGACTTGTTGGCGGCCTTGTAGTACACGCCGTACTGCTTGCCGCCCACCTTGCCGATGTCCTGCCAGCCCTGCGAGTAGTTCTTGGCGAGCTCGGCCAGGGCCTCGGGGCCGAGGGGTTTGGCCCACTTCTTGTCGACGGCCTGTTTGATGGCTCCGGGCTGCGGCAGCAGCGCGACGTCCGGCGGCTGGCCGCCCGCGATCTTCGAACCGAGGAAGTTGATGATCGGGTCCTGGGCCGCCACGAAGGTCACCTTCGCGCCGGTGCGCTTCTCGAACTCCGCGAGGACCGTCTTGAAGTTCTTCTGCTCCTCGCCGGTCCAGACGGCGGCGACTTCGAGGCTCTCGCCGTTGAGCTTGGGGAGGGTGACGGTGTCGCCGCTCGCACTGGCGCTGCTCGTGCCGCCGTTGCTGTTCTTGTCCTTGCTGCCGCCGCCGCACGCGGTGAGGGCGAGCGCGACGGCGACGGCGACGGCGGCTGCGGCGGCCTGCGCGGCCCTGGGTGACCTGCGGTGGTGTGCGGCTCTGCGTGACCTGTGCGTCGAGTGGTTGGGCGACTTGTGTGTACGAAGAGCTCTGTGCATCACTGCCCCGTTCTCGTTCTTCGTCGAACGTCCGGCGCTGTCCCGTGCGCTCTGGTCTACGCCCGGGGCATCGAGGGCGGCAAGAGCGCCTGCGCTGTCAAGTGGGTGATCGTGATTGGGTCGTGACGTGGGCGGCTGTGCGAACGCGGTGCGGACTCTGTGCGGCGCACGCGCTCCGGCGGTGGAATGGGAACAACGAGGACCCGAACGCCGGGTGACGGCAAGTCAGCCGGATGACGGCGGGTCAGTCGGGTGGCATGAGGTGGACGGGGCCGGTGTGGACAGCGCCGTCGCGAGGGGGCTGCCGTAGGTGCGGGTGCCCGCGCTGAAGGCGCCGTCGGTGAGCACGGGCACGGTCGTACTCGCGTCCACCTCGACCGCGATCGCCACGTCGTCGGCGAAGCCGCTCCGGACCAGCTCCAGAGCGGAGGAACACGCGGCCACGGCACCGGCCGCGTCGGGGGTCCCGGTGAAGGCGGTCCGGGCGGCCGCCGCCTCGGGCGACAGCGGTCCGGCGCCGCCCGCCGCCTGGAGTGCGGCGATGACCGCTCCGGCCCCCATCAGGTCCTCCAGACCCGGCCGCAGGCTGCCGTCCGGCCAGCGCTCGCCCGCGGCGATCACGGCGAGGGGCCGTTCCAGGGTTCCGTGACCATGGAGCGCCAGCCATCGGCCGACGGCCGACGCGTTGCGCAGACAGCCCGCGACCACGGTCGAGCCGCCCGCCGCCGCGGCGATGGCGGATCCGTTGGGCGAGGGGAGGACGAGCCGGGGGGTAAACGGGGCCCGCCGGAGCGCGGCGGGGGACAGCGACCAGGGAGAGGCCGCGGTGACCGCCCGCCGTCCGACCGCCAGTTCCGCGGCGTTGTCCCGGGCGAAGACGGACGCCGTCTTGTCCCGCCAGGCATAGGGGTGGACCCGGGTCCCCGCCTCGACGGCGACGTTCACGGAGGTGCTGAACGACAACACGTCCACCACCACGAGACACCCGACCCCGCCCGCGACCCGCTCCGCCCCACCGGCCCCCCACTCGAACCGGACCCCGTACTCCTGCTGCAGATACCAGTCACTCATGTCACCCATGTCCCTCATGGGGGCCGAGTGTCGCGTACGGGTGTCGAAGAGCTACAGCAACGACGGCATCTCCACCGCCGCCACCGACTTCGCCGCCCGCTCCAGCGCGCTGGCCAGCAGGGCCAGGTCCGTGGGGCCGTTGCCGAGTTCGCGGACGGGGCGGCGGGCCGGGGGGTCGCCCATGCGGTGCCATTCGAGGGGGACGACCGTGGGGCGGAGGGTGGCCGTGCGGGGGATGCGGCCCGTGACCCGGCCGGCCTGGAAGGGCGTGAGGCGGCCGTCGGGAGTGGACAGACGGCCGCGGCCGGGGGCGGGTTCGTCCGCGCCGGGGGACACCGGGTCGAGGGAGATACGGAGCGAGGCGGCGCGGCCCAGTTCGGTGGTCGCCGTGCGGCCGTCGTCCGCGGCGGCCGCCACAAGGTGCACACCGAGGCGGTCACCCTCGCGGGCGACGGCCTCCAGCGCCCGTACGACCGAACCGGCCGCCGGTCGTCCCGGGGAGCCCAGCGCGGGGGAGAGCAACGCGTCCAGGTCGTCGATGATGACGAAGAGACGGGCCAACGGGGGGCCCGGTTCCGTCCGTTCGCGGGCAGCGGCCGGGCGCAGCCGCAGGGTCGAACTGGGGGGCGTGTCGAGATCCGCGGCGCCGGAGGAGGAGGGGGAGACGGAGGGGGAGCCGGAGCCGGGCTTCGCTCCCGGGGAGGGTTTGGGGGTGCGCTGGGCGACCATCCGGCCCGACATCTCGCCGCGCGTGTGCCACTCCGCGAAGTCGAGCCGACCGAGGAGCTCGGCCCGCCGCTTCAGCTCGGCGCTGAGTGCCTGGGCGAACTCCCGCATCCGTACGGGGTCGTTGGCGGTGAGGTGGGTGGTGACGTGGGGCAGGTCTGTACAGACCCGCAGCCCCTCCGCCCCTTGGCCCGCGCCGTGGCCTCCGGTGCTGTCCCGCCCGTCCATCAGCACGATCCCGAGCCGGTCGGGGCGCTCCGCGGCGGCCAGGGACGCGGCGATCGCGCGGAGCAGCTCCGTACGACCGCTGCCGGGCGGGCCCTCTATCAGCAGGTGCGGGCCCTCGGTGGGGAGGTCCACGGCGACCGGGCCGCGCGGGCCGGCGCCGAGGACGGCCCGGCCGCGGCCGCCGAGCGCCTCCGTGTCGTCCGCCGCGTCCGCCCAACGCGCCATGAGGGACGCCGGGGTGGCCCGGGCCAGTCCCAACTCGTCCAGCAGACGCGCCGCTTGAGGGAGCGGCGCGGATACGCGCGCGTGGCGGTCGGCGTGCGCCCCGTCCGTACGGAGGGGGGCCAGTGCGCGCGCGAAACGCTCCGCCCAGGCCAGTGACACCGCGTCCACCGCGGCGACCGTGCCGTGCCCCACGGGCCCGTCGGATCCCACCCGCATCAGTCGCAGCGCCGTCGCCACATCCCCGCTGAGCAGCGCGACCGCCCCGCACTCCCGGAACGCCGGTGATGCCTCGCAGGCCGCCTCGTACGTCTCCGTCACCGGGGACGCGGGCGACGCGGACACGGTCTCGGCCAGACACACCACGTGTATGCCCGCCCGCGCGCCCTCGTGCGTCAGCCGCAGCACCGCCTCCCGTACGTCGGCGCCTCCGGGGTCCCCGTCCACGACGAGCACGGTGAACGGCCCCTCGAAGTCCGGGTCGGCCCCCGTCGGGTCCTCGTCGCGGGCCCAGGACGGGCGCCGTGCGCCGCCCCGCGCGTCCACGGGGACGCGGTCGGCCTTGTCGTACGCGCCCCGGGCGCCGCCCGTTTCGGTCAGCTGGTCGTCCAGGCGGCGCAGGAGCTCGTCCGTGCGGGCCGTCGCCTGTTCACGGTCGTAGGCGAGGAGGAGACGGCAGTCCTGGCCGTGGGTGGGGCGCAGATGCGGGAGCCAGCCGAGCCAGGACCACTCGGCGGTGCGCTCCTCCACGGGGCGGGAGCGGTCCGCGCTGATCAGGACGATGTCGAGGGCGTCCGGGGAGTGCAGCGCGGCGAGCTGGGCGACCACCGAGCGGGTCAGCCCGGCCAGCCGCGCCCGCGGCCCCGCCAGGCCCAGCGAGCCGACCTCCCGCAGGCCCGCGGTCACCGGCACCGCGGGCACCAGCCCCGAACCGTCGGGGGCCGCACGGTCCGCCGTGCCCAGCCGCACCGTCAGCGTCTCCGGGTGGCCCGGGCCGCGCTCCCACAGCCGCGGTCCCGGACCCAGCGCGGTGAGCAGCAGCGTCGCGGGATCGGGCCAGCTCTCCGGGGCCTGTGTGGGCAGGGCGGCCACCAGGAACTCCGCCGCCCCGTCATCCCCTTCCGTGTCGTACGGATCCCCCGGGCCGGTGCCCGGCAGTTCGTCCCGGGCGCCGGTCAGCCGACGCGCCCACGCGCCGAACCCGCTCCGCTTGCGCACCCCGGGTGGTACATCGGTGCCCCGTGTGGGCGTGCCTTTGCGGGTGCCCGGCTCCGGACCGGCCGCGGTCCGGGGCGTGACTCCGTCCCCCGGGGTGTCGGGGTCGGACGGCCGCGCGGGCCTGCTCTCGATCCGGGGTGCCCGGCCCTGCTCGGGCACGACCGGGCCGTGCTCCTGTCCTCCGGGGACGCCGCCCGCGGCTCCCCACTCCGCCGATCCGAAGCCGTGATGTGTGTCACCGACGGGCGGCACGGGCAGCGCGCCGGCTCCGGAGGCGCCCCCCACGCGCGCGTGGGGCACGACAGGAGCGGAAGGACCGGCGGGGGCGGTGGGACCGGCGGGGGACGACGAGGGGCCGGGGCCGGTGGGCGGCTTCGGGCGGGTGGCCGTGCCGGTGAGGGTGGTGACCCTGACGTGGCCCTCCCCGTCCGGCGTCGTGCCCACCGGATCCGCGCCACCGGGCGGAGCCAGCCGCAGGGCGGACTCGCCGACGCGCAGCAGCGCGCCCTGCCCGAAGCGGACCGGGCGGGTGCCGACCTGGGTGCCGTCCAGCGTCGTGCCGTTCGTCGAGCCCAGGTCGGCGACCGAGACGCGACCCTCGGGGGTGACCGTGACCGCGCAGTGCAGGCGGGAGACATCGGGATCGTCCAGCGGGACGTCCGCGTCGGCGGAGCGGCCGATGTCGATCCGGCCGCCGTGCAGCAGGTGGACGCCGCCCGCGTCGGGGCCCGCGACGACATGGAGCCGGGCCGCGACCCCGTCCACGTCGGGACCGGGTTCGGCGGGGCAGCCCAGGGACAGCACGGCGCCGTCCGTCAGGGGAGGCTCGCCCAGTGTGCAGCGCTGGCCGTCGAGGCGCTCGGCGCCCGCGTACAGCACGACGGGTCCTCCGCCGACCTCTCGGCCGCGCTCGTGCTGGCCTGCGCCCTCACCGCCGACCGCCGAGGCCAGACCCGCCGCCACCGCCGCCAGCGCCGTCCCGGCGGGAGCGGTGACCAGCACATCGCAGGCCGCGGCTCGCCCCCGCGGCTCCGAGGGCGAGCCCAGCGGGTCTACGACGGTCAGCCGGATCTGCATCGCCGCCAGCGGTCCCTTCCGCGCAGGCGCCCGCGAGGAGGGCGAGGCTGTGCCGCGGTCCCCCACCGCAGATTCCCCCACCGCACACGGGCACGTCGGCCAGTACTGAAGGCATCCTCGCACCTGTCACTGACAACACGCCCGCCACCCACCGGCAAGTGATCTTGATTGGTCGGCTCTGCCCGTAAAAGTGCCTGACCAGTGCCCGACCGGTGCCCGCTTGAGATCGGTCACGTCGCCCCCGCGGACGCCGATCGGCAACCAACCGCCACATGCGAGCGTCTTTCCATCGAACATGTACGGGAACGCGTACGTAAGCGCTTATGCGAAGCACAGGTGCTTGTGGGAAGCAGTGGGAAGCACAGGAAGACGACAGTCCGGTGCCATGTGTCTCGGCACTACAGTGGAGCGGAAACCGCCACAGCACGCTGACGACGGCGGACGGACCAGGCAAGCAAGCAACAGGGAGCGCATGACGTGCGGCCGGTAGGGAGCAAGTACCTCCTTGAGGAGCCGCTTGGGCGCGGCGCCACAGGCACTGTCTGGCGAGCCCGCCAGCGGGAGACCGCGGGCGCCGAGGCGGCCGTCGCCGGCCAGCCCGGCGAGACCGTGGCGATCAAGGTCCTCAAGGAGGAGCTCGCCAACGACGCGGACATCGTGATGCGGTTCCTCCGGGAGCGCTCCGTCCTGCTGCGCCTGACCCACCCGAACATCGTGCGGGTACGGGACCTCGTCGTCGAGGGCGACCTGCTCGCCCTGGTCATGGACCTGGTCGACGGCCCCGACCTGCACCGCTATCTGCGCGAGAACGGCCCGTTCTCGCCCGTCGCCGCCGCCCTCCTCACCGCCCAGGTCGCCGACGCGCTCGCCGCCAGCCACGCCGACGGCGTCGTGCACCGCGACCTGAAGCCCGCGAACGTCCTGCTCAAGCAGGACGGCGGCCAGATGCACCCGATGCTCACCGACTTCGGCATCGCCCGGCTCGCCGACTCCCCGGGCCTCACCCGGACCCACGAGTTCGTCGGCACGCCCGCGTACGTCGCGCCGGAGTCCGCCGAGGGACGCCCGCAGACGTCCGCCGTCGACATCTACGGCGCGGGCATCCTGCTGTACGAGCTGGTCACCGGGCGTCCCCCGTTCGCCGGCGAGTCCGCCCTCGAAGTGCTGCACCAGCACCTGAGCGCCGAGCCGCGCCGCCCCTCCACGGTCCCGGACCCCCTGTGGACCGTCATAGAGCGCTGCCTGCGCAAGAACCCGGATCAGCGGCCCAGCGCCGAGAACCTCGCCCGCGGGCTGCGCACCGTCGCCCAGGGCATCGGTGTGCACGCCAACTCCGCGCAGATCGCCGCCGCGGAGGGCGTGGGCGCGCTGCTCGCCCCCGACCCGGCGCCGGCCGCGGTGCCGGGCGTGCCCGGCGCGGCCGACCCCACGCAGGTGCTGCCGCACAGCGCCCCGGGGGCCTACGACCCGAACGGCGCGACCAGCGTCCTGCCGCACACCGGCGCCCCTGGCATGTCCGGCGCCGCCGACCCCACCGCCGTACTGCCGCACCGCGGCGCCGCCGACCCGACCGCCGTGATGCCGCCGGTGCCCCCGCACCAGCCGGGACAGCCCGGGCAGCCGGGGCAGGGCGAGGACCCGCACCCCTGGCAGAGCCAGCTGCGCGCGGCGCGGGACCGCAACGAGCAGACCCAGGTCCAGTACCTCGACCCCGACCAGGACCCGCTGCGCCGCCGTCCGCAGCGGCAGGTCGCGCGTCCCCAGCAACAGCAGCGCCCGCCGCAGGGGCAGCAGCCGCCGCCCGGATACGGGTATCCGCAGCAGCAACAGCCGCAGCAGTACGCGCCTCAACAGCAGCCGCAGCGTCGTCAGCGGCAGCAGCAGGGGTACGCCCCCGCGCCTCAGCAGCAGGCGCAGCCTCAGCGGTACGCGCCCCCGCCGCAGCCCGAGGCGCCGGCGCCCCGGCAGTCGCGCGAGCCGCGGCAGCGCAGCGCCAACCCGATGAAGATCCCGGGACTCGGCTGCCTCAAGGGCTGCCTGTTCACGATCGTCATCCTGTTCGTCGCCGGCTGGCTGGTCTGGGAGTTCAGCCCGCTCCAGCACTGGATCGGCACGACCAAGGGGTACTGGGGTGTGCTGAAGGACGGGTTCAACACCGCCACCAAGTGGATCGGGGATCTCGGCGGTTCCGGTAATTAGCTCCCGTCGATTCCCTTTTGATTCGCGGTGAATCCCTCGCGGTTCTCTCGCGACTCTGGGGATTTGTCGACATCTGACGGGTGATTTCCGTCTCCGGAGTGAAGGTTGGCTCTTCGGACGCGTACTTTTAGCGGCAACACGCGTCAGTAGGAGCAGTCTTGGCACGGAAGATCGGGAGCCGGTACACCGCCCACCAGATTCTGGGGCGGGGCAGCGCCGGCACGGTGTGGCTCGGTGAGGGACCTGAGGGGCCCGTCGCCATCAAGCTGCTGCGCGAGGACCTCGCGTCCGACCAGGAGCTGGTGGGCCGCTTCGTACAGGAGCGCACGGCTCTGCTCGGGCTCGATCACCCGCATGTCGTGGCGGTGCGGGACCTCGTCGTCGACGGCAATGACCTCGCGCTCGTCATGGACCTCGTACGGGGCACGGATCTGCGCACCCGGCTCGACCGGGAACGGCGGCTGGCGCCCGAGGCCGCGGTCGCGATCGTGGCCGACGTCGCGGACGGGCTGGCGGCGGCGCACGCGGCCGGGGTCGTGCACCGGGACGTGAAGCCGGAGAACGTGCTGCTGGACATGCAGGGTCCGCTGGGCCCGGGGGGCTCGCACCCCGCGCTGCTCACGGACTTCGGTGTGGCCAAACTCATCGACTCGCCGCGGCGGACCCGGGCCACGAAGATCATCGGGACGCCGGACTATCTCGCGCCCGAGATCATCGAAGGGCTGCCGCCGCGGGCCGCCGTCGACATCTACGCCCTGGCGACCGTCCTGTACGAGCTCCTCGCCGGGTTCACGCCCTTCGGGGGCGGGCATCCCGGGGCGGTGCTGCGGCGGCACGTGACCGAGACGGTCGTACCGCTTCCCGGTATCCCCGAGGAGCTGTGGCAGCTGATCGTGCAGTGCCTGGCCAAGGCGCCGGCGTCGCGGTTGCGGGCCTCCGAGCTGGGGGCGCGGTTGCGGGAGCAGCTGCCGCTGCTGGCGGGGATGCCGCCGCTGGACGTCGACGAACCGGACGGGGAGTCGACGGAGGACGTCCCCGAGGGGGGCGAGACGGCGGAGCCGACGGTGCCGGCCTCGCGGGTGCGGCGGGGGGCGGTGCCGTTGGTGCCGGGGGCTGCGCCGGACTCCAACCGGGACACGCACACGTCGATGCGGGTGCCGGGGCCGGACGAGCTGGCGGGTGGGGCGCGCGGGACGGCTCGGGCGCCGCGGGCGGCGGGGGCGCCTCGGCCGGGGTCGGCCCGGCACCGGGCGTCGGCGCGGCGACGCCGGATCACGTTGGGGGTGGCGGGGGCCGTTCTGGTCGCCGCGGTGGGGGTCGGTACGTGGCTGGCCACGTCGGGTGACGACGCCGGGGCGACGCCGCACGACACGAAGAACTCGGCCCCGGCGTCCCCCTGACCCCCGCTCCGACCTGGGGCTCCGCCCCGGACCCCGGGTTGTCCGGCTGCGGGCCGGTGGGGGCTGGGCGCGCAGTTCCCCGCGCCCCTGGAGGCCGGGGCTTCGCCCCTGGCCCCCGGCTGGGGGTTGTTCGGCTGCGGGCCGGTGGGGGTTGATCGCGCAGTTCCCCGCGCCCCTGGAGGCCGGGGCTTCGCCCCTGGCCCCCGGCCGGGGGTTGTTCGGCTGCGGGTGGGTGGGGGCTGGCCGCGCAGTTCCCCGCGCCCCTGGAGGCCGGGGCTTCGCCCCTGGCCCTCGGCCGGGGGTTGTTCGGCTGAGGGCCGGTGGGGGGTGATCGCGCAGTTCCCCGCGCCCCTGGCCCCCGGAGGGACCCTGCGCTGCCCCCGTCGGACGAGGGGCGAGCCTCGCTTGCGGCAGCCGTTACGCTGGAGGCGTGGCAGTCGTCGATGTATCCGAAGAGCTCAAGTCCCTCTCCTCGACCATGGAGTCGATCGAGGCCGTCCTGGACCTCGACAAGCTGAGGGCAGATGTCGCCGTGCTCGAGGAGCAGGCGGCCGCGCCGTCCCTGTGGGACGACCCCGACGAGGCGCAGAAGATCACCAGCAAGCTGAGCCACCTCCAGGCGGAGGTCAGGAAGGCCGAGGCGCTGCGCGGGCGTATCGACGATCTGAGCGTGCTCTTCGAGATGGCCGAGGAGGAGGACGACCCGGACACCCGTGCCGAGGCCGAGTCCGAGCTCGTCTCCGTCAAGAAGGCGCTGGACGAGATGGAAGTGCGGACGCTGCTCTCCGGGGAGTACGACTCCCGTGAGGCCGTCGTCACCATCCGTGCCGAGGCCGGCGGCGTCGACGCCTCCGACTTCGCCGAGAAGCTCCAGCGCATGTACCTGCGCTGGGCCGAGCGCCACGGATACAAGACCGAGCTCTACGAGACCTCGTACGCGGAAGAGGCGGGCATCAAGTCCACCACCTTCGCCGTCCACGTCCCGTACGCGTACGGAACGCTCTCCGTGGAGCAGGGCACCCACCGCCTCGTGCGCATCTCGCCGTTCGACAACCAGGGGCGCCGCCAGACGTCCTTCGCGGGTGTCGAGATCCTGCCCGTCGTCGAGCAGACCGATCACATCGAGATCGACGAGTCCGAGCTGCGCGTCGACGTGTACCGGTCGTCCGGCCCCGGCGGCCAGGGCGTCAACACCACCGACTCCGCGGTGCGCCTCACCCACCTCCCCACCGGAATCGTCGTCTCCTGCCAGAACGAGCGGTCGCAGATCCAGAACAAGGCGAGCGCGATGAACGTGCTCCAGGCCAAGCTGCTCGAGCGGCGCCGCCAGGAGGAGCAGGCCAAGATGAACGCCCTGAAGGGCGATGGCGGCAACTCCTGGGGAAACCAGATGCGTTCGTACGTCCTGCACCCCTACCAGATGGTCAAGGACCTGCGGACCGAGTTCGAAGTCGGTAACCCCGAGGCCGTTTTCGGCGGGGAGATCGACGGATTCATCGAGGCCGGAATTCGCTGGCGCAAGCAGCAGGAGAAGTAGTTCGAGGTATCAACATCACCTCGATGCCTCTTTGTCGACAAGGCAACTGCCGCCCATCGGGCGGCAGTTGCCTTTTGTGTGGGGGAATTCTGGGTTTTACGTCACAGTCACATGTTCGCACGGCAGGCAAATGTCACTGATCCGGACATCGCGTACGCAACGACCTTGACGTTGCTGTGAAAACTGGGAATGGTGGCGCGTGGCATGCGTATCTCCGGGGCGCATGTGAACCGGGGGGCTGAGCGAGCCACCTGTGACGCCGTGGCCCCGGGCGCTGCTCCATTGACGATCAGCTACTGGGGGTAGCAAACAAATGACCATGAAGACGCGGATCCGCGTGGCACGCATAGCAGCCGGTGTGGTGATCGCCGCCGGTGCTTCGCTGACTGCCGCGGGTGTCGCCTCGGCTTCCGGCGACGATGGCGGTGTCGGTATCGGTGTCACGCTCCCCGACGGAGACCCGAGCGCCACCCCGACCGAGACCGGCATTCCCAGCGGCCCGGCCTCCCCGACGACGGAGCCGGCCACCACGCCCCCGGCGACGCCCACCATCCCGAGCACGCCGACCGGCCCGGCCACGCCGACCACCACGCCGCCGACCGACGAGCCCACCGACCCCACCGAGAACCCCACCGAGCCCACCGACCCGACGGACAGCCCGACGGACGGTTCCGGCACCGGCACCGGTGGCAATGACAGCAACCCCGACGGCGGCTCCAAGCCCGTCGAGCAGGGCAAGGGTTCCTCCGGTCTGACCGACACCGGCGCGAACACCTCGTCCGACACCTCCGCCCAGGGCAAGAAGGGGCAGCTGGCCGAGACGGGTGCCGCCGAGACCACGTTCCTGCTGGTCGGCGCCGCCACGATGATCGCGGGCGGTATCGGCTTCCGTCTGCTGCCGCGCCTCGTGAACGGCCGCGGCGCCGCTGCCTGACGCAGCTGAGCACAGCACGAGAGGGGCCCGGAGCAGCTTGCTCCGGGCCCCTCTCGTGTCAGACGCATCAGCGATGCTCGGGATGGTTCACAGGGTGACCGACCGTCTCGGACGGTGACCATCATGAAGAACACCGTGACGGTCATCATGACGGCCACCATGATGACCACCTGAGATGGTGACCGAGGTCACACCGTCGCTCTCAACAGACTCATACCGTCTGGTGCGCCAGCAGCGCCACCGCCGCGATCAGCACGGCGAGCAGCGCGATCAGCGCCATCGGGTTCATTCCCGCGAAGGGGCTCTCCTGCTGCAGCCGCTCCCGGTTCGCGCGGCAGACCGGGCAGCGGCCCTCGCTGACGGGCGCCGCGCAGTTCGCGCACACCAATCGGTCGTACGTCATGCGCTTGCCCTCCTTGCGCCATCCTCCGCCGTTTACATAACGCTGCGGGGAACGCAACCGTTCCCCTTCCACTGTGCCAGGTTCCGCGGGAAACGGCGCGGCTCGCCTTATCCTGCCCTGTGCTCCGCGGGTTAGGCGGGGAAACGGGCGCTTCCGGAGGGGTGGGCGGCGTCGGGTTCACGGCTGCCGGCCGGTGGGGGCCGTACGGGCCCGTACAAAGACCCGTACAAAAGGACCCCGCCAAAGACCTGTACAAAAACGCACAAGCCCCGCACAACCCCCGCGCAACCCTGACCGGCGACTGCGCTCGTGCACCCGGTTCGCGTATGGTCACGCTCACCTACCCCCGGCGACCCGTGGTGCATCCGTGATCCGATTCGACAGTGTCTCCAAGGTCTACCCCAAGCAGACCCGCCCCGCTCTCAGGGATGTCACCCTGGAGGTCGAGCGTGGTGAGTTCGTGTTCCTCGTGGGGTCCTCCGGCTCCGGAAAGTCCACCTTCCTGCGGCTGATCCTCCGCGAGGAGCGGACCAGCCACGGCCAGGTGCACGTCCTGGGCAAGGACCTCGCGCGCCTCTCCAACTGGAAGGTGCCGCAGATGCGCCGCCAGCTGGGGACCGTGTTCCAGGACTTCCGCCTGCTGCCGAACAAGACGGTCTCCGAGAACGTCGCCTTCGCGCAGGAGGTCATCGGCAAGTCCCGCGGCGAGATCCGCAAGTCCGTGCCCCAGGTGCTCGACCTCGTCGGGCTCGGCGGCAAGGAGGACCGGATGCCCGGCGAGCTGTCCGGTGGTGAGCAGCAGCGCGTGGCCATCGCGAGAGCCTTCGTGAACCGGCCCAAGCTCCTCATCGCCGACGAGCCGACCGGTAACCTCGACCCGCAGACCTCCGTCGGCATCATGAAGCTGCTCGACCGCATCAACCGGACGGGCACCACCGTGCTGATGGCGACGCACGACCAGAACATCGTGGACCAGATGCGCAAGCGCGTCATCGAGCTGGAGCAGGGCCGCCTCGTCCGCGACCAGGCGCGCGGCGTCTACGGCTACCAGCACTGACGACGGTCCACGGAAAGGCTTAGCAGACGCCATGCGCGCCCAGTTCGTTCTGTCGGAGATCGGTGTCGGTCTCCGTCGCAATCTGACGATGACCTTCGCGGTCGTCGTCTCGGTCGCCCTCTCCCTCGCCCTGTTCGGCGGTTCGCTGCTGATGAGCGACCAGGTGAGCACCATGAAGGGCTACTGGTACGACAAGGTCAACGTCTCGATCTTCCTCTGCAACAAGAGTGACGCGGAGTCCGACCCCCACTGCGCCAAGGGGGCCGTGACCGCCGAGCAGAAGGACCAGATCCTCGGCGACCTCAAGAAGATGAGCGTCGTCGAGAGGGTCTCGTACGAGTCGTCGGACCAGGCGTACAAGCACTACAAGGAGCAGTTCGGCGACTCCCCGCTGGCCAGCTCCCTGACGCCGGACCAGATGCAGGAGTCGTACCGCATCAAGCTGAAGGACCCGCAGAAGTACCAGGTCATCGCGACCGCCTTCGACGGCCGTGACGGCGTGCAGTCCGTGCAGGACCAGAAGGGCATCCTGGACAACCTCTTCGGGCTGCTCAACGGCATGAACTGGGCCGCGCGCGCGGTGATGGCGATGATGCTCGTCGTCGCCCTGATGCTGATCGTCAACACGGTGCGCGTCTCGGCGTTCAGCCGGCGCAGGGAAACCGGCATCATGCGGCTCGTGGGCGCCTCCGGGTTCTACATCCAGGCGCCGTTCATCATGGAGGCCGCGGTCGCCGGACTGATCGGCGGAGGCGTCGCCTGCGGGTTCCTGTTGGTCGCGCGGTACTTCATCATCGATCACGGCCTCGCGCTGTCCCAGAAGCTGAATCTGATCAACTTCATCGGCTGGGACGCCGTGCTCACCAAGCTGCCGCTCATCCTCGCGACGAGTCTGCTGATGCCCGCGCTTGCGGCGTTTTTCGCGTTGCGCAAGTACCTGAAGGTGTGACGCATGCCAAGGGGGCCGTACTGCCAACCGGCGGTACGGCCCCTTGCGTTGTCCTAGACTCACCGCCATGTCAGGCCGAGACCTGTTCTGCCAGCCCCGCCGTGCAGGCCGCGGGGCCGCCCTGACATTGCTTTTCGCGAGTGTCCTCGTCGCGGGGGCCGCGACCGGGTCCTTCGGTGATCCCGACCGGAAATCCCCGTCTCCCTCGGCGCGTTCGACCCCGGCTGCCCACCGTGAGACGGTCACCGACGCCGCCGCCGAGGCGATGGCCGACGGCAAGTCCCCCATGGAGGCCGCCGAGCGGGCCGTCAGCCGCAGCGGGGACCGCTGGGGCGCCGTCTACTCCCAGGGCGAGTACGAGGAGTTCGAGGAGGCCCTCGACGGCCAGTACACGGGCGTGGGGCTGTGGGCCCGGCGTGAGCGTGACGGCCGGATCGAGGTGACCCGGGTGCAGAGCGGCTCGCCGGCGGCCGCCGCCGGGATCCGCACGGGCGACCGGCTGCGCAGCGTCGACGGCGAGAAGGTGGACGGCCGGCCGGTCACCGAGGTCGTCTCGTTACTGCGCGGGGACGCGGACGACGCCGCCGCCGGTACGAAGGTCTCCCTCGGCCTGGAGCGCGGCACACGCGCGTGGAGCGAGACGCTGCGCCGGGCGAGGCTGTCCACGGACTCCGTGACCGTCCGCAAGCTCCCCGGCGGCGTCACCGTGATCAAGGTCGCCGCCTTCACCAAGGGCGTCGGTGACGCCGTACGGACCGCCGTCGAGCAGACCTCCGGGCACGCCGGGATCGTCCTCGACCTGCGCGGCAACTCCGGCGGACTGGTCACCGAGGCCGTCACCGCCGCCTCCGCCTTCCTCGACGGCGGCCTCGTCGCCACCTACGACGTCAACGGCGCGCAGCGCTCCCTGCACGCCGATCCCGGCGGCGACACCACCAGACCCCTGGTCGCGCTCGTCGACGGCGGCACGATGAGCGCGGCCGAACTGCTCACCGGGGCCCTCCAGGACCGCGGCCGTGCGGTCGTCGTGGGCTCCAGGACCTTCGGCAAGGGCTCGATCCAGATGCCGAGCCGGCTGCCCGACGGCTCCGTCGCCGAGCTGACCGTCGGCCACTACCGCACCCCGGCCGGGCACACCGTCGACGGGCGGGGCATCACGCCCGACCTGGAGGTGGACGCGGAGGCCCTGGAGCGGGCGGAGACCGTACTCAGCGGTCTCGGCGACCCTTCGTAGCCATCGGCTCGGCGCTCTTGTAATCGGCTTTCCCCCGGACCCCCCTGTAGTGCGAAAATGGTCAGCACTATGAGCAAGGGAATGTACGTACCGAAGGAGTCCCAGCCCAAGCAGGGCGGAGGGGCCGCGAAGGCCAAGGACGGCAAGCGCAAGATCGTCGCGCAGAACAAGAAGGCACGGCACGACTACGCGATCATCGACACCTACGAGGCCGGGCTCGTCCTGACCGGCACCGAGGTGAAGTCGCTGCGCCAGGGACGCGCCTCGCTGACCGACGGCTTCGTCCAGATCGACGGGAACGAGGCGTGGCTGCACAACGCCCACATTCCCGAGTACAGCCAGGGCACCTGGACCAACCACACGGTCCGCCGCAAGCGCAAGCTGCTCCTGCACCGCGAGGAGATCGACAAGCTGGCGTCGAAGTCGGAGGAGACGGGTCACACGATCGTGCCCCTCGCCCTGTACTTCAAGGACGGCCGCGCCAAGGCCGAGATCGCGCTCGCCCGCGGTAAGAAGGAGTACGACAAGCGGCAGACCCTGCGTGAGAAGCAGGACCGCCGGGAGTCGGACCGCGCGATCGCGGCGGCGAAGCGGAAGCAGCGGGGCGAGTAGCCACGGGGAATACGGTGGCATCGACGTGCGTTGGTCACGTACGATGGGATCTGCACCTCACAGCGGGTGCGCAACCCTCTTCGGAGGGGCTTGAAAAAACAACATGGGGATGATCGGTTTCGACAGCGGCTGTCGAAGCAGGGGAAGCGTGTCGAGGAAGCGACAATGATCTCGTTAACCATATGTCGCAACCAATAATCGCCAATTCCAAGAGCGATTCCCAGTCCTTCGCCCTCGCTGCCTAATAACAGCGACTGAAGGACCCTAAATGGGTGTCAGCCCGGGGGTGTTCCCGACCCGGACCCTGGCATAATCTAGGGAACTAAACCATCGAGCCCGGTCACGGGGTTCGATGGGAAATCAAACAGTGACTGGGCCCGTCGGCGACTTGTTCGCGTGATCGCCGGGGCCGAGAAAATCACAGCGAACTGCACACGGAGAAGCCCTGATTCTGCACCGGTGGACGCGGGTTCGATTCCCGCCATCTCCACGATCAGGAGGTCCCCCCGGACCTCCACATCCCATGTGGGCAAAGGCCTCGTCGCTTTCGAGCGGCGGGGCCTTTGTCATGCGTCATCATCCAGCTGAAGTACGTGGGCAAGTCTCATCCGCCCGAACACCTCGCGAGGAACTCATGGCGGAACAACGGGAAGCACGCTTTTTGATCCACGACGAACCCCAGCACCTGCTCGTCCGAGCCGGAGGCGAGCCGTCTCCTTTGTACGAGCCGGCGGATCCCAGGGACTACGAGGACCTCGGCGCCTTCACCCGTAGCACCCCGCTGGACGATGACGGGCTGGTCCTCCCGGCGGACTTGGCGGATGCGCTGCGTTCCTGGTCGTTGTCCCGCCCATCGGACGGTTTCCCGTCCCGCCGGCACATGCGGAAGCACGTCGAACGGGGACTGGAGCTCGGCCAGGCGTTGGCGAGGCATCTGGGGCCCGCTTGGGTGGTGCGGTACTGGGACGAGAGGCAGGGCAGCGCGAAGTTCGTGTGCTGGGGGTGCGGACGCCTGGACTGGGCCCTTGAGGAGCACGGCGAGCCCCCGCACCCGCTCGACATCGTGGTCGAGGGCGAGTTCAAGTGGTTCCCGCTCCGCGCGGAGGGGTTCGGGGACTTCGCGCCGGACGGTCCTGTCGGCAGTCTCCATCTGTCCGAGGAGTTGGTGGCCGATCTGTACGCGTGGGCGAAGAGCATCGACACCACGGTGAACCTGGACCTGCGGGACCGGGAGGACGGTAAGTACGACGACGAGTGGGAGCGGCTGTTCCACGAGGGGACGGAGCTGGCGAGACGTGTCGCGCACGAGCTCGGCCCCGCCCGGAAGGTGACCTACAAAGGCCTGGCGAACGGCGGTACGGCCGCCATGACGTCGGTCACCTGGCAGGGGGACCGGAAGCTGTGAACGTCCGCCGAACACGACGACCGGTGACGTGCGGTTCGTGTGCGCCGTGAGAGACCTGAAGGGCTGGAGGGGACGACTGTGACGGGACGGCAGGAGCCGTACTACGTGGACTACGACGCGGACTTCGGACTCAGTGGGCTGGCCGAGGCGTTCACGCTCTCACCCGCTCCGGAGGACACCGGCGCGGCACTCGGGCTCGTCACGGCAAAGCTCGACGCGTATGACCGTGAGTGTCCCGTGGGCAGCGTCGACCATCTCAGCGCGGATGAGCGGAGCATCCTCGGCTATGACACCAGCCACGACGACTGGGGGTACGCCGAGGAGCTGCGCGAGGACGTGCGCGGGCTCGTCGAGTCCCCGCTGGCGGACGAGGCGATCCGGGCCGTGTGGCGAGCCGCCGCCGGGGGCGGGTGGGATCCCGCGGCGCACGGCATGAGCGCCCGTGACTGGCTGCGGCGCATCGACGAGACCTGCGCCGCACGCCCGCCCCGGAAAGTCCCCGGGCGGCGCCCGGCACCTGGCTCGTGGTGGGGCGCCTGGCGGCCGGCGGCCGACGAAGTGCGTGACGACGTCGTCGCGGAGATCGCGGAGATCGCGGAGATCGCGGGGATCGCGGGGATCGCGGAGGCCGCGGAGACACGGTCCTGTCGCGAGCGGTCGACCGGTTTCCTCCCTTCCCCCGACATCCTGGCGGCCCTCGAAGAGGTGGCCGCCCGCGTGCATCCCGAACTCGGCTTCCGGCTCTTCCTGCGCGCGCTGAAGGTGTACTCCGTGCGGATAGAAAAGGCGCGGTACGACCGGTTCCAAGCGCTCGGTGAGAGGTTCGGCCACCCCGCCGCGCTCATCGACCTCGGTCTCGACATCGCGTGGCCGCCCATCGACACCGCCCGCCGCGACGCCACCTGGGACTTCGGGTTCTCCCACCTCGCCGGGCAGGCCCATCAGGACTGGCGTGAAAGCCGGGAGGAGATCCGGAAGACAGCCGCGGGCGACGACTTCGGGCAGACCCCGGGCTCCGCGGCGGCCGTCCTCCTGGAGGACACGCTCCGGCTGCTGCGGTCCGCACTGCCCGACGCCGCGGTCACCGCCCTGTGGACCGGGGCCTCGAACAGTCCAGGGCGTACCGACGGCCGGGACTGGCTTCGGCTGATCGCGGACGTGTGCCGGGAGCGGCTGAGGGAGGCCGCCCCCGCGTACACACCCGTCGTGGCGCCCGCCCGCACCGAACTCGCCGACACGGTGCTGCGGGAAGTCCGGGAGACTGCGCCCGCGGTGGCGGACAAGGCTGCCAGCCCCCACTGGCATCCCGTTCCCGCCACGGACGTCATGGACGCGCTGGAACACGTGGTCACCCGGATCGATCCCGATCTCGGGTTCCGCTTGTTCCTCCGCGTCCTGATCACGCTGTCCGTGCCCCTCACACGGGAGCAGTACGACCGGTACAGGGCGATCGGCGAGCGTTTCGGGTACGGCGAGTATCACGTCTCCGACGTGGATCACCTGATCGAGGCCGGCTGACCCGCCTCAGCGCAGGGTGAACGTGGACAGCCGCACACCCCCGCTCAGCACCAGATACACGCTCGTACGCCCCTTCGCCGCGCCGGTGAGGGCGGCGGTCACCGTCGTGTAGTCGTACGGGGATGCCGTGCCGCCCGTACGAGCGGTGCCGACGAGCGGGCCGGTCGGCGAGCCCAGCCGGACCTCGACCGTGCCGGACGATCCGGCGACGCGTGCGCTGAACTCGGACACTCCAGAACCAAGTCGGACGTCCGCGAACTTCAGCCAGGCCCCGTCGGCCGTCGCGCCCACCGCCGTCCCGCGCGCCTTCGACTCGTCGACCAGACGGACGGAACCGGGGGAGTAGTCGTCGAAGTTCTCCGCCCGGGTCACCTTCGTGAGGTCCCGGGGCGGGATCGTCTCGCCCCGTACCGTCCATGACGTCCGGGAGCGGATGTCGGTGGACGAGGCGCCGACCAGCACGTCGTACGTGCCGCTCTCCACCACCCACTTCGAGCGGGTGACGTCCCAGTGCGCGAGGTCCGACGGTCGTACCTTCAGTCGGACCGTCTTCGTCTCGCCCGGTTTCAGGGACACCCTCGCGTACGCCTTCAGTTGCTTCAGGGGCTGCTTGTCCCTCGATGCCCGCTGGTGGGTGTAGAGCTGGACGACCTCGTCGCCCGCCCGCTCGCCCGTGTTCGTGACCGCCACCTCGTAGCCACCGTCCACCCTCTTCGGCGCGCCGTAGCGGAACGTCGTGTACGACAGGCCGTAGCCGAAGGGATAGAGCGGCCGACCCTTGAAGTACTGGTAGGTGCGGTCGGACTTGATGATGTCGTAGTCGAGGATCGAGGGAAGGTCCGATGCCGACCGGTACCAGGTCTGGGTGAGGCGGCCCGCCGGGTTCGTGTCGCCGTAGAGGACGTCGGCGAGCGCGTTGCCCGTCTCCTGGCCCGCGTGGGTGGTCCACAGGAGGGCAGGGACCTCCTTCTGGAGGGTGCCGAGGGTGGTCGGGTAGCTGTTCTCCACGACCACGACCGTCTTCGGGTTCGCCGCGCGCACCGCCCTGACCAGGGCCTCCTGCGACGGGGCCAGACCCATGTCCGTACGGTCGTGGGCCTCGCGGCCGTTGATCGCGGGCATCGAGCCGACCACGACCACCGCCGTGTCCTTGCCCCGCACCGCGGCCACGGCCTCGTCCACGCCGCTGCGGACGACGTCCTTGGAGTAGTGGGCGGCCGCCGACTTCTCGACCAGACCCAGGGTGCCGTCGGGACCCGTCGGGCCGAGGTAGACCGGGTTCGACCACCAGGACTCGGTGGTCTCGTATCCGGCGTACCGGAGCAGGTACGTCCCGTCGTCCTGCCGCTCCAGTTCGAACTGCTGCTGGACGTACCAACCGTTGGGCTGAACCTGGTCGTTGACGAAGTTCGACCAGTTGTAGCCGACGTACTTGCCGTTGGCGGCCGAGCGCAGGGTCACGATGCCGGAGCCCCAGTCGAACGCGTCGAACTGGGCCGTCACCCCTGTCTCGGTGCTCTCCTTCAGGGCTCCACCGGCCTGAGACGCCCCCGCCGTCACGTACTTCCCCGTCGCCGTGTCCCTCAGCGCGATGCGGTCGACGCCCTCGCTGCTCGCCACCGAGGCGCCCAGCTTCGTGGCGATGCCGTCGGCGGGCGTGACCGCGTACGGCAGCGTGCCCGAGTACCAGTCCGTGTAGAGGGTGTCGGCGAGCGGGCCGACCACGGCCACGTTCTTCGCCGAGGTCTTCAGGGGCAGTACGCCGTCGTTCTTGAGCAGGACCGCGCTCTTTGCCGCCGCCTCGCGGGCCAGCTTCCGGTGGGCCGGACTGTTGATGACCGACTGGTCGATCGAGCCGTACCTGCCGCCGTTCGGGTCGAACTCGCCGAGCCGGACGCGGACGGCGAGGATGTGGGAGACGGCCGTGTCGACGTCCGACTCCTTCAACAGGCCCGTACTCAAAGCGGACTTGACGGCCGTGGTCGTCGGGGCCGAGTCGCCGTTGTTGTCCGTGAAGCTGTCGATGCCCGCCTTGAGCGCCGCCGCGTCGCCCTCGGCGAGGGTGTCGTAGTAGTTCTGGGTGCCGGGGAGCAGGTTGCCCGGGGCGAAGGCGTCGGTGACGTTCAGGAGATCTCGGGAGGTCCACGTCCGTACGACGTCGTCCAGGTCCGGGTTCACCGTGTCGGGGCGGCCGTTGACCAGGTTGTACGACGCCATCACGCCCGTCGTCGCGTCCGCCTCGACGGCCGGTCTGAAGGCCGCCTCGTCGTACTCGTGCTGGACGCGTGGGCGCAGGTCGGAGGAGGTGGTCGCGCGGTTCACCTCGTTGTTGTTGGCGAGGTAGTGCTTGAGGGTGGGGGCCGTCTTGAGGTGGTCGGGGTCGCCGCCGGTCAGGCCCTCGCCGTACGCCGTGGAGATCGAACCGGTGAGATACGGGTCCTCGGAGTAGCCCTCCTCGTTGCGTCCCCAGCGCGGGTCGCGCAGCAGGTTGACCACGGGCGCCCACAGGTTGAGGCCCCAGCCGTCGGGGCGCTCCTGCTGGAAGCCGCGCGCCTCGTCGCCGACCGCCGAGCCGACCTGCTGGATGAGCGCCGGGTCCCAGGTGGAGGCGAGACCGATCGCCTGCGGGAAGACGGTCGCCCTGCCGAGCCAGGCGACGCCGTGCAGGGCCTCGGTGCCGGTGCGGAAGGACTGGATGCCGAGGCGGGGGATCGCGGGCTCGTACTGGTGGAGGAGGGAGACCTTCTCGTCGAGGGTCAGCCTTCCCAGCAGGTCGTTCACGCGTTCGGTGACGGGGAGACGGGGGTCGCGGAAGGCGTACGCGGGGTCGTCCGCCCCTGCCGGAACGGTGGCTGTCAGACCGACGGTCAGCGCCAGCGCCAGGACGAGGGAGGCCCGCTGTCTTGTCCTGCTTCCTCTGTTTCTCTTGCCTTTCCTCATGTCACGGCTCCTCAAGAGATCAGCGTGCGCGGTGCGGTACTCGCGCGTTCCGTCAGCCGGGGTGCGAGGAGCGTGGCCTCGGGTACGTCGGTGCCGCCCAGCTTCTTCATCAGCAGTTCCACCGCCCGCGCGCCCACCTCGGTGGACGGGATGGCGACGGAGGTGACGGGGACACGGACGTTCTCGGCGAGCTCGTCCGGGCAGATCGCGGTGACGGAGAGGTCGACGGGCACGCGCAGACCGAGCTGCTCGAAGGCGTCGATCAGCGGTTCCAGGACCGGTTCGTTGTGCACGACGACGCCGGTGAGCGCCGGCTGTTCGCGCAGGAGCTGTTCGGCGACCCGGCGGGCGGCGGCGGGCGAGGCCTCGCAGGGGTGGACGGAGGACGCCAGCCCATTGCGGTCGGCGGCGGCGGTGAACCCCTCCACCACGCGCTGGGCGAACGCCGTCCCCCGTACGTACACCTCCGGCGGCGACCCGACCAGCGCCACGACCCGGTGCCCGAGCCCCGCCAGCCGCTCGACGCACAGCTCGCCCGCCGCCTTGAAGTCCAGGTCGATGCAGGTCAGCCCGGCGGGCCCGGCAGGGAACCCGATGAGGACCGAGGGGCGGTCCAGGGCGCGCAGCAGCGGCAGCCTGGGGTCGTGGAGCTGGACGTCCATCACGATCAGCGCGTCCACCAGCGCGGTGTCCGCGACTCGCCGCAGCCCTTCCTCGCCCTCCTCCTGCGTCAGCAGCAGGACGTCGTGGTCGTGTTGCCGTGCCGCCGTCACCACCGACACCGCGAACTGCATCACCACCGGCACATGGATGCCCGCCCGCAGCGGCACCACCAGGGCCAGGACGTTGGACCGGCTGCTCGCGAGGGCGCGCGCCCCGGCGTGCGGGCGGTAGCCCAGTTCGCTGATGCTGGCCTCGATGCGCCGGCGGGTCTCCTCGGAGATGGGGCGCTTGCCGCTGAGGGCGTAGGAGACGGTACTGGGGGAGACCCCGGCGTGCCGCGCCACATCGGTGATCTTCACCATCAGGCCGGCTCCACCGTGAGGAACCCGGTCCCCGCCTGTGCCCGCGCGGTCCGCTCCCCTGAGGCCAGCCCCCAGGGTGCCGAGGGATCACTGCAGGACGCCCGGAGCGTGTCTCCTTCCCGTACGACGGTGAAGGTCACGTCGCCGACCGGCACCGTCACCTGGGCGCCCCGCTCCAGGCCGTACGCCCTGAGCGTGACCCCGTCGGCGTGGACGTAGTCGGGCCGGTCGTCCACCGCGCCCACCGGGATCACCGCGCCCGGCCGCACCAGCAGCGGCACGCTCAGGAAGCCGTGCCGCTCGCGCACCCAGCGCGGACCGGTCACCGTGCGCCCCGTGAGGTAGTGGGTCCAGGTGCCGTCCGGAACGTAGTAGGAGACGTCTCCCTCGTCGCTGAACACGGGCGCGACCAGCAGGTCCGGGCCGAGCATGTACTGCCGTTCCAGGTGCGCGCACCCCGGATCGTCGGGGAATTCGAGGACCATCGCCCGCATCATCGGCACGCCCTCCGCGTGGGCGGCGCGGGCGACCTCGTACAGATAGGGCATGAGGCCGAGCTTCAGCCGGGTGAACAGCCGCAGTACGTCCACGGCCTCCTCGTCGAACAGCCACGGCACCCGGTAGGAGGACGAGCCGTGCAGCCGGCTGTGGGAGGAGAGGAGCCCGAAGGCGATCCACCGTTTGAAGAGGGCCGGTGTCGGTGTTCCCTCGAAGCCGCCGATGTCGTGGCTCCAGAACCCGAAGCCCGACATGCCGAGGCTCAGCCCGCCGCGCAGCGACTCCGCCATCGACGCGTACGTCGCCTCGCAGTCGCCACCCCAGTGCACCGGGAACTGCTGGCTGCCGGCGGTCGCCGAGCGCGCGAAGACGACGGCCTCCGCCTCGCCCCGGTGCTTGCGCAGCACCTCGAAGACCGTGCGGTTGTAGAGGTAGGAGTAGTAGTTGTGCATGCGTTCCGGGTCGGCGCCGTCGGCGTACGCCACGTCGACGGGGACCCGCTCGCCGAAGTCGGTCTTGAAGCAGTCGACGCCCTGGTCGAGCAGCGCCTCCAGTTTCGAGGCGTACCAGTCGCGGGCGGCCGGGCTGGTGAAGTCGACCAGCGCCATGCCCGGCTGCCACAGGTCCCACTGCCACACACTGCCGTCGGGCTTCCGGAGCAGATGGCCCAGGGCCTTGCCCTCCGCGAAGAGCGGGGAGCGCTGTGCGATGTACGGGTTGATCCACACGCAGATGTGCAGGCCCTTGTCCTT
Organism: Streptomyces sp. RLB3-17; assembly: GCF_007113425.2. Lineage (NCBI taxonomy): Bacteria > Bacillati > Actinomycetota > Actinomycetes > Kitasatosporales > Streptomycetaceae > Streptomyces > Streptomyces sp. RLB3-17. The sequence goes on along the minus strand of NZ_CP041610.2, from coordinate 4,737,762 downwards.
GAGTCGGGTCAGCATGCCTTCCGGGTCGGGGAAGACGCGCGGGTCCCACTGGAAGTCGCACCAGTTGAACTCGCGCATCCAGAAACAGTCGAAGTGGAAGACGGAGAGGGGGAGTTCGCGCTCCCGCATGCCGTCGATGAAGGAGGTGACGGTGGCCTCGTCGTAGGAGGTGGTGAAGGACGTCGACAGCCACAGGCCGAAGGACCAGGCGGGCGGGAGGGCCGGGCGGCCGGTGAGCTGCGTGTACGTGCGCAGGATGTCCTTCGGGGTCGGCCCGTAGATCACGTAGTACGTCAACTGCTGTGTCTCGGCGCTGAACTGGACCCGGGAGACCGCTTCCGAGGCGACCTCGAAGGAGACACGGCCCGGGTGGTCGACGAAGACGCCGTAGCCCGCGTCCGTCAGATAGAAGGGGACGTTCTTGTAGGCCTGCTCGGTGGCGGTGCCGCCGTCGGCGTTCCACATGTCCACCACCTGGCCGTTCTTGACGAGCGGGCCGAAGCGCTCGCCGAGGCCGTAGACCTGGGTGCCGACCCCGAGGTTCAGCTGCTCGCGCAGATAGTGGGCGCCGGCCGCGTCCCGCATGATGCCCATGCCCTTGGGGCCGCTGGTGGTGAGGACGCGGCCGTGGGCGAGGAAGTCGACGTGCCAGGGGGTGGTGCGGGCGACCCGCACGGACAGGGCGCCCGCGGTGAGGGTCGCGTGCTCGTCGTCGTACTCCACGGTGGGGGTGCTGTGCTTTTCCGGGGGACCCCCAGACCCCCGGACGCCCCTGTGCAGCTCGAAGCGGGGGCCGCGCGGTTCCTCGCCCTGGAAGTGCGTGAACGTGACGCCGATGACGTCCGGCATCGGCGCGTGCGCGCTGATCGTCACGACCGGTCCCTTCAGCAGGTCGCCGCGGTGGCGGATGGGCTGGGTCGGCGCGTGGATGTCGAGGGTTCCGTCGGACACGCTGACGTCGAGGACCTCGACCGGGTGGGCCGCGGTGACGCCCTCGCGCAGCAGCCAGTAGCCGTCGGTGAACTTCACGCCCACACCCCTTACTTGACCGCGCCCACGGCGATGCCGCGGGTCAGTGTCCGCTGGAAGACGAGGAAGAAGACGATCGCGGGGAGCACGCCCAGGAGGGCCGCCGCGTTGGTCATGGTCGCGTCCATCAGGCGTTGGCCCTGAAGGACGCCGAGCGCCACCGACACCGTCTGGTTGTCGTTGGAGATCAGCATGACCAGCGGCAGCAGGAACTCGTTCCAGGTCCAGATGAAGAAGAAGACCAGGAGGACGCCGATGGTGGGGCGGCTGACGGGGACCACGATCCGCCACAGCACCTGCCACTTGTTCGCCCCGTCGATCCGGGCGGCCTCGATGATCTCGCGCGGGAACTGCCCGAGGACGGAGGACAGGAGATACGTGCCGAAGGCCGCCTGGACGACGGTGAACACGATGATCACGCTGAGCCGGGTGTCGTAGAGGCCCGCCTGCTTGCTCAGGTAGTAGATCGGGTAGACCAGCGCCTCCTGCGGCAGCATGTTCGCCAGTACGAAGAAGGCGAGGACCCAGGTGCGGCCCTTGATGCGGCCGATGCCGATCGCGTACGCGTTCAGGACGGACAGCACGGCGGCGCCGATCGCCACCGAGCCGGAGATCAGGGTCGAGTTGACGAGCTTCTGGCCGTAGTCGACGCGCTGCCAGAAGTCCTTGAGGCCGTCGAGGTAGAGGCCGTGGGGCAGGCTGAGGGGTCCGTTCGACGAGTACTCGGTGGGGGACTTGACCGCGTTGATCGCGACGATGCCGAAGGGCAGCACCATGAAAAGGGCCGCGATGATCAGGGCCACGAGGACGGGGTAGCGGCGTACGGCGGTCATGCGCGGAGTCCTTCCTCGGCGTCCTCGGCGCGGGTCTGGAGCTTCAGGCCGACCAGGGCGAGCACGAGGATGATCACGGTCAGCACGGTGGAGATCGCGGCGCCGTAGCCGACCTGGGTCTTCTCGAAGAAGGTGGTGAAGGAGAAGTAGGACGGCACGTCGGTCGCGCCGCCGGGACCGCCCTTGGTGAGGACGTACACCGCGCCGAACACCTTGAGCGCGGCGATCGTGCACCAGAGGAGGACGACGTAGATCTCCGGGCGGATCTGCGGCAGCGTGATGTGCCAGAAGCGGCGCCACCAGCCCGCGCCGTCCAGCTCCGCCGCCTCGTACAGCTGCGGGTCGACGCGTTGCAGCCCCGCCATGAAGACGACCAGCGGGAAGCCGATCTGGACCCACACCATCACGCCCATGACGCTGTAGAGGGCGAAGTCGGGGTCGCCGAGCCAGTCCCGCTGGAGCGAGCCGAGGCCCACCGCCTTCAGGAGCGCGTTCAGGGAGCCGTTGTCGGGGGCGAGGATCCAGCTCCAGACGATGCCGGCGACGGCGATGGGCAGGACCTGGGGGAGGTAGAAACAGGCGCGCAGGACGGCGGCGATCTTCGTGCCGAAGTGCTTGCCGACGAAGTCGAAGAGGGCGGCGGCCAGCACGAGCCCGAGGACCGTCGGTACGGCGGCCATGGCGACGACCATGAACAGGCTGTGCCGGAAGGACGCCCAGAACTCGGAGTCGTGCGTCAGCTCGCGGTAGTTGGCGAGCCCCGACCACTTCGGCGAGCCGACGCCCTGCCAGTCGGTGAAGCTCACGCCGGTGTTCATCAGGAACGGCACGACGATCACCGCGAGGAAGGCGAGGACGCCGGGGAGCAGGAAGAGGGCGTAGGAGGAGTGGGGGCGGCGTGGGCGGGCCGTGCGGCTGTGCTGCCGCCGGACCACCTCACCGCCCCGTTCGACGGTGACCGTCATGTCTTCGGCGCGCCCTTGTCGTACGCCGTCTGCAGCGCGCTCAGATAGGCGTCCGGTTTCTCGCTCCCCGTGATCAGCTTCTGGGTCTCGGAGACGAGGACGTCGTAGAAGCCGGCGACCGGCCAGTCCGGGTAGAAGGCCAGACCGTCCTTGCCGGAGAGCGTGTTGAAGTCGGCGATCAGGGTCTTGGCCTTCGGGTCGGTGATGGCGGCGGTGTCGGCGCCCACCGGGACCCCGCCCTTGTTGCCGAGCAGGTTCTGGATCTTCTGCGACATGGTGATGTCGATGAAGTCGTAGGCGAGGTCCTTGTTCTTGGCGCCCTTGGGGACGACCCAGAGGTTGCCGCCGGAGCCGAGGGTGAGATTGCTGCCGGGCCAGAGGAAGGTGCCCCAGTCGAACTTGTTCTCCGTCTGGAAGCGCCCGTACCACCAGCTGCCGCTGAACAGGATCGGGCTCTTGCCCTGGATGAAGGAGACGCCCGCGTCCTCGGCCTTGAGCGAGGTGGACTTCTTGCTGATGTAGCCCTTCTTCACCCAGTCGGCGAAGGTCGTGGCGGCGTACGTCCAGGCGGCGTCGTGGAAGTCCGTCTTGCCCTTGTAGAGCTCGTACTTGTCGACCCAGGAGCGGTCGGCCCGGGAGAGGGCGAGCTGGTACAGGTACTGCTGGGCGACGTACTCGGCGCCCGCGTTCGCCAGCGGGGTGATGCCCTTCGACACGAACGTGTCCATGGCGGCGGTGAGCTGGTCGAGGGTGGTGGGCTCGGCGATGCCGTACTTCTTGAAGAGGTCCTTGTTGTAGAACACCATCGTGTACTCGGCGTAGTTGGGCACGCCGTACCACTTGCCGGAGCCCATGACCCCGTTGGTGTCGTACTGGCTGGTGGTGCGCACACCAGCGCTGAGCTTCTTGTCCCAGCCGCGCTTGGTCGCCTCGGCGGTCAGATCGGTGAGCAGCCCCTGCTTGGAGAGCAGTCCGGCCGTCGCGTTGCCCTTGTTGTACTCCATGATGTCGGGCGCGTCGTTCGAGTTGAGGACCATCGGGGCCGTCTTCTGGATCTGCTCGAAGCCCTTCTCCTCGAACTTCACCTTGACGCCGGGATGCTTCGCCTCGAACTCCTTGATGGCCTCGTTCCAGGCCACGCCCATCGCGCTGTCAGGCCCTTCGTAGTGCCACAGTTTCAGCGTCTTGCCGTCCGAGGAACCGCTGTCCGAGCTGCCGCAGGACGCCAGCAGCAGGGAGCCCGCCAGGGCCACCGCCGCCGTCGCCACCGCACGCCTTCGTGTCGTCAACATCCATTGCCTCCAGGGGAGTTGGATGGGTTTCGGGACCGTCACGCGGCGTTCGTCGAATCGTTTCGATGCGTGACGTCGAAGCGCTTCGACGGGGGAAGGTATGTGGGGGGCCCGGGTGCGTCAATGGGGTGCGTCGGAATTGGGGCCGAGGGATTGACGGCGGTTCGGCGGGTCGGACGCCGGCGGGATCGTGAGGGAGATCGCGAGCGCGCTTCCCGCCGCCGCGATCGGCACCCCGTACCCCGCCGTCGCCGAGAGGTGTTCGACCAGCCAGCCGCCGGTCGCCGAGCCGCAGGCGATCCCGCCGAGCAGGCCCGTCACCGCGAGGGTCATGCCCTCGTTCAACCGGCCCTCGGGAGTGCGCCGCTGGACGAGGGCCATGCCGGTGACCATGGTCGGCGCGGTCGCGGCCCCGGCGAGCAGCAGCGCGCCCGCGAGGGCCGGGAGCGAGGCGGTCAGCCAGGCCGCGAGCAGGGGGAGGGTCATGAGGGCCGTCATGGCGGCGAGACACCACGGATGGCGCCGCTCGGCCGGACCGGTCGGCTTCCGCGCCCCGTACAGCAGCCCCGCCACGCACGACCCGGCCGCCTGGAGGGCGAGCACCGCGCCCGCCGCCGACCGATGCCCCTGTGCGTCCGCGAAGGCGATCGTGACGACCTCCATCGAACCGAAGACGGCGCCGGTGGCGAGGAAACAGAGGAGCAGGGGCGGCATTCCGGCGGCCAGGAGGGGGGACTTGGAGGGCGTACGGGGCTGGGGCGGCGGCTCCGTCGAGCGCTGGGCGGCGAAGATCAGCACCCCGGTCATCATCAGCACGCCGGCCACCAGCGTGCCCGCCTCCGGAAAGAACGTCCCGCACAGGAAGGCCGCGCACACCGGGCCCAGCATGAAACACAGCTCGTCCGCGGCCTGCTCGAAGGAGTTCGCTGTGTGTGCGGCGGCCGGGTCGTCCCGCAGGAGGTGGGCCCAGCGGGCGCGTGACATGCCGCCCGTGTTGGGGGTGGTGGCCGTGGCGGCGTACGCGGCGAACAGGGTCCAGTCCGGCGCCCCGAAGCGCACGCACAGCAGCAGCGCGACGCTTCCCAGCAGGGCGAAGGCGGTGGCCGGCACCGCGATCCGGGCCTGACCGTGGCGGTCGACGAGCCGTGCGGTCCAGGGGGCGACCAGCGCGGTCGCCGCGAGGCCGGTCGCCGTCACGGCACCGGCGAGGGCGTACGAACCACGCGAGCCCGCGATCATGATCACCGCGCTGACGCTGAACATCCCCATGGGGAGCCGGGCGAGCAGGTTCCCGACGGTGAAGGCGCGGGCGCCGGGGATGGTGAAGAGGCGGTGGTACGGGGTTGTCCGGCGGTGCGGGGCCTTTTGACGGCGTGGAGCCTTCTGACGGCGTGGAGCCGTCTGGCGACGGGGGCGGAAGTCGGCGATCACCAGGCTGTCGCCGGTGGCGGTGAGCAGGGGCGGGAACGCGTGCTCGGAGGGCTGTTGCGGCATGGGCCAACCGTCGCCGGGTGGGGGGTGGACGGTCCAACACTTACTCCGTGGCCATTGACGCACCTGCGTTGTAAGTTCGCGTGATGCCTGCCCCTGCCGACCGCTCCTCCGACCGCTCTCCCGGCTTCTCTTCCGGCCTCCCTCACCGCCATCTCGACCCCCGGCTCCTGCGCGGGTTCCTCGTCGTCGCCGAGGAATTGCACTTCACGCGGGCCGCCACCCGGCTGTACGTCGCCCAACAGGCCCTCAGTCGTGACATCCGGCGACTGGAGCGCGAACTCGGGGCGGAGCTGTTCGTGCGTACGACCCGGCAGGTGACGCCGACCGCCGACGGTGAGCGGCTGGTGCCGTACGCGCGGCGGGTGCTGGAGGCGCAGGACGCCCTGCTGTCCGCGTTCGCGGGGGACGGCCCGGAGCGGCCGCTGCTCGTCGACGTCAACTCCCCGGGTCTCGTCTCCGGCCGCGTCCTGGACCGGGCCCGTGCGCTCGCGCCCGACTGCGAGCTGATGGCCCGCTTCGAGAGCGGGCTCACCGGCGCGGCGGGGGAGATCCTCGCGGGGCGCCTGGACGCGTCGTTCGGACGGTTCGCGGGCCTCGATCCGGCGGTCCGGGCGCGGCTCGAACAGCAGCCCGTACGGTACGAGCCGATGGCCGTCGTGCTGCCGGAGGACCATCACCTCGCCGGCCTGGACGCGGTGCCGCTCGACGCGCTCGCGGGCGAGACGGTGTACGCCGGGGCGGGGAACCCGCGGACGCGGGAGTGGACCGACTTGGCGCTTCACCTTTTCGAGGGACGCGGTATCGCGCTGGCGCCGCCCGCGCCGTTGGCCGTCGGAGCCGATGAGTTCAGGCGGGTCATGGCCAAGAAGCGGAATCCTGTCCTCGCTGTGGTGGATTTTCCGGCCATGCCTGAAACCGTGCGGAAACCTCTTGTTGGACCCGTTCCGTTGTCACCCGTGTCTTTGGTGTGGCGCAAGGGGCTGGTGCACTCCGGGATCGATGCCCTTCGACGAGCCGCCGGCGAGCTGGCTGCCGAGGAGGGGTGGCTGCGGCGCCCTGCGGACGGTTGGATTCCGGCCAGCGATGAGCTGGTGATGGCGGGGCAGGATTGACACATAAGCACACGGGTCTTCCGCATGCGCTACATTCATCGTCCGGGTGCAGTGTGGTAAAGGGGGGCGCTCGGGACGGGTGGGGGCTCGTTCCGAACGACATATACGTAATGCCCGGAGTCGTGCGCGCACCCGAAACCTGTCCCTGGGGGGATGTGCGTGCACGTGGAGAAGTGGCGAAAAGACGCCCAACCTGATCACCGAGATGACGATCAGGTGGACGGGCGTGGAACCGGGGAGTCGGCTGCGCCGACCGCGCCGACGGGATCCGGAGAGTCGGTGGTGTGGCCCGAGGCCGCCCGTGCGACGTCGACGTGGCCCCAGATCGTGGGGGCCGCCGCCGTGGGGCTCGCCGCGGAAGCGGAATCCGACACCGATGTCGAACGCGGTGTCGAAAGAGAGCCTGGAGCTGGCGGCCAAGGCCGACCGGGCGCCGATACGAGAACGGGCGCGGAACGTGGAGTGGGCGCGGAACGTGGAGTGGGCGCAGAGGGTGCGTTCGGCGCGGGCCGGGTGCCGGGTGCGGGGCGTTCGTCTGGTTCTGAGGGGTTGTCCGGTGCGGGTCGATCGTCCGGTTCTGAAGGGCCGTCCGGTGCGGGCCGTTCGTCCGGTGGCGGTGGTCGGGCTGGGGTTGAGCGACGGTTCGATGGGGACCGTCGGGTGAGCGCGGACGACGACGCGGGCGCCGACCGCCCCGGCGCGGAGCGCCACGACGAGGCGAACGATGGAGAAGAGGCGGACCTGCGGGCCGGGGCGGTCGGCCGCGCCGGGGTCGTCGACCCGGCGGGCCGACCGGACGGCGCCACCGGGGTGCCCGACGGGGCCGCTGGACCGGACGACCTTGCCGGGGTTCCCGATCAGCCCGCCGGGCCGCGTGACCGTACGGGAGTGGACCGGAGAGAAGAGGCTGCCCTGGGGGCCGGGTTGGCCGGCCGGGCCGGGACGGTTCGCCGTGCTGGGTCGAACCGTCGTACCGGGGTCGCCGACGTGGCGGTCGGATCGGACGACGCCACCGGGGTGCCCGACGGGGCCGCTGGACCGGACGACCTCGCCGGACTTCCCAACCAGCCCGCCGGGCCGCGTGACCGCATCGCACCGGACGGCCTCGCCGGAGTTCCCGACCAGCCCGCCGGGCCGCGCGACCGCGCCGGAACGGATCGGCGCGCCGGGGTGCGCGATCAGTTCGCCGGGTCCCACGACCGGGCCGGGACGGATCGGCGCGCCGAGGCGTCCGACCAGCCCGCCGGGCCGCGTGACCGCATCGCACCGGATCAACTCGCCGGAGTACCTGACCAGCCCGCCGGCCCGCGCGACCGCGCCGGAGCCGAGCGACGCGTCGGCAAGGACGATCGGCCGGCCACGGGTGGCTGGCCGGACGCGCGCAGGCGCCCCGACACTTTTGGTCGACCTGACACCCTCGGCCGATCCGACGCCTTCGGTCGGCCGGACACCCTCGGCCGACCCGACGCCTTCGGCCGATCCGACACGCCCAGCGGATCCGACACCTTCGGCCGATCCGACGCCTTCGGTCGACCCGACACCCTCGGTCGACCCGACACGCCCAGCCGACCCGATCGGGGAGGCTGGCCGGTTGTGGAGCGCGGGGCGAACACGCTCGGGCGGGTCCAGGGGGACGGTCGGACGACCGTGGGCCGGGGGGCCGACACGCCCGGCGGGTCCGCTGCCGTGTCCTGGGAGCAGTCCGGTGAGCCGGGACACACCCACGATCCGCACGAGGTGACGGTTCAACTCGACGGAGTCGGACGGCGGAAGACGGACGACTGGCTGGTTCAGCAGGCCAAGGACGCCCCGGGCGTCCAGGACGGCTCGGACGGCCCGGTGTTCGTCGACGAGTCCGGCCGCCGCAGCCGCAGGTTCCGCCGGCTCGGCATCCTCGTCGGCATCGCCTGCGCGGTGTACGCCGTCGTCATCGTCGCCACCCTCCTGTCCGGCAACTCCAACGCGCCCTGGCTGCCGGTACCGGGCCAGCAGGACGACACGCCGGCCGGGAAGGTCGACACCTCGCCGCTGCCCACCGACTCGGTGTCGCCGTCCGGCGCGAGCAGCGCCGCGCCCGGCGCGAGCGCCTCGGCGAGCGACGGTACGGCCCCCGCACCGGGCGTCAGCCCGACACCGGGCGCCTCCGCGAGCGCCACCGACCCGGGCACGTCCGCGGACCCGAAGCCCTCGACGTCCGCCACCACCAGGCCGAAACCGAGCACCAGCACCACCAAGGACCCCGTCACCCCGCCGTCCCTCCCGGTGTCCGGCTCGCCCGACCCCAGCCCCTCCGAGGACGGCGCCGCCTCGCCGAGCCCCTCGGAGAGCACGGTCGGCGCCGGCGGCATCGGCACGGTCGCCGACAGCCCCGTAGAACCGGGCCCCATCGCCTCCGAGCGCGGCATCACCAGCTCCTCGTCCCCGGAGAACCCGGTGAGCCCGGCGACCCCGCAGAACCTGGAGAACATCCTCTGATGGCATCCCGCACCCACGCGCACGGGCCCGCTCCCCGTGCGCGGCGTCCGGCACCCGATGTCCGGCGCCGACGGCTGCCCATGCGCTGGCTGCTGCCCTCGCTGCTCCTCGTCGCCATGCTGGCGATGCTGATGCTGCGCGGCTATGTGCACAGCGAGATCCTCGCCGACCACCGCATCCAGTCCGAGGCCGCCACCGACAAGGTGCCGGACAAGATCCTCGACGGCGGCCCGGTCATCGACACCCGGGGTGGCCGCACGAACAGCCTGACCGTCCCCGACCACCGGCTCGTCCTCACCTTCGACGACGGCCCGGACCCCACGTGGACGCCCAAGGTCCTCGACGTGCTGAAGAAGCACCACGCCCACGCCGTCTTCTTCGTCACCGGCACCATGACCTCGCGCTATCCGGAACTGGTGAAGCGCATGGTCGAGGAGGGCCACGAGGTCGGCCTGCACACCTTCAACCACCCCGACCTCTCCTTCCAGTCCACGAAGCGCATCGACTGGGAGCTCTCCCAGAACCAGCTGGCGCTGGCCGGCGCGGCGGGCATCCGCACCTCGCTCTTCCGGCCCCCGTACTCGTCCTTCGCGGACGCCATGGACAACAAGTCCTGGCCGGTGACGGAGTACATCGGTACGCGCGGTTACATCACCGTCGTCAACAACACCGACAGCGAGGACTGGCAGAAGCCGGGCGTCGACCGGATCATCCGCAACGCCACGCCCAAGGGCGGCAAGGGCGCGATCGTCCTGATGCACGACTCCGGCGGCGACCGCCACCAGACCGTGCAGGCGTTGGACAAGTTCGTGCCGGAGCTTCAGGAGCGCGGGTACCGGTTCCAGAACCTCACCGAGGCCCTCGACGCGCCCAGCGCGCACACCGAGGTCACCGGCCTCGAACTGTGGAAGGGCAAGGCCTGGGTCTACCTGGTGCGGGCCTCCGACGACGTCACCGACGTCCTGGTCGTCGGTATCGCGATCATCGGCGTGCTCGTCTTCACCCGCTTCGGCATGATGCTCCTGCTCTCCGCCCTGCACGCCCGCCGGGTGCGGCGCAAGGACTTCCGCTGGGGTCCGGCGCCGGTCACCGAACCGGTGTCGGTGCTCGTGCCGGCGTACAACGAGGCCAAGTGCATAGAGAACACGGTCCGTTCCCTGATGGCGAGCGAACACCCCGTCGAAGTGCTCGTCGTCGACGACGGTTCGAGCGACGGCACGGCGCGGATCGTCGAGGACCTGCTGCTGCCGAACGTCCGCGTCGTGCGCCAGCACAACGCGGGCAAGCCCGCGGCCCTCAACCGGGGCCTGGCCAACGCCCGTCACGACATCGTCGTGATGATGGACGGCGACACGGTCTTCGAACCGGCCACCGTCCGTGAACTCGTCCAGCCGTTCGCCGACCCGAGCGTCGGCGCGGTCGCGGGCAACGCCAAGGTCGGCAACCGCGACTCCCTCATCGGGGCCTGGCAGCACATCGAGTACGTGATGGGCTTCAACCTCGACCGCCGGATGTACGACATCCTCGGCTGCATGCCGACCATCCCCGGCGCGGTCGGCGCCTTCCGCCGCTCCGCGCTGGAGCGGGTCGGCGGCATGAGCGACGACACGCTCGCCGAGGACACCGACATCACGATGGCCCTGCACCGCGACGGCTGGCGGGTCGTCTACGCGGAGAAGGCACGCGCGTGGACGGAGGCGCCGGAGTCCGTCCAGCAGCTCTGGTCCCAGCGCTACCGCTGGTCGTACGGCACGATGCAGGCGATCTGGAAGCACCGCAGAGCGCTCGTCGAACGGGGCCCGTCGGGCCGCTTCGGCCGGGTGGGCCTGCCGCTGGTCTCGCTGTTCATGGTCCTGGCCCCGCTGCTGGCCCCGCTGATCGACGTCTTCCTGCTGTACGGGCTCGTCTTCGGCCCGACGCAGAAGACGGTCCTCGCGTGGCTGGGCGTCCTCGCCATCCAGGCGGCCTGCGCGGCGTACGCGTTCCGGCTGGACCGTGAGCGCATGAGGTACCTGATCTCGCTCCCGCTCCAGCAGATCCTCTACAGGCAGTTGATGTACATGGTCCTCCTCCAGTCCTGGATCACCGCGCTCACCGGCGGCCGGCTGCGCTGGCAGAAGCTGCGGCGCACGGGCGTCGTGGAGGCACCGGGATCGATCCCGCGGCAGCGGACGGCACAGAGCGGGAACGATCGGAGGCCGGTCGCGTGACCACGCACGAGTACACGACGGGTGCGACACCGCCGCTGGGATCGGCCCGGATCCACCCCGAACCGGCACCATCGCCGACATCCGCCCCCACACCCGCGCCGACACCCACCCCGGGGTCAGCCCCGGGATCGGCCGCGCGGTCCGCTCCCGCGCCCAAGAAGCCCGGCCGTGACCGCTACCTGGACCTGCTGCGCTCGATCGCCCTGGTCCGTGTGGTCGTCTACCACCTCTTCGGCTGGGCATGGCTGACGGTCGTCTTCCCTTCCATGGGCGTGATGTTCGCGCTGGCGGGCTCGCTGATGGCCCGCTCGCTCAGCCGCCCGGCCCTCGGTGTGATCCGCGGCCGCGTCCGCCGTCTCCTGCCGCCCCTGTGGGCGTTCAGCGCGGTGGCCCTCGCGCTGATGTTCGCGGGTGGCTGGAACGTGGTGAAGGACCCCGACAACGGCGGCACCTGGGGCCTCGTCAAGCTGATCGACTACGTCATCCCGATCGGCGCCCCGCCCTTCCCCTGGCACGTCGGCTCCAAGTCCGGCCTGCTGGAGGACAGCTGGGCGGTCCAGGCGGCCGGCCCGCTCTGGTACCTGCGCGCCTATCTGTGGTTCGTGATCGCCTCGCCCCTGCTGCTGTGGGCCTTCCGCAGGGTGCCCTGGGCGACGCTGCTGGCCCCCCTCGCCCTGACGGCGGTCCTCGGCACCGGCCTCGTCACCATCCCCGGCGAGACGGGCAACGCGATCTCCGACTTCACGGTCTACGGCGGCTGCTGGGTCCTGGGCTTCGCCCACCACGAGGGCGTCCTGCAACGCGTCCCCCGCTATCTGGCGATCTCCTGCTCGGCCCTGCTCATGGCCTTCGGCCTGTGGTGGGCCTCGGGACACCTGGGCCCCGACGGCTGGGACCTGAACGACATCCCCCTCGCCCAGGCGGCCTGGTCCTTCGGCTTCGTCGTCATCCTGCTCCAGTACTCCCCGTCCTGGCAGGAACTCCCCGGCCGGCTGGCCCGCTGGGACAAGCTGATCACCCTGTCCAACAACCGGGCCGTCACGATCTACCTCTGGCACAACATGCTGATCATGGCCACGGTCCCGATCATCGACCAGGCCTACAACCTCCCGTTCATGCAGAGCGACAGCGCGGTGGCCGCGCTCGACTCCTCGTACATGGTGTGGATGTTCCTCCTGGTCTGGCCCCTCATCGGCCTGACGATCCTGGCCTTCGGCTGGATCGAGGACATCGCCGCCAAGCGCAGCCCGAGGCTGTGGCCCAACGGCGCGAAGAGGAAGAAGAGCGGCTCGCGGGGGAGTCACCGGGTCTAGACGCAGGCAGGGGGCGACGGCACCCCGGACGTCCTCATCCGGTCTTCACCGGGGCGTCCTCACCCGGACGTCCTCACCGTCGCCCCCTCGCTCTCGTGAGAGCAACGTTCCTTTCCGGTCACTCACAGCCACAGCCTCGAAACGCGTCCTCCCTACCTTCGGGACTCAGTCAGTCGTTGTACGACACCTGGGCACCGCACCGGAGAACCGTGGAGGCGTCATGACAGCCCCTAATACAGCCCCCGCACCGAGCAGGGGAGGCCGCTGGATCCAGGAGTGGGACCCGGAGGACGAGACCTTCTGGAAAGAGACGGGTGAGAAGGTCGCCCGGCGGAACCTGCTCTTCTCCGTGCTCTCCGAGCACATCGGGTTCTCGATCTGGACCATGTGGTCGGTGATGGTGCTCTTCATGGGCCCCGAGTACGGGCTCACCCCGGCCGACAAGTTCATGCTCACCTCGATGGTGACGCTGGTCGGAGCCGTGGTGCGGGTGCCGTACACCTTCGCGGTGGCGATCTTCGGCGGCCGGAACTGGACCATCGTCTCGGCGAGCCTGCTGCTCGTCCCGAGCGTCGCCGCGTTCGCGGTGATGAAGCCGGGGACCTCGTTCGACACCTTCCTGCTCGTCGGTCTGCTCGCCGGCATCGGCGGCGGCAACTTCGCCTCCAGCATGACCAACATCAACGCCTTCTTCCCGCTGAGGAAGAAGGGCTGGGCGCTCGGTCTCAACGCGGGCGGCGGAAACATCGGCGTGCCCGTCATCCAGCTCGTGGCGCTCGCGATCATCGGCGCGAACGGGGGACCGAGGGTCCTGCTGGGGATCTACATTCCGCTGATCGTCGTCGCCGCCGTGCTCGCCGCCGTCTACATGGACAACATCGCGTCCGTGAAGAACGACACCGGCGCCGCCAGGGACGCCGCGAAGGACGCCCACACCTGGATCATGTCCTTCCTCTACATCGGCACCTTCGGGTCGTTCATCGGCTACAGCTTCGCCTTCGGGCAGGTGCTCCAGAACCAGTTCGGCCGCACTCCGCTGCAGGCGGCCTACGTCACCTTCATCGGCCCGCTGCTCGGCTCGCTGATCCGCCCCGTGGGCGGCTGGCTCGCCGACCGCTACGGCGGCGCGCGCATCACGCTGTGGAACTTCGTCGCCATGGCCGGCGCGACCGGTGTCATCGTCGTCGCCTCCACCCAGAAGTCGCTTCCCCTGTTCACGATCGCGTTCATCGCGCTGTTCGTGCTCACCGGGCTCGGCAACGGCTCGACGTACAAGATGATCCCGGGCATCTTCCAGGCCAAGGCCGTCGCCAAGGGACTGGAAGGGGAGGCGGCGGCCTCCTACGGGCGGCGGCTGTCCGGCGCCTCCATGGGCCTCATCGGCGCGGTGGGCGCGCTCGGCGGCGTCGGCATCAACCTCGCCTTCCGGCAGTCCTTCCTGTCCTACGGCTCCGGCACCGGCGCCTTCGTGGCCTTCCTCGCCTTCTACGCGCTGTGCTTCCTGGTGACCTGGGCCGTATACCTTCGCGGCCCCGCCACCCAGACCCGTACGGCCACTGCCGCAGAGGCGAAGCCGCAGCTCAGCTACGTCGAGGTCTGACGTAACACGGGTGACATCAAGGGGAACCGAGCCTGTCACGGGGCGTTGACAGGCTCGGTCGGCCGTGACCGTACGTAGACCCCCAGCGCGAGACGAGAGCCATGGACGACGAACAGCAGCGACCGGCCGGGCAGGACTGCGGCCCCCTCGCGGGGTTCACCGTGGGTGTGACGGCCGCGCGTCGGGCCGACGAACTCGGGGCTTTGCTCCAGCGACGCGGCGCCGTCGTCCAGCACGCGCCCGCCCTGCGCATCGTGCCGCTCGCCGACGACAGCGAACTCCTCGCCGCCACCAAGGAGCTGATCGACCAGGCGCCCGACATCGTGGTCGCCACCACCGCGATCGGCTTCCGCGGCTGGATCGAGGCCGCCGACGGGTGGGGGCTCGGCGAGGCCCTGCTCGGTCGGTTGCGCGGGGTCGAACTGCTGGCGCGCGGCCCCAAGGTGAAGGGCGCCGTACGGGCCCAGGGGCTGACCGAGGAGTGGTCGCCCTCCTCCGAGTCCATGGCCGAGGTGCTCGACCGGCTCCTGGAGGAGGGCGTCGAGGGCCGCCGTATCGCCGTACAGCTGCACGGCGAGCCGCTGCCCGGGTTCGTGGAGTCGCTGCGGGCCGCCGGAGCCGAGGTCGTGGGGGTCCCCGTCTACCGGTGGATGCCGCCGGAGGACATCGGGCCCGTCGACCGGCTCCTCGACGCCGCCGTCACCCGCGGTCTGGACGCGCTCACCTTCACCAGCGCGCCCGCCGCCGCCTCCCTGCTGTCCAGGGCCGAGGTCCGCGGTCTGCTGTCCGAACTCCTCGCGGCCCTCCATCACGACGTCCTGCCCGCCTGCGTCGGCCCCGTCACGGCGCTCCCTCTGCAGGCGCACGGCATCGACACCGTCCAGCCCGAGCGCTTCCGGCTCGGCCCCCTCGTCCAGCTGCTCTGCCGGGAACTCCCCGGCCGGGCCCGCACGTTGCCCATCGCCGGCCACCGGGTCGAGATCCGCGGCCACGCCGTGATGGTCGACGGGGCGCTGCGGCCCGTACCGCCCGCCGGGATGTCGCTGCTGCGGGCCCTGTCCCGCCGCCCCGGCTGGGTGGTCGCCCGGGCCGAGCTGCTGCGGGCGCTGCCGGGCGCCGGGCGGGACGAGCACGCCGTCGAGACGGCCATGGCCCGGCTGCGTACGGCACTCGGCGCGCCCAAGCTCATCCAGACCGTCGTCAAGCGCGGCTACCGACTCGCGCTCGACCCGGCCGCCGACTCCAAGTACGCCGACGTGTAGGTGCGGTGGCGGTACAGGAGCAGGGCCCGGGTGAGGCAGGCCAGGGCGAGCGTCGACAGCAGGGCCCGTACGACGTTCCAGGCGACCCAGGTGTCCTCGAACCGCCGGCGTACGGCCGCCGGGTCGGCGATCGTCGCGGGGTTTCCGGCGTCCGCCAGGCGGTTGTTGAGCGGGATGTTCACGGCGACCGTGAACAGGAAGGCCAGCGCGTACGCGGCGAGGGCGGCGAACACCCACCACCGGTGGGGGGACTTGCGCGACTGCCAGGCGGAGACCGCCGTGAGGACGAGCGCGCCCATGAAGCTCAGGAAGAACACCGGGTTCTGGATCACGTCGTTGATGTTCTGCATGACCTCGATGAAGACGCGGTCGCCACTGCGGGCCAGTGACGGCATGACGTCGCAGGCGAAAATGTAGAAGACCCCGGCGATCAGGCCCATCGCGACCGTGGCCGCACCCAGGACACCTCCGGCGGTGCTACGCCGCCCCGTGCTGTTCTCTGTCATGTCGTCGAGTCAACCGGCGTGGTCCGGCGCCGGACATGGCCGAGGCGCGCGGTCTCATAAGCGGACGTCCACCCCTCTGACCGGCACAGGTCTTCCGGTCGCGGGTGCGGCCATGCACTGTAGGGGGTACGACCCCCACCGACCCCTCACGGCGGTAATCCCAAGGCGGTGACAGGCACATGGCATCGGGCATGGCCACGGCCTCGTACGAGCTGAGGTTCGACTCCGGGCGGATCTGCCTGGACCTCCTCGCGACCACCCACCCAGAGGAACGGCTCGACTCGGTGGACCGGCTGCGTGCCTGGATCACCCGCTCCGGGCTCGTCCCCGCGGGCACCCCGCTCGCGGCGGCCGACATCTCCTGGCTCGTGGGCTTTCGCGAACTACGCGGTCATGTCGCCCAATTGGTCCGCGGTGAGCTGGACGCGCGGCCCGCCGACATCGCGCTCGCCCGCGTCAACGCCGTCGCGCTCGCCGCCCCGCCCGCCCCCTGGGCCGTACGCGCCGACGACGGCTCGCTGCGGCGCCGGCTGCACACCCCGCCCGGCCGCCCCGGGTTGCTCGCCGTCATCGCCCGCGACGCCCTCGAACTGCTCACCGACCCGGTGGCGC
This sequence comes from Streptomyces sp. RLB3-17, assembly GCF_007113425.2. NCBI lineage: Bacteria > Bacillati > Actinomycetota > Actinomycetes > Kitasatosporales > Streptomycetaceae > Streptomyces > Streptomyces sp. RLB3-17. The sequence continues at coordinate 4,721,059 of NZ_CP041610.2, read as the reverse complement.
GCGCGAGCCTCAGACAGTGCGAGGGGGACACCTGCCCGATCGTCTACCTCGACACCTCCCGGGGGCGGCGCCGACGGTGGTGTTCCAGCGAGGTGTGCGGAAACCGGGAGCGGGTGGCCCGGCATCGGCGCCGGGCGGCCCTCGCCCGCGCGTGAACCGGGTGCGACGCGCGTGAACCCTGTATGAAACGCGTCACAGCGTCCCGCGCTCGGCGACTCGATCCGGAGCCTTCGCTTCACCCGTACGTGATGTGTCGATCGCTTGCAGTGATCAACAAACTTCCTTCACAACTCTTCCAAGAAATATGTCCCACCTCTTTGAACATGCGCACGCCCAGACACGTACTCCGGGACGAGCGACCGACTGGGGGATCCCCCGGACACCGGAGGTAGGCGTGCGCAAGGATTCCGCCGTGGCTGATGAACGAAGGTCAAGGGCCCGACATCGCATGAATCCGTCTGCGTCGGCTTCGTCGAACGAACCCGACGAGGAGCTGATGCGTGCGCTGTACCGGGAACACGCGGGTCCGTTGCTCGCGTACGTGCTGCGGCTGGTCGCGGGGGATCGGCAGCGTGCCGAGGACGTTGTGCAGGAAACACTCATCCGTGCCTGGAAGAACGCCGGTCAGCTCAATCGGGCGACCGGTTCGGTACGACCCTGGCTGGTGACGGTCGCCCGGCGCATCGTCATCGACGGCCACCGCAGCCGGCAGGCCCGGCCGCAGGAGGTGGACCCGTCACCGCTGGAGGTCATCCCCGCGGAGGACGAGATCGACAAGGCGTTGTGGCTGATGACACTGTCGGACGCGCTGGACGACCTGACCCCTGCTCACAGGGAAGTTCTGGTCGAAACGTACTTCAAAGGGCGTACGGTCAATGAGGCGGCCGAGACGCTCGGCATACCCAGCGGCACCGTGCGCTCCCGGGTGTTCTACGCCCTGCGGTCGATGAAGCTGGCGCTGGAGGAGCGGGGGGTGACGGCATGAACACATACGGGGGTTACGGAACGGGCGGTCCAGGAGCCATGCAGGGACCACGGGGACAGCAGAACCCCGGTGACAACATTCACGAAACCGTCGGCGCCTACGCCCTCGGTATCCTCGACGATGCCGAGGCGACAGCCTTCGAGGCCCATCTCGCCACCTGCGAATGGTGCGCCCAGCAGCTCGACGAGCTGGCCGGGATGGAACCGATGCTCGCCGCGCTCGCGGATCTGCCCGCCTCGCAGGGCACCCCGGCCATCGGCGAGTCGCTGGCCGCCCGCCCGAGCCCACGGCTCGCGGAACGGCTGGTCGACGAGGTGTCGGAGCGACGCGCGGTCAAGCGCCGACGCGGCCTCTACCTCGTGGCCGCCGCGGCCGCGCTGATCATCGGCGGCCCGCTGACGGTGATGGCCGTCAACGGCGGCGGCACCACCACCACCGCGTCGCCCGACAAGGCGATGGCCACCAGCCCGGCCAAGGCCGCCTTCGACGTCATGACGGACAAGAAGTCGGCCACGGACCCGAGCACCAAGGTCAACGCGGTCGTCGCGATCGAGAAGAAGGACTGGGGCACCCACGCCGTCCTCCAGCTCAAGAACGTCAAGGGCCCGCTGAAGTGCTCCCTGATCGCCGTCGGCAAGAACGGCGAGCGCGAGACGGTGACCTCCTGGGCCGTCCCGAACTGGGGCTACGGCATCGAGAACGCCAAGACGGAAGAGGCGAAGAAACCCCTCTACGTCCACGGCGGCGCGGCCTTCAACCCGAACGAGATCGACCACTTCGAGGTCATGACCTTCGACGGGAAGCGGCTCGTCGAGGTGAACGTGTGAGCGATCTCAGGGCGCGCACGTAGCCTCACGGGGTCCCCTTCGCGTACGGTTGACGGCTGCCCAGCACGTCAGAAGGGGGCCCGGTGGCCGCTCAGGCTCAGCAGGAAACCGCGCTCGACCAGATCCACGATTCCGCACAGGACGATTCCGTACGGGATCGTGAGATCAGCGTCGAGCAGCAACATCTGGACCGGGTGTACCGGCGCCTCGAGGAGAAGATCCACGAGGCGGAGTTCCTGATGAACGACGCCGCCCAGCGCGGCCAGGTCGGTACACCGGGGGCGCTCGCGGAGCGCGACGCCCAGGTGTTCCGCGCGGGGATTCATCTGAATCGCCTGAACAACGAGTTCGAGGACTTCCTCTTCGGCCGGATCGACCTGCTCCTCGGGAAGGACGGCAAGAAGGGCCCGGACGGCGCCTACACGGCCGTCGAACCGGCCGAGGGTGTCGTACAGGTGGACGAGACCGGCCAGTACGCCTCCATCGCCGAGACGCTCCACATCGGCCGCATCGGGGTGCTGGACGCGGACTACGCGCCGCTGGTCATCGACTGGCGGGCGCCCGCCGCGGCCCCCTTCTACCGCTCGACACCGGTCGACCCGGGCCGCGTCGTACGCCGCCGGGTCATCCGCTCCAAGGGCCGCAAGGTCCTCGGCGTCGAGGACGACCTGATGCGCCCCGAGCTCAAGGCCACCCTCGACGGCCGGGAACTCCCGGTGATCGGCGACGGCGCCCTGATGGCCGCGCTCGGCCAGGCCCGCAGCCACACCATGCGGGACATCGTGGCGTCCATCCAGGCCGAACAGGACCTGGTGATCCGCGCCCCCGCCGCGTCGGTGACCTACGTGGAGGGCGGCCCCGGCACCGGCAAGACGGCCGTGGCCCTGCACCGGGCGGCCTACCTCCTCTACCAGGACCGCCGCCGGTACGCGGGCGGCATCCTGATCGTCTCCCCGACCCCGCTCCTGGTCGCCTACACCGAGGGCGTGCTGCCCTCCCTCGGCGAGGAGGGCCAGGTCGCCATCCGCGCCATCGGCTCCCTCGTCGACGGCGCGGAGGCCACCCTGTACGACTCCCCGGCCGTCGCCCGCGCCAAGGGCTCGTACAGGATGCTCAAGGTGCTGCGGAAGGTCGCCAGGGGCGCGCTGGAGACGCCCGGCGGCAGCCCGGGCCGGTCCACCGCCGCCGGGGACCGGTCGGAGCAGCTCGCCTTCGGCGAGGAGGCCGCGTCGGCCCCCGCGGGCACCCCCACCCGCCTGCGTGTCGTCGCCTTCGGGCGGCGCCTGGAGCTGGAGGCCGCCGAGCTCGACCGCATCAAGCACAACGCGCTGAGCGGGACCGCGCCGGTGAACCTGCTGCGCCCGCGCGCCCGCAAGCTGCTGCTGGACGCCCTGTGGGCGAAGTCCGGGGCCGGTACGCGGCACACGGACCCGGAGCTGGCCGCCGAGCTGCGGTCGTCCTTCGACGAGGACGTCGCCTCCGAGGACAGCTTCATCGACTTCGTGAACGCGTGGTGGCCCGAGCTGACCCCGCGGGGCGTCCTCGCCGCCATGGCCGACGAGCGGCGCCTCGGCCGCTGGGCGCGGCGGATCCTCAACCCCGGCGAGGTGCGCCGGGTCGCGCGCTCGCTGAAGCGGGACGGGCTGTCCGTCCACGACGTGGCGATGCTGGACGAGCTCCAGGCGATCCTGGGCATGCCCGTCCGGCCCCGCAAACGCCGGGAGCTGGACCCGCTGGACCAGCTCACCGGTCTCGAGGAGCTCATGCCCGTACGCGAGGAGTCGCAGCGCGAGCGGGCCGAGCGGCTGGCGCAGGAGCGCGTCGAGTACGCGCACGTCATCGTCGACGAGGCGCAGGACCTCACGCCCATGCAGTGGCGGATGGTGGGCAGACGCGGTCGGCAGGCCACCTGGACCGTCGTGGGCGACCCGGCGCAGTCCTCGTGGTCGGACCCCGACGAGGCCGCGGAGGCCCGTGACGAGGCCCTGGGAAGCCGTCCCAGGCGCCGCTTCGCCCTCACCGTCAACTACCGCAACCCCGCCGAGATCGCCGAGCTGGCCGCCAAGGTCCTCGCCCTGGCCATGCCCGGCTCCGAGTCCCCCTCAGCCGTACGGTCCACCGGGGTGGAGCCGCGTTTCGTGGCGACGAACCACGCGGGCGCCGGCACACGGGACTCGCTCGCGCAGACCGTGCGCGCCGAGGCCGCGCGGCTGCTGGACCGGGTGGACGGCACGGTGGGCGTCGTGGTGGCCATGAACCGGCGCGAGGAGGCCGCCCGCTGGCTCGCCGGGCTCGGCGAACGGGTGGTGGCGCTCGGGAGCCTGGAGGCGAAGGGACTGGAGTACGACGCGACGGTGGTCGTCTCGCCGGCGGAGATCGCCGACGAGTCGCCCGCGGGGCTGCGGGTGCTGTACGTCGCCCTCACCCGGGCCACGCAGCAGCTGACGATCGTCTCCGGCGACCGCGACGAAGCCGACGCGAACGGGGTGCCGGATCTGCTTCGGGACTGACCCCCGCCGCGGCCGACGCCCCGAATGAACTCTCGGGGTGGGAATTGCCTTACGGGGATCGTTTGTTACCGTGGATGTGACACCGGCCCGATCCAAGCCCCCGGGCCCAACCTTCGTCGCTACGAGCGACCACTTGCCGCGAGGCGAGCATGGCGGGTCGGTGTCACTGAACGAGAAGAGGCTCACGTCACCCGACGTGAGCCTCTTTCGTCGTCCGGCTCACGTTGGCCGACCGTTTCCCCTGAGGTTCACGTACTCTCGTATGGTGGAAGTTGTCTTCCGGAATCGCCCGCCTTGCCTGCGAACAAAACGTTCGCAATCCGGGGCGGCTACCACGTACTGAGGGGTAGGTGCGACGATCGGACGGCATACCCGCGAGACAGCGCGACCCAGCAGTACACGGTGAAAGCAGAGGAAGTCGGCCATGGCAACGGCGCCCAGCGTCTCCTACTCGATTACGGTCCGACTGGAGGTGCCCGCGAGCGGAACCGCGGTCTCCCAGATCACCACGGCCGTAGAGTCCCACGGAGGCTCGGTGACCGGCCTCGACGTGACCGCCTCAGGCCACGAGAAGCTCCGGATCGACGTCACCATCGCGGCGAGCTCCACGGCCCACGCCGACGAGATCGTCCAGCAGCTGCGCGGCATCGAGGGCGTCACGCTGGGCAAGGTCTCCGACCGTACGTTCCTCATGCACCTCGGCGGCAAGATCGAGATGCAGTCGAAGCACCCGATCCGCAACCGTGACGACCTCTCCATGATCTACACCCCGGGCGTGGCCCGCGTGTGCATGGCGATCGCCGAGAACCCCGAGGACGCCCGCCGTCTCACCATCAAGCGCAACTCCGTTGCGGTCGTGACGGACGGCTCGGCCGTGCTCGGCCTCGGGAACATCGGCCCCAAGGCCGCCCTGCCGGTCATGGAGGGCAAGGCGGCCCTCTTCAAGCGCTTCGCCGGCATCGACGCCTGGCCGCTGTGCCTGGACACCCAGGACACCGACGCGATCGTCGAGATCGTCAAGGCCATCGCCCCCGGCTTCGCGGGCATCAACCTGGAGGACATCTCCGCGCCGCGCTGCTTCGAGATCGAGGCCCGGCTGCGCGAGGCCCTCGACATCCCCGTCTTCCACGACGACCAGCACGGCACCGCGATCGTCGTCCTCGCCGCCCTCACGAACGCCCTGCGTGTGGCGGGCAAGGCCATCGGTGACATCCGGGTCGTCATGTCCGGCGCGGGCGCGGCCGGTACGGCCATCCTGAAGCTGCTCATCGCCGCGGGCGTCAAGAACGCCGTCGTCGCCGACATCCACGGTGTCGTGCACGCGGACCGCGCGGACCTCGTCGACGCGGCCTCCGATTCGCCACTGCGTTGGATCGCCGACAACACCAACCCCGAGGGCCTCACGGGCACGTTGAAGGAGGCCGTGCGCGGCGCCGACGTGTTCATCGGCGTCTCCGCCCCGAACGTGCTCGACGGCGACGACGTGGCCGCCATGGCCGACGGTGCCATCGTGTTCGCGCTCGCGAACCCCGACCCCGAGGTCGACCCGGCAATCGCCCGCCAGACCGCGGCAGTTGTCGCCACCGGCCGCTCCGACTTCCCCAACCAGATCAACAACGTGCTGGTCTTCCCGGGCGTCTTCCGCGGCCTCCTGGACGCCCAGTCCCGCACGGTCAACACCGAGATGATGCTCGCCGCCGCGGCCGCGCTCGCGGACGTGGTGACCGAGGACGAGCTGAACCCGAACTACATCATCCCCAGCGTCTTCAACGACAAGGTCGCGGGCGCGGTCGCCGGAGCGGTGCGCTCCGCGGCGAAGGCGGCGGGTGTGACAGCGGCGGAGTAGGGCACTCGGCGCCGGTGCGGGCGTCGCCGGGGGCTCGCCGCCCCCGGATCCGGCGGTGTGACTTGCTGTGACGATCGCCACGACCGCCGCGCGTCGGCGCGTCGCGGGATGCGGGGTCCCCGGCCGCCCTCTAGGGTGGCGGCCAGGCTCAGGCCTCCCAGGCCCTGCGGTCCGCTGCCGGGAGCGGACGGAGCGTCACCACACTGAGGCAGTGGCGCTTTTCGTGTGACTCCCAAGGGTGTTCGTGTGACTCCCAGGGGTGCCGGATTGGCTTTCCCGCCGCAGGTGGGGGCAGGATGCGTCTTCGGGCGCGAGGGTCTGGCTACGGACCCGGGTCCGGGGACCGACCGAGGGCCCTGGCAGCATCGGCTTCGCCGCATCCAACATGCGGCTCCGCCGCGTGGCACGCCTCAACGGCAAGAAGAACACGGGAGTAACAACATGAACCGCAGTGAGCTGGTGGCCGCGCTGGCCGACCGTGCCGAGGTGACCCGCAAGGACGCCGACGCCGTTCTGGCCGCGTTCGCCGAGACCGTCGGCGAGATCGTCGCCAAGGGCGACGAGAAGGTCACCATCCCCGGCTTCCTGACCTTCGAGCGCACCCACCGTGCCGCTCGCACCGCGCGCAACCCGCAGACCGGCGACCCGATCCAGATCCCGGCCGGCTACAGCGTGAAGGTCTCCGCGGGCAGCAAGCTCAAGGAAGCGGCCAAGGGCAAGTAAGCCGCGTCCGTGTGCCACGGGACGGCACACGAACCGCAGTAACGCCAATGGGGCGGCCCCCTTGACCGGGGGGCCGCCCCATCGTCGTACGCACGCCGCGCGCGGGCCGTGCTGCCCGCGCGCCGGCCGTGTTATCCGAGTGCCTTGCCCGGCAGTTCCACCTTGGCGCCCAGTTCCACGAGCTTCTCCATGCTGTGTCTATCCGGGGGATAACCCCCGGACCCCCAGCCGGGAGCAGCTGCCCGGGCCGGAGGGGAGAGGCTGAGGTCAGCCGAGCGCCTTGCCCGGCAGTTCCACCTTGGCGCCCAGTTCCACGAGCTTCTCCATGAAGTTCTCGTAGCCGCGGTTGATCAGGTCGATGCCGTGGACGCGGGAGGTGCCCTGGGCCGCGAGGGCGGCGATCAGGTACGAGAAGCCGCCGCGGAGGTCGGGGATGACCAGGTCGGCGCCCTGGAGCTTGGTCGGGCCCGAAACGACTGCCGAGTGCAGGAAGTTGCGCTGGCCGAAGCGGCAGACCGAGCCGCCGAGGCACTCGCGGTAGAGCTGGATGTGCGCGCCCATCTGGTTCAGCGCGGAGGTGAAGCCGAGGCGGGACTCGTACACCGTCTCGTGGATGATCGACAGCCCCGTGGCCTGCGTCAGGGCGACCACCAGCGGCTGCTGCCAGTCGGTCTGGAAACCGGGGTGGACGTCCGTCTCCAGGGCGATGGACTTGAGCTGCGAGCCCGGGTGCCAGAAGCGGATGCCCTCGTCGTCTATCTCGAACGCGCCGCCCACCTTGCGGTAGGTGTTCAGGAACGTCATCATCGAGCGCTGCTGGGCGCCACGGACGTAGATGTTGCCTTCGGTCGCCAGCGCCGCGGAAGCCCAGGAGGCGGCCTCCAGGCGGTCCGGGAGGGCCGCATGGGTGTAGCCGCCGAGCGAGTCCACACCGGTGATGCGGATCGTCCGGTCGGTGTCCATGGCGATGATCGCGCCCATCTTCTGCAGTACGCAGATGAGGTCCTCGATCTCGGGCTCCACGGCCGCGTTGGACAGCTCGGTGACGCCCTCCGCGAGCACCGCCGTCAGCAGTACCTGCTCGGTCGCGCCGACGGACGGGTACGGCAGCTGGATCTTCGTGCCGCGCAGCCGCTGCGGAGCCTCCAGGTACTGGCCGTCCGCCCGCTTCTCGATCCGCGCGCCGAACTGCCGCAGCACCTCGAAGTGGAAGTCGATCGGCCGGCCGCCGATGTCACAGCCGCCCAGACCCGGGATGAACGCGTGCCCCAGACGGTGCAGCAGCGGGCCGCAGAAGAGGATCGGGATGCGCGACGAGCCCGCGTGGGCATCGATGTCGGCGACGTTCGCGCTCTCCACGTGCGACGGGTCGAGGATCAGCTCGCCCGGCTCCTCACCCGGACGGACCGTCACGCCGTGCAGCTGCAGCAGCCCGCGCACGACGCGCACGTCGCGAATGTCGGGGACATTGCGCAGTCGGCTCGGAGCGCTGCCCAGCAGGGCGGCGACCATGGCCTTCGGCACGAGGTTCTTCGCACCGCGGACACGGATCTCGCCCTCGAGCGGGGTTCCGCCGTGGACAAGCAGTACATCGTCAGAGCCGTTGACGGTCATGTATCTCGCGTTCCGATGAGTTGGGCAGGAGTATGCGTCGGCAGGCCGGTTGGGCGGGAGCCGAAGAGCAAGGGTAATCGCCGCCCACCCCCCTTAAGTAAGCCCAAGGACCACCCAGCAACGTCATAGCTTTGCCACAACACGAACCGTTCCGAATCGGGCACACGGGGTCACCGACAACGGTGTGCGCGGGTGACGCTTCTCTGCGCCCTGAGCTGCATTCACTCGGGTACGGGTATTGGGTCCCCCTACCCGGGGAAGATGCGGGATCATGTCTGGCATGACCGAGGTGTCCTCGCTCACAGGGCGGCTGCTCGTGGCCACGCCCGCCCTGGCGGACCCGAACTTCGACCGCGCGGTGGTGCTGCTCCTCGACCACGACGAGGAGGGCTCGCTCGGTGTCGTCCTCAACCGGCCGACCCCGGTGGACGTCAGCGACATCCTGGAGGCCTGGGCCGACCTGGCCGGGGAACCCGGCGTCGTCTTCCAGGGCGGCCCGGTGTCGCTGGACTCGGCGCTGGGCGTCGCGGTGATCCCGGGCGGCGTCGCCTCCGGGGAGCGCGCGCCACTCGGCTGGCGGCGGGTGCACGGCGCGATCGGCCTCGTCGACCTGGAGGCCCCGCCGGAACTCCTCGCCTCGGCCCTCGGCTCCCTGAGAATCTTCGCCGGGTACGCGGGCTGGGGCCCCGGACAACTGGAGGACGAACTGACCGAGGGCGCCTGGTACGTGGTGGAATCCGAGCCGGGAGACGTCTCCTCCCCGTCCCCGGAGCGCCTCTGGCGCGAGGTCCTGCGCCGCCAGCGCAACGAACTCGCGATGGTGGCGACGTATCCGGACGACCCTTCACTCAACTGATGTCCGTGACCTTCAGTACCCTTGGCCTTTATGAGCACTCTTGAGCCTGAGACCCAGCCCCAGCGAGGCACTGGGACGGGAACCCTCGTAGAGCCGACGCCGCAGGTGTCGCACGGCGACGGGGACCACGAGCGCTTCGCCCACTATGTCCAGAAGGACAAGATCATGGCGAGCGCCCTCGACGGCACGCCCGTCGTGGCCCTCTGCGGCAAGGTGTGGGTCCCGGGCCGCGACCCGAAGAAGTACCCCGTGTGTCCCATGTGCAAGGAGATCTACGAGTCCATGGGCGCCGGCGGCGACAAGGGCAAGGGCGGCCAGGACAAGTAACGGGCCCCGCCGAGGACCGGCGGCCCGACGATCACAAGGCCCTCGGGGCGCGTTCCGGCGCGCCCCGAGGGCCTTTGCGTCGTGTGCGCCGGCGATCCTCGCGCCGGGCGGCGTTGCACATGGTGCGCCCCGTGGTCACAGAGTGGTTGAGACCTCTTGTGGACATGTTCATGTAGTCCATAGCCTCCGATGTGTTGTGCAGAGCGAAACCGCCATTGCGTATGTTGCAACGCCCCCCATCGGAGGATGCTCGATGAAGCTCTCTGTGAAGCTGCCCGTGAAGCTCCCCGCCCGAACGGCCGTCGCCCTCGCCGCCCTTGTCGTCGCCACCGCCTGCGCCCCCCAGACCTCCGACAACTCCTCCTCCGGAAAGGACGAGAAGACCGGCACACTGCGGGTCTGGCTCTTCCAGGAGGTCAACAACGGGCCGAAGGAGAAGGTCGTCGACGCGGCCGTCAGCACCTTCAAGAAGGCCCACAAGGACACCAAGGTCACCATCGAGTACATCCCCGTGGAGACCCGCGCCCAGCGCATGAAGGCCGCCTTCAACGACCCGAAGAGCGCCCCCGACGTCATCGAGTACGGCAACACGGACACCGCCGGCTACGTCAAGGACGGCGGACTCGCCGACGTCACCGGGGAGTTCGCCGACTGGAGCGAGGCCAAGGACACCGACCCGACCGCCAAGCAGTCCGTGACGGTGGACGGGAAGATCTACGGCGCCCCGTTCTTCGTCGGCGTCCGCGCCCTCTACTACCGCACCGACATCCTCAAGGACCTCGGCCTCGAAGCCCCCAGGACCCAGGCCGAGTTGATCTCCACCGCCAAGAAGATCCGCGCGGCCGATCCCGACCTCTACGGACTCGTGGTCGGCGGCGCCTACACGTACGGCGCTATGCCCTTCATCTGGTCCCAGGGCGGCGAGATCGCCGAGGGCAAGGGCGGCTCCTACGCCGCGACCATCGACAGCGCGGCCGCCCAGAAGGGCATCAAGGCCTACACCTCGCTGTTCGGCGCCGACAACTGTCCCGCCGCCAAGTGCGCGGGCATGACCGGCAACGACACCGTCACCGCGTTCTCCTCCGGCAAGGCGGGCATGGCGATCGGCGGCGACTTCAGCCACGCCGCGATCGAGGCAGGGAAGATCAAGGGCAAGTACGCGGTCGTGCCGTTGCCCGGCGTGAAGCCGGGCTCGGTCGCCCCGGCGTTCGCGGGCGGCAACAACATCGGCGTCCTGAAGAGCACCTCGCACCGCACCCTCGCCGTCGACCTGATGGAGCAGCTGGCGAGCAAGAAGACCCAGAGCGAGCTCTTCGACGCCATGGGGTTCCTGCCCACGTACACCGACGTGCGGGACGCGGTCGCGAAGAAGCAGCCGTTCGTCGCGCCCTTCGTGAAGACCCTCGCCTCGGGCACCAGGTTCGTGCCCGCCTCGGCCGCCTGGTCCCAGATCGACGCCTCGCTCGTCCTGCCGACGATGTTCCAGGAGGTCATCAGCGGCAAGAAGGGCGTCGCGGCGGCCTCGAAGGACGCGGCGAAGAAGATGAACGACGCGTTCAGCTCCGTGGGGTGAGCGGATGACCACGCAAGAGGCCGTCGCCCAACCGGTCACGGTCGCGAAGGCCGTGGCCACCCTCCCCGGCCGCCGGCGCGCCCGCTGGACCCCCTGGCTCTACCTCGCCCCCGCCCTGGTCGTCCTCGGCGCCCTGCTCGTCTACCCCATCTACCAGCTCGGCCTGATCTCGCTCCTGAAGTACACCCAGGCACAGGTCAGCGGCGGCGAACCGACCGCCTTCGAAGGGTTCGGCAACTACACCACGCTCTTCGCCGACGACCAGTTCTGGCAGGTCCTGACCGCCACGCTGGGGTTCGCGGCGGCCTGCGTGCTCTCCACCCTGGCCGTCGGCTGCGCCCTCGCCGTGCTCCTCACCCGCGTACGGGCCCTGCCGAGGCTCGCGCTGATGCTGGCCGCGCTCGGCGCGTGGGCGACCCCGGCGGTCACCGGGTCCACGGTCTGGCTGTTCCTGTTCGACCCCGACTTCGGGCCCGTCAACCGGGTCCTCGGAATCGGCGACCACTCCTGGACGTACGGGCGCTACAGCGCCTTCGCGCTCGTCCTGCTCGAAGTGGTCTGGTGCTCCTTCCCGTTCGTGATGGTGACGGTCTACGCGGGGATCCGCGCCGTACCGTCCGAAGTGCTGGAGGCGGCCGCCCTGGACGGCGCCTCGCAGTGGCGGATCTGGCGCTCGGTGCTCGCACCGCTGCTCCGCCCGATCCTGGTGGTCGTCACCATCCAGTCGGTCATCTGGGACTTCAAGGTCTTCACGCAGATCTACGTGATGACGAACGGCGGCGGCATCGCGGGCCAGAACCTCGTGCTGAACGTGTACGCCTACCAGAAGGCCTTCGCCTCCTCGCAGTACGGCCTCGGCTCGGCGATCGGCGTGGTCATGCTGGTGATCCTGCTGGCGGTCACGCTGGTGTACCTGCGGTTGCTGCGCAGGCAGGGGGAGGAACTGTGAGCGTGATACCCGGCTTCGTACGGCGTCCCCGGCGCCCCTGGCGGCTCGCCGCCGAGGCGTCCGCGCTGCTGATCGCGGTGGTCGTCGCCTTCCCCCTCTACTGGATGGTGCTCGGCGCCTTCAAACCGGCCGGGGAGATCGAGTCCACCGAGCCCCGGCCGTGGACGCTTTCGCCCTCCCTGGATTCCTTCCGGCGCGTCTTCGGGCAGCAGGAATTCGGCCGTTACTTCGTCAACAGCCTTGTGGTGGCGGGGTCCGTGGTCGTCGTCTCGGCGCTGATCGCGTTTCTCGCGGCGACGGCGGTCACCCGATTCCGCTTCCGTTTCCGGACCACCCTGTTGATCATGTTCCTGGTCGCGCAGATGGTGCCCGTCGAGGCGCTGACGATCCCCCTCTTCTTCCTGATGCGGGACTTCGGTCAGCTGAACACGCTGGGCTCGCTGATCCTGCCGCACATCGCCTTCTCGCTGCCGTTCGCGATCTGGATGCTGAGAGGTTTTGTGAAGGCGGTTCCCGAGGCGCTGGAGGAGGCCGCGTACATCGACGGGGCGAGCCGTACGCGATTCCTCTGGCAGATCCTTTTCCCGCTCGTCTTCCCGGGGCTGGTGGCCACGAGCGTCTTTTCCTTCATCTCGGCCTGGAACGACTTCCTGTTCGCCAAGTCCTTCATCATCAGCGACACCTCGCAGTCCACCCTGCCGATGGCCCTCCTCGTCTTCTACAAGCCCGACGAGCCGGACTGGGGCGGCGTGATGGCGGCGTCCACGGTGATGACGATTCCGGTGCTCATCTTCTTCGTACTCGTACAGCGACGCCTGGTCTCCGGCCTCGGCGGAGCGGTGAAGGACTGACGTGAACGATGTGATTCCGGCGCCCCGCGCCGTAGAGGGCCCCATGCGCTGCGGGGTCGAACTCGACGCGGAGACCACCCTGTGGGCCGCTCCCGGCACGGACACCACGGAGCGCTGGCTGCGCGCCACGCTCGGCGCCGCTCTCGGCCTGCCGCTGCGACCAGGGCCGCAGGACGCCCGCAACGCCGTACGGCTGCTCCTCGACGACACCCTGGAGCCGGAGGCGTACAAACTCGGCGTCGTCGTCAACTGGGGCATCGAGATCCGCGGCGGCGGCGCGGCCGGGGTCTTCTGGGGTGCGCAGACGCTGCGTCAACTCCTCGGCCCCGACGCCTTCCGCCGCGCCCCCGTCCGGCCGGGGAGGACGTACGGAATCGCGCACCAGATCATCGAGGACGCCCCTCGATTCCCCTGGCGCGGTCTCATGCTGGACGTCTCCCGGCACTTCATGCCCAAGGACGGCGTCCTGCGTCACCTCGACCTCATGGCCGCCCACAAACTCAATGTCTTCCACTTCCACCTCACCGACGACCAAGGCTGGCGTGTCCAGATCAAGCGGTATCCGAAGCTGACGGAGGTCGGATCCTGGCGGGCGCGCACGAAATTCGGCCATCGTGCCTCGCCCCTGTGGGAGGAGAAGCCGCACGGGGGCTTCTACACGCAGGACGACATCCGCGAGATCGTCGCGTACGCGGCCGAGCGGCATATCGGTGTCGTCCCCGAGATAGACATCCCGGGGCACTCGCAGGCCGCCATCGCCGCGTATCCGGAACTGGGCAACACCGACGTCATCGACACGACCTCCCTGACCGTCTGGGACACCTGGGGCATCTCCAAAAACGTACTCGCCCCCACTGACAACACCCTGCGCTTCTACGAGGGGGTGTTCGAGGAACTCCTGGAGCTCTTCCCGGCGGATGCCGGTCCGTTCTCGGGGTTTGTGCACATCGGCGGCGACGAGTGCGCCAAGGACCAGTGGAAGCGGTCGCCCACCGCGCAGGCGCGCATCAGGGAACTGGGGCTCGCGGACGAGGACGAGTTGCAGTCCTGGTTCGTCCGGCACTTCGACAACTGGCTCTCCGCGCGCGGGCGTCGGCTGATCGGCTGGGACGAGATCCTGGAGGGCGGGCTGGCCGAGGGGGCGGCCGTGTCCTCGTGGCGCGGCTACCAGGGCGGCGTCACGGCCGCCCGCGCCGGCCACGACGTGGTCATGTGCCCCGAGCAGCAGGTGTACTTGGACCACCGTCAGGCCGCGGGCCCGGACGAGCCGGTACCGATCGGATATGTCCGCACCCTGGAGGACGTCTACCGCTTCGAACCCGTTCCGCCCGAGCTCACCGAGGCGGAGGCCCGGCATGTGCTGGGCACTCAGGCGAACGTGTGGACCGAGGTGATGGAGGACCCCGCGCGTGTGGACTACCAGACCTTCCCCCGGCTCGCGGCCTTCGCCGAGGTCGCCTGGAGCGCCCTGCCCGCCCCCGCCGAGCGGGACTTCGCCGACTTCGAGCGGCGGATGGCCGCCCACTACGGGCGACTCGACGCCCTGGGCGTGGCCTACCGCCCGCCCGCGGGCCCTCTTCCGTGGCAGCGGCGCCCAGGTGTGCTCGGACGTCCTATCGAGGGGGCGCCCCCAAACGTGTGAGGTGACCCCCGACCGGCGTGTCCCGGCCCGTTCGCCCCGGCGCAGTGGCCCCACAAGGCAAAAGGCACCCAAGGGGCACCGAAGAGTGGCAATTCGTACTGACCGGCGATGCCGTAGGAAAACGGACCATCTCCCTGGTGAGGGGGCGAATGCCTCCTAGCGGACCCCCGCGTCGAGGGCCGGGGAAGATGTGCCAGAGTTGCCACGTCCGCCCTGTCAGCACGTACCGTACGCGCAACACAGGTGGGACCAGGTGGGGCAGCGGGAAGGGGCAGCCGGTTTGACCACGCACGCACCGCAGGCGGCGCAGGCCGTGACGCTGCCCGCCTCGCTGGACGAGGCAGTGGCGGCGCTGGCCGCCATGCCCGCCGCCGTCCCCGTGGCCGGCGGCACCGACCTCATGGCCGCCGTCAACTCCGGACAGCTGCGGCCCGCCGCGCTCGTCGGCCTCGGCCGGATCAGCGAGATCCGCGGCTGGCAGTACCAGGACGGCCACGCGCTGCTCGGCGCCGGCCTCACCCACGCCCGCATGGGGCGCCCCGACTTCGCGGCCCTCATCCCGGCGCTCGCCGCCGCCGCGCGCGCCGCGGGACCGCCGCAGATCCGCAACGCGGGCACCCTGGGCGGCAACATCGCCTCGGCGGCCCCCACGGGGGACGCGCTGCCCGTGCTGGCCGCACTGGAAGCCACGCTGATCATCGCGGGCCAGGGCGGAGCCCGCCGTGAGATCCCGGTGTCGCACCTGCTCGCGGGCATGGAGATGCTCCGCGGCGGCGAACTCATCGGCTACGTGCGTGTGCCGCTGCTGCACGCGCCGCAGGTCTTCCTGAAAGCGACCGGACGCACCGGACCCGGGCGCGCCATCGCGTCCGTGGCGCTCGTCCTGGACCCGGCGCGGCGCGGTGTGCGGTGCGCCGTGGGTGCCATAGCGCCGATGCCGCTGCGGCCCCTGGACGCGGAGGCGTGGGTCGCCCAGCTGATCGACTGGGACAACAACCGGGCGATCGTGCCGGAGGCGCTCAACGCCTTCGGGGAGTACGTCGCCGCGGCCTGCATCCCCGATCCCGTCCCGGCCGAGGACGGCTCCGTACAACAGCTTCCGCCCGCTGTACTGCACCTGCGGCGCACTGTCGCCGCGCTGGCCCGACGAGCACTGGGGAGGGCACTGTCGTGACCGACGACCAGCACGGAGAGGGCACTCCGCGGACCCGCGGCAGGTGGGACCCCCTCCCACAGGGGGACTACGACGACGGCGCCACCGCCTTCGTCAAGCTGCCCGAGGGCGGAATCGACGCCCTTTTGGCGGAACGTGAGACGCCTCTCGCGGCGCCCGGCCACGGCTATGTGCCCCCCCGGATCACCACGGCGCCCCCGGCGGCCGACCCCGGGGCGACGGGCACCTGGGCCACGCCGGCCGAGTCCGTCCAGTGGCCGGACCCCAACGCCGCGCACCAGGAAGCCGTGCGGCACGAGACCGGGCATCAGCAGGCCGCGCACGACGGGTTCTCGTACCACCCCGGCGCCACCGGACAGTGGGACTTCGGGGAGGCCACCCGGGAGGGCGCCCCCTCCGGTCACCACCCGGCCGACGCGCCCGGACACGACGTCACCGGACAGTGGTCGATTCCCGTCGCCGGGGGTGATCTTCCGGACGAATCGGGCGAGTTCACCACGTCGGCCCTGGTCGAGCAGTGGGGCGGCACGCCGCCCGCCACGCTCCCGGGCGGCGCGGCGGCGCCCTGGGCGACCTCGGAGATCGGCGAGCCGTGGTCCGCCGCACCGCGCGCGGCGACCCCCGAGGCCCCGGGGGCCTCTGAGGGCCCCGTAGAGCCCGCGCGACACATGCGTGCGGAATCGGCCGCCGAGGCCGCCCAGACGGCCGCGCAGGCCGCTCACGAGGCTCCTGAGCCGGTCGCCGGGCCCACGCCCGCGACGGCCGATGCATACGGGACCCCGGACGGGGCCGGACCGGACCACGACCCGGCCACGCGAACCGCTCCGGCAGCGGTCCCGGAGGACTCGTCGGAGTACCTTTCGGAGCATCCCGAGACCCCGGCACCGGACGCCCCCGCCGCGGTGGAGGGCGACCCGGACACCCCCGCGCCGCCCCCGCACGACGAACACCCCCTGGCCTCCTACGTCCTGCGCGTCAACGGCGCCGACCGCCCCGTGACCGACGCCTGGATCGGCGAGTCGCTGCTCTACGTCCTGCGCGAGCGCCTCGGCCTCGCGGGCGCCAAGGACGGCTGCTCGCAGGGCGAGTGCGGAGCCTGCAACGTGCAGGTGGACGGGCGGCTCGTGGCGTCCTGCCTGGTGCCCGCCGTCACCGCCGCGAGCAGTGAGGTGCGTACGGTCGAAGGCCTCGCCGCCGACGGACAGCCCTCGGACGTGCAGCGCGCCCTGGCCAAGTGCGGCGCGGTGCAGTGCGGTTTCTGCGTCCCGGGCATGGCCATGACCGTGCACGACCTCCTCGAGGGCAACCCGGCCCCCACCGAACTCGAGACCCGCCAGGCGCTGTGCGGCAACCTGTGCCGCTGCTCCGGCTACCGCGGGGTCCTGGACGCCGTACGCGAGGTCGTCGCCGAACGCCAGGCGCACAGCGCGGCCGCCGCCGAGGCCGCGCCGGACGCGGGCGAGCCGCGCATCCCGCACCAGGCGGGGCCCGGCGCGGGCGGCGTCAACCCCTCGGCGTTCGAGGACCCTTCTCCGTACGACTCCCAGGCGCCGCATGAGCAGCCGTACGGTCAGGACGGAGGCCAGGCGTGAGCAACGAGACCGCGACCGCGACTCCCGCGGCACCCGACACCGGCCCCGAGCCGCTGCCGCACGGGCTCGGCGTGTCGCTGCCCGCCGCGGAGGCCCGCGCCAAGACGGAGGGCACCTTCCCGTACGCGGCCGACCTGTGGGCCGAGGGCCTGCTGTGGGCGGCCGTGCTGCGCTCGCCGCACCCGCACGCGCGCATCGTGTCCATCGACACCAGCCACGCGCGCGAGATGCCCGGCGTACGGGCGGTCATCACCCACGAGGACGTGCCCGGCTCCGCCCTGCACGGCCGCGGCCGCGCGGACCGCCCGGTGTTCGCCTCCGAGGTCGTACGCCACCACGGCGAACCCATCGCGGCCGTCGCCGCCGATCACCCGGACACCGCGCGGATGGCCGCCGCGGCCGTCATCGTCGAGTACGAAGTACTCGACCCGGTGACCGACCCCGAGCAGGCGTTCGAGGCCGAACCCCTGCACCCCGACGGCAACCTGATCCGGCACATCCCGCTGCGCCACGGCGACCCGGACGCGGTCGGCGAGGTCGTCGTCGAGGGCCTGTACCGCATCGGCCGCCAGGACCCGGCCCCGATCGGCGCCGAGGCCGGACTCGCCGTGCCCCGCCCGGACGGCGGCGTCGAGCTCTACGTCGCCTCCACCGACCCGCACACCGACCGCGACACCGCCGCCGCCTGCTACGGCCTGGAGCCCGAGCGCGTGAAGGTCGTCGTCACCGGAGTGCCCGGCGCCACCGCCGACCGCGAGGACCAGGGCTTCCAGCTCCCGCTCGGCCTGCTGGCCCTGCGGACCGGCTGCCCGGTGAAGATCACCGCGACCCGCGAGGAGTCCTTCCTCGGCCACGCCCACCGGCACCCCACCCTCCTGCGCTACCGCCACCACGCCGACGCCGACGGCAGGTTGGTGAAGGTCGAGGCGCAGATCCTGCTCGACGCGGGCGCCTACGCCGACACGTCCGCCGAGTCGCTGGCCGCCGCGGTCTCCTTCGCCTGCGGCCCCTACGTCGTCCCGAACGCCTTCATCGAGGGCTGGGCCGTGCGCACCAACAACCCGCCCTCCGGCCATGTGCGCGGCGAGGGCGCCATGCAGGTCTGCGCCGCCTACGAGGCGCAGATGGACAAGCTCGCCAAGAAGCTCGCCCTCGACCCCGCCGAACTGCGCCTGCAGAACGCGATGGCCACCGGGGACGTGCTGCCGACGGGCCAGACGGTGACCTGCCCGGCCCCGGTCGCCGAACTGCTCCAGGCCGTACGCGACTACCCCCTGCCCGCGCTCCCCAAGGACACCCCCGAGGACGAGTGGCTGCTCCCGGGCGGCCCCGAGGGCGCGGGCGAGCCCGGCGCCGTACGCCGCGGGGTCGGCTACGGCCTCGGCATGGTCCACATGCTCGGCGCCGAGGGCGCGGACGAGGTCTCCACGGCCACGGTCAAGGTCCACGACGGCGTCGCCACGGTGCTGTGCGCGGCCGTCGAGACCGGCCAGGGCTTCACCACCCTGGCCCGCCAGATCGTCCAGGAGACCCTCGGCATCGACGAGGTGCACGTGGCACCGGTCGACACCGACCAGCCGCCCGCGGGCCCCAGCTGCCGGGGCCGCCACACCTGGGTGTCGGGCGGAGCGGTCGAACGCGCCGCGAAGATGGTCCGTACGCAGCTCCTGCAGCCCCTGGCGCACAAGTTCGGCATGTCCACGGAGCTCCTCCAGATCACCGACGGCAAGATCACCTCGTACGACGGCGTGCTCTCGACCACTGTCACGGAGGCGATGGACGGCAAGGAGCTGTGGGCCACCGCGCAGTGCCGCCCGCACCCGACCGAGCCGCTGGACGAGGCGGGCCAGGGCGACGCCTTCGTGGGCCTGGCCTTCTGCGCGATCCGCGCGGTGGTGGACGTGGACATCGAACTGGGCTCGGTACGGGTGGTGGAGCTGGCGCTCGCCCAGGACGTCGGCCGGATCCTCAACCCCGCCCAGCTCACGGCCCGCATCGAGGCGGGCGTCACCCAGGGCGTCGGTGCCGCGCTCACGGAGAACCTCCGCACCGCCCGCGGTCTGGTCCGTCACCCCGACCTCACCGGTTACGCCCTCCCGACCTCCCTGGACGCCCCCGACATCCGCATCGTCAAGCTCGTCGAGGAGCGCGACGTCGTCGCCCCCTTCGGCGCGAAGGCGGCCAGCGCGGTGCCGGTCGTCACGTCCCCGGCGGCGGTCGCGTCCGCCGTACGGGCGGCGACGGGCCGCCCCGTGAACCGCCTCCCGATCCGTCCGCAGGCCGCCGTGGTGACCACGCCATGAGTACCCCCGAGCCGACGACCCACGACCCCGAGCCGACGACCCACCTGCCCGAGCAGCCGCGCTACGAGCCCCCGCCGAGCGTCGGAAAGCTGGCGCTGTGGGTCCTGCTGTTCGTCGTGGCGGCCGTGGTGGTGGTCCTGGGCGGCCTGTACCTCACCTGAGCCGGGCGGCGGCCGCGGCTGATCGTTGGTGTCGGCCACGACCGGGCGCCCCCCGATGGCTTGAACCCGCGTGTTTCCGGGCCGTACGTCCTGCGTGCCTGCGGGTTTCCGGCGTTGTCAGTGGGGCGGCGTATGGTTCTCGGTCAGTGGGGAACTGCCGCTGGGCGGCGGCGAGTTCCCCGCGGGAAGCACATATGCGTTCACATGCGCGGGGGAGCCATGAGCACGACTGACACCGATGTCGTCGGCGCGATCACGCTGACCGAGGACGAGCTGGATCCATACATCACGCACACGGACACACGGCAGTGGCTGACGGGGCCCGGACTGCCGGCCGAGGGCACTTTGCTGGGCTTCGGCGCCCTGCGGGAGCACGGGCTGCGCAGGGTCGAGGACCTGGCCGGTGACGCCGACAAGCTCGCCACGGAGCTCCAGGACCAGCTGGTCGTGGGAGCCCTGCGGACCTTCGACCGGGACCTGGAGTCGATCGTCCTGGACGGGGCGACGGGGGAGGTCGCCACGACGTACTTCTTCTCCGACCCGGCTCTGATGGACCTCGCGCCCCTGGCCCCCTCCCTGGAAGCCCTGGTGCGTTTCTCGGCGGCCACGGAGGAACTGACGGCGTCCCGCGGACGGTTCGCCTCCTACGAGGGCCGGTTCGGCGCGAAGGCGGTCACGGAGGCCTCCGAGTCCCTCGCCGCGGTCTTCGAGGCGGGCGCGGGAGGCGAGGTGGCGCCGTACTGGCGGATGGCCGCCCTGATCCGCCCCCTCGCCCGGATCGCGGGCCCCGGTGAGGGCCTCGTCCTCGACCTCCCCAAGCGGCTGCTGGACGAGGAGTTCGGCGCGGGCGCGATCATGCGCTTCGAGGACGTCGACTTCCCGCCCGCGCTCGTGCACGAGCCGACCCGACGCTTCCTGCGCGAGACCGGCCTGCCCGAGGACGGCCTCCTCTTCCAGCTGGACACGGAAGTGCCCCTGCCGGCCCTCGCCGACTACTACGCGGACCAGCGCCCCGACGACTTCTCCGCCGACGAACTGCCCCCGACGGCCGACCGCCTGATACGCCTCGGCTACCTCATCGAGGACACCAGCCTCGTCGTGGACGGCACCACGGGCGCGGTCCTCGCCTGGAGCGAGCCCGACATCACCCTGCGCCCCCTCAACGCCGACATCTCCACCCTCGCCTTCACCCTCTGGCTGCTCCACCGCGAGAAGGCCCTCGACGCGACCCACGACCTCACCGACTCCTACGAACAACTGGCCGCGACCATGGCCCAGACCCTCGCCACGGTCGACCCGATCGCCTGCGACCCCACTCCCACGCTGGAGGGCGACGACGGCTGGCGCTACTGGCCGGAGATATTCGAGGACGAGGCGGGCGGCACCCTCCACGGCTAGCCGCCCGCGACCGCTCGCCCTCGGTCTGCGGCACTGTGACCACGACGGGATCCGGTTGTCCTAGTTTCCTTCGCGCAGGGTGGCGTAAGCCGCCGCCACCGACGCGCAGTTCACCCGCGGGTTCCCGGCGGGCACCGACTGCTCCAGGTGCTGCAGGACGCTGAATCCGTCCTCGTCGTTGACACCGTTCTTCTTCAGGTCCTCCAGCGTGGAGGTGACGATGGCGGTCAGGCGCGGGCGGTTCTCCGTGCAGCGTGGCGCCAATGCGTCGAGAACCTGCTGGTACATGCTGGCGGGCCGACCGATCCCATCGAGGTCGGCCAGCTTCTGCGCCGGCCCAGGCGTCGACGGGTGGGTGGCCAGGGCCCGCTTCTTCTTCGCTGACGGCGTCGCCGCCGGACCGCTGTGGCTCGCTCCAGGCGTCGCGGCCGCTGCCGAGGTGTCGTGTGTGGCGGCACCCTTGACTCCAGAGATCACGCCTGCGACGAGCGGCGGAGCTGCGATCAGTACCCCGATACCGATGGCGATCTTCTTTCCCCTGCTCAGTGGCTTCTTCGGCGCCGGAACGGGCTGCTGACCCACGATTCCCCCATACAGGCCGGGCGCCCCTCATCTCGGCGCAGGATCGGGACCGTACACCTCACGTGCGCCGGTCCGTCACCAGGCCCCCTCGTACCGGCCGACTGAGACGGGAACTGAGACGGGAACTGAGACGGACGACCAGAAGGGCGGCACCCTCGGAGGGTGCCGCCCTTCTGTTTTGCCTCGTCGAGGCACTGGAGGCCGTGGCGGGAATTGAACCCGCGTAACTCGCTTTGCAGGCGAGCCCCTGAGCCACTCGGGCACACGGCCGTTCTCAGGTGCGGCACGGCTCACTCGTTCCGAACCTGATGGGTTGAACGTAGGCGGGGCGGAGGGTGGGCTCAAGAGGTGCGGGAGCGCTGCAACGGGACTGCCACACGCCGTTCATGAACGCCGGTTCCCGGACCTGTGGCGTACGACCAAAGACCCAGGCGATCACGGTCTTTGGACAGGAGTCACTGTCAGTCGTGGCCCTTACGCTGGCGGCCATGACAGCGCTGGAAGCACGTGATGCCGCGACCGCCCCGGCCGAGGGCAAGGGGGAGGGGGGTGTGCTGAGCCGTCCCTATCGGGCGCTCAGCATCGGGATCGTGTTCGTGGAGCTGCTGATCGCCTTCGAGGCGACGGCCGTCGGGACGGCGATGCCCGTCGCGGCGCGGGAGCTCGACGGGGTGTCGTTGTACGCGTTCGCGTTCTCGGCGTATTTCACGACGAGCCTGTTCGGGATGGTGTTCGCCGGACAGTGGGCGGACCGCGACGGGCCCCTGGCACCGCTGACCACGGGGATCACGGCCTTCGCGGCGGGCCTGCTGCTGTCCGGGACGGCCGGGACCATGTGGCTGTTCCTTCTCGGGCGGGCGGTGCAGGGGCTCGGCGGCGGGCTGGTCGTCGTGGCGTTGTACGTCGTCGTGGTGCGGGCCTACCCGGAGCGGCTGCGCCCGGCGATCATGGCGGCGTTCGCGGCGAGTTGGGTGATTCCGTCCGTGGTCGGACCGTTGATCGCGGGCACGGTCACCGAGCACCTGGGCTGGCGGTGGGTGTTCACCGGGATACCGGTGCTGGTCGTGTTTCCGCTGGCGCTCGCGCTGCCGCGGATACGCCGGCTGTCGTCCGGGCGGTCGGCGGACGGGGGGACCGCCGGTCGCGAGCCCTTCGAGCGGCGGCGCATCCGGCTGGCGCTCGGGATCTCGCTCGGCTCCGGACTCCTCCAGTACGCCGCCCAGGACCTGGCCCCGCTCTCCCTCGTCCCCGGCCTCGCGGGCGCCGCGCTGCTCGTCCCGGCCGTCCTCGGGCTGCTGCCGCGCGGCACCTACCGGGCGGCGCGCGGGCTGCCGTCCGTGGTGCTGCTGCGCGGGCTGGCCGCCGGTGCCTTCATCGCCGCCGAGTCCTTTGTGCCCCTCATGCTGGTCACCCAGCGCGGGCTGTCGCCGACGCTCGCCGGGTTCTCCCTCGCGGCGGCCGGCGGGACCTGGGCGCTGGGGTCGTATGTGCAGTCGCGGCCACGCGCGGAGCCGTACCGGGACCGGCTGATGTTCCTCGGGATGGTGCTGCTCGCTGCGGCCGTCGCCGTCGTGCCCAGCGTGCTGATCCCCGCTGTGCCCGTGTGGATCGTCGCCGTCGCCTGGGGGTTCGGCTGCTTCGGGATGGGGCTGGTGATCGCCTCGACCAGCGTGCTGCTGCTGCGCCTCTCGACGCCGGAGGAGGTCGGCTCCAACTCCGCCGCGCTCCAGATCTCCGACGGCCTCTCCAACATCGCGCTCCTCGCGGCGGGCGGCGCGGCGTTCGCGGCGCTGGGCGGCGGCAAGGTCGCGGAGACGGCCACCTCGACGGCCGACGGCTCCCACCCCACCGCGTTCGCCGCCGTGTTCCTGCCGATGGCCGGGGTGGCGTTGGTGGGGGCCTGGGTGACGACGCGATTGCGAGAGCGGTGATCTGGAAGGAGAGCGGCGCTCCGGATCGGGCGAGTACGGCCCCGTGCACCGGCCGGCCTCGTACTACCTGGTCATCGACGTGGCGGCCGGTGTGGAGCACGGCGCCGGGGTGATCGGTGGGCGGTTGCGGGGTTTGTGAGGTGGGTCCCATCCGTGGCTGACCCGGCGTCGTCCGCGCGTTGACAGCTCCGGGGCGCCGGTAGGGTGGCCCGGTTGTCATACGTAGCCGAGCCGCTCGACCCCACCACGGAGACCGTGACTACCACCGCCGCCAGCGCATCCACCTCGCACCACCTCTCACCCGCCTTCCCCGGCCGCGCCCCCTGGGGTACCGCCAGCAAGCTGCGTGCCTGGCAGCAGGGGGCGCTGGAGAAGTACATCCAGGACCAGCCCCGCGACTTCCTGGCCGTCGCCACGCCCGGCGCCGGCAAGACGACGTTCGCGCTGACGCTCGCGTCCTGGCTGCTGCACCACCACGTCGTGCAGCAGGTGACCGTGGTCGCGCCGACCGAGCACCTGAAGAAGCAGTGGGCGGAGGCCGCCGCGCGGATCGGGATCAAGCTGGATCCCGAGTACAGCGCCGGTCCGCTCAGCAAGGAGTACCAGGGCGTCGCCGTGACGTACGCGGGCGTGGGCGTGCGGCCCATGCTCCACCGCAACCGTGTCGAGCAGCGCAAGACCCTCGTCATCCTGGACGAGATCCACCACGCCGGTGACTCGAAGTCCTGGGGCGAGGCCTGCCTCGAAGCGTTCGAGCCCGCCACGCGGCGGCTCGCGCTCACCGGTACGCCCTTCCGGTCCGACACCAATCCCATTCCCTTTGTCACGTACGAAGAGGGAAACGACGGGATTCGGCGGTCGTCCGCCGACTACACCTACGGGTACGGGTCCGCGCTGGGGGACGGCGTCGTGCGGCCCGTCATCTTCCTCTCCTACAGCGGCAACATGCGGTGGCGCACGAAGGCGGGGGACGAGATCGCGGCCCGGCTCGGCGAGCCGATGACCAAGGACGCCATCTCGCAGGCCTGGCGCACCGCGCTCGACCCGCGTGGCGAGTGGATGCCCAGTGTGCTGCGCGCCGCCGACCAGCGGCTGACCGAGGTCAGGAAGGGCATCCCGGACGCGGGCGCGCTGGTCATCGCCTCCGACCAGGACTCCGCGCGCGCTTACGCCAAGCTCATCCGTGAGATCACCGGGACGAAGGCGACCCTCGTCCTGTCCGACGACACCGGCGCGTCCAACAGGATCGACGAGTTCAGCCACAGCGAGGACCGGTGGATGGTCGCCGTCCGCATGGTGTCCGAGGGCGTCGACGTGCCGCGGCTCGCCGTCGGCGTGTACGCCACCACCATCTCCACGCCCCTGTTCTTCGCGCAGGCCGTCGGCCGTTTCGTACGGTCCCGGCGGCGCGGCGAGACCGCCTCCGTCTTCCTCCCGACCGTCCCCGACCTCCTCGGCTTCGCCAACGAGATGGAGGTCGAGCGCGACCACGTCCTCGACAAGCCCAAGAAGGAGGGCGAGGAGGACCCGTACGCCGAGTCCGAGCAGGAGATGGACGAGGCGAACCGGGAGCAGGACGAGGACACCGGCGAGCAGGAGCAGTTCTCCTTCGAGGCGCTGGAGTCCGAGGCCGTCTTCGACCGAGTGCTGTACGACGGCGCCGAGTTCGGGATGCAGGCCCACCCGGGGAGCGAGGAGGAGCAGGACTACCTCGGGATTCCGGGGCTGCTCGAACCCGACCAGGTGCAGCTGTTGCTCCAGAAGCGGCAGGCGCGGCAGATCGCGCACAGCCGCAAGAAGCCCGACGAGGAGGCCGACCTCCTCGAACTGCCCGCCGAGCGGCGGCCCGTGGTCTCGCACAAGGAGATGCTGGAGCTGCGCAAGCAGCTCAACACCATGGTCGGCGCGTACGTCCACCAGAGCGGCAAGCCGCACGGCGTGATCCACACCGAACTACGCCGCGTGTGCGGGGGTCCGCCGAGCGCGGAGGCGACGGCGGGTCAGCTGCGGCAGCGGATCGCCAAGGTGCAGGAGTGGGCCACCCGTATGCGGTGACGCCGGGCGCTGTGCCTGGGCGGTCGCGGTTCGTGGGGCGACGGGTTGTGCTTCGGCTGAGGGCCGGTGGGGGCTGGTCGCGCAGTTCCTCGCGCCCCTTTCAGGGGGCGTTCTGCGCATGTGCGCGCTGTGTGTAGGGGGCGTGTGCGACACGTGGTGTGCGCCGTGCTTATCAGGACAAAGGATCGACAAAGGGGAGGAGTTCGTGCCAGGTCGTGACCGGATTCTGGACGGAGACTTCCGCTGAGCGAACCGGCTCGCTACTGTCCCGCTACGCACACGCCCCGTGGCAGCGCCGCCGCGGAGCGCAGCCGTGTAGCGACTCCGCCCGGGAAGAGCCCGGGTCGTCAGCCGACGGCGGCCTCTGAAGCGCGTCGCCGACGGGACTCGGAGACGCAACCGCCGCGAGGGGCCGCCGACCTCACCACTAAGGAGTGGGCGTCGTGACCGCGGAGACCTCTCAGACGCTCGACCGGGGACTGCGTGTCCTCAAGCTGCTCGCCGACACGGACCACGGGCTGACCGTCACCGAGCTCTCGAACAAACTGGGCGTCAACCGGACCGTTGTGTACCGCCTGCTCGCCACGCTGGAACAGCACGCGCTCGTACGCCGGGATCTGGGCGGCCGCGCCCGGGTCGGGCTGGGGGTGCTGCGGCTGGGGCGCCAGGTGCATCCGCTGGTACGGGAGGCCGCGCTGCCGGCGCTGCGCGCGCTGGCCGAGGACATAGGGGCCACGGCCCATCTGACGCTCGTCGACGGCACCGAGGCGCTCGCCGTCGCCGTCGTGGAGCCGACGTGGACGGACTATCACGTCGCCTACCGCGCCGGGTTCCGTCATCCGCTGGACCGGGGCGCCGCGGGCCGCGCGATCCTCGCCGCCCGGCAGCCCGGTCCGGCGGACGCCCCGGGATACACGCTCACGCACGGGGAGTTGGAGGCGGGCGCGAGCGGGGCCGCCGCTCCCCTGATAGGGGTGACCGGGGTCGAGGGCAGCGTCGGTGTCGTCATGCTCGCGGACTCCGTGCCGGAACGGGTGGGGCCGAGGGTCGTGGACGCGGCGCGGGAGGTCGCGGACGCACTGCGCTGAGCCCCCGGGCCCGCACGGTGCTGAGTCGACGCCCCGTACTCCGTCGCGCTGACGGCCCTTGTTTCCAGTCACTCCCTGGCTTTGGCCGACCCGCCAAACCGTCCCCGCCATCTCTGGCCGATGCTCCCACCGTCCGCCGCCCCGCCCTCCGCATGATCAGGGCACTGAAGGCGGATCGGTGAACGGCGCAGGGAGACAAGGCGTGGAGACGGAGACGGTACGTACACGGCCGGACGTCGGCCGAGGAGGCGGACGGGCGGCTCGGCTGACCCGGCGTCAGGGCGTCGGATCGCTGGTCGCCGAGGCCGCCGGGAGCCCGCTCAGGCGGACGATGGGCGTCGGGCAGCTCACCCTGCTCAGCGTGGGTGCCACGCTCGGCACCGGGATCTTCGTGGTCCTCGGCCAGGCGGTGCCCGAGGCCGGTCCCGCCATCGTCGTGTCGTTCGTCCTGGCCGGTGTGACCGCGCTGTTCTCCGCGCTGTCGTACGCCGAACTGGCCGGCATGATCCCGGGCTCCGGCTCCTCCTACAGCTACGCGTACGCCACCCTCGGCGAGCTCGTCGCCTGGGTGTGCGGCTGGTGTCTGATCCTGGAGTACGGGGTGTCCGTGGCCGCCGTCGCGGTGGGCTGGGGGCAGTACGTCAACGAACTGCTCGACCTGACCGTCGGGGTCACCCTCCCCGACACGCTCAGCGCGCCGCCCGGCGCCGGCGGTGTCCTCAACATCCCCGCCGCCGCCATCGTCGTCCTCGCCATGGTCGTGCTGCTGCGCGGAGCCAAGGAGAGCGCCGTCGCCAACACCGTCATGGTCGGCGTGAAGATCGCCGCCCTGGTGATGTTCTGCGCGGTCGCCTTCACCGCCTTCCGCGCCGGGAACTTCACGCCCCTCTTCCCGCTCGGCACCGCCGGCATGAGCGCGGGCGCCGCCTCGCTCTTCTTCTCCTACATCGGCTTCGACGCCGCCTCGACGGCGGGGGAGGAGGCGAAGAACCCGCAGCGCGACCTGCCCCGCGCGATCATCCTCTCCCTCGTCCTCGTCACCGCCCTGTACGTCCTCGTCGCGGTCGCCGCGCTCGGCGCGATGCCGTGGAAGAGGTTCGAGGGCACGGAGGCCACGCTGAGCGAGGTGCTCGTGCAGTCCGTCGGCGGCGGCAGCCTGTGGCCGATCCTGCTGTCCGTCGGGGCGGTCGTCGCCACCACGAGCGTCGTGCTCACCGTCCAGTACGGGCAGATCCGCATCCTCTTCGCGATGTCGAGGGACGGGCTCGTGCCGCCGCTGTTCTCCAAGGTGCACCCCACCACCGGGGTGCCGCGCGCCAACACGGTCATCGTCTCCACCTTCATCGCCGTGCTCGCCGCGCTCGTCCCGCTGGGCGCGCTCGCCGACGCCACCAGCATCGGCACGCTCTTCGCCTTCATGCTGGTCAACCTGGCGGTCGTCCTGCTGCGCCGCCGCAGCCCGGAGGCACCCCGCTCCTTCCGGGTGCCCTTCTCGCCGGTGACGCCGATCCTGGGTGTGGGCTTCTGCGTCTACATGCTGTTCAGCCTGGGGCCGGACACCTGGGCCGCGTTCGGCGGGTGGATGGCCGTCGGCCTGGTGATCTACTGGCTGTACGGGATCAAGCACTCCAAGCTCGGCGACAGACTCGGCTCCGGCGACAAGGTCGGCTCCGGCGACAAGGTCGGCTCCGGCGACAAGCCCGGCGACAAGGAAACGGCGTGAGCACCCTCGGCCACACCCTCGATCTCACCGCCGACGTCGTCGCCCTCACCCGCGCCCTCGTCGACCTCCCCTCCGAGAGCGGCGAGGAGGCCCGGCTCGCGGACGCCGTCGAGGCGGCCCTCGCCACCCTCCCGCACCTCACCGTGGAGCGGATCGGCAACTCGGTGGTCGCCCGCACCGACCTCGGCCACCCCGAACGGATCCTGATCGCGGGCCACCTGGACACCGTGCCCGCCGCCGGGAACCTGCCGTCCCTCCTGCGGGGCGACCTCCTGTACGGGCTCGGGGCCTGCGACATGAAGGGCGGAGTCGCCGTCGCACTCCGGCTGGCGGCGACGGTCCCCGAGCCCACCCGCGACCTCACGTACGTCTTCTACGAGTGCGAGGAGGTCGAGGGCGAGCGCAACGGGCTCGGCCGGATCGCCGCCGTACGGCCGGAGTTGCTGAACGCCGACCTCGCGATCCTCATGGAGCCGTCCGACGCCGGGGTCGAGGCGGGCTGCCAGGGCGTGCTGATGGCCGACATCACGGTCCGCGGCGAGCGCGCACACACCGCGCGCGCCTGGCGGGGGGTGAACGCCGCGCATCGCGCAGGGGCCGTCCTCCAGCGCCTCGCCGACCACACCCCGGAGCGGGTCGTGATCGACGGCCTGGAGTACCGGGAGGGGCTGAACGCCGTCGCCGTACGCGCCGGGGTCGCGGGCAACGTCGTCCCCGACGAGTGCGTGATCACCATCAACTCCCGTTTCGCTCCGAGCCGTTCGGCAGCGGAGGCGGAGACGTACGTACGGGATCTGTTTCCCGAGGACGAGTACGAGGTCGACGTCACGGAGGTCGTGCCGGGCGCGCTGCCCGGGCTCGACCGGCACGCGGTCGCCTCGCTCGTCCGCGTGCTGGGGGCCACGCCCCGTCCGAAGCTGGGCTGGACGGACGTGGCCCGTTTCGCCGCCCTCGGCACGCCCGCCCTCAACTACGGCCCCGGCGATCCGGTCCTCGCCCACACGGCGGGGGAGTACGTCCCCGTGGCGCAGCTGCGGGCGTGCGAGGAGCGGCTGACTCGGTGGCTCAGGCGGGCAGGCCGCTGAGCCACTTCAGCAGGAACTCGGTGAAGACGCGGGGCTGTTCCATGTTGGCGTAGTGGGCGGTGCCCTCGACGGTGGCGGTGCGGCCGTCGGCGACGGCGTCGACGAGCCGGTCGGCCATCGCGATCAGACCGGCCGCGTCCAGGGCGCCGTTGATGGCCAGGACGGGGACCGTGATGCTCTTGGCGCGCGCCGGGATGTCGGTGACGGGGACGGACCGGTCGGGTTCGTCGGGCGTGTGCTTGGAAATGGTCCCCCGCGCCATTTCCCGTACCCGCCGTACGACCTCCGGGTCCACCTCGTCGAGCGTGCGATGCGGGCCGGCCACGGCCGAGGCGAAGATGTCGACCCAGCCGTCGATGTCGCCGGCGGCCAGGGTGCCGTTCCAGCTGTTCTGGATGTCCAGGGTCCAGGCGTCGATGTCCTGCGGGTCGGCGATCCCGGCGCCGCTGACGACGAGCGCGCGGACGAGGTCCGGGTGCTCCAGCGTGGTGTCGACCGCGGTGGCCCCGCCCATCGACATTCCGACGAGGATCGCGGGACCCGTGCCGAGGTGGCGCAGGAGGGCGGCGAGGTCGTCGGTGGGGCGGAAGGGCTTCGTCGCGTTGGCGGACCGGCCGTGGCCGCGGGCGTCGGGCGCGATCACCCGGTGGTCGGCCGCGAGGAGCGGCACCAGGTCGTCCCACATGCGGTGGTCGGTGAAGCCGCCGTGCAGCAGCACCAGCGGGGGACCGGTGCCGACGTCGCGGTAGGCGAGCGGACCGTCGGCGGACTCGAACATGAACACCTGTGCGGCATCGGTCATGACCACTCCTGAGAGGCATCCGAGAGGCATCAGCTATGACAACTAAGGTGTCATGTTGGCTCCAACTTGGCAACCAGGGTGTCATCCTGTTTCCGTGACCCACACCAGCAAGCCCGACACCGGCAAGCCCGACGACTCCAAGCCGCTCCCGCCCGACGACCTCGCCCCCCGCCTCTACGAGGTGTTCGCCGTACTGGGGCCCCTGTACCGGCGCGTGACCCGCAAGGTGGAGCTGAACGAGCCGATCGAAGGCCTGTCCATCGGCGTGCGCGCCGTCCTGGATCTCCTGCGCGCGCAGGGGCCCCTGACGGTCCCCCAGATGGGGCGCGCGCAGGCGCTCAGCCGTCAGTTCGTGCAGCGGATGGTCAACGAGGCGGCGGCCCACGGCCTGGTCGAGGCCGTCGCCAACCCCGCGCACCAGCGGTCCTCGCTGATCCGGCTGACCGACGACGGTCGTACGGCCATCGACGCGGTGATCACCCGCGAGAGCGCGCTGCTGAAGCGGGTGGGCGGCGACCTCACCGGCGCGGACGTGGAGAGGTGCGTACGGGTGCTGACGCGCATGCTGGAGGTCTTCGAGGACGTGGACGTCAACTGACGGCCGGGCCCGAAGGGCGGCTCAGTGGCGGCTGCCGAGCCCGCCCAGCGTCCTCAACTGGAGCCACAGCACCAGCCGTTCGTCGGGATCGTCGAGGTCGATGCCGAGCTGCTGCTGGGCCTGCCGGAGGCGGTAGCGGCAGGTGTTGGCGTGCACGGCGAGCAGCCGCGCCGCGCCCGCCATGTCGCAGCCCGCGTCCAGCCAGGCGACGAGGGTGCGCGCGTACTCGGTGCCGTGCTCGGCGTCGTGCGCGAGGACCCGTCGCCACCCGCCCGCACTCAACTCCCGCCGCTCACCCAGGACTTCGGTCAGCCGCAGCAGGGTGACGCGGGGCCTCACCTCCTCCACGGTCGCCACCGGCAACTCGGGGCCCAGGACCCGCAGGACGAGGTCGGCGTCGTCCCGGGAGGCCCGCACCTCCGCGAGCCCGCCGACCACATCCCCCAGCCCGGCCCGCACGGGCACGCGCAACGCCTGCCCGGCCCGCCTCACGATGTCCTCCGCCAGCCCTCTGTGGCTGTTTGTTCGCCTCCGGGGCGCTCCGCCACGCTCCCCGAGCGCCGGCAGCAGCGCGTACACGACCCCGTCGACGAGGACGACCGCGTGCCGCCCGTAGCGCGCCTCGCACTGCAGGCGTACGAGGTCCAGGAGCCGTAGCGCGGTCTGTTCGACGTCCGCCGCCGAGACGCTTGAGTCCAGGACGAAGGCCGCCACGCGCACGGGCGCTGGGTTTCCGTCCGGGCCGAGGCCCATGCCCAGGCGGTGGGCGGCGCCCGCCGGGTCGGCGGTGCCGTCGAGCAGGCGGCGCAGCAGGTCGCCGTTCTGGTGGCGGGCCAGCTCCTGCGCGGCGCGGGCCCGCAGCAGGAGCAGCGCCGCCGTGGACGCGCCCTGGGCGAGGGCCTCCTCGGCGTCCGGCGCGAGGCCGTCGTCGACGACCCAGAGCGAGCCGAGGGTCTCGCCGCCGGCCCGCACGGCGACGGCGAGCCGCGGCAGGTTGTCGCTGCCCGCCAGCGCGGGCAGCCGGACCACGCCCTCGGCCGCGAACAGCACCCGGTACTGCTCCGAGTTGGCGGGGCTCCCGGGTACCTGGAGGCCGAGGATGCCCGTGCGGCGGTCCTCGTCGACCGGCTGTCCCGGAACCGTCGAGTAGGCGAGGATCCGCTGCCGCGGGTCCTCGATCGCGGTGGCGCCACCGACGGCCGCGGCCACCGCGTCGGCCAGCGCGAACAGGTCCCCCAGACCGCTCCCGGTGGCCGAAGGCCGGGCGCCGATCGCGGAGGCCAGCAGCAGATGTACGTGGTGCCACGCGGCGTCCTCGTCCACGGACAGCAGGGCCACACCCGCCGACTCCGCCTCCGCGAGCGGGCCGTCCGGGCCGCGTACGACCAGCCCGCTCATCCCCGCCTCCGCCGCCGCCCGGGCGAGCGGCCCCGCCGCGGACGCCCGCACCCCGACCGCGAGCAGCAGCGCCCCGGGCGCACGGGGCAGCGGCGCGTGGGCGTCGTACAGCAGCGCCTCGGTGACGGGCACGGCGAGCCCGGCGGGCGCGGTCTGCAGTCGTACGGAGGGGCCGCCGACGACGTCCAGCAGGTCACCGAGGGTGCAGGCGTCCACGCGGCTCCTTCCCGAGGGGATGACGATGGCGATGGCGATGGCGATGGGGATGGCGATGGCGATGGGGATGACAAGGATGGTCGGCCGGTCTCGGCCGGGCGTGGTTGGCCGATCTCATCAGGAACGTACGCATGTGTTGTCCTGATGTACAACGCGGGCGCCGCCACGAGCTTCGACACTCGGTTCCATGACCGAAGAAGTGAGCATCCGTACCGTTCACGACGTCGCCGGGATCGCCGCGGTGGCCGACCTCTTCAGCGACGTCTGGCAGATGCCCCGCAGCAGCCCGCCCTATCCGGCGGAGGTGCTGCACAGCCTGGTGCACGCCGGGGGCGCGGTGCATGCCGCGTACGACGGGACACGGCTGGCCGGAGCCGCCGTCGCCGTGTTCGGGCAGCCGGGGCGGCAGGACACGTACTCCCTGGTCGCCGCGGCCGATCGCGGGCTCGGGTACGCCGTGAAGCAGGCCCAGCGCGGCTGGGCCATGGAACGCGGCGCCCGCACCATGCGCTGGACCTTCGATCCGCTGGTCGGCCGCAACGCCCGCTTCAACCTGGTCAAGCTGGGGGCCACCGGCACGGAGTACCTGGTCGACTTCTACGGGCCCATGGCGGACGGGGTGAACGACGGGGACGAGAGCGACCGGCTGACGGTGACCTGGGATCTGACCGCGCCCCGTACGCCCCGGGAGACGGGCGACCGTGACGCCGCGCCCGTCACCCACCTCGCCCCCGACGACGCCTTCCTCGCCCGCCGCGACACCTCCGACCGGCACATCTGGTGCCGGGTCCCGGACGACATCGTCAAGCTGCGCGCCGCCGACCCGACGCTCGCGCTGCGCTGGCGCCACGCCGTCCGCGCGGTCTTCACGGAGGCCTTCGCCGAGGGGTACGTCGCCACCGGGATGTCCCGCGACGGCTGGTACACCCTCACCCGCCCCACCACGGAAGGCGCCGCATGAAACTCGAACGCGTCGAAGTCGTCCACATCGCGCTGCCCCTCGTCACCCCCTTCCGTACCTCCTTCGGGACCATGACGACGAAGGACACCTTCCTCCTCCATGTCGTCACGGACGCGGCCGAGGGCTGGTCGGAGTTCGCCGCCGACCCCGAGCCGCTGTACTGCTCGGAGTTCGTGGCCGGCGCCGAGATCGTGCTCCGCGACTTCCTGCTGCCGCGCGTGGCCGCCCTCCCGCACCTCACGGCCGCCGCGCTCGCCCCCGCGACGGCGAAGATCAAGGGGCACGAGCTGGCCAAGGCGGCCCTGGAGACGGCCGTCCTCGACGCCGAGCTGCGCTCCTACGGCATGTCGCTCGCGACCTGGCTCGGAGCCGTCCGCGACCGCGTGCCCGCCGGGGTGTCGGTCGGCATCAAGGACTCCGTCCCGGCACTCCTCGACGACGTCGAGCGCTACCTCGCCGAGGGGTACGTCAGGATCAAGCTGAAGATCGAACCCGGCTGGGACCTGGAGCCCGTACGGGCCGTGCGCGAGCGCTTCGGGGACGCCCTGCCGCTCCAGGTGGACGCCAACACGGCGTACTCGCTCGCGGACGCCGAGCACCTGCGCCGGCTCGACGCGTTCGGACTGCTGCTCATCGAGGAACCGCTGGAGGAGAACAACCTCCACGCGCACGCACGGCTCCAGCAGCGCATCATCACCCCCGTCTGCCTCGACGAGTCCCTGCACAGCGCCCGCGACACCGCCTCCGCGATCGCCATGGACGCCTGCCGGGTGGTCAACGTGAAGCCCGCCCGGGTCGGCGGCTACCTGGAGGCGCGCCGCATCCACGACGTCGCCCACGCGCACGGGGTACCGGTCTGGTGCGGAGGCATGCTGGAGACGGGCATCGGCCGGGCCCCGAACCTGGCCCTGGCGGCCCTGCCGGGCTTCACCCTCCCCGGTGACACCTCCGCCTCCAGCCGCTACTTCGCCGAGGACATCACCGAGCCCTTCGTCCTTCAGGACGGTCATCTGCCGGTGCCGCGCACCCCGGGCATCGGGACCGAGCCGCTGCCGGAGGCGCTGCGCCGCTTCACCACCGCCCGGCGGGACCTGTACGGAGGCCGCGCCGAGCGGTGACGTTAGATTGATCCTGTGCTCTCTCGCCTCACGCGCCTCCAGGCCATCACCGTCTGCGCCGTTCCCGTCGTGGCCCTGCTCGCCACGGCGGCGTTCGCGCCGCTGCCGTTCTCCGTGGCGCAGCCTGGCATGACGGCGAACGTCCTGGGCGAGAACAAGGGCGACCCCGTGATCACGATCAGTGGAGCGCCCACCCGCAAGACGAACGGGCAGCTGCGGATGACGACGATCGAGGCGACCGGGCCGGACGCGAGCGTCAGCCTGGGTGACGTGATCGACGGCTGGTTCCGTACGGACCGGGCCGTGATGCCGCGCGACTCGGTCTACCCGAGCGGGAACTCCGTCAAGGAGATCGAGCAGCACAACGCCGACCAGATGAAGCAGTCCCAGGACACGGCCACCAAAGCGGCCCTGTCCTATCTGCACGAGAAGAACGACGTGAAGGTCACGCTCAAGCTGGCCGACGTCGGCGGGCCCAGCGCCGGACTGCTCTTCACGCTCGGAATCATCGACAAGCTGGACGGCGACGGCAGCGGCGGCGACCTCACGGGCGGTCGCACCGTCGCGGGTACGGGGACGATCGACGCCGACGGCAAGGTCGGCGCGGTCGGCGGGGTCGCCCTGAAGACGCAGGCCGCCCGGCGCGACGGCGCGACGGTCTTCCTGGTCCCGAAGGCGGAGTGCTCGGACGCCAGGTCGGAACTGCCCAAGGGGCTGCGACTGGTTCCGGTGACCACGCTCAACGGCGCGGTCGACGCGCTGGTGTCCCTGGAGAAGGGGAAGGGCTCGGTCCCCAGTTGTTAGCCGGCGGCCCGCGTCAGTGCGCGACGGCGACGCGGGGCGCGGCGGCGAGCCGCAGGCCGACCTCCACGAGGGTCCAGCCGAGGCGCGTCCGCAGTTCACCGGGGCGCCGGGCGGAGGCGGCCAGGCGGTGCGTCTCGGCCTGGGCCCGGAGCTCGGCGGCGCGGGTGTGGTGCAGGGCGAGGTGGGTTTCGGCGTGCGTCATGGGTGCGTCTCCGTTCGGTCCTGCGTGAGGGGGAAGGCGTGGGTGTGGAAGCGGACCTGTGCGGCCTCGGCGTCGTCCTCGGTGGCGGCCAGGTCGCGGTAGCTGTCGACGAGCGCGTGCATCTTCTCGACGAGTTCGCGGGTGAGCTCAGGGGTCAGCCGTAGCGTCGCGCTGCTCATGTCCCAGACGCGGGACCATTCCTCCGGCCACTGGGCCCGGTTGCCCAGCCAGGTCGACAGGTCCCGGGTCTGCGCGGTCGCGACCTCGTGGAGGTACATGTCGGCGGCCCCGCGCACGACCGGGTCGGTGTCCGTGAGCAGAGAGTCGTCGAACCTCAGGCCCCGGTGGGCCGCCTTCCACCACCGCTCCCGCCCCTTGCCCCGCTCCGGGGCGTCCTCGACGAAGCCGTGGGCGGCGAGTTGTCGCAGGTGGTAGCTGGTGGCACCGCTCGACTCGCCCAGCTTCTCGGCGAGCTGGGACGCGGTGGCCGGACCGCCGAAGCGCAGAGCGTCCAGAAGCTGCATGCGCAAGGGATGTGCGAGCCCGCGCAGCGAGCGGGCGTCGAGATTACGGACCTGGGGATCCTGGGGCTCTTCCATGCATCCAAAGGTAACGTTGCAAAGAAGTGGTTGCAAGGGTTTCTTTGCAACCACTTCTTTGGAAGTCGTCGCCCCGCTCACCCTCCCTTGACGAACCCCTCCTGCTTCATCCAGTCCAGCGCCACCTGGCCACGCCCACACGCTGCTGCTGGCCGCCGGAGAGCCGGCGCGGACAACGGCCCTGGAACTCGGCCGGGTCGAGGCCGACCGGGTCCAGCATCTCCTCGACGCGCGCCCTGACCCTCGACTTCGACCAGCCGACCATCTTCGGTACGAGGGCGATGTTCTGGGCGACCGTCATGTGCGGGAAGAGCCCGGACGCCTGGATGGCGTAGCCGATCTTGCGGCGCAGCTTCACCGGGTCCATGTCGGTGACGTCCTCGGCGTTGATGCGGATGCGGCCGCTGGTCGGTTCGATCAGCCGGTTGATCATCTTGAGCGTGGTGGACTTGCCGCATCCCGACGGGCCCACGAAGACGACCAGTTCGCCCGCCTTGATCTCCATGTTGACGCTGTCCACGGCGGGTTCCCGGCTGCTGGGGTAGCGCTTGGTGAGGTTCTCCAGCTCGATGGTGGCGCCGGTCGTGGAGGTGTGCGCGCCCTCGGGTGGCCCTGCGACCTCGGTCGTCTCAGGCACGGATCCCCCTCGGAATCGTCAGCCGACCGATGAGGACTTAGGCGGCGTCGAACAGCAGCGCGAGGATGATGATCCCGATCGTGCCCGCGAGTACCTGGTTGAGCGCGTTCCTGCTGCCCAGGGACGCGAGGCCGCGGAAGATCTCGTTGCCGAGGCCGGGGCCGGAGGCGTACGCCGCGATCGCCGCGATGCCCATCAGCATCTGCGTGGAGACCCGGATGCCGGTGAGGATCGGCGGCCAGGCCAGCGGCAGCTCGACCTTCAGCAGCCGGGCCGGACCGGACATGCCGATGCCCTTCGCCGCGTCCACCAGCGCGGGGTCGACCCCGCGCAGGCCCACGATCGCGTTGCGCACGATCGGCAGCAGCCCGTACAGCGTCAGCGCGATCACTGTGGGCGGCACGCCCAGGCCCACGATCGGGATCAGCAGACCGATCATGGCGAGCGACGGGATGGTCAGGATGGTGGAGGTGGTGGTCGTGGCGACGCCGCCCGCCCAGTCGCTGTGATAGGTGACGACGCCGATCACCACACCGATGAGCGTCGCGACGACCATGCACTGGAAGACCACGCCGGCGTGCTGGTACGCGTCCGTGAGCAGTTGCTGATGGCGGCTGCTCACGTACTGCCAGAAGTTCACGCCACCTCCCGGGTCCTCGGTCAGTGCTCGGTCGCCGCCTGCTCCACCAGCGGGATGATCCGCAGCGGAACGGGGTTCTCCATGACGATCGCCGTGGAGGCCCGGACGATGCCATCAAAACCGACGACCCGGTCGATCACACGTTGGAGGTCGGCGTTCGAGCGGGCCACCAGGCGGCACAGCATGTCGCCGCTGCCGGTGGTCGTGTGCAGCTCCAGCACCTCGGGGACGGTCGCCAAGTGCGCCCGTACGTCGGTGCCTTGTCCCTGCCTGATCTGCAGCGTCGCGAAGGCCGTGACGGGGTAGCCGAGCGCGGCCGGGTCCACCTGCGGACCGAACCCCCGGATGACTCCATTCGATTGAAGGCGGTCCAGCCGGGCCTGCACGGTGCCGCGCGCGACCCCGAGCCGCCGGGACATCTCCAGCACGCCGATGCGCGGCTCCTCGGCCAACAGCACGATGAGCCGGCCGTCCAGGTGATCGATCGCCATGCCGCCCTCCCGGGGTGGTCATCATGTACAGAACGCCCGCTCAGGTGGACGTTTTGCTGAGCACATTGTCCAGCTCTCCCGCAAACTATTGCGCACCTTGTGGAACGGAGAGAGTCTGCGGCCATGACGCAGACCACACACCTCACTCCCGACACCGCCCGGCAGGCAGACCCCTTCCCGGTCAAGGGAATGGACGCGGTCGTCTTCGCCGTCGGCAACGCCAAGCAGGCCGCGCACTACTACTCCACGGCCTTCGGCATGCGGCTGGTCGCCTACTCCGGACCGGAGAACGGCAGCCGCGAGACGGCGTCGTACGTCCTCGAGAACGGCTCGGCACGCTTCGTCCTCACCTCCGTCATCAAGCCCACCACCACCTGGGGCCACTTCCTGGCCGAGCACGTGGCCGTGCACGGCGACGGGGTCGTCGACCTAGCCATCGAGGTCCCGGACGCGCGCGCCGCGTTCGCGTACGCCGTCGAGCACGGCGCCCGCCCGCTCGCCGAGCCCTACGAGCTCAAGGACGAGAACGGCACGGTCGTCCTCGCCGCGATCGCCACGTACGGCGAGACCCGGCACACGCTCGTCGAACGCACCGGCTACGACGGCCCGTACCTCCCCGGGTTCACCGCCGCCGCCCCGATCGTCGAACCGCCCGCCCACCGCACCTTCCAGGCCATCGACCACTGCGTCGGCAACGTCGAACTCGGCCGCATGAACGAATGGGTCGGCTTCTACAACAAGGTCATGGGCTTCACGAACATGAAGGAGTTCGTGGGCGACGACATCGCGACCGAGTACAGCGCGCTGATGTCGAAGGTCGTCGCCGACGGCACGCTCAAGGTCAAGTTCCCGATCAACGAGCCCGCCATCGCCAAGAAGAAGTCCCAGATCGACGAGTACCTGGAGTTCTACGGCGGCGCGGGCGTCCAGCACATCGCGCTGAACACCAACGACATCGTGCAGACCGTACGCACCATGCGCGCGGCCGGGGTCCAGTTCCTGGACACGCCCGACTCGTACTACGACACCCTCGGTGAGTGGGTCGGCGACACCCGGGTCCCCGTCGACACCCTGCGCGAGCTCAAGATCCTCGCCGACCGCGACGAGGACGGCTATCTGCTCCAGATCTTCACCAAGCCGGTCCAGGACCGGCCGACCGTCTTCTTCGAGATCATCGAGCGGCACGGCTCGATGGGCTTCGGCAAGGGCAACTTCAAGGCGCTCTTCGAGGCGATCGAGCGGGAGCAGGAAAAGCGCGGCAACCTGTAGGAATCATCTGCGGATATCTGTTATCCGTCATCTGTCAGCCGATGTCTGTCAGCGGCTATCGCTCGCCGGTCAGCGGTCAGCGGTCAGCGGTCAGCGGTCAGCGGTCAGCGGTCAGCGGTCAGCGGACAGCGGACAGCGGTCAACGGTCGCCGGTCAGCGTGACGCCGAACGCCGTGGTGCCGGCGCCGGCGCCGGCGCGTGTGGCCTGGGTTGACGGGTAGCCCCCGGGTTCGCCGGATTCACGGCGGTGCCCGGCGGCCCCGCCGCGCCCTCCGTTTCCGCCGGGGTCTCGTCCTTCGGCTCGGGCGGCGGCTCCGCGGGCGGTTCGCCGAGGGCGGCCAGATCGTGCCGGGCCTGGGGGGCGAGGACGGGGGAGAAGTACGGGTTGATCTGGAGGGACTCCGCGAGGTGGCGGCGCGCGGGCGCGAGCAGGCCCAGCTCGCGTTCGATCTGCCCCCGGTGGTAGACGTACAGCGCGCTGCGGACGCCGCCGCCCTTCGTCTTGTCCGTCGCCTGCGTCGCGAACTTCAGCGCCTCCTCGTCCTCCTCGGCCCGGTGCAGCGCCCACCCCAGCGCGTCCGCGACGGCGACCCCGGGCTGGCGCGCCCACTCCTCGCGCAGCCGGCGCACCGCGTCCTCCGGATCGCCGTGGTCCGCCTCGAACAGTCCGAGGACCAGTTCGTCGTCGACACCGGCCGCGGCGTCGGTGCGCACCCGCTCCCGCAGCAGGGCGTACTGCGTCTGTGCCGCGTCGCGCACCCCCAGCGTCTCGTACAGCTCGCCCAGCTCCAGCGCGTACCGCGGATCGGGCTCCTGGGCGAGCGCCGTCCGGTACGCGCGCAGCGCCTCCGCGCTGCGTCCGAGTGCTGCCAGCGCACGCCCTTGTCCGGCGAGCGCGCCGTACTGGTCGGGGTCGATGCTCAGCGCGGCCTCGTAGTAGCGCAGCGACTCCTCGCGGTCCCCGCGCTCCCAGGCGAGCCGGCCGGTCTGCGCCAGCCACGTCGCCCGCTCGGTCGGAGCGGTGGCGGCCGCCGCCGCGTCCGCGAGGGAGGCCACCGCGTCCTCGCGCCAGCCGCGGTCCCAGTACACCTGGGCGGCCTCGGCCAGCACCGGCGGCCCGTGGTGCAGCCCCTGGAGCTTCTCCAGCGCGCCGCGGCTCGCCTTGTAGTCACCGAGGCCGCTGCAGGAGTCGATCAGCAGCGGATACGCCGTCCACCGCTTCGGCGCCAGCTTCAGCGCCTCCTCGGCCCACTTCCGCCCGGTCCGGAAGTCGTTGCGGGCGTTGGCGAGCGCGGCCAGCCCCTCCAGCGCCGTCAGGTTCCCCTTCGGTTTCGTCTCCAGCGACGTGCGCAGCGCCTGCTCGGCCTTCGGGAAGTACGCGGATGCGGCCGTCCGCCGTCCCTGCTCCACATACGCCGCGCCGAGCACCGCCCACGACCGCTCGTCGCGCGGATGGGCGCGCACATGGGCCTCGTGGTCGCCGATGAGCGCCACCAGATCGGGCAGCGCGACGGGCATCCCGGCGACCACCGCCGTCGCCGCGCGTGCCGCCGGACCCGAAGACGGCGGTGGCGCGGTCCGCCGATGCGGGGGCAGCAGCACCAGCACCCCGCCGAGGACGACAGACCCCGCCACCAGGCCGATCAGCACGTGCTTGGCGACGGAGGGACGCCGCCCGGAGGGCCCCTGGGGCGCGAGCCCCGTGAGCACCGCCTGTCGCTCTTCGATCTCCATGCCGCTCACTGTGCGTCAATACGAAGACCACACCCCGGCACGCCAAGCCCCGCGCGGATGGGGTTCACACCGATGGCCCCGAGTGCGACGCTGTGATCATGAGCCGTATCGAAGCCCCGCGCGACGAAGTCACCGGCAACCTCGTGGACCGCCTGCTGAGCGGCCTGCCGGCCGAGGCCGTCCTCATCGACCCGGACGTCACGGCCTCGTACGCGAACGACATGGCGAGCTTCTGCGAGGCGGGCACCCCCGCCGTCGTCGTCCTGCCCCGTACCGTCGAACAGGTCCAGCACGTCATGCGGATCGCGACCGAGCTGCGTGTCCCGGTCGTCCCGCAGGGCGCCCGCACCGGCCTGTCCGGCGCCGCCAACGCCTCCGACGGCTGCATCGTGCTGTCGCTGGTGAAGATGGACCGCATCCTGGAGATCAACCCGGTCGACCGGATCGCCGTCGTGGAACCCGGCGTCATCAACGCCACCCTCTCCCGCGCCG
The DNA here is from genome assembly GCF_007113425.2 of Streptomyces sp. RLB3-17. NCBI lineage: Bacteria > Bacillati > Actinomycetota > Actinomycetes > Kitasatosporales > Streptomycetaceae > Streptomyces > Streptomyces sp. RLB3-17. The sequence continues at coordinate 4,679,303 of NZ_CP041610.2, read as the reverse complement.
TGAACGAACACGGTCTGTACTACCCGCCGGACCCCTCCAGTTGGGAGATGTGCACGATCGGCGGGAACATCGGCACGGCCTCCGGCGGCCTGTGCTGTGTGAAGTACGGGGTGACGGCCGAGTACGTCCTCGGCCTCGACGTGGTGCTGGCCGACGGACGGCTCATGTCCACCGGCCGACGTACGGCGAAGGGGGTCGCCGGGTACGACCTCACCCGCCTCTTCGTCGGATCCGAGGGCTCGCTCGGCATCGTCGTACGGGCGATCCTGGCGCTCAAGCCGCAGCCGCCCCAGCAGTTGGTGCTGGCGGCGGAGTTCGGATCGGCGCGGGCCGCCTGCGACGCCGTGGTCCGGATCATGGAGGGCGGGCACGTCCCCTCCCTCCTCGAACTCATGGACCGTACGACGGTCAAGGCCGTCAACGACCTGGCCCACATGGGCCTCCCGGAGACCACCGAGGCGCTCCTCCTCGCCGCCTTCGACACCCACGACCCGGCCGCCGACCTGGCCGCCGTCGGCGCCCTGTGCGAGGCCGCGGGCGCGACGCAGGTGGTCCCCGCGGAGGACGCGGCGGAATCCGAACTGCTCCTCCAGGCACGGCGGTTGTCGCTCACCGCGCTCGAAGCGGTCAAGGGCACCACGATGATCGACGACGTGTGCGTGCCGCGCTCCCGGCTCGGCGACATGCTCGAAGGCATCGAACGCGTCGCCGAGAAGTACTCCCTGACCATCGGTGTCTGCGCGCACGCGGGCGACGGCAACACCCACCCCACCGTCTGCTTCGACGCCGACGATCCCGACGAGTCGCGGCGCGCCCGCGAGTCCTTCGACGAGATCATGGCCCTCGGTCTGGAACTCGGCGGCACCATCACGGGCGAACACGGCGTGGGAGTCCTGAAGAAGGAGTGGCTGGCCCGCGAGCTCGGACCGGTGGGCGTGGAGATGCAGCGCGGCATCAAGGCCGCCTTCGACCCCCTGGGCATCCTGAACCCGGGCAAGGTGCTCTAGCGCCCCGCCTCGGCCACCACGCGACGCGGGCCCGGTCGGCGCGCACCGGGCCGGTATCGGAAACAGGGACGCGAACGGGTTCACTCGCCGTCCTTCGACTCGTCCGACGGCCACGGGTCGCGCAGCCACAGGTCGTCGGCCGGGGTCGGGGTCAGCAACTCGGCGAGGCCCTCGTCGATGCCGAGCCGATCGGCCTCGAAGCCCGGCGGGACCGCTTGCAGGGTGCGCTCCAGCCAGGCGGACACCTGCGCGGTGGGCGCCTGGAGGAGGGCGTCCCCGTCCGGGGAGCTGAGCGCCATCAGGACGACGCCGCGGCCCGCGACCTTCGTCGGCCACACCCGTACGTCGCCGTGACCGCACGGCCTGAACACCCCCTCGACGAGCAGTTCACGGGCGAAGGTCCAGCCGACGGGATGGGCGGAGCCGATGTGGAAGGTGATGTGGACGGCGTACGGGTCGTCGGAGCGGTAGGTGAGCCGGGCCGGTACGGGGATGCTGCGTTCGGGCGACAGGACGAGGTCGATCTCGAGTTCGCGTTCCACCACGATGTGCATGTCGATGCGCTTCCTTTCGGGTACGGGGCCCTCAGGGCGGGCCCGTACGAGTGGAGAGCGCGATCACACGGAACCATTACGCGGGTTCGAAGAAGTTTTTTGGCGGGCGTTCCGAGACCGTGTGCCGGGCGGCGACCGCTTGTGGCGGAACCTTGCCCGAAAGAGGTGGGTACGGCGGGAGCGCCGCTGACAGGCGCGCCCGTCTGATAGATGTGGAACCCCCAAAAACCCCCGAGCAGATACGGGACGACGGACATGAGCGCCCCAACCCCGGCCCCCGGTGACGACCGGCCCCGTGAAGGGTATTACCCGGACCCCTCCATTCCTGGATATGTCCGGTACTGGAACGGTGCCTCCTGGGTACCGGGTACGAGCCGTCCCGCGCCCTCCGACGGGGTACCGCTCACGCCGCCGTCCGGTACCCGGCCGGCGGCCTCCGTTCCCGCGCCCGCTCCGGCCCCCGCCGAGGAGACCGGCCCGCACTTCTTCGACGAGGACCCGCGACCCGCCGCCGAGCCGCGCCGGGTGAGCCCGGCCGAGGCGCAGCACGGCAACAGGCCCGGGCCCGCGGCCGCGTGGGGCGCCGACCGCTCCCAGCAGTCCGGCTTCGGCGGCGAGCAGGACCGCCGAGTGTCCTGGGGCGCGCCCCCGACGGCCGACCCGCGGCTGGCACGCGCGGCCGAACCGGGGGACGCCGTCGTCCAGCCGGACGGTGAGTCCGCCCGCGCCGACGGCACGGCGACGATCCCGCCCGCGGACCGGGGCGACGCCGCGCAACCTCCCGCGTCCGGCGGCACCGTGGTGTTCCGTCGCCCCACGGGACCGGCGCGGGCCACCGGCGCCGAGGGCGCGTCCGCGGCCCCGGCGAGCGGCGCGCAGTTCGCCGGCACCGATCACCCCGACGGCGCCGCGGAGCCCGCCCCGTCCGAGGGCACCATGATCTTCCGCCCGTCCGCCCCGCGCACGGGGCCGCAACGGGGGGCGCAGACCGGGGGCACGGCTCCGGCCACCGGCGCACCGGGGGCGGACACGCCCGCGGCGGGCGGCCCCGCCGGGGCCGGGGGAGGCTTCGGTGCCGGGCAGGCCGCCCAGGCCGCGGCGGAGGCGGCCCAGTCCGCCCAGTCCGCCGCCCCGAGGCAGCCGGCCACCCCCGCACCCTCCACCCCCTCCACCCCCTCCGCGCCCTCTGTGCCCCAGCAGTCCACCGGCCCCGCCGCCACGCCCCTCACCAGTGGCCCGGGTGGGGGACAGCCGTCCTGGGCCCAGCAGGTGCACCGGCTCGCGGGTGACCAGGGCGCCGACGGGCAGCCCGTCGTGCCGTGGAAGCCGCCGGTGGACGACGTGTTCCAGGCCGCCGCCCGCAGACAGTCCGAGGCGCGCCCGGCGAGCCTCGGCAGGCGGCTGCTGGCCCGGATCGTGGACACCGCGGTACTGGCGACCGTCACCGCCGTGGCCGCCGTACCGCTGGGCACCAAGGCGATCGACCACATCAACGAGAAGGTCGACGCGGCCAAGCGGTCCGGCCAGACCGTCACGGTGTGGCTGCTCGACGGCACGACCACGGGCTACCTCGGGATCGTCCTGGCCGTCCTGCTCCTCTTCGGCGTCCTGTACGACGTGCTGCCCACCGCCAAGTGGGGCCGCACCCTCGGCAAGAAGGTGTGCGGCATCGAGGTCCGGGACATCGAGGGCCACGAACCGCCGTCCTTCGGGCGGGCCTTGCGCCGCTGGCTCGTGTACGCGGTTCCCGGCGTCCTCGTCATCGGTGTCGTCGGCGTCCTGTGGTGCCTGTTCGACAGGCCCTGGCGCCAGTGCTGGCACGACAAGGCGGCCCACACCTTCGTGGCCGCGTAGCCGCCCGTACGCCGTCGTGGTGGCCCGACTCCCCGCGCGGCGGCGCGGCCGGTCGGGAGCCCGGTCCCCCGGACGGCCGCTCGCCGGATGCGCGGCGGCGGGGTTCGCGGTCGACTCGGGCCATGAGCAGCGAACCGCCGCCCCCGGGTTCGGGTCAGCCACCGGACGAGGATCCGTTCAAGAAGCAGCCCCCGCCCGCCGAGGGTGGCGGCGGCTCCCCCTACGACGGCCCTTCACCGCCCACACCGCCCCAGGGCTCCCCGTACGACTCCCCGTACGGCGACCAGCCGCCCCCGCACGGCGGGGGCGACCCGTACGGCCCCGGCGGCCCCTACGGCGGCGACCCGCTGGCCGGCATGCCCCCGCTCGCGGACAGCGGCAAACGCACGGTGGCCAGGATCATCGACATGATCCTGGTGGGCATCGTGGTGTGGCTGCTGTCCTGGGCCTTCGGGGTCATGCAGTACAACATGAACGCCGACAAGATCGAGTACAGCAGGGGCTTCGGGCAGTCCGTGATCGCCGCGGTGCTCTACACCGGCTACGACACCATCATGATCAGCAGGTCGGGGCAGACCCTCGGCAAGAAGCTGTTCAACCTGAGGGTGGCCAACCTCGACAACGGCGCCACGCCCTCCGTGCAGACCACGCTGGTGCGCTCGCTGGTGCTGTGGATCCCGTTCGCGTTCTGCTGCGCGTGCATCTGGACCGCGATCGCGGGCGGGTGGAGCTACTTCGACAAGCCCTACAAGCAGGGCCTGCACGACAAGGCGGCCAAGACGGTGGTGGTCAGCACGGGCTGACATACGCGATCAGCCGCACTCCACGAGGAGACGGCTGACCGGGAGAGCGGCGGGTACGTGGAATCACGGGCCCGCCGGTTCGCGTACGGCGGAGACGGACGCCGACGACACGGACGACACGGACGACAAGGACGCAGAGACGGACGCGGTCTCGCGCTGTGCGGGCACCCGTTCCTGAACGGGGGCCGGTGCGGGAGCCGGTACGGCGGCCAAGGAGCCGGAACGCACGCGCTTCGGCAGCGGAACCGTTACGGCGACGAGCAGTCCGAGAGCGAGTGCCGAGAGGGTGATCACCGCGATCCCCAGGCCCGAACTCGTCTGAGACAGCAGCAGCATGGCGAGGGTGGAGAAGATCACGGTGCAGGAACCGTAGGCGAGCTGTGCGGCGGTCGGACGAGGCATGGCGATTCCTCGGGGTGGGGGTACTCCCCCCGTGCCTCTCGCGATGGGGGAGGATGCGGACAACAACGGGACCGGACGGCGACCGGGACGATCGACAACGGGAGTGTGCCGCCGGTCAGGGTGGGGCTGCGAATCGCGGGACGACAACGGTGTCGACTTGTCAATCCGTTGACATTCCAACGTTCCGCCAATCGACTCTATTCGCCTGCATGCCCTAGTGGAACGTCCGGTAAGCGTGACCTTACCCACGGTGCCGGAGCACAGGGGGCGCACGGAGTCATCGCGTCCACCAAGTGGACGGACGGACGCGCCCGTTGAGGGGGCCGATCACGGTTCGGATACCGAACTCCCGCTCCGCATAGTGCAGTTGCCAGGTTCAAGTCAAGATCTGTCTTTTCTTTGGTAACTCCGGTCGAATGTCGTCACTTGACACGCGTATACGCGCGCGGACCTCCATCACCCCGGGATCCCCCCATCCGCGCGAACGGACGCAGGGGAGGACTTCAAGTGACCAGCAGACCATGGACGTTCAGAGCGGCCGCGGTGGGTGTCGCCCTCGCGGCGGCCACCGCCACGTTCTCGACGTTCGCCGTTGCGCAGGCAGATGATGCCGCGTCGGCGGCGGCCTCGGCGAGCGCGAACCGCCACGAGCCCCGGCCGGCCGGCAACGAGGCCGGACACGACCTCGACGGCCCGCTCAGCAAGACCCAGGAAGCACAGCGCGAAGAGGCCCTGAACCAGGTCATATCCGGGGACGCGAAGGTCCAGGACCGGAACGGTTCGCAGGTCGTCAAGCTCAAGGGCAAGAACAAGTACGTCGAGCTCGGCCGCGAGAAGACCGACAAGATCTTCACGATCCTGGTCGAGTTCGGCGACCAGGTCGACAGCCGCTACGGCGGCACCGTGGGCCCGCTGCACAACCAGATAGCCGCGCCCGACCGCACCAAGGACAACAGCACGGCCTGGCAGGCGGACTACAACCAGGCGCACTTCCAGGACCTCTACTTCGGCACCGGCAAGAACACCGAGTCGCTGAAGAAGTACTACGAGAAGCAGTCCTCGGGCCGCTACTCGGTCGACGGCGAGGTCACCGACTGGGTCAAGGTCCCCTACAACGAGGCCCGTTACGGCTCCAACAAGGCGTCCACGGGCGCCTGGTACGCGGTCCAGGACGGTGTCACCGCCTGGGTCGCCGACCAGAAGGCGGCCGGCAGGTCCGACGCGGACATCAAGGCGGACCTGGCCAAGTACGACCAGTGGGACCGCTACGACTACGACGGCGACGGCAACTTCAACGAGCCCGACGGCTACATCGACCACTTCCAGATCGTGCACGCCGGTGAGGACGAGTCCGCGGGCGGCGGCGCGCAGGGCGAGGACGCGATCTGGGCGCACCGCTGGTACGCGTTCGGCACCGACGCGGGCGCCACGGGTCCGGCCGGCAACAAGCTGGGCGGCGCCGCGATCGGCGACACCGGCATCTGGGTCGGCGACTACACCATCCAGCCGGAGAACGGCGGACTCGGCGTCTACGCGCACGAGTACGGCCACGACCTCGGTCTGCCGGACGAGTACGACACCACCAACTCGGCCGAGAACTCCACGGGCTTCTGGACCCTGATGTCCTCCGGTTCCTGGCTCGGCACCGGCAGGAACGCCATCGGTGACCTGCCCGGCGACATGAACGCCTGGGACAAGCTGCAGCTCGGCTGGCTGAACTACGACACGGCCAAGGCCGCGACGAAGTCGAAGCACAAGCTGGGTGTCGCCGAGTACAACACCAAGAACAAGCAGGCCCTCGTGGTCTCGCTGCCGGACAAGGCGGTCACCACCGAGATCGTCGCCCCGGCACAGGGCTCGACCCAGTGGTGGAGCGGCAGTGGCAACGACCTCAAGAACACGCTGACGCGTTCCGTCGACCTCACCGGCAAGTCGTCGGCCGCCCTCACGCTCGACGGCTGGTACGACATCGAGGCCGACTACGACTACCTGTACACCGAGGTCTCCACCGACGGCGGCGCCAACTGGACCGCGATCGACGGCACGGTGGACGGGCAGCCGATCCCGCGCGACGGCAGTGGCAAGCCCGCGCTGACCGGCACGGTGGACGCGTACAAGAAGCTGTCGTTCCCGCTCGACGCCTACGCGGGCCAGAAGATCGACCTGCGGTTCCGCTACCAGAGCGACGGCGGCGTGGCGCTGAAGGGCTTCGCGGCCGACGAGATCTCCGTGACCGCGGACGGTTCGGCGCTCTTCTCGGACAACGCCGAGACCGCGGACGCCGCGTGGACCGCCGCCGGCTTCTCCCGCGTCGGCGCGTCCTTCACCGACGACTACCCGCAGTACTACATCGCGGAGAACCGTCAGTACGTCTCGTACGACAAGACCCTCAAGACCGGTCCGTACAACTTCGGCTTCTCGACGACGCGTCCGTCCTGGGTGGAGCACTACCCCTACCAGAACGGCCTGTTGATCTGGAAGTGGGACACCTCGCAGAAGGACAACAACGTCAGCGCGCACGCGGGCTCCGGGCTGATCCTGCCGATCGACTCGCACTCCACCGCGCTGAAGTGGTCCGACGGAACGCTGATGCGCAGCCGGATCCAGTCGTACGACTCGCCGTTCAGCCTGTACCGCACGGACGGTCTGACGCTGCACAGCGCGGACGTGGCGACGAAGATCCCGTCGAAGCCGGGGGTGCCGGTCTTCAACGACCACACCAGCACCTACTACGACACGACGGCCCCGACCGCGGGTGTCAAGATCACTGACACCAACACCAAGATCAGGATCGCCAAGGAGGCCCGTGACGGGTCGACGATCTCGCTCGAAGTGGGCCCAGCGGTGAAGTAAACGGTATTTGCGCAGGTCAGAAGCGTATCGGCGGCGACCCCCTGGCGGGTTGCCGCCGATCGTGTTTAGGTGCGTCCTGTGGATTCCTTATTGACACCGGTGCGCACGGGGGTGTGACTGCATGGCCGCAGGAGGTTTTTGCAAGCTGCCGAACGGCAGCGTGGTAGTGGCGCTGAACCTGCCCAGCCCGGCGGGCCCGGGCCCCGGCTCCGTGCGCTTTCTGGTCGTGGCCCAGAACCGCGCCCGCGCCCTGACGCGCCTGCGCAACCTCGGCCTGCGCGCGGTCTACCTCCGCGGGAACGCGGCCCCGCCCACCCCCGACGAGATCACCGCCGTCCTGCACCACCCCGACGGCCTCATATGGCGCACCACCCCGGACGGCGGCGTCCAGGGCCCCGACCTCACCCAGGAACTGTGGCGCCCGTTCAAATCCCTCCTGAGATGTCCGGCACCCCAGGCATGACCGGCGACGGCTCGGCGGCACGGACGTAGGCACCGGGCGGGCGGCCCGACAGCGGTTTCGGCCAGGACGGCTAGACGACCGGCTTTCCTGTCAGGTCCACGCCTGCTTCTCGGAGTTCTTCGAGGGCGCGGTCCGTGGTCTCCTCGGAGACCCCGGCCGTGAGGTCCAGGAGGACCTGGGTGCGGAAGCCGTTGCGGACGGAGTCCAGGGCGGTGGCGCGGACGCAGTGGTCGGTGGCGATGCCGACCACGTCCACCTCGTCGATCTCGCGGGCGCGCAGCCAGTCACCCAGCGCGACCCCGTTCTCGTCGGCGCCCTCGAAACCGCTGTACGCCGCCGCGTACGCGCCCTTGTCGAAGACGGCGTCGACCGCGCCGGAGGCGACCGCCGGAGCGAAGTTCGGGTGGAAGCCGACCCCCTCCGTGCCGGCCACACAGTGCGCGGGCCAGGAGTGGACGAAGTCGGGGTTGTCGGCGAAGTGGCCACCGGGAGCGATGTGGAGGTCACGCGTGGCGACGACATGCCGGTAGCCGGCGGGCGCCTGCCCGATCAGCTCCGTGATGGCGGCGGCCACATCGGCGCCTCCGGCCACCGCGAGGCTGCCCCCCTCGCAGAAGTCGTTCTGCACGTCTACGACGATCAAGGCGCGGCGCATGGTCGGTGTCCTTCGACTGTGTCGAGTATGGGGTCGGTGAATGTGGCAGGGGGTGTGCGGGACCGGCCTGTGGAGCCGAGCCTAGAGACTTCACGTGCGGCGCGGGAGGGGGCATTCGGTTACGGCCCGTTGCGGCGGCCGGTGCGGTGTGCGTGTTGCCGTTGCATTCCCGCTGACCGCCCGTTCATTCGTGTTTGCCCAAGGGTGGCCGGAGCCGGCCGGAGCGCCGCCCGCGCGCGCTCCGGCGCACCCCGCGCGCATTGCGTGGGCCGTATCAGATGTATTCCGTCGGAATGACCGGTTCCCCGCGCGAGAGCTGTGTCGCCGACAGCGGCAGGTTGGCGAGGGAGGCCGCGTGCCGGTCGCGCACGACGTCGAGGGGCTCGCGGGACAGGACCTGCCCGCCCTTGACGAGCTCCACCAGCAGTTGTCGGTCGGCGAGTGCCACGGGGACCACCCCGATGCCGATCACCTCGGCCTCGGCGACCCCCCGCTCGTCGAGCCGCCGCGCGGCCCACTTGCGCCCGCCGATCGAGGTCTTGCCGCCGGTGGACCTCTTGGCCACGGGCTCCAGCGGAGCCCTCGGGTCCGCCGACTCGGCGCGGGCGACCAGCTTGTAGACCATCGAGCAGGTGGGATGGCCGGAACCCGTCACCAACTGCGTACCGACGCCGTACGCGTCGACGGGCGCCGCCGCCAGCGAGGCGATCGCGTACTCGTCCAGGTCCGAGGTCACGATGATGCGCGTGTCCCTCGCGCCCAGCTCGTCCAACTGCTGCCGCACCCGGTGCGCGACCAGCAGCAGGTCCCCGGAGTCGATCCGTACGGCCCCGAGTTCCGGCCCGGCGACCTCGACCGCCATCCGTACCGCCTCAGCGACGTCGTACGTGTCCACGAGCAGCGTCGTCCCCCGGCCCAGCGAGTTCACCTGGGCCTGGAAGGCATCCCGCTCCCGGTCGTGCAGGAGGGTGAAGGCGTGTGCGGAGGTGCCGACGGTCGGGATGCCGTAGCGGAAGCCCGCGGCCAGGTCGGAGGTGGTCGTGAAGCCCCCGACGTACGCGGCCCGCGCCGCCGCCACCGCGGCCAGCTCGTGCGTCCGCCGGGCGCCCATCTCGATCAGCGGCCGGTCCCCGGCGGCGGAGGCCATCCGGGAGGCGGCGGCCGCGATGGCCGAGTCGTGGTTGAGGATGGAGAGGATCACGGTCTCCAGGAGCACGCACTCCGCGAAGGACCCCTCGACCCGCAGGATCGGCGAGCCCGGGAAGTACACCTCGCCCTCGGGATAGCCCCAGATGTCCCCGTGAAAGCGGTACGAGGCGAGCCACTCCAGGGTCGGCTCGTCCACGATGGCGTTCTCGCGCAGGAAGCCGAGGACGTCGGCGTCGAAGCGGAAGTTCTCGACGGCGTCGAGAACCCGCCCGGTGCCCGCGACGACGCCGTAGCGCCGCCCCTCCGGCAGCCGCCGCGTGAAGACCTCGAAGACCGAGCGTCGCTCGGCGGTCCCCGCGGCGAGTGAGGCCTGCAGCATCGTCAGCTCGTACTGGTCCGTGAAGAGCGCCGTCGAGGGAACGTCCACCGGCAGCCCAAGGTCCGCTGTGTTCATAAGCCTGGATGGTACCCCCATCTCGTCACTCTGACGATTTATGGAGGTCGCTGTATTCCGGTTGTATCCCGTTGTATTCCGGGGGTCCGTTTGTGCGGGCCCCCCTCTCTGGTGGCAGCATGGGCCGTGTGACCGCTCCCGCACCCCTAGAGATCGAAAAGACCGAGTCGGCGGAGGAGGTCTTCGCCGTACCCGAGCCCGACGTCCCCTGGGTCACCATCGTGCACAACGACCCGGTCAACCTCATGAGCTATGTGACGTATGTCTTCCAGACGTACTTCGGCTACACGAAGGACAAGGCCACCAAGCTCATGCTCGACGTCCATCACAAGGGCCGGGCGGTCGTCTCCAGCGGCACGCGCGAGGAGATGGAGCGCGACGTACAGGCCATGCACGGCTACGGTCTGTGGGCCACCCTTCAGCAGGACCGGAAATAGCGGGACCGGAAGTCGTCGGACCGGCGGCCGTCGGACCGGCAGCAGCCCGAGCCCTCCCTGTAAACCGCGAGCAGGACCGGAAGTAGCGAACTCACTCCATGCCAGGACACTTCGAACCGCTCCCCGGCGGCGGCGCGGCCGTCGCGCTCGACGAGGTCGAGATCTCCATCATCCGCTCCCTCGCCGTACAGCTCCTGGAGCTCATCGGGCCCGGCCCCGCGGAGAACGCCCCCGACGACCCGCTCGCCGAACTGTTCGCGGAGGGCCCCAGTGAGCCGCCCTCCGACCCCGTGCTCCAGCGCCTCTTCCCGGACGCCTACAGCGGCCCCGACGTCGAGGCGTCCTCGCCGGAACAGGCGGAGGAGCAGCGGGCGTACTCCTCCGAGTTCCGCCGCTTCACCGAGAACGACCTGCGCGCCGGCAAGCGCGAGAACGCCCTCGCGGTGATCCGCTCGCTGGACGCCCTCACCACGGCGGGCGACGGCGGCGCGGTCCTCAAGCTCTCCCCCGGGGAGTCCGAGCAGTGGCTGCGCGCCCTCAACGACCTGCGCCTGGCCATCGGGGCCCGGCTCGACGTCGTCGACGAGGAGGACACCGACCTCCTCTACCGCCTCCCGGACGAGGACCCGCGCAAGCCGATGGTGATGGCGTACCTGTGGCTGGGCGGTCTCCAGGAGACGCTCGTCGAGACGCTGATGCACTGATCGCGCCGAGATGCCCTGATCAGGGGTTGGTTCAGGGTTCAATCGGTGTTCGCTCAGAGGACGCTCAGATCCGGATAACGATCCCGTCACCGTCCTGGCCTGGTATGCACGCCTGAGTGCTTTTTGTCCGCTTCTCCCTGTGGCATGCCTTACACCATCCGCAGGCTGCCCATGTTGCGGCCGTGATAAATCTTCACGACCGCCCGACAGGACACCACCCATGTCCGGTCGGGTGCGCCACCGAGCCGGCGACCGCCGGCCAGGCACAGCTCCATCACATCCGGGGGGATCGGAACCCGATCCGAAGCCAAGTGACTGGCTCGGACCGGCATGGAGAAAGGCGCACCACACATGACCTCATCGCAGGTCGACAAGACCGACGAGCCGCGTATCGGCAGTGAGGCCGTGGGCGGCGACGCCCCCGAAGAGGGGTACGAGCGCGGGCTCGGCAGTCGCCAGGTCCAGATGATCGCGATCGGCGGCGCCATCGGCGTCGGCCTCTTCCTGGGCGCCGGGGCGAACATCGCCAAGGCGGGGCCCAGCCTCATCTTCATGTACGCCCTCGCGGGCGTGATCATCTTCTTCATCATGCGGGCGCTCGGCGAGCTGCTCCTGTACCGCCCGGTCTCGGGCTCCTTCGCGGAGTACTCCCGCGAGTTCCTCGGCCCGTTCTTCGGCTACTTCACCGGCTGGACGTACTGGCTGATGTGGGTGGTCACCGGCATGGCGGAACTCACCGCCGCCGCGATCTACGTCCACTACTGGTTCCCGTCCATCCCCCAATGGGTGACGGCACTGGTCTTCCTGGTCGTCCTCTTCGTGGCGAACCTGATCTCGGTGAAGCTCTTCGGAGAGATCGAGTTCTGGTTCTCGATGGTCAAGGTCACCGCCCTGATCGGCATGATCGTGATCGGCCTCGGCGTCCTCACCTTCGGCTTCAGCTCGGCCGGTGACACGGCCTCCGTCGCCAACCTCTGGCAGTTCGACGGCTTCTTCCCCAAGGGCATCGGCTCGTCCCTGATGACCCTCCAGGGCGTCATGTTCGCCTACCTCGCCGTCGAGCTCGTCGGCGTCACGGCGGGCGAGTCCGAGGACCCGGAGAAGACCCTCCCCAAGGCGATCAACACCCTCCCGTGGCGCATCGCGCTCTTCTACGTCGGCGCGCTCACGGTCATCCTCTGCGTCGTGAAGTGGACGGAGTTCGCCCCGGGCGTCAGCCCCTTCGTCGAGGCCTTCGCGAAGATCGGCATCCCGGCCGGCGCCGGCATCGTCAACTTCGTGGTCCTGACCGCCGCCCTGTCCTCCTGCAACTCCGGCATGTACTCCACGGGCCGCATGCTGCGCACCCTGGCGGACAACGGCGAGGCCCCCAAGGTCTTCAGCAGGCTCTCCTCGACCAAGACCCCGGCGATCGGCATCACCGTCTCCATGCTCTTCATGGGCATCGGCGTGATCCTGAACTACATCGTCCCGGAGAAGGCCTTCGGCTACGTCACCTCCGTGGCCACCGCCGCCGGCATCTGGACCTGGCTGATGATCCTGGTCAGCCACATCCTCTACCGCCGCGCGGTCGACGCCGGACGCCTGCCCGCCTCCTCCTTCCCGGCCCCGGGCGGAGCGAAGTGCAGCTGGATCGCGGTCGTCTTCCTGCTCTTCGTCACGGGCCTCATCGCCTACGACGCCGACTCCCGCGTCTGCCTGTACGTGATGGCCGGCTGGGCCGCGGCCCTGGCCATCGGCTGGTGGGTGCTCAAGGCACGCAACCCCCAGGTCACCGAGCGCCGCGAACCGGCGTTCGAGAAGGTCGGCTGACCTTCCCGGTTCAGCATGTGGGCCGCTCCGTACCACCCCTCGGTACGGAGCGGCCCTTCTGCTTATCCTGACCGACATGCTGACCATCACCCAGGCCCTCGTCGACCAGATCGTCGCCCACGCGCGCCAGGACCACCCCGACGAGGCGTGCGGCGTCGTCGCGGGCCCGGCGGGCTCGGGCCGCCCCGAGCGCTTCATCCCGATGCTCAACGCCGCCCGCTCGCCCACGTTCTACGAGTTCGACTCCGGCGACCTGCTGAAGCTGTACCGCGACATGGACGACCGCGACGAGGAGCCGGTGATCATCTACCACTCCCACACGGCGACCGAGGCATACCCCTCCCGCACCGACATCTCGTACGCCAACGAGCCCGGCGCGCACTACGTCCTCGTCTCGACGGCGGACGCGGACGACGCGGGTCCCTTCCAGTTCCGCTCGTACCGGATCGTCGAGGGAGAGGTGACGGAGGAGGAGGTCACGGTCGTGGACGCGTACTGACGCCGCTCCGACTGCGCCCCGACGTCGCTCCGATCCCTTGCTCCGGCTCCGCTCCGATCCTGCTCCGGCTCTGCCCCGATCCCGGACTTCGGGCAGAATTCATCCACCATCTGAGATCACACTCCGGGACCCGGACCGGGAATCGATACGATGAGCCCATGGTTTCCCAGGACGTGAGCGACAAGACGCCGGGCATGCTGCTCGTGGCGCGGCTGCACGTCGACCTGTGCAGGCTGCAGAGCGCCATCTGTACGCGCTGAACCCTGCCGCCGTACGGCCGTGAGCCACGGCTCCGCGGGGCCGCCACCGGCGTCCCGCTGCCCTTCCCGCGCCGCCGCGCGCCCACCGACCTGACTTTTCCTTCCGACAGGAGCCCGCAACCATGGCCATCGAGGTCCGCATCCCCACCATCCTCCGCACCTACACCGGCGGCGAGAAGGCCGTCGAGGGCGGCGGCGCGACCCTCGCCGAGCTCTTCGCCGACCTCGAGACCCGGCACGCGGGCATCCAGGCCCGGATCGTCGACGACGGCCAGCTGCGCCGCTTCGTCAACGTGTACCTGAACGACGAGGACGTCCGCTTCCTCGACGGCATCAACACCAAGCTCACCGACGGCGACAACGTGACGATCCTGCCGGCCGTGGCCGGCGGCATGGTCTGATCGGCTGCTGATCGCTGATGCGCTACGACTCCCCGCTCGCCGCGGTGGGCAACACCCCTCTGGTGCGCCTGCCACGCCTTTCGCCGTCCGCCGACGTCCGGATCTGGGCGAAGCTGGAGGACCGCAACCCGACGGGCTCGGTCAAGGACCGCCCGGCCCTGCACATGGTCGAACAGGCGGAGAAGGACGGCCGGTTGACGCCGGGCTGCACGATCCTGGAGCCGACGAGCGGGAACACCGGCATCTCGCTGGCCATGGCGGCGAAGCTCAAGGGCTACCGCATGGTGTGCGTGATGCCGGAGAACACCTCTCAGGAGCGGCGGGACCTGCTGGCCATGTGGGGCGCGGAGATCATCTCCAGCCCCGCGGCCGGCGGTTCCAACACCGCCGTGCGCGTCGCGAAGGAACTGTCGGCCGAGCACCCCGACTGGGTGATGCTCTACCAGTACGGGAACCCCGACAACGCGGGCGCCCACTACGCGACGACGGGCCCCGAAATCCTGGCGGACCTCCCCTCCATCACGCACTTCGTCGCCGGCCTGGGCACGACGGGCACCCTGATGGGCGTCGGCCGCTACCTCCGGGAGAACAAGCCGGACGTGAAGATCATCGCCGCGGAGCCGCGCTACGACGACCTCGTGTACGGCCTGCGCAACCTGGACGAGGGATTCGTTCCCGAGCTGTACGACGCGTCGGTCCTCACCTCCCGCTTCTCGGTCGGCTCCGCCGACGCGGTCACCCGCACCCGTGAGCTCCTCCAGCAGGAGGGCATCTTCGCGGGCGTCTCCACCGGGGCCGCGCTGCACGCCGCGATCGGCGTCGGCAAGAAGGCGCTCGCCGCCGGGGAGTCCGCCGACATCGTCTTCGTCGTCGCCGACGGCGGCTGGAAGTACCTGTCGACGGGCGTCTACACCGCCGCGACCACAGAAGAAGCCATCGAAACCCTCCAGGGCCAGCTCTGGGCGTAGGCCGCACGGGCGGCGGCGCGGATGTGTTCTCGCCCCCGCCGCCCCTACCCGTTTCATTCCTACTTGGGGGCTCCGCCCCCAAACCCCCGATCGGCCTGAACGGCCTCGTCCTCAAACGCCGGGCGGGCTGAGGCTCTCAGGGGCGCGGGGAACTGCGCGACCAGCCCCCACCGGCCCGCAGCCGAAAGACCACCCCTCGGGGTCTGGGGCGGAGCCCCAGGAGGATGATGGGGGTCCCCCCTGCTCGAGCGAAGCCGAGAGCTTGGGGGAGGGTAGGGGCGGCGGGGGCGAGGGACGGGCTCAGCCGGCCAAGTAGCGGACCTGGTCCCAAAGGACCGGATCCACCACCCCCACCCGCCGCCGAAACTCCCACATGGGCACCTCGCGCAGCTCATCCGTCTCCAGGAAGCTCGCCCGCCCATGGGCATCGCCGACGGCACCCGGCGGCAACGGAATCACCCCGGCCCGCTCGTCGTGGTACTTGCTCGTGATCTTCGCGACGGTCACCCGTTCGCCCCGCACGGCCAGCACCAGACACGGCCGGTCCTTCTCCCCGGGCCCGTCCTCGTACGGAACCTTCGCCCACCAGATCTCCGCCGGCCGCGGCCGAGGCACCCGGGGCCGCTTGCGCACCCCGGCCGGCGGCCGCCCGGGCGGCCGAGTCCGACCGACGGCGCGGTCCGGGCGGCCCGCTCGGCGCCCACGGCGCCCACGGCGCCCCCAGCCGTCCACCAGCGTCGCGACCAGCGCGAGCAGCACCACGGCCGCCAGCGCGAGCCACCAGGACGTGTCCATACCAAAGAAGGTACCGGCGCGCACTCCGCCCCGCCCGCCGCCCGCGAGAACCGGGGATCCGACCTCCGGTCGACCATCCATCCGAACCGGTGACACCACAGGTGAGTTCGCCCACAACAGCCCCTGGTGGAGGAGCGACCCGCCCTTTTGCGCCTTACGCTCGACGGACCGCACGACCCCCGTTCCCGTATCTGCACCCGAGTACCTGCACCCCGCATCTACTCTCTGCACTTCCTGTCAGCGCGGAGGTTCCAGCTCCTATGAAGCTCACCGTCGTCGGCTGCTCGGGGTCGTTCCCGTCCGCGGAATCGGCCTGCTCGAGCTACCTCGTCGAGGCCGACGGCTTCAGGCTGCTTCTCGACATGGGCAATGGTGCCCTTGGCGAGCTGCAGCGCCACTGCGGTCTCTACGACCTCGACGCGATCTTCCTCAGCCATCTGCACGCCGACCACTGCATCGACATGTGCGCGTACTTCGTCGCGCGCTACTACCGCCACGACGGCGGCCGCTGCGACCCGCTCCCCGTCTACGGACCCGAGGGCACGGAACAGCGACTGACCACCGCGTACGCGGACACTCCCACCGCCTCCTCGATGAGCGAGGTCTTCGACTTCCACACCGTCAAACCGGCCACGTTCGAGATCGGCCCGTTCACCGTGCACACGGAGCGGGTGCGCCACCCCGTGGAGGCGTACGCCATCCGCATCGAGCACGACGGGAAGTCGCTGACGTACTCCGGGGACACCGGTGTCACCGACGCGCTGGACGAACTCGCCCGGGACACCGACCTGTTCCTCTGCGAGGCCGCGTTCACGCACGGCAAGGAGAAGATCCCCGACCTGCACCTCAACGGCCGCGAAGCGGGCGAGAGCGCCGACCGCGCCGGCGCCCGTCGCCTGCTGCTCACCCACATCCCGCCGTGGACGGACCCCGCGGTCAACCTCGCCGACGCACGCGAGGTCTTCGACGGTCCGGTGGAGCTGGCGGTGCCGAGGGTGACGTACGAGATCTAGATCCTGGGGGGACCCGGTCCGTACAGGCGGCCCCAGGACCTGTCCGGGCATCGGGCAGCGGTCAGTCGTGGACCGTCATTCCGAAGCCGCCGTCGAGGCGTATCGACTCCATCAGCATGAAGGCGTTGCTCTCGGTGAAGACGTCGGCGGCGGCGAGGGTCCCGGTGTACTTGGTCACGACCGGGCGTGAGGCCACCGCGATCACCTCGTCGAGGTAGGTCTTCACCGCGGCCCAGGTGTTGTTGCCGTACTTGACGAAGTACGGCGTCGCGTCGACGGTCGTGAGTGCGCGGCGGATCTCCGTGTCGAGGTCGGCCATGTAGTCCTGGTGGATCTTGAGGTCGTGCCGCGTCCCCAGCCGGCCGAGGTGGCCTCCGATGAAGGTGGTCCACGGGTACGTCAGGGCCTTGGCCGGCGCCAGCAGCGAGCCCGGGATGTCCTCGTTGATGTTGAGGTTCGCGAACGGCACCCAGCCGGGCAGGGCGATGTCCACGAGCATCAGCGTGTCGTGGTCGGGCAGGTGGATGTAGATGTTGTCCGGGGTGTGGTTGGCGCCGTGCCACGCGAGTTCGATGCGCTCCCCGCCGATGTGGAGCACCCGGTGGTCGTCGAAGGTCTCCTCGGGCGCCGGCTTGTTGGGGTCGTTGTCCCGTATGAGCAGTCTGCGGGTCTCGGAGTGCCCGATCCGGGTCACCCGCCGGCCGAAGATGCCCGACCCGCCCGCGTGGTCGGAGTGGTGGTGCGAATAGATCAGGTGCGTGACCTTGTTGGTCAGCCCGCTGGGCTTGGTCACGTCGTCGATCGCGCGCTGGATGTTGTGGCCGAGCGACGGCGGCGCGTCGAGGAGCACCACGCCGTCGCGGGTGGTCAGGAAGGCCGAGACGTAGGTTCCGTCGGTGACCCAGTACAGGTTCCGTTTGATCCGACCGACGTAGTAGCCCTGGCTGTTGATCGCCGGGCCGAGCGACGACGGGGGAACCGGGGCGTAGTCGGGCAGGTCGGTTGTGTCGGCGGCGACGGCCGGTGAGCCCAGTGCCGTGTCCGCGACGACGGAGCCGATCGCGGGCACCGCGGCGAGCGCGGCGGCGCGTGCCAGGAGGCTTCGGCGGGTGGCGTGGGTATCCATGTTCCGGACCTCTTCTCTGCAAGGCCTATGACGTGTCTCCGCAAGGCCTGTGACTTGCTTGACGGAGCAACCATAGAATCATTTGATTGCTTGGGCAAGGAATCTGACTGCCTCGTGGACGCCGCGGGCCGACTTCTGCCGGCTGCTGTCGATCCGTGCCGGCCGGCGGCGTCCGGGGCCTGCAACTACGGCTGTGGGATCAGAAGTTCGCGCCGGCGAGCGCGTTCAGGAAGACCTGCGGGTTCCAGTACTCCCGGTAGTTCACGATGAGACCGTCGCGGAAGGTCACGAAGGTCGCGTAACTCATGTTGTAGGGATTGCCGTTGGACACCACGCTGCCCTTCACGCTCCACTCCGCGATCGCCACGTTCTCGTCGTCGGTCGGATAGACGCGCACCGCCGGGATCTCCCGCACGTCGATGACGTCGGGGTAGCCGCGGAGGTAGTCGAAGAGGGCCTCGCGCCCCTCGATGCGCGCCGGCGCCCCCTCCGGGGCGAACGGGAACTCGGCGACGACATCGTCGGCGCACAGGTCCGTCCAGGCCTTCATGTCCTTTGCGAGGAAGGCGTCGAGGCTGCGCCGCAGCAGGTCCACAGCCGAGGGGGTGTTGCTCATCTTGCGCTCCGATCGTGGAAGGCGTCCGCCGGGGGAGGCGGCTGCCTGGGGGATTGACCGTGATGGTCCGCAGGGCTCTCGGAGTCGGGGACCGTCGCACGCGCACTCATGACTCGGGCGAGCGGTTTCGGCACCCCGTCGGCCCGGCGGATGCCCCGAGATTATCACTGTGTAAGTGACACAGCGACACTTATGGCGAAGCGGGACCACGGAAAGCGGGACCACGAGCCACCCCGTCGGGCGCTCACCATTCGAGCGGCATCGTGAACTTTCCGAGACGGGCGACCGCGTCGGCGAGTTCCGCGATCGTGGTGTGGTCCAGCTCCGCCTCGAATGCCTCGCGAGCGCGGGTCAGAGCGGGCTGGAGGGCGTCCACGATGTTGCTGCCGACCGCGCAGTCGGCCGGCGGCGGTGTGCGGTGCATGGTGAACAGCCGGGTGTCCTCCACCGCCTCGTACACCTCCAGCAGTCGCATCTCCTCGGCCGGCTTGGCCAGGAGCGCGCCACCGCCCGCCCCGAGTTGGGACTTGGTGAGGCCCGCGCTGCTCAGCCGGGAGAGCAGGCCCCGGATCACGACAGGACTCGTGTGGGCCGAGTAGGCGAGGTCTTCGGAGCGCAGGGGCTTGTCGCCGCTGACCGCGAGGGCGACCAGGGCGTGGACGGCGACGACGAAGCGGCTGCTGGTAGGCATTGCGGTCCCGAAGTGTGTAAGGGCGGGTGCACGCGCGTCCGCACCGGCCCGTACCCGGGAGGTGCTGCGGCGTGTGGCGGTATCACGTCCCACTATGCCGCAGCGGCGGCGGCCCTGAGCCGGTCGCCGCCGCGCCCGGCGGCCGGGGGTTCCCGGCGCCTGTGACCTACGTGACTTGCCGTGTGGTCGACAGTGGGCGCACAATTGCTTGCCAGAGCAAGTTGTTGCGTGGAGCGCCGCGCTCGCGGCCACCGCGGTCCACCGACCGGCGTCGCGAAACGAGGAGATGAACCATGACTGATGTCTCGACCTCACGGGTCGCGGTGGTGACCGGCGGAGACGGCGCGATCGGCGGGGCGATCGTCCGTGAACTCGCCCGGCTGGGCCACCGCGTCGTGGTGCTGGACCGCGCCGGGGACATCGCGTGCGATCTCGGTGTGGAACAGGACGTACGGAGGGCTGCCGCCGAAGTGCTCGAGACGTACGGCCGGGTCGATGTTCTCGTCCACTCGGCCGCCGCGAGCGACCTGGTGGAACTCGACACCGTCGACCTCGCCACCTGGCGACGGATCCAGGCCGTCAACGTGGAGTCGGCTCTGTTGTTGTCCCAGGCCTTCACCCCCGGTATGAGGGAGCGCGGGTTCGGCAGGATCGTGCTCATCACCTCCGACACCGTCTGGAAGCCACCCAGCGCCGACCTGCTCGGCTACATCACGAGCAAAGGAGCCCTCACCGCGTTCGGGCGCACCCTGGCCGTCGCGCTGGGCAAGGACGGTATCGCCGTGACGTCCGTGGCGCCGGGGCTCACCCGCACCCCGGCGACCGCGTATCAGCCCGACGAGGCGTTCGCCATGGCCGAGGCGACCCAGGCACTGCCCCGTCCGCTCGTCCCCGAGGACGTCGCGGCAACCGTGGGTTTCCTGGCCTCCGAGGCCGCGGAGGCGCTGACCGGCCAGGTCCTGACCGTGGACGGCGGCAGCCTGATGCGATGAGGGTGCCGACGTGACGAAGGCCCCTGCGGCCCAGCGATCGCTGGGCCGCAGGGGCCTTCGTCACGTCGTGGTTCGGTCACGTCGTGGCGGGCCTCACGCCTTCGTGAGGTCCTCGAGCTCCTCCTCGGGCTCGCGGCCCGGCGTGGGGAGATTCCACTTGATGATGGCGAAGCGGAAGACCGCGTAGTAGACCACCGCGAAGACCAGGCCGATCGGGATGATCATCCAGGGCTTGGTGGCCAGGTTCCAGTTCAGGAAGTAGTCGATGGCACCGGCCGAGAAGCTGAAGCCGTGGTGGACGCCCAGGGCCCAGGTGACGGCCATCGACAGGGCGGTCAGGACCGCGTGGATCACGTACAGGACCGGCGCGATGAACATGAAGGCGAACTCGATCGGCTCGGTGATACCCGTGACGAAGGAGGTCAGCGCGAGCGACAGCATCATGCCGCCGACCGCCTTGCGTCGCTCGGGACGCGCGCAGTGCGTGATCGCCAGGGCGGCGGCCGGGAGCGCGAACATCATGATGGGGAAGAAGCCCGTCATGAACTGGCCGGCGGTCGGGTCACCGTGGAAGAAACGCGGCAGGTCACCGTGCCACACGGCACCGGTGGAGTCCTTGTAGGAGCCGATCTCCTGCCAGGCCACGGTGTTCACGAACTGGTGCATGCCGACTGGGAGCAGCGCGCGGTTGATCGCGCCGAAGATGCCCGCGCCGACGGCGCCGAGGCCGGTCATCCACTGGCCGAAGTCGGTGATGACGTTGCCGATCGGCTCCCAGACCAGACCGAAGAACACGCCGACGGCCGTGCCGATGAAGGCCATCAGGATCGGGACCAGGCGGCGGCCGTTGAAGAAGCCCAGCCAGTCGGGAAGCTTGGTGCGGTGGAACCGCTGCCAGGTGACGGCGGCTATGAGTCCCATGATGATGCCGCCGAGGACTTTGGGGTCGTTGTACGTTGCGGCGACGTCCGCGCCCTTGGTGACCTTGGCGTCGGTGATCGGGAACGCGGTGAGTACGTTCTTGTAGACCAGGAAGCCGACCAGCGCCGCCAGCGCCGTGGAGCCGTCGGCCTTCTTGGCGAAGCCGATGGCGATGCCGACGCAGAACAGCAGCGGCAGGTTGCTGAACACGGCGTCGCCGGCGGTCATGAACACGGCCGCGACCTTGTTCCAGCCGAGGCCGTCCTTGCCGAACACGTCGGCCTGTCCGAGGCGGAGCAGGATGCCCGCTGCCGGCAGCACGGCGATCGGGAGCTGCAAGCTGCGGCCGACCTTCTGCAGGCCCTGGAACAGACCGGATCCCCGCTTCTTCGCGGGTGCCGCCGTTGCGCTGGCGGTGCTCATAGTTCCTCCATGTGCCGGTGCTGCCGGGGGACGGGAAGGGCAAAGAATGGGGCGGGCAGCATCCGCGTGGTCTACACCACTCAGTGGTGTAGACCTGTTGTAGCACGGTGAAGGTGAGATAAGGAACCCGCGAATTTTGTGGCCCGGGTCATAAGAGGACGAACCGGTTCCGGACACGCCGAAGCCGCGCCCCGAAAGAGGCGCTGGCCCGCGGCCCGTGAACGAACCGCCTACGGCTTGGTCGTGTCCTCGTGCTCCTCCTCCGGCTCCCTGCCCGGAGTCTTCAGGTCGAACTTCGTGATCGCGAACCGGAAGATCACGTAGTACACGACGGCGAAGCACAGCCCGATCGGCACGATCGCCCACGGCTTGGTCGCCAGATGCCAGTTGATGACGTAGTCGATGACTCCGGCGGAGAAGCCGAAACCGTCATGCACGCCCAACCCCCAGGTCACCGCCATCGACACCCCCGTCAGCAGCGCGTGGATCACGTACAGCACGGGCGCGACGAACAGGAAGGAGTACTCGAGCGGTTCCGTGATGCCCGTGACGAACGAGGTCAGCGCGACCGACAGCATGAGCCCGCCGATCTCCTTGCGGCGCTCGGGCCGGGCGCAGTGCGTGATGGCCAGGGCCGCCGCAGGCAGCGCGAACATCATGATGGGGAAGAAGCCGGACGTGAACTGCCCGGCGTTCGGGTCGCCCGCCAGGAACATGGTGATGTCACCGTGCACGACCGTCCCGTCCGGCGCGGTGTAGCTGCCGAACTGGAACCAGACGGGCACGTTCAGGAACTGGTGCAGACCGACCACCAGCAGCGCCCGGTTGGCCACGCCGAAGACACCGGCACCCCAGGAGCCGAGTCCCACCAGCCAGTCGCTGAAGTGCTCGAGGCCCCGCCCCACCGGCGGCCAGACCCACAGGCACAGCACGGCGAACGCGATCGCCGCGAACGCCATGATGATCGGCACCAGCCGCCGCCCGTTGAAGAACCCGAGCCAGTCGACCAGCCTGGTGCGGTGGTAGCGCTGCCAGACGTACGCGGTCATCAGCCCCATGACGATGCCGCCGAAGACCCCCGGATTCTGGTACGTGAACGGGGCCACCGAGGAGTCGGCCGCCTGGCAGCCGATGTTCGTGAGAGCCTTCGCCCCGCCCGGGCAGCTCACCGGGAACTGGCGCAGCACGTTGTAGTAGACGAGGAAGCCGGCGACCGCCGCGAGCGCCGTCGACCCGTCCGACTTCTTCGCCATGCCGATGGCCACGCCCACGCAGAACAGCATCGGCAGCCCGAGCGAGCCGTCGAGCAGCGCGCCGCCGGCACCTCGCATGATCTTGGAGACGTTGTCCCAGCCGAGCCCCTCGGCGCCGAACACGCCAGGCTGGCCGAGCCCGATGAGAAGACCCGCGGCCGGCAGCACGGCGATCGGCAGCTGGAGGCTGCGGCCCATCTTCTGCAGCCCCTGGAACAGCTTGTTCCAGCGGGCCCGTGCGGGCGCGGGGGCGCTGTCGGCACTCATGGGCGTCCTCCGGGCGGGGCCGGGTTGGCGACTGCACGCCCACTGGTGTAGACCAGTCGACGAACGGTTGCGCTGTCGTGAACGCCATCATTCGGTACGCGCGACATGGCCGCTCGCAAAGATGGGCCAACTGTGGGTTACTGCGACAAAGCGGTTCTGATCAGGGAGTAGGACATGGCCACGAAGGCTGAGAAGATCGTCGCCGGGCTCGGCGGCATCGACAACATCGAAGAGGTCGAGGGCTGCATCACCCGCCTGCGTACCGAGGTCGTGGACCCGAGCAAGGTCGACGAGGCCGCCCTGAAGGCCGCCGGCGCCCACGGAGTCGTCAAGATGGGCACCGCCATCCAGGTCGTCATCGGCACGGACGCCGACCCCATCGCCGCGGACATCGAAGACATGATGTGAACCGAGAAGTCACGATACGAAGCGACGCGAACCGACGTGCGTCGATGTGAGTCGATGTGAGTCGATGTGAGCCGAAGGGGCACCCTTGAGCCCCCCACCTCACCCTTGAGTGGCCGCTTCCGCAACCGGAGGCGGCCCCTCAGCCGTATGCGGCTAGGCTCAACGCCATGTCTCGAATCGACGGCCGCACCCCCGAACAACTGCGCCCCATCACCATCCAGCGCGGCTGGAGCAAGCACGCCGAGGGCTCCGTCCTCGTCTCCTTCGGCGACACCAAGGTGTTCTGCACCGCCTCCGTCACCGAGGGCGTCCCGCGCTGGCGCAAGGGCAGCGGAGAGGGCTGGGTCACCGCCGAGTACTCCATGCTTCCCCGCGCCACGAACACCCGCGGAGACCGCGAGTCGGTCCGCGGCAAGATCGGCGGCCGCACGCACGAGATCTCCCGCCTCATCGGCCGCTCCCTGCGCGCCGTCATCGACTACAAGGCGCTCGGCGAGAACACCATCGTCCTCGACTGCGACGTCCTCCAGGCCGACGGCGGCACGCGCACGGCGGCCATCACCGGCGCGTACGTGGCGCTGGCCGACGCGATCACCTGGGCGCAGGGCAAGAAGCTGGTCAAGCCCGGCCGCAAGCCCCTGACCGGCACCGTCTCCGCCGTCTCGGTCGGCATCGTCGGCGGGATCCCCCTCCTGGACCTCTGCTACGAGGAGGACGTGAAGGCCGACACCGACATGAACGTCGTCTGCACCGGCGACGGACGCTTCGTCGAGGTCCAGGGCACCGCGGAAGCCGAGCCCTTCGACCGCAAGGAGCTGAACGCCCTGCTCGACCTCGCCGTCGCCGGCTGCGACGAGCTCGCGGCGATCCAGCGGGCGGCCCTCGAGGCAACCGCGGAATAACCCTTCGCGTTCTTAGGGGTACGGGCGTACGGTCCAGCCGTGCGCCCCCGTCGGCCCTCGCACGGGCCGAGCCGACCGCGCCACGGGGTCGACCACATGTTTGTCCACGGGGAGGGACCGTTCCATGGCCGCGCGCCACCGACGCCGCACAGCCGCATTCGCCGTCGCCGCCGTACTCGTCGCCCTGCCGGCGGCCGTGGGCTGCGACGCCGTCAACAAGGCCCTGGACTGTGTCCAGACCGCCGACTCCATCGCCGACAGCGTCACCAGCCTCCAGCAGGCCGTGGAGAACGCGGCGAACGACCCGACGCAGACCGACGAGTCCCTCAACGCGATCGAGAACAACCTCGACAAGATCGGCGACAAGACGGACAACGCCGACGTCAACAAAGCGGTCGACGACCTGAACAAGGCCGTCGGCAACGTCCGTACGGCCATCAAGAACGGCGACAACACCCCCGACGTCAGCCCGGTCACCGACGCGGCCGGAGAGCTGACCAAGGTCTGCACGCCGTAACGACCACCGGGCGGACCCGGGAAAGGGCCTCAGCGATACTGATGGCCATGACCCGCCTGATCCTCGCCACCCGCAACGCCGGAAAGATCACCGAGCTGAAGGCGATCCTCGCCGACGCAGGTATCTCCCATGACCTCGTCGGCGCGGAGGCCTATCCGGACATCCCCGACGTCAAGGAAACCGGCGTCACCTTCGCCGAGAACGCCCTCCTCAAAGCGCACGCCCTGGCCCAGGCCACCGGCCTGCCCGCCGTCGCCGACGACTCCGGCCTCTGCGTGGACGTCCTGAACGGCGCCCCCGGCATCTTCTCCGCCCGCTGGGCGGGACGGCACGGGGACGACCGCGCGAACCTGGACCTGCTCCTCGCCCAGCTCTCGGACATCTCCGAGGAACACCGGGGCGCCCACTTCGCCTGCGCGGCGGCGCTCGCCCTGCCGGACGGCACGGAGCGCGTCGTCGAGGGCCAGCTGAGGGGCACCCTGCGCCACACCCCCACCGGCACCCACGGCTTCGGCTACGACCCCATCCTCCAGCCGGAGGGCGACACCCGAACCTGCGCCGAACTCTCCCCCGAGGAGAAGAACGCGATCAGCCACCGGGGGAAGGCGTTCCGGGGGCTGGTGCCGGTGGTTCGGGAGCTGTTGGGCTGAGAGCGCACACGAGAACGGCCTGCGCATCTTCCGATTCGCAGGCCGTTTGCTGTGCGGCGGAAGGGATTCGAACCCTCAAGCCGTTTCACGGGCCACAGATCCTAAGTCTGCTGCGTCGCCGTTGCGCCACCGCCGCTCGCCGCCTGCCATCGTACCGGGAGTCGCCCGCCGCTTTCCGCCTCCCCTGCACCAGGTGCTCGTGCCCGCGTGGCAGTTGGGGCGCGGCAACCGCGGATTCCCACGCCGGTCGTCATGGGTCCGTACGAGGAGTCGACCGAGGCCGAGTACCGGCTTCGATCGACGTCGCCGATCGCGTTGTGGGATGCGTACGGGCTGCCCGGGAGGCGCGCGGACCTGACCGGCGTGCAGGATCGGCCGCTTCCGCTGGAGCAACTGCGCATCGCCGACGGTGCTTTGGTGTTCCGGTTGGAGAACCGGGTGCCCGGTCAGTGCCCCGACGTCATCTTCAGGCCCACCACCGCGACCAGGAGCAGGCAGACGAAGAAGATGCGGGCGGCGGTCGCCGGTTCGCCGAGGACGAGCATGCCCAGTACCGCCGCGCCGGCCGCGCCGATGCCGACCCAGACGCCGTAGGCGGTGCCGATGGGGAGGGACTTGGCGGCGTAGGAGAGCAGGACCATGCTCGCGATGATGCCCGCGCCGGTGAGGACGCTGGGGACGAGGCGGGTGAAGCCGTCGGTGTACTTCATGCCGATCGACCAGCCGACTTCGAGCAGACCGGCGACGAGCAGCAGGATCCAGGCCATGAGAGGCACCTCCGTGAGTGATCAACAGGGGTGCGTCGTCTTT
Source organism: Streptomyces sp. RLB3-17 (assembly GCF_007113425.2). Lineage (NCBI taxonomy): Bacteria > Bacillati > Actinomycetota > Actinomycetes > Kitasatosporales > Streptomycetaceae > Streptomyces > Streptomyces sp. RLB3-17. Next base: position 4,652,644 of record NZ_CP041610.2, on the reverse strand, counting down.
GCCTGGGAGCGCATTCGCTCTCCGCCCGGTACGGCGCGTCTCGTCGGGGTCCTTCCAACGCCTTCCACGGTAGCAAAGCACAGGCAAAAGGGGCTGGTGACCATGGTCACCAGCCCCGTCAGATCGGCTACGCCCTACAAATACAAGCCGGTCGAGTCCTCGGAGCCCTCGAAGCGGTCCGCCGCCACGGCGTGCAGATCGCGCTCGCGCATCAGCACGTACGCGATTCCCCGCACCTCGACCTCGGCCCGGTCCTCGGGGTCGTAGAGGACACGGTCGCCGGGTTCCACCGTCCGTACGTTCTGCCCGACCGCGACGACCTCGGCCCAGGCGAGGCGCCGCCCGACGGCCGCCGTCGCGGGGATCAGGATGCCGCCGCCGGAACGCCGCTCGCCCTCGGCGGCGTCCTGCCGGACCAGCACGCGGTCGTGCAGCATCCGGATGGGCAACTTGTCGTGGTGGGGGGTCTGCTTGTCCCGATTGGCGCTCACGTCCCGAACCTACCTGCCTTTGAGCCGTCCGTACGCAGCCGGGTCGCGCCCGGCCGGGTCGAGTCGAGCCGGGGTCGAGCCGAGTCGAGCCGCGGTCGAGCCGAGCCGGAGTCGAGTCGAGCCGTTGTCAGCGCTTGCGGCGCCGTGAGCCCACGACGAGCAGGCCCACGACCCCGACCGCCACGAGCGCCAGGGGCACGATGCGCTCCAGGCGCGGCGCGCCGTCCTCGGTGACGAGCTGGCCCTTCGCGTCGCCGACCACCCGGTTGACGCCGACGTAGGCGCGGCCGAGCGTGTGGTCGATCTGGGAGGCGACCTTGGCCTTGGCGTCCCCGACGATCGTCTTCGGGTGGACCCGCACGCCGATCTCGTCGAGCGTCTCGGCGAGTGTTTCGCGGCGGCGCTTGATGTCCGCCTCGATCTGCGCCGGAGTCCTGGTATCCGACGTTCTCGACGTATCCGACACCGCGCTGCCTCCGTGGTCGTGTTCCGATCTTTGTCTCTGTGCCGCCGACAGTCTGTCAGCTCGGGCCGCCGCTCACCCCTCGGCACCCCCATTACGCTCGTTCCCGTAGTTCCGTAAGCATTCACCCCGGCCACGTGAGGTTCCGATGAGCGAGCGACTCCAGCCCGGCGACACCGCCCCCGCCTTCACCCTGCCCGACGCCGACGGCAACGAGGTCTCCCTCGCCGACCACAAGGGCCGCAAGGTCATCGTCTACTTCTACCCGGCCGCCCTGACCCCAGGCTGCACGAAGCAGGCCTGCGACTTCACGGACAACCTCGACCTGCTGGCCGGTGCCGGGTACGACGTCATCGGCGTCTCCCCGGACAAGCCCGAGAAGCTCGCCAAGTTCCGCGAGAAGGAGTCCCTGAAGGTCACCCTGGTCGGCGACCCCGACAAGACCGTCCTGGAGGCGTACGGCGCCTTCGGTGAGAAGAAGCTGTACGGCAAGACGGTCGTCGGCGTCATCCGCTCCACGGTGATCGTGGACGAGGAGGGCAAGGTCGAGCGGGCGCTGTACAACGTCAAGGCGACCGGCCACGTGGCGAAGATCATCAAGGATCTGGCGATCTGAGGATCCGGGTTCCCGCGGGTCACTGTTGCGGGTCACTGTTTTCGTGACGTCAGTCCGCTCAGTGGCCCGGCTCCCGCGGTCGTCCCCGCCGTACCGCCGCCGTCCGTGCTCCCGCCCGACGGGGCCGCGGTGTCGCCACCGGTGGTGGTGCCCGCGTCCGTCGTGCCGCCGGTGGTCGTCCCGTCGGTCGTGCCGCCCCCGGTGGTGGTGCCGCCGTCGGTCTGGCCCTGCGTCTGCCCTTGGGTCTGGCCGTCCGTCTGGCCCTGGGTCTGGCCGTCGGTCTGCCCCTGGGTCTGGCCCTGTGTCTGATCCGGGGGCGGGCTCTGGGAGGCCGTCCCGCCGGTGGTCTGGCCCCCGTTGTCCTGGCCACCGGTGCCGGGGGTCTGGTCGGTGGGGCCGGTGCTCGGGAGCTGCTGCTCCTCCGCGCCCGGCTGGAGCCGCAGGTCGAAGTCCTTCGGGCTGCTGCCCTTGAGCGCGGCCTTCGTGTACTGCGCCCAGATCTGCGCCGGGTAGCCGCCGCCGTTGACACGGGCCTGGCCGAGGGCGCCGTAGAGGGACTCGTGGGTGCCGGTGTCGGGGTCCTGGCCCATGACGGAGACGACGGTGGCGAGGTCGGGTGTGTAGCCCGCGAACCAGGCCGCCTGGTCCTCCTCCGCGGTGCCGGTCTTGCCCGCGGCGGGCCGGCCGGCGGCCAGCGCGGCGGTACCGGTACCGCCCTCGACGACGCTCTGCAGGATGGACGTGGTGGTGTCGGCGGCCTCCCGGCTCACCGCCTGCCTGGTGTCCTGCTTGGGCAGGCTCACGGCCGACGTGCCGTCCTTGGTGACCTTCTCGACGAGCGTGTACGTGCCGTGCTTGCCGTGGTTGGCGAGTGTCGCGTACGCCTCCGCCATGTCGAGGACGCTGGCCGTGGACGGGCCGAGCGCGATGGACGGGGTGGCGGTCAGGTCGGGTGTGGTGGAGGGGACACCGAGGTCGACGGCGGTCTGCTTGACCTTGCTCGGGCCGACGTCCACGGCCATCTGCGCGTACACGGCGTTCACCGACTTGTCGGTGGCGGTGCGTACCGTGATGGGCCCGTACGAGCGGTTGTCCTCGTTCTCGGGCGCGTACGAGCCGCCGCTCCAGCCCTGCACGGGGCGCTTGTTGGTGCCGTCGTAGACCGTGTTCGGGGTGATCGTGCGGCCGTCCTGCGTCTGCGAGCCGTTCTGCACGGCCGAGGTGAAGACGAACGGCTTGAAGGTCGAGCCGACTTGGTAGTCACGGCGCGTCGCGTTGTTGACGTACTGCTTGGTGTAGTCGATGCCGCCGTACATCGCGACGACCTTGCCGGTGGCCGGGTCGATGGAGACGCCGCCGGCGCGGACGTACCGGTCGACCTTGCGGTTCTTCTTGTCGAGGTTCGACATCACCTGGTCGTCGACGGCCTTCACGAAGGCGTTCTGCCGCGACTTCTGGAGCGTGGTCGTGATGCGGTAGCCGCCGGTGGTCAGGGTGTCCTCGTCGATGATCTTGTTCGAGACGAGGTAGTCCTTGACCGCCTGCACCAGGTAGCCGCGCTGGCCCGACATGGCGGCGGCGACCACTTCCTGCTTGGGCTGCGGGAAGGTGACCTTGGTCCGGTCCGCCTGGGTCAGCCAGTTCTTCTTGACCATGCCGTCGAGGACGTAGTTCCAGCGGGCGACGGCCGCGGACTTGTTCTCCGGGTGCGCGACCACGTCGTACTCGCTCGGCGCGTTCAGGAGCGCGGCGAGGTAGGCACCCTGACCGACCGTCAGGTTCTTTGCGTCGACGCCGTAGTACGCCTGGGCGGCGGCCTGGATGCCGTACGCGTTGCGGCCGTAGTAGCTGGTGTTGAGGTAGCCCTCGAGGATGTCGTCCTTGCTCTTCTGGCGGTCGAGCTTGATGGAGATGAAGAACTCCTTCACCTTCCGCGTGGCGGTCTGCTCCTGGCCCAAGTAGTAGTTCTTCACGTACTGCTGGGTGATCGTCGAACCGGACTGCTTGCCCTTGCCGGTGGCGGTGTTCCAGCCGGCGCGGATCATCGCCTTGGGGTCGACGGCCGACTCGGTGTAGAAGTCGCGGTCCTCGGCGGCGAGCGCCGCGTGCTGGGCGTCCTTCGAGATCTCCGCGAGCGCCACGTTCTCGCGGTTGACCTCGCCGTCGCGGGCGAGTTGGCTGCCGTCCGCGTACAGGTAGACGTTGCTCTGCTTGGTCGCGGCGGCGTTCGCGGGCGGGATCTTGACCAGGTAGTAGCCGAGTGCGAACAGGCCGATCACGAGCAGTATCGCGCCGAGGAACGTGCCGAGCACCATCCGCCAGGTCGGGATGAGCCGCCCCCAGCCCGTCCGCTTCCGCCTGGGCTTCTTCCCCGGCTTGCCCGGCTTCCCCGGCGCGTCCGTCCCACCCGGATCGCCCGGTGTGTCGTCGCTGCCCGGCCCGCCCGGTGCCGCTTGGGGCCCCGGTTCCGGTTCCTTCGGGGCCCAGCCCTGGCTGCTCTGCTGCGGCTGCGGCTTGTCACTCATCTGTTCGCCGGACTCCTGTTTCGCATCGTACGTTCCCGTACGCCCTCATACGCCTGGTGCGCCCCCTGATGAAGACTGTCGCACCAAGCGTTCCGTTCCCGGATCCCGGCACGTGTCGCGCCTGAAAATGCCTGGCAGGCGAAGCCGGGCGGGGCTAGGCTCCTGCGCTTCGGCCACAACGGCCCTTTTGACGCAAGGAGGGACATCCTCGTGGGGACAGGGCGGTTGTACACGGCCGTCGCGATGGGCGGGTTCCGGCGCTACGCCACTTATCGGACGGCGACGGCGGCGGGAGTGTTCACCAACACCGTCTTCGGGCTGATCCTGGCGTACGTCTTCATGGCCCTGTGGGACGAGAAACCGCACCTCGGCGGCTATGACCAGGCCCAGGCGCTCACCTATGTGTGGCTCTCCCAGGCGCTGCTCATGGCGATGGCGACGATGGGCGGCGGCTTCGAGGACGAGTTGATCGAGCGCATCCGTACGGGTGACATCGCGATCGACCTGTACCGGCCCGCCGACCTCCAGCTGTGGTGGCTGTCCCAGGACGCGGGGCGAGCCATGTTCCATCTGCTGGGGCGCGGAGCGGTGCCCCTCGCGTTCGGCGCGCTCTTCTTCGAACTGGCGCTCCCCGCCGACCCGCTGACCTGGATCGCGTTCCTGATCGCGGTCGCGCTCGGAACGGTCGTCAGCTTCTCGCTCCGCTACCTGGTGGCCCTGTCCGCGTTCTGGCTGCTCGACGGGGCGGGCGTGGCGCAGATGTCCATGATCGCGGGTGTCTTCTGCTCGGGGATGCTGCTGCCGCTGAACGTCTTCCCGGGCGCGCTGGGCGAGGTCGTACGCGCCCTGCCCTGGTCGTCCCTGGTCCAGGGCCCCGCGGACGTCCTGCTCGGCACCGCGGACCCCCTCGGCACGTACGTCTTCCAGGCGTCCTGGGCGCTGGGGCTCCTGGCCCTGGGCCGACTGATCCAGTCAGTGGCGACAAGGAGGGTGGTGGTGCAGGGTGGCTGACTCGGTGGAGGTACCGGAAGCCGCACGGGGCTCCGGGGACCCGGTCACCGCACGGGGCGGCTCCGGGGACTCGGTCACCTCCGGGGAGCGGGCGGCTTCGGCGGTGCTGGGTGCGCCGCAGGGGACGTATGCCCGGGTGCGGGACGGATTCCGCGCCTACCGGATGATCGCCGGGATGTGGATCCGCTCCACGATGGCCTACCGCGCCTCCTTCGTGATGACCACCTTCGGGAACTTCGCGGCGACCGCCCTCGACTTCGTGGCCGTCCTGCTGATGTTCTCGCGGGTCGACCGGATCGGCGGCTACAGCCTGCCCGAGGTCGCCTTCCTGTACGGCGTCTCGGCCACCTCCTTCGGGATCACGGACCTGGTGGTCGGCTCGATGGACCGGCTCGGGCGCCGGGTGCGCGACGGCACCCTCGACACCCTCCTCGTGCGCCCCGTCCCCGTGCTCGCCCAGGTCGCCGCCGACCGCTTCGCGCTGCGCCGCCTCGGCCGGGTCACCCAGGGGCTGTTGGTCCTCGCGTACGCGATCGCCGTGCTCGACATCGACTGGACGCCGCTCAGACTGCTCATGGTCCCGCTGATGCTGCTCTGCGGCGCCGCCATCTTCGCGGCCGTGTTCGTGGCGGGCGGAGCCTTCCAGTTCATCGCGCAGGACGCCTCCGAGGTGCAGAACTCCTTCACGTACGGCGGCACCACGCTCCTCCAGTACCCGCCGACCGTCTTCGCCAAGGACCTGGTGCGCGGGGTCACCTTCGTGCTCCCGCTGGCCTTCGTGAACTGGCTGCCCGGGCTGTACGTGCTGGGCCGGCCCTATCCGCTCGACCTGCCGACCTGGATCGCCTTCACCCCGCCCCTGATCGCGGCGGGCTGCTGCGCGCTGGCGGGGATCGCCTGGCGGGCGGGACTTCGTTCGTATCGCAGCACGGGGAGTTGAACCGACATGGAAACAGGCCTGATGACGGACCCGGTCAGGGATCCGGTGGGCGACTTCATCGAACTCGACGGTGTCGAGAAGGTCTTCGACGTCCGCAAGAAGACCGGCTTCCTGCGCAGCGAACGGCGCCAGGTACGGGCCGTGGACTCCCTCTCCTTCACCGTGGCGCGCGGTGAGATGGTCGGCTACATCGGCCCGAACGGCGCGGGCAAGTCGACCACCATCAAGATGCTCACCGGCATCCTCACGCCGAGCGCCGGCCGGCTGCGGGTGGCGGGCATCGACCCCTCCCGCGAGCGGACCCGGCTCGCGCGGCGCATCGGGGTCGTCTTCGGGCAGCGTACGACCCTGTGGTGGGACCTTCCGCTGATCGACTCCTACCGGCTGATGCACCGCATGTACCGGATCCCGGACGCCCGTTACCGCGAGAACCTCGACCGCTGTGTCGAACTCCTCGACCTGGAGGCCCTGTTGGACGTGCCGGTGCGCCAGCTCTCGCTGGGGCAGCGGATGCGCGGCGACATCGGGGCGGCGCTGCTGCACGACCCCGAGGTCCTCTACCTCGACGAACCCACCATCGGCCTCGATGTGATCAGCAAGGCCAAGGTCCGTTCCTTCCTGCGGGACCTGAACGCCGAGCGCGGCACGACGGTGCTGCTGACCACGCACGACCTCACCGACATCGAGCAGCTGTGCCGGCGGGTGATGGTCATCGACCACGGGCGGCTGATGTACGACGGTCCGCTGACCGGGCTGCACGAGGTGGGGGAGAGCGAGCGGACCCTCGTGGTCGACCTGGAGCGGGAGCTCCCGCCGATCGAGGTGGACTCGGCACGGGTGGTGAAGGTGGAAGGGCCCCGGCAGTGGCTCGCCTTCCCCGCGGCGGCGTCGGCGGCGGAGCTGGTGGCGCGGATCGCGGCCGAGTTCCCCCTGGTGGACCTCTCGGTGCGGGAGCCGGACATCGAGGCGGTCATCAGCCGCATGTACGCGGAGAAGGCTCTCTCGTAGGCTGAGTCCCATGACCGAAAATGCGCCTTCCAGGGGAAGCGACGACCCGCGACCGACGCCGCCGGACCCCGGATCCCCGAGCCCGGAGCTGCGGGCCTCCGACGCCGATCGTGAACGAGTCGCCGAACAGCTGCGGGACGCCCTCGCGGAGGGCCGCCTCGACATGGAGGAGTTCGAGGAGCGGCTGGAAGCGGCGTTCAAGGCACGGACGTACAGCGAACTGGCGCCGCTCACCCGCGATCTGCCGGGCGCGCACGCCGTGGACCCGGTGTCCATGGTCAAGCAGCCCGAGGAGAGCGGGAGTTGGGCGGCGCGGATCGTCGGCGGCGAGGGCTCCTCCTCGTGGGGCGTCGCGATCCTGTCGGGCTTCGAGCGCAAGGGCCGCTGGACGGTCCCCAAGCGCTTCAACTCCGTCGCCTTCATGGGCGGCGGTGAGATCGACCTGCGCGAGGCGAACTTCGCGGACCGCGAGGTCGTCGTCAACGTCGTCGCCGTCATGGGCGGCGTGAACGTCATCGTGCCGCCCGGCGTCGAGGTCGTCGTCCGCGGCATCGGCATCATGGGCGGCTTCGACCACCGCGAGGAGGGGCGTGCCGGGGACCCGGGCGCCCCGCGTGTGATCGTCACGGGCTTCGCCTTCTGGGGCGGCGTCGGCGTGGAGCGCAAGCTGACCCGTGCCGAGCGGCTGCGCCTGAAGGAGGAGCGCCGCCAGGAGAAGCTGGAGCGCAAGAGCGCCCGCAAGGAACTGGAGGGTTCACGGCGGGACGGCCTCGGCGACATGTTCGACGCCCTCGACGACGCCCACGACCTCATCCGCGAACGCCACGAGGAACGCAGGGAGCGCCAGGAGGAGCGCCGGGAACGGCACCGGGAGCGCAGGGACGAGCGGCACAGGCGAAGGCACGGAGGTTACTAGATTCCGGCCGAGGTCACAGCTCCGCGGGCGCCGCCCCCTTCAGATCCCCGAGCTCGAACACCTCCGCCATCCGCTTGTACCCCTTGTCACTGGGGTGCAGATGGTCCCCGGAGTCGTAATCGGACCGCAGCCGCCGCGGATCGTAGGGATCCCGCAACGCCTCGTCGAAGTCGACGACGGCGTCGTACACCTTCCCCGCCCGGATCTCCGCGTTGACGGCCCGGCGCACGGCGTCACGCGAGCGCGAGTACCCGCGGTGCCCCCCGAAGGGCATCAGCGTCGCCCCGACGACCCGCAGCCCGCGCGCATGCGCCCGCCGCACCATCTCCCGCAGCCCGTCGGTGACGGTCACCGGATCGACCTCGCCCTGGTTGCGCAGGATGTCGTTGACGCCGAGGTCGATGACGACGGCCTTGACGTTCGTACGGCCGAGCACGTCGCGCTGGAGACGGTTCAGGCCGCTCGGGTTGTCGGCGGGCCGGCCGAGGCCTTCGGCCAGGACCTGGTTGCCGCTGATGCCCTGGTTGACGACGCTGTAGCGAGGTACGTCCCCGGTGCCGGCCGCGGCACGCAGCCGGTCGGCGAGGACGTCCGTCCAGCGGCGGTTGGCGCCCTGCGTGGAGGTGATGCCGTCGGTGATCGAGTCGCCCAGGGCGACGACGGTGCCGACGGATTCGTCGCTCAGTACGTCGAGCGCGGTGAGGTAGCGCCAGTGCGGGGTCTGCTCGGTGTACGCGGTGGCGGTCACGTCCTCGGTGCGGTCGCCCTGGGCGGCGTAGGAGATCTGCCGTGCGTGCGCGTGGTAGGTGACCGGGCCGGACGGGGTCGGGGAGTACGTGGTCACGAGGACGTCGGAGTCGCGCGGGACGCGTACGCGCACGGCATCGCTCATGATCTGCTGTCCGGCCGGGACGACCACGGCGGTGCTGCCGGAGAAGGTGAGGCGACGCATGGTGTCGGCCACCGCCGACGCGTCGTTCTCGGCCGCGGCGACGGCGATCGAGGCGTGCGTGATGTTCAGCGGCTGCTGTCCGTAGAGGTTGGACAGGGTGATGCGGGCTTCGGTGCCGCCGACGTCCGTGTGCACGACGTTGCGCAGGGAGCGGCCCGCCATGCCGTTCGTCTCGGTGCCGGGCTCGGCTCCGGCGGGGGAGGCCGACCAGGTGCCGACCCAGGTGCCGGCGGAGGCGGGGGCGGCCGAGTCGCGCGGGGCGCGGTTGTCGGCGGTGGCGTTGCGGGTGCCGCCGGTGCCGTCGTCGGCGGCGACACCCACGTATATGGCTCCGGATATGGCCACGATCATGGCGATGACGGCGGCCAGCAGGGCATAACCATGACGCTTGGTCATGCGGTGCGTGTCTCCTCGGGCGAGGGGAGCCCGAGGCTCCGAAGTGATGATCACATGATGGGGTACACGGTGGGGAGGAAAACGACGGGACCCCCCTCCCGTGGCCTCGAACGACCCGGAGACGCCCCGGAGGTGCCCCTGAGACGCCCCGAGATTTCCCTGAGACGGCCCCAGGATTCCCCTGAGTTCCCCCCGTCCGAACAGACGCAGGGAACTCCTGTTCCGTTCCGGGAGTCGGTCAGGAAGGGACAATGTGTACGGAGCCCTCGGACGGCTCGGCGAACGGGTGGAGTGAATGGAACGAACAGAACCGGAAGACGCGGGCGCCGAAGGGCTGTCCGCCCGGCCCGGCGCCCCCGGCAACCGCGCGACGACCACCGTCGACCAGGCCGAACGCACGACGACCGGCCCCGGCCGGGAGCGGCACGCGACGACCGCCCCCGCTCCGACGAACCGCGCGATGACCTCGTTCAGCCCCGCCGACGAGGAGAAGCGCCGCGGCGTCCGCCAGATGAAACTGACGGCCACCGGCCTGCTGCTCTTCGTCGCCGTCGTGTACGTCCTGGCGACATGGGCCTCCCACGAGGGCGCCGGACCCTGGGCCGGTTATGTCGCGGCGGCCGCCGAGGCCGGCATGGTCGGCGCGCTCGCCGACTGGTTCGCGGTCACCGCCCTCTTCCGCCACCCGCTCGGCCTGCCCATCCCGCACACCGCGATCATCCCCACCAAGAAGGACCAGCTGGGCGTCTCGCTCGGCGAGTTCGTCGGCGAGAACTTCCTCTCCTCCGACGTCGTACGACAGCGCCTGCGCGCCGTGGGCATCGGCAGCCGTCTCGGTGCCTGGCTCGCCGAACCGGAGCACGCCGACCGGGTCACCGCCGAGCTCGCCGCCGCGCTCAGAGGCGCCCTGACCGTGCTGCGCGACTCCGACGTGCAGGCGGTGGTCGGAGAGGCGATCACCCGCCGCGCCGACGCCCAGGAGATCGCGCCCGGCATAGGGAAGATGCTGGAGAAGATCGTCGCGGACGGCGGCCACAAGCGGGTCGTGGACCTGGTCTGCATCCGTGCCCACGACTGGCTGGTGTTCCACGACGAGCAGGTCATGGACGCGATCCAGGGCGGCGCGCCCGGCTGGACCCCGCGCTTCGTCGACAAGAAGGTCGGCGAGCGGGTCTACAAGGAGCTGCTCCGCTTCGTCACCGAGATGCGCGACGCCCCCTCCCACCCGGCCCGCGGCGCCCTCGACCGCTTCCTCACCGACTTCGCCTCCGACCTCCAGTCCGACACCGACACCCGCGCGCGCGTGGAGCGCCTGAAGGGCGAGGTGCTCGGCCGCGGCGAGGTCCAGGACCTGATCGCCTCCGCCTGGACGGCCGTACGGTCCATGATCGTGTCCGCCGCCGAGGACGAGCGCAGCGAGCTGCGGCTGCGCGTGCGGGCCTCCCTGCTCTCGCTGGGCGCCCGCATGGCCACCGATCCCAGGCTCCAGGCCAAGGTCGACCGGTGGGTCGAGGGCGCGGCGGTGTACGTGGTGACGACGTACCGGACCGAGATCACCTCCCTCATCACCGACACGGTGGCCGGCTGGGACGCCGAGCACACCACCAGGAAGATCGAGGCCCACATCGGCCGTGACCTGCAGTTCATCCGGATCAACGGCACGGTGGTGGGCTCGTTGGCCGGGTTGCTGATCTATACGGTGTCGCGGATCGTGGGGGCGTAGATCCCTCTCGGGAGGGCGTGACCGCACTCGGGCGGGCGTAGGCCGTGCTCCGGAGGGAACCCGGGCAGGCGTCGCTCGACGAGGAGGGAGCCTCATGTCCACCGTTGAGGAAAAGGGCCGGGGGGAAGGCCGGGATCAAGCCGGGGGCCGGGTCACCAGCGCCGTTCCCGCCCGTCTCGACCGCCTCCCGTGGTCACGCTGGCACTGGACCGTGGTGATCGGCCTCGGCACGGTATGGATCCTCGACGGTCTGGAAGTCACGATCGTCGGCAACATCGCCGGACGCCTCTCCGAGCCCGGCAGCGGCCTGCCGATCACCTCCGCGCAGGTCACCGGCACCGCGGCCGCCCTCTATGTGGCCGGCGCGTGCGTCGGGGCGCTGTTCTTCGGCCGCCTCACCGACCGCTTCGGCCGCAAGAAACTGTTCATGGTCACCCTGGCGGTGTATCTGGGGGCCACGGCCCTGACCGCCGTCTCCTTCGAGCCCTGGTGGTTCTTCACCTTCCGCTTCCTCACGGGCTTCGGCATCGGCGGCGAGTACGCGGCCATCAACTCCGCAATCGACGAGCTGATCCCCTCCCAGTACCGCGGCCGGGTCGACCTGATCATCAACGGCAGCTTCTGGCTGGGCGCGATCGGCGGCTCCCTGCTGTCGATCGTCGCGCTGGACACCGCCCTCTTCCCGGCGAACATCGGCTGGCGGCTGACCTTCGCCCTCGGCGTGGTCCTCGGCCTGGTCATCCTCCTCGTACGCCGCAGTGTCCCGGAGAGCCCACGGTGGCTGCTGATCCACGGCAGACAGGAGGAGGCCGAGCAACTGGTGGCCTCGGTGGAGGAACGGGTCCGCGCCGACCTCGGCGGCCGCGAACTGCCGCCCCCCGCCGGGGAGATCACCATCCACCAGCGCAAGACCATCGGCTTCCTCGCCATCGCCCGCACGGTCCTCGCGACCTACCGCAAACGCGCCGCGCTCGGCCTTTCCCTCTTCATCGGCCAGGCGTTCCTCTACAACGCGATCACCTTCGGCTTCGGCGCGATCCTGACCAAGTTCTACGACGTCCCGACGGGCTCCACCGGCTACTACTTCGCCGTGATCGCCCTCGGCAACTTCCTCGGCCCGCTGCTGCTCGGCAAGCTCTTCGACACGGTCGGCCGCCGCCGGATGATCGCGTCGACGTACCTGCTCTCCGGGCTGCTGCTGTTCGGCACCGCCTGGCTGTTCGGCCGGGGTTCGCTGAGCGCGGTGACCCTGACGGCCTGCTGGTGCGTGGCCCTCTTCTTCGCCTCGGCGGGCGCGTCGAGCGCCTACCTCACGGTCTCCGAGATCTTCCCCATGGAGACCCGCGCGATGGCCATCGCCTTCTTCTACGCCATCGGCACGGCGGCCGGCGGCATCAGCGGACCGCTGGTCTTCGCGGACCTCACCCAGTCCGGCGTGGTCGGCGACACCGTGCTGGCCTTCCAGATCGGCGCGGGCCTGATGTGCGCGGCGGGCCTGGTCGCCGCGTTCCTGGCGGTGAACGCCGAACGGCGCTCGCTGGAGGACATCGCGCCCCCGCTGTCGACGGTGGCACCCGCCGACTCATGAGTCCGGGAACCGAGTTCGGGCCGAGTTCGGGCCGAGTTCGGGCCGAGTCCGGGAACTGAGTACGGGAACCTGAGTACGCGTACTCTGTCGGGCCGCCGCCCGGGCGGCAACCCTCGTACGCATGACCGAGAAGCTGTTAGGCCCTCTGCGAACGCGCCCCTGGCCGGAACGCTGGCTGACGCGCGTGCTCGGCGCCGCCCTCTCCGGCGCGGCGTACCTCCTCTGCCTCCCCTGGGACCTGCGCAACCGCCCCGGGGCGACCGGGTCGGTCACCGAAACGACCTCGGTGACCGTCCTCGGCGCCGTCCTCCTCGGCGTGACCCTGCTGCTCCTGGCCGCCTACCTCGGCCGCCGGGACGCGCTGGCCTGGCCCCTGCTGCTGGTGGCGGGACCACCGGCAGCACTCATGTACATCTCCTTCCACTCCCACCCGGAGCCCCCGGACGCGGCGGTCTGGCCGCTCACCTGGGCGTTCTTCACGCTGGTGGTAGCGGCGGGGGTGTTGATCGCGACGGCGGTGGCGAGGCGGTACCGGGCGGCGGACTGGGCGGGTTCCTCGGGCTCCGGCGACTCCTGGGACTCGTCGGACGAGGCGCTCAGCCTCGCCCGGTGGTGGTGAACGTCCGGCGGGGGAGGACCCCTGGACCGTTGAAGCGACGATTCACGGACCGTAGAAGTACCGCGAGCCCTTCTCGATGAAGTACGTGGCGTAGACGCGCCCGAGGGCCGGCTTGCCGCGGTACATGCCCACGTACGGGCGGGAGGTGTCGACCACGACGGGCCGTGTCATACAGGCGAACCGGACGCGTTGGCGCTCCTCCGCCCACCGCACGGCGGCCGGGTCGACGCGGTCGCTGACCAGGACGGGGAAGGCGCCGACCCCGTTCTGCAGACCGACGGGCAGGCCGCCCTTGGTGTCCTTGGCGTACTTCGTCACCTGTTCGGTGAAGCCCTCGACGACGGGCACGGTGATCTCCGGAACCGCCGCGGCCACGGTGAACAGATGGAGCTTCGTCGCCATCCAGCGCAGCCGGAAGTCCGACCGTCGCCCCACCAGTACGGGCACCCCGGCCCAGTCCTCCCAGCGGCTGGCGCACCCGTCGGCCGTCAGCCGGCCCTCCAGGGTGGCGAGGTAGGCCGTCGAGGCCGAGGGCGTCGACGGATCGTGTGGTCCGTACACCTGTTCATGCATGAGCGGATCCTAGGGCTAGGCGCCCGTGGTGGACCCCGGTCGGACAATCATCAGGATCGTGACGGTGGCCCAGAGGAGGTTGAAGAGCCCGGTGAACATGGCGAGCCGGGCGGTGTCCCGCGGGCCGACACGGCTCGCTCCGGCGTACGCCGCACCCTGCCCGCCTCCCCCCACGCCTTCCTCTATGGACTCCTCCATGCCCTCCATGCCCTCCATGAGCGCGGTCTGCCGGGGCAGGACCAGCGCGGCGAGGACGACGGCGGCCAGGGCCGTCAGCGCGATCGAGACGATCAGCCAGGTGTCGCCGAGCACGCCCATGTTCTTGGCCGTGGCGAACCCGAACACGGGCACGGCGACGCCGACCGTCGCGTACACGCGGCAGATGCGGTGCAGCACCCGCACGGTGGAGAGGGCCTGTGCGTCTCCGGGCTCGGCGAGTGCCTTGCGCGCGCTGGGCGGGAACATGCTGGCGGCGACGGTGACGGGCCCGACGGCGACGATCGCGGCGAGGACGTGCACGGCGAGAAGGAACTTGTTCACGGGCTGACGCTAGGACCGCGCGCGATCTTGCAGAAGCGGCACTTCTGCCAGAGCCCAACGGATTCTCGCCACCAGCCGCACCACGGGCCGGAGGTGCCCCGAACGCAGCCCTACGACGCTATAGGCGCCCTACGAGGCCACGAGCCCCCCTTGGCCACAATCCGCCATATGCCTACGCTCTGGCCATGCACACCGTGGCCGTACTGGCGCTCGACCAGGTCATCCCGTTCGACCTCTCCGCCCCGATCGACACCTTCGGCTGGGCCCGGCTGCCGGACGGCCGGGAGCCCTACCGGATCCGGGTCTGCTCGCCGACGGCGGACGAGGAGGTGAGCGCGGGCCCGTTCACGATCCGCGCCCCCTACGGCCTGGAGGCGCTGGCCGAGGCCGACACGATCATCCTGCCCGGCGTCGCCGACCCGGCCGCCCCGCTCCCGCCGGGTGTGACGGAGGCGCTGCGCGCGGCGGCCGCGAACGGCACCCGGATCGCCTCGATCTGCGTGGGCGCCTTCGTCTTCGCCGCCACCGGCCTGCTGGACGGGCTGCGCGCCACCACCCACTGGGTCGCGGCTCAGGACCTGGCGGCCAGGTACCCCGCCGTGACCGTCGACCCGAACGTCCTCTACGTCGACAACGGCCAGTTCCTCACCTCGGCGGGCGCGGCCGCCGCCCTCGACATGTGCCTGCACATGATCCGCAACGACCACGGTTCGGCGGTCGCCGCGCACGCGGCCCGGATGTCGGTCATGCCGCTCGAACGGGAGGGCGGCCAGGCCCAGTTCATCATCCACGACCAGCCCCCGGTACCGTCCGGCACCACGATGGAGCCCCTCCTCGCCTGGCTGGAGGAGAACGCGGAGCGCGAGCTGACCCTGGAGGACATCGCCGCCCACGCCGGCATGAGCACCCGTACGCTCAACCGCCGCTTCCGCGACCAGACCGGCACCACACCGCTCCAGTGGCTGCACCGCGCCCGGGTCCGCCGCGCCCAGTACCTCCTGGAGACGACCACGTACCCGGTCGAACGCATCGCGACCCAGGCGGGGTTCGGCTCGCCGACGGCGTTCCGGGAGCGGTTCAAACGGGTGGTGGGAACGAGCCCGTACGCGTACCGCCGGGCATTTCAGGGAACGGGCCCCTCGGTCACGCTCCCGGTCCCGGCCTCGGGTGCGGAGTCCGTCTCCGCCGCCGCGGCCTCATAGGCGCGCAAGGTGTCGATGACCAGCTGCCGCTGATCGGGGGTCAGCGGCTCCAGCGCCTGACGCCAGGCGGTGGCTCCGCGCGCCAACCACGCGGAGATGGAGGGCCGTTGGGCATCGGTGATGCTGACGATGCGTCGCCGGCGATCGGCAGGGTCTTCCCGCCGCTCCAGGATTCCCTTACCGCTCAGCTCGCCGACCATGAGGCTGACGGTGGTCGGCGCGACTTCGAGGCGGGCGGCCAGGTCGTTCACCGTCAGAGGCCCGTCGAAGAGCAGGTACGACAGCAGCGACAGGTGCCGCGGAGCGAGCGCCAGCGACTGGAGCTCCGCGGGCACCGGGATGCGCTTGGCCCGCCCGACCATGCGGGGCATGAGCAGCAGCAGCGCCCTGACGGCGTCATCGACGCTCGTTGACATCGTCCATCCCTCTAATTAGCTTTGACGGCAAAGATGCTTTGCCGTCAAAGGGAACCTGGCGTCATGGTACCGATCCACGTGAACGGAGATCACTCATGCCACACCTCACCGTGCAGATCCGCGAGGAGACGCTCGACGGAGACGTCGAAGCGAAGCTCGTCCGGGCGCTGACCGACGCGGTGGCGGCCGTGGTCGGGGAGTGGGCGCGTGCGGTCGCGGTCGTGGAACTGTTCGGTGTCCCTGAGCACCGCTGGGGAACCGCGGGTGTACCCGGCAAGGCACCCGCACCGCTCGTCACGCTCGCCATGCGCGAAGCGGGCCTGACCCACCCTCAGATCCCCGACGCGCCCGCCCGTTTGATCAGGTCCCTGACGGAAGCGGTGACCACGGTCCTCGGCGAATCCGTACGGGAGCACGTGTCCGTGTCGATCGTGGGTGTCCCGGCCGGACGGTCGGGGGTGGGCGGGGAAGTCGTCTGACCCGGTGCCGACACAGTCGGCCCGGGACGGGACCGCCGCCGGGCTCGGCGCGAGGGGCGGGCCCGGCGGCGACCGTCGTACGTACTCAGGCCCGTACTGTCGCGTACCGGCTCAGGCCCGCCGGTCGGACACGGCCCACGAGGCGAGGGCCACGGCACCGGCGACGCCGAACACGGAGGGCCAGGCGCCCACCTTCTTGGCCAGCGGGTGGGACCCGGCGAAGGCGGCGACGTACGCGACGGTCAGCGCCCCGGCGGCCTTCCCGCCGGCCTGCCGCCGCCACTGCTGCGCGGCCGTGGCCCCGGCGGCCGCCAGCACCACCCCGCCGAGCTGCCGCTTCTTGGTCCACCGGGCCACGCCGTACCCGCCGATGAGCCCACCCGCGGCCACCGCCGCGGCCGGTACCTTCGCCATTGCTGCCTCCCGCTCCTGCCTGCGTCTTTCGAACAAACCGAGGCTAACGCGCACGAACGGACGCCCGACGACCGCCCTACCTCAGCCCTACCTCCGCCCTACCCCCGGGCGACCGTGCGGGGACTGTTGTAGGCGGACACGCCGAGCGCCGGACGGTTCGACGGCAGCGCGTGAGCCGGCCAGGACAAGGTGATCGTCCGCGACTCGCCGGGCAGCAGCCAGAGGTAGTTGTCGCTGTACAGCGTCGGCAGGACGCGCTCACCGCTGTGATCGTCCAACAGCGACAGCCGGACCATCGGGGCGAGGGCCGACCCACGGTTCTTGACGACAGCGGTCAGCTCACGTCGGGTACCGGCACCGGAGCGCGAGACACGGGTGATCGAGGCCGAGAGCCTGACCCGCGGGAGGTCGTTCAGTGCCTTCATCGCGGCCGGGGTCCGATGGCGCCAGTAGGTGTTGGCCGAGAGCGTACGACCCGCGTGGTCCTCGAGGGTCAGGCGCAGCAGGTGCAGATCGGGCAGGTCGTCGGTCCAGTCCACGGCGAAGGCGGGTGTGGTGGACGCCGACGCGACATCCACCACGGCTTTCCTGGTCCCGCCGATCCGGCGACCGGCGAGGTCGTGGAGCCGGGCGGTGACGGTCGCGCCCTCGACCTTCCCACGCGTGTGGTTCACCACGAGGAGCTGCCATTTCAGCGGGTCGGCCTGGACGTGCAGGGGCTCGCAGGCGGTGCGGGCACCGTAGTAGGTGCCGTTGACGTCGAAGTCGTAGTCGTAGGTCTGCCAGACGGTGCTGTGCCAGGCGGGGTGGGACATCCACAGCATGAGGCCGCTGGCGTCGTCCCACAGGTGGGCGTTCCACGCCTCGAACATGCTGCGCGCGTTCTCGTAGTTGACGAACTGCGCCTTGCCGGCGAAGTCGTCGAGGTCCGTCGCGGTGCCCAGGCGCGTTTCGATCGCCGCCCGGTACTGCTGCGGAGCCTGATTCCCGTGCTCACTCCAGTCGTGGTAGTACCACGCCCCGCCTATCGGCCACTCCTTCTCGTCGCCCACGAGGTTGCGCATGCTCTCGGCGGTGGAGACGACCGGCATGCCGATCTCGGTGTGGAATCCGAAGCTGTTGCTGCCGTAGGTCGACGGGTCGTAGTACTTCTCGGGCTCGACCCAGTTGTAGGGGCCGCCGCCGGTGATGATGCCTCCGGCGGAGTTGTTCTGGTAGAGGATGCCGGGGGCCTGCTGCTCGACGGCGTCGCGCATGCCCTTGTCGATGGCGGCCGGCGGGTCGCCCTCGTTGGCGCCGCACCACACCACCACGCAGGGGTGGATGCGGTAGCGCAGCACGGTGTCGCGCGCGATCGCGTTGAACGCGTCGTGGTCCGGCGGATCCATGGCCCAGGCATTGGGGAAGTCGTTCCACACCAGGATGCCGTGTTCGTCGCAACTGGCGTAGAACTCCTCGCGGTTGATGCTGCCGACCCAGTTGCGGATCATCGTGAAGTTCATGTCGCGGTGCATGCGCACCGCCGCGTCCATGCGCTCGGCCGGCATCCGCCGCAGCAGTTCGTCCCAGCCCCAGTTGCCGCCCCGGGCCAGCACCCGAACGCCGTTCACACTGATCTTCAGCGGCACCGGGCTGTTGTCCACGGACTTCACATCCGTCCAGGTGTCACCGTCGGCCGACACCTGGATGACGTACGTCTTCGGATAGGCCTGCTCCCACAGGATGGCCACCCGGTCGAAACTCTGGGCGGAGCCGAGGTCGACCTGGATCCACTGGTGGTCCTCGTACCGCGACGACCACCGGCTGTCGGGGCTGCCGTCGGTCGCGGCGGCGGCCGGATGGTCGGACTCCTCCGTGGAGGCCGCGGCCGCCTTGTGCAGTGCCAGGTCGGTGCCCGGACGGGAACTGTCGATCACCGACAGGGACCAGAGGGAGTTGCCCCAACTGGTGTGTCGCACACCGCAGTTGATCCGCACGAAGCGGGCGGTGCGGGCGGTGAAGTCCTCCACCTGCAGGCTCGCCCGGTCGGTGTTGAACGGCAGCGGTACGGCGGTGTTGTCGACGGACTTCACATCCGTCCACGTCGAGTCGTCCGTGGACACCTGGACCACGTACGTCCGGGCGTAGGCCTGCTCCCACACGAGGTCGACGCCGTCGAAGGACTGCTGGGAGCCCAGGTCCACGCGGATCCACTGATCGTCCTGGTAGGCCGAGGACCAGCGGGTACCGGGATCGCCGTCGGTGGCGTTGCCGGGGCCGTGGTCGTCGCCGTCCGTCGTGGAGGAGGTGGCGCTCGCGTGCAGGGCGAGGTCGGTGCCCGGTCTGCCGCTGTCGGTCACGGACAGGGTCCACAGGGAGCTGCCCCAGTCGGTGGCCCTGGTCAGGCACCTGACCCGCACATAGCGGGCCTGCTGCCTTCCGACCTCCAGCGACTGAGTGCATGCGTCGCCGGACGAGGTGAAGGGGAGCGGCACGTCGTACTCGTAGCCGAACTGGCGGATACCGAAGCGGGTGGTGCGCCGGTCGCTCTCCGTCCCGTCGACCGAGGCGGCCAGGGTGAGGTCGTGAAGCGCGGGGCTGCCGAGCCCGTTGGGCCACCACAGTGCGGGGTCGCGCAGCCGCAGCCGGCTGAAGGCGTCCGGGGCGAAGGTCACGTCGACGCTCCGGCCGGCCGGGACGGTGACGGCCTTGGAGACACGTACGTCGCCGAAGGACGCGGAGACGGTCGTGGTGCGCTCGACCGAATCGGCGTTGCGGACCGGGACGGTGAGGGTCAGTTCGGCGACGGAGGTGTCGGGCAGGTCCGGCAGAACCGTGTCGACCCGGGGGTCGCCGATGACCACGGGACCCGTGGACCTCAGCCGGACATGGTTCCAGATCCCCGAGACCCGGTCCCGAACGGCGGGCATCCAGTCCCACCCCGAAGCGGCCAGATACGTGGGCGAGTTGAGGTTCATCTGACCCGCGCCCGCGTCCACCCAGGACTCCCCGGCGGGACCCTTGTCCCCAGGGCTGCCGGGCACGGGCATCGGCGTGATCTTCACCGCCAGCGCGTTCTGGCCCTTCTCGGCGATCCACTCCGTCACGTCATGGGCCGAGCGGGCGAACGGGTAGGTGAGCCCGCCCACCTGGTGGCCGTTGAGCCAGATGTCGGCCTGATGGTTGATGCCGTCGAACTCCAGCCAGACCCTGCGGCCATGGCCGGTGCGCAGACCGGACGGCAGGTCGAAGTCACGCTTGTACCACCAGGAATGGCGGGAGAGCGCCTCAGGGATGTGCAGATTGTTCAGGCCGGCGACCGGGTCCGGGAGCTTTCCCTGGTCGACGAGCGAGGCGAGGACCGTGCCGGGCACGGTGGCGGGCAGCCAGCCGCTGGTGTCCACGGTCGGCTTCGACAGGTCGGGGCCCTCGCCGTCGGCCCAGTCGTCCAGGGTCAGCCGCCAGCCGGACTCCAGCGGCACCGTGCCGTCCGCCGCGACGGTCAGCCCCGGAGCCTTGCCGTGGTGGATTCCCCAGTCGGTCCAGCCGGTGACCGCGGGACGCCGCCCGCCGGCCGTGCCGTACACCTCGAATCCATTCAAGCCGAGCGGATTGGGACTGGACCGCCGCTGAGCCGTCATCCGCACCCACCGCGCCGTCACGGACCGGGTCAGCGGAATGTCCACGACCCCGCCCGTACCGGCCGTCGTGCGGTACACGCTCGTCCAGGACCTGCCGTCCCTGGACGTCTCGACCACGAAGGCGAGCGCGTAACTGGACAGGATCTCCTTACCGGTGGTGCCCTGGGCCGGGTTGCCGGTGGCGGGCGGCGTGAAAACCGGATCGCTCGCGTCGGCCTCGAAGGTGAGCCGGACCCGCGTCACCTGGCAGTCGGCCTGAAGATCGACCGATATCCACTGCGGATCGTCCCCCGCCGCCGCGCGCCATCCGCTTCCCCGGACCCCGGGCGAGGCGAGACGGTCGACCACGAACTCGCCCGGAGTCGGCGCGTAGTCCGTCGAGGAGACCGCGACGGGGCGGTAGGCGGCGAGTTCACCGGACGGCGCCGCCGCGGTGAGCGCGTCGCCGCGCCCGGCGGCCGTGCTCGTCGCCGGGAACAGAGCGTTCAGACCGAACCCGCCGAGAAGTGTCGAACCCGTAGTGACCACCGACCGCCGGGAAGGACCGGAAGGATCCCGCGGCGCATGTGACTGACCTGCCATGAACGTGAGTCCCATCAGAAAACAGCGCGGCCGACGAACACGCGGAGGCGCCGGAGGCGTGGCATGACAACGTTGCCAGAGGTTGTGACAACGTTGCCAAAGGTGGCCGCGCGCCCAAGCTCCTGTCAAGACCTCGCACACGATCACTGTTGCTCCGACGCGATCACGGCCCACTGAGCGCAAGTCGCCCCAGGGGCGGGGGAGTCATGAAGCAAGTCGCGGAACTTCCGGCGTGCCGCCCCAAGGCGCCGCCTCCGCTGGAAGCCGCCCTCCGAACCAGCAAACCAGAACGGTTGATCACTGAGGCTTTCCCGCCGGAGATCATTTCCAGTTGCCGTTGAGGACAAGGGCGGCCCGCGCTAGGTCGCCAATCCGGCTCGGGCTGAGCGTGAAGCGCTCGAGTGCGCGCCAGCGTTCCTTGCGCTCGGCGGCGGTGCGCTCGCCCAGTGCGCGCAGGTCTCTGAGTGGGACCTGGCCATGCGCCCGGATCGCAATACCGGGCAGATGCGCTCCCAAGCGAACGGCCGGAGGGAGTAGCGCTGTGGGCGCTACGAGCGGAAGGCACGTTCTCGCCCTGGCTGCCAGTTGCTCTGTCGGGCCGGGGCCGTCGGCAGCCATTGCGCGAACAGTCCCTGGCCAGGCATGATGCCCCGCGTCATTCGTGCGGCAGGGGTGGAACAGCTGTGAACCAGGAAGCTCGCAATGGCGGAGCGGAATCGTCGGAAATGGTCGGCCGAGTCCGCTATCGGGCTTCGTGGCAGCAGTCCCTGCCACTGGGCCTGATCCTCGGCGCCGTCGTGCTGATGCAGTTGTCGAACCCCTTGCTGTGGGCGCACCAGCGGCCCGGGCTGCCCGGCCCGCCGTTCGAGTCGTGGGTCCTGGCCGTGGTGCTGCCGTTCTTCGTCACGCTCGAACTGTGGGTGCTGAGCCGCTACGTCGGGGTAACCCTGACCCCTGAGGCGGTCGTCGTCCACAACCTGCGCCGCCGGACCATCCCGTGGACCAACGTGGCCGAGGTCGCGGTCGAGCCGTTCACCGGCGGACGGCGGGTGGTCCTCTACGAGACGGATGGACGCCGCACCCCGCTACGAATGCCCAGCTCCGGTTTCCTGTCCCGCGACCGCCGGTTTGACGACAAGGTCGCGACCATCCGAAGCTGGTGGCTTGCCAACGGCGGCGCGGCCCAGGTCGAAGACACGGCTGGTGAACTCGGCGCCTGGGGGCATACCCACGGCCAGCTGCCCGAGCGACTGAGTATGCGACCTGCGCCAAGCCGGTCGGTGCCCACGGCCCTGCTGCTCGGCTGGCTTGCGGCTGATGCGGTGATGGCGGGGTTCGCCGAGGGGCCCGGCGCTGATCACCCGACGCTCCTCGGCCGCACGCTCGGCGCACTCGTCGCGATTTCGCTGCTGCTGGGCGCGGGCTTCCTGAGCTTCGGCAGAGGCGTCATCCTCACTGCCGACCACCTGGTCATACGAGGGCTGCGGTCCCGAACCGTTCCCTGGGACGAGATTCAAGGGATCGCCGTCGAGCGCCACCGCGGCGGGCGCAGGCTAGTCATCCTTGAAGCGAGCAGTCGCCGAACGCCCTTGCCAGTACCGCGTGTCGGACGCGTGCTCTGGGACTCGGAGTTCGAAGCCAAGAGCGAAACGCTACGTCACTGGTGGCGCACCCGCGCGGAGATGGGCACGACCCCGACCGAAGCGGCGCTCCAACCCTCGGACCAACCACCGCTCCTTCCCTACCGCGGACCGCGTCTGTGGCAGAAGGGAGTGTTGGCCCTGGCCTGCATCGTCCTCGGCTACGAGATCCTCCTGTCAGTTCTAGTCGGAACTCTGTTCCTCACCGTCGGTCAGTGAGTAAACCTCACTCACTCCCGATAAACGGGCGGCGCCTTCCTGTACGTATGCCCGGTGGGACTCGTCCAACTGGCAATCCCGGTATGCGGATCCCGTGTCACCCTCCACCCGGGATGGTGGGTCTTCAGCCGATGATGCCGCCGACACAACGGCTGAAGATTGTCGGGAACGGTCAATCCACCCGCTTCAGGACGCTCGTGATCGAACGGCTCGACGTGATCGACATCGCAGCGATGCGCAGGCATCCGACAACTGGGAAAGGCGCAGTACTGATCGCGGGCAATGACCTGCCGCTCGGCATCAGCTGTGGGCCGGTAGGTGGTCGGATCGACCTTCACGAGCAGCCCACTGCCAGGATCGGTGATGAGCCTCCGCCAGATCGTCCCCGAAGCAAAGGCGATCTCACGTGCCTGCCCCGCGGTGATCGGCCCGTACCCCTTCAGCTCCGCAGGCCCGTCCTCGGCCCCCACCAGAACATCAAGAGGCACCGTGACCTGCACGACCGCAGCAGCCCGCCCCCGTACCGGACTCGCGCAATCTCCCACCACACCGTTCCGGTTGACCACAAGGTCGTACAACGCGTCGGTACGCTTCTGCGCCAGAGTCCGCCCGTCATTGTCGAACGTGGCCGCATGCGCATCGACGGCCTGTCCCATCTCGGCAGCCTGCTCAGCAGGCAGGACGGCGCCGAAGAGAGCCATTCCATCCTCTCGCGGATAAAGGACAGTCTCCCGATCCGTCTTGCGCCGCCGATGCCGCTCCTCAGCCCCGTCCGGATCGGCCTTATGAATCTGCCGACGCAACAAGGCCCGCGTCTGCCCGACGGCCAACTCTGGCATCTTCGCGATCACGACGGCCTCAACCTGCCCAGCCGTCTCCGGCTCGAGAACCGCACACAATTCCGTGACGGCCTCAGCCTGCAGATAGGAGATCTCCCCACGCTTCAGTAATTCCAGAGTCGCGGGATACCGAGCGCACAGCTGCTGCGCCGCATCGAGCCGCCGCGAAGCGGTGCCGCCGGCCAGCCGCAAGGCACAAGCCACTTCATCGCTCGCGGCGTCCCACTCCCGCAACAGCCGAGCATCGAAGCCCTCACCGGCTGCGGCAGCATCGGCTCCAGAATCCGCGTACTCCCCAATCGCCGCCAGCACCTCGACCTGCATCCCCTGCATCCAGGCAAGATGCCTCTCGAACACAGCCAGGGCATCAATCCGTCCCCGCGCCGAAAGCCGCTCACCGGCCAACTCGACCAGCAGCCCCAGGGTCTCCACCGAAGGTGCGCACGACCGCAATTCAGAGATCCACTCGTCTGGCACCGCAGACGACACATCGACTTCGGACTCCACCGCAACAGCCACCGCGCTCACCCCCGTCCCCCATGAGAGCGCCGAACCTCACCCACCCACCAACGGTCCGACCCCTCCATTATCGCTTACGCAGAGTGATATCCCCAGCTCATTGCCGCATTTCATCCGTCAGAATGATCCACCCCGGAACCGGGAACTCCGCCTGTCGCCGGCCAGCCCAGGCAGCACACCATCCCAGCCAGCGCCACACCGAGATGGCGAGCGTTCCGGTCCACCGCACCCACGATCCGGAAGCCGCCAAACCAACCCGGCGTGCGCGGAAGGCCATAAGCGTTCCCCAAGCCGCAGACTTCCGGCACCCGGCAACGCGGAGAAACCCCACCCCCGCTTCCCCCGCCGACCCTTTTCGGGCCGCCCGGCAAAGAGCACTCCGCGGTGGAGGGGCGAGAGTCAAGAGTGGAGCGAAGCGTAATCGGCGTAGCCGACGCCCGAAGGGCGCTCTTGACGCTCGCCCCGGAACCGCCACACTCAGCAAAACCGGGCGGCCTTGGGTGCCTTGATACCTACGTCACGTGAGTCGACGTGATCGTCGCCGGGGGCGACGGATCAGTGAGCTCCTTCAGTGTGGCCACTGATCGGGTGGAGGCGTCGGTGTCCGCAACGCACGAGCTCCCGCACTGTTGGGAGAGGTGTTCGATGTCTCAGCCCACCGACACAGGCACCCAGTTGGATTTCTGTCCTGCCGCACTCGACCTGCCCCACGCCCTGGCCGCGTGGGTCACCATGCTCATCGTCACCCGCGAGGGTGACCACCGCTGCAAAGCTCCCGCCGCACCGGCGGGCCCCGGTCGGCCTGGTGTACCTGCGCCGACATGGCACCCTCGCGTAGATCGCCGCCGGCTTCGGCCTCTCCGTCGGCGAGCGCACGCGCGCTGAGGTACTCGAATGCCAGCCCACGGCGATGTAGTCCTCGCGGCTTCTCCATGAAGAGTCGAGGCAGAAGGCCGTCCTGACCACGCGGTGCCTACTTCTCTTCGGTCGGAGCTCAGATTTTGGGTTCGACGGGGAAAGGCAGTTTGTCAGCCCAGCTGGCGAGAGACGCGGCCGCGATTTCACGGGCTTCACCATCCGCAGCTGTTTCCGCGAGCAGGGTTCGTTCGGCGTTGGGAAGGGCGAGCTGGCGATAGAACTGAAGATCTTCGAACCCGTTCACGGCAACGTCGTGGCTGTTGGCGGCGTAAACGAGGCGGGGGATACGGGCCCAGTAGCAGGCGACCAGACACATGGGGCAGGGCTCGCTGCTGGCGTACATCACGGCGTCTTCCATGAGGTGGCGCCCGAGTTCTGCACCGGCGGCGCGGAGAGCCATGACTTCGGCGTGGGCGGTGGGATCCCGGAGTTCGACGACCGAGCTGGTGCCTGTGGCGATGACTTTCCCGTCGATGACGACGAGAGCGCCGAAGGGGGTTTTGCCTTCGTCTTCGAGGGCGTGCCGGGAGAGCTCGATGGCTTGGGCCAGGAAGGCCTGGTCGTCTTGGCTCTGAGGAACGTAAGGCACCTGATCTCCAATTGTGCGGTGGGCCGATTGCGGGCGCGCGCTTACATGTAGATGGAGGGATCGGCGTCGCCGAAGGGGCCGTCGAGGTCCATGTCGTAGCCGGTGAGAGGAGTAGTGGCACCGGTGGTTTCGACGGTGTGCAGCACCAGTTCGGCTCGGTGCTGGTTGGTCCAGTCGCCGTTTTTCAGTAGTTCGACCATATCTGGGATGGGCGCGCGGGTCTGGTCTCCTCGGAGGATCAGGCGATGGACGCGGGGTGCAGGCGTGCTGCCGGAGCAGAGCAGGACGCCTGCGGCGGACAGACGATGGTGCCATTCGCCGAAGGCCCGATCGACGGCAGTCGATCGGTGGACGGTTGCCGGTGCGAGGGGGAGGCTGTGCAGGATGATTCGAGTGATGGTGAGCCGGCCGCCGCGGCGCAGCTGGGCGGTCATGAGTGCCTGGTCGACTTCGTTCCGGAAGGCCGTGAGGTCAGGGCGGAGCCAGGCCTGGTCGCACTGCACGATCACCGCGGCCGACACCTCTGATGCCTCAAGATCGGCCAGACGTTCGCGCCAGGTGGTCACATCTATGACGGAGTCGGTCATGTTCCCTCCTGGGTGTGGGCGCCGATCAATTGCAGAACCTTCAGGCCGACGGTGATGGCCTCCACGGGGTCTGATTCCACAGCAGCGCCCGGCAGGATGCGGGCAGCGAGGCGAGCGGCGGCCGTCAGAGCCGGGGAAGGGAGTGAGGCGAGGAAGGTCCGCAACTCCGTGTCGTCGTCTCCGGGGACCAGTGGGGCGAGGCGGCAGGCGATGGCCAGAATCATCGCGGCCGGGCGTTGATTCGGTTCCACGAGCGGGGCGGGTACACGGTATGTGTTGCTGCCGCGTGCCCTGAGTATCTCAGCGGCGGGCGAACCGGGAGCGTCGGCGCGGGAGACGAGACGCAGGAGTGCTTCGCGGCCTTGCACGGCGGTGGCGAAGTAGCGATGGGTGGCGAAGGTACGCAGATAAGCCCCCAATAACTGGTGATCGGGGGTGAACTCGGGACGCACCAGCTCCGGCGGGTGCGGCAGGCGGGTGTCGCGCAGAGTGGCGAGCGCGGTCACGGTGACCAGCGCCCAGAAGTGGTCGTACTCCTCTGGCGAACCGAAGGCCGCCCGGGAGGCCACGGCTTCGGGCGTGGAAAAGGCGTCCGTGTCGCCGTAAAGGGCCTGGCGCAGTTGGGTGAGGATGGAGGCGCCGTCCCAGTAGTTCCCCATGAACTTGGAACCGGTGAGGATCTCGTACGCGCCGTACAGAGCGCTGGCCTGGTGAGCGCCATGGAATTCGGTGAAATCGCCGCTCCACAGGAGCACTTGGAGCGGCTTGGTGAAAATGGTGCCGAGCTCGTCCCGCGCAGTGGCCGACTTGGGGTCGGGGTCGACGCAGCGCAGGATCTTCAGGCGAGCGTCGGTGGTGAGGGCGACGAGTTCACGGGCAGCCCGGTTGGAAGCCACGCCGCGTACCGACATCAGTAGCGCGGTGTTGGCGAGCCAGGCCAGGTAGCGGCTGAGCGCACCCAGAGGCGGAGCGGGGTCGGGCAGCCGGCGGCAGTGGCGGATGACCGAGTCGATCAGTGCGTGGGCGCAAGCGCTGACCTGAACAGGGTCGGCGCCGCCGGCCAGGGTGGCGCGTGAAAAACGATGCAGGACGTCGAGGTGGACGGTGATGGCGTCCTCGGCGGCAGCCGGCGGTACCTCCGCCTCCACTAGTTGGTCGACCAGGTTCCGGATCGCGGTGGGGTCGTTGCTGGTGCCTGCCTGACTGACGGTGCCCAGGTAGGAGTTGATGACGGGGTCGTTCTCGAGCTCGTAGAAGAAGGAGCTGAAGCCCGTCCTCTGGCGGGCCAAAGCCCCGGCCAGGGTCCGGCGCAGCAGCCGATTACGGCCGTCGATGCTGGCCAGGCCGAAGAGCTGTATGAAGGAGAAGATCCCGAAGATGTTGGCCAGCAGGAACAGAAGCGCGCCGTAGGTGGCGCTGGCGGCGTTGTCGCCGAGGAGTCCGCAGGCCGTGAACAAGGCCGCGAACCAGCCGATGAGCACCCATTCCCTGAAGGCGATGTGGCTGTCGATCGCCCGTAACGAGGGCCAGGAGCTGGCCGCGGAGAACGTGAGCGCGAAGATGACCGCCTCACCGGTCAGCAGCGTGGCGAAGAAGGCAATGCTGAACTGGGTGGCATCCACGATGTCGTCATGGCTTTGTGGATGGTGGAGTGCGACCAGGCCGAGCGCCACGGCGCACACGAACAGTGCCAACTGTCTCCACGTCTGCACCGCTGCCCCGTTCGACTCCGGACCTCACCAGCGGCGCTCAACTCTTGCAGAGAACAGTGATGTTGCCAACAGGGAGTCCGGGCCCGGGTGCGGTGACGGCCGGAAGGCGCCTGATCGCTACAGGGGCTCTGCGGCTCCGCCCGAGAGAGCTACGGGCGGGGAGATGCTGTCCTTCGAGTCATCCCACCGATGCCGTAAGAAACCTGTGCCATGCCCCGGCCGACACCGTGACATGAGGGCCGCCCGGCACTTTGGAATCCCTCACCAGCACACCTGCGGGTACGAAGGCGGCCTCCACGCACTCTCCGCCGGCACCATTGCTGTAAGACGAGGTGAACCATGCCGGACGGCCGGGGTTCGTGGGCTCTGCAACGCTCACTGTGCGTATTCCTTCAGGACGGACTTGATCAGTTGGGTGGAACGCTGAGGACTCAAGGCCGCGGCTCGTAGCCCGTCGAACGCCCTGGTGTACTCACGAACATGATGCTCTCCCTCCAGATAGACGGCATCGGTGATGCCGTCCCGGTACACCAGGTCCGGTGCTTCCTGTGCTGGGAAGCCCAGCATGGTGAAGGAACCCGAAGCTGGATAGGTGCCCGAGTCGAACGGCAGGACCTGCAGGGTCACAGTCGGCAACTCGGCTGAATCCAAGACGCGTTCAAGCTGGTCTCGCATCAGTGCCCGATCTCCGATGATGTGGCGCAGTGCGGCCTCGTTCACGATGAACCAGGCATCCGGGGCATCGGCTTGCGACAGCATGGTCTGGCGCTCCGCGCGCACCCGTACGGCCCTGTCGATGTCCTCCGCGGACATGTGGGCGCCGGTCGTGTGGAGTTCGCGGATGTATGGCTCGATCTGCATCAAGCCCGGGATCAACTCGCACTGGTACTGGCGAAAAGTGGACGCGTCCTGCTCCAGGCCGATGTAGATGCTGAACCACTCGGGCACACCGGCTCCGTGCACTTGCCACCAGCCGCGCGTATTGGCCTGCCGGGCCAGTGACTTGAGGAATTCGCGAAGTTCGTCGGCGGTGGCGTAGAAGCGGCACAGCGCGTCGATGTCGGACGGCTGGACCCGGCCGGTCCCCGTCTCCATCCGGTTCACCTTGGACCCACTCCAGTCCAGGGCCTCGCCGACCTGCGCGCAGGTCAGTGAGCTCCTCTCGCGGAGCTTCTTCAGCTCGATCGAGAGACGGCGGCGGCGTGCCGTCGGTGAACCAGCCATCTCAACCATCCCTTGAATAGTGGGTGTTCAGTCTCGCGCCAAGGTCCGTGCCTGCCAATCACTCGGAAGTGGGAATCCCGTCCTGCACATTGCACGCCGGGATGTGCTCGCGTCACTCTGGTTCACGACGCAACTCACCGTGAGGGTGTGTGACGCTCCGCTGATCATGTGGAGATGGCATGCGACGAGAGGGGTCTTCGTGATTCAGGAAGCGTGTATGTCACGGAAGCCGTGGGACCTGGACTTCACCGCGGAACCCGAGGAAGTGGCTGCCTTGCGCCGCCTCATGCGGCTGCACCTGGGGGTGTGGGGCCTGCACGAGGTCACCGACGCGGCCCAGCTCTGTGTGAGTGAGCTGGTGTCCAACATCATCACGCACGTCGGCACGGGCACCCCGGCGACGCTCGCGGTCTCGATGAACGGCGTTCATCTGCGCATCGAAGTCCATGACCCCGACACGCGCGCCCTACCCACGCTCCTCGACGCGAATGTCGAGTCCGAGTCCGGGCGGGGCATGGCCCTCATCGACGCGGTCGCCGCACGGTGGGGTGTCCAGCTCCGCCCCGACAGGAAGGTTACGTGGTGCGAGCTGGCGACGGGTCTCGCATCGCCGAACGGTCATGCGGAGGGCCCCGGGGTGCTGCGGGCCGAGGCCTTGCTGGGGCTGTGCGCGAATGCGAGACCGCCCCGACTGTCCGGGGCGGGAAGACTGGGGAGGGTTGTGGCCGAGGAGTCGGTGATCACGGTCATCACGGACTTCCTTCACTGGCTTCGGGCGCACGGCTGTGACGTGGACGATGTCTTGGACCGCGCCCAGTCCCGCTATGACGCCGAACTGAACGGCCCGGTGTGCTAATTGGCCCGAAGGTCGAGCTCCCGACGCAGGAGCGCAGCGCCAAGGTCCGAGGAAAGCCACCTGTGCGGCCGCAATGGTGGGAACCGGCAACGGAATGTCAGCTCCGCGCCGGTGCCGGGTCCCATCGGGATGGTGCATGGCCGGCGAACGGCCCGGATCTCAGCCGGACACTATGTTCGCGAAGAAGCCGAGATGAGGATCTTCCGGGGTGCCGACGAGCAGCGCGCGGTCCAACAGGATGTTGTTGTGTTCGCAGCTCGTCTCCGGGAGCATCACGCAGGCGT
The DNA here is from genome assembly GCF_007113425.2 of Streptomyces sp. RLB3-17. Classification (NCBI taxonomy): domain Bacteria; kingdom Bacillati; phylum Actinomycetota; class Actinomycetes; order Kitasatosporales; family Streptomycetaceae; genus Streptomyces; species Streptomyces sp. RLB3-17. The sequence goes on along the minus strand of NZ_CP041610.2, from coordinate 4,622,183 downwards.
GGCAGGCCGCCAGGTTGATTCCGCCGGCGCCGGACGCCTCGGTCTCCATGCAGAGCGGGTCCGAGGAACACCACTCGGCACGGCGGACGGCCGAACGGACCGTGCGATCGAGAATCTCCGGCTCACCTTGAGCGACCAGACCACCCAGACTGCCCGCGGAGTCGCTCGTCGCCGTGTAGATGAGTACCCCGGCCATGTCGTCGGCGGCGTACAGGCGCTCGCGCAGGGACGCGGCCGGGTACCCCGCCTCCAGGCTCCACTCGTTGATGAGGACGTGGGCCAGGGTGTGCAGCAGCACCATGCGCGGGGTGGCGGGGGAGGGGACGACCCGGCTCGGGTCGTCGGCCCGTTGCTCCAGCACCCGCTGGTGGGCGGTACGCATCCGTTCGATCCGGGCCGCCACCGCCGGGGCCTTCTCCCAGGCGTCCAGTCGGTTCTCGTCCAGGCGGAGGAAGACTCCCTCGCCCCGCACCTCCATGGCCGGGAGCCAGCGCAGGGGGCGTTCGGACAGTGGCATCTCCTTGGAGTCGGTCGTCGACTCGGCGTCGATGAGTCGGGTGAACGCCTTCAGGGCGCGCACCTCGCGAAGCTTCTTGACCAGCATCGGGCCGGTGACGCCGAGTGGATCGAGCACGCCCTGGTCGCCCAGTGGGGTCTCGCAGACGAACTGTTCGTCGCGGGTGTGCTCGCTCTCGTCGTTGCCCGAGCGAAGACGCTCGTACTCCTTGTTGCGCAGGGCGCGGTAGCGGTGGTCGAAGGTGGGAGCCGCCTCACCATCGGGGTCCTCCTCGAGCTCTGCGTCGAGCAGCGCCATCACCTCGTCCAGCGGTACAGGACATTTTCCCTTGAAAACACCTTTGAGGTAGATCTCGACATGCTCGCGCTCGTCGTACTCACGAAGCGCGTCCCAGTGTTCGGCGAGCGGATCCGCTCGGCCGTCGCTCCACGGTGGGATGGAGAGCGCCGACTTCAGCACCGGCTGCCATACCGCCGAAGAGCCACGCTGCAATGTGCGCAGGGGAAGTCCACACTCCTGAGCGGGGGCAGCGGCACCGAGCCATGGACGGGGGCCTCGGCACTTGAGGCCCAGGTCCTTGAGCGCGTTCCTGCGGAAGGATCCCTCCATCGAGACCTCTGGAGCTTGCCCACAGGTGCAGGAGACCAGGATGGAGCGGAGCGAGGAAGTGTGCCCGGACGTGCGCAGCTTGAGCTTTCCCCCGCACTGTGCCGCCGGCGAGGCACCACGGTCTTTGGAGCGGTGAACCCACTGCCAGTACGGAAACTCGCCGAGGTGTCCGGCCTCGCACGCGACGACGAAACGGGAGGGGACCAGGTCGACCTCACACGTGCCGCAGACGCTTCTACCGGCGGGCGGGTTGAAGTCGCGGTGCCGCTGCAGGTCGTTGCACTCCGGGCAGGAATGCATCAAGGGGAACCGCCGGACCCGGAGACCGTCCCTGCTGGTGTCGTCAGAAGCGGGCGGCAGCCGGAAGTAGTCGACGTCGAGCAGCCGGGCCAAGCGCCGTTCGTGGATCCGTGGGGACTCGTCACGACTCCAGCTCTGCTCGGCCTCGTCGAGCCCCGAGACGATGAAGGACTCATGGTCGACGGCGATGAGCGACCCGACGCCGTACGTAGTGATCGCCTGGGCGCGGCGGACCGCGCCGCGCCGCGGAAGGTTGTGGGCGGGGGCAGCGCCGTTCGTGCCGGTCCGGCGGCGGCGGGCGGGAGGCGGGGTCATCGGGTTCCCTCCATGAACAGGGCGGACTCGGCGTCGACGTCGCGCAGGCTCCACAACGTGGACCATGCCTGGACATCCTCGGACTCGTCGTCGTACGCCTTCAGGAGCGAAGGGGTACGACGGCCCCTTTGAGGTTCGAACAGCAGGCCGCTCTGGATGTCGGCTTCCTTGCACCACCACTCGACGAACTCGTCGAAGGCCCGGGACACGGCGTCGGTCTCCTCCGGGGTGACCGCCTCGACGCGTTCCAGGAGGATCGACTTGATGCGGCCCCGGAGCACGTGTTCATAGGACTCGACCTGGCCGGCGCCCTCGTTGGGTCGGGCGGCGGGGATCATGATGCGGGCGAGGGCGACGATCACCGCGTGCAGGCCCCGGTCACGGGCGCGGGCGGAGAACGGAGTGACAGAGGTGGACTCGACCTCGCGGTACAGGGCCGAGTGGAAGTGCTGGAAGCTCTCGTAGTGGGAACGGTCCCGGGACCGTGTCGAGTTGAGCATGACCGTGACCAGGCCGGGGTGCGCGCGGCCGACGCGGCTGGTCGCCTGGATGTACTCGGCGGTCGTCTGTGGCTGACCCATCACGGCCATGAGGCCGAGGCGATCCACGTCGACGCCGACCGCGATCATGTTGGTGGCCAGGAGGACGTCCACGGTGTCCTCGTCGGGCAGCCGCTTCTCGATGCCCTTGAGGCGGGTGGGGATCTCGCTGGCGTCGATACGGCTCGTCAGTTCCGAGTTGTTGGCGACCGAGCGGACCTCCACCCCCTCGCGCTCGGCAAGCAGCTCCAGATAGGCCACCACGTCGTCATGGACCTGGAGTTCGGCCGCGGACAGCAGCCGGAGGCTGTTGAAGTAGCCGACGAGACTCCAGTACGCGTCGCGCACCTCTTCATCGGTCTGCGCCTGCTTGGCCCGATGCAGCAGGGTTGCGTACGTGCGGATCAGCAGGGTGGACTGGCTGGTGCCGGGGGCCAGGAGGCCGACGTAGCGGCGGCTCGCCTTCTCGTCGCGCGGTGTCTCCACGGCGAACCACGAGTCGCGGGCATCCAGACCGGCGGGCGGGAACTGCCGTACTTTGCGGGCGAAGAGGTGGCGTCCCTGGTCGGCGGCGCGACGGATGGTTGCTGTGGAGGCGATCACTTTGGGCTGGCCGGCGAGGGCGTCCACGGCGGTTTCGTACAGGCCGGTGAGGGTTCCCAACGGGCCTGAGATCAGATGCAGTTCGTCCTGGACGATCAGTTCCGGGGGCGGGGTGCCGTCCTCCGGGTCGTCGTCGCGGTTGAAAAGCGCGGAGGTCGCGGGACGCCATGGCATCGACGCGAACTTGTCGACGGTGGCGATCACCAGGGTCGGTCGCGCGTCATACACCGCCTCGTCGATCAGGTGGACGGGCAGGCCCTCCGCGAAGTCGCAGCCCGCGCCGGGGCAGCGGACGTGCATCCGCTTGGCGTCTTCGTCGACTTCGTAGTTCCGTGCGTCGAGGCGTGTCCCGCACCAGGGGCAGGCGTGCAACTGGACGGGATTCTCCGTGGCGAGGCGCTTGGCGAGGTTTTTCCGCAGTTCGTCGAGCTTCAGACCCGCCACGGCAAGCGTGTTGGGGGTGGCCGAACGTCCCACCCACATGCCGACGGAGAACTCCTCATGGCCCAACTCGGGCGTCCGGCGTCGCATGTGCTCCATGGCGCAGAGCAGAATCGCCGCCCGCTCGAACTGCTGGAGGGTGAGCAGCCGCAGCGTGTAGCGCATGAGGACGGTGACACCGCCACCGTCCGCACCCTTGCGGATGCGACGCAGGAACGACGTGAGGGCGATCAACCCGAGGTAGGCCTCTGTCTTGCCACCACCGGTGGGGAACCACAGCAGGTCGGACACCTGCCGATCGTCGTGCGCACGGTCGTCGATGCCGGCCAGGCAGAGCAGCAGGAACGCGATCTGGAAGGGGCGCCAGCGGCCGGCGGCCGGGGCGGGGGCGCCGACGCGTCCGTCCTTCACCCACTTGCTGCGGGCGCGCTGGTCCGCCATGGCGTGGTTCGCGAGGCGGAAAGCGCGCATGACATCGGGCTTGGTCCGCAGCAGCTCGATGCCTTCACGGATACGGTCGAGTGCCTCGCGGCAGGCGCTCACCTGGTCCCGTGCGGGCTTCTCGTGGATGGTGCCCGCCAGAGCGTCCGCCTCGTCCGACTTGCGGTCGATCCAGTGTTCGTACCCTGTGGCCAGCCCGTCCAGAGCGGCCAGGACCTCGGTATCGGACTGCTCGGCCAGCCCCAGCATCGACAGTGCCGAGCTGTCGATCTCCGGGTTGGAGTCGGTCAGCAGCACCTCTACCGTGGGCACGAACTGGCTTCGCACCTCGGGGACGGCGGGTGGTTCGGCTTCGGTCATACCGATCGGCTGGGGAGTCCAGTCCCACTCGGCGGCGCAGCCGTGGCCGACCGCGAAGGTCGGGGCGTGGCGGTGCAGCAACCGACTCGTGGCGATCTCTCGGTCGTGGGCGGCGGCCGGGGCAGGACGCTCGACGAACGCGGTGGAGCCGTCGGCGGCCCGGACCGTCAGGCCGCACTGGAACAGGGAGAAGGCGTCCTGGAGATCTCGCTCGCCGACTTTCTGCGTATTGATCAGAGTGACCGTGACCGTGACCGTGTCGGTGATCGGATCGAAGCGCCGGACGTTGACGTGCAACGAGGCTTCCGGGGCGAGCTTGAACGTCTTCTTCGGATCGGGAAGGGTGACGTCGATGTGCTGGTCGGGGAAGGAGAGTTCCTTGCGCCGCCACTGCTCCCGCTGGTCGGCGGTGGTACGGGCCTCGGCGCGGCGGGCCGGGACGGGCCTGCCGTCGGCGTCGGTGGGTTCGTAGACGGCCGCGCGGGCAGAGACCACGATCGAAGTACTGCTTCTGGTCGGGCGGACTGCGAAGGTGAGACCCATCGAGGAAGGACGCCTGTCTCCCGCAGCACCGACCTCCTGCGCGGTGCCGGACTCTTCGATGTCTTCGCGGGTGAGCACAGGGGCGGCGTCGAGGCCTTCCTGCTCGGCGGCATCCTCGTCCTTCCGTTCCTTCGCCGCCCTGTCCGCGGCACGCGGATACAGCACGCCGGTCAGGTAGCGGTCGATCGGCGCGTCCTGGGTGAGAACCTCGCCGCGATCGTCCGGCTCGGCTTCCTCGGCGGGGCCCAGGAGTTCACGGCGGAGCCCCACCAGGAGTTCCTCGTCCCGGACCCGGTAGTGCTCGGAGTGTGGGCCTGCCACCTGCGTCATGCGCACTGCTCCTCGTAGTCGTCGGCTCTCCGGAACCGGCCGATGCCGGTGATCCGCGGCGCGATCCACACGCCTCGCTCACCGAGTCCGGCGTTCGTGCCGGCGGCGGTGCTGCCGGTCACGGTCTCCAGGGTGTCGATCCGCAGGTCGTGGATCTCGTCGGGCCACCAAGGGTCCCAGGCGCGGTTCACCTTCTGTACCTGGAAAAGATCCTCGCGGAACCGCTGCGAGGCCTCCCCGATCTCCTTTCCGTCGTGCATCAGGGCGTACGGCGGGCTCTCGACCTCGCTCATCGGCAGGTCGTGGCGCTTGCGCAGCAGCACCTCCTGGCCGGGACGCACCTGTTCCAGGAGATACGCCTGGGTGGCGACAGCGTCGGTCTGATGGCCGGGTGGGTTGTCCCGGCACACGTCGCCCGCCTCGGCGACGATCCCGTACCTGTCGTACGACCGCCACGACCCGAGATAGCGACGGCCGTGGCGCTGACTCCCCGCCCGCTTGAAGTGCGGCAGTTGGGGAGGCGCCGCGTGATACAGGTCCTGGCGGGCGCGCGTCATCGCCACGTACAGGGCGCGGGCTTCGGCGGGAAGATCCAACTCGTCCTGGTATCGCTTGTGGAACTCGGCGAGGGTCGGTGGCGTCAGGACGATCACCCGGTCGAACTCCAGGCCCTTGGCCCGGTGCACCGTCGAGAGGACGATCCGGGAGGTCTCCGGGTCGGCCACTTCATCGGGGAACCTGCCGTCGGCGACAGCACGGCGCAGCCGGTCCAGATCGAGCACCCCACGACCCGCTCCTCGCGCGACCCGACGCAGCACAGTCCACAGGGCGGCGGCGTTCGGTTCGTATGGGAGAGGGATCTCCGAGAGGAGGGTGCTGAACCGGTCCTCGGTGAGGCCGGTCGCCTCCGTGCGGCGCAGCAGCTCGGCCACCCAGTACGGCACCGGACGCTCCTCCAGCGGGCGCCGCAGCCGGTGGTCGATGCCGTGCGCGTGCAGCAGGCCGGAGATCACGAGGGCCTGTTGGTTGTCACGGGTGAGGACGGCGCAGGTGTCGGAGAGGTCCCGCAGGCCGCCCAGAGTGAACTCGCCGTCGAGGTCGCCCAAGCCGTTCGCCGGATCCAAAAGAAGGTCACGCAGTTCGTCGTAGAGCCTCCCGGCCTCGTCCGGGTCGGTGACCTGCTGGAGAAGGGGGCCGTGCGCCAGGGCGACCCGGGCCTCGGCGGTGGTAGCGCGGAAGTTCTGGGTGAGACGCAGTTCCACGAGGTCGTCGGGGTAGGAGCAGCGCAGCCAGTCGAAGAACCGACCGGTCTCGTCGGCGCGTTCGCCCAGGTCCGCGATCTGGAAGCCGTACACGGACTGGGCGGCGTCGCCGACGACGGTAAAGCCGCAGCTGTCCTGGTACCGGTCGAGAAGTGTCTCCACCAGCTCGCGGCGCCCACCCAGCAGGTCCTGCACCTCGTCGATCACGACATGGGCGGGCGAGACCGCGTCGCCGATCTCCAGCGCGCCCTTCTCGATCGCGCGGGCCGCGGCGGCGATCCGCTCGTCGAAGCCGACCTCTCCCCACTCGCTGTCCGGATGCGCCTGGAGGAGCACCTCATAGGCCCACGCGTCGAACGTACGGGCACGTACCCGGTGGGCTCTTTCCCCGTGCCGGGAGATCCGTTCGCGCAGCTCTCGGGCGGCGGCTCGGGAGAAGGTGAGCACCAGGATCTCGGCCGCCTCCAGCGCCTGTTCGGGGTCCTCGTGACCGCACAGCGCGTCGAGTCGACGTACCAGGGTGTGGGTCTTTCCGGCACCGGCGCCCGCGGTGACCAGGACACGAGCGTCCCAAGGCTGCTCGACCACGGCCAGTTGCTCGTCGGTGAGCGGGGGGCTGTCCTGGTAGGCGTCGGTCACTTCCGGCTCCAGAGGTGCTCGAACTCATTGAAGGCGAGGTCGGTGTCGAAGTTGGTGATGTTGTCGCTGATGTTGAGGATCAGACAGCTTTCCTTGCCGCCGTTCCGTGGTCCGCGCAGGCCGCGACCGATCATCTGCTGGTACACGTTGGTGCTGAAGACCGGCCGGGCCACGACCACGGCACGAGTGGCCGGCGCGTCGAATCCCTGGGTGAGCACACCGTAGTTGGTGAGGACCCGGATACGTCCGCTTCGGAAGTTCTCGATGCGAGTACGACGGTCCTGCGCACTGGTCGTCGAGTCCACGGCGGCGGACCGGACACCCCGGTCGTTGAGCATGGCCGCCAGGTACTTGGCGTGGTCGACGGAGGTGGCGAAGAGCAACGTCGGCCAGTCGTCGGGCAGTTCGGCTACCGAGTCGACGATGCGTCGACTGCGCGCGTGGTCGTCGGCGAGCCGCTGTTCGGCGGAGCGGGAGAGCATGGCCATGCGATCGGCGTGCGTCTTCTCGTCCCGGGTGAGTTCGATACGGCCGCCCTCAAGGGTGCGGTGCTCGACCTGGGCGAGCATCCCCCAGTCCTGGAGATCGTGGTAGGGATCGCCCGACGGGAAGACCCCTTCGTCGAGTCGTCGATTGCCGAAGCGGCCGGCCAGACGGCGGGTCTCCTCCTCGTTGCGGTTACGGAACGGGGTGGCGGTCAGGCCGAGGAGATGCCGGCCGGTCTCGTACTGGGTGAGTCCCAACTGGCTCAGGATCTCGGTGTACCGCTTGGAGGTGGCGGTGTGCGCCTCGTCCACGATCACCAGCGCGGCCTCACGCAGCCAGGCGTACTGGTCGGTGCCCAGGCACCGTTCCAGCTTGGCGTCGGTGGCGACCACCAGGTGCGGGTGGTCGACGACGTTCCCGACCTCGTTGGTGCTCCACAGTCGGCTGATGGTGAGCGGGCGCTCGGCACCCACCTTGTTCCAGACGAATTTCCAGCTCTGGACAGCCTGTTCGCACAACTCCTCGGTCTGCGCGATCCACAGCAGCGGACCCTTGAGGTCGCCGACCCGCTTCACCCAACGGATTACGGCCTCGGCGGTGACCCGGGTCTTGCCCGCACCGGTCGGCAGGGAGAGCATGCCACGCTGCGGGGCCAGCCGGTCGAGCATCGTGGTGATGTTCCGTACCAGGTCCTCCTGGTACTCGTGGAGACTCGGGAAGTCCCGAGGGCCCTCGACGGTCTCGAACGCGGGCGGGGACGGAGTCCTCGAACCGGCGAACGCGACAGGCAGCCTCAGCTCCGAGACGAATGCGATGGCCGCCGACGAACCCCCGTACGAGACCGGAGCGTTGGGGAATCGCGCCTGGATGTCGCGCGCGTGCTGCTGGAGCACTCCGTCACCGTGCGCGTTGAACGCCATCTGTGCCACCCGGCGTCCGGACGCCTCCTCGCCGTGGGCTGCCTGCAGCTCGGCCTCCATCAGTCCCTCGGGGAGGCCGGCCCGGAGCGCGTCGGCACCGATCAGCAGCTCGATCTTGGCCACCACGTCCGCGGCCTCGCGTACTGCCTTCTGTGCCGCCCTCAGTTCGCTGTCACGAGCAATGCGATCCTGGTGCTCCAGGACGGCGCGACAACCGGCGGCGCCGAGGCCGAGGCCGAGTTCGCGGTCGATGAGACGCAGCATCGGCTCGGGCTCCAGAGGCACGCGGACCTTGACGGTGCCGTCTTGGCGCACGGCGTCCAAGGGGGAGGTGCGCGTGCCGTTCGGCGTACGGGTGACCTCCTCCAGTTCGCTGCATCGTTGCACCATGCTGTTCCGATGCCCGCTGTTCAGGCGCTGCCGCAGAGCGGGGAACAACTCGACCAGAGGCACGGGGTCACCCTCCGGTACTTCGCGGGTCTCCCGGCTGATCACGTCGGCGTAGCGGAGCATCCCCCACTTCTCGATCATCAGCTCGGCATCCTCGGCGGTCGGTACGAGGAGCGCAGGGAGCTGTTCGGCACGGAGCGCCCGGTACTGAGCCGCTCCGACGGCGATCGTGATCTCGTCGTCGGGACGGGTGCCCCAGACCTCGCCGATCCGGCAACGGGTCAGGGAGTCCTCGGGGAAGTCCGCGCCGAACCGGGTCAGCATCACGTACGTGGCGCCGACGAAGGAGTCGTCTTCGCTGTGGGTGACCTCGTCGAGAAGCGCGTCCCAACGGTCGGCGGGAACTTCGTCGACGGTGGTCGGGAGCCGTAGCCTGCGAGCCTTCTCGGGGGAGATGTCCGCGACCGGCAGTACGTCCCGGTAGCCGGCGAGCTGGGAGCCGACGGCCTCCTTCAGCGGCTTGATCCCCTGGGAGGTGGCCACCGTGCCGAACTTCCTCAGCATCCACCGGATCGGCGAGATCACCGCCTGGCGAGTACTGGTCTGCGCGCCGATCTGAAGCGTCCAGTTGTCCACCACGGCGTCGTCGGGCAACACCTTCAGGAAGGCGGCGCGTGATTCCTCGGAGAGAGCTCGGAAGAGGTGGAGCGGGCCACCGATCGCGGCGCCCTCGACCTTCATCCGGTTCAGCGTGGGGCGTGGGGCGCGACTGTCCAGGCCGCGCAGGTAGGCGGCGTGGACGGCCGCGCGATACTCCTCGAACCATGCCTCGTCCGCCCGGGGCTGCACCCCGCCGGACGGCCGTTCCCGCAGACCGACCTGGGGGAAGAACGGGGTGTCGTCGGAGTGGAACGCCATGTCGACGGCGATGCTCGGATCGCGCTTCGCGTCGACGACCGCACCCGGCAGCATGCAGTTCTCGACCGGCCGGAACCGGCCGTCGGCGGTCCGCACCCGGAGCGTCGAGCGCGCAGTGGGCACCCGCTCCAGGACCTTGTGGGCCAGGCGACGCACCCCCGCCTGACGGAACAGCTCCCAGAACCGCTCCCAGTCCGAGTCGCTGTAGTGATCGAAACCCTGGTCGAGGACGCTGACGAACCGGCCCTCGACATCGGCCTCGCGAATGCCCAGGATGTTGAGCGAGTGAGCCAGCGACGGATCCTCGGCCAGTTTGTCGACCACGTACACCAGTGCCTCGCGCAGCCCGCCCTGGTCGGCGCGGCGGAACACCTTGCCGTGTACGGGGGCGATGAGACCGTGCTCCTCGGTGAGCACGATGTGGGCCGTGCGGGCCTCCTCGGCGTAGGGGGAGTGGGCCTCGATCATGTCCGCGAGGATTCGGATGGCCACTGCAGATGCTTCGGGGGTCCCGCTCTCGACCAGGGCCTCCAGCCACTCACGGACGCCGGTCCGTTCGTGTCCGGCCGCGCCGATGATGTGTTCGACCTTGCCGGAACGGAGGGCGTCCGCCTCCGCGCTCGGGTGCAGCCAGTTCGAGGGGCGCCCGGGGCACTCGTTCCACATCCGCAGCCAACCGGACAGTTTCCTCAGGTCCCTGTCGAGCCGCGGGGGGATCCGGAGTTGCGTGGGGACGCGCAGGACGCCGTCCTGGTCGGGCAGCGAGGGGCGGTCCGTGGTGCGGGCCCAGACCTCCCTGGTCAGAAACTCGTCGGCCCAGCTGATCGCCTCCTTGACGCGGCCGGGCAGCAGGGGGAGGTAGGCGGCCGGGTCCTCGGCCGGTGCCAGGGCGGGGAGGGAGTCGACGACCAGCTTCGCCGACACCCTGATCATTTCTTGGTTGAAGGGGGAGGAGTCCAGCAGGTTCTGCCTGTCCTCGTTGGTCTTCCAGGCTCCGTTGAGAATGCCGCTCAGCGACATTTCGTACTTGGTCGGGAAGAAGGACCAGAATCTTCCGCGTCCGCGCGACCGCGGGCTGACGTACAGGCCGCTCTCCGGGTCCTTCTCCAGGGCCGGAACACCCCAGGCGAGGTCGAGCAGAAGCCGGTCGTGCAGCTCTCCGGCATCCGCCCGTGCACTCGGACCGGGCTCGTGGGTGGTGCTGAACACGCGCCACCGGTCGATGGCGGCGGCCTTTCCGGTCCGCTCCTCGACGACGGTGTGCAGGTCGCCGGTCTGCCGGGTGGTCAGCGTACGTCGGGCCACGGGCCGGGGCCGGCGGTCCTCCAGCACGACCTTCGCGACGTGCGGGGAGAACAGCTGGAAGCCCACCGGGAATTCCTCGCGGGGCTCGCCGTGGTCCTTGGCACGACCGCCGTGCATGTCCCTGCCCAGCCGGTCGTCGGCTCTGGGGAGCAGGGGCAGTCGAACGACGGTGGTGGCCCAGTCCAGCAGCTCGTTCAGGACATGATCGGCAGCGCGCTCGGCCTGCACGTCGAGAGGTCGGGCCATCCGCAGCACGGGGGCGTCGAAGTCCGGGCCGTAGCGCGCCGTCACGCCAGGTACGGCCTTGATCTGCTCGTACGACCAGGCACGGTCGAATCCGAAACTTCCCATGCTGCTGAAGAATTCAGGCGCGTCGGTTACCACGAGGACCGACTTGACGCCTACTCCGAAGCGTCCGATCTGCCCTCCACGCTTCTTCGACATACTCATTCGAAGAATTGTCTCCGCGCCCTCAGGGGTGACCGGATTACCCTCGTTCGCGCAGTACAAATGGGTGTCCGTGAGGATGATGTTAACCCGTCCACCCGACTCGTCGGCCATTTCGTCTGCCGCGTTCTGGACGAGCTCAAAGAGCTGGCGATCGCCGTATCCGCCCTGGGTGATCCGGCGCTCACCATTGGCGTGCTCGGCCACGAGACCGGGGTCCACCGCGTAAGTCTGCAGGACGCGTGAGGACTGTTCGAGAACGGTTTGGACTACGGAAGAGGACGAAGGCGGCACTGCTTTGCACTCCTGAGTTGTGAAAGTCCGAGTGAAATTTCAGCGATGGGGCCGGCCGCGCCGGCTTCGTCGAAGCCGGCGCGCGTGCCTGTCGTGGTGTGCTGGTGTATTGGCGGCGCAGTGCCTTCGGGGAGCGTGAAGGCGTTGGGGGGTTCGGGCCTGTCGAGGGACGGCTTGGGGCTGTGACCTGCCCCTTTGCTACCTCGCTCAGGTTGTGGGGAACTCGTCCGGCGGCAGGCCGGGAATCCTGCCGTCGGGAAAGTCCTTCTCGGACAGGTCGTAGTCCTGGAGAATCTTCATCACCTCGGCCTCGGTCTTGGCCGTGTTGATTGCCAGTTCGAATGAACTCATTTCCCGAGACGAAAACAAGAAGTCGTTGTATCCCTGCTCAATCATGAATGGCGCACCCCTATTCAGGTTGCACAGGGGTGAATTGGGCACACGTCCCCCGCGAAAATGGATGAAATCGATAGTGAATCCCCCATTGGGATTCTTGTTGGCTGAAGACATTAGTGGGTGTTGGCCCGGTGTCGCCAGCCCTTTCGTCGAAATGCTTCTGCGGTGGTGGAGTGGCGACTTGGTGTGTGCCTCGGTCTCCTGTTGCGGGGCTGAATTTGGGTGCACTTCTCCCCGGGTCGCCCAGTCTTCCCGATTTCGGGTTTCGTGAGCGAGATGGGGTCCCCATCGTCAACAACCGTATCGAGAGTCACCCGAAGGTGCAACCCCAACTCCCATTCATCCGGGGGGAGTTGGGGGCTCCAATTATGGAAGTGGCGCATAAGTGGAGAGACTTGGTCATTCGAGGCAACTTGGACACCGAGTCAAAGGGGTCCGAGCGATGAGGTCGATCAACTGTTGGTTGACGCTTCCGTGCGTGTCAAATTAACCTCGTGGTCCACAGCACACGATCTGCATGGACTCCGAGGAAGAGCAGGTGACGCGTGGAGACAGGTGAGGAGTTCGGGCCTTGGCTGGCCCGACAGCTCAAGCTCGCGGGGAAGACACAGGCTGAACTGGCCGACGAGCTCCAGCTGACTCGGGCCGCCGTGTCCGCGTGGATCACCGGCAGGTCGACTCCTCGCCCGACCGTCATGACGGACATCGCCAAGGCACTCGGCACGGACGTGGGTACGGTGCACACCCGCACCACCGACACCCAGGCCGGCCTCCCGGTCACCTGGTACCACCGTCCCGGCTACTCCGACGGTGGTCGTGACCTGGGCAATGCCGCTGCCTTCGCCTTCGATGCCGACGTGCAGGTCCTCGCCCGCGAGACCTGCCAGAACAGCCTGGACGAGCGCCTTACGGAGAACGGTCGTCCGGTCCGGGTCCGTTACACCCTGCACGAGCTCACCGGTGAGGCCCTGGACTCCTTTCGCGAGGCGATCCTCTGGAACGATCTCTTCCCGCACTACTCCGCCGTCTCGGAGGCCGCCGGTAATCAGAAGGTCGGTCGGGTCGTGGACGCCGGGGTGCGCGACATGTACGAGAAGGGCCGTCTGGTCCTGCTGCGTGTCGACGACTACAACGCTTCCGGGCTCATCGGCGACGACTACGCGGACGGCAAGTTCGCCGCCGTGGTCAGACGTCAACTGGAGAGCCTCAAGTCCGGCCCCGGCGCGGGTGGTTCGTACGGCCTGGGCAAGGCGACGCTGTGGGCCACCAGCGCACTCGGACTCGTACTCATCAACTCCACCCTCTCCGTGGCCCACGAGGGCCGTACCGAGCGACGGGTCATCGGCCGTCTGGAACTGCCCTGGCGTGAGGTGGGTGGCGAGTCGTACGCGGGCCCCGCATGGTTCGGGCGCCCCGACCCCGATTCACCTGGTGCCATGGTCGCCCGTTCATGGTGGGCGGACGAGGAGACGGTGGCACGCCTGCATCTGGCCAGAGAGAGCGACGAACCCGGTACGTCTTTCCTCATCGTCGGCGCGCACGACGTGGCCAGTCTGGAGGGGAACACGTCCGACGCCGATGACGAGTCGATCGGTGACGAGGAGGGCGACGAGGACACGCGTGACATCCGCAAGATGCACGGCCGTCTGGTAGAGGCACTGGGACGTGACTTCTGGGCTGCGATGACCGGCGGCGGCAGCAGGCTCCCCCTTCTGGAGGTCTCTGTCCGTGCTTTGCAGAACGGCAAGGAGGTCGTGCCGGAGAAGCAGGTGGACCCGTCCGTCGAGCAGCCCGCCCGGACTCGTGCCCTCAGGGCGCACTACGAGGGCACCACGGTGGATCGTCTCACCGAGGCCGGGCAGGTGGCGGCGCGGAGCGTGCCGCTGAAGCTGCCGCCCTCCGGCGGTGCTCATGGGACGCTCGGTACCCACCAGGCGGTCCTACTGGTCACCGAGGCCGAGGGGGACAGGGACGGCGACGGGGGAAAGAACCAGGTGCACTCGCTGCGCGGCAACCGCATGACCGTCAAGAGGACCGGGGTTCAGAGGCTGCCGCTCGGGACCAACCCCTTCCAGGCCGTTCTGCTGGTGGGTGAGGCAGCCGGGGAAGCGGCCCCCTTCGCGAAGGAGGCCGAGGAATTCCTGCGTGCGGCGGAACCGCCTGAGCACGACCGCTGGGGACAGACGGAGGAGCTGACGCTGCGCTGGTCCCCGTCCGCGTATCGGCGGATCAGCGCACTGAGCGCCGAGGTCAACAATGCGGTCAGGGAACTTGTCGCACGGCCGAAGCGCAGCAGCCGTGAGGGCGGGGAGGCCGTGCGCAAGGCGTTGACCGTGAGAACAAAGCCCAAGGCCAAGGCACCCGCCGGGCCCGTGGTTCCGGTGCTGGACGCGCTCGACGCGACGATCGGGGACGGCGGGGAGTGGCAGATCACCGCGGAGGTGAGCATCCCGCGTGGTGACGAGGTCGTCCCGATGGTGCCGGTCGCCCAGCTGGACGTGCGCTCCGGCGGCCGCCCGAAGCTGGACTGGGCGGAGCTCGTGGCCGTCGAGGGCTGTGAGGTGGAGGACGGGACGCTGCGCTTCACCCCCGGTGTGCGTCGCGCGAAGTTCCGAGGGTCCACGGATGTCACCAGTCACCCGGTCAGGACCACGCTCACCCGTCTCGTCCTCGAACTCCGTGCCGGCAAGGGGGAGTGACGCGTGAAGATCTACCCGTACAAGAGGCTCAACCGGCCGATCACGCTCAGGGTGACCTCGGTCTCCCTCAGGCTTTCCGACGGTACCCGCGACCAGTTGGAGACCACCGCGTACTCGACCCAGCAGCAGGCCGTCGCGCTCGGCATCGCTGGTCACACGGACTGGGTGAGCGCGACGATCGGCCTCTCGGCGACGCTGCCACCCGGGGCGAACGCGCCGGACGCGGCGTGGTCCGATCTGTGTGTCCTCGCCGTGCTGACGGACGGCGAGACGAATGTCCGCACCTCCATGGCGCTCACGTGTGACGCGCAGGACGGCCGGGACTGGTCGGGCTCCGTGGAACTGCTCCGTGACGACCACTTGGGGCGAGCCTCCCTCGCCGTGTACGCCGTCGGGACCGTGGACGGAGTACGCGGTAGATCGATCGCCGAGACCGACCGGAGCTGGATCGTCGACACCGTCTCCGACGAGCCGGTCCGCGGTCTCCAACTGGACGTTCAGACGACGTCGTTCCGGAAAAGCTCCAGGGAGTGGCTGCAGGCCTACGCCGATGCGCCCTGGATCGTGGACACCTCGGCCAGGGTCCCCACCGTGTTCGTGAACACCGATGTCGAGGGTGTCATCGGTCTGTTGGACAGCAACAGCTCGGGTGTGGACATCAAGGTGCGTGACCTCCTGGTCGCGCAGATGGCCACCGATGTGTGGACCGCGGTGTTCCACGGTGCCATCGGCGATCTGGAGGTGGAGCCCGGCGGCGGCCCGGTCTTCCCGACCGACTGGCAGGGCGAGGTGCTCCGGGAGATGCTTCCGGACGTCGTTCCCGGCGTCCATGTCGAGGAGGCTCTGCGACAGGTCCATCGCCGGCGCACCGGCGACTCGGGCTGGGTCGAGCTCCAGACCCGTATCCACTACGCGGCGATCCGCCGTGCCGATGCCACCAAGGCGCTCGCCTACGTCATCCGCAGTCTGGAACAGATGAACCGGGAGAGTGAGACGTGATCACCCAACCGAACCATGTGCCGGAGCGCCTGGCGCTGCTCGCCACCTCGGCCGTCGATCCGTTCCTCACCGAGGAACTGCTCAAAGGTGAGCAGGTCCACGGCGGCATCGATCTCGCCAAGGTCGTCGAGCCGCTTCCTGAGGACGACGCCAGGTGGTGGGTCGAGCCGATCCGAAGCTTGGTGGAGGACGCCATGTTCGAGTTCCGGGAGGACCGCACCCGAGCCGACGCATGGCTCGCGCCACGACTCCATGCCACGCTGCGCCTGACGCGGCGACAAGCAGCGGACAAGCGTCTGTGGAACCACCTGGCCCTGGCGGTGGCCCCTGACTACGTGGCGTGGCGGCACTTGTCGGAGCCGACGGCGAAGAGGCCGGAAAGGCGCATCGCCGCGGAACGCTTCCGTGGCCCTGCGGACCGTCAGTGCTTCTCCCGTCTGTGGTGGGCGGCTGAGCTCTTCCGGAACGGACCGGACTATGAGCCGGTCGCGGCCGCCTGTGGGAACCAGGACCTTATCCACACGGTTCTCCGGATGGAGCTGATCGACCACCGACCTACCGCCCAGGCCCTGGTCCGCCTACTGCAACGGGGGCAAGTCACCACCGGGCGAGAGATCTTCGGCCTCAGCGTCGCGATCAACGCGGCCGGCGCGACCCTGATCTACGACATCCTCGGGCCGGACCGGCCCCGTGACCCCGCCCATCTGCGCGACTGGATCGCGGAAGCGGAATCGGCACCACCGGTCGAGCGGTACGAACTCCCGAAGGGGCCCGACGAGGACCCTGTCCCGGAGGAGTCCGTGGCTGCGCTCACCAGCTACTTTGCAGAGCTGTTCGAGACTGCGCCGGTCAGGGGGAGGAAGCTCGGGGATTGACCTGGCGCCGGGCTCGGACTACTTCGCTGACGTCTTCTTGCTCTTAGACAGGCGCATGGATGAGGGCGGCGGCACCTGGTCCTTGGCCTGCGGGCACTTGTCGGTGCAGTTGTCGGCGGCCCCGCAGCCATTGTTTCGCAGCTTGGCCCGCTGCTCCTCCGTGGCCGGCTGCCAGGGCTTTCTCAGTGCCTCCGGAGTCGGCTTGGGGAACCCGAGAGCGGCGCTCAGTAGGTGCGCACCGAAGAGGGGCGGTACGGCGTTGCCCACCTGTTGGGCCTGAGCCGTACCGGACCATGGATAGTCCGGCGGGAAGCTCTGCAGCATCCCCGCTTCGTTCATGCTGAACCGCGGGCCTTCGTAGACGATGTTCTCGTCGAGGTGCTCAAAGACCACGAAGCGGGAGATGCGGCCGGTGACGGTGGTGGCGGGCTGCTTGTCCGTGCGCACACCACGCCTCCCTGGGTTTCCGGAGCTCCCGTAGTTCGAGCGGACCAGGAAGGGAGCGACACGCCCTGGATGCGAGCCCACCGGGTCCGAGAGGGCATCATGCATCGACCTCCAGGGGAGCCTGTCCTCGTCGTCCCCTGACGTGCTGCCCTCGTCGAGGGTCGGCTGACGGACCTGGTCAGGTGCGCTCGTCCCGTTCTTCCGATTCCATTCCTTCGCATCGTAGGAACGGTGTGTAGGGGAGGGGAGCGAGGGCTCACCGAGGCCTTCGCGCCGAGCGATCAACACCGCGCGAGACCGCGTCTGCGGTACCCCGTAGGTCTCGGTGTCGAGAACATCGACGACAACCTTGTATCTGGTCCCATCGGGGAGCCCTGTCTCGGACAGCACCTTGGCGTAGTGCTCCCAGAGCGGGGCCACTGCTGGGACCTGTTCCAGGACGATGACGTCGTACGGTCGGTTCTCACGGTTCGGGCTCCGCGTTGCCTGAATCGCGTACCGGAGAGGTTCGAGGACCAATCCGGTGCGTGGATCGGGGCGAGCCCCGAGTTCCTCGTCGATCTCCTTGTCGGAGTCGCCTGTCATCAGCCTCTCGATGTACTCCTTGACCCTGTCCAAGGCCTGGCGCCCGGCGCCGTGCCCGGCCACTGAGTACGTCTGGCACGGAGGGCCACCAGCGAGCACGTTGATCTCCGGCGGCAATGACTCGAAGGCATCCCTGCGTACCGCGCTCACATCGGCGTGAAGGGTGTCCAGCCCGGCGGCGTACCGGGTCAGGCACGCGCTCCTGTCCCACTCGATACCGAGACTCGGGATGTCGAGCGAGTGACCGGCGACGTCCAGCCCTCCGGGACCTGCGAAGAGGTCGAGGACGAAAGGCTGGTCGAGGATGGCCTTGTGGGACGCCGTGCTGGTCATGTGGCGGAAGTCTAGCCGGCAGCGGGGACTGCTGGATCCAGAATCAGCGCTGCGGCGACAGCCCTCCCCAGTGCCTCTCCCACCGGCGGTGGTGTCGCGTGCCCGACCTGGCGGTATCGGGCAGTCTTGCGCCCGGTGATCTCCCACGTCTCGGGGAAGCCCTGCAACAGCGCCGCCTGCCCAGCCGTGATCTTCACCATGTTGTCCCTGCCGAGTTCGGGATCCCATACGAAGTCCGCGTCGGGAACGTCGTCACTCACGGTGTGACCGTTGACACCCATGGTCGCCCAGGTCTGCTTGGCACCAGTCGGTCCCAGGTCCGCGCCGCCCCGGTTCTTCGAACCGCCGACCAGAGTCGGAGCCGGTCGATCGGCCTGGGCGGCCCAACGGGCAGCATCCTGCCAACCGCGCGAGGCCATGGACGGCCCCAGAACGGCACCGACCGTCGCCGGCTGCTGCACGGTCGGTGTCGGAGGCCGGAACGCTTCGGCCCACTGCCGCTCGATGGCGACCAGGACGCCCTGCTTGCGGTTCTGGGGTACGCCGAAGTCGACGGCGTTCACGACGAACCAACTGAACTCGTAGCCGAGGTGGGCCAGTTCGGCCCGGGCGAAATCACGAAACTGCTGGTAAGCGCTCGAGTGCGCGAGCCCGGGAACGTTCTCGATGAGTACCGCACGAGGCCTGATCGCATGGACTAGATAGATCGTGGCCTTCAGTAACTGTTCCTCCGCACGCGAATCGGCGCGTCCGACAGTCGCACTGGACTTCACTCGTGGCAGGCCGGCCGAGAGGAGGTCCACGTCGTGGCTCATGGGATGCTCGGCCGGGTCGAAGTCCATCAGGTCAGTTTGAAGGATGTTCCAGTGCGGCCGGTTGGCCCGCAGTGTGCTGACGGCGAGTTCGTCGTCGTCCAGCAGCAGGCGCGGCTCGAACCCCGCCTGCTCCAGTCCGAGGGCGAGGCCGCCCGCTCCCGAGCACACATCGACGAAGGTCAGATCCCCCACTTTTTCCCCCTCCTCGTGCGTTCTGCCAGACGCCACTCCACAGCCGCTCTCACCCGCACGGCTACTTCCTCGGGAGTCTCATGCTCCCAGAACCGCAACACCATCCACCCCTGCGCGGTCAGGTGTTCCGTCGTCTCCCGGTCGCGGGCCATGTTCCGGTCGAGCTTCGTACGCCACCACTCGGCGTTGGCTTTCGGTTGCGTGGCGTGCTCCGGGCACCCGTGCCAGAAGCAGCCGTCGATCAGAACGGCCACCTTGGCACGGGTGAAGGCCACGTCGATCCGTCGCCTGGGTATGCCGGGCACCGGGTACTCCACGCGGTAGCGCAGGCCCGCCGCGTGCAGGAGGTGCCGTACAGCCAGTTCGGCGCTCGTATCCTTGCTGGCTTGTCGGGACATGCGCGCGGAGACGCCGGGAGAGGAGGGCCTCA
Source organism: Streptomyces sp. RLB3-17 (assembly GCF_007113425.2). NCBI lineage: Bacteria > Bacillati > Actinomycetota > Actinomycetes > Kitasatosporales > Streptomycetaceae > Streptomyces > Streptomyces sp. RLB3-17. The sequence continues at coordinate 4,602,753 of NZ_CP041610.2, read as the reverse complement.
CGTTGTCCAATGCTGTCGGACCTCAAATACGTACGTCGTCTCGATCGATGACGATCGCATCCTGCCGGCTGGAGTCGATCGCACGGAACCGGACCAGCGGGCGCTCGGATCCCGCCGACGACTTCGGGGCGACGAAAGAGAAGGCCATCACCAGATCGCCAGGCGCCATCGCCCCGTCGGAGGCGAGTCGCGGCTCGGACTCGATCACCGGGTAGAGCAGCAGCGCGCCTCGGCGCGGGCGGACGTGCTGCTCGACCGTCGTGTTCCCGGCCGTCTCGACGGCGCCCGCGACGCGCAGGGCGGCGGCACGGTGCTTGGGCTCACTGAGCGCGCCGAAGAGAGAGCCTCGCCGGCGAGTACGACGGGCCGGGGTGAACGGGCCGTGCCCCAGGATGCGAGCCTCCACGCGCTTGGCGGAGGTCTGCAACGGAGTGATCACGAGCCAGTCGTCGATCGTCGTCTCCTGCTGCCCTGTCTCCAGCAGGAACTCCAGGTGCGGCGAGAACTGGCTCGGAATCGACCACCGCAGGTCGCACAGGACCTTCATCAGCGTGTCGTGCGAGATCGTCCCCACGCGCGCTTCGTACTCGGGGCCGTCCCCGACCGACAGGCGCACCGGGTCCTGACTCAGCGCGGCGAGCACCGGCTCCCAGCACTCGGTGTTGTGGGCCATTCCCTCCGAGGCCTCCGGGTAGGCGGTCGGCTCCACCCAGGTCCCGGGCGACCGCACCTCCACCAGCTCCGTATTGAACATCTTGTTCCGAGCCGACGGCTTCACCCATGGCAGATGCTGGGTCACCAGGGGTGGGATCTGGGCGGGGGTGACCTGGGGGCGGCCGTCCACCAAGGGCGCGTAGCGGGCCAGCTCGGCACGGAAGAGTTCCTCGTCGCGGCAGATCGCCTCGAAGGCTTCGTACAGGTCGACGGTCTTGGCGTTGCGACCGCGGCCGAGGGCCTCCTCGCGGCCGATGTAGAGGCGCACGAGGTCGCGGTAGCCGGGCCGGAAGCCGAACCAGCGGCCCATCTGCATCAGAGTGTCGGCCTGCTGCGTCGTTCGGCGGTAGTACGTGATCGTCAGGCCCTCGACCGTGAAGCCTCGGGACAACTTGGTGCCGCCGACGAGGATCTTCCAGACGTTCGGGGTGCGGTCGAAGTCGAGGTCGGGCTGGGCGTAGTCGCGTTCGCTCTCGCCGTTGACGACAATGACGGGGGTGCCGCCCCTGTTGATGAGTTGGCGGGCATCACTGACGTGTGGTTTGAGGTCCGCGTACGTAGCGGGAGTGGGCAGGGAGCTGTCCGCGTAGGTGCGGAAGTCCTTGTCGAAGAGGGACGCCAGACGAGCGTGGCCCTCCGGGCCCGTGTACGCGGCCTTGTCCCACATGGTGTTGATGCGCTGGGCCAGCGTGGCGTGCTCGGCCATGCGGACCGATTCGTGCACGAGCATCGTGTGGTGCCGGAAATCGTCGGAGGGGACGCCGTGGGCTTCGCGGTAGAGCTTCAGCGCGCCCGTGAGCATGAAGGCGTCCAAGGCTTCCTGGAGGCGGTCGCCCGTGGAGTCGTAGATGCCCCGGACATGCTTCTTCTCGGCCTCGCCTTCGCTGTCGTCGACGGGGTCCAGGTCGTGGAAGTCCTGAACACCCATGTAGTCCGTGGGGCGGGGGAGGGAGATCAGGAAGTCGCGAGGGAAGAGGTCTTCCTCGTCACCCGGGTCGATGAACACGTTGGCGAAGGGAGTCGCGGTGTAGCCGACGTACTGGGCGCGCGGCAGGAGCTTGAGGAGCTTGCTGATCTGGCCGTTGATCGCGGTGCGGGTGACCTTGCCGTCCTCCCACTTCTTCGGGTCCGTCGTGTTCACCGAGGCCTGGTCGGACTCGTCGTCGATGATCAGGGCCGGTATCTCGCCGAGGATCGGGCCCATCTTCTTGAGGTCCTTGACCAGCTTCTCCAGCACCGACTTGTTCTTCTTGACGACCATGACGCGTGCGCGGGCGGCATGCAGGTTCGCCGGGTCGTACAGGGCACGGGTGCGATCCGGCTTCTCGAACTCCAGGGCGCTGATGCCGCGTTCCAGCGACATGTAGTCGCGGTCGCGAGACGTCAGACGCTCGATGTCGAAGGCGCCGAGCATGGAGGGGCGGGCACCGAACGAGACGAACTTCGAGGGCCAGTCCTCGTCGTCCTGGTAGTCGATGCCGACCAGGGCGTCCGGGTCGTTCGGGTCGGCGGCGCCCAGGATGTTCTCCTGGCCGATCAGTTCCATGTCGAGACGGCGCTGGGTCTGGCCGCGCAGCAGGTTCAGGGTGCCGCCCAGAACGATGATCAGGCGGTAGCCCGCGTCGATGGCCTTGGCGGTGACGCCGGTGAAGTTGGCGGTCTTGCCGGACTGTACGTAGCCGACGACGAGGCCTCGCGCGCCATAAGGGTCGTCACGTGTGGGGTCGGCAAGCCGTTCCACGACCGCATGGGCGGCCTCGTCCAGACCGGAGACCGCCGCGTCGTTCCAGCCCTTGTGGCGCAGCAGCCGCTCGTACGAAGTCCAGTAGAAGGAGCGGTTCGCTGCCTGCCCCCGGGTGTACCAGGGCTGGAACTCGCGGCTGATGGTGACAGGACCCGGTTCCGTGTGGACCGGGACCGCAGCGTCGAACGCTTTGCGTAGATCCGCTTCGAACGCGAGCTTGTCGTAGACCTCGGCGCGGCGCTCCGGGGTGCGTGGCGCGGTGGCCGACCACGTGGGGGAGTGTTCGAAGTCCCATGCTGTGAGCTTGCGGTGCCAGAGGGCGAGCAGGTCGTCGCCGGGGGCTGCAGCCACGATACGGTCGTGGAAGCTGATCATGTCCGTGTCCGACGGTTCGTCGGTGTCGGCGAGCGCGAAGGCGAGCTTGGCGAAGTGCTTGGGGCCGCGCCTGCTCATCGCGTCGAGGACTTCGCCGTGGAGGTCGGTGACGCGGTCAGGCGCGGGCGTGTTCTTGGCGGTCACAGCGGCTGGGTGGCCTCTCTGGTGTACGGGAAGATGCGGGGGAGAGGGGTGGACTAACCCTCGGTGCGGGCGAGTTCGGCCCGTACCGCGGTGACGAGCACGCTGTTCCACAGGGCGACCTTGTCGGTCTGATTGGCCCAGACCCGCTCCTTCTGGAAGATCTCGTTGAGCATCAGATAGAGAAGGCTCTTGAGGACCGGGGCGTCGTTCGAGCCCCCGCGCCGGCCACCGTTGAAGGCGTGTCGGTAGTCCTTGTTGAGGACCACCAAGCGCTCCTTGTGGTCGATCGTGAAGACCAGTTCGGCGGAGTCGACGCCGGGCGGCACACCGAGTTTGGCCCAAGTGAAGGTGATGGGGTCATCGCCCTCCAGCTGCGGCAGTTCGTCCCGCAGCGTCCGCTTCAGCTTCGGGTCGATGCCCTTGCCGGGCGGGATGACGGCCATGCGCTTGACCTCGGTACGCCGCTTGGCGGCTTCGCGGTAGGTCGTCTCCGCCTCACGGATGTATTCGGTGAAGCTGTGGCCGACGGTGGGGTCGGCCGCTTGTTCCAGCCCGCGGGCGAACGCCGGCGTGACCTGGACGCCGTCCTTCTTGACGGTCAGGGCGAACACGTCGTTCGGCTCCGGCGGCAGGTCCACGGCGATCCGGGCGAGAGCGAGGTGGCCCTCCGGGCTGCGGGTGTCGTTCCAACCGCCGGCCTGGACGAGTCGGTCGTTGCGGTAGAGGTAGAAGCCCTGACGCTCGGCGAGCGGGCCGATGCCTCGGTAGGCGACCAAGGGAGACTTGGGCGGCCATATGTGCGCGGTGAGCGCGACGCCACCGACGCCCTCGACAGGCGCGACGTACGTACGGGGATATCCCGGGCGGCCCGGGACCCGATAGCCGAACGGGTCGATGTGCTCCACGCTCCGGTGGTCGAGTTCCTCCCGGGTGTGGACATCCTCGACGACGATGTCCACGTGGAAGCCATCGCGGGCGAGGAAGCGATGGAGGTGGAGACCGAGGTGGGTCTCGAGCCGTTCGATCGCGTCATTGAGGTAGCGGTCGGTCTGACCGGTGGTGATGGTCTCGAACGCGCGGACCTGGTCCCAGCGCACGATCGTGCCGTGCCAGTCGATGATCCCGTCGTAGCGGTCGACCAGGTCCTGGCAGTACGTCGCATCGACGATGTCGCAGGTGAAGTCGGCCTGTGCGCGGGCGGTGAGCCAACGGCGGCCGGCCGACGGGCTGCTCTTGGTCCGGCTGATCAGGGTGAGCGCATCGGCGTGCGAGAGGGAGGCGGCCTTCAGCCCGGCGCCGAAGTGCCCGAGGGCCCCGGCGGCGTACTTCTCGCGCCCGCCGACGGTCATCGCCGTGTCCAGGCTCGTCTCGTCCATGCCGTGGCCGTCGTCTATGACGAGCAGGCCGACGAGGCGGTCCCGTCCGCCGAGCTCGCCGGTGTCCCGCAGGAAGCTCACGACGACGCTGTGGGCTCCTGCGTCGATGGAGTTGTCGATCAGGTCGGCGATGGCCGCCTCGAAGCCGTAGCCCTGGTGCGCGAGCGATTCGAACGACCTGGCCGCCGGGGGGAGCCGCTTGCTTCCGCTGGTGGGTACGTCGAATTGCCAGTCCGAAGACGGTTGGTAGGGCGACATACAGGTGTTCCTCGCGGGCCGGGACATGCCCGGGAAGCGAGCGGGCATGCCAGTTCAGCTGGTTGCATGTGACGTTAGCGTGAGCGAGTTGTGAAGGAGTAACGGGATCGGAACAAATGCGCTCGATGTCCCTGGATGCGTTCCGGGGGGCGAACCGCGGGAGGCGTGGGGGAGCCGTCCAGGGTCGGGAGGTGCTCCTCGCGGCGGTGGGATTGAGGCGGCGTTCGCCTCGGCTTCCCGGGCGCTGGACACGGGGCTCCAGTAGCGTTTCGGCCGGATCGTTGAACGCTCCTGTACGGTCCGCCGGTCGCTGTCGTTGTTGTCGCTGCCCAAGGTGGTGCGGGATTTCGATGCACGCCTTCATGGCGTCTACCTGTGGGAGGGGGATCGGTCATGCGTGTGGGGATTACCGGGCATCGGGGTTTGAGCCGAGACGTTGAGCGGCAGGTTCGCCGGCTTCTTGAGGTGGCTGTTCGCGAAATCGATGCCGCTGAATTGGTGGGGGTCTCGTGCATCGCGGATGGCCCGGACGCGTGGTTCGCGGAGGCGGTGCTGAAGCGTGGTGGAGAGCTCGAAGTCGTCGTTCCCGCTGAGCGGTACCGCGAAGGTCTCCCGGAAAGTCACTGGCCGGTCCACGACGAGTTGATGCGTCGTGCGGCACGGGTGCACCACACGGGCATGACGGCGTCGGACTCGGAAGCGCACATGGCGGGCAGCGAGGTCCTGGTGGGCTTGGCCGAGGAACTGTTCGCCGTCTGGGACGGGAAACCGGCGTGGGGGTACGGGGGCACTGCCGATGTGGTGTCGTACGCCGAACGGAAACGGGTCCCGGTTCGGGTGCTGTGGCCAGAGGGCGCGACACGCGAGTAGGACCGGATCAGACGGGACCTGGTACCCCACTGCTCAGGACGCAACCAAGGTTGCAGCGCAGGCATCATGGGCTCTCCGCGGTGGTGATTCCGCCGACAGAGCGCCGGCGTGGGCCACTGTGTCGCCTGACAAACCCGGCGACGAGCCCGTGAGTGATCAGTCCTGCGAACTTGGGAAACGGCGGATCAGCCACCGTCCACCTGTCGGTGACCGCGCCCCGACACCGAGCCACGTGAAATCCCGAGGCTAACTCGGGCGACAGAGCAGCGGCTTGGCCAGTTCGGCGCATGGGCGGTTGCCGTGGGAGCGGATGATGTCCTTGCCGACCTCGTTGGCGAGGTAGCGCAGGAAGCCCGCGGCGAGGGAGTTCGCGGGCGGCTCTCCGTAGGTGTACGCGTACTCGGTCTGCCAGTACGGGTAGGCGCCCTCGTCCGCGCCTTCAAGGGTGGCCGGGTAGCCGTCGATGCGAATCTGCTGGACGTCGTCGTGTGCGGTGGCGGCGCCGACCTCGCTGTGGCCGAGGGCTCCGGGTGTTGAGGCCACGGTGTTCAGGAGGGTCTCGGTGTCGCTGACCTCGCAGCGGCCGGGCTTGTTCACGTCCAGTGCCGTGCAGTCGTTCGCGGTGACGGCCAACAGGGGCTTGTTGTCCAGTACTTGGTGCTCCAGCGTGGTCCGGGTGCCCGAGCCGGGGTTGCGGCTGACGAGGTGGATGGGCACGTTGTTGCCCTTCACCTGGCTCCAGTTGGTGATCGTTCCGGCGTAGATGTTCCTGATCTGTTTCAGGGACAGGTCCTGGACGCCGGCGTCCTTGTTGACGACCAGGGCGAACAGGGACAGGGCGACGGGTCTGGGGAGCAGTTGCGGACGGCCGTCGCTCTTGGGCCCGTCGCTGAACGCCAGCCGGTCACCCAGGCCCTGGCTGCCCGTCGGTTTGGCCTTCCGGCCGGCCGCGGCGAGGGCGTCGAGCCCCGACACGCTGCCGTGGAACGTGTCGTTGGTGATGGGTATGAAGGCGTCGGGGCAGGTCCTGTGGTACTGCTTCGCCGCCTCCTGGAGCACTGGCGCGAACGCGGTGGAGCCGGACAGGGTGAGCGTCCCCGTGGCGCAGTCCAGTGGCGCGGCCGTGGCATCGTGCCTGGTGAACGTGAGGATGGACTGGACGGCGCTGACCATGACGAGGAGGGCGAGCACCCACCTGACCGGCTTCGAGGCGAACGGGTAGTACTCGGTCTTCTTGATCTTCCCGCGGCGTACTCCGCCCACGATGCTCGCGACGACCTCGGGCTCGGGGAACTCCTCGTCCGTGAAGCTCTCCTCGCGTTCCAGGACCGCCAGCACCTTGTAGTGGTCGCCGCGGTTCAGTTTCACCTTGGGCAGTTCGATGACGCCGTCGGTGACCCCGAGGCCGGGGACGTGCGGTGTGGGGTGCTGGTCGTCGCTGCTCGGCGTGAAGAAGCCGCGCAGCTCGTTGCGGCTGAGTTCGGTCACGACCATGCCGACGACGCGGCGGCCCCGGCACTTGACCTGGATGCCCGCGTGGCCCCGGTCGGGCGCCAGGTAGCTGTTCTCCACGATGGGGGCCCAGCCGCTGTTCTCGATCCGCAGCAGCACGAACGACGGGTCACGCAGCGGCCCGCCGTTGGTCCGCTGCATCTGCTGAAGCACCCCGGCGTAGGGCAAGGCGCGTTCGTCCCGGGCGGTCGTGTCCATCTGGACCCGGTAGCCGAGCCGTTTGCGGCCGACGAGGACGAACTCCCAGAGCGCCGCGATCCCCGGAAGGGCCAAGCCCAGTACGGCGAACGCGAGTTGCCAGGAACCGTTCACGGTCGACTCCCGCGGAAGAAGGGGCTGGGAGGGCCATGGTGGCGGGCGCGTTGCCGGGGTGCCGGGGGTGCTCGGATCCTTGCGATTGATTTCACCGGGGCGTCATCTGGGACACCCGGGGTTTGCCGAGTGGAGCGACGTCTGCCGAGCGAGCGACGTCAGCCGAACGGAGCGACGGCATGGCTTCGGGGGCCGGGAGGGCACGCTGATGACGCCCGGTACCCCCGGCCCCGAGGCCGGGGGAGCCGGGGGAAAGAGGGTCGCGTTAGTCGGCGGTGGTTCCGTGGCACTCCCCATAGCCCCGCTCCGACCCGCACCAGCACTCGACGCCCCGCTGCGGCGGCCAAGCCACCGCCAGCCCCCGTGCCGCCAGCGTCGTCGCGTACTGCGGGAGCAGGGTCGCGTCCGACGGGGAGGAGGCCTCCGAGGCGGCGAAGGCCTCGTAGGACGGGACGGTTCCCGTGACGATGCCGAGGTTCGGGGTGCCGGAAGTCGCCAGTTCCCGTAGCGAGGCCTCTATGGTCGCGAGGTGTTCCTCGTGGGACGGGTACTCCGAGGTGAGGGTGGGGTACGCCGTCAGGAGTTCCGTCAGTTCGGTCGTCGGCCAGTGCAGGATCGCCACCGGGAACGGGCGGGACAGCGCCTCCCTGAACGTGCCCAGCTCCGCCCGCAGGCGGGAGATCTCCGCCTGGAGTTCGGCGGGGTTGTCCGAGCCGAGGGACCAGACGCGCTTCGGGTCGTGGAGTTCGTCGAGGGAGACCGGGGACGAGTGGAGGGTGTCGGCCAGGGCGTCCCAGTCGTCGTGGGCCGCGCCCAGCATGCGGCGGACGCGGTGGCGGCCGAAGAGGAGCGGGTGGGTGGCGTACGGGGGCTCCGACGTCTCCGTGAGGAGGAGCTGCGCGGCCTGGGTGAACGTCTCCTGCGCCGCTTCCAGTTCGTCGTGGGACTCCAGGGCCTCGGCCACGATCACCCAGGGGGCCGGGTCCCGGGGAGACGCGGTGCGGATGCCGTCGATGATCGCCCGGGCCTCGGCCTCGTGGCCGTACTCCCACAGGTTCGACGCCTTGAGGGCGCGGACCAGGTGGGGATGCTCCAGGGGCGTCGAGGACGACAGCAGGCGGTCGTAGAGCGCGGTGGCTCCGGGGCGGTCGCCGGCCAGTTCGAGGTGGGCCGCGGCCTGCACGAGCAGGTGTTCGGCGTCCTCGGGGTAGAGGCCTGCGGTCCGCTCCAGGCGCGCTGCTTCGGCGTTGTGGTCGACGTGCTCGGCAGACGTGTCGGGGCGCATGGGGGACACCGTACTGCCGATGCCGTTCGAGGGAGAGATACCTGCAGGCCAGAGGGTGGGATCTCTTCGTTGCCCTTGGGCGCCGACGAACGGTTCGGGCGGTCATGGGGCTGGTGAGTTCGGGGCGCAGCCCTTATCTTGCGGGCCCGGTCAAGGAGGCGAGGCAGTCGAGGAGACGAGGCATCGGTATGCGGGCTCCCGGCATCGTGCGGCGCGGCCTCGGGGCTCCCGGCGTCGTGGATCACGGCACTCGGCGGCGGCGGGCCGCGTACCGGCGGGTGGTGTGGGGCGGGGGCGAGGTGCTCGTCACCGTCGGTCTCCTTCTCCTGCTTCTCGTCGTGCATCAGCTCTGGTGGACCAACCGGCAGGCCCGGGAGGACGCCGAGAGGAAGGTCCAGGCGTTGGAGAAGGAGTGGGGGAGCGGGGAGGCGGAGGGAAAGGGAAAGGGAAAGGAGGAGGGGCAGGAGCTGGGGGCGGGGGTGTCGGGTGCGGGGAGTGGCGCGTCCTCCGGTGGTGCTTCCGGGGCGTCCGGCGGGGGTGGCTCCGGGGCGTCCACCGGGAGTGGGCGGGCTCGGGGAACGCCCCGGTCGTCCCAGGCGTACGCCGTGCTCTTCATTCCCCGACTCGGTCTTCGTGTGCCGGTCGCGGAGGGGGTCGGCAAGCGGGATGTCCTCAACAAGGGGTACGTCGGGCACTACCCGCACACCCAACAGGCCGGGCAGGCAGGGAACTTCGCGCTGGCGGGGCATCGGAACACTCATGGGGAGCCGTTCCGGTACATCAACCGGCTGCGGCGGGGGGACGAGATCGATGTCGAGACGGCGGCGGGGCGCTACGTCTAAGTCGTCGACAAGACGCTTCCGCAGACCTCCGCGAATGACGGAGGGGTCATTCGGGAGGTGCCGCGCAGTACCGTTCGGCCCGCCTACGGGTACAGCGCGCCGGGGTACTACATCACCCTCACCACCTGCACGCCCGAATACACCTCCCGGTATCGGCTCGTGGTGTGGGGAAAGTTGACGTCCATGCGCCCGCGTTGACGACGATCACCGGCCCGTGAGGGGAACGGTCGCGCGCGGGGTGCGCCCCTGCCTGGAGAACACCCCCGCCCGGAGAGCACCCCCCGCCCGAAGAACACCCCCGCCCGAAGATCCGTCCCCTCCGAGGAAACGGCCCCGCCAGGCCGGCGTCAGACCCGGTCCCGAAGGGCCAGCACGCTCGCGCCCGCGACCAGCGCCAGCCCCGCCGAGACCGCGATCGCGATGTCCGCGCCGTGCGCGAGCCCACCCGTGGAGGTGACGATCGCGATGGTCAGGGCCACGCCGGCGCACGAGCCGATGTAGCGGAACGTCTGCTGCGCGCCCGAGCCCATCGCGGCGCGGCTCGCGGGGACGGACTCGACCGCGACGAGCGGCAGCGCGGCGTTGAGGAGCCCGCTGCCGACGCCGGAGACGAGGAAGCCGGGCAGCAGACGGGTCCATGAACCGGCGTCGAGCGCGCCGAGCATCGTCAGGACGCCGACCGCGTGCAGCGCGAATCCGAGGGCGAGTTGGTGGCGCGGGGAGACCCGGCCCGCGAGGCGCCGCGCCTGCAGGGCGACCCCGAAGGACAGCCCGGACCAGAGCAGGAACAGCCACGCCGTGTCCAGCGCGGACAGGCCCAGGGTCTGCTGGAGCAGCGCCGGCAGGAAGCTGAACAGGCCGATCACCGCGAGGCCCGTGAACAGACCGCTCGCGGAGGAGGCGAGGAAGCGGCGGTGGCGGAGCAGGGAGAGGTCGATCATGGGCGTACGGGTCCGGTGTTCGACGAACACGAACGCCGTCGTCAGGACGACGAACGCCGTCAGCAGGAGGCCCACCGAGGGGCGCAGCCAGCCGTCCCGGCCCAGAGTGAGCGCGGCCACCAGGGCGACCAGCGCCAGGCCGAAGGTGAAGGCGCCGGCCAGGTCGGGGCGACCGCCTCGGGAGGCCCGGGACTCGGTGAGGGCCCGGGTGCCCAGCAGGGCGACCAGGAGCGCGGCGGCGCCCAGGACGGCGTACGCGATCCGCCAGTTCAGGGTCTGGGCGATCGTGCCGGCGAGCAGCGGGCCCAGGGCTATGCCGCCGCTGACGAACGCGCCCCACACGCCGGTCGCGTGCAGCCTGCCGCGGGCGGTCGGGAAGGCGTGGACGAGCAGGCCCAGGCTGCTGGCGAGGATCGCGGCGCTCGCCGCGCCCTGCGCGACGCGGGCCAGCGTGAACAGCCAGGTGGAGGTCGCGAGCGCGCCGAGCGCGGTGGTGATGCCGAGGGCGATGGTGCCGGAGAGGAAGATCCGGCGGCGGCCGTAGTCGTCGGCGAGGCTGCCCGCGACCAGGAGCAGCGCGGCGAGGCCCAGCGGGGTGCCGTTGAGCAGCCAGGCCTGGGCGGAGACAGGGGTGTGCAGCGCGGCGGCGGTGTCGGGGAGCGTGACCATCGGGGCGGTGTACGTCATCAGGGCCACGGCGGTGGCGGCGCTGGTGACGGCGAGGGTGGCGGTCGCCCGCGGGGGCGTCTCGAGGGGTGTGCCGGGGGGTGCCGAGGACGCCTTCGCGGTGGTGGCGTGATCGAGCTGGGACATGGTCTGCCCTTCGGGCTCCGGAGCGGATCAGTGGAAGGGTAGGTTCATTCAATGAACCATCCCCGTGGGTCGACCGTAGCACCTTAGGTTCGTTCATTGAACCGACTCGTCGAAAAGTGGCTACAGTGGGGTCATGGCTCTCGGCAAGGACTACGCGACGCAGGAGTGCTCGCTCGCCAGCGCGCTCGAGATCGTCGGCGAGCGGTGGACGCTCCTCGTCGTGCGCGACGCGCTCTACGGTGTACGGCGCTACAACGACTTCCTCGTCCACCTCGGCATCCCGCGCGCCGTCCTCGCGTCCCGCCTCCAGGCGCTGACCGCGGAGGGCATCCTCGAGAAGCGCCGCTACCAGGAGTCGCCGCCGCGCGACGAGTACGTCGTCACCGACCGCGGCATCGCCCTGTGGCCGACCGTGCGCTCGCTCGGGCGGTGGGGCCGCGAGCACCTCGGCGAGGCGCAGCTGCGCTACTTCCGGCACGCGACCTGCGGTACGGAGCTCGGCTCGTACGGCGAATGTGCCACGTGCGGAACCGTCGTACCCGTTCCGGACGTCGAAATGGTGCCGGGACCCGGACTCGATCCGGACCCGGCGGATCCGGTCAGTCGGGCACTGCTCAAGCCGAGGCGGCTGCTGGAGCCGATCGACACCGGTCACGCGTAGACCGACGCCGGTCAGGTGTAAGACCGACACCGGTCACGCGTAAGCAGGTACGGGGGACGTGAGCCCGCGTACGAGAAGGCGAGAGGAGGGGCGGTCCGTGGTCCGGAGCTCGGCGAACGCGCGAAATCTGCGCCCTGTCGCCCTTCTGCTCGCGCTGCTCCTCGAACTCGCCGTGCTGGACGCCGGCAGCCTCCCGGCAGCCGTCGCCGTCGCGTTCACCGCGACCGCAGCGGCCGGGGCCGCGCTCGCCGTCTGTGCCCTCATCGGCTCGCGCCGCGCGTCCGCCGTCCCGCGTACGCGGGTTCGTACGGCGATCCGCGACCGTGAGCACCGTACGGCGTTCCTGCCTCAACGTGATCCCGACGCCTCGGGGCGTCCGCGCCCCCGAGCGCCCGGGCGGGCCCTCCTGACGGCCGCCGCGTAGGGATCCCAGCAGGAACTCGCCAGAACCCGCCAGAACTCTCCAGTCGTACAACCCCTGTCTGCGTACCCCGCGCGGGTCGTCATGCCGACGCGTCATTTCTCATTCCGGCACGACGAGACCCCCGGAGGGCTCATCCATGTCCACGTTCATGTCCGCCTCCTTGTCTGCCTCCCTGTCCGCTTTCACGCCCACACCCATGTCCGCTTTCGCCGGGCTGGTCGAGCGGCTCGCCGATCTGCTCGAACCGCTGTTCCACGCTTCCGCTGCCGCCGCCGCGATCGTCCTGTTCACCGCGCTCGTACGACTGCTCGTGCATCCCCTGTCCCGGGCGGCGGCGCGTGGACAGCGGGCGCGTGCCGCGTTGCAGCCGCGGGTCGCCGAACTGCGCAAGAAGCATCGGAAGGATCCCGAGAGGATGCGGAAGGCGGTGCTGGAACTGCACGAGAAGGAGAAGGTGTCGCCGCTGTCCGGGATTCTGCCCGGGCTCCTTCAGCTGCCGGCCTTCTTTCTTCTCTATCACCTGTTTTCCAGTTCCACCGTCGGTGGTGAGGCCAACGAGCTGCTGAGCCACCGGCTGTTCGCCGCGCCGCTCGGCGGGCGGTGGCTGGACGTGCTCGGGGGCGGCGGGGTGTTCGGTGCCGCCGGGTTCGTCTACCTCGCTCTGTTCGTGGTTGTCGGCGCCGTGGCCGTCTTCAACTACCGGCGTACGAAGCGGACGATGGCCGCCTCGGCGCCTGCGGCCGACGCGGCGGAGGTGCCCGGCCTCGGTGCGGTGAGCGCGTTCGTACCGTTCCTGTCCTTCTTCACGCTCGTCACCGTGGCGGTGGTGCCGCTGGCCGCCGCGTTGTACGTGGTGACCAGTACGGCCTGGAGTGCCGTGGAGCGGGCGGTCCTGTATCCCTGAGAGTGTGGCGGCGGTCCAGTCCGTGAACGGGGTATTGCGGAGTGGACGCGCAGCTTGGAGGATCGACCAGTCCTCCGATGGCTGCACCCGTCGGTGGCTGCCCGCGATCGAGGGAGACTGGGATCATGAAGCTGCTGCGAGTCGGTACGGCGGGATCGGAGCGGCCCGCGCTGCTCGACGCCGAAGGGATTCTCCGGGATCTGTCGGGAGTCGTGCCGGACATCGACGGGGCGCTGCTCGCCGACGACGCGGCGCTCGGGCGGGTCCGTGCGGCCGCCGAGTCGGGCGAACTGCCCGTGCTGGACGCGGACGGGCTGCGCGTCGGGCCGCCGCTCGCCCGGATCGGCAAGATCGTCTGCATCGGGCTCAACTACCACGACCACGCCCGCGAGACCGGGGCCGAGCCGCCCACCGAGCCGGTGATCTTCTTCAAGGCGGCGGACACGGTGGTCGGGCCGGACGACACCGTGCTCGTGCCGCGTGGGTCGGTCAAGACCGACTGGGAGGTCGAACTCGCGGTCGTCATCGGGCGTACCGCCCGCTATCTGGAGTCGCACGAGGAGGCGCTCGCGCGTGTCGCCGGGTACGCGGTGGCGCACGACGTCTCCGAGCGGGAGTTCCAGATCGAGCGCGGGGGGACGTGGGACAAGGGCAAGAACTGCGAGACGTTCAATCCGCTGGGGCCGTGGCTGGTGACGGCGGACGAGGTTTCCGACCCGCAGGATCTTTCGCTGAAGCTGTGGGTGAACGGTGAGCTGAAGCAGGACGGGACCACGGCCGAGCAGATCTTCTCGGTGGCGGAAGTGGTCCGGTACGTCAGTCAGTTCATGACGCTCTATCCGGGGGACGTCATCAACACGGGGACGCCGGCGGGGGTTGCCTTGGGGCAGCCGGAGCCGAAGCCGTATCTGCGGGCCGGGGATGTGGTCGAGTTGGAGATCGGGGGGTTGGGCAGGCAGCGGCAGGAGTTCAAACCCGCGTAGGCACTCCGTTGGGTTCTGCGGGGGGTGCGGGTGGGGGTGGGGTGCTTTGTCGGGTGCCGGTTCGTTGTGGCTGGGCGCGCAGTTCCCCGCGCCCCTGAAAGCCTGCGGTCACCTGTGCTGCCAAGGTTCCGCGGTTCCGCGCGTCCTCTAGAAGATTGCGCGGTTCCCCGCGCCCCTAAGAGAATTCGCAGTTCCCCGCGCCCCTGAAAAGAAGCAGGGGCGCGGGTGTGGGACTTACCTTCCCGGGGACTGTGGGACTTACCTTCCCAGGAACTGGTGGAGCGCCTTGATGACCATGGCGTGGTCCTCCAGTTGGGGGAGGCCCGAGACCACCACCGTGCCGATGACGCCCGCGCCCTCGACCGTGAGGGGGAACGCGCCGCCGTGGGCCGCGTAGGTGTCGGGGTCGAGGCGGGAGGACGCCTCGAAGGTGGTGCCCTTGGCGCGGAAGCGGGTGCCGACGAGGAGCGAGGAGCAGCCGTAGCGCTCGACGACGCGGCGCTTGCGGTCGATCCAGGCGTCGTTGTCCGGGGTCGAACCGGGCAGGGCCGCGTGGAAGAGCTGCTGGCCGCCGCGGCGGATGTCGACGGCGACCGGAGCGGCGGCCTCGCGGGCCATGCTCACGAGCAGGGTGCCCAGGGTCCACGCGTCGTCGTACGTGAAGTGGGGGAGGACCAGTTGCCGCTCCTGGGACTCCAGTTCCGTGATCTGTTCCGCGAGCTGCCGCGCGGTGTCCTCGGTGCTCACAGGGACACCGCCGTGCCCTCGGCGGCGGAGCGGCGGGCCGCCTCCAGGACGTCGAGGGCGGCCGCGGCCTCCTGCGCGGTGACCGGGTTCGGGGCGCCGTCACGCAGGGCGGCGGCGATGGCCGCGTAGTACGCGGGGTACGCGCCCGGGAGCGTGGGCTCGGGGCGTCCGCCACCCGTGAGCGGGGACTCGCCGGAGCCGACGCGGCCCCACAGGGACTCGGGCTCGACACCCCACTCGGCGGTCGTGTCGGGACGCTTGCCCTCGCGCAGGTCCGCCTCCTGCGGGTCGAGGCCGTACTTCACGTAACCCGCCTGCGAGCCCAGTACGCGCAGGCGCGGGCCGAGTTGGGCGGTCGTCGCGGAGACGTAGAGGTGGGAGCGGACGCCGTTCGTGTGCGTGATCGCGATGAAGGTGTCGTCGTCGGTCTGCGCGCCGGGGCGACGGACGTCCGTCTCGGCGTACACCGAGGCCGCGGGGCCGAAGAGGACGAGGGCCTGGTCGACGACGTGGCTGCCGAGGTCGTAGAGGAGACCTCCGATCTCTGCCGGGTCGCCGGACTCGCGCCAGCCGCCCTTGGGCTGCGGACGCCAGCGCTCGAAACGGGACTCGAAGCGCCATACGTCGCCCAGCTCGCCCTCGTCGAGCAGCTTGCGGAGGGTCAGGAAGTCGTTGTCCCAGCGGCGGTTCTGGAAGACGGAGAGGAGCAGGCCGCGCTCTTCGGCCAGCGCGGCCAGCTCGCGGGCCTCCGCCGCCGTACCGGCGAGGGGCTTGTCGACGACGACCGGCAGGCCCGCCTTGAGGGCGGCGGTCGCGAGCGGGACGTGGGTCTTGTTCGGGGAGGCGATGACGATCAGGTCCAGCTCGTCGGCGCGCGCCCAGAGCTCTTCGGGCGTGGCGGCGAACGAGACTCCGTCGCCGAACTCGGCGCGGGCCTGCTCCTGCCGCTCCGGGTTCGAGGTGACGATCGTGTCCAGGGCCAGGCCCTCGGTCGCGGCGATCAGCGGGGCGTGGAAGACGGAGCCCGCGAGGCCGTAACCGATGAGGGCCACACGGAGGGGGGTGCCAGTCGTGCCAGTCGTACCAGTCATGACGTCCACTTTCGCAACGCTGTTGCCAAAGTGCAAGCGCGGGGGACAATGGCGTACGTGAACAGGACCAACGCCGAGTCGGGAGTCAATCTGCTCGCCCTGCGCAGCCACAACGCCGCGCTCGTGCTCGATCTGCTGCGCACGGCCGGGGAGAGCGGTATCAGCCGGCTCGAACTCGCCGAGCGCACCGGGCTGACCCCGCAGGCCGTCAGCAAGATCACCGCTCGGCTGCGGGCGGACGGGCTGGTGGCGGAGGCGGGGCGCCGCGCGTCGACCGGCGGCAAGCCGCGCACCGTGCTGCGGCTCGTGCCCGAGGCCGGGCACGCGGTCGGGCTCCACCTCGACCGCGACGAGGTGACGGTCGTGCTGTGCGACCTCACCGGCGCGGTGGTCGCCGAGCGGCGGGTTCCGCTCGATCTGGGGGCCGGGGCGGAGGCGGTCGTCGAGTCGGCGGCGGGGGAGGTCGAGGCGCTGCTCGCGGGGGCGGGGGTGTCCGTACTGGGCGTGGGCGTCGCCCTGCCCGGGCCGCTCGACCATGTCCGGGGTGTGCTGCACCGGGTGACCGGGTTTCCCGAGTGGGACGGGTTCCCGCTGCGGGACGCGCTGGCGGGGCGGCTCGGGGTGCCCGTGGTGGTGGACAAGGACACGAACGCGGCCGCGTTGGGGATCGCGGTGGTGGGGAGGGAGAGCGGCATCGGGAAGACGGGGGATGTGTCCCCCGGCCCCCTCGAATCCTTCGCCTATCTGCATCTCGGTACGGGGCTCGGGGCCGGGCTCGTGATCGGTGGGGGCGTGCACCGGGGGGCGCGTACCGGGGCGGGGGAGTTCGGGCATCAGGTCATCCAGCTGGACGGGCCCCCGTGCGGCTGCGGCAACCGTGGCTGCATCGAGGCGTTGTGCCTCGCCGCGGTGGACCGCGGTGCCCTGGGTGAGGCGGCGCGGGTGCTCGGGGTGGGCGCCGCGAATCTGGTGGGGCTGCTGGACATCGACCTCGTGCTGCTCGGCGGGCGTACCGTCGCCGCGCATGAGGAGGCCTTCGTACGGGGTGTCGGTGCCGTTCTTGAGGAACGGGCTCGGCTGGAGGGCGTGGACGACGGGGCGATTCCGGTGCGGGTGGCGCCCGGTGGGGCGCGTGGGGTGGCGGAGGGCGCGGCGCAGTTGCTGCTGGCGCCGTTGTTCGGGCGCGGGGAGGACTGAGCGGCTCGGCTGTTCGGGGCCGGGTTCCGGCCGGGTGACTCGGTTGTCCGGAGGGGCTTCGGGGGCCGGGTGACTCGGTTGTCCGGAGGGGCTTCGGGGGCCGGGTGACTCGGCTGTTCGGGGGGACTTCAGGGGCCGGGCGGGGTGTGTCGCGGGCGTGGCGGGGCGGTGGGCGCAGGCCGGTGTGGGACGGTCACGGGGCCGTTGCCCTGTACGCCGTTGCCCTCACCGACCGACGCTTCCGACCCCTTTCCCGACCCCCTCCCGCCGCCCTTGATCGGCAAAGGCCCCTCATGCGACTGCGCAAGACCAGCCCCTTCGCCCTGACCGCCGTTGCCCCCGCCCTGGGCCTCGGGCTCGCCCCGCCGCCCGCCGTCCACGCGCTCATGCCGCTCGGGCCCACCGCGAGCCCCCGCCCCACCTGTGCCGCGCCCGACACCCGGGCCTTCCCGATCAAGACCCGGATCCACGGCGGGCCGGACGCCTACGACATCGGCGGCGACTTCCGGACCTGGTACATCGACCTGACCAACACCACTGCGCACACCTGCGGAAACATCCACCCGATCGTCGTACTCGTGGACAGCAAGCGGACGCTGCGGCCGGAACAGGCGCGGCTGGAGTTCTATGAGGGGGAGCGCACGCATCCCGTCGAGTTCGAGAAGAGCGACCAGGACGAGAACGTCGGGGCGTTCGACGACGGGTTCCCGGGGTTCACGGTCGGACCCGGCCGCACGCTCACCGTGAAGGTCCGGCTCTCCGTGACCTCCGACGCCGCCGTGCCGAACGACGTCGTCGCCAACGCGGCCGTGGTGCAGCGCCACAACAACGACGGGGACTGGGTGGGGGAGTCGAACGCGTACCGCTTCCGGATCGGCGACGAGAGCAAGACGAGCGACGGCGACGTTGTGGAAGCCGGGGGCACTGGGGGCAACGGGGGTACTGGGGACGGCGGCGACGGTGGCGCCGGCGATGGCGGAGGGGACAGCGGAGGCGGCGGCGGTACGAGCGCGGCTCCCGACGCCAGTGGCACCGGCACCGGCAACAGCACCGGCAGCAGCACGGACGGCGTCACCGGCACGGGCACCGGCACCGGCAGTCCCAGCGGCAGCCCCACCGGTACCGGCGACGGCGGTGGCGGCGGTCGTGACGGCGGTGACAGCGACGGTGACGCCGCGGGAAAGGAACGGGACGGGTCCTCGTCGGCGGACGAAGAGTCCTCGTCCGCGGACGAGCTGGCCATGACCGGACCGCGCGAAGCCGCCCTGGTGGTGGGCGTCGTCCTGCTCGCCGCCGGAGGCGTGCTGCTGGCGGCCTCCCGCTGGTCCCGGGTCCGGCGTCGCTGAGCCCTCCCACCGGCGCACCGTCCGTACCGCATCTGCGACCATCCCCCCGTGGACTACCCGAACGACCAATCGCCCGGCGCCCCCGTCCGCTCCGGCATCCCGGAGCACGGCCGTATCCCGAAGTACTACGCGGTCAAGGCGCACATCGCCGTGCTGATCGAGGAGTTGGGCGAAGGGGGGCTCCTGCCCACCGAGCGCGATCTCGCCGAGAAGTACGAGGTGGCCCGCGAGACCGTACGGCAGGCCCTGCGGGAGTTGCTGCTCGAAGGCAAGCTGCGGCGGCAGGGGCGCGGCACGGTCGTCGCGGGGCCGAAACTGGAGCAGCCGCTCTCCCTCGCGAGCTACACCGAAGGCGTACGGCGACAGGGGCGCACCCCCGGTCGTACGCTCATCTCGCTCGACCGCTTCCCCTGCCCGCAGGCGCTGGCCACCGAGGCGGGGCTGACGCGCGGCGAGCCCGTCTGGCACATGGAGCGTGTGCTGCTCGCCGACGACGAGCGGGTCGGGCTGGAGAGTACGTACGTCGCCGTGGCCCGGGTGCCCGACCTCGACCGTGACTTCGACCCCGACTCATCCTTCTACGCCTACCTCCACGACCGGCTCGGCATCGCGTTCGGTGACGCGGACGAGCGGATCGAGACGGTGCTGGCCACGCCGCGCGAGGCGCTGCTCATCGGTACGCCGCCCGCGCTGCCGATGCTGCTGATCCACCGGGTCTCGCGGGACACGAGGGGGCGGCCGCTGGAGCGGGTGCGGACGCTGTACCGGGGGGACCGGTTCTCGTTCACGGCCCACCTGGGCAGGTGACGTTCACGGCGCACCTCGGCGGCTGACGTTCCACGCACCTCGGCGGCTGACGCGCGGCGGGCGGGGCGGGCTCGGGCTCGTCTTTTCGGCCAAGTATCGTCACGGGAAGATAACGGGTCTAGCCCAAATGTGATGGGCGGTTCACCATCCGGTTGCTGTCCGGACCCCTTTGATTCCCCCTTCCCGAGGAGCGTGGCCGTCGTGAGAGTGATAGTCGTCGGAGCCGGCGTGGTGGGTACCCTGCACGCCTGGCACGCAGTGGAACGCGGCCACGAGGTCGTACAGATCGAGCGTGAGGCGGAGGCCCGCGGGGCCTCGCTGCGCAACTTCGGACAGATCTGGGTGAGTGGTCGCGCCGGAGGAGAGGAGCTGGAGACCGCCCTGCGGGCGCGGGAGCTGTGGGAGGAGATCGGGGCACGCGTCCCGGACCTCGGCTTCCGGGCGTGCGGATCGCTGACCCCCGTGCGCAACCCGCGCGAACTGGCCGTCGCCGAGGCCGCCCTGGCCCGCGAGGACGCCGCCGCCCGCGGCTACAAGCTGCTCGCCGCGGACGAGGCGCGCGCCGTGAACCCCGCCCTGCGGGGTGCCTTCGAAGCGGCCCTGTTCTGCGAGCGCGACGCGGCCGTCGAGCCGCGCACGGCCCAACTCGCCCTCCGTGCCGAGCTGTCGAAGTCCCCGAACTACACGTTCCTGCCGGGGCGCGAGGTCCGTGACGTCGTCGGAGAGCACGCCGTGCGCGACGACCACGGGGACGTCCACACCGGTGACGTCGTCGTGCTGTGCACGGGCGCCTGGCTCGGCGGTCTCGTACGGGAGCTGGCCGGGCCCGAGCTGCCCGTACGGCGGGTGCGGCTGCAGATGATGCAGACCGAACCGCTGGGCGAGGCGCTCACCACCTCCGTCGCCGACGCCGACAGCTTCCGGTACTACCCCGCGTACCGCAGCCCCGCCCTCGACGAGCTCGACGCGCACCAGCCGCAGGCCCCGATCGCCGCCGCGCACCGGATGCAACTGCTCATGGTGCAGCGCGCGGACGGCGGGCTGACCATCGGCGACACCCACGAGTACGAGCACCCCTTCGCCTTCGACACCCTCGAAGACCCCTACGACCACCTCACCGAGGTCGTCGAGTCCTTCCTCGGCCGCCCGCTGCCGAAGATCCGGCGCCGCTGGGCCGGGGTGTACGCGCAGTGCACCGACCCGAGCCGAGTCGTGCACCGGCAGCGGGTGCGGGACGGGGTGTGGCTGGTCACCGGGCCCGGCGGGCGCGGCATGACCTGTTCGCCCGCCATCGCCGAAACGACCGCCAACGAGCTGGGATGGTGAAAGAAATGACCGAGGACATACGACTCGTCGTGCTCGACATGGCGGGCACCACCGTCGCCGACGGCGGCCTGGTGGAGCAGGCCTTCGCCGTGGCCGCCGAGGAGCTGGGCGTCGAGCCCGGGTCCGCCGACCACGCCGAGAAGCTCGACCACGTCCGGGCCACCATGGGCGAGTCCAAGATCTCCGTCTTCCGGCACCTGTTCGGCGAGGAGTCCCTCGCCCGGCGGGCCAACGCCGCCTTCGAGAAGGCGTACGGGGAACTCGTCGACGGTGGGCGCCTCGCGCCGATCGCCGGGGCGCGCGAGGCGATCGAGGAGCTCCAGGCGGGCGGCCGCACCGTCGTCCTGACCACCGGGTTCGCCCGCGTCACCCAGGACGCCATCCTCGACGCCCTCGGCTGGCAGGGGCTGGTGCCGCTCACGCTGTGCCCGGCCGACGCCGGAGGACGCGGGCGGCCGTACCCCGACATGGTCCTGGAGGCCTTCCTGCGCACCAGGGCGGCGGAGGGCGTCCAGCAGGTCGCGGTCGTGGGCGACACCTCGTACGACATGCTCAGCGGCGTACGCGCCGGGGCGGGCGTGGTGGCCGGTGTGCTCACCGGGGCGCACGGCACCGAGGCGCTGCGCGCGGCCGGGGCCGGCCATGTGCTCGGCTCGGTGGCCGAACTTCCCGCCCTGCTCGACGGACCCCCCGGAGCCGGGCGGTGAGCGGCGGCAGCGGTATCCGCTTCGACCGGGTGTCCGTCGCGTACGACGGCACCACGGTCCTCGACTCCCTCGACCTCACCGTCGAGCCCGGCGAGGTGCTGGCGCTGCTCGGGCCGTCCGGGTCCGGGAAGACCACCGCGCTACGGGCCGTCGCCGGGTTCGTGCGGCCCGTCTCCGGCCGGGTGTTCATCGGCGACCGGGACATGACCGCTCTGCCGCCCCACCGGCGCGGCGTCGGCATGGTGGTGCAGCAGTACGCGCTGTTCCCGCACATGCGGGTCGAGGACAACGTCGCCTTCGGGCTCAGGGCACAGAAGGTCGCCAAGGGCGAGATCCGCGGACGGGTCGCCGAGGCGCTGGAGATGACCGGGATGGCGGCCTACGCCCGGCGCCATCCGCGGGAACTGTCCGGCGGGCAGCAGCAGCGGGTCGCCATCGCGCGGGCGCTCGCCATCCGGCCCGGCGTCCTCCTCCTCGACGAGCCGCTGTCCGCGCTCGACGCGCAGCTGCGGTCGGGGATGCTGGCCGAACTCGCCCGGCTGCACCGGGAGTTGCCCGACATGTCGATCCTGTACGTCACCCACGACCAGATCGAGGCGCTGACGCTGGCCGACCGGATCGCGGTGATGGACAAGGCGCGGTTGCGGGATGTGGGGACGCCGCGGGAGCTGTACCGGGCGCCGAGGACCGCGTTCACGGCGTCGTTCGTGGGCAACGCGAACCTGTTGCCGGTGACCGTGGGCGCGGGGGGTGTCGCCTTCGGCGGGACCGAGCTCAAGGTCGCCACGGGGGACGCGGCGCCGGGAGCTGCGGCGACCCTGTGCGTACGGCCGCACCTGGTCGGGCTCGGCGCCGGGCCCAACCAGGTCGCCGGAACCGTGAGCGAGGTGCAGTGGCGGGGGGCCACGCACCGGCTGTACGTCGACGTGGCGGGCCATCGGGTGATGGCCGACCTGCGTGAGCTGCGGGAGCCTCCGGCGCACGGGGACTCCGTACTGCTGCACTTCGCGCCCGACGACGCGGTGCTGCTGTCGGCGGGGGTGACAACGGATGGCTAGCGCCGCGACGGCCGCCCCGCCGAAGCAGCACCCCACGTCCCCCAAGTCCTCCGACTCCCGTCCGCGCACACCGACCTGGGCCTGGGCCCTGCCCCCCGTCGCCGTCCTCGGACTCGTCTTCCTCTACCCCCTCGCGCTCGTCGTCCAGCAGTCCTTCCAGCCGGACACCGGGGGCACCTCCCTCCAGCCGTACGCCGACGTCCTCGCGTCCCCGTCCTTCCTGGAGGCCCTGCGTACGACCGTCTGGATCGCCGTCGCGGCGACCGTCGGCGCTCTTGTGCTCGGGTTCGTGCTCGCCCTGGTCATCGCGTTCGTGCCGTTCCCCGGCGGGAGGGCCGTCGCCAGGTTCATCGACGTCTTCCTGTCCTTCCCGTCCTTCCTGATCACGCTCGCGCTGCTGTTCATCTACGGCACGGTGGGCATGGCCAACGGGCTGTGGACGGACGTGACCGGTGCCGCCGAGGGGCCGTTCCAGTTCCTGGCCACCCCGTGGGGGGTCCTCCTCGCCGAGATCACGTACTTCACCCCGTTCGTGATGCGGCCCCTGCTCGCCGCCTTCTCCGGGATCGACACCGCCCAGCTGGAGGTGGCGTCCTCCCTCGGGGCGCGGCCCGCCCGGATCGTGCGGCAGGTGATCCTGCCCGAGGCGCTGCCCGCGCTCGCGGCCGGCGGCAGCCTCGTCCTCGTGCTCTGCCTCAACGAGTTCGGGATCGTCCTGTTCACCGGCGCGAAGGGCGTCACGACCCTGCCGATGCTCGTCTACAGCAAGGCGATCCTGGAGTCCGACTATCCGGGCGCGTGCGTGGTCGCCGTCGTCAACGTCCTCGTCTCCGTCGGGCTCTACGGCCTCTACCGGGTGGTGAGCCGCCGTGCTGGTGCATAGCCGCAAGGGGAAGTGGGCCACCTGGGCCGTCTTCTTCCTGCTCTTCCTGCCCCTGTTCGCCCTGCCGCTGCTCGTCGTCCTCGCCGCGTCGTTCGCCACGAACTGGTCGAGCGCGCTCCCGTCCGGCTTCACCACCGGGCACTACACGGCCGCCACCCGCGGCGCGTCCCTCCAGGCCCTCACCACCAGCCTGGTCACGGCGGTCATCGCGAGCCTGCTCGCACTGGTCGTCGGCACCTGGGCGGCGCTCGCCGCGCACGCGCTCAAGAAGCGCGGCAGGCGGGTCGTGGACGCCCTGTTCATGCTGCCGGTCGCCGTGCCCTCGGTCGTCGTGGGCCTCGCGATCCTCGTCGCCTTCTCCCAGCCGCCGATGCTACTCAACGGCACCCGGTGGATCGTCGTCCTCGCGCACACCGTGCTGGTCACGGCCTTCGCCCACCAGTCGGTGTCGGCCGCCCTCGCCCGTCTCGACCCGGCCTACGAACAGGCCGCGGCCTCGCTCGGCGCCCGGCCCTCGTACGTGCTGTGGAGGGTGCGGCTGCCACTGCTGCTGCCCTCGCTGACCGCCGCCGCGGGGCTCTGCTTCGCCCTGTCCATGGGCGAGCTGAGCGCCACCATGATGCTCTACCCGCCCGACTGGACCCCGCTTCCCGTCCAGATCTACGCGGCCTCGGACCGCGGCGCCCTCTTCACCGGCTCCGCGCTCGCGGTCGTCCTCATGACCACGACGGTGCTCGTCCTGTTCGCCGTCTCCCGGATCCGCACCAAGGCCTCCTACCGCTGACCCCGATCCGATCCTGAACCGCTGACCCCGATCCGATCCTGATCGGCCAACCTTCCGAACATCGCAAGGAGTTCATCTCGCCATGCCCAGAAACCTCCACCACCTCAAGCCGATCGCCGCCGTGATCGGCAGCCTCGCCCTCGCCGCCACCCTCACCGCCTGCGGCGGCGACTCCGCCGCCTCCGACGCCAAGGTCGTCACCGTCTACAGCGCCGACGGCCTCAAGGGCGAGAACGGCGACGGCTGGTACGACCAGATCTTCAAGGACTTCGAGAAGCAGACCGGGATCAAGGTCAAGTACGTCGAGGGCGGCTCGGGCGAGATGGTCCAGCGCGCCGTCCGCGAGAAGACCAACCCGCAGGCCGACGTCCTCGTCACCCTCCCGCCGTTCATCCAGCAGGCCGACGGCAAGGGGCTGCTGCAGAAGTACACCCCGAAGGGCGCCGACCAGGTCGCCGGCGGAGACAAGGCCGCCGACGCCACCTGGACCTGCGTCGTCAACAACTACTTCGGCTTCGTCTACGACAAGAAGGAGCTGAAGCAGGCCCCCACCACCTGGGAGGAGCTGCTCGACGCGCGGTACAAGAACAAGCTCCAGTACTCCACCCCGGGCGTCGCCGGTGACGGAACCGCCGTGCTCGTCAAGGCGATCCACGACTTCGGCGGCAAGGAGCAGGCGCTCGCCTACCTGAAGAAGCTCCAGGCCAACAACGTCGGCCCGTCCGCCTCCACCGGCAAGCTCGCGCCCAAGGTCGACAAGGGCGAACTCCTCGTCGCGAACGGCGACGTCCAGATGAACTACGCCCAGTCCAAGGACATGCCGAACCTGGGCATCTGGTTCCCGAAGGCCACGGACAAGGCCGCCGACGCCGCCGGGAAGCCCACCACCTTCGCCCTCCCGTACGCCGCGGGACTCGTCACCAAGGCCCCGCACGCGGACAACGGCAGGAAGCTCCTCGACTTCATGCTCTCCGCCAAGGCGCAGCAGCAGGTCAGCGAGATCGGCGGCGGCTTCTCCGCACGCAAGGACGTCAAGGCCACCGACGCGAACGCCATCGCCCTGACCAGGCTCATGGACGGCGTCGCCCTTTTCGAGCCGGACTGGGCCGACATCGACAAGAACCTGACCTCGTACGTCGAGGACTGGAAGACGGCCACGGGAAGCTGACACTCCACCCTGACTAGGCTGGGGGCGTCGGCACATCGTCGTTCCGGCGCCCCCGGATCGTGTGCGTACGTACGCCAGGACGGCAGTACGCCAGGACGGCAGGAGAACCAGCACCATGGCAGAGCGCAAGCCCATCGAGTCGTGGCTCACCGACATGGACGGCGTCCTCATCCACGAGGGTGTGCCGATCCCCGGCGCGGACGCCTTCGTCAAGAGGCTGCGGGAGTCCGGGAAGCCGTTCCTGGTGCTCACCAACAACTCGATCTACACCGCTCGTGACCTGCACGCCAGGCTGCGGCGCATGGGCTTGGACGTGCCGGTCGAGAACATCTGGACCTCCGCGCTCGCCACCGCCAAGTTCCTGGACGACCAGCGGCCCGGCGGCACCGCGTACGTCATCGGTGAGGCGGGCCTGACCACGGCACTGCACGACATCGGGTACGTCCTGACCGACCACGAGCCGGACTACGTGGTCCTCGGCGAGACCCGTACGTACTCCTTCGAGGCCATGACGAAGGCGGTCCGGCTGATCAAGGGCGGCGCCCGGTTCATCGCCACCAACCCCGACGAGACCGGCCCGTCCGCCGAGGGCCCGCTGCCCGCGACCGGCGCGGTGGCCGCGCTGATCACCAAGGCGACCGGCAAGCAGCCCTACTTCGCAGGCAAGCCGAACCCGCTGATGATGCGGACGGGTCTCAACGCCATCGGGGCGCACTCCGAGACCAGCGCGATGATCGGCGACCGGATGGACACGGACGTCCTGGCCGGCCTCGAGGCGGGCATGGTGACCTATCTCGTCCTCACCGGGCTGACCACCCGCGAGGAGATCGAGCAGTACCCCTTCCGGCCCTCCAGGATCGTGGACTCGATCGCGGACCTCGTCGAGCGGATCTGACGCCACCCGGGCCGGGGGCCACCGGCCCGCGCCAAACCTTTCGAGACCCGTTTGGAGCAGTCGAGGGCGTCTGAGGATGCGTCCGGCGGCTCGGAGGGGGAGTCTCCAGGTATCTGGAGGTTCACGATGGGTTCATGTCGACTCGCTCTCTGTGCGCGACTCACTCTCTGTGCCGGTGCGGTGCTCGCGGCGGCGTTCACTCCCGCCGCGTACGCGGCCGACGGCGGCGTCTCCGTCTCTCCCGTGTCCCCGGCCCCCGGCAGCGACGTCCAGCTGCGGGCGCTGGGCTGTACGGGGACGACCGGTACCGCGGTCTCGACGGCGTTCGTCGCGGACGCGCGGCTCACCGGCCAGGGCGGGGTGCTCGTCGGCGACACCCGTGTCCGCTCGTCGGCCACGCCCGGTGCCTACGAGGTCAAGGTCAGCTGTGACGGCCGCCAGAACCGGGTGAGCGGCACGGTCACGGTCACCGCGCCGGGCGGCCCGACCTCCCTGAGGTCCGTCCTCGCCGTCCCGACCGCCTTGACGTCCGCCCTGGCCCTCCCGAACGGCCTGGCCTCGCCCGTCGCCCCCGTGCACGCGGGCGGCGGCGGCACCGCGCACTTCGCCTCCGTGGACGCCCGCTCGTCGAGCCCCGGCACCAAGCACGCGGTGATCGGCCTCGTCCTCGCGAGCGCCGCCGCGGTGGCGGTCGCGGTCCGCAGCGCGCGCCGGGGCCACGACACCCGAGACTGACATGTCCGACGACATGCCCGCACACGGGCGTTCCTCCGGCGCCGGCCGGCTGCTGACCGGTGTCGCCTGGGCGGTGCTGCTGCTCGGGCTGTGGCTGTGGGGCCGTGACCTGACCGACGTACGGCTGGGGATAGCGGCGCCGACGACGGGGGACATCGCGGCGGTCGGACGACCGCCGGAGGTACGGCTGCCACCCGCGCTGAAGCCGCTGACGAGCGCGGTGCCGCAGCGCATCGACATTCCCTCGATGGGGGTGCAGGCGCCGGTCGTGGGCCGCGGGCTCGACGGGCAGGGGGCGATCGATCCGCCGCCCTTCGACCAGCCGGGCGTGGTCGGCTGGTACGCCGCCGGGGTGCGGCCGGGGGCGGCCGGGACCGCGTTGTTCGTGGGGCACGTCGACACCGAGACCCGGCCCGCGGTCTTCTACAAACTCAGCACGGTACGGCCGGGGCAGACGGTCCGGGTGGTCCGCGACGACGGGACGGTCGCCGAGTTCACCGTGGACGACGTGCAGGTCTTCCCGCGCGACCACTTCGACGCCCGACAGGCCTACGGGCCACGGGAGTCGGGGCGGGCCGAGCTGCGGCTCGTCACCTGCGGCGGCACCTTCGACCGGGCGAGCCGCACCTACACCGCGAACGTGGTCGTGTCGGCGTACCTCACGGGCCACGGACGATGAATCGGGTGACCGAGGCCGGTGTCCCGGTGACCGGTTCCACCTGGCCCGGTCGGCGGCCCGCTCCCCCCGGAGCCGCCGACCGGGCTGGTCCTCGACCGCGCGCGCACGGGCTGCGGGAGTAACCCGGCGGTCGGCGCGGGAGGTTCTGGGTCCGTTTGAGGCAACTCTAGAACGTATGAGCGTTCTGGCCTAGGACCTGTCTCCGGGGCTGTAACAGCTCACCGACAAGGGGCGGGCGATCTCGTGGGCGAGGCGCCACCTATGTCACGATTGACCCCAAGGACAGTGCACCCGAGGGGGAGTTGCATGTACGGCAGCATGGGGGCCGGGGCTCGGGCGTCCGTCGCGGTGGTGGGGGCGTTGCTGGTGCTCGCGGGGTGTTCCTCCGGGGGCGGCGACAAGAGCGACGGTTCCGGTTCCAAGGTCACACAACAGCCCAAGAACTCCGACCCGTTCTGGGTCAACCCGGCGGGCAACGCGGCCGAGCAGGTCGCCGCGTACGTCAAGGCGGGCAAGAAGGACGACGCCGAGCAGATCCGCAAGATAGCCGAACAGCCGACCGGCGAGTGGATCGGGCCGGAGAATCCCGAGCGGGAGGCGCGCGGTTTCACCGAGGCGGCGCAGCAGGCCGACCGGGCGGCCATCCTGGTCCTCTACAACATCCCGCACCGCGACTGCGGCCAGTTCTCGCAGGGCGGCGCGGCGGACGGCGACGCCTACAAGGCCTGGATCGACGGGGTCGCCCGCGGCATCCAGGACCGGCCCGCCACGGTGATCCTGGAGCCGGACGCCATTCTGCACCTGGTCAACCAGTGCACCCCGGCGCAGTTCCAGGAGGAGCGGTACTTCCTCCTCGAGACCGCGGTCACCAAGCTCAAGGCCCTGAAGAACACGAAGGTGTACCTCGACGCGGGCAACGCGGGCTGGGGCCACCCCGACCAGATCTTCCAGCCGCTGAAGCGGGCGGGCATCGACCGGGCCGACGGCTTCTCCGTCAACGTCTCCAACTTCTACTCGACCAAGGACTCCATCGCGTACGGCAAACAACTGTCCGCGAAGGTCGGCGGCAAGCACTTCGTCATCGACACCAGCCGCAACGGAAACGGCCCCTACACGGCCGGCGGGGCGGACGAGAACTGGTGCAATCCGCCGGGGCGCGCGCTGGGCGAGACCCCGACGACCAAGACCGCCGATCCGCTCGTCGACGCGTATCTCTGGGTCAAGCGGCCGGGTGAGTCGGACGGGGAGTGCAAGGGGGGTCCGAAGGCGGGCGAGTGGTGGCCCGAGTACGCCCTGAAGCTGGCCAAAGCTTCTGACTGACGGCAAGTTCCCCGCGCCTTCAGGGGCGCGGGGAACTGCGCGCTCAGCCCCCACTCAGCCGCAGCCAGAACCGGCCCGACCCAGCGGAGCGCTACGGCACCTTGACCCACTGCGCCTTGCTCGGCGTCCCCTGGTCGTCCGTCACGAACAGCATGTACCAGCCGGACTCCACGAGATTCCGGTTCTGCGGCACGGTCACCGTGACCCCGTTCTTCGTCTTCTTGAAGTCCAGCGCGATGGAACGCTGATCGACGTCGGTGACGTGCGTGGACGCGCTCGGCCGGATCAGCCGGGCCGTCCTGATGGTCGACGCGTGCTGCGAGGTGAACGTCGCCGAGCCGCCGCGCGCGATCGTCTTCGGGCCGCCGGTCAGATCGGGCCGCGAGTCCCGGTAGAGGTACGGCGGCGTGTAGATCTCGATGCGCTGCTCGAACGTGGCCGGTTTGGTGTTGGCCTTGTCCGCGTAGAGCGAGTTGGAGCCGAAGAACATCACCCGGCCGTCGGGCAGCAGGATCGAGCCCGAGTGGTAGTTGCGGCCCACCAGCGGATCGGCGACCCGGTCGAAGGTGTTCGACTTGGTGTCGTAGATCCGCGCCTGGAGGATGTTGGAGTCGCTGCGCCCCCGGTAGTCCTCGGAGCCGCCGGACACCAGGACGGTGTCGTCCGGCAGGATCGAGGACTGCGGATAGCGGGTGCCCTTCTCCAGTTCGGGCCCGTCGACGAACCTCGGGTTCTGGTCCTTGAGGTCGATCAGCCGGGTCTTCTTGCTGGACAGCTTGGACTCGCCGACCCCGCCGCCGCCGATCACCATGTACTTCTCGTCCTGCGCGGGCGGCAGCAGCACCGTGCCGGACGTCTCCATCATGTTGGGGTCGCTCAGGCCCGGCAGCTTGGTGAACTTGTTGGTGGCCACGTCCCAGACGCCGGGGTCGCGGCCCACGTTGTCCGGTCCGTAGCCCGCGTTCGAGCCCGAGTAGAACATTTCGCCGTTCTGCATCAGGGAGATCGCCGGGTAGGTCGGGAACTGGCGGATTCCCTTGGTGTACGTCCATTTCTTGGTCTTCGGGTCGAACACCTCGTTCTTGCCCGGGACCAGCTGGCCGATCTCGTCCAGACCGGAGAGGCTGAGGATCTTGCCGTCGCTCATGGTGGTGAGCGTCGGGTACCAGCGGGCCTCGTTCATCGGGTCGACCTTGATGTACTTCTCGGCGACCGGATCGAACTCGTACGCGTCCCGGATGCCCTGGAAGTCCTTCTTGTCCAGGGCGAGCTTCTGTGCGATGCCGTAGGTGTTGCGGGCGTCGGCTCCGGTCAGGCCCTGGATGCGGTAGTTGTCCTGGGTGCCCGTCTCGTACTTCTGGCCGCTCTGCTCTGCCTCGACGTAGATACGGCCGAGGCCCGGGTCGTTGCGCAGGAACTTTCCGGTCGCCTTGTCGAAGACCTTCGTCGCGCGCGGGACGAGCACCGGGTCCTTGGAGACGAACGTCTTGCCGTTCTCCTTGCCGGTGAACCTGGTGCCCGCGGGCAGCGTGATCGGCTTGTCCGGGTTCTCGTTGTGGACGACCATCAGGCCGCCCGCCTTGGTGACGTCACCCTTCAGCGTCTCGTACCGCTTCGTGCCGCCCGCGATCAGCAGATTGCCGTTGGCGAGCTGGGTGTGGCCCGTGCAGAACAGGTCGGCGGGCGTCGGGATCTTCTTGATGGTGCCCTTGACCGGGTCCCAGATCCGCGTGTCGAACTTCTTCGCGTCGAAGTTGTCCTGGTTGTTGCCCGAGCCCGCGATCAGCAGGATCTTGCCGGTGTGCAGCAGGGCCGCGTGGATGGTGTTCTGTCTGTACTCCTCGGGGAACTGGATGATGTCCCAGTGCCCGTTCTTGGCCTTGTACTCGGGCTTGTTGATCGTGTAGTCGTGGTACTTCTCCGTGCTGAAGCGGTACACCCACGGCCCGTTCATCCCGGCCAGCGCGAGCACCACCGCCCCGCCTATCGCAAGTCGACGAGCACGGCGGCGACGGGCACCGTCTTTCATTTTTTACGTCCCCCAAGGGAAATCTGCATGGTCTGGTCATTGCCTCCGCCGCTGCCGCCGCCCTGTGCCGCCGCCCAGCTGGGCTTGTGCTGCGGGGCGTGCGGGGCATGCGGAGCGTGCTGCTCCTGCTGGGGCGCCGAGGCCTGAGCGGGCAGCGGCACCGACTCCTCGGGTGAGGCGGGCGCCGCCGACGGCTTCTTCTTCGCCTGGCGCAGGGCCCACTGCCAGGCGAGGATCGGCGAGGCGGTGATCAGCAGGGCGAAGGAGGCCCAGGTGATCATCGCGGGGTGGGAGTGCCCGAGCAGGAGTCCGGCGACGATCGAGCCGGCGAAGACCAGGATGAAGAACAGGTGGATCCGGAAGGTCCCGAACAGTGTGTCGGGGCTGGCCGAATCACCCTTGGGGGTCACCACGAACTTGCTCTTGCGGCGCAGCACCGCGTCCATCAGCGAGCGGGCGTAGATCGGCGCGGAGAGCGCCGACATGATCATGCCCGCCACGCCGCCCGAGCCCTCGGGCTCGTGCGGGGAGACGTTGTGCCGGCGGTTCCACACGTACAGGCCGATCTGCAGCGCGGAGGCGTTGCCGTACAGCATCAGCCAGACCGTCGGGTCGATGTTCACACCGGATGCGCCCAGGCCCAGGAAGAGTGCGCAGCTGAGGGCCGCGAGGATCCAGTTGAGGGCGGACATCGGGTAGAAGATGATCATCATGGTGTAGTTGAAGAGCTTGCTCGGCGGCAGCGAGAAGAAGCCCTTCCAGTACTGCTTGAGGATCGTCTCGTACGTGCCCCGGGACCAGCGCAGCTGCTGGGTGAAGAAGTCCGTCCAGGCGTTCGGGCCCTCACCGACCGCGAGGACGTCCGGGGTGTAGACCGAGCGCCACTTCCTGCCCGTCGCCGGGTTCTTCGCGCGGTGCATCTCGAAGCCGGTCGCCATGTCCTCGGTGATCGAGTCGTACAGGCCGCCGATCTGCTTGAGCGCCTTGATGCGTACGGCGTTGGAGGTGCCCACGAACATCGGCGCGCCGTAGCGGTTGCCGGCCCGCTGGATCAGCGCGTGGAAGAGGAACTGCTGGGACTCGGCGGCCTTGGTGATGGGGTTGTCGTAGTTGCCGTAGACCTGCGGGCCGATGACGAAGCCGATGTCCGGGTCGCGGAAGAAGCCGAGCATCCGCTCCAGGTAGTTGGGCAGCGGCACGTGGTCGGTGTCGACCGAGGCGAAGAAGTCGTACTCGTCGCCGTGCGCCTCCAGCCAGGCGTTGTAGTTGCCGTGCTTGGTCTTGGCGCGGTGCGGGCCCTTGGCCTGGTTCCACTTCGCGACGCCCTTGCGGGAGAAGTGGTGCACGCCCAGGCGCTTGCAGACCTCCTTCACCTCCGGGTCGTCACCCTCGTCGAGCAGCCAGACGTGCAGAAGGCCCCGGTGGCGCAGCTTGACGGCCGCCTCCAGGGTCTTGGTCACCATGGCGAGGGGTTCCTTGCCGGGCACGAAGGAGGTGAGGAAGGCGACTCTGGTGCCGGTCTCCGGGACCACCGGGATCGGGTCGCGGGCGACCAGGGTGGCGTGTGCGTTCGACAGCACGTTCATGCAGCGGAAGAACTCGATCAGACCGATCGAGACCAGCATCACGATGTCGAGCACCGGCAGGAAGTCGTAGGCCGGGTAGTCGCGTTCGGTCCAGTGCTCCGGCTGGAGCAGCCAGCCCAGCAGGATCAGCGACAGCAGCGGCGCGGCGCCCAGCATCAGGGCGGCTCGGATGCGGTGCGGCTCCTGGGACAGCAGCGAGCGGTACTGCACCTTGTACGGCTTGTTCGGATCGGGCTGTGTGAGGGGACCCGCGAGCCGGCTGTAGTGCTCGTAGTCGTATCTCGGCAGGGTCTTCTTGATCCTGCGGAAGTTGCTGCCGGTCCGGTGCGATGGCATCCGGAGCTGGGTCGTCTCAGACGGGTCGAAGTTCTGCCGGGCGCCCGTCGGCGTCGACGTCATGAGTCATTCCCCCCGCACGCACGTCCAGGTGCGTGTTCGTCGGTTCTTGTCGCCCGTTCGAGTCCCCCTTGACCGTCACGGACGCATGCTGGCAGGTCGGCATCACCACATGCTCCACACAAGGGAGACATAGAAATGCGACCTTCCGGTTGCATGATGCCCCCCTCGGCATCGGTTCATGAACGGGGCCCCCAACCCCCCATGGTCGCAACCGGCCATACCCCCAACTGTCAGGTATCGACAGTCCCTTGAAGCCCAGGGTTCTACGGCGTTCATCATGATCGCAAGATGCGAAACGCGGTGTTAACCGGTCATACGCGCTAATTGGGACGCCTGTACGAAGATGGGGTCACCGCTCCATACGCCGGGCGCATATGCCCGGTCCGTATGCGACCCTATGTGACCCTTTACGCCGGTTGTACCAGCGGGGAGCCCGCCCCGCCCACAAGCCGAAGGGCCCCTCACGCTGGTGAGGAGCCCTTCGGTGTCGGTGCGCCGCCAGGGACTCGAACCCCGGACCCGCTGATTAAGAGTCAGCTGCTCTAACCAACTGAGCTAGCGGCGCCTGCTGACCCGAGAACTCTACCCGACCGGGGAGGGTGCTCCGGACCACGTGGGTGTCGTGAAGTGAGCGGTGAGGTGTCCCGAACCGGTCGGAAGTGGTCCCTGTACATCATTCGGACCGTCAACATGCGACAAGAGGTGACAGTTGCGAAACTGACGACTGTGCAGAAGTGCGGAGACATGGACCTGTGGTGTGAGGGGAATCTCATGGACGCTCCGGTATTCGAGGAATTCGATCCCGCGAGCGACTGCGATTGCCCCGGATGCGTGCACTGGCGGCGCGTCATTCCCCCTTCCTCACTCCCCGGGCCCGTGGGACACCCGGCGGCGCGGGGCGCGCTGCTGCTGGCCGCGGCGGCGGGCACCGTCCTCGCCGCGGGCCAGCCGGTGCCGGCCGTGGCCGCCGCGCACGGACCCGCCCGGCCGGGCGACCCCCGAGGTGACGAGCCCGACACCCCGCAGGGCGCCAAGGCCCCGCTGCACAGCTTCGGCGGGAGCCCGGCGGGGCAGCCCGCGAAGCCCGGGGCGGGGGGCGAGCTCCCCGCGACCACCCGGGCGGCGATCATCAACCGGGCCAAGAAGTGGGTCGCCGCGCGGGTGCCGTACAGCAATACCGCGTACTGGCCGGACGGATACCGGCAGGACTGCTCGGGCTTCGTCTCGATGGCCTGGAACCTGCCGGGAAACGAATGGACGGGCAGCCTCAGCACGTTCGGCGTACGCGTTTCACGCGACCAGCTGCAGCCCGGCGACATGCTCCTCTTCCATAATGCGGCGGATCCGCAGAACGGCTCGCACGTCGTCCTTTTCGGCGGCTGGTCGGACTACACCCACACCTATTACCTCGCCTATGAACAGACCCGCCCGCACACCCGCGGGCAGTCCACTCCGTACGCCTACTGGAGCAACTCGGACCGCTATGTGCCCTACCGCTACAAGGGGCTGGCCGAGGAGACGAGCGCGGGCGTCTCGGCGCCGGGGGCGACGAGCAGCCGCTACCCGGGCCGGTCCTTCTTCGGCCCCGGCGCGGACAACCCCCATGTCACCCGGCTCGGCGAGCAACTCGTGAAGAAGGGGTTCGGCACGTACTACACGTCGGGTCCGGGGCCGCGCTGGGGCGAGGCGGACCGACGGGGCGTCGAGGCGTTCCAGCGGGCGCAGGGCTGGCGCGGCGGCGCGGCGGACGGCTGGCCGGGGCCCGAGACCTGGCGCCGGCTCTTCTCGTGAAAGGCCGGGTGGCAGGGCTCGCACCACGGCTCGCGTCAGGGCTCGTACCGGGCAACGCGTCAGGCAGCACACCAGGGCTCGCACCAGGGCTCGTACCAAAGCTCGCACCAAAGCTCGCACCAGGCATCGCACCACGGCTCGCACCAGGGCTCGTCACCCGGCCGGGATCACCCTTCCACGCGCGGAGGCATGGAGGCAGCTATGAGTACGACGACTTCACCCACCCCGGAGTCCGGGGGGACGCCGGAGGGCGGCGGCGCCGCCCGGGCCGCCCGGCTCATCCACAACGAGACGACCACCGAGATCCCCGTCCATCTGCTCTTCCGTGACGACCCCGAGCCGGTGTCCGTGCCGCTCTCGCCCGCCGTGGTGGGGCGGCGGCGCGGCACGGGCGAACAGCCCCGGATCCGGCGCCCCGGGCTGGGCCGCGCCCCGCGCCCGGTGCCGGAGGTGGACCCCGAACTGGTGGAGCGCCCCGCACGGGTGCTGCCCGGAGTGGCGGGTGTGCTGGCCGGGGCCTGCGGGGTGGCTGGATGTGTACTCACCACTTGGTGGTCGGGTGTGCTGCCGCACAGCGCGGGGAGGGTGATCGGGCTGCCCTGGTACGCGGGGGCCGGGGTCGGCCCCGCGCAGTGGGCCGCGTACGCCGGGGCCGGCGCGCTCGGGCTGTTCGGGTTCGGCGGGCTCTCCCGCGGCCGGACCGGGCGTGCCTGGGTGCTCGGCCTCTTCGGCCGCTACCGGGGCACGGTCCGGCGCACCGGGCTGTTGTGGATCAACCCGATGGTGCTGCGGCGCCGGGTCGACGTACGGCTGCGGCACTGGCGCAGTGAGCCGATGTCGGTGGTCGACGCGAACGGGGTCGCGCTGCGGGTGGTGGTGCTCGTGGTGTGGCGGGTCAAGGACACCGCGCGGGCCGTGCTCGGCGTCGAGGACCACGAGACGTATCTGCGCGAGTGTGTGGAGGCGGCGATGTCGCGGATGCTCTCGCAGCTGCCCGCCGAGGCGCCGCCCGCCGTCATCAAGGACGTGGCGACCCTGCGCAACACGGACGCGGTCGGCGAGGCGCTCACCGGGATGATCGCCGCGGACGCCGCGCCGGTCGGCCTGGAGGTGTTCTCGGCGCAGCCGACCCGGATCGAGTACGCCCCCGAGGTGGCGGCCGTGATGCAGCGCCGCCGGATCGCGACCCTGGACGCCCAGCACCGCGACACCGTGCTCACCTCCGTCGTCGACTCCGTCGAGGACACGGTGACCCGGCTGACCATGCGCGGGCTGGTCGAACTCGACGACTACGAGCGCAAGGCGCTGGTGAAGGACCTGACGGTGGCGTTCTACACGGGGCGCAGGGATTCCTCGCCGTGACGGGGACGGGCAGCGGAGCCGTGGCGGGGACCGACAGTGGGTCCTCGCCGGGGACGGAGAGCTCGGTTATTGGTCTGGACATGTTCAAGTCGCGGCAATAATCTGGGACTTGGTCTAGACCTGAAAATCGCGCGCACGGCTCACGAGAACCTCCCCCACGTCCTCCAGGAGCGGCAGCATGCGCATACGGACGACCAGGATCCCCGCGGCAAGGGTCCGTACCAGCAGGAAAGTCAAGCTGTACGCCGCTGTCGTGGGCCTCGCCACGGCGGGCACGTTCGTGCTCTCCACCGGCGGAGCCGACGCCCACGGCTACACCGACCAGCCCCTCAGTCGGCAGAAGTTGTGCGCCGCCAACGGCGGCAGTGTCGCGGGCTGCGGTGACATCCAGTGGGAGCCGCAGAGCGTCGAGGGCCCGAAGGGCTTCCCGGCGGCGGGTCCCGCGGACGGACAGATCTGCTCCGCGAACCACACCAACTTCAGCCAGCTCGACCAGCCCAAGACCCCCTCGGGCGCGGCCTGGCCGACGACCAAGGTCACCGGCGGGCAGAGCTACACCTTCCGCTGGCAGTTCACGGCCGTGCACGCCACGACCGACTTCAAGTACTTCGTCACCAAGTCCGGCTGGAACCAGAACCACGCACTGACCAGGGCGGACCTGAACACCACCCCGTTCCTGACCGTCCCGTACAACGGGCAGCGCCCGCCGTCCACGTTCAGTCACACCGGCACGCTGCCCTCCGGGCTGAGCGGTCACCACGTCATCCTCGGCGTGTGGACGATCGCCGACACCGCGAACGCGTTCTACTCGTGCGCGGACGTCACGTTCTGAACGTGCGGAACGTTCTGAGCGCGTGTGGACCGCACATGTTCTGAGCCTCTCTTGAGGAGCTCGCGCACCCCCCACGGGTAGGTTCCACGCACGTCGACATGACCATGACGGCGTGCGTGGAGCTGTACCGGACAACGGGGGAATGTCATGGACGTCTTCTTCTATGCCGTGCCGGCGGTGATCATGACCGGGGCGATCTTCATGGCGGTCGTGGTGGTCCGCCGGTCGCTGGACATGAGCCGGGCGTGGAACAGCGGGCTGATCGCCGAGGCCCGCTGTCTGCGGTCGTACACGACGACCAGTGGCGGCGGCGGTGACACGTCCGTGTCCACGACCCTGCACCACGTGTACGAGTTCATGACGCGCGACGGCCGCACGGTCCGCTTCGAGGAGCCGAACGGCCCGGCGACGATCGTCGAGGGCGACATCGTCCCCGTCCACTACACCGCCGAGCGTCCCGAGAAGGCGACGGCCCACGCGCCGCGCCGGGGGCTGCTGGCGGCGGGCACGGTCTTCACCCTGGTCTTCTGCACCGTGATCGTCCTCTTCTGCATCGGCTTCATGGTGGGTGTCCACGGGTTCTTCTCGATGGACGACCCGTCCGGCGGAGACGACTTCGAGGGCACGGGGCTCCCCTTCTGACGGCCCGTCAATTATCGTGCGCCCCCATGGGGTCCATGAGGCGTACCGTCGCGGAACTCGTACAGGAACGGTGGGGCGACCACCGGCCGGGACTGTGGTTCGAGGGCCGGGTGCTGAGCCACCACCGGGTGGCGGCGGGCGCGGCGGCGCGGGCGGCGCTCCTCGCCGACCTGCTGCCGCCCGACGCCGCGCCGCACGTCGGGGCGCTGCTCGACAACACCCCCGAGTATCCGCTGTGGTTGAGCGCGGCGGCCCTCTCCGGTGCTGCCGTGGCCGGGATCAACCCGACCCGGCGCGGCCCCGAACTGGCCCGCGACATCCTGCACACCGAATGCCGTGTCCTGGTCACCGAGCGGACCCACCTGCCCCTCCTCGACGGCCTCGAACTGCCCGGCGTACGCGTTCTGGTCACCGACACCGAGGCGTACGAGGAACTCCTCGCGCCGTACGGGGGCGCGACGCCGGACGCGGCGCCCTCCGTGTCGGCGGACGCCCGCCTCCTCCTCTACTTCACCTCCGGCTCGACCGGCGCCCCCAAGGCCGCGATCTGCACCCAGGGCCGGCTGGCCGCGGCCGGGCGCTCGCTCGTCGACCAGTTCGGGGTGCGCCCGGACGACACGCACTACATCTGCATGCCGATGTTCCACGGCAACGCGGTGATCGCCGACTGGGCGCCCGCCCTGGCGGCGGGCGCGGGGATCGCGCTGCGGCGGCGGTTCTCGGCGTCGGGGTTCCTCGCGGACGTACGGGCCTGCGGGGCGACGTACTTCACCTATGTGGGCCGCGCGGTGCAGTACCTGCTGGCCACGCCCGCCCGCGGCGACGACCGCGACAACCCGCTGCGGATGGGCTTCGGGACGGAGGCCGGGGCCGTGGACGCGGCGGCCTTCGAGGAACGCTTCGGGGTGCGGCTGGTGGAGGGGTACGGCTCGTCCGAGGGCGGCGCCGCCATCCAGCGGACGCCCGGCGCCCCGGCGGGCGCGATCGGACGGGCGGCACCCCGCGACGACCTCGCGGTGGTCGACCCGGGGACCCGGGCCGAGTGCCCGCCCGCCGTCTTCGCCGAGGACGGGAGGCTTCTCAACGGGGACGAGGCGATAGGGGAGTTGGTGAACCGCGGACCCAACCCCTTCGAGGGGTACTGGCGCAACCCCGCCGCGGACGCCGACCGCCGGCGCGACGGCTGGTACTGGACCGGCGACCTCTTCTACCGCGACACCGACGGCTTCCTCTACTTCGCCGGGCGGGCGGACGACCGGCTGCGCGTCGACAGCGAGAACCTCGCCGCCGCGATGATCGAGAACATCCTCGCCCGTCACGAGGACGCCGCCGCCGTGGCGGTGTACGCGGTCCCCGACCCGGTGGCCGGGGACCAGGTGATGGCGGCGATCGCGCCGCGCGAGGGGGCCGGCTTCGACCCGTCGGCCTTCGTGGAGTTCCTGCGCGCCCAGCCCGACCTCGGGACCAAGATGGCGCCCCGTTTCGTTCGGATCGTGACGCGGATGCCGGTCACCGCCACCAACAAGATCCACCGGGTGGGGCTGCGCCGCGAGGGCTTCCGCTGCGCCGACCCAGTGTGGTGGCGGCCATCGGGGGAGTCCGCGTACCGCAGACTGCGCGCGTCGGACGTCGAAGGGCTGCTGGTCGAGTACCGGGCGCGCGGACGCGAGAAGTTGCTGCCGACCGGGTAGGTTGCGGGCGCGCTTCCCGCGCGGGCGTTCGTCGGCCGGAACTTTCGGCGGCCCGGCGGACCTCCCGTCTCAGGGAGTCCCGGGGCAAGGAGTCTTGGGGCAGAGGAATCCCCTCCGCCCCACAGGGGGAGGATGCCCCCGGACACCTGTGCCGTCCGCGCCGAGGAAAGAGGGAACATGCGTCACCTGATCCGGGTCGTGAACATCCCCGATGCCGCACCGCCACGCGGCGGACGGCGGCGGACGGCGGTCCGGGGACGGCTCGTGGCGCGGCACCGGTGACGGCCGAGGGGCGCTACCGCGTCCTGGTCGCCGGCTACTCCGTCTCCTCGTACGGCACCTTCCTGAACATGGTGGCGCTCAACCTGTTCGTCTACGCCACCACCCACAGCGCGCTCGCCATCGGACTGTTCATGGCGGTGCGGCTGGGCGCGGGGTTCCTGGCGGGGACGGTCGCGGGGCGCGTGCAGGCCCGGTTCGGGGTCAAGCCGGTCATGCTGTGGGCCAACATCGCCCAAGCCGTTGTCATGTTCCTGCTGGTAGTGACGCCGGACGGGGGACTGCGGACCGGCGTGCTGTTCACGGTGTCCGCGGCCGTCGGGGCGTGCAGCACGGTGTTCATGGTCGCGCTGCGCAGCTCCATCCCCGACCTGGTCGGCGCGGACCGGCGCGCCTGGGCCAACTCGCTGATGGTGGGCGGCCGTTCGCTGGCGATGGTCGCCGGGTTCGCCTCGTCCGGTGTGGTGGTGCCCTGGCTCGGCTTCACCGCCGCGTTCCTGGTGGACGCGGCGAGCTTCCTGGTGTGCGCGGCGGCGGTCGCGTGGCTGCCGGGCATCGCACGCGCCCCCGAACCGCCGCGGGCGCCCGACGAGCCCCTCGAGAGGCGCGGCGTGTGGGCCGCGATGACGGCGCTGGCGACCGTGCCCGCCCTCGGCCTCATGATGTGTCTGCGCACCGTCGACGCCCTCGGCTCCTCCTCGCACAACGCGGCCCTGCCCGTCTACTCCAGCACGCTCCACCCGGACGATCCGGCCGCGTTCGTCAGCCGCTTCTGGCTGTTCTGGGCGCTGGGCAACGTCCTGGCGCAACAGGTCATCCAACGCTGGGCCAAACGCTCCCAACGGGCCGTCGGCGCGCTCGGCTTCGGCCTCGGCACCGTCGTCATGTCCTCCGCGTTCATCCTCGGCTTCGCCGGGTTCCCGATGGTGGCGACCGTGCTGATCGCCCTCGTCGCGGGCGCCGCGGACGGGCTCACCGAGGTGTCGTACACCTCGCATCTGCAGACCCTGCCGGAGACCCTGCGCGGCCACGCCTTCGGGCTCACGGCGACGGTCGAGAACCTCGGTTTCGGAATCGGCATGATCGGGGTGTCGGCGGCCCTCGAATCGTTCTCCGCGTTCACCGTCGTGGCCTGGTCGCACGGCCTCGCCATCGTCGTCGCGGGGATCTACCTGCTCCGTTTGTACGCGGTCCACGGCGCCGGCAAGGAGGGGACGAGCGGTGCGTACGGCAGTCGTCGGGATGGCGCTGAGGTTTCCGGGAGCTGACACCCCCGACGGGTACTGGCGGGACATCCGGACGGGCGTGACGCACGTACGGCGGTTCACCGACGCCGAGCTGGCGGCGGCCGGGTTCGCCCCCGAGGAGTACGGCGCGCCCGACTTCGTGGCCGCGAGCGCCCCGCTGCCCGGCATCGACGGCTTCGACGCGGCCTTCTTCGGGATGAGCGCCCGCGAGGCCGCGGTCACCGATCCGCAGCAACGCCTCTTCCTGGAGTGCGCCCACCACGCCCTGGAGGACGCGGGGTACGCACAGCCGCGCGCCGGGGTGCGGATCGGGGTGTGCGGGAGCACCGGCTACCGGCTCCACTCCCTGCACAGCTACCTCGCCAACAACCTGCGGGAGGAGGCGGGTTCGGGGGACTGGCAGCGGCAGAAGCAGGCGCAGGTCGGCACCTACCCCGATTTCGCGGCCCCTCGGGCGGCCCACCGGCTCGCACTGACGGGCCCGGCCCTGAACGTGGCCACGGCCTGCTCGTCGTCCCTGGTGTCCGTCCATCTCGCCCGCCAGGCTCTGCACTTCGGCGACGCGGACCTCATGGTCGTCGCCTCGGCCGCCCTGCACGTGCCCCAGGTCACCGGGCACCGGCACGTACGCGGCTCGACGATCTCGCGCTCCGGGACCGTGCGCGCCTTCGACGCCGACGCGGACGGCACCGTCGGCGGCAACGGCGTCGCCGCCGTCGTCCTCAAACCGCTGGAGAGGGCGCTCGCCGACGGCGACACCGTGTACGCGGTG
This sequence comes from Streptomyces sp. RLB3-17, assembly GCF_007113425.2. Lineage (NCBI taxonomy): Bacteria > Bacillati > Actinomycetota > Actinomycetes > Kitasatosporales > Streptomycetaceae > Streptomyces > Streptomyces sp. RLB3-17. The sequence continues at coordinate 4,561,222 of NZ_CP041610.2, read as the reverse complement.
ATCGCCGGGTCCGCCGTCACCAACGACGGCGCCGACCGCGCCGGGTTCGCCGCGCCGGGCTCCACCGGCCAGCGCGACGCCGTGCTCGGCGCGCTGCGCGCGGCCGGGGTGCCCGCCGACTCCATCGGCTACCTGGAGGCGCACGGCACCGGCACGCTCAAGGGCGACCCGATCGAGTTCGCCGCCCTCACCGAGGCGTTCCGGCTGCACACCGACCGCACCGGCTTCTGCGCGCTGGGCTCCACGAAGTCGGCGATCGGCCACCTGGACAGCGCGGCCGGGCTGGCCGGGCTGATCAAGGCGGTGCTGGTGCTGCGCCACGGGGAGATACCGCCGCTGGTGAACCACACCCGCCCCAACCCGGCCCTGGACGTGACCGGGAGCCCCTTCGTCCTGCCCACCCGCGCGCTGCCCTGGCCCGCCGAGGAGGGCCGCCCGCGCCGGGCCGGGGTGCACTCCATAGGGATGGGCGGGACGAACGCCCACGTGATCCTGGAGGAGGCGCCGACCCCGGCCCCCCGCTCGCCGGACCGCGGGCGGGCCCCCGCGCTGCTGCCGCTGTCCGGCCACACCCCCGAGGCGCTCCTCGCCTCCGCACGGGCCTTCCGCGACCACCTCACCGAACACCCCGGGACCGACCCCGCCGACCTGCTCCTCACCACCGCGCTCGGACGACGGCACCTGGAACACCGACTGGTGGTCACCGCGGAGGCAGGCGGCACGGCGGCGGCGCTGGACGCCTTCGTACGGGGCGCGGCGGGGGCGTACGCGCACGCTGTCGCCGGGGCGGCGGCGGGCACGGGACCGGTGTTCCTCTTCACCGGCCAGGGCAGCGGGTACGACGGGATGGGCGCGGCGCTCGCCGGGCGGTTCCCGGTGGTGGCCCGCACGTTGGAGGAGTGCGCGGGGATCCACCGGGACGAGACGGGGGAGGAGGGGTTCCTCGACCGGTTGCTGGGCGGCGCCGACGGTGGTCCCGCGGAGGGAGCGCGGGCCCGGGGCCCGGAGGGAGCGCGGTCCTGGGACCCGGAGGGAGCGCGGGTCTGGGACACCGCCTTCGCGCAGCCCGCGCTCTTCGCCCTGCAGGTCGCGCAGGCGCGGCTGTGGCGGCGGTTCGGCGTCGAACCGGTCGCGGTGGCCGGGCACAGCGCCGGGGAGTACGCGGCCCTGTGCGTGGCCGGGGCGCTCACGCTGGAGGACGGACTGCGGCTGGTCTGCAGGCGGGGGCGGCTGATGCGCGACGGCACCCCGGCCGGGGGCATGCTCGCGGTGTTCGCGGCCGAGGACGTCGTACGGGGGCTGGTCGCCGAGGTCGACGGCCTCGAACTCGCCGTCGTCAACGGGCCCGGGCAGTACGTCGTGGGCGGACCGCCCGAGGCGGTGGCCGCCGCCCGCGCCCGGCTCGCGGAACGCGGCACGCCCGCGGAGTCCCTGCCGGTGGACCGCGCGTTCCACACCGCCCTGCTCGACCCCGTCCTGGCGGACTTCCGGGACGCCTGCGGAAAGGTACGGCTGCGGCCCACCAGGACCGAGTTCGTGAGCGGTCCGGACGGGGTCCGGCACCCGGTGGGCTGGCTGCCGGACGCCGAGCACCTCGTACGGGGGACCCGACGGCCGGTGGACTTCGCCGCCGTACTGCGCACGCTGGAGCGGACACCTGGGCGGCCGGTCCATCTGGAGATCGGCCCCGACGCGCCCCTCGCCGGGCTCGTCCGGCGTGCCCGGCCGGACACCGCCGCCGTCCCCACCCAGCGCCGCGGCGACCGTGGCCTCGGCACCCTCTGGGCGGCCGTGGCCCGGCTGCACTGCGCGGGCCACCGGCTCGACTGGGCGGCCCTGCTCGACGGCAGCGACGCCCGCCGGATCCCGCTGCCGCCGTATCCCTTCCAGCACCGCTCGTACTGGACAGGACCGCCGCCCACCCCCTTGGCCGACGACCGCACAACGGAGGACGGCATGACCGAACAGGCCGTACTGGAACGGGTGCTGGCGCTCAGCGCCCGTCATCTCGGATACGCGCCGGAGGAGATCACCGCGGAGCGTACGTTCGTCGGGCTCGGCGCGGACTCGCTCCAACTCATAGGAATGGTCCGACAGTTGGAGGCCGAGTTCGGGGTGGAGATCGGTATGCGGGAGATCCTGGAGGAGGCGGGGACCCCACGGCTCGCGGCCCGGTTGATAGCGGAGCGGACGGGGCGGAGGGCGGTCCCGGCCTCCGCGGGCGTCACCCCGGACGACGAGCCCGTGCACATCACCCCGGACGACGAGCCCGTGCACGTCACCCCCGACGAGGAACCCGTCTACGCCACCCGTGCCGAGGAACCCGTCTACGCCACCCGTGCCGAGGTCGAGGAACTGGCCCGCCAGATACGCCAACTCGCCGAGACCCAGACCAGGATGCTCGGTCAGCTCTCCGAGGCCGTGGCCCTGCTCGCCGAGGGCCGCGAGGAGGTCGGAGGATGACCACGGTGCGGACCAGCCCCGCGTCGCAGGCGAGCGCCGAGGCCGTCGCCCGGACCGTCGCCGTCTCCGGACGGCTCGACGAACTCCTGACGGCGGCCCGGCACCGCACCGAGCCGTCCGCCGGGCAACCCGCCGAGGCTCCCGCCGGGCAACCCGCCGAGCCGCCCCTCCAGCACGGCCCCCACGTCACCCTCCCCCCTGACTCCGGCATGTCAGGCACCGGTGCGAGTGACGCCCAGCGGGCCCACGCCGACGACCTGGTCCGCCGCTTCACCGAGCGGACCCGCACGTCGAAGGAGCTGGCGCAGCGGCACCGAACGGTGCTGGCGGACAGCCGGGCCGTGGTCGGCTTCCGGCGGGCGACGAAGGAGATGCAGTACCCGATCGCGGCCCGCTCGGCGCACGGCGCCCGGCTGACGGACGTCGACGGCAACGACTACACCGACATCACCATGGGCTTCGGCGCGCTGCTGCTCGGCCACGAGCCCGCCCCGGTGACGGAGGCCGTCCGTCGGCACCTCGCCGACGGACTGCGCCTCGGACCGCGCTCCGAGGACACGGGCGTGGCCGCCGAACTGCTCGCGGAACTCACCGGCATGGAGCGGGTGGCGTTCGCGAACTCCGGCACCGAGGCCAACTCCGCCGCCCTGCGGCTCGCCCGCGCGGCCACCGGACGCGACCGCGTGGTCATGTTCCGCGGCTCCTACCACGGCCACATCGACTCGGTCCTCGGCCGTCCCGGCCCCGACGGCCGCCACGCCGTCCCCGTCTCGCGCGGCGTCCCCGCGAGCGCGGTGTCCGAACTCCTCGTCCTCGAATACGGCAGCCAGGAGAGCCTGGACGTCATCGACGAACTCGGCGACACGATCGCCGCGGTCCTTGTCGAACCGGTCCAGTGCCGCAACCCCGCCCTGCGCCCTGTCGCCTTCCTGCGCGCGCTGCGGGAGCTGACCGCCCGGCGCGCCATCGTCCTCCTCTTCGACGAGATGCTCACCGGCCTGCGCCCCCACCCCCGCGGCGCCCAGCACCACTACGGCGTCGTCCCCGACCTCGCCACCTACGGCAAGGCCCTCGGCAGCGGTCATCCCATCGGCGCGATCGCGGGCCGCGCCGACCTCATGGACGGCATCGACGGCGGCTTCTGGCGGTACGGGGACGACAGCCGCCCGACGCGCGACACGACGTTCTTCGGCGGCACGTACATCCAGCACCCCCTGTCGATGGCCGCCGCCCGCGCGGTCCTCACCCACCTCAAGGAGCGGGGCCCGGAGCTCCAGCAGACGCTGAACGCCCGCACCGACGTGCTCGCCGCCGACCTCGACGACTTCTTCCGCGCCGAGGAATTCCCCCTGGAAACGGCCCACTTCGGGTCCATGTTCCGCTTCACCCACCGCGCCGACATGGAGCTGCTCTACCACCACCTCCTCCTGCGCGGGATCTACGTCTGGGAGTGGCGCTCCTTCTACCTCTCCACCGCGCACACCGACACCGACGTCGAACGGATCACGGACGCGGTGAAGGACTCACTGCGGGAGCTGCGCGCGGGCGGCTACTTCCCGACGACGCCCCGCCACCGCCGGCGGCACGGTCACGGCGACGCCGCCGAGCGGCCCGCTCCCGACTTCGGCGTCTATTTCTTCGGAGACCATCCCGACGGCGAGGACAGCGCGCAGGCCTACGAACGGCTGATCGAGACCGCACGCTTCGCCGACACCCACGACTTCAGCACGCTCTGGCTCCCCGAACGCCACTTCCACTCCTTCGGCGGCCTCTTCCCCAACCCGTCCGTCCTGGCCGCCGCGCTCGCCCGGGAGACCCGCCGCATCCGCCTGCACGCGGGCTCGGTGGTCCTCCCGCTGCACGACCCCGTGCGGATCGCCGAGGAGTGGGCGGTGGCCGACAACCTCTCCGGCGGCCGGGTCGGCATCGGCTGCGCGAGCGGCTGGCACGCGAGCGACTTCGCCCTGCACCCCGACCGCTTCACCGACCGCACCGAGATCGCCTTCCGGCACCTGGAGGACGTACGGCGGCTGTGGCGGGGCGAGAGCGTCGCGCGCCGCACCGGCGAAGGGCACCCCATCGACGTACGCCTGCATCCGCGGCCCGTGCAGGAGCTGCCGCCGATGTGTCTGGCGACGTCCGGGCGGCGTGCCTCGTACGAGGAGGCGGCCCGCCGCGACCTCGGGATCGTCACCAACCTCATGAACCAGACGGTCGAGCAGCTCGCGGCGAACATCCGCCACTACCGCCGGCTGCGCGCCGAGAGCGGCCTCGACCCCGACGCGGGCCGCGTCACCGTCCTGCTCCACACCCACCTCGCCGAGGACCACGCCGCCGCCCGGACAGCCGCGCGCGAGCCGATGAGCCGCTATCTGCGCTCCTCCCTCCAGATGCGTTCCGCCGCGAGCGCCCTCGGGGGCCGCCCCGAGGACGTGGCCGACGCGAGCGAGGCCGACCTCGCCTACCTCTTCGACCGCGCCTACGACCGCTACTGCGACCAACGGGCCCTCATCGGCTCGCCGGACACCTGCGCGGCCACCGTCGACGCGCTGCGGGCCGCGGGCGTCGACGAGATCGCCGCCCTGGTCGACTTCGGGCTGCCGCCGGAGGAGATGAAGGCGGGCCTGGAGCAACTGGACGTCCTGCGCCGCCGCTACCACGAGCCCCCGACGCAGCCGAAGAAGCCGAAGAGGCCCGAAGAACGGCGGGCTCCCGCGACCCCGGCCCAGCGCCGCCTGTGGCTCGCCGCCACGCTGATCGCCAACCCGGCCGCGTACAACGAGATCCAGGGCGTACGGCTGCGGGGTCCGCTGGACGTCGAAGCGCTGCGGACCGCCGTGGACGGCCTGGTCCGCCGCCACGACGGGCTGCGGACCGCGTTCGTCGCCGGGGGAGACGGGGTCTTCCAGGTCGTACGGGAGGACCGGGACCGGGCATGTCCGGCCCTGGTCGTCGACGACGTCCGGGGCCGGGACGCCGACGAGGTGATCCGGGCCGCCCTGCGGGAGGAGAGCACCCGCGCGTACGACCTCGCGGCGGGGCCGCTGTTCACGCCCCGGCTGCTGCGGCTCGCCGACGACGACCACGCGCTGATCCTCGGCATGCACCACCTCGTCACCGACGGCCACTCCGCGGGGCTGGTCGCCGCCGACCTCGGGGAGTTCTACCGGGCGGAGGCGGAGGGTCGCGCGCCCCGCTTCGAGCGGGCCGCCGGGAGCACGCTCGACACGATCGCGGTGACCGGGGGAGCGGACGACCTGGACTGGTGGCGCGCCCACCTCGGGGACGGGCCGGGTGCGCCCGCGCTGCCCACGGACCGGCCGCGCACCCGCACCGTCGCCGGACGCGGCGGGGCCGTGGGGCTGCGGCTCGGCCCGGAGCGGGCGGGGCGGCTGCGGGAGTGGAGCGGGCGGCAAGGGGTCACCCTGTTCGCGACGCTGCTCACCGCCTGGCGGATCGTGCTGCGCCAGTACGCCGGACAGGACGACTTCGTCATCGGGTCCACCTTCGGCCGCCGCACCCCCGAGACGCGGGACACGGTCGGCTTCCACGTGTCCCTGCTGCCGCTGCGCGGGACCCTGACCGACCGCACGACACTCACCGACGCCGTACGCGCCACCCGGGACACGCTCTTCGCCGCCGACGCCCGCCAACACGTCGACCTGGACGCCCTGTCGGCGGCCCGCCACCCCGACCCGGGCAACCCGCGCCCCCTCGTCACCGTCTCCGCCGACCTCGACACCGCGCCCCTGACCGCCCTCGCCCTGCCCGGCCTGCGCGCCACGCCCCTCGACGGCGGCACCGAGTCCGCACCCCTCGAACTCGCCCTCATGGCGACCCGGCTCCCCGACGGAGACCTCGACCTGCGCCTCCGCCACGACGCCGACCTGTTCGACGAGGCGACGGCACGGGGGTACCTGGACCGTCTGGAGAACGTGCTGGTCGACATGACGGCGGGCGCCGCGGCGACGGTCGGCGACCTGACACCGGGTTCCGTCACCCCGGGCACCCCCGACGGCGCCCACCGCCTCCGTACCCTCTGGCGGCACACGCTCGGCCCGGTCGGTGATCTCACCCCGGACGCCAACTTCTTCGAACTCGGGGGGAATTCGATCGGCGCGATCAGACTGGTGAACCGGGTCCGGGACAGCTTCGGCGTGGAATACCCCTTGGCGGACTTCTTCGCCGACGCCACGCTGGGGGCGATGACCGCCCGGCTCGCGCCACCCCGGGGCGTGACCGTGGTGGACACGGCGCCCGTCAGCGACCAGCAGGCCCGCATGATCGCGGGCGTCCTGAGCATGCCCCGCCCCGAGGTGTGGAACATCCCGACCCGGATCCGTTTCACCGGCCCCCTGGACGTGGCCGCCCTGCGCACCGCGGTGGCCGGGCTGCTCGACCGGCACCACGGACTGCGGTGCCGCTTCGTACCCGCAGACGGGCGGCCGGTGCCGTCGTACGGAACGGACGACGGGACCGGCTGGCGGCAGGAGGTTCTCGACGTGCCGCCCCCGCCGCTTCCCGTCGAGGACCTCACCGGCATCGCGGCCGAGTCCGAACGGCAGGCGCGCGCCGAGGAGTTGTGCCGGGAAGCCGCCGCGACGCCCATCACGGTGACCGACAGTGCCCTGCCGGTCCTGCCCGTCCTGCGGCTGCTGCGCCTCGCCCCCGACCGGTGGACGCTGATGTTCGTCGTGCACCACATCTGTGTCGACGGCTGGTCCCTCTCCCTCCTCCTGAGCGAGCTCGCCGCGCTCTACACGGCCGCCGCCGCGGGCCGCCCGCACGGTCTGCCCGAACCGGCGGCGCAGTGCACGGACTACGCCCGCTGGCAGCGCGAGCACGCCGACCCCGCCGAGGAGGCCCGCAGGTCGGCGTACTGGACCCGGTACCTGGAGGGGATCCCGGCCGCGGTCGAGATTCCCGGCGACCGGGCCCGGCCCGCCGTACCGAGCGGAGACGGCGACACCCTGCGCGGCACCGCCTCCGGTGAACTGCGCAGGGGTGTCGAGGAGTTGGCTGCGGCCCGGCACACCACGCCCTTCGGGGTCGCGGCCACCGCGCTCGGCGTGCTGGTCGCCCGCCGGTCCGGGGTGCGGGACATCGTGATGGGCACGCCGTACGCCCACCGCGAGCGCAGCGCGTTCGAGTCGATGGTCGCGCTGACGTCGACCGGCGTGGTCGTGCGGGTGACGCCCGACCCGGACGAGACGCGCGGCGCCCTCGTGGAGCGCACCGGCGCCGGCGCCCTGGAGGCGACGGCCCATGTCCTGCCGACCGCGCGGATCGTGCGCGCCCTGCGCGAGAGCGGTGCCCGCGCGGTGCCCGAGCGCTTTCCGCTGACCATCGCCTTCCAGAACTCCCTGGACACGGACATCGAGATCCCCGGACTCGACGTCGAGGTCGACGACCTCGCCCCGCCCGTGTCCCGCGGTGACCTCTCCTTCGGTCTCGCCCCGCGCCGCGACCCGGCCAAGGGCTACCGCACCTTCCTGGAGTACTCCGCCGATCTGTGGGACCCCGCCACGGCTCAGGAGCTGCTCGACGACTGGCAGGCCGTCCTCGCCGAACTGTGCACTCGGCCGGATGCGCCCGTCGCTTCACTCCTCAACCCTCTCCAGCCCCTCCGAAAGGCGTGAGCGCCCATGTCCCCCACACATGACCGCAGTCACAGCGACGATCTGCTCTCCTTCATCCGCTCCAGCCCCTCGCCCTACCACGTGGTCGCGAACGCGGCCCAGCGCCTGGAGAAGGCGGGCTTCCAGGAGCTGCGCGAGACGGACGACTGGACGGCCGGTGCCGAGGGCGGCCGGTATGTCGTCCGCGCCGGAGCGCTGCTCGCCTGGTACGTCCCCGCGGGCGCCCCGGCCCGCACCCCGTTCCGGATCGTCGGAGCCCACACCGACTCCCCGAACCTGCGGATCAAGCCCGAGCCCGACACCGGCTCCGCGGGCTGGCGGCAGATCGCCGTGGAGATCTACGGCGGCGTCCCCCACAACACCTGGCTCGACCGCGACCTCGGCATCTCGGGCCGGCTGACGCTGCGCGACGGATCCAGCCGCCTCGTCTGCGTCGACCAGCCGCTGCTGCGCGTACCCCAGCTCGCCATCCACCTCGACCGCGGCGTCAACGAAGGTGTCGTGCTCGACGCGCAGCTGCACATGACCCCGCTGTGGGGCCTCGGTCCCACCCGGCCCGGCGCCCTGCTCGCCCGGGTCGCCGCCGAGGCGGACACCGACGTCGCCGAGGTCCTCGGCTGGGACCTGATGCTGCACGACATCCAGCCGCCCGGCTACCTCGGCGCCGACGAGGAGTTCCTCGTCTCACCGCGTCTGGACAACCAGATCTCCGTGCACGCGGGCGTCACCGCGCTGGTCTCCGCCGCCACCGCCGCCCGGCCGCCCGCCCACATCCCGGTGCTCGCCGCCTTCGACCACGAAGAGGTCGGCAGCGGCTCCCAGTCGGGCGCCCAGGGCCCCCTGCTGGAGCGGGTGCTCGGCCGGTCCGTCGCCGCGCGCGGCGGCAGCGCCGAGGACTTCAACCGGGCCCTCGCGGGCGCCTTCTGCGTCTCCGCCGACATGTCGCACGCCGTGCACCCCAACTACGCCGAACGCCACGACCCGGACCACCACCCCCTCCCCAACGGCGGCCCCGTCGTCAAGGTCAACGTCAACCAGCGGTACGCCACCGACGGCACCGGGGTCGCCGCCTTCGCCGCGGCCTGCGAGCGCGCCGAGGTGCCCTGGCAGCCGTTCGTCTCCCACAACGCCATGCCGTGCGGCACCTCGATCGGCCCGATCACCGCGGCCCGGCTGGGAGTCGCCACCGTCGACGTGGGCGTACCGGGGCTGTCGATGCACTCCGCGCGGGAGCTGTGCGGGGCGCAGGACCCCGGCCTGCTGGCCCGGGTCCTCACCGAGTTCGTCACCACGGGCTGAGCCCCGGCCCCTTTGTATCCGGAACCGAGACTCGGGAGCGATGTCAGCAGTGGAAGAGACCCACCTCGTCTGTCTGCCCTTCGCCGGGGCGGGCGCGTCCTTCTTCAAGCCGTGGCAGGACCGGGCACCGGCGGGCCTGCGCGTCCTGCCGGTGCAACTCCCCGGCCGCGAGGAGCGGTTCGTGGAGGAGCCCCACACGGACGCGGCGCGGGCGGCCGCCGAGGCGCACGCCCAGGTGACCCGGCAACTCCCGGAGGGCGCGCGGGTGGCGGTGTTCGGGCACAGCCTCGGCGCGGTGCTCGGCTTCGAGCTGGCGCACCGGCTGGAGGCCGAGCCCGGCGTCCGCCTCGACGCCCTCGTCGTCAGCGGCGCGCCGGGCCCGTGGACCGGCCGCGCGGACCGTGCGAGCGGTCTGCCCGACGCGGAGTTCCTGGCCCGGGTGCGCACCTTCGCGGGGTACGCGCACCCGGCCCTTGAGCACCCGGAGATGCGCGAGCTGCTGCTCCCGCTGCTGCGGGCCGACGTACGGATGCACGAGACGTACCGGCCCGCCACCGACCGCCCGCTCGCCGCCCCGGTCCTCGCCCTGCGCGGCCGCGACGACGAGCTGGTGAGCGCGGCCGAGGCCGCCGAGTGGTCCCGCGCCACCACCGGGAAGCTCACCACGGCGGAGCTGGACGGCGGCCACATGTACCTGACGGAGAACCCGGGCGCCCTCCTGCGCCTGATCGGAGCCGAACTCCGCGCCGGACGCACGCGGTGAGCCAGGGGGGTCCGAGGCTCTCAGGCAAGGTCGCCCTCGTCACCGGGGCGGCCCGTGGCATCGGCCGGGCGACCGCCGTCGCGTTCGCCCGCGAGGGCGCCGATCTGATGCTCGTGGACATCGCGGCGGACCTTCCGGGTGTGCCGTATCCGCTGGGCTCCGAGAGCCAGTTGGCGCACACGGCGGAGCTCTGCCGGGAGACGGGCGCCGCTGTCCGTACGGCCCGGGTCGACGTACGGGACCTGGCCGCGGTGGAGACGGCGGTGAAGGAGACGACGGCCCGCTTCGGACGGCTCGACGTCCTCGTCAACAACGCCGGGATCGCCGCGCCCTCCGGCCGGGCCGCCCACGAGATCGAGGAGCACGAGTGGCAGCTGATGCTGGACGTGGACCTCTCCGGGGCCTGGCGCACGATCCGCGCGGCGGGCGCCCTGATGACCGCGCGGGGCGCCGGCTCGATCATCAACATCGCCTCCACGGCCGGTCTGGTCGGCTACCGCCACTTCGCCGGGTACGTCGCCGCCAAGCACGGCCTGATCGGCCTGACCAAGGCGGTCGCCCTCGACTACGCGCCCCGCCGGGTCCGCGTCAACGCCATCTGCCCCGGCTCGGTCCGCGACGACCCCCGTGTGGAGGGCCGGATGCTCGCCGAGATCGCCCGCGCCCTGGACGTGCCGGTCGCCGAGCACGAGCAGACCTTCGTCCAGGCCCAGCCCATGAACGCCCTCGTCGAACCGGACGACGTCGCCACCGCCGCCCTCTGGCTCGCCTCCGACGAGTCCCGCCAGGTGACCGGCACCGTCCTCACGGTCGACGGAGGCTTCTCGGCCCGCTAGGCCCTGTCCGGCACCCTTGCCCACGGTTGGAGACTTGAACGTGACGTGTCACGCCCTCGCCCTCCGCGTTCCTGCGTCCGCCGATCCCGGGCCCGCCCTGGACGCGGCCGTACGCGGCTGGTGGCCCGAACTCCCGGACCGCTGGCCGGTGTTGTGGCGCGACCAGGTGCCCGCGCGGTTCGCCGAACACCGTCTGCGGGCCGAACTGCACCGGCCCGTCACCGAGTGGGGCCCCGCGTTCCGCGCGGTCTTGTTGCGGTACGAGGACGAGGGCGCCCATCTGGTGCTGGTGGCACACCACGCGCTGCTGACCCCGAGCGTGCTCCAGGACATCGCCCACGTCCTGCTCGGCCACCGCCCGGCCACCGAAGTGACGGCTCCCCTCGGCTGCGACGAGCCCCCGAAAGGCCCGCACAGGCCCCGTATCGACTGGGCGACGGGCGAGAAGGGGGCCGGTGACCGGACGGGCGTGGTCACCGTCCCGGTACCGGCCGGGGCCCCCGCCGCGGCCCTGGTCCTCGCACGCTACGAGCACCGCGACCCGGGGGACGGACTCCCCGCGTACGCCACGGTCCTCGACGAGGCGGGCCCGGTGGACCCCGCCTTCAGTCACCGACTCCCGTTCCAGTCGGCCCCCTTCCCCCTCACCCTCGTCCCGCGCGGGACCACCGTCGAGCTGCACCACCAGCTCCGGCACATCGACGAAGCCTCCGCCCGGGCCTTCGTCCGCCACCTCACCCACGTGCACGGTCAGCTGGGCCACCGCCCCCTCGCGGAGATCGAACTGATCCCCCGCGAAGAGGCGGAGCGCCCGCTCCCGCCGCCCGCCGGCATATGCGGGTCCGCTGTTCCCTCCCGTATCGACACCGCCTTCGACGCCCGCGCCGACCGTCACCCCGACGCCCCCGCCCTCACCCACGACGGCATCACGACGACGTACGGGGCACTGCGCGAGCGCGCCGAGCGGCTGGCCGCGGGACTGCGCGCCGCCGGGGTCCGCCCCGGTGACCGGGTCGGCATCCGGCTGGAGCGGGGCGCCGACCTGGTGGCGACGATGCTCGCGGTGCTCAAGACGGGCGCGGCGTACGTACCGATGGATCCGGCGCACCCCGAGGAGCGCCTCGACCGCACGGCGCGCGACGCGGGCGTACGGCTGGTCGTCCGGGACACCGCGCCCTATCTGGGTGCCGCGCGGACCGACCGGCCGCGGAACCTCACCCCGCGGAACCTCACCCCGGGGGATCCCGCCTACGTCATCCACACCTCCGGTTCGACCGGCCGTCCCAAGGGGGTCGTCGTCCCCCACGCCAATGTCCTCGCCCTCCTCGACGCCACCCGCGAGGACTTCGCCCTCACCGCCGCCGACACCTGGACGTTCTTCCACTCCGCCGCCTTCGACTTCTCGGTGTGGGAGATCTGGGGCGCCCTGCTGACCGGCGCCCGGCTGGTGGTCGTGGACCACTGGGCGGCGCGCTCGCCGGAGGACTTCCACGCGCTGCTGGTACGGGAGTCGGTGACCGTCCTCAGCCAGACCCCGTCGGCCTTCGGGCAGTTGCGGGCGGTGGACCGGAGCGCGAAGGAAGGACTGTCGGTGCGGCTGGTGGTGCTGGGCGGGGAGGCGCTGGACACCCGGCCGCTGCTCGGCTGGTTCGACCGCCACCCGGAGGACCGCTGCCGCCTGGTCAACATGTACGGGATCACGGAGACCACCGTCCACGTCACCGCCGCGACCGTCACCCGGCGCGAGGCCCTGGCCGCCTCCCGCTCGGTGGGCCGCCCGCTGCCCGGCTGGTCGGTGTCGGTGCGCGACGAGCGGGGGCGCCCGCTGCCGACGGGCTCGGCGGGGGAGATCTGGGTGGGCGGGGCCGGACTCGCCCTCGGATACCTGGGGCGGCCCGAGCTGACGGCCGAGCGGTTCGTGAACGATCCGTACGGCCCCGGCCGGTGGTACCGCAGCGGTGACCTGGGGCGGCTGCGCGCCGACGGTTCACTGGAGCACCTGGGGCGGATCGACAGTCAGGTGAAGGTGCGCGGATACCGGATCGAACCGGACGAGATCCGGGCGGTGCTGCTGGAGGACCCGGTGGTCACGGCGGCGGCGGTGGTGCTGAGCGGGGACGCCTTCGAGGACGCGGCGGGGGTGCGGATCGACGCGTATGTCGTGGCCGACGGGGACACCGGCGACGTACGCCGCCGGGCGGCGCGGCTGCTGCCCGACCACATGCTGCCGACGACCGTCACCGCCGTCCCCGCGCTGCCGCTGACCCCGAACGGCAAGCTGGACCGCGACCGTCTGCCGGCGCCGGGGAAGCCCGTATCGGTGCCCGCGCCCACCGGAGACCTGGTGACGGCCCTCACAGGGGTGTGGGAGGAGATCCTCGGTGTCCGCGTCGGCCCGGACGACAACTTCTTCGAGCTCGGTGGGAACTCGCTCTACGCGATCCGTGTCGGCACCGCCCTGCGCGAGCGCGGGCTGCCCGCGCTGTCCATGCGGCTGCTCTACACGCATCCGACGGTCCATGCCCTGTCGCTGGCCATGGCAGACGGATGAAGGCCCCTCACCATGGTGAAGGGCCTTCTCATGTGCGCCGCCAGGGACTCGAACCCCGGACCCGCTGATTAAGAGTCAGCTGCTCTAACCAACTGAGCTAGCGGCGCATGACTCTCGCCTCCCGCTTCCGCGGTCGGCGACAAAAGAAATACTACCTGGTCCGGACGGGTGCTTCCGACCACCCAGGGCCTGATCCAAAAGAGTGGGTCCTAGGGCCTGTCCGGCGGACAGGCCCTAGATGGCCAGGGAGAGCAGGACGGGGGTGGCGCCGCGGTTGAGTGTGTCCGCGGCGCGGCGCAGGCGGTGGGCGTGTTCGACCGGGAGGGAGAGGGCGAGGCAGCCGACCGAGGAGCCCGCGGTGATGGGGACGGCCGCGCAGACCGTGCCGATCGCGTACTCCTGGAGGTCGAGCACCGGCACCGTGGCCGGCTGGGCGTCGAGCCGGGACAGCAGCAGCCGCTCGTTGGTGATGGTCCGCGAGGTGAGGCGGGCCATCTTGTGGCGGGAGAGGTGGTCGCGCCGGGCGTTCAGGTCGAGCTGACCGAGAAGGCTCTTGCCGACCGCGCTGGCGTGGGCCGAGGAGCGGAAGTCCACCCATTCGTTGACCGCGGGGGTCGCGGGACCCTCGGCGCACTGGGTGACGTGCACCTCGCCGTCGATGTAGCGGCTGATGTAGATCGCGGCGCCGACCGAGTCGCGCAGCCGGTCGATGGTCTGCTGGAGTTTCTCGCGCAGTGCCTGGTCGCGGCCGTGGGCGGAGCCCAGCCGGCCGAGGGCCGCGCCGGCGACGTACGCGCCGTCGACGACCTGCTCGACGTACCCCTCCCGGCGCAGCATCCGCAGCAGCGCGGTCAGGCGCTCCGTGCCGAGGCCCGTCTGGCGGGCCAGCTCGACATCGGTGACACCGCCGGAGTGCCGGGCCACCGTCTCCAGGACGCGCAGGGCGTCCTGGGCCGAGTGGTACGGCGCGGTCGGCTCGTTCATCAGCGCCACGGTTTCCCCCTGCGCTTTTTGGGCCATCGATCCGGACAGCTGAGCTCCTCCACGATAACTGTCAAACGCTCGGTGGGGAGGGGCTGTTGGCGAGAAAGTCGGCGCGCTCCGGTTCGCTCAACAGGAGTGCGACACCCTGGCATATGCCGAGGTCATGGCTCAGTGGGCATGCCGCGTGGTCCGGACCTCGCACCTTGTCGCGTTCACTTTTTGTAGTCACAGGATCGCGCTGAGGAATTCCCGGGTCCTTTCGTGCTCCGGATCGGTGAAGATCCGGTCGGGCGAACCGGACTCGATGACATGGCCGGAATCGAACATCAGCACCTGGTCCGAGATGTCGCGGGCGAAATTCATCTCATGGGTCACGCAGAGCATGGTGATGTCGGTGGTGTGGGCGATGTCACGGAGGACGTCGAGGACGCCCGTGACCAGCTCGGGGTCGAGCGCCGACGTCACCTCGTCCAGAAGCAGCACCTGGGGCCGCATCGCGAGCGCTCGTGCGATCGCCACCCGCTGCTGCTGTCCGCCGGACAACTGACTCGGGTAGGCGTCGCACTTGTCCGCGAGGCCCACCATCTCCAGCAGCTCCCGGGCCCGTGCCTCGGCCTCGTCCCCGGACAGCCCGAGGACGGTGACCGGTGCCTCGGTGATGTTGCGGAGCACCTTCATGTTCGGGAAGAGGTTGAACTGCTGGAAGACCATCCCGATCTTCTTGCGGACCTCCCGGATCTGCTTCTCGGGGGCCGGGTGGAGCCGCTCGCCGGCGACCGTGATCGTGCCCTCGTCGGGCTTGGCCAGGGTCATCAGCAGCCGCAGGATCGTCGTCTTGCCGGAGCCGGACGGGCCGATCAGCGTGACGTGCTTGCCGGAGTCGACGCGGAAGTCGAGGCCGTCGAGGACGGTGTTGTCCCCGAAGCGCTTGGTGACCTTGTCGAAACGGATCAGCTCGCCGCCGTCCACCGGCGGATTGGCCGTGTGGTCGGTCTTTTCCGCAGGGTTCGTATCGGCAGGGGTCGTGGACGTGTCGAGGGGGATGTCAGCGGACAAGACGTCGCTCCAGGGCTCGCAGAAGGAGGGAAGCCGGATAGGAAATGAGGATGAAGGCCACGCCGATGACCGTGAGCGGCTCGGTGAACTGGAAGTGCTCCTGCGAGTACAGCCGCGCCTCACCGAGCATCTCCAGCACGGTGATCGCCATCAGCATCGGGGTGTCCTTGAGCATCGAGATGACGTAGTTGCCGAGCGCGGGCACGACCCGGCGGATCGCCTGCGGCAGGATCACCGCGGTCCAGGTGCGCCGCAGCGGCAGGTTGAGCGCCGTGGCCGCTTCCCACTGGCCGGCCGGCACGCCCTCGATGCCGGCCCGGTAGACCTGCATCGTGTACGTCGAGTAGTGCAGCCCGATCGCGACGACACCGGTGGTCAGCGCGGAGAACGTGATGTTCCACTCGGGCAGCACGTAGAAGAGGAAGAACAGCTGCACCAGCAGCGGGGTGTTGCGGATGAACTCCGTGACGACCCCGACCGGCCAGCGCACCCAGCGGGTCGGCGTGCGCATCAGCAGCGCCCACACCAGGCCCAGGGCGAAGGAGATCACCGAGCCGAGGGCCAGCGCCTGCAGGGTGACCAGCAGTCCGTCCCAGAAGTGCGGCATGAAGTCGCGCACCGCGCCCCAGTCCCAGTTCATGCGGCACCTCCCGTCGCACCGACGCCGGTGGCTTCCGCGCGCCGCGGTGTGGCCCTGGCCGGCTGCGGCGCCTTGCCGATCCCGGCCTTCAGCCGCCGCTCCAGTGCCCGCATCAGCCGGGTGATCACGAACGCGATCGCGAAGTAGATCAGCAGGACGTACGCGTAGATCTCCGCGCTCTCCTGGAGCGCGAGCCGCACGAGGTTGCCGCTGAACGTCAGATCGCCCATGCCCATGATCGACACCAGGGCCGTGCCCTTGAGCAGTTCGACCAGCAGGTTGCAGAAGGAGGGGATCATCTCGGGCACCGCCTGCGGCAGCAGGATCAGCCGCATCCGCTGCCAGGGCGTGAAGCTGAGCGCGATGCCGCCCTCGCGCTGGGCGGGGTCGACGGCGTTCAGGGCGCCGCGCACGATCTCACTGCCGTACGCCCCGTAGGTCAGCCCCAGCGCCAGCGTGCCCGCCCACATCGGGACGAGCTGCCAGCCGAAGGCGAGCGGCAGCACGAAGTACACCCAGAAGATCATGATCAGGGCGGAGGTGCCGCGGAACACCTCGGTGTAGAGGCCCGCGAGGAAGCGGACGATCCACCGCCGCGAGGTGCGCGCGACACCGACGGCGAACGAGACGGCCCCGGCCACCAGCGAGCTGAGGAACAGCAACTGGACGGTGACCCAGACACCTTTGAGTACGAGTTCCCAGAGTCCCGAGGTCATCCGCGGCAGAGCTCCTTCGCGGTCATGTCGGTCATCTCGGCCCGGGTGAACCCGAAGGGCCGCAGAATGCGGAACAACTCCCCGCTGGCCTTCAGCTTCTTCAGTTCCACGTTGAAGGCGTCGCGCAGCCGCGTCTCGGCGGAACGGAACGCGAAGCCGCCGCCGTCGACGTGCGGCTTGCCCTTCACCAGAGGTGTGAAGGGCTTCGTGCTCTCGGCCTTGCTGGACTTCTTCGCCACCTCGCGCGTGGTCAGCGCGGTCCCGGCGAAGACGTCGACACGGCCCGCCTCGACCGCGTTCAGCCCGGCGACCTGATCCGGCACGATCAGGATGTCGCTCTCCTTGTACCCGGCCTCGACGGCGTACTGGATCTCGGCGTACCCGGTGCCGGTCGCGAACCTGGCCTTCTTCGCCACGACGTCCTTGTAGTCGTGCAGGCCCTTCGGATTTCCCTTGCGCACGATGAAGGCGTCCAGCATCTGGTAGTCCGGATCGGCGAAGACGACCTGCTGACAGCGTTCCGGGTTGATGTACATCCCCGCGGACACGACGTCGAACTGCTGCGAGTTGAGCCCGGGAATGAGCGAGCCGAACTCGGTCGGCACGGGTTGCACCCGGTCGACGCCCAGCCGCTTGAAGATCACCTTGGCGAGTTCGGGTGCCTCGCCGGTCAGTTCACCGTTCTTGTCGATGTAGCCGAACGGGATCTCACCGGCTATGCCCAGCCGTACGACGCCCTGCGCCTTGAGCCGGTCGAGGAGATCACCGCCGTTGTCGGACGCGGTGGCGACCCGGGTGCAGCCGGCGGCGCCCAACGCGCCGACGGCACCGAGCGCGGAGACACCCGCGAGCAGCGACCGCCGACTCGGACTTCGTTTCTCCGCGTCGGTCCCGTCATTCCCGTCATTCCTGAGTGGTGGAGCCATGGCCGCGCGGCTACCCGAGAGCATGCGAAGTATTCGGATCGATTTCGGCCCCGTACGACGTCGAGTGGCGTCGAGGCGCCCTTGACTCCGGGGAGACCATGGAATGCATGGCTGATCGATTCATCGAGGTCTCGCTGGTCAAGCGCGGAATCCACTGCACCGCGAAACTGCTCGACGACCGGGCGCCGGTCACCTGCGCGGCGGTGTGGGACGCGCTTCCCCTGGGCGGCGACGTCTACCACGCGAAGTACGCGCGCAATGAGATCTACGCCCTTTTCCCGCCTTTCGCGAAATCGGAGCCACCACTGGAAAATCCGACAGTTACCCCCATTCCCGGAGACCTCTGTTATTTCGCCTTCGCGGGCACGGAACTGGGTACGAAGGCCTACGGCTACGACACCGACGTACGCCCCGGCACCACGGTCGTCGACCTCGCCCTCTTCTACGAACGCAACAACCTGCTGCTCAACGGGGACGTCGGCTGGGTCCCGGGCATCGTCTGGGGCCAGGTGACCGAGGGCCTGGAGGCGATGGCCGAGGCCTGCAACGACCTCTGGCGCTCGGGCGCCCAGGGCGAGACGCTCAGCTTCCGTAGGGCGTAGGGCGCAGGGCGCGTGGGACACATGCGGCATGTGGGGCGTGGGGCGTCGGGCCGTCCCTAGAACCCCGGCGGTGGAGCCACCCCCGCGGCGCCCGTCTCGTAGAGGGCGTGTGCCGTGCGCAGGACGAGGTCGTCGCGATGGCGGGCGGCGACGATCTGCAGGCCGACCGGGAGGCCGTCGCCGTCCGTGCCGACCGGGACGCTCGCGGCGGGCTGCTGGGTCATGTTGAAGGGGTACGTGAACGGGGTCCACCCCGTCCAGCGGCGGTGGCCGGAGCCCGGCGGCACCTCCACCCCCGCCGCGAACGCCGTCAGCGGCAGGGTCGGCGTCACCAGCACGTCGTACGACTCGTGGAAGCGCCCCATCCGCCGCCCGAGCTCCATCCGGACGTCCACCGCGGCCAGGTAGTCCAGCGCGCTGAACCGGGCGCCCCGCGCGCAGATCTCCCGCAGCCCCGGGTCCAGCGACTCCCGCTGCCGCGGCCCGAGCCGCTGGGCCACCCGGGCCGCACCGCCGAACCACAGGACGTGGAAGGCCTCCACCGGGTCGGTGAGATCGGGGTCGGCCTCGGTGACGTACGCGCCGAGCCCCGCGAGCCGTTCCACCGCCCGCCGCACCGCCGCCGCGACGGCCGGCTGGACCGCGACCTGCCCGCCGAGGGACGGCGAGTACGCGACCCGCAGCCCGCGCACCCCACCCCCGAGGGCCTCGACGAAGGAACCGTCCACCGGCCCGAGCGCCGACCAGTCACGGGCGTCCGGCCCGCTGATCACGTCCATCATCAGCGCCGCGTCGGCCGCGTCCCGTGTCATCGGACCCACGTGCGAGAGCGTCCCGAACGCGCTCGCGGGGTACAGCGGCACCCTCCCGTACGTAGGCTTCAGACCGAAGATCCCGCAGAACGCGGCCGGGATGCGCACACTGCCGCCCCCGTCCGTGCCCAGCGCCAGCGGCCCCGCCCCGAGCGCGACGGCCGCCGCGCTGCCGCCGCTGGAGCCGCCCGCCGTGCGCGTGACGTCGTACGGATTGCGGGTGATCCCCGACAGCGGCGAATCCGTGACGCCCTTCCAGCCGAACTCGGGTGTCGTCGTCCTCCCGAGGAACACCGCCCCGTGCTCGCGCAGCCGGGCGACGGACGGCGCGTCCTCGTCCCAACTCCCCTGCGGATCGACGGTCTTGGAACCGCGCAGGGTCGGTCCGCCGCGCAGCAGCAGGATGTCCTTGACGGAGACCGGAACCCCGTCCAGCAGCCCGGCGGGCTCACCCCGCCGCCAGCGGTCCGCGGACCGGGCCGCCCGCGCGAGGGCCGCGTCCGCGTCGATACGTACGAACGCGTTCACGGCCGGCTGGATCTCCACGGCCCTGCGCAACGCCGCCCGCGTGGCGTCCACGGGGCTGAACTCGCCCTTGCGGTAGCCGTCGAGGAGTTGTACCGCGGTCAGCTCGACGAGTTCAGACATCGGCCCCTCCAGAGGAAGTCTCAGTGCCCCGGTACGTATCCGCGCTTCTTGTCGACCACGTTCGGCAGCGGTCTGCCCGCCTCCCAGCGCTCGTACATCTCCACGAACTGCGCCCCGAGTTCGTCCCGCCAGCCGACCGTGTCCCCGCTCATGTGCGGCGACACGATCAGCCCGGGGACACCCCACAGCGGGCTGTCCGGGCCGAGCGGCTCGTCCTGGAAGACATCGAGGGCCGCGCCCGCGATCCACCGCTTCGACAGTGCCTCGGCGAGCGCGTCCTCGACGACCAACTGCCCCCGGCCGACGTTGATGAAGCGCGCCGAGGGCTGCATCATCCCGAAGCGCCGCGCGTCGAACATGCCGTACGTGGCCTCGGTGAGCGGCGCCGCCGACACCACCCAGTCGGCGCGCGCCATCAGCCGGTCGAGCTCCTCGGGCCCGTGGATCCCGGTGCGCGCGGTACGCCCCACCAGGGCCGTCGTCACCTCGAGCGCCTTGAGCGTCTTGACGATCGTGCGCCCGATCGGCCCGGAACCGACCACACACGCGCGGGTGCCCGCCACCCGCTGCGACTCCCGGTGCCGCCACTCCCGCTGCCGCTGAAGGTCCCACGTCCTCGGCAGGTCCTTGGCCATCGCGAGGACCAGCGCGGCGACGTACTCGGCGATCGGCCGGTCGAAGATCCCGCGCGCGTTGGTCACCACCGTGCCGGACGCGGCGAGTTCGGGGCACATGAGGTGGTCGACGCCCGCGCTCGCCGTGTGCACCCAGCGCGGCCGGGAACCCTCGCCGGGCCAGGCGCGGCGCACCGCGTGCGAGGTGAAGTCCCAGACCAGCAGTACGTCCGCGCGCGGCAGTCGCTCGGCCAGCGTCGACTCGTCGGCGTGCTCGATCCGCACCCGGCCGGTGAGTCTGCCGAGGCGGGGGAGCGGCTCGGCGTCCAGGACGAGGAGGGTGGTGCGGGATCCGGCGCCGGACCCGGAGGCCGGGGCCGACGCGGATACGGGGCGGGGCGGGCGAGGGAAACCGTTTCGCAATGCGAGTCCGCTTTCCTGAGAGTTCCGAAGAGTCCGAAGAGTTCCGAAGGCTCCGAAGAGTCCCGGAGGCTCCCTGAGTTCCTGAGAGGACGAACCTGCGGGGTGGGCGAGGGCGGCCGGAGCCGTCTGAGATGCGCGGATTGACCACGCTCGCACCCGAACCTACCTTCGTCAACACGGACGCACACACGGTCCGTTGCCCCTTCGTCTCCCTTCGTGAGGCCGGTGCTGCCATGGACGTCTCCTTTCTCGGCGGCCCCCGCCCCCAGCGCGGGATCGGTGTCGTCGCCCCCTTCGACTTCGCCCTCGACCGCGAGCTGTGGCGCTGGGTCCCCGACGACGTCTCCCTGCATCTGACCCGCACCCCGTTCGTGCCGGTCGAGGTGAGCCTGGACCTGGCCCGCCTGGTCTCCGAGCACGAGACGCTCGGCGACGCGGTCCGCGCGCTGAACGCGGTCGCGCCCGAGGTCGTGGCGTACGCGTGCACCTCCGGCAGTTTCGTGGGCGGGGTCGCGGGCGAGCGGGCGATGTGCGAGGCGATGACACGGGCGGGGGAGGTGCGCTCGCTGACCACCTCCGGCGCCCTGCTGGAGGCGCTCACCGAGCTGGCCGCCCACCGCATCGCTCTCGTCACTCCCTACACGGTCTCGGTGACCCAGTCCCTGGAGGAGTACCTCGCCGAGGCGGGCGTCCATGTCACCGGGCGCGCCTTCATGGGTCTGACCAGGCACATCTGGAAGGTTCCGTACCGTGAGGTGGTCGACATGGCCCGCCGCGCGGTGCGGGGCGAAGGGGCCGACGCCCTGTTCATCAGCTGCACCAACCTGCCGACGTACGACGTCATCCCCCAGCTGGAGGCGGAACTGCGCATACCGGTGATCTCGGCCAACCAGGTGACGATGTGGGCGGCACTGCGTCACCTGGGTACCCGGGCGGTGGGCCCCTATCAGCGGCTGATCGATCAGTCCGCCCGTGGGGGACCTGTACTGCCGGAAGAACAGGAAGGTTGGGCATGACCGCACTCGGATTCCTCTACCCGGGCCATTCGGCCGAGGACGACTACCCGCGCATCGAACAGCTCCTGGGCAGCGACGTCCGCCTCCAGCTGGTCCACACGGACATCGGGGAGGACGCCCACCGGGTCGACGCGCTGCGCGAGATGGGCTCGGCGGCCCGGCTCTCGGCGGGCGTCGAGGAGCTGCGGCTGTCCGGCGCGGAGGCCGTGGTCTGGGCGTGCACCAGCGGCAGCTTCGTGTACGGCTGGGAGGGCGCCCACGAGCAGGTACGCGCCCTGGCCCGGGCCGCGGGGCTGCCCGCCTCCTCCACGTCCTTCGCGTTCGCGCACGCCGTCCGGGAGGTCGGGGCCCGGAGGGTCGCGATCGCGGCGACCTATCCGCAGGACGTGACCGATCTCTTCGCCGCGTTCCTTCGGGAGGCGGGGGTGGAGGTCGTGTCGAGCAGGGCCTCCGGGATCATCACGGCGGCGGAGGTCGGGACCTGGGGCGAGGGGGAGGTCCTCGCGCTCGCCCGGGCCGGCGACCACCCCGACGCGGACGCCGTCCTGCTCCCCGACACGGCCCTGCATACGGCGGCGCACCTTCCGGCCCTGGAGAAGGACCTCTCCAAGCCGGTCCTCACCGCCAACCAGGTCACGGTCTGGGAGGCCCTACGCCTCGCCGACCGCAAGGTGAACGCCCCCACCCTCGGCACCCTCTTCACCAAGGAGCCCATCATCCAGGTGTAACGCCTCGTCCGCGGGCCGGTGGGGGCTGGTCGCGCAGTTCCCCGCGCCCCTGGGCCGGGGCTGTGCCCCGGATCCCCGTCTGCCCGGTGGTTCTTCGTCCGCGGGCCGATGGGGGCTGGTCGCGCAGTTCCCCGCGCCCCTGAAAGCCCCGGTCGCCCGGCGTTCGAGGCCGAGGCCGCACCCCACCCGCCCCATTTAGCCCATCCGGCGTTTGAGCACGGAGCGGAGGCCGTCACCCCACCCACCCCGACCCGCTTCGTTCAGCCCGTCCGGCGTTTGAGGGCAGGGCGGAGGCCGTGCCCCCACCCACCCCGACCCGCTTCCTTCAGCCCGTCCGGCGTTTGAGCACGGGGCGGAGGCCGTCCCCCCGCCCACCCCGACCCGCTTCGTTCAGCCCGTCCGGCGTTTGAGGACGGGGCGGAGGCCGTCTCCCCGCCCACCCCGACCCGCTTCGTTCAGCCCGTCCGGCGTTTGAGGACGAGGCCGTTCAGGCCGATGCGGGGGTCCAGGGGGCGCAGCGCCCCTGGCGGGGGTGAGGGGGCGGAGCCCCTGGGGATGGGACGGGTAGGGGCGGCGGGGGCGAGAGACCCTTCCCTCGTGCCGGCGCGCGGTGGCGGGAATAAGCGGGGACTGTCTCCTGTTGGCGCCGTGAGGACAGCAACACGTACGCAACAGGAGGCACCCCGGTGGACGACACGGACGAGATCCGAGGCACCGCGCAAGGCACCGCGCCCGTACCCCTCTCCGTACTGGACCTGGTCACCGTAGGCGCCGGCCGCACCGCGACCGACGCCCTGCGCACCAGCGTCGCCATCTCCCGCCTCGCAGAGTCCCGCGGCTTCCACCGCTACTGGGTCGCCGAACACCACTCCATGCCGGGCGTGGCCTCCTCCTCACCCGCGGTGATCCTCGCCCACCTCGCCGCCCACACGACCCGCATCCGCCTGGGCTCGGGCGGCGTGATGCTCCCGAACCACGCCCCCCTGGTGATCGCGGAGCAGTTCGGCACGCTGGAAGCCATGGCCCCGGGCCGAGTGGACCTGGGCCTGGGCCGAGCCCCCGGCACGGACGGCGCCACCGCCGCCGCCCTCCGCCGCACCGAGCGCCTCCACGAGGGCGCCGACGACTTCCCCGAGCAACTCGCGGAGCTGACCCGCTTCCTGGACGACGACTTCCCGTCCGGTCACCCCTACGCCCGCATCCACGCGGTCCCGGGCCCCGTCCAGTCGACCTCCCCGGGCGGCGTACAGTCCCCGCACCGCCCCCCGATCTGGCTCCTCGGCTCCTCCGGGTTCAGCGCCCGCCTGGCCGGCGTCCTCGGCCTCCCCTTCGCCTTCGCGCACCACTTCTCGGCCCAGAACACGATCCCGGCGCTGGACCTCTACCGCGAGTCCTTCCGGCCGAGCGCCGTGCTGGACGCCCCCTACGCCCTGATCGGCGTCTCCGCCCTCGCGACGGACGACGAGAAGGAGGCCCGCCGCCAGGTCAGGGCCGCGGCCCTGAACATGGTCCGTCTGCGTACCGGCCGCCCGGGTCTCGTCCCGACCCCCGAGGAGGCGGAGGCGTACGACTTCAGCCCGATGGAACGTGAGTTCGTCGACTCCTGGAACGCCAACGTCATCCACGGCACCGCGGACGAGGTCCGCGCCGGCCTCGACGACCTCCAGAAGCGAACCGGCGCCGACGAGCTGATGCTCACGGGCAACGCCCACGGCGGCGACGTACGCCTGCGCTCGTACGAATTGATCGCGGACGCGTACGGGCTGCCGAACGCGGACTAGGACCCGTTCGCCGTCAGGAACTCGCGGTCAGGAACTCGCCGTCACGAGCTCGCCGTCAGGAACTCGCGGTCAAGAGGGCGGAGATACGATCCGGCGCCACCGGGCGGGAGTAGAGCCAGCCCTGCCCGGTGTCGCAGCCGATCCCGCGCAGCCGGGTGGCCTGGGAGGCGGTCTCCACGCACTCGGCGGTGACCGTCAGGCCGAGCCGGTGGGCGAGTTGGATGAGGGCCTCGACGATGACCTCGTCGGCGGGGTTGGGGTGGGCGCCGCCGTCGGGCCCCTCGTACTGGAAGCCGCGCACGAAGGAGCCGTCCAGCTTCAGGACGGAGACCGGCAGGCGGCTGAGGTAGGCGAGGTTGGAGTACCCGGTGCCGAAGTCGTCGATGGCGATGCGGACGCCCATGTCGCTGAGGGCCTGAAGGGCCTGGAGGGGCCGCCCTGCCGAGCCCATCACCGCCGACTCCGTCAGCTCCAACTGGAGCAGATGCGGGGCGAGACCCGTCTCCGCGAGGATCTCCGCCACGTCCGCGACCAGGTCGGAGTCCCACACCTGCCGTACGGCGACGTTGACGCTGACGAAGATCGGTACCGCGTCGGGACGGTCCAGCTGCCAGCGGCGGGCCTGGCGGCAGGCCGTGGCCAGTACCCAACGGCCGAGCTGCACGATCGAACCGTCTTCCTCGGCCAATCCGATGAACCGATTCGGCGTCAGCGTGCCGAACTGCGGATGGTTCCAGCGGACCAACGCCTCGACCCCGCGCACCCCGCCGTCCTCCATGCCCACCAAGGGCTGGTACTCCAGGGCGAATTCGTTCCGTTCGATCGCCGCCCGGAGGGTGGAGGAGAGCGCCTGACGGGTCATCCGATGGGCGTTGCGCTCCGGGTCGAACAGCGTCCAGCGGCCCTTGCCGTCGGCCTTCGCCCAGTACAACGTGGTGTCCGCGGCCTGCATCAGATGGGTCGCGCTCGTCCCGGCGGCGCGCCGCTCGACGACCCCGATCGACGCGGAGACCGACAGCCGCTGCCCGGAGAGGTCGAAGGGCGCCTGCAGTGACTTCAGGACGGACTCGGCGAGGTCGGCCAACTGGTCCGTCCCGGTCGAGTCCTCGACCAGCAGCGCGAACTCGTCGCCGCCCAGCCGGGCGACCAGGGGAGTGGCCCCCCGGGCGTAACCCGCCTCGTCGGCGCAGCGCGTCAGCCGTTCGGCGACGGACGCGAGCAGCCGGTCGCCGACCCGGTGGCCGAGCGTGTCGTTGACCGCCTTGAACCCGTCCAGGTCCAGATAGCAGAGCCCGATCCGGCCGGTGCCGCCCTCCTCGTACGCCTCCGCCTCCAGGGCGGACGAGAGCCGCTCGAAGAACAGCGTGCGGTTGGGCAGCCGGGTCACCGGGTCGTGCATCTGCAAGTGCCGCAGTCGCGCCTGGAGTTCACGACGGGCGCTGATGTCCGCGATGGACAGCAGTACCGCCTCCTCCTGCGCGGGCAGCGGAGCGATCGTCACCTGCACCCAGAGCGAGTGGCCGTCGGGGTGCTTGAGGCGGCGGGTGCAGCGCAGCCGGGCCTGCCGGCCACGCAGCACCTCGCGGTACGCGTGCCAGGTGCGGGCGTCGGAGGCCAGATCCACCAGATCCGCGGCGATCCGCCCGACGAGCGCGCCCGATCCGGTGCCGAGCAGCGCGCCGAGCGACTCGTTGGCGGTGACGACCAGACCCTCGCGGTCGACCACGGCCATCGGAAGGGGCGCGGCGCCGAAGGCGGCACGGAACGCGCCGGGAGACGTCGAGGTCCCGGCGGACGGGATGAGCGCCGCATCGGGGACGGACTCGGAAACGCCGGGGATGGACTCGGGCGTGTCGGAGAGGGATCCGGGCGTGTCGAGGGGGGACTCAGGCGTGTCGAGGGTGTCGAGGGGTGTTTCCGCCGGGGCGTACGTGCCGGGAGAGGCCTCGGTGCAAGGGGGTGCGCCGGGGGGTGAAACGGCGGGGACGGATGCGCTGGGAGGCACCTCGGCGTACGTACGAGGAGACGTACGCGGAGATGTGTCGATGTGACGCTCTGTGACGGCCGACCGGATGAGATCTGCCGTGGGCGTCGGCCCTTCGGACGTTCCGCTCACCGCTCGCTCCCGCAGTGCACTCGTTCTTCGTATGGGTCTCTCGGGTGGTCGGCCGGTGCTGGACGGCCGAACAAGCCGTGTCCGTGCAGGAAAGTGTGCCGATCATAGAGGCTGGTTCCGGAGCCTTCCAGCCACAGTCCAGTGTCCCGGAACAACCACCGGTTCTGACAGATCGTTTCTGCCTGCATCTGGACCGGTTCTTGTGTCTGGCGATCGCATGTGACGTTCCGTGAGTGTTCGGGGTGTCGTTCGGGGTTTCGGCCGCGCATGGCCTCTCACCCGTCTGGTGCAGACAAACAGGGCGAAGTGTCGCGAAGTAACTCAGGCTGGGTGCCGGTGTCCCGAAAACCGCATCCGGAGGTCGACGTGCCGCGTCAGCGCCCCCCGAGGGGTCTCGCCCGAGAGGCTCGGCGGCGTCTAACCCGTGACGTTTCGCGGGTTCCTGACGTCCTGACGGTTCTCGGCGTGCCGCGGGTCCTCGCACGTCCGGGCGCGCAGGAGGCCCTCGCTCGTCCGGGTGTGCCGCGCTGGCGCAGCACCGCGGCCGTGTTCACCTCCATGTCGGCGCTGGCCGCGACCTCCCTGATCACAGGCCCCGCACTCGCCGAACCCCTCTTCTCGCCCTGCGCCCTGAAGCGGACCGGGGCCCACCACTCGGAGGGCCTGGACACCTGGAACGCCGACTATCCGCGCCCCACCCGCCCCCTCGACGCGGTGCTCGTCTATCTGTCCTTCCCGGACTCCCGGCCCCGCACCACGCCCGCCGAACTGGCCGCCGACTACTTCCCGGCCACCAGCCAGTTCTTCGAGCGCGCCTCGTACGGCAGGTTCACGCTGCGCCCGCATCCGCAGCGCGACTGGATCCGGATGCCGCACACCTCCACCTCGTACGCCATAAAGCGCGACTGGAACGCCGCGCGGCGCGGCGCCTATCTGCGTGACGCGGTCGCCGCGGCCGACCGGCAGGTCGACTTCTCCCGCTACGACATCGTCTATTTCGTGGCCGACCCGGACGCGCCGGGCGTCGACTCCGACGCGACGAAGGTCGTCAACCTCGACACCCCCATCGAAGCCGACGGCAAGGAGATCCGCCGTGTCGTCACGGTCTTCGAGAAGCACCCGCCGGACCGCCTCGTCCTCGCCCATGAGACGGGGCACGTCTTCGACCTGCCCGACCTCTACCACCGCCCCACCGACGGCAAGGGCGAGTGGGACACCTATGTCGGCGACTGGGACCTCATGGGCAGCCAGTTCGGCCTTGCCCCGGACCTGTTCGGCTGGCACAAGTGGAAACTGGGCTGGCTGGAAACTCGCCAGGTGGCCTGTCTGCGGGAGCACGGGACCACGAGGCTGACGTTGGAGCCGCTGGGGTCGGGTCCGGTGACGGGCGGGGCGGGGACGGCGGCATCGGGAGCGCCGGTTTCCGTCGCGAGCGACGCTGTCCAGGCCGGTCCGCCACCGGCTCCGGGCGCCGGGGGATCGACCTCGGACGCGGAGGGCTCCGCCGCGGGGTCCGGGGGGTCGGTTCCCGGTCCCGGGGTGCCCGGCTCCGGCTCCGGGGGGCCCGCCTCGGGCTCCCGGGCGCGGACCTCGGCCCCGGCCCTGTCGGCCTCGGCCCCGGCCCTGTCGGCGTCGAGGGCGGTCCTGCCCACCTCGGTCCCAGGGGCGCGCATCTTCGGTTCCGGTCGCGGTACGAAGTTGGCGGTCGTCCGTACGGGTCCCGACAGCGCGCTGGCCTTCGAGGCGCGCACCTCGACGGGCAACGACGGCGCCACCTGCACCCAGGGCGTCCTGATCTACCGCATCCGCAGCGAGACCGACTCCGGCGGCGGCCCGATCGAGGTCGTCGACGCCCACCCGCACTCCGAGTCCTGCTGGGGCGAATCGGTCTACCCGCCCCTGGCGGACGCGCCGGTCAGACTCGGGGAGAGTTTCACGGTCCCCGGCGAGAAGGTGCGCGTCGAGGTCGAGGACCGTACGGCGTCCGGGGCGTGGACGGTGAAGATCACGACCGGCTGAGCCCCTCGCCCGCGCGGAGCCGGACACGCAAGAAGCCCCTCGCTTTCGCGAGGGGCTTCTCACCGTCTGTGCGCCGCCAGGGACTCGAACCCCGGACCCGCTGATTAAGAGTCAGCTGCTCTAACCAACTGAGCTAGCGGCGCCTGCTGACGTCGTAGACCTTAGCATCCTGATCGGCGGGAGGAAAAATCGATATCCGCACCGCGGCGGAGGCGGCCGTGCGGGCCGCCCGGACGGCGGCCCACACCAGGATCTCGGGTCCCGGAAGCCACGGATGCCGGGTGTCGGGGGCCACCAGCCAGCGGGACGTGAGGTGGGCGACGGGGCTCAGGGCGGGCACGGTCACGGCGTCGCCCACCCCGTGGCAGAGCAGCGGAGGAATGGCGTCGACGCGCCCGGATCCCCCCGACTCGCCCGCCCCCCACTCCTCCCACTCCAGGAGCGACGGCAGGCGCTGTGCGGTGCCCGGCGCGCTGAACAGCAGCGTTCGTCCGCGGTGCACGGCCACCGGGCCCGAGCCCGGCCCCTCGTCCCACAGCTGGTCGAGCATCCGCCGGCCGAAGATCGCGGGCACGTTGACGATGTCGAAGGCGGTGCCGCAGGGCAGGACGACCGGGGCGGTCGGGCGCTCCTCCCAGAGGGTGAGGGTGCTGCGCGGATACGTTCCTGCCGAGGCGAGCCAGGCGGCTCCGTCCGGGGTGACGCCGCAGACGTCGAACCGGTCGGGCAACGGGGCGGCGGAGCTTGCCGGATTCCGTGTGCTGCTCATGGCTATGAGATCTACCGTCGGTAAGCACCCGGCCCCCGAGAGTTGCGAAAACCCGGGACAGAACGCCGGGGGAGGAGTACCTTGCCCCGCGGCATATGCCAGGCCTTTGAGGCCTCAGGGGCGCGGCGAACTGCGTGACAGGCCCGGGCGGCGGGGGCGAGAGACCTCGCGATCACACCGAACAGACCGGCTCACGCATGGTCGCCCACCCCATGCCCGAGTCCCCGCCCGTCCCCCTCGGCTCCCCGCAACAGATCCCGCCCGAACTCGATCATCTTCTTCGCGTAGTCCTCGGTCCACTCGGCCCGCTCGGCGATCGAAGCCGGTGTAAGCCGATCGAACCGCCGAGGATCGGCCAGCTGCGCGGCGGCGATCGCCTGGAACTCGAGCGCCCGATCCGCCGCGGCGCGAAACGCGAGCGTCAGCTCCGTGGCCCGCGCCAGCAGCGCCCGAGGATCGTCGATCGACTCGAGATCGAAGAAGTGCTCCGGATCACCGGCCGCCTCCGCGGGCTCGAAGAGCAGGGGCGCGGGGCGTAGCCGCGGTTCGTTCCGACGCGGCGTGGGCTCCGCCATGTCTTCTCCTCCTCGTACGGTTCAGGGGCCCGCTTCGTGGGTGGGCCAACGTCCATTCTCCCCCGTCCGCGCAAGTAGGCCCGTGTGACCGGACCCGTACAACCGTGCCATCCGGACCCACGGCCGCCACCTATGGATCCGCCATGGATCCATGGATGGATCTACGGTCGCCACAGCACCCGATGCTCCGCCAGATGCGACAGCACCGCGTGATTGGCCTCCCAGCCGTCCGGAAACTTCACCGTGACCCCCAGCTGCACCGGCTCCGTCGACGGGTGGTCGTCCAGCAGTTCCGTCACTCCTGCCCGGCACACCACGATGCACGCGTGCCGATGCCGCGAGGCGAGGACGCACAGCCGCCCCGTCTCCAGGTGGAACGCGGTCGCGTCGGGGCGCCCGGACAGCGGATGCAGCACCACGGTGACGTCGAACTCCCGCCCCTGAAGCCGATTCGCCGTGTCGACGGTGACGTCCGCGACCCCGAGGTCGGCGAGCGCCGCCCGTACGGCCGCCGCCTGGTCCCGGTGCGCCGTGCCGACGGCGATCCGGTCGGCGGTCAGCGGCAGCGGTTCGTCCGCCCGCTCCGAGGTGGCCGCGCCGCCCCGGTCCAGCAGCCGTCGTACGACCTGGGCCACCGCCCGTACCGCCTCCGGGTCCGTCCGCGGCGTGTGCCGGGCCGGCAGCTCCAGCAGCCCCCAACCGGCCTCCGCCGCTTCGTCGATGACCCGGTCGGGACCCGAACCGTCCGACGCCACAGCGAACTTCAGCCGCCGGTCACCATGGCCGGTGCCGCTGCGGAACGGCGTGTACGGGTAGAACGCGTTCGAGACGAGCGGCGCCGCGGAGGCCGGCAGCCGCCAGGACACCGGGAGGCGGTGCTGCGGCAGTTCGGGGTTGTGGGCCAGCAGTGTCGTCACCGCGGACGCCGACGGGTCGTACGACAGCCCCGCCCACTGCTCCGAGCCGACGATCGCGAACGGGTCCAACTGCCCTGGGTCGCCCACGAACAGCGCCCGCTCGAAGAGCCCCGCCACGGCCAGCAGCGCGTCCGACCGCATCTGGTAGGCCTCGTCGACGATCGCGTGCCGCCACGGCTCGACCCCCTTGACGTGGGCCCACTTGGCGGCGGTCGAGATGACCACGTCCAGGCCGGCCAGATCGCCGGCCTTGGTGGACTTGCGTACGTTCGGCAGGTCGTCCAGAGCCTTGTCGTAGGGGTCGGGATCGCTGCTGTGCAAGCGCCCCACCGGCAGCTCCCCGTTCTTTTCGGCGAGTCGCAGCACCAGGTCGTCGACCTGGGCGTTGGTCTGCGCGATGACCATCAACGGGCGTCCCGCGGAGGCGAGTTCGAGCGCCGCGCGGACGACGAGGGTGGATTTCCCGGCACCCGGGGGCGAGTCGACCACGACACCGCGGTGCGTGCCGTGCAGGGTGTCGTCCAGGATCGCGTCGGTGGCGCGGCCGGCCGCGGCTGCGGGATCGAAGACCGTGGTCACAGGATGTCCTCCTCGGTCACCGGGTCCGGCTGCGGTACCGCGTCGGGCTCGCCCGGGGGTCCGCCGTGCGTCCACGGGGTGTCCTCCGGGTCGGGCAGCTTCGCGCCGCCCCGCTGCTCGTGCTCGAAGAGCGTGAAGCAGAGGAGGTCCCCCTTCTCCGGCACGGACCCGGTCTCGGGTTCCTTGCCGCGCCCCATCTTGTCGACGATCCGCAGGACCACCAGTCCGTCGCCCTCCGACGACTCCTCGTACCCGACGAACTCGGCCGCCTGCGGCTTCCCGCCCAGCGACCGGTACACCTTCGTCCGCTCCCCGAGGTGCGGCCGGTCGTCCGTGCGCACGGTCACCAGGGGACGGGGGCTCGGCCGCTTGCTCTCGCTGTACGCCATGACGACGTCCGTGACCTCACCCGCGAAGGCCTCCCCGACCAGCCGCCGCCCGGCCATGACCAGCGGATCGTCCAGGGCTTCCTGCGCGTCCAGGCGGGCCTGTTCGCGCTCGCGCGTGGCCAGCTTGTTCGCCGCGGTGACCGCGTCGTCACGGCGTGGCTGCGGGGGCTCGCCCGCGGTGATCCGGTCGCGGTGGCCGGTGAACGACCAGCGGTCGCGGGTCCACCGGTCGGCCGCGTGGGTGCCCTCGGGGAGCGTCCGCAGCAGGTCGAGGCCGCGCCACACCGCGTCCCAGGTGGGCCGGGTGACCTGCTCGACGAGAGCGCGGATCTCCCGCTCGGCGGCGGTGAGTTCACCGAGTCGGTCGTCCGCCTCCAAGCCGTCCTCGGCGGCGGCGAGGGCGGTCCGCGCGCGGTCGTAGCGCTCGATGGCGGGAGCGAGCAGTTTGTTGTCGAAGGCGGGGTCGGTGGCCGGGCCCGCGGGCGGGCACACGAGCTGCCCCCGGGCATCCCGCCGCAACTCGGCCCGCAGCGCGCCCGCCGCGCCCGACGCACCCTCCGGGGGGTCGATCCAGGCGAGCAGCGCCCCCAGGTGCTGGTCCTCCAGGCTGCTCTGGCCGGTCGCCCAGTGCCGGGACAGTACGTCGGTGAGGGCGAGCAGCAGGGCGGAGCCGGGCACCCGGGCCCGCTCCCCGAAGTGCGTCAGCCACCGCCCGAGCAACGGCACCCGGGGCGGCGCCGGATGGGGTGCCTCCGGCTCCTGCTCCGCGGTGCGCCGAAACCGCGTGGAGCGGCCGAGGAGCCGCACGAACTCCACACCCGCGCGGCTCGGCACGATCAGCTGCGGGGCGTCCGCGCACAGTTCGACCTCGACCTTGACGCGCTTGCCGGTCTCGGGATCGGTCTCGCTGCGCTCGGCCGCCTCCACGACGTCCGCGTACGTGTCCACGTACGGCAGTACGACATCGGCCAGCTCCGCCAGGAACGCGAACCGCAGGTCCCGGTCCCGGGGCTGGGGCACGACCAGCAGGCGGGGCGCGTCCCGGTCCGTGCCCACCAGCGCCCCGAGCGGGGCCCCGGCCTCACCTGCGGTGGTCAGCGGTACGAACACCAGGGGCCGCTCGGTCAGATGCCGGTGCCGCACGGTGGCGAGGGGCTGGGCCCGCCCGCTCTCGACGGCCTCCAGCCGGGCGAGGGTGGCGATCAGCGACAAGGGGCCACCTCCGGGAGGGCTTCGCCGGCCTGCTCCGGCCGGCCGGTGGGAGGCGTCGCGCGCCCCCGCAGGGCCTCCGAGCGCAGCGCCGCGGCCCTGCGCAGGGCCACGACCGCCGGATCGTCGGGGTCCCCGGCCGCGCCGTGGGCCGCCGCCAGGACCTCGCCGATCGTCGTCAGCCCGCCCAGTTCGGAGCGGAGCGACCGCCCCAGGGCCGTCACCACGCCTTCGGCGCGGGAGCGGTCGCGGCAGTGGAAGGCGAGCTCGCAGGCGGCCAGGCACTCGGGGGCGTACGTCGCGGGGACGGACTCGACGGCGGTCGTCAGGTCGGCGACCGGGAGGTCGGGGGCGAAGCAGGTGCCCTCGGGGAGGGTGTCCGCGATGTCCTCGACGCGGGTGAGGCGGGCCAGCTGGCGGCGGGTGACCGCGCGCTGCTTGCGGATGTCGACGGCGGACGCGGCGGGCAGGTTGGAGAAGTCCTTGGGGCAGACCAGCAGGACCCGGTGGCGGACGTCGGGGACGGTGCCGCCGTCCTCGGCGCCACGCCCCTGTGGCCCCGCCCCGAGGCGCGCGGCCACCTCCTCCAGGGCGAGCACGTAGACCGCGGACTGGCGGGCGGCGGCGCCCACCTTCGCCGGGTCCGCGGAGCCGTCCAGCATCGGGAAGGACTTGATCTCGACGACCGTCCAGCTTCCGTCGGGGTGGACGACGACGGCGTCCGGCTCGAGGAAGGCGGGGGAGCCTGCGACGTCGAGGGCGAGCATGGGGTGGTCGAGCAGGGTCCAGGCGGCGGCCGTGGTGGCCTCGCGCAGGGCGAGCGCCGTACGGGCCGCGCGGCCCTCGGGGCCGACCGCGCTCAGGTCGGGGACGACACCGGCAGCGGGTGGCTCGGCGCCCGGGTCCAGCTTCTCGTGCACCAGCCGCAGCAGCTCCGCGCCGCCGTCGGCCTTGACCCGCGCCTCGAACGCGTTCCCCCGCATGAAGGCGAACTGGGACTGGCCGAAGGCGGACGGCGAGCCCAGCGCGTCCGCCAGCTGCGCCTTGTCGACGCCCGCGCCGTCCAGCAGGGCGCGCCGGTCGCACCCCGGGTTCGCGGCGAGCGCCGCGAGGGCCCGCGCGTCCAACGCCTTGGGCGGTACGGCGGAACCGCGCAGCTCAGCGAGCCGCTGCCGTAGCACCTTCCCCGGCGTCCTTGGGGGAGGCACCCGGCTCGGCTTCGGGCCCGGTTCGGGACTCGCGCTGTCGGGGAATTCGCTCACCCGCGG
This sequence comes from Streptomyces sp. RLB3-17, assembly GCF_007113425.2. Classification (NCBI taxonomy): domain Bacteria; kingdom Bacillati; phylum Actinomycetota; class Actinomycetes; order Kitasatosporales; family Streptomycetaceae; genus Streptomyces; species Streptomyces sp. RLB3-17. The sequence continues at coordinate 4,526,884 of NZ_CP041610.2, read as the reverse complement.
AAGTCTGGCATCCGCCACTGACAATTGAGGAACGTGCGCCGTGCGAGGCGCCCGCGACCCACGGGATGCGGGCACCGAGCAGCCCCCGCACGCGGTCCGCGAGCCGCATCACGTACGGGGTCAGCAGCAGCCCGATGCCCATCACCGCGGCACCCGCCGCCGCGTCGAGGAAGTAGTGGTTGGCGGTGCCCATCACGACGATCGTGGTCAGCAGCGGATAGGCGATGCCCGCGAGCCGGACGACGGGTGTGCGGCCGTAGCGCCACAGCATCACTCCGCACCACAGCGACCAGCCCACGTGCAGGCTGGGCATCGCCGCGTACTGGTTGGTCATGCCGCCGAGGCCGCGCGGCGCGCTCGCCTCGCCGCCCCACCAGCCGTACGAGCTGTACTGGGCCATCGTGTCGACGAAGCCGTGGCCCGCGGAGAGCAGCCGGGGCGGGCAGGTCGGCATCAGCGTGAAGCCGATCAGCCCGATCAGCGTGGATGTCATCAGCCAGGTGCGGGCGGCGCGGTAGCGCACGGCCCGGGAGCGGAAGAGCCAGATCAGGATCGCGGGCGTCACCAGGTAGTGCAGCGACGCGTACCAGAAGTCGGCGGGGACGCCGAGCCAGGCCTCGCGGGTGAACAGCCGGTTCAGCGGGTGCTCGGCGTTGAGGTGGAGGGCCTTCTCGACGCGCAGGATCCCGAGGCCGTGTTCGACGGCGTCGTCGGTGTCGCCACGTGCGAGGAGCCGGCCCGCCGAGTACGACGCGTACACCATCACGAGCAGCGGCAGCTCGGTCCACCAGCGCAGCCGGGTGTGCGATGCGGCGGTGCGCAGCTCGGTCCACCGGCGGAGCCGGGCGCGCGGTGCCGCCTCGGTTCGCCGTGCATCGGTCTGCGGCATCCGATCGCCCTCCCCCATCTGCGTGACCTGTGGTTGTTGCTCACGTGACCAGCCGATTGCGCTCCGGTGACGCGGCCATCCGATTTTACGGTGTATGTGAACGGCTTAAGGAGGCGCCCCCTGGTCGTCAAAGACGCAGAGATCGCCCGCCGGGTTGCCCGACGCGGGGGTGAGACATGATGGAACGACCCATCTCTCAGGTCCGCGTCTCCTCCTCGTCCCGCACGTCCTCCACGCGCACCGGAAAGGCTTCTCTTCATGGCACCGCGCATCCTGCTGGCCCGGCACGGCCAGACGGAGTGGTCACTGTCCGGCAAGCACACCGGCAGGACCGACATCCCGCTCCTGGAAGAGGGCCGACGCGGCGCCAAGGTGCTGGGGGAGCGACTGCACCGGGCGCCCTTCGACGGGCTCTCGGGGGTCGAGGTGCGCACCAGTCCGCTGGCACGCGCGCGTGAGACGTGCGAACTGGCCGGCTTCGGCGAGCGTGCCACCACCTGGGACACGCTCATGGAGTGGGACTACGGCGCGTACGAGGGCATGACCCCGGCCGAGATCCAGGCGGTGCGCCCGGGCTGGTTCATCTGGCGCGACGGCGTGCCCGAGGGGGAGACCCTGGAGCAGGTCACCGCGCGCGCCGACGAGGTCGTCGCCTGGGCCCGCGCGGAGGACCGGGATGTGCTGGTCTTCGCGCACGGGCACATCCTGCGCTCGATCGGCGCCCGCTGGCTCGGCCTCCCGCTCGACTTCGCGGCCCGGATCCGCCTCAACCCGACCTCGCTGTCGGTGCTCGGCTGGGCCTACGGAGAGCCCGCGATCGAGGCGTGGAACGACTGCGGGCACCTGACCGCCTAGGCACCGGCCGGCGGCCGGGGTCACGCGATGCGCGGCAGACTCGCGTGGCGCTCGAGGAACGCCGAGACACCCGACGCCCGGCGGTGCGGCAGCAGTACGCGCGCGGTGCCCGCCAGCATGGTCTGGATGCGTGACGACTGGACCTCGCCCAGCAGGTCGAGGACGCGCAGCCCCGCGAGGGCGGCCTCGTCGGGTCGGCCGCCGCGCGCGAGGTCGTCGGCGAGTTCGGCCGTGTAGAGGGCGATGTTGCGGGTGAAGTGCGGGTCCTGGAGGTGCGCGGCGCGCCGGGCGTGCCGGGCCGCGCGGGTCCAGTCGCCCAGCGTCGACCAGCACTGCGCCTCCAGACCCTCCAGTTCGGCCTCTCCGTAGAAGGTCATCCACTCGGGATCGGTCTCCGAGGGGCCGCGTTCGAAGAGCGTCTGCGCGCGGGCGAGCGCCTGCTCGCACCCCGGTCGGTCGGCGAGTCCGGCCCAGCCGCCCGCCTCGCGCAGCGAGAGCAGCGAGAGCAGCCGCGGGGAGCCGAGCGGGCGTGCCGCGCGCTGCGCCGCCTGTGCCGCGCGCACCGCCTCGCGCGGGCGCCCCGCGTCGCGTGCCAGGAACGCCGTGTTGCAGAAGGCGTGCGCCTCCAGGGCCGGGTCGCCGGACATCCGGGCGGTCGCCAGCGCCTCGGCGTAGTGCGAGCGCGCGTCCTCGAAGCGCCCGGAGTCGTGTGCCAACCAGCCCACCGAGATCGCCAGTTCGCCCGCCCCCGCGTACAGCCGGTCGGCGGTGGTCTGCCGGGTGGTGCCCGCGTCGAGCAGTTCGTAGGCCGTGCGCAGCGGCGCCGCGGCCCGCCGGTAGAGGCCGTCGGCCCCGTGCCGGTCGTCGAGCAGCCGGATCCGGCGGACGGCCTCTTCGAGGGCACCCGCCTCGGACGTCCCCACCCGGTGGACACGACGGTCCGCGGCCGGAGCGCCGAAGGTGACCCCGAAGGGGCCCAGTGAGGCCGCCGCCACGGTGGCGGTGCCTCCAGTCATGAATGCGCGACGTTGCACGTCGCTCTCCTCGTGGTTCTCGTGCGTGTCATACGGGTCCTGCGTGTCATACGTCTCGTGCGTCTCCTCCGTCTCACCGGTGGCGTACGTCGGGCTCGTGGTGTGGGGAGGGGGCGCCTCGTCCGTGCCGCGCGCCCCTCGGCCGCGTACGGACGAGCGGGGCGAGAAGCCCAGGTCGGTCAGCGTGCGGCCGGGGAACATGTGCAGGAACACCCGTTCGTACGCGTAGTTGGGGCAGCGGATCTCGCCTGCCTCGACCCGCCCGATGTAGCGCGCGTCACAGCTGACCAGCTCCCCGATCTCGCGCGCGGCCCTCCGTACCGCCGCGGCGAACTCGCCCGGCGAGCGCTGTCCGCGCAGCCGCCGGAAGGCGAGATTCGGCCGTGGTGGCCGGGGGGACTGGGACGAGGTCAACGCTGACGACGTCATGGCCGGGCCCTCTCTTACGAACCGTCGAACCATGCCGGACTCAAGACGAGTTGTCCGTGTTGCGACGTGTGCCGCCTTGTCCCGGCGGAGCAAGAACGTACCTGCTGTGACGGTGTCGCCACGCTGGGTTTAGCTACAAAACGGATATCTCATCCACGATCTGCCATGAACTGCCATCCTTTGCGGCTGTGTTGTGCCGTAGCCGTTGACGTTCTGACGCGTTGAACCGGGTGGACCGGGAGCGCACCCGAACTCCCGACCCACTCGTGCAGGAGGAGGGGTTCCGTGTTGGAGGCCGGGATGGAGAGCACCGAGTTTCGTACGCCGCTGTCGACCGCCGAGCACCGGCCGTCCCCCGAGTGCGACGCCCCACCGGAGCCGGTCGCCGACTGCGACCTCGTGACCGTTCCGGCACGTCAGGGGCTGGAGGCGGTCGACATCCTGCGCCGCGGCGCCTGCGACTCCGTCGGGCCCGTCCTGCTCGAGGACGGCTGCGACACCCTCGGCTTCCTGGTGCCGCCCGGCACCGCGGACGCCTGGGACATGCCGGGCAGCACCTGCACCCAGACCAACGGCCGAGGCCTCAGCCTGGTGGCACCCGAGCCCCCGGTCGAGGGCTCGGACTGGCTGCTGCCGCCCGGCACCACGGACCTCGCGACCGACCCGGCCGTGCTGCGGGCGGCGCTGGGCGAGGCGGCCCGGCTGATCGAGGCCGCGGACAACTGCAGCTGACACCGGAGACACCGGGCGGCGCCCCCACGGGTTGCCGCTGCGCCGACCTCCCTGTACGCCCTGATAATGGCAGGATGGGAAGGTCGAGGAACAAGCGGTCCGACGACGAGCGGGGCGCGGCGCGTGACGCGTCGCGCGGTTCGCGCCGCGGGCAGGCGTCGGCCGGCGCCGTCGTCGAGACGGTCGAGGGCGGCCTCGCCGAGCTGATACCCGACCGGGACCGCCCGCGCGCCTGGACCCTCCTCATCGACGGCGCCCCCCAGTCCCACGTCGACCTCGACGACCCCGCCCACCTGAGCTTCGAGTACCAGCGCCGCCTCGGCCATGTCATCGACCTGGTGGCCCCGCCCGGCAAGCCCGTGCACGCCGTCCACCTCGGCGGCGGCGCCCTCACCCTCGCCCGCTACACCGCCGCGACCCGCCCCCGCTCCACCCAGCAGGTCGTCGAACGCGACGGGGCGCTCGTCCAACTGGTCCGCCGCGAACTCCCCCTGGACCCGAACGCCCGCATCCGCGTGCGCTCCCTGGACGCCCGCGAAGGCCTCGCCAAGGTCCCCGACGGCTGGGCGGACCTGGTGATAGCGGACGTGTTCAGCGGTGCCCGCACCCCCGCACACCTCACCTCGGTCGAGTTCCTCACCGATGTCCGCAGAACCGTCAAACCCGGTGGCCTGTACGCCGCCAACCTCGCCGACGGCCCCCCGCTGGCCCACCTGCGCGGCCAGATCGCCACGGCCGCGACCGTCTTCCCCGAGCTCGCCCTCATCGCCGACCCCACGGTCCTGCGCGGCAAACGCTTCGGCAACGCCGTCCTCGTGGCCTCCGGCCACCCCCTGCCCCTGGCCGAACTGACCCGCCGCGCCGCCTCGGACCCCCACCCGGCGAGACTCGAACACGGCAAACAGCTCACCGACTTCACCGGGGGAGCGCTGCCGGTCCTGGACGCGGAGGCGGTGGCATCCCCGGCCCCGCCCGCATCGGTGTTCCGCTGACAGAGGGAACTGCGCGCCCAGCCACGAATCACCCGCACCCGACCCGCAAAGCCCGCGCAGCTAATACGTGCCGATCTCCACCCGCGGCGGCCCGTCGTGCCACGTGCAGAACACCGACACCCGATCCGCCCCCGAAGTGAACTCCACCCGAATCCACGACTCCGTCTTCCACACCTGCATCGACCACCCCGAACCCGGCGTCGCCGAGACGAGCGTCGCGGAGGTCGTGCCGAGATCGAAGACGGCCCGCCCCCCGCCGGTGTCGTAACTCTTGACCTGCCCCGCCGGTCCGGAGGCGCTCGGACTCGGGTCGGCGGAGGGCGACGTCGAGGCAGCCGGCGTCGCGCTCGGCCGCGGACTCGCCGTCGGCTTCGAGGCGGAGGGGCTCGGACTCGTCGAGGGCCGACTCGTCGACGAGGCAAGCGCCTTGGCCCCCTGCGTCGTCGCCCCGCCCGCCATGATGGGCAGCGCGCGCGGCGGATCGTAGGCCGTCCCCGTCATGACCGTGTGGACGCCCCACCACGACAGCGTGACCGCCGCGCCCGTGGCGAGCGACCAAGCCAGTACGTGTACGAATCCTCTGAGCATCGCCAGTCATACTGCCTCACGCGCCCCATGGGTGTCTCCCGTGTCTCGGGACAGGACTGCGGCCCGAGTTGTCCACAGGCACCGGACCGGCACCGCACAGATGGCGTACGGTGCGGCGCATGGCAAGTGTGCTCGTGGTCGAGGACGACCAGTTCGTACGCAGCGCTCTCATCCGGCATCTGACCGAAGCCGCGCACACGGTGCGCAGTGTCGGCACCGCCCTCGAGGCGCTGCGCGAGGTTGCCCATTTCTCCTTCGACGTCGTCATCCTGGACCTCGGACTGCCCGATCTGGACGGGGCCGAGGCGCTGAAGATGCTGCGCGGTATCACCGACGTCCCGGTGATCATCGCCACCGCGCGGGACGACGAGACGGAGATCGTCCGCCTGCTGAACGACGGGGCGGACGACTATCTGACCAAGCCGTTCTCGGTCGAGCACCTGTCCGCGCGGATGGCCGCCGTCCTGCGCCGCTCCCGGGCGACGGGGGACACGCCCGCCTCGCCGGTCATCCGGGTCGGCGGCCTGTCCATCGACCCGCTGCGCCGCCAGGCCGAGCTGGACGGCGCCCGACTGGACCTCACCCGGCGCGAGTTCGACCTGCTCGCGTTTCTCGCCGGGCGGCCCGGTGTCGTCGTCGCGCGCAAGGAACTGCTCGCCGAGGTGTGGCAGCAGTCGTACGGGGACGACCAGACCATAGACGTCCATCTGTCGTGGCTGCGCCGGAAACTGGGCGAGACGGCGGCGAGGCCGCGCTATCTGCACACCCTCCGCGGGGTCGGCGTGAAGCTGGAACCACCGGGCTTGGAGCCGCTGCGATGAGGTGGGCACTGGTCAAGGTGTGCGTGGCGGTGACCACGATGGTCGTGGTGGCCTTCGCGGTTCCCCTGGGGCTCGTCATCAAGGAGATGGCCAGGGACCGCGCCTTCTCGAACGCCGAGCGGCAGGCCGCGGCCATCGCGCCCGCGCTGTCCATCACCACCGACCGGGACCAGTTGGAGCGGGTCGTCGCCTCCGCCGGTTCGGACGACGGGATGGCCGTGCACATACCGGCGAGCGACGGCGCCAAGGCGGTCGACATCGGACGGCAGCGCGCCGCCGCCAAGGACATCGCGACCACACGCAGCATCGGCCGGGCCTCCACCACCGAGGTCCCCGGCGGCTCCACCCTGCTCCAGCCCACCGCGCTGAGCTCCGGCGAGATCGCGGTCGTCGAGGTGTACGTCCCCGAGTCCGAGGTCAGCAACGGGGTCGGCACCGCCTGGGCGGTGCTCGCCGCGGTCGGGATCGCGCTCATCATCGGCTCGGTCGCGGTCGCCGACCGGCTGGGGGTACGCATGGTGCAGCCGGCCCAGCGGCTGGTCGAGGGCGCGCACGAGCTGGGGGAGGGGAAGCTCGGCGCGAGGGTGCCCGAGGAGGGGCCGAACGAACTGCGGCTGGCGGCGGTGGCGTTCAACTCGATGGCGGACCAGGTCGTACAACTCCTGGCGAACGAGCGGGAGCTGGCCGCCGATCTCTCGCACCGCCTGCGCACCCCGCTGACCGTGCTGCGCCTCAACACGGCCTCGCTCGGTGACGGGCCGGCCGCCGAGCAGACGCGGGCGGCGGTGGCGCAGTTGGAGCGGGAGGTCGACACGATCATCCGGACGGCCCGGGAGGCCAAGCCGCAGACGGCGGCGATAGGCATCGGCGCCGGGTGCGACGCGTCCGAGGTCGTCCGCGAGCGGATGGACTTCTGGTCGGCGCTCGCCGAGGACGAGGGGCGCAAGGTGCGGCTCGCGGGAGTGGACCGTCCCGTACGGATACCCGTCGCCCGGGCCGACCTCGTCGCCGCGCTCGACGCACTCCTCGGGAACGTGTTCCGGCACACCCCCGAGGGCACGGCCTTCGCCGTCGACGTGCACAACGGCGAGGACGCGGTGATCGTGCTGGTGTCGGACGCGGGACCCGGCATCGTGGACCCGGAGGCGGCGATGGCGCGCGGGAAGGGCTCCGGGAGCGACGGTTCGACCGGCCTCGGGCTGGACATCGTGCGCCGGCTCGCGGAGTCGACGGGCGGCGACGTGCGGATCGGTTCGTCGGTGCTGGGCGGCACCGAGGTGCGCATATGGATCCAGCTGGACGGGCGGGCTCCGGTGCGGCGCGGGCACCGGGGGTCCGTGCGGCGTCGTAGGCGGGGCGTGGGCGCGAGCCGGGTGTGAAGCGAATTGGTCTCTACCTTTAACCGTCCCCGATGCCTTCCTTAAGCGCACCATAAGATCGCCAACGGACGTCCCGATCAGGCGTTTTGCCTGGTTTCGGATCGCTAGCGTGCTGCCGCACCCCACCCCCGTGAACGGCGAAGGCAGGCACACGCGATGAGCACTACGCACCGGCGCAAGGTCAGTGGCAGGAACAAGGCGATAGGCGGGATCGTCGCCGCGGCCGTGGTCGGTGGTGGCGCCTTCCTGTTCTCCGGGACCGCGCTGGCGGCCGGCGTCGGTGCCGCGTACACCAAGACCAGTGACTGGTCGACGGGTTACACCGCGCAGTACGTCATCACCAACGACACCGGCCAGGCGAAGGGGGACTGGACGCTGGAGTTCGACCTGCCGTCGGGTGCCGGACTCAGCTCGCTGTGGAACGGAACGTCGACGGTGAGCGGGCAGCACGTCACCGTCAAGCCGCCGTCCTGGGACAAGGACGGGCTGGCGGCCGGCGAGTCGGTCACCGTCGGCTTCGTCGTGAACGGCACCGCGGACCCGAAGGGCTGTGTCATCGACGGCGCCAAGTGCTCCGTGGACGACGGCGCGACGCCGGAGCCGAGCGGCCGCCCGACCCAGTCGCCGACCCCGACACCCACCGCCACCCGGCCTCCCACGTCGACCCCGACCCCCACGTCCACCCCCACCCCCACCCCCACCCCCTCCGCCTCGCAGACCACCGGCAGTGGCACGACGACCGGCGCGGGCTTCGCGCCGTACGTCGACACCTCCCTCTACCCGGCCTTCGACCTGGTCGGCAGCGCCACGGCCACCGGCGTGAAGGACTACAACCTGGCCTTCGTCACCGACGGCGGCGGCTGTACGCCGAAGTGGGGCGGGGTGACCGACCTCGCCAGTGACGGCGTGGCGTCGCAGATCGGCGCGCTGCGGGCGAAGGGCGGCGACGTCCGGGTGTCCTTCGGCGGCGCCTCGGGCTCGGAGCTGGCGACGAGCTGCTCGTCGGCGGACGCGCTGGCGGCGGCGTACGGGAAGGCCGTGGACGCGTACAACCTGACCAAGGTCGACTTCGACGTCGAGGGCGGCGCGCTGCCGAACACGACCGCGAACGCGAACCGGGCGAAGGCGATCGCGAAGCTCCAGCAGCAACACCCCGACCTGGACGTGTCCTTCACCCTCCCGGTCATGCCCGAGGGCCTGACCCAGGACGGCGTGAACCTGCTCTCCAACGCCAAGTCGAACGGCGTGAAGATCTCCGCGGTCAACATCATGGCGATGGACTACGGCCCCTCGTACAACGGTGACATGGGCACCTACGCCGAGCAGGCCGCCACCGCCACCCAGGCCCAGGTGAAGAGTGTCCTCGGACTGTCGGACAGCGCGGCGTGGAAGTCCGTCGCCATCACCCCGATGATCGGGGTCAACGACGTCGCCGCCGAGACCTTCAAGGTCGACGACGCGACCCAACTGGTCGCCTTCGCCAAGTCGAAGGGCCTCGGCTGGCTCTCCATGTGGTCCGCCACCCGCGACAAGCAGTGCCCGGGCGGTGCGAAGAACTCCGCCGACGCGACCTGCAGCTCGATCGTGCAGGACGCGGGCGCGTTCTCGAAGGCGTTCGGCGCGTACAAGTAGCCGACCCCGCCAGGGGGTCACTCGTCGCGGCGGAACAGGGCCGTCCAGAGGAAGGGCTCACCGAAGAGCCCTGACTCGGGCGGCTCGTCGCGCATGCGGCGCAGTTCGACCTCGGTCAGGTCGGAGAAGACCCAGCGCAGGGACTCCGGGGTGTAGGCGAGTCCGCCGTGCAGTGCGGACTGCCGGTAGAAGGCCTCGTCGGGGAGTTCGGAACCCATCGCGCCGGCGGCGAAGCAGGTGAGGGAGAGGTGGCCGCCCGGGGCGAGGACGCGGTCGAGCAGGGCGAGGTAGCTGATGCGGCGGTGCGGCGGCAGATGGTGGAAGCAGCCCGAGTCGTGGACGAGGTCGTACGGGCCGCCCCAGTCGCGGTCGGTGAGCGCGAACGCGTCACCGCAGTGGAAGCGGATCTCGGCCCCGGCCTCGCGCGCACGGTCCTGCGCCCAGGCGATGGCCGTCGGGGAGAGGTCGACCGCGTCCACCTGGAAGCCCGCGGCGGCCAGATGAAGGGCGTTGCGCCCCGGCCCGCAGCCCAGATCGAGGGCGCGGCCCGGGGTGATCAGGTTCTTGTCGAGGTATCCGACCAGGCTCTCGTCCGGCTTCGCGACGAAGAACGGTACGGGCTTGGAGCGGTCGGCGTAGAAGCCGTCCCACCAGGCGGCGCCACCCGCCGTCCACCGATCGGCCCCCGGCGCGAACAGGCCGTCCAGCAACTTCAGCACATCGTCGACGGTGCGTATGTTCCGGTCCATACGGTCCCCTTCCAGGATGAGGGAACGGTAGTCCCGAAGGCCACGAAAGGCCAGGTCAGGGCGGTTTCCCGGAGAGGCGTGAAGGGGCTTTGCGGGACCCGGGACGGCAGCCCGCACCCACCCCGCCGGAGGTGCGCCGCACGGTCGCCCAGGCCCCCTTCGGCAGGCGCGCCGGGGGCATTCCCGAAGGAGCCGAGGCCGCTTTCCGGGAAGAGGCGGACTCGACCGCGTCGGGGGCGCGGCACCCCCCAGGTGCCGCGCCCCCTCCCCCGCTTCCCCCGGACAGAAGGACTCTGTGGCCTGCTCGCCCCAGGGCCGAGTGATCTGCTTGCCCCAGGGCCGAGTGACCTACTCGACGCCGGCCGGCGCCGCCGGCGGCAGCGAACTCGTCCGCGCCACCTGCCCGTACCAGTGCGCGCTGGACTTGGGCGTACGGGCCAGGGTCGCGTAGTCGACGTACACCGCCCCGAACCGCTTGTCGTAGCCGTACGCCCACTCGAAGTTGTCCATCAGGGACCAGAGGTAGTAGCCCCGCACGTCCGCGCCGTCGGCGATCGCGCCGCGCACCGCCGCCAGATGGCCGTGCAGGTACGCGATGCGCTCGGGGTCGTGGACGCGGCCCTCCGGGTCCGGCTTGTCGTCGTAGGCCGCGCCGTTCTCCGTGATGTACAGCGGCAGACCCGGGGCCTCCCGCGAGTAGCGCATGATCAGGTCGTGCAGGCCGGTCGGGTCGATCGTCCAGCCCATCTCCGTACGCTCGCCGGGGGTCTGGTGGAACGCGACATCGTCCGCACCCGGCCACGGCGAGTACGCGCTCGCCCCGTGCCCGTCCGCGCGCGGCCCGTCCGCCGACTTCTCCGCCGCCGACACCAGCGCCGGGGTGTAGTAGTTCAGACCGAGCGCGTCGAGCGGCTGCTTGATCACCGCGAGGTCGCCGTCCAGGACGAATGACCAGTCCGTGATCGAGGAGGTCTCCGCGAACAGGCCCTCCGGGTAGGCGCCGTGCAGCATCGGGCCGTGGAAGACGCCGTTGGCCAGGTTGTCGATGCGCCGGACCGCCGCCAGGTCCGCCGGGGACGGGGAAAGGGGCCTGACCACCGACGAGTTCAGGCTGACCGCGACCGTGTTGCGGGCCGGCATCGCGGACCTCAGCGCGGTGGTGCCCAGGCCGTGCGCCAGGTTCAGGTGGTGCGCGGCCTTGAGCGAGGCCGCCGCGTCCGTGCGGCCCGGCGCGTGCACACCCGAGCCGTAGCCCAGGAACGCGCTGCACCACGGCTCGTTCAGGGTGATCCACTGCTCCACACGGTCGCCCAGCGCCTCGCCCACGATCTGCGCGTACTCGGCGAAACGAAACGCCGTGTCGCGCTCCGGCCAGCCGCCCGCGTCCTCCAGCTCCTGCGGGAGGTCCCAGTGGTAGAGGGTGACGGCCGGCTTGATGCCGTGCGAGAGCAACTCGTCGACGAGGTTGCGGTAGAAGTCCAGGCCGCGCTGGACCGCGGGACCGCGGCCCGTCGGCTGCACCCGGGACCAGGAGACCGAGAAGCGGTACGCGGACAGGCCCAGCTCCGCCATCAGCGCCACGTCGTCTCGGTAGCGGTGGTAGTGGTCGACAGCGATGTCACCGGTCTCACCACCGGCCGTCTTGCCGGGCGTGTGGCTGAAGGTGTCCCAGATGGAGGGCGTACGGCCGTCCTCCCGTACCGCACCCTCGATCTGGTACGCGGAGGTCGCCGCGCCCCAGAGGAAGGCGGGGGGAAAGGTCACGGGCGATGCGGACTCAGGCATGGAAGCGCTCCCATAGGAGGTCGTGGAGACCGACAGTAAGAAGAAGAGGGGGAGGGGCGAGGGGGAGAGAAGAGGGGGAGGAGGGGCCGGGGCGGCAATGGCCCGGCTCCCCTTCTCCCACCGACGAACGAGGTCAGCCCTTGACGGCGCCCTGCATGATGCCGCCGACGATCTGCTTGCCGAACAGGGCGAAGACGAACAGCAGCGGCAGCGTGCCGAGCAGCGCGCCCGCCATGATCAGGGACTGGTCGGGAGTGAAACCGCGGCCGAGGCCCGCGACCGCGACCTGCACGGTCGGGTTGCCGGTCTGGGTGAGTACCAGGAACGGCCACAGGAAGTCGTTCCACGTCTGCACGAACACCAGCATGCCGAGCACCGCCATGGCGGGCCGGGCGGCCGGGAACACCACGTGCCAGATCACCCGCCAGCTGCTCGCGCCGTCGACACGGGCCGCCTCGATCAGCTCGTCCGGCAGCGCCTGGATCAGGTACTGCCGCATGAAGAACACGCCGAACGCGCTCACCAGCGACGGGAAGATCACCGCCTGGAGCTGGTCCGTCCAGTCGAGCTTGGCGACCATCATGTAGAGCGGGATCACGCTGAGCTGCGGCGGCACCATCATCGTGCCGACGACGATCAGCATGAGGGCGCCCCGGCCCTTGAAGCGCAGCTTGGCGAAGGCGAACCCGGCGAGCGTCGACAGGAAGACCACCGTCACCGCCGAAACGCCCGCCACGAACGTGGTGTTGACGAAGGCCTCGCCCAGGTTGGCCTCCGTCCAGGCGACGTCGAGATTGTGGAAGAGGTTCGAGCCGAACCAGAAGGGCGGCGGGGTCTGCGCCAGCCGGTTGGTGTCGCGGGAGGCGGCGATCGCGGTCCACACCAGCGGGCCCAGCGAGCCGATCGTGAACAGCGCGAGGATGACGTACGCGAGGGGTCCCGCGTGCATCTGCCCGCCCGCGCGCGCCGACTTGGGGCGCCGCAGACGCTTCGGCGGTTCGGGTACCGCGTCCGCCGGGGGTTTCGTCAGGGTCGTCGTCACGGCCGGTTCTCCTTAACTACTGGCGCGCAGCCGGCGCGAGATGACGTAATTGACGATCCCGATCACGATGAGGATCAGGAACATCGTCCAGGCGATCGCGGAGGCGCGGCCCAGGTGCTGGTTCACCCAGCCCTGCTCGTAGAGGTACAGGCCGAGCGTTTGGAACTGGTGCTCGGCGCCGCCGGAGGCGCCCTTGTTGGCGTCGAACAGCAGCGGCTCGCCGAAGACCTGGCTCGCGCCGATGGTCGAGACGACGACGGTGAACAGGATCGTCGGCCGCAGCGACGGCAGGGTCACGTGGAAGAACTGCTGCCAGCGGTTGGCCCCGTCGAGGGCCGCCGACTCGTACAGGTCCTGCGGGATCGCCTGCATCGCCGCCAGGTAGATCAACGCGTTGTAGCCGGTCCAGCGCCAGATGACGATCGTCGAGACGGCGATCTGTGAGGGCCACTTGTCGTTCTGCCAGTCGATCTTGTCGAAACCGATGGCGTGCAGCGCCCAGTTGATCATGCCGTAGTCACGGCCGAACAGCAGCACGAACACGAGCGAGGCGGAGGCGATCGACGTCGCGTACGGCGCGAGCATCATGACCCGGTAGAAGATCGAGCCGCGCAGCTTGTAGTTGAGGATGTGGGCGAGGCCCATCGCCATCAGCAGCTGCGGGACGGTCGAGATGATCCCGATGGTCAGGGTGTTCTTCGCCGCGTTCCAGAAGAAGTCGTCGTCGAAGATACGGGTGTAGTTGCGCAGGCCCGCCCACTGCATGTCGGTGGGAGCCGTCAGCTCCACCGTGTGCAGCGAGGCCCAGCCCGTGTAGATCAGCGGGAACAGGCCGAACGCGAGGAACAGCAGGAAGAAAGGCGAGACGAACGCGTACGGGCTCCACCGTATGTCCCGCTGCCAGCGTCGGGACAGCCGGCTGCGGCGCCGCTGTTCCTTCTCGTCGGGTACGGCGGCGGGCGGACGTCCCGGGGCCGCGCCCCCCTCCTCGGTGGGGGGCGCGGCGGTGTCGTGCCGGGTGGCCATACCGGTCACTTCTCCAGGTTGTTGTCGATGGTCTTGGTGGCCGTGTTCCAGGCCTCCGCGGCCGACTTGCCCTTGGTGACGAGGATGACGCCGTTGTCGGTCAGACCCTGCTGGATGATTTGGTCCTTCGCGCCGATCACCTGGGTCGGGATGGCCTTGGCGGCCTCGGCGAAGACGGTGCCGATCGGGGTGTCACCGGTCATCGTGTTCTTCGCGCCGGTCACCAGGGGCAGGTTGTAGGCACCGGGTGCGCTCGGGAAGCTGCCCTGCACGCTGAACAGCTTGGCCTGCTGGGCGGGCGCGGTCAGCCAGGTCACCAGCTTCTCGGCCTCCGTGACGTGCTTGCCGTTCTTGGGCACGGCCAGGAAGGTGCCGCCCCAGTTGCCGGACTTGGGCGCTGTCGCCACGTCCCACTTGCCGGCGGCCTCCGGCTTCGACTTGCCCTTGAGGTAGCCGAGCATCCACGGCGGGCAGGCCACCGCGGCGAACTTGCTGTTGGCGATCGTCGTGTCCCAGGCGGGCTGGAACTGCGTCTGGGCGCCGACCAGTCCCTCCGATGCGGCCTTCGCCGTCAGGTCGAAGGCGGACTTGATGGCCGGGTTCGTCTTGTAGATGACCTTGCCGGAGGAGTCGTAGAACTTCTCCTGGTTGCTGCTGATGATCGCGTTGAGCAGACCACCGGGGGAGTCCATGAAGGTGGTGCCGCTGGGCGCCTTCTTCTTGTACGTCTCGCCCGCGGCGACGAGCTTGTTCCAGTCGCCCGCCCACAGCTGCCCGACCTTTTCGCGGTCGGTGGGCAGGCCGGCCTGCTGGAAGAGGTCCTTGCGGTAGCAGATCGCCATCGGGCCGATGTCGGTGCCGAGTCCGATCGTCTGGCCGTCCTGGGTGGTGGCCTGCTGCCACTTCCAGTCCAGCCAGTTGGCCTTGCTCACGCCCGAGACCTTGGACAGGTCGACGAGCTTGCTCGCCTGGGTCTGCACGACCTCGGCGATGTTGCCGACTTCGACGGCCTGGACGTCCTGCAGGCCGCTGTTGGTGGTGAGGTGGTTGACGAGCGCCGGGTAGTAGTTCTCGTTGCGCTCGACCACGTTCTCGGCGATCTTGATGTTCGGGTTGAGCTTCTCGTACTCGGCGTAGAGACCGGCCTCCTTGAACCCCTGAGTGCCGAAGAGACCCAGGGTGATCGTGGTCTTGCCCTTGCCTCCGCCCGTGTCGCTGCTGCTCCCATCGCTGCTTCCACCACTGTCGTTGGCACAGCCGGCCAGCAGCCCTGTGGTCAGCGCGGCGACGGCCGCGAGGGCCCCCAGACTGCGGGACCGACGGGTGATCGTGCGCATTGCGTCCTCCTGTTGCCTGACGTGCCGACCCCCCGGCCAACTGCACTGTTGGGCCCGTTTTTTCTCGCTGCGGCTCGGGCGGGGAACGTGCGGGATGTGTATGTGTCAGGTACCGTGGGAGCGCTCCCACAGGTGATGTGTTGAAGAGTCGTCGGTTCGCGCGGGGGTGTCAAGGGAGCCGACGCGGAGAGATGCGTTCAGTTATCGGCCTGTTAGCTAACTCCGGGGGACGGGTGGGAGAGACATCGCGGACGGTTGAAGTGGCTCGTGTCAGTGGGGTATTGGCCCCGGCGGGACGGTCGGTCGACGATCCCTGGCCGGGAGGGGCGGAACCTCGTCCACGTACGGGTTGCCGAGGTCCGGGTGAGGAACGGGACTGTTAGATTCCAGGCCAGTCGCGGAGCGCGCGACGTCGACGGGAGGCGGACCATGGCAAGCCACGGAGCGCGGGGCCGGGGAGGCGGCCGGCCGACCTTGGAAGAGGTCGCGGCACGCGCGGGCGTGGGCCGCGGCACGGTGTCCCGGGTCATCAACGGCTCCCCGAGGGTCAGCGACGCGACCCGCGCGGCCGTCGAGGCGGCGGTCGCCGAACTCGGCTACGTCCCGAACACGGCGGCACGCGCCCTCGCCGCCAACCGCACGGACGCGATCGCCCTCGTCGTCCCCGAGCCGGAGACCCGCTTCTTCGCGGAACCGTACTTCTCGGACATGCTGCGGGGTGTCGGCGCGGAGCTCTCCGACACCGAGATGCAGCTGCTGCTGATCTTCGCGGGCAGCGACCGGGAGCGGCAGCGCCTCGCCCAGTACCTGGCCGCGCACCGCGTCGACGGCGTACTCCTCGTCTCCGTCCACGCCGACGACCCGCTGCCCGACCTCCTCTCCCAGCTGGAGATCCCGGCCGTGATCAGCGGTCGCCGCTCGGCGGACGAGACCCTGCCGTCCGTGGACTCCGACAACTACGGCGGCGGCCGCATGGCCGTCGAGCACCTGATCGCCCGGGGACGCCAGAGGATCGTCCACCTGGCGGGCCGCCTCGACGTCTTCGGCGCCCAGCGCCGTGTCGACGGCTACCGCGAGGGGCTGAGCGGGGCCGGACACGAGGTGGACGACCGGCTGATCATTCCGGGCGACTTCACCGAGGAGGGCGGCCGGCGCGCGATGACCGAGCTGCTGGCCCGCTGCCCGGACCTGGACGCGGTGTTCGCGGGCTCGGACGTGATGGCGGCGGGCGCCCGCCAGGTCCTGCGCGAGCTGGGCCGCCGCATACCTGACGACGTCGCCCTCGTCGGCTATGACGACTCCGCCATCGCCCGCCACATGGACCCGCCCCTGACGAGCGTGCGCCAGCCGATCGAGGAGATGGGCCGCGCCATGATCGATCTGCTGCTCGGGGAGATCGCCGACCGGCGCCCCGCGGTCTCGCGCGGTCTGGAGAAGCGGCAGGTCGTGCTGCCGTCCGAACTGGTGGTACGGGCCTCGTCCTGACGCGCTGAAAGGCTTCGATAGGGCAATCTGATCGGTATGGTCCTCCACCCGTTGCTCGGAGTCGATGAAGTGCCCGCCATGGAGCCCTACCTGGGCAGGGTCGGGGAGGTGTTCCAAGCGTTCCGGGAACAGGACTCGGGGTGCGTGTCGTACGGCGTCCGGCTGCTCGACGGGGCGCGCTGGTTCGTCAAGGAGGCGGTGACCGACCGCGGCCGGCACTCGCTCGAACGGGCCTGGGCCTTCCACCGGGCCGTACGGCACCGGGCGATCGTCCCGCAGGTCCACCGCATCGCCGTGGGGAGCGACGGCGCGGCGGTGGTCATGCCCTGGCGGGAGGGCGAGGTGCTGTACCCGGCCATGGTGGGCGGACCGCGCGACCGCACGGGCCCAGGCAGCCCCATGGCCCGCTTCCGCGCCCTGCCGATCTCCCGCGTCCTCACCGCCTTCGAACGCGTTCTCGACGCCCATCTGGCGGTGGAGGCCGCCGGGCATGTCGCGGTCGACTTCTACGACGGCGCGCTGCTCTACGACTTCGGGGGCGACGTCGTCCACCTGGTCGACCTCGACGAGTACCGGCCGGGCCCGTTCGTGGTCGACGAGGAACGCCTGCCGGGTTCGCGCCGGTTCATGGCCCCCGAGGAGTTCGTGTGCGGGGCCGTGATCGACACCCGTACGACGGTCTTCACCCTGGGCCGCACCGCCCGGCTCCTGCTGGACGCGGGCGACGAGGAACGCGCCTGGCGGGGCACCCCGGCCCAGCAGGCGGTGATCGTCCGGGCGACCCGGTCCGACCCCGAGGAGCGCTTCGAGGACGTGCACCGGTTCGCCGACGCGTGGCGGGCCGCCAATCGGCCGCACGGGGGCTGAGGTCACCGCCGCAGCGGCAGCTCCCACCGGACTTCACCGTCCTGGTACCGGTCGGTCGGGGCCAGCCCGGCGGCCGTGGCGACGGCCGCGGAGGCCCGGTGGTCGGGCTGGACGTGCGCGACGACCGTACGGACGCCGGGCTCCTCGCCCAACCGGCCGACCAGCCCCCGGGCCGCCTCCCCGGCGAACCCCCGGCCCTGCCAGGGCGTGCCCACCACCCAGGCGATCTCCGCGACCTCCCCGGTGACCGTCGCCTGGACCGTTCCGACGAGACATTCCTCCTCGCGCAGCCGCAGCACCCAGTTGCACCAGACGACGGCCGGGTCGGGGGAGCCCGCGACGAGGCGTTCATAGCGTGAACGCAAGGCCTCGGGAGTGGCGGGTGTGCCGCCGATGAACGTGTGCAGCTCCGGGTCGGACAGCACCTCGGCCATGTCCCCGGCGTGTTCGACACGAAGGGGAAGGAGATCGAGACGGGCGGTGCGCAGGGTGTGGGCGGGGAGGTGGGGTGGAGGCATTGGGTGAGCCTAGAGGGCGCGCCGGACGCGCACGGACCCGGCCGCACGGCTCGACGCTATGACCCGGCCGTACGACCGTACGACCCGACCACACGACTGAGGCCCGGTCCGCTTGCGCGGACCGGGCCTCAGTCGATCAGGGTGAGTGACGGGACTTGAACCCGCGACATCCTGGACCACAACCAGGTGCTCTACCAGCTGAGCTACACCCACCACGACCGGTCTTGGTTTCCCTGACCGGCCGAGAAAAAGTGTACAGGGTCCGAAGGGGTGCTCGCGCCAGGCTTTCTCCGGGGTCCCTCGGGGCCCCGGACATGCGTCATTCGGCGGGCAGCACGTGCTTCGCCGCGATGGTGCGGGCGGTGTCCGAGTCGGGGCCGGGCTGCGGGACGAAGATCGCCTCGCGGTAGTAGCGGAGCTCCGCGATGGATTCGCGGATGTCGGCGAGAGCGCGGTGGTTGCCGTTCTTCTCCGGGCTGTTGAAGTAGGCCCGGGGGTACCAGCGGCGGGCCAGCTCCTTCACCGAGGAGACGTCCACGATGCGGTAGTGGAGGTAGTCCTCGAGGGCCGGCATGTCGCGCGACAGGAAACCGCGGTCCGTGCCGACCGAGTTTCCGCACAGCGGGGCCTTCCCCGGCTCCTTGACGTGCGCACGTACGTAGGCGAGGACCTGTGCCTCGGCGTCGGCCAGGGTCGTGCCCTCGGCCAGTTCGTCGAGGAGGCCGGAGGCCGTGTGCATCTGGCGCACCACGTCCGGCATCGTCTCCAGCGCCCGCTCCGGCGGGCGGATCACGATGTCCACCCCTTCGCCGAGCACGTTCAGTTCCGAGTCGGTGACCAGTGCGGCCACCTCGATGAGTGCGTCCTCCGACAGCGAGAGCCCGGTCATCTCGCAGTCGATCCACACCATGCGATCGTTCATGGCCCTAACCCTACGGCGCGCTCCGGCGCACGGGCAGATCCGGGACGGCGGTGACCTGCGTGGTGGCCTGGGACGGGGGCGGCCCGGAACCCTCGTCGGGTCCCGGGCCGCCCCCGTCTCGCGTCATCGCCTCAGGGCGCGCTGCGCTGCCCCGGCAGGCGCCCGGCCGCGTACAGCTCGGTGCCCGTCTTGCCCGGCTCCGTCGACAGGGACGTCGAGGGGCCCAGGGCGGTGGCGGCCGCCGTGCGGCGGGTCTGCAGCGGCACCGGACTCTCCTGGTTCAGGACGGGCGACGGCCCGGCCTGGCCCGCGGAGCCGTCCACGTCCGACGGCCGTTCCGACTGCGGTCTGCGCGCGCGGTACGCCGCCCGGTACGCGGCCGGGGACGAGCCGAGCTGGCGCCGGAAGTGACCCCGCAGCGCGACCGGCGAACGGAAGCCACAGCGTCCGGCGACCTCGTCGACCGAGTAGTCGGAGGTCTCCAGCAGCCGCTGCGCCTGCAGTACGCGCTGAGTGATCAGCCACTGCAGGGGAGCGCTCCCCGTGAGCGAGCGGAACCGGCGGTCGAAGGTACGGCGGCTCATGTACGCGCGTGCCGCCAGCGTCTCGACGTCGAACTGCTCGTGGAGGTGCTCCAGCGCCCAGGCGACGACCTCCGCGAGGGGGTCGGCGCCGATCTCCTCTGGTAAAGATCGATCGAGATAGCGCTCCTGACCGCCACTCCGGCGCGGGGGCACGACAAGACGGCGGGCCAGCGCGCCGGCCGCCTCGTTGCCGTGGTCCGTCCGCACGATGTGGAGACAGAGATCGATTCCGGCCGCTGTACCCGCGGAGGTCAGTACGTCGCCGTCGTCCACGAAGAGTTCTCGCGGGTCGACGTGGACCGACGGGTAGCGCTTGGCCAGCGTCGGTGCGTACATCCAGTGGGTCGTCGCCGGTCGGCCGTCCAGCAGTCCGGCGGCGGCCAGCACGAAGGCGCCGGTGCACAGTCCGACTATGCGGGCTCCCTCCTCGTGCGCCCGGCGCAGCGCGTCGAGCGCCTCCTCCGGTGGCGGCGAGGTGATCGAACGCCAGGCCGGCACCACGACGGTGCCCGCCCGCGAGATCGCCTCCAGGCCATGCGGCGCGGTGAGTTCCAGGCCCCCTGTGGTCCGCAGTGGGCCTTCTTCGCCGCCGCACACCAGAAGTCGGTAGCGCGGCACGCCGGCGTCCTGGCGGTCAATCCCGAACACCGACAGCGGTATGGAACTCTCGAAGATGGGGCCGCCGCTGAACAGCAGCACCGCGACGATCTCCTTGCGGCGTCGCCCGGAAAGTTTCCGGGCCGCGGCTTCCGGCGCGGCAGTGGAGTCGTGGCTCATACTGCTAAGCCCCCCTCGGTGGTCGCGGCTCCTCGGTTGTGTCGCTCCTGCACGTTTCCCCTCGGTCCTGCACGAGTCCCCCGCCGTAAGACAGTCAAGATCGAATCTACTGTGTCCCGTGGCGCCAAGGTGACCAGTTCGGCAGTCGGCAGAATGTCGACATGGCAACTTGGCGTGAAGCATTCGATCACGAAGCGTTGCACTCGTGGGCCTTGCAGGGAAGTGCGCCTCGTGTCAGTGGCCAATCCCCATAGGGTGCGCGCGCCCTCCAGGGGGCTTTCGGTGCAGGTGGAACGCGGGTTGGGGGGTCGTTCGAGCAAGGGATGCGCGGGTGACCGAAGTTGGCTGAAAAGAAGCGGGGGCGTGCGCGCAAACCGGTCAGTCAACCGGCTTCTTTTCTCCGCCGTGACGCCCGCCCCTGCGCGCCCCCGAGCCACTGCTGCCCTGCAAGCCGCTCATGATGTGCGAGTCGGCCAAATCCTGTGTGCCACGGTGCCGTGCGGGGCGCTCGGGCGCGACGTCGTCGCGAGGGGCGTCCCGCTGTCCCTCCTGGTCGCGCGTGTCCCGGCCCCCGGCGTCCTGGACGCGGGTGTCCGGATCCTGCGCGTCCCGGTTCCAGTCGCCCGGGTCCCACGTGATCAGGTTCTGCGGGGCACGGTCCCAGGTGATCAGGTTCTCCGGGTGCCCGTCTCGTTCGGCCGGGTTTCCCGGGGGCCAATCCCGTGCGGTCGGGTTCGCCGTGTCGCGGGCCTGAACGCCGGGATCGCGCCCGTCCGGACTCCGTGTGTCCCGGTCTCGTGTGTCCCGGCCCCGGCCGTCCGGACTCCGTGTGTCCCGGTCCTGTCCGTTCCTGCCCCCCGTGTTCCGGTCCCCCGCGTTCCGGTCCCGCGCGGAGCGGTTCTGGTCGCTCCGGGCCCCGGCGTCGGGGCTCCGCGCGCCGGGGGTGGTCCCCTCGGCGTGGGCCGTCGCGTCGTGGGCCCCGCCACCGCCGTCCCGCGGGCCGCCTCCCCTCTCCGCACCGCCCGTTCCTCGGCGGCTCCCGCGACTCGCGTGGCGCCCGTCGTCGCGATCCCGGGTGCCGGGGTCTCCGTCCCCGCGGGGTGCCTCGGTGCGACCCCGGCGGCCATGCCTGGGGCGGCCGTGGTGGTGGTGCGGGGTGCCGCCGTGGAGGGCGGTCCTGCTGTGCCGGGCCCGGGGCGGGGCCGGCGCATCCGCACGGAGGCGGGCCGCGACGCGCTCGGACTGGCGCAGGAGGACCAGGCAGGCGCCGGTCACGGCCGCCAGGCCCAGCGCCGTACCGGCCGCGCCGGCGATGGAGGTGCCGAACCCGACGAGGACGACGGGGACCAGGACGCAGCTGAAGGCCGCCCACCGCACCACCTCGCTCGCCGTGTCCGGCCCGGGTGACGCGGCGGGTACCGGGGAGGAGGAGTGGGACGCGGCGGGTGCCGGGGAGGAGGAGTGGGACGCGGTCTCTGGTCCTGGCACGGTCTGCTCCCTGGTTCCCTGGTACTCCAGTGCTCTCCATGGCGGTGGCTCATCGGTTCAACGCGTGTTCGACCCGCCGGTCACCTACGAAAGGCCTCGAGCCTGGGTGAACCCTGTGCAAACCGCCTGTACGGGGCAGCAACCATTGCGTTAAGGGCGCCTCTCATGCATGCTCCGGGGAACGCCGCGCAGCGCGCGCGAGATCTGGGCAGAGGAGGCGTGCCGCCGTACCCTTGGGGGTATGGGGTTGGGAAGATGATTCCCGGACACAGCTCTGCCGCACGTTGTCGTCCCCACCACGAGGATCTAAACGCCGAGATACCCATGGCCGGTCACGAATTCTTCGATCCCGCGGACCGCAAGCGCCCGCTCGCCGATCCCACGGCGGCCGAGCCCCTGGCGGCGGAAGAACCCCGCCAGTCCTGCGATCCTGCCTTCAAGCACGGCGTCGTCGTCGGTTTCGACGGCTCGACGTCCAGCGAGCGCGCCCTCGCCTACGCGATCGGCATGGCCCACCGCTCCGGCTCGGGCCTGATCATCGTGCATGTCGCGAACCGGCTGCCCACCACGGTGTGGGCGGGCTGTGAACCACCGGTCTTCGTCGACGTGCCCGACCACCGCACCGAGGTACTCGGCCTCGAACTCGCGTGCGCCGAATACCTGGCCGAGGTGCCCTGGATCCTCGTCGAGCGTGGCGGTGACATCTGTCACGAACTCGAAGAGGTCGGACGGGAGTACGAGGCGGACGCGATCGTGGTCGGCTCCACGCACGGCATCGTCGGACGCATCTTCGGCTCGGTGGCCGGACGGCTCGCGAAGCGTGCGCAGCGCCCGGTGATCGTCATCCCCTGACGCATCCTCCGACGTGCCCCCTGACCTACCGTCAACTCCCTTTGGCGGGGGCCTGAACCGGCACGAATCTACTCGCGCGTAGAGGTGGTATGTGCCCTTGTGAAGGGTACATACCGGTCACCGGACCAACCGCACGGCCGGTACCACGCAGCACAACTGCACATGCATGAAGGGAGCCCGCCGTGGACAAAGACGTCGCCGCGGGAAGCATCACCTCGACCCTCGGCCACCTCGCGCTCGGCCTCACCCTGTTGCTCTTCGGCCTCGGTAACACCCAAGTGATCGACGGCGTGACAGCGGCCGACTCCGTCTCCCTCGCCACCTATGTCGGTGGCATCGCGCTCTTCGTAGCCGGGCTGTTCGCCTTCCGCGACCACGACGCCTTCACCGGTACGGCCTTCACGGCGCTCGGTGCGTTCTGGTTCACCTGGGGCGTCACGGCCGGCACGCAGATGTCCGCCAACGCGACCGGTCTCTTCCTGCTCCTGTTCGCGCTCGTCGCGCTCAGCCTGACCGCCGGCGCGAGCGGCGCCCCCCTTCTCACCCGAGGGACGTACGCGCTGCTCTTCGTCGCCCTTCTCCTGCTGGCCGTCGGGCAGTTCGGCGACAGCGGAGGTCTGGGGAAGGTCGGCGGCTGGTTCGCCGTCGCGGGCGGCGCGCTCGCCTGGTACGGGGCCACGGCGGCCATGGCTCACTGGCCCACCGCACTGCCCGGACGCGCCGCCGGCCGGGGGGTGACGGCCACCGGCTGACGTCGGCGCGGGCCGGGGCATGGGCGGCCCCGGCCCCCTGAAGGAACGGGTCCCTGTGCGCTGGTGGCGTGGCACAGGGACCCGTTCTCGTCCTTTGCGCCTAAACCGGCGCCGCTCTCGCGGAGGTGGTTGCGCGCCGCGAGGGTTCCTCAGTTGTCGCTTCGGTGGACTGGTGGATTTTTACTCCACCGTCACCGACTTGGCCAGGTTGCGCGGCTTGTCGATGTCGCGGCCCAGGGCCAATGCCGTGTGGTAGGCGAGGAGTTGGAGCGGGATGCCCATGAGGATCGGGTCCAGCTCGTCCTCGTTCTTCGGGACGACGATCGTCTGGTCGGCCTTCTCCTGCTCCTGGTGCGCCACCGCGAGGATCCGGCCGCTGCGGGCCTTGATCTCCTCCAGGGCGGCGCGGTTCTTCTCCAGGAGGTCGTCGTCGGGCACGATCGCGACCGTGGGCAGCGCGGGCTCGATGAGCGCCAGCGGGCCGTGCTTGAGCTCGGAGGCCGGGTAGGCCTCGGCGTGGATGTACGAGACCTCCTTGAGCTTCAGGGAGGCCTCACGGGCCACCGGGTAGCCCCGGACGCGGCCGATGAAGAGCATCGAGCGGGCCTCGGCGTACTCCTCGGCCAGCTTCTTGATCTCGTCCTCCTGCTCCAGGATCTCGGAGATCTGCCCGGGCAGCCTGCGCAGGCCCTCGATGATCCGCTTGCCGTCGCGGACCGACAGGTCACGGGTACGGCCGAGGTGCAGCGCGAGCAGCGCGAAGGCGACGGTCGTGTTGGTGAAGCACTTCGTCGAGACGACGCAGACCTCGGGGCCCGCGTGGACGTACATGCCGCCGTCCGCCTCGCGGGCGATCGCCGAGCCGACGACGTTGACCACACCGAGCACCCGCGCGCCCTTGCGCTTCAGCTCCTGCACGGCGGCCAGTACGTCGTACGTCTCACCGGACTGGGACACGGCCACGTACAGGGTGTCGGGGTCGACGACCGCGTTGCGGTAACGGAACTCGGAGGCCGGCTCGGCGTCCGCGGGGATGCGGGCGAGCTCCTCGATCATCTGGGCGCCGATCATGCCCGCGTGGTACGAGGTGCCGCAGCCGAGGATCTTCACGCGGCGGATCTGGCGCGCCTC
This sequence comes from Streptomyces sp. RLB3-17, assembly GCF_007113425.2. Lineage (NCBI taxonomy): Bacteria > Bacillati > Actinomycetota > Actinomycetes > Kitasatosporales > Streptomycetaceae > Streptomyces > Streptomyces sp. RLB3-17. The sequence goes on along the minus strand of NZ_CP041610.2, from coordinate 4,502,218 downwards.
ACGGGCGTCCAGGTTCAGGCCACCGAGGTGAACGGTGGAGAACCGGTCGTCGATGCGGCCGCGCAGCACCCGGTCCACGGCCTCGACCTGCTCGTGGATCTCCTTGTGCATGTACGTGTCGTGGCCGCCCATGTCGTACGAGGCCGCCTCCCACTCCACGGTGGTCGGCTCGGCCGTCGTACGGGTGCCCTCGGTGGTGTACGTGCGGAAGTCGTCGGCCTTGAGGGTGGCCATCTCTCCGTCGTCCAGGGTCACTATCTGGCGGGTGTGGGTGACCAGGGCGGCGATGTCCGAGGCGACGAACATCTCCTTCTCGCCGATGCCGAGGACGACCGGGGAGCCGTTGCGGGCCACCACGATGCGGTCGGGGAAGTCGGCGTGCAGGACCGCGATGCCGTACGTGCCCTCGATCACCCGGAGTGCCTCGCGGACCTTGTCCTCGAGCTTCTCGGCCTGGGAGTGGGCGATCAGGTGGGTGAGGACCTCGGTGTCGGTCTCCGAGAGGAACTCGACACCGTCCGCCTCGAGCTTCTTGCGCAGGTCGGAGGCGTTGTCGATGATGCCGTTGTGGACGACCGCGACCTTGCTGTCGGCGGACATGTGGGGGTGCGCGTTCACGTCGGAGGGGGCGCCGTGGGTGGCCCAGCGGGTGTGGGCGATGCCGGTCGTGCCCTTGAAGCGTGCGGGGACCTTGGCCTCCAGGTCACGGACCCGGCCCTTGGCCTTGACCATCTTCAGACCGGCCGACTTCGGCGTCGTGACGACGATGCCCGCCGAGTCGTAGCCGCGGTACTCCAGGCGCTGGAGGCCTTCGAGCAGCAGCGGTGCCACGTCACGCCTGCCGATGTATCCGACGATTCCGCACATGTATATGTATTCCTCAGCCGTAGACAATGCGGCGCAGCTGCCTGAGCGTGAGCTCCGGCGGCGCGACCGCGCGGTACTTCAGGTCCGCCTCGATCCGTTCGAAGATCGTCGCGTTGACCAGGCCCTGGGCCTGGAGCTCGCGGTGGCGGCGACGGACGTAGTCCTCGGTCGTCTCGTCGAAGTAGGCGAGCACGTCCTGGATCACCCGCAGTGCCTCGCCCCGGTTCAGGGGGGTGGAGCGCGTCAGGTGATCAACAAGTTCGTCGTGCACCCGTTGATCCTGAGGTACCAGGAGCCGATTCGCAAGAATCTTGCCCGATATCGGGCAAGTGGCTGTTGAAGGTCTTATGGGGGGCTGTTAGCAAGCTGTCCATCCTGCGTCTTGTGCCGCGTCGATTGCCGGGAGCAACTTCTGTGGCCATGGACACTCCACGCATGGGCGTACCGGAGAAGCTCGCCGAGCGCATGACCATGGCAGAGCAGCACGAGTATCTCCGCGCCAAGTTCTCCCGGCGCAACATGATCAGAGGCGGGGCCGTGACCCTCGGCGCCGTCGCGGGCGGCACCTTCGTGCCCGGCGCCGTCGCACAGGCCGCTGCCCCGACGCGGGCCACCACCTCCTCGACCGAGAAGGTCGACGGCGCCCTCGTCGCCCCCTTCGGCCGTCACCTCGCCTTCGGCAACGACCCGCGTACGGAGATCACGGTCTCCTGGCAGGTTCCGGCCGCGGTGAAGAAGCCGTTCATCCGCATCGGCGCCCACCCCTGGGACCTCTCCCGCAAGATCGAGGCCGAGGTCCGCACCCTCTACACCCCGGCGGGCGTCGGCGCGAGCGGCGACCACACGCAGTACTACCTGCACGCCAAGCTCACCCACCTGCGCCCCGGCAAGACGTACTACTACGGCGTCGGCCACGCGGGCTTCGACCCCTGCGCGCCCCACCTGCTGGGCACGCTCGGCACCTTCACCACCGCGCCCTCGCACGCCGAGCCGTTCACCTTCACGGCCTTCGGCGACGAAGGTGTCGGCTACCACGGCCTCGCCAACGACGCCCTGCTGCTCGGCCAGAACCCGTCCTTCCACCTGCACGCCGGCGACATCGCGTACGCGGACCCGGCCGGTGCGGGCAAGAAGGAGGACACCGGCTTCGACTCGCGCATCTGGGACCAGTTCCTCGCCCAGACCGAGACGGTCGCCAAGCAGGTCCCGTGGATGCCCGCGTACGGCAACCACGACATGGAGGCCTGGTACTCGCCCAACGGCTACGGCGGCGAAGAGGCCCGCTGGACGCTTCCGGACAACGGGCCCGACAAGAAGAACCTGCCCGGCGTCTACTCCTTCGTCTACGGCAACACGGCGATCATCTCGCTGGACGCCAACGACATCTCCTTCGAGATCCCGGCGAACCTGGGCATATCCGGAGGAACGCAGACGAAGTGGCTCGAGGGCCAGCTCAAGAAGTTCCGGGCGTCCAAGGACGTCGACTTCATCGTGATCTTCTTCCACCACTGCGCGTACTGCACCTCCACGGCGCACGCCTCGGAGGGGGGCGTGCGACAGGAGTGGGTGCCGCTGTTCGAGAAGTACACGGTGGACCTGGTCATCAACGGCCACAACCACCAGTACGAGCGCACGGACGTCATCAAGGGCAACGCGGTCACCAAGAAGCTGCCGATCGGCGGCACGGCGTACCCGGAGACCGACGGTGTCGTGTACGTGACGGCGGGCGCGGCGGGGCGCAGCCTGTACGCGTTCACCGCCCCGGAGTCGTACGAGGGCCACGAGAACGAGGTCGACTCCGTCGCCTCCTTCATCAACCTCAAGGACGGCAAGCAGAACGAGACGGTCGCCTGGTCCCGGGTGCGCTACCTCAACTACTCCTTCCTCCGGGTGGATGTCACGCCCGCGCACAAGGGCCGGCTGGCCACGCTGACGGTGCGGGGGATTGCCGAGACGGGTGCCGAAGTTGACCACTTCACGGTGGCCCGTCGCGCTCGGTGACTTTGTCTGCGGGCTGAGTGTGGCTGGTCGCGCCCACGCGGCGGAGCCGCACATGTCATAGCCCCGCGCCCCTGAAGGGGCGCTCCACTGGTCGTATGCCTAGAAGGCAAGGTGGGACGACCTCGGGCGGTCCTCGTCGCGGATTTCTACATCCGCTTGAGGACCGCCCGTTTGGCTGTGGCGAACTCCTCGTCCGTCAGAACGCCGGACCTGTGGAGGTCGCCCAGTTCGCGCAGGCGGCGGAGCAGGGCGTCGTGATCGTCCTCCGGGGCGATCGCGGCCGGCTGCTCCGCCGCCCGCGCGGCTTCCGGGGAGGCCGCGGGATGCGGGAGCCGGGCCTGTACCGCCGCCGCGACCAGGGCCATCAGCGGGTCCTTCTTGAAGCCCCACAGTTCGACGGAGTTGGGGTCGTACTTCGGTGGGGCCTTGGTCTCCCCGCCGCGGACGGTGAAGCGCAGGTAGCCGTTCTCCAGGCCGACCGCGGGGTGCCACTCGACGGTGGTGAGGTCGGTGAGGGCGAGCGAGCGGGCTCCGGCGGCGGACTTGGAGTCCTCGGTCTTCCAGTTCCACTCCAGGCGCACGTGCTCGCCGTCGAAGCTCGCGGTGCCGTCGCCGGCGGAGACGGACAGCGGCACGGAGGGGCCCGGGAGCAGATAGCCGTCGACCGGGTCGGCCGGCACCCGGTCCAGGAGCAGGGCGTCCCGCACCTCGTCCACGACGTACTCGGCTACGCCGTAGCGGTCGGACTCCACGGTGAGCTGGTAGGGGTCGTTCGGCTCGGCGAGCCTGCCGCCGGTCGCCTGGAGCAGCGGGTCGGCACCGTCGCGCAGTCGGAGCCGCAACCGCCCGCTCTTCTTGCCCTGTTCGAAGGAAATCCCCGCCAACGCTCCCAGGGGGACGGTCAGTTCACCCAAGGTTCTGCGGAGCAGGCTCACGTTCTTGTCGCGCCCCGGAGTCAGCCGCAGCGCGTCGCCGTCGAAGGTCCACGTCCCGTCCTTCTGGATGATTTCCGCCATGAGGGGGATTGTTTCACCGGGTCTGCGGAAGAGTGGTCTACACCCATCCGCAATTGATTTGCAGGGTCCTTCGAAGGGAGCGCATGTGAGACAGCACAGAACGCCCCGTCTTCTCGGTACGCTGCTGCTCGTGGCGGCCGCCGGTGTCTCAGTCGCCGGTGCCGCACACTCCGAGTCGGGCCGCACCGCGACCCCGCTCGGGCAGGTGGTGCCGGCCCCCGCCTCGGTCCACGCGGGCGGATCCCCGTATCGCATCACCGACGGCACCCGTATCCGGGTCGAGGACTCGCCCCAGGCCCGCCGGGTCGGCGCGTATCTGGCCGATGTCCTGCGTCCCTCCACCGGGTACCGACTGCCCGTCACCACGCACGGCACGGGTGGTATCCGGCTGCGGATCGCGGCGGGGTCCACGGGTGCCGAGGGCTATCGCCTGGACAGCGGGCGAAGCGGCGTCACCATCACGGCCGCCGCGCCCGCCGGGCTCTTCCACGGCGTGCAGACGCTGCGCCAACTGCTGCCCGCCGCCGTCGAGAAGAACTCCGTGCAGGCCGGCCCCTGGCTCGTCGCGGGCGGCACCATCAAGGACAGCCCGCGCTACGGCTACCGCGGCGCGATGCTCGACGTCTCCCGGCACTTCTTCGGTGTCGCGCAAGTCAAGCGGTACATCGACGAGTTGGCCCTCTACAAGGTCAACAAGCTGCATCTGCACCTGAGTGACGACCAGGGCTGGCGCATCGCGATCGACTCCTGGCCGCGGCTCGCCACGTACGGAGGGTCCACGCAGGTCGGCGGCGGGCACGGGGGCTACTACACCAAGGCCGACTACAAGGAGATCGTGCGATACGCGGCCTCCCGCTATCTGGAGGTCGTCCCGGAGATCGACATGCCGGGCCACACCAACGCCGCGCTCGCCTCGTACGCCCAGCTGAACTGCAACGGGACCGCGCCCCCGCTCTACACCGGCACCGACGTCGGGTTCAGCTCGCTGTGCGTGGCGAAGCCGGTGACGTACGACTTCGTGGACGACGTCGTGCGGGAGCTGGCGGCCCTCACGCCGGGCAAGTACCTCCACATCGGCGGGGACGAGGCCCACTCCACCAGCCACGCCGACTACGTCACCTTCATGGACAAGGTGCAGCCCGTCGTCGCCAAGTACGGGAAGACCGTGATCGGCTGGCACCAGCTGACCGGGGCGCACCCGGTGAAGGGCGCGATCGCGCAGTACTGGGGGCTCGACGACACCAGTGCCACGGAGAAGGCGCAGGTCGCCGCGGCCGCGCGGAACGGGACGGGGCTCGTGCTGTCGCCCGCCGACCGGGTCTACCTCGACATGAAGTACACCGCCGACACCCCGCTCGGGCAGGACTGGGCGGGCCTGGTGGAGGTGAAGCGGTCCTACGACTGGGATCCGGGCGCCTACCTTCCGGGAGCGCCGGCTTCGGCGATCCGGGGCGTCGAGGCGCCGCTGTGGTCGGAGACCATCGTCACGGGGGCCGACATCGACTACATGACCTTCCCGCGGCTGCCCGGTGCGGCCGAGCTCGGCTGGTCGCCCGCCTCGACGCACGACTGGGACACCTACAAGGTGCGGCTCGCGGCGCAGGGGCCGCGTTGGGAGGCGCTGGGGATCGGCTACTACCGCTCGCCCCAGGTGCCCTGGCCCACGGCGTAAGCGGCGTCGCCGGGAAAGATGGGGCTCAGGAGGACCGTACTCCTGAGCCCCACCGGTTTCAGAGACCCGCGATCGGGTTCTTCAGGCTGCCGACCAGCTGGAGTGCGCCGGACGGATCGGCCAGGTCCACCATCTGCCGGTTGTCGCGCAGCTGGAGCCGGTTGAGGCAGGACAGCGCGAACTCGGGCGCGAACATGTCGTACTGCCGGAACTTGTCGGCGAGTTCCGGCGCCGACTCCTGGTACTCGCGTACGGACTGGGCGACCGTCCGCCAGAAGTCGTCCTCGTCGAGGATGCCCTCGTTCGCCAGGTCGGCCGCCAGGAAGCGGAAGAAGCAGTCGAAGACGTCCGTGAAGATGGACAGCAGTTTCTTGTCCTCGGGGACCTCGACGCGGATCCGCTCGACCACGGGCGGCAGCACCGCCTGCGGGTCCATGACGGCGATCTCCTCGGCGATGTCCTTGTAGATCGCGCGCTGCACGGCGCCGTCCCTGAGGACGAGGATGACGTTCTCGCCGTGCGGCATGTAGACCAGGTCATAGGCGTAGAAGCTGTGCAGGAGGGGCGTGAAGTAGGCGCGCAGATAGCGGCGCAGCCACTCCACGGGGGTCAGCCCCGACCGCTCGATCAGCGCGCCCGCGAAGGAGGCGCCCCTGTGGTCGACATGGAGGAGGGAGGCCATGGTGGCCAGGCTCTCGCCCTCCTGGAGCGAGGGGACCGGGCTCTCACGCCACAGGGCCGCGAGCATTTTGCGGTACGGGGAGTAGCGGTCGGTGGCGGCCTCGTACTCCAGGTGGCGGTAGCCGACGGCGGCGCGCTCGCGGATGACCGACAGGCCGGTGGACTTGAGCACCGGATCGTTCTCGACGAGCTGGGCCAGCCAGTCGTTGATGGCCGGGGTCGCCTCCATGTAGGCGGCGGACAGACCGCGCATGAAGCCCATGTTGAGGACGCTCAGCGCCGTCTTCACATAGTGCTTCTCGGGGCTGCTGGTGTTGAAGAACGTCCGGATGGACTGCTGGGCCAGGTACTCGTCGTCGCCCTCGCCGAGGCAGACCAGATGGCGCTGGGCGACCTCGGCCGCGAAGGTCACCGAGAGCTTGTTCCACCACTGCCAGGGGTGGACGGGGATGAGCAGGTAGTCCTCGGGGTCGAGGCCCTGTTCGGTGAGGGTGGCGGCGAACCGCTCGACCGTCCCGGCGCCCAGCTCCGCGCGGACGAAGGACTCGTACTCGATGCCCACACCCGCGGTGAAGGCGGCCCGGGAGCGGTGCGCGGCCAGCCACACCAGCCGGACCGGGCTCGCGGTCTCGGGCGCGTACGAGAGGTACTCGTGCACGCCGAAGCCGAGCCGCCCGTTGTTGGCGACGAAGCAGGGGTGGCCCTCGGTCATGCCGGTCTCGATCTCCTGGAAGGAGGCCTTCGCGAGCTCGGCGGACGGGATCTGCGGCTTGGTGAGTTTGAAACAGGTGCCCGAGAGGGTGGAGGAGATCTCCTCCAGGTAGACCGGCAGCACCTCGTCGCTCAGGCCCAGCGACGTCTTCAGCTCGATGAAGAAGTCGAGTGCCGCGACCGGCAGTTCGGCCCCGTCGCGGTGGCGGGTGATCGACTCGGGGTCGACCTGCCAGTGGTCGAGGGAGCGGAGGGTGGCGGAGAAGCGGTAGCGGGTCAGGCCGTCGTCGCTGCGGACGACGTACCCGCCGTCGCCGTCGGACTCCGGAGTGATGAGGCGCTCGTGCGCGAACTCGGCGAGGGCCTTGCGGACGAGGAGGCGGTTGGCGCGCTCCCAGCGCTCGGGGGAGAGGTGGGCCACGGCGTCGGCGAGGCTCATACGGTCACCCCAGCCGCCCGCTCGAACCGCTCCCGGGTGCAGAAGCTCAGCAACGCCCTTTTCTCCGGCTTCTCTATCTCGCGCTCGGGCACGAACCCGACCGCTTCGTTCAGCGCGTGCACGGCCGCGTTGCGCACGTCGGGCTCGACGACGACCCGCGCGGTCGTCGGGTCGGCGAACAGGTGCTCCATCACCGCGGTGATCACCGCCCGGGTGAACCCGTGCACCGGTGTGTCCGCCGGCGCGACCAGGAAGTGCATGCCGACGTCTCCGGGCGCGGGCTCGTACAGACCGACCAGCTCCACGTGCGCCGGGTCGTAGCGCTCCATCAGGAACACGGGTTCGCCGTCCAGCGACCCCAGGAACGCGTCGTGGTACTCGCTGGCCGCGATCGCCATGTACGCGCGCTCCACGTCGTGCAGTCTCGCCTCCTGCATCATCCAGAAGGCGGCCTTGGGGTGCGTCACCCAGCCGTGCAGCAGCTCGGCGTCCTGGATGGGGTCGAGGGGGCGGATGGTGAAGGTGCCCACGTCGGTGGTCGTGTCTGTACGGCTCGTGGTGCTCATACGGCGAACTCCTGGAACGCGATCGTCTTCTCGACCGGGTAGTACTCGGTGCCGAGCAGCTCACGGATGATGGACGCGTTGCGGTACGGGCCCATGCCCAGGTCGGGGCTGGTGATGCTGTGGGTGTGGACGCCCGCGTTCTGCAGGAAGACGCCGCGGCCCGTGGTGTCGATGGAGTAGTTGCGGGCCACGTCGAAGTTGCCGCGGGAGTCGTGGCGCAGCCGGTCGCGCACCGGCTTCAGGAACGCGGGCTCGGCGTACTTGTAGCCGGTGGCCAGGATCAGGCCCTCGGAGCTCAGCTCGTAGTCCTTGCCCTGCTCCTCCTGGCGCAGGCCCAGGGTGTACGTGCCGTTCTCGTGAGCGGCCGAGTTCAGGGAGGAGTTGGTGAGCAGGCGCGTCGGGACGGGGCCGCCGAGGTTCTTCTGGTAGAGCAGATCGAAGATCGCGTCGATCAGCTCGCCGTCGATGCCCTTGAACAGGCCTTTCTGCTCCGTCTGGAGGCGGTAGCGGGTCGGCTCGGGCAGCGCGTGGAAGTAGTCGATGTACTCCGGGGAGGTCATCTCCAGCGTGAGTTTGGTGTACTCGAGCGGGAAGAAGCGCGGAGAGCGCGTGACCCAGTTCAGCCGGTAGCCGTGGACGTCGATCTCGCTGAGCAGGTCGTAGTAGATCTCGGCGGCGGACTGGCCGCTGCCGACGAGCGTGATCGACTTCTTCGCCTGGAGCTCCCGCTTGTGCTGGAGATACCGGGAGTTGTGGATGAAGTCGCCGCCGAGGTCCGCGCAGGCCTCGGGGATGTACGGGGGTGTTCCGGTGCCGAGGACCAGGTGGCGGGCGCGGAACACCTCGCCGGTTGCCGTCCGTACGTGGTACAGATCGCCCTCGTACGTCACTTCCTCGACCGTCGTGCTGAAGCGGACGCTGCTCAGTTTCGAGGCGGCCCAGCGGCAGTAGTCGTCGTACTCGACCCGCAGCGGGTAGAAGTTCTCGCGGATGTAGAAGGAGTACAGCCGCCCGGACTCCTTGAGGTAGTTGAGGAAGGAGTACGGGGAGGTCGGGTCGGCGAGGGTCACCAGGTCCGACATGAACGGGGTCTGGAGGTGCGCGCCCTCCAGGAACATCCCGGAGTGCCACTCGAAGTCCGGCTTGGACTCGACGAAGACGCCGTCCAGTTCGGCGATCGGCTCGGTGAGGCAGGCGAGGCCGAGGTTGAAGGGCCCGAGCCCGATGCCCACGAAGTCGTAGGCCTCTCCAGTGGCTTCGACGGATTCAGGAAGCGCGGTCAAGGGACTCTCCCAGGTACTGCTCGGCGTGGCCGGCGATCAGATCGAGCACGGCGGCGATGTCGTCGGCCGTGGTCTCGGGGTTGAGCAGGGTGAACTTCAGGTAGTGACGGCCGCCGACCTTGGTGCCCGCGACGACGGCGTCACCGGAGGCGAACAGGGCCTTGCGGGCGTAGAGGTTGGCGCGGTCGATCTCGGCCGGGTCGGTGACGGCGGCCGGGATGAAGCGGAAGACGAGGGTGGACAGGGACGGCTCGACCACCACGTCGAAGCGGGGATCGGCCACGAGCAGCTTCCAGCCCTCCTGGGCCAGGTCGCAGACCTCGTCGAAGAGCTCGCCGATGCCGTCGGCGCCCATCACACGCAGCGTCATCCACAGCTTGAGGGCGTCGAAGCGGCGGGTGGTCTGCAGGGACTTGTCGACCTGGTTGGGGATGCGCTCCTGGACCATGCGGCGCGGGTTCAGGTACTCCGCGTGGTAGGTGGCGTGGCGCAGGGTGGCGGCGTCGCGGACCAGCACGGCGGACGAACTCACGGGCTGGAAGAAGGACTTGTGGTAGTCGACGGTGACGGAGTCGGCGCGCTCGATGCCCTCGAGGCGGTCCCGGTTCTTGAGGGAGGTGAGCAGTCCGCAGCCGTAGGCCGCGTCCACGTGCATCCAGGCGCCGAACTGGGCGCACAGCTGCGCGATCTCGGGCAGCGGGTCGATGGAGCCGAAGTCGGTGGTGCCGGCGGTGGCGACGACGGCCATCGGGACCAGGCCGTCGCGCTCGCAGCGCTCCAGCTCGTGGGCGAGGGCGAGCGTCTGCATGCGCTTGTCCTGGTCGACGGGGATCGGGACGACGGAGTCCGCGCCGAGGCCCAGGAGTTTGGCCGACTTCTTGACGCTGAAGTGGCTGACCTCGGAGGCGAAGACACGGAGTTTGGCCGCGTTGTCGCCCGGTTCGTTCCCCGGCTTCGCCTCCTCGCGGGCCAGCAGCAGGGCCTGGAGGTTGGACTGGCTGCCGCCGCTGGTGAACACGCCGTCGGCGGCCGGGCCGAGGCCGATGCGCTCGTTGGTCCAGTCGATGAGCCGGCGCTCGATGAGGGTGCCGCCGGCCGACTGGTCCCAGGTGTCCAGGGAGGAGTTGACGGCGGACAGGACGGCCTCGCCGAGCACGGCGGGTATGACCACCGGGCAGTTGAGGTGCGCGAGGTAGCGCGGGTGGTGGAAGTAGATCGCGTCCCGGAGGTAGACCTCTTCGAGCTCGTCGAGGACGGCGCTGGTGTCGTGCAGCGGGCGGTCCAGGTCGATCCGCTCGATACGGGGAGCGAGGGCGTCGACCGTGACACCCGTGAACGGTCGTTCGGTGGTGGCGAGTTTGGCCGCCACCCGCTCGATTCCTTCGGTCACGGAGCGGCGGTACCGCTCCGCGGTCGTGTCATTGAGCAGGTGCGAGCGCATGTGGGGGTCCTCCGTGCGGGAGAGTCCGAGCGGGACGGGTGGGGCGAGGGCTGGGCCGGGACGAAAAGAGGGGCGGGGGTCCCGTTCGACTTAGGTTAGCCTAACCTAAGTTGATCTGCGACCCCGCCCCACCTGTGACTTCTCGCGAACGGTCAGTCCTGTTCGCGCAGTTGCTCCTCGGTCAGCCCGCGCCGCCAGTAGCCGACGAAGGTGACCCGCCTGCGGTCGATGCCGCGCTCGCGCACGAGATGGCGGCGCATCTCCTTCACGCACCCGGACTCGCCCGCGATCCAGGCGTACGGGCGCTCGGTGGGTGGAAGCCGGGCGGCCCGTACCGCGTCGACGGCCATGGGGGCCCCGTCGTCGCGCACGAGCCAGGTGATCTCCGCCTCGGCGGTGACCAGCAGGTCCTGGACGTCCTCGGCGTGTTGAACCTCCAGCCAGGCGCGGACGCGGGTGTCGGCGGGAAGGGACTCGAGGATCGCGGAGGCGGCGGGCAGAGCGGTCTCGTCCGCCCACAGGACGACCAGGTCGGTGTCGGCGGGCGGCCGGAAGCGGATCGCCCGGTTGTCCTCGACCGCCGGGCCGAGCAGTACGACGCGGTCACCGGCGGTCGCGCGGGAGGCCCACCGGGACGCGGGACCCGCGGGGACCTCGGCGTCCGGCTCCACGCCGTGCAGGACGAAGTCGATGTCGATCTCACTCGTACGGCCCCGGGCGTCTGGGCGCAGCGCCCGCAGCGTGTACGAGCGCATCACCGCCCGCACGTCGTCCGGGAGTTCGCGCCAGCCCTGCCACCAGCTGTCGCCCAGCTCGTAGGGGACGGCGGGCTCGGTCTGGCCGGGGTGCGGCAGGAAGAGGGAGAGGCTCTGGTCCCGGCCGTGGGAGGCGAAGGCCGCCAGGTCGTCACCGGCGAAGGTGATCCGGACCAGCGACGGGCCGAGCCGCCTCGTCCGTACGACCTGGAGGGAGAAGAAACGGAACGGGGCGGCTGTGGCCGTCGTCATAAGTGCTCCTGAGTCATCGTCAGGTGGTCACGTCGGGGGGTGTCAGGCGACCTTCTTGGCCTTCTCGATCGCCTCGGCGAGGTTGTCGAGGAGCGGGGTGCACTTGTCGTACGACACGATCGGCTCGGGGGAGCGGGCGATGACCTGGCCGGCCTTCACCGCGGGCAGCTTCTTCCAGGTGGCCTCGGTGATGTCGGCCGGCTGGATGGTCGCGCTGCGGTCGTCCATGATGATGACGTCCGCCGGGTACTTGTCGACGTTCTCCCAGCTCAGGTTCTCGAACCAGCCGCCGCTGGCCTTCAGGGCCTTGGCGGAGGGCTCGACGATGTTCACGCCGAGCGCCTTGAAGTACTCCAGGTCGATGGAGAGGTTCGAGCCGGAGACGTAGAAGATGTCCTGGCTCGCGGAACCGGCGAGCACCTTGATCTCGGGGCGGGCCTTGGCCGCCGTGCGCAGCCGCTCCGCGGCCGTCTCGAACTTCTTCTTGGCCTCGGCGATCCTGGCGGACTTCTCGTCGGCGCCCAGCGACACGGCGAGCGCGAGCATGCGCTGCAACGACACGGGCATCTGACGGTCGTAGACGGAGATGCCGACGCTCGGGGCGAGCTTGAGGATCTTCGCCTTGGACTCCTCGGGGACGTACCAGAGGGTGCCCGCGGAGTCGAACATGGTGGAGATCAGCACGTCGGGCGCGAGGGCCGCGTACTTCTCGATGTTGAACTGGCCCCACTCGTTGCCGAGGACGGTCAGCTTGCTGACGTCCATGTCGCCGGCCTGGACGTCGGCCTTGCCGTCCTTGGTCGTGGTCGGGCCGAAGACGCCCTTGACCTCGACGCCGTAGTCGTGGAGGGCGGCGGCGACACCGGTGAAGGCGACGATGTTCGCCGGGACCTTGTCCAGCTTCACCGTCGTGCCGCGGTCGTCCTTGAAGGTCCAGGGACCGGACTTGGCGGCGGCGGCCTTCGTCGACTCCGAGCCACCGCTTTTGCCGTCGTCGTCGCCACAGGCGGCGAGGACGGCACCGAGACCGAGGGCGCCGCCGGCGGCGAGGACGCCGCGTCGGGTGAGGTGGGTGGCACGGGCGTTGGACATGTGTGTGGCTGCTTTCGGCACGGGGCGGTAGCGCCCGCCGGACAAGTTCGAAGGTAGGTTAGCCTAACCTCACTACTTGTCCAGGGGGCGGGCGCCGACCGCCCCAACCTGTGGGCCGCCCGTGTGCCGACGGGCGGTCAGGCCTTGCCCTTGGACACCACCCACTCGCCGCGCACCCAGTTGCCGACGGTCTCGTAGCCGGAACGGAAGGAACCGAGCCGGTTCAGCGTCAGGTTGGCCTCGGCGGTGGACCTGACGGGCGTGTAACTGCCCGCGTCGTCCGCCGGGCCGCCCGTGGTGTTCTCGGCGACGTAGGGGAAGGGATAGACGGGACGGGTGGCGGTGGTGCTCCCGCCGCTGTTCACGGACCTGGTCGTCAGGCTGCTCGGGGCCTCGCCCTTGGTGACCCAGTCGGTCATCGCGGTCAGCGCGTCGAAGGTGTCCGGGCCCTGGCCGCCGCCGCAGTGCGCGACGCCGGGGAGCAGGAACAGCCGGGCGAAGCCCTCCGTGGCCGCGCTGCCGCCCATGACCTTCTCGACCGCCTTGTAGTACGCCATGGTTCCGACCGCCGGGATGTGCTGGTCGCCCAGGCCGTGCCAGAGGATCAGCCTGCCGCCGGCCGCCTTGAACGCCTTCAGGTCCGGGTCGGTCGCGTCGTACATGCCCTCGTTGGGGGCCATGACCGTCTTGTAGGAGGCCGCGGTGAACTTGACGTCCTTGTACGTCAGCGTCGGCCGCGGGCTGTCGAAGATCTGGTACCGGAGGGTCTCGCGGACGAAGCTGATGTCGCCGGAGGCGCCGGTGGCCGTGGCCGGCGTGATGATCCCGGCCCAGTTCAGCTCGGAGCCGCGCAGCTGGTAACCCGGGTACAGCAGCTTGCCGTTCTCGTCGGTCGGTCCCGCGTAGATCCGGCGCAGGGTGGTGACCTGGTCCGCGGTCAGGCAGTAGTCGGCGCTCGTGGAGGTCTGCCCGGCCTCGCACCGGATGGTCGCCGGGTCCCACGTACAGCTCAGCGGGTCGGCGATGATCCCGTCCGCGGGAGCGCCGCAGCCCTTGAGCACGGCCGCGTGGAGGTCCGGGAGGTCGGCGTTGGTGATCGTGGCCGGGCCGCCGCCGAGGTAGACGGACTGGGCGGTCCAGGCGTGCGAGAAGGTGTTCAGCGCGGTGAAGTTGTTGGCCGGGGCCCCGGCGATGATGCCGTCGAAGTCGGTCGGGTAGCGCTGGGCCTCCGTCAGGGCCTGGTGGCCGCCCTGCGAGCAGCCGTCGAAGTACGCGTGGTCGGCGGCCCGTCCGTAGTACCGCTCGATGACGGCCTTGGCCGCCTGGGCGAGCTGGTGGTCGGACTTGTAGCCGAAGTCGGCGCGCAGCGTCGGGTCGGCGGAGAACAGGCCGCCGCCCTGGTAGTGGCCCTCGTCGCTGGAGGCGACGGCGAAGGCGCCGCTGGTCAGCGGTACGCAGCCGGCCGAGGCGGGGGCGTTGCCCACGTTCACGTTGCCGCAGAGGCCGCCGCAGCCGACCTGGAGGTAGTTGGCCTGCCAGCCGGTCTCGGGCAGCTTGATCTCGAAGTGGATCTGCGGGGCGATCACGCCCTTCACATCACAGGCAGCCCAGTTGCCCAGGGTGTTGCTGCCCGCGGCCAGCTCCGTGGCCGAGGTGACCTCGAAGGGCACGCCGGGGACGGCGGCGGCGAGGTCCAGTGAGGTGAGGCCGGCGCAGGACATGGCGGGCGCGATGCCGGAGGAGGTGCCGCTGGCCGTGGTGGCGGGCTTGGCGACCTGGGCGGCGGAGACGGCGGCGGAAGCGGCTTGCGCGCCACCGGTCGCGCCGGTCGCGCCGGCCGCGAGTGCCACGCTCACGCCGGTCACGAGCGCGAGGGCGGTCGCGAGGGTGGCCATGAAGACGGCCGACTTCCACCGACACCATCTGGACAGCGTGGCCATGCTCGGTCTCCATTCGTTGGGCGATCGACGGCTTGCGCGGAACGTGCGGGGTGGTGCGGTGCGGCGAGTACGCGAACGCAACGGTCGGCAGACCGAGGGGACACCGCGGTGGGCCGCGCGGATCGGCTCGCGGCCGTGGCCAGTGGGGCGAGTGGGGGCGCGGCGAGGCCCCCTGACGGCTGGTCACCTCGCCCCGCCGCCGACGGACCCCTCCCTCGCCTCCTTCCGCGGCTCCGGCTTCGCGGGGGCGGTACGGCGAAGGAACGTAGCCCGGCGACAATCTCGGCGCAAGACATGTCGACTAGATTGTCGACGATTTTGTCAGGTGCTTCGGGTTGTTTCGGGTGTCCGAGGTGTCGAAGGGGGCAAAGTGTGCGGTGGTGTCGCCGCATCGTTTGTCTCGAACCGCGCCCCCACTTCAAGCAGTTGGTGCTATCTTCACTAGCACCATGCTGTTGAGGCTGAACACCGCGGACAGTCGCCCCCTGCACGAGCAGGTGGCCGGCGCGATCCGGCGCGCCATCGCCGAGGGCGAGTGCGGGCCGGGAGACCGCCTTCCCCCGGCCCGGGATCTTTCCCAGGCCCTGGATGTGAACGTCAACACGGTTCTACGGGGCCTTCGGGCGCTGCGCGACGAAGGGGTGTTGGAGTTCCGGCGGGGCCGGGGTGTGACGGTGGCCGACGGGGCGGACCAGCGCTCCGTCCTGCTGCACCGCGTACACGACCTGGTGACCGACGCGGCGCACCTCGGCTACAGCAAGAACGACCTCATCGACATGATCAGGGGGATCTCGTGACCGAGCAGGGGCGCAAGAGCGGAGCGGCGTGGGGCGCGGTCGGCTGGGGTGTCGGCGTCCTGGCCCTTTTGGTGGCGTTGCCGTTGGCCGCGAGCGGCCGGCTCCCGGACCGACTGGCGACCCACTGGGAAGCCGGCTCGGGCAGGCCCGACGACTCCATGCCGCTCTGGGGCGCGGCACTCTTCCCCGCGCTGATCTGGGGTGTCCTGGCGTTCGTCGTCGTGCTGACGCTGCGCCGGGCAGGGGCCGGTCGCGGCGTACCAGGGTGGGCGGCTGCGGTCCTCGGCTTCGGCGGTGTGACACTGCTCGGCGGGCAGGCGTCGGTCGTACGGGCGAATCTGGACCGCGCGGACTGGCACGAGGCGGGATCGGTGACGAGCGGGGTCGTGGGCACGCTCGTGGTGGCGGCCGCGGCGGGCGCGGCCGGACTGCTGGCCGCGCGCCGGGCGCCGGACGAACCCCGGCCCGCGGCGGACGGCCCGACCCTGGACATTCCCGCCGGGCAGCGGGTCGTATGGCTCGCCCGCACGTCGAACTCCTGGCTCCATGCGCTCGCCGCCCTGACCGGGCTGCTCGCGGTCGCCGTCGTCGTGTCGGCGCTCGCGGGTCTGACGGACCTTCCGTTCCTGCTGGCGGCCGCGCCCTTCGCAGGTGCGTCCCTTCTGGTCCTCGACTGCTCCTCGGTGCGGGCGCGAGTCAGCGAGCGAGGTCTGGACGTCGCCTTCGGTCCCTTCGGCTGGCCGACACGACACTGGGCCGCCGAGGGCATCGAGTCGGCACGCGTCGAGATCCGCACGCCCGCCCAGGTCGGCGGATGGGGCTACCGACTGAGCGGGCGGGGAACCACCGTGATGCTGCGCGGTGGCGAGTGCCTGGTCATCCACCCTTCCAGGGGCAGGGAATTTGCCGTGAGTGTTGACGACGCCGAACGCGGAGCCGCCCTCCTGAACTCCTTGAGTGCCCGGCACACAAGGTGAGGAACAGGTGGCGGGGTCAGGAAAGAGCAGGGTTCGTAAGGCCGAGCACCAGCCGATTCCCCCAATCGTTGGTGAAGACGGCGCTCATGCCCTGGTAGCGCACTCCGACGAACGGGTTGGAGTGGAACATCACGGCGACCCACTGCAACGAGCGGTCGGCGTTCAGACGGGCGAGGTAGCCGATGTTCCCCATCCCGCCGCCCCCACCGGACATCCATCCTGCTCCGTCCGGCAGCGGGCTCTCGAAGTATGTGTCCACCTCGTCGATGCCGTGCTCCTCAACGGCCTGGGCCACATCGAACGGTCCTCCGATACGGAAGGGAATCGGCTGCCCGGCATCCGGGTGGTACGTCCCCGGACCGTCAACATGCAACTCCAAGCCGGTGTCGTCCGGCCGGTACAGGCCGTCACGGAGCGGCATCTCCCTGGCCTTCCAGAGCCCCTCGACCATTCCCATGGCCCACCCCACCGTCAACTTCCAGGACGAGTCGGTTCCGAAGTCTGGCTGCGCGCAAGGACGGAGGGCGTCCAGGACCCGGTGGTCGCGGTTCGCGCACGGCCCACTTGCGCGGCAGGTTCTCCCGCCTGCCGCGGCGACCGGGTTACAACAAGAGCTCAGCCCGTCAGCCCCAGCTCCCTAGCGATCAGCATCCGCTGTACCTCGCTCGTGCCCTCGCCGATCTCCAGGATCTTGGAGTCGCGCCACATGCGGGCCACCGGGTACTCGTTCATGAAGCCGTAGCCGCCGTGGACCTGGGTGGCGTCGCGGGCGTTGTCGACGGCGATGGTGGAGGAGTAGAGCTTGGCGACCGCCGCCTCCTTCTTGAAGGGCTCGCCCGCGACGAGGCGGGACGCGGCGTCGCGCCAGCCGACGCGGGCCATGTGGGCCTTCATCTCCATGTCGGCGATCTTGAACTGGATGGCCTGGTTCGCGCCGATCGGGCGCCCGAACGCGTGTCGCTCCTTGGCGTACTTCACCGACTCGTCGACGCAGCCCTGCGCGAGCCCGGTGGCCAGGGCCGCGATGGCGATACGGCCCTCGTCCAGGATGCGCAGGAACTGGGCGTAGCCGCGGCCCTCCTCGCCGAGCAGGTTCGCGGCCGGGACGCGGACGTCGGCGAAGGACAGCTCACGGGTGTCGGAGGCGTTCCAGCCGACCTTCGAGTACGGGGCGGCGACCGTGAAGCCGGGGGTGCCGGACGGGACGATGATCGCGGAGATCAGCGGCTTGCCGTCGGACTTGCGACCGGTGACCGCGGTGACCGTGACCAGGCCCGTGATGTCCGTGCCGGAGTTGGTGATGAAGCACTTGCTGCCGTTGATGACCCATTCGTTCGTGTCCGGGTCCAGACGGGCGGTCGTGCGGGTCGCGCCGGCGTCCGAGCCGCCGTCCGGCTCCGTCAGGCCGAAGGCGCCGAGGATCTCGCCGGAGCAGAGACGGGGGAGCCACTCCCGCTTCTGGGCCTCCGTGCCGAAGAGGTGGATCGGCATCGCGCCGAGCGAGACGCCCGCCTCCAGGGTGATGGCGACGGAGGAGTCCACCCGGGCGAGCTCCTCCAGGGCGATCCCGAGGGCGAGATAGTCGCCGCCCATGCCGCCGTACTCCTCGGGGAAGGGCAGTCCGAACAGGCCCATGCGGCCCATCTCCCGCACGATCTCGTACGGGAACTCGTGCCGCTCGTAGAAGTCGCCGATCTTCGGGGCCACGACGTCGTGGGCGAACTCCTCGACCGTACGGCGGAGTTCTTCGAGTTCGGGGGAGAGGCGGTGGTCCAGGGACATGGGGATCATTCCTTGTGGGAGAGGGCTTTGACCGTGCGGGACGGGCTGGGTCGGCCCAGTCGCTCGGCCATCCACACGCTGGTGGCGGTGAGGCGGGCGAGGTCGACACCGGTGTCGATGCCGAGGCCCTGGAGCATCCATACGAGGTCTTCGGTGGCGAGGTTGCCGGTGGCGGACTTGGCGTAGGGGCAGCCGCCGAGGCCGCCCGCGGAGGCGTCGACGGTGGTGACGCCGTGCTGGAGGGCGGCCAGGGTGTTGGTGAGCGCCTGGCCGTAGGTGTCGTGGAAGTGCACACCGAGCGCGCTGGTCGGCACGCCCTCCTCGTTCAGCTCGGCGAGGAGGGTCTGCACATGACCCGGTGTCGCCACGCCGATCGTGTCGCCGAGGCTCAGTTCGTCGCAGCCCATGTCCATCAGGGCCTTGCAGACGCGTACGACCTGGTGGATGGGTACGGGCCCCTCCCACGGGTCGCCGAAACACATCGAGATGTAGCTGCGGACGTGCACCTTGTCCGCCTTGGCCCGGGACACCACCGGCTCGAACATGGCCAGGGACTCGTCGACGGTCCGGTTGAGGTTCGCCTTCGCGAAGGACTCCGTCGCGCTGGCGAACAGGGCGACATGGCGGGCGCCGAGGGCCAGCGCCCGGTCCAGACCCCGTTCGTTGGGCACGAGGACCGGGAGGTGGACCCCCGAGGACCTGCCCAGGTCGCTCACGAGCGGGAACAGCTGCTCCGCGTCCGCCAGCTGGGGCACCCACTTGGGGTGGACGAAGCTGGTGGCCTCGATGGTGGTCAGGCCCGAGTCCGCGAGGCGCCGGACGAACTCGGCCTTGACCTCCGTCGGCACGGTCGCCTTCTCGTTCTGCAGCCCGTCGCGCGCGCCGACCTCGTAGATCCGCACCCGCGCGGGCAGGTCCGGGGCCGGTACGACCATCGGGAGGCCGAGTTCGGGGGTGCTCATGTCGTCTCCTCGGACGGTGTCGTCTCCTCGTACGGCGTGATCACGGCCAGCACCTGGTCCATGGCGACCGTGGCGCCCGGAGTGACGTCCAGCTCGCTGACGGTCCCGGCGTGCGGGGCGGAGATGACGTGCTCCATCTTCATCGCCTCGACGACCAACAGGCTCTGTCCCGCGGCCACTTCGTCGCCCACGGCCACCTTCACGACGGTCACCGTGCCGGGCATGGGCGCGGTGAGCGAGTCCACCCCGGCGTGCGCCGCGCCGCTGAGGGAGGCGGCCACGGGGTCGTGGTCGCGCACGTGCCAGGCGTCACCCTCGCGGCCGAGCCAGTCGCCGGCGCGATGGAAGGTGTGGCGTACGCCGTCGAGGGTGACGGAGACCCGGCCGGGGGTGACGGTGCTCGTGCCTCGCGGACGGTGAGCGACGGGTTCGAGTCCCGGCGCGCGCAGGTGGAAGACCACGGGTGCGGGCTCGCCGCCCAGGCGCCAGCCACTCGGCACCGAGAAGGGATCGGTCCAGCCGCCCTCCGCCGGGGCCAGCGACGACAGCCGTACCGCGGCAGCGGCGTCGTACACCTCCTCCGGTACGTCGCCGGAGCCGGCGAGCAGTTCCTCCGCCTCCCGCTCCACCAACCCGGTGTCGAGGTCCCCCGCCACCACGGCCGGATGGGCCAGCAGCCGTCGCAGGAACCCGGCGTTGGTCTGCACACCGAGCGTGACCGTCTCCGCGAGGGCGGCGCGCAGCTTCCGCAGCGCGGTCGCGCGGTCCGGCCCGTAGGCGATGACCTTGGACAGCATCGGGTCGTAGAGCGAACCGACCTCCGTGCCCTCGCTCAGCCCCGAGTCGGTGCGCACGCCGTCGCCCTGGGGTTCGTGCAGGGCGAGCACCGTGCCGCCGGACGGCAGGAAGCCGCGTGCGGGGTCCTCGGCGCAGATGCGTGCCTCCACCGCGTGCCCGGTGAGGGTGATGTCCTCCTGCCCGTACGGCAGTCGCTCGCCCGCGGCGACCCGCAGCTGCCACTCCACCAGGTCGAGCCCCGTGATCAGTTCGGTGACCGGGTGCTCCACCTGGAGGCGGGTGTTCATCTCCATGAAGTAGTACGACGACGGGTCGGAGCCGGGGACGATGAACTCGACCGTGCCCGCGCCCTCGTACCCGCAGGAGCGGGCCGCCTGGACGGCCGCCTCGCCCATCGCGGCGCGGGTGCCGGCGTCGAGGAGCACGCTCGGCGCCTCCTCGATGATCTTCTGGTGGCGGCGCTGGAGGGAGCACTCGCGCTCGCCCAGGTGGACGACGTTGCCGTGGCCGTCGGCCAGGACCTGGATCTCGATGTGCCGGGGGCGGTCGACCCAGCGCTCGACGAGGAGGGTGTCGTCGCCGAAGGAGGCGCGGGCCTCGCGGCGGGCGGCGGCGATCTCCTCGCCCAGCGCCGACGCGTCCCGCACCAGCCGCATGCCCTTGCCGCCACCGCCCGCCGACGGCTTGAGCAGCACGGGCATGCCGATCTCCCGTGCGGCCTCGGCCAGCTGGGCGTCCGTGAGGCCGCTGCCGGACGAGCCGGGGACGACCGGGACCCCGGCCGCCTTCACCGTCTCCTTGGCGCGGATCTTGTCGCCCATCAGCGCGATCGCGTCCGCGGGCGGGCCGATGAAGACGAGCCCGGCCTCGGCGCACGCGCGCGCGAACGAGGCGTTCTCGGCGAGGAAGCCGTACCCGGGGTGCACCGCCTGGGCCCCGCTGCGAGCGGCGGCTTCGAGGAGCCGCTCCACCGACAGATAGCTCTCGGCGGCCGGCGCGGGACCGATCCGTACCGCCGTGTCCGCCTCGCGCACATGCCGGGCGTCGGCGTCCGCGTCGGAGAAGACGGCGACCGAGCGCACGCCGAGAGCGCGCAGGGTGCGGATGACGCGTACGGCGATCTCGCCCCGGTTGGCCACAAGGACTGTGTCGAACATCTCGGGCACCCTCATCACATCCGGAAGACGCCGAACTGGGGGTCGCCCAGTGGCGCGTTGGCGCAGGCGGTCAGTGCGAGACCCAGCACCTGCCGGGTCTCCAGCGGGTCGATCACGCCGTCGTCCCAGAGGCGGGCCGTCGCGTAGTAGGCGCTGCCCTGCCGCTCGTACTGGGCGCGGATCGGGGCCTTGAAGGCGTCCTCGTCCTCGGCGGGCCAGGAGTCCCCGCGCGCCTCCAGTTGGTCGCGCTTGACGGTCGCGAGGACGGACGCGGCCTGCTCGCCGCCCATCACGGAGATCTTGGCGCCGGGCCACATCCACAGGAAGCGCGGCGAGTACGCCCGGCCGCACATCGAGTAGTTGCCCGCGCCGTACGAACCGCCGATCACCACGGTCAGCTTGGGCACGCGGGTGCAGGCGACGGCCGTGACCATCTTGGCGCCGTGCTTGGCGATGCCACCGGCCTCGTACTGACGCCCCACCATGAAGCCCGAGATGTTCTGCAGGAACACCAGGGGGATGCCGCGCTGGTCGCACAGCTCGATGAAGTGGGCGCCCTTCTGGGCGGACTCGGAGAACAGGATGCCGTTGTTGGCGACGATCCCGACCGGGTGTCCGTGGATGCGGGCGAAGCCCGTGACCAGGGTCTGCCCGAACTCCGCCTTGAACTCGGCGAAGCGCGAACCGTCCACCACGCGCGCGATGACCTCGCGTACGTCGTAGGGGGTGCGGGAGTCGACGGGCACCGCGCCGTAGAGCCCGTACGGATCCACCTTGGGCTCGACGGACTGCTCGACGGCCCAGGGGAGGGGCCCGCGCGCGGGGAGCGTGGCCGCGATGTTCCGTACGATCCGCAGCGCGTGCGCGTCGTCCTCCGCGAGGTGGTCGGTGACGCCCGACACACGTGCGTGGACCTCGCCGCCGCCCAGCTCCTCGGCGGTGACGACCTCGCCGGTGGCGGCCTTCACCAACGGGGGCCCGCCGAGGAAGATCGTGCCCTGATTGCGCACGATCACGGCCTCGTCGCTCATCGCCGGGACATACGCGCCGCCGGCCGTGCACGACCCGAGGACCGCGGCGATCTGCGGGATCCCCGCCCCCGACATCCGCGCCTGGTTGTAGAAGATCCGCCCGAAGTGCTCGCGGTCCGGGAAGACCTCGTCCTGCATGGGCAGGAAGGCGCCTCCGGAGTCGACGAGATAGACACAGGGGAGGCGGTTCTCGAGCGCCACCTCCTGGGCGCGCAGGTGCTTCTTCACGGTCATCGGGTAGTACGTGCCGCCCTTGACGGTGGCGTCGTTGGCGACGATCACGCACTCGCGGCCGCTGACCCTGCCGATCCCGGCGATCACCCCCGCGGCCGGGGCCTGCCCGTCGTACATCCCGTGGGCGGCCAGTGGGGCCAGCTCCAGGAAGGGCGAGCCCGGGTCGAGGAGCGTGTCCACGCGCTCGCGCGGAAGCAGCTTCCCGCGCGCGGTGTGGCGCTCCCGGGCCCGCTCACCGCCCCCGAGGCGTGCCTCGGCGAGCTTGGCGCGCAGCTCCTCGCCGAGGGCGCGATGAGCCGCCTCGTTGTCCCGCCAGGCCTCCGACGCGGGATCTGCCGCGCTCGTCAGCTCCGGTGCTTCGTGCATGTCCCGCGGTCCCCTCACCAGTGGTCCACCAGTTAATGAGCGTTAACGCATGTCGTCCAGGTTAACGACCGCTAACCTCCCTGTCTAGAATTGCTTCCATGGCCACGAGAACCGACGCCCCCACCCGACGCGAGCAGATCCTCCGGGAGGCTGCCCGGCTCTTCGCCGAGCGCGGCTTCCACGGCGTCGGGGTGGACGAGATAGGAGCGGCGGTCGGCATCAGCGGCCCCGGTCTGTACCGGCACTTCGCGGGCAAGGACGCGATGCTCGCCGAGCTGCTGGTGGGGATCAGCGGGCAGCTGCTCACCGGCGGCAAGCGCCGGGTGGCGGAGGCCGACGGGGGTGCGGAGGCGGTCCTCGACTCGCTCGTCGAGGGGCACATCGACTTCGCGCTCGACGACCGTCCCCTGATCACCCTGCACGACCGCGAGCTGGACCGCCTGCGGGACAGCGACCGCAAGCTCGTACGACAGCTGCAGCGGCAGTACGTCGAGCTGTGGGTGGAGGTCGTCCGCGAGGTGTATCCGGCCCTCACCGAGCCCACCGCCCGCTCGGCGGTGCACTCGGTCTTCGGCCTCCTGAACTCGACACCCCACCTCGGGCGGCCGGGGGCGCTGCCGGGGCGCGGTGTGACGGCGGCCCTGCTGCACCGGATGGCGCGGGGCGCCTTCGCGGCGGCGGCCGGGGACGCCGCTCTTTGATCCGGGTCTTTGATCCGGGTCTTTGATCCGGACAATTTGTGCTTGCGGGCCCTTGTGGCTGCGGGCTCTTGTGCGTACGGGTTTTTGTGCGAGCGGCGGCTCTGCTCCCTGCGCCATGATGGCGGCCATGAACGGAGACATGGCCGTGAGCGAACAGGCTTCCGACTGGGTAGCCCTCTTCCGCTTCGAGAACGTCCCCGGCTGCCCGCGGCCGGGGCGGCTGATGGCGGTTTGACTGCGTGACCGGGGCATCGACTGGGACCCCTTCGCCGTACGGGATGTACGGATCGACCTCATGTGCGGGGTCCGGGCGGACGGCCACTGGCACGGCACGGTCGTCGTCCGCGTGCGCGCCGACACCCTGCGCGGGCTCGGCCTCCATCCCGATCAGCCGACTTCGGCACCGGCCGACCCGATGCCGCCCAAGTGGTGGGGTCCATGGGCGCGTTGATCCCTGATCCGTGATCGTGGGACAGGCCGACGGCCTTCGCGCGCTCTCGCCCGGCCGGGCCGGCCGGGCCGGGGCGGGCGTGACGAGCGTCATGGGGGAGGGCGGCCGATGACTCTGGACGGTCGTCGTGACCGACGGGTAACCTGAGTGCTGAGCAAGCGCTTAGCCAAGGGGCCGCGGCCATTCATTGCGCAACCCCGACGGCGGGCAACCACATCCGCGAGAGCGGCGCCGGTTCAGGCGCAGAGAGGGGCCGGCGGTGCGCCGTACGGTGTTCAACGAGGACCACGAGGCGTTCCGGGAGACCCTGCGGGCCTTCATAGAGGCCGAGGTCGTTCCCGTCTACGACGAGTGGTTCGCCGCGGGCCAGGCGCCGCGCGACTTCTACTACAAGCTCGCCGAGCTCGGCGTCTTCGGCATCCGCGTGGACGAGGAGCACGGCGGCGCGGGCATCGACTCGTACAAGTTCGAGGCCGTCCTGTACGAGGAGACCGCCCGCGCGGGTGTCTCCTTCGGCGGCTCCGGTGTGCACGTGCTGCTCGGCCTGCCCTACATCAAGCTGCTCGCCACCGACGAGCAGAAGAAGCGCTTCCTGCCGAAGTTCGTCTCCGGCGAGGAGATGTGGGCCATCGCGATGACCGAGCCGGGCACCGGCTCCGACCTCGCGGGCATGAAGACCACCGCCAAGCTCTCCGAGGACGGCACGCACTACGTCCTCAACGGCGCCAAGACCTTCATCACGGGTGGCGTGCACGCCGACCGCATGATCGTCTGCGCTCGCACCTCCGCGCCCACCAAGGAGGACCGCCGCCACGGCATCTCCCTCTTCGTGGTGGACACCAAGGCCGAGGGCTACTCGGTGGGCCGCAAGCTCGACAAGCTCGGCCTGAAGACCTCGGACACCGCCGAGCTGGCGTTCGTCGACGTGAAGGTCCCGGTCGAGGACCTCCTCGGCGAGGAGAACAAGGGCTTCTACTACCTCGGCCACAACCTCGCCTCCGAGCGTTGGGGCATCGCCTTCGGCGCGTACGCGCAGGCCAAGGCCGCCGTCCGGTTCGCCAAGCAGTACGTGCAGGAGCGGGTCGTCTTCGGCCAGCCCGTCGCCGCCTTCCAGAACACCAAGTTCGAACTGGCCGCCTGCCAGGCCGAGGTGGACGCGGCCGAGGCCGTCGTCGACCGGGCCACCGAGGCCCTGGACGCCGGTGAGCTGACCCCCGCCGAGGCGGCCAGCGCCAAGCTGTTCGCCACCGAGGTCGCGCACCGCGTCATCGACCGCTGCCTCCAGCTGCACGGCGGCTACGGCTTCATGAACGAGTACCCGATCGCCCGCCTGTACGCGGACAACCGCGTCAACCGTATCTACGGCGGCACCAGCGAGATCATGAAGTCGATCATCGCGAAGGACATGGGCCTGTAAGGCCCGCGAAAGATCACCGGAAACAACCGCAGGATACAACTGACGCATGAGTCAGGCACTTGAGTCCCTGCTCGATCTGCTCGACCTGGAGCGGATCGAGCAGGACATCTTCCGCGGCCAGTCCCGCTCCGCCGTCGTCCCGCGCGTCTTCGGCGGGCAGGTGGCGGCGCAGGCACTGGTGGCAGCCGGGCGTACGGTCCCCGAGGACCGGCACGCGCACTCCCTGCACGCGTACTTCCTGCGTCCGGGGGACCCCGGCGCACCCATCGTGTACACGGTGGACCGCATCCGCGACGGGCGCTCCTTCACCACCCGCCGCGTCGTCGCCATCCAGCACGGGCAGCCGATCTTCCACCTCTCCGCGTCCTTCCAGACGTACGAGGACGGCATGGAGCACCAAGCCGCGATGCCGCCCGCGCCCGACCCGGAGACGCTGCCCACGGCCGCCGAACTGCTGCCGCTGTACGCCGATGTCATCAAGGACCCGGTCGTCGTCGAACGGCTCCTCGAAGCGCGCGAGTCCGTCGACCTGCGCTATGTCGACGCGCCTCCG
Organism: Streptomyces sp. RLB3-17; assembly: GCF_007113425.2. Classification (NCBI taxonomy): domain Bacteria; kingdom Bacillati; phylum Actinomycetota; class Actinomycetes; order Kitasatosporales; family Streptomycetaceae; genus Streptomyces; species Streptomyces sp. RLB3-17. Next base: position 4,476,276 of record NZ_CP041610.2, on the reverse strand, counting down.
TACGGCACGGTCGGCGAGACCCGCGAACCGCACTCCCAGGTGTGGTTCCGCACCAACGGCAAACTGGCCGACGATCCCCTCCTCCACGTCGTCCTCGCCACCTACGTCTCCGACATGACACTCCTCGACTCGATCCTGCTCGCGCACGGGCGCGGCGGCTGGGTGACCGGGGACGTCGTCGGGGCCTCGCTGGACCACGCGATGTGGTTCCACCGCCCCTTCCGCGCCGACGAATGGCTGCTGTACGACCAGGAGTCGCCGTCCGCCTCCGGAGGCCGCGGCCTCGGCCAGGCCCGTATCTACACCCAGGACGGACGGCTCGCCATCTCGGTGATCCAGGAGGGCGTGGTCCGCATCCCCCGGTAGGACCGGGCCCGCCCGGTGAGACTGACGGGGGGCCTGCCCGGTAAGACTGGGGCATGGCCATGACTGAAGCGGGAGCCGGACGGCAGGACGACGACGGCGGCGGCGAGAGCACCATCACGGTGATCGTCGCCGCCCTCGCCAATCTCGGGATCGCGGTGGCCAAGGCGGTCGCGGGCGTCATCAGCGGATCGAGCGCGATGCTGTCCGAGGCCGCGCACTCGGTGGCCGACACGGTCACCGAACTGCTGCTGCTCACCGCGCTGAAGCGCAGCGAGAAACCGGCCGACGAGGACCACCCGCTCGGCTACGGCCCCGAGCGCTACATCTGGGCGATGCTCGCCGCCGTCGCCACCTTCGTCGGCGGCGCGGTGTTCTCCCTCTACGACGGCATCCACACCCTCGTCGCGGGCGAGGAGCCGGGCGACCCCCTGGTCTCGTACATCGTGCTCGCGGTCGCCTTCCTGCTGGAGAGCTACTCCCTGCGCACCGGCGTACGCCAGGCGCGCGGGGAGGCGGAGCGCGTGGGGGCGCCCTTCAAGCGCTACCTCCGGTACACCCCGGACACCGCCGTCAAGGCCGTGGTCCTGGAGGACTCGGCCGCCCTGATCGGCCTCGTCCTCGCGGCGGGCGGCCTGCTCGGCGGACAGCTCACCGGCTCCGGCGTCTGGGACGGCATAGCGTCTCTCTGCATCGGGCTCCTCCTGCTGTACGTCGCCTGGGTCCTCGGCCGCTCCAACGCCGAGCTGCTGATCGGCCGCCCGCTCCCCAAGCCGATGCGGGAGCGGATCCGGGCCGAACTGCTCGCCGTGGAGCACGTCGAGGCCGTACTGGAGCTCACGACCCTCGTACAGGGACCGCGCGAGGCGCTGGTCGCGGCCAAGGTCGACTTCAGGGACGTCTCGACCGCCGCCCAGATCGAATGGGCCTGCGAACAGGCGGAGGCCCGACTACGAGAGGCGTTCCCCGTGGTGAGCCGCGTCTACCTCGACCCGACACCGGGCTACGCCCAACGCCGCCACGAGGGCCTGAACCCTTGGCCGTGACAGGGGATTTCGCCCCCCGCCGCCCCTACCGTCCCAGCCGTTCCCGGGGTTGTGCGTCCGGGGCGGGTCGGTGGGGGCCAGGAACCGGTTCCTACAGGGTCGCCGCGGAGAGCAGATACGCCGTCAGCGGGTCATAGAACCGAGGGCTTGTGACGTGGTCGTCGAGGGGGACCGTCACCTGGAGCGTGCCCTCGGACTCGGCGAGGAAGAGGGCCGGGTCGTTGCAGTCGGCGTAGCCGACGGAGTCGATGCCGAGCTGGCCCGCGCAGCCGGCCCAGCCGTGGTCCGCGACGACCAGGTCGGGCAGGGGTTGGCCCGCGCCCTCCAGGCCCTTGAGGATCGCGCGCATCGGCTCGCCCGAGTGGGTGTGCCACAGCGTGGCCCCGTGCTCCAGCACCGCCACGTCCGCGAACTGCATGACGTACCCCTCGTCCGTCTGCAGCCCGTCCGGAATGACGACGATCTCGCAGCCGGCGCCGCGCAACGCGGCGGCGGTGGCACGGTGCACGTCGAGCAGGCCGCCGGGGTGGCCGGTCGCGAACAGCACCCGCTGCTCACCGTCCGCCGCCTTGCGCAGCCGCGCCGCCATCCGGTCCAGGGCGTCGACGGTCAGCTCGGGGTCGATGGTGTCCTGGCCGTAGCGATACTCCGGGTCGTCGTTCACACCGCACCGCTCCGCCATCACGGCGAGCACGTCCTGCTCGTCGGTCCAGCGGTCGCCGAGTTCCAGGCCGAGCCAGAAGTTGCGGTCGCCGTTGGCGAGCTTGCGGTAGTGGGAGAGGTTGTTCTCGCGGGGCGTCGCGACGTCGCCCGCGATACGGGTCTTCACGAGATGGTCGACGAGCTCGGCGCGGCTGGGGGTCCCGGATATCGGCATGCCATCCATTGTGCCGGGGTGCTCCGCCGGGAGGGCGGTTGTCCTGAACCGTGGGATGTGGGTCACGCAGGGGGTGTGTTCTCGGGGTTCTCAGGATTCCCTCAGTGCGAACCACAACTCCATCCGTACGTCCGCGTCGTCGAGGTCCGCCTCCAGCAACGCCGCACACCGTGCGATGCGTTGGCGGACGGTGTTGCGATGGACGGACAGGGCGACGGCCGTGCGGTCCCAACTGCCGTGCAGGGAGAGCCAGGTGCGGAGGGTCTCGGTGAGGGCCGGGGTGGCGGCGATGGGGGCGAGGAGGGCGCGCGCGTGGGCCGCGGCGTCGGCCGGCGGCACGAGGTCCGCCAGGGCGGGCCGCTCGCCGTGGCGGACGAGGGGCGCGCGGGTCGCCCGGGCGCGGGCCAGGGCGCGGGCCGCCTGCCCGTCGGCGGACGCCCACTCGTGCGGGGCGACCGCCGCGCTGACCCCGCAGATCCAGCCCTTCTGCGCGGCCGGCTCGCGGTCGCCGGGGACGAGGACGCGTACGACATTCCCCCCGGTGTCGATGAGCGCGGAGCCCAGGGCCGCCCCCAGCGCGGACGCGGCGACGGCGTCCGGCGCCGGGCCGTCCGCCGCGGGGCGGGCGTGCACGACGGTCCACCGGTCCCCGCCGAGCAGTGGGGCCACGTCCTCGGGCGCGGCGCCCAGCAGGAGCCGTACGAGCGCCGCCGAGCGCGCCGAGCCGCTCCCGCTCTGCTGCTCGCCGGTGAGGAGGGAGAGGAGGACGGCCGCGACGGAGGCGATGGTGTGGTCCCCGGGGTCCCGGCGCGGCGCCGCGACCCCCAGGACGAAGCCCCGCCCGCCGCCGAGGGCGTACGCGGCCAGGTGGGAGCCGCCCACGGTGTCGGTGGCGGAGGAGGGGGCGGGCGTGGGGGGTGGAGTGGGGCCCTGGGGAACCCCGGGCCGGGTCGGCACGGGGCGTACGACGGCGGCCAGGGCGCCGAGTGCGACCACGGGACCGTCCTGCGGTGTTCTTCCCGCGCGGGCCAGCTCCGCGCCCTCCGGGCCGTACAGCACCGCCCAGCCACCCACCCGCTGGGCCAGCTGCCGCAGCACCGCCGCCACCGGGTCCGGGCGCGCGGCGGCCGCCGCCAGGCTCTGCTGGGCCTCCGTGACCCGCCGCAGCTCCGCCAGCCGGGCCTGCGCCATCAGCTGCCACACCGCGCGGGCCACGCCCGAGAAGGTGGTCTGGGGCGGGACCTCCAGCAGGGGCAGGCCGTAGGTGTCGCAGGCCGCGACCAGGGCGCGCGGCACCGTGTCGTGCACCGGCGCCAGGCCGAAGCCGAGCGCCGCGCCGCCCGCCGCCACGATCCGGGAGACGTAGTCGTCGAAGTAGGTGCCCGAGCCCGCCGCCTCCGGGATGTGCACCCCGGCGGTCAGCAGCAGCTCACCGCCCAGCAGATACGGGTACGGGTCCGCCATCTCCGACGTGTGCGCCCAGTGGATCACCGTGTCCTGTTCAACGGGGCCCGCGATGTGGCGCAGGCCGAGGTCCTCCCGGGCCAGGAGGGCGGACAGCGGCACCGGTGGGGTGGGAGGGACCGGCGGGGCTGATGTGACGGATGCGGCGGATGTGTCCGGCACGGTGGACGTTCCCTCCATCCGGGTCGGCTGCGATGGATGAAACGTACACTTCAGAGTCATCTTCCGGCCACCTAAGGTCAGTGCCGTCGGCAGCCGCGGGTACGGGCGTATGTCCCCGCGACCAGCTGCCGGACTCCCGGCCGGGTATCGCTCGCCCGGCCCGCGTCCCCACGTCCATCTGCACGACACGCCACCGACGAGTGCGCGAAGGAGGGCCCCCTATGGCCGTCGACTACACAGTGATCGTCGTCTATCTGGCCGGCATGCTGGCCATGGGCTGGTGGGGCATGCGCCGCGCCAAGTCGAAGAGTGAGTTCCTGGTGGCCGGACGGCGCCTGGGCCCCGCGATGTACTCCGGGACCATGGCCGCGATCGTCCTCGGCGGCGCGTCGACCATCGGCGGCGTCGGACTCGGATACCAGTACGGGCTCTCCGGCGCCTGGATGGTGTTCACCATCGGCCTCGGGCTCCTCGCGCTCTCCGTCTTCTTCTCCGCCCGCATCGCCCGCCTGAAGGTCTACACCGTCTCCGAGATGCTCGACCTCCGCTACGGCGGCCGGGCCGGCGTCATCTCCGGTGTCGTCATGTGGGCGTACACCCTGATGCTCGCGGTCACCTCGACCATCGCGTACGCCACCATCTTCGACGTCCTCTTCGACATGAACCGGACGCTCGCGATCATCATCGGCGGCTCGATCGTCGTCGCGTACTCCACGCTCGGCGGCATGTGGTCGATCACCCTCACCGACATGGTGCAGTTCGTCGTGAAGACCGTCGGCGTGCTGCTGCTCCTGCTCCCCATCGCGGTGATCAAGGCCGGTGGGTTCAGCGAGATGAAGGCCAAGCTGCCCACGGAGTACTTCGACCCGCTGGGCATCGGCGGCGAGACGATCTTCACCTACGTGCTGATCTACACCTTCGGCATGCTCATCGGCCAGGACATCTGGCAGCGCGTGTTCACCGCCCGCAGCGACACGACCGCCAAGTGGGGCGGCACCGTCGCCGGCACCTACTGTCTGGTGTACGCCCTCGCCGGCGCCGTCATCGGCACGGCGGCGAAGGTGCTCTACCCGACGCTGCCCAGCGCCGACACCGCCTTCGCGACCATCGTCAAGGACGAGCTTCCGGTCGGCGTACGGGGCCTGGTGCTCGCCGCCGCCCTCGCCGCCGTGATGTCCACGTCCTCCGGCGCCCTCATCGCCTGCGCCACCGTCGCCAACAACGACATCTGGGCCAAGCTGCGCGGAGCCGTACGGCCCCGTGGGGACGACCACGACGAGGTCAAGGGGAACCGGGTCTTCATCCTCGTCATGGGCATCGCCGTGATCTGTACCGCCATCGCCCTCAACAACGTCGTCGAGGCGCTGACCGTCGCGTACAACCTCCTCGTCGGCGGTCTGCTCGTCCCGATCCTCGGCGGACTGCTGTGGAAGCGCGGGACCGTGCACGGCGCGCTCGCCTCCGTCGTCGTCGGCGGGCTCGCGGTCGTCGGACTGATGGCGACGTACGGCATCCTTGCGAACGAGCCCGTCTACTACGGGCTGCTGTCCTCGCTGGTCGCGTACGTGATCGTCTCCCTGGCCACACCCGCGACCGACCCGGCGGTCCTGGCCGCCTGGCGCGAGCGACTGGCCGGGCGCGGCGCGGATGCCGAGGCCGAGGCCGAGCCGGCGGCCGTGGTCGCCTAGCCGCCGTACGTCACCCCAGCCCCCGAAGAGCTTCGGCCCGGCCGCCGCACGGCGACCGGGCCGGGCGGCACCCCGGTCAGCGGGGTCCGCGACACTGGAAGACGCACCACCCGCATCACGCACCACTTACCCCTCGCACCACGCATCACCCGTACCACCTGGAGGAGTCCGACGATGAGCAGCACCGAGTACCCGGCAGCAGGCGACAGCCAGCCACGCGGCCCCGTCGACTCGTCCCGCGTCCCGCGGTACGCGGGCCCCGCGACCTTCGCCCGGCTGCCGCGCCTCGACGAGGTCGGCCGCGCCGACGTCGCCGTGGTCGGCGTGCCCTTCGACTCCGGGGTCTCCTACCGACCCGGCGCCCGCTTCGGCGGCAACGCCATCCGCGAGGCCTCCCGCCTGCTGCGCCCGTACAACCCGGCGCAGGACGCCTCCCCCTTCGCCCTCGCCCAGGTCGCCGACGCCGGTGACATCGCGGCGAACCCGTTCAACATCAACGAGGCCGTGGAGACGGTCGAGGCCGCGGCCGACGAGCTGCTCGGCACGGGCGCCCGCCTGATGACGCTGGGCGGCGACCACACCATCGCGCTCCCGCTCCTGCGCTCCGTGGCCAAGAAGCACGGCCCGGTGGCCCTGCTCCACTTCGACGCGCACCTCGACACCTGGGACACCTACTTCGGCGCCGAGTACACGCACGGCACCCCGTTCCGCCGGGCGGTGGAGGAGGGGATCCTGGACACGGAGGCCCTCTCCCACGTCGGCACCCGCGGTCCGCTGTACGGCAAGCAGGACCTCACCGACGACGAGAAGATGGGCTTCGGCATCGTCACCTCGGCGGACATCTACCGCCGCGGCGCCGACGAGGTCGCCGACCAGCTGCGCCAGCGCATCGGCGACCGCCCGCTGTACATCTCCATCGACATCGACTGCCTCGACCCGGCGCACGCCCCCGGCACGGGCACGCCGGAGGCCGGCGGCATGACCTCCCGCGAGCTGCTGGAGATCCTGCGCGGACTGTCCTCCTGCAACCTGGTCTCCGCGGACGTGGTCGAGGTCGCGCCCGCGTACGACCACGCCGAGATCACGGCGGTGGCCGCGTCCCACACGGCGTACGAACTCACGACGATCATGTCCCGCCAGATCGCGGCGGCCAGGGCTCAGGAGGCCGGGAACAAGTGACTCACGACCACGACCTGGTGCTCCGTCCGTCGGCGGCGCAGACGGAGGCCGCGCTGAATCCGCCCCCCGGCCGCAACGGCGGAGACCTGGTCGTGGAGACCCTCTCCGGTCTCGGCGCCACCACCGTCTTCGGCCTGCCCGGCCAGCACGCGCTCGGCATGTTCGACGCCCTGCGCCGCTCCTCGTTGCAGTACATCGGCCTGCGGGTGGAGAACAACGCGGGGTTCGCGGCCGACGCGTACGGCCGCGTCACGGGTGAGGCCGCGCCCCTGCTGCTCTCCACCGGCCCGGGCGCGCTGACCTCCCTGGCCGCGCTCCAGGAGGCCGCCGCGGCCTCCGCCCCCGTCCTCGCCATCAGCAGCCAGATCCCCACCGCGGGTCTGGGCGGCGGACGCCACGGCTATCTGCACGAACTCCCCGACCAGCAGGCGTCGTTCAGGGGTGTCGTCAAGTCCGTCCACACGGTCCGTACGCAGTCGCAGATCCCCTCCGCGATCGCGGCGGCCTGGGAGTCGGCGCTGACCGCCCCGCACGGCCCGGTCTGGGTGGAGATCCCGCAGGACGTCCTGCTCGCCGAGACCCACCTGCCGCAGGTCACGGCGATGGACGCGACCCCGGAGGACGTCGTCCCGCGCCCCGAACTGACGGCGCTGGCCGCCCACCTGCTGTCCTCGGCGGCCCGCCCCGCGATCATCGCGGGCGGCGGGGTCGTACGGTCGGACGCGTCCGGCAAGCTGAAGGCGCTGGCGGAGAAGCTGAACGCGCCGGTCGTCACCACCTTCGGCGGCAAGGGCGCCTTCCCCTGGACCCACCCGCTCTCGCTCCAGTCCTGGCTGGAGGACCGGCACACCACGGACTTCCTGGAAGACGCGGACGTCCTGCTGGTCGTCGGCTCCGGCCTCGGCGAACTGTCCTCGAACTACCACACGTTCAAGCCCCGCGGCCGGGTCGTCCAGATCGAGGCCGACCTCGGCAAACTGGAGTCCAACCACCCGGCGATCGGTATCCACGCGGACGCCAGGCTCGCGCTCTCCGCGCTCCTGGAGACCGTCGAGGAGCGCCCCGACCCGACGGCGGCGGACCGCGTCCGCACGCTGCTCGACCGGGTGGGGGAGCGCATCGCCGCACAGGAACTCACCCTGGAACAGGGGGTGCTGGCGTCCGTCCGCCGGGCCCTCCCGTCCACCTCCCCGTCCTTCTGGGACATGACCATCCTGGCGTACTGGGCGTGGTCCGCCTTCGACCCGCGCGGAAAGAACACCATGCACTCCGCCCAGGGCGCGGGCGGCCTCGGCTACGGCTTCCCGGCGGCCCTCGGCGCGGCGGCGGCCGATCCCACCCGCCCGGTCCTCGCGGTCTCCGGTGACGGCGGCGCGTTGTATTCGATCGCCGAACTCGCCACCGCGAGGCAGTACGACCTGAACGTCACCTGGCTCATCGTCGACGACGGCGGCTACGGCATCCTGCGCGAGTACATGACCGGCGCCTTCGGCCAGGCCACGGCGACGGAGCTGACCCGCCCCGACTACGTGGCGCTGGCCGAGTCCTTCGGCGTCCCGGGGGTCCGTACGACCCCCGAGACACTGGAGGAGGACCTGGCGAAGGCCTTCGCGAGCCCCGGCCCGTCGGTGGTGCTGCTCCCGGCGGTGCTGCGGATGTTCGCGCCGACGCATCTCGGGAGCTGACGGCACGGTCGACAGCTACGGCCCGGTGGCCCGGGCCGTAGCCGGTCGACCGCCATCACGGCCGTCTACCAGATCGCGTCGACCCACTCCGGGTGGTCGATGAACGGGTTGCGGTTGTGCTGGTAGCTGTCGTAGATGACCTGGTTGCGCTTCTCCTCGAAGGCGCTCGGCGGGTCCTCGTCGTTCCACTCCTTGAGCACGGACAGCTTGCCCATGAACGGCGCGCTGCCGTTGTTGACCTTCTCGTCGGGCTCCAGGTCGGCGAAGCCGTCGCCGCCGTCGTAGCGCACCGCCATGTAGAGGATCATGCGGGCCACGTCGCCCTTGTCCGCGTCGCGCGGCTCGAACGAGTCGGAGTCGGTGAGGCTGCCACCCCCGCCGCTGACCGTGCTGCCGCCGTTGTCGAAGTCCTTGTTGCCACGGATGCTGTTGACCTGGACGTCCGCGGGACGCAGGTGGTGCAGGTCCGTGCCGGGACCGGTCACCTCGCCGAAATCGCCGTGGGACTTGGCCCACACGTGCTCGCGGTTCCAGTCGCCGACGTCTCCGCCGTTGAGCGACTTGGCACGCGAGGTGCCGCTGTACAGCAGGATCACGTTGTTGCTGTTGTTCGGGTCCTGGTCGGTGACCATGAGCGCGTTCCAGACCGCGGAGTACGAGATCTTGGTCTGGCTGCTGATGATCGTGTGCAGCGAGGACTTCAGGCTGCTGCCGGTCTTGCCGACCGCGTTCTTGTAGTACGTGCTGTCGTACGCGGTCGTCGTGGCGCTCGCGGGAGTGGCGGTCATCGTCGGCAGGGTGAGGCCTACCAGGACGGCTGAGGTGGTCAGCGCCAGCGTCTTCCAGCGGCGTATGTGCGTGGCGGGCATGGTGGGGGCGTCCGTTCTACGCGGGTTGAATGAGCGGGCAACCGGAGCGTGACATGGACATGCGTTTCAGGGAATGAACGGAGCGTGTCGGTCGAGTGACGGAAACCGGCAAGTCGCTTGTTGTGCGCGCGATCTGACACACCGAAAGGCCCCTGCCCATGGGTCGCATGGGCAGGGGCCTTCCGGCGATTGGGGACTGGTCAGTTCACGTCGGACGGGTCCAGGCGGTAGAGCGTCGAGGCCGACTGGGCCGACTGGCCGTTCTCCGACTCGGAGCCCGTGGCCGAACTCGACTCGGACGAAGAGGTCTTGCTGTAGGCGCTCTCCTTCACCGCGGTGGCGTTCTTCTGCACCCAGGCGGTGACCGCGGAACTGGTGCTGTTGTCGCCGCCCATTCCGCCGCCCATGCCCGAGCCGCCGACCTGGATGTAGTGAAGCTCGCCCTTCTTCACCAGCTCCTTGAGCTTGGCGACCGTCATGCCCTTGTCGGTGCCGGTGAAGCCGTACATGGAGATGACGGGCTTGTGGGTGCTCAGGATCAGCTGTCCGGCGCTCTGCGAATTGGACACCGCGAGCAGCCACTTGGCGCCGTCCTGGTGCTTCTCCAGGTACGAGATCAGCTCGCTGCTGGTCTCGCCGCCCATGCCGCCACCGCCGCCGAAACCGCCGCGCTGACCGCCCGTGCCGCCCGGGGCCGTACCGCTCTCGCCACCGGCCCGGCCGCCCGGGAACTCGCCGTTCTGGCCGCCCGTGCCGCCGCCGGGGAAACCGCCGTTCTCGCCGCCCTGCGGGGCGCCGCCGGGCAGTTCCCCGGTTCCACCGCCGCCGGGCGTCACCTGGCCGCCCTCCTGGCCGGCCGCTTGGCCGCCCTGCTGGGTGCCGCCAGGCATCTCGCCGCCGCCCGGACCCCCCGCGTTGCCGCCGGGGCCACCCCGTCCGCCGCCGAAGCCGCCTTGGCCGGTGGACGGTCCGGCGGTCGGATTGGTGCCGCCCATGCCGCCGCCCGCGCCGCCCGCACTGGCCGGGACGGCGAACGAGTACGCCGCCGGGCCCGCGAGAGCCGCGACGACCGCCGCCGCCAGGGACGCGGCCAGCAGCCGTATCCGGTTGCCGGAGCGGAAGACGAACAGGCCGACGACGGCCAGCGCCATGACCACCGCGATGGCCGGCCACAGCCAGGTGTTCCAGTCGGTGGCCCGGCGCAACAGCACGACCGCCCAGATGCCGGTGACCGCGAGCCCGGCGGGCAGCACCCAGGACCAGCGGACGTCACCGCCGCGGAAGGCTCGGAACAGCATGACGCCGCCGCCACCGCACAGGGCCGCGATGCCAGGGGCGACCGCGGTCGTGTAGTACGGGTGCATGGTGCCTTCGGCTGTGGCGAACGTCAGGTAGTGCAGCAGCAGCCAGCCGCCCCACAGCACCAGCGCCGCACGAGTCGGGTCGATGCGCGGGGCGCGCCCGCACAGCACGAGGCCACCGGCGAGGGCGATGCCCGCGAAGGGGATCAGCCAGGAGATCTGGCCGCCCAGGATGTCGTTGAACAGCCGGCCGAGGCCCGCGGAACCGGAGAAGCCGCCGCCGCCACCTCCGCCACCGCCGTTGCCCTCGCCGCCGAGGACGCGGCCCAAGCCGTTGTAGCCGAAGATCAGGTTCCAGGCGGTGCCGTCCGTCGAACCGCCGATGTAGGGACGGTCGTCGGCGGGCACGAGCGAGACGGCCGTCGCCCACCAGAAGCTGGACACGGCCAGGGCCACGGTGGCCAGCAGCAGGTTGCGGATCCGCTTCGCCCAGCCGAGGTGCGACGCGTACAGATAGACCGCGAAGACGGCGGGCAGCGCGATGTAGCCCTGGAGCATCTTCGTGTTGAAGGCGAGCCCGAAGCAGACCGCCGAGCCGAGCAGCGGCAGCAGCCTGCCGTCGCGGGTCGCGCGCAGTCCGAGGGCCGCGCCCGACACCATCAGGAGGAGGAGCAGGGTGTCGGGGTTGTTGTCGCGGTTGATGGCGACGGTGATCGGGGTGAGCGCGAGCACGAGCGCGGCGAGCGCGGCGGCGGCGTGGCCGAACACCCGCTTCACGGAGGAGTGAAGGATCCAGATCGTGCCGAGGGCGGCCACGATCATCGGCAGCATCATCTGCCAGGTGCCGAAGCCGAAGATCCGGCACGACAGGCCCATGACCATGAGTGCGAGCGGCGGCTTGTCGACGGTCAGGAAGTTGCCCGCGTCGAGCGAGCCGAAGAACCACGCCTTCCAGCTCTGGGTTCCGCTGTAGATCGCGGAACTGTAGAAGCTGTTGAGGCCGGAGCCGGACAGGTTCCAGGAGTAGAGCACCGTGGCCAGCGCCATGATCGCGATCAGGGCGGGGAGGGACCAGCGGGGCGCGGCGGGGGCGGGCGACGGCTCCTGGGGCGGCTCGGCGGCCGGTGCGCCGGGGGCCACGGAAGGGCCGGGAGCCGGGGGCAGTGGGTCGGTGGCAGATGTCACCAGTGCACCGTGCACACCGCCGATGGGTACGGGCTGTGCTCCGTCTGGGGGCGAGCTGTGGATGGATGAGATGCGGGTAAGAGAGCCGCCCGCCCGCCGCTCCTCCGGCAGCTCTCCGTGCCTTCAGGACGGCCCCCTCGCTACACCGAACCTGCGTCCGCAGAAAACGCGTACAACTTTCGGCCACCCAAGTGAGTCATGAGAGGCGAGTGCGCCACAGGCGCGCTCGTATTGGTCGAAGGGGATGGGGAACCTCCATGACTCACCGGATATCCCGGCGTGCCCGTGTGCTCGCGGCGGGCCTCGGCGCCGGGGTGATCGTGCCGTTCGCGGCCGCCGCCGCACCGGCCGCCGCCGCGGCACCGCAGGTCAGCTGTACGTCGAACAAGGCGGGCCTGGCCACCAAGCTGCAGAACGACATCACCACGGCGCTCAGGGGCCGCGCCGGCACCGTCGCCGTCGGTCTCTACGACCGTTCGACGAAGACCACCTGCACCCTGCGGAGCAGCACGGCGTACGACTCCGCCAGCGTCGTCAAGGCCACCGTGCTGGCCACGCTGCTGTGGGACGCCAAGAAGCACAACCGGTATCTGACCACGCGTGAGCAGAGCCTCGCCACGGCCATGATCACCCAGTCGGACAACAACGCCACCAGCACGCTGTGGAAGCAACTCGGTGTGACCAAGGTGAAAGGTTTCCTCGCCGCCGCCGGGATGACCCAGACCAAGCCGGGCGCCAACAACTACTGGGGTCTCACCCAGATCACCGTCCGGGACGAGCAGAAGCTGCTCGCGCTGCTCACCGCCAAGAACTCCGTGCTGAGCGACAACTCCCGCGCCTACGAGCTGAAGTTGATGGGCAAGGTCATCTCCTCGCAGCGCTGGGGCACCCCGGCCGGAGCGCCCTCCTCGGTCGTCGTGCACGTCAAGAACGGCTGGCTGTCGCGTGCCACGCACGGCTGGCGCGTGCACAGCATCGGCACGTTCAACGGCGCGGGCCACGACTACATGATCACCGTGCTGACACAGGACAACAGCACCATGCAGTACGGCGTCAACACCATCCAGGCCGTCGCCAAGGCCATCCACAAGGACCTGGTGCCGACCACCTCCACGACCAGCGCGAGCGTGCTGCGCTACGTGCCCACGACCAACCCCCAGGAAGCGATCCCGGCGGTGCCGTCCGCGGGCTGACGCTTCACGGGGCGGTCTCCCGCGCGTCACCCGGCGGTCCTACGGTGACCGGCATGCGCATGAGATCCGTACTCGCCACCGTCACCGCCGGCCTGGCGGCGGCCACCTGTGTGACCGCCGCTCCGGCCGACGCCCACAGCGGCAAAGCCCCGGGCGTCCACGCCTGTTCGCCCGCCGTCTCGATCACGAGCTACTCCGACGCGCTCGACAAGACGACGTACGACGGCGCCTTCGTCGGCAACCTCTCCGCGCTCGCCGTCGACCGCGGCGGCCGGATCGCCGCGCTCTCCGACCGGTCCTCGCTCTTCACCCTGGACCGCGAGACGCTGAAGCCGACGAGCGTCGTGAACCTCGTCGACGAGAAGGGCGCCGCGCTCGACTCCGAGGGCCTGGTCGTGGACCTCCCCCACTCTCGGCTTCGCTCGAGCGGGGGGACCCCCACCGGCACCCGTCTCGTCACCTCCGAGACCGAGCCCTCCGTACGCCGCTACGAGGGCGACGGCACCCTCGTCGGGAGCCTCCCCGTACCGGACGCGCTCAAGGTCGCTCCCGCGGGCCGCGCCACCTCCAACCTGACCTTCGAAGGGCTCACGCTCCTCCCCGGCGGCCACACCCTGCTCGCCGCCATGGAGGGGTCACTGAGCGGTGACACCGCCGGCATCGTGCGCTTCCAGACCTGGGACCGCGCGACCCGCCAGGGTGACTTCCGGCTCTCCGCCCAGTACGGCTACCGCACCGACACCGGCCTCGGCGTCTCCGAGGCGCAGGCCACCCCCGACGGCCGCCTCCTCGTCCTGGAGCGCGGTTTCACCGCGGGCGTCGGCAACACCGTCCGCCTCTACCTCGCCGACCTCCGCCACGCCACGGACACCCGCCGTGTCGACACCCTGACCGGCCAGGAAGGTGTGCGGCTCGCCCGCAAGACGCTCCTCGCCGACCTCGTGAACTGTCCTTCACTGGGCGCCCGGGCCAAGCAGCCCCAGCCCAACCCCCTCCTCGACAACATCGAGGGCCTGACGATCACCGGCCGCACCCCGGACGGCCGTCTCCAGCTCCTCCTGGTCAGCGACGACAACCAGAACGCCGTCCAGACCACCCGCCTGTACTCCCTGAGCGCCCGCCTGCCACACACGGTGAACGGCTGATTATTGCGGAGGGATGAAATCCGCTTGCTTCAGCGTTGGTGTCTTCCGGTGGAGTGAGATCTACGGAAGGCACCGGCGTGGCATTCGAGCAAGGGGACAGGGGCGGCTGGGCGCAGCGGCTCGCGGGGTACGCGTGGCGGTACCCGAAGTACGTCCTGCTCGCGCTCGGCTCCTCGCTCGGCGGCATGGCGGTGCTGGCGGTCGTCCCGCTGATCACCAAGGTGATCATCGACGACGTCATCGGGAACCACAGCAAGTCCATGGCGCCCTGGGCGGGTGCGCTCATAGCCGCCGCCGTCGTCGTGTACGTCCTCACCTACATCCGCCGCTATTACGGCGGCCGCCTCGCCCTCGACGTCCAGCACGACCTGCGGACCGAGATGTACGGGACGATCACCCGGCTCGACGGACGACGCCAGGACGAGCTGTCCACCGGCCAGGTCGTCGGCCGAGCCACCAGCGACCTCCAGCTGATCCAGGGTCTGCTCTTCATGCTCCCGATGACCATCGGGAACGTGCTGCTCTTCCTGATCTCCCTCGGGATCATGGCCTCGCTGTCCCTGCCCCTCACCCTGGTCGCGCTCGCCGTCGCACCCGCCCTCTGGGTCGTCGCCAAGCGCAGCCGCTCCAAGCTGCACCCCGCCACCTGGTACGCGCAGGCGCAGGCCGCCGCCGTGGCGGGTGTGGTCGACGGCGCCGTCAGCGGCGTACGCGTGGTGAAGGGCTTCGGGCAGGAGGAGCAGGAGACCGGGAAGCTCCGGGAGGTCGGGCGGCGGCTCTTCGCGGGGCGGCTGCGCACCATCCGGCTGAACGCCAAGTACACCCCGGCCCTCCAGGCCGTGCCCGCCCTCGGCCAGGTCGCGATGCTGGCGCTGGGCGGCTGGCTCGCCGTACGGGGCCAGATCACGCTCGGCACCTTCGTCGCGTTCTCCTCGTACCTCTCCCAGCTCGTGGGACCCGTACGGATGCTCGCCGTGGTCCTCACCGTCGGGCAGCAGGCCCGCGCGGGCGCCGAGCGCGTTCTCGAGCTCATCGACACCGAGCCGTCGATCAAGGACGGCACCAAGACCCTCCCGGCCGACGCGCCCGCGACCGTCGAGTTCGACGACGTGTCCTTCGCCTACGAGGGCACCTCGAAAAAGCAGCCGGTGCTCGACGGGCTGAGCTTCGAGATCCGCCCCGGCGAGACCCTCGCCGTGGTCGGCTCCTCCGGCTCCGGCAAGTCGACGGTCTCGCTCCTGATGCCCCGCTTCTACGACGTGACGCACGGCGCCGTCCTCATCGGGGGCCACGACGTCCGCGAGCTGACGCAGGAGTCGCTGCGCGCCGCGATCGGCCTGGTCCCCGAGGACTCCTTCCTCTTCTCCGACACCGTGCGCGCCAACATCGCCTACGGCCGCCCGGACGCCACCCAGGAGGAGATCGAGACCGCGGCCCGCGCCGCGCAGGCGGACCGTTTCATCGCCGAGCTGCCCGAGGGCTACGACACCAAGGTGGGCGAGCACGGCCTCACCCTCTCCGGCGGCCAGCGCCAGCGCGTCGCCCTCGCCCGCGCCATCCTCACCGACCCCCGCCTGCTCGTCCTGGACGACGCCACCTCCGCCGTGGACGCCCGCGTCGAGCACGAGATCCACGAGGCCCTCAAGGGGGTCATGGAGGGGCGCACCACCCTCCTCATCGCCCACCGCCGCTCCACCCTCAACCTCGCCGACCGCATCGCCGTCCTCGACGGCGGCCGCCTCGCCGACATCGGCACCCACGAGGAACTCCAGCAGCGCTCCCCGCTGTATCGCCGGCTCCTGACCGACCCGGACGAGCTGGGCGGCGTCTCGCCCGGCCACGTCCCGCCCGCCGTGCCCCAGGAGGACACCTCCGTACGAGACGAGCTGGACGCCGAGTTCGACGCCGAGCGCGGGGTCACTCCCCACCTGTGGACCGGCGACCGGGAGCCCAAGGACAACGCCCTGTCCGGCATGCCCGCCACGCCCGAACTCCTCACCCTGGTCGAGGCGCTGCCCCCGGCCACCGACGCCCCCGGCATCGACGAGGCGCGTGCGGTCAGGCCCGAGGAGTCGTACGGGCTGCGCAGGCTGCTGCGCGGCTTCGGGCTCCCGCTGCTCGTCAGCCTCGGGCTCGTGGCCGTGGACGCGGGGATGAGTCTGCTGCTGCCGGTGCTGATCCGGCACGGCATCGACCAGGGCGTCACCCGGATGGCCATCGGCGCGGTGTGGGCCGCCGCCGCGCTGGCGCTGGTCACCGTGCTCATCCAGTGGGCCGCGCAGATCGGCGAGACCCGGATGACGGGCCGGACCGGCGAGCGGGTCCTCTACTCCCTCCGCCTGAAGATCTTCGCGCAGCTCCAGCGCCTGGGGCTCGACTACTACGAGCGGGAGCTGACGGGCCGGATCATGACCCGGATGACGACGGACGTCGACGCGCTGTCGACGTTCCTCCAGACGGGCCTGGTCACCGCCTTCGTCTCGGTCGTCACCTTCTTCGGCATCATGGGCGCGCTGCTGGTGATCGACGTACAGCTCGCGCTGGTCGTCTTCATCACCCTTCCGCCGCTGGTCATCGGCACGTTCTTCTTCCGCCGGGCGAGCGTGAAGGCGTACGAACTCGCCCGCGAACGGGTGTCGGCGGTCAACGCCGACCTCCAGGAGTCGGTCTCCGGACTGCTGATCCTGCAGGCGTTCCGGCGCGAGCGCTCGGGCAGGCAGCGGTTCGCGGAGGGCAGCGACAGCTACCGCAGGGCGCGCACCCGCGGCCAGTGGCTGATATCGATCTACTTCCCCTTCGTGCAACTGCTGTCGTCGGTCGCGTCGGCGGCCGTGCTGATCGTGGGCGCGCACCGGGTGGACGCAGGCACCCTCACGACGGGCGCGCTGGTCGCCTACCTCCTCTACATCGACCTGTTCTTCGCGCCCGTGCAACAGCTCTCGCAGGTCTTCGACGGCTACCAGCAGGCCACGGTCTCGCTGGGCCGCATCCAGGAACTGCTCCAGGAGCCGACCTCGACGAAGGCCGCCGACGAACCGCTGGACGTCCTCTCCCTGCGGGGCGACATCGCCTTCGAGGACGTCGACTTCGCCTATGGTGACGACGAGGAGGCGCTCAGCGCCGTCTCGCTGAGCATCCCCGCCGGACAGACCGTCGCCTTCGTGGGCGAGACCGGCGCGGGCAAGTCCACGCTGGTGAAGCTGGTCGCCCGGTTCTACGACCCGACGGGCGGGCGGGTGACGGTCGACGGCACGGATCTGCGCTCGCTCGACCTGACCTCGTACCGGCACCGGCTCGGCGTCGTCCCCCAGGAGGCGTACCTCTTCCAGGGGACCGTCCGGGACGCCATCGCCTACGGGCGCCCCGACGCGACCGACGCCGAGGTGGAGGCCGCGGCCCGCGCGGTCGGCGCCCACGACATGATCGCCACGCTCGACGGCGGCTACCTCCACGAGGTCGCCGAGCGCGGTCGCAACCTCTCCGCCGGCCAGCGCCAGCTGATCGCGCTGGCCCGCGCCGAACTCGTGGACCCGGACGTGCTGCTCCTCGACGAGGCGACGGCGGCGCTGGACCTGGCGACGGAGGCCCTGGTCAACCAGGCCACCGACCGCCTCGCCGGCCGTCGTACGACCCTCGTCGTCGCCCACCGTCTGACGACGGCCGCCCGCGCCGACCGGGTCGTGGTCATGGACCACGGCCGCGTCGCCGAGGACGGCACCCACGACGAACTCCTCCAACAGGGCGGCCACTACGCGGAGTTGTGGAGGACGTTCGTCGGAGCCCCGGAGGAGGAAGAGCCGGTTCCCTCATCGGCCTGAGTTCTCAGCTCTTCGCCTTGATGTCGGAGATCTTCTTCGTGGCCAGGTCCGACTGCACGGTCAGATAGGTGTACGTGGGGTGCTGGGCGGAGCCCCAGGTGAGGCGGACCGTCGACCAGGTGTGGCCCGCGCCGCTGTCTCCCGCCGTCACCTTCCACGCCCGCGGAACGTCCTGCGCGCGCAGCACCCCGTCGGCGTGCTCGCGGCTCTCCCACTTGGCCAGGCGGGTGCGGAGATCCTTGGTCAGGTAGAAGCTGCGCAGCTGGGAGCCGAGGTGACCGCTTCCCTCGTCGGTGACCGCGTCGATGTAGGCGCCGTAGAAGTTCGCCACCCGGTCGTAGGCGGGGCCGTTGGCGCCGCTGCGGGCGGGCGGGGGCGCGCTGGAGCCGGCGAACGCGGGCACGGAGGCACCCGCCGTGGCGAGGAGCGCCGCGGCGACGAGCGCGCCGACGGCCGTACGTGAACGTGACGTGCGGGACATGGATGAGTACCTTTCGTTCGGTTTTCTGACCGGTTGGACACCGAACAAAGGGGTGTGGTTGCCCCAAACGCGGAAGAAAACCTCTCTCGGGTGAAGGCAACCATCCGATGTACGTCCTGCGTCCGTACACCAGTACGCTGAATGGCCGGGGGAGGACGACAGTGGACCGTAGTGGTGCGATATGCCGGCGCCTGGCGCTGGGCTTTGCGGTGTTGACCGCGGCCGGGCTGATGGCGTTGATGAGTCCGGGCAGCGCGCAGGCCGCCGACTCGTACTGCTCGGGTCGCAAGGTCAGAACGCTCAGCTTCTCGACCGGCTCCGTCCAGATCTACAAGCGCGACGGCTATGTCTGCGCGATGACCGTCCCGAAGGATCAGCAGTCGCGCAAACGGACGATGTCCGTCAGCGTGCAGGCGCGCGGCGGCCGACCCGTGGTCGACCAGGGCAGCTTCTCGCACCACGCCGGCCCGGTGACCGTCCACGCGGGCCACCGCTGCGTCCGCGTCAAGGGCTCGGTCGGCTCGGGTTCGGTGAGCTCGAGCTGGATCCTCTGCTGAGCCGGCCTAGCGCTGAACCGGCCGAGTGCCGAGTCGACCGAGACACCGCCTTCCCATAGGGTTTTCCCCATCTCCCCTGGTGCGCCTGTGAGTTGCTCCGATAGCTTCCAGCGCACATCCGTTTCACAGGGGAGTGTGCATGCGCAAGGCGCTCAGATGGCTGCTGGCGCTCACGGTGCTCATAGGCACGTTGAGCACGGCCGGGGCGGCCACCGCCGCCCAGCCGGAGGCGGCACCAGGCACCACAAGCACGGACACCGACATCAAGGACAGGCTGCTCGCGATACCGGGCATGAGCCTGATCGAGGAGAAGCCGTACACCGGTTACCGCTTCTTCGTGCTGAACTACACCCAGCCGATCGACCACCGGCACCCGTCCAAGGGCACGTTCCAGCAGCGGATCACCGTGCTGCACAAGGACGTCTCCCGCCCGACGGTCTTCTACACCGGCGGCTACAACGTCTCCACGAACCCGGGCCGCCGTGAGCCCACCCAGATCGTGGACGGCAACCAGGTCTCGATGGAGTACCGCTTCTTCACCCCGTCCCGGCCCGATCCGGCCGACTGGTCGAAGCTCGACATCTGGCAGGCGGCGAGCGACCAGCACCGCATCTTCGAGGCCCTCAAGCCGATCTACCGCCAGAAGTGGCTCTCCACGGGCGGCTCGAAGGGCGGCATGACCGCCACGTACTACGAGCGCTTCTACCCGCGCGACATGGACGGCGTCGTCGCCTACGTCGCCCCGAACGACGTGGTGAACGACGAGGACTCGGCGTACGACCGCTTCTTCAGGAACGTCGGCACCAAGGAGTGCCGCGACAAGCTGAACGCCGTGCAGCGCGAGGCGCTGGTGCGGCGCGCACCGCTGGAGAAGAAGTACGAGGCGTACGCCGCCGACAACGGCTACACCTTCACCACCATCGGAAGCCTCGACAAGGCGTACGAGGCGGTCGTGCTCGACTACGTGTGGGGCTTCTGGCAGTACAGCCTGCTCTCGGACTGCGCCTCGATCCCGGCCGACGCCGCCCACGCCACCGATGACGCGATCTGGGACTCCGTCGACACCATCTCCGGCTTCTCGGCCTACACCGACCAGGGCCTGAACACGTACACGCCGTACTACTACCAGGCGGGTACGCAGCTCGGCGCGCCCACGATCCACTTCCCGACCATCGAGAAGAAGTACATCCGCTACGGCTACCAGCCGCCGCGGAACTTCGTGCCGCGCTCGATCCCGATGCGGTTCCAGCCGTGGGCCATGGCGGACGTGGACTCCTGGGTCCGTCACCACGCCGACCACATGCTCTTCGTCTACGGCCAGAACGACCCCTGGGGCGCGGAGCGCTTCCGGCTCGGCAAGGGCGCGCGCGACTCGTACGTCTTCACCGCCCCCGGTCTGAACCACGGTGCCAACGTCGCGGGCCTCGTCCCCGACGAGAAGGCCCTCGCGACGGCCCGCATCCTGGAGTGGGCGGGTGTCGCCTCGGCGACGGTCCAGGAGAACCCGTCGGCGGCGAGGCCGCTCGCGAAGTTCGACGCGAAGCTGGACCGGCGCGACATCGAGCGCGAGCCCGCGCTGCGACCGTAACCCGGTTCGCCGGCCGCAATACGATCCACCGGCTGCGTCCGTCCCTCGGCTACACGGGGCGGGCGCAGCCCACCGGTCTGCTGCCGCCCAGTTGGACGTAGAGGGCCGTGGACGACGGGCACTCGGCGCGGTCGACGACCGCCGAGGTCACCTTGTAGTCCGGGGGCTTCTTGCCCTTGCCGTCGCACGCGGTCTCCCGCACCTGCCCGTCACCGGAGTTGTAGACGCAGTCGCCGACGATGGTGCGGGGCCCGCCGCCTCCGCCCGGATCGCCGGGGTGCGGGGCCTCCAGCTTGCGCATGCAGGCGTAACCCTGGGGGACGACCCCGTCGCCGTTCTCGTCGGAGGCGGGCCGGGTCTCGCTGATGTGCAGCACGAAGTCCGTGGTCGCAGGGCACAGCGGCCCGTCGGCCACCTTGCCGTCGTAACGGGCGATCACCCGCGCGGCGGCCCGTTCGCTGCTGCAGGGCACCTCGGTGAAGCTGGTCGTCCCGAAGGAACTGCACTCGTCGACCGCGAGGAACACCGCCCCGTAGCCCGAGGGTTGCGTCGACCTCGTCCCCGCGCCGGGCTCGGCGCTCCCCGAGTCCGACCAGCGGTCGCACCCCGCGAGCGCGCAGAGGACCAGCAGCAGCGCGCACACCACCCCAACGGAACGCCGACCCGACGAGCTGGCTCGCATGGCTTCCCCCCGATACCCCCGTCCAGCGTGACCCGTCGCGACGGGCACACGCCAGACATCCGGGGTGCTTTGCGCCCTTTGGGGGTGGTGCGCCGGGTGTGCGGCGTAGGGCCGGTACGCCAAACCCCCAGCCGGGGTGGTACGTCAGCCCTTACCGGACCTAGTACGTCAATCCGTACCCGATCGGATACAGCGCCTTCGTCGGGTCGTCCGCCCGCTGCACCTCCACCGGCAGCCTCCCGCGGGGCCTCGCGCTGCCCGCGATCACTCGGGCGGCGGCGCGCAGTTCGACGTCCGTCCAGGAGTAGGTCGCCAAGTAAGCCCGCACATCAGGGAGTTGAGCCACGTCGTACGGGTTGCGGATCGCGATCGCGACCACCGGGACGCCGGTCGCGACGAGCCGCTCGACGAGGGTCTTCTGCGACCCGGTCGCCGTCACGTTGTACGTGCCGACGACGACCGCGTCCACGCCTCGGGCCGCCGCCACCGCGTTGTCGATGCTCGCTGCGGAGGGTGCCGTTCCGGTGGACAGTGCCGTCGCCGTGAACCCCAGCTCGGTGAGGGCGGTCGCGAGGACGGTCGTGGGCGGTCCGTCGGTGCCGGACGGCGAGGCGGGATCGGCGCCGACGACGAGGACGCGCGGGGTGCTCCGGCGCGAGAGCGGGAGCAGGCGCTCCTGGTTGACCAGCAGTGTCGTCGTGCGCTCGGCGATCCGGTCGGCCGCCCTGCGGTGCGCGGCGGTGCCGACCGTGTGGTCGACGCCGGAGTCGCTGACGTACGGATTCTCCAGCAGGCCCAGCTTGGACTTCAGGCGCAGGACGCGCAGGACGGACTCGTCGAGCCGGGCCTCCGTGAGCTCGCCGCCGTGCACGGCGTTCAGGACCGCGTTCCAGGCCACGTGGATGGACGGCGGGTTGAGGAGCTGGTCGACACCGGCCTTTAGCGCCAGGACGGGGACGCGGTCGTCGCCGTACTTCGTCCGGACGCCCTCCATGCCGAGCGAGTCGGTCACCACGAGCCCGTCGTAGCCGAGTTCCTCGCGCAGGATGCCGGTGAGGATCGGGTGGGAGAGCGTCGCGGGGTCCCCGGACGGGTCGAGGGCCGGAACCATGATGTGGGCGGTCATGACCGAGTCGATGCCGGCGCGGACGGCGGCCCGGAAGGGCACGGCGTCGAGGGACGACCACAGCTCGCGGCTGTGTGTGATGACGGGGAAGCCGAAGTGGCTGTCGACGGCGGTGTCCCCGTGCCCCGGGAAGTGCTTCGCCGTGGCCGCGACCCCGACGCTCTGATAGCCCTTCACCTCGGCCGTCACCAGCCCGGCCACGGCGTCCGGATCGGCGCCGAAGGAGCGTACGCCGATGACCGGGTTGGCCGGGTTGACGTTCACGTCGGCGACCGGGGAGTAGTCCTGTCGGATGCCGAGGGCGCGCAGCTCGGCGCCGCCGAGGCGCCCCACCGTACGGGCGTCCTCCCGCGAGCCGCCCGCGCCGAGCGCCATCGCGCCCGGGAACAGCGTCGCGGGCTTGCCCACCCGGGCCACCGCTCCGTACTCCTGGTCGGTGGAGATGAGGACGGGCAGCCCGCGCGGCTGGTCGAGGGAGACCTTCTGGATGCCGTTCGAGAGGGCGGCGATCTGGTGCGGGTCACGGGTGTTGTGCGCCCAGGTGAAGTAGATGATCCCGCCGACGCGGTATTTGGCGATCAGCTCGGCGGCCGTCCTGACGCCGAGCTCCTCGAGGTTGGTGTCGATGTCGGCCTGGTCGGGCGCGGTGGCCGAGTGCCCGTAGACCCGCATCACGAAGAGCTGGCCGACCTTCTCCTCCAGCGTCATACGGGAGACGAGCGCCCGGAGTGACGATTCGTCAGGTCTCTCCTCGGCCGCCCGGACGGAGGTGGTGCTCAAGGTCAGGGCCGCGGTGGTCCCGGCGGTGGCGGCGAGAACGGTACGTCTGGACGGTCTGGAAGAACTCGATGGCCCCACGTGCGCTCCTCCCTCATGAAGGAAACTTCCGAGGAATCACGAATATCCGGGAAGTTTCTTCCAGTCAAGGGTGTGCACAGTATCCCGAGGAGGGGCCGTCACCGGCGCAGTTGGAGGGGGGCGCGCCGGTGACGGCGTGCTGCCGGCCGCAGGCGGCGGAGAGGGTGGTCAGCGTTCGCAGCCAGCAGCGAGGCCGACACCGCTCTGCGGAGACTCATCCGGCAGTATGCGGATTGGACGAAGCGGTGCGGGTCGGGGTTCCCCGGTTTTCGCCGGTTCGGGGAATTGGTGCGGGTGGGACGAATGGGTGGGACGGTTCGACGCCGGGCTCGCAGGGACAGGTCCATTTGGCGGACGTTCCCGCGCCGGAGCGGGTCGGGGAGCCAGCATGAGGACATGGCCGTCGTCGACATCCCCGGTTCCAAGTCCATCACCGCGCGTGCGCTCTTCCTCGCGGCGGCGGCCGACGGGGTCACGACCCTCGTACGGCCGCTCCGGTCGGACGACACGGAAGGTTTCACGGAGGGCCTGACCCGGCTCGGCTACCGCGTCGGCCGCACCCCGCACGCCTGGCAGATCGACGGCCGCCCCCAGGGCCCGGCGGCCACCGACGCCGACGTGTACTGCCGCGACGGCGCGACCACCGCCCGCTTCCTGCCGACCCTCGCCGCCGCCGGACACGGCACCTACCGCTTCGACGCCTCCCCGCAGATGCGCCGCCGCCCGCTGCTCCCGCTCACCCGCGCCCTGCGCGACCTCGGCGTCGACCTGCGGCACGACGAGGCGGAGGGCCACCATCCGCTGCGGATCGCGGCGGCCGGCGTGGAGGGCGGTGACGTGACGCTCGACGCGGGCCAGTCCTCGCAGTACCTGACCGCCCTCCTGCTGCTCGGCCCGCTGACCCGCAAGGGCCTGCGCATCACCGTCACCGACCTGGTCTCGGCGCCGTACGTCGAGATCACGCTCGCGATGATGCGGACGTTCGGCGCGTCCGTGCGCCGGGAGGGCGAGGTGTTCGTGGTCTCGCCCGGCGGCTACCGCGCCACCACCTACGCCGTCGAGCCCGACGCCTCCACCGCGAGCTACTTCTTCGCCGCGGCCGCCCTGACCGGCCGCGAGGTGACGGTCCCCGGCCTGGGCGCCGGCGCGCTCCAGGGCGATCTGGGCTTCGTCGACGTACTGCGGCGGATGGGGGCGCGGGTGGAGGTCGGCTCCGGCGGGACGACGGTCGCGGGCACCGGCGAACTGCGCGGGCTCACGGTCAACATGCGGGACATCTCCGACACCATGCCGACGCTGGCCGCGATCGCGCCCTTCGCCTCGGGCCCGGTCCGCATCGAGGACGTCGCCAACACACGGGTGAAGGAGTGCGACCGCCTGGACGCCTGCGCGGAGAACCTCCGGCGGCTGGGCGTACGGGTGGAGACCGGGGCCGACTGGATCGAGATCCACCCCGGTGCGCAGCCCGTGCCGGGCGCGGAGATCAAGACGTACGGTGACCACCGCATCGTCATGTCCTTCGCGGTGACCGGACTCCGCGCGCCGGGCGGCGTCTCGTTCGACGACCCCGGCTGCGTACGGAAGACGTTCCCCGCCTTCCACGAGACCTTCGCCGCCTGGGCCGGCCCGCTGGGGTGATCAGTGAGGTGATCGGCGGGGGGCGATCAGTGCGGGATGTCGTCGATCAGTTCGCGGGCGCCCTGGCGCAACAGTGCGACGGCGACCGACGTGCCGAGCGTCGCGGCGTCGAGGCGGCCCGCCCACTCGTGGGCGTTCAGTACGGTCTTGCCGTCCGGGGTGAACACGCAGGCACGCAGGGACAGTTCGCCGCTGCGGTCGGCCTTCGCGAAACCGGCGATCGGTGAGTTGCAGTGGCCCTGGAGGACGTGCAGGAACATCCGCTCCGCCGTGGCCTCGCGATGCGTGTTCGGGTCGCCGAGGTCGCTGATCGTCTCGATGACGTCGGTGTCGCCCTCACGGCACTGGAGGGCCAGGATCCCCGCCCCGATCGGCGGCATCATCGTCTCGGGCGACAGGATCTCCGTGATCACGTCCGACCGGCCGATCCGCTCCAGCCCCGACACCGCCAGCAGCAGCGCGTCCGCCTCACCCGCCGCCAGCTTCTCCAGCCGCCGGTTGGCGTTCCCCCGGAACGGCACGCACTCCAAGTGCGGGTGCGAGGCGGCCAGCTGGGCGCCCCGCCGTACCGACGAGGTGCCGATCCGGGTCCCCTGCGGCAGCTCGTCCAGCGTGAGCCCGCCCGGGTGCACGAGGGCGTCCCGGATGTCGTCCCGCGCCAGGAACGCGGCGAACATCGTCCCCGCCGGGAGGGGACGGTCCGCGGGGATGTCCTTGACGCAGTGCACCGCGAGATCGGCCTCACCGGCCAGCAGCGCCGCGTCGACCTCCTTGGTGAACGCGCCCTTCCCCTCGACCTTGGCCAGGTCGCCCATCCACTTGTCACCGGTCGTCTTCACGGGCACGACCTCGGTACGGATGTGCGGATGGAGCGCGCCCAACTCGGCACGGACACGCTCCACTTGGGCCAGGGCCATGGGCGAGTCGCGGGAGACGATACGGATCAGTTCCGGTGCCGACATGGCGTCCACGATAGCCCGTCGGCGAGGGGCGGCGAGCCGCGGGACGCCCACCCGGGCGTGTGCGCGCGCCGCCGGAACCGGTCCTAGGCGGAGTCGTTCAGCAGGCGCCCGAGGTGCTCCCGACCCGGTCCCAGCAGCTCGGGCAGCGGCGCGGCCTCCTCGTACCACCGCTTCTCGTACTCCCAGCACAGCCAGCCGTCCCAGCCCTCCCGGGAGAGGAGTTCCACACAGTCGGCGAGGGGCAGGACGCCCGCGCCGAGGGGGAGCGGGGTGGTGTCCTCGGCGGAGGCGATGTCCTTGACCTGGAGGTAGCCGAGGTAGGTGCACAGGGCCGCGTAGGTCTCCGCCGGCTCCTCGCCGCCGAGCCAGGTGTGCATGACGTCCCACAGCGAGCCCACGTGGTGGTGGCCGACCAGGCCCAGGATCCTGATCGCGTCCGCGCCGGTGCGGTGCGAGTCATGGGTCTCCAGCAGGATCCGTACGCCCAGGTCCGCGGCGTACTCCGCGGCCGTGCCGAGCCGTCGCGCCGCCGTCGCGTCCGCCTCCTCGACGCTCTGCTCGGAACTCGCGCCCGGAAAGACGCGTACGAACGGGGCGCCCAGGTCGTGGGCGAGGTCGAGGAGCTCCTTGACCTCGGCGACGACGGTGTCGTCGTCGCCCGGCGCCGCCACCCGCGCGTAGCCCGCCACGCCCAGGATCTCGATGCCGCCCGCCTTGAACTCCGCGACCACCTCGGCCCGCTCGGCGGCCCCGATCCCGGGGTGCACCGGCTCCTCGGGATGCGCGCGCAGCTCCACGCCGTGGTAGCCGTGCGCGGCGGCGAGTCGTACGACGTCGGGGATGGGGAGCCCGGGCACGCCGAGCGTGGAGAAGGCCAGCTTCATGTGCATGGACCCTACTCGCGTGCCGATGTCGGCCGTTGTCGATCAAAAGGAGAGTCGAAAGGAAAAATCGGCCGCGGGTGGTCGAGCGGGTTGCTACGGCAGCTCACCGGGCCGGGTTCCGGGGCCGACGACGGAACGCCGGATGCCGTCACGCCGGATGCCGTCACGCCGGATGCCGTCACGCCGGAAAGCCGTGTGAGCCCGACCGGTCACTCCTGTGGGGGGTGCAGATCCAGCCGCCAGTCCTGGCCGGTCAGGTCCGCTCCGAACGAGCGGTGCGGTTTCTCGGCGACGAGGACGAAACCGTGGCGCTGGTAGATGCGGCGGGCGGCGGCGAGCACGTCGTTGGTCCACAGGACCAGGTCCCGGTAGCCACCGTCCCGCGCGAAGTCGATGACGGCCCCGACCAGCCGGTCACCGATGCGCAGCCCGCGCGCGTCGGGCTCGACGAGGAGCAGGCGGAGGCGGGCGGTCCCGGGCGCGTCGTCGCGTACGCACATCACGCAGCCCACCGGCCGGCCGTCCAGCTCGGCGATCCACACCCGCTCCAGGTGCGGATCGTGGTCCTCGGCGAAGTCCGCCACGATCCGGGCGACCAGGCCCTCGTAGTCGGTGTTCCAGCCGTACTCGGCTGCGTACAGCGCGGCGTTGCGCTGCACGATCCAGCCGAGGTCGCCGGGCCCCGGGTCGCGCAGGACGACGTCCTCGCTGCGTGGTGGGCGCCCGGAGGAGAGCAGCGTGCGCACGGTCCGCATCGCCTCGGCGAGCCGGGGGCGGTCGTCGGCCGGCACGGTCGCCAGCAGCGCCCCCACCGATTCCCGTGAGCGCTCGTCCAGCAGGGACGCCGTCTCCCTGCCCTGTGCCGTGAGCGTGATGCGGCGCCGCCGCGGGTCCCGCTCCGAGGGTGCCCGCTCGATCAGGCCGTCCTGCTCGAACTTGTTCAGGATGCGGCTCAGGTAACCGGCGTCCAGGGACAGTTCGCCGCGGAGGTCGGCGGCGTCGGTGCGGGGGGAGTGGGCGAGTTCGTACAGCACACGGGACTCGGTGAGGGTGTAGGGGGCGTAGAGGTGGCGGCCGTAGTCGAGGGCCCCGATGACGTTCGTGTAGAAGCGGTTGAAGGAGCGGATGTCCTGGACCGTCATGATCACTCAACCCCGGATGGTCGGCGCCGGTTGTTCGGTCTGACTGTTCGGGTCTGGCTCAGCGGCCTTGGTTGCTCGGACCTGATAGTTGACTCAGTCAGAGGTATGCGCCGAGCCTACGGCTTCGGCCAAGCGCGGGCAACGGTCGGGCGACACCGCCCGCACGTGCGATCGCGGTCGCCGCCGGATCAGACGTGGACCGGGCAAGCGAACCGCTGCTCGATCCGAACGTAAGCGACGCGCTTGCGACGCACCGCCACGGCCCCTCCCGTGTGTCCCCGGCTGCGGCTGAGTGGGGCAGGGGCGCAGCCCCGCCCCACAGGGGCGCGGGGAACTGCGCGACCGGCCCCCACTCGCCCGCAGCCGAAGAACCCACCCCGGGGGTCTGGGGGCGGAGCCCTCAGGTTGAGGATGGGACGGGTAGGGGCGGCGGGGGCGAAAACCCCACGTTCAGACCCGCGGCACCCCCGTGGACCCCCGCACCATCAACTCCCCCCGCACCGTCGCGATCCCGCCCGGCGGCGGCTCCTCGCGGCCCATCGCGATACGCCCGGCCCGGGCCCCCGCCTCCGAGAGGGGCAACCGCACCGTCGTGAGCGCGGGGACGGCGTCGATGCTGAAGGGAAGGTCGTCGAAGCCGGCGACGGACACGTCGTCGGGGATACGCAGGCCCGCCTCCCGCAGCGCGGCACACGCGCCGAGCGCGACGGTGTCGTTGGCGGCGACGACAGCCGTCAACGACGGGTCACGGCGCAGGAGTTCGAGGGTCGCCTCGTAGCCGGCGCGACGGTCGTAGCGTCCGTGCACCGTGCGCAGCGGATCGTCCTCGATGTCGTGCGCGGCGAGCGCGGCGCGGTGCCCCTCCAGGCGGTGCCGGGTCGTCGTCCGCTCCTCCGGGCCCGCGATGTAGCCGAGCCTGCGGTGGCCGAGCCCGATCAGATGCTCGGTGAGCTGCTGTCCGCCACCCCGGTTGTCGAAGGTGAGCGCGATCGCCTCGGGGGCGTCGGGCGCGGGCGGCCGTCCGCACAGGACCACCTGGGTCCCCGCGTCCCCGAGCTTGCGCAGCTTCGCCGCGACCGCCGCCGCGTGCGGCGCGTCCTCGACGGCACCGCCCGTCAGGACGACCGCGGCGGCGCGCTGGCGCTGAAGGAGCGTGAGGTAGGTCAGCTCACGCTCCGGGGAGCCGCCGGTGTTGCACACGACCCCGAGCCGTTCGCCGCCCGCACGTCCCCCGGGCCCGCCGATCTCCGACTGGATCGCGGCCGCCATGATTCCGAAGAAGGGGTCGGCGATGTCGTTCACCAGGATGCCGACCAGGTCGGAGGTGGCGGCGGCCAGCGAACTCGCGGGTCCGTTCAGCACGTAGTCCAGGTCGTCCACCGCGCGCAGCACCCTCTCGCGCGTGGACGCCGCGACGGGATAGTTCCCGTTCAGCACCCGGGACACGGTCGCGGGTGAGACCTGCGCACGCGCCGCCACGTCCGCCAGGGTCACGGTCATCTCGTCGTCCTCCGGTCACGCATCTCGTAGCACCTCATCGTGCTTCTCGTGCTCGCTGTGCTCTTTGGCCTGCCGTACCCGTCGTGCCCGTCGTGCCCGTCGTACTCGTCTTGCTCGTAGTGCTCCATCCGACCGTGCCACGCCCCCTACGTCCAGCCGTCCGGACGGTCGAACATCTCGTCGTCCGTATGGTCTTGTCCAATCGGCTCGACAGAGGCTAACTTCTTCTTGAGTAGAAAGCGCTTGCTGTCACGTTCACCAGTGGGGCGTACGCGGCGCGGAACCCGCGTACGAAGGGAATCACGTGACACGCAAGACGGTGCGAATCGCCATGAACGGCGTGACGGGGCGCATGGGCTACCGCCAGCACCTCGTCCGCTCGATTCTCGCCCTGCGCGACCAGGGCGGCCTCGACCTCGGCGACGGCACGGTGCTGTGGCCCGAGCCGGTCCTCCTCGGCCGCCGCGAGCACGCGCTGAAGGCGCTCGCCGAGCAGCACGGCCTGGAGCACTGGTCGACGGACGTGGACGAGGTCCTCGCCGACCCGACCGTGGACATCTACTTCGACGCCCAGGTGACCTCCGCCCGAGAGGAGGCCATCAAGAAGGCCATCGCGGCGGGCAAGCACATCTACACCGAGAAGCCCACCGCCACCGGCCTCGACGGCGCCCTGGAGCTGGCCCGCCTCGCCCACGAGAAGGGCATCAAGCACGGGGTCGTGCAGGACAAGCTCTTCCTCCCGGGGCTGCTGAAGCTCAAGCGGCTCATCGACGGGGGCTTCTTCGGGCGGATCCTGTCCATCCGCGGGGAGTTCGGGTACTGGGTCTTCGAGGGCGACTGGCAGAGCGCCCAGCGGCCCTCCTGGAACTATCGCGCGGAGGACGGCGGCGGCATCGTCGTCGACATGTTCCCGCACTGGGAGTACGTGCTCCACGAGCTGTTCGGCCGGGTCACCTCCGTCCAGGCGCTCACCGCCACCCACATCCCGCAGCGCTGGGACGAGCAGGACAAGCCGTACGACGCCACGGCCGACGACGCCGCGTACGGCGTCTTCGAGCTGGAGGGCGGCGCCGTCGCCCAGATCAACTCCTCCTGGGCGGTGCGCGTCAACCGCGACGAGCTGGTCGAGTTCCAGGTCGACGGGACGGAGGGGTCGGCCGTCGCCGGGCTGCGCAACTGCCGCGTCCAGCACCGGTCCGCCACCCCCAAGCCGGTCTGGAACCCCGACATCCCGGCCACCTACTCCTTCCGCGACCAGTGGCAGGAGATCCCCGACAACGCCGAGTTCGACAACGGCTTCAAGGCGCAGTGGGAGCTGTTCCTGCGGCACGTGTACGCCGACGCCCCCTACCACTGGGACCTCCTCGCGGGCGCCCGCGGCGTCCAGCTCGCCGAACTGGGGCTGAGGTCCTCGGCCGAGGGCCGCCGTCTCGACGTGCCGGAGATCTCGCTGTGACCCTTCGCCTGCCGGACACGAACGGCGCGTTGAGGGCCTATGAGCCGCGTGCCGTCCCGCTCGCCCTCACCACCGGCGCGCCCTTCACCTCCCGTACGGTCTTCTCGGCCGCGCACGTCGTCGCCGACCCGTTCGCGGACGTCTCGCCCGACTCGGCCGCCGCCGTCGACTGGGACGCCACGCTCGCCTTCCGCCGCCACCTGTGGTCGCACGGGCTCGGTGTCGCCGAGGCGATGGACACCGCGCAGCGCGGGATGGGCCTGGACTGGGCCGGCGCGGCGGAACTCATCCGCCGGTCCGCGGCGGAGGCGAAGGCGGTCGGGGGCCGTATCGCGTGCGGTGTCGGCACCGATCAGCTCACCGGTCCGGCATCCCTGGAAGAGGTGCGGACGGCCTACGAGGAGCAGCTCGCCCTCGTAGAAGAGTCGGGGGCGCAGGCCATCCTCATGGCCTCCCGGGCGCTGGCGGCGACCGCGAAGGGGCCCGAGAACTACCTGGAGGTCTACGGGCATCTGCTCCGCCAGGCGGCCGAGCCCGTGGTCCTGCACTGGCTCGGCCCCATGTTCGACCCCGCCCTTGAGGGCTACTGGGGGTCGGGCGACCTGGACGCGGCCACGGACGTGTTCCTGGAGGTCATCGCCGCCCACCCGGACAAGGTCGACGGCATCAAGGTCTCCCTCCTCGACGCCCGACGAGAGGTCGACCTGCGCCGCCGCCTGCCGCAGGGCGTCCGCTGCTACACGGGCGACGACTTCAACTACCCCGAGCTGATCGCGGGCGACGAGCAGGGCTTCAGCCACGCCCTGCTCGGCATCTTCGATCCGCTGGGTCCGCTCGCGGCGGAGGCGGTACGGGTGCTCGACACCGGTGACGTGAAGGGCTTCCGTGAGCTTCTCGACCCCACCGTCGAGCTCTCCCGCCATCTCTTCGAGGCGCCCACCCGGTTCTACAAGACCGGCGTCGTCCTGCTCGCGTGGCTGGCCGGGCACCAGGAACACTTCACCATGGTCGGCGGGCTCCAGTCGGCCCGCTCGCTGCCGCACTTCGCGCGGGCGTACGAGCTGGCGGACACCCTGGGCCTGTTCCCGGACCCGGAGCTCGCCGAGGCCCGGATGAAGACCCTGCTGGCTCTGCACGGAGTGACCTCATGAGCAGCCTCGCCCGTTTCTCCATCAACCAGATGACGGTCAAGCAGCTGTCGATGCCCGAACTGGTCGCATCCTGCCTCGAGCTGGGGATCCCGGGCGTCGGACTCTGGCGTGAACCCGTCCAGTCGTACGGCCTGGACGCCACCGCCAAACTCGTCCGCGACGCCGGTCTGGCCGTCACCACGCTCTGCCGTGGCGGTTTCTTCACGGCGATCGACCCGCGGGAGCGGGCCCGCGCCCTGGACGACAACCGTGCGGCCGTCGACGAGGCCGCGACCCTCGGCACCGACACCCTGGTTCTGGTCTCCGGGGGGCTGCCCGCCGGCTCGAAGGATCTGCACGGGGCGCGGGAGCGGATCGCCGACGCGCTGGGGGAGCTGGGCCCGTACGCCGCCGAGCGGGGCGTGCGGCTGGCCATCGAGCCCCTCCACCCCATGTACGCCGCGGACCGTTGTGTGGTGTCCACCCTCGCCCAGGCCCTGGAGCTCGCGGAACGCTTCCCGGCGGACCAGGTGGGCGTCACCGTCGACACGTACCACATCTGGTGGGACGACACGGCTCCCGCCCAGATCGCCCGCGCGGGCGCCGGCGGCCGTATCCACACCTTCCAGCTCGCCGACTGGACGACTCCGCTGCCCGAGGGCGTCCTCAACGGCCGCGGTCAGATCGGCGACGGTTCGATCGACATGCGGGAGTGGCGGGGGTACGTCGAGGCGGCGGGATACTCCGGGCCGATCGAGGTCGAGCTGTTCAACGACGGGCTGTGGGCGCGCGACGGGCGGGAGGTGCTGGCGGAGACGGCGGCGCGGTTCGTGGAGCACGCCGGGTAGCCCCGTCGGCGGCCGCTGTCACTTCTTGGTCACTTCTTGCGTGCCGCCCGCTTGGTGAGGACCGTCAGCACGACCGGGACGAGCATCTCGATGACACGGGTGACCGTGGCCACCGGGATGCCCGTCTTCTTGGCGACGACGTTCGCGACCGGCTTGCTCACCTTGGCCAGCACCCCGGCCAT
This sequence comes from Streptomyces sp. RLB3-17, assembly GCF_007113425.2. Classification (NCBI taxonomy): domain Bacteria; kingdom Bacillati; phylum Actinomycetota; class Actinomycetes; order Kitasatosporales; family Streptomycetaceae; genus Streptomyces; species Streptomyces sp. RLB3-17. The sequence continues at coordinate 4,443,267 of NZ_CP041610.2, read as the reverse complement.
CAGACCGCCGGTGGCGAACCCGCCCAGGGTGGACACGCCCTGGAGCGGGGCCTCCTCCTCGGGCGCAGCCGCGGCCTCCTCCTGTACGGGGCCGGCGAGTGCCGAGACCGTGGTCCCGACCACCTCCTGGGCGCCCGCCGTGTCGGTCCCCAGCAGCCCCGCGATCTCCTGGAGCTTGTCGTCGCCCAGTTCACCGAGCACGTCGTCCTCGAAGGAGCAAGCGGATTCACTCATGCCGGAAAGCATCCCGAAAAAATCTCGGAAGGCCGTGCAACCCTTCCCCCACCCCGCGTGTCGTACTTGGCATCAGGACTTCTGGAGGGGGATCTGGGGGGATCGCGGGGTTCTGATGTCGGAGGGGAAAACCGAGGGGCCCGGTCGACGGACCGGGCCCCTCGAAGCATGTCGAACACCGACTAGAAGAACACCCCGCACCGCAGCAGCACATTCGCGTACGGCCGTGCCTCTCCCGTGCGGACGATCAGCTTCGCGCCCGCCGACAGCGACTTCAGTTCCTCGTGCGAGACCGTCGACAGCGTGGGGAAACGGGCGTCCAGCAGGGCCGTCGCCTCCGGGTTCGCCCCGCGGACCTCGTGCGCGGCCGTGGCGCCCTCCACCACGAGTTCCGCCAGCAGCCCGTCGAGCACCTCGGCGAAGGACGGCACCCCGGCCCGGAAGGCCAGGTCCACGACGCGCGGACCGGCGGGGATGGGCATCCCGGCATCGCAGACGAGCACCCCGTCCCCATGGCCCAGCTCGGCCAGCGCGCCCGACAGATGGCGGTTCAGGATTCCGGCCTTCTTCATAGCGACGCGACCTCTTCGGCCGTCGGGAAGGACTCCTGCGCACCGGCGCGGGTGACCGCCGCCGCGCCGACGCGGGCGGCGTACGCGGCCGCCTCGGCGAGCGGCTCGTCGAGCCCGAGCCGCCACGCCAGCGCCGCCGTGAACGCGTCCCCCGCACCCGTCGTGTCCACCGTCTCCACCTTCACCGACGGCACCCGCGCGGCGCCGTCGGCGGAGGCCACCAGCGCGCCCCGCGCGCCCAGCGTGATCACCACCGAGCGCGGGCCGAGGGCGAGCAGGGCGGACGCCCAGTCCTCCGGGGGGTCCCCGAGATCCGTGCCGACGATCACCCGCGCCTCGTGCTCGTTCACGATCAGCGGATCGCAGGCCGCGAGCACCTCGGCGGGCAGCGCGCGCGGCGGCGACGGGTTCAGTACGAAACGGCTGCCGGGAGCGAGATTCCGTACGACCTCCACGACCGTCTCCAACGGGATCTCCAACTGCGCCGAGACCACACGGGAGGCCGCCAGGAGGTTTCCGGCGGACCGCACGTCCTCGGGTGTGAGGCGGCCGTTGGCACCGGGCGAGACCACGATGCTGTTGTCCCCGGAGGGGTCCACCGTGATGAGCGCGACCCCGGTCGGCGCCCCGCCGACGAGCACGCCCGCCGTGTCGACCCCGGCCGCCCGCTGCGAGTCGAGCAGCAGCCGCCCGTGCGCGTCGTCGCCGACCCGGGCCAGCAGCGCCGTACGGGCTCCGAGGCGGCCGGCGGCGACCGCCTGGTTGGCGCCCTTGCCGCCCGGGTGGACGACGAGGTCGGAGCCGAGCACCGTCTCGCCGGGCGCGGGCCGCCGCTCGACCCCGATCACCAGGTCGGCGTTGGCCGATCCCACGACCAGCAGGTCGTAGTCGTACATGAACTTTCTCCCTATGAAGGTGAGTCGAAGCAACGGGGCGAGCCGCCCGGCGGCGCGCGGAGGTCGTCCGCGTCGCGCTGCCCGGGCGGCCCGCTCAGGTCATCCGCCGAAGCCGGCCACATTCTCCTTCGTGACCACCTTCACCGGCACCATCACCGTCTTCTCGACCGTCTTGCCCTCGGCGGCGTTCAGCGCGTTCTCCACCGCGATCCGGCCGAGCTCCTTCGGCTGCTGGGCCACGGACGCGTACATCGTGCCGTCCTTGACCGCCTTCAGGCCGTCCGGTTCGCCGTCGAAGCCGATGACCGAGACCGACGTGCCGGCCTTGGATCCGAGCGCCTTGACCGCGCCGAGCGCCATCTCGTCGTTCTCGGCGAAGACGCCCTGGATGTCGGGGTGCGCCTGAAGCAGGTTCGTCATCACGTCGAGGCCCTTGGTGCGGTCGAAGTCCGCGGGCTGCCGGGCGACGACCTCGATGCCCGGGTAGGCCTTCAGACCCTCGGCGAAGCCCGCGCCGCGTTCACGGCTCGCGGACGTTCCGGCCAGGCCCTGCAGGATCACGATCTTGCCCTTGCCGCCCAGCTTCTCGGCCATCGCCTTGGCGCCGAGCTTGCCGCCCGCGATGTTGTCGGAGGCGACCAGCGCGGCCGTGTCGGCCTTGTTCACGCCCCGGTCCACCCCGACGACGGGGATGCCGGCCTTGTTCGCGGAGCGGACCGCCGGGCCCGCCGCGTCCGAGTCCACCGGATTGACGATGATCGAACCGAGTCCCGAACTGGTGAAGTTCTGGAGCTGGTTGGCCTGCTGCGAGGCGTCGTTCTGGGCGTCCGTGACCGTCAGGTCCACGCCGAGCTTCTTCGCCTCCTGCTGGGCACCCGACTTGATCTGCACGAAGAACGGGTTGTTCAGGGTGGAGAGGGACAGGCCCACCTTCTTCGTCGCCGACGAGGAGGAGCCGTTGTGCAGGAAGGACATCGCACCGACGACGGCCGCCGCGACCACGGCCGCGATGATGTACGTCGCCGCCTGCTTGCCCCTGCCGCCCGGCGCACCCGCCCCGGCGGCCACCGGAGTCGCCCCGGCCTTGCGCCGCAGCGTGTCCAGCAGCACCGCCAGCGCGATCACGACACCGATGACGACCTGCTGCCAGAAGGCGGAGACGGAGAGCAGGTTCAGACCGTTGCGGAGCACCGCGAGGATCAGGGCGCCGATCAGCGTGCCGGACGCCTTGCCGGTGCCGCCCGCCAGCGAGGCGCCGCCGATGACGACCGCGGCGATCGCGTCCAGCTCGTAGCCCTGCGCGGCCTGCGGCTGCGCGGAGGAGAGCCGGGAAGCGAGCACGATGCCCGCGGCGGCCGCGAAGAGACCCGACAGGGCGTAGATCGCGAGCTTCTGCTTCTTCACCCGCAGACCCGAGAGGCGCGCGGCCTCCTCGTTGCCGCCGATCGCGTACATGGAGCGGCCGATGTAGGTACGGCCCAGGATCAGGGCGGTGATCAGACCCATGACGACCATCACCAGGACCGGGACCGGCAGCCAGCCGCCGAGGGTGTCACCGAGGTGCGAGACCGATTCGGGGAAGGCGATCGGCGAGCCCTGCGAGATCACCAGGGACAGACCGCGGCCCACCGACAGCATGGCGAGCGTCGCGATGAACGGCGGCAGCTTCCCGTAGGAGATCAGGACGCCGTTGACCAGGCCGCACGCTATGCCGGTCGCGACCGCGAGGATCACCGCGATCCAGACCGGGACGCCCTGCGAAGTCGCCATCCAAGCGAGGACGGTGGCGGACAGCGCGGCGACCGAGCCGACCGACAGATCGATGCCCGCCGAGACGATCACGAAGGTCACACCGAAGGCGAGGATGGCGGTCACGGCCGCCTGGACGCCGATGTTGAGCAGGTTGTCCGTCGTCAGGAAGTCGCCGGACAGCGCCGACATCGCGATGACGAGGGCGATGAGCGCGGTGAGCGCCCCGTTGTCGAGCAGAAGGCGGCGGACCGCCGAGGCGCCACTCGCGCCCGTAGTGCTCTTGAGCGTGTCAGTGGCCACGGGAGCCCTCCACAGCGGTAACAGAGTTGGTGGTCGGTGTGCTGACGGCGAGTGCCATCACGGAGTCCTGGGTCGCCTCGTCGGCGGACAGTTCGCCCGCGATCCGGCCCTGGGCCATCACCAGCACCCGGTCGCTCATGCCGAGCACCTCGGGCAGATCGCTGGAGATCATCAGGACGGCCGCGCCGGCGGCCGTCAGTTCGTTGACGAGCTGGTAGATCTCGACCTTGGCGCCGACGTCGATGCCGCGGGTCGGCTCGTCGAGGATCAGCACCTTGGTGTCGGCCAGCAGCCACTTGCCGATGACGACCTTCTGCTGGTTGCCGCCGGAGAGCGTGCGCACGTGCTGGCCGAGACCGGCCATCCGGACGCCGAGCTGCTCGGCGATCCGCGCGGCGGCCGCCCGCTGGCCCTTGAGGTCGACGAGGCCGCCATGGGTCGCCGCCCGCATGGTGACCAGGCCGAGGTTCTCCTCGACGGAGGCGTCCAAGAGCAGCCCCTGGCCCTTGCGGTCCTCGGGGATGAGCCCGATCCCGGCCGCCATCGCCGCGTTCACGTCGTGCCGCCGCAGCGCGGAACCGGCGACCTTGACGGTCCCCTTGTCGTACGGATCGGCCCCGAAGACCGCTCGTACGACCTCCGTGCGCCCGGCCCCGACGAGCCCCGCGATACCGACGACCTCACCGGCCCGCACCTCGAAGCTCACGTCGTGGAAGACCCCGTCACGGGTCAGTCCCTCGACGGTCAGCAGGGTGGTCCCGGAGCCGTCGTCAACGGCGGCCCGCACACGTGGGTACTGCTGCTCGATCGACCGCCCCACCATGAGCCGTACGAGCTCGTCCTCGGTGGTGGAGGCCGGGACCTGACCGACGCTCTTGCCGTCCCGGATGACGGTGACCCGGTCCCCCAGGGCGGCGATCTCCTCCAAGTGGTGCGTGATGAAGACGATGCCGACACCGTCCTCGCGCAGCCTGCGCACGATGGAGAAGAGTTTTTCGACCTCTTCGGAGGTGAGCACCGCGGTCGGCTCGTCCATGATCAGCACGCGGGCGTTCAGGCTCAGTGCCTTCGCGATCTCGACCATCTGGAGACGTGCGATACCGAGTTCACGCACCCGCGCGCGCGGGGAGACGCTGACACCCACCCGCTCCAGCAGCTCGGCGGCCTCGGCCTCCATCCTCTTCCGGTCGATCAGCCCGTAGCGGCGCGGCTGCCGCCCCAGGAAGATGTTCTCGGCGACCGTCAGATCGGGAACGAGGTTGAACTCCTGGTAGATGGTCGCGATCCCGAGACGCTCGGAGTCCTGCGCGCCGTGGACGCGCACCTCCTCGCCGTCGACGAGGACGCGCCCGGAGTCGGGCTGGTAGGCGCCCGAGAGCATCTTGATGAGCGTGCTCTTGCCGGCACCGTTCTCGCCGAGCAGCACATGCACCTCGCCGCGGCGCAGATCGAAGTCGACGCTGTCGAGCGCGACCACGCCGGGGAAGGTCTTTCGGATGCCCTCGATGCGCAGCAACTCGTCCTGGTTGCTCACGACTTACTCCTGTTCGTTACGGGGGAGTGCGGGGTGGGGGCCGGTTCGCCGCACGAGCGGCGGACGACGAGACGGGCGGCGAGGGTGACCGACTGCGGGGGCCGCCCCTCGATCCGGTCGACGAGCGCGCGTACGGCGGCCCGCCCCAGCTCGCCGGTCGGCTGGGCCACCGCGGTGATCGGCGGATCGGTGTGCACGAACCACGGGATGTCGTCGAACGCCGCGAGCGCGATGTCCTCGGGAACCCGCAGCCCGCGCGCGCGGACCGCGTCCAGCGCGCCGAGCGCCATCAGGTTGTCGGCGGCGAAGACGACCTCGGGCGGCTCGGGCAGGTCGAGGAAGCCCTCGGTGACCCGCCGTCCGCTCTCGGCCTGGAAGTCGCCCTGGCCTATGTAGGCGTCCGGGAGCGGCAGCCCGTGTTCGGCCATGGCCTCCCGGAAGGCCTCGACGCGCTCGCTGCCGGTGGTGGTCGCCGCGGGCCCCGCGATGATCGCGAGCCGGCGGTGTCCGAGCCCGTGCAGATGCGCCACGAGATCCCGGACCGCCGTCCGGCCGTCCGCCCGTACGACGGGCACGTCCACGCCCGGGATCCAGCGGTCCACGAAGACCATCGGCGTCCCCGCACGCGCGGCGTCCAGCATCCCGGGGGAGCCGCCGTCGGCGGGGGAGACGAGGAGCCCGTCGATCCGCCGGTCCAGCAGGGTCCGTACGTGGTGGTCCTGGAGGTCCGGCCGTTCGTCGGCGTTGCCGATGATCACGCTGTAGCCGAGGGCGCGGGCCTCCTCCTCGACGGAGCGGGCCAGCTCGGTGAAGTACGGGTTGAGTACGTCGCTGATGACCAGGCCGAGGGTGCGGGTCTGGTCGGTGCGCAGAGAGCGGGCGACGGCGTTCGGGCGGTAGCCCAGGGTCTGTACGGCGGCCAGCACGCGGGTGCGTGCGTCTTCGCTGACCGACGGATGATCGTTCAGGACGCGCGAGACCGTGGCGACGGATACGCAGGCCTCGGCGGCAACGTCCTTGATGCTCGCCATCGCCGCTCCACCTCCTCGTGGAATCGATTACACGGAGGATTGGAATCGATTACACGAGCATTAATCAAGACCTCAACCACATGCCGAAACCGGATCGTGATGAACCGCGCTCGGATGAGCGGAGTGAGGTGGGGAGGCGGGGTGGGGGTGGAGCAGGGGGTGGAGCGGGCGGTGGAGCAGGTGGTGGAGCAGGTGGTGGAGCAGGTGGTGGAGCACCCGCCCCTTGCGGATCGCGGGTGCTCCTGTGGGGCTACTTCAGCCAGTCGGTGTAGTGCGTGGGGGCGATGCGGGCGCCCTTCTTGGTGGTGAGGACGTCGCCGTGGGCCGCGGCGAACATGCCGGCGGTGTCGTCGACGGTCACCGAGCGTTTGTCGCCCTTGAAGTCGAGGGTGATCCGACCCAGCTCGTCCAGCGGGTAGGTGTCGGGTCCGCCGACCTCGAGGGTGCCGCCCAGGGGTGATCCGGCCGCGACCTCGGCGACGGTCGCCGCGACGTCCGCCGCGGCGATCGGCTGGATGGGGGTGCGGGGCAGGCGGACGGTGTCGCCGTCGGTGGTCCAGGACAGGACGGCGTCGACGAACTCCATGAACTGGGTGGCGCGGACGATGGAGTACGGGACGGAGCCGGCCTTGAGGATGTCTTCCTGGAGGGTCTTGGCGCGGTAGTAGTCGAGGTCCGGCACCTGGTCGGTGCCGACGATGGACAGGATGACGAAGTGTCCGACGCCCGCCCGCTGGGCCGCGGCCAGGAGGTGGTCCATCGAGGTCCGGAAGAACGCGGCGGAGGCGTCGTCGAAGGTCGGGGAGTTGGTCAGGTTGACGACCACGTCGGCGCCGGCCAGCGCCGCGTCCACGCCCTGACCGGTGAGGACGTCGACCCCGGTGGACAGCGAGTGCGGCACCGCCTCGTGTCCGGCCGCGTTCAGGTTCCGCACGACCTGTGACCCGATCAGCCCGGTCCCGCCGATGACTGCGAACTTCATGAGACGTCCTGCCCTTCGCTCGTCGATGCTCGTCGATCATTGTCCGTTATGAATCGTATGTACCTTTAGGGCGTTATTGTGTCGTGCCGGCTTCGATGGAAGGACCTGTGCCGGCTTCCACGGAAGGACCCGTGCCGGACTCGTCCAGTCGGTCCGGGGCCAGGCGGGCGGCCACGTCCTCGCCCGCTCGCCCGAGCTGATCACCGTGCTCGACGCCGTCGAGGCCGTCGCTGTCCGCCACGGCGCCCCGGCTGTCAGTCGGCACAGGTACCTTCGGATCATGTCCAATCAGGCGGAGAACCGGCAGGTACAACTGGCGGTTGTCGAGGGCGTGCTCGAGCGGATCACGTACGCCAACGAGGAGAACGGGTACACGGTCGCGAGAGTGGACACCGGCCGCGGCGCCGGCGACCTGCTCACCGTCGTGGGCGCACTCCTCGGAGCCCAGGTGGGCGAGTCGCTCCGGATGGAGGGCCGTTGGGGCTCCCACCCGCAGTACGGCAAGCAGTTCACGGTGGAGAACTACACGACCGTCCTGCCCGCCACCGTCCAGGGCATCCGCCGCTATCTCGGCTCCGGTCTGGTCAAGGGCATCGGCCCGATCTTCGCCGACCGCATCACCCAGCACTTCGGGCTGGACACGCTCCAGATCATCGAGGAGGAGCCCAAGCGCCTCATCGAGGTCCCCGGCCTCGGCCCCAAGCGCACCAAGAAGATCGCCGACGCCTGGGAGGAGCAGAAGGCGATCAAGGAGGTGATGCTCTTCCTCCAGACCGTCGAGGTGTCGACGTCGATCGCGGTGCGCATCTACAAGAAGTACGGCGACGCGTCGATCTCGGTCGTCAAGAACCAGCCATACCGCCTGGCCGCCGACGTCTGGGGCATCGGCTTCCTCACCGCGGACAAGATCGCCCAGTCCGTCGGCATCCCGCACGACAGCCCCGAGCGCGTCAAGGCGGGCCTCCAGTACGCCCTGTCGCAGTCCGCCGACCAGGGCCACTGCTTCCTCCCCGAGGAGCAGCTGATCGCCGACGCGGTGAAGCTGCTCCAGGTGGACACGGGCCTGGTCATCGAATGCCTGGCGGAACTGGCGGAGCCGACCCAGGACGAGGACGAGCCCGGTGGCGTACGGGAGCCGGGCGTCGTACGCGAGAAGGTCCCCGGTCCCGACGGCGGCCCGGACACGGTCACGGCCGTCTATCTGGTCCCCTTCCACCGCGCCGAACTCTCCCTCTCGGCCCAGCTGTTGCGCCTCCTGCGCACCACCGAGGACCGGATGCCCGGTTTCCACGACGTGGCCTGGGACAAGGCGCTGACCTGGCTGAAGGGGCGTACGGGCGCGGAGTTGGCACCCGGGCAGGAGGAGGCCGTCCGGCTGGCGCTCACCAAGAAGGTCGCGGTGCTCACCGGAGGCCCCGGCTGCGGCAAGTCGTTCACGGTCCGCTCGATCGTGGAGCTGGCGCGCGCCAAGCGGGCGAAGGTGGTGCTCGCGGCGCCGACGGGCCGTGCCGCCAAGCGACTCGCCGAGCTGACCGGAGCGGACGCCTCCACCGTGCACCGGCTCCTGGAGCTCAAGCCGGGCGGGGACGCGGCGTACGACAAGGACCGGCCGCTGGACGCCGACCTGGTGGTCGTGGACGAGGCCTCCATGCTCGATCTCCTGCTCGCCAACAAGCTGGTCAAGGCGGTGCCGCCGGGCGCCCACCTGCTGTTCGTCGGGGACGTCGACCAACTCCCCAGCGTCGGCGCCGGCGAGGTCCTGCGCGACCTGCTCGCCGACCGGAGCCCCATCCCCTCCGTCCGTCTGACCCAGGTCTTCCGCCAGGCCCAGCAGTCGGGAGTGGTGACGAACGCGCACCGGATCAACTCAGGGCAGCATCCCGTCACGGACGGCATGAAGGACTTCTTCCTCTTCGTCGAGGACGAGACCGAGGAGGCCGGGCGGCTCACCGTGGATGTGGCGGCACGGCGGATTCCCGCCAGGTTCGGGCTCGACCCGCGCCGGGACATCCAGGTGCTGGCGCCCATGCACCGCGGCCCCGCGGGCGCGGGCACCCTCAACGGCCTGTTGCAGCAGGCGATTACGCCAGGCCGCCCCGACCTCCCCGAAAAACGCTTCGGTGGCCGGGTCTTCCGGGTCGGCGACAAGGTGACCCAAATTCGCAACAACTACGAAAAAGGGGAGAACGGCGTCTTCAACGGCACCGTGGGCGTGGTCACCTCACTCGACTCCGAGGAGCAGCGTCTGACGGTGCTGACGGACGAGGACGAGGAAGTGCCCTACGACTTCGACGAACTCGACGAGCTGGCCCACGCGTACGCGGTGACGATCCACCGCTCCCAGGGCAGTGAGTACCCCGCGGTGGTGATTCCGGTCACCACCGGCGCGTGGATGATGCTCCAGCGCAATCTGCTCTACACGGCGGTCACCCGCGCCAAGAAGCTCGTCGTCCTGGTGGGCTCCCGCAAGGCGATCGGCCAGGCGGTCCGCACGGTGTCGGCAGGCCGCCGCCACACATCCCTCGACCACCGCCTCACCACCTGACCCGCAGCCGAAAAGGACGCATCACGGGGCCCGGGACGGAGCCCCGCGGGGATGCGACACCCACCCCCGCCCCAGGCATCACAAAAAATGATCGATCAAACGAGTCGCAAAGGTCACACAGCACTTCCGGAACCAGGGCGAAGGGGGGCAGGATGAGCAGGTTGGCGGCACTGAGTGCCGCCAATAGGCCCAATGGTCGACCCCGAGTGCACTCTCCAGGGCCAAATGGGGGATGGTAGAGACAGTCAGGGCACCTCGAAGAAGAGGCACAACGTCGGTGAGGGATGACGTGAGCGACAACTCTGTAGTACTGCGGTACGGCGATGGCGAGTACACCTACCCGGTGATCGACAGCACCGTCGGCGACAAGGGCTTCGACATCGGGAAGCTCCGCGCCCAGACCGGGCTGGTGACGCTGGACAGCGGGTACGGCAACACCGCCGCGTATAAATCCGCGATCACCTACCTCGACGGTGAGCAGGGCATCCTCCGGTACCGCGGCTACCCGATCGAGCAGCTGGCCGAGCGCTCCACCTTCCTTGAGGTGGCCTCTCTGCTGATCAACGGTGAGCTGCCGAACGTGGACGAGCTCTCCACCTTCAAGAACGAGATCACGCAGCACACCCTGCTGCACGAGGACGTCAAGCGCTTCTTCCAGGGCTTCCCGCGCGACGCGCACCCGATGGCGATGCTGTCGTCGGTGGTCAGTGCCCTGTCGACGTTCTACCAGGACAGCCACAACCCGTTCGACGAGAAGCAGCGTCACCTTTCGACGATCCGCCTTCTCGCCAAGCTTCCGACGATCGCGGCGTACGCCTACAAGAAGTCGATCGGTCACCCCTTCGTCTACCCGCGCAACGACCTCGGGTACGTCGAGAACTTCCTGCGCATGACCTTCTCGGTCCCCGCGCAGGACTACGAACTCGACCCGGTCGTCGTCGCCGCGCTCGACAAGCTGCTCATCCTGCACGCCGACCACGAGCAGAACTGTTCGACCTCCACCGTGCGCCTGGTGGGCTCGTCGCAGGCGAACATGTTCGCGTCGATCTCCGCCGGCATCAGCGCGCTGTGGGGCCCCCTGCACGGTGGCGCCAACCAGTCCGTGCTGGAGATGCTGGAGGGCATCCAGGCCTCCGGCGGCGACGTCGACTCCTTCATCCGCAAGGTGAAGAACAAGGAGGACGGCGTCCGTCTGATGGGCTTCGGCCACCGCGTCTACAAGAACTTCGACCCCCGGGCGAAGATCATCAAGGCGGCGGCGCACGACGTCCTCTCGGCGCTCGGCAAGTCCGACGAGCTGCTGGACATCGCGCTCAAGCTGGAGGAGCACGCGCTCTCCGACGACTACTTCGTCTCGCGCAGCCTCTACCCGAACGTGGACTTCTACACCGGTCTGATCTACCGCGCCATGGGCTTCCCGACCGAGATGTTCACGGTCCTGTTCGCCCTCGGCCGCCTCCCGGGCTGGATCGCCCAGTGGCACGAGATGATCAAGGAGCCCGGCTCCCGCATCGGCCGCCCGCGCCAGATCTACACGGGCGTCGTCGAGCGCGACTTCGTCCCGGTCGAGGCCCGCTAGGGCCTGTCCGGCCGGACAGGCCCTAGGCCCAGGTCACTCCCAGGAAAAACGGAAAGCGCCCTGCTACCGGTCCCCCCACGGGCCGGCAGTCAGGGCGCTTTCCTTGTCCCGGTGCGGATTCCCCCCACGGGATCCGGCCGGGCGTCTGTGGGACAGCGCCTGAATCGCTGCGAGCGTGCTGACGCGTTGCTCCCGGCCGGCCGGGCTGACCGGACCGGCCGTGAGCAAAACGAGCAAAACTCTCTGTACTACTGCGGTGCTGATGTACTGCTGGGGTGCGGTCTGCCGGGACCCGTACCGACGGGAGGGCCGCTCAAAGCTCCCCGCTGCACGTGCCCCGGCAACGCAGTTCCGGGAACGTCCCCCAAGACATCCCCAGATGTCAGAGACGCCCCCCAAGACGTCTCCGGCATCGCCAACTTAGACTCACGAACCCCTTCGATGGTTACGTTCGCATCACTGTGATCTGCGTCTCTTGCGTATGTCCTGAAGATACGCAAGAGACTGATATGGCAAATCGAGACCCAAGCGTAAGGAAGATGCGCGAGCCTTGTGAAGAGCTTATGTGAGGCTCCCGTTCGACTCTAGGGGGACTCTTACTCCGTCGTCATGAGAATGTCCTGAGTCGAAGGCTGTTTGTCACCACGAACACCGACGAGAAGGCCATCGCGGCCCCCGCGATCATCGGGTTGAGGAGTCCGGCCGCGGCGAGCGGCAGCGCCGCCACGTTGTATCCGAACGCCCACACCAGGTTCCCCTTGATCGTGGACAGGGTCTTGCGGGACAGCCGGATCGCGTCCGCCGCCACCCGCAGATCCCCCCGGACCAGCGTCAGGTCGCTCGCCTCGATCGCCGCGTCCGTGCCCGTCCCCATCGCGAGGCCGAGGTCGGCGGTGGCGAGGGCCGCCGCGTCGTTCACCCCGTCGCCGACCATCGCCACGGTCCGCCCCTCGCTCTGGAGGCGCTTGACGACGGCGACCTTGTCCTCGGGCAGCACCTCGGCGATCACATCCCCGGGGTCGATGCCGACGGCACGCGCCACGGACCGGGCGACCGCCTGGTTGTCCCCGGTGAGCAGGACCGGTGTGAGCCCCAGGCCGCGCAGTGCGCGCACCGCCTCGGCGCTGGTCTCCTTGATCGCGTCGGCGACGGTCACGACACCGAGTGCCACCCCGTCCCGGGTGACCACGACGGCCGTACGTCCCTCCGTCTGTGCCTCGGCCTTGGCGCGGGCCAGCGCCTCCGGGAGTTCGCCTTCGTGGAGCCGTCCCACCTGGATGTCGTGACCCTCCACGCGTCCGCGTACGCCGAGGCCGGGGACGTTCTCGAAGTGCTCCACCGGAGGAAGGTCGCCAGTCCGCTCCTGAGCGCCCGCGGCGATCGCCCGGGCCACCGGATGCTCGGAGGCGTGCTCCAGGGCGCCTGCGAGCCGCAGGACCTCCTTCTCGTCGGTGTCGGCGACGACGTACACCTCCCGCAGTGTCATCCGTCCCGTCGTCACCGTGCCGGTCTTGTCCAGGACGACCGTGTCGACGCGGCGCGTGGATTCCAGGACCTCGGGGCCCTTGATGAGGATGCCGAGTTGGGCGCCGCGGCCCGTGCCGACCATCAGGGCGGTCGGCGTCGCGAGGCCGAGGGCGCAGGGGCAGGCGATGATCAGCACCGCGACGGCCGCGGTGAAGGCGGCGACCGTGTCGCCGGTGACACCGAGCCACACCCCGAAGGTGACGAGCGCGATCACCAGCACCACCGGCACGAAGATCCCGGAGATCCGGTCGGCGAGGCGCTGCACCTCGGCCTTGCCGTTCTGCGCGTCCTCGACGAGTCGGGCCATCCGCGCGAGTTGGGTGTCGGCGCCGACCCGGGTCGCCTCGACGACGAGCCGTCCGCCGGCGTTCACGGTCGCGCCGGTGACGCCGGAACCCACCGTCACGTCCACCGGCGCCGACTCGCCGGTCAGCATGGCGGCGTCGACGGCGGAGGAACCCTCCACCACCGTCCCGTCGGTGGCGATCTTCTCGCCGGGCCGCACGACGAAGCGGTCGCCCGTCGCCATCCGCGCGACCGGGATACGGACCTCACGGCCGTCCCGTAGCACCGCGACGTCCTTGGCCCCCAGCTCCATCAGCGCCCGCAGCGCGGCTCCGGCCCGCCGCTTGGAGCGGGCCTCCAGGTAGCGGCCCAGCAGGATGAAGGCGACGACACCCGCGGCGACTTCCAGATAGATCGTCGACGACCCCTCCGTGCGCGAGACGGTGAGGTCGAACCCGTGCCGCATGCCCGGCATGCCCGCGTGCCCCCAGAACAGCGCCCACAGGGACCAGCCGAACGCGGCGAGCGTGCCGACCGAGACGAGGGTGTCCATGGTGGCCGCGCCGTGCCGCGCGTTGGTGAACGCGGCCCGGTGGAAGGGCAGCGCGCCCCAGACCACGACGGGCGCGGCGAGGGTCAGCGAGAGCCACTGCCAGTTGTCGAACTGCAGTGCCGGGACCATCGACATCAGGACGACGGGAAGGGCGAGCAGGGCCGATACGACGAGCCGTTCGCGCAGGGAGGCGAGTTCGGGGTCCTCGTCGGCGCCGACGGCGTCGGCGGCCCGTTCCGGCGTTTCGAGGCGCGGCGGCGGGGGTTCCTCGGCCGTGTATCCCGTCTTCACGACGGTGGCGATGAGGTCGGCGACCTGTACCCCCACCGGGTACGAGACCTTCGCCTTCTCCGTCGCGAAGTTGACCGTGGCGGTGACGCCGTCCATGCGGTTGAGCTTCTTCTCGACGCGGGCCGCGCAGGAGGCGCAGGTCATTCCGCCGATGGTGAGCTCCACCTCCGACGGCGCGGCCGGCGCGGTGATCGGGGTGGTCGCGGTGGTCTGGGCCGTCTCGGCTATGGCCGGCTCGGGTGCTGCGGTGGTCATGGTCGGGCTCCAGGGAATGAGCCGGGCCGTACGGAGCCAGTATCAGCTGGTCGGTACGGCCCGGTGTGGAGAGCTGCGTGAAGTGCTGGGTGGTGCGGGGCGAACGGGTGATGCGGGTGATGCGCGTGATACGGGGAACTGGAAGGCGCGGGGGAGCGACTGCTGAGTGCGAGGCCGGTGACTCAGGCCTTGCCGGCGAGCTCGAAGCCCGCCTCGTCGACGGCGGCGCGCACGGCCTCCTCGTCGAGCGGCGCCGCGGAGACCACGGTCACCTCGCCGGTGGCGGCGACGGCCTTGACCGAGGTGACCCCGGAGATCTCGGAGATCTCGCCGGAGACGGAGCCCTCACAGTGCCCGCAGCTCATTCCGCTCACCTGGTAGACGGTCGTGACGGAACCCGGGGTGTCGGTCTGCGTGGTCATGGCGTACTCCTCGTCGAGGCGTGTGGGGTTCGGGTGGCTTGCTCAGGTGACCAACACTATACCCCTAGGGGGTATTTCTCCAAGCAAAGTCGCGGCGTGTCAGCGAACGCACCCAGCCGACCCCCGCGAGCGCGACGATGATCAGGCCACCCACCGAGAACAGCGTGAAGAGATGTTTCTGCTCGTCGGTGGGCCCCTGCAGGTACCCCAGTCCGAACAGCGTCCGGTCGAGCCCCGTCGTGGTCAGCCGCGCGACCAGCCAGAGCGCGATGCCGTGTGTCGAGTCCCACAGGGCGTGCAACAGCGACACGCCGACATAGGTGCCCGACACCGGGCCGACGTACTGGAAGCGTCCGTGCGGATGGCGGTATGTGAGCAGCGCCGCTCCCGCGATCGCCGTCCACAGGCCGTGCCCGAAGGGGGTGAGCGGCCCGCGCAGGATCTCCGTCTCCAGCAGTGCGCGCAGATCCAGTCCCTTGAGGGAGAGGGCGGTGTTGAACGCGTACCCCGCGCTCTCCATCGCCGCGAAGCCGAGGCCGACGCTCGCGCCGAGCACGAGGCCGGCCCGCAGTCCCCGGAGTCGGGGGTGGCGGCGCAGGACGAACGCCAGCGCGGTCAGCTTCGCCGCCTCCTCGACCAGTCCGACGCCGACGCACCTCGACAGCGAGGGGTGGAGCAGGTGGTTCTCCGTCACCGACGCGCCCAGCACCCCGAGGGTCCCGCCGGCCAGGAAGCAGCCGAGGATCACCTGCACGCCGAGGTCGCGGCCGTGGCGCTCGTAGGCCCAGAGCGTGAAGACGACGGGGGCCAGGAAGCTGCCGAGCAGGATCAGGGTGGGCAGCAGCGTGGTGTTCCCCGTCGTGTACGTGACGATCGCCGTCAGCGTCCAGAGCGCGAGCCCGCCGCCCAGGCAGCGTCGCCACAGTCCGGTGCGGATCTGGGGGTACGACGGCGGGGGCTGCTGGGGTCCGGGAATGCGGGCCCGGGGCGCACCGGGCGGCTGATTCTGGGTCACGGCTTGCCCCTTGGGCTCGGTCTGATTTATCCGAACCTTATGGCAAATGTCCGCTATGTCGCAGTATGGGGTACTCCGCCACGATCGCGGTGCGAGTGGCCGCGTTCGACGGCCGGGTCGCCGTACGCGGTCAGGGGGTTGGGCCGTGCGCGCTCAGGAGGTCGGGGCCGTGAACTCGCCGGGGCCGGCGGTGAGGTCCGCCGGGGTGAGTGTCCTGTCGCGGACCAACGGCTCCAGGTAGCGGAGCAGGACGTCCTTCAACTCTCGGATGTACGCCTCGCGCTCGGCTCCCTGGTTCGAGAGGACCAGCTCCAGGCCGGCCTTGTAGATGCCCAGGCACACGTGCGCGACGCGCGTGACCTCGGTGGCGGGTGCGTCGGACATGAGGGAGGAGAGCAGCCCCTCTATCCGCGAGATCAGGGTCGCGTGCAGGGCGTCGTGCTCCTCGGCGATCCGGCCCGGGATGTCGGGGCCGTGCATCAGCGCGAAGAACACGGGGTGATCGCAGTTGAAGGCGATGAACCGGTCGACCGCGGCGCCCACGGCCTCCTCCAGCGGGGTCGTGGGGTCGACCGGGGCCAGTGCCTCGCCGTACGTGTCGCGCATCTCGTGCATGAGCCGGTCGCCCAGCTCGATCGCGATGGCCTCCTTGTTCGGGAAGAACTGGTACAGCGTGCCCGGTGAGACGCCCGCCTCGCGGGCGATGGCGTTGGTGCTGGCGGCGGTGTACCCGGTGGTGCAGAAGACGGAGGCGGCGGCCTCCAGCAGCTGGGCGATCCGGCGCTCACCGCGGGCCTGCCGTCGGCGGGGCCGCTCATCGGCGGTCTGCGCGTCGGCGGTCTGTGCGTCGACGGGGTGTCTGTCGACGGTCTGCGCGTCGGCGGTCCGCTGCGTCTCGGGCTTGTCGGGCACGAGTTATCCCCAGCTCTCCGAACGTGATTGACAAACACGAGCGGTCGCTCGCATTCTAGTGAAACGCGAGCGATCTCTCGTGTTTGCCATTCTATGGCAATGGTCGACCCCTGCCGCCTGCGCACACGACCGGATGGTCGGACGGACGCCGCGCGGACAGGGGGTCACGGTGAAGGGGACACCGCACGATGACCGAAGTCAACAGCGCGGATGACGGCCACGGGAGCGGCGCGGGGCGCGGGAGGGGCGCGAGCGTCGACGCGAGCGCGGGCGACGAGCCGCAGGTGGGCGGAGGCCCGCCGGAGAGCGGAAGCCCGCCGGGGAAGAGCGGTCCGCGGGCGGGTCGCGGCCGACGGGCGGGCGACGGCCAACGGGTGAGCGACGGCCAACCGGTGAGCGGTAGTCGACGGGTGAGCGGTGGCCCGCGAACCGGTCGCGGTGTCCGGGCCGGTGGCTGGACCCGGTTCGTGACCGCGCGCCCCCGACTCTCCCTGTTCGTCGCGCTGCTGCTCACCGCGCTCGCCGTGGTCGCCGGCAGTGGGGTCGCCGACCGGCTGGGCAGCGGCGGCTGGCAGGACCCGACCGCCGAGTCGACGTACGCGACCAAGGCGCTGGAGCGGGAGTTCCCCGCCTCGCAGCCCAATCTGCTGCTCCTGGTCGACTCGGGGCGTGCCACGGTCGACGCTCCCTCGGTCGCGGCCGAGGCGAAGCGGCTCACGGCGCGGCTCGCCGGCGAGCGGGGCGTCACGGGGGTCGGTTCGTACTGGGCGTCGGGCGCACCGGCGCTGAAGGCGAAGGACGGCCACGAGGCGCTGATCGCCGCGCGGATCACGGGCGACGAGAAGACGGCGAGCGAGACCCTGGACCGCCTGGCGCCCTCCTACCGAGGGACGCACGGGCCGGTCGAGATCAGGGTCGGCGGCCCGGTCGCGGTGCAGCACGAGATGCAGACGACCATCCGTGAGGACCTGACCCGGGCCGAGATGATCGCCCTGCCGGTGACCCTCGTGCTGCTGGTGATGGTCTTCGGCAGCGCGATCGCCGCCCTGCTGCCGCTCGGCGTGGGCATCGTCGCGATCCTGGGCACGAACGCGGTACTGCGCGGCCTCACCGAGTTCACCGACGTCTCGGTCTTCGCGATGAACCTCACCACGGCCCTGGGACTCGGCCTCGCCATCGACTACGCCCTGTTCATCGTCCGCAGGTTCCGCGAGGAACTGGCCAGGGGCGCCGCGCCTTCCCCGAGTTCTCCAGCGCGTTCGAGCAGGGAAGACGTCATCGGGGCCATCGCCACGACCCTGCGCACCGCGGGCCGCACGGTCCTCTTCTCCTCCCTCACGGTCGCTGTCTCCCTGGCCGCGATGCTGCTCTTCCCGCAGTACTTCCTGCGCTCCTTCGCCTACGCGGGCATCGCCGTGGTGCTGCTGGCCGCGGCCGCCGCCCTGGTCCTGCTCCCGGCGGCGCTGGTGCTGCTCGGCCACCGGGTGAACTCGCTGGATCTGCGCCGCCTGTTCCGGCGCGGAAGGCCGGCGGCGAGCGCGGACGGGGCCGCCTGGGGACGTATGGCCGCACTCGTCATGCGCAGGGCGCCGGTCTTCGCCGTCGCCACCACCGTCGGGCTGATCGTGCTCGGACTGCCCTTCCTGGGCGTGAAGTTCGGCACCGCGGACGATCGCCAGCTGCCCTCGGGCGCCGAGTCCCACGTCGTCCAGCAACACATACGCGACGGCTTCCCGGGCAGCCCCGGTGGTGCCCTGGAGGTGCTCGCGGAGGGCCCGGCGACCGAGGCCCAGTACACGGCCTACAAGGACCGGATCGCCGCGCTGCCCGAGGTGCTGCGGGTGGACGGGCCCCTGGCGCAGGGCGACTCGGCCTACTTCACGGTGCTGCCGAAGGGGGAGGCCGTCGGCGACGGAGCCCAGCGGCTGGTGCGCGAACTGCGTTCGACACAGGCCCCGTTCGGCACGGCGGTGACCGGCACGGCGGCGGTCCTGGTCGACTCCAAGCACGCCATAGCCGACCGGCTCCCCTGGGCCGCGGCCTTCATAGCGATCGTCACCCTGCTCCTGGTCTTCCTCCTCACCGGCAGCGTGCTGATCCCGATCCAGGCGGTGCTGCTCAACGCGCTCAGCCTGACGGCGATGTTCGGCGCGGTGGTCTGGGTCTTCCAGGACGGCCATCTGTCGGGCCTGCTCGGCTTCACCAGCCCGGGATCGATAGAGACGACGCTCCCCGTCCTCATGTTCTGCGTCGCCTTCGGCCTCTCCATGGATTACGGAGTCTTCCTGCTCTCCCGGATAAAGGAGGAGTACGACCACACGGGCGACCACCGGGAGGCGGTCCGCTTCGGCCTCCAGCGCACCGGCGGACTGATCACCGCGGCCGCGGTCATCCTCGCCGTGGTGATGGTCGCGATCGGCACCTCACGCGTGACCAACACCAAGATGCTCGGCCTGGGCATCGCGCTCGCCGTGCTGATGGACGCGATGGTCGTCCGCAGCCTGCTGGTCCCGGCGGTCATGCGCCTCACGGGCCGCGCGACCTGGTGGGCACCGGGGCCGCTGCGGCGCTTCCACGACCGG
The DNA here is from genome assembly GCF_007113425.2 of Streptomyces sp. RLB3-17. Taxonomy (NCBI): domain Bacteria; kingdom Bacillati; phylum Actinomycetota; class Actinomycetes; order Kitasatosporales; family Streptomycetaceae; genus Streptomyces; species Streptomyces sp. RLB3-17. The sequence goes on along the minus strand of NZ_CP041610.2, from coordinate 4,424,000 downwards.
TTCGGACTGAGCGAGGGCGAGGCGGAGCCGGACGGCCCCCGGCAGGCGGACGGCCGGGAGCACGGCAAGGAGGGCGGCAGGGAGGGCGACCGGGAGCGGGACAAGGTCGAGGCGCGCGGATAGCGTTCGCTCCGGAAGGGTGATCTTCGGGCGGAGGGGCGAGACGGATGCGGGCAGTGGTGTTCGAGCGGTACGAGGAGCCGGCCGAGGTGCGCGAGGTGGCGGACCCGGTGCCCGCGGAGCACGGGGTGGTGGTGCGGGTCGAGGCCACCGGGCTGTGCCGCAGCGACTGGCACGGCTGGATGGGGCACGACCCGGACATCACGCTGCCGCATGTGCCGGGCCACGAACTCGCGGGGACCGTCGAGGCGGTCGGTGCGCGGGTGACCGGCTGGCGCCCCGGCGACCGGGTCACCGTCCCGTTCGTCTGCGCCTGCGGGACGTGTCCCTCCTGCGCGGCGGGTGACCAGCAGGTGTGCGAGCGGCAGACCCAGCCGGGGTTCACCCACTGGGGTTCCTTCGCCCAGTACGTGGCACTCGACCACGCCGAGGTGAACCTGGTGGCGGTGCCGGACGAGCTGTCCTTCGCGACGGCGGCGTCGCTGGGCTGCCGGTTCGCCACGGCGTTCCGCGCGGTGGTCGCGCAGGGCCGGGTGGCGGCGGGGGAGTGGGTCGCGGTGCACGGCTGCGGAGGCGTGGGACTGTCGGCAGTGATGATCGCGGCGGCGGCCGGGGCGCGGGTCGTGGCCGTGGACCTCTCACCCCAGGCCCTGGACCTGGCACGGAAGTTCGGCGCGGTGGAGGTCGTGGACGCCTCGCGGGTCGGGGACACGGCGGCGGCGGTCCGGGAGCTGACCGGCGGCGGTGCCCATCTCTCCCTCGACGCGCTCGGCTCCCCGGTCACCTGCGCGGCCTCGGTGAACGGCCTGCGCCGCCGGGGGCGCCACGTCCAGGTCGGTCTGCTTCCCGAGGACCCCGCGGTTCCGATGGCCCGGGTGATCGGCCTCGAACTCGAACTCCTGGGCAGCCACGGCATGCAGGCACACGCCTACCCCCGCATGCTCGAACTGGTCCGCGCCGGGGTGCTCCGCCCCGACCTCCTGGTCACCTCCACCATCCCGCTGGACGCGGTCCCCGCGGCCCTGGCGGCGATGGGGACGGCGCCGGGGGCGGGCGTGACGGTCATCGAACCGTGGAGCTGAACCCGGACAGGGGCTGTGCCCCGCACCCGGGCGAGGGGCGGGGCAGAGCGCGAGGGCACCGTGAGTGCGTGTGGCGAGCGGGGCGGGGCCCGGGGCCCGTGGTCAGTCTCTTCGTCCGCGGTTACCGGGGCGGGAGGCGACCCAGGCGCGGACGGTGTCCGCGTACCAGTAGGGCTTCCCGCTCTCCACGTGGTCGGGCGGCGGCAGCAGTCCGTGCTTGCGGTACGACCGCACGGTGTCCGGCTGCACCTTGATGTGCGCCGCGATCTCCTTGTACGACCAGAGCCTACGGTCGGTCATGAGTGGCACCTCCCTGCGCGCGTCGCGGCGGCGGCCGGGGGGTGGCCGTCGGGGGAGCCGGGCGCTGCGCTGGCGATCACAAAGCCTGCGCTCGTTGAACGACACAGAGTGACCGCAGGGCAGGGCCTGTTGGCCGGGTGTGACACAAGACCTGCGTACACGCGACATGTGTGACAGGGCGGTGGTTTTTGTGACACGCGTGACGCATTCGCGCCGAGGGGACCGTAGAGCCGAGGGGACCGTCGAGACGTGTGCGCGGCGGGGGCGGGTGGCGGGCCGGGTGCGTCGTGCGTACGTGAGCGGTGGGTCGGACCCACTCCAGGTCCGGCCCACCAGCTCCCCGCATCCCCCTCGGAAGCCGTCCGCGTCCCCCCGTCGGATCAGCCGCCGGAAGTTCAGCCTGCAATCAACGGAGCCCACCGGTCTTGGAAAAAATCGCACCCCGGTCACTTCGATCGCTCCGGTCGGGGGAGAGCACCAGGCTGGTCGCCTCCCCGGCCATCCGATCGGCCCCCGGCGGGCCGGGCGGTGGAACCGGCTGAGCTCCGCGGGCCGCCGTGAACTCCCGCGGTGTGCACCCCGTCATCGCCCGGAACTCGCCGCTGAGGTGGGCCTGGTCGTAGAACCCGCAGGCCGCCGCCGTCTCCGCCTGTGAGCGTCCCGCGGCGAGCAGCCGCCGGGCCCGTTCCAGGCGCAGCACCCGGGCCGCCGCCTTGGGGCCCAGCCCGATCTGCTCCCGGAAACGATTCTCCAACTGCCGTACGCTCCAGCCGACGTCCTCGGCGAGCCGGGCCACCGGCATCGCGCCCCAAGTCCGTTGCAGTTGCGCCCACGCCCGCACCACCCGTGTCGAACCGGGCGTCCCCGCCGAGTGCCAGCGCACGAGGACGTCGTCCAGCAGTTCGAAGCGTTCCGGCCATCCCGGCAACGCGGCCAGCGCGGCGGAGAGTTCACCGACGCTCCGCAGCCGGCGCCCGCCCGGGCCCGCGTCCCGCGAGCCCAGTCCATGCGGGAGCTCGTCGGGATCCAGGGTCCGGTCGGCGAGTTCGTACTGCGGTGTGCCGAAGAGCGTGAACGCGGCCCAGGGGGCGAGCAGCACCTCGATGCCCGCCAGCCGTCCGTCGTGTTCGCCGACGGCCGCGGTGGTGGTCGGTCCCGAGAACACCGACCTGAGGGTGACGGGGGGACGGCCCACGCGTGAGATGCGCAGGGGCTGTTCGAAGCCCAGCAACAGGGTCGCCGCGCCGATCGGCGCCTCCAGCCTGCGCCGCGGCCGGTCGAGCGCGAGCCGGATCCCGCGATAGCTGATCACTCCGGGCCCCAGTCGTGGATGCGGCCGTGCGAGGGCCGTCTCCCAGGCACCGCCGGGACCGTGCCCCGCCCGCGAGACGATTCGCGTCACCATCGGCCCTCCCGCCGCCGCCCGCACCCGGGGAACTCCCATGGTGCAACGCGGCCGGCGACGCCGGAAGGCCCGCCGAGCCCCGGGCTCTCGGCGGGCCCCACGGCTCCCCGCGGAGGGTCAGGCTCCGCGGGACACTGTGAAGCGGTCACCTCGAACGGTCAGGCTCCGCAGGACCTCAGGAACGCCCGGGTGCGCTGGGCGATCGGCAGCGGCTTGTCCGGCGGGCACGGGTACATGTCCTGCTCGACGATGGCGAAGAGTTCGACGTCGAGCTTCTGGGCGGCGGCGAGGACGGGCTCCAGTGCCGGTACACCGGACGGCGGTTCGCACATCACACCCTTGGCCACGGCGGGCCCGAACGGCACCTCGTTCGCCCGCACCTCGGCCAGGACCAGCGGATCCACCTGCTTGAGGTGGAGGTAGCCGATGCGCTCCCCGTAGGTCTCGATGAGCTTGACGCTGTCGCCGCCGCAGTACGCGTAGTGGCCGGTGTCCAGGCACAGCGACACCAGTGAGGAGTCGGTCGCGTCGAGGAAACGCGTGACGTTCTCCTCGCTGTCGATGTGCGTGTCCGCGTGCGGGTGGACGACGATCTTCAGCCCGTAGCGCTCCCGCACCTCATGGGCGAGCCGCTCGGTCTGAGCGGTCAGATTGCGCCACTGCGTCGGCGTCAGCGCGCTGCTCTCCAGCACCTCGCCCGTCTTGTCGTCCCGCCAGAACGCCGGGATGACGACGAGGTGCTCGGCGCCCGTCGCCTGGGTGAGCGCGGCGATGTCCGAGACGTGCGCCCAGGTGGCGTCCCACACCTCGGGTCCCCGGTGCAGCCCGGTGAAGACGGTGCCGGCCGACACGGTGAGCCCGCGCCGCGCGGTCTCCTCCTTGAGCACCGCCGGATCCGTGGGCAGATAACCGTAGGGGCCCAGCTCGATCCACTCGTACCCGGACTGGGAGACCTCGTCGAGGAAGCGCTGCCAGGGGACCTGCTGAGGGTCGTCGGGGAACCAGACGCCCCAGGAGTCCGGAGCCGAACCGATCCGGATGCGGGACAGTGAGGACTGAGGTGATGCCTGCGGCGACAACGACGTCATGGGCGTCAGCTTCGGGCGGCACGAGGGAGGTGTCAAGGCCTGGTCCGAATGTCCGGACAAACTGTTGACAGGGCTCCCCGCGCGGCGCTAGACCTTGGGGGAGCCGAAGCGAAGGGAAGTCGATGGCGTACGACCTGATCACCATGGGGCGGATCGGTGTGGACCTCTACCCGTTGCAGACGGGGGTCCCGCTGGCGCAGGTGACGTCCTTCGGGAAGTTCCTGGGTGGCTCGGCGACGAACGTCGCGGTGGCCGCGTCCCGGCTCGGACGGCGTACGGCGGTGATCACGCGCACCGGTGACGACCCCTTCGGCGCGTACCTCCACGAGGCGCTGCGCGGCTTCGGCGTGGACGACCGCTGGGTCACCCCGGTCGCCGGGCTGCCCACCCCGGTGACGTTCTGCGAGATCTTCCCGCCCGACGACTTCCCGCTGTACTTCTACCGGCAGCCCAAGGCCCCGGACCTGGAGATCGACGCGCACGACCTCGACCTGGACGCCGTCCGTGAGGCGCGCATCTTCTGGGTGACCGGGACCGGCCTGAGCGAGGAGCCCAGCCGGACGGCGACGCTCGCCGCGCTCGCCCACCGCGCCAAGTCCGCCACGACGGTCTTCGACCTCGACTGGCGGCCCATGTTCTGGAAGAGCACGGCCGGGAACACCCCCGAGGACTCCGCCCGGGTCTTCTACGCCGAGGCCCTGCGCCACACCACCGTCGCCGTCGGCAACCTCGACGAGGTCGAGATCGCCACCGGCGTCCGCGAACCGCACGCGGCGGCCGAGGCCCTCCTCGAGGCGGGCGTCGAACTCGCCGTCGTCAAACAGGGCCCCAAGGGCGTCCTCGCCGTCCACCGCGACGGCACGTCGGCCGAGGTCCCGCCGCTCCCGGTGACGGTCCTCAACGGCCTCGGCGCCGGTGACGCGTTCGGCGGTTCCCTCTGTCACGGCCTGCTCGCCGGCTGGGACCTGGAGCGGATCATGCGGCACGCCAACGCGGCCGGTGCCATCGTCGCCTCCCGGCTGGAGTGCTCCTCCGCGATGCCGACCCCCGACGAGGTCGAGGACGCGCTCATGGCGGGAGCGGTCCGATGAGGGCGGGACGCGTGGGACACGAGGGCGGAGACCCCGTCCTGCCCCCGGCTCCCTCCCCGCCGCTGCGAACCGTGGACACGGTGGAGCTCGTCCGGCTCCGCGCCCACCGCCCCGAAGCCGTCGCCGAGGCCGCCGCGCGCCGGCCCCGCCGCCCCCTCGTGGGCGACAACGGGCGGCTGATGATCATCGCCGCGGACCATCCGGCCCGCGGGGCGCTCGCCGTCGGCGACCGCAAGTTCGCCATGGCGAACCGCGCGGACCTGCTGGAACGGCTCTGCCTCGCGCTCTCCCGCCCCGGTGTCGACGGCGTCCTCGCGACCGCCGACATCCTCGACGACCTGCTGCTCCTGGGCGCCCTCGACCACAAGGTGGTCCTCGGCTCGATGAACCGCGGCGGCCTCCAGGGCGCCTCGTACGAGCTGGACGACCGTTTCACCGGCCACCGTCCGCAGGACATCGAGCGGCTCGGCTTCGACGCGGGCAAGCTGCTGCTGCGCATCGACTACGACGATCCGGGCTCGCTCAACACCCTCGAGTCCACCGCCCGCGTGATCGACGAGATGGCGGAGCGTCATCTCCCGGTCTTCGTCGAACCGTTCCTCAGCCGCCGCACCCCCAGGGGCGCGCTGGTCAACGACCTGAGCGCCGAGGCCGTCATCAAGTCCATCGCCATCGCCAGTGGCCTGGGCGGCAGTTCGGCGTACACCTGGCTGAAGGTCCCCGTCACCGACAACCCGGACGACATGGCCCGGGTCATGGAGACCTCCACCCTGCCCGCCGTACTGCTCGGCGGAGACGTCGGGGAGGACCAGGAGAGCGCGTACGAGAAGTGGCGCGGCGCGCTCCAACTGCCCACCGTGCAGGGCCTGGTCGTCGGCCGCTCGCTGCTCTACCCGGCCGACGGGGACGTGACCGCCGCGGTGGACACCGCCGTAGGACTGCTGTGAGGACCCGATGACGGACCCCAGGACGCACTCGACGACGGACGTGCCCCGGAGCGACGGCCTGTACGTGCCCAGGGGCGCCACCGCCGGCGGGCTGTACGCCGTCGACATCGACCCCAAGTACGCCGGCTGGACCCACAGCAGCCTGCGCGTGGTCGACCTCGGACCGGGCGGCACCCACACCTTCACCACCGGCGACAGCGAGTGGATCGTGCTTCCGCTGGGTGGCGCCTGTACGGTGCGCATAGAGGACGAAGAGTTCCAAATCCTGGGCAGGGAAAGCGTGTTCGCGGGGGTCTCCGACTTCGCGTACGTGCCCCGTGACGCCCGGGCCCAGATCGCCTCCGGTGCGGGAGGCCGCTTCGCCCTGGCAGGAGCGAAGTGCGAGCGCCGACTCCCCGCCCGCTACGGCCCCGCGCCGGAGGTCCCCGTCGAAGACCGAGGCAGTGGCAACTGCGCACGTCAGGTGCGCAATTTCGCCTCCGCCGACGCCTTCGAGTGCGACAAGCTCATCGCCGTCGAGGTCATCACCCCCGGCGGCAACTGGTCCTCGTATCCGCCGCACAAGCACGACGAGCACCGGCCCGGTGTCGAGTCGGAGCTGGAGGAGATCTACTACTTCGAGATCGACGGCCCGAACGGATTCGGCTATCAGCGCGTATTCCCTTCGCGCGAGGGCGGATCCGACGTCCTCGCCGAGGTCCGCACCGGCGATGCCGTCCTCGTCCCCGACGGATGGCACGGCCCGTCCATCGCCCAGCCCGGCCACACCATGTACTACCTGAACGCGATGGCCGGACCGGGCGAGGAGAGGGAGTGGCGGATCTGCTTCCACCCGGGACATCTAGAGAGCACAGAGGGATACCGATGACCTCAACGACGAGGCTGACGGTCGCACAGGCGCTGGTGCGCTTCCTGGCCGCCCAGTACACGGAGCGGGACGGCGAGCGGCGGCGGCTGATCGGCGCCACCTGGGGCATTTTCGGTCACGGCAACGTCGCCGGACTCGGCCAGGCGCTGATCGAGTACGCCGACGAGATGCCCTACCACCAGGGCCGTAACGAGCAGTCGATGGTGCACGCGGCGGTCGGCTTCGCACGCCAGTCCAACCGGCTGTCGGCGCACGCCGTGACCACCTCCATCGGACCCGGCGCCACCAACCTCGTCACCGGCGCCGCGCTCGCGACGATCAACCACCTCCCGGTGCTCCTGCTGCCCGGCGACATCTTCGCGACCCGCCCCGCCGACCCGGTCCTCCAGCAGCTCGAAGTCCCCTACGCGGGCGATGTGTCGGTCAACGACTGTCTGCGCCCGGTGTCGAAGTACTTCGACCGCGTCACCCGGCCCGAGGCGCTGATCCCCGCCGCCCTGCAGGCCATGCGCGTGCTCACCGACCCGGTCGAGACCGGCGCCGTCACGCTCGCGCTGCCGCAGGACGTGCAGGCGGAGGCGTACGACTGGCCGGAGGAGTTCTTCCAGGAGCGGATCTGGACCGTGCGCCGTCCGGCGGCCGACGCCTCCGAGCTGGCCGCCGCCGTCACGGCGATCCGCGAGGCCCGGCGCCCGCTGATCGTCGCGGGCGGCGGGGTCCACCACAGCCGCGCCGAGGACGTGCTCGCCGAACTCGCCGCCACCACCCGCATCCCCGTCGCCTCCACACAGGCGGGCAAGGGATCACTGAAGTGGGACCACCCGCAGGACGTCGGCGGAGTCGGACACACCGGCACGGCGACCGCGAACGAGCTCGCCCGCACCGCCGACCTGGTGATCGGCGTCGGCACCCGCTACACCGACTTCACCACCGCCTCCGGCACCCTCTTCACCGCCTCGAACGTCCGCTTCCTGAACCTCAACATCGCGCCGTACGACGGCCACAAGCTGTCGGGGATCCCGCTGATCGCGGACGCGCGGGCCGGCCTTGAAGCGCTCACCGAGGCGCTGCTGCTGCACGGGCACCGCGTGGAGCCCGCGTACGCCACCGAGTACACGGACGACAAGGAGCGCTGGGAGTACCGCGTCGACGCGGCGTACGAGGCCGAGGACATCGACATCCGGCCCACCCAGCCGCAGGTCCTCGGCGTCCTCGACGAGCTCGTCACCGAGGACGACATCCTGATCAACGCGGCCGGCTCGCTCCCCGGTGACCTGCACAAACTGTGGCGGGCCCGGTCCCGCGACCAGTACCACGTCGAGTACGGCTACTCGTGCATGGGCTACGAGATCCCGGCCGCGATCGGCGTCCGGATGGCGGCCCCCGACCGGCCCGTGTGGGCGCTGGTCGGCGACGGCACCTACCTGATGATGCCGACCGAGATCGTCACCGCCGTGCAGGAGGGCGTCGCGATCAAGGTCCTCATACTCCAGAACCACGGGTACGCCTCCATCGGCGGCCTCTCCGAGTCCGTGGGCGCCGAGCGGTACGGCACCGCCTACCGCTACCGCTCCGAGGACCGTACGTACACGGGGGCGCCGCTGCCCGTCGATCTCGCCGCCAACGCGGCCAGCCTCGGCATGCGGGTGCTGCGCGCGAAGACCGTCCGTGACCTGCGGGCGGCCCTTGCCGAGGCGCGCGCCGCGGACACTCCCACATGTGTCTACGTGGAGACCGAAACGGCAGACACAGTGTCGGGCGCGCCCCCGGCCCAAGCCTGGTGGGATGTACCTGTGGCCGAGACCGCGACCCGATCGTCGGCGGTCAAGGCACGTGAGGAGTACGACCGGCACGTCGCCGCCCGACGCCGCCATCTGTGAAGGAGTTTTTGGCCATGACGAAGACCGTCAACCACTGGATCGGTGGCAAGACAGTCGAGGGTGCGTCGGGTACGTACGGGCCGGTCACCGACCCGGCGACCGGCGCCGTGACCACACGGGTCGCCTTCGCGACCGTCGACGAGGTGGACGCCGCCGTCGCCGCGGCCAAGGACGCCTACGCGACCTGGGGCCAGTCCTCGCTGGCCAAGCGGTCCACGATCCTCTTCAAGTTCCGGGCGCTGCTCGACGCGAACCGGGACGCGATCGCCGAGCTGATCACCGCCGAGCACGGCAAGGTGCACTCGGACGCGCTCGGCGAGGTGGCGCGCGGTCTGGAGATCGTCGACCTGGCGTGCGGGATCACCGTGCAGCTGAAGGGCGAGCTGTCGACCGAGGTGGCCTCCAAGGTCGACGTGGCGTCGATCCGGCAGCCGCTGGGCGTCGTCGCGGGCATCACGCCGTTCAACTTCCCGGCCATGGTGCCGATGTGGATGTTCCCGATCGCCATCGCGTGCGGCAACACCTTCGTGCTGAAGCCGTCGGAGAAGGACCCGTCGGCCGCCATGAAGGTCGCCGAGCTGCTCGCCGAGGCCGGTCTGCCCGACGGTGTCTTCAACGTCGTCCACGGTGACAAGGTGGCCGTCGACCGCCTCCTGGAGCACCCGGACGTCAAGGCGGTGTCCTTCGTCGGCTCGACCCCGATCGCCCGCTACATCCACACCACCGCCTCCGCGAACGGCAAGCGCGTGCAGGCCCTGGGCGGCGCCAAGAACCACATGCTGGTCCTCCCGGACGCCGACCTGGACGCGGCCGCGGACGCCGCCGTGTCGGCCGCCTACGGCTCCGCCGGCGAGCGCTGCATGGCCATCTCCGCCGTCGTCGCGGTCGGCTCGGTCGGCGACGTGCTGGTGGAGAAGATCCGCGAGCGCGCCGAGAAGATCAAGATCGGCCCCGGCAACGACCCGACCTCCGAGATGGGTCCGCTGATCACGGCCGTGCACCGCGACAAGGTGGCGTCCTACGTCAAGGGCGCGGCGGCGCAGGGCTCCGAGGTCGTCCTCGACGGCACCGGGTACACGGTCGAGGGGTACGAGGACGGCCACTGGATCGGCCTCTCGCTGCTCGACAGGGTGCCGGTGACCTCGGACGCGTACAAGGACGAGATCTTCGGCCCGGTGCTGTGCGTGCTGCGCGTGGACACCTACGAGGAGGGTGTCGCCCTCATCAACGCGTCGCCCTTCGGCAACGGCACCGCGATCTTCACCCGGGACGGCGGCGCCGCCCGCCGCTTCCAGCTGGAGGTCGAGGCGGGCATGGTCGGCGTGAACGTGCCGATCCCGGTGCCCGTCGGTTACCACTCCTTCGGCGGCTGGAAGGACTCCCTCTTCGGGGACCACCACATCTACGGCAACGACGGCACGCACTTCTACACCCGCGGCAAGGTCGTCACCACCCGCTGGCCCGACCCGGCCGACGCCCCGACGGGCGTGGACCTGGGCTTCCCGCGCAACCACTGAGCGACCCCCTGGTGCCCCGTCCCCCGTCCCGGGGGGCGGGGCACCGCCATGCCCGGCTCCCCTATTCGCCGGGCGTCCCGGAGTGCGGACCAATCCTGGTGAATTTCAAGGCCTCGACTGCGGTTCTCGTCATGAGGTGATGAAACGGATAGCTGAGGTGGATTGCTGCTGATGCCTTTGAAAGCATGGTCATAGCCCGATGGGTCCTGATGATTGCAACATGTAGGCGTCGGGGCCTGGGAAAGCGATGTGACCTGCGTCGCTTCGGTGGTGCGGATTCCGTAGGTAAACGGCCATTGACGCAACGGTTTCCGTCAAGGTTCCATCAACGCGGGAGCGGACGACGAGATGAACGACGCGAGCCGCCGGAGGCGATAGCGCTCCCGACCGAATCACCTGACGCACGAGTCGTCTTCTGACGCATGAGTCGATCGGAACCGCTTCATGACCGACACGCTCCGCCCTGTCGAGCAGGCCCTCCCGGACGCCGCCCCCACGGCCTCCGGGAGCCCCCAAAAGCTCAAGCGCTCCATCGGCATCGTCGGCGGCACCCTGCTGACGCTCTCGTGCGTGACGCCCGCCTCCACGCTCTTCGTGGTCGTACCCGACCTGTTCTCGTCCCTCGGCACGGCGACCGCGCTCACCATCGCGATCGGCTCGCTGCTCTGTATCGCCGTGGCGTTCTGCTACTCGGAGCTGGGCACCCTCATCCCCAGCGCGGGCGGCGAGTACGCCATGGTGTCGACGATGGCCGGACGACTCGCGGGCTGGCTGGTCTTCGTGCTCTCCCTCCTCGTCGTCATGATCGTGCCGCCGGTGATCGCGATGGGCACCGCGGACTACCTGGCGCCGATCGTGCACCTCAACCCGTCGATGGCGGGCGCGGGCGTGATGCTCCTGGCCACCCTCGCGGGCCTGCTCGACCTGCGGGCCAACGCCTGGATCACCGGCGTCTTCCTCGTCCTCGAGGTCATCGCGGCGGCCGTCGTGGCGGTGCTGGGCTTCACACACAGCCAGCGCGGCGTGGGCAGCCTCACCTCGATGCAGGTGGCGGGCTCCGGCGGCCACACGGACACCGTGACGGCCATGCTGGTGGTCTCGGGGCTCGCGATCGCCCTCTTCATCACCCAGGGCTTCTCGACCGCGGTCTACCTCTCGGAGGAACTGGAGAACCCGCGTCGCAACGTCGCCCGTACGGTCCTGGCCACCCTCGCCATCTCGACCGTGATCATCCTGGTCCCGGTCGTCGCGATCACCATGGGCGCCTCGGACCTGTCCACCCTCACCGGCGGCGACATCAGCAGCATGGTCACCGCCTGGTCCAACTCCGCCGTCGGCACCTTCGTCAGCCTCTGCGTCGCCCTCGCGATCATCAACGCGGGCATCGTCATGGTCATCCAGAACTCCCGGGTGCTGTTCGCCTCCGCCCGTGACAAGGCCTGGCCCGAGCCGATCAACCAGAGCCTCTCCCGCCTCGGCCGCTTCGGCTCCCCGTGGGTCGCCACCCTCCTGGTGGGCGTCCCCGGCGCCCTCCTCTGCTTCGTCAACCTGGACACCCTGTACGGCGTCACGGGCGTCTCGGTGACGGCCATGTACCTGCTCGTCGCGGTCGCCGCCCTGCTCGCCCGGCGCGGCCAGCACCGCCACACCCCGGCCTGGCGCATGCCGCTGTGGCCCGCGATGCCGGTGCTCCTGATCGCGGTCCTCGCCTACATCCTGAGTCAGCAGGAGATGACGTACCTGCTGTGGACCGGCGGCATCACAGCCGTCGCCACCCTCTACTGGGCCTTCTACCTCCGCCCGCGCCGCGAGACCCGCTGGCTGGTGTCGATCCCGGAGGACGTCCAGGCCTGAGCCCTCCGGGGTGCACGCGAAGTCCCACGTCACCACCGCGCTCGTGAAGACGCCCGAGCCGGCTCGTACCACGGGCGCGGTATACGGGAGGGGCCTCGTACGCCCGGAGGAGGGGCGCGGGTTCAGACCGACGGCTGCCTTCGTTGTCGGTGGCGGCCCGTACCGTTGACACATGGATCTTCGACTGCCCCGACTGCGCGGGCCCGCACGGCGAGGACGCCGACGGTGGTTCGCCGCCGCGGCCGCCGTGGTCGTGCTCGCCGGCGCCGGTACGTGGACCGCTGTCGCCTCGGACGACGGGCCGGCCGTCCACCGCACCGACCGTGTGATGACCACGGGCGCCGGGGTGAACATCGACACGTCGTTCTTCACCGCGGGCTCCGGCCGCCGCCCCGCCGTGCTCCTCGGGCACGGCTTCGGCGGCAGCAAGGACGACATGCGGCGGGAGGCGGAGCAACTCGCCCGCGACGGGTACGCGGTGATGACCTGGTCGGCGCGCGGCTTCGGCCGTTCCACCGGCAAGATCGGGCTGAACGACCCCAAGGGCGAGGTCGCCGACGTCTCCAAGCTCATCGACTGGCTGGCCAAGCGGCCCGAGGTCCGGCTCGACAAGAGCGGCGACCCGCGCGTGGGAGTCGCCGGAGGCTCGTACGGCGGAGCGATCTCCCTGCTGGCCGCCGGGTACGACAAGAGGATCGACGCGATCGCCCCCTCGATCACGTACTGGAACCTGGCGGACGCGCTCTTCCCGAACGACGTGTTCAAGAAGCTCTGGGCCGGCATCTTCATCAACTCCGGCGGCGGCTGCGACCATTTCGAGGCGCAGCTGTGCGCGATGTACAACCGGGTGGCGGAGTCGGGGAAGCCGGACGCCCAGGCGCGGGCCCTGCTGGAGCAACGCTCGCCGTCCGCCGTCGGCGACCGCATCAAGGTGCCCACGCTCATCCTGCAGGGCCAGACCGACTCCCTCTTCCCGCTCGGCCAGGCCGACGCGATGGCCAAGGCGATCCGGGCCAACGGCGCGCCCGTGGACGTCGACTGGATCGCCGGCGGGCACGACGGCGGCGACCCGGAGACGAGCCGCGTCGAGGCCCGTGTCGGCTCCTGGTTCGACCGCTATCTGAAGGACGACAAGAACGCCGACACCGGTCCCGCCTTCCGCATCACCCGCACCGGCGGCATCGACTCCACCGACGGCGCCGCGCAGCTGCGGGGCGCGAGCGGGGACGTCTACCCCGGCCTGGAGAGCGGCGAGCACGCCATCGCGCTGAGCGACGGCCGACGCGAGCAGACCTTCCAGAACCCCGCGGGCGCGAGTCCGCCCGCGATCTCCGCCCTCCCCGGACTCGGCGGCACCGGCGGCCTGTCCCAGCTGTCCGCGCTCGGGCTCGGAGTGTCCCTCGACTTCCCGGGCCAGTACGCGCAGTTCGACTCCGCGGCGCTCCGCGGCGACCTGCGGATCACCGGCTCGCCGACCGTGACCGTCCACGTCCGGTCGAGCACCGACGAGGCGGTCCTCTTCGGGAAGGTGTACGACGTCGGGCCGGGCGCCGCCCAGCCGGTACTGCCCTCGCAACTGGTGGCGCCCGTGCGGGTGACCGGCGCGAAGGCGGGCAAGGACGTCACGATCGTGTTGCCCGCGGTCGACCACGAGGTCCAGAAGGGCCACCGGCTGCGCCTGGTCCTCGCCTCGACGGACCTCGGCTACGCCTCACCGGCGGCCCCGGCGACGTACACGGTCTCCCTGAAGAGCGACCTGCACGTGCCCACCGCGCCCGGTGTGAAGACCGCCGCCGCCGTGCTGCCCTCCTGGGTGTGGTGGCTGCCCCTGGCCGGCGCGCTCGCCGCCGCCGCACTCCTGCTGACCGGCCGACGTCGTACGGCCCCGGTCGCGCCCGACCCCGAGCTCGCCGAAGTCCCCCTCCAGATCACCGACCTGAGCAAGCGGTACGCGAAGTCGGCGGACCGGTACGCGGTACGGGACCTGTCGTTCCGCGTGGAGAAGGGCCAGGTCCTCGGTCTGCTGGGGCCGAACGGCGCGGGCAAGACGACCACGCTGCGCATGCTGATGGGCCTCATCAAGCCCGACGGCGGCGAGATCCGCGTCTTCGGGCACGCGATCCGGCCCGGCGCCCCGGTGCTCTCCCGGGTCGGGGCGTTCGTCGAGGGCGCCGGCTTCCTGCCGCACCTCTCGGGCCGCGAGAACCTGGAGCTGTACTGGCAGGCGACGGGCCGTCCGGCCGAGGACGCCCACATGGAGGAGGCGCTGGAGATCGCGGGCCTGGGCGACGCGCTGGCCCGCGCGGTCCGCACCTACTCCCAGGGCATGCGCCAGCGCCTGGCCATCGCCCAGGCGATGCTGGGCCTCCCGGACCTCCTCATCCTCGACGAACCGACCAACGGTCTCGACCCGCCCCAGATCCGCGAGATGCGCGAGGTCATGATCCGCTACGCCGCCGCGGGCCGCACGGTCATCGTCTCCAGCCACCTGCTGGCCGAGGTCGAGCAGTCCTGCACCCACCTGGTGGTCATGGACCGCGGCCGGCTGATCCAGGCCGGCCCGGTGAGCGAGATCATCGGATCCGGCGACACCCTCCTCGTCGGTACGGGCGCGCCCGTGGAGGGGCCGGTCGTCGAGAAGATCGGCGCGCTGCCCGGCGTGGCCTCGGCCGTCGCCGCCGAGGGCGGGCTGCTGGTCCGCCTCGACGAGGGCGGCAGCGCCGAGCGCCTGCTCGTGGAACTCGTACGACTGGAAGTCCCCGTGCGGTCGGTGGGTCCCCACCGTCGGCTGGAGGACGCGTTCCTCACCCTGATCGGAGGTGCCGCATGAGCACGCTCGTCGAACGGGCCGAGACGGCGGACGGGTACCGGGCGCGGCACACGCTGCCGCTCCGCGTGGAGCTCCTGCGGCAGTTGAAGCGGCGCCGCACGCTCGTCATGGGCGCGATCCTCGCCGTGCTGCCCTTCGTGCTCGTCATCGCCTTCGCGATCGGCGGTGACCCGGGCTCGCGCAACGGGCAGGTCACCCTGATGGACACGGCGACCGCGTCGGGCGCCAACTTCGCCGCGGTGAACCTCTTCGTCTCCGCGGGCTTCCTGCTGGTCATCCCCGTCGCGCTGTTCTGCGGGGACACGATCGCCTCCGAGGCGAGCTGGTCCTCGCTGCGCTATCTGCTCGCGGCCCCCGTACCGCGGGCCCGGCTGCTGTGGTCCAAGCTCACCGTCGCCCTCGGCCTCAGTCTCGCCGCGATGGTGCTGCTGCCCATCGTCGCCATAGCGGTGGGCACGGCGGCGTACGGCTGGGGGCCGCTGGAGATCCCCACCGGCGGCGCGCTCTCCGCCGGCACCGCGGCCCAGCGGCTCCTCGTGGTCATCGCGTACGTCTTCGTGTCCCAACTCGTCACGGCGGGGCTCGCGTTCTGGCTGTCCACCAAGACGGACGCGCCCCTGGGCGCGGTCGGCGGCGCGGTCGGCCTGACGATCGTGGGGAACGTCCTGGACGCGGTCACCGCCCTCGGCCACTGGCGCGACTTCCTGCCCGCACACTGGCAGTTCGCCTGGGCGGACGCCATCCAGCCCAACCCGGAGTGGGGCGGCATGATCCAGGGCACCGCGATTTCGATAACGTACGCCCTCGTCCTGTTCGCCCTGGCCTTCCGGGGTTTCCGGCGCAAGGACATCGTGTCGTAGATCTCCGGAGCGTCACCTACCGGTCTCGACGACCGCCCTTCGTGGCCGCTTCGAGATCCATCCGCAACGCTCCGTAGCGCACATCCGGGCCCCCTCGGGCGTCACAGTCACAGACGTCGGCCCAATGACGTCGGCAGACAGCCGGCGGACAGGCGACTCACCGAGGGGGCACGGATGACACTGACGGGGAACGACGAGCACACAGGGCGACCGCGGCGGCGGCCGAGGACCGGGCGACGGCGGCGACCGGTCGCCATCCTCATCGGTCTGACGCTCGCGGGCGGCCTGCTCCTCACCGGCTGCGGCGCGAGCGACAGCAACGGCTCCTCGACGAACGGTTCGAACAAGTCCGGCGGACGCGGGTTCCCGCGGCCCGCCCCGAACCGGACCTCCGGGACCTCCCAGGGCGAGCAGAAGAACACTTCGACGGGCGACGCGAGCCGCGAGTTCGCGCCGTCCCCCGACTACCTCTCCACCTTCGCCCTCGACGTCGACACCGCCTCCTACGGCTACGCACGCCGTGCCCTCGCCGACGGCCGGCTGCCCGAGGCGTCGACCGTCCGCCCCGAGGAGTTCGTCAACAGCTTCCGGCAGGACTACCGGCGTCCCGACGGCAACGGCTTCTCGGTCACCGTCGACGGCGCCCGCACCCGGGAGAAGGACTGGTCGCTGGTCCGCGTCGGCCTCGCCACCCGCGACGCCGCGTCGAGCGGTGAGCGCCCGCCCGCCGCGCTCACCTTCGTCATCGACATATCCGGCTCCATGGGCGAGCACGGCCGACTCGACCTCGCCAAGGACGCCCTCGGCGTGATGACGGACCGGCTGCGCGACGACGACTCGATAGCCGTGGTCACCTTCAGCGACGAGGCCCGGACCGTGCTCCCGATGACCCGCCTCGGCCACCACCGCGACCGCATCTACGACGCGATCAGGGGACTGGAACCGACGGAGTCGACCAACCTCGGCGCGGGCGTGCGCACCGGGTACGCCACGGCCGTCAAGGGCCTGCGCGAGGGCGTCACCAACCGCGTCGTGCTGATCTCGGACGCCCTCGCCAACACCGGCGAGACCGACGCGGACGCCATCCTGGAGAACATCTCCACCGCCCGCCGCGAACACGGCATCACCCTCTTCGGCGTCGGCGTGGGCAGCGAGTACGGCGACGCCCTCATGGAGCGCCTCGCCGACAAGGGCGACGGCCACACGACTTACGTCTCGACCATCGAGGACGCCCGCAAGGTCTTCTGCGAGCAGCTTCCGCAGAACATCGACCTCACGGCCCGCGACGCCAAGGCACAGGTCGCCTTCGACCCGGAGACCGTCAAGCAGTTCCGGCTGATCGGATACGACGACCGTCAGGTCGCCGACGAGGACTTCCGCAACGACCGGGTGGACGGCGGCGAGGTGGGACCCGGCCACACGGTCACGGCCCTCTACGCGGTCCGCACCAGGCCCGGCGCCTCCGGCCACCTCGCCACCGCGAGCGTCCGCTGGCTCGACCCCGACACCCGCGCCCCGCACGAGGAGTCCGGCCAACTGGAGACCGGCTCCCTCGACGAGGACCTGTGGACCTCCTCCACCCGTCTCCAGGTCGATGCCGTGGCCGCGTACTTCGCCGACGACCTGCGCACGGGCGACGACAAGGCGAACCCGCTCCCCGGCGCCCTCCCGCTGGGCGAACTCGCCGACCGTGCCCACCGGGTGGCGTCCGCCGCGGAGGACAAGGCGGTGGACGACCTCGCGAACGCGGTGGAGCGGGCGAGTGGACTCATGGGATAGCGGCAGCGATGGGTGGTTCGCCGAGCACGTGAAGAGGGCCGCCGAGCACGCCAAGAGGGTCACCGAGCACGCGAAGAGCGGGCCGCCGAGGTGCTCGGCGGCCCGCTCTCGCGGTGCTGGGATCAGCTGTTGTTCGTGCCGTTGCCCGACAGGACCGGGATGTTGTCCAGGATGTGCGACAGCGGTTCGTCGCCCTTGGCCTGGGTGGAGTTCTCGACGCACTGCTGGTTCTGCGGGGACGACAGGACCGGGACGTCCTGGACGGCGATCGGGACGACGCCGACGAGCGAGCCCACATTGGCCTTCGCGGGCAGGCCGACGCAGGGCTTGTTGAGCGAGCCCTGGATGAGCGCCATCTGCGGGCTCATGCTGCCGTAGGTCGCCGAGTTGCCGAACGACTGCGAGGCGCCGTAGCCGCTGACGGACGTCGTGCCACCGTCATCGCCGATCGCCAGAGCCTGGGGGGCGGCCGCGGCCGAGATACCGGCGACAGAAGCGGCGATAGCCGCGGTTGCCCACAGCTTCTTCATGTTCATTCCCTTCGGAAAGCGGACTCCTGTTGGGGAGCTGCATGATCATCAACTGGGCAGACCGCCCAAGGGTTGCGGGTAGTGCCCCATTTGGCCCAGCATGCGGGGCGTTCGCCCCGT
Source organism: Streptomyces sp. RLB3-17 (assembly GCF_007113425.2). Lineage (NCBI taxonomy): Bacteria > Bacillati > Actinomycetota > Actinomycetes > Kitasatosporales > Streptomycetaceae > Streptomyces > Streptomyces sp. RLB3-17. The sequence continues at coordinate 4,405,729 of NZ_CP041610.2, read as the reverse complement.
CACCCGACACGCCAGTGGGCTCCTCCGAGCCGACTCGCAGTGGTCGATCTGGCCGACGCGTGGCGGATCGCTCGGCCGGGGCCGCTCCTTGGGTGGGATCGGCGCCTCGCGCGGCTTCCGGACGGGCGCCAGGTCCATCGGCGTCTCGATGTGGAAACCCGGGCCGGTCCGGGGGCCCCTCTTCGACACGTGACTCGTGACGTGCACTCGGCAAGTGAACGGTCACGCACAGAAGATGGGCCCGGCGGGCCGCCGAGAGAGCTGCGGCCCGCCGGCCGAGAGTGCTACTTGTTGCCGACACCGTTGCCGGACAGGACCGGGATCCGGTCCAGGACGTGCGACAGCGGTTCGTCGCCCTTGGCCTGGGTGGAGTTCTCGACGCACTGCTGGTTCTGCGGGGACGACAGGACCGGGACGTCCTGGACGGCGATCGGGACGACGCCGACGAGCGAGCCCACATTGGCCTTCGCGGGCAGGCCGACGCAGGGCTTGTTCAGCGAGCCCTGGATGAGCCCCATCTGCGGGCTCATGTCCCCCGTGGTCGCCGAGTTGCCGAACGACTGGGTGGCACCGACGCCGCTGACGGAGGTCGTCCCACCGTCATTCCCGATCGCCAGCGCCTGCGGCGCGGCAGCAGCGGAAGCGCCGACGGCGCAAACGGTGACCGCGGCGGCGGTCATAACCTTCTTGATCACTGGCTGGATCCATTCTGAAGAAACCCCGTCCATCGGAGCGTTTTGGTTCAACCGCCGCGGACGCCCTTGGTTGCTCCCATTCACCCTGATGGCCCAATAGGGCCGATCGGGTGAATCACCGAAACCAGTCCAGGACCGCCGGGTTGATGCGAGAGGTCGGTGGGCGCGACGTCGAGCAGTCGTGCAGGTCCTGTCGGCCCCGCGGAACGCATTTAAGGGAACCGTTCCTTCCCGTATGGGTGTTCGTGTGCACCTCGGTGCCGATTCGAATTTGGGGCGATTCGAGTGAATTCCCAAGCGGCGCACGTTCTTTAGTTTCTTCGGACGGTCCTCCATCGTTTACAGACTGCAGGTCGTGGTGCGAGCCGCTCAAGGTGTGCTCGCTCGGTTTCGGCCGTCATAGGACCACGACCGCAGAGAAGGGAAATTACGTGAAGCACAAGAAGAGCGCTGCTGTTGTCGCCGGCGCGATCATGGCCCTGGGGATGGGCGCCCCGGCCTTCGCGGACTCCGGCGCCGAGGGTTCCGCCGTCGGCTCGCCGGGTGTCCTCTCGGGCAATGTGATTCAGGTCCCCATTCACGTCCCCGTCAACGTGTGCGGCAACACGGTCGACGTCGTCGCCCTGCTGAACCCGGCGTTCGGCAACAGCTGCGCCAACCACTGACGCGACAGCATCAGCCTTCCCGGCTGGATCACGGTCGGCCTTGGGTCGCTCTTTCGGCTCCAAGGCCGGCTTTCCTCACTTCTTTCAAGCAGGAAGACAACGAGATTGCGACAGAACCTGAGTAGGGGAATGGTCGTGGCCGCGGCCGCGACGAGCATCCTGTCCCTGTACGGCACCCCCGTGTTCGCGGACTCGCACGCGGACGCCAGCGCTATGGACTCACCCGGCGTCGCGTCGGGCAACAGCGTTCAGGTTCCGGTGCACGTGCCGGTGAACGCCTGCGGCAACACTGTCAACGTGATCGGCGCGCTCAACCCGACCTTCGGGAACTCCTGCACCAACGGCTCGGGTTCGCAAGGCACCTCCTCCGGCTCGATGGCGTCCGGCAGGACCCAGGGCTCGCCCGGCGTGTTGTCAGGCAACCATGCCCAGGCCCCGGTGGACGTTCCGGTGAACGCGTGCGGCAACACGGTCGACGTCGTCGCCCTGCTGAACCCGGCGTTCGGCAACAGGTGCGGGAACGAGCACGGGGGCAGCGTCAGCACTCCGCCGACGACGCCTCCGACTGTCCCGCCGACGACGCCTCCGACCGTTCCGCCGACGACGCCTCCGACCGTTCCGCCGACGACGCCTCCGACTGTCCCGCCGGTGACGCCTCCGACCGTTCCGCCGGTGACGCCTCCGACTGTCCCGCCGGTGACGCCTCCGACCGTTCCGCCGGTGACGCCTCCGACCGTTCCGCCGGTGACGCCTCCGACCGTTCCGCCGGTGACGCCTCCGACTGTCCCGCCGGTGACGCCTCCGACCGTTCCGCCGGTGACGCCTGTCACCCCGCCGCGGACCGTCCGGCAGCCGGTCCTGCCCGTTTCTCCCTCCGAGAATCCGCCCACCCTGGCGCGCACCGGCAGTGAGAACGTGCTCGGGGCCTCGGCCGCCGGCGCCGCGCTGCTGCTCGGCGGAGCCGTCCTGTACCGACGAGGTCGAGTCGCCTCCCGCCGGTAGTACGACGCTCTGGGTGCCGGACGCTTCGCCGCGCCCGGCACCCAATTGTGCTGTTCTCCAGGTCCTTCCGCCCCTTGGCGCCGGCTTGGATGCGCATGGCCGCGTCCCGCCCGTGCCGGCCCGTGGGTGCGGGGACCCGCTCGCCGCCCGGGCCCGTGCGCAGCCGCCGCCGGGCTCCTGCGCAGTTCGTCGGCCGACAGTCCGAGCTGCTCGCAGCTCGCCCCGAACCGCGAGGCTGCGACGAGGCGTTCGGTCTCCAGGTGGCCCGGTACACCGTGCCACCTCCTGGGCGGGGTCCAACTCCCGCTGGGTGGCCGAGGCCCGATTCCAGGTCGGTATTCCGAGCCTGATTCCGGCATCCCCTTGGCAAGGAGCTGCGGGAGGTTTTCGGCTCCAGCCACTCACTGCGTTTGTCGGTTAAATCTCATGAATGTATCGGAATGGTGGAGTTCGGTGATGGTGGGATCACTCCTTTGGAGGCGCAACTCGTGCGTGTCCTGCGCGTTGATTCCAGCACCGGGCATCTCGCCCGGACGTTGTGACGATTCCAAGGAGCACTTCTCCATGTCGCGTATCGCGAAGGGCCTGGCCCTGACCTCCATTGCCGCCGCTGCTGTGGCGGGCACCGCCGGCATCGCTGCCGCCGACAGCGGCGCAACCGGCTCGGCTGCCCAATCCCCTGGCGTCCTGTCGGGCAACGTTCTGCAGGTGCCCATCCACGTTCCGGTCAACGTCTGCGGGAACACCGTGAACGTCATCGGTCTGCTGAACCCCGCGTTCGGCAACACCTGCGCCAACGGCTGACGTCAGCGCCAACCTTCTGCCGGCCGCCTTCCCCAACGGGAGGGCGGCCGGTCCGCGTTGTCCCGATTGAGGCAAGCGGGTTCAAGGCCCTCGCACGGCTCCTGGGCCGTCGTCAAGAAGAACCACCCTGCTCTCCGCGAGTGGGTGCGCCGGCTGCCCTGACACGGGGAGCCCGAGCCGGGTGGCGCGCCGGGCCGCGGCCCTGGGCGAGCCGCCGACCACAGGCTGTTCATTGCGGGTTGGACGTTCGGGTGGGGTGCGGGAATCGTCTGTACAGGGTTTCCTTCGTGTCCGGGTCTCGTTAGTCAGTCCGGAAAAAGCGGAAATTCCCTCCGGTGGCACCTGTCACCGAAGAAAGGAGCACGATGAAGTCCCTGAATGCTGCCGCTGTCGTTGCCGGGTCCATGATCATCGCTGGTGCCGCCGCGCCCGCCTTTGCCGCCGAGGCCTCCGACCTCACGCCCACCAGTCTCAACAGCGCACTGGAGACCATCGCCAGCCAGCGTTCGCTCAGCCTGAAGGACGTGCAGCCCCTGCAGCATCAGTCGAACGCGCTCGACACCGAGAACAAGAGTTCGGTGCTCAATGCCGTGAGTGGCGCGACGAAGGCGCTCAACACGGCCGGCGGCCCCGCGCGGCTCCTCGGCGGACTTCCTCTCCGGAACTGATGGGTTCCCTCCGCAGTCAGTCGGTTCAGGGAAATGGATTCACTTCATCGCGTGTCTTCCCGAAAGGCCTGCGAACTCATCCCTAGGCTGAAGCAAGTCGCCAAGGAAAGGACGGACGATGAACCTTGCCAAGAAGGCCGCTCTCATTTTCGCCACCGCTGGAATGGCCGCGGGTGCCGCCGCGGGCAGCGCCGTCGCCGATGCCGGCGCGCAGGGCTCGGCGGCCAATTCCCCCGGTGTCGCCTCCGGCAACGTCATTGAGGTACCCGTGGACGTTCCGGTGAACGCCTGTGGCCTCAGCGTCAACGTCATCGGCGCGTTGAACCCGGCGTTTGGGAACGTGTGCGACAACAAGTGACGTCGTGCCTCCTCGATTGACGTCGCACGCGGACTGAAAGGGCTGATTCCGTACCCGCGGAGTCGGCCCTTCGCGTTGTTCGAGGAGCGTCCCCCATTCGTGTGGTCGCCCGTCGGTCATCGGCCATACGGGTGAGAAATCGGCCGGGCCCGTTCGGGTGCGTCGATAAGGTTCCGCGGTGACCTCAACCTCAAGTCAAGCGCGCCCTTTCCGGGCCGTCGACCTCGGCACGCTCGCCGTCATCGCCTTCAGCGGTGAAGTGCCCGACGGCGACATGCCCTATCTCCTCGCCTACTCCCTGGGCGACGGTGAAGGCGGCCCAGAGGCCGCCACGGCCGCCGTCGAGCAGTTGCTGCGGAACAACGGTCTGCCCGTCGGCGACTCGCTACTCGACGGGACCCGGCAGCCGAGCCTGCCGCTCACCCTCCTTGTCGAGGCGGGCCAGGCCGTCGTCACGATGCCGTACCTCAACGCTCAGTGCGTCGTGCCGCCCGAGTGGCTCGCGGCAGTCGGTGAACGGGGCTACGCCTACTTTCTGTTCGCCACCCGCGCCTGGCCCGAGGCCGAGCCGGGCAAGCCCGTCGAGCCGGAGAGCCTGGCGGCCTTCGCGGGTAACGAGGAGATCCTGCTCAGCGCGGCCCACGTACTCCTGCCCGCGCACAGTTTGCGCGGCTGATGACACGGACCGCGGGCGGCGCCGCGAGGGTGCGGACCGCGGGGGGCAGCCGCGCGTTCGCCCTGCTACTGGTGATCACCGGTGCGGCCGGTCTGCTCGCCGCGTGGGTCATCACGATCGACAAGTTCAAGCTGCTGGAGAACCCGAACTTCGTGCCGGGATGCAGCCTGAACCCGGTCGTCTCCTGCGGCAACATCATGAAGAGCAAGCAGGCCGCGGCCTTCGGGTTCCCCAACCCGATGCTCGGCCTGGTGGCGTACGGCATCGTGATCTGCGTCGGGATGAGTCTGCTCGCGCGGGCCGCCTACCCGCGCTGGTACTGGCTGACCTTCAACGCCGGCACCCTCTTCGGCGTCGGATTCTGCACCTGGCTGCAGTTCCAGTCGCTGTACCGGATCAACTCGCTGTGCCTGTGGTGCTGTCTGGCGTGGGTCGCCACGATCATCATGTTCTGGTACGTGACGTCGTTCAACGTACGGCATGAGTTTCTGCCCGCGCCCGGCTGGTTGCGGGGATTCCTCGGAGAATTCACCTGGGTCCTGCCGGTCGCGCACATCGGAATCATCGGGATGCTGATCCTGACCCGCTGGTGGAATTTCTGGACGAGCTGACTAATGGGTCCGTCAGGGGAATCCTGAACTGAAGGCGTTCTCAGGATCGTTACCCGGTATGGACGCAGATCCACCGACATCCTGAAAGGGACCGTACCTGAGATGAAGTCGACCACTCGAGGAACTCTTGTCGCTGTCGTCACCGGCGTGGCGGCAGCGATGGGTGCCGGCGCCGTGACGCCGGCCGTCGCGGCCGAAAAGGTTCCCGTCCCCGTACCTCTGGACGGCGTGGGGCGCGCCCTCAACCTGCAGACGCCCAAGATCGCCGGGGAGCTTCCGGTGCCGATGCCGGGTGGACCCGAGGGACCGCGGTACGTCGAGGGCCGGATGCTCCCCGACCGGGCGGTGCCGCGACTGCCGGTCGACGCCGGACTGCCCGGGGCGGGTTTGCGCACGCCGCTTCCGAACCTCCTCGGGCACGGCTTCGATCACCTCGGGGCGGACGCGCCCGCCGCCGATCTGACCACGTTGACGCCGGGGCTGGCCGTGGACACCCCGCTCGGCGCACCCAACCCCGACCATTACGGTCTGCCGGACCTGAAGCTCCCTCAGGCCGCCGTCCTCGGACCACTGCTGAAGACGGTGCCCGGGGCGAACGTCGGCATGGCAGAGGGGGAGTAGTACTCCCGTTGTGCTTCTCCACTTGTCCTGGTCAGCGTGCCCGTTTCGCATCCAGTGGGCTGATGCTGCATCAGGGCGGTGGTGGTCCGCGACCCGCTCGATCGGGGTGCGTCGAGACGGCCATCGAGCCGGATATCGAAGCAGGGCTGTGGTCCACTCGGTCGAAGTCGTGCCGCTGTGGATGAGCCGGCGGTTGGGGCGCGACGGGCGGTCAGGGGTTTGCCGGTCGGCCGACGGGCGCGACCTCCACGTCGGCCGCCACCGGCGACCAATCGGCGGCCTCGGTCGCTACGCCCTGATAGTCGTCGAGCACGACACAGCGAAGCGGTATGTCAGGTTCCTACCTCCCTCCCCGGTTCGATCGGCCCCTGCCCGAGCGGCGTTTCGAGGCCCCCGGACGACCTCGGAGGAAGCAGCTGCTGGGGAAGCCGCGACGGCCGTTCGCCCGCCATGGCAGTATCTGGGCCTCATGAGTGCGTCCCCAGAGGTACGGAGCCTGCGCGCGGCGGTGTTCGCCGTGCTGTGCGTGCTGCTGGCCGCCGGGGGGCACGGGCTCGCCACCGGTCAGGCGCCGCCGCTGTGGGCGGACGGCGCCGGGCTCCTCGCCGTCTTCTCGGCCGGCTGGCTGCTGGGCGGACGCGAACGCTCGCTCCTCGGGATCGGCGGCGGGATGCTGGCCGCCCAGGCCGGACTGCATCTCGCCTTCGAGGCGGCCGGCCCGCGGATGGCGATGGACATGCACGGCGCGCACATGGCGAACCCGGCAGGGCACGCCATGACACCGCACGCCACCGCCGCCCACGTGGTGGCCGCCCTCCTCGCGACCTGGTGGCTGCGGCGCGGTGAAGCCGCGTTCTGGTCCGTGCTGCGACGGGCCGCGGCGCTCGTACCGGGGCTCGCCGCCTGGTGGCGGGTGCGCGCGGGGTGGTCCGCCGTACCGACCCGGCCGGCCGTCGTACGCCGGACCGCGCGGGAACCCCGGCCGCTTCGGCAACTGCTGCTGCGCCACGCGGTCTCCCGTCGGGGACCGCCGGCAGGGCTCGCGTACACGCCCTGACCGCATCCCCACCAGTACGGAGTTCCGCCGATGTCCCCGATTCGCACCACCCTGCGCCGCGCCGGCCTTGTCGCAGCCCTCACCACCGCCGGTGTCCTGGCCGCCGCGGGCGCCGCCTTCGCGCATGTGACGGTCCACCCCGAGACCTACGCCAAGGGAGCCACGGACGGTGTTCTCACCTTCCGCGTCCCCAACGAGGAGGACACCGCTAGCACCACGAAGGTGCAGGTCTTCCTGCCGACGGACCACCCGGTCCTCGGCGTGCTCGTCACCCCTCAGGAGGGCTGGACGGCGCAGGTGACGACCACGAAGCTCAAGACCCCCGTCAAGACCGACGACGGCACCATCACCGAGGCCGTCTCGGAGATCACCTGGACCGGCGGCCGGATCCGGCACGGCCAGTACCAGGACTTCAACGTCGCCTTCGGGCAGCTGCCCGACGACACCGACCAGTTGAGCTTCAAGACCCTGCAGACCTACTCGGACGGCAACGTCGTCCGCTGGATCGAGGAGGCGAAGAAGGGCGCGGGCGAGCCGGAGAACCCGGCGCCGGTGCTCACCCTGACCGCCCAGGACGCGGGGAAGGGTTCCGACGGGACCTCGGACTCGGCGTCGGGCTCCGCCTCGTCGTCGAGCTCGGCGCCGGCCGCCGCGGCCGACTCGACGTCGAGCAGCGACTCCACGGCCCGTGGCCTGGGCATCGCCGGACTGGTCGTGGGCGTCCTGGGCCTGGCCGCGGCCGGCTACACCCTCGCGCGCGGCCGGGGTACCCGCTCCGAGTAGGCGAACGGCCTCTCACCGGTTCTCGCCGGTTCTCACCGGCTCCCATTGGCTCTCACCGGCCGATGACCACCCGCTGAGCGGTTGCCGTCCCGCCGACCTCGCCCTCCGTCGGCGGGACGGATTCCCCCACCAGCTCGCTCGTGAACACCGCGCGTCCGACGCGAGTTGAGCCGGCGCATGAGTGGGGGGTGAGAAATTTCCGTACCCTCCCATGAAGCCTGTTGCCCGGATGCGAGGATGAGCCCGCCATGACTGCTGGGTGGTGTTCTCGCACGGTACGGGCCGCGGTGTTCGCGGTCGTCTGTGTGCTGCTCGCCGCCCTGGGGCACGTGATGATGTCCGGCGGCACGGTGCCCTGGTGGGCGTTGGGCGCCTCGGGCGCGGTGATCGGCGGCGCGGGCTGGTGTCTGGCCGGCCGGGAACGCGGACTACCCCTGATCGTGTCCGCGGTGGTCGCTGCGCAGGCGGTACTCCACTCGGTGTTCTCGCTCGCGCAGTCGTCGGGCTCCCTCGGAGTGTGGGGAGCGGCGGCCTCGGTCTTCACCGGCCATGACATGAACTCCATGCCCACGGGTCCCATGCCCACGGGTCCCATGCCCACGGGTCCCATGCCCATGGGTTCTATGTCCCCGAACTCCCTGCCCATGGACTCGACGCGCATGGACGCCATGGACATGGGCGCCATGGATCACCTGGGTCACGCGGCGGACGGCACGTCGTCCTCCCTCGGCATGCTCGCCGCCCACCTGCTGGCCGCCCTGCTCTGCGGCCTCTGGCTCGCGCACGGAGAGCGCGCCGTCTTCCGTGTCCTGCGGGCCCTCGCCGGCCTGTTGGCAGCCCCGCTGCGGCTGCCGCTCGCGCTGCCCGCGCCGGTGAGCCGCCCGCGTCCGCGCGTCCGCCGCGACCGCTCCGCCCGCGCGCCGCGCCGGCTCCTTCTCGCCCACGCGATCACTTCTCGGGGTCCGCCCGCCGGGACCGCTGTCGTCTGAAGACAGCAGGTTCCCCGAGGCCGCCCCTGTGCGCCCCGGGCCTCGGCCGCACGCCCTCGCGCGGCCGGTTTCGCTCACCGGACCCTCGGGCCGCCCTCGCGCGCCGGGTCCGGATCCCGGATGACCCGAGAAGGACACCAGGTGACCACTCCTGCCCTGCCCACCTCACGTGACGCGTCGCTGACGGCCTGGGCGCTGGCCGCCCGCGCCGGTGACCCCGACGCCGTCGACCAGCTCGTGCGCGCCCTGCACCGCGACGTACGCCGTTACGTCACCTATCTGGGCGCGGACCCGCAGACCGCCGACGACCTGGCCCAGGACACCTTCCTGCGCGCCCTCGGCAGCCTGCACCGCTTCGAGGGCCGCTCCTCGGCCCGTACCTGGCTGCTGGCCATCGCGCGCCGGGCCGTGATCGACAGTTTCCGCACCGCGGCGGCCCGGCCCCGGCTGGCCGACTCCGACGACTGGCAGCTCGCCGCCGAACGCGCCCAGCCGCGCGGCCTGCCGGGCTTCGACGACGGCATCGCACTCGACGAACTGCTGGCCGAACTGCCCGAGGAGCGCCGCGAGGCCTTCGTGCTGACCCAGCTCCTCGGACTGCCGTACGCGGAGGCGGCCCTGGTGAGCGACTGCCCCATAGGTACGGTCCGCTCACGCGTGGCCCGTGCCCGCAGCGCCCTGATCGCCTCGCTGTCCGACGCCGAACGCTGTGGACTGCCCGAGCGGCGCGAGCTGGTCGGCGCGATGGCCTGACGGGCGCGGCCGGAAAGGGACGCGGCCCCGGTCGCCTGGGGGCGGGCCGGGGCCGCGTCTCACGGAGTCACCGTGCCGCGGTCACTCACTGTTGAGTTGCCAAGGTGCGGTGCCGCTGTGCTCAGTTCCGCGCCGGTGCCTTCTTCTTGCGGAGGAGGAACACCGCCGCGCCGCCGATCACGACCAGGGCGACGGCGATGCCCGCGATGATCGGGGTCGCGCCGGAGCCACCGGTCTCGGCGAGGTTGGTGCCCCCGGTGGAGTCCGCGCTCGCCAGGGCCGGGCTCGGCTCGCCGACGGTCTGGGTCGTGATGTCGCTCGCGCTGCCCTGTGTCTTGCAGTCGAGCATGCCGGTGAAGTGCTTCTCGAAACCGTTCGGACCCGTCAGCGTGAAGTCGTACGCCTGGTCCTCCTGCAGCGGGACCGTCACCGTCAGGGACTTGCCCGCGGCGACGGTGTGCTCGGCCCCCATCAGCTCGAAGGTGAACGGCGCGTCGCCCGTGACGGTCGCCATGACGTCCACGCCGCCCTTGGCGCAGTTCGTCGTGGCGGACAGCGCCGGTATCGCGCCTTCCTTGGCCCAGTTCGCGGTCGCCGTCGCGGAGACCGTCGACTCGCTGGAGCCCGCGAGGATCTGTGTCTGGCTGCGGGTCCCCGAGGCGAAGGCCCGGCCGACCGGCACGGTCGTCGACGCCTGCACGGTCAGCGCCGCCGAGCCGTCCGTGGCGTCCTTCGGCACGTCGAAGTAGAGCCGGCTGCCGTCCGTCGCCGAGGTGATCGCCTTGCCGTCCTTGCCGACGACCTTCACCCCACTGGCGGCGGCGTCCGCGGGCGGCGTCACCGTCACGCTGTCCGCGTCGGTGTGCACCGTGATCGGGCCGAGCCTCTCGCCGGCGTGCCCGGAGACCGCGGGCGGGTCGAGGGTCAGCGAGGCCTTGGGCTCCGCCACGTTCAGCGCGTTCTTCTGCAGGTAGTCGGCGAGCTTCTCCGCCTGCGGGTCCAGCGCGTCCACGTCGGCGCCGTCCGAGTACCGCCAGATGGCCACCTGGGTGCCGGCCGCCGCGTCCTGCTCGGTGAGGCCGTGCGCGCCGGCCATGTCGGCCAGCGCCGCGAGGTCGTTCACCTGTGGGTAGGAGTGCTGCAGGATCCAGCGGATCTTGCCGGCGTCCTTGTTGCCGTTCAGCGAGGTGCCGCTCCAGGAGGTCTCCTGGTACTGGGCGTCCCGCTGGGTCGGGTTGTGGAGGTCGATGCAGTACGTCTGCAGCATGCCGCCGCCGTCGACGGACATCTCGAACAGACCGGCGGACACCTGCTGGTCCACGCCGTTGTCGTGGACCACCGCGGCCCCGTACGTCTTCAGACCGCCGATGGTCGCGGTCGCGCCGCCCTGACTCCGCGGGGCATCGTCGGCGGCGGCCGCACCGGCGGTGGCCAACGCCCCCGCGGCGACGAGCCCCGACACCAACGTCGCGGCGGCGAGGCGAGCGGCCCCTCGCCTGCGCGCGGACCACGCAGAGAACGAAGAAAACACAGAATTCCCCTTCGAGCAGGACCCGTTGACATGGGGGGACGGTCCCGCCAGCAGAATCAGAAGCCCCGTGAGCTATGCCCGGCATCCTAAGGACGTGGGCGCACCGCGCTTCCCGGTCCTGCCGTCGGATAACCGATCCGAATCGGAATCGTTATCGGTCGGCGAGCCTGTGAGCTGCGCTTATCGACAAATCAATGGGGACTGTCCGGAACGGATTTGTCGATAAGCCGCAGTTCGGTCAGGTCGCCAGGCCTGGACGATTCCGCATCTGACGTCAGGTCACTCCGGCGGGTTCCGGCTGCTGTTGGGAGACGTCTAGGGAACGACTCTCCGGCTCCGTCTCCCAGTTGGGCTCGGGCCGGGGGGACGCGGTTGTGTCCCCTTCCTTGTTCGGGCGCCGGAAGGCCGAGGTGCCGCGCGAGAGGTCGTGGCCGATGGCCACCGCGTCGATGTCCGCCGACGTCCAGCTCTGTCCTTCGCGTACCTCGGTACGCACCTTCAACCTGCCCTGCACGATGACGGGATCGCCCACCGACAGCGATGCCCCCACGTTGGTGGCGAGCGCGCGGTTCGCCCACACGGTGAAGAAATTGGTGTGCCCGTCCGTCCAGGCGCTCTTCTCGCGGTCCCAGTACCGCGCCGTCACCGCCAGGCGGAACCTCGCCGACGCGCCGTTCGCCAAGTCTCGGTAGACCGGCTGTGTCGCCACGTTCCCCACCGCGCACACCATCGTCTCGTTCATGCCCGACCCCTCTCCCGTACGAATGCGTCTGTCGCGGCGCTCGCATGCGCTGCGATCGCCGCGAGTTCAGACTGCCTTCGTCGGGCCGGCCCCGCTGAGCCCTGTGTGCTACCGGCCGGTTGTGGACAACCGCGTCACCCGAAGGGTGGAGGCGCTTCAGCCCATGGAGTGCTTCCTCGTCATCCGACCGGCGCCGACGCCCCCGTGACCCGCCCGTACTGCTCCCGTACCTCCCGATATCGCAGCAACTCCGCCGCCACCGGATCGAGTACCCGCGCCCTCCCGCACCCGGCCGCTGCCTCGCGCAGTCGCCGTTCCGCTTCGAGCCCGTACCGCTTGGCCGGTCCGCGCGCCGCCATCCTGCTGCCCCACTCGACGGCGGGGCCGCCGATGATGCCGGCCAACATCAGCAGCACCGGCACCCCGAGGTTCGGCGCCATGAACCCGATGATCTGCCCCAGCAGCCACAGCCCGCCGACGATCTGAAGAATCGTCATCGAGACCTGTGCGAGCACGGCGGCCGGCCACCAACCGGGCCGCGGCGGCCGCCCCACCGGTGTCGTGGCGCGCGACGCCATCTCGTCCAGCGCCTCCGACAGCCCCTGCGCACCGCGCACGGCCGCCTCGCGCACCGCCTGCGCCCAGGGCGCGGGCAGCCCGCGGGCCGCCCGGTCCGCCACCGTACGCACCGCCTGTTCGACGCGCTGTCGGGCCGTGGCCTCCTCGTCCGCGGGTGCCCGTACCGACAGTCGGCCCGTCGTCGAGTCCCCCCGGCCCTGGACCCAGCGCCACAGCCGCAGCCAGGGGGTGCCGCACGCGCGGTTGGCGTTGCGGCGCCACGCGCGCTCGGCCGCCTGGCCGGCCGCCGTGGCGCCCACCGCGTCCGCGAGCCGGTCCGCGAACTCGTCGCGCGCCTCCTCGCTGAGCCCCGTACGCCGTCCGGTCGAGTAGACGGGACGCAGTCGCGCGGCGGCCGCGTCGAGATCGGCCGAAATTCGACGGGCGGCGGCGCCCCGCTCGGCCAGGAACTGGCCGAGCGACTCGCGCAGTTCGCCGATGCCGTCCCCGGTGAGCGCGGACAGCGCCATCACGGTCGCGCCCGGTTCGCCGTACTCGCCCAGTGCGATCCCGTCCTCGTCGAGCAGTCGTCGCAGATCGTCGAGGACCTGGTCGGCGGCCTCGCCGGGCAGCCGGTCCACCTGGTTGAGGACCACGAAGGTGACCTCCCCGTGGCCCGCCATGGGCCGCAGATACCGCTCATGGAGCATGGCGTCCGCGTACTTCTCGGGGTCGACGACCCAGATGACCGCGTCGACGAGCGCCAGGATGCGGTCCACCTGCTCCCGGTGCTGGACGGCCGCGGAGTCGTGGTCGGGCAGGTCGACCAGGACGAGGCCGCGCAGTTGCGCCTCCGCCTCCGGGCTCTGCAGGGGACGTCTGCGCAGTCGTCCCGGGATGCCGAGCCGGTCGATGAGGGTCGCCGCGCCGTCGCTCCAGCTGCACGCGATGGGCGCCGCGGTGGTGGGCCTGCGCACGCCCGTCTCCGAGATGGCCACCCCGGCGAGCGCGTTGAAGAGCTGCGACTTGCCGCTGCCGGTGGCTCCGGCGATGGCGACCACAGTGTGCTCACCGGACAGTTTGCGGCGCGCCGTCGCCTCGTCGAGGACCCGGCTCGCCTCGGCGAGCGTCCTGCTGTCCAGCCGGGTGCGCGACGACCCCACCAGCTCGCGGAGCGCGTCAAGGCGCGACCTCAGGGGTCCGTCGTACGCGAGCGGGAGCGGCGGGGCCTGTACGGCGGTCTTGGTCTCCAGGACCAGGGACGGGGCGTGTGTCTCCTGGCCGGGGGCCGTCTCGGACACGCGGCGGGCGATCAGCCCGTCGTCCCAGGCGGTCTCCGACTCGGCACGGGTACCGCCGTCGTCGGTCTTCACCCGTGGGTGCCCGGCGTCGTCCTTCACGCGTGTGTGCGCGCCGCCACGCGGGGCATCGAAGGCGACCTCCTGGGCCCGCTCGGCGTCCCCCGTCTCTGCCTCCTTCCCCGCCTTCGCTTCCGTCCCCGCCCCGGCTTCCCCCTCCGGCTGCGCCTTCGTCACGGACTCCAGGGGAGCCTCCCTCGCGGCCTCCCCGGCGGCGGGCTCGCCCTCCGCGGCCTCCGTGGCGAGGGCCTCCGGGGAGTCGGCCTCGGAACGAGCGGCTTCAGGGCGGCCGTTTTCGGAACTTCCCTGGTCGGACGCACCCCCGTGGTCGGACGCGTCGTGACCGGACATTCCGTGATCGGACGTGCCGTCTTCGGGGGAATCGTCTCCGGTGTGGTCGGCGTGATCCGTGTGGTCTGTGACGGCAGTCACCGCGGTCACCTCTCCTTCTGCAGTACGGACAGCGCGGCGATGAGTTCGGCCTGGGGCTCTGGGTGCACGTCGAGGGCGTCGAGCGGGGCGAGACGGCGCTCGCGCTCGGTGTGCAGGGCCCTGTCGAGGTACTCGGCAAGGAGGCGCCCGCCCCTCTCGCGCAGCCGCAGGGCGCCGTGCGCGCCGAGCCGCTCTGCGAGCCCCTCGCCCGCGTTGCGTGCCCTGTGGCCGCCCAGGAGCGCGGTGGCCACCAGCGCGGCGACGACCTCGGCGTCCGGTGCCACGCTCTTGTCGAGGCGGCCGACCTCGTCCTCGGCGTACTCCTCCAGGACCCGCCGCCAACGCCGTACGGACATCCCGATCCGGTGCTCGGCGCTCTCCAGCGTCGGATCACGGTCCGTCAGCCCTGGAGCATCCGAGGCCGGTTCGCGCCGCCAGGCGTCGTCCACGCGCTCGTCGGCGGCCGTGACGGCGCACAGCAGGAGTGCGGCCAGGCTCTCGACGAGCGAGTCGAGCAGTTCACCCGCGGTGCAGTCGAGCGGGTAGGCGCGCCACCGCTTGAGCGCGTCCCCGGAGAGCACGGCACCGGTTTGCAGACGCCCCTTCACGCGCGCGTGCTCGCTGTCGTACGCCCCGTCGACGGCGGCGGTGAGCCGCAGCGCGGCCGCGTACTGCGCGGCGGCCGCACCGGCGAGCTCAGGCATCCGGGCCTTGAGCGAGTCGAGGAGTCCTTGGGCCGTACGGGCCATCGTCGCGTGCCGGGCGCCGGGGTCCTGCGCCTGGTGGACGAGCCACGTGCGCAGCGGCGCGACGGCCGTGGCGGGCAGCAGGCCGCCGCCCCACGCGGACTCGGGCAGTTCCGGCACGGTGAAGCGGGGCACCTCGCCGAGCCCCGCCTTGGTGAGCAGGGCGCCGTACTGCCGCGAGACCTCGGACACCACCTGGTGGGGCACCCGGTCGAGAACGGTCACCAGGGTCGCCTTGTGCTCCTTGGCCGTACGCAGCAGGTGCCACGGCACGGCGTCGGCGTACCGCGCGGCCGTGGTCACCATGACCCAGATGTCGGCAGCGCAGATCAGTTCGGCGGCGAGTACGCGGTTGTCGGCGACCAGGGAGTCGATGTCGGGCGCGTCGAGCAGGGCGAGGCCCCGGGGGAGGGTGTCAGCGGTTTCGATACGCAGCACCCGTTCCCCGCGCTCCATGAGGGCCTGAAGGTCGTCGCCGGGTTCCTGGTGGGGCACCCACGCGCGCGTGAGGTCGGGCAGCACCCGCATTCCACTGAACCAGTGATGGTCCTCCGGATGGCACACCAGTACCGGCGTCCGGGTCGTCGGCCGCAAGACGCCGGCCTCGCTGACCCGGCGTCCGACGAGGGAGTTGACGAGAGTGGACTTCCCCGCTCCCGTCGACCCGCCGATCACGGCGAGAAGTGGTGCTTCGGGTTCCCTCAACCGGGGCACCAAATAGTCGTCTAGTTGTGCGAGCAGTTCGTCGCGATTGGCACGCGCGCGTGGAGCCCCCGCCAGGGGCAGCGGGAAGCGTGCGGCGGCGACACGGTCGCGCAGGGCGGAGAGTGCGTCGAGCAGCTGAGGCCGTACGTCCAAGGTCACCACATGCGAAGAATGCCCAATTTTGGAGGCTTTCTGAAGCATATGGCTATGTCTGCGCGCCGACAGGACACACGGGGCGGAAGGGACGACTGGGGCGCAGGCATAACGAGTGCACAACACCCGATGCGCGAGACGCCAAAAGCGGTGCACGATTCGTACCTGCCTGCGATTATCAGGACCGCTTCACTGAACCTCCACATTGAGCCACGGAGGCGAAGCGCCAGGGACAAGGACCCGGGAGCCCTATCCTTGTCCCCGGCAAGGTCACGGATCGGCCCACACCCGGGCACCACGAAACCGGCCACCACACCTGGCCCCCGTAGCTCAGTGGATAGAGCAGGCGCCTTCTAAGCGCTTGGCCGCAGGTTCGAGTCCTGCCGGGGGCGCCACTGAGAGCCCTCCCATCGGGAGGGCTTTTTTGCTGGTCCGGGGCGGTTTATCGAGCCTGGCGGAGTGGTTGCGCGGGGGCAGCTGGACCCCCTGGCGGAGTCGGGGACAGTCCGGCTGGAGCCGCTTTTGTCCGGTCTCTGGCGGGTGACCTTCCCGAAAACCTTCCGAAATCCGGGAAGCGGTCCCTCGGGGCGCTGTCGCCGGCCCATTCGGGGGCCCGGGCGGGTGGGATGTCGTTGCTGAGCCCGGTGGTCAGGCAGGTGTGGCGCAGGTCGTAGACGCGCCGGCCGACAAGTGGCTCGTATGCGTGCTCAGGCAGGACCGCCTCGCGGGCCTTGTTCCGAGCGCGCCGGAAGACCGGCCCGGCCCGCAGGCCGCCCTTCTCGCCGGGAGACAGGAGGTCGCCGGGCTGAAGACCGTCCCGCTTGATCAGATCGCGGAGGACGGCGACGAGCGCGGTGACCGAGGCAGGGGCGATACCAAGTCGTCACGCACTGTGCGGCCATCGTTCCCCCCGTCGCACTCTGCGCCGGCAGCGTCCGCGTGAGCGTCGTGTCCATCAGCGTTGCAGCGACAGCGAGTTCGCCGATCTGAAGCGTGCCGTCGACGTCAGCCGGATGCCGATCGGTGGCTACGTCGCCGAGTCGTCCCCGGCCGTCGCCCGCGCCGACGGTCCCACATCGGCGGTCGCGGACTGCCGGGCCGTGGCCACAACCGGACCTCGTGCAGCGGCTGCTGGGGCGGTTCGCGGCATCGATCGCCGAAGTGGACGCCGCCGTCGCCCAAGCAACCGCGGGGCGGTGAGCCGGTGATACCGGAGATCATCCCTGGTCGAGGGCCTCGTGCCACGCGCCGCCTGACTGGCTGCCTCTACGGCAAGGGCACCGCCTCCGAACACATCGATCCGCAACCGATGGCGCCCTGGGACGACTTCACCTCCCGACCCCAGCCCCGGCCGCAGCCCGCACCGCGTCCGAAGGCCCGATCCTGACCGATATCCAGTGGGCCGACATCGGCCGCCGCGACCACGACATCCGAGCCGTCCAACGAGAAGCCCGCAAGATCGAAATCGACTACGGGCTCCGGTAATTGAAGCCGGGCGACGGCACGGCAGCCAAGCGTCCCACCGGCAAGGAGCACTTCAAAGACAAGCGCCTGGGCCAGGACTCCACGTCCCGCGAGATCCTGCACGGCCTGGTGAAAGGGCAGTTGGCCGCACCTGGCGTAGCACTCGGCCTGCTCCCGCTCACCGTCCCGGCCGCGGCGCGGGCCAACTCGACCGAGCCGCCGTCGTCTTCGAGCGCGCCACTCGCTCCCGCATAGCCGCCGCCCGAGCCCGCGCCGTCGCCGCGCGCCGCAGCGTCCAGGAGATCGGTCTGTTCGGCTGCTGCCTCCTGTCGCGGGTGCTGACGGGTGCGGTACCAGTCCATCGCGTACGCGACCGCGGTGAGCGCGGCGTCCGGCAGCATCGCCGGCCTGGCATCGTCCTCGTGTCGTACTGGGTCCTTCCATGCGCATCCTGGGCAGGCGATGGCACGGGAGCGAACGCCGTCCTCAAGAGCCGGATGCAGGAACTCGGGCTCACGCAGGACGAATTGGTTGGACGTACATATGGATATGTCCGATGTCCCGCGTCGCCACCGGGATGAACGCACCAGTCGAAACCGACGACCGTCAGGGCGGGCATGCGAAGTTGGAGAAGGCAGCCATCAAGGGACACGACAGCGTTTTGGAATTGCAGCAGCGCAACGTCGGCGAACGCCCCCGCCGGGCCCTGTACGCACTGGCCGCCGAGTACTCCACCAGCGCGGCCTGGTCCTGCATCGACGCCCGCAACCTCGACCAGACGCAGCGGCACCTGAACGAATCCGCCACGTACGTCGGCCTCTCCCAGGACGGCCCGACCGAAACGCGGGTACGGGTCAACCTCTCGGGTCAACCTCTCTCGACGCTCGCCCACCAGCGTCGGAACGGGCCGGAAGCGCTCGCGGCGGCGCAGGCCTCGCAAGCCTCCTGGGCCGCTCGTCGTGACCCTTTCTTCGACTCGCCGGGGCACGTCCGTGCCGCCCTCGCCGTCCCGGCTCTCGGTGCCTCTCGGGATTGACTTCCGGATCAGCGGCGACCGGCCACTGAAGCGCACCAGGTAGAGGCGGGTGATCTTCGCGATGCCGCTGCGAGCCAGGAGCTGGGCTGAGCGATCCACAGATGCGGGGGCACCGCGAACAGGTCACCCGCTGCGACCGATCAGCTCGGCCGGAGTACCTTCGGCTCAAGCTACGACCTCGGAGCCGTTCCGTGCGGGTCCGTCCTGGACGGGACGCTGATCAGCAGCGGTTCCGTGCGAAGAGCCCGAACGTGGTGGCAGGAGCGAATCGTTCCCCCAGCGCCTGCAGCACTCCTGACTGCGTCGACCAGTAACGCTGCAGCTCCACGTCGTGAAACACCGGTGCCAGGAGTCCCTGTAGGGCCACCTCGTCCACTCCCTGGCGGACGACGTGATACTCCGACATGTCAGCCTCGTTCGTCTCGTCGTAGCGGCCGCGCAGGCGGCGCACCCTGGTGGCCAGGCCGCGGCGCAGTTCGCCCTGACCGAGCCTCCAAAGAAGATAAGCGCCGTGATCCAAATTCATGGAAAGTCCCGACCGGCGCGGGTACCACAAGGGGTCCTGAATGCTGAAGAAAACACCGCCGGGCTTGATGCGCTGAATGAGATGTTCGACGGCGCCCAGGTAGTCAGGGATGTGGTGAAGTACAGAGATGCACACCACGGCGTCGAGCGGCTCCGGGCGGAAGATTTCCTTTCCTTCGGAGTCGTGAATGACGGTGACGTGCGGATTGTTCCGGAAACGGTGCCGGAGAACCGCCGCGCTGGGGGCGCTCATCTCCGTCACCTCGACCGTCGCCCCGGCCGCCACCAGATGATCGGTGAAGGTTCCATGTCCGGCGCCGACCTCGAGGACCCGGCACTCGCCATTTCGCTCGATGACCTTACCCACCAGGTCGTGCACGCCTGAGATCACTCGCTCGCGGATGCGGTGATGCCGGATATGCGGAGAACCTTTCACATAATCATGACCATCGCCGTGGGCGCGTTCTTGAAGATGCCCAATTGTGGGCCTGGTCAAGGTTTCCGTCATGCGAGGACACTATTCCGGAGGCTGTCTTCACGGCCGGATCCACGGAGGTCGGGAGGCGTGATTCACGCATCCGGCCGTAAGCATCCCGCACCAACCCTTCGAGAAATATTCCGCAGTCCTTCGGGGATCTTCACGTGCCGCAACAGGAAGACGCGCTCCGGACCCCACTGGCTTGCACGCCAGACCACGCCACGGCATGGCATGGCACGCCACGGACGACCGATGCCGGTGCGGGCCGTCGGCTCTACGCGTCGCCCCCACGGCTGGTCGACAGCCGCGCCCAGTACGTGGCGGTGAGGGCGACGAATCGGGTGTTGCCCACCGCGTAGCGCAGGAACATGCGGCGCGGCTCCTGGACCAGCCGGTGGAACCATTCAAGGCCGGCGCGCCGCATCCATCGTGGTGCCCTGCTGCGGAGTCCCGCCACCACGTCGAAGGATCCGCCGACACCGACCACCAGGGCACAGCCCAGGTCCTTCTGCCGGCGGGCGAGGAAGTACTCCTTGCGTGGACTCGGCACGGCGAGGAACAGGATGTCCGGGCGGGTCTCACGGACGGCCGCCACCACCCGCGCCTCCTCGCTCTCGGCCCAGTAGCCGTCCCGGTGTCCGACGACCTCGACGCCCTGCCCGGCGGCGATGCGCGCGGTCTCCTCGACCACCTTCGCCTCAGCACCCAGGAGGTACACGCGGTACGCGTTGCGCGCGGCGCTGCGCCACAGCGCCAGCATGAAGTCGATGCCCGCCACGCGCTCGGGCAGCGGGCTTCCGAGGAGGCGGCCTGCCCACACGACCGACTGCCCGTCCGGGTTGACGAGCGAGCACGAGCGGATGATGCGCGCCAGTTCCGGGTCGTCGTGCGCCTGGACGACCTTGGCGGCGTTCAGCACGACGTGCTGGTGGGGGCCGCCGTCCGAGATCAGCGCCTCGGCGGCCGCCACCGACTCCTCCAGGGTGAGCGGGTGGACGGGGAGTCCGCACACCGTGACTGGCCGGCCCGGGCGGATCCGCTTGGCCGGAGCCTCCTCATCGTCCCACCGCTGCATACGCATACAGCGCCTCCCCAACTCGTCGATCTGCTGGAAGCCGGTCAGAAACTGGTGTCGCGCCAGAAGCCGACGAACGACTCCTCGACCCGTTGCGGTGCGTAGATGGGGCGAAGCTCCTCCCAGGCCCGTTGCTGACGCCGCCGGATGCTCTGAAGGTCGGCCACGCAGTTCTCGAGGAACGCGGTGACGGAGTCCGTGGTGCTCTCGATCCGCTCCACGCAACCGCGGCCGAAGAGTTCGGCGCTTCCCGGCGACGGCGTGGCAGCCACGGCGCAGCCGGCCTGCAGCGCTTCGATGATCACGAAGGGAAGTCCTTCGGCCCAACGGGACGGAAGGACGAAGACATCGGTCCGGGACCAGAAGGACGAGGCCCTTCCGGGGGCGAGCACGCCGAGGTCCTCGTCCACGGATGACATGTGGGCATCGGGTACGTCCAGGCGCATTCCCGCCGCTGAGAACTGGACATCGACGCCACGGTCCTTGAGTCGGCCGACCGCACGGCAGAGGACGTCGAAACCCTTGGCCCGGCACCTCGTGCCGAGCCAGCCGATGCGCAGCGCACGGGGGCGTGCGGGCCCGCGCCCCAACGTGCCAGCGGCTGGCGCCGGGTTGCGGACCACGGTCACCGATCGTGCACGGCACCTGCTGGTGCGAAGTTCTGTCGCAACGGTGTCGCTCAGCACTATCCAGTGCGCTCCGGCCAGTGCGGTGCGCAGCACACCGCTTGCGGCCAGCCGGGCCGGCAACTGCGCGCCGTGCAGGTGAAGTACCGGTGTACACCCCGTGACTCTGGCAAGCGTGATCACCAAGACGTCCCGGGCGAGGGGCAGGCCCCATTGCGAGATCGGCAGGTAGATGGCGTCCGGTGACCGCACGCTGAGCAGAGACGCGCATCTCCCCAAGACCGCCGCCGTGGCGCGGACCTTGGCTGTCCACGAGGCCTCGAACCTGTCCGACCCGGCACGGTCCGCACTCAGGGTGACGACGGCCACTACACGGCACTGGCGCTCGAGGAGCGGCGTGAAGAAGTCGGCGGCTCTGCCCATTCCACCGAGCTCCGAAGCGTGTCGGAAGACCAGGACCCGAGGGCACGAGTTCGGCGTACGCCGACGAAGAAACCGCACCGTCCTTGGAATCCCTTCGGTGGAACGAACGAAACTGAATGGAATGCATGACACCATTCACAAGGCCGGGCGTCCAGGACAACACGTCGCAGGCTGCCCGAAATTCAATGGCGGCACGGGTAAATTCAGTGATCGATGACCATCCACTGAGCGGGGTCCGGGGGGATCTCTCCGATTCCCCGTTATTGAGAATATATTATTCTATTTGGGAGCTCCCGTTCATCTGGTAGCCCACACCCTGGAGCGGCTGTGCTCCGTGAGTCGGTGGGACTGGCGCATCCGGAGCGACTTCCGCATTCAGATTTCCAGCGCTCCGGGAAAATCTTCCTGCACGCCCCGCTGCTGCCTCTTCATGGACTGGGCATCGGTAAAGCCCTGGGCTGGAATTTGCGGGCGCGTTTGACACTGCATGCCCGTTGACTTGCGGATTACGGCCGTCCGGGGGATGCACGGCCGCGATCGTGGATGATTCCGGGGATTTTTCCTAGGGTGCTCGAGGGAAAGACGCGTGCCGTCCGCGCAAGATCAGATAGCAGGGCGCGTCGTCCATTTGCCAGCCTTACCGCAGGGAGTACGTGTGACAGCCAGAACGGCACTCATCACCGGAATCACGGGCCAGGACGGCTCCTACCTTGCCGAGTTGCTCCTGGGGAAGGGTTACACCGTCCACGGGATCATTCGGCGTGCTTCCACGTTCACCACCTGCCGCATCGACCATCTCTACCAGGATCCGCACGATCCGGAAGCCCGGCTGTTCCTGCACTACGGCGATCTCACGGACGGCACCAGGGTCGCCGGTCTCCTCGAACGCGTACAGCCCGACGAGGTGTACCACCTGGCCGCCCAGTCGCATGTCCGCGTCTCCTTCGACGAGCCTCTGTTCACCGGGGACACGACAGCGCTGGGAACCACGCGACTGCTGGAAGCCATTCGGACCACCGGCCTGCCCTGTCGCTTCTACCAGGCGTCCAGTTCCGAGATGTTCGGAGCGTCGCCCCCGCCGCAGCACGAGGGGACCTCGTTCCACCCGCGCTCCCCGTACGGAGCGGCAAAGGTCTACGCGTACTGGATGACCCGCAACTACCGTGAGGCATACGGGCTCTACGCGGTCAACGGCATCCTCTTCAACCACGAGTCGCCACGTCGGGGGCCCACGTTCGTCACCCGCAAGGTGGCCATGGCGGCGGCCCGGATCAAGGCCGGACTCCAGGACAGCCTGTACCTCGGCAACCTGGAGGCGCGCCGTGACTGGGGATACGCCGCGGAGTACGTCGAAGCCATGTGGCTGATGCTGCAGCAGGACGATCCGGACGACTACGTGATCGCCACCGGCCGCAGCTACAGCGTGCGGGACTTCGTCGAGCACTGCTTCAGCCATGTGGGCCTTGACTGGCGTGATCACGTGCGCTTCGACGAGAGGTACCTGCGCCCCACCGAGGTCGACGACCTGGTGGGCGACGCGTCAAAGGCCGCACGGGTCCTCGGCTGGCAGGCGAGGGTGCACGCACCCGAATTGGCCGGCCTGATGATCGACGCGGAACTCCAGACACTCCTGGAGAAGGGCGGCGTCACGGTGCCCGTGGTCCCCCCTCCCGCTCCCTCGCTCGCTCGGCGCTGACCTGCTCGGATGGCTGGAGAGGCCATCCCCTTCCGCAAAGGTGGTCAACATGATCAAACTGATCAAGTCCAGCTTCTACCGCGAAGCCGAGACCAAGCGAGCCCTGGCGGACTTCGTCCTGAACCAGGACGTGTTCAGCATGAGCGAGCAGTGCCGCACGTTCGAGAAGGCATTCGCCGAGAAGCAGGAGCGGGCGTATGCGGTCTTCGTCACGAACGGAAGCGTGGCCAACCTGCTGCTGATCCAGGCCCTGTTGAACCAGGGGGGGATCCGGCGGGGGGCACGCGTCGGTTTCTCCGCCCTCACCTGGCCGACCAACGTCATGCCGCTGATGCAACTCGGGCTCGAACCGGTCGCGATCGACTGCGAGTTGGACACCCTGAACGTCTCCCCCAGGACCTTCGAGGCGCACATCTCCCGATGCGAGGCGCTCTTCCTGACGAACGTCGTGGGCTTCTGCGACGACCTTCCGGAACTGAAGCGCATGTGCGAGGAGCGCGGTGTCCTCCTGATCGAGGACAACTGTGAGGCGCTCGGCTCGAGGGTGAACCGCACCCTGCTGGGCAATTTCGGCGTCGCCTCCACGTTCTCCTTCTTCGTGGGTCACCATCTGTCGACCATCGAGGGCGGGATGGTGTGCACCGATGACAAGGAGTTGTACGAGCACCTGGTCATCTCCCGCGCACACGGCTGGGACCGCAACCTGCCGACGGCAGCGCAGAGGAGGCTGCGGACCGAGGCCGAAGTGGACGACTTCTATGCCAGGTACACCTTCCACGATCTCGCCTTCAACTTCCGGCCCACCGAGATCAACGCATTCATCGGCAATCAGCAGATCCGCCACTGGGACGAGATCGTGGACAGGCGCGCGGCCAACTTCAACCGCTTCTGTGCGGCCATGACCGGCAACGAAGACTTTCACCAGTACGACCTGGCCCATATGGACTCCGTGTCCAACTTCGCCATGCCGGTGGTGTGCCGCACACCCGAGCTGGCCGAGAAGTACCGCGCCGAGTTCGAGGCGGCCGACGTGGAAATCCGCCCTGTCATCGCCGGGGACGTACCGCAGCAGCCGTTCTATCGGAAGTACATCCAGGACACGACCGAGCGGCCGAACGCGCGACGCGTCCATGCCAACGGTTTCTACTTCGGAAACAACCCCGACATGACCGAGGAAGAACTGGCCACTCTGTGTGACCTGCTCGGCGGCTGATCAGCAAGGCAGGAGGACCGGATCGAGGAGAAGGGCGGTCGGGATGGACCGGCGGGCAAAGATCTATGTTGCCGGGCACACCGGGATGGTGGGCTCGGCGATCGTGCGCCGACTGCGCGCCGACGGGCACGAGAACCTGCTCCTGGCCACGCGGGCCGAGTTGGACCTCACCGACCAGCGTGCCGTGCGGGAGTTCGTCAGCGCAGAACGGCCCCGGTACGTCGTCGACAGTGCGGCGCGGGTCGGCGGCATCCAGGCGAACATGGGTCATCCGGCGGAGTTCCTCTACGAGAACCTCCAGATCCAGAACAATCTGATCTGGTCGGCCAAGGACGCCGGTGTGGAGACGTTTCTTTTCCTCGGCAGCTCCTGTATCTACCCCCGGGCGTGTCCGCAGCCCATGAGGGAGGAGTACCTCATGGAGGGTAAGCCGGAACCCACCAACGAGGCCTACGCCTACGCAAAGATCGCCGGAATGAAACTGTGCGAGTACATCCACGCCGAGTTCGGGATGAACTTCATCTCCTGTATGCCATCGAACATCTACGGCGAGAACGACAACTTCGACCCCGAAACCTCTCATGTGATCCCGTCTCTTCTCCGCAGGATCCACCAGGCAAAGGCCGCAGGCCATTCCGAGGTCGTGATCTGGGGTACGGGATCGAGCCGACGCGAGTTCCTGTACGTGGACGACCTCGCCGATGCGGTCGTCTGGCTGCTCGACACCTACACGCACCAGCAGTTCTTGAACATCGGCACAGGAGAGGACATCGGGATCCGGGAGTTGGCTGAGCGTATGTGCGAAGTAGTCGGCTATGAGGGGAATTTGCGGTTCGACTCCACGAAGCCGGAGGGCATGCCGCGAAAGCTGCTGGATGTCACCAGACTGCACGAAACCGGCTGGCGCCACCGCATCGGGCTTGGAGAAGGACTCAGGCGCACATACGACTGGTATCTGGACCAGTACGCCGGATCGACAGCAGATCCTGAACCCTTCGTTGCGGTGGCCGCCCGTTGACGACCGACAGGTCTTCGCGACCTGAACAGCCCAGCGACAGGAGAAGAGAGACACTGTGCACCGGCGAAGAATCACGATCGTGCAGCCGTACATTCCACCCTACCGGGTACCGTTCTTCCGCAGACTGGCGGCCGATCTCCACGGCCAACTGGGAGCGGAACTGACCGTCGCACACGGCTCGCCGCCTCCGGCCACGGGCTGCGACCGCGATGATGGCACCCTCGCACTGGAAGGCGCCGTGGTCCTCTCCGAGCGCTCCTGGCAGATCGGTGGGCTCCCCGTTCGGGTGAGGCGGCTCGGGGATCTCCCCCACCGGTCGGACGTTCTCATCGTGGGACAGGCTCTCCAGAACCTGGAGACCTACCCCCTGCTCGCCAGAGGATTGTCGCGGCGGGCGCGGGCCGGATGTGGGCCTGCCCTGGCCATGTGGGGCCATGGTCGGACTTACCACAAGGAGGGCGGCCCTCTGCTCCGGGTGGCCAAGCGGGTTCTCACCCGGCAGGCGTCATGGTTTTTCGCCTACACAGCGGGGGGCGCGGACCACGTGGCTGCGGGAGGGTTTCCGCGCGATCGCATCACCGTGGTGCGCAACTCCACTGACACCACGGCCCTGGTGGCAGCCCGGAACGCCGTCACCGACGCGCAGGTTGCGGAGTTCGCCTCCCAGCACGGGTTGGTACCCGACCGCACCGGCCTCTACCTGGGCGGCTTTCATGCGTCCAAGCGCATTCCGTTTCTGCTGGAAGCGGTGGCACACATTGTGAAGCGCATGCCCGATTTCAGACTTCTGGTCGCGGGTGACGGCGCGTGCCGGTCCTCGGTCGAGTCGTCTGCCGCACGCGGAGACGGCGTGGTGTACGTGGGCCCTGTTCACGACGACCGCCGTGCCTTGCTGGGGGCTGCGTCACGGCTCATGCTCATGCCCGGGCTGGTGGGACTGTGCGCTGTCGATTCCTTTGCACTCCGCACCCCGCTGGTGACGACCGACTGGCCCGGCCACAGTCCGGAATTCGAGTACCTGGAGCACGGCCGGAACGCGATGGTGGCCTCCGGTGGGCCGGAGCAGTATGCGGAAGCCGTGGTGAGGACTCTGTCCAGCCCCGAGCTCATGGCCCGGCTCCAGCGAGGTTGCGTCTCGAACTCGGGAAACTACACGGTGGAGGAAATGAGCGCACGCTTCGCGGCAGGTGTGGCCGAGTTGCTGGAGAGGCGTCCCGTCGTTACTTCCCGCGGCTGACCGCGACAGGCACCCCGGCAAGGAGAGCCATTCCCCAGCCGCATACAAAGGCGACGTCCTGCACACCTCGCACACAGTCGGCGGGACGGCCGCACACCGTGCCCGAAAGGATCCGGCAGAGCGCTCGCGCCAGCTTTCCCGTCCTCCGGATCAGACGACGTGGCATCGGAAGGTCCTTGAGCTCGGCCTCGACGGCTGCTGCGGTACGTCCCCCGCGGAAGGCCCTGCGCACCACGCCCGACAGAGTCAGCCTGTCCCGGTCGGGTGTCTCGAAGACAAGTGCGGCGCGGGTGAAGAAGATACGTGCTCCGCGCTGGGCCATCTCATGGAAGAACACGGTGTCCTCGCCACCGGTCCTGTCGAAGGCAGAGCGGAAGCGCAGACCCGTGCGACGGACCGTGGACATGCAGACCAGCGTATTTCCGGATTGCGCGAACCCTTCCAGCGGCCCGTCCCCCTGCGTCCGCACCTGGCGGATCAGTCGACCTCCGCCCAGCCACCGAGGTGCATGCGGAGGCAGACGGACCGCGACAGGCCCCACGACGACATCGGCGTCGTTCGCCTCAGCACTGGTGATCAGTGCACGGAGCCACCCGGGAACCGGCCGCTCGTCGTCGTCGATGAACACCAGGGCGTCGTGCTGCTGTGCCGCGTCCATTGCCGCGTTGCGGACTTGGGAGAAACCCGGCTGTTCCACTCGCCGGTACTCCACCCTGCAAGCGGCCGCGGCGACTCGGGCCGTCTGCGAGTCGGCCGGCGAGTTGTCCAGCAGCATGACCGAGACCGTACGCGCACTGCTGTTCTCGACGCCGTGAGCTTGCTGAGCGAGGTCGTCGAGCAGGGGACGCAAGGGCCGGGCACCCGTCGTCGGCACCGTGATGAGGATGGTCTTCAGCATCTTGGGCATGGGGGACGTCTTCCAGTCGCTGATGGTGAACTGTTCCGTCGTGAAGGCAGGGTCGCCGAATCTCCGGATAGCGACCGCGGGCTCCGTGTCACAGAAGACCGATCGTCCGGATCGTCTCCAGCGCGGTGCGAACTCGTACGCTCCAGTCGCCCACGTCCTGCATTCGGTTCAGTGCTCGGTTCACAACCGGCTGCCATCTGCTCGGTGAGGCCAGGATGTCCAGCACCTGCTGGGCCGGGTCGTGCCAGTCGACCTCTACAACTGGATTGAATCCCATGAGGTCCACCAACTCCGAGGGGGCATGTCCAAGGACGAGACACCCTGACGCCATGCTTTCCAGGTAGCGCTGAGTCATCGTTTCGACGCTGCCGGAGCGCTGCGGATGGGTAAGCGAGGACGGGAAGCAGACAGAGATCACCGTCTGCGACAGACCCTGCCGCAGGGCGCGCTCATCGGGGTACACGAGTCGGCCTGGTTCGGCCTCGTACTGGTGGGAAAGGGGCGAACGCAGCCGTACGGCCTCGGTGACCGCCTCGTGCCAGGCCGGGTACCGACGCCCGAGCTCCAGGACACCGACGTTCCTGTCGGCCAGGCATGTGCCGCAGTCGTGCCGATCCAGCCGGGTTGCCTCGGGAAGATGGACCACCTCGGACCGAGGCAGGGCCCGGGCCAGAAAGCGTGCCGACTCCAGAGCCGTGACGAAGACGACCGGGGGCCGCAGGGGCCGCAGTCTCCGCGCCCACAACTCCCAGTCCGGCTCCCAGACGTCCCAGCAGTAGGGCACGACGTCTCCCATGAGGCCGGCCGCATAGAGCTGACCGAACCGGGCTCCCATCAGAGGAACGATGACCGGCCCCCGGCGGCGACGCCCGCCATGAGGGAGCGCGAGGTGAGATTTGGCGAGAACCCGACCGATCCACGGCGGGGTGGTGACCGGCTCGTCGACTGCTCCTTGCCTGACGCATTCTGCGATGAGATCCCTCACCGCGTAGTGCGCGGGGTGATCCCCCGAAAGGGGGAGAGCCACACGCAGTATTTCAGTCGTGGAACGGTTGCGAGAGTCGACAGCAGTGGTTGCCACTCTGCACACTCCTCAGAACGGTCAGGCGTCCGAATTCGTTTATTGGCTGCCCGGGAGCGAATATACATCGATTTCCGGTGACGCCGACGTAGCATGCTGACGAAGTTTCACCACGAAGGGACCTCCACGCATGGTTCTCCACGCCCACAATTCAGTATGGTTGGCCGCGTCGTGTCAGTTCATGGACTGACCGGGTCCCGACGCACGTCCCGCGCAACCCTCACTCCCCATCTGCGGGCCGCAGGACGCTCACTCGGGGTCAAAGCCGTGAGCCTTCCCATCACCGCCGTCTCCGCGCTCTTGGGGACACGGATCGTGGTGGATAATCTCGGCCCGTCCGGCTTCGCATTTTTTGCACTTGTCACGACACTGCCGACTCTTTTACCCCTCAACGATCTAGGCACCGGGGCCGCCATTGTCGGTGCGGCATCACAGGAGAGTGACGTCGGGAACCAAGATCTGCGTCGCACGATCACCGCCAGCGCGCGCGTGCTGACCTGCATGGGATGCGTGGGTGTCCTGGTGGGAATCGTTCCCGCGCTCATGGGCGTCTGGGGCACCCTTCTCAATTCCGAGACACAGCGTTCCGTTGAGATTTCGGTCGCCGTCGCTTTCGTGCTCTTCGGGTGCAGCCTGCCATTGAACCTGGGAAATTCGGTGCTGATCGCACTGAATCGAAATCATATTTCCCTACTCGTCCAGACGGTGGGCAGTCTGCTCACGTTGGGGTTCATCTTCCTTTCGGGAGCCGTTAACGCGCCGTCGATGGTATTCATCGCATCGGGATTCGTTTCGCAGTGCCTGGCCGGGGCGGCGTGCCTGCTGTGGGCCGGACGAATTCTTGGCCTGCCGCTTATCGGCCTGGTTCTGGGCTGCCTCGGGCCAAGACGTGCCGTCACGCGCATCTGGCA
This sequence comes from Streptomyces sp. RLB3-17, assembly GCF_007113425.2. Taxonomy (NCBI): domain Bacteria; kingdom Bacillati; phylum Actinomycetota; class Actinomycetes; order Kitasatosporales; family Streptomycetaceae; genus Streptomyces; species Streptomyces sp. RLB3-17. Next base: position 4,376,132 of record NZ_CP041610.2, on the reverse strand, counting down.
TCTCGCCGGACCCATGGCGGCCATCAACGCCGCCTTGGCCGTGGCCTTCTCCACCGACCGACTGGTGCTCATTCACGTCGCCGATCCTGCGGCCATGGCCGCCTACTCGGCTGGTTCACGTCTGTTCACTCCCGCTCTCGCCCTGGCAAGCGCCACCGGTCTGCCCCTGTGGACCGTGTTCGCCCGGCAACGTGACACCTCAGGCGGGCCGCACGCACGAGATGTCGCCCGCCTGACGGTGTACTTCGCGATCGGAGGGGCGGTCATCGGCGGGGGGCTGATCCTCTTCGGCCCCGCTGTCGCCTCGTGGATGTTGCACGGGCAAGTCGCTGTCGGCACCGGCCTCATGGCTGCCTTCGCGGCCCTGCTGCTGGTCCAGTCCGCCGCCTATCCGATCAGCATGCTGTTGACCGACGCCGCCGGGTTGAAGTTCCAAGCCAAGAGAGCCTGCGTGATGGCGGTGCTGAATCTCGTGCTTTCCATCGTGCTGGCACGGCATCTCGGTCCGAGCGGACCTGTCATCGGGTCGGTCATCGCGGTCACGACCTGCCTTTTTCTCCCCAACGTCCGGAGGGTCATGTCTCATGCATGATGTGGTGCATGTGAAGCCGGTATGCCCGAGTCCCGGCAGAACGACTGTCAGGGCAGTTCGCCGCGGGATGCCCTCGTTCGGCAAGGGGCCCGTACCGGTGCCGCCGCAATCGGGCGTCGCCCCCTCGCTCGTGGCGGCGGCGATGGGGCTGTGCAACGCCTGGGGACCCTATGAGCAGACCGGTGTGACGGTCGGACACGTCATCGTCCTGGCGATCGCACCCGTTTGCCTCACAGTGGCGTGGCGCTGGAGAATGGCGCGCTGGAACGTGATTCTCGTGTGTTTCTGGCTGCTCGCCTCTGCTTTCACCGAAATCATGGCGGATGACTCTGTCCATGATGCGATCCTCGCCCTGTCCAGACCATTCTCCGTTCTTGTGAGCTTCTGCGGAGCGATGTGGGCTCTTCAACGCACGCGCTCCGTCGTCCGTGTGTATGGGGTGACCTTCGTCGCCGGACTCATTTTGAATGTCTACATCTTCCTGAGAAGTAACCCGAGTGTGGATTCCTGGAAATACGGATACGGTCCGGTGGTCAGTCTGGCCGTCGTTCTTCTTGCCTTCGTCCTGCTGGGGCGGCAGAAGCGCTCCGCCGCCGTTCTCCTGGTGATCTCGATGGCGCTTGTCAACCTTTTTCAGGGGTTTCGCTCGGAATTCCTGATCGTCTGCGTGGCGGGTGCGGTGACGCTCCTCGCGGGGCGTCGCGGACCACGGTCCGACTGGAAGAGGGTCGTGCCAGTGGTAGTCGGTCTGATCTCACTCGCCGTGGTAGTGCCGAATGCCTACGGATATCTCGCGTCCAGCGGAAGGCTGGGGATTGAGCAGCAGTACCGATGGGAGCGGCAGAGCCGGGTGGATGGCGGCGTACTGGTGGGCGCCCGTCCAGAAATCGCAGCGTCGTATGTGATCGTCAAAGAGTCTCCGATCGTCGGCCGGGGGTTTACGCCCGAGGTGAGCTACCGGACCCGCAGCGAGTTTCTGGGGAAACTGCAGGCCGGGGACGTAGATTTCAACGAGCGCCGAGAAAACTACTACTTCGGCAGGGGGCTCTACCTGCACTCGGTTCTGTTTCAGCTCTGGACAGAGACCGGCATGGCGGTAATTCCCGGAATTCTCCTGCCCGTTCTGTTCGTGCTGCTGGCTCTGGTTGCGGCGGTCAGAGAGGGATCCAGGCCGTATGCACTGCTCTTCGCGTTCTTGTGCTCGCAACTCGCCTGGGACCTCTTGTTCTCTCCCTGGCCAAGACTGGAAGGTCTTTATCTCGGCACCGCTGCCGCGGCGGCAGTGCTGTATCTGGGGTCCTGGTCGCGGTCCGGCCCCGCTTCTGCGGCCTGATCCGCCGTACAGGCCCCAGGACTCGATGAATCACAAGGAGTCATTCATGCAGGTTGGTATGGTCGTGCCCACGCTCGGAGATCGGCCCGAGATGCTGAAGGAATGTCTGTCGTCATTGAGGGAACAGAGGTGTGCCGGACTCCGCCTTGTCGTTGTGTCCACTCCCGGTGCGGTGGAGGAGGTCCGGAGAACCACGTCTCCCGAACTGACCGTGCTACCGCAGAACGGAGCCGGAATCGTCGACGCCGTCGTGACCGGCTGGAAGTATTTGGGCGACGGAGTGGACTTTCTGAGCTGGCTGGGTGACGACGACCGCCTGCCGCCCGGTTCCGTTGCCGCAGCGCTACGAGCCCTCGAGCGTCGTCCCGACGCCGCCATGGCATACGGCCAGGTGCGCTACATCGACGCCGGGGGTAGAGCCTTCAAAGCTGTTCGTCCGGGGCGGGTGGGCTCCTGGTTGTTGCACTTGGGGCACAACATGGTTCTCCAGCCCGGCTGTCTTTACCGGCGTTCCGCCGTGGAGGCCGTCGGTGGGCTGGACAACAGCTTTCGTCTTGCCTTCGATGTCGATCTGCATCGAAGACTCGCCGACCATGGGCGGCTGCAGTACGTCGCCTCGGTCCTCGGTGAGGCCCGCTGTCATCCCGGCTCGCTGACGGTCCGTAGACGGTCGGAGTCCCGGCGTGAGGCCGAACTCGCGCTCAGCCGTCGGATGCCTGACTGGCTGCGCAGGACAAGGCCACTCTGGCGGCCGGCGAGCGACGTCGTCGTCTTGGCGGCGTCGAAGGTCGCCAGCCGTACGCTGACCACGGCATGAGGCATTTCCGAGCCGCTCTGCGGGTGCCATGGAACGCCGTCCACACGACCCTTTGCCGGGCCGCCGGTAGCGGCGGGCGGTGTTGTCGCCCTCCCCGTCGACGGACAGGGCCATCCGGGCCATGAGGCCGCTCCACAATGCGAGGCGCCTTCCGCGTTCATGACCAGCCATCATCCGCCGGTTCGCACACGGCACATCGAGGAAGGAACTCTCTGGTGTTCTCCACTGTCTGCGTCGTCGGCCTCGGCTACATCGGCCTCCCCACCGCTGCCGCTCTCGCCACCCACGGCATCGATGTCGTCGGTGTCGACGTCAACCCCGCCACCGTCGAACTCATCAACGCCGGCCGTGCCCCTTTCGTCGAACCGGATCTGGCGGTGGCCGTCAGCGGGGCTGTGGCCATGGGCCGACTGCGGGCGACCGGCGTGCCCGAGCCGGCCGACGCCTTCATCATCGCCGTCCCCACGCCGCTCCAGGAGGACCGTACGGCGGACCTGTCGTACGTGCGCGACGCGGTGGCGTCGGTGGCGACGGTGCTCAAGGCGGGTGACCTCGTCATCCTCGAGTCGACCTCGCCGCCCGGCACCACCGTGGAGCTGTCCCGGTGGCTGGGCAAGCACCGCCCCGACCTGACCTTCCCCCACGAAGCGGGCGACGCGCCCGACGTACGGGTCGCCCACTGCCCGGAACGTGTTCTGCCGGGCCGGACGATGATCGAGATCGTGACCAACGACCGGGTCGTCGGAGGCGTGGGCGAGGGCTGCGCCGAGCACGCGCGCACGCTCTACGAGGTGTTCGCCAAGGGGGAGTGCCTGCTCACCGACGCCACGACGGCGGAGATGGCCAAGCTCAGCGAGAACGCCTTCCGGGACGTCAACATCGCTTTCGCCAATGAACTGTCCATGGTCTGCGACCACGTCGGCATCGACGCGGGCGACGTCATCGCCCTGGCCAACCGCCACCCGCGGGTCGACATCCTGCGCCCGGGGCCGGGTGTCGGCGGGCACTGCATCGCCATTGATCCCTGGTTCATCGTCGGCACCGCGCCCCGGCAGTCGCGTCTCATCCGGCTCGCCCGCGAGGTCAACGACGAGCGGCCCGACTATGTGCTCGGCGAGGTCGTCCGTACGGCCGGCCGTTTCAAGGACCCGGTGATCGCCTGCCTCGGTCTGGCCTTCAAGGCGAACATCGACGACCTCCGGGAGAGCCCCGCCCTGCACATCGTCACCCAACTGGCCGAGCGTCAACTCGGCCGGCTGCTGGTCGCGGAACCGCACATCAGGGAACTGCCGGACTCACTGGCGCAGACGGGCGTGGCCGAACTCGTCGACGTCACCACCGCGGTGCGGGACGCCGATGTCGTCGTACTGCTCGTGGACCACGACGCCTTCCGCGGCGTCAAACGGACCGCGCTGCGCGGCAAGGCCGTCTTCGACACCCGCGGCATCTGGAGCTGACGCCAGGTCGCCCGCGGAGTCCGGCGCGCCGAACTCCGCGGGGCGCCCGCACAGGCCCATCCAGTGCCCGATCGCCCGTACGGTACGGTCCGCGGCGCGTCCGTCGCCGTACGGGTTCACCGCCTTCGCCATGGCCGCGTACGCCCCGCGGTCGTGCAGCAGCAGGCGTACCTGCTTCACGATGTGCTCGCGGTCGGTTCCCACCAGGCGGCTCGTCCCGGCCCGGAGGGCCTCCGGGCGCTCCGTGGTGTCCCGTATGACCAGCACGGGCTTGCCGAGGCCCGGCCCCTCCTCCTGGATGCCTCCGCTGTCGGTCAGGATGATGTGCGCACGGTTCATCAGCCGGGCGAACGCCCCGTAGGCCAGCGGTTCCGTCAGGCGGACGCTGCCGATGTGGGCGACCTGGGGCAGGATCGCCGCCCGTACGACCGGATTGGGGTGCAGCGGGAGCACGATGAGGAGGTCGGGCTCGGCGCGCGCCAGATCGGCGAGGGCACCGCCGATGGACTCCATTGCGCCTCCCCACGACTCCCGGCGGTGGGCCGTCACCAGCAGGACCCGGCGGGCGGTGTCGTCGAGGTCGGCCAGGGCCGGGTCCCCGTAGTGGCTCTGGCGCCCGACCGCCCAGAGCAGGGCGTCGATGACCGTGTTCCCGGTGACCACGACGGACGACGGGGGGACGCCGTCCCGCAGCAGGTTGTCCCGCGCGTGCGGGGTGGGCGCCAGATGCAGGGATGCCAGCTGGGTCGCGAGCCGGCGGTTGATCTCCTCGGGGAAGGGCGAGTACCGGTCGCCGGTACGCAGTCCCGCCTCCAGGTGGACCACGGGGACCTGGCTGTAGAAGGCGGCGAGGGCCCCGGCGAACGCGGTCGTGGTGTCGCCCTGGACCAGTACCGCCTCCGGGCGCTCGTGCCGCAGCAGCGGACACAGCCCGTCGAGGACACGCACGGTGATGTCGGCGAGGGACTGGCGCTCGCTGAGGATGTCCAGATCGTGGTCGGCGTGGATGCCGAACAACGAGTGGACCTGGTCGAGCAGTCCGCGGTGCTGGGCGGTCACCGTCACCGTCGGCCGGAATATCGGGGACCGGTCGAGTGCCTCGATGACGGGGGCCATTTTGATGGCCTCCGGTCTCGTTCCGTAGACGACCATCAGTCGCTTCACCCGAATTCTCCTTCCGGGCGGGCACCGGACCGCTGCCCGGGTGGCACCCACCGGTGGCCGTGGTTCCCCGGAGCGAAAGAAGCGCTCGCCCGGGGACCAGGGAATCGGCATTCCGCGACAACGCCCATCATGCCGGTGGCATTTTCACCCAGCCGTATGGAGATGTTCGTCCGTCTGGTCCGTTCCGGGGGAGAAGCGCATGTGCCGGTGATTTGCCCTCCCTACAGTGCGCTGGGCCGCGATCCCTCCCGTAAAGGCAGGAAATGAAAACAGTCCTCCTGTCCCCGCGCACCGGCGCCATCACGGTGGGAGAAATTCCCGCCCCCGAAGCAGCCGCCGGTTTGGTGGTGATCCGCAACGACTGGTCGCTCATCAGCGCGGGTACGGAACGGGCCACCGTCTCGACCGGCGCGCAGAGCCTGCTCGGCAAGGCGCGGCACCGGCCCGACCAGGTGGCGCAGGTGCTCGAGAGCGTGAGGCGAACGGGCCTCGTGGAGACCTACCGGACGGTCCAGGACCGCCTGGACCGTCCGGTGCAGCTCGGGTACTCCTGTGCGGGCACGGTCCTGCGGACGGGCGAGGGGGTCGACGACATCCGCCCCGGGATGCGGGTGGCCGCCGCCGGAGCCCGCTACGCGTCGCACGCGGAGATCGTCGCCGTGCCCCGCAACCTCGTCGTCCCCGTGCCGGACGGCGTGGACACCCAATGGGCCGCCTTCGCCACGGTCGGCGCGATCGCGCTTCAGGGCATCCACCAGGCCGAGGTGGTGCCGGGCTCACGGATCGCCGTCATCGGCCTCGGCCTGGTCGGCCAGATCACGCTCCAACTGCTGCGTGCCTACGGATACGACGGGGTGGGCATCGATCCCGACTCCGCCATGGTCGCGCTCGCCGAGTCGGCGGGTCTTGTGGCCTTCCCACGGGGGGCGGACGGCCTGCCCGGCGCCGTCTCCCGGCAGTGGGCAGGCGCCGACGCGGACGCGGTGCTCATCACCGCCGCCACGTCCAGCTCCGACCCCGTCGAGTTCGCCGGCCTCCTCGCCCGTGACCGCGCCACCGTGGTGGTCGTCGGTGACGTCGACGTCGCTCCGCCGCGGTCGTCCTACTACCACAAGGAATTGACGATCCGTTATGCGCGGTCCTACGGCCCCGGCCGGTACGACGCCCGCTTCGAAGAGGACGGCCATCCGTATCCGGAGGGCTATGTCCCCTGGACGGAACGGCGCAACCTCGCCGAGGTGCTGCGGCTCCTGGCGACGGGCGCGGTGGACTTCGCCCGGCTCAAGCCGCGGGTCTTCGCCGTCGAGGACGCGGCCGGCGCGTACGAGGCGCTGAAACCGTCGACCGCCGGACGCAGCGTCGCCCTGCTGCTGCGCTACTCCGCAACCGCGCAGCTCCCGTCCCGGCCGGCTCCGGAGGCGGGCTCCCGCACCTGGACCGCCCCCCGCGGCACCTTGCGGCTCGCGGCGATCGGCGCAGGCAACTTCGCCACGCGGACGCTCTTCCCCGAGCTGGAACGGGAACCCGGCGTCGCGTTCTCGTGGGTCGCCGGCGGACGGGGGCTGTCCGCCGCGCACCAGGGCCGACGGTGGGGATTTCGTACCGTGGCCGAGAGCGTCGACACCGGCCTCGCCTCGGGCGACGCGGACTGCGTGATGGTGCTCAGCCGTCATGACAGCCACGGCCGGTATGCGGCGCGGGTGCTGCGCGGGGGTGCCGCCCTGTACTGCGAGAAGCCGCTGGGCCTGACGGAGACGGAGTTGGAGGACATCGCGGACGCCTGGCTGATCTCCGGCGCCCCGGCGATGGCGGGGTTCAACCGGCGGTTCGCCCCCTCGGTGCGGGACCTTCGCGCCGTGCTGCCCGCGGGCGCGCCCCTCCAGGTCGTCCACCGGGTGTTCGCGGGCCGGCTCCCGGCCGACCACTGGTACTTCGACCCCGGGCAGGGTGGCCGGCTGCTCGGCGAGGTGTGCCACTTCATCGACACCGCGGGCTTCCTGGTCCCCGGCAGGCCGGTCGGTGTGCGGGCGGTCGGCGTGGATGCGCGGGACCCCGCCGCCGCGCAGAGCCTCACCCTGCAGATCACCTACGACGACGGGTCGGCCGCCTCCATCGTGTACGGGGGGCTGACGCCGCCCGGCGCGCCCAAGGAACTCCTGGAAGTGGCCACCGACCGGGTGGCGGCCAGAATCGACGACTTCCGCTCGCTCACCGTGTGGAAGGGGGGCAGGGAGGTCACGACGAAGTACCGGGGCGGCCCGAAGGGGCACGCGGCCGAGATGCACTCCCTCGTCCGCCTCGTCCGGGGCGAGCCCCTCGGCGAGGAGACCGCTGCCGCCGCCGACTTCGCCTCGGCGCTGTGGAGTTCCCTCGTCGCCTGCCGTGCGGCCCGCTCGCTCACGGAGGACGGCGTCGTGGGGACCGCCCCCCGCACACCGGCTCTGGCCAGGGCCCTGGGGTGTGCGGCCCCCGGTCCCGGCGCCGCGGGCGCCGTGCCGAAACCGGGTGGGCAGGCCGCGTACCCGGCCGGTGGTTCTTCCTCGACCACGGTGGCGCGCTGATGTGCGGTTTCGTCGTCCTGCTGAACCACACCGCGCGCCGTCCGCCGCCCTCGCACGGGGACCCGTGCGCGGCGCTCGCGCACCGCGGCCCCGACGCGAGCGGACACCTGGACCTCGGCGGTGGCAATTGGCATGCGGCGCTGCACTTCCGCCGCCTCGCCGTCGTGGACCTCGATCCGAGGAGCGACCAGCCCTTCGGCTCCCCGCAGCGGGGCGTGATGGTCTACAACGGCGAGATCTACAACGCTTCGTACCTGCGCGAGGTGCTGCGGAAGCGGCAGGTGACGTTCACGACCGAGGGCGACACCGAGGTTCTCTACGAACTGCTGCTGCAGCCGGACGCCCCGCGGCTGCTCGACCAGGTGGACGGCATGTTCGCCTTCGCCCTCCTGCTGCCCGACGGCGAGCTTCGCTACGGGCGTGACCGACTGGGCGTGAAACCGCTGTACGCGGCGGTGGACGCGGCGGGCCGCACGGTCGCGCTCGCCAGTGAGATCGAACCGCTGCGGGCAGCCGGGCTGACCGGCGACGTCGACCCCGTCGCGGTGGCGCAGGGCGCCATGTTCCTGTGGACGCCGCCGCCGCGGACCGGCTGGCAGCGCGTTCGTGCCGTACCGGCCGGGACGGTGCTGTCCCGGCGCGCACCCGGCTATGACGCGGCGTCACCCTGGTGGCGGGCCGGTGCCGCGACGCCCGCCGAGGACATCGGTGCCGCGGTCCGCGCGTCGGTCGCCCGGCAGGTGCGCGCGGACGTGACGGTGGGGCTGTTGCTGAGCGGAGGGCTCGACAGCACCTGGCTGGGCGTGGAGATGAGCAGGGAGGGCTTCGCCGGACCCGCCTTCGCCGCCAGAGCGCGCACCACGGCGCCCACCGCGGAGCCGTTCGAGGACGACGCCCCCTACGCCGCCCGGGTCGCCCGACGGCTGGGCCTGCCGCTGACGTGGGTCGACCTGGACGTCGACGTACTGCGCCGGATCCCGGAGCTGGTCACCGCCATGGAGCTCCCTTTCGGGGACCCGGCCGCCGTCACCCTCATGCAGCTCTCCCGCGCCGCCTGCGGTGAGGCGACCGTGCTGCTGTCGGGGCTCGGCGTCGAGGAACTCTTCCTCGGCTACGAGCGCTACCAGGCCGTGCTGCTGCTGCAACGGCTTCCCGCGTGGGCACGCCCCGCCCTCGGCGCCACCACCGTGGTTCCCGGACCCCGGCGCTACCGGGGCCGTGCCGACAAGTTCGGGCGGCTGCTCCAGCTCGGCCCCCGCGACTGGTCGTGGGCGACTCAGGCGTACTACTCGGGGCGGGAGTGGGCGGCGCTGTCGCCGTACGTCGGGCTGGAGGCGGTCACCGAGCGGCATCGCGAGGTGGCGGGCGGCGTGTTGGACGCGGGCGGGACGCCCCTCTCGGCGCTGGCGGAGTGCGACCGGCGACTCTTCCTGCCGGGGCTGAACCTGCTGTACGGCGACCGCGCGTCGATGCGGGCGAGCGTGGAGCTGCGGGTGCCGTTCCTGGGGGAGCCGGTGGTGGCCACCGCCCTCGGCGCCGTCACGGAGGAGCAACTGCGGCTCGGCGAGGGCAAGGCGCGCTTCCGCGCGGCGGCGGTGGCGTCCGGTGTGCCGGAGTTCGTCGCCAGGCGCCCCAAGACGGGGTTCGGGGCGCCGGTGCGGTCGCTGCTGCGCGAGCACGGTGACCGTCTGTGGGCCGAGGTACGGCGCTCCCCGCTGTTCGACGACGTCTTCGACCGGCGGACCGCCGACCGCCTCGTCGCCGAACACGTCCGGGGCCGGCGCGACCGGGGGCTCGCCGTGTTCGGGCTGTTCTGCGCGGCCGTGTGGTGGGAGTTGAACGCGGTGGGAGGCGCGGGCCGGACCGCGGACGTCCTGTCGGGCTACGAGGCGGCCGTCGTCGGCTGAGCGGCCGGGGTGGCGGGGTGCCGGCCGCCCGGCAGGACGGCGTGGAGGGCGGTCAGGGCGTCCAGTAGGGGAGCGGCGCTCCACCGGGGCGACTCCCACAGGGACCTGTTCCGCGGGTCGCCGGCGGCTCGTGTGTCCGCGCCGAGACCGGGGTAGCGGTCCACGACAGCGGCCAGCACGGCCCGGGGGAAGTCGGTCCGGACAAAACCGTGATGGGCCGCCCACGCCGCCGTCCGTACCGCTGTCGCGTCGTTGTTCGGGTCCCGTCTGCTCCGGCCGTCCGCGAAGTAGCGGGGCAGGGGGCCGTCGAACAGGTGCCGCAGGTAGTGGTCCACTCCCCGTTCGAGAGGGCGCCGGACGTCGACGTCGAGCAGCGTGCCCGCCTGTTCGAGGCGCAGCAGCACGTACCCCGTGTGGAAGCCGTCCACCCAGCCCAGCCCCGGGCCCCTCCCATAGGGCCACGAGCCGTCGGGGCGCTGACCGTTCAGGCTCACCTCGACGGCACCGCGGGCGGCATCGACCAGGCGGTCCGCCAGTTCGCCGGGCAGCGTCCCGATGCGTGCCAGGCGGCCGGCGAGCGCGGCACCCATGAGGTTGGCGTTGTGGACGAGGACGTCACTGGCGGGTGTGTAGGTGAAGAACTCGCCGTTGTGGAGGTGTTCCAGGAGCCCGTGAGCGAGGGTCCGTACCGACTCGTCGCCGAGCGTCCCGGTGTCCAGACAGCCGTCCGCGCAGAAGGTGGTGGCCACGAGGTTCGGGAGGGAGGCGGGGTAGTACGCCCAGCGGGTCTGCACGTCGAACTCGTAGCGCCACAGCCCGGCGTAGCGCCCGGACAGCTGCTCGGCGGCCGCCGACCGGCCCAGTCGGCGGGCGCGCTCGCGCCACGCGGGGGAGGCCGAGAGCCTGGCGCAGGCGCCGGCCGCGGTTCCGGCGGCGGTCGCGGTGCGCAGCGGGTGAATGCCCAGGACCGGACGCAGGTCGATCCGGCTGCGTTTGACGGTCTGCAGGAGCACCTGCCGAAGCACACGGTGCACGGCCAGCCGTCCCAGCGGGCCGGTCAGTCCGTCGTACGGGTCCGGGCCCGTCCAGTCGCGGGCGTCGGCCCACCGGAAGAGCCGGTCCGCCAGGGCGAGCACGTCCGCGGCCTCCAGCGGCGAGCCGAGGCGGTCCCCCGGGGCGTGGTGGCCGGGTCCGAAGCGGGCCCGGGGCGAGCGGTCGGTGGGGGTTCCGGGCGGCATGAGCCCTCCAGGGGGATCGCCGGTGCTGGTGGATGCGCGGGACATCAGTGGATGTCGTCGGAGCTGTCGGGCGTGGTGGCGGGTCGGGCGGTTGCTCAGTAGGCGCCCCTGCCCGCCACGACAGCGCCCACGGTCCGGCACAGCACCTCGAGGTCCCCCGACGGGGACCAGTTGTCCACGTACCTGAGGTCCAGGGCGACCGTCTCGTCCCAGGAGAGGTCCGAACGGCCGCTGACCTGCCACAGGCCGGTGAGTCCCGGCTTGACGGCCAGTCGGCGCCGCTCCACCTCGTCGTAACCGGCGGCCTCGTCGGGCAGCGGCGGTCGTGGACCGACCAGGGACATGTGTCCCCGCACCACGTTGAACAGCTGGGGCAGTTCGTCCAGGGAGGAGCGGCGCAGCACCCGGCCGACGCGGGTGATCCGCGGATCACGGCGGATCTTGAACATGCGGCCGTCCTGCTCGTTGGTCCCGGTCAGCTGATGCCTCAGCCGCTCCGCGTCGACGACCATGGTGCGGAACTTGGCCATGGTGAACGGTTTTCCGTCGCGTCCGATGCGCGTCTGCCGGTGGACGGCGGGGCCCGGGGAGTCCATCCGTACGGCGAGGGCCACCGCCACGAACACCGGGGCGAGCAGCACGATCAGCAGCGCCGCGCCCAGCCGGTCCGTCACCGACTTGAGCAGCGTCGCGACCCCCCGCCTCAGGGGCGGGGCCACGGCCAGCATGGTGAGCCCGGCCACGGAGAGGACGCCCACCCGGCGCCCGGCGACCTCGGTCAGACCCGGTACGACCACGAGCGGGCACTCCTCGCCGTGCAGGGCCCACGACAGCCTCCGCAGGCGCGTTCCGCTCAGGTACGGTCCCGGCACGACCAGGACCACGTCCGCGTAGAGCCGCCGGGCCGCATCCAGTACCGGGGCGGAGTCGGCCGACGGGTGCGGCGGTGTCTGCCGGCCGATACGGGTGGCGACCGGGGCCAGGGTGTGCGGGTCCTCGTCGCCGATCGGGCACACCCCGACGACCACGAACTCGTGGTCGGTCCGCTTCGCGAGGTGGCTCACCAGACCGTCGACAGCGTTGGCCTCCCCGATCACCAGGGCCCTGCGGACGGCCCGGCCGTCGCGGCGTCGGGCGACCAGGTGACGGTGGATCAGATTCTGTACGGCGGCGCTCGTCGGGGCGCAGGGCACCAGGGCGGCCAGCGCAAGGAGGAACGGCGACTCCTCGCCTGTCACGGCCCGTACCACCGCGAGCAGTCCGATCAGCACCAGCCAGTCCTGCACCGCGGGGCCGATGTTGTCGCGCTCACCGAGACGGCGCTCGCCGTAGCGGTCCCGTGCGCCGCGCACGAGCAGCCATGCCGCGGCCGCCACCATCGCGTAGGCCACGGCATGCGTGCCGCCGGCCAGCGCGAAGGCCAGATACACCGGTACGGCGGCGCAGGTCACGTCGCCGATGACGGCGACCGGCGCGTACCAGACGGGCTTGCCGGTGCGGCGGCCGGTCGGCGGCTGCTCCCGGATGACCTGTGCCCGCGCAGGTCTTGCCGCTGGTACGTGGGGCATCGTCTCCCCGAACAGCCACATTCGCCCTCCAAGCGCATCAAAAAAGGACTATTCGAGTGTGAACGGCTGTCCGGTGAACAGTGGGGCGCGACGCTGGGCTTCGAGCAACTCTCACCCGATGAGCAGAGTTCCATGCCTCGCGCATATGCGGACAACTCGGGCCGGGAGACGAGGGGTCCACGGGAGGGCACCGAAAAGGTGTGCGGGGTCGCCCGTCCGTCAGGCCGGGGTCAGCGCGACGCGGAACATTCTGGGCCAGAACTTCCCGGTGATCAGGAACTGATGGGTGCCGGGGACCGCCGCGATACCGTTCAGCGCGGCCCCCGGGACGAGTTCGTCGTCGCGCAGCAGGCCCGAGGCGTCGATGCTCGCCGTCACCGCTCCGGTGACGGGATCGATGCGCACGATCCGGTCGGTGAACAGCACGTTCGCGTACACGGCGGCACCGACGCACTCCAACTCGTTCAGCTCCGTCACCGGCCGGCCCCCTTCGGTCACGGCGACCTCGCCCGTCTTCGCGAGCGACCTGGGGTCACGGAACGTCAGCCGTGACGAGCCGTCGCTGGTCACCAGCCGGTGTCGGGCCCGGTCGAGGCACACGCCCCAGCCGTCGTCCGGGTACGGGACGCGACGCAGTTCCTTGAGCGTCCTGGCGTCGCGCTCGATGGCGGTCCGGTTCCGCCAGGTGAGCTGCCACAGGGTTCGGCCGAGCAGGGTGATGCCCTCACCGAACAAGGGTGCCGGGAGCGCCGTACGGACCGCGGGCTGCTTGCCCAAAGGCCCCGCCTGTACCGAGGACCGGCCGGAGATGCCGGTGCCTTCGTAGAGCGTGTCGCCGGCCATCTCGAGTCCCTGGGTGAACGCTCGCGGGTCGTGCGGAAAGGTCTTGAGCACCTTGACCCGCAGGTGCTCGACCCGGTGCGCGGCGACCCGCCGCCCACCCGCGGCCCCGCCCGCCGGATCGTCCGGGGCGTACTGTCCCGTCGCGCACGACGCGAGCAGCAGCACCCCCAGGAGCACCGCCTCGGTGCGGCGCAGGCGCTCAGACACGGCAGGCGCCGCCCGGTTTCAGTGTGGCTCGCAGGGGCGTCACCAGTGACTGCCGCAGAAGGTTCGGGGCGCGGTCCGCGTGCGGCTCCAGCAGGTGCAGCACCAGCGTGCGGCTGGAGTGGGCGGGCAGCTCCAGGTCCAGCGTGTACACGGGGTGGCCGCGTTCGACGCCGGGCGCGAGCTGTGCCGGGCGGCCGTCCAGGGTGGCGCCGGTCAGGGTGGCGCCGACGCCCGCGTAGTACGACACCAGGAGCCGATTGTCGCCCGGCCGGGTGCGGTAGGGCGGGGAGTCCTCCCGCAAGGTGACGTAACCGGGCAGTCCGGAGACGGGGGCCCGGTTGGTCAGGGTCACGGTCGCGGTGACCGGGCGGTCGCCGTAGGAGCAGCCGTTCGCCTCCCAGAGCAGGCGCCGGTCGAGGTAGTAGTCCAGTTTGGAGCCGGCCGCGTTGTTCACCACCAGCCCCGCGAAGGGGCCGGGAGTCTCCGGGAGCGTGCCCGAGTAGGAGCGCGGCTCGATGAGACGTTGCTCCGCCGCATGCGCGCTCCACACCTTCAGCCGTCCGTCCCGCTGGGCGTCGTTCAGGGCGACGAGCAGAGCGGGCAGCCGGCGCATGTCGCCGGTCGCGGAGATCAGGGGCCCGGCGGCGGCGCGGGCCGCCTCGACGAAGAACGCCTTGCGCCGGGCGACGTCGTCGTACATCGCGTAGCTGGCCCGTTCGGTGAGGTCCACGACGTTGTCGGCGGTGAGCTCGGTACCGTCCGCCATGCGGGCCGGGCCGGTGACGCGCAGCAGACGGCTCAGCGTGGCGGGGTCGACGGCGAACACGCCGTCCACGCGTTCGCCGGTGTGTTCGCGCCACGCCGCGGCCCAGATGCGGGCCGCGTAAGGGAAGTGCGGGCTCATGTTGGAGTTGGCCCACACGCGGGTGGGCTCGCTGCCCTGGTAGCGGGCCATGAAGTCGGCACCGAGGTCGAGGTCCGTCTTCGCCGTGGCCATCTCGGTGTTGTTGCCGAAGCGCTCGAAGGACAGATGACCTTGGTCGGCCGACAGCACGGCGAAAGCCCCCGGAACGCCCCCGGTACCGCGCGCCTCGGCGATGTTCTGGAACGCGAGGAAATAGCGCCGTTCCCCTTGAGTGCCGAGCAGGGGCGGCAGGACGCGAGCCGCCAGGGAGGCGTCGGTCATCACCGGGCCGAGGCGGTCGATCTGCCGCGCGAGCCCGGCCCGGGCCCGGTCGGCCGCCGGCAACCAGGTGGACCGGGGCAGCCCGTGCACCTCGGCCTGCACCTCGGCCGCGGCGCGGGCGGCCCGGACGACTTCCGGCGCGTGCTTCTGCAGGGTCATCAGGGCCTCGGACATCCCGTCACCGAAGCCGTCCGGCCTGGCCGGTGGCAGGGCTCGCACTAGCGGGGACAGCACATCGCCGGCCAGCCGGTCGGCCGCGTACGCGGCCCCGCGCACGGTCCTGACCGGGCCGCCGAGGAAGGGCAGCGCGGCTGCGGGGTACCAGGCCGGGCCGGTGGTGAGGCGATGCGCCCGAGCGGCGTGGGCGGCGGCGGAACGCACCTCCCGTTCCCGCTCCTGGGCGGACGTGGGCACGGCACCGGAGGGGGCGCCGGGCACGGGTGCCACCGACTGCCGCAGCGCGTCGAGGTCCCGCCCGGCCGCGATCAACTCCGAACGGGCGAGCAGCCCGGTGACACCGATCCAGACGGCGCCGGCCAGGGGGAGCGCCGCGGCGGCCAGCAGGGTGTTCCTGAGTACGCGACGGCGGCCCGATGCCCCCTCGCGGGAGCGGTCGGACCTCCGCATGCGGAAGGCGTCTCGGCCGGGGCCGGGACGCCTTGGTTCCGCCGTGCCGCTGTCCCGCTCCGTCATGAACTGCGGCGACGGCGCACGGCCAGCATCGTGCCCCCGCCCGCCGCGATCAGCCCCGCCGCGGTGCCGCCCAGTGCCAGGGCCCTATCGCTGCCTGTTTCCGCGAGGTCCGGGCGGTCATGGGGGTTCCCCGAGCCGCCGGGTTGGCCGCCGGGCCGACCGAACCTGCCCTGCACGCTGATGTTGACGGAAAGCGTCAAGTTGGGGTGGCGGGCGGTCAGTTTGAACGTGTGGCCGCCCAGCGCGATGCGCCTGGGGATGGTCACCTTGCCCGTGACGACTCCTGTCCTGGTCGCCCTGTATCTGCCCAGGACGAATTCCTTCGAGAGCACCGACGCGGTGACCAGCTGCCTGGCGCCGAAGCCGGTGCCGACGAAGGTCAGTGCACCTCCGGCGGGCAGCGTGGTGCGGCTGAGGGTGAGCCTCGGGGGCGGTGGCGGGTACTGCGCATGGGCGGTCTGCGCCCCCAAAAGCGGTGCCGCGACAAGCACGGCAGCTGATCCTGCCGATGCCAGCGCAACCCGCCATCTGGGCGATGTCGTCATCTTCTTCACTCTCCTCGACTTCGGTCCGGGCCAAGCCGCAGCGTCGGCCGTGAGCAAGATCTGGGTACCAACATCTAGATACATGGGGTAAATGGGATATACAGCCGCCGACTGGCGTGATGCAGGGCATAAGCCACCGGATGGTGGAGCGCTCGCTTCCCGATTGGCCCATGTTCGGCGGGCCGACACAGGGGTGGCTCCCCCTGTTGGCGCGCGCGAGTCCCTATCGTCGGATGCGTACATAGGGAACAGGACATTCCATTTCGGGCGGTTCCCTCGGTCCCATGAGGGGTGCAGCTTGGATCTCCACGGATTCTTGAAGGCTCTTGTCAGTCGCTGGCCGACCGTCGTAGTCTGTCTCCTTCTCGCGACCGGGGCGGCGCTCGCCGCGACGAGCTTGAGCACACCCGTCTACGAGGCGAGGACCCAGCTCTTCGTCGCCACCCGCACCGGCGACGACACCGCCCAGATGAACCAGGGACAGAGCTTCTCGCAGGCGCGCGTTCAGTCGTACGCCGCGATCGTGACCACCCGTCAGGTGACCCGGCACGTGGTGAAGGAGCTGCGACTGCGCACCACTCCGGAGGAGTTGGCGTCGCGGATCACCGCCGTCGCCCCGCTCAACACCGTGCTCATCGACATCACCGTCCGGGACACCGAGCCCAGGCGTGCGGCGCGCATCGCCAACGCCGTGGCGCAGCGGTTCAGCGCGGTCGTCGAGCGACTGGAGGCGCCCAAGCGCGCGCCCGGCTCGGAGCGGTCGGGAAAGAGCCCCCGTACGGGCGACGGCACCTCGCCCGTCTCCCTGGGCGTCACCCAGGAAGCCGTCGCCCCTACCGGCCCGGTCTCACCCCGCCCGTTGCTGAACCTGGCCGCAGGAGTGCTCGGCGGCCTGCTGCTCGGTGCCGGACTCGTGGCCCTGCGCGAGACCCTCGACACCACGCTCAAGACCAGCGAGGCGCTGGGTGAGTTCACCACGCTGCCGGGTCTCGGCACCATCCCGTACGACAGGAACGTCCCCAAGCAACCGCTCGTCAGCGCCGAGGGGCACTCCCCGCGTGCCGAGGCCTTCCGCAAGCTGCGCACCAACCTGCAGTTCTCGCAGGTCGACGACCCGCCCCGGATCATCGCGGTGACAAGTTCCGTGCCTGGTGAGGGCAAGACCAACACCGCGGTGAACCTCGCCCTCTCGCTCGCCGAGGCAGGTCTCTCCACCTGCCTCGTGGACGGCGACCTGCGCCGACCGTGCGTGGCCTCGACCTTCGGTCTCGTCCAGGACGCCGGTCTGACCACCGTGCTCATCGGACAGGCCCGTATCGAGGACGTGATGCAGCAGGCCGGCGGCCGGCTCTCGGTTCTCGCCAGCGGTGCCGTACCGCCGAATCCCACGGAGCTGCTCGCCTCGGCGCGCATGGAAGAGGTACTGCGCGAACTGGCGGACACCTACGAGGTCGTGATCGTCGACACCGCGCCGCTGCTGCCGGTCGCCGACACGCTCGGACTCGCCTCCTTCGCCCAGGGCGCACTGCTCGTCGTGCGCGCCGCCAAGACCAGCCGGGAACAGGTCCGCACCGCCGCGGAATCGCTGGACCGCGTGAGTGTCCGCATCCTCGGCACCGTCTTCAACATGGCTCCGGCGCCCCGGGGCAGTGGCTACGGCACCTACGGGTCGTACGGCGAGCTGCCCGCTCCTCGTGTGTCGGACCCCCGGAAGGAGGCCGCCGCGGCGACACGTCCCGCGGGCGGGAAATGACCCAGGTCCTGTTCGTCTGCACGGGCAACGTGCACCGCTCGGTGCTCGCCGAACGGTTGCTGGCCGCGAGGCTTCCGCCCGGTTCGGCCGTCCGGCCGAAGAGCGCCGGAACACAGGCCCGGCCCTGGTCCGGCATGGAGGCCTCCACCAGGGCGGTGCTGGAGGAACGGGGCGGTGACGGCTCCGGCTTCGGGGCCCGCCCGCTCACCGCACAGCTCGTCGCGGAAGCAGCGCTGGTCCTCGGGCTCGCGCACGAACACCGGGAGGCCGCCGTACGGCTCGTGCCGACGGCGCTGCGGCGCTGCTTCACCCTGAAGGAGTTCGTACGTCTCGCTGCGGGGGGAGTCGACACGGTGCGGGGCGGGGAAGGTACGGCGACCACGCAGGGCGACGTACCGGATGGGCAAGTCCCGCCGGTCGTGGACGGTTTCGACGGCGTGGTCGCGGCCGCCGCCCGCCGTCGGGGTGCCGTCGCCCCGGTCCCGCCGGCCGAGGACGACATCTCGGACCCGTGGGGGAGGCCCCCCTCCGTGCTGTACGAGTGCGCCCGCGAGATCGACGGGACGGTGAGCACACTCGCCCGGTTGCTGGGCGGCGGAGCGAGCCTCTGATTGGCGAGGATGCTGCCGATGTGCCGGCCCACGGCCGCTCACGCTCACGCGGGGTGAGCCGTTCCAGCGGGTACGCGCGAGTCCTCCCGCACTCGCCCTGCGGCGCCGGGCGGTGGAACTGGCGGGTGCCCGGGAGTGACGCCCAGTGCCTTCCCGTACCGCTACGCAGAGGTCCGCGACGTGCCGCTACGCGGAGGTCCGCGCGGTGGTCGCGGCGATGGTTTCCAGCGAGCCGATGAGCAGGTCCCACAGGCGCTCGGTGTGCAGCTTCGTCGCCACGGAGGTGTTCGCCGGGCCGGAGCGGCCGCGGAAGTCGGTGACCGTCATGCCGTAGGTCGCCGTACCCCGCAGCTCGACCTCGACATGGGCCGGCGTGACCTCCATCAGGCTCGGGTCGATGGCCCGGCCGACCGCGCACGCGTCGTGGATGGTGGCCATCGCGCCGTGCACCTTGCCGACGTTGGCGTTGTAGTGGTCGAGGAGATCGACGACGAACCGGGACACGGGTGTGCCCAACGCCCCGATACGGGACAGCAGTTCAGGCGTGGCGGCGGCCTGAGCCGTCAGATCGAGGCCGACCATGGTCAGGGGCCAGCCCGCCGAGAAGACGACCGCGGCCGCCTCGGGGTCGGCGTGGATGTTGAACTCGGCCGCCGGTGTGATGTTGCCGCGGGTGTACGACCCGCCCATCAGGACGACCTCCTTGACCAGTTCGGCGATACGGGGCTCCCGGCGCAGCGCCAGCGCGATGTTGGTCAGGGGTGCGGTGGGGACGAGGGTGATCTCACCGGGGTGGGCGAGGACCGTCTCGATGATCAGATCGACGGCGTGCCGGGGGTCGGTCTCCATGGCCGGAGGGATGAAGGCGGGGCCGTCCATCCCGGTGTCCCCGTGGATCTCGGCGGCGAGGGTCTGGTCCCGGACGAGGGGACCGGCGGCGCCGGCCGCGACCGGTACGCCGCGCAGCCCCGCCAGGGTGCAGACCTGCCGGGCGTTCAGGGTGACCTTCTCGATGGTCTGGTTGCCCGCGACGGTCGTGATGGCGACGATCTCGACGTCGGGGTTCCCGGCTGCGAGCAGGATGGCGATGGCGTCGTCGAGCCCGGGGTCGCAGTCGATGACGATCTTCTTGGGCATGGGCGTCCTTCGGGGTGGGACGGGGATGCGGACCGGATCACTGAGAACAGCATGCGCCAGGCCCACCCTGCCCCGGTCGGCCACACGCCACTCCTGTCGGCCCCACCCCGCCCCTGTCGCGAAGGCTCACCTCAGCCGTTACGAGAGGTGGCTCACCTCAGCGGATGCGAGGTCCTTCCCGACGCCTCGTCGATCTCGTCGTGCGCCTTGGTCAACAGCTTCATCGCCAGTTCGTTGAGCGCCCGCGCGCCCGCGACCTCCTCGCCGACTCTCGGCTGGTTGGAGTCGGAGGGGTGGCGGCTGGCGTACCCGTGAGCGCGCACCTCGTTCCCGTCGGGGAGCCGGAGGAGAGCGGCGGCGCGGGTGCGGTGGTCGTCCTCCTCGAACTCGATCTCGACGTGCCAGCCGACCGCGGTCCGTGCCTGCGCGGCGGCCGGTTGCGACTGCGTCATCTGTGTCATTGCGATCACCTCCGAGGCGGGCCCCGGCCCCTGATACGGGCCTCGGCCCCTACTACCAGAGTGTGCTTCTTCCCCCGACTCCGCACGGGATGACGCCCGGTGGCGACAAGGAGTGACCGAACGACTACGAACCGCCTGTACCAAGCCCGTTGAACCAGTGACAGGCCGGCTGTCGGCGCGGTCGTGCTCCGCGAGGCTCAGGAATCATCGCCCCTGGCGCTGCGCCGGTAAGGACGAATGATCGCGAGCGTCGCGATAAGCATGAGGACCAGAGCCATCGATGCCGAGATGATTCTCCAGTTCAGCGGGCTTTGCCGATCAGGACGCGAAAGGACCGCCGCGGCCATGCCCGGCCCCTTCGGGAAGGTGATTCGCGCTTCATGCGTCACCTCCAACAACCCGCTTTTCAACGTGAGGGAGACGTCCCACGGGCCGTCCGTGACCTGATCGGTCACGATGACGTTCACCGACGCGGACTGGCCGGGCGCCAAGCTCTTTCCGGAGTCGATCGGGTAGGGCCCGGCGCTGATGCTTCCGGACACCTGGGACATCTTCAGGGCGCCGGTCAGGTCCAGAGCGCGGCCACCGGTGTTGTGGACCTTGGCGTGTACGACGGCGCGCCCCCTGGCATCACGCCCAGCCGTCATGTCGTCCATCGTGAACCGGGCACGCGGGGGATTGTTGCCGCCCACTGAGAGGTAGAGCCGGATTCCGGTGCGGCTGACCAAGGTGATGCCGCTGCCCAGGTCGCGACCGCTGACCTGCGCCCACACGACGCCGTATCGCTCGCCGGGGGCGGCGTCCTTCGGAATGGCGATGGTCACGGTGTCACGGGCTCTGGAGTGAGCGGGGACGTCCAGGATCAGCTGACCGGGCTTGATCCAGGTGGTGAGTTCGTTACCGGTGTTTCCGGCAGCACCGACGAAGGAACCCCGGCGGATATCGGCGGCGCCGGGGTAGACCGCGACATGCAAGGCGTCGGCCGACTTGTTCGACACCTCGATGCGCCGCTTCACGGTGACACCGGGTTTCAGGCTGTCGACGATGTACTGCCTTGCCCGTGGGTCTTTGATGAGGTCGGCGGGGACATCGACGAGCCGAATTCCCACGGCGTCCGGGGGGTTCGGCCGCTGTACCGGATCCGACACGAGGGATGTGGCCGAAGCGGTGCTGGTGGCCACGGCAAGCGCCGTGGCCAAGAGCACCGCAAGGGAGAAGAACCTGGGCACAGGGCTTTACGGTTTCCTTTTTTGCGGTAAGGACGTACGAGGTCTCAGGAGACGGAGTGGGTGATCGTCGAGCTGTACGTTCCCGCCAGCGCGTTCGCGGGGATGGTGAGATGGATCGTCGGGTTCCAGGTGGCCGAGTTGATGCCGCTCACGCCGGTGGCCACCTGGACGGGGCCCGGGGGATAGAGCGGGGTCAAGTCGCTCGAGGTGACAGTGGCGGTGCCGCTGACCGAGGCCGCCGGTGTGATGTAACTGCTGGAGCCGGCAGCGGATACGGAGATGTTCTGGGGGCCCGTGAAGTCGACCGCGCTTGCCGTGGCGGTCCAGCCCGCGGTGCCGCCTCGACCGTCGGTCACCGTGACGTTGCCCAGCTGGCTGGAGACCGATTGCGGACTGCCGCTGACGCCGACGGTGCCGAGGTTTACGGGCCCCGCCGGGACACTGATGTCGAGCGTCCCTGACGAGACCTGGACGGTCACCGGCGTGTCCGCCGCCGAAGCCGGCGTCGGGGATGCCAGCACTGCCACCGCCGCTCCGGCAATCAAGGGGCTGATGACGCTACGAATTCTCATGGGTGCGACCTCGCTTGGTGACCTGGGGAGTTGGGGCGGCACGGCAGGGGCCGATGCGCAACGTCACGCTAGAGGGAGCATGATCAACAAGCGCACGGACTCCATTGCGTGGAGGCTTGATCCACTCGTACGGCGGAGTTTGGGGGGCGGCTGACGCGGTCATGACCGCGATCACCACCAAGTACAGTCCCGACGCCGGTCGCCGCCATCGACGGGGGAGGCACATTCGATGCCGCCCCCACACGTTGCCCACGGGCCCCGGAGTGCCGACAGGTGACGCCGTTTCTGTCCGGACGACGACCAACGAGTGATCATCTCCGGGTCGTCCCTGGGCCGTTCCTGGCCGTCCCTGGGCCATGCGAGGTCGCTCGGCGGTGACCGGCGGCGACGGCCAGTGACGGGTCGGCTACCAGCGCGGTTGGCGAACGGCCAGGTCACGGGGCCCTGACCGAACGGGTTTCCCCCCAGGGGTAGCCGTCAGGCAAGATGGGGTGTATCTGCCCACTGCCGATTTCAAGCGTCCGGACGGTTTCTCTTGGCTGAGTTCATTTACACCATGCGCAAGACGCGCAAGGCGCACGGCGACAAGGTGATTCTCGACGACGTCACCTTGAGTTTCCTGCCGGGTGCGAAGATCGGTGTGGTCGGTCCGAACGGTGCTGGTAAGTCCACCGTTCTCAAGATCATGGCGGGGCTCGAGCAGCCCTCCAACGGTGACGCGTTCCTGTCGCCCGGCTACAGCGTCGGGATGCTGCTGCAGGAGCCCCCGCTCGACGAGTCCAAGACCGTCCTGGAGAACGTCCAGGACGGCGCCGCCGAGATCATGGGCAAGCTCAAGCGCTTCAACGAGGTCGCCGAGCTGATGGCGACCGACTACTCGGACGCGCTCATGGAGGAGATGGGCAAGCTCCAGGACGACCTGGACCACGCCAACGCGTGGGACCTGGACGCCCAGCTGGAGCAGGCCATGGACGCCCTGGGCTGCCCGCCCGGCGACTGGCCGGTCACCAACCTCTCCGGTGGTGAGAAGCGCCGCGTCGCGCTGTGCAAGCTGCTGATCGAGGCGCCCGACCTGCTGCTCCTCGACGAGCCCACCAACCACCTGGACGCCGAGTCCGTGCAGTGGCTGGAGCAGCACCTCGCGAAGTACGCGGGCACCGTCGTCGCCGTCACCCACGACCGGTACTTCCTCGACAACGTCGCCGAGTGGATCCTCGAGCTCGACCGCGGCCGCGCGCACCCCTACGAGGGCAACTACTCCACGTACCTCGACAAGAAGGCCTCCCGCCTCAAGGTCGAGGGCCAGAAGGACGCCAAGCGTGCGAAGCGTCTGAAGGAAGAGCTGGAGTGGGTGCGGTCCAACGCCAAGGGGCGGCAGGCCAAGTCCAAGGCGCGTCTGTCCCGCTACGAGGAGATGGCGGCCGAGGCCGACAAGATGCGGAAGCTGGACTTCGAGGAGATCCAGATCCCGCCGGGCCCGCGTCTGGGCTCGATCGTCGTCGAGGTCAACAACCTCTCCAAGGCCTTCGGCGAGAAGGTCCTCATCGACGATCTCAGCTTCACGCTGCCGCGCAACGGGATCGTCGGCGTCATCGGTCCCAACGGTGCCGGCAAGACCACGCTCTTCAAGATGATCCAGGGACTCGAGACGCCGGACTCGGGCACGATCAAGGTCGGCGAGACCGTCAAGATCTCGTACGTCGACCAGAGCCGCGAGAACATCGACCCGAAGAAGTCGCTGTGGGCCGTCGTCTCGGACGAGCTGGACTACATCAACGTGGGCCAGGTCGAGATGCCGTCGCGCGCGTACGTCTCCGCCTTCGGCTTCAAGGGTCCCGACCAGCAGAAGCCGGCCGGTGTCCTCTCCGGTGGTGAGCGCAACCGGCTCAACCTCGCCCTCACCCTCAAGCAGGGCGGCAACCTGCTGCTCCTCGACGAGCCGACCAACGACCTCGACGTCGAGACGCTGTCCTCGCTCGAGAACGCGCTGCTGGAGTTCCCGGGTGCGGCCGTGGTCGTCTCCCACGACCGCTGGTTCCTGGACCGGGTCGCGACGCACATCCTCGCCTACGAGGGTGACTCGAAGTGGTTCTGGTTCGAGGGCAACTTCGAGTCGTACGAGAAGAACAAGATCGAGCGCCTCGGCGCGGACGCCGCGCGCCCGCACCGTGCCACCTACAAGAAGCTGACCCGGGGCTGATCGATCTTGCGGCACATCTACCGCTGCCCGCTGCGCTGGGCGGACATGGACGCGTACGGCCACGTCAACAACGCGGTCTTCCTCCGCTACCTGGAGGAAGCACGTATCGACTTCCTGACCCGCCCGGACAAGCAGTTCAAGCAGGGGTCCGTGGTGGCGCGCCACGAGATCGACTACAAGCGGCAGCTCGTCCACCGGCGCGAGCCGGTGGACATCGAGCTGTGGATCACCCAGATAAGGGCCGCGTCGTTCACGATCACGTACGAGGTCAAGGACGCGGAGCAGCTCTACGTCCGGGCCGCGACCGTGGTCGTGCCGTTCGACTTCGAGGCCCAGCGCCCGCGCCGCCTCACCGCCGAGGAGCGCGAGTTCCTGGCGGAGTACCGGGACGACCAGGCCGAGGAGGCCGTCGCGGCATGACCGTGACCGCGCTGCACCTCACCGACGACGGGGAGGCGGCGGACCTCGCCGCCTTCCTCGCCCGGCTGATCCACTACGACCGCGCAGCCGCCGTACGCCTCCAGGTGTCCGGCACCGCGCTCGCGGTCTTCGGCCGGCCGCCGTCGTTCGAGGTCCTCGCGATCCGTACGGCGCGGCTCGTCAAGCCGTACGAGAACGGTCTCGACGTCACCCTCGACGTGACCGTCTCCGCCGGTGAACTCCTGGAGTCCATCGACGAGTCGGCGGCCACCGTCAGCGTTCCCGGGGCCGTCACCGGGCCGCCGTGGGCCGGGGTCCTCCCGCCCCGCGGAGGCTGGCAGCCGGAGCCGGGACTGCCCGGGCCGGACGCCGTACGCGCGATGGTCGCCACCGCGGTCGCCGAATTCCGTTCCCGAACAGGGGAGTTGGCGCCCGAGGCCCGTACCCGCGCCGAACTCGACCGCATAGGACGGGAGATCTGGTCCCGGCCGATCGGTGACACCGGCCTTCAGGTACGGGCCGTGCACGCGGCGCAGTCGCTCGGGTTCCTGCTGCCGGTGCGTCAGGCCGACCCGGGCGAGAGTCCATTGGGGCTGTACTCGTCCGGGGCGTGGCTGCGGCTGCGTACGCCCTACGGATCGATCGCCGTCCGCAGGGCGGGACTCGGGGCACTGGACGTCAGCGTCCGCTGATCCCCGTCTTCGAGCGAGGGATTCCCCGGCCCCGATCGGCTCGATCCCCCCGGCTCCGATCGGCCCGATTCCCCGGGCCGCGATCGGTCCGATCCCCCCGGCCCCCGACCGCTCTCAGCCGGCCGTGTTGATCATCGACGCCGCCGCGTACGTCAGGTAGTTCCACAGCGTGTGCTCGTGCTCCTCGGAGAGGCCGAGTTCGTCGACGGCCACCCGCATGTGCGCCAGCCAGGCATCGTGTGCCGCCTGGTCGACGGCGAACGGGGCGTGCCGCATCCGCAGCCGGGGGTGACCGCGGTTGTCGCTGTACGTCGTCGGGCCGCCCCAGTACTGGATCAGGAACAGGGTGAAGCGTTCCTCGGCCGGGCCCAGGTCCTCCTCGGGGTACATGGCTCGCAGCAGCGGGTCTTCGGCCACTCCCTCGTAGAAACGATGCACGAGGCGCCGGAAGGTCTCCTCGCCGCCGACCTGCTCGTAGAAGGTCTGCTCCTGAAGCGTGCCGCGCCGAATCTCTTTCACCTCACCATCGTCTCAGACCGGGTGACCGAGGACGCAAGGCTTAGGACCAGCGGCCCAGCGCCCCCAGCGGCCCGGCGGGTGCGGCACTCGCCTCGCGGCCCGTCCCGCAGCACAGTGGAGGTATGAGCGCGCACGCTCTCGATCACGACCACGACCACGATCAGGACCTCGACCACCTCGCCGCCCTGGCGCGGGCCGCCCTGGTGCGCGAGATCGACCGGAGTGGGGCCTGGGCCGCCGACCCGGTGTGGCGGGCGGCGTTCGAGGAGGTCCCGCGCCACCTCTTCGTGCCGTACTACTACGTCGGTGCCGTGGGCGGCTTCGAGCGGGTGTGGGGCGAGGACCCCGACCCGCGCAGCCGGGAGCACTGGGTGCGCGGCGCCTACGCGGACGCTCCGCTGGCCACCCGGGTGCGCGACGGCGAGTTGGTCTCCTCCAGCAGCCAGCCGTCGCTGATGGCGATGATGCTGACCGCGCTGGAGGTACGGGAGGGGGACGCCGTCCTCGAGATCGGCGCCGGCACCGGCTACAACGCGGCGCTGCTCGCCCACCGGCTCGGCGACCGCCTGGTGACCACGGTCGACCTCGACCCGGAGATCACCGAGTCCGCGCGCCGGCATCTGGCCACCGCCGGGTACCACCCGACCGTCGTCACCGGGGACGGCGCCCGCGGGGTCCCCGAGCGCGCCCCCTTCGACCGGATCATCGCGACCTGCACGCTGACCTCGATCCCGCGGCCGTGGCTCGCCCAGTGCCGTCCCGGCGCCCGCATCCTGGCGCCGCTGGCCACCGGCCTGATCGCGCTGCGCGTCCGGGACGCCGAACACGCCGAGGGGCGCTTCCTGCACACGCCGGCCTACTTCGTGCCCCTGCGCGGCGCGAGCCGACCCGAGGAGGCGGAGCCGCAGGACCTGCGCGAGCTGCCGCGTCGGGCCCGCGGCGACGAGCTGTTCCGGTTCCTGCTGACCCTGGCAGGGAGCGGCCTCGACCCGTACGAGGCGTACGAGCTGTGGGAGCGCGAGAACCGGCCCGTGCGCGAGCGGTACGGGGTCACGGTCGACGGCGCGGACGCCTGGGCGTGGCTGGACGACCCCGAGGGGCCGTACGCCTGGCCGCTGCCGTGACTCCTGCTGTGGCTTCTGCGGTGCTTCCCGCCGTGATTCCCGCCGGGACTCCTGTCGCGGCCTTGGCCGTCAGCCTCGCCTGATGGTGATCGTCGTCCAGGCGCCGACGTGCACCCGGTCGCCGTCCTGGAGCGGGACCGGCACGAAGGGCTGGATGGGCTCCTCGCCGCCGTTGACCGTGGTGCCGTTGGTCGAGTTCTGGTCGACGACCGCCCAGCTGCCGTCCGGCTGCTGGACCAGGACCGCGTGCTGGTGCGAGACGCCCGGGTCCTCCGGGGGCACCGAGAGGTCGATGTCGGGGGTGTCGCCGGTGGAGTGCCGACGGCGGCCGATCGTCATCTGGTTGCCGGTGAGCGGGCGCTGCTGCTCCGGCGAGTACGCGGGCAGGTTCAGGCCCGCGGCCTCGGGGCCGGAGCGCTGCATCATCGCCATGAAGTACTCGCGGTCGGGACCGATCGTCGCGCTCCAGGACAGCGGCTGGCGCTGCTGCTGGTAGTCGGGACCGGGGCCGGGCGGGGCCTGCGTCGCGCCGGGCTGCGGATAGCCGTAGCCGCCGCCCTGCCCCATACCGGGACCACCGGGACCGCCGGGACCACCGGGGCGTCCGCCGGGACCACCCGGTCCGCCGGGCGAATTGCCCGACGGCGGGGAGATCACCCAGTCGTCGTCACCGCCGCCGAAGGACGGGCCCCCGGACTGCGGACCGCCGGGCCCGGGCGGGCCCTGCTGCGGGAACGTGGGAGCGGCCGGCTGCTGGGTGAAGGCCTGCGGGGCGCCGGGGCCACCGGGACCGCCGGGCATGGGCCCGGGCGGCGGCGGAACCGGACGGGACGGGTCCGCACCGAAGCCGCCGGGACCAGGACCAGGACCGCCGAAGCCACCGGGACCACCGGGACCACCGGGACCGCCCGGGCCGGAAGGACCACCCTGCCGGGACGGGTCGCCGCGGAAGCCCGACGGATCCTGCCCGTAGGGCGGAATCGGTTCCGCGGGGCGGTTCATCTGCGAGGGCCGCGAGCTCTGGTAGTCGAACGGGTCGTGACCGGGACCGGTCGCGGGGCCGGGACCACCCGGCTGCCCCTGCCCCTGCGGAGGCTGCTGGAAGCGCAGCGCCGGATTGGGCATCCCGGGCGCGGGCGACTGCGGACGCGGCGCCGCCGGGGTGTACGAGGTCGCCGTGTTCGTCAGGAAGTTCCACCGGCACTCCTCGCAGAACGGCGCACCGCCCTCACGGGGCGTACGGCACTGCGGGCAGAGCTCCGGCTCCTGATTGGGCACGGCGGACAGGTGCGGGCGCCCACCGGGGGCGCCGGGTCCACCCGGGCCCCCGGGACCGGACGGCGGGGGCGAGCCGGGCGGCGGATAGCCGTAACCGGCGGCGGGCGGCGGCGGTGGAGGGGGCGGAGGCACGGCACCGGCCATGCGGTGACCGCAGACCTCGCACCAGTCGTCGGAACCCGACTGGTGTCCGTTCGGGCAGGTCGGCATGTCGGCGCTTCCCCCTCTCCTTTTCCGGCCGTTATGACCGGGTTTCTCCAGTTCCCAGCGGGAACCGGGCTCGCTACTTCTTTACACGAACAGTCTTTGTGGACCGTGTCTCAAGGGTCATTTCGTCAGCCTCTTCGACCCTTGCCTTCAATCGCACAGTACCTGCCGCGGCGTCGACCACGTCCACCACCTTCGCAAGCAGTTTCGCAGTATCGGCGTTGCCCGACGCACTCGCGAGCTGAACGGCCCGGCCCAGCTTGGCCGTTGCTCCGTCGACATCTCCCGATTTGCGCAGATCCAGACCCTGTTGGATGACTTGCGCCAGTTCCGCCTGACCTGTGTAGTGCGCGACCTGGGCGTTGATTCTCGTCGAGGCCACCATGTCGTCGGTCCACACCGCCTTGACGAGCCCCTGGGCGCCGAGGTTGTGCACGCCGCCGTCGCCCTGCGGGACGACGAGCGAGACCCGGGCCGCCAGCATCTCCTGGCCCACTCCGGCCGAGGGGACCTCGACACACACGTGGTAGTCGCGGGACTCGTCGCCCCAGGACCCGGTGGGGTAGTCGCCGGCGCGCGGGCCCGCCTCGGTGCGACGGCCGGTCAGCTCCTCGACCGTGGGGGCCACTTGCTTGACGAACTTGATCTCGGTGCCGACCGGCGTCCACAGGCGCAGCGCGACGTCCGCGACCTCCTTGCCCATCGCCGTCTCCATCATCTGTGTGAAGTCGGCGGACAGGGCGGCCGGGTCCGCGACGATGTCGGCGGTGCCGAGCAGGGCCGAGGCGATCCCGGTGACCTCCTTGACCTCCCAGTCCGTACCCACTCCACGCGCGTCACAGGTGAAACGTCCGGCACAGGAGTCGAGGGCGGCCTTGAGGTCCTGCGGCGACTCGTGTTCGTTGCGGCCGTCGGTGAGCAGGATGCCGTGCCGAATCGACACGTCGGCCGAGGACAGCAGCCGGTCGGCGAGGCGCAGCCAGGTGCCGATCGCCGTACCGCCGCCCGCGCTCAGCCTGCGCAGCGCCTCCTTGGCCTGGCCGCGGGTCGCCGCGTCGGCCACCGCGAGGCGCCCATTGCCGGGGTAGACCTCCTTGGCGATGTGCGTGCCGCCGATCACCGCGAAGTGCACGCCGTCGCGCAGGGTGTCGATCGCGGCGGCCGTGGCCTCGCGGGCGTTGCGCATCTTGGTCGGCGGGTAGTCCATCGAGCCGGAACAGTCGACCATGATCGCCACGGCGGCGTCCGGGCCCCGGCCCGCCGCGTACAGGTGGGGCGCGCCGACCGCGCTCCCGACGGTGCCGCCGCCGGTGGCGCTCACCGTGACGATCGCGTTGACCTCGCGGCCGCCCTCGGGCAGGTACTCGTTCTGGTACACGTCGACCGAGAACTGCGGCACGTTCGACTTCGAGAAATTGGCCATGCCTTCTTCGTCCCCCTCAAGACCTCCGTCGGTTGGCGGAGGCGATGACTGTATGCGGACCGGTCCCCTCCGGTCCGAGGCCGTCCCCGTGGGCACGGATTGCGCCTTTTCGCGGCCTCAGGCCGATCCTGCCCCCTGCGGCGGGGCCGGGAACGGCACGACGGCCACTGTTACGTTGTCGTGGCCCCCGCCGTCCAGGGCGTGACCCACCAGGACCTGGGCGCTGTGCAGGGGCCTTTCGGCGGCGTCCAGCGGCACGACCTCGGCCATCTCCTCGGCCGCCTCCGCGTAGTTCCACAGTCCGTCGGTGCACACCACCACCACACCCGGCCGGTCCGGCTTGAAGGAAGCGGTGTGCGGCTCCAGTTCGTAGGCGTCCGCGCCGAGCCAGCCCGTGATGGCGTGGGCGCGCTCGTCGGCGTACGCCTGCGCCTCGCTCATCAGGCCCGCGGCGACCATCTGCGCGGCCCAGGAGTCGTCCTCGGTGAGCCGGGCGGGGGGCGAACTGCGGTCGACGGGGACCCAGTAGGCGCGGCTGTCGCCGACCCAGCCGACGATCAGCAGGGCGGGGGTGACGACGGCGCCGACGAGGGTGCAGGCGGGCGCGTTCTGGTGCGGAGCGTGTTCCTCGTGCGCGGGGGGCGCCTCGGCCAGCGAGTTGACGGCCTCGGCGGCCGCGAGGATCGCCTCGTGCATGGCCTGCTGCGGGTGGGTGCCGAGCGGCAGCGCCGCCAACAGCGCCTCGCCCGCCGCCCGGGACGCGGCGAGCGAGGCCTCGTCGGGGCGGGTCGCCGAGGAGACCCCGTCGCAGACGATCGCGACGACCGCGGGGGAGCCGTCCGGCAGCGCGGTCGAGGAGATCGCGAACGCGTCCTCGTTGCGGTGGTGGCGCAGGCCCCGGTCACTGACCGCGGCCACCGCACCCAATTCCTGCTCCATGTGGTCCCGTTCGCGCGGCTGGGCGTGCCCGCAGTTCTCGCAGTAGCCGTCGCTGTCCACATGGCCGGAGCGGCAGGCGACGCACAGTTTGGTGCCCGCGGGGGGCGTGACGGGTGTGCCGAGGTCCGCGGTCCGCGGATCGACGACGGACCCGGCGGGGGCTCCGGCCGGCGGGGCGAGCGGGTACTCGTCGGGCTCCGGGGGCCGGTCGAACCGTACGCCCGAAGGCTGCTCACCCGAGGGCTGTACGCCCGAGGGATGGTCGCCCGGATGCTGGGCCGCCGCGGACTCCGTGTCCGGGTGGGGGAGTTCGGAGCCGCCCGAGTCCGTGCCCCGGATGTCGGTCGCCCGGTGCACCGGCGCGGGCGTGTCGGAGCTCGCGGGCTCCGGCGCGAGCGGCCAGTCCAGGGACGCGGCGGCCTCGGAGGGGCGTGTCGACGAGCCGTTCATGGCGATCGTGGGGTGGTCCTGGGGCGGTGCGGGCACCGCCGACAGGTCGTACCCGCACGCACCGCAGAAACGGTCACCCGCCTCCAGGGGCTCCTCGCAACTGGGGCACCGCGAAAGGGCCGTCGGCTGGGGCATCTGGGACATCAATCACACCCACGTCCGGGGGCGGTAACGGTTGGCACGTTCCACCAGGTCGATCCTCTCCTCGCCGCCCCGCGCGAGGCGGGCCAGCGTGCGGTACGAACGCTCCAGTGCGAAACGCAGACCGCGCTCGTCCACCTCACTGCCGAGCAGCACCGGTCCGCCGCCGGAGTGCGGGGCGGAACTCCGGCTACCGGAGAGTACCCAGTCCAGGGCGCAGCCCAGGACCTCCGTCGACAACTGCTCGCGTCGCACCGCGTCCAGACCGTATCCGTCCAGAGCCTCGACCTGTCCGGCCGCCGCTGTCAGATCGTCCAGGAACGCAGCTGCCGCCGCCTCCTCGGCCAGCCGCTGCCGCAGCCGCGCCCGCACCGCCGCGACCCGCGCCGCCGTGTAGTGGATCGACGACTCCGGGACGGACTCCAGTGTGCGTACGGAGCCGCGGCGGTCGCCCGCCGCGAGCTGCACGCGGGCCAGGCCGAACGCCGAGCTGACATAGCTGGGGTCGGTCGTCCACACCAGGCGGTAGTACTCACCCGCGTTGTCCAGCTGCCCGAGCACCTCCGCGCACAGGCCGAGGGCCAGCTTCGGCGCGGGCTCGCCCGGGAAGGCGTCGTAGATCGCGTCGAAGGACAGCGCCGCGGTCTCGTGCTCCCCGGTCGCCAGGGCCGCGACGCCCCGGTACCAGACCACCCGCCAGTCGTCGGGGTGGTCCGCCTCCAGCGCCTCCAGTCCCCGGCTCGCACTGGCCAGCTCGCCCATCTCCAGCCGGGCCCGCAGCTCGCGCAGGCGCAGCTCCAGGGAGCCGATGGGCGCCGCGTGCAGCGCGGTGATCAGCTCCGCGGGAGCCGAGGCCATCAGGCCCGCGAGGAAACCGGCGTTGGGGTCCCCCGGGTCGACCCGGGGGACCGGCAGCGCGAGCGCGGTCGCCGCGGCGTTCAGCGGCTTGACCAGAGCGGCCGGGGCCGGAGCGGGCGCCAGGGGGAGCGGCGGGGTGCCGTTCACCCCCGTTCCGTTGCTGCCGGGGGGCGGCGCGGGCGCTCGCCTTCTCCCCCGCAGGGGCACCGCGCGTGCCCCCAGCCGTGACACGTCCCCGTCCAGCTTGCCGAACAACTCCGTGTCCGTGACCTTCAGTTCCGGCCCGAACAGGGTGGACAGGGCCGGGCGCGCCCGCCCCGTCTGGAGGGACACGACCTCCCTGAGCACACCCGTCAGCTGCTCCGCCATCTCCTGCGCGGACGCGAACCGGCGCGCCGGATCGGGGTCGGTGGCGCGCACCAGGAGCCGGTAGAAGGACTCGTACGTCCGGAAGACCTCGATGTTGTCCGGGTCCGGCAGGGAGTCCACGAAGACGTTCGTGTACCCCTGGAAGTCGAAGGTCAGCACGGCCAGGGTGCGGGCGACCGTGTAGAGGTCACTCGCCACCGAGGGACCGACCTCGGCCACCTCCGGCGCCTGGTAGCCCACCGTGCCGTAGATGGCCGACTCGTCGTCGTCCATCCTGCGCACCGCGCCCATGTCGATCAGCTTGAGCTGGTCCTCGGTCTGGATCGCGTTGTCGACCTTGAAGTCGCAGTAGAGCAGATTGCGGCTGTGCAGATGACCGAGCGCCTCCAGTGCCTCGATGCCGTACGCGCAGGCCTGCTCCACCGGCAGCGGATCGCGCTTGCCGTCCGCCGTCCGACGGTCGTTGGCGATCTCCTTCAGCGACTTGCCGCCGACGTACTCCATGACGATGTACCCGTCCAGCGAGCCCGTCCGCTGGTCCAGGTGCTCCACGAAGTTGTAGATCCGCACGATGTTGGCGTGCTCGATCTCCGCGAGGAAGCGCCGCTCGGAGATCGCCGCCGCCATCGCGTCCTGGTCGCCGGTGTCGAGCAGGCCCTTGAGGACCACCCAGCGGTCGGAGACGGCGCGGTCGACGGCGAGGTAGACCCAGCCGAGCCCGCCGTGCGCGAGACAGCCCACCACCTCGTACTGGCCGTGCACGATGTCGCCCGTGTGCAGCTTCGGCACGAACGAGTACGGGTGACCGCACTTGGTGCAGAACCCCTCGGTGCGCCCCACCCGCTCACCGCGCGAACGGCCCACCGGCGCCCCGCAGTCGGAGCGCGAGCAGAACCGCTTCCGCTCGGGCACCTCCGGGTTCTCCTGCACCATCGCGCGGGGGTCGGGCCGCGGCACGTCCGGCACCTGCACCAGCCCGACGCCGAGCCGTCCGCGGCCACTGGAGGCGGCGGTCGAGCCCGAGCTGCGCACCGACACCGAGCGGCTGCTCGCGTTGCCGGACAGCGAGCGCGACAGACGTCCGGAGACCGAGCGCCGCGACTGGGAGGAGCGCGAGGACGTACGGGAACTGGAACTGCGGGAACTCGCCCGCGAACTGCTGCCGGAGCCGCGCGAGCCCTTGCCGCCCGCGGTGAGTCCGGTCGGGGGCGAGCCCACCATGCCGTTCGCCGAGACGACGGGTGCCAGACCGCACGTGTCGCAGTACAGCTCGCCGCCGCCCACGTCCTCGTACGACCCCGGGCAACCGGGCCGCTGGCACTTCTGCTGCTCACTCACACTGCATCACCTTCAACGCTCACGCGTGTGGCCCCCTACGGTCGGTGGGCCCGCCCTGTTCGGGCACCCGCGGGCTGAGCAGATCGACGGCGGCCCGCTGATAGCGCAGCACCGCGTCCTCCGCCACCCGCAGATCGCAGGGCGCGCTCCACAGCATGCGTCGGGCCGCGTCGTAGCGCTCGATGAGGAACGGGTCCTCCGCGAGGCCGTGCCGGGCCACCTTCGCCTTGTACGCGTCGAGGCGGCCGCGCAGCTCCGCGCGGACCGCGAGCGGCGCGGTGACCGCGGTCAACGACTCGCGGGCGCGCAGCAGCTCGTCCTCGGCCTTCTCCTCCAGCGCCTCCAGGAGGGGCGACAGACGGTGCCACTGGGCGTGTCTGCGGTACTCCGCGGCCGTCGCCAACTGCTCCTGCAGCACCGTCGGCGGTCCGCTGACGGCCGGCACCTCGGACGCGGCGATCTTCGCCAGTACCTCACCGCGGGCGCTCCTCGCCTCCGCGAGCGTGCGGTCGGCGCGACTGAGCACGTCCCGCAGTCGCACGAGACGGGCCTCCGCGTCCTGGCGGACGGTGAGCACCGCGTCGATCTCCCGGCGCACGTCCTCCAGGGCGCGCGCCTCGCGGTCGTACGTCGTCGTGTCGGGACGTCCGCCGCCGGGCGCCGAACTGCCCTTCGTGGGCACCCAGAAGGCCAGCGGGTCGGAGACGACCTGCTGACGCAGGGTGCTCAGCGTCCGGGTGATCCGCTCCAGGTCGTCGCCCGCCGGGTGCTCACCGGGGCGTACGCCCACGGAGTGCGCGAGCTGGCGGGTGCGCTGGAGCTCCGCGGCCAGTAAATCGATCCGGGCGGGCAGCGCGGACCAGACGGCGTCCGCCGCGACGACCATGTCGAGCGAGGACGCGTACAGCTCGTTCATCCGCTGCACCAGCGCCACCAGGGAGAAACGCTCGCTGAGCTTCCCGGTGCCGGAGAGCGTCGGCGCGTTCGCCGCGGCGGTCGTCGAACCGGCGACCGTGATGCCCGCGCCGCGCAGCAGTTCGGTCAGCTCGACCAGGTCCTCACGGCTCGACCAGCGTCGCCGGGAACGGATGTCGCGGGCGGAGCGCAGCGCGTCCGTGTACGCGTCGAAGTACGCCCACAGCAGCGTGATCGACGCGTCCGCGGTCGACCAGCGCTCCTTGGTCGTGCCCGTGAGCTCGGCGCCTTCGAGGAGTCTGCGGCCCGCGTGGTCCTGCAGGGCGAGGAGCGAGGTCTCGATGGCCTCGTGCTCCGCGCCGAGCCGCGCCAGCGCACGGTCCACCTCGTCCCGGTCCATCACCGGCTCGGGGGGTCCCGTGACGCCCATCGATCACCTCTCGCTCTCGGTCGTGCCCGTTGCTTGCGTTCCCGTCGGCCGCGTCGTCCGCGCCGCCGTTACCCGGTTTCCGTTACTTGTAGTGCGCCGTGGGCGGAGTCGCCGACGGGGAGTCCGCCTTCAGGGTCGCGGACAGCCACTTGGTGTACGAGGCCTGCCAGCCGCCGCTCTTGCGGTAGTCCACGAGTACCTGGTTGACCCGGCGTACCAGATCGTCGGCGCCCAACTTCATCGCCACGCCGTAGTAGTCCTCGGTGAAGGTCTTGCCCTTCAGCTCGACCGTCGGGTCCTGCGCCGCCTGGCTGGCGGCGAGCGCGCCGTCGGTCACCACGGCGTCGACCTGACCGAGCTGCAGCCGCACCAGGCAGTCGAGTTGGTTGGGCACGGTGGTGGTGATGTCCGCGGAGGAGGCGAGCGCGCCCGCCTTCTTGTCGGCCGACAGCTTGTCGTACGCCGTCGAGCCCGCCGCCGAGCAGATCCGCTTGCCCGCCAGCGTCTTGTCGTACCCCTTGATGTCCGAGGTCTTGGGGGCCAGGACCTGCTGCCCGGTCAGGAAGTAGGGGGCCGAGAAGGCCACGTCCTTGAGGCGGGAGCAGGTGATCGTCATGGTGCGCACCACCATGTCGACCTGACCGGACTTGATCGCGGGGATGCGCTGGTTGGTGGGGATGGCGTGGAAACGGACGGCGTTCGGGTCGCCGAGGATCTCCCTCGCGATCTCGTGCGCGAGATCGATGTCGAAGCCCTCCAGGTCGCTGCTCTTCGCCGTGTTGTTCGGATCGCGGTAGCCCCAGCGGTAGCTGTTCTGGTCGACGCCCACCGACAGATAGCCGCGCTGCTTGATGGCCGTGATCGTCTTGCCGCTGTCGTCGGAGGACGGGGAGGGGCTCTGGTTCTGCGGGTCGGTGCACGTGTCGGCCCTGGCCTGGATGCCCTGGCCCACGCCCTGGCCGCCGGTGCCCGTGCTGCCGTCCCCGCGGGCGCTGCTCAGCGGCAGCAACAGGGCGAAGACCGCGGTGACGACCAGGGCGAGGGCCATCGCACCCACGCCGCCCCAGCCCTTCAGGCTCGCCCTCAGACGTCGTGCGGTCATCGCCATGCCCCCTTTCACCACTCCCCCTCTCACCGGTACTCCGAAAGCCTGCGTCCGATGCCCAGCAGGGCACCCGCCGCGGCCAGCGCCGCGAGGACGCCCGCGCCCGCGGGGAGCCCGCTCATCGCGTCCCGGCCGTTGCCCGCCGCCTGCTTGAACTCAGTCTCCTCGTGCGTCAGCGCCGCCGCGAGGTTGGTGTCCACGCCGTCGAAGCACTCACCGGTCGGCTTGTCGGCCGCCGAACCGATCACCTTGTTCAAAGCGCCCTGGTAGTCGCCCGAGTCGTCGGCCGTGCGGGCCTCCTGGTGGCGGGACTTCCAGACCTTCATGTTGGCCGTCGCGGCCTCGACGGGCTTCTTGCCCGCCGTGTCGTCGGCGAGGCCCTCGGCCAGCGCCAGGCCCTTGGTGAGGGTCTTCATGTCCTGCTGGAAGTCGTAGTCGTAGAGGTCCATGACCTCCGTCGCGGACACCTGCTTGGTCTCCGCGCCCCGGCTGACCAGTGTCAGGTTCTCGTTGCCGCGCGCCTTCAGGGAGGCGATCCGGGCGTCGTGCAGCACGTTCAGCGAGCGGACCCCGTGCTCGTACGAGGAGTTCAGCCCGGCCCGGGCCACGCTGTGCCCGACCACCAGCCAGAGCAGCACCACCGCGGAGGCGGCCGTGGCGGCGACCAGTCCCTGGTTCAACACCCGGTTCGTACGCCGGTAATGGCGGCGCTGGGCCCAGAAGAGCCCGCCGAGCGCGAGGACGCCGAGACCGATCGCGGCCCACGGGTAGGGCTTCGCGTCGGCGTAGTCGGCGCTCAGCCGGGCGTTCTCCCGCTTGTAGAGGTCCTCGGCCGCGGGGAGCATCTGCTGCTGCATCTTCTCGTTCGCGTACCGCAGGTAGGCGCCGCCGAGCGGATAGCCCTGCCGGTTGTTGGCGCGGGCCCGCTCGATCAGGCCCTTGTACTCCGGCAGCAGCTTGTTGAGCTTGGCGATCGTGTCCGTGGACGGGGATCCCGGATCGGAG
This sequence comes from Streptomyces sp. RLB3-17, assembly GCF_007113425.2. Classification (NCBI taxonomy): domain Bacteria; kingdom Bacillati; phylum Actinomycetota; class Actinomycetes; order Kitasatosporales; family Streptomycetaceae; genus Streptomyces; species Streptomyces sp. RLB3-17. The sequence goes on along the minus strand of NZ_CP041610.2, from coordinate 4,338,845 downwards.
TTGGCGGCGGCGGTGATGAGCCCCTGCGCGGCCGTCCGGATGTCCTTCTCGTACCGGTCGCGGGTGTCCGCGCTCTCCTGGCCGCCCGCGAGGAAGCCGCTGGAGGCCGCGGTGTTGGCGTCCGCGAGCGAACGGTAGATGTCCGCGGCGCCGGCGCTCAGCGGCTGGCTGCTGTGCAGCACGTCGTCCGCCGCGCTCGAACGTTCGGTCATCTGCCAGGCGGTGACCGTGCCGAACGCGATGACCAGGAGGGCGAGGACGGCGCCGATGAGGCGCAGCCGGCCCGGTTCCGTCGTCGCCGCGGCGCGCAGGCGGTCCACCCCCTCCGCCCAGGCGGTGCGGCGTGCGGGGGCGGTGTCGGGCGTGGCGGGTCTGCCCGGTGGCGAGGCGGGCCCGGACCGCGGCGCCGTCGCTGTCGCGCCGTACCGGGCCGCTGTCGCGCCGGACTGCGGCGGGACGGCCGGCATCGTGGGCGTGGCCGGCTGCCCCGGTGGCGCCGTGCCCTTCGGCGGCTGTGTCACTTGACCTCCCCCATGGTCATCCGTCGGTCACCTCCCCCGCGTACGCGGGAGCACGAAAAGAGGTGCACGGCCGCAAGTATCGCCGCCGGGACTGACATCCGCACAGGCCTTGACTCGATCTTGTTCGGATTGCAGCCCATCCTTCGTACAGCGGTGGCCCGTTCGGACGGCAGCGCGACCGCGGCGCTCCGCGCTACCCCCCTGACCATGAATACGCGGCCGGTGTGTGTTCGGTTCCCTTTCGAATGCGCCGGTACGCGGGGTATGTGCGAGGGGTGGTCTTTTCGGGTGCGGGCCGGTGGGGGCCGGTCGCGCGGTTCCCCGCGCCCCTGCATGCCTGGGGTCGTCCGGCGTTCGAGGACGAGGGCCCTCAACCCCCCTCGTAGAAGGCCCGTACGCGGGTGTGGACCTCGGTGGGGGCGTGGACGTGGTCCAGGCCCAGGAGGGCGGCGCCCAGCACGGGGCGGGACGAGATCACCTGGGGGACCGCCTTGGGGGCCTGGGCCGACAGGAGTTCGCGGATCCGGTCGTCGAGTTGGGGATGGCGGGCGGCAAGGACACCACCCCCAAGGAGGACGGGGGTCTCCTCGGTGAGGAGGTCGAGGCGGGTCAGAGCGACCGTGGCCATCGCGACGACCTCGTCCGCGAGCCGGTCCACGAGAGCGCGAGCGACCTCGTCACCCTCCGCCGCCGTCGCGAACAGCACCGGGGTCAGTTCATGCCGGCGGTCGTGCTCGATGTGCTCCAGGTGCAGCGCCTCGATCAGGGCGTACATGGAGGACAGGCCGAAGTGGGCCGGAAGGGTGTGGGCCAGGGCCGTGGGCCCGCCCCGGCCGTCCTCCGCGCGGGCCGCGTACCACAGGGCCTCCTCCGCCAGGCCCCAACCACCGCCCCAGTCACCGGAGATCCGGCCGAGCGCCGGGAAACGGGCGGTGCGGCCGTCGGGACGCATGCCGACGCAGTTGATACCCGCGCCGCACACGACGGCGACCCCACGCGGCTCCGCTATCCCGGCGCGCAGGATCGCGAACGTGTCGTTGCGCACCTCCACGCTCGTGCCCCACGCGCGCGCGTGCAGCGCGGCCGCCAACTGCTCCTCCTCCACGGGAAGATCGGCGTTGGCCAGACAGGCCGAGACATGGGCCACGGAGTCGACGCCCGCCTCGGCGAAGGCGCGGGCGACGGCCTCGCCCACGGTGTCCACGGCCGTGGCGACCCCGACCACCGGCGGCCGGAATCCCCCGCCGCGCGCGGCCCCGACCACCCGCCCGTCCACGGACACGACCGCGACGTCGGTCTTGCTGTTCCCCGCGTCGATGGCCAGGACCATGCCCGCGGGGTCGGATCCGGCGGCCGTCCCGGCGCCGGGTCCGGATGACGTCATGCCCACGCGAGGTGCTCCCGGTTGTGCGCGATCAGTTGGTCGGTCAGGGCGTCGGCGTACTCGTACTGGCCGATGAGGGGGTGGGCGAGGAGGGTCCGGAAGACCCGGTCGCGGCCGCCGCGCAGAGCGGCTTCCAGGGCCAGGTCCTCGTAGGACGTCACGGCCGCCATCAGCCCCGCGTACAGGGGGTCGACCGGCCGGACCGGCAGTGGTGTCGGGCCGTGCGGACCGACGGCCGCCTGCACCTCGATCACCGCGTCGTCCGGGAGGAAGGGCAAGGTGCCCTTGTTGTAGGTGTTGACCACCTGATAGGGGCTGCCGCCCCCGCCGAGCAGCGCGGCGGCGAGGTCGACGGCCGCCTCGGAGTAGTACGCGCCGCCCCGCTTCGCGAGCAGCTCAGGCTTCTCGTCGAGCGCCGGATCGCCGTACATCTTCAGCAACTCCCGCTCCATCGCCGCGACCTCCGCCGCCCGTGACGGCTTCGTCCGCAGCTCTCGTACGACCTCGTCGTGCGCGTAGAAGTAGCGCAGGTAGTAGGAGGGGACCACGCCCAGGCGGTCCACGAGGGTGCGCGGCAGGCGCAGGTCGTCGGCGATCGTGTCGCCGTGTTCGGCCAGCAGCTTCGGCAGGACGTTCTCGCCCTCGGGGCCGCCGAGGCGCACCCCGGTCTCCCAGCTGAGGTGGTTGAGACCCACGTGGTCCAGATGGACGTCCACGGGGGCGACCCCGAGCATCCCGGCGAACTTCCGCTGGAAGCCGATCGCCACGTTGCACAGCCCGACCGTCCTGTGGCCCGCCTGGAGCAGCGCGCGCGTCACGATCCCGACCGGGTTGGTGAAGTCGATGATCCAGGCGGCGGGGTTGGCACGGCGGACGCGCTCCGCGATGTCCAGTACCACCGGCACCGTGCGCAGCGCCTTCGCCAGACCGCCCGCGCCCGTCGTCTCCTGGCCGATGCAGCCGCACTCCAGCGGCCAGGTCTCGTCCTGCTCGCGGGCCGCCTGCCCGCCGACGCGCAGCTGGAGCAGGACCGCGTCGGCGCCTTCGACGCCCTTGTCCAGGTCGGAGGTCGTGACGATCCGGCCGGGGTGCTCCTGCTTGGCGAAGATGCGGCGTGCCAGGCCGCCCACCAGCTCCAGGCGGTCGGCGGCCGGGTCGACGAGGACCAGTTCCTCGACCGGCAGGGTGTCCCGCAACCGGGCGAAGCCGTCGATGAGTTCGGGCGTGTAGGTCGACCCTCCGCCGACCACGGTGAGTTTCATGTGTGTCAACCCTTCACTCCGGTGAGCGTGACGCCCTCGACGAACGCCTTCTGTGCGAAGAAGAACACGAGGATCACGGGGGCCATGACCAGCACGGTCGCGGCCATGGTGAGGTTCCAGTCGGTGTGGTGCGCGCCCTTGAACGACTCCAGGCCGTAGGAGAGGGTCCAGGCGCCGGGGTTCTCGGAGGCGTAGATCTGCGGGCCGAAGTAGTCGTTCCAGGCGTAGAAGAACTGGAAGAGGCCCACGGCGGCGATCCCCGGCTTCGCCATCGGCAGGACGACCTTCAGCAGGGTCTTCAGGTCCCCGCAGCCGTCGACCTTCGCCGCGTCGAGGTACTCGTTCGGGATGGTCATCAGGAACTGGCGGAGCAGGAAGATGGAGAACGCGTCACCGAAGGCCATCGGGATGATCAGCGGCCACAGCGTGCCGGACAGGTCCAGCTGTTTCGCCCAAAAGAGGTACATCGGGATGATGACGACCTGCGGCGGCAGCATCATCATCGAGATGACCAGCATCAGTGACAGGTTCCGGCCGCGGAAGCGGAACTTGGCGAGGGCGTAGGCGACGGGGATCGACGACACGACCGTCAGGACGGTGCCGGCACCGGCGTACAGCAGTGTGTTCTTCCACCAGGTGAGGAAGCCCGGGGTGTCGAAGACCTTCTTGTAGTTGCCCCACTCCCAGGTGTGCGGGATGAGATCGCGGCTGAGTGCCTGCGAGTCGCTCATCAGGGAGGTCAGGAAGACGAAGACGAAGGGGAGGACGAAGAAGAGGGCGGCGGCGACGCCCAGGGCGTGGATCGCGACCCACTCCAGGAGCGCCTTGCGACGGGCGGTGCGCTCGGCGGGCGAGACCGGGGCCCGCAACTCCACGGGCTTGTCGAGTACTTGTGTCATGGCTGTCAGTCACCTGCCTGGATGAGACCGCCCCGGCGCCGCATCAGGAACGCGGTGAACACCATGGACAGGGCGAAGAGCACGAGCGCGACCACACAGGCGGAGCCGTAGTCGAAGCGCTGGAAGCCGAGGTTGTAGACGAGCTGCGGCAGGGTGAGCGTCGACTTGTCGGGGTAGCCGGGCTCGAACTGCGTCCCGGCGCCCTGGATGACGCCCGAGGCGACCTTCCCGGCGATCAGTGGCTGGGTGTAGTACTGCATGGTCTGGATCACGCCGGTGACCACGGCGAACATCACGATCGGCGAGATGTTGGGCAGCGTGACGTACCGGAACCGCTGCCAGGCAGAGGCGCCGTCCAGCTCCGCCGCCTCGTACTGCTCCGTCGGTACGTCGAGCAGCGCGGCCATGAAGATGACCATCAGGTCGCCGATGCCCCACAGGGCCAGCAGGGTGAGGGCCGGCTTGGACCAGCTGGGGTCGTTGAACCAGCCGGGGGCCGGGATGCCGACCTTCTCCAGGAGCGAGTTGACCGGTCCCGTACCGGGGTTGAGGAGGAAGGCGAAGGCCATCGTCGCGGCGACGGGCGGGGCGAGGTAGGGGAGGTAGAAGAGGGTGCGGAAGACGCCCGTGCCCGTCTTGATCTTCGTGATGAGCAGGCCCACGCCGAGTCCGAAGACGACCCGCAGGCTGACCATGACCAGCACCAGCCACAGGGTGTTGCGCAGCGCGGGCCAGAACAGCGGGTAGTGCTCGAAGACGTAGGTCCAGTTCTTCGTGCCGCTCCACGTCGGTGGTTTGAAGCCGTCGTAGTGCATGAACGAGAAATAGACGGTCGACAGCAGCGGATAGGCGAAGAAGACCGCGAAGCCGATCAGCCACGGCGACATGAAGGCGAGGGTGCGCAGCGCCGATCGGCGCCGCTTCGAAGCGAGTGTGACGGTGCTCATGTCCGTGCCCGTCTGCTACTTCGCCTGCGCGATGTCCGTGTCGATCTGCGCGGCGGTCGTCCGCAGACCCGCCTTCAGATCCTTCGCCTTGCCGCTCTCGTAGTCGTATCCGAACTGCTGGATCGTCACGAGGTAGGTGCCGCCGTTGATGGACGCGGGAGTCGTTGTCGAGTTCGGGTTCGAGGCGATGTCCAGGAACGTCTTGAAGCGCGGGTCGTACTTCAGCTTCGGCGACTTGAGCGCGGCCAGCGTCGAGGGCACGTTGTGAATGGCGTTGGCGAAACCGACCACCGCGTCCGTGTCCGTGGTCATGTATTTGACCAGTTCCCAGGCCGCGTTCTGCTTCTTGCTGGTGGCCGCGATGCCCGCGATGGTGCCGGTGATGTAGCCCTTGCCGTACTGGTCGGCCCGGTCGTCGGGAACGGGCAGCGGGGCGACGCCGATCTCGAAGTTCGGCTTGGCGTCCTCGGCCATGCCGAGCCGCCATTCGCCGTCCAGCTGCATGGCGACCTGACCGGTGTGGAAGGGGTGCTTGGGGCCCCATTCGTCACCGAGCTTGGAGCGGTACTTCTCCAGCTTCTGGTAGCCGCCGAGTTCGTCGACGAGCTTCTTCTGGAGGGTGAATCCAGCGGTGAAGGCGGGGTCCTTGGCGAGGTTCGACTTGCCGCTGCTGTCGAAGTACGTCGGGGAGAACTGGCCGAAGTAGTGCTCGGTGGTGGACTCCCAGCCGTGGTAGTTCGGCATGAAGCCCAGCTGGGAGTAGGAGTCGCCCTTGGAGACGGTGAGCTTCTTCGCGTCCGCCTCGAATTCGGACCAGGTCTTCGGGGGGCTGGAGATCCCGGCCTTCTTGAACGCGTCCTTGTTGTAGTAGAGGCCGTAGGCGTCACCGAGCAGCGGAACCGTACAGCGGTTGCCGTCGAACTGGGTGTACTCGTTCATCGCCTTCGGGAAGGTCGTCGCCGGGTCGATTCCCGCCTTCTTGAAGAAGGGGTTGAGATCGACAAGGGCGCCGGAGGAGCAGAACTTGCCCACGTTGTTGGTGGTGAACGAGGAGATCACGTCGGGAGCCTTGTCGCCGCCGGAGCGCAGGGCCTGGTTGATCTTGTCGTCGGTCATGTTGGCGACGATGTTGACGTGGATGTTGGGGTGCGTCTTCTCGAAGCCCGCGACCAGGGCCTTCACGCCCGCGATCTCGCCGGGCGCGCTCCAGGCGTGCCAGAAGTTGATCGTCGTGTTCTTGGAGGCGTCGTCGCTCGCGCCCGAGGACGACTGGCCGGTGCAGGCGGTGGTGAGGAGGGCGAGCGAGGCGGAAGCGGCGAGAGCGGTGGCGACTTTCCTGGATATTCCGGGCATGGCGGGGTCTCCCTACGGCAGGGCGGCGGTGGTGGTGTTCGCGGGACGATTCGCGGGACGGGGAGTCGGTCGAGGGGTGGGACTCAGCGGGAGGTGTCGAAGACCTCGTCGCGGGTGGCCGCCAGCGCGCTCTCCAACGCGCCGCGCAGCACGGGGTGTTCGTGTACGTCGCCGACCACGAGGCGCGGTCGGGAGGCGGCCAGCTCCTCCAGTTCGGCCTGCACCAGGACGCGCAGCGGTTCGCCGCCGGCGGTGAGTGAGGCGCCGCTGAGCACGACGAGTTCGGGGTCGAGCACGGAGACGAGTGAGGCGAGACCGGTGGCGAGACCGGTCGCGTACGTCTCCAGGAGCCGCAGGTGCGGCCCCTCGTTGATGCGGGCGGCCTGTTCGACGAGGGCGGCGGCGACCTCGGCGTAGGGCCCGGTCGGCACCGGCTGGATGCCCAGCTCGCGGGCGAGCTTGGGAATGGCCTGGGAGCCGGCCAGCTCCTGGTAACCACCGCTGTTGGCCTTGGTCACCTGGCGTACGAGGGGTGCGCCGGGCACCGGCAGGAAGCCGACCTCGCCGGCGCCGCCGGTCCAGCCGCGGTGCAGCCGGCCGCCGAGGACGAGGGCGGCGCCGAGGCCGCCCTCGTTCCAGAGCAGTACGAAGTCCTCGTGTCCGCGCGCCGCCCCGAGCCGCTGCTCGGCGATGGCCACCAGGTTGACGTCGTTCTCGTACTCGACGGGCATCGGCAGCGCGGCCGCGAGCTCGTCGAGGAGGCTGGGGGAGTGCCAGCCGGGCAGGTGGGAGGCGTACCGCAGGCGGCCGGTGTTGGGGTCGAAGGCGCCGGGTGTGCCGATGACGAGCCGGTGGACGTCGCCGCGGGCCAGCCCCGCCGCCTTCACCGCCCCGTCGAGGGCGTCGGTGACCTGGCGTACGACGGGCTGCGCGGGGTGCCGGCCCGGGGTGGGCAGCTCGTACTCGCCCACGGTGCGGCCGGTGACATCGGCGACGGCGGCGAGGATGCGCTCGGGCGTGACGTCCAGGCCCGCCGCGTGGGCGGCCCTCGGATTGACGGCGTACAACTGGGCGTTGGGGCCCGGCCGCCCCTCGCTCGTGCCGGTGGCCAGCACGAGTCCGGCGGCCTCCAGCCGGGCGAGGAGCTGGGAGGCGGTGGGCTTGGACAGCCCGGTCAGCTTTCCGATCCTGGTCCGCGAGAGCGGTCCGTGCGCGAGCAGCAGATCGAGGGCGGCGCGGTCGTTCATGGCGCGCAGGACGCGCGGGGTGCCCGGCGTACCGGCGGATCCTGCCATGTTTGTCGACACCTGCCTTTCAACTGCCCAGTCGCTCAGCTTCCCAGGGTGGTCGTGGGGAAGTCCACTGCAAGATCATTGTTAGGAAAGTTTCCTATTGGTGGGAGGAAGGTAGGCCGCGGGCCGCGGAGGCGTCAAGAGAAACCACCCCCGAGGCAACAGAGTCGTTACCTACGGGGGCGGAGTCCGGGTCTTGTTCGCTCAGTCGAGCTGGGTGAGGGTCGCGTTGCCGAGCGGTGCTGCCGCGTCGGCCGGGGGAGCGCGGTGGGGTAGAGACGGACGTCGCTGAGACGGCCGTCGGCGTATTCGCCGTACGCGCCCTGGTAGAGGCGGCGGCCGAACTGGACGGGGCCGACGGCGTTCCAGTCGGTGCCGGTGTAGGCCTTCGTGGCGGACAGACGGCCGTTCACGTACAGCAGGAGCCGACCGGCGTCCGCGTCGAAGACCCCGACCGGGTGGGTCCTCTTGCCCGCCACGGCCTTGGGGCCGTAGACGGCGGTGAAGGAGGTGCTGGTGGTGTCGTCGTTGTGGCGGCCGAAGGCCCAGACGCCCGAGCCGGAGGAGTGATAGAGCGAGGCGCCGGCCCGTCGTACAGGGGAGCGCACACGAGGAACCGGCACGCCCTGGCTGCGGTGTGTCACAGGCTGATTGTGTTGGTATGCAGGAGTGAAGGGGGCGACGAGGTGAGTCTCGCGCGTGCGGAACAGGAACTACTGCGGTTGCTCCTGGGGCTCGTTGCCGGCGAGGAGGATGGCGACTCGGTCGAGTCCAGTCTTCAGCTGCGCTGCTTCGAGACCGTCCGCGACGGGCTCTGGCTCGTCTACCGGGCATTTCTCAACGCCCAGGGCCCCGAAGCGAAGGGGTACGCGGACGACGTCCTGGAGATCGTGGAGTGGGATGCGGGAAGGCTGCGGTCCTACCGGAACCTGTGAGGGGGAGGGGCGACTTGGAGTGAGTCGGGGGAGGGCCCGTTCTCGGTTACTTCACGTCGACGTGGTCGCCCGTGGCCGTGGCCGTGGTGGACGTGCCCGCGAACCTTGACCTGGGTGTTGCCGAGGCCGCCCGACATGTCGTAGCTGTAGCCGAGCTGATGTGGTCACCGGAGTCGTCGTTGTCCGTGGTGGTGCGGCCGTAGACACCGGCCACCTTCCAGGCACCGGCGTCCGCCGCGTCGTAGAGGTAGTCCTGGGGCGCGAGGGCGATGACCTCGGCGCAGGACTGCGTGACCGTCGTGGCGGTCGTGGACGTCGTGGTGCAGCTCGGGGCGTCGTCCGGCCCATCTCGTTCCGCATTTCGAGGGTGTGCTCCGGACGCATCACGGCTTCGTCACGATCGGCAGATGCGCAGGTGGGAGTGGGTGTGAGGCTTTGGGGTGATCTGCGCCGTTGGGGACGGTGATGTGACGCCGGAGGGGGATGGCGGCGGGATCGATATCCGGTCACCTTCACAGGTTCTTGTTCATAGGATCCGGCCACATGAGAGTGAACCGTTTGGTGCGGGGTGGGGCGGGGCGGGGGCCTCGCTCATGAAGCTCGTGAAGTTGCTGATGGCTTGCTGGCGCGTGGCCGCGGCCCAGTGTGTGCCGTTGGCGCTCATCATGACGTTCATCGACCTTGTGAACGACGGTCTCACTTGGGATTCCGTGAGCGGGGAACTGGTCTTCAGTCCTCTGACATGGGGGATCCTCACGTTCGCGGTGGCGGTCGTCGGGGTGTGGTCGCTGCGGCGGCGGGCCGGTGCGACCGGCATCCCGCTCTCCGCCGAGGCGCTGGACGACCGGCAGACGCACGTACTGCGCCCGGTGCCGGTCTCGGACGGGTGGCAGGAGCGGGTCCGCGAAAAGCTGGCGGCATCGGAGCGGGTGTTCCTCGTCGCCGAGAAGGGCCAGGAGGAGATCCACTTCCGGTGGCGTCCCGGGCGGGGGAAGCAGTCCGTCTGGGGATCGATGTCCTTCGACGCGCCCTCGGGAGACGTCGTCCTCGACGTCCGGGACGGTGAGGGACTTCTGGGGGTGGCCGGACTGGGCAAGGGGTCCTCGTTCGCCGCGGTGTGCCAGATAGCCGGGGCGACCGGGCTGGAGTCCGGGACCGTCCGTGGATGAGCGGTCGTGGTACGGCGTTCGGTGTGTCTTCCGCCATCGTGAACTGGGCGTCTACGAGGAGCGGGTGACGCTGTGGACCGCCGGCTCCCCGGACGAGGCCATCGGCTGCGCGGAGGCCGAGGCGGGCGAGTACTGCGCGGCGCTGGAGGAGACCGAGTACACCGGCTTCGCCGAGGCGTTCCGGATGGACGGGGCGCCGGGGGAGGGGGCCGAGGTCTTCTCGCTCATGCGGGAGAGCGACCTGCCTTCCCGCGCCTATGTGGGGACGTTCTACGCGACGGGGCGTGAGCGGACCGGCTGACGGCTGAGCATGTGAGGTCGAGCGGCCGGTCGACGAGATCGCCGTACGTGCGTCGATGGCTGATGCCGGAGCTGTGGACTTGCTCCTACGTGAGAGGGGGCGGCCCCCGGAACACCCGGGTGCCGCCCCCTCACGCGTACGGGCGGGGCCTACTTCGGCGAGCTCGACGGAGCCGGGGCCGAGGCGGGGGCCGGGATGGGGGCGGTCGCCTCCGACTGGGGGGAGGCAGGGTTGCCGAGGACCGACGGGGCCGCCACCGCGGCGGACGGGTCGACGGGCTCCTCCTCCGGGGGCACCGTGGGGCCCCCGACGATGCGGATGTCCGCGGCGTCGAAGGCGCGCTTGACGCGCCAGCGGAGTTCGCGTTCGACGGAGAGGGACTTGCCGGGCATGGTCTTCGCCGAGAGGCGGACGACCATCGAGTCGAGCAGGACGCTGTCCAGGCCGAGGACCTCGATCGGGCCCCACAGGCGCTCGTTCCAGGGCTCTTCCTTGGTCATCGCCTCGGCGACCTCGTCGAGGGTGCGCTTCACCTTGTCCAGGTCCTCGTTCGAGCGGACCGTGACGTCGACGCCGGCCGTGGCCCAGCCCTGGGAGAGGTTGCCGATGCGCTTGACCTCGCCGTTGCGGACGTACCAGATCTCGCCGTTGTCGCCGCGCAGCTTCGTCACGCGCAGGCCCACCTCTATGACCTCGCCGGAGGCGACCCCCGCGTCGATCGTGTCGCCGACGCCGTACTGGTCCTCAAGGATCATGAAGACGCCGGAGAGGAAGTCCGTGACCAGGTTGCGGGCGCCGAAACCGATCGCCACACCCGCGACACCGGCGGAGGCCAGCAGCGGGGCCAGGTTGATCTGGAACGTGCCCAGGATCATCAGCGCGGCGGTGCCCATGATCAGGAAGGACGCGACCGAGCGGAGGACCGAGCCGATCGCCTGCGAGCGCTGCCGGCGGCGCTCGACGTTCACCAGCAGGCCGCCCAGGGCCGTGCCGTCGACCGCCTGGACCGTGCGGGTCATGCGATCTATCAGCTTGGTGATCGCCCGCCGTACCACCACTCTCAGTACCCCTGCGATCACCAGGATCAACAGGACGCGCAGACCGATCGCCAGCCACGTGGACCAGTTCTGCTCGACCCAGCTGGCGGCGTTGGTCGCGCTCTGCTGGGCGTCCTGAAGCGTGGCGGTCGTCGGGTCCGTCGTCGCCGAGGGGGACGGCGACGGGGTGGACCCCGAGGCCAACAGGGCGGTCAAGAACACGGCAGGTACCTCCAGGCGTAGCGGTCCGCCCGCGGCTCGGGGACATGTGAGGACAGCGGCGGGCAGAACCACCACACTAACGGGGCATCGTGTGTGGATCGTTGCAATGTTCCAGGGAGAGACCGTACTCACCTGGGGATGACACAGGGTGTGGTCGAAAACACTCCCAGCCCGTTACCGGGACATGGTGGCGCTTCCACCAGGCAAGAGGGGAGACTGACTGCAGATCGTCCCGGCGCGAGCCACGCGCCGCCGGCGTACAAGGAGGCATCCGTGCCGCACGTCCTGGTCCTCAACGCGTCGTACGAGCCACTCGGCGTCGTACCGCTCCGCCGCGCGCTCGTCCTCGTCCTTGAGAACAAGGCCATCTGCCTCGAGGAATCCGGCGCCTTTATGCACAGCGAAACCGTTACTGTCCCCGCACCCAGCGTGGTCCGGCTGAAGAGGTTCGTACGGGTCCCTTACAGGGGGCCCGTTCCGCTGACCCGTCGGGCACTGTTCGCCCGCGACGGCGGCCGGTGCATGTACTGCGGTGGCGTCGCAACCAGCGTCGACCACGTCATCCCGCGCTCCCGCGGAGGTCAGCACGCCTGGGACAACGTGGTGGCATCATGCCGCCGCTGCAACCACACCAAGGCCGACCGCCACCTGGTCGAGATCGGCTGGCGCCTGCGCCACAAACCCGCCCCGCCGACGGGGCTCGCCTGGCGCATCATCGGAACGGGGCATAGGGACCCGCGCTGGCTGCCCTACCTGCAGCCGTACGGCGCGGAGGATGCGATGGCCCGGATCGACGGCATTTCCGCCTGACGATCCGGGCCTTCGTGTTGCTTGTACGGCCCACAAGACCTGGTGCGTCGTGCGGCATCCCGGATATCCCCGCCGCCCCGTTCCGGCTCCCCAGGAGGACTCCGTGCCTCCCGGGGAACCGGCCGTGTCCGCAGGGCAGGACGACAGTGTCCGCAGGGCAGGACGGCCGTGTACGCAAGCAGGACGGCCGGGTGCGCAGGGCGCGACGGCCGTGTCCCGCAGGTCGGGCGTAGCGCGGCTGCGCCGGGTGCACCGAGCGCCGCAGCAGTGGCAGGGCCGATTTCAGGAGCCGGGCCCGGCCTAGTACCGGCCCGCGGCACCCTGGCGGCGATCTGCGGGGCCGGCCCCCGGCGGCGGGTAGGCAGGGGCACGGCGGCGGTCACGGCGGGTGCGTCGGCCGGGACGAGTACGGCTCGAAGATCCTTTTGATCATGGAGCGGACCGGTGCGTCCCCCTCCGTCGGAATTGCGCGGGCGAACCGGCGTGACGTCCATCTGGGGCCATGGTTGTGCCGGCCTTCGACGCCTTCACTGTCGCGATGAGCGCAAAGTCGAACTTTGCTCCGCCATTACCAGCATTGATCGCCTCCCTCTTTGCTGCCGCAGACTCGCCGACAGGGATTACTTCAACGCGCCGCGGCTGTTGGGGCATCAAGGTCAATGTGGACTACCTCGGCATATTTCTGGCCACGAATCCAAACCCGTACGCACATGGACGAGGCGAATGCAACCACCGTGAGGCAAACGGAAGGTTGACCGTTCATGATCAGCGCTGATAACTTTGGATCTCGGGCGGTAGCCCTGAAGACGCACGGGGGTGGACGTTTTCTACTTTACGATTACCTTTCCCCGTGCTTTACGAGGAGAGAGTAAAAAATGAAGCGTGGTGCACGTATATCCATGGTGGCCGGCACGGCGGCTGTGATCACCCTTGCCCTGGCCCCCATCGCCGAGGCCAACTGGGATAGCTCCATCACTGCCGCGAGCGTGGGCTTCGAGTCCCGTCGCTGGTCGGACGAGCTGTACTCGCAGATCACCTTCCACGGCTGCACGACCGACGGCTCGAAGAGCACCGACGTGCAGATCTGGAACGACATCTCTCTCGCGCCCGACAAGGCGTACGACAACAAGACGTACACCGCCTGCTTCAACGGTGGCGTCAGCAACGGCGAGTGGACCGACCTGCCGTCCGGCAAGAGAGACTACTACTTCCAGATCATGAAGATCGGTGGATCCACCTTCGGGCCGCAGCTCAGCGTGAGCAAGCTCGTCGTGGACACCACCAAGGTCGACGGCTGACATTACAGCTCTGAGGGGTGCCCTGTCAGGGCACCCCTGTCCGGCCGACGAGTGGTTCAGTGAGACTCAATGAAATTCAGCACCAGTCTGCGCAGCGGTAGTGTGCGATGGGCTGCCCCCGTCATTCTCCTATTGACGTTCCTTTACTATGTGGTAGGAGAAACGGCCCCTCTCTCAAGCTATTACCATTATGCGCCGAGCCTTGTCGCGGAGCCGCTGCAAACTCTCTATGCGTTGGCTTACGCGGCGGCAGCGGGACTTGCCTGCTGGGAGAGTGGACGTCTGAGGAGCGCCCGGATATGGGCGCTGGCGCCGGCCCGTTCGCGTTACCGCATCGCGGCCAATGCCCTTGCTCCTGTGATCGTGCTGTCCTGGCTCGTCCTGCTGCTCCCCCCGGCGGTCTCACTGGCGCGATCGGCGACCGCGCCGACCCTCGACAGCCTGCGGCTGCCGCTCGCCGGGATGGTTCTGTGCGTCGCGCACGCCGTCCTCGGATTCGCCGTCGGCTGCTGGATCCCCCGCGTCATCGCCACGCCGATCCTGGCTGTGGCCGACTGGATCACCGTCGCCTTCACCAGGGCGGTGCTGCCCTACTGGCCCCGCCATGTTTCCGGACAGTTCGACACCCTCGGTTTCGGAGAGGTGCCCAGCCTCGTCACGGCGGCGGTGCCCGTGCTGCTGGCCGGCGGCATAGCCGTCGGGCTGATGATCCTGTGGCTGCCCTACGGGTGGCGCGCGCTGCGGGTCGTGGTCGCCGCCGTGGTGGCCGTGGGCGGTGTCCTCGGGGCCTACCGCACAGCCGTCGACTGGTCGGCCACTCCGCCCCTCACCGGTGGGCACGTGGAGATGAAGTGCGTGGGCAGCGCGCCGCGCATGTGCGTACCGGAGTTCGACTCGCGAGCGCTTCCGCAGGTTCAGCGCGACACCGCGAACGCGCTGCGCGTGCTGCGTGACGCCGGGGCGACCTCGGCGCAACCACGTCTGATCACCGACAGCTACGTCGACGGGCGTCGGCAGAAGCCCTCCACGGACACGGTGTGGCGGATGGAGCTGACCGGACCGGTGCAGAGCGGTGACGCGGTGTATCAGATCATGGTGCGAACCCTGCATTTCCGCTGTGAGCAGGTCCCTGCCCTTTCCGCCCACTCGGCCTGGCTGTGGGGGGCCCTGAAGACCGGCCAGGAGCAGGCCTACCGGAAGCGCCGGGAGCAGGAGGGCCTGGATCCCCTGGCCCAGAAGCTGGAGAAGCAGGTGGAGGCCACCGTCACCAAGGTGCTGGCCGAGCCGCGGGCCGATCAGGCCAAGTGGATCAGGCGGACGCTCGACACCTGTGAGGCGAAGGCCTCGTGACGTGGTGGTTCAAGGCCCGCCGGGGACACCTGCTGCTGCCGCTCGCCCTGCTTGTCTTCGGGGCCGGACTGTACGCGGTGCAGGGCACCACGGTGCTGCTGCCGTCCCTCGTCGGCAGCCCCCGGGTCGCGCTCTCACTGTTCGTCCCCGTCCCGCTGCTCGCCTTCCTGATGGCGGTTCTGGAATCTCGGCTTCCCGCGGCCGAGGTTTCCGGCGTCCGGTCCATGACACGGCTCGACAACGGGCTCGTCGCGACGGTCATGGCCGCGGCCGTGCTGTGCAGCGTTCTCATCGCCTCCGTGCAGGGTTCGGCCGCGGCCACGGCCGGGGGCCGCAACGCGGTGTTCCTGACCGGCCTGATGCTGCTCGGACGGGCATGGGCGGGCCAGACGGCGGTGATGGTCCCAGTGGGCTGGCTGCTCACCGTCGTACTCGTGGGGTTCCGAGGGAACGTGCCGCACCTCTGGACCGTCATCGCGCTCCCCGCGGACAACCCGTATGCGGCAGCCGCCTCCCTGGCGGTGTTCGCCATCGGCCTTGCCGCCCAGATCCGTTCGTCGAGGAAAACAGCGTGACACTCGAACTCAGCAACTGCACCTACGGCTACCGGCGCTGGAAGCGGCCGGTCCTGGAGGACTTCTCCTACGCCCTGCCGGACGGCCTCACCGTCCTGCTCGGTCCCAACGGCGCCGGCAAATCCACCCTGCTGAAGCTCGCGGCCTCGGTGACCACACCGCAGAAGGGACGCGTGACCCTGGACGGCGGGTCGGCGGGCACGTCGGCGTACCGGCGGGCTGTCGCCTGGATGCCGCAGGACATCGTGCCCATGCCCACGCTCACGGCGCGTGAGTACGTCGCCTACATCGGCTGGCTCAAGGGCATGAACCGCGCCGACGCCTGGAAGCAGGCCCGCAAGGCCCTCCTGAAGGTGGAGCTGGCCGACCAGACCGACACCCGCACGAACCGGCTCTCCGGCGGCCAGCTGCGGCGTGTCGGCGTCGCGGGGGCACTCGTGCACGGAGCGCGGGTCCTGCTGCTGGACGAGCCCACCGCCGGCATGGACCCCTACCAGCGCCGCGTGTTCCGCGACATCCTGCGCGGCCTGACCGGCGACGTGCGGGTCCTGCTGTCCACGCACGACGTCGCCGACCTCGCCGAGGAGGCGGACCACGTCACCGTCATGTACGGGGGGACGGTCCTCCACCACGGGAACACCGACACCTTCCTGACGCACACCCCGCCCGGAACCCTCGCCGGACGCGCCGCCGAAGCCGCGTACACCGAACTGCTCAGAAGCCGGGGCGTCGCCGCTTGACCCTCCAGCGGCGACAGCCGCTTGCGACCGCTCCCTTCCCGCAGGCGGGATAGGTCAATTCAAGTCAATTCAATAGGGGATATGTGGCACAAACTGGACGCATCACGCCGGCGGGCTCGCGCAGGGGCGGAATGTGACCAGAAGCACGTTGTTCGTCCGTGTACGTCTGCCGGGGCGTCCGCTGGGTAGGGCTGCGGTAACCCGCCCGTCCCGTACGCGACGTACACGACAAGGAGGCCCCCGTGGCCGCATCGGCACACCTTCTGCTCTCGGCCCTTTCCAAACGCCCGACGGAGCCCTCCGTCGAGCCCCACGTGTGCGTCTTCAGCGCCGAGGGCGCCTCCGTCGAACCGCCGCTGACCAGCGAACCTCCCCTCCCCGACGCCGAGCCGCTGACCAGTGAACCGCCGCTGGCCGACGCCGCGCACCTGACCAGCGAGCCCGTCTCCACCGGCGCCGCCACGGACATCTCGGGGGTATAGATGGCGCCTCGCCCGCCCGCGGACCCGTCGCCCACCGGCTCCTCGCCGGCCGGCCCTCCCGACCCGCACGCACCGCTGGCGCGGCTCGCCGCACTGCACGGCGTCGCCACCTCCTACAGCCCCTCCCCCGACCGTACGGTCGCGGCCACGGACACCGCGGTCGTCGCGGCCCTGGCGGCGCTCGGCGTCGACGCGAGCACCCCGGACGCCGTCCGTGCGGCCCTCGCCGCCAGGGAGGCCGAGACGCGGGAGCGGCTGCTGCCACCGACGGTGGTGTGCTGGGGCGGCAGCCCGCCCGCCGCGCTCGCCGGACTGCCGACCGGCACCCGGCTGCGCATCACCACCGAACAGGGCGAGACCCGCGCAGCCGCCGAGCAGCTCCCGCCCGGCGTCCACACCCTGCACGCCACCGCCCCCGACGGCCGCACCGCCGAGGCCCACCTCGTCGCCGCCCCCGCCCGGCTGCCCGCGCCGCCCGGACGCACGTACGGACTCCTCGTCCAGCTCTACTCCCTCCTCTCCCGGCGCTCCTGGGGCATGGGCGACCTCGGCGACCTCGCCGAACTCACCGCCTGGGCCGGCCGGGCGCTCGGCGCCGGATTCGTGCAGGTCAACCCCCTGCACGCGGCCGTACCCGGCACCCCCACCGACCCCTCCCCGTACCGGCCCTCCTCCCGCCGCTTCCCCGACCCGGTCCATCTGCGGGTCGAGGACATCCCCGAGTTCGCCCACGTCGACGACCCGGGCCGGGTGGGGACGCTGCTGGAGCGCGCCGAGCGACTGCGCGAATCCGTGCTCCACAAGGGCGCGTTGATCGACCGCGACGCCGTGTGGGAGCTCAAGCGCGAAGCGCTGGAACTGGTGCACGAAGTGCCGCTCGGCCCCGGCCGACGCGCCGCCTACGTCGACTTCCTCGCCGAGGAGGGCGAGGCGCTGGAGGACCACGCCACCTGGTGCGCGCTCGCCGAGGCGTACGGCCCCGAGTGGCAGCGGTGGCCGGTGGGCCTGCGTGCCCCGCGCTCACCCGCGACGGCCCGCGCCCGCGGCGAGTTGATGGACCGCGTCGACTTCCACAGCCGCCTCGCCTGGCTCACCGACGCCCAGCTCGCCACCGCCCAGCGCTCCGCGCGCGACGCCGGGATGGCGGTGGGCCTCGTGCACGACCTCGCGGTCGGAGTGCATCCCGGCGGAGCCGACGCCTGGGCGCAGCAGGAGTACTTCGCGGCGGGCATGTCCGTCGGCGCGCCCCCGGACGCCTTCAACGCACGCGGCCAGGACTGGGGCCTGCCGCCCTGGCGCCCGGACCGCCTCGCCGCCTCGGGCTACGCCCCGTACCGCCGCCTCCTGCGCGCCCTCCTCCGGCACGCGGGCGCCCTGCGCATCGACCATGTGATGGGCCTGTTCCGGCTCTGGTGGGTGCCGCAGGGACAGCCGCCCACCGAGGGCACGTACGTCCGCTACGACGCCGAGGCGATGCTCGCGATCCTGACCCTGGAGGCCTCGCGGGCCGGGGCCCTGGTGATCGGCGAGGACCTCGGCACGGTCGAGCCCGGCGTACGCGAGACGCTGCACGAGCGCGGGGTGCTCGGCACCTCGGTGCTGTGGTTCGAACGGGACTGGGACGGCGACGGGAAGCCCCTGCCCCCCGAGCGCTGGCGCCCCGACTGCCTGGCCACCGCCACCACCCACGACCTGCCGCCCACCGCCTCCCGGCTCACCGGCGACCACGTCGAACTCCGCGACCGGCTCGGCCTGCTGACCGGCTCCCTGGAGGACGAGCGGACCGCGGCCACGGCGGACACGGGGGAGTGGCTGGCGCTGCTCGCCCGCCTGGGGCTGCTGCACGGGGCGGGCGACGCGGGTTCGGCGGTGTCGGAGGAGGCCGAGATCCAGGCCGTGCACCGCTTCCTGCTGCGCACCCCGGCCCGCATGATCGGCGTGTGGCTCCCGGACACGGTCGGCGACCGGCGTCCGCAGAACCTGCCGGGCACGTGGGACCAGTACCCGAACTGGCGGCTGCCCATCGCCGACGCGGAAGGCCGCCCGGTGACCCTGGAGGAACTGGCGGCCTCGCCCCGGCTGTACGCGCTGATCGACGTGCTGCGGGGACGGTCCGGGGGTCGCGGTGGACGTGATGGCCGCGGGAGCGATGACCGCCGCAGCGATGGCCGGGGTGAGGGTGGGAGTGCGCGTGGGCGTGACGGAGGCGTGTGAGCGGGCGTGAGCGGGGCGTCCGGGCGGGGGTGCGGCCTCCGTACGGCACCCCGGGCGCGCGACTCATTCAGGTGTTCGCTACGTTTGCACCGTGGACAAGAAGAACGCCCTGCGCGCCGGCGCCCTGGCTTCCGGTACGACGCTGATGATGCTGCTCATGTCGTCCCCCGCGCTCGCGCTGACCCGCGACGACGGTGACGACCCCGGCAAGGGCCTGAGCGTGATCGAAACGCTCGGCCTCTACGTCGTGACGCCGATCGTCCTGTTCCTGGTCATCGCGGGCCTCGTGATGGTCCTGGACAAGTCCGACAAGCAGCCGAAGCGGACCTGATTCCGGCTCGCTTCCTGGAGCCCCGGCCGCGCGCCGAGGCCTGGATCCTTCTCGACCGAGGGAGTCCGCGCACCTACCGGGTGTGGGGACTCCCTCGACGTGTTTTCGGAGTCCCTCGACGGGCTTTCGGGGCCCGTTACGGATGCGGCGCCGTGAGATACCGCTGCACCGTCGGCGCCAGCCACGCCACGACCTCCTCGCGGGGCAGCGCGACGGCGGGCGGGAATCGCAGGACGTAGCGGGCCATCGCCATGCCCAGCACCTGTGAGGCGGTCAGCGCGGCCCGTGCCGGCGCCTGCTCCGGGTCGGGGCACACGCGCAGCGCGACCGGCATGAGCTGGTCCCGGAAGATGCCCTGCATGCGCGCGGCGCCGTCCGGATTGGTCACGCCGACCCGGAGCAGCACGGTGAGGACCTCGTTCTCCTCCCAGAGGTCGAGGAAGTGGCCCACCAGGGCGCGGCCCACCTCGTGCGGGTCCAGCCCGACCGGGTCCGGCAGCCGCAGGTCGACGTCGAGGACCGCGGCGAACAGTCCTTCCTTCGAGCCGTAGTACCGCATCACCATCGACGGATCGATCCGTGCGTCCTTGGCGATCGAGCGGATCGTGGCGCGCTCGTAGCCGTCGGCGGCGAAGCGTTCGCGCGCGGCGGTGAGGATGGCGGTGCGGGTGGTGTCCGAACGGCGGGCCGCGGGGGACGCGGCGGGTGCGGGGAGTTCCTTGTCGGGCATGCCAACAACCGTAGGCCAACAGTTGTTGACAGTCCAGAGCGGGCTCCCTATCTTGGTAAACAAGCGTTGGCCAACAAATGTTGACCAACGGACGTTGGCATCAGGAGGCCGCCATGAACGGCAAGACGAACGGCAAGGTGAACGGCACCAACGGGTCCCGGCACGTGATCGTCGTCGGCTCCGGCCCCACCGGCCTCCTGCTGGCCGGGGACCTCGCCGCCGCCGGTGTCCCCGTCACCCTCGTCGAGAAGCGCCCGCACGGGATCAGCAACCTCTCCCGCGCCTTCGTCCTGCACGCCCGCACCCTGGAGCAGCTCGACGCCCGCGGTCTCGCCGACGAGCTGGAGAGTCACGGCCGGACCGTCGACCGCATCCGCCTCTTCGGCGGGCTCTCCGTCGCCCTCGACACGCTCCCCTCCCGCTTCAACCACCTGCTCGTGATCCCGCAGTACGAGGTGGAGCGGGCGTTGGAGCGGCGGGCGGTCGAGGCCGGGGTGCGGTTCGTGTACGAGACCGAGGTGACCGGACTGCGCCAGGACGCGGCGGGCGTCACGCTCGAAGTCCGCGGTGCGGACGGGGCGGCGGGGGAGATGGCGGCCGCGTACGTGGTCGGGGCGGACGGGATGCGCAGCGCGGTGCGTGAGGCGGTGGGGCTGCCGTTCCCCGGGAAGTCGGTCATCCGGTCCGTCGTCCTCGCCGACGTCCTGCTCGCCGAGGAGCCGGAGTCGATCCTCACCGCCAACGCCGTCGGCGACGCCTTCGCCTTCATGGTGCCCTTCGGCGACGGCTACTACCGTGTGATCGGCTGGCACCGCGGTCGCGACGTCCCCGACAGCGCGCCGCTCGAACTCGACGAGGTCAAGGAGATCGTCCGGCTCTCCCTCGGCCATGACTACGGCATGCACGACGCCCGCTGGATGTCCCGCTTCCACAGCGACGAGCGCCAGGCGCCCGCGTACCGGGTCGGGAGGGTCTTCCTCGCCGGTGACGCCGCCCATGTCCACACCCCGGCCGGCGGGCAGGGCATGAACACCGGCCTCCAGGACGCGGCGAACCTCAGCTGGAAGCTCGCGCTGGTCGTCAACGGCCATGCGGACACGGACTTGTTGGACACCTACCAGGCCGAGCGCCACCCCGTCGGCAAGGCGGTGCTGCGCAGCAGCGGCGGGATCGTCCGGCTCGCGATGGCCAAGTACCCCTGGACGCTGGCGCTGCGCTCCGTGCTCACCACGGTCCTCAACGGCGTCGGCCCCGTGCGCCGGAAGGCGGCGGGCCAGATCACCGGCATCGGCTTCGCCTACCGGGCCCCGCGCGGCTCGCACGCCCTCGTCGGCACCCGGGCCCCCGATGTCACTCTGAAGGGCGGCCGCCTCTACGAGGCCCTGCGCGGCGGCCGGTTCGTCCTCGTCGCACCGACGGCGGCCGTCCGGGCGTACGGCCTGGACGACCTCAAGGGCCGCAAGGACCGTCTCGCCGTGGAGAGCTGGGCGAGCGACCGGCGTACGACCCTGCTGGTGCGGCCCGACGGATACGTGGCCTGGGCCGCCGAATCCCCCGACGCGGCGGCCGTCGAGCGGGCGTTGGCGGCGGCGCTGGGCGAGGATCCGTCTTCGAACTGACCTTGCCCGGGGCGGGAGTGACGCGAGGGTGACCGCCGCTCCGTGGAAACGCCGGCATCTCAACACCGCGTCGGGAGCGGTATGCCACCGCGTGGGACGCTGAGTTGAGCATGACCGTTGGTAACGGTTTACGGTGATTTCGGCCATGCGTTTGACGTATACGCAACACGAGGGTGGTTCGACCGCCCGGGGGAAGCGCGGACCCGCGCCGTCGAACGACGCCTGGGGGTCCGCGCCCTGAGGAACGCATGTACCTGCACGTAAAACAGAAGATCGTCACGCTCGCGACCGCCTTGTGCCTGACTGTAGGTGCGGGCACGGCCGCGGCGACCGGACCCGCCCCGAAGCGGGAGCCGGAGGGCATCTTCCTGGGCGCGGCCCTGCTGGCCTGGCTCGCCCGGGCCGGGGCGTCGCTGGACATCGATCAGTACGTGTACTACGACTGCGACGACCAGCGGGGCGACGGCGACCCCGGCCAGTGGCGCCACCCTCATCCAAGGATCACTGAAGACGGATCCTGGATCTCAACCCGTGGGTTGAGGCGGAAACCCACCCTCGGCTCCACCCTGGAGCCGAGGTGGTTCCGCGTCGTGAAGCGCAAGCTCATGGGCATGACGACGACCGACTACGTGATCTCCGCATCCCTCATCCTCCTCGTGATCCCGCAGATCCGAGGCGTCCGGCAGACGCTGCACCACACGCTGCTGCCGCTCGCGGCCGTCGCCGCCGCAGCCGCCTATTACCTCAAGTCCTTCCCGACCCAAGGGCACGACGTCGGACTCGACATCGCCGGTGTCGTCGCCGGCGCGGTCCTGGGCGTCGCCTGTGGCGCGGCCACCCGGCTGAGCCGCGCCTCGGACGGGATCGCGTTCGCCCGCGCCGGGGCACTCGCCGCGCTCCTGTGGATCGTCGGCATGGCCTCGCGCGCCGGATTCGAGTACTGGGCCACTCATGGCGGTTCCGGGAGCCTGGCGCGGTTCAGCCAGGACAACCTGATCACCGGTTCCGCCGCCTGGACCGCCGCGCTGCTGCTGATGGCGCTGGCTCAGGTCCTGGGGCGGCTCACCGTGATACGCGTCAGGTCGAGCCGGGTCGCCGCGGCGGGCTGAGGCCCTCCGGGCCGGGCTCGGGGGCCCGCCGAGACCCTAGGCTCCGGCGCCCATCAGCAACTCGCGCAACAGGGCGGCCAGTTGACCGGCTCGTTCCTCGTCGAGGTGGGCCAGGGCCTCCGTCTGGACGGCGAGTCCCGCGCCGACGGCCTCGTCGATGAGCCGCAGCCCCTTGTCCGTGAGCGTCACCTGGAGTCCGCGCCGGTCGTGCGGGTCGGGGGAGCGCCGTAGCAGCCCCGCGCGCTCCAGCTTGTCCAGGCGCCCGGTCATGCCGCCGGTGGTGAGCATGAGCGTCGCCGAGAGCTGCCGGGGCGAGAGGGTGTACGGGGCGTCCGAGCGACGCAGGGTCGCGAGCACGTCGAACTCCCCGCGCGAGATCCCGTAGGGCGCGTACGCCTTCTCCATCCGGTCGCCCATCGTGCGGGCGAGCCGGAAGACGCGGCCGAAGACCTCCATCGCGGCGGTGTCGAGGTCCGGCCGGACGGTGGCCCACTGCTCGATGATCGCGTCGACCGGGTCCTGGGGCGTCTTCATGGGGGCGAGTATCCGCCGAGGGGTCGATTGCCCGCAAGAAAGTAGCTGACGAGGAAGTAGCTTGACCATAAGTCACTTGGAGCTAAGCTACTTTCCATTGACCTACTTTGGAATCGGGTGCTCACCATGGCCGCGAACGCGAACCGTCCCGCCCTCATAGCCCTGACCGCGCTGGCCCCCATCTCCTGGGGCAGCACCTACGCCGTCACCACGGAGTTCCTCCCCGCCGACCGCCCCCTGTTCACCGGGGTGATGCGCGCCCTGCCCGCCGGGCTGCTGCTCCTCGCGCTGGCCCGGGTGCTGCCGCGCGGCGCCTGGTGGGGGAAGGCGGCGCTGCTGGGCGCGCTGAACATCGGCGCCTTCTTTCCACTGCTGTTCCTCTCCGCGTATCGGCTGCCCGGCGGCATGGCGGCGGTCGTCGGCTCGGTCGGGCCGCTGTTCGTCGCGGGCCTCGCGGCGCTGCTGCTCGGTGACCGCCCGACCCTGCGGACGCTCCTCACCGGTATTGCCGCGGCCCTCGGTGTCAGCCTCGTCGTGCTGCAGGCGGCGGGCGCGCTGGACGCGGTCGGGGTCCTCGCGGCGCTCGCCGCGACCGCGTCGATGTCCACCGGCACGGTGCTCACCAAGCGGTGGGGCCGGCCGGACGGGGTCGGTCCGTTGGCGCTCACCGCCTGGCAGTTGACGGCGGGCGGGCTGCTGATCGTCCCTGTCGCCCTCCTGGTCGAGGGCGCGCCGCCCGCGCTGGACGGCCGGGCGGTCGGCGGATACCTGTACCTCGCGCTGGCGAACACGGCGGTGGCGTACTGGCTCTGGTTCCGGGGCATCGGCCGGCTCAGCGCCACCCAGGTCACCTTCCTCGGCCCGCTGTCACCGCTGACCGCGGCCGTCATCGGCTGGGCGGCGCTGGGGCAGTCGCTGACGCCGGTGCAGGTGGCGGGGATGGTACTGGCGTTCGGGGCGACGGTGCTCGGCCAGGTCGGGCCGCGTGGCGGGCGGCCGGCTCCCGTCGGAGGCTTTGCGGGAGGTGGCTGCGGGGCTGGGGGAGCGGCGATAACGTCACGTCGTCCGCGCGTGACGTAATTCCCCGATTCCCCATGCCCCGATCCCCCACTCCCCCGATTCCGCGATTCCTGGAGGTTCCTGTGGTCGACGGCGTGTGTCCTGGGTGCGGGAAGCCGCTGGCCGGGCGGACCGGGCGCAAGGGGCGGAGTTCCGTGTACTGCTCGGCCGCCTGTCGGCAGAGGGCGTACCGGGAGCGGCGGGCGGCGCCCTCGGACACCGCCCAGGGGCTCATCGAGGAGGTCGGGCGGCAGGTCCGTGAGCTGGTCCCGGCGCCGCCCGCCGTCTTCTACTCCGGGGTGAGCGAGCTGGCCGCCTCCGTGGGACGGCTGCGGCGCATCGCCCGGACGGCCCGCGACACGGCAGGTCCCGGTACGGCGGACCCCGTGACGGAGGAGCCCGTCTTGGACGAGCCCGTCATGGGCGAGCCCGGCGCGGTGGATCTCGTCACGACCGGCCCCGTTACGGAAGTGGCCCTCGCGGAGAGCGACTTCGCCGCGCTCGTCGAGTCCTACCGGCGCGAACTGCGCGTGCACTGCTACCGGATGTCGGGCTCGTACGACGATGCCGAGGACCTCGTGCAGGAGACGTTCCTGCGGGCCTGGCGGGCCCGGGACGGGTTCGCGGGGCGGGCGAGCGTACGGACGTGGCTGTACCGGATCGCCACCAACGCCTGCCTGGACTTCCAGCGGCGCACGGCGCGCCGCCCGCAGCGGTACGAGCCGCTGCCCGGGATGAACCACGGCGGCGCCGAGCCCCCGGCCCGCGTCACCTGGCTCCAGCCCTACCCCGACGACGACCTGCCCTCGACCGAAGAGCAGCCCGACGCGCTCGCGGTCTCCCGGGAGACCCTGGAGCTCGTCTTCCTCGCCGCGATCCAGCATCTGCCGCCCCGCCAGCGCGCGGTCCTCGTCCTGCGCGACGTCCTGGGGCTGGCCGCCGCGGAGACCGCCGCGGTACTGGACATGACGGTCGCCTCGGTCAACAGCGCGCTGCAACGGGCCCGGCCCACCCTGCGCGACCACCTGCCCCGCCGTCGCGCCGAGTGGACCGCGGAGGCGGACGTCCGTGAGCGCGAGATCCTGGCGCGTTACATGGCCGCCGCCGAACGCCTCGACCTCACCGAGGTCGCCACCCTGCTCAGCGAGGACATCACGCTCACCATGCCGCCGAACCCGTTCTGGTTCGTCGGCCGCGAGGCGCTCGTCGAGTTCCTGTCCGTCAGCCTCGACCCGGCCTCCCCGATGTTCCTCGGCCACTGGCGCCACCTGCCCGCCCGCGCCAACGGACAGCTCGCGGCCGGGGGGTACGTCCGGCGCCCGGGTACGACCGTCTACCGCGCGCAGGTCCTCGACGTCCTCCGTGTCGAGGGCGACCGGATCGTGGAGATCACCTCCTTCGAGCCGCATCTCTTCCCGGCGTTCGGACTGCCGCTGCGGCTGCCCGCCGACCGATGAGTGAGAGACGGTGCGAACGTCTGCATGACCGACTCGTACGGCCGACTGGTCCGGCCGATTCATACGGGCCGTTCCGACAACCCACCTCACGGAGGTTCACCATGCTGCTCACCGACAAGACCGCGGTCATCTACGGCGCCGGCGGATCCATCGGCGGCGCCGTCGCCCGTACCTTCGCCCGCGAGGGTGCCCACGTGCACCTCGTGGGGCGTACGGCGGCGACGCTCGACGCGGTGGCCAAGGACATCGAGGCGGAGGGCGGCCACGCCGGGACGGCGGTCGTCGACGCGCTCGACGAGGCGGCGGTCGAGGCGCACATCGCGTCGCTGGACGCCGTCGACATCTCCTTCAACCTCGTCACCCGGGGTGATGTGCAGGGTGCCTCGCTGCTCGACATGTCCGTCGACGACTTCGTACGTCCGGTCGTCACCGGTATCCGCGCCAACGTCGTCACCGCCCGCGCCGCCGCCCGCCGTATGGCCGAGCGGGGCTCCGGCGTGGTCCTCACGCTCAACAGCGGTTCGGCGCACGGCAGTCCGATGATGGGCGGAACGGGCCCGGCCGACGCGGCGATCGACACGCTGGTGCGCAACCTGGCGATGGAACTGGGTCCGCGCGGGGTGCGGGCCGTGGGTCTGTGGGCGGCCGGCGTGCCCGAGACGCTGACCCGCGAGAAGCTCGCCGCGGTCGACAGCGCCATGGCCCTCGACGAGAACGCCCTCCAGGGCCTGCTCGCGAACCTGGCCGGAATGCGCATGACCCGCCGCAATCCCACCCTCCCCGAGATCGCCGCGACCGCCGCCTTCCTCGCCTCCGACCACGCGGGCGGCATCACCGGCACGTTCGTCAACGTCACCGGCGGGATGTTCCCGGGCTAGGACGACCGGTTGGGACGACCGGCTGGGAGGACCGGCTACGAGGACCGACGGCCGCGGCGGTCGCGCCACCACGTGCGGGCCCACACCACATGCACCCCGCCGAGCGCGACCACGACGGCCGTCGCGTCGAGGCGCACGGCGGGGGAGTGGCCGGGGCCCAGGTGCGCCACCGCGCGGGCGAACAGCGTGATGTCCGCGGGCAGGGTGACGGTCGCGAGGAACACGAGACACAGCGTGGTGCCGACGACGAGCACCACGCTGTACGCGCGCACCGCCCGCCGTTCGTGGGCGGGGAGTTCGAGGCTGGGGTCCGGGGCGGTGGTACGGCGCAGCGCCCGCCGTGCCGCGTATTTCGTGTACGCCACCCCGTCCCCGTACAGATCACGGCAGCGCGTCACGTCCTGGAGCACGAAGTACAGGTCCGTACGCATGAAGACCATGAGCTGGAAGGGGAGGGGGAGCAGGGCGAGCAGGGCGACGGCGGCCAGGATCCGGCGGGGGGTGCCGTGCGTGGCGCCCGCGGCGAGGGCGGCCAGGGAGGCGACGGTGAGGTTGGTGGCGATCCCGGCGAGGTAGGCGGTCAACCGATGGCGGCGCGGAGCGAGTTCGATGCCGCTGATGTCCGTCTGCATGACCAGGAACTGCAGGCGCGTGCCGAGACGCATCCGGCCGGGCACGCCGGTCGCCCGGGCGGTCATCAGGTGCGCGCACTCGTGGAGCAGCAGGAGCGTCCAGCCGAAGCCCGCGCCGAGCGCGATCACCGCGCTGCCGTGCGGGCTCCAGAGGAGGGTGCGGTAGCCGAGGGGAACGGGTGGGCGGGTGAGCAGGGTGGTGGTGATCAGCAGGGCGATGAGGACGGGCAGGGCCGGGCTGAGGACCCAGCGCACATGGCGGGGACCGATCCGGGCGAGCGTCGGCTTCGGCGGGGGCGGCGAGGCCACTTCCCGTCCGTCCACCTCGGCGACGAACCCGAGGTCCACCAGCGCCTCGACGAAGTCGGGTACGTCGATGTCGTCGCCGGTGGTCTCCCGCAGCCGCTCCTCGACCTCGGTGGTGCTCAGCCCCTGCCCGAGCAGGTCCAGCGCCTGCTTGCCGACCTCGGGCAGCGCGACGAACCGGCCCGTCGCCAGCCGGCCGACGATCCACTCGTCGCCGTCGGGGCGGGAGTCGAGGGCGTGCAGGCGCACGTGGTTCACGCGCGCTCCCCAGCCGGTCCGGTCGCTCCGCCCGGTCCGGTCGCTCCGCCCGCGCCGGTGGCTCCGTCGTCGGGTCTGTCGCCGCACGCCGGGCAGTCGGTTCGCCGCGGGAATCTCTGCAGCACCGGGTCGCCCGGCAGCATCAGGTTCATCCCGAAACGGAAGCCGGGGTCGAGCGCCGGGACGCCGGTCAGCAGGGCCAGGGCCGCGTGGGCGAGCAGTCCGCCGGACAGGCCCGCGGTGACCGCGGTCGCGGGGTTCCACGGCAGGTGCGGGGAGGCGACCCCGTCGTCCTGGCCGGGCGCCAGGCGCAGCTCGCGGCGGGCCACCTCACCGGCCCGCAGACACTCCCAGCAGGCACCCCGGCCGGGTACGTGGACCCCGGCCGTCACCAGGGGGCCGCGGTAGCCGGCGTCGACCCAGGGCAGGTCCGCGGCCAGACAGACACGGTTCGCCCAGCGGCGGATGTCGTCGGGACGGTCGGCGGCGAGGACGAGAAGGTCGTACGAGCTCCGCGACGAGTACGGGACTTCGGGCGTCCCGGCGTGTGTCGGTTCGCTCGGGGCTTGGGGCGTCCCGGCCCGTTTCGGTTCGCTCGGGGCTTCGGGTGCCCCGGTCCGTATCAGCCTCGCCAGTTCCGCCGGGTGTCGTATCTCCCGGCGTTCCCCGGTCACCGTCACGTCCGAGTTCAGCGCCCGCAGGGTGGCGAGCGCGGCCGTCACCTTCGGGCGGCCGAGGTCGGACTCGCGGAAGAGGGGCTGGCGGTTGAGGTTGGACAGCTCCACCACGTCCGGGTCCACGCAGTGCAGACGGCCGACCCCGGAGGCGACCAGGCCCTGCGCGGCGTACCCGCCCGTGCCGCCGACGCCGACCAGCAGCACCCGGGCCCGGCGCAGCCGGAGCTGGGCGTCCCAGGGACTCGTCCGGGGGCCGAGGTCCATCCAGCGCAGCAGCGGCACCCCCCGGCTGTAGCGCAGCCGTTCCCGCTCGGACACCGGCACGGGCGCCGCCGCGTCCTCCACGAACCCGGCGTCGAGCAGGTCCGCCATCGCCTGCCGGGCGTCCTCGGACGTGAGGTCGGGAAGTTCGGGATGCGCCCTCAGCACCTCGCCGACCACCGCCGACGGCTCCCGCGTTCCGTCCATCGCCTCGACCAGCGTCCAGACCCAGCCCTGCGGGTCCTCGATCTCGGCGCCGATGCCGTGGATGACGCTGCCGATGCGGACGTTGCCGTCGATCGTGCGGTACGGCCGGTGCTCGGGCTTGATCCGGGGCCTGCGGAGCGTGTCGACCGGCACCGTCACCAGGACCCCTTCCCGTTACAGGTACATGCCTTGACACTCTGGTCCCCCGAGTCGAGCCTTGACAAGACGCGGTCGGCGATCGCGCCCGCAACGCTCAACGTCCCTACTGACGAGAGGAGTTGGGGTGCCCACCAAGATTGTGATCCGCCCGTTGGACAAGAAGGAGACCACGGGCGACAGCAGCGGAGGCAACGGCGGCTGATCCGTTTCGCCGGACAGGAACTCGGCCACCGCAGAGCCCACACAGAGAGGGGGCCACATGGCCGCCAAGATCGTGATCCGTCCGCTGGACAAGAAGGAGACCACCGGGGACAGCAACGCGAACGGCACCTGACCGGAGCCCGGCATGCGGGGAACCCCGTATCCCACCCTCGGTGAGCTGCTGCGACGCGCTCGCGCGACGGTGGCGGCACGGCCCGGTGCACTGCGGTTGCGTGCCGTCGGGACCTCGCGTGCCGGCCGGCCGCTGTGGCTGCTGTCCGCCGGACACGGCCCCCGGCACATCCTCACGGTCGCCGGCGCGCACGCCAACGAACCGGTGGGCGGGGTCACCTCGCTCTCCCTGGCCGAGAGGTTCGCGCGGGAGCCCGCGCTGCTCCAGGAGTCCGGCTGCACCTGGAACTTCCTGCTCTGCCTCGACCCCGACGGCGCGAGCCTCGCCGGGCGATGGCTGACCGGGCTGCCTGGCGAGGGGCTGCCCGGCGAGGGTCGGGCGGCGGCCGAGGCCTCGCCGACCCTCCGGGGTTACTACCGGCGCTTCTACCGGCCCGCCTTCGCCGCGCAGCCCGAGTTTCCGCCCGTCACCAGTGACCCGCGTCCGGTGATGCCGGAGTCCGAGGCGCTGGTGCGGCTCATCGACGAACTGCGCCCG
Organism: Streptomyces sp. RLB3-17; assembly: GCF_007113425.2. Classification (NCBI taxonomy): domain Bacteria; kingdom Bacillati; phylum Actinomycetota; class Actinomycetes; order Kitasatosporales; family Streptomycetaceae; genus Streptomyces; species Streptomyces sp. RLB3-17. Next base: position 4,308,966 of record NZ_CP041610.2, on the reverse strand, counting down.
GTCGTGCAGTTCTCGCTCCACGGCGTCGAAGTGGGCGGATCCTTTCTGCAGTTGACTCGCGCGGTGCCGGGGGCGGCGGCCGCCTACCGTCGGATCGCGGCGGACCTCGGCATCCCCCTGGAACACCGGCCGTTCGACGGCATGGGATGGCTGGCCGAGAGCCCGGGCGTGCTCGTCCTGCCGGACAGCGGCCCCACCGAGGAACGGGACCCGTCCGGCTTCACCTCACAGGCGACCTGGCTGTACGCGATGCGGCACGGAACCGTGTCGGCGGTCGTCGAGGCGCCCTTCTGGAGCGTGGCCGGCGTCAGCGATCCTCGGCCCGTCGCCGAGCCCCGGCGCGAGGTCGCGGAGGCGAGCGAGATCCTGCTCGGCCGGGCCAAACAACTGGAGGCGGTGGTGGGGGAGCTGGGGCCCAGGGCACCTGAGACCCCCGAGGAGATCGCCCACTTCACCGCCGCCCGTGAGCTCATGGACATCGGCCCCGGAGTCGTGGACACCTGGAACTCCGCCGAACTCGCCACCACCGTGGGCAACGCCGTCTCGCTCGGCGTCGCCGCCCGGCGCATCCCGCTGCGCGCGGCGGCCATGATGCGGCAGGCCCTGGGCGGCGCCCCCGCGCTGGACACCCTCGTGGAGGCCTGGGCACGTGAGCTGGCCAGTACCTTCGACGCCCGCTGGGTCCCCGTGACCGACCAGACCGAGCTCCAGATCCGCACGATGCTCGCACTCGCCCGCGCCCTGGTGTGACCCCGGGCGCCCACACACGCCCACACACGCCCACACGCACTCACACACGCCCACGCGCGCGCTCATGCGAAAGGGGGCTCCCGGCACGACGCCGGGAGCCCCCATTCACGTACGACCGACTACGCGGAAGCCGCCGCCGCGTCCGCCGCCTGGGCCTTCAGCGCGCGCTCGATCCCGGAGCGGGACTCCGAGATCAGGCGCCGCAGGGCCGGGGTGGGCTCGGCCGCGGCCAGCCACGCGTCCGTCTTGGCGAGGGTCTCCTCGGAGACCTGGACGGACGGGTAGAGACCGACCACGATCTGCTGGGCGATCTCGTGCGAACGGGCGTCCCAGATGTCCTTCACCACGGAGAAGTACTTGTCCGTGTACGGGGCGAGCAGCTCGCGCTGGTCGGTCTGGGCGAAGCCGCCGATCACCGCTTCCTGCACGGCGTTCGGGAGCTTGTCGGACTCGACCACCGCGGCCCAGGCCTCCGCCTTCGCCTCCTCGGTGGGACGCGAGGCCCGGGCCGTCTCCGCGTGCCGCTCACCGGCCGCCGTCTTGTCGCGCTCCGCCTCGGCGCCGATCTCCGCCTCGTCGTAGCGCCCGACCGCCGCGAGCCGCTGGACGAACGCCCAGCGCAGCTCGGTGTCGACGGCGAGGCCCTCGATGCTCTCCCGGTCCTCCAGCAGGCCCTCCAGGAGGTCCAGCTGCTCCGGCGTACGGGCGGTCGCCGAGAAGGCACGCGCCCAGGCGAGCTGGTGGTCGCTGCCGGGCTCGGCGGCGCGCAGGTGCGCGAGCGTCGCGTCCGTCCAGCGGGTCAGCAGCGCCTCGCGGGCCGTCGGGTCGGCGTACAGCTCGATCGCCAGCTTCACCTGGCGCTGCAGCGACTGCACGACACCGATGTCGGACTCCTTGCCGATGCCCGACAGGACCAGGGACAGGTAGTCGCGGGTGGCGAGCTCACCGTCGCGGGTCATGTCCCAGGCCGAGGCCCAGCACAGGGCACGGGGCAGGGACGACTCGAAGTCGCCGAGGTGCTCGGTGACGAAGGCGAGCGAGTCCTCGTCGAGGCGGACCTTGGCGTACGACAGGTCGTCGTCGTTGAGCAGGAAGACCGCCGGGCGGCGCTTGCCGACCAGCTCCGGTACGGCCGTCAGCTCGCCGTCGACGTCCAGCTCGACGCGCTGGTCGCGCACCAGCCTGCCGCTGTCGTCGTCGAGGTTGTAGAGGCCGATCGCGATGCGGTGCGGACGCAGGGTCGGCTCACCCTTGGCACCCTCCGGGAGCGCCGGAGCCTCCTGACGGATCGCGAAGGAGGTGATGACCCCGTTCGCGTCCGTCTCGAGCTCAGGCCGCAGGATGTTGATGCCGGCGGTCTGGAGCCACTTCTCCGACCAGGTCTTCAGGTCACGCCCGGAGGTCTCCTCCAGGGCGCCCAGCAGATCGCTGAGGCGCGTGTTGCCGTAGGCGTGCCGCTTGAAGTACGCCTGCACGCCCTTGAAGAACTCGTCCATGCCGACGTAGGCGACGAGCTGCTTCAAGACGCTCGCCCCCTTCGCGTAAGTGATGCCGTCGAAGTTGACGAGGACGTCGTCCAGGTCGTTGATCTCGGCCATGATCGGGTGGGTGGAGGGCAGCTGGTCCTGCCGGTACGCCCACGTCTTCATGGAGTTGGCGAAGGTCGTCCAGGAGTGCGGCCAGCGCGACTGGGGGGCGTAGGCCTGGCAGGCCGCCTCGGCGTAGGTGGCGAACGACTCGTTCAGCCACAGGTCGTTCCACCACTCCATGGTGACCAGGTCGCCGAACCACATGTGGGCCAGCTCGTGCAGGATCGTGGCGGCCCGCACCTCGTACGCGGCGTCGGTCACCTTGGACCGGAACACGTACTGGTCGCGGATCGTCACCGCGCCCGCGTTCTCCATCGCGCCGGCGTTGAACTCCGGCACGAAGAGCTGGTCGTACTTCTTGAACGGGTACGCGTAGTCGAACTTCTCCTGGAACCACTCGAAGCCCTGCCGGGTGACCTCGAAGATCGCGTCCGAGTCGAGGAACTCGGCGAGCGAGGGCCGACAGTAGATGCCGAGAGGCACGCTCTGTCCGTCCTTCTCGTACACGCTGTGCACGGAGTGGTACGGCCCGACGATCAGCGCGGTGATGTACGTGGAGATCCGCGGCGTCGGCTCGAAGACCCAGGTGTCGTCCTTGGGCTCGGGCGTCGGGGAGTTGGAGATCACGGTCCAGCCCGTCGGCGCCTTCACGGTGAACTGGAAGGTGGCCTTCAGGTCGGGCTGCTCGAAGGACGCGAACACCCGGCGCGCGTCCGGGACCTCGAACTGGGTGTAGAGGTAGGCCTGCTGGTCGACGGGGTCGACGAAGCGGTGCAGGCCCTCACCGGTGTTGGTGTACGCGCAGTCGGCCACGACACGCAGGACGTTGCGGCCCTCCAGGAGCCCGGGAAGCGCGATCCGCGAGTCGGTGAAGACCTCGGCCGGGTCGAGGGGGTCCCCGTTCAGGGTCACCTCGTGAACGGCGGGAGCCACCAGGTCGATGAAGGTCTCCGAGCCGCTCTCCTCGACGTCGAAGCGCACCGTGGTAACGGACCGGTAGGTGCCGCCCTCCTGCGCGCCCGAGAGGTCGAGATCGATCTCGTACGAGTCAACGGTGAGCAGCTTCGCGCGCTGCTGCGCCTCTTCGCGGGTCAGGTTTGTGCCAGGCACGCGGTCATCTCCTCGTTATGTGACGGTTGCGCCATCCTTCCATGGGACCTGCACGGATGCGATGTCCGTTTCCCGCCGGTGCCCGGCACGCGCGGGCGCGAGCCTGAATACATGACGCACACGACGGACGCGACGACGGACATGACGACATACGCGACGACATACGCGACGACGTACACGGCACGTCCCATCGACCCGGCGGTCCTGAAGGATCTCCGCACAGCTGACGATGCGGACCGTCCGATGGTTCCCTTCGCGGACGAGGAGGGCGGCGCGCCGCTGCGCTGCTGTCTGCGGCGCAGTGAACCGGGGGAGCGGATCGCCCTCGTCTCCTACGCGCCGCTGCGCCGCTGGGCCGCCGGGACGGGCGTCGACCCGGGCGCGTACGACGAACAGGGCCCGGTCTTCATCCACGCCGACGACTGCCCGGGCCCCGACCTGCGCGGCCACCCCTTCCCGGGCGCTCACCGCACGGTCCGCCGCTACTCCGCCGAGGGCCACATCCTGGGCGGCCGTCTGGTCGAGAACCCCGAGGCCTTCGACGACGCCTTCGACGAGGCCTTCGCCGACCCGGAGGTGGCGCTCGTCCACGTACGGGCCGTGGAGTACGGGTGCTTCCTCTACGAGGTGCGGCGGGCGTGAGAAGGGGCGGTCACCGTGCGGTGACCGCCCCCGGGGCATGTGGCGCGGGCGTCAGCCCTTGAGCTCCGCCGCCACCAGCTCCGCGATCTGGACCGCGTTCAGTGCGGCGCCCTTGCGGAGGTTGTCGTTGGAGACGAAGAGGGCGAGGCCGTGCTCGGCCGTCTCGTCGGCGCGGATGCGGCCCACGTAGGACGCGTCCTTGCCGGCGGCCTCGAGCGGGTTCGGGATCTCGGAGAGGGTGACGCCCGGGGCGCCGGCCAGCAACTCGGTCGCGCGCTCCACGCTCAGCGGACGCGCGAAGCGGGCGTTCACCTGGAGGGAGTGGCCGCTGAACACCGGGACGCGGACACAGGTGCCGGAGACCTTGAGGGCGGGGATCTCCAGGATCTTGCGGGACTCGTTGCGGAGCTTCTGCTCCTCGTCCGTCTCGTGCAGACCGTCGTCGACGAGCGACCCCGCGAGCGGGAGCACGTTGAAGGCGATGGGGCGCTTGTAGACCCCCGGCTCGGGGAAGTCGACCGCGCCGCCGTCGTGGGTCAGCTTGTCGGCGTCCGCGGCGACCTTCAGTACCTGGCCGTGCAGCTCGGCCACGCCCGCGAGGCCGGAACCGGACACCGCCTGGTACGTCGCGACGACCAGCGCCTCGAGCCCCGCCTCCTCGTGCAGCGGCTTCAGGACCGGCATCGCGGCCATCGTCGTGCAGTTCGGGTTGGCGATGATGCCCTTGGGGCGGTCGGCGATCGCGTGCGGGTTCACCTCGGAGACCACCAGGGGCACCTGCGGGTCCTTGCGCCACGCCGAGGAGTTGTCGATCACGACCGCGCCCTGCGCGGCGACCTTCTCGGCCAGTGCCTTGGAGGTCGCGCCGCCCGCGGAGAACAGCACGATGTCCAGGCCGGAGTAGTCCGCCGTCGCCGCGTCCTCCACCGTCACACCGTCGAGCACGGTTCCGGCCGAACGCGCGGAGGCGAACAGCCGCAGCTCCTCGACCGGGAACTTCCGCTCGACGAGGATCCTGCGCATGACTGTGCCGACCTGACCGGTGGCTCCGACGATTCCGACCCTCACGGCGACTCCCTTAGCGTGCGTTTTACGTGGTCCAGCGCTTCCATCATGCGTCTGACCCGTCCCCGCGTGTCCAATCCTTTGCCCGTGCCGCCCGAGGAATGGGACACGTCCGCCCTTGGGCATTCCTGCGGCATCCGAAAGAAAACCGTCCGTCGGCCGCCGGGAACCGCAAGCCGTACGGCGTGGGCGTCCTCACCGGCCCCGGCCCGGTGTGACGTACGACTCCTTCGCGGGCGGCCGAACGTTTTGGCTCGCACCGGCGTCGTAGAGGAAACGCGGGAGGGGAGGGGCGGAGTGCTGCGCAGAAAGGCACGCCGGGTCCAGGGGGCGGACGATCCCCTGGACGCGGCCCAGGAACGCCGGGTGCGGGCGGTGCTCGCGCTCGGTGGCGTACCGCAGGCGGACCTGCCGGACGGGGTGCAGCAGGTCCGCCTGCGGTTGCTGGAACGCGCGGCGAAGGGGGACGAGGCGCCGCGTGACGTGTCCGCGTGGGCGGCGGTCGTCGCCTCGAACCTGGCGATGGACTGGCACCGGGCCAAGCGGCGCCAGGAGCGGCTCGGCGAGCGGCTGGCCTCGCTGCGGCAGCCCGCGGACGCCCGTGACGAGGACTCCAGCGTGCTCTCGCTCGCCGTGGCGCGGGGTTTGGACGAGCTGCCCGACGCCCAGCGCCAGGTCCTCGTCCTGCGTTTCTACGCCGATCTGTCCGTGCGCGGGATCGCCGAGGAGCTCGGCATCCCGGAGGGCACGGTCAAGAGCAGGCTGCACTCGGCGGTCCGCGCCCTGCGCGCCCGCCTGCACGAGGACGAGGTGGTGTGACGTGGCCGAGTATGAGGGAGTGGACGCGCTGTTGGCCGCGATCACTGACGAGGCTCTGCCCGAAGGGGCCGGCGACGACCCGGAGTTCCTGGCCGAGCACCGGTCGGCGGTGGCCGACGTGGCGCTGCTGCGGGAGCAGTTGGCGGTCATCGGGGACGCGCTGGCGGACCGTGCGCAGGAAGCGAAGCCGGTCCCGGTACGGGCCCCCAGGAAGCGCACCCGCCGCCCCGAAGGCGCCCCCAGGAACCGCGGGCGCCGTCCCCTAGCCCTGGTCCTGGGCACCCTCGTCGCGGCCACCGTGGCCGCGATGGTCGTCGGCATAGGCTGGATCCTCGCGCACAACGGGGCAGGCGCGTCGGATTCCAGCGGGGCCAAGGCGGCCGACAGCGGGACCGCGGGCGGCGGTGCCTCGCTGAGCGCCCCCGGCTATCTGGCCTGCGCCCGGCTCGTGGCGGAGGGCACGGTCGCCCACGTCGAGCCTCTCCCCGGCACCACGGAGAACCGGATCACCCTCCACGTGGACCGCTACTACAAGCCCGAGAAGGGGAGGGCCGAGGTCGTCCTCGTCCTGGACGAGGAGGTGGCTCCCCGGCCGCGTGAGGGCGAGCGGGTACTCGTCGCCGTCCAGGGCGACCCGGCGACACCGACCGGCTGGACCACGGGGGACAAGGCCATCGCCGACGAACGGGCGTGGATCGTGAAGGCGCTGCCCGCGTCCCGCACCCTCACGTGCCCGTGAAGAAGGGCGGGCGCCCGTTTCCGGACGCCCGCCCCTCGTATGTCAGCCGGTTGCTACGGCGTGACCTTCTCGATCTTCACGCTGCCGAGGCCGGCGGCCGTGCCGCGGGCGTTCACCAGCTGGACCCGGCCGAAGAACTCGCGTCCCTCGGGGGCCGGCGCGGCCGCGGTGACCTCGCCGGACACCGTCGCCGTACCGCCCGTGGCGAGCTTCACCGGCGCCGACTCGTCGACCTTGACCGAGCCGAGCGCGGAGGAGAAGAACACGTCACGGTAGTCGTACGCGGTCGAGCCCGACGGGACCGAGTAGCCCACGACCTCGATGGTGTACGTCCCGGCGGCGGGGTTGGGGATGGAGACCGCCTCCTCCGAGTCGCCGTCCGCGGACTGCGCGACCTGCTTGCCCGCGGAGTCGTACACCGTCAGGTCCAGGTCGGCGGCCGTGTCCGAGACGTTGCCGATGGCGACGTCGAGCGACGCGGCGCCGGCCGGCACCTCGACCGTGCTGGTCTGGGTGGCGCCGCCCGCGATGGTCGGCCGGGCCGTCTTCGAGGAGCCGAGCGGGCCGCCCTTCAGGGTGCCGTCGAGCGCCGCGAAACCGTTCGTCACCTTCCAGGAGGCGGTGACCGGCGTGCCGACCTTCGCCTCGGGGACCGTCACCACGGCCGGGTCGAAGGCCGCGCCGAGCACGGTGGCCTCCAGCTTGTACGGGTTGTCGAGCAGCGGCGAGGTACGGCGCGCCTCGACCTCGACCTCCCAGACACCGGGCTGCGGGTCCGCGTACGCACGCACGTCGGGCTTGCAGCCGTTGGTGTTCGGGTAGTTGCTGTAGCAGTACGGCGTGCCGGTGTCCTCGACCGGGACACCGTAGGGGTGGATGGAGATGAACCGGGTCTGGCTCAGGTCCTTCAGCCCGCCGATCGCGACCTCCAGCGCCTTCGCGCCCTCGGGCACGGTCAGGAAGTACGACCGCGTGCTGTTGCGCTGCACCGAACTCGACGCGGAGTAGCTGTACTTGAGCGGCGTGGAGACCACGACCGTCGTCAGGATCTGCTTGTCCACGCCCTCGGTCCGCGGGTCGTCGACCTCGAGGATCGCGCTCTTGATGCCGGCCGAGGAGGCCTTCGCGGCGACCTTGACGGTGACCGGCTTGTTCAGTTCGAGCTTGACCTCGTCGGAGCCGACGATCCGGAAGGTGTCACCGGCGTTGTTCTCGAAGTGCAGCTCGTGGCGGATCGCCTTGTCCGGGCCGGACGTACGCGTGATGGTGATGTCGTACGTCTTCTTCACGCCGACCTTGAGGCCGCCCTCGCGGTCGTAGAGGCCGGTGCCGAAGCCCGGGGTCTTCAGGGCGTAGTCGATCGCGGTGTCGACGGGGGCCTTGACGGTGTAGTCGTGGGCGGTCACGTCGTCCTTGATCGACTTCCACGCGTCCACGATGTTGATGAGGCCCGCGCCCTCCTCGTACGCCTGCACACCCTTGATGTGGTCGGCGGTCGAGGTGAGGGCCGTGCGCAGCTTGGCGGGCGTCAGGTCGATGCCCCTCTGCTTGGCGGCGCTCAGCAGCAGCGCGGACGCGCCGGCGGCCTGCGGGGAGGCCATCGAGGTGCCCTGGAGCATCGAGTAGCCGGCCGGCAGGGAGTAGCCGGCCTGGGCGACCGGGGAGCCCGGCAGCCAGGTCTGCGTGGTGTTGATCGCGGCGCCGGGCGCGGTCAGCGTCGGCGTGAAGCCGCCGTCCTCACGCGGACCGCGCGAGGAGAACGGCATCATCGCGTACTTCTTCTCCACGACGGAGCCGTAGTTGGCGGCCCAGGTGTCCTTGGAGATGGACGCGCCGACCGAGATGACCTTGTCGGCCAGGCCGGGGTCGCCGATGGTGTTGGCGCCGGGGCCGGAGTTGCCCGCGGAGATCACCAACTGGACACCGTAGGTGTCGATGAGACGCGTGTAGAGCTCGGAGCGCGCGTTGTTGCCGTCGTTCAGCGCGGGCAGGCCGCCGATGGACATGTTCACGATGTCGACGCCGTGGTTGACGACGAGGTCGATCATGCCCTCGGTGAGCGCGACGTTGGTGCAGCTCGGGCCGAACACGCAGGCGCGCGACGAGACGATCTTCGCGCCGGGCGCGGCGCCGTTCATCTTGCCGCCGAACAGGCCGTTCGCGGAGGTGATGCCGGCGACGTGCGTGCCGTGCTCGCTCGCGATCAGACCGATGTTGACGAAGTCGGCCTTCTTGCCGACCCAGGACCCGCCGTACGGGTCCATCGGCACGTCCTTGCGGATCTGCACGACGAACGGCTGGCTCTCGACGACGTCGGTGGCCGGGTTGTCGGTCCCGAAGTGACCGATCTGGTAGCCGTCCTTGTACGGCTTCATCGCGGTGTCGTCGCTGAAGTCGTGGTTGTTGTTCACGTCGACGGTGACGGTGCCGGCCGCCGGGTCGTACAGGACGCCCCACGCGTCGGTGGTGTCGCCGTCACGGTTCACGTCGCCCGCGGCGTCGCCGCCCGCGGTCGCGGACTCCCGGAACGTGCTGATCTCGTACGAGCCCGCCGGGGACGTCCAGGTCTGGCCGCCGTAGGTGAAGGTGGGCCCGGAGACCGCGCTGACCATGGGGCGCCAGCTCAGGTCGTTGTCGAGGATCGGGTCGGTCGAGGTGACCCAGTCGACGATCTTGCGCTCGCCGGTGGTGGTCTTCTGCAGCGCCGGGTGGCTCAGGTCCACACCGGAGTCGAGGATGCCGATGGTGACGCCCCGGCCGTCCGCCTTCGGGTTCTTCTTCACGAAGTCGACGGCGCCCGTCTCGAAGGACGGGTTGTACGGGTTCTCGGCGGGGGTGTTCTTGTCGGGCGCGGCGTAGGTCTTCGTGGCCTTCGAAGAGGCGCCCTTGGCCGTGTCGGCGCTCGGCGTCGGGTCGTCGAGCGCGATGTCCTGGCGCAGGTCGATGCCGTGCACCGAGGTCAGTTTGGCGGCGGCGGCGATGGCCGCGTCGGCCTTGGCGGTCGGGACCGTGGCCCGGACGTAACCGACCTTGTCGTACGTCTGGCCGACGGAGCCGCCCTTGACCGCGTCCATCTCCTGGGCGACCTGCTCGGTCTGCCCGGGAGCGGTGGCGATCATCATCGTGACGTTCTTGGCGCCGTCGGCCTTGGCCTCGGCGAGGAGGTCCGCGTCGTCCGAACCGAGCTTGGCGCTCGCGGACTTGGTGCCCGGATCGGGCGTGGCGGGTGCGTGGTCCGCGGAGAAGGCCATGGGTATCGGCCCGGCCGCGGAGAGCGCGGCCACCAGGCCCGCGGCCACGGCGATGCGGGCCACGCGTCTCGCGCCCGATATCGGTGCGCGCTGAGGATCGGTCATCAGCATCCCTTGTAGGTAAAGGAACGAGCGTGGAGTGACCGGTCCCGACGTTCCCACGGGACGCGATCACATCAGTCCGGTATGTGGACCCGGATGACCGCTCAGCTTTACCTAAGGGGCAGTTGTTTGGGGAGAGTTGACCGGGGCGGGATGGAGCCATGGCGTACTTCCGCCATGCGTCACGACGGCCAAAGCGCAATATGACGGGACATCGACAATCAAGGTCAACCAATCCCCGGCCGCCCGTAACCCGCTCCCGGCTGCTCAGGCCTCCCGCGTGCGCGCGTAGTGGCGGGACGCCTTCGCGCGGTTACCGCAGGCCGCCATCGAGCACCAGCGGCGGGTGCCGTTCCGCGAGGTGTCGAAGAAATGCAGGATGCAGGTGTCGTGGGCGCAGCGGCGGATGCGGTCGGGGGCGGCGGCGAGCAGCCCGAGGTAGTCGCGGGCGGCGAGCCAGGCGGGCCCCCAGGACGGGTCGGCGAACTCCGCTTCCTCGCCGGGTCCCCGGCCGGTCAGCGTCAGGCGGACACGGCCGTGCGCGAGGACGGCGTCGATCCGGGCGGCGGCTTCCTCCAGGGTGCCGTCGACGGCCGAGCGCAGGGCGTCACGGGCTTCCCGTGCATGCAGCAGCACGGCGTCGTCGGCCGGGAAGTCCAGTCCGTTCGCCGCCAGCCACACCGTCAGGCCCTCGGTGTCCGTGAGCAGGTCCTGCGTCACTCCCTCGCGGTTCCAGCGGGTGTTGAGCAGGTCGAGCGAGACCGGTTCCCCGGTGAGCGGGCGGGGATCGGCGGTGGTGGACATGGGGAGCTCCCTTCGGCGCTAACCGCTCAAGAGTAAGTCACTGGTTGACGCTCCCCAATCTAACCCCTAATCTCGATGACAGGGGTTAGCTCTTCTGTGGGGCGGCCCACGACAGACGGGACCGTCATGACCTTGCGCACCGGCCACATCGGCCTGAACGTCACCGACCTCGACCGCTCGCTCGCCTTCTACCGTGACGTCCTCGGCTTCGGGGTGATCGCCGAGGGCAAGGAGGAGGAACGGCGGTACGCGTTCCTCGGCTCCCTCGCCGGAGACGGCCGTCCGGTGCTCACCCTCTGGCAGCAGGCGCGGGGCTCGTACGACAAGGCCCGCGCCGGCCTGCACCACCTCGCCCTCGAAGTGGACTCGGTCGACCAGGTCAGGGAGTACGAGACGGCCCTGCGGGACCACGGCGTCGACTTCGCGTACGAGGGCGTGGTCGCCCACCGTGAGGGCTCGGCGTCCGGCGGCATCTTCTTCCACGACCCCGACGGCACCCGCCTCGAGATCTACGCGCCGAGCGGGGCGGAGGGGGCCCCGGTGCCGTCCGCCACCGCCCCCACCTGCGGTTTCTTCTAGGGGCTGTGGAGAGCGGGGCGCGTCATGACGTATCACCGCGGCTCACGGGCCGTACAGGAGCGGGTGGGTGTGCGCGAGGTCGCCGACCATGTGGGGCGGTCCGTCGGCCAGGGCATCCGCCCCGTGGCCGCCGCCTTCCTCGAACTCCAGCCGATGCTGGTGCTGGGCGCGGCCGACCCGGTGGGCGGAGCGGTGTGGGCCTCGCTGCTCACCGGCGAGCCCGGGTTCGTACGGGCGACGGGTGTCCGGCAGATCTCGGTCACGGGCGGCGGTCTGCGCGAGGGCGACCCACTGGCGCGGGCGCTCGCCACCCCGGGCACCTCCGTCGGCACGATCGCGCTCGACCCGCGCACCCGCCGCCGCATGCGCCTCAACGGCCGGGCCCGCCCGACCCCCCGTGGCTTCGCCGTCGAGGCCGACCAGGTCTTCTCCAACTGCCCGAAGTACCTGCAGAAGAGGGAGTCGTACGAGAAGGCCGAGCGTCCGCCCGGCACACCCCGCCGGTCCGCCGAACTCTCCCCCGGGCAGCGGCGGTTCGTCGAGTCCGCCGACACCTTCTTCCTGGCCACCGTCCACGCGCACGGCGCCGACGCCAGCCACCGGGGCGGCAACCCCGGTTTCGTCCACGTCACCTCACCGAATGAACTGCACTGGCGCGACTACCCAGGCAACTCCATGTTCCTGACCCTCGGCAACCTGGAGACGGACCCGCGGGCGGGGCTGCTCTTCCTGGACTGGGCGGCGGGGACGGTGCTGCAGCTGACGGGCACGGCGCGCACGGAGTACGCGGCCGACGGGGAGCGCACGGTCGGCTTCACCGTCACCGAGGTCGTTCAGACACCTGCCGCCAGCCCGATCCGCTGGTCGCCGCCGGAGTACTCGCCGGCCAACCCGTCCCTGCCGTAGGCGACTTGCCCTGCCCCCGTGCCGTAACGTCTGGGCATGCCGAAGCAGTTGAGGGTGGCGGCCTACGCCGTATGCGTGCGGGACGGGCGGATGCTGCTGGCCCGCTGGGTCGCGGGTGACGGAAGCAGGCGGTGGACCCTGCCGGGCGGCGGCATGGACCACGGCGAGGACCCCTACGACACCGTCATCCGCGAGGCCGAGGAGGAGACGGGCTACGCCGTCGAGCCCCTCGCGCTGCTGGGCGTCGACTCCGTACTGCGTTCGCACCCGCGCCGGCTCGGCTCACCCAACGACTTCCACGCCCTGCGGATCGTCTACGAGGCCCGCGTCACCGGCGGCGAACTGCGCCACGAGACGAACGGCTCCACCGACATGGCGGCCTGGCACCCGCTCGACGAGGTACCCGCCCTCGACCGGGTCGCGCTGGTCGACGTGGGACTGCGGCTGTGGCGGGAACGACCGCCCCTCGGCCGCGTCGGCTCCGAAGCGGCGGGGAAGTAGCCGCGGCGGAGCAGCGGCGGGGAACTGGTCCCCTACCCCGGAAGATGAACACGGAGTGACCGCGTCCCGGCCGTTCGGAGAGGGGTCATGGACGCGCAGGGTGTTCCAAGATCCACATACGGTGATGGGCGTCGGGCGTTGCCGCCTCGTTAACGTCCAGGTCACCCCGGGTGCCAACGATCCAGTATGAGCGGGGAGTCACCGCAACGAGCTTCCCGCGACCACTGCCGACGCGTTCGCACTCGGGGAGATCGCGCCATGTCGCGCATACGCTCTGTCGCCACTTCCGCCGCCATGAACCGCCGTACCCTGCTCGCCGCCACCGGGGCGGTGACCCTCTCCGCGGGCATCGGCTGCGCCCTGCGGCCCGACGCCGAGGCGCACGCCGCCACCACCGGCACCGGTGAGTCCGCCGTCGCCGTGTCCCTCCCCCGCTCTCGGCTTCGCTCGAGCGGGGGGACCCCCATGGCGCCCGCCGCACCCCTCGCTCCCTACGAGCGCGGCACCACCCTGGAGAGCGTGGCCGCGCCGCGCTCCGGCTCGGGCGGCTACCGGCGGCTCGGTGACGGCCCCGCCTGGAAGCGGGTCGTACGCGGCGACCTGGCCGCGGCCAAGTCGGGCCGGGCCGACCGGCGCACCGCGCTCGCCGCGTTCGTGCAGTTCACCGACCTGCACCTGATCGACGTCCAGCACCCGCTGCGGCTCGAGTACCTGCGCACCTGCGCCGCGGGCGCCTGGCGCCCGCACGAGTCGCTGACCGTGGCCGGCGCCGTCTCGCTCGTCGAGCGGGTCAACGCGCTGCGGGGCGCCCCCGTCACCGGCTCCCCGTTGCACTTCGTCATGACCACCGGGGACAACACGGACAACAACTCCAAGACGGAGCTGGACTGGTTCCTGAAGGTCATGAGCGGCGGCCGGATCAGGCCCAACAGCGGCGACCCGCGCCACTACGAGGGCGTCCAGAACAGCGGCCTCAAGCTGTACTGGCAGCCGGACGCGGCCCTGCGCGACGCCGACAAGCAGCGCGGCTTCCCGCATCTGCACGGCTTCCTCGCCGCCGCCATCCGTGAGCTGCGCAGCCCCGGCCTCGGCCTGCCCTGGTACTCCACGGTCGGCAACCACGACGCGCTGCCGCTGGGCTGCTACCGGCAGGGCGACTCCTTCCTCGCCGAGTTCGCCGTCGGCGGCAAGAAGCTGATGACGCTGCCCGCCTCGGCGAGCGCCGCCCTGCGCGCCGCCATCAAGAACGACAAGGACCCCAAGGGCACCCAGCTCAGGGACCTCCTCAAGACGCACGCGAGGGAGCTGCGCCCGGTCACCCCGGACGAGTCGCGCGCCCCCTTCACGCCCGCCGATTACCTCAAGGCGCACCTCGACCCCGCGTACACCGGCCCCGGCCCGATCGGCCACGGCTACTCACAGGCCAACCTCGCCGCGGGCACCCAGTACTACGCCTTCCGCATCTCCGACGACATCATCGGCGTCAGCATCGACACCACCGACCCGGGCGGCCACTACATGGGCTCCATCGGGACGACCCAGCTGCGCTGGCTGGACAAGACGCTGGGCGACAACAAGGACTCGTACGCCATCGTCTTCAGCCACCACACCAGCACGTCGATGACCAACCGCCGCACCGACCCCGCGCACCCGAGCGACAAGCGCCACGGCGGCGAGGACGTGGTCGCCACGCTCGCCAAGCACCGCAACGTGCTGGCCTGGGTGAACGGCCACACCCACAAGAACGAGATCATCGCGCACTCCGCGCCGAACCACGGCTCCTTCTGGGAGATCAACACCGCCTCCCACGTCGACTTCCCGCACCTCGCCCGCATCATCGAGGTCGTCGACAACAAGGACGGCACCCTCTCCCTCTTCACCACCCTCATCGAGTCCGCGGCCCCGCACCGCACGGACTTCTCCGACCTCAGCCAGACCGGCCTCGCGGCCCTCTACCGCGAGCTCGCCTTCAACGCCCCGGGCCGCAACACCGAACTGGCCGGCGCCTCACGGGACCGCAACACGGAGCTCGTACTGAAGAAGGCCTGAGGAGACCAGAAGAACGGCCGAAATCCACTCAACTGGCTTACAGGCGGGCAACCTTCACATCGGCCCGCCGGGTCCCTCCCCCCGACCAGGGTTCACCGGTGAAGGGGGAACGACATGTCCGTGCGTACGGGACTGGTGGCGACGACGGCGGTGGCGCTCGCGGCCGCTCTGGCGGGGCCCGCGGTGGCGGCTCCCGCCGGGGCAGGCCACCACGGCGCGACCCGCGCCGCCATGGACGCCGCGGTGAAGGCCGGGGTGCCGGGCGTGACGGCGACGGCGCGGGACACCGGCGGCACGTGGTCGGCCACGGCCGGCGTGGGCGACGTGCGGACGCTCGCGCCGCGCGGCACAGCCGACCACTACCGCGTGGGCAGCATCACGAAGACGTTCGTGTCGACGGTGCTGTTGCAACTGGAGGCGGAGCGGAGGCTGTCGCTGGACGACAAGGTGGAGAAGTGGCTCCCGGGCGTGGTGCGGGGCCACGGCCACGACGGACGCCTGATCACCGTCCGTCAGCTCCTCAACCACACCAGCGGCATCTTCAACTACACGGCGGACGACGACTTCGCCCGCACGTACTTCCTGAAGGACGGCTTCCTCGAACACCGCTACGACACGGAGACACCCGAGCAGCTCGTGGCGATCGCGATGGCCCACGCACCGCTCTTCGCGCCGGGCACGTCCTGGAGCTACTCCAACACCAACTACGTGCTGGCCGGCATGGTGATCGAGAAGGTCACCGGCCACTCCTACGCCACGGAGATCCGCCGCCGCGTCATCGAACCGCTCGGCCTGCGCGCCACGTCCGTCCCCGGCACCAGGACGACGCTCCCACGGCCCAGCAGCCACGCGTACTCGAAACTGTCCCGGGCGACGACGGGCCCGACGTACGACGTCACGCGGCTCAACCCCTCCCTGGCCTCCTCCGCCGGGGAAATGATCTCCGACTCCGCCGACCTGAACCGCTTCTACGCGGCCCTGATGGGCGGCCGGCTCCTTCCGCCGACGCAGCTGAAGGAGATGAGGACGACGGTGAAGGCCGACGGGATCCCGGGCGCCCGCTACGGCCTGGGTCTCATCGACCGCGACCTCAGCTGCGGGGTCCATGTGTGGGGCCACGACGGCGGCATCCACGGCTCGACGTCCTCCGCCGTGACGACGGCGGACGGCCGCCACTCCCTGGCCTTCAACTTCAACGGGGACTGGTCGGGGGACAGCGATGCGGTGATCGAGGGGGAGTTCTGCGGCAAGTAGGCCCCTGAACGGCCCTCTTGACGCCGGTCCGAGCCCGAGGTTCCCCGGGGCGCACGCACGAGGAGGGGCCGCCGGATCGCCGACGGCCCCTCCTCTCCCCTCCTGGTACCGCCCCGGTCCGTCACTACCGGGGCAGGACCACGACATACGCCGCCGGATCCCGGTCGTTCGCCGCCATCAACGCGGTGCGGACCACCGCCGCCTGCTGCTCCATCGCGACGCGCAGCTTCCGCGGGGTGACGTGGACGACCGTGATGCCCAGCCGCTCCAGGTGCTCGCGCTTGCGGGCGTACTCCGACCAGAGGGCGTCGTCGTCCTGCCCATGGCCTTGCCGATGTCCCGGCCGGGGCGCCCGGGTGTCCAGCTCCAGGGCCACCGCCTGCTCGGGCCAGTACGCGTCGAGGCCGCCCAGGTGGGGCCCGCCCGGCAGACGCAGGTCGACGTTCCAGACCGGATCGGGCAGGCCGTACTCCCGCACCATCCGGTAGAGCCGGTCCTCCGCGACCGCCCGGCCCTCCGCCACCAGCGAGTCCACCGCGTCCACCACGTGCGGCCGGCTCAGCAGCCGCGCCTGGGTCAACTCACGTACCACCGTGGCCGGTTCGCAGTGCCCGGCGCGGACCGCCTCCGTCAGCAGCCGCCGTACCGCGCCCGCGTCCGACAACTCCGCCACCGCGTCGGCGAGGGCGCGCGGCACCGGGGCGACCGGGACACCCGTGAGGTAGGAGGGGGCCGGCAGCGAAGGCGTACGGACGATGCGGGCGCAGCCGTGCGAGCGCAGCCGGCGCAGCCGGGGGACCAGGACGTCGATCTTGTCGAGGGCGGTCAGCGGGGGCGACGAGGCGAACCCGTGCAGGGTCAGCGCCGCCAGGCCCGTGATCAGCGCGTCCGCGTACGGCCGCGGGGCGTGCGGTTCCTCGGCGCCCGGCTGGACGGGGATGCCCGGCGCCGACTCGACTGCGGGGGTGCGGCCCGCGAACAGCAGGACGGCGTGGAGGCGTTCCTCGGAGGTGGGCGGCCCCGGGTGGAGGAGGAAGACGCCGGGGAGGATCTGCTGCCAGGGGCCGCCCGGCCGGCACTGCTCGGTGGTGTCGGCGGCCGTGATGCCGTGGGCGCGCAGCTGAGCGGCGGTCAGGACCCGCCGCTGCGTGCGGGACAGGTGACGGAGGGGGCGGGGGGAGAGTGGGGTGTTGTGGTTCATGACCGGGGGTATCCCGCGTCCGATCCGTCCCCTAACCGCTGTTACACGCCCGTCGACAAATCCGGACAAGCTCGCCCTAAAGTACGGGCGTTCGACTGCCGAAAGACGCTGGTCCGGAACGGGGTTACGGGGCCCGGTGCGCGGGTTCGGTAACGGGGCTCCGGGCGGCCGCATGGGCGGCCCGGGGCCCCGTCACTTCCCGGCCGTTGTCGCTACGAGCCCGCCGCCGTGTCGCAGGCCTGCCCGCGCAGGGCGCGCGCCAGGTCGTCCCGTGCCTCCAGGACCAGACGGCGCAGGGCCGGTGCCGCGTCCTCGTGGGCGGTGAGCCAGGCGTCCGTCGCGTCCAGGGTCTCCTGGGAGTCCCGCAGGGACGGGAACAGGCCCTTGACCACGTCCATGCCGATCTGGATGGACCGCTCGGCCCAGACGCGCTCGATGGCCGCGAAGTACTTCGCGGCGTAGGGAGCCAGCAGCTCCCGCTGGGAGGGCTGCGCGAAGCCCGCGATGGTCGCCTCGACCAGCGCGTTGGACAGCGCGTCCGACTCGACGACCTGCGCCCAGGCCTGGGCCTTGACCGCCGCCGAGGGGCGGGCGGCGAGGCAGCGGACCTGGTGGCGCTTGCCGGAGGCCGTGTCGTCGCGGGCCAGTTCGGCCGCGAGGAGGGACTCGTCGGCGACGCCGTGCGCGGCCAGCGGTTCCAGGAACGCCCAGCGCAGCTCCTGGTCGACGTCCAGACCGTCGACCTTGGCGGTGCCCTCGAGGAGGTGCAGCAGCAGGTGCAGATCGGCCTGGTCGGAGGCGACCGTCGCGAAGAAACGGGCCCAGGTCAGCTGGTGCTGGCTGCCGGGCTCGGCGAGCCGCAGCTCCTTCAGGGCGCCCTGGGCGAGCAGCCGGCCGCCCTCCGCACGCCAGTCGGGGGCGGCGTAGTGGACGAGCGCCGAGTGCGCCCAGGAGTGCAGCATCTGCAGGACGCCGATGTCGGACTCGCGGCCCGCGAAGCGCAGCACCAGGCCCACGAAGTCCCGGGCCGGCATCAGCGCGTCCCGGGTGAGGTTCCACAGCGCCGACCAGCACAGCGCGCGGGCGAGCGGGTCGGTGATGTCGCCGAGCCTCTCGCGCAGCGTGGCCAGCGAGTTCTCGTCGAAGCGGATCTTGCAGTAGGTGAGGTCGTCGTCGTTGACGAGGACCAGCTCGGGGGCGTCCGCGCCGACCAGCTCCTCGACCACCGTACGGGGACCGACGACGTCGACCTCGGCGCGCGCGTACCGCACCAGGGACCCATCGGCGTCCTCACGCCGGTACAGGCCCACCGCGACGCGGTGCGGGCGCAGTTCGGGGTGCGACTCGGGGGCCTCCTGGAGCACGGCCAGCTCCGTGATGCGGCCCTCGGCGCTCAGGATCACCTGCGGGGTCAGGGAGTTCACCCCGGCCGTCTGGAGCCAGGACCGCGACCAGGTGGCCAGATCGCGCCCGCTGGTCTCCTCCAGCGCCGACAGCAGATCGCCGAGGCGCGTGTTGCCGTACGCGTTCCGCTTGAAGTAGCGGCGCGCGCCCTCCAGGAACGCGTCCTGGCCGACGTACGCGACGAGCTGCTTGAGCACGCTCGCCCCCTTCGCGTACGTGATCCCGTCGAAGTTGAGCTTGGCGTCCTGGAGGTCACGGATGTCGGCCGTGATGGGGTGGGTGGAGGGCAGCTGGTCGGCACGGTACGCCCAGGCCTTGCGGCGGTTGGCGAAGGTGATCCAGCCGTTCTCGAAGCGGGTCGCCCCGACCAGCGCGAACGCGCCCATGAAGTCGGCGAAGGACTCCTTGAGCCACAGGTCGTCCCACCACTCCATGGTGACGAGGTCGCCGAACCACATGTGCGCCATCTCGTGCAGGATGACGTTGGCCCGGCCCTCGTACGACGCCTGCGTCACCTTGCCGCGGAAGATGAACTCCTCGCGGAAGGTGACGAGCCCCGGGTTCTCCATCGCGCCGAGGTTGTACTCGGGCACGAACGCCTGGTCGTACTTCCCGAACGGATAGGGGAAGTCGAAGTGGTCGTGGAAGAAGTCGAGCCCCTGCTTGGTCACCAGGAACACGTCGTCGGAGTCGAAGTGGGGCGCAAGACCCTTGCGGCACATCGCGCCGAGCGGGATCTCCAGCGTCGTACCGTCCTCGAAGGTGCGCGCGTAGCTGTCCGTGACGTAGTGGTACGGGCCCGCCACGAACGCGGTGATGTACGTGGAGATCGGCTTGGTCTCGGCGAACCTCCACACACCGTCGACGAGTTCACCGACGCCGTTGCTCCAGACCGTCCACCCCTCCGGGGCCCGCACCTCGCAGTGGAAGGGGGCCTTGAGGTCCGGCTGCTCGAAGTTCGCGAAGACGCGCCGGGAGTCGGCGGGCTCGTACTGGGTGTAGAGGTAGACCTCGCCGTCCTCGGGGTCGACGAAGCGGTGCATGCCCTCGCCGGTGCGGGAGTAGGCGCACTGCGCGTCGACGACCAGCTCGTTGTCGGCCCGGAGGTCCTCAAGGCGGATGCGGGAGCCGTCGAAGACCTCGCCCGGGTCCAGGTCCTTGCCGTTGAGCGACACGGCCGTGACGCTCGGTGCGAGCAGATCGGCGAAGCTCGCGGCGCCCGGCTCCGCGCAGCGGAAGCGGATCGTGGTCACCGAGCGGAACGTGCGCGGCTCGGCCTCGATGTCGCCCAGGGCGGAGCGCAGGTCGAGGGAGACCTCGTACCCGTCCACGGACAGCAGCGCTGCCCGCTCCTGGGCCTCGTCGCGGGTCAGATTCTCACCGGGCACGGGCGGCACTCCCTCGGGGCGTCATGGAATGGACACGGATACAGCGAAACGGACAGGAGCGATCCTGCCATGTGCCCCTGACGCGGGACACCCGGGAATGAGGCGTGACACCCGGGAATGAGCCGAGCGGCCTCCGGCGTTGCTGCGGGAAACACCGCTTTCCGAGGAGAACCATGCCCGAGACCGCCTCCACCAAGACCCCCGTCGACTTCTGGTTCGACCCGCTGTGCCCCTGGGCCTGGATGACCTCGCGCTGGGTGCTGGAAGTGGAGAAGGTCCGGGACATCGAGGTCCGCTGGCACATCATGAGCCTCGCGGTCCTCAACGAGGACAAGCTGGACCAGCTGCCCGAGGAGTACCGGGACATGCTCGCCACCAAGGCCTGGAAGCCGATCCGGGTGGTCACCGCCGCCTGGCAGAAGCACGGCGAGGACGTCCTCGGCCCGCTCTACACCGCGCTCGGCACCCGTATCCACAACCAGGGCGAGGGCGCGACCCTCGAGGCGATCGCGGGCGCGCTCGAGGACGTCGGCCTCCCGGCCTCCCTGCTCGACTACGCCGACCAGGAGGACTTCGAGTTCGACGCCGAGCTGCGCGCCTCCCACAAGGAGGGCATCGACCAGGTCGGCCAGGAGGTCGGCACCCCGGTGATCGCGCTCCCCGGCGACGACGGCGAGCAGATCGCCTTCTTCGGCCCGGTCGTCACGCCCACCCCGCAGGGCGAGGCCGCGGCCAGGCTGTGGGACGGCACGCTGCTGGTCGCCTCGACCCCCGGCTTCTACGAGATCAAGCGGACCCGCACGAAGGGTCCGGACTTCAGCAACCTGTAAGGGTCACCAGGAGTCATTCCGGGTCGGGCATCTTCTGGGGCGGGTCGAACGGCTTGACCCTCAATGCCGTACGGATGTTGCGGCAGTCGAAGTCGGTTCGCCCGCAGATCCAGTAGTCGTCCACATACGCGTTCGGCTTCTGGAGGTTCGCCAGCTTGCGGATGATGTCCCGCTCCCGGTCGTCCCGGGGCTGGCGGTGCGGCTGGTAGGACCCACACGTGTAGCAGGGGTACGTCATTTCCCTCGGCATCCCGCAACGATGCCCCGGAAGCCCGCATACCGTAAGGCCCCGTGAGGCTCCTTTTCGCTCCTCACGGGGCCTTGGGGGCACTGCCGAACAGACCCGGACGGAGGGCTTCCGCCGGAGCGCGCACGCGAGCGCGCCCCGACCGGAATACTGGCGGGTCATGAGTACGACGAGCATGACCCACAGCGCCGTGAGTCCCGCAGCCTCAGTGAGCACGACCCTGCTGCTCGCCCGGCACGGCCGGACCGTCTGGCATGCCGAGAACCGCTACGCCGGAGTGAGCGACGTCCCCCTCGCCGACGAGGGCCACGCCCAGGCCGAGGCGCTCGGCCGCTGGGCCGCCGCGCACCCCGTGGACGCCGTCTGGACGTCGACCCTCTCGCGCGCCGTCGCCACGGCCGAGCCCGCCTGCCGCGCCCTCGGTCTCACCGCGCTCCGCGAACCCGCCCTGCGCGAATGCGACTTCGGGGTGGTGGAGGGCCGTACCCTCGCCGAGTTCGAGGCCGAGAACCCGGCCCGGGCGAAGGCGTTCCGGGTCGACCCGGTGTCGTACCCCTTCCCGGAGGCGGAGGACCCGCGCACCGCTGCGGCCCGCGGGGCGGCCGTCCTGCGCCGGATCGCGGCCGCGCACCACGGCGAACGCGTCCTGGTCGTCGCCCACAACACGCTGCTCCGGCTGGTGCTCTGCTCGCTGCTGTCCATCCCCCTGGGCGAGTACCGCAGGGTCCTCCCGCGGCTGCGCAACGCCGCGATCACCGAACTCCGCATGACGGACGGGGCCGCCGCGCTGCTGTCGCTCAACGTGCCCTGCGGGTGACGCGGACTGTGTACACAGGAGGGCCCCCGCGAGTCACGTCCTCGCGGGGACCCTCCGTTTTCCGCCTGCCACGTGAAAGGTGAGAAGACGATCACGAGCAGGACGTTTCATACCCGCCTCAGGGGGTCGGCAGCAAGACGTTCGCGCGGGACGTGGCCGCCTCGTATCGCCTGGCCACGTCCTGCCAGTCGACGACCTGCCACATCGCGTCGATGAAGTCGACCTTCTGGTTGCGGTACTGGAGGTAGAAGGCGTGCTCCCAGGCGTCGAACACCAGGATCGGCACCGAACCCTGCCCGACGTTGCCCTGGTGGTCGTAGATCTGCTCGACGACGAGGCGACCGCTGAGCGGCTCGTGGGCGAGGACGCCCCAGCCGGAGCCCTGGGTGGTCGCGGCGGCCTTCGTCAGCTGCGCCTTGAACCCGGCGAAGGAGCCGAACGACTCGGCGATCGCGTCCGCGAGCCCTCCCACACCGTCCACGGCGAGGGGCTCACCGCCGCCGTTCCCGCTCATGTTCGTCCAGTAGATGCTGTGCAGGATGTGGCCGGAGAGATGGAAGGCCAAGTTCTTCTCCAGACCGTTGACCGCTCCCCACGACTCCTTGTCACGCGCCTCCGCGAGCTGCTCCAGCGTGTCGTTGGCCCCCTTCACATACGCCGCGTGGTGCTTGTCGTGGTGCAGCTCGATGATCTCGGGGCTGATCACGGGTGCGAGCGCGGCGTAGTCGTACGGCAGCTCAGGGAGTGTGTAGACGGGCATGGCGGGGTCCCCTCCGGCCTCGTAAGACCTTATTGCACATAGCTTGCAACTGCACGTTAGCAACAAAAAGGCCCTCGTGCGGGTCGCACGAGGGCCTTTCGGGGGAATGGGAGCGGGAGCGGTCAGCGGGCCGCGCGTGCCCGCTGCCAGGCGTATCCGACGGCCGCCAGGAACAGCGTCATCCCGCCCGTCGAGTACAGCTGCACCCGGGTGTCGGGCTGCCGGGCCATCAGGACGAAGATCGCGGCCATGCCGGCCAGCGCCACCCAGGTCAGCGCCGGGAACAGCCACATCCGCACGACCAGCTTCTCCGGTGCCTCGCGCTCCACCCGGCGCCGCAGCAGCAGCTGCGAGACCGCGATGAAGATCCACACGACCAGGATCACCGCGCCGATCATGTTCAGCAGCCAGGGGAAGACGTCGTCCGGCCGCCAGTAGCTCAGCAGCACGCACACGAAGCCGAAGACGCAGGAGACGAGCACCGCGACGCGCGGGACCCCGGCCGAGACCCTGCCGAGGGCCTTCGGGCCCTGGCCGCGCTCCACCAGCGAGTAGGCGATGCGCGAGGAGCCGTAGATGTTGGCGTTCATCGCCGAGAGCAGCGCGACGAACACGACCACGTTCATCAGCTGACCGGCGCCGGGGATGCCCAGGTGGTCGAGGGCGGCGACGTAGGGGCCCTTCTCGACGACCTCCTTCGAGTCCCAGGGGACCAGCGTGACGATGACCGCCATGGAGCCGATGTAGAAGAGCGCGATGCGCCACATCGCCGTACGGACGGCGCGCGCCACGCCTTGGACCGGGTTCTGCGACTCGGCCGCCGCGATGGTGACCGTCTCCAGACCGCCGTACGCGAAGACCGACGCGAGCAGACCGACGACCAGCCCCTCGCTGCCGTGCGGGAGGAAGCCGCCCTGGCCGGTGAGGTTCGAGGTGCCGGGGGAGTCCGTGCCGGGGAGCACACCCGCGACGGCCAGCACACCCAGCACCAGGAACAGGCTGATCGCGCCGACCTTCAGCGCGGCGAACCAGAACTCGAACTCGCCGAAGTTCTTCACGGCGGCGAGGTTCGCGACACAGAAGACCACCATGAACAGGGCGACCCAGGCCCACTCGGGCGTACCCGGCAGCCAGCCGGTGACGATCTTCGCCGCCCCGATCCCCTCCAGCCCGACGGCCGTGCAGAGCAGCACCCAGAAGGACCACCCCGCGGTGAAGCCCGCCCACGGTCCGATCGCCCGCTCGGCGTGCGCCGAGAACGAGCCCGAGGACGGATACGCGGCGGACATCTCGCCGAGCATCCGCATCACCAGCATGACCAGCAGACCGGAGACCGCGTACGCGATCACGATCGACGGTCCGGCGGCGGCGATCCCCGCGCCGGACCCCACGAACAGACCGGCGCCGATCACACCGCCGAGGGCGATCATCGACAGATGGCGCTGCTTGAGGCCGTGGGACAGCGGGGCGTGTGCGTCGGGAGCGGCGGGTGGGGTGTCGAGGGTGGTGCGGGACATGAGAGCGGGTGGTCCCTTACGTGCGAGTGGGCAAAAACGCCCACAGTCTGGGCAGCCTCTCCGCTCAGGCGGAGAGGCTGCCCACTATGCGGACACCCGCGGTACGGAGCGTGAGATTTCCTTTACTCGGCCCCGGACGTGCGGTGCGAGTTATTCGGCTCCGGACGTGTAGTGCGTGCTACTCGGCCACGGACGTGTAGTGCGAGGCGTCGCCCTCGATCGAGTAGCTCTCCTTGCCCTCGATGCCGACCGGCACGTCACCGGCGACGGTCACCCGGTGCAGGCGGCGCGGCCGGCCGTCGTAGTTGTCGACCGCGTAGTGCTGGGTGATCCGGTTGTCGAACAGGACCAGCTGGTTCGGGGACCAGCGCCAGCGCAGGATGTTCTCCGGCCGGGTGACGTACGACTGGAACAGGTCGAGCAGCTTGCGGGACTCGCCCACCGACAGCCCGACGATCCGCTGCGCGAACCCGCCGATGAACAGCCCGCGCTCACCGGTCAGCGGGTGGACCCGGACGACGGGATGGGCGGTACGGAACTTGATGGACGTGAACTGGGCCCGCTGGGCGGCCTGTTCCTCGTCGATCTGCTCGTCCGGCACCGCGTAGTCGTAGTCGTTGGTGTGCTCGGCCCACAGGGTGTCGGCGAGCGCGCGCAGCGGGGCGGGCAGGTCCCGGTAGGCGGCCGCCGAACTGGCGATCAGGGTCTCGCCGCCGTACGGCGGGATCGTGATGCTGCGCAGGGTGCTGGCCTGGGGCGGGTTGAGGACGAAGGTCACGTCGGTGTGCCAGTGGTTGGCGCGCCCGCGCTCGCTGTCGACGGGGAGCACGTTCGGGGCGCCGTCGACGGCGGCCACCGTCGGGTGGGCGGTGGTGAGGTCGCCGAAGTGGCGGGCGAAGGCCTGCTGGCCCTCGTCGTCGAGGTGCACGTCGTCGAAGGCCAGGGCCTTGTGGACGTCGAGGGCCTCGCGGATCGCGGTGACCTGTTCCTCGTCGAGCGGCTTGGAGATGTCTACGCCGGAGACCCGGGCGCCTATGTTCGCGGTGACCTTGCTGATCTCGATGGACATGCGGGGTCGTCCTTTCAGACCGTGGCGAGTGCGGGAGTGAGGTACTGGTTGGCGGGGCGGGGGAGGCCGTAGCGCTCCCGGAGGGTCCGGCGCGGTCCGTACTCCGTGCGGAGCAGGCCGCGGGCGCGCAGGATCGGGACGACGTGGTCGACGAACAGACCGAGGCCGGAGGGGAGTACGGCGGGCATGATGTTGAAGCCGTCGGCGGCGCCGCTCGTGAACCACTCCTCGATCGCGTCGGCGACCTGCTCCGGCGTGCCGGCGAAGGTGAGGTGCCCGCGCCCGCCGCCGAGCCGCCCGATCAGCTGCCGTACGGTGAGCCGTTCGCGGCGGGCGAGTTCGACGACGAGGGTGTAGCGGCTCTTGGCGCCCTCGATGACGTCCTCGGGAGGCAGGTCCGCGGGCAGCTGGGCGTCCAACTCCAGGGTTCCGGGCTCCAGTTGCAGCAGGTGCTCCAGACGGTCCACGCCGTGCGTGTACACGATGTGGTCCTCCAGGACCTGCTCGTTCGCCCGCGCCTCGGCCTGCGTCGAGCCGAGCACCGGGACGATGCCGGGCAGCACCTTGATGTGCTCGGGGTCCCGGCCGGCCGCCGCCGTACGGGACTTGAGGTCAGCGTAGAAGGCCTGGGCGTCGGCGAGGGTCTGCTGCGCGGTGAACACCGCCTCCGCGTAGCGCGCCGCGAACGTCTTGCCGTCCTCGCTCGACCCCGCCTGCACGAGCAGCGGGTAACCCTGCGGTGAGCGGGGCACGTTGAGGGCGCCCTCGACACTGAAGTACGTGCCCCGGTGGCGCGGCGGGTGGATCTTGGCGTCGTCGCCCCACACGCCGGCCGCCTTGTCGGCGACGATCGCGTCGTCCTCCCAGCTGTCCCAGAGCTTGAGCGAGACGTCCAGGAACTCGGCGGCGCTCGCGTACCGTTCGGCGTGCGCGGGCTCGGCGTCGAGACCGAAGTTGCGGGCGGCCTCCGCACCGGCCGTGGTGACGATGTTCCAGCCCGCCCGACCGCCGCTGATGATGTCCAGAGAGGCGAACTTGCGGGCCAGGTTGTAGGGGGAGTTGTAGGACGTGGACGCCGTGGCGATCAGGCCGATGTGCTCGGTGGCCGTCGCCAGTGCGGTGAGCAGGGTGAGCGGTTCCAGGGCACCGGCCGGGCGTTGGGCCAGGTTGCTCCACAGCTGCGGTCCGTCGGCCAGGAAGAGGGAGTCGAAGGTGCCGCGTTCGGCGATCCGGGCCAGCTCGACGTAGTGGGCGAGTGCGACATGGGCGTACGGGTCGCTCTCCGGCAGCCGCCACGATGCCTCGTGATGGCCGGTGTTCATCAGAAAGGCGTTGAGGTGGAGTCGGCGGGTCATGCGTGGTCCTCCGTCACACCGAGGGCGGCAAGGAGGCGCTCCCGGTATTCACCCAGGACCGGCTCCCGGTAGGAGCGCGGATGGGGGCGGTCGATGGTCAGGTCGAGGCCGATCCGGCCCCGGTCGAGCACCAGGACGCGGTCGGCGAGCACGATCGCCTCGTCCACGTCGTGGGTGACGAGAAGCACGGAGGGCCGGTGGCGCTCCCACAGCTCGCGCAGCAGGACGTGCATCCGGATCCGGGTCAGCGCGTCCAGCGCGCCGAACGGCTCGTCGGCCAGCAGGAGTTCGGGCTCACGGACGAGCGAGCGGGCCAGGGCGGCGCGCTGGGCCTCGCCGCCGGACAACTCGTTGGGCCAGGCGCGTTCGCGGCCTTTCAGGCCCACCTCGGCGAGGGCTTCGCGGCCCTTGTCGGCCGCTTCCTTGCCGTTCGTGCCGAGCAGCACGTTGTCGAGGACCCGCCGCCAGGGCAGCAGCCGGGAGTCCTGGAAGACGACCGACACCCGCTCCGGGGCGGTGAGCCCGCCGCTTCCGACGACCTCGTGGTCCAGGCCCGCGATGGCCCGCAGCAGTGTGCTCTTGCCGGAACCGCTGTGCCCGAGCAGGGCCGTGAACTGTCCGGCGGGCAGGTCGAGGTCGATGCCGTCGAGGACGGTACGGCCGTCGAACGACCGGGTGAGACCTCGTAGTCGGACGGCCGGGGCGGCGGTCAGCTGCTGAGTGTGCGGCGCCATGACAGCACCCTCCGTTCGACGAGACGGACCGCGCTGTCGGAGACCAGGCCGAAGACGCCGTAGATCAGCAGGCCGACCAGGATGACGTCCGACTGGCCATAGTTCTGGGCCTGGAACATCAGGTAGCCGAGGCCGCTGGTGGCGTTGATCTGTTCCAGGACCACCAGGCTCAGCCAGGAGCCGGTCACCCCGAGGCGCAGTCCGACGAAGAAGCCGGGCAACGCGCCGGGGATGACGATCTGGCGGACGAACTGGAGCCTCGACAGGCCCTGGACCTCGGCGAGTTCGACGTAGCGGTGGTCGATGCCGGACAGCGCGGCGTGCAGGTTGAGGTAGATCGGGATGTAGACGACGATCGCGATGATGGCGATCTTGAAGGTCTCGCCGATGCCCAGCCAGAGGATGAACAGCGGGATGAGGCCCAGGGTCGGGATCGCCCGGTTGAGCTGCACGGTCCCGTCGATCAGCGCCTCGCCGATCCGGCTGAGCCCGGCCGCCAGCGCGAGGACCACACCGGCGGTCAGACCCAGCGCGAAGCCGTATCCCGCGCGTTCCAGGGAGGTGCGGACGTCGGTGGGGAGCGTGCCGTCCGTCCACAGGTGGCCGGCGGTCCTCAGGACCGTCCAGGGCGCCGGGATCGCGCCCGGGTCCAGCTGTCCGGCGGCGGAGGCGGCCGCCCACAGGGCGAGGAAGAGGGCGGGGCCGACGATCCGGGAGGCGGGCAGGCGCTTGCCGGGAGCGAGGCCGCGGCGCCGCCTGCGCCGTACGGCAGGTGTGTCCTCGGCGGCGGGCACCGGCACGGTGGTCGGGGTCGTGGTTGTCGTCATGGCCGTCACTTCCGGTACTCCGCCGGGACGGCCTTCGCCGCGATGCCCTCGAAGCGCCGGTCGAAGAGCGAGCCGACCTTGAACGCCTTCACGAAGCCGCCCTCGGCCAGCAGATCGGCGGTCTCCTGCTCCCACTTCACCGCCTCGTCCCAGCTCGGCGGGAACAGTGGCTTGTTGGCGAGCTCGGTGATCGACCGGGCCTGCGCGAGCGTGAGGTTCTGCGTCTTGACGTAGAACTCCTCGTTCCAGGCGTCC
Source organism: Streptomyces sp. RLB3-17 (assembly GCF_007113425.2). Classification (NCBI taxonomy): domain Bacteria; kingdom Bacillati; phylum Actinomycetota; class Actinomycetes; order Kitasatosporales; family Streptomycetaceae; genus Streptomyces; species Streptomyces sp. RLB3-17. The sequence goes on along the minus strand of NZ_CP041610.2, from coordinate 4,280,402 downwards.
GGGTGCTCGTACGCCCACACCTGCCCCTGCGCCCAGCGCGGGATGTACGCGGCGACGGCCGCCGCCTTCGCCGGGTCGGCCAGCACGGAGGTGGGCGCCCACAGCAGGTTGAGCAGGTCGACCACGTCGGTGGTGATGGCGCGGGCGCCCTTCGACTCGTACTGCTTGAGGTACGCCGGTGCCTGGCTGTTGGCGAGCGGGGCGATGTCGACCTGGCCCGACTGCAGGGCCGTGAAGAACTGGTTGCTGGTCAGCGGGACCAGCTTCACCTCGTCGTAGGCGAGCCCGGCCTCCTTCAACGCCCTGAGCAGGACGACGCCCTGGGCCTGCCCCTGGGAGAACGCCAGCTTCTTGCCCTTGAAGTCCGCGACGGTGTGGATGTCGCTGCCGGGCTTGGTCGCGAAGAGGTAGTTGGGCTTGCGGGTGATGTTGATCGCGACGATCTTGGCGTCGTAGCCCTGGTAGTGCGCCTGGATCGGCGGGATGCCCGCGTTGTTGGCGACGTCGAGGGACTTGGCGCGGAAGGCGTTGATGACATCGGGTCCGGCACCGATGTTCACCCAGCTGGAGACGGTGAACGGCAGGTCGGTGAGGCCCGCGAGCTTGAACTGGAGCTGCTGGACGTTCTGGTACGAGGCGATCTTGAGGCTCGTACCGGAGGGGACCTTGGCGGACAGCGGGGCGGACAGGGACCCCTTGGCCTTGCTGTCGGCGGCACTGGCCCCCGCGCAACCGCTCAGTCCGGCCGCGGCGGCCACGCCGAGCAGGGAGGACAGGAACAGCCGCCGGTCCACACCGGGCGCGAAGGGGGACGACGAAGGAGACAGTGGTGGCATGGGAGGACTCCGGGGATCCAAGTGGCGGAAATGCGCGCGGAATTCCGGGCAGGGGGAATTCACCAGGGGAAGGAGGTGAAAGAAGTGAAATACGCGCGCATGAGGAGAGGAGAGGCGCACGCCGAGGGCGCGGCAGAAGAAACCGGGGATCGTCTACGCGTCTACGCGTCGATGCGTCAACGCGTCAGCAGGTCAAGGCGCCGACGCGGCAATGACCCGGCGTCAGCAACAACGCGTGCGTGCGACCCGCATAAGGTCGACGACGCGGCACTTGGTCAGCGGAACCTGCACCCGCGAGCTGCTCATGAGGAGGATGCTCCTGTCCTCGTACGACCGCTGTCAACATTCCGAGTTTCTGAATTAATTCGTCCCCGGTGACAGGCTCAGCGGATCCCGGTACACCACGTCGAGTGCCACCGATCCACCCGCCACGGCGAGCACGGATTCCGGGAAACTGGTCGGCAGGACGGAAGCCGCCCGGTCCGCACCCACCTCCGCGCGCAGTGCCGCGAGGCAGTCCTCCCGATGCACGGTCCCGACCTCCGCGACGACGACCGTGTCCGGGTTGAGCACGTCCAGCAGCAGCCGGGCCGCCCGCCCGACCGTCCGGGCCCGCTCCAGCAGCAGACGTACGGCGACGGGGTCGCCGTCGGCCGCGGCGCCGACCACGTGCATCGGGTCGGCGGTGGTGATGACCCCCGCCTCCCGCGCCCGCCGGCACAGTGTCCGCTCGCTCAACTCGGCCTGAAGGCAGCCGGTCCGGCCGCAGTCGCACCGCTCCGAGCCGCCCGGCAACGGCAGATGGGCGATCGCCCCGGCCTGGGAGCGGGGACCGTGGTGCACCTCGTCGTGGGTGGCGAAGGCGGCGTCCACCACGTTGCCCACGAACAGGTGCAGCACGCTGAGGCTGCCGCGCGCCCGCCCGAACAGCCGCTCTCCGTTGACCAACGCCCGTGCGTGCCCGTCCACATGGACCGCCAGCCCGGTCCGCGTGCCGAGCGCGCTCCGGACGTCGACGTCACGCCAGCCGAGCAGCGTGTGCTCCACGATCGTCCCGGAGTCGCGGTCCACCCAGCCGCCGGCCGCGACGCCGACGCCGAGGGGGATGCGGCCGGGGTGGTCGGTGAGCAGGGCGGCCAGCCCGGAGGCGGCGTTCGCGAGTACGCGGTGGGGCTCCGTGCCGTCGGCGTGGGCGAGCCGTCGCTCCGTGACGACCCGGCCGCGCAGGTCGAGCAGGGCGACGGTGGTGTACGGGACGGCCACGTGGACCCCGCCGACCACGAACCGGGAGTCGTCCAGATGGATGGGGACGTGGGGACGTCCGACGCCGTTCGACTGCCGGGGCGTCGGAGCCTCCCGGATCAGGCCGAGCGCGGTGAACCGGGCGCAGTAGTCGGTCACCGAGGCAGGGGAGAGGCCGGTCAGCCGGGCGACGGTGCTGCGGGCGACCGGGCCGTGCTCCAGGACGGAGCGCAGGATGACGCTGGCGCTGGTGCGTCGGCGGTCGTCGGCGGTGGCGCGGTGGGGTGTCGTGGGCGGGGCGGGGGCCAGGGAGGTACGAGGCATGGCGCTTCCTAGGGAGCGTGTCCGAAACGGTCGCGTCTCGGCGAGCCGGATGCGCTCCGCCCGCCCTACCCGGGGCGACAGGTGGCGGTGCCCTGGCGTCGCAGGTCGACATAGCGACGCGACGCGAAGTTCTCAGCCTGGGCAACCATGCCCTGAAGGGTAGGTCCTACCCCCGATTCCGGCCAGGGCTCCCCGCGCCGCCGGCTCCCCGCATCGGCCTTGGCCCCCGAACTCCGGCCGAGTCGAGGCCTTTGGGGGCGCGGGGAACTGCGCGAACGGCCCCCACCGGGCCGCAGCCGAACGAAGACGCCCGACGGGGTCCGGGGCGGAGCTCCAGCGGGACGGGACGGGTAGGGGCGGTGGGGGCGAATTGGTGGGACCCTACAGCCCGTGCTCGAACCTCCCCGTGGACAAAACCATCCCACCTCAGTGACCAGCATCACGCCCCGATAGGTGTACGCGGCCCCCTTTGTAAGGGCTCCACCAAGTCCCGGATCCCCGCTTTGTCGATCGCACACGGTGATCCACCCGCCCCCCTGGGATAGCGTCACCGTGTCCCGCCCCCCCGTCACACGCCGGAGTCCCCATGAGCACCGTTGCCGCCTCCCCCCGCCAAGGCATCCGCCCCGGCGAGGTCCTCGCCGACCTGCTCCCGGCCTCCCGCGTCAGGGACATCACCCTCGTACTCGGCGGAGCCGCCCTCACCGGCCTCGCCGCCCAGATCTCCCTGCCCGTACCGGGCTCTCCGGTCCCGGTGACCGGCCAGACCTTCGCCGCCCTCCTCGTCGGCACGGCCCTCGGCGCGGGCCGCGGCTTCCTCTCGCTCGCGCTCTACGCCCTCGTCGGCATGGCCGGCATGCCGTGGTTCGCCGACGGCGGCTCCGGCACCGCCGCCCCGTCCCTCGGCTACATCCTCGGCATGATGTTGGCCTCCGCTGCCGTGGGCGCCCTCGCCCGCCGCGGCGCCGACCGCTCGTTCCTGCGCACCGCGGGCACGATGCTGCTGGGCGAGGCGATCACCTACGCGGTCGGCCTCCCGTACCTGGCCGCCGCCACCGGCATGTCGCTGAGCGCGACCCTCGCGGCGGGGTTCACCCCGTTCCTGATCGGCGACGCCCTGAAGGCGGCGCTGGCGATGGGCGTCCTGCCGACCGCCTGGAAGTTCCTCAACCGCTGAGGTCGTAGTCCCCTCGGAAGAGGTTCGCAGTCCCCTCGCAAGAGGCTCGCCGGGTCGTACTCCGACTCCGACCCGGCGAGCCTCTTCCGCGTTCCGGGCCCGCACAGCCCCACCGCGCTGTCCCCGCAGGACGTGTGCGTGCGCAGAAGCAGAAGCAGAAGCAGAAGGTGGGCCGGGACGCCGCGCACACGGCGTCCCGGCCCACCCGGTCACGACTGCGGCTGACGGCGGGGCCGCCGCTGGGCCCACCACACTCCCGCCGCCCCGACGGAGACGAGCGCCGCCCCCGCCACGCCGAGCGGCAGCAGGTCACTCCCGGCGCCGGTCTTGGGCAACTGGTCGCCGCCGGGTGTCACCGGCTTGTTCTCGGTGTCGAGCAGCAGCGGAGTGGCCGGAGCGTTCGGCGACGGGTTCGTCGTACCGAACGGCACCGGGCCCTGCTGCCAGAACGTCTTCTTTCCGTCGCTGTCCTGCACCGGCAGGCAGATCTTTCCGGTCTTGCTCAGATCGAAGGTCGCGGCGACGGCGTACGACTGCGACTTTCCGGCCGTGAGATTGCCGACATCGCACACGAATCCACTGTTCGAACCCTTGGGCAGATCCTTGTCCGCCATGGCGGAACAGCCCTTGACGCTCTTGACCTGTAGGCCGTCGAATCCGACCACCAAAAGCCGGATCTTTCCGCTGTCCTTGGTTCCCTCATTCTTCACCGTGGCGGTCAGCGCCGTTTCGTGCGAGCTGTTGTCCACCGAGATCTTCTCGGGCAGCAACGTGGTCAGCTTCACCCCCGCCGGCGCCGGGTCCATGGCCTTTCCCCCCTTGCTGCTCCCCGGTCCCTGGTCGTCCGCGACGGCGGTGAAGGAAAGGATCAGCACGGCCGAGAAAGATGCCGTGAGCAGCGATCCCGCGATGGTCGTCGTGTGACGAGAACTCATGTTCGCCCCCCTTGGCTGCGCCTGAATTCGCAGTACTTGAAGAGGTACCACAAGATTTCTCCGCACTATGCTGGTACGGCATGAAGTGTGACCATTGTGTTTCTGTTGTGGCCGACGATTGTGGCGGGTGTTGAGGGGGTGCAGGGGATTGACGGGGAATGCGAGTGGCGGTGTTCCGGGATTATTGGTGACGGGTCGATATCGACTGGCCGAGAGTATTGGCCAGGGGGGAATGGGACGGGTGTGGCGAGCCACCGACGAAATGCTCGACCGGCAGGTCGCCGTCAAGGAAATGCGGATCGACGGACTCGATCCGGAGGACACCCGAACCCGCCGCGAACGCACCCTGCGCGAAGCCAGGGCCACGGCTCGGATCGACCATCCCAACGTCGTGCGCATCTACGACGTCGTGGACCAGGGCGAGCGGCTGTGGATCGTCATGGAACTCGTCGCGGGCCGCTCCCTCGAACAACTCGTGGTCGAGGACGGACCGCTCGACCCGCCCGCCGCGGCCCGTATCGGGCTCGAACTGGTCGCGGCCCTGCGCCAGGTGCACGCCGGGGGAGTGCTCCACCGGGACATCAAGCCGGGCAACGTCCTGGTCGAACGGCGCGGACACCGTGTCGTCCTCACCGACTTCGGCATCGCCGCGCTCCAGGACGCGGAGGCGCTCACCATGGTCGGGATGCTGGTCGGCTCCCCGGACTACATGGCACCCGAGCGTGTCTCCGGACGTCCCCAGGGCCCGCCGTCCGACGTCTGGTCGCTGGGAGCGACGCTCTGTGCGGCCCTCGGCGGCCGCTCCCCGTTCTCCCGTTCGACCACCCTGGCGACGTTGCACGCGGTCCTGTACGAGGAGCCCGAACTTCCGTCCACGGCCGGTGAGCTGGGGGAGATTCTGGCCGCCCTGCTGGAGAAGGAACCGTCGACCCGACCGGGTCTGGCGGAGCTCGAGACGGCGTTGCGCCCGATCGCGTTCCCCCGATCGGAGGAGACCGAGTCTTCGGAAACGGGGTTCGTACCCGAACCAGCGGCGGAATCACCGGAATCACCGGAAGCGGCAGAGACACGGGAACCGTCGGAACCGTCAGAGGCACGGGAGATACCGGAGGCATCGGAGGTTTCCGAGACGTCGGGGGCGTCAGAGGCGTCCGAGACGTCAGAGGTGGGCGGGACGGCCGAGGCTCCGGATGCACCGGGGATGCCGCAGACACCGGAACCCGCGCCGCCCCCCGTCCCCCCGTTCCACCAGGAGTCGCCCACGCGCGCGCTCCTGGACGTGAGCCTCATACGCGCGGCGCAACACCTCCCGCCCCAGCGGGCTCCCGAACCGACCCCCGAACCAGCCTCCGAGCCGGACCCCATACAGGACGCCATCCCGGAGCCCGCCCCCACACCCGCCCCCACACCCCGATCCAACCCCCGACCCCCCTCACCCCCCCTCGCGCCCGCCCCCGAACCCACACCCACCCCCGAACCAGCCCCCCGAGCCCAGCGCACCCCTGCCGCTTCCCGAACCCCCCTCCCTCGCCACGCACACCACGGTCTCCCGCGTGGTGGTCATGCCGCCGGGCGAACTCCCCGGCCCCGCCGTGCCGTCCGTCCCACGGCGGGGCCGGCGCCGGATGGGCCTGGCCGCCGCCGGTGGCGTGGTGATCGTGGGAACCGTCGTCGGGCTCGTCATGACGCAGACGGGCGGCTCCTCCCACGACACGACCGGCGCGTCCACTTCGACCTCGACCTCGACCTCGCCGTCGGCGTCGTCGACGTCGCCGAACTCCGCGCAGACCTCATCCACATCCACCACCGACCCCTCCTCCCCACCCCCCACCGTCGACGGCACGTCACGCCCGCCGAGCCTGCCTGCGGGCGCCCGGAAGGAGGCCGGACTGTACGCGTGGGTGCCGCCGCAGGGCTGGCAGCGGGTGGCGCAGAGCGGTTCCGAGGTGCACTACACCTCGCCCGACCGCGCGCAGGAGATCGTGGCCAACGCGACCCCGGCCCGGGGTGACCTGCTCGCGCAGTGGCAGCAGGCGGAGGTGGGCACCAGCAAGGGCCTGAACTACCACCGGATCCGCCTGGAGCGCACCACGTTCCGCGGCGCGTCCGCGGTCGTCTGGGAGTACACCGTCACGGCCCGGGGCCGGCTCTGGCACGTCCGACTGCTCGGCTTCCGCTCGGGCGGCACGTCGTACGAGATCAGCACCTGGTACCACCCCGACATCGAGGCGACCGCGCTCCCTGTCTACGACGCGGTCAAGAAGAGCTTCACGCCGCTGTGAACGGGGAGGGGCCCGGCGGCAGCTGCCGCCGGGCCCCTCCCCGTTACCGATTCCGCCGGAATCCGCGTCCGCGTGCTCAGGCCTCCGACGTGGCGTCGACCGGCTCCTTGGCGCCCGCCGGCGCGCCGACGCCCGCGGGCTCGGTCGCCGCGGAGCCGCCGAGCTTCTGCTTCACGAAGGCGATCACGAGCACGATCGCGGCGACGAGCAGCGACAGCAGTACGGTCTCGCGTCCGTCGTGTTCCGTGTCGGTCAGCATGTAGCCGAGGACGAAGACGATCAGCGCGGCCGTCGCCCAGGTCAGGTAGGGGTACAGCCACATCTTCACGACCAGCTTCTCCGGCGCCTCGCGCTGGATGATCTTCCGCATCCGCAGCTGCGAGAAGCAGATGACCAGCCAGACGAACAGGGCGACCGCGCCGGAGGAGTTGACGAGGAAGAGGAAGACCGAGTCCGGGAACTTGTAGTTGAAGAAGACGGCGACGAAGCCGAAGACGACCGAGACGACGATCGCGGCCATCGGGACACCGCGCGAGGTGGTCTTCGCGAACACCTTGGGCGCGTCGCCGCGCTCGCCGAGCGAGAACGCCATCCGGGAGGCCGTGTAGAGCCCGGAGTTCAGGCAGGACAGCACGGAGGTCAGCACGATGAAGTTCATGATCTCACCGGCGTGCGCGATGCCGAGGGAGTCGAGGGCGGCGACGTAGGAGCCCTTGTCCTTGATGGAGGGGTCGTTCCACGGCAGCAGGGACACGACGACGAGGATCGAGCCCAGGTAGAAGACGCCGATGCGCCAGATGATGCTGTTGGTGGACTTGGTGACGGCCCGCTGCGGGTCCTCGGACTCACCGGCGGCGAGGGTCGCGATCTCGCTGCCCATGAAGGAGAAGACGACCAGGAGCACACCGGTGAGGATCGCGCCGGGCCCGTGCGGCAGGAAGCCGCCGTGCTGGGTCAGATTCCCCAGGCCGGCCTTCGGGGCGTCGACACCCGGCAGCACGCCGAAGATCGCGAGGCCGCCGACGATGATGAACGCGCCGATCGCCACGACCTTGATCCCGGCGAACCAGAACTCGAACTCGCCGTACGAGCCGACGGAGACCAGGTTGGTCGCGGTGAGCACGATCATCACGATGAGCGCCCAGCCCCACTGCGGTACGCCGGGCATCCACCCTTCGAGGATCTTGGCCCCCGCGGTCGCCTCGACGGCCAGCACGACCACCCAGAAGAACCAGTACAGCCAGCCGATCGAGAAACCGGCCCAGCGTCCGAGTGCGCGGTCCGCGTGCGCGGAGAACGAACCGGAGGTCGGGTTCGCGGCGGACATCTCGCCCAGCATCCGCATCACCAGCACCACGAGCGTGCCGACGAGGGCGTAGGAGAGGAGGATTCCGGGGCCCGCGGTGGCGATACCGGAGCTGGAGCCCACGAAGAGGCCGGCTCCGATGACGCCACCAATGGCGATCATGGTCAGATGACGGTTCTTGAGTCCTGCCTGGAGGCCCGAACCGGGTTCTCCGGGGCCTCCGGGGCCGCTTGCGGCCTTTGTGGGGGTCGGCTGCGAGGTCATGAGGGGGATTCCTTTGCGCCGGGTGAGCAGATTCCCGTACGAGCGGTGTACGGACCCGAGCGGGTCCTTGTAGGGACCCTGTAACGAGCCGGTCCAGTGAATCGGAGGCAAAGGAATTCGTGAACCTTTGAATCCAGATCGTTACTTGAGGTTTCCTTGAGGTTTGTAGTGTTGCTCACAGTTTTCGCTGGCGACACCCGGCGACGCCGATCCGAAACGGCCGTGTCACACTCGGACCATGCGCGTGTATCTCGGCTCCGATCATGCCGGTTTCGAACTCAAGAACCACCTCGTCGAGTGGCTCAAGGCCGCCGGGCACGAGCCCGTCGACTGCGGGCCCCTCATCTACGACGCCCAGGACGACTACCCGCCGTTCTGCCTCCGCGCGGCGGAGCGTACGGCGGCCGATCCCGAGGCCCTCGGCATCGTGATCGGCGGCTCCGGCAACGGGGAGCAGATCGCGGCGAACAAGGTGGACGGGGTTCGTGCCGCGCTCGCCTGGAGCGAGGAGACTGCGTCGCTGGGGCGGCAGCACAACAACGCCAACGTGGTGGCGGTGGGTGCGCGGATGCACTCCGAGGAGGAGGCGACGAAGTTCGTGGAGGTCTTCCTCTCCACGCCCTTCTCCGGTGACGAGCGCCACGTTCGTCGCATCGACATGCTCTCGGCCTACGAAAAGACCGGCGACCTCCCGCCCGTCCCGCCCCACCACCCCCAGCAGGCCTGAGCCTCCGACCGCGGGTGCGCAGGGGTTGCTCGCGCACCGGATCCCCGGCCGCGCGGAGTTCTTCGGCTGCGGGTGGGTGGGGGTTGGTCGCGCAGTTCCCCGCGCCCCTAGAGGATCGGGGCTGCGCCCCGGATCCCTGGCCTGGTGTCGCTCTTTGGCCGCCGGGCCGGTGGGGGCTGATCGCGCAGTTCCCCGCGCCCCTAGAGGATCGGGGCTGCGCCCCGGATCCCCGGCCTGGCGTCGTTCTTCGGCCGCGGGCCGGTGGGGGCTGGTCGCGCAGTTCCCCGCGCCCCTAAAAGCTTCCACCCCGGCCCGCACTTTCAGCCTGTCCGGCGTTTGAGGACGAGGCCGTTCAGGCCGATGCGGGAGGTCCGGGGCGGATGCCCGCAGGGGTCCAGGGGGGCGGTAGCCCCCGGTGGGGTGCAGGGGCGAAGCCCCGCAGGGTGCAAGCACGGAGCCCGGCAGGGTTCAGGGACGGAGCCCCGCAGGGTTCAGGGACGTAGCCCCTGGTGGGGTGCAGGGGTGTAGCCCCGCGGGGTTCGGGGGCGTCGCCCCCGGTGGGGTTGAAGGGGCGGAGCCCCTGGGGATGGGACGGGTAGGGGCGGCGGGGGCGAAACAACCCCCGAGCCGTCGACGCCGTAGAAGACACTGCCGTACGAGGAGGACCCCGTGCCCGAGGGGCACACGATTCACCGGCTGGCCGAGGACTACGAGGCCAGGTTCGCAGGCGGGCCCACCCGCGTCACCAGCCCCCAGGGCAAGTTCACCGACGCCGCCGCCCTCCTCGACGGCACCCCCCTCGAACACGCCGACGCCCACGGCAAACACCTCTTCCTCGCCTTCCGCACCGCCGACTGGATCCACATCCACCTCGGCCTCTTCGGCAAAGTGACCTTCGGCGACGCCCCCGCCCCACCCCCCACCGACACGGTCCGCCTCCGCCTCGCGAACGCCACGTCGTACGTCGACCTCCGCGGCCCCACCACCTGCGCCCTGATCACGGACGACGAGAAGCAGGCGATACACGCCCGCCTCGGCCCGGACCCCCTCCGCGCCGACGCGGACCCGTCGGCGGCGTACCACCGCGTCTCCCGCAGCCGTACGACGATCGCCGCCCTCCTCATGGACCAGAAGATCATCGCGGGCGTCGGGAACGTCTACCGCGCAGAAGTCCTCTTCCGACACGGCATCGATCCGTACCGCACGGGGAAGGACATCACCCCGACGCAGTGGGGCGCGATCTGGACGGACCTGGCGGCACTCATGCGCGAGGGCGTCCGCAACAACCGCATCGACACCGTCCGCCCGGACCACACCCCCGAGGCCATGGGCCGCCCACCGCGCGTGGACGACCACGGCGGCGAGGTGTACGTGTACCGCAGGGCCAACCTGCCCTGCCACATCTGTGGCGGCGAGATCCGCACCGCCGATCTCGCCGCCCGCAACCTCTTCTGGTGCCCGACCTGCCAGAACAGCTGAACCGGGGTCGCCCCCCCCGGGGGGGGCTAGAACCCGTGCGGCAACCAGGGCGCGACCGCCGACGAGAAGCCCACCGAGGCCTCCGCGAGCGCGCCCTGCCGCAACTCCCGCACCCGCCCCGCCGCCGCGAGCGAGGCCAGGGACACCCCGCCGAGGTACGCCGCCCCCAACTCCCGTACGGACAGCGCGAGATCGGCGGCGTCCGACGTACGCACACAGGTCGCGCCCTTGGTGTCCCCGGTGAGCCGCCAACGCCCCTCGTTCCAGGGGCAGAACAGGTCCTCCACCTCGAACACCACGTCCACCGGCGCCTGATACGTCCGCGCCTCCAGCGCGGCACCGACGTCCACGAGGCGCACGTGCAGCGCGTCCCGCATCCGCACCGCGCAGCGACGGATGTCGGACACCATGTGCTGCCACGCCTCGTCGACGGGGCGACCGAGCGCGTGCAGCGTGGACGTCAGGTCGATCTCGAAGAGGAACCGCCACAGCGCCGCGTGCGTCGCCGGGTCGAGCGCCTCCAGTTGGTCGAGGCGGACGGTGAACCCGGCCCCGCGGTGGTCGCCGTCCTGCTTGATCCGGTACCGGGCGTAGCCCACGACCTCGTCGTCCCGCTCGGCGACCACGCACTGCAACGGCGACGCTCCGTCCCGCTCGCTCTCCGGGTCGAGCAGCATCGCCCGGTCCCAGCCGGGCCGCCGCGCCAGCATCCCGGGCCGGCCCGGCACCAGCCGCGCGTACACCGCCTCGCAGGCGTCGAGTACGTCGGCAGGCGCGGCGTACCGCAGACGTACGTCATCGGTGCCGGGCGGTACGGACAGACGTACCCGGGTCGTGTCGATCTCGACGTTGTACTGGTGGGTCGCGATGCCGTAGCCGAACCGGCCGTAGATCACCGGCTCCGACGCGGTCAGCACGGCCAGCGGTTCGCCCCATGAGCGGATGTCGTCCAGCTGCCGCCGCATCATCGACCTCAGCAGCCCGCGCCGCCGGTGGGTGGCCGCGACGCTCACCATCGTGATGCCCGCGGCCGGTACGGAGGTGCCGCCGGGGACGGTGACCCGGAACGAGAACGCCCCCGCGGTGCCCACACACTGGTCGCCGTCCCAGATCCCCAGGAAACGGTCGTACTCTGTGAGCGCGTTCATCACCTCGCGCTCCTCGGACGACTCCGGTACGCCCCCGAACGCGCGGACCAGGTTGTCGTACCACGTGTCCCACTCGGGCTGCCGCAACACCCGCAAGTCAGTCGTCATACGCCATGCCTACCAGGGCAATGCGGTACGAGCGAGGGAATTTCCCCCACCTCCGGGGGCGCCGTTCACTGTGATGTTGAGCGCTCGGACGGGGGACAAGTGGGACCTCCCGTGCCAAGCACCTGGTCCGATGGATAGGGTCCCGAACTAATGGCAGCAGGACGAGAGCGGCGCGCGGAAGCCGAGACGTTCACGGCCCGGTTGAAGAAGCAGTGGCACCGGGCTCGCATCGGCGTGCGCAGATCCGCAGTCGACTACTTCCGCGGCGACGGTTCGGACTGGATCGCACTGGCCGGTCTGCTGCTGACCATCCCCGTGATCGCGGCCACGACGCTGATGAACTCGGTCTGGTGCTCCCCGGCCGCGCTGGTCCTGCCGATCGTCGCGGGCGGCCTGCTGCTGCGCCCCGCCAGCCTGCTCGGCCTGTACGCGGCCGCCGCCACCGCACTGATAGTGGAGTCCGTGAAGCTGGGCCCGTACACCGAGGGCCCCTCCCGGGTCACCCCGGGCGTGGTCCTGGTGGTCGCGGCCTGCGGCTTCTTCGGCCTGCTGATCGCCCAGTTCCGCAGCCGGGTCGGCGTGCCCTGGCGGCGCGGCGGCACCATGCTCTTCGACCTGCGCGAACGCATCCGGGTGCAGAGCAAGCTGCCGGGCCTGCCGCTGGGCTGGCACCGGGAGATGGCCTTGCGCCCGGCGGGCGGTCAGTCGTTCTCGGGGGACTTCGTCGTGGCCGCACGTACGAACAGCGGCCGAACCCTCGAAGTCGTCCTGACCGATGTGTCCGGAAAAGGCATGGATGCGGGGTCACGCGCCCTGCTCCTCTCCGGAGCCTTCGGCGGCTTGCTGGGATCGCTCCCACCCCACGCCTTCCTGCCCGCCGCGAACGGCTACCTCCTGCGCCAGGACTGGGACGAGGGCTTCGCCACGTCGATCCACCTGGTCCTGGACCTGGACTCCGGCGACTACGAACTCTTCTCCGCCGGGCACCCGCCGGGCCTTCAGCTCAGCGCGGGCAGCGGGCGCTGGGAGGAGAAGGCCGCGGAGGGTCCGCTCCTCGGGGTGTACGACGGTGCCCAGTTCGACCCCGTCAAGGGTTCCCTGCGGCCCGGGGACGTCCTGATGCTGTTCACGGACGGTCTGGTGGAAACCTCCGACCGTGACATCGTCGAGGGCATCGACCGCCTCACCGGCGAGGCCGACCGCTATGTCGCGGGCGGATTCCACGGCGCCGCGTGGCACCTCATCGAGGCGGTCGCCAAGGACGTCAACGACGACCGGGCCCTCCTCCTGATCTGCCGAGACGGCACCACGGCGACCCGCTGACGACGGCGCCGGGTCCGGCCGCGCGACCCCCACCCGCCCCGACCCGCGTCATTCAGCCCGTCCGGCGTTTGAGGACGAGGCCGTTCAGGCCGATGAGAGGGTCCGGGGGCGGAGCACCCGGGGACGGGCCGGGCAGGGACCGTACTTCCCGCCCCTTTTGCACGGGTCCCTCGCCTTGTACGGGCCCTTCGCCGGGGCGGTTGTCATGCTCGGTCTGACGGCGGTCACCGTCACCGCCCGCTCGGCGCTGCGGCGGGAGACACTGGAGGGGTGACGCAGACTCTCCTGACCCTGGCCGAAATAGAGGCCCTCGCCCGTACGGCGCACGCCGCCCAGACCGACAAGGCGGGGCGACCGTACACCGAGCACCTGCAGGCCGTCGTGGACGGGGTCCGTGAGCGCGGGGGCGACGACGAGCAGATCGCGGCGGCCTGGCTGCACGACGCCGTCGAGGACGACGTGCTCTCCGAGGACTGGCTGCGCGAGGCCGCGCTGACCGAGCGGACGAAGGACATCGTGCTGGCGCTGACCAAACGCGAGGGAGAGCCCCCGGAGTCCTACGCGAAACGCATTCGTACCACTCCGGGAGCTCTCGTGGTCAAGGCCTCGGACCTGGCGCACAACGCCGACCCGGCCCGGCTCGCGGTCCTCGACGAGCACACCCGCGCGCGGCTGACGAAGAAGTACGCCGCGATGCGGGCGCTGCTGGGACTGCCGCCGGGCTGACGGTGGCCGTACCGGGCCGAACGTGGTTACGCCGGAGCCTTGGCCCATTCGCGGGCCGGCTCTGTGGCGTCCCGCTTGAAGGCCCACTCCATGCTGGGCTCCATCGCGAAGCGGAAGACCCGTCGGACCGGCGCCGTGCACAGCAGGGTGACGGCCACGCCCGCGACGAGGGTCACGAAGATCTCGCCGAGCGGCCGGTGCAGCCACTCGTGGTCGAACCAGCCCCAGTAGTCGCCGCCCTTGACCAGGAAACCGTGCAGCAGATAGCCGTACAGCGTGCCCGCGCCGAGCGCCGTGAACCACATCCTGCGGCGCGGCACCCAGGCGAAGAAGCACGCGGTGAGCAGCAGTGAGCAGCCGAGCAGGGCGAGCACCATCACGGGGCCGACCCACCAGGGGGCACCCAGCTCCTGGGCGCTGTCGCGGTGGTAGAACCAGCCGGGGTTCATCCGCGGTACCGCCCACCAGCTCACGACCAGCGCGGCGGCGAACACCGGCACCGACAGGATGCGCACCTCGCGGCGGCGCACCAGCTGGAAGTGCTCGGGCTTCATGCACAGACCCAGCACGAAGAACGGCAGGAACTGGAGCGTCCGCTGCAGATCCAGGTCGTCACCGATGGACGGCGAGGTGGTCGCGAGCATGGCCACGAGGAGCGCGAGCGGAAGCGGCCGACGGACCAGCTTCCACAGCGGCGTCGTCAGCCGCCAGATGAACAGCGCGCACAGGAACCAGGTGAGGAACCAGGGGTCGAGCAGGCTGACCGGCAGCGACGGATCGTCGTCGGCCCAGCGCTTGAAGAGGACGTACGCCACTTCGAAGACGACGTACGGCACGGCGACACCGGTGACCAGGCGCTTCAGCCGGTCGGCGCGCATGTCGAAACTGCGGGAGAAGTAGCCGGAGATGATGATGAAGGCCGGCATGTGGAAGGCGTACACGACCATGTACGCGGCTTCGAGGGCGCGGCTTTGACCCTTCAGGGGCTCCCAGGCATGGCCCACGGCCACGAGCACGATCGCCAGGTACTTGGCGTTGTCGAAGAAGGCGTCACGCGGTTTGCCGGGCCGGGTGGCCGTGGCGTCCGTGGAGGCGGTGGTGGCCGTGGCGCCGGCCGGCTTCGAAGTCCGGTCGGACGGCCGGCTCGGGGCCGAGCGCGGGGTCGGCACCCCCTCCGCCGGCCGCTCCGCAGGGGGGAGCGGCGTTCGACGGGGACCGTTCGGGTGGAGCGAGTTCGTCACGAAGCCTCCCACCAGGAACCGCGGGGAGCGGAGGGAGCGGGGGAGACGATCCAGGACCTTGCTGCTCTTGCGGGGGACGAGGCGGCGTGGAACATCCGAGGCACCCTAGCGTTGTCTGTGTGTCCTCGTAAAAATCCTGGCGTTATTCCTGCTTATCGCGTGTGAGTTCGTCCGTGAGTAACGTTTCGAGTGCCCAGAAATTGAGGATTTCCCCTTACCGCGTACGACAGTTGTGGCGTCGTTCTGTCCGCATTCGTCACGACTAATTGGTGCATAACACTCGCGGGCGACTCCGGTGAAATGTCCAATCTTCGGCGCCTTCGCTGTCTTCGGGGACGTCTTCCGGGCGTCATCGGGGGTTTCTTCGCCGCGTCCGTGACGGCAAGTGGAAATTCCTGCGAACGGGATGTGTGGACACGGCAACGATCCCTCGGAATTCCCCGTGCGGGCGCACGGTCGAATTACCGTACGGGGTCGCGCAGTTGGTCCGTCGCGGGAGGGTGGGGGAGTGCGGTTCCCGGGCGGTTCCGACCGATGATGTGTCACCTGCGGCATACGGGGGCCGCGTTGGTGGCACGATGGTTCTGGCGGGGGTGTGCGGGGCTGCACCCTCGGGCCGGGAGAGCGGACCGACCGTAGGGTGTGATCAGTTGTGGCCATTTCGCTGTCAGTGGTACTGCTGTTGGCGATCATCCTCGTGGTGCTGATCCGAGGGGGATCGATCAAGGCGGGGCCCGCCATCGTCGCGGTGCTCTTCGGCTTCTTCCTCGCATCGACCGGAATGGCTCCGTCCATCCAGCGGTTCCTGGACTCGATAGCGCAGACGATCAACTCGATCAGTTTCTGATCTCCGGTTCTGATCTCCGGGCGGGACGGGCCGGCGCCTTCACGCCCCCATTCGTGGACGCGGCCCCGACGGCCGCGCCCCGGGCCGACGGCGCTCTCCATGCCGGCTCGATCGGCGATCCGACCGACCGGGAAATTCCTCGGCGATCCGGCCGGTCGGCAGAACGACCGGCGTTCCGACCGGGCGTAGCCGGTCCGGAAGATCGCGTATGCGGATCGCGCCTGCGCCGCCCAGACGCTGGCCGACCCACCGATCGTCGTCGGTGGGACGAAAGTGGATCATTGTGCCGCATCCGCAACGCGCGAGGCTCCCGTGCCGTCGAGGGAGGGTGCGCGAAGTCCTCAACCCACCGGCGCGGGAGCCTCGTTGGTCCCCTGTCCTGCCGCACCCGCTCTGTCCGACGGCATCTACGCCATCGCGATGACACTGCTCGTCATCAACGTGGCGATCCCCGCACATCTGGACGACGCCGCATTCCACAAGGCCCTGAGCGATGCGCTTCCCCACCTCGGCGCCTTCGCCCTCAGCTTCACCCTCATCGCCGGATTCTGGCGCCACCACCGCCGCATCCTCACCGCGCTGCCCACCGAGCCGGCCGTGATCACCCGCCTGACCCTCCTCGGCCTCGGCCTGGTCGCCCTGCTGCTGTTCCCCTGGCCTTCGTCGACACGGAAGCAGCCATGACCTCGGCCGTCCTGCGGCGTGGGAGTGATCCCTGGAGGCCGCCGTCCACGATCGGCGCATCCCGCAGGGTGGTTTTGCCCCCTGCCTCAAGGGCACACGACCAGTGAGAGTGTGCGGAGGTGCCGAGATGAGCGCCGGAGAACGAGCCAAGGCAAAGGCCGAGCAGGTCGTCGGAAAGACCGTGCGGAAGGCGGCCCACGCGGTGCACAAGGAAACCCTTGCTGCGAAAGGTGCCGCACTCGAAGCACGGGGCATGATGCGGGGTGCGAAGGAACAGTCCAAGGGCTCCTTCAAGCACTGACAAGTTCATGGCATTGGCGCACCCGTGGTCGTGTGGCGCCGAACCTCCACAAGGCAGTGGCCATCCGGCGAGCCGCGGTATCAGGGGCGGTTTCGCGCGCGAGCCGACGTCGGCTCCTTCAGGCGGCTGAAACCGTCGGGTGAAATGGCCCTGACCAGGTGAATCTGTCCAGGCCGGCGGCGTGCGCCCGGCTCTGCCCGGGCCGCGCCCAAGACCGCTGCGGGCAAGTGCACGAGGGGGACACGCGGGACCGATCGGAGTCCCGGAAAGCGATCAGGGCCAGGCGGAGGAGTGAACCTCTGACCTGGCCCTGATGCGTATGGAGCGGGCGACGGGAATCGAACCCGCGTAGCTAGTTTGGAAGACTAGGGCTCTACCATTGAGCTACGCCCGCACAGAGAGCACCGCAGGTCAGTGACCCCGGCACAGGAGGCATCGTAGCGGGTCGCACCCCGTCCCCGCACACCCCGTTCCGCGACCCCGCGGACGCTCGTGAAATGCGGCAGCCGCGCTGTCTCCGGGCATGTACCCTACGTGTCGCACCGACGGGGTGTGGCGCAGCTTGGTAGCGCGTCCGCTTTGGGAGCGGAAGGCCGTGGGTTCAAATCCCGCCACCCCGACCACCAGCCGGTTCCGGCGACACGTCAGACGACGGATCAGGCGAGAGAACAGACGCCCGACGGCCGATGGCCGGGATCGCAAGATCGCCTTTTGGGGCGTGTACCGCCTGCGGTTACTATGCAGGTTGCGCGCCCGTGTGTCTGCACTGTTACGTCTCTCAAGGGCCGCGAATCCGCTGAGGCTCTGCCTGATCTCGGCAGAAACAAAACAGCAGAACCCCGCAGCAGTACCCCCAAGAAGTCAGCCACAAGGAGACCGAACCGTGAAGAGCGCCGTGGAGAACCTGAACCCGACTCGGGTTCGGCTCACTGTTGAGGTGCCCTTCGAGGAGCTCAAGGACAGCCTCGACGCGGCGTACAAGAAGATCAACCAGCAGGTCACGGTGAAGGGCTTCCGGAAGGGCAAGATCCCGGCGCGCATCATCGACCAGCGGTTCGGTCGCGGTGCCGTGCTCGAAGAGGCCGTCAACGACGCGCTCCCGAAGTTCTACACCGAAGCGGTCAACGAGGCTGAGCTGAACGTCCTCGGCCAGCCCGAGGTCGACATCACGGAGCTGAAGGACGGCGAAACGCTGAACTTCACCGCCGAGGTCGACGTCCGCCCGACCATCGAGATCCCGGACTACTCCGGCATCGAGGTCGAGGTCGACGCAGTCGAGGTCGCCGACGAGGACGTCGAGAAGGCCGTCGAGGAGCTCCGTGAGCGCTTCGCGTCCACCTCGCCGGTCGAGCGCGCCGCCCAGGACGGCGACGTCGTCACGATCGACCTGGAGGCCAAGGTCGACGGAGAGGTGCTGGAGGACGGCGTCGCTTCCGACGTCTCCTACACCATCGGCTCCGGTGAGCTGCTGGACGGCATCGACGAGGCCGTGAAGGGCCTGGAGGCCGGCGGCGAGGCCACCTTCGCCTCCGAGCTCAAGGGCGGCTCGGCGGCCGGCAAGGAGGCCGAGGTCACCGTCAAGGTCACCCAGGTCGCCGCGCGCGAACTGCCCGAGCTCGACGACGACTTCGCGCAGCTCGCCTCCGAGTTCGACACCCTCGAAGAGCTCAAGGCGGACAGCCGCAAGCGCCTCGAGAACATGAAGCAGTACGACCAGGCCACGCAGGCCCAGGAGCGTGTCCTGGAGAAGCTGCTCGAGCTGGTCGAGGTCCCGGTCCCCGAGAAGCTGCTCGAGGACGAGATCAACACCCGTAAGCACAACCTCGAGCACCACCAGCTCGGCCAGATGGGCCTCGACCTCGCGAAGTACCTGGAGATCCAGGGCAAGACCGAGGAGGAGTTCGACGCCGAGACCAAGGAAGCGGCGATCAAGGGCATCAAGACCCAGTTCGTCCTGGACGAGCTCGTCAACAAGGAGAAGCTGAACGTCAACCAGGAGGAGCTCACCGAGCACCTCATGCGGCGTGCGGCCTCCTCCGGCATGTCCCCCGACCAGTTCGCCCAGGCGGTCGTCGAAGGCGGCCAGGTCCCGATGCTGGTCGGCGAGGTCGCCCGCGGCAAGGCCCTCGCGGTCGTCGTCGAGGCCTCCACGGTCAAGGACACCAACGGCGAGGTCGTCGACCTCGACGACGAGGAGGACGAGACCGAGTCGGCCACCGAGGTCGTCGCCGAGGTCACCGACGGTGACGAGGCCTCCACCGAGGCCTCCGAGGAGAAGCCCGAGGCGTAAGCCCACGGCACTTCAGCAGCTGTACGACGGCCCCCGGGGACACTTGTGTCCCCGGGGGCCGTCGGCCTTCAGGGGCGCGAGGAACTGCGCGCTCAGCCCCCACAGAGCCGCAGACGCGTCTGCCACGGACGGTCCATCGGCGGGTGCGGCTTGTGGTGGGTCGCTCGCGCAGTTCCCCGCGCCCCACAAGGGGCGGAGCCCCGCCGAACCCCCTGTCCGACCCAGCGGAGCGCATGCGCTCACAGCGAACAGTTCCTTCTGCGGGATTCCCCGGAGGGACCCGCGCGTTAGGGTCCATGAATACGAGGGCAGGGGAGTCCCCGAAGCCGCCCCGGGCGGTTGTCGCACCGGGGTCCCACGCCCCCAGCAGAAGACGTGAGACGGCCCGGCGCCGTCGTAAGACGAGCAGGTGGATACGTGACGAATCTGATGCCCACAGCTGCCGGCGACCCTATCGGTGGTGGCCTCGGCGACCAGGTCTACAACCGGCTGCTCGGCGAGCGGATCATCTTCCTCGGCCAGGCGGTCGACGACGACATCGCCAACAAGATCACGGCGCAGCTGCTGCTCCTTGCCTCCGACCCGGACAAGGACATCTACCTCTACATCAACAGCCCCGGCGGATCGATCACGGCCGGCATGGCGATCTACGACACCATGCAGTACATCAAGAACGACGTGGTGACGATCGCCATGGGCATGGCGGCCTCGATGGGTCAGTTCCTGCTCAGCGCGGGCACCCCCGGCAAGCGCTTCGCCCTGCCGAACGCCGAGATCCTGATCCACCAGCCCTCGGCCGGCCTCGCGGGCTCCGCGTCGGACATCAAGATCCACGCCGAGCGGCTGCTGCACACCAAGAAGCGGATGGCGGAGCTGACCTCCTTCCACACCGGTCAGACGGTCGAGCAGATCACTCGTGACTCGGACCGTGACCGTTGGTTCGACCCGATCGAGGCCAAGGAGTACGGCCTCATCGACGACATCATGCCCACCGCCGCCGGTATGCCGGGCGGTGGCGGCACCGGGGCGGCGTAAGCCCCTCAGCGCCCCCAGGGCGGCGCGTGGCCCCTCTGTCGCTCTCCGGGCGCACCCAGTGCCCCGGAGCGGCGCAGACGGCCCTCCAGCGCCCCGGCCGACCGCCTCAGGCTCTTACAGGCTCTTCAGGAGACACAGTGAACGACTTCCCCGGCAGCGGCATCTACGCCCGCACGCAGGCCGAGTACACCGGTCCTCGTGCGGAGTCCCGCTACGTCATCCCGCGCTTCGTCGAGCGCACCTCGCAGGGCGTGCGTGAGTACGACCCGTACGCGAAGCTGTTCGAGGAGCGCGTGATCTTCCTCGGCGTGCAGATCGACGACGCCTCCGCCAACGACGTCATGGCGCAGCTGCTGTGCCTGGAGTCGATGGACCCCGACCGCGACATCTCGGTCTACATCAACAGCCCCGGTGGCTCGTTTACGGCCCTCACGGCCATTTACGACACGATGCAGTTCGTGAAGCCCGACATCCAGACGGTCTGCATGGGGCAGGCGGCCTCGGCCGCCGCGATCCTGCTGGCCGCCGGCACGCCGGGCAAGCGCATGGCGCTTCCGAACGCCCGCGTGCTGATCCACCAGCCCTACAGCGAGACCGGCCGCGGCCAGGTCTCGGACCTCGAAATCGCCGCGAACGAGATCCTTCGGATGCGCGCGCAGCTGGAAGACATGCTGGCCAAGCACTCGACCACGCCGATCGAGAAGATCCGCGAGGACATCGAGCGCGACAAGATCCTCACCGCTGAGGACGCGCTCGCGTACGGCCTGATCGACCAGATCATCTCCACCCGCAAGATGAACAGTTCCGCGATCGTCTGACGTATCGCTGTATCGTCTGCCGCTCGTCTGTCGCCCCTTGGCGCGGTTCACGACAAAGTGAACCGCGCCAAGGGGGGCCCGAACGGGGGGCTCGGCAAGGTACCGTCGGACATAAGGCAGCACCAGGAGCCGCTGGACCTAGGCGTCTCCCAGGCGAAGGGGAAGCACACCGTGGCACGCATCGGTGACGGCGGCGATCTGCTCAAGTGCTCGTTCTGTGGCAAGAGCCAGAAGCAGGTCAAGAAGCTCATCGCAGGCCCCGGTGTGTACATCTGCGACGAGTGCATCGATCTCTGCAACGAGATCATCGAAGAAGAACTCGCGGAAACGAGCGAGGTCCGCTGGGAGGAGCTCCCGAAGCCCCGCGAGATCTACGAGTTCCTCGAGGGGTACGTGGTCGGCCAGGAGTCGGCCAAGAAAGCCCTCTCGGTCGCGGTGTACAACCACTACAAGCGGGTCCAGGCCGGTGAGAACGGCGGCGGTCAGAACCGGGACGACGCCATCGAGTTGGCGAAGTCCAACATCCTCCTGCTGGGCCCCACGGGCTCCGGCAAGACTCTGCTCGCCCAGACGCTCGCGCGCATGCTCAACGTCCCGTTCGCCATCGCCGACGCGACGGCGCTGACGGAGGCGGGGTACGTCGGCGAGGACGTCGAGAACATCCTGCTGAAGCTCATCCAGGCGGCCGACTACGACGTCAAGAAGGCCGAGACGGGCATCATCTACATCGACGAGATCGACAAGGTGGCCCGTAAGAGCGAAAACCCGTCGATCACGCGAGACGTGTCCGGCGAGGGCGTCCAGCAGGCGCTGCTCAAGATCCTGGAGGGCACGACCGCCTCCGTTCCGCCGCAGGGCGGACGCAAGCACCCCCACCAGGAGTTCATCCAGATCGACACGACGAACGTCCTGTTCATCGTGGGCGGCGCCTTCGCGGGCCTGGAGAAGCTCATCGAGTCGAGGGCGGGTGCCAAGGGCATCGGCTTCGGCGCGACGATCCGCTCCAAGCGCGAGCTCGAGTCCAAGGACCAGTTCGAGGCCGTCATGCCCGAGGACCTGGTGAAGTTCGGCATGATCCCCGAGTTCATCGGCCGGCTGCCCGTCATCACCTCGGTCCACAACCTCGACCGGCCGGCACTCCTCCAGATCCTCGTGGAGCCGCGCAACGCGCTCGTGAAGCAGTACCAGCGCCTGTTCGAACTCGACGGCGTGGAGCTGGACTTCGAGCGCGAGGCCCTGGAAGCCATCGCGGACCAGGCGATCCTCCGCCAGACCGGCGCGCGCGGCCTGCGCGCCATCATGGAGGAGGTCCTCCAGGCGGTGATGTACGAGGTTCCCTCGCGCAAGGACGTGGCGAGGGTCGTCATCACGGCGGACGTCGTCCTGTCCAACGTCAACCCGACGCTGATCCCCCGCGACGCCCGCGGTCGCGGCCCGGGCGAGCAGAAGACGGCGTAACCGCCACCGCACGCACGGACATACGGCGAAGGGGCCCCGGTCAACCGACCGGGGCCCCTTCGCCGTTGTTGCGCTCGCGGTTGACGCGGGCGGTCAGATCTTGACGCGGACGTCGTTGCGGAGCTTGGCGGCGGTGGCGGCCGCCTCGTCCAGCGAGCCGCTCTTGCCGGTGAGGAAGGCGGCGATGTCGACCGAGGTGACGGAGGCGACCGTGCTGTGGTCGCCCCAGACGCACAGGGGCACCTTCACGGTCTTGGGAGCGCCGGCCGTCGAGGTCGACGAGTCGGTGTTCGTGATCTCGGCCGCCTGGCACTTCAGGATGCCGTTGCTGAAGCCGGAGGGCTTGAACTCCTGCGGGCTGCCGAGCAGCTTGCCCTTGGTCTTGTCCTTGCTCTGGTTCTTCTCGGACTCCGTCTTCAGCTTGGCGAACATGGCGTCGACGACGGCCTCCGGGTCGTCGATCGTGCCGTACACACCGCTGAAGGACAGGTTCTTCGCGGTCAGGCCCGTGCCGTTCACGTAGCCCGCGCCGGCGTCCTTGGCGTTCTTCACGCCCCACTTCTCGAAGTCCTTGATGTCGCTGTCGGACATCGTGGGGGTGTCACCGGAGCTGTCGGACTTCTTGTAGGTGTCGTTGATGACCGTCGCGGGCGTCGTCAGCTTGTGCGGGCCGTCGTCCGCGACCGAACCACTGCCGCTGCTGCTACCACCGAGGACGAGATACGCCCCCACGGCGATCGCGGCGACGACCGCGACCGAGCCGATGACGAGCGCCGTCTTCTTCTTGCCACCGCCGGGCGCGGGCGGCTGCGGGGCGCCGTAGGGCTGCTGGCCGTAGGGAGGCTGCTGGCCGTAAGGGGGCTGCTGGCCGTACGCGGGCTGCTGACCGTACGGGGGAGTCTGCGGCGGGACACCCTGGGGAGCCTGCTGGGGGTAGCCGTAGCCGGGCTGCGGAGGAGCCTGCTGCGGATAGCCGTAACCGGGCTGGGGTGCCTGCGGCGGCTGGCCGTAGGGGCCCTGCTGCCCCGGCTGACCGTACGGCCCGGGCTGCTGGGGCGGCCCACCGTACGGGCCCGGCTGGTTGTAGCTCATCTCTGGGTTCCCCTCCAGATGCTTATGTGTTCCTGACATCCTGGCGTAACCCCTGGGGTGCCACGGCGGTGGGGGGCGGACCGTTACGAAAGAATCGTGTTTCGGGACAGGGCGGTGGCGCCCCTAAACTGACCCCGTGACCGAGAACTCTCAGCAGCCGCAATCAGAGCCCACTCCCGAACTGCCGACCCAGTACGCGCCGGCCGACGTAGAGGGGACGCTGTACGAGCGCTGGGTAGAACGTGGTTACTTCGAGGCGGACGCGAAGAGCGACAAGCCGCCCTACACCGTCGTCATTCCGCCGCCGAACGTCACGGGCAGCCTGCACCTCGGGCACGCCTTCGAGCACACCCTCATCGACGCCCTCACCCGCCGCAAGCGCATGCAGGGCTACGAGACGCTGTGGCAGCCCGGCATGGACCACGCCGGCATCGCCACGCAGAACGTCGTCGAGCGGGAGCTGGGCAAGGAGGGCAAGTCCCGCCACGACCTGGGCCGGGAGGCCTTCGTCGAGCGCGTCTGGCAGTGGAAGGCCGAGTCCGGCGGACAGATCTCCGGCCAGATGCGCCGCCTCGGCGACGGCGTCGCCTGGTCCCGCGAGCGCTTCACCATGGACGAGGGTCTGTCCCAGGCCGTCCAGACCATCTTCAAGAAGCTCTACGACGACGAGCTGATCTACCGCGCCGAGCGCATCATCAACTGGTGCCCGCGCTGCCTCACGGCCATCTCGGACATCGAGGTCGAGTACCAGGACGACGACGGCGAGCTGGTCTCCATGAAGTACGGGGAGGGGGACGACACGATCGTCGTCGCCACCACCCGCGCCGAGACGATGCTCGGTGACACGGCCGTCGCCGTGCACCCCGACGACGAGCGCTACAAGCACCTCGTCGGCAAGAACATCCGCCTCCCGCTCACCGAGCGTTTCATCCCGGTCGTCGCGGACACCCACGTCGATCCGGAGTTCGGCACGGGCGCGGTCAAGGTCACCCCGGCCCACGACCCGAACGACTTCGAGATCGGCCAGCGCCACAACCTGCCGAACATCGCCGTGATGGACGAGCACGCGGTCATCACGGTCCCGGGTCCGTTCCAGGGCCTGGACCGGCTGGAGGCCCGCTCCGCCATCGTCGCCGCGCTGCGCGCCGACGGCCGGATCGTCGCCGAGAAGCGGCCGTACGTCCACTCGGTCGGCCACTGCTCGCGTTGCAAGACCACCATCGAGCCGCGGCTGTCCATGCAGTGGTGGGTCAAGGTCGGCCCGCTCGCCAAGGCCGCCGGTGACGCGGTCCGCGACGGCCGGGTCAAGATCCACCCGCAGGAGATGGAGAAGCGGTACTTCGACTGGGTCGACAACCTCCACGACTGGTGCATCTCGCGGCAGTTGTGGTGGGGCCACCGCATTCCGGTCTGGTACGGCCCCAACGGCGAGGTCGTCTGCGTCGGCCCCGACGACGAGGCCCCGACCGGCGAGGGCTGGCACCAGGACACCGACGTCCTCGACACCTGGTTCTCCTCCGGCCTCTGGCCCTTCTCGACCCTCGGCTGGCCCGAACAGACCGAGTCGCTCGCGAAGTTCTACCCGAACTCCGTGCTGGTCACCGGCTACGACATCCTCTTCTTCTGGGTCGCCCGGATGATGATGTTCGGCCTGTACGCGATGGACGGCACCCCGCCGTTCCACACCATCGCCCTGCACGGCATGGTCCGCGACCAGTTCGGCAAGAAGATGTCGAAGTCCTTCGGCAACGCGGTCAACCCGCTGGACTGGATGGACAAGTACGGCTCGGACGCGCTCCGGTTCACCCTCGCGCGTGGCGCGAACCCCGGCGTCGACGTCCCGATCGGCGAGGACTGGGTCCAGGGTTCGCGCAACTTCGCCAACAAGATCTGGAACGCCACGCGCTTCGCGCTGATGAACGGCGCGACGGTGGAGGGCCCGCTGCCGGACGCCTCGGAGATGTCGGCGACCGATCGCTGGATCCTCTCCCGTCTCAACGCGACGGTCGCCGAAGTCGACGCGCTCTACGACGACTTCCAGTTCGCCAAGCTCTCGGACGTCCTGTTCCACTTCGCGTGGGACGAGGTCTTCGACTGGTACGTCGAGCTGTCCAAGACGACGTTCATGGCGGGCGGCGAGCCGGCGAAGGTCTCCGGGCGTGTCCTGGGCGAGGTCCTCGACGTCACGCTGCGCCTCCTGCACCCGATCGTCCCCTTCGTCACCGAGACGCTGTGGACGACGCTGACCGGCGGCGAGTCGGTCGTCATCGCCGAGTGGCCGACCGACTCCGGTTTCCGCGACGCGGGCGCCGAGCGTGAGATCGAGACGCTTCAGCAGGTCATCACGGAGGTTCGCCGCTTCCGTGCCGACCAGGGTCTCCAGCCCGGCCAGCGTGTTCCGGCCCGCCTCACGCTGGACGGCACCGCCCTCGCCCCGCACGAGGCGGCCATCCGCCAGTTGCTGCGGCTGCAGCCGGAGGGCGAGGCCTTCGCGGCGACGGCGACGCTTCCCGTCGCCGGGGCCACGGTGGCGCTCGACCTCTCCGGCACGATCGATGTCGCGGCCGAGCGCAAGCGGCTCGCCAAGGACCTCGCCGCCGCGGAGAAGGAGAAGGCCCAGGCGAACGCCAAGCTCGGCAACGAGGCGTTCCTCGCCAAGGCGCCGGACCAGGTCGTGGACAAGATCCGTACGCGGCTCGCCAAGGCGGACGAGGACATCGCCCGCATCCAGGCCCAACTGGAACGCCTCCCGGAGGCGTAACGGCTCTGTCGTAGCTGAACGAAGGCCCCCGGGACCTCACTGGTCCCGGGGGCCTTCGACGTCCCTCGGCTCAGCCCCGATCCCCTTGGCCGCGCGGAGTTGTTCGGCCGCGGGTGGGTGGGGGCTGGTCGCGCAGTTCCCCGCGCCCCTGAGGCGGGGGCTTCGCCCCGCATTCTCCCGTCCGCGCGGATTCGTTTGGCCGCGGGCCGGTGGGGGCTTGGCGCGCAGTTCCCCGCGCCCCTGAGGCGGGGGCTTCGCCCCGCGTTTTCCGTTCGCTCGGATTCGTTTGGGTGTGGGTGGGTGGGGGCTTGGCGCGCAGATCTCCGCGGCCCTAGATGCCTGGGCGCCGGGGCGTAGCCCCGCGCCTCAGGGGCGCGGGGAACTGCGCGGCCGGCCCCCACTCGCCCGCAGCCGAAGAACCCACCCGGGGGTCCGGGGGCGGAGCCCCCGGGGACGGGACGGGTAGGGGCGGCGGGGGCGAGAGACCCGGGGCGGGCTCGGCTCCGTAGACTGGCAGCGTGAGTGAGCTCCCCCCGCACGACAGCAGCGAGCCGGACGAGCCGGACCCCAGCGACCCGCACGGCCTCTTCGACGAGATCATCGCGGCCGAGACCGACCGCGACCCCGACCTCGCGGTGATCGAGGCCGGCAGCCGCACCCTGCGCACCCAGGGCGCCGACGCGGACCGGCAGGCCGACGTACCCGCCCGCCCCGCCGACCCCGAGGTCGACAAGGCGCTGCGCGAGGTGGAGTCCGAGCTCGCCAGCCGCTGGGGCGAGACCAAACTGGAGCCCTCCGTCAGCCGGATCGCCGCGCTGATGGACGTCCTGGGCGAGCCCCAGCGCGCGTACCCCTCGATCCACATCACGGGCACGAACGGCAAGACCTCCACCGCCCGCATGATCGAGGCCCTCCTCGGCGCCTTCGACCTGCGCACCGGCCGGTACACCAGCCCCCACGTCCAGTCGATCACCGAGCGGATCAGCCTCGACGGCGCCCCGATCTCCGCCGAGCGGTTCATCGAGACGTACAACGACATCAAGCCGTACATCGAGATGGTCGACGGCCAGCAGGAGTACCGGCTGTCGTTCTTCGAGGTGCTCACCGGCATGGCGTACGCCGCCTTCGCGGACAGCCCCGTCGACGTCGCCGTCGTCGAGGTCGGCATGGGCGGCAGCTGGGACGCCACCAACGTGATCGACGGGGACGTCGCCGTCGTCACCCCCATCGACCTCGACCACACCGACCGGCTCGGCGAGACGCCCGGCGAGATCGCCACCGAGAAGGCCGGCATCATCAAGCAGGACGCGACGGTGATCCTGGCGCAGCAGCCGGTGGACGCCGCTCAGGTGCTGCTGAAGAAGGCCGTGGAAGTCGACGCGACCGTGGCCCGCGAGGGCCTGGAGTTCGGGGTCGTCGCCCGGCAGGTCGCCGTCGGCGGGCAGCTGATCACACTGCGCGGGCTCGGCGGGGAGTACGAGGAGATCTTCCTGCCGCTGCACGGCCCCTACCAGGCGCACAACGCCGCCGTGGCGCTCGCCGCGGTCGAGGCGTTCTTCGGCGTCGGCTCGGCGCACGCCCAGCGGCTCGACATCGACACCGTGCGGAAGGCGTTCGCCGCCGTCACCTCGCCGGGCCGCCTCGAGGTCGTACGGCGCTCACCGACCGTCGTCCTGGACGCCGCGCACAACCCGGCGGGCGCCCGTGCCACCGCCGAGGCCGTGGGCGAGGCCTTCGACTTCAGCCGGCTGATCGGGGTCGTCGGCGCGAGCGGCGACAAGAACGTACAGGGGCTGCTCGAGGCCTTCGAGCCGATCTTCGCCGAGGTCGTGATCACCCAGAACTCCAGCCATCGCGCGATGGACGCCGACGAGCTCGCCGGGATCGCCGTCGAGATCTTCGGCGACGAGCGGGTGCAGGTCGAGCCGCGGCTCGACGACGCGATCGAGGCCGCGATCACCCTGGCCGAGGAGGAGGGCGAGTACGCGGGCGGCGGCGTACTCGTGACCGGCTCCGTCATCACCGTCGGCGAGGCCCGACTGCTCCTGGGGAGGGGCTGACCGCTGTGCGTACGCTCTGTGCTTCCACTCTGATCGGCGAGTTCTTCGTCATCGGCTTCGCCGGGCTCGTCGCCATGAAGGATCCCGATCTGTCCATGGCCACGGTGTGGACGGTCAGCGGGATCTTCATGGCGGTGAGTGTGCTGCTCTGCGGGATGATCACCCGGCCCGGGGGCGTCCAGCTCGGCTGGGCCCTGCAGATCGCGCTGATCGCCAGCGGATTCGTCGTGGGGTCGATGTTCTTCCTGGGGGCGATCTTCGCCGCGCTGTGGTGGGCTTCGGTGCACTACGGGCGGAAGATCGACGAGGCCAAGGCACGGTTCGCTGCGCAGGCGGAGGCGGGCGGGAACCCGGCGTAGGCTGCTTCGCCCCCGCCGCCCGGGGGCTCCGCCCCCAGACCCCCGAAAGAGTGCGCAGTTCCCCGCGCCCCTGACAAGGAGCGCGGGGCCCGTAGTCGTAGAACCCCGTAGAGCCCCGAAGAACCCCGTCCACCTGACTCTGCGTGACACCCACCCAGACACGCCCTGTAGCCTCGGTCACCCGCACACTTGTGACCTGAAGGAGCCACCACCGTGAGCCAGCGCACCCTCGTCCTCCTCAAGCCCGACGCCGTCCGTCGCGGCCTGACCGGCGAGATCATCAGCCGCATCGAGCGCAAGGCCGGCTGGCAGATCACCGCGCTGGAGCTGCGCACGCTGGACCAGGACACGCTGGAGCAGCACTACGGCGAGCACAAGGGCAAGCCGTTCTACGAGCCGCTGGTGGAGTTCATGGCGTCCGGCCCGGTCGTGGCGCTGGTCGTCGAGGGCGAGCGGGTCATCGAGGGCGTGCGCGCGCTCGCCGGCCCCACCGACCCCATCGCCGCCGCCCCCGGTTCCATCCGCGGCGACTACGGTGTGATCGTCCGCGAGAACCTGATCCACGCCTCCGACTCCGAGGAGTCCGCCGAGCGCGAGCTGAAGATCTTCTTCCCCGGCCGCGTCTGACCCCTCCTCGCAGTCGCGTCCGAGCTGCGCCCAAGTCGCAGCCGAGTCGCTTCCAAGTCGCTTCCGAGCCAGGTCCAAGTCAGGTCCAGGTCGCGTCCACGTCGCGGCAGACCCGCCCAGACATCACGATTCCAAGATGTTCTTGTAACGGCTTGCAAAGGCTTGTAAAGGACTTGCGTCCCCAGCCTGATGTCCGACCGGGGACGGCCGTGGAAATTCCGGCCGTCCCGCGGCATATGCGTGCCGATCGGGGGAACGCGTGCCCCCGTTGGGTCGTCTCCACAAGCGGGGGGACGCCACGCATGCTGACAATGGCGAAGACCCTCGCGCAGTGTTCGTGCGGGCGCGTCTACGATGGAGACCTTCACGTCACTGCACCCACCTCGCCGTTCCTAAAAAGCCGTCAAAGCTCCGCTTGGGAAGGCCAGACGAATCCTGATGGGGAACTCAATGTCGTTCATCGGCCGTGACATGGCTGTCGACCTCGGGACCGCCAACACGCTGGTGTACGTCAGGGGTCGCGGGATCGTACTCAACGAGCCGTCCGTCGTCGCGATCAACACCAACACCGGTGGCATCCTCGCGGTCGGCGCGGAGGCGAAGAAGATGATCGGGCGGACCCCCGGCAACATCGTTGCCGTGCGCCCGCTGAAGGACGGTGTCATCGCCGACTTCGAGATCACCGAGCGCATGCTCCGCTATTTCATCCTGAAGATCCACAAGCGGCGCTATCTCGCCCGTCCCCGTGTCGTCGTCTGTGTGCCCTCGGGCATCACGGGTGTCGAGCGCCGTGCCGTCATCGAGGCGTCGTCCCAGGCCGGCGCCCGCCAGGTGCACATCATCGAGGAGCCCATGGCCGCGGCCATCGGCTCAGGCCTGCCGGTCCACGAGGCCACGGGCAACATGGTGGTGGACATCGGCGGCGGCACCACGGAGGTCGCGGTCATCTCGCTCGGTGGCATCGTCACCGCCCAGTCCATCCGCGTCGCGGGCGACGAGTTGGACAATGCGATCATCCAGCACATCAAGAAGGAGTACAGCCTCCTCCTCGGTGAGCGCACCGCCGAACAGATCAAGATCACGATCGGTTCGGCGTACGACCTGGACAACGACGAGCACACCGAAATCCGCGGCCGGGATCTCGTCTCCGGGCTGCCCAAGACCGTTGTCATCTCCGCGGCCGAGGTCCGCAAGGCGATCGAGGAACCGGTCAACGCGATCGTCGACGCCGTGAAGACGACGCTCGACAAGTGCCCGCCGGAGCTTTCGGGTGACGTGATGGACCGCGGAATCGTTCTGACGGGCGGCGGTGCGCTGCTGCGTGGGCTCGACGAGCGCCTGCGCCGCGAGACCGGTATGCCGATCCACATCGCCGAGGATCCGCTGGACAGCGTGGCGCTCGGGTCCGGCAAGTGTGTCGAGGAATTCGAGGCGCTCCAGCAGGTTCTGGACGCCCAGCCGCGCAGATGAGGTAACTCTTCGATTCCGCCGTAACGGGATGATCGCTTCTCGTACGGCGGATCGTTGATATCGAGGCATAAGCTCCCCCATAACACCCTTGGGCGTCAGCACTCGCTCGGGGTGCGTTCCTGTTGACACCGACGAGGAAGGCACGGCCGCCGCACGTGAGGGACACACGAGAGAGCCGGCTGCTCCTGGTGCTGCTGATCGCCATCGCGTTCGCTCTGATCACGGTGGACATCCGTGGCGGACAGGACTCACCGGTCCAGGGTGCCCGCCAAGCCGCCGCGGCGGCCTTCGGCCCGATCGAGAACGGGGTGTCCTCCGCGGTCAACCCCGTCGGCAACGCGATCGCCGCGGTCCGCGACTCGGACAACCGGCACGATCGCATCGCCCAACTCCAGCACGACAACACGGCGCTGAAGGCCAAGCTCGGCAGCGACGACCGCAATCGCAGCCGTCTGAACCAGCTCGACAAGATGCTGAAGATGGCCGGCGCCGGGCAGTACGGCATCAAGGGCGCCGAGGTCATCGCCATAGGAGCCGCCCAGGGCTTCTCCTGGACCGTGACCATCGACGTCGGCAGCAAGGACGGCATCCAGCGCGACATGACGGTCCTGAACGGCGACGGACTCGTCGGCCGCGTGACCACCGTCGGTCCGGACACCGCCACGGTGCTGCTCGCCAACGACCCCGATTTCACCGTCGGTACGCGGATGGAGTCCAGCGACGAGCTCGGCTTCGCCTCCGGTCAGGGCGACCGCCCGCTGCGGGTGGAGATGCTCAACGGCAAGGCGAAGATCAAGAAGGGGGACCGGCTGGTCACCTTCGGCTCGCAGGCCGACAAGCCCTTCGTGCCCGGCGTCCCGGTCGGCGTGGTCTCCCGTGTCGACCCGTCAGGCGGCGACCTGACCCGCACGATCTACGTCACGCCGTACGTCGCGTTCTCGAAGCTCGACATCGTCGGTGTCGTCGTGGAGGCCCCCCGCAAGGACCCGCGTGACACGGTGCTGCCGGCCAAGCCCAAACCGACGCCCACGCCGACCGTGACCGTGACGGTCACCCCCTCGGCGTCCGCGCCCGTCACCGGCCAGACGCCGTAGGAGCTGAATCCCCATGCGTTTCAATCGGATGCTGCTCTCCGCCACCCTGGTGGTGGTCGCCCTGGTGGTCCAGGTGAGCGTCCTCGCCCGTCTCCATCTCCCGGGTGCCGTCCCGGACCTCGTCCTGCTCACCGTGCTGGCCCTCGCCATGGTCTACGGCCATGTCGGCGGCGCCCTCATCGGCTTCGCCGCCGGCCTGCTCGCCGACCTCGCCCCGCCCGCCGACCACGCCGCCGGGCGCTACGCCCTCGTGCTGTGCGTCATCGGCTATCTCGCGGGGCTGGCGAAGCCGGACAACGGCCAGCTCAAGTCGGCGACCGGCCCGATGGCCGTGGTCGTCGCCGCCGCGGTCGGCTCCACCCTGCTGTACGCCGGTGTCGGCGCCCTCGTCGGTGACACCGCCGCCCGCCATGTGGGCCTGGGCAGCCTGCTGTTCACGGCCGCCCTGTACGACCTGCTGCTCGCGCCGTTCGTGGTCCCGGGGCTGATGGCCCTGGCCCGGCGCTCCGAGGGCAATGCGCTCGCCGATTCCAACAGTCCCAAGGCCGCCGACGTCTCCTCGGGCTGGCTGGCCTCCGGCACCGGCCTGCGCATCGGCAGCCAGCGCGGCCACCGGGTCAGGGCCGCCCGCGCCCGCGTCGCCCGTGCGGGGCGCATCAAGGGGGTCAAGCGCCTGTGAGCGCACGTCGGTTGACCGACCCCGGGGTCAAGTCCCCCAGGTTCGCCGTGTACTCGTATGACCTGTATGACTCGTACGCATGTGGCGCCCCGTACGCGCACGGCTCGCGCGCCCGTGTCCCGTACCCACTCTGAGAGGGGGAGGCAGCACCAGTGACCAACATTCCCGAGACCGGCAGGACCCCACGGGTACAGATCCGGCTCGTCGTCATCCAGATCCTCGTGCTCTCCCTCCTCGGCACCCTCGGCGGCCGCCTCTGGTACCTCCAGATCCGCAACGGCCAGGAGTACGCCAAGGAAGCCTCCGGCAACCACGTCCAGCAGGTCGTCCAGCCCGCCGTACGCGGCTCGATCCTCGACGCGCGCGGGGTGCCGATCGCCGACAACGAGACCCGGCTCGTGGTCTCCGCCTCGCGCACCGACCTGCTGAAGATGAAGGACGACGGCAAGGCGGTTCTGACGAAGCTGGCCGGCGTGCTGGACATGAAGCCCGAGGACGTCATCCAGAAGGTCCGGCTGTGTGACGCGAAGACGCCGCAGCCGTGCTGGAACGGCTCCCCGTACCAGCCCATCCCCATCACCGACGAGGCCACCGCCAAGCAGGCCCTACAGATCCGTGAGCGCTCCGAGGACTTCCCCGGCATCAGCGCCGAGCCCGAGGCCGTACGCCGCTACGCCGCCCCCGGCAAGGCCAACACCGCTCAGGTCCTCGGCTATCTCTCGCCCGTCACGGACGCCGAGATCACCCAGGCCAAGGACAGCAGCTCGCCCTACCTCCGCTCCGACCAGGTCGGCCGCTCCGGCCTCGAGCGCCAGTACGACAAGGAGTTGCGTGGCAAGGCCGGCGTCACCCGTTACGAGGTCGACAACCTCGGCCGCGTGATCGGCAAGGCCAAGAGCGACGCGGCCCAGTCCGGCTCCAACCTCGTCACCAGCATCGACTCCCGCGTCCAGCGGGTCGCCGAGTACGAGCTGGACACGGCGATGAAGACCGCCCGCCAGCAGTTCGACAAGATCACCGGCGAGAACTACAAGGCCGACTCGGGCGCCGTCGTGGTGATGGAGGCCAAGACCGGCCGGATCGTCGCCATGGCGTCCGCCCCGACGTACGACCCGAACGCCTGGGTCGGCGGCATCTCCGCCAAGGACTACAAGGCCCTCACCGGGAAGAACTCCGACTACCCGCTGCTCAACAGGGCCATACAGGGTCAGTCCGCGCCCGGTTCGACCTTCAAGGTGGTCTCCACGGCCGCCGCGGTCGAGGCCGGCTACGAGTGGGACGGCGGCTACCCCTGCACCAGCTCGTACTCGGTGGGCGGCCAGGTCTTCAAGAACTTCGAGGGCGAGAACTTCGGCCCCATCTCGCTCGGCCGGGCCCTCGAGGTCTCGTGCGACACCGTCTTCTACGGCCTCGCGGACAACGAGTGGAAGAAGGACGGCGGCATCAACCCCAAGAAGGGGGAGCCGAAGGACTACTTCTTCAAGGCCGCCCACCAGTTCGGCCTCGGCAAGGAGACCGGCGTCGACCTGCCCAACGAGGTCACCGGCCGCGTCCCGGACCGCCAGTGGAAGCAGAGCTACTGGAAGGCCAACAAGGACGTCTGGTGCAAGTCCGGCAAGAAGGACGGCGACTACGTCCAGAAGATCGCGTACGAGAACTGCCTCGAGGGCAACAAGATGCGCGAGGGTGACGAGATCAACTACTCCATCGGTCAGGGCGACACCCTCGTCACCCCGATCCAGGAGGCCATGATCTACGGGGCGCTCGCCAACGGCGGCACCATCCACGCGCCGACCATCGGCAAGGCGATCGTCAGCGCCGACGGCAAGACCGTCCAGGACATCAAGCCCAAGGTCAAGGGCAGGCTGCCGATCAGCGAGGCCACGCTCAAGGGCATGAACTCGGCCCTCGAAGGCGTCGTCACCCGTGGTACCGCCGCCTGGAAGTTCGGCGGCTGGCCGCAGGACAAGATCACGCTGCACGCCAAGACCGGTACCGCCGAGGTCTACGGCAAGCAGACCACGTCCTGGTTCGCCACGTACACCAAGGACTACACGGTCGTCATGACCATCGCCCAGGCCGGTACGGGTTCCGGCGCCTCCGGTGAGGCCGTGCGCAACATCTACAACGCGCTGTACGGCGTCCAGGCCGACGGTTCCATCGACAACTCGAAGGCCCTTCTCCCCACCCCCCAGAAGGGCCTCCCGAAGATCCAGACGGACGGTTCGATCGACACCCCGGAGATCTCCAAGGACCCCGTCAAGGACCTCCAGGCCAGCGAGTCGCCCTCGCCCGGAGCCACCGACCAGCAGCTGCCCGCGGGCACCACGCCGTCCCCGACGGCCAGTAACCGGAACACCCGAAGGCGTACGGACCGTCCGAAGAAGCGGCGGGGGACGAGGATCCTGACATGACCGGAGCGAACAACTTCTCCGTCTCCGGCTACGGCCCCGCCCGCGGCGGAATATCACGGCTGTTGGCCCGTGACTCCCTGGCCCGCCGCCTCGACTGGCCGATACTGCTCTCGGCCATGGCGCTCTCCCTGATCGGCTCGGCCCTCGTCTACTCGGCGACCCGCAACCGCACCGAGATCAACCAGGGCGACCCGTACTACTTCCTCATCCGCCACCTCATGAACACCGGCATCGGCTTCGGCCTGATGGTCGGCACGATCTGGCTGGGCCACCGCACCCTGCGTACGGCGGTTCCGATCCTGTACGGCCTCTCGGTCTTCATGATCCTGCTGGTGCTGACCCCGCTCGGCGCGACGATCAACGGCCAGCGCAACTGGCTCGTCGCGGGCGGTCTGTCGCTCCAGCCCGCCGAGTTCATCAAGATCACGATCATCCTGGGCATGGCGATGCTGTTGGCCACCCGGGTGGACGCGGGCGACAAGCAGTACCCCGACCACCGCACGGTGCTGCAGGCGCTGGGCCTCGCGGCCGTCCCGATGATGATCGTGATGCTCATGCCCGACCTGGGCACGATCATGGTCGCGGTCATCATCGTGCTCGGCGTGCTGCTCGCCTCCGGCGCCTCCAACCGCTGGGTGTTCGGTCTGCTCGGCGCCGGTGCGCTGGGCGCGGTGGCGATCTGGCAGCTCAAGATCCTCGACGAGTACCAGATCAACCGCTTCGCCGCCTTCGCCAACCCCGACCTCGACCCGGCGGGCGTCGGCTACAACACCAACCAGGCCCGTATCGCCATCGGCTCCGGCGGCCTCTTCGGCACGGGCCTGGGCCACGGCTCCCAGACCACGGGCCAGTTCGTCCCGGAACAGCAGACGGACTTCGTCTTCACGGTCGCGGGCGAGGAACTGGGCTTCGTGGGCGCCGGCCTGATCCTGCTCCTGCTGGGCGTCGTCCTGTGGCGGGCCTGCCGCATCGCCCGCGAGACCACCGAGCTGTACGGCACGATCGTCGCCGCCGGCATCATCGCCTGGTTCGCCTTCCAGGCCTTCGAGAACATCGGCATGACCCTGGGCATCATGCCGGTCGCGGGCCTTCCCCTGCCCTTCGTCTCCTACGGCGGTTCGTCGATGTTCGCGGTGTGGGTGGCGGTGGGGTTGTTGCAGTCGATCAGAGTCCAGCGCCCCATGTCGGCGTAGGCCTCCGGCGGTTGGGCGGGAGGGGTGCGTCTTCGGGTGCGGCCCGGTGGGGGTTGGTCGCGCAGTTCCTCGCGCCCCTGAACCGGGGCTGCGCCCCGGCCCCGGCTGGTTTTCGGGTGCGGCCCGGTGGGGGTTGGTCGCGCAGTTCCCCGCGCCCCTGAACCGGGGCTTCGCCCCTGGCTCCGGTTGGTGTTCGGGTGCGGCCCGGTGGGGGTTGGTCGCGCAGTTCCTCGCGCCCCTGAAGGCCTTGGGCGGCCGGTGTTCGAGGGGTGTGTCCGATCCGGCCCCTCCGTCAGCGCACCTCGCGCGTCCGGCGTTTGAGGACGAGGCCGTTCAGCCCGTGCCCCACCCACCCCACCCCGCCCATCCCGCCCGGCCTGCGTCCACAGGCCAGGGTGGGGGTCGGGGGCGGAGTCCCGCTGGGGTCCAAGGGCGGAGCCCTGGGGGGTGCAAGGGGCGGCGGCTCCCGGTGGGGTGTGGGGGCGGAGCTTGGCGGGGTGCAGGGGGCGTAGCCCCTGGTGGGGTGCAGGGGCGGAGCCCCGCGGGGGGTTCGGGGGCGTAGTCCCCGGCGGGGGTTGAAGGGGCGCAGCCCCTGGGGATGGGACGGGTAGGGGCGGCGGGGGCGAGATCCGGTCGTTCCCGGAGGTCCTGGAAGGGGCTGGTACTGCCATCCCGGCCCGACAGCCACTAGATTCAGTTCATGGCGGACACCAAGCGCGAAATCGAGCGAAAGTACGAGGGTCCCCCGGCCGGCGGCGACGCGCCACTCCCGGACCTGACCGACGTCCCAGGAGTCTCAGGCGTCATCGACAAGGGCGTGGCCGAACTGGACGCCACCTACTACGACACGGCCGACCAGCGGCTCGCCACCGCCTCCCTCACCCTCCGCCGCCGCACCGGCGGCGACGACGCGGGCTGGCACCTCAAACTCCCCGTTTCCGAGGGCGTCCGCGACGAAATCCGCGCCCCGCTCTCCGACACCGTCCCCGAAGACCTGACCGCCCTCGTCCGCTCCCGCATCCGCGAGGCCGAACTGGTCCCCGTCGTACGTCTCCTGTCGGCCCGAGACATCCGCCACCTCGTCGACGCCTCCGGCACCCTCCTGGCCGAGGTGAGCGTCGACCGCGTCCGCGCGGAGCGCCTCAGCGGCGGTGCGGGCAGCGCGGAATGGACCGAGATCGAGGTGGAACTCGCCGACGACGGCGATCCGGCCTTCCTCGACAAGGTCGAGAAGAAACTCCGCAAGGCCGGCATCAAACGCTCCGCCTCCGCGTCCAAACTGGCCAAGGCCCTCGACGACACGGCCCCCCGCAAGCCGGAGAAGGCAGAGAAGGCAGAGAAGGCAGGCAAGGCGGAGACGGCGGGCAAGCCGGGGAAGGCAGGCAAGGCCGGGACGACCGGCAAGGTCGCTGACGTGTCGAAGGCGACGACGAAGGCCGCGAAGCCCGAACCCCCCGATTCGACCCCGCGCACCGCAGGCGACCACATCCTCACCTACGCTCGCGCCCAACGCGACGCGATCGTCGAGCTCGACCCCGCCGTCCGCCGCGACGTGCCCGACTCCGTGCACCGTATGCGCGTCGCCACCCGCCGCCTCCGCAGCACCTTCCGCTCGTACGGCAAGATCCTCGACCGCACCGTCACCGACCCGATCGGCGTCGAGCTGAAGTGGCTCGCCGCCGAGCTGGGCGTCGACCGCGACCAGGAGGTCCTCACCGAGCACCTGACGACGGCGCTCGACGACCTCCCGTCCGACCTGGTCACGGGCCCCGTCCAGGCCCGTCTGAGCACCTGGTCGGGGGCCCGCCGCTCCGGCTCCCGGCAGCACCTGATCGCCGTACTGGACGGCAAGCGCTACCTGGACCTGCTGACGACCCTGGACACCCTGGTGGCCGGCCCGCCCCTGCGGGAGGCGGCCTCGAAGAAGCCCGAGAAGGTGATCGCCAAGGCCGTACGGAAGGACTTCGAGAAGGTCGCCGACCTGGTCGGCGAGGCCCTGGAACTGCCGTCCGGCTCCGAGCGCGACCTCGCGATGCACGACGCCCGCAAGAAGGCCAAGCGCACGCGCTACGCGGCCGAGGCGGCCACCCCCGCCCTCGGCGATCCCGCCGCCGACCTGGTCAAGTCGATGAAGTCCCTGCAGACGCTGCTGGGCGACCACCAGGACAGCGTGATGGTCCGCGGGGCCCTGCGGGAGCTGGCGACGGAGGCGCACGAGGCGGGCGAGAACGCGTTCACGTACGGGGTGCTGTACGGCCGCGCGGAGCAGCGTGCGGCGGCCGTGGAGGCGGAGCTGCCGGGGGAGTGGGAGGCGATCGAGGACAAGGGCGCCGTCTGAGGCGTACGGGGGCCGGCCGCGGCCGCGTTAGGCTGGATGGTCAACCCTGTCTGTACCTCCCAGCTCACGAAGGTTCGCGAGATGCCTGCCGAAGCCGCTGTATCGGTGTTTCCACAGCTCGAAGCTCTGCTCCCGCATGTGCAGAAGCCGATCCAGTACGTCGGCGGCGAGCTCAACTCCACGGTCAAGGCCTGGGACGCCTGTGACGTCCGCTGGGCGCTGATGTACCCGGACGCGTACGAGGTCGGGCTGCCCAACCAGGGCGTCATGATCCTTTACGAGGTGCTGAACGAGCGCGAGGGCGTCCTCGCCGAGCGCACCTACAGCGTCTGGCCGGACCTGGAGGAGCTGATGCGCGAGCACCGGGTCCCCCAGTTCACGGTGGACAGTCACCGCCCGGTGAAGGCCTTCGACGTCTTCGGTCTGTCCTTCTCCACGGAGCTGGGCTACACGAACATGCTGACGGCCCTGGACCTGGCCGGAATCCCGCTGGAGTCCAAGGACCGTACGCTCGACGACCCGATCGTCCTGGCCGGCGGCCACGCGGCGTTCAACCCCGAGCCGATCGCCGACTTCATCGACGCGGCGATCATCGGTGACGGCGAGCAGGCCGTGCTCGACATGACGGAGATCATCCGGGCCTGGAAGGCGGAGGGCCGCCCAGGCGGCCGCGAGGAGGTCCTCTTCCGCCTGGCGAAGACGGGCAACGTCTACATCCCGGCGTTCTACGACGTCGAGTACCTCTCCGACGGCCGTATCGCCCGTGTCGTGCCCAACAAGTCGGGTGTCCCGTGGCGTGTGTCCAAGCACACGGTCATGGACCTCGACGAGTGGCCGTACCCCAAGCAGCCGCTGGTCCCGCTGGCCGAGACGGTCCACGAGCGGATGTCGGTGGAGATCTTCCGCGGCTGTACGCGCGGCTGCCGCTTCTGCCAGGCGGGCATGATCACCCGTCCGGTGCGCGAGCGCTCGATCACGGGCATCGGCGAGATGGTGGAGAAGGGCCTGAAGGCGACGGGCTTCGAGGAGGTCGGCCTGCTGTCCCTCTCCTCCGCCGACCACTCGGAGATCGGTGACATCGCCAAGGGCCTGGCGGACCGCTACGAGGAGGACAAGATCGGCCTGTCCCTCCCCTCGACCCGTGTGGACGCCTTCAACGTCGACCTGGCGAACGAGCTGACGAGGAACGGCCGTCGCTCCGGTCTGACCTTCGCGCCGGAGGGCGGCTCCGAGCGCATGCGCAAGGTCATCAACAAGATGGTCTCGGAGGAGGACCTCATCCGGACCGTCTCCACGGCGTACGGCAACGGCTGGCGGCAGGTGAAGCTGTACTTCATGTGCGGCCTGCCGACGGAGACGGACGAGGACGTCCTGCAGATCGCCGACATGGCGATGAACGTGATCGCCGAGGGCCGCAAGGTCTCCGGCCAGAACGACATCCGCTGCACGGTGTCGATCGGCGGCTTCGTCCCCAAGCCGCACACCCCCTTCCAGTGGGCGCCCCAGCTCTCCGCCGAGGAGACGGACGCCCGCCTGGAGAAGCTCCGCGACAAGATCCGCGGCGACAAGAAGTACGGCCGCTCCATCGGCTTCCGCTACCACGACGGCAAGCCCGGCATCGTCGAGGGCCTGCTCTCCCGCGGTGACCGCCGCATCGGCGCCGTGATCCGCGCGGTCTACGAGGACGGCGGCCGCTTCGACGGCTGGCGCGAGCACTTCTCGTACGACCGCTGGATGGCCTGCGCCGAGAAGACCCTCCCGGCCTTCGGCGTGGACGTCGACTGGTACACGACCCGCGAGAAGACCTACGAGGAGGTCCTTCCCTGGGACCACCTCGACTCCGGCCTCGACAAGGACTGGCTCTGGGAGGACTGGCAGGACGCCCTCGACGAGACGGAGGTCGAGGACTGCCGCTGGACCCCGTGCTTCGACTGCGGCGTCTGCCCGCAGATGGACACCAGCATCCAGATCGGCCCGACGGGCAAGAAGCTGCTGCCGCTGACGGTCAAGAACGCAGGTCCCACGCCGGCATCGAGCGGTCACTCTCACTGACGTGAGCGGGGCACTCGATCGGGTGATTGAGGCGCTGGCGGGGATGAGCGAGGACGAGGTGGCGGCTGCGCTGGCTGCGGCCGGTGTTTCGGTCCCTCGTCCGACGGCGTCGTCGGCGCCCTTTCGGACGC
Organism: Streptomyces sp. RLB3-17; assembly: GCF_007113425.2. Lineage (NCBI taxonomy): Bacteria > Bacillati > Actinomycetota > Actinomycetes > Kitasatosporales > Streptomycetaceae > Streptomyces > Streptomyces sp. RLB3-17. The sequence goes on along the minus strand of NZ_CP041610.2, from coordinate 4,239,581 downwards.
CGCTGCCGGGCCCTGAGGTTTCGCTGCACATCGTTTCCGAGGTGGAGTGGGTCTGAGGTCCGTAGCGCCTTGTCCGCCACTGTGTGGCAGTGAGCCCCCTTTCCTGACTGGGAAGGGGGCTCACTGGCTTTCGTCGGCGCGGGAGTCCATGGGCTTGGCGCTGTGGGGTGCCTTACGTGGCTGAGTTACGAGTTGCTCTACGTCGTCAAGGCTCCTCGCTCCGCTCGTCACGCGCTCCCCGGCTCACCGCCGGGGCCCTGCGCTCCTGTCTTCGCCCCGCTCTGGGCCCCGGCTACGCCGGTCGCGCAACTAGAGCGAGAGATCCTGGACGAAGGGAAACGGAAGGCACAAGACATGCCTCCGGCGGGGGCGCTCAGACTCCGGGATGGTCGGGGTGCCGTTCGTGAGTGCCGGCCGAATGGTGGTGAGCGTTGTGGGCGCCCATCCCGTCCACCTTCGACCCAGGCAGAGCCGAGCAGTCGCGGCCCAGGGCGTCAAGGTCGTTCGTACGGTGGCGCGCTCCACCTTGACGCCCTGGACCACGCCCGCTCCACGGAGTGTGGGTCGAAGGCGGACGGGATGGGCGCTGGGGTGAGTGGTGGGCTGGAGGCGGCGGGCCAGTCTCTTAGTCCCTGGTGACGTGGGCCGACATGCCGCGCTTGGCGTAATGAGCCGATCGGGGGGCGTTCCCGGTCACGTTGTACGCAGGCGGTGACCGGGGCGGTGGCAGGAAGGCGGTGGCATACCGGCCATGGGCGAGGAGAGCGTGGATCGGTCGGAGGGTTTTGGCGAGCGGCTGCTCGGTGTGCTCCTGGACAGGGCACGGCTGCTGCCGCCGCAGCTGATCGCCCCGCTGGTCGCGGAGGAGGTGGGCAGGATCGGAGGTCATGACGTCTCCATCCTGCTCCAGGACTACGCGCAGGAGCTGCTGGTGCCGCTGCCGGGCAAGAAACTGCACGTCAGCCAGCCCGAGCCGATCGTTGATTCCCTTGCCGGCCGGGCCTTCCTGCGCGGGCAAGTCGTCGAGGTGCCGCAGACCCCCTCGGGCGTCCGGATGTACCTGCCGCTGCTGGACGGCAGCGACACGGTGGGCGTGATGGCCCTCACCCTGGACGCCGTCGATTACGACGTCCGGCGGCTGCTGAGTCGGCTCTCCGGCTTGGTGGCCGACATGCTGGTCACCAAGGGCGCCTACACCGACCAGTTCTTCCAGGCCCGGCGCCGTGAGCCGATGAGCGTGTCCGCGGAGATCCAGTGGAGCCTGCTGCCGCCGACGGCGATGTCCGTGCCGCAGGTCGAGGTGGCAGGCATCCTGGAGCCCGCCTACCGCGCCGCCGGTGACAGCTTCGACTACGCCCTCAACGACAACATCCTGCACGCGGCCGTGATCGACGCGATGGGCCACGGACTGGACGCCGCCGTGATGGCGACCGTGGCCATCGGCGCCTACCGTCATGCCCGGCGCGTCTTCGTCAGCCTGGCCGAGAAGTACGCGGTCATGGACGATGCCATCTCGCGGCAGTTCGGGTCCGACCACTTCGTCACGGCGCAGCTGATGCATGTGAACATCGCCACCGGTGAGCTGGAACTGGTCAACGCGGGCCACCCCGCGCCGCTGCTGATCCGCGACGGCCGGGTTGTGCGGCAACTGGAGACCGCGACGACGCTGCCCGTCGGCTTCGGCGGTGAGATGCCCCAGGTCAGAGAGCACACGCTCCAGCAAGGCGACCGGGTGCTGTGCTACACCGACGGCATCATCGAGGAAATCGTCAACGGCGGGGAGCAGTTCGGCGAGGGACGCCTCATCCGGTGCGTGAACCGCCTGGGGAAGGAGCCGTCGCACGGGCTGCGGGCGGATCTGCGCCGGCTCTCCCACACGCTGAAGAGGGAACGGAGCGGGCGCACCAGCGACGACGCCACCCTCTTCATGATCGAGTGGCACGGAGGCGCCGCCGACCACCTCGCGGTCCTTGACTGAGCGCCCGCGCGTCAGACCCGATCCCGTACCTACTGGCCGTCCTTTCTCATCGAGTTCTGACATCCACGGCTGACATCAACGACGCCGGACGGAGGCGTACACCAACAACCCTGTCAGGCCGTCGCACCAGTCGACTACAGCAGCCGAAGCGAGCTCGGATCGAACTTACAAGGCGGTTGTCCTCCCCCGTGGCCTATGCGTGGACAAGTAGCCGTTGAGCGGGTAGCGCAGCCCCGTGACCAGCACGTTGCGTATGAGGCGAAGGGGCCTCCGAAGCCGTGTGCGCAGGGCTGTTGGATCGGTGCAGGGTTCTTTCTGGCGCCGTAGTTGAGGGTCGTACGATCTGCTCACGCTCGTGATGGCACGGCGTGAAGCGGAGGATTCATGAGGCTTTTCAGGTGGGGACTCACAGCCGTGGCCGCAGGGGTCAGCGTGCTGACCATGCCTCCCGGCACAGTCCAGACAGCAGCGGCGGCTTCCGTCAGTTCCAAACCGACCTGCGCATACGGCGAGATCACCGGTTCCGGCAACCTGTCGAAGATGCCAACCTCCACGAAGGCCGGACAGAACCTGGTCACCTACACCACCGTGCGCAACGCCAAATCGGCACCGCTTTCCGGGGTGTTCTTCGATTACCAGATGGTGCCGCCGAGTAACCGCAAGGGCACGGCGCCCACCGTCTGGTGGAAGTTCAATGGTGGGTCGTGGCATCACTTGATCATGACTTGGCACCCGGCGACCCAGTCGTCCACCGCCCAGTGGGTCAGCGGTGACGCTGTCCTCGGGAATCTCCCCGGCTTTACCACCCACACGTTGGAGATGACCGTCGACTACCCCTCCGGCGCGACGCATGGGTTCTACGCCGGCACCCTCCTGGCGGGAGCGAAGACGTGCGGATACCAGCTCCTAGGAGCGATCACGGTAAGCACGGACTACCTGCCGCGGTAGACCACTTGCTGGTGCCCGATACAGCAGAGAAGTACAGCAACCTCCCCGACTGCAGCCGGGCCGCCAGAGAAGTCCGAGGTACGGAGGGAGGTTGCCCCATGCAGCGCGGCCGGCGGAGTCCCCTTAGGCGAGGCAGGTCAGCTGCACATCGCGCTCTCCCTCAGCTGTCGGACGCGGCTCAGCCCAGGTAGAAGTCCCTGCGTGCGGCCACGAACGCCTCGATCGACTGGGCGGGGATGCCCGTCACGCGCTGGACGCCGTCGGTCGTGCGGTCATAACGGTTGTCCCGGTGCAGCTGGGCCATGGTGGCGACGTGCTGTTCGAGGTGGGGCGGCATCCCCAGCTTCGGGAGCTGTGCCTCCCACCTCTCCGGCGGCACGTCCACGTAGGACACGGGACGGCCCAGCGCCCGAGAGAATTCCGCGGCCAGCTCCGTCATGTCGACCGAGCGCGGCCCGGTCAGCTCGTAGACCTGCCCGATGTGCTGAGCCGGATCGCGGAGCACGGTGGCAACGGCCCGGGCGACGTCGTCCACGGCGACCGGCGAGGTGCGTCCGGTGCCGAAGGGCAGCGCGATCGTGCCGTTCTCCTGAATCGACCGCGCCGCCATCGCGGTGAACAGCGGAGTGTCCAGGAACGCCGTGGGTCGGATGTGCACCACGGGCAGGCCGGACCAGTTCAGTACCTCCTCCGCCAGCCAGTGCAGCCGCTGCTGGTGCGACTCCTCGGTGCTGGTGGCGGTCATCTCGGACACCGTCATCTGCGACAGGCCGACCAGGGCCTCCAGCTTCCCGTACTCCCTCGCGACGGAGGCCACCACCGTCGCCGCCAGCAGGTGGTCCGGCGACACGCGCATCGCGAAGTACATCCGCGCCACGCCTTGCAGTGCGGCCGCCACCGTCTCGGGCCGGGTCAGGTCACCGATGACGACCTCCGCGCCGAGCGCCCGCAGCTCAGCCGCACGCTCGTCCTCGCGACGGACCATGAAACGCACCGGCACATCCTGAGCACGCAGGTGCTCGAAGACGGTGCGGCCCACGCCACCGGCACCGGGGATAAGAACAAGGTTGTTGGCAATCATCAGTCGATCTCCTTCGGAGTAAGGGAATATCTGAGGTGAGGCGTGTTCAGGGCGCCAGTGGAGCTGTCAGCAATGCGTTGGCATGGCGGTGTCACCGCTGATCCGGGTGGCGATTTCACAGGGGTCTCCAGGGCTCTCGGTGGGGCGTCCCCGCCAGGCGGTCGCCTCCGGTGTCTCGCGGAGATGTGTCGTGATCACCCTTGGGCCCCTACGGTCTGGCGTTCGGGCTCAACACCGCCGGCGACCACGGCGGCGGCCTTGCGCGGCAGGAAGAGAAGCACGACGACCGCGCCGACCAGGGCGACGGCAGCCGACCCTATTGCGGTGATGTGCATGGCATGGATGAAGGCGTCGTGCGCGGGCTGCACCAGCGCCTTGCCGGCCGGTCCCAGCTTCTCGGCAACGGACAGGGTCGCCTCGACAGATTCACCTGCGGCCTGCCGGTCGGAGGCGGGCAGCACGCCCAGGTGGTCGTCGATGCCGCTGCGGTAGGTGGCGGACAGCAACGCCCCCAGAACGGCGACCCCCAAGGCCCCACCGACCTGCCGGAAGGTGTTGTTGACCGCGGATCCAGAGCCGGCCTTCTCACGCGGCAACGACGACATGATCATGACGGTGGCGGGCGGCATCACATGCGCCATCCCCGTACCCATCAGGAAGAACAGCACCTCCAGCACCCAGATGGGAGTGTCCTGGCCGAGCAGCAGGAAGCCGGCGAAGGCCACGGCGGTCAGGACGAGGCCGGTGGCGCACACGGCTCGGGCACCGAAGCGGTTGACGACCAGCCGGGCCCGCGGGGCGAAGAACATCTGGGAGGCGGCCAGCGGCAGCACGAGCAGACCGGACTGCAGGACGCTGTAGCCCCGAACGCTCTGGTTGTAGAAGACGCTGAAGAACGTAACGCCGGTGAGAGCGAAGAAGACCAGGCCGATGGCGGCGACGGACGCGGAGAACCGCCGATTGCGGAACCATGTGACGTCGAGGGCCGGATGGTCGCTGCTGCGCTCGTAGACGACGAAGACCCCGAGGACCGCCAGGCCGGCAACGATCGGGCCCCAGGACTGGGCCCCGGTGAAGCCGCCCTCCTGGCCGCCCTTGATGATGCCGTAGATCAGCGAGACCAGTGCCAGGATCGAGAGCACGACGCCGACCGGGTCGAGCTTGCCGGGCTTGGGGTTCTTCGAGTCGGGGACGATCGCCACCATCGCGAGCGCCGCGACGACCACGATGGGCACGTTGACCAGGAAGACCGAGCCCCACCAGAAGTGCTGCAGCAGGATGCCGCCGGTAATGGGGCCGAGGGCGATGGCGAAACCGACCACACTGGTCCAGATGCCGATGGCCTTGGGCTGCTCATCGCGCTCGAAGACGTTCATGATGATCGCGAGGGTGGCGGGCAGGATGAAGGCGCCGCCGAAGCCCATCACAGCGCGGAAGGTGATGAGCTGCCCGGAGGAGTCCGACAGCGCCGACAGCGCGGATCCCGCACCGAACACCAGCATGCCGAAAAGCAGCACCTTCTTCCGGCCGAGCCGGTCACCGAGCAGACCCGCAGTGAAGAGCAGTCCGGCGAAGACCAGCGTGTAGGAGTTGATCGCCCACTCCAGCTGGCTCTGGGTGGAGCCGAGTCCGGTGGGAGCGGGCTGGGCGATGGTCTTGGTGGCCACGTTGAGGATCGAGTTGTCCAGCATCACCACCAAGAGGCTGAAACAGAGCACGGTCAGGATGGCCCAGCGCCGGCGGTGGACCGCCTCGGAAACGGTTCGTCGCCGGGCGGGCGGCACGGGTGGCGTGGACTCCGCGGGCGTCGAGGACTCGGTGGGCGTGGGTGGTGATGCCACAGTGGGGCTCCAGTGCTGTCGGTGGTACGGCGAATGCGGGGGCGGAGGCTGTCGGCCTCAGACGGTGGGAGCGGCACAAGACCCTGCTTGACCAGCCGGGTGCTCTCGTCGACCCCAAATAGATGTCGCACTCTAACTAAACACACGTTAGGATAGATGACAAGTGACATCCATCTGAGGAGAGTGATTCCGTGGGCCGCGTGTCCAAGGCGCAAGCGCAGGAGAACCGGCAACACGTCGTGGCCACCGCCTCCCGGATGTTCCGCGAGAAGGGCACTGTGGTCAGCATCGCCGACCTGATGAAAGCCGTTGGGCTCACCCATGGCGCGTTCTACAAGCAGTTCGCCTCCAAGGAGGACTTGGTCGACAAGGCCATCGCCCACGCCTTCGAGAACCCGACGGCGCACTCGCCGGTGACGCTTGATGAACACACCGGGGAGCACGAGGCCGCCCGCCGGACGCTGATCGAGAACTACCTCTCGATCTGGCACCGCGATCACGCCGGGGACGGCTGCCCCGTGTCCGGATTCGCCGCCGACCTGGGGCGCGACCCCGACCAGGCCGCCCGCTCCCAGCAGGTCTACATCAACGGGGTACGCAACCGCGCCGCTCGACTGGCCACCGGCGACGACGACGGCATGGCCCAGCTCTGCACCATGGTCGGTGCCCTCGTCCTCGCCCGCGCCACCCGGGGCAACCCGCTCTCCGAAGAACTGCTGCAGGCCGCGCGCACGGCTCTCACCGAGAACGGCACCGGCCAGTCCGACCGCAGCAACGCACGGATTGACCGGGAGCCGGCGGGTCCTGACGGCAGAAGGTGACGGCAACGGAGCCGTACACATGGAGACCTCGGCGGTAGCAGGGGGACTGCCTGGACGCCCCTGCCGAGCGTTGAGGGCTCCTCACGCATCCACTGAGAGGTTGAGTGGGCCTGACCCTGACCCTGTCGAGCCTTCAGAAGTGGCCCGTACCTTCAGAAGTGGCCCGTACGAGCTTGAGGCCCCTCTCGATCGGGAGGGGCCTCAAGGCTGTCCGGGTCAGTTCTGGCAGCCGCAGCCGGATGCCGTCTTGGCCTCTGTGACGGTGACGTCGGGGTCCGCGGAGGTCTCGGCGGGTGTGCAGCAGGCGTTGACGCCGCAGCACGCATCGGCCGGTTCGGTCGTCCGGGATGCCCGCGGCTCGGTCCGGGGCTTGGTGGCGCGGATGATGGCGGAGTGCATGCCGTCGGCCACGGGGTGCGTGGGGGTGATCTCGATGTTCACGAACCCTGCCGCCTCAAGGCCTTCGCGGTACTCGGTGAACGACAGGGCGCCCGCGATGCAACCGACGTAGTCGCCGCGCTCGGCGCGCTGGGCGGGGGAGAGGGCGTCGTCGGCGACCACGTCCGAGACGCCGATGCGGCCGTTGGGCGTCAGGACGCGGAACGTCTCGGCGAAGACCGCCGCCTTGTCGGTCGACAGGTTGATCACACAGTTGGAGATCACCACGTCGATGGTGCCCGCGGGGAGCGGGATCGCCTCGATGGTGCCCTTGAGGAACTCGACGTTCGTCGCGCCCGCCTTCTTCGCGTTGGTGAGGGCCAGGGCGAGCATCTCGTCGGTCATGTCGAGGCCGTACGCCCTGCCCGTGGGGCCGACGCGGCGGGCGGAGAGCAGGACGTCGATGCCGCCGCCGGAGCCGAGGTCCAGGACGCGTTCGCCCTCGTGGAGATCGGCCACGGCGGTCGGGTTGCCGCAGCCCAGAGAGGCGGCGACGGCTTCGGCGGGCAGGGCGTCGCGCTCGGCGACGGCGTAGAGGGTGGAGCCGAAGTTCTCGTCGACCTCGACCGGCTGCGGCCCGCAACACGCGGTGCCACCCTCGGTCACCTTCACGGCCGCGGCGGCGTACCGCTGTCGGACGGTCTCGCGCAGTTCGGTGGACTGCTCGCTCATGGCTGACTCCTGGATGACGGGGCATGGCAGGACCCGGAACGGCTTGTATTGACGTTCATTGATGCAACCTTGCGTCTTGTATCGAAGAACGTCAACATAGAGGCATGTCGAAACAAGAGCTTGAGGTGCTCGGCCAGGACGCGGACGGCGCCTGCTGCCAGGGACTGGTCTCCGCCCCGCTGGCCGAGGACCAGGCCGTCGAACTGGCGAAGGCGTTCAAGGCGCTGGGTGACCCGGTCCGGCTGCGGCTGCTCTCGATGATCGCTTCGCGGGAGGGCGGCGAGGTGTGCGTGTGCGAGCTGACGCCCGCGTTCGAGCTGTCGCAACCGACGATCTCCCACCATCTCAAGCTGCTCCGGCAGGCCGGACTCATCGACTGCGAGCGTCGTGGGACCTGGGTCTACTACTGGGTGCTGCCCGGCGTGCTGGACCGGCTGGGCGCGTTCCTGGCCACTCCTGAGCCCGTTGGGGTGACCGCGTGAGCGCTTCGCTCGGCCGGCGTGCGGTGGCCGAGCTGGTCGGGACGGCCGCGCTGGTCGCGGTGGTGGTCGGCTCGGGCATCCAGGCGACGGAGCTGTCACGGGACGTCGGCGTGCAGTTGCTCGCGAACTCGCTCGCCACCGTCTTCGGCCTGGCCGTGCTGATCACGTTGTTCGGGCCGGTGTCGGGGGCCCACTTCAATCCGGCCGTCACCCTGGCCGCCTGGTTCACGGGGCGCAGGAGCGGCGACGGAATGACCGCACGCGAAGCAGCCGTGTACGTCCCCGCCCAGACCCTGGGTGCGATCGGCGGTGCGGTGCTGGCCGATGCGATGTTCGCCGAACCGTTGGTGAAGTGGTCCACGCACGACCGCACCGCCGGCCATCTGTGGCTGGGCGAGATCGTGGCAACCGCCGGGCTCGTCCTGCTGATCTTCGGCCTGACCCGGACGGATCGCGCCCACCTCGCCTCAGCTGGGGTGGCGTCCTACATCGGGGCCGCGTACTGGTTCACGTCCTCCACGTCGTTCGCGAACCCGGCGGTGACGGTCGGCCGGGCCTTCACCGACACGTTCGCGGGGATCGCCCCGGCTTCCGTCGCCCCGTTCATCGCCGCGCAACTGGTCGGTGCCGCCGTCGGCCTGGGCCTGCTGGCGGTGGTGTTCGGCCGACCGGCGCCCGCCGAGACAGACGTCGTCGTCCCTCACGGTGAGCCCGAACTCGCCCCGTCCGCTTCCTGAGCCCACCTCCTCCCCAGAAAGACGGCTGCCATGAGCACTGCCACCCCGCGCCCGTCCGTGCTGTTCGTCTGTGTCCACAACGCCGGGCGTTCCCAGATGGCCGCCGCGTTCCTCACGCACTTCGCGGGCGATCGGGTCGAAGTCCGCTCGGCGGGCTCCACCCCTGCCGACACGGTCAACCCGGCGGTCGTCGACGCGATGAAGGAAGTCGGCATCGACATCTCCGCCGAGACTCCGAAGGTGCTGACTGTCGAAGCGGTGCAGGCGTCCGACGTCGTGATCACCATGGGGTGCGGCGACACGTGCCCGGTCTTCCCCGGGAAGCGGTACCTGGATTGGCGGCTCGACGATCCGGCCGGGCAGGGAGTCGACGCGGTCCGCCCGATCCGAGACGAGATCGAGCGGCGCATCCGCGGCCTGGTGGCCGAACTGGCCGGCTGATCGAGAGGGGAGCGACTCGCGGTCGGCGGCAAGGGCCGTCGTGCCCATGCCCAAGGCCTCTTCCATCTCCCCGGTGCGTGCGGCGACGACTCGTGGTTCTCATCGGGAAGGCAGGATTCCACCATGCGCTGCGACGTCTGCGATCACGAGATGGTGAAGTGGGATCGTCCGCCGTCGCGGTGGCGTCGCGAGCTCTGGGTCTGCACATGGTGCTATGCGGTGACCCAGATCGGGACTCCGGACCATGAGATCAGCCGCCCCGGACACTGCCCCTGGGGAATCCGGTGGGAAGCGGCGTGGACGGACATGCTGCCGGATGCCGGCCGGCACGCGTATGGCTACTTCCACAAGACGCTCTGCGGGATCGAGAAGCCGGACATGACGGGCTCCCAGTTCGGCATGTGGGGCGGTGGTCACCGCGATGAATGCCCTGACTGCACGGCCGCGGCCCTTGCCATCGACGCGCGGTGGCCCGAGGAACGACGTGACGGCTTCCGAGTGGACGTCCCAGCGGCACCTCGGCCCCGGCCCGAGGACGATCCCGGTTACGTCCGGCCGGTGGACGAACTCGGCCGGCCGGACATCCGGCTACCGCAGACGCTGACGAGCCCGAAGACGCGCGTCCTTGCGGCTCGTCCCCCCGCGGATGCACACCCCGAGGACGGATTCCGTCGGATCGGCGAAGGCCCTGCTGCGGTGCGCCTTCCGGCCTTCTGGGCCGGGCACGGAATCGGCCCCTACCGGCCGTACGACGAGCAAGGGCGCACTTTCGCATGGTTTCAGGCCTATCCCCTTGAGATGGTTCCGCCCTTGGACGAAGAGTCCTTCGTCGGCGACTTCGCCTGGTTCGGCGACATCGGTGATCCGCTTGACCACCGCACGGCCGTGACGGATCCGATCGCGTCTGATCTGGCGAGAGACGGCCTCTCGCTCCCCGCGGACTTCTTGGCATTGATCACCCGAGCCAACCTGCACCGATGCCTCGACCGCGAGGGCGGCGGTGCCTGGACCGATGTGACCGGCCCGCTCCCCAGCCCCGTCGACCCGGCCGATCGCATGGTGCTGTTCTTTCGCGATCAGCAGAGCTGCATCATGTGGTACCTCTACCTGCACCACAGCGGGCAGGCCGCTGTCGTCTGCTCCGACCGGGATTTCACCGTGGAGCCAGGCCTCAGGTACGGACCCGACGGCGAGATCGTCCTGCCGCGCCGAGAGATCTTCTGGACCGCGCCGAGCGTCGAGATTTTCGCGTACCGGTTCCTGGCCGAGGCGAGACTCACACTCGCGATCCACGAGAAGCAGCGGGCCGGCGAGCTCGATCCGGAGCTCCTCGCCTATCTCGCGCACTACGTGCCCAGTTCCTCGTCCGAGGGCTGTGGCAGGATGCCTCGATGATCTCCGGCTCACGCATACCAGCAGTCGTTCCGGCGGGGCAGATGGCCCGGATGGACCAGCCGGTGCTCGGCCTTCCAAGCGGCCTGGAGCTGCGTCCCTGGCGTCTCTCCGACGCCGACGTCTTGGTGGCCGCCAGTCGGGATCCCGGGGTTCGCCAGTGGAATCGCCTGCTGGTGGAGACGCCAGAAGACGCCCGCCGCAGGATTGAACGCATGCACGAGCGGTGGCGGGCCGAGCTGAGTGCGATCTGGGCCATCGCGCGACCGGAGGGCGAGGCCGTGGGACTGATCGGGTGGGGCGACATCGACCTCGGCGCCGGCAGCGCCGAGATCGTCTACTGGATCCTCCCCGCGGCGCGCGGGGGCGGTGTGGTGGTCGAGGCCACGAAGCGCGTCAGCGAGTGGGCCCTGAACGACCTTGGCCTGCATCGCCTGCGGCTGTGTCACTCGGTGTCCAACCCGGCATCCTGCCGTGTGGCGGACAAGGCCGGATACTCCCTCGAAGGCACCATGCGCAGCGCGCTGCTCCACGCGGACGGATGGCATGACGAGCATCTGCATGCCCTCGTCCAGGGCGATGTCTGATCGTCCGGCAAGACGGTCAGGCAGCGGCGGTGAGGGGGTGTCCACCCCCAGATGGACACCAGCATCCAGATCGGCCCGACGGGCAGGAAGCTTCTGCCGCTGACGGTCGAGAACGCTGGTCCGACGCCGGCTTCGAGTAGTCACGCGCACTGATGTGAGGGAGGAGGTGGCTGCCGCGCCGGCTGCGGTCGGAGCTTCGCGTCCTCGTCCGTCGGCACCGGCAGTGTCCTCCCGGACACCGTTGCCCGGGTTGGTCACCACGGCGAGGATCCGCCTCATCGCCATCGCGACTCCTTGTGTGCTGCGGAGTTGGCCACGGGCTCGGTGTTCAGGCCTGCTCGGTGGGGCGTACGAGCAGCTCGGCGACGGCCACGTGCCGGGGGCGGGTGACGATGTAGCCGACGGTGTCGGCGATGTCCTGGCTCTGCAGCCGCTCGATGTCGCCCAGGGCGGCGACGATGTGCTGCTGGATGACGTCGGGGTTGTGCGTACGCAGTTCGGTGTCGACGCTGCCCGGCTCGATGACGGACACGCGGACGTGCTGGCGTGCCAGTTCCTGACGCAGTGCCTCGCTGAAGGCACCGACGCCGAACTTGGTGGCGCTGTACACGGCGGACATGGCGTAGGCGTTGCGGCCGGCGAGCGAGCCGATGTTGACGATGTCGGCGACCTGACGCGGCTCCTCGGCGGCGGCCTTGACCAGGTGGGGGACGGCTGCGTGGGCGGTGTACATCAGGCCCATGAGGTTGATGTCGATCATGCGCTGCCAGTCGTTCAGGTCCGCGCTGGGGGCGGGGCCGAGCAGCATGAGGCCGGCGTTGTTGACCAGCGTGTCCAGACGGCCCAGGCCCTCGACGGTCCGCTCGACCGCTTCCGCGGCGGCCTGCGCGGTGGTGATGTCGGCGGGCACGACCAGGGCCTTGCCGCCGGCGCCGGTGATTTCCGCGGCGAGGTCGGTGAGCCGGTCCTCGCGCCGACCGACCAGGGCCACGGAGGCGCCCTCGCGAGCAAGCTCCAACGCGGTGGCGTGGCCGATGCCGCTGGACGCTCCGGTGACCAGGGCGACGGTTCCTTCAAGACGACGATTCATGGGTTCAAGCCTTTCGATGAACGGCCACGCCGCTGCGGGCCGTGCGGGACAGAAGGAGGACGGCCGTGTGGGTGGGGCCGTACGGGGGCAGAGGCCGCTCGCAGCAGGGCCGAGGGCACAATGGGGAAGTGAGCAGCACTGGGCAGAAGACCACCGACAGCACGAGTCGAGAGACCAGGACCGAGGGAGAACTACCGCCTCGCGAACGCCTGGTCCGGGCCGCGTCGCGGCTGTTCTACTACGAGGGTGTCCGTGCGATCGGCGTCGAGCGGCTGATCGCCGAGGCCGGGGTGACGAAGGCGACCTTCTACCGCCACTTCGCCTCCAAGGACGACCTGGTCGTGGCCTACCTGCTGACCAAGGACGCCTATTACAAGGAGGTGGCCGAACCACTGGCCGCCGGGCACCCGCCCGCCGAGGCGATCGACCTGATCTTCGAGGCCGTCGCCGAGCACGCCCGCGAGCGCGGATTTCGCGGCTCGCCGTTCATGAACGCGGCCGCCGAGTACCCGGACGCAGGCCATCCGGTACGCGGCCTGGTGACGTCCCACCGGAACTGGATCCGCACCCTCTTCCAGGATCTGCTCACCCGGCTCGGCCACGCCGACCCGGAGTCGGCCGCCGGTGCGCTGCTGATGCTGTACGACGGCGCGATGGCCGCCGGCTACCTGGACGACTCGACGGCGGCCCACAAGACCCTGCTGAACGCGGTCCGGCTCATCCGATCGGACGGCTGATCCCAGTGGGGCCGCACGAAGCAGTGGCCCTCTGCGGGGCCCCGGCCAGGCCGGGGCACGGGTTGCTTTCATGGAACTCTTTGATCTCTCTTCGACGTGCACCAGAGCCCACCGGCAGTTCTCCGCATGGAGGCAGCCCTGCCGGGAAGGCCGAGAGGCCATCCCCCCGGGGGGGTAGGAAGACCGGTCGTTCTCCCTGTCGACGGTAGCCCCCTCGGCGTTCGCGCGCCACTGGTCGGCCCCATTTGTGGCGTCCCTCACCGGTCCGCAACAGCGGTGCCCAAGGTGCCTCGGACATGGGCTCAGTGGTGCCTCGGACTTCCGCTCAGCGCTGGACTTCCACTCACTGGTGGAGTGGGTCCGAGTCCGGTACGGGCCTTTCTGCTGGCCCTGCGCTGTTGCGGAGGGGAGCGGCCCGGCGTTGGAATCAAGTGTGAGGCACTTTGGCGGCGCCGAGTCCGCCGGCCGCCCCGCTCCCGGGACGGGGTCCGGCCGGAAAGGGCTCAAGAACGACGCCCTGGGCATGTTCTCCTCGGTGGCCATGGGCCTGGCCTCGACCGGTCCGGCGTTCAGCATGGCCGCCACGCTGGGCCTCATCGTGGCCGGGGTCGGACTGCAGGCCCCGATCGTCACCATGCTGGCGTTCATCCCGATGCTGCTGGTCGCGTACGCCTTCCGGGAGCTGAACGCGAGCAACGCCGACTGCGGGACCACCTTCACTTGGGCCACCCGCACCTTCGGACCGCGCACCGGCTGGATGGGCGGCTGGGGCCTCATCGTCGCCAACATCATCGTCATGGCGAGCCTCGCCGAGGTCGCCGCCGCCTACGGCTTCCGGCTGGTGGGCCTGGACGGACTGGCGGAGAACCGGCTGTGGACCACCGTGGCGGGCATCGCCTGGATCGTCGTGCTGACCGCGATCTGCTACGTCGGCATCGAGTTCTCGGCGGCTGTCCAGCGCTGGCTGCTGTGCCTGGAAGTGGTGATGCTGGTCCTGTTCGCCGTCGCCGCGCTGGTCAAGGTCTACACCGACCCTCCCCCGACGGCGATCCACGTTTCCGCCTCCTGGTTCAACCCGTTCGAGGTGCCCTCGGCAACGGCGCTGACCTCGGGCATCCTCGCGGGGGTCTTCATCTACTGGGGGTGGGACACCGCGTTCGCGGTCAACGAGGAAACCGTCGACAGCAGGTGTGTCCCCGGGCGCGCCGCGGTCATGTCCACCGTGCTGCTCGTGATCATGTACGGGCTGGTGTCCACTTCGGCGCAGGCGTTCGCGGGAGTCGGCACCTCGGGCATCGGGCTCGGCAACACGCGCAACGAGAACGACGTGTTCTCCGGACTGGGCGCGGCCGTGTTCGGGAGCGACGAGACGGGGCTGTTCCTGTCGAGACTGCTGATCCTGATGGTGCTGACCTCGGCGTTGGCCTCCGCGGAGACCACCATCCTGCCCCTGGCCAGGACCGTCTTCTCCATGGCGGTCCACAAGGCCGTCCCCGCCCGGTTCGCCCGGGTCCACCGCAGGTTCCTCACCCCGACCTGGGGAACCGTCGGCATGGGCGTGGTGTCGATCGCCGTGCTGGTCCTGCTGGCGTCGTTCAGCCATAACGTCCTGGCCGACTCGATCGACGCAGTCGGTCTCGCGATCGCGTTCCAGTACGGTCTGACCGGCTTCGCCTGCGTCTGGTACCACCGCAAGGTCCTCACCCGCAGCGCCAGAGACCTGCTCTTCAAGGGTGTGTTCCCTGGGCTCGGCGGGCTGATCATGCTCCTGTTGTTCCTCTACGCCGCCTTCGTCGTCTACGCGGACCCCGGATACGGCATGACCAGCGTCGACCTGCCGCTGATCGGGAGGACGGGCGGGGTCACCGTCCTGGGCCTGGGCGCCCTGCTGCTCGGTCTCCTGCTGATGCCGCTGGTCACCCGTGGCCATGCCGTGGCCCTCAAGCTCCAGCGGAGCCTGCTCCCGGGCCGCCTGCCGCCGCACGCCGCCGTGGACGCGGCGAGCCGTTACCTGCCCGCCGACAGCGGGTCCGGGGTGGGCGGCGACTGGTACGACCTCATCCCCCTGTCGGGCACCCGGGTCGGCCTGGTCGTCGGGGACGTGCTCGGTCACGGCCTGCGCGCCGCGGCCACCATGGGCCGCTTGCGCACGGGGGTGCGCGTGCTGGCCCGGCTGGACCTGAGCCCGGACGAGCTCCTGTCCCGTCTGGACGACCTGGTCGAGCAGACCGCGCACGAGCGCGGGGCCGGCCAGGGACCGGGCCACCTGAGGCCGCAGGCCGACGAGGCCCTGGGCGTGACCTGCCTGTACGCGGTGTACGACCCCGTCTCGGGGAAGTGCAGTCTGGCGCGGGCCGGGGAGTCGGTACTGGTGGTCGTCGAGCCGCACACGGGTGTTGTCGACCATCCGGAGCTGCCCCCCGGACCGCCGCTGGGAATCGGTGGCCTGCCCTACCAGAGCACGGATCTGGAGCTTCCGCCGGGCAGTCTCGTCGCCCTCTTCACGGGTGGCCTCCTCCAGGCGGCCGACAGCCGTGCCGCAGGACTCGCGCAGCTGTCCCAGGTCCTCGCCGACTGCGGAGCGTCTCTGGAAGAGCTGTGCGACCGGGCGGTGACCACCCTGCTGCCCGGGGCCGTGGACGAGGACGCGACGCTGCTGGTCGCCCGCACACGCCTGCTCGACCGGAACCAGTTCACCCAGTGGGAGCTGCCCCCGGACCCGGCGGCGGTGGCCACCATCCGCACCGCCGTCGGCAAGCAGCTCCGCGACTGGGGGCTGGACGACCTGACGTTCGCCAGCGAGCTCATCGTCAGCGAACTGGTCACCAACGCCATCCGCTACGTCGGCGGCCCGATCCAGGTACGCCTGATCCGCGACCGGACCCTGATCTGCGAAGTCTCCGACACCGGCCACACCACGCCCAATCTGCGGCACGCCGCGAACGACGACGAGGGAGGCCGGGGGCTGTTCATCATCGCGCAGATGACCCACCACTGGGGCACGCGCTACACACCCACCGGCAAGACGATCTGGACCGAGCAGGACCTGCCGCCGGCGGACGGCCCGTAGCACTCGACCGCATGTAGTACCCGGGGTCCTACAGGACCCCGGGTACCTCGTCCCACGTGCTGATGGCGGACTACGTGGTGATGCTGACGGCGGACTACGTACTGATGGCCGACTACTTGCTGACGGCGAAGCGCATCAGGGCGTGCTCGTCACCCTGCTTGATCTTCCCGGTCACGTTGATGACCTCGAGCTTCCAGTTGCCGTCGACCCGAACGGCCTTGGCCACGGCGCACCCGTTGTCCTGGGTGAGCAGGCTCGGCCAGATGTCGGCGACCTGCTGAGTGGTGCCGCCGGTCGCGTCGTACACCTTGAAGCTGATGTTGCGGGCCTTCTGGAAGGAGCTGCCCTTCTTGAAGGCCGCGGCGATGAACACGATCGACGTGATGTTGGGCGGTATGCGGGCGAACTCGACCGTCAACGTCTCGTCGTCGCCCTCCCCGCGCCCGGTCTGGTTGTCACCGCTGTGGACCAGGGAGCCGTTGCCCATGGGGTCGAGCGAGTCGAGGCCCGCCAGGCGCACCGGGTCCATGCCCTGCAGCGCGATGGCGATCAGGTCCAGGTCGGTGCCGGTTTTGCGGCGGAGTACGCCCATCACTCCACCGCTGCTGCCCGCGGTGGGATCCCAGGACACTCCGATGGACAGATGGGTGACTCCGTCCAGATCCGCCGGGCCGTCTTCTTTGGTGAGCGTAATCATGCGTGGATCATCCTCTTGGAGGCGGGACTGCGACAGGCAAAGTGTGCATGGAGCTTGCGGTGGTTCCTCGGCAGGGGTCCCTTCATAAGCGGACAAGGGGATACATGAGGCACTGATCGCCGACTAGAGTCGTGTGATCACTGCTGGTTGTGGGGCCGGGGCGGTGCGGTGGCAGGGCGCCGAAGTTCCGGGGGAGGGCCTGTAGAGCATGAGTCGTCGCTCCAGTGGGTTGGTCGGTATCTGGGCTGAGGCACAGCGTCAGCAGCAGCGCCAGTTGGCGGCGCAGTCCAGACAGCAGCGGGATCAGGAGCGACAAGAGCGCGCCTTCCAGAGGGAGTTGGCGCGCGGCCGACAGGAACAGCGGGCGGCCTACCGACAGCAGCGGGAGGCCGAGGCGCGGCGGCGTACCGAGGAGTTGGAGTCCCGGGTCGCCTCCTTGCAGGGCCTGCTGGCCGCCGGATGCCGGGCGCCCGCGTTCCGGGCCGCCATGCTCACCCGTTCCCAGCGGGTCGAGCCCTTCGCTCCGGGGCCGCTGGCGCATCCGACGCCCATGCCTGATCCGAACCACTACCAGGCCCAGGGCGGTTGGGGGCTCGGCGCCGGCCGGCGTGCCCAGGCGCAGGCGGACGCGCGGGCCCGCTTCGAGCGTGACCGGGAGGCCGCGCAGGCGGCGGAAGCCCGTCGGCAGCAGCAACTGGCCGCCTACCAGCGGGAGTACCAGCGGCGGGCCGAGGCCCAGCAGGCGGAGGTCGGCCGGCACAACGCCGCCGTGTCCGAGATGACGGCGGGGCTGCGCGACGGCGACCCCGACGCCACGGTGGAGTACTTCTCCGCGGCCCTCTACGCCTCCTCCGCATGGCCCGAGGACCTGCCCCGGCAGGTTTCCGCGGCCTACGACCCGGCCGCGCGCCAGCTGGTGCTGAACTGGGAGCTGCCCAGGTACGGCGTCGTCCCCGAGGTGAAGTCGGTGCGGTACATGCCCACCGCGGACCAGGACAAGGAGACGCCGCGGTCGGCGGCGCAGAGCCGTGCCCTGTACAGGGACGTACTGGCGCAGTGCGTTCTCCTGGTGCTGCACGCGCTCTTCGCGGCGGACGAGTTCGGGGTGCTGGAGTCGGTGGCGCTGAACGGGTTCGTGGACGATCACGATCCGGCGACCGGCAGGGAGGCGCGGATCTTCCTCGCCACCGTCATGGCTCCGCGTTCCGTCTTCGCGCGACTGCGGCTGGAGCAGGTCAACGCCGTCGACTGTCTGGTGGACGGGCTCCGGGGGCAGTTGTCGGCACGCCCCGACCAGCGCGCGGCGGTACGTCCGGGCCGCCACCCCGAGGACATCGGCAACGGCGTCGTCACCCACGGGGGTGCGCGGGGGGCGAACCCGGACGGGGCGGACCTGAACGCGCCGGACCTGGACGAGCCGGATCTGTACGAGATGGATCCGATCGCCTTCGAGGCGCTGGTCGCGGAGCTGTTCCGCGCGATGGGCATGCGGGCGGTGACGACCCAGCGTTCGAACGACGGCGGTGTGGACGTCGACGCGATGGATCCGACCCCGATCCGCGGCGGCAAGATCGTCGTCCAGGTGAAGCGCTACCGCAACACCGTGCCTCCGACCGCCGTCCGGGACCTGTTCGGCACGGTCCAGGACGCGGGCGCCAACAAGGGGGTTCTCGTCACGACCTCCGGCTTCGGTCCTGGATCGCACGCCTTCGCCAGCGGCAAGCCCCTGGAACTCGTGGCGGGCGGCGAACTCGTCGACCTGCTGCACCGCCACGGGCTGCGCGGGCGGCTCGGAAACGCCGGCCGCCCGCTTCCCGCTTCCCGCACGCCGGACGCGGTGGACGAGAGGGAAGGCGGGGACGAGGGGGACCAGAGGGACGGCGGGGACGACTGGAACAGGCTCGGCATGTTCTGGACCGGCCAGGTCGCCCTGGACGTGTGCGCGCTCGTCTGCCACGGCAACCGGGCCCTGAGCGACGACCACTTCGTCTTCTTCAACAATCCCCGGACCCCCGACGGCACGGTCCGCGCGCTCGCCGCCACCGCACCGGACAAGGCGGCCATCCGGGTGTCGTTCGACGCCCTGCCGGAGCGGGCCGACCGACTCGTGCTCGTCGCGGCGGTCGACCCGGAGGCCAACCCCGGAGCCGATCTGTCCGGCTTCACCGAGGCGGGCATCCGGCTGCTGGACCGATCGGGGACCGAGCTCGGCCGACTCGACGTGTCCGACGGCCGCGCCCACGAGACCGCGCTGGTCCTCGGGTCCTTCCGCCGTCGTACGGGCGGCGACTGGGACTTCGTGGTCGGCGGCAAGGGGTATACGGGCGGCCTGGAAGAGCTCATCAGGGAGTACGGCATCGAAGTGGACTGACCCCCCGACTGTTTCCGGACCGGGCACGACGGCGCGACCGCCAGGAGTTTCGACGGGAGCGCAACCGGCCTCAGGAGCGTGCATCCAGATGGTGCCCTGAGGCGTCTACGTCGGTATGGATCTGGAAAAGTCGCCTGCTGAGCGACCCGCAGTACCGGCCGAGGGGTGCCTCACGGTCGCGATCCGCCTGCCCGTGCGGATCGTCGTCCTCGTGCTCGTCGTGCCGGTGCGCATGCTGTGGGACGCCCTGGTGGTCGGCGGAAGGTTTCTGCGGGACACCGTGCTGCGCCCCGTGGGGCGGGTGCTCCAGTGGGTGGCGTGGGCGGTGTTCGTCTGGCCGTGGGTGACGCTGTGGCGGTACGCCGTGGTGCCGGTCGGCAAGGCGCTGGCGTGGCTCGGGTACGTGTCGCTCGTGGTGCCCGCCGTGTGGATGTACGAGACGGTGCTCACGCCGGTCGGACACGCGATCGCCTGGGTGGCGCGGGGCGTCGGCGCCGGGTTCGCCTGGGTCCTACGAGGTCTCGGCGCCGGGTTCGCCTGGGTGCTCCGCGGCATCGGCGCCGTACTCGCCTGGGTGTACGCCCGCGTGCTGACCCCCGTCGGGCGGGCCGTCGCCTGGCTGCTCAGGGGCCTGGGGATCGGGTTCGGGGCGGTCGCGCTCGGGGTGTACCGGGTCGTGGCCTGGCTGGTCCGCCATCTGATCGTCGTACCGGCGCTGTGGTTGTACGAGTGGATCCTCGCGCCCGTCGGACGGGCGATCGCGTGGGCGGCGCGCGGACTCGGGTGGCTCGTACGGATGATCTTCACCGGGATCGGCGCCGCGCTCTACTGGACCCTGCGCGTCCTGCTCGTGCTGCCCGCGCTCGCCCTGTGGCGCTGGGTGCTCGTGCCGGTCGGGCGGGTCCTCGCCGTCGTCGCGCGGGAGGTCGGGGACGCGCTCGGACACGCCTGGCGGGTGGCCGGACACCTTTCGCTCGCCGTCGGCCGGTTCCTCGGACGACTCTTCCGGTGGATCTTCGTGGAGCCCGTGCGCTGGGTGTACCGCAGCGTGCTGACGCCGGTCGGACACCTCGTCCGGGACACGGTCCTGCGGCCCGCCGCCGAGGCCGCGCGTGGCGTGGGCCGTGTGACACGGCAGGCCCTGGCCGCCGCCCGCGAGTCGGCGCGGCAGACCCGCGCGGACATCCGCCGCATGCTCTTCGGTACGCCCCGGGAGCCCGAGCGGGTGCCCCTGGCGAAGGACCGGCGGGAACCTGGAGCCGTCGGGACACGTACTCTAGGTAGCAGTACGACCGCTCTCACGAAGGACTGAACGACACTGGGCAAGCGACAGCCCGAAGGCCCGCCGCCCGCACCCGCGGTGCAGCGCATCCGACTGCGCTACACCAAGCGCGGCCGCCTCCGGTTCACCAGCCACCGTGACTTCCAGCGCGCCTTCGAGCGTGCGTTGCGCCGTGCCGAGGTGCCGATGGCGTACTCGGCGGGGTTCACACCGCATCCGAAGGTGTCGTACGCCAATGCCGCACCCACCGGCACAGGCAGCGAGGCGGAGTACCTGGAGATCGCGCTCACCCAGACGCGTGACCCACAAAAGCTGCGTGAGCTCCTCGACGAGTCGATGCCCGTGGGGCTCGACATCATCGAGGCGGTCGAGGCCCGCACCTCGGGTCTCGCCGACCGGCTCACCGCGTCCGTGTGGGAGCTGCGCCTCGACGGCGTGGCGCCCGAGGACGCGGAGCGCGCGGTCGACGCCTTCAAGTCGGCCGACACGGTGGAAGTCCAGCGCAGGACCAAGAACGGGATGCGCACCTTCGACGCCCGCGGTGCCGTGGCGAGCCTCGAGGCGCACAGTCCGCAGGCTGATAGGCCGACCGACCAGCCCTGTGCGATACTGCGCCTGGTTGTTCGGCACGTGACGCCTGCCGTACGACCCGACGACGTCCTGTCCGGTCTTCGCGCCGTGGCCGACCTGGCGCCGCCGGTCGCCGCAGCGGTGACCAGGCTGGCGCAGGGGCTGTTCGATGAAGAGACCGGCACGGTGACCGACCCGCTCGCGCCCGACCGCGAGGCAGTCATGGCCGCCCCAGCCGATCGCACAGGGGCCACCGAAACTGCCGCCGCGAAGGCGTCGGCGTAAGGAAGGTCCCGCGTAAGGACGGACGTCGTAGCGCCGCCCTCGGATCCGGGAGCCACCTGGGTCGGGCAGCGCACCGACCAGAAGACTTTCGCCAGGCCGTACGCACACATGGCGTACGGAACCGGCGAGACAGGACACAGAGAGCTCCCGTGCGGCGCCCGCGCCCCGGACGGCGGCACCGCGCATCGCGCGAGCCGCGGACGTCACCGGCACTGCCGGACCAGGCGCGGCGCCCGGGAGCCTGACGGGAGATCCACCCGCATGCTCGAGCCGACCGAACCCACTGAGGGTTCCGACAACAACAACACTCCGAGCGACACCCTGCCGCCGCGGCGCCGCCGCCGTGCGGCGTCGCGTCCGGCCGGCCCGCCCACGGGCGCGGCCGAGTCCCAGTCCGTGGCCGAGACCACGGCTCCGGCCATACCGCCGGTGGCATCCGCCGAGGCCATGGCCGCCGCCGAGGTCGTCGAGGCCCCCGAGGCTCTCGAGACCGAAGAAACCCAAGAGACGGTGGAGGAAGCGGTGGCCCAGGCCGCTGCCGCCGAGCCGGTCGAGCCCGCCGAGGACGCCGCTCCGCGCCGTACGCGTCGCCGCGCCACCCGCCGGGCGTCCGCGCCCGCCGGTGCACCGGTGACGGCCGAGGCGGCCCGGGCCACGGAGTCCGTGGTGTCCGCGCCCGCCGAGGCCGAGGCCCAGGTCGAAGAGGCGCCCGCTGCCGAAGCGGCCCCCGCCGTCGAGGAGGAGGCGGCGCCCGCCGCCCGTCCGCGTCGTCGTGCGACCCGTCGTGCCTCCGCGCCGACCGGTGCGCCCAAGGCGGCCGAGACCGCTCAGACCCCCGAGGCCCCTGAGGTCACTGAGACCCCCGAGGTCGTCAGGGAGCCCGTCGAGGCGCAGGCCGAAGAGGCCCCCGCCACCGAGGACGCCGCACCCCGCCGCACCACCCGTCGTCGCGCCACCCGGCGCGTCTCCGCGCCCGCCGGTGCGCCCGAGGGCGACGCCGCCGACGAGCGTGTGGAGGCGCCCGTGACCAGCGAGACCAGCCCCAGCGAGAGCAAGCCCGAGGCCGAGACCAGGCCCGCCGCGGAGGCCGAGACCAAGCCCGCGGCCGAGGCCGAGACCGCCGAGGACGGCGCCCCGCGCCGGACCCGCCGCCGCGCCACGCGCAAGGCCGCTGTCGGTTTCTCCGCCCCCGCGCCGAAGGAGGCCGAGTCCGCGCGACGGCCCGCGCGTCCGGCCGTCGCCGTGTTCCAGGCCCCCGTGTTCACCGAGCCGATGTTCCAGACGCCGGAGCGGGCCGCCGCCGCGGCTGCCGCCGAGGCGGCGGAAGTGGCCGCCGAGACCGCCGAGGCCCCCCAGGCCGAAGAGGTCGTCGAGGCACCCGTGGCCGTCGAGGAGGAGACCGGCGGACGCCGTCGCCGTCGCCGCCGGGCCGTCGAGGAGGCGCCCGCGGCCCCGGTCGCGGAGCCCGTCGACGAGGTGGAGGAGCCCGACGAGTCCGCCGAGGACGTCGAGGACGGCGCCGAGGACGACGAGTCCGAGGAGGAGTCCGCGGGCTCGCGCCGCCGTCGCCGTCGTGGTGGCCGTCGCCGTCGCCGCGGCGAGTCCGCCGAGGCGGACGGTGAGGCCGGCGACGACGAGTACGCCGCCGAGCAGGCCGCGCAGGACGCCGAGGACACCGCCGAGCAGGCCGAGGAGGACGCCGAGGAGGCGGACGAGCGCGACGAGCCGGGCGGTTCCGGCTCCAGCAGCAGCCGTCGCCGCCGTCGGCGCCGTCGTCGCGCCGGTGACTCCGGCCCCGAGGCCGAGCCCGGCGAGAACGACCCCGAGCGCACGGTCGTCAAGGTCCGCGAGCCGCGCGGCAAGAAGGACGAGCACCCGTCCGACGAGGTGCAATCCATCAAGGGCTCGACCCGCCTGGAGGCCAAGAAGCAGCGCCGCCGGGAAGGGCGCGAGCAGGGCCGCCGTCGTGTTCCGATCATCACCGAGGCCGAGTTCCTGGCCCGCCGTGAGGCCGTCGAGCGCGTGATGGTCGTCCGCCAGAGCGGCGAGCGCACCCAGATCGGCGTCCTCGAGGACAACGTGCTCGTCGAGCACTACGTCAACAAGGAGCAGTCGACCTCGTACGTCGGCAACGTCTACCTGGGCAAGGTCCAGAACGTGCTGCCGTCGATGGAGGCCGCCTTCATCGACATCGGCAAGGGCCGCAACGCCGTGCTCTACGCCGGTGAGGTCAACTTCGAGGCGCTCGGCATGGCCAACGGGCCGCGCCGCATCGAGAGCGCGCTGAAGTCCGGCCAGTCGGTCCTCGTGCAGGTCACCAAGGACCCGATCGGCCACAAGGGCGCCCGCCTCACCAGCCAGGTCTCCCTGCCCGGCCGCTACCTGGTCTACGTGCCCGAGGGCTCGATGACCGGCATCAGCCGCAAGCTGCCCGACACCGAGCGCGCGCGCCTGAAGACCATCCTCAAGAAGATCGTCCCCGAGGACGCGGGCGTCATCGTGCGCACCGCCGCCGAGGGAGCGAGCGAGGACGAGCTGAGCCGCGATGTCGAGCGCCTGCAGGCGCAGTGGGAGGACATCCAGAAGAAGGCGAAGAGCGGCGGCAGCTCGAACGCGCCGTCCCTGCTGTACGGCGAGCCGGACATGACCGTCCGTGTCGTCCGCGACATCTTCAACGAGGACTTCACCAAGGTCATCGTCAGCGGCGACGAGGCGTGGGAGACCATCCACGGGTACGTGTCCCACGTCGCGCCCGACCTGGCCGACCGCCTGTCGAAGTGGACCTCCGAGGTCGACGTCTTCGCGACGTACCGCATCGACGAGCAGCTGATGAAGGCCCTGGACCGCAAGGTCTGGCTGCCCAGCGGCGGTTCGCTGGTGATCGACAAGACCGAGGCCATGGTCGTGGTCGACGTCAACACCGGCAAGTTCACCGGTCAGGGCGGCAACCTCGAAGAGACCGTGACCAGGAACAACCTGGAGGCGGCCGAGGAGATCGTGCGCCAGCTGCGGCTGCGCGACCTGGGCGGCATCGTCGTCATCGACTTCATCGACATGGTCCTGGAGTCCAACCGGGACCTGGTGCTGCGGCGCCTCCTGGAGTGCCTGGGACGCGACCGTACGAAGCACCAGGTCGCCGAGGTGACCTCGCTGGGCCTGGTGCAGATGACGCGCAAGCGTGTCGGCCAGGGTCTGCTGGAGTCCTTCTCGGAGACCTGCGTCCACTGCAACGGCCGTGGCGTGATCGTGCACATGGAGCAGCCGACCTCGGTCGGAGGCGGCGGCAAGCGCAAGAAGCGCGGCCGTGGTGCCGAGCAGCCCGACCACGAGCTCGAGCACACGCACGAGATCGCGGAGGAGCCGGAGACGGTCGAGAGCGAGGCCGAGGTGGCCGCCGAGGTCGCCGCGCCCGTCGCTCTGGTCGAGCAGGAGTTCCAGCCGGACGAGGAGCTGTACAGCAGCGCCGCCGAGGCGGAGGCCGCGGCTTCCCGTGGCGGCCGTTCGCGGCGCCGGGCGACCCGGCGCGTGTCGGCTCCCGCGGGTGCGCCGAAGGCCGAGGAGCGTGCTCCCCGGGGCCGCCGTGAGGAGCGGGCCGAGCGGACCGAGCGGGCTCTGACGTCCCACGAGGCTGCCGAGTCCGAGCCGGTCGCGGTCGAGGACCCGGTCGTCGCGGCGCCGGTCGCCGAGGCTCCCGAGGTCGCGCCGGCCGCTGCGGCCCCCGTGGTCGCCGTACCGGAGGACGAGGCCGCTCCCAAGGGCCGTACGCGTCGTCGCGCCACCCGCAAGGTGTCGGCTCCGGCCGGTTCCCCGAAGGCGGCGGAAGAGGCCGTGGTGACGGTCACGGAGCCGGTCGCGGCTCCCGTGCCGGAGGCCGCCGCCGAGGTCGTCGAGCCGCAGCCCGAGCCGGTCGCCGAGGTGCCCGCCGAGAGCGCCGCGCCGGCCCGCCCGCGTCGTCGCGCCGTCCGCAAGGCCACCGCGCCCACCGCGTCCGAGGAGGCGGCCGTCGTGGTCGTCCCGTCGGCCTCGGCGGAGCCGGTCGAGGCCCCTGAGGCGGTCGAGACGGCGGCCGAGACCGCGGTCGAGACGGACACCGAGGCCCCGGCCCCGGCCAAGAAGACGGCCGCCCGTAAGACGGCCAAGAAGGCGACGGCGAAGAAGGCCGCCACCAAGAAGACCGCTGCCAAGAAGACGGTCGCCAAGAAGGCCACGGCCAAGAAGGCGACCGCGAAGAAGACGGCCGCCAAGACCACCGCGAAGAAGACCGCGGCGGCCGAGCAGCAGGACCGTTCGACAGTCTCGGCGACCACCGAGGACTGACGCGGAACCGGCGGAGGGCTGACGGAAGTCGGTCCCTCCGCGGCTCCGACCGCATGACGGTGGCCCGGTTTGACCCCTCAAGCCGGGCCCCGTAACCTAGACCGTCGGCGTGTCCCCTGACGCGCCGCACCCCGTAAACCTCTTCCTCCCGGAATTCTGCGTGTCGTGCGTGTTCGCATGCCGTGCGCTTCGGGAGAGGCCGCTCGCGCAGCGCGTGGCTGGACTGCGGGGTTCCGTTCCGAGCGAGAGAGAGATCCGCGTGTACGCCATCGTGCGCAGCGGTGGTCGCCAGCACAAGGTTGCTGTCGGCGACATCGTTGAGGTTGACAAGATTCCCACTGCCAAGGTTGGCGACACGGTCGAGCTCTCGACCCTGCTCGTTGTCGACGGCGACGCCGTGACCAGCGACCCGTGGGTCCTTGCCGGCATCAAGGTCCAGGCCGAGATCGTGGACCACCACAAGGGCGTCAAGATCGACATCCTTCGCTACAAGAACAAGACCGGTTACCGCCGTCGTCAGGGCCACCGCCAGCAGTACACGGCGATCAAGGTCACTGAGATCCCCGCGGCTGCGAAGTAAGGGACTGAGGAGAGATGGCACACAAGAAGGGCGCATCGTCCACTCGGAACGGTCGCGACTCCAATGCTCAGCGGCTCGGCGTGAAGCGCTTCGGCGGTCAGGTCGTCAACGCCGGTGAGATCCTGGTCCGCCAGCGCGGCACCCACTTCCACCCGGGCAACGGCGTCGGCCGTGGCAAGGACGACACGCTGTTCGCCCTTGACGCCGGTGCGGTGGAGTTCGGTACCCACCGTGGCCGCAAGGTCGTGAACATCGTTCCGGTCGCCTGACCGGTTCTTTCGCGAGGCGGACCTCACTTCCCGTACGGGAAGCGGGTCCGCCTTTCGCGTGTTTTGAATAGAAGCGGCTCTGTGGCATACAGGGCTGCGCAGGACTTTCGTACGTAACTGGAGGCACATCCCATGACCACCTTCGTGGACCGCGTCGAGCTGAACGTCGCCGCGGGTAGCGGAGGCCACGGCTGTGCCTCCGTACACCGGGAGAAGTTCAAGCCGCTCGGCGGCCCGGACGGCGGCAATGGCGGCCGGGGCGGTGACGTGATGCTGGTCGTCGACCAGTCCGTGACCACGCTGCTCGACTACCACCACAAGCCGCACCGCAGCGCCACCAACGGCAAGCCCGGTGAGGGCGGCAACCGCTCCGGCAAGGACGGCCAGGACCTGATCCTGCCGGTGCCGGACGGCACGGTCGTCCTCGACAAGGCGGGCAACGTCCTCGCGGACCTCGTCGGCCACGGCACGTCGTACGTCGCCGCACAGGGCGGTCGCGGTGGCCTCGGCAACGCGGCGCTGGCCTCGGCCCGCCGCAAGGCGCCCGGCTTCGCGCTGCTCGGTGTCCCCGGTGACTTCCAGGACATCGTCCTGGAGCTGAAGACCGTCGCGGACGTGGCCCTCGTCGGCTACCCGAGCGCCGGCAAGTCGTCCCTCATCTCCGTCCTGTCGGCCGCCAAGCCGAAGATCGCGGACTACCCCTTCACGACCCTCGTCCCCAACCTGGGCGTGGTGACGGCGGGCGAGACGGTCTACACGATCGCGGACGTGCCCGGCCTCATCCCCGGCGCGAGCCAGGGCAAGGGCCTCGGTCTCGAGTTCCTCCGTCACGTCGAGCGCTGCAGCGTGCTGGTCCACGTGCTGGACACGGCGACCCTGGAGTCCGAGCGCGACCCGGTCACCGACCTCGACATCATCGAGGAAGAGCTGAAGCAGTACGGCGGCCTCGGCAACCGTCCGCGCATCGTCGTCCTCAACAAGATCGACGTGCCGGACGGCAAGGATCTCGCCGAGATGGTCCGCCCCGACCTGGAGGCCCGCGGCTACCGCGTCTTCGAGGTGTCGGCGGTTGCGCACATGGGCCTGAAGGAGCTGTCCTTCGCGCTCGCCGAGCTGGTCGGCACGGCGCGTGCCGCGAGGCCCAAGGAGGAGGCGACCCGGATCGTCATCCGCCCGAAGGCGGTCGACGACGCCGGCTTCACCGTGGTCCAGGAGGAGGACGGCCTCTACCGCGTGCGCGGCGAGAAGCCCGAACGCTGGGTCCGCCAGACCGACTTCAACAACGACGAGGCCGTCGGCTACCTCGCCGACCGTCTCAACCGTCTCGGCGTCGAGGCGGAGCTGATGAAGGCGGGTGCCCGCTCGGGCGACGGCGTCGCCATCGGCCCCGAGGAGAACGCGGTCGTCTTCGACTGGGAGCCCACCGTCATGGCCGGCGCGGAGATGCTCGGCCGCCGTGGTGAGGACCACCGCCTCGACGTCCCGCGGCCCGCCGCGCAGCGCCGCCGCGACAAGCAGGCGGAGCGGGACGACGCGGACAAGGAGTACGACGACTTCGAGCCGTTCTAAGGGGCGCCGGATGCCTGGACGGGCCTAGGCCCTGTCGTCACATTCCCGTCTGCCCCGCGACGCCATGCGCGCGCCCCCAAGTTCTCGGCTTCGCTCGAACAGGGAGGGACCCCCTTCGCCGCACCGGGCACAGACCCAAGTACATCCAGTACGAGGGCCTGTGCCCGGCACGCCGAGAGGACGCACCTGACGCCGCAGGGCCCGCCCTCCGGGCGGACGACGGGAATGTGACGACAGGACCAAGGGCGCCGGGCTCGCCGCCGGCACCCTGGCCCGTCCGTCGGCTCACGGGTGCCGGTGCTGCCACCCCTGCCACGCGGACTCGATCATCTCGTCCAAGCCGTGGCGGGCCGACCATCCGAGTTCCTGGTGAATACGGTCGGCGGAGGCCACGACCCGGGCGGGGTCGCCGGGGCGGCGTTCCGTGACCTCGGGGACCGCGTCGTCATGGCCGGTGAGCTTGAGGATGCGGTCCACCATCTCGCGGACGGAACTGCCCTCGCCCCGGCCGATGTTGAGGACGAGTGAGGTTGCCGCGGGAGCGTCCTGAAGACGGCGGGCCGCCGCGAGGTGGGCGGAGGCGATGTCCTGGACGTGGATGTAGTCACGCACGCAGGTGCCGTCAGGCGTGTTGTAGTCGGCGCCGAAGATCCGCGGGGCCTCACCGGCCTGCAGGCGTTCGAAGACCATGGGGATGAGGTTGAAGACGCCGGTGTCGGCGAGTTCGGGACCGGCTGCCCCGGCGACGTTGAAGTAGCGCAGCGAGGCGGCCCGGATCCCGTGGGCGCGTGCGGCGGCGCCGATCAGCCACTCGCCGATCAACTTGCTCTCCCCGTACGGGCTCATGGGCACGCAGGGAGTGTCCTCGGTGACGAGGTCCACGTCCGGCATGCCGTAGACCGCGGCGGACGAGGAGAAGACGAGCCGGGCGACACCGGTGGCGGTCATGGCCTCCAGCAGGGTCTGGAGTCCGGTGACGTTCTCGCGGTAGTAGTGAAGCGGTCGTTCCACGGATTCGCCGACCTGCTTCTTGGCCGCGATGTGCACCACACCGGTCACAGCATGGTCACGAATCGTCTTCTCGAGCCGGGTGGCGTCCAGCACACTGCCGACGACCAGCGGAACGCCGGCGGGCACGCGGTCGGCATTGCCGGTCGACAGATCGTCGTACACCACGACGCGCTCACCGCCCTCGATCAGGGCGCGTGTGACGTGCGCGCCGATGTATCCGGCGCCACCTGTTACCAGCCAGCTCATCGTCACATCTCCTTTGCTGCGGTCAGTGTGTTCAGACTGGTCTCTGGGGCCGGGAAAATCGAGTCAGGCAAATGGGGCGCCCATGCAGAAGGGCGGACAAGACGGTTAAGGCGAGGGAGCGCTACGCGACTACCGTCTTCACGGAAACATCTCGTGAATCCTTTACTCTATTGGGCGGTGCGTCCCACGGCCGGTAACGGCCGTGCGTGCCGGCCCGCACGCGCTCTCGAGGTTCGCCCCGGAAACAGGTTGCAAAAGGATGCCAAGACTCTCCCTCGTCGTCCCCGTCTACAAGGTGCAGGGGTATCTCTCCGAGTGTCTTGAATCCGTCCTGGGGCAGGACTACGCGGACTTCGAAATAGTCGCGGTCGACGACTGCTCTCCGGACGGGTCGGGCGCCATCCTCGACGAGTACGCCGCACAGGACGACCGAATTCGTGTGATTCACCTCACCGAGAACGTCGGGCTCGGGCGTGCGCGGAATGCCGCGCTGGAAAAGGCCCGGGGCGATTACGTGTTGTTCCTCGACAGTGACGACACGTTGTCCCCGGGGGCGCTCGCGGCGATAGCCGGGCGGCTGGAGGCCACCGGGGACCCCGAGATACTCATCTACGACTACGTCCGCACCTACTGGAACGGCGAGGTCCGCCCGAACCAGCGGAGGGACCTGCTCACGAGCGCCGGCCCGGACGTGTTCTCCCTCGCCGACCGGCCGCAGCTGCTCGACCTGCTGCAGATCGTCTGCAACAAGGCCTACCGCCGGGACTTCATCGCCCGCCAGGGCCTCGCCTTCCCGCCGGGCTACTACGAGGACGCCCCCTGGACGTTCTGCTCCCTGATCAGCGCCGATCGCATCGCCGTACTGGACCGCGTCTGCCTGCTGTACAGGCAGCGGCGCGAGGGCGGCAACATTCTCGGGACCGTCAGCCGCAAGCACTTCGACGTCTTCGACCAGTACCGCCGCATCTTCGACTTCGTCGACGCCCGTGAGGACCGCGCGCAGTGGCGCGCACCGCTGTTCCGCAAGATGGTCAACCAGTACCTGACCATCCTGGAGCGCCCGGGCCGCCTGCCGCAGGACGCCCGGGCGGAGTTCTTCCACCGTGCCGCCGCCGACTACCGCGCCCGCCTTCCCGAGGGCTTCAGGCGGCCGGCCGGCGACCGCGGCCACAAGTTCGCGATGCTCGAGCGCGACGCGTACGCCCAGATGGTGAGCGCCATGGCCGCGGTGAAGATCCGCAACACGGTCAAGGGGCGGGCACGCACCGCGCTCCACCGCTCCAAGCGCGGCGCGATGAGCCTCTTCTACCAGTCCCAGCTGAGGCTGCCGCGCGACGAGAACCTCGCGGTGTTCTCCGCGTTCTGGAGCCGCGGTGTCTCCTGCAACCCCGCGGCCATCGACGCCGAACTCGCCCGCCGCACCCCAGACATACGCCGCGTGTGGGCCGTCCACCCGGACGCGATGGACACGGTGCCGGAGGGTGTCGAGCATGTGCGGGTGGGGTCGCGCGAGTACTGGGCGGCGCTCGCCCGTGCCACCTACCTGGTCAACAACGTGAACTTCGCGAACGCCGTGGTGAAGCGGGAGGGCCAGATCCATGTGCAGACGCACCACGGCACCCCGCTGAAGACCATGGGCCTGGACCAGCAGAAGTACCCGGCCTCGACGAGCATGGACTTCGCCGAACTTCTCGAGCGCTGCGATCGCTGGGACTTCAGCCTCGTCTCCAACCGGTTCTCGAGCGCCGTGTGGGAGCGGGCGTACCCCTGCGCGTACACCTCCCTGGAGACCGGCTACCCACGCAACGACGTCCTGCTCAACTCCACGGCTCAGGACGTCCGCGAGGCCCGCCGCGACCTCGGGCTGGACGACGGCACGACGGCCTTCCTCTACATGCCGACGCACCGCGAGTACCAGCCCGGCTTCGTACCCCGTCTCGACCTCGAGAAGCTCGCCGAGCGGCTGGGGCCGGAGGCCACGCTGCTCGTGCGCGGGCACTACTTCCACAACCGGTCCGACCGGCTCGCCGAGCTGCGGTCCGAGGGCCGGATCCTCGACGTGTCCGCCCACCCCGCGGTCGAGCGCCTCTATCTCGCTGCCGACTGTCTGATCACGGACTACTCGTCAGCGATGTTCGACTACGCCAACCTGGACCGCCCGATCGTGATCTTCGCCGACGACTGGGACACGTACTCCGTCGTCCGTGGCACGTACTTCGATGTGGTAGCCCAGGCCCCGGGCGCGGTCGCCACCACTGAGGAGGAGCTGGCCGAGGTACTCTGCTCCGACGGTTGGCGCGGCGAGCGGGCCGCCCGGGCCCGGGACGGTTTCCGGCGCCGCTTCTGCGACTTCGACGACGGTCGCGCGGCGGAGCGTGTCGTGCGCCACATCTTCCTCGGCGAGCCCCTCGAGGCCATGCCACCCGTCGTGCCGCTGGACGAACGGATCCCCGCTCCGCCACCCGGAACGGCCCACGAAGCATCGGCCCCGATATCCACCTACTCGAGCCAGAGGTAGCTGCTGCAGTGTCCGAGCACCCCGACACAACGCCCGACATCAGCGTCGTCGTCATCGTCTTCAATGACGCGGAACGCCTTCCGACAGCCGTGCAGTCAGTCCTCGACCAGACCCTGCAGAGCGTCGAGGTGATCATCGCCGACGACCACTCCACCGACGGCTCGTACGAGGTCGCGCAGCAATTGGCCGCCCGGTCCGACCGCGTGCGGGCGATCCAGTTGGCCGAGAACAGCGGTGGCTGCGGCGAGCCGCGCAACCAGGGCGTGGCCGTTGCCCGTGGTCGCTACGTGATGTTCCTCGACAGCGACGACACCCTCGAGCTCAACGCCTGCCGCAACATGCTGGACGCGGCGGAGAGCACCGGGGCCGACCTTGTCTCCGGGCTGTGCGTGCGCGTCCACACGGACAACAGGCACGGCAAGACGGTCAAGTGGTACCCGTGGCTGTACCGGGAGACCCGTACCTTCGACTCCATCGCGGAGATACCGGACCTGCTGGTCTTCGACACCCTGTCGACGAACAAGTGCTACCGGCGCGAGTTCCTGCTCGAGAACGGGCTGACCTTCCCCCGAGGCATCCACTACGAGGACCTGCTCTTCTCGGCGCAGGCCTACCTGGCCGCGACTCGGATCACCCTCATCCCGAACACGGTCTACTACTGGAACGTGGTCGAGAAGGCCGTCGAGAAGTCGATCAGCAACCGGCGTCACGAGATCAGCAACTTCGCCGACCGAGTGGAGATCCACCGCCGGATCGACCGCATCCTCGCCGAGCTGGGCCACGACGAGCTGAAGCTCCACAAGGACCGCAAGTTCCTCAAGAACGACCTCGTGCTGTACCTGCGGGACCTGCCCTTCCTGGACGACGACTACCGGCACCGCTTCGCCGAGATGACCCGGGGCTACATCCGGGACTTCCCCCAGGCTGCCTACGACGAGCTGTCCCCGATCCACCGGATCTGCGCCTACCTTCTGCTGCAGGAGGACTGGGCCAACCTCTCCCCGGCGATCGACACGCTCATCAACACCAACAAGGTGTCCAGCCCGCTGCTGGAGCGCGACGGCCGGGTCTACTGGTGCACGGAACACCTCGACGACCCGCTGGGCCGCGAGGTCCTCGATGTGACCGACCTCGGCTACCACGCCAAGCCGGTGCAGCGCCTCAGCCTGCGCAACGAGGTGACCGACTACGCGGAGAGCCCCTCGGGCATCACGCTGGCCGGAGCACTCGTGAACCCGCTCGGTGTGATCCCGCCGGACGCCAAGCTCAAGGCCGAACTGGAGTTCCGCGCCCGCCGCAGGAGCCTGCAGACGTTCCGGTTCCCGGTGGAGAGCCTGAAGCACGAGGGCGAGTCCGTGACCTGGCGGGCCGCCCTGCCGCTGGCCGCCGCGCTCCGTCCCGTCGGCATCGTCGACGACGTGTGGGACGTGCGCCTGCACCTGACCGTCAACGGCGAGCGGACGACCAGCCGCCTGACGGTCAGCCAGATCTCGCTGGAGGATTCGGGAGCCGTCCGCATCCGTCCCCGGCTCGGCCGGATGATGGCCGACCGCCTCCAGCCGCACGCCTCAGCCAAGGGCCACCTCGCCTTCCGCCTCACCCAGCACGGCAGGCTCGCCCGGCGCACCTCGATGCTGGTGCAGCGCAACATGCAGAGCCCGCCCGCCGAGCTGGCGAAGAAGATGGCGCGCAAGGTCGTCTCGGTGCGCAAGGACCTGCAGTCGGGCCCCCGGAAGATCGAGGCGTACCACCGGATGATCCGGCTCCTGCCCGTCCGCAAGGGCACGGTCGTCTTCGAGAGCCACCTCGGCAAGCAGTACAGCGACAGCCCACGGGCGATCTACGAGGAGATGTGCCGCCGCGGCGTGCCCTTCAAGGCCATCTGGTCGTACGCCGGTGAGCGTCCCACGGGCTTCCCGAAGGACGTCGAGCTGGTCCGGCGCTGGTCCTGGTCCTACCTCAAGGCGCTGGCGCAGGCCGAGTTCTGGATCGACAACCAGGGCTTCCCGCTCAAGCTGAGCAAGCGCCCCGAGACCACGTACATCCAGACCTGGCACGGCTCCGCCCTCAAGCGCATGGGATTCGACGAGCCGAAGTACCGCATCCAGTCGGAGCACGAGCAGCGCTCCTACCAGGAGGCGATCGACCGGTTCGACCACTTCGTGGTGCGCGGCCGGCACGACGAGGAGACCCTGGCCCCCGCCTACCGGATTCCGGAGGAGAAGCTCCTGCGCACGGGCTACCCGCGCAACGACGCCCTGGTGCGGGCCAAGGACGCCGAGGCTCTCGACCCGACGGCGCGGGAACTCGCCGAGCGGCTCGGCATCCGCCGGGATCGTCCGGTCGTCCTGTACGCGCCGACGTTCCGGGAGCAGGCCAACGGTGGCGTGCGGAAGTTCGAGTTCCCGTTCGACGTCGATGCGTTCGCGGACCGTTTCGGTGACCGCTTCACCCTGCTGATCCGGACCCACTACCTCAACAACGTGACGCTCCCGCCGTCCGTGGCCGGCCGCGTGGTCAACGTCAGCGAGGAGCCGGACATCACCCCCGTCCTCCTGCTCGCGGACGCGATGATCACTGACTACTCCTCGGTGATGTTCGACTACGCGCTGCTGCAGCGCCCGATGGTCTTCTTCACCTACGACTGGGAGGAGTACGTCAACAACAGCCGTGGCACGTACTTCGACCTGTCCGAACAGGCCCCCGGCCCCGTCGTGCGGACCGCCGAGGAGCTCTTCGACGTCCTGACGGATCTGGATGCCCTCGCGTCCGACCAGGAGGGACGCCTCAAGGAATTCGTGACCCAGTACGGCGAGTACGACCGCGGCGACGCCGCCGCGCAGATTGTCGACCGCTTCTTCGGAAACCGGGGAGACGCCCGATGACACAGCGTGACATCATCTTTGTGGCCAACGAGGTCAACGAACTCGGTGGCGTGGCACGCTGGCAGGCGCTGATGGCCACGCTGTTCGCCGAGCGCGGTCACCGGGTGACCATCGTGGGCATCGCGCCGCCCGAAGTGCCCATGGACCTCGGCGACAACCCGCCGTTCGCCACGGTGACGCTCTACGACGAGCGCCCGCCGGGGCGTTGGCAGGCGCGCACCCTGCGGAGCCGTGCCAACCTCGCGGCGCGGCGGCGTGAGGCCGCCCGCGAGACGGGCATGCGGGAGGCCACCGAGCGGCTGTCGCGCATCTTCCGCGCCGCCGAGCCCGGTGCGTTGATCATCGTGACCCAGGTGTGGGCCATGGAGTGGGTGGCCATCGCGGACACGGCCGGGCACCCGGTCATCGGCATGAGCCACGAGTCCTACGAGTACTCGCGCGGCTCCTCCCGATTCCAGCGCGTCGAGCGGTACTACAAGGACGTCGACCGCCTGCTGCTGCTGACCCGCGAGGACGCCGACCTGTGGATAGGCCGCGGCCTCAACAACGTCGGGTACATGCCGAACCCGCTGCCGATGATGCCGGAGGCCGCCTCTCAGCGCACTGAGAAGGTCGTCGCGAGCATCGGCCGGCTGGGGCACCAGAAGGGCATCGACATGCTCCTGGACGCCTGGGCCGAGGCGGCGCCGAAGCACCCCGGCTGGCTCCTGCGCGTCTACGGCTCAGGCCCCGACGAGCAGGCGCTGCGGCAGCAGTGCACCCGGCTGGGCCTGGACGGATCGGTGGAGTGGGCCGGCCAGACCGACGACGTCGCCGCCGCGCTGCGCGGGGCATCCGTGTTCGTGCAGTCGTCCCGAGGCGAGGGCTTTCCACTGGCACTGCTGGAGGCGATGGCCTGCGCCGTGCCGTGTGCCGCCTTCGACTGCGCCCCCGGCGTGCACGAGATCATCCGGCACGAGGAGGACGGACTCCTCGCCCACCCCGGCAACACCACCGAACTCGCCCACCAGCTGGGCCGGTTGATGGAGGACGCCGACCTCCGCGACACGATGGGGGAGCGGGCACGGAAGAACGTCCAGCGCTACTCGCCCGCCGCCATCACCGACCGGTGGGAGGAACTGTTCGCGTTCCTGGAGCGCTGAACATCGCTGCGTCCCGCGGGTTGCGGAGCTGAAAGGGGGGCTTCCCCGGCTGAGTGCCGGGGAAGCCCCTCCTTCGTATTCTGGTGCTTACCGCGGCCGGATCAGCGGACCCCCTGGCCGGGCTGGTAGGTGGTGATCGCCGCGTTCGAGCCGCCGGCGGTCACATTGGACAGCGGCAGGGCGTAGGCCGTGCCGTAGCTGCCCGGACCGTACGGCACGCCGAGGTACAGCTTGGTGCCGGTGTAGTGGATGCTCTGAGCGAGGTGCTGGTTGGCGCCCGCGGGACCCGGGACGCCGAAGGCGTCAACGGACCCCTGCCGCCCCTCTTGCTGACGTCCGGAGACTGACTGACTCCTTCAGTGTTGCGGCTCTCTGCCGCTCGTCCGCGTACTGGACGACCGCGCGGCGACCGCCCCGCCTCGCGTAGATTCTGCACGTGGACACGGGCGTGCAGCGGGATCGGCGTGAGGAGACGGACAGCAAGGTGGCAAAGGCAAGGCAGGCCGTGCACGAGGCCCACAGAATCGTCGTCAAGGTGGGTTCCTCGTCGCTGACCACGGCCACCGGCGGACTCGACGCCGACCGTGTCGACGCGCTCGTCGACGTCCTCGCCAAGCACCGCAGCGGCGGCGAGAAGGAGATCGTCCTCGTCTCGTCCGGCGCCATCGCGGCCGGCCTCGCCCCGCTCGGGCTGCGTCGCCGCCCCAAGGACCTGGCCCGGCAGCAGGCCGCCGCCAGCGTCGGCCAGGGCCTCCTGGTCGCCCGCTACACCGCCTCCTGCGCCCGCCACGGCGTCCGTGTCGGCCAGGTGCTCCTCACCTCCGACGACACCAGTCGGCGCGCCCACCACCGCAACGCGGCCCGCACCCTCGACAAGCTCCTCGCCATGGGCGCCCTGCCGGTCGTCAACGAGAACGACACCGTCGCCACGGACGAGATCCGCTTCGGCGACAACGACCGGCTTGCCGCGCTCGTCGCCCACCTCGTCCGGGCCGACCTGCTGGTCCTGCTCTCCGACGTGGACGGCGTGTACGACGGCGACCCCAGCAAGCCCGGCACCTCGCGCATAGCGGAGGTCCGCGGACCCGGGGACCTCGCGCACGTCGACATCGGCACCGCGGGCAAGGCGGGCGTCGGCACCGGCGGCATGGTCACCAAGGTCGAGGCGGCCCGGATCGCGGCGGCCGCGGGCATCCCCGTGGTGCTCACCTCCGCCGTGCACGCCGCCGAGGCCCTCGCGGGCGGCGACACCGGCACGTACTTCCACCCCACCGGCAAGCGCTCCGCCGACCGGCTGCTGTGGCTGCAGCACGCATCGACCCCGCAGGGCGCGCTCGTCCTGGACGACGGGGCCGTGCGCGCGGTCGTCGACCGGCGCACCTCGCTGCTGCCGGCGGGTATCGCGGCCGTCGAGGGCGACTTCACCGCGGGCGACCCCGTCGAGCTCCGCGACAGCACGGGACGTGCGGTCGCACGGGGTCTGGTGAACTTCGACGCCAAGGAGATTCCCCAGCTCATCGGGCGCTCGACCCGCGAGCTGGCCCGCGAACTGGGCCCGGAGTACGAACGCGAGGTCGTACACAGGGACGACCTCGTGCTCCTGCATCCGTAAGACGCCTGTTCCGCGCCACCTCTGAAACAGCTGTCCAGTACACCCGTAAAAGGCCGATTCCGAGGCCCCCGCCGGGGGACGTTGTGTAAAAGCGCCACACGGCGGCTCCCCACCTGCTCAACTTTGTTGCGGGGAGACCCCGGTGCAGCCCGGTGCAGCCCGATGCAGTATGACCATTGCGGACCAGTGCGAAAAGGAGGCCGTCGTGAGACGAGTGCGCCCTGGGGCGGCGGCGTCCCGCGGCGGTGCCGCCTCCCGGGCGGGTGGTCCGGCCTCCCGCGCGGCGGGCGAGGAACGGGCCCTGACGAGCGTCGCGGCCGGTGACACCTACCAGCGCGGGAAGCCGGCCGACCAGCCGCGGCTGTGGCACGTCACGCTGAGCGTCTCGGGCGGCGAGGCCCCGCTGAAGGAGGTCAGGCGTGCCCTCGAACAGCTGGCCCACGACCACCCGTTCCTGCTGACCAGCCGCTACGCCAATGATCATGCGGAGATCCGCTACTGGGAAGAGGCCCGCGACCTGCACGACGCGGCGGCCGTCGCCCTGCGCCTGTGGGGCGAACACCGCCAGACCGCCAAGCTCCCGCCCTGGGAGATCGTCGGCCTGGAGGTCATCGACCGCGAGACGTACCACCAGCGGATCGCGGAGGGGTATGGACCACTTCCGGCCACTCCGGTCGGAGTCCATCCCTTTTGACCCTGTCTCGGGGTGTGGGACAGCCGCTGGACGGGTCCGTCCGGCGCACTACCCTTCCGATATGACCACGCTCTCGCCGTACGACTCGATGTCCCCGGTCACCCAGGCCGCCTACCGCGCCAAGGCCGCCGCCGCCGATCTCGCACCCCTGCCGCGGGCCGAGAAGGACGACGCGCTGCTCGCGATCGCGGACGCGCTGGAGGTCCGTACGAGCGAGATCGTCGCGGCCAACGCCAAGGACATCGCGCGCGCCCGCGAGGCCGGCACCAGCGAGACCGTCATCGACCGGCTCACGCTCACGCCCGAGCGCGTGCGCGCCATCGCCTCGGACGTGCGGGACGTCGTCGCGCTGCCCGACCCGGTCGGCGAGGTCGTACGCGGCTCGACCCTCCCGAACGGCATCGACCTGCGCCAGGTCCGTGTCCCGCTCGGCGTCGTCGGGATCATCTACGAGGCCCGCCCGAACGTCACGGTCGACGCCGCCGCCCTCTGCCTGAAGTCCGGCAACGCCGTCCTGCTGCGCGGCTCCTCCTCGGCCTTCGAGTCGAACACCGCGCTGGTCCGGGTGCTGCGCGACGCCGTGGGCGGCGCCGGACTGCCCGCCGACGCCATCCAGCTGGTGCCCGGCGAGGGCCGCGAGTCGGTGCGCGAGCTGATGCGTGCCCGCGGTCTGGTCGACGTGCTCATCCCGCGCGGCGGCGCCTCGCTGATCCGCACGGTGGTCCAGGAATCCACCGTCCCCGTCATCGAGACCGGCACGGGCAACTGCCACGTGTACGTCGACGCCAACGCCGACCTCGACATGGCGATCGACATCCTGATCAACTCCAAGGCGCAGCGGCCCAGCGTCTGCAACTCCGCCGAGACGCTCCTCGTGCACCAGGACATCGCCCCGGAGTTCCTGCCGCGCGCCCTGGACGCCCTCGCGGACGCCGGGGTCACCGTGCACGCCGACGAGCGCGTCCTCGCCTACGCCAAGGACTCCAAGGCCACCGTCGTCGAGGCCACGCCCGAGGACTGGGAGACCGAGTACCTCTCGTACGACATCGCCGCCGCCGTCGTCGACTCGCTCGACCGGGCCGTCGAACACATCCGGCTGTGGACCTCCGGCCACACCGAGGCCATCGTCACCACCTCGCAGCAGGCCGCCCGCCGCTTCACCCAGCTGGTGGACTCCACCACGGTCGCCGTGAACGCCTCGACCCGCTTCACCGACGGCGGCCAGTTCGGCTTCGGCGCCGAGATCGGCATCTCCACGCAGAAGCTGCACGCGCGAGGGCCGATGGGACTGCCGGAGCTGACGAGCACCAAGTACATCGTCACGGGCGACGGACACATCCGGCGCTGAGCCCGCGCTCCGCGTGAGCCGCGTCTCGTCAGGCGGATGAATTTCCATACCGTCTGCCCAAAATGACCCCCCAGGTCTACTCTGGATCCGTGCCGGAGGACGTGGGGGGCACGCCGTTCCCTGACGGCTGGGAGCCCGACGACGACCGCGACCGCGGGGGTGCGGACGAAGAGTTCGCCTCCGTGGTCTTCGACGAGGACTTCGTACGTGCGGCGGTGCTTCATGAGCCGACCGCCGTCGAACGCCTCCTAGCAGCCGCGCAGGCCCGCGCGGAGGCCTCAGAGGCCGAGGCGCGCCGGGCGCACTCCCGGGGTGCCCGCGGCGACGACGAGCGCTACGAGGACGGGTTCGGGCCCGACGGCCCTGGCGATTTCGGCCATGACCCGGACCTGGACGACCTCGACGACACCGAGATCCTCGAAGGCCGCTACGGAGCGCCGGGCTCGTACGGCAGATACGGCAGGGCCTACGGAAAACAGGCCCGCTGGCACCGCCCCGTCGCCTGGGTGCTCGCCCTCGTGATGGGCGTGGGCATGGTCGCCCTGGCCTTCACGGCGGTCTACCGGGGGGCCTCCTCGGGCCGCCAGGACCAGGTCCCGCCACCCGCCTCCACGGGCCTTGAACAAGGCCAGGACAAGGTCACCGGCCCCGGCCCCTCCGCTTCGGCCGAGTACTCCCATTCGGCCGTGTCAGCGGTCCCCAAAACGCCCTGACACCCATGGCGCCCGCGCCACCTCTGACGGCCATTCGAACATTCTGACGATCGCGGCGGTCCTTGGCGATCCTGGTGAGAACCTGTCAGAAGTTGTCGTGTACCACGGCGTTTACCTGAGCCCCCGGAGACCTACCCTGAAGGTATGGGCGGGCCTGGAGACCCACCTGAGGGGACACCCGAGGGCGCTCCCGCTGGTGGAGAGGACGAATACCGATCCGTCGTCTTCGACGAGTCGTTCGTCCGTGCTGCCCGGCTTCAGGAGTTCTCCGCGCAGGAGCGGATGGCCGACCACGCCCCGGCCGTACGCCGCCGCCCCACCCTTCAGCGCGGTCTGCCCCGGCAGGCGCTGATCCTGGTCCTGCTGATCGCCGTCGCCTTCGGCACCGCGATCTACATGGGTGTACGGCACCCGTACCAGACCCCGGCCGCCCAGCCCCCCGAACCGCTGCGGATGACCGTCATACCCCTCGCGCCCCAGACCGCCGTACCGGGGGCCACGAGCGCCGAGCAGCTGTACGCGCACAGCCCGGCCGCCCAGTTCGCCGTCGGCGCCGACGGCATCGCACTGCCCGCCTACCGGCGCACCGCGCACTTCTCCGACAGCCAGGTCGTGGCCGCCCTGACCACAGCCAAGGACTACCTCGTGAAGTCCTCG
This sequence comes from Streptomyces sp. RLB3-17, assembly GCF_007113425.2. Lineage (NCBI taxonomy): Bacteria > Bacillati > Actinomycetota > Actinomycetes > Kitasatosporales > Streptomycetaceae > Streptomyces > Streptomyces sp. RLB3-17. The sequence goes on along the minus strand of NZ_CP041610.2, from coordinate 4,198,500 downwards.
CTCGACCCGGAGGTGCTCACGGGCGTCACCAACCGGCCCGTGCGGATCCTGCTCGCCCCCCAGCAGCTCGACCAGTTCGACCAGAGCTTCGACCACCCGGCCGCCGACGGCCGGCACGCACCCACCGGCTGGCTGGTCCGCTTCGATCCCACCCGCGCCCAGCTCGCCGACTCCAGGGTCAGGGTGCAGGGCACCCTTCAGGCCGCCGAGTTCGACTCCAGCACCCTTGAGGTCATCGCCGACCACACCTTCGTGTACGCCCTGAAGCCGGCCGGCTCGGACGTCAACGCGAAGGCCTCGCTGTTCACCGTCCGGCGCGAGCTGCAGTTCCGCTTCGACCGCGACGACCTGCGCATGCACCAGGCCCAGGTGGTCGTCTCCTACGTCCAGGCCGGACCGCTCGCCTGCTCCGAGGACTCGGTGACCCATCTGCACCCGCTGCTCGCGGGCCAGACGGCGAAAGCGGGCGGCCCGGCCGGCACCGACCCGTACGCGACGGGCAGCGCGACGGCACTGTGCGGCTCACTGGCGACGAGCTCGCAGCCGAGGGTCTGACGGCCGAGGGTCTGGCGGCCGCTGGATGGTCCGACAGCCGCAGGTCCGACGCCCACGGTTCCGACCGTGACCGTCGTGTCCCCGGCTCCCTTGCGTGTCAGTCGTCGTCCTCGGGGGTGCTGTCCCGGGGCGGCTGGTCCTTCGGCGAGGTCCGGTCCTCGGAGGTGGTCTGGTCGTTCGGGGCGGTCTGGTCCTTCGGGGTGCCGCCGGCGAAGCCTCCGAACCCGCGCCGCACCCGCCCGCCGAGGTCGCCCGCGCCCCCCGCGATGTCGCTGACCAGCTTCATCAGCGGGTCCTTGGAGTTCTTGACGTCCGTGGCGTAGCTCGCCGCCGACTGCCGGAAGGAGTCCGAGACCGAGGTCTCCTTGTCCTCGGTGCGCCGCGGATAGTGACCGTCCATGATCCGCTGGTAGTCGCGGGACTCGGCCCACTTCTTCAGCTCGGCGGCGCGCACGGTGGTGAAGGGGTGTGTGCGGGGGAGGGTGTTGAGGATCTTGAGCACGGAGTCGCGCAGGTCGCCCCCGGCCTCGTACTCCTCGGCCTGTTCGAGGAACGCGTCCACGTTCATCTCGTGCAGGTGATTTCCTCCCGCGAGCTTCATCAGGCCGCGCATCGAGGCCTTCAGGTCCTGCCCGACGAGGAGCCCCGCCCGGTCGGCCGACAGCTCCGACTTGCGGAACCACTCGCGCAGCGCGGTCACGATCGCCATGATCGCGATGTTGCCCAGCGGGATCCAGGCCACCCGGAGCGCCAGATTGGTCAGGAAGAGCAGGATCGTGCGGTAGACGGCGTGCCCGGAGAGCGCGTGGCCGACCTCGTGCCCGACGACGGCCCGCATCTCCTCCTCGTCCAGCAGCTCGACGAGCCCGGTCGTCACGACGATGATCGGCTCGTCCAGGCCGATGCACATCGCGTTCGGCTGCGGGTCCTGGGCGACGTACATCGGCGGGACCTTCTCCAGGTCCAGGATGTGGCAGGCGTCCCGCAGCATCGTGTTGAGGTGCGCGAACTGGGCGTCCGAGACGCGCACCGAGTCGGACAGGAACAGCAGCCGCAGGCTGCGCTCGGGCAGCAGGCCGCTCAGGGCCTTGAAGACCGTGTCGAAGCCGCTGAGCTTGCGCAGGGCCACCAGGGCCGAGCGGTCCGCCGGGTGTTCGTAGGTGCGTGAGGAGATCCCCTCGAAGCGCCTGCGCTGCCTGCTCGGCACGTTCTCGTGCCCGTTCTGCTGGTGGCCGTTGTCGGACATGTGTTCCCCCATGTGCGTCAGAGTGCCTTTTGTGCCCCCAAGGCACGGACCAGCCTAGGCGGAGATAACGTGGACGGGCAGTACAGAGAAGGAGTCCATCACCATGGAGCACATCCCCGCAGCCGCCTGGCTCACCGAGGCCGCGAACGCGGCAGACAAGCAAGGCCCGGGCAATCTGCTCCGTGTCGTGCTGATCGTGATGATCGTCGGGGTCGGTCTGACCGCCTGGTTCCTGCTGCGTGGGTACAAGCGGGACGACTGACACCGGGACAGGCGGCACGGCCGCGGCGGGGACAAGCCGCACGACCGAGGCTGTGTCGGCCGGGGAGGCCGGAGCAACCGGCGTCCCCAACGGCGGAGTCGGCGTGATCGCGACCGAGGCCCCCGCATACGATGGGCCGACGTCTTTATCCCGCCCACACCGGATAGGTCCTGCCGAGATGAGCTTCCACAGCACCGCTGCACAGTTGGTCACCGTTGCCGCCGAGGGCGAGCAGGGGGGCAACCATGAGAGCCTCAACCCGTTTCTGACCGGCGGTGGCGCGCTGTTCGTGCTGCTCCTGCTGCTGTGGATCACCACGCGTTTCAACCGCGACCGCTGAGCCTTTTCGGCCGTTCGGAGCCGTCCCGGGGACCCCTGTCGGGCGGAGCCCGTCGACCGGGCCGGTAGGGTCTGCACGCATGGGAGAGCAGGACATGCCTACCGGTCCGGCGAGTGACACGGAGAGCGGCGGCGCCGCGGGTGACGCGCTCGGCGGCCCAGTGAGAGGCGGGGCGAGTCGGTTGACGACCGGCCCCGGGAACGGCCCCTCGAATCCGGGCAAGCGCCGCCTCGGCGTCATGGGCGGAACCTTCGACCCGATCCACCACGGGCACCTCGTGGCGGCCAGCGAGGTCGCCGCGCAGTTCCACCTCGACGAGGTGGTGTTCGTGCCGACCGGGCAGCCGTGGCAGAAGTCGGACCGGAAGGTCTCACCGGCCGAGGACCGCTATCTGATGACGGTCATCGCCACCGCCGAGAACCCGCAGTTCTCGGTGAGCCGCATCGACATCGACCGCGGCGGCCCGACCTACACCACGGACACCCTGCGGGATCTGCGTGCCCTCAACCCCGACACCGATCTGTTCTTCATCACCGGTGCCGACGCGCTCGGTCAGATCCTCACCTGGCGGTACGCGGAGGAGCTGTTCTCCCTCGCGCACTTCATCGGAGTCACCCGGCCCGGTCACACCCTGACCGATCCGGGCCTGCCGGAGGGCGGCGTCTCGCTGGTCGAGGTTCCCGCGCTGGCCATCTCCTCCACAGACTGCCGTGCGAGAGTCGCCAAGGGCGACCCCGTCTGGTACCTGGTACCGGACGGTGTGGTGCGCTACATCGACAAGCGTGAGCTGTACCGCGGCGAGTGAGGCGAGTGAGCCGAGAGGGGCACCGGTGAACGACCGATACGACGGATACGCGGGCGGCGACCAGTACGAGCTCGTCGGCTACGACGAGTTCGGGCAGCCTGTGTACCGACAGGTGCCGCCCCAAGGGTCCCAACAGGGCTACGACCCGTACGCGCAGCGGCAGCCGCAGCAGCCCCAACAGCACCAGGGCTACGGCTACGACCCGTACGCGACCGGCGCGGGGGGCTATGACACCGGTCAGCAGCAGCCCGTGTCCTCGTACGACACCGGTCAGCAGACCGCGGTCCCCGCCTACGACCCCTACGACCCGTACGGAGCCGGCGCGTCCGGTGCCACCGGGACGACGCCGTCGTACGACCCCTACGGGCAGACGGCGCACACGGGGCAGGCTGGTCAGGCCGGGCAGACGGGGCGAGGCGGGCAGGCGGAGCGGGCCGGGCAGGCGGGTCAGTCCCGGAGCGGGACCGGCGCCGCGGGCACGAGCACCGGGCAGCAGCCCCGGGTCGCCGAGCAGACCGCGTACATTCCGCAGCAGGCGCGCCCCGCGGAGGAGAACGAGCCCCGGGCCGACCGGGACTACCGCACCGAGCAGTTCGCCTTCGTCGAGGAGCAGGAAGCCGAGCCCGAAGACGTCATCGACTGGCTCAACTTCACCGAGAACCGTACCGAGCGCCGCGAGGAGGCCAAGCGCCGCGCCCGCAGCAGGGTCGTCGCCCTGGTCGTGGTGCTCGCCCTGGTCGTGGTCGGCGGCGTCGGCTACCTCTGGTACGCGGGGAAGCTGCCCGGCACCTCCTCCGGCGGCAAGCCCGCCGCGACGACGGCCACGGGTGCCCAGAACCGTGACGTGATCGTCGTCCACCTGCACAACACGAAGGGCGGCGGCACCTCCACGGCCCTGCTCGTCGACAACACCACCACCAAGCAGGGCACCACCGTCCTGCTGCCCAACTCCCTTGCCCTGACGGACGACAGCGGCTCGACGACCACGCTCGCCAAGTCCGTCGGCGACGACGGCTCCTCCGGGACCCGGGACGCGATCGACACGGTGCTCGGGACCAACATCCAGGGCACCTGGCGCCTCGACACCCCCTACCTCAACAACCTCGTCGACCTCGTCGGCAACATCGACCTGACCACCAACGCCGATGTGCCGGACCCCGATGCGAAGAAGAAGGGCGAGGCGCCCCTCGTGAAGAAGGGCGAGAACCAGACCCTCAGCGGCAAGATGGCCGTCGCCTACGCCACCTACCGGGCCTCCGGCGAAGCCCAGAACGCTCAGTTGGAGCGGTTCGGACAGGTCATGCAGGGTGTGCTGCGCAAGCTGTCCTCGGACAAGCAGGCCGCGACCACCACCGTGCAGACCCTGGCGCAGATCCTCGACCCCTCCCTGACCGACCAGGACCTCGGCGCCTTCCTCGCCAAGCTCGCCGACCTCGCCAAGGGCGGCGACTACAAGACGGCGCTGCTGCCCGTGCAGCCGGACGGCACCCTGAGCGAGAGCGCCACCAACAGCGTGGTCAAGGACGTCCTCGGCGGCACCGCCAAGAGTCCCGACGCCGGCGCCGCCGTCCGTGTCGGCATCAAGAACGCCACCGGGAACAAGGACGCCACCGAGAAGGCCCGCGTCGTCCTGGTCAACGGCGGCTACACCTTCCTGGACTCCGGCACCGCCGCCACCGCCCAGAGCGTGTCCCAGATCACGTACACCGATGCCGCCAGGAAGAACGACGCCATCGAGGTCGCGAAGACCCTCGGTCTGCCCACCAGCACCGTGAAGAAGGGCAGTGGCTCGTCCAACGCGGACGTCTCGGTGGTCCTCGGCCAGGACTACAAGGTGACCACCTCCACCGGGTGATCGCGGTGACCACTCCACTGGGTGATCACGAGGAGTGGTCACGGGTGACCCTCCGGAGTGGTCGGCGCCACGTCTCGGGGCCCCCGGGACGTGGCCACGTAAACGCGTGGGGTGCCGTCGGCGGTCCGTGAGACCCTTGAGTCATTACTGACCGCCGACGGAAAGCCGCGTAGTGACCGCCACGGACCGCTCCATCGAGCTCATCACCACCGCCGCGCAGGCGGCCGCAGACAAGCTCGCGCACGACATCATCGCTTACGACGTCAGCGACGTTCTCTCGATCACCGACGCCTTCCTGCTGGCGTCCGCCCCCAACGACCGCCAGGTCAAGTCGATCGTCGACGAGATCGAGGAGCGGCTGAACAAGGAGCTCGGCGTCAAGCCGGTGCGCCGCGAGGGCGACCGCGAGGCCCGCTGGGTACTGCTCGACTACGTCGACATCGTGGTGCACGTGCAGCACAGCGAGGAGCGTGTCTTCTACGCTCTGGAGCGGCTGTGGAAGGACTGCCCGGAGCTTGACCTGCCCGCCGACGCCAAGGCCACCCGCGGCAAGGCCGCCGAGCACGCCAAGCTGCAGGCCGAGGAGGACTCCGTCGAATTCGGGGAGCTGCGGTGACCGCGGCGGGCGCCGAGGCGGCCGCGACATCCGCCACGGGTGACGCCCAGGCGGGGCGGCAGCCGACCGTCGCGGGCGTCGAGGCCGGGGAGAAGCCGGGCCGCGGTCGCCGCGTCATCCTGTGGCGGCACGGCCAGACCTCCTGGAACGTGGATCGCCGCTTCCAGGGCACCACGGACGTCGAGCTCACCGAGACGGGCATCGGCCAGGCCCGCCGCGCCGCCCGGCTGCTCGCCTCGCTGAAGCCTGACGTGATCGTCGCCTCGGACCTCCAGCGCGCCGCGAACACGGCCGCCGAACTGTCCACGCTCACCGGCATCGACGTCATCCACGACGAAGGCCTGCGCGAGACCTACGCGGGCGTCTGGCAGGGGCTGACGCACGAGGAGATCATCGCCCAGTACGGCAACGAGTACGCCGCCTGGAAGCGTGGTGAGCCGGTGCGCCGCGGTGGCGGCGAACTGGAGACCGAGGTCGCCGACCGTGCCGCCCCCGTGGTGCTGCGCCACGCCGACAAGCTCCCCGAGGACGGCACCCTCGTGGTCGTCAGCCACGGCGGCACCATCCGCACCACCATCGGGCGCCTGCTCGGCCTGGAGTCCCGGCACTGGGAGAGCCTGGGCGGCCTCTCCAACTGCTGCTGGTCCGTCCTCGGAGAGGGCGCGCGGGGCTGGCGGCTGCTCGAGCACAATGCCGGCACACTGCCGGAGCCGGTGCTCGGCGACGACGACTGAGCGGCCCCTGTCCGGTCCCGGGGGCCGGGCGGGACCGGATTTCACTTTCTGGCAGGTCGCAGGCTAAAGTTCTTCTTGTTCGCCCCGCCGGGCGGGAAGAACGCAAGGGGCTATAGCTCAGTTGGTAGAGCGCCTGCATGGCATGCAGGAGGTCAGGAGTTCAATTCTCCTTAGCTCCACAGATCAGCTCTCTTGAGTTGTCAAAGATCAGCACAGATCAGTGATGAGAATCCCGTTCCCTTCGAGGGGCGGGATTTCTTCATGTCCCCCAGGTTGTCGGTGACATGGGCGACTTCGACCCCAGGGACGCCGTGGCGGCCGGGAGTGACGGTGGCCACAACCGCTCCCGCCGCTCGCGCAGAACCGCCAGCCCCTTGCGCGCCTTCTGGTCGTCCGGGGTGTAGGCGACGATCCGGCACTCCGGCATCCCGTCGATGGACAGCGACACCGAGGTCATCCGCAGTTCGCCCACCGCCTCATGGCGGAACGTCTTCACACGCGGTCCCGGCGGGAGGACGTCCCCGCCCGCCCACAACTCGGCGAAGCGCGGGCTGGCGGCCGACAACCCGCGTATGTAGTCCTCCCAGGCGGGCTCGCCGACGTGTCTGCCGTACGCGGAGCGCAGCGTCGCCACCATCAACGGCAGTTCGCTGTCCCGGAACACCACGGGGCAGCCGGGCTCGGGCACGGTGAACAGGGTCCACAGCACGTTGGGAACGCCGATGTCGAGCGTCTGCGGCACGAAGAACAGGTCGCGGTAAGGGGGGTTGGCGGCCAGGATGTCGTACCGCGAGTTGTAGACCGCCGCCGGGCGCGGATCGAGGGCGTCGATGATGCCCTGGATCTCCGCGCTCACGGTCTGCGCGGGGAGCTCCGGCTCGGACTCGTAGGGCACTTCGGCCAAGTGGTACAGATGCTCCCGCTCGGTCTGGTCCAGGCGCAGGGTGCGCGCCACCGCGTCCAGCACCTGAGGAGAGGCGTTGATGGGGCGGCCCTGCTCCAGCCAGGTGTACCAGGTCACACCGACCCCGGAGAGCTGTGCGACCTCTTCGCGGCGCAGACCCGGCGTGCGGCGCCGTAAGCCCGGGGGCATCCCGACGTCGGCGGGTGTCACCCGCGCCCGCCGACCGCGCAGAAAGCCGGCCAGCTCCGGCCTGCGACGTTGTGTCGTGTTCATCGGCTTCACTTCCCCCGTCTTCCATCGTCCGCGCCGAACCCGCCCGCTGCCAGGTGCTGTCAGTACCAGCATCGGCGGGCTCTCGGCACCCGTATCCGGCCGCCGCCAGGCTCGGAGCCATGACGACGACAACCCCCGCGGGCCCAGGTCCCGCAGCGGATTCAAGTCCTGCGGCCAGTAAAGCCCCCGGCACTGACAATCGCCCCGGACGGCTGCTCGCGGTCGTGCTCACAGCCCAGTTCATGGCACTGCTGGACGTTTTCATCGTGAACGTCGCCGTGCCCACGATCGGTTCCGAACTCCACGCGTCCGGCGCCGGAATGCAGTTGGTGGTCGCCGGATACTCCATCGCGTACGCCGTACTGCTGATCACCGGCGCGCGCCTCGGCGACCTGCTCGGCCACCGCCGCGTCCACCTCGCCGGGCTCGCGCTGTTCACCGCGGCCTCGCTGGCGTGCGGACTCGCCCGGGGAACGGGGGAGTTGATCGCCTTCCGGCTGGTGCAGGGAGCCGGTGCGGCCGTGATGATCCCGCAGGTGCTCAGCCTGATCCAGCGCCACTTCACCGGCGAGGCCCGGGCCCGTGCCCTCGGCGCCTACTCCGCCGTCGTCGCGACGGGAGCCGCGGCCGGACAGGTGCTGGGCGGCGTCCTGGTCAGCGCCGACCTGTTCGGCACCGGCTGGCGGCCGGTGTTCCTGGTCAACGTGCCCGTGGGCCTCGTACTCCTGGCCGTCGGCCACCGCGTCCTGCCCCGGGACGCCCCGGGAGCCGTGGAGCGCTCACGCGGCCTCGACCTGCCGGGCCTCGTCCTGCTCGGCGCCGCCGTGACGCTGCTCACCGTGCCGCTCGTGCTCGGACAGGAAGAGGGCTGGCCGCTGTGGTCCTGGCTGTCGCTCGGCGCGGCCGTGGTCTTCTTCACCCTTTTCTGTCTGTACGAGTCCCGGCTCGCCCGGCGGGGTGGAGCGCCGCTGATTTCACCCCGGGTGCTGCGCCACCCCGGCATGGGCCTCGCGGTCTTCCGCCTGCTCGCGGTGATGGCGGTCAACGCGGGTTTCCTGTTCGCTCTGACCCTGCATGTTCAGGGCGGCCTCGGGTACAGCGCGCTGCGCGCCGGACTCACCTTCGCGCCGACCGCGGTGGTCTTCGGCCTGGTCGGTCTGACCTGGCGCGACTGGCCGGCCGCTCTGCAAGGTGTCCTGATCCCGGTCGGCTTCGCCATCGCCGCCGTTTCCGTGGCCTGTGTCGGAGCCGTGCTGAAGGGCGGGGGCGACGGCGGATTCTGGCTGTACGTGGCGTTCGCGGGCATGGGGACAGGTCTCGCGCTGGGCTTCAGCCCCACGCTGACCAGGGCTCTGGCCACGGTGCGGCCCGAGGACGCGGCGGACGCCAGTGGACTGCTCGCGACGGTCGCGCAGCTCGGTCAGCTGATCGGTGTCGCGGCCTTCGGCACACTCTTCTTGAACCGACTTGAGTCACTTGGGGCTCCGGGGGCGTATACCTCTGCGGACGCGCTCCTCATGTGCACGTATGCGCTGGCCGCGACGGCCACGTCGGGTGCTGTGTCCGGACTGGTACGAAGGCGTCGCTGACCGTATTGCTCCGGCCGTGGCAGAATCAAACGGCCGGAAGGGGGCGCGGCCCGACGGGAGGGAGAAGCGATGCCTGCGAGCATCCTCGAGGAGGTCGACGATCTCCTCGATGTGGCACAGACACGTAGAAGAGCCACCCTCCTCGACTGTCCTTCCTGCGGATCGGTCCACGTCGCCCAGGTCCTCGGCGACAACGGCGGGATCTCCTACGTGTGCACGGCCTGCGGCCACAGCTGGAGCTGATCGATGGGTGCACACAGGCGGAAGTGCGATTGGTGCGGCAGTGGTACGCCGATCGTCCGCGACATGGAGCCGGTCAACCACGACTACCAGTACTGGTGCGAGGAGTGCGCGCGGGCGCTGATCATAAAAGGCGACCCGATCGAGACCTACCGCGAGCTGGAGGGCGAGCCGATCTACGGCCGGCTCCTCGACGAGCACTGCACGCTCAAACGGTTCTATACGTTCGCCACAGCCTGACCCCGATCAGGGTCAGGAAGACGAGACCGGCTCCTTCGTAGAGGGCCGACAACGTCAACTGGGCGCCCGTCTGACGCAGTTCGAGCCGTCCCGGACCATGTGGCACCCACCACAGCGCGTACGAGCAGAAGACCAGCGACGTACCGGCGGCGGTCACCAGTGCCGTACGGGCGGCGGTCACCTGTGCTGCGCCGACGGCGGCCGCCCGGCCGCGCGTGCCCAGGATCAGCACCATCGGCACGCACCACACCCAGTGGTGCGACCACGACACCGGACTGATCAGCAGCGCCGTGACCGCGCAGGCGGCCACCGCCCAGGCGCGCCGCCCGCGCAGCTCCGCCGCCACGGCGACCCCGAGGCCCAGGGAGCCCGCCACGGCCGCCGTGGCGACCCACCAGAGGCCCGGCTGAGTGGTGTGCAGCAGTCGGGCCAGTACCCCGCGCAGCGACTGGTTCGCGGTGTCCTCCACGAGCCCGACCCGACCCGTTTCGAAGACCATGCGGCTCCAGAAGCGCCATGAGTCGTAGGGCAGGGCGCAGGCTGCCAGCAGGGTTGCCCCGGCGAACGCGACGGCCGACCCGCGCACATGCCGCAACCAGGGGTCTCCGGGGCCCCGCCGTGCGTACGCCACGACGCCGGTGACCAGCAGGAACACCGCGAAGAGCGCCGGTGTCAGCTTGATCGCCGCCGCGAGCCCGATACCCACTCCGGCCCACCGGTGCCCGGGCCGCCGCGTCAGGTCCCACAGCACCAACACGCCGAGCAGCAGATTGATCTGCCCGTACCGCACGGTCGTCCACACCGGCTCGCACCACACGGCCGCCGCGGACGCCCACCAGACGCCCTCCACGCGCGCGTGGTCGACGAGCCGTAGCGACAGGGCCACGAACACCACAAGAAGGGCCAGATTTCCGGCCGTCGCCAGAGTCCGCATGGTCGACGTGTCCAGCAGCGTCAGCGGCGTGAACAGCAACGCCGCGAACGGCGGGTAGGTGGTCGGCAGATGGGCCTCGGTCGTACGCAGCGCGTAGAGGTCGCCGCCCGCGCGGACGGTCTCGCCCTCCGCCCGGTACACCATCAGGTCGATCATCGACACGTGCGCGGCCCGCTGTGCCCACCAGAAGGCGGCGAAGGACAACAGGCACGCCCCCAGGGCGACAGGCGCACGGCGGCGGACACGGGGGAGCGCGATCACGGTCACGAAGGCCGACACTATCCCTCATGTCCGCATTGTCCGCACGGCGCGGAATCGATTTGGTGGTCCATGGGGAGGACCGTGTAATGTTGGCGTCGCCGCCGGGGAAACCGGGCGACACGGTCGATATGCGGCTTCGCCGCATGACCACAAGGGGCTATAGCTCAGTTGGTAGAGCGCCTGCATGGCATGCAGGAGGTCAGGAGTTCAATTCTCCTTAGCTCCACACATATTGAAGGCGGGTCACCCGGTCGGGGTGACCCGCCTTCGTCGTGTTCAGCGGCCGCTGCCGAGCGCCCGACGACCACGGCGCTGGGAGAGGACCGGAAGGTTGTTGCGGGCCGGGGCGGAGGAGCGGCTGTCCTCCTCGATGCGCAGGGCGAGCGCCGGGCAGCGGCGTACGGCCCGCAGCGCCTTCGCCTCCGCGTACCGGGGCACCTGGGCCTGCGCGACGGTGGGGAAGCCGTCGGCGCCCAGTTCGAAGACCTCGGGAAGGATGTCCGCGCACAGGCCGTGACCGCGGCACAGTGTCCAGTCGACGTAGATCTTCTGGCGGCTGGGGCCGGCCTCCTCGACCGCCTGGCCGCCGGGGATGCCGGTGGGCAGCTGACCGCCCTCGAAGAGCGGCAGAACGCCCTCCACGGGCCTTCCGCAGCCATTGCCGAGGACATGGGCGGCCAGGTCGTCCGTGAACGCCTTGATCGTCGACTCGATGAACATCGCCGAGCCGTCGGGATGCGAGCAGGCGCCGCGTCTTTTCACGGCCTTGGCGACCTGCTTCACGGCCTCCAGGGCGGCCGGTCCGCCGCCGTTGAGGATGTCCTCCAGGCCGCGTGCCGCGGCGGGCAGGCCGAGGTAGCAGGGACCGCACTGTCCCGCGCTCTCCTCCGCCAGCCACTGGGCCACCCGGAGAGACTCGCCCAGCGGGCACGTCTCCTGGGTGATCGGGAGGATCGCGCCGGCGCCGAGCGCGCCGCCCACCGCGTCCAGGGAGTTGCGCGAGACGATCGCCTCGTTGACCGTCGCCGCGTCCAGCCACTTGCCGTGGTAGCCGCCGGTCAGCACGCCCTGCGGCATCGGCGGGGCGCCGGCCAGCTGGAGCACGTAACGCAGCGGCACGCCGGTGGGGACCTCGATCACCATGGGGCGGGCGACCGCCCCGGAGATGGTGAGCATGACGGTGCCGGGCTCGTCGTACAGACCGGTGTTGCGGTAGCGGTCGGGGCCGATACGGGCGGCGATGGCCAGCTGCGCGTACGTCTCGGCGTTCGACAGCAGGGTGGGCGCGCCACCGACGCCGCTCTGCGACGCGCTGATCTTGCGACCCGGCGGGATGGCCGGGCCGCCGTCGATGGAGCGGATGAGCGAAGCGGCCGCTCCGGTCACCATCCGCACCGGATTGCGCTGCACGCGCGCGCGGAGCGGCGATCCGCGCCGGTCGCTGAGGCCGCGCTCGGCCAGCGCGGCCTCCATGGACCGCTGGGTCGACTCGCGGGTCACCCCGATGACCAGGGTGCGGGCACCCATGGCCTCCGCGGCCAGCAGGGCGCCGTCCAGGATGAGGTGCGGGGCACGGTTGATGAGCACCGTGTCCTTGCGGCAGGCGGGTTCGTCCTCACTTCCGTTGACGACCACGACGGGTCGGATGCCCTTGCTGATGGCCGACTCGGCGACCGAGCGCAGTTTCTTGGCGAAGGGGAAGCCCGCACCGCCGCGGCCCTTCAGGCCGATCGCCTCGGCGAGGCCCGCGAGCTGTTCACCGCCCATCGGCTCGAGCGGCCCGTGCACCTTGAGGTGCATGGGCAGATCGAGCCGTTCAACCAGGTCGAAGCCCGACGTGAGCTGCGGAAGCCCGACGACGCGGACCTCCGGGACGTCGGGCAGGGCCTCGTTCACTTAAAGCCTCCGGAAGGGGCGTTCCATGGTTCACCGGAGCCAGGAGCGTCGAAGGCGCCCGGCAGTACGTCAGTCGTGGGACCGCTGTCGTACGTGTCGTTGGTGTTGTACGTACCGAAGGCGGGGTTCGTCTCACCGTTGTTGTACACATCACTCGTGCCGTACCCACCGGTGGCCGAATTGTCATAGACGGGGATGTTGTATCCCGTGTCGGCGAGCGGGTCGTACGCGGAGCGCGGCGCCTCGCCGACCGGCGGCGGCGAGGGGATGGGCCAACTGCCCGACGTGCTGCCACCGGCGTCGGCGCGGGGGAACGTCTCCGTCGGCTGCATGTTCATGGGCATCTGGATGCGCTCGGTCGGGGCCGCGCCCGCGGGGTTCGCGCCGGGCGTGCCCGAGACGGCCCGGTAGGCGGCCGCGAAACCGGACGTGGCGTCCGCGGCGGCGGGGTCGGCCGGGGTCTGGTACAGCGACTGCTCGGGGGACGGCATGCGCTGCGGGGGTACGAAGGGGGCGCCCGAGGACTGCTGCGCGGGGCGCGGGGCGAAGCCCGGCAGGGAGTTCTCCGACAGAGCGGCACGGGATGCCGTCAGGTCCTCGCGGGCCATGCGGCCACCGGCGCCGCCGCCCTCGCCGAGGATCGCCAGGATCCGGTCGGCGACCTTGCGCTTGAAGGGGTGCGGAGCCGCACGCAGGGCGAGGGCCCCGCCGACCGCGACCAGGCACAGCTCGTACGACACCATGAAGAACGGCTTTGCCGCCCGTCCCGCGAAGAGACCGTGGATCAGCGCCGCGCACAGGGCCGGGTACGCCAGCATGTGCATCGCGCGCCAGCGTGCCGCGACCGGTGCCGGGGCCGCGAACTGGTTGCGCAGTGCGCCGGTGATGCCTACGAAGATCATGAGCAGCCCGGCCAGGGAGCCGAGGCCGATGAGTCCGGCGCTTCCCTTGACGCCCAGGCTGAAGGGGATCAGCGCGGCGATCAGGACGGTGTGGTCCAGCGCCAGTTTGATGGTGATGTGCACCAGGAGGAACGCGATCGAGCCGACGGCCGTCACCCGGTGGATGCCCTGTGCCACGATCCGCTGACGCGTGTTGAGGATGAGCCGGTCCTGGGCGATGAGGCCCCAGATGACGGAACACGTCAGGGAGACGAGCGACAGGACGCCCGCACCGAAGTTGAGGAAGTCCTGGACTCGGTTGCCTCCGGTCAGCACGACCACGGGTATGAGCAGCAGGACGGCAGCCGTCGCCACCCCGTAGGCCGAGCGGCCCGGTCGGGGAAGCGTGCTGCCACTGCGACGAGGGTTCATAGGGGGTTACTCCCAACGGTTCGGGGAAGCGGTCCCGAAGCCGAACTCTAAGTCGAGCCATACCGATGGGTACGAGGTTTGAGTTATTGCGTTGTTATCAAAGTGCGACCAGGTCCTTGTGTTGTCCCGTAGCGTCCCCTTACGCGAAGTAATATTTGAATATTGTTCAGTTTTTTTGGCGTGATTGTGACGAGCGGCACGGCGTGTCCGACCCCGTCCCAAGCTCGTCGCGGCGCGCGCGGGGGCTGCGGTACCCTGACGCCATGCGTGCCGTACGCCTTCTGCTTAGCGAGCCGCGCTGATCAGTCCCGACCACTGACGACCCGTGGTCGGCATCGGCGCGGCGTCCCCTCCTGTGCGAGGGGATTTTTCATTTCTAAGCCGCTGGCAGAGACGATCGATGGAGCTTTGAGGATCATGAGCGAGACGAACCCCGCTGCCGCCTCCGAGGTGGCAGCGCCGCACCGCTACACGGCCGCGATGGCCGCTGAGATCGAGGCACGCTGGCAGGACTTCTGGGACGCCGAGGGCACGTACGAGGCGCCGAACCCCAGCGGTGACCTGGCGGGCGACCCCGAGCTGGCCGCCAAGCCCAAGAAGTTCATCATGGACATGTTCCCGTACCCCTCGGGAGCGGGTCTGCACGTCGGCCACCCCCTGGGCTACATCGCCACCGATGTATTCGCCCGGTTCCAGCGCATGACGGGCCACAACGTCCTGCACACCCTGGGCTTCGACGCCTTCGGACTGCCCGCCGAGCAGTACGCCGTGCAGACGGGCACCCACCCGCGCGTGTCCACCGAGGCCAACATCGAGAACATGAAGGCCCAGCTGCGCGCGCTGGGCCTGGGCCACGACAAGCGCCGGTCGTTCGCCACGATCGACCCGGAGTACTACAAGTGGACCCAGTGGATCTTCCTGCAGATCTTCAACTCCTGGTACGACGACGAGGCGGACAAGGCCCGTCCGATCTCCGTGCTGATCGCCCAGTTCGAGAGCGGCGAGCGCGCCGTACCGAGCATTGACGGCGCCACGCGCGCGTGGAACGAGCTGACCGCCACCGAGCGCGCCGACATCCTGAGCGAGTACCGGCTGGCGTACGCCTCCGACGCGCCCGTCAACTGGTCCCCGGGTCTGGGCACGGTGCTGGCCAACGAGGAGGTCACCGCCGACGGCCGCTCCGAGCGCGGGAACTTCCCCGTCTTCAAGGCCAAGCTGCGCCAGTGGAACATGCGCATCACGGCGTACGCCGACCGGCTGCTGGACGACCTGGAGGCGCTGGACTGGCCCGAGGCGATCAAGCTGCAGCAGCGCAACTGGATCGGCCGCTCCGAGGGTGCCCGCGTCGACTTCCCGATCGACGGCGAAGCCATCACGGTCTTCACCACGCGCCCGGACACCCTGTTCGGCGCCACCTACATGGTGCTGGCGCCCGAGCACCCGCTGGTCGACAAGTTCGTGCCCGAAGCCTGGCCCGAGGGCAGCCACGAGGTGTGGACCGGCGGTCACGCCACGCCCGCCGAGGCCGTCGCCGCCTACCGAGCGCAGGCCGCCTCGAAGTCCGACGTCGAACGGCAGGCCGAGGCCAAGGACAAGACCGGTGTCTTCACCGGCGCCTACGCGACCAACCCGGTCAACGGCGAGCAGGTCCCGGTCTTCATCGCCGACTACGTCCTGATGGGCTACGGCACCGGCGCGATCATGGCCGTCCCCGCCGGTGACCAGCGCGACTTCGAGTTCGCGCGCGCCTTCGAGCTGCCGATCCGCTGCATCGTCGAGCCGGTCGACGGCCGCGGCACCGACACGTCGACGTGGGAGAACGCCTTCGGGTCGTACGACGCGAAGATCATCAACTCCTCCAACGACGACATCTCGCTGGACGGCCTGGCGGTGGCCGAGGCGAAGGAGCGCATC
Source organism: Streptomyces sp. RLB3-17 (assembly GCF_007113425.2). Classification (NCBI taxonomy): domain Bacteria; kingdom Bacillati; phylum Actinomycetota; class Actinomycetes; order Kitasatosporales; family Streptomycetaceae; genus Streptomyces; species Streptomyces sp. RLB3-17. Next base: position 4,182,523 of record NZ_CP041610.2, on the reverse strand, counting down.
ACCGAGTGGCTGGCACGCAAGGGCATCGGTGAGGGCACCGTCAACTTCCGTCTGCGCGACTGGCTGTTCAGCCGCCAGCGCTACTGGGGCGAGCCCTTCCCGATCGTCTACGACGAGGACGGCGTCGCGCACGCGCTGCCCGAGTCGATGCTGCCCCTGGAGCTGCCGGAGGTCGAGGACTACTCGCCGCGCACCTTCGACCCGGACGACGCGAACACCTCTCCCGAGACGCCGCTGTCCCGCAACGAGGACTGGGTCAACGTCACCCTGGACCTGGGTGACGGCCGCGGCCCGCAGAAGTACCGCCGCGAGACCAACACCATGCCCAACTGGGCCGGTTCCTGCTGGTACGAGCTGCGCTACCTGGACCCGCACAACGACCAGAAGCTGGTCGACCCGGCCATCGAGCAGTACTGGATGGGTCCGCGCGAGGGCCAGCCGCACGGTGGCGTCGACCTGTACGTCGGCGGCGCCGAGCACGCCGTGCTGCACCTGCTGTACGCGCGTTTCTGGTCGAAGGTGCTGTACGACCTGGGGTATGTCTCCTCGGTCGAGCCGTTCCACAAGCTGTTCAACCAGGGCATGATCCAGGCCTTCGTGTACCGCGACAGCCGTGGCATCGCGGTGCCGGCCGCCGAGGTGGAGGAGCGCGACGGCGCGTACTACTACCAGGGCGAGAAGGTCTCCCGACTGCTGGGCAAGATGGGCAAGTCCCTGAAGAACGCGGTCACTCCGGACGAGATCTGCGCCGAGTACGGCGCGGACACCCTGCGCCTGTACGAGATGGCGATGGGTCCCCTGGACGTGTCGCGGCCGTGGGACACGCGCGCGGTGGTGGGCCAGTACCGGCTGCTGCAGCGGCTGTGGCGCAACGTCGTCGACGAGACCACGGGCGAGGTCACGGTCGTCGACACCCCGGCCGACGAGGACACCCTGCGGGCGCTGCACAAGGCGATCGACGGCGTGCGCCAGGACCTGGAGGGCCTGCGCTTCAACACCGCCATCGCCAAGGTCACCGAGCTGAACAACCACCTGACCAAGGTCGGCGGCCCCGTGGCGCGCACGGTCGCCGAGTCCCTGGTGCTGCTGGTCGCACCGCTGGCCCCGCACATCGCCGAGGAGCTGTGGCGCAAGCTGGGCCACACCGACTCGGTCGTCCACCAGGACTTCCCGGTCGCCGACCCGGCGTACGTCGTGGACGAGGCCGTGACCTGCGTCGTGCAGATCAAGGGCAAGGTCAAGGCCCGCCTGGAGGTCTCCCCGTCGATCTCCGACGCGGACCTGGAGAAGATCGCGCTGGCCGACGAGAAGGTCGTCGCCGCGCTGGACGGCGCGGGCATCCGCAAGGTGATCGTCCGGGCGCCGAAGCTGGTGAACATCGTCACGGCGTAGGCGATTGCCCCGGTCCGGCACGGATGGGTGGCTTGGCTAGGGGTAGTCCCCTACGGGCAGGTTCGGGGTTCTTCTGGAACTCCGGATCTGCCCGTTGCGTTTACCGTTGAAGAGCGACGCGGCGGCTGCCGCGACCGTCCGAGGAGGAGGAGCGTGGTGGAAGCCGTGATCACAGTGATCGCCCTGCTCTTCCTGCTGTTCGTGGTGCTGGGCGCATACGCCACCGTGAAGGTGATCGGCGCCGCCAAGCGCGGTGTGGACCGCACGATCTCCCAGGCCCGCCGCACGGTCGAGGACACCACCCTGCGTGCCAAGACCTTCACTCAGCCGGGCCCGGCGGGGGAGATCGCCCAGCTGAGGCTGGCGCTGCGCACCTCGATGCGGGCCACGCAGGACGCGCTGCACTCGGGCGTGGTCGAGGACGAGTCCCTGAAGGAGTCCCTGGGGCTGTTCGAGCGGCTCAGTGTGCACGGGCGTGAGCTGGACGACGAGCTGAGGCGCCTGGAGAGCGAACCGGACAAGAGGACGCTCTCCACGCGGCTGCCCGAGCTGCGCGAGCGCACCGAACGGATCACGCAGTCCGCGGACTCGCTGCGCTGGGCCGCGCGCGACCGGGCCCGCCGGTTCGCCGCCGACGACCTGGATTCGCTGAGTGAGCAGATCGACGTGGAGGCGGGCGCCCTGCGGCACTGGACGACCGAGCCGGGACCCACTGCCTCCTGGCCCGAGGCGCCGGCACCGGACACGGCCACTTCCAGCGGCCAGACCTGGCCGGAGCCTCCGCGCTCCCGCTCGGCCGACGAGCCGCCGCCCTCCGCGATCACCCCGCCGGTACAGCGGCCCACTTACCCTTGGCAGAAGAAACCCCGTCCCGAGAGCACGACTTGACCTGACCTAGACCGCAGGTGAAAGGGGCCGGGCTGCCGTCCGCGCTCCCCGGCAGGTAACCTCCAGCTCATGTCCCGCCATGTCGCGATCGTCACCGATTCCACGGCCTACTTGCCGCCCCGGACGATGGAGCGCCACGGCATCACCGCGGTGCCCCTGACCGTGGTTCTCGGTGATCAGGCGCTCGAAGAGGGCACCGAGATCTCGGCCCGCTCCCTGGCACAGGCACTCCAGAAGCGGCGCCCCGTCACCACGTCCCGGCCCAGCCCCGAGGTCTTCGCCGCGGCCTACCGCAGGGTCGCCGAGTCGGGCGCGACCGACATCGTCTCGCTCCACCTGTCCGCCGAGCTCTCCGGCACCTACGACGCCGCCGTCATCGCGGCCCGTGAGGCCCCGGTCCCCGTGCGGGTGGTGGACACCGGGATGATCGCGATGGCCCTCGGGTTCTGCGCACTGGCCGCGGCCGAGTCCGCGGAGGCGGGGGGCACCGTCGACGAGGCGGTCACGGCCGCGGAGAAGCGGGCCGCCGGCACCTACGCGTACTTCTACGTCGACACACTCGACTATCTGCGCCGTGGCGGCCGGATCGGCGCCGCGCAGGCGCTGTTGGGCTCCGCGCTCGCGGTGAAACCGCTGCTCCAGCTCGACGGGGGGCGGATCGAGCCTCTGGAGAAGGTACGGACGGCTTCCAAGGCGATCGCCCGGCTCGAGGAGATCGTGGCCGAACGCGCGGGCAGTGCCCAGGTCGACATCGCCGTCCACCATCTCGCCGCCCCCGAGAGGGCGTCCGCTCTCGCGGACCGGTTGCGGGCGCGGGTGCCGGGCGTGGTCGATCTGCATGTGAGCGAGGTCGGTGCGGTGATCGGCGCGCACACGGGCCCCGGGCTGCTGGGAGCGGTCGTCTCGCCTCGATGAGGCTGCAGGAATCCGGTGGGGGCGGGGTGGGGGCGCCTGCGTCTGGTGGGACTGCTGCGTGTGCTGCGTGCGCTGTGTGTTCTGCGTCTACCGTGCCTGCTGGGCCTGGTGTGACTCGTGTGGGTGACGGAGTTATCCACAACTGGGTAGTTTTCCCCGGGATTTGAGCAAGATCATCGCGAGGGGCGCGAGTTGCCCGATCCTCGACGCATGGCACTTCGATCACGCTCACGCACCGCCACACCGACCAGCGGCCCGGGCCGCGGCCCCGTCTCCGACGGCCGCACCCGCCATCGCCGCCCTCGCTCGCCAAGCCGCGCAGGCGCAGGTGTAGGCACAAACGCAGGTACAGGTACAGGTACAGGTACAGGCACGGGTACGGATACAGGCGCCCGCGCCCGACGCCGCGATGCCTCGGCCGAGGCGCTCCGTCTGCGCGCACAGGCACTCTTCTCCGAAAGGCCCGGCACCCGAGGGGAGTTGGGGGACGGGCCGCCGGGCGTGGACCGGGATGTGGGAGGCCCAAGGGGGAGCACCTCGGCGGGGGTCGGCGTCGCCGTGGTTCGGGGAAGTGGCGGCTCTTCGCCCACCGGGGTCCTGGACCATGACGAACCGAGCCGAAGCTCAGGTGCGCGTGCGAGTGCGGGCGACCATACCGAGCATGGCGCTCCCGTCCCCGGGGCAACGGCGGCATGGCGAGAGCGGGCCGGGCTTGCCGTGCGGGAGCGGATGCCGCTGTGGCTGCAGTCGAGGTGCGGTCTGGAGCGCAGGAGTGTGACCGCACTCGGAGTGCTGCTCGTTGTCGCCGTGGTCTTCGCCGTGCAGCAGTTCTGGGGTGGCCGGACGCAGTCGGTGCGGGCCCCCGAGGTGGTGCGGGCAGTGGCGCCGTACGGCGGGCAGAGCGGCGCGGTGGAGCGGAAGCCGGCGGAGCCGGGAGGCGCGGCCGGGGCGCCGCCGAGCCCGGGCGGTTCGACCGCTTCGGCCGGTTCGACCGTGACCGCGATCGTGGTGGACGTCAGCGGCAAGGTGCGCAGTCCCGGGCTGCGACGACTGCCGGCCGGGTCGCGGGTCGAGGACGCGCTACGGGCCGCGGGTGGGGTGCGACCGGGTGCGAACACCGAGGGGCTCAACCGGGCCCGCCTCCTGGTGGACGGCGAACAGGTTCTGGTGGGCGTCCCCGTTGGCGTGACCGGACCGGTCATGGGTGGCGGCTCCAGTGCCACGGGGATCGGCGGATCCGTTTCAGGAGCGGCTCCTTCGGCTCCCGTCTCCCTCAACACGGCCACCGTGGACCAGCTCGACACCCTGCCGGGCGTCGGCCCCGTTCTCGCGCAACACATCATCGACTATCGCACCCGGCACGGCGGATTCCGTTCGGTCGACGAGCTCCGCGAGGTCAATGGCATCGGCGACCGCCGGTTCTCCGATCTGCAGAAACTCGTACGGCCGTGAGCGGGCCCACCGGGCCCTCGACGGCTTCCGCGACCTCCTCGCCCTCTGTGCCCCCTTCACCTCCTTCACCTCCTTCACCTCCTTCGCCCCACGCGGCCTCACCACCGGCGGATGCCACGCGGAGCACCCGGCACTCCCGAAGCCGCCGAGCCGTGCACGCCGCCTCGGGAAAGCGGCTCGGTATGGCCCACCCCCGCGAGGAAGGGCCGACGGATCTGCGGCTCGTCCCGCCCGCGCTCGCGGTCTGGGTGACGGCGGCGGTGACGGTGGGCGCACCGCCCGGACGGGTCACGGCCGTGGTGGTGGGCTGCCTGGTCCTGGCCGGCGCGTTGTTGGCGTTGGGGCGGACCAAGGCGCGCAGGGTGACGGGGTACGGCGCAAGACCATCCCGTGCGTGGCCGCGGGTCTCCGTCGCTGCCTCGCTGCTCTGTGTCGCGGCGGCCGCCGCCTCCGCGGGGCTGCACGGGGCGGATGCGCGCCGCGGCCCGATCCCGGCCCTGGCACGGCAGTACGCCCATGTGACCGCCGAGGTGGAGATCACCTCCGATCCACGGCTCACCCGGCCTCGGATCAAGGGGGATCACGCGGCTCCCACGGCTGTGCTGCTCGACGCGGAGGTCCGGCGAGTGACGCGGGCGGGCGGAGACGGGACCGTGGTGGTGACGCGTACGCCGGTGCTGGTGATCGTCGACGCGAGTTCGCCGAGGGGCTCGCCCCGGCTGCCCGGCGGGCGCTCGCCCTGGCTGTCACTGCTGCCGTCCACACGGTTGCGGGTGGCCGCGCGGCTCGCCCCCGCGCTGTCGGGCGGGGACCGGATCGCGGCCGTGCTGCGCGTGCGGGGGAGCGGGCCGCCGGAGGTGGTGGGGCAGCCGTCCGGGCCGCAGCGGTTCGCCGGCCGGTTGCGCGAGGGCCTGCGGCAGGCGACCGACGGGCTGGAGGCGGACGCGCGGGCGCTGCTGCCGGGGCTGGTCGTGGGGGACACCTCACGGGTCACACCGGAGCTGGACGAGGCGTTCAAGGCGACGGATCTCACACATTTGCTGGCGGTCAGCGGCGGCAACTTCACGATCTTGCTCGCCCTGTTCGTCGGACCACCGGGTCTCGCCCCGCGCGCCGAGCGGCGTGGCCTCGCACCGCGGCTCGGTATCCCGCTGCGGGCCACCGCCCTGCTCGGTGGCGCGGTCACGCTCGGCTTCGTGATCGTGTGTCGGCCGGACCCGAGCGTGCTGCGGGCCGCGGCCTGCGGATCGATCGCGCTGCTCGCCCTCGCGACCGGCCGCCGCAGATCGCTGATCCCCGCCCTGGCCACGGCCGTACTGCTGCTGGTGCTGTACGACCCGTGGCTGTCACGGAGTTACGGCTTCCTGCTCTCCGTGCTGGCGACCGGCGCCCTGCTCACGCTCGCCCCGCGGTGGAGCGCGGCGCTCCAGAGACGCCGGATGCCGCCGCGCCTGGCCGAGGCACTGGCCGCCGCGGGCGCCGCACAGGCCCTGTGCGCGCCGGTCGTCGCGGTTCTGTCGGCCCGGGTGAGCCTGGTGGCGGTGCCGTGCAATCTGCTCGCGGAGTTCGCCGTCGCGCCGGCCACGGTGCTGGGGTTCGCGACGCTGGCGACGGCGCCGGTGGTGCTGCCCGTGGCCAAGGGGCTCGCATGGTGCGCGAGTTGGCCGGCCCGGTGGATCGCCGACATCGCACGGACCGGAGCCGCGCTGCCCGGCGGGGGAGTGGACTGGCCCGCGAGTTGGCCGGGGGCGCTGCTGCTCGCCCTGGTCACGGCGGTCGTCGTGCTCGCCGGGCGACGGCTCCTGAAGCACCCTTGGCTGAGCGGTGCCTGTGTCGTGGTGTTCCTGCTGGTCGTGGTGCAGCCGGCGCCGCTCACCAGGGTGATCACGGGATGGCCGCCGCCCGGCTGGCGGTTCGCGATGTGCGACGTGGGACAGGGCGACGCGACGGTGCTCGCGGCGGGCGACGGCACCGCGGTGGTGGTGGACGCGGGCCCCGATCCGGCGCTGGTCGACCACTGTCTGACCACGCTCGGCATCACCCGGATCCCGCTCGTCGTGCTGACGCATTTCCACGCCGACCATGTGGCGGGGCTGCCGGGGGTGCTGCGCGGGCGTGCGGTGGGGGCGATCGAGACGACGGGCTTCGCGGAGCCGCCCGACCAGGCCGAGTTCGTTCGGAGACAGGCGGCCGCTCGCCACATCTCGGTGACGTCGGCCGTGGCGGGTGAACGGCGGCGCATCGACGGTCTCGACTGGCAGGTGCTGTGGCCGCCACCGAGCCCGGCGCCCACCCCGGACGGGCCGAACGACGCCAGCGTCGCCCTCGTCGTACGGTCGGCGGGGCTGCGGCTGCTGTTGCTCGGCGACCTCGAACCGCCGGCGCAGCAGGCGCTGCTGCGATCACCGGCGGCCGGGGAGCTGACGGCCGTGGACGTGCTCAAGGTCGCCCACCACGGCTCGGCCTACCAGGACCCGGAGCTCATACGGAGGGTGGCCCCGCGGCTGGCCCTGATCTCGTGCGGCAGGGACAACCCGTACGGGCATCCCGCGCCCAGCACGGTCGCGGCGCTGCGTGCCGGGGGTGCCGTGGTGCTGCGGACGGACAAGGACGGGGCGCTGGCCGTAGCCGGTGCGGGCGGAGGGTTGAGCGTGGCGAGAGACTGAGGGCATGAATTCCGCACAGGCCGATGCCTACCTCCGCCGGATCGGCGCCCATCACCCCGCGTGGCCCACTTCAGGTGTGCTGCGTGACCTGCACCTGCGTCATCTGAAGGCGGTGCCGTTCGAGAACCTGTCGATCCATCTGGGTGAGGAGATCGTGCTGGAGGAGAAGCGACTGCTGGACAAGGTGGTGGGCGGGCGCAGGGGTGGCTTCTGCTACGAACTGAACGGGGCGTTCGGGGCGTTGCTCGGGGCGCTGGGCTTCGACGTCACGCTGCTCGCGGGGCGGGCGTACGGGGAGGAGGGGCGGCTCGGGATCCCGTACGACCATCTCGCGCTGCGGGTGCGGACGGTGGACGGGGGCGACTGGCTGGCGGACGTCGGGTTCGGGGCGCACAGTCACTATCCGCTGGCCTTCGGGGCGCGGACCGAACAGGTGGACCCGGGCGGCACGTTCAGGGTGCTCGAGGCGGGGCCGGACGCGGCGGGAGTGCGGGGCGTCGGCGGACGGCGGGAGGCCGAGGACCTGGACGTCATCCGGGACGGCAACCCGCAGTACCGCCTGGAGGTGCGACCGCGGGTGCTGGGGGACTTCGTCGCCGGGGCCTGGTGGCACAGCACTTCGCCGAAGTCGCATTTCACGCGGTCGCTGGTCTGTTCGCGGGTGACGGAGGACGGAGGGCGGATCACGCTCAGCGGTCGGAACCTGACGGCGACGGCGCCGGACGGGACGAAGGAGGTGTCGGAACTGGCAACGGACGAGGAGGTGCTGGCGCTCTACCGGGAGCGCTTCGGGATCGAGCTGGACCGGGTGCCGGAGGTGCGGAAGGGCTGATCCCTGCGTTCAGAAGCGCCGACCCCGGCGTCGGTCGTGTCCGGCGTGGCGGAAAATGTTCTCGTGAGCGATGTGAGACATGTGCTGGTGCTGCCCGACCGCGATGCCGCGGAAGAGGCGGCGGAGGTGATCGGTGACCGGTTCGGGCTCGACGAGGAGCCGCAGCTCGTCAGGGACGCGCTGGCCGGTGAGGACGATGCCGAGGACGCGCAGTGGCTACTGGTCCTGACGGATCCCGGGGAGCGGCTCGATTCGAAGGAGCTGGACGAGTTCGCGGGGGAGTGGGACGGCTGGCGCGAGGAGCCGTAGGGCTCCGCCGGGGCTGGGCGTGCGGGTTCCCGTGCGGGGCGCGTTGTCAGTGGCGCGTGGGATGCTTTCGGTGATGGCCAAGAAGACCGCTCAAGACGACCCTCTCGCCCCCGTCACACTTGCCGTGGGCCAGGAGGACCTCCTGCTCGACCGTGCCGTGCAGGAGGTGGTGGCCGCCGCCAGGGCCGCCGACGCCGACACGGACGTACGGGACCTCACTCCGGACCAGCTGCAGCCCGGCACGCTGGCCGAGCTGACGAGTCCCTCGCTCTTCTCCGAGCGCAAGGTCGTGGTCGTGCGCAATGCGCAGGATCTGTCGGCCGACACGGTCAAGGACGTGAAGGCGTACCTGGACGCGCCGGCCGAGGAGATCACCCTCGTGCTGCTGCACGCCGGTGGGGCCAAGGGCAAGGGGCTCCTCGACGCCGCGCGCAAGGTGGGGGCGCGGGAGGTCGCGTGCCCCAAGATGACGAAGCCCGCGGACCGGCTGGCGTTCGTGCGGAGCGAGTTCCGGGCGCTCGGGAGATCGGCCACGCCCGAGGCGTGCCAGGCGCTGGTCGACTCGATCGGGAGTGATCTGCGGGAGCTGGCGTCCGCGGTGTCGCAGCTGACCGCGGATGTCGAGGGGACGATCGACGAGGCCATTGTCGGGCGGTACTACACCGGGCGGGCCGAGGCGTCGAGCTTCACCGTGGCCGACCGGGCCGTGGAGGGGCGGGCCGCGGAGGCGTTGGAGGCGTTGCGGTGGTCTTTGTCGACCGGGGTCGCGCCCGTCTTGATCACCAGTGCGTTGGCTCAGGGGGTGCGGGCGATCGGGAAGCTGTCCTCCGCGCGCGGGGGTCGGCCGGCCGATCTTGCCCGTGAGCTGGGGATGCCGCCGTGGAAGATCGATCGGGTGCGGCAGCAGATGCGGGGGTGGACGCCGGACGGGGTCGCGGTTGCCCTGCGGGCGGTCGCCGATGCCGATGCCGGGGTCAAGGGCGGGGGAGATGATCCCGAGTACGCGCTGGAGAAGGCGGTCGTGGCGATTGCTCGGGCGGCTCGGTCTCGACGGGGGTAACGCCCGGCTGGGCTGAGCCCGAGTTCTCTCGCCCCCGCCGTCCCTGCCCGTCCCATCTCAGGGGGCTCCGCCCCCCCGACCCCCGGGTGGGGTTGTCGGGTGCGGGTGGGTGGGGGTTGCTCGCGCGGTTCCCCGCGCCCCTGAGGCGGGGCTTCGCCCTGATTTGCCGGCTGCCCCTGGCGGGACCCATGCCAAAGGCCCCGTCCGTCTCCTGGGGAAGGAGGGGAACGGGGCCTTCGGATCACGATGGTGGATCCACGCCCGCGTGGCGAACGCAGGCCGCGCGTGGGTCCGGGGGTGCCGGTCAGGAGCGGAAGAGAGGGCCCGCTGGGTCCTTTCCGGCGGTCAAGTCAGGGGTTGAGCCCGATGGGGCCCAGCCGACTCAGCCCTTGAGGGAAGAGACCTTCGAAGCAAGCGCCGACTTCTTGTTGGCGGCCTGGTTCTTGTGGATGACGCCCTTCGAGACGGCCTTGTCGAGCTGGCGCGACGCAGCGCGCGTGTACTCGGTGGCCTTCTCGACGTCACCCGCGGCAGCAGCCTCGCGGGCCTTGCGGATCGCGGTCTTCAGGGAGGACTTGACCGACTTGTTGCGCAGTCGAGCCTTCTCGTTGGTCTTGATCCGCTTGATCTGGGACTTGATGTTCGCCACGAATGAGCCTTTACAGGTTCAGGCGCGCGAGACAGCACGTCTCACTCGCCGTTTGATTTCCTTGGGGTGTGCCTCCTGCAGAGAGGGCACGAGACACAGCCACCCAGGCTACCAGTAGCCGCACGACCGGCCCAAACCGGTCGCAGCTCCCCACCCGTGGGACCATGGAGCCTACGTATCGATCCGACCCGAGGCGACAGGCGCCTCAAGAGACAGGACCCTGCGTGCCCGCGACCCCTAACAATGTGCCCGAGCCGAGCCGTACCGCCCCGGCTCTGATCCGCAATTTCTGCATCATCGCGCACATCGACCACGGCAAGTCCACGCTCGCCGACCGCATGCTCCAGCTGACCGGGGTGGTCGAGCAGCGGCAGATGCGTGCTCAGTACCTCGACCGCATGGACATCGAGCGCGAGCGCGGCATCACGATCAAGTCCCAGGCGGTCCGGCTGCCCTGGGCCCCGACGGAGGATCCGGGCAACACCCACATCCTCAACATGATCGACACCCCCGGGCACGTGGACTTCACGTACGAGGTGTCCCGGTCGCTGGCCGCTTGCGAGGGGACCGTCCTCCTCGTCGACGCCGCCCAGGGCATCGAGGCGCAGACCCTCGCCAACCTCTACCTGGCGATGGAGAACGACCTCAAGATCATCCCCGTACTCAACAAGATCGACCTGCCGGCCGCCCAGCCGGAGAAGTTCTCGGAGGAGCTCGCCAACCTCATCGGCTGTGACCCCGATGACGTGCTGAAGGTCTCCGCCAAGACGGGGCTGGGTGTCGAGGCCCTGCTCGACAAGGTGGTCGCCGAGATCCCCGCCCCGATCGGCGTCCAGGACGCCCCCGCTCGCGCGATGATCTTCGACTCCGTCTACGACTCCTACCGCGGCGTCGTGACGTATGTGCGTGTCATCGACGGGCAGCTCAACAAGCGTGAGCGGATCCGGATGATGTCCACCGGAGCGACCCATGAGCTGTTGGAGATCGGCGTCTCGTCCCCCGAGATGACGCCGGCCGACGGGCTGGGCGTCGGTGAGGTGGGCTACATCATCACCGGTGTGAAGGACGTCCGGCAGTCCAAGGTCGGTGACACCATCACCACCCTCAACAAGGGGGCGACCGAGGCGCTCGGCGGGTACAAGGACCCCAAGCCCATGGTCTTCTCCGGGCTCTATCCGCTGGACGGGTCCGACTACCCCGAGCTGCGCGACGCGCTCGACAAGCTGCAGCTCAACGATGCCGCGCTCGTCTACGAGCCGGAGACCTCCGCCGCGCTCGGCTTCGGTTTCCGCGTCGGTTTCCTCGGGCTGCTGCACCTCGACGTGATCCGTGAGCGGCTCGAGCGCGAGTTCGGGCTCGACCTGATCGCGACCGCGCCGAACGTGGTCTACCGGGTCGTCATGGAGGACCGCAGCGAGCACATCGTCACCAACCCGAGCGAGTTCCCCGAGGGCAAGATCGACGAGGTGTACGAGCCCGTCGTGCGCGCCACGATCCTCGCGCCCTCCGAGTTCATCGGCTCGATCATGGAGCTCTGTCAGACCCGGCGCGGCACCCTGCTCGGCATGGACTACCTGTCCGAGGACCGGGTCGAGATCCGGTACACGCTGCCGCTCGCCGAGATCGTCTTCGACTTCTTCGACCAGTTGAAGTCGAAGACCCGGGGTTACGCCTCGCTCGACTACGAGCCCACCGGTGAGCAGACCTCCAGCCTGGTCAAGGTCGACATCCTGCTGCACGGCGACAAGGTGGACGCCTTCTCGGCGATCACCCACAAGGATGCGGCGTACGCGTACGGGGTGCGGCTCGTCGCGAAGCTGCGCGAGCTGATCCCGAGGCAGGCCTTCGAGGTGCCCATCCAGGCCGCCATCGGGTCGCGCGTCATCGCGCGCGAGACCATCCGCGCCATCCGCAAGGACGTCCTCGCCAAGTGCTACGGCGGTGACATCTCCCGTAAGCGGAAGCTGCTGGAGAAGCAGAAGGAAGGCAAGAAGCGGATGAAGATGGTGGGCTCTGTGGAGGTTCCGCAAGAGGCCTTCATCGCCGTGCTGTCCAGCGACGACAGCGGCGGTTCGGCGAAGGGCAAGAAGTAGCCACCTGTTACCCCCGGAAACTCGGGCACAATGCGGGCTCGTCGCGCCTCGGCGCGGCGAGCCCGTACGCGTGCGTAGGGTCGCTCTCTGTAGGAAGTGACAGGCCGCCGCCCCTTACGCACTGGCCGGACGCGCCTTACTCTGATCTCTGCTCGATGGTTACTCGCGAGTTAAACAACAGCCGAACCAGCCAGCCGCACAGCAACAGTCAGCAGTCGGTCGAGCCAGACGCACGCACTGTCGCGGGCCCCGGAGGATGTCGTGAGCGACACACAGACCCTGATCGAGAACCGTCCGCCGTCCGTGGCGGCCCTCTTCCTGGAGCGCGTGGCAGCCACGCCCAACGCCGAGGCCTACCGCTATCCGGTCCCCCCTGCTTCAGGTGAGGGCCCGGACGAGTGGAAGTCGCTGAGCTGGGCGCAGGCCGCCGAGCGGGTCTACGCCATCGCGGCCGGACTGATCGAACTGGGCGTACGGCCGGAGCAGCGCGTCGCGCTCGCCTCCTCCACCCGGGTCGAGTGGATCCTCGTCGACCTCGGCATCCTGTGCGCGGGCGCGGCCACGACGACGATCTACCCGCAGACGAATGCAGAAGAGTCGGCGTTCATCCTCTCCGACTCCGACAGCAAGGTCCTGATCGCGGAGAACGCGGCCCAGCTCACCAAGGCCCGGGAGAAGCGCGCCGAGCTGCCCGAACTCGGCCACATCGTCGTCATCGACCCGGCGGGCGTCGAGACCGGCGACGGGGTGCTCACCCTCGCCGAACTGGAGACGCGCGGTGCCGCGTACCTGGAGAAGAACCCCGAGCTGATCAAGGAGCGCGTCGGCGCGATCACCGCCGACCAGCTTGCCACCCTCATCTACACCTCCGGTACCACCGGCCGCCCCAAGGGCGTGCGCCTCCCGCACGACAACTGGTCGTACATGGCGAAGGCCATCGCCTCGACCGGGCTGCTCGGTCCCGACGACGTGCAGTACCTGTGGCTGCCGCTCGCCCACGTCTTCGGCAAGGTGCTCACCTCCGGCCAGATCGAGGTCGGGCACGTCACCGCCGTCGACGGCCGCGTCGACAAGATCATCGAGAATCTGCCGATCGTGCAGCCGACGTACATGGCGGCCGTCCCGCGCATCTTCGAGAAGGTCTACAACGGGGTCGCGGCCAAGGCGCGGGCCGGCGGCGGCGCCAAGTACAAGATCTTCCAGTGGGCCGCCGGGGTCTCCCGCGAGTACGCGAAGGCCAGCCAGGACAGCTTCCGCCGCACCGGCACCGCCGCCGTGCCCTTCGGGCTGGGCGCCAAGCACAAGGTCGCGGACGCGCTCGTCTTCGCCAAGATCCGCGAGGCCTTCGGCGGCCGGCTGCGCGCCTGCGTCTCCGGCTCCGCCGCGCTCGCCCCCGAGATCGGCTACTTCTTCGCGGGCGCCGGCATCCACATCCTCGAGGGGTACGGCCTCACGGAGTCCTCCGCCGCCTCCTTCGTGAACCCCGGCGAGGCGTACCGCACCGGCACGGTCGGCAAGCCGCTGCCCGGCACGGAGGTGCGCATCGCGGACGACGGCGAGATCCTGCTGCGCAGCCCCGGCATCATGGAGGGCTACCACGGGCTGCCCGAGAAGACCGCCGAGGTCCTCGAGTCCGACGGCTGGTTCCACACCGGCGACATCGGCGAGCTGTCGCCCGACGGGTACCTCCGGATCACCGACCGCAAGAAGGACCTCATCAAGACCTCGGGCGGCAAGTACATCGCGCCCGCCGAGGTCGAGGGCCAGTTCAAGGCCGTCTGTCCGTACGTCTCCAACATCCTCGTGCACGGCGCCGACCGGAACTTCTGCACCGCCCTCATCGCCCTGGACGAACCGTCCATCCTGGAGTGGGCGAAGGAGAACGGACTGGAGGGCAAGTCGTACGCCGAGGTCGTCGCGGCCCCGGCCACGGTCGCCCTCGTCGAGGGGTACGTCAAGGAACTCAACGAGGGGCTCCAGCGGTGGCAGACCATCAAGAAGTTCCGGTTGCTGCCGCGGGATCTTGATGTGGAGCACGGGGAGATCACGCCGAGTCTGAAGTTGAAGCGGCCGGTGGTGGAGCGGGAGTACAAGGGACTCATTGAGGAGATGTACGCGGGCTCCAGGGAAGCGTGAGGTTGTCTTTCGGCTGCGGAGGGTGGGGGCTGGTCGCGCCCACGCGGCGGAGCCGCATATGTCGCGGCCCCGCGCCCCTAAAGGGCGCGGTTGCCGCTCAGCCCCGCTACCAGGCTCTGCAGTTCTCGGACCTGCCTCCGTAGGTCGGAAAGGTCCGGGGGGTCCTCGGACGACAAGTGCTTCTCCAAGGCCGCGAGCCGCGTGCTGATCTGGGCCGCGTGGGTGTGTTCCTGGGTCAGCAGGCGTTCCAGCTGCTGGTTCTTGCGGTGGAGGTCCAGGAAGACCGTGACCTTGGCGCGCAGGACCCAGGGGTCGAAGGGCTTGGTCAGGTAGTCGGCGGCGCCGGTCGCGTAGCCGCGGAAGGCGTAGCCGGCGTCGGCGTCGGTGCCGGTCAGGAAGATGATCGGGACGTCCTTGGTCTGGTCGAGCCGCTTGATGTTGGCGGCTGTCTCGAAGCCGTCCATGCCGGGCATGCGGATGTCGAGGAGGACGACGGCGAAGCGTTGCCTGAGCAGCGCCTTCATCGCCTCCTCGCCCGAACGCGCACGTACGAGCGGCTCGTTGAGGGACCCCAGGACGGCCTCCAGCGCGATCAGGTTGTCCTCCATGTCGTCGACCAGGAGGATGCTGGCGCGCTCGTAGGTCGTTTCCTCAGCGCTCATGGTGACTGTCCTCATTCGGTCGTCGGCGGGGCCGCGGCCTCCTCGGACGATGTGCTCGGCCCCGGAACAACGGATTCTTCGGAGTCGTCCTGCTCCGCGTCGTGCGCGCTCTCCGGGTCGAGGAGGGCGCAGACGACCGTGAGCAGCTGATCGACGTCCACCGGTTTGGGTACGTAGTCGTTGGCACCGCGCGCGATGGACTTCTCGCGGTCTCCCGGCATCGCCTTCGCGGTGAGCGCGACGATCGGCAGGCCCGTCCAGCGGGGGGTGCGGCGGATGGCGGAGATCGTCTCGTAGCCGTCCATCTCCGGCATCATGATGTCCATCAGGACGAGTTCCACGTCGGGGTTGCGCTCCAGGGTCTCGATGCCCTCGCGGCCGTTCTCCGCGTACAGGACGGGCATGCCGACGCGGCCCAGGACATGGGTGAGCGCGAAGACGTTGCGGATGTCGTCGTCCACGATCAGCACCCGTCGCCCCGGCAGGACCTGACCCGCCCGGCCGGCCTTCCACGCCTCCAGCTTGGTGGGGGTGGGCCAGGAGTCGTCGGTGTCGTGGGAGGTGTACGGCTCGGTGGACAGCTGCTCGGGCACGAGCGGCCGGAGGTCTTCCGGGGCGGCGCCGGTCGCCGTGTGGCCGGGGCTGATGACAGGGACGTACAGCGTGAAGGTGGAGCCCTTGCCGGGGGCGCTCTCCGCGATGATGCGGCCGCCGAGCAGTCCGGCGATCTCCCGGCTGATGGACAGGCCGAGGCCGGTGCCGCCGTACTTGCGGTTGGTGGTGCCGTCGGCCTGCTGGAACGCCTCGAAGATCACCGGGAGCTTCTCCGCGGCGATCCCGATGCCGGTGTCGGAGACGGCGAAGGCGATCACGTCGTCGCTGTTCTCCCGGGTGAAGGCGTGGTCGGGGTCCTTGAGGCGGTTGACGCGCAGTTCGACCCGGCCGGTCGCGGTGAACTTGATCGCGTTGGAGAGCAGGTTGCGCAGGATCTGCTGGAGCCGCTGCTCGTCCGAGTACATCTCCCGCGGTACGTCCTCCCCGACCGTCACCTCGAAGGCGAGACCCCGGTCGAGGGTGAGCGGCCGGAACGTGGCGTGGACGTAGTCGAGGAGTTTGATCAGGGGGAGCTTCTTCGGGCGTACGTCCATACGGCCCGCCTCGATCTTCGACAGGTCGAGGATGTCGTTGATGAGCTGGAGGAGGTCCGATCCCGAGCGGTGGATCGTCGTCGCGAACTGCACCTCCTGGTCGGAGAGATGGCCGTCCGGGTTGTCCGACAGCAGCCGGGCCAGGATGAGCAGCGAGTTCAGCGGGGTGCGCAGCTCGTGCGACATGTTCGCCAGGAACTCCGACTTGTACTGCGAACTCGTCGCCAAGAGCGCCGCCTTCTCCTCCAGTTCGGCGTTCGAGCGTTGCAGCTCCGCCTGCTGCGACTGGAGTTCGTCCGAGCGGTCCTGGAGCTGGATGGCGAGGCGCTGGGACTCGCCGAGCAGGGACTCCGTACGGGAGTTGGCGATGATCGTGTTGATGGCCACGCCGATGGTGTTCACGAACTGGTCGAAGAAGGCCAGATGGACGTCGGAGAAGCGGGAGAAGGAGGCGAGCTCGATCACACCGAGGAGTTTGTCCTCGAAGAGGATCGGGATGATGACGACGCTGGCGGGGGCGGCTTCCCCCAGACCGCTGTTGATCTTGATGTAGTCCGGCGGGGCCTCCTCGACGAGGATCCGCTTCTTCTCGCGGGCCGCCTGCCGGACCAGGCCGTGCACCGGCATGCCGCCCGTGTCGACCGTGGCGCCCTGCGCCGAGCCGTATCCGGCGATGAAGGCGAGTCCCTTGGCGGGGACGGCGGTGTGGAGGGAGGCCCCGTCCTCCTCCGGGTCGGCCAGGAAGAAGGCGCCGTACTGCGCGTTCACCAGCGGGGTCAGCTCGCGCAGGATCAGGTCGGCGACCTCCATCAGGTCGCGGTGGCCCTGCATCAGCGCGGCGAGGCGGGCGAGGTTCGACTCCAGCCAGTCCTTCGCGCGGGTCGTCTCGCGGAGGTTGGCCACCATCAGGTTGATGTTGTCCTTCAGCTCGGCGACCTCCCCCTGCGTCTCCACGGTGATGGAGCGGGACATGTCGCCCTGTGCCACCGCGGAGGCCACCTCGGCGATCGCGCGGACCTGGGTGGTGAGGTTGGAGGCGAGTTCGTTGACGTTGGTCGTGAGGCGCTTCCAGGTGCCGTACACGCCCTCGACCCGTGCCTGACCGCCGAGTTGACCCTCCGAACCCACCTCGCGGGCCACCCGGGTCACCTCGGAGGAGAAGGAGGAGAGCGTATCGACCATCGTGTTGATGGTCGTCTTCAGTTCGAGGATCTCGCCGCGGGCGTCCACGTCGATCTTCTTCGACAGGTCGCCCTGCGCCACGGCCGTCGCGACCTGCGCGATGTTCCGCACCTGCGAAGTGAGGTTGTCGGCCATGTAGTTGACGTTGTCGGTCAGATCCCGCCAGACGCCGGAGACGCCGAGAACCTGGGCCCGTCCGCCGAGTCGCCCGTCGGTGCCGACCTCGCGGGCCACCCGGGTCACCTCGTCGGCGAAGGCGCGCAGCTGCTCCACCATCGTGTTGACGGTGTCCTTCAGTTCGAGGATCTCGCCACGGGCGTCGACGGTGATCTTCTTCGACAGGTCGCCGTTCGCGACGGCCGTCGTCACCTGGGCGATGTTGCGGACCTGGGAGGTCAGGTTCAGGGCCATGAAGTTGACGTTGTCCGTCAGGTCCTTCCAGACGCCGGAGACGCCCCTGACCTGGGCCTGGCCGCCGAGGTTGCCTTCGGTGCCGACCTCGCGGGCGACGCGCGTGACCTCGTCGGCGAAGGCGGAGAGCTGGTCGACCATGGTGTTGATGGTCGACTTGAGTTCGAGGATCTCGCCCTTCGCCTCGACCGTGATCTTCTTGCCGAGGTCGCCCTGCGCGACGGCCGTGGAGACGAGGGCGATGTTGCGGACCTGCGAGGTCAGGTTGTCCGCCATGAAGTTGACGTTGTCGGTGAGGTCCTTCCAGACACCGGAGACGCCTCTGACCTGGGCCCGCCCGCCGAGGTTGCCTTCGGTGCCGACCTCGCGGGCGACGCGCGTGACCTCGTCGGCGAAGGCGGACAGCTGGTCGACCATGGTGTTGATGGTCGACTTGAGTTCGAGGATCTCGCCCTTCGCGTCCACCGTGATCTTCTGGCTGAGGTCGCCGTTGGCCACGGCCGTCGTGACCTGGGCGATGTTGCGGACCTGGGACGTCAGGTTCGAGGCCATGAAGTTGACGTTGTCGGTGAGGTCCTTCCAGACCCCCGAGACGCCTCTGACCTGGGCGCGTCCACCCAGTTGCCCTTCGGTGCCGACCTCGCGGGCGACGCGCGTGACCTCGTCGGCGAAGGCGGACAGCTGGTCGACCATCGTGTTCACGGTGAGCTTCAGTTCGAGCAGCTCACCGGTCGCCTCGACGGTCACCGTACGCGTCAGGTCGCCGCGCGCCACCGCCGTGGTCACCAGGGCGATGTCACGGACCTGGGCCGTCAGCCGGGACGCCATCGTGTTGACCGCCTCGGTCACATCGCGCCAACTGCCCGACAGTCCCTGCACCTTGGCCCGCCCACCGAGACGGCCTTCGGTGCCGACCTCGCGCGCGACCCGGGTCACCTCGCCCGTGAAGAGGGAGAGTTGATCGACCATCTTGTTGACGGCACGCCCCAACCTCCGGAGATCACCCCTGAGTTGACGGTTGCCGTCGTGCAGGTCCACCCGCTGCGTGAGGTCGCCGCCGGCCACCGCGTCCAGGACGCGCGTCGCGTTCGCGGCGGGCGCCACCAGGGCGTCGAGCAACTGGTTCACGTCATTGACGCGGGTCGTCCAACTGCCCTGGCCCGGGCTCGCCGACAGCCGCTCGTCGAGCCGTCCGTGCCGGACCAGCTCCCGTCGTACCCGCTGCACTTCCGTGTTGAAGTGGGTGCTGCGGTCGATGATCTGGTTGAACGCCGCGCTCAGGTCGGCCACCAGGCCGTACCCCGTCTCCGGCACCTTGGAGAAGTCACCGTCCCGCGCGGCGGTCATCGCGGCGAGCAGCGGACGCAGATCGGAGGCCGGGATCCGGCCGTCGTCGAATGCCCGAATCTGTCCGTCTTCGAGCACACGCGTAGCACTGTTCTCACTCATGGCGGCCCACTTCGGTAACTCGGTGCTTATGGGCGTGGCCAGTCTGTCACTCTGTCCGTGTCGCCTGAGGCGTATTCGTCCGAACTGCTCAGGGAGCCGCACAGTGGGGGCCATTCCGACGCAACGGGAGTCGCAACCGGACTCCATGGCGCTCGCCCCTGGTACGCCCGCGCACTACCGCGTGGGTCAGGAAGCCATGGCGCGCGCCGCGCTGCCGGGCACCCCGCTCGCGCCCGGCGCCGCCCGCCGCATGGTGCGCGAGACGCTCGCCGACTGGGGGGAACTGGCCCTGCCCGGCGCCGAGATCGTCCGCGAGCGCCTCGCCGAGGACGCCGTCCTGGTCGTCAGCGAACTCGTCACCAACGCCGTCGTGCACGCGGGCACCGACGTCGAGCTGCTGTGCCGGCTGGAGATCACCGACGGCGGCGCGGTGGGCGCGGTGGTCGTCGAGGTCTCCGACCACCATCCCTCGCGGGCGGTACGCGAGGAGTCGGCCGAACGGGCTTACGGCACACCGGAGTACGGGCGGGGGCTGCGGTTGGTCGCCTCCCTGTCGGAGGCGTGGGGGATCACGTATCGGACCGGGGTCAAGACCGTGTGGGCGCGGCTGCCTGTGGACGGCGGGCTGGGTGTCGAGGAGGGGCTGGGTCCTCAGGGTGGGTTGGGTGTCGAGGGTGAGTTGGGTGTTGAAGGTGGGCTGAGTGTTGAAGGTGGGTTGGGTGTTGGTGGCGGGTTGGGCGTTGAGCGTGGGCTGAGCGTGGGTGGTGGGTTCGGTGCCGATGGGGGATTGGGTGTCGGGCCGGGAATGACGGACGCCATGGGACTGTCCGCCGGTTCGGGGTTGGTCGACGGAATCGGACTGCCGGGCGGAACGGGACTGCCGGGGGGAATCGGACTGCCGGGCGGGACGGGACTGCCTGGGGGAATCGGACTGCCGGGCGGGACGGGAGTGGCTGGAGAGACGGGACTGGTCGGAGAGGCGGGGCCGGTCGGCGGGACGTTCGCTGCCGGACCGCGGCAAGGCCCGCGACAGGACGGCGACTGGCTCAACCGCGGCGCTCTCTCCTTCCTCGCCGAGGCCTCCGACCTGCTCGCCGGGCAGCTCGACGAGGACCTCGTCGCAGCGCTCGCCGGGCAGCTCCTCGTGCCGCGGCTCGCCGACTGGTGTGCCGTATGGCTGGAGGACGAGGCCACCGACCGGGCGGGTGGGCTCGGGCTGGCCCTGGGACCCCGGCTCGCCCGCGTCTGGCACGGCAGTGAGAACCGGATCGAGGAGCTGCGGCGGGCCCTGGAGAAGGATCCGCCGCGGTTGCCGGACTCGGTGCGGTCCCGGGCGGTGTCGGTGCCCTGGCCGGGGGAGGCGTTGGGGCCGGGGGAGGCGTTAGATACAGGGCAGGGGCACGGACAGGGGCAGGGTCAGGCGGGTGGCGTGGGCGGGGTGAGCGGGGCGGCGCTCGCGTACCGGCTGATCGCCGGCGGCCGGCCGCTCGGCACCCTCGTCATCGGCCGGGCCGGACTGACCGCCTTCCCCGACGAGATCACCGGGCTCGTCGAGGACCTCAGCCGGCGGATCGCCCTCGCCATCGGCGCGGCCCGCCAGTACGCGCGCCAGGCCACCATCAGCCGGGTCCTCCAGCGCGGCCTGCTGCCCGGAGCGGTCGCCGAGATCCCCGGGGTGCGCAGCGCCCTCGTGTACGAGCCGCTCGACAAGGGCGGACCCAGCGGTGACTTCTACGACCTGTTCCCCGCGGGCGACGGACGCTGGTGCTTCGTCCTCGGCGACGTCCAGGGCAAGGGCCCCGAGGCCGCCGTCGTGATCGGCCTCGCCCGGCCCTGGGTGCGACTGCTGGCCCGCGAGGGGTACCACGTCGCGGACGTCCTCGACCGCCTCAACCAGCTCCTCCTCGACGACGCGACGGAGGCGGCGGACGCGGCGGCCCGTGCGCTGGTGGCGGCGGGCGGGCCGGGTCTCGGCCCCGACGAGGGTCCGCAGACCCGTTTCCTCTCCATGCTGTACGGCGAGCTGGTGCCCTTCGAGGGCGGCGTACGCTGCACCCTCGCCTCCGCCGGGCATCCGCTGCCGCTGATCCTCGGCCCGGACGGCGACGTACGGGAAGTGGCCGAGCCGCAGACCCTCCTCGGGGTCTTCGAGGACGCGACCTACGTCTCCGAGACCTTCGACCTGTACCCCGGTGACACCGTCCTGTGTGTCACCGACGGGGTGACGGAGCGCCGTAGCGGGCCCCGTCAGTTCGATGACGACGAAGGGCTCGCGGAGGCCCTCGCGGGCTGTACGGGGCTGAGCGCGGAGCTCGTCGCGGAACGGATCCGGCGGCTCGTGCACGAGTTCGGCAGCAAGCCGCCGGAGGACGACCTGGCGTTGTTGGTGCTGCAGGCGGAGTGGACGGAGTAGGGCGGAGTCGGGGGAGCGGGGAGAGCGGGGAGAGCGGGAGGAGCGGGAGGAGCGGGGGAGAGAGAAACCGCAGGTGAGTGGCTGGAAAGGGGTATGCGGCCGGGTACGGGACAATGGAAGGCATGCCTTCCGCACTTCCCGACGGTGAGCCCGTCCCCGACGACGGGGCGCTGCCCGCGCACGCCCTGGCCGGAGCCGCCGAGCGACCTCTCGGTTTCTACCTCCACGTGCCGTACTGCGCGACCCGCTGCGGCTACTGCGACTTCAACACCTACACGGCGACCGAGCTGCGGGGCACCGGAGGCGTGCTCGCCTCCCGCGACAACTACGCGGACACGCTGATCGACGAGGTCCGGCTCGCCCGCAAGGTCCTCGGCGACGACCCGCGACCCGTCCGTACGGTGTTCGTCGGCGGGGGTACGCCCACGCTGCTGGCCGCCGACGACCTCGTACGGATGCTGGGGGCGATCCGGGACGAGTTCGGGCTCGCGGACGACGCGGAGATCACGACCGAGGCGAACCCGGAGTCGGTCGATCCGCGGTATCTGGAGACGCTCAGGGCCGGAGGGTTCAACCGGATCTCCTTCGGCATGCAGAGTGCCCGGCAGCACGTCCTCAAGGTGCTCGACCGTACGCACACCCCCGGCCGGCCCGAGGCGTGTGTCGCGGAGGCGCGAGCGGTCGGGTTCGAGCATGTGAACCTCGACCTGATCTACGGCACGCCCGGTGAGTCCGACGACGACTGGCGGGCCTCGCTCGACGCCGCGCTCGGTGCCGGGCCCGACCATGTCTCCGCGTACGCGCTGATCGTCGAGGAGGGGACGCAGCTCGCCCGTCGTATCCGGCGGGGCGAGGTGCCGATGACGGACGACGATGTGCATGCGGACCGGTATCTGATCGCCGACGAGGTGCTCTCCGGGGCGGGGTTCGACTGGTACGAGGTGTCCAACTGGGCCACTTCCGCCGCCGGGCGGTGCCTTCACAACGAGCTGTACTGGCGGGGTGCCGACTGGTGGGGGGCCGGGCCCGGGGCCCACAGCCATGTGGGCGGGGTGCGGTGGTGGAACGTGAAGCATCCCGGGGCGTATGCGGGGGCGTTGGCCGCGGGGCGGTCTCCTGGGGCGGGGCGTGAGCTGCTCTCGGAGGAGGACCGGCGGGTGGAGCGGATTCTGCTGGAGCTGCGGCTTCGGGAGGGGTGTCCGTTGTCGTTGCTGCGGGTGGAGGGGCTTGCGGCGGCGGGGCGGGCGTTGTCGGAGGGGTTGCTCGAATCAGGGGCGTATGGCGAGGGGCGGGCGGTTCTTACGTTGCGGGGGCGGTTGCTGGCGGACGCGGTCGTACGAGACCTGGTGGACTGAGGGGGCTGCGCCCCCACTCCCCGCTGTGTTCTTCGGCTGCGGGTGGGTGGGGGCCGATCGCGCAGTTCCCCGCGCCCCTAGAGGATCGGGGCTGCGCCCCGGATTCCCGGCTGCCCGTTGTTCTTTGGCTGCGGGTGGGTGGGGGCTGGTCGCGCAGTTCCCCGCGCCCCTGGAGGGTCGGGGCTGCGCCCCGGATTCCCGGCTGCCCGTTGTTCTTTGGCTGCGGGTGGGTGGGGGCTGGTCGCGCAGTTCCCCGCGCCCCTGGAGGGTCGGGGCTGCGCCCCGGATTCCCGGCCGCCCGTTGTTCTTTGGCTGTGGGCCGGTGGGGGCTGGTCGCGCAGTTCCTCGCGCCCCTGGAGGGTCGGGGCTGCGCCCCGGATTCCCGGCTTCCCGTTGTTCTTTGGCTGCGGGTGGGTGGGGGCTGGTCGCGCGGTTCCTCGCGTGTTGTCAGTGTGGGGCTGTGACGAAGTCGATGAGTTCTTCCACTCGGCCCAGGAGTTCCGGCTGCAGGTCTTTGTAGGAGTGGACGCGGGACAGGATGTGCTGCCAGGCGGCGCCGGTGTTCTCGGGCCAGCCGAGGGCGCGGCAGACGCCGGTTTTCCAGTCCTGGCCGTGGGGGACCCGGGGCCAGGACGGGATGCCTACGGAGGACGGCTTCACGGCTTCCCAGATGTCGATGTAGGGGTGGCCGAGGACCAGGGCGTGATCGCTCGTGACCGACGCCGCGATACGGGACTCCTTGCTGCCGGGCACCAGGTGGTCGACGAGGACCCCGAGGCGGGCGTCCGGGCCGGGTGAGAAGTCCGCCACGATCGCGGGCAGGTCGTCGACGCCCTCCAGGTACTCGACCACGACGCCCTCGATGCGCAGATCGTCGCCCCAGACCCGTTCGACCAGCTCGGCGTCGTGGCGGCCCTCCACGTAGATCCGGCCGGCGCGGGCGACCCGGGCCCGCGCGCCGGGGACGGCCACCGAACCGGAGGCCGTGCGGGTGGGACGGGTGGTGGTGGAGGAGGGGCGGGTGAGGGTGACCACCTGGCCCTCCAGGAGGAAGCCGCGCGGTTCCAGGGGGAACACGCGGTGCTTGCCGAAGCGGTCCTCCAGCGTCACCGTGCCCGCCTCGCAGCGGATCACCGCACCGCAGAAACCGGTACCCGGCTCCTCGACCACCAGGCCCGGCTCCGCCGGAACCTCCGGCACGGGCTTGGGCTTCTTCCACGGCGGAGTCAGGTCCGGAGAGTACTGGCGCATTCGGATGACGATAGGAGAAGCCCGGCGGGGCTCAACGCGACACGCCGAAATCCGACGCGTCGAAACCCGGCGTGGCGAGACCCGGCTCGCCGAAACCCGACACGCCGAAACGCGCGGCCAGCGCGTCCCGCTGGGACCGTACGAACCCGGCGTCCACGACCGCCCCGTGACCGGGCACGTACAGCGCGTCCTCGCCCCCGAGTTCGAGCAACCTGTCGAGGGCCCCGGGCCAGCGTGACGGTACGGCATCGGGGCCCGCCTGGGGTTCGCCGGACTCCTCGACCAGGTCGCCGCAGAACACCACCGTCGGGTCGCCCGGCACCACGACCACGAGGTCGTGGGCGGTGTGGCCCTCGCCCGTCCGCACCAGCAGGACCTCGACGCCGCCGGTCAGCTCGAGTCGCCGGGTGCCCCACACGTAGTGCCGGGGTCGCACCAGGGTGTCCGCCGCGTCCTCCGCCGCCCGCGCGTCCAGCCCGCCCCGTACCGCGTCCGTGTACAGCTCCTCGCGCCCGTGCTCGTACACCTCGGCCGAGCCGCCCGCGACGAGGACCTCCGCGCCCGCGAACGCCGCCGCGCCGAGGACATGGTCGAAGTGGGGGTGGGTCAGCGCGAGGAAGGTCACACGGCGGCCGGCGAGCGCCTGCGCCTCCTCGCGCAACCGTGCGCCCTCCGCGAGGCTCGACCCCGCGTCGACGATCAGCGCCCCACCCTCGCCCACGACCAGTCCGACCGTGCAGTCCCAGACCGGAAGCCGCCGCCGTCCCACCCGCGGGGTCAGCTGTTCCCACCCCGCCTCTTCCCAAGTCACCTTCATACGCCGACGCTAGCGGGAGGGCGTGGACGCCACGACATTCGGGGGCAGGGACGGTGTGACATCGCGCGACACGTCGGTGTACGTCCGTGCACCTTGCACAAGATCGCGGGGCCGCCCTTGCCGGGGCCGTACCCACCGGCCGTAGACTGGGCCGGGGAATGCTGGCACTCGCACACGCTGAGTGCCAAGCGAGGCGCCGAGGGGTCGACAGCTGGAGGTGTGCGCGATGCTCAGTGAACGCAGGCTCGAAGTGCTGCGCGCCATCGTCCAGGACTATGTCGGCACCGACGAGCCGGTCGCGGTCGGGTCCAAGGCGCTGACCGAGCGGCACCGGCTGGGGGTCTCCCCGGCCACCGTCCGCAACGACATGGCGGCCCTGGAGGACGAGGGGTACATCGCCCAGCCGCACACCAGCGCCGGGCGGATCCCCACCGACAAGGGCTACCGGCTCTTCGTCGACAAGCTGGCCGGCGTCAAGCCGATGACCGCGCCCGAGCGGCGGGCCATTCAGAACTTCCTGGATGGTGCCGTTGATCTCGACGATGTCGTCGGGCGGACCGTGCGGCTGCTCGCGCAGCTGACCCGGCAGGTCGCCGTCGTGCAGTATCCGTCGCTGACGAGATCGACCGTGCGGCACGTGGAGCTGCTGTCGCTCGCGCCTGCCCGTGTGATGCTCGTGCTGATCACGGACACCGGGCGGGTCGAGCAGCGCATGATCGACTGCCCGGTCCCGTTCGGAGAAACGTCACTCGCGGATCTGCGGGCCCGGCTCAACAGCAGGGTCGCGGGCCGTCGCTTCGCGGACGTCCCGCAGCTCGTGCAGGACCTCCCGGACGCGTTCGAGGCGGAGGACCGGGGTACGGTCGCGACGGTGCTCTCCACTCTTCTGGAGACGCTCGTCGAGGAGACCGAGGAGCGGCTGATGATCGGCGGAACCGCCAATCTGACGCGCTTCGGACATGACTTCCCTCTCACCATCCGGCCGGTGCTCGAAGCGCTGGAGGAGCAGGTCGTGCTTCTCAAGTTGCTTGGTGAGGCCGGGGATTCGAGCATGACCGTGCGAATCGGTCACGAGAACGCGTATGAGGGACTCAACTCCACGTCCGTGGTCTCGGTCGGCTACGGTTCGGGCGACGAGGCAGTAGCGAAACTCGGCGTGGTCGGACCGACCCGCATGGATTACCCCGGCACGATGGGAGCGGTACGAGCGGTGGCACGGTACGTCGGACAGATCCTGGCGGAGTCTTAAGTGGCCACGGACTACTACGCCGTACTCGGCGTGCGCCGCGACGCGTCCCAGGACGAGATCAAGAAGGCCTTCCGGCGGCTCGCACGCGAGCTGCACCCGGACGTCAATCCCGATCCGAAGACGCAGGAGCGGTTCAAGGAGATCAACGCCGCGTACGAGGTGTTGTCGGACCCGCAGAAGAAGCAGGTCTACGACCTCGGCGGCGACCCGCTGTCCCAGTCGGGCGGCGGCGGTGCGGGCGGCTTCGGCGCCGGCGGGTTCGGGAACTTCTCGGACATCATGGACGCCTTCTTCGGTACGGCGTCGCAGCGCGGTCCGCGGTCGCGTACGCGGCGTGGCCAGGACGCCATGATCCGGCTCGAGATCGAGCTGGACGAGGCGGCCTTCGGCACGACGAAGGACATCCAGGTCGACACGGCCGTCGTCTGCGCCACCTGCAACGGTGAGGGCGCGGCGCCGGGTACCTCGGCCCAGACCTGTGACATGTGTCGCGGGCGGGGTGAGGTGTCCCAGGTCACGCGGTCCTTCCTCGGGCAGGTCATGACCTCCCGGCCGTGTCCGCAGTGCCAGGGCTTCGGGACCGTCGTCCCGACTCCCTGCCCCGAGTGCGCCGGTGACGGGCGGGTCCGGTCGCGTCGCACGCTGACCGTCAAGATCCCCGCCGGTGTCGACAACGGCACGCGGATCCAGCTCGCGGGCGAGGGCGAGGTCGGGCCCGGTGGCGGTCCCGCCGGTGACCTCTACGTCGAGATCCACGAGCTGCCGCACTCCACGTTCCAGCGGCGCGGGGACGATCTGCACTGCACGGTGACCATTCCGATGACCGCGGCCTCGCTCGGCACCAAGGTGCCGCTGGAGACCCTCGACGGTCTCGAGGAGGTCGACATCCGTCCGGGCACGCAGTCCGGGCAGTCGATTCCGCTGCACGGGCGGGGTGTCACGCATCTGCGGGGCGGTGGCCGCGGCGACCTCATCGTGCACGTCGAGGTGACCACGCCCACGAAGCTCGATCCCGAGCAGGAGCGGTTGCTGCGGGAGCTGGCGCTGCTGCGCGGGGAGGAGCGGCCCACCGGGCAGTTCCAGCCCGGGCAGCAGGGGCTGTTCTCGCGCCTGAAGGACGCGTTCAACGGTCGCTGACGGGTGTTCCTGGGGGCTCCGCCCCCAGGTGCTCGAGCGTCCATCCCGGTGGCCTATGCCAGGCGGAAGGCCCGATTCGGACTTGTTCGGAGGACGTGACAACATGCCGTCATGTCCACCGCACTGACCGATCTCCTCCCTCACCCGATCGTGCAGGCCCCCATGGCGGGCGGCGTCTCCGTCCCGCATCTCGCGGCCGCCGTGTCCGAGGCCGGCGGGCTCGGGTTCCTTGCCGCCGGGTACAAGACCGCCGACGGCATGTACCAGGAGATCAAGCAGTTGCGCGGGCTCACGGGCTGCCCCTTCGGGGTCAATCTGTTCATGCCGCAGCCCGAGTACGCGGACCCCGCGGCGGTCGAGGTCTACGCCCACCAGCTCGCGGGCGAGTCCTCCTGGTACGAGACCGAACTCGGTGAACCCGACAGCGGCCGTGACGACGGCTACGACGCCAAACTCGCCGTCCTCCTCGACAACCCGGTGCCGGTGGTCTCGTTCCACTTCGGCATCCCGAGCACCGACGTCCTGGAGTCCCTGCGCCGCGCCGGCACCCTCACCGTGATCACCGCGACCACGGCGGAGGAGGCCCTCGCCGTCCAGCGGGCCGGCGCCGACGCGGTCATCGCGCAGGGCGTGGAGGCGGGCGGCCACCAGGGCACCCACCGCGACAACCCGGAGACGGACGGCACGGGGATCGGGCTGCTGTCGCTGATCGCGCAGGTCCGCGAGGCCGTGGACATCCCGATCATCGCCGCCGGCGGCATCATGCGCGGCAGCCAGATCGCCGCGGTGCTGGCCGCGGGCGCGAACGCCGCGCAGCTCGGCACCGCGTTCCTCGCCACCCCGGAGTCCGGCGCCAACGCCGTGCACAAGCAGGCGCTGACCAACCCGCTGTTCGTACGGACGGAGCTGACGCGCGCGTTCTCCGGGCGGCCGGCGCGCGGCCTGGTGAACCGGTTCATGCGCGAGCACGGCCCGTACGCGCCCGCCGCGTACCCCGAGGTCCACCACCTCACCTCCCCGCTGCGCAAGGCGGCGGCCAAGGCGGGCGACGCACAGGGCATGGCGCTGTGGGCCGGGCAGGGGCACCGCATGGCGCGCGAGCTGCCCGCCGGGCAGCTGGTGGAGGTGCTGAGCGCGGAGCTCGAGGAGGCCAGGACAGCGTTGTCGGCCGCCGGGGAAGCGGGGGGTGAGGTCCGATGACGGCACCCGTGTTCGTGGTCGAGCACTTCGAGGCGGGCAGCGGCGGACGGTACGTGCTGGACGGCCCGGAGGGGCGCCACGCCGTCTCCGTGAAGCGGCTGAACCCTGGTGAGGACGTCGTCCTCACGGACGGGGCCGGGCGGTGGGCCGAGTGCGTGGTCGTCGCCACCGAGGGCAAGGACCGGCTGATCGTCCAGATGGACTCGTACAGCGAGGAGCCCCCGGAGGAGCCCCGCATCACCGTCGTCCAGGCGCTCCCCAAGGGCGACCGGGGCGAGGTGGCCGTGGAGACGATGACCGAGACCGGCGTCGACGCGATCGTCCCCTGGGCCGCGTCCCGCTGCATCACGCAGTGGAAGGGCGAGCGAGGTCTGAAGGCGCTCGCCAAGTGGCGGGCCACGGCCCGGGAGGCCGGCAAGCAGTCGCGCCGGGTGCGCTTCCCGGAGGTCGCGGACGCGGCGACGACCAAGCAGGTTGCCGCACTTCTGGCCAGTGCCGACTTCGCGGCGGTGCTGCACGAGGACACGGAGGTCGGCACCGAGCCGTTCGTGACGGCCGAACTCCCCACCTCGGGCGAGATCGTGCTGGTGGTCGGCCCCGAGGGCGGGATCTCCCCCGGGGAGATCGAGCTGTTCACCGGGGCGGGCGCGAAGACGTGCCACCTGGGGCGTACCGTGCTGCGTACATCGACCGCCGGGACGGTGGCGACCGCGCTGCTGATGGCGCGCACCGGCCGCTGGTCCTGACCTCGCGCACGCACGGGGGACGCCTTGGAACTCGCCCAAGTACGGCTGCTCGTCTCGGACTTCCCGGTCTGCTACCACTTCTACGCCGAGGTCCTCGGCCTCAAGCCCCAGTCGGGCGCGACCGAAGGACCGTACGAGAAGTTCAGTCCCACCGTCGGTTCGGCGGGCATCGCGCTCCAGGACCGCGCGATGATGGCCCGGATACTCGGTGAACTGGGCGACTCGGCGACCGGCCACCGCTCCCTGGTGGTCCTGCGCGTCGACGACCTCGACTCCTACTGCGAGGCCATCACCTCGCGCGGCGCCGTCCTCGTGCACGGCCCGGACTTCATGACGGACCGGATGCGGGTCGCCCACCTCAAGGACCCCGAGGGCAACCTGGTGGAACTTCAGGAGTGGCTCCTCCTGCGGACCTGACAGAGTTTCACGCATACGCGTTCGACGGGGGCGCACGAGGGTGTGTAGTGGCCGTATGGGGTCTACCGCGACGCCCGGGACAGTGGCACTCTGCCGTCTATGGGGGCATTGATGCGTTTTCGACGAGTGGTGAGGCGACTGGTGACGGGCCGTCGGGGACCGATGGTCGCCGGGCTCGCCGTGGTGAGCGCCTTCGGGGTGGCCGCGTGCGAACCGGTCGGCGGGCTGAGCGCCTCCGCGGTGGCGTACACGACCGACCGGGCCGGGACCGCGGAGCTGCAGCGACAGCACGTCGACGTGCAGTACCTGAGCTGCACCGGGTCCTACGGCGGCGGGAACAAGGCCTACACTCCGGGGCGCACACCGTCGGCCTCGAGTTCCACGCCCTCCGTGGTGGAGGTGGACTGCCGGGGGCAGACCAAGGACCGGCGGCAGATCACCATCACCGGGAAGGTCACCCGCGAGGTCGAGGGCAAGTGCGTCCGCGGGGACCTGACGGCCAAGGTCGGCGGCAAGCAGTGGTTCCACGTGAACGTACTGGGCAACTGCAACGCCCCGAGCACGCCCTCGTACACACCCCCCACCTACGGCGCGCCCACCTACCACCGCCCGGGCCCCACCACCACCGTCACGGTGACGAAGACCATGTGGTGCAAGGGCGATCCCACCTGTTGGCCCTCCCAGGGCAAGTGATCCAAACCCCTGTCGGGCCGAGCTGTCCCTGCATAGGGTGATCGGGTGACTCAGTCTGCATCGTCCGCGTCGTCGGTATCACCCGCGTATCTCCGGTTTCCGCATCTGCACGGTGAGCTGGTCGCCTTCACCGCCGAGGACGACGTCTGGGTCGCCCCCCTCGACGGCGGCGGTCGCGCCTGGCGGGTCAGCGCCGACAACATGCCGGTGAACCACCCCCGCATCTCCCCGGACGGTACGACCGTCGCCTGGACGTCGACCCGCGACGGAGCGCCCGAGGTGCACGCCGCGCCCCTGGAGGGCGGACCGTCCACGCGGCTGACGTACTGGGGGAGTTCGAAGACCCAGGTGCGCGGCTGGACCCCGGACGGGCGCGTGCTCGCGCTCAGTACCCAGGGCCAGGCCAGCCTGCGCCGCACCTGGGCCCGGGCCGTCCCGCTCGACGGGGGCCCCGCGACCACCCTCCCGTACGGGCCGGTCGGCGACGTGGTCCACGGCGATCCGGGTGTGCTGCTGCTGTCCGCTCCCATGGGACGCGAGGCCGCCTGGTGGAAGCGGTACCGGGGCGGCACGGCGGGCAAGCTGTGGATCGACAGGGCCGGCGGCGACGGGGCGGGGGCCGGCGAGTTCGTACGGCTGCACGAGGACCTGGACGGAAACCTCGAATACCCCCTGTGGGTGGGGGAGCGCGTCGCCTTCCTGTCCGACCACGAAGGTGTCGGAGCGCTCTACTCCTCCCTCGCCGACGGATCCGATCTGCGCCGCCACACGCCGGGTGGGGGTACCTCCCGCTTGAGCGAAGCCGAGAGTGGGGGAGGCTTCTACGCCCGGCACGCGGCGACCGACGGCGCCCGGGTCGTGTACGCGTCCGCCGGTGAACTGTGGCTCCTCGACGACCTGGACGGCGCCGAGCCGCGCCGGCTCGACCTGCGGCTCGGCGGACAGCGTGTCGACCAGCAGCCGCACCTCGTGAGCGCCTCCCGCTGGTTCTCGGCCGCCGCCCCCGACCACACCGGACGCGGCAGCGCGGTCTCCGTGCGCGGCGCCGTCCACTGGGTCACCCACCGCTCCGGACCGGCCCGCGCGCTCGCCGCCCGGCCCGGTGTGCGCGCCCGGCTGCCCCGCGCCTTCCGGGTGGAGGGCGAGGAGTACGTGGTGTGGGTGACGGACGCGGCGGGTGACGACGCGCTGGAGTTCGCCCCGGCGACCGGTCTCGCGCCCGGAGCGACCCCGCGCCGGCTCGCCGCCGGACAGCTGGGGCGGGTCCTCGGGCTCGCCATGGCACCGGACGGCAGCCGCGCCGCCGTCGCCTCGCACGACGGACGGGTGCTGCTCGTCGAGCGGGAGACCGGCGAGGTACGGGAGGTCGACCGGAGCGAGGACGGCGAGGTCTCCGGGCTCGTCTTCTCGCCGGACTCCGCCTGGCTCGCCTGGTCGCACCCCGGCCCGCGCCCGCTGTGCCAGCTCAAGCTGGCCAACACCGCCGACCTGTCGGTGACCGAGGCGACTCCGCTGCGTTTCCGCGACTACGCGCCCGCGTTCACCCTCGACGGCAAGCACCTCGCCTTCCTCTCGGCCCGCTCCTTCGACCCCGTCTACGACGAACACGTCTTCGACCTCGCGTTCGTCGGAGGCTCCCGGCCGTATCTGATCACCCTGGCCGCGACCACCCCGTCCCCCTTCGGACCGCAGCGCCACGGCCGCCCCTTCGAGGCACCCGACAAGGACGAGACACCCGACAGCGAGGGCGCCCCCACCACCCGTATCGACCTCGACGGACTCGCCGACCGGATCGTCCCGTTCCCCGTCGAGGCGGCCCGCTACTCGACCCTGCGCGCCGCCAAGGACGGGCTGCTGTGGCTGCGCCACCCGGTCGTCGGAGTCCTCGGCGCCTCCCGCGCCACCCCGGACGACCCGGACCCGAAGACCGAACTGGAGCGCTACGACCTCGCCCAGCAGCGCGTCGAGCACCTCGCCGCGGACGCCGACCACTTCGCCGTCAGCGGCGACGGCAAACGCGTCCTGCTGTGGACCGACGGCAAGCTCAAGGTCGTCCCCAGCGACCGCCGCGCCTCGAACGACGACGAGAGCGACACGAACATCACCGTCGACCTCTCCCGGGTCCGCCAGACCGTCGACCCGGCCGCCGAGTGGCGGCAGATGTACGACGAGACCGGCCGCCTCATGCGCGACAACTTCTGGCGGCCCGACCTGGGCGGGGTCGACTGGGAAGGCGTACTGGACAGGTACCGGCCGGTGCTCGAACGGGTCGCCACGCACGACGACCTCGTCGACCTGCTGTGGGAGGTGCAGGGCGAACTCGGCACCTCGCACGCGTACGTGACCCCGCGCGGCGGCTGGGGCGGCGGCGACCGGGCGCAGGGACTGCTCGGGGCGGACATCTCCCGTCATGAGGACGGCAGTTGGCGCATCGACCGGATCCTCCCCTCGGAGACGTCCGACCCGGACGCGCGGGCGCCGCTCGCCGCGCCCGGCGTCGCGGTGCGCGCCGGGGACGCGATCGTCGCGGTCGCCGGGCAGCCGGTGGACCCGGTGGCCGGACCCGGGCCGCTGCTCGTCGGCACCGCGGGCAAGCCGGTCGAGCTGACCATCTCTCCGTCGGGCGGCGGCGATCCGCGGCACGCCGTGGTCGTCCCGCTCGCCGACGAGGAGCCGCTGCGCTACCACGCCTGGGTCGCGGACCGGCGTGCCTACGTCCACGAGAAGTCCGGCGGACGGCTCGGCTATCTCCATGTGCCCGACATGCAGGCGCCCGGCTGGGCCCAGATCCACCGCGACCTGCGCGTTGAGGTGGCCCGGGAGGGGCTGGTCGTGGACGTCCGGGAGAACCGCGGCGGCCACACCTCCCAGTTGGTCGTGGAGAAGCTCGCGCGGCGGATCGTGGGCTGGGACCTGCCGCGCGGGATGCGGCCGTACAGCTATCCGGAGGACGCGCCGCGCGGACCGGTCGTCGCCGTCGCCAACGAGTTCTCCGGCTCGGACGGCGACATCGTCAACGCGGCGATCAAGGCGCTGGGCATCGGGCCGGTCGTCGGGACGCGGACGTGGGGCGGGGTCATCGGCATCGACAGCCGGTACCGGCTCGTCGACGGCACCCTCGTCACCCAGCCCAAGTACGCGTTCTGGCTGGACGGTTACGGGTGGGGCGTGGAGAACCACGGTGTCGACCCGGACGTCGAGGTCGTCCAGACGCCGCAGGACTACGCGGCCGGGCGCGACGCGCAGCTCGACGAGGCGATCCGGATCGCGCTGGCCGCGCTCGAGGAGAACCCGGCGAAGGCGGCACCGACGCTGCCGGACCTCTGATCCGGGCACCCACCCGTACCTACTGAGGCCGATACGATGCACGACGTAATGATCAGACGGCGTGAGGAGGCACACGCATGACGGGAGAGCCGCAGGACGATTGCTTGTTCTGCAAGATCGTCGCGGGGCACGTTCCCGCGAACGTCGTCCGGGAGACCGACACGACCGTCGCCTTCCGCGACATAAACCCCCAGGCGCCCACGCACATCCTGGTCATCCCCAAGGTGCACCACCCGGACGTGGCCTCCCTCGCCGCCGCCGAGCCCGCCATCGCCGCGGACCTGCTGCGCGAGGCCGGCGAGGTGGCGTCCGAGGAGAAGCTGGAGAGCTACCGCATCGTGTTCAACACGGGCGGCGGCGCGGGCCAGACCGTCTTCCACGCGCACGCCCACCTCCTGGGCGGCCGTGGCATGCAGTGGCCGCCGGGGTAACCGACCTTGTCCGTACGTGAACTGGTGGTCCTCGGCACCGCCAGCCAGGTCCCCACCCGGCACCGCAACCACAACGGCTATCTGCTGCGCTGGGACGGGGAGGGCCTGCTCTTCGACCCCGGTGAGGGCACCCAGCGGCAGATGCTGCGGGCCGGGGTCGCCGCGCACGACCTGCACCGGATCTGCGTCACCCACTTCCACGGCGACCACTCCCTCGGCCTCGCCGGGGTGATCCAGCGCATCAACCTCGACCGTGTCCCGCACGAGGTGACCGCGCACTACCCGCGCTCCGGGCAGCGCTTCTTCGACCGGTTGAGGTACGCGACGGCCTACCGCGAGACCGTCGAGCTGACCGAGGCACCGGTCGAGACGGACGGGGTGCTCGCGACCACCCCCTCGTACACCCTGGAGGCCCGCAGGCTCTCCCACCCCGTGGAGTCCTTCGGCTACCGGCTGGTCGAGCCGGACGGTCGGCGGATGCTGCCCGAGCTGCTCGCGGAGCACGGGATCAAGGGGCCGGACGTGGGGCGGATCCAGCGCGAGGGCGTGCTCGGCGGGGTCTCCCTCGACGACGTGAGCGAGTTGCGGCGTGGACAGCGGTTCGCGTTCGTCATGGACACGCGGCTGTGCGAAGGCGTGGACGCCCTCGCCGAGGGCTGCGACCTCCTCGTCATCGAGTCGACGTTCCTGGACGGTGATCACCAGCTCGCCGTCGACCACGGTCACCTGACGGCCGGTCAGGCGGGCCGGGTGGCGCGGGACGCGGGCGTACGGCATCTCGTGCTCACGCACTTCAGCCAGCGGTATGCCGAACCTGGGGGCACCTCCCAGGCGGAGTCCGGGGGAGAATTCGAGCGGCAGGCCCGGGCCGCCGGGTTCGAGGGGGAGCTGACCGTGGCGCACGATCTGGTGCGGGTGCCGGTCCGAAGCGGCGATGAGCCGTCGTCGTACGAGTCGACGAGCCGTCGTCGTACGAGTCGCTGAGGCGTCATCGCACGAGATCGTCGGTACACAGCCGTACGATATTTCGATGCCCCTCCCCAAAGCAGAACTGCACCTCCACATCGAAGGCACTCTCGAACCCGAGCTGGCCTTCGAGCTCGCCGCGCGCAACGGCGTCACGCTCCCCTACGCGGACACCGAGGAGCTGCGCAAGGCGTATCTCTTCGACGACCTCCAGTCGTTCCTGAACCTGTACTACGAGCTCATGGCCGTCCTGCGGACCGAGCAGGACTTCGCCGACCTCGCCGACGCCTACCTCGCACGGGCCGCCGCGCAGGGCGTGAGGCATGCGGAGATCTTCTTCGACCCGCAGGCCCACATCGCCCGGGGCGTCGGCATGGGGACGGTCGTCGAGGGGCTGCACCGGGCGCTCTCCCGCAGCGAGGAGACGCACGGCGTCTCCACCCAGCTGATCATGTGCTTCCTGCGCGACGAGTCCGCCGAGTCGGCGCTCGCGACCCTGGAGGCCGCGAAGCCCTACCTCGACCGGATCGTCGGCATCGGCCTCGACTCCGCCGAGGTCGGGCACCCGCCGGTCAAGTTCCGCGAGGTCTACGAGGCCGCCGCCGCGCTCGGCCTGCGGCGCGTCGCCCACGCGGGCGAGGAGGGGCCGCCGGAGTACATCACCGAGGCGCTGGACGTGCTCGGCGTCGAGCGCATCGACCACGGGCTGCGCTGCATGGAGGACCCCGAGCTGGTCGAGCGGCTCGTACGGGACCGGGTGCCGCTGACGCTCTGCCCGCTGTCGAACGTACGGCTGCGCGCCGTGGACGTCCTGGAGGACCACCCGCTGCCCGCGATGCTGGACGCCGGGCTGCTGTGCACGGTCAACTCCGACGACCCCGCGTACTTCGGCGGGTACATCGGCGACACCTTCCACGCCGTGCACGGGGCGCTGGGGCTGGACCGGGAGCGGATGCGGGAACTGGCGCGCAACTCGTTCGTGGCGTCCTTCCTCGAGCACGACGAGGAGCGGCGGGCGCGCTACCTCGCCGAGGTCGAGGCGTACGAGTTCGGATAGACCGCGGCGGGACTACCTGCTTCCGGGCCCCGGTCCGGCCACCGCACCCGCGGTCGCCTGCCGGGGCCCTGCCGTGTCGTACGCCGTCCGGGGAACCGGGACGGCGTCCAGCGGGATCTCCACGACCGGGATCTCCACGACCGGGTGCTCCACGACGGGGTGCTCCTGCGGGAGCGGCGCGGCGCGCCGGGTGCGCAGGGCCACGGCCGTCATCGGGACGGTGATCAGGAGCAGACCGAGGGCCAGGATCACGCCCATCCCCGGGTATCCGACCCGGGCGGAGAGCAGACTGCCCGCGAGCGGGCCGCACGCCGTGCCGAGCGAGGAGGCGGAACCGACGAGGACCGCCCACCGGCCGCGCCGGTCCAGGGACGCGGCGAGGCCGATGACGTAGGAGAGCACGACCGGGTAGACCGTGTTCCAGGCGATCTCGCCCGTCGCGAAGGACGTCAGGTCGGTGGCCGCCGCGCTGAGCGCGATGCATCCGGCGATCAGGGCCGTGCCCGCGCCGATGGGCAGCGCCCGGCCCAGGCGTTGGCCGAGCGCGCCCGCGCCGATCACCCCGAGCAGCCCCGCGCCGAGCGCCACCGCGAAGACCGCGCCGACGGTCACCTCCGTCAGCCCCGCCTGCCGCAGACCGATCCGGCCGCTGACACCCCAGAGTGAATTCTGGGCGAGGGACCAGCAGAGCATCGAGGCGGCCAGGACGAGACCGGCGCGGCGGTGGGGGAGTGGAGTGGTGGTGGCGCGGAGGATGCGGGCGGCGGGGGTGTGGGGGGTCTCAGGGGCGCCGGCGGTGGGGAGGCGGCGGGTCACGGGCAGCACGAGCAGCGCGGTGACGGCGATCGCGGCGAGGGGGTGGCCGTGGCCAGGGCCCAGGTGGGGGATCGTCAGATACAGCGCGCCCGCGAGGGCGGAGACGCCCAGCAGGCCCAGGGTGGTGGTGCGGTGGGGGTCGCGCTGGCCGGCGATCCCGGTGGCGGCGACGCTGGTGATCGTGCCGGAACCGAGGCCGCCGACGATCGCGCCGAGGACGACCAGGGGGATGGTCGTCGTGAGGGCGGCGGTGCCGTAGCCGGCGGCGGCCAGGAGCAGGCCGCCGCGGGCGAGCCCGCGGGGGCCGAAGCGGTCCACCCGGGACGCGAGCAGGAAGCCCGCCGTCGCCGAACTCAGCAGCAGGGCGCTGCCGATGGAACCGGCCTCGGTGGCGGAGAGGGGGAGACCCGCGCTCAGCCGGCCGACGGTGGTCGGGAGCAGGTACGGGGCGAGGTACCCGGCCGTGAAAAGGGCGACGAGGGGCCAGGGCGTGGTGGTGCGGGCGGACACGGGCGTTCCCAGGGCATGCGAAAGAGCGGCTCGATAAGGGGGGTTGGGCGGCTGTCGACGGACAGGAACGCGCGGGCAATTTGTATCAAGCGGGTGGGGGTGCGACGTAGGCGGGGAGGTGTGATCCGGGTCACGTTCTGTTTGCGGGGGGAAGGGTGGGGTAGGCGCAGGCTTTTTACCCGGCTGTTCATCGGTCCCATCCGGCCTCGACCGGCGCCGTGCCGTGTGCCGTTTGGTGCACACTGGCCTGAATCCGCACCACCTCAGGGAGCGCACCGTGATCGAGACCAACGGAGAGCGACCGTACTGTCACGCTCACGTCGACCCGCTCGCCGGTCTGCGCACCCCTCAGGACCCGCCCTGGGACGTCTACCTCACCGGCACCGTCTTCCTCGACATCATCTTCACCGGGCTCGACACCGCCCCGGTGCGTGGCACCGAGTCCTGGGCGCGCGGGATGGGGTCGAGCCCCGGCGGCGTCGCCAACATGGCGACCGCGCTCGCCCGCCTCGGCCTCAAGACCTCCCTGGCGGCGGCCTTCGGGGACGACCACTACGGGGAGTACTGCTGGGACGCCCTGGAACAGGGCGAGGGCATCGACCTCGCCCCGTCGCGCACCGTGCCCGACTGGCACTCGCCGGTCACCGTGTCGATGGCGTACGAGGGCGAGCGGACGATGGTCAGCCACGGGCACGAGCCGCCGCCGGAGGAGCCGGCGCCGGAACACGCCCCCCGCGCGCGTGCCGCCGTCGCCTCGCTGACGCCCGGCACGCGCGCGCACTGGATCGCCGAGTCCGCGCGCGCGGGCACCCGGATCTTCGCTGACGTCGGCTGGGACGACACGGGGCGCTGGGACCTGGCCGGGCTCGCGGACCTGGAGCACTGCGAGGCGTTCCTGCCGAACGCGGACGAGGCGATGCGGTACACCGGCGCGGACTGCCCGCGGGCCGCCGCGCACGCGCTGACCGAGTACGTGCCACTGGCCGTCGTCACCCTCGGTGCCGAGGGCGCGTACGCCGTGGACGGCCGTACCGGGGAGACCGCCGAGGTCCCCGCGATCGCCGTGGAGGCCCTCGACCCCACCGGTGCCGGGGACGTCTTCGTCGCCGGGTTCGTGATGGGCACCCTCGCCGACTGGCCGCTCGCCGACCGGCTCGCCTTCGCCGGGCTGACCGCCGCGCTCTCCGTCCAGGAGTTCGGCGGCTCCCTCTCGGCGCCCGGCTGGGCCGAGATCGCGGCGTGGTGGCGCCGGGTCCAGTCCGTCGACGACCAGGA
Source organism: Streptomyces sp. RLB3-17 (assembly GCF_007113425.2). NCBI lineage: Bacteria > Bacillati > Actinomycetota > Actinomycetes > Kitasatosporales > Streptomycetaceae > Streptomyces > Streptomyces sp. RLB3-17. The sequence continues at coordinate 4,143,619 of NZ_CP041610.2, read as the reverse complement.
ACCGGCCGCGCTGCGCCGGTACGCCTTCCTGGAGAGCCTCCTCCCGGAGGTGACCCGTCCGTGGCCGCTGCGACGGGCGGTCCCGACCATCGGCTTTCGCCGGTCGGTCTGACGCTCCCCGCCCCGCGCGACCGGTTCCGCCTGCCCCTGGGTGCGGGGCCCCGCCCCGCCCCGGCCCCGAACCCGCGCCGAAAAGCCCTACGGCACTGTCACCCCACCGTCGTACCCTTGGAACCGCAAGGCTGCCCCCGTGGCAAGCGTGCCGATCAAGGAGGAAAAGCAGGCCTACAGAGCCGGCCCATGACTCAGACACCCACAGCTCACAGCCCCGCTTCGGGGCAGGCACGAGCGCATTTCACCGTCCCGGCCAAGCACCCCATGGTGACCGTGCTGGGTTCCGGGGACGCGCTGCTTCGCGTGATCGAGAAGGCCTTCCCGGCGGCCGACATCCACGTCCGGGGCAATGAGATCAGTGCGGTCGGCGACGCCGGTGAAGTCGCTCTCGTCCAGCGCCTGTTCGACGAGATGATGCTGGTGCTCCGCACGGGGCAGCCGATGACGGAGGACGCAGTGGAACGCTCGATCGCCATGCTCAGGGCGAGCGAGAACGGGGAGGGCGACGGTCAGGAAACCCCTGCCGAAGTGCTCACGCAGAACATCCTGTCCTCGCGCGGCCGCACCATCCGACCCAAGACGCTCAACCAGAAGCGGTACGTCGACGCCATCGACAAGCACACCATCGTCTTCGGCATCGGCCCCGCCGGCACCGGCAAGACGTACCTCGCGATGGCGAAGGCCGTACAGGCGCTCCAGTCCAAGCAGGTCAACCGGATCATCCTCACCCGCCCCGCGGTGGAGGCGGGCGAGCGGCTCGGCTTCCTGCCCGGCACGCTCTACGAGAAGATCGACCCCTACCTGCGGCCCCTCTACGACGCGCTGCACGACATGCTCGACCCCGATTCCATCCCGCGGCTCATGGCGGCGGGGACCATCGAGGTCGCGCCGCTCGCCTACATGCGCGGTCGCACCCTGAACGACGCCTTCATCATCCTGGACGAGGCCCAGAACACGAGCGCCGAGCAGATGAAGATGTTCCTCACCCGCCTCGGCTTCGAGTCGAAGATCGTCGTCACGGGCGACGTGACACAGGTCGACCTCCCGAACGGGACGAAGTCGGGCCTGCGCCAGGTCCAGGACATCCTGGAGGGCCTCGACGACGTCCACTTCTCGCGGCTCACGTCCCACGATGTCGTACGGCACAAGCTGGTCGGCCGTATCGTCGACGCGTACGAGAAGTACGACAGCGAGAACGGCACCGAGAACGGCTCCCACAAGAGCCGCGGCAAAGCCGGCCACAAGGGGAAGTAGACAAGCGAGCACCATGTCGATCGACGTCAACAACGAGTCCGGAACCGAGGTCGACGAGCAGGCGATCCTCGACATCGCCCGCTACGCACTCGCGCGGATGCGCATCCACCCGCTCTCCGAACTCTCGGTGATCGTCGTGGACGCCGACGCCATGGAGCAGCTCCACATCCAGTGGATGGACCTTCCGGGGCCCACCGACGTGATGTCGTTCCCCATGGACGAGCTGCGGCCGCCGTCCAAGGACGACGACGAGCCCCCGCAGGGACTCCTCGGTGACATCGTCCTGTGCCCGGAGGTCGCCGAGCGGCAGGGCAAGGAAGCTCCCACACAGCACTCCATGGACGAGGAACTGCACCTCCTCACCGTCCATGGAGTGCTGCACCTGCTCGGCTACGACCACGAGGAGGCGGACGAGAAGGCCGAGATGTTCGGTCTGCAGGCCGCCATCGTGGACGGCTGGCGCGCGGAGAAGGGCATGACGGGCCCCTCGCCGGCCCCGACCGTTTCATGAGTCCCCAGCTCGTCATCGGCGCCATCGCGCTGGTCGTGGTCGCCTGGCTCGCCGCCTGCGCGGAGGCGGGCCTCGCGCGTGTCTCCAGCTTCCGCGCGGAGGAGGCCGTACGGTCCGGGCGGCGCGGCAGCGCCAAGCTCGCCCAGGTCGCCGCCGACCCGACCCGCTATCTGAACGTGGCGCTGCTGGTGCGTGTGGCCTGCGAGATGGCCGCCGCCGCGCTCGTCACGTACGCCTGCCTGAAGGAGTTCGACGAGACCTGGGAGGCCCTCGTCGTCGCCATCGGGGTCATGGTCCTCGTGTCGTACGTCGCCGTGGGCGTCTCGCCGCGCACCATCGGCCGCCAGCACCCGCTGAACACGGCGACGGCGGCCTCGTACGTCCTGCTGCCGCTGGCCAGGATCATGGGCCCGATCCCGCCCCTCCTCATCCTCATCGGCAACGCGCTGACGCCCGGCAAGGGCTTCAGGCGCGGTCCGTTCGCCTCCGAGGCCGAGCTGCGCGCGCTGGTCGACCTCGCCGAGAAGGAGTCCCTGATCGAGGACGAGGAGCGCCGCATGGTGCACTCCGTCTTCGAGCTGGGCGACACCCTCGTACGAGAGGTGATGGTGCCGAGGACCGACCTCGTCGTCATCGAGCGGTACAAGACCATCCGCCAGGCCCTCACGCTGGCGCTGAGGTCCGGCTTCTCGCGCATCCCCGTCACGGGGGAGAGCGAGGACGACGTCGTCGGGATCGTGTACCTGAAGGACCTGGCCCGCAAGACGCACATCAGCCGTGAGGCCGAGTCCGAACTCGTGTCCACGGCCATGCGGCCCGCGACCTTCGTGCCCGACACCAAGAACGCGGGCGACCTGCTGCGCGAGATGCAGCAGGAGCGCAACCACGTCGCCGTCGTCATCGACGAGTACGGCGGCACGGCCGGCATCGTCACCATCGAGGACATCCTCGAGGAGATCGTCGGGGAGATCACCGACGAGTACGACCGTGAGCTGCCGCCCGTGCAGGAACTCGGCGACGACAGCTACCGGGTGACCGCCCGTCTCGACATCGGTGACCTCGGCGAGCTGTACGGCTTCGAGGCGTACGACGACGAGGACGTGGAGACGGTCGGCGGACTGCTGGCGAAGGCACTCGGGCGGGTTCCGATCGCCGGTGCCTCCTCGGTGGTCGAGTTGCCCGACGGACGCGAGCTGCGGCTGACGGCGGAGGCCGCGGCCGGGCGCCGGAACAAGATCGTCACGGTGCTCGTCGAGCCGGTCGGCCCGGTGGACCCGGAGCCGTCCGAGGAGGAGAAGAAGCCGGAGTGACGCCGTCGGAGAGGGCGATGTGGGCGAAGGAGACGTGGGAGTGAAACCTCAGCAACTGCGTGCGTTCTGTCTGTCCTTCAACGCGACCGTCGAGGACTTCCCCTTCGCCCCGGACATCTCCGTCTTCAAGGTGCTGGGCAAGCTCTTCGCGCTGACACGACTGGACGCGCGCCCGCTCACGGTCCTCAAGTGCGACCCGGAGGACGCGGTCCGGCTGCGCGGCGAGCACCCGGGGCTGATCGTCCCGGGCTATCACATGAACAAGCGGCACTGGAACACGGTGACGGTCGACGGCGAACTCCCGGACCGTCTGGTCCGGGAGCTCATCGAGGACTCCTACGATCTCGTCGTCGCCGGTCTACCGAAGGCCGAGCGCCTCCGCCTCGACCGGGCGTGAGCGGTCGCGGCCCAGCCCGGTCGCTACCAGCACCGCCGCCGCCAGGACGATCACCGCGTCCAGGGCGAGGACCGTGTGGACACCGGCCAGCAGGTCGCTCGACGTCGTCGCCAGGACACCCAGCAGCGGGATGCCGATCGTGATGCCGACCTGCTGGGTGGAGGTCACCAGGCCGGTGGCCAGACCCTGCTCCTCGTCGGGGACGCCCGAGGTCACGGTCAGCCCGTACGAGATGATCGCGCCGAGGTGGCACATGCTGGCCAGCGAGATCGCGGCGGTGGCGAGCCAGACCGACCAGGTGTGGGCGTTCAGCAGCACCAGCCCCGCCACGAACAGGCCCTGGCCGGCCAGCGAGCCGACCAGCGTACGGCGGGCGCCGAAGCGGCCGATGACCTTCGGGGCGTACACCCCGGCGACGGCCGACATCACGCCCTGGACCCCGAAGACCAGCCCCGTCTCGAACGCGGACAGACCGAGGGTCTCCTGCAAATACAGCGTCAGCACGAAGACGACCGTCGACATCATCGAGAAGGTGACCAGACCGCCCAGGTTGCCCCACGCCACCGTGCGGCGGCGCAGCATGGGGAGGCTGACGAGCGGGGCGTGGGCGCGCGACTCGACGTACACGAAGGCGGCGAGCAGGAGCACGCCCGCGACGAGGGTCACGATGACGTCGGTGCCGCCGAAGCCGCGCTCGGCCGCCGTCGACAGGGCGTAGATCAGGGCCAGCAGACCGCCGGTGACGGTGACCGCGCCGGGCACGTCCAGGCGCGGCCGGTCGGGGGTGCGGGACTCGGGCAGCAGGCCCGGGGCCAGCGGCAGCACGATCAGCGCGAAGACCGACAGCAGGCCCATCGTCGAGCGCCAGCTCAGTACGTCGGTCAGGACGCCGCCGGCCACCATGCCGACCGTGAAGCCGAGGGAGAGGAGTGTGCCGGAGATGCCGAGCGCACGGTCGCGCGCCGGGCCCTCGGGGAACGTCGTCGTCAGCAGCGACATGCCCGTCGGCACGATCGCCGCCGCGCCGAGGCCCTGCAACGCCCGGCCCGTCAGGAACGACGCCGGGTCCCAGGCGAAGGTCGCCAGCAGCGAGGCCGTACCGAAGAGGGCGAGGCCGGTCAGGAAGAGCCTGCGACGGCCGTACAGGTCACCGATGCGGCCGAAGAGGAGCAGGAAGCCGCCGGACGGCAGGGCGAAGGCGGTGACCGCCCACTGCAGCGCGGACTGGCTCATGCCCAGGTCCTTGCCGAGCACGGGCAGCGCCACGTTCAGTACGGAGAAGTCGAGCGCGACCATGAACTGCGCGGCGCACAGCACGAAGAGGACGAGCTTGTCGCGGGTCGACAGCCGGGTGCCGAGCGGGGAGTGGGCAGTTGGGGAAGCGGATGTGGTTTCGGTGGTGTCGATCGCCATGACAAGAGCGTGCGGCCGTCGGAAGCTGGTGGTCGCACCACCAGTCACCAACAGGGGGATTCACACGTGACGGAGGACGCGCTCAGGACCCACCGACGGCGTGAGCTGCGGGACTTCCTGATGAGCCGTCGGGCGAGGGTGTCACCGGCGGAGGCCGGTCTGCCGGACGGTGGGGCCCGCCGCCGCACGCCGGGGCTGCGCCGCGAGGAGGTGGCCGTGCTCGCGGGCGTCGGCGCGTCCTGGTACCAGTGGCTGGAGCAGGGGCGGGACATCTCGGTCTCGCCCCAGGTACTCGACGCGGTCGCCCGCGTCCTGCGGCTCAGCAACGCCGAACGACGCCATCTGTACCTGCTCGCCGGGCTGAACCCGCCCGCGCCGGAGGTCGCGCCCGAGGTCCGGGACATGTGCGACGGGCTGCGGCGGCTGATCGACACGTGGATGCCGTATCCGGCGCACATCATGGACCCCTACTACAACTGCGTCATGTACAACGACGCCGCCGGGATGGTCCTCGGGATGCGGCCCGACAACACGCAGAACTGCATCATCGACTTCTTCACCGACCCGCTGTACCGGGGACAGTCCCGGACCTGGGAGAAGAACGCGCGCACGGTCGTCGCCCAGTTCCGCGCGTCGTGCGCGGCGGCGCCGGACGACGAGGGGTACCAGGAGGTACTGGACCAACTCCGGGACGCCTCACCGGAGTTCGCCGCGCTGTGGGAGGAGCGGGACATCGAGGACGCCGGGCAGATCCGCAAGGAGCTCGACCACCCGCTCGTCGGGCTGCTCGCCGTCGAGTCCACCGCGATGAAGGTGCCGGCGCGGCCCGACCTCACGATCGTGCTGCACACGCCGCTGCCGGAGGCGAACACGGCGGCGAAGCTGGAGTGGCTGGCCTCGCCTGAGGGCCGACGGGGCTCGATGTATCCCGTGGCGGGCTAGGCCTGTGCGTGCGGCTTTCGATCCCTTCGTATGCTCTGAACATGACCGACAGCAGCGCGCTTGACCCCGAGGACCGCAAGATCGTCACCCTGGCCCGTTCCGCGCGGGCGCGCAACGGGGTGCCGGAGGGGGCGGCCGTACGTGATGAGACCGGCCGTACGTATGTCGCGGGGACGGTGGATCTTCCCTCCCTGCGGTTGAGCGCGTTGCGTACCGCGGTGGCGATGGCGGTGGCTTCCGGGGCGAAGTCTCTTGAGGCGGCGGCGGTGGTGTCCGAGGCGGGGGAGGTCTCTTCGGAGGACCGGGCGGCGGTACGGGATCTCGGTGGGCCGGCGACGCCGGTGCTGCTGGCGGGCACCGACGGCACCGTCCACCTGACCACGCCCGCAGGCTGAGCCCGCTCCTTCGCCCCCGCCGCCCCTACCCGACCCATCCTCGACCTGGGGCTCCGCCCTAGACCCCGGCGTTGTCCGTCGGCTGCGGGTGGGTGGGGGCCGTTCGCGCAGTTCCCCGCGCCCCTGGGGCCGGGGCTGCGCCCCGAATCCCCGCCCGGCCCTGGTCGTTCGGCTGACGGCCGGTGGGGGCTGGTCGCGCAGTTCCCCGCGCCCCTGAAAGCCTCGGCTCGCCCTCGTTTTCAGCCCGTCCGGCGTTTGAGGACGAGGCCGTTCAGGCCGAAGCGGGGGTCTGGGGGCGGCAGCCCCCAGGGATGGGACGGGTAGGGGCGGCGGGGGCGAGGGAAAGGGGTCAGAAGCCGAGTTTGCGGAGTTGGCGCGGGTCCCGTTGCCAGTCCTTCGCGACCTTCACATGGAGGTCGAGGAAGACCGGCGTACCCAGCAGCGCCTCGATCTGCTTGCGGGACTTGATGCCGACCTCCTTCAGGCGCTTGCCCTTGGGGCCGATGATGATGCCCTTCTGGCTGGGGCGCTCGATGTAGACGAAGGCGTGGATGTCGAGGAGGGGCTTGTCGGCGGGGCGGTCCTCGCGGGGAAGCATCTCCTCCACGACGACGGCGATGGAGTGGGGGAGCTCGTCGCGCACACCCTCCAGCGCCGCCTCGCGGATCAGCTCCGCGATCATGACCTGCTCGGGCTCGTCGGTGAGGTCACCCTCCGGGTAGAGCGCCGGGCCCTCGGGAAGGAGCGGGACGATCAGGTCGGCCAGCAGGTCCACCTGCTTGTCCGCGACCGCCGACACCGGCACGATCTCCGCCCACTCGAACCCCAGCTCCCGCCCGAGCTGATCGATCGCGATGAGCTGCTCGGCGAGCGTCTTGCTGTCGACGAGGTCGGTCTTCGTGACGATCGCGATCTTCGGCGTCTTCTTGATGGACGCCAGTTCCTTCGCGATGAAACGGTCACCCGGACCGAGCTTCTCGTTCGCGGGCAGGCAGAAGCCGATGACGTCCACCTCGGCCCACGTCGTGCGCACGATGTCGTTCAGACGCTCACCCAGCAGCGTGCGCGGCTTGTGCAGACCAGGGGTGTCGACCAGGATCAGCTGGGCGTCGGGGCGGTGCACGATGCCCCGTACCGTGTGCCGCGTGGTCTGCGGCTGGTTCGCGGTGATCGCCACCTTCTGGCCGACCAGAGCATTCGTGAGGGTGGACTTGCCCGCGTTGGGGCGGCCCACGAAGCAGGCGAAGCCGGCGCGGTGGGGTGCCTCGGACGGCTCGGATGACTGGGTACGAACGCTCATGGCGCCCATTGTCCCTGATCCACAGGCCCGCGCCGTACGCCACATGCCTTTGACCGCTCCCGCGCGGCTCCGTGAGGTTTCGGAAACCCCCACGCAATACGAAACACGCCGGAAACGCACACGTGCACAACCGGAAACGCGAGCCCGTGACTCTCTGACGACGCCCCCGCACCCAGGAGAACCGAGGAGAGCCGTCCGTGGAGTTCGTGCAGAGCGTGGAGACCCTGGACACCGTCAACCTGGCCGCCGCACCGCACCTCGACACGGGCGACACCGCCTGGCTGCTCGCCGCCACCGCCCTCGTTCTCCTGATGACACCGGGCCTGGCCCTCTTCTACGGCGGCATGGTCCGCACGAAGAGCGTCCTCAACATGCTGATGATGAGTTTTGTGTCGATCGCCCTGGTCACCGTCGTATGGCTGGTGGGCGGTTACTCGCTCGCCTTCGGAGACGACGCCTTCGGGGGGCTCATCGGCGGGCTGCGGCACGTCGGCATGAGCGGTATCGGGCCGGACAGTGTGCACGGGACGGTGCCCACCCTGCTCTTCGCCACCTTCCAGCTCACCTTCGCGATCATCACCGCGGCGCTGATCAGCGGGGCGATCGCCGACCGCGCGAAGTTCGCGGCGTGGCTGGTGTTCGTGCCGGTCTGGGCGCTGCTCGTATACGTTCCCGTCGCGCACTGGGTGTGGGGTCCGGGAGGCTGGGTCCTGGCGAAGCTGGGGGCGCTGGACTTCGCGGGCGGGCTGCCGGTCGAGATCACCTCCGGCGCCTCCGGCCTGGCTCTCTGTCTCGTCCTCGGCCCCCGTCTCGGCTTCAAGAAGGACGCCATGCGGCCGCACAACCTGCCGATGGTGATGCTGGGCGCGGGGTTGTTGTGGTTCGGCTGGTTCGGCTTCAACGCCGGGTCCGCGCTGGGCGCCAACGGACTCGCCGCCGCCGCTTTCCTCAACACCCTCGCCGCCGGCTGCACCGGTCTGCTCGGTTGGCTCTTCGTCGAGCAGAGGCGCGACGGCCACCCCACCACCCTCGGCGCCGCCTCGGGCGCGGTCGCGGGTCTGGTGGCCATCACCCCGTCCTGCGGGTCCGTGTCGCTGCTGGGCGCGCTGGTCGTCGGTCTCGCCGCCGGTGTCGTCTGCTCGTACGCCGTGGGCTGGAAGTTCAGGCTGAACTACGACGACTCGCTGGACGTCGTCGGCGTTCACCTGGTCGGCGGCATCATCGGCACGGTTCTCATCGGTGTCTTCGCCGACGCGACGATGACCGGTGGCGCCGAGGGGCTGCTGTACGGCGGTGGGTTCGGACAGCTCGGCAAGCAGCTGGTGGCGGTCGTGGCCGTTGGGGCGTACGCCTTCACCGTCACGTACGGCATCGGGAAGGTGCTCGACAAGGTCGTGGGGCTGCGGGCGGACGAGGAGCACGAGCACACCGGACTGGACCTTACGGTGCACGCCGAGACCGCTTACGATCACGGGGTCCTGGGCCACGGCGCCCCGGTCTCGTCATCCCTCCCCACCGCTCAGAAGGCCAAGGCCCAGGCATGAAGCTCATCACCGCCATCGTCAAGCCGTACCGCCTCGACGAGGTCAAGACCGCTCTCCAGGAGCTCGGCGTGCACGGGCTCACCGTCACCGAGGCCAGCGGGTACGGGCGCCAGCGCGGCCACACGGAGGTCTACCGCGGCGCCGAGTACCAGGTCGACCTGGTCCCCAAGGTCCGTATCGAGGTCGTCGTCGAGGACGCGGACGCGGAGGCCGCGATCGACGCGATCGTCAAGGCCGCGCAGACGGGGAAGATCGGCGACGGGAAGGTGTGGTCCGTACCGGTCGAGACGCTCGTACGGGTACGGACGGGCGAGCGCGGCCCCGACGCACTCTGAGCCACCACGGGCGGGTACCGCTCCTGCGCGCTCCGAGCGGCCACGGGCGGGTACCGCCCCTGCGCGCCCTGATCACCACCACGGCGGCGGCGATCCCCGCGCCCGCCAGCACCGCCATCAGCCACGGCAGCGCGACGAACGACGTGCTCGCCGACTCCCGGGTGCCGGGCGCGCTGGCCGTCAACGTCACGTGGCCCCAGTCGAGTTGGGGCGCCCCGCGCCACGGCTCGGTCAGCCGGACCCGTTGCCCCGGCAGCAGCTCCGAGGGGACCTTCGTGAGCCCCCGGGACAGCAACGTACGCCCGAAGAGGCCTTCGGCCCTGAGCCGCACCTTCGGGTTCAGGGTCACGTTCCCGGTGTTGTGGAGGGTGTACGAGACGGTGGCGCCGCTCTCGCCGAGGCCGGGGACCAGGGGCTGGTGATGGCTGATGCGGACCTTCTCGACGGCGAGGGCGGGGACGGTGGGTCCGCCGACCCGGAGGTAGATCCGGGCGCCGACCGCCCGTTGCACCGCCACCGAGGAGGTCGCCGCGTCCCCGGACTCGAGGCGCTCGTCGAGTGCGACCAGTGCGCCCGGGTGGTCGCCGGGTTCGGCCTTCTCGGGCACCCGGAGGGTGAACGGCACGGTCACCGAACCGTGCGCGGGCACCGTCACCCGGGAGCGGGCGGGGTGTGCCCACGCGCCGACCCCGAGCTGCCTCTCCTTCACCGTCCGCACCGCGAACCCGCCGTCGCGCGCGGTGTTGTAGGCGTCGGCGGCGTACAGCCGGAAGGTCAGCGGGGCGCCGGTCTTGTTGGCGACGGTGACCTTGTCCCGGAGGGTCTGGCCGGGGTCGGCGGAGAGGTAGAAGTACGGGCGGGCCGCGATCTGCGTGGAGACGGGGTAGACGGACCAGCTGCCGTTGTCGGCGGCGTACGAGGCGGGTGTGGTGAGCGCGAGAAGGAACACGGACAGGACGAGGACGTACAGCTTGCGCATGGGTGCGGACCCCCGCGGACGTGGGTGGACAGGCCCTGGGTGGACGGGCGGGTGCGCGCCCGGCCACCGGGGTGCGGAGGGGTGGATCAGGTGAGCGTCAGCGTGAGCACGCCGGAGTAGGAACCCGGCGGTGTGAACGCCGGTACGTCCAGTGACAGCCCGGCGTCGACGGTGAACTCACCACCGGTGAGCGCCCCGTTGGGGGTGGACGCCAGGGTCGCCCCCGCACCGCCCACCGCGCCGGACGAACCGGCCTGGCAGGTACTCGGGCTGCCCGCCTTGGTCGCGCAGGCGGGGGTCCAGCTCAGCTTCCCGGCGTCGATCTTGGCGCCGGGACCGGTGAAGTCGGTGACCTTGCCGGTCAGGGACCAGCCCGCGGGCCCGCCGCGGAAGTCCTTGACGGTCACGGTCCGCAGGGCACCGGTCGAGGCCCCGCCCTTGCCGAAGTCCACCGCCGACAGCTGGACGGCGTCCCCGGCCTGGGACATCGACAGGGTTCCCGCCTTCACCGTGGTGGTGAGTTTCTGGGAGCCCGCGGGGATCGGGGTGTCGTCGACGACCACGTACGCCGCCGGCCCCGCGCCCTTGGTGTCGCTCCAGCTCGCGCCCTCGTACGCCACCACACCGGTCGTCGTCTTGTCGTTGACGGCCAGCGTGCCGTTGATCGAGCCCTGTGCGTCGGCGGTCGTGGTGGCGGTGTCGGCGGTCTGGGTGGCCCCCGACCGTCCGGCGAGGGTCACGCTCGCGCCCGGGGTGAAGTTGCTGCCGGTGACGGTCACGCTGTCACCGGGCTTCCCGGAGGCCGAACCGAGCGAGATGGCACGGTTGTTGGTCTGGGTTCCGTCCGTCGCGGTGATCGTCCCGGAGACCGGGGCGGGCGGGTTGGTGACCGTGCAGGGAGTGTCCAGCTCCAGGATGTAGCTGGTGTGGATGTTGTAGTCGCCGGGCGCGAGGGTGATGGCGCCCGGGCTGGTGACGGTGAAGGTGCCCGTCATGCTGAACCCCGGGAAGGGCGCGTTGCCCGCCACCGGGTCGTTCTTCCTGGGGCCCGCGACCGTGACGTCTCCCGTCTGCGCGCCGCCGAGGGCGACCTTGCCGGTGGGCGTCATGATGTCGGCGGGCAGGGCGAGGGCGGTCGGGTTGTTCGCGGCGGGCGTGACCACCTTGTACGTCACGGTGACGGTGTCACCGACCTTGGGACTGGGGTTGTCCACCGTGATGATCGCGGTGGTGGTGCCGTCGATCGGCGGGATGCCCGCGATCGCCGGCGGGATGCAGTGCGTGGCGAAGTCCACGTTGTGGGAGTCCGCGGCCGCGGCGCCCGCCGGGGCCGCCAGCGCGCCTCCCGCGGTGACCGCCAGCGCGGTCACCCCGAGCAGTGCCGCCCAGCGGCGTCTTCGGGCGTGCGAACCCCTGGTTCCCCTGTGCGTTGCCATGTGCCCCCTCCTGAGGGATGCGGGCGCAGCGGCTCGTCTGCGCCGACAGGGGGCCATTGATGTGCGGGTTGTGTGAAAAGTCAATGGAGGGCCAAGGCGATAACTGATGGGCCATCAGATCGTGTCAACATCGTCAACTGGGCACCCCCGTAGGCCAGTTGGCTGTCATCAGGCAGTACGAGGACCGGTGCCGCCGCGCGACGGCGACACCGGTCTTCACGTAGGTGCGGTGGCGGGGCTCAGCTGAACACGAACGGGCCCGGTGCCTGCGCCGCGCTCGCGGTGCAGGTGATGGTGATGCCGAAGACGACCATCTTCAGCGAGCCCCCGTACGCGTCGAGGCTGTCGCCGGAGGCGACGGTGCCGCTGAGCGGGCCCACCGTGACCCCGCCGCCCAGCGGAATGGCGGGGTTCTTCGTGCCGGTGAACGCGACGGTGCCGCCGCCGGACTTCGCCATGGTCAGGGTGGAGGCGATGGAGTCCTGCGCCAGCGCGATCGGCGCGGTGATCGAGGTGGAGCTGAGGGTGATGGTCGCGGCCGTGCCGGTCTGGGTGGCGGTGAGGGTGGCCGCACCACCGCCGCCGATCGTGCAGGTCGCGTTGATGGTCGCGGTGAGCGGGGTGACGGCCGCGGCGGTCGGCGCGAGGGCCAGGCCGGTCGCGGCGAGGGTGCCGGCGGCTAACGCCGCGGCGATTCCGAGTTGCTTGCGTCTCATCGGGTTCCCTTCCCTTGTACGGGAATTGCCATGTGGGGATGGAGGGACGGAACCGTCTGCTCAGAGGCCGGGGCCGGGCCGGGCACACGGACGCGTCACCGGTGAACGCCGGTGCGGGTGCGGAGAGATGTGTACACGGACCGTCCGCGAGCGGGGTGCGGGACGCCAGCGGAGGCGTTTCTGACGGTCCGTCGGAACTAGCGGTTCCATTGATGCGCGAGCGGCTTGGGATTGCAAGGCATGCCAGGCGGTTTCTTCAGGGGTTGTCGAAAGTGGCCGAAGTTCGTCCCTGGCCCCTGATCGGCCCGCTACTCGTGATCGGCCCGCTACTCGGCGAGTTCCGCGATCAGCGCCGTCGCCACCGTCCGGAACCCCAGGCGGCCGTACATCCGCGCCACGTCCTCGTCCCCGGCCGACAGGAACAGCGTCTCGACGCCCCGCTCACGCGCGTCGGCGACGAGGGCGGCCGTGACGCCGTACGCCAGCCCGCGGCGGCGTTCGGCGGGCAGGGTGCCGACGCCCGCGATCTCGCTCACGCGGCCGACGGGCAGGTGCATCCCGGAGCAGACCACGGCGCCGTTCTCGACCGCCGCGGCCAGTACGGTGCGGCCCACGCGGATGCGGTCCGCGGCGGCGGGTACCTCGGCGGCGCGGGCGGTGATCTCGGTGGCCAGTTCGCCGGTTCCGGCCTCCCCCACCGCCGTGCCCGGCGCCGCGAACGCCACATGCGGCACCGCCAACGCGCCCGCCAGGAAGGGGTCTTCGGGATCCAGGACGCGGACCAGGGGATGCGGGTCGGGCAGCGGCGCGTCCTCGTCGCGGATCATCAGGGGATGCGCGTGTACCCGTAGCCCCGTCGCCTCGACCACCTCCCGCAGGCCCGGCGTCACCTCCGCCACCCACTCGAAGGCCTCCGGCACACACAGCTCCCGCTGCCGCGCCCGCACCCGTTCGACGTCCTCGGCGGTGGCCGCCGGGCCCGTCCAGTCCAGGGTGGGTCGCGCGTAGTAGGGCCAGCCCGTGGCCTCCCGCACGAAGAGCGTCAGCGGGCCGAAGTCCTCGGCCCGCGCCGCGGCGCGCGGTACCGAGTCGTAGTAGCGCTCAAGACGGTCGAGGGGTGTGTCGTTCACCGTGGTCATGGCGCCATCCAAGACGAAGAGACCAGGCGAGGGCACCTGAATTCGGGCCAGTGGCTTCAGCGGGATTCTTATGGGGAACCCCGGGCGTTTACGCCTGCGAATGCGAGGCTCGCGGGTGGCCGGGTGGCCGGGTGGCCGGGTGGCCGGGTGGCGTCGCGGGTGTGAAGCTGGTGGTGCAGGTGAAGCTGCTGCCGGCGCCCCTGCAGGCGGCGGCACTTGCCGGTCCTGCGGATTCGTTGATCACGCGGACCGGAACGGCTCCCGCAACATCCGTGCTCGTGCGTGGGAATTGCGGCGACGCGGGGCCCCGTCAACGGCCTCCGCCCCACTCCGGACACCCAGGAGCGGGGCTGGACGCAAACGCAGCATCACCGCCAGTGATGCCCGTTGTGCAAGCCCGGCGCTTTAGCGCGGGCGGTTTACTCCACGCCCCTGATCCGCCCCACCAGCAGTGCCCCCGCCAGGCCGATCACCGCCGCCACCAGGTACAGCACCCGGTAGCCGCCCAGATACGTCACGATCGGGGCCGCCAGGGCGGGGGCGGCGACCTGGGGGAGGGCGTTGGCGACGTTGATGACGCCGAGGTCCTTGCCGCGGTCCATGGCCTTGGGCAGGACGTCCGTCATCAGCGCGAAGTCGACGGACGTGAAGACGCCGAAGCCGATGCCGAGGACCGCCGCCGCGACGATCGCGCCCGGCCAGGTCTGCCACCCGGAGAGGACCGCCGTCGCCACCGCCATGAGGACGCCCGACCAGATCACGAACGGCTTGCGGCGGCCCACCCGGTCCGACCACACCCCGCCGACCACGACCGTGGCGAGGAGGGTGACGCCGTTGACCGCCGTGAGGATCAGTACGCCGTTCTCGGGGTCGTCGTAGTGGAGCCGGTCGCGGAGGTAGTACAGGAGGTAGAGCAGGACCAGGGCGTTGCTCAGGTTGATCAGGAAGCGGGTCAGCCAGGCCCAGGCCAGGTCCGGGTGGCGGCGCGGACTCAGCCAGAAGGAGGCCGCGAACGTGCGCCAGGACCAGGCGGGCCGGGCCGAGGCCGGCAGCCGCAGGTCCTGGTAGCGCAGTACGTACGGCAGCACACCCACCAGCGTGAACACCGCGCACGCCGCGTAGCCGCCGCCCACACCCCCCGCCGCCGTCGCGAGGCCCGTTCCGCCCACCACGCCCAGGATCTGTGCCGCGCCCAGCCAGCCGCCCACCGAACCCCGCTGGAGCCGGGGCACCCGGTCGGGGACCGCCGCGGTGATCGCGGCGAAGGCGGCGTTCAGGGTGAGCTGGACCAGGCACCAGCCGGCCGCCATCGTCCAGACCCCGCCCGCTCCCGCCAGGAGCAGCAGGGAGAGGGCGCCGCCCGCCGAACCCGCCACGATCCACGGCGTACGGCGGCCCCACCGCGCCGTCGTCCGGTCGGACAGCGCGCCGAAGAGCGGGTTGGCGACCAGCGACACCACGGCGCCCGCGCCCGTGACCCACGCCAGCATCGTCTCCTTCGACATGCCGGTGCCGGGCGCGAAGTCCTCCGCCTGGGAGGCCAGCAGGATCTGCAGCGGGCCGTACCAGCCCACCCAGATCGCCCCGTTGGCGAGCGAGAGCGCCGAGGTCCAGCCCCGGCCGACCCGCTCGACGGGCTCGGCGAGCGCCCCCACGTCCGCGACGGGGTCCGCCGCCGTCATCCCCGCGCCCGCAGCGCGTCGCGCAGCCAGGTGTACGACGCCTTCGGGGTCCGCTTCAGCGTGTCGTAGTCGACGTGGACCAGGCCGAAGCGCCGCGCGTACCCCTCGGCCCACTCGAAGTTGTCCAGCAACGACCACACGAAATACCCGCGAACGTCCACGCCCTGTTCCAACGCCCGGTGCAGCGCCCGGACATGGCCGTCGAGGAACGTGATCCGCTCCTGGTCGTCGATGCCCTCGTAACTGCAGCCGTTCTCGGTGATGACGACCGGGAGGAGGCGGTCCCCGTAGCGCTCGCGGAAGCCCACGAGCAGCTCGGTCAGCGCCTCGGGGACCACCGGCCAGCCGAAGTCGGTGACCGGGTAGCCCTCCAGTTCCCGTACGGAGAAGGGGAGTTCGGCGGGCAGGGTCAGTCCGCTGAACTCGATCTCCGCGCCCTCGGGGGCGCCCACCTTGGTCGGCTGGTAGTAGTTGATCCCGTACCAGTCGATCGGCTCCGCGATGACCTTCAGATCCGCCTCGACATCGCCCGGCATCAACTCCCCGATGCCGTCCGGGTATCGGCCGAGCAGCAGCGGGTCCGCGAACAGGCGGTTGAGGAGGAGGTCGTAGAAGTCGGCGGCCTCCACGTCCTCGGGCTGCCCGGAGGCCGCCCAGGTCGGTCCGTGCGAGTTGGCGATGCCGATGTCCGTGACGCCGGCCGCGCGCAGTGACCGGACGGCGAGGCCGTGAGCCAGGAGCTGGTGGTGGGCGACCGGCAGCGAGTCGAACAGGAGCTGTTTGCCCGGAGCGTGGGCGCCGAGCGCGTGGCCGAGCAGGGTGTGTTCGGCGGGCTCGTTGAGGGTGATCCACTTCTTGACGCGGTCGCCGAGACGGGCGGCGACGACACCGGCGTACTCGGCGAAGCGCTCGGCCGTGTCGCGGTTCAGCCAGCCCCCCGTCTCCTCCAGCTTCAGCGGGAGGTCCCAGTGGAAGAGGGTGGGTACAGGGCGGATGCCCGTCGCGACCAGGGCGTCCACCAGCCGGTCGTAGAAGTCGAGGCCGCCGGGGGAGTTCACGCGGGGCCAGGAGATCGAGAAGCGGTACGCGTCCACGCCGAGGTCGGCGAGGAGGGCCACGTCCTCGGGGTAGCGGTGGTAGTGGTCGCAGGCCACGTCCGCCGTCGAGCCGTCCTTGATGTGGCCGGGCTCGGCCGTGAACGCGTCCCATACCGACGGGTCGCGTTCGGCCGCGGCTCCCTCGATCTGGTGGGCCGAGGTGGACACGCCCCAGAGGAAGCCGGGCGGGAACTGCGGTAGGGGGTTCGTCGCCATGCGCGCGATCATCCTTACCGACAGTAAGGGAAGTCAACGGGTTGGTGTGAACTGGAAGTTACGGCTTTTAGGGCGCCCATACGGAGGGGCGGTGCGGTGGGTTTCGCGGCTGCGGGCCGGTGGGGGCTGGGCGCGCAGTTCCCCGCGCCCCTAAAAGATCAGGACCGTGCCCCTTGCTTCGAAAGCTACGCGCCCTCCTTCAGGACCCTCGAAATCAGACTTCGCTGCTCCTCCGTCAGTCTCGGATCGGCGGCGTAGACCGTCTTCCCGTTCACCGTGATCTCGTAGCTGAAGCCGTCGGGGACCCCGGCGGGGCGCGTGCCCTGGCCGGAGGCGATCGCCTGCTCGGCCAGGGCATGCCACTCGGGGGCGTCGGAGCGCCCCGAGGTGTCCACCTCGGCATGGCGCTCGATGCCCGCGAATCCGCCCGTGCGCCTTACCTGAATACGCATGGGTCCTGTCTAGTACGAGTCGGGCGCCGAAGCTACGACGTCGCCACCCCGACCTGTTCCCAGGCCTTCGTGACGGACTGGAGCTCCTCGCCCTCGCCGTACCGGCTCCTGGCCTGGGCGACCGTCAGCTTGGCGAAGTCGGAGAAGCTCGCCTGGGACTGGAGCTCGCCGCCGGTGAGGACGTCGTACCAGATCTGCCCGGCGCGCTCCCAGGCGTGCCCGCCGAGGGACTGGGCGACCAGGTAGAAGGCGTGGTTGGGGATGCCGGAGTTGATGTGGACACCGCCGTTGTCGCGGCCGGTCTTCACATAGCCGTCCATCGTCGCGGGCTGCGGGTCCTTGCCGAGCACGTCGTCGTCGTAGGCCGTGCCGGGCTCCTTCATGGAGCGCAGCGCCTTGCCGGTGACGCGCGGGGCGAGCAGGCCCGCGCCGATCAGCCAGTCGGCGTCGGCGGCGGTCTGGCCGAGCGTGTACTGCTTGATCAGCGAGCCGAAGACGTCCGACATGGACTCGTTCAGGGCACCCGGCTGGCCGAAGTAGGTGAGGTTCGCCGTGTACTGGGTGACGCCGTGGGTCAGCTCGTGGCCGATGACGTCGACCGGGATGGTGAAGTCGAGGAAGATCTCGCCGTCGCCGTCGCCGAACACCATCTGCTCGCCGTTCCAGAAGGCGTTGTTGTAGTCGACGTCGAAGTGGACGCTCGCGGTGAGGGGCAGGCCCTCGCCGTTGATCGAGTTGCGGGCGTAGGCGTTCAGGTAGAGGTCGAAGGTGGCGCCGAGTCCGGCGTAGGCGCGGTTGACCGTGGCGTCCTTGCCGGGCTTGTCGGCCTCGCCGCGGACCTTCTTGCCCGGCAGGTCCTGGTGGTGCCGGGCGTCGTAGATGGTGCGCTGCGGCTTGTCCGCGGGCGCGCCCTGGGGCGGGGCCACGGTGGGCGCGCCGATGACCGTGGTCAGCCGGCGGTGGGTGCGCTCGAAGGCGTCGCGCTCCAGGGTGCGGCGCGCGGGCCCGGCGAGCGCGGGGTCCTCGTGCTGGGCCAGCGTGTCGAGGACGTGGGGCGGCACGATGGTGCAGAAGACAGGCTCGAAGCCTGCCGGGTTCGCGGTCATGCCCGGCACAATTGCACTGAGTTACCCCGCTGTCACTACCGGCAACCAAGATTGTGTGAAATGCGGCGATAAGGAGCCCGGCGGTCCGCTCTCCAGTGGTATGAGGATTCACTCTGAGTGGTGCGCCACACTTTTTGTCCGTTTTCTTCCTTATGTGGTCACGATCCCGCATACTGATACAGCCCTCCGGAGAGAGTGAGGCTCGGCTAGGCTGCGGAGCATCATGCGTATCGGGCTGCTTCTCCTTAGCTGCCGCGGCGAGGGCCTGTAGTCGAGGCCGACCCCCTCCCCGCGGAGTTCGGCGTTGCGCCGTCGGCCGTCCTTCCGGACACCCTCTGAGGAGCCCACGCATCATGCCGAACTTCCAGCAGTCCACCTCCATGCCGGTCCACAAGTACGGCAAGTACGAGCAGGTGGACATCCCTGACCGCACCTGGCCGGACAAGCGTGTCACCGTCGCCCCCCGCTGGCTGTCGACGGACCTGCGGGACGGCAACCAGGCGCTGATCGACCCGATGTCCCCGGCCCGCAAGCGCGAGATGTTCGACCTGCTCGTGAAGATGGGCTACAAGGAGATCGAGGTCGGTTTCCCGGCCTCGGGGCAGACCGACTTCGACTTCGTCCGTTCGATCATCGAGGACGAGACCGCGATCCCGGACGACGTCACGATCTCCGTACTGACCCAGGCCCGCGAGGACCTGATCGAGCGCACGGTGGAGTCCCTGGTCGGCGCCAAGCGCGCCACGGTCCACCTGTACAACGCGACGGCCCCGGTCTTCCGCCGGGTCGTCTTCCGCGGCTCCAAGGACCAGATCAAGCAGATCGCCGTCGACGGCACGCGGCTGGTCATGGAGTACGCCGAGAAGCTGCTCGACGAGCGGACGGCGTTCGGCTACCAGTACAGCCCCGAGATCTTCACCGACACCGAGCTGGACTTCGCCCTGGAGGTCTGCGAGGCCGTCATGGACGTCTGGCAGCCCGGCCCCGGCCGCGAGATCATCCTCAACCTGCCCGCCACGGTGGAGCGTTCGACGCCGTCCACGCACGCGGACCGCTTCGAGTGGATGTCGCGCAACCTGTCCCGCCGCGAGTTCGTCTGCCTGTCCGTGCACCCGCACAACGACCGGGGTACGGCCGTCGCCGCCGCCGAGCTGGCCCTGATGGCCGGCGCCGACCGCATCGAGGGCTGTCTGTTCGGCCAGGGCGAGCGCACCGGCAACGTCGACCTGGTCACCCTGGGCATGAACCTGTTCTCGCAGGGCGTCGACCCGCAGATCGACTTCTCGAACATCGACGAGGTCCGCCGCACCGCCGAGTACTGCAACCAGATGGAGGTCCACGCCCGTCACCCGTACGTCGGCGACCTCGTCTACACCTCCTTCTCCGGCTCCCACCAGGACGCCATCAAGAAGGGCTTCGACGCCATGGAGGCGGACGCCGCCGCGAAGGGCGTCACCGTCGACGACATCGAGTGGGCCGTCCCGTACCTGCCGATCGACCCGAAGGACGTCGGCCGTTCGTACGAGGCCGTGATCCGCGTCAACTCGCAGTCCGGCAAGGGCGGAATCGCCTACGTCCTGAAGAACGACCACAAGCTGGACCTGCCGCGCCGGATGCAGATCGAGTTCTCGAAGATCATCCAGGCGAAGACGGACGCCGAGGGCGGCGAGGTCACCCCGAAGGACATCTGGGCGATCTTCCAGGACGAGTACCTGCCGAACCCCGACAACGCGTGGGGCCGTATCCAGGTCAAGGCCGGCCAGACCACGACCGACCGCGACGGCATCGACTCGCTGACCGTCGAGGCCTCGGTGGACGGCACCGACACGGTCCTGACCGGTACCGGCAACGGTCCGATCTCCGCGTTCTTCGACGCCCTGCAGTCCGTCGGCATCGACGCGCGCCTCCTGGACTACCAGGAGCACACGATGAGCGAGGGCGCCTCCGCGCAGGCCGCCTCGTACATCGAGTGCGCGATCGACGACAAGGTCCTGTGGGGAATCGGCATCGACGCGAATACGACACGCGCGTCGCTGAAGGCCGTGGTCTCCGCGGTCAACCGCGCGGCCCGCTGAGGACTTTGACCGGCACTTTCGGGGCCCCGCCCGCCTTTCGAGGCGGGCGGGGCCCCGTCGTATACCGGCCAATCGCCGTGGAGATCACGGAAAGGTCTCGTCCAAGGTACTGACTCTGCCTCAACAATGTGGCTAACATCACGCCAGCGCGGCGATGTTGCCGCGGCGTTACGGAGGTGTGCGAGCGTGCTGCCAGGATGGGGACGAAACGGTCGTGCAGTGCAGATTTCCCGCATCCTAGGCACCCGTACCGCGTGGACCACCATGGGGGACGGCGAGTTCTTCTGCCCGGGCTGCGGGGGCGACCGCAACTACCAGCGGCTGACCGGCCGGCGCCGCTTCACCCTCCTCGGCGTCCCGGTCCTGCCGCGCGGTGACACGGGACCCGTCGTCGAGTGCGCCGCCTGTGGCCGCCACTACGGCGCGGACGTCCTCGACCACCCGACCACCACCCGCTTCTCGGCGATGCTCCGCGACGCCGTCCACACCGTCGCGCTCGCCGTGCTCGCCGCCGGCGGCGCCTGCTCCCGTACGTCCCTGGAGACCGCGGCGACCGCGGTGCGCTCGGCCGGCTTCGACGACTGCACGGAGGACCAGCTCGGCGCCCTCGTCGAGGCGCTCGCCGCGGACACGGGCCGGATCTTCGGGGAGCCGTGCGGGGCGGGCCTCGCCATAGAGCTGCACGAGGCCCTGGATCCGCTGGCGCCGCACCTCGCCGCGACGGGGCGCGAGTCGATCCTGCTCCAGGGTGCCCGGATCGCCCTGGCGGACGGCCCGTACACGCCCGCCGAACGGGACGTCCTCGCCACCGTGGGCGCGGCGCTGACGATCTGCGCGGACGACGTGACGCGACTGCTGGCGGCGGCGCGCACGCCCTCGTAGGGAGGGGGCGGGAGTGACAGTCGGTGACTCAGGGTACGGTGTGAGCGACACGCCGTAACCGGACCCTCGTCTTGCGCGGGGGAGAGCGGGGACCACCCTGAGCCGCAGTCTCGCCGCCGCCCTGGCCGTCGGCCTCCTCGCCACCGGCGCCGGCGTCGCGTCCGCCGCCGCCCCCCGTCCCCGTACCGACTGCGCCTCCTCCGTGCCGTACGCCGCGGGAAAGGGCGGTTACGACACCTACCGCATCCCGGCGGTCGTCACCACCCGCGCGGGCACGGTGCTCGCCTTCGCCGAGGGGCGGCGCGACGGCGCGGGCGACAGCGGCCACATCGACGTCGTCCTCAGACGCTCCTTCGACGGGGGCTGTACGTGGGGTTCGCTGCGGGTCGTCGCGGCGGGGGCCGGGGACACCCGGGGCAACCCGGCGCCCGTCGTGGACCCGCGCACCGGCCGGATCGTCCTGGTCACCTCCTACAACAGCGGCGCGGTGAGCGAGGCGCGGATCATGCGGGGCGAGGTCACGGCGCGCCAGGGCCGCCGCGTCTTCGTCCAGACGAGCCGCGACGACGGCGTGCGCTTCTCCGCTCCCCGGGACATCACGGCCGAGGTGAAGCCGCCGGGCTGGCGCTGGTACGCGACGGGCCCCGGCCATGCGATCGCCCTCCGCCACGGCCCGCACGCCGGCCGTCTGGTCGTTCCCGCCAACCACTCCGCCGCCCCGCCCGCGGGCTCGACCGACACCGGCCGGGAGGCCAAGTACTACGGGGGGCACGCGATCTACTCCGACGACGGCGGCCGTACCTGGCACCTGGGCTTCACCGACCGCACCTACGACGGCCGGGTCGACGCCAACGAGAGCGGCGCGGCCGAACTCCCCGACGGGCGCCTGTACTTCAGCGCCCGCGACCAGGGCGGCAGCACCCCCGGCAACCGCCTGGACACCTACTCCAGCGACGGCGGCGAGACCCTGGACCGCCCCTACGCGATCCAGCCCACCCTGGACGACGTCCCCGCCGTCCAGGGCAGCGTCCTCCAGCTCCAGGGCGCCCACGCCCCCTTGCTCTTCTCGGCCCCCTCCGTACCCACCGCCCGCCGCGCGATGGCCCTCTGGCGCAGCACGGACGGCGGCACCACCTTCACCCGGGCGACGACCCTCTCCTCCGCGCCCGCCGCCTACTCGGACCTGGTGGACCTCGGGCACGACCGGGTCGGGATCCTGTACGAGACGGGCTCGACACGGCCGTACGACAGGATCGAGTTCCGGCGTCTGCGCCTGCCGGGTCCGCCCGTCAGGTGAACGCGGGCAGGACCTCGCGCTCGAACAGGCGCATGCGATGCCAGTGACGGAGCGGAAGGGGGCGGCGAGGTCGTCCTGGGCCCGCCAGGCCCCGTAGGCGTTCGTCTCGTGGAGGAAGAAGGACAGACGGTCGGCCCACCTCTACGGCTTGCTCTCACTTCCAGGGCTTGCTCTAGAGCAGGCCCGCCCCCGCCAGGTACTTCCCCACCCGCTCGACCTCCGCCTCCGACAGCGGCACCTGCGGCTCCGCCGTGGCCGGGCAGGCGATGACGCCCCGCAGGTGCAGGGCCGCCTTGAACGCCCCGAGCGCCGACGAACCCCCGCCCATCCGGGCCGGGTCGCCCACCCCGACCATCCCGAACAGCCCGCACAGCCGCTCCTGTTCGGCCCGCGCCCGCTCCCAGTCGCCCCCTCGGCAGAACCGGTCGAGCCGTACGTACCCGTGCGGGTCGACGTTGGCGAGACCCGGCACGGCCCCGTCCGCCCCGAGTGCGAGCGCGGAGTCGACGACGAGTTCGGACCCGGTGAGAGTGGTGAAGCCGGTGATGTCGGGGTGGGCGCGGGCGCCCGTGACGACGGCGCGGAAGGCGGCGAGGTCGCCGCTGGAGTCCTTGAGGCCGCTCAGCACGCCCTCCGCGGCGAGGGACAGGACCAGCTCCGCGCCCAGCTTGGTGTGGACGGACACCGGGATGTCGTAGGCGAAGACGGGGACGGACGAACGGGCGGCGACCAGGCGGAAGTGGCGCGCGATCTCCGCCGGATGGGTGCGGGCGTAGAAGGGCGCGGTCGCCACGATCGCGTCCGCGCCCGCCGCCGTCACATACGCCACATGGTCCAGCACCCTGGGCGTGGTCATGTCGATCACCCCGGCCAGCACCGGGAGCCGGCCGGCCGCACGGGCGACCACCGTCTCCACCACCAGCCGTCGCTGGGCGTCCGTCAGGAACGCCGCCTCCGAGGACGAGCCAAGGACGAACAGGCCGTCGACGCCGCCGTCCACCAGGTGCTCCACGAGCCTGATGAGTGAGGGGACGTCCACCTCACGGTCCGGTGTCAGGGGCGTGCAGACGGGCGGAACGACACCGGTCAGCGGGGTGGGGATCGGCATGAAGGCTCCCTCGGGACGATCAAGGCTGCTGCTGGGCGGGGATGTCGGCCACGGCGGGCGCCGCGGACACGGCCTGGGCCACCAGGTCGCGCGTCGACTGGTCCTCCTCGACAGGATGGTGGCACCGGAAGCGGTGGTCCGGCGTCGACGCGGCCGTGAAGTCCGGCATCACGCTCACGCAGTCCTCGTCGGCCTTCCAGCAGCGGGTGCGGAACGGGCAGCCGGTCGGCGGGTGGGTGGCCGAGGGCACCGGGCCCACCAGCGGGATCGGGTCGATCGGGTGCAGAAGGCCGGGCGTGGCGGAGAAGAGGGCCCGGGTGTACGGGTGCCGGGCGCGGTCGGTGACCCGGGCGGCCGGGGACTCCTCCACGATCCGGCCGAGGTACATCGTGATCACCCGGTCGCTCATCCTCCGTACCGTCTGGATGTCGTGCGAGACGAAGACCAGGGCCAGGTCCAGGCGCTCCTTCAGGTCCAGCAGGAGGTTGAGGATCTGGGCGCGGACCGAGACGTCCAGCGCGCTCGTCGGTTCGTCCGCCACCACCAGGTCCGGGTCGAGGGCCAGGGCGCGCGCGATGGCCACCCGCTGGCGCTGACCGCCGGACAACTGGCCGGGCAGGGCGTCCGCCAGGGCGCGGGGGAGGCCCACCAGGGACATCAGCTCCCGCACGCGGTCGTCCCGTTCCCGTGCCGTGCCGCGCCGGTGCACGTCGAGGGGGTCGCGCAGGATCCGGCGTACGGGCAGGCGGCGGTTCAGGGCCGTCGACGGGTCCTGGAAGACCATGCCCGTGCCGGCGCCGACGGACGCCCGTCGCTCGGCGGGCCGCATCGACCACAGGTCACGGTCGCGGAAGCGCACGGTGCCGGACGTCGGCCGCTGGACGCCCACCAGCACCTTCGCCAGCGTCGACTTCCCGCACCCGGACTCGCCGACGACGCCGACCGTCTCGCCGGGCGCGACGGTGAGGTCGGCGCCGGTCAGGGCGTACACCCGGTCGCGGGTGAACAGGCCGCCGGAGCGGGCCTTGTGGACGACATGGGCGTCGGAGAGGGTGATGAGCGCGTTCACTGGACGGCCTCGCTCTCCGTGGTGATCAGATCGACCGCGGGGTGATGGCACGCGGCCGTGTGTGTCCGGATGCCCAACAGGTCGGGCGCCGTCGTCCGGCACACCTCGCTCGCCAGCGGACAGCGGTCGGCGAACCGGCAGCCCGCCGGGAAGTCGGCGGGGGCGGGCACGACCCCCTTGATCTGCGTCATCCGTTCGGCCGCCGACTCCAGGGACAGGACGCTGCCGAGCAGGCCGCGTGTGTAGTGGTGGGCCGGTGCCTCCACCAGGTCCGCCGTCACGCCCGTCTCCACGATCTGCCCGCCGTACATCACCACCACCCGGTCCGTGACGTCCGCGACGAGGGCCAGGTCGTGCGAGACGAGGATCAGCGCGAAGCCCAGCTCTTCCCGCAGCTTCAGCAGCAGGGTGATGATCTGCGCCTGGACCGTCACGTCCAGGGCCGTGGTCGGCTCGTCCGCCACGATCAGTTTCGGGCCCCGGGACAGGGCCATCGCGATCAGGACACGCTGGCGCTGGCCGCCGGAGAGCTCGTGGGGGTAGCTGCGCAGGGTGCGTTCGGGGTCGAGACCGACCAGGGCGAGCAGCTCGGCGGGGGTCTGCCTCCCGCCCCGGCGCACCAGCTGCTTCAGCTGCGCCCTGATCGTCATCGCCGGGTTCAGGGACGACAGCGCGTCCTGGTAGACCATCGCCATCTCGTGGCCCAGCAGACGGCGTCGTACGCGCATCGGCTCGCCCACCAACTGGCGCTGGTCGAAACGGACATGGCCCCGGACCCGGGCCCCCTTCGGTTCCAGGCCCATCACCGCGAGCGCCGTCAGCGACTTGCCGCAGCCCGACTCGCCGACCAGGCCCAGGACCTCACCGGGGTGCACGTCGAAGCCGATGCCGTCGACGATGTCCACCCCGCCGTGCCGGGCCTCGAAACCGATGGCGAGGTTCTCCACGGAGAGGACGGGCCGGCCGGTGGGCAGGGGGCGGGCCCGGGAGCGCAGCCGGGCGGCGGCCTCCGTCAGACCGGGGAGCTCGAGGACCTCTCCGCTGCCGGGCTCGGGAGCCTCCAGCCGGTCACCGGCGGTCGCCTTCGCCGCCACCTCCCGCGCCACGGGTGCCGCCCACGCGTCCGAGACGCCCTCGGAGAGGATGTTCAGCGACAGTACGGTGATCAGCATCAGCAGACCCGGGAAGACCGTCGCCCACCAACCGCCGGTCAGCACCATGTTCTTGCCGTCCGCGATGACACTGCCCCAGGACGGGTCGGGCGGCCGGACGCCCGCGCCGATGAAGGACAGCGAGGCCTCGAAGACGATGGCCTCGGCGACCTGGACCGTGCAGAACACCAGCACGGGGGCGGCGCAGTTGACCGCCACGTGGCGCAGCACGATGTGCGGGGTGCGGGCGCCGATCACCCGTTCCGCCGTCACATAGTCCTCGCCGTACTGATCGAGGACGTTCGCGCGGACGACCCTGGCCACCGACGGCGTGAACAGGAACGCGATCGCGCAGATCAGCACCGTGATGCCGCCGCCGAAGACCGCGACCAGGACGGCGGCCAGCGCGATGCCGGGGAACGCCATCACGACGTCCAGGCAGCGCATCAGCGTCTCGTCGACGGCCCCCCGCGAGGTCGCGGCGATCGCGCCGAGGAGCGCGCCGACGACGAGGGCGAGGGAGGTTGCGCCCAGGCCGATCGCGAGGGACCAGCGGGCGCCGTACATCAGCCGGCTCAGGATGTCCCGGCCGAGGCTGTCCTGCCCCATCCAGTGACCGCCTGAGGGGGCGCCGGTGCCGTCGACCTGCGGTTGCTGGTCGAGCGGGTCGTGCGGGGCGAGCAGGGGCGCGAACACGGCCAGCAGGACCACGAGGGTGAGGAAGCCGAGGGCGATCCGGGAGAGGACGGGCAGGCGTCGCAGTCGGATGCCGGGCCGGGTGAGGCCCTCGGTGAGACGTCGGCGGGAGAGCGGGGGGATCGTCACGTGGCATCCCTCAGTCGCGGATTGACCAGCAGATACAGGATGTCGATGGCGAGGTTCACGACCACGAACCCGGTGGCCGTGGTCAGGACGACGCCCTGGACGACCGCCGGGTCGCCGTTCTTCACGGCGTCGATCATCAGCTTGCCCATGCCGGGGAGCGAGAAGATCGTCTCGATGACGACCGCGCCGCCGAGCAGATAGCCGACGCGCAGGCCGAGCACGGTCAGCGGGTTGATCAGCGCGTTGCGGAGCACATTGCGGCCGACCACGACCACCGGCGGCAGTCCGCTGCCGATCGCCGTGCGGACGTAGTCCTTGTCCAGTTCCTCGACCACGGCCGTGCGCACGATCCGGGTGAGCTGGGCGGCGACCGGGAGGGAGAGCGCGAAGGCGGGGAGCGTCATCGTCTTCAGCCAGCCGCTCAGCGAGTCACCGGGGTTGATGTATCCGCCGGTCGGGAACCAGCCCCGGTCCACGGCCAGGTACTGGATCATCAGCAGCGCCAGCCAGAAGCCGGGTGCCGCGACCCCGGTCAGCGACACGACCCGGATGACCTGGTCGGGCAGCCGGTCGCGGTGGATCGCGGCGGTGACACCGCCGAGCAGCGCGAGCACCACCGCGATGGCGAGGCCGAGAAAGGTGAGCTGGAGGGTGAGCGGCAGCGCGGTGGTGACCTGGTCGACGACCGGCGCCCGGGTCAGCGCGCTGGTGCCCAGGTCGCCGTGGAGCAGATCGCCGATGAAGTGGACGTAACGCACCGGGAGGGGGTCGAGCAGGCCGTTCTGCTGCCGGAAGTCGTGCAGTTGCCGCGGAGTGGGGTTGGCGCCCTGGAAGAACGCGGACGCCGGGTCGACGTCCGAGAACCGCATCACCAGGAACACGAACAGCACGATGCCGAGCATCAGCGGCACGAGCAGGGCGACACGGCGGGCCAGGATGCGGACGATGGCCGTCATCTACGTCAGGCCCACTTGGCCTGGAGGAGGTTGACGCCCGGATAGGGCTGGGCCCTGATGCCCGTGAGTTTCCCGGGGTCCCAGGCCGTCATCAGCTCGTTGTGCACGACCGGGTAGAGCACGGCCTGTTCGGCGACGACGTCGATGTAGTCCTGGATCATCGTCTTCTTCTTGTCGGCGTCCGGCTCCCGCGTCGCCCGGTCCATGTCCTTGAAGAGCTGTTTCGCGACCGGGTCGCCCGCCCACCGGGCGTACTGCATCCACAGGTTCTCGGGGCCGTAGTTGTAGTGCATGATCAGGTCGGCGTCGAGGCCGAACTGGTTGGGGTTCGAGGCGGCGGCCACCACCTGGTAGTCCTGTTTCTGGTCCATCTTCGTGAAGACGGCCGTCGTCTCCTGCGGTGACAGTGTGGTCTCGACCCCGATCGCGTCCCAGGACGCCTTGATGGTCGGCAGGCAGTCGACGATCCAACTGACGTTCACGGACAGGATCTCGATCTTCAGCCCGGAGACCCCGGCGGCCTTCAGGAGCTGCTTGGCCTTCCGCGGGTCGTAGCCGTACACGGTCTTCGCCGGCCGGTAGGCCGGGTTCCCCTCGTTGAGGAACGAGCTCGACGGCCTGCCGTGTCCGTGGAGGGCGACCTCGACCATCTTGCCGGTGTCGATGGCGTAGTGCAGGGCCTGGCGCACCCGTACGTCGTCGAAGGGCTGGTGCTTGGTGTTGAACATCAGGAAGAGGTTGTTCATCCCCGCGCCGCCCTCGACGGTCATGCCGCCCTTCCTCAGCTGCTCGATGTTGGCGTACGGGATGTTGTCGGCGATCTGGGCCCCGGCGCTCGCGCCCGAGATCTTCGCGACGCGCGGCGCCGCGTCCACGATCGTCAGCCAGTTCATCTTCTTGAAGGCCGGCCTGCGTGGACCGTTGTAGGCGGTGAACGCCTCGAAGGTGGTGTTCGACTTGGGGTGGTGGGCGGTCTGCCGGTACGGCCCCGAGCCCACCGCCTTCCCCTTGATCGCGTCGTCCCAGGCACCGGGCTGGGAGAACACGTGCTTGGGCATGATCTTCGCGAGGGTGAGTCGTGCGATGCCTTCCGGGAAGGGGAACTTCAGCACCAGTTCGACGTTCGACGCGTCGATCTTCCGGACCTCCTTCAGCCAGCTCGCGAAGAAGCCCTTGCCGAGGGTCTGCGTCTTCGGGTCGAGGATCCGGTCGAAGACGAAGACCACGTCGTCGGCGGTGACGGGCTTCCCGTCGTGGAAGGTGGCCCCGGCCCGCAGCGTGAACTTCCAGGACGTGCCGCTGAGATCGCCCGGCACCTGGGTCGCGAGCGCCGCGTACGGCTCGCGCGAGATCGGGTCCGTGTCCAACAGCCCCTCGTAGATGTGGTTGTTGGCCGCCATGGCGAAGGCGGACGCGGTCTGCGTCGGGTCCCAGCTGCCGTCGTTCCCGTAGCCGATGACGGCGGTGAGCGTCGCGTCCTTGCCGCCCTTCCCGCCGCCGGTGTCATTGGTGGACTGCGGCCCGGACGAGCAGGCCGCCAGCGAGGAGGAGAGGGCCCCGGCCGCGGCGAGGGCGCCGGAGTACTTCAGGAAACGTCGGCGGTGCAGCGCCGAGTGGTCGGTCACGTCGCGCACGGTTCCTCCAGAGAGAGGCGGGAGATACGACGTCCTACGTCATGGTGGGCAGCGTGACCATAAGAGGGCCCGTGAGGGCGGTCAAGGGATCGCACACGAATGGCGTATCTTCCAGAGGTGCGACCAATGAAGCCCTGAAACACGGGTAGTTGGTGCTGAATCCGCCCGGAGGTGGGACGTCGGATGTCCAGTGAGCGTACGATGCGGCGCATGTCTGAGGAGACCGGGAACCGGCGCGGGCCCGAGCGCAGGTCCGAGCGCCGGGTGAGCAGTCAGATCCAGCGCGAGGTCATGCAGCTGATCCTCGACCGCAGACTCCAGGCGGGCGCCCCGCTGCCCACCGAGACCGAGCTGATGCAGGACCTCGGCGTCAGCCGCAACTCCGTCCGCGAGGCCCTCAAGGCCCTGCAGGCCCTCGACATAGTCGACATCCGGCACGGCTACGGCACCTACGTGGGCGAGGCCTCGCTGACCCCCTTCGTGGACGGCCTGACCTTCCGTACGCTCGCCCAGCCCGACGACAAGAACGAGACCGGGGCGCTGGCGGAGATCCTCCAGGTACGGGAGGTGCTGGAGGAGGGGCTGATACGCCGGGTCGCGGCCGTGCTCACCGAGCCGGAGCTCGACCGCCTCGAAGCCGTCGTGGCCGAGATGGAGGAGGCGGGCCGCTCAGGGCGCCCCTTCCCGGAACTCGACCGCGAGTTCCACGAGTTGCTGTACGCCTCGCTCGGCAACGCGCTCGTGCCGCAGCTCCTGGGCGCCTTCTGGACCGTCTTCAGCCGGGTCGCCGGCATACGCGGCTGGACCGACGACCCGTCCCCCGAAATGACCGTCCGCCGCCACCGCGACATCGTCACCGCTCTGCGCGCCCGAGACGTGGAGGCCGCCCAACGCGCGATGGCCGACCACTTCCGCGGCATCGAGGCGAGGGCGGCCCAGGAGTCCAGGGGAGTGGGCTGAGTACGGGGTCGTAGGGGGTCGTACGTTCCTGTCCGGCCCTGGGTCCTGTCCGCCTCTAGACGTCGGCCAGACGCCACACCTGGAGTTCCTTCGTGTCCTCGGCGATCGTGTACCAGCTGCCGTCGCCCAGGGTGTTCGGCACGCCGGACGTCGGGAAAGGGTAGGTGACCTCGCCGAGCAGCCGCATGTCCCGCACGTCGACCAGCCAGTGCCGTCCCGTCCCGTACTCCTCGTCGGCCTCGGTGGTGCCCGCGATGACGGTGTGTTCGTCGAGGAAGCCACCGTAGTAGTCCCAGTGCACCTCGGGCTCGTCGTTGTTCGGGTCCAGGGCGGGGTGATCGGGTATGACCTCCTCCGCGTCCAGCTCCGACACCACCGAGCCGTCCTCGACCCGGTGCAGGGACAGGAGCTCCTGATAGTGGGTCACGGTCAGGAAGTGCTCGCCCGACGGGCTCACGGCGAGCAGACACCGGTCGTCGTCGATCCGTTCGACGGAGAGCCGCTCACCGTCCCAGCGGCCCCACAGCAGCGGCGCCCCGTCCTGCCCCTCGCCGACGCTCAGCCCCATCTGTCCGGGGTCCGGGTGCGACACGTGCCCCGAACCGGCGGCCACGGTCTGGGTGTCCGCCCGCCCGAGGACCGTCCCGTCCGTGGCGTCCAGCACCAGCCACTCCTCGATCACTTCCGGATCCCCGCCCCCCGCCGCGAGCGGCCCGCGCACATGGGCCCACACGAGCTTGCCGTCCGCGGAGAAGACCACCGAGCCGCTGTCGGCGTACAAGTGCCCCCGACTGTCGGTGTGTTCGCCGGGTTCGCCGTATTCGTCGAACGAGGCGTGCATCTCCCGGCAGCTCCCCTCCCAGCAGCCGTGCCGCACCTCCCACAGGCTGGCGCCCCGCCGGTCCACCGCCCGCACCGCGTGCACGCCCGCGAAGACGGCGACGTCCAGCCCCGGCGACACGGTGCACGTCCCGAAGCGGCGCGGCCACGGCAACGGGAAGCGGGCCACCGACGCCTCCCCCGCGAGCGCCGCGGCCAGGTCGTACGCGGCCAGCTGGGTGTCGTCGCTCTGGAGGATCAGCGTCCGGCCGGGCAGGCACCGCTCTCCTGGGAAACCGGCCGTGGCCGACTCCAGCGGGCCTGCGAGCGTGGTGACGAGACGGGCGCTCGCGGACATGGTTCCTCCAGTGCGCGTGATGCCGTACGGCGTTGTGTGCGTGAGGTGCACAGTACGGCCGCCCACTGACAATCCCGTACGCGGCCGTCCCGTACGACCTCTCACACGTCCCGGCGGTCCACCGCCACCACGACGATCACCGCCGACACCACCGCCCACGCCCCCAGCACCACCCAACTGCCCGTCACCGTCGCCCCGTAGCGAGGGAGCCGGGTGAAGGGATCGTGGCCGTAGGCGATGTCGGTCAGCCGCGTCCAGGCGTTGACGGGCATGGCGTGCCGCACGGCGGCCGTCCAGCGGTAGCGGTCGGTGATGAAGCTGGGGACGAGGAGCAGGACGGCGGTGACGGCGACCATCGTGCTCGCGCTGTGCCGGATCAGGGCCCCCAATGCCATGCCCGCCAGCGCGCAGACCGGGGCGAGCAGCGCGGAGGCGACGACCACGCGCAGAGCACCGACGTGGGTGATCGACACGGCGGCGTCACGGGTGGTGAGGATCGCCTGCGTCGAGGCGAAGGAGGCACTCGCGACGAACGCGCCGTACAGCGTCATGACCGCCGTCACCACCACGACCTTCGCCGCCATCAGGGCACGCCGGTCCGGGACGGCCGCGAGGGTCGTACGGATCAGGCCCGTCGAGTACTCCCCGACGACCGTGATCGCGCCGATGCTCGCCGCCGCGAGGACCAGGATCAGTGCCGATCCGTCGGTGAAGGCGTCACGCAGGGCCAACTCCCACGCGATGGAACGCATTTGGGGGTTGTAGCGCGGATAGTCGTGCGCGTGCACCCGTGCCGCGTTGGCGTTGAAGCCGATGACGGCGAGGGCGCCCGCGCCGAGCGCCCAGTAGGTCGAGCGCAGGGAACGGAGTTTGATCCACTCGGCGGCGAGGAGATCGGTGAACCGCGCGGCGGGGTGTGCGGGAGTCGGGATGAGGGCGAGAGTGGTCATCGGGCGTCTCCGGCGAGGAACTCGGTGCTTTCGGCGGTCAGTTCCATGAAGGCGGCCTCCAGGGACGCGGTCTGCGGGGTCAGTTCCTCGAGCAGGATCCGGTGACGGAAGGCGAGTTCACCGATGCGGGCCGCGCTCAGGCCCGTCACCTTGAGGGTCCGGTCGTCGTACGGCGCCACCGCCGCGCCCTCCTCGGACAGCGCGGCCGTGAGCTGCGCGAGGTCCGGCGTCCGCACGGTCACCGTCGGCCGGGTGCCACGCTCCGCGAACGCGGTCACGCTCTCCGCCGCGATCAGCTCACCCCGGCCGATGACGATCAGCTCGTCCGCGGTGTGCTCCATCTCGGACATGAGATGGCTGGAGACGAAGACGGTACGACCCTCGGCCGCGAGCCTGCGAAAAAGCTCCCGCACCCACAACACACCTTCAGGATCCAGCCCGTTGAGGGGTTCGTCGAAGAGCAGCACCGGAGGTTCGCCGAGCAGCGCGGTGGCGATGCCGAGCCGCTGCCGCATGCCCAGCGAGAACCCGTCGACCCGGCGCCGCGCCGCCGCCCCCGCGAGCCCCACCTCCTCCAGCACCTCGTCCACCCGGCTCCGGGGGATGCGATTGCTCCGCGCCAGCGCCTCCAGATGGGCCCGCGCGCTGCGTCCGCCGTGCACATCGCCCGCGTCGAGCAGCGCGCCCACGTGCCGCAGCCCGCGCGGATGACGCCGGAACGGCTGCCCGTCGATCGTCGCGCTCCCGCCGGTCGGGCCGATCAGCCCGAGCAGCATGCGCAGCGTCGTCGTCTTGCCCGCGCCGTTCGGGCCGAGGAACCCGGTGACGCGCCCCGGGCGCACCTGGAACGTCAGATTCCGTACGGCGGTGGTGTCGCCGTACCGTTTGGTCAGTTCGTTGACTTCGATCACACGGACCACCGTCTCGTCGGCGCCCCGCCGCGCGGTATCGCCCGGTGGCCGACACTCTCCCCGGCCGGTGTCGACCAGGGGTGTACGTCCCCGGACCGATGCCCGTCCACGGCCCCCGTGCCTACGATCGCCGCATGCATGCCATGCCGCTCCTGCCCCGCCTCAAACTCGTGCCGCCCGGTGTCTGGGTGGCCCTGGCCTGGAGCGCGAGCACGGCGTTCACCTTCCTCGCCCGCGTACGGCTCCCGGGTGAGGAGACGGCCAACGAGTTCACCGCCGTCCAGTTCTACCGCTGGGACGGCGTGCTGATCCTGACCATCGCCTGCGCCCTGGCGCTGCTCGGCAGCATGTGGTTGCACCGACGGCCGCTGAGGGCCCTCGCCCTGCTCCTGACGGCCGCCGCCTTCCTCACCACCAACCTGGCCGTGGGAGCGATCCAACTGGCCCAGTTCCTCGCCGTCGACCTCGCCCTCTACTTCATCGCGGCAGGCCGCCCCCGTCGTACCGGAGTCACCGCCCTGTCCATGGCGCTCGCCGTCCTGCTGGTCTGGGAGACCGTACGGCTGCTGCGCGGATGGGGCATCGGCACGCTGGAAGAGCTGACCGTGGCGCTGACGGCCGTCGTCGCCTGGCTCCTCGGCGACGCCTCCCACCGCACCCGCGAGTACGGCGAGAGGCTCCGCGCCCAGGCCGCCACCCAGGCGATCACCGACGAACGCCTGCGCATCGCCCGCGAGATGCACGACATGGTCGCCCACAGCATCGGCATCATCGCCCTGCAGGCCGGGGCGGCGGCCCGCGTGGTCCACACCCAGCCGGATGCCGCGCGCGAGGCGATGACGGCGGTGGAGACGACCGGGCGGGAGACCCTGTCGGGGCTGCGCCGGATGCTGGTCGCCCTGCGCCATGCGGACCAGGACGGGGACCGGGACCGCGCCGCGGCCTCGGTCGAGGCCGACCGCTTGCACCCGGCCGAGGGCCTTGCCGACCTCGACCGCCTGGCCGCCGCGACAACGGCGGCGGGCGTCCAGGTCGACGTCCACTGGAAGGGCGCGCGCCGCCAACTCCCCCCGGACATCGACCTCTCCGTCTTCCGGATCATCCAGGAGTCGATCACGAACGTCGTACGCCACGCGGCGACGACCGCCTGCCGGGTGACGGTCGACTACCTGGAGGAGCACGTGGCCGTCGAGGTCACCGACGACGGCCGGGGCCGGGGCAGCACCACCGACACCGGCTTCGGCCTGGTCGGGATGCGCGAGCGCGTGGCCCTGCTGCACGGCGAGTTCACGGCGGGCCCCCGTCCCGAGGGCGGCTTCCGGGTGACGGCCCGCCTCCCGGTCCCGGCGACCGCGGCGACGGTGGCCGCGTGATGCCGGTCCGTGTCGTCCTCGCCGACGACCAGCAGCTGATCCGCACGGCCCTGCGGATGGTCATCGCCGACATCGAGGACGTGGAGGTGGTGGGGGAGGCCGCGGACGGCGAGGAGGCGGTGACCCGCACCGAGGAACTCCGGCCCGACGTCGTGGTGATGGACATCCGCATGCCCGGCGTGGACGGCATAGAGGCGACCCGCCGGATCACGACGGGTGCGGGCGAGTCGAGGATCGTCGTCCTGACCACCTTCGACGACGACGACTACGTGTACGGGGCGCTGCGCGCGGGCGCGTCGGGGTTCCTGGTCAAGGACATGGCCCTGGACGACATCATCGGAGCCATACGGGTCGTGGCGGCCGGCGACGCCCTCATCGCCCCCAGCGTCACCCGCCGCCTGATCCAGGACTTCACCTCCGCGCGCTCCTCGGAGCCGGCGCGCCCACGCCGCGACCTGACCGCGATCACGGAGCGCGAGCGCGAGGTCCTCACCCTGGTCGGCACGGGCCTGTCCAACACCGAGATAGCCGAGCGGCTCTTCATCAGCGTCGCCACGGCGAAGACGTACCTGACCCGCCTGCTGTCCAAGCTGGACGCGCGGGACCGGGTCCAGCTGGTCATCATCGCGTACGAGGCGGGGTTGGTGTCCGTGACCCGGTGAGCGGGCCCCGGGCCGGGCGGCTTGTCGAGGTCAGTGGCGCAACGCCAGCAGAAGACGGTCGTTGCCCGGCCCGAAGTAGCCCTCTCGGGCGCCCTGTTCGGCGAATCCCAGGGACCGGTAGAGGGCGATCGCGGCGGTGTTGGTCGGCTCCACGGTGAGCCACACCTCGTGCACTCCGTCGATGGGCAGCCTCCGAAGCGTCTCCTGCATGAGCCGTCGGGCCAGTCCCTGCCCCCGCAGCTGCTTGGCGACGCCCAGGCCCAGGATCCAGCTCCTGCACCCGTCCGCGGAGGGTGCGCTCAGCGCGTAGCCGTGGAGGCAGGAGCCGTCGTCGAGCACGAGGAGATGGTCCGTGTACATGTCGAGGAACTGGCGCAGCGCGAAGTACGGGTACGCGAAGTCCGGGAAGAGCTCCGTGTCCAGGCGGACGAGCGCGGGCAGGTCGTCCTCTGATGCCGGTCGTATGCGAAAGGGCCCAATGTCGGAAGGCGGCGAGAACGGAACCAAAGGATGAGCGGACATCCGGTCAGCATCGCGTGGCGCGGCACGATCCTTCAAGGGGTGAATCGAAGATCGCTTCTCCTATTGCCGCAATGCGCCCCCCTTGCATCCGCCGGTGCGCCGGATCGGGTTGAAGG
This sequence comes from Streptomyces sp. RLB3-17, assembly GCF_007113425.2. NCBI lineage: Bacteria > Bacillati > Actinomycetota > Actinomycetes > Kitasatosporales > Streptomycetaceae > Streptomyces > Streptomyces sp. RLB3-17. The sequence goes on along the minus strand of NZ_CP041610.2, from coordinate 4,107,613 downwards.
AGAGTCGACGGCCTGGTCGTGTTGATACCTTGGGGCATGGATTCGAGATCACCGGGGCACGTCGACCAGTTGAATGCGGACGCACCCTGGGACTACTTCGACCCTCGTACCTACATTGAACACAACTACCGCTCCATGGTCGCCGAGGACGAAGAGATCATCGCCGTCGTGCGAAGCCATTTCAGTGATCATTTCCGCAGGAATCCCACTGAACGGATTCAGGGTATCGACGTGGGCGCCGGAGCCAATCTCTACCCCGCTCTCGCGATGCTGCCCTGGTGCGAGGAGATCACGCTGCTCGACCGCTCGGCCGCGAACGTGAGCTATCTGGAAGCTCAGGTGGACCGGTACGACCCGAACTGGGACCAGTTCTGGGACGCCCTGAGCCGGAGCGGGCCGTACGCGGCGCTCGGCAGCGACCCCCGGACGAGGTTCCGCCGGGCCGTCCGGATCGAGAAGGGCAATCTCTTCGACCTGGTCCGCCGGGAGGGGAAGTGGTCCATGGGGACCATGTTCTTCGTGGCCGAGTCCATGACGACCTCCCGCAAGGAGTTCCGGAGCGCGGTGGAATGCTTCATGCGAGCCCTCGCACCGGGAGCACCCTTCGCGGCCGCGTTCATGGAGCATTCCATGGGCTATGCGGTGGGCCAGAATCAATTTCCCGCATGTGACGTGAGTGAATCCCAGGTACGCGACAGCATCGTGGGATTCGCGGGAAATGTGGAGACGTGCCGGATGGGGCAGCCGAACGTTCTCCGCGAGGGATACACGGGAATGATCCTGGCCTGCGGGCTGCGTGATCCTGATACCGTCGAAAGCAGGCCGTTTGGGCGACATCACCTGTGAGGGGGCATGGGGATGCGGATCGAGCCGCGTCAGCACCTGTTGGACATATGGCGGGCGATGGCCAGAAATTCGATCGACGACGGTGCCTGGTCCTGGGGGAAATGGGGCGGGCTCAGCAGCGTGGCGGATGCCGAGCGGCTGCTCTGTCTGATGTACCCGGCCACCGAGATCGCCGGATTCCGTCTCGACGACCCGGACCTCACCCAGTACGACGTGGAGAAGGCGCTGGGACGGCCCGGCGGGCGGACGGAGATCCCCGGGCTCCTCCTGACGGCCGTCGGCGACTTCATGCGCAGGCACACCGGTGACGACGAGCGGCCGACCTTCGCCGGCGGCCACTACTTCGCCCCCCAGGAGGACGGCCGGGAACTCACCGGGAAGCAGCGGGAGATGGAGGTCGTCGACTCCTACTCGATGTCGGTCACCCTCTGCCTCGCCACCCTCGGCTTCCTCAGGACGTACGAGGCCAGGACCGGCCGCCGCGACATGCTGCACCTGATCCAGGAACTCAAGACCGCCTGCAGCAACCGGCTCACCGCCGCCATGGTGAGCCTGCTCCGCTCGTTCACCGTCAACGTCTTCGACGCCGAGTCCCCCCAGGGCCGTACGCTCTGCGAACTCCTCGGCCAGGGGCGGCTGCCCCCACGGCTCGTCCTGCAGACCTTCCAGCGCCGCTTCCGGTCGTTGCGCGCCACCCTCACGGAGAGCGTCGTCCTCGGTGTCGACGTCGAGGAGGCCCTCCGCGACGAGAGCGGGCTCTTCGAGTGCGGCTGGACCTGGAGTCTGGTGAAGGACGCGCCCGAAGTGGCCACCGACGAACCGATCGGGCCGCAGCCGAACGGCGTCGCCGACCCCGTGCCGTACCTCTACTTCACCGTCGTCGCCCTGGACGGCATCCAGGACCTGTTCTCGGACCGCACCCTCACCCTCGGCCTGCTCAACCCCGAACAGCAGAAGCTCGCCGAAGCACTCCGACTCCGCTGGGAGATCACCCAGCAGTACTGGTCGGGCATCGCCCGCTTCGACGCCCAGCGCTGGCCGCTGGAGGACATCCCCTGGCGGACCACGGGCCAGCAACTGGAGTCCCCGTACTTCTCGCTCTCCGTCGCCGCCATCCTCGTCCACGACCTGGTACGCCGCCGCGCCACCGACGACGACCTCACCCGCACCGTCGACGTCATGGAGCGCCTCGCCGAACACGGCCGGATCACCAGCAGGATGGCCCGTGACGACGCGACCGCCCTGCTCCTGCACCGGCCCGGTGTCGCACTGCCGCTGCAGGGCAGCGAGGCCCTGGGCCCACCCATGCGGTGGACCATCGCCGACTTCTCGGCGCAGCTGCTCAAACGGACCGTGCAGCTCTGCACGCTGTCCCGCAACCCGGACTCCCACGACCGGCTCCTGCGGCTCGCGGAACAGGTCTTCGAGCATCTGTGGCAGCGCCGCATCGAGGAGGGCGAGGGAACCGGTCTGTGGGACGACGTCCACGCGGTCTACCCGTCGGCGCCGCGGAGCGAGGAACCCCCGTCCTGGAGCGTCACCGAGCGCGTCACCGAATGCATGGTCGCCGCCCACGACCTCTACTCCCAGCGACCCATACGCAGCACCGAACTCACCACCCTCGCACGGGCCCTGCTCAGCGAATCCACCCACCTCCTGGGCCATGAACAACTGGAGGTGCCGGCCATCCCGGGCAGCGGGCAGGGGAGGGCGCTTAAGAGCCTGGAGATCAGGCTCCGCCGCGCCCGCAGGATCGTCGACGAACGGCCCGGATCGGCCTGCGCGTTGGCCCTGTCGGTGCTCGGCGAACTCGAAACCCTGGCCCAGGCCAGGGACGACGCTCAGGGGGCCTGAACCGTGTTCGTCTTCGCCGCCTCCGACAAGGGAGGCACGGGCCGCTCCGTCACCAGCGCGAATCTCGCCTACCAGCGGGCGCTCGCCGGGGACGACGTGTGCTACGTGGACTTCGACTTCGGCTCACCCACCGCCGTGGCCGTCTTCGACATACCGACAGCCCCGCGCGGCACCGAGGGCAGCGGCCTGCACTCCTATCTGGAGGGCACGATCGGCGAGCCGGCCCGCTTCGACATCTGGAAACTCACCGAGCACCCCGTCCTGCGGAACAAGCCCAACGGCGCGGGCCGACTCGTCCTGCTGCCCGGCGACCCCAGCGGCGGCGAGTTCGCCACGAACCAGGGGACCCTCCGCCGTTGCGCGGACCTGATGCTCCGCCTGAACGGAGAGTTCGACCTGATCATCGTGGACCTGAGCGCCGGCCGCAGCTACGCGGTGGAGATGGCGCTGGAAGTGACCGCGCAGCCCGAGATGCGCGGCGTCGAGACCCGCTGGCTGGTCTTCCACCGCTGGACCCGGCAGCACGTGATCGCCGTGCACGGGCTGGTGTTCGAGAAGCACGGCATCCTGGAAGCCGGCGAGGCCAGGGGACACGACAAGCGCGTACTCCGGGACGCCATCCGCTTCGTCCGCGCCGCCGTGCCCGACCCCGAATCCCCGCTGTGGTCCCATGTGTCACCCGCGCAGATCGCCTGGATGCACAAGTGCCAGGAGGAACTGCGCGTGCTGGCCTCGGAACACGGCATCGGTGACAGCCGGGTGCTGGGAAGCGTCCCCCTCGAACCCGTCCTGCAGTGGCGCGAGCAGCTCATCACCGAAGAGGACGTCCTCTCCACCCAGATCGCCAACAAGCAGACCCTGGAGGCGCTGGAGAACCTCGCCCGAAGGCTGACCGACGACATGTACTGGGGGCAGCCGTGACAGAAGCCGTATTCCGGGAGACCACCGCGGAGCCCAGCACCCGATCCGTACCGCTCTCCCATCTCTCCCTGGAACTGGGCCACTTGTACATGGAGGACTTCGAGGAGGGCCCCGACCGACTGCGCCGGCACTTCGCACGGGTACGGCCCTGGGTGGACGCGGCCCGCGCGGAGGCCGCCGTCCGGGCAGCGGGCAGGCGGCCCCGCATCAGCACCTGCTTCCTGATCGACGACTACTTCACCCGCTTCTCCTCGCCCGCCGACCTCGTCCCGCTGCTGCTCGCCGAGGCCGAGCGGGCCGGGCTGGTCATCGACTACCTGGCCAGGGAATCCGGCTGCGCCGTCGCGGACAAGGTGCCCCTCGCCGAGTCCGTCTCCCACCGCCTGGTCGAATCACCCCCGCCCGGCACCTACGGCCTGCGTCCACCCGTCGGGGTGACCGGCTGGCTCGCCAACGGCGAACGCACCCCGTCCGCCGGCACCACGCGGGCGATGACGACGGCCGCCGCCTGGCGGCCGCCCCACGAGACCGCGGCACGCCGTCACTCCGTCTTCCTGGACATCGAACTGTGGGACGACGACAAGGAGGGCCACCGCACCTGGTCCTGCCCCTTCCTCGCCGCGGTCTGGCAACTGGCCCGCCTCGGCCTCCTGCGCAACGAGGGCGAGCCCGTCCTCGCACCGCGCCCCTGGAGCTCCGGCGACTTCCCGCGCGACTGGGACGAACTCCCGCCGCTGCTTCAGCTCAACACCTCCGCGGCACCCTTCAGCGCCTACCGCACCTGTTCCGTGCTCCCCAACCGGTTCGTGCCCGTCGAGCACGCGGTGCGCGTCATCCTCGACCAGACCGACGTGGACTCCGGAGCGCTGCGGCAGGTCACCGAACGCGCCACCCGTGAGGGCACGCCCGTGCCGGACGCCGTCGCGGACCGTGTCGCGTACGTCTTCTACGCGGGCCTGTGACATGCGGAGCCCCAGGGACTCGACCCACGCGGTGCTCGCCTGCGGCGAAGTACGCACCTGTCTGCTGCCGTCCTTCCAGCCGCTGGACACCCGGGCCGCCGCCCACCTCCTGCAACTGCGCTCCGACGAACGCGTCCTCGTCTCCGAACGGCCCCAGGTGTACGCGCTCTCACCGGACACGCTCACCGGGGTGGACTGCCGGCTGCCGGCCGCCGGCGGGGCGAAGGTGCGCGCGGTCGGTACGGTCGTCGCCCGCGCCGCGCTCACCGAAGGCCGTGTCCTGCAGGCCACCGCGTACTTCCGGGCCCCGGCCGCGGGACCGGACCGACGGCAGCCGTGGGGCCACTACCTGGTGCGTCCCGGGGTGCTGGAGCCGTTCGGCAAGCTGCCCGAACAGGCCTTGGCCCAGGGAATTCTGCGAGATCCCCAGAAGGGCGAGCTGCATCTCGGACTGATCGCCGAGGGCCTGCTCGCGCAACTGCGCAGGCATCCCCTCCTCGATCGGAAGGCCCCCTTCAAGTCCCGCGCCACCCGACTGCGCTGGGTGGCGCTGCGGGCCTCGGACGGCGAAGGCGCCTCGATCGAACGCTTCACCCTCGCCGAGGACGAACTGCGCACCGTGGAACTGCGCGTCCCGGCGGCGGAGGAGGCGTCCGCCGTCGCGGGCCTGTGCGAGGACCTCGCCCTCCATGACTGGCTTCTGACGACGGTCGTACGGATGCTGGACACCAGCCGGCTCGGAGCGAGCGGCGGGGCCGCCACCGTCCTGGCACTGCGCCCGGCCGTCGACCATCTGCTGCACCTGTGGATGCCGAGGGCCCACGTGGACCCGGCACTGGGCCCGCTCTGGGAGGTACTCGAGCGAGAACCCGGATTCAGCCGGCAGTGGCAGACCCTGGTTCAACGCATCCGGGACCAACTGGCCCTCCAGGCAATACCGTTGCTGCGTGAGGCACTGGCGTCACGCTGATCGGAACATCCCAGGATCGATCCCGCGGGGGGAGAGGCAGGAATGGACGGATCGTCAGGGGCACCGGCACCGGCACCGGCACCGGCACCGATACCGGCTCCGGGGACGGCGGAGGGCTTGCGCATACCGCCGGTTCTGCTGAAGACACTGGTCACCGTCGTCGTGGCCACCATCGCGTACGTGACGACGAACCTGATCAACCAGGACCAGAACAAACTGTGGCAACTCGCGGTTTCCATCGTCATCGGCGGCGCGACGCTCATCGTCCAGTACATGGTCGACTTCGAACGACGGCTGGCCTCGGTGGAGACCGGTCAACAGGCGTACGCACGGGAAGTCGCCGACCGTCTGACCGGCCACCACCGTGAGATGCGGACCCTGGTCGACCGGAGGTTCACGGACATCAGCGAGGCGACCGAACTCTTCGACACCCTCGACCACTCCATGCTGCGCCTGGACGGGGTGACGCGACTGGCCCGCAGCGCCACGCGGGTGAGTTCCCTGGGGCCCGGCCTCGTGAGCGCCTTCGCCCGCGAGGAGATCGATCGCCTCGCGTCGGTCATGGAGAACCTCACCACGATGAGTGCCGACTGTCCCGGCGAGAACCACGACTGGCTGATGGCCCTCACCAAGTGCACCACCGGGACCATGGACGCCACCAGCAGCTTCGTGGAGCGCAACTACTGGGACAGCGAGCCCGCCCTCCGCTATCTCCAGGCACAGGCGGAGGCCATCGCACAACGGGGTGTGAAGGTGCGGCGTCTGTTCATCGTGCAGAAGCCGGAGGGCGTCGACCCGGCCCTGCTCCGACTCTGCGAAGACCAGCGGAACATGGGCATCGACACGCGCGTCGTAGCCCTGTCCGAGCTCCCGCCGAACGTCCGGCGCGGCACGACGAACGACTTCGTCATCTTCGACGAGACACTCTGCTACGAAGTCGAGCCGGACCTGTTGCACGAGAACGCCAAGACCACGCTCAACGCCCGCGAGGACCATCTCAGGCAGCGGGTGAAGCGGTTCCGGGAGCTCTGGGACGTGGGCCTCAGCGATACGTGACACGACACGACACGACACGACGTGACGTGACGTCGCGTCGTGCGTCGCGTCAGTGGGTGGCCGCGGCCGGCTTCGGAGTGGCCCTGGGGCGGTCCGGACGTACGGAGAAGGCCGTGTCGCCCGCCACGGCCACGATCGCGTCCTTCACCAGCAGCAGGCTCGGGACCGTGGTCTCCGGCGAGTTCCCCGGGTTGTCCAGCTTGTCCGTGTGCCACCGCGTGGCGCCGGTCGCGCGGTCGAGCGCGAGCAGCCGGCCGTAGCGGTTGGCGAAGAAGAGGTCGTCGTACGTCGTCGACAGCGCCGGCTTCGACAGATTCTCGATCTGCGTCTCACGCTGCCAGAGCCGGGCGCCGTCGGTCACCCTGACCGCGGTGACGGTCCCGTCGGGCCGGACGAAGTACACGACGCCGTCGAGAAGGGTGGCCGAGCCGCGCGGGGGGCCCGCCAGCGGGATCCGGACGAGGGCACCGCTGGTCGGATTCACCCTCAGCAGGCTTGAGTACGGTGTGTCCGCGGCGTCGACGGACTCGTCCTCCGCCGCGTTCCGTGGCACCGCGAACAGCGGCTGCCCGCCCGTGGTGCCGAGCGGCACCACCCCGTGGGGCAGCGCGGCGAGGTCGTGCGCCGTGCCGTCGGCCGGGTCGAGGCGCACCAGGCCGGCCGAGCCCGTGTCGGAGTTCTGCTGCGTGCACAGGCCGTAGGGGACGCCGTCCAGGGCCAGCGGGGAGCAGGAGTTGGTCACCGACGACTTCGCCGGTGTCCGCCACAGGTCCTTGCCCGTCCGGGCGTCGAAGGCGACGAACTCCGTCCCGTCCTCCCCGTCGTCCGACTTCGCCAGGACGCCGCCGTCGAACAGGACGGCGGGCCAGACCTCGTTGATCGGGCGGTACCAGAGCCGTTTTCCGGTGTCGGCGGAGAGGGCGACCAGCCGCCAGGTCTCACGCACGTTCAGGCCCGGCTTCTCGTAGGTGTACACGACGCCGTCCCGGACGCCGAGCGGCCGGGTGGTCTGCGGGGTGTGGCCGGCCCGCCACTCGACGCGGCCGGACGCGGCGTCGAGCTTGGCGACCGTGAAGCCGGACCCCGCGCAGTACAGGGAGGATCCGCCGGCCACGCAGCCGGATTCCGAGCCGCTGATGGAGATGTCCGCGTACGCCTTGTCCGGGGCCTGGGTGAGGTTCGCGCGCCAGGGCTTCCAGCCGGCGGGGAGCGCCGCGGCGGGAGAAGCGGCGGCGTGGGACGCGGTTGTCCGCCCGCCGGGCGTGCCCTCGGTGCTCTTGGGGCGCGCCACCAGGTAGTACACCGACGCGGACACCGCCGTGACGGCCAGGGCGGCGCCGAGTGCGACGAGGAGGCGTACCCGGCGACCGCGCCGGCCGGAGCCGGTCGAGGTCGTCGTGTCACCGTGCCTCCGGACGGCCCCGCGGCCTCCCACGACGGTCGAGGGGCCCGACGCGGCCGGAGCGGCCGGGGCGGTCGCCACGTCCGGCAGGTCCCTGAACAGCCGGTGCAGCTCGGTGAGGTCGGGCCGGGCGGTCGCGTCCTTGTCCAGGCAGCGCTCGGCGATGCCCCTGAGGGGCTCCGGTACGCCGTCCAGGACCGGCTGCTCGTGCACCACCTGATAGCCCGTCATGTACGGGCTGCCGCCGTCGAAGGGACGGTTGCCGGTGGCCGCGTACACCAGCAGCGAGCCCAGCGAGAACACGTCCGAGGCGGCGGTGACGTCCCGGGGCGAGGCGAACTGCTCCGGGGACATGAAGGGCGGGGTGCCGATCAGGCGCCCCGTCACGGTGAGGGCCTGGTTGTCGGCGGCGCGCGAGATACCGAAGTCGATGACGCGCGGACCGTCCTCGGCCAGCAGGACGTTGCTCGGCTTCAGATCCCTGTGCACCACACCGGCCTGGTGGATGTCCCGCAGCGCCTCGACGAGCCCCAACGCCAGTGTGCGCAGCGCCTGCCCGCCCAACGGGCCTTCCTTCGCCACGATTTCGGACAGCGTCCGGCCCGGCACGTACAGCGTCGCCATCCACGGCACTTCGGCGTCCGGATCGGCGTCCACCACGGGAGCGGTGAACGCTCCGCTCACCCGGCGGGCCGCCGAGATCTCCTGCCGGAAGCGGACGCGGAACTCCTCGTCCTGTGCGTACTGCGCGTGTACGACCTTGACCGCGACCTGCCGTCCCGAGGCGGAGCGTCCCAGGTAGACGACGCCCATACCGCCGCTGCCGAGCCGGTCGACGAGCGTGTAGCCGCCTATCGACCCGATGGACTCCGATTCCCCGGTGCTCAGCGGCATGGCCGGTCACCTTTCCCAAATCCCCTGTGTCGCACGCCTGTTCTGCGGCATCACACTAGTGCCTGCGTCACTCGAACACCGGCAAGGCCGGCTGACCTGGGGTTGGGGAGCGTGGGACAGACTCCTGCCGAGTGTAGATGCGGAGCGTCACTTCAAGGATGCGAAGAGTGAAACTCGGAAAGTCGGGGGAGCAGCGTGAAGGCACAGCACGCGGCGCTCTGCGTCGAAGAGGCGGAGGTAACGGTGGAGGAATTGCGGGCGGCACAGCGGTGAGGCCGCCGACGAAGCCGCCGATCGGCTCGTACGTCGTCGACACGCACACAGGGAGGGTGGGCATGGTGATGGGACACGAGGGACCGTACGTACAGCTGAGACCGCTGGGTGGGGGCAAGGAGTGGGACTGCGCGCCGGACGCCGTCCGGCGGGCCACCGCGGCGGAGCGGCTCAGCGCGGCCACGGCGTGTGCGAACGCACGCAGCCGCGGTGAGGTCCCGTGAGCGGTGGTTCGGCCGACGTCAGCGCAACGGAGCGACCTCGGCACGCCTGCCGGCGGGGCCGAGCCGGTCCAGGAGGTGCTGGATGTCTCCGGGGTCCGACGTGACGATCACGGCACCGAGGTCCGCCGACGGCACCGCGACGGTGCCGTCGACCGGGTTCGAGGTGGCGGCCTGTCCCAAGAGCGCCCCCACCCTCCTGGTGAGTGCGTGATCGAGTACGGGGATCTCACAGCCGTTGAGGATCCGGGCCGACTGGGCCTGGCGGGCGCCATCCCGCCAGGCCTGCGCCACGACCGGTGCGGGTGCCGGGGGCAGGCCGCCCGCGGTGAGGTAGGAGCGGTGGGCTCGCCAGAAAGCGGCGTGGTTCCGTTCCGCGGCGATCAGTGCCCCGGCGTCTTAGATCACGGGCCTGAGCACCTTCACGCGGCACCCCGCGACTGCTCGGGGGACCCGGCCTCGATCTTCGCCGCGTGTTCGGCGGCACGCGAAAGCCGGGCGGAGACACTCAGCGGCCGCCAGGCGAGTCGGCCATGTTCACCGGCAAGAAGTACGGCACCCGCCGGCGCATGCCCTTGCGTACGCGAGAATGGCCCCATGAGTCTGTTCCGCGACGACGGCATCGTGCTGCGCACCCAGAAGCTGGGTGAGGCGGACCGGATCATCACGCTGCTCACCCGCGGTCACGGCCGCGTACGGGCCGTGGCCCGTGGCGTGCGGCGGACCAAGTCGAAGTTCGGCGCGCGGCTCGAACCCTTCTCGCACGTGGACGTGCAGTTCTTCGCGCGGGGGAGCGAGCTGATCGGGCGCGGCCTGCCGCTGTGCACGCAGAGCGAGACCATCGCTCCGTACGGCGGCGGGATCGTGACGGACTACGCGCGCTACACCGCCGGTACGGCCATGCTCGAAACCGCCGAGCGGTTCACCGATCACGAGGGGGAGCCCGCCGTGCAGCAGTATCTGCTGCTCGTCGGCGGCCTGCGCACCCTCGCCCGGGGTGAGCACGAGCCGCACCTCGTCCTCGACGCCTTCCTGCTCCGCTCCCTCGCCGTGAACGGCTACGCGCCCAGCTTCAGCGCCTGCGCGAAGTGCGGGATGCCAGGACCGAATCGGTTCTTCTCGGTCGCGGCGGGAGGTTCCGTCTGCGTGGACTGCCGGGTGCCCGGCAGCGTCGTACCCTCGGCGGGGGCCCTCGAACTGCTCGGCGCGCTGCTGACGGGAGACTGGGAGACCGCGGACGCGTGCGAGCCGCGGTATGTCCGGGAGGGCAGCGGGCTGGTGTCGGCCTATCTGCACTGGCATCTGGAGCGCGGGCTGCGCTCACTCCGGTACGTGGAAAAGTAAGACTGAGGGAGACGAGAAGCACATGGTCGTACGCGGGATCCTGGGACGCCAGCGCCGCGAGTACAAGACGCCGGAACCGCACCCGTCCGGCGCCGTCGCGCCCAAGCTCCCCGGTGAGCTGATCCCGAACCACGTGGCGATCGTGATGGACGGGAACGGGCGCTGGGCGAAGGAGCGCGGCCTGCCGCGCACCGAGGGGCACAAGGTCGGCGCCGAGCGTGTCCTCGACGTGCTGCAGGGCGCGATCGAGATGGGGGTCGGCGCCATCTCGCTGTACGCCTTCTCCACCGAGAACTGGAAGCGCTCGCCCGACGAGGTGCGCTTCCTGATGAACTTCAACCGCGACTTCATCCGCAAGACCCGCGACCAGCTCGACGAACTCGGCATCCGGGTCCGCTGGGTGGGCCGGATGCCCAAGTTGTGGAAGTCGGTGGCCAAGGAGCTCCAGATCGCCCAGGAGCAGACCAAGGACAACAACCGGCTGACGCTGTACTTCTGCATGAACTACGGCGGTCGCGCCGAAATCACCGACGCCGCGCAGGCTTTGGCCGAGGACATCAAGGCCGGCCGGCTCGACCCGTCGAAGGTCACCGAGAAGACCTTCGCGAAGTACCTCTACTACCCGGACATGCCCGACGTGGACCTGTTCCTGCGGCCGAGCGGCGAGCAGCGCACCTCCAACTACCTGCTCTGGCAGAGCGCGTACGCCGAGATGGTCTTCCAGAACGTGCTGTGGCCGGACTTCGACCGGCGCGACCTGTGGCGGGCGTGCGTCGAGTTCGCCCAGCGCGACCGCCGCTTCGGCGGGGCTGTCCCGAACGAGCAACTGCTCGCGATGGAGCAGGGCATGCGGGGCCGAGCGGAATAGGGCCCGATGCGTGAGGGGGCGCTCCGTCAGGGGGCGCCCCCTTCAGGGGCGCGGGGAACCGCGCGCCCAGCCCCCACGAGCCCGCAGATCAAAACGAACCCCCGGCTACCCCTTGGCGGCAGCGCACTCCGCACACGTACCGAAGATCTCCACGGTGTGCGCGACGTTCACATAGCCGTGCTCGACGGCAATCGCCTCCGCCCACTTCTCGACGGCCGGGCCCTCGACCTCGACCGCCTTGCCGCAGACGCGGCAGACGAGGTGGTGGTGGTGCTCGCCGGTGGAGCAGCGGCGGTAGACGGACTCGCCGTCGGAGGTACGCAGTACGTCGACCTCGCCGGCGTCGGCGAGGGACTGCAGCGTGCGGTACACGGTGGTGAGTCCGACGGAGTCACCCTTGTGCTTGAGCATGTCGTGGAGCTCCTGCGCACTGCGGAACTCGTCCACCTCGTCGAGCGCCGCCGCCACGGCGGCACGCTGCCGGGTGGAACGGCCCCGAACGGGCGATCCAGCGGTTGTCACCGTTGCCTCCTCACGTCTGCCCTTGCCCGGCCATTGTGCCAGCCCGGACTGTGCGTGGTCAGACGCCGACCTTGCGTTCCGGGCCGCGGGTGGCCGGAATCGCGCACTCCGCGGGGTCTGTGGCCCCCTGCGCGGCTGCCAGGGCCCGGGCACGGCGCCGGGCCAGCGGGGTCGCCAGCACGGTGAGCACGATGAACGCGCCGATGGTCAGCAACACGATCGTCGCACCGGGCGGCACGTCCTGGTAGTACGACGTCACGGTGCCGCCGATCGTCACGCTCACCCCGATGGCCACCGCGATCGCGAAGGTGGCGGCGAAGCTGCGGCTGAGCTGCTGGGCCGCGGCCACCGGGACCACCATCAGCGCGCTGACCAGGAGCAGGCCGACCACCCGCATCGCGACCGTCACGGTGACGGCGGCGGTGACGGCGGTGAGCAGGTTCAGGGCGCGCACCGGCAGACCCGTCACCCGCGCGAACTCCTCGTCCTGGCTGACCGCGAACAGCTGTCGGCGCAGGCCGAGAGTGACCAGGACGACGAAGGCCGCGAGCACGCAGATCGCCGTCACGTCGGACTGGGAGACCGTGGAGAGCGAGCCGAAGAGGTACGAGGTCAGGTTGGCGTTGGACCCGCCCGGCGCGAGGTTGATGAACATCACGCCGCCCGCCATACCGCCGTAGAAGAGCATGGCGAGCGCGATGTCGCCGCGCGTCTTGCCGTACCAGCGGATCAGCTCCATGATCACGGCGCCGAGGACCGAGACGGCCGTCGCCATCCACACCGGGTTGGTGGAGAGCAGGAAGCCGAGGCCGACACCGGTCATCGCGACATGGCCGATGCCGTCGCCCATCAGGGCCTGGCGGCGCTGGACGAGGTAGATGCCGACGGCGGGCGCGGTGATGCCCACCAGGACGGCGGCGAGCAGCGCCCGCTGCATGAAGTCGTAGTTCAGGATGTCCATCAGCTCTGCGGTCCCATCAGCTCAGCAGTCCCGTCCGGATCGGTTCGGCGTCGTGAGCCGCGTGCGGGTGTACGTGGTCGTGGCCGGGCAGCGCGTGCTGGCCGACCGCCCGCGGGGGCGGGCCGTCGTGCAGGACGCAGCCGTCGCGCAGGACGACCGCGCGGTCGATCAGTGGCTCCAGGGGGCCCAGCTCGTGCAGGACGAGCAGGACGGTGGTGCCCGCCGCGACCTGCTCGCGCAGGGTCCGGGCCAGCACCTCCTGGCTCGCGAGGTCGACGCCCGCCATCGGCTCGTCCATGATCAGCAGCTCGGGTTCGGAGGCGAGGGCGCGGGCGATCAGGACGCGCTGGTGCTGGCCGCCCGACAGGGCGTTCACCGAGTCCTTGGCGCGGTCCGCCATGCCGACGAGCTCCAGGGCGTGCCGTACGGCCTCGTGGTCGGCCTTGCGCAGCACGCCGAAGCGGGCGCGGGAGAGCCGGCCGGAGGCGACGATCTCGGTCACCGTGGCGGGCACGCCGCCCGCGGCGGTCGTGCGCTGCGGCACGTACCCCACCCGCTTCCAGTCGCGGAAGCGGCGCCGCGGGGTGCCGAAGATCTCTATCTCGCCGCCGCTGACCGGGACCTGGCCGATGACGCTGCGGATGGCCGTCGACTTGCCGGAGCCGTTGGCGCCGAGCAGCGCGACGACCTCACCGCGGTGCACGGTGAGGTCGATGCCGCGCAGGACGGGGCGCGAACCCAGCTCGGCGGTCACGCCGCGCAGGGATATGACGGGCTCGCTCACGCTGTCCTCCTGGAACTGGGACTGGGTGTCACTTGGCGCCCAACGCCGTTCGCAGCGCCTTCAGGTTCGACTCCATGACCTGGAAGTAGTCGCTGCCCCTGGACTTGCCGGTGATGCCCTCGATCGGGTCGAGGACGTCCGTCTTCAGGTTCGCGTCGCCTGCGATGGTCTTGGCGGTCTTGTCGCTGACGAGCGTCTCGTAGAACACCGTCGAGACGCCGTCGGCCTTCGCCATCTTCTCAAGGTCCTTCACGCGGTTCGCGCTGGGCTCCGACTCCGGGTCCAGACCGTTGATGGCCTCCTCGGTGAGGCCGTAGCGCTCGGCGAGGTAGCCGAAGGCGGCGTGCGTGGTGATGAAGACCTTGGTCCTGGTGTTCACCAGCCCGGTCTTGTACCGGGTGTCGAGATCGGCGAACTTCTTCCGCAGCGCCGCCATGTTCTTGTCGTAGTCCGCGGCGTGCTTCGGGTCGGCCTTCTTGAGGGCCTTGGCGACCCCTTCGGCGACCTGGCCGTACTTCACCGGGTCGAGCCAGATGTGCGGGTCGGCGGAGCCGCTCTCCTCGCCCTTGGAGGTGTCGTGCGAGGCCGCGTGCCCGCCGACCTCGTTGCCGTGCTTCTCCAGGGTCGTCAGCGACGCGGCGTCGATCTTGGTCTTGACCTCGGACTGCGCCACGGCGTCGTCGACGGCCGGCTGCAGGTTCTTGAGGTAGACGACGGCGTCCGCCGACTGGAGCTGCGCGGTCTGCCGGGCGCTGATCTCCAGGTCGTGCGGCTCCTGACCGGGCTGGGTCAGGCTCGTGACGTGCACGTGCGTCCCGCCGATCTGCTCGGCGAGGTACTGCATGGGGTAGAACGACGCCACGATGTCGAGCTTCCCGTCGCTCCTGCCGCCGGCCGCCGTGGAAACCGAGCAGCCGGTGAGGGCGCCGAGGCCGACGGCGGTGGCTGCCAGGGCCGCGGACCCGGCAGTGCTTATTCGAGAAGCGGCGAGGCGCCGTCGTACGTTCATGACAGTCATTTTCAACAAACCTGGAAACGATTGTCAACAAGCCTTCGGTAAGCCCTGGGTAAACGAGGCGGCGAATGAGCCGGTAAGGGGCACGATGAGGCGAGGTGTCCCCGAACCGATTTGATACGAGGGTGGGCGGCGCCGGTAACCTGAATCATTCGCTGCCGTCCGTTCGTAATGAAGAGAGCACCGTGGCCGCCGACAAGATCGACACCATCGTCAGCCTGAGCAAGCGCCGTGGCTTCGTTTTCCCCTGTAGTGAGATCTACGGTGGCCAGAAGGCCGCCTGGGACTACGGCCCGCTCGGCGTCGAACTCAAGGAGAACATCAAGCGCCAGTGGTGGCGCTACATGGTCACCTCCCGCGAGGACGTCGTCGGTATCGACTCGTCGGTGATCCTGGCGACCGAGGTCTGGGTCGCGTCGGGGCACGTCGCCACGTTCACCGACCCGCTCACCGAGTGCACCTCCTGCCACAAGCGCTACCGCGCCGACCACCTGGAGGAGGCCTACGAGGCGAAGCACGGCCGCCTCCCGGAGAACGGCCTCGCCGACCTCAACTGCCCCAACTGCGGCAACAAGGGCACGTTCACCGAGCCCAAGCAGTTCTCGGGCCTGCTCACCACCCACCTCGGCCCCACGCAGGACAGCGGCTCCGTCGCCTACCTGCGCCCCGAGACGGCCCAGGGCATCTTCACCAACTTCGCCCAGGTCCAGCAGACCTCGCGCCGCAAGCCGCCCTTCGGCATCGCGCAGATGGGCAAGTCCTTCCGCAACGAGATCACGCCCGGCAACTTCATCTTCCGCACCCGCGAGTTCGAGCAGATGGAGATGGAGTTCTTCGTCAAGCCGGGCGAGGACGAGAAGTGGCAGGAGTACTGGATGCAGGAGCGCTGGAACTGGTACACCGGCCTCGGTCTGCGCGAAGAGAACATGCGCTGGTTCGAGCACCCCCAGGAGAAGCTCTCCCACTACTCCAAGCGCACCGCCGACATCGAGTACCGCTTCAGCTTCGGCGGCAACGAGTGGGGTGAGCTGGAGGGCGTCGCCAACCGCACCGACTACGACCTCGGCGCGCACTCCAAGGCCTCCGGCCAGGACCTCTCCTACTTCGACCAGGAGGCCGGCGAGCGCTGGACTCCGTACGTCATCGAGCCCGCCGCCGGTGTCGGCCGCGCGATGCTGGCGTTCCTGCTGGACGCCTACGTCGAGGACGAGGCCCCCAACGCCAAGGGCAAGATGGAGAAGCGCACGGTGCTGCGCCTCGACCCGCGCCTCGCGCCGGTCAAGGTCGCCGTCCTCCCGCTCTCCCGCAACCCCGAGCTGTCCCCGAAGGCCAAGGGTCTCGCCACCGCCCTGCGCCAGCACTGGAACATCGACTTCGACGACGCGGGCGCCATCGGCCGCCGCTACCGTCGCCAGGACGAGATCGGCACCCCGTTCTGCGTCACGGTCGACTTCGACACCCTCGACGACAACGCCGTCACGGTGCGCGAGCGCGACTCGATGAAGCAGGAGCGCGTCTCCCTCGACCAGATCGAGGGCTACCTGGCCGCGCGCCTGATCGGCTGCTGACCTGGCTTGTCCGTGAGAAGCCCCCGGTTCCCGCGCTGCGGGAGCCGGGGGCTTCTCCGTGAGACAGGTCCCAGCTGTGGGACAGGTTCACGTGGTCGTACGGGTCCTAGCGGCGAGCGCCGGTCGGTGTGCCCATGGCGCGGGCGACGAGCGCGTCGTAGGCGCGGTCGGGCAGGGCGCGGCGCAGGAAGATGAGGGGCCTGGCCCCGAAACCGACGGCGTACCGGGTCCTGGGGCGGCGAGCCGTGACGGCCTTGGCGACGGTGTCGGCGATCACCGAGGGCGGGGAGCTGCGGCGGGCGGTGCTCTCGGAACCCAGGGACTCGGCCATCGCGTCGGCCTGCCTCGCGTACGCGGTGTCGCCGGAGGTCTTGCGCAGGTTGTCCGCGGCGATGCCGCCCCACTCCGTCCTGATGGCTCCGGGCTCGACGACGACCACGTCGACGCCGAACGGCTTGAGCTCCATGCGCAGGCAGTCGCTGAGCCCTTCGAGGGCGAACTTGGTCCCGTGGTACCAACCGCCCAGCGGGGTGTGGATCTTGCCGCCCATGGACGAGATGTTGACGATCGTGCCGCTCCGCTGGGCCCGCATGTGCGGCAGCACGAGCTGGATCAGACGGGCGGCACCGAAGATGTTGACCTCGAACTGGGCACGCGCCTCGTCCAGCGGTACGTCCTCGATGGCCCCGTAGGACCCGTACCCCGCGTTGTTCAGCAGGACGTCGATACGGCCCGATTCGGCGATGATCCCGTCGACACCCGCCTGCATCGAGGCGGTGTCGGTGACGTCCATGGGCAGGACGTGGACGCCCGCCTCGGCGAGCCGGGACATCCGTTCCACCCGGCGGGCAGCGCCGTACACGGTGTATCCGAGCTCCTGGAGCTTGAGTGCGGTGACTTCACCGATACCGGAGGAGGCACCGGTGACCAGGGCGACCTTGCTGGACATGGGGCAAACCTTTGAGTCGGCCCCTCGCGGGGCGGGAACGCCAGGTAAAGATGAACCATGGCTCACCTTCATCATGAATCATGGTTCACTTTCCCGCAAGCGAACCGCATAGGCTTGACTCCTCGATGAGACTGGAGGGCACGATGACCCAGGCCCGGCCGCTGCGCGCCGACGCGGTCCGCAACCGCAAGAAGATCCTCGACGCGGCGCACCTGCTGATCACCCGGCACGGACCCGAGGTGCCCATGGACGCGATCGCCGAGGCTGCCGGGGTGGCGGTGGGCACGCTCTACCGGCACTACCCCACCAAGACCGATCTCGTCGGCGCGGTCCTGTCCCGGCATGTCGAGCGGATGACCCTCGCCGTGGAGGAGGCGGCGGACCGCGTGCGGGCGGGGGAGCACGCCATGACCGAGCTCACCGCGCTCGTCTCCCGCGTCATCGAGGCCGCGGCCCAGGACCACGCGGTGAAGGCCGCCGCGCAGGGAGTCGGCGCCTCGTACGCGCCCGAGAACGACACGCGTGCGGCCGCCGCGCTGACCGAGCTCATCACCGCCGGCCAGGCGGACGGTGACCTCCACTCGGACGTCACCGTCGCCGACTTCTACCTCCTGCTGGCCACCGCTCCCCTCGACCAGCCACGCGAGGTCCGCGATCGCTGGCTCACCCTGATCCTTCCGGGCTTCACCGCGGCGGCGCGCTGAGAACTGTGGGGGCGCGCTGAGAACGGCGACGGCGCGTTGGAGACGACCTGCTCGGTGACCTGCCCAGTGACCTGCCCAGTGACCTGCTCAGTGGGCTGCTCAGTGGGCCGCTCCCCGAGCCGTCCTGGCTCTCAACGGCCCTGCAGCGCCTTGACGTTGTCGCCGAAGGTCCAGTTCTTCGAGCCGTCCCAGTTGATCGACCAGGTCATCAGGCCCTTGAGACCGGCGCCGTAGTGCCGCCACGCCTGGGAGACCAGGCTCGGTGACATGTAGCCGCCACCGGCGCCCGACTGGGCGGGCAGACCCGGGACCTGCTTGTCATAGGGCACCTTGATCGTGGTGCCCTGTACGACCAGACCCTTGTTCAGGCAGTCGGTCTGCGCGGTGAAGCCCTGGACGGTGCCCGCGGAGTAGGAGTCGCCGGAGCATCCGTACATGCTGCCGTTGTAGTACTGCATGTTCAGCCACCACAGGCGCCCGTTGTCCGCGTACTTCTTGACGATCGGCAGATACGCGCCCCAGATCGAGCCGTACGTGATGCTGCCACCCGTGACGTACGCGGTCTCCGGCGCCATGGTCAGCCCGAAGTTGGCCGGCATCTGCGACAGCACGCCGTCGATGATCCGGATCAGGTTGGCCTGGGACGTGGAGAGCTGACCGATGCTGCCACTGCCGACCAGGCCCGTCTCGATGTCGATGTCGATACCGTCGAAGTTGTACTTCTTCAGGATCGGCACGATCGTCGCGACGAACCTGTCGGCGACGGCGGAGGAACTGAGGTCGATGCCCGCCGCCGCCCCGCCGATCGACAGCAGGATCGTCTGCCCGGACGCCTTGGCCGCGCACATCTCCGCCGGCGTCGCGACCTTCACACCGGTGTCCATCCCGTCCTCCCACAGCGCCGTGCCGTCGGAGCGGATGACCGGGAACGCCGCGTTGATCACGTTGTAGCCGTGCGCGGCGATACGGGAGTCGGTGATCGGCGTCCACCCGAACGGCGGGTGCACTCCGTTGGAAGAGCCGTCCCAGTTCTCCCAGTAGCCCTGGAGAACCTTCCCGGACGGGCGGGACTTCACGGCGCAGGTGTCGGCGGCGGATGCGGTGGGGGCGGTGGCGACCGACAGCGGGGCGAGGACGGCTGCGGTGAGTGCGAGGGCGAACAGGCGCAACTTCCGACGGATCATGCGAGGCCTCCCGGTGGGGGGTGCGGTGAGGTGTCGTAGGCATGACAGTGCCTGCGGTCCAGACCTGTCGTCAATAGGTCTGGACCAAAGTGGGGTGGGGGTGGTGGGCGGCGGGTGGCAGGCGTCGGATGACGGCTGACAGATATCAGCTGACAGATAACAGATGACAGATATTGAAATCTGTCATCTGTCATGCCATCGTGAAAGGGCACCAATCCTTCAAGGGACACCAGGGAGTCCTCATGCAAACCCGCCCCCTCGGAACCACCGGCCCCCAGGTCTCCGCCCTCGGCCTCGGCTGCATGGGCATGTCCGCGCTGTACGGCGAGGCGGACCGGGCCGAGTCCATCGCGACCATCCACGCCGCCCTCGAGGCAGGCGTGACGCTCCTCGACACCGGCGACTTCTACGCCATGGGCCACAACGAGATGCTGATCGGCGAGGCCCTGCGCGCGGTTCCGGCGGCCCTGCGCGAGCAGGCGCTGACCAGCGTCAAGTTCGGCGCCCTGCGCGACCCGGACGGCGGCTGGTCCGGATACGACGGCCGCCCCGCCGCGGTGCGGAACTTCGCCGCGTACTCGCTGCAGCGCCTGGGCGTCGATCACATCGACGTGTACCGGATCGCGCGGCTCGACCCGAACGTCCCGATCGAGGAGACGGTCGGCGCGATCGCCGAGCTCGTGGAGAAGGGGCACGTCAGGCACATCGGCCTGAGCGAGGTCGGCGCCGAAACCATCCGCCGGGCCGCCGCCACCGCCCCCATCTCCGACCTCCAGATCGAGTACTCGCTGATCTCGCGCGGCATCGAGGACGAGGTCCTGCCGACCACCCGTGAGCTGGGCATCGGGATCACCGCGTACGGCGTGCTGTCCCGCGGGCTGATCTCCGGCCACTTCACGGCCGACCGGCAGCTGGCGCCGACCGACTTCCGTTCCATGAGCCCCCGCTTCCAGGGCGAGAACCTCCAGCACAACCTCTCCCTCGTCGAGGCGTTGCGGAAGATCGCGGAGCAGAAGGGCGTCAGCGTGGCGCAGATCGCGATCGCGTGGGTGTTGTCGAGGGGCGAGGACATCGTGCCGCTGGTCGGTGCGCGGACCCGGGAGCGGCTGACGGAGGCGCTCGGCGCGCTGGACGTCACGCTCGACGCCGCCGACCTCGCGGCGATCGAGCAGGCCGTGCCGGCGGACGCCGCCGCGGGCGACCGTTACCCGGCGGCGCAGATGTCACATCTCGGCACCGACCGCTGACAGTGCCGACAGGTACGGTTTTCGACATGGCACCGACCACCGAAGCACTGACCGCCGAGCGCATCCTCGAGGCGACGGAGGAGGCGCTGCGCCGCCACGGCCCCGCGAAGGCCACCGTGGTGGACGTGGCCCGCGCGCTCGGCGTCAGCCACGGCAGCGTCTACCGTCACTTCCGTACGAAGGCGGCGCTGCGGGAGGCGGTCACGAAGCGCTGGCTGGACCGTACGTCGCAGATACTCGCGGAGATCGCCAGGCCGTCGTCCGCACCGCCCCCGGAGGCGCTCGAGCGCTGGCTGTCGACGCTGTTCACCGCCAAGCGGCACAAGGCGGGCGACGATCCCGAGCTGTTCGCCACGTACTCGGTGCTGCTCGACGAGGCGAGCGCGGTGGTCGAGGAGCACGTCGCCGAGCTGGTCGACCAGCTCTCGGACATCATTCATCGCGGTGTGATGGAGGGCGACTTCATGACCGTGGACGGCGACTCCGTCGCGACGGCCCGCGCCGTCTTCCACGCCACGAACCGTTTCCACGACCCCGCATACGCCCACGAGTGGGAAAAGCCGGGCATCGAGGCCGAGTTCTCGACGGTCGTCACCCTCGTCCTGCGCGGACTGCGCCGCCGCATCGACTGAATCCACGGCCGCCGACGGACCGGTGGCCCCGGCGAACCGGCGAACCGGTGGACCCGGCGGAGGGCTATCCCTCCGTCGGGTCCACCGTCGCCTGATGCGCCTCGGCGAGGTGCTCCTCCGCCTTCAGCCACGGCAGGAACTGCGCGCCCTTGCGCCAGCCGCAGGTGTCGCATCTGATCGTGCGCTGTACACCGGCGCGTTGGACATGGACGACGTGCTCGCGGCCGTGCTGGTCCCAGCGGCTGACCTTGCTCGTGTTGATCTGCAGCATGACACCTCCAGGTGTTACCGCTCCGCTTGCCCGGCAAGGCGTTGGCGGCAAGCGTTTCGCAGCAAGGAGTGTGCAGCATCGGGAAGATCAACGGGGGTTCTTCGGCCGCGAGTTCACCGCGTGGTCGTACGCGATCACGATCCGTTTCCGCGCGTCCACCCTCCGCACTGCCGCACCGCCCCCGATCTAGACTCCGCTCATGACGACCGGAACTCCCGCCATCGCCAAGGACCTCGCGCCCCACGGCACCCTGCGGGCCTCGATCAACCTGGGTAATCCCGTGCTGGCCCAGGGCACACCGACGGCCCCGGCGGGCATCACCGTCGACCTCGCGCGGGAGATCGCAGCCCGCCTCGACGTCCCCGTGGAACTCCTCTGCTTCGACGCGGCCCGCAAGTCGTACGAGGCGATGGCCGAGGGCCGTGCCGACCTCTGCTTCCTGGCCGTCGAGCCCGCGCGGGAGGCCGAGGTCGCGTTCACGGCGCCGTACGTCGTGATCGAGGGCGTGTACGCCGTCCCCCGCGACTCGGACCTGACGACCGTCGCCGAGGTCGACCGTCCCGGCGTACGGATCGGTGTGAAGCGCGGGTCCGCCTACGACCTCTTCCTCTCCCGCACGCTTCGGCACGCGAGCGTGGTGCGCGGGGAGGACGGGGTCGAGGCGTTCCGGGCCGAGGGGCTGGAGGTCGCGGCCGGGATCCGGCAGCCGATGACCGAGTTCGTCGCGGCACACCCCGAACTCCGCCTCATCGAGGACCGGTTCATGCAGATCCGCCAAGCGGTCGGCACGACGAGGACCCGCCGCCCCGAGACCGTCCGCTTCCTCCACGACCTCGTCGAGGAACTGAAGGCGAACGGTTTCGTCGCGAACGCCCTACGCCGCGCCCACCAGCCGGAGACCCTGGCCGCCCCACTGACCCGCCCCGGGAGCCGACCTGGGATCGGCGCGTGATCGCCGAACTGCAGTGCGTGGTGCGATCCCGGTAGAACATCCCTTCTGTACGGTCGTCACTTCCGTCGCTGAGGAGTCGTATTCATGACGCGTGGGACAGCCGAGCTCGGGGAGCTGTTGCGGCGGGCGGGGCTGGAAGTCGTCGGGGAGCGGCGGGTTCAGGAGGTGCCGTCGCCCCGGTTCGCGTGGCGTGCGGCTGTTCCGGGTGACGCGGAGCGGGTGGTGCGCGTGGCCGGTGACGGGGCGGACCCGATCGGCGAGTTCAACGCGCAGTGGCACCGGCTGGCGGTGGCGTGCGGGATCCTCGACGAGGACGGTGTCTTCCTCATCGACATCGCCGACCACTGCACGGGCGGCGCGCCCTGGGACTGGACGCCGGTCCGGCTCACCGACCGGTGGGACCTCGCCGGAGTGCTGGGCGAACGGCCCGGCGAGCCGAAGTTCGTCGCGCTCTCCACGGACGGTGACAGCCTGCTGGGTACGACATCCGAGGACGACGGGATCCGGCTCGTCGTCGTGGACCGGATGCGGGAGCGGCGGGAGGCGGCCGCGCGGGCGACGGCACGGGAGACTCCTGAGGAGCGGGCCGTCGCCTGGGAGTCGGCGTTCGAGGGGCTGGACCCTTCGGAGCGGCTCCTCACGTCGTGGGCCAACGGGCTGGCGCTCAACCCGGCCACCCCCGATGACCTGCGCGCCGGTCTACAGGGCCGCTCCACCTACCTCAAGTACAGCGCGATGCCGACGGCGGTCGTGGAGGCCGCCATGGCGCACCCGGACTGGCAGATACGGGCGCAGTTGGCCGAGGCCCAGCCGAACATCACGGCCGATCAATGGATCCGTCTGATCCTCGCCGAGCGGAACGAGCGGCACCGGTGGATCCTCACCATGCTCGCGGCGGACCGGCGCGTCGAGCTCACCGGACCCGCCTGCGAGCGGCTCGCCGTGGATCCGTCCGCCCGGGTCCGTGCGGAGACCGCCCGGCTGTCCGGGCTGTCCGCGCACCTGCTGACCGCGCTGGCCGCCGACCCCGAGTGGACGGTACGGGTCGCGGCCTGCCGACGGGCCTGGCCCCACCTGTCGAAGGAGACCCGCCACAAACTGCTCGGGGACCCCAGCGGCAAGGTCCGTGCGGAGGCCCTGCTCCGGCACCACCAGGACCATCCGATGCCCCGGTCCGTCTTCCTCGCCGCCGACTTCGCCTCCGACACCGCCTACGGGGGGTTCCAGGACCGTGCCGTGACGACCTGCCGTCTGGAGCGCGAACTCGCGGAACACCTGGCCCACCACGGCGAACCCGTCGTGCGCCGTTCCCTCGCGGGCAGCCCGGGCCTCGACCCGGACCTGGTGGCCCTCCTCGGCCGGGACCAGGACGAGTCCGTCCGTTTCGCGGTCTCCACGCGACCCGACCTCACCGAGGAACAACGAGCCGGCATCGACATCGACTTCGATCCGCGTCTGCACCACTATCCGCTCGACTGGGTCACGGACCTGCACGACGACCCCGCCGCCCTGCGCCGCCTGGCCGCATCCGCCCACCCCCTCGTACGCCGCAGCGTCGCCCGCGCCAAGCGTCTTCCGCCGGACGTCGTGGAACTCCTCGCCCGGGACGAGGACCGCGTCGTGCAGCTCTTCCTCGCCGAGTCCTGCGACGACGCGCCCGCCGACATGCTGCTGCGGGTGTGGCAGTGGTGGACCGGGAGCCTCAGCGCCCCCGACCGCCCGCACGGCCACCCGAACTTCCCCCGCCACGACCTCCTCCGCCACGCCGACGACCCGAACCCGCGGATGCGTCAACTGGCCCTGGACGACCCGGAGTCGACATCCGAACTGGTGGAGCGGTTCAGCCGGGACCCGGACGACGAGGTGAGATACCGGGCCGCGAAGGACCCGCGGCTGACGGTGGCGTCGGCGGTACGGCTGCTGGACGACCCGCACGGCCACATACGTCAGGCGGCCTTCTGGCACGCGCGGTTTCCCGCTCGGGTCGTCGTCCGGCTGCTGCGCGACCCCGACACCGCGGAGCCCGCGGCCCGGCACCCGTCCCTGCCCGTCCCCGTCATGCAGCGGATGCTCCAACTGCTCCAACTGCCCCCACAACTCAGCTGATCGTGCGCGGCAGTCGCAGGCTCAGGGCCGTCGTCAGGGCCACGCCCGCCAGTTGGACCAGGAGGGTGGTGACGAGGGCGTCCCGCATGCCGTCGCTCGCGGCGAGGGACAGGAAGAGGGTGCCCAGGGTGGCGACGCCGACGGCGAGGGCCGACTGCTGGGTGGTGGCCATGACGCCACTGCCGACGCCGGCCCGCGCGGACGGCACCTCGGAGAGGATGATCCGGATCAGGACGGGGAGCTGGAGCGCCTGGCCCGCGCCGGCGACGGCCGCGCCCGGCAGCAGTTGCCACACGCCCAGGTCGGGCCAGGACCGCCAGGCGGCCAGCGCGATGAGGCCCACGCCCACCGCCTGGATCAGCCCGCCCGCGGTGACGATCCGGGTGCCGTAGCGGGCGATCAGCCGGGGGCCGCAGAGGGAGACGACGAAGAAGACCGCGGCCATCGGTGCCAGTGCCAGGCCCGCCGGGACCGGGCCGAGGCCCGCACCCCGCTGCAGCGCCACCGCGATCACGAACATGAAGCCGCTGAAACCGATCGAGAACGGCACGATCATGATCAGGCCCCGGCGGAGCGAGGTCAGCGCGAACAGGCTCGGCGGCACCAGGGGCGTACGGCCCTGGCGGTCCTCCCGGCGCTCGACGAAGTAGAACGCCGCCGCCGCGAGGGGGAACAGCGCCAGCGACAGCCAGGTCCACAGGGGCCAGCCCGCCGCCCTGCCCTCGGTGAGCGGGGCGAGGAGCGCGAGAAGGGACACGGCGAGCAGCACCGTGCCGGGGGTGTCGATCGGCTCCGGGTGCTGCGAGCGCGTCTCGGGGACGGCGCGCGTGGCCAGGATCAGGCCGAGGATCACGACGGGCACGTTCACGAGGAACACCGCGCGCCAGCCGGTGCCCGCGATGTCCGCCGCGACGAGGAGGCCGCCGAGTATCTGCCCGGCCACCATGGACAGACCGGCCGTGGCCCCGTACAGGCCCATGGCCTTGGCGCGGCGCGGGCCGGCGGTCGCCGCCTGGATGGTGGCGAGCACCTGCGGCAGCATCGCCGCGGACGCCGCGCCCTGCGCGACGCGCGCCGCCACCAGCGTCCAGGCGCTGGGCGCGAGCCCGCACGCCAGGGAGGTCAGGCCGAAGGCCGCCATGCCGCCGAGGAAGAACTGGCGTCGACCGAAGAGATCGCCGAGGCGGCCGCCCAGGACGAGCAGGACGGCGTACGCGACTCCGTACCCGGCGACGACGAGTTCGAGGACGGCTTCGCTCGCGTTCAGGTCCCGGCCGATGGTCGGGAGGGCTACGTTGACGATGAAGAAGTCGATGAGGGGCAGTGCCGCCCCGAGCAGCACGGTGAAGAGGCCGAGGCCGCTGAGCACGGGTGCTGCGGAGGGCGAGCGGACTGGAGTCCTGAGGGTTCCGGTTTCGGTCACGTCCTCCAGACTTCTCCTGACCTCAGACTGGTACCAGAGTGTCCTTATCCTGGTAGAAGCACTACCTGGCAACAGGTTCCGGCGAACGGCAGGCTGGAGGCATGACGACGATGACGCAGGAGAGCACCGCTCCCCGGCCGGTGGAGGCCATCGACCCTGCTCAGCGGGCGGTGTCCGTGACTTCTCCCCGGCCGGTGGACCCCGAGCCGCACGGCTCCGCCGCCCCCCGCGGCAGCGAGATCCGGCGACACGAGCTCGCCACCTTCCTGCGCAACCGCCGTGAGCGCATCACGCCGGAGCAGGTCGGACTGCCCCGCGGCCGTCGCCGGCGCACGCCGGGCCTGCGCCGCGAGGAGGTCGCGCAGCTCTCCGCCGTCGGCGTCACCTGGTACACCTGGTTGGAACAGGCCCGCGACATCCAGGTCTCCGAACAGGTTCTCGACGCCCTGGCCCGCACCCTGTTGCTCGACTCCAGCGAGCGCGCCCACCTCTTCCGGCTGGCCGGAGCCGTCGACCCCACGCCCGCCGCGCGGTGCCCGACCATTACCCCGGCCCTGCTCGAGGTGCTGACCCAGCTGGAGCCGGTCCCGGCCTGCATCCAGAACAGCCGCTACGACATCCTGGCGTACAACCGCACGTACGCCCGGCTGATGATGCGCGACCTCGACGCCGTACCGCCCGAGGACCGCAACTGCATGGTCCTCGTCTACACCCACCCGGAGTGGCGCGAGTCGATCGTGCTCCTCGACGAGACCATGCGCGTGATGGCCGCCAAGCTGCGCGGCTCGATGGCCGGCCACCTCGGCGAGCCCGCCTGGAAGTTGCTCGTCAAACGACTGCGGACGGAGTCGGCGGAGTTCCGTGAGATCTGGGAGCGGTACGAGGTGTACGGCGGCTCGCGCAGCAAGACCAAGCAGTTCCTGAACCCGTACGTCGGGCTGCTCACCGTCGACCACACCGATCTGTGGCTCGCCCCCGACATGGGCGCCCGCATGGTGACGTACGCCCCCGTGGACGAGCAGAACCGCGAACGCCTGAGGAAGCTGCACGAGATCGCGCTGACGGCGCGAGACGGAAGCCGCCTAGGGCACGCCTAGGCCCGGACGGTCACCGAGTCCCGGACCTCCGCCGACTCCAGCTGCCGTGCCGTCCGCTCGGCCGTCCCGCGTGCCCAGCGTCCGCTGGTCAGCGCGCCCAGGACGAGCACGGCGAGACCGCAGCCGGCGAGGATCCACCAGCCGGGGCGGGCGGCCGTCACGAACGTCTCCCGGTACGACGAGGCCTGGATGCCGGAGGCCAGGACCGCGCCGACCACGGCGACACCGAGGGTGCCGCCGATCTGGCGGCTGGTGGAGGCGACGGCGGCAGCGACCCCGGCCTGGGCGCGGGGCATGCCGGAGACGGCGGTGTTGGTGATGGGGGCGTTCACGAAGCCGAAGCCGAGGCCGAAGAGGACGTACCCGATGACGAGCGTGACGTTCGACGTCTCGCCTTCGAACGCGGCGAAGAGGATCCCGCTCGCGGTCATCGCGACCCCCGCGATCAGCAGGGGCAGTCGCGGCCCCCGGTTGCCGACCAGCCGCCCCGACAGCGGCGCGCACACGAAGCACATGACCGCCATGGGCAGCATCCACAGGCCCGCGTGCAGCGCGTCCAGACCGCGCACGTTCTGCAGATAGAGCGTCGAGAGGAACAGGAACCCGCTGAGCGCGGCGAACGCGCTGATGGCGACGACCGTGGCCCCGCTGAACGGCGCCGAACGGAAGAAGCGCAGGTCGATGAGGGGTTCGGCGCGCCGGGGCTCGTACCACAGCAGGCCGAGCAGCGCGGCGACGGCGATCGCGCCGAAGGCGAGGGTCTTGGGAGCGCCGGAGCTGGGCGCCTCGATGATCGCGTACGTCAGGGAGCCGAGCAGCGCGATGACGAGGAGCTGCCCGACCGGGTCGGGGCGGCGGGCCTTGGGGGCGCGGGACTCGGGGACGTAACGCCAGGTGAGCAGGAGCGCGGCGAGGCCGACCGGGAGGTTGATCCAGAAGATCGACCGCCAGCCGACCGAGTCCACGAGCAGGCCGCCCACGATCGGCCCCGCGGCCATCGATATGCCGACCACGCCACCCCAGACGCCGATCGCGCGGGCGCGCTCGCGCGGGTCCGTGAAGGTGTTGGTGATGATCGACATCGCGACCGGGTTCAGCATCGAGCCGCCGACCGCCTGCACCATGCGGAAGGCGACGAGCGAGTCCAGGTTCGGAGCGACGGAGCACAGGACCGAACCGAGGGTGAAGATCACCAGGCCCGCCTTGAAGACCCGGCGGCGGCCGATGCGGTCGGCGGTCGAGCCCGCGAGCATCAACAGCGACGCCAGGACCAGCGTGTACGCGTCGATGGTCCACTGGAGGCCCGCCACGCTCGCGTGCAGTTCCTTCTGCATCGAGGGCAGGGCGACGTTCAGGACCGTGTTGTCGAGGCTCACGATCAGCAGGCTCATGCAGCAGATCGCGAGGACGAGAAGACGGTGGCGAGGACTGAGCTCGGGCATTCCTCCAGCCTACGCCCGTGTCGATAGTGCGTCTAACTAATGACCCTCTCCTGACCGTCCTCTGTTGCGCACCGCACTCATTCATGACGGTCGCCACAGTCATCGCACCCGTCCGCGTACGCGACAATGGGGGAATGTCCACGACCGCCCTCGCCCCCGCCACCCCGCTGTCGATCGGCCCCCACACCGTCCAGCCGCCCGTCGTCCTCGCCCCCATGGCCGGGATCACGAACGCGCCGTTCCGCACGCTGTGCCGCGAGTTCAGCGGCGGCAAGGGCCTGTTCGTCAGCGAGATGATCACCACGCGGGCGCTCGTCGAGCGCAACGAGAAGACCATGCAGCTGATCCACTTCGACGCGACCGAGAAGCCGCGCTCGATCCAGCTGTACGGCGTGGACCCGGCGACCGTCGGCAAGGCCGTCCGCATGATCGCGGAGGAGGGCCTCGCCGACCACATCGACCTGAACTTCGGCTGCCCGGTCCCGAAGGTCACCCGCAAGGGCGGCGGCTCCGCCCTCCCGTACAAGCGCAACCTCCTGCGGGCGATCCTGCGCGAGGCCGTCAGCGGGGCGGGCGACCTCCCGGTGACGATGAAGATGCGCAAGGGCATCGACGACGACCACATGACGTTCCTCGACGCCGGACGGATCGCCGTCGAGGAGGGCGTCACCGCCATCGCCCTGCACGGCCGCACCGCCGCCCAGCACTACGGCGGCACGGCCGACTGGGACGCCATCGCACGCCTCAAGGAGCACGTGCCGGAGATCCCCGTCCTCGGCAACGGCGACATCTGGTCGGCGGAGGACGCGCTGCGGATGGTGCGCGAGACCGGCTGCGACGGGGTCGTGGTCGGGCGAGGCTGCCTCGGCAGGCCGTGGCTGTTCGGCGACCTGGTGGCCGCCTTCGAGGGGCGCCAGGACGCCTACGCCCGCCCGACCCTGCGCGAGGTCGCGGCCGTCATGGTCCGCCACGCCACCCTGCTCGGCGAGTGGATCGGCGACGAGGCGCGCGGTGTCATCGACTTCCGCAAGCACGTGGCCTGGTACCTGAAGGGCTTCGCGGTCGGCTCCGAAATGCGCAAGCGGCTCGCGATCACGTCGTCCCTCGCCGAACTCTCGGACGGCCTCGCCGAGTTGGACCTCGACCAGCCCTGGCCGACGGGCGCGGACGGCCCGCGCGGCCGCACGTCCGGCAACAACCGGGTGGTCCTGCCGGACGGCTGGCTCAAGGACCCGTACGACTGCGCGGGCATCAGCGAGGACGCGGAGCTGGACACGTCCGGGGGCTGACTCTCCTGCCGGGGGGCCGGGCGGCCGGGGGCTCCCTCAAGCGCCCCCGACCGCCGTGAGCAACGCCAACGGCGCCGCCGCCGAACGGGACTCCCGTACGCACGCATGCGGATAGGGCACCGGCTCCCCGTGTGTCTCGCGGCCGTACCCCGCGAGGACCTCCGGCAGACGGTGGCCGGCGACCGTGGCGGCGTCGACGAGCGCGTGGGCGACCGTCCGGGCCTCGTCGTGCAGGCCGTAGCGGGCCAGTCCCAGCGTGATCAGGGCGTTGTCGTGCGGCCAGACCGAACCGCGGTGGTACGACAACGGGTGGTACGCCGGCTGGCCTGCGGCCAGGGTGCGCACACCCCAGCCGGAGAAGAAGTCCGGCTCCAGCAGGCGGTGGCCGACCAGTTCGCCGTACTCCTTGTCGAGCAGCCCCGACCACAGCAGGTGCCCGGCGTCCGAGGCGAGGGCGTCGACCTGACGGCCGTCGCCGTCCAACGCCAGCGCGGGGAAGGCGTGTTCACTCATCCAGAAGTCCCGCTGGAAACGGTCACGGAGGTCCGCCGCCGCCTGTTCGAGCAGAGCGGCGTAGACCTCGTCGCCCCAGACCGTACGGGACAGGTGGGCGGTGCGGCGCAGCGCGTCGTACGCGTATCCCTGCGCGCCCGCGGCCATCACCGGCCCACTGGGGCGGCTCCCGTCGGCGGAGCAGATCGCGCCGGGGGAGTCCTTCCAGTTCTGGTTGGCGAGGCCGCCGCCGTCCGCGCGGTAGACGAGATAGCCGACGGAGGTCAGACCGCCGTGGTCCAGCATCCAGCCGATCGCCGCCCGGGCGTTGGCCTCCAGCCGCCGGGCCAGGGCCGGGTCACCCGTCTGCTCGGTGTACGCGCCGAGCAGCACCAGGAACAGTGGCGTCGCGTCCACCGATCCGTAGTACCGCCCGTACGGCACCTGCCCGAAGTGCGCCAGCTCACCGTGGCGCACCTCGTGCACGATCTTGCCGGGCTGGGCCACCGCACCCGCTCCCACCTCGACCGCCTGCGTCGCGGCGAGCGCGGGCAGCGTGGCGGCGGCGAGCTCGGGACGGTAGGGGAGCGCGAACAGGGAGGTCAGCAGGGCGTCGCGGCCCAGGAGCGTGAGGAACCACGGCACTCCGGCCGCGGGCACCCGCAGCTCCTCGCCGTCCGGGCCCGTCGCCGGGACCTGGAGCACCGCGAGATCGGACAGCCCGCGCGCACAGGCCGCGGCCAGCTCCGGCCAGCCGGTCGGGAAGGGCACGCCGTCCGCGAACTCGCCTTCGAGCGCGAGGAGTCGTTCATTCGCCGCGGAGGGTGAGGCGGGCACCTCCGGGTCCTTCAGCGCCCCGTGCGGGCGGGCCGCCACGCGCAGCGCCAGCTCCGCCGAGGTGTGTGGTTCGAGGTCCAGGGTCCATACGAGGCGACGGGCGCCGGTGCCGGTCTCCTCGACCCCGTCCGGCGGCGGCTCGGAGGTGACCGTCGTACAGGACCGCCACTCCCCGCGCTGGTAGCTGAACTCCACCCCGTCATCGAGGACCTGACGCCCTCGTACGGCGCCGATCTTGGCGTACGTACGGTAGTCGGAGCGCAGCTCGAACTGGTCCGTGAAGTCGGCGTCCACGGTGAGCGCGATGCGCACGGTCGTGGGCGACGGGCGGTTGCTGGTGACGCGCAGCGCCTCCACGAACGCGCCGTCGGTGACGGCCTGTTCACGGAAGAGCGTGTACGCGGGCGGTTCGTTGCGCCCGCCGCGCGGGACGAGCACACAGCGTGCCGTGTCGCCGTCCGCGACCGGCGTCAGCGCCTCGGGCACCGCGCCGTCGACGGTCAGCTGCCAGCGGCTGAGGTGCCGGGCGTCCCGTACGAATAACCCGTCCGGGGAGCTGCCGCTGCGCACCCCGCTGATGTCCCCGCCGTCGCCCACGGCGGCGAACGTCCCACCGTGCACGAGCAGATGATGCCGGTCCGTCATCCCCGGTCCCCTCCCTTGGCGCCCGTCTCGAATGAACTGTGTGGCGTGTGTGATGCGTGCGATGTGTGTGGCGGCGTGCCTTGTGCCTTGTCGAACGCGCGGTGCCCCGGATGGGACACGACGTGCGTCGACTGATCCGCCCGATCCGCCCGATCCGGCCGATCCGCTTGGTCGGCTCGCGCGGGCTCGTGCAGCAGGTCCAGGGTCAGCGCGGCCGTCCAGCTGAAGCCGAGCGCGCCGCAGGCCTCGCCGGTGTACGGATCCACGTACTCCGCGAACCCGGACGTGTCCGCCGTCTCCAGCAGCGCCGCCCGCAACTCCTCCGCGCGCCCGTGCTCCCCGTGCAGCCGCAGCCCGCGCTCCAGCAGCCAGTTCGTGTTGAACCACGCCGGGCCGCGCCAGTAGCGGTGCGGGTCGAAGGCGTGCCCGGTCAGGTCGTAGCTCGGCGCCAGCCGGGCGACCCCGCCGAGCCCGAAGTGCGGGCCGCCGGCCGTGCGGACCAGGGTGGCGGCGATGTCGCGGGGGAGTGCGGGGAGGATGAGCGGGAGCAGCCCGGCCACGCTGCGCTCGGGGATGAGCGCCCCGGCGCGAGAGCGCTGCTCCGAAGCGTGAGCACCGCTCTGGCGGGAGCGCCGCTCCGAAGCGTGAGCACTGCTCTCGGCAGAGTGCTGTTCCGGTGCGAGAGCACCGCTCCGAGAGCCCCGCTCCGACCCGTGAGCACCGCTCTCGGAAGAGCGCCGCTCCGAGGCGAGAGCACCGCTCTCAGCAGAGCCCCGCTCCGAACCGAGAGCACCGCTCTCGCCCTCGTCGCGCGCATCCCCGCCGTACGACTCCCCACCGCGCTCATCCCCGCCATACACATCCCGGCAGAAGAACATCCCCTCCGCCGGGTCCCACAGGCGTTCCACCAGCGCCGCCGTCAACCGTTCCGCGCGGGCGTGCCGCGCCGTCCCCGCCGCGCCCAGCTCCTGCGCGATCGCGGCGAGCGCGTGCTCGGAGGCGATCAGCAGCGCGTTGAACGCCGGGTCCTCGACGGCGAACTCGCCGGCGCCGTCGGCGTACCCGCCGTCCCGGTAGTCCGTCGCGAGTCGCACGTACCGGCCGTAGTCGAGGTCCGTCGGCCGGTCCTCCGCGGACCCGTGGTCGAGGTCGGCGCGGCGGAAGGAGCGCGGCGCGGCCGGGGTGACACGGCTGAGCGGGGCGTCCCAGCACGGGCTGTTGTCCATGCCCTGCTCCCACGGGTGGATCACGGAGGCGAGCCCGCCGCCGCCCAGGTCCCGCCGGTGCAGCAGATAGCGGTGCCAGGCGGCCAGCCGGGGATACATCCGGGAGAGGAAGGAACGCGACCGGGACAGGCCCGGGTCGGCCTGGTGCACCAGCCAGGCGGCGAGCGCGTGCACCGGTGGCTGCACGATGCCCGACGTCTGTACGGTGCGCGGGGCGCCCGCAGCGCGCCCCGCGGTCGAGGAGCGCCAGAAGTCGGGGCTCGGGAAGTAGGCGTCGAGCGGGACGGAGGGGTTGAACACGATGTGCGGGATCCGGCCGTCACCCCACTGGGCGCCGAGCAGCGTCTCCAGTTCCGTCTGTGCCCTCAAGGGGGACAGGTGGCGCAGGCCGATCGCGATGAAAGCGGAGTCCCAGGACCACTGGTGCGGATACAGGCCGTGCGAGGGAACCGTGGACGTTCCCGTCCAGTTGCCTTCGAGTACCCGGGCGGCCCTGAGGTGCAGCGACCCGGCGGGCCGGTCGGGATCGTATACGTACGCGCCGGAGTGGGTGATCTCGTGCGAACCGGGCGGAGCGGGGGAACCCGAGGTGCGCGCGGGGGTGGTGGTCCCCGTGCGGTGGATGGTGAGTTGGGTTGTGCTGTCCACTCAGGTCTCCCCGAAGACGTCCGGCCGATCGGTTCGGCACTAGCTACCGTAGGGTTACGTCTATTTAACACGCAAAACTCAATATGTAATGCAGAGTTGGTGAACGCAAGGGGTTGGGCATGACAGGCATGGCGGGGACGGCGGGAAGGGCGGCGATGGCCATGAGGGCCGGGCATCAGGCAAGCGCCGGGGAACTGCTCGAACTGGTGCGCAGCGGGCGTGCCACGACGCGCGGCGCGCTGCAGCAGGCCACCGGTCTGTCGCGGGCCACGGTCGGCCAGCGCCTCGACCGGCTCTTCCGCGCGGGCTGGCTGCGCGAGGGCGCGGGCGGCCCGGTGGACTCCCCCCAGGGCGGCCGGCCCTCGATCACCCTCGAGTTCGACGACGAACACGCCGTCGTCCTGGCCGCCGACCTCGACACCCGCCACGGCCGGGCCGCCGTCGTCTCGCTGAGCGGCGAGATCCAGGCCGAGCACCACGGAAGCCTGCGCATCGAGGACGGCCCGGACGCCGTACTGGGCGAACTCGGCCGCTGGTTCGCCGAGCTGCTGGAGAAGGCAGGGCAGCGCGCGGACGCGGTGTGCGGGATCGGGATCGCGGTGCCGGGCCCGGTGGACACCGACACCGGCAAGGTGGTGCAGCCGCCGATCATGCCCGGCTGGGACGGCTACGACATACGCGGGCGTCTGGGACGTGCCTTCGCCGAGCACGCCGGCATCGAGAGCGCCGGTGGCGCCACGGGCGCCGGGGTCACCAGGAGCGGCGCACGCATCCCCGTACTCGTCGACAACGACGCCAATCTCATGGCGTACGGGGAGCAGCGCACCGGTTATCCGGACTGTTCGGCGTTCGCCCTGGTCAAGGTCTCCACCGGTATCGGCGCGGGGATGGTCGTCGGCGGTTCCATCTATCGGGGCGTCGACGGGGGTGCCGGGGACATCGGGCACATCCGGGTGGGCGCGGACGCGCTGTGCCGGTGCGGTTCGTACGGCTGTCTGGCCGCTGTCGCGAGTGGTGGCGCGGTGGCGCGCAGACTCGCCGAGTCCGGCGTCCCTGCCACCTCCGGATCGGATGTGCGCGACCTGCTGACGGCCGGGCACCCGGAGGCGATGGCGCTCGCGCGGGAGGCGGGGCGTCAGGTCGGGGACGTACTCGCGACCGTGGTGACCCTGCTGAATCCCGGGGTGCTGATGATCGCCGGGGATCTGGCCGGAACCCCGTTCCTCACGGGTGTGCGCGAGTTGCTGTACCAGCGGGCACTGCCGCGTTCGACCGCTCATCTGGACGTGGTGACCTCGCGGCTCGGGGAGCGGGCGGGGCTGGTGGGGGCCGGTGCGCTGGTCGTGGAGTACCTGTACGCGCCGGAGCGGGTGGAGGAACGGCTGGCGGCGCTGGGTGTGTGAGGCCCGTGCGACGCACATGGGCGGCGGGACGTTCGGCGGGGCATGTGACGTCCGTGTGTCGCGTCCGCGACGCGTCCACATCGTGGTCCGCATGATGAAATTCAGGCCGTCTTTACTGCGTGATTCTCGCCACCCTTGATAGGGGTACCGCTCAGATGAGCGGATCTTGGGCGACTGCACTTCCCTAAGGGGTGGCACTCAGTGCCACCCCTTGATCGTTCATCGATTAAACTCAGACGTGTCAGTGACCGCTCATCTGAGCGTATACTTCGTCCTGGGAGCGTGAATTCGTTCAAGAAGTGAAAACATCCGACGGTGACCGCTTGCCAAGGCTTGACTTTCAATCGGGTGGCGGACGGGTGGTTACAGGCGCATGACGTGCAAGTAGACGTACCCAGGCGCCTTCGATCTGGGTATGTTCCTCGCCGTCAGGGCAGCCACCGCGACGTCGAGGAGTCGAGACTCGTGTCGGAAAACAAAGATCCCCATGTAGCCGAGAGCGGCGACAGCGGCGTTGAGGGTACGAAGTTCGTTTACGACTTCACCGAAGGCAACAGGGACCTCAAGGACCTCCTCGGCGGCAAGGGTGCGAACCTCGCCGAGATGACCAACCTGGGCCTTCCCGTCCCTCCGGGCTTCACCATCACCACCGAGGCGTGCAAGACCTACCTCGGCAGCGGCGAGGAGCCGGCGGCACTGCGTGACGAGGTGAGCGCGCACC
Source organism: Streptomyces sp. RLB3-17 (assembly GCF_007113425.2). NCBI lineage: Bacteria > Bacillati > Actinomycetota > Actinomycetes > Kitasatosporales > Streptomycetaceae > Streptomyces > Streptomyces sp. RLB3-17. The sequence continues at coordinate 4,071,884 of NZ_CP041610.2, read as the reverse complement.
TCGAGGCCCTCGAGGCGACGATGGGCAAGAAGCTCGGCCAGGCCGACAACCCCCTCCTCGTATCCGTCCGTTCCGGGGCGAAGTTCTCCATGCCGGGCATGATGGACACCGTGCTGAACATCGGCCTCTCCGACAAGTCGGTCCAGGGCCTCGCCAAGCAGGCCGGCGACGACCGCTTCGCGTGGGACTCGTACCGCCGTCTCATCCAGATGTTCGGCAAGACGGTCCTCGGCGTCGACGGCGAGCTCTTCGAAGACGCGCTGGACGCGGCGAAGACGGCCAAGAAGGTCACGGTCGACACGGAGCTGGAGGCCGCGGACCTCAAGAAGCTGGTCACCAAGTTCAAGAGGATCGTCAAGACCGAGGCCGGCCGGGACTTCCCGCAGGACCCGCGCGAGCAGATGGACCTCGCGATCCACGCGGTCTTCGACTCCTGGAACACCGACCGCGCCAAGCTCTACCGCCGTCAGGAGCGCATCCCGCACGACCTGGGCACCGCGGTCAACGTCTGTTCGATGGTCTTCGGCAACCTCGGCCCCGACTCGGGCACGGGTGTGGCGTTCACGCGCGACCCCGCGTCCGGCCACCAGGGCGTGTACGGCGACTACCTCCAGAACGCCCAGGGCGAGGACGTGGTCGCGGGCATCCGCAACACGGTCCCGCTCGCCGAGCTGGAGTCGATCGACAAGAAGTCGTACGACCAGCTGATGCAGATCATGGAGACCCTGGAGAACCACTACAAGGATCTCTGCGACATCGAGTTCACCATCGAGCGCGGCCAGCTGTGGATGCTCCAGACCCGCGTCGGCAAGCGCACGGCGGGTGCGGCCTTCCGTATCGCCACGCAGCTGGTGGACCAGGGCCTGATCGACGAGGCGGAGGCCCTCCAGCGGGTGACGGGCGCCCAGCTCGCGCAGCTGATGTTCCCGCGCTTCGACGACCAGGCGAAGGTCGACCAGATCGGCCGGGGCATCGCGGCGTCGCCGGGCGCGGCGGTCGGCAAGGCGGTCTTCGACTCGTACACCGCGATCAAGTGGTCGCGTTCGGGCGAGAAGGTCATCCTGATCCGCCGGGAGACCAACCCCGACGACCTGGACGGCATGATCGCGGCCGAGGGCATCCTGACCTCGCGTGGCGGCAAGACCTCGCACGCCGCCGTCGTGGCGCGCGGCATGGGCAAGACGTGCGTGTGCGGCGCCGAGGAGCTCGAGGTCGACACCAAGCGGCGCCGTATGACGGCCCCGGGCGGAGTGGTCATCGAGGAGGGTGACGTCGTCTCGATCGACGGCTCGACGGGCAAGGTCTACCTGGGCGAGGTCCCGGTCGTGCCCTCCCCGGTCGTCGAGTACTTCGAGGGCCGGATGCACGCGGGCGCCGACGACGCGGACGAGCTCGTCGCGGCCGTCCACCGGATCATGGCGTACGCGGACCGGGTCCGCCGCCTGCGTGTGCGCGCCAACGCGGACAACGCGGAGGACGCCCTCCGTGCCCGCCGCTTCGGCGCGCAGGGCATCGGCCTGTGCCGCACCGAGCACATGTTCCTCGGTGACCGGCGTGAACTGGTCGAGCGCCTGATCCTGGCCGACACGGAGGAGGAGCGCGAGGACTCCCTCAAGGAGCTCCTGCCCCTCCAGAAGCGGGACTTCGTCGAACTCTTCGAGGCGATGGACGGCCTCCCGGTGACGATCCGTCTCCTGGACCCGCCGCTGCACGAGTTCCTGCCGGACGTGACCGAACTGTCCGTACGGGTGGCACTGGCCGAGTCGCGCGGCGACGCCAACGAGAACGACCTGCGCCTGCTCCAGGCCGTGCACCGCCTGCACGAGCAGAACCCGATGCTGGGCCTGCGCGGCGTACGTCTCGGGCTGGTCATCCCCGGCCTGTTCACCATGCAGGTACGGGCGATCGCGGAGGCGGCGGCCGAGCGCAAGAACGCCAAGGGTGACCCGCGGGCCGAGATCATGATCCCCCTCGTCGGTACGGTCCAGGAGCTGGAGATCGTCCGCGAGGAGGCCGACCAGGTCATCGCGGAGGTACAGGCGGCCGCCGGCACGAACCTCAGGCTCGCCATCGGCACGATGATCGAACTCCCGCGGGCCGCCCTGACCGCCGGTCAGATCGCCGAGGCCGCCGAGTTCTTCTCCTTCGGTACAAACGACCTCACGCAGACCGTCTGGGGCTTCTCCCGGGACGACGTGGAGGCGAGCTTCTTCACCGCGTACCTGGAGAAGGGGATCTTCGGTGTCTCCCCCTTCGAGACCATCGACAAGGACGGTGTGGGTTCCCTGGTGAAGTCGGCTGTGCAGGCCGGCCGCGCCACCCGCCCCGACCTGAAGCTCGGCGTCTGCGGCGAACACGGCGGCGACCCCGAGTCCGTCCACTTCTTCCACGAGGTGGGACTGGACTACGTGTCCTGCTCCCCCTTCCGGATCCCGGTGGCACGCCTGGAGGCGGGCCGCGCGGCGTCGACGGCGAAGGGCAGCGACCACCGCTAGCCTGCCGGAACTCCGGAGCCGCCGACGGTCGACCCCGACCCTCACCGACGGCCGACGGCTCCGGCGTACGAAAGAAACGGGGCGGCACCTTGTGCGGAGGTGCCGCCCCGTCGTGCATGGTCTGGGGGGACGGCCAAGCTACGTCGCTGACCCGGCAAGTTGGCGTTTGCCGGCGTTGGCTGCCGTTGACCCCGCGCGAAGCTGCTGTGCCCTCGTTGTGCCCTCCGGGTGGGGTTGGGTTCCGTCACGGGCCGTCACCACACAGGCCCCGCTCTGATTCGGCACATTCCAGGGCGGGCCCTTCGTTTGGCTTGTTCTCCGGACGCCCGCCCCGGCCCTCCAGCCGGTGGCAGAGCCCTCGCCCGGCGGTTGTTTGCGGGAGCGAGCGCGCTGAGCTGGAGCGGCTGCGGGCCGAGGCCGGGGAGAAGGACAAGCGCATCCGCGAGCGGCACGCCCGGCCCGCGGCCCCGGATGGCGACGGGTCAGGGCCGATGGCAGCCTGGATGACGACACCGTTCGTGTTCGCAGGAGGTGGAGTATCCGTGCAAAGCCACATGTCGCGCACCGGAAGACTGCTGAGCACTGCCGCGGCTGCCGCCCTGTCGGCCACTCTCTTCCCTGTCGTGGCGGCTCCGCCCGCGGCGGCCGTGACCTGCGACGCGGCCGCCGCGAACCGGGCCCCGACTGCCGGGACGATCACCCAGGCGAGGGCTGCCGTGATGTGCCTGATCAACGCGCAGCGCACACAGCGCGGGCTGCCTTCCCTCACCATTAGCCAGGCCCTGACGAACGCGTCCCAGCAGCATGGTGTCGCGGCCGTCCAGCTGAAGTGGTGGGGACCGGGCAAGGACCCGCACCGCAACCCCCGAACCGGCTCGACACCGCAGAGCCGCATCCAGGCGGCCGGATACTGTCCCAACCCCCGCTCGTGGGAGTTCAACGAGATCACGTACACCGGGTGGGGCGGATCGGGAACTCCGCAGGCCGCCGTCAACTGGTGGATGAACAGCCCCGCCCACCGCGCCGTCATCCTCAAGCCGTCGCTGCGCGAGATAGGCCCGTGGGCCCAGCCCGGCTCGGCGGACCGGGCCGGGGCCTCGTCGCCCAACGCCGGCACCTACGTCGTGACGGTCGGACGCTGCCAGCGGTGAATCCCCCATCGAGGCGGCATTCGCCACGGAGGCGCCGCCCCGTCGTGCGACGGGGCCGCCGTACGAAGGCGTCGAGCCCTCCGTACGGGACCGCACTCAACTAGCCCTCGCCGCCACCGGCGTGGGCCGGCCGCCGCACCGGGGCGAGACCGAGGTCCGCACCGCCCTGGGTGCGTCGGGGCACGCCAGAACACCAGCCGAAGGCCCGCCGACGCCGCTCCTCACCCAGACCGGGGCCCTCGTCCACGGCATGAAGTTCGGCCCAGACCGGCCTGGCCCTCCGACCGCCTTCGTCGGCCGGTCGGTCAGCAGGCCCAGGATCCGCCTCGACCTCACCGGCATGACCGCGGAGGACTGGGCCCACGCCGAGGCGTCGTCGACTCCGATGCCGGGCCCCACCGCCGATCCTTGACGCCACCGACGAGCTCAGCGCCCGCTCGTGCATCTCGTGCTTCCGGATCACCTGATGGGATGGCGATTCGTAGGCCAAAGGATTCAGCGCGTTACTGATCCATTACCTTCTGTAACTCCCGGGGGCCGATGGGGTCCCCGGGAGACAGAGGAGCGGCGGATGAAGACGGCGATGGTTGGCGTGGTGGCGGCCGGGGTGTTTCTCGTTGGGGCTGGGACGCCGATGGCGGGGTCTTGGCACAAGCTGCCCCGGTTGACGCCGACTGGTGTGCAATTCGCCCAGGGGCAGTACAGGTTCAACGAGGCAGCCCAGAATCATGGTTCCTTCGAATGGAGCGGGCAGCTCAAGGATGCCTTGCCCGGTGACAACAACAACGTCTACATGCTCGTTCGCGTCGAAGGGCACGACTGGGTTCGCTACGACGGGAAGCAGCGGCAGACGGTGTTCTTGCACCACTCCAACTGGGATGGAGCTCAGCGGTACACGGACGACGCGGATCTGCGTGCCTGTCGCGATCGAGGCACCCTCCGGCCGGACAACTGCTCCCCGACGCGCCACTTCAGGCCGTAGGCGGCCCGTCCGACGCCCAGGACCCGGGCGCAGGCCCGGGTTCTTCCATTCCGCTCTCCTGGAGGCTCGCATTACTACGTCAGAAGTCCTGTCGGCCAGAGGAATCGACCTCTTTTATGGGCAGTCGCACGCCGTCAGGGGCGCGTCCATTGCAATCAGTCAGGGCGAGGTCGTGGCCATCATGGGACAGAGCGGTTCGGGCAAGTCGTCCCTCCTGTATTGCCTGGCCGGAGTATTGCCCGTCGCAGGCGGCGAAGTCCGCTTCGAAGGGCTCATGCTGGGCGCACTCGATGACGACGAACTCAGTGCCCTGCGCCGTGACCGCTTCGGATTCGTCTTCCAGCACGGAGAGTTGCTGCCCGAACTGACAGTGGAGGAGAACGCCGCCTTGCCGCTGCGGCTGGCCGGGCAGCGCAAGGCCAAGGCGCTCGCCGCCGCAGGAGAGGTACTGGGACGGCTGGGGCTTGCCGAACTGCGGGAGCGGCGCCCCTCACAGGTTTCGGGCGGTCAGAACCAGCGGGTCGCCGTAGCACGCGCGCTCGTGCATCGGCCGGCTGTGGTCTTTGCCGACGAGCCGACCGGATCGCTCGACAGCGCCAACGCCGCCACCGTGCTGGAGGAATTCCTCGCCCTGGCAAGAGCGCAAGGCACCGCGGTCGTCCTCGTTACCCACGACCACATGGTCGCGGCCCGCGCGGACAGCCGGTACACGATGTCCGACGGTGTGCTCGCCCGAGAACAGGACGTGGCGTGAAGGAACTCCTTTTGGGGCTTCGGCTGTTGCTCGGCAGCGGGCGTGGCAACCGTGCGCGATTCGTGCTCATGGCAGTAGGTGGCTCGCTCGGTGTGTGCTGTCTGGCCATCGTGCTCGCCATTCCCGGCATCCTCGCGGCGCAGGACGGGCGCATCGCGGCCCGGCAGCCGGTCGTGCCGCGGGATCAGTCCGGCCAGAGGATCAACAGCGGCTTTCCGCTGAGTCTCAGTCGCACTGACCCGTATGGCTCGGCCCCTCTCACCCGGGTCTTCGTCGCACGAGGCGCGAGGCCAATCGAACCGCCGCCCGGCCTGATGTCGCTCCCACGGGACGGCCAGGTGTTCGTTTCTCCGCGTCTGCATCGCCTACTGCGAGACCAACCGGCGTTGGCTCAGCGCTTTCCGGGCGATGAAGCAGGGCTGATCGGAGCCCAAGGCTTGGCTCGCCCGGATGAACTCGTCGCGTACGTGGGCATGAGCCGCGCCGAACTGTCCGACGGGTATCCCGTGAAGCAATGGGGCAAGGACTACGCGCCGGATCCCACAGTGGAGCCCTCCACGCTCAACATCGTCCGCTTCACGATGGCCGGGGTCGTGCTGCTCCCCCTCGCAGTCTTCCTTTCTGTGTGCGCGCGGCTCTCCGCCGCTGAACGGACACGCCGACTGGCTGCCCTCCGGCTGTTGGGGCTGAGCAGGAAGGGCACTCAACGGGTGAACGCCGCAGAGACAGTCGCGGCGGCCGGCGTGGGTGCTGTTCTGGGTCTTGCCGAGTACGAGATCGTGAATCAACTTGTCTCGCGAATCGGCCTGCCGGGGTTCAAGTGGTACCCGGGCGACGGAGCCTTGTCTGCTACCACCCTTCTGGTGTGCCTCGTGGGCTGCCCAGCGCTCGCTTGGTTTGTAGGCCGTGCCAGCGCACGCAAGGCAGCGGCAAACCCGCTGGCTGTCCGGCGCAGCGCGGTGGAGAAGCCGCCGTCAAGGTGGGGATTCCTTCCGCTGACCGCAGGCATGGGCATTCTGACGGTCTACTGCATCGCCGGAGCCACCGGGCATGCTCCCACGAGCACAGCCCTGTCCTCGGTACTCGTGCCAGCAGCGGTCGTTCTGGTCGGTGTAGGGCTTGCGCTGTCGCTGCCCTCGTTGTCCAGGTTCCTGGCTCGACGGACGGCTCGCTCCACGCAGTCGCTTTCCTTTGGCCTTGCGATGCGGCGGAACGAAGCCGAGCCGGGCGGCGCACTTCGGGTGGCGACGGGTCTCGTTCTGCTGGTCTTCGTGGCTTCTCTCGCACAAGGGGTGCTCATTGAGTTGGACCAGGTCACCAAGAGCAACTCTCCGGTCCAGCTCTACGACATCATGCTTGAGGAGATCAACGCGACTCAGCAACACACTCTCGAAGAGATGACAGGTCTGCGGGCGTACATCGTTTCCTTGCAGCCGAAGGTCGATAGCAGTGAGCCGACGAAACCGGGCGTCGACGCGGTGGTGGCCACATGCGACCAGTTGCGCAAGGCAGTGTCATCGGTTGAGGGGTGTGTGGACGGGCAGCCTCTGTGGCTGTGGGATTCCGCGCAGGTCCAGGCCGACATCCAGGCAGGCGATACTGTCCATTTCGCCGTTCGAGGGGGGCGGCGCACTCGCGATCTGAAGCTCACAGTGCCGTATCAGAAGGTCCGGTTCCACAACCCTGTGGACGCCCAGGTGGTCGATAGCGGGGCGATCCTCCTGCCGCCCTCCATGGTGCCCCGGCACACCCGCCCGGAGGACGCCACTCTCAGCCTGATCAGCGGCTCCGGCCCAGAAACCGTGCGCCGTGTTCTCGACGCCATCGGTGGCGCGGCCCCCACCGCGCAGGTCGAGCCTCAGGGCCTCGCGGTCGAGGCACTCCAACAGATCACCGTCGTAAAAACCCTCCTGGCCGTAGGCATGATCCTAGGTCTGATCATCGGTGTGGCCGCCTACCTCGTCGCTGCCACCGACCGGGCCGTCGAGCGGCGGCCGCAGGTTACTGCGTTGGCTCTGCTGGGGGCGCGGGCGCGGACGTTGCGGGCTGTGCAGGTGGTGCAGGTGGTGTTGCCGTTGGCTGTGGGGTTGGTGTTGGCGGTGGTGGTGGGGAAGATGGCCGAGTCGAGTTATCTCGTTACTGGGGGTGGGGCTGTTTTCTGGGACGGGGGCGGGGTTCCGTTGCTGCTCGCGTGTGCTCTCGGGGTGCTGGTCGTCGCCGCCGTGGGGGCGTTGCCGCTTGTGGGGCGGAGGATTGATCCCGAGTTGATCCGGCGAGACTGAGCGTACGGTGAGTGACGAGCAGTGGTGGAGAGGGGTCCGGGCATGGCCGGGTGGAATGTGAGTGACATCCCTGATCAGCGTGGCCGTACGGCCGTCGTCACCGGGGCCAACAGCGGGATCGGGTTCGTCACGGCACGTGAGCTGGCGCGGCGCGGGGCGCGGGTCGTGCTCGCCTGTCGGAGCGAGGCGCGGGGGAGTGAGGCGGGGGACCGGATCACCTCCGAAGTGCCCGGCGCGGACGTGGAGTTCGTACGGCTGGACCTCGGCGACCTCGACTCCGTGGCGGAGTTCGCGGCGATGTTCGACCTCGTGTACGGCGAGCGGCTCGACGTGCTGGTCAACAACGCCGGGGTCATGGCCCTGCCGTTCGCGCGTACCTCCGACGGGTTCGAGACTCAGTTCGGGGTCAATCACCTGGGGCACTTCGCGCTCACCGGGCTGCTGCTCCCCGCGCTGCTCGCCACCCCGGGCGCCCGCGTCGTGACCGTGTCGAGCATGTTCCACGTGCTCGCCAATGTCGACATCCGTGACCTCGACAGCAAGCGCGGCGGGTATCGGCGCTGGGTGGCCTACGGGCGGTCCAAGAGCGCCAATCTGCTGTTCACCCACGAGCTGGCGCGGCGGCTGGCCGGTGTCGGGTCCGACGTCGTCGCTGCCGCCGCGCACCCCGGGTACGCGTCCACCAACCTCCAGACCGCCGGGCCGAAGCTCGCGGGGCGCAAGGGCGCCGAGCGGGTCATGGAGATCGGGAACCGGCTCCTCGCGCAGAGCCCGGACGCCGGGGCCCTGCCCACGCTGTACGCCGCCACCGCGCCCGGTGTACGGCCCGACTCCTTCACCGGACCCTCGTTCGCGATGTGGCGCGGCGCGCCCGCGAGCTCCTGGCGGGCCGGGTGGACGCGCAACGACGCCGTCGGCGAGCGCCTCTGGAGCGCCTCCGAGCAGCTCACCGGCGTGACCTATGACGCTCTGAAGTGACCTGACTTCCCGGTCCGCGTCAGAGGACGCCTCCGCTGTCCACCACCAGGTCCGTGCCCACGACCGACGCCGCGTCGTCCGACGCCAGGTAGAGGACGGCCGCCGCCACCTCCTCGGTCTTCGACACGCGGCCCAGCGGCAGTTCGTGACGTGCCCGTTCCACCCGCTCGGCCTCCGACTCGCCCGGCCGCAGTGACATCGTGGTGGCGGAGGCACCGGGGCTGACGACGTTGATCCTGACCCCGTCGGCGATGTGGTCGAGGGCCGCGGCGCGGGACAGCGCGGTGACGGCGGCCTTGGCGGCGGCGTAGGCGGCGACGCCCGGGCGGCGGGTGTGCAGGCCGATGGTGGAGGCGAGGTTGACGATCGCGCCGCCGGACGGCTGTGTCCGCATCTGCCGGATCTCCGCCTGAAGGGCGAGGAACACGCCGGTGACGTTGATGTCCAGTTCGGCGTGCCAGTCGGCCTCCGGGAGGTCGGCCAGCGGTGTTCCGCCGTGGAAGACGGCCGCGTTGTTCACCGCCACGTCCAGGGAGCCGAAACGGTCGACGGCCGCCTCGACGAGGGCGTGCACCTCGTCCGAGCGTGACACGTCCGTGGTCACTGCCAGTGCCTTTCCGCCCCGGGCCTCGATCAGCGCGACCGTCTCGTCGAGCGATGCGGCGGTGCGGCCGGCGACGACCACGTGCGCGCCCTCCGCGGCGAACGCCAGGGCGGTGGTCCGGCCTATGCCGGAACCGGCGCCCGTGACGAGGGCCGTCCTTCCCGAGAAGCGTGTGGGCATTCCGGATCCCCTTATTTGACCGATCGGTTCAGTATGAAGGCGTGCGCGGGCCTTGGGACGTGGTCTTCAGTCGAGCAGCGTCAGCGCCTGTTCCGCCGCGTCCTGGACCCGGGCCGGGTCCGCGGACGCCTTGCCCACCACCCGCAGGCCCTGCATCAGGACCAGCAGCATGCGGGCGAGGGTGAGCGGGTTGCGGTCGGCGGGCAGTTCGCCCTGGGCCTGCGCGCGGATCAGGGCCGAGTGCAACAGGGTCTCGAGGTGGTCCCAGTTGTGCTCGACGCGGCGGGCCGCGGCCGTGTCGTGGGGTGCCAGTTCGGCGGCCGTGTTGGTGACGAAGCAGCCGCTCAGGCGCCTTCCCTCGGTCGTCGCCTCGGTCGCGAAGCGGCGTACCAGCGCTCGTACGGCGGGCAGTGCGGGACCCGGCTGGGAGAGCTCCCGCAGGAGCTGCGGATTGCGTGCCTGCTGGTAGCGGTCCAGCGCCTTCAGATACAGCTCGTGCTTGTTGCCGAAGGTCGCGTAGATGCTGGCGCGGCCGACGCCGAGGTGCTCGACGAGGTCCGTCATGGATGTCGCCTCGTAGCCGCGCCGCCAGAACAGCTCCAGGGCCGACCGCAGCGCGGCGTCCGGGTCGAATTCCTTGGTCCTGGCCATGGGGGCGACCGTAGGGCAATCGAGAATGATCGGTCAAGTAAGCCCGGGGTGACCGGCGGGCGCGAGGAGGTCCCGGTCACCCCGGCCGTCAGGAGATCCGGACCTCGTACGTCGTCACCCGTACCGTCTCGTCGTCCAGGCACCGGCCCGACTCCAGGTCGAACCGCTGCTTCAGCAGGGGCGAGGCCACGAACGGGCGGCCCTGGTGGGAGCCGATCAGGCCGCGGGAGAGGACCGCCGCGCCGCTGAACGGATCGCGGTTGTCGATGGCGTACATCCGGCCCGCGCGGTCGAGGAAGACGGCCGCCTGGCCGCCGTCCGGGAGCAGGGCGGCGACTCCGCGGCCCGGCGTCAGCGCGGACGGCTCGCAGAGGGCCAACCAGGAGTCCGCGAGGCGGAGTTGGACCGTGAGGGCGGTCGTTTCGGGTGCCAGGGTCATCGCTGGGCGCTTCCTTCCAGGGCTTGCGAGGGGCGGCGGCCGATGCTCAGCAGCGGCAGGTCCGGCTTGATCTGGTCGCGCTCGGGGACGAACCCGACGACCGGGTCGGGGGTGTCCGGGGCGTTCACGAAGGACACGAACCGGGCCAGTTTCTCGGGGTCGTTGATGGTCTCGGCCCACTCGTCGCGGTAGGCGGCGACATGCGCGGCCATCAGCGACTCCAGTTCCTCGCAGATGCCGAGCGAGTCCTCCACGACCACCTCGCGTACGTGGTCCAGGCCGCCGGGAATCCGCTCCAGCCAGGTCGACGTGCGCTCCAGGCGGTCCGCGGTGCGGATGTAGAACATCAGGAACCGGTCGATCAGGCGGACGAGTTCGGCGTCGGAGAGGTCCTGGGCGAGCAGGTCCGCGTGGCGCGGGGTGGCGCCGCCGTTGCCGCCGACGTACAGGTTCCAGCCGTTGGCGGTGGCGATCACGCCGAAGTCCTTGGACTGGGCCTCGGCGCACTCGCGGGCGCATCCGGAGACCGCCGACTTGAGCTTGTGCGGGGAGCGCAGCCCCCGGTAGCGCAGCTCCAGGTCGATCGCCATGCGGACGGAGTCCTGGACGCCGTAGCGGCACCAGGTCCGGCCGACGCAGGATTTGACCGTGCGCAGGGACTTTCCGTAGGCGTGGCCCGACTCGAAGCCCGCGTCCACCAGCCTCGCCCAGATGAGGGGGAGTTGCTCGACCCGCGCGCCGAACAGGTCGATGCGCTGGCCGCCCGTGATCTTCGTGTAGAGGCCGAAGTCCCGGGCCACCTCGCCGATCACGATCAGCTTCTCCGGGGTGATCTCACCGCCGGGGATGCGCGGCACGATCGAATACGAGCCGTTCTTCTGGAGGTTGGCGAGGAAGTGGTCGTTGGTGTCCTGGAGGGCCGCCTGCTCGCCGTCCAGGACATAGCCGCTGGCGCCGATGGTCGGGGCGAGGGAGGCGATGATCGAGGCGACGGCCGGCTTGCAGACCTCGCAGCCCTCGCCACCCCGGGCGCCCTCACGGCCGTAGCGGTCCAGCAGGACCTGGAAGGAGGGGATGCGCAGCGCGAGGACGATCTCGTACAGCTCCTCGCGGGTCTGGGCGAAGCAGCCGCACAGGCCGTGGTCGACCTCTACGCCGCTCGCCGCGAGCTCCTCGTTGACGAGCTGGCCGAGGACCTTGACGCAACTGCCGCACCCCGTACCGGCCTTGGTGCACTTCTTGACCTCGGGCACGGTGGTGCAGGAGTGCTCGGTGACCGCGCCGCGGATGGTGCCCTTGGTGACGTTGTGACAGGAGCAGATGACCGCGGAGTCGGGGAGCGCGGAGGGGCCGAGCGCGACCGGGGCGCCCGCGCCCGCCGGGAGTACCAGCTGCTCGGGGGCGATCGGCGGCACGGAGCCGGTGAAGGCCCGCAGGGTGCCGTACGCCTCCGCGTCGCCGACCAGGATGCCGCCGAGCAGTTCGCCGCCGCGGCCGATGACCAGCTTCTTGTACGTGCCCGAGCGTGAGTCGGAGTAGACGACGTCGAGGCAGCCGGAGGTGGCGCCGTGCGCGTCACCGAAGGACGCTACGTCGACGCCGAGCAGCTTCAGCTTCGTGGACAGGTCGGCGCCCGTGAAGCTGGCCTCGTCCGCGGCGATCGTCGCGGCGGCCGTCTCGGCCATCTCGTAGCCGGGCGCGACCAGGCCGTACACCCGGCCGTCCGAGGCGAGGGCGCACTCGCCGATCGCGAACACGTGCGGGTCCGAGGTGCGGCACTGGTCGTCGACCGTGATGCCGCCGCGCTCGCCGACCGTCAGCCCGGTGGCGCGGGCGAGCTGGTCGCGCGGGCGGACGCCGGCCGAGAACACCACGAGATCCGTGGGGAGTTCGGAGCCGTCGGAGAGCTTCATCCCGGTCACGGCGCCGTCGTCGCCGGTGACGATCTCCTGGGTGCCCGTGCCCGTGTGCACGGTCAGGCCCATGTCCTGGATGGTGCGCAGCAGCGCCGCGCCGCCGCCCTCGTCGACCTGCACGGGCATCAGGCGCGGTGCGAACTCCACGATGTGCGTGGTCAGTCCGAGCCCCTTCAGGGCGCCCGCGGCTTCGAGCCCGAGCAGGCCGCCGCCGACCACCGCGCCGGTCGTCGCCCGCGCCTTCGCGTACTCCTCGATGGCGAGCAGGTCCTCGATGGTGCGGTACACGAAGCAGCCCTCGGCGTCCTTGCCGGGCACCGGCGGGACGAAGGGGTACGAGCCGGTGGCGAGGACCAGGGTGTCGTACGTGATGACCAGACCCGAGCGCGCCGTGACCTGCCTGGCCTCCCGGTCGATCGTCTCGGCCGGGTCGCCGAGGTGCAGTTCGATGCCGTGCGTGGTGATGAACTCGGCGTCGGTGAGGGAGAGTTCCTCCGGAGTGCGGCCCGAGAAGTACGAGGTGAGCTGGACGCGGTCGTACGCCGGACGCGGCTCCTCGCACAGCACGACCACCCGGTGCGTGGCGGTCAGGCCGCGTTCGGCGAGCGCTTCGAGGAAGCGCTGGCCGACCATGCCATGGCCGACGAGCACGATGGTGTGCGCGTTGCCGTCGGTGGCGTTCGCCGCCGTCGTCATCGTCGTGTCCGTGGACATTCAGGAGCCTCCGTCGTTGGTGAGCAGGTGGAGCAGCGGGGCGCTGTCCGCGGGGGAGCGGTGCGGTTCCCTCCCGGGCCGAGGGCGAGGGCCGGCCGGGTCAGGGAGCGGGCGCATTCGAGGTCATGCACCGCAGCCTGCGACGCCGGTGTTACCCGGTCGCATCACGGCTGTTTCCCGGGAGGAACGCTGCCCTCAGCGGGAGCGGCACCCGGTTGTGAGGGTTCGGTGGGGTCAACCGAACCCCCGGTCCTCGTGCGGGCACGATCGATCGCGGCGCCCCGGCACGGAAACCTTGAGGCATCGGGATCCACCCGCTGAAGAACGGTCATGCCGTGGCTCGGCCGGGCCCTGGCGGCCGTCTAGCTCCGCCTCGCCGCGGCGCTCCTCTCCTAGGTTGACGCCATGCATCCCCTCCGCGATCTAGGAATGCCCGCAGCATCGCCCCGTTGTCATCGTCGGCAGGGCCGCGCTCGTAGTACAGGAGTGCGTCGGGGATGACGGCCTCGCCATTCCCGATCGGGTGGTAGACCTCGGTCAGCCAGTCCAGGGGCCGGCACAGCTCGCCGCGGCGGCGGGCGTCCTCGAGGAAGGCGAGCGCGGTCTCGGTCACGGTCAGCGCGTGACCGACCTTCAGCCGCACGGCGGTCGGATCGGACACGGTCCTGGAGGGCCGGTGCCCGCGCATCTCGGGCCATTCGGAGGCGAGTTGCATGCCGTAGGGGGTGGGGAACCACACCCGGGTCCGTCCGGCCTGCGGCAGGGTGATGCGGTCGATCAGCCCCTCGGCGCGCAGTCGGGCCAGCCTGCGTCTCGTCTGCTCGATGCGCACCTCGGGGGCGATCACCCGGTGCATCTGCTCGGTGGTGGCCGTCCGGTACTGCGTCAGCACGCCCAGCGCCAGCCGGTCTCCGCTGCCCACGTCCACGCCGATCATCACGGATCTGCTCGCTTCCCGTCCGGTGCGGCACCGGCCTGTCCGGCGCCTTGCGTACCGGACAGGCCAGCAGTTGGCCCCCACGAGAACCCCGACCACGAAGGCCCGACCACGGTCACGAAGCGACAACGCCTCCGTGGACCAGGCCGGAATTCCCTCCGGCAAACCGGCCGACAACTGCCGCGCCCTCTGTCGCACCTTCCTGTGAACCCGCAGGTCACCATGTCGGTCAGGCCGTGGTCGGGAGGCCGGCATCCCCTCTACGCCCCCGGACACGCCCCACAGCAGGAAGAACAAGGAAGTGGGTGGGTGGGACAGGTCCCGGGCGGCGGGCGAGGGGATCGGGTGTTCGGCGCGGACCCGCTCACCCCGGACCCTACTGCCCGTGGCCTGCAGCGACTGAAACCGGAGGCGCTGAGGCGGCCCTGCGGACCGGAATCCCTCTGGGACGCCAGTCCTCTCACAACAAGGAGCGCTGCGGTCTGGTCGGGCATGTTCGGCCTGGCGCGGGAGGCCGGGGTCAGTTTCGGTCCTCGTCCTGGGCGTGTTGGTAGAGCTTGGCGATGTCGTTGTCGAAGTACGCGGCATAGGAGACGTCGTTCTCGTCGCCGCCGCCTTCATGGCCGCCCAGGACGCCGATGACGGTGCTGGTGTGGCTCTTGGGGTCGTAGTCGGTGAGCCAGGGGCTGCCGCTCGTGCCGCCCTCGAAGTCGGTGCACTGGATGCGCAGTTGGGTGTCGCTGAATTTCGTGGTGCGGTTCCGGCAGGAGATCGGGGTGTCACGGCTGGTGGGGTAGCCGGTGATCTTGACCTCGTTGTTGAAGCCGCGGTCTGTGCCGAGGCTGTTGCCGCCCAGGACGTCCTGGATGTTCTTGCCGTCCTTCGGGCCGACCGTGAGGAAGGCGACGTCGAGGTCCTCGTCCTGCGATGTGGCCCAGCGGTCGTCGACGACGACCTTGTTGACCTTCCACAGGCCGGTGGGCTCGTTGCCGTTGCGGTAGTCGGGGGCGAAGACCAGGTCGTCCACCGGCTTCCCGGCGTCGGCGTCGAAGGCGCAGTGGGCCGCGGTGATCAGCATGTTCCGGCCGGGGCTCTGCACCACGCTCGCCGTGCAGAAGTGGGCGCCGTGGTCGTCCTTCTCGAAGACCGTGCCGATCCGGGCGTTCTCATCGGTCCTGCGCGGGGTGTACGCGGTGCCGTCCTGGGCAGGGGCGGTCGCCGAAGGGTCCCGGTCCTGAGAGGCCTGGCCCGGCTCGCCGGACTTGCCGTAGCTGCTGCGCCCGCTGCTTCTGCTCGGATAGGTCTCTTCCGCGGCGGAACCCACCACCGCGGCTGCCCCCACGATGACCAGCGTCAGTGCTATGCCAGCCTTCATGGAGCGAAACGGTAGCCCAGTCCGGGCATGCTGGTCAGCCCGGGATGGGGCAGGCGGGCTGACAGGTCCCCGACCCTACTCAGGTCGGCCACCGAGCGGGCGCACCCGGCAGCGGTACTGATTCGGCAGAGGCGCTGGCCCGTCGCCTCCGAGCAGGCCTTGCACCTTCTTCCCGGCCGGGTGCCGGAGTGGCGGGCGAAGGTCGGGGTGGGACCGGGTCTGCCGCAGCTGCGGGTTTCGCTGTGCGAGGCACTGGGGCTGCCGTCGGGGGCGCTGACGCACCGTGCCGGGCCGGCCGGCCAGGCTCTGATGTGGGCGCTGGCTGAGCCGGGTGTGCTGTTTCTCGATGATGCGCAGCGTCTGACGCCGAGCCGGCGTGCCACCGCCCTCGACAGGCTCACACCGCGCGAGCGCGAGGTGCTCGCCCTGATGGCCGAGGGCCGGACGAACCAGTCGATCGCCGGCGCCTTCACCGTCTCGGAACGCGCCGTCGAGAAACACATCGCCAACATCTTCGCCAAGCTCGACCTGCCGCCGTCGGGCACCGGGCACCGACGGGTGCTGGCGGTCCTGCGCTACCTGGGCTCGGTGACCGTCACATAGGGTCGCGATCATGCCCGACATATCGCTGACCATCGTCGTTGTGCTCTGCCTCGCCTCCCTCGCGGCGGGCTGGATCGACGCCGTGGTGGGCGGCGGCGGGCTGCTGCTGCTCCCCGCGATGCTGCTCGGACTGCCGGGCGGTACACCGGCGGCGTACGCGCTCGGGACGAACAAGGCGGTCGCGATCGTCGGGACGACCGGCGCGGCGGTGACGTACGCGCGCAAGGCGCCGGTGGACGTGCGGCTGGCCGTGCGGATCGGACTCGCGGCGCTGGCGGGCTCCACGGCCGGTGCCTTCGTGGCCGCCGGGCTGAGTACCGACGTGCTGAAGCCCGTGGTGATGGTGGTGCTGCTCGGGGTCGGGACCTTCGTCATGCTGCGGCCGGCCTTCGGTACGGCGCCCTCGGCCGAGCCCGTCTCCGCGCGGCGCGTGCTGGCCGCGATCGGGCTCGCTGGGCTCGGGATCGGCTTCTACGACGGGCTCATCGGACCCGGCACGGGTACGTTCCTCGTCCTTGCGCTGACCGCGCTGCTCCACTTCGACCTGGTGACCGCCTCCGCCACCGCGAAGATCGTCAACTGCTGCACCAACGCGGGCGCCCTCGCGACCTTCGCCTGGAAGGGCACGGTGTACTGGCAACTGGCCGCGCTGATGGCCGTGTTCAACCTGGTGGGCGGCACGGTGGGGGCGCACACCGCGCTCAAGAAGGGCAGCGGGTTCGTCCGAGTGGTGCTGCTGACGGTGGTGTTCGCGCTGGTGGCGAATCTGGCGTACCAGCAGTGGATCGCGTAGGCGCCGAAGACGGTGGTCAGCGGCTGCCGGTGAGGTGGGCGAAGACGACCACGTTCCCCTGGTACCCGGTGGCCTTCGAGTAGTCGCCGCCGCAGGTGATGACGCGCAGTTCGGGGCGGGAAGCGGCGCCGTACACCTTCTCGTCCGGGAAGTCGCGGGCCGCGTACACCTCGACGGCGTCGACGGTGAACAGGGCGGTGCCGCCGTCGCGGCGCGCCACCTCGATGGCGCTGCCCTTCTTGAGGGCGCCGAGGTTGTAGAAGACGGCGGGACCGTTGGCGTTGTCGACGTGGCCCGCGACGATCGCGGTGCCTCGCTCGCCGGGGGTGGTGCCGGCCTGGTACCAGCCCGCGAGGTTCTTCTCCCCGGCGGGCGGCACGTCGAGGCTGCCCTGGGGGGTGAGGCCGAGGCCCATCAGCGGGGCGTTCACGCCGATGGAGGGGATGCGGATGCGCTCGGGCGGGGAGTGGCGGAGCGCGGGGGCGCCCTGCCGGAGGGCGTCGCCGGTGCCGGC
Source organism: Streptomyces sp. RLB3-17 (assembly GCF_007113425.2). Lineage (NCBI taxonomy): Bacteria > Bacillati > Actinomycetota > Actinomycetes > Kitasatosporales > Streptomycetaceae > Streptomyces > Streptomyces sp. RLB3-17. The sequence continues at coordinate 4,054,516 of NZ_CP041610.2, read as the reverse complement.
CTGGGCGGCGGAGGGCTGGGGTGGCGGGTGGACCTGGGTGCCGTTGTGGAGCAGCCAGGTCCCTGAGCAGAGGGCGACCACGGTGACGGAGGCTATGGCGGTGTTGCTGACCCGGCGCATGTGAGCCTCCTCTCGGGGTCAGGGGTTGTGCGGTTGTGGTCGTGACGGTCGTGGTCGGGGGCGGGGCAGGGGCGTGGTCGGGGTCGTGGTGGGTCCCCTTCCCCCTCCGGGCCGCGAGGGGCGTCGGGCCACGGAGGGGGAGGGGACGGCGGTACCGGCGGACGGACAGCGGAGGGTGTCCGTCAGATCCCGTCGCCTCTCGCCCGGCGATGCAGGAGCCAGGTACCGCCCGCGGCGGCGACGGCCAGGGCCGCCACTCCCGCCGCGGTCTGCACGGGGTCGGAGCCGAGTGCGCCGCCGACCCCCGTGTTCACGTGCCCACGCGGCAGATGGATCTGTTCGCGTGTGGCGGTCAGGTTCACGATCAGGTCGCCGGTGACCTGTCGGCCGTGGGAGCACTTCGCGACGATCTCGTACGTCCCCGGCTGGGCGCTCGGCGGCACCTTGAACTGGCCGATCGCGTCCTGTTCGTGGGCGCTGGCGGCGAGTATGAAGACGCCCGCGCCGACCGCGCTGGCGTCACCCGTGGCGGTGCCGTCCGCGCCGCACGCCGCCGTGTTGACGGTGACGTCGGCCCCCGGGACGACGGTGGAGGGGAACACCTCCAGACTCTCCGTGGACCCGCCGTACGCGGGCGCGGTGGCGAGGCTCACCGCGGCGACGGCGAGCGCGGTACCGGTCAGCAGACGGGCTGTGCGTCGCATGGCTGTGCTCCTCCGAGGGGGCGCGGCCGGCGGCACCCCCAAGTGCCGCTGTGTCGGTCGTGCCCCTGCCCTTTCGAGGTAAGTGGCAGTCGGCCGGATTCGCTTCCTGACAGCGCGTCACAAATGCGGGGAAAGGGTGCCGGACGGGGGTGTCCGCGGGGCCGGAACGATGGTGTTCCAGCAGGTCACCGGCGTACGGCTGGTGTGTCGCGGCAAAGAGCCCGAAGAGCGCGGGGAGGGGGTGCGAACGGGTGACGGGGGCGGGTGGGAGGCGCCTTGACCTCAAGAATGGTTGAGGTGACGGCCTGTGCTGTCACGAAGGCAGCCGCGAGGGCCGTTTCGGTCCCGTCGTCGCCGACCGCCCGCTGCGGGCACCGCACCCGACGTCCCGGACCGCACCGCCACGCCGACCCGGATGGCCCAGACGCCGCGAGCCGACCGCCCCGGCGCGAGCGCGTGTCGCACGTCCCGGCCGCCCCGGCGCAGGCCCGTGCCGCACGAGCCGACCGTCCCGGCCGCCCCAGCGTAAGCGCCTGCCGCACGCTCCGGCCGTCCCGGCCGCCCCAGCGTAAGCGCCTGCCGCACGCTCCGGCCGTCCCGGCCGCCCCGGCGCAAGCGCCTGCCGCACGAGCCGGCCGCCCCGGCGAGCGCGTGTCGCGCGTGCCGGGGCGGCCGGTCGTGGCCCTGTCGGGCGTCTGACGTTCAGCTCACGGACACCGCGGACCAGGCCGCCGCCACCGCGTTGTACTCCGTGCTTCCGGCCCCGTACAGGTCCTTCGCCGCGTTCAGCGTCGCCGTCCGCGCGCCCGCGTAGTTCGTCGAGGACGTCATGTAGACCGTGAGCGCGCGGTACCAGATCGCGCCGAGCTTGTCCCGGCCGATGCCGGTGACCGTAGAGTTGTTGCAGGTGGGGGAGTTGTAGCTGACCCCGTTGATGGTCTTCGCGCCGCTGCCCTCGGCGAGCAGGTACGCGAAGTGGTTCGCGACGCCGGACGAGTAGTGGACGTCGAGATTGCCGACCGAGGAGCTCCAGCAGTTCGCCGAGTTGCCGTCCTTGGACGGCTGGTCCATGAACCGCAGGGCCGCCTTGCCGAAACCGGAGCGGACGATCTTCTCGCCGATCAGATAGTCCCCGGGGTCGGTGGAGTTGTTCGCGTAGAACTCCACCAGCGTGCCGAAGATGTCGGAGGTCGCCTCGTTCAGGCCGCCGGACTCGCCCGAGTACGTCAGCGCCGCCGTCTTCGACGTGACACCGTGGGTCATCTCGTGACCGGCCACGTCGAGCGCGACCAGCGGCCCGAGTGTCGTCCCGTCACCGTCCCCGTACGTCATGCAGAAGCAACTGTCGTCCCAGAAGGCGTTGTTGTAGTTGCTGCCGTAGTGCACGCGGTTGTACGAGCCCTTGCCGTCGCCCGCGATGCCGGTGCGGCCGTGGACGTTCTTGTAGTAGTCCCAGGTCTCGTTCGTGCCGTACTGGGCGTCGACCGCGGCCGAGGAACGGTCCGAAGCCGCCCCGGTTCCCCAGTGGTTGTCGGCGTCCGTGAAGAGGGTCGCAGGAGCGCGACTGACGCAGACCCCGAAGATGCACAGGTCCGTCTTGTTCGCCGCGTCGCCCGTGTACGTGTTCCCGCGCGTCGGGTCCTTGAGCTGGTACGTCGATCCGGAGAGCGTGGTCTCCAGCGGGACCGTGCCGCTGTAGAGGGACTTGCCGTCACCCGTGGCCGTCTCGATGCTGTCCCAGGCGTCGATCTGCCGGCCGCTGCGGGCGTCGGTCAGCACCGTGCGGGCGACCGGGTTGCCCAGCGAGTCCTGGCCCACCACATTGGTGCGCCAGGCCAGCCGGGGCGCGCCGTGCAGGGCGTCCACGACGAGCTGGGGCTTGGCCGTCACCTTCTTCAGCGTCTCGCCGAGGTGCGCGGCGCGCAGCGCGGCGGTGGCCAGGTCGGCGGCCTCGGGGGCGGCGAGCGCGGGCCTGGTGGTGGGGACGGAGAGGTCGCGGGAGGTGGCCCGGTTCGCGCCGCGATAGGAGCCGCCGGGGGCGAGGTGGACCACGAAGTCGCCGCCCAGGACCGGCAGTCCCCGGTACGTGCGGTCGTAGCGCACATGCTGGCCGCCGTCCGCGTCGACGACCACGTCACGGACGCTGGTGCCCTCGGCGGAGGTCAGGCCCAGCCGGGCGGCCTCCTTCACCAGGGCCGCGGCGGCGTTGTCGATCGCGGTGGCGCGGCTGGGCCGGTCGACGGCCCCCGCGGTGGGGGTCAGGGCGGCCGCCAGCAGGGCGGTGGCTGCCGCGGCCACACCGGCCGCGGCGAGGCGGGAGCCTCGGGTGTGAGGTCGGGTACCTCGGGTCTGCCGTATCCGGATCCGACTCATCGGTCTCCTCGGGGAGGGGCGCTCAGACGCGTGGGGGCGCTGATGTCGAGTCAGAGTTAAAGGTCCATGACATGTCATGTCCATAGCGCGTGCGTGATGTGCGCGAGGTGCGGCGAGAATCGTTTCTGCACCCTCACGAAAGGAGACGATCATGGAGATGGCCGCCGGGGCGGGCACCGGAACGGCCGCTGGGACGAGAGCCTGGCTGACCGTGCTGACCACGACCGACGACCCGGAGAAGGCGCAGGCGCTCGCGCGCGGCGCGGTCGAGGCGCGGGCCGCGGCCTGCGCGCAGATCGCCGGGCCGGTGACGTCCGTCTACCGGTGGAAGGGAGCGGTGGAGACCGCGAGCGAGTGGCAGGTGCTGTTCAAGACGACGGGTGCGCGGTACGACGCGCTGGAGGCGTATCTCCTCGCGGCGCACGACTACGACACCCCCGAGATCATCGCGACGCCCGTCGTCCGGGGGAGCGCGGACTATCTGCGCTGGGTCGAGGAGGAGACCGTGGAGGGGGAGAGCGTGGAGGGGGAGACCGCCGAGTGACCGTTCCCTTCTTCGTCTACGGCACGCTGCGCCCCGGCGGGCACAACCACGACCTCTTCCTCCGCGGCCGTACGGAGTCGGAGGAGCCCGGCCGGATGCGGGGAGCCGTGCTGTACGAAGGGCCCGGATATCCGTACGCCGTCGAGGAGCCCGGAGGTGTCGTGCGCGGGGAGTTGGTCACCGCGCTCCCGGAGGCGTACGGGCAGTTGCTCGGCGCGCTGGACCGGCTGGAGGAGTACGTGCCGGGCGACCCCCGCAACCTGTACGAGCGGGTGGCACGGGAGGTGACCCGCGCGGACGGCACGGCCGTACGGGCCTGGGTGTACGTGGCCGCCCCCGCCGTCGCCGCGCGGCTGCGGGCCGGCGGCACGCTCGTCGAGGGTGGGGACTGGCACGTCCGTCGTCGTTGAGGGCACGGGCGCACCTGTCGTCGAGGAGCCCACTCGTGCGGGTGGCGGGTCCGCGTGACTGCGCGCGTCCCCACGGTCGCGCCCCGGGCCGCCCCTAGGGTCCCGCCATGACCGACAGCGACATCACCCGGCGCCGTCTCCTCGCACTGGGCGGCGCGGGTGCGGGGGCCGCTCTGGGGCTCGGGATCAACTCGTGCTCGTCGAGTCCCTCGAACACCTCGAAACCCCCGAACCCCGCGTCCCCGGTGAGCCCCGACTCCTCGTCCGCCCCGCACGCGTCCACGGAGACAGGAGGAGCGCCCTCGCCCAGGGTGACCGCTACACGGTGAGCCGGGTCAGCAGCACCGACGGTGCCTCCGGCAACGTCACCCGCAGCGCCGACCCGTCCCACACCACCGGCCCCGCCGACCCGTGCAGTACGTCGACCCGCGCCTCCCGCCCCGCCAAGTGAGCCACGGGCAGGGCGACTTCGGGATCATCGCCCGCCCTGCGCCACACCAGCGCATACGTGGTGTCGAGGAACGGCACCCACATCCCCAGCGCCACCCACGCGTCGCGCCACCCGGGCAGCCCCAGCGGCCAGAACGGCACCGACCGGCTCAGATCGCCCCGAATGGCCTTGTACGTCACCAACGCCTCCTGAACGAGGCCGAGTTGGCGCGACGTCATGCGGTCCAGATGCCCGGAGAGATGAACCCGCCCCAGCAGCGCCGAGCCGAGGGTGAAGGCGATCTCCTGGTCCGTGAACCCCGGTTGCGGGTACGCCCACACGGCCCCCTGCTCGGGCGGCACCGCGGTCGGCGCGGCGGCCGCGATGGGCGGGTAGCGCAGGGGGTCCTGCTGGTCGGAGGTGGACTGGAGCTGGGCCACGGCCAGCGACGCGCCGTCCATGCGCAGCCCGCCCGAACCGCAGTTCTCGACGACCAGACCCGGGTGGCGGTCCAGGACGGCCGACAGCCAGGACAGCCAGGCCCGCGTGTGGTCGAGGAGCCCGGGCGCGGAGGTGGTGATGTTGTAGTCGAGCTTGAGATAGCCCACGCCCCACTCGCCGACGAGCCGGTCGACCGTCCGGTCGAGGTGCGCGCGGGCGGCCGGATGCGTCAGGTCCAGCTGGTGGCGGCCCTGTTCGGTGACGCGCACACCGCCTTCGTGGCGCAGGAAGGCCTCGTCCGGCAGCTCGGTGGCGAGCGGACTGCGGACGCCGACCACCTCCGGCTCCAGCCACAGCCCCGGCACCATCCCGCGCTCCCGGATCCGGCCGAGCACGGCGTGGAGGCCGCCCGGGCCGGGGAAGCGCCGCGCCGACGGCAGCCAGGCGCCGACACCGTCCCACCAGCCCCCGCCGCCGTCCCCGCCCGCGCCCGTGTCTCCGTCCCCGGCCTCGTCCCCGCCCGTGTCCCCATCCGCATCCCCGTCCCCGTCCCCGTCCCCGCCCTCGTCGTACCACCCGGCGTCGACGCAGAAGTACTCCGCGCCCGCCTCGGCCGCCGCGTCGATCAGCGGCAGCAGCTTCTCGGTGGTCGGGTCGCCCATGAGGGTGTTCATGTAGTCGTTGAAGACGACGGGGAGCAGGTCGTGGTCGGGGTGCGGGCGGCGGATCCGGCGGCGGTAGTCGGTCAGCGCGGTGAGCGCCCCTTCGAAGCCGTCGCCGAGCGCGAGGGCCGCGTACTCGGAGACGAACTCGGCGCCCGGGGACAGGACCTGACGCCATTGGTGGTCGTCCGCGGTCGGACCGCTCAGGGAGAGGTACGTGTGGTGGTCCGCCTCGCCCGCCTCCCACAGCCAGCTCGCGGCGGACTCGATCTGCCAGAGCCAGCAGCGCCCGTCGGTGCGATCGGTGAGCGCGCCCATCGCCAGATGCCCGTCGGTGGGCCAGCTCCCGCGCCCGGCGAGCCGCGCCCCGGCCCGCCCGTCGTGCCCGTGGAACGCCCGGCCGACGTCGGGCACGGACTCCCGCAACTCCTCGGCGTGCCAACGGCATTCGGCGAGCCAGTCGTTGCGCGCCCGGTGCACGTCGAGCACGTCGGGTGAGGGCAGCGCGCCCAGCAGCAGACTGCTCACCGAGCGCAGGGTGACGGGTGCGTCGCCGTCGTTGCGGATCCGGACGCGGGCGCGCAGCACCGGTACCGCGTCCGGTGAGGAGTACTCGACGAAGACGGTCAGACCGCCCCGCCTGTCCTGGAGTTGGACGGTGAGGTGGTGCCAGCCGTCGCCGTACGCCGCGTGGTGGGCGCGGTGGGTCAGGCGCTGCCCGAGCGCCGTACCGGTGAAGCGCGGCCCGGACCAGCCGGTGCCCTGTCCGAGGAGGGTCACGTCGACGAGCGGCAGCGCGGCCCCGGCGGCCTCGGCGGCGTTCTTGGGCTCCGGTTCACCGGGCACGGTCAGCCGGACCAGGCGGGGTGTGCGGCCGTCCAGATCGAAGTCGGCGGTGAGTGCGGAATGGCCCCAGCGATAGCTGAACTCCTGCGTCACGCGGCCATGCTAGTGCCAGGGGCACCTGCCAACAGGCCTGTTCCCGGGAGCCGTTCACCGTTTCGAGTTGTGGCGCGCCTACTGGCTACTGCCGGTTCAGGGAGCGGGTGACGCCCGCCGCGATCGTCGTGGCCAGGATCCAGCCGACGGCGATCAGCAGATACGAGAGCCACTGGTACCAGCCGCGCGGCGCGAAGGCCGTCTCCTGACCGAAGTCGACGAGCGGCAGCAGAAGGTCGAGGGTGTAGAAGACCGGGTTGAAGCCGGGCGCCTCGGCGGGCTTCAGAGCGGGCGGATGGTGCAGCGTGAAGGCGGTGGCGCCGGTGCACAGCAGCAACAGCAGCCAGCCCGCCGCGCGCATCGGCCGGTAGCCGTAGCCGACGGCCACGTCCTGGAGCCGGCCCCAGAACCTGGCGTAGCGGGGGAGGGTGCGGCGGTGCCGGCGGAGTTTGGCCAGCTGGACGGTGCGCGCGGCGGCGTCGTCGCCCGCCGTGCGGTACGCGGCGGCCAACTGCTCGTAGGCGTAGGGAAGATAGCCGCCCTCCTCGCGTTCCAGCAGCGGCAGCCGCTGCTCGGCGGGCAGATGCGGGGCGAGGGTGCGGTAGCCGAGTCCGTCGATCCGGACGCGGTCGGGCCACACCCCCGGAGGCACGTGCAGAAGGTCCAGCTGGGAGCGGCGCAGGTTCACGGTGCCCACGATCGGCGCGGCCTCGCGCAGCCACAGCTCGCCGATGACACAGCTGCTGGCGCGCAGGGCCGGACCCCCGGGGTTGGACAGCCGGGCGTAGGCCAGATTCAGCTGGTGGGGAATCCTCGACCCGCTCAGGTTGACCCGGCCCCGCGCGCGCAGCCGCACGGCCCGCAGGTCGGTGCCGACCGACAGGGTCTCGGCGTGCAGGGCGGTCTCGCCCGCCGGTACGTGCAGATCGGCCTCGTCGAGGTTGACCTGACCGCCGACCGTGGCCCCGTTCAGCCGTACCTGGCCGTGCGCGACGAGTCCGACGGCCCACAGGTCGGTGCCGATGGCCGCGTGATTGAGCTGGAGAACCGGTTCCGCGGCCGCGTCCCCCGCGTCGGCGTCCGGTGCCGCCGGGGAGCCCAGCCGCGCCCCGTTGACGAACACGGCGCCGGAGATCTTCGCGCCCTGGAGCCGTATCGGCCCGGTGACCCGGCAGCAGCTGAGCCGCAGCACCCCGTCGACCCGCAGGTTGCCCCCCTTGAGCCCGGGGAGCACCGAGTCGCTCAGCACCAGCGCGCGCAGCTGCGCCCCGTACAGCTTCAGAGGCTGCTCGAAGTGGCAGAACCGCAGCTGCACGGCCTGCTCGACCGTCCCGTACACGAGATCCAGCTGTCCGGTGATGCGCGCGCCGGTGAGCTTCAGGCCGGCTATCTCGCCGTCCTGGGCCGGTCCGTCGATCAGCAGCGCCCGCAGCACCTCGGCGCGCACGGTCCGCTCGGGGCCCCAGGAGGCGCCGGCCGCGGGGTCGTCGGCGGGGCTCTCGCCGGAGTCGGCGGCGGAGGCGGCGGGTTCCTCGCGGAAGTCGACGCCCTCGCCGAGCGGAAAGGCCTCCCAGACCCGGCGTTCCGCGGGCGTCAGACCGGCGGGATCGATGACCGTCCTCACTTCCGCGCCGCCGCGAGGGCCCGCGCCACCCCCGGCTCCTTCGGCCCCAGGAACTGCGGATCGGGCTTGAACACCGCGTCCAGCAGGGCCTTCCCCGCCGCGAACACCTCGCGGGTGCCCCCGTAGTACCAGGTGACGTCGTGGGTGGCGTCGACCCCGATGCCGTACGACCGCACGCCCGCCGCCCGGCACAGCGCCACGGCCCGCCGGATGTGGAAGTTCTGGCTGATCAGCACGGCCTCGTGGACGCCGAAGATCTTCCGGGCCCGCACGCAGGAGTCCCAGGTGTCGAACCCGGCGTAGTCGCTGACGATCCGCCGGTCCGGCACCCCACGCTTCGTCAGATAGGTCCGCATCGCGTCCGGTTCGTCGTAGTCCTTGCGGCTGTTGTCCCCGGTGACGAGCACCGCCTCGATCCGCCCGGCCCGGTACAGCTTCGCCGCCGCGTCCAGCCGGTGCGCGAGGTACGGGGACGGCTCGCCGTTCCACAGCCCGGCCCCGAACACCACCGCGACCTCGGTGCGCGGCGCGTCGGCCGTCGTCCGCAGTCCGTCGGCCGTGCTCACGTACAGCCAGGTCACCGGAAGCAGCGCCAGCACGCACAGCAGCATGACCGTCTGCACGGCCCGCCGCTGCCCGGCGCGGGTGCGCGGCAGGCGGGGCAGCCGCGGTCTGAGGATCCTCGGGTGCGGCAGGCGCGGCATGGTCGTTCGTCCCCCCGGTGGCGTCCGATCGCGTCGGTATTCGACAGATGGGGACGCAGCGTAAGCCCGTTCGGTTCGCCCGGGTACCGTGACCGGGCTCACTCGGCGCCGCGGAAGCGCAGGTGGGAGGTGCTCACACCGCCACCGCACCGGGCCGTGAACCCTCGGAAAACACCTGACACGCCCGTGCAACCGCGCGGCAACCTCGTACCGTCACCATCGGTCCATGACGGCGTCGAACCCCTCTCACGACGAGTCCAGGACCCTCCCCCGCTCTCGGTTCCGCCCGAGTACGGGGACCCCCATCGGCGGGCAGCCGCCCGGTGGCGCCCACCTCGACAGTACGGCGCAACTCATGAACGCGATCACCAGCCAGCTCGGCAGTCAGCTCAGCCTCGTGTCGCTGAACGGGGCCCGCCGCCCCGCGCCGCCGCCGCTCGTCCTCGTCGCGCACGGCAGCCGCGACCCGCGCGCGCTGAGCACCGTACGCACCCTGATCGAGCGCGTCCGCGAGCTTCGCCCGCACCTGTCCGTGCACCTCGGCCACATCGAGCTCAACGAACCGCTGCTGGCCGACACGCTCGCCTCCCTCGACGCCGAGGGCGCCGCCGACGGTGCCGTTCTCGTGCCGCTGCTGCTCAGCCGCGGCTACCACGTCAAGCGGGACATCCCCGAGGCCGCGGCCGCCGTACCGGGACTGCGGGCCCGTGTCGCCGCCCCGCTCGGCCCGCACCCCCTGCTCGTCGAGACGCTGTACGAGCGGCTCGTCGAGGCCGGCTGGCGGACCGGGACGAGCGACGCGGCCCGGCGCGCCGGCGGGGTCGTGCTCGCCGCCGCGGGCTCGCGCGACCCGGAGTCGGTCATCGACACCCGCCGCACCGCCCAGCTGCTGGCCGAACGCCTCGGCGTGCCCGTCGTCCCCGCGTACGCCTCCGCCGCGCCCACCGTCGCCGCCGCCGTGCGGGCCCTGGCCGCGCGTGGCCGCCACCGCATCGCCGTCGCCTCCTACTTCACCGCGCCCGGCCGCTTCGCCACCGAGTGCGCCGCGGCCGCCCCCTGGATCGCCGCGGCCCCGCTGGGCGCCCACGCCGCGATGGCCCGCCTGATCCTGCACCGCTACGACCAGGCCGTGGCGACCCCCGAACCGGCCCCGGAACGCGAGCTGGCCTCGGCCTGATCCACGCCTCCCGGCGGTAGGCCGCGCCCCGTTTGTCACTGCCTGCGTTTACTGTCGGGTACATGGACGGCACCGCACCCCTCTCCGACGAGTACGACCCGACGTCAGTCGAGCGCTGGGCCGTAGAACCCGACAAACGTCCCGGCCGCACCGCCTTCCAGCGCGACCGCGCACGCGTGCTGCACTCCTCCGCGCTGCGCCGCCTCGCGGGCAAGACCCAGGTCGTCACCCCCGGCACACGCGGCCAGGCCTGGGACGCCAGCGCCCGCACCCGACTCACCCACTCCCTGGAGTGCGCCCAGGTCGGCCGCGAGCTCGGCGCCGCCCTCGGCTGCGACCCCGACCTCGTCGAGGCGGCCTGCCTCTCCCACGACCTCGGCCACCCGCCCTTCGGACACAACGGCGAACAGGCGCTGAACGAGTTCGCGGAGGACTGCGGCGGCTTCGAGGGCAACGCGCAGTCGCTGCGCCTGCTGACCAGGATCGAGCCCAAGCGCTTCGTCCACTCGGAGGAGACGGGCGAACTCGTGAGCGTGGGACTGAACCTCACCCGCGCCGCCCTCGACGCCGCCACCAAGTACCCCTGGCCGCGCGGCGCCCACCCCACCGACCCCGCCTCCCCGAAGTTCGGGGCCTACGAGGACGACCGGCCGGTCTTCGACTGGGTCCGCAAGGGCGCCCCCGGCACCCGTACGTGCTTCGAGGCCCAGGTCATGGACTGGTCCGACGACGTGGCCTACTCGGTGCACGACGTCGAGGACGGTCTGCACGCCGGCCACATCGACCCCAACTGCCTGCACGCCGAGCCGGAACGCGAGGAGATCTTCAAGGTCGCCATCGGCCGGTACGTGCCCGCCGACACCGACCCGGCCGAGCTCTCCGAGGCCCTCGACCGGCTCCTGGAACAGGAGTGGTGGCCGCACGGATACGACGGATCGGCCGTCGCGCAGGCCCGGTTGAAGGACGCCACCAGTCAGCTCATCGGCCGCTTCTGCCTGGCCGCCGAGGGCGCCACCCGCGCGCGGTACGGCGCCGGCCGGCTCACCCGGTACGCGGCGGAGCTGGTCGTCCCGCGCGCCGCCCGCCACGAGTGCGCCGTCCTCAAGGCCGTCGCCGACCGGTACGTCATGCAGCGCGCCGAGCAGGAGCGGCTGCGCGCCGATCAGCGGATCGTCGTCGCCGAGCTGGCCGAGGCGCTCACCGCCCGCGCCCCGGACGGTCTTGACCCGCAGTTCCGGGCGCTGTTCGACGAGGCCGGGGACGATCGTGCGCGCAAGCGGGTGATCGTCGACCAGATTGCCTCGCTCACCGACGCCTCGGCACGTTCACTGCATCTCAGGCTCACCACCCGCCCCACAGGCGGCGGCGAAGTGTGACCCTGCGTGGCCTGATCGGGCCACACCCTCTTCCCGCATCACGCTGCGTGCGGGACGCTCGCCTGGCGACAACGTTACGAGGAGGCATCAAGTGGTCGACGCGGATCAGACATTCGTCATCGTCGGAGGAGGCCTGGCCGGCGCCAAGGCGGCCGAGACGCTCCGAGCGGAGGGTTTCACCGGCCGCGTGATACTGATCTGCGACGAACGTGACCACCCCTATGAGCGCCCGCCGCTCTCCAAGGGCTATCTGCTCGGCAAGGAGGAGCGGGACAGCGTCTTCGTGCACGAACCCGCCTGGTACGCGCAGAACGACGTGGAGCTGCACCTCGGCCAGACCGTCGACGCCATCGACCGCACGGCGAAGACCGTCCGCTTCGGCGACGACGGCACCCTCGTCCACTACGACAAGCTGCTCCTCGCGACCGGCGCCGAGCCGCGCCGCCTCGACATCCCCGGGACGGATCTCGCGGGCGTCCACCACCTGCGCCGCCTCGCCCACGCCGAACGCCTCAAGGGCGTCCTGGCCGCGCTCGGCCGTGACAACGGCCACATCGTGATCGCGGGCGCGGGCTGGATCGGCCTGGAGGTCGCGGCGGCGGCCCGCGAGTACGGCGCCGAGGTCACCGTCGTCGAGCATGGGCCGACCCCGCTGCACGCGGTCTTCGGCCCCGAGCTGGGCCAGCTCTTCGCCGAGCTGCACCGCGAGCACGGCGTCCGCTTCCGCTTCGGCGTCCGGCTCACCGAGATCGTCGGCCAGGACGGCATGGTGCTCGCCGCGCGCACCGACGACGGTGAGGAGCACCCGGCCCACGACGTGCTCGCGGCCATCGGGGCGGCGCCGCGCATCGGCCTCGCCGAGGCCGCGGGCCTGGAGATCGCCGACCGCGCGTACGGCGGCGGTATCGCGGTCGACGACCGCCTGCGCACCTCCGACCCCGACATCTACGCTGCCGGTGACGTCGCCTCCTTCCCGCACGCCCTCTTCGACACCCGGCTGCGCGTCGAACACTGGGCCAACGCCCTCAACGGCGGACCGGCGGCGGCCCGCGCGATGCTGGGCCGCGAGACGACGTACGACCGCGTGCCCTATTTCTTCTCCGACCAGTACGACGTCGGGCTCGAGTACTCGGGCTGGGCGCCCTCGGGGACGTACGACGAAGTGGTGATCCGGGGCGACGCGGGCAAGCGCCAGTTCATCGCCTTCTGGATGAAGGACGGGCGGGTGCTGGCCGGGATGAACGTGAATGTGTGGGACGTCACGGAACCCATCCAGCGGCTGATCCGGTCCCGGGCCCAGGTGGACACCGAGGCACTGGCGAACCCGCACGTACCGCTGGAGAGCCTGGCCCCCTGACACCGGGGCGTTCGCCTCGCCCCAGGAGTGTCAGTCCGGCCCCGTAGAATCACCTCGTGGCTGGAAGGATCAACGACGAGGACGTGAAGGCGGTTCGGGACGCGGTCCCGATCGACGCCGTCGTGTCCGAGTACCTCCAGCTGCGCAACGCGGGCGGCGGAAACCTCAAGGGCCTGTGCCCCTTCCACGACGAGAAGTCCCCGTCCTTCCAGGTCAGCCCGAGCAAGGGTCTCTTCCACTGCTTCGGCTGCCAGGAGGGCGGCGACACCATCACGTTCGTGATGAAGGTCGACCACCTCACCTTCTCCGAGGCCGTCGAGCGCCTCGCCGGGCAGGCCGGCATCACCCTGCGCTACGAGGAGGGCGGGTACAACCCCTCCCACCAGCGCGGTGAGCGGATCCGCCTGGTCGAGGCGCACAAGATCGCCGCGCAGTACTACGTGGAGCAGCTCGACATCAGCCCCGAGGCCGACGCGGGCCGCAAGTTCCTCGCCGAGCGCGGTTTCGACCAGGCCGCCGCCGCGCACTTCGGCGTCGGCTACAGCCCCCAGGGCTGGGACCACCTCACCCGCCACCTGCGCGGCAAGGGCTTCACCGACAAGGAGCTGCTCCTCTCCGGCCTCTCCCAGGAGGGCCGCCGGGGCCCCATCGACCGCTTCCGCGGGCGCCTGATGTGGCCGATCCGCGACATCGGCGGCGAGGTCGTCGGCTTCGGCGCGCGCAAGCTGTACGAGGCGGACAACGGCCCGAAGTACCTGAACACGCCCGACACCGCGATCTACCGGAAGTCCCAGGTCCTCTACGGCATCGACCTCGCCAAGAAGGACATCGCCAAGGCCAGCCGCGCGGTCGTCGTCGAGGGCTACACCGACGTCATGGCCTGCCACCTGGCCGGCATCACCACCGCGATCGCGACCTGCGGCACCGCGTTCGGCAGCGACCACATCAAGATCCTCAGACGCCTCCTGATGGACAACGGCTCGGCCCGGGTGATCTTCACCTTCGACGGCGACTCGGCGGGCCAGAAGGCCGCCCTGCGCGCGTTCGAGGACGACCAGAAGTTCGCCGCCGAGACGTACATCGCCATCGCGCCGGACGGCATGGACCCCTGCGACCTGCGCCTCGCCAAGGGCGACGAGGCGGTCGCCGACCTCGTCGAACCCCGCACGCCCCTCTTCGAGTTCGCCCTGCGCCAGATCATCCTGCGCTACGACCTGGAGACCCCGGCCGGGCGCGCGGCGGCCCTGGACGAGGCCGCGCCCATCGTCGCCCGCATCAAGAACAGCGGCGCCCAGCACGAGGTCGCCGTACAGCTCGCCGGCATGCTCGGCATCCTCGACACCCAGTTCGTGGTCAAGCGGGTGGCCCAGCTGGCCCGTTGGGCCCGCGACCGCGGCGGCAAGGGCCCGGCCCCCGCGGGCGGCCAGCGCCCCCAGCAGGGGTACGCCGCCGTCCGGACACCCGCGGGCGGTCCGGCGCTCAACCTCCGCAACCCCGTCTACGCCACCGAGCGCGAGCTGCTCAAGCTCGCCCTCCAGCGGCCCGAGCTGGTCTCCCCGGCCTTCGACGCCTACGGGATCGACGAGTTCACCGCCGCGCCCTACGCCGCCGTCCGCCTGGCGATCATGGAGTCGGGCGGCGCCGAGTTCGGCACGCAGGACCCCCAGGAGTATCTGGTCCGGGTCCGCGAGGCCGCCCCGGACGACGTGGTCCGTTCCATGGTCACCGAGCTGGCCGTCGAGGCGATCATGCGCAAGACCGTCGACGAGACCTACGCGGGCGACCAGCTCGTCATGGTCCGCCGCCGCGCCGTCGAGCGCCGCGTCGTGGACGTCCAGGGCGCCCTGTCCCGCGCGAGCGCCCACGGCGACCCGGCCCAGCTGGCGGCCGTGCAGAACGAGTTGTGGGTGCTCCAGCAGTACGGACAGGCGCTCCGCGAGCGGGGCGCGGAGGCGCTCTGAGGCCGCCCTGCCCGGTCCGGGGCCGGGGCCTGCCCGGATGGGCCCGGCGCACATGCCAATCCCGTACTCCGTTCAATCGGTTTCGCGCGCGCTGAGCTGCGCACTCGGAGGGCGCGGTAACCACCGGGTCACGGACCGGACGCAAAAAGTCACCGCACGCCCCTCGTGGCGGCGATGTGTCGTACTCCACACTGGGTTCCGGTGCCTGAGTCCTCGGAGCGCGGCCGACCCGCACGCGACGGGTTTCCGATTCCCGCGGTTCCGCCAAACGACTACGGGATGGACAGCGGCGAGGCCGTCGACCCCATCCCCGACGTACCGCTGCCGCACGCCTCAGCAGCGACATTCCTGGAGGTCGCCCCCGTGCAGACCCAGACCCTCACACAGACCGACAACCTCACGGACGCGGATACGGACGCCGAGCCCGACGTCGTCACGGCGGTGCCCCCGCAGCGCGGCGCCGCGCACCACCCCGAGACGGAGCCGGACGGACCGGCGGCGGACGCCGTCGAGGCCGAGGCCGAGCCCGTGGAGGTCGAAACCGAGGCCGAGGTCCCGGAGCCCGTCGAACTGCCCCGGGGACGCGGTACGGACACCGGAGGCCCCTCCTCGGACCTGTTCCGCCAGTACCTGCGCGAGATCGGCCGCATTCCGCTGCTCACCGCGGCGGAGGAGGTCGAACTCGCCCGTCGCGTCGAGGCCGGACTCTTCGCCGAGGAGAAGCTCCGCCTCGCCTCCGACCTGGACAGTCAGCTCGCCCTCGACCTCGACAAGCTCGTCGTCATGGGCCGCATGGCCAAGCGCCGCCTCATCGAGGCGAACCTGCGCCTCGTCGTCTCGGTCGCGAAACGTTATGTGGGCCGCGGGCTCACCATGCTCGACCTGGTCCAGGAGGGGAACCTCGGTCTGATCAGGGCGGTGGAGAAGTTCGACTACGCCCGTGGGTACAAGTTCTCGACGTACGCGACCTGGTGGATCCGGCAGGCCATGTCGCGGGCGCTGGCCGATCAGGCCCGGACGATCCGGGTCCCCGTCCACGTGGTCGAGTTGATCAACCGGGTGGTGCGGGTCCAGCGGCGGATGCTGCAGGAGCGCGGCTACGAACCGACGCCGGACGAGGTCGCCGCGCACCTCGACCTTCCCGGTGAGCGGGTGAGTGAGGTGCTGCGTCTTGCCCAGGAGCCGGTGTCGTTGCACGCGCCGGTGGGGGAGGAGGACGACGTGGCGCTCGGCGACCTGATCGAGGACGGTGACGCGACGTCGCCGGTGGAGTCCGCCGCGTTCCTGCTCCTGCGGGAACACCTGGAAGCGGTGCTCTCCACGCTCGGCGAGCGTGAACGCAAGGTCGTCCAGCTCCGGTACGGGCTCGCCGACGGCCGCCCCCGCACGCTCGAGGAAATAGGCCGTATCTTCGGCGTCACCCGCGAACGCATCCGCCAGATCGAGTCCAAAACCCTCAACAAACTGAGGGACCACGCCTTCGCGGACCAACTCCGCGGCTACCTGGACTGACCCGACGTCTCTCGCCCCCGCCGCCCCTACTCGTCCCATCCCTGGGGGCTACGCCCCCAGACCCTGTCGGCCTGAACGGCCTCGTCCTCAAACGCCGGACGGGCTGAAAGATGCGCGCCAGCGCTTCTGAGGGGCGCGGGGAACTGCGCGACCAGCCCCCACCGGCCCGCAGTCGAAAGACCACCCTCCGGGGTCTGGGGCGGAGCCCCAGGTAGGGATGATGGGGGTCCCCCCTGCTCGAGCGAAGCCGAGAGCTTGGGGGAGGGTAGGGGCGGCGGGGGCGAGGAAGCACCTCCCCGCACCCGCCTGCCCACCCGCACCCGCTAGTCGACCTCGGCCACCGCCTGGGCGAACTGGGCCTTGTAGAGGCGCGCGTACGCCCCGTTCGCCGCCAACAGCTCCGCATGCGCGCCCTGCTCGACGATCGACCCGTTCTCCATCACGAGGATGGTGTCCGCGTCCCGGATCGTGGAGAGCCGGTGGGCGATCACGAACGACGTCCGCCCGTGCGCGAGCTTCGCCATCGCCTTCTGGATCAGCACCTCCGTACGGGTGTCGACGGAACTGGTCGCCTCGTCGAGGACGAGGATCACCGGGTCGGACAGGAACGCCCGCGCGATGGTGATCAGCTGCTTCTCGCCCGCGCTGACCCCCGTCCCCTCGTCGTCGATGACGGTGTCGTAGCCCTCGGGGAGCGTGCGGATGAAACGGTCCGCGTGCGCGGCCCGCGCCGCCTCCTCGATCTCCCCGCGGGTGACCTCACGCGAGGCCCCGTACGCGATGTTCTCCGCGATCGTGCCGCCGAACAGCCAGGTGTCCTGGAGCACCATCCCGATCCCGGCCCGGAGTTCGTCCCGGGACATGGACGCGATGTCGACCCCGTCGAGGGTGATCCGGCCGCCGGTGACGTCGTAGAACCGCATCAGGAGGTTGACCAGCGTGGTCTTGCCGGCGCCGGTCGGGCCGACGATCGCCACCGTGTGGCCCGGCTCCACCTTCAGCGACAGGTCCTCGATGAGCGGCTTCTCGGGGTCGTAGCGGAAGGACACGTTCTCCAGCGCCACCCGCCCGCGCAGCTCGTCGGGGCGCGCCGCCGGCATCGGGTCGGCCTCCTGCTCCTCAGCGTCGAGGAGTTCGAAGATGCGCTCCGCGGACGCGACACCGGACTGCACGAGGTTCGCCATCGAGGCGACCTGTGTCAGCGGCATCGAGAACTGGCGGGAGTACTGGATGAAGGCCTGGACGTCGCCGATCGACAGCGAGCCGGACGCGACACGCAGACCGCCGACCACCGCCACCAGCACATAGTTCAGGTTCGACACGAACATCATCAGCGGCTGCATGACCCCGCTGTTGAACTGCGCCTTGAACCCGGCCTCGTACAACTTCTCGTTCTGCTCGGCGAACTGAGCCGCCGACTCCTCCTGCCGCCCGAACACCTTCACCAGCGTGTGCCCGGTGTACATCTCCTCGATGTGGGCGTTGAGCTTGCCGGTGGTGCGCCACTGCTGCACGAAGTGCGGCTGCGAGCGCTTGCCGATGCGCGTGGCGACGACGAAGGAGAGCGGGACCGTGACGAGCGCGACCAGCGCGAGCAGCCACGACACCCAGAACATCATCGCGAGCACGCCGATGATGGTCAGCAGGGAGTTCACCAGCTGGCCCATCGACTGCTGCAGGGTCTGCTGGATGTTGTCGATGTCGTTCGTGGCGCGGCTGAGCACCTCACCGCGCTGGCGCTTGTCGAAGTACGACAGCGGCAGCCGCGAGAGCTTCGCCTGCAGGTCCTCGCGCATGTGGTAGACGGTCTTGTTGACGGCCCGGTTCACCAGGCGCGTCGCCACCGCCATCAGCAGGCCGGCCAGCAAAAACGTACAGAGCGCGAGCAGCAGTACGTTGCCGACGGCACCGAAGTCGATGCCCTTGCCGGGGGTGAAGTCCGTCCCGGCGAGCATGTCGGCCATGCCGCCCTCACCGCGCCTGCGCATGGAGGCGAGGACCTCGGCCTTGGTGGCACCGGCCGGCATCTGCCGCCCGATGATGCCCGCGAAGACCAGGTCGGTGGCCTTGCCGAGGATCTTCGGTCCGACCACCGAGAGCGCCACGCTCAGGACGACGGCGACCAGCATTCCGTACATGGTGACGCGTTCGGGTTTGAACTGGGCCAGGAGCCTCTTCCCGGACACCTTGAAATCCATCGAGCGCTGATCGGGGCCGCCCCCGGCCATCATGCGTCCCATGGGCCCGGCCATCAGGCGGCCTCCGCTTCCGTCAGCTGGGAGAGAACGATCTCCCGATAGGTCTCGTTGTCGGCCATGAGCTCGTGGTGACGGCCCGTGCCCACCACCCGGCCCTCGTCGAGGACCACGATCCGGTCGGCGTCCCGAATGGTCGACACCCGCTGGGCGACGATCACCACGGTCGCCTCGGCGGTCTCCTGGGAGAGCGCCGCGCGCAGTGCCGCGTCGGTCGCGTAGTCGAGCGCGGAGAAGGAGTCGTCGAAGAGGTAGATCTCGGGGCGCTGGACGAGGGTGCGGGCGATGGCGAGGCGCTGGCGCTGACCACCGGAGACGTTGGTGCCGCCCTGCGCGATCGGCGAGTCCAGGCCGTTCTCCAGCCGCTCCACGAAGCCCTTGGCCTGCGCCACCTCCAGCGCGTGCCACAGCTCCTCGTCGGTCGCGTCCGGATTGCCGTAGCGGAGGTTGGTGGCGACCGTCCCCGCGAAGAGGTAGGGCTTCTGGGGGACGAGCCCGACCGTTCTGGCGAGCAGCTTCGGCTCGACGGTCGACACGTCCACGCCGTCGACGAGGACTTCTCCGTCGGTGGCGTCGAAGAGCCGGGGCACGAGCCCGAGCAGCGTCGACTTGCCGCTGCCCGTCGACCCGATCACGGCGGTCGTCTCACCCGGCCGCGCCACCAGTTCGATGGACTTCAGGACGGGCTCCTCGGCACCCGGGTAGCGGAACCCGGCGCCGCGGATCTCCAGGTGGCCGTGGCGCCGCAGCTCCACGACGGGCGCGCTCGGCGGCACGACGCTCGACGAGGTGTCCAGGACCTCTTCGATGCGCTCGGCACAGACCTCCGCGCGCGGCACCATCATGAACATGAAGGTGGCCATCATCACGGACATCACGATCTGCATGAGGTAGGCGAGGAACGCGGTCAGGTCGCCGATCTGCATGCCGCCGCTGGCGATGCGGTGGGCGCCGAACCAGACCACGGCGATCGACGAGAGGTTCACGACGGTCATGACCATCGGGAACATCAGGGCGAGCATCCGGCCGGTGCCGAGGGACACCTCGGTCAGCTGGGCGTTGGCGGACTCGAAGCGGTCCTTCTCGTAGTCGTCGCGGACGAAGGCGCGGATGACGCGGTTGCCGGTGATCTGCTCGCGCAGCACCCGGTTCACGGTGTCCAGGCGCACCTGCATGGTCCTGAACAGCGGGCGCAGCCGGCGCACGATCAGGGTCACTCCGATGCCGAGCACCGGCACCACGGCGACCAGGACCGCGGAGAGCGGCACGTCCAGGCCGAGGGCCAGCACGATGCCGCCGACACACATGATCGGCGCCGACACCAGCAGGGTGAACGTCATCAGCGTGAGCATCTGCACCTGCTGGACGTCATTGGTGGTGCGGGTGATCAGGGAGGGGGCTCCGAAGTGGCCCACCTCGCGTGCGGAGAAGGACTGCACCCGGTCGAAGACGGCGGCCCGGATGTCCCGGCCGACGGAGGACGCCGTACGGGCGCCGTAGTAGACGGCGCCGATGTTGCAGACGACCTGGATCAGCGAGATCCCGATCATCAGGGCACCGAAGGACAGGATGTAACCCGTGTCTCCCTTGACGACACCGTTGTCAATGATGTGTGCGTTCAGGGTCGGCAGGTACAGGGTTGCGCAGGTCTGCAGGAACTGCAGCAGCACGAGGAGAGCGATGGGTTTCTTGTACGGACTGAGGTAGGTCCGAAGCAGTCGTATGAGCACGCGGCTTCTCTCGGAGTCGTCGACGGCAGTGCGGTCGGTGGTGCACCACCCCCTATCGTCGAACACTCCACCCGTGTTACCTCAACCGATTAATCCAAGAGCGGACCAAGAGCGGATCGGAACCGGACCTCGAGACGTACGTCATAGGGTCCCTGTCGGCCGCCACGCCCACCGGGACACCCGTCCGCACCCCTCTCGCCCCCTATGACCGGAACGCCCCCGGATGCGTCTGTTCCCGTACGGACACGTACTGCTGCCGTACGGCCTGACCCACGGCCAGTTCCTCGCCGGGCTCCAGTATCTGGGCGATCGCACCCTGCCAGACGGGTGGCAGCTGGGGGTCGAGCGTGCCCTGTGAGACGCCGAGGGCCCAGGCCGCCTGACGGGCCGCGCCCAGCGCCGCGTAGTCCGCCGGCTGGGGCACGACGACCTGCGCGCCGAACAGCGCGGGCGCCGCGGCCTGCACGGCCGGCAGCTCGGCGGCCGCCCCGAGCAGGAACACCCGCCGTACGTCCACGCCGCGTCCGCGCAGCACGTCGAGCGCGTCCGCGAGCCCGCACAGCATGCCCTCGAAGGCGGCCCGCGCCAGGTGTTCGGGCCGCATCGACTCGCGCCGCAGCCCCGCGAGCGTTCCGGCGGTGTGCGGGAGGTTCGGGGTCCGCTCGCCCTCCAGGTACGGCAGCAGGACCAGCCCGTGGGAGCCCGGCGTGGACTTCATCGCCAGCTCGGACAGGCTCTCCAGGTCGGGCAGGCCGAGCAGTTCGACCGCGCCGCGCAGGGTGCGTACGGCGTTGAGGGTGGTCACCACCGGCAGGTGCATGCCGGTCGCGTCCGCCAGCGAGGTGATCATGCCGGAGGCGTCGACCAGCGCCTCGGGGTGTACGGCCATCACGGACCCGGAGGCGCCGAGGGACACGACCGCGTCCCCGAGCCCGATACCGAGCCCGAAGGCCGCGGCCATGGTCTCTCCGGTGCCCGCGGAGATCAGCAGCCCCTCGGGTGTCGTCCCCGCCGCCTCGGACGGGCCCAGCACGTCGGGCAGCGTGGCCTGGTGGCCGAGCGCGAGCTCGACGAGATCCGGCCGGTAGCCGCCGGTCGCAGCCGACCAGTAGCCGGTTCCGGAGGCCCCGCCCCGGTCGGTGGTCCGCCGCATCGGCCGCCCGAGCAACTGCCACACCAGCCAGTCGTGCGCCTGCAGCAGCACGGCGGTGCGCAGCGCGGCGTCGGGCTCGGTCTTGTTCAGCCAGCGCAGCTTGGTCACCGGCTGGGCGGCCTGCGGTACGTGGCCCACGGCCTGCGCCCATGCCTCGCGCCCGCCGAGCGCGTCGACGAGATCGGCGGCGGCGACCTGTGCGCGCTTGTCACCGCCGACCATGGCCGGCCGCACCGTGTTGCCCTGTGTGTCCAGCGGAACGAGCGCGTTCTGCTGCGCGGAGACGCCGATGGCCTGCACGCCTTCGAGGAGCCCACCGCCGGCCGCCTCGCCCAGGGACAGCAGCCAGGCCTGTGGATCGACATCGGAAGGACGGCCGCCGCCCTCGGTGGTTTCCACCGGATGCGGGGCATATCCCTGCCTGAGCACGGCTCCCGTGTCCGTGTCGCAGACGACGATACGAGTGAAATCGGGCGAACTGTCCAACCCGGCGACTATCCCCATGGCGGAAATTCTGCCGTACGGCGGGGGATGAGTGCGCCGGGCCGGGTGGTACCGGCCCGGCGACGGGACGCCCGCCGGGCCGGGGCGCAGGTCGGACGGGGTGGCGCGGTCACCGGCCCCGCCAGGGATCCCCTCGCCCCGCCTGCCGGGAGTCGTTCGGCTTTCGGCAGGTGGGGGCTGATCGGGTGGTTTCCCGCGCCGCTCGTGGGGCCCTACGTGTTGCTGGTGCCCCAGTCGTCCTCGCGGGTGCCGTTGGTGTTGCGTTCGCGCAGCGAGCGGACGCGGGCGGTGACCGAGTCGGGGACGTGGTCGCCCACCTTCTCGCCGACCGTGTGGAACGCCTTGCCCGCGATCTCGCGCCCCTGCTGGGCGGCGGTCTCGGCGGTGTTGCGCACCGCGGGGTTCTGCGCGACCTGGCGCGCGGACTTCTTCAGCTGCTCGTAGCGCTCGCGCCCGGCGCGCGTGCCGAGCACGTAACCCAGAGCCAGTCCGGCGACGAATGTGAGCCGGTACCGCATGGCGGCCACCCTTCCCTTGCGTCGGCATCGGTGCGGGGGGAACCGATTGGCGGAGCACCCCCCTGCTTGCGCTAATGTATGTGTCGCAGCGAGCGCACGCCCCCTGGCGAATACCCGGGTAGGTGCGTTCGACGCAACGAGGCAATCCTCCGTAGCTCAATTGGCAGAGCAGCCGGCTGTTAACCGGCAGGTTACTGGTTCGAGTCCAGTCGGGGGAGCTCGGTCTCCTGTAGCTCAATTGGCAGAGCAGCCGGCTGTTAACCGGCAGGTTACTGGTTCGAGTCCAGTCGGGAGAGCAACGGAAGAGGACCCCTCAGGGGTCCTTTTTCATGTCCGGCGGAACCGCGCAGGCCACGCCGAAGTCCTCATGGTCATGCGTTGCCGACCATCCGAAGCAGGAGATCGTATGAGCGGCTATGCTGCGGCAGACGGCGCGCACAAATGTGCGCGACGCGCCGTAAGGGGCGGTAGCTCAGCCGGTTAGAGCAGCGGACTCATAATCCGTCGGCCGTGGGTTCGAGTCCCACCCGCCCCACTGCGCGCTACGCGTGAAGAAACGATGCCGCCCGCGCACTCGTGGTTTGCCAGCAACAAGGTTGCGGCCCCTGGAGCTGATCCGGGGGCCGCAGTCGTGCGTTTCGCGCTCTTTGCACTCGTCCGGGGGAACGACCGGGGAATCGCCGTTCCCTGGTGCGACGTCAGTTCGAGCCGGGGCCGGAGTTTCCGGCGGCGGGTGCCTCTGGCGGTGGTGAGCAGTCGCTGGGACGCGGCCGCGCCGCCAAGCCGACCACAGCGACCCCGCCGGCCCGTACCTCGCCGCCGTCACCGACCGCGAACGCGACGTTCTCGCCCTGCGTGAGCAGTGGCAGGCCCGGTCAGGCGGGGCAGCCGGAGTCGGCGATCACGTAGTAGCCGGTGGCGGTCTCCTCGAGGGTGTGGGTGGTGAAGGTGTTGTACAGGCCCATCTTCTGGTTGGAGCCGTTCGCGTAGGTGTAGCCGCCGCTCTGGTGGGCGCGGCCCGCGGCGACCTGGTCGTAGTTGTTCGCGGTGAAGCACTGTGGCGGAAAACCGGTGGTGGTCGCCGTCACGGCCGCGTCGGCGGCGCCGGCCTTGCCCGATGAGTCGACGGCGGCGACGGTGTAGCTGTATCCGGTGCCGGAGGCCAGTCCGGTGTCCGTGTACGAAGTGGAGGTCGTCGAGCCCGTCCTCGTACCGCCGCGGTAGATGGTGTACGAGGCGGCGCCGCTGACGGCGTTCCAGGAAAGTGAGGCGCTGGTGTCCGTGGTGCCGGTTACCGTCAGCCCGGTGGGCGCGGGCAGGGCACCGGTGCCGCCGCCGGAGGTGCCGTCCAGGCCCCAGAACTTCGCCGTGTAGTAGCTGGAGCAGATGTAGTTGAGGTAGTACGTGCCGGTCGTGCCGCACTGGTCGGTCCCGGAGCCGGGGTTCACGGCGAGGCCATGTGCCATGCCGGAGACGGTGAAGGTCTCGACGGCAGGATCGCCGTTGGCATCGTTGTAGACGTCCTGGGTGGTGCCGCCGGTGAGCGTGGCGGTCGATGACGGGGTCTGGCCGATACCCCGGACGTTCGTCCACTGGTCGCGGGACTCGGTGGCGTTGGCGGGGTTGACGGTCGAGTCGCCGGAACCCTGCCAGACGGCCACCCGCGGCCAGGGTCCGCTCCAGCCGCCCGATGCGCCGCGTACCAGGTCGCCCCACTGCTGCGGGGTCTTGCTGACCGGGTTGTACTCGCAGGTGAGGCCGCTGCTGAGATCGGTGGCGCAGCCCGCCGGGATGCCGGAGTCGATGGAGCCGCCCGCGAAGACATCGGGGTAGTCGGCGAGCATCACGGAGGTCATGGCGCCGCCGGCGGACAGCCCCGTCACATACACGCGGCTGGGGTCGCTGCCGTACTGCGTCTTGGCGTAGTAGACCATCTGTTTGATGGACAGGGCTTCGCCCTGGCCCCGGGTGTAGTCCCCGGACTGGTACCAGTTGAAGCACGAGTTGGCGTTGTTGGCGCTGGAGGTCTGCGGGAAGACCAGCGCGAAGCCGTACAGGTCGGCGTACTTGGGCCAGCCGGAGTGGCTGTAGTAGTCGCTCGCGCTCTGGGTGCAGCCGTGCAGGGCCACGACCACCGGGGCGCCGGAGGGCAGGTTGTCGGGGACGTACGTGTACATCGACAGGCTGCCGGGGTTGGAGCCGAAGCCGGTCACCTGGGTGAGCGAGGCGGCCGACGCGCTCTGCGGCACGGTGAACAGGGCGAGCGGCAGGGCCAGCAGCGCGGCCCAGCAGGTTCTACGGACGCGGTCACGAACCGACATGCAGTCCTCCCGTGGTCCAGGGGGGTGAGTGGGCGCACCGCCGCGCCGGTGTCCCTCCGGAGCGGGCGGTCCGCTGCACCGTAGAACCGCAGCGGACGCCCGACAGCGGAAGCGGACCACACTTCTCGATCGCCTCGGGTGTCGGCAGACTCCACTGCCTACGAGGTCAACCTCAGCGCAGCGCACACGAGTTGACCAGGTCTCCCGAGGTGGGCCTGGGCACCGTGCCGCTCGCCGGCGGGGCGGCCCGGTGCTCGACCCAGTCGGTCAGAGCGTGGAACGCCGAGCGATAGCAGGGCAGGATCGGCCGGAGCCGGTCCGGATAGGTGTCGTACAGGCCGTCGACGTGGGTGCCGCCCGCGATCGTGTAGTAGCGGTGCGAACCGCCGCGGTGGCTGTCGGAGACCATGCGCGCGTACACGTCCGAGTCGGTGGCGATCGGCAGCAGTGCGTCGAGCGAGCCGTGCAGTGTGATCATGGGCTTGCCGATCCTGCCGGTGAGCGAGATCCGCTCGACCGCCCGGTGCACGGAGCCCGGCCGCGCCGCATAGTCGTACGAAGCATCCGACGCGCAGGGCGCGAGAATCTCCGGAAGCGTCGAACCGGCGGACTCACCCGGACACCTGGGGTCGTAGGAGGGGTCGACCTCCGCGCGGTACACCTTCTGCGTCAGGCCCCAGTAGGCAGCCTCGTGGTACGGCCACAGGAACTCGGTGCCGGGAGCGAATCCGGCGGCGAGCATGTCGGCGTGGGTGGCCCGGCCCGCCTGGTACGCGACCGCGGTCGGCAGATAGGTGAACGGGTTCGGCCCGTCCTCGGTCCACAGCGCGCCCTCCCAGTCCACTCCGCCGTCGTACAGCTCGGGGTGGTTCTCGAGCTGCCAACGGGTCAGGTAGCCGCCGTTGGAGATGCCGGTCATGTAGGTGCGGCGTGGGGCGTGCCCGTACGCCTGCCGGACGACGGTCTTCGTGGCGAGGGTCAGCTCGGTGGTGCGCCGGTTCCATTCGGCGATCGCGTCGCCGGGCCGCTTGCCGTCGGTGTAGAAGTCGGGACCGCTGTTGCCCTTGTCGATGGAGGCGAAGGCGTAGCCCTGGGCGATGACCCAGTCGGAGATCAGGGGGTCCAGGGAGTACTGCTTGCGCGTCCCGGGCGCACCGGTCACCACGAGGCCGCCGTTCCAGCGCTCGGGCAGCCGGATGACGAACTGGGAGTCGTGGTTCCAGCCGTGGGTCTTGTTGAGGTGCGAGGAGTCGGGGAAGTAGCCGTCGATCTGGATGCCGGGGACGCCGGTGGGGTTCCTGGTCCCCTTGGCGGTGAGTGAGGCCCAGTCCGCGGAGTCGGTGTAGGCGGTACCGGCGGTCGCGGCCGTGGTCATGTCGGGCAGACAGGCCATGGTCTGGAATGCCGCGCCGGGTACGGTGATCCGGCTCTGGCCGGCGCAGTGGGGTGCCGATCGAGCCGTGGCGCTCGCCGACACTCCCGCCGTCGACAGGAGTACGGCGGACAACAAGGTGACCGTGCGTCTCAGATGCATGGTTCGCCCTCCGGGCGGTGAAGGTGAAAGGGAGCGGTGAGTCAGGAGTCGAAGCGGGCACGCAACGCCTTCTTGTCGAACTTGCCGACTCCGGTGCGCGGGATGGCCTCCACGACCTCGATACGGTCCGGGAGCTGCCAACGCGCGAAGCCGCCGGCCTCCAGGTGCGCCCGTACGCGTTCGAGGGTCACGGTGGAGCCCGGCCGTGGGGCGACGCAGATCAGCGGACGCTCCTGCCACTTGTCGTCGGGCACGGCGATGACCGCGGCCTCGGCGACCTCCGGCAGCGCCATGACGGCCGACTCCATGTCCACCGAGGAGATCCATTCGCCGCCGGACTTGATGAGATCCTTCGCACGGTCGGCGATGACGACATAGCCGTCCGGGGAGCCGATGGCGATGTCCCCGGTACGGAACCAGCCGTCCTCCGTGAACTGGGCGGCGCCCTCACCGCCGAGGTAGGAATCGGCGATCCATGGCCCGCGTACGAGCAGATCGCCCATCGACGTCCCGTCCCACGCAAGGGACTTGCCCGCCTCGTCGCGAATGTCCATCTGCACCCCGGGCAGTGGAAGACCGGCCCGGGTGCGCACCGCGTCGGTGATCCGGTCCTCCTCCCAGTCGCGCATCCGCTCCTTCGGCCACGCCACACTGGCCAGCGGCGAGGTCTCGGTCATGCCCCACACCTGCACCAGAGGGATGCCGAAGTCGCGCCGGTAGCGTTCGATCAGGGCGCGGGGCGGGCGGGCGCCGCCGCACAGCAGATGCCGTAGCGACGGCAACCCGCCGCGGGCGGTGATCTCGTCGGCGACCGCCATCCAGATGGTGGGCACGCCCGCGGCGACCGTGACCCGCTCGGCGGCCATCAGCTCGACCAGGGCCACGGGATCGAGCGAGCCACTGAGGAACACCTGCTTGGCGCCGTACGGAGTGGCGGTGTAGGGGACGCCCCAGGCGTTGGCGTGGAACATGGGCACGACCGGCAGTACGCAGTCACCTGGGCCGATGGCCATGGCGGACTGCGAGGACGCGGCGATGGCGTGCAGCACGGTCGAACGGTGCGTGTAGAGCACGCCCTTGGGGCGGCCGGTGGTGCCGGAGGTGTAACACAGGCCGAGCGGCGACCGTTCGTCGATGTCGCGGGGGGCGTACGCATCCGGCAGACCGGCGATCAGCTGTTCGTACGCCACCACCCCCGGCAGCGCGGTGTCGGGCACCTCGTCGCCGAGCACGATGACATGCCGCACGCCGGCGAGGCCGCCCCGCGCGTGCACCTTCTCCAGAAGTGGCAGCAGATCGGGATCGGCCAGGATGGCGCGGTCGTCCGCGTGGCCGATGATGTACGCCAGGTCCTCGGGGGAGAGCCTCAGGTTCAGGGTGTGCAGGACGCGCCCGGTGCAGGGCACGGCCCAGTAGGCCTCCAGGTGCCGGTATCCGTTCCAGGCGAGGGTGGCCACCCGGTCGTCCGGCGCCAGGCCGAGAGCGTCAAGGGCGTGCATCAACTGCTGGGCACGGCGCGCGAACGCGGCGTACGTGTAACGGTGCACACGGCCGTCGGGAAGTCGCGTGACCACCTCGGTGTCGGGAAAGTAGCGCGGGGCGTGTCCGAACAGCAGCCACGTGTTGAGCGGGGTCTCCATCATCGCCATGGCGCACATCGTCACCGCGGTGCCGGACCCGGGCGACGGAGGAAGACTCCGGAACGTCCCCCGCCTCAGTGGAGCAAGTACCCACACCGGCGACGGGCGGAGCGGCGCGGGGAGGGAGAAGACCCACACCCGTGCGGGGGCGTCTTGTGGAGATTCTCTCCGTAGCCGCTGCTCATGGCCGAACTTAACGTCTGCCCCACATCGGCATCCGCCGGTGCATCCCCTGCGCATCCGAGGCGTCATGAGACAACCGCGCGCCATCCTGGTCACGCAAGGCCTGTCCAAGGAGTTCCAGGGATTCCGCGCCGTCAGCGCGGTGGACCTGAGGGTCACCGAGGGCACGGTCCACGCGCTCGTAGGCCCCAACGGGGCAGGAAAGACAACGCTGTTCAACCTGCTGACCGGATTTCTCAGGCCGTCCGGCGGGCGTATCACCTTCGCCGGACACGACATCACCGGCCAGCCCCCGGAGCGCATCGCCGGCCTCGGCGTCGCCCGCTCCTTCCAGGTCACCAGCCTCTTTGCGCAGATGACGGCCCGGGAGCACGTCGAGCTCGCCCTCCAGTCGGGCACCGGTCTCGGCCGCCGGTTCTGGCGTACGGACAAACTGATGCGCCGCTTCTCCGGCCGGGCCCTCGAACTCCTCGGTGACGTCGGACTCGAGCATCTCGCCGACCGGCCCGCCGGAAACCTTCCGTACGGGCAGAAGCGCGCGCTGGAACTGGCCCTCGCCCTCGCCCTGGACCCGGCGTTGCTGCTGCTCGACGAGCCGACAGCAGGCATGGGTCTGGAGGACGTCGACCGCACCGTGGCGCTCATCGACAGGATCCGCGAGGGACGCACCGTGGTGATGGTCGAGCACAACATGAGCGTCGTCGGCTCGCTCGCCGACACCGTCACGGTCCTGCAGCGCGGCGAAGTGCTCGTGGAGGGCCCCTACGACCGGGTCAGGACCGATCCACGGGTCGTCGAGGCGTACCTGGGGGCCGACGTTGCTTGAGATCAAGGGCGTCAGCGCCCGGTACGGCGAGGCCACGGCCCTGGACGAGGTGTCCCTGCGGGTCGGCGAGGGCGAGGTCGTCACCCTCGTCGGCCGCAACGGCGCGGGAAAGTCCACCCTGCTGCGCTGCGCCATGGGGCTGCACCGTGAGATGACCGGCCGGGTCGCGCTGGCGGGCAAGGACATCACCGCGGCACCGCCGCATCGCAGGGCCCGGCTCGGCCTCGGATACGTTCCCGACGACCGAGGCATCTACGCGGGCCTGTCCGTCGAGGAGAACCTGACCCTGCCGCCGGCCTCGCCGGGCTCCGCGTGGCCGCTGCCCCGCATCTACGACGCCTTCCCGGTGCTCGCCGCGCGCCGCCGCTTCCCCGGCGGCAAGCTCTCCGGCGGTGAACAGCAGATGCTCGCCCTCGCCCGGGTCCTGCGCGCCGGCGCGCGCGTGCTGCTGTGCGACGAGCCGACCGAGGGCCTTGCCCCGGTCATCGTGCAGCAGATCGGCGAGATTCTGCGCGGGGCCAAGGAGCACGGAGTGTCGGTGCTGCTGGTGGAGCAGAACCTGCGCTTCGCCGCGACCATCGCCGACCGCCACTACCTCCTCGCGCAGGGCCGGATCGTGGAGGCGCTCGACAACGCCGACGTACGGCAGCGCGAGGGCGAACTCCTCGCCTATCTCGGACTGTGACACTCCGTCACCTCCGCTCATTCGGGACGTACGCATCAGGAGGAAGCAATGAAACACAGGCTGTCGACGGTCGTGGCCACGGCCGCGGTGGGGGCACTGCTCGCGGGCTGCGGGGGCGGCGGACCGAGCTCGGGCGGCGGGAAGGTCAGCGACGACAAGATCGTGCTCGGTGTGCTCACCGACCTGTCCGGCGTCTACGCGGACATCGCGGGACCGAACTCGGTGCAGGCCGTGCAGATGGCCGTCGACGACTTCAAGAAGAAGTACGGCGACAAGGCGATCACCCAGAACATCGAGGTCATCAAGGCCGACCACCAGAACAAGCCGGAGATCGCCAACACCCAGGCTCGGGAGATGTACGACCGCAAGAAGGCCGACGCGCTCTTCGACGTGCCGACCTCGTCGGCGGCCCTCGCGGTGCAGACCGTCGCCGGCCAGGCCAAGAAGCTGTACTTCAACACCGGCGCCGCCACCACGGAACTCGCGGGCAAGACCTGCAATCCGTACACCTATGAATGGGCCTACGACACCTACATGCTGGCGCACGGCACCGGCTCCGCGGTCACCCGAGCGGGAGGCAAGAACTGGTACACGATCTACCCGGACTACGCCTTCGGGCAGGACATGCAGAAGAAGTTCGAGACGGCCATCGAGGGCGCGGGCGGCAAGGTCGTCGCCAAGGACCCCACGCCGTTCCCCAGCGACAACTACTCCACCTTCCTGCTCAAGGCACCGGGCCTGAAGCCGAAGCCGCAGGTGCTCGGGGCCCTGCAGGCGGGGGGTGACCTGGCCAACGTCGTCAAGCAGTACCAGCAGTTCAAACTGAAGGACAAGGGCATCGAGCTGGCCATCGGCCTGCTCTTCGACACCGACATCAAGGCCATCGGCGCGGACAAGCTTGCCGGAACGATGTTCACCACGGCCTGGTTCTGGAACGTCGACGCCAAGGCCCAGGCCTGGGCCGACCGGTTCAAGGAGCGCACAGGACAGCGGCCCACCTTCGACCAGGCGGCCGACTACTCGGCGGCGACGCACTATCTGGAGGCCGCGCAGAAGGCGGGCAGCGACCGGGCGGCCGACGTCTCGAAGGAGCTGGACGGCACCAAGTTCAGCGACTTCTTCGCCCACAACGCCACCATCCGCGCCGAGGACCACCGGGTCGTCCACGACGCGTACCTGGCCAAGGTCAAGGACCCGGCCAAGGCGAGCGAGGCCGGTGACTACACCGAGCCGGTCAAGACCATCCCCGCCGCCGAGGCATTCGACCAGCCTTCGCCCGACTGCCATCTCAGCTGACCACCGGGGTCCGGCGGCCCGCACGACGGGCAGGCCGCCGGCCGACGACGGGACCCACTCATGACCTCGTTTCTCCAACAGGCCTTCAACGGGCTGGTCAGCGGCAGCTTCTACGCCCTGCTCGCCCTCGGCCTCGCCGTCATCTTCGGCATGCTGCGCGTGGTGAACTTCGCCCACGGCGCGCTCTACATGCTCGGCGCGTTCGGCGCGGTCGCCCTCGGCGACAGCGCGGGGCTCGGCTTCTGGTGGGCCCTGCTGCTCGTGCCCCTCGCACTCGCCGTCGCCGGCACCCTCCTCGAACGGTTGCTGATCCGCCGCCTGACGGCCCTCGACCCGCTCTACAACTTCCTGCTCACCTTCGGCATCGCGCTGGTCTGCCAGGACCTGCTTCGCATGAAGTACGGTGCGCAGTCGCAGCCCTACGAGCGCGGTCCCTTCCCCGGCTCCATGGATCTGGGCCTGTTCGACTTCCCGCGCTACCAGGTGTTCGTACTCGCCGTCTCGGTCGCTCTCTGCCTGGCCGTGTGGCTGCTGCTCACCCGCACCCGGATCGGGACCATCGTGCGCGCGGCCACCGAACGCCCGGAACTCACCAGGGCGTTCGGCATCGACACGGGGCGCTGGGTCACGCCGGTCTTCGGCTTCGGCGTCGGGCTCGCGGCCCTGGCCGGCGTGCTCGCCGCACCCATGCGGGCGGTCAACTCCGGTATGGGCAGCGACCTGATCATCACAGTGTTCGCGGTCGTCGTCATCGGCGGCCTCGGCTCCGTCTTCGGCTCCGTGCTCGCCGGGTTCACCATCGGCATGATCCAGGCCCTCGGCAACCTCTACGTCCCCGTCCTGTCCCAGACCTCGGTCTACCTGCTGATGGCCGTCGTGCTGCTCGTCCGGCCCGCCGGACTGTTCGGCAAGGAGGAACACGCGTGATCCTCGGCCTCCTCGAGAAGCTGCACAGCCGCCCCGCCCGGATCCGGTGGGGCCTGCTCACCGCCGGGCTGCTCGTGGCCTTCGGTCTGCCCTGGGGCCTGTATCCGCCGGTCGCCACGGACATCCTCTGCTGGGGCCTGTTCGCCGTCGCCTTCGATCTGCTGCTCGGTCACGCCGGGCTGCTGTCCTTCGGACACGCGGCGTTCTGGGGCAGCTCGGCGTACGTCACCGGGCTGATCGCCATCCACAGCGGACTGCCGTTCTACGTCGCCGTGCTGGGCGGGGCGGCGGCCGCCGCGCTGCTCGCCCTGCCCATCGGGTTCTTCGCGGTCCGGCGCAGCGGCATCTACTTCGCCATGGTCACCCTGGCCTTCGCGCAGATGGTGTACTTCATCGCCAACCAGTGGGGCGATGTCACGGGCGGCGAGAACGGTCTGCAGGGAATTCCCCGCGACCTGCCGGGCATCGACCTGTCGGACTCGTTCGTCTTCTACTACGCGGCCCTGCCGGTGGTGCTGCTCGGCCTCGCCGCGGCCTGGCGGATCGTGCACTCCCCGTTCGGCCGGGTGATCGCCGCCGTGCGCGACAACTCCGCCCGTGCCCGCGCCCTGGGATATGCCGCCGACCGCTACAAGCTCGTCGTCTTCACCGTGTCCGCGTTCCTGTCCGGCCTCGCGGGCGGACTCTACGCGGTCAACCACGGTTTCGCCTCTCTGCAGGAGGTGTACTGGACGACGTCGGGCAAGGTCGTCGTCATGACGGTCCTCGGCGGCATCGGCACCCTCTGGGGCAGCCTGCTGGGTGCCGGCGCCATCGTCCGCCTGGAGGACTGGCTGTCCACGTCCGGTTTCGAGGAGACCGGCCTGGTCACCGGCGGCGTCTTCATCGTCGTCGTCCTGCTCTTCCGCCGAGGAGTGTGGGGCACACTCACGCACACCCTGCGCTCCCGTACGCAGTCCACGGCCCCCGACCCGGAACCACACCTGGAGCACGACCACGACGACGCGTCGCAACCGGTCTCGTCGTAGATCTGTGCAGACGGAGCCGGGGCGGTGAACATCGCAGGCGGGAACGCGTACCGGAACACTCAGGAGGCATCCGTGGACTCGACGACCACACACAGTCGGGCCGATGTGGAGCCCGCGGCGCGGCTGCTGCGCCTGCTGCGCGAAGACGCCGCGCAGAGTGAGTACGACGCCCTCCTCGACCGATGCCCTTCCGAGGACCGCCCCCGGCTCGCCGCGCTCGTCGACGACGCCCTGCAGGTACGGGCGCGCCTGGAGGAGCGTCGCCGTCGGGAGGCCGAGCTCGCCGCGCTCTACGAGACAGCGGGGGACCTGTCCTCACTGCGTGATCTGGAGGCCGTGCTCCAGGCCATCGTCCGCCGGGCTCGCAGCCTGCTCGGCACCGACGTGGCCTACCTGATGCTCAACGACGCTCAACGCGGCGACACTTATATGCGGGTGACCGACGGGATACGTACCGACGCGTTCAAGCAGGCACGGCTTGCCATGGGCGCAGGCCTCGGCGGTCTTGTGGCCAAGACGGCGGTTCCGTACAACACCTCCGACTACTTCGCCGACCTGCGCTTCGAGCACTGCATCGACGACGTCGTGGGCGGCGAGGGGCTGATCTCCATCGAGGGAGTGCCTCTCAAACTCGGCGAGAACGTCATTGGCGTCCTGTTCGCGGCCAACCGCCGGGTCCGCCCCTTCTCCGAGCACGAGGTGGCCCTGCTCGTCTCGCTCGCCAACCACGCCGCCATCGCCATCGAGAACGCGACCCTCTTCCAGGACGTACGCAGAGCAGTCGACGAACTCACCGAAGCCAATGGCGTCATCCGCGCCCACAGCGAATCCATCGAACGCGCCGCCGCCCTGCACGAGCGCCTCACCACCATCGTCCTCGACGGCGGCGGCATGGCCGACGTCGCGCAGACCCTCGCCGACGTCCTCGGCGGGAGCATCCTCGTCCTTGACCCCCGCGGCCGCACCATGGCCGCCGCCGGTGACGACCCTCTCGTCGAACAGGCCCGCACCGAAGGAGCGCTCCCGGATCCGTGCCCCGCCGCCCATGCGGTCCGCGACGCCCGGGTGCTGAGCACGGACGCCCGCCGCACCCGCCGTATCCCGGCCGGCGCCGACGGATCCGCCGCCTGTGCCACTCCCATCGTGGCCGGCAGCGAACTCCTGGGCGTTCTGCTGCTCGTCCGCGACCACCTGGACGCCTCGGGAGTACGTTCCCTCGAGCGTGCCGCGCTCGTCACCGCGCTGATGCTGCTCAGCGAGCGCACCGTCGCCGAGGCCGAGCACCGGCTGCGCGGCGAGATCCTCGAGGACCTGCTCGGCTCCCCGCACCGGGATCCGGAGGGCCTGCGGCGCAGGGCCACCCTGGTGGGCCTCGACCTCCACCGCCCGCACACATTGTTCGCCGCCCGCTGCCGTGACAGCGCCCATCGGCGACGCATCGCCGATGCCGCGGCCTCGTACGCCGCCCATGCCCGGGGTCTCGCGGGTGAATACCGGGGCGACACCGTCGTCCTCCTGCCGCAGGATCCGGACCCGGACGAGGCCGCCCGCACCCTGGCCGACCACTTGTCGCGGGTCGTGGACAACCTGGTCACCGTCGGCGCCGCGACGGCCGTGCCCGGCATCGACGCCATCGTCGAGGCACACCACGACGCGGTCCGCTGCCTGGACGTCCTGCTCGCGCTCGACCGCGACGGAGAAGGGGCGTCCCCCGGCGAACTGGGCGTCTACGGGCTGCTGTTCCATCAGGCGGGCCGCGAGGAGCTGCACCGCTTCGTGCGCCGCACCATCGGCCCCGTCCTCGACTACGACACCCAGCGCGGCGGCGAGCTCACCCGCACCCTGCTCGCCTTCTTCGCCTGCGACACCGGCCTGGGCCGCACGGCCGCCGAGCTCTACATCCACGTCAACACGCTCTACCAGCGCATCGACCGCATCACCTCGCTGCTCGGCCCGCAGTGGCGCCACGGCGACCAGGTGCTGCAGGTGCATCTCGCCCTCAAGGTCCACCTGGTCCTGTCCGCCGCGTGATCACCGGCCGACGCGACCACCTGACGCGCGAGGCCGCCCGGCTCAACGCCCGCGTGTGCAGCTGACGGGCCGTCCTCGGCTCTGCCCGCGGCGAGGTTGCGGCCCCTGGAGCTGATCCAGGGGCCGCGGTTGTACGTTTCGCGCGCTTCGCGCTCGTCCGGGGTGATCGCCGGGGAACGGCGGTTCCTTGGCGAAGTCAGTTCGAACGAGGAGCGGATCCAGCGGCCCCGCGCGCGCGGGCCGGGCCGGGGGGCCGGGTCAGGGCTGGACGGGCTTTCCGCGGCCCCAGGCCCAGGCGAGGCGGTCGGCGCCGGACTGGTTGGTGGTGGCGAGCCACGGGCGGGCGGGGTCGCCGGTCAGGGTCTGCAGGGAGTACGTGTCGTCGGTGCGCAGGCCGGGCCAGTAGACGGAGCCCATCTTCAACTGGCGGAAGGTGTCGGTGACGGCCTGGACGTAGTTGACGTAGTTGTTGGAGGCGTCCGGCTTGTTGTAGTCGAGGCCGGTGGTCATCGGGGCGCCGAACTCGTCGGCGACGGTACGGCCCGCGCAGTCACCGATGCGCTCCTTGAGGTCGGACACCCACTGGTCGTAGGTGGCGTAGTCCTTCCAGAAGCCGTAGTGGTGCAGGGAGAGGTAGGTGCCCTTCAGACGCGGGTCGGCGCAGACGGAGGTGACGTGGTCGTTGTAGCCGGCGCCGCTGACGAACACCCGGTCGCGCGGGACGGAGGGGTAGGTGGCCAGCCACTTCGCCGCGATGTCGGCCCACTCGGTGTCGGTGTAGCCGTGGGGCTCGTTCATCGGCTCGAAGTAGACCTGCTTGTCGTTCTTGTAGGTCTTGACCACCGTGTTCCACATGGGCCAGAAGGTGGCGGGGTCGTCGATGAAGCCGTCCTTGCGGGCGCCCGTGCCCTCCCAGTAGGAGACGATGACCTTGAAGCCCTTGTCCGACGCGGCGTCGATGACCCCGCGGTAGGACTTCCAGTACGAGCCGTTGACCGTGTACGGGTTGATGGGCAGCCGGACGGTGTTGGCGCCGAGGTTCGCGCGGAACGCCGAGATGATCCGGCTCGCCTTGGCGTAGGTCCGGGCGTAGCCGTCGGAGGTCGACAGGCCGGACAGGACGACCGGGTCGTCGGCGAAGTTGTCACGCGGGTCGGCCCAGTTCACG
This sequence comes from Streptomyces sp. RLB3-17, assembly GCF_007113425.2. NCBI lineage: Bacteria > Bacillati > Actinomycetota > Actinomycetes > Kitasatosporales > Streptomycetaceae > Streptomyces > Streptomyces sp. RLB3-17. The sequence continues at coordinate 4,018,383 of NZ_CP041610.2, read as the reverse complement.
CCCTTGAACTGGGTCGTGTCCTTGCTCGGCGCGGCGTGGGCGGGGCCGCCGGCGACGGCCGTGCCGCTGGTCGCGGCGACGGCGGTGCCGCTGGTGCCGGCGATCAGGAGCGCCACGAAGGCGGCGCGCAGACGGGGCGAGAGGCGGGTTCTGGCGGGGGTAGTGCGCATCGACTTGCCCTTTCAGGTGACTGCGGCTCAGCGCCCGGCGGAGCCTGCGCGGGGGCCGGGCGGCCGTCGGAAGGTTCTCCGGGCCGGACGGGACGCGGGGTGCGTCGGCTCGCCGTCATGGGCCCGGTGACGACCGGTGCTGTATCGGTGGTGCGGTGGTGCTTGGCCGGGAGTGCTTGACCGGTGGTGCTTCACCGGTGTGGGAGGGGAGGGTGTGGGGGCGTGCGGGGCGGTCCTGTCGCCCGCGCGGGTGGGCCTCGGCGCACTCAAGGCAGGCGCGAGGCACGGTTCTTGTGCCGTCTCGACCTCGACGGCCTCCAGGCGCCGTGAATCCTCGCCCGCGGCGTTGAGCCCATCCGTCCGCTCCTCCCTGATCCACCGACCGGAACGCTGTGTTTACGTAAACATCGGCCGGCGCGGCGAGGCCCGAACTCATGGCCGGAGCCGGGTCGGTGGTGATGTTTACGTAAACATGGCGGCGCCGGAATCGTGGCACCCGGGACAGTGATCGTCAAGGTTTCCCGCACGTGACGTCGTTGGGCTCCTGTGGTGGATTCCCGGCACCGGGGCGAGGGGGATGAGAGGTGGCGACGTGACGGAACCGGACGTCAGTCCTGGTCGTCGGGTGTGTGGAGGTGGGCGAGGACCTTCTCCAGGGGGAGGCCGAAGCGGTCCTTGTCGGCGGCCCAGTGGCGCAGAACCGTGGCGTTCGCGGCGGGCTGCGTCGATACGGAGGGCCCGATCGGGGCCAACGGACGCCGACGCGGGGTGTCGCGGCCCGACCCCGCTCCGTGACCCCCGCTCCCTCCTGACCCGTCATTCAGCTGCCGGCACGCCACATGTCGAGGCACGTAACCCTCCCGTGGCCCAAGCATCATTCACACGTTCCCTTTTGGGGGGCCGGTGTTCGCTGTGATTTATCTGTGGGCCGTTTACGCTTTACCGTCCTTTGGGCGTTGGATCCCCACTGCGCAGCCGGTCGTCATCAGGGTGTGCGCACCTTCTGTCCCCCCGCGTACGCAGCACTTCTCCTATACCTGCGAGGGTCAAAGAGCCATGCGAGCGTTACTCACCACCAAGACCGCCAGGCGCGCCCTGCGTCCGATCGCCGACCTCATCGATCAGCGCATCGAACGCCAGATCCGCCGCGCGCTCGGGAACGGATCCGAAGGCGGAATCCAGCGCGAGCTGGCGACACTGCGCAATCGTCAGCGTCCCCTCGAACTGCTGATCGACGGGACGGGGCGGGGCGTGTCGCGCATGCCGGCCCAGATCCATCTCGATCGCGCCATCGAGGAGTTGGCGCAGGTGAGCGGAGACAAGGGCGGGGCGGAGCGGAACATCTCCCAGGCGTTCCGGCTGCTCATCGCTCTGGAGGCGCTCGGGGTCGGCCGGATCGCCGGCGGCACCATGAACATCTGCGGCAAGCTCTCCGCCGTCCCGCTGCTCGACCCGCCGAACGACGAGATCCTCGAGATCGGCACCCTGTACGGGATGTTCGGCGCGGCCCTGATCCGGATGATGGAGCGCGCGGGACGCGACCCGCGTCTGACGATCGTCGACCCGCTCGCGGGCCTTCAGTTGCAGCCCGGCACCACCGAGGGGGCCGACCCGACGGGCACTCCCGTGCGCGGCGCCGCGGTGCGCGCCAATCTGGCGCTGGTCGGCGCGGCCGGTGCCGCGGCCCGTGTCCAGCAGGGCTTCTCCGAGGACCCCGAGGTGCGCGCCCTGGTCTCCGACCGTTCCTACGGGGTGATCATCGTCGACGGTGACCACTCCGCCTCCGGTGTCGCCGCGGACCTGGAGTGGGCCGAGCAGATCATCGCGCCCGGCGGGATCGTCGTACTCGACGACTTCGGGCACCCCAAGTGGCCCGGTATCAAGGAGGCCTTCGACAAGCACATGGCGACCGACACCCGGCTGACGTTCCTCGGGCAGGTGGCGAACTCGGGGTATCTGCGCGCGAGTGCGTAGAGAGGCGTTGCAGGGGGTCTGCCCATCGGCCCCGACTCGTGATAGAAGCGGCGGAAGGGGATTGTCGGATACTGAGAATGAGGTTCTGGCATGAAGGCTGTCGTGGTCGGGGCGTCGAGTGGACTGGGCCGGTGCATCGGGGTCGACCTGGGGCGCCGCGGCGACCGGGTCGCCCTGCTGGCACGCCGACGCGACCGGCTGGTCGACGCGGCGAAGGAGGCGGGCCCGGACGCGCTCGCCGTCGCCTGTGACGTGACCGACGAGTCGTCCTGCCGGGCGGCGGTCGAGGAGGCCGCCGCCGGGCTGGGCGGCATCGACGCCCTCGTCTACGCCACCGGCATCGGCCCCCTCGCCCCGGTCGAGAAACTCGACGCCGACGCCTGGCGCCGCGCCATGGACACCAATGTGATCGGCGCGGCGCTGGTCACGAGCGCCGCGCTCCCGCATCTGACGAAGTCGGGCGGAGTCGCCGCGTACCTGTCCTCCATCGGCGGCTCGCTCACGCCGTCCTGGCCGGGGTTCGCGGCCTACCACGTGAGCAAGGCGGCCCTGGAGAAGCTCGTCGAGGCCTTCCGCGTCGAGCACCCGAGCGTGGGTTTCACCCGGTTCGTGGTCGGGGACTGCGCGGGCGGGGAAGGGGACTCCAGGACCGGGTTCAACGACGGCTGGGACCGGGAGTACGCGGCCCAGGTCTACCCGGTCTGGCGGCAGCGCGGCTATCTGACGGGTTCCCTGCTCGACGTGGAGGAGTTCCTCCGTGTCCTCGACGTCGTACTGCGCTGCGGCGGCACCGTCCCGGAGGTGACCGTGACGCCGCGCCCGCCGTTCCAGGCCTGATCCGCCGGACAGGTCCTAACGGCCCAGCACCGCGCCTCCGTTGATGTGCAGCAACTGCCCCGTCAGGTACGCCGCCTCCGGTGACGCCACGTACCGGACGGCGGCGGCGATCTCGGAGGGGTGACCCGGCTTGCCGGTCAGGGTCTGGCCGATCCGGGAGGCGATGAACTCCGGTGTCGCGCGGGCGCCGAAGAACTCCGTGTCGCCGACGAAACCGGGGGCGACCGCGTTCACGGTGATGCCCTCGGGGCCGACGCGCTGCGCGAGGGCGTAGGTGTACGTGTTGATCCAGGCCTTGGAGCCGCCGTACGAGCCCGGTCCGCGCAGCGAGGCGATGGAGGAGAGCTGCACGATACGGCCGCCGGGGCGGCGCATGTGGGGAAGCAGGGCCTCGGTGAGCAGGACCGCGGTCAGCACATTGGCGTCGAAGTTGTCGCGGTAGCTGTCCGCGATGGAGGCGAGCGTGCCGTCGGGCTCACGGGCCACGTTACCGCCCGCGTTGGCCACCAGCACGTCCACCGTGGTCTCGTCCGCCGTGATGAAATCCCTTGCCCGACCCACCTGTTCGGGGTCGGCGAGGTCCGCCGCGCACCAACTCGCCGTCGACTCTCCGTACTGGCCGTTCAAGGTGTCGGCCGCCTTGCGCAACACGTCCTCGCGGCGGCCGAGGAGCACCACCCGGTCCCCGTCCGCGGCGAACGCCTCCGCCGTCGCCAGGCCGATCCCGGTACCGCCGCCGGACACCACCACACGTCGCTGAGTCATGGCCATCCCGTCCTTGGATGTGAATGTCGGTCATGTGGGCGTACGGGCTGCGACGCTACGGAGGCCCTGAGGGGACGTCAAGTGAGTTGCGGACGCGGCTCACAGGGGCGACTGCCAGGTGACCGTCGTACCCGCGCCGCCCTCCGAGCCGCCGCCCTCCGCATGGCCGTTCCCCGCTTCGCCGTCGTCGAAGACCGTCAGGCGGACCCCGGGACGTCCGTCGGGGAGGGGCGCCGTCACGTCGACCGTGATCTCGACGCGGGAGACACCGGCGCGGCGGGAGGCGGCGGTCAGGGCGCGGCGCAGCGCGGTGAGCAGCCGGCCGGCGACGGGCTCCGCGAGACGGTTCTCCACCGCGCCGGTGAACCGGGTGGACGGCTGGAAACCCAGCACCGCGCCCGCGCCCGCCGCCTCGCGCAGAACCTTGCCGCGGAAGGTGGTGGGGGCGTCGGCCGGCGGCTGCTGGAGCGCGAAGATCGCCGTGCGGACCTCCTGGACGGTGGACTGGAGTTCGTCGACGGCGCGGCCGAGCATCGCGTGCACATCCTTGTCCGTATCGCCCGTTCCGGCGCTCCTGCGCTGCGTGGACTCCAGCATCATGCCGGTCGCGAACAGCCGTTGGACGACGAGGTCGTGCAGGTCGCGGGCGATCCGGTCGCGGTCCTCGTAGACCGCGAGCCGCTCCCTGCTGTGCTGGGCCTCGGCGTGGACCAGCGCCAGCGCGGCCTGTGAGGCGAACTGGGTGGCGAGCAGCCGCTCCACCGCGGTGTACGGACGGCCGCCGCGCCGGCGGGGGAGGGCGAGCGTGCCGAGGAGACGGCCACCCGCCTGGAGCGGCAGCATCATGCTCGGCCCGAACCGGTGCCGTACGCGCGTGGTCATCCGGGGGTCGGTCGCCGTGTCGTCGATGAACACCGGTTCACCGCCGAGGAGTTGTTCGAGGACGGGACTGCCCGGCTCGATCACGACGCCGACGATGTCACCGGGGTCGTCGAGCGTGGAGGCGGTCACGATCTCCATGCCGCCGTCCTCGGTGGGCTGGAGGATGACACCGGCCGAGGCCTCGGCCAGGCGCCGGGCCCGTTCGGCGACCGTCATCAGCGCGTCGGCGGCGCTCTCGCCGCTGAGCAGCGCGGTGGTGACGGCCGCCGCGCCCTCGATCCAGCGCTCGCGCTGCCGCGCCGTCTCGTACAGCCGGGCGTTGCCGATCGCGATGCCGGCCTGGGTCGCCAGGACCCGTACGAGTTGTTCGTCCTCGTCCGTGAACGGGCCGTCGCGCTTCCCGGCGAGGCGCAGGTCGCCGAAGACCTCGTCGTCGACGTGGATCGGCACGACCAGTTCCGGCAGTTCCGGCAGTTCCGGCGGCTTCGGCGACTCCGTCGATTCCGGCGGCTCGGGCGGCGCCGGCGGTTCGGGCGGCGCCGGCGGTTCGGGCCGTTCCGCCGTACGGATCCCCGTGAGACCGTCCCGTCCCGGATCGGTCATGTCCAGCGCCGCGTACCGGGCCTCCGTGAGCTCGGCGGCGGCGTCCACGATGTGCTGGAGCGTGGCCCGCAGTTCGAGGTCGGTGCCCACGCTGAGGACGGCTTCCAGGAGCGACGGCAGGCGGGGGACCGGATCGTGCATACCGGGGCCTTGTTCCGGGGCCCGGCCGTCAGAGCGCCAGCGGGTCCAGCGTCAGCGGCGCGATCTTGCCCTCCAGCATGTAGCCCAGGCCCTGCACCGCGCACACGTCGGGACGCTCGGCGATGTGCACCGGCATGCCCGTCGCCTGCCGCAGCATCTGGTCGAGGCCCGGCAACAGCGCGCTGCCGCCGACCATCATGATGCCGCGGTCGGCGAGGTCGGCCACCAGGTCGGGCGGGCAGGCCCGCAGCACCTTCCCGATCCCGTCCAGTACGGCGGTCAGCGGGGTCTGGATGGCGTCGCGTACGGCGGCGGTGTCGACCTGTACGGACCGGGCGAGGCCGGTCGCCACGTCCCGCCCGTGGATCTCCGTGGACGCCGGGCCGTGCGGGGTGAGCCCGTTGCCGGAGAGGGCGAGCTGCAGGGGCCGTACCGACTGCGAGGGAAGCATCAGCTCGTGCTGGTGGCGCAGGTGCTGCACGATCGCGCGGTCGACGGCCTCGCCGCCCACCGGAACGCGCTCTGCGGTCACGATGGACCCCAGGCACAGCACGGCGACCTGGGTGGCGGCCGCCCCGCACACCATGATCATGGTGGCTTCCGGCTGTTCGACGGGCAGCCCGCACCCGACGGCGGCGGCGATCAGCGTGTCGACCAGCTCGACCCGCCGCGCCCCCAGCCCGACCAGCGTCTCGATCGCGGCGCGCTGCGCCAGCGGGTCCGCGTCGTGCGGGGTGCAGGCCGCGGCGCGCAGCCGGGGCTTGCGGCGCAGGGCGCGGCGGACCTTGTCGCCGAGCAGCTGGCGCAGCATGCGCTGGGCCATCTCGATGTCGACGACCGTGCCGCCGGACACCGGCCGCATGACCCGGATGTAGTCGGGGGTACGGCCCGTCATTTTCTCCGCGAATTCGCCGACCGCGATCAGCGCGCCGTTCCTGGTGTTGATCGCGGCGACACTAGGCTGATCGACGACCAGCCCCGCGCCCTTCACGTACACCCGGGTCCGGGCCGCGCCCAGGTCGACGGCGAAGTGACAGCGGCGCAACCGCTCGAGGCTGGCGGTCATGGCAGGTCCTCCCGAGAGCAGACCGTGGGGGCTCCGCCAGGTGGCGGTCCTTCCTCACATCGTGGACGGGCGCCGGACCAGGTGCCTTTTGTGGGGGGCCGGGCGGGGTGCCGCTGGATGGGTGGTCTTGTCCGGATGCTGGTTGGGCGGTCTTGTCCGGATGGATGATCCCGGCGCCCTGGCGGAAACCCGCCAGGGCAGTTTCTCGCCAGGTTCCGTCAACTCCCGCGCACCACCGGCCCCCCGAAACTCTTCGCAGCACCGGAGCCACCACGTGCCGACGAGGAGAGGTCATCCATGACCAGAGGACCAGTCAGACGGGGGGCGGCTCTGCTGTCCGCCGGGCTCGTGCTCGCCGTACTGCCCACGGGGCCGGCGGGCGCGGCCGAGGCAGCCGCCCCGGCCCCGACGCGAACCGCCTCCACCACCCACACCGTCACTCTCGTCACCGGCGACAAGGTGACCGTCACCGACCTCGGCGCCGGCAAGAAGACGGTCACGGTCGAGCGGCCCCGAGGGGCCACGGGGGCGGTCCGTACCCAGGTGACGAACGGCGCCGTGACCGTCGTACCGGACGAGGCACTGCCCTATCTGCGGGCGGGCACCCTCGACCGGCGGCTGTTCGACGTGAGCGAGCTGATACGTCAGGGGCTCACCGACCGGAAGACGGCCGAGCTGCCGCTGATCGTGACGTACGGGAAGGGAGCGCGGGCGGCCACCCTGCGCGGGGCCGAGCAGAAGCGGGCGCTGCCCAGCATCCGGGGCGCCGCCGTCGCCGCCGACAAGGGGCGCACGTTCTGGCAGTCCCTCACCCGGCAGGGCGGGACGGTCGACAAGGTCTGGCTCGACGGGCGCGTGCACGCCGACCTGGCCGAGAGCAACGCCCAGATCGGGACGCCGCAGGCCTGGGAGGCCGGCCTCACCGGTAGGGGTGTCACGGTCGCGGTGCTCGACACGGGGGTGGACGCCGACCATCCCGACCTGGCCGGACGGGTCTCCGTCAGCAAGAGCTTCATCGACGGGCAGGAGGTCGCCGACCGCAACGGGCACGGTACGCACACGACGTCCACGGTCGGCGGCAGCGGTGCCGCCTCCGACGGCAAGGAGCGGGGTGTCGCGCCCGACGCGACGCTCGCCGTCGGCAAGGTACTCAGCGACGAGGGCTCGGGCAGCGACTCGGAGATCATCGCGGGCATGGAGTGGGCCGCGCGGGACGTGCACGCCAAGGTGATCTCCATGAGCCTCGGCTCGACCGAGGCGAGTGACGGCACGGATCCCATGGCGCAGGCGGTGAACACGCTGTCCAAGGAGACCGGCGCCCTCTTCGTCGTCGCCGCGGGCAACACCGGCGCCCCCTCCTCCATCGGCTCGCCCGGCGCCGCCGACGCCGCGCTGACCGTCGGCGCGGTGGACTCCGCCGACCAGGCCGCCTACTTCACCAGCGCGGGACCGCGCTACGGCGACAACGCCCTCAAGCCCGACCTGTCCGCACCCGGCGTCGACATCCTGGCGGCCCGCTCCCAGCTCGTCGCCGGCAGTGGTTACTACACCTCCATGAGCGGTACGTCGATGGCGACGCCGCATGTCGCCGGTGTGGCCGCCCTGCTCGCCGAGAAGCACCCCGACTGGACCGGCGCCCAGCTCAAGGACGCCCTGATGTCGACGTCGAAGCAACTCGACGCGTCCGCCTATGTGCTGGGCTCGGGCCGGGTGAGCGTGCCGGACGCGATCGACGCGAAGGTCACCGCCACCGGAAGCGCCGATCTCGGCTTCTACAGCTGGCCGTACGAGGCGAACCGGCCCGTCACGAAGACCGTGACCTACACCAACTCCTCGGACTCCTCCGTCGAGTTGAGCCTCGCCGTGCGGGGCGCCGCTGACGGGGTGGCCACCCTCGCCGACTCCACGCTCACCGTGCCCGCGCACGGCAGCGCGTCGACGACTGTGACGGGCGACGGCTCGAAGGCGCCCGTGGGCGACACCTCCGGGCAGATCGTCGCGTCCGTCGGCGGCACGCCCGTCGCGCACACCGTGTTCGGGCTGGTGAAGGAGGAGGAGCGGTACACGCTCACCGTCCACGTCAAGGACCGCGCGGGCGAGCCGACCGCCGCCTACCTCGCGGTGCAGCAACTCGCTGCGGGCGTGGACCCGTTCCCGGCCTCGGTCGACGACTCCGGCACCCTGAAACTCCGGCTCGGGCCGGGGGCGTACAGCCTCACCTCCTTCCTCGACGTGCACGGCAGTCACGGCGCCGACTCGCTCGGGCTCGGCTTCCTCGCCGCGCCCGAGATCACCCTCGACCGGGACCGCGAGGTCACCCTCGACGGACGGCAGCTCCGGGAGATCCGGGCCGAGGTGAAGCGGCGGACCGAGACCCGGCAGCTGCTCATGGAGTACGACCGCAACGCGGGCGGCTCCGACCAGTTCGGCGCCGTCCAGGTGCCCGTGAAGTACGACAGCGTCTTCGCCGCGCCGACCGCGAAGGTCACCCAGGGCACCTTCGAGTACCGGACCGTGTGGCGGCTGGGGAAGCCGTCGCTGGAGGTGAAGGGCGTCGGCGAGGCCGTCGCCCAGCCGGGCGGGACCCTGATCGAGGGCCGGAGCAAGCTGCCGCTGGTGGACGTCGGGACCGGACCGTTCACCGGGGTGAGCGGCAAGGCCGTGCTCGCGACACTCGCCGACGGAGTCGAGCCCGCCACCCTCGCCCAGGCGGCCCAGGACGCGGGCGCCAAGGCGCTGTTCGTCACCGACGGCGCGGCCGGGCGGCTCAACGCCTGGTTCGGCACGGACGACGGCGCGGACCGGCCGCTGCAGATCGCCACGGTGAACGCGGCGGACGCGGCACGGCTGCGGGCCGCTGGGCAGGTCGACATGACCGGGACGCGCAACACGCCGTACGTCTACGACCTCTCGGAAGGGCACGAGGGGGCCATTCCGCGCGGCGACCTGACGTACGAACCGGGCGTGCGTGAACTCGCCGTGCTGGACACCAGGTTCCACGCGGTCAAGCCCGTCTCCGGCAGTGAGTTCCGCTACTCGGTCACCGACGCCTTCCCCATCGGGATCGGCTTCCAGGAGCGGATCGACTACCCCGCCGAGCGGACCGACTACGTCTCCACGGGCATCGGACAGACGTGGATGGAGTCCGTGAACCTCGGGGCGGGCGCGCTGGAGGAGCGCAGTGGGCTCGTCCACTACCGCGGGGGCTCGCACGCGACGCTGAACTGGTTCAAGCCGGTCTGGCACGCGTGGCTCGGCACCGGGCTCGGCTGGGGACAGGAGCGCGCGGGCAACCAGATCCAGTTCAACACGCCCGGCTGGGGCGACTCCGGGCCCGACCACACGGGCTTCGGCGACGTGTGGAGCGACGACACCGGGATGACCCAGTTCACGTCCGTGTACCAGGACGGCACCCTGGTCGACCGGCGCAAGAGCTCCGGCGCGTACGTGTGGGACGCGCCCGCCGACGAACACACCTACAAGGTCGTCACGGACACCACCCTCGACCCGGACCGCTGGACGCTGTCCACCAAGGGCCACTCCGAGTGGACCCTCCGCTCGGCGGCCACGCCCGCGGACCGCTGGACGTTCCTGCCGCTCATCAACCTCGGCTACGACCTCGACACCGACCTCGCGGGCGCGGTACGCGGCGGCCGGGTGCCGGTGGGGATCCACGCCGAGTACGTGAAGGGCGCGCCCGGCACCGGAACCATCGGGGGCGGGAAGCTGGAGGTGTCCTACGACGACGGGAAGTCGTGGCGGACGGTCCCGCTGTCGGGCGGTGGCGGCGCGGCGTCCTGGAAGGGGACGTTGAGCGTGCCGCGCGGCGCGGAGTTCGTCTCCCTGCGGGCCTCCGCACGGGACGACCGGGGCGGCTCGGTGAGCCAGGAGGTCATCCGCGTGGTGGGAGTGCGATAGCCCGCCCCGTTCCCTCCGGCGGAGGTGCGGTGGCCCGTCCCCGTCCCCTCCGAACGGGCGGCGCCGGTTCCCCTTGGGAGGGGGAGCCGGCGCCGCCGCAGCGTCACTGCCCGGGTGGCGCGCTCAGCGTCCCGCGTGCTCCACGATGCCCCGGATCACACCCAGCTCCACCAAGTCCTGCGGCCGGATGCGGAGTTGGTCCGCCGTGTCGCGCACCTCGCTCGCCGGCCGCTTGAGGATCGCGGCCGCGAGCTCCGGCGCGATGACGGAGAAGTAACTGTCCGGCGTGGCCCAGGTGTTGCCGGGCGCGGCCAGCGCGAGCGCGCCGCCCGAGCCGCCCTCGCCGATCACCAGGGTGGTGACGGGCGTACGGGCGGTGGCCACCGCGGCGAACAGGTCCGCGATCGCCGAGCCCGCGCCCTGCCGCTCGGCCTGCGCGTCGTTGGCGGCGCCCGGGGTGTCCACCAGCGTCAGTACGGGGAAGCCGAGGCGGCCGGCGAGCCGGATCAGCCGGGCGGCGGTGCGGTATCCGGCGGGGCGGGTCGCGGTCCCGCACTGGGCGGCGTACGCCACGGTCCGCCCCGCGGGTCCCGAACCGAACCCGCACAGCATGCCGTCGTCGCTGCCGCCGCAACGGTCTCCGCCGATCGCGGCGCGGCGCGAGAAGTAGGCGTCCAGGTAGGCGGCGGCCCGGGGGCGTCCGGGGGAGCGGGCGTGCCGGACGGCGTCCCAGCCGGTGGCGGGGAGGCCGGGGGCGCCGAGGGCGGCCGGGGGAGGGACGGGCTCGACCTCGCCTCCGGACGCGGCCTCGGATTCAACCTCGACCTCGACCTCGCCCTCGGCTTCGGCCGCGGGAGCGGTCAGCAGGGTCAGCCACAGCGCCAGCGTCTCCCGCAGCTCCTCCTCCCGTACGACGGCGTCCACCGCGCCCGCCGCCATCTGGGCCTCGGCCGTGTACGCGGCCGGGTCCGCGTCGGACGGGCGGACCCGGGAGCCGGCGAAACCGACCTGGGCGCCGGGCAACGCCAGGGTCACGTCGGCGCCCGCGCCCAGCGTCGCCCAGCCGCCGCCCGTCGTCGGATCCCGCAGCACGGCGATCTGCGGCAGCCCCGCCTCCCGGGCGAGCGCCGACTGCCGTGCCACGCGCTGGAGCTGGGTGAGCGCGAGCATGCCCTCCTGCATCCGGCTGCCGCCCGTCGCGACGAGCGAGACGACGGGCAGGCGGTGCGCACGGGCGTGGGTGTAGGCCGCCTCGACGCGGTCTCCGGTGCGTTCGCCGAGCGAGCCGCCGAGGAAGCCGAACTCGAAGGCGATCAGTACGGCGCGGGTGGAGCCGATGACCGCGGTGCCGCAGACGACGGACTCGTCCTCGCCGGTACGGGTGAGGGCGCGGCGGCGCGAGTCGTCGTACCCCTGCCAGGACAAGGGGCCGTCCGGTTTGAACTCCCTCATGGGGACGGGCAGTTCACGGAAGTCATCGCCGGCCAGGGCGATGGCCTCGCGGGCGGAGAAACGCTCAGTCATGCTCAGGGGCCTTTGCGACGGCGTCGGGGAGGGCTCGCTTGAGAATCTTGCCCATGTCGTTGCGCGGGAGCGACGTGAGGAAGCGCACGGTCCGCGGGCGTTTGTGCGGGGCGAGGCGGCGGGCCACGTGGTCGGCCAACGCCTCGGCGGCCGGCGGGTCCTCGGGGTCGGCGGGGACGATCCAGGCCACGATCCGCTCACCCAGGTCCTCGTCGGGCTCACCGGTGACGGCGGCCTCGCGCACCGACGGATGCTCGAGCAGCGCGTTCTCGATCTCCCCGGCGCCGATCTTGTAGCCGCCGCTCTTGATCAGGTCGGTGGCCTTGCGGCCGACGATGCGTACCGAGCCGTCGGGGTCGACGACCGCCATGTCGCCGGTGCGGAACCAGCCGTCGTCGGTGAACGCGGCGGCGGTGGCGTCGGGCCGGTTCAGATACTCGGTGAAGAGGTTCGGCCCCCGGACCTGGATCTCGCCGACGGTCTCGCCGTCGGGCGTACCGGTGGGAGTGCCGTCGGCGTCGTACGAGGCGATCGTCGTCCCGTCCTCCTCGACGAGCCGTACGTCGACGCCGGGCAGCGGCACTCCGACGGTGCCGGGCCGGGGTTCCCCGTCCACCCGCACGCTGGTGTTCATGAGGGTCTCCGTCATGCCGTACCGCTCCACGACCCGGCGTCCGGTCGCGGCCGTGATCCGCTCGTGGTCGTGCACCGGCAGCGCGGCGGAACCGGACACGAGCAGCCGCGCCCCGCCGAGCGCCTTGGCCAGTTCGGTGTCCTCGACCAGCGCCTCGGCGAGCCGGTGGTACATCGTCGGCACCCCGAACAGCATCGTCGCGCCCGCGCCCAGCTCGCGCGCCACGCCCTGTGCGCTGAACCTGCCCAGATGCCGCACCGCCGCGCCGCGCCGCAGCGGGCCGAGGATGCCCAGGATCAGCCCGTGCACATGGAAGAGCGGCAGCCCGTGCACGAGCACGTCGTCGCCGGTCCACTGCCAGGCGTCGGCCAGCGCGTCCAGGGTCGAGGCGATGGCGCGCCGCGGGATGACGGCACCCTTGGGCGGACCGGTGGTGCCGGAGGTGTAGACGATGAGGGCGGGGGCGGCGGGGTCGTCCGGTTCGGTGTCGGGGCGCGCGGGGGTGCCGGGGCTTGGGCGGGTGTCCTGACCGGCGACTCCCACCTGGACGTCGACGCGCTCCAGGTCGCTTACGGGTGAGGGAAGTTCGACGCCGGGCTCGACCAGTACCAGCGACGGCGCGCTGTCGCCCAGAATGTGCCCCAGTTCGCCCTCCCCCGACTTGGGGTTGAGCGGCACGGCGGGCACTCCGGCGAGCAGCGCGGCGACGACCCCGACGGCGGTCTCCAGGGACGGCGTCGCCCACACGGCGACCCTCTCCCGGCCGTCGAGCCGCGCGGCCAGCTCGCCCGCCGAGGCGGCGAGCTCCGCGTACGTCAGTGACCGGTCGCCGAAACGCAGGGCGGGCCGCCGTGCGGTCGAACCGCTGACCAGGGCGGGAAAGAGGGAGGACACGCGGGGTACTCCTTGCCGTAGGGACCTGCTGGCGGACGTGCTGCCGATGACAGTCACCACCGTTCCTACACCAGCGCGGGGCGAACCCGCCGCCGCGCTCACTCCGATGACCAGCTCGGCCCCGTCGGGGCGAGCCGTCGCCGCGTGCCCACCAGCGTGGCGAGGTCCTCGGCGAGGCGGAGCTCGACCGTGTGCAGGGCCACATGCTTCAGCCAGTGCAGTCGGGCCCGGTCGGGGGCGCCTTCGTGCAGGGGCGGCCATCCGGTGGCCGGGGTGAAGTCATCGACCACCACCGTGCCGCCCGGAGCCAGCAGCCGGGCGGGGTCGGCCGGGTCGTCGCCCGGCATCTTGCCGGTACCACCGCCGTCCAGGACCAGCAGGTCGTACGGGCCGTGCTCCTCGATCCGCCGCCAGTCGCCGTGGATCACCTCGACCTCGGGCCGGTCGGCGAAGACCTCGGCCGCGACCCGGGCCCGCCCGGCGTCACGCTCCACGCTGACCAGCCGTACGCCCTCCCGCGCCCCGGACGCCAGCCACGCGAGCCCCACCCCGCACCCCGTACCCGTCTCACCGATCCGCCCCCGCGCACCGCCCGCCAAGACGTGCAGCAGACGGCCCTGCTCCGGACGGCACGCCTGCGCGAAGCCGTGCCGACGCGCGGAGGCGAGGGCCCGCCGGACGAGAGGGGGGAGGGTGGCGGGGTCTGCGGCGGCGTGGGCGTCCGTTCCTGAGAGCGACATGGTGGAGATCATTGTCGCCGCGGCGGGTCGGCCGGGGCTGGTTACGCTGGTCCGTCGCGATGGAACGAGGGGGCGGCATGAGCCAGGACTACGACATGGGTGACGAGACCCTGTGGAATCCCTCCAATGGGGCTTCCCGGTTGTTTCTTCGTCAAGTGGCCCTCTTCGAGGCGGAGCTGGAACTCCCGTCGGGCATCGGACCGATGGTGAACGACGAGAGCCGGATCGACCCGGACGCCTTCGCGGTCTTCGTCGACGCGCTGCTGGCGTGGCATCGAAGAACGAGTCACGCCGTCCTGCTGGCCCTCTCCGAAGGCTTCGCCGCCACGCTGCTGGTTCTCGCGGAGCGCGGCGGGGTCGCGGTGGACTGGGCACGGCTCGGTGCCGCTCCGGACGGTCCGTCGGAGAATGTGCAGATCTCGGCTCTCACCGGGATGTCCGCCCCGCCGGAAGGCGGCACCTGGGAGTCACGGCTCCGGGACAGATCGCGGGAATTGGGTCACTTCATGCCCCGTTAGCCGGGGCGATTCCGGCTGTCCCGCTCCGCGGGAGCGATCGTTCTTGAACTGGGAACCATCGTTCGGAAAGCATGGCGCGGGCCCCGTCGAGGACCGTAGTCTCGGCCCACAGCGTGAGAATTTGACGGGTCAACTGCCGGGAGTGCATGGGTGAGTGCGTCGCCGACTCCTCTTCGCGAGACACTCGCGCGTCTCGACGCGCACCTCGCCGAGAAGGGCCTCGATCGCGGGGAGGTCCTCGACGTGGCGGAGTTGTCGAGAAGAACGGCCCTCGCCGAGGGGGAGGTCCGGGCGCTCCTCGAGGGCGCGGGGGTGCTCGACGACAGGGTCGACGACCGCATCCGCGGACGCGTCCGCGCGCTGTACGAGGCGTATCTCGACGAGAGCGGGAAGCGGCCCGCCGATGTGTGCCGGGACGTCGCCGCGCGGCTCGGCATCAGTGACAGGTGGGCCCGCAGTCTGCTCAACGGCGACAAGATGCCGAACGTACCCGACCTCACCCGCCTCGCGGAGTTCTTCCGGATCGAGGAGGGCACGAAGTTCTTCACCGATCCGGCCCCCGTCGTCCTGAACGGCGCGCTTCAGCGCGTCGTCGGTGAGCTGGAGGGCGGCGCCGAGGACGGGCCGCTGCTCAGGTTCACGCTCAAGCACGGAGTCGTCACACTCGCCCTGCGGGGCCGGCGGCTGACGCCCCGCAAGCAGGAGGCGCTCGCGCTCATGCTGGAGGGTCTGCTGGGCAGCGAGAGCGAGGAGGCGGAACGGTGAAGACCTTCCTCAAGATGCGGCCCGTCCGTCGCGCGTGGAAGCGCGCCGCCGCTCTCCTCTCCCGCCGGGCCGACTCCGAGATGCGCGGCCTCGCCGTCGAGCTCACCCGCGCGCTGAAGAAACGACTCGACGCGCCCGTGGACGTACGGGAGTTGGCCGAGGCCCTCTGCCAGGAAATGAGCCGGCGCCGCGACGACCGCCCCATCCAGCTCCGCTTCGAGCGCTTCCCGGACGAGATCGAAGTCACGGGGCTGTGGATGGAGTTCCACGACTTCGACCTCGTCATCGTCGAGGAACGCGCCGAGACGGTGCAGCAACTCGTCATCCTCGGACATGAAATGTGGCACATGATGGCGGGGCACTCCCACTCCCACCACCACTACGCGGGTGCGGCGGCCGCCGCCGGCGCGCTGTCCGACGACCCCGGCTGGCAGGAGATCGCGCTCACCGTCGCCGCCCGCAACGGCTCGCACGAGGCCGACGAGGCCGAGGCGGAGGACTTCGGCCTGCACCTCGCCAGCGTCTTCCGAACCTGGGTGACCGGCCCGCGTACGAAGGGCCCCGTCGACCCGGTCGGACAGGCCATCCAGGCCTCCCTCGGCTACCGCGGACCCCAGGACTGACCGGCGATGAATCCTTCCCGCTTCTTCGCCGGGCTCTACATCTCCTTCTGGATCCCGACGGCGGTCCTCACCGCCGCGCTGGCGATCAAACTGCCCAGCATCGTCAAGCTGTGGAAGGACCCGCTGCTGCGTGCCGTCGGTGGCCTGCTCGTGCTCGCCTGCGGCGTCTTCGTCTTTGCGGCACCGGCGACCATCGCCTGGACCAACCGCGTCACCGGCGTACCGAACATCGCGGCCCCCCTGGTCTACAGCCTCATCACCGCGTTCTGCGGCGCCTGCCTAGTCCTGATCACCGCATGGCGCGACGGCATCTCCGACCGCTCCGAGACCACCCGTAGTGCCACCCGCTGGGTGATCGCCGTGTATTCCGGCGTGATCGTCGCGTTGTGGGTGCTGTTCGCACTCGCCGACGCCCACGTCGAGCGGATACGGGACCTCGACACGTACTACGCCAACACCCCTTTCATGCGCGAAGAGATCGTGCTCTATCTGCTCGCGCACACCGTGGCCTGCCTGATCACGTCCAAGCTGATCTGGAACTGGATCCGCACCGATGGACTCGACGTCTGGCTGCGCGGCGGTCTGATGTTCCTCGGCGCCGGCTACGCGATGAACCTGCTCTACGACGGCGCCAAACTCTGCGCCGTCCTCGCCCGCTGGACCGGCCACGACCTCGACTGGCTCAGCACCGGGCTGGCCCCACCGGTCGCCTGCCTCGCCGCCATCCTCATCGCGGTCGGCTTCATCCTTCCGCATGCCGGCCAGTACCTGCACCGCCGTGCCCACACCCGGCTCGGCCACTGGCACCTGCGCCCCCTGTACCGCCTGATGGGGACCGTCACGGGCGGCGGACGCGTCCCCTTCCGACTCCGTGCCACCCCCGAACTGCGCCTGACACGCCGCGAGACGTTCATCCGGGACGCGCTGCTGAACCTGGCCAGGTTCATCGACGAGGACCTCCGGCGGAAGGCGTACGACGCCGCCCTCGGCCTCGGTTTCGAGGCCGGCCGGGCGGGGGCGCTCGCCCACGCCGTCACCGTCCAGGACGCGATCGAGACGAGGAAGCGAACCCGCCAGGACGACGCCACCGCGCCTCTCAACAACCCGGACACGGAGAATCTGCTGGAGGAGATCGAGGCCGTGTCCCGAGCCCTGCGCCACCCCGACGACATCAGGGCGGTACGCGAGGCCGCGGCCGCCGCGGCAGAGAGCGTGTCAGCCCCATGAGTGACAACAGACATGTGAGTGACAAGTCCATGAGCGACAGGACCGTGAGCGACAGAGTCGAACTCGCGAGTGTCCCCAGCCGGCCCCTGAAGTCCGCCGTCGTCCTCGGCGGCAGCCTCGCCGGCATGCTCGCGGCCCGCGCCCTGGTCGAGTTCGCGGACGTCGTCACGATTGTCGAGCGCGACGTACTGCCCGACGGCCCCGAGCGGCGCAAGAACCTTCCCCAGGCCCAGCACGTGCACCTGCTGTGGTCCGGCGGTGTCCAGGCGATCGAGGAACTGGTACCGGGCACCGTCGACCTGCTCGGGAAGGCTGGGGCGCACCGGCTCTCGCTGACGACCGACATGGTCGCCCTGTCGTCGCAGGGCTGGTTCCGCCGCTGGAACGAGTCCCACTACATGATCCTCAGCAGCCGCGACCTGCTGGACGCGACCGTTCGCGCACGGGTCCTCGACGACGACCGGATCAAGCTCGTCGAGCGCGCCGAGGCGCTCGGCCTCGCCGGTACCGCCACGGCCGTCACCGGCGTCCGTGTACGCGGTCACGACGCCGCCGAGCGCACCCTCCCGGCCGACTTGGTCGTCGACACCACCGGCCGCGCCTCCCGCTCCCCGCAGTGGCTGCGGGAGCTCGGCCTCCCGAGCCCCGAGGAGCGTCAGGTCGACTCCGGTCTCGCGTACGCCAGTCGGCTCTACCGCGCGCCCGAGAAGGCCCGGGACGGCTTCCCGGTCATCAACGTCCAGGCCGCCCCGCGGGACGGGAGGCCCGGCAGGGCGGGCGTCCTGCTGCCCGTCGAGGACGGCCGCTGGCTGGTCACCCTGTCGGGCACCCGTGGGGGCGAACCCAGCCCCGACGAGACCGACTTCCTGCGCTTCGCCCTCGAAGAGCTGCGCCACCCCGTCATCGGTGATTTCATCGCACATGCCGAGCCGCTGACCGGGGTGGTCTTCACCCGCTCCACTGCAAACCGCCGGTACTACTACGAGCGCGCCCGGCACTGGCCCGACGGCTTCGCCGTTCTCGGCGACGCGCTCGCGGCGTACAACCCGACCTACGGGCACGGCATGTCGGTCGCGGCCCAGAGCGCGGTGGCGCTGCGCGACGCCATCCGGGCTCGAGGCTGGGGCACGCCCGGACTGGCCCGCGCCGCCCAGAAGGCGGCGGCCCGCCCGGTCAACGCCGCGTGGGACCTCGCCACCGGCCAGGACGTCTTCTACCCCGGCGCGACGGCGTCCGGCCCCACCCTCCGTGACCGGATCCTGGCCGCGTACGTCGACCGCCTCCTCTACACGGCCACCGGAAACGGTCGCATAGCCCGCCGTTTCACCGACGTCTCCTCCCTCCAGCGCGGCGCCCACGTCCTCCTCGGTCCCAGCGTCCTGCTGGCCGCCGTGCGCGGCCCTCTGAAGCCCCAGCTCACCGAGCCCCCGCTCAGCCACGAGGAGTGGAAGGTGGCCGACCCCACCTGAGTCAGCCGAGCCGTTGACCCCCGTCGGCCTCCACCACGTCCGCCACCACACAGCTCACGTTGTCGGGGCCGCCGGCGTCGAGCGCGGCTTCGACGAGGGACCGTACCGCCGTGTCGGGGGCCGGGGCCGAGCCCAGTAGCCGCCGGAGCTCCTCGTCCGCGACGACGGTGGAGAGCCCGTCCGAGCAGAGCAGGTAACGATCCCCGGGCAGGGCGTCGCACAACCGCAGATCGGGTACGACGGAGTCGGCGCCGCCGGTGAGTGCCTTCAGGAGCAGGGCACGTTGGGGATGAGCGACGGCCTCCTCCGGCGTGAGCCGGCCCTCGTCGACCATCGACTGGACCATGGTGTGGTCGTGCGTGATCCGGAACAGCTCGCCGTCGCGCAGCAGATAGGCGCGGGAGTCGCCGATGTGGACCAGCCCGAGCTGGGATCCGGTCCACACCATGGCGGTGAGGGTGGTGCCGTCGTCCTTGCCCGGTGTGGCGTCCTGGACGGCTCGCGCGGCCCCCCGCACCGCGTCCTCCAGAAGGTTGAGGACGCTCCCGCCCGGAAGGGGTTCGCCGTCCAGGGACTTCAGGGCCTCCACGGCCGCCGTACTGGCGGGCGCGCCGTTCGTGCCGAAGCCGTCGGCCACGGCGAGGACGCGGGCGCCCGCGTGGGCCGTGTCCTGGTTGGCGGGGCGGACCAGACCGGTGTCGGAGAGTGCGGAGTAGCGGAGTTCGAGCATGGCGGTGTCCTTCCTCGACGTGTACGAGAGGTGATCCACGAGGAACGTCACGAGTTCGCGTCGACCGGCGGTCTCGGCCTCGACCCGCGCCCAGTAGGCGCGGATCTCCTGGGCGGCGGACGCGTCGTCCAGTGCGCACACCCGCCGGATCCGGGCCAGCGGCATCCCGATCCGGCGCAGCCACGCCACCAGCCGTGCCTGCTCCAGTTGCGCGACGGCGTAGTACCGGTACCCGGTCTCCGGGTCGACCCGGGCGGGCCGCAGCAGCTCCAGCTCGTCGTAGAGCCGCAACGCCTTCGGCGACAGCCGGCACGCGTTTGCGAACGCCCCGATCGTCAGCATCTCCATGCGCCCACCCGTGGTCGTGTCGTGCCCCGTCATCCGTACCTCGTTCCTCGTTCCGCCACTGATGCTGCGGCTTCACCGAAGGTGAAGGTCAAATGGGTTGCCGAAGTTCGACCGGCGGTTGTTAGCCTCCCCGGGGATCAGCCGTTACGAGGATGGAGTCCGTCGTGGCCCGCACCGCCGCCGCCCGCGCACGTATCGCGCTCGCCACCTACCGGCCCGAGGAGGGCGCGGAGAGCCTGGACCGGGATCTGCCCGTGCTGAGGGCGGCTCTGGAGGGCGCCGGGGCGGAGGCCGTCGTCGGGTACTGGGACGATCCGGACGTCGACTGGGCGGCCTTCGACCTCGTGGTGATCCGGTCCACCTGGGACTACAGCTGGCGGGTGGCGGAGTTCGTGGCGTGGGCCGAGCGGTGCGGGAAGCTGACGCGGCTCGCGAACCCGGCGGCGGTGGTGCGGTGGAACACCGACAAGCGGTACATCGGCGATCTCGCGGAGGCGGGGGTGCCCACCGTGCCGACCCGGTACCTCGCGCCGGGCGCGCCCGTGGAGTTCCCCGACGACCGCGAGTACGTCGTGAAGCCCACCTCCGGCGCGGGTGCGCGGCTCGCCGCCCGGTACCGGCCCGAGGAGCGGGAGACGGCCCTGCGACAGTTGGAGCGGATGCACGACCGGGGACTGACCGCCATGGTCCAGCCCTATCTGACCAGCATCGACACCGCGGGTGAACGCGCCCTCCAGTACTACGGCGGTCGCCTCCTGCACGCCAGCCGCAAGGGCGCCGTCCTCGCACCCGGCACGGCCTACGACGCGGACAAGGTCGCGCACCCCCGCCTGGAGCCCTGGCAGCCGACCCCGGCCGAACTCGCCGTAGCGGAGCGCGCGTTGGCGGCCGTGCCACGCA
Organism: Streptomyces sp. RLB3-17; assembly: GCF_007113425.2. Taxonomy (NCBI): domain Bacteria; kingdom Bacillati; phylum Actinomycetota; class Actinomycetes; order Kitasatosporales; family Streptomycetaceae; genus Streptomyces; species Streptomyces sp. RLB3-17. The sequence continues at coordinate 3,997,655 of NZ_CP041610.2, read as the reverse complement.
GGACGGACGGTTCGGAACTGCTCTACGCCCGTGTCGACCTCGTCGACGGCGACGACGGGAACCCGTGTGTCATGGAGCTGGAGCTCGTCGAGCCGAACCTGTTCCTGTGGCTGCACCCGGAGTCGGTGCCCGTGGTCGCGGAGGCCGTCGTCAAGGCCGCTCTCCGCTGACGGCGACCCGCTGCAGCAACCCCCACGTGAACTCCGCCGCGCACTCCCGCGGCACTCCGGACGCGTCCGGGGCCGTGAACGCCAGGCCCCAGCGGGTCGGGGCCGTGCCCTCCAGGGGGCGGGCGGGGACGAAGGCGCGGGCGACCTCGTCGACCGTGCAGGACCAGGGGATGAGGTCGTCGAGGGTCTCCAGCCGGGGATCCGGGGCGCCGGGGGCGCGGACCAGCCACTCGTTCCAGGCGACGCCGTTCGGGGCGACGAGGACCTCGAACCGGAGGTCGGGCCAGAGGGGGACCGGCCAGAGCAGGGCCTCGCAGGACAGATCGCCGATCTGCCGAGGGGTGACGGACTCGGGGGCGCCGAGGATCGAGCGGTAGCGAGACGTCGCCGCCCGGGAGCGCGGGGCGTGCAGCATCGCCTGCCAGCGGCGGTTCGCCTCCCGCATGTCGGCGATGGAGACGCCCAGCTCGTGGCGGGCGTCCTCGACGAGGTCGGGGTTGTGGTCGGCCATGCGGCGCAGCAGGACCAGTTGGAAGTCGAGCGGGGTGAAGGGGCTAGCGGGTCGCTTGGCGGGCATGGGGTCCATGGTCGCGCATCGGGAGGGGGCCCGGTCGGCGGCCGTCCGGGAGGAACAGGACCGAGTTGACGTAACGGGGGCCGCGCGGGGGCAGGACGCGGCGCAGCAGGCCCTGGGCGGCCACGTGGGAGGTGCGTGCCTGGTGGGCCTCCAGGGGGAAGGACGTCAGGGGCAGCCAGGTGGTCGAGGGCAGGACCCAGCCCGTGTAGCCGCGCTCGGCGAGATGGTCGACCACCGGGGCGATCGGCTGGATTCGGGACTCCAGTTCGATGAAGAGGGCCGGGCGGTCGCGGGTCAGGAGGGTCTTCGCGCCCCGCAGGACCGCGAGTTCGTTGCCGTCCACGTCGATCTTGACGAAGTCGACGTCGTGGAGGCCCAGGCTGTCGAGGGTCACGCAGGGCACCTCCAGCGCGCGGGCGTGTATGTCCCGGCGGACCAGGGACGACACGCCGCGGTCGCCCGCGTCGTCCGGCGGGAACCAGAGCCGCGCCGTGCCCGGACGGTCGGAGGCGGCGGCGCGGACCACGCGGACGTTGGAGGGGGCGGTCGCGGAGAGGAGTCCGGCCAGGTGGGGGACCGGTTCGACGGTCACCACGCGGTGGGCCAGACCTGAAAGACGGTGGGTCCAGGGGCCGTACCAGCCGCCCACGTCCACCGCCGTGCCGCAGTCCGGCGGGCAGAGGTCCGCGAGGCGGCCCAGTTCGGGTTCGAAGCGCGGGTAGACGAGCCGGGCGGTCGCCGCGACGAGGCGGGTGGGGAGGTGGGGAGCGAGCCGGGCGGCCCAGGTCCTCGTCGTCCTCGGCGTTCTCGTAGTCCTTGTCGTCCTCGTGGTCCTCGTGGTCCTCGGAGTCCTCGGAGTCCTCGTGGTCCTCGTCACGGGACCATCCGCTTGAGGAGTTCCTCGTGCTCGTCCTCCGTGACCTGCTCCCCGGAGGACGGCAGCAGCTGCGGGATGCCGTCCACGATCGGGTAGCGGCGGCGCAGGCGCGGGTTGTACAGCGCCTCCCCGGCGCTCGGCTCCGCCCCGGAGTTCGGCGCCTCGTCGTCGCCCAGGGTCAGCAGGTGCAGCGGGCCCTTGTCCAGCGGGCAGGCCAGGATCTTCAACAGCGGGTCGTCGGGATTCATGGTGGCGTCAGCTCCTTGGCCACGATGGGGGGTTGGGGTGCCGCGTCGTGCTTGGGCATGACCAGCAGCACGGACACCGCGAGGGCGGTGCCCGCCAGGCGCAGCGTCAGCCGCACCGGGTCGTGCGGCAGCGCCTCGCCGAACGCGAGCGTGCCGAGCACCGCCGTGAACAGGCTGGTCACCGTCGTGCAGACCGGCACGATCAGCGAGGCCCGGCAGCGCTGCAGCGCCGCCTGGGACATGACCAGGCCGAACGCGCCGGTGAAGAGCAGGAGATAGGGGTACGGGGAGCGGAGCACGTCGATCACCGCCCCCGCCAGGTCACTGGTCGTCAGATAGCTCGACACGCCCTTGATGGCCAGCGAGCTCACCCCGTACAGCAGGCCCACCGCCACGCCGTACTCGACGCCCGTCGTCGGCATCCGGTGCCGGTGCCGCGCGCGGCGCTCGGCGGCCCCGTACAGCCACAGGCCCGCCGCCAGCGAGGGCAGACAGACGGTCAGGATCAGCGGCGCGGGCGCGCTGCGGCTGACCCGGTCCGAGCCCTCGCGCAGGGAGAGGACCACCATCAGCAGGGCCAGCAGGATCGCGCCGAGCGCGTAGCGCTCGCGGCCCGACGTCTCCTCGCCGAGCAGCCGGGCGGAGAGCAGCACCAGCAGCACGAGCCCGGAGACGAAGATGCCCTGGGCGGCGGCGATCGGCAGGGTGCGGTAGACGGCGAGCTGGGCGCCGAAACCGGAGGCCAGCGCCAGTGAACCACCGATCCACAGCGGGCTGCCGAGCACCAGCCGCAGCAGCCGGGCGGGGCGGCGGATGTCGACCTCGGGCAGTGCGGCGAGCGCGCGCTTCTCCAGGACGAATCCGGTGCTGTACAGGACGTTCGCCAGCAGGGCCGCGGCCACTCCCCACCACATGGGCTACGTCCTTCGGGCGTGCAGGAGCAGGATGGAGGAGAGGGCGGGCGCCGCGCAGGCCAGTCGGTCCAGGGGGCGCAGCGGACGCGGTACGCCGTGGAAGGGCGCCCCGCTCAGCCGTACGACCTCGAAGCCCGCCGCGGTCACGAACTCCCGTAGCGCGCGGGCCGTGTAGAGCCGCAGATGGCCCACGACCTCCCGCCCCGGGCGGCCGTGGATCGCGCGCAGGCTCACCTCCGAGAAGACGGGCTGGACACCGGCGAGCAGCAGGGCGCGGTTGTACCAGGCGGCGAGGTTCGGGGTGGAGAGCATCAGGTGGCCGCCGGGGCGCAGGACCCTGCGGATCTCGTCCAGGGCACTGTCCGGGTCCACGAGGTGCTCGATCACCTCGCTGAACAGGACGGCGTCGGCCGCGGCGTCGGCGAACGGCAGCCCGCCGTCGGTGAGTTCGCCGCGAATCGCGTACGGCAGCCGGGCGTGGGCGCGTCTGAGGGCGTCCTGCGACCAGTCGACGCCGACGAGACGGTGTCCGGCGAGCAGGGGTGCCGCGGTCGCGGCGGCGGTGCCGTCGCCGCAGCCGATGTCCAGCACGGTCCGCGCGCCGGCCGTGGCGGGGCCGAGCGCGGCGGCCAGTATCCGGGCCTGGCGGAGGCTGCGGGGGGTGCCGGAGGCGACGGGGACGCTCGGATCCTCGTAGAAGTCGCGAAGTCCCCGGCGGGCGGGGGCCGTTGTCGTCACCGAGGCAGTGGTCGGGGTCGTGGGCGTCATCGGCTGCCGTCCTCCTCCGTCGCGTGCAGATAGTGCTCGAAGAGGTCGCGGAGGTGGGCGCCGTCGCCGTGGCTGAGCAGGGTGCGCGACCAGCGCAGGGCGACGTGGAGGCGGCCCGCGGTGGACGCCGTGGTGACGGTCAGGCCGCGGGGTGTCCGGGCGGGCGCCGAGAACCACACCGCGTGCGCGCGGCCCGCCTCCGCGCCGAAGTCCAGCGCGTACGGGATGCGGCCGATGTTGCTCAGCAGTGTGGTCGACGTCCAGGGGCCGGCCGCGCGGCGCAGTCCCCGGGTGAGGGCGGCACGCCAGGCGACCGGGACCACGGGGGCAGTCAGGAGGGCCGCGCCGTGGCCGAGTTGGGGCCGGGGCAGCGACTTGAGCGCGCGGGTGCGTTCCGCCGTGCGGCGCAGCAGCTCGCCCATCCGCCCGGCGTCCAACTCCTCGACAGTGAAGGGGACTTCGACGAGTCGTGTCCCGTTGCCGATGGGCATGTCCGTGCCGCGGGGGCGGTCGTCGACCGGCATCGTGATGCGCAGGGGGCGCGGGCGGGCGCCGTGTTCCCTGTTCCAGTGCGTGATCATCAGGGCGGTGGCCGCCATGAGCTGGTCGTTCACGGTGTACGGGGAGCCCTTGGGGCGGTGCGGGACGCCGAGTTCGGTGACGAGGAGGCCGTTTCCGGGCGAGGGCTCCGGGGTTCCGCGGGCCACGCGGGCGGGCGGGGTCCAGGTGGACGGGGTGTCGACCTGGACGGCCTTCGCCGCCGCCTCGGGCGGTCGTACGGGGGGTGCGGTGGGGGAGTTGTCCTTGCCGCCGTACAGCTCCGCGGCGGTGGCGAGGACGCGGAGGCAGGCGGGGCCGTCGAGGGCGGTGTGGTTGACGGTGAGGAAGAGGACGGTGCCCTTGGGGCGGGGGCCGGTGTGGGGACGTGGCGGGGCGCTTCGACGGGGCGCCGTGCCCACCGCGTCCGTCGCCTCGCTGCCGACCGGCGGGCCCGCGCCGTCGACCACCTCCAGGCGGATGGGCGGCGAGGCGGTCAGCGGCGGGGCGGTCAGCAGGGCGCGGGTCCGTGCGTGCTGGAGGGCGCCTGGGCCCGGTGGCGGGAAGGAGACGACCTCCACGTCCGGATCGGGGGTGAGTTCCCACTCGTAGCGGCGGCGGTACCAGGGGCCCGCGGCCTCGCGCATGAGGACGCGGGGGTGACGGTGCAGGGCCTCGGTGAACGCCGTGGTGAGGCGGGCGGGATCCAGCCGGCCGGGGAGGTGGACCTCGATGTGGACGGTCTCGGGTTCCTCCTCCTGGACACAGTGCCGGGAGACCTCGTCCACGACGGGGAACGGCACGCGGGCGGGGGGCCGGGACGGTCCGTCGGTACCGTCCCGTGCCGGGTGCTCCAGCGCGGTCATCGGGGTTCGCCCCTTCCTGTGTCGTCGTCCGCCGGGTTCCCCGCCTTGCGGAAGGCGATCCGTGCGGTGGGCGGATCGGCCTCGCCCGCGACCGCCTCGCCCGCACGCGCCTCGCCCGCACGCGTGTCGCCCGCACCCGTGTCACCCGCACCCGTGTCACCCGCGCCCGCCTCGCGCGGGGCGGAACCCGGGCCGCGTGCGGAGATGGTGGGGCTGGAGGCACGGTCGGGCCCGGGGGCCGGTGCGGGGGGCTCGGCTCCGGTCGGCTCGGACGACCCGGGTTCGCCGTCCGGTGCCTCCCCGACCGCTTGGGCTCCCGTCGCCGGTGCCGCCCCGGGGCCGCCGTTCTTGCCGCGGCGGCGTCGGGGGAGTGGTGCCGTCGGGGCCTGGGAGCCGGGGACCGGGACCGGACCGGACGCCCGGGGTGCCGGCCGGGTGCCGGGCTCCTGGACGCTCACCAGGCCCGCGAACAGCCCGATCAACGCCAGCAACTGCGCCGCGGGCCCGAACGCGCCCTCGCTCGCGCCCGGTGGCGACCCGGCGCCCGTGGCGGCGGCGATCCCCGCCCCGGTGAGCGCGAGGAACGCGATCGGTACGAGGAGCGCGTGCCGTTTCCGGGCGAGCAGCGCGAGCGCGGGGACCAGCAGCGCGAACGGTCCCGCGATGACCACGCCCACCAGGGTGAGCGCCACCGTGCCGAGCCAGAGTCCGGCGTCCGGCGCCGTCGGCTGCGGCGCGTCGGGGTTGGCCTCGCGGCGGCGCCACAGCACGAGGCCCGCGAGAGCCGCCACCCCGACCCCGCCGCCGATCAGCCCGGCCTCGTACGTCGTCGAGGGCTCGTACGACAACTTGACCGTGCCGCCCGCGCCGGCCGGGATCCGCCAGCCCTGCTGCCAGCCGTCGAGCCGCAGGGGCGTCAGCTTCTTGCCGCCCAGCGTGGCCTGCCAGCCGTCGTTGTAGTTCTCGTACGTCGTGAGGTACGAGGCGGCGCCGGAGCCGACCTTCACCTCGCGGCGGTCGCCCAGCCAGTCCACGATCCGCAGGGAGCGTCCGGCACCCGCGACGGCCTCGACCGTCCCACGGGTGAGGGTGACGTCCGTGACCGCGAGGGGCCCGGCGTCGCCCGCCTCGACCCGGTGCGAGCCGGAACCGAGGTCCAACGCGGAGTTCGAGGAGCCCTCTTGGCACAGCGTCAGCTGGATCGGCCGCCGTTCGGTGAGATCCCCCACGGTGCCCTTCGCGCTCGTCGCGTACAGCTTTCCGTCGACCGCGAGCGTCGGCCCCTTTCCGCAGGCGAGCGAGAACTCCTGTGTCTCCACGGCCTGCGTGGTGCGGTACTCGGCGAGGGCCGGGAGGTACACCTCCGTCAGCCCGACCGGCAGTTGCAGATCGGCGCCCGCGACCGGGTTGTGGAGGGTCAGCGGCGCGGTCTCGGTGACGGTGATGTCGAGGTGGTTCGTGGTGATCGGGTCGAAGCGGGCCCAGCCGTTCTCGTCGACGCCGGCCACGGTGTCCCCGTCCGGGGAGCGGATCTCGATCTTCGTCGGGCGGGTGGAGAGGCCTCCGGCCGCGGCCAGGACCATGGACGAGACGGGCTTCTTGTCGGGCCAGCTCAGGTGGATCGTCGGCCTGTCCCCGGCGATCCACGCCGTGGTCAGGTTGCCGTCCGTGAGGTTGCGGGCGTCGAGGCCGGGGCCGAGGTCCGTCGTGGAGTCGGCCGTCGCGACGATGCGGTTCGGCTGTTGGGGCGAGACGTCGTACAGCAGCTTGTCGAGTGCGTCGCCGGTGATCGCGACGGCGCTCGCCCGCACCTCGTACGATCCCGCCGTCGAGGTGGAGAAGGTGCGGTGCAGGCCGGCCTCCGTGCCCGTGGGGGCGAGGCCGGTGGGGTCGGTGGTGCGGTGCAGGGAGACGATCTCGGCGGTTGCGTCCGAGCCGGCGGCGTCGGTCGGCAGCTTCAGCAGGCGGGTGACCTGGACGTCGGGGAGGGCGATCTCGGAGAAGCCCGCGCCGGTCAGGCCGGCGCGCTGCGCGGTGGAGCCGACGATCGTCAGCTTCATCCAACTCGTCGATCCGGCGGGCGCCTTGACGGACTGGGTCATGCCGTCGGGTTCGAGATAGCTGGTGGCCGAGCCCTTCTCCGTCTCCACCCGGACCCGGGTCGCCGCGGACCGCATGCCGTCCTGCGGGAGCGGGGTGACCTTGAAGGACTTCGGCATGTCCAGGGACCCCTCGAAGCGGATCCGCAGCCACTGCCCGTTCGCGGAACCGGACGCGCCCTCCGCCCACGCGGTGTCGGGGTTGCCGTCGAAGGCGTTCACGGGGTCGTACTGGGGGAGGTGGAAGAGCCAGTTGCCGGTGGAGGAGGCGGTCACCGAGCGGGCGCCGCGCAGCTCGGCCACCGTCTGGTGCTGGATGCCCTTGGTCGGCAGGATCTGGTGCGGCTTCTTGCCGGCGTCCTGGGCGCTGTCGCTGTCGTTGCGCTGGTCGGGCGTGTACGTGTACGAGGTGTTGGAGTTGACCAGGCCGAAGCGGGTGTCGGCGCGCCGCAGCCCGTCGCCGACCACCTGGACCGCGGCGGTGCCGAGGCCGGGATGGTTGTCGCCGGTCAGGACGGCGGGACGGCCGCGCATCGAGGGGTCGGCGGCCAGTGGCAGCAGCGCCTCGGGGCCGCCGGAGACGACGGCGGTGTCTGCGATGGCGCTCAGCCCGGCCTGCCCGGGGCGCGGTGCGCCGTTGCTCGCCGGTTCGTAGATCTCGACGGCGCGCTCGCGCGGGTAGAGGCCCTCGACCTGGAGCGGGGCGTGGTGGGCGATCCGGCCGCCGGTCACGACCGGCCCGAAGCCGGTGACCCGCTCGTAGCCCGACTGTTCCAGGGTCCGCTTCACGGTCTGGGTCGGGACGTAACCGACCTGGTCCGGGTCGAGGTCGTTGCGGACGACGACGTAGTAGAGCCCGGCGCGGCTCAGGTAGTCCCCGAGGCCGGGGACATCGCTGCCGGTCATGAGCGCCTGCTCGACCGCGTCCATGGCACGCCGGTTGCCGGGGGTGCCGAAGGGGACGTAGTCCCGCTCGGCCCAGCGGGAGTCGGCGAGCACGTCGAGGGGCTCGTCGATGGGGGAGCCCCAGGTGTAGAGGCCGTGCGCGGTGGCGGGGACGACGAGGGCACGGGAGTCGGGGGAGTACTTCTTCAGCCAGTCGGCGGTGGTCTGCCAGTACGTGGGGAGCTGTTGGAAGGAACCCGGGTTGAGGATCGACCCGTTGAGGTACGGCCAGGCGAGGCCGGGCAGGATCAGCACGGCCGCGACGAGGGGCGCGTAGCGGCGGCCGCGTACGGGACGGGCTCCGCGTGGCTCGGCGGCGACCCCGACGAGATGCGCGAGGCCGAACACCAGCGCCAGGGCGAGGCCCGTCTGGAACTTGTAGATGTTGCGGAAGGGGACCAGCCAGCCGTTCAGCCAGTCCTGGACGACGCCGTGGAAGGGCGCGCCGAACGCGCCGCCGTACCCCGCGAGGGTGAGGAGCGCGACCGACAGCACGGTCAGGACCAGCCAGCGGCGCTCGGGCATGTCACGTCTGGCGAGCCCGGCGAGACCCAGCCCCGCCGCGAGCGCCGAGCAGACGATCACGATCACCGAGGCGGCGACGGTCCAGCCGGCCGGCAGCCAGGCCTCGCCGAAGTGGAGGTACGCGACCCAGTTCCCGGCGCCGCGCAGGGACTCCGTGGCCGACATGGTGGCGGTCGTGGTTCCCGAGGTCTCCACGTACGGGAGGAAGTTCTCGCCGTAGAGGCCGAGCATCAGCAGCGGGATCACCCACCAGGCCGTCGCCAGGATCACGCCCGGTACCCACCAGGTGATCAGTCTGCGCTGTCGGGGCCCACGTGGACGGGAGAGCAGATACAGCCCGACGGGGAGCAGCGAGGCGAGGGTCGCCGCCGCGTTCACACCGCCCATGAAGGGGACGACGAGCGCCGAGCGGAGGGCGGCGACGCGGGCGCTGTAGCGCTCGTCGGTGAGGGGGAGCAGGACCCAGGGGAGGAGGGCGCCGGGGAGCGCGGCGGCGGACGTCGAGCCGACGACGATCGTGAAGACCGGCCAGAGCGCGTACGCGACGGCGGCGAGCAGCCGGGAGGAACCGTTCCCGATCCGCAGCCGTTCGGCCAGCCGCAGGGCGCCCCAGAAGGCGACGGACACGACGATCGACAGCCACAGCCGTTCCGCCAGCCACACCGGGAGGTGGATCAGCTTGCACAGGCCGTAGAACGGCAGCATCGGCCAGACGTAACCCACGTACTGGTCCTGGATCCCGCCGAAGCCGCCCCGGTCGTGCCACAACTGGCCCAGGTCGGACAGGAACTGCCACGGGTCCAGCGCGACACCGAGCTTGGTGTCGAACGTCATGCGTCCGGGGTGCACGGCCAGGAACAGCACGAACACCACGGCCCAGAACCCCAGCAGCCAGCGCCTGGACCGTGGCCCGTGCGGGGGGCCGGACGTGGTCGAGACGGGGCGGACGGCCGCCGGGGGAGGAGCCTGGACCGTGGTCGTCATGGTGGACACCGCCGGAGGATGAGGAGGAGGTTCCAGGTGGCGAACTCCCGCAGCCCCGGCGCCCTGGTGACGGCGGAGGCGAGGATGGGCCAGTAGCGGGAACGCGCCGAGACGACCGTGACGTCGTCGCGGGCGCGCACCTGCCGCAGGGTGGGGCCGATGTGCACGGCGAACAGGTTCTCGCCGAGGGTGTGCTTGGCGGGCTTTCCGGTACGGCGGTGGTAGCGGGCCCGCGCCCGCTCCGCGCCGAGGTAGTGCCAGGGCGCCCACTCGTGACCGCCCCAGGGGGAGAGCCAGTTGGTGAACGAGACGTAGATCAGCCCGTCGGGCCGGGTGACACGCACCAGTTCGCTCAGGAACGTCTGCGGATCGGCCACGTGCTCGAGGACGTTGGAGGAGAAGGTGACGTCGGCGACCCCGTCCGCGAGCGGCAGCAGATACCCGTCCGCGACGACCGCCGAGCCGTCGGGCTTCGCCCCCAACTCCCTTACGTCCGGCTCGAAGAGATACGCGTGCGCCCCGCGCCGCCGGAACTCCGCGGTGAAGTACCCGCCGCCGCCCCCGACGTCCACGACGGTACGTCCCTCGACGCCGCCGTACGCCTCGACCTGGTCGGCGGCGTCACGGGCCAGCAGCGAGTAGCAGCCCTCGGGATCGTCCTGCTCCCGCATGAAGGCCCGAAACAGCGCGACCGAACGCCGGAAGGAGGGGTCCTTCCAGACGGGGGGTGCGCTTTTGGTGCGGGCTCGGCGGGGTATTTCGGGGTCGCCGTCCATGGGCGTCACCTCCGCCAGGTGGTGGCCGCCTCCGTGGCCACCGCCCTGAACTGGCGCACCGTGTTGGTCCAGCGGTACTGGGCCGCGCGGTCGCGGGCGGACTTACCCATGAGGGTGCGGCGGTGCGTGGACAGGGCGAGGGTGCACCAGGCCGCCGCGAAGGAGGACTCACCGCGCGCCAGCACACCCGTCTCGCCGTCGACCACGGAGTCGCGCAGCCCGGGCACGTCGAAGGCGATCGCCGGGGTCTCGCGCGCCGCCGCCTCCGTGACCACCAGGCCCCAGCCCTCCACGGCGGAGGGATGCAGCAGCAGCCACGCGGCGCACAGCAGTCGGTGCTTCTCGGCCTCCGAGACACGACCGGCGAACTCCACGCCAGGGCCTGCCAGTTGGTGGAGTCTCTCCCGCTCGGGACCGTCGCCGACGATCACCAGCCGGCCGCCGGTGACCGGGCGGACCCGTTCCCACAGCCGCAGCAGCAGATCGATCCGCTTGTACTCGACCAGCCGTCCCATCGCCACGAACAGCGGCTCGGGCGAGCGCTCGGCGCGTGGGCCCGGCTCCTCGACCCCGTTGTGCACGACCCGGATGCGCTCCCGCTGCACCCCGATCGCGCGCAGCGCGTGGGCCGTCGACGGCGAGACGGCGACCAGCAGATTGCCGCGCTGCGCGCCCGCCAGTGCCCAATGTTCGAGTCTTCGGCCGATCCGGGCGGCGGGCGCCAGCGGGCCGCCGAACCGCATCCGCCACAGGTCCGTGTGGACGTGGTTGACCAGGCACAGGGTGGGGCCGTGGTGCCAGAGCGGTGCCAGGTACGGCATGCCGTTGCAGACCTCGACCAGCAGGTCGCAGCCGCCGACCTGACGGTGGAAGGCGGAGCGGGCGCGCAGGAAGTGGCCCAGGTCGCCGCCCGCCGAGACGACCCGGTAGTCGTGGTAGGCGGCGGGCCCGCCGCACACCAGGGTGACCTGGTGGCCGAGCGAGGTCAGTCCCTCGGCGAGCCGGTCGACGAGGATCTCGGATCCGCCCGCGGACCGGTTTCCCAGGTCCCGGTGGGCGAGGAAGACGATGCGGCGCGGCTGTGGGGGAAGCGCCGGGAGGGACTGCGCGTCGCGCGGGACCGCGGCGCGCAGCGGGGAGGGCACGTGCTGGGGCATGGGTGCTCCAACTCGTCTCAGGGTGCGGAACTCAGCGTGGGGGGTAGGGCGTAGGGCGGGTCGGTCGCTTCGAGGGTGAATCCGTCGATCCGGGAGGGTGAATGCGCCGATCTGATGGGGGTGAATCTGCCGATCTGTGGGGGATGTGGATGCCGGCTGTATCGGGAGTGTGGGCGGGCTGTGCTCGGGTGGGGGTGGATAGTTTTCGCCCGGCGCTGGGAAGCTGCTACTCACCGGGGTGACAAATTCCGGGCTTTGTGGAGCTGACAGGCCATCACATCGTGAGTGGTGAAGGGGAGTTAACGGGCGAACCGGGATCCCGTCGCCCTCGTACCAGCAAAACGCCCCCCACAGCGGCGAGGACGAACCCGAGCACACCGGCACCTATCGGCAACGTCTGCCCCAGCAGGCGCAGTTGACCGCTCTCCTTCTTCGCCTGCTTCACCTGGTCCTTCTGGGTGGCCGTGGTGAAGGCCAGCTTGTCGGCGTCCAGGAGCAGCGTCGAGTCGTACGTGGAACCCGGGGCGCGCAGCGTCCTGCGCGGACCGACCTGGGCGTAGAGCACCCGGCCGGTGCTCTGGTCGACGACCAGCTCGATGCCGTGGTTGGAGTACCACTCCTCGGCCAGCACCTGGGGGCGGCCGGGCTGGTCGACGATGCTGCCGGGCACCAGCCGGGTGCCGATCTTCGTCGGGGGGACCGTGCCGGTGAAGCGGTAACCCGTGTAGCCCTGGATCTTCTTGGTGCCCCGGTAGGCCAGCGTGATGGGTGCGCCCAGGGAGTTGTCCCACCAGCGGTACGCGTGTTTCTGCACGTCGAAGGGGAACTTGAGGTAGGCGTCGCCCTCGAAGCGCGGGTTCTCCTGGCAGCAGTGGACCGGCTGGTTGGTCTTCCGGTCGGTGACCCAGCGGTTCGGGAAGAACTCCAGCGCGTCGTGCGGGTCGGCCGCGGGCAGCGACTTGTCCGTGTCGACCGTCGTCGTCACGTCCCAGATGGCGCGCCCGCTGTGCTCACTGTCGGCGACATCGCCTCTGACCTGCTGGGTGATGGTGATCCGCTTGTCGAACAGGGTCTGGATCTGGGCGGTGTCGAAATAGGCGCCCGTGCCGGTGTAGACGGCGGTCGTGTCGATGTCGACGGGGTTCACGGCGGCCCGCGGTTCCACGTACCACGCGAGCATCGGGGCCAGTACGAGCAGAAACGTGCCGAGGCCGAGCAGGACCAGTGCGAAGGGTGAGGGTTTCCGGCGCATCCGGGCACTCCAGGGGCGTGAGGAGGCTCGACGCACGAGTGATCACGGCTCACGGCTGATCACGGCCGGTCACGGGTGATGCGGGTGATACGGGTGGAACGCGGTGATACGGGTGCGTCGACACCAGGAGGGAAAGTGCACGTGCGGTATGGGCCGGGAACCGTACGGGCACCCTTGACGGGGTGTCAATGCATTGTCGAGACTGAGGACTTGCCGGACGGGACCGGCGAAACGGGCTGCGCGGATCACGGGAACGGGTGGGGACGACCTCCGACAGAGAGGCTCACCCTGCGATGTCCAGACTGTTGGCCGCCGTACTCACCGTCGCTGCCGCCGCCGCGCTCGCCGTGGGTGCCGCACTCGGCATCGTCGCGCTGCTCGACGCGACCCCCGATCAGCCGAACACCCCCCTGATCACGTACGAACATGCCGACCAGGAGCACTGACCGTGCCGCGGAGCGCGCCGGAGGCGGACCGGAAGGTGCAGGCCGGCCACGGGACCGTCGCCATACGCTCGGCCTGGCATGACGTCCCCCGTGCCCAGGTGCGGCAGTTCGCGGCGATCGCCCTCGCCGAGGCGCCGGATCTCGCCGAGGAGATCCTCCGGGAGATCCGCCACGAGTACCCGAACCTGCCCCTCGTCCTCGACGACTCCGGTGAGCCGATGGCCCTCGTCGGCATCCGCCGGGCCATCGAGGTCTTCGTGCAGCACCTGGAGACGGCGGAGGGCAGACCCCGCGTCCACCCCGAGGTCTTCCAGGAGTTCGGCCGCGGCGAGGGACTGCACGGCCGCAGCCTCGACTCCCTGCAGGCGATCTACCGGCTGGGCGTCCGCCTCGCCTGGCGCCGGTTCGCGGATATCGGGCAGCGGGTCGAGATCCCGCCACCGGCGATGTACGAGCTCGTCGACGCGGGATACGAGTACCTGGACGGTCTGGTGGACCAGTCCGTACGGGGTTACGCCGAGGCCGCGGCCCGGCAGGCGGGGGAGCGCCTGCGCCTCCAGCGCCGTCTGATGGAGCTGTTGCTCGCCGAGCACCACCAACGGGGCGACCCTGCCGAGGCGCTCGTCGAGCGGGCCGCGCGGATCGGCTGGCCGCTGCCGGACAGGGTCGCCGTCGGGGTGCTGCTGCGGCCGGCGCGGGAGGCCGTGGCGCCCGCCGTCGGGCAGGGGGTGCTGCTCGACATGGAGTACGAGCAGCCGCGGATGGTGGTGCCCGAGCCGGATGCCGCCGGGCGGCCGGAGCTGCTGCACCGGGCGCTGACCGGGTGGTCCGGGGCGATCGGGCCGCCGGTGCCGCTGGCCGACGCGGCGAAGTCGCTGCGCTGGGCGGATGCGGCGGTACGGCTGATGGAGCGGCGGCTGCTGCCCGCCGGGGAGGTGCTGCACTGCACCGAGCACACCGAGGCCCTGGTGCTCCTCCAGCCCGAGGAGCTGATCGACGACCTCGCCCTGCGCTGCCTGGCGCCGCTCGCGCACTGCGGGCCGACGCACGGGCGGCGTCTCGCGGAGACGTTGCTGGCATGGCTGGAGACCCGCGGCGGCGCGCCGGAGGTGGCCGCGCGGCTCGGTGTCCACCCCCAGACCGTCCGCTACCGCCTCCGCCAGATCAGGGAGCTGTGGGGTGACGAGATCGACGATCCGGACCGGCGGTTCGAGCTGGAGCTGGTACTCCGCGCGCAGCGTCTCCGCGGTGAGCTGGGTGATCCCCACCCCCGCCGCTGACCTTCCCTCGCGCACGGCCGGCTCCGCCCGCACGCCCGTGCACTGTGACCCCCCGCACCTCACAGATACCCACCCATTGCCCGTGCAAGAGCACTATGAGTAGCCTGTGTTCGTCATGCCGATCGGCTGTTGAAATTTCGAACATAGGGAGGGGGCCGGTTGTGGGACGCCTCGTACCTGCCGTGACCCGAGCTCTCGACATACTCGAGCTCTTCCTCGACGGGGACGGGACGCTCTCCGCCCCCGACATCGTGCGCAAGCTCCAGCTTCCCCGGACGACGGTGCACGAGCTGGTCACCACGCTCGCCGCCCGCTCGTACATCGTGCAGGTTCCCGGCCAGCCGGGACGCTACCGCCTCGGGGTGCGCCCGTACCAGCTCGGGAGCAGGTACGCCGAGCAGCTGGACCTCGCCGCCGAGGGCCAGCAGGTCGCCCGGTCCGTCGCCGAGACCTGCGACGAGACCGTCCACGTGGCGATCCTGGAGGGCACGGACGTCATCTACATCGCGAAGGTCGACTCCACGCACGCCGTGCGCATGGTGTCCGCGGCGGGCCGGCGGCTGCCCGCCCACTGCACCTCCGTCGGCAAGATGCTGCTCGCCTCGCTCCCCGACGTCGAGCTGACCTCGCGTATCCCGGACAACGCGGACCTGGTCGCGATGACGCCGAACAGCATCACCGAGCCGGGTGCCCTGCGCGAGGCCCTCGCCGAGATCCGCAGCCGCGGCGTCGCCGTGGAGAGCCGCGAGTCGAACCCGGACGTCAGCTGTGTCGCCGCCCCGGTGCGCGACCGTACGGGCCAGGTCGTCGCCGCTCTCTCCATCTCCGTACCGATGATCCGCTGGAGCGACGAGCGCCGCGTGGAGCTGGAGCAGCTCGCCGCGAAGGGCGCCGTCGAGCTGTCCGAGCGGCTCGGCCACCGGAGCGTGGGGGGATGACCGGGGCGAGCGGGACGGCCGGCGCCACGGGCGGCACGGCCTTCGACGTCGCGATCCGCGCCGAGGCGGCCCTCGGTGAGGGCCCGACCTGGGATCCGGACGCGCAGCGGCTCATCTGGGTGGACATCCTCGGTTCCCGGGTCCACACGTACGACCCCGTCTCCGGGCGCCGCACGGTCATGGTCACCGAGCAGCACGTGGGAGCCGCCAAGCCCCGCGCGGGCGGCGGCCTCGTCGTCAATCTCCGGGACGGCGTGGCGACGTACGGCGGCGCCGAGGGCTTCCGGTGGCTGCACCGCGACCCCGTCCCCGGCCGCCGCGCGAACGACGCCGCGGTCGCCCCGGACGGCTCGCTGCTCTTCGGCACCATGCGCTACGACGAGGCCCCGGGCGGTGGCACCCTGTCCCGGATCACCGCCGACGGCACGGTCACCCCGCTCCTCGACGACGTCGCCGTCAGCAACGGAACGGGCTGGAGCCCGGACGGCCGGCTGATGTACTACGTCGACTCCCCGACCCGCCGCGTCGACGTCTTCGATGTGGGTGACGGTCAACTCCCCCTCAACAGGCGTCCGTTGGTCGTGATCGAAGAGGGCGCGGGCTGGCCCGACGGGCTCACCGTCGACGCCGAGGGTTGCGTCTGGGTGGCTCTCTGGGACGGCGGAGCGGTCCGCCGCTACACACCGGACGGCGAGCTGGACCGGGTCGTGGAACTCCCCGTCCCCCGCCCCACCGCCTGCGCCTTCGGCGGCGCGGACCTGACCGACCTGTACATCACCACGGCGCGTACGGGCCTGGAGGCGCCGCATCCGCTCTCCGGCTCGGTGCTCGTCGTCCCCGGCGCGGGGAAGGGCCTGCCGCAGCCACCGTTCGCCGGCTGACAGTTTTCCCCTCGTATTACCCCTCGTAGGTCCCCGTATTTCCCCTCGTAGGTCCCCGTCCGGTCGTCGACCACCGGACGGGGACCTTCGATTTTTGTGCAAACCATTGACGAGAAAGCGCTTCCTATCTACGGTCCCGTTCGAAGTTACGAGCGATCAACGAAATTTCGAACAGTGAATCTCGAACAGCGAGGGCAGGGCATGGGACGACCTGACCTGAACGACGGGTATCCGAACCGTGGAAACCTGAACCGCAGGAACGTTTTGGCGGCGCTCGGCGGCCTGACCGTCGCCGGCAGCCTCGGCTTCGCCGCGCTCGGCACCGGCGCGGACGCGCTCGCCTCCAGCGCGCGCACCCGGGTCCGTTACTGGAACCTCTTCCAGGGCGGCGACGGCACCAACCAGGTCGCGATGGTGGACGCCTTCCGCAAGGAACATCCGGACATCGCGGTCAAGGACTCCACCCTGACCTGGGGCGGCCCCTACTACACCAAGCTCGCCATGGCCGCGGCAGGCAACCGCGCACCGGACCTCGCCGTCATGCACCAGGGCCGCGTCCCCGGGTTCGCGCCCGGCCGCCTCCTGGACCCCTGGGACATCGACCTTCTGGCCAAGTACGGCGTGCGGGAGAACGACTTCAACCCCGTGCTGTGGAAGCGCGGCGTCGTCGGCGGCAAGCTCTACGCGCTGCCCCTCGACATCCACGTCCAGCTCTGCTTCTACCGCAAGGACGTCTGCAAGAAGGCCGGACTGCTCGACGCCGACGGCCGGCTGCCGGCCGCCGGCTCCACCGACGAGTGGTTCGGCATCCTCAAGGCGGCCAAGAAGCAGCTGAAGAACGGGCAGCAGACCCTCGGCCTGCACGCCAGCGACCAGAACTTCGCCTGGTGGTTCTTCGTCGCCTTCTACCAGCAGCTCGGCGGTGGCTACTTCAATGACGACCAGACCGACGTCACCTTCGACACCGACAAGGCCACCGAGGTCCTGGAGTTCTTCCGCAAGCACGTGACCGACGGCTACGTCACCGTCGGCGAGGCCGACGGCGAGGCCTTCCTCACCGGGTCACCGTTCACCTGGGAGGGCAACTGGTCGGTGCCGTACTTCAACGGCGAGAAGCTCGACTTCGGCGCCCAGCCGCTGCCCCCGGTGTTCGGGAAACCGGCCACCCACGCCGAGTCGCACTCCTTCATCCTGCCCCACCAGTCCGGCCGCGGCGGCGCCGCCGACGAGGGCGCCTACCGGCTCGCCGCCTACATGGTCACCCACGCCACCACCTGGGCCATCGGCGGCCATGTCCCCGCCTATCTGCCCACCTTCAAGGACCCCGCCTACCTCAAGCTCAGCCCGCAGAGCGAGTACTCCAGGCCCGCCATGGAGCACCCGGCCACCGAACCGCACATCTGGTTCGCCGGCTCCACCGGCGTCCTCGCGCAGCGCGTCGGCCCCATCGTCGCCTCCTCCAACCTCGGCTCCGCGAAGCCGGCCGCGGCGGCCCGCCGTATGAAGTCCGCCCTGGAGCAACTGCTCGCCATGAAGAACCCCATGGACGGCAGGACGGCCGCCCAGGAGCTGAAGGGAGCAGGCGCATGAGCAGCGCCACGAGCACGGTCGCCGCCACCACCCTGCGCCCCCGCGCGACCACCGCCGCCGACTCCGCCCGCGTGCGCTGGGGCCGTCGCTTCCAGCACGGCGGCTGGTTCGTCGCCCCGTTCTTCGTCCTGTACGGGCTCTTCGTGCTGCTGCCGGTCGTCCGCGGTCTCTACCTCAGTTTCACCGACGCCAACATCTCCGGCGACCACACCAATTTCGTCGGCCTCGACAACTACCGCGAGGCCTTCAAGGACGACCTGGTGTGGAACTCGCTGTGGCACAGCGTCCAGTTCACCCTGTACGTCGTTCCGTGCATCGTCGTCGTGGCCCTGCTGATGGCGCTGATCGCCCACCACACCGTGCACTTCAAGTGGCTGTGGCGGCTGTGCTTCTTCGCGCCGTTCCTGCTGCCCTCGGCCGTCATCGGCAACCTGTGGTGGTGGCTGTTCCAGCCCACCAACGGCATGGTCAACCACGTCCTCGGCCTCACCACCCCCTGGCTCACCCAGAAGTCCACGGCCCTGCTCGCCGTCGTCGTCGCGACCCTGTGGTGGACGGTCGGGTTCTCCTTCCTGCTTATCCTCGCCGCTCTCCAGAACATCCCCCAACACCTCTACGAGGCAGCTGAGTTGGACGGCGCGAACGCCTTCCAACGCATGCTCCACATCACCGTGCCGAACCTGCGCAACATCACCGGCCTCGTCATCGCGCTGCAGATCCTGGCCTCGCTCCAGGTCTTCGACCAGGCCGTGGTCATGTACCAGTTCGGCCCGGGGCCGGAGGAATCGACCCGCACCTTCGTCCAGTACACCCTCGAACAGGGCTTCACCAGCTACCGCGTGGGCTACGCCTCCGCGATCTCCTTCGTCCTGTTCCTCATCATCGCGGCCGTCGCCCTCGGGCGGATGTGGCTGCTCCGCAGCCGAGAGGAGGGCATCTCCCGATGACCACGCCGTCTCCCACCCTCCGCAAACCCCGCAGCACCTGGACGCCCGCGCAGATCGCCCTGACGGTCGTCGCCCTCGCCCTGTCCGTGATCTGGATGGCGCCGCTGGTGTGGGCCCTGTCCACGTCGCTCAAGACCCCGGCGGAATCGGTGGCCTCGCCGCACTGGATCCCCAAGGACTTCACCCTCGACTCCTGGCGGAAGGTCTTCGAGGCCGGCAACATCCCCAACTGGTTCGTCAACTCGCTGGTCGTGTCGGTCTGCGTCACCTTCATCGTGCTGCTGGTCGCCTCCCTCGCCGGATACGGCTTCGCCCGCACCGAGTTCCGCGGCAAGTCCGTCCTGATGGCCGTGACGATGGCGGGCCTGATGTTCTCCCCGGCGATCCTCGGCGTCCCGCTCTTCACCACCGTGCAGTCGCTCGGCATGGTCGACACCTACTGGGGCATGATCCTGCCGCAGTGCGCCCCCGCCGCGATGGTCTACATCCTCTACAAGTTCTTCCAGTCGCTGCCCCGCGAGCTGGAGGAGGCGGCGTTCATCGACGGCGCGGGCCGCTGGCGGATCTTCTTCACCCTCGTCCTGCCGCTCTCGAAGCCCTCGCTGTCGGCCGTCGGGATCTTCACCTTCATCGCCTCGTGGAACAACTTCCTGTGGCCCTACATGGTCACCAACAACCCCGACCTGATGACCATGCCGAACGGCATCGCCACCGTGCAGAACGCCTTCGGCATCGTCTGGCCGCAGCTCATGGCGGGCGGCCTGATCGCGGGACTCCCGCTGATCGTCGTGTTCGTCTTCTTCCAGAGTCAGATCGTGCGGGGCGTGGCCCACACGGGTCTGGCCGGCCAGTAACAGGCATGACAGGCACAACAGCCATGAGGAGAGAGTGAGTTGAAGCGCCTCAGACTCGCCGCGCTGCTCGCCGCGGCCACCATCGCCCTGCTCCCGTCCACCGCGTCGGCCGACGTCACCTACCCCGACCCCCTCCCGCTCACCGGCCAGCAGATCATCCACGACCCCACGGTCGCCCACCTCAGGAACGGCCGCTACGTCGCCTACTCCACCGGCGGAGTCATCGGCGCCCGCCTCTCCACCGACCTCCACCACTGGGACGACGCGGGCAACGCCTTCACCACGCCGCCGAGTTGGTGGTACGACTACAACTCCACCGCCGACCCCTGGGCCCCCGACCTCTCCTACCGGGACGGCCGCTACTGGCTCTACTACGCCGTCTCCTCCTGGGGCACCAACCACTCGGCGATCGGCGTGGCCACGTCGAAGACCGGCATGCCCGGCACCTGGACCGACCACGGTCCGGCCTTCACCTCCCGGACCACCGACGCCTGGAACGCCATCGACCCGGCGGTGATCCGGGCCGACGGCAAGCTGTGGATGGCGTTCGGCTCGTACTGGACGGGCATCCGCATGGTCGAACTGGACCCCAGCACCGGCAAGGCGATCGCCGACACACCCGTGGAGCACCTGGCCACCCGCCCGGACGCCCCGTACGCGGTCGAGGGCCCGTACATCGTCAAGCACGGCCGCTACTACTACCTCTTCGCCTCCTACGACGCCTGCTGCGCGGGCGTGAACTCCACCTACAAGATCCGGGTGGGCAGGTCGACGACGGTGACCGGCCCCTACACGGACAGCACGGGCAAGCCGATGCTGGAGGGCGGCGGCGACCTGTTCCTCGCTTCTCACGGTCGCTATATCGGTCCCGGTGGTGAGTCGGTCTTCCGTGCTCACGGCGAGGACTGGATCGCCTATCACTACTACGACGGCAACGACTCAGGCACCCCCAAGCTGGGGCTGAACAGGCTGAACTGGACGAGGAACGGCTGGCCCGTCGCCGGTTAGGGGCGCGGGGAACTGCGCGACCAGCCACAGCAAACCCGCAGACAAAACTGAACCCCCGGAAGGAAAGAATGCATACCGCCCGCTTCGCCCTGGACCCCGCCTTCACCATCGGTGAGGTCAACCCCCGCCTCTTCGGCTCCTTCGTCGAACACCTCGGCCGCTGCGTCTACACCGGCATCTACGAACCCGACCACCCCTCCGCCGACGCCGAAGGCCTCCGCACCGACGTACTGGAACTGGTCCGCGAACTGGGCGTCACCGCCATCCGCTACCCCGGCGGCAACTTCGTCTCCGCCTACAACTGGGAGGACGGCGTGGGCCCCGCGGAGGAACGGCCCCGCCGCCTCGACCTCGCCTGGCGCTCCACCGAGACCAACCGCTTCGGCCTGTCCGAGTACATCGCCTTCCTGAGGAAGATCGGCCCCCAGGCCGAGCCGATGATGGCGATCAACCTCGGCACGCGCGGCGTCGCCGAGGCCCTGGAGCTCCAGGAGTACGCCAACCACCCGGGCGGGACGGCCCGTTCGGACCTTCGGGTGGCGCACGGCGACAAGGAGCCCTTCGGTATCGGCCTGTGGTGTCTGGGCAACGAGATGGACGGGCCCTGGCAGACCGGCCACAAGACGGCGGAGGAGTACGGCCGTCTCGCCGCCGAGACCGCCCGCGCGATGCGTCAGATCGAGCCGGACCTCGAACTCGTCGCGTGCGGATCGTCGGGGCAGAGCATGGAGACGTTCGCCGCGTGGGAGGCGACGGTGCTGGCGGAGACGTACGACCTCGTCGACTACATCTCCCTGCACGCCTACTACGAGGAGACCGACGGCGACCGCGACTCCTTCCTCGCCTCCGCCGTCGACACCGAGTCCTTCATCGAGAACGTGGTGGCGACCTGCGACCACGTGGGCGCCCGGCTGAAGTCGAAGAAGAAGATCAACCTCTCCTTCGACGAGTGGAACGTCTGGTACCAGAGCCGGCCGAACCCGCATCCGGTCGAGGACTGGCAGGAGGCCCCGCGCATCCTGGAGGACGTCTACAGCGTCACGGACGCGGTCGTCTTCGGCTCCCTGCTGATCGCGTTGCTGCGGCACGCGGACCGGGTGACCGTCGCCTGTCTCGCCCAGCTCGTCAACGTCATCGCGCCGATCATGACGGAGCCGGGCGGCGCGGCCTGGCGGCAGACGACGTTCTTCCCGTTCGCGCAGGCGGCGAAGTACGGGCGCGGGGAGGTCCTCGACGTCCGCGCGGTGTCGCCGACGTACGAGACGAAGAAGTACGGGGAGGTCGACCTGCTGCACGCCACCGCCGTGCGTGCCGAGGACGGCTCGGTCACCGTCTTCGCGGTCAACCGCAGCCAGACCGAGCCGCTGCCGCTCGAAGTCGCCCTGAACCGGCTGGGGTTGACGACGGTCGTCGAGCACAGCGCGGTCGCCGACGCGGACCCCGACGCCCGCAACACCCTCCAGGACCAGGAACGGGTCACCCCGCACCCCGTCGAGGGCACCACCCTCCAGGACGACGGCACCCTGACCGCCGTCCTGGAGCCGCTGTCCTGGAACGTGATCCGGCTCAGCTAGCGCGCGCGTGCGCGCGGCCGGGGGAGTCCACCGGTGTCACCGGTACCCCTCCGGCCGCGCTGCCCATCAGCGTCAGCCTCACCTCGCCGGGACCGGCCGGGGTGGTGCCGTCGGACAGTACGGCGAGGGCCAGGGTGTTGGCGCCCCGGGTGCGCAGGACGCCGCCTGGCAGGACGAAGGTGTGCTGGGGGCCGACGTCGTTGATGTACTGGCCCATGTTCCAGCCGTTCAGGAAGATCTGGACGCGGTAGGCGCGGGCCGGGTCGTCGGTGAGGGTGAGCCCGATCGAGGCGTCCACGCCCGGGTCGATCGCGAGCCGGAACCCGGTGCGGTACCAGGCGACTCCCTGCCCACGCGCCGCCCGCGGGAAGTCCACGGCCTTCCAGCCGCCGTCGGCGAACCCCGGCAGATGCCAGCCCTGCCGTTCCCCGTACAGCCCGCCGTGGTTGAGCGGTCCCCGCACCGGGTCGGGCGCCGCCTCGCCCTGGATCCGCCAGGTGACGGCCGGGCTCGCCCCCGCGAACGTCACCGCCGTGAGGCCCCGTGCGGCCTTGTGCGTGTCCTTCGCCGCGCCGTCCATGTCGTGCTGCATCCGGCGTACGAGGACGGAGAGGACGTGCGGTCCGCTCGCGTACCGCACGGGGAAGGTGGCCGTGGCGGACCAAGTGCCCTTCCGCACCGTCGACTTGTCCGGCACCGGCATCCGGTGCGCGCCGAGCGGTTTCCCGTCCAGCCACGCCATCAGCAGCCCCTGTGTGCCCGTGACGTACGAGAGGGACACCGACTCGGCGGCGCCCGCGTCCCCCGCTTCCTCGAATCGCCCCCGGTACCAGACGTCTCCGTAGTGGAAGCCGTAGTCGTCGGCGAAGAGGACGGGCTGCCCGGCCGGTACGGGGGTGGTGCTGTACGAGGAGGTCCTGTCCGCGACCTTCCAGGCGGAGTCGTCGAACCCGGCGTCCGACTCGGGGTTCTCGGTGTGGAAGCGCCAGTTGTCCAGCGCGGGGAGGTGGACCGCCGCGACCCCCGGCAGCCGCCGCTCGGCCCGCAGACTCCCGGAGGTGGTCGCCCGGGCCTTCAACCTGCCCTGGTTCCACACCACTTCACTCATCCCGCGCGGCCCCCACACCTCCAGGTCGGCCGCCTCGACGGTGTCCCCGGTGAGATGGACGGTCGTGTCGCGCAGGGCGGCGGTGCGCAGGAGCGCCGGGCCGTACGCGAGCACGGGCCCCGACGGGGTGTCGTGGCGCCACAGCCGTACGGACGTCTCGTCGTCGGCGAGCAGCAGGAGGAAGGGGGCGTCCGTGCCGCCGCCCTCCACCAACACCCGGGTCAGACCGTCGAGTTCGGCGTCGACGCGCAGTGCGCCGGACGTGTACGCGTGGTCGGCCTTCCCCTCCAGCACGGTGACCGTGGGCTTGCTCGCGCACTCGACGGCCGTCCGTGTCGCCTCCCCCTTGCGCCCCGTGAACACGGCGATGTCCTGCCGTCCGGCGGTGAGCCACAGCATCGGCTGGGCGCTGGAGTACCTCAACGTCCGCCGCCCGAGCGGAAGTCCGGTGGCGAGCAGCCGGGCGTCGAGGGCGGGGACCGGCACCGGTAGCGGAACGTCCACTCCCGCGAGGGGGACGGCGGCGAGGACGTCGTCGGCCCGGTCGTTGCGCAGGATGTGGAAGTGCGCCTCGGTGTCCGGGTTGACCAGGTGGTACGCCGTGATCC
Organism: Streptomyces sp. RLB3-17; assembly: GCF_007113425.2. Taxonomy (NCBI): domain Bacteria; kingdom Bacillati; phylum Actinomycetota; class Actinomycetes; order Kitasatosporales; family Streptomycetaceae; genus Streptomyces; species Streptomyces sp. RLB3-17. The sequence continues at coordinate 3,973,726 of NZ_CP041610.2, read as the reverse complement.
CGGCGGCCTCCCCCGACGCGCCGCCCTTCGCGCCGACCTGGATGTCGGCCGCCCGGTCCAGCTTGGCGAGGTCGGGCACGGAGTGCAGGAGCTGCCCGAGCTGGTGCATGGGGACCAGCTTGGGGGTGGGTCTGCGGGCCTCGTCGAGGGCGGCGCCGTAGTCGTACGAGGTGTAGACGACCGGCGCGGGCAGCCAGCCCCAGGAGGTCCCCCCGAACGTCATGTAGACGTTGTGGACCTTGATGCCGTTGGCGAGGTTGGTGAGGTAGAAACGCCGCTCGTACGCCGCGTCACGGGTCCGCGCCGACTCCGCGTACCCCTTCCCGTCGAACTCCACCCCGCCCCACGGATCGAACCAGCCGCCCCCGAACTCGGCCAGCAGCCCCGGGGTCTCGGGACTCGCCGTCGAGCCGCCCTTCGTACCGCCGACGCCGTAGTAGCCCCAGTCGGGCGGCGGTGCGAGGGTCGAGGGGTAGCCGTCGAAGCCGTACAGATAGCGGCCGCTCTCGCCGCCCGTGTCGAACGTTCCCGGCGCCCAGTACCCGTTGCGCCCCTTGTCGTTGTGGAAGAGCGGCACGTCGATGCCGTCGGCGCGGACCTTGGCGTAGAGGTGGGCCATGTAGTCGCGCCCGCGGGGGCTGGTGACGTTGTTCGCGTACTCGTTCTCCAGCTGGTAGAGGACGATCGTGCCGCCGCCGTGGGTGTAGAGGTGCCGGACCGCGATCCGGTTCACGGCGGTCAGCCACTCGTCGACGTACGACAGATAGGTCGGGTCGGAGGTGCGGGCGGTGCCCCGGGTGGCGGTCAGCCAGCCGGGGAAGCCGCCCGCGTCGACCTCGGCGTTGATGTAGGGGCCGGGCCGCAGGATCACGTACAGGCCGGTCTCGGCGGCCGTGCGCAGGAACAGGTCGAGGTCGCGGACGCCGGTGAAGTCGTACCGTCCGGGCGCGGGGGAGTGGTAGTTCCAGGAGACGTAGACGCTGATGGTGTTGTAGCCGTGGGCGCGCAGCTTCTCCAGGACATCCCGCCAGAGGGAGGGGCTCGGCAGCCGGAAGGGGTGGACCTCGCCGGACCACAGGACGACACGGCTGCCGTCGACCAGCATCGAGTACTTGTCGAAGCCCACGGTGTGGCGGGTGCCGTCGGCGCCGGGCGGGTCCGGCGCCGGGCCGGTGGGGGCGCTCGCGCGGGCGAAGGCGCCGCCGCTCCCGCTGAGCGTGAGTCCGAGCGCGGTGGTGCCGGCGAGTGCGCTGAAGGTACGTCTGCTCCACACCATGCGGGGCCTTTCGGGGACAGCGATGGGCATCCCCCCCCGGTTGTTCGAGCGAACCCGAGAACTTGGGGGAGGATGCGGCCATTGTCCACAGCGGTGCGTCTTCCCATGGCCGTATGAGGGGCTCGGCGCGGGCGGATTACGCGGTACGGCCGGTACGGTCGGGGCGGATGGGTCAGGAGGGCTTGGCCGCCGAGAGGGCGGTGACCGTCACCTTGTCGTCGCACTCGGCGATGACACCGTCCGTCAGCGCGACCTGGTGCGCCCCGGCACCCGGGACGCCCACCACCAGCGTCGGGTAGCTCGCGGGTGTGGCTCCGGACTTGCAGTAGCCGTCGGCCTCACCCTGGACCTGCACGAACGTCAGCTTCGTCCACGCCTTCCCGCCCGCCGCGACCTTCACCGTGGACGCGCCCCCGGTCGTGGTCACCTTGAGCGGCCGGTTCTTCTCGGGGGAACCGTTGCCCGCCCCCGCCACGGTCGGATACCCCTGGACGGTGCACGCCTTGCCGGACACGTTGGTGAACTCGACGATCGCCGCGCCGGTCCCGGTACCGTCCGGCCGCACCGCGGCCTGGTACATGGACGCCTTGAGATCCGGCAGGCCGCAGGCCTTCGCACCGGTGGACGGCGTCGTGGTGTGCGCCGGAGAGCCGGACGTGGCGGATGCGGCGGGTGTGGAGGGTGTGGAGGGGGAAGCGGAGCCGGAGGTGGAGGTGGACGCCGCCGGCTTGACCGGAGCGCCCGACGGCGAAGAGCCCGCCCCCGCCGGGGTCCCGCCCGGCTGACACGCGGTCATGAGCAGGGTGGCCGCCGACGCGGTCACCATGGCCGTCGCGACTCTGCGGATACCGATGCCGTACATGAAATCCCCCGAAGTGGTTCAGGCGCCGGTCTCTCGCCGACACTCGTCGCTTCAGAGCGCGTCATCGGCTTCCGGGGTTCACCTGCCGGGCTGTCTGTGACATGACGGTGACACAGCAGGTCGCACTGTGCATTTCGGGACAGCTCGATCGCCGACGGCCCGCATGTTCGATCAACGGCCCGCATGTTCGATCAATCGAGCGGCGGTCGGGGAGCCGCCCACAGGAGGTCGCGGGTCAGTTCGAGCACGCTCGGTGTGCCGGTCAGGCTCATCGCCTCGACGAGTTCGTCGGTGAGGTCGTCGATCAGGCGGGTCACGCCGGCGGCGCCGCGGACGGTCAGCGCCCACAGGACGGGCCGGCCGATGAACACGGCACGGGCACCGAGAGCGAGGGCGGCGAGGATGTGGGTGCCGCGGCGCAGTCCGCCGTCGGCGTAGACCTCGGCACCGGTGCCCGCCACCGCGTCGACGACCTCCGGCAGGGCCCAGGCGGTGGGCACCAGCCCGTCCAGTTGCCGTCCACCGTGGTTCGACACGATGAGGCCGGACGCTCCCGCGGCCACCAGTTCCCGGGCGTCGTCGCCGCGCAGCACGCCCTTGACGACGATGGGGAGGCCGCGGGCCCGTTCACGCAGCCAGCCGATGACGTCGAGGGTCAGATCGGGTGCGCGCTCGGCCGCCTCGGGCGAGGGAATCCCGGTGACGTTGCCGTACAGGTCCTCCGGTCCGATGAAGTCGTCGACCTGCGTGCCACGTTGGCCCCGCGACCCGTTGACCGGCGGCGTGTCGGCGGTCAGTACGACCGCCCGCGCCCCGGCGGCGAGGGCCCGCTCCAGCGTCTCGATGGTCAGTACGGGGTCCCGGGCCACGTACACCTGCACCCACCACGGTGCCCCGCTCGGCACCAGGTCCGCGAACGGCACCGCGGTGTTCGAGGTCACCGCCAGCAGCGAACCCGCCGCCGCGACGCCCCGCGCGGTGGCGGCCTCCCCGTCCGGGTGGGCCTTGCGCTGCAGGGTGCTGGGCGCGACGAGTACGGGGGTACGAACGGGCGTGCCGAGTACGGTCGTAGACGCGTCGCACGTCGAGACGTCCCGCAACAGCCGTGCCCGGAAACGGAACTGGTCCCAGGCCGAGGTCGCCTCCGCGACGCTCATGCCGCGACCGGTGCCGCGCCGGAAGTACGCGTAGACGTCCTCCGGCAGCACCTCGGCGGCCCGCTCCTGAAGACCGTCCATCCAGCGACCGATGTCTGTCACCTGACATCCCTTCGTCGTACGGTACGACGAAGCAAGGGTGCCCCAGGCACCCGCCTCGGCGGTCTAATTCGCTCGACACCGAGGGGCGGGACGGTGATGCTGCACCCCTATGACGCGAACCGATACGCCAACCGCCTGGGACGAACGCACCCAGCTGACCACCTTCCTCGACTACGCCCGTGCCACCGCCCGCGCCAAGTGCGAGGGGGTCTCGCCGGAGGGCGCGCGGCAGGCCCCGCTCCCCGGATCCCCGCTGATGACGCTGTGCGGGCTGATCAGCCACCTGCGCTGGGTCGAGCACTACTGGATCCACGTGATGTTCCTCGGTGAGGAGGACGACGGGCCGATCGCGGCCGCGACGGAGGAGGATCCCGATCCGGAGATGCGGATCGCCGTCGACGTGCCGTTGCCCCAACTCCTCGACGAGTACGAGGAGCAGAGCGCCCGCTACCGTCTCCTGGTCGCCGAGCACGACCTGGACACCAAGGCCAAGCGTCCCTTCCGCGACGGCCGGTACATGGACCTCCGCTGGATCGTGCTCCATCTGATCGAGGAGACCGCCCGGCACAACGGCCACCTGGACATCGTCCGGGAACTGGTCGACGGCGAGAAGGGAGCCTGAAGCCATGGGCGAGTCGGCGGGGCTGAACCCGACCATCCGCACCCTCACCTTCGACTGCACCGGCGATCCGTACGATCTCGGCCTGTTCTGGAGCGAGTTGCTCGGCCGCCCGCTGGACGACGACGACAAGCCGGGCGACCCGGAGGCGTTGCTGCGAGACCCGTCCGGCGGCCCGACACTGCTTTTCGTGCGCGTCCCCGAGGGCAAGTCGGCCAAGAACCGCATCCACTTCGACCTCCAGCCGCAGGGCCGCACCCGCGCCCAGGAGGTCGCCCGCGCCCTCTCCCTCGGCGCCCGCCAGATCGCCGACCACACCCGCCCGGACGGCGGCGGCTGGGTCACCCTCACCGACCCCGAGGGCAACGAATTCTGCGTGGAGCGCGGCGAGTTGGGCTGAGCGCGCGCCAGTGCTACGCGCGCGTCACTCCGTTCACTGGCGCTACGCGCGCGTCACCCCGTTCAACGGCACCCGCCGTGCCTCCACCCTCCGCCGCGCGATGCGCCACACCCCATCACGTCGCACCACGACGTCCTCGTACGACACCGATCCGCACCGGCCGTCCGCCATGACCCCCAGTCCTTTGGACCGCACCCGCGCGCGGCCGTCCCCGAGGTCGTCGGTGATGACGATGTTGGTGACGTGATGGGCGACGGGGTTCGCGGCGCCGAGGACGAGGGTCGCGTCCCGGATCGCCGCGATCCCGGCCAACTCGCCCTGTCCGAAGGCGGACACGTCGTAGACGACGTCCTCGGTGAACAGTTCCGTCAGTTCGTCGAGGCGTCCGTCGTCGAAGAGATGGCCGTGCAGGGAAACCAACTCGGCGATGGCCAGGCGGTCTTCGGTGGCGAGTGTCATGGCGGGGCCTTCCATGTGCGTACGTCGCGTGTGACATGAGGTGTGACGGGCGTCACGTTCTTGGGTTCGAACTTTTGCGCTTGCCGTGCATCTGGTCGGTGTCGGGTCACTGGGTGGCTTCGGAACAGCACATCTCCGTAGCCGTCCATTCCATTTCACCGAGGAACTTTCATGGGCTATCTGCGCGGATTCATCCCCTGGATCGTCGCCGGCGTCGTCTCGTCCTTCGACTGGCGCTGGGGCGCGATCGCGGGCCTTGTGTCGGGGCTCCTGCTCCTGCTGCAGGACCGCTTTCGCGGGGTCGGCCTCGACGCGCTGATCCTGGAGATCAGCACCGTCGTGTACTTCGTCGTGGTCGGCGCCGTGGCCGTCGCCGACCCGGGCTCGGCGCTGGCGGACCACACGGACGTCGTCTCCTTCGGCTGGCTGGCCGCCACCGCCTGGGGGACCCTGGCGATCCGGCGCCCCTTCACGCTGGGCATCGCCAAGCGCCAGACTCCCCCCGAGTACTGGGACATGCCGGAGTTCGTCCGGGTCAACAACCACATCACCAGTGCCTGGGGCGCCGGCTTCACCTTCATCGGCGTCAGCCTGGCCGTCTGCGGCGCGGTGGACGCCCCGGCCTGGGTGGGCATCGCCGCCCATGTCGCCGGTCTCGTCGGCCCCGCCGTCTTCACGAAGGTCTACCCCGCCCGGGCCCAGGCGCGCCTGCTGGCCGCCCAGGCGCCGGTCACGGCCGTACCCCGATAGACCGTCCCCTGCGTACGAGAAGGAGCAAACACATCGTGACCACCACCCCGGAAGCAAAGAACGTCGTTCTCGTCCACGGCGGATTCGTCGACGGATCGGGCTGGAGGGGGGTCCATGAGCTGCTGCGCGCGGACGGCTGCACCGTCAGCGTCGTCCAGAACCCCACGCTCTCGCTCGAAGGCGACGTCGCCACGACCCAGCGGGTACTCGACGCCCAGGACGGCCCGACCGTACTGGTCGGACACTCCTACGGCGGCGCGGTGATCTCCCAGGCGGGCAACCACGAGAACGTGTCCGCACTCGTGTACGTCGCGGCGTTCGCACCCGACAAGGGCGAGTCCGTGAACACCCTCATCGCCGACCCGCCGCCCGGAGCTCCCGTCCCGCCGATCCTGCCCCCGAACGACGGGTTCCTCTTCCTCGACCGGGAGAAGTTCGCCGCGTCCTTCGCCGGTGACCTGCCCGCCGACGAGGCCCGGTTCCTGGCCGACTCCCAAGTGCCGTGGGGCCTGGACGCGTTGGGCGGGACCGTCACCCTCCCCGCCTGGCGCACCAAGCCGAGCTTCTACCTGGTCGCCACCGACGACCGCATGATCCCGCCCCCGGCCCAGCGCGCCATGGCCGAGCGGGCGGGCGCGACGGTGAGCGAGACCGGCGGCAGCCACGCCGTCTACGTGTCCAAGCCCGGCGAGGTCGCCGCGCTCATCAAGAAGGCCGCCGCGGGGGCGACCGCGTGACGAACGAGACAGCTCTTCCCTTGTATCTCCGGGGCCGCTTCGCCCCGGTCCCCCAGGAGCACGGCGCGGCCGACCTCACCGTGCGGGGCTCCCTGCCGCCCGACCTGGACGGCCGCTATCTGCGCAACGGCCCCAACCCGCTGCCCGGCCAGGACAACGGGCACTGGTTCACCGGTCCGGGCATGCTCCACGGCATCCGGCTGCGGGGCGGACGCGCCGAGTGGTACCGCAACCGGTGGATCCGCACCCGGCAGCTGGACGGGCACCCGTTCATCCGCGCGGACTCCACCGTCGACCTGGCCGCGACGCCCGCCAACACACACGTGATCCGGCACGCCGACACCGTCCTGGCCCTGTGCGAGGTCGGTCTTCCCCACTGGGTCACCCCCGAGCTGGAGACCGTCGGACCGTACGACTTCGGCGGGCGGCTGACCACCGCGATGACGGCCCACCCCAAGGAGGACCCGGTCACGGGTGAACTTCACCTGTTCGGGGCCGGGTTCGCCCCGCCGTACCTCACCTATCACCGGGTCACCGCGGACGGACGGCTGCTCGACAGCCGGCCGGTCGAGGTACCTGGCCCGACGATGATGCACGACTTCGCCATCACCGAGCACCACATCGTGTGGATGGACCTGCCGGTCGTCTTCGATCCCACCCTGGCCGGTTCCGGCGGCGGCATGCCCTACCGGTGGGACGAGGAGTACGGCGCGCGGCTCGGCGTCATGTCCCGTACGCCCGGCAGCACCGACGTGCGGTGGTACGACGTCGATCCCTGCTACGTCTTCCATGTGGGCAACGCCTACGAAGATGGGCGGGGGCGCATCGTGCTGGACGCGGTGCGCTACGACCGCGCCGGCTTCCAGCACACCTGGTCGGACATCGGCGGCTCCACGGGGGCGAGCGGTCTGGTCGGGGTGAGGGAGCCGGGCCACTCCCAGGCCTCCTCCGTCCTGCACCGCTGGACCCTGGACCCGGCCACCGGCCGCGCCTCCGAGTCCCCACTGGACGATCGTGACGTCGAGTTCCCCACGCACAACGAGACCCTCACCGGGCGCGCGAACCGCTACCTCTACACCGTCTCCGGTGCCGGCATCGCCAAGCACGACCTCACGCGCCACACCAGTCACGCCTACGAGACGCCCGGCAGCCGCTACGCGGGCGAGGCGGTCTTCGTACCGGCGGCGGACACCACCGGCGAGGACGAGGGGTGGCTCCTGTCGCTCGTCTCGAACGACGACGGCGAGGCCGGGGAACTGCTCGTCCTCGACGCCGCGGAGATGACCGTCCAGACAGTGGTGGAACTGCCCCACCCCGTCCCGGCGGGGTTCCACGGAAGCTGGCTGCCGGAGCCCGTCCAGCGGCCCTGAAGGGCCAGGGCTCTCACGACCCCAAGTGCGAGGTCTATCCTGCGCGCATCGCCATCGCGACGGAGGCGTTCGGACATGATGCCCCTCACCTCACCCACGGACGAGGAACTCACCCGCCGGGCGCAAGCCCGCGAGACCGGAGCCCTCGGGCTGCTGCTGGCTCGCCATCAGGCGCCGATGCGCGCGGTGGCGATGAGCCTGCTCGGCTACGGCCCCGACGCGGAGGACGTGGTGCAGGACGCCGCACTGACCGCGCTGCGACGCATCGGGGACGTACGGGATCCCGCGGCCGTGGGAGCCTGGCTGCGGGCGGTCGTGCGCAACGCCGCCCGCATGCGGCTGCGTGTCGCCCGGGAGACGCCAGGACTGGACGGCCTCGACCACCTGCACCCGTGTGATCACGAGCCGTCGCACCCGGAGCGGGTCGTCGAGCAGCACGCGATGCGGGACTGGATCTGGGACGCGGTGGAGGAACTGCCCGAGCAGTTGCGGCTGGTGCTGATGCTGCGGCACTTCAGCGGCATCACCTCGTACCAGGACATCGCCGCCGCCTGTGAGATACCGGTGGGCACGGTGCGCAGCCGGCTCAACCAGGCCAGGGCGAAGCTGGCCCAGGTGCTGTTGTCGACCGCCGCCCAGGCGCACGACGACGCTTCCGTTCTCACGGAGGGCAGCAGGCAGGAGGCCCTGGAGACCCTGGAGGGTGCCGCGCGTGGCAACCTGCCTCGGGAGATAGCCGAGCTGTGGCCGGCCGAGACCGAGCTGGTCGGTGCGCTCAGCCGAACAGGAGAACGCACCCACCCCTTCCCGGCCATGCGGCAGAACCGGGAATCCGGGGTGCGCCAGCACCTGCGCCACGTGGTGGCCAGCCGGGACATCACCATCTGGGAGATGGACGTCATCAATCCCGTCGGCGCCGTCAGCCCCTGCCCGCCGACCCTCGCCTGGCTCATGTTCCGGCGGGACAGAAGAGTTCAACGACTACGGGTGGTCTTCCCCGAACCTCCGCGCTGAGCGTTGTTCCGGCGGGGACGGCCGTGACGATCAAGGTCTTGGCTGCTTGGGCCGCCTCAGGGTCTGGCAGGCGTGACGAGGTCCGTGGTGGGGCGAGATCTGGCCGACGAGTTCCCGGAAGCAGATCAGGGCGGTGATGGGTGGGATTCCGACGACGACCATCGCCAGCAGGGAGCGCGGGGACTGGCCGACGCAGAGGGCGACCGCCGTGGCGGAGGCGATCAGCATCACGGACCAGGACCGTCTGGCGCTCCGGTGCTGAACGGACGCCCGAAGAATGGACAGACCCGCCACGAGCCACGGTCCGTACACCATGAGCGGCCACCATCGGGCCAACTTTGCCGAAACGACCAGTAGTGAAATACCACGCAGTTGGTTGTATGAATAAGAGACGGACCATCCCAGCATCATCACCGCGGATACAATGATCATTACGACCAGGAAAACAACCGTGATGATCCTGTGTTTAGCTGCAATGGCCTGGAATCCCGGCCGGGGCCTGCGCCGGTTGACCGGGCGGCGCGGCAGGGCGTGGCTGTGCGGCGGGGCCGGAGCGGCGGGCGTCACGCTCGACGTCGTGTACAGCATCTGCGCCAGCTCTTCGTCCGGATCCCACGCGTCCGGCTCGATCGCGGGCTCGGGGACGTGCCAGAAGTGTTGCGTCCCGAGCGGATCGGCGCCGGTGAACGGGGGGTTCAGCGGATCGTAGGCGGTGGCTCGCGGATCGAGCTGAATGTCGCGGAGGGTGGGATCGTCCTGAGTCCAGTCCATCTGTCTGCGGCTCCTTTGCGCCCTGGCTCAGCGGGATCCATCTGCGGTGTGTCCGTCCCACGTGGCCCGCAGGTATTCGCTTTCCATGCGGGTCATGGCCTTGAGGAACTCCTCGAGCAGGTCCGCGCAGTGCTCCAGGCGTGCCCTCCCGTCGGCGGTATCGAGCCAGTCGTTTGCGTGCATATCTTTTGTCGTCACGGCTGAATAACGAGCACCATAGGGCGTAAGGCATTCGGTCATTCAGGGGAATGTGCGTCCATAGATCCACAGATCAATTGAGATGATCGTGGTGTTATCGAGGCGAGGGCCCCGCCGGTCTCCGGCGGGGCCCGTTGTGGGGATCCGTGGGTCGGACGTCAGCTCGTTTCGACGCCGACCGTCAGCGTGCCCGTGTAGCCCGACGCGGCCGTGCTGCCCAGGGCCGTCAGGGTGAGGAGGCCGGACGCGGCGCCTCCGTCGTCGTAGATCGAGTCCTGGGCGAGGGTGGTGCGGGTGACCGTGTTCGTGGAGTACGGGGAGATCCTGGCCACCGCCGTGGTGATCGTCTCGTCGAAGAAGAGCTGGCCGGTGTGGAGTTCCCGGCCGCCGGTGAAGCTGCCGTCCGAGGTGAGCGTGACTCCCGTGTGCACCTTGAGGTGGATGTGGATGCAGCGGCCCCGGTACCAGCCGGGGTAGATCGTGGTGAGGTTCGCGACGCCGCCGGCGTTGGTGAGGACGCCGCCCCGCAGGAACGAACCGTCGTCCGGTTCGCTGTGGCCGTTGTTGCCGACGAAGCCGGAGTACTCGCCCAGCGCGTCGCAGTGCCAGATCTCCACGAGGGCGCCGGAGAGCGGGGCGCAGGTGCCGTCGTCGACGACGGTGAGCGCGAGCTTGAGCGGGACGCCCGGCTTGCTCTCGGTGATGTCGGCGCGGACCAGGGCGCCGTCCAGGTAGTAGGGGCCTTCGGTCATCTCCTTGGTGAGGGTGCAGACGGCCGCCGCGGCGACGGGGGCCGAGTGCACCGCGTTCGTCGTGTCGGTTGTGGGGGCTTCCGGTGCGGCGGCGCCCACGGCCAGGGTGGCGGCCGTGGCGCCGGTGGCGATCAGCACCGTTCGGCGCCCGATCGGGTGGGCTGCTCCTGAAGTGTCTGTCATGAACACGGCAGATTAGGAACGGATGCTGTTGGTCAGCTGTCAGTACGGCAAAGTGATGAGCCGTCAAGTTCCTTGTAGGACAGGTGAACCGGGTCCGGGTCGGGTTGGCTCAGACGGTCGCTTCGAGGGTCACGTCGATGTTCCCCCGGGTGGCGTTGGAGTAGGGGCAGACCTGGTGCGTGGTCTGTACGAGCCGGTCTGCGGTCGCCTGCTCCACGCCGGGCAGGTGGACCGAAAGCTTCACGGCCAGGGTGAAGCCCCCGTCCTCCTTGCTGAGCAGGCTCACGGTCGACGTGACGGTGGAACCGGGCACCTTCACGTCCTGCTGGGCCGCGATCAGCCGCAGTCCGTTGTGGAAGCAGGCCGCGTAGCCCGCGGCGAAGAGCTGCTCGGGGTTGGTCCTGTCGCCACCCGGGCCGCCCATCTCCCTCGGCACGGCGAGGACCTCGTCGAGGACTCCGTCGAGGCTACGGACCTCCCCGTTGCGGCCGTCGCCGGTCGAGAGGGCCTCGGTGGTGTAGAGCGTGGTGGTGGACATGGTGTCTCCTTCTGGTTGGACTTGGGCAGGTTTGAGTAGGCATGCGTGGGCATGCCGAAGAGAGGGGTGAGGGTCACCCCGGCTACTGGACGGAAACGGAATCCGTGTCGACGGCGGTCCGCGTGCGCGGGGCGGTGACCTGGGCGAGCAGGGTCAGCGCGGCCTGTGAGGAGGAACCCGCCGCCGCGGTGACCGCGACGATGCGCTGCCCGGGCTCGTTCGGGACCGGCATCGCCTGCTGGACGACGTCCATCGGGCCGACCAGCGGATGCCGCATCCGGTGTGTCGCGATGTCCCACGCACGAACGCGGTGTTCGGACCACAGAGAAGTGAACTCGCGGCTCTTCATCGTCAGTTGACCGATCAGCTCGGCCAGCTCCGGATCGTCGGGGTGCTCGCCGACCGCGAGCCGCAGCTTGCCCACCGCGTCCCGGGCCTTGCGCTGCCAGTCCTCGTACAGATCACGCGTGTGCGGATCCAGGAAGACCAGCCGCGCGGTGTTGGGCCGCCGGGCCGGCTGCTCGGGACTGTCCGGATCGAGATGCCCGGCGAACAGCGCGTGCCCGGTGCGGTTCCATGCCAGGACGTCGCTCCGGCGGCCGAGCACGATCACCGGGGTGTCCCCGAAGGCGGCGATCAGCTGCCTCGTCGCCTCCGAGACGCGCTCGGGTGCCGGGCGGCGGGGCCGACTCCTGCCGCTCTTGCGCACCACCCCGGCGAGGTCGTGCAGGTGGCGGTGTTCGGTCTCGTCCAGGCGGAGCGCCCGGGCGATCGCGTCCAGTACCTCCACGGAGGCGTTGAGGGACAGCCCCTGCTCCAGCCGCGTGTAGTACGACTGGCTCACCCCCGCCAGCTGGGCCAGCTCGTCGCGCCGCAGCCCGGGCACGCGTCGGCGCTCCCCGAACGTCGAGAGCCCGACGTCGGCGGGTCGCAGCTGCGCGCGACGCGTACGGAGGAATCGACCGAGCTGGTCCTTGCTGTTCATGGACTCGAGTATGGGCGGGTCCGGCATGGGTAGCCTGCCCCTCCCAGTGACACGTTGTGACTCCGTCGGTTCAGCGGGGGGTGGTCGAGGCGTAGTTGAGGAAGTCGGCCCAGGTGGTGGGGGAGAGGGCGAGGTGGGGGCCGTCCGTGTTCTTGGAGTCGCGGACGTGGATGGTACGGGGGCAGGTGGCGACCTCGACGCAGTCGCCGTCGCCGCTGCTGCTGTAGCTGCTTTTGAACCAGGCCAGTTCGGACGTGCTCATAGCGCTCCTCGCATCCGCTCCAACAGGCTCACGGAGTCCTGAAGGGTGAGAGCCTGCGAACGCATCCTGGCATACCGCCGCTGGAGGACGCTGATCTCTTTTGGGTCGGAGAAGAACAGGCCGCCGCGCTGGGCTTCGTTGTAGGCGTACCACTTGTTGTCGGGGGTCTCCAACTGCTGGAGGGGGCCCGCCATTCCGGCATGCGACTCCAGCACCAACGGCATGATCTGGACCTCGACGTTTCGCAGTGCGGAGACCTCCAGTACATGGTCGATGAGCTCGCGCGTGACCTCGACTCCGCCTGTACGCCGCAGGAACAAGTGCTCTTCGAGGATGAAGCTGAATGCGGTGTTCGGCCGCTCTCGCAACAGTCTTTGACGCTCGGCCCTTGCTGTCCACTGGGCCTCGATCTGCTCGTCGTCCAGGGACGGCAACCGATCGGTGAACAACTGCCGCGCATACGCCTCTGTCTGCAACAGACCGGGAATCAACCGGCACTCATAGGTGTAGAGAGTGATCGCGGTCGTCTCCAACCTCGCCCACTGCCTGAACCACGCTGCCAACCCCGGCTGCCTCGCCAGATGCCCCGCCGCCTTCCGTAACGCCCCGGTGTTGCCCAGCACCTCCTCCGCCCGCTCGACGAACGTCGGATCCGGCATCCTCCGTCCCAGCTCCACCGACGCCACCGTGTGTTTGGAGAACCGCACCCGTTCCCCGAACTCCTCCCGGCTCAGCCCCGCATGCTCCCGCAGGGCCTGTACGACCGCCCCGAACGTCCGCAGACTGTCCGACGACTCGGGCTCTCCACCCGTCCCCACCGCACCATCGACCACCATGGGTCACCTCCCGCACCCCATGGTCACGCCCAGTGACCGGTACTGTCCAGTCCGTCACCGCGTACGCTCCCGCAGCGTACGCGGCGCCGACCTGGTGAAGTGGCCGTGATCACCGCCAGATTGGGCCCATGACCGCACCACCCACCCCCCAACACCCGGTTACCGTACGTGTGTTCACGCAGCGACTCAGCGCCACCCCGCGCGGCGCCCGCCTCGCACGTCACCTCGTCCTGCACCAGCTGCACACCTGGGGCATCCCGCACGGCACGGACGCCTCCGACACCGTCGCCGTGATCGTCGCCGAGCTGGCCGCCAACGCGGTCACGCACGGGCGTGTACCCGGCCGGGACTTCGAGCTGCGGCTGTCGCTCGTCACGGGCAGCGTCCGCGTCGAGGTCACCGACACGCGCAGTGGGCCGCGTCCGCCGGGACCCGGTGACGTACCGGCCGCCCGTCCCCTCGACGAAGGCGGTCGGGGCCTCGTACTCGTCGAGGCACTCGCCGACCGGTGGGAGGTGCTGGACCGGGAGCCGCCCGGCAAGACCGTCCGCGCCGAGGTCGACCTGCCGGGGTGGCTGTCCCTGGTCAGGAGGTCGAGCGGGTCGCCTTCCCGATCGACGACAGCACCGCCTCCGGATCCCCGCCCGGAGCCACCGACCTGCCGATCTCTGCCCTGATCGAGGCCACCACCTGGGACCAGTTGGTCTCGGAGAGGGGGTAGAGCTCCATGTTGCCCAGGGCGTCCAGGCCGTTCCAGAGCTTGCTGTACTGCTTGTCCTGGCGCATGGCGGCGCTCGCCGCGGTGGTGACGGGCAGGAGCTGGTACTCGGCGGCCTGCTGGGTGACGTACTTGTCGCCGTAGAGGAAGTCGAGGAACTTGCCCGTCGCCTCGCGGTGGCCGGCCGAGCGGAAGGCGATCGTCCAGTCGGCCGTGCCCATGGTCGGCACGGTCCGGCCGGTACGGCTCGGGAGCGCGACGGTGCCGTAGGGGACGCTCAGGGTCGAGTCCTCGATCTGGCGCATCAGCGAGAGCGGGGCGTTGACCATGGCCGCCTTGCCGTCCATGAAGGCCTGGAGGGCGGCGCCGCGGTTGAGCTTGCCGGGGAGGGTCGGGCCCGTGAGACCTTCGGCGACGAGGGAGGAGCGCAGCCACTTCAGCGTGGAGACGTTCTCCTTCGAGGTGAGGGCGTAGCTGCCGCTGTTGTCGGTGTAGCCGCCGCCCCCGGCCAGCAGCCAGGTCAGGGTCTCCGCCTCCGCCTCCTCCGGGCCGAGGGGCAGCGCGATCGGGTACGTCACGCCCATGGCCTTCAACACGCGGGCGTCCACGAGGAGTTGCTGCCAGGTGGTGGGGGGCTTCAGGCCCGCCCGGGAGAAGAGGTCCTTGTTGTAGTAGAGGAGGCGGGTGCTCGCCGTGAACGGCAGGCCGTACTGGACGCGGCGCACCTGCCCGGCCTGCGCGAGGCTCGGTACGAAGCTGCCCTGGGCGGAGATCGACAGCAGCTCGTCCGCGCGGTAGAGCATGCCCTTGGCCGCGTACTCGGCGTAGCTGTCGGTCTGCACGACGTCCGGCGCCCTGCCCTGCTTGACGAGTGCGGCGACCTTCGCGTCGACCTCGTCGGCCGGGTAGACCTTCGTCTCCACCCGGATGTCGGGATGGGCGGCCTGGAAGGCGAGGCCGACGCGGTCCCAGAAGCCGATGGAGTTCTTGTGGACACTGTCGCCGTAGTTCGTGGCGACGACGGTGAGGGTCGTGGTCTTCGCCCCCGACCCGGAGTCCGTGCCGCAGCCGCTCACGCCCACCGTGAGGCCCAGCGCGGCCGCCATCGTCATCATGATCCGGGCTCTACGACGCACGGCACCCACCCCTCCTGGACGAAGAGCGTTGATCGTAGGCCGGGAGGGGCGGTGGCCACAGGGCCGCCGCCATTGCGTTTTGGTTCCGGTGGTGTGACGGGACAGGTGATCTCATGGGCGCCGTCAACGACTCACAAGGAGATCGACCGTTGGTTGCCAGCAATCTTGTTCTCATCTCCAACGCCGGTGACGTGGGCCGCACGGTCCTCGACCAGCTGCGCGCGCAGGACGTGCCCACGCGGGTGATGGTCCGCCGCGACGACGCGCGTGCGGCCGAGTTGCGTGTGCTCGGCGCGGAGGTCGTCATCGGCGATCTGACCCGGCCCGAGACCGTCGCCGCCGCGCTGGAGGGTGTCGGGCGGATGTACTTCGCGATGCCCGTGTCGCCGGACCAGCTGCTCGCGGCGACCGTGGTGGCCAGCGTGGCGCGCGAGCACGGGGAGCTGGACGGCCTGGTCGACATGTCCCAGATGACGGTGTCGCAGATGACCGCCACCAGCACCGAGGAGTCGGACCAGCAGCGGCTGCACTGGCTGTCTGAGCAGGTGTTCGACTGGTCGGGCCTGCCGGTGGTGCACGTCCGGCCGACGGCGTTCCTGGACAATCCGCTGTTCACCACACTGGCGGCGCGATCGATCCGGGACAACGGCACGATCGCGCTGCCGTTCGGCACCGGACGCACCTCGCCGATCGCCGTGGACGACGTCGCCCGCGTCGTCGCCACCGTGCTCCGCGACCCGGCCCCGCACATCGGGCACGTCTACGAGCTGACCGGGCCACGCACGGTCGACATGAACGAGATGGCCGAGGAGTTCTCACGGGCGCTGGGGCGTCCGGTGTCCTATGTCGACGTGCCGCTGGACCGGTGGCGGACCGAGGTGCTGTCCAAGGCGGGCCTGCCGCCGCACACCGAACAGCACATCGCCACGATGGCCCGACTGCACCGGGAAAACCGCTACGACCGCACGTCCGACGACGTCGAACGCGTCACGGGCGTGCCGGCCCGGACGATCGAGGCGTTCGTGGCCGCGCGCAGGGACTTCTACTTGGGCTGAACCCCGCGCACGCCGTGACGGACAGGTCCTCGGACAGGGCCTGAGCGGGCCCGGCGAAGTCCGCCGCGGTTCGGCAGCGCCCTGAAGGGGCGCGGGGAACTGCGCGACCAGCCACGACGGACTCGCAGGTGGCGTACCGCACTTTCAGCGGAGCGCTCAGCCGACCTGGTTGTACATCGCGCCCGCCGCCGGCCAGCCCGTGGGCTGGGGCGCGGGTGCCGGTTCCGGCTCGGTGCGGCCCCGTACCTGGGCGGCGGTCAGGCCCCGGTTGCGCAGGCCCGGCATGCCGGTCTGGCCCAGCCCGGCGGCCGGGGCGGGGGCCATGGCGGGCATCGCAGGTACCTGCGGCGGCGGCTGCATCGACCGTGCCTGCGCCTGGGCCGCCGGTGACGGGGCCTGGGCGACGGCGGGGATCGGCGCCTGCTGTCGTTGTGCCTGAGCCTGTGCGGCCTGGGCCATCTGCGCCATCTGGGCGACCGCGGACATCTGCGGCGCCTGCGGCATCATCTGGGCGGCCGGTTGCATCTGCGGGGCGGGCTGCATCTGGGCCACCCCGGGCATCTGCGCGACGTTGGGCATCTGGGCGACCGCGGGCATGGGCTGCTGCTGCGGCGGCATCATCGCGGCGGCCGGAGCAGGGGCGGGGACCAGACCCGGCATTCCGGTGGGGGCCTGCGCCGGGGCTGGGCCCGGCCAGGTCTGGGCGGGCGGCAGGCTCGGCATCGCGGCGGCCTGCGCGGCCAGTGGCATGCCGACCCCGTTCGTCTCGCTGATCAGACGGTCCACCGCCGCCGTACCCGAGCTGTAGCTGGTCCCTGTGCCCAGCTCGGGTACGGCGGCTCCCCTCCTGGACCCGTAGAGCACCTGTTCCATGCCGGACACCAGGCGACGCACGTCCGTCTCGGGGCGCACTACGAGTCTCAGGAAGCGACTGGACGAGCCGATCTTGTTGCCGCACTCACGGACCAGGATCCGGTGCTCGCTCAGCAGTCGGTCGCGCACGACGGTGCCCTCGGCGCCCACGGGAAGCCGTACGAAGAGGAAGTTGCCCTGCGAGGGGTAGACCGTCAGGCCGGGGAGCGCCGACAGCTGGCGGGCCATGTCGAGACGGTCGCGGCGCACCAGGTGCAGGCTCTCCATGTACTCGGCGCCGTGCTCCTTGAGCATGAACACCACGGTCTCCGCGAAGGAGTTGAGGTTCCACTTGGGCAGCATGGAGCGGATCTTGCCCGCGAGCGCGGGGTTGGCCACGAGATAGCCGAAGCGGATGCCGTGCAGGCCGAAGTTCTTGCCGAGGCTGCGCAGGACGATGACGTTGGGCCGCAGGACGGCCTCTTCCACGACGCTCGGGTCGTTCTCGGCGTCGGCGAACTCCAGGAACGACTCGTCGATGACGATCAGGTCCAGGTCCTGGAGCTGATCCATGAAGTTGACGACCGCACGGCGGCTGAGGAAGCCGCCGTCGGGGTTGTTCGGGTTGCAGATGACGGCGACACGGGTGCCGCGGGCGCGGATGAACTCGATGTACTGGGCCGGGTCCAGAGCGAAGCCGTTGGACTCCATGAGCGGGAACATGTCGACCCGCTTGCCGGTCTCCATGGGCTGGTCGGTCCAGCGGCCGAAGGTGGGGACGGGGATGGCGAGGGACTCGCGCACGAGCAGGTGGTCGATCCAGGTGATCAGTTCCGTGGAACCGTTGCCCATCGCGACGCAGCTCGGCGGGAGTTGGAGCAGCGCGCACAGCTCGGCCGTGATCGTGTCGGCGCTGCTCGGGTAGTACGTGATGATCTCGCGCAACCGCCCGGCCAGTTCGTCGAACATACCGGGGGTGGGGAAGTACGGGTTGCACGGGATGCAGAAGTCGATCGGGCCGACTCCATCGCTCTCGCGGGCCAGCGCAGCCATCGAGGGGCTGTGCGCCGCAGTGCCGCGGAACAGCGAGGCGACGTTGTCGGCCATGGAACCTCCGGTCTCTGGGTGGCCCGTGCGGGGGAGCACGGGCCGCCCTTTCATACGGAGGCGGAGGGGGCGCCGTTCAACTCGTGGGGATCGAGTAAGGGTTGACTTTTCCAGGCAACCGAAAGGGCCCCGGTGGCGTCACCCACCGGGGCCCCGATGTCACACGGACGTCAGGCGGACGTCAGGCGGACGTCACGCGCTGAACGAGTGGACCGTCGTCGTGCGGTACGTCTGCCCAGGTCGCAGCACCGTCGAGGGGAACGACGGGTGGTTCGGCGAGTCCGGGAAGTGCTGGGTCTCCAGGCACATGCCGTCGCCCTGCCGGTAGGTGTGACCGGAGGGGCCGACCAGGGTGCCGTCCAGGAAGTTGCCCGAGTAGAACTGCACGCCCGGCTGGTCCGTCGCGATCTTCAGGGTGCGGCCGGACTTCGGGTCGCGCAGGGTCGCGATGTGCTCGGGCTTGGCGGTGACGCCCTTGTCGAGGACCCAGTTGTGGTCGAAGCCCTTGGCGGTGACCAGTTGCGGGTGGCCGACACGGATGTCCCGGCCGATCGGCTTGGCCTTGCGGAAGTCGAAGGGGGTGCCCGCGACCTTGGCCAGCTCACCGGTGGGGATCAGTCCCGAGTCGGTGGGCGTGTAGCGGCCCGCGGCCAGGTGCAGCTCGTGGTCGTAGATGCCGCCGCTGCCCTCACCGGCGAGGTTGTAGTACGTGTGGTTGGTGAGGTTGACGACCGTGGCCTTGTCGGTGGTGGCCCGGTAGTCGATGCGCCAGTCGCCGTGCCTGGTGAGGGTGTACGTCACCTGTACCTTCAGCGTGCCCGGGTAGCCCATCTCGCCGTCGACGCTGGTGTAGTGCAGGTGCAGGCCGACGTCGGAGCCCGAGGTGAAGCCCTCGATGTCCCACACCTTGGTGTTGAAGCCCTTGGCGCCGCCGTGCAGGCTGTTCACGCCGTCGTTGACGGAGAGCTGGTAGGCCTTGCCGTCCAGGGTGAACCGGCCCTTGGCGATGCGGTTGCCGTAGCGGCCGATCGTCGCCCCGAAGAACGTCGTCCCCGCGACGTACGAGGCGAGGTTGTCGTAGCCGAGGGAGACGTTGGCGTAGCGGCCGTGCCGGTCGGGGATCTCCAGGGACTGGACGATGCCGCCGTAGGAGATGACCTTCAGGCGCGTGCCGCCGTTCTCCAGCGACCAGCGGTAGACCTTGGTGCCGTCGGCGAGCTTGCCGAAGAGCTCCTTCACCGGCTTCCTGCCTCCTGTGCTGGCGTGGGCGGTGCCGACCGTGCCGGCGGCGAGTCCCGCGGCCGCGGCCGCGGCGATGACCGTACGTCTGCTCGTTTCCATGTGCGGCTCCTGCAGTGGAAGAGGAAGGCCCCCACCGTGGTGGGGGCCTTGACGAGACTTACGAACCGACCTTGCGCTTGTTCCACACGTCGAAGCCGACCGCGGCCAGCAGTACCAGACCCTTGATGACCTGCTGCCAGTCGGAGCCGATGCCGACGAGGTTCATACCGTTGTTCAGCACGCCCAGGACGAGACCACCGATGATCGCGCCGAGGACCGTGCCCACGCCGCCGCTCATCGACGCACCGCCGATGAACGAGGCCGCGATCGCCTCCAGTTCGAAGTTCAGACCGGCCTTGGGCGAGGCCGCGTTGAAGCGGGCGGCGAAGACCAGACCCGCCAGGGCCGCGAGCATGCCCATGTTCAGGAAGACCAGGAAGGTGACCTTCTTGTCCTTCACACCCGACAGCTTGGCCGCCGGGAGGTTGCCGCCGATCGCGTAGATGTGCCGGCCGATGACCGCGTTGCGCATCAGGTAGCCGAAGCCGGCGACCAGGACGCCGAGGATCAGCAGGACCACCGGGGCGCCCTTGTAGCTGGCGAGCAGCATGGTGACGGTGGCGACGGCGGCGATCAGCGCGACGAGCTTGAGGAGGAAGAGGTTGCGCGGGAGTACGTCGAGGGAGAACTCCGTCTGACGCTTGCGGTCGCGGGTCTCCTTGACCACCACGAACGCCATCAGCCCGATGCCCAGGAGCAGGGTCAGGTTGTGGTAGTTCGTGTTGGGGCCGACCTCGGGCAGGAAGCTGTTGGCGACCTTCTGCAGACCCTCGGGGAACGGGCCGATCGTCTGGCCCTTGAGGAAGATCTCGGTCAGACCGCGGAAGGTCAGCATGCCCGCCAGGGTCACGATGAACGACGGTATGCCGAGATACGCGATGAGGAACCCTTGCGCGGCGCCCGCGGCGGCGCCCATGGCCAGACACAGCACCAGGGCGATGGGCCAGGAGATGTTGTGGTTGACCATCAGCACGGCTCCCACCGCGCCCACGAACGCCGTCAACGAGCCGACCGACAGGTCGATGTGGCCCGCGATGATGACGAGCATCATGCCGATCGCGAGGATCAGGATGTAGCTGTTCTGCAGCACCAGGTTGGAGACGTTGCGCGGCAGCAGCAGGTCGCCGTTGGTCCACACGGCGAACAGCACCACGATCAGACCGAGGGCGAACAGCATGCCGTACTGCCGCATGTTGCGGCGCATGCCGTCCAGCATCAGCTGAAGCAGGCTCTCGCCCGTGGCCGATCCGCTCTTGCCGGGCGGCGCCGGGGCCGGCGTCTTGGCGGTCACATCCGTGCTCATCGGGTTACCTCTTTGTCCTTCGTCATCTGGCGCATCAGCGTTTCCTGCGAGGCCTCCGCCCGCGAGAACTCACCCGTCAGCCGTCCTGCGGCCATCGTGTAGATGCGGTCGCACATTCCGAGCAGCTCCGGGAGCTCGGAGGAGATGAAGACGACCGCCTTGCCCTCGGCCGCCAGCTTGTCGATGACCGTGTAGATCTCGAACTTGGCGCCCACGTCGATCCCGCGGGTCGGCTCGTCGAGAATCAGCACCTCGGGGCCCGCGAAGATCCACTTGCTGAGGACGACCTTCTGCTGGTTGCCGCCCGACAGCTTGCCCACCGGCTCGAAGACGGTCGGCGCCTTGATGTTCATGGACTTGCGGTAGCCCTCGGAGACCTGCCGCTCCTCGTGCTCGTCGACGATCCCGCGCTTCGACACCTTGCCCAGGGCACTGAGCGTGATGTTGCGGTTGATGGTGTCGATGAGGTTGAGGCCGTAGTGCTTGCGGTCCTCGGTGACGTACGCGATGCCGTGTCCGACCGCTTCGGAGACGGTCTTGGTACGGATCTCCTTGCCGTCCCGGAGTACCGTGCCGCCCGCGTAGCGGCCGTAGGTGCGTCCGAAGACGTTCATCGC
Organism: Streptomyces sp. RLB3-17; assembly: GCF_007113425.2. Taxonomy (NCBI): domain Bacteria; kingdom Bacillati; phylum Actinomycetota; class Actinomycetes; order Kitasatosporales; family Streptomycetaceae; genus Streptomyces; species Streptomyces sp. RLB3-17. Next base: position 3,952,326 of record NZ_CP041610.2, on the reverse strand, counting down.
CAGTTCGGTGCGTCCGGCGCCCATGAGTCCCGCGATGCCGACGATCTCGCCGCGCCGCACGGAGATCGACACGTCGTCGACCACCTTGCGCTGCTGGTCGATCGGGTGGAACACGGTCCAGTCGCGGATCTCCAGGGCGGGCGCGGCGCCCTCCTCCGGGTGGTGCGGCGTCCGCTCCGGGAAGCGGTGTTCGAGGTCGCGGCCGACCATGCCGCTGATGATCCGGTCCTCGTTGGTCTCCGGGGCCTTCACGTCGAGGGTCTCGATGGTCCGCCCGTCGCGCAGGATGGTCACCGAGTCCGCGACCCGCTCGATCTCGTTCAGCTTGTGGGAAATGATGATCGAGGTGATGCCCTGGTTCTTCAACTCCAGGATGAGATCGAGGAGTTTGCCGCTGTCCTCGTCGTTCAGGGCGGCCGTCGGCTCATCGAGGATGAGCAGCTTCACCTGCTTCGACAGCGCCTTCGCGATCTCCACGAGCTGCTGCTTGCCCACGCCGATGTCGGCGACGCGGGTCTGCGGGTTCTCGTCGAGCCCGACCCGCCGCACCAGCTCGGAGGCGTGCCGCAGCGTCTCGGTCCAGCTGATGAGCCCGCGGGTGGCGTGCTCGTTGCCGAGGAAGATGTTCTCCGCGATGGAGAGGTAGGGCACCAGCGCCAGTTCCTGGTGGATGATCACGATGCCGCGGTGCTCACTGGCCCTGATGTCCTTGAACGAGCAGACCTCGCCCTCGAAGAGGATGTCCCCCTCGTAACTCCCGTGCGGGTGAACGCCGGAGAGGACCTTCATCAAGGTCGACTTGCCGGCGCCGTTCTCCCCGCAGATGGCATGGACCTCGCCCTGTTGGACGGTCAGAGTGACGTCCGACAGCGCCTTGACGCCGGGAAAGGTCTTGACGATCGAGCGCATTTCCAGGACGGGTCCCGCCATGGTCGTGCCTTCCAATCACTAGAGGGTGGCGGTTACTTGAGGTCGCTGTCCTTGTAGTAGCCGGTGCCGACCAGTTCCTTCTCGTAGTTGGTCTTGTCGACGCTGACCGGCTGGAGCAGGTAGGCGGGGACGACCTTGGTGCCGTTGTCGTACGTCTTGGTGTCGTTCAGCTCGGGCTTGTTGCCCTTGAGGGCCGCGTCGACCATGCCCGAGGCCACCGTCGCCAGCTTGCGGGTGTCCTTGTAGACGGTCTGCGTCTGCTCGCCCGCGATGATCGACTTCACCGAGGCCAGCTCGGCGTCCTGGCCGGTGACGACCGGCAGCGGCTTGCTCTTGGAGCCGTAGTCGTCCGACTTCAGCGAGGAGAGGATGCCGATGGAGATGCCGTCGTAGGGCGAGAGCACCGCGTCGACCCGGGCGCTCTTGTACGACGAGGTCAGGATGTCGTCCATGCGCTTCTGGGCGGTGCCGCCGTCCCAGCGCAGGGTGGTGACCTGGTTCAGTGCGGTCTGGCCGGACTTGACGACGAGCTGCTTCTTGTCGATGTACGGCTGCAGGACCTTCATCGCGCCGCCGAAGAAGTACTTCGTGTTGTTGTCGTCGTTCGAGCCGGCGAAGAGCTCGATGTTGAACGGGCCCTTCTTGGAGCCGTCCGCGAGACCGAGCTTCTGCAGGATGTAGTTGCCCTGGAGCTCGCCGACCTTCGAGTTGTCGAAGGACGCGTAGTAGTCGACGTTCTTGGTGCCGAGGATCAGTCGGTCGTAGGAGATCACCGGGATCTTGGCGTCGGCGGCCTGCTGGAGCACGTTGTTCATCGACTTGTTGTCGATGGCCGCGATGATCAGGGCCTTCACGCCCTGCGTGATCATGTTCTCGATCTGCGAGACCTGGGTGTCGGGGTCGTCCTCGCCGAAGGCCAGCTTGGTCTTGTAGCCCTTCGACTGAAGGTCCTTGACCACGTTGTTTCCGTCGCCGATCCAGCGCTCGGAGGACTTGGTCGGCATCGAGATGCCGATCGTGGCGCCCTTGGTGCTCCCCGAGGAGTCCTTGCTGCCGCCGTCGCTGTTCTGGCCACAGGCGGTCAGGGTGAGGGCGAGGGAGGCCGCGCCGGCGATGGCGGTGAGAGCGGCTCTGCGGTTGCGCATGATCATCATCCTTGATGTCTTGGACCGGCTCGGTCTCGCGTTACGGGGATGCTCCGAGAGCGTTGCGAGGGATGACCGAGTAGAGGTGTGTGGGATTGTGCGCGGCTGTGTCGTCTTGTGTGAAGGGGGTTTGTGCGAACGTTATGAGGTGGTGTTGAAGCGCGTGAGAGTTCCGGGCAGCCGGGATCCGAGCGGCGCCATGTCGCCGTCCGCTCCGTGCCGCGCGAGCAGGTCCAGGGCGAGCCTGCCGCGACGCACGCGTTCCTTGGCGGTGTTGAGGGTCAGGTCCCTCAAGTGGTGCCCGTACGGGTAGATTCCGGGGGCTTTGGACAGGCCGAACTTGAGGTACAGCGGTGCGCCGCGCCGGATCAGCTCGGCGACCTCGTACATCCGCACATAGCCTCCGAGGTCGTCGGGAGCCTCGATGTACATGTCCATGGGGGCGGCCGAAACTCGCCGTATCTCGGTGAGATGATCGAGCGTCAGATCACTCGGCACGTTGATGGAGTCCGCGCCGAGGTTCTCGTACACCGCGTACGAGGCCGGGTTGACCGGCCCCACCAGTGCCGAGAGCTTGAGGGTGGTGTCGGCCGGGATGATCCCCGCCGCACGCGCCCGGTGCAGGGTCCACAAGACGCCCTCGTCGGCGACGAGGAGGCACTTGACGCCCAACTCCGTTGCGCGGAGAGCGTCTTCGACGCAGCCGGCCACCGCGTCGTGGCCGCGGGCCCGCAGACCGCCGCCGCGTGAGTCCGAGCGCACCGAACCGCCGATGTCCCAGGTGCCGCGCGGCCCGGTGAACAGGCAGAGCTCGATGTCTCGTTCACCGGTGGCCTCGACCATCTCGGTGATCTCGGCGTCGGTCAGCATCCAGACACCGCTGCCCTGGCTGATCCGGTGGATCGGTACGTCGAGCCGCGAGGACTCCTTGAGGACCACGGCCAGGGCCTCGGGCCCCTCCACGGAGGGAACCTCGGTGCGCCAACGGCCGCCCCCCGGGAAGGTGTGCGGCGAGGCGTCGGCGGGGGAGAGGGCGGGCGCGCCCAGGCCGAGCGCGGCGAGCGCCTGCTCACCGGGTCGACGGGCTGCCGTAGGGGCGGCGTCGGTCACTGGCTGTCCTTCGTGTTCGAGGGTGGCGCGTACAGATGTGGTGCGGGTGCAGATGTGGTGCGTGTACAGAGAGGTGGTGCGTGTCCTGGCGCACGGTGCGTGCACCGGTATGTTCGATATTTCGAACGAGGTTCGCGACCTTGGGTGTGCGGGGCCTTGGTGGTACGCCGGTACGGAGCCGTCAGGTAACTCCGTACCGGCGTACGGCTCGGGGGACTACGGCTTCAGCAGGACCTTTCCGACCTTGGGATCGCCGGACCCCACCAACTCGATGGCCTGCGGGAACTCGGCGAGCGGCAACTCGTGCGTGACCAGCGGCAACGGGCTGAGCAGCCCGGCCCCGAAGACCCGCACGGTGTGCGCCCAGGCCGCCGGCGGCGCACCGAACACGGTGTGCACCTCCAGCTGCCGTACGACGAGATCGGTGGGGTCGAGCCCCTCGGCGCCCGGCGCCGGGATCCCCGTGAGGACCAGACGTCCGCCGCGCCTCAGTAGGGAGGCGGCGGTGCGCGCGGCGGACGCGGACCCGGCGGTCTCGATGACGACGTCGAAGTCGTCGGGGAGTTCCTGGTCCCTCGTACGGAAGTCGGTGGCGCCGAAGTCCCTGGACAGTGCCGCCCGGTCCGGCCGGGTCCCGACCACGAGCAGCTCCGCCGGAGAGTTCGCCTTCAGGAACTGGATCGCGAACATCCCGAGCGTGCCGGTCCCGACCACCGCGACCCGCTCACCGGGCAGGGCGTTCGCCTTCAGCGCGGCGGCCGCGATGCAGGCGGCGGGCTCCAGGAGGGCCGCCGCCGTCAGGTCGGCGTCGTCCGGCAGCACGTGCAGCAGCCGCGCCGGGAGGGTCAGCGTGGTCGCCATCGCGCCCGGCTGGGTGAACCCGGTCTCCTCGTACCCCGCCGTGCACAACGTTGTCTCGCCCGCGTGGCAGCGGTCGCAGACCTGGCAGTTGCGGAACCCCTCGCCGACGACCTTGCGTCCGACGATCGACTCCGGGACCCCGGCCCCGACCGCCTCGACGGTCCCCGACCACTCGTGGCCGGGCGTGAGCGGATAACGGACGTACCCGTCGGGACGGTTGCCCTGGTAGACCTCGCGGTCGCTGCCGCAAATACCCACGGCGTGCACCCGCACCAGGGCCTCACCGGCGCTCGGCCGCACCGGCTCGTGCTCGATCAGCCGGTGCTCGCCCGGCGCCTCGACGACGACCGCGGTGCTCACTGCGACCCCTTGGGCTTGCGCTGCTCCCAGCCGTCGGCCCACAGGTCGAAACGGGCTTGCTGCTGCGGGAACTCGGCCGCCGCGTCGACGTCCAGCTCGACGCCGAGACCGGGCTCGTGGGACAGCTCGAAGTAGCCGTCGACGACCTGCGGGGCGCCCTTCACGACCTTCTTGATCTCCGCGTCCGCGAAGTCGTTGAAGTGTTCGAGGATCTTGAAGTTGGGGGAGGTGAAGCCGACTTGGAGGGAGGCGGCGGTGAGGACGGGGCCACCGACGTTGTGGGGCGCGACGAGGACGTAGTGCGCCTCGGCGGTGGCGGCCAGCTTCCGCGTCTCCCAGATGCCGCCGATGTGACCGACGTCGGGCTGGATGATGTCCACGGCCTGGCTCTCGAAGAGCTCGCGGAACTCGATGCGGTCGTGGATGCGCTCACCGGTCGCGACCGGGATGTCCACCTTGGCGGCGACCTTCTCCAGGGCCTTCAGGTTCTCCGGCGGGACCGGCTCCTCCAGCCACGCGGGCTTGAAGGGTGCGAGTTCGCGGGCGAGCCGGACGGCCGTGGAAGGGGAGAAACGGCCGTGCATCTCCAGCATCAACTCGGCCTCGGGGCCGATCGCGTCGCGCACGGCCTCGATCAGCGAGACGGAGTAGAGCGTCGCCTCGTGGTCGAGCTCGAAGTGCCCGGTCCCGAAGGGGTCGATCTTCAGCGCCTTGTACCCGCGCGCCACGACCTCCTGGGCGGCCTTGTGATAGGCCTCCGGAGTTCGCTCGGTCGTGTACCACCCATTGGCGTAGGCCTTGACCCTGTCGGTGACCTTGCCACCGAGCAGCTGCCACACGGGGACGCCGAGCGCCTTGCCCTTGATGTCCCAGCAGGCCATCTCGATGACCGCGATGCCGGACATCACGATCTCGCCGGCGCGCCCGTAGTCGCCGTACTTCATCCGTCGGACGAGGTCCTCGACAGCGAACGGGTCGGAGCCGAGAATGTGATTGGCCTCCGCCTCCCGCAGATAGCCGATCAGTGCGTCGGTGTGGCCCAGCATGCGGGTCTCGCCGACTCCGGTCAGGCCCTCGTCGGTGTGCACCTGGACGTAGGTCAGGTTGCGCCAGGGCGTCCCGACCACGTGTGTGCTGATTCCCGTGATGCGCACGGCAGTTGCCCCCTGTGCTCTTGCGGCTCTGTTCGAAATTTCGTCACACGTTCGAAATGCTGGCGTGACAGTAAGGACGTGGCCCCGGAGGTGTCAATGGGTCGAACGGAACGGTCGGCGACGGATTTTGCCGGTATGCCTCGGCTCGTCGCGCGCGCGATGGTGCGAACGGGGTGCGGGGCGCGCCGGAACAGGTGGTTCCCTACATAACTTTCACAGCTGTGACTATGAACGTTACCTGTGAGGAACTTACTCTTCCGGCGTCATGGACTACTGCGACCCGTGCCGACGGCACCTCAATGGCGCCCTTGCCTGCCCGGGGTGCGGCACCTCAGCCGAACAGCTCCGCACGCATGCGGACCAGACCGACATGCGTGCCGGAACGGGCGCGGGGGCGGTCGATGCCGGTGTCGACTCGTTGTACGAGGGCGACAACGACGACGATGAAGATCCCGACGACGAGGACGAGGACGGCGAGGGGGAGCGGTCCGGACGGGCCGCTGCCCGGCGGCGGAACCGTGGGCGCGGGCGGGGCCGGGGCCGGGACTCGGAGGGGCCCGGCGGTGCGAGCCGTCGGGACCGGAAGGCCGCGGCGCATCGTCGGCGTCGGCGTCGGGTGCTGCTCATCGCCGCGGGGTTCGTGCTGGCGGCGGGTGGGCTGAGCCTCGCCGAGCTCGGCATAGACGGGCCGGGGCTGCTGCCGAAGCCGGCCGCGGCCGGGGGTGAGCCGGCGGACGGGTCGGCGTCCTCGGACGCCGGGACGGCGCGGCCGATCACCGACGCGGGGGGTTCGTCCGGGGGTACGTCCACCGCGACGGCCTCTCCTGATGCGTCGGCGTCTCCCTCCGCTTCCAAGTCCGCCAAGGGTGACAAGTCCAAGGACGACAAGAAGAAGGGCACGCAGGAGCAGTCGGCGACGACGGGTACCGGGGTGGTGCCGTCCGCGACGTCCGGCCCCGTGTCCTCGACTCCGCCGAAGTCGTCCCCCAAGCCGACGGCCGCGCCGACCTCGGCCGCGCCGTCGCCGTCGCCTTCACCTTCGCGGTGCAACCGTTTCCTGTGGTGGTGCACGTAGGGGGTTCCGTGGTCTTTTCGGCTGCGGGCGGGTGGGGGTTGCTCGCGCAGTTCCCCGCGCCCCTAAAAGCTCGGGGCGAAGCCCCGTCTTAGGGGCGCGGGGAACTGCGCGACCGGCCCCCACTCAGCCGCACCCGAAAACTACGGCGCGAGCATTCTCTGCAGGAGGTCCCGGAGGGACAGGCGCTCCTCGGTGGAGAGGCCCGCCAGGGGCTCACGGGCGAAGTTGAGGGCGTCGCGGAGGGAGCGCGCGACACGCCTGCCCTCCTCCGTCGCCGCGGCCAGCTTCACGCGGCGGTCGGACGGGTCGGGGCGCCGCTCGACCAGGCCCCGCGCCTCCAGCCGGTCCACGATCCCGGTCACGTTCGACGGCTCGCACTTCAGCTTCTGGGCGAGCCGCCGCATCGGCAGCGGCTCCAGGGAGAGCAGGCTCAGAAGTCGCGCCTGCGCCCCGGTCAGCGCATGCTCGGCGGCAGCGTCCTCGTACTCCTCGTGATAGCGGGCCACAACCGTGCCGATGAGGTCCACGACCTCGAGGGTCAGCGGGTCGATACGGGTTGTTCTTTGCGTGGCCATGGGCTCCAGGCTACTCCGTTACTTGACATCATGAAATATGGAGGAGCATGGTTGTTTCAGGTACTGAAGTATTAGAGCCGTAGTCGCACGTACCCGTGCATGCACGCAGGAAAGGCACCCCCTCATGACCGAGACCCAGCTCCCCGCCGTCAACCGCGAATGGCACCTGGTCAGCCGCCCGGTCGGCTGGCCGAAGCCCGAGGACTTCGCCCTGGTCGAGGCCGAGGTCCCGCAGCCGGGGGAGGGCCAGGTCCTCGTACGGAACGCGTACGTGTCCGTGGACCCGTACATGCGCGGCCGCATGAGCGCCGCCAAGTCCTACGTCGCCCCCTTCGAGCTGGGCAAGGTCATGCAGGGCGGCGCGGTCGGTGAGGTCATCGCCTCCAACGCCGAGGGCGTCGAGGTCGGCGACCACGTCCTGCACTTCTTCGGCTGGCGCGAATTCGCCGTCGTGGACGCCAAGCAGGCCGTCAAGGTGGACCCGCAGGCCGCGCCGCTGTCGACGTACCTCGGCGCCCTCGGCATGACCGGTCTCACCGCCTACGCGGGCCTCCTGCGCACCGCCTCCTTCAAGGAGGGCGACTCCGTCTTCGTCTCCGGCGCCGCCGGCGCGGTCGGCAGCCAGGTCGGGCAGATCGCCAAGCTCAAGGGCGCCTCGCGCGTCATCGGCTCCGCCGGCTCCGACGAGAAGGTCAAGCTGCTCGTCGAGGAGTACGGCTTCGACGCCGCCTTCAACTACAAGAACGGCCCGGTCAGTGAGCAGCTGCGCGCCGCCGCCCCGGACGGCGTCGACGTCTACTTCGACAACGTGGGCGGCGACCACCTGGAGGCGGCCATCGGCTCCCTCAACCGGGACGGCCGCATCGCCGTCTGCGGCATGATCTCCGTCTACAACAGCACCGAGCCCGTCCCCGGCCCGAAGAACCTGGCCCGCCTCATCCAGACCCGCGGCCGCATCGAGGGCTTCCTGGTCGGCGACCACTACGACCTGCAGGCGCAGTTCGTGCAGGAGGTCGGCGCCTGGGTCCGCTCCGGCGAGCTCAAGTACAGCGAGACGGTCGTCGAGGGCATCGAGAACAACCTGGAGGCGTTCTTCGGCGTCCTGCGCGGCGACAACGTCGGCAAGATGATCGTCAAGCTCTGACCCTCCGGGTCCCCGGTCCCCGGTCTCCGGTCCTCCGGAGATGCTGTCGCTGGACTTTCGGTATACGGTAACTTCTTTCCGAAACCGTCGCGATCGTGGGCGCGAGTCGCGACGGACCAAGGAGGAACGCACCGTATGTCCATCCAGCAGACCGATGTCCTCTACACCGCCGTCGCCACCGCCGAGAACGGTCGCGACGGCCGGGTCGCCACCGACGACGGCAGGCTCGACGTCGTCGTGAACCCGCCCAAGGAGATGGGCGGCAGCGGCGCCGGGACCAACCCGGAGCAGCTCTTCGCCGCCGGGTACAGCGCCTGCTTCCAGGGCGCCCTCGGTGTCGTCGCCCGCCGGGAGAACGCCGACGTCTCCGGTTCGACGGTCACCGCGAAGGTCGGTATCGGCAAGAACGAGGACGGGTTCGGGATCATCGTGGAGATCTCCGCGACGATCCCGAACGTCGACGGGGCCACCGCACGGGACCTCCTCGAAAAGGCCCACCAGGTCTGCCCCTACTCGAAGGCGACCCGCGGCAACATCACCGTGACGCTCGTCTGACAGCGCTCGTTGTACACGGCGGAGGCCGCACCCTAGGACGTGGGGTGCGGCCTTTGCCCTGTCGTGGGAGACGGACGGCAGTGTCCTACGAGACGGTCAGCAGCGCCCTTCCCACCTGCGGGAACTCCCCCTTCGGATGATCACGGAAGAGCGGCTCCGTACCGAAGAGCACGGCATGCGGACCGCTGACGACAGCGGCCTGGCCGCCGGCGGCCTCAGGCCCTCCCGTCCCGTCGGCCAGCGGGCGCCAGTGCCCGGAGACGAGCGGATCGCCCGGCGCGTAGGCCTGCTCGACACGCACCCCGGGGCCGAGATCGGTGAACCAGACGGGCGCGTAGACGAAGCCGTGGTCGGGCGCGTTCGCGGTGAGCGGTCCGCCCGAATTCACCACCCGCACCACACCGTTGGCGTCACCGTTGCCCTCCACCGGCCGCACCGCCAGCAGCCCGGCCGCCGAGTTGAGCGCGGCTCCGACGGCTCCGCGGCCGACGAGACCGTGGGTGTGGAGGAAGGCGTCCAGCGCCGCCCGCGCGCCCTCGTTCAGACCGGCGTGGTCGAGCCCCGAGGACACGAACAGCACGTCCACCGCGGACCAGTCGAAGCCCGCGTTCAGGACGGCCGTCGACACCGGCACCACGTCGAAGTTCATCTCCCGCAGCGCGAAGAGCTCACCCGGCGTGACGGCCGCGGCGACGCGGACGCGGTGCAGCGGTGTTCCCGGGCTGCCTTCGGTCGTCCTGGTCTGTCCGGTCGCGTCGAAGGCCACGTCGTACGTACGGGCGAGAGCGGCGGCCCGTGCCCGCGCCGACCCCGGCACGACGACACTGCCGTCCGCGAGCCGCCGTACCGAAACCCCCTGCTCGAGAAGGGAGTTGAGGGCGGCGATCTCCTGCGGGGTGTCGAGACGCAGACGCAGATCACCACGCGGGGCGACGTACCCGACCCGCGCGGCGGCCTCGACCCGACGGGTGGCCACGGCCGACAGCCCCCCGCTCCGTACGGGCACGACCGTCGCGCCCCACAACCGTCCCAGGCTCCAGCCCGAGATGTCGTACATCACCGACACCTTGTCACTGATGTCCCGCCCGTCGGCCAGCATCACATTGGCCAGACCGCGTTTGGGCTGGTGCAGGTCGACGACGTACGAGCCCTTCGCGTACGACCGTCCGGCCAGCCGGAAGTCGCGGGTCGCGCGGGTGACGCGGACGTCGTTGGCGAGGAGATGGTCGACGAGGCGGGCGGCGGCCGTCGCCGAACGCTGGGCGCCGCCCGCCGGGATCACGTAGGCACGCGGGAAGTCCGTCGTGTAGACGTCCTCGGGACCGATGCCGGGCACCCCCGGCACCGTCTCGGCCGAGACCGGCACCTGGGCCGCGCCTGTCGCGCCGCGCCGGAAGACCTCGATCTGGTCGGCGATGATCGAGGCGCGGTGGGTCCGGGCGTAGGCGAGGGTCGCGCGCATGGCCGCGCCGGCCACGTCCACGTTGATGGCCGACCTGCGCCGGAGTTCGGCCACGGGCAGGGTGTCGTACTCCGAGTTGTTCACCGCCAGCGGGATCTCCACGGTGTGCGCGGCGACCGCGCCGTGGAACGCCTGGTACTGGGGCGTGAAGATCGGCGGCCAGTCGTCCCAGCCCTCCCGCTGGTCGCGGAAGGGGATCTGGACGGGCTCGACACCGTCCTTCGCGGGGGTGTGACCGAGGCCGTTGACGGCGGCCTCCATGCCGAGGGCGTTGGCGTAGGTGTTCTTGAGGAAGAGGTCGTACTCGTAGTTCTCGCCGTGCGGCGGGGTCGTCGGCTCGATCAGGGTGCCGTTGACGTACCCGTGCAGGTCGAGCATCACGGCCGGCTGCTTGTCGATGGCGATCTGGCGGATCGCGCGCGCCTCGGGCTGCGAGGCGGTGATGAAGTCCCGGTTCAGGTCGAAGCCGTTGGCGTTGGCGCGGGTGCCCGCGATCCGGCCGTCCGGGTTCGCCGTGATGTTGAAGTAGAGACGGCTGTGGGCGAGGAGGTCGGTCGTCTGCGCGTCCTTCGCGCTCGCGAGCCGCTCGATGAGCTGGAGGGCGGCGTCGGTGCCCTCCCATTCGTTGCCGTGGATGTTGTTGTCGAAGAAGACCGGCGTCTTGTACGACGCCTTGACCGCCGGGTCCTTCGCCGCCGCCTGCGGCGCGTTCTCGATCAGCTCGCGCATCCGCTCCTGGTCGAGGGACTCGCGGGCGGACTCCGGGGCGGTGACGGTGACCAGGTAGAGCCGGTGACCGCCGGCCGAGCGGCCCGCGACCTCCACGCTGACACGGTCGCCGAGCCGTTGGAGGGCGTTCAGCTTCGGGGCGATGGCGTGGTATGGGGTGAGGCCCAGCTTGATGGACTTGTCCGCCGGGTTCTCCGGGTCGGGGGAGAGGACCTGCTCACGCGGATAGCCACGGCGGGGGGCGGCGAGGCCGGAGTCGGACAGGTCGGTGACGGGGCTGGTGAGGGCGTTGCGGGCGGCGTTCGCCGGGGCTCTGGCGGCACCCGTGGGCTGGTCCGTCCCTTCACGGACAGGGGGTTCGCGGTCCGCGGTGGCGCTGGGCGGGGCGAGGAGAAGCGATCCGGTCGCGGCGGTGAGGACAGTGGCGATCAGGACGGGTCTCGGTAGGCGCACGCGTCGTACCTCCGGTGGGGGGCCTGAGATCGGTACGGGTCGGTAGGGCACGGGTCAGTAGGGCACGGGTCGGTAGGGCGTACAGGTCGGTAGGGCGAGGTGTACCCGTTCGACTCTTCCTCAACAAGAGGGCCTGGGGGCCACGGTGGCCCCCCCTGGACGCCATGGATGCCACGGATGGTGCATCGCCGACGGGCCGAAGGGGGCATGCTGAGGCCATAAGACGCCGTAGGGGGCCAGCGGACGGGTCCATGTGGCGAGGTGCCGTGCGTGGCGAGGAGGGCTCATGTCCCCGATTCCGTCGCTCCCCAGCATCCCCAGCAGGGATGACGTGCTGCGTATGGCGCGCAGCACGACCGACATCACCGGCCAACTCCTCGACACGGCCGGGAACATCACCAGAATCGCCCTCAACACCTTCGACCCCCGGGACGGGTCGGGGGCGGAGGCGCTGCGTGTGCTCCGGGAGACCACGGCGGAGTTGGCGGAGGCGAGTGCGTCTCCGCAGGCGCAGGAGGCGTTCTACCGGATCGTGGACACACTGACGCGGCTCGGAACGACCGGGGCGCCGCTCGCGGTGCATCCCGTGAGCCGGCCCGCGCAGGCGTTGCTGGCCGCGCTGGGGGACAGTCTGCTGCCGATCCTCGACGCGGTGGAGCCCGCGGTGCAGGAGGCGGCGGACGCGTTGGGGGACTTGCTGGAGGCGGGGTCGCCGTTGCTGCCCGCGGTGGCCGGGGTGGCGGCGGGGGCGTTGCTCGCCTTGACGCCGGTGATACGGGCGGCGGCGGACGTGTTGCGCGACTCCTCGCCCGAACTCCGGCGTATCGCCGACGCGTTGACCTCGGCGTTGGCTCCGTTGCTGCCGCTGCAGGTGGCGCTGGCCGAGCGGGCGGCCGCGGCGGGGGTGGGGGTGGTGCGGGCCGCGCTGCCGCCGCTCGCCGACCTCACGGAGGCGGCGGCGGCCACGACGGACGCGGTCCGGCCGGTGCTGATCGCCGGCGAGGAGTTCCTCGTCTCGGGCCTCGAACATCTACAGCCCCTGCTCCTGGCGTCGGCGTCACGGACGGGGCGGGTGGCTCGGGCGGTGGCGGTACGGGTCTCCGCGGCGGTGTCGCCTGCGGCGGAACGGGGGCTTGTGGTGGCGGTGACGCCGACCTAGCCGAGTCGCCGCCTCCCGCCTCCGACCGCGGACCGGCGAGGGCGGGGGCTGCGCCCCCACGCCCCCGCCCGCCCGGATCCATTCGGCCGCGGACCGGCGGTGGCTGGTCGCGCAGTTCCCCGCGCCCCTGAACCGGGGCTGCGCCCCGTATTCTCCGGTCGTCCGGGTTCGTTCGGCTGCGGGCCGGTGGGGGTTGGTCGCGCAGTTCCCCGCGCCCCTAAGAGCCTCGGGGCGTCCGGCGTTCGAGCCCAATGCCAAACACCGCACCCCACCCACCCCGTCCCGCACCATTCAGCCTGTCCGGCGATTGAGGACAAGGCCGAAGGCCGATGCCCCACCCACCCCGGTGCGCACCATTCAGCCTGTTCGGCGTTTGTGGACGGGGCCGGAGGCGAGCCCCGTCCACCCTCCCCCCGGTCCACCCGCCCACCCGGCCCGTATCACTCAGCCCGTCCGGCGTTTGAGGACGAGGCCGTTCAGGCCGTGCGGGGGTCCAGGGGGCGCAGCGCCCCTGGCGGGGGTGAGGGGGCGGAGCCCCTGGGGATGGGACGGGTAGGGGCGGCGGGGGCGAGGAAAAGGGCCGGTAAAGTTCGGCGTATGCGTGATGTCGGGGCGGGGTTCGGTTATCTCATACAGGGCCAGCGATGGGTGGCACGGCACGGGAAGCAGTACGGGTTCGGACTGCTGCCCGGCCTGATCACCCTCGTGCTGTACGCGGCAGCGCTCGTCACCCTCGCCCTGTACGGCGAGGACTTCGTCACCTGGTCCACCCCCTTCGCCGACGACTGGTCCAGCCCCTGGCTGGGCCTCTTCCGCGGCTTCCTCACCGCCGTACTCTTCGCCCTCGCCCTCCTCCTCGCCGTCCTCACCTTCACAGCCGTCACCCTCCTCGTCGGCCAGCCCTTCTACGAGTCCCTCTCGGAGAAGGTCGACAGGGACGTCTCCCCGGACGGCACGGCCCCGGAGTCCGGCCTCCCGCTCTGGCGCGAGCTGTGGATCTCCGCGCGAGACAGCCTCCGCATCCTCGTGCGGGCCGCCGTCTGGGGCGTCCTCCTCTTCGCCTTCGGCTTCCTCCCGTTCATCGGCCAGACCGTCGTCCCCGTGATCGGCTTCTTCGTCACCGGCTTCTTCCTCACGGAGGAACTGACCGCGGTTGCCCTCCAGCGCCGAGGCGTCGACCTCCGCGACCGCCTCACCCTGCTCCGCTCCCGCAAGACGCTGGTCTGGGGCTTCGGCACCCCGCTGGGCCTCGCCTTCCTGGTCCCGTTCGTCGCCGTCTTCCTGATGCCGGGCGCGGTCGCGGGCGCCACACTGATGGCCCGCGACCTGCTGGACGAGGAAACGGACGAGCCGGACGACGACCACGACGACCACGGCGGTCACGACAACCACGACGACCACGACGACCACGAACAACGCGCCGCCGCGTGACCGAGACGACCCTCGCCGTGGCCGTCGTCATGGTCCTCGCCGCTATCGCCCCGTCCCGCTGACGGCCACCGTCACGATCGCCCGCACCTGAGCGATGATGTCCAGCCGGTTCCGAACGAACTCGGGGTCCGTGACCGTACCCGTCGCCGGGTCCGTGTTGCCCGTGCCGAACTGCAGTACGGGCGTGTGGACATGCCCGCCGGGCAGGCTGTCGTGCAGACCGAGGCGGTCGCGCAGCAGCGTCGCTCGGTAGGCGATCTCGTTGGAGAGATAGTCCCCGCCGCCCCCGGCACGCGCCGTCGAACCCGGGGTCGGCCCGTCGGGACGTACGACCGGATCGGTGCCGCCCGCCGGGATCTCGGTCACCGAGGTGTGGTCGTACACGGGGAAGCGGCCCGTGGGCGCGGCCACGATCCGCGCGTACGGGAGCGTCGTCGACGTCCACTGCGGCTGCGAGGCCGGGTCGGTGACGGGGATCGTCTCGGTGCGGGAGACGTTCTCGTTGTCGGGGAAGCCGCCCCGCCAGGCCCCGTTGGTCCGCTCCACGTCGAAACGGCCGACGCGGCCCTGGCTCACCGTGGTGAACAGATCCACGCGCGGGAGCTGGCGGCGCAGCGTCCGTTCCACCGTGCCCTCGGCGAAGTCCTGCCAGCGGACCGGGAACACGGCGGTCTCGATGCGCGCCGGGCCGTCCGCGGTCAGGATCGTCGTGCCGTCCAGGGCGAGGGCGGTGGCCCCGGACGGGTTGGAGATCCGGACGTCACGGTCCAGCGTGAACGGGTCGAACCCGGTGAGCAGAATCCGCTTCACGCCCTTGGCGTGCGGATAGCGGATGGTGTTCTCGCCGCGCGAGTTCTCCTCCAACTCGGCCAGTAGCCTGGCGCGTTGCGTGTCCGTGAGACCGAACTCCGGCTCCCACTGCCGCACTTCGCGGGTCATGCCCAGCCGCGCCCAGTACAGCGGCCGGTCGTCGTCCCGGCTCAGGTCGCCGCCCGCCGGGCCCCGTCCCTGCGCCCGGTCGACGGCCCGCTGCCACAGCCGCGCCCCCTGCCGTACGACGACACGCTCGGCCTGCCCGAACGAGCCCGCCCGCTCCAGCGCCCGCGCGAACCCGGGGGCCACCGTGTCGAATCCGGAGCGCCGCAGGATCTCCTGGGGAGCGGCCTGGTCGAGGCGCTGCTCCTCGACGGTGACGGGGGCCGCCGCTGCCGCCGACGCGGTGGGCGCCGCGGCCAGGCCGCCCACCAGGGCCAGTCCGAGTACGCCTGCTCCGAGTCGAACGCGTATGTGAGTCAAGGGAGTTCATGCCTTCCGTCGCCGTGGGGTGCTGCCGGACGGCCGCAGTATCGCGTGACGGAGGGGACGTACGCCATGAGGTGTGGCACCGGCAGCCGAAGCGGCCGGGGTGGCTCGGGCGACGGGTGGCTCAGGTGGGCAGGTGGGTCGCCGCCTCCCGCAGTGCCCCCAGGAACGCCCGCGCCGCCGGTCCCAGTGACCGGCCCCGCACCGTCGCCGCGTACACCGCCCGTGCCGGCGCCTCCTCGTCGCGCACCGCGAGCAGCGCGATGTCCGGGCGTACGGACTCGGCGGCGAGCGCCGGGACCAGGGTCACCCCGAGCCCGGCTGCGACGTACCCCTGCTTGGCCGTCCACTCGGCCACGACATGCGCGACGCGTGGCCGGAAGCCGTGCCGCAGGGCCGCGTCCAGCAGGGTGCCCTCGGGGCGGGCGGAGCCGGATATCCAGTCGGCGTCGGCGAGTTGGGGGAGGCGGACGGAGGGCTCGGCGGCGAGCGGATGGTCGGCGGGGACGGCGACGTACAGGGACTCGTCGAGGAGGTGGTGCAGGGCGTACGGGTCCAGCGGGGCGCGGCCCGTCGTGGAGACGATCGCCAGGTCGAGGCCGCCCGCGGAGAGCCGCTCCAGGAGCACGGGCGTCAGGCCCTCCTCGCGGGTGAGCCGCACCCCCGGATGGCGCACCCGGAACGCGGCGATGGCACGGGGTACGAGCGCGGCGTCGGCCGTGGCGAACGCGCCGAAGCGCAGCCGGCCGCCCGCGACCCGCCGCAGCGCGGCGAGTTCGCGGTTCGCGTCGTGTAGCCGCTCGACCACCGCCTCGGCGTGCGGCACGAGGAACCGCCCGGCCTCCGTCAGCCGTACGCCCCGGGGCAGCCGGTCGAAGAGCGGGGCTCCGCCGAGCGCCGACTCCAGCGAGGCGATCTGCCGGGACACCGCGGACTGCGTCCAGCCGAGGGCCCGCGCGGCCACCGTGAACGAGCCGTGCCGGGCGACCTCCAGGAAGACCCGCAGCCAGGTGGTGGAGAGGTCGGGTACGGCATGCGGGTTGGGCATGAGAGCCATGCTAGACATTCGCTTGTCGCATCACGTGGGCCCGCCTAGCGTCGAAGGCATGGAAAAGATCGCATTCCTCGGGCTCGGGCACATGGGCGCCGCGATGGCACGCCGACTTCTCGCCGCGGGATTCCCGCTGACCGTCTGGAACCGCACCGCCGAGAAGGCCGAGCCGCTGGTCGCCGAGGGCGCCACCCTCGCCCCGTCCCCGGCCGAGGCCGTACGGGACGCGGACGTGGTGATCACCATGCTCGCCAACCCGGCCGCGCTCGACACGGTCGCGGACGCCATCGTGCCGGAGCTGCGCCGGGGCACCACCTGGGTGGAGATGTCGACCGTCGGACCCGACGTGGTCAAGGAACTCGCCGCCCGGCTCGGGGAGGGTGTGACGTTCGTCGACGCGCCCGTGGCGGGCAGCACGGACAAGGCGGCCGCCGGGCAGCTCGGCATCCTCGCGGGCGGCGAGCTGACGGGCGTCGGGCACGTGCTCGTCCATATGGGCACCGTCACCCGCACCGGCCCGCTGGGCTCCGGCGCCGCGCTCAAGCTCATCGTCAACACGGCCCTGCTCGGCGGGGTCGCCCTCGTCGCCGAGACCATGGCCCTCGCGGACAAGCTCGGCATCGACGAGAAGGTGGCGCGCACGGCGCTCGCGAACGGCCCGCTCGGCGGCGCCGTCGGCCGCGCCTTCGCCGAGGACGTGCACTTCGCCACCGCGCTCGCCGCCAAGGACGTCGCCCTCGCCACGAAGGTCGCCGAACTCCCCGTACTCGAAGCGGTGTTGGAGCACTACAAGCGGGCCGCCGCCGATCCCGCCGTCGCCGGCGCGGACATCACGAAGGCCGTCGAACACATCCGCCGCTCCGCCTGAGAGGGCCTCCCATGCAGATCACGCTCGACAACCCGCCCTCGGCGCCGGGTCCCGCCAACGGCTACTACTCCCAGGTCGCCCGGGTCGAACTGCCGGGTGCGGGCGCCCTGTTGTACCTCTCCGGGCAGGTCGCGGAGGGCGCCGACCTCACCGAACAGAGCCGCGGGGTCTTCGAGACCATCGACGCCCTGCTGGGGGCGCACGGGGCGGGCCTGGCGGACATCATCAACATCCGTACGTATCTGACGGACATCACCCAACTCCCCGCCTACGGTGCCGTACGTGCCCAGTACCTCACCGGTGCCCCGCCCACCAGCATGACCTTCGAGGTCTCCCGCCTCTTCAAGCCGGAGGCCCTGATCGAGATCGAGGTCGTGGCCGCCGTACCGGCCGTACCGGCCCCGCGTGACGCACACGGGCCGGAGTGATCCCTTCCGGGTGATACTGCCGCCCATGAAGGCAGTGAACCTGGGCGTCCTCTTCCTCATCGAACTCGGCGCCCTCGCGGCCGTCGGGTACTGGGGGTTCACCCGCGCCGCGGCGACGCCGCTGACCTGGCTCCTCGGCCTGGGCGCCCCGGCCGTACTCATCACGCTGTGGGCGCTGTTCGGCTCGCAGAAGGCGTCGTACAAGACGCGCGGCGCGGTCCGTGTCGGTTTCGAACTGCTCTGGTTCGGGGCCGGCGTGGCCGCGCTGGCCTTCGCCGGGGCCAACGGGTGGGCGATCGCCTTCGCCGCCGTCTGTGCGGTGAGCAAGACGCTGGCCGTGATCTGGCACCAGTAGCGCGGGCGGTGGCGGAGGCGGAACAGTGGTGGTCGGGTTCAGTCCTCGCCGAGCAGCGCGAGGAAGTCCCGGAAGGCGCCCGGCATGTCCACCGACTCCGGGTCCAGGAGCCACTGGAACTGGAGGCCGTCCATCACCGCCACCAGCAGCGGGGCGGTGCGCTCGGGCGTGAGCCCGTTCGGCAGCCGCTCCCCGTACTCGGCGCGCAGCACCGCCGCCATGCTCGCGCGCACCCGCGCGTACCGCTCGGTGAAGTACTCGCGCGCCGGGTGCCCCTCGGTGACGCTCTCGCCGAGCAGCGCCGAGAACGTCTGGATGATCCCGGGCCGCATGGCGTTGTACTCGACCAGTGAGGCGAGCAGGTCGACCCGCCACTGGGTGTCGGGCACGGCGTCCCACTGGTCCCGCTCCTTGAGCACCGCGACGAGCAGCGCGTCCTTCGTCGGGAAGTAGTGCAGCAGCCCCTGCTGGGTCAGCCCCACGCGTTCCGCGACCGACGCCATGCTCGCGCCCCGGTAGCCGCGCTCGGCGATCACCTCCAGGGCCGCCCGGACGATCTCGGCGCGTCGCTCCTCGCTTCTGGCCCTGGTGCCCATGGCGTCACCGTACGGCATGCGCACCCATAGAATGTAACGAAGAAATCACGAAACCTACTGCTCTACAGGTATCGGATGCAGGATGGACGCGCAGAGCGGATTCAAGGGCTCACGGATTCCCGGGCTCACGGATTCCCGGGCTCAGGGATTCCCGGGCTCACGGATTCGCGGATTCACGGACTCACGGACTCAATGAGGAGGCACCGCGATGGCGGGAACGCGCACACCGGCCGACGAGGCCCGCGAGGCGGTCGTCGAGGCGGCCCTCGGCAAGCTGGACCTGGACGCGAAGACGAGGCTGCTCGCCGGGCAGGACATGTGGTCGTTGCCCGCGCTGCCCGAGATCGGCCTCAAGTCCCTCGTCATGTCCGACGGCCCGATCGGCGTACGCGGTGTCCACTGGACCGCCGACGACCCGTCGATCGCGCTCCCCTCGCCGACCGCGCTCGCCGCCACCTGGGACCCGGCCCTCGCCCGCCGGGCGGGCACCCTGCTCGCCCAGGAGGCCCGCCGCAAGCAGGTCCACGTCCTCCTCGCCCCCACCGTCAACCTGCACCGTTCCCCGCTCGGCGGCCGCCACTTCGAGGCGTACAGCGAGGACCCGTACCTGACCGGCGAGATCGGCTCCGGCTATGTCCAGGGCGTCCAGTCGGGCGGCGTCGGCACCACCGTCAAGCACTTCGTCGCCAACGACGCCGAGACCGACCGCTTCACGGTGAACAACCTGCTCTCCGAACGCGCCCTGCGCGAGCTGTACCTGGCCCCCTTCGAGGCCATCGTCGCCCATGCCCATCCCTGGGGCATCATGACCGCCTACAACACGGTCAACGGCACCACGATGACCGAGCACCACCACCTCGTGAACGAGATCCTGCGCGGCGAGTGGGGGTTCGACGGCTTCAACGTCTCCGACTGGACCGCCGCCCGCGCCACGGCCGGCGCCCTCGAGGGCGGTCTCGACGTCGCCATGCCCGGTCCCCGGACCGTGTACGGGGAGGCGCTCGCCGCCGCCGTCCGCGCGGGCGAGGTCGAGGAGGCCAAGGTCGACGAGGCCGTCCGCAACGTCCTGCGGCTCGCCGCCCGCGTCGGCATCCTGGAGGGCGCCGAGCCGGTCGTCACCGAACCGCCCGCGACGGTGGACGGCGAGGCCCTGGCCCGCGAGATCGCCCGCCGCTCCTTCGTCCTCGTGCGCAACCAAGGGGCTCTTCCGCTCGGGGGAGGGCGCGGGGAAGGGCACGGGGAAGCGCGCGGCGAAGGGCACAAGGTCGCCCTGATCGGCGCCGCCGCCCGCGACGCCCGCATCCTCGGCGGCGGCTCCGCCACCGTCTTCCCCGCCCGGGTCGTCCCGCCCCTCGACGGCCTCACCGCCGCCCTCCCCGAGGGCAGCCTCACGTACGCCGTCGGCGCCGACCCGAACGAGGAACTCGCCGTCGCCGACAGGGGGTTCACCCTGCGGGCCGTCTGCCGCGACCGGGACGGCGCGGTCGTCGGCACCGGCTCGGCCCCCAACGGCCAGATCCAGTGGATGGGCGACGACCTCCCCGAGGGCGTCACCCACGCCACCCTCCACAGCGTCGAACTGACCGGCACCTTCACCCCGCGCGAGAGCGGCACCCACACCCTCGGCATCAAGGGCCTCGGCGCGTTCACGCTCACCGTCGACGGCACGGTCCACTTCGACGACATCCAGCGCGGCACGAAGGACGACCCCTTCGAGGCGTTCTTCGGCGCCCCCGTCGAGCGCGCCCAGGTGGATCTCGTCGCCGGTGAGACGTACGAGGTGGCGCTGCGTCACGTCATCGTCGTCCCCGAGGGCGCGCCGCTGAAGGTGGTCGGCTTCGCACTCGCCCACCAGGACCCGCGCCGCGACCCCGACGAACTCATCGCCGAGGCCGTCGAAGCCGCCCGCGCCGCCGACACCGCCGTCGTGGTGGTCGCCACCACCGACCGCGTCGAGTCCGAGGGCTTCGACCGCAAGGACCTCCGGCTGCCGGGCCGTCAGGACGAGTTGGTGCACGCCGTCGCCGCCGCCAACCCGAACACCGTCGTGGTCGTCAACGCCGGCTCCCCGGTCGAGCTGCCGTGGCGCGAGGAGGTCGCGGCCGTACTGCTCAGCTGGTTCCCCGGCCAGGAGGGCGGCGCCGCCCTCGCCGACGTCCTCACCGGCGCCCACGAGCCCGGCGGCCGGCTGCCCACCACCTGGGGCTCCCTCACGGCCGCCCCGGTCACCCAGGTGGTCCCGGCCGACGGCGAACTCCCGTACACCGAGGGCGTGTTCATCGGCTACCGCGCCTGGGAGAAGGAAGGCAGGACCCCCTCGTACGCCTTCGGACACGGCCTCGGCTACACCGACTGGACGTACGAGTCGATCGAGCTCGGCGACGGCGACGGGGGTGCCGGTGCCGGTTCGGGTGCCGGTGCCGGTTCCGGTTCCGATTCGGGTACGACGACGGTCACGGTCCGCGTCCGCAACTCCGGTGCGCGGGCCGGGCGCGAGGTCGTACAGGTCTATCTGGCGCCCGTCGAGGCCGACGCCGAGCGTCCGGCCCGGTGGCTCGCCGCCTTCGCGGGCGTCGAGGCGGGCCCCGGCGAGAGCGTCGACGTCGTCCTCGTCCTCCCGCGCCGGGCCTTCGAGGTCTGGGACGAGAGCACCGGAGCCTGGGTGTTTGTGAAGGGTTCGTACGAGATTGCTGCGGGTCGCTCGATCGTCGACCGTCGGGTCGCGGCGACGATTAACGTCTGACGCGGGACGAGTCCACCCCGAGCAGCCCCGGTCCGGAACCTGACATCCGGATCGGGGCTCGTCGGTTCTCGGCCACCTGTGGCAGACTCGCGGGCCGGAACACGCCGGTTCGGGGGAGAACAACGCATGTACCCAGGTCAGCAGCCAGGCCCGTACCCACCGCAGGGGCCCTATCAGGGGCAGCAGCCCTCCTACCCGCCCCCGCAGCAGGTCCCGTACCCGCCTCAGTACCAGCAGCAGCCCCAGGCCCCTCAACAGCACCTGGGCGAGGGCGAGATGCGGCTGGACCCCCACCTCACCCCCGACCAGCGACAGCTGGTGCTGCGCATCCAGCAGCAGGCGAAGACATACGCGTACGGCTTCGTCCTCGGCATCCCGCTGACCTTCGGCGGCGCCCACTACGGCGTCACGCGGACACCGGTCGGCTTCGCGGCCACGGCCGTCGGACTGGTCGCCGTGGCCGTCGGCCTCTTCGCCATGACGCGGATGCGGGCCCTCAAGCAGCAACTGCGCCTGATCACCCCGGACGCCTGGCGCTCCCCGGCCGCGCATCTGCCGGGCGCCCGCAAGGCCGCCACCCTCGCCGCGTACCTCAACGGCGTACTCGTCCTGCTGTCCCTCGGCGCCGCGGGCTATCTGCTCTACAAGGGCGCCGGATGGGGCGCGTACGGCAACTCGTTCGGCTTCGGCGCCCTGGTGCTCGGCGCGTTCATCCCGTTCGGCATGGGCATCGCCGCCGCCACGACGATCCCGCAGCTGCTGCGGGTGATCCCGGCCGGCGCCAAGGTCGGCCGGAGCCTGTACTCGATCATCATGGTG
Source organism: Streptomyces sp. RLB3-17 (assembly GCF_007113425.2). Taxonomy (NCBI): domain Bacteria; kingdom Bacillati; phylum Actinomycetota; class Actinomycetes; order Kitasatosporales; family Streptomycetaceae; genus Streptomyces; species Streptomyces sp. RLB3-17. The sequence continues at coordinate 3,930,021 of NZ_CP041610.2, read as the reverse complement.
CTGGCCACCACCGTGCTCGTGGAGGGGATCAAGGGCAAGTCCCCGCTCCCCGCGCTGATCGGGGCCGTGGTGGTCGCGGTCTGCCTCGGCGCGATGACCCTGCTGGGCAGGGCCACCAAGCGGATGCGCGGCGAGAGCGTCTGACGGTCGGTCGCCGGTCGTCGGTTACTGGTCGCGGACGCCGAACCCGTACACGGTCTCCGACCGGTACACCCCGCCCGGCCGCAGTTCCGTGCTCGGGAACTCCGGCCGGTTGGGGGAGTCGGGGAAGTGCTGGGTCTCCAGCGCGACGCCGTCCCCGGGGGCGAAGGGGTCGCTCAGGTGCTCCGCGGTGTACAGCTGGAGCCCGGGTTCGGTGGTCGCGACCGTCAGCGTCCGCCCGGAGGACGGGTCGTGCAGCTCGGCGACCTCGACGGCGGTCTGCGTGAGCCCCTTGTCGAGGACGAGGTTGTGGTCGTAGCCGGCGCCGACCTTCCGCGCCGTACGGAAGTCGAACCGCGTCCCGTCGACGGCGTCCAGCGCCCCGGTGGGGATCAGATCGGCGTCCACCGGCGTCAACCGCGAGGCGTCCAGGCGGAGTTCGTGGCCGCCGGCGTTGCCCGTACCGGCCAGGTTCCAGTACGTGTGGTTCGTCAGGTTCACCACGGTCGGCGCGTCCGTGACCGCCTCGTACGCGATCCCCAGCGCGCCCCCCTCGTCCAGGGTGTACGTCGCCGAGACCTCCAGACGGCCCGGGAAGCCCTCCTCGCCGTGCGGGGAGACCCTGGTCAGGCGCAGCCCGTGATCGACCGGCTCCGCGTCCCACACTCGCTTGTCGAAGCCGCGCTCCCCGCCGTGCAGGGAGTTGGGCGGGTTGTTCGGCGCCAGGTGATAGGTGAGGCCGTCGAGCAGGAAGCGGCCCCCGGCGATCCGGTTCGCGTACCGCCCGACGAGTGCCCCGAAGTACGGCCCCGTGTGCGTCAGATAGCCGTCGAGGTCGGAGAACCCCAGCACCACGTCCGCGCGCACCCCGTCCCGGTCCGGGACCTCGACCGACTGGACGATCCCGCCGTACGTCAGGATCCGCACCCGCACCCCGGCACGCTCCAGCGTCCAGCGGTGGACCGGGGTGCCGTCGGGAAGAGTGCCGAAGAATTCGCAGTGCATGATCGAAAGCCTAGGCCAAGGATCCGAACGACAGGGCCCAGGGCCTGCCGTTCGGATCAGGTCGTTTCAGGAGACGGTGCTTGACCAGCGCCGGTGCGTGCCAGACCCCGTGGCCCAGGCCTGATCCGAACGGCAGGCCCTAGCTCACCGGCTTCGTCGCCGTCACCACCCGATAGGCCATCTCCGCGAGCCGCGCCTGCCCGTCCCTGCTCGGGTGGAACCAGTCCCAGTGGCTCAGCTGGTCCGTGCCGAAGCGGTAGTCGAAGACCGCGCCCCCGTCGAAGCGGCAGTGCTGGTCCTTGGCGCACACCTCCTTAAGGACCTGGTTGTACGCCTCCACCCGGTCCTGCACCGTCGTGCGCCGCCGCATCGCCGTCGTGGTCAGGGAGTCCGCGTCGCCCAGCATCGAGGGGCAGATACCCAGCTTCCAGATCTGCTTGCCCAGCGGGTTGCTCCGCCCCTCGGACCACAGCCGCTTCAGATCCGGCACGCTCGACACGTACACCTGGGTCTTGGGCAGCGCCTTGCGCAGCGTGTCCATGGCGTCCTCGAACTCGGCGCGGAACTCGGCGACGGGGGTCATCGCCGACACCGACGAGCGGCAGGCGTCGTTCGCGCCCGCCATCACGGTCACCAGCTCTGGCTTGTTCGTGACGGCCTGTGCCATCTGGTCGGGGAGATCCGCCATCCGGGCACCGGTCACCGCGTAGTTCCAGCTGCGCTCGGCGGCCCCGGCCTGCCCGAGCAGCCGCACGGCGAGGCTCTTGACCTTCGTGTCGCTGCCGGTCGCCCAGGACACCTCCGGACAGTCGGACAGCACGGTGCACGCGTCGAAGCCGCGGGTGATGGAGTCCCCGACGGCGGCCATCGACGTCGGGCTGCGGTCCCAGGTGGGGGTCGGCTTCGGGAACGCCTTGGCCGTCGTGCCCCGGGGCGCCGGGGAGTTGTCACCGACGGCGTCGCAGCCGGCGACGGCGACGCCCAGGAGAGCCGCCGACGCGATGGCGAGGGCGGCCCGAGAACGGTGAATCCTGTGACGCATCCCCTGGTCCCCTCGTTCGTCAAGCACGATTGCTCAGCACCATTGCTCAGCACCCATGCGACACGGTTGGCCGACACCCCGCAGTACGCGACCGGTCGCACCGCGTCCCCTTGGGTGAAACCTCAATGTTTCTGGGCGCTGGGACCGACGGTACGTCACACTCCTTGCGCCGCCGCACGGTAGCCTCGCCACGTGGCCGCCCTGCCACAGCCTTTCCGCTAAGTTACAAGATGTCTCGCTCTGTCCGGAGGCCCCAGTGACGACACGTGGAGTTCTCTACGTGCACTCCGCGCCCCGCGCGCTGTGCCCGCACGTCGAGTGGGCGGTCGCGGGCGTGCTCGGTACCCGCGTCAACCTCGACTGGATCCGGCAACCCGCCTCGCCGGGCACCTGGAGATCCGAGTTCTCCTGGAAGGGCGAGGTCGGCACCGCCTCCAAGCTGGCCTCCGCGCTGCGCGGCTGGCAGATGCTGCGCTTCGAGGTCACCGCCGAGCCCTGCCCCACGGCCGAGGGCGAGCGCTACAGCTGCACCCCCGAACTGGGCATCTTCCACGCGGTCACCGGAATCCACGGCGACATCCTCATCCCCGAGGACCGCCTGCGCGCCGCCCTCCTGCGCTCCCAGCGCGGCGAGAGCGACCTGGAGTCCGACCTCGCCAAACTCCTGGGCAAGCCCTGGGACGACGAACTGGAACCCTTCCGCTACGCGGGAGAGGGCGCTCCGGTCCGCTGGCTCCACCAGGTGGTTTGACTCTTAGTCGCCCTCAGGGGCAGCTCCCTGTTTTTAGGGGCGCGGGGAACTGCGCGCCCAGCCCCCACCAGCCCCCACCCGACGAACAAGCAAATGTGGCCCGAACTCCACCAGGGAGTCCGGGCCACACGCCGGTTCAGTACACCTACGGCCGAATTCAGATCGTACGGAACGCCAGCACCACGTTGTGCCCACCGAACCCGAACGAGTCGTTCAGGGCGGCAATGCGGCCCTCGACAGGCAGCTTGCGAGCCTCCCCGCGCACGATGTCGGCGTTCGCCTCGGCCTCGGGGTCGAGGTTCTCGACGTTGATGGTCGGCGGAGCGATCCGGTTGTACAGCGCCAGCACCGACGCCACCGACTCCACACCCCCCGCGCCACCGAGGAGATGACCGGTCATCGACTTGGTCGCGGAGACCGCCATGTGGTCGGCGTCGTCCCCGAAGACCTTGCGCAGCGCCTTCAGTTCCGCCACGTCACCGGCGGGCGTCGAGGTCGCGTGCGCGTTCACGTGCACGATCTCGGCCGGGTCCAGGTCGGTGTTGTCGAGCAGGTTCTGCAGGGCGTGGGAGATGCCGCGCCCCTCCGGCTCCGGCTGCACGATGTCGTGGCCGTCGGCGGAGATGCCCTGGCCGACCGCCTCCGCGTACACCCGGGCGCCGCGCTTGGCGGCGTGCTCGGCGGACTCCAGGACGAGGACGCCGGCGCCCTCACCGAGGACGAAGCCGTCACGCGCGACGTCGTAGGGGCGCGAGGCGCCCTGCGGGTCGTCGTTGTTCTTGGACATCGCCATCATGTTGCCGAACGCGGCGATGGGCAGCGGGTGGATCGCCGCCTCCGTACCACCGGCGACGACGACGTCGGCGCGCCCGGTGCGGATCATCTCGATGGCGTAGCCGATGGCCTCGGCGCCCGAGGCGCAGGCGGAGACGGGGGTGTGCACGCCGGCGCGGGCGCCGACGAGCAGACCCACGTTGGCGGACGGGCCGTTCGGCATGAGCATGGGAACGGTGTGCGGGGAGACGCGGCGGACGCCCTTCTCCTTCAGCACGTCGTACTGGTCGAGCAGCGTCGTCACGCCACCGATGCCGGAGGCGATGACGGTGCCGAGCCGGTCCGGGTCGACGGAGGCGTCGTCGCCGGCCTTGTCGGTGAAACCGGCGTCGGCCCAGGCTTCCTTGGCGGCGATCAGAGCGAACTGCGCCGAGCGGTCGAGACGGCGGGCCTGCGGGCGGGGGATGACCTCGCCCGGCTCCACGGCGATCTGCGCCGCGATTCGGACCGCCTGGTCGGCGGCCCAGTCCTGCTCCAGGGCGCGGACACCGGACTTGCCGGCGACGAGGCCCTCCCAGGTAGAGGCTGCGTCGCCACCCAGCGGTGTGGTTGCGCCGATACCGGTGACGACCACGGTGCGATTGGTCGAGCTCACGGGAATTCTTTCTCCAAATACGAGGATTCAGCGGCGCCACCGCCGGGTGGCGGGGCAACGGACTGATCGGTGGACCGGGCCGGGCGAACCGGGCCCGATCGCTGGATCAGGCCTGGTGCTTGAGGATGTAGTCGGTCGCGTCGCCGACGGTCTTGAGGTTCTTGACGTCGTCGTCCGGGATCTTGACGTCGAAGCGCTCTTCGGCGGCGACGACGACCTCGACCATGGACAGCGAGTCGACGTCCAGGTCGTCGGTGAAGGACTTGTCCAGCTGGACGTCCTCGGTGGGGATCCCGGCGATCTCGTTCACGATCTCGGCGAGACCTTCGACGATCTCTTCCTGAGTGGCGGCCATGTCAGGCGCTCCTTCGGTGTGTATCCAGAGAGGGTTGGCGGTATTCCGTACGGACCGGATGATCCGGCACGGAGTGCCTAGGGGAGAGTAACGACCGTCGCGGCGTACACGAGACCCGCCCCGAAGCCGATGACGAGCGCGGTGTCGCCGCTCTTCGCCTCGCCGGTCGCCAGAAGCCGCTCCATCGCGAGCGGGATCGAGGCGGCCGAGGTGTTGCCGGTGGTGCGTACGTCACGCGCGACCGTGACGTGCTGCGGCAGTTTCAACGTCTTCACCATCGAGTCGATGATCCGCTCGTTGGCCTGGTGGGGAATGAAGACGTCCAGGTCGTCCGCGGTGATTCCGGCCGCGTCCAGCGCCTGCTGGGCGACCTTCGCCATCTCGAACACGGCCCAGCGGAACACCGCCTGGCCCTCCTGCGTGATCGCAGGGAACTTGATCTCGCCCTTGGAGTCGAGGGGAAGCTCGGACACGTCGCCGATGCGGAAACGGTCCCACGGCACGGTCTGCTTGATCGTGCCGGCCTTGTCGCCCTCGCTGCCCCACACGGTCGGGCCGATGTGCGGCTCCTCGGAGGGGCCCACGACGACCGCGCCCGCGCCGTCACCGAACAGGAAGGCCGTCGCACGGTCCTCCAGGTCGGTCAGGTCGGACAGCCGCTCCACGCCGATGACGAGGACGTACTCCGCCGAACCCTCGACGATCATGCCCTTGGCGAGCGTGAGGCCGTAGCCGAAGCCCGCGCAGCCGGCCGAGATGTCGAAGGCGGCGGCCTTCTGCGTGCCGAGCTTGTCGGCGATCTCCGTCGCGACGGCCGGAGTCTGGCTGAAGTGCGAGACGGTCGAGACGACCACGGCGCCGATCTGGTCGGCGTTGATCCCGGCGTCGGCGATGGCCTTGCCGGACGCCTCGATCGACATCGCGGCGACGGTCTCCTCGTCGGAGGCCCAGTGCCGGGTCTCGATGCCGGAGCGCGAGCGGATCCACTCGTCGGAGGAGTCGATCGTCTCGAGGATCACCTCGTTCGGCACGACCCGGACGGGACGGTAGCCGCCCACACCCAGGATCCGCGCGTACGGGGCGCCCTTGCTGGGCCTGATCTTCGACATGCTCTGTCGGCTCCTTAGGCGGAGGCGTGCTCGGCGATGAGCTCGCGAGCCGCGTCGAGGTCGTCGGGGGTCTTCAGCGCCAGGGTCTTCACACCCGGCAGCGCGCGCTTGGCGAGCCCGGTCAGGGTGCCGCCCGGGCAGACCTCGATCAGCGCGGTCGCGCCGAGCTCCTGGAAGGTCTCCATGCACAGGTCCCAGCGGACCGGGTTCGCGACCTGGCCGACCAGTCGCTGCACGACCTCGGCGCCGGTCGTGACAACCTTGCCGTCCTTGTTCGAGACGTACGCGATCTTCGGGTCCACGGGGCTCAGGGCCTCGGCGGCCTGCGCCAGCTTCGCGACCGCGGGTGCCATGTGGTGCGTGTGGAACGCGCCGGCGACCTTCAGGGCCACCACGCGGCGGACGCCCTCGGGCTTGTCCGCCTCCAGGGCGGCCAGCTGCTCCAGCGTGCCGGCGGCCACGATCTGGCCCCCACCGTTCACGTTCGCCGGGGTCAGACCGAGCTTCTCCAGGTGCGGGACCGTGGTCTCGGGGTCCCCGCCGAGCAGCGCCGACATACCGGTCTCGGTGATCGCGGCGGCCTCGGCCATCGCCAGACCCCGGGTGCGCACGAGCTTCAGCGCGGCCGTGGCGTCGAGCACGCCCGCGAACGCGGCGGCGGTGATCTCACCGACGCTGTGACCGGCGACGGCACCGGGGCCGAGCTCGGCGACGTCACCGAGCGCGGCGGCGGAGAGGAGACCGGCGGCGACCAGGAGCGGCTGCGCGACAGCCGTGTCCCGGATCTCGTCCGCGTCTGCCTGTGTGCCGTAGCGGGCAAGGTCGAGCCCGATGGCGTCCGACCACGCGGCGAGGCGGTCGGCGGCACCGGGGAGATCGAGCCAAGGGGTCAGGAAGCCAGGCGTCTGAGCGCCCTGGCCGGGAGCGACGAGTACGAGCACTCTCACACTCTCTCTTGTGGACGGCCACGGCCGCCCGTGGGGACAGGGACGAAGAACACGAAGGGGAATTGTAGAGCCCCGACAAAAGCCTAGGCTTGAGGATCCCCATCGGCCAGACGCCCCAGGATCAGCGCGATCCGCAGTGTGAACGCGGATCGTACATCCGAAGGCGACCAACCGGTGACGTCAGTCACACGTCGGAGCCGGTAGCGCACGGTGTTGGGGTGAACGAAGAGCATCCGGGCCGCGCCTTCGAGGCTGCTCGCCTGTTCCAGATAGACACTGAGCGTTTCCAGCAGCGCGGAGCCGGCTTCTTCAAGCGGTCTGTAGATCTCCTCCACCAGTTGCTCGCGCGCCGAGGGGTCTCCGGCGATCGCGCGCTCCGGCAGCAGATCGTCCGCCAGAACCGGGCGCGGGGCGTCCTGCCAGGCGAAACACGCCTTCAGCCCGGCGGCGGCGGCCTGCGCGGAGCGGGTCGCGGCGAGCAGATCGGGCACGATCGGCCCCGCGACGACGGGCCCGGCGGCATAGGGCCCGATCAACGACTTCGCGACCCCGAGCGGGTTGTTGTTACCCCCCGCGATGACCACGAGCCGGTCCCCGAGCACACCGGTGAGCACCTGCAGCTTGGCGTGCCGGGCGGCGCGCCGGATCGCCTCGACCGTCAGCTCGCTGTCACCGTCGGGCGCCGTACCCAGCACCACGCAGACATGTTCGGGCGAGTTCCACCCGAGGGCGGCGGCCCGGCTGACGGCACCCTCGTCGGCCTCGCCGGAGAGCACGGCGTTCACGACGAGCGATTCGAGGCGGGCGTCCCAGGCGCCCCGGGCCTCGGCGGCCTGCGCGTACACCTGGGCGGTGGCGAAGGCGATCTCCCGGGCGTACACGAGCAGCGCCTCGCGCAGTACGGACTCGTCGCCCGGGGCGGCGACCTCGTCGATCGCGCTCTCCATGACCTCGATGGTCGTGCGCACCATCTCCACGGTCTGCCGCAGGGTGATCGCCCTGGTCAGCTCGCGTGGCGCGGTCCCGAACACATCGGTGGAGATGGCCTGCGGGGCGTTCGGGTGCCGGAACCACTCGGTGAAGGCCGCGATACCGGCCTGAGCGACGAGCCCGATCCAGGAACGGTTCTCCGGTGGCATGGCCCGGTACCACGGCAGCGTCTCGTCCATCCGCGCGATGGCCTGGGCGGCGAGACTGCCGGAGGACTTCTCCAGCCGCTTCAGGGTCGCGGAGTGCGCGTGGATGTCGTGCGCTGGGCGCTCGGTGTTGCTGGATTCGGGTTCGGGCACGGGACAAGACTGCCTTATCAGGACGGAGGCGTGCGGCGGCGGGTCGCAAGTAGGCGGGGGGAGGGCCTGGGGCGGGGCTACGGTGTCCGTTGTGACGGACGTACGGCGACGACGGCGGAACGAGCGGATCTGATGGACGTACGGCGCGCGGACGAGCGCTACCACGGAGGTGACCCGGACGCCGGGATCACCTCCTTCCACGCCTTCTCCTTCGGACCGCACTACGACCCCGACAACCTCCGCTTCGGCGCGGTGATCGCCTGCAACGAGGAGTGGCTCGCGCCCGGCGCCGGCTTCGACGAGCACCCGCACAGCCACACCGAGATCGTCACGTGGGTGGTGGAGGGGGAGCTGACCCATCGCGACTCGGCGGGCCACGAGTCGGTGGTCCGCCCCGGGGACGTCCAGCGCCTCAGCTCCGCGGGCGGCGTCCGCCACGTGGAACGCAACGACGGCTCGGTCCCCCTCGCCTTCGTCCAGATGTGGCTGGCCCCGCTGTCACCCGGCGGCGAACCGTCCTACGAAGTCGTCCACGGCATCGCCGACTCCACGCCGTACGCCGTCCCCGAGGCCGGGGCGATGCTTCATGTGCGGAGGCTGGCGGCGGGGGAGCGGACGGCGGTGCCGGACGCCGGGTTCGTGTACGTCCATGTCGTCCGCGGCGAAGTGCTCCTGAACGGCGAGGAGTTGGGCCCCGGCGACGCGGCCCGCATCACCGAGGCCAAGGACCTGGAAGCGGTGGCGGGAGCCCCCGCGGAGCTGTTGCTGTGGGAGATGACCCCCACGATCTGAAACTCCGATCGCCATCGAGCCCCGGCCGACCGGAGGCTTTTAGGGGCGCGGGGAACTGCGCGACCAGCCCCCACCCACCCGCAGCCGAAGAACCGGTGGGATCAGGGTCGTAGGGCTGTCACCACGGCATCCGTGAACGGGGGCCAGGACTCGACCGCCCAGGGGCCGAACGCGCGGTCCGTGAGGGCGACGCACGCCGCGCCCGCCACCGGGTCGATCCACAGGAACGTACCGGACTGACCGAAGTGACCGAAGGTCCGCGGGGAGGAGGAAACCCCCGTCCAGTGGGGGGACTTGGAGTCGCGGATCTCGAAGCCGAGCCCCCAGTCGTTGGGGTTCTGGTGGCCGTACCCGGGCAGCACCCCCTTCGTACCGGGGTACTGGACGGTCATGGCCTCCAGGACCGTACGCGGATCGAGCAGCCGCGGCGCCTGCACCTCGGCCGCGAAACGCACCAGGTCCGCCACCGTCGACACCCCGTCCCGCGCGGGCGAGCCGTCCAGCGACGTCCTCGTCATCCCCAGCGGCTCCAGCACCGCCTGCCGCAGATACTCCCCGAAGGGGATGTCGGTCGCCTTGGCGACATGGTCCCCGAGCACCTCGAACCCGGCGTTGGAGTACAACCGCCGCTCCCCGGGCGCGGACGTCACCCGGTGCTCGTCGAACGCGAGCCCGGAGGTGTGCGCGAGGAGATGACGAACCGTCGACCCGGCAGGACCGGCAGGCTCGTCGAGCTCGATCGCCCCCTCCTCGTACGCGACGAGCGCGGCGTACGCGGCCAGCGGCTTGGTGACCGAGGCGAGGGCGAAACGCTGATCGACGGGACCGTGCGACCCGAGCACCGCCCCGTCCGCGCGGACGACGGCCGCCGCCGCCGTGGGAACGGGCCAGTTCTCGATCGACGCCAGGCTGCTCTGCAAAGACATGCCTACGAGCCTAAGCGGCTCACAGCTGCAGCCGCATCGACGGGTCGGCCTTGCGGACGAATCCGAGCGAGGCGTACAGCGGCTCGGCCGCGGCGGACGCGTTGAGGTCGACCTGGCGGACGTTCCGTTCGCGGAACCAGTCGAGGAGCGTCTCCATGCACGCCCGCGCGTACCCCCGCCGCCGCGCGTCCGGATCGGTCGCGACGCTGAAGACGTGCCCGACCGCGCCGTGCGGATTGCCCGCGCGCCCGATCCGGTACTCGATCGTCCCCGCGACGAGCGCCGCGAGAGCGCCGGGCCGGTCGGGGTGGTCCGGGTGGTCCACGACGAAGGCCACGAAGTCCCCGTCGAGGTCGGCGAGCCTGCCGCGTATGGTCGGAAGGGACTGGGCGTGCCACTCGGTGGACGAGGGGCCGGCGGAGGCGAAGACCGAGTCGATCATCACCTGGCGCAGCCGCAGCACTTCCTCGGCGTCCTCGGGCACGGCACGGCGTACGAGACTCATGATCCGCACGGTAGTCAGGGTGCCCCGCGCACGTCTCCGTATTTTCGGCGGGCACCCGTCGGACGTCGCCGGGCGGGTTCTCACCCGAATCCACTTGCTTCGAGTGCACTCGAAGGTTTTAGCGTGGAGGTCATGACGGTGATGGAGACCACGGCCGAGGCCGCCGAGACCGGCACCAGTACGCGTACCCGGGACTGCGCCGCCCCACCCCATCGGCACCGGCGCCCGGACGGTCAGGACAACTACACGATCAGCGAGGTCGTCGCCTTCACCGGCCTCACCGCGCACACCCTGCGCTGGTACGAGCGGATCGGGCTGATGCCGCACATCGACCGCTCGCACACCGGCCAGCGCCGCTACAGCAACCGCGACCTGGACTGGCTCGACCTCGTCGGCAAGCTCCGGCTGACCGGTATGCCGGTCGCCGACATGGTCCGGTACGCGGAGCTGGTGCGCGAGGGGGACGAGACCTACATCGCGCGCTTCGAGCTCCTGGAGGCGACCCGCCGCGACGTCAAGGCGCGGATCGCCGAGCTCCAGGACACCCTGGCGGTTCTCGACCACAAGATCAGTTTCTACGCGGACGCCGGGCGTGCCCTGGCGTCGGAGAGGTCCCGATGACGGACAGCAGGATCGCGAACGTGGAGCTGGGCACCGGCGGCCCCGAGGTCGGCGTACAGGGCCTCGGCTGCATGGGCATGAGCGCCGCGTACGGGCCCACGGACGCCGACGAGGCCCGGGCCACCCTGGAACGGGCGCTGGAACTGGGCGTCACGCTCTTCGACACGGCCGACGTGTACGGCCTGGGGGAGAACGAGAAGTTCATCTCGCCCTTCGTCAGGGCGCACCGCGACGAAGTCGTCCTCGCCACGAAGTTCGGCATCTTCCGTGATCCCGCCGATCCGACGAAGCGGACCATCCGCAACGACACGCCGTACATCCGCCGGGCCGTCGAGGGGAGCCTGCGGCGGCTGGACGTCGAGGTCATCGACCTCTACTACATGCACCGCCGTGACGTGAACATCCCCATCGAGGAGACCGTCGCCGCGATGGCCGAGCTGGTGCGCGAGGGCAAGGTCAAGCACCTCGGGCTGAGCGAGGTCACCGGCGGGGAGCTGCGCGCCGCGCACGCCGTGCACCCGATCGCGGCCGTGCAGTCGGAGTGGTCGCTGTTCAGCCGGGACATCGAGGCGGGCGTGGTGCCGGCGGTCCGTGAGCTGGGCGTCGCTCTGGTGCCGTACTCGCCGCTCGGGCGCGGTTTCCTCACCGGTTCGTTCGTCCACGCCGAGGATCTGACCTCGGACGACTTCCGCCGTACGATGCCGCGTTTCACCGGCGACAACGCGGCCGCCAACGCCGCGCTGCTGGAGCCGGTGCGTGCGGTCGCCGAGGCGCACGGGGCGTCGCCGGGGCAGATCGCGCTGGCCTGGGTGCAGCAGCAGGCGTCGTCGCTCGGGTTGCCGGTGGTGCCGATCCCGGGCACGACGAGGCGCAGCCGGGTCGAGGAGAACACCGCGGCCACGCGGATCGTCCTGACGGAGGACGAGTTGGCGGTGCTGGAGCCGATCGCCTCGAAGGTGGCCGGGGAGCGGTACGCGGACATGTCGTTCGCGTCGGCGGGGCGGGAGTAGAGCTCTGCGGGGCGGGAGCGGAGCCGCGCCCCGCGGACGACATCAGAGCTCGGCCAGCAGTTCCGCCTTCTTCGTCGTGAACTCCTCGTCCGTGACGAGGCCCGCCTGGTGGAGTTCGCCGAGGTGGCGGATGCGGTCGGCGATGTCGGCCGGGTCGCGGCGGGGAGCCGCGGTCGCCGGGGTGGGACCCGAGGCCCGTACGGCCGCGAGGACCGAGGCGGCGAACGGGAGGGACTCGTGGACGGGGCCGTAACCGAGGCCGAAGACGACCGCCGCCGGGTCCTGGTCCGCCTGGGCGGGCTGTGCGGTGGCGGGCTCGCGCCGCAGGAGCCGCAGATGGCCCTCGAAGACCTCGGGGGAGCGCCACTCGACCCCGCTGAGGCCGGTGACCGGGAAGCTCTGGTCGCCGGCCTTCCACTTGGCGGAGGACGCGCCCGTCCAGAACCAGCGGAAGGACACCGCCCTGCCGTCGAAGGAGGCCTTCCCGTCGTACGCCTTGAAGTGGAGCGGCGCCTCGGGCGGCGCGACGAGGTAGCGCTCGGGCGGTTCGGCGTCCTCGGTGAGCGCGGCGCGCAGCTCGTCCGCGTAGTACTCGGCGAGGGTCTCCCGGTCGGCCGGCAGCACCAGCCGATAGGGGTCGCCCCCTTCCTTCAGCTGTCCCGCGGCCGCCTCCATCAACGGATCCGCGCCCGCTCGCGGCACGGCGTGCAGGACGACCGTTCCGCGCTTGCCCGGCGTCAGTGTGACCCCCGCTATCGCCTCCAGGGGGATACGCCGTTCGCCGAGCGCCTGGAACAGCTTCGGCGTACGGATCCCCCGTTCGAAGCGGATGAGCACGGAGTCGGACTCGAACTCCCAGGCGGCATGAAATCCGGCCAGTACGTCACCCATGCGGGCCATCGTAAGCGGCTCGCACGTCTGCGTCGCCTCCCTGGGCGAACCGCAGTTTTTCGACCTCTACGCGCGTCCCGCCGCCGGGGTGTCGGACAAACCCTGTCGGCACGCGTCATCCTCGTGTGCGCACTGCACCGCCTGGTACGCGCCAATGCCGATCTCGGCGAAGTTGCGCAGGCTCTCGGTGCCCGGCTCGAAATAGCCTCCGTGGCCGTTCGCGCCCCGCGCGGACAGCACCCGGGCCCCGAACGCCTTCGACACCGGGTCGGCGCCGTGTCCGAGCCCGCCGAATTCGAGGTAGGGCACGTCCTGGATCCAGTCGCCGGAGTCCCGCATCGCCCAGACCCGGGCGGTGGTGTGCAGCGAGGACGCCTTCTGGGCCCGCATGCCGGGGCTGCCGGCGACCGCTATGTCGGAGACCCGGGAGGGCAGGGTGCGGGCGGCGAGACCGCACAGCACGGAGCCGTAGCTGTGGCAGTAGAGCGCGACGGGCGCACGGCCGGGCAGGGCGCGCAGCAGCGCGTTCAGCCGGATGGCGCCCTCCTCGGCGCGGCTGCCGGTGGCGGCGTCCATGCCGAGTCCGCTGGGCGTGGTGTAGTCGGCCCAGGCGATCACGGCCGTACGGGCGTGGGGGGCGGCGGCGTGCTCGGCCCCGTACAGGGCCTGCGCCATGCCGACCGGCGCCGAGTACTTCTTGTTGGTGCGCTGGAACGTGAGCAGATCGGTGTCGACGCCCGGCACCACGATGGAGATCCGCTCGGCCCGGTCGAGGTTTCCGAAGACCTCGGCGACCCGGCCCGAACCCATGGGGTCGAAGGCGAGGAAGTCGCGCCCCTTCTCCAGCATCGCCTCGTAGCGGTGCATACGGCGCCCGGCCTGCTGCTGTCCCAGGGACGAGAGCCGGTTGTCGTGCATGCGCTTCGTCTCGACCTCGCGCTGCTGGTCGATGGCGACGCGGTTGGCCTCGTAGCGCAGGGTCACGGGCGCGCCGTTCATGTTGCCGACCGCGAGCGGATAGCGGTGGGCGAGACGGGTGCGCTCGTGGACGTCGAGGGACGCGAAGAAGCGGGCGAGGCGGCTCGGCGTGGTGTCCGGGTCAGGCAGTCGCTGTCCGGCGACGCTGCCGTGCTCCCACGCGGAGCGGGACGACTGGAGAGGGGTTGCCCCTCGATGGCCCTGGAGTGCGGTCCAGCCACTGGTGGCCAGCATCACGAACACCACGGCCAACGCGAGCAGTGCGCGCCAGACGTTCAGTTGGGGGGATGAGTCGAAGGAAGTCACTGAGAGGACACCCTAGGAGAAGGTTGGCGCCTCCCGTTAAACGAGTGACTGGTATCACGTTTCTGGCAGGGTAATTGGGGCAAACCGGGTTCAGTTTCAGATAAATAGTGACGCTGTGTGCGCGGAGTTGATCGTTCCGTGCGTCGCTCCAGACGCCATTCCGCCCGCCGTTGCGTACGTCACTCCGCACGTCACGCCGCACGTCACTCCGCGCGCCACTTCTCCGCCAACGCGGGCCCCACCTGGTCGAGGTAAGCGGTGGTCAACTCGCGGATCGCCGGGATGCTGTGGTCGGCCCCCTCGCTCCACAGACGGCCCGTGATGCGCATCACTCCGCCGAACACGGCCACCGCGACGCGCGGTCTCGGGTCCGCGTCCACGTCGAGTCCCTCGCGCTCGGCGATGACCCGCGCGATCTCCTCCTCCAGTTCCGCCGAGCGGCGCAGGTAGGCGGCGAGGAGGGCGGGTGTCGACTCGATCAACTGGTAGGCGCGCATGTGCAGTTCGAGCGGCACGACGGACTCGATCGACTCGCCGATGGTGTCCCAGCCCTCCAGGACGGCGCGGCGCAGCGCCTCCAACGGGGCTTCCTGGGGCGGGCGTTCGCGTACGGCGTCGAGGAAGCGCGCCTCCGCGACCCCCTGGGTGAACAGGGCGACCTCCTCCTTGCCCGCGAAGTACCGGAAGAAGGTGCGCTGCGAGACGTCGACGGCCTCGGCGATCTCGTCGACGGTCGTCCGCTCGTAACCCTGGGTGGTGAACAGTTCGAGGGCGGCCCGCAGCAGCGCCTCCCGGGTGCGCTGCTTCTTGCGCTCGCGCAGGCTCGCCGGGGGCGACGTCTGGGCGGCTGTCGTCTCCATGAGGTCCTCTTCTGTTCTTTCAGCCCAGCTCAGCGTACTGGTGGGTGACGTGACAGTTACCGACTTGTGAATTGGTTTGTCAACTGTCAGTGGCTGTCACTAGCCTCGAAGGTATGACTAGTCAGACCACCATCGACACGACGGGTTCGGGGGACAAGGCTCCGGTCGCTCCGTCGGACAAGGCGCCGTCCGACGGACTGCGCGGCCATCCGTGGTTCACCCTGTTCACCGTCGCCGTCGGCGTCATGATGGTCGCCCTGGACGGCACCATCGTGGCCATCGCCAACCCGGCCATCCAGAAGGACCTGGGCGCGAGCTTCGCCGACGTCCAGTGGATCACCAACGGCTACTTCCTCGCGCTCGCGGTCACCCTGATCACCGCGGGCAAGCTCGGTGACCGCTTCGGCCACCGCCAGACCTTCCTCATAGGCGTGGTCGGTTTCGCCGCGGCCTCCGGCGCGATCGGCTTCTCCAGCAGCATCGCCCTGGTCGTCACCTTCCGCGTCTTCCAGGGCCTGTTCGGCGCGCTGCTGATGCCGGCCGCGCTCGGCCTGCTGCGAGCCACCTTCCCGGCCGAGAAGCTGAACATGGCGATCGGCATCTGGGGCATGGTCATCGGCGCCTCCACCGCGGGCGGCCCGATCCTCGGCGGTCTGCTGGTCCAGCACGTCAGCTGGCAGTCGGTGTTCTTCATCAACGTGCCGGTGGGCGTCATCGCGCTGGTCCTCGGCCTGATGATCCTGCTCGACCACCGCGCCGAGAACGCCCCCCGCTCCTTCGACGTCCTGGGCATCGCGCTGCTCTCCAGCGCCATGTTCTGCCTGGTGTGGGCGCTCATCAAGGCCCCGACCTGGGGCTGGGGCGACGGGGTGACCTGGACGTTCCTGGGCGCCTCGGTACTCGGCTTCGTGCTCTTCGCCCTGTGGGAGAAGCGGGTCGAGGAGCCGCTGATCCCGCTGGGGCTGTTCCGCTCCGTACCGCTGTCGGCCGGTGTGGTCCTCATGGTGCTGATGGCCATCGCCTTCCTGGGCGGCCTTTTCTTCGTCACGTTCTACTTGCAGAACGTGCACGGTATGAGCCCGGTCGACGCCGGTCTGCACCTCCTCCCGCTCACCGGAATGATGATCGTGGGCTCACCGCTGGCCGGCGCCCTGATCACCAAGACGGGCCCGCGCATCCCGCTCGCGGGCGGCATGGCCCTCACCGCGATCTCCATGTACGGCATGTCCACGCTGGACACGGGCACCAGCGGCGCCGTCATGTCGCTCTGGTTCGCCGGTCTCGGTCTCGGTCTCGCGCCGGTCATGGTCGGTGCCACCGAGGTCATCGTGGGCAACGCGCCGATGGAGCTCTCCGGTGTGGCCGGCGGCCTCCAGCAGGCCGCGATGCAGATCGGCGGCAGCCTCGGTACGGCCGTGCTGGGCGCCGTGATGGCCTCCAAGGTCGACGGCGACCTCGCGGGCAACTGGGCCGACGCCAAGCTGCCGCCGCTCACCCCGGCCCAGCTCGACCAGGCCTCCGAAGCCGTCCAGGTCGGCGCCGCACCGGTCGCCCCGGGCACTCCGGCCGCACTCGCCGAGAAGATCACGACCGTCGCCCACGACACGTTCATCTCCGGCATGAGCCTGGCCTGCCTGGTCGCCGCCGGGGTCGCCGTCGTGGCGGTCTTCGTCGCGCTCCTCACCAAGCGGGGCGACAACGCCGAGGCGGCGGGGGCGGGCGCGGGCCATATCTGAGTCTGCGTGTCTGACCAGCCCTGTTTTGCGCAGGTTTCACCTATCCGGGTGACACCGCCGAAGATCCCTCCCACCCGGCAGCCGTCGCACCTCACAGTGGGTCAAGTCCTCCGCACGACATGGGAGGACCACCGGAACTGCGGCGCGCTGCCGGAGGGGGGCAGCGCGCCCGCAGTCCGCAGAGGGGCGGGGCCGCCCCTTCAGGGGCGCCCTTCAGGGGCGCGGGGAATTGCGCGACCAGCCACAACGGACCCGCACCCGACAACGAACCCCCCGCTAGTGCGAACGTTCTTCCGCACCCTCTGGCACCGGGTGCCGAACCCCACCAGCCAGCGCAGCCACCTCCGCCCGGAGCGCCCGCACTTCCTCCGTGAGCGACTCGATCGCCGCCGTCTGTCGCCGCTCCTCCACGTCGTCCTTCTCGAACCGCGAGATGAACCACGCGGCGATGTTCGCGGTCACGACACCGAGCAACGCGATACCGGAGAGCATCAGCCCGACCGCGATCATCCGCCCGAGACCGGTGGTCGGCGCGTGATCCCCGTACCCCACCGTCGTCATCGTGGTGAACGACCACCACACGGCGTCACCCAGCGTCTTGATGTTCCCGTTCGGCGACTCCCGCTCCACCGACAGCACCGCGAGCGAGCCGAACATCAGCAGTCCGACGACCGCGCCCCCGACGTAGGTCGTCAGCCGGATCTGCTCATCCATCCGGGCCCGCCGCCCGACCAGCGTGAGCGTCGCGACGAGCCGCAGCAGTCGCAGCGGCTGGAGAATCGGCAGGATCACCGCGCACAGGTCCATCCAGTGCGTACGGACGAAGTCCCTGCGGTCCCGGACGAGTATGAGGCGCACGAGGTAGTCGGCGGCGAACGCGCCCCAGACCGTCCACTCCACGGCCGTGCACGCGCCGGTCAGGCCACGGCTCGCGTCGCTGTCCACGATCGGCACGGCGTAGGCGACGGCGAAGGCCACCGCGAGTCCCAGCAGGGGCCGCTGCGTGCGCTGCTCCCAACGGACCTGCACGGATTGCTCGTTCATGTCCGCATCGTAGGTGCACACAGCACACGCGAGAGGCGCGGGAAACCGGCTGGCCGGCTCCCCGCGCCTCTCGTTCCTGTCGTTTGTTTCCCCGGCGCTCGCGAGGAGCGCCTACGCGTCGCCGCCCGCGGCTCCCGGGTCGGCCGACGCCACGTCGAGCAGCTGATAGCGGTCGATCGCCTGCTTCAGCACCGACCGGTCGACCTTGCCCTCACGGGCCAGTTCGGTCAGCACCGCGACCACGATCGACTGCGCGTCGATGTGGAAGAAGCGCCGGGCCGCGCCGCGCGTGTCCGCGAAGCCGAAGCCGTCCGCGCCCAGCGACTGGTACGTGCCCGGCACCCACCGCGAGATCTGGTCCGGAACCGATCGCATCCAGTCGGAGACGGCCACGAACGGACCCTCGGCGCCGCTCAGCTTCTGCGTCACGTACGGGACGCGCTGCTCCTCCTCGGGGTGCAGCAGATTGTGCCGCTCCACGTCGACGGCCTCGCGCCGCAGCTCGTTCCAGGAGGTCGCCGACCAGACGTCGGCGCGCACGTTCCACTCCTCGGCGAGGATCCGCTGCGCCTCGACCGCCCACGGCACGGCGACACCGGACGCCAGGATCTGCGCCGGGACGGAACCCGAAGTTCCTTCCGCGTAGCGGTGGATGCCCTTGAGGATGCCGTCCACGTCGACGTCCGCGGGCTCGGCCGGGTGCTGGATCGGCTCGTTGTAGACGGTGAGGTAGTAGAAGACGTCCTCGCCGTGCGGGTGTTCGTCGGACGAGCCGTACATCCGGCGCAGACCGTCCTTGACGATGTGCGCGATCTCGAACCCGAACGCCGGGTCGTACGCGACACAGCCCGGGTTGGTCGAGGCGAGCAGCTGCGAGTGGCCGTCCGCGTGCTGCAGGCCCTCACCGGTCAGAGTCGTACGCCCGGCGGTCGCGCCCAGGACGAAACCGCGCGCCAACTGGTCGGCCATCTGCCAGAACTGGTCACCGGTGCGCTGGAAACCGAACATCGAGTAGAAGACGTAGACCGGGATCAGCGGCTCGCCGTGCGTGGCGTACGCCGAACCCGCCGCGATCAGCGAAGCCGTGCAGCCCGCCTCCGAGATGCCGTCGTGCAGCATCTGACCGGTCGGCGACTCCTTGTAGGCCAGGAGCAGATCGCGGTCCACGGACTCGTACTGCTGACCGAGCGGGTTGTAGATCTTCGCGCTCGGGAAGAACGAGTCCATGCCGAACGTGCGGTACTCGTCGGGCGCGATCAGCACGAACCGCTTGCCGATCTCCTTGTCCCGCATGAGGTCCTTCAGCAGTCGTACGAACGCCATGGTCGTGGCGATCGACTGCTGACCGGAGCCCTTCTTCACGCTCGCGTACGCCTTGTCGTCCGGCAGGGCCAGCGGCTGCGACCGTACGACGCGGGTGGGGACGTATCCGCCGAGTCCCTTGCGGCGGTCGTGCATGTACTGGATCTCTTCCGAGTTCCGGCCCGGGTGGTAGTACGGCGGCGCACCGGACTCCAGCTCCTTGTCGGAGATCGGCAGGTGCAGACGGTCCCGGAAGCCCTTGAGGTCGGCGACCGTCAGCTTCTTCATCTGGTGCGTGGCGTTGCGGCCCTCGAAGTTCGGGCCGAGCGTCCAGCCCTTGACCGTCTGCGCCAGGATCACCGTCGGCTGGCCCGCGTGCGCCTTGGCCGCCGAGAACGCCGCGAAGATCTTCTTGTGGTCGTGACCGCCGCGCCCCAGGTGCAGGATCTGGTCGTCGGTCATGTTCTCGACCATCGCGCGCAGCCGGTGGTCGTCACCGAAGAAGTGCCGACGGATGTAGTCGCCCGTCTCGGTGGCGTACGTCTGGAACTGGCCGTCCGGGGTGGTGTTCAGCTTGTTGACCAGCACGCCGTCGCGGTCCTGCGCGAGCAGCGGGTCCCAGGTGCGGTCCCAGACCAGCTTGATGACGTTCCAGCCGGCGCCCCGGAACTGGGACTCCAGCTCCTGGATGATCTTTCCGTTGCCGCGCACCGGGCCGTCGAGGCGCTGGAGGTTGCAGTTGACGACGAACGTCAGGTTGTCCAGGCCCTCTCGAGCGGCGATGGACAGCTGTCCGAGCGATTCCGGCTCGTCCATCTCGCCGTCCCCGAGGAACGCCCAGACGTGTGACTTGGAGGTGTCCGCGATGCCGCGCGCCTCCATGTAGCGGTTCATCCGCGCCTGGAAGATCGCGCCGAGCGGACCGAGGCCCATGGAGACGGTCGGGAACTCCCAGAAGCCCGGCATCAGGCGGGGGTGCGGGTACGAGGACAGACCGTACGGGGCCTTCGACTTCTCCTGCCGGAACGCGTCGAGCTGCTGCTCGGAGAGTCGGTCGAGGAGGAACGCGCGGGCGTAGATACCGGGGGAGGCGTGCCCCTGGAAGAAGATCTGGTCGCCGCCGTCGCCCTCGTCCTTGCCACGGAAGAAGTGGTTGAAGCCGACGTCGTAGAGCGAGGCGGAGGAGGCGAAGGTGGCGATGTGACCGCCGACGCCGATGCCGGGACGCTGGGCGCGCGAGACCATCACGGCGGCGTTCCAGCGGGTGGCGTTGAGGATCTTGCGCTCGATCTCCTCGTTGCCGGGGAAGAAGGGCTCGTCCTTGGTGGCGATCGTGTTGACGTAGTCCGTGCTGCGCATCTCGGGCACGGCCACGCGCTTCTCGCGGGCCCTCTCGATCAGCCGCAGCATCAGATAGCGGGCGCGCTCACGGCCGCGCTCGTCGACGGCGGCGTCGAGGGAGTCGAGCCACTCCTGGGTCTCTTCGGGGTCGAAGTCCGGGACCTGACTGGGAAGGCCGCCAATGATGATCGGATTGCGATCGGATCCGGAAACCACGCTGTTCCTTCACTGTCAGAGGGGCGTGTGAGGGCTGCCCGAGGGGTTGTCTGGGAAGCTGTCTGGGGCGGTTTTTCGGTCTGTCTGCACCGTTCCCCATCGTGTACCTCGGGAACGGAATCGTCATCTCTACCGAGAGGTAACCAACACATTCCTGCAGTTCGTTGGGACGTGCCCGACCAAAACGCAACGATACGCTCACTCCGTGACGCGTTCCGCAAAGTCGTTCGGGTCTCGTACGCTCCAAGGGTTCCGAAATTCATAAATGGGGCAGAAGGGTGTGGTGTGCGTCACTTGTGGCCTTGAATCCACGCCTGGGGTTGCGCCGACACCGCCGGGATCGTCACCGTTTCGGCGGTCTCGACGGCCGGGTACTTGCGCGATCCGCCCCGCCCGTGTGGACTACGGCCAATGCTTCGCGTACGCGCGTGGCTGAGACATCTACCGAAACATGATCAGGAGGCAAGCCGTGAGCGCGACCGCGGACCACGCGGAGGAGCGGACCAACCCGGCCGGCAGGCTGGGGTTCGAGCCCGGACAGGTGGTCCAGGAGATCGGCTTCGACGACGACGTTGACCACGAGCTCCGTGAAGGTATCGAATCGTTGATCGGCCAGGACCTGGTCGATGAGGACTACGACGACGTCGCTGACGTCGTGTTGCTGTGGTTCCGCGACGAGGACGGCGACCTTACGGACGCTCTGGTGGACGCCATCGGTCTCCTTGAGGACGGCGGCATGATCTGGCTGCTGACCCCGAAGACCGGCCGGGACGGCTACGTCGAGCCCAGCGACATCAGTGACGCCGCCCAGACTGCCGGCCTCTCCCAGACGAAGAGCATCTCGGTCGGGAAGGAGTGGTCGGGCACGCGTCTGGCCACGCCCAAGTCGAAGCGCTGAGCTCTCGCTCCGTCTGCCGCACCAAACCACCCAAGAGGCCCCCGTCGGCGTCCCGCCGTCGGGGGCCTCCCCCATGCCCCGGCCGTCCCACGCGTCCGCCGGGGCCTCCGCGACCAGGCCTGTGGGGGCGCGCGAGCACCACCCGCGCCGGACCACCGCACCGCCACACCCCACCCGAGCCCGGGCTCCGGGGCAGGCCGGCACCCACCCGGATGGCGGCAGCCCCCACGAGACGTTGCACCCCGGGCGCGCCGCGTCGGGATGGGGGTGGCGCGTGGGGCGCGTGGTCGGGGTGCGACCGGTGGGGTGGGGGGTGCTGCGTAGGGTGGGGTTCACCCGAACAGGCCCTTGGAAGGGGAGCGTGTGACTATGGCGATCGAGGTCGGCACCGAGGCACCGGACTTCGAGCTCAAGGACAACCACGGCGCCACCGTGAAGCTGTCCGACTTCCGTGGTGAGAAGAACGTGGTGCTGCTCTTCTACCCGTTCGCCTTCACCGGCGTGTGCACCGGCGAGCTGTGTGCCCTGCGCGACGAACTGCCGAAGTTCGTCAACGACGACGTCCAGCTGCTGGCCGTCTCCAACGACTCCATCCACACCCTGCGCGTCTTCGGCGAGCAGGAGAGCCTGGAGTACCCGCTGCTCTCCGATTTCTGGCCGCACGGCAACACTTCGCGCGCGTACGGCGTCTTCGACGAGGACAAGGGTTGTGCCGTGCGCGGCACCTTCATCATCGACAAGGCGGGCGTCGTCCGCTGGACCGTCGTCAACGGTCTGCCGGACGCGCGTGACCTGAACGAGTACGTGAAGGCGCTCGACACTCTGTGAGCCCGACACCCTGTGATTGTTCGGTCGCAGGGCCTGCAGGGTGCGGGAACCCGTCACTAGGATCGACACGTTGATCCGATACCAACGCACGACGGGGCTCCCCGCCCCTGGACACCATTGGGAGGACTCGTGGGAGTCAGCCTCAGCAAGGGCGGCAACGTATCGCTGACCAAGGAGGCCCCGGGACTGACCGCGGTCATCGTCGGTCTGGGATGGGACGCCCGAACCACCACCGGCGTCGACTTCGACCTCGACGCCAGCGCCATCCTCACGAATGCGGACGGCAAGGTGAGCACCGACCAGAACTTCGTGTTCTTCAACAACCTGAAGAGCCCGGACGGTTCGGTCGAACACACCGGGGACAACATCACCGGTGAGGGCGAGGGCGACGACGAGCAGATCAAGGTCAACCTCGCCGCCGTGCCCGCCGACGTCCAGAAGATCGTGTTCCCGGTCTCCATCTACGACGCCGAGAACCGCCAGCAGTCCTTCGGCCAGGTCCGCAACGCGTTCATCCGCGTGGTGAACCAGGCCGGCGAGGCGGAGATCGCGCGCTACGACCTCTCCGAGGACGCCTCGACGGAGACCGCCATGGTCTTCGGCGAGCTGTACCGCAACGGCCCGGAGTGGAAGTTCCGTGCCATCGGCCAGGGCTACGCCTCGGGCCTGCGCGGCATCGCGCAGGACTTCGGCGTCAACGTCTGACACGACCGTCGGGCGGGCCCGCGTCGGACGCGAACGTTTGATCTGAACGTTTGACGCGACCGTCCGACGTGAACGTCTGAGCCGTACGGCCTTCGGCTCCAGGCCCGGCGCCGCACGCTTCATGTGCGGCGCCGGACCCGCTGTACCACCGCGCGCAGGCCGCGCGGAACAACTGAAAGTCTGACCTCGGGGAGGACCAGCATCATGGGCGTCACGCTCGCCAAGGGAGGCAATGTCTCCCTCTCCAAGGCCGCACCCAACCTCACGCACGTGATGATCGGGCTCGGCTGGGACGCGCGCTCCACCACCGGAGCCGATTTCGACCTCGACGCCAGCGCCCTGCTGTGCAATTCCGGCCGGGTGCTCGGCGACGAGTGGTTCATCTTCTACAACCAGCTCAAGAGCCCGGACGGCTCCGTGGAGCACACCGGTGACAACCTCACGGGTGAGGGCGAGGGCGACGACGAGTCGATCCTGATCGACCTCTCCAAGGTGCCGGCCAACGTCGACAAGATCGTCTTCCCGGTCTCCATCCACGACGCCGACAACCGCGGTCAGACCTTCGGCCAGGTCAGCAACGCGTTCATCCGGGTGGTCAACCAGGCCGACGGCCAGGAGCTGGCGCGCTACGACCTCTCCGAGGACGCCTCGACGGAAACAGCGATGATCTTCGGCGAGGTCTACCGCTACAACCAGGAGTGGAAGTTCCGAGCGGTCGGACAGGGGTACGCGTCCGGTCTGCGCGGCATCGCGCTCGACTTCGGAGTCAATGTTTCCTAGGGCCCGCCCGAGTCAGCCGAAGGGGCGGCCCTCTAGACTTCGTGGTCAACAGTAGGTAAAGCCGAGTACGGCGCGGGGGAGACCCGTACATACACGATGATTGGGTAGCCAGTGCTTCTGAAAACCTTCGGCTGGTCGTTTGCGGTCACCGCGCTCGGCTTGGTCGCAGCGGTGATCTACGGGGGGTGGACCGCCTTTGGCATCGTGGCGATCCTGGCCATCCTGGAGATCTCGCTGTCCTTCGACAACGCGGTGGTCAACGCCGGGATCCTGAAGAAGATGAGTGCCTTCTGGCAGAAGATCTTCCTCACGGTGGGTGTGCTGATCGCCGTCTTCGGTATGCGACTGGTCTTCCCCGTCGTGATCGTGGCGGTCACGGCCAAGAAGGGTCCGATCGAGGCGGTCAACCTCGCGCTGACCGACAAGGACCAGTACCAACAGCTGGTCACGGACGCCCACCCGGCGATCGCCGCCTTCGGTGGCATGTTCCTTCTGATGATCTTCCTCGACTTCATCTTCGAGGACCGGGACATCCAGTGGCTGCGCTGGATCGAGCGCCCGCTCGCCAAGCTCGGCAAGGTCGACATGCTGTCGGTCTGCATCGCCCTGGTCGTGCTGCTGGTCTCCTCCATGACTTTCGCGGTCCACGCCCACCAGCACGGCGGCGCGCACATCGACAAGGCGCAGACGGTGCTGATCGCCGGCATCGCGGGCCTGATCACGTACATGGTCGTCGGCGGACTCTCCGGCTACTTCGAGGACAGGCTCGAGGAAGAGGAGGAGCGGGAGCACGAGGAAGAGGAGGAGGCCGCGCGGACCGGCAAGAAGAAGCCGGCCGTCGTCCTCGCGGGTCAGGCCGCGTTCTTCATGTTCCTCTACCTCGAGGTCCTGGACGCGTCCTTCTCCTTCGACGGTGTCATCGGCGCCTTCGCCATCACCAACGACATCGTGCTGATGGCGCTCGGCCTCGGTATCGGCGCCATGTACGTCCGCTCGCTCACGGTCTACCTGGTCCGCCAGGGCACCCTCGACGACTACGTCTACCTGGAGCACGGCGCGCACTACGCCATCGGCGCCCTCGCCGTGATCCTCCTGGTCACCATCCAGTACCAGATCCACGAGGTCATCACCGGTCTCGTCGGTGTCGTCCTGATCGGCTGGTCCTTCTGGTCCTCGGTGCGTCGCAACAGCGCGCTCGCGGCGGCCGAGGGAAAAGCGACGGCCTCGGACGACAAGACTGAGGTCTCGTCCGGGGTGTGAGTCCGGGAGCGTGATTCCGGGAACGCTCTGAGCGGGGCGGCCGTCGAGGACGAGTCCTCGTGGCCGCCCCGTCGCATATCCAGGCAACGTGGGGGCGGGACAAGGCAATGGGCTTCTGGGACGACCTGTGGCGCGGACGCTCGACGGACTTCGACTCCGGCAGTGCCGCCACCAATTCCATAGAACTGACCAAGCGGAACCACACGGTCTCGCTCACCAAACAGGGCGCGGCCACCGGCAACCTGCGCATCAACCTGTCCTGGCGCATGCGCACGTCGGACATCGGCGGCGGCCAGCAGCGGGGCAGCCTGCTGCGGCACCCCTTCAAGACCTTCAAGCCGGACGTGGTCCAGGCGCACACCCAGAGCATGGTGAACGTCGACCTCGACCTGGGCGTCATGTACGAGCTCGCGGACGGCTCCAAGGGCGTCGTGCAGCCCCTGGGCAACTTCCTCGGCGACATCAACGACCCGCCGTACGTGAAGCTCAGCGGTGACGACCGGTTCGGTTCCGCGTCCGGCGAGACGGCCTACGTCAACCTCGACCACCGCGACGACATCAAACGGCTCCTGGTCTTCGTGTACATCTACGACCAGACGCCCGCCTTCGACCGTACGCACGCCATCATCACGCTCTACCCGAGCAACGGGCCCCGGATCGAGATCGGCCTCGACGAGCGGCATCCGCAGGCCCGCTCCTGCGCGGTGGTGATGATCGAGAACAACAAGGGCGAGATCACCGTGCGGCGTGAGGTGAAGTTCGTGTACGGCTTCCAGGCGGAGCTGGACCGGTTGTACGGGTGGGGGTTGCAGTGGGGGCGGGGGTACAAGTCCAAGGCCGACCGTTGATGGTGCGCCCAGGAGCTCGGGTGCGTCGCTGTGTCGCACGACTGCGGGTTCGTTGTGGCTGAGCGCGCCCACGCGGCGGAGCCGCATATCGAATACAGCCCCGCGCCCCTTCGGGGGCGCTTTCCTAGCGTCCGATGAATTGCGGGCCCTGCGGCGGCAGCCTGAAGTCCGGGTCGGGGAGGGAGCCGACCGCCTGCGGGAAGCCGTAGGCCGGCTGGACGGCCGGGGCCGTCTGGGGCCCCGGGTAGCCGTAGGCGGGCTGGCTGGTCGGCTGGGGGTAGCCGTACGCGGGCTGGGCGGGGGCCGTCTGCGCGGGCCCCGGATAGCCGTACGCGGGCTGCTGGGGCACCGGGGCGGCCTGCTCGGGCGGGAGCGGCACCGAGGTCTCCGGGGAGGCCGCGGGGTCCGCCCAGGCGGTGGCGTCGGGTACGGGCGCGACCGCCTCCGGCTCGGACTCGTCCACCGTGATCCCGAAGTCGGAGGCGAGCCCCTCCAGACCGTTCGGATAGCCCTCGCCGAGCGCCCGGAACTTCCAGCCCTGACCGCGCCGGTACAGTTCGCCGCAGATCAGCGCGGTCTCCGTACCGGTCTCCGGCTTGATGTCGAAATAGGCCAGCGGCTCACCGTCGGACCCCGTCGTGCCGGTCGTGGCGGACGCGTCGTACAGCAGAATGCGTAGGGCGCGTACCTGGTCGAAGGTGACGCCGTCCGCCGATGCGACCAGCAGAATCTGTCCGACACCGGACTCGACACCCGCCAGATCCGTCTGGATGGTGTCGGTGAGGCCCTCGGCGACGCGTTTCTTGCCAAGTCGCCACACCTTGCCCGAGGGATGGCGTGGCTGGTTGTAGAAGACGAAGTCCTCGTCGGATCGCACACGACCGTCGGGACCGAGGAGCAGCGCCGAGACATCGACATCGGGGACACCCTGCCCGGGCGTCCAGCGCAGCACGGCACGTACCGCTGTGGCGTCCAGCGGGACGTTAGACCCCTTCAGCATCGCGTGCGTCATGCGGTCATCCTGCCCTCTCGGTCCTGGTCACGACAACGCGGGGGTAAGGATTCCCGGTCGGGATGTGCGGGCAACCGACATGGCCGAGTTACCTGAACTTCACGCCTGGTGGGAACGACTGACATGGATTTGTACGTACTATTACCGGCCACATCACATAGGTCCGCCTAGCCGCAACGGGGGAGTTTCATGCGTCATTTCGGGCATATCGCCCCTGAAGAGCGGCAGCGTCTCTTCCACCGGGAGCCGTGCGTCTTCACCGCCGACTCGCCCGCCCGCGTGCTCGCGGCGGCCCTCGGCGCCACCCTGTACAGCCCCGCGACCAGACCCCACCTCGCCGACGACGTCGTCAAGCAGGCCGGACGCGGCGTGGTCTCCATGGTCCTGTGCCTGGAGGACTCGATCGACGACGCCGAGGTCGTGGGCGCCGAGGAGAACCTGGTCCGGCAGTTCGCCGACCTCGCCGGACGGCCGGAGACCGACGGGCTCCCGCTGCTGTTCGTACGGGTCCGTGAGCCCGAGCAGATCCCGGACCTCGTCCGGCGGCTCGGCGCGTCCGTACGGCTGCTGTCCGGGTTCGTCCTGCCGAAGTTCACCGAGGAGCGGGGCGTCCCGTTCATGGAGGCGCTCGCCGCGGCCGAGTCCGCGAGCGGCCGGCGGCTGTTCGCCATGCCTGTCCTGGAGTCGCCCGGGCTGCTGTACCTGGAGAGCCGCCGGGAGACCCTGGTGGGCATCTCCCGGGTCGTCGACAAGTACCGCGACCGCGTCCTCGCGCTGCGCCTGGGCGTCACCGACTTCTGCTCGGCTTACGGGCTGCGCAGGGCGCCCGACATGACCGCCTACGACGTCCAGATCGTCGCCTCCGTGATCGCGGACGTGGTGAACATGCTGGGGCGCTCGGACGGCACCGGGTTCACGGTCACCGGGCCCGTGTGGGAGTACTTCCGGGTCCAGGAGCGCATGTTCAAGCCGCAGCTGCGCCGCAGCCCCTTCCAGGAGGGTGAGGTCGAGGAGCTGCGCCAGGCGCTGATCGAGCACGACCTGGACGGGCTGCTGCGCGAGATAGCCCTCGACCGGGCCAACGGCCTGCTCGGCAAGACCTGCATCCACCCCTCGCACGTCCCGGCGGTGCACGCGCTGTCCGTGGTCAGCCACGAGGAGTACAGCGACGCGCAGGACATCCTCAGGCCCGAGCGGGGCGGCGGGGGCGTGCTGAGGTCGGCGTATACGAACAAAATGAATGAAGTGAAGCCGCACCGCGCCTGGGCCGAGCGCACCCTCCAGCGCGCCGAGGTGTTCGGTGTGGCGAACGAGGACATCGGCTTCGTGGAACTGCTCGCGGCCGCCCTGCCTGCGTGAACCGCGCCGGCCCGACCGACCGACCAACAAGGAATCGATGAAGAACGTGGTGTGGACGGGGACCTGGGTCGCCGAGCGACTGGGTGTCGAGCTCGTCGGTGACGAGAGGCTGAGCGACCTGCTGGGGCTCGCGCTGCGGCGCAACCCCCGCCGGGCGCATCTGCTCGTGTCGAACGTGCTCGGCAAGCACGTCCCGCAGTCACCGTCCGTGGTGTACGGACACGGGTTCGCGCTCGGCCGGCGGGTACGGGAGCTGCTCGGCGCCGAGGACGCCGGCGCCGCCGTCGTCCTCGGGTACGCCGAGACGGCCACCGGCCTCGGCCACTGCGTCGCCGACGGCGTGGGCCTCGCGCCTTACCTCCACTCGACCCGCCGCCCCGTCCCCGGCGTCGACACGGCGGGCGGCTTCGAGGAGTCCCACTCCCACGCCACCTCCCACCTCCTGCTGCCGGAGAACCCCGCGCTGCTGGCGGGCGCGGGCCCCCTGGTCCTCGTCGACGACGAGTTCTCCACCGGCAACACGGTCCTCAACACCATCCGCGACCTGCACGCCCGCTATCCGCGCGACCGCTATGTGGTCGTGGCCCTGGTCGACATGCGCTCGGCCGCTGACCTGGGCCGTCTGGCGGAGTTCGCGACGGAGATCGGCGCACGGGTGGACCTGGTCACCGCGGCGAGGGGCACCGTGAACCTCCCGGAGGGCGTTCTGGAGAAGGGCCAGGCACTGGTGGCGGAACACGAGACCACCGAGGCCACCAGGACCACCGAGAACACCAAGACCGCCGAGAACACCAGGACCACCGAGCCCGCCGACAACCGTCCCGGGCACCCCGGTGCCGCCCGGGTCGAGCTCGGCTGGCCCCGGGGTCTGCCCGACGGGGGGCGGCACGGCTTCACGCCCGGGCAACGAATACGGCTGGACGCGGCGCTGCCCGCGATGGCCGCGCGGGTCGCCGAAGCGCTGCCGGAGGGGGCGCGGCGCGTCCTCGTACTCGGCTTCGAGGAGCTGATGTACGCGCCGCTCAGGCTGGCCAGGGAGCTGGAGCAGGTGGTGTCCGCCGAGGTGCGGTACTCCACGACCACGCGCTCCCCGGTGCTCGCCCTCGACGACCCCGGTTACGCCATACGGACGCGCCTCGTCTTCCCGGCCCACGACGACCCCGACGACGGACCGGGTGAGCGGTACGCCTACAACGTCGCGGGTGCCGGTTTCGACGCGGTCGTGGCCGTGGTCGACTCCGCCGCCGACACGCCCGCCCTGCACACCCCCGACGGTCTGCTGGCCCGGCTCGCGGAGCACACCCCGAGCGTCCTGCTCGCCGTCGTTCCGGCGTACGTCCCCGCACGGCCGTCCACCGAAAGGCCCTCCATGCTCCCCGAGCCCCTCCGTGGCCCAGCCTTCTCCTCGTACGCGCCCGACGAGGTCGGCTGGCTGCTGCAGGACCTCTCGGACGTGACGCTGGAGGCGCCGACCGAGGAGCGCGAGGAGGCGATCCAGAGCGGCGGCGCCCACTACGCGGAGTCGCTGCCGGTCGAGTACCAGCCGAGCCCCCAGTACCAGGAGCTGTTCCAGACGGCCCTCGGCACCTCGGCCGCCCGGATCGCCCAGGCCGTCGGCGCCGTCACCGAGCTGGTGCTCGCCGAACGCTCTCCGCACCCCGTACTCGTCTCGCTGGCCCGCGCGGGCACCCCCGTCGGTGTCCTGATGCGCCGCTGGGCCCAGCACCGGCACGGCCTCGACCTGCCGCACTACGCCGTCTCCATCGTCCGTGGCCGCGGCATCGACGCCAACGCGCTGCGCTGGCTGGCCGCCCACCACGACCCGGCCGACGTCGTGTTCGTCGACGGCTGGACCGGCAAGGGCGCCATCACCCGCGAACTCACCGAGGCCATCAGGGAGTTCGAGTCCGCCGAGGGCGTCACCGGCTTCGACTCGGAGATAGCGGTCCTCGCCGACCCGGGCTCGTGCGTACGGACGTACGGCACCCGCGAGGACTTCCTCATCCCCTCCGCCTGCCTCAACTCGACGGTCTCAGGGCTGATTTCGCGTACCGTGCTGCGCTCAGACCTGGTCGGCGAGTATGACTTCCACGGCGCGAAGTTCTACCGCGAGCTCGCCGGCTCGGACGTCTCCGTCGACTTCCTGGACGCCGTCGCCGCCCACTTCCCCGATGTCGCCGACGCGGCCTGCGCCCAGGCCAAGGAGCTCCTCGCCACCGACCGCACCCCCACCTGGGAGGGCTGGGCTGCCGTCGAGCGGATCAGCGAGGAGTACGAGATCCACGACGTGAACCTCGTCAAGCCGGGCGTCGGCGAGACCACCCGCGTGCTGCTGCGCCGCGTCCCCTGGAAGATCCTGGCGCGTGCCGGAGCGGGCACCGACCTCGACCACGTACGCCTGCTCGCCCAGCAGCGCGGGGTGCCCGTCGAGGAGGTCGACGAACTCCCGTACACCTGCGTGGGGTTGATCCACCCGAAGTACACGCGCGGCGCGACCGGCGCCGACGGCAAGGCGGTGACGGTCTGATGTCCGTGCCCAAGGTGCTCGTCGCCAGCGATCTCGACCGTACGCTGATCTACTCCTCCGCCGCCCTCGCGCTGACCATGCCCGACGCGCGGGCACCCCGGCTGCTCTGCGTCGAGGTGCACGAGGCCAGGCCGCTGTCGTACATGACCGAGACGGCCGCCGCGCTGCTCACCGAGCTCGGCGACACGGCCCACTTCGTGCCCACCACGACGCGCACCCGCAAGCAGTACCAGCGCATCAACCTGCCGGGCCCCGCGCCCGAGTACGCGATCTGCGCCAACGGCGGGCATCTGCTCGTCGACGGTGTCTCCGACCCCGACTGGCACGCGGCCGTGACCGCGCGGCTCGCCGACGAGTGCGCGCCGCTGGCCGAGGTGCGGGACCACCTCGCGGCCACCGCCGATCCGGCCTGGGTCCGCAAGCACCGGGTCGCCGAGGACCTGTTCGCCTATCTGGTGGTGGAGCGCGAGCTGCTGCCCGAGGAGTGGGTGAAGGAGCTCGCCGTCTGGGCGGAGAGCCGGGGCTGGACGGTGTCGCTGCAGGGCCGCAAGATCTACGCCGTGCCGAAGCCGCTCACCAAGAGCGCGGCCGTGCGCGAGGTCGCCCGCCGCACCGGCGCCCTCCTCACGCTCGCCGCCGGTGACTCCCTTCTCGACGCCGACCTGCTGCTCGCCGCCGACCGCGGCTGGCGGCCCGGCCACGGGGAACTGGCCGAGGCCGACTGGACGGCGCCGGCGATCACCGCCCTCCCGGAGCGGGGGGTCGCGGCGGGGGAGCGGATCCTGCGGGAGTTCACGCACGCCTGCCGACCGGGCGCGGTCTGAGCGGGGGTCGGCGCGGCCTGTGCGGGTGCCACGTTCGGCCTGAGAGTGCGACACGCCCGGGCCGCACGGAGGATTCGGGCGAAGAAAAGCTGAAGACTTCCTGAAAAATCCTGGTCGATCAGCCGCAGCAACCGCCGCCGCAGCACCCGCCTCCGCCCCCTGCGGACGGGCCCGGGGAAGGCGCGGACGCCGACCCGCCGGTGGCGACCGCGACGGTCGACAGGAGTTTCACCGTGTCGTCGTGCCCGGCGGGACAGTCCGCCGGAGCGGCGGATTCCGCCATCGGGCGGCTCAGTTCGAAGGTGTCGCCGCAGGTCCGGCAGCGGTACTCATAGCGAGGCATACGCACAGGTTAGCGGCCGGGAGCCGACGATCGAAGCCTTCCGCGGCCCGGTCACGCACCGGGTCGCGCCGTGATCCGGAACCCGGACCTCCTCGATTCCTCCCCGATTCCCGCCCGGTGCCTTCAGAGGGCCGACTTGACCTGCTGAACATTTCTGTCTGGTTCCTGGGCGAGGAGATCGTATTAGTCGCTGATAATTTAAGAGGGCCGCGACGAGCCGCAAGGTCGGGGAGGGGGGCTCGCAGCCGCATGTGCGGCAGCTGCATCTACCCGCGCGCGCAATTCCGAAGTGCGGAGGGAGACGCAGTCGTGACCGAGGCATGGCATCGAACAGATGCCCCGCAACTCCTGGGCCGTCCAAGCGCCGGAGCCGTCCGTGGCTAGCGGGGAGGGCGACGACCGCCGGAATCGCCGCGGGCTCGGTCCGCAACGGCCCGCGAGCCGTGATGCGGAGGATTCCGCGAGCCGTCGTACGGGAGACCCTGCGAGTCGTCGTGCGGAAGACTCCGCGAGCCGTCGTGCGAAAGACACGGAGAACGAGACTCCCGCCGAGCGAACCACTCAGCTTCGCCTCCCGCCCGGCATCGAGGAGACCACTCAGCTTCGCCTCCCGCCCCGCGCCGAGGAGACCACTCAGCTCCGCCTCCCGCCAGGCGCCGAACGTCCCGCCGAGAAGACCACGCAGCTTCGCGTCCCCACACGCGCCGAGATCGAGGCGCACTCAGGTGCGGAGGACCCCGCACAACGCGCCGATCGAGGGACGACTTCCGGCCATCGCGGCACCCGCCGCAAACCGGCCATGCCCTCCGCGCTCGCCGGACGCTGGGCGCGCATCGCGCGCCGTCTGAAACCGGCGTACCCGCGCCCCGGCCGCACCGGCTGGCGGCGCTGGGTGCCCTCCTGGCGCCAGTGGCTGGGAGCCTGGGGCCTGGCCATCGGGCTGAGCGGAACGTTTCTGGTGATCGCCTACGCTGCGACAGACATACCCCAGAACCTCAACACGTACGCCACCCAGCAGGACAACGTCTACTTCTGGTCCGACGGGACGCCCATGGCCCGTACCGGATGGGTGCGGCGGCAGGCGATGCCGCTGAAGGACATACCCCAGGACGTGCGCTGGGCGGTGCTGGCCGCGGAGAACCAGAGCTTCTACTCCGACCCGGGCATCTCCTTCAAGGGCATCACCCGCGCCCTGGTGCGCACGATCGGCGAGGGCAACACCGAGGGCGGCTCGACGATCACCCAGCAGTACGTCAAGAACGTCTACCTGAACCAGAACCGCTCGGTGAGCCGCAAGTTCACCGAGGCGATGATCTCCCTCAAGCTCGACCAGAAAATGAGCAAGGACAAGATCCTCGAGGGCTATCTCAACACCAGCTGGTTCGGCCGCGGCACGTACGGCATCCAGCGCGCCGCCCAGGCCTACTACGGCAAGGACGTCGGCGAACTCAACGCCAGCGAGGCCGCGATGCTCGCGTCCCTGCTGAAGGGCGCCGGCCTGTACGACCCCACCCTGAGCCAGGCCAACCACAAGCGCGCCGTGGAGCGCTGGTCCTGGATCCTCGACCGCATGGTCAAGATCGGGAAGCTGTCGCCGGCCGAGCGGGCCAAGTACACGAAGTTCCCCGAGCCGACCACGCAGTCCCAGACCTTCGACACCGGCAAGCAGAGCGACTACCTGGTGGAGCTTGCGACCCAGTACGCCAAGAAGGCCGCGCACATCTCGGACCAGCAGTTCGACCTGGGCGGCTACCAGATCTACACGACCTTCGACCGGAAGCGGGAGACGGCGCTCGCCGACGCCGTGACCAAGGCCCGCAACAAGGCCCTGAAGAGCGACCCCAAGGCGGCGAAGACCGCCCACTACGGGGCCTCCTCGGTGGCCGCCGACGGCAAGATCCTCGCCGTCTACGGCGGCCCCGACCACCGTACGCAGGGCTACAACGAGTCCAACGCGAGCACCGTCCCGGCCGGTTCGGCGTTCCTGCCGTTCGTCTACGCGGCCGGGCTGGAACACGGCGTCCACAAGACCCGCGACAGTACGGCGACACCGGTCACGCCGGAGACGCTCTACAACGGTGACGACAACATCCCTGTCACCACACCCGAAGGGCCCTACTGGGACCGCGCCAACAAGAAGGTCGCCGCCCACAACGACGGCAACAAGTCCTGGGGGCAGATCAGCCTGCGCAAGGCGCTCGCCCAGTCCGTGAACGTGCCGTTCATGCAGCTCGGCATGGACACGGGCCTGGACAAGGTGCGGCAGACCGCCGAAGCGGCCGGGCTGCTCTCGTCGACCATGGGTCCCCAGGTGCCCGCGCTGTCCCTGGGCAACTCCACGCCCAGCGCGATCCGGATGGCCAACGCCTACGCCACCTTCGCCGCGGGCGGGTCGCACACCGAGCCGTACTCCGTGCGACGCATCACCCGCAACGGCTCCCAGGTCGCCCAGGACACCCCCCGACCCCAGCGCGCGGTGAGCCCCGAGGTGGCCCGCGAGGTCACCGAGGGGCTCACGGACGCCTTCGGCACGGCGCACCCCACCGCGGCCCTGAGCGCACCGGAGACGGCCGGGAAGGCCGGCACCACGGCGGACGACACCGCCGCCTGGTACGTCGGCACGAATCGTTCCGTGTCGACCGCCGTCGTCCTCTACCGCATCGACCTGGCCAAGAGCCTCGAACCACTGCCGCTCAAGGGGCTCGCCGGCACGTCCGCCGACGACGTCCCGTACGGCATCTGGGCCGGCGCCATGAGTCCGCTCGGCTGACCGCGACGGCCACGAGGCCGCCCACCCCGACGGCCGAGAGGCCACCGCGCATCCCGATGGCCGAAAGGCCCCCGCCCGCTCCTTCCACCCCCCTCGCAGAATGTGCCCCGTATGAACTCGAAGCACAGCGGTCACCGCCGCCGCGAACCCGCGCCCGCTCCCGGTTCCGCCCGCCAGGGTTTCGTGGCCATGGCGGCCTTCCTCGTCGTGACGTCGACGACCGCCACCTACCTGGCCCTGAACCACTCGGACGACACCACACCGGCCGCCTCGGCCGGCGGTCCCCGCTCCGGGGCCGGCGCCACCAAGACGACCAAAGAACCCCCGTGGGACGGCAAGACGAAGGTGCTCGGGGACGGCTCCACGTCCTACACCGGGCCGCAGAAGGGCCAGTTGAAGCCCGTCCCGCTCAAGCCGGGTGAGAAGCCGCCCCAGTTCGTCGTCTTCTCCTGGGACGGCGCCCTCCAGGGCGACGACAAACTCTTCACGCACTACCAGGAGTTGGCGAAGCAGTACAACGCCCACATGACGTTCTTCCTGACCGGCATCTATCTGCTGCCCAAGGACAAGAAGACCCTCTACAAGCCGCCGATGCACGCGCCGGGCGCCGCGGCGATCAGCTACGCCACCGACCAGCACATCCGCGACACGCTGGTGGAGCTCGGCAAGGCGTACAAGGAGGGCAACGAGATCGGCACCCACTTCAACGGTCACTTCTGCGAGGACAAGGGCGGCGGGGACTGGAGCGTGGCGGAGTGGGAGAGCGAGATCAACCAGTTCTTCTCGTTCGTCGAGAAGTGGAGGACCAACACCGGCTACACCGACCTGCCGGCCCTGCCGTTCGACCCCACGAAGGAGGTCAGCGGCGGTCGCGCGCCGTGCCTGGAGGGCCAGAAGAACCTGCTCAAGGCCATGAAGGCGACCGCCAAGGACTACGACTGGCGCTACGACGCGAGCTCCTCGGGCAACCTCCAGATATGGCCCAACAAGAAGGAGGGCGTCTGGGACTTCCCGCTGCAGCTGCTCCCCTACGAGGGCGGCAAGTTCCAAGGTCTGTCCATGGACTTCAACTTCCTCGCCAACCAGTCCGGCGACTCGACCGAGGGCGACCCGGCCAAGTACCCCGAGTGGGAGCAGCAGACCGTCGCGTCGTACATGGACGGTTTCAACCGCGTGTACTACGGCAGCCGCGCACCGCTGTTCATCGGCAACCACTTCGAGAACTGGAACGGTGGCATCTACATGAAGTCCATCGACCAGGTCGTCAAGAACGTGTGCACGAAGAAGGGCGTTCGCTGTGTGTCCTTCCGTGAACTGGCCGACTGGCTCGACGTGCAGAAGCCCGCGACCCTGGAGCGCCTGCGCAGTCTGGATCCCGCGCAGTCCCCGGACTGGTCGACGGTGGTGAAGTAGCCGTGAACGGCGCCCCGACTTTCGGTGCGTCAACTTACCCTTTTCTCAAGGGAGTTGACCTGGGCGTGCATGAAATCCACCCGGGTTCACCACAGTTGAGGAGGACGTGTAAAGATTCCCTCCCCGGCATCTGATCGGGTGTAAGGAGATCATCAGTGAGATCGAAGATGTTGAGCCGATGCTCGACCCTGACGGCGATAGCCGTCTCCGCAGTCCTGCTGCCCCTTTCCTCCGCCCACGCGGCGACCGCGTCCGGCACCGTGAACCGGGCGACGGCCGACGCGTTCGGCCGGATGGCGGACGCCGTGCTCACCGACCGCACGGCGGCCCTCCTCGACAAGAGCCAGGCGGCACCCCGCACGGCCCTCGCGTCGAAGTCGACGGGAGGCGTCAGGCTGACCGCCGCGCTGGCGAAGACGGAGGACACCGCGGTGACCTCCCTGCGCGGCACCCGCTCCCGCCTCGCGGCGCTGGGTGAGGCCTACACCGCCGCCGACACCAAGGTCACGGTCGACAGGACGCGCAGGTGGGGCAAGGTGGCCACCGCCTGGGTCACCGAGACCACCGTCCTCACGTACAAGAAGATCCGCGGCGACGAACCCGGCACCACGGGCTTCAACGCGCACCACGTGCTGACCTTCGCCGCCCAGCCGGACGGCACCTGGAAGCTCTCGGGCCTGCGTACGACCGACAAGGGCGCCCACCAGGTCAACGAACCCGTCACCGCCGCCCCCGCGCGCAGGACCCCGATGGCCGTTGTCGACGCCCCCCCGGCAGCGACCACGTATCCCGCGCCCGCCAACCCCAAGAAGCTCACCGGAGGCGCGTACGACTACGCGGCGATGGCGACCTACGCGGAGAAGTACTGGAAGAACTACAACACGGCCTACCGGAAGTTCAACGGGGTCGGCGGCGACTGCACCAACTTCGTGAGCCAGAGCCTGCTGGCGGGCGGCTGGCAGCCGATCAGCACCGTGACCCCGGAGGAGTACGACACCTGGTACTACGTCGCCAACGGCCAGTCCGACTCCTGGGCGGGCGTGAACGAGTGGTCCTGGTTCACCCAGACCGCCAAGCGCACCACGCCGCTGGCGAACGTCTACCAGATGGACGTCGGTGACGTCCTGCAGGTGGACTTCGACAGGGACGGGGCCAAGGACCACACCATGATCACGTCCTACCGCAGCTCCAGCGGCATGCCGTACCTGACGTACCACGACGCCGACACCTACCGCCGGTCGCTGTCGAGCATCATCGCGTCGTACCCGACCTCGGCGTACTACGCGTACCGCACCTGATCACCTGGTCACCTGATCTCCTGAGGTGACCTAGGGGTCCGTGGTCCCGGGCGGCTCGGCGGCCTTGGTCTCCGATGCCTTGGTCTCCGAGGCCTTGGATTCCGCCGCCTCGGTGGATTCCGATGCGTCGGTGGATTCCGCTGCCTTGGTTTCCGTGCCGCCCACGGCCTTGGGCGTCGGCGCGGCCCTGTGCGACTGCTGCAGGGCCGTTGCCGAGGCCGACTCCCGCAGCGCCCGGATCTGCTCCGCCCGCTCGGCCTCCTCGGGGTGGCGGGCTTTGTAGTACGGGTTGTCGTGCGGCAGGGCCGAGCCGACCCTCCCGTACATCCCGAAGAACATCAGCAGGACGCCGACCACAAAGCTGAACAGCACGTTCTGGATGTGGAAGGCGAGGAAGTTGTAGCGGCCGTCCAGCAGCGCCAGGTTCAGGAAGCCGTCGAGGATGAACAGGACGCCGAGGACCATGTTGAGCGTCGAGGCGAAGTTCCCGCCGATCACCATGCCCGCGAACAGCAGCAGCCCCACGCAGATGGACAGCACGCTGAGCGAGCCGTTGGTGTTCAGCCCCATGACCGTGTCCCCGCGGGTGGTGAAGAAGCCGACCTTGTTGGTCAGGCCCAGGATGCCGAAGGCGAGCAGGAAGAGGCCCATCAGGCCCGCGCCGATCCGGTAGAACGTGTTCAGCCGGTGATCGACCGGCAGATGGTCGTCGAAGGCGATGCGTCGTCGGGTTCCGGGACGAAGTACGTGCGTGGCCATGTCCGCCTCCCTCTCCAGCTAGCGGAGGCCGTACGTACATCCCAGCATCCGCCCGGAGGCCGGGGACCGCCAACACCGGGGACCGGGATCGCCGGCACCGGAGAAGCTCAGACCGGGCCGCCGCGCTCCTCGCGGATCTGGGAGACCACCCGGGCGGCCGTCGCCCGTACCGCCTCCGTCTCGGTCAGGAAGTGCCAGTAGTCGGGGTGGCGCCCCTCCAGCGCGGCGATGGCACGCTCCAGCCGGGCGACGGAGTCGTCGAGCGGGCGGGCGTGCCGCGGATCCGGGGTGTTGCGGCCCGCCATGGCCAGGCGCTGGGCGTCCCGGACGGCGAAGCGGGTGCGGTCGATCTCCTGCTGGGGGTCCTTGGACACGGCGTTCAGCCGTCGCAGCCGGTCGCCGGCCGCCGACACGGCCTCGTCGGTACCGTTCAGCAGCGCGCGCACCGTGGACAGCAGCGCGGTGGCGTCCGGCCAGCGCTGCGCGTCGCGCGCGGTCTGCGCCTCCTTCAGCTTCAGCTCGGCCTGCCGTACGTTCTCGGTGGCCTGCTCCGGTACGTGCTGCAGGTCCTGCCAGCACGCGGCCGAGAACCGGCGCCGCAGCTCGCTCAGCACCGGCTCCACCTGCCCGGCGCGGGTGGTCAGCGCCTGGGCGCGGGTGCGCAGCGACACCAGCCGGTGGTCGATCTCCGCGGCCCGCTCCGGCAGCCGCTCGGCCTCCGCGCGCACCGCCCCGGCCTCCCGGGAGACCCGCTCGGCGCGCTCCAGCGTCTCCGCTACGCCATGCTGTCCGGCCCCTTGGTTGAGCTTGGTCAGCTCGGGCCCGAGCGCGGCGAGCCGGCCGGCCAGATCATCGGCTCTGAGGCCTGTCTTGCGGACGTTGTCGAGGGCGTTCGAGGCGGCGAGCAGGGCCTGACGGGCGCGCTCGACGGCGGGCGCGAGCCGGACGAGCTGCGTCTCGGCCTTCCCGAGCAGCGGCGCGAGTCCCTGGCCGAACCGGTCCAGGTCCTGTTTGACCCGCCCCAGCTGGTCCTTGGCGGCGGTGAGTTCGGCGCGGGCGCGGGTGGCGACCGACGCCTCCAGCTCGTCCCGGTCGAGGTCGTGGGCGTCGACGGCCTCAATGTACTTCCCACTGGCCTCGTCGATGCGCCGGCCCAGCGCCTCGAAGTCGGAGACGGCGCGGCGGGCCGCGGGGGAGTCGTCGACGGCGATGATGGTCTCGATCGAGATCCGCAGATCGCGCTGGGCGGTGTCCAGCTCGTAGAACGCCGCCGCGGCGGCGTCCTTCGCGGCCTGCGCCTCGGCCCGCTGACTCTCGGCGCGCCCGCCGAACCAGCGCCGGGTGCCGCCACCGGCGAACGCCGCGGGCAGCACGAGGGCGGCGAGGAGCGGGAGGGTGACGAGGGTCAGCACGTCACGGTATCGATGGAGCTGACGGCGTACCGACTGCGCGCGTGGCGCAGACGGCGTGTACGGCTCTGAAGGTGTCGCCGTCACATCCCTCTCCCGTGCTGTCATCCGCCTTGCCCGGTCATTCTCCCACCGGTTAAGGACGAACACACGGGCCGGTTAGTTCGCGGTTCGTACTGTGATGCTTCCGTCGTTCGCGCGGGCGGACACGACGTGCGAACTGGCCGGGTCCCGGGGCACGGACACCCGCACGGATCCGTCCCCGCTCTCGGCCGTCACCCGGTACGTGTCGTGGGGCAGCCCGATGGTGAGCGAACCGTCCTGGCTGCGGGCCTCGACCAGGTCGGGTACGACGCCGAGTTCGAGTTGTACGGACCCGTCCGAGGTCTGGGCGCGCACGTGACGCGAGTCGATGCCGAGGGCGTGGATCGAGCCGTCGGCGGTACGCAGGTCCAGCGCGCCGGAGGAGTTCGTCACCCGGACGCTCCCGTCCGACGTACGGATCCCGAGCGCCTCCTTGAACCCCTCCGCCCGTACGCTCCCGTCCCCGTCCACGACCTTCACCGCGACACCGCGCGGCACGACGATCCGGTGCTTGGCGCTGCAGTCGGCGACCACGCCGGAACACTTCATCCGCAGCGTCAGCCGGTCGTCCTTCATCGTCCAGGTCACGCGCGGATCCCCACCGACGACGATGTGCCCCTGGAACCACCGGGTGACCTCGACCTTGTCCGCCGCGGCGGACCCGGCGACCACGAGCTCAAGCGCGGAGTCGTCCGAGTCCACGGTGAGCGTACGACCGTGCAGCGCGAACGCCCGATGCTCCGGATGCCTGTCGTCCCCGGCACTCGCCCCGCAACCTGCGGCGGTCGCGACGAGAGCGCCGACGGCACCGGCGACGGCCGCGGTCCGCGCAGCCGTCTGTGTCCGAGTCCGAGCCATGAAGATCTCCCCCTGGAATGAAACGCCGACGCGCTCCGATGCCCTTCGACGCCTTTCGACCGTACGGTTCCGGGGTCCGCCGGGGGATCCGGGCTGCTCCCGGACCTGAGGTGGGGTTAACCCCCGGATACGGGTTTGCGGGGCATCCCCCCGGGCAATGTAGGCTGTCGACTCGTCCTGGGCGCGTAGCTCAGCGGTAGAGCGCCGCCCTTACAAGGCGGATGTCGGCGGTTCGAAACCGTCCGCGCCCACCAGTCTCAGGACATGACTAAGGCCCAGGTCAACCGGTGTGAATCCGGGGACCTGGGCCTCTGTAGAGCGCGGCCGGTGTCCGCAAGGTGGCCTTCCCGGCCTCGCTCGTGCCCGAGCTGAGGCCTTCGACTTCTGGAACCCTGGGTGCCAGGAGCCATTCGCCGAGTGGCTGTGGAAGCGGCTGGGTCGGCACAGCTCCCTGGGATGGGCAGCTGAGATCGAGCGCGAGGCTGAAGCCTCCAACACACCAGCGGTCGAGCTGTTCTTCAGCCTGCTGGACGAGTACCGCGCTGAGCGCGGTCAGCCCAAGGGATAGAACTTTCTCTACTTCATCAAGGCGCCGCGCGAGCGCGGCGTGCGCGGCCCGGCCCCCGGCCGGGCCTGCGCTTCTGTCTCCGCCGCGAACCTCTCGTGCGGTGGCCCGCAGACCAGGGAGACATGCGTCAAGGTTCCCTCCTGCACGTCTTCGGCCCAGGGGGCCTGATCGTCTTGCCGACGCACTGGAGCACGACAAAACTGGCTATGTGGGCATTCCGGAACGTGCTCGGAAGGGAGGAGATCCCGCAGCCCGGCCGATAGACGATCAAAGGGAGAGGGAGTCATGACGGCACAGAGTTCCGCGACTCCAACCGTGACCAGGCAGCCCGACGGTCTCGGCAAGCGGGTCGGCGAGGTAGCGGAAATCACCGTTCTCTTCGATGCCAAGCCAGGCGGGGCAGAGAGGTTCCACCAGAACGCCGCCAAGATCCAGGACGACGCCTTTCAATACGAAAAGGTCGTCGGCACTGTCCACGACTTCCGTGTCACTTTCATCAACAATGACACCCAGGTCATAGGCGCGGTCACCTATGACGGTGACTTCAAGCCGTACATGGCTGACATCTTCGCCAACGCCGCACCGTGGTTCGACGAGATGTTCGAAGGTGTCGTTGAGGGCTGGCCCGGGGCGACCTCTCCGAACATCGTCGACTGGCTGGCGACGAAGATCGTGGAGGCCGACATGTGGTACGCCTCCAATCCGACCATGACGGTCGAGGACACCGCCAAGGCACAGAAGGTCACGCAGGCGTTCAACGCGTTGCTGGATACCGCGTCCAGCTAGCGGCTGTCTCGCGTCCCAGGTGCCCACAGCCCCGTGGCCATGGCGCCTGGGTACCACCAGGCGGCCTGGCAACGGCGCGCGGTCGTCGGCTCGGGCCCCGTCAGGGAGGTCGCAGCATCATGTCCGACCATCTTTCCGGCACTCGCGCCCTGGCCGATCCGGCCATAGACCTGACCGACCTCTATGCCTTTCCCAGCCCCTCCCGGTCGGGTCGGCTCGTCCTCGTCATGAATGTCTTTCCCAACGCGCGGCCGGGAGCCCTGTTCTCTGACGCTGCCGGCTATCGTTTCCGCGTCCGTCCGGCATCCGTGCCCATGGGAGACTCCGGCTCACTCCTCGATGTCGGCACCGACGAATTCGCGCTTACCTGCACCTTCTCGATTCCGATCGGACCCGATGACAACGGGGAGTTGGCGCAGCGGGGAACGTGCGAGCTGCCCAACGGGGAATCGATTTCGTTGCTGGTGAATGACGAGCGGGGCGGCGAGGGACATGGCGTGCGCTGCTACGCCGGGCTGCGGCTGGATCCCTTCTTCATGGACGTGGCCAAGGAGGTGGAGACGCGGGCGAGGCGGCGGCTCGCCTTCGTACCGAAGGGCACCAACTCCCTGGAGGGCGCCGACGTCCTGACCGTCGTGGTAGAGCTCGACGTCGCCAGGGTGTTCGGGGCGGCCTCGGGGAGCGTCTTCGCCGTTGCGGCGGAAACCGTCACGGTCGGGCCGTATCCGGTGCGCCTCGAACGCCTCGGCCGCCCCGAGGTCAAGAACATTCTCCTGTCGGACAACGGGGTCGACGCCGCCAATAAGGTCGTTGACCTGCGCGATCTCTACAACGAGGAAGATCCGTTCCGGCTGGGGCCGAGCTACGAGGCCGCCTATCGCTCACGCCTTAACGCCAACCTGGTCTTCTTCGACGGTCTCGACGGCGAGCTGGACTGGACGACGCAGCCGGACGGGACGCATCCGCTGACGGAGCTGCTGCTCGCGGACTTCCTGGTCGTGGACGTTGCCAAGCCGTACGCCGAAGACAGCTATTTCGAGATCGAGCGGGCCCTGCTGGAGGGACGGGAGCATGCGACCTGTGGCGGCCGGTCGCTCAACGACGATGTCATCGACACGCTCTACACGCTGATCGTCAACGCGGGCCATGGCCCGCGCGTGAGCGACGGCGTCGACGGGACCGTCCCGGCTTCGCGCGAGTTCCCGTACCTGGCACCGCCCAACCCCGACCCGCCCGAACCCGTTTCCGTCCCGACGGCCGCCGCAGGCTGATGAGCAGTTCCAGGGCGGCCACTCTTGCAGACGGTGAGAGGGGGCCCGACCTTGTGGGCGGGCCGCCCACGACAGCCGGCATCATCGCCATGGGCAACCTCGACGCGCGCATCGAAGGTCTGACGGCGCAGGCGACACGGGGACGACTCACTGCCGACGGCTGGGGCGAGTTGGTGGAGCTGACCGCCCTGCGCGGGCATGTACGGGGCCGCATCGACGAGGCCGAGCGCGCGGCATCGCTGGCCGAGACGTTCGTCGACCAGGTGCCGTGTGATCCTCGCTCGTTTGTGGCGCGTGCCAGGCTGGCGGGCCTCTTCCATCGATTCGCGGCGGCGCTGGATGATCTGGACGCGGCGGCTGCGCTGGGGCTCGATCGGCGCAGCGTGGACCGGGAGCGAGCCGCCGTCTGTCAGGCGGTCGGGCGGTACGACGAGGCGCTTGCGCTGCATCGACAGGGGCTGTCGATGCAGCAGGACTTCTGGACCCTCGGCGCCATGGCCCGCTGTCGGGCCGAGAGCGGCGAGGTGGACGAGGCCGAGTCGTGGTTTTTGGCAGCGAGACGCGTCTTCCGCGGGGTCAGTCCCTTTCCGCCGGCGGTCCTCGAATTCCAGTGCGGGCAGATGTGGCTGGCCCAGGGTGGACTGGTGAGCGCGCGCGTCTGGCTGGAGTCGGCCACTCGCCGACTGCCGTCCTACGTGCCGGCGCATGGCCACCTCGCTGAGGCCGATGCCGCCGAAGGCAGGGTGGCCGTAGCGATAGAGCGCCTGCGCCGATTGGCCCTCGCCAGTGACGATCCCGACTACGCGACCCGGCTTGCCCGCCTCCTGGGCAGGTGCGAGGCATCGACGGAAGCTCGGTTCTGGCGTGCCCACGCTGCCGCACGCTACGAGGAGTTGATGGCGCGCCACCCCGAGGCGTACGCCGATCACGCGGCGGAGTTCTGGCTGACCGTCGGCGGCGATCCCCAGCGAGCGCTTCGGCTCGCGCGGTGGAACCTCGCGCTCCGAGCGACCCCGCGCGCTCAGGCGCTCGTCAATCGCGCGATGTGCCGTGTCGGACAGCACCGAAAGTAGCGGCAATTGGTACAAAGTCGCCGATAGTCGACCGGAAGGACGTCATGACAGCGACTGAAGCAGCGCCGCTGCAGCTGGACGAGATTCAGGGCATCGTGCTGCGTGACCGGCCGTCACCGTACGTCGGCACCTACATCCTGTTGCGTGTGGACGATCCCGGCGCCGGGCGCGAGTTGATGGGGCGTCTGGCCGAGCTGGTCGACTCCGCTGCGAACTGGTGGCAACCGGACCTGCCCGCGCTCCTCAACGCCGGACTGACGTACCGGGGGCTCGAAGCGCTCCAGGTCTCACCGGTCGCCCTGGGCACCTTCCCCGAGGAGTTTCGGCAGGGCATGGCGGCGCGTGCCGAGTTCATCGGTGACACCGGGGAGAGCGCGCCCGCCCGCTGGGAGCCGCCCTTCGGTACCGGCCAGGTACATGTCGTGCTGTCCCTCCTGGCTGCCGACCAGGAGTCATTGGCGGTCGTCCTCGAACGTGCGCGCAAGGCCCACGCGCAGCTTCGCGGTCTTCAGGTTGTCCATCGGCAGGACTTCTACCAGCTGTCCAGCGGGCGTACCAGCTTCGGCTACAAGGACGGCATCGGCAACCCCGCGATCGAAGGCAGCGGTGCCGAGAGTCCGCCCGGTGACGGTTCCGTGCTCAAGGCAGGCGAATTCGTGCTCGGCTATCGCGACGAGACGGGAAACCTGCCGCCGAT
Organism: Streptomyces sp. RLB3-17; assembly: GCF_007113425.2. Classification (NCBI taxonomy): domain Bacteria; kingdom Bacillati; phylum Actinomycetota; class Actinomycetes; order Kitasatosporales; family Streptomycetaceae; genus Streptomyces; species Streptomyces sp. RLB3-17. The sequence continues at coordinate 3,885,055 of NZ_CP041610.2, read as the reverse complement.
GCCGCAGCCGGCCGAGCTGGGCCGCAACGGCACCTTCGTGGCCTGGCGGAAGCTGCACACGCGCGTCGCGGCCTTCCGCCGCTATCTCCACGACAACTCCGGCAGCCCGGAGGAGGAGTCGCTGCTCGCCGCCAAGATCGTGGGCCGCTGGCAGAGCGGCGCCCCGCTGATCCTGGCGCCCGAGCACGACGACCCGGCCCTGGGAGCGGACGCCCAGCGCAACAACGGCTTCCGCTACGAGTCCGATCCGCATGGCGCGATCTGCCCCCACGGCGCCCACGCCAGGCGAGCCAACCCGCGCGACTCAGAGATCATCGGTGACGTCCGCCTGCACCACATGATCCGACGGGGCACCAACTACGGTCCCCCGCTTCCGGCCGGCATCCTGGACGACGACGGCGCCGACCGTGGCATCGTCTTCGTCTTCATCGGCTCGCACCTTGACCGTCAGTTTGAATTCGTGAAGTCGCAATGGTTGAACGACGGCCATTTCACCGGCCTCGACCAGGAGAAGGACCTGCTCACGGGCGACAACGACGGCACGGGCATCTTCACGATCCCGCAGCACCCCATCCGGCGCCGCCTGCACGGCGTAGAGCGTTTTGTCACCACCCGCGGCGGAGAGTACTTCTTCCTGCCGAGCCTCAGCGCGCTGCGCTGGCTGGCCGACGTCCAGTGAACCGAGCTCGCGGCTTGCTCTGATCGACGGCAGGGTAAGCGTGGCTGAGGCCGGTGGGGAGCAGCCAGGCAACGCGCGCCTGGTCGGTCGGAGCACCCGCCGTCGTGGCTGGCTGGGTACAAGGGCAAGGCCCCGGACCGATCATGGTCCGGGGCCTTTGACATCCACGGCTGACATCAACGAGCACGGTCACTGACGACCGGTGCGCCTCCTGAGCAGCCGATCCAGGTTGTCATTGGTCGTGGCGATCGCAGTGGTCATGACGTCCGTCGTGGCCGTCGTGCCCGTCGCCGTCGTGCCCGTGGTGCTCGATCGTGGTGGTGTCGGTGGCGGTGTGAGTGGTGGTGTCACCGCCTCCAGTGACGGTGGCGGTGTTGGTGACCCGTGCACGGGCGTTGCAGGAGACGTCGACCTTCAGGGTGACGGGCGGGTAGCTGTGCCCGGCAGGCAAGACGTCGCTGCGGGTGCAGGTGAGGGTGGCCGGAGTGCAGTGCCATCCCCTGCCGGTGATCCTGTCGGCCCGTAGACCTGTGGGGAGGATGTCGTGGACGGTGACCTTGGTGCCGTTGGTCGGGCCGACTGCGGTGACGTTACCCACAGTGATGGTGTAAACGCCGTCCTCGCCCCGGGTGAAGGTGCCCGCGTGACTCTTGGCGATGGTCAGGGAGGGGTGGCCGACTGGGATGACCGTAAATGTGAGGCCGGTACTGCCGGTGCTGTCGGTGCTGTCGGTGCCGCTGGGGTCAGTGGTGGCGGTGCCACTGGGTTCGGTGAGGCCGGTGGTGGTGAAGGTGTCGTTCACCGGCACCGTCCTGTCGTTGGCCTGGGCGACGTAGGCGCGCTGAACCGTGGCGGTCCAGGCTGTGGCCAGGACGATCGCCAGGACGGCCAGCCCGACTGTCACGACCGCCCCCGGCTTGCGGGGCCACACCCTCAGCCACAGTCGGAACATGCCGCCCGTACCTCCCGTGCCGCGGCTTGCTTCAGCCCGCCCTCTCCCATGCCTGAACACCGACATCTCCGCTTCCAAACCGTCGATAACAAGCCATAGCTACTCATCGTGACATAAATATCACTTTACGCTTCCGCGAGTCGGCTCGCGGATACGACACGACGGTGATCGCGGCGAGCACACGAGACTCGACCAACACAGCGGGGGCTCCGTCGGAGTGGTCACCGGCGGCGCCGGAGGAACGTGGAGAGCAGAAGGCACAGAGCGGTGAGGACGAGGGCTGAAAGCCCGGCGACCACAGGGGTGGGGAAGTGTCCTTGCTGGGCGACCGACGCGGCGACCGCTCCGGCGCTACCGGGAGTCGTCGGGAAGGTGATGGTGGCGCGCGTGGTGTGCTCGACCAGGCCGCTTTTGAGCGTGAGCTTCGCGGTCCACGGGCCGTCCGGCAGCCGTGCGTCCAGCGGGACGACCGCCTCCGCAAGGTCGCCCGGAGCCAGTGTGGTGCCCGTCTTGGCCGAGAACGGTCCAGCGCGCAGTCCGGCAGACCCATCGAAGAGGGAGAGTGCCCCGCTGATGTCCAGGGCGCGGCCCCCCGTGTTGTGGATCCGGGCGCGAACCTCCCCCCGCCCGTCGCGGGCTCGGGTCGGATAGAGCCGCTCGATCTTGAAGTCCGAGGGTGGCTCACCACCGGGACCGACGTCGATGTACATGCGGACGCCCACCCGGCCCAGCATCGCCACATTGTGCGTGCGGTCCGTGGCGGTGCCCGTCTGCGCCCAGATGACACCGTATCGCTCCCCGGCGGCGGCGTCCCTGGGCACCCGGATGGTGGTGCGTACTCGCGCCGTTTCGGAGGCCGCCAGCTCAAGGTCCGCCGTATCGAGTGACGTCCAGCCGGTCAGCTCGTTGGAGGTGCGCTCCGGCGCGAAGGTGAACTCACCCTTCGCGATGGTGGCCGCCGCGGCGTAGACGTTGACGTGCATCGGTGTGGACGACTCGTTGGTGACCTCCACCCGCCGCTCGATGGTCGAGCCGGGCGCGACGTGGTCGACGATGTAGGCCTGCGCCCTGGGATCGACACGGCGGCTTTCCGGAGCGTCGAGCAGCTTGATACTGATGATCCTGCCCGCAGCCGGGTCCTGGGGGGAGGACACCCCGGGCGCCCCGTGCCCCGCCGCCGGCATCACCCCGGCCGCCTGTACGAAGGCCAGCACCAGCAGCAGAACCCAGTACCGGCGCGCACCCTTCATTCCGTCAGGCAACGGATTGGGTCAGCGTTCCGGTGTAGGCCCCGCCGATGGCGCCGGCGGGCACGCTGACGGTGACTGTCGGGTTCCAGGTCGCGGTGTTGTCTCCGACACCGGCGCTCCCGGTGACCACCGTCTGCCCGGAGTTGCTCAGCGTCACGCTCGTTGGAGTGGCGGTAATGGTGCCGGTCGTCGTTACCGTCCCGGTCGTGTAGGTAGCTCTGGTGGCGGGGATCGTCGACGCACCGCTCGTGAAGTCCGTCTCCGCCGCGGTCGCCGTCCAGGAGGCCGAGAGGAGGGCGCGATCGTCGGTCACGGTCACGGGGCCGATCGGCGCGCTGATCTGGGTGCCGGGCGCTCCCGAGCCGAGGGCGGCGCTGGCCGGTACCGACAGCGTCAATGCGCCGGACGTGACGGTGTACGTGACTGTGGTGCTGGGGTCGTCCGCCGCGACGGCGGGGCCCGGCTGGATCAGGACGAGAGCAGCGGCTGCGGCCGCGACAGATAGGCTTCGTGCGCGCACGGTAACTCCCGAAGTAGCCGCCCGCCAGCGGACATCCTGGCTGACAGCGGACATGCTGGCTGACGTGACGCAGACAATCGGGCGCGGCCTGTTCACACAAGCCGACGCGCGCCGCACTCCACCACACGAATGACCACATTTCAGCTGGAGCGGGGTGACCTGCGGCATTAATACGTCAAGCTGAGCGACTAACGGGCCGTGACGTGCCGATGGCAGCGAGTCGGCCGCAGCCCCGCACGTGGGCACGCCTCTGCCGTGAAGTGGAACGGCGTCGGCGAGCCGGTACACCTCGGGCACGGAAAGGTACGGCCGCTCGGGTGTCAACTGGCTCAACCCGGTAAGGGGAAGACACGACGCCCTATCGCTGTCTGTCGAAGTCTGTTTCTTACCTAGCCTTACTTCGGCGGTCGTATAGTGCGTCGGTTACTGGCGGACCCCCGAAGGGCTACGGCGAAACCCCATGTCTTTGCCAGGCATACGGGCAGTGGTGACACCCCTCCCCAAACGCCTCGACTCCCTCACGAGCCTGCGCTTCTTCGCGGCCTTCGCTGTCTTCACCACCCACTTCACCGGGAGCGGCGGCAAGACCGGGCTGGGACGGGCGCCGTTGATCTTCCCCTACGCGCAGTTCGGCGGAAACGGCGTCAGCCTCTTCTTCGTTCTGTCCGGTTTCCTGATGATCTGGGTCTTCAAACCGAACGAGCACCCAGGCGCCTTCTACTGGCGCCGCGTAGGCCGGATATGGCCCGCCCACCTGGTCGCCCTGCTGCTGGGCACCTACGCGTACTACACGGCGGCGCACCTCGCGATCAGCTGGCCCAGCCTGATCTCCTCCGCCTTCCTGGTGCAGACCTGGTCCCCGAACGTCACCCCGGCCCTCCCCGGGAACGAGGTGACCTGGACGCTCAGCGTCGAGCTGCTCTTCTACGCCCTCTTCCCGCTGCTGGCCCGGATCGCGGTCAGGCTGCGCACCCGCTGGCTCGGGGCGGTCACGGCAGGCGGACTGGTGGGAATGTGGGCCGTGGACTGGTTCGCCACCACCCACTACTCGCCCGCCCACGCGGCCTGGGTGATGCGCCACCCCGTGGTCTACCTGCCGGAGTTCCTGCTCGGCATGACGGTCGCGCTCGCGGTCAAACGCGGCTGGCGGCTGCCGCTGCACCCCTCGCTGCCGGTGGTGCTGTTGGCGGCCTGGGTCTACTGCTACTACGAGGGCCAGGCCGGGTTGCCGGCGGGGGCCGCCGCGCAGCTCGACTATCTGGTGCGGCCGGTGGTCGCGGTCCTGGCCGCACTGATCATTCTCGCCTGCGTCCAGCGCGAGGTCCGCGGACTGCGCGGCGTACTCAACGCCAAGCTGATGGTCCAGCTCGGCCTGTGGTCGTACTGCTTCTACCTCCTGCACCACTCGATCAGCCGGCTGGCCATCTACCAGTGGGGCCGCATGCCCGACAACAACGGCACGCTGTTCGCGCTGGTCGGCATGTGCGTGGTCGTCACCGTGCTGGCCTGGGCGTTGTACTCCGCGGTGGAGGAGCCCGCGGAGAAGTGGTGGCGGCGGCACACGCCGCAGCGGTGGCTGCCGCAGGGGCCGCCCGGCGGGCGAACAGCGGCGGTTCCGCCGTCTCGCCGGCCGGAGAGCGAACCGCGCGAGGCGGTCGCCAACACGTCGTGAAGCCGGCCTCGTGATCGTCATGTGCGTCGGATGACCAGCACGGCCACGTCGTCGAGGTGGTCCACCGCGACCGCGGCGTCGAGGACGCGGTCGGCGATCTGCTCGGCGTTCAGTCCGTCATGGAGGGCCGCGCCGGCCAGTGTTCCGGCTCGCTCCAGTCCGGCGTCCAACGTGAGGCCCGGTCCTTCGACCACACCGTCCGTGACCATGACGAGCGCGCTGTCCTCGTCCAGGGTGAAGGTCTCCTCGCCGTACTCGGTGTCGGGCACGACTCCCAGGACCGGGCCGCCCGGCAGCTCGCGGATGCTGTGGCTGCCGTCCTTGCGCGCGCACAGCAACGGCACGTGGCCGGCGCTGGTGCCGATGACCTGTCCGTCGCGTGGGTCGAAATGCAGCATGGTGCAGCTGGCGAATCGTGGGGGAACCATCGTCGTCAGCAGCTCGTTGGTGCGCATCAGTACGGTCCCCGGATTCCGTTCCTGGGCGGCGATCGCGCGCATGGACAAGCGCACCTGTCCCATGAGGGCGGCGGCGTCCACGTCATGCCCCTGGACATCGCCGATCTCCAGGGCGACCGCGCCGTCGGGCATCTCGAAGGCGTCGTACCAGTCTCCGCCGATGTCCAGCCCGTCCCGGCTCGGCCGGTAGCGGGCGGCGACCTCCAGGCCCGCGAGATGCTCGGGCAGCCTGGGGAGCATGGTCTTCTGCAGCGCCGTGGCCAGCTCGACTCGTGCCTGCTGCAACCTGATGCGCCTCAGTGCCTGGCCCGCCAGGTCGGCCAGCGTACCCATGAGGATCCGCTCGTCCAGGGACGGCCGGTGTCCGCTGTGGTAGGTCACCAGCCACGCCCCGAGCGGTTGATTGCCTGCCTCGCTGAGGGGGGTGATCGAGGTGGCGTAGTCGGAGCCGAGGAGGCCGAGCCGCGGAAATTCAGCCCCGTGGGGCCAGCGGTGGATGTAGTCCTTCCGGTCGGGGATGAACTGCGGCTTGCCGGTGCGGATCGACTCGGGCAGGGCGCTCGGGTGGTCCAGCGGCAGGCCGTGCAGGACGTCGGCCTCCCACATGGCTATCCCGGCATCGGTGGAGACGCGCAGGCGGCCTTCGTCGACGAGTGCGAGCAGGGCGCCGCTGGCGCCGAAGGTTGCGGCGAGCCGGGTGAGGGCGACCTGCTGCAGCTCCTGCTCCGTGGCCGCGGTGATCAAGCCGGAAGAGAAGTCGGCGATGTCTTTGGCCCGCTGTCGCTCGGCGATCAGTGCGGCCTGCGCCGCCTCCTTGCGCTTCTCCTGCTTGGTGTCGTCGCGGACCAGCCCGAAGATCCGCTCGGGGCCGCCGTATCCCAACTGGATCCGACGGGTCTGGGCGGCCAGTTGGTGCCAGCCCTCGTGCTGGGGGAGGTACCGCACCCTCACCCAGGGGGACTCCTGGGCGGACGCCGAGCGCAGGAGCTGCCGCAAGGCCTCCCGGTCGTCAGGGTGCACTGCCGACACCACTCTGGAAAGCGACGTAGCGGGATCAGGGAAGAGCGCGGCCACGGCGGGTGCGCCACCGAGCCACTCCATCTGGTGGTCATGGGGTGAATACATCCACAGGCCGAGGTGGGCGGCCGTGGTGGCCATCCGGAACGGGATCAACAGGCTGGTCAGGTCGTTCCGCGCATCCAGTGAGTGCACCCAGACCAACTGCTCGTCACCGGTGGGATCCTTGACCGACCGCGCCTCGATCAAGCTGGCGACGGGTGCTCCGTCTCGCGCGGGGAAGTCCAGCACCCGCATCGCGACGGCCTTCGTCTTGGCGGCGTGGGCCACGAGGCTCTCGGCCGACATTTGCTGGCCTGCGGGCCACAGATCACCGAAGTCACGTCCCAGGCACTCCTCCGCAGACCTGCCCAGTGCTGTGGCCATCGCGGTGTTGACGCCGAGGACAGCACCGTCCGGGGTCAGAAGAGCCGCCGGGTCAGCCCCTTGAAGGAGTTCGTCCGAGGTGTCCATCTGCGGCTCCCTGGCCCATTCCAAAACGGCCTGTTCATCCATAATCGCGCATTTTGCCGTGCCTTTGGATTGCGCGATGGAGATCCGAGGCCCAGGCCGGCCTGGTGCTCCGCCGCTGGATCAGGACCGTGCCGGGCAGGCCGTCGCGGGACCCGAGGACGCCGGAAATTCGGTGGTTGCGCTTGTGGGTGCTGGCCATACTGCGGCCATGGATCCCGTGACTCTGGAGACCGCGCGACTTCTGCTCAGGCCCTTCGGCCCCTCCGACGCGGACGCGGTGTACGCGGCCTGTCAGGACGAGGACATCCAGTACTACACGCCGGCGCCGTCACCGTTTCGGCGTGAGGATGCCGAGAAGTACGTCGGGGAGACCGCGCCCCAGGGCTGGGCCGGGGATCGCGACCACATCCTGGGTGCCTTCCGGTCGGACAACGGTGCGCTGGTCGGTTCGTTCTGTCTGACGAGGCTCTCCGAGGGGGTCTACGAACTCGGCTACTGGGCGGCCAAGGAGCAGCGCGGCCGGGGGTACTCCGCGGAAGCGGCCCGGGTCCTGTGCGACTGGGGTTTCGCCGTACTCGGGGCACACCGGATCGAGTGGTGGGCGATGGTCGGGAACGTGCCCTCCCGCGCACTCGCCGAGAAGCTCGGCTTCACCGTCGAGGGAACCCTGCGCCGTCGCACCGTGGTCAGGGGTGAACCGCGTGACTGGTGGGTGGGCGGACTTCTTAAGCCCTGATGGTCGAGAGCTCTGACAGTGGAGAGTTCTGACGGTCGAGAGTTCTGAGGGTCGGACGTCCGGCCCCGTCATTCCTCGGCGAAGACCAGGTCCTCGATGGGGTGGGTCATGCGTACCGTCCCGCCGTTGACCTCGACCACGTGGTGCAGGCCGGTGAGGGTCTTGGCGGTGGGGCCCTGGGAGAGGATGCGGAATCGGTCGGCGCCGCCGAAGAGGTAGCTGGGGAAGCAGTCCAGCGAGGTGTCGGGCGCGAAGCGCAGGTGGTCCGCGAGGCGGCGGAAGAGCTTCGGGAGCAGCACCAGGTCGTCCGTGAGGGAGGACAGGCCGGTGATCGCCGCCCCGGTGGTCGTCGTGTCCTTGGCCCATACGCCGAGGCCCGCCGACCTCGCCTGCTGGGACACCGCGGTCAGCTCGGTGCGCAGGTCGGGGAAGAGGTTCGAGTAGAAGGTCGGGAAGACCAGGCCGAGCTCGAGCAGGTGGTGGTTGGCGGTGGTGCGGAGCAGCGGCACGTCCACGGTGATCCAGTCGCCGCTCTTCTTGCCCGCGGGTGGTGCGCCGCGACCGGCCAGCGCGACACAGCGGCTGTGTACGTCGATCGCGCTCGCCAGGATGAAACCGGGCACGCTCTCCGGGGTACTGGCGGTGACCTTCTCGCCCGCGTGCTGGACGGTGGTGAAACCGAGCCAGCTCAGCAGCTCGTCCCGGGCGGCGTGGGCGAGGTCCAGCGGCTGGTGCACCTCGTGCGGGCCCGCGCCCAGATAGTGGGTCTCCAGCGCGTCGATCGCGTCGAGCCGCAGGTTGGCGCCGCCACGGCTGTTCCGGTGAGTCTTGTCGATCTTGTGCGTGCCGGGGATCTCGTACCAGAAGGCCGCGTCGTGCGGGTCGAAGCGGACGGTGTCGCCGTCCGGTTTCGCGTTCAGGATCCGGTAGTCGCCTTCGATGAGGAGCATGGGCATGAGTACCTCCGCGTCGACGCCGGTGACTCATTGTTGCCGCGCGGGGGCTCCCGCGTACCCGGAGCGACATGGAATTACGACGTTTGTGGCGGGCCTTCGTGGGCGTGCTTCAGCTTCGCGCGGGCGTCCACCGTGTCCGGTGGGGCGACCTCCGACCAGAAGCGGTGGCAGGTGACGAAGACGGCGAGTTCTCGTTCGCGTTGGCGGAGCTTCTCGACCTCGGCCTGTTCGTCGGGTGTCCAGCCGGGGGAGGCGGGGCGTTCCACCTTGCGCCAGCCCTTGTCGTCGCTGAAGCCGTCCAGGGGCTCCACCGACCAGGGGAGCCTCTTGAGCAGGGCCAGGAGCTCCGCCCGGACCTGATGCAGCTCCTCCTGGCCTGCCAGGAGGTCACTCGGGAAGTCATAGGTCGCAGCCACGCGGCAATGGTACGCCTGTTCGAATTTGAGGTGCGAGTTCCTTCGGGGACTTCACGCGAACGGGTGGGGCGTCCGCGGCGGACGGCTTCCTGTCGCGGCGGCCCGAACCGTCAGTCGTCGTCGGCGAGTTCGCGGCTGCGCGCGTTGGCTCGGTCCACCTCGGCCATGTGCTCCTCGGCCCAGGCCCTGACCATGGCCAGCGGACCCTCCAGCGACAGGCCGAGCGGAGTGAGCCGGTAGTGCACGCGCGGCGGCACCGACGGTTCCACCCTGCGGTCGACCAGGCCGTCGCGGGTCATGCCCTGGAGGGTGACCGACAGCATCTTCTGTGAGACCCCGGGCATCCTGCGCCGCAGTTCCGCGAAGCGCACCTCCTCAGGGGACGCCTCCGCCAGCACTTTGACGGCCATCGACATCCACTTCGTACCGATCCGGTCGAGCAGGCGACGGGTCGGGCACTGCGGATCGAACAGATCCCCGCGGTTCCCGTCGCGGGGCTGTGGTGGAGAAGGGGTCATGAGGGGGTCACCTGGGGCTCACTACCTGTCGTGGAAGTGCGGTCTTGGCGTCTCCAGGTTAGTCACCTAGCGTTTGGTTGTCACCATTGGTAACCACCTCGCCACCCCACCCCCCACCTGGAGGTCTCATGTCCGTCGCACTCCGGCAGGTCGAAGCCAACGGCGTCGAACTCAACGTGGCCCTGGCCGGCGAGGGCCCGGCCGTACTGCTGCTCCATGGCTTTCCGCACACCTGGCAGCTGTGGACCCACGTCCTGGACGGGCTCGCCGGGCGGTACCGAGTCATCGCACCGGACCTGCGCGGATGCGGCGCGAGCGCGCGCACGGCGGGCGGCTACGACGCCGGTACGCTCGCGGCCGACGCCGAAGCCCTCCTCGACGCCCTCGGAGAGACCTCGGCCGCCGTGGTCGGCATCGACGCGGGCACCCCGCCGGCGTTCCTGCTCGCGATGCGCCGCCCCGACCTCGTCCGGCGACTCGTCGTCATGGAGTCGCTGGTGGGCAGGCTGCCGGGCGCCGAGGAGTTCCTCGCCCACGGCGCGCCCTGGTGGTTCGGCTTCCACGCGGAATCCGGCGGCTCGGAACCGGGCCACTCGGAACCGGGCCTCGCGGAATCCAGCCTTGCGGAATCCGACCACGCGAAACCCGGCCTCGCGGAATCCGTCCTGACCGGGCACGAGGACCGGTACATCGACTGGTTCCTCGACGCGGGCACCCTCGGGCAGGGCGTGGACCCCGCCGTCCGTGACGCCTTCGTCCACGCGTACACCGGGACCGGGGCCCTGCGCTGCGCCTTCTCGTACTATCGCGCCCTGCCCGAAAGCTCCCGGCAGATCCAGGAAGCCGTCCGTACGGCCCGGCTGACCGTGCCCACCATGGCCGTCGGCGCCCACCCCGTGGGCAGCGCGCTCGAACGACAACTGCGGCCGGTGGCCGACCACTTGATCGGCCACGTCATCGAGAACTGCGGGCACATCATCCCGCTGCACCGCCCGGACCGGCTCCTCGGTCTGCTGGAGCCGTTCCTTGCCCCGGCGGGGTCAACGGGTCAGCTCCAGCATCATGGCCGGCGGCAGTGACGGATTGGCCGCGGCCGCCTCCGCTACGCGGCCCTCGGCGTCGCCGAGCAGTTCGACGACGACCGGTACGGGCAGGGACGGGTGGGCGGCGGCGATCGGTCGCGCCTGTCGGTCGGTCAGGCAGGCGAGCAGGGCCGGCGCCGTCGCGTTGCGGTGCCGAGCGACCTCGCGGAACGCCTTCGGGACCGGTGGGTCGTGTCTCGTCACGTGCTCCAGGAGGGACGGCGACGCGTCCGGGTTCGTCGCCACCCTGGCCAGCACCCGTACTCCGTGACGGTCGATCATGTCGCGCAGCCGGGCCTCGGAGAGGCCGGGGTGAGGGGCGATGGACTTGAGCACCTTCGCGTCGGTGTCGGCGGCCAGCGCGTCGCGTGTCCCGGGCGGCAGATCACGTCGTGCGGCCAGAAGCATCCGTACGGCCGGGTCGGGAGACTTGGCCAGGCTCTCGACCTCGGCAGGGGTGGCGGCGGCGATCCGTGGCAGCAGGGTCGCGCCGATCTTGGCGGTGCCCGCCAAGGAGGCGAGCAGATCCAGTGGCACGCGGGGATTGTGGGCCAGGCTGCGCCGTACGTCGGGGCTCACGTCGGTGGCCAGCGCGCGCAGGTGGGCGGCGTCGACCCCGGGGTTCTCGGCGAGGTCGCCCCGTATGCCGGGCAGCGGATCGTCGGCCAGCCGTCCCCATACCTCCGGGGGCAGATCGGAGCGGCCGGCGAGCGACCAGCGCAGCAGCGCCGAGGAATGGCCGGCGAAGCCGGCGGCGGCGCGGGCGGGAGTGGCCGGGTTGCTCAGTGCCTGCCGCCACATGTCGTGCACCGTGGACTCGTGGGAACCGGTGCAGAACGCGCCCGGCGGCAGGTCGTCGGCCGGGTGCGGGTGCGGGTGCGGATGTGGGCGAGCGTGAGGGGCCGGAGTCCGCTCACGGTCGCAGACCAGGCAGTGCCGCGCCGGAGGCAGCCCGTCCCCGGTCAGCATCATCTCCAGTACGGCTGGTGGCGTCGCCTCGTTGGCCGCGACCGCGCGGCGGACCTCCGCATGCGGGTGTCGCGCGAGCCGGGCGGCCATGTCCGGCGTGGTCCACAGCGCGAGCTCGGCCACCACCGCGATCTCCGAGTCGGCGGCGAGCGTGTCCGTCACATCGGGGGGAAGGTCCGGGCAGGCGGCCAGTTTCTCGCGGCGCTCGGTGACCGGATCCGTCGCGAAGCGGCGCGCCCACTCCGGGAGGCCGGCCCCCGTGTCGAGCAGGGCGAGCGCGGCCTTCGGCTGGGCCACGGGATCGATGTCGGCGGACGTCAGCCGTCCCTCGTACGCGAGGTGTACGGCGGTGCCCTCGTCGCGGGCGGCCAGCGCGAGTGCCTGGGCGCGGCCGAGGTCCTTGCGGGCGGCGAGTTCCGTGGCGATCTCGTCGTCGGCGACCGTGATCAGCCGGTCGACCAGCTCGGCGGGGAGGGCCGGGTTGGCGGCGAGCCCGCACAGGATGTGGTTCACGGGGGCACATCCTGCCCGGGACGGGTGGGAAGCGCCCGCGGATTTCTTTCCGGTTCCCTTCGCTCCCCGTATCACCGGACATTGCTCAGCCCAGTAGTTTGCTCAGCCTGGACTGTGCAGTTCGAACTGGACAGTCTGGACTGAAGGTCCTAGCGTGGGGGCATGGACGACAGCAGGGATGACACCGAAGGTGTCGACGGCGTCTCCGGGTCCGCCGCCCGTGCCGCGCGGGATCTCCGGGTCGCGTTCAACCGGCTGCGCCGGCGGATCCGGGAGGTCGCCGAGACGGAGGGTGAGGCGCAGGACCTCACCCCCTCCCAGGTGTCCGCGCTCACGCTGGTGAGCAAGAGCGGCGCCGCGACGGCCAGTGGACTCGCGGCCTCCGAGGGGGTGCGCCCGCAGTCGATGGCCGCCACGCTCGCCGCGCTCGACCAGTACGGGCTGATCGAGCGCAACCCCGACCCCGGGGACGGCCGACGGCAGCTCGTCACGCTCACCGACGCGGGGCGCGAGCGCATCGAGGGCACCCGGCAGGCCCGTGCGGAGTGGCTGGCCCGGGCCTTCGAGGACCGCTGCACGGAGGCCGAGCGGCAGACCGTCATCGAGGCCATGGCCGTACTGGACCGGCTCACCCGGCCGTGATGCCCAAGATATCCGGACTCGCTCGCTCCGACCGGCCCTCGCGCCCTCGCCCCGCGGACTCCTTCGACCGGCGGCTGATCGCCCCGATGGTCCTCGGATCCGTGCTGAACCCCATCAACTCCGCCATGATCGCGGTGGCGTTGGTGCCGATCGGGGCCGCGCTCGGGGCACCGCCCGCGCAGACGGCCTGGCTGGTCACGGGGCTGTACCTGGCCACCGCCGTGGGGCAGCCCGTCATCGGACGGCTCGTGGACACGTACGGACCTCGTCGTCTCTATCTCATCGGGACGGCGCTCGTGGGGATCGCCGGACTGCTCGGCGCCCTCGCTCCGAGCCTCGGCGCGCTGGTCGCCGCCCGGGTGCTGCTCGGAGTCGGCACCTCCGCCGCGTACCCCGCCTCGATGAGCCTCACCCGCAGCGAGGCCGAGCGCACCGGGCGGGACAGCCCGGCCGGAGTGCTGACCGCGCTCGCCGTCTCCGCCCAGACCGTCTCCGTCGTCGGCCCCACCCTGGGTGGACTGCTGATCGGCGTGGGTGGCTGGCGCACCATCTTCCTCGTCAACGTGCCGCTGTCGGTGGCCTGTCTGGTTCTCGGTGTGCTGCGGCTGCCGAAGAGTCCGGGCGGGCGGCGGGAGAGGCGGAGCGTCGATCCGCTCGGCATGGCGCTGTTCGCCGGTCTGCTCGCCGCCCTCATGTTCTTCCTGATGAAACCGCGGGCCGACCACTGGTGGCTCCTCGTCCTCGCCGGCGGCGCGGCAACGGCCTTCGCGCTGAGGGAGGTTCGCGTCGCGGAGCCGTTCATCGATCTGCGGGTGCTCGGCGGCAACGTCCCCATGCTGGCGACCTTCCTGCGTCAATTCCTCAGCTTCACGACGGCGTACGCGTTCCTGTACGGCTTCACGCAGTGGCTGGAGGAGGGGCGGGACCTGTCCGCCGCCACCGCCGGACTCGTACTGCTGCCCCTGTCGCTCAGCGCGCTGGCCGTCTCCGCCGTCACCGGGCGCCGCGAGGCGATCCGGGGCAAGCTCGTCGTGGGCGGTCTGGTGCAGATCGCCGGGTGTGCCGCGCTGTTGGGCGCGAACTCCGGCAGTGCGATCTGGCTGCTCGGCGCAATCGGGATCGTCATGGGCATCCCGCAGGGCCTCAACGGCCTCGCCAACCAGAACGCCCTCTACCGGCAGGCCGACCCCGCCCGTATGGGCTCCGCGGCCGGCCTCCTGCGCACCTTCATGTACCTCGGCGCGATGGTCGCCTCCGCCGCCGACGCGGCCGTCTTCCCCCATGGCGCCGACACCGGGGGCCTGCACGACCTGGCCCTCTTCATGCTCGCCGGAGCCACGCTGCTCCTGGCGGTGACCCTGCTCGACCGATCCCTGCGCTCCCTCGCGCCCTCCACCCCCCGAAAGGCCTGACCATGGCTGTCACCACGCTCGACCCGAAGACCGCGCTTGTCGTCATCGACCTGCAGAACGGCATCGCCGGAAACCCCGGCCTCGCCCCGCACCCGGCCGCCGAGGTCGTGGAGCGGGCGGCCCGGCTCGCGGACGCGTTCCGCGAGCAGAGCCTCCCCGTCGTCCTCGTCCGGGTCACCGCCGCCACCGACGGCGCGGACGGCGTCCCCGGGCGCATCGACGGCCCCGCCCGCGCCCCGCGCGTCTGGCCGGAGGGCTGGGACGTCCTCGTCGACGAGCTCGCCGGTCACCCGGAGGACATCGTCGTCACCAAGCGGAACTGGGGCGCGTTCTACGGCACCGACCTCGACCTGCAGCTGCGTCGCCGCGGGATCACCCAGATCGTGCTGGTCGGCATCGCCACCAGCATCGGCGTCGAGTCCAGCGCCCGCGCCGCCCACGAGCACGGCTACCACGTCACCCTGGCGACCGACGCGATGTCCGACATCGACGCCGAGACCCACCGCAACAGCGTCGAGCGGATCTTCCCCCGTCTCGGTGAGACGGGCACGACGGACGAGATCCTGGAAGTGCTGGCCAAGACCCACGTCTGAGCCGCGCGTCGGGTGAACCGTCGTCGGGGTGAGCCGTAGCCGGGGTCAGTGGCGGCGGTTGCCCTCCAGCTCCTCGGGCTCCTCCGGCTCCTCCAACTCCCGCACCAGCCCCCGCGCCACCGGCACGGACACCCCGTGCCGGTCCGCGGCCCGCAGCAACGCGCCGCCGATCGCGTCCAGTTCGAGCGGACGGCCCGCCTCGGCGTCGCGCTGCATGGAGGACTTGGTGTCCGGCGGGAAGGCGTCGTAGCGGGCGAGGGCCACGGCCGGGTCCGCCGGGGCGCCGCACGCCCGGCTGACGGCGGCCGTCTCCGCCACCAGGGCCGTCAACTCCTCGCGGTGGCGTGTACGGACCTCGCCCAGCGCTACCCCGTAACGGGTCGTCAGCAGCGCGAACGGCGCGAGGAACGACATCTTCGCCCACAGCGTCGCCGCCTCGTCGTCCTGCACGCGGACGGTGGGGCCGGTGGGGCCGGTGGCCGCCAACACCCCGGCGAGCGCGTCCAGTCGGCCGCGCGGCACGCTCTCGCCGGTCAGGTCGATCTCGGCGAAGGGGCTACCGTGTTCGACGACCCCGGGTGCGGTCCGGGTCGACTCGACGCGGATGACGGCGGGGGCGACGCGGGCGGCGCCGTAGCGGGCGCGCAGCGTCGCGGGGTGTTCGACACCGTTCAGGAACGGGACCAGCAGGCCGTCGCCGAGCACCTCCGGCCGTACCCGCTCCAGGGCCGCGTCCAGCGCCGTGTGCTTGACGGTGATCAGGCAGGCGTCGACCGGTTCGCGCAGTTCGGTGTCGGCCTCCACGGCCGCCGTGAAGTCCCCGAACCGGCCGCTGCGGACGCGGATGCCGTCGGTGCGCAGCGCCCGCGCCGTTTCGTCCCCGGCCAGACAGATCACCCGGTGTCCGGCCCGGGCCACCAGCGCCGCCAGCAGCCCGCCGACGCCGCCCGGGCCCAGTACCGCCACGGTCGACCGTTCCTGAGACCGTTCCTCGGCTCGTTCCTTCGACTGGTCCTTCGTCATGGCTGTTCGATCCTCTCGTCGGTCGGCCCCGGAAGGTGGCCGCCTCGACGTAGATCATCCCGCTACGGCGACAGGACCGACGCCCCGGGTTCCCACAGGTGTGCGCGAGACTGGACGCATGTGCCGCAGCATCAAGACACTCCGCCCGCCCGTGCTCCCCGAAGAGGCCACCGAGGAGGAGATCCGGGCCGCCGCCCTCCAGTACGTCCGCAAGGTGTCCGGATTCCGCGCCCCGGCCGCCCACAACCGTGAGGTGTTCGACCGCGCGGTCGAGGCGATCGCCGCCGCCACGGCCGAACTGCTGGACGGGCTGGAGGTACGGGGAGCCGCTCAGCCGCAGCGCGCCGGATAGCACCCCGCGCGTCCGCAGGTCCGCGCGTCCGCGCATCCGCAGGTCCGCGCATCCACAGGTCCGCGCGGACGCGTATCCGCGTATCCGCAGGCCCGTGGGTCAGGCGCCGGTGCCCGACTCCTGGGGTTCGGGACGGCGCATGAGGTACGCCGCGCCCGCCCCCGCGCCGAACAGCGCCAGGAACGACACCCCGGTCGCGAACCAGCTCGCGCCCAGCCACTGGCCGCCGAAGTAGCCGAGGGCGACGCTGTAGGCGGCCCAGACCAGGCCCGCCACGATCGACCACGGCAGGAACTCGCGGACCCGGCGGTGGGCCGCGCCCGCGCCGAGTGAGACGACGGAGCGTCCGGCGGGCGCGAAGCGGGCGAGGACGACCAGCGCGCCCCGGGCGCCGCCGCCGCGCGCGAGGACCGCGCCGAGGCGTTCCTGCGCGCTGGACAGCCGGCGCGAGCGGGCTATGGCCCGGTCCAGGCGTTCGCCGCCGCGCCAGGCCAGCCGGTAGGCCACCAGGTCGCCGAGGACCGAGGCGGTGGCCGCGGAGAGGGTGAGCGCCAGGATGTTGGGGACCGCCTGCCCGACGGCGGCCCCCGCGGAGGAGCCCGCCGCCGCTGCCGTGGCCGCCGTGATGACGAGGACGCCGCTCGGGAGGACCGGCAGGAAGACGTCCAGCAGGACCGAGACGGCCACCGCCGCGTAGATCCATGGGCTGCCCGTCAGCGGCCCCACACTCTCCAACACCGAAACTCCCCTGTACTCCCCCGTTGGCACGACCTCGCCGCTACGTCGCGGGGGAGCGGCAGGCGGCCTGTGACAGCCATACAGCGTACGCGGCGGGTGTGACAGGAGGGTCACTGGGGGTTCAGGTGGTGAGGGGAGGTGGGCGCCGGGCCGGATGACGGCCGGGTCAGGCCGCGACGGGCTCCGAGGCACGCTCGTCCGCACGGGACGCGGCCGTGCGCCCGGCGAGGAGACGGTCGAGGCCGAGCGCGCCGGAGCCGGTGAAGACCAGCAGCAGCATGGTCCAGCAGAACAGCACGGAGAGCTCGCCGCCGTTCTGGATCGGCCACAGGGCCATCGACTGGTGCACGTCGAAGTACGCGTACGCCATCGAGCCCGACGCGATGAAAGCCGCGCCGCGGGTGCCGAGGCCCAGCAGCACCAGGGCGCCGCCGACGAGCTGGATCACGGCCGCGTACCAGCCCGGCCAGGTGCCGGACGGGATGGAGCCGCCGTCGGTGCCGGCCGCGCCGCCGAGCACACCGAAGAGTGAGGCGGCGCCGTGCACGGCGAAGAGCAGGCCTATGACGATGCGGAACAGGCCGATGGCGTACGGCTGGGCGCTGTTGAGGCGGTCGGTCATGTGGGGGACTCCTTCGGTCTGGTCCGGCCCGTGGGGGAACCGGATCCTGGGGGCGGAACCGAGTGAGTCACCAACGTTAGGTGAACCTAATCAATGCTTGCAAGTTCAACATTTAGCCATGCTCCGGGTTCCGCTCGGGCTTCCGTTTCCGCTGTCGCCGCACGTAGCGCGGCCCGCGCCACCGCGTCGGCGTCCGAAAGCGTGACCGAATCCACACCCGGCCGGGCCCCGGCCGCGGTCACCCAGTGCACGCCCTCCGTGGGCACCCCGAAGGCGAACCGCCTTGCGTGCGCGCGACCTTGACGGTCGATCACACGGTAGGGGCGCGGTGTTACGTCCAGCCCTCCGGTTTCGTAACCGTCGCTCGTGTGCGGGCGGCACGCGCCCGTCCTCAGCAGCCGGGTGAGCAGCTCGTCGCCCGTCCGCCTGAGGTCCGGTTCCGGCAGTCGCGCCTCTATCAGCGTCGTCGCGCGCACGGTCGAACCCGGCACGTCGGGGGAGTGCGCGACCCACGCCCCGTCCTCGGCCCGCACCTCCAGCCGGGGGCCCAGGACGTCCAGGACACCCGCCTCGATCAGCGCGGCCATCTCCTCGACACGGCGGCGGGGCGGCCCGATGGAGAGGAAGGCGTTGAGCGGTGTGTACCAGCGGTCCAGGTGGTCACGCCGGGAGCCGCCCGGCAGGCCCCCGTGGTCCACGATCCGCCGCACCTCGTTGCGCAGGTCGCGCAGTACGTCCAGGGCGGCCTTCAGGGGGCCGTCGACGTTCCCGAGCGCGGCCTGCTCGGCGTCCTCGCGCAGATGCGCCAGCAGCCAGGAGCGCCAGGCGCCGGGCGTGGCGAAGTCGCGGCCGGCGTACGGGCGCGAAACGCGGTCCCAGCACCAGCGCTCGCCCTCCGGGACGCCGAACTCGTCGAGGACGCGGGCCTCTTGAGGGCTCCGGTGCGGGGTGGCGAGGAAACGGTCCCGGAACTCCAGCAGCCTCGGACGCTCCCAGCGCCCGGCGCACACCCCCTCGTAGTAGACCGTCTCCACCTCCTTCGCGATCAGCGGCCATATCTCGCCCAGGAAGTCCGGCGCCTCACCGGAGTCGGCGCGCTTGCGGAAGCCGGCGATGACCTCGTCGGTGAGGGCGAGGGGGAGGTGGCGGCCGTAGGGGCCCTTCGCGTTGTCGCCGCGGGCCTGGTACGGGACACCGCGGCGCGAGCCCGCGTACAGACGGGGCTCGCGGCCGGAGGGGAGGTAGCGCAGGCCCTCGGCGGTGCGGGTGAAACGGCCGCCGCGGCCCGTCGTGAGCAGGGCCATGTGGTCGAAGAAGTTGAGACCGAGGCCGCGCAGCAGGACGCCTTCGCCGGGCGCGAGGGCGGCGGCGGAGAGGTC
Source organism: Streptomyces sp. RLB3-17 (assembly GCF_007113425.2). Taxonomy (NCBI): domain Bacteria; kingdom Bacillati; phylum Actinomycetota; class Actinomycetes; order Kitasatosporales; family Streptomycetaceae; genus Streptomyces; species Streptomyces sp. RLB3-17. The sequence continues at coordinate 3,866,043 of NZ_CP041610.2, read as the reverse complement.
GACGTCCGCCGGGTTGGCGGGCGGGATGTGGCGCAGGCCGTGCCGTTCGGCGTACGCCGTGAGCTCGCGATGGGCGCGGTCCGGGGCCGCCGGCAGATGGCCCTGGGCGAGGACGACCGCGGACAGCTCCGGCAGGGCGCGCCCGTTGTCGAGGGTGAGGGTCTGGCGGCCGTCGGGGTCGTCGTCGAGCCGTACCGCGCGCGCCGGGTGCACCTCGACGCGCACGCCGGGCGGCGCCCCGCGCACCGCCTCGGCGAACACCCACTCCAGGTAGCGGCCGTAGTGCGCGCGGGTCGGGTAGTCGTCCGGGCCCAGCTCGCCGCCCGCCCAGGTGTGCAGGCTCGGCCCGGGGCGGACCGGACCCGAGCAGTCCACGCTGTCGTCGGTGAAGAGGGTCACCTGCGAGGCCACGGTGTTCATCAGCAGATGCGGCGACTGCGCGGTGCGCCAGACGCGGCCGGGGCCGGGCGGCGACGGGTCGACCATGTGGACCGTCAGCCGTGCTCCGGGCGGGAGCAGCTCCGGCGCGGAGGCGCACAGGCGTTCAAGGACGCTGGTGCCCCGCGGTCCCGCGCCGACGACGGCGAGGGACACATCGACGGCAGGGGTGGTCCCGGAGGGCGCGGCGCTCACTGCAGACAAAGGTGTGACTCCCGGGCATGGAGGGCGCATGACGGCGAACCGCCTGCTGGGAGCTCCACGGGAAGGTCCCCTGGAAGCGGACGGTCCGCCTCATCATGCCGTCGGCGAGAACTCGAACCGAGCCCCGGGCGGGGGGATCGCCGCCCGCTGTGGGATGCGTCACGGGTATCTCACGCGGCCCTCACGCACCCCTCGCACGGCTATCACGCTTGCTTCACAAGCGTGTTGTGAACGACAGGAGACGTTCACGAAGCGATCTCGGACTCCATGACCGTACGCAGCCGGGCGGCGCCCCCGCCCTTCCCCGCCCGCGCCTGTTCCAGCCGCAGCCGGGCCGAACGTCCGTGCAGGGTCAGGGTCATGAGCTGGTTGCCGAACCAAGGGCCGCCCGTCTTGCGCCAGTCGACGGGCGGCCGGTCGCACTTGCCGTGCCGGGCGAACCTGCGCCCGATCGCCCGGCCGACCGCGCTCCACCCGAAGCGGAAGCCGAGCCTTATGGACAGGGGGATGGAGTTGTGGACGGGGGAGCAGGTCAGCTGGAGGACGCGGGCGTCGGGGGAGCGGGGGGAGGCGGGTGTCCCAGGGGTCCGGGAAGGCCACTGGGGCTCGGCGATGTAGGCGTGGTGGACGTCTCCGGACAGCACGGACACCGTCGCCGGGGCGTCCGGCCCGGAACCGGCCTCGGCGATCAACTCCGCGAGCGCGGCGAAGGACGCGGGGAAGGCCGCCCAGTGCTCGAGGTCGGCCCGGCGGCGCAGCTTCTCCCCGAACCGGGCCCAGCGCGCGCCCCGTTCACCCCGGCACAGGGCGGCGTCCCAGGCCTCGGCGTCGTGCACGAGGTGGGGGAGTAGCCAGGGCAGTGAGGTGCCGATCAGGAGGTGGTCGCGGGAGCCCGGCGCGTCCAGCGCCTGCTCGCGCAGCCACCGCTCCTCGCCCGCGTCCAGCATCGCCCGCCGGTCCTCGGCCAGCACGCGGGCCGCCCGGGTGTCCACCATCAGCAGCCGTACGCGGCCGAAGTCGCGGCGGTAGCTCCAGCGGACGGAGGCCGGGTCGGCGTCGGACTGGGCGGCGAAGGCGCTCAGCACGTCGGTGCCGTCGGGGGTCTCGCGGACGGCGGCGTACAGGGCGTCCTCGGCGAGTTCGCGCGGTGAGAGGTTGCCGAGGTGCTGGTGGACCCAGTACGACATCAGTCCGCTCAGCAGCCGCTCGCGCCACCACGCCGTGGCCCGCATGTCGGCGAGCCAGGAGGCGCTGGTGTTCCAGTCGTCGATGACGTCGTGGTCGTCGAAGATCATGCAGCTCGGCACGGTCGACAGCAGCCAGCGCACTTCCGGGTCGAGCCAGGATTCGTAGTAGAGGCGGGTGTACTCCTCGTAGTCCGCGACCTGGTCGCCCGGGGGGTCCGCGAGGTTGCGGCGGGCGGCGAGCCAGCGCTGGGTGGCCTTCGAGGTCTCGTCGGCGTACACCTGGTCGCCCAACAGGACCAGGACGTCCGGCCGTTCGCTCCCGGGCTCGCCCGCGATACGGGCCGCGAGTGTGTCCAGCGCGTCGGGGCCGGCCGGGTCCTTCTCGTCGGCGGGCGGCGCGGCCCAGCGGCAGGAGCCGAAGGTGACACGGACGGCGTCCTCCTCGCCCCGGGTGCGGACGACGGAGGGCGGGAAGGGGGAGCCGGGCAGCGGCCAGACACCGACGCCGTCCAGCAGTACCTCGTAGGTGGTGTCCGTGCCCGGGGTCAGACCGCTCACCGGCACCAACGCGTAGTGATGCCCGGCGACTTGGAAGGTGCGGGCCGAGCCGCGGGCGCCGTCGGCGCAGCGCACCTCGGCGGTGCACGGACGGCTCGCCTCGACCCAGAAGGTCGCGGACGAGCCGTCGACGTACCTCAACAGCGGTCCCAGGCGCAGCTCCGCCAAGGTGATCACCCCTCTCCGTCGCCCCGTACGGTACGGAACGACGGAGAGGAGCGGGGAGGTTCCGGGAACTGCGCCGGTTTCCGTGGGGGGAGGGGACCGGTGGGGATCCGTGGGGGGAGAGGTGCGGGGATCGGTGCGGGGGATCAGCAGCCGCTGAGGACCGAGCTGAGCTTGCTCTTCTCCGCCGAGTCGACCTTGAGGTTGTAGTAGTACTTCACCTGGACCCAGGCGCGGACGTAGGTGCAGGCGTAGGAGCTGAGCGGGGGCATCCACTCGGCCGGGTCCTGGTCGCTCTTCTGCTGGTTCACGTTGTCCGTGACGGCGATGAGCTGCGGACGGGTCACGTCGTTGGCGAAGGCCTGGCGCTGGGCCGTGGTCCAGGCGCTGGCGCCGGAGTCCCAGGCCTCGGCGAGCGGGACGAGGTGGTCGATGTCCAGGTCGGAGGCGGCGGTCCAGGTGGCGCCGTCGTAGACCGAGTACCAGGTGCCGCTGGTGGCGGTGCAGGCGGAGTTGGTGACGACGTTCGAACCGTCGCGCTTGAGGACGTACTCACGGGTGTTGCAGGTGCCGCTGATGGTGATCCAGGTGGGGAACAGGTCCCGGCTGTAGCCGGTGCGGTTCTCCGTCGCCACGGTGAGCGAGGCGAGGTAGGTGCGCGCGGTCGCGGCGCTGACCGGGGTGGGGAGCGCGGCGGAGGCGGTCGGGCCGTTGAAAATCCCGACCATGGCTATCAGGCCGGTGAAGGCCGCGAGTATGCTCAGCCGTCGACGCGCGTAGACCTTTGGCATGTGAACTCCCTTGAGGTGGGGGGACGTTGGGGCGAGCGGGCCCATGCTCGCGGTGGCGCATTTCCGGAAGGTGTGAGGCAGGTAAGAAGCTAGTGACGTGCGCATGACATGCCAAGGGGTTCGGGGTAATCGGTTTCTGCGGATCGGGGAAGGCGGGCTCCGAGGGTGCGGCGGTGTGGCCGGTCCGAGGGGCTCGGGACCTTTGGCCCTGTCCGGCCCGTTTCGGCATCCCGTACGATGGGTGGCGCAGAAGGGGAGTAGCTCTTCGCCGGACCGTCGACATACTGCTCAGCTCGTCTGAGCCGGCGCCCGGAGGCAGACCGTCACGGTCGGCCAGCGAGACCTTCGGCAGAGCAGTGCACTGTCCGCGCGTATGTCCTCGTGCGGGCGCCGATGTGTGCTGCCGTGCCGAGGTGTCGCGTAGCAGTCACAGCACTCTCGGTGGGGCAGCCCCGACCGATTGAGGGATTTTGATCAGCATCACCGTGATGGCGCTCGTCTTCGGCGTCGTCTTCCTCGCCGAGCTGCCGGACAAGACCGCGCTCGCCGGGCTCGTTCTCGGCACCCGTTATCGCGCCTCGTACGTCTTCGTGGGCGTCGCCGCCGCCTTCGCCGTGCACGTCGCGCTCGCCGTCGCCGCGGGCAGTGTGCTGACCCTGCTGCCGCAGCAGATCGTGCACGCGATCACGGGTGTGCTGTTCCTCGCCGGTGCCGCCGTGCTGCTCCTGAAGAAGGGCGACGGCGAGGAGGAGATCCGTGATCCCGCGAACCAGAGCTTCTGGAAGGTCTCGGGGGCGGGCTTCATGCTCATCCTGGTCGCCGAGTTCGGTGACCTCACGCAGATCATGACGGCGAACCTCGCGGCCCGCTACGACGACCCGCTCTCGGTCGGTCTCGGTGCGGTGCTCGCGCTCTGGGCGGTGGCCGGACTCGGCATCGTCGGCGGCAAGGCCCTGATGAAGCGGGTTCCGCTGGAGCTCATCACCAAGGTCGCGGCCATGCTGATGCTGGCGCTGGGGGTCTGGAGTCTGTACGAGGCGGTGGCGGCCTGAGCCACTGGCGCCCTGCTCGTCGGGGTGCCGTGGCCGGGTCCGACGCTCGTCCGTCGGGGTGTCGTCGCAGGGGTTGACGCTCGTCCCTCGGGGTGCCGTCGAAGGGTCCGACGCTCGTCCTGGTCGGAGGTGGTGGCGCCGGTCCCTCTTGTTTTGTATCGTGGAGAAACAAAGTGGCTCCCGTCCGCACTCCCTGACCGGCGGGCGGGGCCGCCTTGTTCCCGGGGGGCCCGGTGCTGATCCAATGGACGCCCCCGGCCCCTTCCCCCATGCTCTGGAGCCTGCCGATGACGGCCACCACCGTTCTGACCGCCCGCGCCCTCCTGCTCGACATGGACGGCACCCTCGTCAACTCGGACGCCGTGGTCGAGCGCTGCTGGCGCCGCTGGGCCGAGCGGCACGGGCTGGACGGGGACGAGGTCATGAAGGTCGTCCACGGGCGGCAGGGGTACGCGTCGATGGCGGTGCTGCTGCCGAACCGGCCCATGGAGCAGAACTACGCCGACAACGCGCGCATGCTCGCCGAGGAGACCGCGGACATGGACGGGGTCGTCGCGATTCCGGGTGCCGCGGAGTTTCTTGCCTCGCTGGAGGGGGTGCCGCATGCCCTTGTCACCTCCGCGGATGTGGGGCTGTCCACGGCGCGGATGGCTGCCGCCGGGCTGGGGCTGCCGGATGTGCGGGTCACCGCGGAGTCCGTCGGTGCGAGCAAGCCTGATCCCGAGGGTTTTCTGAAGGGTGCTGCCGAGTTGGGTGTGGCGCCTGAGGACTGTGTGGTCTTCGAGGACTCGGGGGCGGGGATTTCTGCTGGGCGGGGGGCCGGGATGCGGGTGGTCGGGGTGGGGCCCCGGGCCGGCTTTCATCGGCCGGATGTCGTCGTGCGTGATCTGACGCAGGTGCGGGTGGAGGTTGTCGGGGGCGGGACGATACGCCTGCGCATCGCCTGACACCCGTTTTCCTCGCCCCCGCCGCCCCTACCCGTCCCATCCGCGTCTGGGGGCTCCGCCCCCAGACCCCCGGGTGGGTTCGTCGGCCGCGGGCCGGTGGGGGCCGATCGCGCAGTTCCCCGCGCCCCTGGGGGGCCGGGGCTGCGCCCCAGGCCCCCCATCGGCCTCAACGGCCTCGTCGATGCGCGCCAGCGCTCTCAAGGGGCGCAGGGGATGCGGGGCGAAGCCCCCGCCTCAGGGGCGCGGGGAACTGCGCGAGCAACCCCCACCGGGCCGCAGTCGAAGTGCTCCGGGTGGGCGGGGGATGTGGGGCGCAGCCCCGTTTTTAGGGGCGCGGGGAACTGCGCGATCGGCCCCCACCGGGCCGCAGTCGGCGTGTTCACCGAACCCGCCGAACCGCTACGGCGTCTGTGTCTCGCTCTCCAGGCTCGCCCGCGTCGGCGTCCCGTACACCCCGGACTTGTCGCCCGTGATGCCACGAGCCCACTGGTAGCGGCGTACGGCGTCCTCGACCTGGCGGGAGTACGTGCCGTCGGCCCGGCCGGTGTAGAGGGACAACTGGCGCAGGCGCAGTTGGAGTTCGGTGACCTGGGGGCCCTGGTCGCCGCGGCGCAGGGTCTGGGCGGGCTGATCGCCCGTGGAGCCCTGGCCCGGCGCCAACGAGGCAGCCGCGGTGGGCGTGGGTGTGGGTGTGGGGGACTGTGCGGGGGTGGGCGGCTGTGATCGCGTCGCCGTCGCCGTCGCCGACGCTGACGCCGAGCGTGTGGGACTTCCGCCGGGTGATGGGGGTGCCGTGGTCGTGGGGGACGTGGCGCCTTCGGGGGCCGACCCCGAGCCCGATCGCGGGGACGCGGACGTCGGCGTCGGCGTCGACGTCGGCGTCGGTGACGGATCCGGGACGCTCGCCCGTACGTCGTCCGGCAGCGCCCTGTCCCGCGCGGGGGCGTCGTAAGAGAACAGCCCGCTCGCGAACCCCGCCGCCGCCACGACCGCCACCGCGGCCCCGGTCACGGCCAGCAGAGCCGTACGCCGTCGGCGCCGGGGAGGTTCCTCCGAGAGGGGGAGTGGGGCTGGTTCCGGCGGTGGGTACGGGGTCTCGTTCGCGGAGTAGACGTGTTGTACGGCGGTGAGGGCCTCCGACGGCACCGTACGCAGGCGCATGGTGGCGGGGGCGGACTCGTTCGCCGTCAGGTCCACGTACGGGCGGATGCGCAGGGGATCGAAGTCCTCCGCGGCTGCCGCCTCCGCGGTGCGCGCGTCGCGCAGGGCGTCGGACGCGCGCCGGGTGCAGGCGCAGGACGGGGTACCGTCCGGCGTCCGTGGCGCGGCGCACTCGGGGCAGACATGCCCGTTCGGTTCAGTCACGCGTTGGGTCCCTCCCCCTGAGACTCGCCCCCTCGGAACTCCCGAGGTTAGTCACATCCACCACACCTTCTCCCAGGAGCCCCCGGAATCCCGCCTTCCGCACCCGTTACAAGCTTCAACAGGCCATAACCCGCCATACCGACCACCATGGAGGGTGACCCAGACCCCAGGGGCTCATGGGAGGTCCGCATGACGGGCGAGACACCCGGTGATGTGCACGACCCGGACGCACCGCCGCACGACCCCCCGTACGGTGTGAACGAGTCGGCCGTGCGGAGGCGCTCGGCGGCCGCCGTCGACGCCAAGGAGGCGCCGGTGCACGGCAGCGTCGTCGTCTCGATCGGCGCGCTGCTGCTGGGCATGCTGCTGGCGGCCCTCGACCAGACGATCGTGTCGACCGCGCTGCCCACCATCGTCAGCGACCTGGGCGGGCTCGAACATCTGTCGTGGGTGGTCACCGCGTATCTGCTCGCGTCGACCGCGGCCACTCCGCTGTGGGGCAAACTCGGCGACCAGTATGGCCGGAAGAAGCTGTTCCAGGCCGCGATCGTGATCTTCCTCGTCGGGTCCGCATTGTGCGGAATGGCGCAGAACATGGGCGAGTTGATCGGCTTCCGGGCCCTGCAGGGCCTCGGTGGCGGTGGGCTCATCGTGCTGTCCATGGCGATCGTCGGCGACATCGTCTCGCCGCGCGAACGGGGCAAGTACCAGGGGCTGTTCGGGGCCGTCTTCGGGGCGACGAGCGTGCTGGGCCCCCTGCTCGGCGGGCTGTTCACCGAGCACCTCAGCTGGCGCTGGGTCTTCTACGTCAACCTGCCGGTCGGCGTGGTCGCGCTCATCGTGATCGCGGCGGTCCTGCACATCCCGAGGAAGTCCGCCCAGCACGTCATCGACTACCTCGGCACGTTCCTCATCGCCGCGGTCGCCACCTGTCTCGTTCTCGTGGCCTCGCTCGGCGGCACCACCTGGGGGTGGAGTTCGCCGCAGATCATCGGTCTCGCGGTGCTCGGTGTCCTGCTCGCCGTGGCCTTCGTGGCGGTGGAGCAGCGGGCGGCCGAACCCGTCCTGCCCCTGAGGCTCTTCCGCATCCGCACCTTCTCCCTCTCCGCCGTCATCAGCTTCATCGTCGGTTTCGCGATGTTCGGCGCGATGACCTATCTGCCGACCTTCCTCCAGGTCGTCCGGGGCGTGAGCCCCACCCTGTCCGGCGTGTACATGCTGCCCATGGTGTTCGGGCTGCTGCTGTCCTCGACCGTCTCCGGGCAGATCGTCAGCCGTACCGGACGCTGGAAGGTCTTCCCCATCGTGGGCACCGGTGTCACGGCGCTCGGTCTGCTCCTGCTCCACAAGCTCGACGAGCACAGCAGCACCGGCGAGATGAGCGTGTACTTCCTCGTCTTCGGCCTGGGCCTCGGCCTGGTCATGCAGGTCCTGGTCCTGATCGTGCAGAACGCGGTCTCGTACGAGGATCTGGGCGTCGCCACCTCCGGCGCCACCTTCTTCCGCTCCATCGGCGCCTCGTTCGGCGTGGCCATCTTCGGCACCGTCTTCGCGAGCCGCCTCGGCGACAACCTGGTGGCCGTGCTGACCGGAAGGCAACTGCCCGCCGGCATCACGCCGAACAGTCTCAAGGCCGACCCGAAGGGCATCGCCGACCTGCCGTCCGCGCTCCGCCAGCCCGTCCTGCACGCGTACGCCTCGTCGATCACCGACGTCTTCCTGTACGCCGCCCCGGTCGCCCTGCTCGGCTTCGTCCTGGCCTGGTTCCTGCGCGAGGACAAGCTGCGGGGTTCGGTCACGGCACCCGACATCACCGAGACGCTCGCCACCAATCCGGTGGAGCGGTCGTCGTACGACGAGGTGTGCCGCGCGCTGTCCGTGCTCGGCACCCGGGAGGGCCAGCGGGAGATCTACGAGAAGATCACCGAGCGGGCGGGGTACGACCTGCTGCCCGCCGCGAGCTGGCTGCTGCTGCGGATCAAGAAGTACGGCTGGGCGGAGCCCGCGCTGCTGGCCGAGCGCAGCACCGTACCGCTGCCCGTCGTACTGGCCGCGGCCCGGCAGTTGGAGGAGCGCCGCCTCGCCGCCCGCGAAGGGCTCGACCTCGTCCTCACGGACGAAGGCCGCGAGGTCGCCGGGAAGCTGGCCAAGGCCCGTGAGGAGTCCCTGGCGGAGCTGCTCGGCGACTGGTGGGGCCCGGACCGCCCGACCGATCTGACCAAGCTGGTCAAGGAGCTGAACGGCGAGCTGTGCGGGTCCGACGCGGAGCGGCCGCACGACGGGACGGTGCCGCGTACGCATCCGCGCGGGACACCGGCGTGAGTCCGGACACCGGCTTGAGTCCTCCGCCGGACTTCAGCGCGTCAGCTTCTTCGTGAACCAGTGGTCGGCGTAGGTCTCGTCGTTGTGCGGCTCGGTCTCCTCGTAGCGGTGCCGCGCGTACAGGGCGCGTGCCTCCACCAGGTCACCCCGGGTGTCGAGGATCAGCCGCTCGGCGCCGAGGCCGCGCGCCGCCTCCTCGGCCGCCGTGAGCAGCAGCGCCGCGCCGCCCCGTCCGCGCAACCGCTCGCGCACGAACACGCGCTTCAGCTCGCCCGTCGTGGCGTCGAGCATCCGCACCCCGGCCATGCCGCCGGGGCCGCCGCCGTAGCGCGCGACCAGCAGCACCCCGCCGGGCGCCTGGAACTCGGCACCCGGGGTCGCCGCGATCTCCCGCTCCAGTTCCTCGGGGTCGGTCGGGTGCCCCTCGTGCAGCAGGTACCAGCGGTCGCTGACCTCCGTGTAGTACGCGCGCCACAGTGCGGCGGCGACGGACGAGTCGAAGGGCTCGGGGGCGATGGTCCAGTTCATGGCGGTCATTGTCGGGAGGCGCGGCCCCTGGTTCGCAAGCGGATTTCGGCGGGGCGCCGGTGGGGGATTCGTTTGAGTGCGGGGTTCCGGGCAACCCGGTCCTCGAACCGGCCCGTCGGGTCGAGAACCCCGGAAGGCACCCATGTCCACAGGCCTCATCATCGCTTTGATCGTGATCGTGGCGGTCGCCGTCGTCGCGGCCGCGCTGATCCTTTTGGCCCGCAGGCCGCAGGGCGGGCGCACACTGCGGCGGCGCTTCGGGCCGGAGTACGACCGGGCCGTCGCCCAGCACGACGGCGACGCCAGGGCCGCCGAGCGTGACCTCGCCGAGCGGGTGAAGCGACACGGCTCGCTGCGTGAACGGCCGCTGGAGCCCGCGGCCCGCGACGAGTACGCGGCCCGCTGGGGGGCCGTTCAGGAGCGCTTCGTCGACTCGCCCCAGGAGGCGGTGGCCGAGGCGGACCGGCTGGTCGCCGAGCTGGCCGGCGCACGCGGCTTCCCCGACGGCGAGCGCTACGAGGAGCAGCTCGACGCGCTCTCCGTCCACCACGGACACCATCTGCACGGCTACCGGCGCGTCCACCAGGCCACGTACGCCACCACCGCGGGCGCCGACGGCGGCACGGAGGAACTCCGCGCGTCCATGGTGGAGGCCCGCGCCCTCTTCGAGGAGCTGCTGGCCCCGGTTCGCGAGGACGGCCGCCAGGACACCGCCGGCACCGCCCCCGCCGCGGCATCCGTCCCGGACGGGCGTTCCCACCGAGCTCATGTTCCGTCGGTACTGACCAGGCGTCATGCGAAGGGGAGTTGAGGAAGTGAAGAAGATGACTTCGGACAACGGCGATGAGAACACTCCGCGTCGTGAGGCGATGACGGGTCGCGGCGACGTCGACCCCCTCGTCCACCGGCACGCCGAGGACGCCCGGGCGACCGGCCCCGGCACCCCCGCCGACCCGGCCGTCCGCGACCCCGGCGAGGCCCCCGGCGGTGGCGAGGTCCCCGGCGGTACGGGGTCCCGCGAGACCGCGAACCCGTCCCGTTCGACGGCCGACGGCACGCGGACCATGCCCGCCGACGATCGCGACACCCGCGCAGGACAGGGCGCCGACATGCGGGTCGGGCAACAGAAAGCCATGCGCGCCATGCAGCCGGATTCCGCCCGCGCCGGGCAGCAGGAATCGGCCCGTGCCGGGCAGAGCGGTCCCACCTCCGCGGGGCAGCGCGGTACCGGTCCGCAGGGGGAAGGCGACGGGGCGTTGCTGTCGCACGACGAGTGCGACAAGTACGCGTTGCGGATGCAGCACGCCGTCGGTGGGTTCGTGGACGGCCCGCGGGCGTCCGTCGAGGAGGCGGACCATGTCCTGGAGGAGCTGACCACCGAGTTCACGGACGCCATGACCCGGCGCCGCCGCAACCTGCGGACGACCTGGCAGGCGGCCGGTGAGAGCGACACGGCCGACACGGAGAAGCTGCGGCTCGCCCTGCGCGACTACCGCGAGGTGACCGAGCGACTCCTGCACCTGTAGGTGACCGAGCGACTCCTGCACCTGTGGGAGAGCGAGCGACTCCTGCACCTGTGGGAGAGCGAGCGACTCCTGCACCTGTGGGAGAGCGAGCGCCTTCTGCACCGGTCAGGAGGCCGAACCGTCGAGTACCACCGTGAGGCCGCGCCCCGGACCATGTTCCGGGGCGCGGCCTCACCCGTCGACGGGGTCATCCGGCCCGGCGCTCGCGCCACTCCCGGACGATCTCGTCCACGTCGTACGGCTTGAGGCCGAGGGGAGGTCCCGGCGGCGGCTTGAACATGACCTCGCGGATCTTGGCGTTGATGTCCTCGACGATCCGGCGCACGACGCGCTCGGAGGGCGCCACCGAGGCCGCCGCGAGCGCGTCCTCGGCCTCCTTGCGCAGGGCCAGCGTCGGCGGCAGCACCGACAGCCCCTCGCGGGCCATCTTCCGCTTGATCCACCACAGTTCGTCGTACGGCGTGTCGGTCACGCCGGGCATCGGCCTGCCCGCACCGGGCAGGTCCGCGAACTCGCCGCGGGCCTCCGCCTCACGGATCTGTCGGTCGACCCAGGTCTCGAAGCTGACCCCGGGTGGCTTCCGTTCGGTCATGCGTCCATTGTGCCGTACGACACACGATCGGACGATCGGGAGATTTATCATGCGGCGGCGGCGCGTCAACCACACTCGGTAGCAGGAGGGTTGAAGCGCCGCGGACCGGATGAACGCTGGAACTCGAAGGAGCGCACGTGCTCGAACTCACCATGGCCTCGGTCACCGGGGCGGACGCTGGTGCGACGGCCGGAATGCTGATGGCCGACGCGCCGAGCGACCCCGGAGCCGTGCTGCGGGTGGGCCGGGACCGGGCCGTGTGCCGGCTCGCGACCCCCGACGACTGGCTGTTCGTCTCCCGGGTCCACCTGGAGTTCCTGTGCGGCCCGGACGGTACCTGGCAGGTCACCTGGCTGCACGGGTCACGCCCGGAGCCCTCCGCCGAGGTACGGCTGACGCTGGCCGGACTGCCGACCCAGGCCGTCCCGTACGGCGGGACGGCGAAGCTCCCCGCGGGAGGTTCGGGGGAGATCGTCATCCTCGACCGCACGGGACCGCACAGCGTGAACGTGGGTTTCTACCACGAGACCTGAGCCCGCCGGAGGGGGGAAGCGGGCGTCAGGCCAGCACGCGCGCCAGCGCGAACCCGTCGTACCCCTTGCTGCCCACCGTCTGGATCGCCGTACCGCTCAACTTCGGGTGGGCGGCGATCAGTTCGAGGGCGGCCCGGGTGCCCCGCACGCTCGGTTCGGCGCTGCCCGCCTCGGTGACCCGCCCGCTGCGCACGACGTTGTCGACGACGATCAGGCTGCCGGGGCGGGTGAGCTTGAGGGCCCACTCGACGTAGTGCGGGTTGTTCACCTTGTCGGCGTCGATGAACACGAAGTCGAACGGCTCCGGGTTCTCCTCGGCCAGCTTCGGCAGCGACTCCAGCGCGGGTCCCACCCGCACCTCGGTGATCTTGTCGAGGCCCGCGCGGGCGAGGTTGCGGCGGGCGACCTCGGCGTGCGTGGCGTCGTACTCGAAGGTGATCAGCCTGCCGTCGGCCGGGAGCGCGCGGCCCAGCCAGATGGTGCTGTAGCCGCCGAGGGTGCCGATCTCCAGGATGCGGCGGGCGCCCTGGATCTCGGCGAGCAGCTGGAGCAGCTTGCCCTGGTTCGGCGCGACGGCGATCTGCGGCAGCCCCGCGGCGTCGCTGTCGCGCAGGGCCGCCGTCAGGGTCTCGTCGGCGGGGGCGAGGAGGGTGGCGAAGTAGTCGTCGACTTCGTTCCAGAGCTGCGACTCGCTCATGAACCATGCCTTTCGTATGCCTAGTTAGAGGTCCTAACTAGTCCCGCGACCCAACCTACACGGCGGGCGCGGAGCCCGGCAGCGGGCGACCCGCGGACTCGGTCATGAACCACACCGCCACGCCACCGACGACGGCCGCGGCCATCATGTAGTAGGCGGGCATCATCATGTTCCCGGTCGCCCCGATGAGCGCCGTGGTCACCAGCGGGGTCGTACCGCCGAAGAGCGAGACGGAGACGTTGAAGCCGATGGACAGCGAGCCGTAGCGGACCTTCGTCGGGAAGAGCGCCGGGAGTGCGGCGGGCATCGCGGAGGTGAAGCAGACCAGCAGCAGGCCCAGCGCGCCCATGCCGAGCGCGACCGCGAGCAGACTGCCCTGGCGGATCAGCAGGAGCGCCGGCACGGACAGGGCGAGGAAGCCGACGCAGCCCGCGGCGATCACCGGGCGGCGGCCGATGCGGTCGGTCAGCGCGCCCGCGAAGGGCTGGACGATCATCATCAGCGCCATCACGCCGAGGACGACCAGCAGGCCGTGCGTCTCGTCGTACTTCAGCTCGCTCGTCAGATAGCTCGGCATGTACGACAGCAGCATGTAGTCGGTGACGTTGAAGACGAGCACCAGGCCGACGCAGAGCAGCAGCGCGCGCCACTGGCCCGCGACCATGTCGCGCAGCCGCACCTTGGGGCGGTCCGCCTCCTTCTTGGAGGCCTTCGCCAGTTCCGCCGCGAACGCCGGGGTCTCCTCCAGGCGCATCCGCAGATACAGGCCGATGATCCCCATCGGGCCCGCGATCAGGAACGGCACGCGCCAGCCCCAGGACAGCAGGTCCTCGGTGGACAGGAAGGCGGTCATGAGGGTGACCAGGCCGGCGCCGCCGATGTATCCGGCGAGGGTGCCGAACTCCAGCCAGCTCCCGAAGAAGCCGCGCTTCTTGTCGGGCGCGTACTCGGCGATGAAGGTGGAGGCGCCCGCGTACTCGCCGCCGGTGGAGAAGCCCTGGACGAGCCGGGCCGCGAGCAGCAGCAGGGGAGCGCCGACGCCGATCGTGGCGTACGACGGGATCAGGCCGATCGCGAAGGTGCCCGCCGCCATCATGATCATGGTGAGGGCGAGGACCTTCTGGCGGCCGACGCGGTCGCCGAGCGGGCCGAAGACCATGCCGCCGAGCGGGCGGACGAGGAAGGCCGCGGCGAAGGCGCCGAAAGTGGACAGCAACTGCGCGGTGGGGTTGCCGGAGGGGAAGAAGACCTTGCCCAGCGTCACCGCGATGTAGCTGTAGACACCGAAGTCGAACCACTCCATCGCGTTGCCGAGGGCCGCCGCCTTGACGGCCCGTTTGACCAGGGCCGGATCGGTGACGTAGGCCTCGGGCGGCGCGGGGGTCCGGGGTCGGGGTACGGCGGGGGTGACTGCTGTGGCGGACGGCAAGGGCATGCCCTTCGTAGGGGACGGGGACGTGGCTCACCCGGAAGTGGGCCGAAAAGCGACCATAGGGGCACTCGTCCGCATCACGTGCCGTAGGCAACTCGATGCATAGTGCAAATAAATGCGCCGTACGCAGGGGTGCAGGCCCGGTCGAGCGCCGCTTTTCCGGGGCCTCTCTGTGAGCTATGTCGCGAACGAACGGGGGAACCGGAACCATGCACGCACTATCTTCATCCGGACAAAAGGCGGGGGGCCGTCAGGTGAAGAGGGGGTTGACTGCGTCTCTCCATCGGGGCGTGCGAGCCTCGTAAGGTCCGAGCGGGGTCCGGACGCACGGGGCACGCGGGACGAACGGGACAAACGGGGTGGGAGGGTCGGCGGGGCGTGGCGAACGTTGAGCACGGCGGGACAGCGGGCAATGCCTTCGGGGCGGGGGCGGCGGAATCGGCGAGAGCGAGACTGCGCGCGATCCGGATAGGACTGTGGGTGATAGCCGCGGTCCTGGCGATACGGCAGGTCACCGTCGTGCTGAGCACCCCGAAAGGGGAACGGCTGACGGACCTGGAGACCTGGGTCGGACCCAACGGCGTCCTGCATGTGAAGGGATCGCTGTACGACTCGACGCAGTTCACCGGCACCCCCTTCGGAGGACTCGTCCTCAAACCCCTCACCCGCGCCGCCGAACAGGCGCTCGGCTGGGGCTGGACCTTCGGCAGTCTCTCGCTGGTCGTCGTGCTCGGCCTGGTCGTCGCACGCGCCCTGCCCCAGCCGGTGAGCCGGCGCACCGCCCTGCTCGCCGCGCCCGTCGCGATCAGCCTGCTGATGCTGTCACTGCCGGTGCGCAACGCCCTCTACCTCGGCCAGACCAGCATCATCCCGGTGCTGCTCGTCCTGCTGGGCTGCTTCGCCGTCCGGGGTGAGCGTGCCAGTGGCCTGCTGATCGGTGTCGCCGCCGCCCTGCAGCCCACCATGCTGCTCTTCGCGCCGCTGCTCTGGTTCACCGGGCGCCGCCGCGCCGTCGAGTCCACCGCGATCACCTTCGCCGGCCTCGGCGCGCTCGCCTGGGCCGCGATGCCGCACGACTCCACCACCTACTGGGTGCACCACCTGGCGGGCGTCGGCCTCGGCGGGGACGCCGACGACCTCTCCAACCAGTCGCTGCACGGCGCGCTGCTGCGGCTCGGCCTCAACGGCCCGCTGGAGATCACCCTGTTCCTGCTGCTGGGTGCCGCGGTCGCCGCCCTCGGCCTGCGCCGCGCCATCCGCTACGCACGGGACGGGCAGCTGCTGCTGGCCGTGGCGATCACCGGCTGTGTCGCCGTCGTCGTCTCGCCCACGTCCTGGCAGCACCAGCTGCTGTGGGTGCTGCTCGCGCTGGTCGGCAGGGTCGGCAAGAAGACCTCGGACCGCCCCATGTGGCCCGTCGCCGTCATCCTCGTCATGACGCTGCCCGCGAAGATGATGCTGCCGAACATGGCGGCGCTCTTCCCGCTGCGCGACAACGTGGTGCTGCTCGCCGCGCTCGCCGCCGCCACGATCGTGCCCTTCCTCTCCCGCACCTCGGAGTACTACCGGGCGCCGATCCCCACCGACTACGCCCGGCCCGTCCCCACGCGCTGGAAGCGGGTGCCGCTGCTCCCCTTCCTCGGCCGCGTGTTCACCCGCCCGAACCTGCTGCTCGAACTGCTCCTGATCCGCGTCGGCTACTCCGCCTACCAGCAGGTCAGGCTCGCCGCGACGGGCGGTACCAACGCGGGCGGCCGGACCACCGCCGAACACCACGGCGACCAGATCCTCTCCATCGAGCGGTTCCTGCACATCGACATCGAGCACTGGGTCAACCACGCCGTGTTCAAGGTCGAGTGGCTGCGGGACTTCTTCGACTTCTATTACGAGTCGTTCCACTTCGTCGTCCCGCTCACCGTCCTCGCCGTGCTCTACGCCCGCCGCCCCGGCGACTACCGCTGGGCGCGCTCGGCGCTCGGCTTCGCCACCCTCATCGCGCTCCTCGGCTTCTGGCTCTTCCCGCTCGCCCCGCCGCGCCTGATGCCGGGCCTCGGCGTCGTCGACACCGTGCACGGCGTGCAGGACTTCTCCAAGCCGGACTACGGCACGCTGACCGCGCTGACCAACCAGTACGCGGCGATGCCCTCGCTGCACTTCGGCTGGTCCCTGTGGTGCGGAGTCGTCATCGCGGTCCTGGCGCCCAAGTGGTGGATGAAGGCGCTCGGTCTGCTGCACCCGCTGTTCACGGTCTCCGCGATCGTGGCGACCGGCAACCACTGGGTGCTGGACGCGGTGGGCGGCGCGGCCGTCGTCGGCGCGGGCTTCGGCCTGACTCACCTCCTCCAGGGGCCGCGGCCGAGGCCGCTGATGAAGCCCGTGGAGGTCAGCATGAAGGAGCCGGTCCCGGCGACGGGCCGTACCCCGAGCTGATCCGGTACTCACCCGGCTCGGTCACCGTCAGCCGCGTGAACTCGCCGTCCCGTGTCAGGCAGCCGCCCGGCGCGCGCAGCCAGGGCGAGTACGCGACCCGCACGGTCACCGGGCCGGGCCTCGGCACGCGTACGTCCACCTCGGCGCTCGTCGTGCGCAGCACGGAGCCGGGCGCCGACACCAGCGGCACGGCGTCGCGCACCCGCAGCACCTGCCAGTTGGCGTCGCTCCACACCGGCTCCAGCCACGCGGGCCGGCTCCGCACCAGCCGCGCCTCCGCCTCGGCGAACCCGTCCGGCTTTCCCGCCGGCAGCACGACGAATCCCACCGCCCAGCGGTCCAGCCAGGCCCGATAGGTCGCCTCCGAGAACGTGCCGTCGTAGAAGAGCCGCCCCCGCTCCATGTCCAGCTGACGGTTCCAGCCGCGCGCCAGGTTCACATGCGGGGCGAGCGTGGAGGCCTCGCGGTGGTTGCGGGCCGGGACCACCTCGACACGGCTGCGGCCGGCGCCGAGCCGCTCCAGCGTCCGTACGACGCCGTGCGTGTCGGCGGCCCAGGCGGGCACGGCCGTGGACACCTCCAGGTCGTCCACGGTCTTCTGCCCGACCCAGGCGACGGAGAGCACGAGCGCCACCACCAGCGCCACGCGCCGCACCACATGCCGCCCCCCGGGCGCGGTGAGCAGCGCCGCGAGGAGCGCGGCGGGCGCGAACAGCTCCGCGAACCGCTCCACGTTCGTCCCCACCGGGGAGGCGATCAGGTACGTCAGCACGGTCCCGACCGCGTACACGACCCCGCACCACCGGGCCACCCGCCAGCCGCGCGGGGCCAGCGTGGAGATGGTCAGCCCCAGCAGCACGGGCGGCCAGATCCGGCCCGAGGGCATCAACTGCTGTCCGGCGAAGGGGAACAGCAGTGTGGTCGCCCCGACGACGACCACCGGCGGCACCAGCAGCACCGCGGCCCGCACCCGGTCCCGTACGGCGAGATGTCCGGCGCCCACCACCACCAGGAACAGTCCGGCCACCGGGCTCGCCATGGTCGCCAGTGCCGCGTACGCCGCCGCCTGCAGCGTCCGCCGCTCGCCCGTCAGCAGCACACAGGCGGCGAGACCGAGGGCGACGCCCAGCGCGAAGGTGGTACGCCCGGAGGCGACGTCGCACCACAGCGCGAGCGAGGCCAGCAGCGCGGGGCCCACCGGTCGCCGTATCCCCGTGCGGGCGATCAGTACGGCGGCCAGCCAGGTGGCGGCGAGCCCGGAGACCACCGTCACCGGGCGCACACCCAGCGCGGCCATCAGATACGGCGAGATCAGGCTGTAGTTGGCGGTGTGCATCCCGCCGTACCAGAAGAGGTTGTACGCCGATCCGCCGTGCCGCGCCACGAACTCCGCCCACGCCACCTGGGCCGCGAGATCGCCACCGCCGGTCGCGAGGAAGGCCCACCACACCGCGTACAGCGGCAGCACGGGGAGGGTGGCGAGGAGAGGGAGACGGTGGCGCAGCCAGAACGCGTGAGGCGGGCGTTCTCCGCGTACGGCCGGGTGGTCGGGCCGGACGGGGGTCAGCTCGGCAGAGACCACGGTGCACCGGTTCCGTTCGAAGCGTCGGTTGTCTTCGGAGGTGGGGGGATGGCTGAGCCACCGGTGAAGACGCGAAACGGAACGGTGACGTTCATCGGAGGTTCGTCTCGGGGGAGGCAGGGGCGGGGCGTAGGAAGGATGCCCCTGCCTCCCGCGGGACGGGCCGGCGGACACCGGGAGTCCGTCGGCCCGAGCGTGCGGTGCGGTCAGCCGGCGTCGACCTGGAGTTCCTTGACGCCGTTGATCCAGGCGGAGCGCAGTCGGCGCGGGTCGCCGACCAGGGTGAGGTCCGGCATCGCGTCGGCGATCGCGTTGAAGATGAGGTCGATCTCCAGGACGGCCAGGGACTTGCCGAGGCAGTAGTGGGGGCCTCCGCCGCCGAAGCCGAGGTGGGGGTTGGGGTCGCGGGTGATGTCGAAGGTGTCCGGGTCATCGAAGACCTCGGGGTCGTGGTTGGCGGAGGCGTAGAAGATGCCGACGCGGTCGCCCTTCTTGATCTGCTTGCCGCCGAGTTCGGTGTCCTGGGTGGCGGTGCGCTGGAAGGAGACGACCGGGGTCGCCCACCGCACGATCTCCTCGGCCGTGGTCGCCGGGCGGGTGCTCTTGTACAGCTCCCACTGCTCGGGGTGGGTGAGGAAGGCGTGCATGCCGTGGGTGATGGCGTTACGGGTGGTCTCGTTGCCGGCGACCGACAGCATCAGCACGAAGAAGCCGAACTCGTCGGAACCGAGGTTGCCCTCGTCCTCGGCCGCCACCAGCGTGCTGACGATGTCCTTGGCCGGGCACTGCTTGCGGTCGGCGGCCATGTTCATGGCGTACGAGATGAGCTCGGCGGCCGACTCGGCGCCGACCTCCTCGGTGATGGCGTACTCCGGGTCGTCGTACGCGATCATCTTGTTGGACCACTCGAAGATCTTGATGCGGTCGTCCTGGGGGACGCCGATCAGCTCGGCTATCGCCTGGAGGGGCAGTTCGCAGGCGACCTCGGTGACGAAGTCGAAGGGTCCCGAGTGGGCGCGGGCGCCCTCGACGATCGCGAGGGCGCGGGAGCGGAGCCGTTCCTCCAGCGCCCGGATGGCCCTTGGCGTGAAACCGCGTTGCACGATCTGGCGGACACGGGTGTGCTCGGGTGGGTCCATGTTGAGCAGGATCAGCCGCTGGGCGTCGATCGCGTCGCGCTGCATGTGCTCGTGGAAGCGGATGATCGCGGTGTTGAGGTAGGAGGAGTAGATCTCCGGGTGCGTGGAGACGTACTTGACGTCCGCGTGCCGGGTCACCGCCCAGTAGCCCTCGTCCTGGAAGCCGGCCAGACCGGCGGGCTGGGGGATCCAGCGGACGGGTTCGGCCCGGCGCAGTTCGGCGAACTCCGGCAGGGGCACGCGGTGGTGCAGCAGATCGGGGTCGGTGAAGTCGAACCCGTCGGGCAGCGCGGGACAGGGCATCGGCGACCACCCACCATTCTGACGGTCCATCAGGAATCCGGAATTGCCGTGAAGGTAGTAACGGGTTCTACAAGTCGCAAGGGGTATGGCGCCCCGAATTCCGTGGGGAGTTCGTGCAGATCACGACTTCGGGCGCTGCACGACCCTTGCGGCGCGGGGGCTCCGATCCGCAGACTGCACACAGAACTGGTACGCGTTCTAGTTCTGCGCGGTGGGTGGGCCGGGACGCCCCGCGCTGCGCGGGTCAGCAGGGCCTGGCCGCCGGACAGGCCTGAGGAGAGGACGAGCCCCCATGGCCGCGGAACCCGTGATCGTCGAAGCCGTACGCACCCCCATCGGCAAGCGAGGTGGCGCGCTCGCCAACCTCCACCCCGCCTATCTCCTGGGCGAGACCTACCGTGAACTCCTCGGCCGCACCGGCATCCACGCCGACTGCGTCGAGCAGATCGTCGGCGGCACGGTGACGCACGCCGGCGAGCAGTCCATGAACCCCGCGCGCACGGCCTGGCTCGCCATGGGCCTGCCGTACGAGACGGCGGCGACGACGGTCGACTGCCAGTGCGGCTCCTCGCAGCAGGCCTCCCACATGGTGGCCAACATGGTCGCGGCGGGCGTCATCGACGTCGGGATCTCGTGCGGCGTCGAGGCGATGTCGAGGGTGCCGCTGGGCTCCGGCTCCAAGCACGGCCCCGGGAAGCCGTTCCCGGACGAGTGGAACGTGGACCTGCCCAATCAGTTCGAGGCCGCCGAGCGCATCGCGCGACATCGTGGCCTGACGCGCGAGAACGTCGACTCGCTGGGGCTCGTCTCCCAGGAGCGCGCCGCGAACGCCTGGGCGGAGGAGCGCTTCAAGCGCGAGACCTTCGCCGTCCAGGTGCCGACCACCGAGGACGAGCAGCGGGCCGGACAGGGCATGTGGCGCCTCGTCGACCGCGACGAGGGGCTCCGCGACACGTCCATGGAGGCGCTGGCCGGCCTCAAGCCGGTGATGCCCACGGCCGTCCACACGGCGGGCAACTCCTCGCAGATCTCGGACGGCGCGGCGGCGATCCTCTGGGCGTCCAAGCGGATGGCCCGGGCGCTGAAGCTGCGCCCGAGGGCGCGGATCGTGGCCCAGGCGCTGGTGGGTTCGGACCCGCACTTCCATCTGGACGGGCCGATCGACGCGACGCGCGCGGTGCTGGGCAAGGCGGGGATGTCCTTGAAGGACATCGACCTCGTGGAGATCAACGAGGCGTTCGCCTCAGTGGTGTTGAGCTGGGCCCAGGTCTTCGAACAGGACCTGGAGAAGGTCAACGTGAACGGCGGTGCGATCGCGCTCGGGCACCCCGTCGGGGCGACGGGTGCCCGGCTGATCACCACCGCCCTGCACGAACTGGAGCGACGGGACAAGGAGTTCGCGCTGATCACGATGTGCGCGGGCGGCGGACTGGCCACCGGGACGATCATCCAGCGGTTGTAGTCCACGAGACGAAGGTGGCGAAGGCGGCGGGGGCGATCGTGAGGATCGGGCCGGTGGGGTTTTTTGAGTCTCGTACGGCGATGGTGGTGTCCAGGGTTTCGGCGATCTCTATGCACTGTCCGCCCTGGTCACCGCTGTAGCTCGACTTACGCCACTGGACCGCCGTCAGAATCGCGTTGTTCTCCATAGCGTTCCTCCATCGCGCGCCGGATCAGCTCCGCCGAGTCCCTGAGGGAGAGCGCGGAAGCTCGGAGATGATCGTAACGGAGTGAACAGTCCTTGACCGTGTCCGGGCTGGCGGTCGGATGCCCGCTTCCGTAGCTCTCGGTGTAAACGATGGTCGGGTCACTCGCGAAGCGGTAGAGGTCGAACGAGCCTTGCAGTCCAGCGTGTTCTCCAGCCGAGAACGGCAGCACCTGGATGTTGATCCGGGAGTTGTCCTCGAACGACAACAGGTGGGCGAGTTGCTCTCGCATGGTCTTCGGGCCGCCGATCTGCTGGTGCAGCGCGGCCTCGCTGAGGACCGCCCAGAAGACCGGCGGTTCCCCCTTCTCCAAGATGCGCTGGCGGGCCAGCCGTACAGCGGTACGGTCGTCAAGGTCGGTCTGGTCCAGTGCGCCCAGCACGGCACGCGCGTATGCGTCGGTCTGGAGGAGACCGAGGACCATGTGCGTCTGGAAGGAACAGATCTCGACCGCCCGCGCCTCCAACTCCGCCACCTGTTGGAACCAGGCCGGAAGTTGACTACGCATCACCAGTCCGACCAGCCGGGACAGTAACCCACCCGTTCCCAGCGCCGCGTCCACCCGCTCGCTGAACTCCGGCGTCGGCAGCTTCCTCGCCGTCTCGATCTGGCCGACCAGTGAGCCGGTGTAGTTGACGATGTCGCCGAGCTGCCGCTGTGTCAGGCCCGCGGACTCGCGATGGCGTCGCAACTCGAACCCGTAGTAGTCGAGCGGGGACGCGCCCGGGTCGAGGATGTTGATATGGGTCACGTACGGCCCCTCTCGCGCGCAACTCGGTCCACTCCGGGACCCGTTGTATTCGTTCCGTAGCCGAGCGTAGTCGTGCGAGGTCAGTCTCGTAGCGTGAACGAACACATTCCCCCCACCCTCCTGGGCCCCCGCCCCGCCCAGTACGCGATGCGGATCACCGTCGGCGCACACTCGGTCCGGCACATCCGGCGGATCGTCAGGTCGCTGCTGGAGGAGTGGGACTTGGCGGAGCTGGCCGACTCCGTGGAGCTGGCCGTGACCGAGCTGGTCGCCAACGTCGTACGCCATGTCCCGGACCGGCGCTGCGCGTTGCTGGTGCTGCGGCTGACGGCAGGTGTGAGGGTGGAGGTCGCGGACGGCTCCCCGCAACCACCCCGCGTGCCCGCCGAGTTGTCGCCGGAGGCGGAGGGCGGGCGCGGGCTCGTGCTGCTCGACGCGGTGGTCGACAAGTGGGGTGTGGGCCCGGGGCCCGGGGGTGGCAAGACGGTCTGGTTCGAGTGCCGACCGGCTCGGCCGCCGGGCCAAACCCGGGGGGCTGGGAATCACTCATGGTGATGATGATCGTGCGAGGGAACCCGAACATCCGTTTTTGCCCCCTGATGATGAGCCTCACATCCACATCGCACGACCCCGGGGCATATGCCCCGGGGTCTTCGTGCGGCCCGACGGAAGGGGATCAACCGCAGTGAGCAATGAGAAGGCGGCCCGCGAGCAGCAGTACGTCGGTTCGATCGGGCTGATGGCCCCGCTGGACCAGCCGAAGCCGCCACCGGCCCCGGCGCCGGACGAGACGTGGCACTTCGGACGGCACCTGAACGCCGACCAGGAGGGCCAGGAAGGCTACGTGCCGGTCTACGACGGCACCGCCTGGGTGTACTACGGCAAGGGCCACAGCGGTGTGCAGCGGCCGGTGCTGATGTCCGACGGCTTCAACATGGGGCCGAGCAGTCTGGACGAGCTCTACGACGGCTTCGAGCGGGGCGAGTACCCGCTGATGAGCCAATTGCGCGAGCGCGGGCGGGACGCGGTCATCTTCGGCTACGGGGAGCGCTCCGCGTCGATCCTCGACAACGCCGGGTACGTGATCGAGGCGATCACGAGGCTGATCGACGAGCGCACGGGCAAGGCACCGCTGGTGGTCGGCGGGTTCAGCATGGGCGGTCTGGTCACCCGCTATGCCCTGGCGCGGATGGAGACCCAGAAGATGGACCACCAGACCGAGATGTACTTCTCCTACGACAGCCCGCACCGCGGCGCGTGGGTGCCGATCGGTCTGCAGGCGTTCGCGCACTACATCAAGCGCGGCAACCCGGCCAACAGCGCGCTGTCGGACCAGATCAACAGCCCGGCCTCGCGCGAGCTGATGTGGCGGCACATCGAGACGGTGGACGGCACTCCCGGGCAGGACAAGGCCCGCTCCGACTTCCTCGCCGCCCTGGAGCGCGTCGGCAGCTGGCCGAGGCGACCGCGGAAGATCGGTGTCGCCAACGGCACCGGGAACGGCCAGGGCACGGGGATCGCGCCCGGCGCGGAGGCGTTCCGCGCCACCGGGGTGCTGTTCCCCGGCACCACCATCTACACCCAGTCCGAGGGTGACGACGCCCTGGTCGCCGAACTGAAGGCGAACTTCGGGAAGAACGAGACGATCACCACCGACGGGTTCCCGGAGATCGACGGCGCTCCCGGCGGCACCCTGGCGACCTTCGCCATCGCCGCCAACACGCTCAACAAGCTGATCCCCGGCAGTGCCGTGGCCCCGGTCCCCGAGATCTGCTTCGTGCCCTCGGTCAGCGCGGTGGCCGTCCGCGACCTGGACACCACCGCCCTGTTGAACACCGACATCGACGCCCTCGACCCCAGCGAGAGCGAACTCGACGCGTTCCTGTGCGCCTCCCAGAACGAGGAGCACACCAAGATCACCGAAGAGCTGTGCACCTGGCTCCTCGCCGAAATCGACCAGCGGTAGCCCCGCCGGGATCCGTGACGGTCACAGCCGCCCGGCCGCGGCAGCACATCGGTGCTGCCGCGGCCGGTCCGCGTCACTCCCGACCGGACGTCGCGACCGCCAGCACCCCCGCCAGCACTGCCGCGAGCAGCAGGGGGATGCCCAGGCCGTGGTGGATCACCAGCCACGCGCCGAGTGCCGCGCCCGCCAGCATGGCGATGACGGCCGCCGTACGGCGCGGGGAGCGGTGGCCCGAGCCGTCGCCGACCGCGGACTCGGAGGCGAGGCCGGTCAGGGTCATCGTCAGGACGGTGGTCGTGAGGTCCGGCACACCGAGTTTGCGGACCGTCGCGTTGCGCAGGCCCATCGCGAAGGCCGTGAGGGCGATCAGGGTGTAGGTGGTCGCGGTGGCGCCCGGCGCGACGAAGGCGACCACCGCGGACACGCCCACGAACACCGTCTCCGCGACGAGTGTGACCCGCGCCCAGGTCCGGCGCGAGCCGCCGCCGTAGCGGCCCGCGATCCGGCCCCCGGCCGCCGCGCCCGCCAGGAAGAAGGCCAGCGAGGTCGAGGTGTGCGGGATGGAGAAGCCGGGGGCGCCGGCCGCGGCGAAGCCGAGTACCACCACGTTGCCGGTCATGTTCGCCGTGAAGACGTGCCCGAGCCCCAGATAGCTCACCGCGTCGATCAGCCCGCTCACCACGGTCAGCGACAGCAGCACCACCACCAGACGCACTCCGCGCGCCTCGGGGTCGGCGGGCCGTGGCCCGATGTTCCCCGCGCCCTCTGCGCTCGGATCGCTCATGGGGGCTCCGGGGGGAGGTGGCGGGCACGGTGCGCTCAAGTCCACCACGTACGCGGGGGGACTCCCGGACACCGGGGCGCCCCGCGTGTCCGTCCGGTGCGTCGCACCCCTGGGGCAGCCGTGCCCGTGAGGTCCTCCGCGGTGCCCCTTGTGTCCTTCCGTCCGGGTGCGTCCCGGAGTCACCATGGCCCCTTATACCTCTGGGGACAACGGAAGCGGGCGCTCAGGCGTACGACGGGAGCCCGGTGGATGAAGAGGTGGGTGGAGGGGCGTATGGACAGGCGGCAGTACGGCGAGGGCGGGCGCTCACGGGCGGGATCACCGGCACGTACCGCGCCCCTGCCACGCCCCGCCTCCCCGGGCCCCCACCAGGCCAGGACCGTCTCGGACGCCACCCCCAGGACGCCCGCCGAGATGACGGCGATCCAGCGCACGGCCGGCAACCGGGCGGCGTCCGTGACCGTGCAGAGGGTGGGGGAGGCGAGCACGAGCGCGCCTCCCACCGCCGAGGAGTCCGGCCGGGAGGACCAGGGCGCGGCCGTGATCACGCGGCTGAGCCGGTCGATCGAGGGCCATGTCGTCGTGGCGAAGATGAAGGTGAACCCCCTGGCGCCGGGCACGTGGTGGCCGGAGCACTGGATGCCGGAGGGGCCCGCGCGCCTGAAGCGCACCCTGGAGCGGCGGGTGATCAGCGGCGAGCTGTTCGGCGCCCAGGACCTTGAGGACATCAGGACGCTCTCCCAGGTGAACCCCCAGTGGCTCGCGAAGGTGGGTATCGGCACCCTCAAGGAGTCCGAGGACTACATCCAGGGCGACCACAAGGACTGGCTGCGGAACCCTCCGGGCAAACGCATCCTCGCCGCGACCCTGGCCTTCCAGCGGAACGCGCCGGGCACACGCCCGGCGGGCGCGCCCACCCCGATCGCCCCGGACTACACCCTCGGCCGTTTCATGACCACCAAGGCTCCCGGGGTCTCAGACGCGGAGAAGCAGACCCTGCGGGCCGAGCGTGACGAGCAGATACGGCAGACCGCCGTCGACACCCTGCACCCGGCCGGACTCCCGTCCGAGCGCCTCCACCCCGACGCGGACAAGGCCGAGACGGTGAAGCACGCGGCGA
Source organism: Streptomyces sp. RLB3-17 (assembly GCF_007113425.2). Classification (NCBI taxonomy): domain Bacteria; kingdom Bacillati; phylum Actinomycetota; class Actinomycetes; order Kitasatosporales; family Streptomycetaceae; genus Streptomyces; species Streptomyces sp. RLB3-17. The sequence goes on along the minus strand of NZ_CP041610.2, from coordinate 3,839,925 downwards.
AGGACGCGAAGGCCCGTGACGTCTTCACCTCCGTCCTGCTCCTGCTCCAGCACGGACTGAAGACCTACGACCCGGGGGCGGAGGTGGCCGCGCACGTCGACTATCGCGAGGGCGACGTCGTGCGGGCGCTCGCCCACGGCGGCCGGGTCAACATCCGCATCCCCGCCCTGCGCGCGGGCGAGTCGCCCCAGTCGTTGACGGACTTCCTGGGCGTCACCGACCGGGGCCGACGCGCGGGGTTCGTCGACAAGCGCGACTTCGCCACGCACCGCACCGCCATCGAGAAGAACAAGGAGGGGGGCGAGCCGGGCAAGTTCCAGGAGAAGGGCGGCATCGGCGCGTCCGTCGCGAACTTTCTGACGCCTGCCGTGCCCCATGTCGGGCCCGAGCGTCCGCAGCTCATGGGCATGGACATCTCCGGCGGCGGGTTCGGCTCGCAGGACTGGAACGGCGACGTGGTCCTGCCGAACGGCTCGTACGGCCACATGCTGCTGATTCTCACCCCGCCGACCGCCGCCAAGGACGGCTCCCTGCTGGTCGGCATCGAGACGATCAAACCCCATGCCGTGAGCCCGGTCGGCTATGTGCACAACGCCCGGTCCACCGAGGCCACGGCCAACCCCGAGTCGGTCCTGCACGGTCACAAGGGGGACAAGGTCGGCACCGGTGGGCTGAAGCGCAACGAGCGCCTGGTGGAGCTGCGGGAGCTGGGGAAGGCCCAGGGAAGCGGGGACTGGCGCGCGTTCCTGGACAAGATCAAGCGGGAATGGCTCGACGAGCTGGAGAAGAACAAGGGCGACGTCGCCGAGCAGCGGAAGATGTACGAGCGGCTCGTCGGCCGGCGGCAGCACTTCTACGAGCAGACCGAGCAGGTTGAGCGGGCCGGGCAGACCGAGTAGGCCGATTCGTTCGATGTTCGGTGGGCATGGCGAAGGCGGCGGCCCCGGGGATCGGGGGGCCGCCGCCTTCGCGTATGCGGGTGCCGTGGGGCGCCGGTGGTCACCGGTGGGCCGCTCAGTACCAGTTGTGGGCCTGCCAGAAGTTCCACGCGGCGGCCGGGCTGCCGTAGCGGGAGTTCATGTAGTCCAGCCCCCACTTGATCTGGGTGGCCGGGTTCGTCTTCCAGTCGGAACCGGCGGCAGACATCTTCGAGCCGGGCAGGGCCTGGACCAGGCCGTAGGCGCCGGAAGCGGAGTTCGTGGCGCTGGGGTTCCAGCCGCTCTCGTGCTCGACGATCTTGCTGAAGGCGGTGAACTGCGCGGCGTCCGGGATCATCTTGTGCGCGATCGCCTGGGCGGAGGAGGCCTGGCCGGTGGCGGCCTGAGCGGGGCTCGCGGCGAGGACCATGCCGGTGGCGGCGGCGGCCACGGCGGCGGTGGTGAGGACCTTCTTCGGGGAAGCGGCGATGTTGCGGATGAAGGAGACGGACACGCGGAGAACCTCTCTTAGGAAACAGGGCGGTCGCGGTGCGCCCTGTTCCACACGACGTGTGGTGGAGGCGTACATCGGCGCCGCGACCCGGGTGGGTTCGTGGCGCCTGGCGACTGCTTCAGAGAAACAGGCTCAGGGGGGTGTCCGCAATGACCCCTTTTACTAGTGGTGGTCGCATCCGGGGGAAACGCCCCTTGTGTGACCTGGGTCTCAAACCCCAGGTCAGAGGGGTTGACGACGCGTCCATGCCAGGCCTTCGGGGCTACTAGCCCGCTTCGTATGTGACGTGGGTCCTATGGGCTGCTTCACCCCGCGACTGGCGGAAGGTGTGCGGGCGGCTACGGGGCGCGTCCGAGTGGTGTGACCTGGGTCGCACGTCACCGGGGTTCGAAGGTGACCGGGGTCTCAAAGGCGGCCCGCCGCGTCGCCCTGCGCAGCGCCTTGAGGAGGGGCGCGCCGAGCGTGAGGGTCAGGACGACGGTGACGACGGCCCGGCCCAGGTCCCAGCCGAGGGAGGTGGCCACGCAGTAGGCGAGGAAACGGGCCAGGTTGGCGGTCACGTCGGCATGCGGGTCGAAGGCGACGTTCGAGGCCAGCGCGCCCATGAAGGGCCAGCCGGCCAGGTTCATGACCGTGCCGTAGGCGAACGCGGCGCAGAACCCGTACGCCGCGAGCAGGGCGAGTTCCCCGCGCCCGCGCATCCGGTCGGGGCCCGGCAACAGCCCGGCGCCCATCGTGAACCAGCCCATCGCGAGCATCTGGAACGGCAGCCACGGGCCCACCCCGCCCGTGAGCAGCGCGGAGGAGAACATGGTCACGGATCCGAGCACGAACCCGAACCCCGGTCCGAGCACCCGGCCGCTCAGGACCATCAGGAAGAACATCGGCTCGATCCCGGCCGTCCCGGCGCCGATCGGCCGCAGCGCGGCGCCGGTCGCGGCCAGCACTCCGAGCATGGCCACCGCCTTCGGGCCGAGCCCGGACTCGGAGATCGTCGCCGTGACGACGGCGACGAGCAGCACCAGCAGCCCCGCGAACAGCCAGGGCGCGTCCTGCGCGTGCGCGGCGACCTGCGAGGTGGGATCGGCGAAGAGTGGCCAGCCGAACCCGGCGACCCCGACGGCGCTCACGAGGCAGAGGGCGGCGAGGGAGCGGGGGCCGAGGCGGACGGCTCTGGTCCTGACCTCCGGTGTCGTCATGCCAGGGCCTCCCTGACCTGGGTGACCGTGAGCCACGGCTGCGGCGCGAGCACCTTCGTGACCTGGGGGGCGAAGGACGGGGAGGCGACGACCACCTCGGCCGTGGGGCCGTCGGCGACGATCTCGCCGTCCGCGAGGACGACGACACGGTGCGCGAGCTCGGCGGCGAGTTCCACGTCGTGGGTGGCCAGGACGATGGTGTGCCCCTCGGCGGCCAGGCCGCGCAGGACCGTGACCAGACGGGCCTTCGCCGCGTAGTCCAGGCCTCGGGTCGGCTCGTCGAGGAGCAGGAGCGGAGGGCGGGCCGTCAGGACGACGGCCAGCGCGAGCGCCAGCCGCTGGCCCTCCGAGAGGTCACGGGGGTGGGTGTCGTCCCCGATGTCCGGCAGCAGTTCGGACACCAGGGCCCGGCAGGTACCGGGCTCGGCCCCCGCGTCCTCGTCGGCCGCCGTGCACTCGGCGGCGACCGTGTCGGCGTACAGCAGGTCGCGTGGTTCCTGCGGTACGAGACCCACTCGACGTACGAGGTCCCGTGGTGCCGTCCGGTGCGGGACCGCGCCCCCGACCAGGACCGAACCGGCCGCCGGTGCGACCAGTCCGACCAGCGTGCCGAGCAGGGTGGACTTCCCGGCCCCGTTGCGGCCCATCAGCGCGATGATCTCGCCGGGGGCGGTGGTGAGGTCGACGCGCCGGAGCGCCTCGACGCGGCCGTGGCGGACGGCGAGGGCCTCGATCGAGGCCGGGGCCGTCGCCCGTGGAACCGCCGTCCGTGGAACCGTCGCCCGCGGGGCTGTCGCCCGCGAGGTCCTCGGCTGCGGGGTCCTCGGCTTGGGGACGAGTTCCGTGAGGCGTTCCCGCAGGGACCCCGCCCTGCGTCGTGCGTCGCGCACCGTGAGGGGGAGCGGGGACCAGTCGGCCAGCCGGCCCAGGTCCACCACCGGCGGGTACACCGGGGAGACGGCCATGATCTCGGACGGGGTGCCGAGCGTCGGCGCGGCGCCCGGGGACGGGAACAGGGCGACCTGGTCGGCGTACTGGATGACCCGTTCGAGGCGGTGTTCGGCCATGAGGACGGTCGTGCCGAGGTCGTGGACGAGGCGTTGCAGGACGGCGAGGACCTCCTCGGCGGCGGCCGGGTCCAGGGCCGAGGTGGGCTCGTCGAGGACCAGGACGCGCGGGTGGGGGGTCAGGACCGAGCCGATGGCGACGCGCTGCTGCTGGCCGCCGGAGAGCGTGGCGATCGGGCGGTCGCGGAGGTCCGCCAGGCCCAGCAGGTCCAGTGTCTCCTCGACGCGGCGGCGCATCACGGCCGGCGCCAGACCCAACGACTCCATGCCGTAGGCGAGTTCGTCCTCGACCGTGTCCGTGACGAAGTGGGACAGCGGGTCCTGGCCCACCGTGCCGACCACGTCCGCGAGCTCGCGCGGCTTGTGGGTGCGGGTGTCCCGTCCGGCGACCGTGACCCGGCCGCGCAGGGTGCCGCCCGTGAAGTGCGGCACGAGACCGGAGACCGCGCCGAGCACGGTCGACTTGCCGACGCCGGAGGGCCCCACGAGCAGGACGAGTTCACCCTCCGGGACCTCGAAGTCCACGCCCTGGACGGTGGGTTCGACAGCTCCGTCGTACGTCACGGAGACATCCTCGAAGCGGATCATGAGGGGTCCTTGGGGGTGGAGGGTTCCCGCGAGTGGGGTGTCGGGGCCACGAAGGCGGGGAGCAGGCCGAGCAGGATCGCCGCCGCGGGCCACAGGGGCAGGGCGGGGGCGGTCAGCGGGAGGACACCGGGGCTCAGCGCCGAGGCGTCGTACGCGGCGGAGGCGATCAGTCCGGCGGCGACCGCGACTCCGGAGCCCGTCACCAGCCAGGCACGTGCGCCCCACACGTCCGGGCGGTAGCGCGTGCGGACCGAGCGGCGCCCGCCCAGCCACAGCCCGCCGAGCGCCGCGGCCACTCCGGCGAGCAGCACGGGCAGGCCGTAGGTGCCGCCCTCGGCGGTCAGCACTCCGTACGTGCCCGCGCAGACGCCGAGCAGACCGCCCAGCGTCAGGACGGTGGTCGTACGGCGGACGGCGGGCGGTACCTCGGCGGTGCGGCCGTAGCCGCGGGCGTCCATCGCCGCCGCGAGGGCGACCGAACGCTCCAACGCGCCCTCCAGGACCGGGAGTCCGACGTGCAGCAGGCCACGCAGCCCACGGTCGGGGCGGCCCCGCAGACGGCGGGCGGCGCGCAACCGCCGGCCGTCCGCGATCAGGTTCGGCGCGAAGGTGAGCGCGACGACCACCGCGACGCCCGCCTCGTACAGGGCGCCCGGGAGCGACTTCAACAGCCGCGCCGGGTTCGCGAGGGCGTTCGCCGCGCCGACGCAGATGAGGAGCGTGGCCAGTTTCAGGCCGTCGTACAGCGCGAAGAGCAGGCCCTCGGCGGTGACCCGGCCGCCGACACGGATGCCCTGGGCCCAGTGGGGGAGGGGGAGTTCGGGGAGGGTGACGAGGAGGTGGGTGCCGGGGACGGGGGAGCCGAGGAAGACGGCGAACGCGAGCCGGATGCCGAGGACGGCGATGCCGAGTTTGACGAACGCGGTGTAGGAGTGGGCCCAGGGCGCGTCGGTCCTGCGGGCGGCCACCACGTAACCGGCCACGGCTATGAGGAGGGCGAGCAGGAGGGGGTTGGTGGTGCGGGAGGCGGCGGTTCCCAGGCCCAGGGCCCAGATCCACCAGGCCCCTGGGGGGAGGGCGTTGGAACGGTGTGCCTTCGGCGCGCGCGTCATCGTCGGTCGCCGTACTCAGGGCCGGCGGCGGCGGGTCTGCCAGACTGCCGCCCCGCCGAGCGCGGCGACCGCGACGACTCCCGCGAGCAGGCCGAGCGACGGGCCGTGCCGGGTCGGTTCGGACGTGGCGTCGGTGTTGTCCTTGGTGCCGGCTTTCGCGGTGGTGGCGGGCGCGGTGTGTGACGTCGCGACCTGGTCGCCGCAGCCCTTCCCCGGGTAGCCCGAGATGGCGCACAGGAGGGCGTTGGTGTCGTAGCGGAGAGGCTTGGCGACCGTCGCGAGGGCCTCGGCCGTGGTCGCGTCGGCGGGGACGCGGGCACAGACCGTCCGCGGTGCGGGCGGCGTCTCGCCGCCCGGGGCGTCCGCGGTCGTGCCCGAGTCGATGACGAGGGCCACCCGCTTGTGGCCCGCCTGGGCGGGCGTCTTCGCGCAGATGGACGCGAAGTCGGCGTGGCCGCGTGGCTTGGAGGCGTCCTGCGAGTCCGCGCTCACCGCGAAACGGAAGCCCTGTACGTCGCCGTCGGACGGTCGCGCGGTCGACGGGCCCTGCGTCGCGTAATTCCACTTCCCGCCGGTCAGGTCCCAGAACGACCAGTAGCGGTAGCCGACGGCTTGAGCCTGTCCCGCGCCGCCGATGACGAGGAGGAGCAGGGACAGGACCAGCGCGTACGTCCGACGGCGGTTCACGGCTGCTGCTTCTTGTTGCGGGCGCTGATCAGGAAGCCGATGCCGATGCCGCCGACGAGACCGACGCCGATGATCCACCAGACGCTGACGCCGCTGTCGTCCTTCTTCTTCGCGGCTTCCGCGGCGGACGCGGACGCCGTGGGTTCCGCAGGGAGGGACGCGGGCGCGGGGCCGGTGGCGTTGAGCTGCTTGACGAGGTCCTGGCCGCCGAAGTCGCGCGGGTCGAACGTCGCCGCGTCGGCGGCGAGGACGAGCTGCGCGTACGCGGCGGGTCCGGACTGCTCGGCCCACTGCGCGGAGTGGGTCTCCAGCCAGCGCATCGCGTCGGCCGCCTTGTCGCCGTGCCCGGCGGTCGCGAGCGCGACGACCGCGTCCGCCGTGTTGCCGTAGTCGGGCTGGTTCTTGGCGCCGGGCATCACCGACGTGAGGTGGTGGTCCTTGGCGAGCGCCTTGACGAGGTACGCGGCACCGTTCTGGGCCGCCCGCTGGGGGCTGTCGGCGGCCTTGCAGGAGAGGGGGTCGGCCACGGGCTTCAGGGGCTCACCGGCGAGGCCCTTGCCCAGGGCTCCGACCACGGCCGCCGCCGTCGCGTCCGCGTTGGCCGCGAGCTTGCCCTTCTTGTCCGGCTGGTAGGCGAACGCGCCCCCGTCGGTCCCGCCGCACGGGATCGACAGCTTGACGAGGGCGTCGTACGGCGACTTGCCGCCCTTGGAGACGTCCGCCGGCTTGGTGCCCATCGCCGCCAGTGCCCCGATCACCACGGACGTGGAGTTCGCGTCGCTCGCGCCGCCCGCCGTGTAGCCCCAGCCGCCGTCCTTGTTCTGCACGGACTTCAGCCACGCGACGGCCTTGCCCGTCTCGCCGCCGTGGCCGCCGAGCGCGGCGAGGGCCTGTACGGCCGCCGAGGTGCTGTTGGTGTCGACCATCGTCTTGGCGTCGCACTTCGCTGCCGCGTCGGCGCGGTATGCCGCGAACGCCCCGCTCGCGCACTGCTGCCCGGCCAGCCAGTCGACGGCCTTCGCCGCGGGCTTCACACCGACGGTGTGCTGGGCGAGCAGCGCGAGGGACTGCCGCCAGACGCCGTCGTAGGTGGGGTCGGAGGTGCCGTAGAGGCCGGAGGGTATCGCCGGGGCGGGCGAAGGCGAGGCGCCCTCGGCCACGGCGGCCGGGGCCAGGGCCGTACCGATCACTACGGTGGCGGCCAGTACCGCGGCGCTGCGGCGAACAATCATGACTCTCCCTGCGGAAGCCGGGCAGCACCGGGCGCAGGCTTGGCCCCGAGCGGCTCCGGCCCCGTATCCCTCGACGGTGCCGGCCACCGACGGGCTGCCGGTGGCACGAGCCGGTCACGTCCCGCACGAGGCGATCCGGCTCGCCACCCCTGCGGGTGGCTCACGGTTGCGGGTCAGCGCCGGAATTGCACCGGCTTCTCCGCGTACGGGTGTGATGACGACCTGCTCACTGTACCGGCCCGTAGGAATCGCCTGAGGAGTGGCTGTGCGGCCCCCTCGCGGGCCTATGCTGCGCTCGCGACGTGCTCTGTTCGAACACGTCGGAATTCGCCGGTCCCGGGGGGGACTTGGAGTCAGGGGGGACACGAAGATGCGCGGCACTGTGGACGAGAAAGCTCAGTCGTGCCCGGAATGCAGCACTGAGGTGCGCACCGACCCGCGGTTCACGGCGTGGTGTGCGGCCTGCGGATGGAATGTGGATCCCGGCGAGCCGGAAGAGAGACCGGGGCGGCTGGAGGGACTGCGGCGGTCGCTGGCCCGGCGGCACGGGGAGGCACTGCTGGCCGAGGTGTCGGCCGACGGCGATCCGCGTCCGCGCCGCGATACGGCCGCTGTCCTGGCGTACGCCGTCGCGCTGGCCATCCACGGCGCCACGATCGCCCTGCTCGGCACGGGGGTCCTGCTGGTGATACTCGGCTGGGGCACCGCTCTGCCGGTGGTGGGAGTGATCCTTCTCCTGCTGGCCTGGCTCCTTCGGCCCCGCTTCGGACGGCTGCCGGACGACGCGCCCGTGCTGCACCGGGCCGAGGCGCCCCAGCTGTTCGCCCTCGTCGACGAGATCGCCTCCGTCGTCGGTACGACCGGGGTCCACGCCATCGCCCTGACGACCGACGTCAACGCGAGCGTGACCACGTACGGAGCGCGCCGGCGCCGACTGCTGGCCATCGGGCTCGGGCTCTGGGAGATCACCACCCCGCAACAGCGGATCGCGCTGCTCGGACACGAACTCGGTCACTACGCCAACGGGGACACCCGGCAGGGACTGGTCATCGCCAACGCGCTCCAGTCCCTGGCCACATGGCGCTATCTGATGCGCCCGATCTCTCACCCCACCGTCCCCGAGATGGCGCTCAACGTGCTCTATCTGCTGCCCTACGGAGCCGCCCAGGGCCTGCTGATGCTGCTCGACCAGCTGACGATGCGCGCGAAGCAGCGCGCCGAGTACCTGGCCGACGCCGCCGCGGCCCGGGCCGGTTCCAGCGAGGCCGCCGTGGCGCTCATGGACCGCCTCCTCGTGACCGACTCGGCGGAGACCCTGCTGCTCCGCATGTCCAACGTCGGCCAGGTGATCCGGGCCCAGGACGCGGAGCGTCGCGAGCCGTGGCGCGATCTGTGGGACCAGCTGGCCGCCCACGTGGACTCGATCCCCGAGCACGAGTACGAGCGCCAGCGCCGCGTCGGAATCCTGCGCGGACACAGCGTCGACTCCACCCACCCACCGACGCACCTGCGCCGGGCCTGCCTGCTCGCCAGGCCCGCCGTGGCCGCCGCGGTGGTCACGGACGACGAACGACAGCACGCCCTCGACACCGAACTGGCCCCGCCCCGAGCCCGCCTCGCCCGCCACGTACTCGCCCGGTAGGAGCGGATGGCGGCGGTACCCGGATAGGTTCGGCGGCATGAGGACGGGGAGACTGATCGGTTCGGGTCGTTCGGCGGATGTGTTCGAGGTGGAGGGGGAGCGGGGCTGGGTGGTGCGGCGCGACCGGGACGGGTGGGGGGACGCGTCGGCCGAGGCGGCGGTGATGGAGTACGTGCGGGGGCATGGGTATCCGGCGCCGGCCGTGCGGGCGGCGAGCCGGACCGAGATGGTGATGGAGCGGCTTTCGGGGCCGACCATGCTGGCGGCGTTCGAGACGGGGGAGATCGGCGCGCGGGAGGGTGGTGGCGTGCTCGCCGGACTGCTGCGCGCGCTGCACGCCGTGCCCGGTCGGGGTTCCGGCGACGCGGGCGTCCGCGTACTGCACCTGGATCTGCACCCGGACAACGTGATGCTCACCCCGGACGGCCCGAAGGTCATCGACTGGTCCAACGCCGAGGACGGGCCGCCCGGCCTGGACTGGGGCATGTCCGCCGTGATCCTCGCGCAGGTCGCCGTCGGCGGTGAGGTCTACGCGGAGTTGGCCCGCGAGACGCTGGTCGCGATGCTCGACGGGAACGCGGACCGGGTGACGGAGGAGGGGCTCGCGGAGGCGCGGGTGCGGCGGGCCGCCAATCCGACCATGAGCGCACACAAGGTCCAACTCCTCGGGAGCGCCGAGAAGTTGATCCGGACGTTGCTCCTCTGAGTGGTGTGGCGCCAGATGTCTCGCACCAACGGCATCGGTCACGGCACGGGTGTCGGAATGGTTGCCTCCGTGGGCTGGCACAGGACCAGGGCGAGATCGTCGGCGAGGGCGGCTCCGGTGTGGGCGAGCAGGCGGGCGTGCAGGGACCGCAGGGCCTCGTCGGGGAGCGGCTCGCGCAGGGCGAGCGCCGCCTCGCCGAGGAGGGGGAAGGGGGCGCCCTCCGCGTCACGGGCCTCGGTGAGGCCGTCGGTGTAGAGGAGCAGCCGGTCGCCGGGCTGGAGCCGTACGCGGTACTGGCGCGGATCGGGACCGAGGCCCAACGGCGGGGTGGGGACGGGGGGTTCGAGGAGTTCGATGCGCCGGCCGGAGCGCAGCGGGGGCGGATGGCCGCAGTTGACGAGCCGCACCTCGCCGGGCGCGAACTCGGCGAGCACCGCGGTGACGAAGTCCTCGGGGCCCAGTTCGGGGGTGAGAAGGGCGTCGAGTTCGGCGGTGAGGGTCGTCAGGTCGGGTGCGGTGTGGACGAGTTCACGGAAGGCCGTGATGGTGTCCGCGGCCAGCCGGAGCCCCTCGACGCCGTGGCCGCGTACGTCGCCGACGAGGACCCGCAGGCCGTACGGCGTCACCGCGACGTCGTACAGGTCGCCGCCGACGGCCGATTCGTGGGAGACGCTGTGGTACCGGGTACAGACCCGGGTGCCGTCGAAGGTACGGGAGATGGGCCGCAGGATCGCGGTCTGGGTGACCCGGGCCACCTCGTGGGCCCGCGCCAGCCGCTCGCGGAGGCGGTCGCGCTGCCGGGCCGCGTACACGGTGAGCGCGCAGCCGACGAGGAGTCCGCCCCAGCGGATGCCGAAGCCGGTGCTCGGCACCGCGTCGTCGCCGATCCCCATGGCCAGGCCCAGGACCGCCGACCAGCAGCACACCAGCACGGTGTGCCGGACGCCGAGCCGGGCGCAGGCCAGCAGTGGGCCGATGAGCAGCAGGGTGATGAGCGGTGGTACCCGGTCGAAGAAGAGATCCGGGACGGCGATCAGCAGACAGGTGGCGAGCGGCGCGAGCAGCATTCGGCGTTCCCGCCGCTCCGGCCGATCCCGCTGTTCTTGATGTCCTTGGTCTTCTTGGCGTTCTCGTCGATCTCGCTGCCCCTGCTCCCTCGTGCCCATCACCCGACGATCTCCGAACAAAGACCGCCACACCCTCACCAACAGGGAGTTGATCGCATCTCGTCGAAAGGTGCCCGGAACTGTCGTGGTGCCGACGCTCTTCTGTCCGAGTTCCCGGACAGTCTCCGGAGCCGGTCATGATCCGTCCAGACTGGTTGTCGTGTCCGACAAAACGACCGAGCCGACGCATCCCACCGGCGGCGGCCCCGGCAATCTGCCGCCCGAGACGCACAGCTTCGTCGGACGGCGGGAGGAACTGCGCTGGCTGGAGACGGAGTTGGACCCCTCGGTGGGCATACACCGGCTCCTGAGCGTCGTCGGCGTCGGCGGAGTCGGCAAGACCCGGCTCGCCCTGCGCGCCCTGGCCCGGCTCCAGGAGGCCTACCCCGACGGCGTCTGGCTGGTGGAACTCTCCCCCCTGCACACCGCGGGCCTGGTCGGCCTCGCCGTCGTGGAGGCGCTGCGGCTCACCGACCAGTCCACCGGCCCCGTCACCGAGGTGGTGGCCGAATGGGCCTACGGCAAACGGCTGTTGCTGGTGCTCGACTCCTGCGAACACGTCCTCGCGGACTGCGCCGTGCTCGTCGAGACCCTGCTGCCCGCCCTCCCCGGCCTGCGTGTCCTCGTCACCAGCCGCGAACCGCTCGGACTGCCCGGCGAACTCGTACTGCCCCTGGACCCGCTGCCGGTCGCCGACGACGCGGTCACCCTGTTCGCCGACCGCGCCGCCCTCACCGGGTTCACCCTCGACGACACCAACCGCCCCACCGTGGAGTCCGTCTGCCGCCGCCTCGACGGCATCCCGCTCGCCCTCGAACTCGCCGCCGCCCGCCTCTGCGAACTGTCCCTGGCCCAGCTCCACGGCCGGCTCGGCGAACGCCTGCCGTCCCGGCTCGACCTGCTCAGCGCCCCGCGCGACGGCGCCGGACCGCCACGCCACCAGACACTGCGCACGGCGATCGGCTGGAGCCACGAGCTGTGCGCACCGCTGGAGCGGCTGCTGTGGGCCCGGCTCTCGGTGTTCGCGGGCGGCTTCTGCGTGGGCGCCGCCGAGGAGATCTGCGCGGGCGGCCCGCTGCCCGCCGGACGGATCGCCGCACTGCTCGCCCGGCTCGTCGAGCAGTCCATCGTGCAGCGCCACCGCACCGACCCGGCCCGCTTCCGGCTCCTCGACACCGTCCGGGAGTTCGGCGCCGACTGGCTGCGCGCCCTCGGCGAGGAACACGCCGTACGGCTGCGCCACCGCGACCACTTCCGGCGGCTGGTCCGCCAGGGGTGGACCGAGTGGAACACCGGACGGCAGGTCGCCTGGTGCGAACGCACCCTCACCGAACACGCCAACCTGCGCGCCGCGATGGACTGCGCGCTCACCGACCCCGACCGCCGGATCGCCCTGGGGATGGCGGCCGACCTCGGCTTCCTGTGGCGGCACTGCGGCTCTCTGCGCGACGCCCAGCACTGCCTGGACCTCGCGCTCGCCACCGACCCGCCGCCCGGACCCGACCGCACCCGCGCCCTGTGGGCACGCGGCGCGGTGGCGCTGCTCCAGGGCGACCTGGAGGTCGCGGCGGACTGGGCGGAGCGTTGCACGGACGCGGCGGACACCCAGGCCGACCCGGTGGCCGTGGTGGCCGCCGCGTACCTCACCGGGGGCCAGCTGGCGCTGAGCGGCCGGCTCGGCGAGGCGATCGACGTACTGTCCGCCACGCCCCGACTGCCCATCAGACAGGACGGGTTCGGGGCCGCCCAGCTCCAGGTCCGGGTGGCGCTGTCCTTCTCGCACCTGCTGCGCGGTGACCACGACCGGGCGCGGACGGTGGCCGAGGAGGTGCGCGAGGCCAGCGTGGAGTGCGGGGAGTCGTGGGCGGGCGCCTTCGCCGACGGGATCGTCGCCCAGACGGACCTGGCCCGCGGCGCGGTCCGCGCCGCCGTCGACAACGCCCGCACCGCGCTCGCCGGGCACGGCCTGCTGCACAACACCGTCGGCGCGGCCATGGCGCTGGACGTCCTGGCCGCCGCGGTCGTCGCGGCCGGGGACGGCCCGCGCGCCGCCCGCCTCCTCGGCATCGGCGAACGCGTCTGGGAACTCACAGGCCGGGCCCAGATGGACTCGCCCGACCTCCTCGCCACCCGCCGTTCCCACGAACTGCGCATCCGTGCCGAGATCGGCGACAGCGCCTACCGCGCGGCGTACGAGGAGGGTTTCGGGATGGCGTACGAGGAGGGGCTCGACTACGCGGCGGAGGGCCGCTGACGGGGGGTGGGGCCGCCGAAGGGCAGGAACAGGGTGCGGGTCGAGAGCAGCCACGTCCCGTCGACCCTGCGGAAGGTGTCCTCGTAGTGTCCGATCTGCACGGGAGGTCCGGACGGGACCATGCCGCCGGTGTGGCCGTCGACCCGGTAGGTGGTGAAGTACGAGGTGGCCCGCGCCTCGGCCGGTGAGTCCACGGTGACCAGCACGTTCGCCATCATGCGGCGCGAGAGCCGGTCCGCGGGGCGCCCGCCGAAGTACGCGCGCAGGGCGGCACGCCCCTCGACGAGCCGATCGCCCTCCGGCCACCGCCAGACGCCGTCCTCGGTGAACAGGTCGGCGACGGAGGAGGGTTCACCGAGGTCGAGACGGTGGACGAAGCCGAGGACGAGACGCTCGCAGGCGCGCTCGGCGAGAAGTCGTTCGAGGGCGGGCTGTTCGAGAGGGTCCATGAGCTGTTGCTATCAGCTCCGGGCTTGCGGTCTCCAACGCATTACAGCGCCGCGCGAACGCGATGCAACGCCACACGAACGCGTCACAGCGCCACGTACGTCACCGGATCACTCCCCGTCACCGCCTCCGCCCGGCCCAGTTTCACCAGGCGGCGCACATGGGCCTCGGCCTCCGACACCGCGATGTTGCGGGAGGTGAAGGGGATCTGGTCCCACGGGCGGTTCCACTCCATGCGCTCGGCGAGCTGCCAGGCGGTGAGCGGGGTCTCCAGGAGGGCGAGCAGGCCGGTGAGCCGGTCCTCGTGGTGGGCGAGCAACTCCCGTACGCGGCCGGGGGCGTCGGTGAAGGCGTGCTGGTGGGCCGGGAGCACCTCGGCCGGGTTCAGCCGGCCGACGCGCTCCAGGGCGTCCAGATAGTCGCCGAGGGGATCGGCGACGGTGGCGTCGTCGGGATCCTCGTACAGGCCGATGTGCGGGGTGATCCTCGGGAGCAGGTGGTCGCCGGAGAAGAGGCGGCCGTTGCCGGGGAGGGCGGCCGGGTGGGTCTCCTCCAGGTGGAGGCAGACGTGGCCGGGCGTGTGGCCCGGGGTCCAGATCGCGCGCAGACGGCGGCCCGCCAGGTCGAGGAGCTCGCCGGGGACGATCTCGCGGTCGGGGAGCGCGGGGGCGAAGGTGGGCAGGCCGGTGGAGAGCCGGGCCGTGCGGGCCGCGCGCAGCTGGGCCACGTGCTCCTCGGGGGCGCCCGAGGACGCCAGCTTGTCCGCCATGTAGGAGAACCAGCGGTCGGGCCGGTTCTCCCGGGTCCGCCGCACGATCGCGGTGTCCAGCGCGTGCATCGCGATCCACGCCCCGGAGGCCTCCCGCACCTTGCCCGACAGACCGTGGTGGTCGGGGTGGTGGTGGGTGATGACCACCCCGTGCACCTCGGCGACGGAGACGCCGCAGGCGGTGAGCCCGGCGGCGAGGGCGTCCCAGGAGGCCGGGTCGTCCCAGCCGGTGTCGATCAGCACGGGGCCCAGGTCGGTGTCGACGAGATGGACCAGCGTCGTGCCGAGCGGGTTGTCCGGGATGGGGACCCTGATCGACCGTACGCCCCCGCCGTGATCGGTCACCTGCGTCATGGATTCCCACCAATCGCCGTGTTCTCGCCACTATAACTAGAACCGATTCCATTGGGTGCTCGAACCAACCGTTCTGTGGACGGTGTGCGAGTCATGGGTCCGGCCCGTGGACTCCGTCGACCGGAGCTGGTATCAGTTCTCATATCTGATGAAGCGTCAGAAACCAGGGAGGCGGTCGGTCGTGACCGAGCTCGTGGAGCACGGACAGCTGTTCATAGGCGGGGAGTTGACGGACCCCCTGGGCAAGGACGTCATCGAGGTGATCTCGCCGCACACCGAGGAGGTCATCGGACGCGTCCCGCACGCGTCGACCGAGGACGTGGACCGGGCGGTCGCCGTCGCGCGCCGGGCGTTCGACGAAGGACCCTGGCCCCGGATGAGCCTCGACGAGCGGATCGCGGTCGTCACCCGGATCAAGGACGGGATCGCGGTACGGCACGAGGAGATCGCCCGGGTCATCTCCTCCGAGAACGGCTCCCCGTACTCCTGGAGCGTCCTCGCGCAGGCCCTCGGGGCGATGATGGTGTGGGACGCGGCGCTCACGGTCGCGCGGAACTTCACGTACGAGGAGACACGCGACGGCGTCCTCGGGCGGATCCTCGTGCGGCGCGAGCCGGTGGGCGTGGTCGCGGCCGTGGTGCCGTGGAACGTGCCGCAGTTCGTGGCGGCCGCCAAGCTCGCGCCCGCGCTGCTGACCGGCTGCACGGTCGTACTGAAGCCGTCGCCCGAGTCGCCCCTGGACGCCTATCTGCTGGGCGAGATCGCGAAGGAGGCCGGGCTGCCGGAGGGTGTCCTGTCGATCCTGCCCGCCGACCGCGAGGTCAGCGAGTACCTGGTCGGACACCCCGGCATCGACAA
Source organism: Streptomyces sp. RLB3-17 (assembly GCF_007113425.2). NCBI lineage: Bacteria > Bacillati > Actinomycetota > Actinomycetes > Kitasatosporales > Streptomycetaceae > Streptomyces > Streptomyces sp. RLB3-17. The sequence goes on along the minus strand of NZ_CP041610.2, from coordinate 3,824,413 downwards.
GGTCTCCTTCACCGGATCGGTCGCGGCGGGCCGGCGCGTGATGGAGGTCGCCTCGCGCAACCTCACCCGTGTGACGCTGGAGCTGGGCGGGAAGTCGGCGGCGGTGGTCCTGCCGGACGCGGACCTCGCCACCGCCGTCCCCGGAATCGTCTCGGCGGCCTGGATGAACAACGGGCAGGCGTGCGTCGCGCAGACCCGGATCCTGCTGCCGCGCTCGCGCTACGACGAGTTCGCGGACGCCTTCGCCGCGGCGGCGGGCGCGCTGGTCGTCGGGGACCCGCTGGACCCGGCCACCCAGGTCGGCCCGCTGGTCGCAAGGCGCCAGCAGCAGCGCAACCTCGACTACATCCGCATCGGCCAGGAGGAAGGCGCCAAGATCCTCACCGGCGGTGGCCGTCCGCACGGGCTCGACCGGGGCTGGTACGTCGAGCCGACCCTCTTCGGGGACGTCGACAACTCCATGCGGATCGCCCGGGAGGAGATCTTCGGGCCGGTGATCTGCCTCCTCCCGTACGGCGACGAGGACGAGGCCGTGAAGATCGCCAACGACTCCGACTACGGGCTGAGCGGCAGCGTCTGGACGGCGGACGTCGCGCACGGCATCGACGTCGCGCGGCAGGTCCGTACCGGCACGTACTCCGTGAACACCTTCAGCCTCGACATGCTCGGCCCCTTCGGCGGCTACAAGAACTCGGGGCTGGGGCGGGAGTTCGGGCCCGAGGGGTACGGCGAGTTCCTCGAGCACAAGATGATCCATCTGCCGGCCGGCTGGGAGGCCTGAGGATGGGCGACCGCTGGGGGGTCGAGGTCGACCGCTCCGTCTGCATCGGCTCCGCCCAGTGCGTCCACCGCGCCCCGGAGGCCTTCCGGCTCGACACCGCCATGCAGTCGCATCCGGCCGAGGCCGAGACCGACGCCAACGAGAAGATCCTCGAGGCGGCGGAGAGCTGTCCGGTGGAGGCCATCATGATCACACTGCTGGGCAGCGGGGAGCCGGTGTTTCCACCGGAGGACTGAGGGCGGGAGAGGTCGGGCGCGATCCTGAAAAAAGTCCCTCTTTGGGTGGGTTCATTCCGCTGTAGGCGTTCTATCCTGGTAGTGGCCTACGAGGCGAGTGAGGGAGTTCAACCGGAGTAGCCGACTTTGGCGAGAGGCAGCAACTTCCGCCGGGGCCGACGTCGACGGTCGGGCTGAGAGGCCTGAAGGTAGTAGTCGGACCGGAAGGCGACCTCCATCACCTGATCCGGACCATGCCGGCGAAGGGAACCCGTCTCGTAGGTTTTCACGTGCCTTCGCGCACCGACGCCATGCCTAGCGCCTCTCGGTCGGCTCCGTCGGCTCCGTCAGGTCGATCAAGCGGCACACCGTCTCGATGTCGATCTTGACCTGGGCGATGGAGGCACGGCCGGAGAGCCAGGTGATCAGGGCCGAGTGCCAGGTGTGCTCGATGACCCGGACCGCGGAGAGCTGCGCGGGGCTCGGGTCGTCCAGCCCCATCGCGTCCAGGATGATCACCGTGGTCTGCCGGGACACCTGGTCGACCTCGGGGCTCACACTGCGGTCCGCGAAGGTCAGCGCGCGGACCATGGCGTCGGCGAGGTGCGGCTCGCGCTGCAGGGCGCGGAAGGCCCGCATCAGCGTCTCCGCCACCCGCTCCGCCGCCGTGTCCCCGGCCGGCGGCTTCTTGCGGAGGGTGCCGTGCATGTGCTCCAACTGGTCCTGCATGGTGGCGACCAGCAGATGCACCTTCGAGGGGAAGTAGCGGTACAGCGTGCCGAGGGCGACCTGCGAGGACTCCGCGACCTCGCGCATCTGCACCGCGTCGAAGCCGCCCCGGCTGGCCAACTGCGCGCTCGCGTGCAGGATCCGGCGGCGGCGTGCCTCCTGCCGCTCGGTGAGCGGGGGAGAGGCCGGCTGCGCGGCGGGTCGCGCGGACTTGGCTTCCACCTTGACTTCCGCAGGCATGGGTCCCGTTCCGTGGTTCAGCTGGAGGAGCGACGAGACAGCATGGCAGACACTTCCGTGGGTCAGAACACATCCGTCATGTCATCCGTCCCGACGCTTCCGTCGTGGCGCGGATCACCTGATCCACTGCTCACAGAGACGCTACCTGCCGGTAGATTCAGTGCTCCTCGAACGATCAAGTCTGAAACTTGTTCTAGATTAGCGTCCCGGCGTAATCTCGCGGGAATGTGCAGGGAGAAGGGGGCCGTAAGTGACCGCTGAGGCCATGGAGGCGGGCCCCGGAGCGGGCGCGGCCACCAACGGTGACGGACCGTTGCGCATCGCGCTCCTCACGTACAAGGGGAACCCGTTCTGCGGCGGTCAGGGCGTGTACGTACGGCACCTCTCGCGCGAACTGGCCCGTCTGGGCCACCGGGTCGAGGTCATCGGATCCCAGCCGTATCCCGTGCTGGACGAGAACCTCCCCGAGCTCGGCCGCAATCTCACCCTCACGGAACTGCCCAGCCTCGACCTGTACCGCCAGCCGGACCCCTTTCGCACCCCGAGGCGCGAGGAGTTCCGCGACTGGATCGACGCGGTCGAGGTCGGCACGATGTGGACCGGCGGCTTCCCCGAACCCCTGACCTTCTCCCTGCGCGCCCGCCGCCATCTGCGCGCCCGGCGCGGGGACTTCGACGTCGTGCACGACAACCAGACGCTCGGGTACGGGCTGCTGGGGGACGTCGGCGCGCCGCTGGTCACCACCATCCACCACCCCATCACCGTCGACCGCCAGTTGGAGCTCGACGCCGCCGAGGGGCGCCGGCGCCGCGCGTCCGTACGCCGCTGGTACGCCTTCACGCGCATGCAGAAGCGTGTCGCGCGCCGTCTGCCGTCCGTGCTCACCGTCTCCGGCAGCTCGCAGCAGGAGATCGTCGACCACCTGGGCGTCGCCCGGGACCGTGTCCACGTCGTGCACATCGGCGCGGACACCGACCTCTTCTCGCCCGATCCGTCCGTGCCGCAGGTGCCGGGCCGGATCGTCACCACGTCCAGCGCGGACGTGCCCCTCAAGGGGCTCATCCACCTCGTCGAGGCGCTCGCCAAGGTGCGCACCGAGCACCCCGGCGCGCATCTCGTCGTCGTCGGCAAACGCGCCGAGGACGGGCCGGTCGCCCAGGCCATAGAGCGGTACGGCCTCGAGCGCGCCGTCGAGTTCGTCAAGGGCATCTCGGACGCGGAGCTCGTCGACCTCGTACGGTCCGCCGAGGTCGCCTGCGTGCCGTCCCTGTACGAGGGGTTCTCCCTGCCCGCCGCCGAGGCGATGGCCACGGGGACGCCGCTGGTGGCCACCACCGGCGGGGCGATCCCGGAGGTCGCCGGACCCGACGGCGAGACCTGCCTCGCGGTTCCGCCCGGCGACTCGGGGGCGCTGGCCGCCGCGCTGAGCCGGGTGCTGGGCGATCCCGAACTCGGGCTGCGGCTCGGCTCCGCCGGACGCGCGCGGGTACTGGACCGCTTCACCTGGGCCCGCGCCGCCGAGGGCACGGTGGCCCACTACCGCGAGGCGATGGCCCTCTCCCACGCTCGGCTCCGCTCGCGCGGGGGGACCCCCGTCGCGCCGACGGCCATCGCGCCGGGCGCCGCCCTGTCCGGCGCTCCTGCGCAGGGGGCCGTCGCGCCAAAGGTCACCGCACCGGCAGCTGCCGCAGCGGTCCCGGCCGCGCAGGCGTCCGCCGTCGCGCCGGACGACCCCGCCCCGGCAGCCGTCGCCACGGTCGGTGTGGGCGCTGTTTCCGCCCCCGCAGGGACCCCCGGCCCCGTAGATTTCGGCCCGGCGACGGGCGTCACTCCCACCTCCGATCGTGAAAGCAGGGCCACGTGCTGACCGTCGACTTCTCCCGGTTCCCGCTCGCCCCGGGCGACCGCGTACTGGACCTCGGATGCGGTGCCGGCCGGCACGCGTTCGAGTGCTACCGGCGCGGCGCCCAGGTCGTCGCGCTGGACCAGAACGGCGAGGAGATCCGCGAGGTCGCCAAGTGGTTCGCGGCGATGAAGGAGGCCGGCGAGGCCCCGGTCGGCGCCACCGCGACCGCGATGGAGGGCGACGCGCTCGCGCTGCCCTTCCCCGACGCGTCCTTCGACGTCGTGATCATCTCCGAGGTCATGGAGCACATCCCGGACGACAAGGGCGTCCTCGCCGAGATGGTGCGCGTGCTGAAGCCGGGCGGGCGCATAGCGATCACCGTGCCGCGCTACGGACCGGAGAAGGTCTGCTGGACCCTGTCCGACGCGTACCACGAGGTCGAGGGCGGCCACATCCGCATCTACAAGGCGGACGAACTGCTGGGCAAGATGAAGGAGGCCGGGCTCAAGCCGTACGGCACCCATCACGCCCACGCCCTGCACAGCCCCTACTGGTGGCTGAAGTGCGCGTTCGGCGTCGACAACGACAAGGCGCTGCCCGTGCGGGCGTACCACAAGCTGCTGGTCTGGGACATCATGAAGAAGCCCCTGGCCACCCGCGTCGCCGAGAACGCGCTGAACCCGCTGATCGGCAAGAGCTTCGTGGCGTACGCGACCAAGCCCCACCTGCCCCTCGACTCCGCCGCGGTGGACGCTTCGTGACGACTCCACGCACGCCCCGGACAGAACACCTCGTCCTGCCCGGGGTCCTCACCGCGGAGGAGGCCGCCGCCACGGTGCGGGCCGTCCTCGGGGTGCAGCGACCCGACGGCGCCATACCGTGGTTCCGCGGACACCACCTCGACCCGTGGGACCACACCGAGGCGGCCATGGCACTGGACGCGGCGGGGGAGCACGAGGCGGCCGAGCGGGCGTACGAGTGGCTGGCCCGGCACCAGAACCAGGACGGCTCCTGGTACGCGGCCTACGCAGACGGGGACGCGGACGACGTCACCGACCGCGGCCGGGAGACCAACTTCTGCGCCTACATCGCGGTCGGCGTCTGGCACCACTACCTCGCCACCGGCGACGACGCCTTCCTCGACCGGATGTGGCCCGCGGTCTACGCGGCCGTGGAGTTCGTGCTGCGCCTCCAGCAGCCAGGCGGGCAGATCGGCTGGAAGCGCGAGGACGACGGCACGGCGGTCGAGGACGGCCTGCTGACCGGGAGTTCGTCCATCCACCACGCGCTGCGCTGCGCGCTCGCCATCGCCGAGCAGCGTGAAGAGCCGCAACCCGACTGGGAGCTGGCGGTCGGCGCGCTGCGGCACGCGATCCGCAGGCACCCCGAGCGGTTCCTCGACAAGGGCCGCTACTCGATGGACTGGTACTACCCGGTGCTCGGTGGCGCGTTGACCGGCGCCGAGGCCGAGGCCCGGATAGCGGAGGGCTGGGACCGGTTCGTGGTCCCGGGGCTCGGCGTGCGCTGTGTGGTGCCCAACCCGTGGGTGACCGGCGGTGAGTCGGCCGAACTCGCCCTGGCGCTGTGGGCCGTGGGCGAGTCGGACCGTGCCCTGGAGATCCTCCAGTCCATCCAGCACCTGCGCGACCCGAAGACGGGCCTCTACTGGACGGGCTACGTCTTCGACGCCCGGACGATCTGGCCCGAGGAACTCACCAGCTGGACGGCGGGTTCGCTGCTCCTCGCCGTCGCCGCGCTCGGCGGCGACGAGCCGACCTGCGCGGTCTTCGGCGGCGAGCGCCTGCCGCTGGGCCTCGACGCGGAGTGCTGCTAGGGCCTGTCCGGCGGATCAGGTCGGAGGAAAGTAACGACGCCTCTGCGGCATGATCGGCCGGACAGGCCCTAGGTGTACTGACCTGTGAGGTTGGGGACGCGGCTGGCGGGTGGTTGGCCCTTGAGCGCGGTGTGTCCGCGGTGGTGATTGTAGGTGTGGAGCCAGACGGGGTATGCCTCGCGTCGCTCGGCTTCGCTCCGGTAGGGCTGTGCGTAGGCCCATTCGTCGAGGAGGGTTCGGTTGAACCTCTCCACTTTCCCGTTGGTCTGGGGCCGGTAGGGGCGGGTGCGTTTGTGTGAAATCCCCGACTCTGCAAGGGAGTTGCGCCAGAGGTGCGATTTGTAGCAGGAGCCGTTGTCGGTCAGGACGCGTTCGACGGTGATCCCGGCCTGGGTGAAGAAGGCGTGGGCGCGGGTCCAGAAGGCGACGGCGGTCTCCTTCTTCTCGTCGGTGAGGATCTCGCTGTAGGCGAGGCGGGAGTGGTCGTCGACGGCGTTGTGGAGGTAGCTGTAGCCGGCGCCGGAGCGGGTCTTGCGGCCCGCCTGGCGTCCGAGGGTCTTGTGTCCGCCGCCGTCGGGGATGTTGCCGAGCTTCTTGATGTCGACGTGCACCAGCTCGCCCGGGCGGTCGCGCTCGTAGCGGCGGATCACCCGGCCGGTGGCCCGGTCCAGGTGCGTGAGCCGGGCCAGGCGGTAGCGGGTCAGGACGCGGTGGACGGTGGCCGGGTTCAGGCCCAGGAGGTAGGCGATGCGGGCCGGTCCCCAGCGGCGCAGCACGCGGACCTTGATGATCCGGCGTTCGGTGCGGGTCGGGGTCCGGCGCGGGCTGCGGTGTGGGCGCGAGGACCGGTCGGCCATGCCTGCCTCGCCGAGTTCGCGGTAGCGGCCGGCCCATCGCTGAGCCGTCGTGGGTGAGACCTGGAAGCGTTCGGCGGCCCGGCGCAGCGTCCAGCCGTCCTCTACGACGCAGCGGGCCAGACGCAGGCGTCCGGTCTCGGTCAGGGGTGCATTACGGTGGAGCACGAGGGCCTTTCGGTCGGTGTAGACGTCGCAATCCACACCGAACCCGGAAGGCCCTCACTCGTTCAAGATCACCCCACCGTGAAACCTGTCACCAACCTCCGTGGACAGAACACCTAGGGCCTGTCGGCAGCCCGGCGGGGGCGGCTCAGTGGCGGTGCATGCGGTTGGCGATGGCGTGGCCGATGAAGAGGTACACGACGGCGGCCAGGCCGTAACCCGCGACCACGCGTGCCCACGCCTTGTCGAAGGTGAACAGGTCGCGGGACCAGCCGGCCAGCCAGCTCGCCACGTTGTGGACGAACTGGACCAGGTCGTTGGCCCGGTTCGCGTCCAGGAGGTACATCAGGATCCACAGGCCGAGGATGACGGCCATCACGTCGGCGACGATCGCGATGACCGTGCCCGCTTGGTTGGAACCGTTGCGATATCGAGGGGACATGACCTCCGGGTTGCCGCGTATGCGTGGATGAAACCCGTGGGGGACGGAACCCGAACGCCTCGCTCGAGTGGCGCAGCGGCCGTGTTCGGGTGAGCCTGCTGGAAGAGCCGTGTCTCCCGGAAACCGGGAGAACCGTTCCCTTCCCCGGAGGACCCCGTGCCCGTACCGATACGGCGCCTCGTCGTGGCGCTCACCGTCTGTTGCGCCCTGCTCGCCGGCGCCACGGCCTGCGGCAGTGGCAGCAGCGCCACCAAGGACACCGCCGCCGTCGTGGCGGCCGCCACCCCGTCCAGCAGCAGCACCGTGGAGAAACAGAAGCTCTCCAAGACCCGCTTCGTGGCGAACGCGGGCCTGGCCGCAGGAGCCACCTACCAGTGGATCGTGAAGCCCTGGAAGGCCGGCAAGTTCAAGAAGGGCGCCAAGGGCCGCAGGACCGCCCTGATCAAGGCGGCCCTGGCCGGCACGTTCGCGTACAACCGGCTCAAGGCCGCGAAGAGGAACGCCGAGGGCGACCCCACTCTCTCCAAGGCTCTCGCCCCGCTCAGCGCCGGCATCGACTCCCTCAAGAACCTGCCGTCCAAGCTCCGCAAGGGCGACTCGACGGACGCGACCGCGGGTGCCTTCGACGACATCATCAACAAGGTGAAGGACGCGGGCAAGAGCGCGGGCGCCCCGGTCACCGACAAGGTGCCGTCGGCCTCGCAGCTGTCCGGCGGCTGAGCCCCGCCCGCCGTGCCGCCCCTGGGAGTTGAGCTCGGCGAGGACCGTGCCGGGGCTAGGAGTTGAGCTCGGCGAGGACCCGTAGCGTGTGAGGGTCCGGTGACAGGACCAGCAGGTCCGTCACCGGGCCCTTGCGCCACAACTCCAGCCGCTCGGCGATGCGTTCTCGCGGTCCGACGAGGGAGATCTCGTCGGCGAACGCGTCCGGGACGGCGAGCACCGCTTCCTGGCGGCGTCCGGCGAGGAACAGCTCCTGGATGAGCCGGGCCTCCTCCTCGTACCCCATCCGTGCCATCAGATCGGCGTGGAAGTTGCGCGCCGCGTGCCCCATCCCGCCGATGTAGAAGCCGAGCATCGCCTTCACGGGCAGCAGCCCTTTGGCGACGTCGTCGCAGACGCGGACGTGGGCCATGGGGGCGACGAGGAAGTCGGCGGGGAGATCGCTCAGCGCGGCCTCGTAGGCCCCTGGGCGGGTCGGCGACCAGTACAGCGGCAGCCAGCCGTCCGCGATCCGGGTCGTCTGCGCGATGTTCTTCGGTCCCTCGGCGCCGAGCAGGATCGGCAGGTCGGCGCGGAGCGGATGCGTGATCGGCTTCAGCGGCTTGCCGAGCCCGGTGCCGTCCTCGCCCCGGTAGGGGTGCTGGTGGAAGCGGCCGTCGAGCTCGACGGGCCCTTCGCGCCGGAGGACCTGGCGTACGACGTCGACGTACTCCCGCGTCGCGGTCAGCGGCGACTTCGGGAACGGACGCCCGTACCAGCCCTCCACGACCTGTGGCCCCGACAGCCCGAGGCCGAGCATCATGCGCCCGCCCGAGAGGTGGTCGAGGGTGAGCGCGTGCATCGCGGTGGTGGTGGGGGAGCGGGCGGCCATCTGCGCGACGGCCGTGCCGAGCCGGATACGGGTCGTGTGCGCGGCGATCCAGGTCAGCGGGGTGAAGACGTCCGAGCCCCAGGACTCGGCGGTCCACACGGAGTGATAGCCGAGCCGCTCCGCCTCCTGGGCGAGCGGCAGATGGTCCGCGGAGGGGCCGCGCCCCCAGTAGCCGAGTGCGAGGCCGAGCCGCATGAACCCTCCAGGTGTTTGGTTCTGACGGGACGTCAGTCACGTGCGGGCCAGGCGACTGTACGGCAACGGCCCCCCGCCCGGAAGGACGAGGGGCCGTCGGAGGCCGTACGGGAGCGGACGAGGCGGGTCAGCCGCGCTGGATCCCGGAGGTGTCCTGCAGCACGCCGCGACGGCCGTCCTGCGTCTGCGCCACCAGATTCGCGCCGCGCTGCTCCACGGCCAGGTACCAGGTACCCGGCGCGAGTTCGGCGATCGGCGTCTGCGAACCGTCCTCCGCGAACAGCGGACGCGGCACCGGTACGGCGAACCAGAACGGCGAGAAGTCACCGGCGGGCGGCTGCGGTTGCGGGGTCGGCGCCTGCTGCGGCTGGCTGGGCTGACCGCCGAACGCCTGCGCCTGCTGCGGCTGACCGCCGAAGGCCTGACCCGGCTGCTGGGCACCGGGGTAGCCGTAGCCCCCGGGCGGCTGGGCGCCGTAGGGCTGGGGCGCGGCGGGCTTGGGGGCGGGGACGAGCGCGGCCTGCAGGGCCGGGACGAGCGGGGTGGCGATGGCGCCGGCGGCCATGATCAGCGTCGCGATGAACGCGAGGATGAGGCCGGTGCCGGCGCTGACGCCCGCGTCCGAGGCGCTGCCGACGTTGTCGACGCCGCCCATCGGGTCGAAGACGTTCCCGAGCGCGCTCCACGCGGCGAAGACCGTGAAGGCGACGCCGAACTGGCCGAGGTCGAGTCCGACGATCTTGGGCACCTGCGGCAGGCCGTGGGAGACGACGACCAGCGCGGCCCCGATGAGGCCGGCCAGGACCACGCCCAGCAGCAGCGGTCCGCTCGACCAGGCGCTGGGGATGCTGGCACCGCTAGAGGCCCCGTCGATCGAAAAAATGTCGAGGAACGACGCGATGAACAGCAATACCGCTGCTCCGATCACCACGCCGTCGCCTCGAGTGAGGGAGCGGATATTCACTTCAGGTCCTTCGTCAGTCGTCTCGTCGTCGGTGGAGGCGTCGCTGACACCATGTCGCCGTAAGGCCCTGGTGTGAAGCGCGGGGGTGGCCCCTCATCGTAGGGACGACACTATCGCCCGTCCGATCAGGGTGTCCGTCGGGTTCGATCCGCCGATCACTACCCGCGCAGGAAACTCACGATTCCCTCAGAGATCCCACGTGCCGCCTTCTGCCGCCATGCGCCACTGGTCAGCAACGCAGCGTCCTTGCTATCGCGCATGTTGCCGCACTCGATGAACACCTTGGGAACCGTTGACAGATTGAGACCGCCGAGATCACTGCGGACGTCGAGTCCGGTGCCGCCGCCGACGTAGTTGGAGGGCGCGCTGCCGGTGTCGCGGACGAAGTTGCCCGCGATGCGCTCGCCGAGATCGCGGGAGGGGGCGACGATCGCACGGGTGTCGGCGCCGCCGGAGTGGACGGACGCGGGAAGGATGACGTGGAAGCCGCGGTTGCCGGCCGCGGAGCCGTCCGCGTGGATGGAGACGACCGCGTCGGCGTGCGCGTCGTTGCCGAGGCGGGCCCGCTCGTCGACGCACGGGCCCCAGGAACGGTCGCCGTCCTGGGTGAACTTCACCGTGGCGCCCTCCTGTTGCAGGAGCGTACGCAGCCGGCGGGCGACGTCGAGCGTGAACCGGGCTTCCGTGTAACCCGCGTTGGTCGACGTGCCGGTCGTGTCGCACTCCTTCCAGTTGGTGCCGATGTTCACCTTGCGGTTGATGTCGGCCGAGTGCTGGAAGTTGCCGGGGTTGTGGCCCGGGTCGATGACGACGACCTTGCCCTTGAGGGGCCCCGCGGCGGCGGGCAGGTCCGAGGCCGCGGGAGTGGCGGGGCCGGAGAAGGTCGAGCTCGGCGGCTTCCCGTCGTCCGTCCCGGACGCGCTCGGTGTCCGCGCCGCGGCGGAGGCGGATCCGGGTGCCGCGGAGGAAGCCCCGGGTGCGCCCGAGGAGGTCGTCGACGTGGCGGACGTACTGCCCCCGCCGCCCGAGTCACCCACCGCCTGCCACACCAGCCACCCCACCAGCGCACCCGGCACCAGCGCGGCGACCGCCACCGTCATCGGCCCACGCCGGGAGCGGCGGGGGCCGGGAGGATCGAAGTCAGGACCTACGTACGACACGTCAGCGACTCTAACCGCGCTCTCAGATCCCCGCTCCCGTTCGCCGCAGGACGCGCAGTGAGTCGGTCGCCGAGACCTCGGTGAACGCGCCGGACTCCAGGGCCCGGAGGTAGACGCGGTAGGGGGCCTGGCCGGTGAACTCGTCGGCCGGGTCGGGGAACACGTCGTGGATGAGGAGCAGGCCGCCCTCGGCGACGTGCGGCGCCCAGCCCTCGTAGTCGCCGGAGGCGTGCTCGTCCGTGTGGCCGCCGTCGATGAAGACGAGACCGAGGGGCGTGCGCCAGAAGGCGGCGATCTGCGGTGAACGGCCGACCATCGCGACCACCTGGTCCTCCAGACCCGCCTTGTGGAGGGTGCGGCGGAAGGTGGGAAGGGTGTCCATCCGGCCGATCTCGGGGTCGACCGTGGCCGGGTCGTGGTACTCCCACCCGGGCTGCTGCTCCTCGCTGCCCCGGTGGTGGTCGACGGTGATCGCCGTCACCCCGGCCGCGCGCGCCGCGTCCGCGAGCAGGATCGTGGAGCGCCCGCAGTACGTGCCGACCTCCAGCAGGGGCAGTCCGAGCCGGCCCGCATCGAGGGCGGCCTCGTACACCGCGAGCCCCTCACGGAGCGGCATGAACCCCTTCGCGGCCTCGAAGGCGGCCAGGATCTCCGGCTTGGGTGCCGCGGGCGTGGGGTCCTGCATCGGGAGTCCTCCATCGGGTGCGAACGGCAGCGTCGCACGTCTGCCTGTGCGGGTCCGCGCGTACGTGCCTGTGAGCGCCCCATGGTGCACCACACCCCCGCCGCGGCGGGGACGGGGGTGTGGTGCGGTGGGGCCGGGCCCCAGGGTCTGCCGTTCGGGTCAGGCCTGGGCCGGGACGGTCTCGCTCGGCAGCGCGAGGTCCAGCTCGACGGGGCGGTCGTCGCCGGAGTGGGTCGCCGAGGAGGCGAGCGGGCCGTGGCCCGGTGCCCTGGCGGCGAGGACGTACGCGCCCTCGGCGGGCACGGCGAGCACATAGCTGCCGTCCGCCTCGGAGAGCGTGGCGCCCGCCTGGCGACCGCGGCGGTCGATCAGGGTGACCTTGGCACGGGCGACCGTGCCGCCGTCGGCGTCCAGCACCCGGCCGCGGAAGCCGCGGAGCACCTCCTGGGCGCGTTCCAGGGCCGCGTCCTCCTCGCTGCTCGCGCGCAGCTGCGGCTTGGTCGCCGGGCGGCGGCCCGGCAGCAGCAGGGCGAAGAGCAGACCGATGGCGACCGCCCCGGTGGCGATCAGGAAGGAGACCCGGAAGCCGTGCATGGTGGGGACCTCGAGGCCCCCGACGTTGTTCGCGGTGTTGGCCAGGACCATGCCGATGACGGCGCTGGAGACCGACGTGCCGATCGAGCGCATCAGGGTGTTGAGGCCGTTGGCCGCGCCCGTCTCCGAGGCCGGGACGGAGCCGACGATCAGCGCGGGCAGCGAGGAGTAGGCGAGGCCGATGCCCGCGCCCAGGACCACCGAGATCACGATGGTCTGCCAGGCGGCGCTCATCAGACCGAGGCCGGCGCCGTAGCCGATCGCGATGATCAGCATGCCGAGGATCAGGGTGACCTTGGGGCCGTACTTGGCGGAGATCCGGGCGTAGACCGGCGCGGTGAACATCATCGTCAGGCCGAGCGGCGCCACGCACAGACCCGCGACCACCATCGACTGGCCGAGGCCGTAGCCGGTGGCCTTCGGCAGCTGGAGCAGCTGCGGCAGGACGAGCGAGACGACGTAGAAGGAGACGCCGACCATGATCGAGGCGAGGTTGGTGAAGAGCACCGAGCGGCGGGCGGTGGTGCGCAGGTCGACCAGCGGCGCCTTCACGCGCAGTTCCATCACGCCCCACAGGAGCAGGACGACGGCCGACGCGGCGAACAGGCCGAGCGTGGTGGTCGAGGTCCAGCCCCAGTCGCTGCCCTTGGTGATCGGCAGCAGGAAGAGGACGAGGCCCGCGGACAGGCCCGCCGCGCCCAGTCCGTCGAAGGTGCCCTCGGCGCGCATCGGGGACTCCGGTACGGCGACGAGGGTCAGGACGATCGCGACGGCGCCGAGACCGGCGGCGAGGAAGAAGAGGGCGTGCCAGTCGGCGTGCTGCGCGACCAGGGCCGCGACCGGCAGCGCGAGTCCGCCGCCGACGCCGATGGAGGAGCTCATGAGGGCCATCGCCTCGCCGAGCTTCTCGCGGGGCAGCATGTCGCGCATCAGGCCGATGCCGAGCGGGATCGCGCCCATGGCGAAGCCCTGCAGGGCGCGGCCGACGATCATCACCAGCAGTGTGCTGGTGAAACCGGCTATGAGCGAGCCGACGACCATCACGGACAGGCTCGCGAGCAGCATCCGCCGCTTGCCGTAGAGGTCACCGAGCCGACCCATGATCGGTGTGGCCACGGCTCCCGCGAGCAGCGTCGAGGTCATCACCCAGGTGGCGTTGCTGGGTGCGGTGCCCAGCAGCTCCGGCAGGTCCTTGATGACCGGAACGAGCAGGGTCTGCATCACCGCGACAACGATGCCCGCGAAGGCCAGCACCGGCACGATCGCGCCGCCGGGCCTCCGGGTGGGCTGGTCGGTCGTCGTGTGCGTCATTGCGTGAGGCCTCCAGGCCAAAAGAGAGAGGGAGGAAGGAGGGGAGGAGCGGTGGACGTCCGTGCGGGACTCCGTGCGGGACCGCGCGGGATTGCGTGCGGGATACGTGCATCAGGAACCCGGTGCGCCTGGGCAACTATTCCGATGCTTCGGCGTACTAACAAAATCTTGACCTTCCCATGAGGAACTGACCCGGCATCAGACCTGGCGGCCAAGTGAAACGTGTTCTAGTCTGGCGCGCCATGAAGGCCTACGTCGCCGGGGTCGGGATGACCAGGTTCGAGAAGCCCGAGACCCGTGATTGGCAGTATTGGGACATGGCACGAGAGGCGGGGAGTGCCGCGCTCGCGGACGCCGGGATCGCGTACGCCGAGGTGGAACAGGTTCCTGTCGGCTACTGCTTCCAGCCCTCGACCGCCGGCCAGCGCGCCGCGTACGAACTCGGCCTGACCGGCGTCCCCGTCTACAACGTCAACAACAACTGCGCCACCGGATCGAGCGCGCTGATGCTGGCCCGGCAGTTCGTCGAGGGCGGGGTCGCGGACTGTGTGCTCGCGCTGGGCTTCGAGAAGATGAAGCGCGGGGCGCTGGGGGGCGGTGCGGACGGGGGAGACTTCTCGACGTCTCCGGTGGCCCGCCACTACGGCGTCATGGCCGCCCGGCACGGCTTCGAGATGTCCCCGCCCACCGCGCAGATCTTCGGCGACGCGGCGCGCGAGCACATGGAGAAGTACGGCACCACCGAGGCACAGCTCGCCGCCGTCGGCGCCAAGAACCACCGCCACTCGGCGAACAATCCCTACGCCCAGTTCCAGGACGTGTACGGGGTCGACGAGATCCTCGCCGCCCGGGTCGTGCACCGGCCGCTGACGAAACTCCAGTGCTCGCCCACCTCGGACGGGGCCGCCGCCGCGGTCGTCGTGTCCGAACGGTTCCTGGAGCGGCACGAGCCGGCGCGCCAGGCCGTCGAGATCGTCGCGCAGGCCATGACCACCGACACCGAGGAGTCCTTCGCGTCCGGCTCCTGCGTCGACGTCGTCGGACAGCCGATGTCGCGGGAGGCCGCGCGCCAGGTGTACGAGCGGTCGGGACTCGGCATCGACGACGTGGACGTCGTGGAACTGCACGACTGCTTCTCCATCAACGAGCTGCTGACCTACGAGGCGCTCGGGATGTGCGAGGAGGGGGAGTCCGGCGAGCTCGTCGAGTCGGGGGCCACGACGTACGGCGGGCGGTGGGTCGTGAACCCGTCCGGCGGGCTGATCTCCAAGGGACATCCGCTGGGGGCGACCGGGATCGCCCAAGTGGCCGAGCTGGTATGGCAGTTGAGGGGCGAGGCGGGGCTCCGGCAGGTGTCGGGCGCACGGGTCGGGCTCGCCCACAACATCGGGCTGGGCGGGGCGGCGGTGGTCACGCTGCTACGGGCGGCGGGCTGATCACCAAGGGTCCGCTCGAGGCTGCCGCGATGTTCGGGCTGCCGCGATGTTCGAGGCCGCCTCGGTGTCGGGTGCACGGGTGGCCCTAGGACCTGTGGCCCAGGGCGAGTGCGGCGAAATCCCGATGCAAGGACCGTAGGGCGGTTGAGAGCATGACACTCATGCTTCGAGCCGCGGAAGACACCCGAATATCAGCTCGCGTCGCGCCGCCCACCTGGCTGGTGGTGGCGCTCGCCTGCGCCGGACAGTTCCTCGTGGTGCTCGACGTGTCCGTCGTGAACGTGGCGCTGCCGTCCATGCGGACCGACCTGGGGCTGAGCGCGCCGGGGCTGCAGTGGGTGGTCAACGCGTACGCGATCGCCTTCGCCGGGTTCATGCTGCTCGGCGGGCGGGCCGGTGACCTCTACGGGCGCAAGCGGATGTTCCTGGTGGGGCTCGCGCTGTTCACGGTGGCCTCGCTGGGCGGCGGGCTCGCCCAGGCGGGCTGGCAGTTGCTGGTCGCGCGGGCCGCGCAGGGGCTCGGAGCGGCGGTGCTCGCGCCCTCGACGCTGACGATCCTCACCTCGGCGGTCCCGGAGGGCGCCGCCCGCGCGCGGGCCATCGCGACCTGGACGGCGGTCGGCGCCGGGGGCGGGGCGGCCGGTGGTCTGGTCGGCGGGCTGCTGGTGGACGGGCTGTCGTGGCGGTGGGTGCTGCTGATCAACGTGCCGGTCGGCGCGGTGGTGCTGGCGGGCGCCGCACGGTGGCTCGTGGAGAGCCGGGCCGGGGACGGGCGGCGGCTCGACCTGCCGGGCGCGCTGCTGGTGACGGCGGGGCTCGCGACCCTCGCGTACGGGATCGTGCAGACCGAGGCGGAGGGGTGGGCGGCGGCCGCGACCCTCGTACCGCTGTGTGCCGGGCTCGCGCTGATCGGCCTGTTCCTCCTGGTCGAGGCGCGGACGCGGGTGCCGCTGATGCCGCTGCGCCTGCTCGGTGTGCGGGCGGTGGCGTCGGCGAACGCGGCCATGTTCGTGTGCGGCTCCGCGATGTTCTGCATGTGGTTCTTCATGACGCTGTACGCGCAGAACGTGCTCGGCTACTCGCCGCTGGGCGCCGGGCTCGCGCTGGTGCCGAGCTCACTGGCGGTGGTCCTCGGCTCGAAACTCGCACCGCGGCTCATGCCGGTGGTCGGGGCGCGCAACGTCGCCGTCATCGGGTCGCTGGTCGCCGCGGCGGGCTTCGGCTGGCAGTCGACGATGACGGCCGACGGCTCCTACCTGACGGCGATCATGTTCCCCGGGATCCTGATGATGGCGGGCGCGGGGCTGGCCGCCACCCCGCTCGCCTCGCTCGCGACCTCGGGCGCGGCGCCGGGGGACGCCGGTCTGGTGTCCGGGCTGGTCAACACCTCCCGCACGATGGGCGGTTCACTCGGACTCGCCGTCATGTCGACCATCGCGGCCTCGCGTACGGGGAGCGGCGCGTCGGCGCAGGCACTGACGGCGGGATACGCGCTGGCCTTCCGTACGGGCGGGTACGTACTGCTCGGCGGGGCGGTGCTGATGCTGCTGTGGCTGCCCTCGAAGATCTCCGCTCGCTGAGGCCGCCGAAGATCTCCTGCGGTCGGGGCAACGAAATCCGGTCCTCGTGGACTCCTTTGTACATCTAGGAGGTGCCCATGGGGGATCGGAAGCAGGCTCGGGACGAGGAGTTCCAGCGCTTTGTCATCGGCCGCTGGCCGCGGTTGATGCGTACGGCATTTCTCCTTACGGGGGAGCAGCACGCCGCCGAGGACCTGGTCCAGACGACGCTGGAGCAGGTCTATGTGGCCTGGCGCAGGGTCGGCGCGGCCGACGACCCGGAGGCCTACGTACGGCGCGTGATGATCAACGCGCATGCCCGCAAACACCGCAGAAGGCTCAAGGAGTTCCTGGCGCCGAAGGACGACTCGGGGCTCACGCACGAACTGCCCGACCAAGGTGACCGGATCGCCCAGGCCGACGACCGCAGCGCCCTGCTGACGGCGCTCGTCCAACTGCCGCCGCGCCAGCGCGAGGCGGTGGTCCTGCGGTACTGGGAGGACCTGAGCGAGAGCCAGGCGGCGGAGGCGATGGGTTGTTCGGTGGGCGCGGTGAAGAGCAACGCGGCGAAGGGGATCGCGAAGCTGCGCGCCATACCGGGCCTGGCGGACATGGTGACGCACGGAGGGCGGAAGTGATGAGCGCGGACCGGGAGACGAACCACGACATGACACACAGGGACATCGCCTTCCTGCTGGCCGACGCCGCGGACGAGGCGGAGATCGGCATAGCCCCCTACCAGGCGGTGGTCCGCGGTGGCCGCCGCCGCAAGGCCCGCCGCTGGGCACTGGCGGCAGCGGCGGCGCTGGTGATCGCCGGTTCGACGGGGACGCTGGCGCTGGCCGGGGTGACGGGCGGCGACGCGCAGAAGGTCGCGCCGGCGGCGACACGGCCGCCGGCGGGCGACGAACGGCATGTGTACGAGCCGCAGCGCAGCGACCTGGCCAGGGGAACCGAGCACGGCAAGAAGTGGAAGGTCGTCATCGACGTCTGGGGAGCGCCCCGGAACAAGGCGGAGGCGCAGGGTCAACTGGACGCGATGACCGGGTCCGGGCTCGGCAAGCCGTGGGTGAACGTGCGCGACGCTTCCGAGCTCATCGGCAAGAGCTCGTACTTCGTCCGCCTGACCTTGGACGGCAAGGCGTCGATCAAGTTGCTGGGAGCGTTCGAGAAGGGCGACACCATGGCGGGCACGGACCTCACGTCCGGCGCGATGCCGCTGGACACCAGTGGGACGGCGACGAGCAGGACCGACCAGCGGCTCGTGGTCGGTCAGGTCGCCACCACCGCCCAGGAGGTCACCTGCACCTGGGACGACGGCTCGACGACCGAGGCGTCGAGGCCCTCCCCGGGCACGGGCATCGTCGGGGACTTCGAGGATGCGATCCGCCCGGCGGACGGTTCCCGGTCCGACTGGTTCGTCTGCCTGGGACCGGAGGGAAGGACCTACAAGGCGGCGGCGGTGACGAAGTAGGGCCCTGGCGCGCGGTGCGGCGGGCGGCCGGCGGTCGGCGGTCAGAGCCAGCCCTGTTGGCGGGCCTCCCGCATCGCCTCCATGCGGTTGCGGGTGCTCGTCTTGCCGATCGCGGAGGAGAGGTAGTTGCGGACGGTCGACTCGGAGAGATGGAGCTTGGAGGCGATGTCGGCGACGGTGGCGCCGTCCACCGAGGCCTTCAGGACGTCGCACTCACGGGCGGTGAGCGGATTGGGTCCGGCGCTCAACGCGGCGGCGGCGAGCGCCGGGTCGATGACCGTCTCGCCGGTCAGCACCCGCCGGATCGCCTCGGCCAGGTCCTCCACGGGGCCGTCCTTGACCAGGAAACCGGCGGCGCCCGCCTCCATCGCGCGCCGCAGATACCCGGGCCGGCCGAAGGTGGTGAGGATCAACACGCGGCAGTCCGGCGCCTGTTCGCGCAGTACGGCGGCGGCGTCCAGACCGCTCATCCCGGGCAGCTCGATGTCCAGCAGGGCCACGTCCGGGCGGTGGGTCAGCGCCGCGTCCACGATGGCGTCGCCCGCCGCGAGCTGGGCGACGACCTCGATGTCCGGCTCCATCCCCAGCAACAGGGCGAGCGCGCCGCGCATCATTCCCTGATCCTCGGCAAGCAGGACACGCACGGACTTCGTGGGCCGGTGGTCCCGGGGCATCTCGTTCACGGGGCCAAGCGTAAGGCGGGGGAAGGCGCGTGACCCGTCGTGGTGCGCACTTCGCCGGAAACTAAAAACTCTCCATGGTTCGACTCCGCGCGTCTTGACGGCCCTTGACTCCGGGCAAACAATCGCCTCGACATTCCGTGATCGCCTTTGCCGATCCTGTCCCGAGCCGATATTCGCAAACGTTCGACATTTCGACCGGGAATTGTTCGGCATTTCGATCGAACGATGTCCGGTATTTCGACCGGGTACCCGCACTGTCCTACCAGGAACGGAAGAGGTGCATTGTGTTACCAAGATCGTCGCGCCCGAGAAGCGCCGTGCTGGCCGTGCTGTCGGTGCTGGCGGCCGTCGTCGCGCTCGCCGTCGGCACCCCGGCGGCCACCGCCGCGGGATCGCTGCCCTGTGACGTCTACGCCGCCGCGGGCACGCCCTGTGTCGCCGCGCACAGCCTCGTCAGAGCGCTCTACTCGTCGTACAACGGCTCGCTCTACCAGGTGCAGCGCGCCTCCGACAGCGCCACCGCGAACATCGGTCTCCTGGCGGCCGGCGGGTACGCGAACGCGGCGGCACAGGACTCCTTCTGCTCCGGCACCACCTGCGTCATCACCAAGATCTACGACCAGTCCGCGCGCCACAACGACCTCACCGTCGAGGGTGCGGGCGGGGCGGGCGCGGCCGACGTCGGGGCGCCCGCGGACGCGCTGCCGGTGACCGTCGGCGGCCACCAGGTCTACGGCCTGGAGATCTCGGCCGGCATGGGTTACCGGGACAACTCCACCTCGGGCGTGGCCACCAACGGGGCGGCCGAGGGGATGTACATGGTGACCTCCGGCACCCATGTCAACGGCAGCTGCTGCTTCGACTACGGCAACGCCGAGACCAACAACAAGGACACCGGCAACGGCCACATGGACGCGATCAACTTCGGCACCGAGTGCTGGTTCTCGCCCTGTTACGGCCAGGGCCCCTGGGTGCAGGCCGACCTGGAGAACGGCCTGTTCCAGTCGGACTCCGGCTACAGCAAGAACACGTCGAACACCGGCACCGGATCGATGCCGTTCGTGACCGCTTTGCTGAAGAACAACGGTCAGAACCATTTCGCGCTGAAATACGGCAACGCCCAATCGGGCGGCCTCACGACCACTTATTCCGGGGGTGAACCCACCACCAGTGGTTACTCGCCCATGCATCAGGAGGGCGCGATCGTCCTGGGCACCGGCGGCGACAACAGCAACGGTTCCATCGGGTCCTTCTTCGAGGGCGTCATGACCTCGGGCATCCCGACGGACGCCGCCGACGACTCCGTCCAGGCCAACATCGTCTCCGTCGGCTACGGCGGTGCGACCGGCAGCACCGGCTCGCTGACGGCCGGGTCGGAGATCTCGCTGCGCGCGACCACCTCGTGCTGCACGACCGACTACATCCGCCACCAGAACAACGCGGCGGTCATCTCGGCCATCACGTCGAGCAGTTCGACGCTCGACAAGGGCGACGCCACCTGGATCGTCCGCAGGGGCCTCGCCGACAGCTCCTGCTACTCCTTCGAGTCACGCAACTACCCGGGCGACTTCCTGCGGCACTTCAACTACCAGCTCTACCGACAACCCATGGTCGGCACCACGCAGTTCAGACAGGACGCCACGTTCTGCGCCGGGACCGGCAAGAGCGGGACGGGGTCCTCGTTCGCTTCGTACAACTACCCGACGAGATACCTCCGGCACTACAACTACAACGTCTACATAGCCAGTGACGGCGGCTCGAACACCTTCGACAGCGCCACCTCGTGGACGGACGACGTGAGCTGGGCGGTCACGGCTCCCTGGGCGCCGTAGCCACCGAAGAGGACGCCAAGTCCGCCGCGTCCACCGGAAGTTCGGCGGTCACCGTGAAGCCGCCGCGTGGCGACGGGCCGGCCGTGAGCGACCCGCCCGCCGCCGCGAGGCGTTCCGTCAGGCCCTTCAGACCGGTGCCGCCGATGCCCTCGGCGGGACCGGTCGCGGAGGCGCCCGTGCCGGTGCCGTCGTCCGTGACGGTCAGGCGGACATGGCCGCCCGGTACGCCCTCGACGGTGATCTCGCAGCGGGTCGCGCCGCTGTGCCGTACGACGTTCGTCACCGCCTCCCGCACCACCCAGCCCAGCAGGGCCTCGCTCTGCGGGGTCAGCGGGGCGCCGGACTGGCGGACCACGGGGTCGACGCTCGCCGCGGACAGGGCGGAGCGGGCCCGGTCCAGTTCCGTGGTGAGGCTGCCCTCGCGGTAGCCGGTCACCGCCTCGCGGATCTCGGTCAGCGCCTGCCGGCCCACGGACTCGATGTCCGTGATCTGCGTGAGGGCCGCGTCCAGGTCGCGCGGGGCCAGTCGGCGGGCCGCCTCCGACTTCACCACGATGACGGAGAGCGTGTGGCCGAGCAGGTCGTGCAGGTCGCGGGAGAAGCGCAGGCGTTCCTTCTCCACGGCACGGCGGGCCAGCTCCTCGCGGGCGGCGCGCAGCTCCCGTACGGCCTCGGAGAGGGAGAGGATCGCCGCCGTCACCATGGTGGACAGGAAGGTGCCGTAGGCGACGTTCACCGCGTCCCAGCCCGCGCGGAAGAAGGAGACCGCCGCCGCGAGCGCGGTCAGGCCGAGACCGATCTGACCGAGCCGCGGGCCCCGCAGCACCGCGCCGGTGGCCAGGCCGAGCAGCGGGAAGAAGTACAGCCAGCTGCCGCCGTAGCCGAGGGCCAGCCCGCAGGTGACCAGGCCCATCAGGACGAGGGCCACCTTGGTGGAGCGGGCCTCGCGGGCCTCTTTCACGAAGGAGCGGAACGTCACGTAGATGTAGAGGGAGTTGAAGGCGAACAGACCCAGGCCGCCGATCCAGGGGTTCGCGGTCTTGCCCTGGAGGAGGTTGGAGAAGGAGCCCATCCCCATCAGCAGCCACGGCAGCAGCGCGAAGCCGGTGGGTGGCGGCCCCGGGTTCTCGGGCATCTTCCCGCCGCTCCTGCGGGCGGCCCGCTGCTCGGCCTTGAAGCGTTCCATGTCGGCCCGCCAGCGCGCCCGCGCCGCCCGCCACCCCTTCACCTGGCAGGTGACCTCTCGTATCCAGGACATGTCCCCGCTCCCCCTTCGGACGTTCCGCTTCAGATGGTCCGCGCGGCCCTGCGGTACGAGACCACAGCGTACGAACCGAAGACCAGTAGCCAAGCCGTGAGAACCGCCACCGCACCCAGCGCCGGTGCGTCGCCGTCGGCGACGGAGGTGCCGAGCTGGGCGATGCGGTTCGTGGGGGTGAAGCCGGACAGGGACCGGAGCCAGCCCGGGAAGAGCGTGAGCGGGAACCATAGACCGCCGACCACCGAGAGCCCCAGATTGCACACCATGTTCGCGACGCCGGTCGTCTGCGCGGTGAGCCGGTAGCCGTTGCCGAGGCCGAGCAGGGTGAAGGGTATCGAGCCGAGCCACAGCAGCACCGCGACCGCGGCCCACTGCCAGACCTCCAGCCGTACGCCGTTGACCAGGCCGCCCGCCGCCAGCACCGCGGCGATCGCGGGCAGCACGGTCACCGAGCCGGTCAGCGTCCGCCCGAGCACCACCTCCCGCGGGGTCATCGGGGTCACCCGCAGCTGCCGCAGCCAGCCGATCCCCTTGTCCTCGGCGACCCCGCCGCCGGTGTTCAGGGCCGAGCCCACCGCCCCGTACGCGGCCATGCCGATCATCGAACCGGTCTTCCAGCCGCCGTCACTGGCGCCACCGAGGTTGGTGAACAGGAGGTACATCATCACGGGCATCGCGATGCCGCCGATGACGAAGCCGGCGTCACGCAGCGTCCGGCGCACTTCGAGGCGCAGATAGTCCAGCATCACACCGTCTCCAGAACATGCGAGGTGAGCACCATGAACGCGTCGTCCAGGGACGCGGGGACGACCTCCAGGCCGCGGATCGCGCCGAGCCCGGCCAGCGCGAGCACCGTCGCGTCCGAGTCGTCCGTGCGCAGCAGGGCCCGGTCCCCGCGCACCTCCACCGACACCACACCGGGCAGCAGGGTCAGCCCCTCGGTGCCCCGGCCCGCGAGGTCGAAGGAGACCAGGTTGCCGCCCACCGACCGCTTGAGCTGCTCGCCGGTCCCGTCGGCGACGAGCCGGCCGTGGTCGATGACGAGGATCCGGTCGGCGTGCGCGTCGGCCTCCTCCAGGTAGTGCGTCGAGAACAGGACGGTGTGACCACGCCGCGCGTAGGACCGCATCGAGTCCCAGAACGCGCGCCGCGCCTCCACGTCCAGCGCGGCGGTCGGCTCGTCGAGCACGATCAGGTCGGGGTTCCCGGCGAGCGCCACCGCGAACCGCACCCGCTGCGCCTGCCCGCCGGAGAGCCGGTCGACGCGCCGCCCGGCCAGATCCCCGATCCCCGCGAGCTCCAGCGCGTCGGCGACAGGGAGCGGCGCGGGATAGCGGCCCGCGACGAAGGAGACCAGCTCACGGACGGTCACGCGGGGCACCGGCCGGGTCTCCTGAAGCATCGCGCCGACCCGCCCGGCACGCACCGCCGCCTCCGGGGGGCCGCCGAAGAGCGCGACCGTCCCCTCGTCCGGCTCGTTCAGACCGAGCAGCAGGGAGATCGTGGTCGACTTCCCCGCGCCGTTGCGCCCCAGCAGCGCCACCGTCTCGCCACGGCCGATCTCCAGATCCACCCCGTCCACCGCGCGCACCGCGCCGAACGCCTTGACCGCCCCCGTGAAGGACACGGCACGCTCTGTCCCACCTGTCTGTGTCATGCCTGAGACGGTACGAATCCGCGGCCCCTGCCCGACAGATGCGCTTGTACGGACTCCGGCAGGACAAATGTCACGGCCGGGCGGACGGACCGTTGACCTGACAGAGCGTCAGGAGCCTTCACAACTGCCGAGTGCTGGGCTATACAAGGGTCGCCGGACTGGAACGCGTTCTAGATCGGCCAGTGTCGACCTCGGTGCGGCCGACGGTGCGGACGGCCGCACCGAGGTCTTTCGCGCTACTGATCAGGAGCCCCATGCCCATCGACGCCGCCAAGGCCCTCGCCGCCGAACCCCGCAGCGGTGAGATCACCTGGGACCGCAAGGACGTCCAGCTCTACCACCTCGGCCTCGGAGCGGGCGTCCCGGCGACGGATCCCGACGAGCTGCGCTACACCCTCGAATCGAAGCTGCACGTCCTGCCGAGCTTCGCCACCGTCGCGGGCGCCGGTTCCCCCGGAGTGATCAGCGGCCTGTCCATGCCCGGCGTCGACGTCGACCTCGCCCGCGTCCTGCACGGCGGCCAGACCATCGAACTGCACCGCCCGATCCCGGTCGAGGGCAAGGCCCTGGCCACCGGGCGGATCGCCGCCGTGTACGACAAGGGCAAGGCGGCCGTCCTGGTCATGCGCACCGAGGTCGCCGACGCCGAGGGACCGTTGTGGACGAACGACGCCCAGATCTTCGTACGGGGAGAGGGCGGCTGGGGCGGCGACCGCGGCCCCTCCACCCGCCTCGAGGAGCCCACCGGTGCGCCGGACCGGACCGTCGAGCGCCAGGTCCGCGAGGAGCAGGCGCTGCTCTACCGGCTCTCCGGCGACTGGAACCCGCTGCACGCCGACCCCGAGTTCGCCAAGCTCGCCGGGTTCGACCGGCCGATCCTGCACGGGCTGTGCACGTACGGGATGACGCTCAAGGCGGTCGTCGACACGCTGCTCGGCGGGGACGTGGCGCGCGTCCGCTCGCACACCACGCGCTTCGCCGGGGTCGTGTACCCGGGGGAGACCCTGCGCATCCGCATGTGGCGGCGGGAAGGCAGCGTCCGGGTGGCCGTGAGCGCCGTCGAGCGGGACGACGCGCCGGTCCTCGCCGACACCGTCGTCACACACTCCTGAGCCCAGCCCGTCAGTGATCAGCCCGTTGTCGAGGGGAGCCGCACCATGCGCGCAGCCGTACAGCACGAGATAGGCCAGGACAAGCTGGAAGTGCTCGACGACATCGAGGCGGTGGGCTTCGGGCCGGGCAAGGTGCGGATCCGGGTACGGGCCACCGGGCTGTGCCACTCCGACCTGTCCGCGATGAGCGGCGTACTGCCGCAGCCCGCGCCGTTCGTACCCGGCCACGAGGGCGCCGGGGAGATCGTCGAGGTCGGCGAGGGCGTCACCCATCTCAAGCCCGGCGACCGGGTCGTCGTCTGCTGGCTGCCTGCCTGCGGCGTCTGTCCCGCCTGCAAGCGCGGCCAGAGCCAGCTGTGCCTGGCCGGGTTCATGAACGCCGGCACGCCCAACTTCCGGCGGCCCGGCCAAGACGTCTTCGGCTTCGCCGGGACCGGCACCTTCACCGAGGAGGTCGTGGTCGACGCGGGCTCCGCCGTGCCGATCCCGGACGACGTGCCCTTCGACATCGCGGCCCTCATCGGCTGCGGAGTGACGACCGGCCTCGGCGCCGCCCTCAACACCGCGGACGTGGCGGCCGGTTCCTCGGTCGCCGTGATCGGCTGCGGGGGCGTCGGCATCTCCGCGATCCAGGGCGCGCGCCTCAAGGGCGCCGCCGAGATCGTCGCCGTCGACCCGGTCGCCTCGCGCCGGGAGGCCGCGCTGCGGTTCGGCGCGACGAAGGCGGTCTCGCCCGACGAACTCCCGGGCGCGAAGCAGTCGGTGACCGGTGGCGAGGGCTTCGACTACGTCTTCGAGGTCGTCGGCCGCTCCGCCACCGCCCGCACCGCGTACGAGAACACCCGCCGCGGCGGCACCCTCGTCATCGTCGGCGCGGGCGCCATGGACGACTTCCTGCAGCTCAACATGTTCGAGCTGTTCTTCGACGAGAAGCGGATCCTGCCGTCCATGTACGGCGGCGGAGACGTCCTGCGGTCGTACGAGCGGACGGTCGCCCTGTGGCGCGCGGGCCGCATCGACCTGGAGAGCCTGATCACCCACCGGGTGCCGCTGTCCGGGATCAACGAGGCGCTGGACCAGATGCGGACGGGAACCGCGCTGCGTACGTGCATCGAGATCTGACCCCCACGACCGCCGCCACGATTGCTGAGGACTTCGATGTCACTGCCACTTGAAGGGCTCGCCGCGATCGTCACCGGCGCGGGGCGCGGGCTCGGCCGGACCGAAGCGCTGGAACTGGCCCGCCTGGGTGCCGCCGTCGTCGTCAACGACTACGGGCAGCCCGGGCGGGACGGCTCCGGCGCGGCCTCGGCCACCCCCGCCGAGGAGGTCGCCGCCGAGATCCGCGCCGCGGGCGGCCGCGCCCTCGCCCACACCGGGGACGTCTCCGACCGCGAAGGGGCCCGTGAGCTGGTCGACCTGGCGATCGGCGAGTTCGGGAAGCTCGACATCCTCGTCAACAACGCGGGCATCCTGCGCGACCGGATGGTCTTCTCGATGTCCGAGGACGAGTGGGACTCCGTCATCCGCGTGCATCTGAAGGGGCACTTCAACACGACCCACTTCGCGTCCGCGCACTGGCGGGCGCGGTCCAAGGCGGCGAACGGGCCGGTGTACGGGCGGATCGTGAACACCTCCTCGGAGGCGTTCCTCGCGGGCTCGGCGGGACAGCCCAACTACGCGGCGGCCAAGGGCGGCATCGTCGGGCTGACGACCTCGACCGCGCTGGCGCTCGCGAAGTACGGCGCGACGGCCAACGTCATCTGCCCGCGCGCCCGGACCCGGATGACCGAGGACGTGTTCCACGGGTTCGAGGTGCCCGATCAGGGCCTCGATCCCCTCGCCCCCGAGCATGTCGCGCCCCTCGTCGGCTACTTGGCCTCGCCCGCCGCCGCGCACGTCAACGGACAGCTGCTCGTGGTGCACGGCGGCATGGTCGCGGTCGTCGAACGGCCGCGGGTGGCCGCCAAGTTCGACACCAAGCAGGATGCCTTCACCTACGACGAACTCGACGCACTGCTCGGCCCGTACTACGCGCAGCGGCCACCGGGGGAGACGTTCGCGGCGGCGGAGGTACTGGGACTCAAGCACACCTAGCTCGCCCGACAGCTACCCCTGGTCGTCGTGCTCCGGGCTGAGCAGTCGGCCGTCGGTCGACAGGGGCGGGTGTGCCAGCTGGGGCAAGTAGTGCCGGAAGAACAGTTCGGCGACCAGCTCGCGGCGGCTGCGCACCCCCACCTTGCCGAAGACCTGCTTCAAATGGTCCTGCACCGTGTACTCGGAGACCCCGAGGTGCCCGGCGATCTCGCTCGTCGAACGGCCCAGCAGGACGTGCTGGGCGATCTCCCGGGCCCGCGGCGACAACCCGTACACATCCAGGACCAGCGCGGTCAGTTCGGCGGGCTCGGTGGGGCCGACGGAGACCACCACGGCCGGCTCACCGTCCTGTTCGAGGGGCCAGGCCCGCAGGGAGATCCACCGGCCGGTGCCCGTGGGCGCCCGGACGTGCGCGCCGGCCCCGGCCTGTTCGCCCCGGGCCTGCACGGCCAGCGCCCGCAGCAGGTACGGGCCCCCTTCGCCGCGCCCGGGCGCGTGCTGCTCCTGGAGCTGGTCGAGCCAGTGCTGCGCGGTCGGTGACATCGAGCGGATGCCGAGGTCGCCGTCGAGCACCACCCAGCCGGGCGCGTCCGGCAGCGGTCCGCAGTCCACGCCGGACAGCAGCAGCGAGCGGCGCAGCGCGGCGCACGCGGGCACGCTCACGGCCTCGGCGACGGCGAGCTCGGCCGCGGAGAAGGGGCGGGTGTGCGCGTCACGGCACAGCACGAGCAGGCCCCAGGTGCGCGGTCCGTGGCGCAGCAGGATCCGTAACTCGTCGGTGAGGCCGAGAGGCCGGAGGATCTCCCGGTAGTACTTGCTCTCGTCCAGCCGCCCGTCGGTCGATCTGCTGAGCAGGCTCACCTTGCCCGAACGCCGGGTCAGCGCCCGCAGGTTGTCGACGTCGTCCTGCTCCACGTGCTCGATCTCGAAGAGCCGCCGCATGCTCGACTCGGGGAACCCCGACTCGTGCTGGCCGCCCGTGTCGAGGAGGGTCGACGGGTCGAGGACGACCCCGCACCACACATCGGCCGGTACGGCGTCCAGCAGCACCCGGGTCGTGCGGTCGAGCACGGCGAGGGCGCTCAACTCGCCCCGCAGCCCGCGTTCGAGGCGGCTGGTGGTCTCGGAAAGGATCATAGGCGTGTCCCGGAAGCTGGAATGCCCTGAATACCCTGAATGCCTTGGCTGCTGAATATCCGGAATGACTGGAAGAGCTGGAATATCGGTCTGTCATATCCCAGGAATCTGGGATACCCCCGCGGATGTCGGTTCCGTACCGTGAGACTCGATTGTGGGGGTCGGCCCACGCTCCGACAAGAGGACGTCACCCGCGCGTGGGGCCCGGGGGAGCCCCGCATGAAACGGCCCCGCTCGCGCCGAGCGCGAGCGGGGCCGTATCGCTGGTCCTGCTTACCGTCAGGCCGATGTGTTCTGCTGGTCGGACGGCTTGCGGTGGCGGCCGTGAGGGGTCGCCTCGTCGTCCCGGCCGGAGACCGGGCCGCGGTGCTTGCCGTGGCCTTCGTCCTGGACCGTCGCCTCGTGGGCGTCGGTGGCCGGCGGTTCCATGGTGCTGGTTTCGCTCATGTGGAAGTGTTCACCCCGTCAACAAGATCCTTCTTTGTAGCCGGGGGATTCTAACCGGTCGCTCACGCGGGAACGGGGGCGGGTGACCTGTTCTCGCCCCCGGGCCCGCCGTCGGCCCGGAAGGCCTCGTCCTCGGGTACCGCGCGGGCGAAGAGGGGCCGCCTCTTCACGGGGGACTGCCCGCTCAGCGGTGCCTGTTGGAGGGGGACCGGGCGCGCCGCGGGCCGTTCCGGCGGAGGGGGCGCCTCCGCCGTCACCGCGGCGGCGGGCGCCGTCACCTTCGCCACCCCGCACGGCACCGCCCCCGTCGTGTACGGCAGTTGGAGGACCCCCTCCCTGGTCCACAGGCCCGCGCCCGCCAACCAGCCCTCCGGGGCAGCGAGATGGTGGACCTGGCGTTCGAACGGCCGCCACACGCCCACCCAGCTGCCGGCCGGCCCGTCGATGCGCAGGGCCACCGCGCAGGCCTCCGGCGTCAGTACCTGCCCCGGCTGGACCGCGAACGGCGTCACCGCGCAGTCGGTGGCGCGCAGACAGTCGGGGAAGCGGATCGGCAGGGTGCTGCCGAGGACCCCCCAGCCGAGGCGGTCGTGGCCCGGGGACGGCGCGTCGGAGCGGACCAGCAGCAGTCCGCTGTCGGCGTCCGCGAGCAGCAGCCGGTCGTCGCTGTCCTCGGCGATCTGCAGCAGTGGCGTTACTTCACCGCCGCGCCCCAGGTCGACGACCACCGTCTTGGTGCGGCCGTCCTGGTGGCGGTCCAGGGCCAGCAGGCGCCCCGTGCCGTCCAGCCAGACCCCGCCCGAACAGTGGCCCGGCACCTCGGCCAGGTGCTCGGGCCCGAACACCCCGCCCGCCACCAGCCACACCGCCGTGGAGCCACGGCCCGCGGCGAGGGCGTACGCGTGCTCCCCGTCCGGCGCGGGCGGCAGCAGCCACAGCCGGGTGTCCTCGTCGTGGCACTCCACCGCGCCGAGGAGCAGTTCCCCGGTGCCGGGCCCGGTCGGGTACAGCAGCGAGAACGTGTGCCGCCCGTCCGCGACGCGGTGGATCAGCACCCGCCCGTCGGACATCGGCAGCACCTCGGTGCCGGGCTCCTCCGGCTGGTGGGACGGCAGCGGTACGGCGTAGGGCTCGGGGCCGTCCAGCGTCCAGCGCTCGGGGAACCAGCACTCGCCGTCGAGGACGAGGCGGGCCGCGTAGGTTCCGTCCGCGGCGATCACACAGGTGGGGCGGGCGATCACATCCATGGGGCGGGCGATCGCATCCGCGGGGCGGGCGGTCGTATCCGTGGGGCGAGTGGCCCGCTCGTCCCCGGGTTCCGCCGCAGGCTCGGTGGCACAGGCCGTCATCGTTCGGTCACCTCCGGCGACGAAGCTAGTTTTCGCACGCACAGACGTGGGACCGGCGGGCGGGCGCTTCACACATAAGGGTGGCCGTGCCGCGATTCGCCTGAGGGAACGGCGATGCGTGTGCTGAACGGTGCGGGGAGAAGGGGGTGGGGCCCGGATCATCAAGGGCCGCCCGCGGCCGGGACCCCTGGTCGCGCACCCCGGGACCGGCCCGCGACCGGTGGGGCACCGGCCCAAGCCAGGTAGCCTTTTCCCCGTGCCCCGTCTGTCTGAAGTCATCGCCGCGCTCGACACCCTCTGGCCCCCCGAGAGGGCCGAGGGATGGGACGCGGTCGGCACCGTGTGCGGCGAGCCGGACCAGGAGATCACCCGCGTCCTGTTCGCCGTCGACCCCGTTCGGGAAATCGTCGACGAAGCGGTGAAGCTGGGCGCGAACCTGCTGGTCACCCACCATCCGCTCTATCTGCGCGGGACGACGACGGTCGCGGCCGACACCTTCAAGGGCCGGGTCGTGCACACCCTCATCAAGAACGACATCGCGCTGCACGTCGCCCACACCAACGCCGACCGCGCCGACCCGGGAGTCAGCGACGCCCTCGCCGGGGCGCTCGACCTCCGGGTCGTACGGCCGCTCGTGCCCGACCCCACCGACCCCGAGGGCCGCCGCGGCCTCGGCCGTGTCTGTGAGCTGGACCACCCGCTGACCGTCCGCGAACTCGCCGCGCGCGCCGCCGGGCGACTGCCCGCCACCGCGCAGGGCATCCGCGTCGCCGGTGACCTGGAGGCGGTCGTACGGACCGTCGCGGTCAGCGGCGGCTCCGGCGACAGCCTCTTCGACGACGTGCGCGCCGCCGGCGTCGACGCCTTCCTCACCGCGGACCTGCGCCACCACCCGGCGTCAGAGGCCCGCGCCCACAGTCCTCTCGCGCTGCTCGACGCGGCGCACTGGGCCACCGAGTGGCCCTGGTGCGAGCTGGCCGCCGCCCAGCTCGACGAGATCTCCGACCGCAAGGGATGGGACCTGCGGGTCCACGTCTCCAAGACGGTCACCGACCCCTGGACCGCCCACGCGGCGTCCACCGAAACACCTAACGCAATGGGAGCCCCCAACTGAACGCCGCGCCCGCCGACCAGATCCGACTTCTCGACGTCCAGGCCTTCGACGTACGCCTGCAGCAGCTCGCGCACAAGCGCAGGTCCCTTCCCGAGCACGCCGAGATCGAGTCGCTGAACAAGGACCTCACGCAGCTGCGCGACCTGCTCGTCGCCGCGCAGACCGAGGAGAGCGACTGCGCCCGCGAGCAGACCAAGGCCGAGCAGGACGTGGACCAGGTGCGCCAGCGCGCCAACCGCGACCAGCAGCGCCTGGACTCCGGTGCCGTCACCTCCCCCAAGGACCTGGAGAACCTCCAGCACGAGATCACCTCCCTCGCCAAGCGGCAGGGCGACCTGGAGGACGTCGTCCTCGAGGTCATGGAGCGCCGCGAGTCCGCGCAGGAGCGGGTCGCCGAGCTGACCGAGCGGACCTCCTCCGTGCAGTCGAAGATCGACGACGCGACCGGCCGTCGGGACGCCGCCTTCGAGTCCCTCGACGGCGAGATCGCCTCGGTGACGAAGGAGCGCGAGGTCGTCGCGGCCTCCGTCCCCGCCGACCTGCTGAAGCTCTACGACAAGCTGCGCCAGCAGCAGGGCGGCGTCGGCGCCGCGCGGCTCTACCAGCGCCGTTGCGAGGGCTGCCGCCTCGAGCTCAACATCACCGAGGTCAACGACGTGAAGGCGGCCTCCCCGGACACCGTGCTGCGCTGCGAGAACTGCCGCCGCATCCTGGTGCGTACGTCCGAGTCCGGTCTGTAAGGGGCGCGGGGCGTGCGGGAGTTCATCGTCGAGGCCGACGGCGGTTCCCGGGGCAACCCGGGACCCGCGGGGTACGGCGCCGTGGTCATCGACGCGGCCACGGGGGAGACGCTGGCGGAGCGTGCCGAGTACATCGGCATCGCCACCAACAACGTCGCCGAGTACCGGGGCCTGGTGGCGGGCCTGCGCGCCGCCCACGAACTGGACCCGGCCGCGCGCGTACGGGTCCGGATGGACTCCAAGCTCGTCGTCGAGCAGCTGTCCGGCCGCTGGAAGATCAAGCACCCGGACATGAAGCCGCTGGCCGCGGAGGCGGCCCGCGTCTTCCCGCCCGACCGGATCACCTACGAGTGGATGCCGCGCGAGCAGAACAAGCACGCGGACCGACTGGCCAACGAGGCGATGGACGCGGGGCGGCGCGGCGAACAGTGGTCCCCGTCCGCATCGACGGCGGAACTGCTGACGCCGGGTTCCGCGGCGCCCCTTCAGGGGCGCGAGGAACTGCGCGACCAGCCCCCACAGCCCCGCACTCCGACGACTCCCGGCTCCGCCCCGTCACCCCGCGGCGAAGCCACGAAGTCCGAGGACGACGCACGGGCCGCACGCAACGTGGCCACACCGGCCCCGTCGACCGGCTGGGGCGCGACCGCCGACATGGGCGCCCCCACCACCTTCGTGCTCCTGCGTCACGGCGAGACCCTGCTCACCCCCCAGAAGCGTTTCTCCGGCAGCGGCGGCACCGACCCGTCGCTCTCGGACGTGGGCCGGGAGCAGGCCGAGCGCGTCGCCGCCGCGCTGGCCGCACGCGGCACCGTCCAGGCGATCGTGGCGTCGCCACTCACCCGTACCCGCCAGACCGCCGCCGCCGTCGCCGCCCGCCTGGGACTGGACGTCGCCATCGAGGACGGCCTGCGCGAGACGGACTTCGGCGCCTGGGAGGGCCTGACCTTCGCCGAGGTGCAGGAGCGGTACCCCGAGGACCTGAAGACCTGGCTCGCCTCCCCGAAGGCCGAACCGACCGGCGGCGGCGAGAGCTTCGCGGCGACCGCCCGCCGTATCGCCACCACCCGCGACAAGCTCATCGCCTCCTACGCGGGCCGCACCGTCCTGCTCGTCAGCCATGTCACCCCGATCAAGAGCCTCGTACGGCTCGCGATCGGTGCCCCGCCGGAGTCCCTGTACCGGATGGAGCTCTCCGCGGCCTCCCTGTCGGCGGTGGCGTACTACGCGGACGGCAACGCCAGCCTGCGCCTCTTCAACGACACCTCTCACCTGCGCTGAGCGACCCGGGCCCGCAGGTCACCCGCGCCGAGCGGCCCGGGCCCGCAGGATCTCGGCGGTCTCCCGGTCCGCCGGCAGGAACGCCTCCAGGTGGAGCTCGGCGAGCGTCACGTCGACCGCGGTCGCGAACGACGTCAGCGTGGTGAGCAGTCTCAACTCGCCCTCCGCGCACCGCAGTCGCAGCGGCACGGCGAACCCGAGATAGTCGGCGCCGGGCTCACTCGCCGGTACGTAGTCCGCCAACTCCTCGGCCAGGGAGGCGAGTCGGGTATCGGGACTGCGCACGGCACGAGCCCGCAGGTTCTCCACGATGTGCTGCCCCCACGCGTCCAGGTTCACCACCCGTGAACCCATCCCGCGCGGATGCAGCGCGAGCCGCAGCACATTGACGGGCGGCGCGAGCAGCGCGGGGTCCGCGCCCTCGGTGAGCACGTCGAACGCCTCGTTCGCCGCGACGAGTTCACCCCGCGGACCCGCCACCACCGCCGGATACGGCAGATGCCCTTCGAGGATGCTGTCCAACGCCTCACGTACGGGCTTCAGCGTGACCGCGTCGAGCGGTGACTCCGCGAACGCGGGCGCGTAACCGGCCGCCAGCAGCAGCGAGTTGCGCTCCCTCAGGGTCAGGCCGAGCGACTCGGCGAGCCGGATCACGATCTCCCTGCCGGGCACCGAGCGTCCGCGCTCGATGAAACTGACGTACCGCTGGGTCGTGCCCGCCCGCGAGGCGAGCTCCAGCTGACTGACCCGGCGGCGGTGCGCCAGCGCAGCAGCTCCCGGGCGAAGGGCGGGGGTTCGGTCACCGAGGCGGCTGCGGTGCTGATGGTCATGGCTCAGTTGTACGTCACGGGTAGGACAGTCCGGCCATACCCCACGGGGAATTGAGCGGCGTACCCCGTCCGAGCAGCATGGACGCATCCACGGAGCACACCCCAGAGAGCCGACATGCGCGCCTACCACCTCGAAACGCCCGGCACCGTCGACGGCATCGCCCCGCGTGAGACGGACCGCCCCGAGCCCGGCCCCCGCGACATCCTCGTCCGCGTCCGCGCCGTCTCCCTCAACAAGCGCGATCTGCTGATCCTGAACGGTACCTATCCGCTGAAGGCCGTGCCGGACGTGATCCCGCTGAGTGACGGAGCGGGCGAAGTCGTCGCGGTGGGCGCGGAGGTGACCCGGTTCGCGGTCGGGGACCGGGTGGCGAGCACGTACTTCCCGAAGTGGATCGACGGCAGGATCACCTCCGCGCGGATCGACCAGCCCGGCGCCACCCTGCCCGGCATGCTCACCGAGTACGCGCGCCTCGACGAGAACGCGGCGGTGCGGGTGCCCGGCCACCTCGGCTGGGAGGAGGCCGCCTGCCTGCCCTGCGCGGGCGTCACGGCCTGGCACGCGCTGACCGGCGGGGAGGCGGTGGTCCCCGGCGAGACGGTGCTGACCCTCGGCACGGGCGCGCTCTCGCTGTTCGCCGTGCAGTTCGCGAAGCTGCTGGGCGCCGAGGTCGTCGCCACGACGTCGAGCCCGCAGAAGGCCGAGCGGCTCAAGGCCCTGGGCGCCGACCACGTCGTGCGGTACGCCGACCACCCCGCGTGGGGACGGACGGTCCGCGACCTCACGGGCGGGCGTGGCGTGGACCTCGTCGTCGAGACCGTGGGCCCGGAGACGATCGAGCAGTCGGTCCGCGCCTCGGCGCTCTACGGCAGGATCGTCCTGGTCAGCGCCAACAGCCCGCGCAAGGCCTCTCTGGAGATCACGACGGACGCGCTCGCGTCGAGCCTGGTGACGATGCGGCGGCTCTTCGTCGGCAGCCGTACTCACTTCGAGTCCATGAACCGGGCCCTCACCCTGCACGGCACCCGCCCGGTCGTCGACCGGACCTTCGGCTTCGACGAGGTCCACGAGGCGTTCCGTTACTACGAGTCCGGCGTGGCCTTCGGCAAGGTCGTCATCCGCGTGGCCTGAGCGCGGCCGCCTCGCGCGCCAGGCTCTCCACCCGCCCCCAGTCCTTCGCCGCGATCGCGTCCTCGGGAAGCATCCATGTCCCGCCCACGCAGCCGACGTTGGGGAGGGCGAGGTAGTCCGGCGCGTAGGTGGGGCCGATGCCGCCCGTCGGGCAGAACCTGGCCTGCGGCAGCGGTCCGGCGAGCGACCTGAGGTACGCCGTGCCGCCCGCGGCCTGCGCCGGGAAGAACTTCATCTCCCGCACCCCGCGCTCCAGCAGCGCCACCACCTCCGAGGTCGTGGACACCCCCGGCAGGAACGGCACCCCGGACGCCTTCATGGCATCGAGCAGTACGTCGGTCCAGCCGGGGCTGACCAGGAAGCGGGCGCCCGCGGCCACGCACTCCGCCACCTGCGTCGGCGTGATGACGGTGCCCGCGCCGACCACCGCGCCGGGCACCCCGTCCGCGATCGCCCGGATGGCGTCGAGCGCGCACGCCGTCCGCAGGGTCACCTCTATCGCGGGCAGCCCACCCGCCACGAGTGCCGTGGCCAGGGGTACGGCGTCCGCGACCTGGTTCACCACGACGACGGGTACCACGGGGGCGAGATCCAGCACGGAGGCGGCGGGAACCGAGGGCAGCGGTGAGCTCATGGGCTCATCGTGCCCTCGTCGTGCAGCATGCGCAAAGGGCGTTGCATATGCTGCAACGACCCCTGCTCCGGTGCACCGGGCCGCTCCAGTGCACCTCGTGCGGCTCTAGTGCACCTCGTTCACCAGCACATCCAGCGCCCAGGCCGTCCCCGCCCGCGCGGGCGCCTGCACCTCCACCTCGTACCCGAGGTCCCGCAAGGTCTCCACCAGCTCCGCCGGACCGGCGGGCGCGGCGCCCGCCGCCAGCAGACTCCGTACGATCCGCCCCTTCGTCGCCTTGTTGAAGTGGCTGACCACCTTCCGGGTGGGCGCGTGCAGCACCCGGACCGTCGCCGTCCGCCCGGCCACCTCACCCTTCGGCTTCCACGCGCCCGTGTACGCCGAGGACCGCAGGTCGAGCACCAGCCCGTCGCCGGCCGCCTCGGGGAGCGCGGCGGCCATCGGCGTACGCCAGTGCGCGCCCAGCGCCCCGAGCCCCGGCAGCCTCACCCCCATCGAGCAGCGGTACGACGGGATCCTGTCCGTCACCCGGACCGCGCCCCACAGCCCGGAGAAGACCAGCAGCGAGCGGCTCGCGCGCCGCTTGGCCGCCGTGTCCAGCGAGGCCAGGTCCAGGGCGTCGTACAGCACCCCCGTGTAGATCTCCCCGGCCGGGCGCGCGCCCGCGCTGCGCAGCTGCGTGTTCTTGGCGATCTCGCCGCGCAGGCCCTCGCTCAGTCCGAGCACCTCGCGGGCCTTCTCCTCGTCGCCGGCGCACAGCTCGGCCAGCTCGTCGAGGACCGCCCGACGCGCCTCGGTGAGCCCGGGCAGGGACAGCGACTCCAGCTTCAGCGCGGTTCCCCGGCCGGAGGGTGCCTTGCCCTCGGAAGGCGGCAGCAGCACGAGCACGGTGGTGTTCTCCTAACGGTGGGTATGGCCCGGCGCCAGCCTAAGGGGTCCCTCCCGGACGCCGAACGCGCTCGGGGTGCCGCCCGGGGGCACGCGACCTACGCTCGACCCATGCCGTGCCGCCACATCCGCGCCACCTGCGTACCGGGGGCTCCTCTGCAGGCCGCCCTGTCCGCCCTGCGGACCGGTCTCGGCGTGCCCGGGAGCTTCCCGCCCGGCGTACTGGAGGAGGCCGCCCGGCCACCCCGCCTGCCTCCCCATGACGCGACGGACATCCCCTTCCTCACCATCGACCCGCCGACGTCCTCCGACCTCGACCAGGCGATGCACCTGTCCCGCCGCGAGAACGGCCGCGGCTACCGCGTCCGGTACGCGATCGCCGACGTCGCCGCCTTCGTCACCCCCGGCGGCGCCCTGGACGCCGAGGCGCACCGCCGCGTGACGACCCTCTACTTCCCGGACGAGAAGGTCCCCCTCCATCCGACCCGGCTCTCCGAAGGCACCGCGAGCCTCCTGCCCGACCAGACCTGCCCGGCCGTGCTCTGGACGATCGACCTGGACGCGGACGGCCGCACGGAGAGCGTCGACGTACGCCGTGCCCTCGTCCGCAGCCGCGCCAAGCTCGACTACGCGCACGTACAGAAGTCGATCGACGACGGCACGGCGGAGGAACCGCTCGCCCTCCTCAAGGAGATCGGGACGCTGCGCGAGCGTCTGGAGGTGGAGCGCGGCGGGATCTCCCTCAACGTCCCCGAGCAGGAGATCGTCGAGAAGGACGGGACGTACGAACTCGGCTACCGCGCCCCGCTTCCCGCCGACGCCTGGAACGCGCAGATCTCCCTGCTCACCGGGATGGCGGCGGCCGACCTGATGCTCGCGCACGGCACCGGCGTCCTGCGCACGCTGCCCGCCGCCCCCGACGGCGCGGTCGGCCGCCTTCGCCGTACGGCCAGGGCCCTGCACATCGACTGGCCGCACCACGTCTCGTACGCGCAACTCGTCCGCTCCCTCGACCCGCACCTGCCGCGCCACGCGGCCTTCCTCCAGGAGTGCACGACGCTGCTGCGCGGCGCGGGCTACACGGTGTTCCGGGGCGGCGCCCTCCCGGACGTCACCTCGCACGCCGCCGTGGCCGCCCCCTACGCCCACTGCACGGCCCCCCTGCGCCGTCTCGTCGACCGCTACGCCTCGGAACTCTGCCTGGCCGCCGCCGCGGACGAACCGCCCCCCGACTGGGTGCTCACCGCCCTCGACACCCTCCCCAAGGAGATGGCCGAGGGCTCCCGACGCGCGGGCACCGTGGAACGCGAGTGCGTCGACATCGTGGAGGCCGCGCTCCTCAAGGACCGGGTCGGGGACATCTTCGACGGGTGTGTGGTGGACGTGATGGAGCGTCAACCCACGGTAGGCACCGTCCAGTTGGAGTCTCCCGCAGTCGTCGCCCGCATCGAGGGCGGTACCGGGACGCTGCCGCTGGGGGAGCGGTTGCGGGTCCGCCTCACCCAGGCCGACCTGGGGACGGCGAAGGTGCGGTTCGCGCCCGCGTGAGGGCCCGTGCGAGTTCGTCGGGGTCGTCCGCGTGCAGCCGTACGAGACGGACGCGACGTTCCCGGCCGAGGAAGGTGAAGTGCGCCACGGGGGTGGCCAGTTCGAGGGTCACGTCGGTCTGGGCGCCCACGGCGAGGTTCAGTTCGCCCTCGGCGGGCTCGTGCGTGGTGCGCAGCTCGCGGCGCACCGCCGCGATGTCCGCCAGGGGTATCCGCAGATCCACGTGCGCGCCGTCGCGGACGCGCAGGTGCGTGGAGTCGAGGAGGTGCGGGCGCGTCACACAGGCCGCGTGCACGCCGACGACCAGCAGCACGGTGTAGACGTCGAGGACGAGGACGACCGCGTGGACGACCGGCCACCCGCGCAGCAGCACCGCCATCCCGGCCGTCTCGACGACGCACACGAAGGCGAGTCCCCCCATCATGGCGCCCTGGCCCCGCGCGTGACCGAAGGGGCGACCGTCGCGCGTGCCGTGCGTCCGTCGGGTCACCCACAGCAACAGGCTCGCGAACAGGCGCAGTTCATGCCGTACGAGGGCGCGCGCGATCCTCATCGCCCACGCTCCGTGAACATCCGCATCGCCCGCCGGATCGCCTCCGCCTGGGCCGGGGCGACATCGGCGTACAGGGCGCGCAGAAAGCTGTCGTCGAGGCCGGGAGCGAGGTCGGTCTCCGGGAGCAGGGAGTCGGGCAGGCAGTCGGCGAGTGCCCGGGCCGCCTCCTCCACGCGCGGGTCGTCGGCGTCGTAGGGGTCGGCGTCGGCGAGCGCGTCGAGGAGCGCGTACACCTCGTGCGCCCGCGCCACGGCGGCGGGCGTCTCGAAGGCACTGCCCAGCGCCGCCATCAGCCGCTGCCGGCTCTCGGGCGAGGCCACGGTGTCGATCAGAGCGAGCACCTCGCGGTCCCTGGCGGCCATGGGGGACTCGGGGCCGTGCGCCATCCCGGTGAGCAGCGCGGCCAGTTCGGGAGAGACGGGGCCCTCGGCGGGCAGGTTCCCGTCCCGGTCCAGCAGGGCACGCAACCGCTCCCGCCGCTCCCGGATCGCCGCCTCCTGCCGGGCGAGATCGGCGTCGAGCTCCTCCAGTACTTCGGCGAGATCGCGCCCCGCGTCGTCCGCCAGCACGTCCCGCACCTCGGCGAGCCCCAGCCCCAGCTCGGTCAGCCGCCGGATCCGGGCGAGCACGACGGCGTGCCGCAGCGTGTATTCCCGGTAGCCGTTGGGGCGACGCTCGGGCTCCGGCAACAGCCCGAGATGGTGGTAATGCCGCACCGTCCGCGTGGTGACACCGACGGTGACGGCGAGTTCTCCGATCCGCATGCCCTCAGTAGAAACGTTGACGCTGCGGCAAGGTCAAGCGAGAAGATCCTCGGCGGCATGAAAACGCGGCCGCCGGCGTTGCACCCCTGACGAGACGACCGGGGAGGCGGCCATGGGTGCACGACGTGAAGAGGCCCGCTGGACCCGGGCCACTCTCGGCCGTGACGGTCCGCCCCTCGACCTGCTGACCGCACACTTCGACCAGCACCGCTACGCACCCCACGCCCACGACGAGTTCACCATCGGAGTCTGCGTCGGCGGCTCCGAGATCATCGACTACCGGGGCGGCCGCATCCACACCGGCCCCGGCTCGATCGTCGTCCTGGCTCCGGGCGAGATGCACACCGGCGGCCCGGCCGCTTCCGACGGCTACGCCTACCGGGCCCTGTACGCCGAGCCTTCCCTGCTCACCGAGGGAATTCTGGGCAGCCTCCCGCACTTCCGGGACCCCGTCCTCGACGACCCCGAACTGGCCGCCGCCCTGCGCACCGCCCACACCGACCTGAGCGCCTGCCCCGACCCCCTGGAGGCCGAGTCCCGCCTCCCCTGGCTGCTGGCCGCCCTC
Source organism: Streptomyces sp. RLB3-17 (assembly GCF_007113425.2). NCBI lineage: Bacteria > Bacillati > Actinomycetota > Actinomycetes > Kitasatosporales > Streptomycetaceae > Streptomyces > Streptomyces sp. RLB3-17. Next base: position 3,784,714 of record NZ_CP041610.2, on the reverse strand, counting down.
GCCCTTCGCCACTCCACGGCCCGCCCGGCGTGCGACACGGTCCCGGGAGCGGCCCACATGGCCCACGCCGTACGCGACCGCCTCGCCGACGAACTCCAGGCACCCCCGTCACTCGCCTCCCTCGCCACCGACCTCGGCCTCTCCCGCTACCAGCTCCTGCGCGCCTTCCGTACGACGATGGGGATACCGCCGTACGCCTGGCTGGCCCAGTACCGGGTGAACCGGGCCCGCGCCCTGCTGGAGAGCGGCCTGCGCCCCGCCGAGGTCGCCCCGCTCGTGGGCTTCGCGGACCAGGCGCACCTGACGCGCTGGTTCCGCAGGGTGCTCGGGGTGACACCGGCGGCGTACCGGGCGAGCGTGTCGCCGGCGTCGTAGCGCAACAGCGTTCAAGACACCTGACCGCCGGGCAGCCGAAACTCCCCCCATGACTGCACGCGGCTGGTTCCTGTTCTCCCTGATGGGAGTGGTCTGGGGCATCCCCTACCTGATGATCAAAGTGGCGGTGGACGGCGTGTCCCCGTCGGCGGTGGTGTTCACGCGCTGCGCGGTGGGCGCCGCGCTGCTGCTTCCCTTCGCGATCCGCCAAGGGGGCCTTACTCGGACCGTACGAACGTACTGGCGCCCGATGCTGGCCTTCGCGTGCATCGAGATCATGGTTCCGTGGTGGACCCTCACGGACGCCGAGCGCCACCTGTCCAGCTCCACGGCGGGCCTGCTGATCGCGGGCGTACCGATCGTGGGCGTGGCCGCGGCCCGCCTCTTCGGCGACGCGGAGCACCTCGGCACCCGCCGCTTGTTGGGCCTCGCCCTCGGCCTGTCCGGCGTCGCGGTCCTCACCGTCCCGCACCTGACCGGCGGCGACGCCCGCTCGCTGGCCGAGGTACTGCTGACGGTGATCGGGTACGCGACCGCCCCCGTCATAGCCGCCCGCCACCTCAAGAACGTCCCCTCGCTCCACCTCACGGCCGCCTGCCTGACCCTGGCGGCCCTGGTCTACGCCCCCGCGGCGGCCGTCACCCACCCCTCCGGGCTCCCCTCCCCGCAGATCCTGGCCGCCCTCGCTGGCCTCGGCGTCATCTGCACCGCGGTCGCCTTCGTGGCCTTCCTGGAACTGATCAAGGAGGCTGGCCCGACGCGGGCGACGGTGATCACGTACGTCAACCCGGCCGTCGCCGTCGCCGCGGGCGCCCTCTTCCTCGACGAACGCCTGACCCCCGGCGTCCTCGCGGCCTTCGCCCTCATCCTGGCCGGCTCTGTGCTCGCCACGGCCGGCCCGAGGCGCACCCCACGCCCGGTACCATGGTCCACACGGCAGACGAGCCGGGCGGACGGCCGCGTGGAGGTCCTTGTGGACCTTCCCGAGGAACGTCCGGGCTCCACAGGGCAAGGTGGTGGCTAACGGCCACCCGGGGTGACCCGCGGGACAGTGCCACAGAAAACAGACCGCCTTGGACCTCGGTCCTCGGTAAGGGTGAAACGGTGGTGTAAGAGACCACCAGCGCCTGAGGTGACTCAGGCGGCTAGGTAAACCCCACCTGGAGCAAGGTCAAAAGGAAACACCTCGGTGTTTCTGCGCGGACGATCGAGGGCTGCCCGCCCGAGTCCGCGGGTAGACCGCACGAGACCGGCGGCAACGCCGGTCCTAGATGGATGGCCGTCTCCCCGGCCGCCGCGAGGCGACCGGGCGACAGAACCCGGCGTACAGCCCGACTCGTCTGCCGCTCTTTATTTCCTCAGGTCAGAGGCCATGTTTTTTCGCTGAACAAACTGGCTCATCGCAGAAGAGGGTGCAGTCGGGGTCTGAAGCCGCCGGTGTCGAGCAGGCTGCGGGTGATGTAGTTCGTCAGGTTGCGGAAGCCGAGGGCGGTGCCGCGGAGCTGTTCGAGTCGGCCGTTGACGGCCTCGGTCGGGCCGTTGGACGTGCCGGGTCGGTCGAAGTGGGCCGGCGCGTCAGCGGCGCGCTGGTTCAGTGTTCTGCCGAGTCGACTCAGCGCAGCGGGTCGGGTCGGCGATCAGCAACTGGTGGCCGGTCGCCAGGACGGCGTCGTTGACGGTGTTCCAGGACACCCCGAGCCCGGCGGTGATCCGGGCGATCGACATCCGGTCGATGACCACAGTCTTCAACGCCCACACCACCGCCTGCGTCGAGAGTTTCACCCTCGACGCGGCGGCCGCGGTCGTGTCTTGGCACCAGTCATCAGGGTCGGCCACTCGACAGAGCAACATCGCGTGGTCGGGATGCGGCTGTTGGTCGACCACTTCCAAGCCGAGGTCATCCATCCGGCAGAACGTCGTCGGGCCAGCAGGGCAGAAGGTGGCGTCACGCACGAGCCCAGGGCGCAACCGCGGTCTTTGGGGATCGGTGATCGTCCGGTGGCGTTCGGCCGATCAGGCGCGGTCGTGGAGAGTGACCTGGTAGCCGTCGGGGTCGGCGAAGGTGAAGGTCCGACCGAAGGGGCCGTCGATCGGTGCGGAGACGATGGTGTGACCGTCGGCGACGAGAGCATCGTGAATGGCCTGGACGTCTGTGGCGTGGAGCCAGATCGCGGCACCGATGCCGGGCTGGGCGACGGATGTGAGATCGGTGCCGGGAACGACGTCGCGGAGTGCGAACGCGATCGGCTTCGTCTCGAAGACGACGGCGTGCGGAGGTCCGGCCTGCGAGCGGACCAGGCCGAGGTACTGCTCGTAGAACGCCCGCGAAGCGTCGAGGTCGCGCGCTTGGAGCGAGATGAAGTCGGGGCCGGTGGCGGGCATGGTGATGCTCCTTCTTTTCGTGTCAGCTTTCTGACACGGGCAACCTATGTCAGAATGCTGACATGAATCAAGACGGTGTCGACCTGGAGACGTCACTGGGCTATCTGCTGAAAGAGGCGTCGAGCGTCCTCCGCGCAGCCATGGAGGAGGTGCTGCGGCCGCTCGGGATGAGCGTGACGCACTACTCCTGCCTCGAACTGCTGGCTCAACGACCGGGCTTGTCGAACTCCGAGCTCGCGCGGGGCGCGTTCGTGACACGGCAGACGATGAACGTGCTGCTCCAGGCCCTGGAACGAGAGGGCCACGTGACCAGGCCCGCGGAGGCACCCGTCGGGAAGGTTCTTCCCGCGCGGCTCACGCCTCGCGGCCGACAGAGCCTCGAGAAGGCGACCGTAGCGGTCCGGTCCGTCGAGGTCAGAATGCTGGCCGGCATGACCGAGACCGAGCAGTCAGGCGCGTTCCGGATCCTGCGGAGCATGATCCATTCCCTGCGCGAGGGCAACGACGGCGCATAGCTCGTTCCCCGGCGCACGTCTCGTCGCGCCCGGACAGGAGTGCTGCCGAGCGTGAAAATCCGTGCCGGCGACCTCGAAAACCGACGGACCCCGACTGCACCCTCTTCTGCGGTGAGCCCCATAACTTCTCTGCCCGACTGTCTCGACCGCCGATCGGCCCTGGCCGGACCCGTCATCCGGGTGTCGCGCGAGGCATGGGCGCGCAGGCGCGCATCCAGGAGTTGCGTCCGAGTACCGAGAGCGATGCATGGATGTCAGTCCGTCCCACGACCGGCACGCCAGTCGGAAGACATGAACCAGAAGACATGAACTAGTGCGCCAGGAAAGGGAGTTCGATCGTAGGATGTGCCGCGAATGATCCGCGCCCCGGTTGAAGGACGTACACGAATCATGAGCGACCCTGTGACGACGCCCGAGCCGGCGGACCAGCAGAAGATCGACACGTCGGTGCCGCACTCCGCCCGTATCTGGAACTACTGGCTCGGCGGCAAGGACAACTACCCCGTCGACGAGGCGGCCGGTGACGCGTACACCGAGGTGTTTCCAGGGATCGTCACCATCGCCCGCTCCAGCCGTGCCTTCCTGCGTCGCAACATCGCGTATCTCGTCTCCGAGGCGGGTATCCGGCAGTTCCTGGACGTCGGCACCGGCCTTCCGACCGCGCAGAACACCCACGAGGTCGCCCAGGGGCTCGCTCCCGAGGCGCGGATCGTCTACGTCGACAACGATCCGATGGTGCTCGCCCACGCCCGCGCCCTGCTGTACTCCACCGAGGCGGGCGCGACCGCCTACATCGACGCCAACGTGACGGACCCGGACCGCATTCTTGAAGTCGCCGCCAAGACACTGGACTTCGGTCGTCCCACCGCGCTCATCCTCAGCAACATCCTGGGCCATGTCGCCGACTACGATCAGGCCCGTTCCATCGTCACCCGGCTGATGGAAGCCCTGCCCTCGGGCAGTTACCTCTCCATCAACGACGGGTCGCGCGGCATCGACCCGGTCTTCGAGCAGGCCCAGGACGCCTACAACAACAGCGGCGCCGTTCCGTACAACCTGCGCTCCATTGATGAGATCACCGCGTTCTTCGACGGTCTGGAGCTTGTGGAACCCGGTGTCGTCTCCGTGACGGAGTGGCGTCCGGAGCCTGGTTCGGGCGTCCGGGAGGTCATCGCCGAGCACGGTGGACTTGCGCGTAAGCCGTAACGACGGGAGGGGCGCGGTCAGGTCGACGGTACCGGGTCGGCCCTGGCGGGAGGCGGTGCGGCGGTCTTTCGGGCGGCACCACCGCCGTACCGTTCGCTGCCCCTGCCGGCACAGGCCGGCGCACGCGGAAGACACTGAGGTCTCACGGGGCGGTTGGTGCTGGACGGGCCTCTGCGCCGCAATGGGCTACTCCACTGTGCACAACCTTCCGGAAGGCCGCCGGTCTGAACAGACACACACCTACGCGAGCTACCGGGGGGTAGTCATGCGACGGATAGGTACTGCACTGGCCGCGATGATGCTGGCGGGCGGCGGTCTGTTGGCCGGCACGGTTCCGGCGGTGGCCGCGCCGGCGGCCGTGGACTGCGCCGTGACGTGGGGGAGCCTGGACAAGACCGGTGACTCCGTTGCCTCCAGGCGACTGGTCGACGTGAGGGCCGGACAGCACGAGTGCTTCGACCGTCTGGTCTTCGACGCCCAGGGCACGGCGGCCGACCCCATCGGCTACACGGTCCGCTATGTCGACGTACTGCACCAGGACCCGAGCGACGTCGTGGTTCCGATCAAGGGCGGAGCCATCCTGGAGATCTCGCTGTTCTCCCCGCGCTACGACCCGGCGACCGGACAGCCCTACCCACCGCTTCCCTCCGTCGACGTCACCGGGTACCGGACCTTCCGGGAGTTCAAGTTCACAGGTGGCTCCGAGGGCTACACCCAGGCCGGACTGGGCGTGCGCGCCCGGCTGCCGTTCCGGGTCTTCCAGACGGCCAACCATCTCGTAGTGGACGTGGCTCACACCTGGTGATCCCGTACGGCCGGGGGTGCGCCCGGAAGAAGCAGAGGTCAGAGCGCGTCGACCCCGCTCACCCTCCAGCCGTCGGACGTAAGGGCCACCGTCATCCGCACCCGGTTCAGGTCCACGCGGGAGCCCGAGACCTGGGTGCTCGTGGTCACCTGGTTGACGAAGAGGAGGACCACGGCCCGGTCGGCCGAGGCCGAGATCACGGAGGCCGCAGGGGAGCCGCCGGTGGGCTGCGCCACCGTGGCCTTCACCACCCCCTGGTACTTCCTGGCCGTCGGCCCGACCACCGTCGTGGTGGTCTTCCGGTACTCGTCGCGGAAGTGCCCGGTGAGCCGGGCGAGGGCCGCGGCGAAGTCGCGGTCCAGGTGCCTGTAGTCGTACGACAGCACGACCGGCGCCGCCTGGCGTGCGGCCGCGAGTGCCTGACCGCGCGCCTGTTCGGCCCGCACGCCCTCCCGGTAGCGCCACCCGAGAACGGTGGCCGCGACCAGGCCCGCCAGGAGCAGGACACACAGGGCGGCGGTGAGCAGCCGCCGCCGACCGTGCCGCCCAGCCGTACCGGGGCCGGGCTCACCCTCCTCCTGTGGTGCGTCCTCCTCGAAGCACTCCGGCGAGGGCTCGGGCGGGTCGTCCCAGCCGTCCTCATCGGGGGCCTCGATGAGCACGGTGCGGCCGGCGGCCGGTGCCTCGGGCCGTCCCGGGGCCGCCTCGTCGGTGGACGCCGGGTCCGGTTCGAGGTGGCCGCGCTCCGCGCGCTTGGCCGCCGCGCGGGCGACCGCGGTCATGGTGTGCCGGGTACCGGATCCGGCACCGGAACCGGAGCCGCGGCTTCGGGTGGTCGTCTTCGCCACGGTCTTACTCCTCATGTCCTCGTGTCCTCATGGGTCGTACGGCGGGGAGGGCGCGGTCAGCCGACGAACTCGACGTCGGAGGTCAGCCAGCGGCCGTTTCGGTGCACCAGGTCGAGCTGCAGGCGGTAGGTGCGCGCCTCGCCCTTGGGGGCGGCGGTGTTGGTCACCGTGCTGTCGGCGACCACCAGGACGCGGGCCGAGTGCTCGTCGGAGCGGACGATGCCCGCGTCGAGGATCTGGCCCTCGGACACGGACTCGTTCGCGGCGACGAGCTTGGTCAGCTGCTCGGTCTGCGCGGCGAACTGTTTCTTGAAGTCGCCGGTGGCGCCCTGGAGGACGTTCGCGCTGTCCCGGTCGTAGTGCCGGTAGTCGAGCGAGGTGAAGTTCAGCGCCGACTGGCGGGCCGCGGCCAGGATGTCCTGGCGCCGCTGCGCCCTGTCGTGCTGGTCGTAGAGCCCGAGGACCAGCCAGATCGTCAGCGCCGTCGTGAGGACGGTCGCCACGGCGAGCGCCACCGACGACGCCCTGCCCGACCACGCCCTGCTCGACAGGGTCTTGCCCGACACGGTCACGTTCATGGTCCTGTTCATGGTCCCGCTCATGCCATCGGCCCTACCAGCAGCCATTGCCACGACTCCTTTCCGAACATCGCCTGTTGGCCGCCCGTCGAGCCGATCTCGACCGGTCTGCCGTCGGGGCCGGTCGCGGTGCCGGTCTCCGGGTCGTAAGGCGTGATGTACGGCGTCACGTACGCCGCCTGGTTCGCATCGCCGGAAGCGGCCGACGCTCCGGGGGCGTTCTGCGCGCCCCGTACCGACGTCTTGCTTCCGCGCGGGGCCGTGCAGCGTGCGTCGGTGTTCGCCTCGCGCGGGCTGGTGTCCGAGGGGTCGCGCCGTGCCGTGCCGTACCCCTGGGTGCACGGCGGCGGGTCGTCGGCGTTGACCACCAGGCCGAAGTGGGTGGTGCCGTCGCCCGGGACGACCGTGTAGCTGCCCGCGACCAGTGCCGGGAAGGTGACCAGGGACTGCTCCACGCCGGGCAGGTTGGCCAGCGTGACCTGGCCACCGCTGATCAGATTGGCCAGCAGGACCGACAGGCGCGGAGAGATGTTCTTCAGCAGCGAGTTCACCTGCTGCGCGGCCGGTGTCGCGTTGCCGATCAGCTTGCGCAGGTCTCCGTCGCTCGACTTCAGCTGTGCCGTGAGAGCCGAAAGGTCGTGCGCGAACGACTTGATGGACGAGCCCTGGTCGGACTGCGTCTTGAGGACCTTTCGCGAGTCCTCGATCAGCGAGATCGTCTGGGGGAGTGACTCGGAGGCCGACTCCACGAGCGCGTTGCCCGAGTCCACCAGTCGGCTCAGATTCGGGCCGGTGCCCGAGAAGGCCTTGCCCAACTCGTCCACGGTGACCCGTAGATCGTCCTTGCCGACCGAGTTCACCAGCCGGTCCAGGCTCAGGACCAGGTCCGTCGTGGGCAGTGGCACGCGCGTGCTGCCACGCGGGATGGCGCTGCCGTCGAGGAGGTACGGGCCATGCGAAGTACGTGGCTGTAGATCCACGTATTGCTCGCCCACCGCCGAACGGTTCGCCACCACGGCGAGGGTGTCCGCCGGGATGCGTGGCGTGCCGTCCTTGATGTCGAGAGCGACCGAGACGCCGTCGGAGCCGGTCAGTCGCAGTGTGCCGACGCGACCCACCGGCACTCCGCGGTAGGTGACCTCGGCGCCGGGGAAGATGCCCCCGGAGTCGGCGAAGTCCGCTTGCACGGTGTAACCGCGGCCCAGGACGTCGTCCACGAGACCGGTGTACTCGGCGCCGACGTACGACACCCCGACGGCGGTGACGGTGGCGAAGGCCAGGAGCTGGGCCTTGACCGTACGGGTGATCACGGCTGAACCCCCTTCAGCATCAGCTCCGCGAGCGCGAGGTCGATTCCCTCGGGCAGCCCGCGTCGGGTGGTGTAGCTGCTGGTGCACACCGGCGGGCACAGCGGCCCGCCCCCGCCCGAGGGGGCCGACGGCAGCGCCGGGGACGACGGCAGGCTCGGTGTGCTCGGCAGCGCCGTGGGCGTCGGCACGCTCGGCAGATCGGGGAGACCGGGGAGATCCGGTACGTCGGGAGTGCGGGGCTTGTGGGAATCGCCCTTGCCGCGGCCGGAGTTGCCGTCCGTCAGGTTTCCGTAGAGGTCGGACAGATCGAGGTCGGCCGTGATGTCGAGGTTGACGTAGTCGCCCTTGACGGCGTCCACCGCGTTGCGCGGGAACGGGTAAGTGGTCAGCAGCTCGAGGGAGTTGGGCAGATCGTCGCCCGCCTTGTTCAGCTGTTGCAGGATGGGCCGCAGCTGTCTGAGGTTCGCGACCGTGTCGTCGTGCGAGGCGTTGACCACCTTGGTGCCCGTCGTGCCCAGCTTCGACAGGGCGGTGAGCATCCTCGTCAGATCGCGGCGCTGGTCGGCCAGGACCTTCAGGGCAGGTGGCATCGTGTCGACGGCCTGGGCGATCGTCTTCTTCTCCTTGCCGAGCCGCCCCGCGAGCCGGTCGACGGCCTCGAGAGCGTGGACGATGTCCTTCCGCTGGTCGTCCAGGCCGCCGATGAAGGTGTTCAGCTCCTTGAGCAGCGATCTGACCCGGTTCTCCCGGCCGTCCAGGGCCTTGTTCAGCTCCACGGTGATCGTCTTGAGCTGGGCCACTCCGCCGCCGTTGAGCAGCGCGGAGAGCGCGGACAGCACCTCCTCGATCTCCGGGTTGCGGCCGCTGCGGGACAGCGGGATGCGGTCGCCGTCCCCGAGCCGGCCCATGGGGGCCGTGCCGGTCGGGGCGGAGAGCGCGACGTACTTCTCGCCGAGCATGCTGGTCTGCCGCAGCTCGGCGACCGCGTTGGCGGGCAGCTTCACCGAGTCGGCGACCCGCAGCCGTACGCGCGCGTGCCACCCGTCCAGTTCCACCTTCTCGACCGCGCCCACGGTGACGTCGTTGACCTTCACGGCCGACTGCGGCACCAGGTCGAGGACGTCGCGGAACTCGACGGTGACGTGGTACGCGTGGCCGTCGGAGGCGGCTCCGCCGGGCAGCTGGACGTCGTACCAGCCGTTGAACTCGCAGCCGGACAGCAGGAGCGAGCCGGCCGCGGCCCACGCGACCGCCCCGACCTTGCGCAGTGCGCTCATGCGCTCGCCCCCAGAATTCCGCCGAGCGTCCGGTCGACCGTGCCCGTCACCGCGGGGCCCTGAGGCACCTTCGGCAGGGAGTCGAAGAGGTCTTTGAGCTCCTTGCAGTCGGGGTTCTTGCCGCCTTCGTCGCCGGTCGTCCTCAGTACGGAGCACAGCAGTGAGGCCGGATCCTGTGCCTGCTGCGCGTTGTTGCGGGTGTCGAGGGTGCCCGAGGACGGGTTGTAGGCGTTGTTCAGGTTCGACAGACCCGTGGGAGCGACCTCCAACAGCTCGGCCAGTGCGGCCCGTTGGGTGACGAGCACCTTGGTCACCTTGCTGAGGCCCCGTACGTTCGAGGTCAGCGACTTCTTGTTGTTCTTCACGAAGGCGGACACGTCGCCGAGCGCCGTCCCCAGGTTCTTGAGTGCGTCCGCGAGGTCCTTGCGCTCGCCCGCGAGCTGTCCGGCGACCTCGGCGAGGCTGGTGTTGAAGGACCGCACGTTTTTGTCGTCGGCGGCCAGCGCGGCCGTGAACACCTGCAGGTTCCGCACCGTGCCGAACAGGTCCGTGCGGCCGTCGGACAGCGTGGTGACGGCCTGCGAGAGGTCTTCGACCGTCTGGTTGAGGTTCTCGCCCTGGCCGTCGAGGTTGTCCGCGCTCACCCCGAGCAGCCGCGACAGCGAGCCGTCCTTGTTGGCGCCCTGGGGGCCGAGCGCGTCGGCCGTCGTGTGCAGGCTGTCGAAGACGCGGTCCAGTTCGACCGGTACGGCCGTCCGCGTCTCGGGGATGACGGCGCCGTTCCGCAGTACCGGGCCCTTTCGGTACACCGGCAGCAGTTGTACGTAACGGTCGCTGACCACCGAGGAGTTGATGACGGCGGCCTTGGCGTCCGCCGGCACCTTGCGGCCTTCGTCGTACTTCAGCTCCACCCGCACCCGGTCGCCCTCCGGCGTGATCTTCTCGACCTCGCCGATCCGGACGCCGAGGACGCGGACGTCCGAGCCGGGGTAGATGCCGACGGTGCGCGGGAAGTACGCGGTGACGTGCACGGACTCGGAGCGCGGCCACAGCACGTAGGTGAGCGCGGCGACGAGGGCCAGTGCGGTGACCACGGCCACGCGCCTCTTCAGGTTCTTCACCGGGTGCCTCCCGTGCGCGGCACCACTGGAGCGGCGACCAGGTTCTGGACATAGCTGTCGAACCAGCGGCCGTTGCCGAGGGCGTTGCTGAAGACCCGGACGTAGGGCGCGAGCAGCTTGACGCTCCGGTCGAGGCTGGATTGGTTCCGTTCGAGCATCCGCACCACGGTGTTCAGGCCCTTGAGCGCGGGCCCGATCTCCTTGTCGTTGTCCTCGACCAGGCCGGAGAGCTCGATGCCGAGCGCGGCGGAGGTCTTCAGCAGCTTGTGGATCGCATTGCGCCGCTTGCTGATCTCCTTGAACAGCTGGTCGCCGTCCTTGACCAGCGCGGTGAAGTCCGCGGAGTGCTCGGCCAGTACACCCGTGACACCGCTCGCGTGGTCGAGGAGTTCGCCCAGCGCCTTGTCGCGCGAGGCGACCGTACGGGAGATCTTCGACAGGCCCTTGATGGATGCCCGTACCTCGGCGGGCGAGTCCTGGAACGTGGTGGAGATGGTGTCCAGGGCCTTCGCCAACTGGTCGGTGTCGACCTTCTCCGTCGTCGTGGTGAGATCGCTGAACGCCTGCACGACGTCGTACGCCGGAACCGTCCTCTTCAGCGGTATCTCGCTGCCGGGCTTCAGCTGTCCCGGTCCCTTGGGATGCAGCGCGAGGTACTTCGCGCCGAGGATCGTCTTGACCCGGATCGAGGCGCCGGTCTCGGTGCCGAACCCCGGATCGCCCTTGATCTTGAAGGTGACCTTGACGTGGTCTCCGTCCAGATCGACGTCCTTGACCTTGCCGACCTTGACGCCCGCGATCCGCACCTCGTCGCCGGGCTTGAGGCCGCCCGCCTCCGAGAAGGCCGCGCTGTACGTCTCGCCGCCGCCGATCAGCGGCAGGCTGTCGGCGTTGAACGCGGCCACGGTCAGCAGCGCGAGGAAGGTGAGGCCGACGGCTCCGATCACCACGGGGTTGCGCTCGCGGAACGGGGTCAGCCGCGGGCGGCGTATCCGTATGCGGGGCAGCTTGGGCGGGTCGATGCGGACTTTGACCAGGGGTTCGGGGCGGCGGGGGCGGGGTGCCCGGCGCGGCAGGAGCCGTATCTTCGGGAGCTTGGGCGGGTCGATGCGGACTTTGACCAGGGGTTCGGGGCGGCGGGGGCGGGGTGCCCGGCGCGGCAGGAGCCGTATCTTCGGGAGCTTCGGCGGGTCGATGCGGACCTTGACCAGCGGCTCCGGGCGGCGCTCACGGGTCCTGCGCGGAAGGAAGTGCTTTGTCATGCGCCGCACCTCGCCCTCGCCACGTGCAGCTCGGGAGTGAGCACCTGCTTCGTCTTCGGCAGCACGATCCGGCCGTCGAAGTCGCAGAGGTAGAAGTTGAACCACGAGCCGTAGGACGCCGTCCCCGTCAGCTCGCCCAGCTTGTTCGGCAGCCGCTTCAGCACGCCCTCCACGGTGTTCTCGTTCTTGTTCAGCGTTCCGGTGAGATCGGTCAGCTCGGCGATGTCGTCCTTCAGGGGCGGACGCGCGTCCTTGAGCAGCCCCGAGGTGGCGTCCGTCAGATCGCCGATGCCCACCAGGGACTGCCCGATGGGCTTGCGGTCGGCGGACAGCCCCGAGATCACCCGGCGCAGCTGCTTGAGAAGCCCGGAGAAACGGGCGCCGCGCTTGTCCAGCGTCTCCAGCACGGTGTTCAGGTGGTCGACCACCGAGCCGATCAGCTTGTCGCGGCCGGCCAGCGTGGTGGTGAGCGAAGCCGTGTGCGCGAGCAGGCTGTTGACGGTGCCGCCCTCACCCTGGAGGGTCCGGATGATCTCGGTGGCGAGCTGGTTGACGTCCTGCGGGCTGAGCGCCGCGAACAGTGGCTTGAAGCCGTTCAGCAGCGCGTTGAGGTCCAGTGCGGGCTGGGTGCGCGACAGCGGGATCGTGCTGCCGGGCTTCAGCCGGGTGCTGTCTCCCGCGCCCTCGGTCAGGGCGACGTAACGCTGTCCGACCAGGTTCCGGTAGCGGATGACCGCGCCGGTGCTGTTCAGCAGTGGCCGGTCCTCACCGACAGTGAAGGTGACCTCCGCCAGCGTCCGGTCCTTGATCCGGATGCCCTCGACCTGGCCGACCCGCACCCCGGCCACCCGGATGTCGTCGCCCTTCTCCAGGCCCGTCACGTCGCTGAACACCGCGCGGTACGTGTGCTCGGGGGTGAGGGAGATGTTGACGATGGTGGCGGCGAGCAGGGCCGTCGCCAGGATCGTCACCAGGGCGAAGAGGCTGAACTTGATCAGCGGGGCGGCGGCCTGCCGGGCTCCTGACGTCCTCGTGGACCTCGTAGTCTTCGCGGTCTTCGCGGTCTTCATGATCCTCGTGATCCTCATGCGACGCTCACCGCCGTCCCGCGCGCCATCGGTCCGAACAGCAGCGTCGCGACCGGCGGTACCTCGTCGGCGGGCACGCCCATGACGGGCGCGACGAGCGAGCCGACTGCGCGCTGCTCGGCCCGGGTGGCGGAGACGCCGCCCGGGCGGGACGAACCGCCCTTCGCCGAACCGTCGTTGAGGTGGACCCCGGGCGCGGGCACCGGCGGATGGGGCAGGTCGCGGCAGTTGGGCCCCGACCGATCGTCGTAGCGCGGATACTCGCCGGGTTCGTACGCCCCCTGCGGGCGGACGACTTCGAGCGTGATGTGCATCTTGCCGCCCCGGAAAGCCTGCTCGGATGCCTGCTCCTCGCGCACCAGGCCGGCGAAGAGGCAGGGGTACTCGGGCGAGTAGCGGGCGAAGAGGTCGAGCGTGGGGCGGGAGACCCGGCCCAGGGTGATCAGCCGGTCGCCGTTCGCGTCGAGGAAGTCGTTCGCGGTGCCCGCGGCAGTGGCCGTCGTGGTGAGCGCGGACGCGAGCCGGTCCCGCTGATCGACCAGGGTACGGCTGGTGGTGACGGTGTTGCGCAGGATCTCCATCAGGTCGGGAGCCGCGTCGCCGTACACCTGGGCGACATCGGCCAAGCGGGCGAAGTCCTCGGTGAGGGACGGCAGGTGCGGATTGAGCCGGTGCAGATAGTCCTCCACGCGCGTGAGGTTGTCGCCGATCCGGTCGCCGCGCCCCTCGAGGGCGGTGGCGAACGCGGAGAGCGTGGCGTTGAGCTTGCCGGGCTGCACGGTCCGCAGCAGCGGCAGGAGGTCGTTCATCAGCTGCTGGAGCTCGATGCCGACGCGGGTGCGGTCCTGGGTGATGACGTCCCCCGCGCGGATGGGCCTGGCCGAGGAGCGGGCGGGCGCGACCAGGTCGACGTACTTCTCGCCGAACAGGGTCTTGGGCAGCAGGCGTGCGTGCACGTCGGACGGGATGGACGCGACGTACTCCGGCTTGAGCGCGATGTCGAGCGTCGCCTTCGTCCCGTCGGCGTGGACCGCGCGCACCTCGCCGACCAGCAGCCCGCGCAGCTTGACGTCGGCGCGGGGATCGAGCTGGTTGCCGATGCTGTCGGCCTCCAGCTCGATCCGTACGGCCGGGGTGAACACCTGTTGGTACACGGCGACGGACAGGGAAAGCAGCAGCGCGAGCACGGCGAGGAACACCACGCCGTACAACCGCAGTCTCAGCACTCTCATACGGCTCACCCCGCAATCCGTACGGTCGTGCTGGCGCCCCAGATCGCGAGCGACAGGAAGAAGTCCAGGACGTTGATCGCGACGATCGAGGTGCGCACGGCGCGGCCCACGGCGACGCCGACGCCCGCCGGGCCGCCGCTCGCGTAGTAGCCGTAGAAGCAGTGCACCAGGATGATCAGGACGGCGAAGACGAGCACCTTCCCGAAGGACCACAGCACGTCGACCGGCGGCAGGTACTGCTGGAAGTAGTGGTCGTAGGTGCCCGCCGACTGCCCGTAGTAGCCGGTGGTGATGGTGCGGGCGGCAAAGTACGAGGACAGCAGCCCGACCACGTACAGCGGGATCACCGCGACGAAACCGGCGATCATCCGGGTGGTCACCAGGAACGGCAGCGAGGGCACGCCCATGACTTCCAGGGCGTCCGTCTCCTCGCTGATCCGCATCGCGCCCAGCTGCGCCGTGAACCCGGCGCCCACCGTCGCGGACAGCGCGAGCCCCGCCACCAGTGGCGCGATCTCCCGGGTGTTGAAGTACGCCGAGAGGAACGCCACGAAGTTCGAGGTGCCGAGCTGGTTGAGCGCGGCGTAGCCCTGGAGGCCCACCTCCGTGCCGGTGAAGAACGACAGGAAGGCGATGACGCCGACCGTGCCGCCGACGACGGCGAGGGCGCCGCGTCCGAAGCTCACCTCGGCGAGCAGCCGCAGGATCTCCTTCTTGTAGCGGCGTACGGTGCGGCCCGTCCACGCCAACGAGCGGCCGTAGAAGGACAGCTGGCTGCCCAGTTCCTCCAGACGATTCAGCAGCGCCACGACTCAGCCCCTCTGCGGAACGACTTGGAAGTACACGGCGGTCATCACGAAGTTCGTCACGAACAGCAACATGAAGGTGATCACCACCGACTGGTTCACCGCGTCGCCCACGCCCTTCGGGCCGCCCTTCGCGTTGAGTCCCTTGTACGAGGCGACGATCGCGGCGATCGCGCCGAACACCAGCGCCTTGATCTCGGCCGCCCACAGGTCGGAGAGCTGGGCGAGCGTGGTGAAGGAGGCGAGATACGCGCCCGGCGTGCCGTTCTGCAGGACGACGTTGAAGAAGTAGCCGCCCGCGACGCCCACCACCGACACCAGGCCGTTGAGCAGCACCGCCACCACCATCGACGCCAGGACCCGCGGGACGACCAGCCGATGGATGGGATCGATGCCCAGCACCTGCATCGCGTCGATCTCCTCGCGGATCTTCCGCGCCCCGAGATCCGCGCAGATCGCCGTACCGCCGGCGCCCGCGATCAGCAGCGCGGTGACGATCGGCGAGGCCTCCCGCAGCACCGCGAGGACCGAGGCCGCCCCGGAGAAGGACTGGGCGCCGAGCTGCCGGGTCAGGCTGCCGATCTGCAGCGCGATGACCGCGCCGAAGGGGATGGACACCAGGGCCGTCGGCAGGATGGTGACGCTCGCGACGAACCAGGCCTGCTGGATGAACTCCCGTGCCTGAAACGGCCGTCGGGGCATGGTCCGGACGACGTCCAGCGCCATCGCGAAGAGGTTCCCCGAGTGCCTCAGCGCCCCGGTGGGTGACAGTCTCATGCGCCGGTCACCGCCTTCCGGTGCAGCTCGGCCTCGCGTCTCGCGATCGCCTCCCAGCGGGCCGGACGGGCGATGCCGGGGCCCGGCATCAGGCGTGGCGTCATGTCGTTGCCGACGTGGCGGGGTTTCCGGTCCGCGTCGGCGAGCCGCGCCAGCTCCTGCTCGACCTGCGCGGCGTCCTTCTCCTCCGCCATCCCGATCGGCCCCTGCATCCGGCCGTTCAGGAACTGCCGTACGACAGGCTCGTCGCTGGTCAGCAGCTCCTCGCGGGGCCCGAACATGACCAGCTCACGGCGGAACAACAGCCCGATGTTGTCCGGCACCTGGCGGGCCGAGGCGATGTCGTGCGTGACGATCAGGAAGGTCGCGTTGATCTGCGCGTTGAGGTCGACGATGAGTTGGTTGAGGTACGCGACGCGCACCGGGTCGAGGCCCGAGTCCGGTTCGTCGAACAGGATGATCTCCGGATCGAGGACCAACGCTCGTGCCAGCCCGGCCCGTTTGCGCATCCCACCGGAGATCTCGCCGGGCAGCTTCCCCTCCGAACCGATCAGCCCGACCATGTCCATCTTCTCCAGCACGATGCGCCGGATCTGGCTCTCGGACCTGCGGGTGTGCTCGCGCAGCGGGAAAGCGATGTTGTCGTACAGGTTCATCGAGCCGAACAGCGCGCCGTCCTGGAACAACACCCCGAACAGCTTCCGCACCTCGTACAGCTCGTGCTCGCGCAGCTTGGTGACGTCCCGGCCCGCGACCTTCACGGAACCCCGGTCCGGCTTCAGCAGTCCGACGAGCGTCTTGAGGAACACCGACTTGCCCGTGCCCGAGGGGCCGAGCATGACCGAGACCTCCCCGGCGGGCAACGTCAGCGAGACGTCCTGCCAGATGACCTGGTGACCGAAGGACTTGGTCAGCCCTTCCACACAGATCTCGACACCCATCCGGTCCACCCTTCGGCCGTGGAGCAGCTCCGACATCTGCTCTACGGGGAGGGGCCTGGCGTCCGTCGCGACGGGGGCGGATTTTTTTCGGGGGTCTTGCGGCCGGGTTTCCGGCGGCTCGACGGCCGCGCGTTTTCCGCTGGTTCTACGGCAGTCCTTTTCCGGCGGTTCTGCGGCAGCTTTCCGGCGGTTCTACGGCAGCGCGGTCGGGGTCGGTACGTCGACCGGGGCCGAGGACGTGGCGGGAGCCCCCGGGAGGGCCGGAGGCGTCGTCGGGACCGTGGACGTGGCCGGCAGATCGGGGAGGCCGGGCACGCTTGGCAGGTCGGACACGCCGGGGACATCGGGGACGGACGGCACGGGTGACAGCGAGGCGTCCGGCAGCGGTGGCACCGACAGAGGCAGCAACGACCGGACGTCATCGCCGGGCGGCATCGTCGGCGTCGCCGCGTGGGACGCCGAGGCGGACGACAGATCACGGGCGTTCGGGGCGGCCACCCGGCCGACGCCGTCGGGCCGGACGGTCTGCTTGGTCGCCTGGGCCATGCGCGACACGGAGGGTCGGGGAGCCGTGCCCTGCCTGTCCCCGTCGTGGACGTACGGCAACACGAACCCCGCCACCACCAGGGTCGCGGCCGTCGAGGTCACCGCCACGGCCTGCGCGTGCCCGCCCGCGCGTAGCTTGCCGCGCTCCCACAGGAACAGGGCGAGGCTCAGCGTTCCGGCCAGCGAGTTGCGCAGCGTGCGCCGGGCCCGGGCGAGCAGCGACTCGACGGTGCGATAGCTCAGCCCCATGCGCACGGCGACCTGTCCGACGTCGAGGCCCTCGGACTTCAGCCGGAGCGCCTCGGCCTGGCGCCCGGGCAGCTCCCCGCTCCGCACGGCCAGCCACTTGGCCTCGGCCCGGTCGCACACCGCCTCCTCGACGGGCACCGGACCCGGCGCGGCGAGCGTCGGGCTGCGGTGTACCTCGGCCTCACGGTTGACCTGGCGATACCGATCGACGCACAGCCGCATGGTCACGGTCGTCAGCCAGCCGCCGAGGCGCTCGTCGTCCAGGTCGGGGCGCTCCGCGGCGCGCAGCATGGCCTCGTGCACCGCGTCCTCGGCGTCCTCCGGGCTCATCGACCTGCGCCGGGCCACCTTGAGCAGTTGCTCGCGGTGGCTCCACATGCGCTGCCAACGGTCGTGGGCCGCCTGTATTTCCGCAGGCATGTCCGGCATGTCCGTCGCCATGAGGGCCCCTTTGCGCTCACCCGCCGGTCCTGTGCCGTCCGGCGGGTGGTGACATTACCGCC
Source organism: Streptomyces sp. RLB3-17 (assembly GCF_007113425.2). Classification (NCBI taxonomy): domain Bacteria; kingdom Bacillati; phylum Actinomycetota; class Actinomycetes; order Kitasatosporales; family Streptomycetaceae; genus Streptomyces; species Streptomyces sp. RLB3-17. Next base: position 3,766,893 of record NZ_CP041610.2, on the reverse strand, counting down.
CGGTAGTCGCGGTTGTGGAGGGGGCGGAGGTCGTCGAGTCCCCGCTGTTACTGGTCAGCGGACCGCCGCTGGGCAGCAGGTCGTCGCCGGGCAGTTCGATGTCCGTGCCGGGCGTGGGGAGTTGGGGCTTCTCCGTCGGGGTGGCCCCGCCTGCCGGACGGGACGTGACGGGGGTCGGCGAGGGACGTGCGGACGGTGTCGGGGAGGGGGCGGCGCTCGGACGGGCGGACGGTGTCGGCGAGGGCTTCGGCGTGGACGGCGGCCGCGACGGCTCCGGGTGCGCCGAGGACTTCGCGGGGCTGTCCGGCGCGACCCGGTACCCCTCCAGGAAGTACGCGTACCAGGCCCTGACGGTGCGCAGATACGCCTCCGAGTGGTTGTAGCCGAGGATCGCCCGGTCCAGCTCGGCCGGGTCGGAGAGGTCTCGTCCGCCCGCACACAGGTAGCGCCCGGCGGCGAGCGCCGCGTCGAAGACGTTCTCCGGGTCGGCCCGCCCGTCGCCGTTGCCGTCCGTGCCCCAGCGGGCCCAGGTCGACGGGATGAACTGCATCGGTCCGACCGCCCGGTCGTAGGCCGCGTCCCCGTCGTACGCGCCGCCGTCGGTGTCCCGCACGACGGCGAAGGCGCCGCCGTCCAGCCGCGGCCCGAGGATGGGCGCCACGGTCGTACCGTCCGCCGTCACCCGACCGCCGCGCGCCTGCCCGGACTCCACCTGGCCGATCGCGGCCAGCAACTGCCACCGCAGCCGGCAGCCGGGCGCGGTGCGTGCGAGTTCCGCCTCGGCGTGCCGGTAGGCGGCGAAGACGCTCGCCGGCAGCGCGGCGTCCGCCACCGACGCCTCGCCCTTGCCTTCCCGGGCCCGCAGCGGCGGGAGGTCGGTGCGGTACCGGGTGTCGCCCGACACGCTCGGCCCCTGCTCGGCGGGCGCCTGTCGCGGGGGTACGGAGTCCCGTGCCGGGACCGCCCCCGGCGCCTGTGACGCGGTCAGCGCCGCCATGGCCGCCGCCGCGACCGCCGCACTCCTGGCGCCTCTGACTCTGTGCCCTGCCACGTCGCGTTCCCCTCGCTGTGAGCTGATGTCGTCTGCTCTACGGGGCGGGGCGGCGGGTCCGTCGCACGGAGCGGGGCGATTTCGGGAAACGAGGTCCGCACCCGCCTCCGTCAAGATCTCCCCGAGCGGCCGGGGCGGTGCGGTCTTGAGGACCCGGCGGACGCGGGGGTGCCGACGCGAGGGCTTCGCGGTGCCAGGCCAGTGTTTGCACGGCCCGGCCAAGGGCGTGACCCCTGAAGGGAAGCCGCGTACCAGGCCGCTCGGGGAACATTGGCCCGACGGCCCCCGGGGCGCCGTCAGCCCGAGGTGCCCCGGCCGGCCTCCCGGCCCCCCGCCGCCCACGACGCAAGGAACCGCAGGCCCTCCTCGGTGGGGGTGTCGGGGGTGGCGGTCCAGATGATGAGTTGTTGGTCGGGGTCGGTGCCGGCGGTGAGGGTGTCCCAATCGAGGACGAGGGTGCCGGCGATCGGATGGTTGAGGGTCTTGGTGCCGGTGGTGCGCGCGGCCACGTGGTGGGCGGACCACCAGCGGCGGAAGTCGGGGTCCTGCTCGGAGAGGTCGTTCACGAGAGTGGTGAGGCGGGGGGAGCCGGCGTTGTGGGCGGCCTCCATGCGGAGTTGGGCGACCGTCGTGCGGGCCGTGGTCTCCCAGTCCGCGTACAGCTCGCGCATGGCCGGGGAGAAGACCATCCGGGCGTAGTTGCGTTCCTCCGCCGGGAGCTGGGCGAAGTCGCCCACCAGGGCTGCGGCCAAGGGGTTCCACGCCAGTACGTCCATCTGGCGGCCCAGGACCATGGCGGGGAGGGAGGCGAGGTCGTCGAGCAGTCGCCGCAAATGTGGGTGGACCTTCTGCATGCCTTGCGGGCGTGGGCGTGCGGGTTCCTTGCCGGCGAGTTCGAAGACGTATGCGCGCTGGTCCTCGTCCAGGTCCAGGACGCGGGTGATGGCGTCCAGGACGGGCTCGGACGCCTGGACGCGGCCCTGTTCCAGGCGGGTGTAGTAGTCGGTGCTGATCGCGGCCAGCGTAGCCACCTCCTCCCGGCGCAGGCCCGGCACCCGCCGGACGGTCCCGCCGGGCAGCCCCACGGAACGGGGGGTGAGCTCCGCGCGCCGGGCCCTGAGGAATTCGCCCAGTTCGGTGGATGCGTTGCGCGTCATGGCCCCTATTTTCGCAACTCTCGCAGGAACCCGGGTGGTGACTCCGTAGGGGGCTTCAGGCGTGGTGTTCGGCCAGTGCGTGTGCTGCCGTGGTCAGGAAGTCGTTCACGTGTCCGTCGCGGCGGGCTTCGAGTACGGCGAGGCAGATCTCGGTCGGTGGGACGTCGGTCACCGGCCGGTGTACCAGGTCGGGGCGCGAGTAGGAGCGCGCGATGCTGCGCGGTAGCAGCGCGATGCCCTGCCCGACCGCGACCAGTTCGAGTTTCTCCTCCACCGTCGCGGTGCGGCGCGCCTGGAAGTCCAGGATCGTCTCGCCGTCGAGGGCGGCCAGGGTCAGCCGGCGGCGGGACGCCAGGGGGTGGGTGGTGGGGAGGCACACGACCTTCGGTTCGCTGCCCACCGGGATGGTGTGGATCCCCTCCGCGTCGAAGGGGTGGCGCAGGAAGCCGACATCGGCCCGGCCGTCCCGGAGCGCCTCGCCCTTCTCGTACCAGTTCAGGTGGAGCAGTTCGATCTCGATGTCGGGGTGGGTCCGGGTGAACGCGCGGACCGCGGGGGAGACGCTCAGGCCGGGGGCGAAGCCGACGACCAGACGGGCGGTGCGGGCGGCGCCGTGCACCCGGCGGGTGGCGGCCTGCGCGGCGGCGAGTACGCCCGGCGCGTCTTCGTAGAGTTGCCGGCCGGCCGGGGTCAGACGCACGCTGCGGGTCGTGCGCACCAGCAGCGCGCAGCCCAACTCCTCTTCCAGCGCGCGGATCTGACGGCTCAGCACGGGCTGTGCGATGTGCAGTTGCCGGGCGGCGCGGCCGAAGTGCTCGTGCTGCGCGACGGCCGTGAAGTACCGCAGTTTGCGCAGGTCCAGATCCATGCCCTGAGGGTATCAATGTGCCCGAAGAGGTATTGGACGCGTGATGTGCCGCGAGCGCAGAGTGACCGGGTGTGGTGTTCGGGCAGCCCGTTCGCCGTTCCCCAGGAGGTTCCTTTCGTGATCGTCATTACTGCGCCCACCGGGCAGATCGGCCGCCAGGTCCTCGACATCGTCCTGGACGACGTTCTCGATGGAGGGGAGTCGGTTCGGGTGATCGTGCGCGATCCCTCCCGGCTCTCCCCGGAGGTGCGTGAGCGGGTCGAGGTCGTGGTCGGCTCGCACGGCGACCCCGATGTCGTCGACGCGGCGTTCGCCGGTGCGGACAGCGTCTTTTGGCTGGCGCCGCCGAATCCGCGGGCCGCGCGGGTCGAGGACGTCTATGTGGACTTCAGCAGGCCCGCGTGCGAGGCCTTCAAGAGGCGGCGGGTTCGGCGGGTCGTGGGGATCTCGGCCCTGGGGCGCGGGGTGCCCGGCGATGCTGGGCTGGTGTCGGCGTCCCTGGCGATGGACGACCTGATCGCGGGTACGGGGGTGGGCTATCGGGCGCTGACTTTGCCCTCGTTCATGGACAACATGCTGCGCCAGGTCGAGGCCATCAAGAGCCAGGGCATGTTCTTCCAGCCGGTCAGCGGGGACCTCAAGGCGCCGACCTGTGCCACTCGCGACATCGCCGCCGTGGCCGCCGGGCTGCTGCTCGACCACTCCTGGAGCGGGCAGGGCGAGGTGCCGGTGCTCGGGCCCGAGGACCTGTCCTTCGAGGACATGGCGCGGATCATGTCCGAGGTGCTGGGGAAGCCGGTGCGGTTCCAGTACGTCGCCGTCGAGTCGTTCAAGGACACGTTGACGCGGCGGGGGATGTCCGAGGCGATGGCGCAGGGCATGGCGGACATGGCGACGGCCAAGGACCGTGGCCTCGACAACGCCGAGCCTCGCACCCCGGAGGCCACCACCCCCACCACGTTCCGGCAGTGGTGCGAGGAGATCCTCAAGCCGGCCGTTCTCGCCTGACGGCCGCGACGCGCGAGGGCCGCGACGCACGAGGGCCGTAACGCACGAGAGCCGTAACGCGCGAGAGCCGGACGGCGGCCCCGGGTCTTCGGGCGCGCCGACCGGCCCTGCCGCGTCCGGCGGTCAGGCCTCGCGTACCTCCTCCAGGCGTACGGGACGGTGCTCGGCCAGTGAAAGGGCGCAGGCCTCGGCGATCCAGCCGGCCTCGATGGCATCGGCGACCGTGCACGGCGAGGTGGCGCGGCCCGCGACGACCTCCGTGAAGGCGGTGAGTTCGGCGCGGTAGGCGGGGGCGAACCGGTCCATGAAGAAGTCGTGCGGCGGACCCGCCGGGAAGGTGGCGCCCGGCTCTACGGAACGCAGCGGCAGCTTGTCCTCCAGGCCCACGGCGATGCTGTCGCGCATGCCGTGCAGCTCCAGGCGGACGTCGTAACCCCGCGCGTTGTGGCGGGAGTTGGAGACCAGGGCGATGGTGCCGTCATCGAGGGTGAGGATCGCGGACGCGGTGTCGACGTCACCCGCCTCGGCGATGTACTCGGCACCCCGGTTGCCACCGGCCGCGTACACCTCGACCACCTCGCGGCCCGTGACCCAGCGCACGATGTCGAAGTCGTGCACGCTGCAGTCACGGAAGATGCCCCCGGAGACCGCGACGTACGCGGCGGGCGGCGGCGCCGGGTCCAGCGTGGTGGACCGTACGGTGTGCAGCTTGCCGAGTTCGCCGCTCACCACGGCCTTGCGGGCGGCCACACAGCCCGCGTCGAAACGCCGGTTGTAGCCGATCTGCACCTCGACACCGCTGTCCCGGACGCTTTCCAGCACGTCGAGGCTCTCCTCGACGGTCCGCGCCACCGGCTTCTCGCAGAACACCGGGATACCCGCCTTGACCGCGGCGAGGATGAGCGCGGGGTGCGCGTCGGTGGCGGCCGCGATGACGATGCCGTCGACCCCGGCGGCGAGCACCGCCTCGGGGGAGTCCACCGCCGTCGCCCCGAACCGCTCCACCGCCGCCGCGGTGGCCGCCGCCACCGGGTCGCTGACGACCAGGGTGTCCACCGCGTCGAGCCCGGCTAGGGTCGCCGCGTGGAAGGCGCCGATCCGGCCCAGTCCCAGGATGCCGATACGCATGAGATTGCTCCTAAAGCCAGTGAGGGTGTGCCCGCCGAGAGGGAGGGGCGAGAGGGGAGGGAGAGGAGGGGGAGGGGGAGGCTGGGGAGAGAGGGGGAGTCCGGCGAGGGGCGGGGGATCAGTCGAGTCCGCCGAAGACGATCTGGTCCCAGTCGATGACCGAGCCCGTGACCACGCCACTGCGGTCGGAGAGCAGGAACACGACGAAGTCGGCGATCTCGTCGACCTGGCCCAGCTTGCCCATCGGCTGGGTCTTCGCCGCCTTCTCCCGCCAGTCGTCGCCCGCGCCGTGGAAGGCGCGCTGGATCTCCTCCTCGCCCTCGGTGTCCGTCCAGCCGATGTTGAGGCCGTTGATCCGGACCCGGTCCCAGCGGTGCGCGTGGGCGGCGTTGCGGGTGAGGCCCATGAGCCCGGACTTGGCGGCGACGTACGGGGCGAGGAAGGACTGCCCGCCGTGGGCCGAGGACGTGATGATGTTGACGACGGTGCCCGGCGCCCCGCGGTCCACCAGATGCTGGACGGCGGCCTGCATCGCGAAGAACGGCGCCCGGAGATTGATCGCCACATGCGCGTCGAACAGTTCCGGCGTGGTGTCCAGGAGCGTGCCACGTGACGTCAGCCCCGCCGCGTTCACCAGGCAGTCGATCCGCCCGTGGGCGGCCACGACCTGCTCGACACTGCCACGCGCCTGCGCCGGGTCGGTCAGATCGGCCCGTACGAACGTGGCGCCGGTCTCAGCGGCGAACTTCTCGCCGAGCTCGGTGCGCCGCCCGGTGAAGGCGACCGTGGCGCCCTCGCGCAGCGCCGCGCGCACGATGCCCGCGCCGACGCCCTGGCTGCCGCCGTTGACGAGGACGACCTTGTCCTCGAGCAGTTGGTTCATGAGTGTGCTGCCGCCTTCCGGCGCGGAGACATTTCTGCCAGTCTCATGAGGTCGGGACCGTCAAGCAATCCGCAGAGAACCATCAAAAACCCCTCATTGATCTCCTCGATCTTGATCTCCTCGATCACGGGACGCAGCGAAGGAACCCATGGGACATCCGTATACGATCCGCGAGATCGCCCGGCAGGCCGGCCTGAGCGAGGCGACGGTCGACCGGGTCCTCAACCAACGCGGCGGCGTGCGCGAGAGCACGGCGCGGGAGGTGCAGCAGGCCATCAAGGACCTGGACCGGCAGCGCACCCAGGTCCGCATCGGCGGCCGCACCTTCATGATCGACATCGTGATGCAGACCCCGGAGCGGTTCTCCTCGGCGGTACGCGACGCCCTGGAGGCCGAACTGCCGTCCCTGCACCCGGCGATCGTCCGCTCACGGTTCCACTTCCGCGAGACGGACCCCGCGGCGGAGCTGGTGAAGGACCTCGACAGGATCGCCGCGCGCGGTTCTCAGGGTGTGATCCTCAAGGCCCCGGAGGTCCCCGAGGTCACCGCCGCGGTCGGCCGGCTGGTGGCGGCCGGCATCCCGGTGGTCACGCTGGTGACGGATCTGCCCAGCAGCCCGCGGCTGGCGTACGTCGGGATCGACAACCGGGCCGCCGGAGCCACCGCCGCCTATCTGATACGCCAGTGGCTCGCCGACCGTCCGGGGCATGTGCTCGTCACGATCAGCCGGGGGTCCTTCCGCAACGAGGAGGAGCGCGAGATGGGTTTCCGCAGCGGGATGCGCGGCGGCGGGCCCCTGCGCCGACTGGTCGAGGTCACGGACAGCGACGGGCTGGACTCCACCCAGCGGGCCCTGGTCCTGGCGGCTCTGGAGCGGGATCCGGAGATCAACGCCGTCTACTCCATCGGCGGCGGCAACACCGCGACCATCGACGCCTTCGCGTCGCTCGGCCGGGGAGTGCTGGCCTTCGTCGCGCACGACCTGGACCACGACAACACCCGGCTGCTGGCGGAGGGGAAACTGTCCGCGGTGCTCCACCACGACCTGCGCCAGGACATGCGGCGCGCCTGCCAGACCATCATGCGGGCCCAGCAGGCGCTGCCGGACGAGGGCCCGTTCCTGCCGTCGGCGATCCAGGTGGTGACGCCGTACAACATGCCGCCGTACAACGTGCCGCCGGTGTGAGAATCCCGTAGCCGCGGGGCGACAGGCGGGCGTCTACGCGGGCGGGCCCAACGGCTGTCCCGCGGGGCCGCTCTCCCGCGCGTGCGCCGCGCCGCCGATGTCCGTGCCCGCCCAGGACAGCGCCGTCCAGCCCTCCTCGGGGGAGCCCTCCAGGATCACGATGTCGGTGTTGTCCAGCCGGTGTTCGGTCGCGAAGGACATGTCGACGTTGTGCGCCCGAGCCGCCGTCCACACCCGGATCGCGGCGCCGTGGCTGACCATGGCGACACTGCCCACGCCGGTCGCCGCGGCCTCCGTGACCACCGCGTCGAACCGGCCCAGTGCCTCGATGCCGTTCTCGCCGCCCGGCATCCGCAGCGCGGTGTCCCCGGCCACCCAGGCGAACGCCGTCGTGAAGTACGTCCTGGCCGCCTCGGTGTCGCCGCGCATCATCTCCAGGTCCCCGGCCTCCAGCTCACGGATGCCGTCGCGTACGACCACCTCGAGGCCGCGGGCGGCCGCCAGCGGGGCGGCCGTCAGCTGGGTACGGGTCAGCGTGGAGACGTACAGCAGGTCGATGTCCACGTCCGCGAGCGTCTGGGGCAGCGCGGCGGCCTGCTTCTCACCGAGGTCGGTCAGACCCGGGCCGGGGACGGCGGTGTCCAGGAGGAAGGCCACGTTGGACGGGGTCTGGCCGTGGCGGATGAGGATCAGGCGCATACGGTCACCTTCTCAGACGGCGCTACGACGGACGCGGCGGCCCGGGCGGAGGCGGCGGCTCTGGCGGACGCGGCGGCCCTGGCGGTTGGGGCCGCCCTGCGCAGCAGAGTCGCCGTGCAGGGAAGAGCAGCCCCCTGGGAAGAGCCGCCCCGCAGGGAAGAGCAGCCCCCTGGGAAGAGCCGCCCCGCAGGGAAGAGCAGCCCACAGGCCGGAGCAGCCCACAGGCCGAAGCAGCCCACAGGCCGGAGCAGCCCCGTGCCCCGGCCGCCCGCCCCCGCCTCAGCCGCCGATCGTGAACCAGGTCGCCCGGGACTTCTTCCACTCGGGGTGGGTGAGGTCCTTGGCCTCCGTGCCGTCGCCGTACAGGTCGGCGGAGCCGTCGTCGGTGATCAGCTGGGCGCGGGCGCCGGGAACCGTGAGGTCCGGGACGTCGACGACCGACTCCCAGCCGCCCGGGTCCGAGGTGGGCAGGTCGAGCCGCTTGACCGGGGCGTGCGCCGGGTCGCCGTCCCAGGAGTAGAGGGCGTACGGGTCGGAGTTGTCGTCGGCGGCCCAGGAGCCCGCGACGATCAGGTACTGGTTCGCGGCGTTCTTGCGCAGGTCGCGCACGGAGAGACCGCCGAGGTCCAGCTCGATCGGCGTCCCGAAGACAGCCGTGGCGCCGCTGCCGACCACCTTGTCCATGTTCGTGACGGGCACGAGGAGCGCCTTGCCGCCGGCGACCGCCGGGGCGAGCGGGGCGCGGAAGCCGAGGTACGCGGTCGTCGTCGACCCGGGCGCGAACTCCAGCCCCTCCACGTTGAACCCGTCGATCTGCTTGGGGACCTGGCCGTCGGCGGTGCCCGCCGCGAAGCCGTAGCGGTCGCCGTGGGCCTCGTCCCAGGCGACGAGGTCGTCGCGGAGCTTCCCGTACGAGCCGCCGTACGACAGCACGGTCGCCGCGCCCGAACCGCTGACCTTGGTGGTGAAGACGGTGTTGCGGGCGGACTTGTACGCGCCGTCCTTGTTGTTGCCCAGCGAGCCCGTCCAGTAGATCGTGTCGCCGACGCGCGCGGCACCCTCGATGTCGATCTCCTTGGAGACACCGATGTTCGAGCTGAAGTCCCAGGTCCTCACGGGCGCGCCCGAGGCCGAACGGTCGTACAGGCGCAGGGTGTTGGACTCGTCGTCCGCCACCACCGCATAGCCGCCCCCGACGTCCACGGCGGCGGAGGCGTCGCTGGACCCCGTGAAGTACCTGCTGTCCGCGGCCTGTTGGACGGCGGCCGAGGCGGCGTAGTGCAGGGTCTTGGTGGCGGTCTGGCCGTCCACGCCGGTGACCTTCACGGTCAGGTCGGTGTAGCCCCGGCCGCGCGCGGCGACGGCGACCTGGCGGGTGGCGCCGGTGCCGGTGACCGTGGCGTCGGCGGTGGTCGCCACGGAGGTCCTGCTGCTCTTGGTCACCGTGACCGTGAGCGCACCGGCGTCCGCGCCGCTCTGCGCGACCGTCACCTTCACGACCGGATCCCCGCTCGCCCCCACCGCGCCGGACAGGTAGGCCGCCGACAGCGACAGTGTCGGCGTCCCGTAACTCGCCGCTCGGGCCTGGCTTCCCAGCCCCGTGACGGCGAGCGCGAGCACCCCACTGGCAACGGCGAGCGTCCTGCGGCCACGGGGGAGAAGGTAGTCCTGCACGGGGACCCTTTCGTCGGCGTGATGTCGACGAGAAGGCTCGGCCGTCCCCACCAACTGCCGACGGCCCGCACCCGTCCACGGGGTGAACAAGTGCGGGCGCGGCTCACGGAGTTGGATCCGCCCCGAGCGAGCGCTCCGTGACGCCCGCCAGACGGTCCATGAAGACCTCGCGCGCGTCCGGCGTCAGCGTGCGCAGGGCGACCAGGGCCGTGATGACGACGTCGCAGAGCTCGGACCGCACGTCGTCCCAGGTGTGACTGGCGCCCTTGCGCGGGTTCTGGCCGGTCGCGCCGATCACCGCCTCGGCGACCTCGCCGACCTCCTCCGACAGTTTCAGGATGCGCAGCAGCAGGCCCTCCTGACCGCCGTGCGCGCGGTGGGCGTCCAGCCAGGTGCACAGACGGTCGATGGATTCCCAGACGTCGTCATCAGCCATGGGGCAAGCTTCCCGCACCGGCCGCGGGTCCCACGCCACCTGGACGGCCACGGGTGCGCCCACGCCCACCCCCTCATGGGCCTACTCCTCGAACTCTTCGAACAGGGCCTCCTGCTTGCCCTCGGCCGCCTCGCGCACCCTCTTGTTCCGGGCGCCCACCACGGCCAGCGTGGCCGCCGCCGTCACGCCGAGCGCCACGGGGACCATCCAGCCGCGGTTCACGGCGTGGCCGAGCGCGTGGTCCAGCGAGAGGCGGCCGGGGCCCGCCACCGCGAGGCCCGCCGCCGTCAGGGCCAGCGACGCCGCGTGCTCGTAGCCGCCGTTCATCGCGAAGAACCCGTTGGGCAGATGGACCGCGGCCGCGCCCACCATCGCCCCGGCCGCCGCCGCGCCCGCCGCGGGGGTCGCGAGGCCCAGCGCCAGCAGGGTGCCCCCGCCGGCCTCGGCCAGCCCCGCCGCCGTCGCGCTCGCCTTCCCGGGCAGGTAGCCCATGGCCTCCATGGCGGTCCCGGTCCCCTCCAGACCGCCCCCGCCGAACCAGCCGAACAGCTTCTGCGCCCCGTGCGCGGCCAGCACTCCGCCCGTGCCCAGACGGAGCAACAGCAGTCCCAGATCACTTCGGTCGTAACAGGTCACGGTGGCTCCCAGAGCAGACGGCCGGCGGCAACGGTCAACGGTCCCTCCCGTGTCTCCACCGTCGCACCGATGACGCGTGACCGACGTGTTCGGGGTGTCGTTCGGGTGGCGGGCGCCCGGGACCGGTGTGAAGGTGACTCCCATGACGATTCAGGTAGCGAAACTCAGCGACCCGGCCGTCCGGGCCTTCGTCACCGCTGTGAACGCCCATGACCGTGCGGCCTTCGAGGCCGTCCTCGCACCCGACGCGACGATGTCCGACGACGGTGCCGACCGTGACCTGGCCGACTGGACCGATCGGGAGATCTTCTCCTCCCGCGGCCACATGGAGGTCGACAACGAGTCGAACGGCGGCCGTGCCCTCATCGCCCGCTACAGCAACGACACTTGGGGCGAGATGAAGACGAGGTGGAGCTTCACCGTCGACGACGGCGGCAGGATCATCCGCTTCGAGACGGGCCAGGCGTAGCCGGAACCGTCCCGGGGTCTTGCCTTCGTGTGCGCTCCAACCCCTAGCGTCCGGGGGCATGGAGAGCATCGGGAACAGGACGCTGGGACGGACCGGTATCGAGGTGAGCGCCCTCGGCTTCGGCTGCTGGGCCATCGGGGGAGAGTGGGCGACGCCCGACGGGCAGCCGCTCGGCTGGGGCAAGGTCGACGACGAGGAGTCCGTACGAGCCGTCCGGCGGGCCCTCGACCTCGGCGTGACGTTCTTCGACACGGCGGACGCGTACGGGACGGGGCACAGCGAACGCGTCCTCGCGCGGGCGCTGGGCAAGCGGCGCGCGGACGTGGTCGTCGCCACCAAGTGGGGCAACGTCATCGACGAGGACCGTCGCCTGTGCACCGGCTCCGACGACTCCCCCGCGTACGTCCGCCGCGCGCTGACCGCCTCACTGCGGCGCCTCGACACCGACCATGTCGACCTCTACCAGCTGCACCTCTCCGACGCCGACCCGGAGCGGGCCGCCCGACTCCGCGACACCTGCGAGGAGTTGGTCCGGGAGGGGCTGATCCGCTCGTACGCCTGGAGCACCGACGACCCGGCGCGGGCCGCCGTGTTCGCGCGGGGCCCGCACTGCGCGGCCGTACAGCACCGTCTCAACGTCCTTCAGGACGCGCCGGAACTCCTCGCGCTCTGCGAGGAGTCGAACCTCGCGAGCATCAACCGCAGCCCGCTCGCCATGGGGCTGCTCACCGGCGGGCAGAGCGCCGGGCGGGCGCTGGAGGCCGGGGACATCCGCAGCGCGCCGCCCGCCTGGCTGCCCGGCTTCCGGCGCGACAGCGGCGCCGACCCGGACTGGCTCGCCCGGGTCGACGCCCTCAGGGACATCCTCACCAGCGGCGGCCGTACCCTCGCGCAGGGCGCCCTCGCCTGGCTGTGGGCGCGCAGCCCGCGCACGGTCCCGATCCCCGGCTTCCGCTCGGTCGCCCAGGCCGAGGAGAACGCCGGCGCGATCGCGCGAGGGCCGCTCACCGCCGCGCAGCTGGCCGAGGCCGACCGCGTGCTGGGACGGTGAGCGGCCCCGGGCCGCGCCTACTGCTGGACGTACTGCTGGGACAGGGGGCGTCGGCCCCCCTGCTCGGTCAGGGTGATCTGCCCGGCCTTGATGGTCGCGAGGCGCGGCGCCCCGCGGGCGATCGACGAGTCGTGGGTGACCATGATGAAGGTCAGCCCGTACTCGTGCCACAGCCCTTCCAGCAGACCCATGATGTCGTCGCGGGTGCCCTCGTCGAGGTTGCCGGTCGGCTCGTCCGCGAGGAGCACCTTCGGCTTCTTGACCAGCGCGCGGGCGATGGCGACACGCTGCTGCTGACCGCCCGACAGCTCGGACGGCGCGTGCGTCAGCCGCTCGCCGAGACCGACCGAACGCAGCGCCTCGGCGGCCCGCTCGCGCCGCTCCGCGGGCTTCACCCCGAGCGGTACGAGCGCGGTCTCGACGTTCTCCTGCGCGGTCAGCGTCGGGATGAGGTTGAAGGACTGGAAGATGATGCCGATCTTCTCGGCGCGCAGCCGGGTCAGCTTGGCCTCGCTGATGGAGGCGAGGTCGACGCCGTCCAGCTCGACGCTGCCGGCGGAGGGACGGTCCAGGCCGCCGATCATCTGGAGCAGGGTGGACTTGCCGCCGCCCGTGGGGCCCTGGATGACGAGCTGGTCGCCGTCCTCGATGGTGAGGTCGATGCCACGCAGCGCCTCCACCGTGTCCTTGCCCCGCGTGTAGCGCTTGGTGACGCCGGTGAGCTTGTACATGAGGTTCTCCGAAGATGAAGCAGGCGTTGAAGTGGGAGAGGAGAGAGGTGGAGAGGAGGAGGGGAGAGAAGGGGGAGAGGAGAGAGGAGGTGAGGAAGGGGTAGGGGTAGGGGTAGGGCGTGAACGGGATCGCCCGAAGGGGCTAGGCGACGCTGCGCAGCGCGTCCGCCGGGCGCATCCGCGAGGCGCGCCAGCCGCCCATCGCACCGGCGATCAGACCGCCCGCGATGGCCAGGCCCGCGGCGAGCGCGATGGTGGTCACCGAGACCGGCGCGGAGAGCGCGATCTCCATGGTGTTCTTGACCGCCTGCTGCCCGGGACCGCCACCGCCGGGGCCGCCGCCCATGCCGCCACCGCCACCACCGGTGTTGCCGAGCTCCGCGGTCAGCTTCGGGCTGATCGCCGTCACCGCGTACGCCGCGCCGAGGCCGATGGCGATGCCGAGCGCGCCGCCGATCAGACCGTTCACGATGGACTCGCCGACGACCTGCCGGGTGACCTTGCGGGAGGGCCAGCCGAGCGCCTTGAGGGTGCCGAACTCACGCACCCGGCGGGACACGGCGGAGGAGGTCAGCAGCGCCGCCACCAGGAACGCGGCCACGAGCACCGCGATGGACAGCCACTTGCCGACGCTGGTCGCCAGGTTCGAGGCGGTCGACAGGGAGCCGGAGACGGTGGAGGCGAGGTCGGCGGAGGTGGTGACCGTCGTACCCGAGATGTTCTTCTGGATGGTCGCCTTGACCGTGGTGATCTGCTTGGAGTCGGTCGCCTTGACGTAGATCGTGGTGACCTTGTTCTTCGCGTCGCCGAGCGTCTGCGCCTGCTTCAGCGGCAGGTAGACGTCGGTCGTCGACTCGCTGCTGTCCGGCGTCGCGATCCCGATGACCGTGTACTTGGTGCCGGAGATCGTGAAGGTCTTGCCGACCGTGTACTTGTTCTCCTTGGCGTACGACTTGCTGACCACCGCGACCTTCGCGTCGGTCTGCGTCGCCGTGAAGGTCTTGCCCGAGGTGATCTTCGAGGTGGCGAGCGGGCCGAGGCCCTGGTTGGTGACGTCGACGCCCGCGACGGAGTACGAGTTCACGTCGAAGGAGGCGCCGCCGCCCTGCACCTGGGGCGCTCCCGTGCTGCCGCCGCCCTGGCGGCCGCCGGGGCCGCCCTGCTGGGAGGAGCCGCTGGACCCCGAGGAGGTCGAGGACTTCGCGGTGCCCTGGGTGAAGGAGCCGTCGACCTTGGTGACGTTCAGGCTCAGCGCGCCCACCGCGCTCGCCACGCCCTTCTGCGCGGAGACCTTGGTGACCAGGGAGGAGGCCAGGGACTGTCCGCCCTGCGTCATCACGCGGTCCGAGCTCTGCTTGGTGGAGCTGCTCGACTTGGCGTTGAAGTCGAACTTCGGTCTGCCGGACGAGTTGCTCGAAGGCGCCGCCTGGGCCTTGGTCACCGTCATGTCGGTGCCGAGCCCGTACAGCGATTTCAGGACCTTGTCCTGTGCCTGCTGCATGCCGGCCGACACCGAGTTGACGGTGATGACCAGCGCGATACCGAGCGCCAGACCCATGGCGATCACCAGGGCCGCTTTCTTGCGCCGGCTCAGCTCACGCTTGAGATAGATGCCAAACATCCCGTTCCCCAAAGGTTCTTGGCGCCCGCTGTGGGCGCGGCCACAAGCTATGGAGAAACCTTTGAGCGGGGCTGAGTAAGAGATGTGTGAGAGCTGAGAAAGTAGGGTCCGGAATCAATATTCCGTAAGACAGCTGATTCCTAAGGTCCGGAGGGGCTGTTGCCAGGAAACCCCTGTTGGGTGGGGTGCTGAGGGCAGGAGTCGGCCGGACGTACGGGTGGGGGTGTTCCTTCGCCCTGCCTTTGGGTGCGCTGTGGCTTTTCTTCGGGACCCCGACGCGTGGCGACTTCGAGACCCCGGCGTACGGACCCGCGAACTTCTTTTGTACGGTCCCGGGATGCGCGATTCCTCTCCCGTCCCCCCGCGTGCCGCTCGGTTGTCCCGCCGTGCCGCCCTCGGCCTCGCCGCGGCGCTCCCGCTGGCCGCGGTCTCCCCGGCGTCGGCCGCCACGCCCGTGATCGGCGGTGAGCGGCTCGCTCGCGCCGGCGTCCAGGTGCGCGGTGCCGCGGGGCTGCCCAAGCGGCTCACGGCCCGCTCCTGGCTCGTCGCCGACCACGAGAGCGGCGAGGTGCTCGCCTCGTACCACGCGCACACGCGCCTGGCGCCCGCCTCCACGTTGAAGATGCTCTTCGCGGACACCGTGCTGAAGAACTTCGAGCGGACCGAGCGGCACCGGGTGACCGACGCCGACCTCGCCGACATCCCCGCGGGCTCCAGCATGGTCGGCGTCAAGCCCGGCATCACCTACACCGTCGAGCAGTTGTGGCTCGGCGTCTTCCTGCGCTCCGGCAACGACGCGGTGCACGTCCTCAGCCACATGAACGGGGGCGTCGCCAGGACGGTCGCCCAGATGCAGGCCAAGGCCCAGGACCTGCAGGCCCTGGACACCCATGTGGTCAGCCCCGACGGCTTCGACCACAAGGGGCAGGTGTCGTCCGCGTACGACCTGACGCTCTTCGCCCGCCACGGCCTCGCCGACGCCGACTTCCGCGCCTACTGCCACACGAAGACCGCGAACTTCCCGGCGGGCGGCAAGAAGACCTTCCAGATCCAGAACACCGACCGCCTGCTGACGGGCGCGTGGGGTGTGCCGACGTACGACGGACTCATCGGCGTGAAGAACGGCTACACCAGCAACGCCGGCAACACCTTCACCGGCGCCGCGACCCGTGGTGGGCGGACCCTCCTCGTCACCGTGATGCACCCCAAGAGCGGCGGCAGCGGCGTCTACGAGGAGACGGCCGCGCTGCTCGACTGGGGGTTCAAGGAGGGCGCGAAGGTCCAGTCCGTGGGCACCCTCGTCGATCCGCTCAGCGAGGGCGGCGCCTCCGTGGCTCCCACCGGGAAGGCGGCCAAGGCGGCGGCCGGAGCTCCCTCGACGGCCGCGGGCGACGGCGGCTCGTCGTCGTGGGGGCTGGTCGGCGGGGCCGGGGGAGCGGTCGCGCTGCTCGCGGGCGGGGCGTACGCGTGGCGCAGGCGGCGGCGTGTGGTGGGGGACGAGGCCCCGGAGGGACGCCAGGGACGTCAGGACAGTCAGGACGGTCAGGACCGTCACCAGGGCTGACCGCGGTGGCCGCTGGGGGTCGGCCGTAATTGGGGCAGCCGTTCCGAGGCCCGGAGCTCACCTCGCGGTCCCGCGCGAGGTCCGCCCCCCACCCGGGCCGCGGAACGGCTGCCACCACCCCCCTCGGTGTGGACCGTGGTCGTACCGAAGTCCTCCACTCCAAGTGTGAAGCTCTGGTGGAGAAGCCACGAGCATAAGCCCGCCACCGGCCCGAACGGTACGGACGTTCAGCTTCCGTTTGTGTAGGTTGAGCCGTTGACGAGCCGTAGACGAGCTGTCCGGGGCCCGTCAGCCGCGCCCGACATACGGCATCGCCGTGGCCAGTACCGTCGCGAACTGCACATTCGCCTCCAACGGCAGCTCGGCCATGTGCCGCACCGTGCGCGCCACGTCCACCACGTCCATCACCGGCTCGACCGCCGTTTCCCCGTTCGCCTGCAACGCTCCCGTCCGCATGCGCTCGGTCATGTCGGTCGCCGCGTTGCCGATGTCGATCTGACCGCAGGCGATCCGGTACGGACGCCCGTCCAGGGACAGCGACTTGGTCAGCCCCGTCAGCGCGTGCTTGGTCGCCGTGTACGCCACCGACAGCGGGCGGGGCGTGTGCGCAGAGATCGAGCCATTGTTGATGATCCGGCCGCCCTGCGGGTCCTGCTCCTTCATCTGCCGGTACGCGGCCTGCGCGCACAGGAACGCGCCGTTGAGGTTCGTGTTCACGACGTGCAGCCACGCCTCGTACGGCAGTTCCTCGACCGGGACACCGCCGGGCCCGAACGTCCCCGCGTTGTTGAAGAGCAGGTCCAGCCGCCCGAAGCGCTCGCGCGCGGCGTCGAACAGGGCCGCCACGTCGTCGGGGCGTGAGACGTCGGTGCGTACGACGAGGGAGGGTGCTTCGGGGACGAGGGCGGCCGTCTCCTCCAGCCTCTCCGGCTTGCGTCCGGCGAGCGTCACCGACCAGCCGGTGCGCAGCAGTTCGACGGCCACCGCACGGCCGATGCCGGAGCCCGCGCCGGTCACCACCGCGATCTTCGCCTGCGAGGCGGGCAGGGCGTTCGAGTCGTTGAGGGCATTCATGGGCCCGCAGCGTAATCGGGAGGGGCTGCCGTGCGGTGTCGGCGTCCTGGTCGGATTGTCCTGGTGGGACCGTCCTGGTCCGACTGCTCTAGTCGGTCTCTCCGGGGTAGCGGACGCCGATCTGGGTGCGGATCGTGTCGAGCGTCCGCATCACGGCGAGGCTGCCGTCCAGGGGGACGAGCTGTGACTCCTTCTCGCCGGCCCGCAGGGCGCGCATCACCTCGGCGGCCTCGTGCCTGAGGCTGGTGCGCGGGCCGTGCGCCGGGTCGGCCGTGAACTCCTCGGCGTCGCGGCCGTCGCGGTGCAGCACGAGCCGGTCCGGGAAGAAGAAACCGCCCGGGATGTCGATGCGGCCCTGGGAGCCGGTGACGGAGGCGGAGACGGGGGTGCCGCCGTTGACGGAGCAGTGCACCGAAGCGAGAGCGCCGCTCTCCCAGGTGAGCAGTGCTCCGGTCTGGAGATCGACGCCCTCGTCGGAGAGCACCGCTCTCGCGGTGATGCCCGAGGGCTCCCCCAGCAACAACTGCGCGAACGACACCGGATAGACGCCGAGATCCAGCAGCGCGCCACCGCCCTGCGCGGGGTCCCGCAGTCGGTGCGACGGCGGGAACGGGCCATTGATCCCGAAGTCGGCCTGAATCGTGCGGACTTCACCGATCACACCGTCGTCGACGAGGCCCTTGAGCCGCCGGACCAGCGGATTGCAGTACATCCACATGGCCTCCATCAGGAAGCGGTCGTGCTCCTTGGCGAGCGCGACCAGTTCCTCCGCCTCGCGCAGGTTCAGTGTGAACGCCTTCTCGCACAGCACATGGCGCCCCGCCTCCAGACACATCCCGGCGGCGGCCCGGTGCGCCGAGTGCGGAGTGGCGACGTACACGACGTCGACGTCCTCGTCCGCCGCGAGCGAGGCCCAGTCCCCGTACGCCCTCGGTATCCCGAACCGCTCGGCGAACGCCTTCGCCGAGGCGTCGGTCCGCGAGGCCACGGCAACGACCTCGGCGTCCGGCATGTCCACCAGATCCGCCGTGAAGGCCGCCGCGATCCCGCCGGTCGCCAGAATCCCCCACCGCACCCGCTCGCCCACGCCCGTCATTCCCGGCCCTTCGCTCTGCCACTCGCTCAGCCACTTGACGTTCTGTGACCCCGAACACTCCGTTCGAACTGAGAGCATAGGTGGCGGATTACTCGAAGAGGGAGGGGCTCATGCCCGAGCGCGGGCACACCAGGCGGGACCCGAAGGGCCCGGAGGCCCCGGAGGGGCACATACCGAACACGGCGGTGGCCGACGCACCGGCGACACCCGACGCACCGGCGACGCCCGAAGCGCCGGACCGCGGTGCCCTCCGTCGCACCGGACTCCTCGTCACCCTGATCCTCGGCGGACTCACCGCCACGCCCCCGTTGTCGATGGACATGTACCTCCCGGCCCTGCCGGAGGTCACCCGCGCACTGCACGCCCCCGCCGCCACCGTCCAGCTCACGCTGACCGCCTGCCTCGCCGGGATGGCGCTCGGCCAGCTCGTCGTCGGACCGATGAGCGACAAGTGGGGCCGCAGACGCCCGCTCCTCGTCGGCCTCGTCGTCTACGTCCTCGCGACCGCCCTGTGCGCCCTCGCCCCGAACGTCGAACTCCTCGTCGCCTTCCGCCTCGCCCAGGGCCTCGCGGGCGCGGCCGGCATCGTGATCGCGCGAGCCGTCGTACGCGACCTGTACGACGGCATGGCGATGGCCCGGTTCTTCTCCACCCTCATGCTGATCTCCGGCGTCGCCCCCGTCGTCGCGCCCCTCATCGGCGGCCAGATCCTGCGCGCCACCGACTGGCGGGGCGTGTTCGTCCTCCTCACGGCGGTCGGCATCGCACTCACCGCGCTCGTCTGGACCAAGCTCCCCGAGACCCTCGAGCCCGCGCAGCGTCACGGCGGCGGCGTCGGTGAGGCGCTGCGCGCCATGCGCGGACTGCTCGCCGACCGCGTCTTCACCGGCTACACGCTGGCGGGCGGCTTCGCCTTCGCGGCACTGTTCGCGTACATCAGCGCCTCTCCTTTCGTGATCCAGGAGATCTACGGCGCGTCCCCGCAGACCTTCAGCCTGCTCTTCGGGATCAACTCCGTCGGCCTGGTCATCGTCGGCCAGATCAACGGCAAGATCCTCGTCGGCCGGGTCAGCCTCGACAAGGTCCTCGCGGTCGGCCTCGCCCTCATCGCGCTCGCCGCGACGGCCCTGCTCCTGCTCTCCACCGGCGTCTTCGGCAAGGCAGGCCTCGTCCCGGTGGCCGCGGCCCTCTTCGTCCTCATGTCCGCCATGGGCCTCGCCATGCCCAACACCCAGGCGCTGGCCCTGATGCGGGTACGGCACGCGGCCGGTTCCGCGTCCGCGCTGCTCGGCACCTCCTCCTTCCTCATCGGCGCGATCGCCTCCCCGCTCGTCGGCATCGCCGGGGAGCACACCGCGGTCCCGATGGCCGTCGTCCAACTGGCGGCGGTACTGGTGGCCATCGCCTTCTTCGTGGGACTGTGCCGTCCCTGGCAGTCGGGACACACCGTGGACGGAAAGGCGGCGGGCAGCTGAGCGCACCGAGACTGCGCGTGGACACCCCGGAACGGGCCGGACTCGACCCGACGGAACTGCGCCACCTCGTACGAGACGTCCGCACCCTCACCCGTGGGCCGCGCCCCTGGACGGCGGGCGTCGTGCTGGTCGCGGGCCGCGGCCCGGTCATCGCCGTCGAGGAGGCGGCGGGCTGGGCCGTGCGCTACTCCTCGTACGACGAGAAGACCGACACCGGGGTCGAACTGCCGCCCGGGGACCGGCGGCCGATGACCGTCCACACCCCCTTCGACCTGGCCTCCCTCACCAAGCTGTTCACGGCGGTCGCCGCGGTGCAGCAGCTGGAGCGGGGCACGCTGGGGATCGACGCGCGGGTGGGGGCGTATCTGCCGGAGTTCCGCGCGGCCTCCGCCCACGACATCACCGTACGACAGCTGCTCACGCACACCTCCGGGCTGCGCCCCGAACTCCCGCTGTACGACTGCCCGGACGACGCGGCGCGCCTCGCCCTGCTGCGGGCCGAGGCCCCTTCGTCCCGGCCGGGGGAGTACGTGTACTCCGACCTGAACCTGATCCTCCTCCAACACGTCCTGGAACGCGTCACCGGCCGCACGCTCGACGTCCTCGTCCGCGACGGGATCACCCGGCCGCTCGGGATGACCGCCACGTCCTTCGGGCCGTGCGCGGGGGCGGCGGCGACCGAGGACCAGCGGCGGCCGTGGGGCAAGGCGGACCGGGGGATGCTGCGGGGGGTCGTGCACGACGAGAACGCGTGGGCGCTCGGTGGGGTGGCCGGGCACGCGGGCCTCTTCTCCACGGCCCACGACCTCGCGGTCTTCTGCCGGACCCTCCTCGCGGGCGGCTCCTACGGCCCCGCCCGCATCCTCGGCCCCGACTTCGTCGAGCTGATGCTCACCCCGCCGGGCCTCGGCTTCGCCGTCGACCAGCCCTGGTTCATGGGTGCGCTGGCCGGGCGGGGCGCCGCGGGGCACACCGGTTTCACCGGTACGTCCCTTGTACTGGATCCCGCGACGGACACGTTCCTGGTGCTCCTCGCGAACACCGTGCATCCCCGCCGACGCCCGCCGGACAGCGCGCCCCGGGCAGAGGCGGCGACGCGGCTCGCGCGGGCGGTACGGGGGGCGTGAGCGGGGGGTTCTGTTCACTGCGGGTGCGTGGTGGCTGGTCGGTAGTCGTTTGGCTGCGGGCCGGTGGGGGCTGGGCGCGCAGTTCCCCGCGCCCCTAAAGGCTCTGGGTCGTCCGGCGTTTCAGGGCGAGGTCGGGGGTCGCACCCCACCCACCCCGGCCCGCGTCTCCAGCCCGTCCGGCGTTTGAGGATGGGACGGGTAGGGGCGGCGGGGGCGAGGGACTCGTTGCGGCGACCGTAGAATCGGTGGGTGAACGTCCCCGTACATCCCGCCGAGGCCCTGCGTACCGCCCTCGCCGGACTCCTCGACGGCCTCCCGCCGAAGGCGGCCACACAGGCGGTCGACCGGCTGATCGCGAACTACCGGGGAACGACCCCCACCCACACCCCGGTCCTCCGCGACCGCTCGGACGTGGTCGCGTACGCCGCCTACCGCATGCCGGCGACGTTCGAGGCGGTGCGATCGGCGCTGGAGGCGTTCGCGGACGCGGTCCCGCAGTGGACGCCGGCGAGCCACGTGGACGTCGGCGGCGGCACGGGCGCCGCGACCTGGGCGGTGAACGCGACCTGGGCGGGCGCCCGCCCCGTGACCGTGCTCGACTGGGCCGAGCCCGCCCTCGCGCTGGGCCGCGAGATCGCCGCGGCGAACCCGGAGCTGAAGTCCGCCGAATGGCACCGCTCTCGTATCGGATCGGCGCTCACCATCGAGAGCACTGATCTCGTCACTGTCTCCTACGTCCTCGGCGAGCTCACCGACGCCGACCGCGCCTCCGTCGTGACCGCCGCCGCGACCGCCGCCCAGGCCGTCGTGATCATCGAGCCCGGTACGCCCGACGGCTACGCGCGCGTCATCGAGGCGCGGGACCGTCTGATCACCGCCGGGTTCCACGTCGCCGCCCCCTGCCCGCACAGCGCGGCCTGCCCGATCGTCCCCGGCGAGGACTGGTGCCACTTCTCCGCCCGGGTCGCGCGTTCCTCCCTGCATCGTCAGGTCAAGGGCGGCTCCCTGCCCTACGAGGACGAGAAGTTCAGTTACGTCGCCGCCACCCGCCTCCCGCCGACCCCGGCCCCCTCCCGCGTCGTACGCAAGCCGCAGATCCGCAAGGGCCAGGTACTCCTGGACCTGTGCGGCCCCGACGAGGCCCTGCACCGCGAGACGGTGACCAAGCGTCACGGGCCGCTGTACCGGGCGGCCCGCGACGCGGACTGGGGCGACGCCTGGCCACCGCCGCCCGCGGAGGACTAGCAGCCGGGGCTCAGCTCCTCAGCTCCTCAGCTCCTCGGCACCTCCGCTCCTCAACACCTCAGCTCCTGTGTGCAGCACTTCACGCTGCCGCCGCCCTTGAGGAGCTCGCTCAGGTCGATGTCGACGGGCTCGAAGCCACGTTCCCGCAGCGGACCGAGGAGCCCCGTCGCGGCCTGCGGCAGCAGCACGTGCAGGCCGTCCGAGACCGCGTTGAGGCCGAACGCGGCGGCGTCCTCGGCACCGGCGATCAGCGCGTCGGGGAACAGTCGCCGCAGCACCTCCCGGCTACCGGGGGAGAAGGCGGGCGGGTAGTACATGACCTCGTCCGTCGTGTCGTCGAGGACGGCGAGGGCGGTGTCGAGGTGGTAGTAGCGGGGGTCGACCAGGTCGAGCCCGATCACCGGTCGCGCGAAGAACTCCTGGGCCTCGCCGTGCGAGAGGGGGCTCGCGCGAAAGCCACGGCCGGCGAGTACGTAGGAGGCGGTGACCGCGAAGTCGCCCTCGCCCTCGTTGACATGGACCGGCTCCTGGACGTGCGGGAAGCCGTGCGCGCGGAACCACTCCAGGTGGGCCGCCGCCTCCGGTTCACGCTCGCGGTGCGCGAACCGGGCGCCCAGCACCCGGCCGTCGACGACCGTCGCCCCGTTCGCGGCGAAGACCATGTCCGGCAGGCCGGGGCGCGGGGTGAGTTCCTCGACCGTGTGGCCGAGCGCGAGGTAACGGCTGCGCAGGTCCTCCCACTGGGCGACGGCGAGCGGCACGTCGACCGGCTTGGCGGGGTTCATCCACGGGTTGATGGCGTAGGTGACGTCGAAGTGTGCGGGTGGGCACATCAGATAGCGCCGGGGTGTGGCGCGGCGGGGAGGCTGCAAGGAGGGCTCCTCACGTACCGCAGGGGCAGGTGATGCCCATGGTGCGGTCCGCGGGGCCCGTCGGCCCGCTGGCGAACGGGTGGACTTCGCAGGGCACGACTTCTCTCGCCCCCGCCGCCCCTACCCGTCCCATCCGTACTTGGGGGCTCCGCCCCCAGACCCCCGATCGGCCTGAACGGCCTCGCCCTCAATCGCCGGACGGGCTGAGTGGTGCGGGCCGGGGTGGGTGGGACGCGGCCCCCGGCCTCGCCCTGAAACACCGGACGCCCCGAGGCTCTTAGGGGCGCGAGGAACTGCGCGACCAGCCCCCACCGGGCCCGCAGCCAAACGAATCGGGCGGGCGGAGGATCCGGGGCGCAGCCCCGGCCCCAGGGGCGCGGGGAACTGCGCGACCGGCCCCCACCGGCCCGCAGCCGGCCACGAGACGCCTCGTCTTGTCAACCTGTTAAGTTCGCCCCATGGCCGACACGCCCCGCCCCTCCGCCAAACCCACCCCCGACTCCACCCGCCGCAGCGAGAAGTCCCGGCGTGCGATCTTCGACGCCGCCCTCGCCCTCGTCGGCGAGGTCGGCTACCCCAAGACCACGATCGAGGGCATCGCCGCCCGCGCCGGCGTCGGCAAGCAGACGATCTACCGGTGGTGGTCGTCGAAGGCGGACGTCCTGCTGGAGGCGTTCATCGATCTGAGCGCCCAGGCGGCGGAGGCGGCGGACCGGTCGCAGGTGCTGGGGGAGCGCGCGGAGTACGTCATCCCGGACACCGGCGATCTCGCGGCCGACCTCAAGCTGGTCCTGCGCGCCACCGTCGACGAACTCCAGAACCCCAAGTTCGAGATCCCCTCGCGCGCCCTGGCCGCGGAGGGCGTCGTGAACGAGGCACTCGGCGTCGAGTTCGTGACCAAGCTCCTAGAACCCCAGCTCCAGCTCTACGTGAAGCGGCTGCGGTCCGCCCAGGACAAGGGCGACCTGCGCCCGGACATCGACCCCCGCATCGCCCTGGAACTCTTCGTCTCCCCGCTCGCGCAACGCTGGCTCCAGCACACCGGCCCCATCTCGTACGCGTATACGGACACCCTCGTCGACTACGCGCTGTACGGCCTCGCTCCACGGGGATGAATCATGCCAAAGCGCCCCGGATGGGGGGCTCTGTCCATTCGGGGCGCGGGAGGGTGGGACCATAGAGGTTGTTGAAGGCGTTCGTCGGCACGATGAGATCGACGTGAACGTGAATCACGTGAACGTGAACGTGATGGACATGGACGCCGCGACACGACCGCTGTCGGCACAACTGCTTGGCGAGGGGATTGATGAGCGCAGAGTTCGGCCGCCGCTCCGGCGCGCAGGGCAGGATCTCCCAGTGGCTGCGTGGTCGCCGTCCGAAGGGTGCGACAGAGATCGCTGCCGACGGCGGGCGCGAGGCCCTGCTGATCGCCGCTGCCGCCGCGGGGCTGCCGCTCGCGCAGGCCGCGTACCCCTCCGGCTACCGCTGTTCCTGTGACCGCGTCGGCTGCCCCACCCCCGCGCGCCACCCCGTCTCCTTCGCCTGGCAGACCCAGTCCACGACCGACCGCGCCCAGATCGAGCGGTGGGTCCGGCATCAGCCGCAGGCCAACTTCATCACCGCGACCGGCATGGTGCACGACGTCCTCGACGTGCCCGTGGACGCCGGCCGCGAGGCCCTTGAGCGGCTGCTCGCCTCCGGTGTGGAGGTGGGGCCCGTCGCGCAGAGCGGCGACGGCCGCATGTTCTTCTTCACACTCACCCGCGGTACGCCCGAGGACGAGGACGAGTGGTGGCCGTGCGAGCTGGACTCGCACCCCGAGACGACGGAAGAGCACCCCGGTCTGCGCTGGCACTGCCGAGGCTCGTACGTCCTCGTGCCGCCGGCCCAGCTCCCCGGTGGCCTGACGGTCGACTGGGTACGGGGCCCGGAACACCCCCTCCCCGACCCCCTGAGCCTGCTCGAGGCGCTGACGGACGCCTGTGCCCGTTACGTGGGCGAGAACGAGTCGGACGACCATCTGGCAGCCTGGCCCCATCGCAACTAGCCCACCGGAACCGGCCGAGCCCCAACTATCCGCCCTTCGCCGCCGTCAGCCCCTCGATCCGCCCCAGCACCGCCACCTGTTGCTTCTGCGCGCTCTTCCCGGGGTCCAGGACCGCCTGGTTGGAGACGAACTCCAGGGTGAGGGACTGCTTGATGTCCCCGGTGGTCAGGGCCTTGACGTCCGCACTGGGGGCCGGGATCTCGGTGCCCTGCGCGGCGGTCTGCTTCTCGTAGCGGCGGGTGGCGAAGAAGACCAGCGCGCCGCCGTCCGCGGTGCGCAGCCCCACCGGGGTGTAGTCGCCCGAGGACAGCGGCGCGTCGATGTACTGCCGGGCGAGACCGGGCTTGGTGGCGTTCTTGGCGCGCTGGGTCCGCCACTGCGAGGTGTGGAGGCCCGGTGCGAAGGTGTCGCCGCCGCTCTTCAGATACGTGGTGTACGACTGGCTCAGTTTGTTCGGCGCGACGGCGAGAGCCGTGTCGTCCCCGGTGACGGGCTGCGCCCAACCGTCCTTGTCCTGCTGGAACTTCGGTACGTCAGTGGCGGCGAGGACGGTCAGATACGAGGCCTGCCACACGTCGTTCGCGCCGCCCCGGGTGAAGACGAGCAGCCAACGGTAGCCCGCCACGCCCTTGTTGGCCGCGGCGTCGGCCACGAACCAGCGCGGCCAGCCCGCCTTCGCCGGTATCGAGAACTTCGCGTCGGTCAGCGACAGCGGCGAATAGGACGGGTTGCCGCCCGGATTGTTCTTCCGCCCGGCCGTCAGCTTCGCCCCGTCGATGGCGCCCAGGGCGCCGGTGACGCGGTCCGCGTCCAGGGAGCTGTCGTTCGCCTTGTCCGCCTTGTTGTAGGCGGCGGTGAAGTCCTTGAGCGCACGGGCGGCCTCGGTCCGGGTCGCCGTCGGTACGACCTCCCGCTCCCCGTGCACCACCACGCAGCCGCTCGCCGTCAAGGACAGAACGGTCACCGCCCCCGCTGTCAGGGCGAACCGGTTGAGACTACGAAGCCTTCGTGGGCTGCGACCCGCGCGATCCCTGCTCATCAGGTACCTTCACCTTCCCCTTCCCGGAGGCGAACCCTACCGGGGCGAGGAAGATCGCGAGTGTCGGGACCAGGTACAGCGCCCACACCGTGACCTGAAGGACCGTCGGGTCGGGCTGGAAGTTCAACACGCCCTTGAGGAGCGTGCCGTACCAGCTGTCCGGCGGGATCGTGCCACTGATGTCGAAGGCGAGATTCCGCAGCCCCGGGATCCAGTCGGCCTCCTGCAGGTCGTGGACGCCGTACGCGAGCACACCCGCCGCGACCACGACCAGCATGCCGCCGGTCCAGGTGAAGAACTTCGCGAGGTTGATCTTCAGGGCGCCCCGGTAGAAGAGCCAGCCGAGGAAGACCGCGGTGGCCAGGCCCAGGGCGACACCGATCAGCGGGCGCGGGGTGCCGTCGCTCGCCGCGTGCACCGACGCCCACACGAACAGCGCCGTCTCCAGACCCTCCCGGCCGACGGCCAGGAACGCGGTCGCGACCAGCGCGCCCGTGCCCATCGCCAGCGCCGCGTCCAGCCTGCCGTGCAGTTCGGACTTCAGATGCCGGGCGGTGCGCCGCATCCAGAAGACCATCCACGTCACCAGGCCGACCGCGACGATCGACAGCGAACCGCCGAGCGCCTCCTGCGCCTCGAACGTCAGCTCCTGGGAGCCGAACTCGAGCGCGCAGCCGAAGCCGAGCGCGAGCGCGATCGCGACGCCGATGCCCATCCAGATGGGCTTCAGGGCGTCCTTGCGACCGGTCTTCACCAGGTAGGCGATGAGGATGCAGACGACGAGGCTGGCTTCCAGCCCCTCGCGCAGGCCGATCAGATAGTTGCCGAACACGGGCTACGCCTCCTTGGAGAACAGCGCGCGCCCCCACCAGTCGTCCTTGTCGAGGACGCCGGGCGGGACGGCGAAGACCGCCGAACTCACGTGCTGGATGTACTCGTTGAGCGCGTCGGAGCGCGCGAGACTGCGCTGCACGGGGATGAACCCCTTGCGCACGTCACGCTGGTAGGCGAGGAAGAACAGCCCGGCCTCCAGCCTGCCTAGGCCGTCCGTGCCGTCCGTGAAGGAGTAGCCGCGGCGCAGCAGGGTGACCCCGTCGTTGGAGTCGGGATGCGCGAGCCGTACGTGCGCGTCGGGCTTCATCGCCTTCAGGAACGGCTCGTCGCGCTCCTTGGCCTTGCCGACCGGCGCGCCCTCGCCCTTGTCCCGGCCGAAGACGTCCTCCTGCTCCTGCAGCGAGGTCCGGTCCCAGGTCTCGATGTTCATCCGGATGCGGCGCGCCACGAGGTACGAGCCGCCGGTCATCCAGGCGGGACCCTCGCCCTCGCCCACCCACACGAACTTCTTCAGCCGGTCCGGCTCGGTGCCCGCGATGTTGCGGGTGCCGTCCTTGAACCCCATGAGGTTGCGGGGGGTCTGGGCGTCGGGGGTCGTGGAGGAGGTCTTGCCGAAGCCGAGCTGCGACCAGCGGATGGCGACCTTGCCGAAGCCGATCCGGGCCAGGTTGCGGATCGCGTGCACCGCGACCTGCGGGTCGTCCGCGCAGGCCTGGACGCACAGGTCGCCGTCGCTGCGCGTCTTCTCCAGGTTGTCACCGGGGAACGGCGGCAGGTCGACGAGGGCCTCCGGCCGCTGCCCCGTCAGCCCGAACTTCTCGCCGTACTTCTCGAACAGCGAGGGCCCGAAACCGATGGTCAGGGTCAGCCGGGACGGCTTGAGGCCCAGGGCCTCACCGGTGTCGTCCGGCGGTGCCTCGGCCAGTCCGCCGTACGCGCCCTCACCGACCGCGTGCCCCGCGGTCATCCGACGCGCGGCGGCCGTCCAGTCCTTCAGCATCTGGACGAACTCGGCGCGGTCGTCCGTCTTCACGTCGAACGAGGCGAAGTGCAGCCGGTCCTGCACCGGCGTCGCGATGCCCGCCTGGTGCGCGCCGTGGAAGGCGACCGCGGCGCCGGTCTCGGCACCCGCCGGGTCCACGTCGTTGCCAGTACGGGTCATCGCCACCGCGCCGCCGGCCGCGGCGGCCCCGAGCGCGAGCCCGGCACCGCCCCAGCCGATCAGCGAACGCCGGGAGGGCGAAGGTTCGCCCGCTGCCTGTGTGGTGTCGTTCGTCATGACGCGCCCCGTCTACTTCACAACAGCCGCGGCGAGCTTGGACAGCGGCTCGGCGAGCGCGTTGACCGCGTCCGAGAGCTCCTTGCGCTGGTCCTTGGTGACCTTGTCGTACGACACGAAACCGTTCTGTGCCTTCTCCTGCGGATCGTCCGTGCGGTACTTGTCCAGCAGCGTGTTCAGCGCCGAGAACTGCTTGTCGAGCTCGGTGGTCAGCGTCTTGTCGTTCTGCTGTGCGACCGGCTTGAGCAGCTCGTACGACTTCTGCGCGCCCTCGACGTTGCCCTTGAAGTCGCTGAGGTCGGTGTGCGAGTAGCGGTCCTCCTCGCCGGTGACCTTGCCGGTGGCGACCTCGTCGAGCAGTTCCTTGGCGCCGTTGGCCATGGAGGTCGGGGTGATCTCGGCCTTGCCGACCCGCTTCTGCCAGCCCTTCAGGTCGGTGACCAGCTCATCGGCGAGGGTCTTCTGCTCGGCGCCGATCTTCTTGTCCTGCCAGAGGGCCTTCTCCAGCGCGTGCCAGCCGGTCCACTTCTGGCCCTTCTCCAGGTCGTTGACGCGGGTGTCGGTCTTGGGGTCGATGTCCCCGAAGGACTCGGCGATCGGCTCGGTGCTCTCCCAGCCGAAGCGGGAGGGGGCGTAGGCCTGCTTGGCGGCCTCGATGTCGCCGGCCTTGATGGCGTCGGCGAACGTCTCCACCTTCGGGATCGTCGCGTCGGCCTGCTCCTGCGCGTACTCGCGGTAGGCGGCGACGGCCTTGTCGAGGCGCGGGTCGCGCTTGGCGACCGTGCCACCGGTCACGGCGAGCTTCTGGCGGACGCCGAGGCCCTTCATGCCGGGGCGGCAGGCTATCTCGTACGAACCGGCCTTGACCTCGGCGGTCAGCGTGTACTTGGTGCCCGGGCCGATGTTCTCCTTCTCGGAGACGATCCGGTCGTCCGGGAAGAGGATCTCGACCTCGGTGGCCTTCGAGCCCTTGTTCTCGATGTTCAGGGTGACCTGGCCGGCCGGGACGGACTTCGAGGAGGTCTCGCACTTGGAGTCGGCGGCGGTCACCTGAATCGCGTCGCCGGACCCGGCGTCGCTCTTCTCGGTGCAGCCCGTGACGGCGGCCAGAGCGGCCGCGGTCGCGGCGGCGGTGACAACTGAGAGTCGGACGGCTCGCATTCAGGCTCCAAGAGAACGACGGACAGGCCAGGCGGAAGATCGCCGCTGGCATGGTGAGGCTGCCCTAACTTACCTGAGGCTTACCTCACTCTTACCCACTCCGACGGTGATTCAGCTCTCACGGTTGACGCACGGACACGGCCTGATCACGGTGGCTCAAACTGAACCCCATGGAAAGGTCAAGTGATGGTCAAGTGTCTCGTTCGGCGGTCACGGCGCCCCGTTCCGGAGTCACCAGGACGGCACCCGTCCGGGGGTGCGGGACCACTTCGACGGGCTGGCGGTAGACCTCGCTCAGCAACACGCCCGTGAAAACCTCGCGCCCTTGCCCGGCACACCCGCTGAGCGCGGAGAAGGGGCGTGGCGCGAACTCGTCGACCTCCGTGGCCGCCATGGCCTCGGCGACGGCCACGTCGTCGTCCTCCCGGCTCGTGCCCGCCCGGGGCGCCCGGCCCATCCGTACGACCGCCTCGACCGCGAACGGGAAGGAGAGCGTGGCCGACTGGGGGAGCACGGCCCGGCGCAGGGCGAGTTCGGGCGCCGACCACTCCGGGGCGGGGCGACCATGGACCCGTACCACCCCCTCGGCGGCGCGCACATCGGCGGCCGAAGCCCCCCTCAAGGACTATGAGTTGACCTGGGGCATCAAGCAGTCGTACCGCGCCTATGTGGGCACCTTCACCGGCGGCGCCGGCAGCTATGACTCCACCACCCACGTGGTGAAGCTCGGGCGCGGCCGAGATCATCACCGCGGACGTGACCAGCAACGGCACCACACAGAACGACGTCCCGCTGACGGTCGCGGCGGGCGCGGGTGTGGTGGTCGCGGTACGCAGGCGGCGCACGGCGTGGAACGGGTGATGTTTGAATGCTCGAGTGACTGATTTCGACGTACTGCGCGTCTTCTGCGGGCCCGGTGGTGAACACGGCAACGAGCTCGGTGTGGTGCGCGAGGGCTCCGTGATGCCGGACCCGGAGGAGCGGCAGGCGTTCGCCGCGAAGCTCGGGTTCAGCGAGACCGTGTTCGTCGACGACCCCGAGCGCGGGGTCGTCGACATCTACACCCCGACCCTGCGGCTGCCGTTCGCCGGGCATCCCTGTGTCGGGGTGGGGTGGTTGCTCGACATTCCCGAACTGGTCACGCCCGCCGGGGTCGTGGGGGTGCGGCTGGACGGGGAGTTCAGCTGGATCGAGGCGCGGGCGGAGTGGGCACCGGGGCGTACGTTGCGGCAGTACGGGTCCGCCGACGAGGTCGACGCGCTGGCCGTGCCGGAGCCGGGGGAGTGGGTGTACGCCTGGGCCTGGGAGGACGAGTTGGCCGGGCGCGTGCGGGCCCGAGGCTTTCCCGGACGGGACGACGGCATCGTGGAGGACGAGGCGACGGGGGCGGCGGCGCTGCTGCTCACCGACCGGCTGGGCCGCGCCCTGAACATCGTCCAGGGCGCCGGCTCCCAGATCCTCACCGCGCCGCAGCCTGGTGGGTGGGTGGAGGTGGGAGGCCGCGTACGACTGCTCCGAACCTGAACGCCCCCGAGGTGCGGTTGTCGCCTGCGGGCCCGGCGGGGGCGGGCCGCGCGGTTCCCCGCGCCCCTCAAGGGGCGTAGCCCCCAGGGACGGGGCGGAGGAAGTCGTCGGGTGCCGGGTCAGGCGGTGAGGGGGAACTCCTCGCCCAGGGCGTGGAAGACCGCCGTGTTGAGGGCGAACGCCCGCCTGCACTCGGCGACGATCCGCTGCCGCTCCAACTCGTCCGCCCGCACCCCGTCCAGCAACTCGCGATACCCCCGCTTGAACGCGGCCGGATTACCGATGTCCTCGAAGACGTAGAAGCGGACACCGTCACCCTTCCGAGCGAAGCCCCAGGTCTGTTCCGCCTTGCCCCGGATGATCTGACCGCCGGAGAGGTCGCCGAGGTAGCGGGTGTAGTGGTGGGCTACGTACCCTCCGGGCCACTCGCGCGCGCACTCGGCGACCCGCGCCGCGTACGCCTCGGTGGCGGGCAGCGCGGTGAGCGTCGCCCGCCAGTCCGCACCCCGCAGATGCGTGAGGTCACGCTCCAGCGCACCGCGACGCAGCAACTCCGGCCGGATGAACGGCCCGGCCACCGGATCGGACGCCAACCGCTCGGCGTCCGCCTCCAGCGCCTCGTACACGAACCACAACTGCTCGGTGTAGCGCCCGTACGCCTCGACGCCGAGCCTGCCGCCGAGCAGGTCGCTCATGAACGTCGAGGTCTCAGCCTCCATGTGCTGCTCGTGCGACGCGGTGCGGATCAGCGTCGAGAACGCCGTATTCATGGGACCTCCGGTGCCGAAGAGGACGAGAACCAGTCGGAATCTTGTATGGTTAGGCTTACCTAAGTCAATAGCTTCTGGAGAGGTTCCCGACATCCTGTCGGTAAAAACGTACCCCGCCGGGCGACAAAGAAAGCCCGCCCTGTGATCAGGGCGGGCGAGGTGCGACGAGCGACGAACCACGGGCTACGGGCTATGAGCACGCGGCTACGGCAGCGTGAGGATCTCCGTACCGCTCTCCGTGACGACCAGCGTGTGCTCGAACTGCGCCGTCCGCCTGCGGTCCTTCGTCACGACGGTCCACCCGTCGTCCCACATGTCGTAGTCGTGCGTACCGAGCGTGAGCATCGGCTCGATCGTGAAGGTCATCCCGGGCTGGATGACGGTCGTCGCGTGCGGGCTGTCGTAGTGCGGGATGATCAGTCCTGAGTGGAACGAGGAGTTGATCCCGTGCCCCGTGAAGTCCCGCACGACCCCGTATCCGAACCGCTTGGCGTACGACTCGATCACACGGCCGATGACGTTGATCTGGCGACCCGGCTTGACCGCCTTGATCGCGCGGTCGAGGGATTCACGGGTCCGCTCGACGAGCAGCCTCGACTCGTCGTCCACGTCCCCGACCAGGTACGTCGCGTTGTTGTCGCCGTGGACACCACCGATGTACGCCGTCACGTCGAGGTTGATGATGTCGCCGTCCCGCAGCACCGTGGAGTCGGGGATGCCGTGGCAGATGACCTCGTTGACCGAGGTGCACAGGGACTTGGGGAAACCGCGGTAACCGAGGGTGGACGGATAGGCGCCGTGGTCGCACATGTACGCGTGCGCGACCCGGTCCAGCTCGTCCGTCGTCACACCCGGTGCGATGAGCTTCGCCGCCTCGGCCATCGCCTGCGCGGCGATCCGCCCGGCGATCCGCATCGCCTCGATGGTCTCGGGGGTCTGCACCTCCGGACCGGTGTACGGCGTGGGGGCGGGCTTGCCCACGTACTCGGGGCGCCTGATGTTTCCCGGAACGGGACGGGTGGGAGAGAGCTCTCCTGGTACGAGCAGCGACTGGCCAGACATGCCAGCGAGTCTAACCAGCGGGCATGGGGGCACTATGTCCGTGGCGAAAGGAGCAGGTCATGGCCCTCTTCAAGAAGCGGACCGTAGGGAAGCCGGGCGAGTGGTACTACTGCCTCGTCCACCAGAAGGTGGAGGAGGGCCCCGAGTGCCCCGCGAAGGACCGCTTCGGCCCGTACACCAGCCGTGAGGAGGCCGAACACGCGATGGAGACCGCCCAGGAGCGCAACCTCGAGTGGGAAACGGACCCCAAGTGGCACGACGCGACGGGCCCGACCCCAGAAGACGACTGACGCGCCCCGAGCCACTGGCCGGCGAGACGCCACCGGGCCGCCGGGCGGCATGAGGGCGTTGTGCCAGGGCGGCGCGTGGACCCGCGGGTGCCGAGGGTGGCCGGCTCCCGCGGGCGACCCGCACCACCCGGGCGACCGTCACGGGTGGTGCGGGTGGGAAAGTGCAGCCTGGCCCCGGGCGGAGCGCATCCGTACCGCGTGCTCATTCGTCCGTACGTCGTACCTCATCAGCTGCGGCAGGCACCACGCCAACACCCCCACCGCTCCCACGCAGACCACACCCCCGGCCCAGATCGACGCCCGCACCCCCGTCCAGGCCGCCGTCCCGCCCGCCCGTACCTGCCCCAGCTGGGGCCCGACGGAGTACGAGAGCAGCTCGATCCCGGCGAGTCGCCCCCGTAGCTCGTCCGGAATCGTCTGGTCCCACATCGCGCCCCGGAAGATCCCGCTCACCATGTCGCAACAGCCGCCGAGGACCAGGAACAGCAGCACCAGCCACACGTCGTGCACGGCCCCCGCCCCCACCATCGCAAGCCCCCAGCACGCCGCCGCGAACGCCACCATCCGCCCGTGCCGGTGCACACGCGAGGTCCACCCGCTGGTCAGCGTCACCAGCATCGCCCCGGCGGGCAGCGCGGCGTACATCAGCCCGAGCGACCACGCGGCGTGGAGCTCGTCGGCGAGGAACGGCAGCACCGCGAGCGGCATCGCGAAGAACATCGCGGCGAGGTCGATCACGTACGTGCCGAGGAGCTCCTTGCGGTTCCACGCGTACCGCGCGCCCTGGGCGATGGAGGCGAGCGACGGCTTCGCGGCCTCGTGCGCGGCCGGTGACGCGGCGAGTCCGACGATCAGTACGACCGACACCACGAAGGTCACCAGGTCCACGGCGTACGCCCAGCCGAGCCCGGCGTACGCCACCACGACGCCCGCGAGCGCCGGCCCCGCGACCCCGCCGACCGACCAGCGCAGGGAGTTGAGGGAGGCCGCGGCGGGCAGGTGCTCGTGCGCCACGATCCGGGGGACGAGCGAGTCGAGCGCGGGCCGCTGCACCGACCCGAGCGCGGAGGACAGCGCGGCGACCACGTACAGCGGCCACACCGCCGGACGCGGCATCAGCGCGTTGACGAGCAGTCCGCCGCACAGCAGCCCCTGCCCGGCCTCGGTGTAGAGGATCAGCTTCCGTTTGTCGAGGGCGTCGGCGAGCGCCCCGCCGTACAGCCCGAACACGATCAGCGGTACGAGTTCCACGGCCCCGATCGCCCCCACGGCCACCGCCGACCCGGTCAGCACCTTCATCTGCACCGGCAGCGCGACGAAGGTCAGGAAGCTTCCGAAGTTGGTGATCAGCCCGGCCAGCCACAGCCGCCGGAAGTCGGCCGACGCCCGCCAGGGCGCGAGATCGGGCAACAGCGACCGCAGTCGCGCACCGGCATCGGCGCCGGCATTGGCGGCGGGTTCGGCGTGCGCCGCCGGCAGCGCGGCGGGGGATACGGGGGCGTCGTCGGTCACGACGGCTCATGCTGAGCGGCCGCCCACCACGGCGGCAACTGCTTTTCAGCCGCCCAGCCGCCCCGCTGCCCTGCCGCCCCTCCGCCCGCTGTGCCCTGCCGCCGCCCGCCACCCCGCCGGCTCGTCGGCCGCCCTCGTCCTTCCCGTCAGGTCATCGCCCGCCGCGGTCTACCACCGCGCCGCCGGCGGAGCCGTCAGCTGGTCCGCGAGGCGGGAGAGCCGGTCGCGGAACCGGCGCCGCCCCCGCGGTGAGGGCAGGGAGTTCTCCCCGGCCGCCGCGCTGACGAGGTGCTGCACGGTGTCGAGGTCGAGCTCCTGTTCCGGCGGCACGGTCAGCGACTCGTGCGCCATCGCCCCCAGCTCCCGGTCACCGGCGTCGAGCGCGAGTACGGTCGCCCCGGCCCGCCGCGCGTCGTGGACCCGCTCCAGGAGCGGCGCCCCGGGTGCGGCGGGCGACACCACGAGCAACGTCTCGCCGCGCCGCGCCGCCTCGATACGGCCGAGGCCCACGGCGAGATGGGCCGGGTCCGAGGCCCGTGCCCCGTGCCGCACCAGCGTCGGCGACAGCTCCGGCGTCCCCGACCAGGCCGCCTCGTCCACCAGATGCGCGGCCAGGTGCCACGGCTCGTACTCCGCCGTGCCCACGAGGAGCAGCCCGCCCCCGTACGACACCACGGACCCTCGCAGGCCCTCCGCGAACCGGCGCGTGGCACCCAACCACTCGGTCCCGGCGAGGACTTCGCGCAGCAACGCGACCCGTACGGCATCCATGCGCACGCATCCTGCCGCAATCGGCAACTGATCAGGCGGAGTTCACCATGAATTCGCCCAAGTGGGGCAGATCCCGGCGCATGACGGAGACAACCGGAACCACCACGGCAACAACCGCGGTCACCAGCACCCCCTTCCACGCGGGCCGCGAAGGCTACGCGAGCTTCCGCATCCCCGCTGTCGTCACCACCCGTACACCCACCACACCCGTCACCACGCCCCCCGCCCCCACCCTGCTCGCCTTCTGCGAGGGCCGGGTCGACTCCGCCGCCGACCACGGCCACATCGACATCGTCCTGAAGCGGTCGACGGACGGCGGCCGCACCTGGGGCCCGCTCCAGGCCGTCGCCCGGAACGGGAACGACCTCGCGGGCAACCCCGCCCCCGTCGTCCTCGACACCGGCAGGATCCTGCTCGTGCACGTCCGCGCCGCCGCCGGCGCGACCGAGGACGCCATCCTGCGCGGCAGGGTGAAGCCCGCCGACGGGCGCCGCGTCTGGGTGCAGCACAGCGACGACGCCGGTGTCACCTGGTCCGCCCCTAAGGAGATCACCGGGCAGGTGAAGAAGGCGGGCTGGCGGTGGTACGCGACCACGCCCGGGCACGCCGTCCAGCTCGGCACCGGCCGGGTCGTCGTCCCCGGCAACCACACCCTGCCGCCCACCGGTACGGACACCGGCACCGAGGCGAAGTACAACAGCGGCCACTGCCTGCTCAGCGACGACCGCGGCGAGACCTGGTCCCTCGGGTACGTCGACGAGAACACCGACGGATACGTCAACGCCAATGAGACGACCGCCGCCGAACTCCCCGACGGGCGCGTCTACTTCAACACCCGCAACGACTCCCCGTCCCCCGGCAACCGTGCTGACGCCCACTCCGCGGACGGCGGCAGGACCCTGGTCAAACCCTTCCGGCCGCAGGCGGGCCTGGTCACCCCCGTCGTCCAGGGCAGCCTGCTCCAGCTCCGCGACCCGGACCTGCTGCTGTACTCGGGGCCCGCCGACCCCGCCGCCCGCGCCCTCATGACCGTCCGGGTCTCCGCCGACGGCGGCACCACCTGGCGGCCCGCGTACACGGTCGACGGACTGCCCGCCGCCTACTCCGACCTCGTCCGCGTCGACGGGGCGACGGTGGGGCTCCTCTACGAGACGGGCGACTTCGGGCCGTACGAGACGATCACCTTCCGCCGGATCCCCGTGACGGCCCTCACCTGAGCCCCCGCAGCCCCCGAGGCGGGAACCGCGGCACGTAAAGTCGGCGCATGACCTCTACTGACAGTGCACAGAAGGCCCCCGCGAAGGACCCCTGGGACCTTCCCGACGTGTCCGGGCTCGTCGTCGGCGTCCTCGGCGGCACCGGCCCCCAGGGCAAGGGCCTGGCCTACCGGCTCGCCAGGGCCGGCCAGAAGGTGATCATCGGCTCGCGTGCCGCGGAACGCGCGCAGACCGCCGCCGAGGAGCTGGGCCACGGTGTCGAGGGCGCGGACAACGCCGAGTGCGCGCGGCGCAGCGACATCGTGATCGTCGCCGTGCCGTGGGAGGGGCACGGCAAGACTCTGGAATCGCTGCGCGAGGAGCTGGCCGGCAAGCTCGTCGTCGACTGTGTCAATCCGCTCGGCTTCGACAAGAAGGGCGCCTACGCCCTGAAGCCGGAGGAGGGCAGCGCCGCCGAGCAGGCCGCCGCCCTGCTGCCGGACTCCCGGGTCGCGGCCGCCTTCCACCACCTGTCGGCCGTCCTCCTCCAGGACCCGGAGGTCGAAGAGATCGACACCGACGTGATGGTCCTCGGTGAGGAGCGCGCGGACGTCGAGATCGTGCAGGCGCTGGCGGGCCGCATCCCCGGCATGCGCGGTGTCTTCTCCGGCCGGTTGCGCAACGCCCACCAGGTCGAGGCACTGGTGGCGAACCTGATCTCCGTGAACCGCCGCTACAAGGCCCACGCCGGCCTCCGGGTGACGGACGTATAGCGGTCGTACGGGCATGGGGGACACTGGACGCCGTACGACCTCGTAGACCTCGTACGACCTGGTAGATCGCGTACGACCTCGTACGACCTCGTCAGAACAGTCCCGACAGGAGCCGACCCCCATGCCCCTCTCGCCCCCACCCGACCCGACCCGGCGACTCGCCCTCTACGCCCTCGCCGTCTGCGTCCTGTCCGTCGCCGCGGCCGTCGTCTCTTTCGTCCAGGGCAGCTGGCTGGGGATCGTGTGGGTGCTGCTGGCCGGACTGTCGTCCAACATGACGTGGTACTACGCGCGGCGCGGCAGGTCCGTCAGCTGACCGAGCAGAACTCGTTCGTGCCCTGCCAGAAGCGGTAGAACTCCTGGCCGCAGTACGTCTGGATCTCGTTGATCCCCAGGCTGTTCAGGAGCGAGTGGATCACGTCGAAGAAAGCCGTGTTCACCGACGGGATCCACAGCACCGCGAACACGAACAGCAGGCCGAACGGGGCGAACGGCTCCACCTGGCGCTTGACGTTGTACGACAGCCAGGGCTCGATCACGCCGTAGCCGTCCAGGCCCGGGACCGGCAGGAAGTTCAGGAGCGCGGCCGTGACCTGGAGCAGCGCGAGGAACGCCAGCGCGAACTGGAAGTCCCGCGGCACGCCGTCCAGGGCGTGCAGCCAGAACGGCGCCGTGCACACGACGGCGAACAGCACGTTCGTCAGCGGACCCGCCGCCGAGATCAGACTGTGCTTCCAGCGGCCCTGGATCCTGTTCCGCTCGATGAAGACCGCCCCGCCCGGCAGACCGATCCCGCCCATGATCACGAAGATCACCGGCAGCACGATGCTCAGCAGCGCATGCGTGTACTTCAGCGGGTTGAGCGTCAGATAGCCCTTCGCGCCGATCGAGATGTCGCCGCTGTGCAGGGCGGTGCGCGCGTGCGCGTACTCGTGCAGGCACAGGGAGACGATCCAGGCGGCCGTCACGAAGAGGAACACGGCCACACCGGGCTGCTCGGCGAACCCGGTCCATGTCGCCCACCCGGTCACCGCCATCACGGCCACGATCCCGACGAAGACGGGGCTGATCCTCCGGTCGCTGCTGCGACGGGAAGCGGCGGTGGTCATGGGGCTCCTCTGACTGGTACGCATGGTGCTGGGCCTGCCCGACCGTACCGGGCTCGCAGGGAAAACGTCTCGCGATCGGTCATTGGTTCCGGAGAGGGTGGGGGCCTGAGACAGTCACACCACCGGAGACAATGGACCCCGTGCGCTACCGGATCCTTGGCACCACCCAGGCACTCCGCCCCGACGGCACGCCCGTCGTGCTCGGCGGGGCGCGGCTGCGCGCCCTCCTGACCGTGCTCGCGCTGCGGCCCGGACGGACCGTGCCCGCGGCCGTCCTGGTGGACGAGGTGTGGGACGGCGATCCGCCCGCCGACGCGCCGGGCGCGCTCCAGGCCCTGGTGGGACGGCTGCGCAGGGCGCTCGGGCCGCAGGCGGTGGACTCGGGGGACGGCGGCTACCGGCTGGCCGCGGGCGCCGACGACATCGACCTGCACCGTTTCGAGCGGCTCGCGGGGGAGGGCGTCCGCGCGCTCGCCGACGGCGACTCCACGAAGGCGGCCGAGGCCCTCGACGACGCCCTCGCCCTGTGGCGCGGGCCGGCCCTCGCGGACCTCCCGGACCGGGCCGCCGAGTCGGCCCGCTGGGAGACCCGCCGCCTCGACGTACGGCGCGCCCGGTTCGCGGCGGCCCTCGCCCTCGGCCACGCCGAACAGTCCCTGCCCGAGCTCACCGCCCTGTGCGACCTCCACCCCCTGGACGAGCCCCTGCACGTCCTGCGTCTGCGCGCCCTGCGCGACGCCGGCCGCCCCGCCGAGGCCCTCGCCGCCTACGAGTCCGTACGGGAGCTGCTGGCCGACCGCCTGGGCTCCGACCCCGGCCCCGAACTGCGCGCCCTGCACGAGGAGTTGCTCAGCCCGGCCGACGACGGCGGCAGGGCGCACGCCCGGCGCCCGCGACCCCGCTCCACGGACCTGAACGAGGACCGGGCCGCACCGGCCGCACATGGCCGCTCCGCATCCCCGCCCCCCGGCAACCTCCGCGCCCGGCTGACCTCCTTCGTCGGGCGGGCGGCGGACATCGACACGATCCGGGAGGATCTGGCGGCGGCTCGGCTCGTGACGTTGCTCGGGCCCGGTGGGGCCGGCAAGACGCGGCTGTCGCAGGAGGCGGCGGAGACCGTGGCGGACACCGCGCCGGACGGGGTGTGGCTGGCCGAACTCGCGCCGGTCGAGGACCCGAACGCCGTGCCCGAGGCCGTGCTCACCGCCGTCGGAGCCCGCGAGACCGTGCTGCGCGGCGCCGGTGCCGAGGAGATGCGGGCCGCCGCCGACCGGCACGACGACCTCCATCGGCTCGCCGAGTACTGCGCCAAGCGGCGCATGCTGATCGTCCTCGACAACTGCGAGCACGTCGTGGACGCCGCCGCGCGTCTCGTCGAGGAGCTGCTGGAGCGGTGTCCGGGCCTGACGGTGCTGGCCACCAGCCGCGAACCCCTCGGCGTACCGGGGGAGTTGCTGCGCCCCGTGGAGCCGCTGCCGGAGCCGTTCGCGCTGCGGCTGCTGGCCGACAGGGGGGCCGCCGCCCGCCCGGGTTTCCGGGTCGAGGACGACCCCGCGGCCACCGCCGAGATCTGCCGCCGCCTCGACGGACTGCCGCTCGCCATCGAACTCGCCGCCGCCCGGCTGCGGATGCTCACCCCGCGTCAGATCGCCGACCGGCTCGACGACCGGTTCCGGCTGCTGACCTCCGGCAGCCGTACCGTCCTGCCGCGCCAGCAGACCCTGCGCGCCGTGGTCGACTGGTCCTGGGACCTCCTCGACGAGGACGAACGGGACGTGCTGCGGCGGCTGTCCGTCTTCGCGGGCGGCTGCGACCTCGCCGCCGCCGAGGCCGTCTGCGGACCGGCCGCCCTGGAAGCGCTCGGCTCGCTCGTCGACAAGTCCCTCGTCGTGGCCGCCCCTTGGGGGGACGGCGAGATGCGCTACCGGCTCCTGGAGACCGTCGGCGAGTACGCGGGCGAGCGGCTCGACGAGTCGGGGCAGCGCCCCGCCGCCGAGCGCGCCCACCTCACGCACTACCGCGAACTGGCCCGCACCACCGACCGCCGGCTGCGCGGCCCGGGCCAGCGCGCCGCCATCGCACGGCTGGAGACCGAGTCGGAGAACATCCGCGCCGCCCTCCAGCACGCCGTCGCCGCCCGCGACGAGCAGGAGGCGCTCTGCCTGGTCCTCTCCCTGGCCTGGTACTGGCAGATGCGCGATCTGCGGCAGATGGCCCGCCACTGGTCCCGCGAGGTCATGGCCCTCGGCCCGGACCCCTTCGCCGAGCCCGCGCGGCCGGCCGCCCCGCTGCTGGAGAGCTGCACCGACACCCCGCCGCCGATGCGCCCCGAGGTCCTCGAAGAGGCCCGCCGCGGTGTCCACCTCGTCCATCTCTCCTGCATGGACATGGACATGGCGGCCTGGGACACCCCGCAGGCCAAGCGGAAACTGGGCGTCATCAGCGAGACCTACCGCCCGGGCCAGCCGCAGACCTGCCGCAGCCCCGGCAACCTCTGGTTCTACGCCGTGATCCTGACCGGCGACATCGAGCGGATGCGCTCCGTCATCGACGCGACCGTCCAGACCTGCCGCGAACTCGGCTACGAGTGGGAACTCGCCGTCGCCCTCCAGATGCGTGCCAACATCCTCGCCAACCGGGCCACCTGGGCGGGCGACGCGACCCGGGACGCCGACGAGGCACTGGAACTCTTCACCCGGCTCGGGGACGCCTGGGGCGCCGCCGAGGCGCTGTCCGCACGCGGTGAGGCCCACGAGCGCCGGGGCGAGTTCACGCTCGCCGCCGCGGACTACACGGAGGCCATGACCCACGCCGAAGGGCTCGGCGCGCACGCCCAGACGGCAGTCCTGAGCACCCGGCTCGGCGGTGTGCTCATCGAGTCCGGCGACACCGAACGCGGCGAGCGGTTGCTGCTGCAGGTCCTGGAGCGCGGCGACGGCGCCTACAACGAGGCCATGCCCGCCTCCCGGCTGTTCCTGGCGATGTGGATGGCCCGCAGCGGCCGGGTCGCCGAGGCACGCGAACACATGCGGGTCCTGCGCGAGAACTTCGAAGCGGTCACCTTCGTGGTCTTCGACGGGTTCGTGGTGGGTGTCGAGGCCTGGCTGGACGCGCTCGAGGGGCTGCACGAGTCCGCCCTGGAGAAGGTGCGGCAGGCGCTGGCGCGGGCGGGCGACCCGTTGTCGCAGATCATCGCCCCGCACATGCCCTCCGCGCATCTGACCACCGCTGCCATCGCCCTCACCGGTCTGGACGGCGGCCGCCGCGTCCGCGACGCGGCCGTGCTGCTCGGAGCCGCCGACCATCTGCTGCCGCCCGGGCACTTCGTGGGCCCGATGGAGGACGAGGTGCGCGTACGGGCGGAGGCCGACGTACGGGCCGTGCTGGACGACGCGACGTACGAGGCCGCGTACGCCGAGGGCGGCGGGCTCTCCCTGGAGGAGGCCGCCGCCCTCGTGTGACGCGGACCGGGGGTGACGCGGACCGGGGTTCTCGTGGTCCTGTGCGCGAACGTCAGCTCTTGGTGCGGAACTTGTGGATCGCGATCGGCGCCATGACCAAGGTGAGCCCTGCCGTCCAGGCGAGGGTCACCCACAGGCTGTGCGT
Source organism: Streptomyces sp. RLB3-17 (assembly GCF_007113425.2). Taxonomy (NCBI): domain Bacteria; kingdom Bacillati; phylum Actinomycetota; class Actinomycetes; order Kitasatosporales; family Streptomycetaceae; genus Streptomyces; species Streptomyces sp. RLB3-17. Next base: position 3,724,869 of record NZ_CP041610.2, on the reverse strand, counting down.
GACCGGGCCGCCGACCATCAGGCCGCGCGTGGTGTCCGCGAGCGCGGACAGCGGGTTGTAGTCGGTGAAGTTCTGCAGCCAGCCGGGCATGGTCCGGGTCGGCGAGAAGATGGACGAGCCGAACTGCAGGGGCATCAGCACCAGGAAGCCCATCGCCTGCACGGACTGCGCGTTCTTCATCGTCACCCCGAGGACCAGGAAGATCCACATCAGGGACGAGCCGAAGAGGACGGAGAGCCCCACGGAGGCGAACAGGCCCGGCCAGTTCGTGATGTCGAAGCCGACCAGCACGCCGACGATCATGAGGATCGTCGTCGCGACGAGCATCCGCATCAGCTCCACCACGATCTTGGCGAAGAGCACGGAGCCCTGGCCGATCGGCAGGGTGCGGAAGCGGTCCATCACCCCCTTCTGGAAGTCCTCGTTGAAGCCGGTGCCGACGGCCGTGGCGATGTTCATCGCCGTCATGGCCATCAGACCGGGCACCACGTACTGCACGTACCTGTCCTGCCCGCCGCCGAGCGACTGCCCGATGGAGCCGCCGAAGACGTACACGAACAGCAGGGTGAAGACGACCGGCATCAGGACGGCGTCGAACATCGACTCCGGGTCCTGGCGGATCCACAGCAGGTTGCGGCGGACGAGGGCGCCGATGTGGCGCGCGTGCGCGCGGGGCGAGATGCGGGGGTCGCCCTTCGCGGCGAGGGGGGTTTCGACAACGGCGGTACTCATGCGGAGACCTCCTCGTAGGCGCGGGCGGGGGCGGCGTCCTGCGGGGCACTGGCCTTGTGGCCGGTGAGGGACAGGAACACCTCGTCCAGGCTGGGCAGTTCGGTGGAGATGGAGCCGATGGTGATGCCGCGCGCGGTGACCGCGCCGACCACGGCGGTGAGCTGTTCGTCGCTGAGGATCGGGACCAGCACGGTGCCGGTCTCGGTGTCCACGACCGAGGCGGCGAGACCGGTGAGCCCCAGTTCGTCGAAGAGGGAGGCAAGCGGGCGCAGCTCCAGCGGGTCCACCGGGCGGATGCGCAGTGTGCGGCCGCCGACCCGGGCCTTCAGCTCGTCGATCCGGCCGCTGGCGATGACCTTGCCGCGGTCGATGACCGTCAGCTCGGAGGCCAGCTGCTCGGCCTCCTCCATGTACTGGGTGGTGAGCAGCACGGTGGCGCCGTCCGCGACCATCCGCTTGACCTCCTTCCACACCTCGTTGCGGGTGCGCGGGTCGAGCCCGGTGGTCGGCTCGTCCAGGTAGAGGACGGACGGGTGGCCGATCATGGAGGCGGCGAGGTCGAGACGGCGGCGCATACCGCCGGAGTACGTCGATGCCGGGCGCTTGGCCGCCTCGGTGAGCGAGAAGCGCTCCAGGAGCTCGTCGGCGCGCCGGCGGGCGTCCTTGCGGGGCAGGTCGAGCAGCCGCCCGATCATGTACAGGTTCTCCCAGCCGGGGAGCTTCTCGTCGACCGAGGCGTACTGACCGGTCAGGCCTATCACTCGGCGCAGCTGGCGGGGCTGCGTGAGCACGTCGTAGCCCGCGACGGTGGCCCGGCCGGCGTCGGGGGTGATGAGGGTGGACAGGATACGGACGAGGGTGGTCTTGCCGGCACCGTTGGGACCGAGCACCCCGAGGACGGTTCCCTCGCGGACGTCCAGGTCCACGCCGTCCAGAGCCTTGGTCTCGCCGTAGTGCTTGACCAGCCCCCGCACGGAGACGGCGCTGCGGGCGCCGCTGTCGGGGTTCTTGTCGATTCGCGTCATGCCCATCAAGGTGCCAGCGCCCACCGACAAACCACCTACAGCTCGCCTACAGCGCCGTACGCTCGCCGATATATCGCCGACAGACGTTCGTGCGTATCACCGTGGTGTGGGCGTCGCGCGTACGGCAACAGCCCGCCGACGGGGGAAATCGGCGGGCTGTCTTGGTGCCGCAGTGGCTCAGTGGACCGAGTGCTCCTCAAGAGGGAACGTTCCGCCGACGACGTCGTCCGCGAACGCGCGCGCCGCGTTGCCCATGACCTCGCGCAGATCGGCGTACTTCTTCACGAACTTCGGCATCCTGCCGCCGGTGAGGCCGAGCATGTCGGTCCACACCAGGACCTGCGCGTCGGTCTCCGGACCCGCGCCGATGCCGACGGTCGGGATGTGCAGGGTGCGCGTGACCTCGGCGGCGAGCTCCGCCGGGACCAGCTCCAGGACGACCGCGAACGCGCCCGCGTCCTGGACCGCCTTGGCGTCGCGCAGCAGCTGCTGGGCGGCCTCCTCGCCGCGGCCCTGGACGCGGTAGCCCATGGAGTTCACGGACTGCGGGGTCAGGCCGATGTGCGCCATCACGGGGATGCCGGACTCCACGAGCAGCTCGATCTGGCGGTGCGAGCGTTCGCCGCCCTCCAGCTTCACCGCGCCGACCCCGGCCTCCTTGACCAGGCGGGTGGCGGAGCGCAGGGCCTGGACGGGGCCCTCCTGGTACGACCCGAAGGGCAGGTCGCCGACGATCAGGGCGCGGCTGGTGCCGCGCACGACCGCGGCGGACAGCATCGTCATCTCGTCGAGGGTGACGGGGACGGTCGTCTCGTACCCCAGGTGGCAGTTGCCCGCCGAGTCGCCGACGAGCATGACCGGGATGCCGGCCTCGTCGAAGACGGACGCGGTCATCGCGTCGTAGGCGGTGAGCATCGGCCACTTCTCGCCGCGCTCCTTGGCTGTGGTGATGTCGCGGACCGTGATGCGGCGGGTGCTCTTGCCTCCGTACAGCGCCTTGCTGCTGTCGGTGGTCGCCCGCGCACCCTCCACGGGCTGCTTCGGGGCAGCCGAAAGCTGCGTCATCGCAACGGCTCCTTCTGTCATCTCGAGGCGCCCTGACGGCGTCCCCGGACCCCCTACATGGTGGCACCTCGTGCCACCGGGGGCCAGACCGGGTCGAGCGATGTACGTCTCCGGTCCACCCGTGATGTGCGTTTCGGGTGGACCGTAGGCCCATCTCTTCGTAAGGTCTCTGTAAAGGATTTACGATACGAGACGGTCCCGTATCGGAAATCGCTAGGCTCGGCCCCATGACAACTCCCGCAGCCCACGTCGAACGGCGCGTGCCCGAAGCGGTTCATCGGCGCCGCTGGGCCATTCTCGGCGTGCTCATGCTCAGCCTGTTGATAGTGGTGCTGGACAACTCCATCCTCAACGTCGCGATCAAGACGATCTCGACGCCGGCGCCCACCGGACTCGGCGCCACCCAGAGCGAGCTGGAGTGGGCCATCAACGCCTACACGCTCGTCTTCGCGGGGCTGCTGTTCACCGCGGGCCTCTTCGGCGACCGGTTCGGCCGCAAGAAGGTCCTGCTCGCCGGACTTGCCGTCTTCGGCACCGGCTCCGCGCTGGCCGCGGAGGCCGGATCACCCGTCCAGCTCATCGTCTTCCGCGCGCTGATGGGCTTCGGCGCCGCCTTCGTCATGCCCGCGACCCTCGCCGTCCTCATGAACGTCTTCGAGCGCGAGGAGCAGCCCAAGGCCATCGGCATCTGGGCCGGCGGAGTCGGCATCGCCATCGCCATCGGCCCGATCACCGGCGGCGTGCTCCTCGCCCACTTCTGGTGGGGCTCGGTCTTCCTGATCAACGTGCCGATCGTGCTGCTGGCGCTCGGCCTGATGTTCTGGCTGGTCCCGGACTCCCGCGACCCGAACCCCGGCCGCATCGACCTCGTCGGCGTCGTCCTGTCGGTCATAGGGCTCGTCCTGCTCGTCTACGGCATCATCAAGGGCGGCCAGCTCGCGTCCTTCACCGACGCGGCGGTCCTCGCGACCATCGGCGCCGGAATCGCCGTGCTCGCCTGCTTCGTCATCTACGAGAAGCGCAGCGACCATCCGTCCATCGACATCACCTACTTCAAGAACAAGGTCTTCTCGGCCGCCATCGCCGCCATCGCGCTCGTCTTCTTCGCGATGATGGGCGTGACCTTCTTCTCCGTCTTCTACACCCAGAGCGTGCGGGGCTACTCGCCGCTGAAGACCGGTGTGCTGCTGCTGCCGCTCGCCGCGGCCCAGCTCTTCTTCGCACCGCGCGCCCGCCTCGTCGTCGACCGCTTCGGCAACCGCGCCACATGCACCGCGGGCCTGGTGCTGCTCGCCGCGATGCTCGGCGCCTTCGCGACCCTGGACGCGGACACGCCGATCTGGCTCCTCGAGGTCATCTTCTTCCTCATGGGCACCGGCATGGCGCACATCATGACCCCGACCAGCGTCGTCATCATGCAGGCCCTGCCGCGCGAGAAGGCCGGCTCCGCCTCCGCCCTGAGCAACGTCTTCCGTCAGGTCGGCGGCGCCCTCGGCATCGCGGTCCTCGGCTCGGTCCTCTCCTCGGCCTACCGCACCGGCATCGAGGACAAGCTCACCCTCCTGCCGGCCGGCCTGCGGCACACCGCGGGCGAGTCCATCGAGGCCACCCTCGGCGTCGCCGCCAAGCTCGGCCCCCGGGGCGACGCCCTCATCGCCCCGGCCAACGACGCCTTCCTGCACGCCATGCACGTCACCGCCCTGTGCGGTGCGAGCATCGCGCTGGTCGGCGCCGTGATCGTGGCCCTGTTCCTGCCGGGCCGCAGTTCGACCCCGCAACAGGGCAAGGAGGAGACGGAGTTGGTGGCCGCCGAGCACTGACGGGGCGCGGCAGGGAGAATTGCGCCAGTACCACCAAGGAAAGGAGCGACACGTGAGCCTCGCGGACAGCCCAGCCAGGCAAGAGGGGTCCCCCCGGGGGCGTCCCCGCAGCGAGGCCGTGGAGCGCTCCATCATCGAGGGCGCGATAAAACTCCTGGAGGACGGCGTCCCCCTCGCGGAGATCTCCATCGAACGCCTGGCCAGGACCGCGGGCGTCGGCAAGGCGACCATCTACCGCCGTTGGAGCGGCAAGGAGGAACTCTTCGTCGACGTCATGCGCGCCACCGAGCCCCCGGACACCGAACTCCCCGGCACCTCGATGCGCGACGACCTGATAGCCCTTCTGGAGCCGCTGCGCCAGCGGGGCCTGGCCAGCCGCTCCTCGGCGCTCCTGCACAACGTCTACGCCCAGATCAAGTCCAGCCCCAAGATCTGGGCCGCGTACCAGGCGATCGTCATCGAACCGCGGCGTCTGACCACCTTCGAGGTCCTGCGCCGTGGACAGCGGGACGGCGAGCTGCGCGACGACGTGGACATCGAGGTCATCAACGACCTCTTCGTCGGCCCCATGCTGGTACGCGCCGTCATGCGCCCGGACGCCGAACTCCCCGAGGACCTGGCCGAACAGATCGTCGACACGGTACTCGCGGGACTGCGTCCCGACCGGCCCTAGTTCGTCCTCTCGTTCATCCTCGTATTCATCCTCGTATTCATCCTCCCGGCCGATGCGCCGAATGTGCGCGTTTCGTCACAGAGGCCGCGCTCCGCCCCGTATTCGGAACTCAGGACGTCGAGTTGTTCGTCCTCGTGCCCGTACGGCCGTCCCCGGACGGCGAGATCGATGCCGATCATCCCCTAGGGTCGTAGCCGAGGGGCTGACGGTGTGCACGGCAGGTTGTGAGGCGACGGTATGGCGCAGGCGTACGTGACGGAGACGGGCAGCGACGGCTCGGGGCCCGAGCGTCGGGGTCCCCGGCTCCGGCGCCTGCTGGACAGGCTCAGGCGCTCGCTGGGTTCATGGCGCGGCGACCGGGGCGTCTGGCGCCGTGGACTGATCCTGGCCGCGCTCGCCCTGATCCTCGCCCTGGTGATGCTGCTGCACGCGCAGATCCCCAACACGATCGGCAACCTCGGCAGTCTCACCGAGACGTTCCTGCCGTGGCTCGGCATCCTCATCCCGGTCCTGCTGGTCCTCGGCCTCGTACGGAAGTCCGCGACCGCCCTGATCGCCGTCGTGCTGCCCGCGATCGTCTGGTTGAACCTGTTCGGCGGACTGCTCACCGACCGGACCGGTGCCGGCGGCGACCTGACCGTCGCCACGCACAACGTCAACGCGGAGAACCCGGACCCTTCCGGTACCGCCCGTGACGTGGCCGCGTCCGGCGCCGACGTGGTGGCCCTGGAGGAGCTGAAGGCCACGGCGGTTCCCACGTACGAGAAGGCGCTCGCCCCGACGTACAGGTACCACTCCGTGCAGGGCACCGTCGGCCTGTGGAGCAAGTACCCGATGTCCGGAGCCGAGCCCGTCGACATCAAACTGGGCTGGACGCGTGCGATGCGCGCCACGGTGACGACGCCGAACGGCGAGGTCGCGGTGTACGTCGCCCATCTGCCCTCGGTCCGGGTGAAGCTGCAGGCGGGGTTCACCGCCCGCCAGCGCGACCGGAGCGCCGACGCGCTCGGCGAGGCGATCGCCACCGAGTCACTGCGGAAGGTCGTCCTGCTCGGCGACCTCAACGGCACGATGAACGACCGCGCGCTGAACGCCGTCACCTCGCAGATGCGCTCCACCCAGGGCGCGGCGGGCAGCGGCTTCGGGTTCAGCTGGCCCGCGGCGTTCCCGATGGCCCGGATCGACCAGATCATGGTCAAGGGCATCGAGCCGGTGACCTCGTGGACCCTGCCCAGGACCGGCAGCGACCACCTCCCGATCGCCGCCAGGGTCAAGCTCGCGGCAACCGGGTCTTAACCTCCTGGAATACTGGGCCTGCGAGACTTTGTTCCACAGGTGAACTTATGGAGCCCGTGCACACCGGTGTGCACGGGCGCGTCCGTGCGCGCCTGCGCCCCAGACCACTGGAGCGCACGCCCACGAACCCGGGCACGTCCCCGCCCGTCCGGTTCTCCTCTTTGCACTCCGCTCCTCTGAAAGGCCCCTCATGCCACTGGCCCTGCTCGCCCTAGCCGTGGGCGCCTTCGGCATCGGTACCACCGAGTTCGTGATGATGGGCCTGCTGCCCGACGTCGCGGACGACCTCCACATATCCATCCCCAGCGCCGGACACCTCGTCTCGGCCTACGCCCTCGGCGTGGTGATCGGCGCCCCGCTGCTCGCCGCGGCCACCGCCCGGATGTCCCGCCGCAAGGTCCTCATCGCCCTGATGGGGCTCTTCGTGGCCGGCAACGCGCTCTCCGCCTTCGCCCCCGACTACCACTGGCTGCTCGCCGCCCGCTTCGTCAGCGGTCTGCCGCACGGCGCCTTCTTCGGCGTCGGCGCCGTCGTCGCCACCAACCTCGTCGCCCCCGAGCGCAAGGCGCGCTCCGTCTCGCTGATGTTCCTCGGCCTGACCGTCGCGAACATCGCGGGCGTCCCCGTCGCCACCTTCATCGGCCAGCACTTCGGCTGGCGGGCCACCTTCCTCGGCGTGAGCGCGATCGGTCTGGCGGCGATAGCCTCGCTCGCGTTCCTCATCCCGCGCGACCACACGCACGGCCCCACGGGCGGCCTGCGCGGCGAGCTGGCCGCCCTGCGCTCGCTCCCCGTCTGGCTGTCCCTCGGTACGACGGTCGCGGGCTTCGGCGCCCTCTTCTCCGCGTACAGCTACATCACGCCGATGCTCACGGACTCCGCCGGGTACGCCGACTCCAGCGTCACGCTGCTGCTCGCGCTGTTCGGCGTCGGAGCGACGGTCGGCAACCTCGTGGGCGGCCGCCTCGCGGACCGCTCCCTGCGCGGCACCCTCTTCGGCGGACTCGTCTCGCTGGTCACGGTCCTCGCCCTCTTCCCCGTCCTCATGAGCGCCCAGTGGAGTGCGGCCGTCGCGGTCACCCTCCTCGGTGCCGCCGCCTTCATCACCGGCTCACCCCTCCAGCTGATGGTCATGGAGAAGGCCTCCGCGGCGCCGTCCCTGGCGTCCTCCGCCAACCAGGCCGCGTTCAACCTCGCGAACGCCGGCGGTGCGTGGATCGGCGGCATCGCGCTGGCCGCGGGCTTCGGCACGACGTCGCCCGCGCTGGCGGGTGCTCTGCTCGCCGTCCTCGGCCTCGCGGTCGCCGCGACGGCGTACGCCGTGGACCGCCGCCGCGCCGAGGTCCCCGCCCCCACACCGGGCCGCCTGGTCGCGACCCATGTCCCCCCGCACCCGGAACACGCGAATCACTGATCTGCCTCGCCCGTGAACGCGGGACGAGCGCAGGCTTTGAGGGGCGCGGGGAACTGCGCGCCCAGCCCCCACCGGCCGCAGCCAAAGAACTCCCCCGGGGGGTCTGGGGACGGAGCCCACAGGTCCGAGAGGGGACGGGTAGGGGCGGCGGGGGCGAAAGACCCCCGCCGCCCCGACGGCGTCACGCGTGCTCGCGCCACCGATTGGTGATCGGAAGCCGCCGGTCCTTCCCGAACCCCTTGGCGGAGATCTTCGTGCCCGGCGGATACTGCCGGCGCTTGTACTCCGCCGTGTCCACCATCCGCAGCGTCTTCACCACCAGCTCCCGGTCGAACCCGGCCGCGACGATCCCGTCCGCCCCCTCGTCCCGGTCCACATACCGCTCGAGGATCGCGTCCAGCACGGGATAGTCGGGGAGGGAGTCCGTGTCGACCTGGTCGGGCCGGAGTTCCGCGCTCGGCGGCTTGGTGATCGAGTTCTCGGGGATCGGCGGGGTCTGCCCCCGCTCGGCCGCCGCCCGGTTGCGCCACTCCGCCAGCCGGAAGATCGACGTCTTGTACACGTCCTTGATGGGCCCGTACGCGCCCACGGAGTCGCCGTACAGCGTCGAATACCCGACCGCCAGCTCGGACTTGTTCCCCGGCGCCAGCACGATGTGCCCCTCCTGGTTGGAGATGGCCATCAGCATCGTGCCCCGCAGACGTGACTGGAGGTTCTCCTCGGCCAGCCCGGTCAGCCCCAACGACGACATATAGGCGTCGAACATCGGCTCGATCGCCACCGTCCGGAAGTTCAGCCCCGTCCGCCGCGCCAGCTCCGCCGCGTCCCCCTTGGAGTGGTCGGAGGAGTACTTCGACGGCATCGACACCCCGTACACGTTCTGCGCGCCCAGCGCGTCGCACGCGATCGCCGCGACCAGCGCCGAGTCGATGCCGCCGGACAGTCCGATCAGCACGGACCGGAACCCGTTCTTCGCGACGTACGCCCGCAGTCCGACGACCAGCGCCGAGTAGACCTCCTCGTCGGCGTCGAGCCGCTCCGCGTACCCGCCCGCGAGCTCCGCCTCGTACGCGGGCAGCGGCTCCTCCGACAGCACCAGCCGCTCGATCCGCAGCCCGTCGTCGACGACACCCGTCACCGGCTCGGCGGCGCCCGCCGGCAGCTCCAGGTCCAGTACGACGCACCCCTCCGCGAACTGCGGCGCGCGTGCGACGACCTCCCCGTCCCGGTCGACCACGATGGAGTCGCCGTCGAAGACCAGCTCGTCCTGTCCGCCGATCATGGCGAGATAGGCGGTGGTGCAGCCGGCCTCCTGGGCCCGCTTGCGCACCAGTTCGAGACGGGTGTCGTCCTTGTCGCGCTCGTACGGCGAGGCGTTGATGGACAGCAGCAGCCCGGCCCCGGCGGACCGGGCCGCCGGCACGCGTCCGCCGTCCTGCCAGAGGTCCTCGCAGATGGCGAGGGCCACGTCGATCCCGTGCACCCGCACGACCGGCATGGTGTCGCCGGGCACGAAGTAGCGGAACTCGTCGAACACGCCGTAGTTCGGGAGGTGGTGCTTGGCGAAGGTCAGCGCCACCCGGCCCCCGTACAGTACGGCGGCGGCGTTCTGCGGGGCGCCGGCCGGCTGCCCGTACTTCGGCTGGGCGGTCTCGGACCGGTCGAGGTAGCCGACGATCACCGGCAGTTCCCCGAAGCCCTCGTCGGCCAGCCGCGCGGCCAGCGCGCGCAGCGCCGCGCGGGAGGCCTCGACGAAGGACGACCGCAGGGCCAGGTCCTCGACGGGATACCCGGTCAGCACCATCTCGGGGAACGCCACCAGATGCGCTCCCTGCTCGGCGGAGTGCCGGGTCCAACGGACGATCGCCTCGGCGTTGGCGGCGAGATCGCCGACGGTCGAGTCGATCTGATTCAGGGCGAGGCGTAGTTGAGGCACGGGCCCAGTGTAATCGTCAGAGCGACACAATGGGGTGTGGGGCGCCCCACGTGGAGACGCCCGGACCTCCGGCGCGGCAGTGCGGTGAACGGCGCCGGCCGCCCCCACCGGGCCCGGCTCCTCGTCATCATGCCCGGCAACTTACCCCCACGGGGTATCCCGCACCGCTGGGCCGCCGATCCGCCCGGAAACGCCGACGCCCGCCCCTCGACGAGGGGCGGGCGCGGTGGAGATGTGACGGAGGACCGTCAGTGACCGTGCTGGGAGCGGTACGACTCGACGTAGTCCGAGGTGGGCGTGCCCACACCGGTGACGTCGTCGTAGCCGCGCACGGCCTTCAGGGAGCTGTCCTTGCCGAGGCTGCGGACGGAGGTGAGCAGACCGCCCGACGCGTCGAAGGAGTTGGCGAAGTCCACGCGCGCCACGGCGAGTTCGGAGCCCGTGGGGGTGTCCGTCACGTCGTGGTAGGCCTTGGAGCCGTACTTCGCGTAGATCGTCGGGTTGGCGAAACCGATCGCCTTGCCCGCCGCCTCCTGGGCCAGGGCCTGGACGGCCGCGATCACCGGCGCGGCGAGCGAGGTGCCGCCGATCCGGTACTCGCTGTACTGCTGGGACCCGTCCGGGAAGGTCTGCGTCTGGCCGACCTTGAAACCGGTGTTGGGGTCGGCGACCGCCGCGATGTCCGGCACGGTGCGCATGGCCGTCGTGCCGTTGGCCTTGGCGAGCGCGCCGGGCACGACACCCTTCTGGTAGAAGGGCTGCGCCACGGTCTTGCTGGTGCCGCCGCCCGCGCCCGAGGTGAACGCGCCCGGGAAGCCGGTCCAGCTCTTGCCGTCGGCCGCGAGGGCGGCCTTCTCGGTGCCCCAGCCGGTCTCGAACTGGTACTTGTCACCCTTGCCGACCGCCAGCGACGTACCGCCGACCGCCGTCACCCACGCCGAGTTGGCCGGGGTGTCGACCTGCTTCGTCTTGGTGTTGGCGACCTCGTCACCGTTGTCACCGGAGGAGAAGTAGAAGCCGATGCCCTCGACCGCGCCGAACTGGAAGGTCTGGTCGTAGGCGGCCGCGAGGTCCGGCGTCTGGTTGGCCTCGATGTCGCCCCACGAGTTGGAGACGATGTCGGCCAGGTGGTTGTCGACGATCTTGTTCAGCGAGTCGAGCAGATCGTTGTCGAGGCAGGACGCGGCACCCACGTAGGTGATGCTCGCGTCCGGCGCGACGGCGTGCACGGCCTCGACGTCGAGGGTCTCCTCGCCGTACCAGCCGGCCGCCCCGCACGCCTCGGTCTGCGTGTAGGTGCCGGGCAGCACCTGACGCAGCTGGCTGCTGTTGTACGCCGAGTCACCGTGGTTCTTGGCGTACGTGGCCGCGTCGAACGCGATGGTCGGCGAGGCGTACGCGTCGGTGATGGCGACCCGCACGCCCTTGCCGGTGCGCTTGCCCGCGCCGTAGGCGGCGCGCAGCTGCTTGCCCGTGTAGCCCTGGATCGCGTACGGGATCTTCGTGCCGTACGCGTCCGGCAGGGTGCTCGCGATGTTCGAGCCGAAGTACGAGGAGAACGGCCCGGAGTTCTTGAACACGGCGTCCGGGGGCGGCAGCGTGTCGTCGTGCGTCGCCTTGTGCGGGGCGTTGTCCAGGCCGGTGACGGTCAGGACGGCGCCGTTGAGGGCGGCCGGCGCGGAGGCCGTCTTCGACGGCGCCCGGTAGGTCTTGTTGCCCTTGGCGTAGTTGTGGAGCTGGGTGCCGAACGCCTTCTCGGCGGCGGCCACGTCACCGGTGACGGAGACGTAGTGCTGCGTGGTGCCGGTGACCTTCAGGCCCGCCGACTTCAGCCACGAGGTCACCGCGGCGACCTGCGCCTTGGTGGCACCGAAGCGGGCCTGCGTCTGCTTGGCGCTGAGGTACTTGCCGTACGAGGCCGAGTTCGGGTCGGACACGGCCTTGGCGTACGCGGCCAGACCGGAGGCGTTCCGGCCGGCGAAGTAGACCCGGGCGGAGACCTGGGAGTTGTCGGACGAGGCCCCCTTGTCCGCCTTCGCCGTGGCCCACGCGGGCTTGGTGCCCGTGAGGGTGTCCCGGCTGGGACCGTCCGCGGCGTTGGCCGTGGGTATACCGAGCGCCAGCGCACCGGCGAGCAGCGGCAGTGTCGCTGCCATGCTCACTCCGGCGCGCATGGTGGCGCGATTGGATCTCATAAAACCCCCTGCGATGCGGTTCGTCGCATGTGTGGTCGTTCGTGATGTGCGAAACCGTGTGCCGGAATTGAGGACGCACGGAATGGATCACGCTGGGGGTCACTCTGGCGATGAACCGTTCATGCCAGGGGAATGAGAAGGCCAAGGAAACACCAAGTGGCCGCGAATAAAGGGTGTTTGGGACGGTATGACGTCACCCTCGCCCCGGATGTAGGGATATCCCTCGTTTTCTTGTAAAGGGGTTCCCAACTTCTGTGAGCGTATTGCGACATCGGCGGGTTCATGATTCGTCCCGGCGACGGTAAGCGCTTCGCGGCCCGGGGCGCGCAGGGGCTTTGAGGCGGCCGGAGTCCGAAGAGTCCCACCGCGGCGGCCACGCCGGCCCACTCCCGGCTGACCGGCGCGGTCGCCCACCCGGCGGGAGAGACGGACGGGTCCGGGGTTCGACACCCCGGACCCGTTCACGCACAGCCGTTCACACGCAGCCGTTCACCCCTGGCCGTCCTCGGCCTAGGGCCTGTCCGGCGGATCAGGTCGGAGGGAAGCAACGGCGCCTCATCAGCGCAGATGGGCGTGCCAGACCTCGCGTCTCCGGCATGATCCGCCGGACAGGCCCTAGTCGCGGGCCTTCGCGCCCCGCTCCTTGAGCATGTCCGCCATCAGCTGGATCTCCGACTGCTGCGCGTCGACCATGCCCTGCGCGAGCTTCTTCTCCACGCCGACCGTGCACTTCGCGACGCAGCCCTCGGCCATGTGGATGCCGCCCTTGTGGTGGTCGGTCATCAACTGCAGGTAGAAGACCTCCGCCTGCTTGCCGTTCAGCGTGTTCAGCTTCTTCATCTCGGTGTTGGTCGCCATGCCGGGCATCAGCGCGCCGTCCTTGCCGGACGCCATGTCACCCATGCCCATCCACGTCATGGGCGCGTCCGACGACACCTTCGGCAGCTCCCACAGGTCGAGCCAGCCCAGCAGCATGCCGCGCTGATTGGCCTGCGTCTGCGCGATGTCGTACGCGAGCCGTCGTACCTCCACGTTGTCCGTACGGTCGCGCACGATGTACGACATCTCGACGGCCTGCTGGTGATGGACCGCCATGTCCCGCGCGAAGCCCGCGTCCGCCGAGTCGGCCGACGGCACCTTCGTCCCCGAGGACCCCGAGCCGTCGCTCTCGGCGACCGCGTACGTGATCGCCCCGGCGGCCACCAGCACCGCCGCCGTGGTCCCCGCGATCCAGCCCACCTGGCGCATCTGGCTCACTGCGACAGGCCGTTGGTGCAGGCGGCGCCCGGCTCGGGCGTCTGCTTGCCCTGCACGAACTCCGAGAAGAACTTGTCGACGTTCGGGTCGCTCGCGCTCGTCACCGTGCGCTGCTTGCCCCACGCGCTCAGCATGATCGGGTCCTTCTGGTCCTCGACGGGGCTCATCAGGGTGTACGGCGTCTTCTTGACCTTCGCTTCGAGCGCCTTCACGTCGGCGTCGGAGGCCTTGCTGTTGTACGTCACCCACACCGCGCCGTGCTCCAGCGAGTGCACGGCGTTCATGTTATTGATCGCCTTGCCGTAGACGTCGCCGTTGCAGTTCATCCACACCGGGTTGTGGTTGCCGCCGACCGGGGGCTCCATCGGGTACTTCACGGTCTTGGTGACGTGGTTGCGGGACAGCGTCCCCGACCAGGTCTCCACGCCGTCCTTGCCCGTGACGAAGTGCCCCGAGCCCCCCTTCGAGTCGCTCGCCGAGGTGCTGCTGCTGTCGGACTGCGACTTGACCAGGACGACACCGCCGACGACAAGACCGGCAACTATGACCGTGCTGGCCGTGATCGTGAGGATCCGGTTACGACGCTCCCGGGCGCGCTCGGCCTTGCGCATCTCTTCTATGCGCGCCTTGCGCTGCGCGGAGGTGGTGTTCTTGGCGGAACCCATGGCGAGTCCTTATGGGGATGGGACGGTCGGGTCCGCTGATCGTAATGGGACGGGGGTGCTCAGTACGAAGGGAGGTCACAGAATGTCCAAAGGAGACACCCTGTGGCGCAGCCCCGCAAAGGTGGGAGGCGGTGCTGTTCGGATGGTCCGTGGATAATTTGAGCGGCAGATGCGTATTAACTACGCTGGCGGCATGAGGCTGCTGCGCTCCACCGATCTGGCCCTGCGTGTCCTGATGCGGCTCGCCGTCGCCGACGGGTCGACCCCCACCACCCGCGAGGTCGCCGCGGACATGGACGTCCCCTATACCCATGCCGCGAAGGTCGTCGCCGAACTCCAGCACCTCGGACTGCTCGCGGCCCGCCGCGGCCGCGGCGGCGGCCTCGGCCTCACCGAAGCGGGGCGTACGGCTTCGGTCGGCACGATCGTCCGCACCTTCGAGGGTGACGGTGACGTGGTCGACTGCGAGGGGGCCGCGCCCTGCCCGCTCCACACCGGCTGCCGACTGCGGGGCGCGCTGCGGCGGGCTCAGGAGGCGTTCTTCGCCTCGCTGGACCCGCTGACGGTGGCGGACGTGGTCGCCGCGCCTACGGGGCCGCTGCTGCTGGGGATCTCCGGCAGGCCGACCTCGGGTCTGACATCCGATGGCGGATGACACCTGACGAAATCTGTTATCTGTTATCTGCCATCGGTCATCTGTCAGCTGACGTCTGATATCTGAAGTCCGCCGCCTGCTATCTGCCGCCTGCCGCCTGCCGTCCGTCATCTGTCATCCGTCATCCGCCTCAGCCCTGCGCAAGCCAGAGATCCGGCCCGAACACCTCGTAGTGAATGTCGGCCGGAGCCACCCCCTTGTCGATGAGTTGCCCCCGCACCGCCCGCATGAAGGGCAGCGGCCCGCACAGGTACGCGCGCGTGCCCGACGCGACGGCCACGGCGGAGAGGTCCGCGCGCCCGGGGCGGCCGGCGCCCTCGGCGTCCTGCTCGTACCAGAAGTGGACGGCGGCGTCCGCGAGCTTCGCCGCGTACGCCTCGTGGTCGGCGCGCAGCGCGTGGTCGGCGGGGGAGCGGTCGGCGTGGACGACCGTGACGGGGGCGTGGTGTCCGGTGAGCGCGAGCTGTTCCAGCATGGCGATCATCGGGGTGACGCCGATGCCGGCGGAGGCGAGCAGCACCGGCGCGTCCGTGTCGTCGAGCACCAGATCGCCGTACGGCGCGGAGAGCTCGATCGTGCTGCCGACGTGCACACGCGTGTGGAGGTGGTTGGACACTTCGCCGTCGGGGCCCGAGGCCTCGCCCTGCACCCGCTTGACGCCGATCTGCCGTACGGGGGAGCCGGGGGCGCTGGAGAGGCTGTACTGGCGTATCTGGTGGGCGCCGTCCGGCAGCTCGACGCGTACGGACACGTACTGGCCCGCCCGGAAGTCCGGCAGTGGCCCCCCGTCGGCCGGGCGCAGCCGGAAGGTGGCGACGTCGGTGGTCTCCTCGACGCGTTCCACGACCTCCCAGGCCCGCCACCCACCCCTCCCGTCGCCGTGCTGTGCGTACAGCCGCCGCTCGATGGCGATGAGGGCGTTCGCCATCAGCCAGTAGACCTCGTCCCAGGCGGCCTCGACCTCGGGCGTGACCGCGTCGCCGAGGACCTCGGCGATCGCCGCGAAGAGGTGCTCGCGCACGGTCGCGTATTGCTCGGGGGCGATCCCCAGGGAGGCGTGTTTGTGCGCGATGCGGTTCAGCAGCACGTCGGGGCGCTCGTCCGGCCGCTCGACGAGGTGGGTGGCGAAGGCGGCGATGGATCCCGCGAGGGCCCGGCGCTGGGTGCCGGAGGCCTGGTTGCCGCGGTTGAAGAGGTCGCGGAGCAGTTCCGGGTGGGCGGCGAAAAGCCTTTCGTAGAAGCGGTCGGCGATCTCGCCGATGGCGGCGCCGACGGCGGGGAGGGTGGCGCGCACCGTGGCGGTGGACGGCTCGGACAGCATGGGGACTCCTCAAGTGCCTGGGACGGAACGTCAAGTGCCTGGGAAGGGAGGGGGGTTGCGATCCCCGTTTCTGCCCCGCACAGTAATAAAACTTGCATCTAAGATGCAAATTAAAGCTCATGAGGAGAGAGTCTGGGGGTCGGCCATTACAGACAGGCGGATGAGCAGGCAGTATGGGCACCAGAGCAGGACACCTGCCGTACGCGAGGCGTTCAGACCGCGGTCGCCCGGGCGATCATGGTCCGCAACGCGCATGAAATGGTGTTGTGGTGGGATGCTCAGGTGCCCCGACCGTCCCCGAGGCGTGGGAGCAGGCGGCCTGACCAGCAAGGATGGGTGGAAGCGGAAGATGGACAAGCAGCAGGAGTTCGTGCTCCGGACACTGGAGGAGCGGGACATCCGGTTCGTTCGGCTGTGGTTCACGGACGTGCTGGGCTTCCTCAAGTCGGTGGCTGTGGCTCCGGCCGAGCTGGAGCAGGCCTTCGACGAGGGCATCGGCTTCGACGGCTCGGCCATCGAGGGCTTCGCCCGGGTGTACGAGTCCGACATGATCGCCAAGCCGGACCCGTCGACGTTCCAGGTGCTGCCGTGGCGCGCGGAGGCCCCCGGCACGGCCCGCATGTTCTGCGACATCCTGATGCCGGACGGCTCCCCGTCCTTCGCGGACCCGCGCTACGTCCTCAAGCGCGCCCTCGCGAAGACCTCCGACCTGGGCTTCACCTTCTACACCCACCCGGAGATCGAGTTCTTCCTGCTGAAGGACCGCCCGCTGGACGGCTCGCGCCCGACCCCGGCCGACAACTCCGGCTACTTCGACCACACCCCGCAGAACGTCGGCATGGACTTCCGCCGCCAGGCGATCACCATGCTGGAGTCGATGGGCATCTCGGTCGAGTTCTCCCACCATGAGGGCGCCCCCGGCCAGCAGGAGATCGACCTGCGCTACGCCGACGCGCTCTCCACGGCCGACAACATCATGACGTTCCGCCTGGTCATGAAGCAGGTCGCGCTGGAGCAGGGCGTCCAGGCGACGTTCATGCCCAAGCCCTTCTCCGAGCACCCCGGCTCCGGTATGCACACGCACCTCTCCCTCTTCGAGGGCGACCGCAACGCGTTCTACGAGTCGGGCTCGGAGTACCAGCTGTCGAAGGTCGGCCGCTCCTTCATCGCGGGCCTGCTGAAGCACGCGGCGGAGATCTCCGCCGTCACCAACCAGTGGGTCAACTCCTACAAGCGCATCTGGGGCGGCTCGGAGCGCACCGCGGGCGCCGGCGGCGAGGCCCCCTCGTACATCTGCTGGGGCCACAACAACCGCTCCGCGCTCGTCCGCGTCCCGATGTACAAGCCCGGCAAGACCGGCTCGGCACGCGTCGAGGTCCGCTCCATCGACTCGGGCGCGAACCCGTACCTGGCCTACGCCCTGCTCCTGGCCGCCGGCCTGAAGGGCATCGAGGAGGGCTACGAGCTCCCGCCCGGCGCCGACGACGACGTCTGGGCCCTCTCCGACGCCGAGCGCCGCGCGATGGGCATCGAGCCGCTGCCCCAGAACCTCGGCGAGGCCCTCACCCTCATGCAGCGCAGCGAACTCGTCGCCGAGACCCTCGGCGAACACGTCTTCGACTTCTTCTTGCGCAACAAGAAGTCGGAGTGGGAGGAGTACCGCTCCGAGGTCACCGCCTTCGAGCTCCGCAAGAACCTGCCGGTGCTGTAGACGCAGGTCGAATCGGGCATCCCGCCAGAACGGCACGTAGGGCCGACGGTCACCGACCGTCGGCCCTACGGCGTTCACGGCGCCGCATCAGATCATGCGCCCGCGTCTCGGGGTGGGCTCAGTACGGGATACATGGTGGCCGCCCGCTACGTGGTTATGTAGCTTGCTCCCATGACCGACAACGCAAGGGGCGATGCCGCGTAGGCGCCCATCAGCCCTGCGGGGCGAGGTCCCTGCCCGCCATGTGAGGCGGCGGCGGTACCCGTCCATGGATCGCCTGTCAGGATCCTGCACGGCCGATCTCGGCCGGCTCGAACGCGCCCGCTTCTGGCCCGAGGCCACGGCAGAGGCGTTCTGGCACTGGAAGGCCCTTGCCCACGGCCCGCTCAGACGCATCGCCGACCCGTTCACGGCGCAACGATGCGGTGTCCCCGGCTGCTGCGACCCGGCCTACTTCCGCGATCACCTCGAAGCTGTGCTGCATGCCCTGCCCAAGAAGAGCTCCCGCGAGCTGCGCGCCCTCGTGTCGGCTCTCGACGACAAGATTTTGACGAGGGGCAAGGCCATCCAGGTCGACAACCTGGACGTGCCATGGTGGCGAGACCAGCTCTAGGCCAACGCTCTAGGCCAACAAGAGTGTGGTTTTGGCGGTGACCCGGGCGCGTAGTGTCTCGCGGACGGTGGGCCATTCGTCGGCGAGCAGGCTGTAGTAAAGGGAGTCGCGGCGGGTGCCGTCCGGGCGGCGCATATGGCTGCGCAGGGTTCCTTCGTGGACCAGGCCGAGGCGGGCCAGGGCCTGCTGGGACCGCACGTTGAGGTTGTCGGTGCGCAGGGCGAGCCGAGCCAGGCGCAGGTCTTCGAAGGCGTGGGCGAACAGCAGCAGTTTGGACTCGACGTTGTAGGGGCCGCCCCAGCAGGAACGGTCGAACCAGGTCGCGCCGATCTCGGTGCGGCTCTCGGCCAGGTCGAGGTCGTACATGCTGGTCGAACCGATCACGGTGCCGTCGTCACGGCGCTGCACCGCGAAGCAGCGTCGCGTCGGGTCGGCGGTCATCTCGCCGAGCCACTCGCGCAGTTGGTCCACGGTCTCGGGTCGTGCCCGGGGCATCCACCGCCAGACCTCGGGGTCGGACGCCGACGGGAAGAGAGCCTCGGCGTGGTCGGGAGACAGATGGACGAGGCGGACGACAGTGCCCTCAAGCGGCTGGTTGGTCACCGGAGCAGAATAGATCCGGTGACCTGTGACGATCTTCTTCCTACGGGTCTTCTTGCGGGCCTTCTCACGGGTCTCCTCGCACGCCTCCTCGCCGGAGCGCGGCAGGGGTCGTACGCCGTCAAGCCGTCACCTTCGTGAGGAACGCCGTCAGGTTCGTCACCGTTCGTTGGATCTTCTCCTCCAGCGTGAGTGACTCGTGGAGGCGGGCGCCGGCGCCCGCGTCCTTCTTGCCTCGTACGTACAGGGAGCAGGAGAGGTCGCTGCAGATGTAGGCGCCGACCGAGTTGCCCTGCTGGCCGGCCTTGCCCGCCTTCGGGGCGACCATCAGGGAGACGCCGCCGGTGTGGGTGGTCAGGCACATCGAGCACATGCTGCGCCGGGTCTGCCAGGAGGTGGGGCTGGGGCTGCGCAGGACCAGGGCCTTCGGGTGGCCGTTCAGTTCGAGGACGAGGTAGGCGCGTTCGGGGGACTGGGGATCTCGCCAGCCGAGGTAGTCCAGGTCGTCCCAGGGGTGGTCGGCCAGGTCGCGTGGGACGGACAGGCGCTTCGCCTCGCCCTTGGTGCAGTTCACGAACGCGGCGCGGATCTCTTGTTCGGTCAGCGGCTTCATGAGAGCCATGGTAAATTGCCTAAAGGTGTTAGGCAAATAGATTAGCTATTATGGCAAGTGGGAGGAAGGTTATGGTGCGCGTCGGGTTGACCACGGAACGTCTGGTTCTTGCCGGGGCCGAGCTGGCCGACGAGGTCGGCTTCGATCAGGTGACCGTCTCGGAGCTCGCCAGGCGCTTCGACGTGAAGGTCGCGAGCCTGTACTCGCACGTGAAGAACTCCCAGGACCTCAAGACCCGGATCGCCCTGCTCGCCCTGGAGGAACTCGCCGACCGGGGCGCCGCCGCGCTGGCCGGACGGGCGGGCAAGGACGCCCTGGCCGCTCTCGCGAACGTCTACCGCGACTACGCCCGGGAGTATCCCGGCCGCTATGCCGCCGCCCAGTTCAGGCTCGATCCGGCAACGGCCGCCGCCAGCGCCGGTGGGCGGCACGCGCAGATGACGCGGGCGATCCTGCGTGGCTACGCGCTGACGGAGCCGGACCAGACGCACGCCGTCCGGCTGCTGGGCAGCTTCTTCCACGGCTACGTCAGCCTGGAGATGGGGGGAGGGTTCAGCCACAGCGCCCCCGACACGCAGGAGACCTGGGTGCGGATGCTGGACGCCCTCGACGCGCTGCTGCGGAACTGGCCCGCGAGCGCGGCGGCGACATCAGCGACATCAGCGACATCGGTGACAGCGACCGGGCCCGCATCCGCCCCTGATCGTCCCGCCGGAATCGTCACTCCTGCCGATTCCGGCGCCCGAGAGTTTTGACGGAGACACCGAGGCCATGACCACCGACCACGACTGGATCACCACACCCGTCACCGCCGACCTCCTGCGCGGTGCCCTCGACCTGGAGCCCACCGAACGCGGTGTCCTCCCGCACCGGCTGCCCGCCCGGGCCCGCGGGCAGATCCCCGACGGACAGCTCGCCATGGCCGAGGCCCAGCCCTCCGGCGTACGGCTGGTCTTCCGTACCCGGGCCACCGCCGTCGAGCTGGACACGTTGCCCACCAAGCTCGTCTACGTGGGTGCGCCGCCCCGTCCGGACGGGGTGTACGAGTTGGTCGTCGACGGCCGGCCGGCGGGGCGGGCGAGCGTGATCGGCGGCAATGCGATGACCGTCGACATGGCCACCGGCGCGGCCTCGACCCGGCCGGGAGCGGTCGGTACCCTCCGTTTCGACGGTCTGTCCGACGGCGTCAAGGACGTCGAGATCTGGCTGCCGTACGACGAGACCACCGAACTCGTCGCCCTGCGCACCGACGCCCCCGTCGAGCCCGCGCCGGACCGGGGACGCAGGGTGTGGCTGCATCACGGCAGCTCGATCAGTCACGGTTCCACCGCCGCCGGGCCCACCTCCACCTGGCCCGCGCTCGCCGCCTCACTCGCCGGTGTGGAACTGATCAACCTGGGGCTGAGCGGGAGCGCTCTGCTCGATCCGTTCACCGCGCGGGCCATGAGGGACACCGCCGCCGACCTGATCAGCGTCAAGATCGGGATCAATCTGGTCAACACCGACGCGATGCGGTTGCGTGCCTTCGGCCCGGCGGTGCACGGCTTTCTCGACACCGTCCGTGACGGGCATCCCACCACGCCGCTGCTGGTCGTCTCGCCTCTTCTGTGCCCCATCCATGAGGACACGCCCGGGCCCACCGCCCCGGACCTCTCCGACATCGGTGCGGGGCGGCTGCGGTTCCTGGCCGTGGGGGATCCGGCGGAGCGCGCGAGCGGGAAACTGACGTTGCGTGTCATCCGCGAGGAACTGGCCCGGATCGTGGAGCAGCGGGCGGCCGAGGATCCGAACCTGCACCACCTGGACGGCCTGGACCTCTACGGTGAGGCCGACTTCGCCGAGTTGCCGCTGCCCGACCAGCTCCACCCGGACGCCGCCACCCATCGCCGTATCGGCGAACGCTTCGCCAAGCTGGCCTTCACCGCCCAGGGCGCCTTCGCCTAGTTCACGTACGCCGTCGCCTGGTTCACGCACGCCGTCGACTGGTTCGCGTACGCCGTCGGCTAGTTCACGTACGCGGGAGACACCGCCGCGGTGCTGATGCGCCGCGGCTTTCCCGTGCCGTCGGACGGGACGGTGTAGAGGTCGGCTCCGTAGTCGCCGGGGAGGGCGTAGACGATCGTGCGGTCGTCGCGCCAGACCACCTGGTCGTCGACGCTGCGGGGCTCGGCCAGCGGGGTTTCGCGCATCGTGCGCAGGTCGAGGACGTACAGGTGCCAGGGGGCGTCCTTCGACAGACCCGGCACGCGCTTCTTGTAGGCGACGCGCGTGCTGTCGGGGGAGAGCGACGGGCACTCGACGTTGGCGTGGAGGGTCGTGAGGGTGCGGGCCCGGAGGTCTCCTCGGACCAGGTACGTCGTGCCCTTCGTCGCCAGTGTCGCGTAGAACGTGCGGTCGTCGGCCGCGAACGTGATGCCCCAGAAGTTGACGTCCGCCGCGTGGTACGTCCTGCCGTCCTTCACGACGCGGAACGCCTCCAAGGAGGGGGTGAGTTTCCCCGTTCTCGTGTCCACGATCGCCGCGCGCGTGGAGAAGTTCGTACCCGCGTACGAGTCGCCGCCGACGAAGGCCGTCCACGCGGCGTACCTGCCGCTGGGGGAGACGCGGGCGCGGGACGGGATGCCGGGGACGTCGTAGCGGGCCGTCTCGCGCAGGCGCGTGTCGAGGATGACGGCCCGGTAGGTGTCCTGGACCGGGCCGTGCACCGACTGGAGGCAGACACCGGTGCCCGCGGCCGCGTAGAAGCGGAGGCATTTGACCTTCGACGCCGTGCGGGGCCCCGAGGGGTTCGATGCCGGGACCGTCGTCAGTTCGTCGCGGTGCGGGCCCCAGGCCATGTTCCGGAAGATCATGCGGCTCCCGGACCCGGTGGCGAGCGCGACCGTGCCCGCGGTGATCCTCGGGCCGCCGGGCTGGGTCTGGTTCTTGCGGTCCGCGCGGGCCGAGGCGTGCAGGACGGAGGCCGTGGCCACGCCCGCCAGGACGACCAGCGCCGAGATCAGGACCAGGATGCGGGTACGGAGGGTCATGCGAGGCCTTCTGAAGGGGCGGAGGGGGCGGGACGGCGGAGTGTGAGCGCGAACAGGGCGCAGAGCGCCAGCGCCACCGTCGACGCCGTGAGCGCCGTACGGTCGCCCCACGCCGTCCACGCCGCGCCGAAGCCGAGCGAGCAGACGAAACGGGCCAGGGCCTGGCCGGTCTGGACGAGGGCGAGACCGGACGAGCGCAGTTCCTCGGGCACGCTCTCCGAGGCCACCGCCATCAGTACGCCGTCGGTGGCGGAGTAGAAGCAGCCGTGCAGGAGCAGGACGGCGTACGGCAGTGCCGTTCCGTGCCAGGAGGTGAGCAGGAGGGCGTACGCGAGGAGCAGGGCGCCGTGGCCGGCCAGGAACACCCGCCAGCGGCCGACCCGGTCCGCGAGGCGGCCGAGCGGGACGGCCAGGAGCAGGAAGGCCGCCGCCGTGCCGAGGGGCAGCAGCGCGAACCAGCGGTCCGGTACGCCCAGGCGCCGTTGGAGAAGCAGGTAGACGAAGGAGTCGCTGACCGTCGCGAGGCCCAGGAGGAGCGCGCAGAGGGTGACGCGGCGCAGGTCGGGGCGGGCGAGGAGGGCGAGGGCCGCGCGCAGGGTGGGGCGGGGTGCGGTGTCCCCGGAGATCGCCTGCGGTGCCGTCCCTGTCGTCGGCGAACGAGCGCTGTCGGGAGCGGACTTGGTGCGAGTGCCGTCGGGAGCGGACTTCGTATGGGCGTCGTCGGGACCGGACTTCGTGCGAGCGCCGTCCGGATCTGGCTTCGTACGGGCGCCGTTCACACTGTTCGGCACGAACAGCACCAGGACCAGTACGCCCACCACCGCCACGCAGAAGCTCACCGTGAACACCGCGTCGTACCCGTCGACCGTGGCCCGCAGGATCAGGAAGGCCACGAGGGGACCGAACAGCGCGCCCGCCGTGTCCATCGCCCGGTGCACGCCGAACGCGCGCCCCCGTGTCTCCGGCGTGCTCGACAGCGAGATCAGCGCGTCGCGCGGGGCCGTGCGCAGGCCCTTGCCGGTGCGGTCGGCGGCCAGGATCAGGCCGATCGGGGTGAGCGTGTGGGCCAGGAGCAGCAGGGGCTTGCAGGCCGCCGAGAGGGCGTAGCCGAAGCCCGCCACCCACTTGTGGCGACCGCCGCCGCGGTCGGCCAGGTGGCCCCCGATCAGCCGGACGAGAGCTGAGAAGCCGTTGTAGATGCCGTCCAGGAGGCCGAAGCCCAGCGGGGACAGGCCAAGGCCCGTCACCAGGTACAGGGGCAGTACCGCCGTGACCATCTCCGAGGAGACGTCGGTGATGAGACTGACCGCGCCGAGCGCCAGCACCGTGGGCGCGACCGCGGCACGGCGCCGTCCGGCACGAGGCCGGACGGCGCCTTCCGCGGACGCCGCACTCGTGGAGGCGCGGCTGTCCGCCACGTACATCTCAGGACGTCCAGATGCCGGTGATGTCCTTGCCGGAGGCGGCGTTGCCCGCGTGTGTCGACAGGCCCTGCGAGTCCTCCAGGGTGCGCAGCAGGTCGTAGTGGTTGTAGGTGGTCGAGCTGGTGGATCCCGCGGTCACCTGCTGGCCGTAGAACACGGTCGGGATCTTGTTGCCGCTGAGCCGGTTGTCCTCGTCGAAGGTGACGACGAGCAGACTGTTGTGGGTCTTGGCCCAGGTCGCGTACGCGCCCAGCTTGTTCTTCAGCCAGGTGTCACCGGTCGACACCGAGCAGTCGTGCATGTCGCTGCACAGGTTGGGGACCACGAAGGAGACCTGCGGAAGCGTCGTGTAGTCCGTCGGGAACTGGGTGAAGGTCTTCGCGGACGACGTCGGTACGTTGCTGAAGCCGAACCACGGGTTGTGCTTCTGCGCGTAGTTGCCGCTGCTGCACGTCGTGGAACCCTGGCTGGGCAGCGTCTCGTTGTAGCTGGCCCAGGTCCTGCCCGCCGCGATCACCTCGGAGGCGAGGTTCGCGGCGGAGGAGAAGCCGGGGGTGACACAGCTGTCGTCGGTGATGCCCTGGGTGGAGCCGGAGAAGAGGGCGTAGTAGTTGGGCTGGCTCGGGTGCGTCTCGGCGTACGACGAGGTGAGGTTGGCGCCGCCGGTCTTGAGCGAGTTGATGTACGGGGCGCTGGAGGAGCCGATCACCTGGCTGTACGCGTGGTTCTCGAAGACCACGACGACCACGTGGTCCGGGGTCGGTACCCCGGCCGCGGCGTGCGCGGTCGTGGAGCCGCCGAGGCCGGTCCACAGGCCCACCGCGGCTGCGGTGAAGGCGAGGGCGGACGCCACGACGGCACGACTGCGGCGGTACACGTTTCTGCCGGACACTTCAGACCTCCGGTGGGGGGGAAGACGACGGTGGCGGTGCGGACAGAGCATGCACACGCCAACATTCCCCTGCGTCAAGCCACCCAACCGGCGGGGTGAAGAGCTGATGAACTGCTTACCTCTCGGGCTGCGCGGTCGTCGCCACCGCGCTCGCCTTCTTACTTTTCTTACCTTCCTCGCCGCTCGCGCGGGCCGCATCCAAGGACACCTCCTACGGAAGCCGATTCCGGCGCGGGGCGCCACCGCGGGGACCGGGGTTAGGCTCGGGCTCGTACGACCTTGATCGGACCGGTCGTGCGACCTGATCCGACGGGAGGGCCCAGGATGATGGCGCCGGGGCGCAGGAGCAGTACCTTCACGCGGCTGCTGCGACACGGCTTCACCGATCCGTCGGCCGCCGAGCGGCTCCTGGACGGCGCGGAGCTCGAGCCCGTACGGTCCGATCCGGTGCTCCTCGACGCGCTCGGCGCCACCGCCGATCCCGATCTCGCGCTGCTCGGACTCGTGCGGCTCGTCGAGGCGCAGGACGGTCACATCGCCGAGCGGGAACTCCTCGACACCCTGATCGCGGCCAAGCCGCTGCGCGACCGGCTGCTCGGCGTCCTCGGTGCCTCCGCCGCCCTCGCCGACCACCTCGCCCGGCACCCGCGCGACTGGCATGAGCTCGTGACGTACGAGCCGCAGGACCTCCACCCCGGGGTACGGGAGTTCGAGCGGGGGCTCGCGCAGGCGACCGATCCCGTCGCCCTGCGCGTCGCCTACCGGCGCTGCCTGCTGTCCATCGCCGCACGTGACGTGTGCGGCACCACCGACCTCGCCCAGACCGCCGCCGAACTCGCCGACCTCGCCACGGCCACCCTGCGCGCCGCGCTCGCCATCGCCGGCAGGGCCGCGCCCGACGACGCCGCGCTGTGCCGGCTCGCGGTGGTCGCGATGGGGAAGTGCGGGGGGCACGAGCTGAACTACGTGTCCGACGTCGACGTCATCTTCGTGGGGGAGGCGGTGGACGGGGCCGACGAGCGCAAGGCGTTGCAGGCCGCCACCCGGCTCGCCTCCCACATGATGCGGATCTGTTCCGAGACCACCGTCGAGGGCAGCATCTGGCCCGTCGACGCGAATCTGCGGCCCGAGGGGCGGAACGGGCCGCTGGTGCGGACCCTGAGCAGTCACCTCGCCTACTACCAGCGGTGGGCCAAGACCTGGGAGTTCCAGGCGCTGTTGAAGGCGCGGCCCGTGGCCGGGGACCTCGGGCTCGGCGAGGAGTACGTGGCCACGCTGGCGCCCCTGGTGTGGCACGCCGCCGAGCGGGAGAACTTCGTCGCCGACGTACAGAAGATGCGGCGGCGGGTCGTGGAGAACATCCCCGTCGCCGAGATCGAGCGCGAGCTGAAACTCGGACCGGGAGGACTGCGCGATGTCGAATTCGCCGTGCAGCTGCTCCAGTTGGTGCATGGGCGGGCCGACACCTCGCTGCGCAGCGGGACCACACTGGACGCGTTGAAGGCGCTCGCGGCCGGCGGGTATGTCGGGCGGGCCGACGCCGTGCAGCTCGACGAGGCCTATCGGTTCCTGCGGTCCATGGAGCACCGGATACAGCTCTACCGGCTGCGGCGGACCCATCTGGTGCCCGAGGACGATGCCGATCTGCGGCGCATCGGGCGGTCGCTCGGGCTGCGGGCCGATCCCGTCGTCGAGCTGAACCGTGAGTGGAAGCGGCACGCGGCTGTCGTACGGCGGCTGCACGAGAAGTTGTTCTACCGGCCGCTGCTGGACGCCGTGGCCCAACTCGCCCCGGGCGAGAGCCGGCTGAGTCCGAACGCGGCGCGGGAGCGGCTCGTCGCCCTCGGGTACGCCGACCCGGCCGCGGCCTTGCGGCATCTGGAGGCGCTGGCTTCCGGGGTCTCGCGGAAGGCCGCGATCCAGCGGACCCTGCTGCCCGTGCTGTTGGGGTGGTTCGCGGATTCCGCCGATCCCGACGCCGGGTTGCTGAACTTCCGCAAGGTGTCGGACGCCCTGGGCAAGACCCCCTGGTATCTGCGGCTGTTGAGGGACGAAGGGGCCGCGGCGGAGAACCTGGCGCGGGTGCTGTCGGCCGGGCGGCTCGCCCCGGACCTGCTGATGCGGGCGCCGGAGGCCGTCGCCCTGCTCGGCGACGGGGACGGGGGCGGGCTCGAACCGCGCGGCCGTGCCCATCTGGAGCAGGAGATCCTCGCCGCGGTGAGGCGCGCCGACGGGGGCGAGCAGGCGGTGACCGCCGCGCGTGGCGTGCGGCGGCGGGAGCTGTTCCGTACGGCCGCCGCGGACATCGTCGCCTCGTACGGCACCGAGGAGACGCCGGCCGTCGCCGATCAGGGCGCGCTGGTGGATCAGGTGGGCGGGGCCGTTTCCGACCTGACGGCGGCGACGCTGGCGGGGACCCTGCGGGCCGTGGTGCGGGACAGGTGGGGGGACACGCTGCCCACGCGGTTCGCCGTCATCGGGATGGGGCGGTTCGGGGGGCACGAACTCGGTTACGGGTCCGACGCGGACGTGCTGTTCGTGCATGAGCCCCGGGAGGGTGTCGACGAGCAGGAGGCATCCCGGGCGGCCAACGCGGTTGTCTCGGAGATGCGGCGGTTGCTTCAGGTCTCCAGCGCGGATCCGCCCTTGCTGATCGACGCCGATCTGCGGCCCGAGGGGAAGTCCGGGCCTTTGGTGCGGACGCTGAACTCCTATGAGGCCTACTACCGGCGGTGGTCGTTGGTGTGGGAGTCGCAGGCCCTCCTGCGGGCCGAGATCGTCGCGGGGGACGAGGACCTGGGGCGGCGGTTCATCGAACTGGTCGATCCGCTGCGGTATCCCGCGGAGGGGCTCGGTGACGACGCCGTACGGGAGATCCGGCGGCTGAAGGCCCGGATGGAGTCGGAGCGGATGCCCCGCGGGGCCGATCCGACGCTGCACACGAAGCTGGGGCGGGGCGGGCTGTCCGACGTGGAGTGGACCGTGCAGCTGTTCCAGTTGCAGCACGGGTGGGTGGAGCCGGGGCTGCGGACCACTCGGACACGGGAGGCGCTGGGCGCGGCGTGCGCGGCGGGGCTGGTGTCCGGGGAGGACGCGGCCATCCTGGACGAGGCATGGGTGCTGGCCACGCGGGTGCGCAACGCGGTGATGCTGGTGCGGGGGCGGGCCGGGGACACGTTTCCCTCCGACGGGCGTGAACTCGCCGCGGTCGGGCGGTACCTGGGGTACGGGCCCGGTCATGTCGGCGACATGCTCGAGGACTACCGGCGGATCACTCGGCGGGCTCGGGCCGTCGTGGAGGTGCTGTTCTACGGGGCCTGAGCCCCGGCACGGCCCCTTCCGTCCGGGGGCGGGTGCGGGTGGCTGCCACTCCGGCCAGGACCACCGCCATGCCCGCCAGGGTGCGGGCGCCGAGCGTCTCGTTCAGGACCAGGGCGCCGAGCGTCACCGAGACCACGGGGAGCAGGTAGCCGACCGTGGCCGCGCTGGTGGGGCCCTCTTCGGCGATCATGCGGTAGTTGAGGTAGAAGGTCAGGCCGGTGGAGAAGACGCCGAGGACGGTGACCGCCAGCAGGGCCGTGCCGTCGGGGTGGGTGGGGGCCGCCGCGGGGAGGGCCAGGGTCGTCCACGCCGTGGCCATGAGGAGTTGGGCCGCCGATACGGCCAGGGGGGCGCCGCGGGGTGTGAGATGGCGGGCCATGTAGGTGAAGGCGATCGCATAGCTCGCCGCGGCGGCCAGGAGGGCTCCGGCGCCCCAGCCGGTCAGGCCGTCGTGCTGCCAGGGGGCGAAGATCAGCAGGACGCCCGCGAAGCCGAGGAACAGCCCGGTCAGGCGGAGGGGGTGGAGGGCGCGGTCCGTGCCGAGAACCGCGCCCAGGAGGAGCGACCAGAGGGGAGTGGTCGCGTTCATGACCCCCGCGATCCCCGAGTCGACCGTCTGCTCGCCGAGCGCGAAGAGGGCGAAGGGGATCGCGTTGCAGAACAGCGCCGCGACGGTCACATGGAGCCAGAGTGCGCGGGAGCGGGGGAGGCGCTGGTGCGCCCCGCGGGCCAGGAGCAGGAGGACCGCCGTGCCCAGGGCGCAGCGCGTGAGGGTGAGGTGGGCGGGGGACAGGCCGTGGTCCAGGGCCACCTTGATCCAGAGGAAGCCGGAGCCCCAGAGGAGCGCCAGGGTGGCCATGCGGAGAGAGGAACGGAGGGGGGAGGCGGCTTGGGGGCTTGGCATGCGTCCTACGGTCCTTGGGTTTTGAGTTGAGAACAAGTGAAGTGTTTTGCATGCACTGTTAAGGTGTGCTTCATGCTTGATGTGCGGCGTATGCAGGTGCTGCGGGCTGTGGTCAGCAGCGGGTCGGTGACGGCGGCCGCGGCGGATCTGGGGTACACGCCGTCCGCCGTCAGTCAGCAGATCGGGGCGCTGGAGAAGCAGGCGGGGACCGAGCTCCTTGAGCGGGTCGGGCGCGGGGTGCGGCCCACCGCGGCGGGGCTGCTGCTGACCGAGTACGCGGACGCCATCGGCCGGCAGGTCGCCGAGGCGGAGACCGCCCTCGCGGATCTGCGGGCGGGGCGGACGGGGCGGCTCGCGGTGCGGTACTTCGCCACGGCCGGGGCCGCGCTGGTCGCTCCCGCCGTCGCGCGGTTTCGGCGTGAGCACCCCGGCGTACGGGTGGAGTTGAAGCTGATCGATGTGGAGGATCCGCTGCCCGACGTGAAGGAGGGGCGGGCCGATCTCGCCCTCGTGGTGCGGGCCGACGGAACCGGTCCCGAGGGCATCCGGCTCGTACGTCTGCTCGATGATCCGTACCGGGTCGTGCTGCCCAGGGGGCATCGGCTCGCGGGGCGGCGGCTGCTCGAACTGGCGGAGCTGGCGGATGAGCCGTGGGTCGGGAGCGAGTGGCCGGGGCCCTGTCTCGACGCCCAGCTGGACGCCTGTGCGGCTGCCGGGTTCCGGCCCTCGTTCGCGGTGCAGAGCGAGGACTACGCCACCGCTCAGGGATTCGTGGCGGCCGGGCTCGGAGTGAGTCTGGTTCCCCGGCTCGGGCTGGGGAGCCGGCACCCTGGTGTGGTGGTGCGGAAGGTGCGCGCTCCTGAGCCGGTGCGGGTCCTCTACGCGGCGGTGCGGGAGGCGGGTCCCGGCGCGGCCGAACGGCCGGCGTTGCACGGACTGCTGGACGCGCTCCGGGGCGCGGCCCACCCCGACCGGTGACGGCTCATGCCGACCCCCGGAGGCCGGTGTCGTGGTAGTCCTCGGCGGGCTCCAGGCGCTGGAGGGTCGCGAGACGGGACGTATCGCTCCGGCGGACGGCGCACGGGCCCGTCGGTCACCGACGGGCCCGTGCGACGACAGCTCCGGGTGTCAGGCCTCCAGCGGCACCAGGGGCGCGCCACGCGTCCCGGGAACCCAGCGGGGCAGGGCGTAGGGCAGAGCGCCGTACCAGAGGCGGGCGACCGTGAAGCCGAAGGCCAGGCACAGCATGCCGCCCAGCGCGTCCAGCCAGAAGTGGTTGGCGGTGGAGACGATGACCAGGAGTGTGGCCGCCGGGTACAGCAGGCCCAGGACGCGCACCCACGGCACCGAGGCCAGGGCGAAGATGGTCAGACCGCACCACAGGGACCAGCCGATGTGCATCGACGGCATCGCGGCGTACTGGTTCGACATGTGCTTGAGGTCCCCGGAGGCCATGGAACCCCACGTGTGGTGGACGACCACCGTGTCGACGAAGTCGCCGCCGTTCATCAGGCGGGGCGGGGCCAGCGGGAAGAAGTAGTAGCCGAGCAGGGCCACCGCCGTGGTGGCGAAGAGCGCGAGGCGCGCCGCCGCGTACCGGCCGGGGTGGCTGCGATAGAGCCACACCAGGACACCCAGCGTCACGACGAAGTGCAGCGTCGCGTAGTAGTAGTTCATCCCGATGATCAGCCATGTCACCGAGTTCACGGCGTGGTTGACCGACTGCTCGACGGCGATTCCGAGATGGTGCTCCATGCGCCACAGCCAGTCGGCGTTGCGCAGCGCCTCCTGCTTCTGCTCGGGCACGGCGTTGCGGATCAGTGAGTACGTCCAGTAACTCACGCCGATGAGCAGGATCTCGAACCAGAAGCGGGGGCGACGCGGGGTGCGCAGTCGGCGCAGGAACGCCTTCCCCGCGTTCTCCTCCGCGACGGGGCGTGGAGCGGCCCGGTCCTGGCCTTCCAGTGTCGTCACGGTCGTCTCACCCATAGGCACAAAGTCTGCCAGAAAAGCGTTCCGCGACCGATCATCCCCTGGTTGGGTCCTGGCCGCACGTTCTACGACAGGAGGAGTCCTACGCGCAACGTAGGGGCTCCTCCTTAGGGACGATTCCGGTCCCCAGGGGCCGAAGCGGTCGAACCGCGCACCACCAGCTCCGGCATGAACACGAATTCACTGTGCGGCGCGGGAGTTCCACCGATCTCCTCCAGCAACGTCCGCACGGCTGCCTGACCCATGGCCGGGACCGGCTTGCGTATCGTCGTCAGGGGTGGGTCGGTGAAGGCGATCAGAGGGGAGTCGTCGAAGCCGACGACCGATATGTCCTTCGGCACCTCCAGGCCCCGCTGCCGCGCCGCCCTTATCGCGCCGAGGGCCATCATGTCGCTCGCGCACACCACCGCCGTGCACCCCCGGTCCATGAGGGCGGTGGCCGCGGCCTGACCGCCCTCCAGGGTGTACAACGAGTGCTGGACCAGTCGCTCCTCGATGTCGGCCGGGCTCAGCCCCAACTGCTCCTGCATCGTGCGCACGAAGCCCTCGATCTTCCGCTGCACGGGCACGAACCGCTTCGGACCCAGGGCGAGTCCGATGTTGGTGTGCCCGAGCGAGACGAGGTGCGTGACCGCGAGGGCCATCGCCGCGCGGTCGTCCGGGGAGATGAAGGGCGCCTGGACCTTCGGTGAGAAACCGTCGACCAGGACGAACGGGACGCCCTGGGCGCGCAGCTGCTCGTAGCGCTGCATGTCCGCCGAGGTGTCGGCGTGCAGACCGGAGACGAAGATGATGCCGGCGACGCCCCGGTCCACCAGCATCTCCGTCAGCTCGTCCTCGGTGGAGCCGCCCGGCGTCTGGGTGGCGAGGACCGGGGTGTAGCCCTGGCGGGTCAGGGCCTGGCCGATGACCTGCGCCAGGGCCGGAAATATGGGGTTCTCCAGCTCCGGGGTGATCAGGCCCACCAGGCCCTCGCTGCGCTGCCGCAGCCGGACCGGGCGCTCGTAGCCCAGGACGTCGAGCGCGGCCAGGACGGACTGGCGGGTGGTCGCGGCGACGCCCGGCTTCCCGTTCAGGACGCGGCTGACAGTCGCCTCGCTGACCCCCGCCTGGGCTGCGATGTCGGCAAGCCGTGTGGTCACAGGATTGGACTGTACCGGTCGCATCTCAGACTGCCCACCAGACCGTTGAATCTGCGGGCAGTTCGGTCGTTTCGGTACCCGGCTCGACGTTCGCGCTGGCGAGCAGCAGGGTGCCCGGGGTGGGCAGCGGGAGGGGGGCCGCGGTGAGGTTCACCGTGCAGACGAAGGAGCCCTCGGCGGTGTCCCGGCGGAAGGCGAGGACCCCGTCGGGCGTCGGCAGCCAGGTCACCTGGCGGCCCGCGCCGAGCGCCGGGTGCTCGCGGCGCACGGCGAGCGCGCTGCGGTAGAACTCCAGCGTCGAGGTGGGGTCGCCCTCCTGCGCCTCGACCGTGAGGTTCTTCCAGGAGGCCGGCTGCGGCAGCCAGCTCGGGCCGCCCTCGACGGGGCCGAAGCCGAACGGCGCGACCTCGCCGGACCACGGCAGCGGCACCCGGCAGCCGTCGCGGGTGCCGTCCTGGCCCGCGCTGCGGAAGAACGCCGGGTCCTGGCGGACCTCGTCGGGCAGGTCGACGACCTCGGGCAGCCCGAGCTCCTCGCCCTGGTAGAGGTACGCCGAGCCGGGCAGCGCGAGCATGAGCAGGGTCGCCGCCCGGGCCCGGCGCAGACCACGCGCCTCGTCCCCTTCCGCGAGACGCGTGGAGTGCCGTACCACGTCGTGGTTGGAGAGGACCCAGGTCGCGGGCGCGTGTACGGCGTTCATGGCGCCGAGCGAGCGGTCGATGACCTCGCGCAGGTCCGCCGAGTTCCAACCGGTGGTCAGGTAGGAGAAGTTGAAGGCCTGGTGCAGCTCGTCCGGGCGCAGGTACAGCGCGCTGCGCTCGACGGTCGGCGTCCACGCCTCCGCCACCGCGATGCGCTCGCCGGTGTACTCGTCGAGGATCCGCCGCCAGCTGCGGTAGATCTCGTGCACGCCGTCCTGGTCGAAGTACGGCACGGCCTCGGTGCCGAGCAGCTTGACCTGCTCGTCGTGGCCGATGTCGGGCAGACCCGCCGCCTTGACGAGGCCGTGGGCGACGTCGATGCGGAAGCCGTCGATGCCGAGGTCCAGCCAGAAGCGCAGGATGGACCGGAACTCGTCGTGGACGGCCGGGTGGTCCCAGTTGAAGTCGGGCTGCTCGGGCGCGAACAGGTGCAGGTACCACTCGCCGTCCTCGACGCGGGTCCAGGCGGGGCCGCCGAAGATGGACTCCCAGTCGTTGGGGGGAAGTTCGCCGTTCTCCCCCTTGCCGGGACGGAAGTGGAAGCGCTCCCGGATCGGCGAACCCGGACCCTCGCGCAGCGCCTGCTTGAACCACTCGTGCTGGTCCGAGCAGTGGTTGGGCACCAGGTCGACGATCACCCGCAGTCCCAGGCCGTGCGCGTCCCGCACCAGGTCGTCGGCGTCCGTGAGGTTGCCGAACATCGGGTCCACCGCGCGGTAGTCGGCCACGTCGTAGCCCGCGTCCGCCTGTGGGGAGGCGTAGAAGGGGGACAGCCACACCGCGTCGACGCCGAGTTCCTTCAAGTACGGGAGCCGGGCCCGGACGCCGGGCAGGTCACCCATGCCGTCGCCGTTGCCGTCCGCGAAGCTGCGCGGATAGACCTGGTAGATGACCGCGTCGCGCCACCACTCCCGACGCCCGGAGGCGGCGGAGGAGGCGTCGGTGGGGAGTGCGTCGGTGGCGTGCTGGGTCATGGATTCCCTTAGGGGTGCGGGGGGAACGACGGAGGCGCTTGCTGAGTACGAGGGGTCCGCTAAGTGCGGGCGGGCCGTCAGGATTTCGTGCCTCCGGCCGTCAGACCGGAGACCAGGCTGCGCTGCACCAGCATGAAGACGAGGGCCGCCGGAAGGGTGATGATGATCGCCGTGGCCGAGGTCCACGCCCAGTCGGGCCGCTGGTCCTGCGCGAAGGTGCGGATGCCGACGGCGAGCGTGTAGTGGTCGGACTGCATGAACTGCGTGGCGTACGCGACCTCGCCCCAGGCGGTGAGGAAGCTGTAGAACGCGGTCACGGCGAGGCCCGGCTTGGCCAGCGGCACGATCAGCCGCCAGAACGTGCCGAAGGGGGTGAGCCCGTCGACCCGGCCCGCCTCGTCTATCTCCTTGGGGATGGTGTCGAAGTACCCCTTCATCATCCAGGCGCAGAACGGCACCGCCGTCGTCGCGTACGCCAGGATCAGACCGAGGTAGTTGTCCAGCAGGTTCAGCTCGGACATAAGGAGATACAGCGGCACGATCAGCACGATACTGGGGAACATCTGCGTGACCAGGAAGGTCCACATCAGCTGCCGGCTGCCGGGGAACTTCATCCGGGACACCGCGTATCCGGCGGTCGCCGCGAGGAAGACGCCGAGCACGGTGGTGCCGCCCGCCACGACGACGGTGTTCAGGAACCACTTCGGCAGGTCCGTCTGGGACAGCACATCGCTGTAGTTGTGCAGGCTGAGGTGCGAGAACACCTCGCTCGGCTGCTGCCAGGCGTTCTTCGGGCCGAGCGAGATGAACAGGATCCACATCACCGGGAAGGCCGCGATCACCGTGGCGACGATCAGCGTGCCGTGCAGGGCGATCGAGGAGCCGAGGCTGCGTTCCTCGCGGCCGCGCACCTTGCGGGGGGTGGCCACGGCGGACCGGCCGGCGGCGGTCGCGGAGGACTCGTGGGTTGCTGCGGTCATGGCGAGGGCTCCTTACGCCTGCTCGGACTTCAGGGTGCTGCGGCGGTAGAAGGTCGAGAAGGCCAGCAGGAGGGCGAGGATGATGATCCCGTACGTCGCCGCGCCCGCGTAGTCCGAGATGCCGGTGAACGCCTTGCGGAAGGCGAAGGTGACGAGGATGTCGGCGTCGCCGCTCGTGTTGTTGCCCAGCAGCAGATAGATGACGTTGAACATGTTGAACGTCCAGATGCAGCCGAGCAGGATCACGGTGTTCGACACCGGGCGCAGACCGGGCAGCGTCACGTTGACGAAGCGTTGCCAGGGGGAGGCGCCGTCCATCTCGGCGGCCTCGTACAGCTCCTTGGGGATGGACTGGAGTCCGCCGAGCACCGCGACCATGTTGAAGGGGATGCCGATCCAGACGTTCACCATGATGACGGCGATCTTCTGGGCGAGCGGGGTGCCGAGCCAGTCCTGGGCCGGCAGGCCGAACGCGGTGATGATCTCGTTGAAGACGCCGTACTGGGAGTTGAGCATCAGCCGCCAGGCGAAGACGCCGATGAACGAGGGGACGGCCCAGGGCAGGATCAGCATGGCGCGGTAGAAACCGCGGAAGCGGACCTTGCGGTTGAGCAGCACCGCGAGGCCCATGCCGATGCCGACCTGGAGGGTCACACAGGACACCGTCCAGATGACCGTCCACAGCAGGCGCGGGTAGAAGTCGCTGTCCGCGCCCGACAGCACGTGCCAGTAGTTGTCGAGGCCGACGAACTTGTAGGTGGCCGGGCGGTGGAAGGCGCCGATGGTGGACGCCACGTTCGACTCGTTGGCGTCGGTCAGCGACTGGTAGATGCCGTACCCGAGCGGATACAGGACGAGGACGGTGAGGACGATGGCGACCGGGGTCACCATGGCCCAGGCGTACCAGTACTTGTCCCAGGACCGCCGGAGCGCCGAAACGCGTGGGGGGCGCGCGGCGTTCTTGCCGGGCGCGGGCAGGTCGGTCTTCTCGGTGCTCGCTGCGGTCGTCATCCTCATCGGCTCTTTCGCGGCGGAAATGCGGAGGTCTGGGGCGGGAGATCTGGTGACCCGGGGTCCGTCGGTCCCGTGGCCCTGGTGGACCGGTGGACCCGTGGACCCGTGGGTCTGGTGGATCCGGGGTCCGATGGGCTCGGGGTCCGTGGGCCGGTGGGCCTGGATCCAGGGATCCGGTGGGTCCGGGGTTCAGGGTTCAGGGTCCGGTGGACCAGGGACCCGGGACCAGGGACCCGGTCAACCCCTGGGGCCAGTGCCCCGGGGGTCTGGTGGGTCCGGGGGCCGGTGGGTCCGGTGATCCTGGGGTAACCGGTAACCGGTGACCGCAGCCCCGGGGGAGCCCCGTTCGGGGCGGCAGCGGGGAAAACGTTCCCCGGGGCTGCGCGTTCTTCGGTTACCGGTGGATCAGGGGTTGCCCGGTCAGCCGATGGTGTAGCCGGGCAGGAGCTTCTGGAACTCCTTGGCGGTGGCGTCGAGACCGGCCTTGACGTCCTCGCTGCCCTGCAGGATCTTCACGTAGTTCTGCGCGAGCGGCGTGAAGAGCGAGCCGACCTGCGGCAGCGCGACGCGCGGACGGGCGGTCTGCTCCAGGATCGGCTTGAAGCCGGCGATCTTGGCGTCGGACGTGACCTCGGCCGTGTACGCCGACTTGCGGGTCGGCAGCGTGCCGGTGCCCTTGGCGATCTCGACCTGGCTGTCGGTCGAGGTCATGAACTGGGTGAAGAGGTACCCGGCGTCCAGGTTCTTGGAGCCCTGGTAGACCGCGAGGTTGTGACCGCCGGTCGGCGCCTGGGCCTTGCCACCGGGGCCGGCCGGGACGGGCGCGTAGCCGAGGTTGGTCTCCTTGCCCTTGAAGGCGCTGCCGGCCAGGTCCTCGCTGACCGACCAGGGGCCCTGGACCAGCATGGCGACCTTGCCGGTCTTGAACGCCGTCTGCATGTTCTGGTAGGCGTTGGCGTAGTCGACCTTCATCGACGCCTCGTCCTGGATCTTCTTCGCCGTGGTGATCGCGGTGACGG
Source organism: Streptomyces sp. RLB3-17 (assembly GCF_007113425.2). Lineage (NCBI taxonomy): Bacteria > Bacillati > Actinomycetota > Actinomycetes > Kitasatosporales > Streptomycetaceae > Streptomyces > Streptomyces sp. RLB3-17. The sequence continues at coordinate 3,687,886 of NZ_CP041610.2, read as the reverse complement.
CGTCGGCGTCGGAGATGGTGATCTTCTTGGCCGAGGTGTCGGCCATGTCCGCGTTGTTGCTGTAGAGCAGCGGGAGCAGGAAGTACGAGTCGGGGTTCAGGTAGGTGCCGTACGCCCCGGTCTTCTTCTTGATCGTCTTCGAGTCGGCGATGAACTCGTCCCAGGTGGTCGGCGGCTGCGCGATGCCGGCCTTCTTCAGGAGGTCCTTGTTGTAGAGGAGACCCAGGGTGTCGGTGACCGAGGGGACGCCGTACGTCTTGCCGTTGTACTTGGTGGTGTTCAGCGGGCCCGAGTTGAAGTCCGAGGTGTCCTTCAGCGCGCTCGTGCCGTCGAGGGGAGCGATGTAACCGAGCGAGGCGTACTCGGCCATCAGGCCGACGTCGGTGCGGACGACGTCCGGGGCGCCCTTGCCACTCTTCGCCGCCGACTTGAACTTCTGCTCGACGTCGCTGAACGGGACGCTCTGGTAGTTCACCTTGATCTTCGGGTACTTGGCCTCGAACTTCTTGATGAGAGCCTTGTACGTCGGGGCTTCGGTCGCCGCGTCCGATGTGTCCCAGTACGTGATCGTCCCGGAAATGTCGCCGGCGGCCTTCGGCTTGCTCGACGAGTTGCCGTCGGAACCACCACAGGCAGTCGCGGTCAGCGCGATGACGGTCACCGCGGCGGCGATCGATATGCCACGTCGCATATGAACTCCTAGAAGAGGGTTTGCCCGGATCTTCCCTTGGGAGGACCGCGGGTGCCGTCTGTCCCATCGACGGCCGCCGGGCTGGGGAGGAAACTAACAGCGCTGCAAGTCCTTGCGAAAGACGTTGCAAGGAAATTTCCGCAAGATCCCGCAAGCGTGACGTTCCCGTTACCGCAAGGTGTCGCAAAGGGGTCGCAAAGAGGGAAGCGCCGTATCGGGTATGTCCGATACGGCGCTTTCGGCGCGGGCTCCCGCGGGAGTCCCACGGGGAGCCCGCGGGGGTCCCACGGGCTCCGTACGGCGTTCCGTACAGGCTTCCGCGCGGCTCGCGGAGGTCGCTCAGCAGCTGGTCTTGCCCGCGTACAGCGCCAGTGCCGTGTTCGCGCCGAGGGTCGCCGTGAACTGCCCGGAGCCGTTCACCGTGACGCTGGTGTTGTTCTGGACATTGCAGTACGTCCCCGCCGCGAGGGATGTCTGATAGGTCCGGGTCAGCGAGCCCGACTCGTGGTTGATGGCCACGTACCCCTTGGCGCCGCGGCCGAAGGCGATCGCGTCGTTGCCGTCGTCCCACCAGTCGGTGACCGACTGGCCCCGGGTGGCGTTGCGGAAGGCGACCATCGACTTGATCTCCGGCCAGGCGTGCTGGCACTTCCAGCCGTCCTGCCAGCAGGCGTTGACCGTGCCGCCGTTGGGCGGACCGGCGTCCACGTCCGACCACTCGTAGCCGGAGTTGATGTCCGGGGCGCCGTACGGGTAGGCGAGCATGAAGACGTTGGCGAGGGTGTAGTTCGCCCCGTCCTTGTAGTTGAGCGTCGAGCCGTTGCGCTCGGTGTCGTGGTTGTCGACGAACACGCCCGCGACGGAGCTGCTCATATAGCCCCAGCCCTCGCCGTAGTTCTTCAGGTAGGCGAGGTTCTCGTTGTTGAAGACCCGCTTGAGGTCGTAGGCGTACCGGAACTCCTGCACGTCGCCGTTGCCGGTGTACTCGGTCGGCTGGACCGCCTCCCCGGCGCCGTAGATGACCTCCTGCTTCCAGTACACCGACGGATTGGTCAGCCGCGACTTGATGTTGGCGAGATCGGTCGCCGGGATGTGCTTGGCCGCGTCGATGCGGAAGCCGTCCACGCCGTACCCGAGCAGGCTGTTCATGTATCCGGCGATGGTCTTGCGGACGTACTCCTCGCCGGTGTCCAGGTCGGCGAGCCCGACGAGCTCGCAGTTCTGGACGTTGGCGCGGTTGGTGTAGTCGCTGACCGTCGCCGTGCAGTCGTCCATGTCGTACGAGGAGTACAGGCCCGGGTAGTTGTACTTCGTGTACGAAGAGCCGCCGGTACCGGTGCCGGAACCGGCCGCCATGTGGTTGACGACCGTGTCCACCACGACCTTCACGCCGGCCGCGTGACAGGTGTTGATCATGTTCTGGAAGGCGGTCGCGTCACCGAGCCGCCCGGCGATCCGGTAACTCACGGGCTGGTACGAGGTCCACCACTGTGAGCCCTGTATGTGCTCGGCGGGTGGCGAGACCTGGACGTAGCCGTAACCGGCCGGGCCCAGCGTGTTGGTGCATTCCTTGGCGACCGAGTCGAACTTCCACTCGAACAGAACGGCGGTGACGTCCTTCGTGCCCGGCGGGGAAGCCGCCGCGACACCCGGGGGGAGGGCCACCGAGACCGCCAGGCCCGCCGCGAGGGCGAACGAGGCGGCAAGTGTCTTCCTGGCCATGTTTCTTGCCATGTGCATGCTCCTGCACTTCGTCGTGCGGGTGGGGGGAACGGAAGCTATCCGTTGGTTCGGGTTTCAGCAAGATGTCGAAAGAACTTCCAACACGTGTATTGACGGGGCCCCTTGACCGCGCCCACTCTCGCACCGCGGTCAACTTGCTTCCCCAGCAACCCAGTTGACCGCGTCCCCGCACCTCCGTCCCCCGCAAGGAGTTGCCGTCATGCGCTGGATCAGATCACGGGCGTTACCCCTGGCCGCAGCCGGACTGCTGGCCCTCGGCGGAGCCGCCGCGCTGCCCGCCCCGGCCGCCCACGCCGCCGTCTCCGACACCGGCATCCCCAACGGCGATGTGATCGCCAACCTGTGGGAGTGGAACTGGAAGTCGGTCGCCGCCGAGTGCACGAACGTGCTCGACCCGGCGGGCTACGGGGCGGTCCAGGTCGCCCCGCCCGCGGAGTCGTTGAAGCAGACGAACTACTACTGGTGGGACGTCTACCAGCCCTACGCCTACAACCTGAACAGCCGCTTCGGCACCGCGGCCCAGTTCAAGACCATGGTCGACACGTGTCACGCGGCCGGCATCAAGGTCTACACGGACGCCGTGATCAACCACACCGCCGCCCAGACCGGCACCGGCTACAACGGCACGGTCGTCACCAACAAGTACGACACCCCCGACTACGACCCCGCCGACAGCGACGACTGCACGAAGACGATCTCCAACTGGTCCGACCGGTACGAGGTCCAGCACTGCGAACTGCTCGGCCTGCCCGACCTGGACACCGCCGAGAGCGGCGTCCGCACGAAGATCACCGGCTTTCTCAACCAGCAGATCGACCTGGGTGTCGACGGCTTCCGTGTCGACGCGGCCAAGCACATCGACGCCGCCGACCTGAGCGCCATCGTCGCCGGACTGCACACCACGACCTCCGGCGCGGCGCCGTACATCACCCAGGAGATCTACCCCGGCACCCCGCCCGCGCAGGACGAGTACTACGGCACCGGTGACGTCCTCGACTTCACCTTCGCCGCGCAGATGAAGTCCCAGTTCCAGGGCGACATCGCCAACCTGTCGAGCTTCGGCGGCAGTTGGGGCCTGACGGCCGAGGCGAACTCCAACACCTTCGTCACCAACCACGACACCGAGCGCAACGGCTACTCGCTCAGCTACAAGGACGGCGACACCGCGGTCCTCGCCAACGTCTTCCAGCTGGCCCGGGGCTACGGCCGCCCGTCCGTCTACTCCGGCTGGACCTTCAGCCAGAGCGACGAGGCCCCGCCGAACTCCGCCGGTTTCGTCACCGACACCAACTGTGCGAGCGGCTGGTACTGCCTCGACCGCAACACCGCGGTCTCCGGCATGATCGGCTGGCACAACGCGGCGAGCGGCTACGCGGTCGCCAACTGGCAGTCCCCGTCCTCGAACGTCATCGGCTTCGGCAGGGGTGGCGCGGGCTTCGTCGCCCTCAACAACAGCTCCGGCGCCAGCACGCACACGTATACGACGGGCCTGGCCGACGGAACGTACCCGAACGTGATCGACGGGGGCGCGACCACCGTCACCGTCACGGGCGGCAAGGCCTCCCTGACCGTGCCCGCGAAGTCGGCGGTCGCCTTCTACGACCCGAACTACATCTGCACGGTGAACTGCGGCGGAGGCAGTGGGGGAGGAGGCGGCGGTGGTTCCACCAGCGTCACCGCGACCTTCGACGCGTACGCCTCCACCACCACCGGCACCGATGTGTACGTGGTTGGTTCGGTCGCCGCGCTCGGCAGCTGGAACACGGCGAACGCGGTGAAGCTGTCGTCGTCGGGCTACCCGATCTGGAAGGCCGACGTCTCCGTCCCGGCGAGCACGAGCATCGAATACAAGTTCATCAAGCGAGATTCGTCCGGGAACGTCACCTGGGAGTCCAACGCAAACAGGACACTCACCACCGGTACTTCGACGGTCGAGGTCAACAACTCCTGGAACGTGGCCGACGCCAACGCCACGGACGTGACCTTCGCAGTGAACGCCACCACCGACTACGGCACCAACGTGTACGTCGTCGGCTCCATCCCCTCCCTCGGCTCCTGGAACACCGCCGACGCCATCCCGCTGTCCTCGGCGTCGTACCCGTACTGGGGCCGACTGGTCATCGTGCCCAAGTCGACGTCGTTCGCGTACAAGTACATCAAGAAGGACTCCTCCGGCAACGTGACATGGGAGTCCGGCGCCAACCGCGCCTACAGCACCGGCTCGGGAACGGGTTACAGCGTCAGCGACACCTGGCGCTGAAAGTTCTTGCTCAGAGTTTCAAGACTCTTGCTGTAAGGCTTGCGTGGGCGATACCGTCGCGCCGGTCGCCCGGCATCGAGGCCGTGTCTCGGCTTGAAGCCGGTCCGGACGAGCTGTTCGAGCCGTAGCCGTACTGAGCCGTATTCACTAGGAGTTCACGCCTGTGGCCCTGATACCGAGATGGCCGGCGCCCGGGGCGCGCCGCCGTACCCCACCCCAGCGAAGAATCGCGGCCGTCGCCGTGGCCGCCCTCGCGGCGGCGTTCCTCCAGCCGATCGCGGCGCGGGCGCAGACCCCGCCCGCGCCGCCCTCGGACGCGAAGCTCGCCGCCGAACCGGCCCGGCACGACGACACGCGCGAGCAGTTCTACTTCGTGATGCCGGATCGTTTCGCCAATGGCGACACGTCCAACGACCGGGGCGGGCTGACCGGTTCGCGCCTCGCCACCGGGTACGACCCCACGGACAAGGGCTTCTACCAGGGTGGCGACCTGAAGGGGTTGACCGACAAGCTCGACTACATCAAGGGGCTCGGCACCACCGCCATCTGGATGGCGCCGATCTTCAAGAACCAGCCCGTGCAGGGCGAGGGCAGCAACGCCTCGGCCGGGTACCACGGCTACTGGATCACGGACTTCACCCAGGTCGACCCGCACTTCGGCACCAACAAGGACCTCGCGACCCTCATCTCCAAGGCGCACGCCAAGGGCATGAAGGTCTTCTTCGACGTCATCACCAACCACACCGCCGACGTCGTCGACTATGAGCAGAAGTCCTACGACTACCTCTCCAAGGGTGCCTTCCCGTATCTGACCAAGGACGGGAAGCCCTTCGACGACGCCGACTACGCGGCGGGAGGCGCCGGGTTCCCGTCCGTGGGCGCCGGGTCCTTCCCCCGTACGCCCGTCGTGCCCGCCGCCAAGAAGAACGCCAAGGTGCCGGCCTGGCTCAACGACCCGACGATGTACCACAACCGGGGCGACTCCACCTATGCCGGGGAGTCCACCACCTACGGCGACTTCTCCGGCCTCGACGACCTGTGGACCGAGCGTCCCGAGGTCGTCAGCGGCATGGAGAAGATCTACGAGAAGTGGGTCAGGGACTTCGGCGTCGACGGCTTCCGGATCGACACCGTGAAGCACGTGGACATGGAGTTCTGGACGCAGTGGGCCACCGCGCTCGACGCGTACGCGGCCGAGCGGGGCCGGAAGAACTTCTTCATGTTCGGCGAGGTGTACTCCGCCGACACGTCGATCACCTCCCCGTACGTCACCCAGGGCCGGCTCGACGCCACCCTCGACTTCCCCTTCCAGGACGCGGCACGCTCGTACGCCTCCCAGGGCGGCAGCGCCAAGAAGCTCGCCTCGGTCTTCGGTGACGACTACAAGTACACGACCGACAAGGCCAACGCGTACGAGCAGGTCACCTTCCTCGGCAACCACGACATGGGCCGCATCGGGTACTTCCTGAACCAGGACAACCCGAAGGCCACCGACGCCGAGCTGGTGAAGAAGGACGAGCTCGCCAACGAGCTGATGTTCCTCAGCCGCGGCAACCCGGTCGTCTACTACGGGGACGAGCAGGGCTTCACCGGCGCGGGCGGCGACAAGGACGCCCGCCAGACGATGTTCGCCTCCAAGGTCGCCGACTACCTCGACGACGACGAGCTCGGCACCGACCGCACGCACGCGAGCGACGCCTACGACACGAGCGCACCGCTCTACAAGGAGATCGCCGCTCTCTCGAAGCTCCGCAAGGACAACCCGGCTCTCGCGGACGGGGTGCAGACCGAGCGGTACGCGGCCGACGGGGCGGGCGTCTACGCCTTCTCCCGTACGGGCGGCAACAGGACCGAGTACCTCGTCGCCCTCAACAACGCGGGCGAGGCGAAGACGGCGACCTTCGCGACCGGCTCCGCCGACATGACCTTCCAGGGGATCTACGGGACCTCGTCCCGGCTGACGAGCGACGCCGACAAGAACGTCACCGTCACCGTCCCGGCGGGTTCCGCCGTCGTCCTCAAGGCGGCCCGCCCGCTCGGCACCCCCGCCGCGAAGCCCTCGCTCACCCTGAAGGCGCCGGACGCGGGCGCCACCGGCACCGTCGAGCTCGGCGCCGACGTCACCGGCGGTCAGCTCGACCGTGTCGTCTTCGCCGCCCAGGTCGGAGGCGGGAAGTGGCGGACGCTCGGCTCCGTCGACCACGCCCCGTACAAGGTCACCCAGGTCATTGGCAAGGACGTACCCGCCGGAACCGCCCTGCGCTACAAGGCGGTGGTCGTCGACTCGGCCGGGCGGACCGCGAGTGCGACGGCCACGAGCACCACCGGCGCCCCGCCCGCCCCCGAAGTCCCCACCGCCTCCTCGCGCGACTACGCGATCGTCCACTACAAGCGCACCGACGGCGACTACACCGACTGGCGGCTGTACGCCTGGGGCGACCTCGCCGACGGCGAGTCGACGACCTGGCCCGCGGGCCACGACTTCATCGGCCGCGACGCCTACGGGGCCTTCGCCTACGTGAAGTTGAAGCCGGGCGCCTCCAGTGTCGGCTTCCTCGTCATCGACAAGGACGGCAACAAGGACGTCGCCACCGACCGCACGATCGACGTCACCAAGACGGGCGAGGTCTGGGTCGAGCAGGGCAAGGAGGCCGTACAGACCCAGCGGCCCGACTACCCGGCGCAGGACACGACCAAGGCCGTACTGCACTACCACCGCGCCGACGGCGACTACACCGGCTGGGGACTGCACGTCTGGACCGGGGCCGCGACGCCCACGGACTGGTCCAAGCCCCTGGAGCCGGTCAGGACCGACGCCTATGGCGCCGTCTTCGAGGTGCCGCTCACCGCCGGTGCCACCAGCCTCAGTTACATCCTCCACAAGGGCGACGAGAAGGACCTCCCGACCGACCAGTCGCTCGACCTCACCGCGAACGGCCACGAGGTGTGGCTCGTGAACGGGCAGGAGAAGTACCTGCTCCCGCAGCCCGCGGGCAGCGCGGCCGCGCTCGACCTGACCACCTCCAAGGCGGTCTGGATCGACCGGAACACGGTCGCCTGGAACGGCTCCGAGGCCGCGGCCTCCACCCAGTTGCTGTACTCCCACGACGGCTCGATCGCCGTCAAGGACGGGACGCTGACCAGCGACGACGAGCGGTGGCTCCGGCTTTCCAGGACCACCCTCACTGACGCCCAGAGGGCCGCGTTCCCGCACCTCAAGGGCTACACCGCCTGGTCCGTCGACCCGCGCGACCGGAGCCGGGTGAAGAAGGCCCTGAACGGTCAGGTCGTCGCCTCGCAACGGGCCGCGAACGGCGCCGTGCTCGCGGCGACCGGCGTCCAGATCGCCGGCGTACTGGACGATCTGTACGACGCGACCGAGGCACAGCTGGGTCCGACGTTCCGTGACGGTCGTCCCACGCTGGCCGTGTGGGCGCCGACCGCGCAGAGCGTGGCACTGGAACTCGGCGGCTCCACGGTCGCCATGAAGAGGAACGACACCACCGGCGTGTGGTCCGTCACCGGCGCGAAGTCCTGGCGGAACAAGCCCTACCGGTACGTCGTGAAGGTGTGGGCGCCCACCGTCCGCAAGGTCGTCACCAACAAGGTCACCGACCCGTACTCGCTCGCCCTCACCGCCGACTCCGGGCGCAGTCTCGTCGTCGACCTGAAGGACAGGTCCCTCGCCCCGAGCGGCTGGTCCTCCCTGAAGAAGCCCAAGGCCGTGCCACTGCGGGACGCCCAGATCCAGGAGCTGCACATCCGGGACTTCTCGGTGGCGGACAAGACCGTCCCCGCGAAGGACCGGGGCACCTACCTCGCCTTCACCGACAAGAACAGCGACGGGTCCAGGCACCTGCGGGCCCTCGCCGCGGCGGGCACCTCGTACGTCCACCTCCTGCCCGCCTTCGACATCGCCACCATCCCCGAGAAGAAGTCCGAGCAGGCCACCACCGGCTGCGACCTCGCCTCCTACCCCGCCGACTCCCAGAAGCAGCAGGAATGCGTCGCCGCGATCGCCGCGAAGGACGCCTACAACTGGGGCTACGACCCGTACCACTACACGGTCCCGGAGGGCTCGTACGCGAGCGACCCGGACGGCACCGGCCGTACGGTCGAGTTCCGCCGCATGGTCAAGTCGCTGAACGAGGACGGCCTGCGGGTCGTCATGGACGTGGTCTACAACCACACGGCCGCCAGTGGTCAGGCGGACACCTCCGTGCTCGACAGGATCGTGCCCGGCTACTACCAGCGGCTCCTCGCCGACGGGTCCGTCGCCACCTCCACCTGCTGCGCGAACACGGCCACCGAGAACGCCATGATGGGCAAGCTGGTGGTGGACTCGATCGTCACCTGGGCCAAGGAGTACAAGGTCGACGGCTTCCGCTTCGACCTCATGGGGCACCACCCCAAGGCCAACATCCTGGCCGTCCGCAAGGCCCTCGACGCGCTGACCCCGGCGAAGGACGGGGTCGACGGAAAGAAGATCATCCTGTACGGGGAGGGCTGGAACTTCGGCGAGGTCGCCGACGACGCCCGTTTCGTACAGGCCACCCAGAAGAACATGGCGGGGACCGGCGTCGCGACCTTCTCCGACCGGGCGCGCGACGCGGTGCGCGGCGGCAGCCCCTTCGACTCCGACCCCGGCGTCCAGGGCTTCGCCTCGGGGCTGTACACCGACCCCAACTCCTCCACCGCCAACGGCACTTCGGCCGAGCAGAAGGCCCGGCTGCTGCACTACCAGGACCTCATCAAGATCGGGCTCAGCGGCAACCTCGCCACCTACCGCTTCACCGACACCGACGGCAAGGAGGTCAAGGGCTCCGAGGTCGACTACAACGGTCAGCCCGCCGGATACGCGGCGGCACCGGGCGACGCCCTCGCGTACGCCGACGCGCACGACAACGAGTCCCTGTACGACGCCCTCACCTACAAGCTGCCCGCCACGACCGGCGCGGACGACCGGGCGCGGATGCAGGTCCTCGCCATGGCGACCGCCGCCCTCTCCCAGGGCCCGTCGCTCTCCCAGGCGGGCTCCGACCTGCTGCGCTCCAAGTCCCTCGACCGCAACTCGTTCGACAGCGGCGACTGGTTCAACGCCATCCACTGGGACTGCCGGGACGGCAACGGCTTCGGACGCGGACTGCCGATGGCGGCCGACAACGCGTCCAAGTGGCCCTACGCCACACCCCTGTTGAGCACCGTCAAGGTGGGATGCCCGCAGATCGAGGGCAGCTCGGCCGCGTACCAGGACCTGGAGCGGATCCGTACGACCGAGAGCGTCTTCTCGCTGTCCACCGCCGGGCAGGTGCAGTCGAAGCTCTCCTTCCCGCTGTCCGGCAAGGACGAGACGCCCGGCGTGATCACGATGGAGCTCGGCGACCTCGTCGTCGTCTTCAACGCGACACCCAAGGCACAGGAGCAGACGGTCGGCGCCCTGGCCGGGACGGCGTACGCGCTGCACCCGGTGCAGGCGGCGGGCGCCGACCCTATCGTCAAATCCTCCTCTTACGAGGCGAAAACGGGCACGTTCGCCGTTCCGGGGCGCACTGTGGCGGTATTCTCCCGGATCTCCTGAAAGGGCATTACCTTGGTGGGGCAGGCCTCGAACCCGGTCTGCCCCACCGGTGTGTCCAAAGGCTGGTAGATGGACGTCAACGGCAAGCGGACAGACACGACCGTGCTGGTCGTGGACGATGTGGCGGCCAGTCGGTACGCCATGAGCGCCGTGCTGCGCCGCGCCGGTCACCAGGTCGTTCCGGTCGCCAGCGGCTCCGAGGCGCTCGTCGAACTCGACGTACGGCTGCGCAAGGGCGCCCTGCCCGACGTGGCGCTGGTCGATGTGGACCTGCCGGACATGAGCGGCTTCGAACTGTGCCGTCGGCTCAAGGCCCGGCCCCACATGGCCGGCCTGCCCGTCGTGCACTTCTCGGCCGCCGCCGTGGACGCGGGTGACCGCTGCCGAGGCCTCGACGTGGGCGGCGAGGCGTATCTGACGGTGCCCGCCGAGCCGGAGGAGATCGACGCGGTGGTCCGGGCCGCGGTGCGCGCCGCCCGGCTCAGGGCCGACGACCAGGCACTGGCACGGCGGCTGACCCGGCTGGCGGAGACGGTCGTCGCCATCCAGACGGCGCGCTCCCCGCAGGAACTCGCCGACGCCGCCGCCGACGGCGCCGCGCGGCTCACCGGCTCGCCCGCCGCCGTCTTCGTCCTCGGCCCGGACGACGAGCTGTACCGCGGCACCTCACGGGACCGTACCTCGCTCGCGATGCCCGACGAGGGCGCCCACCAGGCCGTGGCCGGACTGCTCCGACGGCTCACCCGGGGGCAGTCGGGCGTCCAGATCACCACGGTGCCCGCGCCGCTGTGGCCGGCCGGGTTCTTCCGGCCGGGCGTGCAGCACGACGCCCGCCTGGCGCTGATCCCCATCCAGGAAGGCCGCGCCTCGGTGTGCCTCGCCACGCCCACCCGCGGGGTGCGCCGGGTCAGTCCCGAGGACGAGGCCCTGCTGGCCCGGCTCGCCGAGGCCACCGCGCTCGCCGCCGAACCGCTGCTCATGTACCAGGTCGAACGGCACGTCGCCCTCACCCTCCAGCACAGCTTCCTGCCCCAGCCGCACCGGCTGCCCGAACTGCCGGGCGTCGACGTCGTGGTCCGGTACGTGCCCGCGTCCGCGGAGACCGAGATCGGCGGCGACTTCTACGCGGCCCTGCGCACCGGTGAGGGCGTGCTCACCGCGGTCGGCGACGTCGTCGGGCACTCGCTGGAGGCGGCCACCGTCATGGTCGAGATCAGGCACGCGCTGCGCGCCTACAGCGTCGAGGAGAGCGACCCGGCCGTGCTCGCCGAGCGCCTCGACCGGATGCTCCAGCGCTACCACCCCGGCATCACCACGACCGTCTGCCTGGTCCTGGTCGACCCCGCCACCGGACGCACCCGTATCGCCAACGCCGGCCACATCCCGCCGCTGATCATCCGGGACACCGGGGGCGCCGACTACTCCAAGGCCGCCGGCCCGCTGCTCGGTGTGGGTCTGCCCCACCCGCCGCCCACGGAGCTGTTCCTCGAACCCACCGACCGGCTCCTCATGGTCACCGACGGCCTGATCGAGACCCGGGGCACCGATCTGGCTGTCTCGATGGAGCACCTCCGCGCCGCCGCCACCGGCGCCCTGCCCGGCCTGGACGCCCTCTGCGACACCCTGCTCGACTGCTTCGGCCGGGACCGCGAGGACGACATCGCACTGCTGGCGCTGCGGCTAGGGTGACCGGGAAACCCTAGAACAGGAGTGCCCATGCCGCAGATCACCGTCGACTACTCCTACTCGCTCGACGACGCCTTCGACCAGCGCGGCTTCGCGCTCGCGCTGCACCCGGTGGTCGTCGAGACGGCGGCCGCGCGCATCGAGGCGTGCAAGACGCGGTTCCGGTGCACCGATGAAGAGGTGGTGGGGGCGGGTGAGGACGGACACGCCATCGTGCACATCACGCTCGCCCTGCTCCCGGGCCGCACCGACGAGACCAAGGCCAAGCTCACCGAAGCTGTACTGGAGCTGCTGCGCAAGCACATCGAGCCCACCGACGGGGTCTCGACCGTGCACGCGTCCGCCGAGGTACGCGACCTCGACCCGTCGTACCGGAAGTACGAGGAGTAGAGGCCGCCGGGCCTACGAGGCCGGGGGGGAGGCCAGCGCGATCAACCGGACGGCGAGGTCGGTGAACGGCCCGTCGCCCGGGTCGCCCTTGAGCGCCCGGCGCAGCAGCGCGCCCAGCTCCTCGTCGTGCGTGGCGCTCACCGCCGCCAGCGCGGCGAAGTCCTGCACGAGCTGCACCTCCAGTTCGCCGCGCGGAATCCGCCGCCCGTCCAGCCAGATCAGCGCCGTCGACTCGACGAGCGAGATCCAGGAGCGGATCACCAGCTCCAGGCGGGCGGGCGGGTCCTCGACCTTCAGATGCGACAGGATCTGGACATAGGCGGCCTGCCGCACCGCGTCGACGAGCGCGTTGGTCTTCGAGGAGCCGACCGCGGGACCGCCGCGCATCAACGCCGAGAAACCGGGGCCGTGGTCGTCCACGAAGTCGAAGAAGCGGCGCATGACCCGCAGCAGCCGCGAGCCCAGCGGGCCCTCGTGCGGCTCCACGAAGCGGCTCGCGAGATCGTCCGAGGCGCGCTGCAACGCCGCCTCGTACAGGCTGATTTTGCCGGGGAAGTAGTGGTAGACCAACGGCCGTGAGATACCCGCGGCCGAGGCTATCTCGTCGATCGAGACCTCGTCGGGTGAGCGTCGGCTGAAGAGGTCGAGGGCGACGCCGATCAACTGTTGCCGCCGCTCCTCGACACCCATCCTGCGGCGTACCCCGGTTGTCATACGAACACCTTACCGATCGGATCCGGCCCCGAACGGGCCGGTCCGACCATGGTCGTTCACATGTCCAACACGATGCGATCACCGAGCGCCCGCGAAACACAGATCAGCATCGAGTCACCACGCTCCGTGTCGGTGAGCAGTTCGTCGCGGTGCTCGATCTCCCCTTCCAGCACCCGCTGTTGGCAGGTTCCGCAGAATCCCTGCTCGCAGGAGTAGGCGGTGTCGGGCAGTTCGGCGCGTACGGCGGCGAGCACGGTGGTGTCGGCGGCGACGCTCACCGTACGTCCGCTGCGGCGCAGTTCGACCTCGAAGGCACCGTTGCCCTCGGCGGAGGTGCTCGGCGTGAACCGCTCCAGGTGCAGCGCCGCACCGTCGGGCAGTCGGCGTCCGACCGCCTCCATCAGCCCCTCGGGGCCGCAGCAGTGGACGGCCGCGCCCGTCGGCACGTCCGCGAACAGCGCGTCGAGATCGGGCCGTCCGTCCTCGTCCTCGGCCACGACGGTGACCCGGCCGCCGCGCAGCTTCCCGATCTCCTCCAGGAACGGCATCGACGCGCGCGTCCGGCCGCCGTACAGCAGCCGCCACTCCGCGCGGTCCTGGACCGCCCGCAGCATCGGCAGGATCGGTGTGATCCCGATGCCGCCCGCGACGAAGACATACGCGGGCGCCGGTGCGAGGGGGAACCGGTTGCGCGGCCCCCGCACCTCGACCTCCATGCCCTCCCGGAGCTGTTCGTGGACCTCGCGCGACCCGCCCCGCCCCTCCTCGACCAGCCGGGTCGCGACGGTGTACGACGAGGTGTCCTCCGGGTCCCCGCACAGCGAGTACTGCCGTACGAGCCCCGAGGGCAGGACGAGGTCGAGGTGGGCGCCGGGCTCCCAGCGCGGCAGGTCGTGCCCCTCCAGACGCAGTTGTACGACCCCGTCGGCGACCCGCTCGTGCCGGGTGACCAGCAGCCGCAGCGCCCGGGAGCGCGGCCGGCCGGAGATCGGCTCCTCGAGGGCGGGCAGCGGCCACAGCGGCGAGACCTCGATCCGGCGGCGCAGCGCCCGCCGGGCGAGCAGGGCCGCACCGGCGACGGCGACGACGGTCCGCAGCCGGGGCGTCATCCGGCTCTCCTCTCGGCAGCCGTCGCCGCCGGTGACGAGGCGAGATAGGCGACCGCCTGCTCGGTCGACCCCTCCTGGGAGGGGTGGTAGGTGCGGCTGAGATAGCGGGGAATGGACTTGAGCATGTCCCCGGTCGACGGCAGTACACCCCGCTTCCCGCTCAGGTAGAAGTCCTTGAAGCTCGCCCTGCCCGCCGTGAGGGTCGGGTCGTTCTCCATGAAGAACCGCGCCCCGCGCTGCCACAGGAAGACCAGGGCGGTGAAGGCCGTGGCCCAGGTCCGGGCGCGGCGCCGGTAGCTCCCGTCGACGTGGAGGAAGAGTTCGAAGGCCACGGACCGGTGCTCGACCTCCTCCGCGCCGTGCCAGCGCATCAGGTCCAGCATGGTGGGATCGGCGCCGCGCCGGTCCAACTCCTCCGCGTTCAGGATCCAGTCGCCGAGGAAGGCGGTGTAGTGCTCGATCGCCGCGATGATCGCGACGCGTTCCATCAGCCACCACCTGCGGGCCCTGCCCGGCGGCAGGGTGCGGTCGCCGAGCAGCTTCTCGAAGAACCAGTCGACCTGGGCGGTGTACGGCGTCGGGTCGAGCCCGAGTTCCCTGAGGTGGGGGAGTACCTCGTCGTGGGCCTGCGAGTGCATCGCCTCCTGCCCGATGAACCCGATGACGTCCGCGCGCAACCGCTCGTCCCGGATGTAGGGCAGTACCTGCTTGTACACGTGCACGAACCAGCGCTCACCGGCCGGCAGCAACAGGTGCAGCACGTTCATCGTGTGGGTGGCGAACGGCTCCCCCGGCACCCAGTGCAGCGGTGTGTCCTCCCAGGAGAACGACACCTTCCGCGCCTTGAGGGGTATCCGCTCGGACTCGACCGGCCGGGGCAGCCGGGCGGCATGCTTGTTAGACATGCCGTCAATGTACTGACGGGTAGGTGCCGGGAGAACCCCCGTGCGCCCACTTGTTGACGCGAAGGCCGGCCGTGCCACCCGAGTCCGGGCCGGGCCGGACCTAGCGCAGTCCGTCGACCGTTCGTCCGTCCGTCAGGGTGCCCTTCAACCCGGCCTGATCCCCCTGCTTCGTCCGTACGGCGAGCAGCGCGCCCCGGGCCGACCCGCTCACCCTGCCCGTCGTACTGATCGAGGCGGTGTCCTTGCTGCCCGCCGCGAGCAGGTACCAGTCGCCCGTGCCCGACTTCCACAGCACGCCCGCGAGCACATGGGGGTCACGGCTGCCGCACGCGGGCGAGTTCTCGGCCTTCGCCGCGATGGCACCGTACGCCCCGCCCGGGGTGTGGAACTGGGCCAGGACCCGGGTGCCGTAGCCCCGCCAGGTGTCGGCCCGGGTGCACACCCAGACGGCCTGCCCGCTCGCGTCGGGCAGCGACTGCTGCGCGTACTGCCAGGCGTTCACGGACCGCACGCCCTGGGAGCGCACGGCGGCCAGGGAGCAGGCGAACGGCGCCCAGTTCCGCAGCGCCGCCGGGCCCGCGGCCTCGTGGGGCGCCGCGGGCGGACCCGAGGTCAGATGGGCCGGGATCAGCTCGCCGAGATCGGCCAGCAGGTGCGGGCCCGAGGTGTCGGTCACCTCCATGACGTTCCACGAGGTGCAGGTGCCGGTCGGGGCGGGGCCGGCCAGTGGCGTGCTGACACCCTCGGCCGAGAGGGTGAGGGACGTCGGGCCCGCGGCCGGCTTCATCAGGTCGCGCTCGGCGGCCCTGGTCACCCAGGGGGCGGTCAGATAGCGGACGTTGCTGTCGGCCCGGTCCAGGACCAGCGCCTCCGCCTCGGCCCCGGTCGCGCCGTCGACCCGGGCGAAGTCGAGGGCCGCGCCGCCCGTGCCGGCGCGCGGCTCGGCGTACCGGGCGATGCGCAGTCCGTCGTAGAAGAGCACCACGCGCGCCTGGTCCACGTCACCGGCGTACAGCAGCTGCGGCGGTCCGGCCGGGGCACCCGAGGGGGTGCCGGGCGTCGCCGAGACCTGCACGGACTCGCCGGGCCGGGCCCAGACGGCGAGCGCGCGGCGCAGCAGCGCGGTGTCCCCGGCGAGGTTGCCGCGCGCGGGCCACACGGAGAAGTCGGTGCGCGCGGACGACCGCCACGCCGTCGGGGCGACCCGCGTCACCTTCCCGGGGTCGAGGGCGGCCTCGGCGGCCGGGTTCTGCGCGTACGACGGGGCGGCGGCGCCGTCGGGTCCCCAGCCACCGTTGGGCAGGGCGAGCAGCGCGCCGCAGACGGCCGCCGCGACGCCGGCGGCGAGCGCGGCCTTCATGTGCTGTCTGCGCCGCATCAGGTCGGTGGGCCGGGCGTGCAGCGAACAGGGGTCGAACTCGGGGGACAGGAGCAGGGCGTCCCTGGCCTCGACACCGCCCGCCGCCTTGAGTGCCGCGCCCGGCTCGTCGACGCCCGCCGCCGCCAGCACCTTGCGTACGTCGGAGTCGGGCAGCTTCTCCAGGCCGCGCAGGACGTACGCCGCGCGGGCGGGACCGGACAGGGCCGACAGCCGCTGGTCCAGGGCGAGTTCGTCGGCTCCGCCCGAGCGCGGGAAGAGCCTCAGGCCCCACACCTGGGGCAGGAACGGGGGCAGTTGGGACCGCCTGGGCCAGGCCGCGCGCCGCAGCGGCACCCCGGCCTCCAGCGCCGTACGCACGACCTTGAGGCGTACGAGGGCGTAGCCGGGGTCGCCGTCGCGGCCGGTGGCCTGGGCCGGGATCAGGGTGGCGGTCGTGCGTCCCCGGGGCAGGGCGCGCTGGGTGAGGGCGTGCGCGGTCAGCACCCGTCGGTTGCGGCCGAGACTCGGCGGCAGCACCAGATAGGCGAGCCGGACGAGCCGCGGGTAGTGCTCGACGAGAGCGGCCTCGGCCTGCTCGACGTCGACGACCGGTCCTGGGGAGGCTGCGGAGCGCTGGGCTACATCCTGTGGCTGCACGTTCAGCAGAACGAGCGAATCGGTGGATGGTCACCCCGGGGGGCCGGAAGCCCGGAGGGGGCGTGTTCCGCCTCGGGGTCCGGCACAGGCATGACTTTCCGCCGTCCGGCGGTAGGTCCGCCAGCTGTGCCGATCGGACAACGTGACCGTAGCGCGAGTTGATCGACTCCGGAGCCTACGGGCCTACGAGTGTGCCGGTTTCCGCTCCAGGGCGTGACGCAGTGGGCTTACGTTCGACTGAACTGTCCGTCCGTAACGGGGGAGATTGAGCACTTGGCGCGCCGCAGCCGTATCGAAGGCCAGGGCCCTCGCCGGGGCTCTCGACGGCGTGGGCGCCGACAGGCACCGGAGGAACGTATGAGGTTGACACGCGAAAAGCTGAGCGGGCACGGCCTTGCGGTCGTCGCGGCCGCGGCCCTGCTGGCGCTGACCGGCTGCGGCGGGTCGGGCGGGGGAGGAACCAAGAGCGACTCGGCCGACCGGGTCCCGGCCACCGCGACCGGCAGTCTGGAGGATCTGGCGGCCGAGGTGAAGTGCAAGCCGGACATCCAGACGGATGCCGACGAGATCCGTCAGGCGATCTGCAAGAACACCGACGGCAAGTTCGTCCTCGCGACCTTCGCCACCGACCGCGGCCAGCGTGAGTGGATCAACGACGCGAAGGACTACGGGGGGTTCTACCTCGTCGGCGCGAAGTGGGTCGCCGTCGCCGACCAGAAGGTGGTCACGGCGCTGCGCGGCACGCTCGGCGGTGACATGGAGGTCGGGACCGACCACCACCAGCATTCCCACAGCGGCTGAGCCGCACGTACGGCACACACGCAGAAGGCCGGTGGCGGGATCTCCCGCCACCGGCCTTCTCAGTGCCTTGCTAGTTCTTCGGCGAAGCGATTACTGCCTTCGGCGAAGGAGCTGTTACCTGCACTGCTGACCGGTGTTGATGCAGTTGGCGATCTTGTTCGCCAGGCCACCGGTGGTGACGCTGATGAAGTCGTCGTGGTCGGTCGCCGACTTGTGGAGCTGCTCCGGGAAGCCGTCCACCGCGTACGCGTTCTTCACCACGCCGTTCTGGAGGACCGGCGGCGCGATCTTGTAGACGAGACGCATGGTCAGCTGCGGGATCGCCTTGAAGCCGTTGCCGCAGACGCCGCTCGCCGGATCGGCGAAGGCCACGTGCGTGCGGTGGTTGGCGCTGTCGATGTTCTGGCCGTCCCAGCAGCTCTGGAAGGCGAACGTGCGGACCACGTTGCTGCCCTGCGGGCAGATCGGGTACTGCGTCGTCAGCTGGACCTTGTTCTCGAAGCCGGTGCAGCTCCAGTGCGCGTTGGCGTTCGCCAGACCGTTGGTGGTGGTCTTGGCGTCACCGGTGATGATGCGCAGGAACTGCGGCATCGCGACGACCTTGCTGGCAGGGCTGCCGACGTACTTGATCTGCGCCTGTACGGGCGTCAGGATCTTGCCGACGTTGCCTTCCTTGCCACCACCGTCCGCGTTCTGGTCGAAGTCCTGCGTGCCGTTCTGGAGACGGACCACCGGCCAGTAGTACGAGGACAGGTCGCTCTTGTTCTGGCAGCTGGTCCCGCCCTGCAGGAACGTCTGGTTGCTGGAGAACGCGTTGACCTTCTGGTTGCCGACGTAGTCGTGCAGGTGGTGCGCGCCGTTGGTCACACCGGGCGCCACGATCACGTTGTCGGTGTTGTGGTTCTTGTTCGCGTTCACGCCGCACTGGGTGGTGAACGTACCCCGCGAGGCGTTGGCGCCCTTCTGCGGCTTGCCCTGGACGTTCGCCGCGACCTTCGTGATGTCCACGAAGTCGGCGGCGACGGGGCCGTTTCCGGCCTGGCCGCCGATGTTGGCCGGCGCGCTCGCGCTCGGAGCCGCGCTGGCCGAGGCACCGCCGTTGTTCTGCTGGCCGCCGTTGTTCTGGCCACCGTTGTTCTGGCCGTTGTTGTTCTGACCCCCGTTGTTCTGGCCGTTGTTCTGCCCACCGGCGGTGGTCTGGGCCTGGTCGGCGGTGGTGCCGGTGCAGGCGGCGAGACCGTCCAGCGTGGTCGGCGCGGCGGCGCCCACCCGGGTGAAGTCGATCTTGATTCGGCCGATGACCGCGGTCCGCTTGTCCTTGAGCGGCGACAGGATCGCGTTCTGGACGAAGCCCGCGTCATTGGTCTGAGCCTGACGCGACGAGGCCAGCCGGGCGTAAGCCTCGGTGATCTGCTTGTCGAGCGTGGCCAGCTCCGTGTCGACGTTCGACTTGGCGTTGGCGGGCACACTGGTCAGTTTCTGCCCGACATCGGGGCAGGAGATGGTGGCGACCTGGGCGGCGGCGGCCTTGGTGGTGTTCGGGCTCGAGTTGGTCTCGTGCGCCGAGGCGTAGAAATTCGCCCAGATCAATCCGCCCCCACCGATCGCGAGCGCCGCGGATGCGGCAACGGCGCGAACAGCCAGCGGCGAACGTCGTTTGCGAGTGTTGCGTCCCATGGAACTCCTCTGACTTCCTTGCGGGGCAGCGAGGCGCCCGACAGGAGTGAAGCGGCGTCCATCAGTACGCAGGTGACTCCTGAGGCGTTCAGAAACCCTGGAAAATCTTAGAAGTTCGTGAGGTCATTTCCGGCGCAATGGGCTCAGAAGCGCATGTTTTTCGAGGAGTTGATCTCGGAAAACAGGTTTGAATGATATTCAACGGCGTCGGCGGGTCCTTCTTCCTCAGTGGCTGCCGTGGTCCAAATAGGCCAGTACGGCGAGTACGCGCCGGTTGTCATCGTCGGAGACCTCCAGCCCCAGTTTGGTGAAGATGTTGGAGGTGTGTTTGGCGATCGCCCGTTCTGTGACCACGAGTTGGGACGCGATCGCCGCGTTCGAGCGTCCCTGCGCCATCAGTTCGAGCACCTCCAGCTCACGCGGGGTCAGCCGCCCGAGGGGCTGCGCGGTGTGCGAACGCCGCGCCAGCAACTGCTGAATCACCTGCGGATCCATCGCGGTCCCACCCGCGGCGACCCGCCGTACGGCGTCGATGAACTGCTCCGCCTCGAACACCCGGTCCTTGAGCAGATAACCGACCCCGCCCGTGCCGTCCGCGAGCAACTCCCGTGCGTACAGCTGCTCCACGTGCTGGGAGAGCACGAGCACCGGCAGCCCCGGCCGCTCCCGACGGGCCTGGAGCGCGCACTGCAGCCCCTCGTCCGTGTGCGAGGGCGGCAGCCGTACGTCGACCACGGCGACGTCCGGCGCCAACTCGGCCAGCGCGCGGGTGAGTTCGGGCCCGCTCTCGACGGCGGCGGCGATCTCGAAGTCGTACGCCTCGAGCATCCGGACCAGTCCGTCGCGCAGCAGGAACAGGTCTTCGGCTAGGACAACGCGCAAGGGATCTCCATGGTGACCATGGTGGGACCGCCCGCGGGGCTGCTGACGGCCAGGACGCCGTCGAATGTACCGAGCCGCCGCTCGACGCCGGTGAGGCCCGAGCCCGCGCCGACCCGGGCGCCGCCCTCTCCGTCGTCGGTGACGGTGATGCGGAGCGTTCCGTCCCTGTGCTGGAGGTCGACCCAGAGGCGCTCGGCACCGGAGTGCTTGACCGCGTTGGTCAGCACCTCGCTGACGGCGAAGTACGCGGCGGACTCGACGGGCGCGTCGGCACGGCCGTCCATGTCGACGTCCACCTCGCTCACGAGAGGCAGCCGCAGCACCAACGCCCTTACCGCGTCGCCGAGTCCACGCTCGGCGAGCACGGGGGGATGAATACCCCGTACGAGGTCACGCAGCTCGGTGAGCGCCTCGGCGGAGGACCGGCGGGCCTGGGCGAGCAGCTGTCGGGCCTTGGCCGGGTCCTTCTCGATGAGGACGTCGACGGTCCCCAGGTCCATCCCCATGGCGACCAGTCGCGCCTGCGCCCCGTCGTGCAAGTCCCTCTCGATACGGCGGAGTTCGGCCGCCGAGGTGTCCACGGCGGTGCGCCGGGTCTCGGTGAGGACGCGGACGCGCTCGGCGAGTTCGCCGTCGCCGGGGGCGAGGACGGCGCGGGTGAGGAGGAAATGGACCCGCAGGAGGGCGGGGGAGAGGGCGTAGGAGGCGACGAGGAGCGCCGCGCCCAGTGCCCCCGCGAGGAGGGCGGTGCCCTGCCCCGACACCGGCACGAAGCCGTACCACCACCCCACGTGCGTGCCGTCCGTGAAGACCCGCCACAGGCCGGCCGCCAGGGCGAAGCCCTCCAGGGGGTAGAAGAGGAGGGCGGCGGGCAGCAGCGCGGTCACGAACCCGGCGGTCATGTCGACCACCAGCCAGCCGAGGTCGCGCCAGGTCGCCGGGTCCCCCAGCATGCGGAAGCAGCGCGTCCACGGGGGCGCGTCCGCGGGCAGGGTCCGGTACGTGGACGGAATCCGTATCCCGCACCACTCGGCGGCGACGATCCGTCGCCGGTCCGCGAAGGCCCGTACGCCGGTCAGGACCCACGGAGTCGTGACGATCCCCACCCCCACCGGGACGAGCAGGATCGACACGACGGACAGTACGAGGAGGACAACCGCGCCGGTGTACCCCCCGACGGCCAGCATCAGCCCTCGTCCCCCGGCGACCAGTACCTCCGGCCCGCGCGTCCGTATGCCCCTGCCGCTCCACATCTCCATACCGCCAGTCTCACCGACCCGCTCCGCGGGGTCACTGGGCCGAGCACCAGGACGGGGGTGGTGCCAGGTGCACCCCGGGGCGGGCCTTTCCTCGCCCCCGCCGCCCCTACCCGTCCCATCCTCCCGGGGCTCCGCCCCAGACCCCGAGGGTGGTCTTTCGGCTGCGGGCCGGTGGGGGTTGGGCGCGCAGTTCCCCGCGCCCCTAAAAGCACTCAGCCCGTCCGGCGTTTGAGGACGAGGCCGTTCAGGCCGATCGGGGGTTTGGGGGCGGAGCCCCCGAGTGGGGAGGGGACGGGTAGGGGCGGCGGGGGCGAGGACAAGGGCGCTACTGGGTGAGCACCTTTGTCTCCAGGTGTGGTGGGAGGCCCACCGGGGGGCGGTCCGGGCGTTGGGGGGCCACCCCGCCGATGCCCTGGAGCCAGGTCCACGTGTCCGCCACCGTTTCCGAGACGGGCCGGCACCGCAGTCCCGCCGCCACCGCCCGGGACACGTCCGCCCGATGAAGAGCGTCATGCATGTCGGACCCCACCGGCACCCACACCGGCAACTGCGTCCACGGCTGAATCCCGGCGTCGAGGACCACGGAAGGCTCGGTCCAACGCAGTTCCGCCCGCGCCCCGGTGACCTGGACGCACGCGTCGAGCAGCTCCCCCATCGTCGTATGCCCCTGCGGACTCATCAGGTTGTACGCCCCGCTCACCCCCGCGTCCGCCGCCCCGAGGATCCACTCCGCGAGATCACGCACATCGACGTACTGGAGGGGGAGGGACCGCGGGCCGGGCGCGAGTACGGGACCGCCCCGGGCGATCCGGGCCAACCACCACGGCAGGCGCCCGATGTTCTCGTACGGCCCGAGGATCAGCCCGGACCGCACCAGCAACGAGCGCTCCGCGCCGAACGCGGACACGGCGGCCAGCTCGCCGCCCAGTTTGTCCTGCGCGTAGTCGGTCTGTTCCGCGTCCTCGGACGCCCCTTCCACGAGCGGCGCGTCCTCGGCGTAGTCGGCGGGCGGAGCCCACGCGTAGACCGAGCAGCTCGACACGTACACATACCGCCCCGCCCGGTCGGCCAACAGCCGTGCCGTGTCGCGAACGGCCCGCGGCGCCGCCGACCAGGTGTCGACGACGACATCCCACTCACCATCGGTGGACGCGTCGGCGAGCTCCGCGAGCCCGTCGGGGGCGGTGCGGTCACCCAGCAAGGACCGCGCCCCGGCGGGCGGCTCGCGCCGCCCGCGGTGGAAGACGGTCACCTCCCAGCCACGGCCGAGCGCCGCCTCCACCACGGCCCGCCCCGCGAAGTCCGTACCGCCCAGCATCAGCAGTTTCTTGGGTGTCATACGGAGGACTCTGCCCGCACGGTCCGCCGGACGGAACGGGAATCTGCTGACAGAAGAGTTCCTGAGCTGCGAGGCGGGTCAACGCCCCGTCGGAGGCGCGTACTTGTACCCCACCCGCCGTACCGTCTGGATCGCCTGCCGGTGCTGCGCCCCCAGCTTGCGCCGCAACCGCGCGACGTGGACGTCGACGGTCCGCCCGTCGCCCACGTGCCCGTAGCCCCACACGGTGGTGACCAACTGGTCGCGGGTGTGCACCCGGTGCGGATGCGAGACGAGGTGGGCGAGCAGCTCGAACTCCAGGTAGGTGAGGTCGAGCTGCCGCCCGTCGACCTCGGCGGTGCGCCGCACGGCGTCGATGCGGACGAGCGGGTCGTCCCCCACGGCGGCGTCGGTGGGGGCCGGGGAGTCCGGGACGGCGACCGGCAGCAGGGGCTGCTGGTCGGCCGGTACGAGGACCAGGTAGCCGATCATCGGCGGCTGGCCGGGGAGTACGGGCAGGGTGTGCGGGGGAGCGGGCAGCCAGGTGGCGCCCGGCGGCAGGAAGTCCGCGACGTCGACCACCTCGTCCCGGTGGACGGCACGGAGTCGGTGCCGCGCGGGGACGGGGGCGGGTGCCGGTGCGGACGTGGTCGCGACGGACGAGAAGGAACGAGTGGTCGCCATGAGAGGTCAGCTCTTTCGCGCGAGAAGTTCGTCGGGAAGGTCGACGACCGCGAGTTCGTGGTCGGGGCCGTCGAGGACGTACGTCGTGCGCGCTGGCCGAAGGCCGGGGTGTACGGCTTTAGAGGGCCGGCGCGTTCGTCGCGCGGCAACACACCCGGTCGAAGTCGTGATGCTGACGGGAAGGCCAGAAGGGCTCCAGGTCGGGGCGACCCGTCGCGGTGTACTTCTGGAAGCTGGCCATGCCCCCATTGAAGCAGAAGCCGGAGCCGGGCAGGAGACTCCTCTCACAGGTCGGACGCGTCCTTGGCGTGAACTTGACGCCGTACGAGGCCGATGTCGCGCAACGCGAGGAGGCGCCCACCATGACGGTGGGCGCCTCCTCGCGTTGTGTGCGGGGCGGATCAGACCTGGCCGGCCTTCTCCAGGGCGGAGCAGCAGGTGTCGACGAGCAGGCGCGTGACGACGTACGGGTCGACGTTGGCGTTCGGGCGGCGGTCCTCGATGTAACCCTTGCCGTCCTTCTCGACCTGCCACGGGATGCGGACCGAGGCGCCGCGGTTGGAGACGCCGTAGGAGTACTCGTTCCACGGGGCGGTCTCGTGCAGACCGGTCAGGCGGTCGTCGATGCCGGCGCCGTAGTTCTTGACGTGGTCGAGCGGCTTGGAGCCCTCGCCCAGCGACTCGCACGCGGTGATGATCGCGTCGTAGCCCTCGCGCATCGCCTTGGTGGAGAAGTTGGTGTGCGCGCCGGCGCCGTTCCAGTCGCCCTTGACCGGCTTGGGGTCGAGGGTCGCGGAGATGTTGAAGTCCTCGGCGGTGCGGTAGAGCAGCCAGCGGGCCACCCACAGCTGGTCGGAGACCTCCAGCGGCGCCAGCGGGCCGACCTGGAACTCCCACTGGCCGGGCATGACCTCGGCGTTGATGCCGGAGATGCCGAGGCCGGCCTTGAGGCAGTTCTCGAGGTGCGCCTCGACGACGTCACGGCCGAAGATCTCGTCCGCGCCGACACCGCAGTAGTAGCCGCCCTGCGGGGCCGGGAAGCCGCCGACGGGGAAGCCGAGCGGGCGCTCCCCGTCGAAGAAGGTGTACTCCTGCTCGATGCCGAAGATCGGCTCCTGCGCGGCGAACTTCTCCGCCACCTCGGCCAGCGCGGCACGGGTGTTGGACTCGTGCGGCGTCATGTCGATGTTCAGGACCTCGCACATCACGAGGACGTCGTCGCCGCCGCGGATCGGGTCCGGGAAGGTGGCGACGGGCTTGAGTACGCGGTCCGAGGCGTGCCCCTCGGCCTGGTTCGTGGAAGACCCGTCGAAGCCCCAGATCGGCAGCTCGGCGCCCTTGGCGTCGTCGCCCAGTATCTTTGTCTTGGAACGGAGCTTGGCCGTCGGCTCGGTGCCGTCGATCCAGATGTACTCAGCCTTGAAGGTCACGGGCCACATCCTTCGGGGTGTGTCTTTGGGCGCACTGCGGGTGCTGCGGCGCTGCGGCACTGGGCGCCGCGGTACTGCCCGGCAGCCTGTCAACAGGCGATTTCCCGATCATTGCTCGAATGTGAACCCCGTGTTACCGGGTGTCTCTGTGCTGCGACTCACTCGCTGAGAGCGATGCGCGTCCGCATCGCCGGCCCGCTCGCGAAGCCCGCGAGCACACACGTCGGGCCACCGTGGTCCTCCCGGTCCCGGTGGCGGCGGCTCGTATGCGATGGGTTTGCGGGCGCGCACCGGGCTCTGCGCCCGGTGAACTCGCTCTACGTGCCGGTCCTGGTCCACGTGCCGGTCCTGCTGTTCGTGGCCGCGAACAGCAGGACGCACGACCCGCACCGGGCGGCGGTCCGGGCCGCGGGGCTGCTGCCGCACGCGGCCCGGCCGGTACCGCCGTCCGATCGGCGGAGTTCCTCAGTCGTCAGGTGCAGGCGCTCACCCCACCTTCTCGATCCGGGCCCGGCGGATCAGGAACTTGCCCGGCTCCCGAACCTGCTCGAACGCCGCGTTGTTGAGCAGTACGCAGCTGCCCGACACCGAGGTGACCTGCACGGTCGTGGACTTGTTGTTGTCCAGGTTCGTGACCTTGAGCTTGGTCCCGGCCGGGAACTGGTTGCTGGACGCGGCCGGGGCGCCCGCCTCGCCCGAGAGGGTGACGGTCGAACCGTTGCAGACCTGCTGGCCGGTGGCGGCGCCACCACCACCCGTCCCCTGCGCGGGTGCGGTGGTCTGCTGCTGCGCGGGTGTGGTCGTCGCCGGCTGGGCGGACTGCGCGGGCTGCGTGGTCTGGGAGCCCTGAGCCGACTCCCCAACCGCGCAACCGGACGCCTTCTGCTGCACCTTGATCTGTGCGATGACCGCCTCGCGGTTGGCGATCCGCGCCGCCGACTGCGCGTCGGGATTGGCCCGTTGGCCGTCGATGAACTTCTGGTTGTTGCCGAGGGCGGTGGCGAGCCCCTGGCAGACCGTCGAGTTTCCGGCGGACAGGGTCCGGCCGTTCTCGGTCGGCGCCGCGTTCGAGGTGGACGCCATGGCGAAGGCGCCACCTCCGGCCACGGCGGCCGCGCTGACCAGCAGCGCGAGCTTCTTCTTGGGACTGAGAGTCCTTCTACGCGACATGCGCGCCTCCTGTCCCCGGCCGCCTCGTGCGGCGGCCGGATGCGATCCGTGTGCCGCTATGTACGAGATGCCGAACAGGGTTACTCAACGGTTAACACGAGTCAGTGCAGTGGCCTGGGTCACATGCGAGTCAAGGCGTCCCGAACCGCTTCCTCCGTACGGGCCACGACTGCCGTCCCGTCCTCCGCCGTGATGATCGGGCGCTGGATGAGCTTCGGGTGCTCGGCCAGCGCCTTGATCCACTGCCCGCGCGAACTGTCGTCGCGAGCCCACGACTTCAGGTCGAGCTCCTTCGCGAGGGCCTCCTGCGTCCGGGTGATGTCCCACGGTTCGAGGCCCAGCCGCTCCAGTACGTCCCGGATCTCGTCCTCCGTGGGGACGTCCTCCAGGTAGCGGCGGACGGTGTACTGCGCACCCTCCGCGTCGAGCAGGCTGATGGCGCTGCGGCACTTCGAACAGGCCGGATTGATCCAGATCTCCATGCCACA
The DNA here is from genome assembly GCF_007113425.2 of Streptomyces sp. RLB3-17. NCBI lineage: Bacteria > Bacillati > Actinomycetota > Actinomycetes > Kitasatosporales > Streptomycetaceae > Streptomyces > Streptomyces sp. RLB3-17. The sequence continues at coordinate 3,661,084 of NZ_CP041610.2, read as the reverse complement.
CACGGTACGCGAGCCGTTCACCACAAGATCATCACTCCATCTCTGGGAGCCATGGGGGGGCAGTACTGCCGGAACAGGGACCACGGCGCTTCGACGACGGATGCCGGCGGGGCGAGCATCACGTGCGCGTATCGCAACGGGTGGCGCTGGACCTGCTCCTGACGGCGCGAGCCGCGTCCTTCCCGGCGGGTGACGGGCGGGTCCCCGCCGTGCCGCCGGAGGGTCTGTTCGAATTTTCCGCCGCCTCACGCACCTCTCGCAGAACTGCTGTGACACGGCGGCAATTCCCTTGCTCACCTGGATGTTTGCTGGACTCTGCGGACTCCCTGGATGTCAGTGCCGGGCAGTAAACTGGAGGCAGTGTTCGAGGGTGTCGCCGGGGGGTCCGGATGGCGCCCTGACCGCGACAGGAGGATGCCTGTGCCCGCTGCCGCACTGAAGCCGCTGCCCACTCAGTCCACGTCCAAGAGGGCGGTCCTGATGGACCTGCCGTACGAGCCCGTGGCGAAGCGCCCGTTGCCGCCGGGGCGGCCTCGCGAGTGGTACGTCACGCACAACCGCCGGCTCAAGGCGATGCGTCTTGCGATCGCTCTGCTCGACTCCGGTGTGTACGTTCCGAATCAGGCCCGCAACGAGAAGATCCGCAGTACTGCGGAGGCGATCGGTGTTCATCCGCCGTCGGACACCACGTGCCACATGGTGCGTGCGCTGATGCGCTACGCGCGCTGAGCGCAGGGGGCGGCGGGGACGAGTATCTCGCCCCCGCCGCCCCTACCCGTCCCATCCTCAACCTGGAGGCTCCGCCCCCAGACCCCCATCGGCCTGAACGGCCTCGTCCTCAATCGCCGGACGGGCTGAAGATGCGGGCCGGGGTGGGCGGGGCGCGGCCCCCGACCTCGTCCTCAATCGCCGGACGGGCTGGAGATGTGGGCCGGGGTGGGCGGGGTGTGGCCTCCGGCCTTGTCCTCAGTCGTCGGGCGGGCTGAAGGTGTGGGTCGGGGTGGGTGGGGTGTGGCCCTCGACCTCGTCCTGGAACGCTGGACGACCTCGGGCTTTTAGGGGCGCGGGGAACTGCGCGGCCGGCCCCCACCGGCCGTCAGCCAACGAACTTCGGGCGGACGGGGGATGCGGGGCGAAGCCCCCGCCTCAGGGGCGCGGGGAACTGCGCGAGCAACCCCCGTGCTCCCGCAGGCGAATGGCACACCCGGGGGCCGGGGCGGAGCCCCGTCTCCTCCGTCACTGTCCCGTCGTCAGTTCCTTCTCCAGGGGGGTCCGGAAGCGCGGTGTGATCCGGGTCGGGCCCAGCCAGGCCCGTAGACGGGCGGCCTCCGTCTCGATGGCGGCCAGTGCCTCCCGCCCCACCCCGGCAGGGTCCAGCACCCGCCACACCAGAGCCCCATCGGCCCGCTGCGCCCACCCCCCGACCACCCGCCCGTCCCACCACACCGTCGGCCCGACATTCCCACTGCCGTCGAAGAGCGCGGGGCGGAGGGAGGGGGACAGGTACCAGTCCCGTTCCTGCCATCCCATGGGCGTGGGATCGAGCCCGGGGAGGAGCGCGGCCCACGGCGCGGCGGGGCCGGGGACGGGGGCGATGTCGTCGGCGGTCACATATCCGGTGGCTCCGTCGTCGAGCGACACGGCCACCGCCCCGATCGCGGCCAGCGCCCGCCGCACATCGGTGACCTTCCACCCCGTCCACCACTTGAGGTCGGCCTCGGTGGCGGGCCCGCACACCGCGAGCCAGCGGCGCAGCAACTCGGGCTGGGCCTCGGAGGGCGGGAGTTCGGGATGCGGCGGCGCCACGGCCCAGCGGAACTGGGTCGACGTCCAGGACCCCAGCGGGCGCCCACGCACCACCCGCCCCTCGACCCCGAGCACCCGCATCAGCCGGGACGACACGGTCTGCGCGCTCTCGTAACTCCGTCCCGCGCCGTACGTGAACTGCTCCCTCAACCGCGGCTCGTCCTGCACGAGTTCGTTCACCGTGGCCTGCCCGCGCCGCGCCAGCGCGGCGAGCGCGGACGCCTCCACCTCGGCGAGCCACTCCTCGGTCAGCCGTCCGTCACTGCCGCTCACCATGTTCTTGACCAGCCCGGCCCGGGCCTTCGCGGCGATCGCGAGCCCCGTCGAGGCGTGCACCGCCGCGGCCAGCTCGGTGGGGAACACGAACACGGTGTGCCGCATGCCGTGCATCCGTACCAGCGTCCGGTCCTCGTACAGCGCCCGGTCGAGCTCCGCCACCGTCTTCCCGGCGTCCGCGAGCCGCGCGCCCACCGCCAGGTACACCGTCGCCGGATCGGTCCCGTGCAGTGCGACCAGGGACCCGGCGACCTCCTCGGGGCTCTCCGCGCGCGCCGTCCCCGCGAGCCGGTGCCGCAGGGCGAGCCGGGCCCGCCGCTCCGCCCCTGCGATGTGCCGTCGTTCCTCGCCCACGCCGCCTCCCTCTCGTAGCTGCCGTCCCGCATCCTCTCGCGCCTCACCCGATCGGCGCCCCCGCCATGCGTACGCCCGGCTCGCGGCCTTGACTGAAGCGGGAATCCGCAGCGGAACGTCGGGAGACGACATGGCGCGGCACGCTGGGCAAGGGATACGCGGGACAGGCGGGGTGCACGGGGTGCACGGGATACGAGCGCCCGGCGTACGACGGGCCGGCCCGGGGTCCGTGGCTGTCGTGCTCCTGCTGGCCCTCGGCGCCTGCCTGGCCGGCTGTTCCGACGGCACCAGTCCCTCCGACGTGGCCTCCGCCGCCTCCTCCCTCGCGTCCGAGGCCGGCGACTCGCTCGCCTCCGCGACCGCCGAGGCCGGGCGGAGGTTCAACGAGTTCAAGAACGGCCTGGACGCCAAGGACGAGGTGAAACTCGGCGACCGGGTGACCATCGACTCCGCGGGCCGGGCCACCGTCAAGGCCACCGCCACCAACCCGACGTCCGCGGCGAAGACGTACGCGATCCAGGTCGACTTCCGCGACAAGGGCGGCAACCTCCTCGACACGGTCGTCGTCACCCTGAACGACGTCCCGGCGGGCGCCGCCAAGGACGCCACCGCCCGCAGCACCCGCACCCTCTCCGGAGACGTCACCGCCGACGTGGCCCGCGCCGTACGGACCTGACACCCGCGAACGCGCCTCCCGCTCCGGCGACCGTCTTGTTGTCGCCGTCGCCGTCGCCGTCGCCGTCGCCGTCGCCGTCGCCGATGCCTCAGCCGTACGTCTTGTTGTCGCCGTCGCCGATGCCTCAGCCGTACAGCTCGAACAGCCCGGTCACATACGCCGTCAGCCGTTCGCCCAGCAGTTCGGGGGTCAGGTCCGCGCGCCCCAGTTCCCGCCACGGCACCGCGAGCTTCTCGGCGTCGGGGGAGTAGGCCAGCGCGTCCAGCAACCGCCAGTACAGGTGCTCCTCGGCGTCGGCCGCTCGGCGTCCGCCGTGTGCCTCGTACCGCGCGCGGAACCCCAGGCCGTACGCCTCCCCGTGGAGCAGCGCGAGAGCCGTGGAGCAGTGGGCCACGTCCAGGTCGGCGGGCCCCCACGAGGTCTCCACCCAGTCGACCACCCCGCTGATCCGCAGTGTGTCGCCCGCGCCGGTGAAGAGCACGTTGCCGGGATGGAAGTCCCGGTGCAGGAAACAACCTTCGTACGCCGGGGGTTCGCGCCGGATCACGTCCACGGCCCGCTCCCACAGCGCGCCCCGGGGCGCACGGACGCGTTCGGGCGAGGTCCATGCCTGGTAGGGACGCGGGCGGTCGGCCGGAACCACCGTGTGGATACGGGCCAGTTGGCGGGCCAGCAGGTCGACGCGCCGGTCCAGGTCCTCCTCGTCGACCCGTACGCCGCCCGGCAGCGAGGACATCAACAGCGAGGGGTGGTCGCAGTGTTCGGCGGCGGCGTCGACGGCGTGGAGCTCGGGCGTGGGTACGTCCTCGTACGGGGCGAGCAGGGTGAGGACGGACGCCTCGCGGGCCAGCAGACCGGCCGCGTGACGGCGGTAGAAGGGCTTCACGAACGATCGCAGCACCAGACCCGTGCCGTCGTCGAGGGTGAGCCGACGCATCCGGGAGCTCCAGCCGCCGCGCAGGGCCGTGGACTCCCGTACGCTCCTGCCGACCGGAAGCTGTTTGGCCACCCAGCCGCGGGTCGCGGTCCACCCCCGCTCGCCCAGTCCCACGAGTACGGCGTCCACGAACCGCGCCCGGTCGGCGGGATTCTCGCGCAGCCACAGCCCCAGCATGTGGTCGGCGTCGGGGAATTCGAGCCGGGTGAACTGGGCGCGAGCGGTGAGCGCGTCCGTCACGGCCTCGGTGACGGCGGGCGGGATGACGGCGTCCGTACCGGGTACGGCGAGGACCGCACGGCCGTCGTAGCCGCGCAGCACGTCGAGCGCGGGGGCCCGCCGCCAGCTGTCCGGCGCCCGGATGATCTCGCTGAAGCGCCCGTCGCCCTCCCCGAACGGAACCCGCCAGGCCTCGGCGCCGTACACAGCGGGCGCGCACAGGCCCAGCGCCACCACGCGCCGCCCGTAGTGCCCGGCGAGATCGGCCACCGTCTGGCCACTCATGCTGAACCCGACGAGGATCAGCGGACCGTCCGCCGGCACCGACGCGTCGATGACGGAGACGGCCTGCTCGAAGCGTCGGCGCAGGCTCAGGTCCTTGAGTTCGCCCGAACTCTCACCGTGTCCGGAGAAGTCGAGGGCGAGGCCCCGGCAGCCGCGTGCCACGAACTCCTCCAGCAGCGGGAGCAGTCGCTCCTTGTTGCCGAGGCCCGCGCCGTGCAGCAGGACGGCGGTGGCCGCGGCGCCAGGGCCGTCGTCGTCACCGCCGCCGCTGACGCAGCTCAGTCGTTCACCGTCATGATCGTGTGCGAAGGAGGCGAGCATCCCCCCATTTACCCACGTCCGCTTTTACCGACGCCCGCTTTTCCACTCTCCACGTGGCGACGGCCCCGGCCGGGTCACAGACCCGGGGCGCCCCAGATCGGGAACCAGCGGCTGAGGTCCTGTTCGATCCGCAGATCGTCCGTGAGCGCGGCCTTGACCTGCAGTTCCAGCGCGTTGTCGCGCCGCTGGGCCTCGCCGGCCAGTGGTGCGAAGGGATAGAAGGTGCCGCGCTTGTAGAGGTAGACGAGTCCGAGCCGTCGCTGCCCGGTGTCCTGGAAGCCGGCCACGGAGCAGAGCAGCTGGGGTCCGAAGCCGCTGCCCTCCAGTGCGCTGTTCACCGCGTGCAGATCGCTGACCAGCGCGGGCAGATCGTCCGGGTCCCGCCGCGAGACCAGCCACGAGTACCCGTACTCGTCCCGGTTGACCTCCACCGGCGGACCCGTGCGTTCGGCATCCGCGTCGAGCAGTTCCTGCACCTCCTGGTGCGCCTGGGCGAAGGCCCCGCCCTCGACGCTCGCGAAACACACCGCTCCCGTCCCGGTCGGGGTGAACCCGGCGGCGGCCTGCAGGGTCAGGGCCGCCGACGGCAGCCCGAAGAGCTGGTCGAGATCGGGCGCGACGGCCTTGGTACGCCCGAGCAGGATGTCCAGGAACCCCATGCAGTCGGCCGCCTTTCCGGAAGGGACGAAGGGCCATGGCCCAGGACGAGAGGGATGGGTCGGGAAGGGGCGGGAAGAGGAGTCAGGCGGTGTTCTCCGGAGTCGCCGCCTCACCCAGCTCCGCCGAGATCCTGCCCAGTTGTTCGAGCCGCTGCTCCAGGCTCGGGTGGGTCGAGAAGAGCTTCGCGATCCCGGGTTCGGCACCGAAGGCGGGCGTGAAGTAGAACGCGTTGAACGCCTGGGCCGTCCGCAGGTCCTTGGTCGGGATCCGCGCGATGTCCCCGGAGACCTTCGTCAGCGCGGACGCCAGCGCCGAGGGCCGGCCGGTGAGCAGGGCGGCGGACCGGTCGGCGGCCAGCTCGCGGTACCGGGACAGGGCCCGGATGAGCAGGAAGCTGATCGCGTACACGGCCGCGGAGACGGCCATCACCGCCATGAAGATCGCCACGGTGTTCTGGTCCTTGCGGCCGCGCCCGCCGAAGAGCTGGGAGTAGAAGGCGAACCGCACGATCAGCCCGGCGATCACCCCGAGGAACGAGGCCACGGTGATCACGGCGACGTCCTTGTGCGCCACGTGCGACAGCTCGTGCGCGAGCACGCCCTCCAGCTCGTCGGGCTCCAGGCGCCGCAGCAGCCCGGTGGTCACGCACAGGACCGCGTGATCGGCGTTCCGCCCGGTCGCGAACGCGTTCGGCATGTCGATGTCCGACACGGCGACCAGCGGCTTCGGCATGTCGGCGACGGCGCACAGCCGGTCGACGACCCCGTGCAGCTGCGGATACTCCTCGCGCTCCACGATCCGGCCGTGCATCGCGTAGAGCGCGATCCGGTCCGAGAACCAGTACTGAGCGCCGAGAACCAGGGCCGCGACGACCACGACCAGCACCCAGGACTTCAGCAGCACGATCAACGCGGCGACGAAAGCCACGTACAACAATCCGAGCAGGAACAGCGTGACCGTCATGCGTACGGTCAACCGCGGATCGCTCCGGAACCGGCTCTGCATCTGCATCACCCCCGCAGTAAGGCACTCGTCCCGCTGTCCAGTGTGCACCTGCGGATGCCCATGAAGCGGTTCCGAACAGCCCTAGGAGGTGCAAAGGCAACCGGTGGGATTCCGTGCGGGATCTGGGGGATTCCGCCCAAGATGCTGAGTGGTCGATCGCCGACTAGCCTTTATTCGCGAGCAGCTCTTAAGGAAAAGAGCCGCCATCGGGGTACGCCCGCTGCACGCGTCGGCGGTTTGAACGTACTCCCCGTACTCGGGCGAGAATCGCGCCGGACCCGCTCCGCCGCGGTCACGGCCATCTGCCATCCGTCTCGTGCCTCCGAAAGACCGCACGAGGGGTGCAAGGAGGATTCATCCATGAAGGCACAACGTGCGAGGCGCTTCTTCGCGGTATCCGCCATCGGCGTTCTGATGGCCGGAGGCGCCGCGATCGGCGCAGCAGGTACGGCCTCGGCGGCTGCCCCGGCCCAAGCCCAGACCCATGTCACCAATGGCTGTTCCAACTGGGGTGGCCGTGGCTTCGGGAACTGCGGGTTCGGCTTCAACAACGGCTTCAACACCGGCTTCAACCGTTTCGGCTTCAACAACGGTTTCGGCTTCAACAACGGCTTCGGCTTCAACAACGGCTTCAGCAACGGCTTCGGTGGTGGAGTCGTAGTCATCGTGGTGCCCTGACGGACCACCGCCGAGGGCCGCCACCTGTACTCACAGGTGGCGGCCCTCAGTTTTTCAGGCGTCTTTCGGCGTCATGATCTTTAGACGTCGTAGTACAGCTCGAACTCGTGCGGGTGCGGACGCAGCTGCAGCGGCGCGATCTCGTTCGTGCGCTTGTAGTCGATCCACGTCTCGATCAGGTCGGACGTGAACACGTCGCCCGCGAGCAGGAACTCGTGGTCGGCCTCGAGGCGGTCGAGGACGGCCGGGAGGGAGGTCGGGACCTGGGCGACGCCCGCGTGCTCCTCGGGGGCGAGCTCGTAGAGGTCCTTGTCGATCGGCTCGGCCGGCTCGACCTTGTTCTTGATGCCGTCGAGGCCCGCGAGCAGCAGGGCCGAGAAGGCCAGGTACGGGTTGCCGGAGGAGTCGGGCGCACGGAACTCGACGCGCTTGGCCTTCGGGTTCGAACCGGTGATCGGGATACGCATGGCCGCGGAGCGGTTGCGCTGCGAGTACACCAGGTTGACCGGGGCCTCGAAGCCGGGGACCAGACGGTGGTACGAGTTCACCGTCGGGTTCGTGAAGGCGAGGAGCGACGGGGCGTGCTTGAGGATGCCGCCGATGTAGTAGCGGGCGGTGTCCGAGAGGCCCGCGTAACCGGCCTCGTCGTAGAACAGCGGGTCGCCGTTGGCCCACAGCGACTGGTGGACGTGCATGCCCGAGCCGTTGTCGCCGAAGATCGGCTTCGGCATGAAGGTCGCGGTCTTGCCGTTGCGCCAGGCGACGTTCTTCACGATGTACTTGAAGAGCTGGAGGTCGTCGGCCGCGGCGAGCAGCGTGTTGAACTTGTAGTTGATCTCGGCCTGGCCGGCGGTGCCCACCTCGTGGTGCTGGCGCTCGACCTGGAGGCCGGACTTGGCCAGCTCCAGGGAGATCTCGGCACGCAGGTCGGCGAAGTGGTCGACCGGCGGGGTCGGGAAGTAGCCGCCCTTGTAGCGGACCTTGTAACCACGGTTGTCCTCGAGGGCGCCGGTGTTCCAGGCGCCGGCCTCGGAGTCGATGTGGTAGAAGGCCTCGTTCGACTTGGTGTCGAAGCGCACGCTGTCGAAGACGTAGAACTCGGCCTCGGGGCCGAAGAACGCGGTGTCGGCGATGCCGGTGGAGGCGAGGTAGGCCTCGGCCTTCTTCGCCACGTTGCGCGGGTCACGGGAGTACTGCTCGCCCGTGATCGGGTCGTGGATGAAGAAGTTGATGTTGACCGTCTTGTCGCGGCGGAAGGGGTCGACGCGCGCGGTGGACAGGTCGGCGCGGAGCGCCATGTCGGACTCGTGGATGGCCTGGAAACCGCGGATCGAGGAACCGTCGAATGCGAGCTCCTCGGCCGGGTCGAAGGCCTCGGCCGGGATCGTGAAGTGCTGCATCACGCCCGGCAGGTCGCAGAAGCGGACGTCGACGAACTTGACGTCCTCGTCCGCGATGAACTTCTTGGCCTCGTCGGCGTTCTGGAACATCCAGCTCCTCCTACTCCCGCCCACAGTGGACCGGGGTGGTAGTTCGTTCGTGCGGCCAGTGCGGTGGCACACGCTGCAGCCGACCATAGGGATGGGGGATTTCTCCAGCGTGACCCATTTGTTTCGCCCAAGTTAACCGACCCGGGGTCGCCAGGCCCCTCCTGTCCGCATGGCAAAACGGGCGCAGTACCGTGGACGGGTGGACAACAGGCAAGCAATCGGATCGTGGCTCTCCGGACCCCGCGCGGCCCTGGAGGACGCCGGTGCCGACCTCGGATACCGGGGCGAACAGCTGGGTCTGCCGGAACAGGGCCCCGGCTCCATCGCCCGCCCCGGCCGCAGGCTGGGCGCCCTCGCCATCGACTGGGCCCTGTGCCTGTTGATCGCATACGGACTGCTCACCCACGGCTACAAGCCGGGTGCGACGGGCAACTGGGCCCTGCTCGTCTTCTTCGTCCTGGGCGTCCTGACCGTCGGCACGGTCGGCTTCACCCCGGGCAAGCGCCTCCTGGGCCTGCGGATCGTCCCCGAGGGCGGTGGCCGTCTCAACCCGCTGCGCGTCCTGCTGCGCACCGCCCTGCTGTGCGTGGCCATCCCCGCCCTGATCTGGGACCGCGACGGCCGCGGCCTGCACGACCGCCTGGCCCGCACGATCGAGGTCCGGGCCTAGCGACCGGGCACGACCCCGTACGACGACATCAGGCCGTACGGCGAGGGGTACGACGATGGGGGCGCCCGGAGTGATCCGGGCGCCCCCATCGTCGTAACGCTGCTCAGAGGAGTGTCAGCGGGCCTTCGGTCCGCCGCGCGGCATCCGCATGCCCTTGGGCATCGGACCCTTCGGAAGGGGCATGTTGCTCATCAGGTCGCCCATCGCGCGCAGCCGGTCGTTGGTGGCCGTCACCTGCGGGCCGGTCAGGACGCGGGGGAACTTCAGCATCGTCGTGCGGAGCTTCTTGAGCTCCACCTGACCCTCGCCGGAGCCCACGAGCACGTCGTGCACGGGCACATCGGCGACGATCCGCGCCATCTTCTTCTTCTCGGCCGCCAGCAGGCTCTTCACCCGGTTCGGGTTGCCCTCGGCCACCAGCACGATGCCGGCCTTGCCGACCGCGCGGTGCACCACGTCCTGGCTGCGGTTCATCGCCACCGCCGGAGTCGTGGTCCAGCCCCGGCCGATGTTGTCCAGCACGGCCGCAGCTGCGCCGGGCTGGCCCTCCATCTGTCCGAACGCGGCTCGCTCGGCCCTGCGCCCGAAGACGATCGCCGTCGCGAGGAAGGCGAGCAGAAGGCCGAGAATGCCCAGGTAGAACGGGTGGTCGATCAAGAGGCCGATCGCGAGGAAGACACCGAAGGTGACGATTCCGACTGCCGCGAGTACAAGACCGATCTTGGAGTCGGCCTTGCGAGTCATCTTGTAGGTCAGGGCGATCTGCTTGAGTCGCCCGGGGTTAGCAGCGTCCGCTGCAGTTTCCTTCCTCGCCATGCCACGAAGTCTACGTGGCCCGACAAGCGCCGACGACGGCAGTGTCCGGGCAGGCGGCGGCAGCGCCCGCACGGGGGGTCCGGCGACGGCTACGAACGCGTCGCCACGGACTCCAGCACGCGCTGCGCCTCGACCCGGTCCTTGGCGCGGCGGCGATCCTCCAGGACGGAGGTCCAGGCGTTGCGGCGGGCGGTGCGCTGACCGCTGCTCATGAGCAGCGACTCGACGGCACGGAGTGCATCGGTGAACGACGGGATGGCTGTGGCGCGTACGGGCGCGGCCTGCATGATGGAGGTCCCCCCTCGGGATGGCGGCTCTGGACGGGGCGGTACGTGGCGTAAGACCAGGGTCACTGATTGGTGTTACCAGGGCGTGACCGACCGGTCAAACACCAATGAAGCCTTGATGCGGCGGGCCTCCAGCATGACGCCGTCCTGACGCCTGTCCCCATCTGCGCGGACGGTCCGCAGCGCGGTGAATTGGCCACATTGTGGGGGGAGTTGCTTGTGCGCCGATTCACACGCGAGCGGTGGCACTGAGTGCCACCGCTCGGGTTGTACGGCGTTTTAAATTGTGTCGCCCGGACTACTCCGTACGGGTGTTCAGACCGCCTGCGAGGCGACGTACGCGCCCCGCTTCTCGATGGCCATCTGGTACAGCCGGCCGGCGCGGTACGAGGAGCGCACCAGCGGGCCCGACATGACACCGGAGAAGCCGATCTGCTCGGCCTCCTCCTTCAGCTCCACGAACTCGTGCGGCTTGACCCAGCGCTCCACGGGGTGGTGGCGCACGGAGGGACGCAGGTACTGCGTGATGGTCACCAGCTCGCAGCCCGCCTCGTGCAGCTGCGTGAGGGCCTCGCTGACCTCCTCGCGGGTCTCGCCCATGCCGAGGATGAGGTTCGACTTCGTGACCAGACCGTAGTCGCGCGCCTCGGTGATGACCTTCAGCGAGCGCTCGTAGCGGAAGCCCGGGCGGATGCGCTTGAAGATCCGGGGGACCGTCTCGACGTTGTGCGCGAAGACCTCGGGGCGGGACGAGAAGACCTCGGCGAGCTGGGCGGGCTCGGCGTTGAAGTCGGGGGCGAGGAGCTCGACCTTGGTGCGGCCGGCCTCGCGCTCCGCCGTCTGCCGGTGGATCTGGCGGACCGTCTCGGCGTACAGCCACGCCCCGCCGTCCTCCAGGTCGTCGCGGGCGACGCCGGTGATGGTGGCGTAGTTCAGGTCCATCGTGACCACGGACTCGCCCACGCGACGGGGCTCGTCGCGGTCGAGTGCCTCCGGCTTGCCCGTGTCGATCTGGCAGAAGTCACAGCGCCGGGTGCACTGGTCGCCGCCGATCAGGAACGTGGCCTCGCGGTCTTCCCAGCACTCGTAGATGTTGGGGCAGCCCGCCTCCTGGCAGACCGTGTGCAGGCCCTCGCTCTTCACGAGGTTCTGCATCTTCGTGTACTCGGGGCCCATTTTCGCCCGGGTCTTGATCCACTCGGGCTTGCGCTCGATGGGGGTCTGGGCGTTCCGGACCTCCAGGCGCAGCATTTTGCGTCCGTCGGGTGCGACTGCGGACACATCGGCTCCCTGTAGCTTCGATTCTTCGGCGTACACCAGGGTACGCCCGTACGGTTCTCGGCCCCCGGGGTGGGCAACCTTGCGGACCGGGGGTGCATTCCCGGGGGTTTTCTCGCCCCCGCCGCCCCTACCCGTCCCATCCTCAACCTGGGGGCTCCGCCCCCAGCCCCCCATCGGCCTGAACGTCCTCGTCCTCAAACGCCGGACGGGCTGGAGATGCGGGCCGGGGTGGGTGGGGTGCGACCCCGACCTCGCCCTGAAACGCCGGACGACCCAGAGCCTTTAGGGGCGCGGGGAACTGCGCGGCCGGCCCCCACCGGCCCGCAGTCAAACGAATCGGGCGGCCGGCGGATCCGGGGCGCAGCCCCGGCCCCAGGGGCGCGGGGAACTGCGCGAGCAACCCCCACCGGCCCGCGGTCAAAGGACTTCGGGTGGGCGGGGGACGCGGGGCGAAGCCCTGCCCTGGGGGCGCGGGGAACTGCGCGAACGGCCCCCACCGGGCCCGCAGCCAAACGAACCGGACGTACGGGGGCGCGGGGAACTGCGCGAGCAAGCCCCACTCACCCGTGGCCGGCATTCGTCAGGCCGAGGCCCGTTCGACCTCGCGGGGGCGCAGGTCGGCGTTCCCCAGGACGTCGCGGAGGTGCTTCTCCGCGACCGGCAGGACCTCGGCGATGGTGACGTCGCGCCCCAGCTCGTACGCCAGGGACGTCACCCCCGCGTCCCGGATCCCGCACGGGATGATCTTGTCGAAGGAGGATGTGTCCGGATTCACGTTCAGGGCGAAGCCGTGCATCGTGACGCCCTTGGCGACCCGAATCCCCATGGCGCAGATCTTCCGGTCCTCGCGCCGCTGCCCGGCGTTGGAGGGCGCGTACTCGGGCCCGTTCAGACGGGGGTCGAACTCCTCGTCCGTCAGCCGCAGGTCGAAGTCGAGGGAGAGCCCGCCGAGGGAGGGGCGCGCGGCGACGGGATCGCCCAGGACCCAGACGCCCGCCCGGCCCTCCACCCGGCTGGTCTCGACGCCGAACTCGGCGCAGACCCGGATCATGACCTCTTCGAGCCGCCGCAGGTGCGCCACCACGTCCACCGGGCGCGGCAGCTTCTGGATCGGGTAGCCCACGAGCTGCCCGGGCCCGTGCCAGGTGATCTTGCCGCCGCGGTCCACGTCGACCACGGGCGTGCCGTCGAGGGGTCGTTCGCTGTCCGCCGTACGCCGGCCCGCCGTGTAGACCGGCGGGTGCTCCAGGAGCAGACAGGTGTCGGGGACCTCGTCCAGGAAACGGGCGGCATGCACGCGGCGCTGCTCGTCCCAGGCCTCTTGGTACTCCACGGCCTCGGCACCGAATCCCATGCGGACGAACCGCAACTCACTCACGGCAAGCGCCTCCCTAGAAGCCTCAGAACCTTCAGAACCTGTGGTGTGGCAACCGGCGGGCCCGTTGCGCGGCAGGCGAAAGAACCTTTCGTCAGGTACGTAACGCGCCCACGCCACTGTACGTCCGGGCCGCGCGCGTCAGCCCAGCGGTCAATCCTCACACGATCGGATGAATGTATGCCGATGCGTGCGATCAGGTGCTTACTCTCCGCTACATTCGCGCCGTCCACGAGGCCATAAGGGCTGCTCACAGGCAATCCGGGCACCCAGTGATGCCCGGAAGGCAGGAGACCGCACCGCAGATGACGGAACGACCCGCGCAGCGCACTCCCAATCGCCAGCTCGCCGCGCTCATCGCAGAAGCGGGGTTCTCCAACGCGGGTCTCGCCCGTCGCGTGGACCAGCTCGGACTCGAACACGGACTTGACCTGAGATATGACAAGACATCGGTGACGCGGTGGCTGCGCGGGCAGCAGCCCCGCGGCACCACGCCCGCCCTCATCGCCGAGGTGTTCACACGGCGCCTCGGCCGTCGCCTCACCGCGCAGGACCTCGGGCTCGACGCCTGCGCGCCCGTCTACGCGGGCCTCGAGTTCGCCGCGACCCCCGAGGAGGCCGTCGACATCGTCAGCGGCCTGTGGCGCAAGGACTCCGGCAGCCACGCCGAGCTCCGCAAGATCGCCTTCACCCCGGCGGGACTCGTCGTCCCCAGCCGCGACTGGCTGATCGGACGGGCCGACGACCGGGTGAGTCGCGGCGACCAGGCCGCCGCGCGCATCCCCGCCCAGGGGCGGCCCGCGGTCCCCCGCCAGCGCAGCCAGACCGAACGCGGCCCCGGCCAGAAGGTCACCGGCGGGGACATCGCCGCCCTGCGCTCGGTGGGCGAACTGTTCCGCGCCCTCGACCACGCCTACGGCGGCGGCCACGCCCGCCAGGCCCTGGTCCGCTACCTGGAGCACGAGGCCGAGCCCATGCTGCGCGGCGCGTACGGAGAGCAGACCGGCCGCCGCCTGTTCGCGGCCGCCGCCGACCTCACCCGCCTCGCCGGCTGGACCTCGTACGACATCGGCGCGCACGGGCTCGCGCAGCGCTACTTCGTGCAGGCGCTGCGGCTGTCGCAGGCGGCCGGCGACCGGGCGTACGGCTCGTACGTCCTGGTCACCATGAGCCGGCAGGCGGTCTACCTCGGCCACGGGCGTGAGGCCGTGCAGCTCGCCCGGGTCGCGCAGCAGGGCGTCGGCTCGTCCGTGCCGCCCGTCGTCCAGGCGCTGCTGCACTCCGTGGAGGCGCGCGGGCACGGTGTACTCGGGGAGGTGCGGGCCTGCACGGCGTCGCTGGTGCGCGCCGAGCGGGCCCTCGAATCCGCCCGGCCGGGGGACGAGGCCCCGCACTGGGCGCGGTTCTTCGACGAGGCGCAGCTCGCCGACGAGTTCGGGCACTGCCACCGGGATCTGCAGCAGTACCGGGCCGCGGCGCAGCACGCCGAGCGCTCGCTGCAGTTGCGGGCGCCCGGCTTCGCGCGCAGCCGGCTGTTCTGCCGGGTGGTGCTCGCCTCGGCACGGCTCGGGCTCGGTGAGCTCGACCAGGCCTGCCTGTTGGGCGCCGAGGCCGCGGGGCAGGCGGCGGAGATGCGGTCGGTCCGGGCCGTCGAGTACGTACGGGACTTCGAGCGGCGGCTCGAACCGTACCGGGACGCGGCACCCGTACGGGGCTACCGGGATCGGGTGGCGGCCCTGGGCTGACTCAGGCCGCCGTTTCCAGAGGCTCCTCCGTCGCGGCCGGACGGGCGCCCAGGTCCATCAGGAGGGCGTGGGCGGCCCGGCGGCCCGAATGCAGGGCGCCCTGGACCGTGCCGGTGTCCCGGTGGTCCCCGCAGACGTACAGGCCCGCCAGGAGGCGCACAGGGCGGCGCAGGTCGTGCGGCGGGGGCATCGCGGGGACCGCGTCACGGGTGTGGTGGACCGCGAGGAGTTCCCAGCGGGTCGTCGACGTGCCGTAGAGACGGGCCAGTTGGGCGCGGACCGCGGTGTCCAGATGGGCGGCGGCCGGGGGAGTGCCCAGCACCGTCGAGGAGACGAGCGCCCGTCCGGCGGGGGCGCGGGACGGGTCGACCTGGCTGATGACCGCGGTCTGCGCCACCGGGCCGCTCCGGTCGGCGTCCAGCAGCAGGGCCGGGTCGGTCAACGGCGGCTCGTCCGTGGTGTGGTGCAGGACCGTCACCGGATGGAAGGCCGGGACGCGCAGACCGGGCAGCAGCCGGGCCGCGGCGCGGGCTCCGGTCGCCAGCAGGATGGCCCGGCAGCTGAGTTCGCCGTGGTCCTTCGTCGTCACGGTGGTCGTGGAGACCGCGGTGACCTCGACGCCGGTGTGGACGGTGCCCGGGGGCAGGGAGGCCGCCAGGAGCTCCGGCAGGGTGTCCGCGCCGCCCTCCGGCAGACACAGCCGGCCCGACGCGAACGAATGCAGGGCCAGGTCGGCGGCGCGGCTGGAGGTGGTGAGGGCCGGGTCGCACAGGAGTGCGGCGAGCAGGGGGCGCAGGAAGCCGTCGACCGCGCGGGGCGGCAGACCACGGGTGGTCAGCGCGTGTGCGGTGGGGAGGTCGGGGCGGGTGAGGAGGCGTTCGGGTGGTGTGACGGCGAGGCGGGCGAGGGCGGTGGCCAGGCGGGTCTGGTCGAGGTGGCCGCCGAGGGGGCCGGGGCGGGAGGACTGGCTCCGGGGGAGACGGGGGGCGCTCGCGAGGGCGCGTGCGGCGGTGAGTGCGCCCCTTGCGCTCCGGGGGGTGGTGGGGGCGGCGGCTCGGTGGTGACGGCCGTCGCTGTGCAGCAGCACGCCCGGCGAGAACGGGCGCAGGGCCAGGGTGTTCAGGCCCGGGGTGCGGTGCAGTTCGGGGTACGACGTGGACAGGAGCCGGCCGATGCGGTCGAGCCGGAAGCCGTCCACCTTCTCCGTCGTCATGCGGCCGCCCACGGTGGGGGCGACCTCCAGAACCTTCGTCGTGAGGCCTGCCCTGGTCAGGTGCTGGGCGGCCGCGAGTCCCGCGGCTCCGGCCCCGACGATGACGACGTCCACGTCCGCCTTGCTTACGGGCTCTAGCACGTACCCCTCCTCGAGGTTGCGCGGCCGGTGGGAACGTCATGCCCCCAACCTGCCCTGGGGATACCCGAGTTCGGGTCGAGGGTAGGTGTGTCTGGAGCCGTGGACAGTCGCGCGTCGGGCGTGCACGGTCGCATGGGGGTGCACGGATTCTCTGTCCGCGGGTGAGCGGGCGCCGTTCGCGCAGTTCCCCGCGCCCCTGGGGCGGGGCCCCGCCCCGCATCCCCGGGCGCCCGGACTCGTTTGGCTGCGGGCCCGGTGGGGGCTGGTCGCGCAGTTCCCCGCGCCCCCAGGACGGGGCTTCGCCCGCGCCCCCCGCCCACCCGAAGTCCTTTGGCTGCGGGCCCGGTGGGGGCTGGTCGCGCAGTTCCCCGCGCCCCCAGGACGGGGCTTCGCCCGCGCCCCCCGCCCACCCGAATTCGTTTGGCTGCGGGCCGGTGGGGGCTGGGCGCGCAGTTCCCCGCGCCCCTGAAGGCTCTGGGGCGTCCGGCGTTTCAGGGCGAGGTCGGGGGGCGCACACCACCCACCCCGGCCCGCGTCTCCAGCCCGTCCGGCGTTTGAGGACGAGGCCGTTCAGGCCGATGGGGGGCTGGGGGCGGAGCCCCCAGGTTGAGGATGGGACGGGTAGGGGCGGCGGGGGCGAGGAACGTTTTTCAGCGCAGCGCCGCCCGCAACGCTTCCTCGATCGACGGGAAGGCGAAGGTGAAGCCGGAGGACAGCAGGCGGGTGGGGTGGACACGTTGACTGCCCAGGATGTCGCCGGACATGTCGCCGAGGGCGAGGCGCAGGAGGGGAGCCGGGGTGGGGAAGACCGTGGGCCGATGCAGGACGCGCCCCATCGCCTCGGTGATCTCCCGGTTGGTGAGCGGCGTCGGCGCGGTGAGGTTCACCGGCCCGGACAGCGACGACGTGTCGATGAGATGCCGGATCGCGGCCACCTCGTCATGCAGGGAGATGTAGCTCCAGTACTGGCGGCCGTCCCCCATCCGCCCACCGAGCCCCGCTTTGAAGAGCGGAAACAGCTTCCCCCACGCCCCGCCCTCACGGGCCACCACCAGCCCCGTACGGGCGAAGACGGTACGGACACCCGCCTCCCGCGCCGGTGCCGCCGCCCCCTCCCAGGCCACGCACACGGAGGAAAGGAATCCCTCCCCGGGCGGCGCCGACTCGTCCACCACCCGGTCGCCCGTCTCGCCGTAGAACCCGATCGCACTCCCGTTGACGAACACCCGTGGCCGCTCGTCGAGAGAGGCCACCGCCGCGGCCAGCGTCGCCGTCCCCCGCACCCGGCTGTCCAGGATCTTCCGCTTGTACGCCTCCGTCCACCGCCGCGAAGCGACCCCCGCCCCCGCGAGATTGACGACCGCCGCGCACCCGGCGAGCCCCGCGGCGTCCATCCGCTGCCCGTCCGGATCCCACCGCACCTCGTCCTTCCCGCGGGGCGCACGCCGTACGAGGCGGACCACCTCGTGTCCGTCCGCGGTCAGGGAGCGCGTCAGCGCCGAACCGATCAGGCCGGACGCACCGGCGATCGCGACACGGGACCTACGGGAATCCGGAGCGAGCGGTGAGTCGTTCATGCGCCCATCCTGCCGCGCGCGCCGGGAAAGTACCGGACGGAACTGCGCGGGGCCGCCGTAAAGTGACCTTCATGCCGGTACCGCACATACGCATCGCCACCCTCGACGACGAGGACGCGCTCGGCCGTCTCGACCGTGTCACCTGGTCGACCCAGCACGCCGTCATGCCACGCCCCCAGCCGCCGTACGAACCCTTCTACAACGAGCGGTTCGGCCCCCGGGACCACCACGTCGCCGAACTCGACGGCGTCCTCGTCGGCTACATCCGGCTGGGCTATCCCACGCCCCTCGCCTGCAACTCCCACGTCCGGCAGATCCAGGGACTTGTCGTCGCCGAGGAGGCGCGCCGCGCGGGCGTCGGACGAGAGCTGCTGCGGGCCGTGATGGACGGGGCCCGACGGCAGGGCGCCCGGCGGATCACGCTGCGCGTCCTCGGGCACAACGCCCCGGCACGGAAGCTGTACGAGTCCGAGGGCTTCCAGGTGGAGGGCGTCCTGCCCGAGGAGTTCCTGCTCGACGGCCAGTACGTCGACGACGTGTTCATGGGCCGCTTTCTCTGAGCTACGAGGTGATCAGGTCACCCGTGTCCACCGGTGTCGTCGCGGTCGCCGCGCGCTGGGCGTCGCCCGCGACCTCGTCGGCCGTCAGGACGTAACCCGTCTCGTTGTCCGAGGTCGAGCGGGCGAACACGACGCCGTACACCCGCCCGCCGGTGGTGAGGAGTGGGCCGCCGGAGTTGCCGGGGCGGACGGTGGAGCGGATCGAGTAGATCTCCCGGGTGACCATGCTCGAGTTGTAGATGTTCTGGCCCCGCGCGTTGATCCGGCCTGCGACCGTGGCCGCCTGGAGATCCAGACCGCCGTCCTGCGGATAGCCCGCGACGACCGCCGAGTCGCCGCGCTTGGCGCTGTCGTCGAAACGCAGGAGGGGAACCCTGAGGTCCGGCACGTACAGGACCGCGACGTCCTTGCGCGGGTCGAAGAACACCACCCGCGCCGAGTACACACGGCCCACACCGCCCACCCGCACGGTCGGGTTGTCGATGCCCGCCACCACGTGGGCGTTGGTCATCACGTGCTGCGCCGCGTACGCGAACCCGCTGCCCTCGCGGCCCTGGTTGCCCGCGGCGCCCTCGATCTTCACCGTGCTGCGCTTGGCGGCGCTCGTCGCCGCCGCGGTGACGCTGTCGCCGGAGGGCTTCGCGACACCCGCCGTCGGCTCGTTCTCGAACGGGTTGAAGACCTGCGGGAAACCCGCCTCCGTCAGCGCCGAGGTGGCTCGTGAGAACCAGGTGGGCGTGGTGTCCGGCATCGCCGTCTGTACGGCGCCCAGCAGCGCGGAGTTGCGGATCGACTGGGTGATGAGGGTGGACGAGGAGGCTCCCAGGACGCTCGCGGCGACCCAGGCCACCAGCAGCACCGCCACCGTGTTCGCCGCCGCTCCGCCGACCCCGTCGGCCACCCGCAGCGGCCCCTGGTCCAGTTCGCGGCGCAGCTTCAGCGCCAGCCGGCCCGCCAGCTCGTGGCCCACCACGGCGGGTACCAGCACCGTCAGCACGGCCGTCACCGTCGCCGCCGACGTCCCCGCCGTCACCAGGTCCATCATCCACGGCAGCACCCATACGCCGATGACGGCGCCGCCCACGAACCCGGCCAGCGAGACACAGCCGGCTACCAGCCCGCGCCGGTAGCCGGACGCCGCGTAGGCAAGGATCACCAGCAACAGCAGGATGTCGAGCAGGTCCACGGAGCCGCCTTTCTCTTGGGCCCCTTAGTACGCGTGGGGCAGGCCCAGTGATCAGGCACGCGCGCGTGGAGCCGGGAAACGGCCACGCGTGCGTGGACCTGTAAAAACGTCCCGGACCAGGACGATGGTTCCACCAGGTGGCACAGCACACATCGCGGGGGGACCGGAACCGGGGCAGGGTGGCTCCATGCGTGTCTTCCGAAAGGCGCGGGGGGCCTGGACGCGGCTGGCGCGGAGGGTGTGGGCGCGGCGTGCCACCGTCGTCGTGCTCGGGTGCGTGCCCGGTCTGCTCGCCGTGCTCGCGCTGGTGGTGTGTGCGGTGGGGGTCGACCGGAAGGTCGTCGCGCGCGAGCGGCCGGTGGCCGCGCCGCTGCCCGCGGGTCCGCATCGCGCGGCGCGACCGGTCATCGTGCCCCGGTCGCGGTGGCTGGACGCCGGGAGCGCGCACGCGCAGCCGCCCGCCCGCTACGACGACCACGTCGTCGCGGTCTTCGTGCACCACACCGACTCGCCGAACGCGTACGAGTGCGCCGACGTGCCCCGCATCATCCGCTCCCTGTACGCCGGTCAGACCGGCGTCCGGCGGTGGGACGACATCGGGTACAACTTCCTCGTCGACCGCTGCGGCACGATCTACGAGGGGCGGGCGGGTGGGGTCGACCGGGCCGTCACCGGAGCGCACACGCAGGGGTTCAACCATGGCACCGCGGGGATCGCGGCCATCGGTACGTTCGGGGCGGGGACGCCGGTGCCGCGGGCGATGACCGAGGCGATCGCTTCGTTGGCGGCGTGGAAGCTGGGGCTGTCCGACGTGGATCCCCGTGCCACGGTGCGGCTCGTCTCCAGCAACGACCTCAGCCGTTACACCGCCGGTACGAGTGCGGTGCTGCCCACGCTGGCCGGGCACGACGCGGGCTTCATGACCAACTGTCCCGGCGCGGCGCTGGCGTCCCAACTCCCCGGAATCCGCTCCCGAGCCGCCCACCTCCAGGGCCGCTGACCCCGCCGACGCACTTCGCCCGCCGACCGCCGCTCACGCAGTTCCCCGCGCCCCCAAAACGGGGCTGCGCCCCGTATCCCCGTCCGCCGGGGGTTCTTCGGCTGCGGGCCGGTGGGGGCTGGTCGCGCAGTTCCCCGCGCCCCTGGGGCGGGGGCTTCGCCCCGCATTGCCCCTCTTTTAGCCTGTCCGGCGATTGAGGACGAGGACGTTCAGGCCGTTGGGGGGCTGGGGGCGGAGCTCCCAGGTTGGGGATGGGACGGGTAGGGGCGGCGGGGGCGAGGAACGTGTTCACAGACAGTGCACAGTCGAGTCAACGGTGTCTCAGATTGGCCCTCTCTAGCGTTCTTCCCATAGCAGCCGACCGGAGGTGGGGAAGATGAGCAGCAGGCGTACCGAGAAGACGGGCAAGGCGAACAGGGCGGCCGGCGCGCGGGGTTGGAACACCGCGTTGCGGACCCCGTGGACCGTGGCCTGCGCCGTGGTGACGGTCCTCGTGGGACCCGCCGCGGCCACCGCCTCGGCACTGGACCGAGCCAACGCCGCACCCCCGTACCACGCCCACGAGAACCACGAAGACCACGAAAGCCACAAGAACCGCGAGACACGTCTCCCGTACGTCACCCCGTACGCCACGTTGCCTCAGTCCCTGAAGCGCTCCCACAGCTTGGGATAGCGCTCGGCCAGCACGGACTCGTTCTCGAAGTCGAGCGGCGTACCCTCCGGCTCGGGCGACGCGGGCGGAATGCCCAGGTCGGGCGCGACGACCCCGGTCAGCTGCTCGTACGCCTCGTCCGCGGCGTACCCGAGCTCCTCACCGTCCCCGTCGAGGTCCTCGTCGAAGTCGTCCAGGAGGTCGGCGAGCGCGTCGGGATCGTGCATCGCGCCCTCGAAGACCTCCCGGCCCTGGCCGATCAGCCAGCACCGGAAGAAGTCGAAGGCGTCGTCGCTCACCCCGTCGAGCAGAACCCACGCCGCGCCCCACAGATCCCAGCGGTAGGCGCGGTTGTAGCGGGCCTCGAAGTGACGGGCGAAGTCGAGCACGGCGTCCGGGTCCAGCTGGACGAGCCGTTCGACGAGCAGGTCGGCGTGGTCCTCGGGGTCGCCCTCGACGGCCTCGCGGGTCGTGTCCACCAGCTCCCAGAACTCCGTCTCGTCCATCACGGGTCCAGCATCGGGCCTGAACGGGAGTGACGCACGCGGAGTGCCGCAGATTGTTATGCACGCACATGCCGACGGTAAAACCGCGGGCTACGAGGCGTTTTCCCGGTACAGCGCCGCCAGCCGCACCGCGTCCCCCGCGAATCGCTCCCGCAGCGCCGTCGGCGAGAGCACCTCCACCTCCGGCCCGAGCCCCGTCAGTTGCGCATGGGCGACCTCCTCGGACTCGACGGGGAGAGTGACCGTCACCCAGCCCCGCCCGTCGGGGTCACCGCACCCGTCCAGCGCCTGTCTGGCGGACGCGGGGTCGACGACGTACGCGAGTCTCCGCACGCCCTCCGGAGACAGCCGTACGACGGCCTCCGCCCGCAGGATGGACCGTGCGAACTGCCCGGCCCGCTCCGCCCAGAACCCGGGCAGGTCGAACCCGTCCTCCCGGGTGAAGCACTCCGTGGCGGGCCTCACCTCCGTGAAGCGGTCGATCCGGTAGACCCGGAAGGGGCCGGACCCGCCCGGCCCGGGCTCGGGCACCCGCGCGCACAGGTACCAGACGCCCGCCTTCAGTACGAGCCCGTACGGTTCGAGGACCCGCTCGACCTCGGCAGTCCCGCGCCGGTACCCCGCGGTGATCCGACGGTCGTCCCAGACCGCCTCCGCGACCACGGGCAGCAGCTCGGGCGTCTCGGGTTCGTCGAACCACGCGGGCGCGTCCAGATGGAACCGCTGTCCCGCCGCCCGCGAGGCGTCCCGCAGGGAGGGGAGCAGGGCGGCGGACACCTTCAGGCGCGCGGCGGAGGCGGCGTCCTCCAGACCCATGTCCCGCAGGGCCCCCGGCACCCCGCTCAGGAACAGCGCCTCCGCCTCCGTACGCGCCAGGCCCGTCAGCCGGGTGCGGTAGCCGCCGATCAGGCGGTAGCCCCCGGCCCTGCCCCGGTCCGCGTACACCGGAACGCCCGCCTCCGACAGCGCCTGGGCGTCCCGCGTGATCGTCCGTTCGGACACCTCGAGCTCCCGCGCCAGCTCGCCGGCGGTCATCGACGGCCGTGACTGGAGCAGCAGCACCATCTTGATCAGGCGGGCAGCACGCATACGGCCATGATGCCGGGCCCCACCGACAGCGAAGCGGCACGCGGGAACGCCGAAGGGCGCGGCGGCCGTAGCCACCGCGCCCCTCGCGAAACACCGGGAACAGGCGGACCCTCAGAGTCCGTAGCGCTCCCGCGCTTCCTTCACCGCGGACGCCTTGACCTCGCCCCGCCGTGCCAGCTGCGCCAGCGCCGCGACGACGATCGACTGCGCGTCGACGCCGAAGTGGCGACGGGCCGCCTCACGGGTGTCGGAGAGGCCGAAGCCGTCGGCACCGAGCGAGGAGTAGTCCTGCTCGACCCACTGCGCGATCTGGTCCGGGACCTGGCGCATGTAGTCGGAGACCGCGAGCACCGGGCCCTCGGCGCCGTGCAGCGCCTGGCGGACGAACGGCATCCGCTCCTCGCCGCGCAGCAGGGCCGCGTCGGCCTCCAGCGCGTCGCGCCGCAGCTCCGTCCAGGAGGTCGCGGACCACACGTCGGCGGCCACACCCCACTCCTCGGCGAGCAGCTTCTGCGCCTGGAGGGTCCAGTGGATCGCCGTGCCGGAGCCCAGCAGCTGGATGCGCGGGGCGTTGGCGACGGGGGACAGGCCCGCCGACTCGGCCGTGTTGAAGCGGTAGAGGCCCTTGACGATGCCCTCGTCGATACCGAGGCCGGCCGGCTTGGCGGGCTGCGGCATCGGCTCGTTGTAGACCGTCAGGTAGTAGAAGACGTTCGAGTCCTCGCCCGGGGCCGCCTCGCCGTACATCCGGCGCAGGCCGTCCTTGACGATCGTCGCGATCTCGTACGCGAACGCCGGGTCGTAGGACAGGGCGGCCGGGTTGGTCGCCGCGATGACCGGGGAGTGGCCGTCGGCGTGCTGGAGGCCCTCGCCCGTCAGCGTCGTACGGCCGGCCGTGGCGCCGACGAGGAAGCCGCGGCCGAGCTGGTCGCCGAGCTGCCACATCTGGTCGGCCGTGCGCTGCCAGCCGAACATCGAGTAGAAGATGTAGAAGGGGATCATCGCCTCGCCGTGCGTGGCGTACGCGGTGGACGCGGCGATGAAGTCCGCCATGGAGCCGGCCTCGGTGATCCCCTCGTTGAGGATCTGGCCGTCCTTGGCCTCCTTGTAGTACATCAGCTGGTCGCGGTCGACCGGCTCGTACGTCTGGCCCTTGGGCGAGTAGATGCCGAGGGAGGGGAAGAGGCTCTCCATGCCGAAGGTGCGCGCCTCGTCGGGGACGATCGGCACCCAGCGCTTCCCGGTCTCCTTGTCGCGGACGAGGTCCTTGATCAGGCGGACGAAGGCCATCGTCGTCGCCACGTTCTGCGAGCCGGAGCCCTTGTCGAAGGACGCGAACGCCTTGTCGGCGGGGGCGGGCAGCGGAGCGAGCGCGTGCGTACGGCGGGCCGGGGCCGGGCCGCCGAGGGCCGCGCGGCGCTCCTGGAGGTAACGGACCTCGGGGGAGTCGGCGCCCGGGTGGCCGTAGGGAACCACGCCGTCGACGAACTGGCTGTCGGAGATGGGCAGCTCGAGCAGGTCACGCATCTGCTTGAACTCGTCCGTCGACAGCTTCTTCATCTGGTGATTGGCGTTCTTGGACGCGAAGCCCTCGCCGAGCGTGAAGCCCTTGACCGTCTGGGCCAGGATCACCGTCGGCGCGCCCTTGTGGGCGAGGGCGGCGCGGTAGGCCGCGTACACCTTGCGGGACTCGTGGCCGCCGCGGGAGAGGTGGAAGCACTCGGTGATCTTGTCGTCGCTCAGCAGCTTCGCCATCTCGACCAGCGCCGGGTCGGCGCCGAAGAAGTCCTGGCGGATGTAGGCGGCGTCGCGGGTCTGGTACGTCTGCACCTGCGCGTCGGGTACCTCGCGCAGGCGGCGTACGAGCGCGCCCGTGGTGTCGAGTTGGAACAGCTCGTCCCAGGCCGAGCCCCACAGCGACTTCACGACGTTCCAGCCGGCGCCGCGGAACTGGGCCTCCAGCTCCTGCACGATCTTGAAGTTGGCGCGGACCGGGCCGTCGAGGCGCTGCAGGTTGCAGTTGATGACGAAGGTCAGGTTGTCCAGGCCCTCGCGGGAGGCGAGTGCGAGTGCCGCGGTCGACTCGGGCTCGTCCATCTCGCCGTCGCCGAGGAACGCCCACACGTGGGACTGCGAGACGTCCTTGATGCCGCGGCTGGTCAGATAGCGGTTGAAGCGCGCCTGGTAGATCGCCGACAGCGGGCCGAGGCCCATGGAGACGGTCGGGAACTCCCAGAGCCAGGGCAGGCGCCGCGGGTGCGGGTACGACGGGAGGCCGTTGCCGCCCGCCTCCTGGCGGAAGTTGTCGAGGTGCTGCTCGGTGAGCCGGCCGTCGAGGAAGGCGCGGGCGTAGATGCCGGGGGAGGCGTGGCCCTGGATGTAGAGCTGGTCGCCGGACCCGTCACCCTCCTTGCCCTTGAAGAAGTGGTTGAAGCCGGTCTCGTAGAGCCAGGCCGCGGAGGCGAAGGTGGCGATGTGGCCGCCGACGCCGTGTTTCGCGCCCCGGGTCACCATCGCGGCCGCGTTCCAGCGGTTCCAGGCGGTGATCCTGGCTTCCATCGCCTCGTCGCCGTCCACGACGGGCTCGGCGGCGGTGGGGATGGTGTTGACGTAGTCGGTCTCAAGCAGCTTGGGCAGCGCGAGACCGTTGCCCTCGGCGCGCTCCAGCGTGCGGCGCATCAAGTACGCGGCACGGTGCGGCCCGGCCGCCTGGGTGACGGCGTCCAGGGAGGCCTGCCATTCGGCGGTCTCCTCGGGGTCGCGGTCCGGGAGCTGGTCGAGCTCGCTCGGCTGGATTGCGGTGGGGTCGGTCATTGCGCCGCCTTCCGGATGCGGAGGGGGGTTCCCTCATCGGCAAGGGGTTTTCGGGGGTGCCCTTATGTCTTTGGCAGGACAGGGCGGCGGGCTCTGGTGGGAGCCCAGCGCTGACTGTAACTCCCTGATCGATGATCGATCAAAGGGTTGAAGGCGAAAACCTCTTCGTATCGCAAAAGTCGGCACGGGGTGCCTTGACAACAGGCACGGGGTGCCTTGGATTCCCAGGGTTTCCCCAGGTGAGCGTGGGTGCGCTCGGCTGTGTCACGGGCGCGGCGCGCAGCCCAGCACATGCGCCTTCACCAGGTCGGCGATCAGTGGATCCCGGCGCCGGAAGGCGTCCACGAGCGCCTCGTGCTCCTCCGCGTACGACTGCTGGACGGTTCCCAGCCAGCGAATGGACAGGGCGGTGAAGACCTCGATGCCCAGGCCCTCCCAGGTGTGCAGGAGGACGGAGTTGCCCGCGGCGCGCACGAGTTCGCGGTGGAACGCGACGGTGTGGCGGACCTGGCCGGTGCCGTCCGACAGCCGGTCGGCCTCGTACAGCGCCGTGACGTGCGGCTCCAGGGCCGAGCAGTCCTGGGCGAGCCGCTCGGCCGCCAGCTCGGCCGCGATGGCCTCCAGACCGGCCCGTACGGGGTAGCTCTCCTCCAGGTCGGCGGCCGTCAGGTTGCGCACGCGCACACCCTTGTTGGGCGCCGACTCGATCAGCCGCAGCGACTCCAGTTCGCGCAGTGCCTCCCGCACCGGGGTCTGGCTGACCTCCAGCTCGGTCGCGATCCGCCGCTCCACGATCCGCTCGCCCGGCTTCCAGCGCCCGCTGACGATCCCCTCCACGATGTGCTCGCGGATCTGTTCGCGCAGCGAGTGGACGACGGGCGCGGTCATGAGGGGCTCCTTCGCTGGGGGCGGGCCGGCCCCAGGGGCGTTTGACCTTTAGACAATAAGGCCGCAGCCCCGTCGGAGAGAGGCGTACGGGGGCGCTTTCATGCAGGTGAGACGAGACTTACACGCTGTCAGAGCGGCCGCGGCTGTAAAGACCCGTACCGGGTGGGGTCCGGAGGCGTCACGTCCGTGTCACTCCGAGAACCCGCAGGCCCCGCACGGTGTGGAGGTCTGCACAGGGGTTTCGGCGCGGGGGTTTCCACGGGGGCTCCCGCGAGCGCCAGGGGGTCGGCATGGGCGGATGGGGACGCAAGCGGGGGTTGCGCTGGGCTGCGGCGGCCGGGGCGGTCGCGGCCGTGGCGGCGTGCGGGCCCGTGGACACGGGGGCGGCCGTGCGGCCGAGTGCGGCGCGGGCCCACGGCACCCCGGTCGCCTCCGGCGGGGCGTGTGTCTTCGTCAAGCCGGACGGCGCGCGGAAGTTCGGGCACGTCGGCTGGGGCTTCCGGATCACCGGCACCGACCGCTGGGTGTACGGCGCGGTGGAGAACCCGTCGAACGCGCTCTACACCCCGCCCGGAGGCGACATCGGCGCCTGGCACGCGGAGGGCACGTACGCGCGGATGCTCGGCGACATGTCACGTGACGCGCACTTTCCAGGGAAGTCCACCCACCCGTACAGCCGCTACCGCTGCACCGACTCGTCGACCAGTGACGTGAACTCCGCCCGCGCCATGATCCGTAAGGTCGAGAAGCGGGGCTTCCTCGTCGGCGTCGACCCGGAGACGGGGGACCTCGGCTCGCGCGACTGCCTGGACGCTACGTACGACGTCCTCAGGGCGTACCGGACGCGGCACCTGACACCCGCGTACCCGACGGAGATCCCGAACCTGTGGGTGGAGACGCTGGTGCTGTGGTCGGACAGCGCGCTGAAGCCGCGGTGACCTGCGGCGGAAACGCGAAGCCCCTTGTGGGCGGAAACGCGAAGCCCCCGTCCGGAAGGTTCCGGACGGGGGCAGCGCGCGTGCGGGGGTGGTTACAGGCCGAGCTCGACCTCGAACTCGCCCGCCTCCAGGATCGCCTTGACCGCGGTCAGGTAACGGGCCGCGTCGGCGCCGTCCACCAGACGGTGGTCGTAGGAGAGCGTCAGGTAGGTCATGTCGCGGACGCCGATGACCGTACCCTCCTCCGTCTCGATGACGGCCGGACGCTTGACCGTGGCACCGATGCCGAGGATCGCGACCTGGTTCGGCGGCACGATGATCGTGTCGAAGAGCGCGCCGCGCGAGCCGGTGTTGGAGATGGTGAAGGTGCCGCCGGACAGCTCGTCCGGAGTGATCTTGTTCGCCCGGACCTTGCCCGCCAGTTCGGCGGTGGCCTTGGCGATGCCGGCGATGTTCAGGTCGCCCGCGTGCTTGATGACCGGGGTCATCAGGCCCTTCTCCGAGTCCACCGCGATACCGATGTTCTCGGTGTCGAAGTAGGTGATCGTGCCCTCGTCCGCGTTGATCCGGGCGTTGACGGCCGGGTGGGCCTTCAGCGCCTGGGCCGCGGCCTTCACGAAGAACGGCATCGGGGAGAGCTTGACGCCCTCGCGGGCCGCGAAGGAGTCCTTCGCCTGCGCGCGCAGCCGCATCAGGCGGGTGACGTCGACCTCGACGACCGAGGACAGCTGGGCCTGCTCGTGCAGGGCCTTCACCATGTTGTCGCCGATGACCTTGCGGATGCGGGGCATCTTGACGGTCTGACCGCGCAGCGGGGAGACCTCCAGGGCCGGCGCCTTCTTGGCCGCCGGGGCGGCAGCGGCCGGAGCCGGGGCAGCGGCGGCGGCCTTCGCGGCCTCGGCGGCGGCGAGGACGTCCTGCTTGCGGATACGGCCGCCGACGCCGGTGCCCTTGACGGAGGCCAGGTCGACGTAGTTCTCCGCGGCGAGCTTGCGCACCAGCGGGGTCACGTACGCGCCGTCGTCAACGGCGAGCGCGGCGGACGCGGGAGCCGGGGTGACGGGAGCGGCAACCGGCGCGGGGGCCGGAGCCGGCGCGGCGGGCGCGACCGGGGCGGCGGCCTGGACCGGAGCCGGGGGCGCGACCGGGGCGGCTGGCGCCACCGGGGCCGGGGCGGGCGCCGGAGCCGCGGGGGCGGCCGGAGCCGGGGCGGCAGCGGCGGGGGCCGGAGCCGCGGGAGCCGGGGCGGCGGCCGGAGCCGCGCCCGGGGCACCGATGACGGCGAGCTTCGCGCCGACCTCGGCGGTCTCGTCCTCGCCGACCACGATCTCCAGCAGCACGCCGGCGACCGGCGCGGGGATCTCGGTGTCGACCTTGTCCGTGGAGACCTCGAGCAGCGGCTCGTCCTCCGCGACCTCCTCGCCGACCTCCTTCAGCCAGCGGGTGACGGTGCCCTCGGTGACCGACTCGCCCAGCGCGGGCAGCACGACGTCGGTACCGGAGGCGCCACCGGCCGGAGCGGCGGCGGGGGCCGGGGCGGCGGCGGGAGCCGGGGCCGCGGGGGCCTCGGCGACCGGGGCGGGAGCGGCCGGAGCCGGAGCCGGGGCGGCCACGGGCTCGGCGGCCGGAGCGGGGGCGGCGGCGGGCGCGCCCGTGCCGTCGTCGATGACGGCCAGCTCGGCGCCGACCTCGACCGTCTCGTCCTCGGCGACCTTGATGGAGGCGAGGACACCGGCGGCGGGGGAGGGGATCTCGGTGTCGACCTTGTCGGTCGACACCTCGAGCAGCGGCTCGTCGGCCTCGACGCGCTCGCCCTCGGCCTTCAGCCAGCGAGTGACAGTGCCCTCGGTGACGCTCTCACCGAGCGCCGGAAGGGTTACGGAAACCGCCATGGTTTCTGTTGCTCCTTACGAATGGTGCGGAAGTCTGTGGTCGTCGTCGCGCCCAGGGGCGACGCGATGACTGAAATCAGCCGGGGACTGGATCAGTCGTGCGAGTGCAGCGGCTTGCCCGCGAGGGCCAGGTGGGCCTCGCCCATTGCCTCGTTCTGCGTCGGGTGGGCGTGGATGAGCTGGGCGACCTCGGCGGGCAGCGCCTCCCAGTTGTAGATCAACTGGGCTTCGCCGACCTGCTCGCCCATGCGGTCGCCGACCATGTGGACGCCGACCACGGCACCGTCCTTCACCTGGACGAGCTTGATCTCGCCCGCGGTGTTGAGAATCTTGCTCTTGCCGTTGCCCGCGAGGTTGTACTTCAGGGCGACGACCTTGTCCGCGCCGTAGATCTCCTTGGCCTTGGCCTCGGTGATGCCCACGGAGGCGACCTCGGGGTGGCAGTACGTCACCCGGGGCACGCCGTCGTAGTCGATCGGAACGGTCTTGAGGCCGGCCAGACGCTCCGCCACCAGGATGCCCTCGGCGAAGCCGACGTGCGCGAGCTGGAGCGTCGGGACCAGGTCACCGACGGCGGAGATGGTCGGGACGTTCGTCCGCATGTACTCGTCGACCAGGACATAGCCGCGGTCCATCGCGACGCCCTGCTCCTCGTAGCCGAGACCGGCCGAGACCGGGCCGCGGCCGACGGCGACGAGCAGGACCTCGGCCTCGAACTCCTTGCCGTCGGCGAGGGTGACCTTGACACCGTCCTGGGTGTACTCGGCCTTCGAGAAGAAGGTGCCCAGGTTGAACTTGATGCCGCGCTTGCGGAACGCGCGCTCAAGAAGCTTGGAGGAGTTCTCGTCCTCGACCGGGACGAGGTGCTTGAGGCCCTCGATCACCGTCACGTCGGTGCCGAAGGACTTCCACGCGGAGGCGAACTCGACGCCGATGACGCCGCCGCCGAGCACGATCGCGGACTGCGGGACGCGGTCCAGGACCAGCGCGTGGTCGGAGGAGATGATCCGGTTGCCGTCGATCACCAGGCCCGGCAGCGACTTCGGCACGGAGCCGGTCGCGAGCAGCACGTGGCGGCCCTGGATGCGCTGGCCGTTCACGTCGACCGAGGTGGGGGAGGACAGTCGGCCCTCACCCTCGATGTACGTCACCTTGCGGGACGCGATGAGACCCTGCAGGCCCTTGTACAGGCCCGAGATGACCCCGTCCTTGTACTTGTGGACGGCCGGGACGTCGATGCCCTCGAAGGTGGCCTTGACGCCGAACTGCTCGCTCTCGCGGGCCTGGTCGGCGATCTCGCCCGCGTGCAGCAGGGCCTTGGTGGGGATGCATCCCCGGTGCAGGCAGGTGCCTCCGACCTTGTCCTTCTCGATCAGGGCGACGTCCAGGCCCAGCTGCGCCCCGCGGAGCGCCGCGGCGTAACCGCCACTGCCACCGCCGAGGATCACTAGGTCGAAAACGGTGCTGGCGTCGTTCGCCACGTCACGTCCTCCATGCATGTGCGCCACGCCGGTCTCCAGTGACCGGTCGGCGGCTGGTGTCCGGCCGCTCTTCTTCGGCCCTGTGGTGGGGGCCCTGTCCTGCCGAGAACCCATCTTCGCACTTGTCCGGAGCGTTCGAGACGCCGGGCCGGTGTGTGAGAAGTCGCACTGTCCGAATACGGGGGTACCTCCGCGCCCCGACAGGGGGCACGGAGGTACCGCGCGACCGGCCGCGCTTCACCCGCGGCCGTGAAGCACCTCTAGCCGAGATCGCCCGCGGCGGTCAGCTCGGCGAGCCGCACCAGCGTCCGCACCGCCGACCCCGTGCCACCCTTCGGCGTGTAGCCGAACGGGCCGGACTCGTTGAACGCGGGCCCGGCGATGTCCAGGTGCGCCCACGTGATGCCCTCGCCCACGAACTCCTTCAGGAACAGACCGGCGACCAGCCCGCCGCCCATCCGCTCACCCATGTTGGCGATGTCGGCGGTCGGCGAGTCCATCCCCTTGCGCAGGTGCTCCGGCAGCGGCATCGGCCAGGACTCCTCGCCGACCTCCTCCGCGGCCTCGACGACCGCCGTACGGAACGCGTCGTCGTTGGCCATCACGCCGAAGGTGCGGTTGCCGAGCGCGAGCACCATCGCACCGGTCAGCGTCGCCACGTCGATGATCGCGTCCGGCTTCTCCTCGGACGCCTTCCACAGCGCGTCGGCGAGCACGAGACGGCCCTCGGCGTCGGTGTTGAGGACCTCGACGGTCTTGCCGCTGTACATGCGCAGCACGTCACCGGGGCGGGTGGCGGAACCGGAGGGCATGTTCTCGGCGAGCGCCAGCCAGCCGGTGACGTTGACCTCGAGGCCGAGGCGCGCCGCGGCGACCACGGCGGCGAAGACCGCCGCCGCGCCGCTCATGTCGCACTTCATCGTCTCGTTGTGCCCGGCGGGCTTGAGGGAGATGCCGCCCGAGTCGTAGGTGATGCCCTTGCCGACGAACGCGAGGTGCTTGGTCGCCTTCGGCGAGGTGTACGACAGCTTCACCAGGCGGGGAGCGGCGGCCGAGCCCGCGCCGACGCCGAGGATGCCGCCGTAGCCGCCCTTCGCCAGGGCCTTCTCGTCCAGCACCTGCACCTTGATGCCGTGCTCCTTGCCGGCGGCGGTGGCGACGGCGGCGAAGGCCTCGGGGTAGAGGTCGTTCGGCGGGGTGTTGACGAGGTCGCGGGCGCGGTTGAGCTCCTCGGTCACGGCGGTGGCGCGCGCGAGGGCCGCCTTGTACGCCGCGTCGCGGGGCTTGCCGCCGAGCAGGGTGACCTCGGCGAGCGGGGCCTTGCCGTTCTTCGCGTCCTTGCCGTTCTTGCCGTTCTCCTTGTAGGCGTCGAAGGCGTACGCGCCGAGCGCCGCGCCCTCCGCCAGGACGCCCGCGTCGGCGGCGTCGGTGATCGGCAGGGCGAAGACGGCCTTCTTGGCACCGGCGAGCGCGCGGGCCGCGGCACCGGCCGCGCGGCGCAGCGCCTCGGCGCTGAACGTGTCGTCCTTCTCCGGGACGGCTCCCAGTCCGACGGCCACGACGACGGGCGCCTTGAAGCCGGTCGGCGCGGGCAGCTTCGTCACCTCGCCCTCGCCGCCGGATGCGCCGAGGGTCTCCAGGATCCCGGCGAGTGCGCCGTCGTACGCATTGTCCACGGCCTCGGCACCCGGTGCGACGACCGGGCCCTTGGCGCCCTTCGCGACACCGACGACGATCGCGTCGGCCCGCAGGCCGGACGCCGCGGCGGTGCTGAGAGTCAGAGCAGTCACTGTGGTGAGATCTCGCTTCCATTGTTTTGCTGCGGCCGAGTAGGGATGGGTCGACCGGGCCCTGACGAATGACCCTAGATCCGGCCTCAGGGAGTGTCTTTACCTGGGTGGCACATACTCGGGACGAGCCTACGCGCGCCGCCGGGTTTCGCTCATTCCTACGCTCGCTGGAAGTTCAGCCGAGGGAGAGCGCCACGAGGGCGGTGGTCGCCGCCGTCTCGGCGAGGCCGCCGAAGACGTCGCCCGTGATGCCGCCGAAGCGGCGGGTGCAGTGGCGCAGGAGCAGTTCGGCGCTCGCGCAGGCGGCGAGGACGGCCAGGGGGGCGCGTACGAGGTCGTACGTGCCGAGGAGCGCGCCGGCGCCGGCCGCGGCGACGGTGACGGCGAGGGCCACCAGCAGGGCGCCGCGCACGGGCACCGTGCCCGCGACCGCGGCACCCAGGCCCTCGGGGCGGGCCGGGGGCACCCCGGTGCGCGCGGCCAGGGTGAGGGCGAGACGGGCCGCGGTCGCCGAGACGACGGCCGCGAGCACACCCCGCGCCCACGAGGCCTCGTAGGCCTGGAAGAGCGCGGCGACCTGCGCCAGCAGCACGAAGAGCAGGGTGATCACGCCGAACGGGCCGATGTCGGACTGCTTCATGACGCGCAGCGCGTCCTCGGCGGGCTTGCCGCTGCCGAGGCCGTCCGCGGTGTCGGCGAGCCCGTCGAGATGCAGACCGCGGGTGAGCGCGGCCGGGACGGCGGCGGTGGCGACGGCGGCCAGCAGGGGGCCCGCGCCCATCGCGAGCAGTGTCACGCCCACCAGGGCCGCGCCCGCCCCGACGACCAGCCCGGCGACGGGGGCGCACAGCATTCCGCCGCGCGCCGCCTCACGGTCCCAGCGGGTGACCGTGACGGGGAGCACGGTCAGGGTGCCGAAGGCGAAGCGGAGGCCGTGGGGGAGAGGGGTCCTGGACACCGGCGCAGGGTACCCGGGGAGGTGGCGGGCCGACCGGGGGCGGGTGCGGCGGCCGGGTGTGAGAGCCGCGGATAAAGTGCGCAATATGGGTCATTGGTTGCAGAGGAACATCATCGAACCGGGAAAGCTGCCGCTTCTGCTGGCACTCGCCTCCTTCGTGCTGACCTTTGTGATCACCCGTGTCATCGTCCGCCTCATCCGCGCGGGCAAGGGTCCGTTCGGCAACGTCAAGGCGGGCGGTCTGCACATCCACCACGTCGTGCCCGGTGTCGTCCTGACGGTGATCGGCGGATTCGGCGCGGTGGCCAGTTCCCGGCACGGCTTCGGCGCCGCCCTGTTCGCGGTGGTGTTCGGGATGGGCGCGGGACTGGTGCTCGACGAGTTCGCGCTGATCCTGCACCTCGACGACGTGTACTGGAGCGAGGAGGGCCGCAAGAGCGTCGAGGTCGTCCTGGTCACGGCGGCCCTCGTCGGCCTGGTGCTCGCCGGGTTCCTGCCGTTCGGGGTCAACGACATTTCCCAGGAGGAACTCCAGGACCGGGGCGGGGTCATCCTGAGCGTCGCCGTGAACTTCGTCTTCGCCCTGCTCGCCCTGAGCAAGGGCAAGGCCCGCATGGCGATCTTCGGCGTGATCGTCCCGTTCGTCGCCCTCATCGGCGCCGTCCGGCTGGCCCGCCCGGTCTCTCCGTGGGCCAAGCGCTTCTACCGTCGCAGGCCGCGCGCCCGGGCCAGGTCGATGCTGCGCGCCTACCACCACGACCGCCGCTGGTTCGGCCCGCGCCGCAGGCTTCAGGACTGGATCGGCGGAAAACCGGATCCCGTCCGGCCCCTGCCCGGCCGCCGGTGAAGGCGACAGCGACGGTGGCGGTGGCGGTGGCGGTGACGCAGGATCGAGATCCCGTACAGCATGAAGACCGCGGCGAGCGCGGCGATGTGCTCCTTGCCCGCGAGGTTCCCCTTGAACGCCACCTCGATCACCATCGCCGCGACCACCCCCCACCCCGTCCAGTAGGCGCGATAGCGCCAGGCGACGAAGATGGCGAGGCCGACCACGGCCGCCGAGGGCCCGGTGTCCACGACCTGCGCGTCCGTCACGGGCAGCCCCAGCGGGTTGCCCGGGCTCAGTGAGATCGCCACGCGCGCGTAGAGCGTGCCGGCCAGCGTGGTGGCGTACGCGATGACGAGCATCCGCCACCAGCCCAGACAGATCTCGGCGATCCCGAACACGACGAGAAGTTGCAGCAGCGCGCCCCACACCGGCAGGTCGAGGGCCGGCACGAACAGGGAGAGCGGGGTGCGCAGCAGGGCGAGCCAGAGTGGCTCCTCGGCCCGCACGGAGCCGATGTCCTGCACGAACTGGAAGCCCCAGGGCTGGTTCTGCACGAACTGGAGGATGGCCGTCAGACAGACGGCCCCGAGCGTCACCGGCATCGCCCGCCATCGCTGTCCGGCGAGTGCCTCGCGCACGGTGACGTACAGCAGTCCCCATTCGGCGCGGGCGAGGCGGGCGAGGGTGTTCATGCAGCGGTCCCCATCCGTCCTGCTGTCCAGGTCCCCGTCCGGCAGGCTCTTCCCGTCTGTCCGGCCACCCTCATCGGTGCGACTCCAGGTGCCTGCGGTGCAGCCACTTCGGCAGTCCGGGTGCTTCGAGAAACCCCTCGGCGCGCGCGGCCGCGAGGCCGATGCGCAGCAGGTCCGCGCTCTTCTCGAAGAGCAGGAACCGGGGTTCCCAGATCGGCCGGTACTTGGCGTTGGCCCGGTACAGCGACTCGATCTGCCACCAGCGTGAGAAGAAGCTGAGCAGGGAACGCCACAGTCGCAGGACCGGTCCGGCACCGAGGCGTCCACCTCTTTCGAAGACGGAACGGAACATGGCGAAGTTGAGCGAGACCTGGGTGATCCCGATCTCCTGGGCGCGGCGCAGGAGTTCGATCACCATGAACTCCATCAGCCCGTTCTCGGCGTCCCGGTCACGCCGCATGAGATCGAGCGAGAGCCCCCGCGGCCCCCACGGGACGAAGGACAGCAGCGCCCGCAACTCCCCCTCTCCGTCCGTGCATTCCAGCATCACGCACTGCCCGTCGCTCGGGTCGCCGAGCCGTCCGAGCGCCATGCTGAACCCGCGCTCGGTGGCCCCGTCCCGCCAGTCGTCGGCGCGCCGCAGGAGGTACGCCATCTCGTCGGCCGGGATGTCCTCGTGCCGCCGGATGCGCACCTCGTACCCGGCCCGCTTGACCCGGTTGTAGGCCTGGCGGACCGTGCGCATGGCGCGTCCCTCGAGGGTGAACTCGGCGGTCTCGACGATCGCCTCGTCACCGAGTTCGAGGGCGTCGAGCCCGTGCCGTGAGTAGACGGTCCCCGCCTCCTCGCTCGCTCCCATCACCGCCGGGATCCAGCCGTGCGCGCGGGCCTCGGCGAGCCAGGGCTCGATGGCGCCGGGCCACGCCTCCGGGTCGCCGATCGGGTCGCCGGAGGCCAGCGAGACCCCGCCGACGACGCGGTAGGCGACCGCGGCCTTGCCGGTCGGCGACCAGATCACGCTCTTCTCCTGGCGCAGCGCGAAGTAGCCCAGCGAGTCGCGGTCGCCGTGCCGGTCGAGCAGGGTGCGCAGCCGTTTCTCGTCGTCCTCGGTGAGCGGGTCGACGGCGCGGCGGGAGCGGAAGGCGGCGTAGAACACGGCGAGGACCAGCAGGGTGCTGAGCACGTTGATGGTGACGTTGACCCAGTTGGCGATCTCCAGGCCGCGGAAGCGGGAGTCGTCGGCGGCGACGGAGACCAGTCGCAGGGCGCCGTAGCGCCAGCGGTCCCAGAAGGTCGAACGGTAGGCGTCCTGCGCGCTGTTGGTGACCGTCACCAGCAGCGCGGCGAGCAGGGAGGCGACGAGCAGTCCGCCGACGGCGACGGCCGCGGCGAGCTTGGGGTTCGACCGGTCGCCCTTCGCGTAGAACTCCCGGCGGCCGGCGACGAGCGAGACGACGAAGGCGGCGGTCAGGGCGATGGAGACCCAGTTCTGGGCGTACTGGCGGATCTCCGGGAACGTCATCGCGACGGCGAACAGCATCAGGAACAGTCCGCTGAGCACGAAGTTCAGGATCCACGCGGCCCGTTTGCGGCGACGCATCGTGATGGCCAGGAACATGGTGAACACACCCGAGGCGAATCCCGCCGTCAGCAGGTACGGGGTGAAGAGGTTCTCGGTGTTGTGGCGCCGTACGTCCTGCCCGAGCGACACCCACGCGGCGCTCAGGAAGTTGATGAACGCGACGGCCCGCAGGTACCAGACCGCGAAGGCGGCGGCTCTGCGTGACGCGCCCGTGGACAGGTGGTCCCCTTCAGCCTGACGGGCCGGGACCCGCTCCTGGTCAGCGGCAATTCGGGCATCTCCCATAAAGGGCGATGATATGGGGCGGGGTGCGTCGTGCGGGGGAGGGGCGGTACGGGTGATGCGGGCCGGGGATTTGTTGCGGGGTGGGTTTCGCCAGTTCTTCGGCCGCGGGCCGGTGGGGGCTGCTCGCGCAGTTCCCCGCACCCCTGAAAGCCTCGGGGTGGACGGCGTTCGAGGGCGAGGCCGGAGGCTGCCCCACCCACCCCGGCCCGCATCCTTCAGCCCGTCCGGCGTTCGAGGGAGCGGAAGTTCACTCGTTCTGGTCGGAGACCTCGGGCTCGGCCTCGGGCTCGGGCTCGGGGGTCGGAGTTTCCGGGAGTTCGGCCGAGAGGGCGGCGGCGGCCTGGACGAGGGGGAGGGCGAGGAGGGCTCCCGCGCCCTCGCCGACCGTGACGCCGTGGTCGAGGAGGGGTTCGAGGGCCATGCGGTCCAGGGCCTTCGCCTGGGCCGGCTCGCCGCTGTTCTGGCCGGCCAGCCACCAGTCCGGCGCCCGGAAGGCGACCCGCTGCCCCACGAGGGCACACGCGGCCGAGACGACCCCGTCGAGGATCACCGGCATCTTGCGCACCGCGCTCTGCAACAAGAACCCCGTCATCGCCGCGAGGTCGGCGCCGCCCACCACCGCGAGCAGCTGCAGCTGATCCCCGAGCACCGGCCGAGCCCGCCGCAGGGCGTCCCGCACGGCCGCGCACTTGCGCATCCACGCGAGGTCGTCGATGGGCCGTCCGCCCCGCCCGGTGACCACGGACGCGTCGGTCCCGCACAGCGCAGCGACCAGCACGGCCGCCGCGGTGGTCCCGCCGACGCTCACATCGCCGAGCACCACCAGATCCGTACCGGAGTCCGCCTCCTCGTCCGCGACCGCGACCCCCGCCCGGAACGCGGCCTCGACCTCCTCCGGGGTCAGCGCGTCCTCGACGTCGATCCGCCCCGACCCGCGCCGCACCCGATGCCGTACGACCTCCGCGGGCAGCTCCTGCGGATCGCAGTCCAGCGCCATGTCGACGACCCGTACCGGCACGCCGAGCCGGCGCGCCAGCACCGCCGCGGGGCTCGCGCCCTCCAGGACCGCCCGCACCAACTGGTCGGCGGTGCCCGCGGGCCGCGCCGACACACCGAGTCCGGCGACCCCGTGGTCGCCCGCGAACAGCACCACGCGCGGGTGCTCGATCGGCCGCACCGGCACCGCGGACTGCGCCGCCGCCAGCCACTCACCCAGTTCGTCGAGGCGGCCCAGCGCCCCGGGCGGCACGATCTGGCGCTCCCGGCGCGCCTCGGCGTCCCGGCGCACGCCTCCGTCGGGGCGCTCGATCAGATCGGTGAAGTCGTCGAGATTAAGCGAGCTCATTCGCCGAACAGTACCGGCAGCGATCGAACACGTCCGCGCCACGTCGGTGCACCCCGGATCACGATCCGCTACGTACCGTTTGTGTCGGATTGTCGTACGGCTCGTTCGCGTGCCCCGCCGTCCCCCCACCCTGCCGTCCCCAGGAGCGTCCATGCCCCCCACGCCACCCCCGAGCGCCGATCGCCGCGCCGCCTACGCGGCCGAACTCGCCCAAGGCACCGACCGGTTCCACGAACCGCGCCGGGAGGACTGTCCCTGGTGCGGCTCGAAGCGGCTGCGCACCCGGCTGCGGACGCCGGACCAGGTGCAGCGCAAGCCCGGCACGTTCGTCGTCGACGAGTGCGCGGAGTGCTCCCACGCCTTCCAGAACCCCCGGCTCAGCGCGGAGGGGCTGGCCTTCTACCACCGGGACTTCCACGAGGGCCTCGACGGCCTCACCGACCGGCTCCTGGGCGCCCGCGGCAGCAGAGGGCGCCACCGGGCCGCCGCCCGCGCGCTGCTCCGCCACGCCGAGCCGGAGAGCTGGCTCGACGTCGGCACCGGGCACGGGCACTTCCCGGCCGTCGCCCGGGAGGTCCACCCGTACACGTCCTTCGACGGCCTCGACCCCACCCGGCGGGTCGAGAAGGCGCGGGCGGCCGGGCACATCGAGGAGGCCCACCGCGGCCGGCTCACCGATCCCCGGATCATCGGGCGGCTGAGCGCCCGCTACGACGTCGTGAGCATGTTCCACCATCTGGAGCACACCCGCGACCCGCGCGAGGAACTGCGCGCCGCCCTGACGGTCCTGCGGCCGGGCGGCCACCTCCTCGTCGAAGTGCCGGACCCCGACTGCGCGTTCGGCGCGCTGCTGGGCAGGTGGTGGGTGTCGTACGGCCAGCCGCGCCATCTGCACCTGATGCCGCTGTCCAACCTGCTGGGCGAACTGGAGTCCCTCGGCTGCGAGATCGTCGCGACGGACCGCCGCGAACCGCACATCCCGTACGACCTCGCCGGCGCCCTCGCGCTGGCCCTCGGCCGGGTCCTGCCCGATCTCGACGCTCCCTGGCGCCCCACCCCGCCGACCCAGTTCCAGCGCGCCCTGCACACGGTCCTGGCCCGGGCGAGCGTCCCGCTGCTCGCCTCGGCCTCCGCCCTGGACCACGCGATGGCCCCGGTCTTCCGCCGCACCCGCTTCTCGAACGCCTTCCGGATCATCGCCCGCAGAAAATCCTGAGCCCTGGTCAGCCCTGGTCGGCCTCGGTCGGCTCCGGTCAGCCCCGCAAGGCCAGCGCCTGCCCCGCCACCACCAGCAGCACGTGCTCGCACTCCGCCGCGAACCCCGCGTTCAGGCGGCCGAGTTCGTCGCGGTAGCGGCGTCCGGAGGCGGTGGCGGGGACGATGCCGGAGCCGACCTCGTTGGAGACGGCGACGAGGGTGCGGCGCGTGTTGCGGACGGCGGTGGTGAGTTCCTCGACGCGGGCGCGCAGCGCGCGTTCGCCGCCGCCGGCCCACTCCGCGTCGTCCCACGCGTTCACGGAGTCCATCGCGTCCGTGAGCCAGAGGGAGAGGCAGTCGACGAGGAGGGGAGGCCCGGAGCCCTCCAGGAGCGGCACCAGGTCGCAGGTCTCCACCGTCCGCCAGGAGCCGGGCCGCCGCTCACGGTGGGCGTGCACGCGCGACGCCCACTCGTTGTCCCCGTTGCGGGACCCGCCCGTCGCCACGTACTGCACCCCGGGGAAGGACTCCAGACGCCGTTCCGCCTCCACCGACTTGCCCGAGCGCGCCCCGCCGAGCACGAGGGTGCGGCGCGGTACGTCGGGTACGTCCTCGTAGACGCCCACGTCCAGCGTCGTCCCGTCCGGCACCGCCCGCGCGCCCGCCGCCGCGAGCCGCCGCCGCAGTTCGGGGCCCGGCGGCACGTCGTGGTCGAGGTGGACCGCGACCACGTCCGTCGTCGGCCCGACGGCCCCGACCGCGCGCAGCTTCGCCAGGGCGTCCGGCCGCCCCACCACATCGGCGACCACCATGGCGTACGAGTCGCCGTTCTCCTCAAGTCCCGCGGGCGCCGCGCCCGGCGGCAGATACAGCAGCCGCTGTCCGTCCGGTCCGGTCACCGCGTACCCCGTGCCGGGCGAGTCCATCGGCACCGCCCGCACCCGGTGTCCGGTCAGCAGCGCCAGCTCGCTGCCGTCGGGAACCCGTACGGGCTGCGGGAGCCCGGCCGGCACCTCGACGGCGGGCCCGTCGTGCGGATGCGAGAGCAGCACCTGCCGTACACCGCCCAGCGAGTGCCCGGCGCGGGCCGCGGCGAACGCGGCGCCGGGCGTGAGGTCGAGCAGCAGGGTGCCGTCCACGAGCAGCGCGGTGGCCGCCCGCGCGTCCTCGCCGAGCGCACTGGCACAGGCCGCACAGGGACAGTCGGGACGGGGCAGGCCCTCGGGGGCGCCGGTGCCGAGCAGAGTGAGTTCCACGCCCTGATTTTCCCGTGTCACCGTGGGTGGCGCGCGTTCGGGTACAGCGCTCGTAGGCGCGCGGCGCCGTTCACGACCCGCGACGCGTGCCGCGACTCGCGATCTTCTGTTCCGCACCCGGCGCAGCGCCTAGGCTTCGGACGGGAGCCGGATCTTGTGCGGCTTCCGCTGTGCAGTGTGCTCACACCTGGGAGGCGTACATGGCGGCATGGACGTGGCGGTTCGAGAAGTCCGACGGGACAGAGGTCCAACCCGCGGTACAGCCCGAGGAGTTCACCACACAGGGGGATGCGGAGTCCTGGATCGGCGAGGTCTGGAAGGACCTCCTGGAGGGCGGCGCGGACCAGGTGTTCCTCTTCGAGGACAGTACGAAGATCTACGGGCCGATGAGCCTGCACGCCGAACCGGAGTAGGCCGGCCGGGGTTGCCGGGACCGCTCCCGGCAACCCCGTTCACCGTGCGTCAACCCCTCGCCGCCGCCTTCACCCCGTACCTACTGCTCACCCAGCCGTACGCCGACCGTCCGCTCGGCCGCGCCCCGGACGAACGTCACCCGCGTCCGCTGGCCCGGCTTGTCGGCCGCGAGCGCCTCGGCGAGCGAGGTGAGGGTGGTGATGTCGTTCGTGCCGATCCGGGTGATGATGTCGCCGGGCCGGATGCCCGCGGTGTCGGCCGCGCCGCCGGGCTTCACCTCGACCACGGCGACACCCGCGGGCGCGTAGGTCTCGTCGAGCACGGTACGGCCGGTGATGCCGAGCGCGGCCCGTCCCGAGTCGGTGACCTTGCCGGTCCTGATGATCTGGTCGGCGATCGTCCGCACCATCGAGGCGGGGATCGCGAATCCGATACCGGGCGCCGTGCCGCCCCCGAGGCTCGGGTCCGTCGCGGCCAGCGTGGGAATGCCGATGACCTGCCCGTTCAGGTCGACGAGCGCGCCGCCGCTGTTGCCCGGGTTGATCGCGGCCGACGTCTGCACCATGTTGGCGATGGTGGCCCCCGTCCCGCCGCCGGTGCTGTCCTCGCTGACGGTGCGCCCGGTCGCCGACACGATGCCCTGGGTCACGCTGGACGACAGCCCGAGCGGCGAGCCCATCGCCAGCACGATCTGGCCGACCTCGACCTTCTCCGAGTTCCCGATGGTGGCCGCCTTCAGCCCGCTCGGCACCTTGTCGAGCTTGATGACGGCGAGGTCCTGGGCCGGGTAGGTGTACACGAGCCTGGCCGTCAGTACGTTCTGGCTGTTGGCCGTCGTCACCCTGAACGTCTTCTCGCTCCCGACCACGTGCGCGTTGGTGACGATGTGTCCCTGGCCGTCGTACACCACCCCCGAGCCCAGTTCGTCGCTCGCCTGGATCTGCACCACCGAGGGCAGGACGTTCTTGATCACCTTCAGGTACGCGTTCTGCAGGTCGTCGGCCGCGAGCGGGACGACGGCCTGCGTCGTGCCGTCCTTCGTCCCGTCCTTCTTGGCGGGCGACCCGGCGTCGGAACAGCCGGAGAGCAGGGCGGCGGCGCAGGCGAGGATGGCGATGACGAGGGCGGGTATGGGGAGCAGCGGACGCGACACGGGGGCACGGGTGGCAGCCATGTCCAGAGTGTCCCTTTCGCGGCTCTGTCGCGGCTCGCGATGCAGGGCCGAACAGGGGGCGATCAGGCAGCGATCAGTCCTGTACGCCGCAGGGATCGATCAGCCGCGTACGCCGCAGAGATGCAGCAGGGCCGCCACCTGGCGATAGGGGTCCGTCCGCCCGGCCCGCTCCTCCGCGGCCAGGAGAGTCGCCACGTCCTCGGGGACGGGGGTCCCGTCGGGCGCCGTGTCCGTGAAGACCCGCACGCCGTACCAGGCGTGCAACGCCGCCCCGATCCCCGCGAGCGTCGACGTCAGCGTGGCGAGCCGGTCCGCGCGGACGGCGAGGCCGAGCCGATTGACGTAGGCCTCCGTGTCGAACGCGGCCAGGGTCGCCGTCCAGTCGCCGGACAGGCCCGGCCGCATGGCCAGCGCGTCGGCGTTGCGCACCAGCAGCGAGAGGAGCCCGCCCGGGGCCAGCATCCGCGCCAGCCCCGCGAGGAGCGGGTCCGGCTCCTCGACGTACATGAGTACGCCGTGGCACAGCACCACGTCGAAGCTGCCGGGCAGGAAGTGCACGCCCGTCTCGCGGCCGTCGCCCTCGATGAGCCGCACCCGGCTCCGGATGCCCTCGGGCTCGGCGGCCAGCGCCTCCCGGGCCACGGTGAGCATCTTCGGGTCCTGCTCGAGGCCGGTCACCTGATGGCCGGCCCTGGCCAGCCGCAGCGCCTGCGTGCCCTGGCCCATTCCGACGTCGAGCACCCGCAATCGCTGCCCGACCGGGAACCGGCCGGCTATCTGCTCGTCGAGCTGCCGGGCCACCAGCTCCTGTCGCACGACATCACGCAGCCCGCCCAGCTTGCTCAGCCAGGCATCCGCCGCGCCCCCGGAGAACGATGTCGTGCTCAGGGCCGCTCTCCGCGCTTGACCTGCGGCTTCGGCAGCCGGAGGCGACGCATCTGGAG
Organism: Streptomyces sp. RLB3-17; assembly: GCF_007113425.2. Classification (NCBI taxonomy): domain Bacteria; kingdom Bacillati; phylum Actinomycetota; class Actinomycetes; order Kitasatosporales; family Streptomycetaceae; genus Streptomyces; species Streptomyces sp. RLB3-17. The sequence continues at coordinate 3,617,800 of NZ_CP041610.2, read as the reverse complement.
AGTGCGCATCAGCGCGTAGGCGACCGCGCCCTTCTTGGGCACGTCGGGGAAGCGGGCGGCCAGCTGCTTCTTCAGGCGGATCGCGATGCCGATCGAGTCGACCACGATCATCACGATCACCACGAGCCACAGCAGCAGCGCGATGTTCTGCAGCGAGCCCACCCGCACCATGCTCAGCACGAGGATGACCACGGCCATCGGCAGGAAGAACTCCGCGACACAGAAGCGCGAGTCCACGAAGTCGCGAGCGAACTTGCGCACCGGCCCCTTGTCACGGGCGGGCAGATAGCGCTCGTCGCCGTTGGCCAGGGCCTGGCGCTGCTTCTCCATCTGGACACGGCGCTCGTCGCGCTGCCGCTTGGCCGCCTCCTTGCGCGTCGTCGGCGTCTGGGCGACGCTACGACGCTGGGTCTGGGCCTCACTGCGCTTGGGCGTGGGGCGGCCCTTGGGGGCCTGCGGGTCACGGGTCTGCTTGGAGTCGGTCACCTGCGCCTTGTCGGCGGGGGCCTTCTCTTCCTTGGCACGGCTACGGAACACAAAACCCAAGGGTACGGGGTGCGGCGGCATGGACGTCGTTCGAGTGGGGAACGATCCGGCAACACCGTGCGTCTGTACTGGGACAGAGGGGACGTTGTGTACGGGTGGACCCCGAGTCCCACCTACTCCCTACGCCGGAGCGGTGCCGTACGCAGTCGTCCTTGGGGATGAGCGCATCCGTCCCCGAACAGTGCGGTAATGGATGCAGGGCCCGTACTGTGGGTTCTGTTGCAGTACCTGGAGCTGGAGTCCGTCAGAAGGGGGCGCGCGAAGCCCATGAGCGGTGTCATGAAGCGTATGGGGATGATCTTCCGCGCGAAGGCGAACAAGGCCCTTGACCGGGCCGAGGACCCGCGCGAAACCCTCGATTACTCGTACCAGAAGCAGCTGGAGCTGCTGCAGAAGGTGCGCCGCGGCGTCGCGGACGTGGCGACCAGCCGCAAGCGCCTCGAACTTCAGCTGAACCAGCTCCAGAACCAGTCCACCAAGCTGGAGGACCAGGGCCGCAAGGCGCTCGCGCTCGGCCGCGAGGACCTGGCCCGCGAGGCGCTCTCCCGCCGTGCGGCGCTCCAGCAGCAGGTGACGGATCTGGAGACGCAGCACCAGACCCTCCAGGGCGAGGAGGAGAAGCTCACCCTCGCGGCGCAGCGGCTCCAGGCCAAGGTGGACGCCTTCCGCACCAAGAAGGAGACCATCAAGGCGACCTACACGGCGGCCCAGGCGCAGACCCGTATCGGAGAGGCCTTCTCCGGCATCTCCGAGGAGATGGGCGACGTCGGCATGGCGATCCAGCGCGCCGAGGACAAGACCGCGCAGCTGCAGGCCCGCGCCGGCGCGATCGACGAACTGCTCGCCTCCGGTGCGCTCGACGACCAGTCCGGTCTGGCCAAGGACGACATCCAGAGCGAGCTGGACCGGCTCTCCGGTGGTACGGATGTAGAGCTGGAACTGCAGCGCATGAAGGCCGAGCTCGCCGGTGGTTCGCCGCAGCAGGCGATCGAGGGCGGCACGGGACAGTCCACGTCGCAGTCCCAGCCGCAGGACACCCCGCGCTTCGACAAGCAGTGACCCACACCTAGGGCGCCTGAGGAGGGCGACATGATCGTACGGATCATGGGGGAGGGGCAGGTGAGGTTGGACGACAGCCACCTCACCGAACTGAACAAGCTGGACGACGAGCTGCTCGCCGAGATGGAGAGCGGTGACGAGGCCGGCTTCCGTCGCACCCTGACCACTCTTCTGGACCAGGTCCGCCGCCTCGGCGCTCCGCTTCCCGACGACGCCCTCGAACCCTCCGACCTCATCCTGCCGTCCCCCGACGCGACCCTCGAAGAGGTCCGCGCCATGCTGACCGACGAGGGCCTGATCCCCGGCTGACGGTTCCCTCCGGGGGTTGAGCGGGGGAGCTCCTCAGCTCCGGGGCCGCCCAACTCGCCCACGCAGTTCCCCGCCCCCTGACCGGGGCTGCGCCCCGCGTCCCCCGCCCAGTCCTTTGGCTGCGGGCCCGTGGGGGCTGGGCGCGCAGTTCCCCGCGCCCCTGAAAACCTCGGCTCGCCCTCGTTCCAGCCTGTCCGGCGTTTGAGGACGAGGCCGTTCCGCCCCCTGCAAGGGCCCCGTACCGTAAAACGGGTGAGCACTCTAGAGCGCACGAAGTGCAGACTCCGCGCGCACCCGATGGCACTGGACGCGACCCTGGCGGCCGGCGTACTCGTGGCGATGCTGGCCAGCTCCTTCGTCGACCCCCACGGGGAGAACGGAGCGACCTGGGGCACGCACACCCCGAACGTCCTCAGCCTCACCCTCATGGTGCTCAGCGCCGCCGCCCTCGTGTTCCGCCGCCGCGCCCCCAGATCCATCCTCGCCACGACCGGAGCCTTCTCCGCCGTGGAACTGGTCGCCAGCGACCCCAGAGCCCCGGTGGTGATGTCCGCCGTCGTCGCCCTCTACACCGTCGCCTCGGCCACGGACCGCCCCACCACCTGGCGCGTCGGCCTGCTCACGATGACGGTGCTGACGGCCTGCGCGATGCTGGTCGGCCCCCTGCCCTGGTACGCGCAGGAGAACCTCGCGATCTTCGCCTGGACGGGCATGGCCGCCGCCGCGGGCGACGCCGTACGCAGCCGTCGCGCCTTCGTGCACGCCATCCGCGAACGCGCCGACCGCGCCGAGCGCACCCGCGACGAGGAGGCCCGCCGCCGCGTCGCCGAGGAGCGGCTGCGCATCGCCCGCGACCTGCACGACGTCGTCGCCCACCACATCGCCCTCGTCAACGTGCAGGCCGGAGTCGCGGCCCATGTGATGGACAAGCGCCCCGACCAGGCCAAGGAAGCCCTCGCGCACGTCCGCGAGGCCAGCCGCTCGGCCCTCAACGAACTGCGCGCCACCGTCGGCCTGCTGCGCCAGTCCGGCGACCCCGAGGCCCCCACGGAACCCGCCCCGGGCCTCGCCCGCCTCGACGAACTCGCCGACACCTTCCGCAACGCCGGACTCCCCGTGGAAGTCGCCCGCGCCGACCACGGCACCACCCTCCCCGCCGCCGTCGACCTCGCCGCGTACCGCGTCATCCAGGAAGCCCTCACCAATGTGCAGAAACACGCGGGCCCGGAGGCGAAGGCCGAGATCAGCGTCGTACGCGTGGGACCGAACGTGGAAGTGACCGTCCTCGACAACGGACCTGGGCAGGACGACGGCCCGGAGGAGGGCGGCGGGCACGGGCTGCTCGGGATGCGCGAGCGGGTCACCGCGCTCGGCGGCACCTGCACGACCGGTCCCCGCTACGGAGGCGGCTTCCGGGTCCATGCGATCCTTCCGGTCAAGAACCGCACCGCGCCCGCCCTGGGGGACTCCGCATGACCATCCGTGTCCTGCTCGCCGACGACCAGGCGCTGCTGCGCAGCGCGTTCCGTGTCCTCGTCGACTCCGAGCCCGACATGGAGGTGGTCGGCGAGGCGTCCGACGGCGCGGAGGCGCTGCGGCTCACCCGGGAGGTCCGCGCCGACGTGGTGTTGATGGACATCCGGATGCCGGGCACCGACGGCCTCGCCGCCACCCGGCTGATCAGCGCCGACCCGGGACTCGCACACGTACGGGTGGTCATGCTGACGACCTTCGAGGTCGACGAGTACGTGGTGCAGTCGCTGCGGGCCGGCGCCTCCGGCTTCCTCGGCAAGGGCGCGGAGCCGGAGGAGCTGCTGAACGCCATCCGGATCGCGGCGGGCGGCGAGGCGCTGCTGTCCCCGGCGGCCACCAAGGGGCTGATCGCCAAGTTCCTCGCCCAGGGGGACGGTTCGGACGAGGGCCGGGACTCCGCCCGGGCCGAGCGGCTCGAGGCGCTCACCGGGCGCGAGCGCGAGGTGCTCGTCCAGGTCGCGGGAGGACACTCCAACGACGAGATCGCCGAGCGGCTGGAGGTCAGCCCGCTCACCGTGAAGACCCATGTCAACCGGGCCATGGCCAAGCTCGGCGCCCGGGACCGGGCCCAACTCGTCGTCATCGCCTACGAGTCGGGCCTGGTACGCCCGAGGGTGGAGTGATCCTGGTACGCCCGAGGGCGGAATGGTCTCCGCGTTACGGCAGCGCCAGCATCCGCTCCAGCGCCAGCTTCGCGAACGCCTCCGTCTCCTTGTCCACCTCGATGCGGTTGACCAGGTTGCCCTCGGCGAGGGACTCCAGGGTCCACACCAGGTGGGGGAGGTCGATGCGGTTCATGGTGGAGCAGAAGCAGACCGTCTTGTCGAGGAAGACGATCTCCTTGTCCTCGGGCGCGAAACGGTTCGCCAGGCGGCGGACCAGGTTCAGCTCCGTGCCGATCGCCCACTTGGAGCCGGCCGGGGCGGCCTCCAGGGCCTTGATGATGTACTCCGTGGAGCCGACGTAGTCCGCCGCCGACACGACCTCGTGCTTGCACTCGGGGTGGACGAGGACGTTCACGCCGGGGATGCGCTCGCGGACGTCGTTCACCGAGTCCAGCGAGAAGCGGCCGTGGACCGAGCAGTGGCCGCGCCACAGGATCATCTTGGCGTCGCGCAGCTGCTGCGCGGTGAGGCCGCCGTTCGGCTTGTGGGGGTTGTAGAGGACGCAGTCCTCCAGGCTCATCCCCATGTCGCGGACGGCGGTGTTGCGGCCGAGGTGCTGGTCGGGGAGGAAGAGCACCTTCTCACCCTGCTCGAACGCCCACTCCAGGGCCCGCTGGGCGTTGGAGGAGGTGCAGATCGTGCCGCCGTGCTTGCCGGTGAACGCCTTGATGTCGGCGGACGAGTTCATGTAGGAGACGGGTACGACCTGCTCGGCCACCCCGGCCTCGGTCAGCACGTCCCAGCACTCGGCGACCTGCTCGGCCGTCGCCATGTCGGCCATGGAGCAGCCGGCGGCGAGGTCGGGGAGGACCACCTTCTGGTCGTCGGACGTCAGGATGTCCGCGGACTCCGCCATGAAGTGCACACCGCAGAAGACGATGTACTCGGCCTCCGGGCGCGCGGCGGCGTCGCGGGCCAGCTTGAAGGAGTCGCCCGTGACGTCGGCGAACTGGATGACCTCGTCGCGCTGGTAGTGGTGGCCGAGCACGAAGACCTTGTCCCCGAGTTTCTCCTTGGCCGCGCGGGCCCGCTCCACGAGGTCCGGGTCGGACGGCGAGGGCAGGTCTCCGGGACACTCCACGCCGCGCTCGCTCCTCGGGTCGGCCTCGCGGCCGAGCAGCAGTAGGGCGAGGGGCGTCGGCTGTACGTCGAGCTCCTGGGTCTGGGCGGTGGTCACGACACGCACCCTTTCTGTTCTGCGGCTCGCTTGGATCACGGGGGCGACCCAGCGGGACATTCGGACTAGCCTTTTCGTCGAAATGACGCTATCTATCATAACCGCTTCATGTCATGTTGACGATGCCCATAGTGTCGATGTGACGTGAATCCCGGAGGTTGTCCACAGGCCGCTGTCCGCTCTCCGGCGCGTGTGCGAGCATGGGAGGCGAGAACGGAAAGCCCACGGAAAGGCAGACTCTCGGCCCGGAATGAATCCGCGGCCCCGGCGGTTGCAATCGTCGGCAAGCAGTCTCCGTACAACCCGGGAGAGAAGCAGATGTCCGTATCGGACGAGAAGACCACCGTGAGCGACGGCATCATGCTGTCCGACGCCGCCGCGGGCAAGGTCAAGGCCCTGCTCGACCAGGAAGGCCGCGACGATCTGGCGCTGCGCGTCGCCGTTCAGCCCGGTGGCTGCTCCGGTCTGCGCTACCAGCTCTTCTTCGACGAGCGCTCCCTCGACGGCGATGTCGTCAAGGACTTCGGTGGCGTCAAGGTCGTCACCGACCGCATGAGCGCTCCGTACCTGGGCGGCGCCTCCATCGACTTCGTGGACACCATCGAGAAGCAGGGCTTCACGATCGACAACCCGAACGCGACGGGCTCCTGCGCCTGCGGCGACTCCTTCAGCTGAGCCCCGGCCAACTGCCGAACGCGTAACGCGTACGAAGGCGGCGTCCCCCTCCGACAGGGACGCCGCCTTCGCGCATCCGGGGCCATGCCTGAGCCGCCCTGACCGCTCCCGTGGCTACCGCGCCTGGGGCGTCTTCACCGAGGCGCCGGCCGGCTTGCCCTCCGGGATCGGCGTGCCGTCGGACCCGACGACCTTCCGGTCGCCGAGCGGCTGGTCGAGGTGCACCGTCTTCTCGTACACCTTGGCGATGAGGATGCAGACCTTGCCCTGCCACGGTGTCTCGGTCACCTTGACGGTCACCTTGTCCGTGCTCTCGCTCGCGGAGACGGAGTAGTCCGCGCACACCCCGCCCGTGAAGCTCACGGTCAGGTCCTTGCCGTCGGCCGTGTAGCCCTGCACCTTGACGTCACGGGACGTCGGCGCCGCGGTCGGCCGCGGGCTGGGGGTGGCGGTCGGCGTCGGTGCCGCGGTCGGCTCCGGCGAGGTCAGGTACTTCGGGGCGACCGCCGGATGCGTCACCGTGAAGGCGGAGTCCGTGCCCGTCGGCCGTACCTCGAACAGCCAGGACGGCACCAGTGTCTGGTGCCCGGACACGAAGTGCGAGGCCAGCCCGAAGACGGCCTTCTCGACGGCCACCGACTCCCGCTTCGGCACCGCCGTCGACGCACGGCACGGCGTCTCGTCACGGTCCTTCAGCGGTACGGCACTGGCGCAGCCGCCGGGTCCCACGCGCCCGCCGCCCGGCGTCGCGAGAGCGGCCTTGCCGTTCATCAGATCCAGGGTCCTGCTCGCGCTGATCACGGGATACGTGTCTCCCTCGACCGGCGTCTTCAACTGGCCGTTGCCGCCCACCACCTGGCCGTCCGGGCCGACTTGGACGCCGGTCGTCCAGCCATACGTGGGCAGGCCCCCGACCTTCGGGTCCGCGTTCACCACCCGTACGGCGCCCATGAGCTCGCTCGCGTCCAGCTTGGCGTCGTCCTGGCCCAGCGCCTTCAGCACGGGCACGGCGGCCTTCTTCGCGGCGGTCTCGGTCACCGCGTGGCTGCTCGGGGAGCCGGGGTCGCTCGTGCACACGGCGCCCTTGCAGTTGTCGGTGCCGGGCGCGTACCGGTTGAACGTCCAGGTCCCGGGGGCCCGCTGGTTCACCTGGAGGCTGGGTCCCGAGCCGTCCTTGTCCTGGCCGACCTTCCAGGTCTCGCCGGTGAGCTTCGGGGTGCCCGCGATGTCCAGGGCCTTCGCGAGGCGGGCCACCTCGGCCGCCGTGACCTCGCCCTTCGCCGCGTAGACGGGCGCGGAGTCCGGGCCGGCGGGCAGGGTGCCGTTCGCGTGGTAGGTCACGCCGTAGGGGTTGGGCTCACCGGGCGCGATATCGCCCGTACCGCCCGTGCCACCCGTACCGCCCTCGGTGTAGCCGTCGAGGACCAGCGGCGGGGGAGTGCCGTCGGCGCCGGGGCTCGCGGAGTGGTCGCGGTCGCTCCCGCCGCCGGACGCGGTCGCGGCGAGATAGGCCCCGCCGCCCCCGACGAGCAGCACCGCGGCCGCGACGGAGGCGACGGCCGCCGGGGAATGGCGGCGGCGCGGCTTCGCCGGCTCGCCGCCGTCCTCGGGGGGCTCGGGCGCTTCGGTCTCGGGTCGCTCGGTGCTCACCGCATCGCTCCTTCTGGTCGTACACCGCATCCCCTTTACGGGGGACAGCGATGGGACGCAGCGGGGGAGCGCACGGTTCCCTGCGGGCGCCGTTCGGGGCCGCCCTTTTCGAGGACCTTCCGGGTCCTGTCAGTCGCCGTAGTCGGACATCGCGTCCAGCAGACGGGCGGACGCGGGAGGCACGGTCACTCCGTGGATGCGCGACGGGGACACGGGAAGGTCGGCACGGGAGATGATCGGGTCCGGTGCCGCCCAGTCACGGGCCAAGGCGCCGTCGCCGCGCAGCGACGCCAGATCGCCTTCGAAGTCGTGCGGAACGGAGCCGTGGACCTTGCGGTTCGTCATGACGGAACCGTATGCACGCCGAGCGTTACGAAGAAAGACCTACTATCGGGTAGTTTTGACCGCTTCAGACGGCACGTGTCGACCGGGTAGCGTGAACTGTCAATCCCCTTCCGTCGCAGGAGCGTGTCCTCGCCGTGCGTATCGCAGTCACCGGCTCCATCGCCACTGACCACCTCATGACCTTCCCCGGCCGTTTCGCCGACCAGTTCGTCGCGGACCAGCTGCACACGGTCTCCCTGTCCTTCCTGGTCGACAACCTCGACGTACGCCGGGGTGGCGTCGGCGCGAACATCGCCTTCGGCATGGGACAGCTGGGCACCCGGCCGATCCTGGTCGGGGCCGCGGGCTCCGACTTCGACGAGTACCGGGCGTGGCTCGACCGCCACGGCGTCGACACCGACTCGGTCCGGATCTCCGAGGTGCTGCACACCGCGCGCTTCGTGTGCACCACGGACTCCGACCACAACCAGATCGGCTCCTTCTACACGGGCGCGATGAGCGAGGCCCGGCTGATCGAGCTCAAGGCGGTCGCGGACCGGGTCGGCGGCCTCGACCTCGTCCTGATCGGCGCCGACGACCCGGAGGCGATGCTCCGCCACACGGAGGAGTGCCGCTCGCGCGCGATCGCCTTCGCCGCCGACTTCTCGCAGCAGATCGCCCGTATGAACGGCGACGAGATCCGGATACTGCTGGACGGGGCGACCTACCTCTTCTCCAACGAGTACGAGAAGGGGCTCATCGAGTCCAAGACCGGCTGGAGCGACGAGGAGATCCTGTCGAAGGTCGGTCACCGTGTGACGACCCTCGGCGCCCGGGGCGTGCGCATCGAGCGGGCCGGTGAGGACCCGATCGAGGTCGGCTGCCCGGACGAGGAGCGCAAGGCGGACCCGACGGGCGTCGGCGACGCGTTCCGCGCCGGTTTCCTCTCCGGCCTCGCCTGGGGAGTCTCCCTGGAGCGCGCCGCCCAGGTCGGCTGCATGCTCGCGACGCTGGTCATCGAGACGGTCGGCACCCAGGAGTACCAGCTCCGCCGCGCCCACTTCATGGACCGCTTCACCAAGGCGTACGGCGACGACGCGGCCATCGAGGTCCGGGCCCACCTGGCCTGATCACCGAGGTCCGGGCCCATCTGGCCTGATCGGGACACTCCTCCGGCCGGCCGTCTAGGACACCCGGCGGACCACATAGGCGAAGCCGTGGTCCGCCGGCTCCTCCCCGACGTACTCGTGCCCGCGCATCTCGCACCACGCCGGGATGTCCAGCCGGGCGGCCTCGTCGTCCGAGAGGACGCGGACCGTGCCGCCCACCGGCACGTCCCCGATGACCTTGGCCAGTTCGATGACCGGGATGGGGCAGAGCTTGCCGAGGGAGTCCACCACGAGCGCGTCGGAGCCGGAGGGGGACGGCGAGGGCGGCGCCGACGCCGTCGGGGCGCCGAGCTTCTCGCGTACGTCCGCGACCGCGTCCGGCAGCACCGACAGGAACCGGTCGACGTCCTCGGACGGCGTACCCGGTGGCAGCGAGACCCGGACGTTGCCCTCGCTCAGGACGCCCATCGCCTTCAGGACATGGCTCGGGGTCAGCGTGCTGCTCGTGCAGGAGGAGCCGGAGGAGACGGAGAAACCCGCCCGGTCCAGTTCGTGCAGGAGCGTCTCCCCGTCGACGTACAGGCAGGAGAAGGTGACGATCCCCGGGAGACGGTGAACCGCGTCCCCGACCACCTCGACGTCCGGGACCAGTTCGGGCACCCGTACGCGGATCCGCTCCGTCAGTTCCCGCAGGCGCGCGGCCTCCGCGACCGCCTCCGCCCGTACCGCGCGCAGCGACGCCGCCGCGGCCACGACGGCAGGGATGTTCTCGAAGCCCGCCGCCCGCCCCGACTCCCGCTCGTCCACGGGCCCTTGGGGAGCGAACCGCACCCCCTTGCGCACGACGAGCAGTCCGACCCCCGAAGGCCCGCCCCATTTGTGGGCACTTGCCGTCAACAGGGACCAGTCGCCCTCCACCCGGCGCCAGGGCAGTGACTGCGCCGCGTCCACCAACAGCGGCACCCCCGCCGCCCGGCACGCCTCCGCGACCTCCCGCACCGGCTGCTCCGTGCCCACCTCGTGGTTGGCGGACTGGAGGCACGCGAGCGCGGTGTCGGGGCGCAGGGCGGCGGCGTAGGAAGAAGGGGAGACGGTGCCCGCGCGGTCGACGGGCACCGTCGTCACCGAGCCGCCCGCCGCCTCGTGGACCTCTGCCGAATGGAGTACCGACGAGTGTTCGACGGCTGACACGATCAGGTGGCGTCCGACGCGCCGGCGGCCCGCCAGCGCACCCTCGATCCCGGAGTGCACCGCCCGGGTGCCCGACGAGGTGAAGGTCAGCTCGTCCGGGCGGCACCCCACCGCCTCGGCCGCCGCCTCGCGCGCCGCGTCGAGCAACAGCCGGGCCCGCCGCCCCTCCCGGTAGAGCCGCGCGGGATCGGCCCACCCCTCGTCGAGCGAGGCCTGCAGGGCCTGCCGGGCGACGGGATGGAGAGGAGCAGCGGAAGCAGCATCGAAGTAGGCCACACCCCAACGCTAAGGCCCCGGTCAGGGCAGCGCCCCAAAGGGGCGCGAGGAACGTCGCGACAAGCCACAACGAGCCCGCAGCCGCTGTGACGTCCTGACGCCCCGAGCTCCTGGGCGCCCCAAACCTCCGTCAGAAGTAGCCCGGAGCAGGGCAACCCACCCCCTTCGGCTGACCCGGCGGCGCGTTGGGCACCCTCCCCGCGCGACCCCAAATAGCGTCCAGTAGGGTTTGGTCCGCATAAACATCCAAACCCCTGCCCGACGCAGGGCGGCGACCGACCAGCGAGAAGGCCGCAGCCGACCGCGCGGGCGAGACTCTCGGGAAGGCGCTACGTGAGTCCCAACGGCTCCGACCGCTCGCCGCGGCGCCCGATGCGGCGGAAGCTGCTGCAGGCACTGACTGCGGGCCTGGTCCTGGCGACCGCCACCGGTTGCACATACAAGGACTTCCCCCGCCTTGGTATGCCCACCCCGACCACAGAAGAGGGTCCGCGGATCCTCTCCCTGTGGCAGGGGTCCTGGGCGGCCGCGCTCGCCGTTGGCGTGCTGGTGTGGGGCCTGATCCTGTGGAGTGTGTTCTTCCACCGGCGCAGCCGCACCAAGGTCGAAGTTCCTCCGCAGACCCGGTACAACATGCCCATCGAGGCGCTGTACACGGTAGTCCCGCTGATCATCGTCTCGGTGCTGTTCTACTTCACCGCCCGCGACGAGACGAAGCTCCTCAGCCTCAAGCCGAAGCCCGACGTCACGGTCAACGTGGTCGGCTATCAGTGGAGCTGGGGCTTCAACTACATCGAGGACGTTCCCGGTGTCACCGGCAACGCCAAGATCGACCCGAACCTGCGTGCCATTCCGGACCGGTTCAAGAAGGACTTCCCGGCGAACGCCGGCGGTGTCTACGAGGTCGGTACGCCGGGTGAGCGGAACCCGCAGACGGGCAACCCCGGTCCGACCCTCTGGCTGCCCAAGGGCAAGACGGTCCGCTTCGTCCTCACTTCGCGTGACGTCATCCACTCCTTCTGGGTGGTGCCGTTCCTGATGAAGATGGACGTCATCCCGGGCCACACCAACTCCTTCCAGGTGACCCCCAACAAGGAGGGCACCTTCCTGGGCAAGTGCGCCGAGCTGTGCGGCGTCGACCACTCCCGGATGCTCTTCAACGTGAAGGTCGTCTCCCCCGAGCGCTACGAGGCCCACCTCAAGCAGCTCGCGGCGCAGGGACAGACCGGTTACGTCCCGGCCGGCATTGAGCAGACGGGCCACGAGAAGAACCGGGAGACGAACAACCTGTGAGCATCCTCAACGAACCTCAGGGTGCCGGGGCAGCCGAAGACTCGTACGAGAACGAGCTGCCGGTGCGGCGCAAGCAGCCGGGCAACGTCGTGATCAAGTGGCTCACCACCACTGACCACAAGACGATCGGCACGCTCTACCTCGTCACGTCGTTCGCGTTCTTCTGCATCGGTGGCGTCATGGCGCTGCTGATGCGCGCCGAACTGGCTCGCCCCGGCACGCAGATCATGTCGAACGAGCAGTTCAACCAGGCGTTCACGATGCACGGCACGATCATGCTGCTGATGTTCGCGACGCCGCTGTTCGCCGGCTTCACGAACTGGATCATGCCGCTGCAGATCGGCGCGCCCGACGTGGCGTTCCCGCGGCTGAACATGTTCGCCTACTGGCTCTACCTGTTCGGCTCGCTCATCGCGGTCGGTGGCTTCCTCACCCCGCAGGGCGCGGCCGACTTCGGCTGGTTCGCCTACAGCCCGCTGTCGGACGCGGTCCGCTCGCCGGGTGTCGGCGCCGACATGTGGATCATGGGTCTGGCCTTCTCCGGCTTCGGCACGATCCTCGGTGCGGTCAACTTCATCACGACCATCATCTGCATGCGCGCTCCCGGCATGACGATGTTCCGCATGCCGATCTTCGTGTGGAACGTGCTGCTCACCGCGGTGCTGGTGCTGCTGGCCTTCCCCGTGCTCGCGGCGGCGCTGTTCGCGCTGGAGGCGGACCGAAAATTCGGTGCGCATGTGTTTGACGCCGCCAATGGCGGAGCCTTGCTATGGCAACACCTCTTCTGGTTCTTCGGCCATCCAGAGGTGTACATCATCGCTCTACCATTCTTCGGCATCATCTCCGAAGTCATCCCGGTGTTCTCCCGCAAGCCGATGTTCGGCTACATGGGCCTGATCGCCGCGACGATCTCCATCGCCGGTCTGTCCGTGACCGTGTGGGCGCACCACATGTACGTCACCGGTGGCGTGCTGCTCCCGTTCTTCTCCTTCATGACGTTCCTCATCGCCGTACCGACAGGCGTGAAGTTCTTCAACTGGATCGGAACGATGTGGAAGGGGTCCTTGAGTTTCGAGACCCCGATGCTCTGGGCGGTCGGCTTCCTGATCACCTTCACCTTCGGTGGTCTGACCGGTGTCATCCTGGCCTCGCCGCCGATGGACTTCCACGTCTCGGACTCGTACTTCGTGGTGGCGCACTTCCACTACGTGATCTTCGGTACGGTCGTGTTCGCGATGTTCTCCGGATTCCACTTCTGGTGGCCGAAGTTCACCGGCAAGATGCTCGACGAGCGCCTCGGGAAGATCACCTTCTGGACGCTGTTCGTGGGCTTCCACGGCACGTTCCTGGTGCAGCACTGGCTGGGTGTCGAGGGCATGCCGCGTCGCTACGCGGACTACCTCGCCGCCGACGGCTTCACCGCGCTGAACACGATCTCGACGATCAGCTCGTTCCTGCTCGGCCTGTCGATCCTGCCGTTCTTCTACAACGTGTGGAAGACCGCCAAGTACGGCAAGAAGGTCGAGGTCGACGACCCGTGGGGCTACGGCCGCTCGCTGGAGTGGGCCACGTCCTGCCCGCCGCCGCGCCACAACTTCCTCACGTTGCCGCGGATCCGTTCCGAATCCCCGGCCTTCGACCTGCACCACCCGGAGATCGCCGCTCTCGACCAGCTCGAGAACGCCGGTCACGGTGAGAAGGCCCTCGCTGGTGGCAAGGAGGCCGGCAAGTGAAGGTCCAAGGCAAGATGTTCCTCTGGCTGGCTGCCTTCATCCTCGTCATCGCGATCGTCTATGGCGTGTGGTCGAAGGAGCCGGCCGGCACCACGGCGCTCTTCCTGGCCTTCGGCCTGAGCGTGATGATCGGCTACTACCTGGCCTTCACGGCCCGGCGGGTCGACCAGCTGGCGCAGGACAACGACGAGGCCGATGTCGCGGACGAGGCCGGCGAGGTGGGCTTCTTCAGCCCGCACAGCTGGCAGCCGCTCGCGCTCGGTGTCGGCGGTGCGATCGCCTTCATGGCCGTCGTCTTCGGCTGGTGGCTGCTGTACTTCGGGTTCCCGCTCATCCTGATCGGCCTGTGGGGCTGGGTCTTCGAGTACTACCACGGTGAGAACCGCACCCAGTAGCACGCACGCGGTCCCGTAGCGATCGCTGGACACCCCGGAAGCCCGGACTCTCCTGAGGGAGAGTCCGGGCTTCCTCTTTTGCCGCACGTCACATCCCCCACACGGCTCACTCGCCGCGCCATGGTTGACGGGTGTTCATAGCTTGAGTCCATGAATCACGCACCGCGAATCCGCACGGTCGTCAGCCGCACCACGCTGGTGGTCGCCCTCGGCGCGGCCGCCGCTGCCTGCGGCGGAAGCGGCCACCCGCTCTCCGCCAGGCCGTACGACGCGGCGGGTCAGCTCTCCTTCACCGACGTGGTCGGCGACAGCCGCAAGGTCGACCCGGACAAGCCCCTGGAAATCACCTCCAAGGGCGACGACGAGCGCATCACCGATGTGACGGCCTTCGACGCGTCGGGGCGCTATGTGGCGGGCGAACTCGCCGCCGACGGCTCCCGATGGCACAGCACCTCACCACTGGCCGCGGGCGCCCACTACACGGTGCACGTGAGCACGGAGGACGAGGACGGCGCCCCCGGCCGCCAGATCGTCGACTTCGAGACCACCGCGCCCACCACGAACAAGCCCCTGGGCGTGACCCTGGGGCCCGCCTCGGGGGAGTACGGCGTCGGTCAGCCCATCACCGCCGAACTCAGTGCCCCGGTCAAGGACAAGGCCGCTCGCGCGATCGTCGAAGGAGCCCTGAAGGTCGACTCCGTGCCCGCCGTGGAGGGCGCCTGGCACTGGGTGGACGACAAGACGCTGCACTACCGCCCCAAGGAGTACTGGCCCATCCACGCCACCATCCAGGCCCACAGCAACCTGAAGGGCATCAAGGTCGCCGACCGACTCTGGGGCGGCGACGCGAAGCCCCTGACGCTCACCACCGGGGACCGCTTCGTCGCCGTCACGGACGCCGCCGCGCACTCCATGACGATCTACAAGAACGACCAGGTGATCAACCAGATCCCCGTCACCACCGGCAAGCCGGGCTACGAGACCCGCAACGGCGTCAAGGTCGTACTGAGCAAGGAGCCCTACGTACGCATGCGCGGTACCACCGTCGGTATCGCCGAGGGCAGCGCGGACTCCTACGACCTGCCCGTCTACTGGGCGACCCGGGTCACCTGGAGCGGCGAGTACGTGCACGCCGCGCCCTGGTCGGTGGGGGAGCAGGGGTCCGCCAACGTCAGCCACGGCTGCACCGGGATGAGCACCAGCAACGCGGAGTGGTTCTTCAAGAACGTCCGACCGGGCGACATCGTGAAGGTCCAGAACTCCAACGGCGACGCGATGACCCCGTTCAACAACGGCTTCGGCGACTGGAACGTCGCCTGGAAGGACTGGCGCAACGGCAGCGCCCTGACGGCGGGCACCCCGGAGGGCCCGAAGCTGACGGACCGGGCCCGCCTACGTCCCGAGTCCGTGTGACCCAGACCCTGGCCACCGCGCCCCGAAAGAGGCGCGGGGCTGTCTCCTTCCGCCGCTCCGTGCTCTCAGGCGCCCAGAAGTGCCTTGCGGCGGAGCAGCGAGGCCAACGCGGAGGCGAACTCGACCGGGTCCACCGGAAGGGTCACCGCCGCGTCCGCACGGCTCCACGTGGCCAGCCAGGCGTCCTGAGGACGCCCGATGAGCACCAGCACGGGCGGGCAGTTGAAGATCTCGTCCTTGATCTGCCGGCAGACGCCCATGCCGCCCATCGGAACCGCCTCGCCGTCCAGCACACAGACGTCGATCCCGCCCTTGTCCAGCTCCGTCAGGACGGCGGCGGGCGTGGCGCACTCGACGAACTCGACCTGGGGGACGTCGGGGGCCGGTCTGCGGCCGGTCGCCAGCCGCACCTGCCCCCGGGTGTTGGAGTCGTCGCTGTAGACCAGCACCGTGGCGGTCGGCTGCATTGTTCCTCCACGCATCTAAGAAGCACGGCATTGCTCGGGAACTCCTGGTACCGATGGCGCGGATGCTACCCCCTCGAACACCTCGTCAACACCGGTTCGGACAGGGCTTCGATGGGCCATACGGGCTGGACACACCCCATCAACACCCCGAACGGCACCCCCGGGCGTGAGGGCGGGATAAGCGACCGACATAATGTCGGTCGTGGCGACAGCAACGACAGTAGAAACCGGGCACGCGCACCCGTCGGTCAATCGGCCGAACCTCACCAGCGTCGGAACCATCATCTGGCTGAGTTCCGAGCTGATGTTCTTCGCGGCCCTCTTCGCGATGTACTTCACCCTGCGATCGGTGACCGGACCGGATCACTGGAAGGAGATGGCGAGCCATCTCAACTTCCCGTTCTCGGCCTCGAACACCACGATCCTGGTGCTCTCCTCCCTGACCTGCCAGCTCGGCGTGTTCGCCGCCGAGCGCGGGGACGTGAAGAAGCTCCGGATGTGGTTCACCGTCACGTTCGTGATGGGTGCGATCTTCATCGGCGGTCAGATCTTCGAGTACACCGAGCTGGTCAAGAAGGACGGGCTCTCGCTCTCCTCCGACCCGTACGGCTCGGTGTTCTACCTGACCACCGGTTTCCACGGCATGCACGTGACGGGTGGACTCATCGCCTTCCTGTTTGTCCTCGGTCGCACCTACGCGGCCAAGAGGTTCACTCACGAGCAGGCAACCGCAGCCATCGTCGTGTCCTACTACTGGCACTTCGTCGATGTCGTCTGGATCGGCCTCTTCGCCACGATCTACATGATCAAGTAACCGGGCGTCGTCCGCGGCGAACCGATCGCACGCGACGAACCGATCCATTTCCAGAAGCATCGACGCAGAAGATCCTGACACCGGGGTAATCCGTGAAAAAGCTCTCCGCACGACGACGCCATCCGCTGGCGGCGGTCGTCGTCCTACTCCTCGCGCTGGCGGCCACCGGGGGGCTGTACGCCGCGTTCGCACCCGCGAGCAAGGCGCAGGCCGATACGACCGCCCAGTCCCTTGCCATCGACGAGGGCAAGAAGCTCTACTCCGTGGGCTGCGCCAGCTGCCACGGAACCGGCGGTCAGGGGTCCTCCGACGGGCCGAGCCTGGTGGGTGTCGGCGCCGCGGCGGTCGACTTCCAGGTCGGCACCGGCCGTATGCCGGCCCAGCAGCCGGGTGCTCAGATCCCGCGCAAGAAGGTCATCTACTCGCAGGCCGAGATCGACCAGCTCGCGGCGTACATCGCCTCGCTCGGCGCCGGTCCCACGATTCCGACGAAGAGCCAGGTCAGCCCCGAGGGCGCGGACATCGCCAAGGGCGGCGAGCTCTTCCGTACGAACTGCGCGCAGTGCCACAACTTCACCGGCAAGGGCGGCGCGCTGACGCACGGCAAGTACGCGCCGAGCCTTGAGGGTGTCGACCCCAAGCACATCTACGAGGCCATGCAGACCGGCCCGCAGAACATGCCGTCCTTCCCCGACACCACGCTGTCGGAGAAGAACAAGAAGGACATCATCGCGTACCTCAACGCGGTCAACGGTGACGACACCGAGAGCCCCGGCGGTCTGGAGCTGGGCGGCCTCGGGCCGGTCAGTGAAGGCCTCTTCGGCTGGATCTTCGGTCTTGGCGCCCTGGTCGCCGTCGCCGTCTGGGTCGCCGCTCGGACCGCAAAGGCCAAGAAGTCATGAGTAGCCAAGACATTCCAGAAGAGAACCTGCCCGCTGAGCAGGTCGACGAGCACGGTCACGGCGCGGTAGCCCTCGCGGACGAGACCAACCCGTTCGCGGACCCGGGCCTGCCGCCCCACGAGCACCGCATCCAGGACATCGACGAGCGGGCCGCCAAGCGGTCCGAGCGCGTCGTCGCCATGCTGTTCACGTTGTCGATGCTGGCCACCGTCGGCTTCATCGCCTCGTACGTGGCGATCCCGAGGGACAAGTCGATCTTCGTCTTCCCGCTCGGGCACATCAGCGCGCTGAACTTCGCGCTGGGGATGACCCTCGGTGTGGCGCTGTTCGCGATCGGAGCGGGCGCGGTCCACTGGGCCCGCACCCTGATGTCCGACGTGGAGATCGCCGACCAGCGTCACCCGATCGAGGCGGAGCCCGAGGTCAAGGCCAAGGTCCTGGCCGACTTCAAGCAGGGCGCCAAGGAGTCCGCGCTCGGCCGCCGCAAGCTGATCCGCAACACGATGTTCGGCGCGCTGGCCCTGTTCCCGCTCTCCGGCGTCATGCTGCTGCGCGACCTGGGTCCGCTGCCCGGCACCAAGCTGCGCCACACGCTCTGGTCCAAGGGCAAGCTGCTCGTCAACATGAACACGAACGAGCCGCTGCGCGCCTCCGACGTCGCCGTCGGCTCGCTCACCTTCGCCAAGCCCGAGGGCCTGGAGGAGCACGACGAGGACTTCCAGCTCCAGATCGCCAAGGCGGCCCTGATGATCGTCCGGCTCCAGCCGGAGAACATCAAGGACAAGCGCGAGCTCGCCTGGTCGCACGAGGGCATCGTGGCGTACTCGAAGATCTGCACCCACGTCGGTTGCCCGATCTCCCTGTACGAGCAGCAGACGCACCACGTGCTCTGCCCCTGCCACCAGTCCACCTTCGACCTCTCCGACGGTGCCCGAGTGATCTTCGGCCCGGCCGGTCACGCCCTGCCGCAGCTGCGCATCGGTGTGAACGAACAGGGCTACCTCGAAGCGCTCGGCGACTTCGAAGAGCCCGTCGGTCCTGCCTTCTGGGAGCGCGGATGAGCACTACCACCACCTCCGACTCGCGCCCCTCGCGCGAGAAGGCCCCGGCCGGCGAGAAAGTCGCCGACTGGGCCGATGGACGGCTCGGGATCTACTCCCTGGCCAAGTCCAACATGCGCAAGATCTTCCCCGACCACTGGTCGTTCATGTTGGGTGAGATCTGCCTCTACAGCTTCATCATCATCATCCTCACGGGTGTGTACCTGACGCTGTTCTTCCACCCGTCGATGAACGAGGTCACGTACCACGGCAGCTACGTCCCCCTCCAGGGACAGCTGATGTCCGAGGCGTTCAACTCGACCATGCACATCTCCTTCGAGGTGCGCGGTGGTCTGCTGGTCCGGCAGATCCACCACTGGGCGGCGCTGATCTTCCTCGCCGGCATGTTCGTGCACATGATGCGTGTGTTCTTCACGGGTGCGTTCCGCAAGCCGCGTGAGGTCAACTGGCTGTTCGGCTTCCTGCTGTTCGTCCTGGGCATGTTCACCGGCTTCACCGGTTACTCGCTCCCGGACGACCTGCTCTCCGGCACCGGTGTCCGCTTCATGGAGGGCGCGGTCCTGTCCGTGCCGGTCGTCGGCACGTACCTGGCGTTCTTCCTCTTCGGCGGGCAGTTCCCGGGCGGCGACTTCGTCGCGCGGTTCTACTCGGTCCACATCCTGCTGCTGCCGGGCATCATGCTCGGCCTGGTGGTCGGCCACCTGATCCTGGTCTTCTACCACAAGCACACGCAGTTCGCGGGCCCCGGAAAGACGAACAACAACGTCGTCGGCATGCCGCTGCTGCCGGTCTACATGGCCAAGGCCGGAGGCTTCTTCTTCCTGGTCTTCGGTGTCATCGCGGCCATCGCGGCGATCGCCTCGATCAACCCGATCTGGTCCATGGGCCCCTACCGTCCGGACATGGTGTCCACGGGCGCCCAGCCCGACTGGTACATGGGCTTCTCCGAGGGCCTGATCCGTGTCATGCCGGGCTGGGAGATCAACGTCTGGGGTCACACGCTCGTGCTGGGCGTGTTCATCCCGCTCGTGATCTTCCCGCTGGTCCTGGTCGCGATCGCGGTCTACCCGTTCATCGAGTCCTGGGTCACCGGCGACAAGCGCGAGCACCACATCCTGGACCGCCCGCGCAACGTCCCGACCCGGACCGCGTTCGGCGCCGCCTGGATCAGCTGGTACTTCGTCCTGCTCGTCGGCGGCGGCAACGACATCTGGGCCACGCACTTCCACCTGTCGATCAACTCGATCACCTGGTTCGTGCGCATCGGCTTCTTCGTCGTGCCGGTCATCGTGTTCGTCATCACCAAGCGGGTCTGCCTCGGCCTCCAGCGCCGCGACAAGGACAAGGTGCTGCATGGCCGCGAGTCGGGCATCATCAAGCGCCTGCCGCACGGTGAGTTCATCGAGGTGCACGAGCCGCTCAGCCAGGACGCCCTGCACACGCTCACCGCGCACGAGCAGTACCAGCCCGCCGTGATCGGCGCGACGGTCGACGAGAACGGTGTCGAGCGCAAGGTGAAGGGCTCGGAGAGGCTGCGCTCCAAGCTCAGCGAGGGCTTCTACGGGGAGGACAGCCAGATCCCGAAGCCCACGGTCGAGGAGTACAAGGAGATCACGAGCGGCCACGGCCACCACTGATCCTCCGACCGGTTGACCGGTCTTCACTGATCGCCACGGCGAGAGCCTCCGTCCATTGCCTGGACGGGGGCTCTTTGCCGTCTCCGGGCCTGGATAGGGTGTTCCCATCTACACAAGGCGTCCCTTTGGCGGGACGACGGACCCAGGAGCGGCTTATGAGCGCTGTGAACCCCGCTGGAGGCGACACCGCGGCGGGCCGTTCCTGGCCCGTGGTGCTGAACGGCCTGCTCGAGGGCCGCGACCAGAGCGCGGACGACACGGCCTGGGCGATGGACCGGATCATGAGCGGCGAGGCGACGGACGCGCAGATCGCCGGGTTCGCGGTGGCGCTGCGGGCCAAGGGCGAGACGGTCGAGGAGATCTCCGGTCTCGTCCGGACGATGTACGAGCACGCCAATGTGATCGAGGTGCCGGGGGACACCGTCGACATCGTCGGTACGGGCGGTGACGGCGCGAAGACGGTGAACATCTCCACGATGTCGTCGATCGTCGTCGCCGGGACCGGCGCCAAAGTCGTCAAGCACGGCAACCGGGCCGCGTCCTCCGCGTCCGGTGCCTCGGACGTCCTGGAGAAGCTCGGCGTCAATCTGGACCTGACGACGAAGCGGGTGGCCGAGGTCGCGGAGGAGGCCGGGATCACCTTCTGCTTCGCGGTGAAGTTCCACCCGGCGCTGCGTCATGTCGCGGCGGCGCGGGGGCAGTTGGGGATCCGGACCACGTTCAACGTGCTGGGTCCGCTGACGAACCCGGCGCGGGTGAAGGCACAGGCCGTCGGAGTCGCGGACCTGCGCATGGCGCCGATCGTGGCGGGCGTGTTCGCCGAGCGCGGCAACTCCTCGCTCGTCTTCCGCGGCGACGACGGCCTGGACGAGCTGACCACCACCGCGACGTCCCGGGTCTGGATCGTCCGCGACGGCAAGGTCACCGAGGAGCGGTTCGACCCGCGTGACGTCGGCCTCGAACTCGTCCCCGTGGAGGCCCTGCGCGGCGCCGACGCGTCCTACAACGCGGACGTCGCCCGTCGCCTGCTCAACGGCGAGACGGGGCCCGTACGGGACGCCGTGCTGCTGAACTCCGCGGCGGCCCTCGTCGCCCTGTCCCCGACCGACGCACCGCTCGCGGACCAGCTCCGCGCCGGGATGGCGAAGGCGGCGGAGGCTATCGACTCTGGGGCGGCGAAGCGGACGCTGGAACGCTGGGTGGCTGCGAGCCAGTCGTAGCTCGGTTGTTCGTCTGCGGGCCGGTGGGGGTTGTTCGCGCAGTTCCCCGCGCCCCTTCAGGGGGCGCGGGGAACTGCGCGATCTTTTGGGGGTCCGGGGGCGGAGCCCCCGGGTAGTGGCGCTGCCTCCCACTCGGCGTCCCGGTATGCGGACGCCGGGTTGCGGGTGGAAGATCTTGTGGCAGGATGCCGTATCAGGTCATGAGCGACAGCCATCAGGCCCCGGCCGGCTGTCCGGCAACCCTCCGTCCGTGGCGGGGTGCCCCGGGTGAAGACCAGGCCGTAGGCAGCGAGGTCTGCGGCAAGCGCGGACCCCTCGAGAATCCCAGGGGTCCTGGTCGTTCGAGGGAGCCTTCTGTGAGCAAGCGAATGCGATAGGGCGTAGAGCCCCGCCTCCGCACACCCCTTTTGCCTTTCCTCCCTGCGCCGAGCCGTGCAGCCGCACACCCGTACCCCCGTGCACCCGGCCCGCGCAGCGATTCCGCCTGCCTCTCACAGGAGCTCGCCATGTCTGTCTCCACCACTGCCGCCGACCAGGCCGTTTGTGCCCCTCTGCCCGTTCTGGGGCGAGATGTCACCGTCCCGCTCGTGACCGGCGGTGAGGTCACCTACGCCGCGCTCGACTACGCCGCCAGCGCCCCCGCCCTCCAGCGGGTGTGGGACGACGTCGCCGCGTACGCCCCGTACTACGGCAGCGTGCACCGCGGCGCCGGGTACCTCTCCCAGCTGTCCACCGACCTCTTCGAGAACGCCCGCAGGACCGTCGCGGAGTTCCTCGACTGCCGGGGCGACGACCAGGTCGTCTTCACCCGCTCCACGACCGACTCCCTCAACCTGCTCGCCGCCACCCTCCCGGCCGGCTGCCAGGTGTTCGTCTTCGAGACGGAACACCACGCCTCGCTGCTGCCGTGGAAGGACGCCCAGGTCACCTACCTCAACGCGCCCCGTACCCCGCGGGAGGCCGTCGCGGCCCTGGAGCGGGCCCTCGCCGCCCGCGACCCCCACGGGCCGGCCCTCGTCTGCGTCACCGGCGCCTCGAACGTCACCGGCGAGCTGTGGCCCGTGCGCGAGCTGGCCGCCGCCGCGCACGCGCACGGTGCCCGGATCGTCCTGGACGCCGCCCAGCTCGCCCCGCACCACCCGGTGTCCGTGCGGGACCTCGACGTCGACTGGGTCGCCTTCTCCGGGCACAAGCTGTACGCGCCGTTCGGCTCCGGCGTGCTCGCGGGCCGCGCCGACTGGCTGCGCGAGGCCGAGCCGTATCTCGCGGGCGGCGGCGCCAGCCGCAAGGTCACGCGGCGGGTGGACGGCGGCGTGGACGTGGAGTGGCACGAGAGCGCGGCCCGGCACGAGGCCGGTTCGCCGAACGTGATCGGCGCCTACTCCATCGCCTCCGCCTGCAAGGCGCTGACCGAGGCCGGTTTCGACACGCTCGTCGCCCGCGAGGAGCAGCTGATCGGGGCCGTCCGCGCCGGTCTGGCCGAGGTGCCCGAGGTCCGCGTCCTGTCGCTCTTCGGCGACGACGCCCCGCGCGTCGGCGTCCTCTCGTTCGTCGTCGAGGGCTGGAACAGCTCGCACTTCGCGGCCGCGCTGTCCGCCGAGTACGGGATCGGGGTGCGCGACGGTCTCTTCTGCGCCCACCCGCTGGTGCGGACGCTGCTCGGCAGCGATCCGCAGACGCAGGGGGAGTGCGGGGCGCCCGAGGCGGCGCCCGGGGAGAAGTCCCTCAACGCGATCCGCGTCAGCTTCGGGGCCGGTACGCCCGACGAGCACGTGGAGCGGTTCGTGCGCGCGGTGAAGGAACTGGTGCGGGACGGGGCGAAGTGGAACTACCGCACGGAGGACGGCCGCTGCGTCCCGGCGGTCTGAGACCGGCTTGGGGGTGCGTGGGGGCTCCGCCCCCACATCCCCGATGGGACCGCGCGGCTGTGCCTAGCTGTCGAGGCCGATGGCGAACGCCGCCTCCAGGTCGTGCTGGGAGTACGTGCGGAACGCGACGTGGGTGTCCGTCCCCTCGACGCCGGGGATCTTGCTGATCTTGCCGGGGATGACGTCGGCCAGGTCGTCGTGGGCCTTCACCCGGACCATGGCGATCAGGTCGTACGTACCGGTGACGGAGAAGACCTCGCTGACACTGTCCAGCGCGGCGATCGACTCGGCGATCTCGGGGATCCGGTCCACGCTGGTCTTGATGAGCACGATCGCGGTGATCACGGCTGGTTTTCTCCCTCGGGGGCTGCTGCTGGGGTTTTCACTCTAGTCGGCCGCCCGAACCGCACCCACGCGTAGACGAACCCCAGCGAGAAGCCCACCAGGTGGGCCAGATAGGCGACCCCGGGGCCCGAGGGGCTGCGGCCCGCCGCCAGCCATTGCAGGGTCACCCAGAAGGGCAGCACGACCCAGGCGGGGAAGCGCAGCGGCAGGAAGAAGAGGAACGGGAAGAGACTGGTCACCCGGGCCCGGGGGAACAGGTACAGGAACGCTCCGAGGACCGCGGAGATCGCCCCCGAGGCGCCGACCAGGGTCTGCTCGGAGCCGGAGTTGGCGATCGCGTAACCCAGCAGAGCGAGGTAGCCGCAGACCACGTAGAAGACGGCGAACTGGACGTGGCCCATGCGTTCCTCGGTCATCGCTCCGAAGACGTAGAAGAAGAGCATGTTGCCCAGGAGGTGGAGCCAGCTGCCATGGATGAACAGGGCCGTGGCCGGGGTGAGCCAGGCGCTCGGGGTCCCGTCGAAGAGCTCGGCGGGGATCACGCCCCAGCGCCGGAAGTAGGCCCGCTGGGCGACCACCAGCGCGTCCCCGGTGCCGAACGACGGATTGAGTCCCGAGGCGGGACCGATCAGGAAGATCAGGCAGCACAGGAAGATCAGCCCGTACGTCACCGGCGCGGACTGACCGCGCATCGTCCTGCCGACCGCCGTACCCCAGGTGCTGATCATGGGACAGAGCATGACGTAACCGCACCGATGCGCGCAGAATGCCTCGCCGCCATGGACGGCCGAGCGTCGAGTACCCGCCAGGCCGTAGGGTAACGAGCCACACGCGCCGGAGACCGGCGCTGGACGGACACTAGAAGGAAAGCGACTGCCACATGACGGTTCCCCTCCCGACCGCCGAGACTCGCTGGCGCTGCACACTCTGCGGCAACCTCACGCGATTCGACGTGACCCGCTCGTCCAAGGTCGTCGAGTATGTGCACCTGGACCTGGCCGGTGAGCCGAACGTCGAGGAGCGCAAGGTGGTCAGTGAGACCATCGAGTCGGTGCGCTGCCGGTGGTGCAACGCGGTGGACCAGGTGGAACTGGTGGACAGGCCGGGCGCCGGCTCCTGAGGGAGCGGGCCCCGCACAGACATTGGGGTGACGGATGGTGGAGACCACAGGCGGGGAGCCGGACGACGGCGCCGCTGAGGTGCTCGACCGTCCGCTGCCCGACGGGGTGCGCCGGCGGGTCGTACAGATCGTGTCGGACAGCTTCGGCGGGTTGACCGTTGCCGAACTCCCCGCCCAGTTGCGGCAGTATGCGCGGTTCGCCCCCAATCGGCGCGCGAAGTTCGCCGGCAACGCCATGGCCGCCGCGCTGGAGACCGATCCGCTGTTCCGGCAGCGTATCGCCGAGAAGCTCAGAGAGGCGCAGCCGGAGCTCGCCGGCGCCCTCGACTCGGGCGCGCCACCGCCGGCCGCGGATCCGCTGGACGTGGCGGCCGCGGCCTATGTGCTGCGCCCCACGGGCTGGGTGAAGCTGGTGACCGCCGCGGGCGAGGAGGCCCTGCGGGCGGACGCCGAGCGCGCGGACGAGGAGAGCCGGGCGGAGCTGGAGCGGCTGCGCGAGGAGCTCGCGCAGGCACGTGGTCAGACCAAGGCCGAAACCGAGCGGTTGCGCACGGAGTTGGAGTCCGCGAAGAGGGAAGCGGAATCGCTTCACCGCAAGTTGCGCGGCGCCCTCAGCGACGTCAAACGGGGCGAGGCCGCGCTGCGCAAGCTGCAAGGCGAGATGGACACCGCGCGGGCGGACGGGCAGGCCCAGGTGTCGGCCGCCGAGAGCGAGACCCGACGGCTCAAGGCGCGGCTCTCGGAGGCCGAGGCGGCCCTGGAGGCCACCCGCAAGGCGGCGCGCGAGGGTCGCAGCGTCGAGGACATGCGCGTACGGCTGTTGCTCGACACCGTGCTGGAGGCGACCCAGGGGCTGCGCCGGGAGCTCGCGCTGCCGCCCGTGTCCGTACGGCCGGCGGAGACCGTGGACGCGGTCGAACCGGGGCGCATGACGCCCAAGGACATCGCGGCCCGGGCCCTGTCCGAAAATGATCCCGCGATCCTCGACCAGCTGCTCGCGCTGCCGCAGGCGCATCTGGTCGTCGACGGCTACAACGTCACCAAGACCGGCTATCCGCAGATGCCGCTGGAGAAGCAGCGGCTCAGGCTGCTGGGGCAGCTCTCGCAGCTCGCCGCGCAGACGGGGGCCGAGGTGACGTGTGTCTTCGACGGGGCCGAGCTGGCGGCGCCCGTGCTGCTCGCGCCGCCGCGCGGGGTGCGGGTGCTGTTCTCCAAGGCGGGCGTCACGGCGGACGAGTTGATCCGCCAGCTGGTGCGCGCCGAGCCGCCCGGGCGGCCCGTCATCGTGGTCTCCACCGACCGTGAGGTGGCCGACGGGATCGCCAAGGCCGGCGCTCGCCCGGTGGCCTCCGTGGTGCTTCTCAAGCGCTTTTCGCGCGGCTGAAACAGGCCTCGGCGATCTGTGCCGTACGCCCCAAAGGGCCCGTACATCCCATCCGTAACATCCAGGCGTTGTGACCGAATTGGCGAAACCTTCACGCAACGTAGCGTCAGCCCCACATCACTGCACGTGAGTTGAGTGCAAAGAATGCGCTGGGTGACTAAGAATTTTCAGGTTTGGATTTGAACTGATCACAGGAAGGTCACTAGGGTCTGGGCTCGAACCTCCACTCGGGTGATCACTCATTGGGAGTGACGGTGGGGGGACACCGCCCGTCGGCGTCTCGGCAGGCGGCTGGAGGAAGAAGGAGCTCGCCTTCGTGGCGTCCCACCGTCGACCCAAGCAGCCGAGCCGCACCCGTGTGACCGTGCTCACCACCGCCGCAGCCGCTGCCGTTGCCCTCAGCGCCAACGCCGCCAATGCCGCGCCCAGCGAGAAGCCGAGCAAGGACGAGGTCAAGAGCAAGGTCGACCAGCTCTACCAGGAGACCGAGCAGGCCACCGAGAAGCTCGACGGGGCCAAGGAGAAGCAGGACAAGCTGGAGAAGGAAATCAGCACCCTGCAGGACAACGTGGCCCGCGGGCAGGACGAGCTCAACAAGCTGCGCGACGGCCTCGGTACGATGGCCAGCGCCCAGTACCGCACCGGCGGCATCGACCCCTCCGTGGCACTCTTCCTCTCCTCGAACCCGAACGACTACCTGGACAAGGCGTCCGCGATGGACCAGCTGAGCAGTCAGCAGGTCGAGGCGCTGAAGAAGGTCCAGGAGAAGCAGCGTTCGCTCGCCCAGCAGCGGCAGGAAGCCTCCGCGAAGCTCAAGGACCTCGCCGACACCCGTACGGAACTGGCCAAGCAGAAGAAGACGGTCCAGACCAAGCTCGCCGCGGCGCAGAAGCTCCTCAACTCCCTGACGGCCAAGGAGAAGGCGGCTCTCGACGCGCAGCAGTCCCGCGCCACCCGCGCCAGCGAGCGCACCGTTCTCAGCGACCCCGGTACACCCGCGTCCGGGCGCGCCGGTGCCGCGTTCTCCGCCGGACAGACCAAGATCGGCTCGCCGTACGTCTACGGCGCCTCCGGCCCCAGCTCCTTCGACTGCTCGGGCTTCACCTCTTGGGCGTACGCCCAGGCCGGTGTCTCCATCCCGCGCACCTCGGAGTCGCAGGCGACCATCGGCACCCGCATCTACTCGCAGAGCGATCTGCAGGTCGGCGACCTGGTCTTCTTCTTCGGCGACCTGCACCACGTCGGCCTCTACGCGGGCAACGGCCAGGTGCTGCACGCCCCGCGCACCGGAACCGTCGTGCGCTACGAGTCGATGAGCACCATCGGTGGAGCGTTCCAGTTCGGCGTCCGGGTCTGATCCGGCTCCCCGAACCCTCCGAGATCCTTTCGAGGCCCCTCGCCATACCGCCCGAACGGGCGAATCGCGGTAACTCCCGCTGACCCCACGCCCCGTCGGTGACCTGCGTCTCCGGCGGGGCGCCGCGTTGTGCGCCCCCCGAGATTTTTGGCCGGTGCGTAGTCGCACGGCTACTGTCTGGCGCGTTTCCCCCAACTCCGGGGGACCGTCAGCGGAAGGGAGAGCGGCTACTCGTGGGGTCCCATCGCCGCCGTCCACCGTCCGGGTTCGACCGGGGCGTCAGCGCCGCGGGCATCGCCGGCATCGCCGTGACCGTGATGTCCGTCGCGGCCGCCGCCCTCGGGGCCGTACCGGCCGCCGCAGCACCGAAGGACGACACCCGGGCCGAGGTGGACCGCCTGTACATCCAGGCGGAGAAGGCAACCGAGGCGTTCAACAAGGCCGACGAGCGCACGGGAGTCCTGCGCGAAGAGGTGAGCAAGGCACAGGACCGCATCGCCCGGCAGCAGGAGCGCATCAACACCATGCGGGACGCGCTCGGTTCGCTCGCCGGGGCCCAGTACCGCGCGGGCGGCCTCGACCCCTCCCTGGCGCTGCTCTTCTCCGACAGCCCCGCCGAGTACCTCGACAAGGCCGCCGCGCTCGACCGGATCAACGCCCACCAGGCCGGCGAACTCAAGGACCTCCAGCTCGCCATGCGCGACCTCGCCCAGGAGCGCGAGGAGGCGACCGCCGAACTCGCCGAGCTGGAGAAGAGCACCAAGGCCGTCGCCCAGCACAAGCGGACCGTCGAGAAGAAACTCGCCAAGGCGCGCATACTGCTCAACTCGCTGCCGTCCGCCGAGCGCGCCGCCTACGACCGGGCCTCCCGCTCCGGACGCTCCGACCTGCCCGAACCCGGCGGGGTCACGCCCGCCTCGGGGCGCGCCGCCGCCGCCCTCGCCGCGGCCCGCTCCGCACTCGGCCGCCCCTACATGTGGGGCGCCAACGGGCCCGGCGGATTCGACTGTTCCGGCCTCATGCAGTGGTCGTACCGGCAGGCGGGCGTCGGTCTGCCACGCACCTCCCAGGAACAGCGCTACGCCGGACGGCAGGTGTCGCTCTCCCAGGCGCAGCCCGGCGACCTCATCACCTACCGCTCCGACGCGAGCCATGTCGCGATGTACGTGGGCAACGGCCAGGTGATCCACGCGCCCTATCCGGGCGCGCCGGTGCGCTACGACCCGGTGGGCATGATGCCCATCTCGTCCGTCACGCGGGTCTGACCCCCGCGCCCGGGCGCCGTACGATCGGGAACGTGGCTGGTCGAAGGCGTGCGTCGCGGGCGGGATGCTCCCTGGTGCTGCTGCTCGCCGTGCTGGTGGGCTGCGGCGGCAGGCCCACCCAGGACACCGCGTCCGCCGATGTGCAGCGGGTCCTCGACCGGCGGGCGGCCGCGGTCCTGGACCGGAACGAGTCGGCGTACCGGGCCACGGAGGAACCGTCCGCCTCGACCGCGGAGTTCACCCGGCTGCGCGCGGTCCCGCTGGCCGCCTGGTCGTACCGCCTGACGGACCTGCACCGCTCCGGCGACCGCGCCACCGCGGGCGCCGAGCTGCGCTACCGCATCGAGGGCTACGACAGGGCGCCTGTCACGGCGGCCCGCACCCTGCGCCTGGTCCGCGAGGGCGGGACCTGGCGGGTCGCCTCCGACGTGCCCGCCGAGCGGGCCAGTCAGCAGTTGTGGGAGCAGGGGGCGGTGACGGTGGTACGGGGCGCGCACAGCCTCGTCCTGGGGGTCGGGCAGTCCGGTGAGCGGCTGCGGGCGTACGCCGGCCTCGCGGACCGCGCCGTGCCCGCCGTGACGGACGCCTGGGGCGCCGACTGGACGGGGCACGTCGTCGTCCTCGTACCGAAGTCGCTGGAGGGCATGGCGGGGCTGCTCGGGGCGCCCGCGTCCGGGTACCGGGGGATCGCGGCGGTCACCACGGGAGAGGCGGGCGGGACGGCCAGGGCGCCCGCGGACCGGATCATCGTCAACCCCGATGCGTACGGCCTCCTCGGCGACTTCGGCAAGCAGGTCGTGCTCACCCACGAGACGACGCACGTGGCCACCCGCGCCCACACCACCGCCGCCACACCCCTGTGGCTCTCCGAGGGCTTCGCGGACTGGGTCGGCTACCGCGGCAGCGGCCGTACGGCGACGCAGGCGGCGCCGGAGCTGGCGCGGTCGCTGCTGGACGGGCACGTACCGGCCGCGCTGCCGGACGACAAGGACTTCGGGTTCGCCGGGGACGCGGCGCGGCTGGCGCGGGCGTACGAGGGCGGCTGGATGGCCTGCAGGCTGATCGCCGACCACTGGGGCGAGGTCCGGCTGAACGAGTTCTACCGGGCCGTCGGCGACCACGAGAAGCGGGCGGGGGCCGTCGAGGGCGCGCTGCGGGACGTACTGCACACGACGCCGGAGAAGTTCACGCAGCAGTGGCAGGCGTACCTGAAGGCGCAGCTCGCCTGAATCGGCTCGGCTGAATCAGCCCGTCGCCGTGTCCAGCCGGGCGATGGCCTCGGCGAGCCACTCCCGCTCCGCCTCGCCCGTCGCCCGCGCCACCCGCAGCATCCCCTGCCGGAACAGGTCGCCGGCCTCCTCCGCCCGTACGGGCTCGCCGTCCCGGTAGAAGAAGCTCGCGGGCGTCAGAAGGAACTCCTGGCGGCGGCGCAGGACCGCGGCCTGCTCCCGCGGGTCCGGGAGGTGGCGCAGGAACGCCAGCAGGGTGTTGAAGCGGACGTGGTCGGTGATCTCGGCCTGCTTGGGGTGGCGCAGCCGCTCCAGGAGGTCCGCACGGCCCTTCTCGGTGAGCGACAGGATGCGACGCGGGGCGGCGCCGCTGCCGGGCTCCGTGTGCTGGTCCAGCTGTCCTGCGGCCACCAGGCGGGTGATCGCCGGGTAGAGCGCGCCGTCGCTGACGGGGCGGACATGGCCGCTGAGCGCCTTGATGCGCTCCTTCAACTCATAGCCGTGCAAGGGCTCTTCGAACAGAAATCCGAGGATCGACAGCTCCAGCATGCGGGGCGCTCCTTGCTTGCGGGTGTCGGACGACCATGGTACCTCTTATCGAGCTACCTCTAAACGAGGTAACTCGATAAGAGGTAATCGAGGGAAATCAAGGGAATCGAGGACTCATCGGTGAACGCCCACCGGAAGCAGCTCATATCGCTCGCCCACCCCGTGTACCTCTCCCTGCTCGCCTCCGTCGCCGCCGGGATCATCAACACCGTCTGGGTCTCCCGGCTCGGCGGCCCCGCCGTGGCCGCCGTCGCCGTCGCGACCAACACCGAGAACGTGCTCCTCGGCGTCGCCCTGGTCTTCGCCTCCGGCACGACCGTCCTCGTCGCCCACGCCAGAGGGGCCCGGGATCCGGGCGCGCTCCGGGCGGCCGTACGCGGCGGAGGGGCCCTGTGCGCGGTCGTGACGCCCGTGGTCGCCGTGGGCGGATACCTGCTGCGCGAGCCGCTGGCCCGGCTGGTCCTGGGCGGCGACGGGCGCGCCCTCGCCCTGGCGGTCGCCTACTTCGGGATCTCCCTGCCGGGCATCGCCGTCTTCTTCGCGCAGAACCTCGTCGACGGCATCCTGAAGGGCGCCGGTGACACCCGCACCCCGATGCGCCTCGCCCTACTGGCCAACGGGCTGATTCTCGGCCTCGACCCGCTGTTCATCCACGCGTACGGCGTCCGGGGCGCCGCCGCCTCCACGGTCCTGTGCCGCTGCGTCGCCCTCGCCGCCGGCCTGCGCGCCCTGCGCCGCAACGCGCCGCTGCGCGAGGCCGCGGCCGTCCGCCCCGCCGAGCGCACCGGCCCCGCGCTGCGCCGCACCCTGCGGACCGGACTGCCGATGTCCGCCGACTTCACCGTGCGTCAGGGCGGGGCGCTGGTCCTGGTCGCGATCGTGGCCCGGCTCGGGGTGACGGCCGTGGCCGCGTACTCCATCGCGTACAAGGTCATGTACGTCGCGACCATGGCCTTCTACGCGGTGCGGCAGGCAGCCTCGATCCACACCGCGCACACCCGGGGCAGCGGCCGGGACGAGCGGGGCGCGATCGGGCGGCAGGCGGTGATCGTCTCCGGGGCGGTGGGCCTGGTGGCAGCCGTCCTGCTCGGCGCGTTCGCCCCCTGGATCACGCGGGCCTTCGGAGCCGGGGGCGCGGTCGCCCACGACGGTGTGCTGTTCCTGCGCTGCGTCGGCCCGTACCTGCTGCTGATGGCCTGCTTCATCGCGCTGGGCGGGGTCTTCGAGGGGAGCGGGGGAGCCCCGTTGCTGCTGCGGGTGACAGTGCTCGGCACCGCGGTCCAGCTGCCCCTGGCGTACGCACTGTCGGGGCTCGGACTGCCCGGGATCTGTCTGGCGCTGGCGCTGTCCATGGCGGTGCAGTGCACGGCCGTCGGACTGCTTCTCGCCCGCGCCCGCCGCCGTCAGGAGGAGCTCAGGCGCTCCTTGCTGCGGGTGGCCTGAGCGGGCAGGGTCGGGGCCGGGTCGGACACCGTGCTCCACCACAGTTCGAGGGCGGCGAGCAGGGCCGCGACCACCAGCAGGCCGTTGCGCAGGAAGAGCAGGGTGATGCCCAGCCGGTCGCTGCCCACGACGTGCGAGAACCAGATCGGGAACTCCAGGACGGTCACGAAGCAGGCGGCCAGCACCAGGGCGACCGGCAGGGTCATCCGGCTGCCCCGGAAGCACAGGCAGACCGCGCCGATCCCGACCAGCCACACCATGTACTGCGGGCTGATGACCCGGCTGGTGGCCGTGAACATCAGCACCGCCACGAACGCGGCGTCGGCGAGCGTGTGCGGCCGGAAGCGCTGGACGCGCAGCCGCCACAGCAGCAGCCACGCGAAGGCGATCGCGGTGAGTGCCAGGGCCAGCCGGCTCACCACGTCGACGTACGGGCCGAGGAACTCCACCGAGCCGTAGTTGAGCAGCACCTGACCGTCCCAGCCGAAGTGCCGGCCCACGTGGAAGACGAGGGAGCCCAGCGACTCCACCTCGGTGCCCCGGTCGCGCTGGAAGGTCAGGAAGGAGAAGGCGCCGGGCATCGACAGCCCGAACAGCACCGCGATCCCGCCCGCGGTCACCGCCGCCGCGGCCCACGCGCGCCGCTTCACGGCCCCCAGGAGCAGGAGCGCCGGCCACACCTTCACCAGCGCCCCGAAGCCCACGAGAGCGCCCATCACCCGGGGATGGCGGGCTCCCGCGAGGAGCGCCGCGACCGCCACGGCCGTCACCATCACGTCGTAGCGGGCGTAGACGGTCGGTCCGAGCAGCGGGACGCCGATCACCCACACCCAGGCGCCGCGCAGCGTCTTGCCGGGGCGCCGTCCGGCGTAGTGGAGCAGCGCGTACACCACCACGTCGGCGACGAAGGCCAGCAGGAAGAAGGCGTGCGCGTAGTCGAGGAAGGGCAGCAGTCCGGGGGAGAGGATCGCGAGCGCGGCGGCCGGCGGGTACTGCCAGGTCACGTCGTCGAGCGGGAAGGTGCCGGTGCGCAGGATCTCGTACCAGCCCTGGTAGATCACCGAGACGTCACTCGTGACGTCCGGTCCCGGGAAGACGAACACCTTGAAGACGAAGAGCAGGAGCAGAAGCCTGGTCAGGCCCCAGGTTCCCAGCAACGCGTACGGAAACCCCGCCCCCCGTGTGCCCTTCATGCTCACCTGGCCCTCGTTCGTCGGCTGTCTGTGCGGTGGTGACGTGGTGCGGTGGTGCGGTTGTGCGGAAACATGATGACGTGCGGGGCTGTGCGAGGCCCGTGAAGCGCGGCCGTACGGAGCTGTGACCACCGGTGGAATACAGCTTCGCCGCTGTGGACCGCTCGCGTGGGGATTCGAAGGTTTCGGTAGTGTCGAGCGCGATGCACAAGACCTTGATCGTGACCAACGACTTCCCGCCCCGCCCCGGCGGCATCCAGGCGTTCCTGCACAACATGGCGCTACGACTGGACCCGGAGCGGTTCGTAGTCTACGCATCCACGTGGAAGCGGGGCCGGGAGGGCGTCGAGGCGACGGCCGCCTTCGACGCCGAGCAGCCCTTCACCGTCGTCCGGGACCGTACGACGATGCTGCTGCCCACACCGGGGGCCACCCGGCGCGCCGTCGGGTTGCTGCGCGAGCACGGCTGTACGTCGGTGTGGTTCGGGGCGGCGGCCCCGCTCGGCCTGATGGCGCCCGCGCTGCGCAGGGCGGGCGCCGAGCGCCTGGTGGCCACCACGCACGGCCACGAGGCGGGCTGGGCCCAGCTGCCCGCCGCACGGCAGCTGCTGCGCCGGATCGGCGAGTCCACGGACACGATCACCTACCTCGGCGAGTACACGCGCTCGCGCATCGCGTCCGCGCTGACGCCCGAGGCCGCCTCCCGCATGGTGCAGCTGCCTCCGGGGGTCGACGAGAAGACCTTCCACCCCGGTTCGGGCGGCGACGCGGTCCGCGCCCGACTCGGCCTCACCGACCGCCCGGTGGTGGTCTGTGTCTCGCGTCTGGTCCCGCGCAAGGGCCAGGACACGCTGATCCTCGCCATGCCCCGCATCCTCGCCAAGGAGCCGGAGGCGGTGCTGCTGATCGTCGGCGGCGGGCCGTACGAGCAGGACCTGCGCAAGCTGGCGTACGACACCGGGGTCGCCGCCTCGGTCCGCTTCACCGGCGCGGTCCCCTGGTCGAAGCTGCCGGCCCACTACGGCGCGGGCGACGTCTTCGCGATGCCCTGCCGCACCCGCCGGGGCGGCCTCGACGTCGAGGGCCTGGGCATCGTCTACCTGGAGGCCTCCGCGACGGGTCTGCCGGTCGTCGCGGGCGACTCGGGCGGTGCCCCCGACGCGGTCCTCGACGGCGAAACGGGCTGGGTCGTCCGAGGCGACTGCCCGGACGACTCCGCCGACCGCATCATCACCCTTCTCGCCGACCCCGAACTCCGCCGCCACATGGGCGAACGGGGACGGGAATGGGTGGAGCGGAAATGGCGCTGGGACCTGCTGGCGGAGAGCCTCAAAGAGTTGCTCTAGGTGCGCGACCGGTCACAAGCGACCCGCATTCTCCCCACTCATCGCGGCGCCCCCTGAAATCCCGGCAAAAACCCTAGGCGGAAGCAAATAATCCGCCGATGCTGCGCTCATGACAGAAAAACTGACTCATCATCAGATGAGTAACCGTCAACTGACAAACCGTCACTTGACGAGACGCCAGATCCTGGGCATGGTCGCCCTCCAGACGGCCGCCGCCGCCGGCCTCACCCGCGTAGGCCTCCAGTCCGCCCACGCGGCAGAGCCCGCCGCGGTCGACACCGCGCCCGCCATCGTCATCGGATCGGGTTACGGCGCCGCCGTGGCCGCCCTCCGCCTCGGCCAGGCCGGCATCCGCACCCTCGTCATAGAGATGGGCAAGCTCTGGAACACCGCCGGTTCCGACGGCAAGGTCTTCTGTTCCACCGCCGCCCCCGACGAGCGCTCGATGTGGTTCCGCACCCGCACCGAGGCCCCGCTCGCCACCTTCCTGTGGCTGGACGTCGTCAACAAGGACATCGGCCTCTACCCGGGAGTCCTGGACCGGGTCCACTACGACAACATGTCGGTCTACGTCGGCCGAGGCGTCGGCGGCGGCTCACTGGTCAACGGCGGAATGGCCGTCACGCCCCTCCAGTCCTACTTCTCCGAGCAGTTCCCCACGGTCGACGCCACCGAGATGTACAACACGTACTTCCCGCGCGCCCGCAGCATGCTCGGCGTCAACACGGTCGACCCCACCTGGTTCGAGTCCACGGAGTGGTACCAGTTCACCCGCACCTCCCGTAAGGCCGCCGCCAACGCCGGCCTGAAGACGACCTTCGTCCCGAACGTCTACGACTTCGCCTACATGCAGCGCGAGGCGGCCGGCACCGCCACCAAGTCCGCACTCGCGGCCGAGGTCATCTACGGCAACAACTACGGCAAGAAGAGCCTCGACAAGACCTACCTCGCGGCGGCGCTCGGCACCGGCAACGTCACCATCCACACCCTGGAGAGGGTCCGGGCGATCAGCAGGGGGACGGACGGCACGTACACCCTGACCGCCGACCGGATCGACACCACCGGCGCGGTCGTGGAGACCAAGCAGTACAGCTGCACGTACCTCTTCCTGGGCGGCGGCAGCCTCGGCACCACCGAACTCCTCGTCCGGGCCCGGGAGACGGGCACCCTGCCGGCCCTGGACGCGAGCGTCGGCACCGGCTGGGGCACGAACGGCAACGTGATGACGGGCCGCGCCAACCACATCTGGGACACGGTCGGGGCGAACCAGTCGACGATGCCGGTCATGGGCATCGACGACTGGGCCAACACCGCCAACCCCGTCTTCGCCGAAATCGCCCCGATACCCACCGGGTTGGAGACCTGGATCAGCCTCTACCTCGCGATCACCAAGAACCCGGAGCGCGCGTCCTTCACGTACGACGCGGCGACGGACTCCGCCAGGCTCGGCTGGACCGCCGCCCAGAGCGCGGTCTCCGTGAGCATGGCCAAGAAGCTCTTCGACCGGATCAACTCGGCCAACGCGACGATCTACCGCTACGACCTCTTCGGCAACAACAAGACCTTCGCCGACGACTTCTGCTACCACCCGCTGGGCGGCTGCGTGCTGGGCAAGGCCACGGACAACTACGGCCGCGTCAAGGGGTACCCGCACCTGTACATCACCGACGGCTCGCTCGTGCCGGGCTCGATCGGGGTGAACCCGTTCGTCACGATCACCGCGCTCGCGGAACGCGGAATGGCGCGGATCCTCGCCGAGGACACCGCGCCATGAGAACCGCTCGGTCGGGCCGTCAGCCCCGGTAGATGGCCTCGATCTCGTCCGCGTAGTCCTTCGCCACCACGTTGCGCTTGAGCTTCAGGGACGGCGTGAGGTGGCCCGACTCCTCCGAGAACTGGGAGGACAGAATGCGGAACTTCCGCACCGATTCCGCCTTCGACACCGCGGCGTTGCCGTCGTCGACCGCGTCCTGGATCGCAGCGATGAGATCCGGGTCCTCGCGCAGCGACGCCGCGGTGGAACCCGCCGGCTTGCCGTGCTCCTCGGCCCAGCGGCCCAGGAACTCCTCGTCGACGGTGACCAGCGCGCCGATGAACGGGCGCCCGTCGCCGACCACCATGCACTCCGCGACCAGCGCGTGCGCGCGGATCCGGTCCTCGATCACGGCCGGGGCGACGTTCTTGCCGCCCGCGGTGACGATGATCTCCTTCTTGCGGCCGGTGATCCGGAGGTAGCCGTCCTCGTCGAGGGTGCCGATGTCACCCGTGTGGAACCAGCCGTCCGCGAGCGCCTCGGCGGTCGCGGCCTCGTTGTTCCAGTACCCCTTGAACAGGTGCTCGCCGTGCAGCAGCACCTCGCCGTCGTCGGCGATGCGGATCACGGAGCCGGGCAGCGGCTGGCCGACCGTACCGATCTTCGTACGGTCCCAGGGGTTGAAGGCGGTGGCCGCGCAGGACTCCGTCAGGCCGTAGCCCTCCAGGACCGTGAAGCCGATGCCGCGGAAGAAGTGGCCCAGCCGCTCGCCGAGCGGGGCGCCGCCGGAGATCGCGTACTCACCGCGACCGCCCAGCACCGCGCGCAGCTTGCTGTAGACGAGCTTGTCGAACGTCTTGTACTTGATCTTCAGGCCGAGCGACGGGCCGGAGGGGGTGTCCAGGGCGCGGCTGTAGGCGATCGCCGTGTCCGCCGCCTTGTCGAAGATCTTGCCCTTGCCGTCCGCCTGCGCCTTGGCGCGCGCCGAGTTGTAGACCTTCTCGAAGACACGCGGCACACCGAGGATCAGCGTCGGCCGGAACGCGGCCAGCTCGTCGGTGAGGTTCTTGATGTCCGGGACGCAGCCCAGCTTGATCGGCGCCATCATCGGCGCGACCTGCACCAGCCGTCCGAAGACGTGCGCGAGCGGCAGGAAGAGGAGGACGGAACACTCGCCCGTACGGAACAGCGGGCGCAGCCGCTCCACGATGTTGCCGCACTCCGCGAAGAAGGCGCGGTGGGTGAGGACACAGCCCTTGGGACGGCCGGTCGTACCACTCGTGTAGACGATGGTCGCCGGGTCGTCCGCCTTGGCGAGCGAGCTGCGCTCCTCGACGGTGGCGTCGCTGACGTCCTTGCCCGCGCGCCCCATTTCCTCCACCCCGCCGGCCTCGATCTGCCAGACGTGCTTGAGGGCGGGCAGCCGGTCGCGCACCGACTCCACGGAGGCCGCGTGCGTGTCCAGCTCGACGATGCAGGCACTCGCGCCCGAGTCGCCGAGTATCCACTGCACCTGCTCGGCCGAGCTGGTCTCGTACACCGGCACGGTGATCGCGCCCGCGCTCCAGATCGCGAAGTCGAGCAGTGTCCACTCGTAGCGGGTACGGGACATCAGGGCGACCCGGTCGCCGGGCTGTACGCCCGAGGCGATCAGGCCCTTGGCCGCGGACCGCACCTCGGCGAGGAAGGTGGTGGCGGTGACGTCCGTCCACGTGCCGCCCACCTTGCGGGCGATGACGGCGACGTCGGGATGCTGCGCGGCGTTTCTGCGGACGATGTCGGTCAGATTTCCGTCCGCAGGGACCTCGTACAAAGCCGGAAGGCTGAACTCGCGCAAGACTGCTGCTCCTCATAGGGCGCCGACGCCACGACGGTGTGTGATGCGACGGAGCGGTCCAAGGCTCGGGCAGGTACCCAGGAACATCATTGTTGAAATCCTGAGTACGACTGGACTGCCCGGACGTTACCCACCGGTACGGCTTTTTAGATAGGGGGTCCCGCCGAGATGTTCCCTGCGTCACACAGGCTGGTGCGTCGCACCCGATGGCGTTCCTTCACGCACAGTAGTCCACGCTCTTCTTGCCATGCCAGTAACCGCAGGTCCGACCGCCTCTATTCACGTTTGCCGCACACGCCTACGCTTGATCGCCATGGCACCCACACCAGGCGGTAACCGCAGGACGCGCATTCATGTGGTCAGTGACGTGCACGGCAACGCGCGCGACCTGGCCCGGGCCGGCGACGGCGCGGACGCCCTGCTCTGCCTCGGTGACCTGGTGCTCTTCCTCGACTACGCCGACCACGCGCGCGGCATCTTCCCCGACCTCTTCGGCACCGAGAACGCCGACCGCATCGTCGAGCTGCGCACCGCCCGCCGCTTCGCCGAGGCACGCGAGTTCGGGCGGCGGCTGTGGGACGAGATCGGGATGGACCATTCCGTGGCCATCGAGAAGGCGGTGCGCAAGCAGTACGCCGAGCTGTTCGCCGCGTTCCCGACACCGACGTACGCGACCTACGGCAATGTCGACATGCCCCCGTTGTGGGCGGAGTACGCCGGACCCGGCACGACGGTCCTCGACGGTGAGCGGGTGGAGATCGGCGGCCGGGTCTTCGGCTTCGTCGGCGGGGGGCTGCGCAGCCCCATGCGGACGCCCTACGAGATCGACGACGAGGAGTACGCGGCGAAGATCGAGGCGGTCGGCGAGGTCGACGTGCTGTGCACGCACATCCCGCCGGACGTACCGGAGCTGGTCTACGACACGGTGGCGCGCCGCTTCGAACGCGGCTCCCGTGCCCTGCTGGACGCGATCCGCCGCATCCGTCCCCGTTACTCCCTCTTCGGCCATGTCCACCAGCCGCTCGCGCGCCGGATGCGGATCGGGACGACCGAGTGCGTGAACGTCGGCCATTTCGCGGCGTCGGGCCGCCCGTGGGTCCTGGAGTGGTGAACACCAGGTGGGGTGGCGATGCTTCGGCGGGCGCGCGGTAGCCTTCACGCTGCACACACGTGCGTACCACCCTCCCTCACCGGACCGCATCTGGAGGAGCCCCCGCGATGGCGGAACACACCAGCTCGAGCATCACGATCGAGGCGGCACCGGCTGATGTCATGGCGGTCATCGCCGACTTCGCCCGCTACCCGGACTGGACGGGAGAGGTGAAGGAGGCGGAGGTACTCGCCACGGACGGGCAGGGACGCGCCGAGCAGGTACGCCTCGTCATGGACGCCGGCGCGATCAAGGACGACCAGACCCTGGGGTACACCTGGACCGGCGACCACGAGGTCTCCTGGACCCTGGTCAAGTCCCAGATGCTCCGCTCCCTGGACGGCTCGTACATCCTCAAGCCCGCGGGCGCCGGCGCCACCGAGGTCACCTATCGGCTCACGGTCGACGTCAAGATCCCCATGCTGGGCATGATCAAGCGCAAGGCCGAGAAGGTCATCATCGACCGGGCGCTGGCGGGTCTGAAGAAGCGAGTGGAGTCGGGCGAGGCGGGCTGACCCCGCTCCGCGGGGCGCCCCTGAAGTCGGGGCTTCGCCCCGGATCCCGTCGGGCCGAGGTGTCTTGTCCGCGGGTGGGTGGGGGCTGGTCGCGCAGTTCCCCGCGCCCCTGACGGGGCGCGCCCGCGTTTTCAGCCCGTCCGGCGTTTGAGGACGCCGGCCGATCGGGGGGCCGGGGGCGGAGCCCCCAGGGACGGGCGGGGGCGGCGGGGGCGTTCGGCGCGGGTAGCGTTCATGCAATGCGCACCATCCTGATCACAGGCCAGGGCGGCACGGGCCGTACGACGGTCGCGGCGGCCACCGCGCTGAAGGCCGCCCGCGAGGGCACCCGCACCCTCCTGCTCACCGCCGACCGCACCGACACCCTCGGCGCCGTCCTCGGTGTACCCACCGGCGCGGAACCCACCGACACCGCGCCCCGTCTCACGACCTGGCGCCCCGACGCCAACGCCCGCTTCCGTGCGGACCTCACCGCCTTCCAGGACCGCGCGACCACCGCCCTGGACCTGCTCGGCGCCGCCCGCCTGGACGCCGAGGAACTCACCCCCCTGCCCGGCGCCGAGGAACTCGCCCTGCTGCGCGCCCTGCGCGACGCGGCGACCTCGCAGATGTACGACCTGCTGGTCGTGGACCTCCCGCCGACCCCACAGGCACTCGCCCTCCTCGCCCTCCCGGAGGAGCTCCGCCGCTACCTGCGCCGACTGCTCCCGCCGGAGCGCCAGGCGGCCCGCGCCCTGCGCCCCGTCCTCGGCCGCCTCGCGGGCGTCCCGATGCCCGCCGAGTGGCTGTACGAGACGGCGGCACGCTGGGACATCGAGCTGGCCGCCGTCGCGGCGGTCGTCGAGGACCGCGCCACGACCGTACGGCTGGTCGCCGAGCCGGGCCCGGCCGGCACCGACGCCGTGCACGCCGCCACCACCGCCCTCGCCCTGCACGGGCTGCGCGTCGACGCGCTGGTCGCGAACCGGGTACTGCCCGCCGCGAGCGCGGACGCCTGGCTGGGCGCCCTCGCCGCCCAGCAGCGCAAGGCGCTGGACGAGTGGCAGGAGACGTACACCGTCCACGAGGTCCCGCACCTCGGCCGCGACCCGCGCGGCACCGACGACCTCGGCGCGCTCCCCGTGCCCGGCGTCAACCGGGCGCCCGTCCCGGTCGAGTGGCCCGTTCTCGACCACCTCGCCGACGACGGCGTCCTCGTCTGGCACATCCCGCTGCCCGGCGCGATACGCGAGGAACTGGACCTGATCCGCCGGGGCGACGAACTCGTCGTCACCGTGGGCCAGTTCCGCAGGATCGTGCCGCTGCCGTCCGCGCTGCGCCGCTGCACCGTGGCAGGCGCCGCCCTGCGCGAGGGGGAACTCAGGGTGCGTTTCGCGCCGGACCCGGATCTGTGGCCCCGGACACGGTGAACGGCGTACCCCCGTTCGGGTACCGTCGAAAGGAAGAACCATAGGCAGGAGTCCGCCATGAGCGAAGAGCGCCCCACGTCCGACGCCGCTCAGGAGGCGAACGACGAAGCGCGCGCGAGCGACGCCGACGCCTGGGCGAAGGCGTGCGCCGAGGACCTCGCGGCGGAGAAGGCCCGCCGCCGCGCCCAGTACGGTCCGCCGCCCGGCTCGGCCGCAGAGGAACTGCGCAAGCTGGTCGACACGGTCGCCGACAAGCTGTCCGGACTGAACTCGCCGCTGTTCGGCATGGTCGCCTCCGGCACCGCCCAGCAGATGGTCAACCAGGTCGTACAGCAGGCCAAGGCCGCCGTCGAGCCGGTCATAGAGCGCAACCCCGATGTCTTCGATCACCTCGCGGCCGCGGGCAACGAGCTGCTCGCCGCCTACCGCTCGGCCGTCGAGGCCCAGGAACGACGCTGGACCACCCGGGAGCGTGGCCCCCGCGACGAGGGGACCGGTCCGGGGGAGCGGATTGACTTGGACTAAAGGCTGCTCGGGTACGGTTGGCCGTAGCGGGGCTCGACCGAAACTGAGGGATTCATGGGACTCACCATCGGCGTCGATATCGGCGGCACGAAGATCGCGGCCGGTGTGGTCGACGAGGAAGGCAACATCCTCTCGACGCACAAGGTGCCGACCCCCACCACGCCGCAGGCCATTGTGGACGCCATCGCCGCCGCAGTGGAGGGCGCGCGCGCAGGTCACGACATCGTCGGCGTGGGCATCGGTGCCGCCGGATACGTGAACCGCCAGCGCTCGACCGTGTACTTCGCGCCCAACATCGACTGGCGGCAGGAGCCGCTCAAGGCCGAGGTCGAGGCGCGCGTGGGGCTGCCCGTCGTCGTCGAGAACGACGCGAACGCGGCGGCGTGGGGCGAGTACAAGTTCGGCGCGGGCAAGGGCCACCGGAACGTCATCTGCATCACCCTGGGCACGGGCCTGGGCGGCGGCATCATCATCGGCAACAAGCTGCGCCGCGGCCACTTCGGTGTGGCCGCCGAGTTCGGCCACATCCGCATGGTGCCGGACGGTCTGCTGTGCGGCTGCGGCTCGCAGGGCTGCTGGGAGCAGTACGCCTCCGGACGCGCCCTCGTCCGCTACGCCAAGCAGCGGGCCAACGCCACCCCCGAGAACGCGGAGATCCTGCTCGCGCTGGGCAACGGCACCCCCGAGGGCATCGAGGGCAAGCACATCTCGGTGGCCGCACGCCAGGGTGACCCGGTGGCGGTGGACTCCTACCGCGAGCTGGCCCGCTGGGCCGGCGCCGGCCTCGCCGACCTGGCCTCGCTCTTCGACCCCTCCGCCTTCATCGTCGGCGGCGGCCTCTCGGACGAGGGCGAGCTGGTCCTCGACCCCATCCGCAAGTCGTACAAGCGCTGGCTCGTGGGCGGCAACTGGCGCCCGGTGGCCGAGGTGATCGCCGCCCAGCTCGGCAACGAAGCCGGCCTCGTGGGCGCGGCGGACCT
Organism: Streptomyces sp. RLB3-17; assembly: GCF_007113425.2. Classification (NCBI taxonomy): domain Bacteria; kingdom Bacillati; phylum Actinomycetota; class Actinomycetes; order Kitasatosporales; family Streptomycetaceae; genus Streptomyces; species Streptomyces sp. RLB3-17. The sequence goes on along the minus strand of NZ_CP041610.2, from coordinate 3,575,083 downwards.
GGCCAGGGAGCCCGACCCGATCATGTGACCGACGTGATCACGCAATACATGCACCTCGCCCGCCGCGCCCTTCAGGGGTACGGCGGGCGAGGTCGTACCGCGCCCCTTTCGGCGGGGGGCGCGGATGGCGCCGCTCAGGGGCGCGGGGCTGTGACATCTCGCGGCTGCGCCGCGTGGGCGTGAGCAGCCCCCACCGGCCCGCAGCCGACAAACCACCCGAGGCGTTCCGGCGCCGCCGAGCGGCGCATCCACGTATGTTGATCCACATGGCGACGACCCCGCTGCCCCGCTCCCACACCGAACCCGACGGCTCCGCCGTCATCCGCGTCCTCAGCTACAACATCCGCTCGATGCGCGACGACACCACCGCCCTCGCCCGCGTCATCCACGCCTGCGCCCCCGACCTGGTCCTCGTCCAGGAAGCCCCCCGCTTCTTCCGCTGGCGCAAGAAGCTGGCCCGGCTCGCGGCCGCGTCCGGCCAGACGATCCTGTCCGGTGGCGCGACCGCCGCGGGCCCCGCGCTCCTCTGCTCGATGCGAGCCACCGTCGAACGCACCGAGGACGTCCTGCTGCCCCTCACCCCCGGCCTGCACCGCCGCGGCCTCGCCACCGCCGTCATCCGCTTCGGCGCCGCCCGGCTCGGCGTGGTGAGCTGCCACCTCTCGCTCCAGAAGGACGAGCGGTACACGCAGAGCGGCCTGCTCCTCGACCGCCTCGCAGCCCTCGGCACCCCGCACGCCCTCGCCGGCGGCGACCTGAACGAACGCCCCGACGGCCCCACCTTCACCCGCCTCGCCGCCGACCTCCAGGACTGCTGGGCCACCGCACCCTGGGGCACGGAGTACACCTCGACGCCCACCGACCCCCACCAGCGCATCGACGCGATCTTCGCCACCCGCGGCATCGAGGTCCTCGGCTGCGGGGTCCCGTACGGCCACCCCGGGGTCACGGAGACAGACCTGAGGGCGGCCACGGACCATCTGCCCGTGCTGGCCGCCCTCAGAGTGCCCGCCGCGTAACCGGCCGCGTCAGACCACCGCGCCCCGCCCGGGATCGTCCTCGTCCTCGTCGTCGGGCTTCATGCGCGCCACGAGGGTGGCGAAGCCGCCCAGGAAGCCGCCGATGCCGACCGTGGCGAGCCACCACGTCATGTCCCAGCCGAGCAGGACGGCCAGCAGAAGCACGATCGGGCCACCGACGACGGCGAGCCAGGCGAACTTGGCCGTGGTGTCCGCGGTGGGCAGCGGAGGCGGCTCCGGCGGGACGAAGTGGCCCTCGTCGTCCCCGTCGAAGTCGTCCTCGGAGGGCTCGGGCGCCTGGTAGTCGCGCGGACCGCCGACGCCGGGCGCGAAGGAGACGGAGCCGCCGAGGGGCCTCGCTGCGGCGGGCGGCTTCCCGGCCTCGTCGCCGGTCCCGTCCTTCTCGCTCGTCCCGACGGTCCCGCCGGTCCCGTTCTTCTTGCCCTTCTCGGGCCTCTCGGGTGTGTCCCCGCCGCCCGGGGCGTCGTTCGTCACCGGGTCGAGGAGCGCCAGGTCCTCGATCGACTTGAACGGCTTCGCGCCGGGCGGATCCGGCGGTTCCTCGCCGTACCCCGCCACGATCGCCTGCCACGCGGCGTCCTCGTCGAACGGCACCCCCTGCTCGTCACCGAGAGGCTCGCCGACGGGTACGCCCTTCTCGTCGGGCTCGCCGCGCTCCGCGTCGTGCTCAGCCACCAGTGGCCGTCCCTTCCTGCTGACCCACCTGGCCCGTGTCGGACCGCTTGCCGACACCGGGCGCGAGCCGGGCGATGAACGCGTAGCTCTCCTCGAAGATCCGGTCCGCGTCATGGTCCAACGTCGCCACGTGGTAGCTCTGTTCCAGCAGGATCTCCGTCACGTCGGTGGACGACACCCGGCTCAGGATCCGGGCCGAGTCGACGGGCGGCACCACATGGTCCTGAGGGCTGTGCAGCAGCAGCATCGGCTGGGTGACCTGGGGCAGTTCACCGTCGACCATCCGGTAGAAGTTCCGCATGGAGTGGGCGGCGTGCAGGGGCACCCGGTCGTAGCCCACCTCCGCGACGCCCTCCTTGGCGATGTCGCTGGTGATGCCGCTCACCGTCCGGACGAGGTGGCGGAGCACCGGGAGGGCGTGGGCCGCCGCCCCGTGCACCTTGTTCGCCGGATTGACGACGACGATGCCGCTCACCTCGTCCCCGTGCTTCGCGGCGAGCCGCAGGGTCAGCGCTGCGCCCATGGACAGGCCGAAGACGAACACCTGGGCGCAGCGCTCCCGCAGGGCACGCAGCTCGCGGTCCACCTCCGCGTACCAGTCCTGCCAGCCCGTGAGCTGCATGTCCTCCCAGCGCGTGCCGTGCCCGGGCAGCAGGGGCAGCGCGACGGTCAGACCGCGCTCGGCGAGATACTCCGCCCAGGGGCGCAGCGACTGCGGGGAACCGGTGAAGCCGTGACAGAGAAGGACACCGACCTCTCCGCCCTCGTGGCGGAACGGCTCGGCTCCAGGAAGGACCGGCACTTCGGTCTCCTGTTCATCAGACGGGCGGAATGCGAGGCGTACTTCACCGTACGCGACGGCACTGACACCGACCAGGGTCGTCGAGGCCTTTGACAGTGCTCCGGGATAAGGTCTGACCGACGACACAGGAGGCATTCGGTTGATCTACGGCGCCATGAAGTTTTCCATCGGAGGGCCGCTGAAGCTTGCCTTCAGACCCTGGGTGGAAGGCCTCGAGAACATTCCCGCCGAGGGCCCCGCCATCCTGGCCAGCAATCATCTCTCGTTCTCGGACTCGTTCTTCCTGCCCGCGGTCCTCGACCGCAAGGTGACCTTCATCGCGAAGGCCGAGTACTTCACGACGCCCGGCGTCAAGGGCCGGATGACCGCCGCCTTCTTCAAGGGTGTCGGCCAGCTCCCGGTGGACCGCTCAGGCGCGCGTGGCGCGGGCGAGGCGGCGGTCAAGAGCGGCATCGACGTCATCGAGCGCGGTGAGCTGTTCGGCATCTACCCGGAGGGCACGCGCTCGCCCGACGGGCGGTTGTACCGCGGCAAGCCGGGCGGCCTCGCGCGCGTGGCGCTCGCCACCGGCGCCCCGGTCATCCCGGTCGCCATGATCGACACCGAGAAGATCCAGCCGCCGGGCAAGGTGATGCCCAAGCTGATGCGCCCGGGCATCCGCATCGGCAAGCCGCTCGACTTCAGCCGCTACAACGGCATGGAGCACGACCGCTTCGTGCTGCGCGCGGTGACCGACGAGGTCATGTACGAGATCATGAAGCTCTCCGGCCAGGAGTACGTCGACATCTACGCGACGGCCGCCAAGCGGCAGATCGCGGACGCGGCGAAGGCCGAGAAGCAGGCGCTCAAGGAAGCCGAACAGGCGCAGAAGGAGGCCGCGAAGGCGGCCGAAGCCGAAACCGAAGAAGGACGGGCCGGCACCTAGACGCTTGCGTCGGGGGACGGTGGGGGTGGGGGACATGGCCAAGCGCGAGAGAGTCATGAGGATGTCGGTCGAGCAGCCGCTGTGGCGTGCGCTCACCGCCTACCGCGTGCTGACGATGCTGTACGCGATCGGGCTCTTCGCCACCGCGTTCCGCAAGTTCGCCCATCCCTGGGTGGCCATCGGGTACTACGCGGTCCTGTTCGTCTGGACGCTCGCCACCCTGCCCAGGGTGGCGAACGCGGCGAGCTGCACCAAGCGCTTCCTCGCCGTCGACCTGACCGTCGCGCTCACCGGCATCATGCTCACGCCCGTCGCGGACACCCACCACCGCGTGGTGACCGGCGGCCCCACACTCCCGTCGATATGGACCGCGGGCTCCGTCCTGGCCTTCGCCATCAAGGGCGGCTGGCGCTGGGCGGCCTTCGCCTCGACGCTCGTGGCGGCCGCCAACCTCGTCGAGCGCGGCGCCCCCACCCGCGACACGGTCCACAACGTGATCCTGGTCTGGGTCGCCTCCATCGCCATCGGATACGTCGTCGAGGTCGCCCGCGCCTCCGAGCTCACCCTCGCCCGCGCACTGGAGATCGAGGCCGCGACCCGCGAGCGCGAGCGTCTCGCCCGTGACATCCACGACGGCGTCCTGCAAGTCCTCGCCATGGTGCAGCGACGGGCCTCCGCGCTCGGCGGCGAGGCCGCGGAGCTGGGCCGGATGGCCGGCGAGCAGGAGGTCGCGCTGCGCAGCCTGGTCTCGGGCGGCCTGGTGCCCGTCTCGCGGGTGTCCGAGGACGCCGCGCTCGGCGCGGTCGTACGGGCCGTCGAGGAACCGGACGAGGACCAGGACTCCCGGGGCCCTGTCGACCTGCGCGCCCTGCTCGCCCCGTACGCGAGTGCGCGCGTGACCTTCTCCGAGCCGGGCGCCCCGGTTCCTCTTCCCCCGGCCGCGGCCCGGGAGTTGGCCGCCGCCGTCGGCGCCGCCCTGGACAATGTCCGGAAGCACGTCGGAGAGGACGCCCGGGCCTGGATCCTCGTCGAGGACGAGCCGGACGAGGTGATCGTGACCGTACGCGACGAGGGCCCGGGCATCCCGGCGGGGCGGCTCGCCCAGGCCGAGGGGGAGGGGCGGCTCGGTGTGGCCCTGTCGATCCGGGGCCGGCTGCGCGACCTCGGCGGCGCGGCCGAACTGATCTCGGTGCCCGGCCAGGGCACGGAGGTCGAGCTGAAGGTACCGAAGGTTTCCAGGGTTTCACGGGGGAAGGCGGAGCAGCGATGACGGAGGTCACCGGCGTGGCGGGGCAGGGTCCGATCAAGGTCATGGTGGTGGACGACCACCCCATGTGGCGCGACGCGGTCGCCCGCGACCTGGACGCGTCCGGTTTCGCCGTGGTCGCCACCGCGGGCGACGGCGAGCAGGCGGTGCGCCGTGCCCGGGCCGCCGCGCCCGACGTCCTGGTGCTCGACCTGAATCTGCCCGCCAAGCCCGGCGTCCAGGTCTGCAAGGAACTGGTCGGCGGCAACCCGGCGCTGCGCGTCCTCGTCCTGTCGGCCAGCGGCGAGCACGCGGACGTCCTGGAGGCGGTGAAGTCCGGCGCCACCGGCTATCTGCTGAAGTCGGCGTCCACGGAGGAGCTGATCGACGCGGTGCGCCGTACGGCCGTCGGCGACCCGGTGTTCACGCCGGGCCTCGCGGGCCTGGTCCTCGGCGAGTACCGCCGACTGGCTTCCGAGCCCGCCCCCGCCGCGGGCGCCGACGAGCCCAAGGCCCCGCAGCTCACCGACCGCGAGACCGAGGTGTTGCGCCTGGTGGCCAAGGGCCTGAGCTACAAGCAGATCGCCGAGCGCCTGGTCATCTCCCACCGCACGGTCCAGAACCATGTGCAGAACACCCTCGGCAAGCTCCAACTCCACAACCGGGTCGAGCTGGTGCGCTATGCCATAGAGCGCGGTCTCGACGAGGCGTAGACCCCGACGAGTGGGCGGCGTAAACCCTGATTGACCCACCATCGAGTGAAGGCGAGTGATCAACACCCGCACATTTCACCGGAATTGCCCTTCCGCCCCATGCCGAAGTGACCTGGATCACTATTAGCGTGAGTCCCCTCAGGCAATCGCGGCGAAGGGACTTTTCCATGCGGGTCGGAGTACTGACCGGAGGCGGCGACTGCCCCGGACTCAACGCCGTCATCCGGGGCATCGTCCGCAAGGGCGTACAGGAGTACGGATACGACTTCGTCGGCTTCCGGGACGGCTGGCGCGGACCTCTCGAGAACGACACCGTCCGGTTGGACATCCCCGCCGTGCGCGGCATCCTGCCGCGCGGCGGCACCATCCTCGGCTCCTCGCGGACGAACCCGCTCAAGCAGGAGAGCGGCATCCGCCGCATCAAGGAGAACCTCGCCAAGCAGGAGGTCGAGGCGCTCATCGCGATCGGCGGCGAGGACACGCTCGGCGTCGCCGCGCGCCTCACCGACGAGTACGGCGTGCCCGTCGTCGGCGTACCGAAGACCATCGACAACGACCTGTCCGCCACCGACTACACCTTCGGCTTCGACACCGCCGTCGGCATCGCCACCGAGGCGATCGACCGCCTGCACACCACCGCCGAGTCGCACATGCGCGTCCTCGTCTGCGAGGTGATGGGCCGTCACGCGGGCTGGATCGCCATCCACTCGGGCCTGGCCGGCGGCGCCAACGTCATCCTCATCCCCGAACAGCGCTTCGACGTCGACCAGGTGTGCGCCTACGTGACCTCGCGCTTCAAGGCCTCGTACGCGCCGATCGTGGTCATCGCCGAGGGCGCGATGCCCAAGGACGGCCAGATGGTCCTGAAGGACGAGTCCCTCGACTCCTTCGGCCATGTACGCCTCTCCGGGGTCGGCGAGTGGCTGGCCAAGGAGATCGAGAAGCGCACCGGCAAGGAGGCCCGCACCACGGTCCTCGGGCACATCCAGCGCGGCGGCACCCCCAGTGCCTTCGACCGCTGGCTCGCCACCCGCTTCGGGCTGCACGCCATCGAGGCCGTCCGCGACGGCGACTTCGGCAAGATGGTCGCCCTGCGCGGCACGGACATCGTCCGGGTCCCGATCGCGGAGGCCACGGCCAAGCTGAAGACGGTCGACCCGAAGCTGTACGAGGAGGTCGGGGTCTTCTTCGGCTGACGCGCCCCCTCCCCGCGATCCCGTCGGCCGCACGGGCCTCCCGACACCCGTGCGGCCGGCGTCTCGACCACGGCTGCCGACTACACGGAGGGCCGCCGCTCCGACAGCGTGCCGGCGCCCCGCAGCCGGCCGACCAACTCCCGCACGACGGCCGTCCCGTTCAGCGTCAGCACCGACTCCGGGTGGAACTGCACACCCGCGAACCCCGGCCCGCGCAGCGCGTGCACCTCACCGCTCTCGGTGCGGCTGACCTCGATGCCGTGGGCCGACAGCTCGGCCGCCGTCTCCTCGTCGCAGTGCGCCACGAAGCTGTTGTAGAAACCGACGGTCTCGGCCCGCCCGAAGAGATCGATCCCCGTCTGCGCGCCCTGGTACGGGACCTCCTTGCGTACGATCTCCAGGCCCAGTTCCGCCGCGATCAGCTCGTGCCCGAGACAGACGCCGAGCACGCCGTGCCCGTGCCCCCCGATCACCTCGGCGGTGAGCTCCCGCAGGAACCGCATCTTGGGATCGTCCAGGTCCGAGGGGTCGCCCGGGCCGGGGCCCAGGACCAACGGCCCCTCGTGCGCCCGCACCGCCTCCCGCAGCCCCGGCTCGTCGTAGCGCCGCACGGTCACCTCCAGCCCCGAGGACCGCAGCACATGCGCGAGCATCGCCGTGAAGGTGTCCTCGGCGTCCACGACCAGCGCATGGCCCTCCAACTCACGTGCCTGCTCCTGCATCCGCAGCCAGAACGGCGCGAGCGAGGCCCGCCGCCCGTCCAGCGCCGCCCGCACCCGCGGATCGTCGGCCAGCCTCGGCCGTACGCCCTTCACGCGGGCCCCGGCCTCCACGACCCCCAGCGCCGCCAGTACCCCCGCCGCCTTCGCGTGCGTCTCGGCGACCTCGCCCGCCGGATCCGATCCCCGGACCAGGGTGGCGCCGACCGGCACCCGCAGCCGTCCGTCCGCGTCGATGTCGGCGGTCCGGATGAGGATGGGCGAGTCGAGGGTCTGGGCACCGCCCGCATCGCGGCCGATGAGGGCCAGCGCCCCCGCGTAGTAGCCCCGCCCGCCGACCTCGTGCCGCTCGATCACCCGGCACGCGTTCTGCACCGGCGACCCCGTGACGGTCGCCGCGAACATGGTCTCCTTCAGGACCTCGCGCACATCCAGCGAGGACCGGCCCCGCAGCTCGTACTCGGTGTGCGCGAGGTGGGCCATCTCCTTGAGCCGCGGGCCGATCACCACGCCGCCCATGTCTCCGACCGTGCACATCATCTTGAGCTCCTCGTCGACGACCATCGAGAGCTCCTCGATCTCCTTGCCGTCGGCGAGGAAGCCGAGCAGGTCGTCCGCGGAGGGCCCCTCGGCCGGATAGCGGTACGTGCCGCTGATCGGGTTCATCACGACGGTCCCGCCCGACATCCGCACGTGCACCTCGGGGCTCGCGCCCACCAGCGTGCGCTCCCCGGTGTGCACGACGAACGTCCAGTACGCGCCCCGCTCGCCGACCAGTAGCCGCCGGAACAGGGCCAGCGCGTCGGCCCGCCCGAATCCCGGGATCGCGCCCTCGTACGTACGCCGGATCACGAAGTTCGCGCCCTCGCCGCGCCCGATCTCCTCCTCCAGCACGCGTCCGACGATCCCGGCGTACTCCTCGTCGTCGACGTCGAAGCCCCCGCCCGTGACACGCACCCCGTGCGTCGGCAGCTCCGCCAGCGCCCGCTCCAGCGGCAGGACGTGCGTCTCCTCGGGGGTCAGCACCGTGAGCGGCGTGCCGTCGTCGCGGACGTCGAAGCCGCGCTCCCTGATCTGGCGGAAGGGGACGAGCGCGAGTCCCTCGTCGGGGAGGTCGGCGAGGCGGTCACAGGTGCTGACCGGTCCGAGCAGCAGCTCGACGGTGTCGTGATCGTGACCGGGGGTGCGGCGCCGCAGCAGGGCGAACGGACGGGGATCGTCCAGCAGGTCGAGCAGGTGCATCGGTCCTGTTCCTTCACTCGGATTCTCGGATTCCCGAAAACTCGGAGAGGAACGACCCGTGTCCGCAAACACCGAAGGCCGCCCCTCGGGCGGCCTTCGCGAAGTCTTGCGTACGCGCAGTCAGTGGGCCGCCGGATGAGCGGTCCACCACCAGTTCTGGGTCGAGTGCGCGAACATGCGCCGCACCTTACCCGACGTCAGGGGGCGGGCAACAGCGTGAACCGTCCGCGCCCTGCGTTCCTACTGCTCGGTCACCGGCCATGGATGGCATGGCCCAGGAAGCCCGACCGAGGAGACAACCATGTACGCAGCCCGTTCACCCCGGCCCCGCCGCGGCGGCGTCCGAACGCTCGCCGTGTGCGCCGCCGCCACGGCCCTCGCCGCCGCCCCGCTCGGCGCCGCACGCGCCGCCGGGACCGACGACACCGTCAAGGTCACCTACCGCGGCCACGAGTTCACCGTCCCCGCCTCCTGGCCGATCGTGGACCTGGAGAAACATCCGGATGTCTGTGTCCGGTTCGACCGGCACGCCGTGTACCTCGGAACGCCCGGCGACCAGCAGCAGTGTCCGGCGGCGGCGAGGGGACGTACCGAGGCGTTCCTGATCCAGCCGTCCGTCGTCAAGGGCCGCACCGCCAGCGAGAACCGCACGGCCCGCACGTTCCGGGTCACCGCCGACCGGATCGCCGTGACCGCCGCGTACGCGAAGGACCGTACGAGGATCCAGGACATCCTGCGCGACGCCGGTCTGCCGAACGCCGCCGCGGGGACCGACGTGACCGCGGGCGCGCCCGCCGCGGCACCGCTGCCCGCCGACGCGACGTCCTTCCGCGGCGAGGGCTTCGACGCCTGCACCGCGCCGGGCCAGACGGCGATGGACGCCTGGCGGGACGACTCCGACTACGGGGCCGTCGGCGTCTACATCGGCGGGGTCAACCGCGCCTGCGCCCAGAGCAGACTCACCGCCGGCTGGCTGCGGACGCAGTACGCGAACGGCTGGCGGTTCTTCCCGCTGTACGTCGGCCGCCAGCCCACCTCCGACGGCGGCAGCTGCAAAGGCGGCTGCGAGGCGATCACCGACCCCGCGCCGCAGGGCACCGAGGCCGCCGACGACGCCGTCGAGCAGGCCACCACGCTGGGCTTCCCCAAGGGCACGGTGATCTACGACGACCTGGAGAACTACACCCCCGGCTCCACCGTCACCAGCCGGGTGCTGTCGTACCTCGACGCCTACACCAAGCGCCTGCACGCACTGGGCTACCGCTCCGGCGTCTACGGCAACACCTCGTCCCTGGTCACCGACCTGGTCGCCAACAAGAGCCGCGTCACGCTGCCCGACGTGCTCCACTTCGCCCGCTGGAACGGCAAGTCGACGACCACCGACCCGACGATCCCCGCGAACCTGTGGGCCGACCACCAGCGCATCCACCAGTACGTGGGCGACACGACCGAGACGCACGGCGGCGTGACGATCTCCATCGACCGCGACAAGCTCGACGTGGGGTAGCGCCTGGCCACCCGCCCGCTCCGGGCGGCCGCGGGGCCTGCCGTGCGGCCGCCCGGAGCGCGTCCCGATCGAGCGCGGTCCGTCTCAATTGATGGGCATGGGGATGGACGCCCGACACGACCCCGTAATGTTGTCAGGGTGACCGTGAACGCTAAGCCCAGCGCAAGCGCTGGCAACACCTGGCGAGACCTGCCCGCGGCGCAGCAGCCCGAGTACCCCGATGCCGAGGCTCTGCGCGATGTGATCGCGGACCTCGAGTCGTATCCGCCGCTCGTCTTCGCGGGCGAGTGCGACCAGCTGCGCGCCCGGATGGCGTCCGTCGCCAAGGGAGAGGCGTTCCTTCTCCAGGGTGGCGACTGCGCCGAGGCCTTCGACGCGGTGTCGGCCGACCACATCCGCAACAAGCTCAAGACCCTGCTCCAGATGGGCGCCGTGCTCACGTACGCCGCCTCGGTGCCGGTCGTGAAGGTCGGCCGCATCGCCGGCCAGTACTCCAAGCCGCGCTCCAAGGGGACCGAGACCCGCGATGGCGTGACCCTGCCGACGTACCGCGGTGACTCGGTCAACGGCTTCGACTTCGACGAGAAGGCCCGCATCCCGGACCCCGAGCGTCTGAAGCGGATGTACAACGCCTCCGCCTCCACGCTCAACCTGGTGCGCGCCTTCACCACCGGCGGCTACGCCGACCTGCGCCAGGTGCACGCCTGGAACCAGGACTTCGTGAAGTCCTCCCCGTCCGGGCAGCGCTACGAGCAGCTGGCGCGGGAGATCGACAACGCGATGAACTTCATGCGGGCCTGCGGGACCGACCCGGAGGAGTTCAAGACCGTCGAGTTCTACGCCTCCCACGAGGCGCTGCTCCTCGACTACGAAGCGGCGCTGACCAGGGTCGACTCGCGTACGGGTCAGCTGTACGACGTCTCGGGCCACATGGTGTGGATCGGCGAGCGCACCCGGCAGCTGGACGGCGCGCACATCGAGTTCGCCTCGCGGATCCGCAACCCGATCGGCATCAAGCTCGGCCCGACGACGACGGCCGAGGAGGCACTCCAGTACATCGACCGCCTCGACCCGGACCGCGAGCCCGGCCGGCTGACCTTCATCGTGCGGATGGGCGCCGACAAGGTCCGCGACAAGCTCCCCGAGCTGGTGGAGAAGGTCACGGCCTCGGGCGCGGTGGTGGCCTGGGTGACCGACCCGATGCACGGCAACACCTTCGAGGCGGCCTCCGGCCACAAGACCCGCCGCTTCGACGACGTGCTCGACGAGGTCAAGGGCTTCTTCGAGGTCCACAAGGGTCTGGGCACGCACCCGGGCGGCATCCACGTCGAGCTCACCGGTGACGACGTCACCGAGTGCGTGGGCGGCGGCGACGAGATCTTCGTCGACGACCTCCACCAGCGCTACGAGACGGCCTGCGACCCGCGTCTGAACCGCAGCCAGTCCCTCGACCTGGCCTTCCTGGTCGCGGAGATGTACAGGGACCAGTGACGGGTTCGCCTGTTACACCTGAGTGAAGTGGGGCGCGGATCACATACGATCCGCGCCCCCTCCCACTTTTGCGGTTCCTGAGTGATGGGTAAGGTTAGGTTAGCCTCACCGATTAACGGGACGGCGCCAGACATCAATCCCGCCGGGAGGTGAACCGCGTGTACGTATGCAGCTGCTTCGGGGTCACCGAACAGCAGGTCAAGCAGCACGCGAAGAACGGCGCCTGCACGCCCCGCCAGATAGCCTCCGCCTCCAAGGCGGGCACGGACTGCGGCTCCTGCGTCCGCAGCATCCAGGCGATCCTCGGCCGTGGCGCCTGCCCCCGCCGTGAGCTGGCCGAGAAGGGCAAGCCGGTACTGGCCGAGCTGTCCCCGGCGCAGGGCCTGGAAGAAGCCGCCTAGCTTTCCGGCTGCTCGATCACCTGCGCGATGTAGAGCGCCTCACCGAGCTTCTCCACGAGCTCCAGCTGGGTGTCCAGGTAGTCGATGTGGTGCTCCTCGTCCTCGAGGATCGACTCGAAGATGTTCGCGGACGTGATGTCGCCCTTGTTGCGCATCACCTCGATCCCGCGCTTGAGGCGGTCGATCGCCTCGACCTCCACCTGCCGGTCGGCCTGGAACATCTCGGTGACGGTCTGGCCCACCCGGACGTGGAAGAGCCGCTGGTAGTTCGGCAGGCCCTCCAGGAAGAGGATCCGGTCGGTGAGCACCTCCGCGTGCTTCATCTCGTCGAAGGACTCGTGGCGCGTGTACTTCGCGAGCTTCGTCCAGCCGAAGTTCTCCTGCATCTTCGCGTGCAGGAAGTACTGGTTGATCGCGGTCAGCTCACCGGTCAGCTGCTCGTTGAGGAATTCGATGACCTCGGGGTCGCCCTGCATCGCAGAGGCTCCTTCCAAGCGAGGGACTGGGCAGATTGCGCCGCATCCTCGCATCGGCGTCCCGGGCCGTCCAGTAAGTGCACGCTTAGTACGAGTTGCCCGATTCCGTACTGGGCTGGTCATGTGCACTGTCCCGGGTCTGTCAGGATGGAGTCATGGGTCAGCCGGTGGGACGTGGAACGGGAGAAGCGGCACAGTCGGAGCTTCCGCCGGGGCAGCGACTGCAGCGCGGCTGGCCGGTCACGCACTACGGTCCCGTACCCAAGTTCCGTCCCGAACGCTGGGAGTTCAGGGTCTTCGGCGCCACCGCCGACGGTGAGAAGCACTGCTGGACCCACGAGGAGTTCACGGCCCTGCCGTACACCTCGGTCGTGGCCGATCTGCACTGCGTCACGAAGTTCAGCATGATCGGGGCCGAATGGGGCGGTATCCCGGCGCGCACGATCCTGGAGATCGCCCCGCCCGCGCCCGCCGTCACCCATGTCATGGTCTGGGCGGAGTACGGCTTCAGCTCGAATCTGCGCCTCGACGACTTCGCCTCCGACCGCACGATCTTCGCCACCCACAAGGACGGCGAACTCCTCACCGCCGAGCACGGCTTCCCGCTCCGCCTCGTCGTCCCCCACCTCTACGCCTGGAAGGGCCCCAAGTGGGTGCGCGGCGTCGAGTACATGACGGCCGACCGCCGCGGCTTCTGGGAGGAGCGCGGCTACCACAACATCGGCGACCCCTGGCGCGAACAGCGCTACTCCTACCAGGAGGAGCCCGGGGACGGCCCCGAGCTCTGACCCGGCCCGCCTTCTCCGGCGGCGTCAGCCGTCCCTGAGTTTCTTCAGGCGCTCCACGTCCGCCGCGTGCCCCTCCTTCCCGCCCGGCGTCTCGATGATCAGGGGCACGCCCTCGGTGGCGGGGTGGGTCATCAGCGCGCGGAACGGGTCCTCGCCGATGTGACCGGAGCCGATGTTCTCGTGGCGGTCCTTGTGGGCGCCGACCACGTCCTTGGAGTCGTTGGCGTGGATCAGCTTGAGCCGGCCCGCGCCGACCGTGTCCACCAGCAGGTCGAGCGTCTGGTGCATGCCGCTCGGGCCGGTCAGGTCGTGCCCCGCCGCGTAGATGTGGCAGGTGTCGAGGCACACGCCCAGCTTCGGATGGGCGTCCAGCGCCTCGAAGTACGGCCCGAAGTCCCAGGTGCGCGAGCAGAGCGAGGCGCCCTGGCCCGCGGTCGACTCCAGAAGCAGATACGGGTCGTCGTCATGCGTCAGCTCGTCCAGCAGGGGCAGCAGATGCTCACGTACCTGCCTCAGGGCGACGGACCGCTCCCGGCCTCCCGTGGCGCTCCCCGTGTGCACGACCACGCCGAGCGCCCCGATCTCCCGGCCCCGCCGCAGCGAGTGCCGCAGCGACTCCACGGACTTCTCGACCGTCGCCTCGGTGTGCGAGCCGAAGTTGATCAGATAGGGGGCGTGGACGTACGCGGGTATCGACTCGGCGGCGCAGGCCGCCCGGAACTCCTCGTCCTGGCGGGGACTGCCGACGGGCGTCGCCCAGCCGCGCGGGTTGGCGACGAAGACCTGGACGGTCTCGGCGCCCATCTCGCGCGCGTAGGTCAGGCCGACGGAGCTGAGGCCGCCGGCCACGGGGACATGGCCGCCGACGGGGTTGCGGAGCTGCTTGCTGGTCACGCCCTTCAGGGTGTCACGCGCTCCCGGACGGCCCGTCGGCGGACCTCACTGCCGTGGATCTGAGAGTCGCCGTGGCCTCGGCATTGTCGAGGCCACGGCAACGCCGTGGCCTCAGCGCCGCTGTGGTTCAGCGGATCACGATGGAGATCGTCGACCCCTTGGGCGCGGTCTTGCCGCCCTCCACCGACTGGCTCTTGACGTGGTCCCCGAAGAGCCCGAGCAGCCCGCGGTCCTCGTTGACCTGGAAGCCGGCGTCCTCCAGCGTCTTCTTCGCGTCGTCCACGGTGGCGCCCACCACGTCCGGCACCGAGACCATCTCGGGGCCCTTGGAGACGGTCAGCGTGACGGTGTCGCCCCCGGCGACCTGGCTGCCCGCCTTCGGCGACTGCTGGGCGATCTGGCCCTGGTCGAACTCCGAGTTGACCTGCTGGGTGGCGATCTTCACCTTCAGGCCCGCCTGCTCCAGCTCCGAGGTGGCGTCAGCGACGGACGCGCCCGTGACGTCCGCGACCTCCACCGGGCTGCCCTTGCTGACGGTGAGGGCGATGGCCGAACCGGCGTGCCGCTCCGTGCCCGCGCCCGGATCCGAACTGATCACGAAGCCCTTGGGAACGTCCTGGCTGAACTCCCGGGTGACCATGCCCGCGGCGAGCCCGTCCCCCTTCAGGACCTCCCGCGCCTTGAACAGCGCGAGTCCCGTCAGGTCGGGCACCTTCACCGTCTCCGGCCCGTTGGAGATGGTCAGTGTGACGGAGTCGTTGTCCCGGATGCGGGCGCCGGGCGCCGGGTCGCTGCTGATCACAGTGCCGCGCTTCACGGTGTCGCTGTAGGCGTGCTTGATCTGCCCGACGTCGAGACCGGCGTGCTCGATCCGCGTCCTGGCCTGCGCCTCGGTCTTCGCCAGCAGCAGCGGGACCTTGGTGAACTGGCCGGAATTGATGTACCAGACGCCCGCGCCGAGCCCGAGCACCAGCACGACCGCGGCGATGATCGCGAACATGCCGCGCCGGGGCCGTGAGCCGCGCCGCGGGGGAGCGGGCGGTCCGGACTCGAACCGGCTGGTCTGCTCGAACCGACTGGTCCGGTTCACCGGGTCGCCGGCGTCGCCGCCGTCCTCGTGGCCCTCGTTCACCGGCAGCAGGCGGGGCACGGACAGCGAGCGCGGGATCACGCTCGTACGGTCGCCCGCGTTGTCGTGTCCCACGGCGAGCGCCTGCGGGGGTATGGCGTCGAGCTGCTCGGCGGTGAGACCGGCCCGCGCCTGGAGGACCTGGCCGAGCAGCGCCACCGCGTCGTGCGGGCGCACCTCGGGGTTGCGGGCGGTCGCCGCGGCGACCAGCTCGTCCAGGGCGTACGGCATTCCGGGCACGGCGGCCGAGGGCGGCGGCACATCCGCGTGCAGGTGCTGGTAGAGCACCTGGGCGGGGGAGTCCCCGGAATGCGGCTTGCCGCCGGTGAGCATCTCGTAGAGGACGACCCCGCAGGCGTAGACGTCGACGCGGGTGTCCGCGGTGCCGTGCTCGATCTGTTCGGGGGCGAGGTACGACACGGTGCCGAGGACGGACCCTGTCGTGTTCGTGACGGTGTCCACGGCCCGGACGAGGCCGAAGTCGGCCACCTTGACCCGCCCGTCGTCCCCTATCAGGACGTTCTCCGGCTTCATGTCGCGGTGCACGAACCCGGCGCGGTGCGCGGCGCCGAGCGCGGCGAGCACCGGCTCCAGGACGTCCAGGGCGGCCCGCGGTTGCAGCGCCCCCCGCTCGCGCAGCACGTCACGCAGGGTGCAGCCGGCGACGTACTCCATGGCCAGGTAGACGTACGACCCGTCCGCGCCCTGGTCGAAGACCTGCACCACGTTGGGGTGCGCGAGCCGGGCCACCGACTTGGCCTCCCGGATGAACCGCTCGACGAACGAGCCGTCGGCGGCCAGCGTCGGGTGCATCACCTTGAGCGCGAGCACGCGGTCGAGGCGGGTGTCCAGGGCCCGGTAGACCGTGGCCATCCCGCCGACCGCGATCCGTGCGTCGACGCGGTAGCGGCCGTCGAGCACTTGCCCGACAAGCGGGTCCTGAAGGGTCGTATCCACGCAGGCGAGTCTACGAGCCGCCACTGTCACCCCCACCCTTCCGGCCAATTCCGGAGCGGGACTGCAGCCGACCTGTGACGGATCTCGCACGCCAGATCGATCCGGTCCACATGTCGTGCACAGGGAAGGTAAGGCAGCCTGCCCCGCCACCCCCCCAGCCGCCAACGGCGCCCCGCCCCCACAGGCGACCCCCACTTTCCAGCCGACTGGAAACGGACGGAGCGCGGGCGGGAGAAACAACACACCGGCGCCGGGCGCCTAGAAAGCAGGACGCTCAGGGTCCAACCGCGCCAGCCCCTCCGCAGGAGACGACGCGGAGGCGAAGTGCCGCCGAGGAATCCGCCCCGCACGCCAGGCGAGCCGCCCGGCTTCCACCGCGTGCTTCATGCCCTCGGCCATCAGCACCGGCTCCTGCGCCCGGGTCACGGCCGACGCCAGCATGACGCCCGCACACCCCAGCTCCATCGCGAACGCCGCATCCGACGCCGTACCGGCCCCCGCGTCCAGAATCACCGGCACACGCGCGTGCTCCACGATCAGCTGGAAGTTGTGCGGGTTGCGGATGCCGAGACCGGACCCGATGGGCGACCCGAGCGGCATGACCGCCGCGCACCCCACGTCCTCCAGCTTCCGCGCGAGCACAGGATCGTCGTTGGTGTACGGCAGCACGGTGAACCCGTCGTCGACCAGCGTCTCGGCGGCGTCCAGCAACTCGATCGGATCCGGCAGCAGGGTCCGCTCGTCGGCGATGACCTCCAGCTTGATCAGCTCCGTACCGAGCGCTTCCCGCGCGAGCCGCGCGGTCAGCACGGCCTCGCCCGCGGTGAAACACCCCGCCGTGTTCGGCAGCACCCGGATGCCCAGCTTGTCGAGCACGGACAGCACCGAGCCGTGCGCCGAGGGATTCACCCGCCGCATCGCGACCGTCGTCAGCTCCGTGCCGGACGCCACGAGCGACCGCTCCAGGACGTCGAGGCTGGGCGCACCCCCCGTACCCATGATCAGCCGGGACGAGAAGGACGTACCTGCGAGGACAAACGGATCGTCGGCCATGGTTCAGCCTCCTTGGACTGCGGTGAGGACTTCGACGCGGTCTCCCTCGGAGAGGGCCGTGGACGACCACCGCGTGCGCGGGACGACGGTTTCGTTGAGCGCGGCGGCGACGCCGGAGGGCGCGACGGTGAGGGTGGCGACGAGCGTGTCGAGGGCCGTGTCGGCGGCGACGAGCCGTCGCTCTCCGTTGACGAAGATGTTCATACGGTCTGCTCCGTGAGTGCGGTGCTGAAGCGCCCGGGGGCGAAGGGGCGGGCCTCTTCCGGGAGCTCGCCGGTGGTCAGGACGTGCGCCATGGCGTCCCCGGTGACGGGCGTGAGCAGGACGCCGTTGCGGTAGTGCCCGGTGGCCAGCAGCAGCCCGTCGAGCGCGGTCGGGCCGAGCAGCGGCGCGTTGTCGGGCGACCCGGGCCGCAGGCCCGCGCGCGTCTCGGTGAGCGGCAGCTCGGTGATCCCGGGCACCAGCTCGTGGGCGTCGCGCAGCAGCTCGTAGACCCCGCCCGCGGTCACCGTCGTGTCCCAGCCCAGCTCCTCGCTGGTGGCGCCCACGACGAGCTCACCGTTCTCCCGCGGCACCAGATAGACCTGGCTGCCGCGCACCACGGCCCGCACGGTCCGGCTTAGGAACGGCGCGTACCGCTTCGGCACGGTCAGCCGCAGCACCTGACCCTTCACGGGCCGTACGGGCGGCAGTACGTCGGCGGGCACGCCCGGGAGCTTTCCGCTGAGGCTCCCCGCGGCGAGCACCACCTGCCCCGCCGCCAGCTGTTCGCCGCCCGTCGTGACGACCCCGGCGGCCCGGTCCCGTACGACGGTCAGGCGCTCCGCCCATGTCCGGTGGAACTCCACTCCGGCCCGCTCGCACGCCGTGACCAGGGCCTTCGCGAGCCGACGCGGGTCGATCTGGTGGTCGCCGTCGACCCGCAGCCCGCCGCGCACGCCCGGCGCGAGCATGGGCTCCAGACGGCGGCACTCCCGGCCGCTGAGCCACTCCGATTCGAGCCCCGAGCGGTGTTGCAAGGCGTGCAGTTCGCGCAGGTGGGCCCGGTCGTCGGCGTCCATGGCGACGGCCAGAGTGCCGCACCGGCGGTAGCCGAGGTCCTGGCCGCTCGCCTCGGTGAGTTCGGCGGCGAAGTCGGGATAGCGGCGTGCGGAGGCGAGGTTCAGGCCCAGCAGGGTCTGCTCGCCGTAGTGCAGCTCGGTGACGGCGGCGAGCATTCCGGCGGCCACCCGTGCCGCCCCGCCGCCCGGCTCGGGGTCCACGACCGCGACCGTGAACCCGCGCTGCGCGGCCCGCCAGGCGGTCACGAGACCGATGATCCCGCCCCCGATGACGAGGACGTCTGACACACGTGCGTCCGATGACGGCGCATCCGAGGAACGTGCAGGTGTACGCGTAGGCGACATGGGCGTCCAGCCCCTCCCTTCGCCGGCATGACCCGGATCAGGTTCGTACGGTCGGAGGCCGCCAGCCTCCCTCTCAGCCCGGTGCGTCCGGGCTCCCGCGAGTGCTTTACGTTGGCCACCCTAGCCCGCTGCCGTATGTCTCAGTAAGGGAGCCTCCGTCCATGGCCCGTACGCTCGACGGCCTGGTCCTCGCCCCGGTCGCCGACCAGGCCCCCGGGCAGGTCGGTACACGCACCCGGTTCACCTACCACGAGAAGGACGGCGAGATCTGGGCCGAGTACGCGGGCGGGGACGTCGTACGCGGTCACCTCGTGGGGACGCGGGAGGGCGACCGCCTCGACTTCCGGTACGTGCAGCTGAAACACGACGGCAGCACCTCGTCGGGCCACTGCGTGTCCGTGGTCGTGGAGCTGCCCGACGGACGGTTGCGCCTGGAGGAGACCTGGGCGTGGGAGTCCCAGGACGGGAGCGGTACGAGCGTTGTGGAACAGGTCACTGCGCACGTCCCCTGACTGACAGATTGTCAGTTGTCTATGGTGATCAGGTGAGCGAGCAGACGCGGGCACAGGTGCGGGCGCAGGGGCGTACGGCACGGCGGGTCGTCATCGTGGGCGCGGGCATGGCCGGCGTACAGACGGCGGTCGCCCTGCGGGAACAGGGCTTCACCGGGGATGTGACGCTGATCGGCGCCGAGCCGCACCAGCCCTACGACCGGCCACCCCTGTCCAAGGCGGTGCTGCTCGGCAAGGCCGAGGGCTCCGCCTTCGACATCGACTTCGAGGCGCTGGACATCGAACTGCGGCTCGGCTGCGAGGCCCTGGGCCTGCGGCCCGCGGACCACGAGCTGGACACCGAGGCGGGACCGGTGCCCTACGACGTCCTGGTCCTCGCGACCGGCGCGGAACCGATCCAGCTGCCGGGCTCGGAGGGCGTTCCCGGCGTCCATCTGCTGCGGACCCTGGACGACGCCGAGCGGCTGCGCCCCGTGCTCGCCCAGCAGCACGACATCGTGGTCGTCGGGGCGGGCTGGATCGGTGCGGAGTTCGCGACGGCGGCACGTGAGGCCGGGTGCGCGGTCACGGTCGTCGAGGCCGCCGACCGGCCGCTGGCCGGCGCGCTGCCCGCGGAGGTGGCCGCGCCGATGACCGCCTGGTACACGGACAGCGGCGCGTCGCTGCGCACCCACGCGCGCGTGGAGCGCGTCGAGCCCGGCGCGGTGGTCCTTGACGACGGCACGCGGGTGCCGGCGGGCGCCGTGGTCGTCGGCATCGGCGCGCGCCCCGCCACTGCCTGGCTGGCCGGCTCCGGCATCGAGCTCGGCGCCCACCGCGAAGTGGTCGCCGACAGCCACCTGCGCACCTCCGTGCCGGACGTCTACGCGGTCGGCGACTGCGCCTCCTTCCCGTCGGGCCGCTACGAGGAGCGCCTCCTCGTCCACCACTGGGACAACGCCCTCCAGGCGCCGCGCACGGTCGCGGCGAACATCATCGGCGAGGCCCCGGTGGCGTACGACCCGGTCCCGTACTTCTGGTCCGAGCAGTTCGGCCGCTTCGTCCAGTACGTCGGCCATCACGCCCCCGCCGATACGACCGTCTGGCGGGGCGACCCGTCGGGCGCGGCCTGGACGGTGTGCTGGCTCCGCGAGAGCCGCCTCGTCGCCCTGCTGGCCGTGGGGCGTCCCCGTGACCTGGCCCAGGGCCGCCGCCTGATCGAGGCGGGCATGCCCATGAACCCGGACATCCTGGCCGACCCGTCCCGCCCCCTGAAGGACGCCACGGCATGACCGCCCGGTTTCCGTCGCCCGGACGGCGGTCCGGGGGGCGCTCGGGTACCGAGTGTCAGTCCGGGATGGCAGGCTTGTCCCGTGACCGAGATTGACGCAAAGATCGATGCTCTCGTCCCCGCCTGGCTCACCCTCCCCGACATCGCCGAACAGCTCGGCGTCGAGGTGACCCGCGTCCGGCAGTTGGTCAAGGAGGGCCAGCTGATCGCCGTACGCCGTGGTGAGAACCGCGCGCTGCACGTCCCCGCCGCCTTCATCGACGGGAACGAGCAGAAGGTCGTCAAGGGCCTGACCGGCACCTTGACGCTCCTGCGGGACGACGGCTTCTCCGACGAAGAGATGCTCGAGTGGCTCTTCACCCCCGACCCGAGTCTGCCCGGCACCCCCGCGCAGGCTCTGAGCGAGAATCGCGGCACGGAGGTGAAGCGCCGCGCCCAGGCGCTCGCCGTCTGATTCGACCGACCCTCCGGCGTACGGACCACGGCCGGCCCCGGACCACCCCGGCCGCCGCGGTCCGTACGCACCGCACCACGTCCGTAGGGTGCGTACGACATCCGTACGCACCGCACCACGGGGGACACACGCATGCCCGAGAACGCCGCCCGCACCCGCCTCGCCGACGCCCGCGTCTACCTCTGCACGGACGCCCGCAAGCGCCAGGGCGACCTCGCCGACTTCCTGGACGCGGTCCTGACCGGCGGCGTCGACATCGTGCAGCTGCGCGACAAGGGCATGGAGGCCGCCGAGGAACTGGACCACCTCCAGGTCTTCGCGGACGCCTGCGCCCGCCACGGCAAGCTCCTCGCGGTCAACGACCGGGCGGACGTCGCCCACGCCATCGGCGCCGACGTACTCCACCTGGGCCAGGGCGACCTCCCGGTCCCCGCCGCCCGCGCGATCCTCGGCGACGAGGTCCTGATCGGCCGCTCCACGCACGCCGAGTCCGAGGCCGCGGCCGCCGCCGTCCAGGACGGCGTGGACTACTTCTGCACCGGCCCCTGCTGGCCCACCCCCACCAAGCCCGGCCGCCACGCCCCGGGTCTCGGCCTGGTCCGTCACACGGCCTCCCTCGTCACCGACCGCCCCTGGTTCGCCATCGGCGGCATCGACCTCGGCAACCTCGACGAGGTCCTGGAGGCGGGCGCCCGCCGGGTCGTCGTCGTCCGGGCGATCACCGAGGCGGCGGATCCCGGCGCGGCGGCGGGAGAGTTCGCGAAGCGGCTGCGTCAGGTGTGAGTGGCGGCCGCGTCAGGCACAGGCCGTGCCCCCCGGGCGCGTCGATGGTCCGATCAACGATCGGACCGGTTGTCCCGACAGGTGTCCGAGGGGTGGACAAGAAGTCGACAAATCGGACAATTGGCGTCGGTTCGGTTGGGAGACCGCCGCCCCCTGACTAACCTGCCGGTATGGCCCTCGGATCTGCTTCCACCAGGACTGATCGCGCACGCACCGTGCGTGACATGCTCGGCACCGGCAAGGCGACGTACTCCTTCGAGTTCTCCGCGCCGAAAACCCCCAAGGGCGAGCGGAACCTGTGGAACGCGCTGCGCCGCGTCGAGGCCGTCGCCCCCGACTTCGTCTCCGTCACCTACGGTGCCGGTGGCTCCACCCGCGCGGGCACGGTCAAGGAGACCGAGCAGATCGTCGCCGACACGACGCTCACCCCGGTCGCCCACCTCACCGCGGTCAACCACTCCATCGCCGAACTGCGCAACATCATCGGCCAGTACGCCGACGCCGGCATCCGGAACATGCTCGCGGTCCGCGGCGACCCGCCGGGCGACCCGATGGGCGAGTGGGTCCCGCACCCCCAGGGGCTGACCTACGCCGCCGAACTCGTCCGTCTCATCAAGGAGTCCGGCGACTTCTGTGTCGGCGTCGCCGCCTTCCCCGAGATGCACCCCCGCTCCGCGGACTGGGACGTGGACGTCGCGCACTTCGTCGACAAGTGCCGGGCCGGCGCGGACTACGCCATCACCCAGATGTTCTTCCAGCCCGAGTCGTATCTGCGCCTGCGTGACCGGGTGGTGGCGGCCGGCTGTACGACACCGGTCATCCCGGAGGTCATGCCGGTGACGAGTGTGAAGATGCTGGAACGACTTCCGAAGCTCAGCAACGCTTCGTTCCCGGACGTCCTGAAAGAGCGGATCCTCACAGCCAAAGACGATCCGGCGGCTGTACGCTCCATTGGGATCGAGTTCGCGACGGAGTTCTGCGCGAGGCTGCTGGACGAGGGAGTCCCCGGACTTCACTTCATCACGCTCAACAACTCCACGGCGACGCTGGAAATCTACGAGAATCTGGGCCTGCACCACCCGCAGCAGGCCTAGACCGGTCGCACCCACGTACGACACACTGCGTAGCGGCCACTGGGAGAGGGGCGTACATGGGCTGGACGGTCCTCTATATCGCGTTCGGCATCGTCGCGCTGTGGCTGCTCGGCGAGGTCCTGCTGCAGTACAAGGCGCGGTTGCGCTGGCGCCTGCTCGCGTTCGTGGGCTTCCTCGGTGTCGTCTTCGGCGTGCTGATTCCCTCCGTGATCGTCATCGGGCTCGGCGCGGCGGCCTTCGCGGTCGGCCAGACGTACGTCACCCTGTCGTTCCGCCGCGGTTTCGCGGAGGGCTGGGCCGTGGGCAACCGGCAGGGTGCCGAGGGCGGCGCCGACAAGGGCCTCGGCAAGAGCAAGCGACGCCGCGGTGAGGACCACCAGGACCCGGCGCTGGAGGTCTCCGACCTCGAAACGGCCGAGGGGGCCGAGGCCAGGGCCGAAGGACTGGCCCGAGACGCGGCGTATCCCCAGGGCGACGACTTCACCCGCGAGGACGACGTGTTCTCGCCCGCGCACTCCGACCGGTTCATGCCGCCCGGTTCCAGCGGCCTGACGGCCGCCGAGGCCGCCGCCGTGTACGAGCCCCAGCCCCTGCCCGACGACACCGGCTCCTACGGCGTCTACAGCGACACCGCCTACGCGGCCGCCGCCACCGACCAGTCCTACGCCGCCGCGGCCCAGTCCCAGGACCAGCAGGCCTACGCCTACGACGGCTACGCGACCGGGTACGACCAGCAGCAGTACGGCTACGACAACGGCCAGCAGCAGTACGCCGCCTACTCCGACCCGTACATCGGCACGCAGTCCTACAACGGCGCCTCGTACGACACGACCTACGGCGGCGGCGGCGACCAGCAGTACACGCAGCAGCAGGGCTATGGCCAGGACCAGTACGCCACCGGCGGCTACGGCGGCGAGACCCCGGCCGGCGGCGTCTGGGTCCCGCAGCAGCGCAACACCGACGACCCCTACGGCGGCGAACTCCCGCCGGAGCAGCCCTACCCGTACCAGGGCAACGGCAACGGCAACGCCAACGGCGCCGGGTACGACGAGCAGTACCGGTACTGAAGGCCGCCCTCCCCGGGCGGCCTCCGGCGCGCCGATGCGCTCACTGAGAGCCCCGGAACTGCGGTCCCTCCACGATCAGTCCGGACACCAGGGCGCCCGACATGCCCGCGTGCGGGAGGCCGCCGCCCGGGTGGGCCCAGCCTCCGACCACGAAGAGCCCCGGCATACGGGTGGTGTTCGACGCGTGCAGCAGCCGTCCGTCCGCCGCGGCGAGCGCCGGGGCGGGGACGGCGCCGCCGTCCGCGCCCGTCTCTTCCGCGAAGTCGGCAGGAGTGCGGGCCTCGTGCCACAGCAGACGGTCGCGCAGGCCCGGTATCGCGCGCTCGGCGACACCGAGCACCCCCTCCACGTCCGCCTCGGACACCGACAGGCCCGACGGGACCGTGACGCTCAGCGTGACCGCCTCGTGCTCCGCGTCCGGTGCGAGGGCTGGGTCGTCCGGGCGCGACACCGTCACGGTGGGCGAGGAGGAGAACCCCGGACGCTCACCGAAGAGCCGGTCCAACTCCTCCGTACGGTCCGCCGCGTGCACCACCGTCCGGTGTGCCACCCCCTCGGGGCGCCCTCCGCGCAGCGCCAGCAGCACGGTCAGCCTGCTCGGTGCCCCGCGCTGCGGCGCGACCTCGTCACCGCCCCGTAGCGCCGTCCCGGGGGCCAGGGCGTCGAGCGCTCCGGGCGCGACACCGGCGACCACGAAGTCGGCGTCCGCGACCTCGCCGTCGGCCAGCTCCACACCCGTGGCTCGGCCGTCCTTCTCGACGATCCGCGCGACCGGGGCTTCGAAGCGGAACTCCACCCTGCGGGCCACGCACCGCTCGTACACCGCGCGCGCCAACTCCCGTATGCCGCCGCGCACATACCAGGTGCCGAAGGCGTGCTCCATGTACGGCAGTACGGCCGCGCTCGCCGGGGTGACGCGCGGATCGAGCCCGTGGGCGAGGGCGTGGCTCTCCAGCAGGGCCGTGAGGCGCGGGTCGCGCAACTCCCAGGCGCCGACCTCGGCGAGGGTCGTGGCGCGGCGGGTGCGCAGCAGCTTCTTGTGCGGCACCGAGGGGTAGGGCTCGCGCTCGGCGAGCACCGACCAGTTCGGCCACAGCGGCTCCTCCAGGAGCGGCCTGCGGGTGCGGTCCCAGGCCTCGCGTGCCCGCACCAGGAAGTCGCCCCACCGTGCGCCCGCGCCCGCCCCGAGGGCCTCGTCGAGGGCGGTGACGACGCCCGCGCGCGAGGCGTTCGGCAGACCGACCTCCGTGCCCTCGGCGAAGACATGGTGCGAGGACGGGTCCACCTGGACCAGCTCGACGCACGCCTCCAGAGGCTCCTTGCCCGTCTTGACGAACAGATCGCGGTAGACCGCGGGCAGCGGGAGCAGCCCCGGGCCCGTGTCGAACACGAAGCCGTCGCGCTCGAAGCGGCGCACCGCCCCGCCGTACGTCGCCGCGCGCTCGTACACCACCACCCGGTGGCCCGCGACGGCCAGCCGGGCGGCGGCCGCCATCGCGCCCATCCCGGCGCCGATCACCGCAATCCGTCCCATGCCAGCGACTTTATCGGCCGCCACCGACAACCCGGCCCGCGGTCTCAGTCGGGTGGCTGTCCCACCCGCTCGGCCAGGCGTCTCTCCTCCCGGCGCTGGGCCCTGCGGCGCAGGAACCGGCGGATCCGTGAGATCAGGAAGAAGAGCGCCAGCAGTCCCGCGAGCAGCAGCACGCCCGCGATGATCGCCGCGGCCTCGGGGTGGAACATCGCGAACGTCAGGATTCCGGCGACCCCGAGATCCTCGGCGGTGCTCATGACGAGGTTGCTGAACGGCTCCGGCGAGGTGTTGATCGCCATCCGCGTCCCGGCCTTGACCGTGTGGCTCGCCAACGCCGTCGAACCGCCGATCGCGCCCGCCGCCAGATCGGAGAGCGAACCGCTCTGCCCGGCGAGCAGGGCCCCGACCCACGCCCCCGCCGCCGGGCGGATCACGGTGTGCACCGAGTCCCACACCGAGTCCACGTACGGGATCTTGTCGGCGACCGCCTCGCACAGGAAGAGAACGCCCGCTGTGATCAGGATCTCAGGGCGCTGAAGGGACTCCGGGACGTCGTCGCTCAGACCGGTCGCTCCGAAGATGCCGAGGAGCAGCACCACCGCGTACGCGTTGATGCCACTGGCCCAGCCGCTGGTGAAGACCAGGGGGAGTACGGACACGGACGCGATCGTAACCAGTGGACGACGGTGCGTCCTGGGCATGAGTGCGTACGACTGAGTATCCGTACCTAGTGAGTGAGATGAGTACGCGCGCGGATGGGGCCCGACCTGCGCGAAAGAGAGAGTGGAGGCACGGAAGGGGGCGCGGCTCCGGTACCGCCGACACGGGGCGGCGGAACGGTCCTCGCGCCCTTGGCCGCTCCTTCCGCCGACTCTGTCGGCGGGAGCGAGGCACGGGGGAACCCGGGGGACGACCGAACGGGGGCCCAACGGGGAGTACGGGGGATACGGGGAAGTACGGCGAAGCGCCGGTTCGAGGTGGCCCGCGGGGGACGCGGCCACCTCGAACCGGCGCTTCGCCGTGCCCCGTTTGCGTACCGAACCCGGTCAGCTCACCGGTTGCCGCTCACGCGGCCCTGGAGCAGCCGCGACAGCGCCGCGTGGACGTCGTCCAGGGAACGCTCCGGCTGGAAGGCCTGCCAGTCCAGGGCGGCCACCAGGACCATCCCGACCAGCGCGGCGGCCGTCAGCGGAATGTCGATCTCGTCGCTGAGCTCGCCGTTCGCCACCCCTGCGCGCAGCACGCCCTCGACGACCGCGACCGCCTCCTGCCGGACCACCATGAGCGTGGACTGCCAGGCCCGGTTGGTGCGCCACAGCTCGGCCACGTAGAGCTGGGTGAAGGCCGGGTAGCGGTTGATGAAGGCGAGTCCGGCCCTGATCATCGCGTCCAGTGCGTCGACCTTGGTGCCGCCGTCCCGCTCGGTGCGCTCCGCGGCCTCCCGCAGGGAGGCGGTGAGGAGTCCCACGCCGTGCCGCAGCAACTCCTCGAAGAGGACGGACTTGCTCGCGAAGTTGTAGTAGACCGTGCCTTTCGCGACCCCGGCCCGCTCGGCGATCTCGTCCACGGTGGTGGCGGAGAACCCCTGTTCCGCGATGAGGGTGACCGCCGCCTCGTAGAGCTTCTGCCGGGTCGCCTCGCGACGGCCGCCACCTGCCGTGGTGCTGCTGCTTTCCATGGCCCTGATTGTCACAGGCTCAGCTCGGGGTGCAGACGGTCGAGGGTCCACACCTGCTTGCGGTGTGCCGACAGGGCGGTGAGTGCGAGCGCGCCCGCGGTGAACGCTGTGAGGACGGCGCACGCCTGCCAGACCGGTCCGAGACCGCCGCCCGTGATGAGCCTGCGGAGGGCCTCGACGACGTAACTCATCGGCAAGAAGGGGTGGATCGCGTTGAAGAAGCCCGGACTGGTCTGGACGGGGTACGTGCCGCCCGCCGAGGTCAGCTGGAGCATCAGGAGGGCGAGGACGAGAATCCGGCCCGCCGCTCCGAAGCGTGCGTTCAGCCACTGCACGAGCGCCGCGAAGCACGCCGTCACCAGGCACAGGAAGCCGACCGTTCCGGCCGCCCGCACCATCTCCAGGCCGATCGCCCAGTGCAGCACGGACATCAGGGCCACCGTCTGGAGCACGCCCAGGGCGGCCACCGGCAGCCAGCCCGCCAGCGCGATGCGCCAGGCCGAGGCACCCACCGCGAGCGCGCGCCGGTTCAGCGGCTGGATCAGCATGTACGCCACCATCGCGCCCACCCACAGGGACAGCGGGATGAAGTACGGGGCGAAGCCGGTGCCGTAGTTGGGCGCCTTGTGCAGGTCCTTGGAGGCGAGCTTCACCGGGTCGGCCATGACCTGGGTGCGCACGTCACGGTCCTGCCGGTCGTAGTCGGGGATCTGCCCGGCTCCGTCGTGCAGCCCGCCGGCGAGCTGCCCCGAGCCGCCGACGAGCTTGTACATGCCCTCGTCGAGGGTGCTCGCGCCCGTCTTCAGCTCGCCGACACCCGTGTCGAGGTCTGCCGCGCCGGTCTTGGCCGTGCCGAGCCCCGTGCGCAGCTTCTTGGCCCCCGCGGCGACCTTCTCGGCGCCCTCGTTCAGCTTGTTGACCTTGGAGACGGCGTCGGTGAGGTCTTCGGAGAGGTGCGGCGAGCGGTCGGCGAGGGCCTGGGCCTGCTTCTGCAGGGTGCCCAGATTCTTGTCGAGCCGGTCGAGATCGCCGTTCTGGTCGCCGATGAGCGTGTTCACGTCGTCGGCGACCGCGGCCACGTCCGCGGCCGCCTGTCGGGCCTTCTTCAGGTCGGGGCACGCGGCGTCGGGCAACGGCAGGGTCTCGCAGCGTGCCCTGTAGACGGCGCTCAGCGCGTCGGACGCCGTATGGGCGCCCTTGGCGGCGGCCGGGGCCGTCTTCACCAGTGTGTCCAGGTTGTGGCGGATCCCCGCGGCCGAGTCGGCGACGAGCCGGGCCGTGTCGCCGATCGACTTCTCGTTGTCCTTCAGGAAGGGGCCCACCTTGTCCGCGACCCCGTTGACCTTGTCGGCCAGCGCACCCGTGCCGTCGGCGACCTGCCGCGAGCCGTCCGCCAGATCGCCGGCGCCCCTGTCGAGCTTCCGCAGGCCCCCGGAGAGCTTGCCACTGCCCTCCTTGGCGTCCTTCAGGCCGTCGGCGAGGTCCTCGGAGCCCTTCCGGGCCCTGGTGATGCCACCGCTGAGTTTGTCGGCCCCCTTGGCGGCCTTCTCGGTCGCCCCGTGGATGTCCGAGAACGAGATGAAGATCTTGTCCAGGAACGACCGGGAGGCCTTCGTGGACGCCGCCGTGCGCACCTCGCCGAACACCGTCCGTGAGATCTGCCCGACGATGTAGTTGTTCGCGTCGTTCGTACGCACCTGGAGGGCGCCCGTCTCCGGAGCCCGTCCGGAGCTGGAGGCGATCCTCCGGCTGAAGTCGGACGGCATGGTCAGCGACAGGTAGTACGTGCCGTCCTCGACACCCCGGCGGGCCTCGGCCGCGCTCACCTCGTGCCACTCGAAGGTGTCGCTGTCGCGCAGCCCCTTGGTGATGTCCTCGCCCGCCGAGAGCTTCTTGCCCGCGACGCTCGCCCCCTTGTCGTCGTTCACGAGCGCCACGGGAATGCGGTCAAGGCGGCCGTACGGGTCCCAGAACGACCACAGGTAGAGGGCGCCGTACAACAGCGGCAGCAACAGGAGCGCGGCCAGCGCGGCACGCGGGAGTTTGCCCCGGCCGAAGCGCCTGAGCTCAAGAACGGCCAGTCTCGGCGAGCGCATCGGCCGTCTCCTTGTCGTCGGTCTCGCTGGTGTGGTCGGTCGGGCGGGTGGACACGCGGACGGCTCCGTCGGGAGCCTCGCCGCACACCGCCACGACCGTGGTGCCCGACTGGGCGATCGACTTCAACAGGGCCCAGACCTCGGCCCGTTCGGCATCCGACAACTTGAGGTCGGTGTCGTCGACGCCGAGCAGCCCCGGGCGGCCGACGAGGGCCAACGCGACGGACAGCCGCAGGGCTTCGAGGCGCTCCAGGTCGCGTACGGCGGTCCGGGAGCCCTTGGGCAGGGCCTCCCGGTCCAGCCCGGCGGCGGCCAGCGCGGAGTCGATCCGCAGCTTCCCCTCGGCCGCCCGCTCGGCTCGCGGACGCAGCGGCCCGCGCAGGGAGTCCTTCAGGGACCCCCCGAACCGCCGCTGCAGCAGCGCCCGTTCGAGCAGGTGCTCCCCGACGGTCAGGGCGGGGTCCAGGTCGGTGACACCCGGGACATGGGCCAGCGCGCTCGCGCGACGCACCGCGGCCATCTGCCGCGGCAGCGTGGCCCCGCCCACGGTGGCCGTCCCCTCGGTGGACCGCATCCGGCCCGTGAGCGCGAGCAGCAGGCACGTACGGCCAGAGCCGGACGGCCCCGCGACCGCGATCAGCGAGCCGGGCCCCGCATCGACACCGACCCCGCGGAACGCCCAGCCGCGAGGGCCCTCGAGTCCGAAGTCGCTGGCCGTGACACCGAGTCCGCGCGGACCGTCCACAGCGTCCCCATCCCCTGAACATTTTTGAACTGACTGGTCAGTGCAAAAACTAACCCGAACCTTCGATCGAAGCAAAGGCCCAGGTCAGAACGGATTGTCAGTGGCATACCTCACGATGGGCACATACGGCCACAGTGCCGTCACACAGACGACAGGAGGTTCGTCATGGCCACCTCTTCCGCAGCAGCCGCCCACCGGCGCCGCGCCACCGGCCCTGCCCCCTCACTGACCGGCCCGGCGAGCGACGTGCACCCCGTGCTCCGCCGGGCCACGGCCCCGCCCGCCGCCCTCGACCTGCTCGCCCAGGCCCGCGCCGGTCTTGACGAGGCGACCGCCCTGGAAACACCCAACGAGCGCTACGCGACGGCGCACTTGGCGGCCCTGCGCACCGCCGCCGCCGTCCTCGCCGCCCGGGGCCGCCCGGAGCCCACACCCCGACGCCGCGCCCGCATCCGGAGCGCCTGGGAAGTGCTCCCCGAGATCGCGCCCGAACTCACCGAGTGGAGCGCCCTGTTCGCCTCCGGAGCCGACCGGCGCGCCCGCGCCGAGGCGGGTATCCGGGGCGCGGCCGGCACCCGCGACGCCGACGACCTGATACGGGACGTGGCGATGTTCCTGCGTCTCGTCGAGCGGATGCTGGTGCTGCAACCCGTACTGCCCCAGCCCCGTCGCAACGGAGAGGAGGAGGGCGACGGAGACGGGGAGGGCAGGGAGCGCAGGGCGGACAGGGAGGTCCCGGACGCGAGCTGACCCCGCGATCCGACGCCTGATCCAATGCCTGATCCGACGCGTGATCCGCCGGGTGAGACGGAGGGTCGGGTACGACGGCGGAGGCAATAGGGTGGAGGCGCCTGAAGCCTCCTGCCGGGAGGCCCCCCGATCGCTCCGCCGCGCAAGAGGCGGTGCCGCTCCGAGGAGTCAACTGCCGTGCCGGACCCGACGCGCCCTCGCGCTTCTCTCCGTACCGCCGTGGTCTGGGAGGTCCTCAAGGACGCTCTCGACCGCCGGGTCAAGGCCACCGGGCGGGAGTCGCTGGACGTCCTCGACACCGGAGGCGGCAGCGGCAACTTCGCGGTGCCCGTGGCCCGACTCGGCCACCGTGTCACCGTCGTCGACCCCAGCCCGAACGCGCTGTTCGCGCTGGAGCGCCGGGCCGCCGAGGCCGGGGTCGCCGACCGTGTCAAGGGTGTCCAGGGCGACGCCCACGGCCTCTTCGACGTCGTCGAGCGCGGTGGCTACGACGTCGTGCTGTGCCACGGGGTCCTGGAGTACGTGGACGACCCCGCCGACGGCGTGCGCAACGTGGTGGACGCGCTGCGCCCCGAGGGCGTTCTCAGCCTCCTCGCGGCGGGCCTGGGCGGCGCCGTGCTCGCCCGCGCCCTCGCCGGCCACTTCAAGGAGGCCAAGCAGGCGCTCGACGACCCGGACGGACGCTGGGGCGAGGGCGATCCCGTACCGCACCGTTTCACCGCCGATCAGCTCACCGCGCTCGTCGAGGGCGCGGGTCTGCGCGTCGGCGCCGTGCACGGCGTACGGGTCTTCGCGGACCTGGTCCCCGGCGTCCTCGTGGACACCGAGCCGGGTGCCGTGGAAGCCCTTCTGAAGCTCGAGGCGGCGGCCGCCGAACTCCCCGCGTTCCACTCCGTGGCCACGCAGCTTCATGTGCTCGGTGAGGCACAGGGGGCCGACGAGGGTTGAGTCGCCTCCCATGTTGCGCCCCTGATCAGGGGCGGGGCGGCAGATGGAGTACGCCACAGGCCACCCGATCGGGCGCTCGGCGCCGTATGATCGAGGGAGACCGTCCGGCATGACGGGCCGGTTGCTGGGGAATGCACGCCTCAGTGAATCGGGGTGCCATGGCGGGTTCCGGTTGGCGAATTGGCGCAGAGGGGCGGGTTTCACGGGGGCGATTCCCTGCCTATCCTGAAGGGGACCCCCGGTCGCCCCGGCGACTGCACGATGAGGAGGACGCCGTGCCGCTCTCGGAGCACGAGCAGCGAATGCTCGAGCAGATGGAGCGAGCGCTGTACGCCGAAGATCCCAAGTTCGCGACAGCGCTTGAGGGAAGCGGGCTGCGTACGTACACCCGGCGACGGGTCTACCAGGCGGTCGCGGGCTTTCTGGTGGGTATCGCGCTCCTCATGGCCGGAATGGTCTCGAAGCAGATCTGGGTCAGCGTGGTGGGTTTTCTCGTCATGCTGGGCTGTGCGGTGCTCGCCGTCACCGGTTGGCGCAAGGCTCCCAAGCCGGGTGAGCAGCCGGCCGCGCCCGGCGCACCCGCCGCGCGCCACCAGGGCCGACAGCGCCGCTCCATGATGGACCGCATCGAACAACGCTGGCAGCGACGCCGAGACGAGCAGGGGCAGTAGCCCCGCGGGGTCAGTAGCCCTGCGGGCGCCCGCAGTCGAAGACAACGCGTGAGGGGGTGTCCCCACCCGGGCCGGGTGGGGACACCCCCTCAGTCGTACCCCGACAGGGCGTCTTGCCCACGCCGACGGTGAAGCGCCGATGTGAGGCGCCTGCGTGAAGCACCGGCGTGACGCCGACGGGAACCGAACCTTCGCCTGTGGGACGCCGGCCGGTACCGGCGGGTCGCCACCGGCGGCCTCCGTCCCAGTCGCGCACCCACCACATGTGGCCCGTGTCCCCGGCCGGGGACACGGGCCACATGGTTCAACGCGACGTCAGCTGTTCTGCCCCGAAGGGCGTCGCAGCAGGGACTCTCTGCGCGCCGCCAGCCGGGCCGACAGAGCCGCCCAGTAGGCCGACGCCGACCAGGCCACCCGGACGGCTGAGCGGGGCGCGAGCAGGGCGCGCAGGCGGGCCGTGCGGCTCGCCCGGGCGCCGAGGGCGTCCGTGACACGACGGGCGTCCTCCGCGAGCCCCGCCGTCAGCCGGGGGTGCGGGGCGTACAGCACCTGCTCGACCGCCGCGGCCAGCCGGTGCACCGCCTCCGACGCCTCGGCTTCGAGGAGCCCGAGTCGCACGATCCGCGCCGCGGCCTTCCGTGGTGTCTGGGACTCGTCCGGCACGATTCCGTAGTCCCACGCCGTATCGGTCACCTCCAGCCACGTCGCCAGCGTGTACGCGGGCGCGTCCGCCTCACCTCGGCCGTGCGCACCGAGCCGCACGGACCGGAGCCGCATCCGCCACAGCATCGGCAGCAGCGGTACGACCAGCAGCAGTAGCCCGGCCAGTGTGTACCCCAGGATCTGGAACCACGGAGTGCCGTCGTCCTTCGAGCCCACCGTGGCCAGCGCGGACTGGCTCGGGCACGCATCCAGCTTCTTCTGCTCGGCCAGGCAGTTGCTGCTGGCCGAGGGAGCGGTGGACGGCGCCGCGGACGTCGACGTGGACGGCTTGGGCACCGTCGGCGAGTCCGACCCGGGCGTGTCCGTCTGGGTGTACGCCGGCACCGAGCCCCGGTTCGGGGTCGGCTCGAAGCGGGTCCAGCCCACCCCTTCGAAGTACAGCTCGGGCCAGGCGTGCGCGTCCCGCAGCCCTACCGACATCGAACCGTCGGACTGCGGGGAGCCGGGCGTGAAGCCCACCGCGACCCGCGCCGGAATCCCCAGCGTGCGGGCCATCGAGGCCATCGCGAAGGAGAAGTGGACGCAGAAGCCCTGCTTGTCCTTCAGGAAGCGCGCGATCGCGGCCGAGCCGCTGCCCACCTGCACCCGGGTGTTGTAGGTGAACCCGCCGTTCACCGCGAAGTAGTCCTGGAGTTTGACCGCCTGCTCGTAGTGGTTCGTCGAGCCCGCGGTGACCTTGCGCGCCGTGTCGGCCACCACCGCGGGCAGCGACGACGGCACCTTGGTGAACTCGCGCTTCAGGGCCTTCGACGGCTCCGGCGCGTTCGCCAGCTGCGCCGCGGTCGGCTGCACGATCAGGCTCGTCACCTCGTACTGCACGCCGCGCGTGTTCTGGCCGTGGTCACCGACGAGCGTGCGCCCGACCGGCTCGTACCGCCAACTGCCGCTGATGTTCACCTTGCTGACCGGGTACGGCATGGGCAGCCAGTCCTGCGCGTACCAGTCGGCCGCCGAGATGCGGGTCTGGATCTCGCTGCGCTGGACATCGGCCCCGAGGCCGATCGGCGTCGGGAACGTGTCCGGCACGTCCTGGATGCGTCGCTGGGCCGGCTTCCACGCCGTGCCGTCGAAGTCGTCCAGGGACACGATCCGCAGATACATGTCCTGGGTGTCTTCGGTGTTGGTGCGGTAGGACATGACCTGGCGGTCCTCGTCCACGTTCAGGCTGTCGCGGAGCGAGACCAACGGGTTCACCGCGGAGATCGTGCCGCCCCCGGAACCCGATCCGACGCCCGCCCCCGCGCGGCCCAGCAGACCGCCGTCGAGGGCGGGCAGGGCGAGCGGCACCGCCAGGGCGACGCCCAGCGCGACCACGCCGATGCGCCGTCCCGTGCGGACCGGTGCGACCGTGCCCGAGGGGGCGTCCAGTCCCTGTGAGCGGGGCGCGCCGCCGAAGACCCGGCCCCACTGGGAGAGCCGGTCGCGGCCCTCCGCCAGGAGCAGCATCAGATAGCCCGTGGCCGCGAGCAGGAACCACAGCCAGGCCCAGCCGCCGCCCGACAGTCCCGCGGCGACCGAGTACAGCGCGAGCAGGGGGAGTCCGGCGGGGGCCGCGCTGCGGAACGTCACCGCGAGCGTGTCCACCGCGAGCCCGATCACCAGGACACCGCCGATCAGCATCAGGCGGATGCCGTCGGACAGCGGTGCCGGGATCGCGTACCGCCCGACGTCGTCCGTGCCCGCCTGGAGCAGATCGCCGAGGTGCCGGAACGCCTCCGGTCCCGGGACGAAGCCGAGGAGCGCCTGCTGCTGGGCGAAGACCAGCGTCAGCAGCATCAGCGTCACCAGCGCCTGCGCCGCCACCGTCAGCGGCCGGGCCAGCGGAACCCGCCGGGTCAGGGCGCCCACACCGGACTGCAGGGCCAGCAGGAACACCGCCTGGAGGAACCATGTCGCCGGCTTGACCAGCGGCAGCAGCGCGCACGCCGCCATCAGTGTGGCCGCCGCCGAATACAGCGTCAGCCGAGCCCGCCCGCTCATGATCGTCCACCCCCGGCCGTACTCCCCGTCGAGGCGGCACCCGTGCGCTGCCGGTCCGCCTGCCGCCACAGATCGGCGAGTTCCGCCCCCCGTGGCACCGTCACGGCGGTCCAGCCCGCCTCGCGCAGCATGCGCAGTCGACCCTCGCTCCTGTCCAACGGGCCGGGGACGTCGGTCGGTTCCCGCACCCAGGTCTCGCTGTCCAGCAGGAAGGCGACGGCCCCGCCGCTGCGCTGGCGCATCTTGGCGAGCACCGTCGCCTGCTCCTCGTCGAGGTCGCCGAGAAAGGCGATCAGCAGCCCTTCGTTGCCTCCACGCAGGACGTCGTAGGCCCGGGAGAGCCCGGCGCCGTCCGAGTGGTCGATGACCGCGAGCGTGTCCATCATCAGTCCGGCCGCGTCCGCCGACTCCTGGCTCGCGCCCGCGAAGCCGTCGGCGCCCTCGCCGGGCACCGAGTTGCCGTCGTCCGTCAGCAGCCGCACCGAGAAGCCCCGCTCGAGCATGTGCACCAGCGTCGACGCCGTGCCCGACACCGCCCACTCGAAGGCGGAGTCCGGGCCGGCGCCCTCGTAGGCGATGCCCCGGGTGTCGAGCAGCACCGTGCAGCGTGAGCGCTGCGGCTGTTCCTCGCGACGGACCATCAGTTCGCCGTAGCGCGCGGTCAGGCGCCAGTGCACCCGGCGCAGGTCGTCGCCGTAGCGGTAGCCGCGCGGGATGATGTCGTCCTCGCCGGCCAGCGCCAGCGAGCGCTGGCGCCCGTCGCCATACCCCTTCGCCTCACCGGTCAGCCGCACCGGCGGCAGCGGTTCCACGCGCGGGATGACCGTCAGGGTGTCGTACGTCGAGAAGGAGCGGGTCAGTTCGCACATTCCGAACGGGTCCGTCAGACGCAGTTGCAGCGGACCCAGCGGATAGCGGCCGCGCAGATCGGAGCGGACCCGGTAGGACACCTCGCGCCGGCCGCCCGCCTCCACCCGGTCCAGGACGAACCGGGGCCGCGGGCCGAGCACGTACGGCACCCGGTCCTGGAGCATCAGCAGACCGGTGGGCAGCCGCGAGACGTTGTCCATCCGCAGATGGACGCGGGCCTCGGAACCGGCCGGAACCCGCCCGGGGGAGAGCCTGCGGCTGCCCGCGACCCGGTAGCGCGTGCGATACAGCACGGTCGCGCAGACCAGCGGCAGGACCGCGAGGAGCAGGCCGACCCGGAGCAGATCGCTCTGCCCCAGGACGTACGCGCAGATCGCGGCCGCGATGCCGGCGGCCAGGAAGGAGCGCCCGCGGGTGGTGAGACCGGTGAGCGCGGTGCGCAGCCCGCCCTTGTCCTCCTCGGCGTCGCCGGTCCCCCCGGGCGTCATCACAGCCTCCGGGGCGGCTGCTGGCCGAACGCGGGCGCGCCGCGGCCCATCGTGAAGCCCGGCTGCTGCTGGGGTGCCGCGGGAACGGCGGTGTGCTGAAGGATCTCCTGGACGACCTGCTCGGCCGTACGACGGTTCAACTGCGCCTGGGCCGTGGGGAGCAGACGGTGGGCCAGGACCGCCACGGCGAGTGCCTGGATGTCGTCCGGCAGCGCGTACTCCCGGCCGCTGAGCGCCGCGGAGGCCTTCGCCGCGCGCAGCAGATGCAGCGTGGCACGCGGCGAGGCGCCGAGTCTGAGGTCGGGGTGGGTGCGCGTGGCGGCGACCAGATCCACCGCGTACCGCCGGACCGTCTCCGCGACGTGGACCGTGCGGACCGCGTCGATCAGTTTCACGATCTCGTGCGCGTGCGCCACCGGCTGGAGGTCGTCGAGCGGAGAGATCCCGCCGTGGATGTCCAGCATCTGGAGCTCGGCTTCCGCGCTGGGGTAGCCGATGGAGACGCGGGCCATGAAGCGGTCGCGCTGGGCCTCCGGCAGCGGGTAGGTGCCCTCCATCTCGACCGGGTTCTGCGTGGCCACCACCATGAAGGGGCTGGGCAGTTCGTAGGTCTGCCCGTCGATGGTGACCTGGCGCTCCTCCATCGACTCCAGGAGCGCGGACTGCGTCTTGGGGGAGGCGCGGTTGATCTCGTCGCCGATCACGATCTGCGCGAAGATCGCACCCGGTTTGAACTCGAAGTCCCGGCGCTGCTGGTCCCAGATGGACACACCCGTGATGTCCGAGGGCAGCAGGTCGGGCGTGAACTGGATACGCCGCACCGAGCAGTCGATGGACCGTGCCAATGCCTTGGCCAGCATGGTCTTGCCGACGCCGGGGACATCCTCGATCAGAAGATGTCCCTCGGCGAGCAGCACGGTCAGCGAAAGCCGTACGACCTCAGGCTTGCCTTCGATCACTCCTTCCACCGAACTGCGGACACGCTCCACAGTGGCGGTCAGATCCGTAAGGCTCGCTCGATCGTCATAGGTCGTCACCCGGCCCTCCTCGGCCCGTTCTCGGGCCGACGCCCTGTGCGGACCGGCCCACCCCGAAACACGGACACCACGCGCGAGTGGTTCCGCGTGACGCCACAACCGCATTCTTGTTGCCGTTACCGGTTCGTGTCACTCGCCTGTGGATAACTGGCTGCGATATGTCAGGTCTTGCGACCCTTTGGGCGCCGGTGGGTCGGGGTTTTTTCGTGAAGTGAGGGTCCCACGAGGGCCCCAGGAAGTTTTACGAGGGGCCCGGTGGGAGCGTTCAGGCGGGGTCGATCTCGCGCAGCAGACCCGTCGTCACGTCGAAGACGAAGCCGCGCACGTCGTCCGTGTGCAGGAGGAACGGTGAGGTGCGCACGCGCTGCATCGACTGCCGTACGTCCTGTTCGACATCCCGGAAGGCTTCGACCGCCCAGGCGGGGCGCTGGCCGACCTCCATCTCCAGGTCGTGCCGGAACTCCTCGGTGAGGGACTCCAGGCCGCAGCCGGTGTGGTGGATGAGAACGACGCTGCGGGTGCCGAGCGCCCGCTGGCTGATGGTGAGGGAGCGGATCACGTCGTCGGTGACGACGCCGCCGGCGTTGCGGATGGTGTGGCAGTCGCCCAGCTCCAGGCCGAGGGCGGCGTGCAGGTCGAGCCGGGCGTCCATACACGCGACCACCGCGACGTGCAGCACGGGGCGCGCGTCCATCCCGGGATCGGTGAACGCGCCGGCGTACTGCTGGTTCGCCTCGACGAGACGGTCGGTCACGCCGCCGCTCGTGGTTATGGCGTCTTCGGGCTCTGTGGGTACGGATGCAGAAGTCGTCATAGCTATGACGTTACTGGTCAGGTACGAAGTAGTCCTGCTGTGAGAAGGGACAAAGAACGTCATCGTGTCTTGTTGTGAGGTAACCCACATGGGTGTTTAGAGATCGCCTGGATAGGTGATTTTTGCTGATTCACAGCTTTGATCGGGGGTTCGTGGAGGAGTGGTCCGCGACGCGCATGCCGGTTGATTGACCGCGAGACACCGTGGACTAAAGTGACGCGAAGCGGGAGACGAGGCTCTCCCTGCTGGACTGCTTTCCCCTGGAGACCCGGCGATTTTCCGGCGTCTCCCCCCGCGTGCGCGGCGCGTACGTACGGCTCGGCCTCCTCCCGCTCCCGGTCGGCTGACGCCACTCACCCGGCGCCAGCAGGCCTCCCCTTCTCGAGCGGGTGGGGACCCGGCGGTGCGTACGGCCGCGCCGGATCTGAGAGGGCCCCTTGAGCCAGAGTCGACACGTCCCGGTGATGCTCCAGCGGTGCCTGGACATGTTGGCCCCGGCCCTCACCGAGCCGGGCGCCGTGGTCGTCGACTGCACCCTGGGACTCGGCGGCCACAGCGAGGCGCTGCTGACCCGGTTCCCCGAGGCCCGTCTCGTCGCCCTCGACCGCGACAAGGAGGCACTGCGCCTCTCCGGAGAGCGACTCGCCCCCTTCGGTGACCGTGCCACCCTCGTGCACGCGGTCTACGACGAACTGCCCGAGGTGCTCGACCGCCTCGGCATCCCCCGTGTCCAGGGCGTCCTGTTCGACCTGGGCGTCTCCTCCATGCAACTCGACGAGGCCGACCGCGGCTTCGCCTACGCCCAGGACGCCCCGCTCGACATGCGGA
This sequence comes from Streptomyces sp. RLB3-17, assembly GCF_007113425.2. Classification (NCBI taxonomy): domain Bacteria; kingdom Bacillati; phylum Actinomycetota; class Actinomycetes; order Kitasatosporales; family Streptomycetaceae; genus Streptomyces; species Streptomyces sp. RLB3-17. The sequence continues at coordinate 3,536,081 of NZ_CP041610.2, read as the reverse complement.
TGGACCAGACGACCGGCATCAGCGCGGCCGAGGTGCTCAACACCTACCCGCCGGGCGAACTGGTGCGGATCCTGCGTGCCTACGGCGAGGAGAAGCAGGCCAAGCGGATCGTCTCCGCCGTCGTGCGCGAACGCGAGAAGGAACCCTTCAGCAACAGCGCGCGGCTCGTCGAGCTAATCCGCGACTCCCTGCCGCAGGCCGCCAAGCGCACCGGCGGCAACCCCGCCAAGCGCACCTTCCAGGCGCTGCGCATCGAGGTCAACGGGGAACTCAGCGTCCTGGAGCGGGCGATTCCCGCGGCCGTGAAGGCGCTCGCCGTCGGTGGCCGGATCGCCGTCCTGTCGTACCACTCGCTGGAGGACCGGCTGGTCAAGCAGGTGTTCGCGGCCGGTGCCGCCACCACCGCGCCGCCCGGTCTGCCGGTCGTGCCCGAGCGCTACCAGCCCCGGCTCAAGCTGCTCACCCGCGGTGCCGAACTTCCCACCGAGGAAGAGGTCGCCGAGAACCGGCGAGCGGCTCCCGCACGACTGCGCGGGGCTCAGCGCATCCGCGAGGACGCCGAGTGAGGCACCAGGAGGGGGAGATCGAGTGAGTAGGAAACCCGAACTCAGGGGGCGGGCCGCCCGGCTCGCCCGGCTTCTCCCCGCCGGCGGGGGCCAGGCCGCGCGCACCCCCTTCGTCCTGCTCGTCGTGCTCCTGCTCGGCGGTGGCCTGATCGGCCTCCTCGTGCTGAACTCCGCCCTGAGCGAGGGCTCGTTCCACCTGGACGACCTGCAGCGGGACACCAAGAGCCTCACCGACGAGGAGCAGGCGCTGCAGCGGGACGTGGACACCTACTCCGCGCCCGACGCCCTCCAGCGCCGCGCCCGCGAGCTGGGCATGGTGCCCGGCGGCGACCCGGCCTTCCTCAACCCGGACGGCAGCGTCAAGGGCGTCCCCGGAACGGCCGCCCAGCAGTCCTCCGCACGCAACCCGGTGGTCCGTCCGCCCGAGGTCCTCGCCCTCACGCAGACCACGGCCCCGGCCACCAGCTCCCCGTCGGCCGCCGTCCCCTCGGCAGGCACCGCCACACCGCAGATCCCGGCTCCGCGGACCTCGACCCCGCGGACCCCGACCCCGCGGACCCCCGCCCCCACCCCGTCCGCGCAGCCCTCCTCGACCCCCGGCAGGTGACGGAAGTGTCCGACAGGGAACCGCCGCGCCGTCGTGTGCCCGGCCCCGCCAGGCCCGTACGCCCCGGCGGCCAGCGGCGTCCGGGCCCCGGCGCCCGCCCCGCACGCCGCCCGGGCGCGCCCCGGCCCGGCGGCCCGCAGGCCCTGCGGCTGGGCAGCCCCCGCCCCCGGCTGCGCATGATCAGCCTCGCCCTGACACTGGTGATGATCGCCTTCGTCGTACGCCTGCTCCAGGTGCAGGCCGTGGACGCCAACGCCTACGTCGCGAAGGCCGAGCAGAACCGCTACGTCGGCCGCACCCTGGCCGCCACCCGTGGCGGGATCACGGACCGCAACGGCGTGGAGCTCGCGACGAGCGTGGACGCGTACGACATCACGGCCGACCCCACGATGTTCACGCAGGACACGACGAAGGTCACGGACGCGCCCGAGCAGGCCGCGGCACTGCTCGGGCCGATCCTCGGCCAGGACGTGGACACCGTCGCCAAGAAGCTCCGTACGAAGAACACCCGCTACACCCTGCTCGCGCACCGCCAGACCCCCCAGGTCTGGAAGCAGATCAAGGACCTGAGGAACACGCTCGCGGTCAAGGCGGAGACCGACAAGAGCACCGTCAACTTCCTCGCGGGCGTCGTCGCGGTCCCGGCCAGCAAGCGCGTGTATCCGAACGGCGATCTCGCCGCCGGGATACTTGGCTGGGTCAACGCCGACGGCAAGGGCGGCGGCGGAGTAGAGCAGAAGCTGAACAAGGAACTCTCGGGCAAGGACGGCAAGATCCGCTACGCCCAGTCCGGCGGCCGTCAGGTGCCGACCGTGGGGTCGACGGAGACCCCCGCGGTGGCGGGCTCCGACGTCGAGCTGACCATCAACCGTGACATCCAGTGGGCCGCGCAGAACGCCATCACCCAGCAGGTGAAGGCGTCCAGGGCGGACCGCGGGTACGTGATCGTGCAGGACGCCCGCAGCGGCGAGATCCTCGCCATGGCGAACTCGCCCGGCTTCGACCCCAACGACCTCACCCAGGCCAACGCGGCGGCCCTGGGCAACGCGGCCCTCCAGGACGCGTACGAACCCGGCTCCACCGCCAAGGTCATGTCGATGGCAGCCGTACTGGAGGAGAACGCCGCAACGCCCGCGACACACGTGGTCGTGCCCAACCGGCTGCACCGCGGCGACCGCCTCTTCCAGGACGACATCGACCACGCGACCTGGAACCTGACGCTCAACGGCGTGCTCGCCAAGTCCAGCAACATCGGCACCATCCTGGCGACCGGCCAGCTCGGCAAGACGCAGAAGGAGGCGAACCAGGTCCTCTATTCGTATCTGCGCAAGTTCGGCATCGGCAGCTACACCGGGCTCGGCTTCCCCGGCGAGACGAAGGGCATCCTCGCGCCCGCCGACAAGTGGTCGACCTCCCAGCAGTACACGATTCCTTTCGGCCAGGGCATGTCGATCAACGCGATGCAGGCGGCCTCCGTCTACTCGACGATCGCCAACGGCGGTGTACGCGTCGAGCCGACGCTGGTGCGCGGCTCCAAGGGGCCCGACGGCCGGTTCACCCCGTCCGCCCAGCCCAAGAAGACGAGGGTCGTGAGCGAGAAGACGGCCAAGACCCTCGCCCAGATGCTGGAGTCCGTCGTGGACGACGAGCAGGGCACCGGCGCCAAGGCGCGCATCCCCGGCTACCGGGTCGCGGGCAAGACGGGTACGGCCAACCGCGTGGATCCGGCCACCGGCAAGTACCACGGATACACCTCGTCGTTCGCCGGATTCGCCCCCGCCGACAAGCCCCGGATCACCGTGTACTGCGCGATCCAGAACGCGACCAAGGGCAGCTACTTCGGCGGCCAGATCTGCGGACCCATCTACAAGCAGGTCATGGAGTTCGCGCTCAAGACCCTCCAGGTCCCGCCCACCGGAGCGGGGGCCGCCAATCTGCCCGTTACCTTCACGCCGTGATCGATTCCGGCCATATTCCCTGATCAGGACTTGATCAGGGTCCGGCCAGGACCCGGACAAGACCGCACGCACAACGGACCAGGAACCAGCTCGTGACAACGATCACCCCGGATTCCGGGAACCAGGGCTCGCCACGCCCCTCGCTTCGCTCCGGCGGGGGTGCGCCCGGTACGCTCACCGCCGTGCCACACGCTGATCAGTCCCAAACCACCCAGAAGGGCGTTCCTGTGACATATCCGGGGCCGCCGCGACCGGTCCAGAACTCCGCCACACCCCTCGCGGAGCTCGCCGATCAGCTGGGTGTCACCGCCCCGGCGTCGAGCGCGGAGGTCACGGGCATCACCCATGACTCCCGCGCGGTGCGCCCCGGAGACCTCTACGCCGCGCTGCCGGGCGCCCGCCTGCACGGCGCCGACTTCGTGACGCAGGCGGCCGGTCTCGGCGCGGTCGCCGTGCTGACCGACCCGACCGGCGCCGAGCGCGCCGCCGCCACCGGGCTGCCGGTCCTCGTCGTCGACGACCCGCGCGGCCTGATGGGAGAGCTCGCGGCCACCATCTACGGCCACCCGGGGCGCGATCTGCTCCAGATCGGCATCACCGGCACCTCCGGCAAGACCACCACGGCCTATCTCGTCGAGGGCGGGCTGAAGACGCTCCGCTCCACCGGCCTGATCGGCACCGTGGAGATGCGCATCGGCGAGGAGCGCATCAAGTCGGAGCGCACCACCCCCGAAGCAACCGACCTCCAAGCGCTGTTCGCGGTGATGCGCGAGCGCGGCGTCGACGCGGTCGCGATGGAGGTCTCCAGCCACGCGCTGGTCCTCGGGCGGGTCGACGGCTGTGTCTTCGACATCGCCGTCTTCAACAACCTCAGCCCGGAACACATGGAGTTCCACTCCGACATGGAGGACTACTTCCGGGCCAAGGCGCAGCTGTTCACACCGCAACGCAGCAAACTCGGCGTCGTCAACCTCGACGACGAGTACGGGCGCAGGCTGGTCGAGGAGGCCACCGTCCCCGTCGTCACCTTCTCCGCCGAAGGACACCCGGACGCCGACTGGCGCGCCGAGGAGGTCGAGGTCGGCCCGATGGACTCGGCGTTCGTCGCGGTCGGCCCCAAGGGCGAGCGGATCACCGCCAAGTCGCCGCTCGCGGGCCCCTTCAACGTGGCGAACACCCTCGCCGCGATCGTCGCCCTCGCCGTCGCCGGGATCGACCCGCAGACCGCCGCCGACGGCATCGCCGCCGTCCCGGGCGTGCCGGGCCGCCTGGAGCGCGTGGACGCGGGCCAGCCCTACCTCGCGGTCGTCGACTACGCCCACAAGACGGACGCCGTCGAATCGGTCCTGCGCGCGCTGCGCAAGGTCACCGAGGGCAGGCTGCACGTCGTGCTTGGCTGCGGCGGCGACCGTGACAAGACCAAGCGGATGCCGATGGGCGCCGCCGCGGCGCGGCTCGCCGACACCGCCGTACTGACATCGGACAATCCCCGCTCGGAGGACCCCCTCGCGATCCTCGCGACGATGCTCGCGGGCGCCGCCGAGGTGCCGGCGCACGAGCGTGGCGAGGTCCAGGTCTTCGAGGACCGGGCCGCCGCCATCGCCGCCGCCGTCGCCCTGGCGCGGCCCGGCGACACCGTGCTGGTCGCGGGCAAGGGCCACGAGCAGGGCCAGGACATCGCCGGGGTGGTGCGTCCCTTCGACGACCGCCAGGTGCTTCGCGAAGCTATCCAGAAGACCCAGGGATGAACTTGTGATCGCCCTCTCTCTCGCCGAGATCGCAGCAGTCGTCGGCGGGCAGACGTACGACATACCGGATCCGGCGGTACAGGTCACCGGACCGGTCGTCAGAGACTCCCGTGAAGTGGAGCCAGGCAGCCTCTTCGTCGCCTTCGTCGGCGAGCGCGTGGACGGCCACGACTTCGCCGAGGCCGTCGTCGCGGCGGGCGCGGTCGCCGTACTGGCCTCCCGGCCCGTCGGCGTGCCCGCGATCGTCGTCGCGGACGTGCAGGCGGCCCTGGGCGCCCTCGCGCGTCACGTCGTCGAACGCCTCGGCGCGACCCTCGTGGCCCTCACCGGCTCCGCGGGCAAGACCAGCACCAAGGACCTGATCGCCCAGGTCCTGCGGAGCAAGGCGCCGACCGTCTTCACGCCCGGCTCGCTCAACAACGAGATCGGGCTGCCGCTGACCGCGCTGAGCGCCACCGAGGAGACCAGGTTCCTCGTCCTGGAGATGGGCGCCCGCGGCATCGGCCACATCAGCTACCTCACGGACCTCACGCCACCGAGGATCGGCCTCGTCCTGAACGTCGGGACCGCCCACATCGGTGAGTTCGGCGGCCGCGAACAGATTGCACAGGCGAAGGGAGAGCTCGTCGAGAGCCTTCCGCCGTCGGAAGCGGGCGGTGTCGCCGTCCTCAACGCCGACGACCCCCTCGTACGCGCCATGGCGTCCCGGACGAAAGCGCGCGTGATCCTCTTCGGAGAGTCCGGCGAAGCGGACGTACGTGCCGAGAACGTCCGCCTCACGGACTCTGGACAGCCCGCATTCAGGCTTCACACACCCTCCGGGTGCAGCGATGTGACCATGCGCCTGTACGGTGAGCATCACGTGTCGAACGCGCTCGCCGCGGCCGCCGTCGCCCATGAGCTGGGCATGTCCGCAGACGAGATCGCCCTCGCGCTCTCCGAGGCGGGCTCCCTCTCCCGCTGGCGGATGGAGGTCACCGAGCGCCCGGACGGCGTGACGGTCGTCAACGACGCCTACAACGCGAACCCCGAGTCCATGCGAGCCGCCCTGCGCGCGCTCGCGGCAATGGGCAAAGCCTCACAGGCACAAGGGGGTCGGACGTGGGCGGTGCTCGGCCAGATGGCCGAGCTCGGGGACGAGGCGCTCGCCGAGCACGACGCGATCGGGCGGCTCGCCGTCCGACTCAACGTCAGCAAGCTCGTCGCGGTCGGGGGCAGGGAAGCTTCCTGGCTCCAACTGGGCGCATATAACGAGGGTTCGTGGGGTGAGGAGTCGGTGCACGTGTCCGACGCACAGGCGGCTGTCGACCTGTTGCGCAGCGAGTTGCGCCCGGGGGACGTCGTGCTCGTGAAGGCGTCCCGGTCGGTCGGGCTCGAACGGGTGGCGCAGGCGCTGCTCGACGGCGGTGCCGAGGGTGAGGTCGCGGCCCGATGATGAACCAGATCCTGTTCGCAGGAGTCATTGGTCTGTTCCTGACCCTGATCGGGACCCCGCTGCTGATCAAGCTGCTGGCCCGCAAGGGCTACGGGCAGTACATCCGCGACGACGGGCCGAAGGAGCACCACAGCAAGCGCGGTACACCGACCATGGGTGGTATCGCCTTCATCCTGGCGACGATCATCGCGTACTTCCTGTCCAAGGTGATCACGGGCAAGCCGCCGACCTTCTCGGGTCTGCTGGTGCTCGGCCTGATGGCCGGCATGGGCCTGGTCGGCTTCCTGGACGACTACATCAAGATCGTCAAGCGGCGTTCGCTCGGTCTGCGGGCCAAGGCGAAGATGGCCGGTCAGCTGATCGTCGGCATCTCGTTCGCGGTCCTCGCGCTGCAGTTCGCGGACAACCACGGCAACACCCCGGCCTCCACCAGGCTCTCCTTCGTGGAGGACTTCGGCTGGACCATCGGCCCGGTGCTCTTCGTGGTCTGGGCCCTGTTCATGATTCTCGCCATGTCGAACGGCGTGAACCTGACCGACGGTCTGGACGGTCTCGCGACCGGCGCCGCGACCATGGTCTTCGGCGCGTACACCTTCATCGGCGTCTGGCAGTTCCAGGAGTCCTGCGCCAACGCGCAGACCCTGACCAACCCGGCCGCCTGCTACGAGGTACGAGATCCACTCGACCTCGCCGTCGTCGCCTCCGCCCTGATGGGAGCCTGCTTCGGCTTCCTGTGGTGGAACACCTCGCCCGCCAAGATCTTCATGGGTGACACCGGCTCGCTGGCCCTCGGCGGCGCGCTCGCCGGCCTCGCGATCTGCTCCCGCACGGAGCTGCTGGTCGCGCTCCTCGGCGGCCTCTTCGTCCTGATCACCATGTCGGTCGTCATCCAGGTCGGCTCCTTCCGGCTCACCGGCAGGCGCGTCTTCCGCATGGCACCACTCCAGCACCACTTCGAACTAAAGGGGTGGTCCGAAGTCCTTGTCGTGGTCCGCTTCTGGATCATCCAGGGCATGTGCGTCATTGTGGGTCTGGGCCTCTTCTACGCAGGATGGGCAGCCAAGAAGTGACCGACTGGCAGGGCAAGCACGTCACCGTCGCCGGGCTCGGCGTCTCCGGCATCCCGGCGGCCAAGGTGCTGCACGGTCTCGGCGCCGTCGTCACGGTCGTCAACGACGGCGACGACGAGCGCTCCCGGGCGCAGGCCGCGGAGCTGGAGGCGCTCGGCATCACCGTGCGCCTCGGTGACGGCGCCACCCTGCCCGAGGGCACCGAGCTCATCGTCACCGCGCCCGGCTGGAAGCCGGACAAGCCGCTGTTCGCCGCGGCCGCCGCGGCGGGCGTCCCGGTCTGGGGGGACGTCGAACTGGCCTGGCGGCTGAGAGGTCCCGACGCGGCCCCCTGGCTGGCCGTCACCGGCACCAACGGCAAGACCACGACCGTGCAGATGCTCGCCTCGATCCTGAAGGCGGCCGGGCTGCGCACGGCCGCCGTCGGCAACATCGGGGTCTCGCTCCTCGACGCGGTCCTCGGCGAGGAGCGGTACGACGTCCTGGCGGTGGAGCTGTCGAGCTATCAGCTGCACTGGGCGCCGTCGCTGCGCGCGCACTCGGGCGCCGTGCTGAACCTGGCACCGGACCACCTCGACTGGCACGGCTCCATGGAGGCGTACGCCGCCGACAAGGGCCGTATCTACGAAGGCAATCGGGTCGCCTGCGTCTACAACCTCGCCGACAAGGCCACCGAGGACCTGGTGCGTGAGGCGGACGTCGAGGAGGGCTGCCGGGCGGTCGGCTTCACCCTCGGCACCCCCGGACCGTCCCAACTGGGCGTCGTGGAAGGCATCCTGGTCGACCGCGCCTTCGTCGAGAACCGGCAGAAGAACGCCCAGGAACTCGCCGAGGTCTCCGACGTCAAGCCGCCCGCCCCGCACAACATCGCCAACGCCCTTGCGGCGGCGGCCCTGGCCCGCGCCTTCGGGGTGCCCGCCGCGGCCGTACGGGACGGGTTGCGGGCCTTCACGCCGGACGCCCACCGCATCGCGCACGTCGCCGACGTGGACGGCGTGGCGTACGTCGACGACTCCAAGGCGACCAACACGCATGCCGCGGAAGCCTCTTTGGCTGCCTACGAGTCGATCGTGTGGATCGCGGGCGGGCTCGCCAAGGGCGCGACCTTCGACGAACTGGTCGCCAAGTCGGCCAAGCGACTTCGGGGCGTCGTGCTCATCGGCGCGGATCGGGCTCTGATCCGTGAAGCCCTTGTGCGACACGCGCCGGAAGTACCCGTCGTCGACCTCGACCGGACCGACACTGGGGCGATGCTCGCGGCGGTTCGGGAGGCGCGGGGGCTCGCCCGCAAGGGCGACACGGTGTTGCTGGCGCCAGCCTGTGCCTCCATGGACATGTTCGCCAACTACAACAAGCGCGGGGACGCGTTCGCGGAGGCGGTCCGCGAACTCGGCGCGAGCGCCTGACGGCGGGTCTCGGACGGTCCGGGCGCGCCCGGGACCCTTGGGAGGGACGCGTGACGCCAGTGTGGGGACCCCCATCGCCCTGTGGGACGCCCTCCCGGGGCATGGCGGACGGAGCCGGTGATGGTCGGTAGCCGTACTGGCCGTCCCCCCGTCCAGCGTGCCCCACGGCGCCCCGCCGGACGCCCTCGTTCCCCACGAGACAGCACCCTGCGCCTGCTCGTCCTGCGCGCCCGCAAGGCCTGGGACCGCCCGCTCACCGCGTACTATCTGATCTTCGGCAGCAGCCTGTTGATCACCGTGCTGGGCCTCGTGATGGTCTACTCGGCCTCGATGATCACGGCGCTGCAGCTGTCGCTGCCGGGGTCGTTCTTCTTCCGCAAACAGTTCCTCGCCGCCTCCATCGGCACCGTGCTGCTCCTGATCGCCATGCGGGTACCGGTGAAACTGCACCGGGCGCTGGCGTATCCGATGCTGGCCGGCGCGGTCTTCCTGATGATCCTCGTGCAGGTCCCGGGGATAGGGATGGCGGTCAACGGCAACCAGAACTGGATCTCCCTCGGCGGCTCGTTCCAGATCCAGCCCAGCGAGTTCGGCAAGCTCGCGCTCGTCCTGTGGGGCGCCGACCTGCTCGCCCGCAAGCAGGACAAGGGCATGCTCGCGCAGTGGAAGCACATGCTGGTGCCGCTCGTCCCGGGCACCTTCCTGCTGCTCGGGCTGATCATGCTCGGCGGCGACATGGGCACGGCGATCATCCTCACCGCCATCCTCTTCGGACTGCTGTGGCTGGCCGGGGCGCCCACGCGGCTGTTCGGCGGCGTGCTGGCGGTCGCCGTGACCATCGGTTTCATCCTGATCAAGACGAGCCCCAACCGGATGTCCCGGCTCGCCTGCATCGGCGCCACCGAACCCGGTCCGAACGACACCTGCTGGCAGGCCGTGCACGGCATCTACGCGCTGGCCTCCGGCGGACTTTTCGGTTCCGGCCTCGGCGCCAGTGTGGAAAAATGGGGCCAACTCCCGGAAGCCCACACCGACTTCATCTTCGCCATCACCGGGGAGGAACTCGGCCTGGCGGGGACGCTGTCGGTGCTCGCCCTCTTCGCGGCTCTAGGCTATGCGGGTATCCGCGTGGCCGGACGCACGGAGGACCCCTTCGTGAGGTATGCCGCGGGAGGCGTGACCACCTGGATCACGGCGCAGGCCGTGATCAACGTCGGTGCGGTGCTCGGTCTGCTGCCGATCGCCGGAGTCCCGCTCCCGCTGTTCTCCTACGGAGGGTCCGCCCTGCTGCCGACCATGTTCGCCATCGGGCTGCTGATCGCCTTCGCACGCGACGAGCCCGCTGCGCGAGCGGCGCTTGCGATGCGGCAACCCCGCTTTGGTAGAAAGCGTGCTGCGGTGAGAGGCTCCGCGGGGGCCGCGGGGCCTCGGAGATGGAACACGATGCGACGGCGTGCCTCGGCGGCGCGCTCGTCCGGAGAGCGGTGAATTTCGGTGCATGTCGTACTCGCCGGCGGGGGGACCGCCGGCCACATCGAGCCCGCGCTCGCCCTCGCGGACGCCCTGCGCAGGCAGGACCCGACCGTGGGGATCACGGCCCTGGGCACGGAACGCGGACTTGAGACCCGGCTCGTACCGGAGCGGGGCTACGAACTCGCGCTGATCCCCGCCGTCCCGCTGCCCCGCAAGCCCACACCCGAGCTGATCACCGTCCCGGGGCGGCTGCGCGGCACGATCAAGGCGGCCGAGCAGGTTCTGGAGCGCACCAAGGCGGACGCGGTCGTCGGCTTCGGTGGCTATGTGGCGCTGCCCGCCTACCTCGCGGCCAAGCGCCTCGGCGTGCCGATCGTGATCCACGAGGCCAACGCCCGGCCGGGCCTCGCCAACAAGATCGGTTCCCGGTACGCGGCGCAGGTCGCCGTCTCGACCCCGGACAACAAGCTGCGCGGCGCCCGCTACATCGGCATCCCGCTGCGCCGCTCGATCGCCACCCTCGACCGGGCCGCCGTACGCCCCGAGGCGCGCGCCGCGTTCGGTCTCGACCCCTCGCTGCCGACCTTGCTGGTTTCCGGCGGCTCGCAGGGCGCACGGCGCCTCAACGAGGTCGTCCAGCAGGCGGCTCCCTACCTCCAGCAGGCCGGTATCCAGATCCTGCACGCGGTCGGCCCGAAGAACGAACTGCCGCAGGTCCACCAGATGCCGGGAATGCCCCCGTACATCCCGGTACCGTACGTGGACCGGATGGACCTCGCGTACGCCGCGGCCGACATGATGCTCTGCCGCGCGGGCGCGATGACCGTCGCCGAACTCTCCGCCGTCGGGCTGCCGGCCGCCTACGTTCCGCTGCCCATCGGCAACGGCGAGCAGCGGCTGAACGCCCAGCCGGTGGTCAAGGCCGGTGGCGGTCTCCTTGTCGACGACGCGGAGCTGACACCTGCGTGGGTTCAGCAGAACGTGCTGCCCGTGCTCGCCGACCCGCACCGGCTGTACGAGATGTCCCGAGCCGCCAGCGAGTTCGGCCGCCGGGACGCCGACGACCTGCTCGTCGGCATGGTGTACGAGGCGATCGCCTCTCGCCACCGCTAGGACCGCATGAGGGAAGGCAGGGAGCGTGGCCGGACCGACGACCGCCGAGCGCGGTGAACGGCAGAAGTTGGAGTCCGGCTCGCCCCGCCTCAGGCGGCTGCGTCGCCTTCGTATGCTCATCATCCTTTTGGTCGCCGTGGTGTTGGCGACGGCAGCCGCGCTCTGGCTGCTTTATGGCTCGCCGTGGCTGCGGGTCGAGAAGGTGTCGGTCTCCGGGGTGCGGGTCCTGACGGACCGGCAAGTGCTCGACGCGGCCGACGTGTCGGTCGGATCGCCGCTGATTTCCATCGATACCGACGCCGTTGAGGCGCGATTGCGCCGCAAATTGCCCCGAATTGACTCGGTTGATGTCGTCCGATCCTGGCCGCACGGAATCGGGCTGAAAGTGACCGAACGCACCCCGGTGCTCATTCTCAAAAACACCGGAAACGGCGGCAAGTACGTCGAAGTGGACGCCAAGGGTGTGCGTTTCGCGACGGTTTCGGCCGCCCCGAGGGGTGTGCCCACACTGGAATTGGCCGTGTCCAAGGCGGCCGTACTGCGCCGCTTCCCGGTCGACCGGCTGGTGCGCGAGGCGGTGGGGTTGGCGGGGGACATTCCGGCCGCGGTCCGGCGCGACACCCGGATCGTCAAGGTCCGTTCGTACGACTCGATCTCGCTGGAGTTGAGTGGCGGGCGCAGCGTCGAGTGGGGGAGCGGCGAGAAGGGCCGCGCGAAGGCCAGGACGCTCACCGCTCTCATGAAAGCAGCTCCAGGGGCCCGGCATTTCGATGTGAGTGCCCCCATCGCCCCTGCATCATCGGGGAGTTGACGCACATCAGTGCAGGCCAGCACCCTGGTTGGGCAGCGCTACGGCTGATCACATAGGGTGAAAAGAAAAACGGGAGGTTCGGCGTGTTCGTTGAACGTGCGCCACTTGTCGACTTAGTGTCCTGTTCGGAAGAGTCCAAGGAACAGACACACTGGTAACCCTAAACTTCAGCGTTAGGGTTCGGGTCGGCGTTCGGACCGTCCCATTCGGCATCAGTCGTCGGATCGCGAGCGTGCGAGGCGACGACACGTAACTCGAGGCGAGAGGCCTTCGACGTGGCAGCACCGCAGAACTACCTCGCAGTCATCAAAGTCATCGGTGTCGGCGGCGGTGGTGTCAATGCCATCAACCGGATGATCGAGGTCGGTCTCAAGGGCGTCGAGTTCATCGCCATCAACACGGACGCGCAAGCTCTGTTGATGAGCGACGCCGACGTCAAGCTCGACGTCGGCCGCGAACTCACGCGCGGACTCGGCGCCGGAGCCAACCCGGCCGTCGGCCGCAAGGCGGCCGAGGATCACCGCGAGGAGATCGAGGAGGTCCTCAAGGGGGCCGACATGGTCTTCGTGACGGCCGGTGAAGGCGGCGGCACCGGCACCGGCGGCGCGCCCGTCGTGGCCAACATCGCCCGCTCGCTCGGCGCCCTCACCATCGGCGTGGTCACCCGCCCCTTCACCTTCGAAGGACGCCGTCGGGCCAACCAGGCCGAGGACGGCATCGCGGAACTCCGCGAAGAGGTCGACACCCTCATCGTCATCCCGAACGACCGGCTGCTGTCCATCTCGGACCGCCAGGTCTCCGTCCTCGACGCCTTCAAGTCGGCGGACCAGGTCCTGCTGTCCGGTGTTCAGGGCATCACCGACCTCATCACCACGCCCGGTCTGATCAACCTCGACTTCGCCGACGTGAAGTCCGTGATGTCCGAGGCGGGTTCCGCGCTCATGGGCATCGGCTCGGCCCGCGGCGACGACCGCGCCGTGGCGGCGGCCGAGATGGCGATCTCCTCGCCGCTCCTGGAAGCCTCCATCGACGGCGCACGCGGCGTCCTGCTCTCCATCTCCGGCGGCTCCGACCTCGGCCTGTTCGAGATCAACGAGGCCGCCCAGCTGGTCAGCGAGGCCGCACACCCCGAGGCCAACATCATCTTCGGCGCGGTCATCGACGACGCGCTCGGCGACGAGGTGCGGGTCACCGTGATCGCCGCCGGCTTCGACGGCGGCCAGCCGCCGGCCAAGCGGGACAACATCCTCGGCTCCACCTCCGCCAAGCAGCGCGAGGAGCCCGCGCAGGTGCGGGCCGCCGAGAGCCGTCCGTCCTTCGGCTCGCTCGGCAGCGTCACGCCGAAGGAGGCCCCGGAGCCCACCCCGGAGCCGGTCAACGAGGTCCAGGTCGCTCCGCCGGTCCCGCCGTCCCGCGCCTACTCGGACAGCGCGGCCGAGGAGCTGGACGTGCCGGACTTCCTGAAGTGATAGGACATCGCTCCGAAACGAGCACCGTGAGCGGCGCGCACTTCGCCTTCACCGACCGGTGGGGCGGGGTGAGCGCCGTTCCGTACGAGGAGCTCAACCTCGGCGGAGCGGTCGGCGACGACCCCGACGCCGTACGGACCAATCGTGAACTGGCCGCCAAGTCGCTCGGACTGGACCCGGCCCTGGTCGTCTGGATGAACCAGGTGCACGGGCCGGACGTGGCGGTGGTCGACGGACCGTGGCTCTCCGCGGAGATCCCGTCCGTCGACGCGGTCGTGACCGCGCGGCGTGGGCTCGCCCTCGCCGTCCTCACCGCCGACTGCACGCCGGTCCTGCTGGCCGACCCGGTCGCCGGGATCGCGGCCGCCGCCCACGCGGGACGGCCCGGCATGGTCGCCGGGGTCGTCCCCGCCGCCGTACGGGCCATGGTGGAACTCGGCGCCGAGCCCGAGCGGATCGTCGCCCGCACCGGACCCGCGGTCTGCGGCCGGTGCTACGAAGTGCCGGACGAGATGCGCGCCGAAGTCGCCGCCATCGAGCCGGCGGCGTATGCCGAGACCAGCTGGGGCACTCCCGCGGTCGATGTGACCGCCGGAGTGCACGCGCAGCTGGAACGGCTCGGGGTGTGCGACCGGGCGCAGTCGCCGGTGTGCACGCTGGAGTCGGACGACCACTTCTCGTACCGACGGGACCGCACGACCGGGCGGCTCGCGGGCTATGTCTGGCTGGACTGATGGGGCATGACGGAACGTAAGGCTCAACTCGCCGGAAATCTGGCGAAAGTGGAAGAGCGCATCACGGCGGCCTGTGTGGCCGCCGGGCGCAAGCGTGAAGAGGTGACCCTGATCGTGGTCACCAAGACCTACCCCGCCGCTGATGTGCGGATCCTGTCGGAACTCGGTGTGCGCAACGTCGCCGAGAACCGGGACCAGGACGCGGCGCCCAAGGCCGCGGCTTGCTCGGATCTGCCCCTCTCGTGGCATTTTGTCGGTCAGTTGCAGACCAACAAGGTGCGTTCTGTGGTCGGTTACGCGGATGTGGTGCAGTCCGTGGACCGTGCCCGGCTTGTCACGGCGCTGTCGAAGGAAGCGGTGCGGGTGGAGCGCGAGGTGGGCTGCCTCATCCAGGTCGCCCTGGACGCGCAGGAGAGCGGCCGGGGTGAGCGGGGAGGCGTCGGAGTCGGCGGAATCGAAGAGTTGGCCGACCTCGTCGCCGGGGCACCCGGGCTCCGGCTCGACGGACTGATGACCGTCGCACCGCTCACCGGGGCGTACGCCGGACGCCAACAGGCGGCGTTCGAGCGGCTGATGGATTTGTCGACTGCTATGCGCCGCACGCATCCGGCTGCGAACATGGTGTCTGCAGGGATGAGTGCGGACCTCGAGGAGGCCGTGGCGGCCGGAGCGACACATGTACGCGTCGGTACGGCGGTACTCGGAGTCCGACCCGGGCTCGGGTAACGTCGCCAAGAAGTCGGACCACAGCAGAAAATATGGTCATTACCGCCACTGGCGGACATAACGACCTCGTGGATCGCGGGCACTTGGCAATTCGTCAGCCGATCCACCACAGAGCGGAGGACTCAGAGCATGGCCGGCGCGATGCGCAAGATGGCGGTCTACCTCGGCCTCGTGGAGGACGATGGGTACGACGGCAGGGGTTTCGACCCCGATGACGAGTTCGAGCCCGAGCTCGACCCGGAGCCCGAGCGTGACCGGCGGCGGCACGAGCCGCCCCACCAGTCGCATCAGGCACATCAGTCCCAACGGGATGAATCGGTACGAATGGTGCAGCCTCCGGCGCCTCGCGATCCGGTGCCGCATTCCGCTTCGCTCACTGCGGAATCCAGCCGTCCGGCGCGGATCGCGCCCGTGGCATCCATCACACAAGAACGCGCAAGCCTGGAGAAGAACGCACCGGTGATCATGCCCAAGGTCGTGTCGGAACGAGAGCCGTACCGGATCACCACGCTTCACCCGCGGACCTACAACGAGGCCCGTACCATCGGGGAACACTTCCGTGAGGGCACCCCGGTGATCATGAATCTGACTGAGATGGATGACACAGATGCGAAGCGACTTGTCGACTTTGCGGCCGGTTTGGTGTTTGGTCTCCACGGCAGCATCGAGCGGGTGACGCAGAAGGTGTTCCTGTTGTCGCCTGCTAACGTCGATGTCACGGCGGAGGACAAGGCCCGCATCGCAGAGGGCGGGTTCTTCAACCAGAGCTGAGACGCAGGACCGGATCAAGGTACGGAAACAGGGGAGAGGGAAGCACGGATCATGAGCGTGGTCGGGCAGGTTCTCTACATCGCGCTGACGTGTTTCCTCGTCGTGTTGATTTTCCGGTTGGTCATGGACTACGTCTTCCAGTTCGCCCGCTCATGGCAACCCGGCAAGGCGATGGTGGTCGTTCTTGAGGCCACCTACACTGTCACCGATCCACCGCTCAAGCTTCTGCGGCGGTTCATTCCGCCGCTGCGTCTCGGGGGCGTGGCGCTCGACCTGTCCTTCTTCGTACTGATGATCATCGTCTACATCCTGATCTCCGTCGTGAGCCGGCTGTGAACGATACGGTCTTGCCGAATGCCGACGACTACGTTGAGGTGAAGAGATGCCGTTGACCCCCGAGGACGTGCGGAACAAGCAGTTCACGACCGTCCGCCTCCGAGAAGGCTATGACGAGGACGAGGTCGATGCCTTCCTCGACGAGGTCGAAGCCGAACTGACGCGACTGCTCCGCGAGAACGAGGACCTGCGCGCCAAACTGGCGGCGGCCACGCGCGCGGCTGCGCAGAACCAGCAGCAGGGCATGCGCAAGCCGCCCGAGCAGCAGGACCAGCAGGGCCCGCCGCAGGGCATGCGAGGTCCGGGCGCGCCCGTACCCGCCGGCATATCGGGCCCGCCGCAGCAGCAGATGGGTGGCCCCATGGGTGGGCCGCCCCAGCTGCCGAGCGGTGCGCCGCAGCTGCCCGCGGGCCCCAGTGCCCAGGGCGGCCAGCAGGGCCAGGGCCCCATGGGTCAGGGTCCGATGGGCCAGGGCCCCATGGGTCAGGGTCCGATGGGCCAGGGCCCCATGGGTCAGGGTCCGATGGGGCAGGGCCCCATGGGTCAGGGTCCGATGGGGCAGGGCCCCGGTCAGCAGATGCAGCAGCAGATGCCGGGCCAGATGCAGCCCCAGATGCAGCAGCAGATGGGTGGCCCGATGGGCGGCCCCATGGGTGGACCCATGGGCGGTCACGGCCCGCAGATGCCGCAGCAGGGCCCCGGTGGCGACAGCGCCGCGCGTGTCCTCTCGCTGGCCCAGCAGACCGCCGACCAGGCGATCGCCGAGGCCCGCTCCGAGGCCAACAAGATCGTCGGCGAGGCCCGCAGCCGCGCCGAGGGTCTCGAGCGCGACGCCCGTGCCAAGGCCGACGCTCTGGAGCGGGACGCGCAGGAGAAGCACCGCGTCGCGATGGGCTCCCTGGAGTCCGCCCGCGCCACGCTGGAGCGCAAGGTCGAGGACCTGCGTGGCTTCGAGCGCGAGTACCGTACGCGTCTGAAGTCCTACCTGGAGTCGCAGCTGCGCCAGCTGGAGACGCAGGCGGACGACTCGCTCGCCCCGCCGCGCACTCCGGCCACGGCCTCCCTGCCGTCGCCCTCCGCGCCCTCGATGGCTCCGGCCGGCGCGAGTGCGCCGTCGTACGGCGGTCAGGGCATGGGCGGTGCCCCGGCACCGGCGGCGCCCTCCTACGGCGGGCAGCAGCAGATGTCGCCGGCCATGACCCAGCCGATGGCTCCGGTACGGCCCCAGGGGCCGTCGCCGATGCAGCAGGCCCCCTCGCCGATGCGTGGGTTCCTCATCGACGAGGACGACAACTGACGGCCTTGAGTACGCCTTAGGCGTCGGCAGCGTTCAGGGCGGAGCCCCGGATCTTTCCGGGGCTCCGCCCTTTTGTCGTGCTGTTTCGGGCGGGGGAGTTTCGGGCGCGCGTGCGGTTCCTTTGGGGCATCTGTACGGGGTACGCAACGCCGAAGGCCGGGGCCCACCAAGATCTTTGGTGGGCCCCGGCCTTCGTTCTTCGGCTGCGGGTGGGTGGGGGTTGGTTGCGCCGTTCCCCGCGCCCCTGAGGCGGGGGCTGGGCGCGCAGTTCCCCGCGCCCCTGAAGGCCTTCAGCCCGTCCGGCGTTTGAGGACGAGGCCGTTCAGGCCGGTGGGGGCCGGGGCGTAGCCCCGCCCCCCAGGGGCGCGGGAAACTGCGCGACCGGCCCCCACCGGCCCGCAGCCGACGAACCCACCCGGGGGTCTGGGGGCGGAGCCCCAGGTGGGGATGATGGGGGTCCCCCCTGCTCGAGCGAAGCCGAGAGCTTGGGGGAGGGTAGGGGCGGCGGGGGCGAGGAACGGTCCCGCCGCCGCCCGGGGCTACGCCTTGCGGAGACGGAAGGTGAGGGACAGTCCCTCGTCGGTGAACGGGGCGCCGTAGGTGTCGTCGGCCTCGCCCTGGGCGAAGTCGGTGGCGAGGACCTCGTCGGCGATCAGCGCGGCGTGCTCGTTCAGAGCGGCGATGACGGCCGGGTCGGTGGACGTCCAGCGCAGGGCGATCCGGTCGGCCACGTCGAGGCCGCTGTTCTTGCGGGCCTCCTGGATCAGCCGGATCGCGTCACGGGCGAGGCCCGCCTGCCGCAGCTCCTCGGTGATCTCCAGGTCCAGAGCGACCGTGGCACCCGAGTCGGACGCCACCGACCACCCCTCGCGCGGGGTCTCCGTGATGATGACCTCGTCCGCGGCCAGCGGCACCGTCTCGCCGTCGACCTCCACCGAGGCGGTGCCCTCGCGCAGGGCGAGGGAGAGGGCCGCCGCGTCCGTCTCGGCGATCACCTTGGCGACCGCCTGGACGCCCTTGCCGAAGCGCTTGCCCAGCGCGCGGAAGTTCGCCTTGGCCGTGGTGTCGACCAGCGAGCCGCCCACCTCGGAGAGGGAGGCGAGGGAGGTGACGTTCAGCTCTTCGGTGATCTGCGCGTGCAGCTCCCCGTCGAGGGACTCGAAGCCGATCGCCCCGACCAGCGCGCGGGACAGCGGCTGGCGCGTCTTGACGCCCGACTCCGCGCGCGTGGCGCGGCCCAGCTCCACGAGACGCCGGACGAGGACCATCTGCCTGGACAGCTCCGGGTCGATGGCGGACAGGTCCGCCTCCGGCCACGAGGACAGGTGTACGGACTCGGGGGCGCCCGGCGTCACGGGGACGATCAGGTCCTGCCAGACCCGCTCGGTGATGAACGGGGTCAGCGGGGCCATCAGCCGCGTGACCGTCTCCACGACCTCGTGCAGGGTGCGCAGCGCGGCCTTGTCGCCCTGCCAGAAGCGGCGGCGGGAGCGGCGCACGTACCAGTTCGAGAGGTCGTCGACGAACGCGGAGAGGAGCTTTCCGGCGCGCTGGGTGTCGTACGCCTCCAGTGCCTGGGTGACCTGGTCGGTGAGCGCGTGCAGCTCGGACAGCAGCCAGCGGTCGAGGACCGGGCGGTCGGCCGGGGCCGGATCGGCCTCGGAGGGGGCCCAGTCGGAGGTGCGGGCGTACAGGGCCTGGAAGGCGACCGTGTTCCAGTAGGTCAGGAGCGTCTTGCGCACCACCTCCTGGATGGTGCCGTGACCGACGCGGCGGGCCGCCCAGGGGGAGCCGCCGGCCGCCATGAACCAGCGCACCGCGTCCGCGCCGTGCTGATCCATCAGCGGGATCGGCTGCAGGATGTTGCCCAGGTGCTTGGACATCTTGCGGCCGTCCTCGGCGAGGATGTGGCCCAGGCACACGACGTTCTCGTACGACGACTGGTCGAAGACGAGGGTGCCGACCGCCATGAGGGTGTAGAACCAGCCGCGGGTCTGGTCGATGGCCTCGGAGATGAACTGCGCCGGGTAGCGGCTCTCGAAGAGCTCCTTGTTCTTGTACGGGTAGCCCCACTGCGCGAACGGCATCGAACCCGAGTCGTACCAGGCGTCGATGACCTCCGGCACGCGGGTCGCCGTCCGTCCGCAGCCGTCCTGCGGACACGCGAAGGTGACCTCGTCGATGAACGGGCGGTGCGGGTCCAGGTTCGACTGGTCGGTGCCCGTCAGCTCGGAGAGCTCGGCGCGGGAGCCGACACAGGTGAGATGGCCCTCCTCACAGCGCCACAGCGGGAGCGGGGTGCCCCAGTAGCGGCTGCGGGACAGCGCCCAGTCGACGTTGTTGTTCAGCCAGTCGCCGAAGCGGCCGTGCTTGACGGACTCCGGGAACCAGTTGGTCTTCTCGTTCTCCTGGAGGAGACGGTCCTTGATGGCGGTGGTGCGGATGTACCAGGACGGCTGCGCGTAGTAGAGGAGCGCGGTGTGGCAGCGCCAGCAGTGCGGGTAGCTGTGCTCGTAAGGGATGTGCTTGAAGAGCAGACCGCGCTGCTGGAGGTCCTCGGTGAGCTTTTCGTCCGCCTTCTTGAAGAAGACACCGCCGACGAGTGGAACGCTCTCCTCGAAGGTGCCGTTCGGGCGGACGGGGTTCACCACCGGCAGTCCGTACGCCCGGCAGACCTTGAGGTCGTCCTCGCCGAAGGCGGGGGACTGGTGGACCAGACCCGTGCCGTCCTCGGTCGTCACGTACTCGGCGTTGACCACGTAGTGGGTTTCCACGTCCGTGGGGAACTCGACGAGCTCGAACGGACGTTGATACGTCCAGCGCTCCATCTCGGCGCCGGTGAAGGTCTCACCGGTGGTCTCCCAGCCCTCGCCGAGCGCCTTCTCGACGAGCGGCGCGGCGACGACGAACTTCTCCTCGCCGTTCGTCGCGACGACGTAGGTGACCTCGGGGTGCGCGGCGACCGCGGTGTTGGAGACCAGCGTCCACGGGGTCGTCGTCCACACCAGGAGCGAGGCCTGGCCGGCCAGCGGACCGGAGGTGAGCGGGAAACGGACGTACACGGACGGGTCGACGACCGTCTCGTAGCCCTGCGCCAGCTCGTGGTCCGACAGGCCCGTCTCGTCGCGCGGGCACCACGGGGCCACGCGGTAGTCCTGGACCAGCAGACCCTTGTTGAAGATCTCCTTGAGCGACCACCACACGGACTCCACGTACTCGGGGTCCATCGTGCGGTACGCGTCGTCCAGGTCGACCCAGTAGCCCATACGGTTCGTGAGCTCGGTGAACGCGTCGGTGTGACGGGTCACGGACTCGCGGCACTTGGCGTTGAACTCGGCGATGCCGTACGCCTCGATGTCCTGCTTGCCGGTGAAGCCGAGCTCCTTCTCCACCGCGAGCTCGACCGGGAGGCCGTGGCAGTCCCAGCCGGCCTTGCGGGCCACGTGATAGCCGCGCATGGTGCGAAAGCGCGGGAAGACGTCCTTGAAGACGCGCGCCTCGATGTGGTGGGCGCCCGGCATGCCGTTCGCGGTGGGCGGGCCCTCGTAGAACACCCACTCAGGGTGGCCCTCGGACTGCTCAAGGCTCTTGGCGAAGATCTTCTGCTCACGCCAGAAGTCGAGCACGGCGTGCTCGAGGGCGGGCAGGTCGACCTGGGCGGGCACCTGGCGGTACGTCGGCGTTGTCATCAGCGAGCTTCCTCCGGCGGACTTTCTGCCTTCCGTCCGGAGGGACGAGAGCCTGAGCAGCCATCTCCTGGATGCTGCGGACGCCGTGCGCGGCGCGCTCCCGCGGTACCACCCTCCTTGGCCCCCCAGTGCGTGCTGTGCACCAGTGAGCCCCCTCATTGGGGTCGCGATGCCGGTTCTACCGGCCGCTGCTCGCTCGCTGCGGCTTTCTTCCGGCGGCTCCGGGGTGATCTTCGCGTCGCGCTCGCCCCCGGGCTTCCACCGTCCCCGGGTCGCTCCTGGCCGCGTACGCCGCTACTCGTCCCCATCCACGCTTTTCGCTGCGCCCAGTGTACGGCGCCGCGCGGACAGCGGCCGACCGGTTTTCCGGGGTACGCCGTCGGGGGCGCCCGGGGTCGTGCCGCGGCCTGCTCGGTGACCCGAACGGCGAGGCACGGGCGTCCGGATCCTGGGACGCCGGACCTGGCGGATTACCCGGCGGGGAGCTGGGCACAACGCATGCAGGTTCCTCGCGAGGGACCCGCGGGGCGGACGAAACGTTGATGCGCCCGGTTGCCGCGGACCAGAAGTCGATTTATCGTCCCAGCACGATTTGCGCGCAAAATCACAATATGTGAAGGAGCCGCGGCCATGGTGGCGAAGAAGACCGCCGTACAGCAGTCGGCGTCCGGCAGATCCACGGGTCCGGCGGTCAAGGACGTGGGTGGGAAGAAGAGCGCGTCGGTGGCACCCGTGGCGCACGCGACCGATCCGGTGAACACCGTCACGAGGACCGCCACGGAACCGGCCACCAAGACGGCCACGAAAGCCGCTGTCGGCAAGAAGGCGGCGGCCACCGGTGAAGCGGCCACTACGAAGGGAGCCACCAAGAAGGCGGTCGCCAAGAAATCCGTCGCCAAGAAATCCGTCGCCAAGAAATCCGTGGCCAAGGATGCGGTGACCAAGGAAGCGGTCGCCCGGAAGGCGGTGGCCAAGAAGGCCGACGGGAAGAGCGTGGCCAGGAAGAGCAGCGGCACGGCAAGGAAAAGCACCAGTACGGCGAAGAAGTCGGTCGCTTCCGCGGCCGAAGGCGCGGCCAAGGCCGCGAAGACGACGGGAGCCACGACGGTGGTTGCGAAGAAGACTCCTGGCACGGCCACGGCGGCGCAGAACCCCACCGCTGTCCCCAAGGCGCGGATCGCCGCGGTGGAGCCCGGCGAGCTCGCGGTACGCCCCGGTGAGGACCCCTGGACCCCGGAGGAGGTCGCGGAGGCGCGCGCCGAACTCCAGTCCGAGGCGCTGCGGCTGAGCACCGAGATCTCGTCGTCCGAAGAGTCGATCGCGGGCCTGATGCGCGACTCCGGCGACGGCGCGGGCGACGATCAGGCGGACACCGGCACGAAGAACATCACACGCGAGCACGAGATGGCCCTGGCGGCCAACGCGCGCGAGATGCTGGAGCAGACCGAGCGAGCGCTGGAGCGGCTCGACGCGGGCACCTACGGGCTCTGCGAGAACTGCGGCAATCCCATCGGCAAGGCGCGGATGCAGGCCTTCCCGCGAGCCACCCTGTGCGTCGAGTGCAAGCAGAAGCAGGAACGCCGCTACTGATTCGCGCGGGAGGGCTCCTGCGCACGTGGGCGCCGGGGGGTGTGCCGTACCCTCGTCCTCAGTCAGGCACCTAGGTCGAGGGACTCACTCACGTGGCAGAGGCGGAGCGCATCATCGGTACGCCGGATACCCCAGGAGCGGGGGGCGCCGAGCCGGAGCAGTCCGGCGTGGAAGGGACCGGGGCCCCGGCCGAGGAGCCCAGGGGCAGGCGCAGGATCGCCGTCCTGTTCACGGTCGCCGCCCTGGCGTACGCCCTCGACCTGGTCAGCAAGCTGATCGTGGTCGCGAAGCTGGAGCACCACGCGCCGATCCAGATCATCGGTGACTGGCTGAGGTTCGAGGCGATCCGCAACGCGGGAGCGGCCTTCGGCTTCGGCGAGGCGTTCACGATCATCTTCACGGTGATCGCCGCGGCCGTGATCGTGGTGATCGCGCGGCTCGCGCGCAAGCTCTACAGCCTGCCCTGGGCGATCGCGCTCGGTCTGCTGCTGGGCGGTGCGCTCGGCAACCTGACCGACCGGATCTTCCGCTCGCCCGGGATCTTCGAGGGCGCGGTCGTGGACTTCATCGCGCCCAAGCACTTCGCGGTCTTCAACCTGGCCGACTCGGCGATCGTCTGCGGCGGCATCCTGATCGTGCTGCTGTCCTTCCGCGGGCTCGACCCGGACGGCACGGTCCACAAGGACTGATCGGTCCATCAGGGCTGATCGGCCCGCACGCAGTGGCGTACGGGATCTCTGGACGGACGTGTGAAAGGACGTCTGGAGGCAGGTTCACGGGCACTGCTGTTCGGGTGATGGTCCGGCGGTGTCCGACCCGTCCGGCATACTCGACGGGTGAGCACCATTCCCGAGATCCGCAACCTGCCCGTGCCCGACGGCCTGGAGGGCGAGCGCGTCGACGCCGCCATCTCCCGCATGTTCGGCTTCTCCCGCACGAAGGCCGCCGAGCTCGCCGCGGCGGGGAAGGTCACGGTCGACGGCTCGGTGGTCGGAAAGTCCGAGCGGGTGCACGGCGGCGCCTGGCTCGAAGTGGAGATGCCGCAGGCTCCCGCCCCCGTGCAGATCGTCGCCGAGCCCGTCGAGGGCATGGAGATCGTGCACGACGACGACGACATCGTCGTGATCATCAAGCCGGTCGGTGTGGCCGCGCACCCGAGCCCCGGCTGGAGCGGTCCGACGGTGATCGGCGGCCTCGCGGCGGCCGGGTACCGGATCTCGACCTCGGGCGCCGCCGAGCGGCAGGGCATCGTGCACCGGCTGGACGTCGGTACCTCCGGTCTGATGGTCGTGGCCAAGTCGGAGCGCGCGTACACCTCACTGAAGCGGCAGTTCAAGGAACGCACGGTCGACAAGCGGTACCACGCGCTGGTCCAGGGGCACCCCGACCCGATGAGCGGCACCATCGACGCTCCCATCGGCCGGCACCCGAACCACGACTACAAGTGGGCGGTGACGGCCGAGGGCAAGCCGTCCGTCACGCACTACGACCTGATCGAGGCGTTCCGGGCGGCCAGCCTGCTCGACATCAAGCTGGAGACCGGCCGCACCCACCAGATCCGTGTCCACATGGCGGCCCACCGCCACCCCTGCGTGGGAGACCTGACCTACGGCGCGGACCCGACGATCGCCAAGCGCCTCGGCCTGACCCGGCAGTGGCTGCACGCGGTGCGCCTCGGCTTCGAGCACCCCGGGGACGGGCAGTGGGCGGAGTTCGAGAGCGACTACCCCGAGGACCTGCAGAAGGCGCTCGACAAGGTGCGTGAGGAGAGCTACGCGTGAGTGGCTCGGACGGGGCGCGGGACGGGTCCCACGTGGCGCGGGGCGACTCGTACGCGGTGCGGGTGGCCGAGGACGCCGCGGACCGTGAGGCGTGCTTCGCGGTGCGCAAGGAGGTCTTCGTCGGCGAACAGGGCGTCCCCGAGGACATCGAGTACGACGCGTACGACGCCGGTGCCCTGCATGTGCTGGCGATCCGCGAGGACGGGGTGCCGCTGGGCACCGGGCGGCTCCTGTACGGCCCGGAGGCCGCCGCGAAGACCGACGGAGACCTGACGGTCGGCTCGCTCGGCCGGCTCGCCGTGACGAAGGCGGCGCGTGGGCTCGGCGTCGGCGTGGCCCTGGTACGGGCCATCGAGGACGCGGCACGCGCGCGTGGTCTCGCCGCGGTGGACCTGCACGCGCAGGCACACGCGATGGGGTTCTACGAGCGGCTCGGGTACGTGGCGTACGGCGAGGAGTTCCTCGACGCCGGGATCGACCATCGGGCGATGCGCAAGGCTCTGTGAGACGGGGTTCGTCGCACGCGGGCTGCTGGGCGGGCATTGTCGTAGGCGCGTGGCACGCTTGAGGTCTGGCTCTTCCTTGATCGCCTAGACCTTGCCGGAGCGCTGACCGTGGATCAGTTGGCCCTGTTGTTCGTGCTGATGCTCGGGGCCGTGGTGAGCGTCCCGGTGGGGGACCGGTTCGGGCTCCCGGCGCCCGTCCTGATGACGCTCCTCGGGATGGTGCTGGCCGTGCTGGACTTCGTGCCCAACGTGGACGTCCCGCCGGACCTGATCCTGCCCCTGCTGCTGCCTCCCCTGCTGTACGCCTCGGTGCGACGCACCTCGTGGAGACAGTTCACCGCCAACAAGCGGCCGATCTTCCTGCTCGCCGTGGCGCTGGTGTTCGTCACCACGGCGGCCGTGGCCTGCGTCGCCGGCGCCATCGTGCCGGGGCTGCCGATCGCCGCAGCCGTCGCCCTGGGCGCGCTGGTGGCGCCGCCCGACCCGGTCGCCGCGACGGCTGTCGCGGGGCAACTCGGGCTGCCCCGCCGACTGGTGTCGATCCTGGAGGGCGAGGGGCTCTTCAACGACGTGACGGCCATCGTGCTCTACCACGTCGCGATCGCCGCCGCCGTGAGCGGCACCTTCTCGCCGTGGCGGGCCGGGCTCGATCTCGTGCTGTCCGCCGTGGTCGCTGTCGCCATCGGGCTGGCGCTGGGGTGGGCGGCGAACAAACTGATGTCGCTGCTCGGTGACGCCACGCTGCAGATCGGGATGACGCTGCTGGTGCCCTTCGCGTCGTACGTCCTGGCGGAGGAGCTGCACGGGTCGGGGGTGCTCGCCGTGCTCACCACCGCGCTGTTCCTCGCGGAGTACGCCACCGATGCCGACGACGTCATGACGCGGCTCGCCGGGTACACGTTCTGGGACGTGGTGGACACGCTGGTCACCGGGGTCGCGTTCGGGTTGATCGGGCTCGAGCTGCACAACGCGATCAGGACGGCGTCGGGGCGGTGGGGCGAGATGCTGGGCTGGGCCGCCGCGATCGTCGCCGTCGTGGTGTTCGTACGGCTGGCGTATCTGATGCCGGCGACGTGGCTGACGAAACGGCTGCATGCGAAACGGGACTACGACGAGGAGATTCCGACCTCGTGGCGGGAGACCGTGATCATGTGGTGGTCGGGGATGCGGGGGGTCGCGTCCGTGGCCCTCGCGCTGGCCATTCCGCTGAAGATGGACGACGGGTCGCCGTTTCCCGACCGCGACGAGATCATCTTCATCGCGTTCGGGGTGATCATGGCGACGCTGGTGCTCCAGGGGCTCACGCTGCCGTGGCTGGTGCGCAGGCTCGGGGTGCGGGCCGACGAGGATGTCGAGAAGGCGTTCGAGAAGGAGCTGGCGGTTCGGGCGGCGAAGGCGGCGAAGCGGAGGCTCAAGGAGATCGAGGAGGTGGAGGAGCTGCCGGAGGAGTTGTCCGAGCAGCTGATTCGGCGAGCCTTCGACATCGGGACGCGGATCAGTCCGGATCTGGGGGACGAGGAGCGGAGGGAGGCGCATGAGCAGCGGGCTCGACGGGTGAAGCGGTTGCGGCGGATTCAGGGGGAGATGTTGAGCGCTGCGCGGCATGAGGTGTTGTCGGCGCGGAGTGAGCCGGGGGCGGATCCGGAGATCGTGGACCGGGTGCTGCGGCACCTGGACGTACGTAGTTTGCGTTGAGGGGGTTCTCCCGCCCGCGCACCGCCCGTTTCCACCCTGCTGACAAGTGTGGGTCGCTTGTGGGGGTGATTCGCCGTCGGCGGCTGCGGGGGAGAGGCGTACGGATACTCTGCGCGGCCTGCGGCCTGCGGCCTGCGGGCGGTGCGGTGGGTGCGGGCGGTGCCGATGGTGCGGTGGGCGCGGAGGGTGCCGGCGGTGACGGCGGTGCGGTGGGTGTGGGCGGTGCCGGCAGTGCGGAGGGTGCGGCCTGCGGCCGGGGCGGTGCGGGCGGTGCGGGCGGTGCGAGGGTGTGGGCGGTGCCGGCGGTGCGGAGGGTGCGGGCGGTGTGAGGCCCCGGGGTGGTCAGCCTCGGCCTGGGCCTGTGCGTGGGGGGTCGGGGGTGTGGGGGGTCGTGGGGGCGGTTATCGCGCCGTCGGTGTCGTCGTGGTCCGGGCGGTGGGGGCGGCCGTCGGGCCAGCCCGCGGGCAGGATCGCCTCGGCCGTGTTGACGCGGGGGAGGGCGTAGGGGTGTACGTCGGTGAGCCAGCGGATCATGCGCTCGCGCACCGTGACCCGTACCGTCCAGATGTCGTCCGCGTCCTTCGCGGTCACCAGGGCGCGCACCTGCATGGTGTTGGGGGTGGAGTCGGTGACGGCGAGGCCGTAGTCGCGGCCGTCCCAGGCCGGGCACTCGCGCAGGATGTCGCGGAGCTGCTCGCGCATCGCCTCGACGGGTGCCGAGTGATCGACGTGGAAGAAGACGATGCCGGTCATCTGGGGAGTGCCGCGGGACCAGTTCTCGAAGGGCTTGGAAGTGAAGTACGAGACCGGCATCGTGATCCGGCGCTCGTCCCACGTACGTACCGTCAGGAACGTCAGTGTGATCTCCTCGACGGTGCCCCACTCGCCGTCCACCACGACCGTGTCACCGAGGCGCACCATGTCGCCGAAGGCGATCTGCAGCCCGGCGAAGAGATTCGCCAGCGTGGACTGGGCGGCGACACCGGCGACGATGCCGAGGATGCCGGCCGAGGCCAGCAGCGAGGCACCTGCCGCGCGCATCGCGGGGAAGGTGAGCAGCATCGAGGCGACGGCCACCACGGCGACGATCGCGGACACCACCCGTTGGATCAGCGTCACTTGCGTGCGCACCCGGCGGACCCGCGCCGGGTCGCGGTGGGCGTTCGCATAGCGGGTGTAGGAGGTCTCGACGATCGCCGTCGCGATGCGGATCACGAGCCACGCGGCGGACCCGATGAGGATCAGGGTCAGGGTGCGGCCGACGCCGACCCGGTGTTCCACGAGCAACTTCGCCTGGTCGTACGAGCCGCGCAGCAGGGCGGCGAACAGCACGAGCTGGAAGGGGACCCGTGCGCGGCGCAGCAGGCCCCACAGGGAGGCCTCTTGGTGTCGGGCGTCGGCCTTGCGCAGGACGCGGTCCACGGCCCATCCGATGAGCAACGTGAGCACGACCGAGCCACCGACGACGATCAGGGGACGCAGTACGTTCTCCATGCCTGAGACCGTAACCGGCTCGAGGCGGCCCTGAACATGTCGCCCTGGTCCCTGGGCCTCGATCCGGGGCTGTCAGTCCTGGCTGGCACCATGGGGCACATGAACATCATGCTCTTTCACTCGACCTACGGGCTCCGGCCCGCGGTGCGCGCGGCGGCCGACCGGCTGCGTGCCGCGGGGCACGAGGTGTGGACGCCGGACCTCTTCGAGGGCCGCACCTTCGAGACCGTGGAGGAGGGCATGACCTTCAACGACGGGATCGGCAAGGAGGAGCTGCTCAGACGCGCCGTCCTGGCCGCCGCTCCCTACTCCGAGCGCGGCCTGGTGTACGCGGGGTTCTCGCTCGGCGCCTCCATCGCGCAGACCCTGGCGCTCGGCGACGAGAAGGCCCTTGGGCTGCTGCTCCTGCACGGCACGTCGGACATCGCCGAGAGCGCGTCGGTGGACGAGCTGCCGGTCCAGCTGCACGTCGCGGAGCCGGACCCGTTCGAGACGGACGACTGGCTGAGCGCCTGGTATCTGCAGATGCAGCGGGCGGGTGCGGACGTGGAGATCTACCGGTACGCGGGTGCCGGGCACCTGTACACCGACCCCGACCTGCCCGACTACGACGAGGAGGCCGCCGAGGCCACCTGGCGGGTGGCGCTCGGCTTCCTCGACTCGCTGTAACGGTCCGCCGCACCGGGGCGACGGGCTTCCAACAGACGGGCCCGGGTCATCTGTTGGATGGACCCGGGCCCGCCTGTTCACCTTCGGTCAACTGCGACCACCGGCGTTGGGGAGCGTCGGAGAACCTAGCCCGGGAAGCACTCCTTGGGCGGGTGCACCTGCGACGGGAAGTGACCGGACCACACCCAGGACGTCGGCTTGGAGTCGTAGATCCTGAACCACCGTTCCCCCGAGGGGGTCTTGGTGGTCGAGCACTGGATCCGCAGGGTCGTGCCCCGCGGCTCCGTGCGGTACCTCGTCGACGAGGAAGTGGGCTGGGCGTATATGGGAGAGCTTTCCGCCGTGGTCAGGTTGACGAACGCCGGTGCCGCTGCCGCCGTGGCCTCCTGCGCCTCGGCGGATGTGGCGGTGAGTCCGGCGAGGGCCAGGGCGGCGCCGAGCACTGCGGTCTTCGTCAGGACACTTTGGGGGGTGGCCATGTGACTCCAATCCTAAGGGAACTGACGGACCGTCAATAGGACGATCCGACAATGCGCCCGACGCTATCAAGATCTTCTCCGCGCCCGGAATTGTTTTCTACACCGGGTCGTAGGTGCGCTCGACCTTCTGGGTGCCGGTGCGCGTGCGGTACGAACGAGCCCAGGACGAGGTCGCGTTGGCGTTCGTGCGGTCGGACAGGACGTAGTAGTCCATCTGCGCGCGATCGGCGGTGATGTCCAGGACGCCGTAGCCGTGGCGGTCGGTGTCGACCCAGTGGACGTGCCGGTTGGCGATCTGGATGAGCGGCGCGGCGATCGCGGAGACCGTGCCCTCGGGGACCTTCACGATGTCGTCGAGGTTGTCGGAGGTCACCGAGGTGATCACGAACTCGGTGGCGGCCGACGCGGACAGCGGGTACGTCCCGGCGTCCACCGGTACGTCGTTGGCCCAGGACATGTGGATGTCGCCGGTGAGGAACACCGTGTTGCCGATCGCGTTCGAGCGCAGATGGGCGAGGAGTTCACGGCGGTCGTCGGTGTAGCCGTCCCACTGGTCGGTGTTGACACCGATGCCGTCCTGCGGCAGGTCCAGCAGCTTGGCGAGCGGCTTGAGCAGGTCGGCGGTGAGCGAGCCGATGACGAACGGCGCGATCATCACCGAGTTGCCGACCAGCCGCCAGGTGGTGTCGGACGCCTTCAGTCCGGCCTTCAGCCAGTCGAGTTGGGCCCGGCCCGTGATCGTACGGTTCGGGTCGTCGACCGTGCCGCTGGCCGTGGACGCCTGCTGGGACCGGAAGGACCGCAGGTCGAGCAGGGAGAGGTCGGCGAGCTTGCCGAAGCGCAGCCGGCGGTAGGTGGTGCCCTCGATCGCCGGGCGTACCGGCATCCACTCGAAGTAGGCCTGCTTCGCGGCGGCCTGACGTGCCGTCCAGGTGCCCTCGGCGCCCTCGGTGTGGTTGACGGCGCCGCCGGACCAGGCGTTGTCGGCGAACTCGTGGTCGTCCCAGATCGCCACGACCGGCGCCTTGTGGTGCAGGGCCTGGAGGTCCGGATCGGTCTTGTACTTGCCGTGCCGGGTGCGGTAGTCGGCGAGGGTGATGATCTCGTTCGCGGGGGAGTGCGGCCGCACGACCGTGCCGCGCGCCGCGTACTCGCCGGACTTGTACTCGTAGATGTAGTCCCCGAGATGCAGCCAGGCGTCCAGGTCGCCCCGGGCCGCGAGATGGCGGTACGACGAGAAGTAGCCCGCCTCCCAGTTGGCGCAGGTGACGACGCCGAAGCGCAGGCCCGCCACGGCGGCGTTGGCGGCCGGGGCGGTGCGGGTGCGGGCGACGGGCGAGTCGGTGCCGCCCGCGGAGAAGCGGAACCAGTAGTCCGTGGCCGGTTCCAGGCCGCGGATGTCCGCCTTCACGGTGTGGTCGGAGGCGGCCGTCGCGGTGAGGGAGCCCTTGGAGACGATCGTGGTGAACGCCTTGTCCTTGGCGACGGTCCAGCTGACTTCGGTGTCGGGGCCGAGGCCGGAGCCGGGTATCGCCGTGGAGGTGGGCGTCACTCGGGTCCACAGCAGGATGCCGTCCGGGAGCGGGTCGCCGGAGGCGACGCCGTGCAGGAAGGCGGGGGCGTCCGTGGCGGCGCGGGCCGGCAGGGCGGCGGCGAGCGGGCCGGCCAGGACAGCGGTCGCCGCCGCGGCCTTGACGACCGTACGGCGGCGCGGCGAGGGAGAGTTGAGGCCCTGGGACGCCTCGGATGATCTGTATCGACTGGTCACGACCGAACAGGTTACTGATCGGTACGTGCGAGAGCGGGCGAACCTCGAAAGTTCGCCCGCTCTTCACGCGGAGGCCGGATTCCCCGTCGGCGTCAGCCCTTGAGAGCCGCGTCCACCACCTTGTCGAAGTCGGCCACCGTCAGGAGCGGGGTGCCGCCGTTGAGCTGCTTGCCGTCCATGACGAAGCCCGGGGTGCCGGTCACGCCCTCCTTGTTGTCGTCGAAGGTCTTCGACATGGCCATCGCCCAGGCGTCGTAGGTGCCCTTCTTCACCGCGTTCTGGAACGCGGTGTTGCCCTTCAGCGCGGGAACGGTGTCGGCGACCTTGAGGAGGTAGGCGTCGTCCTTGAACTTGTCGGTCGTCTCGTCCGGGTGCCACTTCGTCGAGTACAGCGCGGTCTTGTACTCGAGGAACGCCTCGGAGCTGACGTTCAGCGCGGCGCCCAGGGCGCTCAGCGCGTTCTTGGAGCCCTGGCCGTTGTCCTTGTTGTCGATGAACGTGGCGCCGACGTACTGGAACTTGAACTTGCCGTCGTCGATGTCCTTCTTCACGGTCGAGCCGACGGTCTGCTCGAACTGGGCGCAGACCGGGCAGCGCGGGTCCTCGTAGACCTTGAGGGTCTTCTTGGCGGTGCTCTTGCCGATGACGACGGTGGTGCCCTTGGTGCCGGTGGTGTTGGCCGGGGCGACGACCTTGGCGTCCTTCAGGCCCGCCCAGTAGCTCGGCTTGTTGTTCTGCACGACCGCGTAGCCGACGCCGCCGGCTATCGCGAGGACGGCGACGATGGAGCCGGCCACGATGGCCTGGCGCTTGACCTTGTCGCGCTTGGCCTGGCGCTCGCGCTCGAGGCGCAGCTTCTCGCGGGCCGCCGTCTTCGCCGCCTGGCTGTTTCGCTTGCTCATGTTGGTGATCTCCATGGGGGACGCGCACACGTGGTACGCGGGATACGTACGGGGGACTGCCGGTGCTCAAGGGCTGTCGCGCAGAAGCGATGGCTCAGGCGAAAGCGGCCGAGAGCGGCGGTCCACGCCGTCCCAGGGAGTGCACGAACAGGCGGGTGCGGGCGCCCGCGCTCCGGCGCGCGGGGCGCGGCAGCCGGCGTGCCGGGGCGAGCCGTACGGTCACCGCGGCGACCGCGATCAGCAGGGGCCGGAAGGTGGCCGCGGCCACCGCGCGCAGCAGCTGGTCCAGGGCGCGGTCGCCGCGGCGCAGCCAGGCGGCCGCGAGCAGCCCGACGCTGACATGGGCGGCGAGCAGCAGCCAGGCGGCGGCCGGGTCGGTCTGCGCGAGCAGGGTGGCGGCACGGTCGCCGCTGCCGCCGGTCACGTGGGCCAGCGGGGTGCCCACGCTGCCGCCGCCGCACAGCACGTCGAAGCCGACCGAGCGCAGCGGGCCCGCGACGGGGCCGCCCGCCCTGCCGTAACAGACGTGCTGGCCCGTGGTGAACACGGTGTCGGCGGTCAGCTCCAGCGGGACGAGCAGGGCGGCGATCCGGCCGAAGCCGCGCTCGCGGCCCGCCAGCGCGTACGCGATGACGAAGACGGCCGCGGCGATCGCCGCCATGGTGCCCAGCGGCAGCGGGACCCGGGACAGCAGTACGTGCGACGCGGTGGAGAGCGTCACGACGACAGCCGTGAACAGAGCCGCGCGCACGGCTCTGAGCTGGGTCCCGGGTATGTCCATAGCGGAGCCGAGTGTCCCACGTGCTCCCGTAAGGGCCCCCTAAAGGGTTCCTATGTGTTACGGGAGCGTTGTGGGTCCGTCGTCCGGGGTCCCTACAGGCCCGGGATCCGGCCGT
Organism: Streptomyces sp. RLB3-17; assembly: GCF_007113425.2. Lineage (NCBI taxonomy): Bacteria > Bacillati > Actinomycetota > Actinomycetes > Kitasatosporales > Streptomycetaceae > Streptomyces > Streptomyces sp. RLB3-17. The sequence continues at coordinate 3,503,092 of NZ_CP041610.2, read as the reverse complement.
TGCGGAACAGGTCGACGAAGATCTGGTGGTCGGCACGCGCGCGTGCGCCGTAGCTGTGCGCGAAGTCCACCAGGAGGCCCGAGAAGCCGTCCTCGTCGGCGGCGATCGCCGCGTCGATGGCCCGCTCGGTGGAGAACGGGACCAGCTCCGAGTGGCCGCTCTCGTCGTCGGCCGCGGCGTGCATGGTGGCCGTGGCCCGGCCGAGGTCGGCGACGACCGAGGCGATCTCCTCCGGGTCGTCGATGTCGCCCCAGTCCAGGTCCACCGCGTACGGCGAGACCTCGGCGACCAGCTGGCCGGCGCCGTCCAGCTCGGTCCAGCCCAGCCACGGGTCGGCGTGCGCCTGCAGGGCACGCTGGGAGATCACCGTGCGGTGGCCCTCGTGCTGGAAGTACTCGCGGATCGAGGAGTCCGTGATGTGCCGGGAGACGGCCGGGGTCTGGGCCTGCTTGATGTAGATCACGACATCGTTCTCCAGGGCGTCGCTGTTGCCCTCCAGAAGGATGTTGTACGAGGGCAGCCCGGCGGAGCCGATGCCGATGCCGCGGCGGCCGACGACGTCCTTCACCCGGTAGGAGTCCGGGCGGGCCAGGGAGGACTCGGGGAGCGTCTCCAGGTAGCCGTCGAAGGCCGCGAGCACCTTGTAGCGGGTGGCCGCGTCGAGCTCGATGGAGCCGCCGCCGGGCGCGAAGCGGCGCTCGAAGTCGCGGATCTCGGTCATCGAGTCGAGCAGCCCGAAGCGGGTCAGCGAGCGGGCGTCACGCAGCGCGTCCAGCAGCGGGCCCTCGGCCGTGTCCAGGGTGAAGGGCGGCACCTCGTCGCTCTTGGCGCCGGTGGCCAGGGCGTGGATGCGCTCGCGGTAGGCCGCCGCGTACACCGTGACCAGCTCGGTGATCTGGTCGTCACTGAGCGCCTTCGCGTACCCGATGAGGGCCACGGAGGCGGCGAATCGCTTGAGGTCCCAGGTGAAGGGGCCGACGTACGCCTCGTCGAAGTCGTTCACGTTGAAGATCAGGCGGCCGTTGGCGTCCATGTACGTGCCGAAGTTCTCGGCGTGGAGGTCGCCGTGGATCCACACGCGGGAGGTGCGCTCGTCCAGGTACGGTCCGCCGCGCCGGGGCCCGAACCCGATCTCCGCGGTGAGGTCGTGGTAGAAGAGGCCCGCCGTGCCCCGGTAGAACGCGAAGGCGGAGGCCGCCATCTTGCGGAACTTGACGCGGAACGCGGCCGGGTCGGCGGCCAGGAGCTCGCCGAAGGCGGTGTCGAAGACGGCGAGGATCTGCTCGCCGCGTTGCTCGGCGCTGAGCTGCGGGACCGACATCGCTGGGTGCCTCCTGGTGCAGGTGGTGCTTGACATGGGGGAAGGACGTGTCCGTCCGCCGGGACGGTTGCTTCCGTCCTGTCCCAACGGACGACGGTACGCGGGAGTGCCCGCGCGCCGGGGACGAACGGTACGCGCGCGTGCCCCGCGCCCCGGATGAAGGTACGGGTGATCGGCCCGCCCGTCACCCGACCACCGCCCCTCATATCGAGGCGCTTCGCGCCCAGTGTTCGTCTCCAGTGTCAGTGGCGCGTCATAGACTTCGACGCTGTCCCCCCAGACTGTCCGCAGCCTGTCGACGAATGTTCTCCTTGGAGGCCGAAGCCGTGTCAAAGCCGCCGTTCACGCACCTGCACGTCCACACCCAGTACTCGCTGCTGGACGGTGCCGCGCGGCTCAAGGACATGTTCGACGCCTGCAATGAGATGGGCATGACGCACATCGCCATGAGTGACCATGGCAACCTTCACGGGGCCTACGACTTCTTCCACACGGCGAAGAAGGCGGGCGTCACACCGATCATCGGCATCGAGGCGTACGTCGCCCCGGAGTCCCGGCGCAACAAGCGCAAGATCCAGTGGGGCCAGCCGCACCAGAAGCGCGACGACGTGTCCGGTTCGGGTGGTTACACGCACAAGACGATCTGGGCGGCGAACCGGACCGGCCTGCACAACCTCTTCAAGCTCTCCTCGGACGCGTACGCCGAGGGCTGGCTCCAGAAGTGGCCCCGGATGGACAAGGAGACCATCTCCCAGTGGTCCGAGGGGCTCATCGCCTCCACCGGCTGCCCCTCCGGCGAGCTCCAGACCCGCCTGCGCCTCGGCCAGTACGACGAGGCACTGAAGTCGGCCGCCGAGTACCAGGACATCTTCGGCAAGGACCGCTACTTCCTGGAGCTGATGGACCACGGCATCGAGATCGAGCGCCGGGTCCGTGACGGACTCCTGGAGATCGGCAAGAAGCTCGGCATCCCGCCCCTGGTGACGAACGATTCGCACTACACGTACGCGCACGAGGCGACCGCCCACGACGCCCTGCTGTGCATCCAGACCGGCAAGAACCTCTCCGACCCGGACCGCTTCCGCTTCGACGGCACCGGCTACTACCTGAAGTCCACGGACGAGATGTACGCCGTCGACTCCTCGGACGCCTGGCAGCAGGGCTGCGCCAACACCCTCCTGGTGGCCGAGCAGATCGACACCGCCGGCATGTTCGAGGCGAAGAACCTCATGCCGAAGTTCGACATCCCCGAGGGCTACACCGAGGTCACCTGGTTCCAGGAGGAGGTGCGCCTCGGCATGGAGCGCCGCTTCCCCGGCGGCGTCCCCGAGGACCGCCAGAAGCAGGCCGAGTACGAGATGGACGTCATCATCCAGATGGGGTTCCCGGGGTACTTCCTCGTCGTCGCCGACTTCATCATGTGGGCCAAGAAGCAGGGCATCGCCGTGGGCCCCGGCCGTGGCTCGGCGGCCGGTTCGATCGTCGCGTACGCCATGGGCATCACCGACCTCGACCCGATCCCGCACGGTCTGATCTTCGAGCGGTTCCTGAACCCCGAGCGCGTCTCCATGCCCGACGTCGACATCGACTTCGACGAGCGCAGGCGCGTCGAGGTGATCAGGTACGTGACCGAGAAGTACGGCGCCGACAAGGTCGCCATGATCGGCACCTACGGAAAGATCAAGGCGAAGAACGCCATCAAGGACTCCGCGCGCGTCCTGGGCTACCCGTACGCCATGGGCGACCGCCTCACCAAGGCGATGCCCGCCGACGTCCTCGGCAAGGGCATCGACCTCAGCGGCATCACCGACTCCTCGCACCCGCGCTACAGCGAGGCCGGCGAGATCCGCGCGATGTACGAGAACGAGCCGGACGTGAAGAAGGTCATCGACACCGCCAAGGGCGTCGAGGGCCTGGTCCGGCAGATGGGCGTGCACGCCGCCGGCGTGATCATGTCCAGCGAGCCCATCGTCGACCACGCCCCGGTCTGGGTGCGGCACACCGACGGGGTGACCATCACGCAGTGGGACTACCCGCAGTGCGAGTCGCTCGGCCTGCTGAAGATGGACTTCCTCGGCCTGCGCAACCTGACGATCATGGACGACGCCGTCAAGATGGTGAAGTCCAACAAGGGCGTCGACCTCGACCTGCTGGCCCTCCCGCTCGACGATCCGAAGACCTTCGAACTGCTCCAGCGCGGCGAGACCCTCGGAGTGTTCCAGTTCGACGGCGGCCCCATGCGCTCGCTGCTGCGCCTGATGAAGCCCGACAACTTCGAAGACATCTCCGCCGTCTCGGCGCTCTACCGTCCCGGCCCGATGGGCATGGACTCCCACACGAACTACGCGCTCCGCAAGAACGGCCTGCAGGAGATCACGCCGATCCACAAGGAGCTGGAGGAGCCCCTCCAGGAGGTCCTGGCGGTCACCTACGGCCTGATCGTGTACCAGGAGCAGGTGCAGAAGGCCGCCCAGATCATCGCCGGGTACTCGCTCGGCGAGGCCGACATCCTGCGCCGAGTGATGGGCAAGAAGAAGCCCGACGAGCTGGCGAAGAACTTCGTCCTCTTCCAGGAGGGTGCCCAGAAGAAGGGCTACAGCGCCGAGGCGATCCAGGCCCTGTGGGACGTGCTGGTGCCCTTCGCCGGCTACGCCTTCAACAAGGCCCACTCGGCCGCGTACGGACTGGTCTCGTACTGGACCGCCTACCTGAAGGCGAACTACCCCGCCGAGTACATGGCGGGCCTGCTGACCTCGGTCAAGGACGACAAGGACAAGTCCGCGATCTATCTGAACGAGTGCCGGCGCATGGGCATCAAGGTGCTGCCGCCCAACGTCAACGAGTCGGAGCAGAACTTCGCCGCCCAGGGCGACGACGTGATCCTCTTCGGCCTCTCCGCCGTCCGCAACGTCGGCACGAACGTCGTCGAGTCGATCATCAAGAGCCGCAAGGCCAAGGGGAAGTACGCCTCCTTCCCGGACTACCTCGACAAGGTCGAGGCCGTCGCCTGCAACAAGCGCACCACGGAATCGCTGATCAAGGCGGGCGCGTTCGACACCATGGGGCACACCCGCAAGGGCCTCACCGCGCAGTTCGAGCCGATGATCGACAACGTGGTGCAGGTCAAGCGCAAGGAGGCCGAGGGCCAGTTCGACCTCTTCGGCGGCATGGGCGACGAGGACACCAGCGAGCCCGGCTTCGGACTCGACGTCGAGTTCACCACCGACGAGTGGGACAAGGCCTATCTGCTCGCCCAGGAGCGGGAGATGCTCGGTCTGTACGTCTCCGACCACCCGCTCTTCGGCCTGGAGCACGTGCTGTCCGACAAGGCCGACGCGGGCATCTCCCAGCTCACCGGAGGTGAGCACGCGGACGGCGCGGTCGTCACCATCGGCGGCATCATCTCGGGCCTCCAGCGCAAGATGACCAAGCAGGGCAACGCCTGGGCGATCGCCACGGTGGAGGACCTGGCCGGTTCCATCGAGTGCATGTTCTTCCCGGCGACGTACCAGCTGGTGTCGACCCAACTCGTCGAGGACGCGGTCGTCTTCGTCAAGGGCCGCCTCGACAAGCGCGAGGACGTGCCGCGGCTGGTCGCGATGGAGCTTCAGGTCCCCGACCTGTCGAACGCGGGCACCAACGCGCCCGTGATCCTCACGATCCCGGCGCTGAAGGTCACCCCGCCGATGGTGAGCCGCCTCGGCGAGATCCTCAGCCACCACAAGGGCGAGAGCGAGGTGCGCATCAGGCTCCAGGGCCCGCGCAAGACCACCGTGCTGCGGCTCGACCGGCACCGGGTGAAGCCGGATCCGGCACTGTTCGGCGACTTGAAGGTGCTGCTGGGCCCGTCCTGCCTCGCGGGCTGACGGGATCGGCCGACAGGATCAGATGAGGTACGCGAGGGGCGCATCCGTTTCCGGGTGCGCCCCTCGGTGTGTGCCTGGGCTTCAACAGCCCTTACGCATGGCCTCAGTTGTGGCCGAAGCGCTTCTGGTGCTTGCGGGCGACATCCGCGGGGCTGCCCTGGGCCTGCGACATCGGCGTGTGAGCCTCCGTCGAGGACCGCTGCGCCTGCTCCTGCGCACGCTCGGCCTGCGAGGAGCGGTCCTGCTGGCCGCCCTGCTTGCGGTTCTTGTTCTTGGCCATGGTGATTGCCTCCTGTGGGGCCCTAGGGGTCAGGGCCGGATCCAGATTCACATTCACATAGCCTGACAAGCAGTGCATTTCGGAGAATTACCGTGCGTAATAAGCCCTGTCGGAGCGTTATCCACCGATTCGCCACGCCGAAGATCGAGTTCGGGCCGTTAACCTCCGCGCCGTCGGGCAGACTCGAAGGAAGCCCGAAGCAAACCTCCCGGAACCGGAAAGAGGGTGGACCGCGTGGACCGCTGCATCGTCCTGGTGGACGCCGGGTATCTGCTCGGGGCTGCTGCCAGTCTCCTCGCCGGGGAGCCTTCGCGATCCCGGATCACCGTCGACCACGCCGCCCTCATCCAGGGCCTGCGCGAGCGCGCCGAGTCCGACACGGAGCGGCCCCTGCTGCGCATCTACTGGTTCGACGGCGCCCCCGACCGCGTACCGCAGCCGGAGCACCGCCGACTGCGCGTGATGCCACGGGTCACGGTGCGCCTCGGCGCGCTGACCCGCAGCGACGGGCGGTGGGCGCAGAAGGGCGTCGACGCCGCCATGCACGCCGAGCTGACCGAGCTGGCCCGCAACCGCGCCTGCTCCGACGTGGTCCTGGTGACCGGCGACGGGGACCTGCTGCCGGGCATGATGGCCGCCAAGGAGCACGGCGTCGCCGTACACCTGTGGGCCGTGCAGGCCGCGGACGGCGACTACAACCAGTCCGAGGACCTGGTCGCCGAGGCCGACGAGCGCCGGGTGCTGGACCGGGCGTGGATCACCAAGGCCGTACGGGCCAAGGACCTCGGCGGGATCTGCGCGCCGCAGCCCGTGCCGCGCCCCGAGATCGCCGCGATCCTCTCCGCGCCGCTGCCCGACTCCTCGCTCACCGGTGCGGCCGAGCGGCCCTCCGAGGCCGCGGAGCACAGCCCCGTCGCCGAGTCGCAGAACGGGGCCGAGGAGCGCGTTCCCGCCCCCAAGGGCGTGCCCACGCCGAAGGACCTCGCCGCACTGCGCGCACCGGGCGTCCAGGCCCCCCAGCACCCCGCGAGCGCGACGCTGCGCTGGTCGTCCGACAAGGGGTGGATCGAACGCCCCGGGGGCGCCACGGAGTCCACGGAGGCCGCCGCGCTGCCCACGCTCGCCCAGCTCACCTCCGCCGAGCAGCGCTGGGCCGACCGCGAGGAGGACATCACCACGGTCGGCGGCGATCCGTACGAGGTGGGGCAGGTCTTCGCGCGCCGCTGGATGGAGCGGCTCACCGACCCGAGCCACCTGCAGAAGCTGTCCACGATGTACCCGCGGGTACCGCACCGCGTGGACGGCGAGCTGCTGCGTTACGCCGCGCGCTTCGGGCTGCTCGCCCACAAGGACGACCAGATCGACGAGCACGACCGTTACGCGATCAGGGCGGGGTTCTGGCGGGAGATCGATGTGCGTACGGCGGCGGAGCATGCCCCTGCCGGGGAGTGAGCCGGGGGAGCCGCCGAACCCCGGGTGTGCTGCTCGGGTGCGGGTGGGTGGGGGCGCTCTTTCGGCGCGCCAGACCTTTGAGACCCGGTCCAGGACGGCTCGTGGACCGGCTGAGGCGAGGGCCCCGGGCGCATAACGGGGCATCGGACCCCGTAGGCTCGTCCTTCGTGAGTACGCGCACGGCACAGGCAGTCCGGAACGGGCACAGGGGCGATGTCGTGTGCTCGGTGCGCGCGCTGACCAAGACCTACCCGGCGGTCCGCGGACGCCGTGGCAGCCCCGGTACGCCCGAGGTGCGGGCCACCGACGGGGTACGGCTGGACATCCGGCGTGGCGAGATCTTCGGCCTGCTCGGGCCGAACGGCGCTGGGAAGTCCACCCTCGTACGCCAGCTGACCGGGCTGATGCGCCCCGACAGCGGCAGTGTCGAGATTCTCGGACACGACATCGTGCGTCACCCCGAGCGGGCGGCGCGCATCCTCGCCTACCTCGGACAGGAGTCCACCGCCCTCGACGAGCTGACCGTGTCGCTGGCCGCCGAGACGACCGGGCGGCTGCGCGGGCTCGAACTGCGCGAGGCGCGGGCCGAGCGGGACGCCGTGCTCGACGAGCTGGGCCTCACCCCGATCGCCTCCCGCCCCCTGAAGAAGCTGTCCGGCGGACAGAGGCGGCTGGCCTGCTTCGCCGCCGCGCTGGTCGGGCGGCGGCCGCTGCTCGTCCTCGACGAGCCGACCACCGGAATGGACCCCGTGGCCCGGCGGGCCGTGTGGTCCGCCGTCGACCGGCGCCGGGCCGAGCACGGCGCCACCGTGCTGCTGGTCACCCACAACGTCATCGAGGCCGAGACCGTCCTCGACCGGGTCGCCGTCCTCGACCGGGGCCGCGTCATCGCCTGCGACACGCCGGCCGGGCTGAAGGAGCGGGTCGCGGGCGAGGTGCGGGTCGAACTCGTCTGGCGCGAGAGCGCCCCGCTGGACGTGCCCGAGGTCGCCGCGCTGCGCGCCCGGGCCGTCGAGTCGGGCCGCCGCTGGACCCTGCGGCTCGCCCCGGAGGAGGCTCGCGCGGCCGTCGCCACGGTCACCGGAGGCGCCGCGTTCGCCGCGCTCGACGACTTCACGCTGGCCACGCCGAGCCTGGAGGACGTGTACCTCGCGCTCGGCGGCAATGCGCAGGGGTTGGTGAAGGCGTGAGCGCGCGGGGTCTGGAATCCGTAGGGGAGTCTGTACGGACAGGGGAGTCTGTACGGACGGGGAGGGGCGTCGTGGGTGTGGGAAGCGGCGTGGGAATCGGCGTCGGAAACAGGAACAGGACGGCTGCCGGAGTGAAGAGGAGCAGCTCGACGTGAGTGTCGTACCCGCTGAGGCGCTGCCGGGCAGTGCGCTGTCCGTGGCCGAGGACGCCGGTGACGCCGCCGAACTCGGACCGCGGGCGCGGCTGTGGCCCTCCCTCGCCGCCATGTACCGGGCCCAGCTCTCCCGCGCGCGCGTGGCGCGGATTCCGCTGCTGTTCGTGGCCACGGTCCAGTCCGTCGGCATCATGGTCATGATGCGTGGCGTGGTGGACGGCGGGGGTGAGGCCCGGTCCATCGTGGCCGGGGCGTCGGTCCTGGTCGTCGCCTTCGTCGGGCTCAACCTGCTGGCCCAGTACTTCGGACAGCTGCGGGCCGGCGGCGGGCTCGACCACTACGCGACCCTGCCGGTGCCGCCGGCCGCGGTCGTGCTCGGTGCCGCGGGCGCGTACGCCTCCTTCACCGTGCCCGGGACCGTGGTCACCGCCGTCGTCGGCTGTGTCCTCTTCGGGCTGCCGATGGCGCATCTGTGGGTGCTCGTCGCGGTGATCCCGCTCGCGGGCGCCGCGCTCGCCGGGCTCGGGGCGGCGCTCGGACTGCTTGCGCCTCGGCCCGAACTCGCCACGCTGCTCGGGCAGTTGGGGATGTCGGCGGCGCTGTTGCTCGGGGTGCTGCCGGCGGACCGGCTGCCTACGGTGGTGCAGTACGGCCGTGATCTGCTGCCCTCCACCTACGGCGTCGAGGCCTTCGCGCGGAGCTTCGGGGCGCACCCCGACTGGGCCTTCGTCGTCGGTGACCTCGCCGTCTGCGCGGGTGTCGGGGTGGCCTCGCTGGCGGTGGCGACCTGGGCGTACCGCCGGGCGGCCGTCCGGTGACGCGGCTGACAGCCGGGCCTGGCACGATGTCAGTGTGACCGCACCGCTGACTCCGCCTCCGCCGCCGCATCAACCGCCCTCCGACGACGCCCACGTCTGGCAGGCTCCGCCCGCCGGGGGTGTCGCGGGGACCGTCGGGTACGAACAGGACGGGCCCGGGATGAAGATCGAAGTGCGGGACGCCGCCGTCGTCACGGTGGCGATGGTGCTCGCGGGCGTGCTGCTCGGTGTGCTGTGGTGGTGGCTGGCGCCGCATGTGCCGCTGATCGCGGACGACAGCGCGGTGTATCTGAAGGACACCGAGGGTGAGCAGGCCATCGGGGTCGACGGGACGTTCACGCTGCTGGCGCTGGCGTTCGGTGCGGTCAGTGCGGTGGTGGTGTTTCTGGTGCGGCGGCGTGGGGGTGTGCCGCTCGTTGTCGCGCTGGCGGTGGGAGGTCTGCTCGGGTCGCTGCTCGCCTGGCGGGTCGGGATCTGGCTCGGGCCGACGCAGAACGTGGTCGCCCATGCCAAGCAAGTGGGCAAGGGGGTGACGTTCTCCGCGCCGTTGAAGCTCGGGGCGAAGGGGGCGTTGCTGGCGTGGTCCCTGGCGGGGCTGGTGGTTCATCTCGGCCTGACCGCGTTGTTCGGTCCCCGGGACCCGGATCCCTACGCGAGCCCGTACGGGGCTCCGAACCCACCGCAACAACCTCCGACGGTCTGAACCAGGGGCACGGGCCGCCTTTCCTCGCCCCCGCCGCCCCTACCCGACCCATCCCCAGGGGCTCCGCCCCCTCACCCCCGCCAGGGGCGCTGCGCCCCCTGGACCCCCGCATCGGCCTGAACGGCCTCGTCCTCAAACGCCGGACGGGCTGAAGATGCGGGCCGGACCGGAGATGCTGGGGCGAAGCCCCGCCCCAGGGGCGCGCGGAACTGCGCGCTCAGCCACCACCGGCCGTCAGCCGAGCGGGGCCGGGCGCGTGGGTCATGGAGGTCGGTGGCCGTGGTTCGAGCGGCCCTTCTTCGTGCGCCACTTGCGTTTGCGGGTTCGTTTCGACATGCCTCTCGTGCTTAACGCACGACGACGCATCCGTCGAGGGGTCACGCACGGGCGACCGGCGCGGACACCGCTTCCGTGAGGTGCGCCAGGTCGTCGGGGGCGAGCTCCACCTCAAGGCCCCGGCGGCCGGCCGAGACGCAGATCGTGGCGTGGTGGTGGGCCGAGGCGTCCAGGACCGTACGGAGTCTCTTGCGCTGGCCCAGGGGGGAGATGCCGCCGCGGACATAGCCCGTGGTGCGCTCGGCGGCCGCCGGGTCGGCCATGGCGGCGCGCTTGCCGCCCACCGCCGTGGCCAGGGCCTTCAGGTCCAGGGAGCCCGCGACGGGGACCACGGCGACCACGAGGGAGCCGTCCACGTCCGCGACCAGGGTCTTGAAGACGCGATCGGGGGAGACCCCCATCGCCTCGGCGGCCTCCTCTCCGTAGGAGGGGTGCGCGGGGTCGTGCTCGTAGGCGTGGACCGTGTACGCGACGCCCGCCGCCGTCAGGGCCACCGTCGCGGGCGTGCCCCCGGACTGCTGCTGCTTCTTCGACTTCTTCGCCAAGGTGTCGAGGCCTTCAGTTGAGACTTGTCGGGCTGCGCGTCAGTTCCGCCGCCGGCAACGACGGCAGATTACGGATGATGGCGGTCTCGGCGCGCAGGAGTTTCAGCTCTTCGTGCAGGCGGGTGGCCGTGTCGGGAGCCTGGAGCAGCTTCTGCTTGGCCGGGATGTCGAGCATCACGGCGGCCGCCACCAGGTAGGAGACCACCGCCGGGTCGTCCGGCAGGTCCGCGCCGGTGGACAGTGAGCGTTCGCGGGCGCCCGCCAGCCGCTTCTGGTACTGGCGGAAGGCCCGCAGGACGCCCTCGGCGAGCGCGCCGGCCTCCTCGCCGGGTTCCTCCGGAAGTTCCTCCAGTTCGGCCGTCAGGAACGCGCCGGAGGCGTCCACCGACAGGAGCCGTACCCGCGTGGTGCCGGTGGCCAGTACCTCGAAACTGCCGTCGGCACGCTCCCGGATGGTGGCCGCGTCCGCGACGCAGCCCACCTCGTGGAAGGCCTTGAGCGGGTCGTCGCCGAACCCGGCCGCGGGACCGCGCCGCGGCAGCGCCGTCTGGTCCGGCATGCCGGGTGCGGTGCGCGCGACCTCGTGGCCGTCACGGATGGCGACGACGGCGAACCGACGCGGTTCGTCCTCGGGGGTCTTCAGCAGTTCGCGCATCATGGCGCGATAGCGCTCCTCGAAAATGTTCAGGGGAAGCACGAGACCCGGGAACAGTACCGAGTTCAGGGGGAAGAGCGGGAGCCGGACGGTGGTCACGACGCGAAAGCCTAATGGTCGCCGGAGCGGGCGCGTCCGCCGCGCTCACTCCGTGGATGGAGGGGGATGATCGAGGCGACCTCCAGGCGGACGCCGTCGCGCAGTTCCAGGAACTGGCCCAGCGGGTCGTCGGAGACCCGGTCCCAGGGGAACGAGGTCGCGTACGGGCCGATCAGACGGAGCTGGTCCAGGGCGTCCTGCCAGCGCTCCAGCCTGATCAGGACGTAGGTGAGGAGGTTGCGCACCTCCGCCGGCCACGGGTCGGCGGGCGCGTAGGCCGCCGAGACCGCGATCGCGAGGTCGGCCGCCTCGTCGAGCCGCTCGCGCGGGATGACGGCCCGGCCGCCCTCGGTCAGATAGGCGAAGGCCGCGCGCACCGGAAGCGCCTGTACGAGTGAGCCGGGCAGCGCGTCCTGCGCGGCCCGCTCGGCGAAGTCGAAGCACTCGCGGTGCGAGCCGTACCAGGCGGCCGACAGGTACTTCAGGGCGGCCACATGGCAGCCGTAGTGGTGCGGGGAGCGGCGTACGGCCTCGGTCCACAGCTGCTCGAACTCGGTGTGCCCGGCGTTGGTGCCACGGGCGTGGTCGAGCGCGATCCGCCAGGGCACCGGGTCGCGCGGGTCGCCCTCGGCGGCGGCGCCGATCAGCGGGCCGACCTCGCGCAGCAGCTCGGCGCGGGCGGGCGACTCCCACCAGCGGCGCACCGCGAGCTCGGCCTTGACCAGGAGCGCGTCCGGGTCGTGCGGGGACTCGCTCTGCCAGGTCTGGAGCCATCCGTCGCGGGTGCGCGCGAAGACGGCGAGGCGCCGCGCGTACCGGTCGCGGTTCTCCCACTCGGCGGCCTCGCGGGTGGCGGCGAGCAGTTTGGCGGCGATGTCGTACTCACCGCGGGCCGCCGCGACGAGGGCCGGGGCCAGCCGTTCGTCCGGGGCGTCCAGCAGTACCTCGTCGTCGGCGGGCAGTCCGGCGGCGAGGCGCGAGGTGTTCTTGACCATCCGGGCCGTACGGATGAACGCGCGCAGCAGTGCCATGGTGTCGACCATTGAAAGCCGCAGGTCGGAGCTGTACCAGAGGGTGCGCGGTGACACTTTCGTAACCCTCGTTTGGTTGTATGTCAGATGGTCAAGGGTGAGTAAAAAGTGACTGTTGTTCTATTATTGAACACCTGTCAACAGCATGGCCGGATACCGCCCCATCAGGCCTCACCAGGCCGCTCAGCTGCGGCGCAGCAGTCGCGTCGCCCCCGCCGCCACCGTCGTCGCCAGGATCCAGCCCAGGAGGATCACCACCGCGGCCAGCCACTGCCAGGCGCCGCTCAGCTGCCAGACGCCCACCTGGCCGAGGTCGATCACCGGCAGCAGCAGGTCGAGGGCGAACAGTGCGGCGTTCCACGGCGGATGCCCGCCGTTCGCCGGGGTGTGGGTCGCGTGCGAGAAGGCGATCGAGGACGCCGCCCAGAGCACCGCCATCCACAGGGCGGCCCGGCCGGGCCGGTACCCGTAGGCGACCGTCCAGTCCTGCGCGTACCCCCACAGCTTGGCCGCGAGCGGCAGGGTCTCGCGGCGGCGGCGCTGCTTGGCGAGCAGCACCTCGCGCGCGTCCTCGTCCTCCCCCGAGTCGCGCAGCACGGTGGCCAGCCGCTCGTACGGCTCCGGGCTGTACTCCGCGGTCGCCGCCGCCACCCACTCCAGGCGCCGGGTCAGCGGGAAGCCGCCCTGCGGTACGAGGTTCTCGTAGCTGAAGCCCCCCATGTGGAGGTTGCCCGGGCCCGGCCAGCTGTCGGCCCGGTCGACGAGATTGACGATCCGCGCGCCCGACAGGACCACCTTGCCCCGCTCGGGACGCTCCCCGAGGAAGCGCAGCTCGGGCGTCTGCACCCGCAGCAGGGACAGCTCCTGGTCGTCGTCGAAGGTGAAGCGGGCCCGCTCGAAGTCGAGGGCGTCCCCGAACCGTCCGTCGTCGAGGCGGATGCCGCCCTGGCACTCGAAACGCTGCACCAGCGTCCCGCGGGCCGGGGTGGTGCCGCTGGTCAGCAGGGGATTGCCGAGGCCCGCGGGGGTCATGTACAGCGTGCGGTTGACGGTCAGCTGGGGGGCGTTCAGAGCCAGCCGCGAGTACGGGTTGTTCAGCTTGCTGCCGCGCAGGCTGAGCGAGACGCCGACGGTGGCGCCGCGCAGGCTCAGCTCGCCGTGCGACTCCAGCATCTCGGCCTGCAGATCCTGCCCCACGGTCATGCCGTCGCCGGTGAGCGAGCGGCCGCGCCGGTCCCGGTAGACCACGGCCTGGTTGAGCAGCAGATCCGTACCGATGTGCGCGTCGGTCAGCCGCACCCCGTTGTGGAAGCGGCAGCGGGGCAGATGCAGATCGCCCTCGGTGTGCACCCGGGCCGCCTCCAGGCGCGGCACCGAGCAGTTGACCAGACGTACGGTCGTGAAGTGCGCCTCCGGCAGCAGGATCTCCTTCTCGAACCGGCAGCCCTTCAGCTCGACGTACGGCACCACCGTGCCGCCCGCGAGATCGAGGACGTCCGTGATCTGCACGCCGGTCAGCTTCAGGGAGGCGACCCGGCCCTGGAGGGCGGGCGGCCCGTCGAGCAGCAGCCATGCCACGATCCGGGCCCGGACACTGCGCTCGGGCCCCCAGGGATGGCCGCCGTGCGGATCGTCCACGGTCAGGTCCCCGCTGCGCAGGTCGTACACGCTGCCGTTGCGGAAGGCCTGCCACATCCCGGCCTCGGCGGCGGTCAACTCGTCCGGCAGGTCCCCACCGCGGACGCCGGCACCCTCGGTCACGTCACGTCCCTCCCTCCCCAGCTACTCGCGGGTTTCGTACAGCCGTTCATGCCCGCTGTGTGACGGACCGAACGCTATTGGTGACGGAGATCTCCAGGGGGAGCCTGGGACGGCTTGTATCAGCCATTGATACGGGCGTCCGGCGCCATATCGCCGTCTGAGAGAATTGGGACCGTGATCTCCCGAATCGATCTGCGCGGCGACGCCCTCCCCGAGGGCTCCGCCCTGCGCGACCTGCTGCCCCGAGCCGACTTCGACGTATCGGCCGCCCTGGAGAAGGTGCGTCCGATCTGTGAGGCCGTGCATCATCGTGGCGACGCGGCGCTGATCGACTACGCGGAGAAGTTCGACGGGGTGCGGCTGGAGTCCGTACGGGTTCCGGCCCGGGCCCTCACCGAGGCCCTGGAGCAGCTCGACCCGGCCGTGCGCGCGGCCCTGGAGGAGTCCATCCGCCGCGCCCGCCTGGTCCACCGCGAGCAGCGCCGCACCGCGCACACCACGCAGGTCGTGCCGGGCGGCTCGGTCACCGAGAAGTGGGTGCCGGTCGAGCGCGTCGGTCTGTACGCGCCCGGCGGACGTTCGGTCTACCCCTCGTCCGTGATCATGAACGCGGTTCCGGCACAGGAGGCCGGAGTCGCCTCCATGGCGCTCGCCTCCCCGCCGCAAAAAGACTTCGGGGGGCTCCCGCACCCCACGATCCTCGCCGCCTGCGCCCTCCTCGGCATCGACGAGGTGTACGCGGTCGGCGGCGCCCAGGCCGTCGCGATGTTCGCGCACGGAACCGAGTCCTGCGCCCCGGCCAACATGGTCACCGGGCCCGGCAACATCTGGGTCGCCGCCGCCAAGCGCTACTTCACGGGCAAGATCGGCATCGACACCGAGGCCGGTCCCACCGAGATCGCGATCCTCGCGGACGAGACCGCCGACCCGGTGCACGTGGCCTCCGACCTGATCAGCCAGGCCGAGCACGACCCGCTCGCCGCCGCCGTCCTCGTCACGGACTCCGTCGAGCTGGCGGAGGCGGTCGAGAAGGAGCTGGAGCCGCAGGTCGCGGCCACCAAGCACATCGAGGACCGGATCGTCCCCGCGCTGAGCGGCAGGCAGTCCGCGATCGTCCTCGTCGACGGCGTGGACGAAGGCCTGCGGGTCGTCGACGCGTACGGCGCCGAGCACCTGGAGATCCAGACGGCGGACGCTGCCGCCGTCGCCGACCGGGTGAAGAACGCGGGCGCGATCTTCGTCGGCGCCTGGGCGCCGGTGTCGCTGGGCGACTACTGCGCGGGCTCCAACCACGTGCTGCCCACCGGCGGCTGCGCCTGCCACTCCTCGGGGCTGAGCGTCCAGTCCTTCCTGCGCGGGATCCACATCGTGGACTACACGCGCGACGCCCTCGCCGAGGTGGCGCACCACGTGGTGACGCTCGCGGAGGCGGAGGACCTGCCGGCCCACGGGGCGGCGATCAAGGCCCGTTTCGGGTGGAAGGTTCCAGAGAGCAAGTGACCGGTATCGACGATCTTCCCGTACGGGACGAGCTGCGCGGCAAGTCCCCCTACGGCGCGCCCCAACTCGACGTGCCCGTAAGGCTGAACACCAACGAGAACCCGTACCCGCTGCCCGAACCGCTGGTCGAGCGGATCGCCGAGCGGGTCCGCGAGGCCGCCCGCAACCTCAACCGCTACCCCGACCGCGACGCGGTGGAGCTCCGTACGGAGCTGGCCAAGTACCTGACGAGGACCGGCGGGCACCGGGTCGGCGTCGAGAACGTCTGGGCGGCCAACGGCTCGAACGAGGTCATCCAGCAGCTGCTGCAGACCTTCGGCGGACCGGGGCGTACGGCGATCGGCTTCGAGCCCTCGTACTCCATGCACGCGCTCATCGCGCGCGGCACCGGCACGGCCTGGATCTCGGGTCCCCGCGGCGAGGACTTCACGATCGACCGGGCCGCCGCCGAGCGGGCCATCGCCGAGAGCCGCCCGGACGTCGTCTTCATCACCACCCCCAACAACCCCACGGGCAACGCGGTGCCGCGCGAGACGGTCCTCGCGCTGTACGAGGCCGCGCAGGCCGCCAAGCCGTCCATGGTCGTGGTCGACGAGGCGTACATCGAGTTCAGCCACGGTGACTCGCTGCTGCCGCTGATCGAAGGCCGGCCGAATCTCGTCGTGTCGCGAACGATGTCGAAGGCGTTCGGCGCGGCCGGACTGCGCCTCGGCTATCTCGCCGCGCACCCCGCGGTCGTCGACGCGGTCCAGCTCGTACGGCTGCCCTACCACCTGTCGGCCGTCGCGCAGGCCACCGCCCTGGCCGCCCTGGAGCACACCGACACGCTGCTCGGGTACGTCGAGCAGCTGAAGGCCGAGCGGGACCGCCTGGTCGCCGAACTGCGTGCGATCGGGTACGAGGTGACCGAGTCCGACGCGAACTTCGTCCAGTTCGGGCGATTCGACGGCGAGGGCGGCTCCCACGAGGCCTGGCAGAAGATCCTCGACCGGGGCGTCCTGGTCCGGGACAACGGCGTACCGGGATGGCTGCGGGTCTCCGCCGGCACCCCGGCCGAAAACGACGCGTTCCTGGACGCGGTCCGTGAGTTGAAGAAGGAGCAGAGCGCATGAGCCGCGTCGGAAGAGTGGAGCGGACGACCAAGGAGACGTCGGTCCTCGTCGAGATCGATCTCGACGGGTCCGGCAAGGTCGAGGTGTCGACGGGCGTCGGCTTCTACGACCACATGCTGGACCAGCTCGGCCGGCACGGTCTGTTCGACCTGACCGTGAAGACCGAGGGCGACCTGCACATCGACTCGCACCACACCATCGAGGACACCGCGCTCGCGCTCGGCGCCGCCTTCAAGCAGGCACTCGGCGACAAGGTGGGCATCTACCGCTTCGGCAACTGCACGGTCCCGCTGGACGAGTCCCTCGCCCAGGTGACCGTCGACCTGTCGGGCCGCCCGTACCTCGTGCACACCGAGCCCGAGAACATGGCGCCGATGATCGGCGAGTACGACACGACGATGACCCGGCACATCCTGGAGTCCTTCGTCGCCCAGGCCCAGATCGCACTGCACGTGCACGTGCCCTACGGGCGCAACGCGCACCACATCGTGGAGTGCCAGTTCAAGGCGCTCGCCCGGGCGCTGCGGTACGCCTCCGAGCGCGACCCCCGCGCCGCCGGCATCCTCCCCTCCACGAAGGGCGCGCTGTAAAGCCATGACAGGCCTCAACACCATCCTCATCGTCGTCGGGCTCTTCCTCCTGGGCGGTGTCTACTCCTTCGTCAAGCAGAAGATGCCCGCGAGTCTCATCGTGCTGCTCTCCATCGGCGCCGCGATGTGTCTGATCGCGGGCGTCATGAGGCTGGAGGTGTGGAATTGACCGCTCCTAAGAAGGTCGTCGTCTTCGATTACGGCTTCGGGAACGTGCGTTCCGCCGAGCGTGCCCTCGCGCGCGCGGGCGCCGAGGTCGAGATCACGCGTGACTTCGACAAGGCCATGAACGCGGACGGGCTGCTGGTGCCCGGCGTCGGCGCCTTCGCCGCCTGCATGAAGGGCCTCAAGGACGCCCGCGGCGACTGGATCATCGGCCGCCGTCTGTCCGGCGGCCGCCCGGTGATGGGCATCTGCGTCGGTATGCAGATCCTCTTCGCGCGCGGCATCGAGCACGGCGTGGAGACCGAGGGCCTCGACGAGTGGCCCGGCACGGTCGAGCCGCTCCAGGCCGACATCGTGCCCCACATGGGCTGGAACACCGTCGAGGCCCCGGCCGGCTCCCAGCTCTTCGCGGGCCTCGACGCCGACGCCCGCTTCTACTTCGTGCACTCCTACGCCGTCCACGACTGGTCCCTGGAAGTGGGCAACCCGGCGCTGCGCGCCCCCCTGGTGACCTGGTCGACGCACGGCAAGCCGTTCGTGGCGGCCGTCGAGAACGGCCCCCTGTGGGCCACGCAGTTCCACCCCGAGAAGTCCGGCGACGCCGGAGCCCAGCTCCTCACCAACTGGATCGGAACACTGTGAGCAAGCTCGAACTCCTCCCCGCCGTCGACGTCCGCGACGGCCAGGCCGTCCGGCTCGTGCACGGCGAGTCCGGGACGGAAACTTCTTACGGCTCCCCCCTTGAGGCCGCCCTCGCCTGGCAGAGCTCGGGTGCCGAGTGGCTGCACCTCGTCGACCTGGACGCCGCGTTCGGCACGGGCGACAACCGCAAGCTGATCGCCGAGGTCGCCGGCGCCATGGACATCAAGGTCGAGCTGTCCGGCGGCATCCGCGACGACGACACGCTCGCCGCGGCCCTCGCCACCGGCTGCACCCGGGTCAACCTCGGCACCGCCGCCCTGGAGACCCCCGAGTGGGTCGCCAAGGTCATCGCCGAGCACGGCGACAAGATCGCGGTCGGTCTCGACGTACGCGGCACGACGCTGCGCGGTCGCGGCTGGACCCGCGACGGCGGCGACCTCTACGAGACGCTGGAGCGCCTCAACGCCGAGGGCTGCGCGCGCTATGTCGTCACGGACATCGCCAAGGACGGCACGCTGCAGGGCCCGAACCTGGAGCTGCTGCGCACGGTGTGCGCCGCGACGGACCGCCCGGTGGTCGCGTCGGGCGGGGTGTCCTCCCTGGACGACCTGCGCGCCATCGCCGAGCTCGTGCCGCTGGGCGTCGAGGGCTCCATCGTCGGCAAGGCCCTCTACGCCAAGGCGTTCACCCTGGAAGAGGCCCTGGAGGCGGTAGCCAAGTGAGCGACGTACGACGTGTCACGACCGGCGCGCCCTGGGAGGACGCCTTCGGCTACTCCCGGGCGGTGGAGCTGCCGAACGGCCTGGTGCTGGTCGCCGGCTGCACCTCCGTGATCGACGGAGCGGTCGTCGACGGCGACCCGTACGAACAGGCGGTCAACTCCTTCAACGCCGCGTTCGCCGCGTTGCAGCAGCTCGGCCTCGGCCGTGACGACGTCGTCCGTACGCGCATGTACATCACCCACGCCCGGGACGTGGAGGAGGTCGGACGCGCCCACAAGGAGCTGTTCGACACCGTCCGTCCCGCCGCGTCCATGATCATCGTCTCCGGCTTCGTCGACTCGCGACTGGTCGTCGAGGTCGAGGTGGAGGCGTTCCGCTCCGGCGGAGAAGACGGAGTGTCCGCAGCATGACCCTTGCCGTACGAGTCATCCCCTGCCTGGACGTGGACAACGGCCGGGTCGTCAAGGGCGTCAACTTCCAGAACCTGCGTGACGCGGGCGACCCCGTCGAGATGGCCAAGGTGTACGACGCCGAGGGCGCCGACGAGCTGACGTTCCTGGACATCACCGCGTCCTCGGGCAACCGCGAGACCACCTACGACGTGGTGCGCCGCACGGCCGAGCAGGTCTTCATCCCGCTCACCGTGGGTGGCGGCGTACGCACCGCCGAGGACGTCGACAAGCTGCTGCGGGCGGGCGCCGACAAGGTCGGGGTCAACACGGCCGCGATCGCCCGGCCCGAGCTCATCCGGGAGATCGCGGAGCGGTTCGGACGGCAGGTGCTGGTGCTGTCGGTGGACGCCAGGCGCACTCCCGGGGGGACCTTCGAGGTCACCACCCACGGCGGGCGCAAGGGCACCGGCATCGACGCGGTCGAGTGGGCGCACCAGGCCGCCGAGCTGGGCGCGGGCGAGATCCTGCTCAACTCGATGGACGCGGACGGCACGAAGGACGGCTACGACATCGAGATGATCGAGGCCGTCCGTAAGCACGTCACCGTGCCGCTCATCGCCAGCGGGGGCGCGGGCCGGCTCGCCGACTTCCCGCCCGCCATCGCCGCGGGCGCCGACGCGGTGCTCGCCGCGTCCGTCTTCCACTTCGGGGATCTTCGGATCGGCCAGGTGAAGGAGGCGCTGCGGGGGGCGGGGCGCCCCGTTCGCTGACGTCGGACGTCGGCGGTGCAGGCAGTGCGCTGAGCCCCGGTCACTGGGTGGCCGGGGCTCACTTGCGGGCAGATGCGAAAGATAAGTTGCGCAAAATATGTTGTGCAATTTTTCTTTCGTATCTACGGTTGGGGACATGGCAAGCAAGGAGAACCGCCGGATCACGGACATGGGCACGCTCAAGGCGCTGGCCCATCCGTTGCGGATGAAGCTCTACCGGGGGCTCATCGTGGCCAGGGTCGCCACCGCCTCCCAGCTGGCGGAGCAGGTGGACGAGGCCGTCTCACTGGTCAGCTACCACCTGCGCAAGCTGGCCGAGCACGGCGTGATCGAGGAGGCGCCGGCACAGAGCGCCGACGGCCGGGAGCGCTGGTGGCAGCCCGCCTCGGACGGGGTCAGCATCCGCGACGAGGACTTCCGCGGCGCGCCCGAGAAGGCCGCTGTGTACACCGCGGCCAGTCGGCTCTTCTCCGAGCAGCGCGCCGACCTGTACCGCCGTTACCTCGACGAACGCGCTCACTGGTCGCCCGAGTGGAACCGCGCCGCCGAGTCCTCCGAGTCCGCGATGCGGCTGACGGCCGGTGAGCTGTCCGAGCTGGTCGCGGACATGCAGGCCCTGTTCAAGGCCTACACGGAGCGGGGCCGGGCCGCCGAGGAGGCCGGTGACACCGAAGGCCGCGAGAACGTCGCGGTGCACACGTACGCCTTCCCGTTCCGCGTCTGAGCCGCGCCCGAGCCGCGTCCGAGCCGCGCCCGAGCCGGGTCTGGTCCCGGTCCCGAGCCGGGTCTGGTCCCGGTCCGAGGCTGGTCCGGGACCGGGGTCCGGGTCCGGGTCCGGGGTCCGGGTCCGGGTCCGGGGTCCGGGTCTGAGCCGAGTCTGAGAGGACAAACCCCATGAGCGTCACCGCAGTGCGGCCGGGCGCGGCCGACGAGCGGCCCGCCCACCGTGACCCCAACGTGCTGCGCTGGGTCGGTGCGTACACCTCGTCGGCGATCGGCGACAACGTCTACTACATCGCCCTGTCCTGGGCCGCCGTCCAGGCCGGGACACCCGCGCAGGCCGGGCTCGTGTCGGCCGCCGGCGCCGTGCCCCGCGCCCTGCTGATGCTCGGCGGGGGAGTGGTCGCCGACCGGTTCGGGCCGCGTCGTGTGGTCGTCGGCAGCGGCGCGGTGCGCTGTGCTCTGGTCCTGACCGCCGCCGGGCTGCTCCTCGCGACCAGCCCCGGACTCTGGGCGCTGGGCGCGGTGGCCGTGCTCTTCGGGGTCGTGGACGCCGTCTTCCTGCCCGCCGCGGGCGCCCTCCCCGCCCTGCTCGCCCCCCGGAGCCAGCTCGCCCGGGTCCAGGGCATGCGGGGCCTGGCGACCCGGCTCGCCACCGTCCTCGGCGGCCCGCTCGGCGGCCTGGGCGTGGCCCTTGGCGGTACCGCCGGAGCGTTCGGACTGGCCGCGCTGCTGATCGGGGTGTCCCTGCCGATGCTGCTGACCATACGGGTCGGGCGGCTGCCCGCGGACGACGACAAGGCGCGCGGAGCGGTCATGGCCGAACTCCGGGACGGGCTCCGGCGCATCCGCCGACACCCGGTGCTCCGCCCGTTGGTGCTCGCCATCGCCCTCTCCGACCTGGGCTTCGTCGGACCGATGAACCTCGGCCTGACCCTGCTCTCGCAGCAGCGCGGGTGGGGGTCGTCCGGGATGGGCTGGGTGCTCGCCGGGTTCGGGACCGGCGCGGGTGCGGCGTCCCTGCTGCTCGCCCTGCGGGGGTGGGTGCCGCGCGCCGGACTCGTGATGGCGGTGACGGCCGTCGCGGGCTCGGTGGCCATCGGGGGGCTCGCGCAGGTGGCGTCCGTCGCCGCCGGGGCCTGCGTGGCCCTGTGCATCGGACTGCTGGCCGGGCTGGGCGGGGCCCTGAGTGGCGCGCTGGTGCAGGCGCAGACCGAACCCGCGTACGCCGGTCGGGTCATCTCGGTCTCCACCTTGGTCAGCTTCGGCGTCGCGCCGCTCACCTTCCCGGTGGTCGGCTGGGCCGTCGAGCGATGGGGCACCGGCCCGGTCTTCACGAGCTGCGCCGCGATCTGCGCCCTGAGCGGGATCATCGCCCTCTGCTCCCGGCCTCTGCGCCACGCCGAGCTGCCGCGCTGAGCAGGCCGCTCGGGGCCTCAGGGCCGGTCCGGCGGATCATGCCGCAGACGCGGGGGCCGGCACGCCCCACCCCAAGCTCTTCGAGCGGGGGGACCCCCATCGACTTGGCTCTTCGAGCAGGGGGACCCCCATCGTCTTGCAGCCGCACGCACCGAGCCCCGCTCACCGGCGTCGATGAGCCATCGTCGCTCTCCTGCGACCTGATCCGCCGGACAGGCCCCGACAGGTGCCGGACAGGCCCTGGCAGGTCCGGCGGTCCGCAGCCGCACCCGGTTCGGTGAGCCCGCTCAGAGACCCAGCTGCTTCGTCTCGCTCAGCTTCGCGATCGCGTCCTTGTCGCCCTCCAGCTCCACGTCGGCCGTCTTCTGCCGGCCGAGGGCGAACATCAGCAGCTCCGAGGGCTCGCCGGTCACCGTCACGACCGGTGTGCCCCGGTGGGCGACCGCCGTCTGGCCGTCCGGGCGGCGCAGCACCAGGCCGGTCGGGGCGCCACGGCCGGCGAGGCGGGCGGTGCGCTCAAGGCGGGACCACAGGGCGTCCTGGAAGACCGGGTCCAGCGGGCGTGGCGTCCAGTCCGGCTGGGCCCGCCGCACGTCCTCGGTGTGGACGTAGAACTCGACCGTGTTCGACGCCTCGTCGATCTGCTTCAGCGCGAAGGGCGAGAAGCGTGGCGGGCCCGTACGGATCAGCTGGATCAGCTCCTCGTACGGCTTCTCGGCGAACTCCGCCTGCACCCGCTCCAGACGCGGCGCGAGCTGTTTGAGCAGCAGCCCGCCCGCGGCGTCCGCGCGGCGCTCGCGCACCACCACGTGCGCGGCGAGATCACGGGTGTTCCAGCCCTCGCACAGGGTCGGGGCGTCCGGGCCCTCGGCCTCCAACAGGTCGGCGAGGAGAAGTCGTTCACGCTTGGCATGGGTCGACATGCCAGCAAGCCTACGACCGCCCCAGGAGCCCGCCCAGTGGACGTCGGCGTTCAGGGGGCGCACGGTCCGGCCTGTGGACAACTGGCGGGTGCGTCCCACGGGCGCGGCACAATGGTCGGCATGACCAGCACGCCCCCGCCCAGCAGCCCGAGCGGCCTGGATCCCGAGATCGCCGCGCGCCTCAAGCGCAGCGCCGACGGACTCGTCCCCGCCATCGCCCAGCAGTACGACACCGGTGAGGTGCTGATGCTCGGCTGGATGGACGACGAGGCTCTGCACCGCACGCTCACCACGGGCCGCTGCACGTACTGGTCGCGCAGCCGCCGGGAGTACTGGGTGAAGGGCGACACCTCCGGCCACTTCCAGTGGGTGAAGTCCGTGGCCCTGGACTGCGACGCCGACACGATCCTGGTCCAGGTCGACCAGGTGGGCGCCGCCTGCCACACGGGCGCCCGTACCTGCTTCGACGAGGACGTGCTCCTCAAGGAGGCGGCCCCCGTGGACACCCAGGGCGCCGATTCCGGCGTACCGTCACTGGATCAGTAAGGTCAGCCGCCATGGACCTCGAGACGTTCCGCAAGCTGGCCACCGACCGCCGTGTCATCCCCGTCAGCCGCAAGCTCCTCGCCGACGGCGACACGCCGGTCGCGCTCTACCGCAAGCTGGCCGCCGAGCGCCCCGGCACCTTCCTCCTGGAATCCGCCGAGAACGGCCGCGCGTCCTTCTCGTGGTCCAGGTACTCCTTCATCGGCGTCCGCAGCCAAGCCACCCTGATCGAGCGCGACGGGCAGGCCCACTGGCTCGGCACCCCGCCCGTCGGCGTCCCCGTCGACGGGGACCCGCTGGCCGCCCTGCGCGCCACCATCGAGGCCCTGCACACACCGCACGGAGAGGGCCTGCCCCCGTTCACCGGCGGCATGGTCGGCTACCTCGGCTACGACATCGTGCGCCGCCTGGAGAAGATCGGCCCCGGCGAGCGGGACGATCTGAAACTTCCCGAGCTGACCATGCTGCTCACCAGCGACCTCGCCGTCATGGACCACTGGGACGGCTCGGTCCAGCTGATCGCCAACGCGATCAACCACAACGACCTCGACACCGGAGTCGACGAGGCCTACGCGGACGCGGTCGCCCGCCTCGACGCCATGGAGGCCGACCTCTCCCGCGCGGTCTCCCAGCCGCCCGCCGCGCTCCCGCCCTCCGAGCTGCCCGAGTACACCGCCCTGTGGGGCGGCCCGGACTTCCAGGACGCCGTCGAGGACATCAAGGAGCGCATCCGGGCGGGCGAGGCCTTCCAGGTCGTCCCCTCCCAGCGCTTCGAAACGCCGTGCACGGCAAGCGCGTTGGACGTCTATCGCGTACTGAGGGCGACCAATCCCTCCCCGTACATGTACCTCTTCCGCTTCGACGGCTTCGACGTCGTCGGCTCGTCCCCCGAGGCCCTGGTCAAGGTCGAGGACGGGCAGGCGATGGTGCACCCCATCGCGGGCACCCGGCCGCGCGGCGCCACCGTCCAGGAGGACCAGGCCCTCGCCGACGAGCTGATCGCCGACCCCAAGGAGCGCGCCGAGCACCTGATGCTCGTCGACCTGGGGCGCAACGACCTGGGGCGGGTCTGCGAGCCAGGCTCCGTCGAGGTCGTCGACTTCATGTCCATCGAGCGCTACTCGCACGTGATGCACATCGTGTCCACCGTGACCGGACGCGTCGCGGCGGGCCGTACGGCCTTCGACGTGCTCACCGCCTGCTTCCCGGCCGGCACCCTCTCCGGCGCCCCCAAGCCGCGCGCGATGCAGATCATCGACGAACTCGAACCGTCCCGGCGGGGCCTGTACGGCGGCTGCGTCGGCTACCTCGACTTCGCCGGCGACTCCGACACCGCCATCGCCATCCGTACGGCCCTGCTGCGCGACGGCACCGCGTACGTCCAGGCGGGCGCCGGCATCGTCGCCGACTCGGACCCCGTCGCCGAGGACGACGAGTGCCGCAACAAGGCCGCCGCGGTCCTGCGCGCGGTGCACACCGCCAACCGGCTCGGCCGGTAGCGGGCGGCTCAATCCGGGTTCTGCCGTACGAGTTCGGGCGATAGGACGAGGGTCACGTGAACCCCGGGTGACGGTTCGCCCGGGGTTCAGGCGATAGTGGACTACGTGACAGCTGTACCTTCCCCCCGATCCGAAGCCGCGGGACCCGCCCGGTCCGGCCGCCGAAGCCTCGCCGTCGCCCTGCTCAGCGGCGCCCTCGGCGCGGCCGTGGCGCTGCTCTCCACCCGGCAGAGCTGGTCGGAGGGCACCGCGACGGTGGCCGGCGGCGCCTTCCCGCTGACCGCCAAGGGCAGCGACGTCACGGGCGTGCCCGCGGCGCTCGCCATAGTGGGCCTCGCCGCGCTCGTCGCCGTCTTCGCCGTCCGCAGCTCCGGGCGCTTCCTCGTCTCCGCCCTGCTCGCGCTCTCCGGCGCGGGCACGGTCGTGGCGGCGGTGCTCGGCGCGAGCGACAGCTCCGCCCTCGACGAGAAGGCCGCGGCCGCCTCCGGCGACACCGCCGCCACCGCGAGCGCCCTCAGCCACACCGCCTGGCCCTACGCGGCCGCGGCGGGCGGCGCGCTCATCCTCCTCGCGGGGCTGCTCGCGCTGCGCTACGGACGGCTGTGGCCCGCGATGTCCGGCCGCTACGAGCGCGACGGGACGCCCCGGCCGCGCAAGGCCAGGCCGGTCGACCCCGACCGGCCCGAGGACATCTGGAAGGCGCTCGACCGGGGCGAGGACCCGACGGGACCGGATCCGGCCGGGACCTAGGACCGGAATCGGCCGAGGCCAAGGACCGGAATCGGGCAGACCGGGCAGGCCCTACGGCCCGGGACCTTGGTCGTGACGTGCAGAATGTGACGTGCCAGTCGCCACCCCGCGCTCCCGCCGCAGGCGTGCGTACGGGAGAATGGACGATGAGCGTCCGACTCACACACGTAATCAGCAACGAGGAGCAAGTCATGGCGGGCAGCAGCCACGGTCACACCCCGGCCGCCTGGACCGGTGTCATCATCGCCTTCATCGGTTTCTGCGTCGCGGGTGCCTTCATGGTGATGGCCAACCCGCTGGGCTTCTGGGCCGGCATGGTCATCGTCGTCCTCGGCGGTGTCGTCGGCATGGCCATGCGCGCGGCGGGCCTCGGCCAGCCGAAGAGGACCGCGGCCCCGGCCGTGGCGCACCCGGTCCGCGAGGCCGTCGGCGCCGAGAGCTGACCCCCCAGGGCTTCTCGAGAGGCGGTCCCGGCACTCCCGCCGGGACCGCCTCTCGCGCGTCCGCCCCGGACCCGCCGCACCCGCGACGAGCGCGCCACGCCCGGGACGGGCAGAATGCGACGGGTGAACGCCGAAACCCGGAGGGTGACGCCGCCCCGACCTGCTGAGCGGGTCGTGCCGCGGCGGCTCGCCGTCCCCGCGGGGGCGCTCGCGGCCGTCGCCGGCGCCTTCGCGTACGTCGGGGCCGTGGACCCCAACCAGCCCGGGCACTACCCCGTCTGCCCGCTGCTGCGCTACACGGGCCTGTACTGCCCCGGCTGCGGCGGTCTGCGCAGCGCGCACGCCTTCGTGCACGGGGACTTCGCGGCGGCCTTCACGGACAACGCGCTCGCCTTCACGGGCTACTTCGTCCTCGCGGTGGTGTGGACCGTCTGGGCGGTCCGCTCGGCGCGCGGACGGCCGCTGCGGATCGACCTGGGGCCCGTGCACCTGTGGAGTGCGGGCGTGTTGCTCCTGGTCTTCACCGTTGTCCGGAACCTGCCCTTCGGTGGCTGGCTGCACCCTTGATCAAATGGCAAACGTCCAGGTAGTGGGACCGGCGTCAACCGGATGTGAAGCCAAGCCCTTCCTCCGGATACCATCGGAGTGACCCATCATGACCGTCGGAACGGCGGTCCGGGGTCGACAGGCTCAACCGTTCACCGTCAGGGAAGGGGGCCGCTCGCGTGAGTGTGCTCGACGAGATCATCGACGGAGTCCGTGCCGACCTCGCGGAGCGGCAGGCGCGCGTCAGCCTCGACGAGCTCAAGGAGCGCGCGGCGAAGGCTCCCGCGGCCAAGGACGGCGTGGCCGCCCTGCGTGGCGACGGCGTCAAGGTCATCTGTGAGGTCAAGCGCTCCAGCCCGTCCAAGGGCGCGCTCGCCGCGATCGCCGACCCCGCGGCCCTGGCCGCGGACTACGAGGCGGGCGGCGCGGCCGTCATCTCGGTCCTGACCGAGCAGCGCCGCTTCGGCGGCTCGCTGGCCGACCTGGAGGCCGTCCGTGCCCGGGTCGACATCCCCGTGCTCCGCAAGGACTTCATCGTCACGTCGTACCAGCTGTGGGAGGCCCGCGCGTACGGCGCCGACCTCGCGCTGCTGATCGTGGCCGCCCTCGACCAGGCCGCCCTGGAGTCCCTCATCGAGCGCGCCGAGTCCATCGGGCTCACACCGCTGGTCGAGGTGCACGACGAGGACGAGGTCGAGCGGGCGGTGGACGCCGGGGCGAAGGTCATCGGCGTCAACGCGCGCAACCTGAAGACCCTCAAGGTGGACCGCACCACCTTCGAGCGGATCGCTCCCGAGATCCCGTCCGGCCTCGTCAAGGTCGCCGAGTCCGGCGTCCGCGGGCCGCACGACCTCATCGCGTACGCCAACGCCGGCGCCGACGCGGTCCTGGTGGGCGAGTCCCTCGTCACCGGCCGCGACCCGAAGACGGCGGTCGCCGACCTCGTCGCGGCCGGGGCCCACCCCGCGCTGCGCCACGGACGGAGCTGACACTCCGGTGCACAGCGCGCCCCACGCCACCGCCGTCACCCGTCCGGGCCCACGCCCCGACGGGGGAGTGGCGTGCGTGCGGGCGGCTGCAGCCGGGGCGCGCGACCCCTACGCCCGCCTCGCCCGCGGCTGTCGGCCGCGCGGCTGCCGGGCACCGGCCCGCCGCGTCCACGGGCGCCGCGTGCGGTATGTCATCGGTGACGAACCGGGCCAGGTCAACGGCATGCGATGGCCCGCCGGCGCACGCGTACAGACGCCGCTCCGGGCCCGCCGCACCTCGCGGTGAGCTGACGGCTCCGACTCCGGGTGCCCTCGGGGCGACCTGTGCGTGCGCGACCGACGTGACCCCTGTCCGACCTGTAACCGGGGCTGTCGCCCCTGCGAGGTATCCGCATGCCCAGCGAGTTCTTCATTCCCGACCCCGAGGGTCAAGTTCCCACCGCCGAGGGGTACTTCGGCGCGTTCGGCGGCAAGTTCATCCCGGAGGCGCTGGTCGCCGCCGTGGACGAGGTCGCCGTCGAGTACGACAAGGCGAAGGCGGACCCCGAGTTCGCCCGCGAGCTCGACGACCTGCTCGTCAACTACACCGGGCGCCCGAGCTCACTCACCGAGGTGTCCCGCTTCGCCGAACACGCCGGTGGGGCGCGCGTCTTCCTCAAGCGCGAGGACCTCAACCACACCGGGTCCCACAAGATCAACAACGTGCTCGGTCAGGCCCTCCTCACCAAGCGGATGGGCAAGACCCGCGTCATCGCCGAGACCGGCGCCGGTCAGCACGGCGTGGCCACCGCCACCGCCTGCGCGCTCTTCGGCCTCGAGTGCACGATCTACATGGGTGAGATCGACACCCAGCGGCAGGCACTCAACGTGGCCCGCATGCGCATGCTCGGCGCCGAGGTCATCGCCGTGAAGTCCGGCTCCCGCACCCTCAAGGACGCCATCAACGAGGCCTTCCGGGACTGGGTCGCCAACGTCGACCACACGCACTACCTCTTCGGGACCGTCGCGGGGCCGCACCCCTTCCCCGCCATGGTCCGCGACTTCCACCGGGTCATCGGCGTCGAGGCCCGGCGGCAGATCCTGGAGCGCGCCGGACGGCTCCCCGACGCGGCCATCGCCTGCGTCGGCGGCGGCTCCAACGCCATCGGCCTCTTCCACGCCTTCATCCCGGACGCGGACGTACGCCTCATCGGCTGCGAGCCCGCCGGACACGGCGTGGAGACCGGGGAGCACGCCGCGACCCTGACCGCCGGTGAACCCGGCATCCTGCACGGGTCGCGGTCGTACG
Organism: Streptomyces sp. RLB3-17; assembly: GCF_007113425.2. Taxonomy (NCBI): domain Bacteria; kingdom Bacillati; phylum Actinomycetota; class Actinomycetes; order Kitasatosporales; family Streptomycetaceae; genus Streptomyces; species Streptomyces sp. RLB3-17. Next base: position 3,473,864 of record NZ_CP041610.2, on the reverse strand, counting down.
TCCTCCAGGACGAGGAAGGGCAGATCACCGAGCCCTACTCCATCTCGGCGGGCCTCGACTACCCGGGCATCGGCCCCGAGCACTCCTACCTCAAGGACAGCGGCCGCGCCGAGTACCGCGCGGTCACCGACGACGCGGCCATGCAGGCCCTGCGCCTGCTCTCCCGCACCGAGGGCATCATCCCGGCGATCGAGAGCGCCCACGCGCTCGCCGGGGCCCTGGAGGTCGGCAAGGAGCTGGGCAAGGACGGGCTGATCATCGTCAACCTGTCCGGGCGCGGCGACAAGGACATGGACACGGCCGCCCGCTACTTCGGCCTGTACGACACCGCCGCCGACGCCGTCGTCGAGCCGGACGCCGACAGTGACACCGCAGAGATCGAGGGGGACGCCAAGTGAGCGGCAACATCCAGCTGTTGAGCGACACCCTCGCCGCCGCGAAGGCGGAGGGGCGCTCCGCGCTCATCGCGTACCTGCCGGCCGGGTTCCCGACGGTCGACGGCGGGATCGCGGCCGTCAAGGCCGTCTTCGAGGGCGGCGCGGACATCGTCGAGATCGGTCTGCCGCACAGCGACCCCGTTCTCGACGGGCCCGTCATCCAGACCGCCGACGACATCGCCCTCAAGGGCGGCGTCAAGATCGCCGACGTCATGCGCACGGTCCGTGAGGCGCACGGGGCCACCGGGAAGCCGGTGCTCGTCATGACGTACTGGAACCCCATCGACCGCTACGGCGTCGAGCGCTTCACCGCCGAACTGGCCGAGGCGGGCGGCGCGGGCTGCATCCTGCCCGACCTGCCCGTCCAGGAGTCCGCGCTGTGGCGTGAGCACGCGGAGAAGCACGGTCTCGCGACCGTCTTCGTCGTCGCGCCCAGCAGCAAGGACGCCCGGCTCGCCGAGATCACCGCGGCGGGCAGCGGCTTCGTGTACGCGGCCTCGCTGATGGGCGTCACGGGCACGCGGGAGTCCGTGGGTGCCCAGGCCCAGGACCTGGTGCGGCGTACCAAGGCCACCACCGAGCTGCCGGTCTGCGTCGGCCTCGGTGTCTCCAACGCCACCCAGGCGGCCGAGGTGGCCGGCTTCGCCGACGGTGTGATCGTCGGTTCGGCCTTCGTCAAGCGGATGCTGGACGCGGCGGACGAGGCCGCGGGCCTCGACGCGGTCCGCGCCCTCGCGGGCGATCTGGCGAAGGGCGTGCGCGGCACGGCCTGAGACACCTTCCGCCGCGTACGCGTCCTGTTGCGTACGTAACGGACAATCCGCTCACTCGAACGGGTGGACCTGGGACCGGGGAGGCGCGCTGCGCCTCCCCGGTTCGTTCTGCCGGTTGTGAGCGAGAAGAACCGTGACGGAAAGCGCACCGCCCGCGAGCGGATGGCGGTCGAGCGAGAGAAGCAGAAGTCCGCGGACAGGCGCCGCCGGGCGCTGATCGTGGGCGCGTCGGTGGTGTGCGTCCTGGCCCTTGCCGCGGTGGTGGGCGTCCTGGCCGCCAACTCGGGCAAGGACAAGAAGAGCGCCGCGTCGGGCCCGGCCGTGTCGCCCTCGGGTGCGACCGGCAAGGACGGCCTCGCCATCCCCGTCGGCAAGGACGGCGCCAAGTCGACCCTCACGGTCTGGGAGGACTTCCGCTGCCCGGCCTGCCAGGCCTTCGAGACGGTGTACCGCCCGACGATCCACGAGCTGGTGGACGCCGGAAAGCTCAGGGTCGAGTACCACCTGGTCACGCTCATCGACGACGGCAGGGGAGGCAGCGGCTCCCGGCACGCGGCCAACGCCGCGGCCTGCGCCCAGGACGCCGGAAAGTTCACGGCGTTCCACGACGTGCTGTACGAGAACCAGCCCAGCGAGACCACCGACGACTTCTCGAACGACAACAAGCTCATCGAGCTGGCGGGCAAGGTCGACGGCCTGGATACCCCCGCCTTCCGGAAGTGCGTCAAGGACGGCACGCACAACAGCTGGGTCGTGAAGTCGAACGCGGCCTTCCAGCGCGGCGGTTTCCGGGGCACGCCGACCGTGCTGCTGGGCGGCAAGAACATCTACGAGGACCAGACGATGACCCCGGCGAAGCTCAAGCAGATGGTGGAGGCGGAGAACAAGGCCTGAGCCCCGCGTCGGCCCTGTGCCCCCGGCTCGGACACGGGCCGGGGGCGACTCATGTCGTTGCTCACGTCCTGACCCGAGTTGTGGCCTTCGTCACGCCCCGTGTCAGGGCCTCTGTTCGGGGCCCCTGTTATGGACCCGTAGCCGGGCTGCTTGCCGTGGGTCCGGTCCGGCAGGGTAGCGTCGACCCTGCCATGGATATCGCCTACATTCCCAGCCCGTCGCACGGTGTGGTGCACCTCGGCCCCATCCCGCTGCGCGGCTACGCGTTCTGCATCATCATCGGCGTCTTCGTAGCCGTCTGGCTCGGCAACAAACGCTGGATCGCCCGGGGTGGGCGGCCCGGCACGGTGGCCGACATCGCGGTGTGGGCCGTCCCGTTCGGCCTTGTCGGTGGCCGGCTCTACCACGTGATCACGGACTACGAGCTGTACTTCAGCGACGGCCGTAACTGGGTGGACGCCTTCAAGGTGTGGCAGGGCGGCCTCGGCATCTGGGGCGCGATCGCGCTCGGTGCCGTGGGCGCGTGGATCGGCTGCCGCCGACGCGGCATCCCGCTCCCCGCCTGGGCCGACGCCCTCGCCCCCGGCATCGTCTTCGCCCAGGCCATCGGGCGCTGGGGCAACTGGTTCAACCAGGAGCTGTACGGCAAGGCGACGGACGTGCCGTGGGCGCTGCACATCACGTCCTCGACGGACGGGCGCGTGCCGGGGTACTACCACCCGACGTTCCTGTACGAGTCCCTGTGGTGCGTCGGCGTCGGCTTCCTCGTCATCTGGGCGGACCGCCGCTTCACGCTGGGCCACGGGCGGGCGTTCGCGCTGTACGTCGCCGCGTACTGCGTCGGCCGCGGCTGGATCGAGTACATGCGCGTCGACGACGCCCACCACATCCTGGGCCTGCGTCTCAACGACTGGACCGCGATGGTGGTCTTCCTCCTCGCGGTGACCTACATCGTGGTGTCGGCGCGGCTGCGGCCGGGACGCGAGGAGGTCGTCGAGCCGGACGGGGACACCCCCGACGGGGATGCCGTCGACCTCGACAAGAAGGCCGACAGCGAGGTCGACAGCAAGGCTGACGACGAGGCCGACGAGACGACCGGCAAGAAGTCCGACGGCAAGAAGCTCGACGGCAAGAAGCCCGACGCGAAGACGGACACCGAGTCCGACGGACCCGCGCAGTCCAAGGAGCCCGCGGAGCCCGCGGACTCCGAGGAGCTCGTGGAGCCCGCGGAGTCCGTGGAGGCGGCGAGGGGCGAGGCCGAGTCGGCCAAGAAGGTCTGAGTTCCTCCAGTACGTCGAAGGGGGGCGCCGCGTCCGAGGACGCGGCGCCCCCCTTCGCTCATTTCCGGCGGGAGAGCGCCAGCGTGCGGCGGGCGCCCGCCACGACCGCCGCGTCCACGAAGCGGCCGTCGGGCAGGGCCTGGGCGCCCGGCTCGGTGGCGGCGGCCTTGACGATGAGCTCGGCGGTCTCGACCTCGGCCGGGGTCGGGAGATAGGCGTGTTCGATCACCGGGAGCTGGCGGGGGTGGATGGCCGCGCGGCCGAGGAAGCCCAGGGTGCGCCCGTGGGCGCAGGAGGCGGCGAGGCCTTCGAGGTCCCGGATGTCCGGGTAGATCGACTGCGTGGGCGGCGCGAGGCCGGCGGCCCGGGCGGCGACTACGATCCGGGCGCGGGCCCAGTCCAGGCCCGCGTCCTCCCGTACGCCCAGGTCGGCCCGTAGATCCGCCTCCCCCAGCCCGATGCCGCGCACCGCCGGGTGGGCCGCGGCGATGGCGAAGGCGTGTTCGACACCGAGGGCGGTTTCCAGGAGGGCGTACAGGGGGATCGCGCCTCCCTCGGAGGGAGCCGAGTGTTCCGCGACCCGGACGACATCGGTCGGGGAGGTCACCTTGGGCAGCCGGAGGCCGGAGAGGCCGGGGAGCGGGGCGAGCGTCCTCAGGTCGGCCTCGGCGAAGGGACCGTCCAGCGCGTTCACGCGGACGTGGACCGGGACCGGGGGAGGGTCCGAGAGCAACTCGGCGGTGGCGGCGCGGGCGTACTTCTTGCGGTGCGGGGCGACCGCGTCCTCCAGGTCGATCAGGACGACGTCCGCGCCGGAGACGAGGGCCTTGGCCACCACTTCCGGGTGGTCTCCGGGGGCGTAGAGCCAGGTGAGCGGGAGGGCCGGGATCCTCATAGGGCGCCTTCCGATCTGAGGGTGGTGATCTCGGCCTCGGACAGGCCGAGTTCGGTGAGGACGGCGTCCGTGTCGGCACCGTGGGGGCGGCCCGGCCAGCGGATCGCGCCGGGGGTGGCGGAGAGCCGGAAGAGCACGTTCTGCATGCGCAGGGGGCCGAGTTCGGGGTCGGCGACGGTGGTGATCGCGTCCAGGGCCGCGTACTGCGGGTCCTCCATCACATCCCGTACGTCCTGGATCGGGGCCACCGCCGCCTCCGCCTTCTCGAAGGCGTCCAGGACCTCGGCGCGGCGGTGGCGGGCGATCCAGGAGCCCACCGCCTCGTCCAGGACGTCCGTGTGGCGGGCCCGGTCGGCGCCCGTCGCGAACCACGGTTCCTCGATCAGCTCCGGGCGTCCGACCAGCCGCATCAGCCGCTCGGCGATCGACTGGGCGGAGGTCGAGACGGCGACCCAGGAGCCGTCCGCCGTGCGGTAGGTGTTGCGGGGCGCATTGTTCGCGGAGCGGTTGCCGGTGCGGGGCTGGACGTAGCCCAACTGGTCGTACCAGAGCGGCTGTGGGCCGAGCACGGTGAGGATCGGCTCGATGATCGCCATGTCGACCACCTGGCCGCGGTCCGAAGCGTCGCGGGCGTGGAGCGCGGCCATGACGGCGTACGCCGTCGCCAGGCCCGCGATCGAGTCGGCCAGGCCGAAGGGCGGGAGGGTCGGCGGGGAGTCCGGTTCGCCGGTGATCGCCGCGAAGCCGCTCATCGCCTCGGCGAGGGTGCCGAAGCCGGGGCGGTGCGCGTACGGGCCGAACTGGCCGAAGGCGGTCACGCGGGCGAGGACGAGGCGGGGGTTGGCGGCCGACAGCTCCGTCCAGCCCAGGTCCCACTTCTCCAGGGTGCCGGGCCGGAAGTTCTCGATGATCACGTCGGCGGTGGCGGCGAGGCGCAGCAGGGTGGCGCGGCCGCCGGGCCTGGACAGGTCGAGGGTGATGGTGCGTTTGTTGCGGCCGAGGAGCTTCCACCACAGGCCGATGCCGTCCTTCGACGGGCCGTGGCCCCGGGACGGGTCGGGCTTGGCCGGGTGCTCGACCTTGACGACCTCCGCGCCGAAGTCGCCGAGCATGGTGGCGGCGAGCGGTCCGGCGAACAGGGTGGCGAGGTCGAGGACGCGCAGCCCGGTGAGCGGGCCGCGATCCGTCCCCGCCTCGTGGTCGGTGTGCCCGTTCATGAGGTGTGCCGGGTGTTCGAGGCGGCCTGGGCGTCGATCTCGGAGCGGTAGGGCATCGAGGACGAGGCGCCGGGGCGCTGCACCGACATGGACGCCGCCGTCGACGCCCACGCGAGGGCGGCGCGCATCGGCCGACCCTCCGCCAGCGCGACCGCGAGGGTGCCGACGAAGGTGTCGCCCGCGCCGGTCGAGTCCACGGCGGTGACCCGGGGTGCGGGCACGGTGAAAGGTTCGGCGCCGCGGGACGCGTACAGACTGCCCGCCGCGCCCAGTGTGACGACGACTTCGGGTACCTGGTCGAGCAGGGCGGTGGCCGCGTCGCGGGGGTCGGTGAGGCCGGTGAGCGCGGCGGCCTCGTGTTCGTTGGGCACCAACAGGTCGATGGAGGCGAGGAGTTCGGGCGGCAGGGACTGTACGGGGGAGGGGGTCAGGATGGTCCGGACGCCGTGGCGGCGCGCGGCCTCGGCGCCCGCGAGGACGGCGGCCAGCGGGATCTCCAGTTGGAGCAGCAGGGCGTCGGCGCCGGCGATGAGCGCCTCGTCGCCGGGGGCGAGGTGGTCGACGGTGCCGTTGGCGCCGGGGATGACGACGATCTCGTTGCCGCCCTCGTCGTCCACGACGATGTGCGCGGTGCCGGACGGGCCCTCGGTGGTGCGCAGGTGGTCGGTGTCCACGCCGGAGTGCTCCAGGGTCGTACGGAGCTGGGAGCCGAAGGCGTCGGCGCCCACCGCGCCGATCATCGAGACGTCGGAGCCCGCGTGGGCGGCGGCCACCGCCTGGTTGGCGCCCTTGCCGCCGGGGATCGTACGGAACTCCCGTCCCGTCACGGTCTCTCCGCGCTGCGGGGCCTTCGCGACGTACGCGACGAGGTCCATGTTCGTGCTGCCGAGCACGGCGATATGGGTCATGGGTGACGGGTCTCCCGGTGCGTGAGCTGGTGGGCCAGCCGGTGGGTCAGCTGGGCGAGGGTGTCGAAGCCGATGCCGTCGAAGTCGGCGACGGAGGTGGCGAGGCGGTTCTTGAGGGGGGTGGTCCAGCGGTCGGGGAGCGCGGTGGGGGCGCCAGTGAGAAGGCCCGCGACGCTGCCCGCCGTCGCGCCGTTGGAGTCGGTGTCCCAGCCACCGGACACCGCGCGACAGATGGAGCCGGAGAAGTCGCCGTTCGCGTGGGTGAGGGCGGCGGCGATCAGGGCGGTGTTGGGGAGGGCGTGGACCCAGTGGTAGGCGCGGTGGGTGGTGTGCAGTGCGTCGACGACCGTGTCGAAGTCCTCGGTGGTGCGGGCGAGGTGGACGGCGTGGCGGATCGCCTCGGCCAGCCGGGAGGCGGGGGGTACGACGGTGAGGCCGGTGCGCAGGCAGGCGTGGATGTCGCCGTGGCCGGTGGCTGCCTCGGCGATGGTGGCCGCCGTGAACATCGCGGCGTACACGCCGTTCGCGGTGTGGGTGAGGGTGGCGTCCCGGTGGGCCGCTGCCGCGGCGGCGGCCGGATCGCCCGGGTTGGTCCAGCCGTGGACGTCGGCGCGGATCAGGGCGCCGATCCATTCGCGGAAGGGGTTGCGGTGGTGGGCCGTGTGCGGGGGTTCGATGCCGGTGAGGAGGTTGCGGTAGGCGACGCGTTCGGCGGTGAACGTGCGGCCGGCGGGGAGTTCGTCCAGCCAGAGGCGGGCCACGTCGGCGGTCGTGAAGTCCCTGCCGTGTCGCTGGAGCAACAGGAGGTTCAGGAGGGGGTAGTTGAGGTCGTCGTCCTCGGGCATGCCGTCGATGTTCTCGGCGAGGGAGGTGGGGGCGGAGCGTCTGTTCCAGGGGTGGGTCCGGAGCAGGTCGTCGGGTACGCCCCGGGCGGTGAACCAGGTGCGCAGCGGCCAGTTTCCGCCGGCCCGGGCCAGGTCGCGGATCCCTTCGAGGGGGAGCTTCTCCACGGGTTTGCCGAGCAGACAACCGACCGCTCTGCCGAGCCAGGCGGCTTCCAGGTGGGCCTGGGCGGGGGCCGGGGCGGGCCCGGGCCGGGCGGGCCAGTCCGGGCAGTGGGCCCTGATCTGCCCCAGGTCCGTCGGTTCCGCATCCGCCAACCCGCTGGGCAGCTCCGCCAGTTCGTCCAGGAGGTCGCCCGCCAGTGCGCGCAGGTACCGCGAGGCCGGAGTCGGGGACGTGCCCGCGCGCGGTGGGGCCTCCGGTCCGCCCGCCGCGTGCCAGCGGGCGGCGATCGCCTCCGGTGCGCGGTTGTCCTGGTACGCCTGGGCGAGTTCGTGGCCGAGCAGGTCCTCGGGTTGGACCCAGGTCAGTCGGAGCGTCATGGGGTCCCCGTCAGCTCGGCGTACGCGGACTCGTGGGCGCGACGACGGCCCACGTCACGGGCGAAGATCTCGCGGATCACCCCGGTGAGGGTGGTCGCCGGGGCGTGCAGGTCCAGGCGGCTGGCCTCGGCGACCGTCTTGGCCCAGTCGTGGGGGATCTCGGAGCCGAGGGCACCGGCGAGGGCGCCGGACATGGTGGCGATGGAGTCGCAGTCGCGGCCGTAGTTCACCGAGCCGAGGACCGCGTGCCGGTAGTCGCCCCCGGACACCACCAACATGCCCAGGGCGACGGGGAGTTCCTCGATCGCGTGGAGGCGGGAGGGGCGGCGGGCGGCGAGGGAGGGGGAGCGGTAGTCGGGGCCGACCGTGTCGTAGGGGGCCACCGCCTCGCGGAGCGGGATCAGCGCCGACTCGAAGTCGGTGTGGCGGGCGGCGACTTCGCAGACCGCCTCGATGGCCGACCGGGTGCCGTCCTTCGCCAGGGACAGGCAGGCCGCGACGACCGAGTCCGGGGTCGCCCGGGGGGCGCACGCCGCCGCCACCCCCGCCGCGAAGACGCCCGCCGCCTCCCGCCCGTACGACGACTGGTGGGCGCCCGCGACGTCGAGCGCCTCGGCGTACGCGCCCGCCGGGTTGGCCGCGTTGACCAGGCCGACCGGCGCCATGTACATCGCGGCGCCGCAGTTGACGATGTTGCCGGAGCCGGCCTCCCGGGGGTCCACATGGCCGTAGTGGAGGCGGGCCACCAGCCACTTCTCCGCGAGGAAGATCCGCTGGAGGGGGATGGCCTCGGCCTCCAGTTCCGGGATCCAGCGCGGGCCCGTCATGAGGTCGGGGACCAGGTGCTCGGCCACGGCGTACGCGTCGAGGTGGTCGCGGACGGTGGCGTACACGCGTACCAGCGCGTGGGTCATCAGGGTGTCGTCGGTGACGTGTCCGTCGCCCTTGTGGTACGGGGCGATGGGGCGGGCGGTGCGCCAGGCGTCGCCGTTCCAGGGGCCGACGATGCCGTGGACCCGGCCGCCGTGGCGTTCGACGATCTGCTCGGGGGTGTAGCCCTCGACGGGGCCGCCCAGCGCGTCGCCGACGGCGGCTCCGACGAGGGCTCCGGTGATGCGTTCGTCGAGGGTTCCCGATCCTTCTCCTTTGGGCGTCATGCCCGAATCATCCCTCTGGGGTGGCCAGTTCCGTCGCTTCCAGGAGGTCGGCGAGTCCGATCAGGTCCGTGCCCGTGAGGCGGGGCAGCGCGCAGCCGGACAGGATGCGGCAGGCGTCGCGCCAGGAGGCCGGGATCGCGGCGCCGCCGCCCAGCGCGCCGGTGAGCGCGCCCGCGAGGGCCGGGGCCGAGTCCGCGACCCGGGACAGACAGGCGGCGGCGGGCACCGCCTCCGCGATCCGGCCGCGTGCGGCGGTGGCCAGGGCGAGGGCGACCGGCACGGTCTCCGCCGCCGCGATGCCGTAGCTGTAGACGTGGTCGACGATCTGGTGTTCCAGGAGGGGGACCAGGGCGAAGGTGTCCTCGCTGGCGCGGGCCAGCCGCAGTGCGTGCCGCGCGTTGCGGCCGATCTCCGTCGACTCGGGGAGCTCGGCGAGGGCGGCGTCCGCGCAGGCGTCGACGTCGGCCCCGGCGAGGGCGAGCGCGAGGGCCGCGGCCATCGCGCGGGCGCCGTGCACCCCGTCGCCGTCCTGGGTGTAGCGGGCGTCGAACTCGGCGAGTTCCGCGGCGAGTCGGGGGTCGCCCGGGTGCGCCACGGCGAGCACACAGGCCCGTACGCAGGCCGCGTCGTCGAAGTAGTGCGGGTTGTCGTGGCCGGTGGCGGGCGGGCGCAGCCCGGTGGCGAGGTTGCCGAGGCCCGCCCGTACGGAGATCCGGGCGCGGAGGGGGAGCAGTGCGGACTCGACCTCGGGGGCGCGCTCGGCGGCCGCGGCGACCTCGCTGGCGACGGCGTTCCAGGACAGGTCGATGGACGCCCGCATCCGGCGTTCCCGGCTCAGGTCGCCGAGCGCGCTGCGGTCCCCGGCGCGCAGCACGGCCTCCGCCGCGAACGCCGCCCATTCCGCGTCGTCCGAGGGGCCGAGCCGCAGGGGTTCCGGCGGCTGGTTCAGCGCGATGGGCACGGGCAGGGTGGTCGTCGCGTTCTGTTCCGCGAAGGTGTCCAGCTCGCGGGTCAGCCGCCGGGTCCACTCGGGCATCCGGGCCGCGCGGTGCCGGCCGGCGGGCCAGCCCGCGGCGTCGCCCGCGGCCAGTCCGAGCAGGAGGCCCTCGATCCGGCGGGGGCGCGGGGCGGGTGCGGGGGCGGCGCCCGGCTCGATACGGGGGACGGTGTCCGACGAGGGGGAGTCCCCGGGGTCGGACGTCGTGGGTGAGTCCCCGGTGCCGGTTGTCGAGGGTGAGTCCCGGGTGTCGGTCGTCGTGGGTGAGTCCTCGACGTCGGTCGTCGAGGGGATGTCCTCGACGTCGCAGATCGAGACCGATCCCCCGGCTTCCGGTGCCGAGGCCGATCCCGTACCGGGTTCGTCGCCCACCAGGCCGGGTCTCATGGCTGCACCTCGTCATCGTCGTCGGCAAGGATGTAGTCGCTGGTGAGGGCGTACAGGTCGGGGGGCGGAGGTGTCGTGCTCCCGGTCCCCCACTTCCCGTCGTCCCCCGGTGTGAGCAGTTCCGCCACGTCCAGTACGTGGTGGCCCGCCATGGAGGGCAGGCAGCTGCCGCGTGCCGGGCCGATCGCCGCCGCCCAGTCCGCCGGGATCGCGGCGGCGCCCCGGGTCGCCCCGGCCAGCGCGCCCGCCACCGCGGCCGTGGTGTCGGCGTCGCGGCCCATGTTGACGGCGGTGAGGACGGACTCGGTGAAGTCGCCGTCGGCGGCGGCGTACGCGCCGAAGGCCAGGGCGACGGCCTCGGGCGCCAGGTCCGTCCAGGGGTAGCCGCCGATGACGACCGCCGAGCGGACCGCCCGTTCCCCGCGGTGGGCGACGGCCACCGCCCGGCGCAGGGAGCGGGCCGTCCAGGAGTCGTCCGGGATCACGGCGAGCGCGGAGGCGACCACCGCGATCGTGGCCGCGCCCGCCATCGCCGCCGCGACCCCCGCCGCGACCGCCTGGCCGCCGTAGATGCCCTCGCCCTCGTGGCTCACCGAGCCGTCGATCGCCACGAGCCGGGCCGCCTCCGCCGGGCGGCCCGCCGCGAAGACGCCGAAGGGGGCCGCGCGCATCGCCAGACCGTCGCTCCAGGCGTGCCGGTGCTGGGCGGAGATGGGGGCCGCGAGTCCCCGGCGCAGGTTCTCCAGGGTGCCGCGCTCGCTGAAGCCGGCGCCCCGGAACGGCCCCTCGTCGCGGTCGGCGATCCACTGGTGCCAGGCCGCCTCGACATGCGTCACGGTGAGCGCCGAGCCGTGCCGGGCCAGCAGCAGCCCCGAGAAGATCGCGTACTCCGTGTCGTCCGTCCCGGCCGGGTGCTCGGCGACGTACCCCGTGATCCGTCCCCACTTCGCGCGGATCTGCGACGGCCTCATGTTCTCGGCGGGCGCGCCCAGCGCGTCCCCGACGGCGAGGCCGAGCAGCGCGCCGCGGGCCCGCTCGCGCAGAGCGGCCGAGTCCCCGGGTGCCGGGACGGAGGGAATGCAGGCGATGGAAGCCATACGGTGCCTCTCCTCTCAGGGCGCAGAGCCCTTTGGGGATGTGTCCCACGGGAGGGGGCGGGGAGAGCCGCCCGAGGCTCCTCATTCACCCGGTCGACATCTGTGCATGATCTTTAACAGATGAGCGCCTGAAGGTAAAACCGCAGGTTAGCCCAGCCTTTCCTTGCTGGCGGAGAAGAAATTCCAGGCGTAGTTTCGTGGTTGTCGAAAAGTAGAAACAGTCCAATCGACGGATCCTGGGGGACCGGTATGTCCATCATCGACACCGAGGCGACGCTGCACGAGGCGCACCGCGACAACCACACCCACCGGGACGTGAACGGCGGATGGCTGCGCCCGGCCGTGTTCGGCGCGATGGACGGGCTCGTGTCCAACCTCGCCCTGATGACCGGTGTCGCCGGCGGGTCCGTCTCCCATCAGACGATCGTCATCACCGGGCTCGCGGGCCTGGCCGCAGGCGCCTTCTCCATGGCCGCGGGCGAGTACACCTCCGTCGCCTCGCAGCGCGAACTCGTCCAGGCCGAACTCGACGTCGAGCGCCGTGAGTTGAGAAAGCATCCGCAGGACGAGGAGCGCGAGCTCGCCGCGCTGTACGAGTCGCGCGGCGTCGATTCCGCGCTCGCCCGCGAAGTGGCCAAGCAGCTCTCGCGCGACCCCGAACAGGCCCTGGAGATACACGCCCGCGAAGAGCTCGGCATCGACCCCGGCGACCTGCCCTCCCCGGCCGTCGCCGCCGTGTCGAGCTTCGGCTCCTTCGCCCTGGGCGCCCTGCTCCCCGTACTGCCGTATCTGCTCGGCGCGACCGTCCTGTGGCCCGCGCTGCTGCTCGCGCTGATCGGGCTCTTCGCGTGTGGCGCGATCGTGGCCCGGGTGACGGCTCGAAGCTGGTGGTACAGCGGAATCCGGCAGCTCGCCCTCGGGGGTGCCGCGGCGGGTGTGACATACCTCCTGGGCAGCCTGTTCGGTACCGCCGTAGGATGATGTCTCGCGCACCTATGCATGGGACTGCATAAGTAGCCGTTACTCGCTGGTTTCGATCGCTTAACCACTGGGAATGAGCCGTAAGCGCTGCGGGCAATGAGGCCTGCGCCGCGCCAGTGCGGTGGGTGACGTTGCCTGCCGTACTCCGGGCCCACGGACATCGATCTGTCCGCTTAGGTCCCCTTAACTTCACTGTCGTGCGAGGTACCCCCACGCCACCCCACGGTGTCCGCATGTTGGAACGTAGTATCCGGTTCCCGAGAACCGCCCCATCATGTAACCTGCACGAAATTTTGCACCCCTAAGCAGAGGGCCAACGTCGTCCCTCGGCACATGCATATGCCACGACGACGACGGGAGAGCCGATGCGTACGCCGCGCCAGCCGTCCCAGCACTCCACGAATGGCCAGAAGTGGTCCTTCATGGATGCTCGCCCTGCTGCGCAGGGTATGTACGACCCCCGCAACGAGCACGACGCCTGTGGCGTCGGCTTCGTGGCCACCCTCACCGGTGAGGCGAGCTACGCGCTGGTCGAGCAGGCGCTCACCGTGCTGCGCAACCTGGAGCACCGGGGTGCCACCGGCGCCGAGCCCGACTCGGGCGACGGCGCGGGCATCCTGTCCCAGGTGCCCGACGCGTTCCTCCGCGAGGTGGCCGGATTCGAGCTGCCCGCGGCCGGCGCGTACGCGGTCGGCATCGCCTTCCTGCCCGAGGACGGCATCGAGGATGTCGTCTCACAGATCGAGACGATCGCCGCCGACGAGGACCTGACCGTCCTCGGCTGGCGCGAGGTCCCGGTCGCCCCCGAGCTGCTCGGCGCCACCGCCCGCTCCACGATGCCCGCCTTCCGTCAGATCTTCGTCACGGACGGCGTCTCGACCGGCATCGAGCTGGACCGCAAGGCGTTCGTGCTGCGCAAGCGCGCCGAGCGTGAGGCCGGCGTGTACTTCCCGTCGCTCTCCGCGCGCACCATCGTCTACAAGGGCATGCTGACCACCGGCCAGCTGGAGCCCTTCTTCCCGGACCTGTCCGACCGCCGCTTCGCCTCCGCGATCGCGCTCGTGCACTCCCGGTTCTCCACGAACACCTTCCCGAGCTGGCCGCTCGCCCACCCGTACCGCTTCGTCGCGCACAACGGCGAGATCAACACGGTCAAGGGCAACCGCAACTGGATGAAGGCCCGCGAGTCCCAGCTGGTCTCCGACCTCTTCGGTGACAAGGGCCTGGAGCGGGTCTTCCCGGTCTGCACGCCCGACGCGTCCGACTCCGCCTCCTTCGACGAGGTGCTCGAGCTCCTCCACCTCGGCGGCCGCTCGCTCCCGCACTCCGTGCTGATGATGATCCCGGAGGCGTGGGAGAACCACGACTCCATGGACCCGGCCCGCCGCGCCTTCTACCAGTTCCACTCCACGATGATGGAGCCCTGGGACGGCCCGGCCTGTGTCACCTTCACCGACGGCACCCAGGTCGGCGCGGTCCTCGACCGCAACGGTCTGCGCCCCGGCCGCTACTGGGTCACCGACGAGGGCCTCGTCGTGCTCGGCTCCGAGGTCGGCGTCCTCGACATCGACCCCGCGAAGGTCGTCCGCAAGGGCCGCCTCCAGCCCGGCAAGATGTTCCTCGTCGACACCGCCGAGCACCGCATCATCGAGGACGACGAGATCAAGGCCGGCCTCGTCGCCGACAAGCCGTACGCGGAGTGGCTGGAAGCCGGCGAGATCGAGCTCTCCGACCTCCCCGAGCGCGAGCACATCGTGCACACCCACGCCTCGGTCACCCGCCGCCAGCAGACCTTCGGCTACACCGAGGAAGAGCTGCGCATCATCCTCGCGCCGATGGCCAACACCGGCGGTGAGCCGCTGGGCTCCATGGGCACGGACTCCCCGATCGCGGCCCTGTCCGCGCGCCCGCGTCTGCTCTTCGACTACTTCACCCAGCTGTTCGCGCAGGTCACCAACCCGCCGCTGGACGCGATCCGCGAGGAGCTCGTCACCTCGCTGCGCTCCTCGCTGGGCCCGCAGGGCAACCTGCTGGAGCCCACGGCCGCGTCCTGTCGTAGCGTCACCCTGCCCTTCCCGGTGATCGACAACGACGAGCTGGCCAAGCTCATCCACATCAACGCCGACGGCGACATGCCGGGCATGAAGGCCGCGACCCTGTCCGGTCTCTACCGGGTCAGCGGCGGCGGCGACTCCCTCGCCGCGCGGATCGAGGAGATCTGCGCGGAGGCCGACGCCGCCATCGAGAACGGCGCCCGTCTGATCGTCCTGTCGGACCGCCACTCCGACGCCGAGCACGCGCCGATCCCCTCGCTGCTGCTCACCGCGGCCGTCCACCACCACCTCATCCGCACCAAGCAGCGCACCCAGGTGGGCCTGCTGGTCGAGGCGGGCGACGTCCGCGAGGTCCACCACGTGGCCCTCCTCATCGGCTTCGGCGCCGCCGCGGTCAACCCCTACCTGGCGATGGAGTCGGTCGAGGACCTGGTCCGCGCCGACACCTTCCTGACCGGCATCGAGCCCGAGCAGGCCATCCGCAACCTGATCTACGCGCTCGGCAAGGGCGTCCTCAAGGTCATGTCCAAGATGGGCATCTCGACCGTCGCCTCCTACCGCGGCGCCCAGGTCTTCGAGGCCGTCGGCCTCGACCAGGCCTTCGTCGAGAAGTACTTCAACGGCACCGCCACCAAGATCGGCGGCGCCGGCCTCGACGTCATCGCCAAGGAGGTCGCGGCGCGGCACGCCAAGGCCTACCCGGCCTCCGGCATCGCCCCCGCACACCGGGCCCTCGACATAGGCGGCGAGTACCAGTGGCGCCGCGAGGGCGAGCCGCACCTGTTCGACCCGGAGACGGTCTTCCGCCTCCAGCACTCGACGCGCTCCGGCAGCTACGACATCTTCAAGAAGTACACCGACCGGGTGAACGAGCAGTCCGAGCGCCTGATGACGCTCCGTGGCCTGTTCGGCTTCAAGTCCGACCGGCAGCCGATCTCGATCGACGAGGTCGAGCCGGTGAGCGAGATCGTCAAGCGCTTCTCCACCGGCGCGATGTCCTACGGCTCCATCTCCAAGGAGGCGCACGAGACCCTCGCCATCGCCATGAACCAGCTGGGCGGCAAGTCCAACACCGGTGAGGGCGGCGAGGACGCGGACCGGCTCTACGACCCGGCGCGCCGCTCGTCGATCAAGCAGGTCGCCTCCGGCCGCTTCGGCGTCACGTCCGAGTACCTGGTCAACGCCGACGACATCCAGATCAAGATGGCGCAGGGTGCCAAGCCCGGCGAGGGCGGCCAGCTGCCCGGCCACAAGGTCTACCCCTGGGTCGCCAAGACCCGGCACAGCACCCCGGGCGTGGGCCTGATCTCCCCGCCCCCGCACCACGACATCTACTCCATCGAGGACCTGGCCCAGCTGATCCACGACCTCAAGAACGCGAACCCGCAGGCGCGGATTCACGTCAAGCTGGTCTCCGAGGTCGGTGTCGGCACGGTCGCCGCGGGTGTCTCCAAGGCGCACGCGGACGTGGTGCTCATCTCCGGCCACGACGGCGGTACGGGCGCCTCCCCGCTGACCTCCCTGAAGCACGCGGGCGGCCCCTGGGAGCTCGGCCTCGCCGAGACCCAGCAGACGCTGCTGCTCAACGGCCTGCGCGACCGTATCGTCGTGCAGACCGACGGCCAGCTGAAGACCGGCCGTGACGTCGTCATCGCCGCGCTGCTCGGCGCCGAGGAGTTCGGTTTCGCGACCGCGCCGCTCGTCGTCTCCGGCTGCGTCATGATGCGTGTCTGCCACCTGGACACCTGCCCGGTCGGCATCGCCACCCAGAACCCGGTCCTGCGCGACCGCTTCGCCGGCAAGGCCGAGTACGTCGTGAACTTCTTCAAGTTCATCGCCGAAGAGGTCCGCGAGATCCTCGCCGAGCTGGGCTTCCGCACCATCGAGGAGGCCGTCGGCCACGCCGAGAACCTCGACGTGGAGCGGGCGGTCACCCACTGGAAGGCGCAGGGCCTGGACCTGTCCCCGCTCTTCCACGTGCCCGAGCTGCCCGAGGGCGCGGTGCGCCACCAGGTCATCGCCCAGGACCACGGTCTGGAGAAGGCGCTCGACAACGAGCTGATCAAGCTCGCCGCCGACGCGCTGGCCGCGAACACCCAGGCCGACGCCCAGCCGGTGCGCGCGCAGGTCGCGATCCGCAACATCAACCGCACGGTCGGCACCATGCTCGGCCACGAGGTGACGAAGAAGTTCGGTGGCGGCGGCCTGCCCGACGACACCATCGACATCACCTTCACCGGCTCCGCGGGCCAGTCCTTCGGTGCCTTCCTGCCGCGCGGTGTCACGCTGCGCCTGGAGGGCGACGCCAACGACTACGTCGGCAAGGGCCTCTCCGGCGGCCGGGTGATCGTCCGTCCCGACCGGGGCGCCGACCACCTCGCCGAGTACTCGACCATCGCGGGCAACACCATCGCGTACGGCGCGACGGGCGGCGAGCTCTTCCTGCGCGGCCGCACCGGCGAGCGCTTCTGCGTCCGCAACTCCGGCGCGACGGTGGTCTCCGAGGGCGTGGGCGACCACGGCTGCGAGTACATGACCGGCGGTCACGCGGTCGTCCTCGGCGAGACGGGCCGCAACTTCGCGGCCGGCATGTCCGGCGGCATCGCGTACGTCGTCGACCTGAACCGCGACAACGTCAACGTCGGCAACGTGGGCGCCGTCGAGGCCCTCGACGACACCGACAAGCAGTGGCTGCACGACGTGGTGCGCCGCCACCAGGAGGAGACCGGCTCGACCGTCGCCGAGAAGCTCCTGGCGGAGTGGGACACAGCGGTGGACCGCTTCAGCAAGATCATCCCCAGCACGTACAAGGCAGTGCTCGCCGCCAAGGACGCCGCCGAGCGAGCCGGACTCCCCGAGTCCGAGATCACCGAGAAGATGATGGAGGCGGCGACCAATGGCTGATCCCAAGGGCTTTCTGAACCACGGCCGCGAGGTCGCCAGGACCCGCCCCGTCGCGGAGCGCGTCAAGGACTGGAACGAGGTCTACGTTCCGGGCTCGCTGCTCCCGATCATCTCCAAGCAGGCCAGCCGTTGCATGGACTGCGGGATCCCGTTCTGCCACAACGGCTGTCCGCTGGGGAACCTGATCCCCGAGTGGAACGACTACGCCTACCGCGAGGACTGGTCCGCCGCGTCCGAGCGTCTGCACGCCACGAACAACTTCCCGGAGTTCACGGGCCGCCTGTGCCCCGCTCCCTGCGAGTCGGCGTGCGTGCTGGGCATCAACCAGCCGGCCGTGACCATCAAGAACGTCGAGGTCTCGATCATCGACAAGGCGTGGGACACGGGCGACGTCGCCCCGCGGATCCCCGAGCGCCTGTCGGGCAAGACCGTCGCCGTCATCGGCTCGGGCCCGGCGGGCCTGGCCGCCGCCCAGCAGCTCACCCGGGCGGGCCACACGGTCGCCGTGTACGAGCGTGCCGACCGCGTCGGCGGCCTGCTGCGCTACGGCATCCCCGAGTTCAAGATGGAGAAGCGGCACATCAACCGCCGCATCGAGCAGATGCGCGCGGAGGGCACCCGCTTCCGTACCGGCATCGAGATCGGCCGCGACCTCAAGGCGACGGACCTGCGCAAGCGGTACGACGCCGTGGTCATCGCCGCCGGTGCGACGACCGCGCGTGACCTCCCGGTCCCCGGCCGCGAGCTCAAGGGCATCCACCAGGCCATGGAGTACCTGCCGCTGGCCAACAAGGTGCAGGAGGGCGACTACGTGGCGCCCCCGATCACGGCCGAGGGCAAGCACGTCGTGGTCATCGGCGGCGGCGACACCGGCGCGGACTGCGTGGGCACCGCCCACCGCCAGGGCGCGGCCTCGGTCACGCAGCTGGAGATCATGCCGCAGCCCGGCGAGGAGCGGAGCCCGGGCCAGCCCTGGCCGACGTTCCCCATGCTCTACAAGGTCACCTCCGCGCACGAGGAGGGCGGCGACCGCGTCTACTCGGTCTCCACCACCCACTTCGAGGGCGACGAGGACGGAAACGTCCAGTGGCTGCACCTCACCGAGGTCGAGTTCGTCGACGGCAAGCTGAACCAGAAGCCGGGCACGGAGCGCAAGATCCCCGCCCAGCTGGTCACGCTGGCCATGGGCTTCACCGGCACCGACGTCGAGAACGGCGTGGTCTCGCAGTTCGGCCTGGAGCTCGACGCGCGCGGCAACATCGCCCGCGACGCCGAGTTCGCGACCAACGTGCCCGGCGTGTACGTCGCCGGTGACGCCGGCCGCGGCCAGTCGTTGATCGTCTGGGCCATCGCGGAGGGCCGCTCGGCCGCCCGCGGCGTCGACCGCTTCCTGACCGGGGCCAGCGACCTGCCGGCCCCGATCCGCCCGACGGACCGCTCGCTGATGGTCTGACGCTCCACCCCGACAAACGTCCCGTACAACGGCGTACGGAACTGAACGCGGCGCCTGCCTTGTCCCCGACCGGACGGTGGTGGGCGCCGTGGTGCGTCGTCAGCGGGTTGGACGGTGGCGGGCGCGGTGACGCGTCGTCAACAGAGCCGGGTCGGCGGCGGCGCGTCGTGGTGGCCGGTCTCAGTCGGCCGGGTGCCCGGTGTCGTCCGGCCAGACCCCGATGTGGTCCTGCTCCAGTTCCAGCATCACCCGGTCCTCCATCCCGAGGGCCGCGGTGTACTCGGCGGGCAGCTGGAGCCGGCCGGCCCGGTCCAGCGTCGCGAACTCCCGTGCCACCAGGGACTCCTGGCCCTCCGCGTCGACCTCCGTGCGGCGCAGCACCTCCGTCGAGGTACGGCCGTCACGGATCGCGACCGCGCGGCGGACCTCGCCGGCGACCGCCTGGTCGTGCGTGACGATCACGATCGTCGTGCCCAACTCCTCGTTGGCCCGGCGGAACGCCGCGAAGACCTCCGCGCCGGTCGCCGAGTCCAGCTCACCGGTCGGTTCGTCGGCGAGCAGCACGGACGGCGAGTTGGCGAGGGCCACGGCGATCGCGACCCGCTGCTGCTGCCCGCCGGACATCTGCTGAGGCCGACGGTCCCGGCAGTCGGCGACGCCGAGCATCGCGAGCAGTTCCTCCGCCCGCTCGGCCCGCCGCTTCCCGCGGCCCCGGCCGCCCTTCAACTGCATGGGCAGCGCCACGTTCTGGGCCGCCGTCAGATAGGGGAGGAGATTGCGGGCCGTCTGCTGCCAGACGAAACCGACCACCTCACGGCGGTAGCGCAGCCGGTCCTTCGCGTTCATCGTGAGCAGATCGCGGCCCGCGACCCGCGCGGCGCCCGCGGTGGGCACGTCGAGGCCGGCGAGGATGTTCATCAGGGTCGACTTGCCGCTGCCGGAGGCGCCGACCAGGGCCATCAACTCGCCCTCCTGGACCAGCAGATCGAGCCCCTGGAGCGCCTGCACCTCCACCCCGGCGGAGCCACCGCGCCCGGGGGAGCCGTCCCCGGCCGCCCGGCCGGAGAAGATGCGGACCAGCCGGTCGCAGGCGATCAGGGCGTCCCGCCCGTACGCGGGCCGGTCGCGGCGCGCCGCCGCCCGATGCTCCAGCTCCGCCAGGCTCGTCCGCGAGGTCGTCGGGGTCATCGCATGCCTCCTGTCCTGAGTTCGGTGATCGACGTACGGCGCCCCGCCCACCAGGCCTGCGCGACGGCCACCGCCCACGCCAGCAGCACCGTGCCCGCCGCGGGCAGGAGCAGCGACCACACGTCGGTACGCAGCGATGCGCCGATCACCGGCACTCGGCCCGCCGCGGTGGCCAGCGCGAGACGTTCCAGGTCGATGCCGGGGGCGAGCAGCCGGACCGTGGCCCAGCCGGCGAGCATCCCGCCCGAGGCCGCGAGCAGCGCCTGCGGCAGCGCGTCCAGACTGAGCAGCCGACGGCCCTGGCGGGGCGTGAGGCCCATGGTGTGCAGCCGGGCCAGCAGCGCGGCTCGTTCCGGCGCGGACTGAAGCAGGGAGAGCAGCAGGGCGAGTACGGCGTACCCCGCACCGGCCAGGGCGGCCGTGGTGTAGATCCGCTCGGCGCCCGCCTGCAACGGCGCGTCGGAGAGCGCCGCCCGTTCCTCGTCGCGCGACGTCACGGTGAGGCCCTTCCCGGCGCCGCGCACGGCCGTCCGCAGGGCCGGTGCGTCGAGTGCGGCACCGGTCGCCAGCAGCGTCGTCGGGTCGGAGTGCGTGAGGCCCGCGGCGTCGACCAGCAGGAAGTCGGCGCCGGGGGCGGCGGGGGTGCGGGAGCGTACGGCGGCGATCCGGACGGTGATGTCACCCGCGAGGGACGTGATCCGACGCGGTGCGCGGCCCAGACGCTCCGCGAGACCGGGGGAGGCGACGGCGTTCAGCACCCGCCCCGTCCCCGCACCCTGCGCCCCCTTGGGCTTCAACACCTCCGCGGGGAACGCCCCGAGGCCCGTCTGCCGGGCCAGCCGGGCGTACGACGCCGGCTCGACCCCGATCAGCGTCAGGCCCTCCTTCGCCCCTGCCCCGCCGGAGGTGAGCTCCGCCGTGCGCTCGATCCGCACGGCCGTCACCGCACGTACGCCCGCGACCTTCCGTACCGCCCCTGCCACGTCCGCCGGCAGCGGCGTCACCTCGCCCGGCCCGGCGATCCGCGCGTCCGCGCCGGTCGCCAGCAGCGCGGCCCGGTCCCGGGCGTCGGACACCCCGGCGAGCACGGAACCCCCGAACGCCGCCGTCGTCAGGGCCAGCAGCAGCGCCAGCAGCGGCAGCGCGACGCCCACCGTCGAGGAGCGGCCCGCGCGGGCCAGCGACAGGAAACCGACCACCCCGCGCCCTCGCGCGGCCGGGCGGGCGGCCCACCGCAGCGGCAGCGGATACAGCCGTACGAGCACCAGCGCCGCGATCAGCCCGACCAGGACCGGGGCGGCGCTCACCAGGAGGTCGCCCGCGCTGGACGCGCCGCGCCGCCGCAGCGCCACGACCGAGCCGACGGCCAGCACCAGCACGGTGAGTTCGGCGACCGTGCGGCGCCTGCCGGGCCTGGCGTGGGCGAGATCGTCGCGCTCCGCGTGCGCCCGCGGCCTGCGGTGCGCCACGACCGCCCGCACCGGCAGTACGGCACAGGCGAGGAGAGCGACGGCGGACGCCCCGAGCACGGCGGGCAGGAGCCGGGCCTCGTCGACGGTGAGGACGGCGAGCAGCAGACCGGTGGCGGCCGCGGGCACCGCCACGACCGCGGTCTCGGCGAGGAGCCGTCCGGCGATCCCGCGCAGCGAGCCGCCCCGCGCACGCAGCAGGGCGAGTTCGGCGGCCCGGCGGGCGGCGACCAGGCCGCCGGCCATCACCAGGACGACGGCGGCGACCGCGCCGATCCCGAACGCCCCGACCGCCACGACGGGCGTGATCGCCGCGCGGGTCGTCGTGTAGGAGCCGACGATCGTCTCCAGATCGGTGGCGACGGCCGCGGTGCCCCCGGCCACCTCGCGCATCCGCAGCAGCTCGGGCCCGCCTTCGAGGGAGGCGATCCGGGAGACGAGCCCCGGGACGTCCTGTGCGGTGAGCCGGTCGGTGGCGGGGGCGAACCGCCAGTACAGCTCCGGCTGTCCCTGGCTGCCGAGGAGCACCGGGGCGGCGCCGGGCGCCAGCAGCAGGCCCGCGTCCCAGTGGAACTGCGGAGGGACCGGGGCGTCCGCGGCCACGCCCGGGGTGCGCAGGACCGGCTCCGCGGACCAGTAACCGCCCTGCGGATGCCGGGGCTCCACGATCCCGGTGATCCGCACGACCAGCGGCGCGCCTCCGAAGCCGTCCACGTCGATGACGGAACCGACCCGCAGCCGCAGCGTCCGGGCGGTCGCCTCGGTCACCGCGGCCTCGACTTTCCTGGTGTCCGCCGTCACCTCCCCGGCGGCGATGGGGAGCCGCCCGCCGCGCACGGTGGCGTGGGCGGCGAGTCCCGACTGCGCGACCAGCGTGAAACGGGGCGGCGCGTCGATCACCGGCAGCCAATGATTCAGTCCGACGAGGCTCTTGGAGGTCCGCACCCCGTAGGCCGACTCCGTGGTGTCCGCCCGCAGCGGCGCGGGCAGCCTGGCCAGCGCCGCGCGTCGCACGGCCGCGAGCGCCGGGGGCCGCACCGCCTTCTCCCGGGTGGACTGCGCGATCTCCAAGCCCGGCTGCGGTGCGCTCAGTTCCACCGAGGTGGCGGCCGGGGGCGCCCCGGCGATCTCCTGCCGCAGCCCTTTCGTCTCGTACGCGTCGAGGGCGCGCGGCAGCGCCGCCGCGAGGAACGCCGTGACCAGCACGAGCACTCCGAACGCGACGGCCGCCCCGGGGGCGGTCCGCAGCCGCGTACGCACCCAGGGCGCCACACCGCGCTCCGTGCGCTGTCTCCACCAGGCCATCTCAGCTGTCCCCCTGGTGGCGGAGCGCGACCGCCGGGTCGGCGCGGCGGACGGCCGTCGCGGCGCTGATCAGCAGGGGCAGGGCCGCGACGCCCACGAGGAGCAGCGCCACCTGGGACACCGGGAGTTCGACGAGGACGCGGGGGACCGGTCGCGCGGCCCCCGGGGTCAGCACGATCAGCGGGACGACGGCCCGGGTCAGGACGGTACCGAGGCCGAGACCGGCGAGCAGACCGGCTCCGATCAACAGGCCCTGCTCCACGGCGACCAGCCGGGCGAGTTCCCGGCGGCCCGCACCCAGGGCCCTGAGCACGGCGAACTCAGCGGACCGCTCGCGCCGGGAGCCCGCGGTGCCCACCGCGAAGCCGCCCGCGGCAAGGGCAGCGGCGGCCACCGCCACCGCCAGCAGCGCCGCGCGCGGCCCGGCGCCGAGCGGATCGCCCAGCAGCCGGTCCGCGGCCTCGTCCCGTACGAGCACCTGGTCCGGCTCGATGTCGGGGCGGGCCCGCAGCGCGGCCGCGACCTGCGCGGCCCTGCCGGGGGCGGTGCTCAGCCACCATTCGGCGGGTGCGAGCGGAGCGCGTGCGCGCTGCGCGAACACGGCGTTCACGGCGCGCAGATCCAGCAACAGAGCGCCCCCGTCCGCCATTTCCGCCCCGCCCTCGTCCGCCGCTCCGTCCGATGCCTCCGCGGTGGCCCCGGCCCAGGCCGCGCCCGCTCCGGTCGTCGGCAGCTCGCTCACCGACCGCACGATCGTCACCCGCAGCCGCTCCCCGTCCAGCGTCACGTCGATGCTCTCGCCCGGCTCGGTCCCGGCCGCGCGCAGGAACGCCCGGGTGGCGACGGCCGCGATCCGTGCCGGGGGCGTGGCCCGCGCGGTGTCGAGGCGGACGGTGAACTCCGGCGGACCGGAGGCCCATTCGTCGCTCCCGGGCGCGTTGCCCGTCCCGTACGAGACCGTGAGCGGCGCCGTCCTCGACACGGCCGGACGCAGGGCCGTCGACGGGAGCGCCGCTCCGTCCGCCGTCTCGGTCCTGCTGCCGCGCCAGCGCACCCCGGCGGGCACCGCGACCGCGCGGGCGGCTCCGTCGGGGCCCGTGGACAGCATGCGTACGACGGTGAGCCGGTGCTGTTCGGGCTCGCCCGCGGGAACCGTGCCGTCGAGCTGCAGCCCGGCCAGCCGCAGCGGCCCGGCAGGCGTGGCGCGGGCGCCCGAAGCCGACACGTCCAGGTCGAGGGTGACCCGGTGGACCCGGCCGTCGACGGGCAGCTTCCCGGCGCTCAGCCGGTACGCGATGCCGTAGCCGTCCTCGACGACGACGGTGACCAGCGGCGCGAGTCCGGAGGGAGAACGCCCCGCCTTCGCCCCTTCACCCGCGGCCGTCGTCCCGCCCGTTGCCGCCGTCTCGTCGGTGATCCGCAGGTCGAGCGCGAGCCGCCGGGTGCCGTCGGGCAGCGACACCGAGGGTCCGGCCGCCTGCTCCCGAGGCGCGAGACCCCGCAGCAGCCGTCCCACGGGCTCGTCGGCGAGGTCGCCGCGCATCAATATCCCCTCCCCGGCGTGCGCCGTGTCCAGGGCGAGCACCGTCGCCCTGCGACCGCCGGAGAGGTCCGTGGTGGCGCGGTAGGCGGGAGCGGCGTCCCGTACCCCGGGCAGCGCGGCGTACAGACCGGTCTGGCCGGGGCTGCCCGGCCTGCCGTCCAGCACCCGCACGGAAGCACCCGTCCCGAAGTCCGCCTGGTCGCCCTGCGACCGCTGCCACGACGCGCTCTGCCCGATCGCCAGCATCCCGGTCGTCACGGCCAGGACCAGCAGCAGCACCGGCCCCGCCCCACGCAGCGGACGCCGGCTGAACTGCCAGCCCGCCAGCGCCGCCGGCAGGCCCCGCCCGCTCGCGGCCCGCCGCTCCGCGAGCCGCGCCCCCAGCGGCAGCAGCCGCAGCGTCAGCACCGTGCCCGCCAGCAGGGCCAGTGCGGGCGCCGCGACCAGCAGCGGATCGATGCCCAGATCGCCCGCCCGGTCACGGCTGAGCGCGCCGCCACCGGACGAGCCGGTCTGCCGGTCGAGTTGCCAGTACGCCACCGCCGCGATCAACAGCAGCCCCACGTCGGCCCCGGCCCGCACCGGCGCCGCGCCCGCCGCGGCCCGCACACGCCGCAGCCGCGGCGGCGCACCCGCCGTCGCGGCCAGCGCGGGCGCCACGACCGCCGCCGCGCAGCACACCGCGACCCCGGCCGCGACCAGCCACACCTGGAGCACCGGAGCGTCCCCGAGCCGCACCCCGGACCGGTCGAGGGACGACCACCGGGCGAGCAGCCGCACCAGCGGACCGGACACCAGCGCGGCACCCACCGCCGCCGGTACGGCGAGCAACAGCGCCTCCAGCACGGCGAGGCCCGTGATCCGGCGGCGCGAGGCACCCCGCGCCTTCAGCAGATCGGTCTCGCCCGCCCGCTCGGTGTCGAGCAGGCGCGCCACCAGCAGCAGCGCGTACCCGGCGAGCAGCACCAACTGGACGGAGACGATCATCAGCGTGGACCGGGAGACGAGCAGCGCGCGCCCGGTCCTGTCGAGCACGGCGGGCAGCGCCGTCCGCACGGTCGCCCCGGCTCCGAACGCTGTGTTCTCGCGGTTCTTGCGCAGCACTTCGGGCTCGCGCGCCGAGGCCTCGCGCAGCGCGTCGATGCCGTCGGTGGTCAGACTCCGGTAGTCGGCCGTCGCCACCCACCCGGTGGTGCCCGCGGAGGTGCGGGAGGCGAGGACGGACGGGTCGGCGAGCAGCGGGCCGTAGGTGGTGAAGTCGACGGTGCGCACCCCGTGACCGCCGAGGGTGTCCAGCTGCCAGTACGGATCCGCGCTGTCGGCGGCCCGGTACACGCCGGTGACCCGGACCGTCAGGGGCGCGCCGCCCAGCCGGTCGGTCAGGGCGATCCGCGCGCCGGGCCGCACCTTCAGCCGGTCGGCGGCCACTTCGGGCAGCGCCACGGGCACGGGAGCGGTGCGCGCCGCCGGGGCCGGGCCGGGCAGCGTGCCCGAGACCAGCCTGATCCGCGACCGGTCGAGGGTGGCGAAGTGGGTGAGGTCCGGTTGCCCCGTGCGGCCATCGGTGCCCTGGAGGGAACGGGGCAGCGCGTACGGCCCCGAACCGCGCAACGTCCGTACGGTCACCGGAAGCCCCGCGAAGGTCCGGCGCGCGCCGCGGACCGCCGCGTCCTGGGCCGCCTGCTCCCGGCCGCGGGGCACGTCGGCGCTGATGACGAGCGAGGCGGAGGTCGCGGCCGGGCCGCTCAGGTTCTGTCGGAGCGCGGCGTCCCCGACCGAGGCGGAGAACGCGGCGAGGGCGGCGAGCACCGAGGTGGTCAGCAGCACCGCGAGCAGGGCGGCGCCGAGCAGCAGCCGATGCGCCCGAACGCGCAGCAACAAGAAGCCCGTCACTCGTCCCCCACCCGATTGCCGAGCCACCCCTCGCCAACCCGACATGAATATCATGGGGTTCTCGTTCTGGGTACACGAGTTCCATTCCGCAGGGGGTGCGTCGATGACGGAGAACACCGGCACGCGGTCCGGTGCCGCCCTCGTGGGCGAATCCGCCGACGGACCGATGGTGCGGGTGGAGAACCTGCACCACTCGTACGGCACGGGCGCGGTGGCCGTGCACGCGCTGCGCGGCGCCTCCTTCGAGCTGCGGCGCGGTGAACTCGTCGCCCTCAAGGGCCGGTCGGGCTCCGGCAAGACGACCCTGCTCCATCTGATCGGCGGCCTCGACCGCCCGGACCGCGGCCGCGTCCTCGTCGACGGCACCGACCTGTCCGCACTCGGTGAGAACGAGCTGCTGGAACTGCGCCGCGACCGCATCGGCTACATCTTCCAGTCCTTCGGACTCATCCCCATCCTCACCGCGGCCGAGAACGTGGGAGTGCCGCTGCGGCTGCGCAGAGCCGACCCCCGCGAACGTGAGGAGCGCGTGGCCCTGCTGCTCGCCCTCGTAGGGCTCGCCGACCACGGGGCCCAGCGCCCGGCGGAGCTCTCCGGCGGGCAGCAGCAGCGGGTGTCCATCGCCCGCGCCCTCGCCAACCACCCAGCCCTGCTGCTCGCCGACGAGCCGACCGGACAGCTGGACGCGCAGACCGGCCTGGCGGTGATGGAGCTGCTGCGGGCGGTGGTCGCCAGTGAGGGCGTCACGGCCCTGGTCGCCACGCACGACCCCCAACTCCTCGGCCTGGCCGACCGCGTACTCGAACTGAGCGACGGCGAGGTCGTCGAGCACTGACGGCGCCCGACCGACCGGGCGCAGACACCTCGGCGGAGGGGCCGCGGCACGTGGGTGAGGGGCTACGGCACCGTGGGTGAGGGGCTAAGGCACCTTGTACGTCTCCCCGTACACCTTCCACTCCAGCGGCGTGCGCAGGTCCAGGTTCCCGTCGTACAGGAACAACCGCTGGGCCGTGTCGATGCGGGTCGTGTCGCGGTGGGCGCTCTCGGCCTTCATCGCCGCGCGACGGACATCGAGGAAGAGGTCGAGGTAGGTCTTCTCGGAGCCGCCCTCGGCCGGGGTGTCGGCCTGGGCCATGGCACGGGCGCGCAGGTCGTAGAAGCCGCCCGCGCCGGTGCCGGGCCCGTGCATGACCATGGCGTCGTAGTAGATGAACTGGCCCAGCGTGCCGAGGCCGTCGAGTTTGGCGCGGCGCACCGCGGGGTCGAAGTAGACGCGGTCCCGCTCGGCGTCCTGCGCCCTGCGGAAGGCGGTCACCGAGGCCTCCTTGCGCCAGGCCGCCACGAATCCCGGGCCGAGACCCTCGTGCGAGTCCGTCCCGTCGACCTTGCGCAGGGCGGGGAGGTAGCGGGCGAGGCCGTTGCCCGGGTGGTCCTTCGTGTAGCCCTCGACCAGGACGAGCAGATCGTGGGTGCCGGTGCAGAAGCCGATGAGACCCGCCGTGTACCCCTGGCCGTCGCCGATGTCCTCGATGTAGGCATACGCGCTGCGCCAGTCGAGCGTGGAGTTCTCCGCGCTCGCCACGAGCTTCTGGGCCAGCTCCTTCTTGTCCGGGGCGGCGAGGCCCGCGCCCGCCGGTCGCTGGGCGTCCTGGCGGGCCCGCGCGCGCCCGGCGGCCCCGCTCGCGTCCGTGAGTCCCGGGGCGAGGAAGCAGACCGCCACCGCGACCAGGGGGAGGACCGCGAGCAGGAGGAGCCGAGCACGTTTCATGGGCTCAGCCTAGGGAGCGCTCAGGCCGCTCCGCTCGTCAGCTCGGACACCTTTCCGACGGCCGTGATCACCAGCAGCGCCAACAGCGCGGCGCACGCGGCCGCTTGGACGAGCGCACGGCGTCGGTCCCGGGGCGCGTACGCGTAGGCGAGCGTGACCACCCCGCCCGCCAGGAGTCCGCCGAGGTGGCCCTGCCAGGAGGTGAGTCCCGCCGAGACGAGCAGCCACAGCAGCAGGCCCGCCATGAAACGGTTGACGGCGCTCATGTCGGCGCCCAGCCGGCGGGCCATGACGTAATACGCGGCCCCCAGCCCGAAGATGGCACCCGACGCACCGAGCGTGGGCGTGTAGGGCGCGATCACCAGCACGAGGACCGAGCCGCCGAGGGCCGAGAGCAGATAGAGCGTGACGAAGCGGATCCGGCCCAGCTGGGCCTCCACCACCCGGCCCAGGTTCCACAGCGAGACCATGTTCATCACGATGTGCAGAATCCCGAACGTGCCCTCGGTGGGCGGCAGATGGAGGAACGCACCGGTCAGCATCCGGTACCACTCCCCGTCGACCACGCCCTCCGGGTGGAAGTCGGAGGGGTACTGGGCCTGCCAGAGGTAGTGCCCGCCGTCGGGCCCCGTCAGCGCCGCGCCCAGCATCTCGAACCGGTCCACGATCGCCGGGCGCACCACCTCGCCCACATAGGCCAGCACGTTGAGCGCGATCAGGACGTACGTCACCACGGGCACGGTCGAGATACGGCCGCCGAACGCCGTGCGGGCCCGCCGGATCGTCCTGGCGCCCTCCTTCACGCACTCCACGCACTGGTGACCGACGGCCGCCTCGCGCATGCAGTCCGGGCAGATGTAGCGGTCGCACCGGGTGCAGCGCACATGGGACTCCACCTTGGGGTGGCGATAACAGGTGGTGACGGCGGATTCGGTGGACTCGGCGGATTCAGTGGATGCAGTGGATTCAGTGGATTCAGTGGATTCAGTGGATTCGGATTCCACGACCGGCTCCTCGCGGGTACGGAGATCAGGGGGACGATGAGCCGGTGGGGTCGGCGGCGAACAAAATAGCGAACGCCCATGTGGGAGGGGGAGGGCAGGGGCTCCCGGTGCCGTAATCTCGGCGTTTCCGCAACCCTCGTGCGATGGGAGCCCCGCATGGCCGGAATCAGCCTCACCAAGGTGGAGGAGACCGCGCCCGCGCTGGTCGGTCTGTACAAGAGCGCCGGTGTCTCCCTCACCAAGCACGGGCTGAGCGGACAGCGGGCCGCGGTGTACCTGGTCGTCGACTACTCCGGGTCGATGAAGCCGTACTACAAGGACGGCAGTGTGCAGGCGCTGGCGGACCGGGTGCTCGGCCTGTCGGCGCACCTCGACGACGACGGCACCGTCCCCGTCGTCTTCTTCTCCACGGACATCGACGCGGTCACGGACATCGCGCTCGACAACCATCGGGGCCGGGTGGAGAAGATCGTGGCCGGGCTCGGTCACATGGGGAAGACCAGCTATCACCTGGCCATGGACGCGGTCATCGACCACTATCTCGACAGCGGCTCCACGGACCCCGCCCTGGTCGTCTTCCAGACCGACGGCGGCCCCATCAACAAGCTCGCCGCCGAGAGGTACTTGTGCAAGGCGGCGAAGCTTCCGCTGTTCTGGCAGTTCATAGGGTTCGGTGACCCGGACAGCAAGCAGTTCGAGTTCCTGCGCAAACTCGACGAGCTGCCGGTGCCGCAGAAGCGGGTCGTCGACAACGCCGGTTTCTTCCACGCGGGTTCACAGCCTCGGAAGATCTCCGACGTCGAGCTGTACGACCGGATCGTGGGCGACTTCCCCCAGTGGCTGACGGCCGCGCGCGAGCGGGGGATCGTCCGGTGACCGTGCGTGTCCTGCCGGCGGCCGGGCGGGTGGCCGTGCCCTGGAAGAACGGTGGCGGGGTGACGCGCGAGATCGTCGCCCGGCCCGAGGGTGCGGACATGGGGGACTTCGAGTGGCGGGTGAGCCTGGCCGACGTCGGCTCCGACGGGCCGTTCTCGGCGTTCGCCGACGTGGACAGGATCCTCACCATGGTCGAGGGGGAGGGGATGGACCTGACGGTCGGCGGTGAACGGCGCCGGGTCGCCACGCGGTTCGTCCCGCAGCGTTTCCCGGGTGACCTGCCGACCGGCTGCCGCCTCCTCGGGGGGCCGGTCGTCAATCTCAACGTCATGTGGCACCGGGGCGCCGCCGCGACCCCCACCGTCACGGTCGCCGTCCCCCGCCGGTCCCTCGCCCTCCCGGCGGGCCCGGCCGTCGTTGTCGTCGCCCTCGACGGCACGGCCGAGGTGGCCGGGGTGACCCTCGGGCGCCACGACGCCGTGCTCCTGACGGACGAGGAAGCGACGCTCCGCGCGACGGGCCACACCGCCGTGATCACCCTCACGCCGAACGGCTGAGCCCCCGCCCGGTTTCTCGCCCCCGCCGCCCCTACCCGTCCCATCCCAGGGGGCTCCGCCCCCAGACCCCCGGGTGGGCTCTCAACCTGCGGGGGGTGGGGGCTGGGCGCGCAGTTCCCCGCGCCCCTGACGGGGCGCTCTTGTCGGCGCCGGTTCACCTCTTCAGCCCGTCCGGCGTTTGAGGACGAGGCCGTTCAGGCCGATCGGGGGGGTGGGGGCGGAGCCCCCAGGTCGAGGATGGGACGGGTAGGGGCGGCGGGGGCGAGAGGCAGGTGGGGGGTGACGCGCCGTTGGCTTCGGGGAGGTGTCGTGCCACTCTGGTGGGCCGAGGGGGTGACCCATGGGCGCGGGAGAGATCAACTCCGGTCGGGGGCAAGGGACTTCACGTGCGGGGCGAAGGGACGAGACGCCAGGGGGCGAGCGGCTGGCGGACTGGGCCGACGGACGCCTCGGCCTCTACGCGCTGGCCAAGGCCAACATGCGCAAGGTCTTCCCGGACCACTGGTCCTTCATGCTCGGCGAGGTCTGCCTCTACAGCTTCCTGATCCTGATCCTGACCGGTGTCTACCTCACGCTCTTCTTCGAGCCGAGCGCCTCCGAGGTCGTCTACCACGGCCCGTACGAACCGCTCAACGGCATCCTCATGACCCGCGCCTACGAGTCCACCCTCCACATCAGCTTCGAGGTGCGCGGCGGACTCCTGGTCCGGCAGATCCACCACTGGGCGGCGATCGTCTTCCTCGCCGGGATGCTCGTGCACATGATGCGCGTCTTCTTCACCGGCGCGTTCCGCAAGCCCCGCGAGGTCAACTGGCTGTTCGGCTGGACCCTGCTGATGCTCGGCCTGATCACCGGCCTGACCGGCTACTCGCTCCCCGACGACCTGCTCTCCGGCACCGGCGTCCGCTTCGCCCAGGGCGCGATCCTGTCGGTCCCGATCGTGGGAACGTACCTCTCCTTCTTCCTCTTCGGAGGCGAGTTCCCGGGCCACGACATCATTCCGCGCTTCTTCCCGATCCACGTCCTCCTGCTGCCGGGCATCATGCTGGGCCTGGTGGTCGCCCATCTGATCCTGGTCTTCTACCACAAGCACACGCAGTACCCGGGGCCCGGACGCGACCAGAAGTCCGTCGTCGGGATGCCGTTCATGCCGGTGTACATGGCCAAGGCGGGCGGGTTCTTCTTCCTCGTCTTCGGGGTGCTGTCGCTGATGGGGGCGATCGCGACCGTCAACCCCGTCTGGGCCTTCGGACCCTACCGGCCGGACCTGGTGACGACCGGCGCGCAGCCCGACTGGTACCTCGGCTTCTCCGAGGGGCTCATCCGGGTGATGCCGGGATGGGAGATCAACGCGTGGGGCCACACCCTCCAACTCGGTGTGTTCATCCCCTTCTCCCTCTTCCCGCTGATCATGACCGCCATCGCGGTCTACCCGTTCATCGAGGCGTGGATCACCGGGGACAGACGGGAACACCACATCCTGGACCGGCCGCGCAACGTCCCCACCCGCACCGGGCTCGGTGTCGCCTGGCTGACGCTGTACGGAGTGCTCCTGGTCGGCGGTGGCAACGACCTGTGGGCCACCCACTTCCACCTCTCCATCAACGCCATCACCTGGTTCGTACGGGTCTCCTTCTTCGTCGCCCCGGCCCTCGCCTTCGTCGTCACGCGCCGGATCTGCATGGGACTCCAGCGACGGGACCGCGACAAGGTGCTGCACGGAAGGGAGTCCGGGGTCATCCGGATGCTTCCGCACGGCGAGTACGTCGAGGTGCACGAACCGCTCACACCGGCGCAGCGGTTCACGCTCACCCAGCACGAGCAGCCCCCGCCGTACGAGGTGGGACCGCTCGTGGACGCCAACGGCGTCACCCGCCGGGTCGGCCCCGGCCGCAGGCTGCGCGCCCGGCTCGCCCGCGCCATGTACGGACCCGACACCCAGATCCCGAAGCCGACGCCGGAGGAGTACCGGGAGCTCACCGGCGGCGAGCACCACCACTGAGCACCTCGGCCCGGCACTCGGCCGGGGTGCCCCACGCGGTACGCAGGGCACGGGCCTTGGCCAGCCACAGGGACAGGTCGTACTCCGCGGTGTAGCCGATCGCGCCGTGCAACTGGAGCGCCGTGCGCGCGGTGGCGTACGCGGCCTCGCAGGCCGTGACCTTGGCCGCGGCCACGTCGGCGGGCGCCATCGTCAGGGCCGCGCCGAACAGCAGCGGGCGCGCGAACTCCAGGGCGATCTTCGCGTCGGCGAGGCGATGCTTCACCGCCTGGAACGAACCGACGGGGACGCCGAACTGGGTGCGCTGCCTGACGTACGCGACGGTCCGGTCGAGGAGCGCGAGACCGACGCCGAGCGCCTGGGCGGCGGTGGCGAGCCGGGCCCAGACGAGGGCACGGGCGACGGGAGGGGCGGTGGAGAGCAGTTCACCGCCGGGGGCGAGGGGGGTGAGGCGGCGGGAGGGGTCCAGGGAGGCGCGTACCGGGCCGTGGCCGGGGGACAGCCGCAGTCCGTCGGCGGCCAGGGCGAGGCGGGTGGTCGCCGCGTCGCCGTCCAGGGCGTACGCCCCGTCGAGGGCCAGCGTCGCCGACGCCTCGCCCGAGGCCAGCGAAGGGAGCAGCCGCCCGGCGGGCAGAGGGTCCGCCAGCCCGGCCAGCAGGGCGGCCGCCGCGACCGTCTCCACCAGCGGGCCGGGCACCGCGTGCCGTCCCAACTCGACGAAACCCACGGCCAGTTCCACCGGACGCGGGCCCATCCCCTCGTACGCCTCCGGCACCGCGAGAGCGAACACGCCGACCTTGGCGATACGGGACCACAGCGCACGGCCGGCGCCGTGGTCGCCGCGGCTCCAGTCCCGTACGACCGACGGGGTGTCCGCGGCCGTCAGCATCGCGTCCAGCGAGTCGGCGAACGCCCGCTGCTGCGGGTCGAGGAGGAAGCGCATCAGCGGCGGCCCTTCGGGAGGCCGAGCAGGCGCTCGGCGATAATGTCGCGCTGGATCTCGTTGGTGCCGGCGTAGATCGGACCGGCGAGCGAGAAGACGTACCCCTCGGACCAGTCCGTGTCCGCCGACTCGCCGTCCGGGCCGAGGAGGTCGAGGGCCGTCTCGTGCAGCGCGATGTCGTACTCCGACCAGAAGACCTTGTTCAGGCTGGCCTCCGGTCCTGAGGTCCCGCCGTCGAGGAAGCGGGAGGCGTTGGCGTAGGTGAAGAGCTGGTAGGCGCGGGCGCCGATCACCGCGTCGGCCACCCGGTCGCGCAGCGCCGTGTCCGAGGGGTCGGCGCGGCTGCGCCACAGCGCCTCCAGCCGGTCCGCGGCGGCGAGGAAGCGGCCCGGTGAACGCAGCGTCAGCCCCCGCTCGTTGCCCGCCGTCGACATGGCGACCCGCCAGCCCCCGCCCGGCTCGCCGATCACGTCCTCGTCCGGGACGAAGACCTCGTCGAGAAAGACCTCGGCGAAGGCCGGCCTGCCGTCCAGGCGGCCGATGGGGCGCACGGTGACCCCGGGCGCGCGCAGGTCGAACATCAGATAGGTCAGGCCCTGATGAGGCCTCGGTGTGCCCGGCTCACTGCGGAAGAGACCGAACGCGCGGTCGGCGAAGGCGGCCCGCGACGACCAGGTCTTCTGCCCGCTCAGCAGCCAGCCCCCGTCCGTACGCACCGCGCGCGAGGTGAGCGAGGCCAGATCGGACCCTGCCTCCGGCTCGGACCACGCCTGCGCCCAGACGACCTCCCCGGTGGCCATGGAGGGCAGGATCCGGGCGCGCTGTCCTTCCGTGCCGTGGTCGAAGAGGGTGGGCGCCAGGAGGTTGATGCCGTTCTGGCCGACCCGGCCCGGCGCGCCCGCCGCGTAGTACTCCTCCTCGAACACCAGCCAGCGCACGATGTCCGCGTCCCGGCCGCCGTACACCCGCGGCCAGGACACCACCGACCAGCGGTCCGCGGCGAGTTCGGCCTCCCACACGCGGTGCGCCGCGAAGCCCTCCTCGGTCTCCAGGGACGGGAGGGGCGTCCGTGGCACATGGGCGGCGAGCCAGGTCCGGGCCTCGGCGCGGAAGGCCTCGTCGGCGGGGGAGAGGGTCAGATCCATCGGCAGCACCTTCCCTAACAAGTGTTTGGTAGGTTAGCGTGGAGGCATGAGCGACGTCGAGAGTCCGGTGTACGTCGGCGGGCACGGGCTGCTGACCGGGCGCACCGCCGTCATCACCGCCGCCGCGGGAGCGGGCATCGGCGGGGCGACGGCGCGCAGGTTCCTGGAGGAGGGGGCGCGGGTGGTCATCAGTGACGCCCATGTCCGCCGCCTCAAGGAGAGCGAAGAGGCCCTCGCCGCGGAGTTCGGCGCGGCGAACGTCGCCTCGCTGCCGTGCGACGTGACGGACGAGCAGCAGGTTGAAGCCCTCTTCGCGCTGGCGGGAGATCTCCACGACGGCCTGGACATCGTCGTCAACAACGCTGGCCTCGGCGGCACTTGCGCCCTCGTCGACATGACCGACGAGCAGTGGTCGAGCGTGCTGGACGTGACACTGAACGGCACGTTCCGGTGCACCCGGGCCGCCCTGCGCCGTTTCCGGGACCAGGGCGGCGGCGGAGTCGTCGTCAACAACGCCTCCGTCGTCGGCTGGCGCGCCCAGGCCGGTCAGGCGCACTACGCCGCCGCCAAGGCGGGCGTCATGGCACTCACCCGGTGCGCGGCCGTCGAGGCCGCCGAGTACGGGGTGCGCGTCAACGCGGTGTCACCGAGTCTCGCCATGCACCCGCACCTGGTGAAGGTGACCACGCCCGAGCTGCTGGAGGAACTGACGGGCCGCGAGGCCTTCGGCCGCTACGCGCAGCCCTGGGAAGTGGCCAACGTGATGGTGTTCCTGGCGTCCGGCTACTCCTCGTACATGACCGGCGAAGTCGTCTCCGTCAGCAGCCAACATGCCTAGGGCGTCGTCGGCCGGCACCCCTGGGACCACAATGGAACCGTGCCTACCAAGAAGAAGCCCCAGGTGACCGCCACCCCCGAGCGGCGCCGCGAACTCCTCGACACCGCCGCGGAGGTCTTCGCCGAGCAGGGCTACAACGCCACCACCGTACGCAAGATCGCGGACGAGGCCGGGATGCTCGCGGGCAGCCTCTACTACCACTTCGACTCCAAGGAATCGATGCTGGAGGAGATCCTGCGGACCTTCCTCGACGAGCTCTGGGAGGGCTACGACGCCGTCCTGGACGCCGAACTCGGCCCGCGCCGGACGCTGGAGGCCCTGGTCACCGAGTCGTTCCGGGAGATAGACCGGCACCGTGCCGCCGTCGCCATCTACCAGAAGGAGTCCCGGCACCTCGCCGCCCAGCAGCGCTTCGCCTTCCTCGCCGACTCGCAGCGCAACTTCGAGAAGGCGTGGCTGAGCACGCTGGAGCGCGGCGTGGCCGCCGAGGTCTTCCGGGCCGACCTCGACATCCGGCTCACCTACCGCTTCGTGCGCGACACCGTGTGGGTCGCCGCGTCCTGGTACCGGCCCGGCGGACAGCACAGCCCCGAGGAGATCGCCCGGCAGTACCTGTCGATGGTGCTGGACGGCATCTCCGTACGCGAATAGCCCATGTCTGCGATACCCCATGTCTGCGAGGGAGTTGTCATGGCCGAGGCCTACATCGTCGAAGCGGTCCGTACGCCCGTCGGGCGGCGCGGGGGAGGCCTGAGCGGTGTCCACCCGGCCGACCTCGGCGCGCATGTCCTCAAGGCGCTGGTCGAGCGCTCCGGGGTGGACCCGGCCGCCGTCGAGGACGTCGTCTTCGGCTGCCTGGACACCGTGGGGCCGCAGGCCGGGGACATCGCCCGCACCTGCTGGCTGGCGGCCGGACTCCCCGAGGAGGTGCCGGGCGTCACCGTCGACCGGCAGTGCGGCTCCTCCCAGCAGGCCGTGCACTTCGCCGCCCAGGGCGTCCTGTCCGGCACCCAGGACCTGGTGGTCGCGGGCGGAGTGCAGAACATGAGCCAGATCCCCATCGCCTTCGCCTCCCGCCAGGCCGCCGAACCCCTCGGCCTCACCGAAGGCCCCTTCGCGGGCAGCGAGGGCTGGCGGGCGCGCTACGGCGACCTGCCCGTCAACCAGTTCGCCGGCGCCGAGATGATCGCCGCCAAGTGGGGCATCAGCCGCCGCGACCAGGAGGAGTTCGCCCTCCGCTCGCACCGGCGGGCGATCCGCGCCATCGACGAGGGCCGCTTCGCCCGCGAGACCGTGGCCTACGGCGAGGTCACCGCCGACGAGGGCCCGCGCCGGGACACCTCACTGGAGAAGATGGCGGGCCTGAAGCCGGTCGTCGAGGGCGGCACCATCACCGCCGCCTGCTCCTCCCAGGTCTCCGACGGCGCCGCCGCGATGCTGCTCGCCTCCGAGCGGGCGGTACGGGAGCACGGGCTGACCCCGCGCGCCCGCGTCCACCACCTCTCCGTACGCGGAGAGGACCCCATCCGCATGCTGTCCGCGCCCATCCCGGCCACCGCGTACGCCCTGAAGAAGACCGGCATGTCCCTCGACGCCATCGACCTCGTCGAGATCAACGAAGCCTTCGCCCCGGTCGTCCTCGCCTGGCTCAAGGAGACCGGCGCCGACCCGGAGAAGGTCAACGTCAACGGCGGCGCCATCGCCCTGGGGCATCCGTTGGGGGCGACGGGCGTGAAGCTGATGACGACGCTCCTGCACGAACTGGAGCGCACCGGCGGCCGGTTCGGTCTCCAGACGATGTGCGAGGGCGGCGGCCAGGCGAACGTGACGATCATCGAACGGCTCTGAGGCCCGGGCGGGCGTCAGCGGCCGAGCGAGAAGCCCAGCAGTACGGCCGCGTGGACCTCGACCATGCCGGGTGCCAGGTCGCCCTCCGAGCTTCCGCCGCCACCGCCGTGTCCCCGGTGACCGCGCATTTCCCACGACTCGGCGTCCACGTCCTGGATGTGCAGCACCGTGCCCAGTGGGACGCCCGCCGCCTCCGCGTACACCTCCGCCTTGCGGCGGGCCGCGTCCACCGCCCGGCGCCGGGCCTCGTCGCGCAGCGCGGGCTTGTCGCGTACGTCGAAGACGACGTCGTCGACCCGGTTCGCGCCCGCGTCGACCGCGTCGACGATGAGCCGCTGCAGGTCGTCGATCGTCTCGATCTCGATGACGTACGAGGCCTGACAGCGGTAGCCGAGGAACTTCCGGCCGGTTCCGTAGCCGTCGTACTCGGACTGGAGCGACAGTCTGGATCCGGAGACCGACGCGTCCGGTATCCCGTGTCCGCGCAGTGTCTCGCGCAGGCGGGACACCGCCGAGCCCGCCTCCTGGAAGGCCTTGTCGGGCGACGGCTCCAGCACGTCGACCGCCAACTTCACCCGCACCAGCTGAGGTTCCGCCCGCACGCTTCCCGCACCGAACACACTGAGGCCCCACGGCTCATCTATCGTCTGGGTCATCCGGGCATTGAAGCACCCACGACCGCCAGGGCACCGAGAGTTTCCCGGGCTTCCGCCATCACCCGGTCGACCAGCTCCTTGCACGACGGCAGGTCGTCGATCAGCCCCGCGACCTGTCCCGAGGCCATCACCCCCAGGTCCGTGCGCCCGTCCACCATCGACGACTTCAGGAGCATCGGTGTGTTCGCGGCGAGCAGTACCTGGCTCCAGGTCAGCTCCTTGCCGTGCTTCATGGCGAGACCGTCGCGAACCATCCGCGACCAGGAGAGCCCGGACAGCCTCCGGAACCCGGCGGCCCGGCGGACGGCCTGTGCGAGGGCCCTCGCGCGGCCGGACCTCTCCAAGGAGTCGACGAAGTCCGTACGCAGCATGCGATGGGGGAGGCCGTCCACGGCCGTCGTGACCGTGACGTCCCTGACCGTCGCCGCCAGGTACTTCGCCTTCACCGCGGCCGGGACCGTCGAGTCCGAGGTGAGCAGGAAACGGGTGCCCATGGCGATGCCCGCCGCCCCGTACGCCAGCGCCGCGACCAGCCCCCGCCCGTCGTGGAAACCGCCCGCCGCGACCACCGGGATGTCCACCGCGTCCACCACCTGCGGCAGCAGCACCGTCGTCGCGACCTCGCCGGTGTGGCCGCCGCCCTCGCCGCCCTGCACGATCACCGCGTCCGCGCCCCAGGCAGCCACCTTCTCGGCGTGCCGGCGCGCCCCGACGGAGGGGACGACGACCACACCGGCCTCCTTCAGCTCGGCGATCAGCTCGCGGGAGGGCGCGAGGGCGAAGGACGCGACCCGTACGCCCTCGTCGACGATGATCCGTACCCGCTCGCCCGCGTCCCCGGCGTCGGCGCGGAGATTCACCCCGAACGGCGCGTCCGTACGGGACCTGACCTCGCGTACGGCCTCTCTCAGATGGTCGAGGGTCATCGTCGCGGAGGCCAGGATGCCCAGCGCCCCCGCGTTCGCCGCCGCCGACACCAGGCGGGGGCCCGCGACCCAGCCCATACCGGTCTGCACGACGGGGTGACGGACACCGACGAGGCGGGTGAGCGCGGTCTCCATCAGCTCCTGACCTCTCGATCCCGGGCGCCGCCCGGATCGATGACCTCGCGGATCAGTCTCAGCTCCTCGGGCGTCGGTTCACGGGTGCGGGGCACCTCGTCGGGCACCGACAGCCCAAAGCCCGTCGCCTCCCGCACCTGCTCCACGGTGACGCCCGGGTGCAGTGAGGCGAGCCGCATCGAGTGGTCGGGCGTGGCGAAGTCGAAGACACCGAGGTCGCTCACCACGCGCGGGATGCGGTGGAAGCGGGTGGCGCTCGGGCCCGCGGCGGCGGCACGGTCGTACCCCACCCCGCACACCATGTCGACCCGCTCGACGAAGACGCGCGGCGAGTGCCTGGGGACCCAGTAACTGGTCGGGTTGTTCAGGGTGTTGACCGGCGCGCCGCGCACGCCGAGCAGCTGGCGCGTGGGCCTGGACCAGTCACCGACGCAGGAGATGTTCTGGTTGCCGAAGCGGTCGAGCTGGCTCGCGCCCATCATCACGTGCCGACGTCCGCCGGTGACCATGGTCAGGTGCTGCCGGTACGGCAGCCAGCCCTCCGGAGTGCCGTCGAGGCCGACGAGCATCGCCTCGCCGTCGGTCAGCAGCAGATCGGGGGAGAAGGTGCGCTTGGCGAGACGGGCGCCGATGGAGGGGATGGGGCCCATGGGGCTGGCGAGGACCTCGCCGTTGTCCCGCCAGGCCTCGGCGCAGGCGATCACGCAGTACTCGGCGCGGGTGACCGCGGCTGCGGGGGCGCCGGGGGCGGGAGTGGACGCGGGGCTCATCGCTGCTCCTTGTGCCAGGCCCGTACGGCGGACTGGTAGGCCTGCTCGTCGCCGGCGAGGAAGCGCGCGGCGAACTCGGCGTACGGCGTGGTGGCGTACAGCTTCTGGAAGGGCTCGTCGCGTCCGTGGTCGGGGGCGCAGGACGTGAAGTGCGCGCCGTTCGGAGTCTCGACCACGCCCGTCACGCTCGACCGCTTCAGCAGCAGGGTCTGCGGGGCGGCCTCCTTGGTGAGCTCCGCCGTGTCGACCACGCGCTCGCACGAGACGTACGCGGCGTCGGCCGCCTCGCAGAACAGGTCGTCGAAGTACGGGTCCGGGCCCAGATACTGACCGTTGCCCAGGCGGTCGGCGCGGTTCATGTGGACCAGGGCCGCGTCCAGGCGCAGGGCGGGCATGGCGACGAGCTCCTCCCGTACCCCCGAGGAGGCGTCGGCGTACGGCGAAGTGACCGTGCGCAGGCCGGGGTTGACCCGCATCACGTCCGAGCCGAGCCCGGCCCGGACGGGGAGGAAGGGCAGGCGGTTCGCGGCGGCGTGCAGGCCCCACATGAACATCGCCTCGTCGACCTCCGTCAGCTCGAACGCCCCGCGCTCGCGCGCCGCCCGGTAGTGCGGTTCGAGCGGGATCGAGTCGAGGGTGGTGAAGGCGATGACGAGCCGGCGGATCCGGCCCGCGGCGGCCAGCAGGCCGACGTCCGGGCCGCCGTACGACACCACGGTGAGATCGGTGATCCTGGTGCGGAGCAGTGCTCTCACCAGGGCCATCGGCTTGCGGCGCGAGCCCCAGCCGCCGATGCCGAGAGTCATCCCGCTGTGGAGCCGGGAGACCACCTCGTCGGTGGTCATCGTCTTGTCGCTCACCTGTCGACCCCCTCCTTTCCGAAGGTGTCGCGGACACGGTCGGCGACCCCGCCGAGGTTCGCCTCGAAGGTGAAGCCCTGCTCGAATCGGTAGCTGCGGCGCACGTCCACGGGGTCGATGCCGTTGAGCGCGGCCTTCGCGAGCCGGATCAGCTCGCCGTCCTTGGCGGCGATCTCACGCGCCAGTTCCAGCGCGGCGCCCAGGAGTTCCCCGCGCGGCACGACCCGCCACACCGAGCCGTGCGTGTGCAGCTCGGCGGCGGTCGCCGTGCGCGAGGTGTAGTACAGCGCGCGCACCAGGTGGCCCGGGACCAGGCGGGCCAGATGCGTGGCCGCGCCGAGGGCGCCGCGGTCCAGCTCGGGCAGGCCGAACGTGGCGTCCTCGCTCGCCACGATCGCGTCCGCGTTCCCCACCAGCCCGATCCCGCCGCCCAGACAGAAGCCGTGCACCGCCGCGACGACGGGGACCTCGCACTCGTAGACCGCGGCGAAGGCCTCGAAACAGCCGCGGTTCGCCCCTATGAGTGCGCGATGGCCCCCGCTGTCCCTGGTCTCGCGCTGCATCTCCTTGATGTCCACGCCCGCGTTGAAACCGCGCCCCTCGGCCGTCAGCACGACGCATCGGACGCCGGGGTCGCGGCCCGCCGCGCGCAGGGCGTCGGCCAGGTCGAACCAGCCGCGCACCGGCAGCGCGTTCACCGGCGGGAAGTCGACCGTGACGACGGAAATCCCCTTTTCCGGGGACGAGGTGGAGACACCCATGGACGCATCAGCTACCTTTCCACCTCAGGACCATTCCACCAAACGTTTGTTAGGCGCACTCTCGAAGCTAGCAGTGAATGCATCCGGGCGGGAGGCCCTGTGGACAACCTGGATCTCGGGGGCAGGACCGTCGTCGTCACGGGCGGCACCCGTGGGGTGGGCGCCGGGATCGCCCGGGCGTTCGTCGAGGCGGGCGCGGACGTGGTGGTCTGCGCCCGCAGACCCCCCGACACACCGCTGGAGGGCACGGAGTTCGTGTCGGTGGACCTCCGCGACCCGGCCGCCGTGCACGCCTTCTTCGCCGCGCTGCCCCGGCTCGACGTGCTGGTGAACAACGCGGGTGGCGCGCCCTACCGGCCACTGACGGAGGCGGACGCCGGACGCCATGCGCGCGTGATCGAGCTGAACCTCGTCGCGCCGCTGACCGCCTCGCTCGCCGCGTACGAGCACCTCAGGCGGGCCCGGGGATCGATCGTGATGATCGGCAGCGTGAGCGGGACGCGGCCGTCGCCCGGGTCGGCGGCCTACGGGGCGGCCAAGGCGGGCCTTGCGAACCTGGCCCGTTCGATGGCCGTCGAGTGGGCTCCCGACGTCCGGGTCAACACCCTCGTCGTCGGCATGGTCCGCACCGAACTCTCCCATCTGCACTACGGCGGCGAGGACGGCATCGCGGCCGTCTCCCGCACCGTCCCGCTGGGCCGCCTCGCCGACCCGTCCGACATCGGCGGGGCCGCGGTCTTCCTCGCCTCGGACGCGGCGAGGTACGTCAGCGGGGCCTCGCTGCTCGTCCACGGCGGCGGCGAGCGTCCCGCCTTCCTGGACGCGGCGACCGCCAACAAGGCCGGCACGTCCGGACAGGACCTGGGAGGACTGAGATGAGTGGACCGCTGCTGTGCGAGGGGCGGGTCGTGATCGTCACGGGCGCCGGGCGCGGACTCGGCC
Organism: Streptomyces sp. RLB3-17; assembly: GCF_007113425.2. Lineage (NCBI taxonomy): Bacteria > Bacillati > Actinomycetota > Actinomycetes > Kitasatosporales > Streptomycetaceae > Streptomyces > Streptomyces sp. RLB3-17. The sequence goes on along the minus strand of NZ_CP041610.2, from coordinate 3,431,616 downwards.
GCGCGCACGCGCTCGCGTACGCCACCGAGGGGGCGCGGGTCGTCGTGAACGACCTCGGGGTGGGCCTCGACGGCACGCCCGGCCCGGACAGCCCGGCCGCGCGGGTCGTCGAGGAGATCCGGGCGGCGGGCGGACGGGCGGTGGCCCACGGCGGCGACATCGCCACCACCGAGGGCGCCGCCTCCCTCGTACGCACCGCGCTGGAGACGTACGGCCGCCTGGACACCCTCGTCAACAACGCGGGGTTCCTGCGCGACCGGATGCTCGTCAACCTCGACGAGGACGACTGGGACGCCGTGCTGCGGGTCCACCTCAAGGGCCACTTCCTGCCGCTGAAGCACGCGGCGGCGCACTGGCGGGCGGAGGCGAAGGACGGCCGCACGCCCCGGGCCAGGGTCGTCAACACCAGCAGCGGGGCGGGTCTGTCGGGTTCGGTCGGACAGGGCAACTACAGCGCCGCCAAGGCCGGGATCATCGGCCTGACCCTGGTCGCCGCGGCCGAACTGGGCCGCTACGGAGTCCAGGTCAACGCGATCGCCCCCGCGGCCCGCACCCGGATGACCGAACGCACCTTCGCGGACACCATGGCGGCCCCCGACGCCGACTCCTTCGACGCGATGGCCCCCGAGAACGTCTCCCCCCTCGTCGTCTGGCTGGGCGCGAACGCGAGCAGCGGAGTCACCGGCCGCGTCTTCGAGACCGAGGGCGGCCGCATCACCGTCATGGAGGGCTGGCGGCCGGGCCCCACCGCGGACAAGGGCGCCCGCTGGACCCCGTCCGAGGCCGGCGACACGGCCCTGAAGCTGTTGGCGCAGGCGGAGGTTCCGGGGGCGGTGTACGGGGCGGGGTAGGGGGCGCCTCCATCCGTGCGGACGATCCCTGAGGACGTACCCCTGAGGACGTATCCCCGTGGGCGCGTGGTTCAAGGACCGGACGGGCCGGGGGAGTCCAGCCGCGCCAGCGCGCTCGCCGCCCGGTCGCGGATCACGGGGTCGGTCGCGCCGGTGAGGACGCGCAGGATCGGCAGGCCGTGGGGGTTGCCCAGGCGGCCCAGTACGTCCGCGCCGAAGGCCTGACGCAGAGGGTCGGGGGCGGCGCACCACTCGACCGCCGCCCGGAACGTCTCCTCGTCGCCGCGCAGGCCCAGCGCCGTCGCCGCCTCGGTCCAGTCGTCGTTGTCGGGGTCGGCGGGGCGCAGCGCGCGGGCGGCCAGTTCGGCGGCGGGCGCGGTGATGCCGAGGGCGGATTCGAGGAGGGTCGCTATCGCGGCGTGGCCCGTCTGCTGGTCGTTGCTCGCGACGGGATTCCCGGCCGGGTCGAGGAGTTGGACCTCCACGGTGATGCCGCCGTCCTCCGGGTAGCGGTGGGTGACGGAGGGACGGCCCGGGCCCCAGGTCTCCTCCAGGCCCGCACGCACCTCGGTCTCCACGTCGGCGGTCAGCCGGCGGTGGGCCTCGGCGAGCGCCGCCGACCGCGCCCGCGCTCCGTGCCGCAGGAGGGCGCGTACACAGCCGGGCGAGCCCCGGCGGGCGGCCGCGACGAGCGGGGGCTCACCGGTCGGGCCCGGACGGTCGGGGTCCGCGCCCGCCGCGAGGAGCTCCCTCACCACCGCGACCCGCCCCAGCCGCACCGCCCACGTCAGCGCCGTGAACCCGAACTCCTCCACCGTGTCCGGCGCGGCCCCGGCCGCCAGCAGGGCGCGTACGACCTCCGTGTGCCCACCGCACGCCGCCCCGCACAGCGGCGCGTCCGTGCCCTGGCTGAGCCGGTCGGGCGCGGCGCCGGCCACCAGCAGCAGTCGTACGACGCCCGGCCGGTCGCTCACCGCCGCGAGATACAGCGCCGTCTGACCGTCCTCGTCCACCGCGTCCGGGCTCACACCGGAGCGCAGCAGCCGTACCACCGCGTCCTCGTCACCCTCGCGCACAGCCGTGAAGAGATGTGCCGCGGGGTCGTTCGTGCTCATCCTTCGACCCTCGCTCGCGAAGGACGCGAGAGGCAAAGTCTTTGGGGGTGTTGTGTCTCACCTCCCCCCACACGCCGCCCGCGTGCGTCGCATGTCCTACGTGTCGCACTCCAGCACCGTCCTGCACAGCGTGCAGCGCGCCCGTACCCGGCCCCGGACCGGCACACGGATCCGCTGGTGGCAGGTCGGGCAGGGGAAGGAGACGCGCAGGGGCCCGCGGCTGTCGGGGCTGAACGCGTAGGGGACACCCGGGTGCGGGCCCGGTGCGTGGTGGTCCTGGGCGTGCCGCCGGTCCTTCGCGTAGCGGCGGCGGCCCGCCCAGCCGGCCGCGGTCAGCGGGGGCTGCTGCTCGTCACGGCGGGCCTGCGCCATGCCCGCCGTGTACGCCGTGTACGCCTGCGGGCTGGTGAACCAGATCGAGGGGTCCTCGTCGAAGACCAGGGCACGTTTGGCGAGGACGTAGCCGAACTCCTCCGGGGTGAGGTAGCCGAGTTTCTGTGAGGAGTCGGCGTCCTCCCGGTAGGCGTCGAGAAGCAGCCAGCCCGCGCCGAGGTAGGTCGCCGCGGTGTCCGTGAGGATCTCGTTGTCGCGCGTGCCGGGGAAGTAGAGGTCGAGGCGGTGCAGATAGACGTGCATCACCTCGTGGGCGAGGGCCGCGCCGATGTCCCGGCGGTGGGAGCGGAAGCGGTCGTTCAGCTCGACGAAGTACTCGGGGCCCGCCGTGAGTTCGACGTTGGCCGCCTGGGTCATCTCGCGGAAGCCGATGATCAGCCGGGCGTCCGGGAGGTGGTAGTGGTGCACCATCTCGCGGGCCACGCGCTGCGCGCCCAGATGCAGGTCGTCGATGTCGCCGAAGGCCACGTCGGCGGGGGCCACGCTGGTCGCGAAGGTGTGGATGGTGTCGTACGAGAGCCGCTTGTAGAGCGCGGTGATCGATGCCCGCACCGTGTCCAGATGCGGGAAGCCGTGCTCGACGGGTCCGCCGTTCGCCACGTCCGTACCCCCTGAAGACGCCGGGCCTCCTGCATTCCACTCTAAGCGCCGTTCCGGTGGGTGGCGGGGCGCGGCTGGCCGAAATGGGGTCCTTGTCGGAGCGCCTCCGTGTCTAAATAATTCGCAAAGGCTTGGCGGGTGCATGTCACTCGATGCGTGCGACGGCTGTCGTGTCGTGCGGCCTCGGTGTGCCCCCGCGGGGCTTCCAACCCCCCACGAGAGGAAGCACGTTGAAGTCTTCGAAGAAGTTCACGGGCGTCAAGAGAGTCCTCGCCCTCGGCGCCGTCGCCCTCGCCACCGTCTCGCTCCAGCCCGTCTCCGCGCAGGCCGCGCCCACGCCCGTCGTCGGCGGCACCCGCGCGGCGCAGGGAGAGTTCCCGTTCATGGTCCGGCTCTCCATGGGCTGCGGCGGTGCGCTCTACACCCAGCAGATCGTCCTCACCGCCGCGCACTGTGTGAGCGGCTCCGGCAACAACACCTCCATCACCGCCACCACCGGCGTCGTCGACCTGCAGAGCAGCAGTGCGATCAAGGTCAAGTCGACCAAGGTGCTGCAGGCGCCCGGCTACAACGGCAAGGGCAAGGACTGGGCGCTGATCAAGCTCGCCTCGCCCGTCAACCAGCCCACACTGAAGATCGCCACCACCACCGCGTACAACAACGGCAACTTCACCATCGCCGGGTGGGGGGCCGCGCGCGAGGGCGGTGCCCAACAGCGCTACCTCCTCAAGGCCACCGTCCCCTTCGTCAGCGACGCCACCTGTCAGCAGGCGTACGGCAGCGATCTCGTGCCCGGTGACGAGATCTGCGCCGGGTTCGTGCAGCAGGGTGGGGTCGACACGTGCCAGGGCGACTCCGGTGGGCCGATGTTCCGCAAGGACGACTCGGGGGCGTTCATCCAGGTCGGGATCGTCAGTTGGGGGCAGGGCTGCGCGGAGCCGGGGTATCCCGGGGTGTACTCCGAGGTCTCGACCTTCGCCGCCGACATAGCCAGAGCGGCGTCCACCCTGTAGGGGCTGCGCCCCTCCGATCCTGGGTGAGTTGCTTGGGTGCCGGTGCCGGTGCCGGTGCCGGTGCCGGTGCCGGTGCCGGTGCGGGTGCGGGTGGGCGGTGGCTGGTCGCGCCGTTCCCCGCGCCCCCGGGCCGGGGCTGCGCCCCGGTTCCCCGTCCGGCTGTGGTCGTTCGGGTGCGGGTGCGTGGGGGCTGGGCGCGCAGTTCCCCGCGCCCCTGGGGGTGGGGCTGCGCCCCGCATCCCCCGGCCGCCGGAAGTTCTTCGGCTGTCGGGCGGTGGGGGCCGGTCGCGCCGTTCCCCGCGCCCCTAAAGCCTCGGTCGTCCGGGGTTCGAGGCCATGGCCGAAGGGCGCACCCCACCCACCCCGGCCCGCTTCTTTCAGCCTGTCCGGCGTTTGAGGACGACGTCGGAGGCCGATGGCCCGCCCACCCCGGTGCGCGTCTTCAGCCCGTCCGGCGTTTGAGGACGAGGCCGTTCAGGCCGATGCGGGGGTCTGGGGGCGGCAGCCCCCAGGGATGGGACGGGTAGGGGCGGCGGGGGCGAGGGAAGGCGGTTGTCGTCGCCGGGGCGCTCGGCCGAGGCTCATCGGCCCGGCGCCGACGCAGCCGCGTCAGGGCGCCTCAGTACCGGCGCCGTCGGCGACGGCTCCTGGAGCTCCAGGAGCCACACCTCGTTGGCACCCTCACGCAACACCGGCCCGGGAACGTACAACGACCGCTGCGGCCCCACCGACCAGTACCGCCCGAGACAGAACCCGTTGACCCACACGAACCCCCGCGTCCAGCCCGGAAGTTCGAGGAAGGCGTCCCCGGCGCCACGCACCTCCACGGTGCCCCGGTACAGCCCGCGCCCGCCCTCCGCAGACAACCCCCCGAACGGCACCCGCCCCACGCCCCCGGCGTCGAACGCGTCAAGACGCAGCCCCCGCGCCCGCACCCCGTCCAGAAACTGCCGCTCGTGCAGCATCCCCCCGGTGATGCCCTTCGGCTCACCCGAACGCGGACCGTAGTTGACCCTCCCCAGGGACTCCACCCACGCCTCCACGCGCGCGTGCCCCGCGACAGGCTCCTTGAGCCCCGGATCGTCCTCGGTGAGCACACCGGCCGCCACACCGTCGACGTACACCACCGCCAGGTCCCGCAGCCCGCGCAGCAGGAGGGGGTACGGCCCCCGCGGACCGGGGACGGTCACCTCGTACTTCACCAGGCCCCGGTCGACGTCCAGTTCCTCGAAGGTGGGCGGGACGGGGTACTCGGCGTCCCGGCCGCCCAGTGTCTCCAGTACGGCGTCCAGGCCGGCCCACTCCCGAAGGTCCACGGCCGCGCCCGCACCGAGCGGCGCGGGCGCGGGCGGCAGCTCCGGCAGCGGCCCGTCCGCGTACGCGCCCAGGATCTCCCTGAAGCGCCAGAACTTCTCGGTGGGACGCCCGAGTTCGTCGATGGGCGCGTCGTAGTCGTAGGAGGTGACGTCGGGCTCCAAGGGGCCCTCGTGCAGCGCGCCCCCGCCCCGGTTCGCCCCCGCCCAGCCCGCGAAGTTGGTACCCCCGTGCGCCATGTACAGATTGACCGAAGCCCCGCACTCCAGGATCTCGCGCAGCGCCTGTGCCGCGTCCCCCGCATCCCGTACGACGTGCTCGCCGCCCCAGTGGTCGAACCAGCCGCACCAGAACTCCATGCACATCAGCGGCCCCTCGGGCCGGTGCCGGCGCAGCACCTCGAAGGCCGCGCGTGCGCGGGAGCCGAAGTTGACGGTCGCGAGGACACCGGGGATCGAACCGCCGGTGAGCATGTGGTCCTCGGGACCGTCCGAGGTGACCAGCGGAACGCTCACGCCCTCGGCCCGCAGCACGTCCGCCAGGCGCCGCAGATACACCTGGTCGGAGCCGTAACTTCCGTACTCGTTCTCGACCTGCACCATCAGCACCGGCCCGCCGCGGTCGATCTGCCGCGGCACGATCTCGTGCAGCACCTGGTGGAACCAGCGCTCCACATGCCCCACGTACTCCTCGTCCCTGGTGCGGAGCCTCCCCGTCAGCCAGTGCGGCAGCCCCCCGTTCTCCCACTCCGCGCAGATGTACGGGCCGGGTCGCACGATCGCCCACAGGCCCGCCTCCCGCACGGCGTCCAGGAACCGGCCCAGCGCCTGGACGTCGCGGTACTCGCCCGGGCGCGGCTCGTGCAGATTCCACGGGACGTACGTCTCCACACAGTTGAGCCCCATCGCCCGCAGCATCCCCAGCCGATGCCCCCACTGCCCCTCGTGCACCCGGAAGTAGTGCAACGCGCCGGACAGCAGCCGCACCGGGCGCCCGTCCAGCAGAAAATCCGTGTCCCCCACCGTGAACTCGCTCATGAGCTCACCCTCACCTCTGGCGGCGTCCGCGTCCATGGACAAAGATCAGCTCTGGTTGGACCAAAGAGTGACGCCGGCGGCAGGGGCGCCGAGGAGGGGAGGCGCGCGGATGCACCACACCTGGATGCGCTATTTCTCCCCCGCTCCCGTCCACCACCGGCTCGGCCTCGTCTGCCTCGGCGTAGGCCTGCAGCACGGCGAACTGCCCACCGTCGGGCCCCGCACCCTCGACCACCACGTGGCCGTCGTCGTCAGCGCGGGCGGCGGCTGGTTCCGAGGCCCCGACGGACACCACCACACCGTCACCGCGCCCGCCCTGCTCTGGCTCACCCCCGGCGTACCCCACCACTACGGACCCGACCCCAGCTGGGACGAGTGCTTCGTCGACTTCACCGGGCCCGCCACCGCCACGTACACCGAACTCGGCTACATCGAACCCGACCGCCCCGTCGTGCCGCTCTCCGACGCCACCGGCGCCCGTGCCACCGTCGGCCGCATCGCGCGCGCCGCGCGCCGCGGCAACCCCCTCCTCGAAGTCGAGACCGGCGCCGCCGTCCACGAACTCCTCGTCGCCCTGCGCCGCGCCCGCGCCGACCTCGCCCCCGACGGCGACCCCGTCCTGCACGCCCTCGCCCGTGACGCGTTCCAGCCACTGTCCGTCGCCGAGCACGCGGCCCGGCACGGCATGACCCCCGCCGAACTGCGCGCCGCCGTCCGCCGCGGCGCCGGCCGCAGCCCCAAGGACTACCTCCTCGGCATCCGCCTGGGCCGCGCCAAGGAACTCCTCGCCGCCACCGAACTCCCCGTCGCCGCGGTCGCCCGGCGCGTCGGCTACGACGACCCCGCCTACTTCTCCCGCCTGTTCACCCGCCGTGTCGGCATGGCCCCCGTCCGCTTCCGCGAACAGCAGGGCCGCACCCTCCCCGGCGGCTGGAGCGACCGCATACCCGACCCCGACGATCCGCCCATGATCGAGCCCCCGCACGCCACGTAAAGTTGCTCCTCATGACCACCAGCGACACCGGCAACACGAACGACGGGGCGGGCGGCGAGGTCGACCCCGCCGTGCGCGCGGAACTCGCCCGGCTGCGCGACAGCATCGACAACATCGACGCCGCCGTCGTCCACATGCTCGCCGAACGCTTCAAATGCACCCAACAGGTCGGCCACCTCAAGGCCGCCCACCAACTGCCGCCCGCCGACCCGTCCCGCGAGGCCCACCAGATCGCCCGGCTGCGTCGCCTCGCCGAGAACGCCAAGCTGGATCCGGCCTTCGCGGAAAAGTTGCTGAATTTCATCATCGCCGAGGTCATCCGGCACCACGAGAGCATCGCGGACGGTGCCGGGCGGGGCGCGGCGGCCACGGGGGAGTGACACCGGGTGCCCCCAGCGTGCATCCTGCGTGAGCACTCCCTGTCAGGTGTCAGGCCAATGGCACATGCCGGCCGACCGTCCGTACGGGCCCCAGGGCACCCGCCACCCGTGGCAGCCGCCATCCGTGGCACCGCCATCCGTGGCACCCGCCCCCGCCCGTACCGGCCCGGGCCGGCATGTGGCCGATCGAGGGGACGTCGGGCCATGCCGTCGGATGCCAAGATCCTCATCGTCGACGACCACGAGGACACGCTGTACGCGCTCGAAAGCGCCCTCGCCCCGCTGGGCCACCTCGTGACCCGCGCGACCAGCGGCGACGACGCCCTCAAGGAAGTGCTGCGCGGCCAGGTCGGACTGCTCCTCCTCGACGTGCGCATGCCCGGCGTCAGCGGCCTCGACGTCGTGCGCTACATGCGGCGCGTCGAACAGACCCAGCACATCCCGGTCATCCTGCTCACCGGCTTCGGACCGGACACCGAACTGTCCGCCACCGCGTTCGCCCTCGGCGTCGCCGACCTCGTCATGAAACCCGTCGACCCCTGGACCCTGCGCACCAAGGTCCGCTACCTGTACGACACCCACCAGCGCCGCCGGGCCCTGGAGGCGGAGGTACGCGAGTTACGCGCCCTTACCGAGGAACGCGCCTCACCGCGCGCCCCGGGCCGCCTCCGCCACGACACCCGCGTCCCCCCGCAACGCGACGGCCACACCGACGCACGGGACGCGCGGGATGTACGGGGCTCACGGGGCTCACGGGAGGCACTCGACGCACGGGAGCAGGACCGCACCGCCTGAGGACGCCGATCCCGCCGTGACCGTGCCGAACAAACGCCGCATACCGGGCCTGCCCTGTGTCCTGTCCGAGCCATCAGGCAGCATGTCCCCCATGTCCGTACTGACGCGCGACGAAGCGCAGACCCGTGCCCAGCTCCTCGACGTCCACCACTACGGGATCGCACTCGACGTGACCCACGGGGACGAGACCTTCGACTCCCTGACCGTGATCCGGTTCACCGCCCGCGCCGACGCGGACACCTTCGTCGAGCTGAAGCCCGCAGAACTGCGCTCCGTCACCCTCGACGGACAGCCCCTCGACCCCGAGACCCTCGACGAGAACCGGCTCCCCCTCAAGGGCCTCACCGCGGGCGAGCACGAACTGCGCGTCGACGCACGGATGCGCTACTCCCGCACCGGCGAGGGCATGCACCGCTTCACCGACCCCACCGACGGCGAGACCTACCTCTACACCCAGCTGTTCATGGAAGACGTCCAGCGCGTCTTCGCCGCCTTCGACCAGCCCGACCTGAAGGCCGTCTTCGAACTCTCCGTGACCGCCCCCGACGGCTGGACCGTCCTCGCCAACGGCGTCACCGAACACGTGGGAGAGGGCCGCTGGCGGGCCGCCCCCACCCCGCTGATCTCCACCTACCTCGTCGCCGTCGCCGCCGGCCCCTGGCACTCCGTCCGCACCGAGCACCGCGGCCTGCCCTTCGGCATCCACTGCCGCCGCTCGCTCGCCCCCTACCTCGACGCCGACGCCGACGAGATCCTCGACGTCACCCGCGCCTGCTTCGACCGCTACCACGAGAAGTTCGACGAGCCCTACCCCTTCGACTCCTACGACCAGGCGTTCGTCCCCGAGTTCAACGCCGGCGCCATGGAGAACCCCGGCCTCGTCACCTTCCGCGACGAGTTCGTCTACCGCTCCGCCGTCACCGACACCGAACGCCAGACCCGCGCCATGGTCATCGCCCACGAAATGGCCCACATGTGGTTCGGCGACCTCGTCACCCTGCGCTGGTGGGACGACATCTGGCTGAACGAGTCCTTCGCCGAGTACATGGGCTACCAGACCCTCACCGAAGCCACCCGCTTCACCGACACCTGGACCGACTTCGGCGTCACCCGCAAACCCTGGGGCTACGACGCCGACCAGCGCCCCTCCACCCACCCCGTCGCCCCCGACCCGGACGCCGTCCCCGACACCGCGTCCGCCATGCTCAACTTCGACGGCATCTCCTACGCCAAGGGCGCCTCCGCCCTGCGCCAACTCGTCGCGTGGCTCGGTGAGAAGGACTTCCTGGCCGGCATCAACACCCACTTCGCCCGCCACAAGTTCGCCAACGCCACCCTCGCCGACTTCATCGACAACCTCGCCTCCGCCACCGAACGCGACGTCCACGCCTGGGCCGACTCCTGGCTGCGCACCACCGGCGTCGACACCCTCACCCCCACCCTCACCGCCGGACCCGACGGCACCCACACCCTCACCGTCGAACACCACGGCAGCCGCCCGCACCGCATCGCCGTGGGCCTCTACGACAACGACCTCGGCGTCGAAGGCCGCCTCACCCTGCGCGACCGCCTCGAAGCCGACGTCCCGGGGACCGAGCCGACCGTGATCGGCAAGCGCCCCGCCCTGCTCCTCCTCAACGACGGCGACCTCTCCTACGCCAAGGTCCGCTTCGACCCCGAGTCCTTCCAGACCGTGCGCACGGCCCTCGCCGGACTGCCCGAACCCCTCACCCGCGCGGTCGTCTGGAACGCCCTGCGCGACTCCGTCCGCGACGGCGAACTGCCCGCCATGGCCTACATCGACGCCGCCCGCGCCCACCTCCCGCGCGAGAGCGACCTCGCCCTCGTCCAGGGCGTCCTGTCGTTCGCCGCCACCCAGGTCGCCGACCGCTACCTCCCCGCCGAGGACCGCCCGACCGCCCTCGCCACCCTCACCGACCTCTGCCGCGACCTCATCCGCCGCACCGAGGACGGCTCCCACCCCGGCCTGCGCCTCACCGCCGTGCGCCACTACATCGACGTCGCCGCCCACCCCGACACCATCAGTGCCTGGTTCTCCGAAGGCACCGTCCCCGGCGGACCCGAACTCGACCCCGAACTGCGCTGGCGCATCCTCGGCCGGCTCGCCGTCCTCGGCGCCATCGACGACGCCGTCATCGAGGCCGAACTCGTCCAGGACCCCAGCGCCACCGGCCAGGAAGGCGCCGCCCGCTGCCGCGCCGCGCTGCCCGACCCCGAGGCCAAGCGCCGTGCCTGGGAGGAGATGTTCACCTCCGACCACCTCTCCAACTACCTCTTCACCGCCACCGCCCAGGGCTTCTGGCAGCCCGAACAGACCCACCTCGTCCGGGAGTACGTCGAGCGCTACTGGGCCGACGCCGTCGCCGTCTCCGCGCGTCGCGGCCCCGCCATCGCCGATGCCGCCGGGCGCTACGCGTTCCCCGTCCACGCCGTCGCCCCCGAAACCCTCGCCCTCGGCGAAACGTGCCTCCGCGACGGCGACCCCATCCCCGCCCTCCGCCGCAAACTCGTCGACCAACTCGACGACCTGGCACGGGCATTGAAGGTACGAACCGCATAACGGACGACCGGTGGCCGGGGCCGGGGCTGCGCCCCGGATCCCCCCGCCGCCCGATTCGTTTGGCTGCGGCCCGGTGGGGGCTGGTCGCGCAGTTCCCCGCGCCCCTGGGGCGGGGGCTGCGCCCCGCATCCCGGCCCGCCCCGGGTCGCCCTGGCTGCGGGCCGGTGGTGGCTGGTCGCGCAGTTCCCCGCGCCCCTGAAGCGGGGGCTTCGCCCCGCATCCGCCCCCGGGTCGCTCGGCTGCGGGCCGGGTGGTGGCTGGTCGCGCAGTTCCCCGCGCCCCTGAAAGCCTGGGGTCGTCCGGCGCTCCAGGGCGAGGCCGGCGGTCGCACCCCACCCACCCCGGCCCACGCCATCCAGTCCGTCCGGGTGTGAGGAAGGGCCGGGGGCTGATGTCCCGCCCACCCCGTCACCCCACCCACCCTGGCTCGCGTCTTTCAGTCCGCCCGGGTGTGAGGAAGGGGCCGGAGGCCGGTGCCTCGCCCGCCCCGTCACCCCACCCACCCTGGCTCGCGCCTTTCAGCCCGTCCGGGTGTGAGGAAGGGCCGGAGGCCGATGCCCCACCCGCCCCGTCACCCCACCCACCCCGGCCCGCTTCTTCAGCCCGTCCGGCGTTTGAGGACGAGGCCGTTCAGGCCGATCGGGGGTTTGGGGGCGGAGCCCCCAAGTGGGGATGGGACGGGTAGGGGCGGCGGGGGCGAGGAAAGGTGGTTCCCGTTCCGGCGTGGCGTGGCGCCCAGCAGCTTCGCCCCCGCGCATATTTTCTCCGCCCACCAGTACCCCCATTCGGGTCGGATCGTTGACCTTTCAGGGCGCGCGGGCCCATCCCCGTACAGGCTGGTACTCCCCCTGCCGCGCGCCCACCGGAGGACACCTCATGAGCACGCCGCCCCTCGCCTCAGGCCCCGAAGGTCCCGGCGCGCTGCGGCCGCTGCTCGACACCGTCCTCGACGCACTGCGCGACGGCGGCGAGGCACGCGGCGGACCGCTGCCCGCCGGCGGACCGGAGGGCGTGGCCCGGCGCGTACGGGAAGCGGTCGGCGACGTACTGCCCGAGCAGGGAACCGAAGACGCCCTACACGTCCTCGTACGGGCTCTCGCCGAGGGCGCGGCCGACCCCGCCCACCCCCTGTGCGCCGCCCACCTGCACTGCCCACCCCTCGCCGTCGCCACCGCCGCCGACCTCGCCGCCTCCGCCCTCAACCCCTCCATGGACTCCTGGGACCAGGCCCCGGCCGCCTCGGAACTGGAGGCGCTCGTCACCCGGGCCCTCGCCCAGGAGATCGGCGCCGACGACGCCCTGGTCACCACCGGCGGCACCGAGTCCAACCAACTCGCCCTCCTCCTCGCCCGGGAGGCACACGCCGGCGTGCGGCTCATCCACGGCGCCAACGCCCACCACTCCCTGCCCCGCGCCGCCTGGCTCCTCGGCCTGCCCGACCCCGTCGTCGTCCCCGCCCCCGCCGGCACCATGGACCTCGCCGCCCTCGACGAAGCCCTCACCGAACTCCAGGGCCTCCGCGGCTCCCTCCTCGTGGCCGCCACCGCGGGCACCACCGACGCCGGACTCATCGACCCCCTGCCGGACATCGCCGACCTCTGCGAAGCCCACGGCACCCGCCTCCACATCGACGCCGCCTACGGCGGAGGCCTCCTCTTCAGCGACCACCACCGCGGCAAGCTCGACGGACTCGACCGCGCCCACACCGTCACCCTCGACCTGCACAAACTCGGCTGGCAGCCCGTCGCCGCAGGCCTCCTCGTCGTCAAGGACCCCCACGACCTCGACGCCCTGAGCCACCGCGCCGACTACCTCAACGCCGACGACGACACCGAAGCGGGCCTCCCCGACCTCCTGGGCCGCTCCCTGCGCACCACCCGACGTCCCGACATCCTCAAAGTCGCCGTCACCCTCAAAACCCTGGGGCGAGCGGGACTCGGCGCGCTCGTCGACCAGGTCTGCGCCCGCGCCGTCGAACTGGCGGACCTCGTCGAAGCACACCCCGGCTTCGAGCTCTACGACCCGCCCACCCTCAGCACCGTCCTGTTCCGCCCCGCCGAGGCCTCCGACGAAGCCGTCGCCGCCGTACGCCGCACCCTGCTCCACGAAGGACGCGCCGTCCTCGGCCGAGCCCTGCTCGATGACCGGCTCTGGCTCAAAGCCACCCTGCTCAATCCCCACACCCGGCCGGGCGACCTGGCCGCGCTCCTGAAACTGGTGGAAGGACACACACCCCGATGAGCCCGACGCCCCTCCCTCCACCCCACGAGTCCGACGCGCCCCGCGACCTCGTGGGCATCGGCATCGGCCCGTTCAACCTCTCCCTCGCCGCCCTCGCCCACCCTCTCCCCGAACTCGACAGCGTCTTCTACGAACAGCGCCCCGGCTTCGACTGGCACCCGGGCCTGCTCATCGACGGCGCCACCCTCCAAGTCCCCTTCCTCGCCGACCTGGTCACCCTCGCCGACCCCGCCAGCCCCTGGTCCTTCCTCAACTACCTCAAGGACCGCGACCGCCTCTTCCCCTTCTACTTCGCCGAGCGCTTCCACATGCAGCGCGCCGAGTACGACGCCTACTGCCGCTGGGTCGCGGGCCGCCTCCCCGGACTCCACTTCGGCCACCAGGTCGACGCCGTCCGCTGGAACCCCGAACGCACCCTGTTCGAAGTCGACTTCACCCAGCTCGACAGCGAGGGAGAAGCCGAGGCCCTCGGCCGCACCTACACCCGCAACATCGTCCTCGGCGTCGGCACCGCACCCCACATCCCCGAGCCCCTCAAACCCCTCGTCGACGCCCCCGGCGTCCCCGTCATCCACGCCGCGGACTACCTCGCCCACCGCGAAAGCTTCCTCACCGCCGAACACATCACCGTCATCGGCGCGGGGCAGTCGGGCGCCGAGGTCTTCCTCGACCTCCTGCGCAACCGGCCCGCCGGCCGCGAGAAGATCCACTGGCTCGCCCGCACCGAGGCCTTCGCCCCGATGGAGTACTCCAAGCTCGGCCTCGAACACTTCACCCCCGACTACACCCGCTACTTCCACGCCCTCACCGAGCCCGTACGCGACCGGCTCGTCGCCGCCCAATGGCAACTCCACAAGGGCATCGACGCCGACACCATCGCCGCCATCCACGACGAGCTCTACCGCCGCACCCTCCACGGCGGCTGGCCCGACGCCGTCCTCACCCCCGCCGTCACCGTCCGCACCGCGGGCCGCGTCGCCACCACCAAGGTCGAACTCCACCTCGAACACGGCCAGCAGAGCGCCCGCACCCGCCTCGTCACCGACGCCGTGGTCCTCGCCACCGGCTACCGCGAACGCCCCCTCGGCCAGATCCTCGCCGGACTCGACCCCTACCTGCGCCGCGACAGCGCCGAACGCCCCCGCATCGACGACCAGTTCCGCCTGGCCCTCGACCCCGCCGTCACCGGCCGCGTCTACGTCCAGAACGCCGAACTCCACACCCACGGCGTCGGCGCCCCCGACCTCGGCCTCGCCGCCTGGCGCAGCGCAACCATCCTCAACTCGCTGACGGGCAAGGACCCCTACCCGCTGCCGCGCCGTACGGCCTTCACCACCTTCGGACTCGAACCCCAGTCCCAGGTCCCGCCCGCCCGCCACACCGCCCAGACCCTCACCCCGCTCGTCGACGGACGGTGAGAAGAAGACCCCGGACACGCGTCCGGGGTCCAGAGAACAAGCGAGCCGCAACGGGCGGCCCAGAAAACAGGCAGCCCAGAAAACCTGCGGCCCAGAAAACCTGCGGCCTAGAAAACAGGCGTGCCGTCCCGCGTGAGCTTCCAGTCCACCGAAGCGAACTCCTTCGGGTCGAGCACACCCTTCGCGGTCACCCACTCGGCGATCCGCGTACGGATCTCCGTCGACTCCGACCAGACCTCCTTCGCGGACGCCACATGCGGGAAGGCGCCGCCACCGTTCGCCCGGTAGTTGTTCACCGCGAACACGAACTGCTGCGCGTCGTCCAGCGCCGCACCGTTGTACGTCAGGTTCTTGATCCGCGAACCCTCCGCCTGCGCGATGTCGATGTCGTACCGGAGCCCCGACACATAGTCGTAGTTGTAGTCCGGACGGTTGTTCGCGTTGGTCAGCTTCTCCGTGTCGATCACCGCACCGGCCGCCGTCCGCACGAAGTAGTTCGCCGAGTACTCCAGGTACGCCCGCACCTGCGCCCCCGTCAGCACCTTCGCGACCAGCGTGTTGTCGTACACGTACAGGCTCGACAGATCCCGGATCGTCACCTTGCCGGCCGGGATCTCGGAGGTGCGCGAGAACGGCGAGGCCTGCGCGATCACGGGCAGCGACGCGTACTCCGTGCCCACCAGCGCCGCCTTGACCACGTCCTCCTGCACCTTGGTGATCAGGTCGATGATCGGGGCGTCCTTGTAACGCGCCTCGACCGTCGTCAGCGTGTCCGTGGCCGTGCCGACCACCTGGTTGACGTACGCCACCACCAGGTCGTGCTCGTCCTTCAGCAGCCGGGTGATCTTCGGGTCGTCGGCGACCGAGTTCGAGTTGCGGACCGAGGCCTTCACCGACTCGACCTGCCACTTCCCCTTCTCGAGGACCAGCTCGAAGTCGAACACCGACAGCCGCTCCGCATACGCCAGCGGCTCCGACAGCACCACCGTCCCGCCGGTCTTGGCGTTGGTGACCTTCAGCTCCGGGATCTCCACGTGCGCGTGCCCGACGAGAATCGCGTCGATCCCCGGCACCTGCTGGGCGACGAGCGCCGCCGAGTTCTCGACGTACGGCAGCTGGTCACCGTAGGAGGACGTGCCGGACGAACCGGAGTGCGCCGACACGACGACCACGTCCGCACCCATCGACCGCAGCTTCGGCACCCACTTCGCCGCCTGCTCCTCCAGACCCGGGAACGTCAACTTCCCCTGGACGTACGCCTTGTCCCAGATCGCGATACCCGGGTTCGTCAGACCGAGCACCGCCACCTTCACCGACGGGGCGCCCGGCACGTGGAACGTCTTCATGAAGTACGGCGGGAAAGCCGGCTTCAGCGTCTTCGCGTCCAGCGCGTTCGCACCCAGCAGCGGGAAGCGGCACTGCGACTCGAACTTCCGCAGCGTCTCGATGCCGTAGTTGAACTCGTGGTTGCCCAGCGCCACCGCGTCATAGCCGATCGCGTTCATCGCCTGCGCCATCGGGTGCACCGGACCGCCCTTGGCGGTGATCGGGTCCACCTTCGCGTAGTAGTACGTCAGCGGGGTGCCCTGGATCGTGTCGCCCGCGTCCAGAAGGAGGGTGTTGCAACGCCCCTTCTCCTTGCGGATCTCGTTCACCAGCGTCGAGATCCGCGCCAGCCCCTGCGCGTTGCCCGCCGCGTCCTTGTATTCCGCGTCCTTGAAGTAGTCCCAGTTGAAGACATGTCCGTGCAGGTCCGTCGTGCCCATGACGGTGAGGGAGTGCCGCTTCACGGGCTTCTTCCCACCCCCTGCCGCCGCCGAGGTCGCCGCCTGCGCGGACGGAGCCGCGACCGCACCGGTCAGCGCCACCCCCGCACCCGTCACGGCGGACTTCTTCAGGAACTTCCTGCGGTTCAACGGCATGTCTATGGCTCCTTGGGAATTGGTCAACGACGCGCGTAGATTCTGACCTACGCATGACACTCCAGAACAGGTCCCGGAGGTTTCCATCTGGTGACCACCGGGCACCACGCCCACCCTTCCGGTGACAGAGTGGGGCGTATGGCCCCCACCGCAGAGGAACCCCGACCCGCAGTCCCCTACGGAACCCCCGAATCACCCCGCATCGCCGTCCGCGGCGAAGCCCACCTCGAAGTCGACCCCGAGATCGCCCGCATCGGCATCACCGTCAGCGCCCGCGGCACCGACCGACGCGAGGCCCTCGCCGACCTCACCCGCCGCAACGCGACGGCCATGGACCTCGTGAAGTCCTACGGAGACGCCGTCGAACGCCTCGAAACCGGCGCCTTCTCCATCAGCCCGGAACTCACGAAACACGGCCGCGGCGAACGCGTCCGCGCCTACCACGGCCGCGTCCACCTCACCGCCGAACTCACCGACTTCACCGCACTCGGCGAGCTGACGACCCGCCTCGCCGACCTCGACCTCACCCGGGTCGACGGCCCCTGGTGGGCCCTGCGCCCCGACTCGCCCTCCCACCGCCAAGCCCGACAGCAGGCGGTCCGCGAAGCCGTCCAACGGGCTCGCGAATACGCCGAAGCCCTCGGCACCACCCTCGCCGCCCTCGTCGAACTCGCCGACATCGGCGCCGAGAACGCCCAGCCCTACCCGGCGGCCCCCGGACGCGCCATGCGCTCCATGTCCTTCGTCGGCGGCACACCCGAAGAAGCCGCCCCCCTCGACCTCGAACCCGAGCGCCAACACGTCTACGCCCAGGTCAACGCCCGATTCACGATGGCCCCGCCGGAACTGTAAAGCGCGGACCGGTCGC
Organism: Streptomyces sp. RLB3-17; assembly: GCF_007113425.2. Taxonomy (NCBI): domain Bacteria; kingdom Bacillati; phylum Actinomycetota; class Actinomycetes; order Kitasatosporales; family Streptomycetaceae; genus Streptomyces; species Streptomyces sp. RLB3-17. The sequence goes on along the minus strand of NZ_CP041610.2, from coordinate 3,414,094 downwards.
CATAAAGTACCGACGCGCTCATCAGAGCACCCCCGCGCACAATTCAACTGTTGTCAATAAGGCTTCATGCAAAGGTTGTTGAGTAGTCATGCTGGACCAATTCTCTACCGACCGGTAAGGCCTAGGCTCAAACCATGCGCCGAGCAAAAATCGTCTGTACATTGGGCCCCGCCACCGATTCGTACGACCAGCTCAAAGCCCTGGTCGACGCCGGAATGGACGTAGCCCGCTTCAACCTCAGCCACGGCACCCACGCCGAACACGAGGAGCGCTACCAGCGCGTGCGAAAGGCCTCCGACGAGACCGGACGCAGCGTCGGACTGCTCGCCGACCTTCAAGGCCCGAAGATCCGACTCGGCCGCTTCACCGAAGGCCCCGTACTCCTTGAACGCGGAGACACCTTCACCATCACCGTCGAAGAAGGCGCCGAGGGCGACCGCCTCACCTGCGGCACGACGTACTCGGGCCTCGCGGCCGACGTCACCCCCGGCGAACGCATCCTCGTCGACGACGGCAAGGTCTGCCTCGAAGTCACCGCCGTCGACGGCCCCCGCGTCCACACCACCGTCGTCGAAGGCGGCATGGTCTCCGACCACAAGGGCCTCAACCTCCCCGGCGTCGCCGTCTCCGTCCCCGCCCTCTCCGACAAGGACGAAGCGGACCTCCGCTGGGCCCTACGCACCGGCTTCGACGTCATCGCCCTCTCCTTCGTCCGCAGCGGCCGCGACATCGACGACGTCCACCGCATCATGGACGAGGAAGGCCGCCGCCTTCCCGTGATCGCCAAGGTCGAGAAGCCCCAGGCGGTCGACGCGATCGACGACATCGTCGCCGCCTTCGACGGCATCATGGTCGCCCGCGGCGACCTGGGCGTAGAGATGCCCCTCGAGCAGGTCCCGATCGTCCAGAAGCGCGCCATCAAGCTGGCCAAGCGCAACGCCAAGCCGGTCATCGTCGCCACCCAGATGCTCGACTCGATGATCGACAACTCCCGCCCCACGCGGGCCGAGGCGTCCGACGTCGCCAACGCCGTCATCGACGGCACGGACGCCGTGATGCTCTCCGGCGAGACGAGCGTCGGCAAGTACCCCGTGGAAACCGTCCGGACGATGTCCCGCATCGTCGAGGCCGCCGAGGAGGACATCCTCGCCAAGGGCCTGCCGCCCCTGACCGACCGCAACAAGCCCCGCACCCAGGGCGGTGCGGTCGCCCGCGCGGCGGCGGAGATGGGCGACTTCCTCGGCGCCAAGTTCCTCGTCGCCTTCACCCAGTCCGGCGACACGGTCCGCCGCCTGTCCCGCTACCGCTCCCCGATCCCCCTGCTGGCCTTCACTCCCGACCCGGCCACCCGCTCCCAGCTGAACCTGACCTGGGGCGTAGAAACGTTCCTGGGACCGCACGTCGACTCCACCGACGCGATGGTCGACCAGGTCGACGAACTCCTCCTGAAGTACGGCCGCTGCAAGAAGGGCGACATCGTCGTCATCACCGCCGGCTCCCCGCCCGGCGTCTCGGGCACCACGAACCTCGTACGCGTCCACCACATCGGAGAGGACGACAGCCCCAAGTAGACCCGGCTGTCAGTACTTGGAACCGACGTGGGCGTCCATGAGAGCGACGGAGGCTTTGCGGGCGACGGAAATGGCGAACGGGTTTCCGTCGCGGGTGCAGTGGGTCCACTGAATGCCGAGTTTGTCGAGTGTGTCGGTGTAGAGCTGCCGGATGTCGTCGCAGACGTTGGTGAAGAAGTACCGGGGGTATTCGTAGCGCTTGCGCTCGCCGGCGATGACCTTCTCGGTCCAGTTGGTGATCCGGCAGCCGTCGGAGTGGACGAGCCCGCGGATGAATTCCCAGGGATGAGAGTCGACGATTTCCTGTTGCCAGGATTCGAGGACGACAGGGCGCTCGTGCTTCTTGCCGGGGCCGTGCTGGGGGAAGAGGCAGGGCCAGTGCCGGCTGTATCCGACGACCGAGACGTATCCGACTGCTTGGACCCGGTTCGACTTCTTGCTGGGGTTGATGGCTTCGACGGCGGCAGCGCAAGCTTCGATCAGGCCTGGCCAAGTGTTGGCGCACGCGATGCGGAGAACGTAGCCGGCTCGCATGTCGGGGCTGATGCAGCCGTCACCGAGGTAGAGCCCCAAGAGGTAGCTGTAGGCCGCCGTGTTGGAGGGTGGCTCCGGCGTTGCGCCGCATCTTGAGCATGGTGTGCGCTGCATGCGCGGTAACGGGTCGACGCGCGATTGCCAGCAACGGATCGCCGACCTGGATACCCCGGTCTCCTTGCTCACGGAGTTCAGGCTGCGCCCCTGAGCGACAAGTGCCAGAGCTCGCTCGCGTGTGCCCATGTCGTACATGTGGTCACTTTGCGCGAGCGATCGCGACCGTGCGCAGCAAAAAGCGGATGTTCACGAGAACGGGAACATCCGCTTTTCTGTGACGACCTTGGAATCCAAGGAAAAGTGCCCCGAGTCGGACTCGAACCGACACTGTATGGGTTTTGAATCCATTGCCTGCTGCCAATTGGGCTACCGGGGCCCGCTGAATCGAAGGTTTACCCCGACCCGCTGCCCGTCCACCATACCGCAGCTGGGTAGGCTCTTGGGAGCAGTACCCGCCCCTGAACGAGGAGCCCCCGTGACCGCCCCCGAGTCGCCCCAGCCCGTCGCCGACGACGACAAGTCGCACGTGCCTCCGCTGACGACCCGTGTCGTCATCGCCGAGGACGAGGCGCTGATCCGCCTCGACCTCAAAGAGATGCTCGAGGAAGAGGGCTACGCCGTCGTGGGCGAGGCGGGGGACGGGGAGCAGGCCGTCGAGCTGGCCCGTGAGCACCGGCCCGACCTCGTGATCCTCGACGTCAAGATGCCCAAGCTGGACGGGATCTCGGCGGCCGAGAAGATCGCCGAGGAGAGCATCGCCCCCGTCCTGATGCTCACCGCGTTCTCGCAGCGCGACCTCGTCGAGCGGGCCCGTGACGCCGGCGCGATGGCGTACCTCGTGAAGCCCTTCAGCAAGAGCGACGTCGTACCGGCGATCGAGATGGCCGTCTCGCGGTTCACGGAGCTGAAGCAGCTGGAGAAGGAGGTCGCCGACCTCAGCCAGCGTCTGGAGACCCGCAAGCTGGTCGACCGGGCCAAGTCCGTGCTGCAGACGCAGTACGGGCTGACCGAGCCCGCCGCGTTCCGGTGGATCCAGAAGACCTCCATGGACCGTCGTATGTCCATGCAGCAGGTCGCCGAGGCGGTCATCGCGGACGCCGAGGAGAAGAAGGCCTCCAAGGGCTAGGGAGCGGCGGCGCCCCGCTTCGGGGTGCCGCGTCTTGCCCGCGCGAGCCCGGCGACCGCGTGTCAGGCTGGTTTCGGGGCCGCGTGGCCTTCGGGTCGGCAAGGCAGCAAAGGAGACAGCGCGTGGAAGAGAAGGCGTTCGTCCAAGCGGTGTCGGAACGTACGGGCCTGACTCGGCAGGAGTCGGCCGATCTCACGCGTGCCACGCTCGAGACGCTCGCCCATCGGCTGAGCTCGGGTGAGGCGCGGAACCTGGCGCTGGAGCTCCCGGAGGGTCTGGCGGAGTCCGTTCGGCGGGGTGCCACCGCGGAGATCGAGCGCTTCGACTACGACGAGCTCGTGCGGCGAGTGGCTCAGCGCAACGTGCTCAAGCCGGACGAGGCCGACGGCGGCGTCCGTGCCGTGCTGGTCACGCTCCGTGAGGCGATCAGCGAGAAGGAGTTCGGCCATGCGATGTCGCAACTCGGTGCCGACTTCTCCAGACCGATCGAGAATTTCGTCGGCTGATTCCGCTGCGAGCGGTATGGGTGAGTGACGAAGAGGCCCGCGCCCCCCGACTGGGGGCGCGGGCCTCTTCGTGCGGCGGCTGTACGGTCGTACGGCCGGAGCCTGGTCTCAGTCCTCGCCCAGGTAGGCCTTGCGTACCGACTCGTCGTGCAGCAGGTCCTGTCCGGTGCCGGAGAGGACGATGTTGCCGACCTCCATGACGTGTCCCTGATCGGCGAGGGAGAGCGCCGCCTGGGCGTTCTGCTCGACGAGGAGGATGGTCGTACCGTCGGCCTTGAGTTCGGCGATGGTGGCCATGATCTTCTGCATCATGATCGGCGAGAGACCCATGGAGGGTTCGTCGAGCATGAGCAGCTTGGGCTGGGACATGAGCGCGCGGCCCATGGCCAGCATCTGCTGCTCTCCGCCGGAGAGGGTTCCCGCGGCCTGCTTGCGGCGTTCACCCAGGATGGGGAAGAGGTCGTAGGCGCGCTGGATGTCCTTCTCGATGCCCGCCTTGTCGGTGCGCAGGAACGCGCCGAGCTGGAGGTTCTCGGTGATCGTCAGCCGGGGGAAGATGTGGCGTCCCTCGGGGGAGTGGGCGAGGCCCAGGGAGACGATCTTGTGGGCGGGGATGCCGCTGAGGGGTTTGCCGTCGAAGGTGATGCGGCCCGCGGTGGGCTTGAGGAGCCCGGAGAGGGTGCGCAGGGTGGTCGTCTTGCCGGCGCCGTTGGTGCCGATGAGGGTGACGATCTGGCCGGCTTCGACGGAGAAGGAGATGCCCTTGACGGCTTCGATCTTGCCGTAGGCGACCTTGAGGTCTTCGACCTCGAGCAGTGCGGTCACTGGGCGTTTCCTTCCTTGCTGGTGGTGCCCTCCGCGGCGGCGTCGCTCTCGGCGGCCTCAGGAGTCTCGGTGGCCTCGGGAGTCTCGTCGGACTCGGGAGTCTCGGAGGCTTCCGCGGGCTCGGGAGCGGCCGAGGCCTCCGCCGCCTCGGCGGCTTCGACCTCGGCGAGTTCCTCGGCGCCGGGGGCGCCCTCGAACGGGGTGCCGAGGTAGGCGGCGATGACGCGTTCGTCGCCCTGGACGACCTCGGAGGTGCCCTCAACGAGCTTCTCGCCCTGGACGAGGCAGGCGACGCGGTCGGACAGGTTGAAGATGAAGCGCATGTCGTGCTCGATGACGAGGACGGCGATGCCCCTGTCGCGGATGGCGAAGACGAGGTCTTCGGTCGCGCGTGTCTCCTGGGGGTTCATGCCGGCCGTGGGCTCGTCCAGGAGCAGCAGTCCCGGTTCGCTCGCCATGGCGCGGGCGATCTCGAGCTTGCGCTGTTCGCCGTAGGGGAGGTTGCGGGAGAGGTGGTCGGCCTTGTGGTCGAGGCCGATGAACTCCAGCAGTTCCATGGCGCGTTCGCGGGAGGCGGCTTCTGCCTTGCGGAAGCCGGGGCCGCGCAGGAGGGCCGACCAGAGGCCTTCCTTGGTCCTGGTGTGGCGGCCGACGAGCACGTTCTCCAGGACGGTCATGTTGGCGAAGAGCCGGATGTTCTGGAAGGTGCGGGCGATGCCGGCGCTGGTGACGAGGTGGGGCTTGGGCGGGAGGACGGTGCCCTTGTAGGAGACCTTGCCCTCGGTCGGCACGTACAGGCCGGTGAGGCAGTTGAAGAAGGTCGTCTTGCCGGCGCCGTTGGGGCCGATGAGGCCGACGATCTCGCCCGAGTTGACGGTGAGGTCGACGCTGCGGACGGCGGTGAGGCCGCCGAAGCGCATGGTGACGCCGCTGGCCTCGAGTACGGGGCTGGTGGCCGTGGTGGTGGTCATGTGGGTCACGCCCCTGCCTTGGTGACGCCGACAGTGGAGTCGGGCAGGCCTTGTTCGGGGATGTCGATGCTGTCGTCGGACTCGTGGAATTCGAGCTGGCGACGGCGGTTGGCGATGATGCCTTCGGGGCGGAAGCGCATGAGGATCACGAGCGCGATGCCGAAGGCGAAGAGCTGGTACTCCTTCAGGAAGCCGAGCTTCTCGGGGAGGAGGTAGAGCAGGGTGGCGCCGAGGATGGGGCCGTTGACCGTGCCCATGCCGCCGAGGACGACCGCGGCCAGCAGGAAGGCGGAGTTGGGCGGTACGGAGCCGGCGAACTGGTACGGGGCCGGGTTGACGCTGTAGCCGACGTGGGCGCTGACCGTGCCGGCGAGGCCGGCGAGGGAGGCGCCGAGGGCGAAGGCGATGAGCTTGACGCGGAAGCCGTTGATGCCCATGGCGGTTGCGGCGGTCTCGTCCTCGCGGATGGCGATCCAGGAGCGGCCGATACGGGAGTCGGCGGCGCGGTTGAAGACGACCACGACGATGCCGGTGATGATCAGCATCAGCAGGAAGTAGTTCGCGAAGCGGCCGAGGGTGATCGAGCCGATGTCGTGCGAGTTCCCGAGGTTGAACCCGAAGATGTCGAGGTCCGGGATCATCGAGATGCCGTTGGGGCCGTTGGTCAGGTTCGGTCCGGAGGAGCCGTCGAGGTTGTTGACGGAGATGCGGAAGATCTCTCCGAAGCCGAGGGTGACGATGGCGAGGTAGTCGCCGCGCAGTCGCAGGGTGGGGGCGCCGATGAGGACGCCGAAGACGAGCGACGCGGCCATGCCGGTGAGCATGGCGGCCCAGAAGGGGAACTGGACGCCGGAGAAGCGGGAGAACTCGGAGCCGGAGACGAGGGCCGCGGCGTAGGCGCCGACGCCGAGGAAGGCGACGTATCCGAGGTCGAGGAGTCCGGTGAGGCCGACGACGATGTTCAGGCCGAGGGCGACGGTGGCGACGACGAGGATGTTCACGCCGAGGTTGGCGTTGTGCTCGTTGTTCTCGACGAAGGGGAAGATCGCCGCGGCGAGGAACGCCATGGAGGTGGCGAATCCCTTGTGGCGGGCGTTGAGCGTGGCGAACCGGTCGAAGAGTCCGGCGGCCTGGAGCGCCCAGGTGCCGAGGACGACGAGCAGCAGGTAGCCGATGAACGTCTCGCTGGCGTCGGGGTCGACGCCGATGCCGTACGTGAAGACGATCAGGGCGACGGCGGTGGCGCCGGTGATGACGAGGCGCTCGGCCCAGCCGGGGAGCTGCTCGGCCGCGGGGATGCGGTCGGGCTTGCTGACCCAGTCCTTGAAGGTGTTGCCGGGGCTCGGGAGAGCGAGGGCGCCGAGGAGGGCAATCAGGGAGCCGATGGCGGTGACGTAGGCGCCGGGGTCGAGGGCGACGAGGCCCTTGAGGTCGACCGCGATGGCGATGGCGCTGAACCAGCTGACGGCGAACGCGGAGCCGGCGGCGAGGACGACGGGCGCGGTGGCGCCTGCCGGGTTGAGCCAGCGCAGGCCGCGGACGCCGAAGAGGGTGAGCGCGAAGAGCAGGGTGATCGCGCCGGCGACGAGGTCGAGGATCTGGAGGCCGGCCGGGGAGCCGTAGTAGGTGAGGTCCCCGGGGAAGTCGGCCGTGTAGGTCCACGACATGAAGGTGCTGGCGATGGTGGCGACGGCGCCGACGGCGACGAGGGCGCGCGCGGCGGTCTGGGGGAGTGCGATCAGGCCGCGCGCGGGGGCGGTGATCTCGGCGGTGTTCTCGGTGGTTGCCATGGTGTTCACGCCCTGTCCGCGACGCGTTCGCCGACCAGGCCTTGTGGCCTGAACAGCAGTACGAGGATGAGGAGGACGAAGGCCCAGACGGAGGACCAGCCGCCGCCGCCGAGCTGCTGCATGCCGGGGATGCCGTCGATGTAGGAGGTGGCCATGGTCTCGGCGAGGCCGAGGACGAGGCCGCCGATCATGGCGCCGTAGATGTTGCCGATGCCGCCGAGGACGGCCGCGGTGAAGGCCTTGAGGCCCATCTGGAAGCCCATGTTGTACTGGATCGAGCCGTAGCGCAGGCCGTAGGAGACGGCGGCGACGGCGGCGAAGAAGCCGCCGATGGCGAAGGCGATCACGATGATCTTGTTGGTGTCGATGCCCATGAGCTGGGCGGTGTCAGGGTCTTGGGCGGTGGCCTGCATGGCGCGGCCGGTGCGGGACATGCTGACGAAGAGGGCGAGGGCCGCCATGCAGAGCGGGGCGGCGACGATGACGAAGAGCGAGCCGCTGCTGATGCTGATGGACCCGATGTGCCAGGGGCCGGCGTTGATCTGGGGGAAGTTGCGGTCGGTCTTGGCGTTCGGGTACCAGTTGAAGACGGCCTGCTGGAGCGCGAGGGAGAGGCCGATGGCGGTGATGAGGGGTGCCAGGCGTGGCGCGCCGCGCAGTGGTCGGTAGGCGAACCGTTCCGCCCCGACGGCGATGAGGACGGCGACGAGTCCGCCGCCGATGAGCATCGCTGGGAGGGCTATCCACATGGATGTGCCGTCGGGCAGGACGTAGAGGTAGACCGTGAGTGCGCCGAAGCCTCCGGTCATGAAGATCTCGCCGTGGGCGAAGTTGATGAGCTGGACGATGCCGTACACCATCGTGTAGCCGATGGCGATCAGCCCGTACATCGAGCCGAGGAACAGCCCGTTGGCCAGCTGCTGCGGCAGGGTGTTCACCGCATGGCCTCCATGTGGGTGGGGAGAGTGAACGGGGGGATATGGGACGGGCCGCGCGGTGACGTGTGGTCTTGGCCGCGCGGCCCTGGGGTGTAGCTAGCGGCGATCTCGAATCAGCTGGGATCAGCTGGAGTGAGCTGGGATCAGCTGGACTTGGCCGGAATCAGCTGGAGTCAACTGAAATCAGCTGGGATCGGATCAGCCGTTGAACGTGCCGCTCTTGACGGCCTTCCACTTGCCGTTGACGACCTGGTAGACGGTGAGCTGCTTGTTGGTGGTGTCGCCGTACTCGTCGAAGGAGACGGGGCCGGCGATGCCCTCGAACTTCGTCTTCTGGACCTCGTCCACGATCTTGGCGCGGGCGCCGTCGGGGACCTTGCCGTCCTTCACGACGTTGGCGATCGCCTTGATGATGGCGGTCGCGGCGTCGTAGGAGTAGCCGCCGTAGGTGCCGTAGTCGCCCTTGAGGCCGGACGCCTTGTACTTCTTGATGAAGTCCGCGGCGGAGGGCAGGGAGTCGACGGGCTGGCCGACGGAGGTGGCCAGGTCACCCTCGGAGGTCTTGCCGGCGGTCTGGATGTAGGTGTCGCTGAACATGCCGTCACCGCCGAACAGCGGGACCTTGACTCCGCCGTCCTTGAGCTGCTTGGTGAGCTTCTCCGACTCGTCGTACTGGCCGCCGTAGTAGACCAGGTCGGCCTTGGAGTTCTTGATCTTGGTGACGAGGGCGGAGAAGTCGGTGTCGCCGGTGTTGACGTGGTCCTCGCCGGCGACCTTGCCGCCGTTCTTGGTGAAGCCGGCCTTGAACAGCTTGGCCAGGCCCGCGCCGTAGGTCTGCTTGTCGTCGACGACGAAGACGTTCTTCTTCTTGAGCGTGCTGGACGCGTACTCGGCCGCGAAGCCGCCCTGGAGGGCGTCGGTGGTGGCCGTGCGGAAGTACGTCTTGAACGGGCGCGACTTCGAGGTCTGCCAGTTCTTGCCCTGGGTGAGCTCGGGCGCCGTGTTGGAGGGCGAGATCTCGACCAGGTTGGCGGTCGCGAAGACCTGCTGCATCTGCGTGGCCACACCGGAGTTCAGCGGGCCGACGACGCCCAGGACCTTCTCGTTGTTGACGAGAGCGGTGGCGTTCTGCTGGCCGCTGGCCGGGATCGCCTTGTCGTCGAGCGCCTGGACCTTGAAGGTCACGCCGGGGACGGTGTTGTTCTTGTTGGCGTCGTCGACGGCGATCTGCACGCCGCCCTGGATGCCGAGGCCGGTTGCGGAGTTCTGACCGGTCAGCGGAGCGTCAACGCCGATGATGATCTCGGTCTTGCTGCTGCTGCTCTTGTCCCCGCTGTTGTCACGCGAACCGCAGGCGGTCAGCGTGAGTGCTCCGGTGGTGAGCACGGAGGTGAGTATGACCAAAGAACGCTGTCGCACGTTGAATCCTCTCCCTGGCGCAGCAGCCCTGCTGAGCTGCCGTGTGTCTCGCCGGGCCGTACTGGGTGATACCGAGCCGTGCTGCAGACGCGCCCGGCGGCGCGGTGACTGGCCGTGACTCTAAGCCTGTCTGTGGGCCCGGGCATCGCCGTGGGCTGGCTTGTGACTTTCTTGTTATGACGTGCCGGTTGGTGGGCTTCAGGGACGGGTATTCTCGGCCGATTTGGCGGAAATTCTTCTCGTTCCACATGTTGAGAATCCGCACCTCCGGTTGTGCGTGGACGGAGATCGCGGTCGGGTGCCGTCGCAGGTCGCGTGGCGAAGTCGGGAGAGGTCGCGGGAGTGCGGGCCGCCGAAGAAGGAACTCCGATGCCGTATTGCGTGCGTGTTACGCAGCGTTACGTCGAGAAAAGGGAACGCGGAGTTCGGTCGGCGTACACGGTATTAGGGCGCATGAGGTGCGGTCCGGGCGTGCGGTCTCGTGAAGGCGCGTGAAGTCGCCCGAAAGGGTGATGAGTTGCCGCTGATTTCCGATAACTCCGGCGTATTGGAGCGCGGTTGCGGCGCGCGATGCGCGCGAGTGCCGGTGAGTGGGGGGCAGTTGTCTCCTGCCCCCTTGCTCCGTGGGCGGCTGAGGTGGGGGTCAGGACTGGCGTACGTGGGCGGCGTCGGAGGGGTTGACGTCGCGCAGGAGGCAGGTGAGGCGGGCGGTGCAGACGCGCTTGTCGTTCTCGTCGGTGATGACGATCTCGTACGTCGCTGTCGTGCGCCCGCGGTGTACGGGGGTGGCCACGCCGGTGACGAGGCCGGAGCGGGCGCCGCGGTGGTGGGTGCAGTTCAGGTCGACGCCGACGGCGATCTTGGAGCTGCCGCCGTGGAGCATGGAGCCGACCGAACCGAGGGTCTCCGCGAGGACGGCGGAGGCGCCGCCGTGCAGGAGACCGTACGGCTGGGTGTTGCCCTCCACCGGCATGGTGCCGACGACCCGGTCCGCGGAGGCCTCGATGATCTGTACGCCCATGCGGGTGCCGAGGTGGCCTGCCGAGAAGAGGGCGGGCAGGTCGACGCCGAGTGCGGCGTACTCGTCGATGACCTCTTGCGGGAACTTCACTTGGCTCTGCTCGCCCATGGGGGCCGGCTCCGATCGTCGTCGATCTCTCTGGCTGACTGGCTGAGCAAACGCTCAGTCGGTGGCCGATTGTTCCAGACGGACCACGACGGACTTGCTGGCCGGGGTGTTACTGGTGTCCGCGGTGGCGTCGAGCGGGACGAGGACGTTGGTCTCGGGGTAGTACGCGGCGGCGCAGCCGCGGGCGGTCGGGTAGTGCACGACACGGAAGCCGGCGGCGCGCCGCTCCATGCCGTCCTGCCATTCGCTGACGAGGTCGACGTACGAGGCGTCGGCGACGTTCAGCGCGCGGGCGTCCTCGGGGTTGACGAGGATCACTCGGCGGCCGTTCTTTATGCCCCTGTAGCGGTCGTCGAGGCCGTAGATGGTGGTGTTGTACTGGTCGTGCGAGCGGAGGGTCTGGAGGAGGAGGCGGCCTTCGGGGAGCTTCGGGTACTCGACGGGCGCGGCGGTGAAGTTGGCCTTGCCGGTGGCCGTGGGGAAGCGGCGTTCGTCGCGAGGGGCGTGGGGGAGGGTGAAGCCCGCGGGGTCGGCAATGCGCGCGTTGAAGTCGTCGAAGCCGGGGATCACGCGCGCGATGCGGTCGCGGATCGTGGCGTAGTCCTTCTCGAACTCCTCCCAGGGGGTGCGGGAGGAGTCGCCGAGCACGCGGCGGGCGAGGCGGCAGACGATGGCCGGCTCGGACAGGAGGTGCTCGCTCGCGGGCTTCAGACGGCCGCGTGAGGCGTGGACCATGCCCATGGAGTCCTCGACGGTCACGAACTGCTCGCCGCCGCCCTGGAGGTCGCGCTCGGTGCGGCCGAGGGTGGGCAGGATCAGGGCGCGGGCGCCGGTGACGACGTGGGAGCGGTTGAGTTTGGTCGAGACGTGCACCGTGAGGCGGGCGCGGCGCATGGCGGCCTCGGTGACCTCGGTGTCGGGGGAGGCGGAGACGAAGTTGCCGCCCATGGCGAAGAAGACCTTGGCGTCGCCGTCACGCAGGGCGCGGATGGCCCGTACGACGTCGTAGCCGTGCTCGCGGGGCGGGGCGAAGCCGAACTCCTTCTCCAGGGCGTCCAGGAAGGCCGGGGCGGGGCGCTCGAAGATGCCCATGGTGCGGTCGCCCTGCACGTTCGAGTGGCCGCGGACCGGGCAGACGCCCGCGCCGGGACGGCCGATGTTGCCGCGCAGCAGCAGGAAGTTGACCACTTCTCGGATCGTGGGCACGGAGTGCTTGTGCTGGGTGAGGCCCATGGCCCAGCAGACGATGGTGCGCTGGGAGGACAGGACGAGGCGGAGTGCCTCGTCGATCTCCTCGCGGGTGAGGCCCGTCGCGGTGAGGGTCTCGTCCCAGTCGGCGGTGCGGGCGGCGGCCGCGAACTCCTCGTAGCCGTGGGTGTGTTCGGCGATGAAGTCCTCGTCGACCGCGCCCTCGGTCTCCAGGACGAGCTTGTTCAGGAGCCGGAAGAGGGCCTGGTCGCCGCCCAGGCGGATCTGCAGGAACAGGTCGGTGAGAGCGGCGCCCTTGAGCATGCCCTGGGGGGTCTGCGGGTTCTTGAAGCGCGCCAGGCCCGCCTCGGGCAGCGGATTGACACTGATGATCTTCGCGCCGTTGGCCTTGGCCTTCTCCAGGGCGGAGAGCATGCGCGGGTGGTTGGTGCCGGGGTTTTGCCCGGCGACGATGATCAGGTCCGCCTTGTAGAGGTCCTCGAGCAGGACGCTGCCCTTGCCGATGCCGATGGTCTCGGAGAGCGCGGAGCCCGAGGACTCGTGGCACATGTTCGAACAGTCCGGCAGGTTGTTCGTGCCGAGCTCGCGGGCGAAGAGCTGGTAGAGGAACGCGGCCTCGTTGCTCGTGCGCCCCGAGGTGTAGAAGAGGGCCTCGTCGGGGGAGCCGAGGGCGGCGAGCTCCTCGGCGACGATGTCGAAGGCGCGCTCCCAGGAGACCGGCTCGTAGTGGTCGGCGCCCTCGGGCAGGTACATGGGGTGGGTGAGGCGGCCCTGCTGGCCGAGCCAGTAGCCGCTGCGGCCGTGCAGGTCGGTGACCGGGTGCGCGGCGAAGAAGTCCGGGGTGACCCGGCGCAGGGTGGCCTCCTCGGCGACCGCCTTCGCGCCGTTCTCGCAGAACTCCGCCGCGTGCCGGTGCTCCGGCTCGGGCCAGGCGCAGCCCGGGCAGTCGAAGCCGTCCTTCTGGTTGACACGCAGGAGGGTCAGCGCGGTGCGCTTCACCCCCATCTGCTGCTGGGCGATGCGCAGGGTGTGCCCGATGGCGGGCAGCCCGGCCGCGGCGCGCTTCGGCTCGACGACCTGCGGCGCGTCCTGGACCGGATCGCTCTTGGGCGGCTTGCTGGCCATCACGGGACCCCTTCGCATGCACGTATGAAGTACGTCGGCGAGTCTCGCATGCGCCGGTGACAACGAGGGTGGCCGGTCCCGGGAGGTCCGCACTGTCAGTGGGGCGTGCGAGGATCGGGGGCGTGGCAGAAACAGCATCGAAGAAGACCGAGAAAACCGCAGGTGCGGGCCGTCCGCGGCTGATGCTCATGGATGGGCACTCGCTGGCGTACCGCGCGTTCTTCGCGCTGCCCGCGGAGAATTTCACGACCGCGACGGGTCAGCCGACGAACGCGATCTATGGTTTCGCGTCGATGCTGGCGAACACGCTGCGCGACGAGGCACCCACGCATTTCGCGGTGGCGTTCGACGTCTCGCGCAAGACGTGGCGCTCCGAGGAGTTCACGGAGTACAAGGCGAACCGTTCGAAGACCCCGGACGAGTTCAAGGGGCAGGTCGAGCTGATCGGCGAGCTGCTGGACGCGATGCACGCGCAGCGGTTCGCCGTCGACGGCTTCGAGGCCGACGACATCATCGCGACGCTCGCCACGCAGGCCGAGGCCGAGGGCTTCGAGGTCCTGATCGTCACCGGTGACCGCGACTCCTTCCAGCTGGTGTCCGAGCACACGACGGTGCTGTACCCGACGAAGGGCGTCTCCGAGCTGACCCGCTTCACTCCGGAGAAGGTCGTCGAGAAGTACGGGTTGACGCCGGCGCAGTACCCCGACTTCGCGGCGCTGCGCGGCGACCCGTCGGACAACCTGCCGGGCATCCCCGGTGTCGGCGAGAAGACGGCCGCGAAGTGGATCAACCAGTTCGGTTCGTTCGCGGACCTCGTCGAGCGTGTCGACGAGGTCAAGGGCAAGGCCGGGCAGAACCTCCGCGACCACCTGGAGGCGGTGAAGCTCAACCGCCGTCTCACGGAGATGGTGAAGGACGTCGAGCTCCCGAAGACGGTCACCGACCTGGAGCGCGCGGCGTACGACCGTACGGCGGTCGTGATGGTCCTGGACACCCTGGAGATCCGCAACCCCTCCCTGCGTGAGCGGCTCTTCGCCGTCGACCCCGGGACGGAGGAGGCCGAGGCGGCCGCTCCGGTCGTCGAGGGCGTCGAGCTGGACGGGGCGGTCCTGGGCGCGGGCGAGCTGAAGCCGTGGCTCGCCGAGCACGACGGCAAGGCCGTCCTGGGTCTGGCCACCGTCGACACGTGGGCGCTGGGTTCGGGGTCGGTGGCCGAGGTCGCGCTGGCCGCGGCGGACGGGGCGGCGGCGTGGTTCGACCCCTCGCGGCTGGACGAGGCCGACGAGAACGCGTTCGCGAAGTGGCTCGCCGACCCCGAGAAGCCCAAGGTGCTGCACAACGCCAAGGGTGCGATGCGGGTCTTCGCCGAGCACGGGTGGACGATCGAGGGTGTGTCCATGGACACCGCGCTCGCCGCGTATCTGGTGAAGCCGGGCCGCCGCTCCTTCGCGCTGGACGCGCTGTCCCTGGAGTACCTGGGCCGGGAGCTGGGGCCCGCCGCGGCGGCCGACGGTCAGCTGGCCTTCGGCGCGGACGACCAGGCCGAGGCCGAGGCGCTGATGGTGCAGGCCCGCACGATCCTCGACCTGGGCGAGGCGTTCGGCGAGAAGCTGGCGGAGGTCGGCGCGGCCGAGCTGCTGCGCGACATGGAGCTGCCCACGTCGGCGCTGCTGGCCAGGCTGGAGCGGCACGGCATCGCGGCGGACCGGGCGCACCTGGAAGCCATGGAGCAGATGTTCGCCGGCGCCGTGCAGCAGGCGGTGAAGGAGGCCCACGCCTCCGTCGGGCACGAGTTCAACCTCGGCTCGCCCAAGCAGCTCCAGGAGGTCTTCTTCGGCGAGCTGGACCTGCCCAAGACGAAGAAGACGAAGACCGGTTACACGACGGACGCGGACGCGCTGGCCTGGCTGGCCACGCAGACCGACCACGAGCTGCCGGTCGTCATGCTGCGCCACCGTGAGCAGGCCAGGCTGCGGGTGACGGTCGAGGGCCTGATCAAGACGATCGCCGCGGACGGCCGTATCCACACCACGTTCAACCAGACGGTGGCCGCGACGGGCCGGCTCTCGTCGGTGGATCCGAACCTGCAGAACATCCCGGTTCGTACGGAGGAGGGCCGCGCGATCCGCCGCGGCTTCGTGGTCGGCGAGGGCTTCGAGTCCCTCATGACGGCCGACTACAGCCAGATCGAACTGCGTGTGATGGCGCATCTGTCCGAGGACGAGGGCCTGTTGGAGGCGTTCACGTCGGGCGAGGACCTGCACACGACGGTGGCGTCGCAGGTGTTCTCGGTCGAGCGTTCGGCGGTCGACGCGGAGATGCGCCGCAAGATCAAGGCGATGTCGTACGGCCTCGCCTACGGGCTGTCGGCGTTCGGTCTCTCCCAGCAGCTGAACATCGACGCGGGTGAGGCGCGTGCGTTGATGGACACGTACTTCGAGCGTTTCGGAGGCGTACGGGACTATCTGCGCAGGGCGGTCGACGAGGCTCGCGCCACGGGCTACACGGCGACGCTCTTCGGGCGCCGCCGCTATCTGCCCGACCTCAACAGCGACAACCGGCAGCGTCGTGAGGCCGCCGAGCGCATGGCGCTCAACGCCCCCATCCAGGGCACGGCCGCGGACATCGTCAAGATCGCGATGCTGAACGTGGACCGGGCGCTGCGCGAGGCCGGGCTCAAGTCCCGCATGCTCCTGCAGGTCCACGACGAAATCGTCCTGGAGATCGCCCCGGGAGAGCGGGCGCAGACCGAGGAACTCGTCCGCCGCGAGATGGCGTCCGCCGTTCATCTCCGGGCGCCGCTCGACGTCTCCGTCGGCGCGGGCCCCGACTGGGAATCCGCAGCGCACTAGCCCCCGGCGAACGAGCCCCTGAAACCCCGACCCACATTTCCGCCCCAGGCCCCCGACGCCGACGCCTGGTTCCGGCCAGGACCCCGGTCCCGGTTCCGGTCCCCGGCGTCGGGCTCGGTCTCGGCCCCCGGCCTCGCGCCCCGGGCGCCGGGCGCCGACCCCGGTCCCGACTAAGATCCAGGCCCCGGTTCCGGCCTCGGGCCAGGGTCAGGCGTGGGCCTTGGGCCCGGTCCCCGGCCTTGGGCCCGGCCTCCGGTCCCTGGCCTCCGGCCTCCCTTCCCCGGCTTCGGGCCCCGGCCCGGCGCCGGGCCGGGCCGGTTCGGTCCCCGGTGGCGCTGGTTGTGGCTCCGCCCGTTCCCGGCGTCGGGTGCCCCGCGGGCGGCTTGCGCGCCGGTGTGGACAGATGCCCCACCCCCTAGGAGAAGCCCCCGCCCACAGGGCACCGCCGTCGCAGCAGCTTGCGGCGCAAGCCGCCCCGCGCTCTGCCGTACGAGCCGCCCGCGGGGGAGAGTTGTCCCGCGCTCCGCCGTGCGAGCCGCCGCAGGGAAAGTCGCCCCCCGCCTCGTCGTGCGTGCCGCCCGCAGGGAAAGCCGCCCCCCGCCCCGTCCTGCGAGCTGCGCGGAAGGTGAAGTCCTTCTGTTCGCTGCCCGTAGGGCATGGGCCTTTTCCGGTGGGCCGGAGGCGCAGGGGAGGGGGTCCGCTCAACCCCCGGAGGGAACCGTCACTCGCGTGGCCCTCGCAAAGACGCCCCCCGTGCGGGGGGACGGCAAGGATGCGGGCATGGGTATACACATGCTTCACCGTCGCACGGCCATGGCCACAGCCATCGTCTCGGCGCTGCTCGCGCCGGTACCCGCGGTGGCCGCGAGGGCGAGCACCGCCCAGGTGCCCCCGGCCTGCCGTTCCACCCGCAATCCCGAGCTCGCCGCCCGGATGTCCCGCGACATCAGGGCGGTGCTGTCGTCACGCCAGGGCACCGTCGCCATGGCGGTGCGCGACGACAACAGCGACCTGACCTGCGCCCTCGCGAGCGAGCGTCGGTACGACTCGGCGAGCGTCGTCAAGGTCACGATCATGGAGGCCACACTGCAGCGCGCGGACGAGTTGCAACGCAGCCTCACGGAGTGGGAGCGCGCCAACGTGCAGCCCATGATCATGACCTCGGACAACACCGCCGCCCAGCATCTGTGGAACGACCTGGGCCGCACCTGCCTCGGCCGTTTCCTGGACCGTGTCGGAACGCGCCGCACCGAGCTCGGCCCGGCCGGCTACTGGGGCCTGACCCGCACCACGGCCGCCGACCAGATGCGGCTGCTGGGCGTGCTCTCCAGCGCCGGTTCCTTCCTGAAGAGCCGCGCCTACGGCCTGAAACTGCTCAACCAGGTCCGCGAGGACCAACGCTGGGGCGTCCCCGCCGGCATGCCGAGGAAGCTGCAGGCGCACATCAAGAACGGCTGGCTGCCCCGGTCCACCCACGGCTGGCGCGTCCACAGCGTCGGCGTGTTCACCGGCTCCGAGCGCACGTACCGCATCGTCGTCCTGTCGCACGACAACCCGACGATGGCGTACGGGGTCCGCACCATCGAGCGCATCGCCCAGGTCGTCCACCGCGGCCTCAACCGCGGACGCGGCGCCGTCCAGGGCCTCACTCCGGAGAACAGGATCAGCGAGGTGTCGGACGGTTCGGCGCCGCGCGGACCGGTGCCGGGCTGGGACGAGCCGGAGCGGGGCGCCACACCCTGACCCCGACGGCGTACAGCGCGAGGCCGAGCACGAGACCCGCGCCCGCGCCGAAACAGAGCGCCGGGATCAACTCCCAGGGCTTCGCACGGGTGCCCCAGGAGGCCCACCAGCGTGACGCCCGCTGCACGGCGCCCACCAGCCCGCAGCCGCCGATGACGGCGGCGGCCAGCCACCGGTCGGACCGCGAAAGCACCGGCACCCCCACCGGTTCGGCCGAGGGCGCCCGGCGCAGCGCGACGCTCACGAAGGCCACGATCACGACGGCCCCCACCAGCGAACTGCCGTACTGCGCGTGGGTGAACACCGGCGTGCCGTCGGCGTTCCGCGACAGGACGGGGACCAGCCGAACCCCCCACCGGTCGTGGTGCGTGAACGCGTCCCACACGACGTGTGTCAGCGCGCCGAGCACCGCGGAGGCGTACCACCACAGTGCGGCCGAGGAGCGCACCGGCCCGCGCGGTGTCCCGCAGCGCAGCAGGGCCGCGGGCCGGCCCTGACGGGCCCGTGGCAGCAGCGCCACCAAGGGTTCGCGCAGGACCAGCCAGGCACCCACCAGCGCGCAGGCGACGAGTACGTCGAAGGTGAGGACACCCGTGAACGAGTGAGTGAAGTCGCCGAACTCCATCGCTCCGGGGACCACGCTCGCCGCGTAGTAGGTCATGTCGGGGGCGAAGGAACCGGCCACGAGTGCCGCGGGCGCGAGGCGGCCACGGCCGCTTCCGTCGCCGCGCAGGGCGGGCAGTACGGCCGCCGCGTGGCTGAGGGTGAAGGGCAAAGCGTCCCCCTGTGGCAGACGGTGGTCTGATATGTCGGCCCCGGTGATCTCCGTCGCCCAGTATGAGTGACGTATGAAAATGCCCGCGGGCTCCACCCCGCGCCGCGTGTTCTCTTGGACAATCCCACATGGCCAACCGGTGAAAATCGGGCACGAACGGGTGCCCGGGCGACGGAAGTTGTCGTAGGGTCGCCTGGGTCACTGAGCCAGCGAACGCGCGGTGCGCGGGCGGTCGTCCACGGGAGGGGTTCACTCAATGGCGGCGCATTTCGGCAGACTGCGCAAGGGAGCGACGACCACCGCCGTGGCCGCGGTCGCGGTCGCGGCCCTGTCCGCTTCCCAGGCACCCGGAGTGACCACCGACGACCTCGGCAGACAGGCCGCCGGCGCCGCCCAGCCATCGGGGGACGCGAACACCGGCGGCGCAGGCGGCGGCGCGACCGGCGACTCGCCGTACTACACCGACCTTCCGCCGCTGAAGAGCCCCAACCCGAGCCCGTCGGCGAGTCCGACCACCGGCACGACCGTCTCCGTGGGCGAGGCCGAGGCCGGCATACCCGCGACCGTCCTCGACGCCTACAAGAAGGCCGAGGCCGAGCTGCGCGCCTCCAAGCCGGGCTGCAACCTGCCCTGGCAACTCCTCGCCGCCATCGGCAAGGTCGAGTCCGGCCAGGCCCGCGGCGGCCGGGTCGACGCGAGCGGTACGACGTACTCGCCGATCCTCGGCCCCAAGCTCGACGGCAACGGCTTCGCGCTGATCGCCGACACCGACCACGGCGCGTACGACGGCGACCCCGCCTACGACCGGGCCGTGGGCCCCATGCAGTTCATCCCCTCCACCTGGGAGTGGGCGGGCCGCGACGGCAACGGCGACGGCAAGAAGGACCCCAACAACGTCTACGACGCGGCGCTCGCGGCCGGCCACTACCTGTGCCGGTTCGACCGGGACCTGTCCGTGCAGTCGCAGATGAACGCCGCGATCCTGAACTACAACAACTCGACGGAGTACCTCAACACGGTTCTGTCGTGGCTGGAGTACTACCGCAAGGGCACCCACGAGGTCCCGGACGGCACGGGCACCCTGCCCTCGCACAGCAGCAACAGCGACCCCGGGGCGAGCCCCAGCCCGACCACGCCCGCGACACCGAGCACGCCGAGCACACCGAGTACGCCGAGTACCCCCAAGCCGGGCGGCGGCTCGACGAGCCCCACCCCGAAGCCGCCCGCGCCGAGTTCGCCCGCGCCGAGCCCGACGCCTCCCACGCCCACCCAGACGGTGGACCATCTGGAGGACGCGAACACCGGGAAGCTCACGGCGACGGCGGGCAGCGCCTTCAGCACCAAGGTCGCCGTGCGGGCCGAGTCCAAGGCGAGCAAGGGCGTGTCGAAGGTCCGGGTGCGGTTCACGATCATCGGTGACACGGACGCCACCTTCACCGGCGGCGAGAGCGTCGCCACCGTCGTCACCGGCAGCGCGGGCACGGCCACCGCGCCCGCACTCGTGGCGGGGGAGAAGACCGGCGACTTCACCGTCCGCGCCACCGTCGTGGGCCGCGTGCTGGGCGGCCTCGACTACACGGCCACCGTCACCCCGCGCCAGGCCGACACCCTCACCCGCACCAGCGACACCGCGCTGACCTGCGTGCCGGGCGGCGAGTTCGCCGACCAGGTCGAACTGAAGGCCACCTACAAGGGTGCCGTCGCGGGCAAGGTCGCGGCCACCGCGACGCTCATCAAGTCGGCGGACGACGCGACCGAGAACGACAAGGGCCCGTACTTCAAGGACGCGGACGGCAAGACGATCCGCACCCTCACGGACCTCACGACGGACGCCGACGGCGTGCTCAAGCTCCCCAAGCTGTACGCGGACGACGCGACCGGCACGTTCCTGCTCCGCGTCAACACCACGGGCGGCGCGGTGCTGACGGTCGAGCTGAAGGTCGCCGCGGCCGCCTCGTAGGCCGTACGCGCGTCAAAGGGCGCCCCTCCGCCGACAGGCGGAAGGGCGCCCTCGTTCGTGTGCGCAATGTGTTCTCATCTCGCCCCGCCGTTGCTACGGTGCCGGATCTGACGAGGTATCAGTTCTCGATCCGCCGTCCCCCGGGAGGCCCCGCATGCGCGCCCTCATCGCCGCCGCGACCGGTCTCGCCGTGGCGTTCGCCCTGGTGCTCACGATCACGGCCATGGGCTCACCGGCAGGCAAGACCTCGCCCAAGCCGCTGCTGACGACCGTGCCCGCGCACCCGTAGCGCTCAGGGCATCCGCAACTCTCAGGGAGGGACGCCGAGATGCGTCGCAAGGCCAGCCTGATCCTGCTCGCCTTCGCCGTGTTCTTCGCGGCGCTGTCCCCGCTGCTGCGCTGGTACGCCTTCCCGCGGCTGGCGAAGATCCCCGCCAACCAGTACCAGGACATGGTCCTGGAGGCGAAGGACGCGACCCTGCTCGACTACGGCACCATGCAGGCCAAGAAGGTCCCCAAGGTCACCATCGTGCAGACCCTGAAGGGCGACGTCGAGGCCTCCGACCGCATCGAGAAGGCGGCGGGCCGCGACGTCGTCGTCTGGGACAGCCTCTCCTATGTGCAGGGCCCCGACGGGAAAATGGTCTCCAAGCTCCCCGAGCGCTACATCTTCGACGCGCACAGCCAGGACCCCGTCCACGCCACCGGGGAGTCCGTCGACGGCGACCCCGTCACACGCGAGGGCATCGAGTTCAAGTGGCCCTTCCGCACGGAGAAACGGGACTACGAGTACTTCGACGCGCAGACCCGCACCTCGGCCCCCATCCACTACAAGGGCACCCAGACCTTCCGCGGCGTCAAGGTGTACTACTTCGAGCAGACCATCCCCTGGACGAAGGTCAAGTTCCCCAAGGTCATGCCGGTCCAGGGCATCACTCCGGAGTCGGTCGCCAAGACGGGCACGACACGCTGGTACACGACCGTCCGCAGGTTCTGGGTGGAGCCGGTCACCGGGGCGCCTGTCTACGGCGAGGAGATCCACAAGGAGGAGCTGCGGGGCGGCACCCTCCTCGGGGACCGCGACAAGGTGACCGCCTTCGCCGGACACGTGAAGATGCGCGAGGACTACATCAAGCACACCGTCGCCCTGGTCAAGTCCAACCGCACCCTGATCCTGCTGCTGACGTCGTATCTGCCATGGGGCTTCCTGCTCCTGGGCGCGGCTCTGCTGTCCCTCTCCCTCTACCTCGAGGCGCGCAGCCGCCGCCCGGGCGACCCGGCCCCCACGGAGGCGGTGGAACCTGAGCCGGTCAACGCCTGAGCCGCGCGTTCGTGTGCCGGGTCGGCTCGGCGGTGGCCGGGTCCTCGGGCCACGGATGCCTGGGGTAGCGGCCCCGCAGCTCCGCCCGCACCGCCTTGTACCCGTCCTTCCAGAAGGAGGCGAGGTCGGCGGTGACGGCGGCGGGGCGCCCGGCGGGCGAGAGCAGATGGACGAGCACGGGCACCCCGGCGACGGCCGGTGACTCGTGCAGCCCGAACATCTCCTGCAGCTTGACGGCGAGCACCGGCTGCTCGGGGTTGGCGTAGTCGATCCGGATCCTGGACCCGCTGGGCACCTCGATCCGCTCGGGCGCGAGCTCGTCCAGCCGGGCCGCGTCTCCCGTGGCCCAGGGCAGCAGCCGGTTCAGCGCCTGCCCGGCGTCGATCCGCGCCAGATCGGCCCGCCGCCGGGCACGGCCGAGCTCCGGCTCCAGCCATTCGTCCACGCGCGCGTGGAGCGCGTCGTCGGACACGTCGGGCCAGGGGTCGCCCAGGTGCAGCCGCAGAAACCCGAGCCGCCGCCGCAGCCCCTCGGCGTCCGGGGACCACCGCAACAGCCCGAACCCGTCCTCCCGCAGCCCTTCGAGCAACGCCTCCCGTACGAGCGCGGGGTCGGCTTTCTTCAGCGGACGCACCGCCAGCTCCACGGCCCCGAGCCGCTCGACCCGCCGCGCGACGACGTCGCCGTCGGCCCAGTGGACCTCGTCCCCCTCGGTGCGCAGGGGCGCCGCGGCCCGCCGTGCCGTCTCCTCGTCGACGACGGCGGCGAGCCGCACACGCGCGTGCCCGGCTCCGACGGGCCGATCGGCCACGGCGACCGCCAGCCAGGGCGCGCCGCGCAGAGCCGAGCCGTCGCCGATGTCGGCACGGGTGCCGTTCAGCATGAGGTAGGAGCCGCCCTGCGCCTGCGCGAGCCGCTCGGGGAACGTCAGGGCGGCCACCAGCGCGACCACGCGATCGTCGCCCCCGCCGGCCGGCCACGGACCGCCTTCGAGCCCCTCACCGCGGACACCGTCCTGGGCGGGTGGCTGGGAAAGTCCCGTCGACGCGGAGCGCAGGCGTCGGGATTCGGTGCGCCAGCGCGACGCGTAGGGGTCGCCGCCGCGTCGGGCCAGTCTCCAGGCCGCGGCCAGGTCGTCGCCGTACTCACGGGGCGGCTCCTCGCTCAGGAGGGCGACCACTTCGGCGGCGCGGTCGGCGCCCACCACGGGGGCAGCGTCCAGCAGTGCCCGGGCGAGCCGGGGGTGCAGGCCCAGCCGGGACATGCGCACACCCCGTTCCGTGGCCCGACCGGACGCGTCCACCGCACCCACCGCCGACAGGACGGACCGCGCCGCCGCCATCGCCCCGCCCGGCGGCGGATCCAGGAGCGCCAGCCCCGTCGCCCCAGGGTCGCCCCAGCAGGCCGCCTGCAGGGCGAACGCCGTCAGGTCGGCCACCTTGATCTCCGGGGCGGGAAATCGCGGCAGACGGGCGTCCTCGGCCTCCGTCCAGCATCGGTACACCCGCCCCGGCGCCTCGCGCCCGGCCCGCCCCGCCCGCTGCCGTCCGGCCGCCTGCGAGGCCCGTACCGTCGCCAGCGCGCTCAGCCCGCGCGCGTGGTCCACCCGCGGCTCCCGTGCCAGCCCGGAGTCGACGACCACCCGTACCCCCGGAACCGTCAGGGACGACTCCGCCACGGAGGTCGCCAGGACCACCCGGCGCCGGTCCCCGGTCCCCGGTGACAGCACCGCGTCCTGCACGGCGGCGGGTGCCCGTCCGTGCACCTGCAGCACGTCGACCCGGCCGCCCAGATCCCCCAGCCCGCCCGCCACCCGCGCGATCTCCCCGACCCCGGGGAGGAAGCACAGGACGTCCCCCTCGCACTCCGCCAGTGCCCGCCGCACCACCGACGCGACATGCGTCAGCAGCGCCGGGTCGACACGCATGCCGTGCGGCGGCCGTACCGGACGTACCGGAGGCGCCCACTCCACCTCCACCGGATACGAGACGCCCTGCGCCGCGACGACGGGCGCGTCGCCGAGCAGCCGCGCCCACCCCGCCGCGTCCGTGGTCGCCGATGCCGCCACGAGCCGCAGCTCGGGACGGAGCGTGGCCCGTACGTCCAGGAGGAACGCGGCGACCGTGTCGGCGTCCAGATGACGCTCGTGGCACTCGTCGAGCACCACCACGTCGACGCCCGCGAGCTCCTGGTCCCGCTGGAGCCGTTGGAGGAGGACACCCGTCGTGACGACCTCCACCCGAGCGCGTGGCCCCACGACCCGCTCCCCGCGCACGGTGAACCCGACGCTCTCGCCGACCTTCTCGCCGAGCAGCCACGCCATCCGCCGCGCCGCGGCCCGGGCGGCGATCCGCCGCGGTTCGGCGACCACGACCCGGCGCGCCGGCCGCCCGTCACCCGGGTCGCCGAGGAGTCCGGCGAGCGCCAGCGGCACGAGGGTCGTCTTGCCGGTCCCGGGCGGCGCCACGAGCACGGCGCTGCCGCCGTCCTCCAGGGCGTCGTCCAGGGCGGGCAGGGCGCCGCGCACGGGCAGCGCGTCCAGGGCGTCGTAACGGATCACCCGTTCAGTCTCGTACGCACACGAAGATCGCCGTACCGGGGATCAGGTTTCCGCGCAGCGGGGACCAGCCGCCCCACTCCTGGGTGTTCCAGGCGGGCCACTGCGGCTCGACCAGGTCGAGCAGCCGGAAGCCCCCGGCCACCACGTCCCGCACCCGGTCGCCGACCGTCCTGTGGTGCTCCACGTACACCGCGTGGCCCTCCTCGTCCTGCTCGACGTAGGGAGTGCGGTCGAAGTAGGAGGACGAGACCGACAGGCCCTCGGGGCCGGGCTCGTCCGGGAAGGCCCAGCGGATCGGGTGCGTCACGGAGAAGACGAAGCGGCCGCCGGGGCGCAGCACCCGGTGGACCTCCTTCAGGACGCGCACCGGGTCGGCGACGAACGGCAACGCGCCGTACGCCGAGCACGCGAGGTCGAAGGAGCCGTCCGCGAAGGGCAGCGCGCCCGCGTCGGCCTCCACGAGGGGCACCCCGCCGCCTATGCGCAGCGCGTGCTGGAGCTGGCGGTGGGAGAGGTCCAGGGCGACCGGACGGGCCCCCTGGGCGGCCAGCCAGCGCGAGCACTGGGCCGCGCCGGCGCCGATCTCCAGGATGTCCTTGCCCTTGAGGTCCTCCGGCGGGCCGAGCAGCTCGGCCTCCACCTCGTCGAGGCCCTCGGGGCCCCATACGAAACGGTCGTCCCCGAGGAACGTGCCGTGTTCTGTCTGGTAGTCGTCCGCGTTCCGGTCCCACCAGCCGCGGTTGGCGCGGGAACTCTCCGTGACGCCCGCGTCGCGCCGGGTCGCCTCCGGCTCGACGGGTTCGGGCTCCCGGACCTCGGAGTGTTCCGGTTCGTGGATCTGGGGCTCTTGGATGATCGGCTCCCTCGTATTAGTCTGCGGCTCCAACCGGTCTCGGGAGTGTCACGGCAGGGGTTGCCTTTGGCCCGCGTGGCCTCGTGAGACAGGTTTTGTGCCGGGATTGCGGCGATCCGCCCCGGGTGTGCGCCTTCGCGCATTGACCCTGCCCGGCTGCCCCCGTATGCTACAAGTTGCGCTGCGGGCCTGCGCTCCTCAGACGTAGCAGGCTGCGCTCGCATCTGTATGTATGTCCCCTCGGTTTTCGAGGCGCCACCGGGCCACCGGGTTCGGCGCTTCCTTGGCTGTCCGGCTTCTACAGGGCGAAACGGGCTCCCGGCGTAAGCAGTACCTACGACTCTCTGTCCGTACCGGAGCCCTTTCCCACATGACGAGCAGCACCGAGACCACCGCCACCACTCCGCAGGTTGCGGTCAACGACATCGGTAACGAGGAAGCCTTCCTCGCCGCGATCGACGAGACGATCAAGTACTTCAACGACGGCGACATCGTCGACGGCGTCATCGTGAAGGTCGACCGGGACGAGGTCCTGCTCGACATCGGTTACAAGACCGAAGGTGTCATCCCGAGCCGCGAGCTCTCGATCAAGCACGACGTCGACCCGAACGAGGTCGTCGCCGTCGGTGACGAGATCGAAGCCCTTGTTCTCCAGAAGGAGGACAAGGAAGGCCGCCTGATCCTCTCGAAGAAGCGCGCCCAGTACGAGCGCGCCTGGGGCACCATCGAGAAGATCAAGGAAGAGGACGGCATCGTCACCGGTACCGTCATCGAGGTCGTCAAGGGTGGACTCATCCTCGACATCGGCCTCCGTGGCTTCCTGCCGGCTTCCCTCGTCGAGATGCGCCGTGTCCGCGACCTCCAGCCCTACGTGGGCAAGGAGCTCGAGGCCAAGATCATCGAGCTGGACAAGAACCGCAACAACGTGGTCCTGTCCCGCCGTGCCTGGCTGGAGCAGACCCAGTCCGAGGTTCGCCAGACGTTCCTCACCACCCTCCAGAAGGGTCAGGTCCGCTCCGGCGTCGTCTCCTCGATCGTCAACTTCGGTGCCTTCGTGGACCTGGGTGGCGTCGACGGTCTCGTGCACGTCTCCGAGCTCTCCTGGAAGCACATCGACCACCCCTCCGAGGTTGTCGAGGTCGGTCAGGAAGTCACCGTCGAGGTCCTCGACGTCGACATGGACCGCGAGCGCGTCTCCCTGTCGCTCAAGGCGACGCAGGAAGACCCGTGGCAGCAGTTCGCCCGTACGCACCAGATCGGTCAGGTCGTCCCGGGTAAGGTCACCAAGCTCGTTCCGTTCGGTGCGTTCGTCCGCGTGGACGAGGGCATCGAGGGTCTGGTCCACATCTCCGAGCTGGCCGAGCGCCACGTGGAGATCCCGGAGCAGGTCGTCCAGGTCAACGACGAGATCTTCGTCAAGGTCATCGACATCGACCTCGAGCGCCGCCGCATCAGCCTCTCGCTGAAGCAGGCCAACGAGTCCTTCGGTGCTGACCCGGCCTCGGTCGAGTTCGACCCGACCCTGTACGGCATGGCCGCGTCCTACGACGACCAGGGCAACTACATCTACCCCGAGGGCTTCGACCCCGAGACCAACGACTGGCTCGAGGGCTACGAGACCCAGCGGGAGGCGTGGGAGCACCAGTACGCCGAGGCGCAGTCGCGCTTCGAGCAGCACCAGGCTCAGGTCATCAAGTCCCGCGAGGCCGACGCTCAGGCCGAGGCCGAGGGTGCCACCACGACGGGTGCGGCTCCGGCCGCCTCCGGTGGCGGTTCGTACTCCTCGGAGTCGGACGACACCTCCGGCGCCCTGGCGTCGGACGAGGCCCTGGCTGCCCTCCGCGAGAAGCTCGCCGGCGGCCAGAGCTGAAAGCTCACCGCTAGCCAGTAGCACGTGACTGCGGGCCCGCACCCTTCGGGGTGCGGGCCCGCAGTGCGTTTACTCCGCTTTCGCCCCCCGGCCGTCCGGCGGGTCGCACGTGTGCGGATGCAGAAACATGCGAGATACACGAGTAACTGATGGGCCGTAACCAGCCATTGGGAGGCTTCCCCGGTCGTTCAAGATCGAAAGGGGAGCCCCCGTCATGGCACAACCTCAGAGCGGTCCTGGCACGAGTCGGCGTTCCTTCCTGCGCAACGTGGGACTCACGGGCGGCGCGGGCACCATGCTCGCCACCATGGGTGCCCTCGGCCTCGCGCCCACGGCCGAAGCCGCCCAGCGCGAACAGCCCTTCCGCGCCCCGCAGCCGGGCGACTTCACCCTCACCGGCCGCGGCGCCGCCAAGGTGGTCGTAGTCGGCGGCGGCATCGCGGGCCTGGCCACCGCGTACGAACTCGGCAAGGCGGGCTACGACTGTACGGTCCTGGAGGCCAGAGGCCGCACCGGCGGCCGCAACTTCACGGTCCGCGGCGGCGACACCACCACCGACCTCCACGGCAACACGCAGACGGCCCGCTTCAGCGACGGCCAGTACATGAACTGCGGCCCCGCCCGCATCCCCCAGTGGATGGTCACCCTCGACTACTGCCGCGAACTCGGCGTCCCCATCGAGGTGTTCACCAACGTCAACGCGGACGCGTACCTCTTCAACGAGTCCACCGGAATGAAGAAGCCCGTGCGGTACCGCACCGCGAAGGCCGATGTGTACGGCTACGTCTCCGAGTTGCTCGCCAAGGCCACCGACAAGGGAGCCCTGGACAAGGAGCTGACCGCCACCGACCAGGAGAAGCTCGTCGAGTTCCTCAAGGACTGGGGCGAACTGGGCGACAAGCTGACGTACGAGGGCGGCGAGCGCCGCGGATACACGACCGTCCCGGCCGCCGCGGGTACCTCCGGAGTGCTCCTCGGTGACGTCCCGTCGGCCTCCGACGTCCTCGCGTCCGGTGTCGGCCGCTACTTCTCCTTCGAGTTCGGCTTCGACCAGGCGATGCTGATGTTCCAGCCGGTGGGCGGCATGGATCAGATACCGCGCGCGCTCACCAGGGCGATAGGCGAGCACCGCATCCGTACCGGGGCCGTGGTCTCCAAAATCACCGACAAGGGGAGTGGGGTTTCGGTCACTTACGCCCAGGGAGGCCGTACGAAGGTGATCGACGCCGACTACTGCGTCGGCGCCCTCCCGCCCAACATCCTCGCCAGGATCCCGCACAACCTCGGCTCCGGTGTGCAGAGCGCCCTGGAGGCGATCACTCCCTCGTCGGCGGCGAAGATCGGGCTCGAGTACCGTTCCCGCTGGTGGGAGCTCGATCACCACATCTACGGCGGTATCACCGAGACCGACCAGGACGTCACCCACATCTGGCACCCCTCGTACGGCTTCCACGGCGCGCGCGGCGTGATGATCGGCTACTACAACTACGGCGGCGACGCCGACTCGTACGCCCAGCTCACCCCCAAGGAGCGCGAGAAGCGCGCCGTGGCGGCCGGGGTGAAGATCTATGGCGAGAAGTACCGCACCGAACTCGCGTCCTCCTTCTCGCACCACTGGCGCCAGACGCCGCACCTGGAGGCCGCCTGGCACAACACCCCCGGCGGCCCCGACGACATCCGCTACAAACCGCTGAACGAGCCCACGGGACGCGTCTACTTCGCGGGCGACTGGCTCAGCTACACCGACGCGTGGCAGCACGGCGCTTTCACCTCCGCCCGCAAGGCGGTCACGGCGCTGCACGCGCGCGTGCTGTCGGCGTAGGCCGGCGGGTCGACGAACCCGGCGGGTGAGCCGAAGGGGCGCGCGTGCGCGCCCCGGAGGCGAACCGGGCCGTAAAAGGAGCGGTCCGGGGAATGCTCGCGATTCTCTCCACGTTGTGAAGTACGAACACGAGGAGGAGCGGTCACAGTGCTTGATCCGCAGGGTTTGTACGCATGGGAGCCGAAGGGCCTGGCCGTGGTGGACATGGCACTCGCCCAGGAGTCGGCCGGTCTGGTCATGCTCTACCACTTCGACGGATACATCGACGCGGGGGAAACGGGCGACCAGATCGTCGACCGTCTGCTCGACTCGCTGCCCCACCAGGTCGTGGCCCGTTTCGACCACGACCGGCTCGTGGACTACCGGGCGCGCCGCCCGCTGCTGACGTTCAAGCGCGACCGCTGGACCGACTACGAGGAGCCCACGCTCGACGTGCGGCTCGTCCAGGACGCCACGGGCGCGCCCTTCCTGCTGCTGTCGGGTCCCGAGCCGGACGTCGAGTGGGAGCGTTTCGCCGCCGCCGTCCAGCAGATCGTGGAGCGGCTCGGCGTGCGGCTGTCCGTGAACTTCCACGGCATTCCCATGGGCGTCCCGCACACCCGCCCCGTGGGCCTCACCCCGCACGGCAACCGCACCGACCTGGTGCCGGGCCACCGCAGCCCCTTCGACGAGGCGCAGGTCCCCGGCAGCGCCGAGTCCCTCGTCGAGTACCGCCTCATGGAGGCCGGACACGACGTCCTGGGCGTCGCCGCGCACGTCCCGCACTACATCGCCCGCTCCCCGTACCCGGACGCGGCGCTGACCGTCCTGGAGGCCATCACGGGCGCCACGGGCCTGGTGCTCCCCGCCATCGCGCACTCCCTGCGCACCGAGGCGCACCGCACCCAGACGGAGATCGACCGGCAGATCCAGGAGGGCGACGAGGAGCTCGTGGCCCTCGTCCAGGGTCTCGAGCACCAGTACGACGCCGCCGCGGGCGCCGAGACACGGGGCAACATGCTCGCGGAGCCGGTGGACATCCCGTCGGCGGACGAGATCGGGTTGGAGTTCGAGCGCTTCCTGGCGGAGCGCGAGGGTGACGCGTAGGGCGGGGTGACGCCGTAGGGGGCGACACTGTGGGGCGAGGGTGCAGGTAGGCACGTTCGCGCCTGCGCAGAGGTCCCTTCGTGTCTGCGCACGGGCCCCTTTGGGGGCCGTGGGGGGCTTGTCACCGGCAGGCCCTAAGCTCTCGGTCATGCTGAAGGTTGGCCTGACCGGCGGTATCGGCGCCGGCAAGAGCGAGGTGTCGAGGCTGCTCGTGCGGCTCGGCGCGGTGCTGATCGACGCGGATCTGATCGCGCGGGAGGTCGTCGCACCCGGAACCCCCGGGCTCGCGGCCGTCGTCGACGCCTTCGGGCAGGACGTGCTCGCACCCGACGGTGGTCTGGACCGCCCCAAGCTGGGCTCGATCGTCTTCGCCGACCCGGAGAAGCTCGCCGTCCTGAACTCGATCGTGCACCCCCTGGTCGGTGCCCGCTCCCGCGAGCTGGAGAGCGCCGCGGCCGAGGACGCCGTCGTGATCCACGACGTCCCGCTGCTCGCCGAGAACGCCCTCGGGCCGCTGTACGACCTCGTGGTCGTCGTCGACGCCAGCCCCGAGACCCAGCTCGAGCGTCTCGTGCGGCTGCGCGGCATGACCGAGGCGGACGCCCGCGCCCGCATGGCCGCCCAGGCCACCCGCGAGAAGCGGCTGGGGATCGCGGACGTCGTCATCGACAACGACGTCCCCCTCGAGGAGCTGGAGGGGCGCGTACGGGAGGTTTGGGCGGATCTCGTCCGCCGGGCGCAAGCCCGCAAGGAATAGCCGCCCTGGACGGGGGCGTTGAACCCGTTCAGTGAGGGAAGGACTCTGCCGTGCCCGAGACCAGCGGATCGACCGGACGTACTCCGGAGACGCATGTCATCGACTTCCGTGCCGCCGAGCAACTGCTCGCCGCGCGGGACCCGCGGGGCGCGGTGAAGCTGCTCGATCCAGTGATCGCCGCGCACCCGGAGAACACCGCCGCCCGACTGCTGCGCGCGCGTGCCTTCTTCGCCGCCGCGCAACTGCGGCCCGCCGAGCTGGAGTTCACGATCGTCCTGGAGCGTGAGCCGGACAACGCGTTCGCGCACTTCGCGCTCGCCCGCACCTATGAGCGCCAGCTCCGTCCCGACCAGGCGAAGCGGCACTTCCGGCTGGCGGCGGCGCTCGACCCGAAGCCCCAGTACCTGGAAGCGGCGCGCTTCGACTCGTAAGTCTTAAGTCGTAAGACGTGACTCGTGGCCGTCGTCGATCCGCTACGGGTGACGGTGCTCCGGAGGCCGGTACGGCGGGATGTCGTGGCCCGGCTGGTAGTGAGGCCCCTGATGGATGTGACGCAGGATCACGGTCATGTCGACGGTGACGATCAGCCACAGCACTCCGCACGCGGCCGCCCAGCCGGGGCGTCCGACCAGCGCGAACGCGGCCGTACCGAAGATCGCCCAGACCAGGCCCCAGACACTCAGCCAAAAGCGCATGCGCAGAGCGCTGCGCGCCGTCGTCGGTTCACTGCCTGTACGCATACGGATCACTACTCCATGACGCGGATCCGTGACCATCGCTCCTACTGGAAACGTACTCTTCGTCGTGCACGTTGACCAAGGGGCCGCGAGAGCGAGCGGCGGCCGGACCGACGGGGAGGCGCGGGTGCTGCTGGAGGCGCTGCGGGCGGACGCGAGACTCGCCGAGTGGCTGAGGGACCTGGAGAGCGAGGGCGATCCCCGGCTGGAGGCGGAGCTCCCGGACGCGGACGGGCTGCCGGACCTCCTGCTCGACCTGACCGTGGCCCACGAGCACATCAACGAACTCGTCGCGCTGCGCGGCCTGCTGGTGGCCGACCCGGAGGCGATGAC
This sequence comes from Streptomyces sp. RLB3-17, assembly GCF_007113425.2. Taxonomy (NCBI): domain Bacteria; kingdom Bacillati; phylum Actinomycetota; class Actinomycetes; order Kitasatosporales; family Streptomycetaceae; genus Streptomyces; species Streptomyces sp. RLB3-17. The sequence continues at coordinate 3,382,225 of NZ_CP041610.2, read as the reverse complement.
GCTCCTCGCCCGGTGCGTCGGCCGCTTCGTACGGGGCATGGGGGAGATCGGGAAGGGGTGGGAGCCGCCCGCGTTCCCCGAGTCGGCGGGGCCGCTCGGGCGCTGCTTCCACCTGTACGTCTTCATCGCGGCACTCCCGTACGTCCGGGCCTACCACCGAGAGCTCGGCATCCCCGACGACGTGTCCCGGCGCACCCTGGCCGACCTCGGCCGGCATGTGTCCGTGCACCACAGACGGCTCGGGACGCCGGGGCTGCTGTTCCCCTGGTGGATCGCTCTGCACTTCCACGGTGAGCTGTTCCAGCTGGGCCGGCTGCAGTTCCAGCGCTCGCGGCTCGGACGGCGCACGGGGCGGGCCGTCGCGGCGGCGGGCCTCGACGCCGGCCCCGGCGACGCCTGTCTGAGCCTGCACATACCCGACTTCCACGGGCCGCTGTCACCCGCTGCCTGTGAGCGGTCGCTCGTGCTGGCCCGGGAGTTCTTCGCCCGGCACTATCCCGACGAGCGCCATGAAGTCGCCGTGTGCCACTCCTGGCTGCTCGATCCACAGCTCGGGCGGTATCTCCCGGCGGACTCGAACATCATCCGCTTCCAGGAACGCTTCCGGATCGCGTACCAGGAGACGACCCCCGACGACGGGGTGCCGGTCGGCTTCGTCTTCGGCGATCCGGAGCTGCCCACGCGCGCGCTGCCGCGCCGGAGCGCGGTGGAGCGTGCGGTGGGGGACCATCTGCGCGCGGGCGGGCACTGGTACGTCGGGCACGGCTGGTTCGCGCTGTAGCCCGTTGTCCGGTCCACGGCGATGAGTTCCGGACGCGCCCTCGGTCTACCCCTGCGACAGCAACGCGTACCGCTTCGCACAGGAGGCCCTCATGTCCGAGACCACCGTCCCCGTCACCACGCTCACCTCCACCTCCTCGCCTACCTCTGCCTCTTCGCTGAAGACCCGCGGCCGCGGTGCCCGGATCTCCCTGGGCGCGCTGCAGATCGTGCTCGGGCTCTTCTACGCGCTCGCGAGCGCGCTGCCCAAGCTGATCGCGCACCCGTCGGCCGCCGAGGCGTTCGACAAGCTCGGCTGGGGCAGCACGGGGATGTACCTCATCGGCGCGCTCGAACTCGCCGGAGGCCTCGCCCTGCTGGTCCCGCTGCTGTCCTCGGTGGCGGCGGTGGCGCTCAGCGCGCTGATGGTGGGCGCCTTCGTCGTGAACGTCACCGTCATCCACGGGCCGTACGTGGCGACCCCGCTCATCCTGATCCTGCCGCTCGCGCTGATCGCGTGGGCCAGGAGGAACCACACCACCGAGCTGGTGCGGTGGGTGCGGCGACGGGCATGACACGGTGACGGCGCACGACGGCCGTACGACGTCGGGGGCTCCCCAAGCGACCACGGGGAGCCCCCGACGTCGTACGTACGGCGACGCCCTCGGGTCAGGGCGAGTCGGGGCCGCCGAGGCCCCGGAGGCGTTCCATCTCGCGGCGGTCGCGCTTGGTCGGGCGGCCCGCTCCGCGGTCGCGGACGCCGGCCGGGGCGATCGCCTCGCGCGGCGGGGGCGGCGGGCTGTTGTCGACGTAGCACTCGGCGGCGACGGGCGCGCCGACCCGCTTGCGGATCACCCGCTTCACGACGACGACCCGTTCCCGGATCCCCTGCCGCAGGCGCACCTCGTCGCCGACGCGCACGGCGTACGCGGGCTTGACGCGGTCCCCGTTCACCCGGACGTGTCCGCCCCGGCACGCGGTCGCACCCGCCGAGCGGGTCTTGACCAGACGTACGGACCAGATCCAGCTGTCGACCCGCACGCTCTCGCCGCCCACCGGACGGGCGGCCTCGGCGGCGGCCACCGCCTTCTCCTCGTCGACCTTCTCGTCGACCTTCTCGTCGTTCCGTTCGACGTCCGCACCCTCAGAAGCCATGCCTCGACTCTAGAAGAGTCCTGGCCCGGCATGCCCCGATGGCTTTACTGCAAGTTGGTTGCAGCTGCGACAACTGTGCCAGAGAGTGGCTTCGGCGCTCGCGCCAGTAGCGGGAAGCTCGCCGTCGGATCTCGCCGTCGGAGCCTCGCCGTCGGATCTCGCGGTACGAAGTCTCGCAGTAGAAGATCTCGCAGTAGGAAGTAAGGACAGGCACGTATGGTCACCGTCCCCGCTCCCACCTCCCCGCAGCCCGTCGCCCCGACGGGTTCGCGTTGGCAGCGGATCCGCACCTCGATGACCCGCAGGGAGTGGGCCCGGCTCGGCGGCATGGCGGCCTTCGTCCTCGCGCTGCACGTCATCGGCTGGTTCATCCTGGTGGTGATCGTGGCGCCGGAGCACTACAGCATCGGCACCAAGAGCTTCGGCATCGGGATCGGTGTCACCGCCTACACCCTGGGTATGCGGCACGCCTTCGACGCCGACCACATCGCCGCCATCGACAACACCACCCGCAAGCTGATGGGCGAGGGCAAGCGACCGCTCTCCGTCGGCTTCTGGTTCTCGCTCGGGCACTCCAGCATCGTCTTCGCCCTGGCCCTCCTGCTGTCGCTGGGCGTCAAGGCGCTGGCCGGACCCGTCCGGGACGACAACTCCCAGCTGCACAGCGTCACCGGCATGATCGGTACGACCGTCTCCGGGGTCTTCCTCTACCTCATCGCCGGGATCAACCTCCTCATCCTCGTCGGGATCTGGAAGGTGTTCCGCCGGATGCGCACCGGGCACTTCGACGAGGCGGCGCTGGAGGAGCAGCTCAACAACCGCGGGCTGATGAACCGCCTCCTGGGCCGGCTGATGAAGTCGATCAGCGAGCCGTGGCAGATGTACCCGCTCGGCATGCTCTTCGGCCTCGGTTTCGACACCGCCACGGAGATCGCCCTGCTGGTCCTCGCCGGTTCCGGCGCCGCCTCCGGCCTGCCCTGGTACGCGATCCTGTGTCTGCCGGTGCTGTTCGCCGCGGGCATGTCGCTGCTGGACACCATCGACGGGTCCTTCATGAACTTCGCCTACGGCTGGGCGTTCTCCAAGCCGGTCCGCAAGGTCTTCTACAACCTCACCATCACGGGTCTGTCCGTCGCCGTCGCGCTGATCATCGGCACCGTGGAACTGCTGGGGCTGCTCGCCGAGAAGCTCGCTCTGCACGGAGTCTTCTGGGACTGGGTCGCGGGTCTGGACCTGAACGTGCTCGGCTTCGTCATCGTCGGACTGTTCTTCGTGACCTGGCTCGTCGCCGTGGCGGTGTGGAAGTTCGGCCGGATCGAGGAGAAGTGGACCGCCGGGCTGCGCCCCGCCGAACAGCCCACCGACTGACCCACCGGGGCCGGGTGGGGGAGGGACGGGGCGGCCGGTCGTACGGTGGGGGCATGGACAGCAGCCCGGCCGGCAGGAGCGATCCCGACATCGTCGGCGGCCTGGACGGCCTGGGCGCAGTGGGTGATCTGGACGCACTGGCCGATCTGGACGACCTGGGCGCACTGACTGATCTGGACGCCCGGATCGCCGGGTGCCGGGCGTGTCCGCGGCTGGTCGCATGGCGCGAGGAGGTCGCCCGCACCAGACGAGCCGCGTTCGCCGACCAGACGTACTGGGGCCGCCCCGTTCCCGGCTACGGACCGGCCGACGCCTCGCTGCTCGTCGTCGGTCTCGCACCCGCCGCCCACGGCGGGAACCGGACCGGGCGGATGTTCACGGGGGACCGCTCCGGGGACGTGCTCTACGCGGCGCTGCACGACGTGGGGCTCGCCTCGCGCGGGACCTCGGTGAGCGCGGACGACGGACTGGAGCTGTACGGCGTACGCGTCACCTCGCCCGTGCACTGCGCGCCGCCCGCCAACAAGCCGACACCCGGCGAACGGGACACCTGCCGGCCCTGGCTCGTACGGGAGTTGGAGCTGCTGCGGCCCACGCTCCGGTCGGTGGTCGTGCTGGGAGCCTTCGGCTGGCAGGCCGCGCTGCCCGCCTTCGCCGCGGCGGGATGGACGGTGCCCCGGCCCAGGCCGGTGTTCGCGCACGGGGCGAGGGTTTCGCTGGGGACGCGGGACGGGTCGGCGGCGGGATCCGTCGAGCTGTTCGGGTGCTTCCACGTCAGCCAGCGGAACACGTTCACCGGACGGCTGACGCCCGCCATGCTGCGGGACGTGCTGCGCACGGCGGCCGGGGCGGCGGGGCTGACGACGCGACCGTACGAGGGTTAACCTCGCCCGATGGGCCTGTATCCGGAGATCGAACCGTACGACCACGGCATGCTCGACGTCGGCGACGGCAACCGCGTGTACTGGGAGGTCTGCGGAAACCCCGACGGCAAGCCCGCCGTCATGCTGCACGGCGGTCCTGGGTCCGGCTGCGGTCCTTGGTTCCGGCGCTACTGCGACCCCGCCAAGTACCGGATCGTGCTGCTCGACCAGCGCGGCTGCGGACGCTCCACGCCGCACGCCGCCGCGTACGGGACGGACATGGCCGTCAACACGACGGCGCATCTGATCGGCGACCTGGAGCTGCTGCGACGGCACTTGGGCATCCGGCGGTGGCTGGTGTGGGGCGTGTCGTGGGGGTCGGTGCTGGGGCTGCGGTACGCGCAGACGCACCCGGACGTCGTCTCCGAGCTGGTGCTGACGGCGATGGGCACCGGATCGAACGCCGAAGTGGCCCTGCTGACCAGGGGGCTTGGACGGTTCTTCCCCGCGGCCTTCGAGCGGTTCCTCGCCGAACTGCCCGAGGGGGAGCGGGACGGGAACCTCGCCGCCGCGTACAGCCGGCTGCTCGAATCGCCCGACCCCGAGGTGCGGGCGCGGGCGGCACGGGCCTGGACCGACTGGGAGACGGCGATCGTTCCCGCGCCGCCGCGGTCGGAGAAGCGCTATGAGGACCCGGAGTTCCGCATGGGTTTCGCGCGGACGGTCACGCACTACTTCGGCAACGACCACTTCCTCGGGGAAGGCAACGACGAAGGCGTCGTGATCCGCGACGTGCCCCTGCTGAAGGGGATCCCCGGCACCCTCGTCCAGGGCAGTCTCGACTTCGGGAACCTGCTGGGCACGGTGTGGCGGCTCCACCACCGCTGGCCCGACAGCGAGTTGATCGTCGTGGACGACGTGGGGCACACCATGGGGGCGAGGGGTGTGGTGGACGCGTTGGTGGCGGCGACGGACAAGTACGCCCTGCGGTAGCCGACTTCAGGCTCGGGGAGTCTCTGTCTCGCCGAAGAGATGCCGCACCGTCGACCGGTAGTTGGCCTGGACGTGGGCGAGGGCGTGCGCGCGGGCGCGCTCCGGGTCGCCGGAGGCGATGGACTCGTACAACTCGTGGTGTTCGGTGAGGAGTTGGGGCCACTCCTCGTTCTGGCGGGTGAGCCAGCGCAGGCGGCCGTCGACCGGCTCCATGACGGAGATCAGCAGGCTGTTGCCCGCCATGGCCAGGATGCGGTCGTGGAAGCGGGTGTTGATGTCGGTGATCGCCTCCGCGTCGTCGGCGCGGGTCGCCGTCGCCGCACGGTCCAGCAGGTCCGCCAGCTCGGCGAGGTCCCGCGGTGTCGCCCGTGCCGCCGCGAGCCCGGCCGCGTAGACCTCCAGCGCCTCGCGCAGCTCGAAGAGTTCGGCCACGTCCGTCGGGGTGAGCCGGCGTACGACCGTGCGGCGCGGTGTCTCGAAGTGCACGAACCCCTCCGCCACGAGCGCGCGGATCGCCTCGCGCACGGGAACCCGTGAGACCCCGAACCGCTCCGCCAGCTCGCGCTCGACGAGACGGTCCCCGGGGCGCAGCCGCCCCGCGATGATCTCCTGCCGCAGCGCGGCCAGGACGCGTTCACGGACCGCGCCCAGGGGTTCCCGTTCCGCGCCCAGGGGTTCGATCTTCGTCATGGGGCCATCTTCGCCGACTCCGGGGGTGTTTTACGGAGCCGTAACCGCTCGGACATCGGTCAGAACGCTTGACGGCGAGACCATGACGGCAGTTTGGTATACCAAACACGCTCCGCAGGGCCGTCTCGCACGCGCCACAGCCGCCGCCCCCCACGCGAACCGCTGTCCTCCGTCCCCTCGCCCATGGAGGTCCCGTGTCCCTCGCCGACCGTGCCGAAGCCACCGGCACCCCAGCGTTCGTCCCCGACCCCCGGCTCACCAACGAAGACCTCGCACCCGCGGAGAAGCGCAACTGGAAGGTCTTCGACCTCTTCGCCATGTGGATGTCCGACGTCCACAACCTCGGCAACTACACCTTCGCCGCCGGCCTGCTGGTCCTCGGCATGAACGTCTGGCAGATCTTCACCTCGCTGCTCGTCGGCTTCGTGATCATCTACGCCGGCATGAACCTGATGGGCCGCATCGGCCAGCGCACCGGCGTGCCCTTCCCCGTCGTCAGCCGGATCAGCTTCGGCGTCTGGGGCGCCAACATCCCGGCGCTGATCAGGGCCGTCATCGCCATCATGTGGTACGGGATCCAGACCTACCTGGCCTCCGTCGCCGTGAACGTCATGCTGCTCGCCGCCTGGCCCGGCCTGGAGTCGTGGACCCACCACTCCTTCCTCGGCCTGGACGCGCTCGGCTGGACGTCCTTCGTCTCCCTCTGGCTGATCCAGGCGATGATCATCAGCCGGGGCATGGAGTCGGTCCGCAAGTTCCAGGACTTCTGCGGCCCGGCCATCTGGCTCGTCATGATCGCGCTGGCCGTCTGGGTCCTCGCCAAGGCCGGCTGGAGCATCTCGCTCACCTCGACCCCGCACCCGGTCTCGGTGGGCGAACAGTGGCGCCAGTGGTTCGGCGCGGTCGGCCTGATCCTGGCCACCTACGGCACGCTGATGCTCAACTTCTGCGATTTCTCGCGCTTCGCCCCCAGCTACAAGACGGTCAGGCGCGGCAACTTCTGGGGCCTGCCGATCAACTCCACGGCCTTCGTCATCGTGTCCGTCATCGTCACGGCCGGTTCCATCGAGGCGTTCGGCGAGGCCATCACCGACCCCGCGCTGCTGGTCGCCAAGGTCGGCAACACCTGGGTCCTGGTCCTCGGCGCCCTGACCTTCGCCATCGCCACCATGGGCGTCAACATCGTCGCCAACTTCGTCTCACCCGCGTACGACCTGGCGAACGTCTGGCCGCAGAAGATCACCTTCAGGATCGGCGGCATGATCAGCACGGTCGCCGCCCTGGTCGTGACCCCCTGGAACCTCTTCTCCAACCCCACGGTCGTCAACTACTTCCTCGGCGGCCTCGGCGCCTTCCTGGGCCCGCTGTTCGGCGTCATCATGATCGACTACTACTGGGTGAAGCGCGGGCGGATCGACGTCGACCAGCTCTTCGACGCCCGGCCCGGATCGCCGTACTACTACCGCAAGGGCGTCAACCCCAAGGCCCTGTGGGCGTTCCTGCCCTCGGCGGCGGTCGCCGCGGTGCTGGCCCTGGTGAAGGCGTTCAGTGACGTGGCCCCGTACTCCTGGTTCATCGGAACCGCGCTGGCCGCAGGCCTGTACATGACCCTCTGCCGCGCCGAACGCGCCGCCGACGAGACCACCGTCACCGAGCCCGTGGAGGTCTGAGCGGCGTGCACATCGTCGTCACCAACTGCAACACCACGCAGGAGATGACCGAGGAGATCGTGCGAGGTGCCCGGGCCGCCGCAGGCCCGGGCACCACCGTGACCGGCCTCACCCCCGCCTGGGGACCCGAGTCCGCCGAGGGCTGGCTCGACAGCTACCTCTCCGCCGCGGCCGTCCTCGACACCCTGCGCACCTACGAGGGTCCCTGCGACGCCGTGGTCATGGCGGGCTTCGGCGAACACGGACGCGAGGGCGCGCGCGAACTCGTGAACGTGCCCGTCGTCGACATCACCGAGGCCGCCGCCCACCTCGCCTGCCTGCTCGGCCGCCGCTACGGAGTCGTCACCACCCTGGAGCGCTCACGCGGCCAGATCGAGGACAGCCTGTACGCCGCCGGAGTCGCCCAGAACTGCGCCGCGGTCGTCGGCACCGGCCTCGGCGTCCTCGACCTCGGCGACGTCCAACGCACGCAGGAGGCGTTCGTGACCGCGGCGGAGCGGGCCCGGGAGGCCGGCGCCGAGGTCCTCGTCCTCGGCTGTGCCGGTATGACGGGCCTGCAACGGGCGGTCGGGGAGAAACTGGACCTCCCGGTCGTCGACGGCGTCGCCGCCGCGGTGAAACTCGCGGAGTCCCTGGTCTCCCTGGGCCTCAGGACGAGCCGGGTGGGCAGCTATGCGCGACCGCTGCCGAAGCGGAGGGTGTGGGGCGCCGGCCGAGGGTGAATGTGGCCTAGGCCTAGGATTCGGGCTCGGGCTCGGGCACGACCGCCGTCGCCGTGATCTCCACCAACTGCCCCGTGTACCCGAGGCAGGCCACGCCGAGCAGCGTCGACGAGTGGGGTCCGGTGCTGAGCCCGGACGCCTCGACGACACCCCACACATCGGACAGCACCCTCGGCTCACCGCTGACGACGTACACATCGGTCGCCACCACATGCGCGAAGTCACTGCCCACCGCGCGGAGTTGCTCGCCGAGATTGGCGATCACCTGCTCGGCCTGCCGCACGTGATCCCCCACACCGACGACCTTCCCCGCCGCGTCCAGCGGCACGGCCCCGGCAAGAAAGGCGAGCCGCGCACCCGCCTCGACGACCGACACGTGAGCGTAGCCGGGAGGCGGAAAGAGGCTGGGGACGGTGACACGAGCGGGCACGGGAACTCCGGGAATCCTCGACTGGACGGCCAACCTTCCTATGGTGTGGGCGGACGGAGGGCGGTCGCACGCGATTTAACTCCGGCTCGTCCCCGAGCGAAGCCACTTCCCTCACGAGGGGGACGGTCCGCCCCCCCCGGCGGATATTGGCTCGACAGCCCCGTCACCCGACCGCATCCTCACCCCATGCCCACACCGACCCGGCCGCCGCACATCGACGACGAGAAGTTCCTCGCCCACGTCACCGACCGCCTGGCCGCCCTCCCCGCCGTCCGGGCCGTCGCCCTCGGTGGCTCGCGCGCGCAGGGCACCCACGGTCCCGACAGTGACTGGGACCTGGCGATCTACTACCGGGGCGTCTTCGACCCCGACGACCTGCGGGCCGTCGGCTGGCAGGGTGAGGTCTCGGAGATCGGTGGCTGGGGCGGGGGCGTGTTCAACGGCGGTGCCTGGCTGACCGTCGAAGGCCGTCGTGTCGACGTTCACTACCGCGATCTCGACGTGGTGGAGCGGGAGTTGGCGAGGGCGGAGCAGGGGCGGTTCCACGTGGAGCCGCTTCTCTTCCATCTCGCCGGAATCCCCAGCTACCTCCTCGTCGCCGAGCTCGCCGTCAACCGTGTCCTGCGCGGCGACCTGCCCAGACCCGCCGCCTACCCGGCGAAACTCCGCATCTCCGCCTCCGCCCACTGGCACGGCACGGCCCGCGCCACCCTCGCCTACGCCAAGGCCAACCACGCACCCGCCGGTCGACTCACAGAGGTCGCGGGAGCGCTGGCGGCCGCCGCCCTGCAGACCGGTCACGCGGTGCTGGCGGCGCGTGGGGAGTGGGTGACGAACGAGAAGCGGCTGCTGGAGCGGGCCGGGTTGAGAGGGATCGACGAGATCGTGCGCGGTGGGGTGGGCGAGCCGGAAGGGCTGGTGCACATGCTCGGGCGGGCGGAGGTGGTCTTGGACGCGGCGGTCGTCCGGGCCGAGGAGGTCGCGGACGACGGGGGCATCCGGGCCTAGGAGATCCTGGACGCCGGGGTCGACCAGGTGCGGGAATGCGGGGCCGAATAACCCTTCGAAAAGCCCCCGCCGCCACTGCTACCGTCACCGACGTGGCGAAACTCAATCAGATCATCGCAGTGGAGAAGGGCATCAAGTCCAAGTCCCATCAGGACCTGACGGCCGCTCATCACGGGCTGCAGAAGCCCGCATTGCTGGCCGGCATCTCGCGGACCTATCAGCCGAAGGACGAGGAGGGTGAGCAGCTGCCGCCCGAGTCGACGCGGGTGCAGGTGCAGGCCGAGGACGTGCTGCGGGAGACCGCGGGGACGCTCACCCGGCTGTTCGACGTGACCGCCACCAAGGACTGGGCGAACTGCACGGCCCGGGCGGATGTGAAGGTGGACGGGCGGGTCCTCGTCGCCGACGTGCCCGTGTCGTATCTGCTCTTCCTCGAGAAGCAGCTCACCGATCTCAACACCTTCGTACGGAAGCTGCCCGTTCTCGACGCCTCCGAGTCGTGGGTGCGGGACCCGTCGACGGACGCGTGGAAGACCGAGCCCGTCAGGACGCTGCGGACCAAGAAGGTGCCGCGCAACCACGTCAAGGCCGAGGCCACCGAGAAGCATCCCGCCCAGGTCGAGGTGTACTACGAGGACATTCCCGTCGGGTACTGGACGACCGTGAAGTTCTCCGGCGCCCTGCCCGCGCGACGCGTGAACGAACTGCTCGACCGGGTCGAGAAGTTGCAGCAGGCCGTCAAGTTCGCCCGGGAAGAGGCGAACGGCGTGGACGTCGTCGACCAGCGCGTCGGGGACTCCGTGTTCGGCTACCTGTTCGGGTAGCCTCAAGAACTCCCCGGCCACAACGCACCACGGCCGGGGTGCGCGAGGAGCGCAAGCTGAACCTGAAGCTTGTCGTGAATGCACGGTTCCAGTGGAGGTTCGAATCCTCCCCGCGGCACCACACGGCACTCCACGGAGTGCCCACGCGCCGCGGTAGCCCAACTCGGCAGAGGCAGACCGTGATCAATCTCAGACTCTTGCTCCAGACTCAGCATTCGCCGCCGATCGCCGGATCGACCGGGCCCGGGCCCCGGGACGCCGAAATGCTGGTTCAAGTCCAGTCCGCGCAGCTCGATGCGTGGTGGTCCAAAGGCAGGACGCGGCGACATAACGACTGACCTGGGTTCTCAAGCGTGCCGGCGTGTGACATGGGTGGCATCACAAGGGTCCGGGGGCCGGCTACGCCCTCGGACCCGCTCCATTTCAACCCCGGCCCACCGGCAGTTGCGTTCATAAAGAACGCGGCATCCCCGCGATGCGTCACCTTCCGGAAATACATCCGTTCCATTTTCTCCAGCAACGCGATCTACCGTAGGCAGTACACCGCCCGGCCGACGTCGCCCGAAGGCGCCCCCGCCCTCGCCCGACAGGAGTCCCGTGTCCCGCCTCAGCGCCGCCGTACCGCCCTGGCTCGCCCACGCCCTGCGCGCACAGCGCGGCCCCGTGCCCTGGAGCGCGGTCGTGCGGGGCGCCCTGGCCGCCGGACCGCTGCTGCTCGTGGCGGTGCTGAGCGGGCGTACGTCCGTCGGTGTCGTCGCCGCCCTGGGGGCCATGCTCGCCGGGATCAACGACCGGCCGGGCAGCCGTAGGGCCGCGGTCAGGCGGCTCGGCGTGCCGGCGCTCGCGGGAGCCGGTGGGCTGCTCGTGGGGTCGTACGCGGGACAGCACGTCGGCGCGGTGACGCTCACCCTTCTCCTCACCGTGCTCGGGCTGCTCGCCGGAGCGGTCAGCGCCGTCGGGCCCGTCGCGAGCGGAGCGGGTACGCAACTGCTCGTCGCCGCCGCCATCGGGGCCGGGATGCCGCTGCCCGAGCCCGGCTGGCAGCGCGCGCTCTTCTTCGTCGGCGGGGCCGGCTGGCTGCTCGTCCTGCGGCTCGCGCTGCCCACACCCGGGGCCATCGCCGGCGACTACCGCTTCGACGGGGAGCGGGACGCCGTCGGGGGCGTGTACGACGCCGTCGCCGCGCTGCTCGAAGCGGTCGGGGGGCCGGACGCGCCCGGTCGCCGGGTCGCCCTCACCGCCGCGCTCGACCACGCCCAGGACGCGCTCGGCGGGCCCCGGCTGCGGCCGTACGCCAGTTCCGCGGCCGAGCGGCGGCTGCACGCGCAGTACGCCGCCGCGCTCCCGCTCGCCGAGGCCGCCACCGCGCTCGCCTGGGCGGGCGAGGCGGTGCCCGCAAGGGCCGTCGAAGGGCCGCGGCGACTCGCCGTGGCCGTACGGACCAGCACGCACACCGGGCCGCTGCCCGCGCCCGCCCGCTCCGCACCGGCCCTGCGCGCCCTCGACGACGCACTCCTGCACGCGGCCGACACCTTCGACCGGGGTGGCGACGACAGCGCGCTGCACACGCGGCGCCGTACCGCCACGTCCCTCGCCCGCACGGTCCTCGGTTCCGCAGGACGCGAGTACGGGCTCCGGGTCGCCCTCTGCTTCGGCGCCGGCGTGGCCGTGGCGCAGGCCCTGCACCACGCCCGCTGGTACGGCAGCCACGCCCACTGGTACTGGCTCCCCGCGACCGCCGTCTTCCTGGTCAAGCCCGACCTCGGACCGCTCGCCTCACGCGTGATCTGCCGGGCGGCGGGGACCGTGCTCGGCGCCGTCCTCTTCGCCGGCTTCGCGGCGCTGCTCCCGCGCCCCGCCGGGCTGGTCGCCCTGGTGGCGCTGTGCGGCGCCCTGATCCCCGTCGCCACCCGGCACTTCGCGGCACAGACCGCCGTCGTCACCGTGCTCGTGCTCTCCCTCGTCATGGTCGGCGGGGAACCGGGGGCCTCCTGGAGCCGGATCGGCGAAACGCTGCTGGCCTGCGCGATCGTGCTGCTCGTCGGGCATCTGCCGGCGCTCGGACAGCGCGGGGGAGGGGTACGGGCCCGCCTCACGCACGCCGCCGAGGCCGCGCACGTCTACCTCGCCCACGTACTGGGCGACGGCACGACCGACGACCGGGCCGGCCGCTGGACCCTGCGCCGCGAGGCCTACCGCGCGCTCGCCGAGGCCCGCGCCTCGATCGACCTCGCCGCCGCCGAACTCCCCGCCCTGGCCCGGCACGCCGAGGGAACGGACGAGGTCGCGGCCACCCTCGAACGCCTCGTCGACACCACGACCGCGTGCGCCGTGCAGCTCGACGACAACGGACGGCTCACCCCCGAGCACACCGAACGCATCACCGCACTCCTCGACGAGCTGGCCGAGGGGCGGGAACGCGCGGGGCTGGTGGTGAAGGAGGGGCAGGCGCTCCCCGTTCCGCTCGCGGGCTGAGCACCGGGAGTCCGACCCGTCGTACGGTGACGCCATGACGCCGTCCGTCCCGGCCCCGGCCGCCACCACCCCGTCCGCGGCCGGCCCCGCCGACCTCCTCATCACCGGATGCACCGCGCTCGTGCACGACGAGCACGAGGAGATCGCGTTCGTCGAGGACGCCTCGATCGTCGTACGGGGTGGGGTCATCGAGGCGGTCACGCGCGAGGCGCGCCTTCCGGACGCGGCCCTGCGCATCGACGCGCGAGGCCAGGTGGCGATGCCCGGCCTGATCAACTGCCATACGCACACCCCGATGGTCGCCCTGCGCGGGATCGCCGAGGACCTGCCCGCCGAGGAGTGGTTCAACGACTTCATCTGGCCCATCGAGTCCAACCTCACGCAGAAAGACGTGGAGTTGGGGGCGAGGCTCGCCTGCGCCGAGATGATCCGCGGGGGCGTCACCTGCTTCGCCGACCACTACTTCTCGATGGACGCGGTCGCCGCCGTCGTGAGCGAGAGCGGGCTGCGTGCGCACCTCGGCGAGGCCTTCTTCTCCTCGCAGGGCGCCGAAGGCCGCCAGAAGTCGCTGGACTTCGCGCTGCGACAGCGCGGTGCCGCAGGCGGCCGTATCACCACCGCCCTCGCCCCGCACGCCCCGTACACCGTGGACGACGCCGATCTCGCCGCGACCGCCGCCCTCGCCCGCGAGCACGGCCTTCCCGTGCACCTGCACGCGGCCGAGAGCCGCGGCCAGACCGACACCAGCCTGGTCCGGTACGGCCGGACGCCCATCGAGATCCTCCAGCGCGCCGGGCTCCTCGACAACGAACCCGGTCTGCTCATCGCGCACGGCACCGGCGTCGTCGACCGCGACCTGCCGGTGCTGGCGGCCGCGAGCGGACCCGTGGCCGTCGCGACCGCACCCCGCGGCTATCTCAAGTTCGCCTGGGGCCCGACCCCGGTACGGGCCCTGCGCGAGATCGGCGTCCCCGTCGGACTCGCCACGGACGGAGCCGCGTCGAACAACTCCCTGGACGTGTGGGAGTCGATGGCGCTCACCTCACTCGTGCAGAAGTCCACCGAGGGCGACCCACGATGGCTGACGTCCCGTCAAGCCCTGCACCACGCGACCCTCCAGAGCGCGCGGGCCGTCGGCCTGGGCGAGCGGATCGGCAGCCTCGCGCCGGGGCGGCGGGCCGACATCGTCCTCGTCGACCTCAGCGGCCCGCACACCCAGCCCGTGCACGATCTCGCCGCCACCCTCGTCCACAGCGCCCGCTCCGGTGACGTGACGACGACGATCGTCGACGGACGTGTCCTGATGCGCGACCGTGAGCTGCTGACACTCGATCTGCCCGCCACCGTCGCGGAGTTGGGGGAGCGGCTGCCCGCGCTCGTCGACCGGGGCCACGGGAGGCGCATTCAGGAGTACGACACCTGATCCACGCTGCCTAGGCTGGAGGGCATGGACCCCGCAGAAGGCCTCATCGACCACCCGTACGCCGTCTACGACCGCCTGCGCGACACCGCTCCCGTACACCGCGTCGCCGGTACCGACGGCAACCCCGCCTGGCTCGTCACCCGCTACGAGGACGTCCGCGAGGCGCTCGCGAACCCGCTGCTCTCGATGGACAAGAAGCACGCGCTGCCAGGTAGTTACCAGGGGCTGTCGCTGCCGCCCGCCCTCGACGCCAACCTCCTGAACATGGAGGCGCCCGACCACACCCGCATCCGGCGCCTGGTGGTCCGCGCCTTCACAGCGCGCCGCATCGAGCAACTGCGCACACCTGTACGGGAAACCGCCGACCGGCTCCTCGACGCGCTCGGACCGCACGGCAGCGTCGACCTGATGACCGCGTACGCCGCGCCCCTGCCCATCACCGTCATTTGCGACCTGCTGGGCATTCCGGGGGAGCACCGCCGGGACTTCCGGGCCTGGACCGACGTGCTCGTCGCGCCGGACCCGACGCGCCCCGGGGCCGCCAAGGAGGCGGTCGCGGCCATGCTCGGGTTCCTCACCCAACTCCTCGCGGACAAACGGAAGAAGCCGGCGGACGACCTGCTCTCCGACCTGATCGCGGTGCGCGACGAGGGCGACCGGCTCAGCGAGGACGAGCTGATGTCGCTCGCCTTCCTCATCCTCTTCGCGGGCTACGAGAACACCGTGCAGCTCATCGGCAACGCCATCCTGGGACTGCTCACCCACCCCGACCAGCTGGCCGCCCTGCGCGCGAACCCGGAGCGATTTCCGAACGCGGTCGAGGAGTTCGCGCGCCACGAAGGGCCCGCGCTGCTCGCCATCCGGCGCTTCCCGGTGGAGGACGTGACGATCGGCGCGGTCACCGTGCCCGCGGGTGAGACCGTCCTGCTGTCCCTGGCCGCGGCCAACCGGGACCCGGCCCGCTTCCCCGACCCCGAGCGCCTCGACCTCGGCCGGGACGCCTCCGGCCATCTCGCCCTCGGCCGTGGCATCCACTACTGCGTGGGCGCGCCGCTGGCCCGCCTGGAGACGGAGATCGCCGTCTCCGCACTCCTGGAACGCCTTCCGGACCTCGCGCTCGACACCGACCCCGCCGAGCTGCGCTGGCGGCCCTCCCTGCGCGCCCGCGGCCTGCTCGCGCTTCCGGTGACGTACTGAATCCAGAAATCTTCCGCTCCGCCGATGAGTTCCGCTCCCGCGCCCGGTCACCACTGCGAAGGCATCGTCTCGTAGGAGGGGCACATGACGCTTCCGAAGATCGTCTCGAGCGAGGAGTGGCGCGCCGCGCGCGAGGAACTGCTGGTCAAGGAGAAGGCGGCGACCCGCGCGCGCGACGCGCTCAACGCGGAGCGGCGCGGGCTGCCGATGGTCGAGATCGACAAGGAGTACGTGTTCGAGGGCGGTGACGGCAAGGCGGCCCTGCTCGACCTCTTCGAGGGGCGCCACCAACTCGTCGTCTACCACTTCATGTTCGCGCCGGAGTGGGACGCGGGCTGCCGCAGCTGCTCGGCCTTCCTCGACCAGATCGGCCACCTCGCCCATCTGCGGGCCCGGGGCACGGAGTTCGCCGCCGTGTCCCGGGCGCCGTACACGAAGATCCTGCCCTTCAAGGCCCGTATGGGCTGGACGGTCCCCTGGTACTCGTCGTACGACAGCGACTTCAACTACGACTTCAGGGTGTCCGTCGAGGTCGACGACGAGCCCTGTGAGCGGCCGGGCGTGAGCTGCTTCCTGCGGGACCGCGACCGGGTCTTCCACACCTACTCGACGTACGAGCGCGGCCTCGACGGGCTCGGCTCGACGACGACCCTGCTGGATCTCACGGCACTCGGCAGGCAGGAGGAGTGGGAGATGCCCCGGGGACGCGCCTCGGCACTGGGGGCGCCGGCGGGCAGCGAGCGGATCCGGTACCACGACGAGTACGAGGAATGACAGGAAAGTGCGAGAAGGGAAAACTCACGAAATGAAACGCGCACAGGCCGAGAGTTCCCTCACAGCAGAGCGGTGAACGAGTGTTGACTATGTCTCAGTACCGTCACTGACCGAGCCCTTCACCCCGCCTTTGGCGTTTAACTCTATGAGTACGCGTCATGAGTACGGCGCTACATGGAGGTGCAGGGTGAACGGGCGAATGGTGCTGGAGCGCTTTCCCGCCGGTGGGCCGCGCGGTTCGTGGCCCGCCGAGGAGTTCGCACAGGCGTGCCGTCTTCAGGGACAGGCCGCCGAGGTCGTCATGGACCTCGCCTCGGACGCGTTCCTGGTGATCGTGCGCGCCGGGGAACTCGTCGAGTGAGGCCGGCCGAGGTCAGCCCACCTTCGGAGCGGGCACTTTCGGAGCGGGCGCTTTCGTGGGCGCTTTCGTAGGAATCTTCGTCGGCACCTTCGCCGTGAACTGCTCGGCCTGCAAGGAGTACAGCTCGGCGTAGACACCGCCCTTCGCCAGCAGTTCGTCCGGACTGCCGGACTCCACCAGGCGACCCTGTTCGAGGACATGCACCAGATCGGCGTGGCGGACCGAGGCCAGCCGGTGGGTGATGAGGACAACCGTCTGGCCACTGCCCGCCAGGGCCCTGATCTTGTCGAAGACCTCCAGCTCGGCCCGGGCGTCGAGCGCCGCGGTCGGCTCGTCCACGATCAGGATGCGACCACGGCGGTACGCGGCCCGTGCGATGCCCAGCCGCTGCCACTGCCCGCCCGACAGCTCGTGCCCACCGCTGAACCCGCGGGCGAGCAGCGTGTCCAGGCCGCGCGGCAGGTCCGCGACCACGTCCTCGGCCCCGGCCTCCGTCACCGACGAGGTGACACGCTCGTCCGTCAGTGGCGCCGAGGCGCGGCCGACCGCCACGTTGACGCGGGCCGTGAACGGCCAGCGTTTGAAGTCCTGCGCCACCATCGCGATACGTTCGGCGAGTTGCTGCCGGTCCGCGGTCGCCGCGTCGACGCCGTCCCACAGGATCCGGCCCCGCTCGGGCGTGTACAGGCCCGCGAGCAGCTTCACCAGGGTCGTCTTGCCCGAGCCGTTCTCACCGACGAGCGCCACGATCTTGCCGAGCGGCAGACGCAGGGTGACGTCCGCGAGCGCCGGCCGGGTCGCGGCGCCCGGATAGGTGAACGTGACGTTCTCGAAGCGGATCTCGCTCGGATCGTCGGGGAGCGGCTCGCCGCCCACCGGGATCGCGCGCTCGGCCGCCTCCACGTACAGGCGCTGCAGATCGCCCACGAACAGGGCCTCCTCATGGAGGGAGTTGACCTCCAGGACGAGCGTGTCGAGGCTCGCGGAGCCGGTACGGATCGCGATCACGGCCGTACCGGCGACGGAGAGTGCCATCGCACCGGCGAGCAGCAGTCCGCCGAGCGTCGCGTACGTCGCCACGGTGGCGATGCCCGTCCAGCCCGCCGCGACCAGGCCGGTGCGGGCGGAGAGACGGGCCAGGCGGGCCTGCTCCGCCTCGGCGGTCTCCGACATCGAGCGGAAGTGACGCAGCAGGAACGGGCCGACGCCGTGCACGCGGATCTCCGGGGCCGCGGCGGGCTCGGTGAGCAGACTGCTGATCAGGTGCCCGGCACGGGCGTGCTGCACCCAGGTGTGGAAGGACTCGTAGCGGCGCCGGGCGATCGTCAGGGAACTCCAGGCACTCGGCAGGGTCATCGTCACGAGCAGCGGCAGCAGGGCGGGATGCAGCACGGTCAGCACGCCCGCGGCCGCGATGAGCGAGATCATCGCGTTCACCACGCGGGTGGCGATCGCGATCATGCGGCGGGCCGAGGAGGCACCGTACTGCGCGGTGTCCAGCAGCTTGTGGAAGGCGTCGTCCTCGATCGCGGACAGTTCGACGGCCGCAGCCCGCTCCAGGTACAGCTCGGTGGCGACGCGTTCCACCTTGGGTTCCAGGCGCCCGGTGGCATACGTCGAGGCCGCCCGCAGCAGCGCGCCGAGCAGCATGACGGCGGCGACCGTGATCAGCGCCGGGACCGCGCCGTGCAGCCGGTTCCCGACGGAGCCGCTCGTCATCAGCCGGCCCAACACGATGTTGACGGCCAGCAGGCTCACCGCCTGCGCCGCGCCCCGGGCCAGTTCGGCGGACACCACGATCCGGGCGGCGCGCCGGTCCGCGGTCCAGGCGAGCCGGAAACTGGACGCGAGCAGGGACGGCAGCCGCGTCACCATCGCGCGGAAGTTCAACTCGAGGAACGCTTCGGAGTGCTGCGACCAGCCCATGTCGTAGCGCAGGGGGCCGCCGAAGAGCAGGTGTTCGGAGGCGGACGGCGCCGGCTTGTCGTCGTCGCGTTTCTTCTTGCGCGCTTTCCCTGTGGATTTTCCCACCATCGGCCTCCCCGGGAACGGATGAACGGTGCCCTCCCCAGGAACGCGGCACTCCACTCGTGGTGATGACGGAGTGCGGATGGCGACCGGCGCACTTCGGACACACTCGCCAGCCCCCTGACGGGAGGATCACGCGCTGATCGGACGCGACCAGACGGGTGTCGTACCGGTGACGCGGCACAGGGCCAGATAGAGGGGGATCGGCGGGGTGTACGGCAGGGTGCCGGCCGGCTTGTGGATGAGGCCGGGGGCGTGCGGGGTGTCCGGTACGACCGCCCCGGCGGCGTAATGCGCGGGCGCGGGCCAGTCCAGGGCCACATCGGACTCGGAGGGCACGAGCCACCACCAGTGCGCCCCGTCGGCGTACACACAGCCCACCCGGGGCAGTCGCATCATCAGCAGCGGTCCGAACCGGGCGGGCACCGCGACCGCGTCGCAGCCCAGCGGTACCGTCATGCCCTCGGGCACGGGGAGACGTCGCAGCGCCCCGGACACCGTCTGCTCGCGCTTCAGGCGGACCAGCGTGTCCAGGCTCAGGACCTGAGCACCGGGTCCTGTCGCCGACGTACTCCTCACAGCCTTCCCCGATCCCGGCTTCGCACGATCGGGGGGATCCCCATGGTCCGCTTACCCCAGGAGGATTCCCTCCGCCAGGATGCCTCCGCCCGCCAGGAGGCTTCCGTCGTCGGGGACGCTTCCGTTCCCCAGGACCCTTCCCTGGCCGAGGGTGCTTCCGTTCCCCAGGACCCTTCCCTGGCCGAGGGTGCTTCCGTTCCCCAGGACCCTTCCGTCCCGGTGCCCCGGCCGTCGGCCGGGGGCTTCCTCGCGCCCCATCCGAGGTCGGAGCGGGCCGCCGCGGCACCCGTGGCGTCGGCCGCCGGGGAGCGCGGGAGATCCGCCCACACCAGAAGCCCTGGCGCGGTGTCCTGGGCGCCCCAGGACCGGCACACGGCCGCGACGAGCAGCAGCCCCCTGCCGTGTTCCTCCTCGGGACGCTGCGGCGAGGGGTGCGGCTCATCAGGAGCGCATCCCTCGTCACGTACGGCTATCCGCACCAGGTCGTCCCTGTCGTGCAGCTCGCACACCACGCGCGCGCTCGCGCTGTGCACGATGGCGTTGGTGACCAGCTCGGAGACGACCAGGACCGCCGTGTCACAGGTGTCGTCGGACACGGCCCAGCCGGAGAGCCGGGCGCGCGTCAGATGCCGGGCCTGAGCCACGGAACCCGGGTGTGCGGCCAGCTCGAAGCGGAACCGGCGCGCGGCGGCGCCGCCGGGGCGCACCCCTGCGGCGGCACGCAGACCGGAGCGGTCCTCGGCGGCGTCTGTTCCTAAGGGCGCGGACGGAATCACGCTTGCCACTATCTCCCCGCCGTGAACACTTGGCAAGTGTCACTCTGAAAATTGCAGAGTGCCGTGTGACTCTGAGAAGGGCCGTGGCACACTGCTGGCAACAGCACGCAGAGCGGCGCCAGTTGGGATCGTCGAAGACGACGAAGAAGAGGCAGAGGACCCCGAACGGCGCCGTCCGGTCTGTCAGGACGCAGTACCTGTTCAGAAACGTTCAGAACGGCGCCCGACCGTTCACCACGGCATCCGACCGTCGGAACGGCGGCTGTTCGGGACTCAGTGGAGGTGGGACGTGAGCGAACCGCGGTCCGCGCCGACGGTCGGCCAGGTCGTCCTCGGCCGACGCCTGTTGGACCTGCGAGAACGCGCGGGTCTCAAGCGTGAGGAGGCGGCGCGCATCCTGCGTGTCGCGCCCGCCACGGTCCGCCGGATGGAGATGGCCGAAGTCGCCCTCAAAATCCCGTACCTGCAGCTCCTGCTGAAGTCGTACGGGGTGTCGGACGAGGAGGCCGAGGCCTTCGTCCAACTGGCCGAGGAGGCCAACCGGCCCGGCTGGTGGCAGCGCTTCCACGACATCCTGCCGGGCTGGTTCTCGATGTACGTCAGCCTGGAGGGCGCGGCCACCCTCATCCGTTCGTACGAACCCCATTTCGTGCCCGGAATCCTGCAGACCGAGGAGTACGCCCGCGGGGTCCTGAAGTCGGGCGCCATCGGCCAGACCAGGCCCGAGGACATCGAGCGCCATGTGGCGCTGCGCATGCAACGCCAGAATCTGCTCACTCGTGAAGGCGCACCCCGGATCTGGGCCGTGATGGACGAGACGGCCCTGCGCCGGCCCGTCGGCGGCCCCGAGGTGATGCGCGCCCAGATCGACAAGCTGATCGAGGCCACGAAGCTGCCCAACGTGACGCTCCAGGTCGTCCCGTTCTCCACGGGGCCGCACCCCGGCACGTACGGGCCCTTCGTGCTCTTTCGCTTTGCCATGCCGGAACTCCCGGACATGGTCTACAGCGAGTACCTGACCGGCGCCGTCTATCTGGACGAGCGTTCCGAGGTGGCGACCCACCTCGAGGTCATGGACCGCATGGCGGCTCAGGCCGCCACGGCACATCGCACGAAGGAGATCCTCCGGGATTTCCGCAAGGAGTTGTGAATGGACAACATCAAGCAGCGGATACGCAATGAGCGGATCTGCAATGAGCCGATCTACAACGGGATGCCCGCCCGTGAACTGGGAAGCGAGGGCTGGCACAAGCCGTGGAGCGGCGGAAACGGTGGCAACTGCCTGGAGGCGATGAAGCTCGCGGACGGGCGTATCGCCGTCCGTCAGTCGGCGGACCCGGACGGGCCCGCGCTGATCTACACACCCGGCGAGATGACCGCGTTCATCCAAGGCGCCAAGGAAGGGGTGGCCGACTTCCTTCTTTCCTGAACTCTCTTGACATTGGTGCTGAATAAATTGGTGCTGAATTGATTATTTGCAGCGATGGAAGACCGAGACTGAGACCGAGACCGTAGGACCACGACAACGCCGTGGGGCCACGACAACACCGTAGGACCACGACAGCAAACTTCGCTCTACCTGGCGGGGCGTCGGCCAAGGGGTGCTCAAGGACCCGGCGGCAGCGCCCCGCACAACGCCTCCAACGCCGCCCCGTACGCATGCTCCGAGGGCGTCGCGTAACCCACCACCAGCCCGTCCGGCGCGGACATCGTCGCCTCCGGATGCCGGAACCCGGCAAGTCCGTCGAGCGCGACACCCTGCCAGGTCGCGGCCTTGACGGCCGACCGCTCGGTCCCGGGCGGCAACCGCAGCACCGCGTGCAGCCCGGCCGCGATCCCCGTCACCTCGATGTGCGGCGCCCGCTCCGCGAGGGCCGCGACGAGCCGGTCACGCCGCCCGCGGTACCGCTGCCGCATCCGGCGGACATGACGGTCGTACGACCCGGAGGCGAGGAAGTCCGCGAGCGTCAGCTGCTCCAGGACGCTCGCCCACGCCTCCCGTTCGCCTTTGACTGCGAGGACGGCGTCGACGTACCGGCGCGGCAGGACCATCCAGCCGAGCCGCAGCGCGGGCGACAGACTCTTGCTCACCGAGCCGATGTGGACGACCCGTTCGGGGTCCAGTCCCTGCACGGCGCCGACGGGCTTGCGGTCGTAGCGGAACTCGCCGTCGTAGTCGTCCTCCAGAATCACCCCGCCACGCGCGCGTGCCCAGTCGACGACGGCAGCCCGCCGCTCCGGGTGCAGCGGGCCACCGGTCGGGAACTGGTGCGCCGGCGTGAGCAGGACCGCCCGTTCCCGGCCCAACTCGCCCACCTGGGCGCCGTCCTCGTCCAGCGACAGCGGCACGGTCCGAACCGACGCGGCGGCCAGCAGCTCGCGGTGGAAGCCGAGGCCGTACGACTCGACAGCCAGCGGCCCGCGCAACACGCCCGGGAAGAGCAGCCGCAAGGCGTGCGCGAAGCCCGAGCAGATCACGATCCGCCCCGGCTCGGTGCGCACGCCACGCGCGCGTGCCAGGTACTCGGTGAGGGCCTCGCGCAGTTCCACGCGGCCCGCGGGATCGCCGGGTCCGAAGGCCGCGTTGGGCGCCTGCTGGAGCGCCCGCCGGTACGAGGCCAGCCAGGCGGCACGCGGGAACGACGAGGCGTCAGGTGTCCCCTGGCGCAGATCGTGTCGGGGTCCACGCGCGCGTGGAGGTGCCTTCTTCGGTACGCGCTCCGGGGCCCCCAGCGGTTCGGCGCGCTCGGCGACGCGGGTGCCCGACCCCTGGCGGGCGGTCAGCCAGCCCTCGGCGACGAGTTCGGCGTACGCGTCGGCGACGGTGTTGCGGGCCACGCCCAGGTCGGCGGCGAGCGAGCGGTACGGCGGCAGCCGGGTGCCAGGGGCGAGCCTGCCCTCGCGTACGGCCTCGCGCAGCGCCCGGATCAGCGCGGCCCGCCGCCCGCCCGGCCCGGACAGCTCCAGATGCAGGTCGGCGCCGATCCGCTCCGCAGAATTGACCCATGATTCCGCCATGAAAATGCACCCTACAGCCGGTCTTTCAGGTCCGTAGATTCATGGTCATGACGACGAACACGAACACGCCGAACGCGACGAACACGAACACGATGAACACGCCGAACATGAACGCTACGAACGCGAACACGACGAACGCGAGGGACATCATGAACCCGACGACCACCGCTCCCGCTCGCCTCGACTTCGCGAAGTCCGCCCCGAAGGTCTTCCGCTCCCTCGTCGGCTTCGACGCGGCGGCCCGCGACGGGCTCGACCCGGCCCTCGTCGAACTGATCCAGATCCGCGCCTCCCACCTCAACCACTGCGCGTACTGCCTCCACATGCACACCAACGACGCCCGCAAGGCCGGCGAGAGCGAGGACCGTCTGCACATGGTCCCGGTGTGGCGCGAGGCCCGGCACTTCTTCACCGAGAGGGAGCGCGCGGCCCTCGCGCTCACGGAGGCGGTCACGCGCGTCGCCGACGCGGGCGTGCCCGACGACGTCTACGCGGAGGCAGCCGCCCACTTCGACGACCAGGAACTGGCCCACGTCCTGGCCCTCATCCTCACGATCAACACCTGGAACCGGGTCGCGCTGGCCACGGCGAAGGTGGCGGGCACGGACGAACGCCGCTGACCCGCACGGCAACGCGGGCCCGGGGGCTCCCGCACCGACCGACGGGGCCCTACGCGGTCATGGGGCGGTCGTACGGTCCGATCGGCGCCGGCAGCTGCGAGGTCCCGGCCAGCGCGCGGTCCACGGCGGCCGCCACCGCCCGCCCCTCGGCGATCGCCCACACGATGAGCGACTGCCCGCGGGCCGCGTCCCCGGCGACGTACACCTTGGGAACGTTGGTCGCGAAGTCGGTGTCGCGGGTGATCGTGCCGCGCGCGTCGAGGACCAGGCCGAGCTGGTCGATCAGCCCGTCGTGCCGGTCGGGCCCCGAGAAGCCGAGGGCGAGCAGCACGAGGTCGGCGGGAAGGGTCCGCCCGGAGCCGGGGACCGGGCGGCGCCGCTCGTCGACCTCGACCAGGTGCAGGGAGCGCACATGCCCGTCCGCGTCGCCGGTGAAGTGGAGCGTGGACGCCGCGAAGAGGCGCGCGTCAGCGTCCGCGGCGGGCGCCGTCTCCAGGTCGCGGGCCTCCTCGTGCGCGGCCGACAGCCGGTAGATCTTCGGGTAGGTCGGCCACGGCTCGACGTCCTCGTCGCGCTCGGACTCCGGCTGCGGATAGATGTCGAGCTGGGTCACGGACGCGGCGCCCTCGCGCACGGCGGTCCCCAGACAGTCGGCACCCGTGTCACCGCCGCCGACGATGACGACGTGTTTCCCGGCCGCGGACAAGGGCGAGACCTCCAGATCCCCCTCGCACACCCGGTCGGCCAACGGCAGATACTCCATCGCCTGATGGATGCCGGCCAACTCCCGCCCCGGAACGTCCAGTTCGCGCCAGGCCGTGGCACCCACCGCGAGCACGACGGCGTCGTAGCGCGCCCGCAGCTCGGCCGCCCCGAGGTCCCGCCCGATCGCCGTGGACGTCCGGAACTTCGTGCCCTCCGCCCGCATCTGCTCCAGCCGCCGGTCCAGATGCCGCTTCTCCATCTTGAACGCGGGGATCCCGTACCGCAGCAGTCCACCGATCCGGTCGGCCCGCTCGTACACGGCGACGGTGTGCCCTGCCCGGGTCAGCTGCTGCGCCGCGGCGAGCCCGGCGGGCCCCGACCCGATCACCGCGACCGTACGGCCCGAGAGCCGGTCCGGTGGACGCGGCGGCGTGAAACCGTCCGCCCAGGCGCGGTCGGCGATGGCGACCTCGACGTTCTTGATGGTCACCGCGGGCTGGTTGATCGCGAGCACACAGCCCGCCTCGCAGGGCGCGGGGCACAGCCGGCCGGTGAACTCGGGAAAGTTGTTCGTCGCGTGCAACCGGTCGCTCGCCGCCCGCCAGTCCTCGCGCGAGACGAGGTCGTTCCACTCGGGAATCAGATTGCCCAGCGGGCAGGCGTCGTGGCAGAACGGGATGCCGCAGTCCATACAGCGGTCGGCCTGCCTGCTGATGATCGGCAGCAGCGCACCGGGGACGTACACCTCGTTCCAGTCCCGCACCCGTTCCTCGACGGGCCGACGGGGATACTCCTCGCGCGGAGTGGTCATGAATCCCTTGGGATCGGCCATGGCCGTCTCCCTCATGTACGCGTACCGGTACGGGGCCGCGCGACCATCGAACGCCTTCGACCCACGGCCCTGAGCGGCACTCCTTTCCCGCCACGATACGTCGCCTCCGAGTACCCTGCCGCTCAGCTGCGGGCCCCGTTCCCGGGTGCCGCCGGCCTCAGGTGAGGGCCAGCGTGTACGAGACCGCCGCGGCGGCCGACGCGACCGCGCGGATGTGGTTCCACATCGTCCACTCGCGCACATACGAACGCCAGTACACGGCGGCCTCCGGCGTACCCGGGGCCAGCTTCAGCAGCGCGTCGTTGCGCGGGACATTCGCGACGACCGTCACCCCGAACGTCCCGAACAGATACAGCGCGCTGCCCAGCAACAGCTCCACCGTCCCCTCGTCGGGCAGCAGCACGAAGGTGACCACGGCGAGCACGGCACACAGCCCCGCCGACCCGACGAACACGAGCATGAACGCCGGGCGCACCGCGGCCACGTTGATCGCGTTCATCGCCGCCACGCCCTGCGCGGGCGGCAACTCGGCGAGCCCCCGCATCACGAACGTCGAGAACCCGCAGAACACCCCGGCCACCAGCCCGCAGCCGAGCACCCCCAGCACGGTCAGCACGAAATACGGTCCATCGATCATGACAACCCCCGCGTAGCTCCCCGAAGCCGAATTCCAAGATCCTGAGATTCCGAGATCCTGCACGGCACCCACCGTCACCACAAGTGAAATCCCTTACTGTCACGGTGACCATGGCCGAGGGACGCGGAGGCATGCGCGAACGTCCAGAACGGGTGGCACGTCTTCGCCGCGTGGCGCGCCTTCGCGGGTGGCACGTCTTCGCCGGATGGCACGCCGTCGCCGGGTGCACGCCGTCACGCGCGTGCCGCGAGCTCGTCCTGCCACCCCTCGAGCCGCGCCTCCACCGCGGCCGCGATCCGCCGGCGCGCCTCGTGCCGCGGCACGCCACTCATCAGCAACTGGTCGTACGGAGTGTCCATGTGCCGTACGGCGGCACGGACCGCAGCCGTCACCGCGGCCTCCGACAGCGCACGGCCCGCGGCACTGCGCCCCACCCGCCCGCTCCCGCGCACCGAGGCGTGCGCGGCGATCGCGTGCGCCCGGTCGGCGGGACAGCCGGGAAAAAGACCGCGTATCTCCCGTGCGAACGCCTCCGTGAACCGCAGGTCCTCCGCCTCCCGCCGCCGCGCGTCCCGCGCCCGGCGCCGCCGTCGCGCCTCCGCGTCCGCCAGGCACCGCTCCTCGGCCCGGGCGAGCGCCGCCTCCTCGACGAGGACGCCCTGCCGCTCGTACCGGCTCCGCCGCCGGTTGTAGCGCACCACCACCGCCGACAGCGCGCTGCCCTCCCGCGACCGGCGCGTCAGCGCGGTGTCGCCCCGCGGCAGGAACACCAGGTGTCCCAGATCCGCGCAGTCCAGACAGCGTGACTCCCCCTCCTCCAGCACCAGCAGCGCCAACGGTCCACTCCGGCACTCGACACAGCGGCGCTGCTTCAGCGGCTGGATGACGAGAAGTCCGCCACGGGGCGGGGGAGTTGCGATCGGTGCCATAGGTCGTTCATTCCCCTGTCCGGGGCGGCTCCCCACGCGAGGCCGCCCCCTTCTCCGTACCACCTTCTCCTCGCCTCCCGCGTCCTCCTCGAGCCCCGCCTTGTTCTCGGCCTCGTCCCTTGATCGACGCGGCCCCTCCGGCCCGCGGCCCCTTTCCCGGCGCGGCCCCTCCAGCCCACGGCCCCTTCCACGATGCGCCTCCCCCTGGCCACGGCCCCTTCCACGATGCGCCTCCCCCTGGCCACGGCCCTCCTCTTCGGTGCGACGCGTCCCGGCCACATCCGCCCGCCTCGACGTGTCCCTCCCCGGTCGTGGCCCACGCCCGGGGCCGCGCGCAGCCTCCGTCCGCTCGCGCTGTCCGCCCTCGCCGCTCGTCGCGCCCACGAGAGCGAGGCGTGATCGCGGCATCATGGGCCTGTGCGACTCGAAGCGATCACCTGGGAACGGCTCGGCGACCTCCTCGCCGAGCGCCTGCTGGACCTGAAACCGGACGACGGCAGTCCGTGGCCGCGGATCGCGTTCGACGGAGCCCCCGCCGCCCACCCCGGTGACCTCGCCCAGCGCGTCAGTGAGGCGCTGCGCATACGCGGCCGGTCCTCGCTCGTCGTCGGCACGGAGGGCTTCCTGCGCCCCGCGTCACTCCGGCTCGAATACGGTCACGAGGACGCCGAGGCGTACTACAACGGCTGGGTCGACACCGGCGCCCTGTGGCGCGAGGTCTTCGGCCCGCTCGACCCCGGCGGCGACGGCCGCGTCCTGCCCGACCTCTGGGACCCGGTCACCGACCGCGCCACCCGCAGCCCCTATGTCCAGCTCCCGCCCGGCGGGGTGCTGTTGCTCCACGGCCCCTTCCTGCTTCGGCACTGGTTCCCGTTCGACCTGAGCGTCCACGTCCTCCTCTCCCCGGGCGCCCTTCGTCGCCGTACTCCGGAACCCGAGCACTGGACCCTGCCTGCCTTCGAGCGCTACGAGACGGAAGTGGACCCGGGCGCCACGGCCGACGTCCTGGTCCGCGCCGACGATCCGCGCCACCCCGCCTGGAACGGCTGAGCGGCGGCCACGAAGGCGCATCCCGGACTTCCGGGTGCGCGTGCCTGGGGACACGGCGAGAATGTAGGGCGCCGGGACTAGCGGTGTGTTCCGCGCCGCGCCGGCCGTCCGGCACCGGGAGGTACTTCATGACCACCGCCGGAGACATCATGCACCGTGGTGCCCAGTGGATCCCCGCTCACGAGACCCTGGACCGCGCAGCCCAGCTGATGCGTGAGCTCAACGTGGGCGCGCTGCCCATCAGTGACGAGAACGAACGGCTCTGCGGCATCCTCACCGACCGCGACATCGTCGTCGGTTGTGTCGCCATGGGCCACGACCCGGCCCAGGTCACCGCAGGCGAGATGGCCCAGGGCACCCCGCGCTGGATCGAGTCGGGCGCCGACGTCGGCGAGGTGCTCCAGGAGATGAAGGGGCACCAGATCCGCCGGCTTCCCGTGATCGAGAACAAACGACTCGTCGGCATGATCAGCGAGGCCGACCTGGCCCAGCATCTGACGGACGAACAGCTTGCCGCG
The DNA here is from genome assembly GCF_007113425.2 of Streptomyces sp. RLB3-17. NCBI lineage: Bacteria > Bacillati > Actinomycetota > Actinomycetes > Kitasatosporales > Streptomycetaceae > Streptomyces > Streptomyces sp. RLB3-17. The sequence goes on along the minus strand of NZ_CP041610.2, from coordinate 3,353,821 downwards.
TGGGTCGAGAGCGTCTACGCGAGGAGCGCGATGCGCTGACCGCGCGGACTCTCCCGACCGGGAGGGTCATGAGCGCGCACTCCCGCCCGGCCGGCCGTGCCGGGCGAGGGGCGGCTCACCACTCTCACAGCCAGCCGTTGCGCCGGAACCCCCGGTACAGGACGAGGCAGGCGAGGGTGATCACGCCGATGACTATCGGGTAACCGAACCGCCAGTGCAGTTCCGGCATGTGGTCGAAGTTCATGCCGTAGAGCCCGCAGACCATCGTCGGTACGGCGATGACCGCCGCCCATGCCGTGATCTTCCGCATGTCCTCGTTCTGCGCCACCGTCACCTGCGCGAGGTGCGCCTGCAGGATCGAGTTGAGCAGTTCGTCGAAGGCGGCGATCTGCTCGGTGACCCGCAGCAGATGGTCGGAGACGTCCCGGAAGTACGCCTGTATCTCCGGGGCGATCACCCGTATCGGCCGGGTGGCGAGCTCCTGGACGGGGCGGGCGAGTGGCACCACCGCCCGCTTCAGTTCCAGGAGTTCGCGCTTGAGCTGGTAGATGCGGCCCGCGTCCGCCCGCGCGCCGTTCTCGGCGAACACATCGGCCTCGACCTGGTCGATGTCCTCCTGGACCGAGTCCGTGACATGCACGTAGTCGTCGACCACATGGTCGGCGATCGCGTGCAGCACCGCGGCCGGGCCCTTGGCGAGTTGACGGGTGTCCGCCTCCAGCTCCTCGCGCAGCGGCCCCAGCGACCCGTGCCGTCCGTGCCGCACGGTGATGACGAAGTCGGACCCGACGAAGACCATGATCTCGCCGGTGTTCACCACCTCACTGGTCGCCGTCAGCTCCTGGTGCTCGACGTAGCAGACCGTTTTGAACACCGCGAAGAGCGTGTCGCCGTACCGCTCCAGCTTCGGCCGCTGATGGGCCTCCACCGCGTCCTCGACGGCCAGTGGGTGCAGGTCGAAGAGGTCGGCTATGCCGGCGAACTCCTGGTCCGTGGGCTCGTGCAGTCCGAGCCAGACGAAACCCTCGTCGCTCTTGCGGATCCGCTCCACGGTCTCGACGAGATCGCGTCCGCCCGGGACCCTGGCGCCGTCCTGATACGCCACGCAGTTCACCACCGCCGTGCCCAGCGGGGACCGGGCGTGGTGACTCAGGTCGACACGGGTACGCCGCCGGGCCAGCCGCGCCACCTTGCGGAGCCCACCGACCTTGCCGAGGCTCGTGACCTTCCGCAGATTCCCTGCCATGGACATCCGGAACTCCTTGCGTGGATCTCCCCGCGCCGCACTTCGCGCCCTGGCGTGCAAGTCTGCCAGTCCCCTTCGCTCGCCGGGAAAGCCTGTGGGAACGGAATATTCCACTTCGTTTCAGTGGTGCCGGGCGGCATCGGACCAGGCCGGCAGCGTTGCTGTTCGAGCGTCAGAGGCGGGCGGTGCCCGCGGTGACGCACGGGAGGGGAGAACGGGAGCGTCGGCGATTCCGGACAAGCGGGTCAACTGGGATGATCGCCGTATGACGCAAACCGACGGCTATCTCCTCGACAACCGGCAGACCGAGGCGGGGCAGCGCTTCGACGCCTTCGCCACTCTCTTCGACCCCACCACCTTCCGGCACATGGAGCGCTTCGGCATCGGTTCCGGCTGGCGCTGCTGGGAGGTCGGCGCGGGTGGCACGTCCGTGGTGTCCTGGCTCGCCAAGAAGGTCGGCCCGACCGGGCGGGTCGTCGCGACCGACATCGACACGTCGTGGGCGGCCTCCGCGGCCCGCCCGCCGGTCGAGATCCGGGTGCACGACGTGGGCGCCGAGGAACCGCCGGGGGAGGGCTTCGACCTCGTGCACGCACGGCTCGTGCTGGTCCATGTGCCGGACCGGGAGCGGGCGTTGCGGTCGATGGTCAAGGCACTGCGGCCCGGCGGGCGGCTTCTCATCGAGGACGCCGATCCCGCGCTGCAACCGCTGCTCTGCCCCGATGAGCACGGCCCCGAGCAACAGCTCGCGAACCGGCTGAGGCACGGTTTCCGCAAGCTGCTCGCCGAGCGCGGCGCCGACCTTTCCTACGGCCGCAAACTCCCTCGCCTGCTGCGGGAAGCGGGACTGCGCGAGGTGGAGGCCGACGCGTACTTCCCCGTCACCTCGACCGCCTGCGTGGACCTCGAGTCCGCGACGGTCCGTCAGATCCGCGACCAGCTCGTCACGGCGGGAATCGCCACCGACGAGGACATCGACCGTCACCTGGCCAACGTGGCCTCCGGCTCCATGGACCTGGCGACCGCACCGATGATCTCGGCCTGGGGACGCAAGTAGCGCCACTACCGGACCCGCGCCCCCTCGGGCCTGCCCCCGACCCGCTCCACCGCCATCGCCCCCGCCCTGCACCCCTCCACCGCCGCCGCCTCGGGCTCGGCGCCCGCGAGAAGGGCGGCGAGGAACGCTCCGGTGAAGGCGTCGCCGGCGCCCGTGGTGTCGCGAGGGTCCGCGGGCACCGCGGGGACGTGGGCCCGTACGGCGCCCGAGCGGGCCACCAGGGCCCCGTCGGGACCCTGCTTCGCGACGACCAGGGGGACGTGGCGGCTCAACTTGGCCGCCGCGTCCACCGGATCGGGCAGTCCCGTCAGCAGGAACGCCTCGTCGCGACTGGGCAGCAGCAGGTCGACGCCCTCGGCGAGCGCGAGAAATCGGTCCGCGCCCAGTTCCGTGAGGAACCCCGCCGACGCGGGGTCCAGGCTGACCGGGATCCCACGCGCGCGTGCCGACTCCAGAGCCACCGACACCAGCGCCCGGCTCGGTTCGGAGAAGAACAGATAGCCCGACAGATGCAGCCGCGCGACACCGTCGAGCAGGGCGGGCGACCAGTCGTCGGGGTCGAGCCGCAGGGAGGCCCCGCTGTCGGTGAGGAACGTCCGCTCGGCCGAGGCACCCTGGTCCACCAGGCAGATCACCGTCCCCGTCGGCGCCTGCGGATCGACGACGAGGAGGGGGCGTACGCCGCAGGCCACCAGCTCGCGCTCGTGCCAAGCGGCGGCATCCGCCCCCACCCGGCCCAGCAGCCGCACCTCCGCGCGGCCCCAACGCGCGGCCCAGCAAGCGACGTTGGCGCCGGCCCCGCCCGGCAGGGTCCGGATCGCGGCGGCCGTGTCGGTGCCCGCCGCGAGCGGCCCATGGTGCCGGGCGACGATGTCCGTGACCACGTCACCGACGACGAGCAACGCCCCCGTCGCCGGGCCCACGTCCCGCCCGGCACCGCCCCGGGCCGCCCGGTTCGCGCCCGGGCCCGGACCGCCGTCGCGATCCGTCCCGTTCACGCCCCGGCCCAGGCCGCCGCGATCCGTCCCGCGAGTCGTACGTTGCCGCGCACCGCCGCCAGATTGGCGCTCAGCGAGGCGCCGTCGGTGTGCCGCACCAGATGGTCGAGCAGGAACGGCGTCACGGCCTGCCCGCTCACGCCCTCCGCCTCGCACGCCCGCAACGCCTCGGTGAGCACGCGCGCGTGGAGCGCGGGATCGAGCTGCTCCTCCTCGGGGACCGGGTTCGCCACGATGAGCGCCGACTCCGGGCCGCCCAGCGCGTCCTGCGCGCGCATGACGTCCGCCACCTGCCCGGGGGAGTCCAGCGTCCAGTCCACGGGATGTCCCGAGTCGGACAGATAGAAGCCCGGGAAGCGGCCGGTACCGTACCCGGCCACCGCGACGCCCAGTGTCTCCAGGCGCTGCAGCGTCGCCGGCACGTCCAGGATCGACTTGACGCCCGCGCACACCACCGTGATCCGGGTCCGCGCCAGCAGGCCCAGGTCCGCCGACTCGTCCTGCGTCACCGTCCATTCCCGGTGCACCCCGCCGAGGCCGCCCGTCGCGAACACGCGGACGCCCGCGAGAGCGGCCAGCAGCGCCGTCGCGGACACGGTCGTCGCGCCGCTCGCGCCCGCCGCCACCGCGAGCGGCAGATCGCGGTGCCCCAGCTTGCGGATCCCGTCCTCGTTGGCGACCCGCTCCAGCTGCTCCTTGTCCAGTCCGACATGGGGCCGCCCGTCCAGCACGGCGATCGTCGCCGGTACGGCGCCCTCCCGTCGTACGACGTCCTCCAGCTCCAGCGCGACCTGCAGATTGCGCGGGCGGGGCAGTCCGTGCGCGATGATCGTCGACTCCAGGGCCACCACCGGCCGGCGCGCGTCGAGCGCCTCCCGCACCTCTTCGGACACCACGATCACGTGCCTGCCTCCTGTCTGTCGCCTTTCCTCATCTCTGGCGGGCGGCGCGCCCGGTCAAACCCTTGCGACCTGCGGCGTACGACACCAGCCTGGGGGCATGACGGACAACTCGGCACGTCTTGACCATGTCGTCCTGTGGGTGCGCGATCCGGTCGCCTCGGCCGACTTCTACGAGAAGTCGGTCGGCCTGGAACCCGTGAGGGTCGCCGAATACGCGGAGGGCAAGGCGCCGTTTCCCTCCGTGCGCCTCAATGGAGAGACCATTTTCGACCTCATGGCCCTCCCCATGGCCGCGTACATGAACATGATCCCGGGCGCCGCTGACAGCGCGGGGCACCCGGTCAACCACGTATGCCTGTCTCTCCAGGAGGCCGATTTCGACGCGCTGCGCACACGTCTGGAGGAACGGTCCGTTCCCCTCTCGGGCTTCTCGTACGACTCCTTCGGCGCCCGTGGCATGGCCAAGCGCAGCTTCTACTTCCAGGACCCGGACGGAAACGTGTTCGAGGCACGCCACTACGACTAGGTTCCGGGCCTTCGGACCACCCTCCGCGTGAGGTTTTCCCGCATGCCCTTAAGGTGACCGCTCATGACCACGAACACGCAGGCCACCCCGTCCTTCGCCGTGCACATCCCCGACGCCGAGCTGGAACCGGAGCCCCTGGACCCGGCTCAGGTCGTCTCCGGTGATCCGGTGGTGAGCGGCAAGGTGCTGTGGGAGTCGGCCGACGGCAAGCAACTGCGCGGCATCTGGCAGATCACGCCCGGCGTGGTGACGGACACCGAGGCCGACGAACTCTTCGTCGTCGTCAGTGGCCGTGCCACGATCGAGGTCGAGGGCGGTGACGTGATCGAGGTGGGCCCGGGCGACGCGGCCGTGCTGCGCGAGGGCGACCGTACGACGTGGACCGTGCACGAGACGCTCCGCAAGGCGTACCACATCAGCCTCTGAAGCAGCCTCTGAGCCCCTTCGGCGCTCACCGGCGGCTTCGGCCTCGGCGCCGCGTGAACAGCGCCAGCCCGCCCAGCGGCACCAGCAGGCACGCGGCGAGGAGGTTCAGCCACCCGTAGCTCGCCTGTGCGACGACGAGACCGGCGGTCGCCCCACCGAGGCCGGCCGCCGTGTTCATGGTCAGGTCGGACACCCCCTGGGCGGCGGCCCGCGCGGCCTGGGGCACCGAGTCCGTCAGGAGCGCCGAGCCGGACACGAGCCCGGACGACCAGCCAAGGCCCAGGACGAAGAGCCCCGCGGCGATCTGTCCGTGACTGCCGCCCGCCGTGCCCGCGAGGAGCGCCGCGCAGGCCAGCAGGCCCACGGCGAGCCCGATTCCCGAGAGCCGTCCGAGCCGGTCCGAGAGCCGCCCCATGAGGGGCGAGAACGCGTACATGCCCGCGATGTGGCCACTGATCACCAGCCCGATCAGATCGATGCTCGCCCCGTGGTGTCCGAGGTCGACAGGGGTCATCGACATGATCGAGACCATCGCGGTGTGCGAGACGGCCACGGTCACGAGCGCCAGCCTGGCCCGCGGCGAGGCGGCGACCGCGGCGAAACCGGCGCGGATGGAACGCGCCTGAGCCGACTGCTCCTCGACGGGTGCCAGCGCCCGGGCGGTCAGCAGGGGATCGGGCCGCAGCAGCACGGCCACAAGCAGCGCGGACAGGAGGAAGACCCCGGCCGCCCAGAGGAACGGCCCCGCCGCCTCGGGTATCCCGAGCCCGGAGACGCTGCGTCCGGCGGGCGCGGCGATGTTGGGCCCCAGCACCGCTCCGATCGTGGTCGCCCACACCACGTTCGAGATGGCCCGGGCACGCCGCTGCGGCTCGGCCAGATCGGCGGCCGCGAACCGCGCCTGGAGGTTCGCCGACGAGGCCGCGCCGAAGCCCGCCATGCCGAGCAGCAGCAGCGGAAAGCTCCCCATACACGCGGCGACCACGACGACGCCCGCTCCCGACGCCCCGATGAGGTAGGCCAGCACCAGACCCGGGCGGCGCCCCCGCGCGGTCATCAGCGCGGCCAGCGGCACGGAGAGCACCGCCGTGCCGGTGACCGTCGCGGTGGGTGCGAGCCCGGAGAGCGACTCGGTGCCACTGACCTGCTTGGCCAGCACGGTGGCGAGCGCGATGCCGGTGGCGACGCCGAGCCCGCCGAGGATCTGACCGGCGATGAGTACGGCGGTGATGCGGCGCCGCAGCGCCGGTATCTCCTCGGCGTCCACGGGCGCGGCGAGCTGCCGCTCGACGGAGGTCACGGCGAACACTCGGACGCGCTGGAATCGGCTCGGGTCACCGGCGCAGTTTCCAGCCCGCGCCCCACATGAACAAGGGTTGTCGCGAGCCATGAGCGCCGCCGGCCGCCGGCCGCGCCCGTCAGAACAACGGCTCCGGCAGTACCCCTTCCAGCGCCAGCAGCCTCCGCTTGGTCTCCAGGCCGCCCCCGAACCCCCCGATGCCGCCGTCGCTCTCCACCACCCGGTGGCACGGCACGACGACCGGCAGCGGGTTCGAGCCCATGGCCACGCCCACGGCCTGTGCCGCGCCCGGCTGGCCGACCCGCCGGGCCAGATCGCCATAGCCCACGACCCCGCCGTACGGAACTCCCGCGGCAAGCTCGCGCAGCACCTGACGGTTGAACCCGGAGATCAGCGACCAGTCCAGCGGCAGCTCGAAGTCCCGCCGCTCGCCCGCGAAGTACGCCGTGACCTGGCGTATCGACTCGGCAAGGAGCGGTGACCCGGGTGCCTCGACCGGCTGGGTGCCCAGACGCGCGGCGAGCCGCTCGAGCGCCTTGTCGCGCACCGCGTCCGTGGCGTGGAAGACCACGTTCACCAGGCCGTCCGGTGTCGCCGCCAGCAGCAGCGGACCGATGTCCGTGCCGACGACGGCCCACACCACCCGCTGTTCGTCCTGCCCATCGCTGTTCATGCGATCCACCGTACGATCCGCCACTGACAATGCCCGCGGCACGGACGCCGCACGGCGTCCGTGCCGCGGGCGAGAGACCCGCCGACAGCCGATCAGGTCTGTTGCAGAGCGCTCCGGATCACGTCGGGCTTGTTCGTGATCACGCCGTCCACGCCGTAGCCCGCCAGGCGCCGTGCGGTGTTCGCGTCGTCGATGGTCCAGGTGAAGACCTCCATCGGCCGGTTGTGCGGTCCGACGAACGAGTGGACCGCGGAGACATAGCCGGCCGAGAGGGAGGCGTGGTCCGGGTTGATCAGATCGGCGAACCGCGCGTACTCGTGCAGGCGCGCGACCGACGGCTGGCCCAGGAAGGCCGTGGTGATCCCGGGACGCAGTTCGTGGACCGTCCGCACGCTGTGCTCGCTGAAACTCTGGACGACCAGCCGGTTCCTGAGATGGTCCGGATCCAGCCAGCCTTCGTTGCTCAGGACCTTGAGGGTCTGCCGCTCGATACCCGGATAGAGCTCGGGGTTCTTGATCTCCAGCACGAGCTTCTGGTGATTGTGCGAGACGCGGTGCATGTACTGCTTCAGTGTCGGCACACGGGTGCCCGCGTACCGGGGACCGAACCAGCTCCCCGCGTCCAGGCGCGCGACCTCAGCCGCGGTGAAGTCCTTGACCTTCCAGGGAGCCCGGTGCGGATAGACCTTCTTGACGTCGGTCGTACGCGCCAGGCTTGCGTCGTGGAGCACGACGAGCTCGCCGTCCTTGGTGCGCTGGACGTCGTTCTCGACCCAGCCGAAGCCCATCGCGGCCGCCTTGTCGATGGAGGCGAGGGTGTTCTCGGGCGCGTAGGCGGACGCTCCGCGGTGCGAGACGACCAACGGAGCTCTGCGCAGGGAGCCGGCCTGTGCGTGGGAGGTGGGCAGTATCAGGATGGTTCCCCCGATAAACGCGGCGGTCGTGGCGGCGGCAACGCGCGCGTGCATACGTACTCCTCGCGTCGAGCGATCACAGACAGATCAAGAGTGACAGCAGAGAGTCAACGACGGAGGGGTACCGGATGGACACGGATTGAATGGAGTTGACCAAGTCCGCTCACCGGCATCACACAGGTGCGGCGAGGTCGTGATTCTTTGCCGGAAAATCGTTCGACCATTCAGGTGGGAGTCATACTCTCTGCCTCGACCCTGGCCGTGGTTTCGGTCCCGAGGGTGGGGGCATTTCCGGGAATTTCTGGTGTAAAAGGGCGGGAAGGGCAGCCGCGCATGCAGGGCACGGTCGACGGCTTCAGTTACGGACTCGTCACACCGCTGGTGGCGTACCTCATGGCCTGCCTGGGCGGAGCGCTCGGCCTGCGCTGCACCACCAGATCGATGCTCGTCGCCCGCTCCTGGCGGGCCGGCTGGCTCGCGCTCGGCTCGGTGGCGATCGCCTCGGGCATATGGACCATGCATTTCATAGCCATGATGGGGTTCACCGTAAAGGAGACCCCGATCCACTACGACAAGCCGACGACGTTCGCGAGCCTGGGCGTGGCGGTCGTGATGGTCGGCATCGGGATCTTCATCGTGGGTTACCGGGGCGCCACCGGAACCGCGCTCTTCACCGGGGGCACCATCACCGGTCTGGGAGTCGCCTCGATGCACTATCTGGGCATGGCCGGCATGCGCCTCAACGGGAACCTCGAGTACAACACCCTCACCGTCTCCGCCTCGGTGGTCATAGCCGTCGTCGCCGCCACCGCCGCTCTGTGGGCGGCGGGGCAGGTCCGGGGATTCCTCTGGAGCGTGGGCGCCAGCCTCGTCATGGGACTGGCCGTCAGCGGTATGCACTACACGGGCATGGCCGCCCTCAGCGTCCATCTCCACGGCACGACCAACAGTCCCGGCGGCGACTCGGCCGCCGCCCTGCTCGCGCCCATGATGATCGGCCCGCTGGTCTTCCTGTGTCTGGCGGGCGTCGTCGTGATGTTCGACCCGCTGATGGTCATGGGCAAGCCCGACTGGAGGCCCACGGAGCACCGGCCCGGCGTCCCGGCCCACTCCACGGTCCAGTACGTCGGCCGCCGCCCCCTGCCGCGCGCCGGCCGGGAGCGCGGCCATCGCAGCTCACGCGCCCCCCAGAACCGGTGATCCGGGCCCGTTGTCAGTGCGGGGTCGTACGGTGGAACCCATGCGGCCCGTATCAAAGATCGAACGTTCGGTGGCGCCCTTCGAGGTCGTCAGCCCCTACCAGCCGAGCGGTGACCAGCCGGCGGCCATCGCCGACCTGGAAAAGCGCATCCGCGCGGGTGAGAAGGATGTCGTCCTGCTGGGCGCGACCGGCACCGGCAAGTCCGCCACCACCGCGTGGATGATCGAGAAGCTCCAGCGCCCCACGCTCGTCATGGCACCGAACAAGACGCTGGCCGCACAGCTGGCCAACGAGTTCCGCGAGCTGCTGCCGAACAACGCGGTCGAGTACTTCGTCTCGTACTACGACTACTACCAGCCCGAGGCCTACGTCCCGCAGTCGGACACCTACATCGAGAAGGACTCCTCGATCAACGAGGAGGTCGAGCGCCTGCGCCACTCCGCGACCAACTCGCTGCTCACCCGCCGCGACGTCGTGGTGGTCGCCTCGGTCTCCTGCATCTACGGCCTCGGCACGCCGCAGGAGTACGTCGACCGGATGGTCAGCCTCAAGGTCGGCGACGAGATCGACCGCGACGACCTGCTGCGCCGCTTCGTCGACATCCAGTACACGCGCAACGACGTGGCGTTCGCCCGCGGCACCTTCCGGGTCCGCGGCGACACCATCGAGATCTTCCCGGTCTACGAGGAGCTCGCCGTCCGCATCGAGATGTTCGGCGACGAGATCGAGGCACTCTCCACGCTGCACCCGCTCACCGGTGAGGTCATCAGCGACGACAACCAGGTCTACGTCTTCCCGGCGTCCCACTACGTGGCCGGACCCGAGCGCATGGAGCGCGCGGTCAACGACATCGAGAAGGAACTGGGGGAGCGCCTGGCCGAGCTGGAGAAGCAGGGCAAGCTCCTGGAGGCCCAGCGCCTGCGCATGCGTACGACGTACGACCTGGAGATGCTCCGCCAGATCGGCTCCTGCTCCGGCGTCGAGAACTACTCGATGCACTTCGACGGCCGCGAACCCGGCTCCCCGCCGAACACGCTGATCGACTACTTCCCGGACGACTTCCTGCTCGTCCTCGACGAGTCGCACGTCACGGTCCCGCAGATCGGTGCCATGTACGAGGGCGACGCCTCCCGCAAGCGCACCCTCGTCGACCACGGCTTCCGGCTGCCCTCCGCCCTGGACAACCGTCCCCTGAAGTGGGAGGAGTTCCAGCAGCGCATCGGGCAGACCGTCTATCTGTCGGCGACCCCGGGGAAGTACGAACTCTCGCGGGGTGACGGCTTCGTCGAGCAGATCATTCGCCCCACCGGCCTGATCGACCCCGAGGTCGTGGTCAAGCCCACCGAGGGCCAGATCGACGACCTGGTGCACGAGATCCGCAAGCGCACCGAGAAGGACGAGCGCGTCCTGGTCACCACGCTCACCAAGAAGATGGCCGAGGACCTCACCGACTACTTCCTGGAGCTCGGCATCCAGGTGCGCTATCTGCACAGCGACGTCGACACCCTGCGCCGCGTCGAGCTGCTGCGCGAGCTGCGCTCGGGCGAGTTCGACGTCCTGGTCGGCATCAACCTGCTGCGCGAGGGGCTCGACCTGCCCGAGGTCTCCCTGGTGTCGATCCTCGACGCCGACAAGGAGGGCTTCCTGCGTTCGGGTACGTCGCTGATCCAGACCATCGGCCGCGCGGCGCGCAATGTCTCCGGCCAGGTCCACATGTACGCCGACCGGATCACCCCGGCGATGGAGAAGGCCATCGAGGAGACCAACCGCCGCCGGGAGAAGCAGGTCGCCTACAACGAGGAGAGGGGCATCGACCCGCAGCCCCTCCGCAAGAAGATCAACGACATCGTGGCCCAGATCGCCCGCGAGGACATCGACACGGAGCAGTTGCTCGGCTCCGGATACCGCAAGGGCAAGGACGGCAAGGGAGCCAAGGCCCCCGTGCCCTCGCTCGGCGGCAAGGCGGCCAAGTCCGCCAAGGGCAAGGCCAAGGAGACGGTGCCGACGGACCGCCCCGCGGCCGAACTCACCGAGCAGATCGAGGAGATGACGGAGCGGATGCGGGCCGCCGCGGCCGACCTCCAGTTCGAGATCGCGGCACGGCTGCGCGACGAGGTGTCGGAGATGAAGAAGGAGCTGCGCCAGATGAAGGAGGCGGGCCTGGCCTGAGGCCCCCGCCCACCGTGCCGGACCTCGGCGGATACGCGCTGTGTTGCAACACCGACACAAAGCGCGCCCCAGGGTTCGGCACGGTCGTCGGCGCTGCGTAGGGTGCTGGACATCCGCGGACTCCGCGGCAACAGGGGACAGCTCGAGAGGGGAACAGCGCGTGACGGTCAACATGACCAAGGGTCAGGCCATCAGTCTGCAGAAGAACGACGGGGGCACCCTGACCGCGGTGCGCATGGGGCTCGGCTGGCAGGCGGCTCCCCGGCGCGGCCTGTTCGGCTCGCGCACCCGGGAGATCGACCTCGACGCGTCCGCCGTGCTGTTCGCGGACAAGCAGCCCGTCGACGTGGTGTTCTTCCGTCACCTCGTCAGCGACGACGGATCCGTGCGACACACCGGTGACAACCTGGTCGGTGGCGTGGGCCAGGGTGGTGACGACGAGGCGATCCTCGTCGACCTCCAGCGCGTCCCGGTCCACATCGACCAGATCATCTTCACCGTCAACTCCTTCACGGGCCAGACGTTCCAGGAAGTGCAGAACGCGTTCTGCCGTCTGGTCGACGAGACCAACGGCCAGGAGCTCGCCCGCTACACGCTCGCGGGCGGCGGCCAGTACACGGCGCAGATCATGGCGAAGGTGCACCGTGCGGGCCCTGGCTGGCAGATGACGGCCCTGGGCACACCGGCCAACGGCCGTACCTTCCAGGACCTGATGCCCGCGATCCTGCCGCACCTGTAGGCAGCGCGGCGCCCGGCACACGAAGCGACACGGGGGGACAAGGCGATGACGGCCGAGCTGGTCCGGGGGCAGAACCACCCGCTCTCCCAGGCCCGTCTTGAGGTCCGCGTATCGGCCGGCCGGCCGATCGTGGCCGGGGCCACACTGAGCGACGAGCAAGGCAGGGTCCGGGGCGTCGAATGGGTGGCTCACCCGGGCGCGCCGACCCTGCCCGGACTCGAGGTCTCCAAGCAGGCGGCGGCCGACCACCGCCTCGCGTTCGACCTGGACGCCCTGCCGGGGACCGTGCACCGCGTCAGCGTGCTGCTCGCACTGCCGGCCGGTGTCGGTGGCCCTGTCCGGTTCGGGGCCGTCGCCGCCCCCTTCGTCGCCGTCACCGGCCTCGACGGGGTCGAGGTCGCCAGCTACACCATCACCGGCCTGGACACGGAGTCGGCCGTCGTCGCCCTGGAGCTCTACCGCAGACAGGGCGTCTGGAAGGTACGCGCGGTCGGCCAGGGGTACGCGGGCGGCCTCGCCGAACTCCTCACCGACCAGGGCCTGTCCGAGGCCCGGCAGCTCGCGGGCAGCATCAACGAAGCGGTGGCCCAAGGGCTGGCCCGCTCGGTGTCGGCACCCCCGCCGCGTACGGCGGACGCGGACCGCTCACGACAGGCGGCCGCCTCGGCGCCCGGACCGGACCAGCCGTACGCCGCACCGCAGGGCGCCCCCGGGACCGTACCGGCGCGGTCCCCGTACGACGCGCCGGGTCCGCAAGGAGCCACGGTGCCGCAGACGGGCTACCCGGGAGGCCCCGCGCAGCCCGACCCCTCCGCCGTCACCCAGCCGTCCGCCCCCACGGCCGGCCCGGTCGACTACAGCCACCCCGGCAGGCAGGCCGCCGCGCCGCCCCCGCCCGCGCCGACCGCACCACCGGCCGCGCCGGGGCAGCCCGCGCAGCCCGTCGCCGGTGACGCGACCGGCTGGTCCATGGAGGAGCGGCTCTACAACCAGGTGTGGGGCATGTTCGAGGACCTGGCGCGCACCACGGCCGCGTATCGCAGCGCCGTCGACTTCGCCGACTCGCGCATGGAGCAGGAGCTCGACAAGGTCCTCTCCGACCCGCGCAGCCGGATCGGCGGGCAGGGCGACGCCGCGCGTGAGGCCGCCCAGGCCAAGCGCGCGGGCCTGGTCGACCAGGCCCGCGCCGCGCTCGACCGGGACCTCGCCCAGCTCGCGGCCGAGGCCGAAGTGGTCGAGCCCGCGCTGCCCGCGGCGTACGCATCCTGGGACAACCCGGTCTGGCACGGCTACCGGGTGCCCATGGAGATCCCCATGGCCCTGCGCCTCGGCGACCTCCGGCTGCCCGAGAGCGAGAACCTGAGCATCCCGATGCTGGTCCGGCTTCCGCTCGAACGCGGCCTGTGGATCGACAGCGGACGCGCCGGCCTCGACGACCCGCTCACCGACTCCGACGAGCTGCGCCGACTCGCCATGGACACGGCGGTGGCGCACGCCGCCCGGCTGCTCGCCGTCTATCCCGCGGGTGAGTTCACGGTGCACGTGATCGACCCGGCCGGTTCGGGAGCCTCGTCTCTCGCGCCGCTGGTGCGTTCCGGAGTCCTCGACGCTCCGCCCGCCGCCGGGGCCGCGGGGGTGGGCGAGGTGCTGGCGCGGCTCACCCAGCGTGTCGACCTGGTGCAGATGGCGGTGCGTGGCGGCGTGGCCGACTCGCTGCCGCCGGACCTCGACACCGCCGAACAACTGCTGATCGTCAACGACTTCCCGCACGGCTTCGACGACCGCGCCGTGACGCAGTTGCGCTATCTCGCGGACGAGGGACCGGCCGTCGGCGTCCATCTGATGATGGTCGCGGACCGGGAGGACGCCGCCGCCTACGGGCCGCTGCTCGATCCTCTCTGGCGTTCGCTGTTGCGACTCACCCCGGTGCCCGACGACCATCTCGCCGACCCGTGGGTGGGGCACGCCTGGACGTACGAACCCGCGCTCGTCCCGCCGGGCAGTCAGGTGCTCCAGCAGGTGCTCTCCCAGGTGGCGGCGGCCCGCCGCTCGTGGAACCGCTGACCCGCAAAGGGCTTTACCAAGCATCGGTAAAGCCCCCCGACCTGGGAGTTTGGTCTTTCTTTTACTAATCGCTTTACCTTTCCTTGGTGTTTCGGGTAGTGTTTTCCGTACGGAGGGGAGTACTCCCTACCAGTAGCGGCGTTCCCGTCAATACGGATCCGACCGGATCCCGGGGCGTCGGCCCGTGGGCCGCGGACGCATCACGCGTCCCCTCGGTCGCGGGTGGAAGAGACCTCCGGCAGCGACGACGCTGGTATTTGCCGTTACGACTGCCGGAGGCGCAGTGGATGTTTCCGTGACCCTTTGGGTCCTCACGATCGTGGGCCTCGCCGCCCTCATCGCGGTCGACTTCTTCATCGGTCGCAAGCCGCACGACGTATCGATCAAGGAAGCCGGAATCTGGACGATCGTCTGGATCGCTCTGGCCGCACTGTTCGGCCTGGGACTGCTCGTGTTCTCCGGCGGCCAGCCCGCCGGCGAGTTCTTCGCCGGCTTCATCACCGAGAAGTCGCTGAGCGTCGACAACCTCTTCGTCTTCGTCCTGATCATGGCGAAGTTCGCCGTGCCGACGCAGTACCAGCAGCGGGTACTTCTCGTCGGCGTCCTCATAGCGCTCGTCCTGCGCACGATCTTCATCGCCGCGGGCGCCGCGATCATCTCCAACTTCGCCTGGGTCTTCTACATATTCGGCGCGTTCCTCATCTACACGGCCTGGAAGCTGATCCAGGAGGCGCGGGCCGACGAGCCGGAGGAGGAGTTCGAGGAGAACAAGCTGCTCAAGGCCGCCGAGAAGCGCTTCGGTGTCGCCGACCGGTATCACGGCACGAAGCTGTGGATCCAGCAGAACGGCAAGCGCGTCATGACGCCGATGCTGGTCGTGATGCTCGCGATCGGCACCACGGACGTACTCTTCGCGCTCGACTCGATCCCCGCGATCTTCGGCCTGACCCAGGACCCGTACATCGTCTTCACGGCCAACGCGTTCGCGCTGATGGGTCTGCGCCAGCTGTACTTCCTCATCGGCGGCCTGCTCAGGAAGCTGGTCCACCTCAGCTACGGCCTGTCCGTCATCCTCGGCTTCATCGGCGTCAAGCTGGTGCTGCACGCACTGCACGAGTCCGGCGTCCACGTTCCCGAGATCTCCATCCCGGTCTCGCTCGGGGTGATCTGCGCGGTCCTGGTCGTCACGACGATCACCAGCCTGATCGCCTCCAAGAAGCAGGCGGCGCTGGAAGCGTCCGATGGCGCTCCGCAGACCCCGACGTCTGACCCGGCGTCTGACCCGACGTCTGACCCGACGTCTGAGAAGTCCCCGACGAACAGCATCGACGTCTGATCACGTCGGAGGCGGCAACAGCCGCCTCGTGGCGGGGTGCGCGGCGCAGGGCCGCGCACCCCGTCGGCTGTTCGCTCGGGCGACCATCGGAATGCGGGGCCCGTCCGCGCCTGCGACGATCGCTGCATGATCGTTCGGCTCCGGTCACTCCTGACGCAGTGGACGGCCGTCGTGCCCGTGGTCGCGGTGATCCTGCTGGCCTTCACTTGGGGGCGCGACCTGCCCGGCGCGATCGTCGCACTGGTGACCCTGGTCCTGGCGGGGGCGGTGCTGGCCGCGGTCCACCACGCCGAGGTGATCGCGCACCGGGTCGGCGAACCCTTCGGATCCCTCGTCCTGGCCATCGCCGTCACGATCATCGAAGTGGCGCTCATCGTCACCCTGATGGTGGACGGCGGCCCGAAGAGCTCGACGCTCGCCCGTGACACGGTGTTCGCGGCCGTGATGATCACGTGCAACGGCATCGTGGGACTGTGTCTGCTCGTCGCCTCCCTGCGTCACGGGCTCGCCGTCTTCAACGCGGAGGGCACCGGCGCCGCCCTGGCGACCGTCGCGACGCTGGCCACGCTCAGCCTGGTCTTCCCGACCTTCACCACCAGCAGGCCGGGCCCGGAGTTCTCCACGACCCAGCTCACCTTCGCCGCGCTCGCCTCACTCGTCCTGTACGGCCTGTTCGTGACGACCCAGACCGTGCGGCACCGCGACTACTTCCTCCCGATCACCCGTCTGGGCGAGGTGATCGACGTGGACGAACACGCGAACGCCCCGTCCGCCCGTGCCGCCGGGATCAGCCTGGGCCTGCTCACCCTGGCCCTCGTCGGAGTGGTCGGCCTCGCCAAGGGCGTGTCGCCCACCATCGAGTCCGGCGTCGAGGCGGCCGGTATGCCACAGTCCGTGGTCGGTGTGATCATCGCACTGCTCGTGCTGCTCCCGGAGACCATCGCCGCGGTCCGGTCGGCCCGCCGCGACCGGGTACAGACCAGCCTGAACCTCGCCCTCGGCTCCGCGATGGCCAGCATCGGTCTGACGATTCCCGCGGTCGCCCTGGCGTCCTTCTGGCTCTCCGGGCCGCTCGTACTCGGCCTCAGTTCCACCCATATGGTGCTGCTCGCGCTCACGGTGGTCGTGAGTTCCCTGACGGTCGTCCCCGGACGCGCGACCCCCCTCCAGGGAGGCGTCCATCTGGTGGTGTTCGCGGCGTACTTGGAGCTGGCGGTCACGCCCTGACCGACGCACGGCCGGTGGAGCCGCCGCTCACTCCGTGGCTGGTGCGACGGCCATCCGGGGCACCGGCCGGGTCTCCGGCAGCAGTGCGAAACACCCGAGGCTGAACAGGGCGATCCCCGTCAGATACGCCGCCACACCCCAGGGCACCCGCTCTCCCTCGGCCACCGCCGTCGCCACGATGGGCGTGAGCGCGCCGCCCAGGACCCCGCCCAGGTTGTAGCCCACCGCCGCCCCCGTGCAGCGCACCCGAGGCTCGTACAACTCCGGCAGATACGCGGCGATCACGGCGAACATCGTGATGAACGCGAGCAGCGCCACCAGGAAGCCCAGGAACATCAACAGGGGCTCGCCGGTCGACAGCAGCGCGATCATCGGAAACATCCACAGCGCCGAGGCCGTACACCCCGCCAGACACAGCGGCCGCCGTCCGTAGCGGTCGCCGAGAAGGGCCACCACGGGCGTGAGGGAGCCCTGCACCACCACGGCCGCCATGATGCAGGACAGCATGACGGTACGGCTCACCCCGAGCCGCTCGACGCCGTACGCGAGCGACCAGGTCGTCACCGCGTAGAACACGGCGTAGCCGACGGCGAGTCCACCGGCCGTCAGCAGGACGAGCCGCCAGTGGTCGCGCACCACCTCGGCGAGCGGCACACGCGCGTGGTCCTCCATTTCGAGGAAGCTGGGGCTCTCCGCGAGCGAACTGCGCAGCCACAGCCCCGCGGCGGCGAGCAGGCCGGCCGCCCAGAACGGCACCCGCCACCCCCATGCCGCGAACTGCGCGTCGGACAGCGTTGTCGACAGCATCAGCATCACGCCATTGGCCAGCACGAACCCCACGGAGGGGCCGATCTGCGGAAAGCTCGACCACAGCGCGCGCCGCTCGGCGGGCGCGTGCTCCGCGGTCAGCAGCACCGCACCGCCCCACTCCCCGCCGAGCCCGAGCCCCTGAAGGAAACGCAGCACAAGAAGGAGCAGGGGAGCGGCCGTACCGATCGAGTCGTACGTCGGCACGCACCCGACCGCGACGGTCGCGGCGCCGGTCAGCAACAGCGAGGCGACGAGTACCGGCCGCCGTCCGCGCCGGTCCCCGATGTGCCCGAACAGCATCGAGCCGAGCGGGCGGGCGACGAACCCGACGCCGAACGTCGCGAAGGCCGCCAGCGTTCCCGCCAGCGGTGAGAAGGTCGGGAAGAACAACGGTCCCAGGACCAGTGCGGCCGCGGTCCCGTAGACGAAGAAGTCGTAGAACTCGATGGCCGTTCCGGCGAGCGAGGCGGCCGCGAGCCGGAGCATGGAGGGCGCCCTTACGGTGTGTACGTCGTGCATGCCGCGTCAACTACCCACGGTGACGGACGGTTACGGGGGCGCGCGGAAGCGTGGTGCGCGGCGGAGGCTGATCGCGATGCGCCGGAGCGGACCGGCCTCGTACTGCTCGGAGCGGGTCTCGTCACGGAACGGCGGGTGATCACGGAACGGCGGGTGTCATCACGGAAAGGCGGGTCTCATCACGGATCGGACGGCCCGTCACCGCCGCGCCGTGGCGTGATAGACCGGGTCCGAGCAGCGGTCCGCAACGGGCCGGCAGATCTGGAAGGACCGGAGGAACCGTGCCCCGCACCCTCGCCAACGCCCCGATCATGATTCTCAACGGGCCCAACCTGAACCTTCTCGGGCAGCGTCAGCCGGAGATCTACGGCTCGGACACGCTCGCGGACGTGGCGGCTTTGTGCGCCAAGGCGGCCGCCGCGCACGGCGGCACGGTGGACTTCCGTCAGTCCAACCACGAGGGCGAGCTGGTGGACTGGATCCACGAGGCGCGCCTGAACCACGCCGGCATCGTGATCAACCCGGCCGCGTACTCGCACACCTCCGTCGCGATCCTGGACGCGCTCAACGCCTGTGACGGCCTCCCGGTGGTGGAGGTCCACATCTCCAACATCCACCAGCGTGAGGCGTTCCGGCACCACTCGTACATCTCGCAGCGGGCCGACGGGGTCATCGCGGGGTGCGGGGTGCAGGGGTACGCGTTCGCGGTGGAGCGGGTGGCGGCGCTGGCGGGGACGGGGCAGGCGCAAGCCTGACTCAGAGCCGCCCGGCCTCCACGATCCGGCGCAGGAACCGCTGGGTGCGCTCCCGCTGCGGGCTCCCGAAGAGCTCCTCGGCCGTGCCGCGTTCGAGGACCACACCGCCGTCCAGGAAGCACACCTGGTCGGCGACCTCGCGGGCGAAGCCCATCTCGTGCGTGGCCAGCACCATGGTCATGCCCTCGTCCTTCAGGTCCCGGACGACGGACAGGACCTCACCCACGAGCTCCGGGTCGAGGGCGGCGGTGATCTCGTCGAGGAGCAGCAGTCGGGGACGTACGGCCAACGCGCGGACGATCGCGGCCCGTTGCTGCTGCCCGCCGCTCAGCCGGTCGGGATACTCGCCCGCCTTCGCGCCGAGGCCGAGCCGGTCGAGCAGCTCACGCGCGTGTGCCTCGGCCTCCGCGCGGCCCACGCCGTGCACGCGGCGCGGGGCGAGCGTGATGTTCTCCAGCACGGTCATGTGCGGGAAGAGGTTGTACGCCTGGAAGACCACGCCGATCCGACGGCGTACGGCGTCGTGGTCGGCCCTCGGGTCGGTGATCTCCTCGTCGTCCAGCCAGATCGCGCCGTCGTCGATCTCCTCGAGGAGGTTCGCGCAGCGCAGCAGGGTCGACTTGCCGGAGCCGGAGGCGCCGATCAGCGCGGTCACCGTGTGCGGGGCGACCTCCAGGTCGACGTCGCGCAGGACGACGGAGTCGCCGAAGGTCTTGCGGACGGATTCCATCCGCAGCACCGGTGTGCCGGTCATATGGTCCCTCCCTGGGCCCGCTGACGGTCCATCCGGGCCGTGATCCAGTCCGTGAAGCGGGTCATCGGAATGGTCAGCGCGACGAAGACCAGTCCCGCGACGATGTACGGCGTGTAGTTGAGGCTGCGGCCGACGATGATGTCGGCGGCCCGCACCGCGTCGACCGCGCCGCCGATCGACACGAGCCCGGTGTCCTTCTGGAGGGACACCAGGTCGTTGAGGAGCGGCGGCACCTGGCGGCGTACCGCCTGGGGGAGGACGACGTAGCGCAGGGCCTGCCGGTTGGTGAGCCCGAGCGAGCGGGCCGCGGCGCGCTGCGAGGGGTGGATGGACTCGATGCCGGCGCGGAACACCTCGGCGACGTACGCCGAGTACGTCAGCGTCAGCGCCGTGCCGCCCAGGAGGACCGGGTCCACGGTGACGCCCTGCAGCCGCAGCGCGGGGACGCCCAGGACCACGATCATCAGGTTGATGATGAGCGGGAGGCCGCGGAAGAAGTCCGTGTACGCGGCGGCCAGCGCCCGTACGGGGAAGAACACCGGGCCGCGCAGGGTGCGGGCGATGGCGATCAGCATGCCCAGGACGAGGACCGCGGCGCCACATATCAGGAGCAGCCGTACGTTCAGCCACAGCCCTTCCAGGACCTTGGGGAACGCCTCGCGCGCGTACTGCCCGTTGAAGAACGTCTCCTTGGTGCGCGACCAGCCGGGCGCGTTGACGACGACGAGGTACAGCACGACGCCGGTGACCAGGGTGGAGAGCGCGGCGACGGCCGTCGCGCGGCGGGCGCGGGCGCGCTTGTGGCGCTCCCGTTCGAGCCGCCGCTGCGACGGGACGTACGCCTCGGGCATGTCGCCCTCGCCGGAGTCCGCTCCCGGCTCTCCCGGCTCTTCTTCCGGCTCCCCCTGCGACTCCTCCTTGGTGACGGTCACTTGAGCACCGGAGCGTCGACGGCCTCGGACAGCCACTGCTTCTCGATCGAGGCGAGCGTGCCGTCCTGGCGCAGGGCGTCCACGGCCTTCGTCACGCACGGGGTCAGGGCGCTGCCCTTGTCGAGGACGAGTCCGAACTGCTCGGGCGTGCCGCCGGTGTTCTCGAACTGTCCGACGATCTTGGCGTCGGTCACCTCGGCCGCCGTGATGTAGAACGCGGTCGGCAGGTCGACCACGATGGCGTCGACCTGGCCGTTCTTCAGCGCGGACTTGGCCTGGTCGTTCTTCGCGTACGCGGCCGGCTGCTGGGTCGGCTTCACCACGTCGTCGATGTAGTTCAGGCTGGTGGTGCCGACCTGGGCGCCCAGCTTGACGCCCTTGAGGTCCGCGATGCTCTTCGCCTTCGCGGCCTTGGAGCCCTTGAGGGCGATGACCGCCTGACGGACGTCGTAGTAGCCGGACGAGAAGTCCACCGCCTTCTTGCGTTCGGCACTGATCGACACCTGGTTGATGTCGAAGTCGAAGGTCTTCACGCCGGGAGCGAAGGCCTTGTTGAAGGGGACGGTCTGCCAGACGACGTCACTCTTGTCGTAGTCGAGTTGCTTGGCCACGGCGTATGTGACCGCGGACTCGAAGCCCTTGCCGTTCGCGGGCTTGTCGTCCTTGAACCACGGCTCGTACGCGGGTTCGTCGGTGGCGATGGTCAGCTTGCCGGACGTCCGGGTGCCCAACGCGCCCTTCGCGCAGGCTTCCCCGGTTGTCCCGGAGGCCTTGGCGGAGGCTTTGTCCTCCGGCTGCGGGGCACAGCCCACGGCGACGGCGAGCAGGGCGACGGTGGCGGCGGACGCGGCGCGGCGCAGGGTGCGTTGGGCGAGATGCATGGCGGGAGAGTGACAGCGAGACATGTCGTTTGTCGAGGTCACAGCGGCAAAAGTCCGCATAGTGGGAACGTGTGTTGCGGTCCTGTGAACGCTCGATGAGAAGAGCCGCGGATCGGCCTGCCGACGGCTGTGCCGGGGCCGCCGGCCGAGGGCGGGGATCAATGGGCCGGCGGCCCGTTTCGCATCAGGAGCCGTCGACCTGAGCGGGGCTGCTTCCAGTGGACTGCACCACCGCATCCGCCGGGAGCGCGCGCAGGGCACCGGCGCGTGCGCTCCATTCACACGGGGCGCGTGTTCGCGGACTTCACGCCCCCCCGGCCGGGGTTCGTCGTACGACCCGGACCGGCCAGGATTCGTTCGTCGTACGACCCGGACCGGTCGGGTTCGTTCGTCATACGCGCCCCGGAGTCACCAGCCGCGCGCGTGCCACTCCGGAAGGTGCGGTCGCTCGGCGCCCAGCGTCGTGTCGTTGCCGTGCCCCGGGTAGACCCAGGTCTCGTCCGGCAGTGCGTCGAAGATCTTCGTCTCGACGTCGTGGATGAGGCTGGCGAACGCCTTCGGGTCCTTGCGGGTGTTGCCCACACCGCCGGGGAAGAGACAGTCCCCGGTGAACACGTGCGGGTGCCCGTGCGGGTCGTCGTAGACGAGGGCGATCGAGCCCGGTGTGTGCCCCACGAGGTGGCGCGCGGTGAGCTCCACGCGCCCCACCCGGATCGTGTCGCCGTCGCCCACGAGGACGTCGGTCGGCACGGGGATGCCCTCGGCGTCGTCCCGGCCCGCGTACGTGCGGGCGCCGGTGGCCACCACGACCTCCGCGAGCGCCTGCCAGTGGTCGCCGTGCTGATGTGTGGTGACGACGGACGCGATGCCGTCGTCACCGATCAGCGTGAGCAGGGTGCCGGCGTCGTTGGCCGCGTCGATCAGCAGCTGCTCGTCGGTGGCCCGGCAGCGCAGCAGATAGGCGTTGTTGTCCATCGGGCCGACCGCGACCTTGGAGATCATCAGGTTCTGCAGCTCGTGCACATCGGCAGGTCCGCCGACCTTCACCGCTCCGCTGTACGTCATGACGGCAGCCTATAGCGGGGGGAGCGCGGGGAGTGGCCCGCCATCGACGCTCAGCCCCGAACCGTCGCGCCGTCCGCAGAGCCAGCCGAGCAGCGCCGGTGCGGGACCGGTCACGGTGACCTCGGGTCCGCCCTCGGCGTCGCGTCCCGTGCTCCACGCGCGCGTGGCGTCGGTGATCCGGGTGGAGGGCACCTCGGGGTGCCCCGTGAACCGATCGGCGAGGAACGCGATCTCCCGTTCCACGAACTCCTCCGGGAGATCTTCGAGCTCGTACCCGATCCCCAGGTCCACGTGATGCAGCTCGACCTCGCCCCAGCGCCGGAACGGCACCCGGGCCGCGGAGTCCGTGACCCCGTTGCGCAGCTCCACCGTGCGCGACCAGTCCGCGGGGGCCGCCCCCGCGTCCTGGAACCGGGCCGCGCTCTCCCGCAGGTCCGCGAGCTGTCCGTCCAGGGGGCGCGGAGCGTCACGCTCGATGTCGGCGTCCCGGGCTTCCCCGGAGACGTACATGGGGAGCCCGTCGAGGACGTTCACGAGCGCGTCCGCGTTACGGGAGAGGTGGGCGAGCACATGGCCGCGGCTCCAGCCGGGCAGCCGTGACGGCTCGGCCGCGGAAGCGTTGTCCAGTTCGGCGGCTGCGTTGAGCAGCCGTTCGGTCGCGTCACGTACAGACGCCAGGTCGCGCACATGATCCATCATGCGGCCGACCCTAGCCCTGGCACACGTTCGGGTGAAGGTGGTCGGCCACGCCCGCAAATCGAATGCACGTGCTATACCCTCGGGTGTGGCGTCGGGCATGCTGGATGGCCCGGGATTGTTGTGAACCAGGGAAAGCAACCGGCGCTGTCAGTGGCTCCCCCTAGTCTGGGAAAGACGGGGGCCTCGGCCCCTGTCACTTCTCTCAAGAAAGGTGCGGACCGGCGTGGCCGACCGTCTCATCGTCCGTGGAGCGCGCGAGCACAATCTGAAGAATGTCTCGCTCGACCTCCCGCGCGACTCGCTCATCGTCTTCACGGGCCTGTCGGGGTCGGGCAAGTCCTCGCTGGCCTTCGACACGATCTTCGCCGAGGGACAGCGGCGTTACGTGGAGTCACTGTCCTCGTACGCCCGGCAGTTCCTCGGTCAGATGGACAAGCCGGACGTCGACTTCATCGAAGGCCTCTCCCCGGCGGTCTCCATCGACCAGAAGTCGACCTCGCGCAACCCGCGCTCGACGGTCGGCACCATCACCGAGGTCTACGACTACCTGCGTCTGCTCTTCGCGCGCATCGGCAAGCCGCACTGTCCCGAGTGCCGCCGCCCCATCACGCGCCAGTCGCCGCAGGCCATCGTCGACAGGGTTCTGGAGCTGCCCGAGGGAAGCCGCTTCCAGGTCCTTTCGCCGCTGGTGCGCGAGCGCAAGGGCGAGTTCGTCGACCTCTTCGCCGATCTCCAGACCAAGGGGTACAGCCGTGCCAGGGTCGACGGTCAGACGATCCAGCTCACCGAGCCGCCCACGCTGAAGAAGCAGGAGAAGCACACCATCGAGGTGGTCGTCGACCGCCTCACGGTGAAGGACTCCGCCAAGCGCCGCCTCACCGACTCCGTGGAGACCGCCCTCGGGCTCTCCGGCGGCATGGTCGTGCTCGACTTCGTCGACCTCCCCGAGGACGACCCCGAGCGCGAGCGCATGTACTCGGAGCACCTGTACTGCCCGTACGACGACCTGTCGTTCGAGGAGCTGGAGCCCCGCTCCTTCTCCTTCAACTCGCCCTTCGGCGCCTGCCCCGAGTGCACCGGTATCGGTACGCGCATGGAGGTCGACCCCGAGCTGATCGTCCCGGACGAGGACAAGTCCCTCGACGAGGGCGCCATTCACCCCTGGTCGCACGGGCACACCAAGGACTACTTCGGGCGCCTCGTCGGAGCCCTCGCCGACGCGTTGGGATTCCGGACCGACATCCCCTTCGCCGGTCTCCCGCAGCGCGCCAAGAAGGCCCTGCTCTACGGCCACAAGACGCAGATCGAGGTGCGCTACCGCAACCGGTACGGGCGCGAGCGTGTCTACACCACCCCCTTCGAAGGGGCCGTCCCCTTCATCAAGCGGCGGCACAGCGAGTCCGAGAGCGACGCCAGCCGCGAGCGCTTCGAGGGCTATATGCGCGAGGTGCCCTGCCCCACCTGTGAGGGCACCCGCCTCAAGCCGCTCATCCTCGCCGTCACCGTCATGGAGAAGTCGATCGCGGAGGTCTCCGCGATGTCGATCAGCGACTGCGCGGACTTCCTGGGCAAGCTGAAGCTCGACGCGCGCGACAAGAAGATCGCCGAGCGCGTCCTGAAGGAGGTCAACGAACGGCTGCGCTTCCTGGTCGACGTCGGCCTCGACTACCTGTCGCTCAACCGCGCGGCCGGCACGCTCTCCGGCGGCGAGGCCCAGCGCATCCGCCTGGCCACTCAGATCGGCTCCGGCCTCGTCGGCGTCCTGTACGTCCTCGACGAGCCGTCCATCGGCCTGCACCAGCGCGACAACCACCGGCTGATCGAGACCCTGGTCCGGCTGCGTGACATGGGCAACACGCTCATCGTCGTCGAGCACGACGAGGACACCATCAAGGTCGCCGACTGGGTCGTCGACATCGGCCCCGGCGCGGGTGAGCACGGCGGCAAGGTCGTGCACAGCGGCCCCTTGAAGGAACTGCTCGCCAACGCCGAGTCGATGACCGGCCAGTACCTGTCGGGCAAGAGGGAGATCCCGCTTCCGGACATCCGCCGCCCCGCCGACCCGGGCCGCAGGCTCACCGTGCACGGCGCCCGTGAGAACAACCTCCAGGACATCGACGTGTCCTTCCCGCTGGGCGTGCTCACGGCGGTCACGGGTGTCTCGGGTTCCGGCAAGTCGACGCTGGTCAACGACATCCTGTACACACACCTGGCGCGCGAGCTCAACGGCGCCCGGAACGTTCCCGGGCGGCACACGCGTGTGGACGGCGACGACCTCGTCGACAAGGTCGTGCACGTCGACCAGTCGCCCATCGGCCGCACCCCGCGGTCGAACCCGGCCACGTACACCGGAGTCTTCGACCACGTCCGCAAGCTGTTCGCCGAGACGACCGAGGCGAAGGTGCGGGGCTACATGCCCGGCCGCTTCTCCTTCAACGTCAAGGGCGGCCGCTGCGAGAACTGCTCGGGCGACGGCACGATCAAGATCGAGATGAACTTCCTGCCGGACGTGTACGTCCCCTGCGAGGTCTGCCACGGGGCGCGCTACAACCGGGAGACCCTGGAGGTCCACTACAAGGGCAAGTCCATCTCCGAGGTTCTCGACATGCCGATCGAGGAAGCCCTCGGCTTCTTCGAGGCCGTCCCCGCGATCGCCCGGCACCTGCGCACGCTCAACGACGTCGGTCTCGGCTACGTCCGGCTCGGCCAGTCCGCGCCGACGCTGTCCGGCGGCGAGGCCCAGCGCGTCAAGCTCGCCAGCGAGCTGCAGAAGCGTTCCACGGGCCGCACGGTGTACGTGCTGGACGAGCCGACCACCGGTCTGCACTTCGAGGACATCAGCAAGCTGATCACGGTGCTCTCCGGTCTGGTCGACAAGGGCAACACGGTCATCGTCATCGAGCACAACCTCGACGTCATCAAGACCGCCGACTGGGTCGTCGACATGGGCCCGGAGGGCGGCAACGGCGGTGGTCTCGTGGTGGCCGAGGGCACGCCCGAGCAGGTCGCCGGGGTTCCGGCCAGCCACACCGGCAAGTTCCTGCGCGAGGTCCTGGGCGCGGACCGGATCAGCGACGCCGCCTCCGTACCGGCTCCCCGCAAGGCGGCCGGCAAGAAGGCGGTCGCGGCCAAGTCGACGGCGAGGAAGACGACCACGAAGGCCGTGAACAACACGGCCACGAAGAAGGCCGCCGCGGCCACCAGCACGACGGCCACGAAGAAGGCGACCCCCGCGAAGAAGGCCACGCGGGCACGCAAGGCCTGATCCGGCCGGACGGGCCAGGCCCGACACATCAGGAAGAACACGGTGCCCCATGGGAACTCCCCATGGGGCACCTCCCGTTGCTCGGTCAGCCGCCCTTGGAGCACATCGGTCTCAGTGGGTCCAGCTGTCCGGCTCAGTGGGTCCAGCTGTCTCAGGGGGCGTCGAGTTCCGCGGCGAACGGCGGTTCCGCGCCCGCTCGTGAGCAGGTGATCGCCGCCGCGCGGGCCGCGAACCGCAGCAGCTCGCTCCAGCCGTCGGGGCCCAGCTCGGCCAGCGCCGCCGGGGACAGCGCGTCCCGTGCGGCCAGGCCGTGCAGCAGGGCCGCGTTCACCGTGTCTCCGGCGCCGATGGTGTCCACGACCTCGACCGGTTCACCTGGCACGGAGTGGACGGAGCCGTCCTGGGTGAACACCGTCAGGCCGTCGCCGCCCTGGGTGATCACGACGGCCGCGGGACCGGACGCCAGCCACTCGCGCGGGGTGCCGCCCAGCCACAGCGCGTCCTCCTCGGAGAGCTTGAGGAGCGACACCGACGGCAGCCAGCTCTTGAAGCGGGCCCGATAGGCGTCCGCATCGGGGATGAGCACGGCCCGGATGTTCGGGTCGAGCGTGGTGAACACGCCGCGCGCGGCAGCGGCCCGCATCAGCTCCTCGTAGGCGCTCGCGCCCGGCTCCAGGACCAGCGAGCAGGTCCCGAAGGACACCGCCCGGGTGGCGTCAGGGAGGCGCTCCGGCGCGGCGAACAGGCGGTCGGCCGTGCCCTCGACGTAGAAGGAGTACGCCGCCGAGCCGTCCGCGTCGATGGAGGCGACCGCGAGGGTCGTCGGCTCCGTCCCGCGCTGCACCGAGGACACGTCGACGCCCGCCTCGCGCAGCCCGCCGAGGAGCGCATCGCCGAAGGCGTCGTACGAGACCCGGGAGCAGAAGGCGGTGGGGGAGCCGAGGCGGCCCAGCGCCACCGCCGTGTTGTAGGGGCCGCCGCCGCGTGCGGGCCGCAGGCCGACGAGCGCGCCCGCGCCCTGCGGTACCAGGTCGATCAGGGCCTCACCGGCGACGACGATCACGACAGGGATCCTTTCGCGGGACTGTTCTGACTCAGGTCGGTGGGGGAGGCCCCCGATGTCCCGGGGGGCTCGGCGCAGCCGCACGAGGTGCGGTGGACGAAGGCGCAGGGGAGCCGCACGGTGCGGGCCGGGTGGTCCGGCGAGGCGAGCCGTTCCAGGAGCAGCCGGACGGCTTGCGCGCCGATCTCCTTGCTGGGCTGGGAGATCGCGGTCAGCCGGGGCGCGAACAGATCCGCCCAGGCGAAGTCGTCGAAGCAGCACAACGCCAGGTCGTCCGGCACGGACAGACCGCGTTCGCGCAGGGCGCGCAGGGCCCCCATGGTCATCGCGTTGTTTCCGGTGACCAGCGCGGTCGGGGGCGCCGCCAGGGACAGCAGCGCGTCGGTGGCACGTTCGGCGGCCGTCGCCTCGGAGTCGCCGTGCGCCACGAGCCGTTCGTCGTAGGGGAGCCCGGCGCCCGCGAGGCCGTGTCGGTAGCCGGAGATCCGCTCGTTCGTGGTGCTGAGCCCGGGCAGGCCCGCGACGAGCCCGATGCGTCGGTGACCCCGTTCGGCGAGATGCCCGACCAGCCGTGCCATCGGCTCGGCGTTCTCGGCGCAGACCTGGTCGAAGCGGAAGGGGTGGTCGGCCGGGGCCTCCACCAGGCGGTCCAGGAAGACGGTCGGCACGTTGTGCTGCCCGAGGTAGCGCAGGAGCGCGTCCGGATCGGCGGAGGGCGCGACGATCAGACCGTCGACGCGTCGCTCGTGCAGCAGCTGGACGACCTTCCGCTCGTGCTGGGGATCGTCGTGCGGATCGGCGAGGAGCAGCCCGTACCCGTGCTCCAGGGCGCCCGCCTCGACGCCCTGGAGGATCTCCGTGAAGTACGGGTTGCTGATCGCCGACACCGCGAGGCCGATGGACCGGGTGCGTGCGGTGACCAGCGAACGGGCCAGGGTGTTGGGCGTGTAGCCGAGCGCGTCGATGGCGTCCAGGACGGCCTGGCGGGTGTGGGGCAGCACGGGGCGTGTGTCGTTGAGCACATGGGAGACGGTCGCCACGGACACTCCCGCGTGCGCCGCCACGTCGACCATCGTTGCCATCGCCCTGCCTCGCCTCTCCCCGGGCGACCCACTGGGGCCCTTCCCGGACTCTCGGCCTGTTCCGGCGGGAACCTATCGCATCCGGCGGTGGACGTAAACGCTTGCGCAAACGTTTACGTCCCGTCACCCGCCCCTATGAGGACCCCCTCGGGGCGGAATCATCCCTACCGGTATCGTCGACACACGCCCGGCCCCGACCTGTGGAGACGCCATGCCTGCCCGCCGTACCGTCCTGCGAGGAGCGGCGCTCGCCCCGGTCGCCGGGGTTGCCCTCAGTGCCTGCTCCGGGGGCAGCGGGGGCGGGACGCCGGCGGCGCCGACCGCGCCGGTCGAGCTGGGTGCGGAGAGCGAGGTCGCCAAGGGCGGCGCCAAGCTGTACCGGGAAGAGAACGTCGTGGTCAGCCGCGCCGAGAACGGCTCCCTGAAGGCGTTCAGCACGATCTGCACGCACGCCGGGTGCGCCATCAACAAGCTTCAGGGCACGACGCTGATCTGCCCGTGCCACGGCAGCGAGTTCGACGCGGCGACGGGCAAGGTGCTGCAGGCCCCTGCCACCGTGCCGCTGAAGGAGCTGTCCGTGCAGGCCAAGGGTGGCAGGATCGTCGCGGGTCCCTGACCGGGGGTGCGGTGACGCCGCGTCCCCGGCCGGCCGGGTTCACTCCCAGTCCCAGCCGATGCCCACGATGCCCGACCGCACCCGCGGCTCGACGAGATGCACCGAGCGATGGCGCCCGCTGAGGGGGAGCTCCTGGCGGCCGCTGCGTGGCGCCGCCGCCGAGTGCTGGGTGAACCGGTGGCAGCGCACGGGCAGCGCATCCTCGGCGAACCGCACCTGGAGGGCGTACTGCCCGCCCGCGAAGCCGAACCCGCGTACGTACTCGCTGGACGCACCGGCCGTGCCGTCCTCGAAGCCGTAGCGGAAGAGGAACGTATCTCCCGCGCGCAGCCGCGTGTCGAAGAGCAGCTCGGCGACCATCACTCCGGTGTCGTGGTGCCAGCGCACCCGTCCCGTGCGGCAGTTCTCCAGGGCTCGGACCGCCGTGCGCTCCGGGGCGCAGCCGGGGTCGCCGTGGTGGACGGCCACATAGCGGTCCACACCGTCCTTGTGGGCCCGCACGATGTGGTGGGACTCGCGCGCGAGCAGCTCCCGGTGCGTGCCTATCCGGACGAGTTCGTGGTGGCCGAGGGTGTGCATGCCGCCGTCGAGCGGTGACTCCAGCTCGGCCAGGAGCCGCTCCAGGACGCCGGAGGCCTCCACCAGGGAGCGGTACGAGCGGCCGGTGGGGCGCTGGGGGTCGCAGCGCTGGTCTGCCTTGGCCAGCAGCCGGATCAGCGACTCGTCGGGGAGCTGGAGGATCTCCTCCAGGGCGCGTACGGCGCGCAGCGACTCGGGGCGCTGCGGGCGCCGGGCGCCCTGCTGCCAGTAACTCAGGCTCGTGACCCCGACTTTGACCCCGTACCGAGACAGATGGTGCTGTACGCGCTGCAGGGGCAGGCCCCGTGCGGCGATCGCGGCGCGCAGTGCGACATGGAAGGGGCCTCCCGCCAGGGCCGTCTCCAGTTCGGCAATGGCGACGTCCGCGTGCTGTGTGCCGTACCGCATGCAGGGGCCTTTCTGTGAATGTTCACAACGGCTGGTCAGACCGTTGGATGCAGGTCGTCGGGGGCGCCCGGCCGGCGCGCGGGGCTTGTTCACACGCGCCTGTCGCCGTCCACGACCCCGAGTTCCCACGCATTGAAGCGTGTTGACCAAGCCCCGACAACACCTGATACGCAACCTACTCAACCTGCTGTACCGCCCTCTGGCCGATCCGCGATCACGGTCCCGGCGGCTGAGTCCACAGGCGGGCCGGGAGGCCGTCGCGGTGTCAGCCCTCGCCAGTAGGGTGTGTGACATGGCCGACCCCTCCAGCTACCGCCCCAAGCCGGGACAGATCCCGGACTCTCCCGGGGTGTACAAATTCCGCGACGAGCACCGCAGGGTGATCTACGTCGGAAAGGCGAAAAGCCTGCGCCAGCGTCTGGCCAGCTACTTCCAGGACCTGGCGAGCCTGCACCCCCGCACCCGCACGATGGTCACCACGGCCGCGTCCGTGGAGTGGACGGTGGTGTCCACGGAGGTCGAGGCGCTCCAGCTGGAGTACTCCTGGATCAAGGAGTACGACCCCCGGTTCAACGTCAAGTACCGCGACGACAAGAGTTACCCCTACCTCGCGGTGACGATGAACGAGGAGTTCCCGCGTGTGCAGGTGATGCGCGGCCACAAGCGCAAGGGCGTGCGCTATTTCGGTCCGTACGGGCACGCGTGGGCGATCCGCGACACCGTCGACCTGCTGCTGCGCGTCTTCCCGGTCCGCACCTGCTCGGCGGGCGTCTTCAAGAACGCCGCCCGCACCGACCGCCCCTGCCTGCTCGGCTACATCGGCAAGTGCTCCGCCCCCTGCGTCGGGCGGGTCTCCGACGAGGAACACCGTGAGCTGGCCGAGGAGTTCTGCGACTTCATGGCCGGCCGTACGGGGACGTACATCCGCCGCCTCGAGCAGCAGATGACGGACGCGGCCGAGGAGATGGAGTACGAGCGGGCGGCCCGTCTGCGCGACGACATCGAGGCCCTGAAGAAGGCCATGGAGAAGAACGCGGTCGTGCTCGCCGACGCGACCGACGCCGACCTGATGGCCGTCGCCGAGGACGAGCTGGAAGCCGCCGTGCAGATCTTCCACGTGCGCGGCGGCCGGGTGCGCGGCCAGCGCGGCTGGGTCACCGACAAGGTGGAGGCCGTCACCACCGGTGACCTGGTCGAACACGCGCTGCAGCAGCTCTACGGGGAGGAGACGGGCGACTCCGTCCCCAAGGAGGTGCTCGTCCCGGCACTGCCCGACCCCGTGGAGCCCGTCCAGGAGTGGCTGACCGAGCGCCGCGGGTCGAACGTCTCCCTCCGCATCCCGCAGCGCGGCGACAAGAAAGCGCTCATGGAGACCGTGCAGCGCAACGCGCTCCAGGCGCTCGGCCTGCACAAGACCAAGCGCGCCTCCGACCTGACCACCCGCTCGCGCGCCCTGGAGGAGATCGCCGGAGCCCTCGACCTGGACAGTGCCCCGCTCCGGATCGAGTGCTACGACATCTCGCACCTCCAGGGGGACGACGTGGTCGCCTCCATGGTCGTCTTCGAGGACGGGCTGCAGCGCAAGAGCGAGTACCGGCGCTTCCAGATCAAGGGCTTCGAGGGCCAGGACGACGTCCGCTCCATGCACGAGGTGATCACCCGCCGCTTCAGGCGCTATCTCGCCGAGAAGGAGCGCACGGGTGAGTGGACGGACGGCGAGAACGCCTCCAGCGACGGGATCTCCCGCGACGGTGCCTCCGTCGACGGGACCTCCGCCGAAAGCGCTCTCCTGGGGAACGCCGCTCTGGAGGGTGACACCACGGGGAACGCCTTCGCGGGGAACGCCTTCACCGAGGAGGACGGCCGCCCCAAGCGCTTCGCCTACCCTCCGCAGCTCGTCGTGGTCGACGGTGGCCAGCCGCAGGTCGCGGCGGCCAAGAGGGCCCTCGACGAACTGGGCATCGACGACATCGCCGTCTGCGGTCTCGCCAAGCGCCTGGAGGAGGTCTGGCTGCCGCACGAGGACGACCCGGTGGTCCTGCCGCGCACCAGCGAGGGCCTGTACCTGCTCCAGCGGGTCCGTGACGAGGCGCACCGCTTCGCCATCACCTACCAGCGCACCAAGCGGGCCAAGCGTTTCAAGGCGAGCCCCCTGGACGAGGTGCCGGGCCTCGGCGAGACCCGCAAGCAGGCGCTGATCAAGCACTTCGGCTCGGTGAAAAAGCTGCGATCCGCGACCATCGACCAGATCTGCGAGGTCCCCGGGATAGGCCGCAAGACGGCCGAGGCGGTCGCCGTGGCCCTCGCCCAGGCGGCTCCGGCCGCACCCGCCGTGAACACGGCGACTGGAGAGATCATGGAAGACGAGGAAGTCGGGGCGCCCGTGGACACGGGCTCCCCGGAGGAGCCCGTGTCCACGGGCGCCTCACACGAGCGACGGGGGCAGGAGACATGAGCGACAACGAACGACAAGAGATCCCAGCACAGACCGAACAACCGGCCGAACAACCGGCCGGATCGCAGACCGGGCAGACGGCCGCACCACAGGCCGTCGACGAGACCCAGGGGGGTACGACGATGGAGACGCCCGCGGTGCCCGAAGCCGCCATCCCCGAGCTGGTGATCATCTCCGGGATGTCCGGGGCGGGCCGGTCGACGGCCGCCAAGTGTCTGGAGGACCTCGGCTGGTTCGTCGTCGACAACCTGCCGCCCGCGCTGATCCCCACCATGGTGGAGCTCGGCGCCCGCTCCCAGGGCAACGTGGCGAGGATCGCGGTCGTCGTCGACGTACGAGGCCGCCGCTTCTTCGACAACCTCCGTGAGTCCCTCGCCGACCTGGAGGCGAAGAACGTCACCCGGCGGATCGTCTTCCTGGAGTCCTCCGACGAGGCCCTGGTGCGCCGCTTCGAGTCCGTGCGCCGTCCGCACCCCCTCCAGGGCGACGGCCGCATCGTCGACGGCATCGACGCCGAGCGCGAGCTGCTGCGCGAGCTGCGCGGCGACGCCGACCTGGTCATCGACACCTCCAGCCTGAACGTGCACGAGCTGCGCGCCAAGATGGACGCCCAGTTCGCCGGCGAGGAGGAGCCCGAGCTGCGGGCCACCGTCATGTCCTTCGGCTTCAAGTACGGCCTTCCGGTCGACGCCGACCTGGTCGTGGACATGCGCTTCCTGCCCAACCCGCACTGGGTTCCGGAGCTGCGCCCCTTCACCGGCCTGAACGAGGAGGTGTCGGCGTACGTCTTCAACCAGCCCGGCGCCAAGGAGTTCCTCGACCGCTACACCGAGCTGCTCCAGCTCATCGCCGCCGGCTACCGCCGCGAGGGCAAGCGCTATGTGACCATCGCGGTCGGCTGCACAGGCGGCAAGCACCGCTCGGTCGCCACCTCCGAGAAGCTCGCCGCCCGCCTCGCCTCGCAGGGCGTGGAGACCGTGGTCGTCCACCGGGACATGGGGCGCGAGTGACCGGACGTGCCGCACTGCGGCTGAGCAGGCTGCGCCGGGTCGCCTCCGAGGGACGCGGCGACAGGCCCGCCGAGGCGCGCGGCGGGAAGCCGCGCCGTCGGGGTGCCCAGCCCAAGGTCGTCGCCCTCGGCGGCGGCATGGGGCTGTCCGCCTCGCTCGCCGCGCTGCGCCGGATCACCGGCGACCTCACCGCCGTCGTCACCGTGGCCGACGACGGCGGTTCCAGCGGGCGCCTGCGCGACGAGCTGGGCGTGCTGCCGCCCGGCGACCTGCGCAAGGCCCTGGCCGCGCTGTGCGGCGACGACGACTGGGGTCAGACCTGGGCCCGCGTCATCCAGCACCGTTTCCAGTCCCAGGGCGATCTGCACGAGCACGCGGTCGGCAATCTGCTGATCGTCGCCCTGTGGGAACAGCTCGGCGACCATGTCCAGGCCCTGGACCTGGTCGGCAGGCTCCTCGGGGCGCACGGCCGGGTGCTGCCCATGTCCGCCGTACCCCTGGAGCTGCAGGCCCTCGTCAAGGGGCACGACCCGGATCGGCCCGAGGACGTGGACACGGTACGGGGACAGGCGACCGTGGCCCTCACCCCAGGCGAGGTGCAGTCCGTGCACGTCGTCCCCGCCGACCCGCCCGCCGTCCCCGAGGCCGTGGCGGCGGTCCTCGACGCCGACTGGGTGGTCCTCGGTCCCGGCTCCTGGTTCTCCTCGGTGATTCCGCACCTTCTCGTGCCCGAGCTCCTCGATGCGCTCACCGAGACGAAGGCGCGCCGGGTACTCTCCCTGAACCTCGCCCCGCAGCCCGGAGAAACCGAGGGCTTCTCCCCGCAGCGTCATTTGGAGGTTTTGGGACGACACGCCCCTAAACTCGCCCTGGACGTGGTGCTGGCCGACGAGGCCGCCGTGCCCGATCGCGAACTGCTCACCGACGCCGCCCAGCGGTTCGGCGCCGCGGTCGAGCTGGCGCCGGTGGCCCGGACCGACGGATCTCCGCGGCACGACCCGGAGCTGTTGGCCGCCGCGTACGACCGTATTTTTCGGATGCATGGAAGGATCGGCCCATGGCGATGACGGCAGCGGTGAAGGATGAAATTTCCCGGCTCCCCGTCACCCGGACCTGCTGCAGAAAGGCGGAGGTCTCCGCCATTCTGCGGTTCGCCGGCGGCCTCCACCTGGTGAGCGGCCGGATTGTGATCGAGGCGGAGCTGGACACCGCGATGGCGGCGCGCCGGCTGAAGCGGGACATTCTGGAGATCTTCGGCCACAGCTCCGAACTGATCGTGATGGCGCCCGGCGGTCTGCGCCGCGGCTCCCGGTATGTCGTACGCGTCGTGGCGGGCGGCGACCAGCTGGCCCGCCAGACGGGGCTCGTGGACGGCCGTGGGCGCCCGATCCGGGGCCTCCCGCCGCAGGTGGTCTCGGGGGCCACCTGCGACGCGGAGGCGGCCTGGCGCGGGGCGTTCCTGGCGCACGGCTCGCTCACCGAGCCGGGCCGTTCCTCCTCCCTGGAGGTGACCTGCCCGGGTCCGGAGGCCGCGCTCGCGCTCGTCGGCGCCGCCCGTCGGCTCTCGATCGCCGCGAAGGCCCGCGAGGTGCGCGGCGTGGACCGCGTGGTCGTCCGCGACGGAGACGCGATCGGCGCGCTGCTCACCCGTCTCGGAGCGCACGAGTCGGTGCTGGCCTGGGAGGAGCGGCGGATGCGCCGCGAGGTCCGCGCCACGGCCAACCGGCTCGCCAACTTCGACGACGCCAACCTGCGCCGCTCGGCCCGTGCCGCCGTCGCCGCCGGAGCCCGCGTGCAGCGCGCCCTGGAGATCCTCGCGGACGAGGTGCCCGAGCACCTCGCGGCCGCCGGACGGCTGCGCATGGAGCACAAGCAGGCCTCCCTGGAGGAGCTGGGCGCGCTCGCCGATCCGCCGCTGACCAAGGACGCCGTGGCCGGCCGTATCCGTCGGCTGCTGGCGATGGCCGACAAGCGGGCCCAGGATCTCGGCATCCCCGGGACGGAGTCGAACCTCACCGAGGAGATGGCGGACAACCTCGCGGGCTGACCCGTCCGATCGATCGCCGGAAGCCCAACACGCCGGTGCCGATGTCCACTTGGGGCGTCTGCACCGGCGTTCGCGTTCCTGTGAGGCACCCTTGACTTGACCATGAAGTGTCATGAGCCTGGCATCTGTTCGCTGCTGTGGCGGACTCACGCAAGGGGGGCTCATGAGACGAAGAGCGAGAGCGATCCTCGCTACGGGCGCGCTCCTGCTGGGCGGTGCGGGCATGGCGCCCATCGCCCAGGCGCAGAACGGCGGTTCACCCAAGCCCGACGCGAACGCCGTGAAGGTGTTCCACGCGGAGATCACGAAGCAGCAGGTACCCCTGCTGCTCGCGGCCGGGCAGGACGGCCACGAACTCGGCGACACGACGTGGAAGAACGGCAAGAGCGCGGTCGAGGTCTACGTCACCGACCAGCAGGCCAAGAAGCTGGAGAAGCAGGGCGTCGACCTCACCGAGCACACCCTGACGGCCAAGGCCGAGGCGCGGGTGGAGAAGGCGGCCCAGGGCGTGTTCCGCCCGTACAGCGGCAAGGGCAATCTCCAGGAGGAGATCGTCAAGACCGGCGCCGCCCACCCCGATCTCGCCAAGGTCGTCTCCATCGGCAAGACGGTCAACGGCCAGGACATCCTCGCGCTCAAACTGACCAAGGGCGCGAAGAAGTCCAAGGACGGCTCCAAGCCGTCCGTGCTGTACATGTCCAACCAGCACGCACGCGAGTGGATCACGCCCGAGATGACACGGCGTCTGATGCACTACTACTTGGACAACTACTCCACGGACAAACGCATCAAGAAGATCGTCGACTCCACCGAACTGTGGTTCGTCCTGTCGGCCAACCCCGACGGCTACGACTACACGTTCAAGGACGCCGACGCCCGCCAGTGGCGCAAGAACCTGCGGGACGTCAACGGCGACGGGGTCATCTCCACCGGTGACGGCGTCGACCTCAACCGCAACTTCGCCTACAAGTGGGGCTACGACGACGAGGGTTCGTCACCCAACCCCACCAGTGAGACCTACCGCGGCGCGAGCCCCGGCTCCGAGCCCGAGACCAAGGCGCTCGACGCCTTCGAGAAGCGGATCGGCTTCACGTACGGCATCAACTACCACTCCGCCGCCGAACTGCTCCTCTACGGAGTGGGCTGGCAGGTGGCGACGCCCACCCCGGACGACGTGCTCTACAAGGCGCTCGCCGGAACCCCCGAGCACTCCGCGATCCCGGGCTACCACCCCCAGGTCTCCTCGGAGCTCTACACGACCAACGGCGAGGCGGACGGCCACGCGGGCAACGTCAACGGCATGGCGATGTTCACCCCCGAGATGTCGACCTGCCAGACCGCCTCGGACATCGACCCGAACGACGCCTGGAACGCGGCCGACTGCGCCTCGGTCTTCACGTTCCCGGACGACGAGAAGCTGATCGAGCAGGAGTTCGAGAAGAACGTCCCGTTCGCGCTCTCCGTCGCCGAGACCGCGGCCCACCCCGACCAGCCGTCGTCCTCGGTGGGCCTCGACGCGCCCGACTTCACCCCGGCCCCCTTCACGACGTCGTACTCCCGCGGCGCCGACCAGACGGTCTCCGTGGTCGTCCGCAAGTCCGTACGCGACAAGGAGCTCAAGTACCGCGTCAACGGCGGCCGTACGCTGGACATGGCGCTCAAGGCCTGGAAGGGCGGCGAGACCTACGGCGGCAAGGACAACCTCTACTTCGACGAGTACCGCGCCAAGGTGAAGGACGGCGACCCCGGCGACAAGGTCGAGGTGTGGTTCACCGGTGAGACCAAGAGCGGCAAGAAGACCTCCAGTACGCACTTCACGTACACCGTGGCCCAGCGGCCCAGTGCCGACACGCTGGTCGTCGCCGAGGAGGGCGCGACCGCCACGCAGTCCCAGGCCTACGTCGACGCCCTGAAGGCCAACGGCAGGAAGCCCCTCGTGTGGGACGTGGCGACCCTGGGCGCGCCCGACGCGCTCGGCGTGCTCGGCCACTTCAGGACGGTCGTCCACTACACCGGCGCCGCACGGCCGGGCAACGCCACCCAGCTCCAGCTGCGCGCCTTCCTCAACGAGGGCGGCAAGCTGATCGAGGCGGGCGAGCTGGCCGGCGGCAACGTCGACCTCGGCGGAGGCACCCTTTCGAACGACTTCAGCCAGTACTACCTGGGCGCCTACTCCCGTACGTCCACTCCGGGGGCCAACGGATTCGCCGGCGCCGGAAAGCTCACCGGCTTCACGGGGGCGCTCGGCGACGCGCCCGGCAACCCGCTGAACACGGCGGGCACCTACGGCGTCACCTCGGACTCGCTGGCGCCCGCGCAGTACCCGCAGTTCGCCTCGAGCGCGGGAGCGGGCCAGTTCGCCGGGACCGTCAACCCGTACGGGCCCTACGCGGGCTCGTACATGGCCGCCGCCGTGCACACCGACGACGCCTACAAGCGCCTCACCAGGACCATCGACCTCACCGGTGTCAGCGCCGCCGACAAGCCGACGCTGCGCACCCAACTCCTGTGGGACACCGAGCCCGGCTACGACCACGCGGTGCTCGAGGCCCACACCACCGGGGCCGACGACTGGACGACGCTGCCCGAGGCGGGCGGTGCCACCAGCACCAAGGTCCCGGCGGAGTGCGAGGCCGGATTCCTGGTCAGGGAGCACCCCTTCCTCAAGCGGTACCTGACCGTGAGTTCCACCGGCTGCGCCAACACCGGTACCAGCGGGGCGTGGAACAGCTTCACCGGCGCCTCCAGCGGCTGGCAGCAGGTCAACTTCGACCTCAGCGCGTACGCGGGCAAGTCGGTCGAGGTGTCGCTGAGCTACATCTCCGACCCGAACACCGGCGGTCACGGCGTCCTCGCGGACAACGCCTCCCTCGTCGTCGGCGGGGCGGCCACCCAGACCGAGGGCTTCGAGACCTCCCTCGGGCCCTGGAGCGCCTCCGGACCGCCTCCGGGCAGCCCCTCCGTGCTCAAGGACTGGGCGCGCTACGGAGAACTGTTCAAGACGTACGGCGGAGTCACCACGCACGACACGGTGCTGCTGGGCTTCGGCCTGGAGCACGTCACCGCGGCGGCCGACCGCGCGGCCCTCATCAAGAAGGCGCT
Organism: Streptomyces sp. RLB3-17; assembly: GCF_007113425.2. Lineage (NCBI taxonomy): Bacteria > Bacillati > Actinomycetota > Actinomycetes > Kitasatosporales > Streptomycetaceae > Streptomyces > Streptomyces sp. RLB3-17. Next base: position 3,315,001 of record NZ_CP041610.2, on the reverse strand, counting down.
CGGGGCGCTGAACAGCTAACCCTGTGTGACTATCTCGTCAACACCGAGGGTGTTCCGTACCCCTACTGGTGGGTACGGAACACCCTGCCGTGTATGGGGTATCTCGATGTCACCGCAGACGCCTCGGGGAGGTAGGGTCGTAGGCGGTCGGGGACATCCCATACAACTCGCCGGCACTGAGTCGGCGTACCTAACGAGGAGATCGGTTCGTGACGATCCGCGTAGGCATCAACGGCTTTGGCCGCATCGGTCGTAACTACTTCCGCGCGCTGCTGGAGCAGGGTGCTGACATCGAGATCGTGGCTGTCAACGACCTGGGTGACACCGCGACCACCGCTCACCTGCTGAAGTACGACACCATCCTGGGCCGCCTCAAGGCCGAGGTGTCGCACACCGCCGACACGATCACCGTCGACGGCCACACCATCAAGGTGCTCTCCGAGCGCAACCCCGCCGACATCCCGTGGGGCGAGCTGGGCGTCGACATCGTCATCGAGTCGACCGGCATCTTCACCAAGAAGGCCGACGCCGAGAAGCACATCGCCGGCGGCGCCAAGAAGGTCCTGATCTCGGCTCCGGCCAAGGACGAGGACATCACCATCGTGATGGGCGTCAACCAGGACAAGTACGACCCGGCGCAGCACCACATCATCTCCAACGCCTCCTGCACCACCAACTGTGTGGCGCCGATGGCCAAGGTGCTCGACGAGAACTTCGGCATCGTCAAGGGCCTGATGACGACGGTCCACGCGTACACGAACGACCAGCGCATCCTGGACTTCCCGCACTCGGACCTGCGTCGCGCCCGCGCCGCCGCCGAGAACATCATCCCGACCACGACCGGTGCCGCCAAGGCCACCGCTCTGGTCCTGCCGCAGCTCAAGGGCAAGCTCGACGGCATCGCGATGCGCGTCCCGGTCCCGACCGGCTCGGCCACCGACCTGGTCGTGACGCTGCAGCGCGAGGTCACCAAGGACGAGGTCAACGCCGCGTTCAAGAAGGCCTCCGACGACGGCGACCTCAAGGGCTACCTGGCCTACACCGAGGACCCGATCGTCTCCTCGGACATCGTCGGCGACCCGGCCTCCTGCACCTTCGACTCCTCCCTGACGATGGTCCAGGAGGGCAACTCGGTGAAGATCCTCGGCTGGTACGACAACGAGTGGGGCTACTCCAACCGTCTCGTCGACCTCACGGTCTTCGTCGGCGGCCAGCTCTAAGTCCCGGAGCAGGCACCTCTGATGTGAGAGCAGGGCTCGGGCAGCGCACAGCCGCGTTGTCCGAGCCCTGCTCTGTGCACGGATCGAACAGCCCTCCCGGACAACAGAGCCCTCCTAGGAGTCCCTTTATGAAGACGATCGACGAACTTCTCGCCGAAGGCGTGGACGGCAAGCGGGTCTTCGTCCGCGCCGACCTCAACGTGCCGCTGGCCGACGGCCTCATCACCGACGACGGCCGTATCCGCGCCGTCCTGCCCACCATCAAGGCCCTCGCCGAAGCGGGCGCCAAGGTGGTCGTCGCCTCGCACCTGGGCCGCCCCAAGGGCGCCCCGTACCCGGCGTTCTCCCTGCTGCAGCCCGCCGAGCGCCTCGGTGAACTGCTCGGCGCCCCCGTGGCGTTCGCCCAGGACACCGTCGGCCCCGCCGCCCACGACGCCGTGAACGGCCTCCAGCCCGGCCAGGTCGCCGTGATCGAGAACCTGCGCTTCAACCCGGGCGAGACGTCCAAGGACGACACCGAGCGCGGCGAGTTCGCCGACCAGCTCGCCGCCCTGGCCGACGTCTACGTAGGTGACGGTTTCGGTGCCGTGCACCGCAAGCACGCCTCCGTGTACGACCTCCCGGCGCGCCTTCCGCACTACGCGGGCTACCTCATCGCCACCGAGGTCAACGTCCTGAAGAAGCTCACCGAGGACGTCAAGCGCCCCTACGTCGTCGCGCTCGGCGGCGCCAAGGTCTCCGACAAGCTCGCCGTCATCGACCAGCTGCTCGGCAAGGCCGACCGTCTGCTCATCGGCGGCGGCATGGCGTACACCTTCCTCAAGGCCAAGGGGTACGAGGTCGGCATCTCCCTCCTTCAGGAGGACCAGGTTCCGGCCGTCAAGGAGTACATGGACCGCGCGGAGAAGAACGGCGTCGAGCTGGTCCTCCCCGTCGACGTGCTGGTGGCTCCGGAGTTCCCGGACCTGAAGACCAAAGCCCCGGCCAACCCCACCACCGTCGCCGCGGACGCCATCCCGGCCGACCAGGAGGGCCTGGACATCGGTCCGGAGACCCGCAAGCTGTACGCCTCGAAGCTCGCCGACGCGGCCACCGTCTTCTGGAACGGTCCGATGGGCGTCTTCGAGCACCCCGACTACGCCGAGGGCACCAAGGCGGTCGCCCAGGCCCTCGTCGAATCCCCGGCCTTCACGGTCGTCGGCGGTGGCGACTCCGCCGCGGCCGTCCGCATCCTGGGCTTCGACGAGAAGGCATTCGGTCACATCTCGACCGGTGGCGGCGCCTCCCTCGAATACCTCGAGGGCAAGACGCTCCCCGGCCTCGCCGCACTGGAGGACTGACCCCGCATGACGACCCGTATGCCGCTGATGGCGGGCAACTGGAAGATGAACCTCAACCACCTCGAGGCCATCGCGCACGTCCAGAAGCTCGCCTTCGCCCTGGCCGACAAGGACTACGAGGCCTGTGAGGTCGCCGTCCTGCCGCCCTTCACCGACCTGCGCTCCGTACAGACCCTGGTCGACGGCGACAAGCTCAAGATCAAGTACGGCGCTCAGGACCTCTCGGCGCAGGACTCCGGTGCCTACACCGGCGAGATCTCGGGCCCGATGCTGTCCAAGCTGAAGTGCACGTACGTGGCGATCGGCCACTCCGAGCGCCGGCAGTACCACAACGAGACCGACGAGATCGTCAACGCCAAGATCAAGGCCGCCTTCAAGCACGGCCTGACCCCGATCCTGTGCGTCGGCGAGGAGCTGGACATCCGGGAGGCGGGCAACCACGTCCCGCACACGCTCTCCCAGGTCGACGGCGGTCTCAAAGACGTCCCGGCCGAGCAGGCCGAGTCGATCGTGATCGCGTACGAGCCGGTCTGGGCCATCGGCACCGGCAAGGTCTGCGGCTCCGACGACGCCCAGGAGGTCTGCGCGGCGATCCGCGCCCGGCTGGCCGAGCTGTACTCCCAGGAGGTGGCCGACCAGGTCCGCATCCAGTACGGCGGCTCGGTGAAGTCGGGCAATGTCGCGGAGATCATGGCGAAGCCCGACATCGACGGCGCCCTGGTCGGCGGCGCCTCCCTGGACGCCGACGAGTTCGTCAAGATCGTCCGCTTCCGCGACCAGTAAGTATGCGCTAGCGGCGATTCGTCGTACCCTTGCGGGGGTCGCGGCCTTCGGAGTGGGCTTGAGATGCTCACCCAGTAGGCTTCGGCCCCCGTCGTCCATTCAGTTCCGAGGAAGTTGGTCCAGCCGTGGTTTTGGGGTTCTCGATCGCCCTGATCGTCTTCAGCCTGCTGCTGATGCTGCTGGTGCTGATGCACAAGGGGAAGGGCGGCGGCCTCTCCGACATGTTCGGTGGCGGCATGCAGTCGTCCGTCGGTGGCTCCTCGGTCGCCGAGCGCAACCTCGACCGCATCACCGTGGTGATCGGTCTGCTCTGGTTCGCGTCCATTGTCGTGCTCGGCATCCTGATGAAGGTCAACAACTGATCACCGACCGGCATCGGTACAGCAGCACAACTGCACATTACGCAAGCACAATCCGCACGTAAGGCCCCATGTCCGGTACGCGCCCCCAGGCGCGGCCTATCATGGGGCTTGCGTCTAGGGGCCGGGGTGTAACTCCAATCACTGGACGCGCGTTGGGCCTTACGTAGACTGAGGCGCTCGCAGCGAAGCGTCACGCCGACTCGCTTCGCGGCACCATCACGCAGGGAGTTACGACCGTGGCAAGTGGCAACGCGATCCGAGGAAGCCGGGTCGGGGCGGGGCCGATGGGCGAGGCCGAGCGCGGCGAGTCCGCGCCGCGGCTGCGCATCTCCTTCTGGTGCTCCAACGGGCACGAGACGGTGCCCAGCTTCGCCAGCGACGCGCAGGTTCCCGAGACCTGGGACTGCCCGCGCTGCGGCTTTCCCGCCGGACAGGACCAGGACAACCCGCCGGACCCGCCGCGCACCGAGCCGTACAAGACGCACCTCGCGTACGTACGGGAGCGGCGCAGCGACGCGGACGGCGAGGCCATCCTCGCCGAGGCGCTCGCCAAACTGCGGGGCGAAATCTAGGAGTTGAGAACCGGCCGGGCACCGAGGTGCCTGGCCGGACGTGTTTCGCACGCCGGGTCGCGCACGGGCGCCGCCGGGGCGGGCCGCCGTGCCGACCCGGTCGCGGAGCGTCCGCGGCGTCGTCGCGAGCCGATTGTCAGTGGTGCCCTCTACGGTTCTTGAAGTGGCGGAACCAGAGGGGGCCTTGTGACGACGGTCGAGGCGGCGGGGGTGCGGGCACCGGCGTGGCGCGGGGGATTCGGGCGGCTGTGGAGCGCGGCGGTGGTCTCGCGCTTCGGGGACGCCCTGCGCACCGCCGCGCTGCCGCTGCTCGCCGTGCGGCTCACGGACGATCCGCTCGTCATCGCCTCCGTCACGGCCTGCGGCTACCTCCCCTGGCTCCTCTTCGGGCTGCTGGGCGGCGCGGTCGCGGACCGGGTGGACCAGCGGCGGGCGATGTGGGCCGTCGACACCGTACGCGGCGGGCTGGTGGCCTGCTTCGCCCTCGCCGTCGGGCTCGGCCATGCCACGATCGGCCTGCTGATCGCGCTCGCCTTCGCCCTGACCACCCTCCAGACGCTGTTCGACAACGCGTCCACGGCCCTGCTGCCCTCCCTGGTCGGCAAAGAGACCCTGGGCAGTGCCAATGCCAGGCTGATGACCGGCCAGCAGCTCGCCGGCGGCTTCCTGGCCGGGCCCTTCGTGCCGCTGCTGCTCACCCTCGGGGCCGCCGCGCCGTTCGCGGCCGACGCGGCCACCTATCTGCTGGCCGCGGCGCTCGTGGCCTCCCTGCGGATCCGGGCGCCCGAGCGGGAGCCCCGGCCCGCCGGGAGCACCCTGCGGGCGGAGGTGGCCGAGGGAGTGCGGACCCTGTGGCACGACAGGGTGCTGCGCGCGGTCTGCACGGCCACACTGCTGTGCAACATCGGCATGGGCGCCCTGATCGCCACGCTGGTCCTGCACGTGACCGGCTGGCTGCATGCGGGAAACGCGGGCTTCGCGGCCGCGATGACGGCCTACTCGGCCGGATCCCTGGCCGGGGGAGTGCCGGCCCAGTGGATCGCGCGCCGGATCGGGCGGGTACGGAGCCTGTTCCTGTGCGGATGCGTCCAGACGGCGGCCCTGGTACTCCTCGGCACCGTCCGCCACCTGGGTGCACTCCTCGCGGGCATGGCACTGCTCGGACTGATGGGCATGGTGTGGAACGTCAACCAGGTCACGCTGATGCAGCAGCGCAGCCCGGCGGCCATGGTGGGCCGCGTCAGCTCCGCGTTCCGCACCGCCTCCACCTCCGGGGCCCCGGTCGGCGCCATGCTCGGCGGCGCCGTGGCGGGTGCCTACGGGCTGAACGGACCCGCGCTGTTCGCGGCCGTCCTCTTCGGGCTCGCCGTCACCTCGCTGATACCCGCGCATCTGCCGGACGTATCTGTTGTTGAGCCGGACGACGGCGCGACGACAGCTCACGTCAAGCCCTGATCAATTAGGTTGGGACCGGCAGTGGGGCGAGGCAAGCAGCAGCACACGCAGGAAAGAAGGCGGAAGCCAGAGATGAACGCAGACAGCCGTGCCAGGCTCAACCAGACGCCCGAGTGGACCGCTCTGGCCAAGCACCGCGAGGAGCTCGCGGAGACCCATCTGCGGGACCTGTTCGCAACCGACCCCGGGCGCGGAACCGGGTACACGCTCCAGGTCGGCGATCTGCACGTCGACTACTCCAAGCACCTGGTCACCGACGAGACGGTGCGGCTGCTGCGCGAGCTGGCAGCGGCGACCGACGTCTTCGGGCTGCGGGACGCCATGTTCCGCGGCGAGAAGATCAACGTCACCGAGAACCGGGCCGTGCTCCACGTGGCGCTGCGCGCCCCGCGCGACGCGGTGATCGAGGTCGACGGGGAGAACGTCGTCCCGGCCGTGCACGCCGTGCTCGACAAGATGGCCGGCTTCGCCGAGCGGGTCCGCTCCGGCGAGTGGACCGGCCACACCGGCAAGCGCATCAAGAACGTCGTGAACATCGGCATCGGCGGCTCCGACCTCGGCCCGGCGATGGCGTACGAGGTGCTGCGCTCCTTCACCGACCGCGACCTCACGGTCCGCTTCGTGTCGAACGTGGACGGCGCCGACCTGCACGAGGCCGTCCGCGACCTCGACCCGGCCGAGACGCTGTTCATCATCGCCTCGAAGACGTTCACCACCATCGAGACGATCACCAACGCGACCTCCGCGCGCAACTGGCTGCTGACCGAGCTGAAGGCCGACCAGGATGCCGTGGCCAAGCACTTCGTGGCGCTGTCCACCAACGCCGAGAAGGTCGCCGACTTCGGCATCGACACCGCCAACATGTTCGAGTTCTGGGACTGGGTCGGCGGACGGTACTCGTACGACTCCGCGATCGGTCTGTCCCTGATGATCGCGATCGGGCCGGACCGCTTCCGGGAGATGCTCGACGGGTTCCACCTCGTCGACGAGCACTTCCGCACTGCGCCCGCCGAGTCCAATGTGCCGCTGCTGATGGGCCTGTTGGGTATCTGGTACGGCAACTTCCACAACGCCCAGTCGCACGCCGTACTGCCGTACTCGCACTACCTGTCCAAGTTCACGGCGTATCTGCAGCAGCTGGACATGGAGTCCAACGGCAAGTCCGTGGAGCGCGACGGGCACGACGTGGAGTGGGAGACCGGCCCGGTCGTGTGGGGGACGCCCGGCACCAACGGGCAGCACGCCTACTACCAGCTCATCCACCAGGGCACGAAGCTGATCCCGGCGGACTTCATCGGTTTCGCCGAGCCGGTCGCCGATCTGCTGCCGGGCCTGGTCGCCCAGCACGACCTGCTGATGGCGAACTTCTTCGCGCAGACCCAGGCTCTCGCCTTCGGCAAGACGCCGGACGAGGTGCGCGCCGAAGGTGTGGCCGAGGAACTGGTCCCGCACAAGACGTTCAAGGGCAATCACCCGACGACGACGATCCTCGCGAGGAAGCTGTCGCCCTCGGTGCTCGGCCAGTTGGTCGCCCTCTACGAGCACAAGGTGTTCGTCCAGGGCGCGGTCTGGAACATCGACTCCTTCGACCAGTGGGGTGTCGAGCTCGGCAAGGTCCTCGCCAAGCGGGTCGAACCCGCGCTGACCGAGGGTGCGGACGTGCCGGGCCTGGACGAGTCGACGAAGGCGCTCGTCGCGAAGTACCGGGAGCTGCGCGGCCGGTAGGCGCGGACGCGCGTGGGTCACGGAAAGCGGGCGGTGGGAGTCCGCCCGCTTCCCGTAGACTCCCGGGCGATCATGTGGATGAAGGCTCGGGGGAGCGGAAGTTGACTGGTTCGCGGGGGAGTTGGACGGGTGGCACGCTGACGGCGAGGTCGTTTCTGAAGCCGAAGCGGGTCGCGGAGGCGGTGTTCCATCCGGCGTGGATCCCGGAGGCGGTCGATCCGGGGGTGGAGCGGCTCAAGCGGGTACGGGTCATCGCCGGGGCGGTCGCGGCGGTCGGTGTCTACACCTTCGTGCAAGGCGGGTTCGCCTTCACGGAAATGCTGCAGAACATGCTGACGGCGTCCGCCGTGCTGCTGTTCATCACGCCGTTGACCGTCGGGGTGATGCTCTTCGTCTGGCGGCGCACCGGGACGGTCCGGCAGCTGCGGGTGCCGCTCGGCAACTCGTTCAAGCTGCTGCTGGCCTTCGTCGGGTCCATCGTCCTGACCGTGCTGATGTGGTGGCTCGCCGCCGGGGTCGGAGGGTTCGCCCTGGTGCTGGGGCTGGTGGCGATCTGGCTGACCGGGTTCGTCGGCTCGGGTGCGGTGAAGGTGTCCGGAAACTTCTTCGGTACGGCCGCGGTGCATCGCTGTCTGCCGCCGTTGCTCGCCACCGTGACGACGTGGCTGATGGCCCTTCCGGACCTCGCCACGGGGGATCTGCACGGGCTCAGTCTCGGGATGGGGGTTGTCTTCATTCTGGGGGCGCCGGTGACGGTCACGGGGATCGCCGCGCTGGAGATGTACCGGTTGCGGAGGCGGCACGGGATACGCCTGGGGGCGCATCCGGCCACACTGCCTCCGCCTGTCCCGTCGGCTCCGCCTGTCCCGCCGTACGGGTACCTGCCGCCGCAGGGCAACCCGTACGGTCCGGGTCCGGCGTACACGTACAACCAGGGCAACCCCTATGCGCCGGGGCAGCGGAACCCGTACAACCAGGGACCGCGGAACCCCTACAACCAAGGACCGGGGAACCCGTACAACCAAGGACCGCAGAACCCGTACCACCAGCAGAACCCGCACGGGTTCTGACGGCGCTCGGGTCCCGGGCTCAGGCCACCGCGCTCAGTGTGTCCGCGAGCCGTCGTCGGGCGGCGCGGCCCGCGGGGAGCGCGGCGAGGGCGGCGGCGCCCAGGACCGCGGCCAGACCGAACAGGGACAGCAGGAGGAGGGACGGCCCCCGGGCGATACCGGCGCCGATCCCACTCGACTTCCCCTGGACGTCGATCAGCCAGTGCGCCAGAGGCAGCCCCAGCGCCGTACCCGCGAGGACCGCTGCCAGCGCGGTGCAGGCGGTGGCCGTGACGGTGACCGCCGTGATCTGCCGCGGGGACAGCCCGATGGCCTTGAGCGCCAGCAGATCCCGTTCGCCCTCGCGCACGGTGCCGCCGACCGCGGTCAGCAGTTCGATGAGCCCGATGAGGGCCAGTACGGCGATCAGCCCGACGACGACGCCGCGCAGCGGCGAGAGACCGTCGGCCGGGTTGGTCACGGCGTGCACGTCCAGGTGCCCGTGCCCGGCCGCGGTCAGCTCGGCGGCGACCCTGCCCGGGTCGGCGCCGGGGCGCAACTGGAGCTGGTAGAGGGTCGGGCGGAGCTCCGGGTCGTTCTCGCGCAGGGTGTCGAGCGAGGTGGAGATGACGCGTCCGCCGTTCTCCGGCTCGATGCTGCGGCCGACGATGTGCAGGATCTGCGGGCGCGCGCCGACGGTCATCCGCACCCAGTCCCCGACGCGCACGTCCAGCAGGTCGAGCAGCCCCTGACCGGCCACCGCCTCGTCGGGCCCGCGGGCCGGGCGGCCCTCGGCCAGCGAGAACGGATACGGATCCCGGTGCGTACCGAGCCCGCGCAATGCGATCGTCGCCGTCTGGCCCGGAACCAGAGCGGCCACCTCGGCGCCCGGGTGCACGGCGGTGACCTGTGCGTTCCGGGCGAGCAGTGCGCGGGCCGCCGGATCTCCGAGGCCCTCGTCCGGGTGCGCCGTGAGCGCGGCCGCGAGGCCGATCCGCTCGGGTTCGCTGTGGAAGCGGTCGATGGTGGTCCAGGCGCTCAGCGCGACCACGATCAGCAGCAGTGGCAGGGCGAGCCGGGCGACCGTGGCCAGCGAGCGCGGCCGCCGCGGGAAGGCCTGGTGCCAGCCGAGCACGAGGGCGGGGGGCAGCCGCAGTCCGAGCGCCCGGCGGGCCACGCCCGACAGGCGACCGGCCGGAGGTGCCGCGGCCCGCAGCACCGGCACGGGGGGCACCCGGCCCGCCCGCCACGCGGCGATCCCGGTCGTCGCGCCGATGAAGAGCACCGCGGCCACCGGTACCGCCAACAGGGCCGCGGTGTGCCCGGGCAGTCCCTGCCAGACGCCCAGGGCGTCACCGAGGCGGCCGGGGATCCTGCTCCCCAGCGCCTGGGTGAGCGCGGCGGCGACCAGGGCGCCCAGCGACGCGTACACGACGTGCTGGATCAGGAAGATGCGCACCACCTGGCCGGGCGTGAACCCGATCGCCTTCAGGATCGAGATGTCCCGCAGGTGGCCGCGGATACGGGTGCCGATCGCGCCGTACACGGCGAGCGCGGCGGCGAGGAGCGCGCCGAGGCCGAACAGGCCGAGCACCTGCCCCAGCAGCCGGTTGTCGCCCTGGGCCTCGGCGCGGGCCTGCTGCCAGTTCGACACCTGGGTGACCGCGCCGGAGCCGAGCGTCGTCACCGCGCGCTGCACGGCGTAGTCCGTGTCGCCGGGATCGGTCAGGCGCAGACCGATGATCTGACCCGTACGTCCGTCCGCGCCCCGCACCGCGGAGGGCAGCGCCCAGACGACCCCCGACCGCTCGCCGGGGCGGTAGCGCGGCTCGGCGCTGTCGGTCACGCCCAGGACGGTCAGGGTGCGTGCGGTGCCGGGCACGGTGAGGGTGTCCCCGGGCTCGGCCCACAGCGCACGGGCGAGACTTTCCTCCAGGACGACTCCGTCGGGCCGGGCCTGGTCGAGCCAGTGACCGGAGACGAGCAGCGGCCGACCGGTGGCCGGCGGCTCGACGGCGCCGCGCAGCTCGACGGAGGCACGGGTGCCGCGGGACTCGACGGTGGCGGACGCGGTGCTGTACGGGCCCGCCACGGACTCGACGCCGTCCAGCCGGGCGAGCCGCCCGGCGTCGGCGGACGCGCCGGTGTGGATCCACACATGGGCGCCGTGCGACTGTGTGAAGACGCGCTGCCAGGGGTTCGTCGCGTATCCGAAGAGTGCCGCGGCGAGCAGCAGCGAGGTGACGATTCCCGCGGTGGCGAGCACGATGAACAGCGCCTCGCCCCGATGCGTGCGCAGATCGGCATGCGCCCAGCGCAGAGTGGCCCGCACGCCGCTCAGTCCCTCAGTTCCAGCACGCCGGATATCCCGGCGCCGCGTGACGGCGTGCCGTCGAGTTCCGCGTCGTCGGCGATGCGGCCGTCGAAGAAGCTGATCACGCGGTCCGCGGCGCTGGCGAGCCGGGCGTCGTGGGTGACGAGCACGATGGTCTGACCGCGCTGGTGGAAGCGGGACAGCAGCCGCATCACCTCGCGGGTGCCCTTGCTGTCCAGGCTGCCCGCGGGTTCGTCGGCCAGCAGCAGGGACGGATGGTTGACCAGCGCCCGGGCCAGGGCGACGCGCTGCTGTTCGCCGCCGGACAGCTCACCGGGCATGCTTCGTCCCTTGCCCGCCAGGCCCAGCTCGGACAGCAGCCGCTCGCGCTCGGCGCGCGCCTGCTTGGGGGAGACCCCGGCGAGCAGGGCGGGCAGCTCCACGTTGTCGGCGACCGACAGGTTGGAGACCAGGTTGAAGAACTGGAAGACGATGCCGATGCGCCGTCGCCGCTCCACCGCCCAGCGCGCCTCGCTGTACGCGTCCGTGCATTCGGCGTCCAGCCAGACGCTGCCGGAGTCGGGCCGCTGGAGGCCGCCGAGCAGATGCAGCAGCGTCGACTTGCCGGCGCCGGACGGCCCGGTGACGGCGACGAACTCGCCCTGGCGCACGGCAAGATCCACTCCACGCACGGCATACGCCGGGGCGCCCTCGCCGTAGTGGGTCTTGACCAGGCCCTCGGCGCGCAGCAAGGGAGCCTGACCCTCGGCGCGCGGCACAGGAGCGGTGTGGCTCATTCCAGCTCCTCCAGTTCCTCCTGGCAGCGCTCCAGCCAGTCCAGATCGGCCTGCAGGTGCAGCATGGCGCCCTCGATCAGCAGCTGGGAGATGCGGTTGTCCCGGTCCTCGGCCGCGGCGAGCTTCGACAGGTTGCGCATGGTGTTCAGATACTGCCGCCGCTGCCTGTTGATCAGGGCGATCTGGTCGGCCAGGCCGGTCGTGGGGGCGAGCGCGAGTTTCATGAAGAACTCGTCCCGTACCCGGGGCTCGTCCGCCGTCTCCTGGTACCAGGCCTGCAGCGCCTCGCGCCCGGTGTCGGTGAGGTGGTAGATCTTCTTGTTGGGGCGGCTCGACTGCTCGACTTCCTCGCCCTCGATCAGTCCCGTCTTCTCGAGGCGGCCGAGCGTGACGTAGATCTGGCCGACGTTGGGCTGAGGGTACGCGGAGCCCAGCAGTTGCTCAAGGTCCTGCTTGAGCTCGTACCCGTGGGCCGGGCCTCGCGCCAGCAGGGCCAGGAGGGGCAGCCGCACCCGTGCTCTCCTCCCCGCGTCCTTGTCGTGTGCCGCAGACCGATGTCATACCGATGTCAGGCCGTTGCCCGGTCGATGCGGCCGGAGGCCAATGTGTGGCAGGCCCTAGTATCGCCCATACCTAACAGGTATACATGGCCACTGACGCCGGGCGAAGGTGCCCGACGCCGGTGTACAGGGAGGAACCTATGCGGTGGATACGTGCCGCCGGTAGGGGCCTCCTGGTCGCGGCGGTGGTCCTGACCGGTTACGTCACCTCCGGCACCCCCGCCGACGGGGCGCACGGCGGCGGTCGCGGCCCGCTCACCCTGGCGACCGCGGGGGACCTCACCGGCTATCTGGGGCCACTGCTCGAAGGGTGGAACCGTACCCACCCCGGCGAGCGGGTCACCCTCGTCGAACTCCCGGACTCCGCCGACGAGACGCACGCGCAGATGACGACCGACCTGCGCGGCGGTGGCAGAAGCCGCTTCGACGTCCTCAACATCGACGTCGCCTGGACCTCGGAGTTCGCCGCCGCGGGCTGGATCTCCCCGCTGGACCGCGGCCGCTTCCCGCTCCGCAGCTTCCTGCCGCCGGTCGTGGACACGGCGACGTACGACGGAAGGCTGTACGCGGTCCCCTACGTCACCAACGCGGGACTCCTCCTGTACCGCAAGGACGTCCTCGCCAAGGAGGGCGTCGCGCCGCCGCGGACCTGGGCCGAGCTGGCGCGACAGGCGAGGACCATCGCCCCGAAGTACGGACTCGACGGCTACGCCGGCCAGTTCCTGCCCTACGAGGGCCTCACCGTGAACGCGGCGGAGGCGGTCTACTCGGCGGGCGGCACGATCCTCGGCGACGAGGGCGAGCGCGTCACCGTGAACTCCGAGGCGGCCCGCGAGGGCATCGGGTTCCTCGCCGACGGCGTGCGCGACGGCTGGATCGCGAAGAAGGCGCTGACGTACAAGGAAGAGGAGTCCAAACAGGCCTTCCAGGACGGCCACCTCCTCTTTCTGCGCAACTGGCCCTACGCCTACGTCGGTGCTTCCGGCAAGGGATCGGCGGTCGCCGGGAAGGTCGGCGCGGTCCCCCTGCCCGGACCCGACGGACCGGGCACGAGCGTGCTGGGCGGCTCCAACCTGGCCGTCAACACCCATGCGCGGCACCCCGATTCGGCCGCGCGCCTGATCGCGTACCTCACGACCGAGCGGGCGCAGCGCCAGGTCCTCACCAAGGGTGCGCTGCCGCCCGTACGGGCGGCGCTGTACCAGGACCCGGAGCTGATCCGGGCGTTCCCCTATCTGCCCACGCTGCGCGCCAGCGTCCTCGCGGCCGCCCCGCGCCCCAAGAGCCCGCGCTACGACCAGGTCAGCCTGGTCGTCCAGGCCGTGGTCCACGATGCGATGACGGGGCACGAGACGCCGTCCGCGGCGGTACGGCGGCTGGCGCGCGAGCTGGCGGCCATCCCCAGCCGCTAGCACCCCGGCGGTGCCTTGTGGGCAACCTGCTAGTTACTTGTTAGGTAACGGGAGCATCCCATCTCCGGGTTTTGTGCCCGAAAAGTCTGCATATAACTGACCAACTCCCCGGTCGATGCCGGGTTGATGCTGCCTACTCGTTGACACCCGTGTGACACGCCTACTTAACATGCATGCATAACCACAGGCACGCACAGACAGGTCCAACGGGTGACCCTCAACACGCACCGCTGGTGGCGCGACGCAGTGATCTACCAGGTGTACGTCCGCAGCTTCCTGGACAGCACCGGTGACGGCATCGGCGATCTCGCCGGGGTTCGCGCGGGCATGCCGTACCTCAAGAAGCTCGGTGTCGACGGCATCTGGCTGAGCCCCTTCTACCCCTCGCCGCAGCACGACCACGGCTACGACGTCGCCGACTACTGCGACGTGGACCCGCTCTTCGGCGACCTCGCCGAGTTCGACCTGCTGATGACCGACGCCCGACGCCTCGGCATCAAGGTGCTCCTGGACATCGTCCCCAACCACTGCTCCAGTGAGCACCCGTGGTTCCGTGCCGCGCTCGCGGCGGAGCCGGGCAGCGCGGCCCGCGCCCGCTTCCACTTCGCCGACGGACGCGGCCCGGACGGCGCCGAGCCGCCCAACAACTGGCACGCCATGTTCGGCGGACCGGCCTGGTCCCGCGTCACCGAGGCGGACGGCAACCCCGGCCAGTGGTACCTGCACATGTTCACCTCCGAGCAGCCCGACCTGAACTGGCGCAACCCCGAGGTCGGCACGCACTTCGACCACGTGCTGCGGTTCTGGCTCGACCGGGGCGTCGACGGCTTCCGCATCGACGTCGCCGCCGGCCTCTTCAAGCACCCCGACCTGCCGGACTCACCCGACCCGGAGGCCGACGCCCGCACCCGCGACTCGGTCAACCCGCTCGCCTGGAACCGGCCCGAGGTGCACGACGTGTGGCGCCACTGGCGGTCCGTCTGCGAGGAGTACACCGGGCGCGACGGCCGCGACCGGCTGCTGGTCGGCGAGGTCTCGGTACCGACGGCCCGCGAACACGCCCAGTACGTACGCCCCGACGAGCTCCACCAGGCCTTCTTCTTCGACCTGCTCAGCGCGCCCTGGAACGCCGACGCCTTCCGCAAGGTCATCTCCGAGGCCATGCAGGACATCGCCGGCACCGGATCGACGGTCACCTGGGTCCTCAACAACCACGACCAGGTCCGCACCGTCACCCGCTACGGCGAGCTCGGCACCGAGGGCAGCGGCCTCGGGACGGCCCGTGCCCGCGCCGCCGCACTGCTGATGCTGGCGCTGCCCGGAGCCGCGTACATCTACCAGGGCGAGGAGCTCGGGCTGCCCGAGGTCGTCGACCTGCCCGACGACGTGCTGACCGACCCGATCTTCCGCCGCACGGGAAGCCGCGCCCGTATCCGCGACGGCTGCCGGGTGCCGCTGCCCTGGTCCGGGCACGCCTCGCCGTTCGGTTTCACCTCGGGCGCGGAGAGCGCCAAGCCGTGGCTGCCGCAGCCCGCCTACTTCGCCGAGTACGCCACCGACCGCGCGCTCGCCGACACCCGCTCCTTCTGGCACCTGTACCGCGACGGGCTCCAGCTGCGCGCCGGACTTCCGCAGTTGGGCGAGGGCGCGCTGCGCTGGCTTCCGGCGCCGCCCGGCGTCCTCGCCTTCGTCCGCGGCGACGGCCTGGTGTGCGCCGTCAACTTCGGTACGGCCCCCACACCCGCGCCGGTCTCCGGCACCCCCTTGCTGTCCAGCGGCCCCTGTCCGGCCGGCGTGCTGCCCGGCTCGACGGCCGCCTGGTGGATCAGCGACAGCACGAATCCCTGACCGTCCCCTCCTCCGCCTTCCGTTCCTCTGGTTTCCGTCAATTCCCCTGCCCTGAAAGGGACATCAACGATGATGCGACGACGTACGACCCTGCTCGCGAGCTGCACCGCCCTCGCCCTGGCCCTCGGCGCCACCGCCTGCGGAGGCGGGCCCGTGGCCGCCGGAGGCGGCGGTAAGTCGCTCAGCGGCCAGACGATCACCGTGGCCGGTGTCTGGTCCGGCAGCGAGCAGAAGAACTTCCAGAAGGTCCTGGACGCCTTCACCGCGAAGACGGGCGCCAAGACCCAGTTCGTCTCCACCGGCGACAACGTCTCCACGGTCGTCGGCAGCAAGATCGAGGGCGGCAACGCCCCCGACGTGGTGATGGTCCCGCAGGTCGGCGTCCTCCAGCAGTTCGCGAAGGAGGGCTGGCTCAAGCCGCTCTCCAAGACCACCGAACAGTCCGTCGACACCAATTACGCGAGCGTCTGGAAGAAGTACGGCAGCGTCGGCGACACCCTGTACGGCCTGTACTTCAAGGCCGCCCACAAGTCGACCGTCTGGTACAGCCCCGACGCGCTCGCCCAGGCGGGTGTCAAGCCGCCGACCACGTACGACGCCATGCTGAAGGCCGGACACACCGTCTCCGACTCGGGCCTCGCCGCCTTCTCCGTCGCCGGACAGGACGGCTGGACCCTCACCGACTGGTTCGAGAACATCTACCTCTCCCAGGCGGGACCGGAGAAGTACGACGCCCTGGCCGCCCACCGGCTGAAGTGGACCGACCCGACCGTGGTCGATGCGCTCACCACCCTCGGCAAGCTCTTCAAGGACAAGCAACTGATCGCCGGCGGCCAGAAGGGGGCCCTGAACACGGACTTCCCCGGCTCCGTCGAGAAGGTCTTCGGACCCAAGCCCGAGGCGGGCATGGTCTACGAGGGCGACTTCGTCGCCGGGGTCGCCAAGGACCAGTTCGGCAAGAAGATCGGCCAGGACGCGAACTTCTTCCCCTTCCCCGCGGTCGACGGCGGCAAGGCGCCCGTGGTCAGCGGCGGCGACGCGGCCGTGGTCCTCAAGGACGGCAAGAACCAGAAGGCCGCCATGACGTTCCTGGAGTACCTGGCGACCCCCGAAGCGGCCGCCGTCTGGGCCGGGGCGGGCGGCTTCCTCTCCCCGAACAAGAAGCTCGACCTCGCCTCCTACAGCGACGACATCGCCCGCGAGACCGCCAAGTCCCTGGTCGCCGCCGGGGATTCGGTCCGCTTCGACATGTCCGACCAGGCCCCCGCCGCGTTCGGCGGCACCAAGGGCGCCGGCGAGTGGAAGATCCTCCAGGACTTCCTCCGTGACCCCTCGGACCCGAAGGCGACCGCGGCCGACCTGGAGAAGGCCGCGGCCAAGGCGTACCAGGGCTGATCGCCATGACCGCCACCCTCGTGAAAGAGGCGAGGCCTCCGGCCGTCGGCATGGCCGACCACAGACGGCGCGCCAGGCGCCGTGGCCGGATCATCGCCCTCGTCTTCGTCCTCCCCGCCCTGCTCCTGCTCGGCGCGCTCGTCGTCTACCCCGTGGTCTTCTCCGTGGGGCGCAGCTTCTTCGACGCCTCCGGCAGCCGGTTCGTGGGCGGCGACAACTACACCGAGATGTTCCGCGACCCGGCCACGCTCAAGGCCGTACGCAACAGCGCGATCTGGGTCGTCGTCGCGCCGACGCTGCTCACCGGGCTCGGCCTGGTGCTCGCCGTCCTGGTCGAGAAGATCCGCTGGGCCACCGCGTTCAAGCTGCTGCTGTTCATGCCCATGGCGGTCTCCTTCCTGGCCGCCGGCATCATCTTCCGGCTCGCGTACGACGAGGACCCCGACAAGGGTGTCCTGAACGCCGCCGTGGTCGGCGTCCACGACGCGTTCGAGGGAACCTCGTCCTATCCGACCGCCCGTGCCCGCGACGGCCGAGTCCTCACCAAGGGCGCCGACGGTTCGTACCGTACGACCGCCTCCGCCTCGCCCGGCCACACGGTCGGCCTCGGCCTCGTCGGCGTCCTCCCCAAGGACCTGCCGAAGGACGCGAAGCCCGCCTACGCGGCCGCGGGGCAGAAGGCGGCCCGGGACGAGCTGCGCGGTGTCGTCTACCTGGACTTCACACCCGGCGGGGGAGGGAAACAGGGCCAGGTCGACCGCGGGGAGAGCGGACTGCCCGAGATGAAGGTCGAGGCGGCGCGCGACGGGAAGACGGTCGCGAGCACGACCACCGCGGCCGACGGCTCCTTCCGCTTCTCGGGGCTGGACCCCGGCTCGTACACCGTGCGGCTGCCCGCGTCGAACTTCAGCCCGCCGTACGAGGGCGTGTCCTGGCTCGGTCCGGCGCTGGTCACCCCCGCCATCATCGGCGCCTACCTGTGGATCTGGACCGGCTTCGCCATGGTGCTGATCGGCGCCGGACTCGCCGCCCTGCCGCGCGACGCGCTGGAGGCGGCCCGGATGGACGGCGCCAACGAGTGGCAGATCTTCCGCCGGATCACCGTGCCGCTGCTGGCACCCGTGCTCACCGTGGTCTTCGTCACGCTCGTGATCAACGTGATGAAGGTCTTCGACCTCGTCTACATCATCGCGCCGGGCCCCGTGCAGGAGGACGCCACCGTGCTCGCCACCCAGATGTGGCTGGTGTCCTTCGGCGGCGGCAACAACCAGGGCCTGGGCAGCGCACTCGGTGTGCTCCTCCTGCTCCTGGTCGTCCCCGCCATGGTCTTCAACGTCCGCCGCTTCCGAAGGAGTCAACGATGAACGCGCTCAGGCGGGGGCTCGGCAACGGCCTGGTGCAGGCGTTCCTGGTGATCGTCGGCCTGGTCTGGGTCACCCCGCTCGCGGGGCTCTTCCTCTCCTCGATGCGCTCGGCGCAGGACACCGCCGAGGGAGGCTGGTGGACGGTGCTGACCAGACCCGGTCAGCTCTCCTTCGACAACTACTCCGCGCTCCTGGGCAACGCGGGGATGACGCGGGCGTTCTGGAACACCGTGCTGATCTCCGTGCCGGCCACCGTCCTCGTCGTGGTGATCGCGGCGCTCGCCGGATACGCCTTCGCCTGGCTGGAGTTCCCCTTCCGGGACACGATCTTCCTTGTCGTGGTGGCGTTGTTGGTGGTGCCGGTCCAGATCGGGCTGCTGCCGGTCGCCAAACTCTTCGGTGCGCTGGGGCTGTTCGGCACGATTCCCGGTGTGGTGCTCTTCCACGTCTCCTACGGGCTGCCGTTCGCCATCTTCCTGCTGCGCAACTACTTCGCGGAGATGCCGAAGGAGATGCTGGAGGCCGCCCGGATGGACGGAGGCAGCGAGTGGCGCATCTTCACCCGGCTGGTGCTGCCGGTCGGACGCCCGGCCCTCGCGAGCCTGGCCATCTTCCAGTTCCTGTGGGTGTGGAACGACATGCTGGTCGCCCTGCTGTTCGCCGACAGCTCCTCGCAGCCACTGACGGTCGAACTCCAGTCCCAGATACGGCAGTTCGGCAGCAACATCGATGTGCTGGCACCGGGGGCGTTCCTGTCGCTGATCGTTCCGGTGATGGTGTTCTTCGCGTTCCAGCGGCACTTCGTGCAAGGGGTGATGGCCGGGTCGGTGAAGTGAGGGACCGCGCCCGCAGACCCCCGCCAAAAGACTGCGCAGTCTTTTGGCGGGGGCTCCGTCTCTCGGGCTCAGGCCGAGGCCGGCGGGTACAGCGAGCGCGGCAGCTGGGAGGCCGCCGCCGCGTCCAGGAGCCACAGGGTGCGCGAGCGCCCGTGGGCGCCGGCCGCCGGAGCCTGCACCTCGCCCGCGCCCGAGAGGGCGATCGCCGCGGCCTGCGCCTTGTCCTCGCCGGCCGCCAGCAACCAGACCTCACGGGCGGAACGGATCGCGGGCAGGGTGAGCGTGACCCGGGTCGGCGGGGGCTTGGGAGCGCCGTGCACGCCCACCACCGTCCGCTCCGTCTCACGGACCGCGGGCAGCTCCGGGAAGAGCGAGGCCACGTGGGTGTCCGGGCCGACGCCCAGCATCAGGACGTCGAACGAGGGCACGAAACCGTGGTTCTCGGGGCCCGCTGCCTTCGCGAGCTCGGCCGCGTACGCCTCCGCCGCCGCGTCCACGTCGGCACCGTAGGGACCGTCGGACGCGGGCATCGGATGCACGCGCGCGGGGTCCACCGGCACCGAGTCCAGCAGTGCCGCACGGGCCTGGGTGTCGTTGCGGTCCGGATCGCCCTCGGGCAGGAACCGCTCGTCACCCCACCACAGGTCGATACGGCCCCAGTCGATGGCGTCCCGGGCGGGCGCGGCCGCGAGCGCCGCGAGGAGCCCGTTGCCGTTGCGCCCACCGGTGAGGACCACCGAGGCGTAGCCGCGCGAGGCCTGCGCGTCCACGACCTTGGTGATCAGCCGGGCCGCGGCGGCCTGGGCCATCAGCTCCTTGTCGCGGTGCACGACGAGCTGCGGAGTGTTCACTCGGAGGCCGCCTTCTTCGCAGGGGCCTTAGCGGCGGCTTTCGCGGGGGCCTTCTTCGCGGGCGCCTTGGCGGCGGCGGTCCTGACGGCCGCCTTCGCCGTGGCCGGCTCCTCCTCGACGGCCTCGGCCGTCGCCCCGTTCAGCCGGTCCACCCCGTACCGCAGCGCCGACGCGTAGGTGTCGTCCGGGTCGAGCCGGCGCAGCTCCTCCGCGATCAGCTCCGAGGTGTCGCGGCGCTTGAGCGCCACCGCACGGTCGGGCTGGCCGTCGATGGAGAGGGTCGCCAGGGTGCCGTCGGCGCGGTCCAGGGCGATCGGGCCGCAGCTCGTTTCCATGCGGACGGCGGTGAGGCCGGGGCCGGAGGACTTGGACCGCTTGACGGGAACGTCCAGCCGGTCCGCGAGCCACATGGCGAGCAGCTCCACGCTCGGGTTGAACTCCTCGCCCTCCACCTCGACCGCTTTCACGTCACAGACGACCTGGTCGAGGGCGGCGGCCAGCATCGAGCGCCAGGGCGTGATGCGGGTCCAGGAGAGGTCGGTGTCCCCGGGGGTGTAGGCGTCGGCACGCGCGTTGAGCTCGCGTGCGGGCGCCTCGGCGGCGTAGGTGTCGGTGACGCGGCGCTGGGCCAGCTTTCCGAGCGGGTCGTTGGCCGGGTCGAGCGGCGCGCTCACCGGCCACCAGACGACGACCGGCGCGTCCGGCAGCAGCAGCGGCAGGACGACGGAGTCGGCGTGGTCGGCGACCTCCCCGTACAGCCGCAGCACGACCGTCTCGCCGGTGCCCGCGTCCGCGCCGACCCGCACCTCGGCGTCGAGGCGCGACTTCGTGCGGTCGCGGGGTGAGCGGGAGACGCGCTTGATGACCACGAGGGTGCGCGAGGGGTGCTCGCGGGACGCCTCGTTGGCGGCCTTCAGGGCGTCGTAGGCGTTCTCCTCGTCGGTGACGATGACGAGGGTGAGCACCATGCCGACGGCGGGGGTGCCGATGGCGCGGCGGCCCTGCACCAGCGCCTTGTTGATCTTGCTGGCCGTGGTGTCCGTGAGGTCTATCTTCATGGGCGACGCCAGCTCCGTCCGTCTCGCTCGAGCATTTCGTCGGCCTCGACGGGGCCCCACGTGCCCGAGGGGTACTGTGCGGGCTTGCCGTGCTTGTCCCAGTACTGCTCGATCGGGTCGAGGATCTTCCAGGACAGCTCGACCTCCTCCGTGCGCGGGAAGAGGTTCGAGTCGCCCAGCAGGACGTCCAGGATCAGGCGCTCGTACGCCTCCGGGCTGGACTCGGTGAACGACTCGCCGTAGGCGAAGTCCATCGAGACGTCCCGGATCTCCATGGAGGTGCCGGGCACCTTGGAGCCGAAGCGGACCGTGACGCCCTCGTCGGGCTGGACGCGGAAGACGATCGCGTTCTGGCCCAGCTCCTCCGTCGCCGTGTGGTCGAACGGGGAGTGCGGGGCGCGCTGGAAGACGACCGCGATCTCGGTGACGCGGCGGCCGAGCCGCTTGCCGGTGCGCAGATAGAAGGGGACGCCCGCCCAGCGGCGGTTGTCGACCTCCACCTTGATCGCGGCGTAGGTGTCGGTCTTCGACTTGGGGTCGATACCGTCTTCCTGGAGGTAGCCGACGGCCTTCTCGCCGCCCTGCCAGCCGGCCGCGTACTGCCCGCGGACGGTGTCGCGGCCCAGGTCCCGGGGGATCCGGACCGCGCCGAGGACCTTGGTCTTCTCGGCGGCGAGGGCGTCCGCGTCGAAGGAGGAGGGCTCCTCCATGGCGGTCAGGGCCATCAGCTGCAGGAGGTGGTTCTGGATGACGTCCCGCGCGGCGCCGATGCCGTCGTAGTAGCCGGCCCGGCCGCCGATCCCGATGTCCTCCGCCATGGTGATCTGCACGTGGTCGACGAAGGACCGGTTCCAGATCGGCTCGAACATCGTGTTGGCGAAGCGGAGCGCCAGGATGTTCTGGACGGTCTCCTTGCCCAGGTAGTGGTCGATGCGGAAGACCTGGTCCGAGGAGAAGACCTCGTGCACGATCGCGTTGAGTTCCTCGGCCGACTTCAGGTCGTGGCCGAAGGGCTTCTCGATGACCGCGCGCCGCCAGGAGCCGTTCGACTGGTCGGCCAGATGATGCTTCTTCAGCTGCTGGATGACCACCGGGAAGGCGGACGGCGGCACGGAGAGGTAGAAGGCGAAGTTGCCGCCCGTGCCCTGCGCCTTGTCCAGCTCGTCGATCGTGGCGCGCAGCCGCTCGAACGAGTCGTCGTCGTCGAAGGTGCCCTGGACGAAGCGCATCCCCTGGATGAGCTGCTGCCAGACCTCCTCGCGGAACTCCGTACGGGCGTGTTCCTTGACGGCGTCGTGGACCACCTGGGCGAAGTCCTCGTTCTTCCACTCGCGGCGGGCGAAGCCGACGAGCGAGAAGCCCGGCGGCAGCAGCCCGCGGTTGGCGAGGTCGTACACGGCGGGCATCAGCTTTTTACGTGACAAATCGCCCGTGACGCCGAAGATGACCAGGCCCGACGGCCCCGCGATACGCGGGAGCCGTCGGTCTGCGGGGTCACGCAGCGGATTGCTGCTTGACAAGGTTTCAGCCCTCCGAAGGGGCGAGGCGCTTGAGCTCCACCTCTGTGGACTTGAGCAGGTCGTTCCAGGACGCCGCGAACTTCTCGACGCCCTCGTCCTCCAGGAGCTGGACCACGTCGTCGTACGAGATCCCGAGCTTCTCGACCGCGTCGAGCTCGGCGCGCGACTGCTCGTACGTACCGGCGATGGTGTTGCCGGTGATGTCGCCGTGGTCCTCGGTGGCCTGCAGGGTGGCCTCCGGCATGGTGTTCACCGTGTTCGGCGCCACCAGATCGTCGACGTACAGGGTGTCCTTGTACGCCGGGTCCTTGACGCCGGTCGACGCCCACAGCGGGCGCTGCTTGTTGGCCTGCGCCTTGTCGAGGGCGGCCCAGCGGTCAGAGGAGAAGACCTCCTCGTACGCCTGGTAGGCGAGCCGGGCGTTGGCGAGAGCCGCCTTGCCGCGGGCGGCCTTGGACTCGGGGGTGCCCAGGGCGTCGAGCCGCTTGTCGATCTCGGTGTCCACGCGGGACACGAAGAAGGACGCCACCGAGTGGATCTTGGAGAGGTCCAGGCCCGCGGCCTTCGCCTTCTCCAGACCCGCCAGATAGGCGTCCATGACCTCGCGGTAGCGCTCCAGCGAGAAGATCAGCGTGACGTTGACGCTGATGCCCCGGCCGATGACCTCGGTGATCGCGGGCAGGCCCGCCTTGGTCGCCGGGATCTTGATGAGCGTGTTCGGGCGGTCCACCAGCCAGGCCAGCTGCTTGGCCTCGGCGATGGTCGCGGCGGTGTTGTGGGCGAGGCGCGGGTCGACCTCGATGGAGACCCGGCCGTCCTGGCCCTGCGTCGCGTCGAAGACCGGGCGCAGGATGTCGGCGGCGTCACGGACGTCCGCCGTCGTGATCATGCGGATGGCCTCGTCGACGGTGACCTTGCGGGCGGCGAGATCGGCGAGCTGCTGCTCGTAGCCGTCGCCGCTGCTGATCGCCTTCTGGAAGATCGACGGGTTGGTGGTGACGCCCACGACGTGCTGCTGGTCGATCAGTTCGGCGAGATTGCCGGACGTGATCCGCTTGCGCGACAGGTCGTCCAGCCAGATCGCGACGCCTTCCTCGGAGAGGCGCTTCAGTGCGTCTGTCATGGAAATTGCATCTCCTACGTGTCGTATATCAGCGTCAGCGCTGGGCTGCGGCGATCGATTCCCGGGCGACGCCCGCGACGTTCTCGGCAGTGAAGCCGAATTCACGGAAGAGGACCTTGCCGTCCGCCGAAGCACCGAAGTGCTCCAGCGAAACAATGCGTCCCGCGTCCCCGACGAACCTGTGCCAGGTCAGACCGATACCGGCCTCGATCGAGACGCGCGCCTTCACCGACGGCGGCAGGACGCTGTCCCGGTACCCCTGGTCCTGCTCCTCGAACCACTCCACGCACGGCATGGACACGACCCGCGTCGGGACGCCCGCGGCCTGGAGCTGCTCGCGCGCCTCCACCGCCACGTGCACCTCGGAACCGGTGGCGATGAGGATGACCTCCGGCTCGCCACCTTCGGCCTCGAAGCGGACGTAACCGCCCTTGACCGTGTTCTCGTCGGCCTCGTACGTCGGCACGCCCTGACGGGTCAGCGCGAGGCCGTGCGGGGCGCCCTTGCCGAAGACCTTCGTGTAGCGCTTGAGGATCTCGCGCCAGGCGATCGCGGTCTCGTTGGCGTCCGCGGGACGGACGACGTTGAGGCCGGGGATGGCGCGCAGCGAGGCCAGGTGCTCGACCGGCTGGTGGGTCGGGCCGTCCTCACCGAGACCGATGGAGTCGTGCGTCCACACGTACGTCACCGGCAGGTGCATCAGAGCGGACAGACGCACGGCGTTGCGCATGTAGTCGGAGAACACCAGGAAGGTGCCGCCGTAGACACGGGTGTTGCCGTGCAGCGTGATGCCGTTCATCTCCGCGGCCATGGAGTGCTCGCGGATGCCGAAGTGGATCGTGCGGCCGTACGGGTTCGCGCCCGGCAGCGGGTTGTCGGCCGGCAGGAACGAGGAGTTCGGGTCGATCGTCGTGTTGTTCGAGCCGGCGAGGTCGGCGGAGCCGCCCCACAGCTCGGGGATGACCGCACCGAGAGCCTGCAGCACCTTGCCGGACGCGGCACGGGTGGCGACACCCTTGCCCGCCTCGAACGCCGGGAGCTTCTCCTCCCAGCCGGCCGGCAGCTCGCACGCGGCGATCCGGTCGAACTCGGCGGCACGCTCGGGCTGAGCGGTGCGCCACTCCTGGAAGCCCTTCTCCCACTCGGCCTTCGCCTCACGGCCGCGGTCGAGAGCCTGGCGGGTGTGCGCGAGGACCTCGTCCGCGACCTCGAAGGACTTCTCCGGGTCGAAGCCGAGAACGCGCTTGGTGGCCGCGACCTCGTCCTCGCCGAGCGCCGAGCCGTGCGCGGCCTCGGTGTTCTGCGCGTGCGGGGCGGGCCAGGCGATGATCGAGCGCATCGCGATGAACGACGGCTTGTCCGTCACCTTCTTCGCGGCCTCGATCGCGTTGTAGATGGCGTGCGGGTCGATGTCGCCGTCCGGCTTCGGCGCGACGCGCTGCACGTGCCAGCCGTACGCCTCGTACCGCTTGACGGTGTCCTCGGAGACCGCCGTCTCGGTGTCGCCCTCGATCGAGATGTGGTTGTCGTCCCACAGCAGGACGAGGTTGCCGAGCTTCTGGTGACCGGCCAGGGAGGACGCCTCGTGCGAGATGCCCTCCTGGAGGCAGCCGTCACCGGCGATCGCGTAGATGAAGTGGTCGAAGGGGGACTCGCCCTGCGCCGCGTCCGGGTCGAACAGACCGCGCTCGTAGCGGGCGGCCATCGCCATGCCCACCGCGTTGGCGACACCCTGCCCGAGCGGGCCGGTCGTGGTCTCCACACCCGGGGTGTGTCCGTACTCGGGGTGGCCCGGGGTGCGGGAGCCCCACGTCCGGAAGGACTCCAGATCGTCCAGCTCCAGGCCGAACCCGGCCAGGTAGAGCTGCGTGTAGAGGGTCAGGGACGAGTGGCCCGCGGACAGCACGAAGCGGTCACGTCCGGTCCAGTCGGGGTCCGCCGGGTCGTGCCGCATCACCTTCTGAAAGAGGGTGTACGCGGCAGGCGCCAGACTCATGGCCGTACCGGGATGGCCGTTTCCGACCTTCTGTACGGCATCGGCGGCCAGGACGCGGGCGGTGTCGACGGCCCGCTGGTCCAACTCGGTCCACTCGAGGTCTGTGGTGGTCGGCTTGGTGCTCACCCTGGGTCAGGGCTCCTCTCCACATGTCACGCATGTCGAATGCCGGTGCACTGGGCGCCCACCGGCCGTTGTCGAGCCTACCCCCGTAGGTACGTGCGTTTTTTCGAGTCATTCCAGACTGCCGGGACTCTCCGGGATCCGCCTCCCGACTGGTCCGTTCCGTGTTCGGCAACTGAATACGGAGCCGCTCGTAAGAGTGCTCAATCGAGCTCCGTCGCGCCCGTCGTGCACCCCCTCTTCCCGCCCTGGTGCGGCCGCTCCCAACACGACCCCACCCCCGCGAAGGCCGAGGTATAGGCAACGTCTACAGTGGCGTGGTACGCGCGAGCCTTTACGGGGAGTTCACACCCGGGGGCTCGCTGGGATGTCTCTGTCAGGGGTGTGCGTGACGGCCGTCGAATCCCGTCCAGCGGGGGTGCTCGGGACGAGCAGCAGCCCAAGCCACCGGCCGTTCGGGGCCCGTGTGAAGGCGTTCGTGGCGCTGACCAAGCCGCGAATCATCGAACTGTTGCTGATCACCACCGTTCCGGTGATGTTCCTGGCCCAGCAGGGTGTACCCGACCTCAAGCTGGTCCTGCTCACCTGCCTCGGCGGTTTTCTGTCGGCGGGCGGCGCCAACGCGCTGAACATGTACATCGACCGCGACATCGACGCCCTGATGGAGCGCACCTCGCAGCGGCCACTGGTCACCGGCATGGTCAGCCCGCGTGAGTGCCTGGCCTTCGGGATCACGCTGGCGGTCGTCTCGACCCTGCTGTTCGGGCTGACCGTCAACTGGCTGTCCGCGTGGCTGTCACTCGGAGCGCTCCTTTTCTACGTCGTCGTTTACACGATGATCCTCAAGCGGCGCACCTCCCAGAACATCGTCTGGGGCGGCATCGCCGGCTGCCTCCCGGTGCTCATCGGCTGGTCGTCCGTCACCAACTCCATGTCGTGGGCGCCGGTCATCCTCTTCCTCGTCATGTTCTTCTGGACGCCGCCGCACTACTGGCCGCTGTCCATGAAGGTGAAGGAGGACTACGCGCGTGTGGGCGTGCCGATGCTTCCGGTCGTCGCCTCCAACAAGGTGGTCGCCCGCCAGATCGTCATCTACAGCTGGGTGATGGTCGCGGTCTCGCTGCTGCTCACCCCGCTCGGCTACACGGGCTGGTTCTACACCCTGGTCGCGCTCGGGGCGGGCGGGTTCTGGCTGTGGGAGGCGCACGGTCTGCAGAACCGCGCCAAGGCCGAGGTGACCGGCGGGAAGCTCAAGGAGATGCGGCTGTTCCACTGGTCCATCACCTATGTGTCGCTCCTGTTCGTCGCGGTCGCGGTGGACCCCTTCCTGCGCTAGGCGCCGTCCGGCGGATCTTCACGGGCGGGGTACGTGGGCTAAGCCACGTACCCCGCCCGTCGCCGTTTGATCTACCCGTCGGTAGCATCCTGGCCATGGCAGACACGCAGCAGGTTGACGAGACCACCGGCGCCGCCCAGGACGTCAAGGCCGAGCGCAAGGCGGCCAAGCTCGCCCAGCGGATCAACGCCTTCGCCAAGGAGCACGGCGGGACCGAGGGACACGTCGAGTACATCGGACAGCGCGGCGCCCGGATCGTCCTCGTCGGCGCGGACGGTGCCTGGGGGGACGTGGTGGCGCCCACCTTCACGATCGCCGAAGAGGCCGTGAAGAAGGCCGGGATCACTGTTCACGAGACGTTCGACGGTGAGTTCGCGGCGAAGATCAAGACGGGGCCGTACGAGTGGAAGAGGATGGCGGGGATCCAGCTTGGGGCGCCGAGTAACGGCTGACAATATCTGTTATCTGTCACCTGATAGTTGATATCTGTCATCCGATATCCGTCAGCTGTTGGTATGCCTTGCGCTTCACCAACACCTGACGCCCGCCTCACCCGTTAGGACCTGAAGAACGCAACGGTCCAGTCGCGGGGAGTCCGGATGATCGAAACGCCGTCCCTGGTGGACCAGTACTGCCACGGCGTACTGAGGACGGAGTTGGGCCTCGGCACCTTCGAGGCCCACCTCGCCAGAACCGAGGGCCCCCCGGCCCCCGGCACCACCTTCTTCGACACCCAGACCGGCTTCGCGGTGCGCCGCTGGTGCCCGCCCCTGCTCGGTCTGGAGCCGCACTGTCCGCCCGCCCGCTATCTGGCCCGGCGCCGCGAACTCGGCGTCCTGGAGTCGGGGCGCAGACTCCTGCGCGGCAGCGGCATCACGACGTATCTCGTCGACACGGGGCTGCCCGGGGACCTGACGGGACCGGGCGAGATGGCTTCGACCGGCGCGGCCCACGCCCATGAGATCGTCCGCCTGGAGCTGCTGGCGGAACAGGTCGCGGACACCTCGGGCACCGTCGAGTCCTTCCTCGCCAATCTCGCCGAGTCCGTCCACGGAGCCGCCGCGAACGCCGTCGCCTTCACGTCGGTCGCGGGGGGACGCCACGGTCTGGCGCTCGCGCCCGAGCCGCCGGGACCGGGAGAGGTGCGGGGCGCGGCGGGCCGCTGGCTCGCGGACCGCCGGGTGGGCGGGGCGCTGAGCGACCCGGTTCTGCTGCGCCACTTACTGTGGATCGCGGTCGCCTCGGGGCTGCCTCTCCAGCTCCACGCCGGCCTGGGCGAACCAGGTCTGCGCATCGACCGCACCGACCCCGTGCTGCTCACCGACTTCGCCCGTGCCACGGCCGGGCTCGGCACGGATCTCATCCTCCTGCACGGCTACCCGTACCACCGTCACGCGGCGCACCTCGCCGGGGTCTTCCCGCACGTCTACGCCGACCTGGGTGCCGCGCTGGTGCGGACGGGAGCCCGGGCGGCGGCCGTCCTCTCCGAGATCCTGGAGCTGGCCCCCTTCGGCAAGCTCCTGTTCTCCAGCGGTGCACACGGTCTGCCCGAACTGCACGTCGTCGGCGCGCGCCTGTTCCGTGAGGCGCTGGCCCGGGTGCTGGGCACCTGGGTCGCCGAGGGCGCCTGGTCGCTGGTGGACGCGCAGCGGGTGGCGGGTCTGATCGCGGCGGGGAACGCGCGGCGGGTGTACGGGGTGGAGTGAGCCTACGCGCGCGTGAGCGCCGATTCCGCGGCAGGACCCGGCAGTTCCGCCGCGGCCTCCGGGCGTTCGCGCAGCGACAGCAGGACCCGCAGGACGCCGATCCACACCAGGCAGGCGCCGAACATGTGGAGGCCGACCAGGGCTTCGGGGAGGTCCGTGAAGTACTGGACGTAGCCGATGACGCCCTGGCCGAGCAGGATCAGGAACAGTTCGCGGGTGCGGTCGAGCGGGCCCTTGGGGGCGTCGACGGCCTTGAGGACGAACCACAGTGCGAAGGTCAGCGTGACCACGATCCAGGCCAGCACGGCGTGCAGCTTGGTGACGGTCTCCCAGTTGACGGCCATGCGTTCGACCTCGCTGGAGTCGCCCGCGTGCGGACCCGCGCCGGTGACCACCGTGCCCACCGCGATCAGCAGGATGGCGGCGGCGACCAGGCACCACACGAGCTGCTGCACCGCCTTGCCGACCAGCGGGCGCGGCTCGGCGGAGCCCTCGCGCGTGCGCTGCCACATCACCGTGGCCACCGTGATGAGCGCCGTGGAGAGCAGGAAGTGCGCGGCGACCGTGTAGGGGTTGAGGCCGACCAGGACGACGACGCCGCCGAGGATCGCGTTGCTCATGACGATCCAGAACTGCGCCCAGCCGAGCCGGGTGAGGTCGCGCCGCCAGGGCTTCTCGGAGCGCGCGGCGATGATCGCCCAGCCGACCGCCGCGCACAGCACGTAGGTCAGCATGCGGTTGGTGAACTCGATGACTCCGTGGAAGCCCATCGCGCTCGTCGTGGTGAGCGAGTCGTCGGTGCACTTGGGCCAGGTCGGGCAGCCGAGGCCCGAACCGGTCAGCCGTACGGCGCCGCCGGTGACCACGATGACCACCGACATGACGAGCGCGGCGAGGGCCGCTCGTCGAACCGTCCGGGAGGTCGGGGTCCAGCGTTCGGCGATGAGGGCGAGCGGGTTGCGCGCGAAGGCTACGGCGTCGGCTCGGGTCACGTTTGGCACGCGCCCCATCGTAGGCGTCCGCTTGTGCACGCCTTCACGAGGCCCCCGCACCTACGCAAATCGCCATCTCAGCCCGTCTCGTAGGCCCATACACCCGGAACACCCGGAGTCGCTCACCCCCGCAGTCACTCCCAGCGGAAGAACTTGCCCGCCCCTCCCAGGCCCACGACCGCCCACACGGCCAGGATCCCGAGGTCGCCCCACGGCAGGCCCGCTCCGTGCTGGAGGACGTCCCTCAGCCCGTCCGAGAGCGCCGAGACGGGCAGCAGGCCGAGCACGTCCTGGGCGCCCGCCGGGAACTTGTCCATCGGGACGATCACACCGCCGCCCACGAGGAGCAGCAGGAAGACCAGGTTCGCGGCGGCGAGCGTCGCCTCCGCCTTGAGCGTGCCGGCCATCAGCAGGCCCAGACCCGAGAAGGCGGCCGTGCCGAGGACCAGCAGGAGCAGGACGGACAGCGGGTTGCCGTGCGGCGACCAGCCCAGCGAGAAGGCGATCGCGGTCAGCAGAACAACCTGGAGGACCTCCGTGACCAGCACGGACGCCGTCTTCGCGGTCATCAGGCCCCAGCGGGGCAGCGGGGAGGCGGCGAGCCGCTTCAGGACCCCGTAGCGCCGCTCGAAGCCGGTGGCGATGGCCTGCCCGGTGAACGCGGTCGACATCACGGCGAGTGCCAGGATGCCGGGGGCCAGGAAGTCGACCGACTTGCCCTTGCCGGTGTCGATGATGTCGACCGAGCTGAACAGGACCAGCAGGAGCGTCGGGATGATCACCGTGAGGAGGAGCTGCTCACCGTTGCGGAGCAGCATCTTCGTCTCGAGCGCGGCCTGCGCGCCGATCATCCGGGGCAGCGGGGCCGCCCCCGGCTTCGGGGTGTAGGTACCGGCGGTGGTCACGAACGCAGCTCCTTGCCGGTCAGTTCCAAGAACACGTCTTCCAGGGTGTGGCGTTCGACGGAGATCTTCTCCGGCATCACCCCGTGCTGCGCGCACCAGGACGTGACGGTGGCCAGCAGCTGTGGGTCGATCTTGCCGCCCACCCGGTACGAGCCGGGCGTCAGTTCGGCGGCCGTGCAGTCGGCCGGCAGGGCCTTCAGCAGGGAGCCGACGTCGAGCCCCGGACGGCCGGTGAAGCGCAGGGTGTTCTCGGCGCCGCCGCGGCACAGCTGCTCGGGGGAGCCCTGCGCGATGACCCTGCCCGCGTCGATGATGGCGACGTCGTCGGCGAGTTGCTCGGCCTCGTCCATGTAGTGCGTGGTGAGGATGACCGAGGCGCCGTCGGCGCGCAGATCGCGGACGAGGTCCCAGGTGGCGCGGCGGGCCTGCGGGTCGAGGCCCGCGGTCGGCTCGTCGAGGAAGACCAGTTCGGGGCGGCCGACCACGGCCATCGCGAGCGCCAGGCGCTGCTGCTGGCCGCCCGAGAGCCGCCGGTAGGTCGTGCGGCCGCAGCTGTCGAGGCCGAGCCGTTCGATGAGCGCGTCCACGTCCAGGGGGTGGGCGTGGAGCTTCGCCACATGGCGGAGCATCTCGTCGGCGCGGGCACCGGAGTAGACCCCGCCGGACTGGAGCATCACGCCGATGCGGGAGTGGAGCTGCCCGGACTGTCTCACCGGATCGAGGCCCAGGACGCGTACCGTGCCGGAATCCGGCTTCCGGTACCCCTCGCAGGTCTCGACCGTGGTCGTCTTGCCCGCCCCGTTGGGGCCCAGTACGGCGGTGATGCCCGCCTCGGCCACCAGGTCGAGGCCGTCCACCGCGGTCTTGTCGCCGTACCGCTTCACCAGGGCCTGGACCTGGACCACGGGCTCGCTTCGCATGAGGCGCAAGTCTAGGGAGCCGGTCGGGTGATCGGTCGGGCGGGGTTCAGGAGGCGGTCCCGGGTACGACCCATTCGTCGCGGGGGCGGTGCAGTGCCAGCCAGCGTTCCGCGTACGCCACCGCGTCGGCCACCGGGAACAGGCGTACGTCGGCCGCGCCCACCCGGCCCCGTACGACGGGGCGGTCCCGTTCGAAGTCGGAGCCCAGTTCGTCGAAGCGGTCGGAGTCGACGGACACCTCCGTGACGACCTCCCAGCGGGTCGTTCCCTGTGGGGTGCGCACCGGGCGTCCCACCTCGACGAGCGGGGACGGTATGCGGTATTCGGCGAGGTGGAAGCTGGTGCACGTGTCGTAGCCCGCGCCGAGCAGGAGCACTCGGGCGTCGAGGGCCTCCAGGCGGGCCAGCGGGCTGCGCTCGCCGAGCCGGCAGTCGGGGGCGTGCCCCTCGACGATCTGCGCCGCGCGGGGGCCGAGGGCCGCGAAGGACGTCTGCGGATGGGCGCTGCGCAGGGCGCCGGGCCAGGTGCGGACGGTCTCCGGGATCACGCCGACCCCGCGGCTGGGTGTCACGAGGGGGTCGTAGGCGGGCATCGTCGCCCGAATGGGCGACCACCACTCCTCGGGTACGGGCGGATTGCTCCACAGTGCCGGGTCGGAGAGGTCCCCGGACTGGGTGGGGACCACCAGCGTGCCGTCGGGACCCAGCGCGTCGAGCAGTCCCTGGACGACGGCGACCGGGCCGCCATTGACCCAGCCGAGGGCACTCAGGGACGAGTGTGCGAGAAGCGTTTCTCCTGGCTGGACGCCCAGCTCCAGAAGCTGCGCGGCGAGGGTCTCGCGTGTGACGAGTGGGCCGGTCGGAGGGGGTGTCGACATGGTTCCCGAGTCTTGCGGAGAGCCGGTCCCGAAGCCAGTGAATTGATCGATCAAAGATCGTTTCCGCAGGTCATCTTAGGTATACCTAAGTGATGTAGCGCACCGCCCGCCTCCGGGGGCGCGGCTTGTCAGGCTCCAGGGAATTACGCAACAATGGCGTTGTGAAAAACGTTGGCGAGGCTCGGGAGACCCCCACGGGGGCCCCTCAGGAGGAACTCGCGACCGGTGAGCGTTCGACGCGCAACCGTGTCGCGCGGTCCATCCTGGACCACGGCCCGTCGACCGTGGCCGACCTCGCGGGGCGGCTGGGCCTCACCCAGGCCGCCGTGCGCCGTCATCTCGACGCGCTGGTCGCCGACGACGTGGTGGAAGCACGGGAACAGCGGATCTACGGAGCGCGTACGCGCGGCCGTCCCGCCAAGGTGTTCGCCCTGACCGACTGCGGCCGGGACGCCTTCGACCAGTCCTACGACAAGCTCGCCGCGGACGCGATGCGCTGGATCGCGGCGCGCGAGGGCGGGGACGAGGCGGTCGTCGCGTTCGCCCGCGCCCGGATGGCCGCCCAGGCCGAGGCGTACCGCAGGGCCGTCGAGGCCGCCGCGCCGGAGCAGCGCACCGAAGCGCTGGCCAAGGCCTTGAGCGCGGACGGGTACGCTGCTGCAGCGCGTAGCGCACCGGTCGGCGAGCAGCTCTGCCAGCACCACTGCCCGGTCGCTCATGTCGCCGAGCAGTTCCCGCAGCTGTGCGAGGCGGAGACCGAGATCTTCTCCCAGCTGCTCGGCACCCATGTTCAGCGGCTGGCCACCATCGCCCACGGCGACGGTGTGTGCACCACGTTCATCCCCAAGATTTCCGAATCCACCCATAACGCATCTGCAAGTACCGCCGGGAGGAACCCCGCATGACGCTCCCCATCGAGGAGACTGCCCACCCTGAGCTCGAGGGTCTGGGTACGTACGAATACGGCTGGGCCGACTCCGACGTGGCCGGTGCCTCTGCCAAGCGCGGTATCAACGAGGACGTCGTCCGCGACATCTCCGCGAAGAAGAGCGAGCCGGAGTGGATGACCAAGCTCCGCCTCAAGGGCCTGCGCCTCTTCGAGAAGAAGCCCATGCCCAACTGGGGCTCGGACCTGTCCGGGATCGACTTCGACAACATCAAGTACTTCGTGCGTTCCACGGAGAAGCAGGCGGAGTCCTGGGAGGACCTGCCCGAGGACATCAAGAACACGTACGACAAGCTCGGCATCCCGGAGGCGGAGAAGCAGCGCCTCGTCGCCGGTGTCGCGGCCCAGTACGAGTCCGAGGTCGTCTACCACCAGATCCGCGAGGACCTGGAGGAGCAGGGCGTCATCTTCCTCGACACCGACACCGCCCTCAAGGAGCACCCGGAGCTCTTCAAGGAGTACTTCGGCACGGTCATCCCGGTCGGCGACAACAAGTTCGCGTCGCTGAACACCGCCGTGTGGTCCGGTGGCTCCTTCATCTACGTGCCGAAGGGCGTGCACGTCGAGATCCCGCTCCAGGCCTACTTCCGTATCAACACGGAGAACATGGGCCAGTTCGAGCGGACGCTGATCATCGTCGACGAGGACGCCTACGTCCACTACGTCGAGGGTTGTACGGCGCCGATCTACAAGTCGGACTCCCTGCACTCCGCGGTGGTCGAGATCATCGTGAAGAAGGGCGCCCGCTGCCGCTACACGACCATCCAGAACTGGTCGAACAACGTCTACAACCTGGTCACCAAGCGCGCCGTGGCGTACGAGGGCGCGACCATGGAGTGGATCGACGGCAACATCGGCTCCAAGGTCACCATGAAGTACCCGGCCGTCTACCTGATGGGCGAGCACGCCAAGGGTGAGACCCTCTCCATCGCCTTCGCGGGCGAGGGCCAGCACCAGGACGCGGGCTCCAAGATGGTCCACATGGCGCCGAACACGTCGTCGAACATCGTGTCGAAGTCCGTGGCGCGCGGTGGCGGTCGTACGTCCTACCGCGGTCTGGTCGAGATCGGCGAGGGCGCCCACGGCTCGAAGTCGAACGTGCTGTGCGACGCGCTGCTCGTCGACACCATCTCCCGCTCCGACACCTACCCGTACGTCGACGTCCGCGAGGACGACGTGTCCATGGGCCACGAGGCGACGGTCTCCAAGGTCTCCGAGGACCAGCTCTTCTACCTGATGAGCCGCGGTCTGACGGAGTTCGAGGCGATGGCGATGATCGTGCGCGGCTTCGTCGAGCCGATCGCCAAGGAGCTGCCCATGGAGTACGCGCTTGAACTCAACCGGCTGATCGAGCTGCAGATGGAAGGCGCGGTCGGCTAAGACCCGCCGCCCGGAAAACAGCTGGTGGCCCGCCCCTTCCGGCGGGCCCGAGGATCTCAACCGACGCAGGAAAGAGAGCAGACCGACAGCCATGGCTGAGGCTCAGAACATCCCGGTGGGTTCCACCACCGCCGGACAGATCGCGGTGGCCGCCGAGTCGACCGTCGCCACGCGCATGAGCGCGCCCCCGTCCTTCGACGTGGCGGACTTCCCGGTCCCCCACGGCCGCGAGGAGGAGTGGCGGTTCACCCCGCTGGAGCGCCTGCGCGGGCTGCACGACGGGACCGCGGTCGCGACCGGCGACGGCCTGAAGGTGGACGTGGAGGCGCCCGCGGGCGTCGTCGTGGAGACCGTCGGCCGTGACGACGCGCGCCTCGGCCGGGCGGGCACCCCGGTGGACCGCGTCGCCGCCCAGGCGTACTCCGCGTTCGAGAAGGCCGGCGTGATCACCGTCCCCAAGGAGACGGTGCTCACCGAGCCCATCCGCGTCGCGGTGCACGGCGAGGGCGGGGTCGCCTACGGCCACCAGGTCGTGGAGCTCGGAGCCTTCGCCGAGGCCGTCGTCGTCATCGACCACACTGGTGACGCCGTGCTCGCCGCCAACGTCGACTACATCCTGGGCGACGGCGCCAAGCTCACCGTCGTCTCCGTCCAGGACTGGGACGACAACGCCGTGCACGTGGGCCAGCACAACGCGCTGATCGGCCGGGACGCCACGTTCAAGTCCTTCGTGGTCACCTTCGGCGGCGACCTCGTGCGCCTGCACCCGCGCGTCGCCTACGCCGGCACCGGTGGTGAGGTCGAGCTGTTCGGTCTGTACTTCACGGACGCGGGCCAGCACCAGGAGCACCGTCTGCTGGTCGACCACAACACCCCGCACTGCAAGTCGAACGTCGCCTACAAGGGCGCGCTCCAGGGCGACGGCGCGCACGCCGTGTGGATCGGTGACGTCCTCATCGAGGCCAAGGCCGAGGGCACGGACACGTACGAGATGAACCGCAACCTGGTTCTGACCGACGGCGCCCGCGTCGACTCCGTGCCGAACCTGGAGATCGAGACCGGCGAGATCGTCGGCGCCGGACACGCCTCCGCGACCGGCCGCTTCGACGACGAGCAGCTCTTCTACCTGATGGCCCGCGGTATCCCCGCCGACGAGGCCCGCCGACTGGTGGTCCGCGGCTTCTTCGCCGAGCTCGTGCAGCAGATCGGTGTCGACGACATCGAAGAGCGGCTCCTCGTGAAGATCGACGAGGAGCTGGAGGCGTCGGTCTGATGACTGCCTCGTCGACGTTCGTACGCGCCTGTGGGCTGAGCGAGCTGGAGGAGGACACCCCGAAGCGGGTGGAACTCGACGGCACGCCGGTCTCGGTCGTGAAGACCGAGGGGGAGGTGTTCGCGATCAACGACATCTGTTCGCACGCGAACGTCTCGCTCTCCGAGGGCGAGGTGGAGGACTGCCAGATCGAGTGCTGGCTGCACGGCTCCGCGTTCGACCTGCGCACCGGCAAGCCGTCCGGCCTTCCCGCGACGCGCCCCGTCCCCGTATACCCCGTAAAGATCGAAGGGGACGACGTGCTCGTCTCCCTCACCCAGGAGTCCTGAGGAACCCATGGCAACGCTTGAAATCCACGACCTGCACGTCACCGTCGAGGCCGACAACGCCACGAAGGAGATCCTCAAGGGCGTCGACCTGACCGTGAAGCAGGGCGAGACGCACGCCATCATGGGCCCCAACGGCTCCGGCAAGTCGACCCTCGCCTACTCGCTCGCGGGCCACCCGAAGTACACGATCACCGGCGGCACCGTCACCCTCGACGGCGAGAACGTCCTGGAGATGTCCGTCGACGAGCGCGCCCGCGCGGGCCTGTTCCTCGCGATGCAGTACCCGGTCGAGATCCCCGGTGTCTCGGTCTCCAACTTCCTGCGCACCTCCGCCACGGCCGTCCGCGGCGAGGCCCCCAAGCTGCGCACCTGGGTGAAGGAGGTCAAGGAGACCATGGAGCGCCTCTCCATGGACCCCGCCTTCGCCGAGCGCAACGTGAACGAGGGCTTCTCCGGCGGTGAGAAGAAGCGCCACGAGATCCTCCAGCTGGAGCTGCTCAAGCCGAAGATCGCGATCCTCGACGAGACCGACTCCGGCCTGGACGTCGACGCCCTGCGTGTCGTCTCCGAGGGTGTCAACCGCGTCCGCGAGACCGGTGAGGTCGGCACCCTGCTGATCACGCACTACACGCGCATCCTGCGCTACATCAAGCCCGACTTCGTCCACGTCTTCTCCGGCGGCCGCATCGTCGAGTCCGGCGGCGCCGAGCTCGCCGACAAGCTGGAGAACGAGGGCTACGAGGCTTATGCGAAGCATGAAGTCGACATGAAGGGTGGCGCATCCGCGTGACACAGCTGCCGGGCCTCCTCGACACCGAGGCGATCCGCAAGGACTTCCCCATCCTGGACCGTCAGGTCCACGACGGCAGGAAGCTCGTGTACCTGGACAACGCGGCGACCTCGCAGAAGCCGCGCCAGGTGCTGGACGCCCTGAGTGAGTACTACGAGCGCTACAACGCCAACGTCCACCGCGGTGTGCATGTGCTCGCCGAGGAGGCCACGGCGCTGTACGAGGGCGCGCGCGACAAGGTCGCCGCGTTCATCAACGCTCCGAGCCGCGACGAGGTGATCTTCACCAAGAACGCCTCCGAGTCGCTCAACCTCGTGGCCAACATGCTCGGCTGGGCCGACGAGCCCTACCGGGTCGACCACGAGACCGAGATCGTCATCACCGAGATGGAGCACCACTCCAACATCGTGCCGTGGCAGCTGCTGGCGCAGCGCACGGGCGCGAAGCTGAAGTGGTTCGGTCTCACCGACGACGGCCGTCTCGATCTGTCGAACATCAACGAGATCATCACCGAGAAGACGAAGATCGTCTCCTTCGTGCTGGTGTCGAACATCCTGGGCACCGTGAACCCGGTCGAGGCGATAGTGCGCCGCGCCCAGGAGGTCGGCGCGCTGGTCTGCATCGACGCCTCGCAGGCCGCGCCGCACATGCCGCTGGACGTCCAGGCCCTCCAGGCCGACTTCGTGGCCTTCACCGGCCACAAGATGTGCGGTCCGACGGGCATCGGCGTGCTGTGGGGCCGCCAGGAGCTCCTGGAGGACCTGCCCCCGTTCCTCGGCGGCGGCGAGATGATCGAGACGGTGTCGATGCACTCGTCGACGTACGCCCCGGCGCCGCACAAGTTCGAGGCCGGCACCCCGCCGATCGCGCAGGCGGTCGGCCTCGGCGCGGCGATCGACTACCTGAACGCGATCGGCATGGACAAGATCCTCGCCCATGAGCACGCGCTCACCGAATACGCGGTGAAGCGGCTCGGTGAGGTCCCCGACCTGCGGATCATCGGCCCGACCACGGCCGAGGACCGCGGCGCCGCGATCTCGTTCACCCTGGGTGACATCCACCCGCACGACGTGGGCCAGGTCCTGGACGAGCAGGGCATCGCGGTCCGGGTCGGACACCACTGCGCACGCCCGGTCTGCCTGCGGTACGGAATTCCTGCGACCACGCGAGCGTCGTTCTATCTGTACTCCACGCCGGCCGAGATCGACGCGCTGGTGGACGGCCTGGAGCACGTCCGGAACTTCTTCGGCTGAGGGGCTGGCTGAGACGTGAAGCTTGATTCGATGTACCAGGAAGTCATCCTGGACCACTACAAGCACCCCCATGGGCGAGGCTTGCGGGATGGCGATGCCGAGGTGCACCACGTCAACCCGACGTGCGGCGACGAGATCACGCTGCGCGTGAAGTACGACGGCGAGCAGATCGCGGACATCTCGTACGAGGGACAGGGCTGCTCCATCAGCCAGGCCTCGGCGTCCGTGCTGAACGAGCTCCTCGTCGGCAAGGACGTGTCCGAGGCGCAGAAGATCCAGGAGACCTTCCTGGAGCTGATGCAGTCCAAGGGCAGGATCGAGCCCGACGACGCTATGGAGGAGGTGCTGGAGGACGCGGTCGCGTTCGCCGGTGTCTCCAAGTACCCGGCCCGGGTCAAGTGCGCCCTCCTGAGTTGGATGGCCTGGAAGGACGCGACGGCCCAGGCTCTGGGCGAGAGCGCCGAGAGGAAGACGGCATGAGCGAGAACGAGACCCTGACGATGAAGCCGGCCTCCGAGGAAGAAGTCCGTGAGGCGCTGTACGACGTCGTCGACCCCGAGCTGGGCATCGACGTCGTCAACCTCGGCCTGATCTACGGTATCCACATCGACGACGCGAACATCGCGACGATCGACATGACCCTGACGTCCGCGGCCTGCCCGCTCACCGACGTCATCGAGGACCAGGCCAAGTCCGCCACGGACGGCATCGTCAACGAACTGCGCATCAACTGGGTCTGGATGCCGCCGTGGGGCCCGGACAAGATCACGGACGACGGGCGTGAGCAGCTTCGGGCGCTCGGGTTCAACGTCTGAGTCCGCGCACACCTTCGCACACGTCTGTGGCCCCCGGCGGTTCGCCGGGGGCCACAGGTGTTCCTGCGCTCAGGACCAGCCGTTCACCACACGGAACGCCGAGTCCGCGCGGAAGAGCTGACTGTTGTCGTCCCTGTCCAGGCGGAGCTGGAAGTTGCGGTGGCGCAGATAGCGGCCCGGGTAGTTGATCGACTCCAGCATGACGGCGCCGGTGTACGGGGACGTCCGGGGGCAGAAGGTGGCGTCCTTGCGGAAGAGGTCGGAGCCGTCGTTGCGGTCGGCGCGCAGAGAGAAGTTGCGGTGGCGCAGATACGCGCCGTCGGCGGTGGCGAAGGAGTAGCAGTTGGAGTTGCCGAGTCCCGCCACCACCTTGAAGCTGGCGTCCCGCTTGGTCGAGCCCGAACTGCCCGAATCCACCGGATCGAGCCGTACGAAGCCGTCGCTCAGATGCCAGTAGCGGTTCGGGTAGTTGACCGACTGGAGCGACTTCCGCGAGGAGACGGGATTGGACTCGGGAGGCTTGCTGGACGCGGCGGTCTGCGACGGCTCGGTGGTGCCGGCGACGGGCTTGTCGTCGGACCCCTGTTCCGAGGGCCCCGGTGAGGCCGAGTCCGACGCGGTGGAGGTGGAGCCGGAGTGCCGCGGGGAGGACAGGGCGTTCTTGCCCGCCGGGGCCGTGGTGCTGCCGCCGGCCGAGGCGGAGAAGCCGGGTATGAGCGGGACGTCGGTGTCGGAGGCGGTGTGGTTCGCCCTGTTCTTCGACGCGGCGTCAGTGTTGCTGTCCAGTACGGCGATCGCGGTCGCGGTGGCGATGAGTACCGCCACCGCGAGTCCGCTGTCGGCGACGGGTGAATCGTGACCCTCTGACGGCGGATCAAAACTGACCCACTTCGTGGTCTTCTGACCAACCTGATCTTGATCGAAGGTCAGGAGAAGAGGGTGATTTCCGTGGAGGACTGGGCAGAGATCCGCAGGCTGCACCGGGCCGAGCAGATGCCGATCCGGGCGATCGCCCGGCAGCTGGGCATCTCGAAGAACACCGTGAAGCGGGCGCTGGCCACGGACCGTCCGCCGGTCTACTCCCGGCCGGCCAAGGGCTCGGCGGTCGACGCGGTCGAGCCGCAGATCCGGGAACTGCTGAAGCAGACCCCGACGATGCCGGCGACGGTGATCGCCGAGCGGATCGGCTGGGAACGCGGGATGACCGTCCTCAAGGAACGCGTGCGTGAGCTGCGGCCCGCCTATCTGCCCGTCGATCCGGTCTCGCGCACCACGTATCAGCCCGGCGAGCTGGCGCAGTGTGACCTGTGGTTCCCGCCGGCCGATATCCCGCTCGGTTACGGGCAGTCCGGCCGTCCGCCGGTGCTCGTGATGGTCTCGGGCTACTCGCGGATCATTGCCGCGCGGATGCTGCCCACCCGCACCACCGGCGACCTGATCGACGGGCACTGGAAGCTGCTGACCGGCTGGAATGCGGTTCCGCGGATGCTCGTCTGGGACAACGAGGCCGGTATCGGCCGCGGCAAGGTGACCGGCGACTTCGCTGCGTTCGCGGGCCTGCTTGCCACCCGGATCTACCTCTGCAGACCCCGTGATCCGGAGGCGAAGGGGCTGGTTGAGAGGGCCAACGGTTACCTGGAGACCAGCTTCCTGCCGGGCCGCACCTTCACCGGATCCGAGGACTTCAACACCCAGCTGACCGCCTGGCTGGCCATCGCCAACCGGCGCCAGCACCGCATCCTGGGCGCCCGGCCGGTCGACCGGTGGGAGGCTGACCGGGCCCAGATGCTCACTTTGCCGCCGGTCGATCCGCCGCGCTGGTGGCGCTTTGCCACCCGCATCGGCCGCGACCACTACGTCCGCGTCGACACCTGCGACTACTCCGTGCACCCCCTGGCCATCGGCAAGAAAGTCCAGGTCCGCACCGACACCGACGAGGTCGTCGTGACCCTGACGCCCGGCGGGGCGGAAGTCGCCCGCCATCCGCGGTGCTGGGCCAAGCAGCAGACCATCACCGACCCGGTCCATGCCCGCGCCGCCGCCCTCCTGCGCGGCGACTACCGCCACCACCAAGCCTCCCGGGCTCTGGCCGCCCGCCAGCAGAACACCGCCACCGCGGCCGATCTCGTCGAGGTCGAACAACGCCAACTCGACGCTTATGACCGCATGTTCACCCTCATCGAGGGCGGCGGCGGACAGGACGAGCCGGAGGTCTCCTGATGCCTGCCACCGCCAAGACCGCCGCCCCGGCGGGGCCCAGAACCGGCCGCCAGACCACCGCTGACCTGTCCTTCCTGGCCCGGGCGATGAAAGCCCCGGCCCTGCTGGACGCCGCTGAGCGGCTGGCCGAACGCGCCTTGAAGGAGACCTGGACTCACACCGAGTTCCTCGTCGCCTGCCTCCAGCGGGAGGTCTCCGCCCGTGAGTCCCACGGCGGCGAGGCCCGCATCCGCTCCGCCCGCTTCCCGGCGATCAAGACGGTCGAGGAACTCGACGTCACCCATCTGCGCGGCATAACGCGCCAACAACTCGCGCATCTGGGCACGTTGGACTTCATCGCCGCCAAGGAGAACGCCGTCTTCCTGGGGCCGCCGGGGACCGGAAAGACACACCTGGCGATCGGGCTCGCGGTCCGCGCCTGCCAGGCCGGCCACCGGGTCGCGTTCGCCACCGCCGCCGAGTGGGTCGACCGCCTGGCCGCCGCCCACCACACCGGACGCCTCCAGGCCGAGCTCACCAAACTGTCCCGCTATCCGCTGATCGTGGTCGACGAGGTCGGCTACATCCCCTTCGAATCCGAGGCCGCGAACCTGTTCTTCCAGCTGGTCTCCAACAGATACGAGAGAGCAAGCGTGATCGTCACGAGCAACAAACCCTTCGGACGCTGGGGCGAGGTCTTCGGCGACGAGACCGTGGCCGCCGCCGTGATCGACCGCCTCGTCCACCACGCCGAGGTCCACTCCCTCAAAGGCGACTCCTACCGCATGCGCGGACGCCAACTCGGACGCGTCCCCACCGCCACACACGACACCGACTGAACACCGGCAACCCAGACCCGGTGGGTCAGAACTCGACCGCCCAAACCGGGTCAGGATTCAACCGCCGCCGACATCCGCCGGCCATCCACAGCCGTCGGGTTCCGGGCAGCCGTCCCTCGTCCGGGAACTCCCCGGACTCCCAGGGCACCGGCGGCTCGACGAAGGGAGGCAGTTCCGCAGGATAGGGAGTGCCTTGGGGGGTGGGGCGCCAGGCGGGTTCCTCCGAAGTGGGCACGGGCTGGTCGGGCCCGGGCTCGGGTTCGGGCTCTGGCGTTGTTTCTGGCATGCGCGTTCCTCCAGCGTCGCCCAAGGCGCACGCGGATTCGTCTACTGGTCTCAGCACAAGAGGGGGCGCAGGCACACGGAACGGCGGTAGCCGTGGAAACCCGGTGCGCGACTGGTGAAACAGTAGTGGACTTGGTGACTTCTGAGCAGCCGTTTCCCCACTGATCCCGGTGGCCCCACGGGGATTC
The DNA here is from genome assembly GCF_007113425.2 of Streptomyces sp. RLB3-17. NCBI lineage: Bacteria > Bacillati > Actinomycetota > Actinomycetes > Kitasatosporales > Streptomycetaceae > Streptomyces > Streptomyces sp. RLB3-17. The sequence continues at coordinate 3,272,265 of NZ_CP041610.2, read as the reverse complement.
ATGGGGGTTCATGGGATTTCATGGGCGTGGTGGCTGCACATTGCATGCTCGGTGTGATCCAAGTCCGGGCTCATCGGGGCGCGACAGCGTGAGGTCGTGTCCGCTTCTGTGCAACCCGCCCCCACCCGCCCGGTGTTCGTCCTCGGCCGCTCCCGCTCGGGAACCACGCTTGTCCAGCCGATGCTGCACGCGCGTCCACGGATCGCCCTGCCGCCCGAAACGCTCCACCATGGCCTTAAGGGCACGGGGGCCCCAACGTGCTCCCCGCCTACGAAGGACGGCCGGCCTTCGGCCATCTGGCGAACCGGCGGGCACCTGGATCACCAGGCTGACGCCCGATCAGATACGGCTGAGCGAGGCCGTATTGGGGCGGCGGACGCTCGACCGCCTGGCGCGGGTGTGCGAACCGGGGCCGGCGGCCTGCCGGCCTGGCGCGGGATGGGCTGTGGTGGGGGGCTCGCGCTCCTTGTGTACGTGCGTACGCATCGATGCGTACACTCGTACACATGGGATACGCACTGCTCGCCGGAGCCATCGCCTCCGAGGTGGCCGCCACGACCGCCATGAAGTACAGCGAGGGCTTCAGCAGGCTCTGGCCCTCGCTGGTGACCGTCCTCGGATACGTCATCGCCTTCGTGCTGCTCGCGCAGTGCCTCAAGACCGTCCAGGTCGGCACGGCCTACGCGATCTGGGCCGGCGCCGGCACCGCCGTCATCGCCGCGATCGGCATGGTGTTCCTCGGCGAGGCGCTCAGCTTCACCAAGGTCGCCGGGATACTGCTGATCATCGGCGGGGTCGTGGTGCTGAACCTCGGCGGGGCCCACTGATGGCGGCGCGCCGCTACGACCCCGAGCGGCGGCAGCGGATCATCGACGCGGCGATCCGGGTCGTGGGCGCCAAGGGACTCGCCGGGCTGAGCCATCGCACCGTCGCCGCCGAGGCCGATGTGCCGCTCGGCTCCACCACGTACCACTTCAAGACCCTCGACGAGCTCATGGTCGCCGCGCTGCGCCAGGCGAACGAGGGCTTCGCCAAGGTGATCGCCGCCCATGGTGCGCTGGAGGACCCCCGGGCCGACCTCGCCGGCGAACTCGCCGGGCTGATGGGGGAGTGGCTCGCGGGCGACCGTACGGGGGTGGAGCTGGAGTACGAGCTCTACCTCGCGGCGCTGCGCCGCCCCGCCCTGCGCCCCGTTGCCGCCGAATGGGTCCAGGACCTCGCCGAACCCCTCGCCCGCCGCACCGACCCCGTCACCGCGAGGGCACTGGTGGCACTGTTGGACGGGATCTGTCTGCAGGTGCTGCTGACAGGGGCCTCGTACGACGAGGGGTACGCGCGGGAGGTGTTGGGGCGGGTGATCGGCTGAGGCGGAGGGCTCGGCGCGGGGGACGCGCGGGGTGCGAGGGCGAGGTCCTGCCGTGCGTCCCGCGCAGGGGCGTACGGGGAGCCCGGCACGTGAGATGGCGGGCGTACCGGTTCGCTCGTGCGCCCCGGGCCGCGTTAGGTTTCACCCATGACCGACACGACTGCTACTCGCACCACCGGCGCCGTCGCCGCCGGCCTCGCCACCCTCACGGCCGACGGCACCGTCCTCGACACCTGGTTCCCCGCGCCCGAGCTGTCCGCCGAACCCGGCCCGGCCGGCACCGAGCGGCTGTCCGCCGAGCGTGCCGTCGAGCTGCTCGGCGAAGGCGCCGCCAAAGCCATCGGGCCCGACGCCCGCCGGGGCGTCGAAGTGGTCGCGGTCCGCACGGTCATCGCCTCACTGGACGAGAAGCCGATCGACGCGCACGACACCTACCTGCGCCTGCACCTGCTCTCGCACCGCCTCGTGAAGCCGCACGGCCAGAGCCTGGACGGCATCTTCGGTCACCTCGCCAACGTCGCCTGGACCTCGCTCGGCCCGGTCGCCGTGGACGACGTCGAGAAGGCGCGCCTCAACGCCCGCGCCGAGGGCCTGCACCTCCAGGTGACGTCCATCGACAAGTTCCCGCGCATGACGGACTACGTCGCCCCCAAGGGCGTCCGGATCGCCGACGCCGACCGTGTCCGGCTCGGCGCGCACCTCGCCGAGGGCACCACCGTCATGCACGAGGGCTTCGTGAACTTCAACGCGGGCACGCTCGGCACGTCGATGGTCGAGGGCCGCATCTCGGCCGGTGTCGTGATCGGCGACGGCTCCGACATCGGCGGCGGCGCCTCCACCATGGGCACCCTGTCCGGAGGCGGCAACGTCCGCATCACCATCGGCGAGCGCTGCCTGATCGGCGCCGAGGCGGGCGTCGGTATCGCCCTCGGCGACGAGTGCGTGGTCGAGGCGGGACTGTACGTCACCGCGGGCACCCGCGTGACCATGCCCGACGGGCAGATCGTCAAGGCCCGCGAGCTGTCCGGTGCGTCGAACATCCTCTTCCGCCGCAACTCGGTGACCGGAACCGTCGAGGCCCGGCCGAACAACGCGGTGTGGGGCGGCCTGAACGAGATTCTGCACAGCCACAACTGATCATCGGCGGCCGTGACCTGCGGCCGCCCTCGACCGACGCCCTGACCCGCTGCCGAGCTGTCGGCAGCTGTCGACGCCGGTCACCATCGAGCGCCCTTCCACGGCCCCAGGACCGCCGGGAGGGCGCTCGCTGCCACTCCAGGCACCCGTCTGCCACACCTGCGCCCCATGCTGCGAGAGTGTTCCGATGCTGCTCGATCCTGAGAACACTCTCTTCGTCCGTGGCGCCACGCCCGTGCTCCTGCTGGCCGACGCGCCTGTCCACGACGCCCTACCGCTCTTGGTCGCGCCCGACGGGGCGGTGCCCCGGTGCGAGGGTTGGGGCATCGTCCCCCGACTCACCCTGTGTGTCGTGGACGGACCTGGGGACCACGGGCTCGTCGTCCCCGCTCTCGCTGCGCCGGTGGTCGGCGGGCCCGACGAAGCCGGGGCGTCCAGCGGCATGGCCGACTGGTGCGAGGACGCCGAGCAGGCCGGTGGAGCCGTCGTCCTGTCTTTGGACCAATTGCCCGACGTACTCGACTGGTCCGCCCTGCTGTCCTCGGGCACAGTCCGCGGCGGCTTCATGCCTGTGCCGGCCTGACCTCAGCCGCGCCGGAGCGGCTCAGCCGGCCTGACGCCTGCCGCGAGGGTCCGCGGGATCTAGCTGATCTTTCACGTCGAAGCCGTCGACGAAGAGGTAGGTGTGCACGGCAGTACACGCCGGCGGCCCAGGACACGCGCTGATGAGCAGCGTGCTCGCCGCACCAGTTCGGAAGAGCGCGTGCGGTGCGCGCTGCGGGCGGGATCCGCTTACCTCTCAGGTCATCGACCGGGGTGCGCCCGCATGCCAGGCTTTCAGCGTACGGAGCCCGACCGACCGGAAGGACACCATGCCCGCCTACGTCATTGCCCACCTGCAAGAGGCCGCTCCGCACCCGGAGATCGCCGAGTACATCGAGCGCATCCCCACCACCTTCGAGCCGTACGGCGGACGCTTTCTCGTGCACGCCGCGCAGCACGAGGTGAAGGAGGGCAGTTGGCCCGGGCACGTCGTCGTGATCGGGTTCCCGGGGATCGCCGAAGCGCGTGCCTGGTGGGACTCACCCGCGTACCAGGAGATCGCACCGCTGCGCTCGCGCCACATCGAGGGCGAGATCATTCTGGTCGAAGGCGTCCCCGAGGGCTACGACCCGACCGTCACCGCGAAGGCGATGCGGGAGGCGCTGCCCGCCGAGTAGCCCTCGGGCTCGGCCGGCGCGCCCTGTTGGTCGTCGGTGTCGACGCGGCTTCGTCAGCTCGTGAGGATGACGAGTTGCCGGGTCGCCCGGGTCATCGCGACATAGCGGTCGACCGCTCCTTCGACGCCCTCGCCGAACGCCTCCGGATCGATGAGGACGACCAGGTCGAACTCGAGCCCCTTCGACAGCTCCGGGGTCAGCGAACGGACACGGGACGTCGTCCGGAACGAGGGATCGCCGATGACGCAGGCGATCCCGGCGGCGTGCGTGGCGAGCCAGGTGTCGAGGATCGAGCCCAGATCCGCGGCGGATCCGTGGACGACGGGAACGCCGCCGCTGCGGATGGAGGTCGGCACATTGGCGTCCGGGAGCACGGCCCGGATGACCGGCTCGGCCTCCGCCATGATTTCTTCCGGCGTCCGGTAGTTGATGCCCAGGGACGCCGACTCGATCCGGTCGAGCCCGATCCGCTCGAGCCGTTCCCGCCACGACTCCGTGAACCCGTGCCTGGCCTGGGCACGGTCCCCGACGATGGTGAAGCTCCGGGACGGGCACCGCGGCAGCAGCATCTGCCACTCCGCGTCGGTCAGCTCCTGGGCCTCGTCCACGACGATGTGCGCGAACGGGCCGGCCAGCAGGTCCGGTTCGGTGCCGGGCAGCGCGGACTCGTCGACCAGGGTGTCCCGCAGGTCCTGTCCGTGCAGCATGCCCAGCGCGCCCTCGCTCTCGTCGATCACGACGTTCTGCAGCAGGCTGTCGATGACGTCGGCCCTGCGCGCGCGTTCGGCGGCCACGGCGGCTTCGTTGCGACGCTTGCGCCGCGCCGCCTCCGGGTCGCCGAGCCGCTGCCGTGCCGCGTCCAGGAACGGCAGGTCGGACACCGTCCAGGCCTGGGCGTCCTCGCGCTGCAGCTTCCGGACCTCGTCGGGGCCGAGCCAGGGTGCGCACGTGCGCAGGTAGGCGGGTACCGACCACAGATCTGAGACGAGGTCGGCCGCTTCGAGCAGCGGCCACGCGCGGTTGAAGGCCAGGAGCAGCTCCCTGTTCCGCCGCAGCGACGTGCGGAGCAGGTCGGCCGACATGTCGTCGTCATGTGCCGAGGCGTCGTCGTGCCCCTCCACCAGGATCGTGAGCAGCTCCTCCCAGACCTGGTCGCGGGCCTCGTTGTGCGGAGTACCGGGTTCCGCCGCTTCGAACGCCGTGGCCCAGTCGTCGGCGCTCAGCCAGATGTCGGACCAGTGGGTCGTGACCGTCATCCCCTTGGTGGGCGGCTCCTCGTAGAACCTGACGGCCGTCTCGATCGCCTTCACCAGGTTCACGGACGACTTCAGGGCGGCCACGTCCGGATCGGCCTCGATCGTCGCCGCGGCTCCCTCGGCGACGAGGTCCCGCAGGACGCAGGTCTGCACGCCCTCCTCTCCGAGGCTGGGAAGGACGTCGGCGACGTACGCCAGGTAGGGCCGGTGCGGACCGACGAACAGCACGCCGCCCCGGCGGTGACCGAGGCGCGGGTCGGAGTGGAGGAGGTAGGCGGAGCGGTGCAGGGCGACGACAGTCTTGCCCGTACCCGGGCCGCCGTCGACGACGAGAGCGCCGCGTGATCCCGCGCGGATGATGGCGTCCTGGTCGGCCTGGATGGTGCCGAGCACGTCGCGCATCCGCCCCGACCGGTCGCCGCTCAGGCTGGCGATGAAGGCGGACTGGTCGTCGAGCGCGGCGTGCCCGGCGAACCCGTCCGAGGTGAACACCTCGTCCCAGTAGTCGCCGATCCGGCCGCCCGTCCAGCGGTACCTGCGGCGGCTCGCCAGCCCCATCGGGTTGGCGTGGGTGGCTCCGAAGAACGGCTCGGCGGCGGGGGAGCGCCAGTCGAGCAGCAGCCGACGACCCGTGCTGTCCTTAAGGCCGAGTCGTCCGACGTACACGGGTTCGGGGCTGTCCGCGCCGACCATGTGCCCCAGGCACAGGTCCAGACCGAAGCGACGCAGTGCGCGCAGGCGAGCGGTCAGCCGGTGGATCTCGATGTCCCGGTCCATCGCTTGCCGGCCGAGGCCGCCGGGCGTCCTGCGCTCGGCGTCGAGGCGTTCGGTCAGCTCGGCGATCGACTGCTCCAGGCACTCCGCGAGGGCCGCGAAGTGCTGCTCGTCGCCGGCGATCAGCGTCGGGTCGGCCTTGGTGGCGAGACGGTCGGGAAGGTCGAACGCACTGGTGGTCAGGGGGTTCACGTCGTTGGCTCCGAATGCTGCGAAGGTGAGGTCGCTCGTGACCCTTGCGCGCGGCAAGGCGTCCGGACCGGCGTGTGCGGGTTCTCGTGAGCGGGGTTCTGACGGGGCGGTCCCGCGTGGCTCATGCGGACATGCGCGGGTTGTCCCGGCCGGTCATGCCGGTCATGCCGGTCGTGCCGGTCGTGCCGGTCGTGTCGATCATGTCGAGGAGAAGCTTCGCGGCCACCGTCGCCCCGTCGGTGCGGATCGTGGGGACCACGGCCCTCGCTCGTGCGCGGGTCCCGGGGGCCGGCGCCGCAGACCGATCACTGCCCGGTGGCTGTTCTCTGCCTCGCCGTACGGCTCGCGCATCAGGCCGGTCGCCACCGAGCGCATCGACGGGCCGAGCGGCACCGGCGGCACGTCGACCCGAGCCGGCAGCGCCACGAACTCCTCGTCCGGCGGGGCGCACACCCGCACCTCCGTGCCGAGTCCCCGCAACCCCACCGCCGGTCCCGCCGGCGGTTCGACGTCCCCGCGCGATCCACACGTCGACAAACAGCACCCGCACTTCGCGACTCCCCGTTTCCGCAGATTCCGGCTTCGGCCGGAGATTCTGCGGCACGACGGGGGCCTTGCCGCAAGCCCCCCGGTGCGCTATAAGTTGAGAGTGGCAAGGAGTGGGTCATCACCTCCTTGCCTTTTCTCTTGTCGTCCGCCGTGGAATCGATCGTGACGAACCCTCGGGGAAGACATAGGTGACGATGGATGCCGACGCGCAGAAGAACGGCCGTGAGTTCGTGGCGAATCGGTCGTCCACGCTGTTGAGGACGGCCGCGCCTCAGGCGGCCGCCAACTCCTCGTACGCCGCCAGCAGTCCGTCGGTCACCTCCCGGCCGGCGGCCCGCAGCGGCGCGCGGACCGGACCCGCGGGCAGGCCGAGCCGACCGAGCAGGGCCTTGGCCGTGACCGTGCCGGGCAGGCCCGACGACATCATCAACTCGATGAGCGGGACAACGCGTTGTTGCCGACGGGCCGCCTCCGCCGTGTCCCCCGCCTCGAACGCGTCGAGGATCGCACGGAAGGGGCCCGGGGCGGCGTTCGCCACCGTGCTGATGTAGCCGGTCCCGCCGACCGCCCGCAGGGCGAGTACCTGCTCGTCACAGCCCGCGTAGTACGCCAACTCCGTACGGGCCAGCACCTTCTGGGTGCCGAGGAGGTCGTACGCGCAGTCCTTGACGGCGACGATCCGGGGGTGCTCGGCGAGCCGGATCAGGGTGTCGGGCTCGATGCGCGTGCCGGTGCGGCCGGGAATGTCGTACAGCGTGAGCGGCAGTCCGGTGGCGTCGGCGATCTCCCGGAAGTGGGCCTCGACGGCGTCCTGCGGAGGCCTGCTGTAGTACGGCGTCACGACCAACAGGCCGTCCGCGCCCGCCTTTTCGGCCGCCAGGGCCAGTTCGACGGTGTGCCGTGTGTCGGCGGTGCCGACGCCCGCGACGATCGCGGCCCGGTCGCCGACCGCCTCCCGCACGGCACGTACGAGCGCGGACTTCTCGGCGTCGGTCGTGGTCGGGGACTCGCCCGTGGTGCCGGACAGGACCAGGCCGTCGCAGCCCGCGCGGACCAGCCGGTCGGCGAGCCGCCCTGCCCCGTCGAGGTCGAGCGCGCCCGCCTCGGTGAAGGGCGTGACCATCGCGCAGAGCGCACGGCCGAAGGGAGGGGTGGGGGAAGAAGCGGGGTGAGGGGCGGAGGGGGCTGAGGTCGTCATACGAGCTAGTCTCGGCAGCTCCACTGTGAAGCTCCACTTAATTCTTCTACGAGGTAAAGGAAAGCGTTGCTACCAGGTGGCCGCTTTCGCGAGGCCCTGGTGCCAACCCGGCCCCTCATGGGTCACCATGGCGGGGACGGAAGTCGACGGCAGATCGCGGGAGGCGTCATGAGGCTGGGCAAGGCACTCGCCACCGGAGTCGCGGAAGAGCGGACTCGCGCGGACGACGACAATCTCCAACTTCCCGAGGAACTTCCCGAGGGAATCGAGGAGTTGGAGGCGTCCGTGCCCGATGAGGTCCCGGTCGCCCGATGAGGCTGCGGCTCCCCGAGGAACGTCCGACGGAGCCGCCGACCGGATACAAGATCGCCCACCCGGTGCTGTCCCAGGACGGCACCCGGGCCGGGTTCACCGGCGTGTCGCTGGGCGGCGCGGTGCCGTACGGAGTGCTGGACGAGGCGCGCTGCGTCTACGGGCTGCGGCATCGGGCGCCACACCGCCGCTGCGACTGCGGCTTCCACTGCGTGCACGACTCGGCCACGGCCGAGGCCATGCTCTGCACCGCCGAGCACCGGGCGGCCGTCCTCCTGGAGGTCTCCGTCCTCGGCGCCTACATCCGCTTCGAACAGGGGTTCCGCTACGCCCGCCAGCGGGTGCGGAGCGCCACGGTCGGTCCCTGCGCCTGTGGCGCGGTGGCCGCCGCGCTCGCGGACGCGGGCTGGGGGCGCCCCGGCTGGCGCGCCCTCGCGGCGGCCTGCGCGGGCTGTGTACGCGGCCGTACGTCCCTGTCGTTGGCGGGGTTCGCGCGGCTGGCCGGTGACGGGCTGCGGGTCCGTGCCGGGAGCGGGGCCGTGGTCGGGGATCTGCCCGCCGGGCTCGGGGTGTCCGAACTCGTGGCCGAGGCGGCACTGCTGCAGGCCCGGCTGGACTGGTTCCAGACCCAACTGGCACGTCTCGACGAGGGCGGGCCGCAGGGCTGAGCCCCCCTCGCCGACAACTTGACCCGTCTGGACAAAAAAAGTGTTCGGTGAGACGGTGGAGTCATGTTGGACGTGACCGTGATCGAGGACGCCGAGGCAGCCGCCGTCTCGCTTGACCCCATACGAGCCCGGCTGCTGGCCGAGCTGGCCGCCGGGCCCGCGTCGGCCGCCATGCTGGCCGCAAAGGTCGGACTGCCGCGGCAGAAGGTGAACTACCACCTGAAGGCGCTGGAGCGGCACGGCCTGGTCGAGCTCGCGGGCGAGCGCCGCAAGGGCAATGTCACCGAGCGGCTGATGCGCGCGACGGCGGCGTCGTACGTCATCTCGCCGCTCGCCCTCGCCGCCGTGCAGCCCGACCCGGACCGCTTCCGGGACCAGCTCTCGGCCCGCTGGCTGCTCGCCGTCGGTGCCCGGCTGGTCCGGGACGTGGGGGCGCTGATCACCGGCGCGACGAAGGCCCGCAAGCGGCTCGCCACCTACGCGCTCGACGGTGAGGTGACCTTCGCCTCCGCCGCCGACCGCGCCGCGTTCATCGAGGAGCTGACGCAAGGGGTCGGCGCGCTCATTCGCAAGTACCACGACGGGAACGCGGAGGGCGGGCGCGACCACCGGATCGTCGTCGCCGTCCACCCGACGCTCAAGCCGGCAGCCATCGCCGAGCCGGAAGCCATCGCCAAGCCGGAAGTCACCGCCGAGCCGGAGGCCATCGCCGAGCCGGAAGCAATCGCGGTGGAATCGAGCCGGCCCGGCCAGGACTGAACCACAGGAGAACCACCACCATGTCCAAGGAATTCGAGATCGCCCGCGAGTTCGAGGTCGACGCCACCCCGGAGCAGATGTGGGAGGCGATCACCACCGGTACCGGCGGCTGGCTGTGGCCGATGGAGTTCGAGCCGCGCCAGGGAGGGGCCGGGCCCTTCGGCTCCACGCTCACCAACTGGGACCCGCCGCACCGCCTCACCAGTCTGGTCGAGGACGTCGAGGGCATCTCCCAGCAGACCCTCAACCAGATCGACGAGACCATCGAGCCGCGTGACGACGGCCGCCGGTCCCGGGTGCGGTACGTGCACAGCGGCATCTTCGTCGAGGACTGGGACAACCAGTACGACGGCGCGAGCAAGCACACGGACTTCTATCTGCACACCCTGCGCCAGTACGTGACGCACTTCGCGGGGCGCCCGGTCGCCTTCGCCACCTTCGACGGCCCCGGCGCCTCCACGGCGTCCGACGCCTTCGCCGCCGTCGGGCGGGCGCTCGGCCTCGCGGACGACACGGCCGAGGGCGCGCGGGTGCGGGCCCGGGGACCCGAGGGGCAGCTCCTCGACGCCGTGGTCGACTACCGCAACCCGTACTTCATCGGGCTGCGCACCGACAACGCCCTCATCCGTTTCTTCGGTCGCAACCACTGGGGCGCTCCCGTCGGCATGAGCGTCCACGACTTCGCGTCCGACGCCGACGCCAAGCACAACGAGACCGCCTGGAAGGGCTGGCTGAACGAGACGTTCGCCGCCTGACATCGGGCAAGGGAAGAGCCCGGCCCCCCGGACGACGGGGCCGGGCTCTTCCCTTTTCGGGGCTGTGGCCTCATCCACAGCCCCTACAGGCCTACGGCCGGAACCGCAGTACCTGCGGGTCGTGGTCGCTGACCTGGTCGGAGAACTCCGAGTTGATGTGCACGCTGTCGTAGTCGAGGTCGCAGCCCTTGCGAATCGACGGGCTGACCAGGATCTGGTCCAGGACCTGCTGGTTGCCCTGGTAGTCGTACGTGTAACGCTCGCTCTTCGGCAGCGACTTGATCGCCGACCAGAGCTCGCCGTCACCCTCGAGGATCTTGGTGGTGTCCGAGAACTCGAAGTCGTTCATGTCGCCGAGGGCGAGCACGTCGGCGTTCTTCTGCGCCTTGAGGATCTCGTTGACGAAGGAGTTCACCGCCGTCGCCTGCAGATGACGCTGGGTCTCCGAGCTGCGGGCCGGGGGCTGGTACTGCGCGGTCAGCCCCTGGTCACCGCCCTTGGAGTTGAGGTGGTTGGCGATCACGAAGACCGTCCTGCCACGGAAGACGAACTCGCCGGCCAGTGGCTTGCGGCTGGACGTCCAGGCCGTGTTGGCCGGGTCGATGCGGCCGGGGGAGGCCGTCAGCTGGGCCTTGCCGTGCACCTTGGTGACACCGACGGCGGTCGTCGAGTCGCCGCCCGCGCGGTCGGTGAAGGAGACCCGCTCCGGGTTGAAGAGGAAGACCTGGCGGATGTTGCCGCCGGGCTCGCCGCCGTCCTTGTCGTTGACCGGGTCTATGGAACGCCAGTCGTACTTCGGGCCGCCCGCCGCGACGATCGCGTCGATCAGCTTGTTCACCGTCTGGTCGGCGGCGACCGTGCCGTCGTCCTTGGCGCCGTTGTTGTCCTGGATCTCCTCCAGGGACACGATGTCGGGCGACTGGAGGTTGTTCACGATCGCGGCCGCGTGGGCGGCGAACGTGCCGTCGCCCGGGTCCAGGTTCTGGACGTTGTACGTCGCCACGGCCAGCTCGCTCCGCGACTGCTTGCGGGTCGTCTCGCGCTGCAGGTCACCCTTCTCCAGGGTGCCCAACTGGCTCGCGACGAGCGTGTAGCCGCCGTACTGGTTGTAGTCGAGCGGGCCCGCGGTGGTGCCGGCGAGCTCGTCGCCGACGTTCGCGACGGGGAAGTCGGCGGTCGCGCCGAGGGACTGGATCTGCAGGCGTCCGGTGTTCTGCGAGGTGTACGCGCCGTAGATCGTGCCGCCGCGGCGGGTGGCGTGCTCGTGCGGCTTCACCGTGACCCACAGCTCGCTGTACGGGTCGGTGGCGGTGACCACGCGGGTGTCGGCGACCTGGACGTTCATGCCCTCGAGGGACTCGTAGTAGTCCAGGGCGTACTTCGTCGGCTCCAGGGTGAGCGCGTTGATCGAGCCGCTCGCGGCCGTGTCACCGGCGGGGGCGTAGGCGGCCGGCACGGAACGGCTGTTGATGACCGTGGGCGCGGGGACCGCGTTGCCGGACGACAGCACCGTGATCGTCGGCTTGGTGATCTCCGTCAGCGACTGGTTGCCGGAGGAGGCGCCGCCGGGCACGTACTCCGAGACGGTGCCCGTGACGGTGACCGAGTCGCCGACGGCGACCTTCGGGGTGGAGCTGGTGAAGACGAAGACGCCCTCACTGGTGGCCGGGTCGTTGTCCGGGGTCGGGTCCTGGATCCAGAAACCCCGGGACGAGCCGTAGGTCCGCAGGGCCGTGACGATGCCCGCCACGTCCGTGACCTTCTGGCCCGCGTAGGGGGACGTCCGGGTGGTGCCCTGGATGTCGTGGATGTGGACGGTGTCCGCGTGGGCGGGTGCGGTCAGCACCACGGCGGAGACGGTGGAACAGACCGCGGCTACGGTCAGCGCGCCGATGCGCGCGGTTCTCTTGCTCGGCAAGGGAATCCCTCCGGGGACTTACATGAGCGCCGGGACGAGGGTGGAGCGTGTGGGAGTAGCGCGACCTGTGTGCGGGTCGGTGACGCGCGTAGAAGCTGGTGGGACGGGTGCCCCTCTGAACTTCTACGCGCGTCAATCTCGTGTGTGGGAAGGGGAGTTGTCAAGGATGGAGTGATGTACAACTCCTGACAGGGACATGAACCGGGCGGCATGGGTGGAAATCCGTCTAGGCTGAGCCGTCGACACGGTTTTCCGGTGGGGCGTCCGGATCCTCGGGTCCACGGGCGCGCCGGATGTCCTGCGGGGCGATGCCCTTACGGGCTCGGTGGACGTACTTCCGGGGCAGGCGGATGTGCTGCCGGCCCTGGTGAGTGTGTCGCCGGGGCTGGGTGACGCGTCGCCTGGTTCTGGTGGGTGTGCCGCCGGAACCCGGGGGTGTGCCGCCGGGCCCGGTGGGTGGTCTGCCGGACCCCGGTGGATGTCACGCTTGTTCCGCTCGTCATGCTTGTTCTGGTTGTACTGCGTTTCCCGCTTGTCATGCTTGGTCGGTCCCGCCGGTCGGGTCGCCCGGTTCCGCTCGTTCGGACCGTTCGATCCCGCTGTTCGGGTCCTGATTGTTCGGAGGAGAACCCAGCCGATGTCAGAGAGCTCCCCCTTGCCGCCGGTGCGGCTGACTTCCGAAGCGGAGCTGGCGCGGGACGCGCTCGCCACACCGCTGCTCTCCCGCGCCGCACGGCTGGCCCGCTGGGCCGGCCCGGACACGCGGGTCGGCGCCGGGGGCGAACTCGTCGAGGAACAGCTTCCCGGGGCGGCCGACGCGCTCGGGCTCACCGGCGACGACGCGGCGGCGACGGCCAGTGAGGCCTGGCGGGTGGCCGTCGACACCGGGCTCGTCGAGATCGTGGACGAGGAGGAGGGCGCGGTCGCCGCGGGCGCGGACCTCGCGCTGCTCACCTCCGGAGCGCCGCAGGACGTCCTCGGGGTGTGGCTCACCGCCCTGGAGACCGTACTGGCCGACGCGAGCGTGCCCGACCTCGACGACCTCGTCGACGCGGTGGACGGCGGCGGCGAGATCGACTTCTCCTCGCTGGACTGGGACCCCGAGGCGGAGGCCGAGTTCCTGGACGGAGTGCTCGGCAATCTGTACCTGCTGACTGTGAGCGAGGGCGGGGCCGGCGAAAGCCCCGTACCGCTGCCGGCCCTCGCCGCGTCCATGATCGTGCCGGACGACATGGGGGAGCCGACCAACGACGTACTGGAGCAGGTCTCGGACGCGATGATGCGGCTCGACGACCAGTTCCGGCTGCTCGAACCCGTCGGCCTCGTCGACTTCCAGCCGGTCGACGAGACACTGATGGCGGACGCCGACGAGGAGTCCTCGGCCGCCGCCGACGACGCCGACGTGTCGCGGTACGGGATGGTACGGCTGACACCGCTCGGCCTGTACGGGCTGCGGGCGCGGCTGCTGGAGTCCGGCCTCACCGCCCCCGCGGTGGGCGACCTGGCGGACAAGGGCGCGGACGCGCTGCTGGACGGCACCGCCGCCTTCCCGCCGACCGCCGCCCGGGCCGAGACCGAGCAGTGGCTCGCCCGGCGCGAACCCCTGGCCGCCGCACGGGAGTTGCTCGCAGCGGCGCGCGGTGGCGACGCCGGGGCGCCGTTGCGCCGGCTGCACTGTCAGCAGGCGCTCTCGCTCGTCGGCCTGGAGGCCGAGCCCGCGCTGCGCGAGGTCCTCGACGACGCCGAACTGGGCGGACTCGCCCGGGTCTGGCTCTCCGAACACGGCGCCGCCGATGTGCCCCCGCCGTCCGAGGCGATGATCTTCTGGCTCACCATCGACACGATCGCCGCGCAGCTCGCCGCCGAGGGCAACTCCGCCGAGCTGCAGGGGCTGGTCGAGGGCCTCGCCCAGCAGCACGGCAGCTTCTTCGCCGCGGCCTGGCGCGTCGACCACCCGGCCACCCCGGACGTCCTGGAGGCGATGGGCCGCCTCCACCCCGACAAGAAGGTCGCCAAGGAGGCCCGCAAGGCCGCGTTCAAGGCACGCTCGCAACAAGGGGGTTGAGCGAGCCGGGATGGCCCGAGGGGGGCTTCCCTTGCCCCGGCCCCGAGGAGGCGCTCGTTCCTCGACCTCGGGGGGCTTCACCCGTCCTCCGGCCCCGGGAGGGGCGCTTCCCCAGCCGCGGGGGGGCTTCGCCTGTTCCCCAGCCCCGAGGGGGCGCTCGTTCTCCGGCGCCGGGTGGGGCGTCCGTTCTTCGGCGCCGGTGGGGCTTCGCCCATTCCTCGACCTCGGGGGCTTCGCCCGTTCTCCGGCCCAGAGAGGGGTGTTTCCCCGGCCCCGGGCGCTTCGCCCGTTGCCCAGCCCCGGGGGGCTCGTTCCCGGCCCCGGGAGTGGCGTCCGTTCCTCGGCCCGGGTGGGGCTTCGCGCATTCCTCGGTCTCGGGGGCCCGTTCTCCAGTCTCGGGAGGGGCGCTTCCCCGGCCGCGGGGGGCTTCGCCTATTCCTCGGCCCCCGGGGCGCCCGATTCCCAGCCCCGAGCGGGCGCTCGTTCCCCGGCCCGGGTGGGGGGCCGTTCCCCGGCCCCCGGAGGGGGTTTTCCCCGTGCCCCGGCCCCGGGAGGGGGTGCTCCTTCCCGGTTCCGGAGGGGGGCGGCCCGTTCCCCCGTCCGGAGGACTTTTGGGCCCTGTGGTCGAGTCCTTACGGATTCATGGAACCGAGTGCGGTGAAGTCGCCCGGTGTTCAACCGGCGTTCAGGCGTGGGCGGGACGGTGTGGCCGCAATGCCCTCGGCCACCCTCCACGGTCATCCTCCACCGTCACGGGAGACACCCATGTCGCTCACCCGCAGGGACTTCGCCGGTCGATCCGCGCTGACCGGCGCCGGTATCGTCCTGGCCGGCAGTGTCGGCGCCCTCGCCACCGCTCCGAACGCCCTCGCGTCCACCGACACCGAGAGCGTGGGGGAGGACGGCGAGCCGACGGACCGGCACGGCGGAGTCGGCTACGGACCGCTGGTCCCGGACCCGAAGGGCCTGCTCGCGCTGCCCGCCGGATTCTCCTACCGCGTCATCACCTACAGCGGCCGTACCAAGCTGGACTCGGGTGAGTTCACGCCGTCCAACCACGACGGCACCTCCACCTTCGACGGGCCGCGCGGCGCCACCCTCCTCGTCAACAACCACGAGCTCAAGGGCCCCCGCGCCGGCTGGAAGTACCCCGTGCCGCTCACCGAGGGCCTGGTCTACGACCCGGCCGCGTCCGGCGGCTGCACGGTCGTCGAGGTGCGCCACGACAAGGTCGCCGAGTGGGTCGGCGTCGCGGGCACCTCCACCAACTGCGCGGGCGGCAACACCCCTTGGGGCACCTGGCTCACCTGCGAGGAGACCGAGGACAAGGCCGGCCAGAACGGCATGACCAAGGACCACGGCTACGTCTTCGAGGTCGACCCCGTCGACCGCCGCCGCAACCGGAACCCCAAGCCGATCAAGGCACTCGGCCGGTACGCCCACGAAGCCGTCGTCGTCGACCCCAAGCGCGGCCGCCTCTACCTCACCGAGGACGCCTCGGGCCCCAACGGCCTCCTCTACCGCTGGACGCCCCCGCAGGGCTTCGAGCACGGCCACGGACAGCTCGCCACCCTCGCCGACGACGCCGGCGCCCTCCAGGCCTTCAAGTGCTTCGACTCCGGCGGCCGGTTCATCGACGACCTCTCCCGCGCCACCAGGATCGGCACGGTGTACGGCGTGGACTGGGTCGACGTCCCGGACCGTGACGCGAAGACCGTCTCCGTCCGCAAGCAGTTCACCGACGGCCAGGTCACCCGCGCCCGCAAGCTCGAAGGCATGTGGTGGGGCGACGGCGGCACGTACATCGTCTCCTCGTACGCCCGCGGGGAGAGCCCCGTCCAGCACGACGGAGCCGTCTGGTTCTACGACCCCAAGCGCCGCACCCTGACCCTCAAGGTCCTGCTCGGCGTGAACCCCGACCCGTCCAAGGACGGAGCCTTCGACGGCCCCGACAACATCACCGTCTCCCCCTACGGCGGCCTCGTCATCGCCGAGGACGGCGAGGGCGTCCAGCACCTCTTCGGCGCCACCGAGAGCGGCCGTACGTACCCGATCGCCCGCAACGAACTGAACATCGGGACCGAAGCCGAGCCGGCCTACAGCGAGTTCACCGGCGTCACCTTCTCGCCCGACGGCAGGACCCTCTTCGCCAACATCCAGGAGCCCGGCATCATGCTCGCCATCACCGGCCCCTGGAAGCGCCAGAAGCGCGGGTAGTTAATTCGATGGCTCGAACCGCGGCCGCCCTCCTAAAGTGGTGCACGTCCAGGTGCGAAGGCAGGACCTACTTCCACTGATAATGGGGCGGCCGCGGGTTCGAGTCCCGCCACCGGTACAACGCGCCGGTGTAGCTCAGGGGTTAGAGCACCTACGTCGGTTCCGCCGGATTTGAACTCTGGACACCACAACTTCATGCACCTCCCGGTGCGCGGGCTGCGGCTACTTCTCTCTCAAAGAATCCACGCCGCCGCCGACTTGATCTCGGGAGGCGCAGTTCATGGTGGGTGCCCGGTGCGCAGGCAGCGGATACTTCGGGACACGGTATGTTGCGGGTTCGAATCCCGTCATCGACTCCGGGTCGATGTGGCGGAACTGGTAGACGCGCCGGGTGAATAGGAACCGTCGCCGACTCCTGATCTCGGACACCCTCCATTTGCTGTGCCTCCCTCCGACATACTCATGAATTCGGGGGAATTCACCATGGCACGCTTCAACACCCGTGCGGCGAAGGCACAGCCGACCTCTCGCGTGACATCCACCGGCCGCGTGCTGCGCACCCACCAGGGTGGCCGCGGCCAGGAGCGCGACGCGCGCTCCGAGCTCTTCCTGCTGGCCATCGCCAACTTCGTCTCGCAGAACACCTTCTACGAGACCGGCGAGGCCCGTGACGACCGGTTCGCCGTGCTCGTGCGCGAGCTCGCGGTCGCCGACCCCTCGTGGACGGCCGCCCTGCTGGGCTGGCTGCGCGGCGAGGGCAACCTGCGGACGGCCTCGCTCATGGGCGCCGCCGAGTACGTGAAGGCACGCCTCGACGCGGGTGCCACCGACGGCCCGGCCAACCGCCAGGTCATCGCCTCCGTGCTGCGCCGCCCGGACGAGCCCGGGGAGCTGCTCGCCTACTGGACCTCCCGGTACGGCCGTAACGTGCCCAAGCCCGTCAAGCGGGGCATCGCCGACGCCGTACGCCGGCTCTACGGTGAGAAGTCGCTGCTGAAGTACGACACGGCGGCCAAGGGCTACCGCTTCGGCGACATCCTCAACCTGGTGCACGCGGCGCCCGATCCGGCGAAGCCGTGGCAGGGCGACCTGTTCCAGTACGCCCTCGACCGGCGGCACCACCCGGACACGGCCGTGGTGCCCAAGTCGCTGCCCGTCGTGGTGGCCCACCGCGACCTGATGGCGCTGCGGCCCGCCAAGCGGCGCAAGGTCGTGACCGGCGCGCACGGTGCGCGGCGCCTCGCGGAGGCGGGGATGACCTGGGAGGCGCTGGCCGGCTGGCTCCAGGGCCCGATGGACAAGGCGGCGTGGGAGGCCGTCATCCCGTCCATGGGCGCGATGGCACTCGTACGCAACCTGCGGAACTTCGACGAGGCGGGAGTGAGCGACGAGGTGGCGGCTCAGGTCGCCGCCAGGATCAGCGACCCGGCGGAGGTGGCGCGCTCGCGGCAGTTCCCCTTCCGCTACCTCGCCGCGTACCAGCACGCGCCCTCGCTGCGCTGGTCGTACCCGCTGGAGCAGGCGCTCGGTCACTCGCTGGCGAACGTGCCCGCGCTGCCCGGTCGCACGCTCGTGCTCGTCGACCGGTCCGGCTCGATGTTCTACTCGCGGCTGTCGGAGCGCTCGGAGCTCAACCGGGCCGACGCGGCGGCGATCTTCGGTACGGCGCTCGCGCTGCGGGCGGCGGACGCGGATCTCGTCGAGTTCGGCACGAGCAGCAACCGGGTGAAGTTCACGAAGGGCGAGTCGGTGCTGAAGGTGCTGGAGCGTTTCGGCGACCTCGGCGGCACCAACACGAGCGAGGCGGTGCGCGCGCACTACAGGAAGCACGACCGGGTGCTCATCGTCACCGACGAGCAGGCCACCTACAGCCACTACGGCGACCCGACCGAGCAGGTCCCGGCGCACGTCCCGGTCTACACCTGGAACCTGGCCGGCTACCGGGCGGGCCACGGCCCCTCCGGGAAGGCCAACCGGCACACCTTCGGGGGCCTCTCGGACGCGGCTTTCCGGATGGTTCCCCTGCTGGAGTCGGCGCGCGACGCCGACTGGCCGTGGGCCGGATAGTCGAGCGCGCCTGAGTGCGGCCCGTACTTCGGTACGGGCCGCACTCTTGTGCGGAAAGGAAACTGATATCTAACATTTCAGTTCATGGAGGCGATACGACCCGTGCGCCGGACCCTGCTGAGGGACCGCGCGTACGAAGCGATACGGGACGCCATCGTGGCCGGTGAGCTCGCACCGGGCGCGGTGGTGCGCGACGCCGGGCTCGCCGAGCTGCTCGGGCTGTCGCGGGCGCCGGTGCGCGAGGCCTTCTCCCGGCTGGTCGACGAGGGGCTGCTGGAGTCCAAGCCGCAGAGCTACACGCGGGTGACCCCCCTGGTGGCCGCTGATGTACGGGACGCGGCGGCCGTGGTCGGCGCCATGCACGAGCTGGCCGCGCGCACGGCGGTGCCCCGGCTCGAAGCGCCGCACATCGAGGTGATGCGCGAGGCCAACGTGCGCTTCGCGGACGCGGTGCGCGCCGGTGACGTGGACGCCGCTCTGACGGCCGACGACGCGTTGCACGACGTACTGGTACGGGTGAGCGGCAATCGTGCCGCCGCCGCCACCGTCGCCCGCTACACCCCGCTGATCCGCCGTCTGGAACGGCGCCGCTTCGGTGAGGGCGGCAACTGCCGTTCGGCGGGCCTGCACGACGAGCTGATCGACGCCTGCGCCGAACGGGACGTGGCCGCCGCCGTCCGCGTCACCGCGGAGATCTGGGGCGCGCTCGAAGACCTGGCCGATGCCGAACCCTGATGCGGGAGGACCCATGTCCCTTTCCTCGTACGAGCGTTACCCCCTGCTCTTCGGGCCCTCGCCCGTGCATCCGCTGGAGCGCCTGACTAAGCACCTCGGTGGCGCCTCCCTGTGGGCCAAGCGGGAGGACTGCAACTCCGGTGTCGCCTACGGCGGGAACAAGACCCGCAAGTTGGAGTACCTCGTCGCCGACGCGCTCGCCCAGGGCTGCGACACCCTCGTCTCGATCGGTGGCGTGCAGTCCAACCACACCCGCCAGGTCGCCGCCGTCGCCGCCTACGCGGGGCTCAAGTGCGTGCTCGTGCAGGAGAGTTGGGTGGAGTGGCCCGACTCCGTGTACGACAAGGTCGGCAACATCCTCATCAGCCGCCTCGCCGGGGCCGACGTACGGCTCGTGCGGGCCGGGTTCGGGATCGGCTTCAAGGAGAGCTGGGAGCAGGCGCTGCGGGAGGTCGAGGAGGGCGGCGGCAAGCCGTACGCCATTCCGGCCGGGGCGTCGGACCATCCGCTGGGCGGTCTCGGGTTCGCCGGGTGGGCCTGTGAAGTGGCCGATCAGGAGGCGGAGTTGGGCGTCTTCTTCGACACCGTCGTGGTCTGTTCGGTGACCGGGTCGACCCAGGCGGGCATGGTCGCCGGGTTCGCGGCCCTGGAGGAGGCGGGCGGGCGACCGCGGCGCGTCCTCGGGATCGACGCGTCGGCGGCGCCCGCCCGCACTCGTGAGCAGATCGCGCGGATCGCACACGGCACCGGGCAGCTCATCGGCGTACGGAAGGAGTTGACTGAGGCGGACGTCGAGCTGGACGAGCGGTACCACGCGGGCACGTACGGGATTCCGGACGAGGCCACGCTGGAGGCGATGCGGCTCGCGGCGCGCACCGAGGGGATGGTCACCGACCCCGTCTACGAGGGCAAGTCGATGGCCGGGATGGTGGATCTGGTGGCGCGGGGGGAGATCGGGCGGGAGTCCACCGTGCTCTACGCCCACCTGGGCGGACAGCCGGCGTTGAACGCGTACAGCGCGTTGTTCTAGGTGCCGGGTTTCTTCAGGCGGTCGGTTCCTTTGGGCGGTGGATTCCTCAGGAGGTTTGTTTCGGCCTGGTGCCTGTGATCACGAACGCCGACACGAGCAGGGCGGTCAGCGCGATGAGCGAGCCGATGCCGAACGCGCGGGCCGCACCCTCGGTGAGGATGTCGGACGGGGAGCCGTGCGCGTGCCGGGCCGCCGTGCCGAAGACCGTGACGAGGATGGAGAGGCCGAGGGTGCCGCCGAGCCACTGCAGGGTCTGCAGCAGGCCGGAGGCGGCGCCCGCCTCCCGTGGCTCGATGCCCGCGAGGATCGTCGCGTTGAGCGGCATGAAACTCAGGCCGACGCCCACGCCCATCAGTACCAGCGGGCCGAACAGGCCGGTGAGGTAGCCGTCGTCGGGTCGCAGCCGCCACAGCCACGCGGCCGCGACGACGAGCAGGGCCATGCCGGTCAGCAGAACCGGCTTGGCGCCGAGCCGCGCGAGCAGCCGGGGCACGAAGCGTACGACCGTGAACATCGCCAGGGTCATGGGCAGGAAGGCGAATCCCGCGCGGAGCGGGCTGTACCCCAGGACCTGCTGGCAGATCAGGGTGAGGAAGTAGAACGCGCCGAACATGCCCGCGGGCAGCAGCAGTACGCCCGCGTAGCCGCCCGCGCGGTTGCGGCTCGCGAACAGGTGCAGCGGCATGATCGGCTGGTCCGCGCGGGACTCGATCAACGTGAAGCCGACCAGCAGCGCCGCCGCCGAACTGAAGCCCAGCAGTGCCTGGGTGTCGGACCAGCCCTCCTCCGAGACCCGGATGAACGCGTACACCAGCGAGGTCATCCCGGCCGTGCCGGCGAGTGCCCCCGCCGCGTCGAAGCGGCCCGCGTGGCGCGGGGTCTCGGTGACGAAGCGGGGCAGGGCGACGGCGACCGCGATGCCGATCGGTACGTTGATCAGCAGGGCCCAGCGCCAGGACGCCCAGGAGGTGAGCATGCCGCCGAGGACCAGGCCGATGGAGGCGCCGATGCCCGCCATCGACGCGTAGATGCCCAGGGCGTGGTGGCGGCGCGGGCCGTCGGGGAAGTTCGTGGTGATCAGCGCGAGGGTGCTGGGGGCGGTGAGGGCGGCGCCGACGCCCTGGAGGGCGCGCGCGGTGAGGAGCCAGGCGCTTTCGGTGGCGAGACCGCCGAGCAGGGAGGATCCGGCGAAGAGCAGGACGCCGATGGTCAGGGTGCGGCGGCGGCCCGCGATGTCGCCGACCCGGCCGCCGAGCAGGAGCAGGCCGCCGAAGGTGAGGGTGTAGGCGTTGAGCACCCAGGACAGGCCGGTCGGGCTGAAGTGCAGGTCCTTCTGGATGTCGGGCAGTGCGACATTGACGACCGTGGAGTCCACGCCGACCATCAGGTAGGCGGTGACGATGACGAACAGGACGGCGCCGAGCCTGGCGGGTTGGGGTGGTGCGGAGAGAGCGTCGGTGGTGGTGGGTGGTGCGGACGGGGTAGACGAGGTGGACACGGTGTTCTCCCGGTCTGGCGTCCCCGGACGAAGGTGCACACGGGCAGCACGGACTGCCCGCGAGATAAGCGGGGACTGTCTCCGTTTAACCCTCGCTAAGATACGGAGGGGGTCCCCGGTTCGCAAGGAGTATCTGAATGACGCAGGTCAAGCCCATGCGTGCGGACGCTCGGCGCAACTACGAGCGGTTGCTGAAGGTGGCGGCCGAGGCGTTCGCCGAGCACGGGGAAGGCGCGTCGCTCGACGACATCGCCAAGCGGGCGGGCGTCGGGTCCGGCACGCTGTACCGGCACTTCCCGACGCGGCAGGCGCTGCTGGAGGCGGCGTACGTCGACCGGATCGAGGCGCTCGGGGCGCGGGCCGACGAGATCGCGAAGGAGTTGCCCCCGGGCGAGGCGCTGGCGGAGTGGCTCTACGAGCTGTGCGTCGGCACGATCCAGGTACGCGGAATGAAGGCCCTGCTGGGCTCGGCCGTCACGGACGGCAGCAGGGCCGCGCTCACGGCCTGCGGCACTTCCATGAAGGGGGCGGCGCAGCGGCTGGTCGAGGCGGCGCAGCGGGAGGGGACCCTCCGTCAGGACATCGAGCCGATCGAGGTGCTGCGGCTGGCCCACGGGGTTGCCACGGCCTCGGAGTTGGCGAACGGCCAGGGCAAGCAGATCCGCCGGTATCTGTCCCTGCTGACGGAGGGGCTGCGGCCGTAGCGGCGGGGTGCTGTCCGGCGGTGTGTTGTCCGGTGGTGCGCCGTCCGGCTGTGGTGGGTCGGGGCCGTGCCGGTACGTCGAGCCCGTCGCCGCCGGATCAGACGTGGGCCGGGCAAGGGAGCCGCTGCTCGATCCGAACGTGAGCGACGGGCTTGCGACGTACCGCCACGGCCCCTTCGGAGGGTGGGCGGCCGCGGGTCAGAGGGACTGGGCCGCGGGCTTCACCATGCCGCGGACCGTGCGGGACTTCACGAAGTCGCCCATCGCCGTCATTTCCCACTCGCCGGAGAACTGCTTGATCATCTTGGCCATCATCACGCCGGTCTGGGCCTCGGCGTTGGTGAGGTCGAAGCGGACCAGTTCCTCCCCGGTGGCGGCGTCCAGCAGGCGGCAGTACGCCTTGGCGACCTCGGTGAACTTCTGGCCGGAGAAGGAGTTGACCGTGAAGACCAGGCCGGTGACGTCCTGGGGGAGGCGGCCGAGGTCGACCACGATCACCTCGTCGTCACCGCCGCCCTCGCCCGTGAGGTTGTCGCCGGAGTGCTTGATCGCGCCGTTGATGATGGACAGCTTGCCGAAGTAGCAGCTGTCGATGTGGTTGCGCTGCGGGCCGTACGCGATGACCGAGGCGTCCAGGTCGATGTCCTTGCCGCGGTACGCCGGCTCCCAGCCGAGGCCCATCTTGACCTGGGAGAGCAGCGGGCGGCCGCCCTTGACCAGGGAGACCGTCTGGTTCTTCTGGAGGCTGACACGGCCCTTGTCGAGGTTGATCTTCCCGGCGCCGATCGGCGGTGCGGCGGGCGGGGCCGGGGGTGCGGCGGGCGGGGCGGGAGTCACCGCGACCGGCGGGGCCGGAGGTGCCACCGGGGCCTGCGCCGGCGGGGCGGGCGCGGCGACGGGGGCCGGCGCCGGGGGCGGTTCCTCCACCGAGACGCCGAAGTCGGTGGCGATGCCCGCGAGGCCGTTCGCGTACCCCTGGCCGACCGCGCGGGCCTTCCAGGCGCCGTTGCGGAGATAGATCTCCACGACCACCAGCGCCGTCTCGGTGCCGAGCTGCGGGGGCGTGAACGAGCCCAGGACGCTGTTGTCGTCCGCGTTGCGGATCGTGGCCGTCGGTTCGATGCCCTGGAAGGTCTGGCCCGCGGCGTCCGGGCTCGCGGTGACCACGATCTTCTCGATGCCCGGCGGGACGGCGCCGGTGTCGACGGTGATCGCGTCGGGAGCCGCACCGCCGCCCGAGCGGTACGTCACGCCCGGTCCCGTCGGCTGGTTGTAGAAGATGAAGTCGTCGTCGGAGCGCACCTTGCCGTCGGCGGTGAGCAGCAGGCCCGATACGTCGAGCCGCACGGGGGCGGCGACGTCCACCGTCACGCGCGCGGCGGAGAGAGGGATGTTCGAGCCGGGGGTCATAGCTGTCATGCCTCGTGAACGAGCGAGACCATTTTGCCGTTCCCTTACCAAGCGGCCAATTGGCCCAGCCGTGAAATCCCCGGCTCGCAACCCCTCCCGCGGACTACGGAACCACCACGATCTTCCTGCCCACCCCGGCCGCGAACTGCTCCAGCGCCTGCGGATACCGCTCCAGCTCGATCCGGTCGCTGATGAAGATCTCCGGGTCGAGCACGCCGTTCGCGAACAGCTCCGCCGCCCGCTCGAAGCTGTGCAGCACCGCCATCGAACCGGTGATGGTGATCTCCTGGTTGTAGATGCGGTACGGGTCGATCGTCACGCGGGTGGCGTAGTCGGCGACCCCGAACTGGAGGAACGTGCCCGCCTTGGCCACCCGGTCCAGGCCGTCCTGGATGGCCGCCGCGTTGCCGGTCGCGTCGACGACGACGTCCCAGCCCTGCGGCCGGTCCAGCTGGTCCGCGTTCGCCGCCGACCCCGAGACACCGAGCGTGCGTGCCGTCTCCAGTCGGGCCGCGTTCAGGTCCACCACGTCCACGCTCGCCGCGCCGGTCCGCTTGGCCAGCTCCAGCATCATCAGGCCCATCGTCCCGGAGCCGTAGATCAGGACATGGGCTCCCAGGCGGGACCGCAGGACGTCATAGCCGCGTACCGCGCACGACAGCGGCTCCACCAAGGCCGCGTCCTGGGTGCGTACGTGCTCGGGCAGCTTCACGCAGTTCGCCACCGGGGCCACCGCGTACTGCGCGGCCCCGCCCGCCGTGGTGACGCCGATCGCGGCCCAGCGTTCGCAGAGGTTGTTGTGGCCCGCACGGCAGTAGCGGCACTCGTAGCAGTAGAGGGAGGGGTCCACCGCCACGCGGTCGCCGATCGAGATCTCCGTGACCTGGGCGCCGACCCCGACCACCTCGCCGGCGAACTCGTGCCCGGGCACGATCGGCAGTTTCGGCGCGAACTCGCCCTGGAGGATGTGCAGGTCCGTGCCGCACAGGCCGCAGGCGGCGACCTCGACGACGACCTCGCGGGGGCCCGGCGTCGGGTCCGGGACCTCGGTGACGACGGCGCGGCCCACGGACTCGATGACGGCGGCCTTCATTTGACGGCTCCCAAGGACAGGCCCTGGACCAGTTTGTCCTGGGCGGCGAACCCCGCGGCGAGCACCGGCAGGGAGATGACGAGCGACGCGGCGCACACCTTGGCCAGGAACAGGCCCTGGCTGGTGATGAAGCCGGTCAGGAAGACGGGGGCCGTCTCGGCGACCACACCGGTCAGCACGCGGGCGAACAGCAGTTCGTTCCAGCTGAAGATGAAGCAGATCAGGGCCGTGGCCGCGATGCCGGGGAGGGCTATGGGGGCTACGACCCGGGCCAGGATCGTCGGCAGTTTCGCGCCGTCGATCTGGGCCGCCTCGATCACCGCCACCGGTACCTCGGCGAGGAACGACTGCATCATCCACACCGCGATCGGCAGGTTCATGGAGGTGTAGAGGATGACCAGGAGCCAGATGTTGTCCAGCATTCCGGTGTTCTTCGCGAAGAGGTAGATCGGGAGGAGGCCCGCGACCACCGGCAGCATCTTCGTCGACAGGAAGAAGAACAGGACGTCCGTCCACTTCTTCACCGGGCGGATGGAGAGTGCGTACGCCGCCGGGAAGGCCAGCAGGAGGACGCAGAGGGTGGAGACCACCGAGGCCACCGTCGAGTTGAGCAGCGCCGGCCAGGGGCTCGCGCCGCCGCCCGTGCCGAAGAAGTCGCGGTAGCCGTCGAGGGTGAGGGCGGCGCCGAAGGACGGCGGGTTGGTCGCCGCGTCCGACTCCGAGTGGAACGACGTCAGGGCCATCCACGCGATGGGCAGGAAGAACAGCACACCGAGCAGCCAGGCCAGCAGGCCCAGGCCCGTTCCCCGGGCACGCCGGGGTCGTACGCGGATCGTGGTGGCGCTCATGCGCGGGACACCTCCTCGCGGAACAGGGACGAGACCACGCGCAGGGCGAAGGTCGCGATGATGATCGAACCGATGACGACCAGGACGCCCGCGGCGGAGGCGAGGCCGTTCTCGTGGGCCTGGTAGAAGCTCTGGTAGACGGTGTAGGGGAGGTTCGCCGTCCCCAGGCCGCCGGACGTGAGGGTGAAGACCGCGTCGAAGTTCTGGACGATGTAGATCGAGCCCAGCAGGGCGCCGAGCTCCAGGTAGCGGCGCAGGTGGGGGAGGGTGAGATAGCGGAAGACCTGCCAGTCGCTCGCGCCGTCCACCCGGGCGGCCTCGATCTGCTGGTGGTCGCGGCTCTGCAGGCCGGCCAGGAGGATCAGCATCATGAACGGCGTCCACTGCCAGACCAGCGAGGCCTCGACGGCCAGCAGCGGGGTGCCCGAGATCCAGTCCGGCTGGGGGCCGCCGACGTAATGCAGCAGTCCGTTGAGCAGGCCGTACTCCGGGTTGTAGAGCACGTGCTTCCAGAGCAGGGCCGCGGCCACCGGGACCACCAGGAAGGGGGCGATGAGGAGCGTTCTGACGATGCCCCGGCCGCGGAACTTGCGGTCCAGGAGCAGGGCCAGACCCAGGCCGATGACCAGGCTGGCGACGACCACGGCCGCCGTCAGGAGGATCGTCGTCCAGACGGAGTGGCGCAGGTCGGGGTCGGTCAGGACGTCCGAGTAGTTGGAGAGGCCGGTGAAGTGGCGGGCCTTGGGGTAGAGCGCGTTCCAGTCGAAGAAGGAGATCACCAGCGTGGCCACGAAGGGGAGCTGGGTCACGGCGACCATGAAGATCAGGGCGGGGAGCAGCGGGGCGCGGGTGGCCCAGGCGCGCAGCCGGTTGGACGGCTTTCCCAGGGTGCGTACGGGAGTGGCGGCCACGGGGGCCGTTGTCGTGGCGGTCATCGTCCCTCGTACTCCTTGGAGATCTTCTCGGCGAGTTTCTGGGACTTCTTCAGGGCCGAGTCGACGGACTGGCGTCCGGCGATGGCCGCGCTGATCTCCTGCGAGACCTTGGTGCCGAGGTCGGTGAACTCGGGGATGCCGACGAACTGGATGCCGGGCGCGGGGCGCGGCTGCACGCCCGGGTCACGCGGCCGGGCGCCCTCGATGGCCTCGCGGGTCATCTCCTGGAAGGCGGCGGCCTCCTTGGTGTACGCGGCGTTCGTGTAGGTGGAGGCGCGCTTGCCGGCCGGCACGTTGGACCAGCCGATCGTGTCCCCGACCAGCTGTTCGTACTGCTTGCTGGAGGCCCAGGAGATGAACTTCCAGGCCTTGTCGGAGTTGTGGGAGGCCTTCTGCAGGCCCCAGGCCCAGGTGTAGAGCCAGCCGGAGGACTTGGTCTTCTCGACGGGCGCGGGTACGTAGCCGATCTTGCCCTTGACCGGGGAGTCGGACGCCTCCAGGGAGCCCGCCGCGGAGGTGGCGTCGTACCACATGGCGGTCTTGCCCTGGGTCATGTTGTTGAGGCACTCGGCGAAGCCGGACTGGGCGGCGCCGGACTCGCCGTGCCCCCGTACGAGGTCCACGTAGAACTTCGTCGCCTTCTCGAACTCGGGGGAGTCGAGACGGGCCTTCCAGTCCTTGTCGAACCAGGTGCCGCCGAAGGTGTTCACGACGGTGGTGAGGGGCGCCATGAGCTCGCCCCAGCCGGGCAGGCCGCGCAGACAGATGCCCTTCATGCCGGACTGGGCGCCGTCGACCTCGGCGGCCAGCTGTCCCACCTGCTCCCAGGTGGGGTGGTCGGGCATCGTCAGGCCCTTCTGGGCGAAGACGTCCTTGCGGTACATCAGGAAGGACGACTCGCCGTAGAACGGCTGCCCGTAGAGCTTGCCGTCGGCGGCCGTCAGGGACTGCCGCATGGGGGCGAGGATGTCCTGCTCGTCGTAGCCGCTGTCCTGGCGTACGTAGGAGTCCATGTCGTGCAGCCAGCCGTTGCGGGCGTAGATCGGTATCTCGTAGTTGGAGAGCGTGGCGACGTCGTACTGGCCGGCCTGGTTGGCGAAGTCCTGGCTGATCTTGTCGCGGACGTCGTTCTCCGGCAGCACGGTGAAGTTCACCTTGATGCCGGTCTCCTTGGTGAAGTGCGCCTTGGTGAGCTTCTGCAGCTCCACCATCTGCGGGTTGTTGACCATCAGGACGTTGATGGAGTCGCCGCCCGACCCCGACCCGCCCGCTCCGACCCAACAGCCGGAGAGCAGCGGGGCGAGCAGCGTCCCTGCGGCGACCGCGGCGAGTGCGCGCGGCCTCCGTCGGCTCTGGGTTCGCATGGATCGCTCCTGGACGTATAGGGAGATAAAGGGCTTTCGCGGGTGTGGCTGTGCCCTTGTAGTGGGTGAGTTGGGTTTTCAGACTCGGATGACCTGGGGGCCTTGCAAGGAGTACCGGTGTGCCTCCGACGTCGGAAGCAGCGTGCTCGTGACGATCGCTTCCAGGGCGGTGATCTCCGCGAAGCGGCAGAAGCTGACCGCCCCGAACTTGGTGTGCACGCCCGCGAAGACCGTGCGCCGGGAGGCCCTGATCGCCTGGGCCTTGACCTCGCTGACCGCCGGGTCGGGGGTGGTGAGGCCGTGTTCGCGGGAGATGCCGTTGGCGCCGATGTACGCCAGGTCGATGACGAAGCCGGCGAGCATCTTCGTCGTCCAGTGGTCCACGGTCGCGAGTGTGCCGGGGCGGACCCGGCCGCCGAGCAGCAGGACGCTGGTGTGGTCGGCCTCGGCGAGCGCGCCCGCCGTGGCCAGGGAGGCGGTGACCACGGTCAGTGGCCGGTCCTTGGGGAGTGCCTCGGCGATGAGCTGCGGGGTGAACCCCTCGTCGATGAACACGGTCTCGGCGTCCCCGAGCAGCTCGGCCGCGGCGCTCGCGATCCGGCGCTTCTCGGGCACATGGCTGGTGGCGCGGAAGGCGAGTGTCGTCTCGAACCCGGCGCTCTCCACGGGGTAGGCGCCGCCGTGGGTGCGGCGGACCAGGCCGTGGTCCTCCAGGGCGCGCAGGTCGCGTCGTACGGTCTCCTTGGCGACGCCCAGTTCGGCGGCGAGCGCGGTGACGTCGACCGCGCCGGTACGGCGGGCGGCCCTGACGATCTCCCGCTGACGTTCTTCCGCGGTCATGGCCGACACCTGCTCCCTGCGTCCCGTGCGTACTGCCCGTTCGGGCCCGGTGTGGGCCTTGGGGGAAGTTCTACAGCGGGTGCGCGGCACTGACCAGGCCTGTTGCGTGACCGATGGTGCCCGGCTGTGACCGTTTGGCGGGGCGGGTGCCCGTGCCGGACCTGGGGCGCAGCGGTGAGCGGGGTGGGATCGGGCAGGGTTGGTGCCCGAACACGGCGGCGGGCGGGCCCGTTCGGTGCCCGCCCGCCCTCTCGCGCCCTCGCCGCACGGTCGTCTTCCGGCCGCCCGGTCGTCGCCACGGCAGCCGTCCGGTCGTCGGTAGGGCCGTCCGGTCACCAGTACGGCCGTCCGGTGGTCCGGTCGTCAGTACGGCCAGATCGGCGGACGCGTCGTGAAATGGCCGCCCAGGTGGGCGTGGTCCGGGTTGGCCGGGTCGAGCTCGCCCTGTTCGGCGATGAGCTTCTCGGCGTACGGCTCGGAGTCGTCGCGCGGCTCGTAGCCCAGCGCCCGGGCCGTCGAGAGGTCCCACCACAGCCGGGTGTTGGCGGAGGAGCCGTAGACGACCGTGTGCCGTACGTCCTCGGCGGTCAGCGCCGCGTGGAAGAGACGGGCGCCGTCCTCGGGGCTCATCCAGACGGAGAGCATGCGCACGCTGGTCGGCTCCGCGAAGCAGGAGCCGATGCGGACCGAGACCGTCTCCAGGCCGTGCTTGTCCCAGTAGAACTGCGCCAGGTCCTCGCCGAAGGACTTGGAGAGCCCGTAGAAGGTGTCCGGGCGGTGCGGGGTGTCGATGGGGATCAGAGCGCTGTCGTCGAAGGGGGCCTCGCCCCGGGGGCGCGGGGTGAAGCCGACGGCGTGGTTGGAGGAGGCGAAGACGATGCGTCGTACGCCCTCTTCGCGCGCCGCCTCGTACAGGTTGTACGTCCCCTCGATGTTCGCCTTGAGGATCTTGTCGAAGGAGGCTTCCAGGGAGATGCCCGCGAGGTGGATGATCGCGTCGACGCCCCGCACGGCCTCGCGCAGCGCGGCCTTGTCCGCGAGGTCCGCGGTGAGCGCGTCCGGCTCGCCCTCGACGGGCATCAGGTCGAGGAGGCGCAGCTCGTAGCCGTAGTCCGGCAGCAGCCCCCGCATCAGGGTGCCGAGTCCGCCGGCGGCGCCGGTGAGCAGAACGGTGCGGGGAGCGGGCATGCGGGCTTCTCCTCACGGCCACAGTGAGTGGCCGTATTCGTGTACGGCATTCACATCCATGGACACGCTAAGGAGCCCCGACCTGCTGCGTCAAGTGTCGCGCGGAGGTGGCGAATCCGCTGCTGTGTCGCGGGTTTGCGCGCTTGACCGGCCCCAAGGTCGCGCTTTAGCGTGGTGGCGTTCAGAAATATGGACATGGATCAGAAACATGCACTCGCTGTTGTGTGCGTGAGTACCTGCCCCAGGGAGAGTCCGTGACGTCAGCCCCCCTTGCCGCTCGGCTCAGCGTCCCCAGCGGGCCGCTGTTCTTCCCCATCACGGCGTACGGCCCCGACGGTGCCCTCGATCTCGACACCTACCGCGCGCACGTGCGGCGCGGCGTCGAGGCGGGTGCCGCCGCCGTCTTCGCCTGCTGCGGCACCGGGGAGTTCCACGCGCTCACGCCCGAGGAGTTCCAGGACTGCGTGCGGGCGGCGGTGGAGGAGACGGCCGGGCGGGTTCCGGTCGTCGCCGGCGCCGGGTACGGGACCGCACTCGCCGTACGGTTCGCACGCCTCGCCGAGGAGGCGGGGGCCGACGGGCTGCTCGCGATGCCGCCGTATCTGGTGGTGGCGGGGCAGGAGGGGCTCCTGCGGCACTACCGGGAACTCGCCGCCGCGACCTCGCTGGACATCGTGGTCTACCAGCGCGACAACGCCGTGTTCACGCCCGAGACCGTGGTCGAACTCGCCCGCACCGAAGGGATCATCGGCTTCAAGGACGGGGTGGGCGACCTCGACCTGATGCAGCGGATCGTGAGCGCCGTGCGCAGCGAGGTCCCCGGTGACTTCCTGTACTTCAACGGGCTGCCGACCGCCGAGCTGACGGGGCTCGCGTACCGGGGCATCGGCATCACGCTGTACTCGTCGGCGGTCTTCTGCTTCGCACCCGAGATCGCCCTGGCGTTCCACGCGGCGCTCAACGCGGGCGACGACGAGACGGCGAACCGGCTGCTGGACGGCTTCTACCGCCCCTTCGTCGACCTGCGGGCCCAGGGCCGCGGATACGCGGTCTCCCTGGTCAAGGCGGGGGTGCGGCTGCGGGGGCTGGACGTGGGTGAGGTACGGCCGCCGCTGCACGAGCCGACCGAGGACCATGTGAAGCAGCTCGCGCAGCTGATCGAGCGGGGGTACGCGCTGCTGGAACCGCTCGAGGGTCCTGACGGAGTGCTTGAGGGACCTGAGGGAGCGCTTGAGGGACCTGCGGGAGAAGGACGGCTGGGGGAGGGCGAGTGAAGGCGTCCGCTTTCGTCTATCCGTGGGACGTCGTCGGGGATCCGGGGGCGGCCGAGCGGATCGCCGGGCTCGGGGTGCGGCAGGCGACGCTCGCCTCCGCGTACCACTCCACGCGCGCGCTGACCCCCCGCCACCCCCGGCACCGGATCGTGACGGCCGCGCACGCCGCCGTCCTGTACCCCGTCGACGACGCACGGTGGGAGGGGCGCGCGCTGCGGCCGTACGCCGCCGGGGAGTGGGCGCCCGGGGACGCGTACGGGGAGGCGGCCGGCGCGCTCGCGGAGGCCGGGCTTGACGTCCACACATGGGTGGTCCTCGCGCACAACTCCCGGATGGGTGCCGAGCATCCGTCCACCTCCGTCGTCAACGCCTACGGGGACCGCTACGCGTGGGCGCCGTGCATCGCGCAGGCCGACACACGGGCGTACCTCGTCGACCTCGCGGTGGAGGCGGCGGTGCGGCCCGGGGCGCTGGGTACGGAGCTGGAGTCGCTCGGCTGGTACGGCCTCGCGCATCTGCACGCGCACGACAAGATCGGCGGGGTGGGACTCGGGGACGCCGGCCAGTACCTGATGTCGCTCTGCTTCTGCGCGGCCTGCCGGGCGGGGTACGGGGGATGCGGGCTCGACGCGGATGACCTGGCGTCGGCCGTCCGGGAGGCGCTGGAGCCGGTGTGGCGGGGGGAGGTGCCGTCGGAGGGCGGCTGGCCGGTGGTCGAGAAGCTGCTCGGGGGTGAGACGGCGGCCGCCACGCGCGCGTGGCGTGAGGGCGTGGCCCGTTCGCTCCAGGAGACGGTCGTCGCCGCGGTGCGCGCGGCCGCGCCGGCCGGCTTCCAGGTGGTGCTGCACGCCGATCCCGTGTCGTACCACTGCGGGGCGAACGCCGGGGTCGATCCCGGGCACATCCTGTCCGTGGCGGACGGGGTGGTGGTGCCGTGCACGGGTGGGGTGGGCCCGCTGACGCCGTTCGCGGAACAGGGGTGGGACGCGGCCGTACTGGCCGCCAACTTCACGGTCGTGTCGGGGATGGGAGGCAGTCCGGGCACCTTGTCGGACGACGCGGCCCGGGCGGCTGAGGCGGGCGCGACCGAACTGCGGCTGTATCACGCGGGGTTGGCTTCGGACGGGGATCTGGAAGCCGTGCGGGCGGTGTTGACGGGGTCGGTCTGAGTCCAGACCCCGGGGGCCCTATGAATCTCGGGGCCTTCGGCGTTGGAGGAGTGGGGGCAGGGTCAGGAGCCGGATCAGCCCGAGGGTGAGGAGCAGGGGCCGGTAGTCGACCAGTTCGACCAGGCCCGCGCCGAGGGCCAGCCCGAGCGCGTTCGGGGCGTACATCAGAGTGTTCGCGGTGGCGGAGGTGCGGCCGAGGAGCGGGGCCGGAGTCTCGCGCTGGACGGCGGTGTACGCGGCGATCAGGACGCAGGGGAGACCGAAGCCGATCGCCGCGCCGCAGACCAGGGCCACCGGGTCGGACGGAACCGCGCGGAGCGCGACCGCGACCGCCGTGAGGACGATGCCGTACGCGGCGAAGCGGCGCTCGCCCAGTCGGCGCAGCAGGGGGCCCGAGACCAGGCCGATCAGCACCGAGCCGACGCCCTGGGCGACGTAGAGGAGGCCGACGTACGCGGGGGAGTGGCCAAGACCCTCGGCGACGGCGTAGACCGTGGCGCCGTTGAGGCCCGCGAAGAGCATGGTCGTGGCCGCGGCCAGGACCAGTGGCCGAAGTTCCGGATGATGCCGGATGTGGCGGACGCCCTCGGCGGTCCGGGCCCGCCAGGCCGAGGGGTCCGGGACGGGCGGGGCCTCGCGGACCCGCAGCAGCGCGTACAGCCCGGCCGCGAGGGCGAAGGTCACGGCGTCCAGGACGGCCACCCTCGCACCGCCGTAGGCCGCGTACAGGCCTGCCCCGGTGAGCGGGGCCAGGAGCTTCATGCCCTCGCTCGCCGTCATGCGCAGGCCGTTGAAGTCGCCGAGGAGGTGCCTGTCGACGGCCGTGGCCACGAGCGCCGACTCCGCCGCGTCATGGACGACGCCCGCCGCCCCGTAGATCAAAAGCACCGTGAAGAGGATCCACAGGCGGTCCCGGGTGGTCACGGCGAACAGCGTCGGCAGGAGCGCGGCCAGGGCCAGGTTCACGGCGATCAGGAGCGGTCGGCGGCGGGTGCGGTCCGCGAGCACGCCGAGGACGGGGCCGACGAGCGTGGGGGCCCAGAGGGCGAACACGCACAGGGCCGCCAGACCGTTCGAGTCCGTCAGGTCCTTGACCCAGATCCCCGACACCAGCCACATCGCCGACGAGCCGAAGCCCGAGACCACCACTCCGGTCAGGTACAACCCCGCGTCGCGGTCGCCCATCACACGCGCCACCGTCCATGTCATGGCAGGTGATCGTGGTGCTGAGGAGGGCGGTCGGGGATCGGGCATCCGCCCTATCTCCTCGGCCGGGGAGCGATGAGTTCCGGGCTTGGGTCCGGTCCACGTAAGGAGCGAAGTCACAGACGAGCCCGTAAGAGCCGAAGGGCTCCAGGGCTGAAGAGCTGGGGAGCACTGGATGACTGACGACCGGACTTTCGACACCTTCGACCTCGGGCCGCAGGCCCTGATCGTGGCGCGCCTCGCGGCGGAGATGACGCAGGAGCAGCTCGACGGCGACACTCCCTGTCCCGGGCTCGCGGTGCGCAACATGCTCGGGCATCTGGGCGGACTGGCCGTCGCCTTCCGCGACGCCGGGCGCAAGGACCTGGGCGTCACGACCGACACCAACCCCGGTTCCGTGGTGCCGGACATCGGGCCCGACTGGCGCGAGACCCTGCCGAAGGCGCTCGACGAGCTCGCCGAGGCCTGGCGCGACCCGGCCGCCTGGACCGGTGAGACCCGAGCGGGCGGGGTGACGTTGCCGGGCGCGGTCGCCGGGGCCGTGGCCGCCGACGAACTGGTGGTGCACGGCTGGGACCTGGCCCGGGCCACCTGCCGGGAGTACGAGCCCGACGAGGTCGCGCTGCGGGCGGCGTACGGCTTCCTCGCCGCCGCGGCCGAGAACTCCGGTCCGGGCCAGGGCGTGTTCGGCCCCGTGGTGCCGGTGCCCGACGACGCGCCCCTCCTCGACCGCGTGATCGGCCTGAGCGGCCGCGACCCCGGCTGGAAGCCGTAGCCCGGCCGAGTTGCAGAAGCGTACGGACTGCGGAAGGGCTGTGTGTGATCTGATCGGGCGCGGCATCGAGGCGTATGGGCCGTGGGTCGAGTTTGTATGGGGAGTCGGCCGAGCGCGAGGGGGCGTTCCGGCGTTCCCCCGCGAGGCGGACAAGGAGAGACATCGCGAAAGCGAACACCGCGCATGAGCCGTCCGACGGCCCGGACCTCCTTGGTCACTGCAACTTCTTTTGTCTGAAGCGTTGACGAAACACGGCTGCGCTCCTACCTTCAACGCGTCGTACTTCGTACGTCATATATGAGACGCGATACACGAGATCAGATACAGATCCGAGAGGCGCGCATGACCTCTGTGCCCATTCCGATCCCGTCCCGCACGCAATTCGTGCTGGAGGGGATCAAACACCGCATCCTCACCGGGCAGTTGACCCCGGGACAGGCCCTGGTCGAGACCGAGCTCG
This sequence comes from Streptomyces sp. RLB3-17, assembly GCF_007113425.2. Classification (NCBI taxonomy): domain Bacteria; kingdom Bacillati; phylum Actinomycetota; class Actinomycetes; order Kitasatosporales; family Streptomycetaceae; genus Streptomyces; species Streptomyces sp. RLB3-17. Next base: position 3,237,283 of record NZ_CP041610.2, on the reverse strand, counting down.
CCGCGCAGTTCGGGGTGTCGAAGACGCCCGTGCGCGAGGCGCTCAAGACCCTGGCCGGTACCGGACTCGTCGTGATGAACCAGTACAAGGGCGTCACGGTACGCATGGTGGACGCGGACATGGCGCGCGAGGTGTACGACGTGCGGCTGCTGCTGGAGCCGGAGGCGCTGCGGCGGACCGTACGGCGCCAGGCGTCGCTCGACGCCGCACGCGACGCGCTGACCCGCGCCGACGACGCCTCCGACACCGCCGAACGCTCGCTCTCCAACCGGGAGTTCCACCGCGCCCTGTACGTCTCCTGCGGCAACCCGCTGCTCGGCCGGATGCTCGACGAAGTGCGTGACCAGGCCGCTCTGGTGTCGGCGGTCGCCTGGGCCGCCGACCCGTCCTGGGAGCGCGAGGCCAGCGAGCACCGGGAGATCCTGCGCCTCGCCCTGGACGGTGACGCCGACGGCGCGGCCCGCGCGCTGCACGCCCACATCGAGTCGTTCGTGCGACGGGCCTTCCCCGCGACCCAGGAAGAGGTTGGACAGGAATGACAGCGACGTACGAGACCCAGCGGGCCGCGCTCGCCGAGGTCGTGGCGATCCCCGTGACCCCCTTCACGGAGGACGGGACGATCGACGGCGACACCCACCGGGCCCTGCTGCGTCGGCTGCTCGACGGCGGCATCCGCACCCTCACGCCGAACGGCAACACCGGTGAGTTCTACGCGCTGACCCCCGAAGAGCGGAACCTCGTTACCGAGTTGACGATCGACGAGGCCGGCGACCGCGCCGCCGTCCTGGTCGGCGTCGGACACGACGTGCCGACCGCCGTCGCCTCCGCCCGGCACGCCCGGGAGCTCGGGGCACAGATGGTGATGGTCCATCAGCCCGTGCACCCCTATGTCTCGGAGGGCGGCTGGGTCGACTACCACCGGGCCATCGCCGAGGCCGTGCCGGAGCTGGGCGTCGTGCCCTACATCCGCAACCCGGTGCTGCCCGGCGCCCGGCTCGCCGACCTCGCCGACGTCTGCCCGAACGTGATCGGCGTGAAGTACGCCGTCCCCGACGCGGCCCGCTTCGCCGCCTTCGCCCGGGACGCGGGGCTCGACCGGTTCGTGTGGGTCGCGGGCCTCGCCGAACCGTACGCCCCGTCCTACTTCTCGGCCGGTGCCACGGGCTTCACCTCGGGCCTCGTGAACGTCGCCCCGGCCGTCTCCCTGAACATGATCGAAGCCCTTCGAGCCGGCGACTACCCGGCCGCCATGAAGGTCTGGGAGCAGATCCGCCGCTTCGAGGAGCTGCGCGCGGCGAACACCTCCGCCAACAACGTCACCGTCGTCAAGGAGGCCCTCGCCTCGCTCGGCCTGTGCCGCCGCGAGGTGCGCCCGCCGAGCAGGGAACTGCCCGAGTCCGAGCGGGCGGAAGTCGCCGCCATCGCCGCGGGGTGGTCCATATGAGCCAGGGAAGAAGGGAGCCGAAGCGCCCCGAGGAGCTCCGGAGCCATCAGTGGTACGGCAGCGGCGTCTCGTCGGGTCTGCGCTCCTTCAGCCACCGGGCCCGCACCCGCCAGCTCGGCTACCTTCCCGAGGAGCACCTCGGCAAGCCGGTCATCGCGATCCTGAACACCTGGTCCGACATCAACCCCTGTCACGTCCATCTGCGCGACCGCGCGCAGGCCGTGAAGCGGGGGGTGTGGCAGGCCGGGGGCTTCCCGCTCGAATTCCCGGTCTCCACCCTCAGCGAGACCTTCCAGAAGCCGACCCCCATGCTCTACCGCAACCTGCTGGCGATGGAGACCGAGGAACTGCTGCGCTCGTATCCCGTCGACGGCGCGGTACTGATGGGCGGCTGCGACAAGTCCACGCCCGCCCTGCTCATGGGCGCCGCGTCCGTCGACCTGCCGGCCGTCTTCGTGCCCGCCGGGCCCATGCTGCCTGGTCACTGGCGAGGCGAGGTCCTCGGCTCCGGCACCGACATGTGGAAGTACTGGGACGACAAGCGCGCCGGACTCATCGGCGACTGCGAGATGACCGAGCTGGAGAGCGGGCTCGCGCGCTCCCCGGGGCACTGCATGACCATGGGTACGGCGTCCACGCTGACGGCCGCCGCCGAGGCGCTCGGGGTGACCGTGCCCGGCGCGTCCAGCATCCCCGCTGTCGACTCCAGGCACGACCGGATGGCGGCCGCGGCGGGCCTCAGGATCGTCGAACTCGTCCGCCAGGACCGCAAGCTGTCCGACATCCTCACCGCGGACGCGTTCGAGGACGCGGTGACGACCGTCCTCGGACTCGGCGGCTCGACCAACGCCGTGATCCACCTGATCGCCATGGCGGGCCGGGCGGGCGTCACCCTCACGCTCGACGACTTCGACCGGATCGCGCGGACCGTGCCGGTGCTCGCGAACGTCCGGCCCGGCGGCCAGAAGTACCTCATGGAGGACTTCCACTTCGCCGGCGGTCTGCCCGGGTTCCTGTCGCGGATCACCGATCTGCTGCACCTGGACCGGCCGACGGTGTCGTACGACAGCATGCGCGAGCAACTGGCCGGCGCCCAGGTGCACGACGACGACGTCATCCGCACCCGGCGCGACCCGGTCGCGGCCGAGGGCGGAGTCGCCGTACTGCGCGGCAACCTCTGCCCCGACGGCGCCGTCATCAAGCACATCGCCGCCGAGCCGCAGCTGCTCAAGCACACCGGTCCCGCGGTCGTCTTCGACGACTACAAGACCATGCAGCGGACCATCAACGACCCCTCGCTCGGCATCACGGCGGACAGCGTGCTGGTGCTGCGGGGCTCCGGGCCCAAGGGCGGTCCCGGCATGCCGGAGTACGGGATGCTGCCCATCCCCGACCATCTGCTGAAGCAGGGGGTGCGGGACATGGTGCGGATCTCCGACGCCCGGATGAGCGGCACGAGTTACGGCGCCTGTGTGCTGCACGTGGCGCCCGAGTCGCACATCGGCGGACCCCTCGCCCTGGTGCGTACCGGGGACACGATCACCCTCGACGTCGAGGCGCGGTCGCTCCAGCTCAACGTGGACGACGCGGAGTTGGAGCGGCGCAGGGCGGAGTGGACGGCGCCGCCCGAACGGTACGAGCGCGGGTACGGGGCGCTCTACAACGAGCAGATCACCCAGGCGGACACCGGCTGCGACTTCGCCTTCCTGGCCCGGCCGGGGAAGGTGCCGGACCCGTACGCGGGCTGAGCGCGTCCGCGAGGGCCGCCCCTCTTTGAGTCTCACCTGATCGACATCTTGAGCAGCAAGCAGCGATCACCAAACAGCAAGCGCTTCACCCATGTGTACGTAGCAAGCGCTTCCTGTCGTACAGCAAGCGTTCCACGGCACCCGCCAGAACGGAGAACAGTCATGGCCCAAGCCGCAGTCGTGGCGAAACAGCCCGCGCCACCCCGGCGGCGCCGTGGCTCGGCGACGCCCCGCAGGCTCCCCTATCTGCTGATCGCCCCGGCGGGCCTGCTGATGCTGGGCTTCATCGCCTACCCGGTCATCAGCGTCTTCTACTACAGCCTGCAGAACTACAACCCCACCAAACCGTGGCGCAACGGCTTCGCGGGCTTCGACAACTTCACCCACGCCTTCACCAGCGACCCCCAGTTCTGGGGCACGCTGACGTTCAGCGCCAAGTGGGTCTTCGTCGAGGTCGGCCTGCAACTGCTCTTCGGGCTCGCGCTCGCGCTGATCGTCAACCAGACCTTCGTGGGACGGGCCGTCGGCCGCGCGCTGGTCTTCTCGCCCTGGGCCGTCTCCGGTGTGCTGACCTCCGCGATCTGGGTGCTGCTCTACAACTCCCAGACCGGCATCACCCGTTACCTGGCCGACGCGGGCATCGGCCAGTACGGCACCAGCTGGCTGTCGGACACCTCCACCGTCTTCCCGGCGGCCGTGGTCGCCGACCTGTGGCGCGGTGTCCCCTTCTTCGCGATCCTGATCCTCGCCGACCTCCAGTCCGTCTCCAAGGACCTGTACGAGGCCGCCGAGGTCGACGGCGCCAGCCGCTTCAAGCAGTTCCTGCACATCACGCTGCCGCACCTGAAGGACGCCATCATCCTGTCCACGCTGCTGCGCGCGGTGTGGGAGTTCAACAACGTCGACCTGCTCTACACGCTGACGGGCGGTGGTCCCGCGGGCGAGACGACGACCCTCCCGCTCTACATCGCCAACACCAGCGTCGACGCCCACAACTTCGGCTACGCGTCCGCCCTCACCACGGTCGCGTTCGTGATTCTGCTGTTCTGTTCGGTCGTCTATCTGCGACTGAGCAAGTTCGGAGGCGGGGACAAGTGATCACCAAGGACGCCACGATCAGCGCCCCCGCGGCGCCCGCCCCACCCGCCGAGGAGCCCCGGCAGCGCCCGGGCGGAAAACGCCGCGCCTGGGACGAGGTCCCGCGCTGGCACATCTACCTCCCGCTCTCCATCTACCTCCTCTTCACCCTGATCCCCTTCTACTGGATCCTGCTCTTCGCGCTGCGCCCGGCCGGCTCGACCTCGCTCGTGCCGTGGCCCATGACCTTCGACCACTTCGACAAGGTGTGGAACGACCGCAGCTTCGGGACCTACTTCCAGAACAGCGTGCTCATCGCCGTCGCCACGCTGGTGATGACGACCCTCGTCGCCCTCGCCGGCGGCTACGCCCTGGCCCGCTTCGACTTCAGGATCAAGCGCGGCTTCATGCTGGCGCTGCTCTGCTCCCAGTTCGTGCCGGGCGCGCTGCTCCTGGTCCCGCTCTTCCAGATCTTCGCCAAGCTCCAGATGATCAACTCGCTGGGCAGCGTCATCATCGCCGAGACGGTCTTCCAGCTGCCGCTGTCGATGATCCTCATCAGCGGGTTCATCAGGAACGTCCCGTACTCGCTCGAAGAGGCCGCCTGGGTCGACGGCTGCGACCGCTTCACCGCCTTCCGGATCGTCGTCCTGCCCCTGCTGCGGCCCGGGCTGATCGCCGTCGGCTCCTTCGCCTTCGTGCACGCCTGGAACCACTTCCTGTTCGCCCTGATGTTCCTCAGCGACCAGAGCAAGCAGACCATCCCCGTCGGCCTCAACACGCTGATGAGCTCCGACAGCGTCGACCTGGGCGCGCTCGCCGCGGGCGGCATCATCGCGGCCGTCCCCGTCGTCATCGTCTTCGCCTTCATCCAGAAGTGGCTGATCACCGGCTTCAGCGCGGGGGCGGTGAAGGGATGAGGCCCGCCGAGGAATTCCTGTCGAGCACGCCCACCGGAAAACTGCCGCTGCCCATCGTTCTCGCGGGTGCGCGCGGCCACGGCCGTTGGCACCTGGAGAACATCCGCCGGCTCCAGGACGAGGGGCTCGTACGGCTGGCGGGCATCTGCGAGCTGACCCCGCTCGACGCGGAGGAACTGAACGGGCACACCGTCGAGCAGTCGGCCGACTTCGGCGCCCTCCTCGACTCCACCGGCGCCGCGATCGCCGTGATCTGCACGCCCATCCCCACCCACACCGACCTGGCGCTGATCGCCGCGGGCAAAGGCGTACACCTGCTCCTGGAGAAGCCGCCCGCGCCGTCGTACGCGGAGTTCCGCCGGATGGCCGACGGGGTCGCCGCGGCCGGGGTCGTCTGCCAGATCGGCTTCCAGTCGCTCGGCTCGCACGCCGTGCCCGCGATCCGGAAGCTGATCGCGCAGGGTGCGATCGGCCAGGTGGCCGGGATCGGCGGGGCGGGCGCCTGGGCACGCGACGAGGCGTACTACCGGCGGGCGCCGTGGGCGGGCAAGCGCCGTCTGAACGGCGTGGACGTGATCGACGGGGCGCTCACCAACCCCCTCGCGCACGCCGTCGCCACCGCCCTCGCGCTCAACGGGTCCACCCGAGCCGAGGACGTCACCGCGATCGAGACCGAGCTGCTGCGCGCCAACGACATCGAGTCGGACGACACGTCGTGCGTACGGATCACCACCCCGCGGGGCCGGGTCACCGTCGCCGCCACGCTCTGTGCCGAGCGGCCGGGTGAACCGTACGTCCTGGTGCACGGCAGCAGCGGCCGGATCACCTTCTGGTACAAGCAGGACCGGGTGCTGGTGCAGCGGTCGGGGCACGGCCCGGAGGAGATCGAGTACGGCCGTACGGACCTGCTGGAGAACCTGGTCGCGCATCTGACGGAGGGCGCCGAACTGCTGGTCGCGCCGGATGCGACGGGTGCCTTCATGAAGGTGGTGGAGGCGATCCGGCAGGCGCCGGACCCGCTCGCGCTGCCCGCCGACGCCTGGGCTCTGCTCCCCGAGGAAAGCCGCCGGGTCGTGCCCGGCATCGACGGACTCGTCGCGGCCGCCGCCGACACCCTCGCCCTCTACTCCGAACTCGGCGCCTCCTGGGCCCGGCCGCACCAGACCCCGAACGACATCCGAAGCGACGTCCCGGACAAGACCGCGGACAAGACCGCGGACATGACCGCGGACAAGATCACGAACAAGACCGCGAACAAGGTGGGAAGCGAGGTGAGCACCCCATGAACCACGCGCAGAGCACCGACTCGCTCGTCCTGCGAGTCGCGGGCCGCCCGGTCGGCCGGTACGTCACCCGGCCCGAACTCGCGCCCCGGTTCTCGCCGCGCCCCTATCTCCACCCGGTCACCACCCTGGCCGGCACGGCTGTCACCGAACTCAGCCCCGCCGACCACACCCACCACCTCGGCGTCGGTGTCGCCGTTCCCGACGTCGAGGGGCACAACTTCTGGGGCGGCCGTACCTACGTCCGCGACCAGGGACCCACCGAGCTGGCCAACCACGGCGCCCAGCGGCACGCCGGTTTCCAACTGCGCGACCCCGACGGCTTCGTGGAGGAACTGCGCTGGGTGGCCGCGGGCGGCGAGCTGCTGCGTGAGCGCCGCACGGTCGCCGTCACCGAACTCACCGACTCCGCCTGGGCGTTGGACTTCACCTTCTCCCTCACCAATACGACCAGGCACCCCCTGTCGATCGGCAGCCCGGCCACCAACGGGCGGCCCGGAGCGGCCTACGGCGGCTTCTTCTGGCGGGCCCGCAAGGAAGCACAGGCGCCGCACGTCTTCACCGCCGACACCGAGGGCGAGGAGGCGGTCCACGGGGCCCCCGCCGACTGGCTCGCCCTCGTGGGCGCGGGCTGGACCCTCGTCTTCGCCGGGGCCACCGCCGCGACCCGCCGCGACCCGTGGTTCGTGCGCACCACCGAGTACCCGGGTGTCGGCTCCTCCCTCGCGCACACCGAACGGCTGCCGATCCCGCCCGGGGAGACGGCCGTACGCCGGGTCGTCACCGTCGTCGCGGACGGCGCCCTCGGCAGAAGCGAGGCCGCGGCGCTGGTACGGAAGGCGGTGAGCCCCTGATGGCGCTGCCCTCGGCCGACCTCGGCGACGGCACCTACCGCAACCCCGTCCTCGACGCCGACTGGTCCGACCCCGACCTGCTGTGTGTGGGCGACGACTTCTACCTCACCGCCTCCAGCTTCGGTCGCGTGCCCGGCCTGCCGCTCCTGCACTCCCGGGACCTGGTCAACTGGACGCTCGTCGGACACGCCCTCCAACTCCTCGAGCCCGCAGGGGACTTCAGGAAGCCCAGGCACGACTGCGGGGTGTGGGCGCCGTCCCTGCGGTACCACGACGACCGCTTCTGGATCTTCTGGGGCGACCCCGACCACGGCATCTTCCAGGTCAACGCCCCGGAGATCCGCGGTCCCTGGACCCGGCCGCACCTCGTCGAGGAGGGCAAGGGACTCATCGACGCCTGCCCGCTGTGGGACGAGGAGACCGGCGAGGCGTATCTCGTGCACGCCTGGGCCAAGTCCCGCGCGGGCGTGAAGAACCGGCTCACCGGCCACCGTATGCGCCCCGACGGCACCGGACTGCTCGACCAGGGCAAGGTGATCATCGACGCGGACCGGATCCCGGGCTGGTTCACCCTCGAAGGGCCCAAGGCCTACCGGCACGACGGCTGGTTCTGGATCTTCGCACCCGCCGGGGGAGTGGAGACCGGCTGGCAGGGCGCCTTCCGCTCACGCGGTTTCTTCGGCCCGTACGAGGAGCGGGTGGTGCTGGAGCAGGGGGACACCGAGGTCAACGGCCCCCACCAGGGCGGCTGGGTGCGCACGAAGGCCGGCGAGGACTGGTTCGCGCACTTCCAGCAGCGCGGGCCCTACGGGCGGGTCGTCCACCTCCAGCCGATGCGCTGGGGCGACGACAGCTGGCCGGTGCTCGGTGACAAGGGCGTCCCCGTCGCCGTACACCGCAAGCCGCGACTGCCGGCGCAGCCGCCCTCCGCGCCCGCCACCGACGACGACTTCCCCGGCGGCCGGTTCGGACGGCAGTGGCAGTGGACCGCCAACCGGCAGGACGGCTGGGCCACCCAGCACTCGGCGGACGGACTGCGGCTGAGCTGCGTACGGACGGTGGACGCGCACGACCTGCGCAGACTGCCGAACGTCCTCACCCAGCGGTTACCCGGCACCCCCGCCACCGTCGAGGTGGAGCTGCGCCTCGACAGCGAGGAGCCGGGGGCACGGGCGGGACTCGCGGTGCTCGGGGACGCCTTCAGCTGGATCGGGCTCCAGCGGGAGGCGGACGGGTCGGTGCGGCTTGTGCACCGGTTCGCCGAGTCGGGCGCCGAGCGGGAGCGCGACGCCGCGCATCCGCGAGAGGCGCCCGAGGGGCGGGCCCGGCTGTGGATCGAGAGCGGAGCGGGGGCGCGCTGCCGGTTCTCGTACGACGTCGGGGGCGGCCGACAGCCCTCCGGCCAGGTCTTCGCCGCCACCCCCTGGCGCTGGGTCGGCGCCCTGCTCGGACTTTTCGCACTCGCGCCCGTCGGCGGGGGACCCGCCGGCGCGGCCTCGTTCAGGCAGTTCCGCATCACCAGTTCCTTCCGCTGACAAGACCCCACAACCCTGTTGGATCCAGAAGAAGAGAGCCGATCAATGAAGATCAACATCCACAGAACCGGGCGTGCCGCGACGGTCGTCGCCCTGGGCTCCGTGCTCGCGCTCACCGCCACCGCCTGCGGCGACAACGGCAGCGGAGCGGCGGACGACAAGGGCACCGAGGGCTCCGGCAAGGGCGAGATCACCTTCTGGGACAACAACGGCGGTGTCCGCACCGACATCTGGAAGCAGATCATCGCGGACTTCGAGAAGAAGTACCCGGACATCAAGGTCAAGTACGTCGGCATCCCGGCGGCGAGCGCCCAGTCGAAGTACGACACCGCCATCCAGGGCGGCGGCCTGCCCGACGTCGGCGGCGTGGGCACCGCGATGCTCGCCGAGGTCGCCGTCCAGGGAGCGCTGGAGCCGCTGGACAGCCGGCTCAAGGGGAGCTCGCTGAACGGCAAGCTGAGCCAGAACCTGCTCGACGTCAGCCGGTCCGCGGGCGGCGGTGACGCCCTGTACCAGGTGCCGACCTCCGCCAACAACGGCACGCTGTGGTACCGGACGGACCTGTTCAAGGCGGCGGGAGTGGACGCCCCGACCACCTGGTCGAAGTTCTACGACGCCGCCGACAAGCTCACCGACAAGGGCAAGAACAAGTTCGGCTTCACCATCCGGGGCGGCGAGGGCGCCATCGCGCCGGCCCTCGACGCGGTGTACGGCCAGACCGGCATCACCTCGTTCTGGAACGGCGACAAGACCACCGTCAACGACCCGAAGAACGTCGCCGCCCTCGAGAAGTACATCGCCCTGTACAAGAAGGACACCCCGTCCGCCGACGTCAACAACGACTTCACCAAGATGGTCGCCCAGTGGGACAGCGGCACCATCGGCATGCTCAGCCACAACCTCGGCTCCTACCAGGACCACGTGAAGGCGCTGGGCGCGGAGAAGTTCCGCGGCATCCCGAACCCCACGCAGGACGACGGCACACGGGTGCAGGTGTCCAACCCGGTCGACGGGATGAGCCTGTTCAAGTCCAGCAAGAACAAGGCGGCCGGCTGGAAGTTCATCGAGTTCGCCCTCTCGGCGGCGGAGAACTCCAAGTTCAACGAGTCGGCGGGACAGGTCCCGGCGAACACCGACGCCGCGAAGGACGCGTGGATCCAGAAGGCCGAGCCCACCAAGCTGGCCGCGGAGGCGCTGAACGGGGCCGGCACCAAGATCGTGCAGCTGCCGTACTACCTGCCGGACTGGAACACGATCTCCAAGTCCGACAACGAGCCGAACTTCCAGAAGCTGCTGCTCGGGAAGATGAGCGCGAAGCAGTTCCTGGACACGCTGGCCGACCAGTTGAACAAGGCGCAGGCGGACTGGAAGGCCAACCACTGAGAACTCGGCTGGTTCGGTCGGCTTTTGACCGCGGGGCCGTTGTGGCTGGTCGCGCCCACGCGGCGGAGCCGCACATTGATACAGCCCCGCGCCCCTGAAAGACGGGGCGCGGGTCCCCCCTCTGCTTGAAAGGCGCACGTTCGTGTCCCTCACCCGCAGACAAGTCACCTCGGCGGCTCTTGCCGCCGTTCCCGTCGCTCTTGTGGCGACCGGTACCGCACAGGCCACCCAGCGTCGCCGCACCCTGTACATCGCGGGTGACTCCACCGCCGCCCAGAAGTACGCCGACGCCGCGCCGGAGACCGGGTGGGGCATGGCGCTTCCGTTCTTCCTGAGGGAGCACCTGGAAGTCGCCAACCATGCCGTGAACGGACGGAGTTCGAAGAGTTTCGTCGACGAGGGGCGCCTCGAGGTCATCTTCGAGGCGATCCGGCCCGGCGACTTCCTGCTCATCCAGTTCGGGCACAACGACGAGAAGAGCGCCGACCCGACGCGCTACACCGAGCCCTGGACGACGTACCAGGACTACCTGCGGCAGTACGTCGACGGGGCGCGGGCCCGTGGCGCGCGGCCGGTGCTCGCCACCTCCGTGGAGCGCAGAAAGTTCGACGCGGACGGCAACGCCGTGCCGACCCACGGCGACTACCCGGCGGCGATGCGTGCCCTCGCCGAGGAGGAGCGCGTGGCGCTGCTCGACATCCAGGCCCTGTCGATCGCCCTGTGGCAGCGGCTCGGCGTCGAGGAGACCAAGAAGTACTTCAACTGGACCGCGACCGAGCAGGACAACACCCACTTCAACCCGCCGGGTGCGATCGCCGTGGCCCGTCTCGTCACGGCCGAACTGCTGCACCGCCGGGTGCTGGCACACCGGGACGTGCGCCGGCTGGACGAGGAAGTCCCCGAGTCCTGGATCACCTGGCCGGACGCGGCCGCGTAACCCCCTTCCACAGAACCTTCGCCAGAAGGAGAGCCGCACAGTGAAGACACAGAGATGGCATGCGCATGCCACAGCAAGGTCGGCGACCACGGCCCTGCTGGTCGGTTGCACCGCCCTGGCCCTCGCCGTCACCGGCACCACCGCCCAGGCCCAGGCCCGGTCGGGCGACCTCGGCCGAGGGACCCTCGCCGCCGGTGACGGCTGGGGCTCCTACGGCACGGGGACCTCCGGTGGCGCGGCGGCCGACGCCGCGCACGTGTACACCGTCACCACCTGGGCCGAGTTCAAGGCCGCGCTGAAGAACGGCGGCACCGCCCCGAAGATCATCCAGGTGAAGGGCACGATCGACGCCAACGCCGAGGGCTGCGACTCCTTCGCCGCGCCGGGCTACGACTTCGACGCCTATCTGCAGAAGTACTCGCCGGAGAACTGGGGATACGGCACGAACCTGGACGCCGAGCCGGAGGACAGCCCCGAAGGCCTGCGCCGCGCCTCCGCCGCCAACCAGGACACCGCCATCAAGGCGGAGATCCCCGCCAACACCACCCTCGTCGGCCTCGGCAGGGGCGCGGGGTTCAAGGGCGCCAGCCTCCAGATCAAGGCCGTGGACAACGTCATCGTCCGCAACCTCACCTTCGAGAGCCCGCTCGACTGCTTCCCGCAGTGGGATCCGACCGACACCTCCGTCGGCAACTGGAACTCCGAGTACGACAGCGCGGTGGTGTACGGCTCCACGCACGTATGGCTGGACCACAACACCTTCACCGACGGGGACCACCCCGACAGCACGCTGCCCACGTACTTCGGCCGGATCTTCGAGCAGCACGACGGCGAGCTGGACATCGTCAAGGGCGCGGACTACGTGACCGCCTCCTGGAACGTCTTCGCCGACCACGACAAGACGATCCTCATCGGCAATAGCGACAGCGCGTCCACCGCGGCGGTCGACCGGGGCCACCTCAAGGTCACCTTCCACCACAACCTGTTCTCGAACCTCGTCGAGCGCGCGCCGCGCGTCCGCTTCGGCCAGGTCGACTCGTACAACAACCACTTCGTCGCGGGCGACGGCTACTCCTACAGCTACGGCATCGGCATGGAGTCCCAACTCGTCGCCGAGCACAACGCGTTCACGCTGCCCGCCGGGGTCAGCGCGGCGACCGTCCTGAAGAAGTGGAAGGAGGCGCCGCTCACCGCCGCGGACAACTACGTCAACGGGGCGGCCACCGACCTGATCGCCGTGCACAACGCGGAGATCCCGGCGGAGACGCTGCAGTCCGGGGCCGGATGGACGCCGACCCTGCGCACGAAGGTCGACTCGCCCAGGGCGGTGCCGCGGATCGTGGACCACGGGGCAGGCGCCGGAAAGATCTGCTGACCGGCTGATCCGGCTGACCAGCCGACCCGGTCGATCAGCCGACCCGGTCGATCAGCCGACCCGGTCGACCGGCTGATCCGGTCGATCAGCTGACTCGGTCGACCGGCTGATCCGGTCGAACAGGCTCCGATCGTTCCCCCTCCCGGTCAGGCCGGAGCGGCTCCGCACCGCCCCTCACCCAGGGCGCGCCGCTCCGGCCCCTCTTCCCTCCCGCAGAGCCCGCGAGGCCTCTGAGCCTCGCGGCACAGCGAAGGAGCATCGCCATGCTCTCCCGCACCACCACACCCGGCCCTGCCGTCCCCAGCCGGAGGACCTTCCTCGTCGCCAGCGCCGGAGCCGCTCTCGCGCTCGGCCTCGCGACTCCCGCGCGGGCCCAGGCGCGGCCCCAGGAGAAGTCCCCCTTCGGGCGTTACGGTTCGCCGTCCGCCCGGCTCACCGAGCGGACCCTGTACGTCCACCCCGGCGGCCTCGGCGACCACACCACCGTCCAGGCCGCCGTCAGCGCTGCGAGCGGGGCCGGACACACGCTGGTCGTCGCCCCGGGCACGTACCGCGAGACGGTCGCCGTCGGTGTCGACCGTACGGAGATGACCTGGATCGGCGCCTCCGGGGACCCGCGTGACGTCGTCGTCGTGTACGACCACGCCAACGGCACCCCGAAGCCCGGCGGCGGCACCTACGGGACCACCGGGTCGGCCACCACCACTGTGCAGGCCGACGGGTTCACCGCCCGCTCGATCACCTTCGCCAACGACTTCCTGCGCGCCGACCACCCCGAGATCACCGGCACTCAGGCGGTCGCCGTCAAGGTGCAGGGCGACCGCTCGGCCTTCGTGGGGTGCCGGTTCCTGGGCCACCAGGACACGCTGTACGCCGACTCGATCGCGCTCGGCACCTTCGCCCGCCAGTACTACCGCGACTGTTACGTCGAAGGTGACGTGGACTTCGTCTTCGGCCGGGCGACCGCCGTCTTCGAGCGCTGCCACTTCCGCACCCTGAACCGCACGGACCTGGCGACCGCCCCCTACGGCTTCGTCTTCGCCCCCTCCACCGCGCTCGCCAACCCGCGCGGCTACCTGGTGACCCACGGCCGTGTCAGCAGCGAGGCCCCGGACGCGTACTACAAGCTCGCCCGCCCCTGGGTGCCCGGCTCGGACACGACCGCCCGGCCCATGCTGACCGTCCGCGACACTCGCCTCGCCGCCGGGATCGACGCGGTCGCGCCCTACACCGACATGGCGGACGCCTACCCGTGGCAGAGCCAGCGCTTCGCCGAGTACCGGAACACGGGGCCGGGCGCGGTCGTCAGCGTCCCGGAGAACCGTCCCCAACTGAGCCACGGGGAGGCCGAGTCGGCGACCCGGGAGGCGTACCTCGGCGACTGGACACCGTGGAAGGGGTGCTGAGATGCGCCGACGCGCCTTTCTCGCCACGGCCGGTGCGCTCGGCGTCGTCGGTGCGACGCCCGCCTTCGCGGGCGGGCGCCGGGTGCTGCACGTCCGACCGGGTGACTCCGTCCAGGCCGCCGTCGACGCGGTGACGGGCGCCGGCTGGACGATCGTCGTGCACCCGGGCACGTACCGCGAGGTCGTGAACATCCCCGCCGACAAGGCCGACCTGACGCTGCTCGGCGCCGGCCGCGACCCGCGCGACGCCGTCGTCGTGTACGACAACGCCAATGGCACCCAGAAGCCGGACGGCTCGGGGACATACGGCACCGCGGGCTCCGCCACCTTCCCCTCGGCGGCGCCGGGGCTCACCGTGCGCGGGCTGACGCTCGCCAACGACTGGCTGCGTGCCGACCACCCGGACATCACCGGGACCCAGGCGGTGGCGGCCTACGTCACCGGGGACCGCTCGTCCTTCACCCACGTCCGCCTGCTGGCACACCAGGACACGCTGTTCGCGGACACGACGGCCCTGACCGCCTTCGACCGCCAGTACTACCGCGACTGCTACATCGAGGGCGACGTCGACTTCGTCTTCGGGCGGGCCACCGCCGTCTTCGAGCGCTGCCACTTCCACACCCTCGACCGGGACGTCGCCTTCAAGCCCGAGGGGATGGTCTTCGCGCCCTCCACGGCCCGCGCCAACCCGCACGGTTTCCTGGCCCTGCGCGGCCGGGTCACCTCGGGCGCGCAGGACGGTGCGTACAAGATCGCGCGGCCGTGGGTGCCGTCGTACGAGACGACGGCCCGGCCGTCCCTGGTCGTACGGGAGACGGAACTCGGCCCCGGCATCGACGCGGTGGCGCCCTACGTCAACATGCGCGAGGCCTACCCCTGGCAGTCCATGCGCTTTCGCGAGTACCGCAACACCGGCCCCGGCGCGGAGATCACCGTGCCGGAGAACCGTCCCCAGCTCACGGACACGGAAGCCGCATCGCACACGCGTGCGGCGTATCTGGGCGACTGGCGCCCGTGATGTTCCCGAAGAAGGCACCGAAGCAGTCCCCCACCGTATCGACGAAAGGACCGCACTCCATGTCTCGTCGAACCGCTCCCGTCCTCGGCGCCGCCCTGGCGCTCGGCGCCGGACTCGCCGTCCTGCCCACCCAGGCCCAGGCGGCGACCGTCGTCGTCAGCACCACGGCCGACCTCACCAGCGCCATCAAGAACGCCACCGCCGGCACCGTCATCCAGGTGCGCGCCGGCACGTACTACCCGACGGCCACCCTCCAGTCGACGGCCAACGGCACTTCGTCGAGCCCGGTCACCCTCCAGGCGTACGGCACGGAGACGGTGAAGATCGACGGCTCGTCGCTGCCCGCCGGGGACTGGATCTTCAAGCTGACCGCCGACTACTGGAACGTCTCCAACCTCACCTTCCAGAACTCCCCGGACAGCGCGGTCGTCTGCCAGTCCTGCACCGGCACGAACTGGAACAACATCAAGACCATCAACGGCGGCGACTCCGGCTTCACGCTCACGGGTGACGGCACCGTCAACAACACGGTCAAGAACATCGACTCGTACGGCAACTACGACGCCGCCACACATGGCGAGAACGCGGACGGCGTCGCCGTGAAGTTCGGCTCCGGCACCGGCAACCTGATCACCGGCGCCCGCCTGTACAACAACTCGGACGACGGCATCGACTTCTGGTCCTTCTCGTCGCCCGTCACCGTCGAGCACACCTGGTCCTTCGGAAACGGCAGGAACCGCTGGGGCGACTCGGCGTTCGCGGGTGACGGCAACGGCTACAAGCTGGGCGGCGACGGCGAGGTCGTCGCGCACGTCGTGAACAACTCCGCCGCCTGGGACGACGCGGGCAACGGCTTCACCGAGAACTCCAACACCGGCTCGATCGTCATCAACCGCACCACCGCGTACGCCAACGGCAAGTACGGCTACTACTTCGCCACCAGCTCCGCGAAGCTCGGCAAGAACCTGGCGGTGAGCAACGGCAGCGCGGCGGTCGCCAAGGGGTCCTCGGTCACGTCCGCCGGCAACAACTGGGACTCGGGCGTCTCCACCCCGTCCTTCCTCTCCACGGACGCGTCGACGACGTACAACTCCCGCAAGTCCGACGGCTCGCTGCCCGCGACGACGTTCCTGACGACGGGGAGCACGACGATCGGCGCCACGATGAACTAGTCCTCAGCAGGCGCTCCGTGCGGGAAGCGGCACGGCCGACCGCTTCCCGTATGTACGTCGGCGCCCACTCAGCCCAAGTGCCACAGGGCGTACGCCACCACGCACAGGATCACACCGGCGAACGCCATGAGCGCACCCAGGAACCGGAGATAGCCGGGGGTCGCGAAAAGGGTGGGCGACCCGCCGAGGCATGGAACCATGATCTTTCCCCTCGGTGAACCACATACCTCCGACGTTGATCA
This sequence comes from Streptomyces sp. RLB3-17, assembly GCF_007113425.2. NCBI lineage: Bacteria > Bacillati > Actinomycetota > Actinomycetes > Kitasatosporales > Streptomycetaceae > Streptomyces > Streptomyces sp. RLB3-17. Next base: position 3,220,889 of record NZ_CP041610.2, on the reverse strand, counting down.
GGCGTTGGGTTCGGCTCGGTGAGTCAGTTCGCCTCTGCTCACGTCAATGACCGCCGCCATGCTCGTGTCTGGACACGAGTGGACGAAAGGCTGCCAAGGCGTCCGCGTAGTCGGATGCGGCAGGATCCCCGGGGGGGAGGGTGAGGGACAGTGATTCGGCCGCACCCAGTACCGCTGATGCCAGTTCGTCCGACGCCGTGCGGGCGATGACGCCGTCCTTGAAGGCGACGGAGATTCCGTCCTTGACGCGCCGGAAGACGAGGCTGAACGAGGTGTCGACACCGGTGAAAGTGAGCGTTTTGCCATTGCCGCTGAGAAAAGCGCGGAGGCTGTCCAGCAGCTGTGTCACCGAGAGGTAGATCATCATGCCCTGGTCGGGGGTACGGCCTGCTGAGTCTGCCGTACCGAGACCCCCGGTGACGGACATGTCACCGAGGTCGAATCCGCTGGGGTCGCCCTGGCCGGGTCGAACGGTGAACTGCACAGTGATCACGGGGTGTAGCTCTTTCCTACCGGGAAGAAGGTGATGATGCGATTCCCGTCGTCCGAGTCGACGACCAGGCGGTACCGGGCCCGCATTCCGTTCACGATCATCCTCTTCTCGTAGGTCTGCATCCGGCGTGCAGGATCCGAAACGCGTGTGCCCTTCTCGATCATCGTCTCCGCGGCCTTCTCCACCTGGGCGCGCGTGGTCGACGGAGGCAGGAGATCGCCGTGGCCGCCGTTCGCGGTACCCGCGATGTGACGTTCGTCGATGTGCTGCCAGCCCTCCTTGGGGTTGCCGTCCTCAAGCCTCGGAGTGGTGCGGCAGATCGCGAGCCCGTAGGGGTCGATCCAGGTCAGCGGATGCGGGCCGTACCAGTATGGGTTCGGGCCGGCGTCCAGACCGAGCGGGTCGGACGAGACATAGCGTGCGGTCTCCGGGTCGTAGTACCGGTGGAAGTTGTGATGCAGGCCGGTTTCGGTGTCCGCGTACTGGCCCGGGAACCGGAGCGGGCAGTCCACGGACTCGTGGTCGTCCGTGGGCGCCGGATACCTCGTTCCCCAGAGGGTGGTACGGCGCTGCCAGGCCACGTTGCCGTCGGTGGAGACGAGTTCGGTCGGGGTGCCGACCGAGTCCGTGACGACAGCGTGGAAGTGGACCGTGCGGTCGGTCGTCGTGTCCTCGGCGAGCTGGGCGAGGAACGAGGTGCCCCGGGCCGCCTCCGCAGGTCTGTGAGTGGTCTGAGCGAGAGGGCGGTGTGTGCCGGGCGCGTAGTCCCAGGTGGTGACCCCGCCGTCAGCGGCCCGCTGTTCGGCGAGATGGGTGTCGTCCCAGGTGAAGTGAGTGCGATCGGTCTCTGAACCATTTTCGCGGAGACGGCACTTGGACATGCGGCGACCGAGCGGATCGTATGCGTAGCGCCAGCGCTCGCCCTCCGGTGTCGTTGCCTCGGTGAGACGGTCCTCCGCGTTCCAGGTGAGCGTCCAGATCCGTTGCTGCCCGTTGAGCAGCTTGCGGGTCCTGCGTACCAGGCGGCCCTGCGCGTCGTACTCGTACGACGTGCGGCCGGAGCGGCGGACGAGGGTGCCCTCGGATTCATGCTCACAAGGTCGCTGAGCCAGCCGGCGTCCTTGCCCTTGGCGTAGCGGTTCCAGAACTTCTCGAAGGCGTCGATCGACTCGCCGGTGTTGTGGTGGATGAGGGAGGACGCACTCGTGTGCACCGGTCCCCGTACGTCGTCGACCGAGTCGGCGAAGGTGCGCCAGGCGGTCGCCGCGGCCCGCAGCGAACCGGAGTTGGCGTCCGGCCACCACAGGCCCAGCTTCAGCAGGATCTTCTTGGCCTCGTCCTCAACGCTCACCGGAACCGTCGCTCCCTGCCTTGTCGGTCCCGCCGGTCTTCACCTCGGTGAACATTCCCGCGATGAGCTGGTCGTTGTCGACGGTGCCGTCCGCCAGGTCGTTCATGGCCTCGTGGATGCTCACCAGGCCGAGTACGAGGGTGCCCGCCGCGCTCTCTATCTTCTTCTGCTGCGGTGAGTAGGCGTCCCCGAACTCCTTGCCCTGTTTGTCGTCGCCCCAGGGTTTTCCCAGGCTGTCCAGGGTGGTGACGAGGGTGGTGAGTGCCTTGCTGAGGTTCTTGGCCCCTTCGTGGAAGTCCGGCGCCGCACGCTTCAGATCGGCGGTGTGGATGTGCAGGACCATGCCGTCGCCGTTGCCATCACCCATGCGGGTCTCCCCGTCTGACGCATCGTTCGCATGTGCGTTCCGACCCTAGGAGAACCGGTTGAAGGGAAGGTCAAGTGGACGCCACCCGCGGGCAATGCACCCGGGAGGCACCGCCCGCGGGTGAGGTCTCGATCGGATAAAGCCTCCCGCATGGCATGCGTGATGCGCGTAGACAGTCCCTGACCTGGTGCGGAATGACCTGGTCACCCATCACCCAGATCCGGAGAATCCATGCGGAAGTCCCTCAGAGCGGCAGCCATCGCGGCCGCTTGTGCCGTCGCCGGCGGAGCCCTCTACGGCACCGGCGTCGCCACGGCCGGCCAGTCGACGGCCAACTCGACCCACGAGCCCTACAACATCGGGCTCCTGGTCAAGGACATCGACACCTACTACGGCGCCACGCTCGACAGCAACGGCGTGTACCAGGCGTCCAAGGACAGCCAGTACGCCAAGGACCTGTCGCGCCTGGAGTCGGACGCCAAGCGCTACATCGACAGGGCGGCGCACAAGGCGAAGCACCGGGGCGAGAAGCCCGCGGTCGTCTTCGACATCGACGACACGCTGCTGCTCTCCCTCGACTACGAGAAGAAGACCAACTACACGTACAACTCGGCCTCCTGGGCCGCGTACGTGGCCCAGGCCGACCGTCCGGCCGTCTTCGGCACCCCCGAACTCGTCGCGTACGCCGAGTCCAAGGGTGTCGAGGTCTTCTACAACTCGGGCCTGAAGGAGTCGCAGCGCGTCTCCGCGGTCGCGAACCTGAAGAAGGTCGGCGCCGACATCAACCTCGACGCCGACCACATGTTCCTCAAGGACGCGGCCAACCCGCCGGCCTACCTGAGCGCCTGCGCCACGGCCGCCGCCTGGAACTGCACCACCGTGCAGTACAAGTCCGGCACCCGTAAGCACATCGAGTCCCTCGGGTACGACATCGTCGCCGACTTCGGCGACCAGTACTCCGACCTCGACGGAGGCTACGCCGACAAGACGTTCAAGCTCCCGAACCCGACGTACTTCGTCGGCTAGGACTCAGGACCCGGTCCGTACGGGGCGGATCGACTCCAGGGTCGGCACCACCGGTTCGATCGTTCCGTCGGCCGCGAACTCCATGCGGTCGACGGTGGTCTCCCGGTGCGTGCCGTCCCCGCCCGCCTTCCCGGGGCCGTTCAGGGCGAACCGGTGGTAGACGATGTACCAGTCGTCGGTGCCGGGGACGTTCACCACGGAGTGGTGGCCGGTGCCCTTGATGCCGTACTCCGGGCGCTTGGACAGGATCGTGCCCCGCTTGGTCCACGGACCGAGCGGGGACGGTCCGGTGGCGTAGGCGACGTGGTAGTTCTCGCTGCGGGTGTCGTCCTCGGACCACATGAAGTAGTACGTGCCCCGCCGCTTGACGACGAAGGATCCCTCACGGAAGTCGGGCTGCGTGATGTCCTGCACCTGCGAGGCGTCGAACGACACCATGTCTGCGTTCAACGGCACCACGTATCCGTGGCCGTTGCCCCAGTACAGATACGACTGCCCGTCGTCGTCCGTGAACACCGCCGGGTCGATCATCTGACCCGTGAACTGACCCTTCGCGACCAGGGGTCTGCCCAGCGCGTCCTTGAAGGGACCGGCCGGGGAGTCGGCCACCGCCACGCCGATCTGCTGCTCCGCACAGAAGTAGAAGTAGTACTTGCCGTCGCGTTCGGCGATCGCCGGGGCCCAGGCGTTCTTGTCCGCCCAGGACACATCGGGTCCCAGGTCCAGGATCACACCGTGGTCCTTCCAGTGGACCAGGTCCTTCGACGAGTACGCCTTGAAGCTCGTCCCGCTCCACCCCGCGTAGCCGTCCGTCGTCGGATAGATCCAGTACTGGCCGTCCAGGTAATGGACGTCCGGGTCGGCGTTGAGTCCGGGGAGGACCGGGCTGCGGTTGGGTACCGCCTCGACCGTCCAGGTCCGGCTCGTCCCGTCCGGGGCCGTCACGGTGTAGGTGCGCGGGGTGCGGAAGTCCCGGGGTGTGCCCGAGGCCGGGCTGACCTTCGCGCCCGCGCCGACCGCGAGGGCGGGGGCGAGGTGCCTGAGATTCGTGTCCGGCCTCATCGGCAGGACGACCTTCGAGGCCGACTCGGTGACGATCGCATACCCGCTCTGGCCCTTCGCGGTCGCGTCCACGACCGACGTGCCGGTCACCGGGTAGGCGGCCAGCAGCCGGTCGTACTCCGCCTGCGTCACCGGCATCACCGTGCCGTGCCGGGGGCTCGCGGGCAGTTGGTAGTTCGTCGACATGGTCCACTTGCCCGAGTCGAGGTCGGTCGTCTCGAAGGGGACGTAACCACGGCTGCCGTACTCGTCGATGAACAGGTACCACTTGTTCTCGGTGTTGGACTTGAAGACCGTCGGGCCCTCGCCGCGGTCGATCGAGCCGCTGCCGATGCAGTCCGAGACGAAGTCGTACTTGGTGTTCGTCAGGGAGGTCGACTTCTCGCCGGTGATGAACTTCGAGCAGGGGCTGGAGGAGCTGGGATCGCGCTCGTCCTTGGTGTAGCGGTAGTAGCTGCCCTTGTTCTTGATGACCGTCGAGTCGATCACCGAGTAGCCCGGGTCGTCCCAGACCTTCGGCTCGCTGAAGGTGCGGAAGTCCTTCGTGGTGGCGTACAGCATCTTGTTGTACGTCGATCCGGTGTGGTCCGGGTCGTCGTCGGCGTACAGCTTGGACGCCCAGAAGACGACGTACTCACCGAGCGAGTCGTCCCAATAGGCCTCCGGTGCCCAGGTGTTGCCCGCGTTGTCGGGGGCCACCTTCACCAGGCGCTGGTCGGTCCAGTGCACCAGGTCGGTGGACTCCCAGATCATGATGGACCTGCTGCCGTGCCGCTGCACGTAGTCCCAGCTGCCGCTGGAGTTCTGGTACATCTTCAGGTCGGTGGCGATGAGGAAGAACTTGTCGCCCTTGGGGGAGCGGATCACGAAGGGATCGCGCAGCCCCTTCTCGCCGGTGGTGGAGGTCAGGACGGGATGGCCCGCGTTCAACTCCCGCCAGTGCAGAGGGTCGTTGCCGCGGCTCAGGGCGTAGCGGATCTGCTCGCCGTCGGCCGTGCCCTCGCCGGTGAAGTAGGCGAAGAGGTAACCGGCGTACTTCGGTTGGTTCACGTGCGGTGCTCCCGAAGGTGACGGTGACGATGACGCGGGGCTCGGTGGGGCGGCCAGCAGGCCCAGGAGAAGGGCGAGGACGGGGATCAGGAGCGCGCGGGCGGTGCGGCGTCGCATGACACATCCTGTCGGAGTCTGGTGGATTCTGTGCGGGAAACGCTCTCGGAGTGTTGCCAGTGGGGGACAGCGCGTCAATTGATGAAAGCGGCACGACAGCCAGCGAAAGTTTCGACCTTTTTCGTGAGCCCTCGGCAACCTTTCCCGCCACCGCGGCGACCCGGGAGCAGAAGCGGGCCGGGGCGGCCCCTCCGGCCCGCTTCGTCTCCCGTCCCCCCAGGAAAGGAACGCCCCGTGCTTCTGAGCACCGGACGCCACCGCAGGACCCGTACGCTCTCGATCGCCGCGGCGGTGGCCGTCGCCGCGGGGGCGGGTGGCGTCTACCTCGGCCTCGCGAACAACGGCTCGGCGCAGGCCGCCGCCACCACGGTCACCGTCTCCACCACCGCGCAGCTCCAGACGGCCGTCGCCGATGCCGCCGCGGGCACGACCATCCAGGTGCGCGGCGGCACGTACTACCCGACGGCCACGCTGAAGTCGACGGCGAACGGCACCGGTTCCTCGCGGATCACGCTCACCGCGTACGGCAGCGAGAAGGTGAAGATCGACGGTTCCAAGCTGGCCGCCGGTTCCTGGCTGGCGGGGATCTACGGCGACTACTGGACCGTCCAGAACATCACCTGGCAGGACTCGCCCGCACAGGGCTTCGTCGCCACCTCCTCCGTCGGCGGCGTCTTCAAGAACCTCGTCACCGCGAACAACGGCGACTCGGGCTTCACGCTGCGCGGCGACGGCACGACCGACAACCTCGTGCAGAACCTGGACAGTTACGGCAACTACGACGCCGCGAGCCACGGGCAGAACGCCGACGGCATCGCCATCAAGTTCGGCTCCGGCACCGGCAACAAGGTCACCGGCGCCCGCCTCTACAACAACGCGGACGACGGCCTCGACCTCTGGCAGTTCTCCTCGCCGATCACCATCGAGCACTCGTGGTCGTACGGGAACGGCAAGAACCGCTGGAACGACTCCGCCTTCGAGGGCAACGGCAACGGCTTCAAGCTCGGCGGCGGCGGGGCCTCGGTCGCCCACGTCGTGAACAACGACGCGGCCTGGGACAACGCGGGCAACGGCTTCACCGAGAACTCCAACACCGGGGCCATCGTGCTCAACCGCAACACGGCCTACGCCAACGCCGACGCGGGCTTCTTCTTCGCGACGGGCAAGGCGCGGCTGGCCAGGAACCTCGCGGTGAGCAACAAGGGCGGCCTGGACAAGCTCGGTTCCGCCACGGTCTCCGCGGCCAACAACTGGGACAGCGGCACCTCGACGCCGTCCTTCAGGTCGACGGACGCGACCACGGCGTACGGTGCCCGCTCGTCGAGCGGTTCGCTGCCGGCGACCACGTTCCTGACGACGGGCTCGACGACCATCGGCTCGACCATGAACTGACGTACCCGCGTACTGACGTACGAGGGAAAGTGAACGCCCCCGCCGGTCGTCACCGGCGGGGGCGTTCCTCTGACTGGCTCCGAGGGGGGCTCAGGCCAGCAGATCCCTTACTTGTACGTGATGTCAGATGACGTGAACCTGCAGAAGGTTCCATCCGCGCCCGTACCGAGCTCGGTGGGCTCCTTGCCGCTGCTGTTGCCCTTGAAGCGCACGCAGGTCTTGAGCTTCTTCTTGGTGTCGCCGGTGACACGGATCTTCGACAGCGTCGCCGTGTCGCCGAAGTTGGAGTTGATGCCGACCAGCGCCTTGCCCGGGGCGGTCGCGTCGATGTCGCTGAGCACGATCGTGCGCTTGACCTGCGTCTTGCAGTTGCCGCAGGAACGCGCCAGCTTGCCGAAGTTCTCGACGTGGAATCCGGTGATGGTGAGCTTGCCGGCGCCGTTGAACTGGAACACCTTGTCGGAGGCCTTCTGCGCGCCACCGCCGATCACGTTGTACTTCGCGTAGGACGCCTTGCCCTTGAAGGTGGCCGCGTCCTCGCCGACGTCCAGCCACCACACGTTCTGCAGCGTGCAACTGCCCAGACAGTGGACGCCGTCGGCGGCGGGGGTGCCGATGATGACGTTCTTGAGGACTGCGCCGTCCTTCAGCTCGAAGATCGGGCCCTGGTTCTCCGACTGGTCGGAGGTGCCGAGGGAACCGCTTCCGAAGAACTTCGTGAGCTTGCCGTCGTAGGTGCCCGAGACCGAGATCGTCTTCGAGACGGCCTTGCTGCCCGTGGCCGTCGGCCAGACGGAGCTCGCGCCCGCGGTGCTCAGCATCGACGTCGTGACGAGCGCGGCCCCGGTGATGCCGAGTGCGGTGACCCCACCGATCACGGACCGCCGCCGGGTGAGGCGACGACGGTGCCGGACGCGCTGTTCAACTCGTGCAGACATGAAGCGGATTTCCTTGCGGGGAGGGGACGTGTTCGTCTCCTGGTCGCCGCGGGTGAGGAAAGGGTTGCCGCCGTCCGCAGGTTTTTTCGAGGGGATTTTCTACGAGTCGCCGTCGGTGCCGCTCGCGGCGGCGAAGTCACCCGCAACCGACAGTGTCCTGTCCGCGCTCCTCGCGTCCGCCGAGTAGCGGTCGTCCTTGGCGTCCCGGCCGCCGCGGGTGTGGTTGTACTGGCCCGCGAAGACCCACTGGCCGGCCGCGAGGGTGTGGCCGTCCTTGAGCACCCAGGTGTAGACGAGGAAGCCGTCCTTCTCGGTGACCGTCGTCGTGAAGTCGCTCTCGGGAGCCGAGCGCCAGGAGCCCGTGTCGCTGACCCCGCCGGTCTGCCTGATCTTCAACTCGACGGTGAGCGAGGTGAGCTTGTCGGCGTTCTTCAGGGTCACATTGCTCTGCGCCCAGAAGTCGTTGCTGTGCGGATCCACCGAGCCGTCGGACCACAGCGAGCCGTCCTGGTTGCCCGCGGTCGGCGCCTTGGGCGCGGCGGGCGAGGAGTTCGCGGCCGAGGGGGTGTCCGAGGGGGAGGCGCTCGCCTTCCCGGACGGCTTCGAGGCACCCGAGGTGTGCGAGGGGTGCGGCACGACGGGCGCGCGGCTCGTCGCGTCCGGGGAGACGACCGGGGTGGGCGAGACGGCGACCGTCTGCTGTGGCGGGTTGTTCTCCTGCACCGCCGCGGCCACCCAGTAACCGCCGACCGCGAGGGCGCCCGCCACCGCGGCCGTGGCGCCGACGATCCGTCCCCAGCCGAGCACCGGCGGACGCGCCGCGCGCCGGGGACGACGCTCGGAGGCGCCGGACATCCCGCGCTCGACCCGGGCCAGGATGCGCGCGCGGTCGGGCTCATGCGCCTCGGCCGCCTCGTGCAGCCTGGCGCGCAGCTCGTCGTGCACGTCCTGCGCCTTCCTCATCGGTCCCTTCCTCCGGCTCCACCCGTGGGCAGCACACCTGCGTGCACCCGCATCGGGGCCTCTTCGGTGCCGAGGAGCCGCTTCAGTTCGGCCATGCCCTTCGACGTCTGGGACTTAACCGTACCCACGGAAACACCGAGGGCGAGCGCCGTGTCCTTCTCCGAGAGGTCGAAAGCGTGCCGAAGCACGACACATGCGCGCTTACGGAACGGCAACCGGCGCAGCGCCTCCTGGACATCGATCTTCCCCGCTATGTCGGGGTTCTCGGTCTTGTCCTCGCGCTGCGACCAGAACAGTGTGATCCGTCTGCGCTCGCGCACCGCGCTGCGGATCCGGGTGCGGGCCAGGTTCGCGACGACACCGCGGGCGTACGCCACCGGGTGGTCGGCCGCGCGCACCCGGTCCCAGCGGTGCCACAGCGCGAGCAGCGCGTCGGCCGCCAGATCGTCGGCTGCGTCCGCCTCGCCGGTCAACAGATGGGCGAAGCGGGCGAGTTCGGCATGGTGCCGCTCGAAGAAGGCGTGGAACTCCACGGAGGCTGCGTCGTCGACGACAGTGCCCACGGCTACCTCTCCTTGCTGCGGCTTGTGAGCAACCGGTGCGGGTGCGTGCGTATACGGCCCCCGTGCGCCACTCGTGAAGGAATGGTGCCCCTGTGGGGCGAGATGCGTGAGCGTACCAGCGATGCGTACAGGGCTTCGAACAGCGTATGGCGGGCCGAACTCGATTCCGTAACACGGCGAAAACCTGAAAGCGGTTCAACGCGGGAACAATCCAGCCAGCATCCGCACACCCAGCACGCAGGCCACAAGGAGTATCAGCCATGTCCGAAACCCAGAAGGTGGCCGACCGGCCAAGTGCCGCGCCACCAGCGGCGAACAGCGTCGACCGGTTCTTCAAGATCTCCGAACGGGGCTCCACCTTCGGCCGGGAGATACGCGGCGGATTCGCCACGTTCTTCACCATGGCCTACATCCTTGTCCTGAACCCGATCATCCTCGGCAGCGCCAAGGACAAGTTCGGCCACCAGCTCGACAGCGGCCAACTCGTCACGGCCACCGCCCTGGTGGCCGCGGTGATGACCGTCATCATGGGCGTGGGCGGCAATCTGCCCCTCGCGATCGCCGCGGGCCTCGGCCTGAACGCCGTCGTCGCCTTCCAGATCGCCCCGCTGATGAGCTGGCCCGACGCGATGGGCCTGGTGGTCATCGAGGGCGTGATCATCTGCGTACTGGTCCTCACCGGACTGCGCGAAGCCGTCATGAACGCCATCCCGCAACCGCTGAAGCACGCCATCGGTGTGGGCATCGGACTCTTCATCGCCTTCATCGGCTTCGTGGACGCCGGTTTCGTCAGCCGCATCCCGGACGTCGCGAACACCACCGTGCCGGTGCAGTTGGGCGCGACCGGTTCGCTGACCGGCTGGCCCGTGCTGGTCTTCTGTCTCGGCGTGCTGCTCACCATCGGACTGATGGCACGCAAGGTCAAGGGCGCCATCCTGATCAGCATCGTGACCATGACCGTGGTCGCCGTGATCATCAACTCGGCCGCCGACATCAAGAGTTGGGGCCTGACCACGCCGAAGATCCCCTCCGACGTGGTGGCCACCCCGGACTTCGGTCTCGTCGGACACTTCAGTCTGTTCGGCGGTTTCGGCGAGACCGGCGCCCTGACCGTCGTCCTGCTGATCTTCACCCTGATCCTGTCGGACTTCTTCGACGCCATGGGCACGATCGTCGGTATCAGCGCCGAGGCCGGTCTGCTCGACGAGGAGGGCAAGGTGCCCGGCATCGGCCGGGTGCTGTTCATCGACGGCGCCGCGGCCGTCGCGGGCGGCGCGGCCTCCGCCTCCTCCAACACCGCCTACATCGAGTCCGCGGCCGGCGTCGGCGAGGGCTCGCGCACCGGCTTCTCGAACCTGGTCACCGGCGGCATGTTCGCCCTCGCCCTGTTCCTGACCCCGCTGCTCACCATCGTCCCGCTCCAGGCGGCGGCCCCCGCTCTGGTCGCGGTCGGCTTCCTGATGATGACGCAGGTCAAACACATCGAATGGGACAGCTACGAGATCGCGATCCCCGCGTTCCTGACCATCGCGGCGATGCCATTCACCTACTCGATCACCAACGGCATCGGGGCCGGCTTCGTCGCCTATGTCGTGATCAAGGCGGTGCTCGGCAAGATCCGTGAGGTCCACTGGCTGCTGTGGGCCGTGTCGGCGCTGTTCCTGGTGTACTTCGCGATCGATCCGGTGAGGCAGTTGTTCGGCGTGAAGTGACCGTACGGGAGTGAAGTGACCGTACGAAGGAAGGGCCGCCCCCAGGGGTGCGGGGCGGCCCTTCGTCGTGCGCGGTGCGTCAGTTCTTCAGCGCCGCCCGCATCATGGCCTTGGCCACCGGCGCCGCCAGGCCGTTGCCGCTGACCTCGGACCTCGCCGCGTCGGACTGCTCGACGATGACCGCCACGGCGACCTCCTTGCCGTTCGAGTCGGACTTCGCGTACGACGTGAACCAGGCGTACGGCGTCTTGCTGTTCTTCTCGCCGTGCTGGGCCGTACCCGTCTTGCCGCCCACGGTCGCGCCGGAGATCTTCGCGTTCGTGCCCGTGCCCTTGGTGACGACCGTCTGCATCGCGGACTGGAGCTGCTCGGCGGTCGTCGAGCTGACGATCTCCTTGGTTTCGGTGCTGTCGTCGTAGTTCTTCACCACGTTGCCGCTCGCGTCACTGGTCTGCGACACCATGTGCGGTGAGACCAGCTTGCCGCCGTTGGCGATGGCGGCCGACACCATGGCCATCTGCAGCGGGGTCGCCGTGACGTCGAACTGACCGATACCGGTCAGCGCCGTGGACGACTTGTCCATGTTCGAGGGGTAGACGCTCGGGTACGCCCGCACCGGCACGTCCTGCGAGCTGTCGTTGAAGCCGAACTTCTCCGCCATCGCCTTGACCTTGTCCTGCCCGAGGTCGACGGCCATCTTCGCGAAGACGTTGTTGCACGAGTACTGCAGCGCCACCCGGATCGAGGCGTTCTTGCAGGGCGCGGAGGCGCTCTCGTTCGACAGGTCGGTACTCGTGTTCGGCAGCGTGTACGGGTTCGGGCTGTCCGTGCCGGTGTCCACGTTCTTGTACAGCCCGTCCTCCAGCGCCGCCGCCGCGACCACCAGCTTGAACGTCGACCCAGGGGGCAGCGGCTGGCGCAGCGCCCGGTTGGTCATCGGCTTGTCCGCGTCCTGCGTCAGCTTCGTCCAGGCGGCGGAGTCACCGGCGCTGAGCTGTGTGGGGTCGTACGACGGAGTGGAGACCACCGCGAGGATCTTGCCGTTCGTCGGGTCGATCGCGACGGCCGCGCCCTTCTTGGCGCCGAGCGCCGCGTACGCCGCCTTCTGCACGTCCGGGTCGATGGTCGTGACCACGTCACCAGGGCTGGAGCGCTTGTTGGTGATCGTGTCGAGGGGGTTCTTCAGCTGGTTGTCCGTACCGTCGAGCAGGCCCTTGAAGACGCCCTCCAGTTGGGTCGCCCCGAACACCTGGGAGCTGTAGCCCGTGACCGCCGCGTACAGACTGCCGTCCGTGTACGTCCGCTTGTACTTGAGGTCGCTGCCCTTCGTCTGCGCGGAGCCGGTGATCGCCCGGCCGGCCACGATGATGTTCCCGAGCGGGTTCGCGTACTGCTCGATCGCGTTCCGTCGGTTGTTCTTGTTGTCCGCGAGTGCCTTGCCGTCGTAGAACTGCACCCAGGTCGCCCTGACCAGCAGGGAGAGCACGAGCAGCAGAGTGAAGACGGCGGCACGCCTGATCGTCTTGTTCATCCCGCTCAGAAGGACGAGCGGAAGGGAGCGAATCGTTCCCTTCCGCCCTCATTTCTCATGCGCTGTTCATGAAGTCCGGCTCGTATGAAGTCCGGCTCAGCCCTTGAAGTCCGGCTCAGCCCTCCAGGGTGAGCACGACCTCGTCCGTGTCCTCGCCGCGCGCGTGCGCGTACCCCCGGGCGTTCGCGGTGACCCGGAACCCGCACTTCTCCAGAACCCGCCGTGACCCCGCGTTGTCGGCCGCCGCCCGCGCGTGCAGCGGGCGTTCGGGCACCTCGGCCAGCAGGTCCCGCAGCGCGGCCGTCGCGATGCCCCGGCCCCAGTACGCCCGGTCGATCCAGTAGGTGACCTCGCGCTCGCCGGGCTCCCCGTACACCGCGGCGCTGCCCACGACATCGCCGTCCGCGAGGATCGTGCGCGGCACCACGTCGGACGAGGCGCGGATGCGCTTCCAGTGGGCGTCGAAGGCGTCCCGGTCGGTCGGGTCCTCGGCGGTGAAGGCCGCCATTCGCAGGGACTCGGGGTCGTTCATCAACCGGAAGAAGACCGGCAGATCACTGTCGTGCACCGGGCGGAGCGAGACCTCCATCGTCAGAGCCTCCGGGTGGCGAGGGTCAGCCGATCGCGGGCGTCGAACAGGGCGTCCTTGACCATCTGTTCGTGCGCGGGGGTGAGCCGGGCCACCGGGACCGAGCAGCTGATCGCGTCCCGGGCGGGGGTGCGGTAGGGGATCGCGACGCCGAAGCAGCGCAGCCCCAGCGTGTTCTCCTCACGGTCCACGGCGAAGCCCTGCTCCCGGACCTGGTGCAGCTCCTCGATGAGCTTCTCCCGGTCGGTGATCGTGTGCTCGGTCAGCGCGGGGAGCGTCTCGGGCAGCATCTTGCGGACCTGCTCGTCGGTGTGGGTGGCGAGCAGCGCCTTGCCGAGCGAGGTCGAGTGCGCGGGGAGCCGGCGGCCCACCCGGGTGAAGGGGCGCAGGTAGTGCTGCGACTGGCGGGTGGCCAGGTACACGACGTTCGTGCCGTCCAGGCGCGCCAGGTGGATGGTCTCCGTGGTGTCGTCGGAGAGCCGGTCCAGGGTCGGGCGGGCCGCGGCGACCACCTCGTCGCCGTCGATGTACGAGGTGCCGACCAGCAGCGCCCGTACGCCGATGCCGTACCGCGTGCCCGTCGCGTCCGTCTCGACCCAGCCGAGCTCGACGAGGGTGCGCAGCAACATGTAGAGGCTGGATTTCGGATAACCGACGGCCTCCTGGACCGCGGCCAGGGAGTGCATACCGGGCCGGCCCGCGAAGTACTCGAGCAATTCCACGGTCCGTACCGCGGACTTGACCTGCGCTCCGCCGCCTGTCTCGCCTGCCGACATCGCCCTTGACCCCCTCGTTCGACGGGAAATAGTCTCCGCATCATATTCACCATCAGAGACAGCGTTCAGTATATCGAACACCGCTGGTGGGTGAGACAAGAACTGCGGCATTACATCTGGAGGGACCCGCGGTGGCAGCAGCACCAGTCTGGAGTGTCGACCCCCGTACCGGGAAGCAGCGCGAGCAGGTTGCGGTGGAGGCCACGGCCCAGGAGGTCGACGAGGCCGTCCGCGCCGCGCACGCCGCCCGGGGAGCCCTCGTCGACCGCACCGTGCGCGCGTCCTTCCTGAGGACCGCCGCGGACCTGCTCGAAGCGGCCAAGGAGCAGCTCGTCGAGGCCGCCGACGCGGAGACCGCGCTCGGCCCGGTCCGGCTCACCGGCGAACTCGCCCGCACCTGCTACCAGCTGCGTGCCTTCGGCGGCATCGTCGACGAGGGCGCGTTCCTCGACGTCGTCATCAACCACCCCGACGACACGGCGACCCCGCCGATCCCGGACCTGCGCCGCTACAAGGTGCCGTTGGGTGTCGTCGCCGTCTACTCCGCCTCCAACTTCCCCTTCGCCTTCTCCGTCGCCGGCGGCGACACCGCGAGCGCGCTGGCGGCCGGCTGCCCGGTCGTGGTCAAGGCCCACCCCGACCACCCGGCGCTCTCCGAGCTGGTCGCGGCCGTACTGCGCCGGGCCGCCGCCCGGCACGACATCCCGGGCGGTGTCGTCGGCCTCGTGCACGGCTTCGAGGCGGGTGTCGAACTCGTCAAGCACCCGCTGGTCGCGGCGGCCGGGTTCACCGGCTCCGTCCGCGGCGGCCGTGCCCTGTTCGACGCGGCGGCCGCGCGCCCCGTGCCGATCCCCTTCCACGGCGAGCTGGGCTCCCTCAACCCCGTCGTGATCACCGAGGCCGCGGCGGCCGAGCGCGCCGAGGCGATCGGCGCCGGGCTCGCGGGCTCGATGACGCTGGGCGTCGGCCAGTTCTGCGTGAAGCCGGGCCTGGTCCTGGCGCCCGCGGGCGCGGCGGGCGACCGCCTGGTGAAGTCCCTGACCGACGCCGTCAGCGACACCGACGCGGGCGTTCTCCTGGACCACCGCATGCGCGACAACTTCATCGCGGGTGTCGCCGAGCGCGCCGGGCTCCCCGGCGTCGAGTCCCCGGTGACCCCGGGCTCGGGCGGCGAGCACACGGTGAGCCCCGGCTTCCTGACCGTGCCCGCGCAGAAGCTCGTCACCGAGGGTGAGCACGACCTGCTCCTGGAGGAGTGCTTCGGCCCGCTCACGGTCGTCGCCCGCTACGAGGACGAGTCCGAGGCCAGCGCGGTCCTCTCGCGCCTTCCCGGCAACCTCACCGCCACCGTGCAGTTGTCGACGGAGGAGGCGGCGGGCGAAGGCCGCGGCGCGGAGATCCTCGCCGAGCTGACGCCGCTCGCCGGGCGCGTCCTGGTCAACGGCTGGCCCACCGGTGTCGCCGTCGCCCCCGCCCAGCACCACGGCGGTCCCTACCCGGCGACGACGTCGACCTCGACGTCGGTCGGCGGTACGGCGATCGAGCGCTGGCTGCGGCCGGTGGCGTACCAGAACGCGCCGGAGGCGCTGCTGCCGCCGGAGCTGCGGGACGACAACCCGCTGGGGCTGCCGCGACGCTACGACGGTCACCTGGAGCGGTAGCGCTCCGCGGGTAGCGCCGTCGGGGTTGTGGTCGTTCGCGGGCTGCGGGGCCGTTGTGGCTGGTCGCGCAGTTCCCCGCGCCCCTTCGGGGGCGCGGTACTTGGCCTGAGAGTATGGGTGAATGGACGTCGAACTTCCCGAACTTCCCTTCCCCCTCCGTACCTACGGGCCTGACGGGCACTGGTCGCACGAGGACGGGATACTCACCGGCTGGGCCGGCCCCCGCCAGGACCGTTTCGTACCGCCCACCGACGAGGCACTGGACCCGGCCTCCGACGCGCCCCGTCTCCTCGGGGCGCCGGAGGGGGACTTCCAGCTGATCGCCCGCGTCACGGTCGGCTTCGGCGCGGCCTTCGACGCGGGGGTCCTCTACGTCCATGTGGGGGAGCGGGCCTGGGCGAAGCTCTGCCTGGAGTACTCCCCGGACGTGCCCACCGTCTGCACGGTGGTCACCCGGGGGCACTCCGACGACGCCAACTCCTTCACCGTGGACGGCAGTTCCGTCTGGCTGCGGATCAGCCGCACGGGTCGGGCCTTCGCCTTCCACGCCTCCCGCGACGGCAAGCGCTGGACGTTCATCCGGCTCTTCACCCTGGGTGAGGAGAAGGAGACGTCCGCCGCGCTCGTCGGCTTCATGACGCAGTCGCCGATGGGGGAGGGGTGCGTGGTGACGTACGACGGCATCGAGTTCCGCCCGAACTGGCCCAAGGACCTGAGAGACGGCAGCTGACCGTGGGTGGGGGGTCGGCCGCGGGGTGGGAACCGTGGCCCCCCTCCACCACGTCCTCCGCTGCATGATCAGCACACCCGGCACCACGGGCCCCCTCGTCATCAGAACCGCCCTGCCCAGCGAGGCCGCCGCCATCACCGAGCTGCACCTCCGCGCCCGCTCCACGTACTACCCGGACGGCCTGCCCTTCGGCGACGTGGACTGGGTCGCCGCGTGGCGGGGCAGCATCGAGCGCCCCGAGGCCCATGTCCTCTGCGCGGTGCGTGACGGACACCTGGTGGGCATCGCCTCCTTCCGGACGGCCGACGACGCGCCCGCCGACACCGTGAAGCTCTTCCAGTTCCACGTCGATCCCGACTGCTGGCGCCAGGGCATCGGCCGGGCACTGCACTCGGCCTGTCTCGAACAGTGGCGGGCCGACGGCAAGCACACCGCCACTCTCGACGTGCACGTCGACAACGCCCGCGCCCAGGCCTTCTACGCCCGCCAGGGCTGGGTCCCGGACCCGGAGAACCCGCCCGCCGAAGGCGATCACCACCTCTTCCTGCGCTACGCCGTCACCGGGGAATGAAACCGGCCGTTTGAACGTTCACATACTCCTGCCCCCGGAGGGGCCCGTATTCGTACGACCTGGAGAGAGCCGAAGACATGCGCGTCGAGATCTGGTCGGATATCGCCTGTCCCTGGTGCTACGTGGGCAAGGCCCGCTTCGAGAAGGCGCTGGACGCCTTCCCGCACCGTGACGAGGTCGAGGTCGTGCACCGCTCCTTCGAGCTGGACCCCGGTCGCGCCAAGGGCGACATCCAGCCCGTGCTCAAGATGCTGACCAAGAAGTACGGCATGAGCGAGGCACAGGCGCAGGCCGGCGAGGAGAACCTGGGCGCCCAGGCCGCCGCCGAGGGCCTGGCCTACCGCACCCGGGACCGCGACCACGGCAACACCTTCGACATGCACCGCCTCCTCCACTTCGCCAAGGAGCGGGGCCGCCAGGACGAACTGATCGGCCTGCTGTACAAGGCGAACTTCGCCGAGGAGCGGACCGTCTTCAACGACGACGAGCGGCTCGTCGAGCTGGCCGTCGCCGCCGGGCTCGACGCCGACGCGTCCCGCGAGGTGCTGGCCGACCCGAAGGCGTACGCCGACGAGGTGCGCGCCGACGAGCGCGAGGCCGCCGAGCTCGGCGCGAACGGCGTGCCGTTCTTCGTCCTGGACCGCAAGTACGGTGTCTCCGGCGCCCAGCCCGCCGAGGTCTTCGCGCAGGCCCTGACCCAGGCGTGGGGCGAACGCCCGCCGCTGAAGCTGATCCAGGACGGTGCCGCCGACGCGGAGGCCTGCGGCCCGGACGGATGCGCCGTACCGCAGCCGTAAGCCCGTCCGGCACGGTGGTGAAAGCGCAGGTCGGGGCGGACGTATAAGCAGTCCTTACCGGAACCACGCAAAATTCCGTAATGGACGAGAGGTGCTCGGGGCCGCACAGTGGTCCCATGGAGACCTTCGAGAGCCTCGTACGAGCCGAGTTCGCCCCGAAGAACACCTATCTGAACACCGCGAGCTGCGGACTCCTGCCGGCGCGCACGGTCGAGGCCATGCGCGTCGCCGTCGAGTCCGTCGCCGACGGACGGCCGTCCGACATGTTCGACGACGTGGAGGCCGCCCGCGCCGCCTTCGCCCGGCTGGCCGGGGTCCCCGCGGGCCGGGTGGCGGCCGGGGCCTCGGTCGCCGTCTACAGCGGACTGATCGCCGCCTCGCTGCCGCCGGGCGCCGAAGTCCTCACCGCGGAGGACGACTTCAGCTCCGTCGTGAACCCCTTCCACGTCCGTGGCGACCTCAAGCTGCGCGCCGTACCGCTGGAGCGGATCGCCGAGTCCGTACGTCCGGGCACCGCGCTCGTCGCGGTCAGCGCCGCGCAGTCCGCGGACGGGCGGATCGCCGATCTGGCGGGCATCGCCCGGGCCGCGCGCGAGCACGGGGCGCGTACGTACGTCGACGTCTCCCAGGCCGCCGGCTGGCTGCCGATCCAGGCCGACGCGTACGACTTCGTCTCCTCGGTCGCCTTCAAGTGGCTCGTCTGCCCTCGGGGCGTGGCCTTCCTGGTCGTTCCGGAGGACCTCGGCGGGCTGACTCCCGTGTTCGCCGGCTGGGTCGCGGGTGAGGCGCCCTGGGACAGCTGCTACGGCCCGGTGGCGGAACTCGCCCACTCGGCGCGGCGGTTCGACGAGAGCCCCAGCCTCTTCTCGTACGCGGGCGCCCGGCACTCGCTGGAGCTCTTCGAGGAGCTGGGCGTGGCGAACGTACGCGCCCACGACCTCGCCCTCGCCGACCGTTTCCGCGCCGGGCTCCAGGGACTCGGCCAGACGCCGGTTTCCGCCCCCGGCTCGCCGATCGTGTCCGTGCCCGGACTCGGCCGGCGGCAGCAGGAGCTGAGCGAGGCCGGGGTCGAGGTGTCCGACCGGGCGGGCAACCTGCGCGCGGCCTTCCACCTGTACAACACCCCCGCCGACGTCGACCGACTGCTGGACGTCCTGTCCGGCTGACCCCGGCGGGGGGCTGCTCCTTCACGCCCGCGGCCACGTCACGCGTGCGGCCACGTCACGCTCGCGGTCACTGCACGGGCGTGAAATCACGGGCGCCGATGAACTCGGGCCTGCGGACCGGCGCCGCGAACGGCTCCACCGCCGCGTTCTCCACGCTGTTGAACACGATGAAGACGTTGCTGCGCGGGAACGGGGTGATGTTGTCCCCGGAGCCGTGCATGCAGTTGCAGTCGAACCAGGTCGCCGAACCGGCCCGGCCCGTGAAGAGCTTGATGCCGTGCCGGTCGGCGAAGCGGGTCAGCGCCTCGTCGGACGGGGTGCCCGCGTCCTGCATCTGGAGCGACTTCTTGTAGTTGTCCCGCGGGGTGGCCCCCGCACAGCCGAGGAACGTCTTGTGCGACCCCGGCATGATCATGAGGCCGCCGTTGGTGTCGTGGTTCTCGGTCAGCGCGATCGACACGGACACGGTCCGCATGTTCGCCAGCCCGTCCTCGGCGTGCCAGGTCTCGAAGTCCGAGTGCCAGTAGAACCCGCTGGCCCCGAAGCCCGGCTTGACGTTGATCCGCGACTGGTGGACGTAGACGTCCGAGCCGAGGATCTGCCGGGCCCGCCCGACGACCCGCTCGTCGCGTACGAGCGCGGCGAAGACCTCGCTGATCCGGTGCACCTCGAAGACGGACCTGATCTCCTGAGTGGCGGGCTCGACGATCGAGCGCTCGTCGGCGCGGATCGCCGGATCGGTGACCAGCCGCTCCAACTCGGCCCGGTAGAGGGCGACGTCGTCCTCGCCGATCAGCTCCTCGATCGCGAGGAAGCCGTCACGCTCGTACGCCTGGAGGTCGGGCACGGAGAACGGCCCCGGCGTGCCGGGCGTGCCCCAGACGACCGGGTCCTGGCGGGGGACGGACACCTCGGTGGCGCCGCGGCTGGGGTAGAGATCGGTGACGGTGGTCGTGCTGGTCGTGGTGGTCGTGGTCATGGGGCTTCAGACCTCCTCGGGTTCGGTGAGCAGCGGGTAGACGCCGTTCTCGTCGTGGTCCTCCCGTCCCGTGACGGGCGGATTGAAGACGCAGACGCACCGGAAGTCGGTCTTGGGGCGCATGGTGTGGCGCTCGTGGCCGTCGAGCAGGTACATCGTGCCCGGCGTGATCCAGTGCGTCTCACCGGTCTCGTCGTTGGTCAGCTCGGCCTCGCCCGCCACGCAGAGCACGGCCTCGATGTGGTTCGCGTACCACATGGACGTCTCCGTACCCGCGTACAGGACCGTCTCGTGGAGGGAGAAGCCCACCTTCTCCTTGGCGAGGACGATGCGCTTGCTCTCCCAGGTACCCGTCGCGGCCTTCACATGCCGGTCGGTGCCCTCGATGTCCTTGAACGAACGGACTATCACGGTGGTGCCGTGCCTTTCTGTCAGATCTGTCAGATGTCTGCCGGACGTCTGTGGACGTCGGTCAGAC
The DNA here is from genome assembly GCF_007113425.2 of Streptomyces sp. RLB3-17. Lineage (NCBI taxonomy): Bacteria > Bacillati > Actinomycetota > Actinomycetes > Kitasatosporales > Streptomycetaceae > Streptomyces > Streptomyces sp. RLB3-17. The sequence goes on along the minus strand of NZ_CP041610.2, from coordinate 3,200,577 downwards.
GGTTTCGCGTACGGCGCGGGCGACGGTGCGCAGGCCCTCGTCGAGCTCGTCGGGGGTGATGGTGAGCGCGGGGAGGAGTTTCACGACCTCGCTCTCCGGGCCTGAGGTCTCGATGAGCAGCCCGAGTTCGAAGGCGCGCTGCGCGACGCGCCCCGCACGCTCCTTCTCGTGGAACTCGAGGCCCCAGACGAGACCGCGTCCCCGGTACTCCTTCACGTCGGCGAGGTTCTCCTCGGTGACGGAGATCAGGGCCTGCTCGATCTGCTCCCCGCGGGCACGGGTCTGCTTCTCCATGGCGGACCCGTCGGACCAGTACGTCTCCAGGGCCGCGGCGGCGGTGACGAACGCGGGGTTGTTGCCGCGGAACGTGCCGTTGTGCTCGCCCGGCTCCCAGACGTCCAGTTCGGGCTTGAACAGGCACAGGGACATGGGCAGCCCGTACCCGCTGATGGACTTGGACACGGTCACGATGTCGGGCACGATCCCCGCCTCCTCGAAGGAGAAGAACGCTCCCGTCCGCCCGCAGCCCATCTGAATGTCGTCGACGATGAGCAGCATGTCGCGCCGCCGGCACAGGTCGGCGAGGGCGCGCAGCCACTCGGGCCGGGCGACGTTGATGCCGCCCTCGCCCTGCACGGTCTCGACGATGACCGCGGCGGGCTGGTTGAGCCCCGACCCCTGGTCCTCGAGCAGCCGCTCGAACCAGAGGAAGTCCGGCACCTGGCCGTCGAAGTAGTGGTCGAACGGCATCGGGGTCCCGTGCACGAGCGGAATCCCGGCACCGGCCCGCTTGAAGGCGTTCCCGGTCACGGCCAGCGAGCCCAGCGACATCCCGTGGAAGGCGTTGGTGAAGGACACGATCGCCTCGCGCCCCTTCACCTTCCGCGCCAGCTTCAGCGCGGACTCGACGGCGTTGGTGCCTGTCGGCCCCGGGAACATGACCTTGTACGGCAGGTCGCGCGGCCGTAGGACGAGATTCTGGAAGGCCTCCAGGAAGGCGCGCTTGGCGGTCGTCGACATGTCGAGACCGTGGGTGACGCCGTCGCGCTCCAGGTAGTCGATGAGGGCCCGTTTGAGTACAGGGTTGTTGTGCCCGTAGTTGAGGGACCCCGCGCCGGCGAAGAAGTCGAGGTACTCGTGCCCGTCCTCGTCGAACATCCGGCTGCCCCGAGCCCGGTCGAAGACGGTGGGCCAGCTGCGGCAGTAGCTGCGCACCTCCGACTCCAGGGTCTCGAAGACGCTCAGGTCGGGCTGGATGATGGTCACGGCGAATCGCTCCTCGGTGCGTGGGGGGAGGGGGAGAAGGCAGGGGGAAGCCAGGGGGTGTCCGGGTCGGCCGGGGGCCGGCGCGGGGTCAGCCGGGGAGCGGACCGATCCGGTAGAGCACTTCGGGGTCGTGCGGTCCGTCCGGGAACTGCCCGGCCTCGAACAGCACTTCGTGCTCGACGCGCGCGCCGTGGCGTCGCGCGTACGAGGTGAAAAGGCGCTCGGAGGCGGTGTTGCCGGGCGTGATCGTGGTCTCGACGGCGGTGATCGTCCGCTGTTCCGCGACCCGCGCGGTCAGCCCGTCGAGCAGGGCCGCGGCCAGTCCGCGTCCGCGGTGGGCGGCGTCGACGGCCACCTGCCACACGAGCAGGGTGCCCGGACGCTCGGGCCGGACGTACCCGGTGACGAAGCCGACGGGCACACCGTCCGCGTCGCGCGCCACCGCCGACGTGCCGGCGAAGTCACGACACCACAGCAGATAGCTGTACGAGGAGTTCAGGTCGAGGGTTCCGGAGTCCTTGGCGATATGCCAGAGCGCGGCTCCGTCCGCCACCTTCGGACGGTCGATCCGAAGGCCCTCCGGCATTTCCAGGAATTCCGCTTGCAGGTCTGCTCGTGCGGCGGTCATGCGGATTGAATTTACCGAGGGAAATCTCAAATTGCATCGTCGTCCGGGGTTACGTACGACGCGCCGTTGTGTTATCACGCGCCCGTGAGAGCGGGGTGCTGCGAGTGGTATAAGGGGACGGTTTGCCCGGAAAATAGGGGAGGAAGTGGACGCAGTGTGGAGTGCGTCACAGACACGTAATCACCACGAGACGTGCCCGAATTACGTCGGTTGGCGTTCGCGAAATCTTTGCGTTTAGGGACCGGGAAAGCGGGCAGAAGAATACGGGAAGCTAATCTTCGAGTTAATGCAAGAATAAGCATGGTGAGTGCCATGGTGAGCGCCTCTTCAATTGATGCGCGATTAAGCCCCGGTAACTCCGTGGGGAGAACACGCCGGGGCTCCGCCCCGGATCCCGGTGTGTTCTTCGGGTGCGGGTGGGTGGGGGCTGGTCGCGCAGTTCCCCGCGCCCCTAAAAGCCCCCAGCTCGTCCGGCGCGCGAGGACGAGGCCGATGGGGCGCCGGGGCGCAGCCCCGCGCCCCAGGGGCGCGGGGAACTGCGCGCCAAGCCCCCACCCACCCGCACCCGACACACCCGCCCGTGACGTACGGCTAGGACCACGCCTTCGTCGTCGCGCGGCGTGCCGCTTCCAGGTCGATCGTGAGACCGGACTCGGCCATCGCCGCCCCCAGCGCCGCGAGGCAGGAGTGCACGACCCCCGGCGTCGCATCGGGGCCGTAGTGGTTCACCCGGATCATCTCCTTCGCCAGCGCACCCCCACCCGCGACCAACGGCAACGCCGGATCCGCGGCCAACGCCCTCGCGACCAGCACCCCCGCATCGACCCCGGACGGCGCCCGCAACGTCGTGGCGACCGGCGCGGCGTCCCCCGCCTCGTACACATACGGCTCCAGCCCGCCACCGAGAGCGACCGCCCCCGCCCGCGTGGCCGCCCCCGCCAGGGCATGGCGGCGCATCACCGCGTCGAGCCCCTCCGCCTCGATCCGCTCGACACACGCCTCCAACGCCAGCATCTCCAGCTGCGCCGGCGCGTGCAGCAGCGCCTTGCGCCCGCCGTCGACCCACCGCTCCTTCCAGTCCAGCAGGGAGAGGTAGGACCGACGCGGCGCCCCCGGATTGGCGGCCATCCGCGCCCACGCCCGCTCGCTCACGGACACGGCCGACACCCCGGCCGGCCCGCCCATCGCCTTCTGTGCCCCGATCACGCACAGGTCGACCCCCCACGCGTCCGGCAGCACCGGCTCCGCGCCGATCGAGGCGACGGCGTCGAGGTAGAACAGCGCGCCGTGCGCACGCACGACCTTGCCGATCTCCGCGACGGGGTTCGTGTTGCCCGTCGCCGCCTCCGCGTGCACCAGCGAGACGAAGTCGATCTCCGGATGCTCGGCGAAGGCGTCACGCACCTGTGCGGCCGTCACCGCCGTGTGGAACGGCACCGCGAGGTCGATCACCGTCGCGCCGCAGTCCCGCAGCCAGTCCCCGAAGGTCTGCCCGTACGGCCCGGTGATCACGTTGAGCGCGGTGGTGCCGGGCCCGGCCGCGGCGCGAATGGCACCCTCCAGGGGCAGCAGCGCCTCGCCCTGCATGATCACGACGTCCTGCTCGGTGGAGAGCAGCCGCGCCACGCGGTCCTCGATCGCCGCGAAGTGTGCGGCGCTCAGCGGGGCGAGGTCCAGGAAGGGATGGGTCACGGCGGTGCTCTCTTCGCTCACAGGTTCCAATGCGCAGCCCCGAGCGTATCCGGGCGCCCTTGTCACGCCCGCGGCGATCCTCGGTCGTACGAGCGGACACCCCCAGGTCGTACGACCGGACGGCCGCACGAGGCATGACTTCTGAGGCCGAACGGCGCAACAGCCATCGGATTGGTTTGAGCGAGCCAAACCTTTCCTTATAATCGGAATCCTCCATTCCCCCCACAGGAGGTCTCCGTGAACTCGGTCCTCGGACGCCGGACGCGCATTCTGGCCGCCACCACCGCCACGGCCGGGCTGCTGCTCGTGGCCGGCTGTTCCTCGGGCGGCGGAGGGGGCCAGAGCAGTGCCAAGGGCGTTCCCCTGGTCAAGGCGGGCCAGGTCACGACCTGTACCCACCTCCCGTATCCGCCGTTCCAGTCGGAGATCAACGGCAAGGTGCAGGGCTTCGACGTCGCGCTGATCGACCTGGTCGCGGGGGACCTCGGCGTGAAGCAGGCCATCGTCGACACGCCCTTCGAGAACTTCAAGACGGGCGCGTTCCTCAACTCCGGCCAGTGCGACCTCGCCGCGGCCGGCATGACGATCACCCCGGAGCGCAAGAAGAACGTCGACTTCTCCGACCCGTACTTCGACGCCACCCAGGCCGTCCTGGTCGACAAGAAGAGCGGCGTCAACTCCCTCGCCGACGTGAAGGCCAAGGGCAAGAAGCTCGGCGCCCAGGCGCAGACCACGGGCGAGGAGTACGCGGCGAAGCAGGGCTTCGACTCGGTCTCCTTCGAGTCCTCCGACGCGGTCCTGAACGGCCTGCGCACCGGCCAGGTCCAGGCCGTCATCATCGACTACCCGGTCGTCCAGGGCTGGCTGAAGGACAAGGCGAACGCCGACGCCTTCAAGGTGGTCGACAACCTCAACACCGGTGAGCAGTACGGCTTCACGGTCAAGAAGGGCAACACCAAGCTCCTCGCCGAGATCAACAGGGCGATCAAGCAGGCCAAGGCCGACGGTACGTACAAGAAGCTCTACGAGAAGTGGATCGGCCCGTACCCCGCGTCCGCGGCCACCGCCTCGCCGTCCGCCTCATGAGTGATGCCGACGCACGGCTCCAGCCCCGAAAGTCCGGCCTGACCCGGCGCCAGAAGCGCGCCCTCTCGCGCGGCGCGCAGTACGTCGTCTTCGTCGCCGCCGTGATCGCCTTCGCGGTCACGGCGGACTGGGGACGTCTGAAGAACCAGTTCGCGCAGTGGGACCTGGTCAAGCAGATGTTCCCGGACGTCATCACACTGGCGCTGAAGAACACCGTGCTCTACACGATGTCCGGCTTCGTCGTCGGTCTCGTGCTCGGCCTGGTCATCGCCCTGATGCGGCTGTCCCCGGTGGGCCCCTACCGCTGGCTCGCCGGCATCTACATCGAGATCTTCCGCGGCCTGCCCGCCCTGTTGATCTTCGTCTTCGTGGGTGTCGCCGTGCCCTTGGCGTTCCCGGGCACGCAGATCCCCGGCGGTACGTACGGCAAGGTGGCGCTCGCGCTCGGCCTGGTCTCGGCCGCGTACATGGCCGAGACGATCCGCGCGGGCATCCAGGCGGTGCCCAAGGGGCAGATGGAGGCGGCCCGTTCGCTGGGCTTCTCGCACGCGCGGGCCATGGTCTCGATCGTCATCCCGCAGGCGTTCCGCATCGTGATCCCGCCCCTCACCAACGAGCTCGTCCTCCTCTTCAAGGACTCCTCGCTGGTGCTGTTCCTCGGGGTCACCCTGGAGGAGCGCGAACTCACCAAGTTCGGGCGCGACCTGGCGAGCCAGACCGCCAACTCCACACCGATCCTGGTCGCGGGCCTGTGCTACCTGCTCGTCACCGTGCCACTCGGATTCGTCGTACGCCGCCTGGAGGCCAAGGCCGGGGAGGCCACCAAGTGACCAGCACCAGCAGCACCAGCACCAGCACTCCAGAGATCCACGTCCGGGACCTCCACAAGTCCTTCGGCGACAACGACGTCCTGCGCGGGATCGACCTGGAGATCGGACAGGGCGAGGTCGTCTGCGTCATCGGACCCTCCGGTTCCGGCAAGTCCACCCTGCTCCGCTGCGTGAACCTCCTGGAGGAACCCACCAAGGGGCAGGTCTTCGTCGGCGGTACCGAGGTCACGCACCCCGACGTCGACATCGACGCCGTACGCCGCCGGATCGGCATGGTCTTCCAGCAGTTCAACCTCTTCCCGCACCTGTCGGTGACCGAGAACCTCACGCTCCCGCAGCGCAGGGTGCTGAAGCGGGACAAGGAGGAGGCGGCCAAGGTCGCCGCCGAGAACCTGGAGCGGGTGGGCCTGTCCGAGAAGGCGGACGCCTACCCCTCCTCCCTCTCCGGCGGTCAGCAGCAGCGCGTCGCGATCGCCCGCGCGCTCGCCATGGGGCCCGAGGTGATGCTCTTCGACGAACCGACCTCGGCGCTCGACCCTGAGCTCGTCGGCGACGTGCTCGCCGTCATGCGCAGGCTCGCCCACGAGGGCATGACGATGATGGTCGTCACCCACGAGATGAGCTTCGCGCGCGAGGTCGCCGACCGGGTCGTCTTCATGGACGGTGGCGTGATCGTCGAGGACGGCGCCCCCGCGCAGGTCATCGGCAATCCGAGCCACGAGCGCACCCGGCACTTCCTGTCCCGGCTGCTGGACCCGGCGATGGCGGAGGTCGAGGAGGACAGCGCCCCGTAGGGGCGCGGGGCTGTGACCCTGAGCGGCTCCGCCGCGTGGGCGCGACCAGCCACGAACCACTCGCGGTGGCAGAACTAAGGTTCTCCCCATGAGCGATCAAGCGGTGCTGCATGTGAAAGGCAGGGTGCTCGTCGGCGCCGACGACGTGCGGGACGAGCTGTGGGTCGTCGGCGGCCGGATCTCGTACGAGCGCCCCGGTGCCCGTGACATCCGTACCGTCGAGGGCTGGGCCCTCCCCGGTCTCGTCGACGCGCACTGTCACGTCGGCCTCGACGCCCACGGGCCCGTCCCCGACGACGTCTCCGAGAAGCAGGCGCTCACCGACCGCGAGGCCGGCACCCTGCTCATCCGGGACGCGGGCTCGCCCTCCGACACCCGCTGGATCGACGACCGCGCCGACCTCCCGAAGATCATCCGCGCGGGCCGGCACATCGCCCGCACCCGCCGCTACATCCGCAACTACGCGCACGAGATCGAGCCGGAGGACCTGGTCGCGTACGTCGCCCAGGAGGCCCGGCGCGGCGACGGCTGGGTGAAGCTGGTCGGCGACTGGATCGACCGGGAGACGGGCGACCTCAGCGCCTGCTGGCCGCGCGAGGCCGCCGCGGCGGCGATCGCCGAGGCGCACCGCCTCGGCGCACGGGTGACCGCGCACTGCTTCGCGGAGGACTCGCTCAGGGACCTGGTCGAGGCGGGCATCGACTGCGTCGAGCACGCGACCGGCCTGACCGAGGAGACGATCCCCCTCTTCGCCTCCCGAGGGGTCGCGATCGTCCCCACGCTCGTCAACATCGCCACCTTCCCGCGGCTCGCCGCCGGCGGAGAGACGAAGTTCCCGCGCTGGTCGGCGCACATGCGGGCACTGCACGAACGCCGCTACGACACCGTGCGCGCCGCCTACGACGCCGGAGTACCGGTCTACGTCGGCACCGACGCGGGCGGTTCGCTGGCCCACGGTCTGGTGGCGGGCGAGGTCGCCGAACTCGTCACCGCGGGCATCCCGCCGGTCGAGGCGCTGTCCGCGACGGCCTGGGGCGCCCGGCGGTGGCTCGGGCGGCCGGGGCTCGACGAGGGCGCGCCCGCCGACCTCGTGGTGTACGAGGGGGATCCGCGCGCGGACGTACGGGTGCTGGCGGCTCCGCGCCGGGTCGTGCTGAACGGGCGGGTCGTCGGCTAGCGGCGGGGAGCAGAGAGCGGAGAGCGGCGGAGAGGTCGCCCGGTCGTCCGGTTGACGGAGCGTTACGTGTCCGCCGGTCGCCTCGTTACGCACCACCGTGCGCGCTCCGGAGCGTCGACCGGCGTGTTCGGGGCGGGGCTGTTGAGTGGGTGACGGCGGGGAACATCCGTGCCCAGCGGTGTCGGGAGATTCGAACGAATTCCCGGAAACCCCACGTTGGAGTGAAGTCACGTCAGGTTGCTGACTGTTCACTCTCGGTGCGTAATTCTTGCCGGGTCCCAAGCTGTTCTCTCCTGGGGGTCCCACCCTTGAACGCCAACACCGACTTCCGCATGCCCGCACGCCGTTTCACCGCCACCGCGGCGGCCACCGTCCTCGCCGCCGGTCCGATGGTGCTGGCCGGTGCGGGTTCCGCGCACGCCACCTCCGACCACGGTCGCGCGAGCGCCGTCGTGCTGCGCACCGGGCTCGACGTGTCCCTGCTCAACAAGACCGTGAACGTCCCGCTCGCGGTCTCCCTCAACGAGGTGCGGGCGCCGCAGAGCGCCGAGCGGACCGCGCTGACAGCGAGGCTGGACGGGGTCGACGGTGGGCAGCCGTTCAGTGTGCTGCGGGCGGATGTCGCCTCCGCGAAGGCGACGGTCTCCGCGTCGGGGGCCGAGGCGTCCACGAACCTCACCCATGCGCGGATCCATGTTCCCGGGCTGCCGTTGCTGTCCCTCATCGAGATCGGGCAGGTGACCTCGAAGGCGACCTGTGAGGCGGGGCGCAAACCCGCGGCTTCCGCCACCCTCCTGGGCGGGGTGACCGTCCTCGGCAAGAAGGTGACGTTGACGGTGGGCGGTCCGACGGAGGTGAAGGTGCCGGGGGTCGGTGAGGTCCGGATCGACTTCTCCAAGACGCGGACCACGTCCCGTACGGCCGCCGCGTCCGCGCTCGAACTCCATGTCTCCGTCAACCCGTTGAAGCTGAACGTGGCGGATGTGGAAGGCACCCTGACCCTCGGGTCCGTCACCTGCGAGTCCCCGTCCGCGGCCCCTGCCTCTGCTCCCGCCTCAGTTTCTGCCCCCGACATCAAGCCCCAGGGGGCACCGGCGAAGTCGGGCCTCGCGGAGACCGGCGGCGCGTCGACGACTCCGTTCGTGGTGGGTGCGGCGGTCGTACTCCTGGCGGCGGGCGGGGCGGCCGTCGCCCTGGGACGCCGCCACCGCTCCTGACCCCGACCTGTTCTCGCCCCCGCCGCCCCTACCCGTCCCATCCCTGGGGGCTGCCGCCCCCAGACCCCCGCTTCGGCCTGAACGGCCTCGTCCTCAAACGCCGGACGGGCTGAAAGATGCGCGCCAGCGCTTCTGAGGGGCGCGGGGAACTGCGCGATCAGCCACCACCCACCCGCAGCCGAAGAATCCGCCCGGGGGTCTGGGGCGGAGCCCCCAGGGATGGGACGGGTAGGGGCGGCGGGGGCGAGAAAGGCCGTTGCCGCACGCCCGTCACCGCCCAGCCACCACCACCGCCCGATCCAACGCCTGGAGGAATCCATTGACGGTGGCCCGGTCTCGTACGGCCAGGCGGAGCCAGTCGTCCCCCAGCCCCGGAAACGTGTCCCCACGCCGCACCGCGAACCCCAGCCCCCGCAACTGACGCCGCACCACCACCGCCCGAGGCAGCCGAATCAGCACGAACGGACCCTCGGCGGGCTCGACGACCCACAACCCGTCGGGCTCGAACTCCCGGAGTCCCGCGACGAGATGGGACCGGTCGGAGGCGACCTTCCGGGCCGCGTGCGCGGCCTCGGCGAGCGCCCGGGGCGACACGCACGCCTCGGCCGCCGCGAGGGCCGGCGTGGAGACGGGCCAGAGCGGCTGCGCACGGGACAGTTCGCGGACCGTGTCGGGCGCGGCCAGCACGTACCCGATCCGCAACCCCGCCAGCCCCCACGTCTTCGTGAGGCTGCGCAGCACGACAAGCCCGGGGATGTCCGTCCGCCCGGCCAGCGCCTCCCGCTCACCCGGCACCGCGTCCATGAACGCCTCGTCGACCACCAACGTCCGCCCGGGCCGCGCGAGCGCGGCGATCGAGGCCGCCGGGTGCAGCACGGACGTCGGGTTGGTCGGGTTGCCGATCACGACGAGGTCCGCGTCCTCGGGTACGGCCGAGGGGTCCAGCCGAAAGCCGTCCGACGCACGCAACAGCACTCGGTCGACGGTGTGGCCGGCATCCCGCAGTGCCGCCTCCGGCTCGGTGAACTGCGGGTGAACCACGACCGGTTGACGGACTTTCAGAGCGCGCGCCAGAAGCACGAACGCCTCCGCCGCGCCCGCCGTCAGGAGCACCCGCTCCACCGGCACCCCGTGCCGCGCCGCCACCGCGGCCCGCGCGGCCCGCCCGTCCGGGTAGGCCGCGAGACCGTCCAGCGACGCGGCGACGTGCTCGCGCAACCACGCCGGAGGCGTGTCCGCACGGACGTTCACGGCGAGATCGGTGAGCGCCGAGCCGTCGTCCCGCACCTCGGCGTCCCCGTGGTGGCGCAGATCGTGCGCGTCGTCTCCGCGCGAGCCGGCGCCGTGCCCGTCGCCCCCGTACGCGCCCTCAGTGCGCATGCGCGTGCCCGCCGTGGTGGTGCCCGTGGTGATGTCCGTCGTCGTCCGGGTGGAAGTGCGGCTGCTGGGGGAGGCCCACCTTGTCCTCGAAGCCGGGCAGCGCGATCCGGTAGACGCAGGAGTCGCAGTTCATCCGCAGGTCGCCCTCGACGGCCTCCCGGTACCGCTCCATGACCAGGTCGAGCAGCTCCGGCTCGGGGCCGATGACCTCGGCCGACCGCACCTCGACGTCCGGGTGCGCGGCCGCCCAGCCCTCGGTCTGCTGCCGCACCCGGTCCGGGAGGATGCCGGTGAACAGGAAGTAGGGAAGGACCACGATCCGCCGCGCGCCCAGCTTCACACAGCGGTCCAGGCCCGAGGGGACGTCCGGCGCCGCCAGCGACACGAACGCCGTCTCGACGCCCGCGTACCCGCGTCCCTCCCACAGCAGCCGCGCCGCCTTGTGCACCTCGGCGTTGGCGTCCGGGTCGGTGGAGCCGCGCCCGACGAGCAGCACGGTGACGTCGGACCGGTCCTGCGGCGTACGGACCGTGCCGCCGAGCGCCTCGTCCAGCCGCCGTTCGAGCACCGCCAGCAGCGACGGGTGCGGGCCCAGCGGACGCCCGTAGGTGTACGAGATACCGGGGTGCCGCTCCTTCTCGCGGGCCAGCGCCGCCGGGATGTCGCCCTTGGCGTGCCCGGCGGACACCAGCATCAGCGGGACCGCGGCGAACCGGCGTACCCCCTGCTCGACCAGTTCGGTCACGGCGTCACCCAGCGGCGGCGGCGACAGTTCGATGAACCCTCCGGCGACGGGCAGTTCGGGGTGGCGGCGCCCCAACTGCCGTACGAAGTCGCGGAAGGCCTCGGCTCCGGCCGCGTCCCGGGTGCCGTGTCCGGCGATGAGCAGGGCGGGGGGCGGGGTGGTCACGAAAACTCCTTGGTTGCGGGGTGGTACAGCAGGGCGTTGAGCGCGGCGGCGGCGACCGCCGAGCCGCCCTTCTCGGACACGTTGCTGACGGCGGGCAGCCCGCTGTCGCGCAGCGCGGCCTTGGACTCGGCGGCGCCGACGAAGCCGACGGGCAGACCGATGACGAGCGCCGGGTCGGCGTCGAGGGTCAGCAGCTCCTCCAGGGCGGTCGGCGCACAGCCGATCACCCAGAGCGCGCCGGGCCCGACGTCCTCGTACGCGAGCCGGATCGCGTGGGCCGAACGGGTCAGCCCAGGGCCGGACTTGGCGTCCTTGAGGCGGCAGACGGTGTCGCGGCGCGTGATGCCCGCCGCGACCATCTCCACGTCCACCACGACCGGTGCCCCGGCGTGCAGCGCCGTGTGCGCCTTCGCCAGGGCGCCCTCGTCGGTGACGAGGTCGTCCGCGTAGTCGAGGTCGGCCGCGGAGTGGATGACCCGCTCCACGACCGCCCGCGTCAGCGGCGGGAAGTGCGAGGTGTCCAGGCGGGCACGCAGCCGCCGGAAGGACTCCTGCTCGATGGGGTGCACGACCCGGTTCTCCGGGAACACCTGGCTCACTCGGCTCACTTGGGCTCCTCCTGCCAGCGGTAGCCGCGCGGTGTCACCATGCGCCCGGCGATCTCACGCGTCGCCGTGTTGCCCACGGTCACGACGGTCATCATGTCGACGATCGCCGGATCCAGGGACCCCAGCGACGTCACCCGGCTCGACTCGTCCGGCCGGGAGGCGTTGCGGACGACCCCGACCGGCGTCGTCGGCTCCCGGTGCTCGGCGAGGATCGCGAGCGCCTTCGGGAGCTGCCAGTCGCGGCCCCGGCTGCGCGGGTTGTAGAAGGTCACGACGATGTCCGCCTCGGCGGCCGCCCGCACCCGGCGCTCGATGACCTCCCACGGTGTGTGCAGGTCGGAGAGGCTGATCGACACGTGGTCGTGGCCCAGCGGCGCGCCCAGGATCGCCCCGGCCGCGAGCGCGGCGGTCACGCCCGGTACCCCGACCACGTCGATGTCGTCGGACGCCTCGGCCAGCGCCGGTGACGCCATCGCGTACACGCCCGCGTCCCCGCTGCCGATCAGCGCGACGGCCTGCCCGCGCCGTGCCTCGGCGACCGCCGTGCGCGCCCGTTCCTCCTCGGCGCCGAGCCCGGACTCCAGGATCCGGGTGCCGGGGCGCAGCAGATCGCGGATCTGGTCGACGTACTGGTCGAGCCCGACGAGCACGGACGCCCGCCGCAGCTCCTCCTTCGCCCGCGGGGTGAGCAGGTCACGGGCGCCGGGCCCGAGCCCGACCACAGCGAGCCGCCCGCGCGCCACACGGCGCACGACGGCACAGGTGGCCATCGCGGGCCGCCCGTCCGCGCGCGTCGACTTCCGCTTGGGTACGAGGAGTTCACCACCGCGTACGAGCGCGGCGGCCTCCGCCACGGACGGGGTGCCGACGGCGGCGAGCGGCGCGCCCGAGGGGTTCGGCACGTCCACCGTCGCCAACTCCTCGGCGGTGTACGTCACCACGGGCACCCCGAGCCGTCCGGCGGCCTCGATGATGCCGGGCTCCTCGGCCTTGGCGTCGACGGTGGCCAGCTGAGCGACGGACCTCGGGGACAGTCCGGCGTCACGGAGTGCGTCCTCGACGAGCGCGAGGATCTCCGCCACCGGGGCGCCCTTGGACGCGCCGACCCCCACCACGAGGGAGGGCGGCCGCAGCAGCACCTCGCGCTCGCCGGGCGCCACGGCCCGGTCGGTGACACGAATGCCGTACGCGCCCTCCGTAGCGACCGGCAGGGGCGGCAACGGCCACGCCAAGTCGGCCCGCAGGGCGACGGGTTCGCCGTCCAGCAGGGCCCGGGTGACCGCGGCGACCTCGCCCTCCACGGGGAAGCCGAGCGTGTCGAGGCCCGGCACTGCGACCGCGTCCGTCGCGGTCGTCACCACCGGCTCGGCTCCGAGGAACTCGCCCACCTCGCGGGCGAGTTCATTGGCGCCGCCGCCGTGGCCGCCGACGAGCGACACGGCGAACCGGCCGCCCTCGTCCACGCACACGACCCCCGGGTCGGACGTCTTGTCGCCCAGCAGCGGCGCGATCAGCCGTACCACCGCGCCCGTGGCGAGGAAGCACACCAACTGGTCGCACTCCGCGAAGGCCCGCCGCACGGCGTCCCCGACGGACCCGTCGTACACCCGTGTACGGGTGGGCCAGGCCGCGGCCAGCCGGTCACGGGCCGCCGCGCCCGCCGCCGTGGCGGAAATCAGGCCGATCACTGGAGGACTCCTTCGGTACGCGCCGGAGGCCGGACGCCCCACAGCAGAAAAACGGGGTTGGTGGCCGCGAGCCGGGTGACGTTCCCCGGCAGCGGCGCGAGCCGGGAGGACTGCAGCAGTACGCCGTCGCAGTCGAGCCCGGCGGCGGTGAGCGCCTCCCGGGCCGCCGGCACCCGGTCGAGCGCGGCCATGGCGACGACGACGGCCCGCCGGGCCCGCCGCGCGCAGACGGTCACGATGGCGGGCAGCTCGCGGCCCCCGCCGCCGATGAAGACGGCGTCCGGATCGTCCAGGTCGGACAGCACGGTGGGCGCGGCCCCGTGCACCACGCGGACGTCGACGCCGTGCGCCTCGGCGTTGGCGAGGATCCGGTCGCAGCCGTCCCGTGTCTTCTCGATCGCGGTGACGGCGGCCCCGAACCGCGCGCACTCGACGGCGACGGACCCGGAGCCCGCGCCGACGTCCCAGACCAGTTCGCCGAGGCGCGGCCCGAGCCGGGCCAGTGCCAGCGCCCGCACCTCGAACTTGCTGATCATCGAGTCGCGGTGGCTGAACTCGCGCTCGTCCAGGGCCCACCGGTCGGGTCCCGCCGGGGGACCGGCGACCGTCCGCACGGGGGCGAGGGCCCGCGACTCGTCGAGGCACAGGACGACACTCACCGCCGTGCCCCAGTCGCGGCCCGCGGCCTGCGCCGGGGTGACGCGCTCGACACGCTCGTGTGCGGGGTCGCCGAGGGCGCTCGCCACGACGAGGACGCGCCCGGCGCCGCGGTGGGCGAGGGCGGCGCCCAGTTCGGCGGGCCCGGAGCCGGGGCCGGTCAGCACCGCCACCTTCGGGTGGGAGCGGCAGACCTGGACGGCCGTGCGCAGCGCGCGCCCGTGGGCGCTCACCACCACCGCGTCGTCCCAGGGCAGCCCGAGCCGCGCGAAGGCGGTCGCGACGGACGAGACACCGGGGCGCACGTCTAGCCGCTCGGTCCCGAACCGTTCGGCCAGCGCCCGGACGATCCCGAAGAACCCGGGGTCACCGGAGGCGAGCACGACGACGCGCCGCTCCTTTTCCAGGCATCCCTCGATCGCGTCGAGGGCGGGCGCGAGCGGCCCGAGGACGATCCGCTCCACCGCGTCGGGCAGCCGCGCGGCCGCAAGGTGGCGTCGGGCGCCCACGACGAGCCCGGCGCCGGCCAGCGCGTCCGAGGCGTCCGTGGAAAGCGGTGCCCCCGTCCCCGTACCGAAGACGGTGATCACGACGGACTGCCCTTGCGGGCCGCGCGCAGCTCCGCGCGCGCCTGCGGATCGGCCCTGCGGAAGCCGTGGAAGTGACCGGGGTGGTAGAGGTGCGAGCGGGTCCCGGTCGCGTCGAGGGCGGGGCCGACCAGGAAGAGCGTGTGCTTCCAGAGCTTGTGCTCCTTGACGGTCTCCTCCAGCGTCTCGATCGTGCACTTCACGATCAGCTCCTCCGGCCAGGTCGCCTGGTAGGCGACCACGACCGGCGTGGACGTCGGATAGCCGCCCTCCAGCAGCTCCCGCACGAGCTGTCCGCTGCGGGCGGCCGACAGGAACAGCGCCATGGTCGTGCCGTGCCGCGCGAACTCCCGCACCTCCTCGCCGGGCGGCATGGGCGTCTTGCCGCCGCCGAGCCGGGTGAGGATCACGGACTGCGCGACCTCGGGGATCGTCAGCTCGCGCTGGGCGAGCGCGGCCACGGCGGAGAAGGAGGAGACGCCGGGAATGATCTCGGTCTCGACGCCGATGTCCGCACACCGGTCCAGCTGCTCCTGCGTACCGCCCCACAGGGCCGGGTCGCCGGAGTGGATGCGGGCCACCTTCAGCCCCTCGGCCGCCGCCCGCTCGTACACGGCCACGACGTCCTCGAGGGACATCGTCGCCGAGTCGAGGATCTCCGCCCCCTCGCGCGCGTGCTCGAGGACCTCGGCCTGCACCAGGCTGGCCGCCCAGATCACGATGTCGGCCTCGGCGATGGCGCGCGCGGCGCGGAAGGTCAGCAGATCGGCGGCGCCGGGCCCTGCCCCGACGATGGTCACCTTGCCGGTGGGGGCATCGGCCATGGGAATCGGTCCTCTCCTACGGATGAATCGGGTGCTGCGAGAAGTCGGTGGGCGGGTCAGTGGGCGCGAGGTCGTCGCCGGACGTGCGCGAACGGGGTGCGATCGGATACGAAGGGCTCATGGCGGTCTTCGTCGCGCTCGGCGCGTTCCTGATGACGCTGGCCGGAGGCTGGACGGCACAGCGGGTCACCGACCGCCGCCACCTGGTGCTGGGCCTGGCGGGCGGCCTGATGCTCGGCGTGGTCGGCCTGGATCTGCTCCCGGAGGCGCTGAGGGCGGCGGGCGAGGAGGTGTTCGGCGTACCGGCGGCCCTGCTGCTGTTCGTCGCCGGGTTCCTGTTGGCCCATTTGGTGGAACGGCTGCTGGCCGCCCGGCAGGTCGCGCACGGCGCCGAGGAGCACGACGGACGCGCGCCCGAGGTGGGCCTGACGGCCGCCGCGGCGATGGTCGGGCACAGCGCCATGGACGGTGTCGCGATCGGCGCCGCCTTCCAGGTCGGCGGCGGCATGGGCCTCGCGGTCGCGCTCGCGGTGATCGCCCACGACTTCGCGGACGGCTTCAACACGTACACGATCACGAGCCTGTACGGGAACGCGCGCCGCAAGGCGATCACGATGCTGTTCGCGGACGCGGTGGCCCCGGTGATCGGCGCCGCCTCGACCCTGTTCTTCACCATCCCGGAGCAGGTGCTCGGCGGCTATCTCGGCCTCTTCGGCGGCGTACTGCTGTACCTGGCCGCCGCCGAGATCCTCCCCGAGGCGCACCACGAGCACCCGGCCCGCTCGACCCTGCTGTGCACGATCGCGGGCGCGGGGTTCATCTGGCTGGTGGTGGGTCTCGCCGGAAGCGGGTGATCTTCCGGGGCTCACAGTTTCCCGCCGCGTTTGCCGTCCCGCCGGGCGGGCGCGATGAGGGTGGAGAGGTACGGCAGCGGTTCGCCGTCGAGGTCGGCGGCGGGCCGGATGGACTCGCCCTCCAGCCCGAGCGCGGACCCCCACACGGCGTCGTCGAGCCGACCCGTGACCCGCAGCGCCTCCGCGACCTCGTGCGCCTGCCGCCCGAACTTGTACGCGACGACGGTCCCGGGCCCGTTGAGGGCGTCCTTGAGCACGGCGGCCCCGGCGGTCACCGGAACGAGGGTGAGTGGCTCGGTCCCTTCCGTGAGCACGGCCCCGGACCGCGCCGCCAGATCCTGCATGGCGGTGATACCGGGCACGGTCTCGACGACCGTGCCCGGCACCAGCTCCCCGATGGTCTGCGCCAGGTAGGTGAAGGTCGAGTACACGTTCGGATCGCCGATGGTCGCGAAGGCGACGGACGCGTGCCGCCGGAGCAGCTCCGCGACCCGCGTGCCCGCGGCGTCCCAGGCGGCCTCGCGCCGCCCCCGGTCGGTCCGCTCGTTGAGCGCGAACACGACGCGGACGACCTTCTCCTCGGGCACGTAGTGCAGGACGGTGGCCTCCGCCCGCCCCGGCTCTCCGCCGTCCTTTCCATCGGGCGCGGCCATCACCGGTACGACCACGACCTCGGCGGCACGCAGCGCGTTGACGCCCTTGACGGTCACCAGCTCCGGGTCACCGGGACCGACCCCGATTCCGATCAGCTTGCTGCTCATGACGTCCGGCACCTCTCCACGAACCGACGGGCGACACCGGGCCGTGACGCCCAGTGCGTGTGCAGATAACTCGCGTGCACACCTTGTTGTACGAAACCTTCGACGCGCCGCTCAGGGGCGCGCACCCCCCAGGCGGGAGCCGCCCCGGCGCCCGGCTCGACGACGGTCCGGTGGAACTCGTGCCCCCGCATCCGCGTCCCGGCGACGGCGAGCGTGCTGTCACTCACGGCCACGGCGTCCCGGTAGCCCAGGGTGAGCCGCTCACTCATCCGGGCCGAGACGTCGAGCACGCCGCACATGGGCTGCCCGTCGATGTCGCGCGAGAGATACAGCAGCCCGGCGCACTCGGCGGCGACGGGCGCCCCGCCGAACGCCAGCTCGGCCACGGCCTTGCGCAACGGCTCGTTGGCGGACAGCTCGGGCGCGTACACCTCGGGAAACCCTCCACCGATGACCAACCCGCGGGTACCGTCCGGCAGTTGTTCGTCCCGCAGAGGGTCGAAGGTGACGACTTCGGCTCCCGCGGCGGTCAGCAACTCGGCATGCTCGGCGTAGGAGAAGGTGAAGGCGGCTCCTCCGGCGACAGCGATTCGGGGCGCCGCACGCAGCCCGGACCCGCGATCTTTCAGCCCGTCCGGCGTTTGAGGACGAGGCCGTTCAGGCCGATGGCGGGGGTCTGGGGGCGCAGCCCCCAGGGTGGGGAAGGGAAGGGGCGGCGGGGGCGAAGAAACGACAGCCGCAGCCGCGTCCCAAGCCGCACCCGACAACTCACCCGCACCACGCGCCAACGCGTACAGCGCGTCCAGATCACACCCGCGTCGCACCTGCTCGGCCATCGCCCCCACGGCGTCCACGGCATCCGAGCGCCGCTCGGCGACAGGAACGAGCCCCAGATGCCGAGCGGGCGTGTCCACCTGCGCGGCCCGCCGCAGGCACCCCAGCACCGGCACCCCGGACTCGTCCAGGGCCTCCCGCAGCATCTCCTCATGCCGCGACGACCCCACCTTGTTGAGAATCACCCCGGAAACCCGCACCTCGGGATCCCAGGAAGCGAACCCGTGCACCAGCGCGGCCACGGACCGGGACTGCGACGACGCGTCGACGACCAGCACCACCGGCGCCCGCAGCAACTTCGCCACCTGCGCCGTGGACGCGAGCTCACCCTCCCCGGCGGCCCCGTCGTACAGCCCCATCACACCTTCGACGACCGCGAGATCGCATCCGCGCGCCCCGTGCGCGAACAACGGCGCGATCAACTCCGTACCGCACAGATACGCGTCGAGATTCCGCCCCACGCGCCCGGTGGCGAGCGCGTGGTACTCGGGGTCGATGTAGTCGGGCCCCACCTTGTGCGGGGACACGGCGAGCCCCCGTGAGGCGAAGGCCGCCATCAACCCCGTGGCAACGGTGGTCTTGCCGCTCCCGGACGAGGGCGCGGCGATGACCAGCCGAGGGACGGAAATCACCACTCGATGCCCCTCTGGCCCTTCTGTCCGGCGTCCATCGGATGCTTCACCTTGGACATGTCCGTCACGAGATCCGCGAACTCGACGAGCTTCTCGGGAGCGTTGCGCCCGGTGATCACGACATGCTGCGTCCCGGGCCGGTCCCGCAGCACGGCGACGACCTCGTCGACGTCCACCCATCCCCAGTGCATCGGGTAGGCGAACTCGTCCAGCACGTACAGCTTGTACGTCTCGGCGGCGAGGTCCCGCTTGACCTGCTCCCAGCCCTCGCGGGCCTTCTCCTCGTTGTCCATCTGGGAGTCGCGCTGCACCCACGACCACCCTTCGCCCATCTTGTGCCAGTCGACGGACCCGCCCTCGCCGGAGGCGCCGAGCACGCGCAGCGCGTTCTCCTCCCCGACCTTCCACTTCGCCGACTTGACGAACTGGAACACCCCGATGGGCCACCCCTGGTTCCAGGCGCGCAGCGCCAGCCCGAAGGCGGCGGTGGACTTGCCCTTCCCGATCCCCGTGTGCACCACGACCAGCGGCCGGTTGCGGCGCTGACGCGTCGTCAGTCCGTCCTCGGGTACGACACTCGGCTGCCCCTGTGGCATTACGCGGCCCTCCTCGAAGTCCCCTGCACATCGCGCACGAGCCCGGCGATCGCGTCGGCCCGCAACTCGTCCAACGTCACCGCCGTGCCGCCCAGTTCACCCGCGAGCCGCCCCGCGAGTCCGAGCCGCACGGGCCCCGCCTCGCAGTCGACGACCACGGAGGCGACCTGGTCGGCCGCGAACAGCCGCGCCGCCCGTTCGGCGAGCGCGACGGGCTCAGGGCCACCGGTGGCCCGCCCGTCGGTCACCACGACGACCAACGGCCGCCGGGCGGCGTCCCGCAGCCGTTCGACCCGCAGCACGTCGTGCGCGCGCAGCAGTCCGGCCGCGAGCGGCGTCCGCCCGCCCGTGGGCAGCGACTCGAGGCGGGCGGCGGCCGCGTCCACGGACGAGGTGGGCGGCAACGCCACGTCGGCCGAGGACCCCCGGAAGGTCACGAGCCCCACCTTGTCGCGCCGCTGGTACGCGTCGAGCAGCAGCGACAGCACCGCGCCCTTGACGGCACTCATCCGCTGCCGCGCCGCCATCGACCCGGAGGCGTCCACCACGAACAGCACGAGGTTGCCCTCACGTCCCTCCCGGGTGGCCTGGCGCAGATCGTCCCGCCGTACGACGAGGCCGCGCCCCGACCGCCCCCGCGCCCGCTGATGGGGCGCCGCCGCCTGCACGGTCGCCGCCAGGTGCAGCTTGGTGAGCGCCCCTCGGGGCCGCCGCGACCCGGTGGTCCGCCCGTGCTCGGTCCGCGCCCGCGAACGCCGCCCGGCCGCGCCCTCGCCGAGCCCCGGCACGCTCAGCACCTTCGTGCGAAAGGGTTCGGCGGCCCGTACGGGGGACTGCTCACCGGCGCCCTGTGCGGCCGGCGCCCGCCCGTCGTCCGAGGGCTCGCCCTGCGCCGGGACGTCACCGGCGGGGGAGTCTCCGTCCGGCCCGTCCTGAGGCGGCTGCCCACCGCCGCCGGGCCCGTCCGGATCCGGGTCCCCGTCCGGATCGTCGTCGGAGGAACCCTCCTCGGAAGAGCCCTCGTCCGATCCCCCGAACTCCTCCAGCGTCTCGTCGAGCTTGTCCTCGTCGAGCCCCGGCGCGTCGAAGGGGTTGCGGCGCCGCCGGTGCGGCAGCGCGAGCAGCGCGGCCTGACGTACGTCCTCCGCCAGCACCTCGGTCCGTCCCGCCCACGCGGCGAGCGCGGTCGCGGTCCGTGCCATGACGATGTCGGCCCGCATGCCGTCCACCTCGAAGGCCGCGCAGGTCGCCGCGATCTGCCGCAGCGCCGGGTCCCCGAGCCGCACGGACGGCAACAGCTGCCGCGCCGCCACGATCCGGGCCCGTACGGCGGACTCCTCGTCGGCCCAGCGCGCCGCGAAGCCCGTCGGGTCGTCGTCGTAGGCGAGCCTGCGCCGCACGACCTCGACCCGCTGATCGGGCTCCCGGGAGGCGGCCACCTCGACGGTCAGCCCGAACCGGTCGAGCAACTGCGGTCGCAGCTCGCCCTCTTCGGGGTTCATGGTCCCGACGAGCAGGAAGCGTGCCGCGTGCCGTACGGAGACACCCTCGCGCTCGACGTACGAGGCGCCCATGGCGGCGGCGTCCAGCAGCAGGTCGACCAGGTGGTCGTGGAGGAGGTTGACCTCGTCGACGTACAGGATCCCGCGGTGGGCGTCGGCCAGCAGCCCCGGCTCGAAGGCCTTCACGCCCTCCGCGAGCGCCCGCTCGATGTCGAGCGCGCCCACGAGCCGGTCCTCGGAGGCACCGACGGGCAGTTCGACCATGCGGGCCGGCCGGGTCTCGAAGGCGCCCGGCTCGTGCGGACCGTCGGGACAGGCCGGGTCGGGCCCGGCCGGATCGCACGAGAACCGGCACCCGGCGACGACGTCCACCCCCGGCATGAGCGCCGACAGGGCGCGTACGGCCGTGGACTTGGCCGTGCCCTTCTCGCCGCGGACGAGCACACCGCCCACGGCGGGCGACACGGCGTTCAGCAGCAGCGCGAGCCGCAGGTCGTCCTGGCCGACCACGGCCGTGAACGGGAACGGGGTACTCACTGGTCGTCGCCCTCCAAGTCGCCTTCGAGCTCCAGATAGGTGGCACGCAGCCGCTCCAGCGTGTCCGCGTCCGGCTCGGCCCACAGCCCCCGGTCGGCGGCCTCGAGGAGCCGTTCGGTGATGCCGCGCAGCGCCCACGGGTTGGACTTCTTCATGAAGTCCCGGTTCTCCGCGTCGAAGACGTACTCCGCGCTGAGCTTCTCGTACATCCAGTCGTCCACGACCCCGGCCGTGGCGTCGTACCCGAAGAGGTAGTCGACGGTCGCCGCCATCTCGAAGGCGCCCTTGTAGCCGTGCCGTCGCATGGCGGCCATCCAGCGCGGGTTGACGACCCGGGCGCGGAAGACGCGATGGGTCTCCTCGCCCAGCGTGCGGGTCTTCACCTGGTCCGGTACGGCCGAGTCGCCGACGTACGCCTCCGGGCTCGCGCCCGTCAGGTGCCGCACCATCGCGACCATGCCGCCGTGGTACTGGAAGTAGTCGTCGGCGTCGACGAGGTCGTGCTCGCGGGTGTCGACGTTCTTCGCGGCGACGGCGATGCGCCGGAACGCGATCTCCATGTCCCCGCGCGCCGCCCGCCCGTCCAGCCCGCGCCCGTACGCGTAGCCGCCCCACACCGCGTACACCTCGGCGAGGTCGGCGTCGGAGCGCCAGTTGCGGGCGTCGATCAGGGGGAGGAGACCGGCGCCGTACGCGCCCGGCTTGGAGCCGAAGATGCGGGAGGTGGCGCGGCGCCGGTCGCCGTGCTCGGCGGTGTCCTCGTCGGCGTGCGCGCGGACGTAGTTGCGGTCGGCGGGCTCGTCCAGCTCGGCCACCGCGCGCACCGCGTCGTCGATCAGGCCCACGACGTGCGGGAACGCGTCCCGGAAGAAGCCGGAGATGCGGACCGTGACGTCGATGCGCGGCCGGCCCAGCTCCTCCAGGCCCACCACGTCGAAACCGGTCACGCGGCGCGAGGCGTCGTCCCAGACCGGGCGGCAGCCGAGCAGCGCGAGGATCTCGGCGATGTCGTCGCCCTGGGTGCGCATCGCGGACGTGCCCCAGACCGTCAGACCGACGGACTTGGGGTACTCGCCCGTGTCCTGCAGGTACCGCTGCACCAGGGAGTCGGCGAGCGACTGCCCGACCTCCCAACTCAGCCTGGACGGGATCGCCTTGGGGTCGACGGAGTAGAAGTTGCGACCGGTCGGCAGGACGTTCACCAGCCCGCGGGTCGGTGAGCCCGACGGGCCCGCGGGGACGTAACCGCCGTCCAGGGCGCGCAGGATGTGGGTGATCTCGTCCGTCGTCCGGGCCAGGCGCGGCACGACCTCACGACAGGCGAACTCCAGCACCGCGACGGCGTCGGGGAGTTCGACGCCCAGCACCTCCCGTACGAGGGCGGTGCTCTCGGACGTCACCCAGCCGCGCTCCTCCATGCCCTCCGCCATCCGGCGGCACAACTGCTCCAGCAGGTCGATCGCGTCCGCCCCGGTCCGTGCCGGTCCCTCGACGAGGTCCGTCAGCTCGACCGGCACCTTCACCGGCGCGCCCGGCTCGGCGAGCAGCTCCTTCTCGACCAGGCCGAAGTACTCGGCGAGGCAGGCCCGCAGCCCCGGCAGCGCGTTCGCGGTGCCGCCCCACACCTGGGAGGCGCGCAGCACGGCCAGCACGAGGTTGACGCGCGGCTCGGCCTCCGGGCCGCCGCCGAGGATGTGCAGACCGTCGCGGATCTGCACGTCCTTGATCTCGCACAGATAGCCGTCGATGTGCATGACGAACTCGTCGAACGCCGCGTCGTCCGGCTGGTCCTCCACATGCAGGTCGTGGTGGAGTTCGGCCGCCTTGACCAGCGTCCAGATCTGCGCGCGGACCGCCGGGGCCTTCGTCGGGTCCAGGTCGGACACCAGCGCGTACTCGTCGAGGAGCTGCTCCAGCTTGGCCAGGTCGCCGTAGGTGTCGGCGCGGGCCATCGGCGGCACGAGGTGGTCGACGACCGTGGCGTGGCCGCGCCGCTTGGCCTGGGTGCCCTCGCCGGGGTCGTTGACGATGAAGGGGTAGATGAGCGGGAGTTCACCGAGGACGGCGTCCGGCGCGCAGCCACCGCTGAGCCCGAGGCCCTTGCCCGGCAGCCACTCCATCGTGCCGTGCTTGCCCATGTGCACGACGGCGTCCGCGCCGAAGCCCCCCTCCGAGGTCGCGGCCTCCAGCCACCGGTAGGCCGCCATGTAGTGGTGCGACGGCGGCATGTCCGGGTCGTGGTAGATCGCGATCGGGTTCTCGCCGAAGCCGCGCGGCGGCTGGATCATCACGACGACGTTCCCGAACTGCAGGGACGCGAGCACGATGTCGTCGCCGTCGACGTAGAGGGAGCCGGGCGGCTCGCCCCACGCGTCCAGCATGCCTCGCTTGAGATCCGGGTCCAGTTTGTCGAACCAGGCCCGGTAGTCGGCCAGCGGCACCCGCGCGGGCGCGGCGGCCAGCTGCTCCTCCGTGAGCCACTCGACGTCGTGGCCGCCGGCGTTGATGAGCCGGTGGATCAACTCGTCGCCGTTGTCGGGGTGTCCCTCGACGACGTACCCGGCGTCCCGCAGTGCGTCGAGCACCCGTACCGCCGAGGCGGGCGTGTCGAGGCCGACCGCGTTGCCGACGCGGGAGTGCTTGGTCGGATAGGCGGTGAAGACGAGCGCGAGCTTCTTGTCCGCGTTCGGCTTGTGCTTCAGCCGGGCGTGCCGTACGGCGATTCCGGCGACGCGGGCGGCCCGCTCGGGGTCGGCGACGTAGACCGGCACCTCGTCGGGCCCCTGCTCCTTGAAGGAGAAGGGGACGGTGATCAGACGGCCGTCGAACTCGGGGATCGCGACCTGCATCGCCGCGTCCATGGGGGAGAGGGCGGCGTCCGACGCGTCCCAGGCACTCCTGGACGAGGTCAGACAGAGCCCTTGCAGCACGGGGACGTTCAGGTCGGCGAGCGCGCCGATGTCCCAGGCCTCCTCGTCGCCGCCCGCGGACGCCTCCGAGGCGTGCGTGCCGCCCGCCGCGAGCACGGTGGCGACCAGCGTGTCCGCCGTGCCGAGGATCTCGTACAGGCCCGCGTCCGCGCCGCGCAGCGAACCGCAGTACACGGCCAGCGCGTTGGAGCCGCGCGCCTCGATCGCGTCGCACAGCGTGTCCACGAACGCGGTGTTGCCGGACAGCTGGTGGGCCCGGTAGAAGAGCACGCCGACGGTCGGCCGGCCCTCGACGAAGGCGCGCTCGCCGTGGACGCCGTACTCCGGCATCTTCCGCGGCTCCTCGAAGCCCTCACCCGTCAGCAGCACGGTGTCGGAGAGGAACCGGGCCAGTTCGGTGAGGTTGTCCGGGCCGCCCTCGACCAGATAGCGCAGCGCCTCGGCGACGACACCGGCGGGCACCGACGACTCCGCCATCAGTTCGGCGTCGGGTACGGACTCCCCGCCGAGCAGCACGGTGGGGATGCCCGAGGCCTTCAGCTTCCGCAGGCCCTCCTCCCAGGCACGCTTGCCGCCCAGGAGTCGTACGACGGCGATGTCCGCGCCCTCGACGAGGGACGGCAGTTCGCCCTCGACCTCCACCCGGGTGGGGTTGCCGATCCGGTACGGGGCGCCGGAGGCACGCGCCGCCAGCAGATCGGTGTCGGCGGTCGACAACAACAACACTGTGCTCATGCGGGCGCTCCCGGTGGAATGAAAGGCAATCCTTGCGGCGCGCCCGACTCGATGAGCCGCCACAGCGCGTCCGTGTCCGCGTGTTCCTCGATCAGATCGCCGAGCCGGTCGAGCTGCTCCTCGCGCAGCGCCGCGAACGACGTGTCGGCGGCCGGCACGAAACGACGGCCCGCGGCGGCCGCCACCTCGCGCAGGAAGGCGCGCCGGAAGCCGTCCGACTCCAGCGAGCCGTGCCAGTGCGTGCCCCAGACGGCACCGACCCGGCAGCCGTCCAAGAACGGTTCACCGCCCGTCACATCGGCGACGCCGTGGTGGATCTCGTAGCCCTCGACGTGCTCGCCGAGCGCCTCCCCGACGGGCCGGGTCAGGGTCTTCTCGCGTGCGAACCGCACGCGGACCGGCAGGAGTCCGAGCCCGTCGACATGACCGGCGCGCGACTCGACCTCGTCCTCGATGTGCTCGCCCAGGACCTGGAAACCGCCGCAGATGCCCAGCACGGGCCGCCCCTCGGCGGCTCTGCGCAGGATGGCGTCCGCGAGTCCGCGCTCGCGCAGCCACTCCAGCGCCTTCACCGTCCCCCGGGTCCCGGGGACGACGACGAGGTCGGCGTCGGCCAGCTCCTCGGCCCGGTCCACGAACCGCACGACGACACCCGGCTCGGCGGCCAGCGCGTCCACGTCCGTGAAGTTGGACATCAGCGGGATCGCGCAGACGGCGACGCGCAGTACGTCCTCACCGACGGGGGAGGTCACTCGGGACTCCCGGACCGCTCCCCGCAGCGACACCCGCAGCCCGTCCTCCTCGTCGATGCCGAGGCCGTGCCGGAACGGCAGGACGCCGTACGTACGCCGCCCGGTGAGGCCGTGGAGCATGTCGAGCCCCGGCTCCAGCAGGGAGACGTCCCCCCTGAACTTGTTGACGAGGAACCCGGCGACGAACTCCTGGTCCTCCCGCGACAGCAGCGTGACCGTCCCGAAGAACGAGGCGAACACACCCCCGCGGTCGATGTCGCCGACGACGAGCACGGGCAGCCGCGCATTGCGCGCGATCCCCATGTTCACGATGTCGGTCCGCCGCAGATTGATCTCGGCAGGACTGCCGGCCCCCTCACAGATCACCGCGTCATACGTGCCCCGCAACTCGGCGAGACAGTCCAGCACGGTGGTGAGGAGGGCTTCCTGCCGCCCCCCGTGGTAGCCGCGCGCGGTCATCTCGCCCACGGGCTTTCCCATGAGGACGACCTGACTGCTCCGGTCGCTGCCCGGCTTGAGCAGCACGGGGTTCATGAGCGCGGTCGGCTCCACCCGGGCGGCCTGCGCCTGCATGGCCTGCGCGCGCCCGATCTCGGCGCCCTCACGCGTCACGAACGAGTTCAGGGACATGTTCTGCGCCTTGAAGGGCGCGACCTTGACGCCCTGGCGCACCAGCCACCGGCAGATCCCGGCGGTCACGACGCTCTTGCCCGCGTCGGAGGTGGTTCCGGCGACGAGCAGCCCGCCGCTCATGACGTACGCCCCTTCCTGAGAAGCCTCTGTACGAGCAGCCGTCCGCCGGCGCTCACGCCGAGGGCGAGCCAGCCGACACGCCGTGACAGCCGTACGGCCCGCTCGATGTCGTCGACGTGCACGGCGCGTCCGGCGCCGTTGAGTTCGGGCCGGTGCTCGACGCGCCCGCCGTAGGAGAGGGTGCCGCCCAGGCGCACCCCGAGCGCCCCCGCGAACGAGGCCTCCACGGGCCCGGCGTTGGGGCTCGGATGCTTGACGGCGTCGGCGCGCCAGGCGCGCAGGGCCCCTCGGGGACTGTCACCCGCGAGGGCGGCGAGCACGGCGGTGAGACGAGCCCCCGGCCACCCGGCGACGTCGTCGAGCCGAGCCGAGGCCCACCCGTACCGCCGGTACCTGGGCGACCGGTGACCGACCATGGCGTCAAGGGTGTTGACGGCCCGAAAGCCCACGAGCCCCGGGACGCCGGCCACGGCACCCCACACCAGGGCGCCCACCACGGCGTCGGAGGTGTTCTCGGCGACGGACTCGACGACGGCGCGCGCGATGCCGTCGGCGCCGAGGGCCTGGGGATCGCGCCCGCACAGATGCGGCAGCCGCTCCCGGGCCGTCTCGATCTCCCCGTCCGCGAGGGCGGCACCGATCGCCCGGGCCTCCCGCCCGAGCGTGGTGCCCCCGACAACGGCCCAGGTGGCGGCGGCCGTCAGCGCGAGGGACGCGGCATGTGAGGGGCGTACGGCACGGGAAGCGGCGGCGGCGAGTCCGGCGGCACCGCCCACACACACAGCGGTGTGCAGCGCGCCCCACCCGCGGTGGTCCCGCCACAGCACCCGCTCCACGGCTGCCGCGCTCCGTCCGAACGCGGCGACCGGATGCCCCCGGCGGGGATCACCGAGCAGCAGGTCACCGAGGAGTCCGGCGGCGGCGCCGTACGCGAAGACGCGATCGGCACGCACGGGGTCAGCCGACCGTCAGGTCGGGTGGAACCATCGCTCGCAGGGCACTTGGGCAGCCGCGCATGGCGTTATGTCCTCACTCAGGGTGTCCGCGCCCTGGTTCGACGAGACCGGCGGGGAGAGTTCCTGGCTCCCGGGGAGTTTCCTTCCCCGGTCACAGTGGCGGGACCGCGCCGGATTCACACCGGCTTCCTCTTCTGTCGCCGTACTTGGCTCCGGCAGTCCACCACGGGTTGGAAGACCCGTCAACTTGCTGTTGACCTGCGCGGGGAGAGTGTGCGAAGGCCCACATACAGGTGGGGTGCGGGACGGTGATCCGTCCCGCACCCCACTCGAAGTGGTGCCCGTTTTGGGTTACTTGCCGACGATCAGGAAGATGCCGTACGCCACCGCCGCGGCGCACGCCGCGAAGCAGACGTACGCGCCGGTGACCGCGAGGGTCGCGGAGCCGCCCTGGGCGGACGCGGACTCGCGCTTGGAGAGGCCGACGATGCCGAGGGTGAAGAGGCCGACGAGGCCGACGGTGGTCACGAGGCTGACTCCGAACACGGAGCCGAGGGCTGCCCAGTCGATGTGCATGCTGTTCTGTCCTTACACCGTGGCCGGGCGGGTGGGCTCCGCGTCCGGGGACGGGATGGTGGTCTTCAGGTCGCCGGACAGGTCGCCGGTGACGGGGCCCGCGGGCGGCGGGGTGACGGCGGCGATCGCGGCGGTGACGACGCCCGCGGGTTCGGCGTCGACGTCGTTGACGTTGTCGACGGTGACCGGCTGGCGGCGGGAGAGCTTCCAGATGGTGCCGGCGCCGGCGACGAGCAGCGCGCCGGTGAGGACGATGCCCCAGGTGCCCTGCTTGGTCAGGAACTCGGCGGAGGCACCGGCCAGACCGGCGGCCGGCAGGGTCAGGCCCCAGGCGACGAACATCCGCGTGGCGGTCGACCAGCGGACCACGCCGCCCTTGCGGCCGAGGCCCGAGCCCATCACGGCGCCGGAGCAGACCTGGGTGGTGGAGAGGGAGAAGCCGATGTGCGAGGAGGCCAGGATGGCCGTCGCGGCGCTGGTCTGGGCGGCGAAGCCCTGCGGCGGCGCGAGGTCCGTGAGGCCCTTGCCCAAGGTGCGGATGATGCGCCAGCCGCCCAGGTAGGTGCCGAGCGCGATGGCCGTACCGGCCGAGACGATGACCCACAGCGGGGGGTTCGAGCCCGGGGCGATGACGCCGCCGGTGACCAGGGCGAGGGTGATGATGCCCATCGTCTTCTGGGCGTCGTTCGTGCCGTGCGCCAGGGAGACCAGGCCGGCGGAGGCGATCTGGCCGGCGCGATAGCCCTTGGCGGTCGCCTTCTCGTCGGCGCGGTTGCCGATCCGGTACGTCAGCCGGGTGGCCAGCATCGCGGCGAGTCCGGCCACGACGGGCGCGGCGACCGCGGGGATCAGCACCTTGGTGACGACGGTCGAGCCGTTCACCGACGACCAGCCGGCCGACATGACCGCGGCGCCGATCAGACCGCCGAACAGTGCGTGGGAGGAACTGGAGGGCAGACCCAGAAGCCAGGTCAGCAGATTCCAGAGGATGGCGCCGACGAGCGCCGCGAAGATCACTTGGACGCGTATGCCCTCTTCGTTGATGATCCCGCCGGAGATCGTCTTGGCGACCTCCACGGAGAGGAACGCGCCGACGAGGTTCAGCACGGCGGACATGGCCACCGCCGTCTTGGGCTTCAGAGCGCCGGTCGAGATGGTGGTCGCCATCGCGTTGGCAGTGTCGTGGAAACCGTTCGTGAAATCGAACACGAGAGCGGTGACGATCACGATTCCGAGGAGGAGCGTGATGTGTTCCATTTACCCAGGCTTCTGTTTGGCGTCAGTGGCAGGTGGACCGTAGGCAACCTGAGTGAACGGAAGATGAACTGGGGCGGGCGCTGGGGTGTCTCAAACGGTGGACCGCCCCTCCGCTTGTGATGACCAGTGTGCGGGAGGGGCGGCCCGACGGTTTACCAGATGTTCGAACGGAGGCGGAATACCGGGTTCCGGCAGGGGTTGTTCGAGGGCTCCTAGCCCGCGGCGAACTGCTTGAGCCGGGTCATGGATCCGTTGAAGAGATTCTGGTCACCCGGGAGCGTGCCGCTGTTGTCGTACTGCCAGAACGTCCAGGTCGACCAGCCGGCCGGCAACGCGCCCGTGTCCGCCGAGTCGTAGCGGGCGAGCCAGAGGGCGTGGTTCGCGGCGAAGGCGCCGCTGCCGCCGGTGCAGGTGTTCCACCAGTGGGTGGTCGTGTAGATGACGGGGCGGCGGCCGGTCTCCCGTTCGAGTTCGTCGCTGAACGCCTGGATCCAGCTCACGATCCTGGCCTTGCTCATGCCGTAGCACTTTTGCTTCTTGTCGTACGGGTTGTACTCCATGTCGAGCGCGGGCGGCAGCGTCCAGCCGTCCGCGCGCCAGGTGCCGCCGTTGCGCACGAAGTACGCGGCCTGGGTGGCGCCGGACGACTTGTCCGGCACCGCGAAGTGGTAGGCGCCGCGCAGGATCCCCGCGTCGCGCGCTCCGTCGTACTGCCGGCCGAAGTACGGATTGCGGTACGTGTGGGACTCGGTCGCCTTCACATAGACGAACCGGGCGCCCTTCGCCCGCGCGCTCTGCCAGTCGACGTTCTTCTGGTGCGAGGAGACGTCGTGGCCCTTGGGTTTGGCCGCCGCGGCGACCGGGGTCCCGGCGAGGGCGGTCCCCGCGGCGGTGAGCGCCGCCATGGCGGCCGCCGCCGCGAGGACGCGGGCACGGCGAAGGAGTGGTTTGTGGTCACGGGCCATATTTCCCCCCGGAATGGCGACGTGCGTGACAAATCCCCCAGAGGCTATTGGAAGATCGTTGAGAGCCCGTCGGTCGCCAGCCAATCACCCCCGGAGGGCGATATGCGCCGCTATGTCCCCTTACGGACGCTTGTCTTCCGCCCTAAAGTGCCCTCACCGACCGTGGGTTGACGTCCCTGCCTGGCAGGATCGCCCCATGGCTGAGCAGCGGCGGGACGCACGGGAAGTGCGGGACGTGGGGGAGAGTGCGCCGGGCGCGCGCGAGCGGGAGATGGCGGCCGCGTGGGGCGAGCTCGTCGCGACGGCCCGCCGGACGGTGGCCGACGGGCTTGTCGTCGGTACGTCGGGCAACGTCTCCGTCCGGGTCGGCGACACGGTCCTGGTCACACCGACGGGAGTGCCCTACGACCGGCTGAGGCCCGAAGACGCCGTCGGTGTGGACCTCGAGGGCCGGCAGGTCCTCGGTTCGCTCGTTCCGACGAGCGAACTGCCGATGCACCTCGCGATCCACCGCGCCACCGACGCGCGGGCCGTCGTCCACACCCACGCCGCGCACGCGACGGCCGTCTCGACCCTCGTCCCCGAACTCCCCCTGATCCACTACATGGCGGGCGCCCTCGGCGGACCGGTCCGAGTTGCCCCCTATGCGACCTACGGCACCCCGGAGTTGGCCGAGAACATGCTCCAGGCCCTCACCGGCCGCACGGCCTGCCTCCTCCAGAACCACGGCACCATCGCCTACGGAGCCTCGCTGTCCCAGGCGTTCGACCGCACCGCCCAACTGGAATGGATGTCCCGCGTCTGGCTCCTGGCGTCGTCCGTGCCCGGCCTGTCCCCGACGCTGCTCTCGCCGGAACAGGTGGGCGAGGCGGGGGAGCGGCTGGGCCGCTACGGGCAGGGCGGCGGGGCCGCGCCCCGCTGATCCGACGCGGCGTACCGACCTGGCGGTGCGGTGGCACCGCACGCGGGGGTGCGGTGGCACCGGACCTGGCGGTGCGGTGGCACCGGACCCGGCGGTGCGGGTTGTACCGACCCGGCGGTGCGGGTTGTACCGACCCGGCGGTTCCGGTGCGCGCGCAGCGCCGGAGGACGAGCCCGCGCACCCCAAGGCGGGAGTCCACCGCCCGCTCCGGCTGGCCGACCGGGGGCCGCGCCGGGAGACTGAACCCGTGCGTACTGTCAAAGCGACGGCCGCGGCCGTCTCCGTAGCCCTGGCCGCGGGCGCAGCCTCCGTGGCGGCGGGCCGGTTCGCCAGCGACGCCGCGCTGAAGGCGCCGCCCGGCAGGCCGCTGCCCACCGAGCCCCGGCTCACCGTGCACTCCACGGCCGCGGGCCGGATCACGCTCACCCGCGACCTGGCCTCCCTGCGCCCGGGACGGTACGGCCTCACGGGCGACGGCTCCCACGCGGTCGTCGGTCCCGTCCTGGACGACGCCCACCACAGCGCCGACACGGTCGTACGCCGCCTCGAACGCGTCACCCACGGCACCCTGGAACCCGGCGACAAGGCATGGCTCACGCCGAACCTGCACATCGGCAACCCCAGCAGCGCCCTCGGTCTCGACCACGCCGACGTGGACGTCCCCGGCGAGCTCGGCCCGCTGCCCGCCTGGTTCGTGCCCGGCACCCGTGACACCTGGGTGATCACGGCGCACGGGCTCGGCACCACCCGCGAGCACCCCATGAACGTGATGGAGTTCCTGCACCGCAACCAGCTGCCCGTGCTCGACCTCGCCTACCGCGGCGACCTCGGCGCGCCCCGCTCCCCGGACGGCCTCAGCCACCTCGGCGAGACCGAGTGGCGCGACCTGGACGCCGCCGTGCGCTACGCCGTGCGCTACGGCGCCGACCAGGTCGTCCTCTACGGCTGGTCCATCGGCGCCACCATGGCCCTGC
Organism: Streptomyces sp. RLB3-17; assembly: GCF_007113425.2. NCBI lineage: Bacteria > Bacillati > Actinomycetota > Actinomycetes > Kitasatosporales > Streptomycetaceae > Streptomyces > Streptomyces sp. RLB3-17. Next base: position 3,168,697 of record NZ_CP041610.2, on the reverse strand, counting down.
GCACCGCCGCGCACTCCGCCCTGCGCGAGCGGATCTCCGGGCTGATCCTGGACTCGCCCGTCCTCGACTGGGGAGCCACGCTGCGCGCCCTCGCCTCGGCCCGCCACACGCCCAGCGCCCTGCTGCCCCTCGCGGTCCGTGCCGCGCAGGGCCGCACCGGTCTGCACGGCGACCGCATCCAGGAGGCCGCCGACCCCGGCCAGCTCAAGGTTCCGACCCTGATCGTGCACGGCCCGGACGACACCATCGCCCCCTGGGGCCCCTCGCGCCGCCTCGCCGAGCGCCGCCCGGACCTGGTCACCCTGCACACGGTCCCGAACGCCTCCCACGGCGCCATGTGGAACGCCGCCCCGAACTACGAAGAGGCCCTACGCCGCTTCCTCACCCCTCTGATGTAGCCACCCCCCGGAGGCTTCCGGTTGGGCCCCGGTCAACTCGTGCAAGGCCGCGCTCACACGTGTCGAGCCCTCTCGGAGCCCTGTCCATTGGCCACCCCTGTCGCCTGCTGTGACATTCCGTTTGGGTTTTCGGACTGTCAACCGGAAGACTGCACCCGTGACGTCCCGTAACCCGCGCGACTCCAGGCTCCGACTCGTCCGCTCGCGCCCCCTGGCTTCCGCCCCCCGAGCGGTGACCCAGCGCAGCTCGCGCCGACCCGCACCCCGGCCCCCCGAGGGCACCCCGCCCCCCGCGGAACTGGCCCGCATGGCCCGCACCGGCCTCGCCGCCGCGGCCCGTGTCGCCCGCTGGGCCGACGCCTCGCTCGGCCCGGGGAGCGACGGCGCGACCCCCGACGGCAAGGGCACCCTCGCCGACGCGACCGCCGAACGGGCCGCCGACGAGTTGGGCCTGACCCCGGCTCAGGTCCGCGCGGACTGGGACACCGCACGCCTCGCCGGCCTCGTCGAGGTGCACGGCGACATCGCCCGCCCCGGCTGGCGACTGCGCGCCTGGAACCGCGACGACAGCGCCGTCCTGCGCGGCTGGGTCGCCCTCTTCGACGCCTGGTCGCTCGCCCACCCCGAGCCGGCCGACCGCGAGGCGTCCGCCGTCGCCGAGGTCGTCTCCGCGATGCCCCAGGTGCTCTCCTTCCTCCAGCTCTCCGCCGGGCCCGTCCCCATGGAGCAGCTCCTCGACCTCCTCGAGCAGCGCGTCACCGAACTGCGCACCGAGCGCTGCGAGATCCCCTACGGCCCCCAGCCGGAGCCCGTCCCGGAGGCCGCCGAGATCGCGGACGCCCCCCTCGAGCCCCTCCTCGACTGGGCCCTGCACGCGCTCGCCTCCGTCGGCGCGCTCACCTGCGCCGACGGGCAGGCCACGCTCACCCCGCTCGGCAGCTGGGCGGTCTGGGTCAAGCTGGAGCAGATCTGCGTCGCCGCGCAGAGCCCCGCCGGGAACATCGAACAGCCCGCCTCGGACATGCTCCGCGGCTGCGCCCAGCTGCGCCCGAACGCGGCCCGCGCCGAGTACCGCGCCTGGCTCGCCGCCCGCCCCGTCGGCGGCGCCGTCACCGAACTCCTCGAAGCCGCCCGCGGCGAGGACGCGCTCACCCGCGGCCTCGCCTTCGAGGCGCTGCGCGTGGTCGGCGCCCCCGCCGAGCCCGACGTACGCGCCGTGGCCGACGAGTCCTGGCTGCGCCCCTACGCCCTGCTGTGGCTCGCCGAGCACGACGGGCACGACCCGGAGGACGCCCACGAGGTCCTCACCCGCGAAGAGTCCACCTGGCTCTGGGTCGACACCGCCGCCGCCGTCGCCGACCACGGTGAGGCGCCGCTTCTCGTGCGCCATCTGGAGTCCGCGGTGCAGCCCACCGTGCCCGCGCTCCTCGACGAGGTGCGCGCCGTCGGCCATCCCCGCACCGTCCAGGTCCTGGTCGCGCTCGCCGCCGCCCACCCGGACCCGGCCCTCGCCAAGGCCGTACGCCGCGCCGCCTTCCAGGTCCACACCGGAGGCAGCTAGGGCCTGCCTGTCCCTGGGATCAGCCCCGCACCTCCTCGCCCCCGCGCACCCGGGGTCAGCCCCGTATCTCCGGGGCGTACGTGCCGAAGCTCCAGATGTTGCCCTCGGCGTCCCGGGCCAGGTAGTCCCGCGAGCCGTAGTCCTGGTCGGTCGGGGGCATGAGGATCTCCGCGCCGTGGTCCACGGCGCGCTGGTGGTGTGCGTCGACGTCGTCCACGACCACGTACACCCCCATGGGGCCCGCGTCCTTCATCGCGCCGTCGAAGACGCCACCGCGGCCCTTGGAGCCGAGCATCACCGCGCCGTTGCCCTGGACCAACTCGGCGTGCATCACCGTGCCGTCCTCACTCTCGTACACCGAGGCCTCCGAGAAACCGAAGGCCTCCGTCAACTGCCTGATCGCCGCTTTCGCGTCCGCGTACAGCAGCGTCGGGTAGATGCTCGGGCGCCCGCCGTCCGTACCTGCCATGCCGATCACTCCCACTGGAACTCGTCCTGCTGGGCCGGAATGTCACCCGCTGCCCAGTCTTGCACCGGCCACTGACAACGCCCCGGAGCGCCGAAGCCGCCCGGAACGCGCCTCAGCCGCGGGCGTCTCTTCGCCCCGTCCGCGCACCCGCCTTCGCCCGTCCGCGCTCCCGCCTTCGCCCGGTCACCGCTCTCGCCTCCGCCGCGTCCGCGCGCTCAGCGGAAGGTGTTGCACTGCGCCATGTCGCCGGTGCGGTAGCCCTGGTAGAACCACTGCTGCCGCTGCGCGGACGAGCCGTGCGTCCACGTCTCCGGGGTCACCCGGCCCTGGAACTCCCGCTGGATCCGGTCGTCGCCGACGGCGGCCGCCGCGTCCAGTCCGTCCCGGATGTCGGCCGGAGTGAGGTTCTTGATCAACGGCCTGCCCGTCGACGGGTCCTTCGTCGTCGTCGCGTGGTGCGCCCACACCCCCGCGTAGCAGTCCGCCTGCAACTCCACCTTCACCGAGTTGCTGTTCGCGCCCGTGACCCCGCTCTGGGCCCTGCCCAGCGTCCCCATCAGGTCCTGCACATGGTGCCCGTACTCGTGCGCCACCACGTACGCCTGCGCGAACGGCCCGCCGCTGGAGCCGAACTTGGTCCGCAGGTCGTCGAAGAAGCCCAGGTCCAGATAGACCTTGCGGTCACCGGGACAGTAGAAGGGCCCGACCGCCGAGGTCGCGGTGCCGCACGCGGTGTTCACCCGCCCGCTGAAGAAGACGGTCGGCGAGCGCGTGTACCTACCGCCGCGTCGTGCGAACTCCTGCGCCCAGAAGTCCTGCACGCTGTTGACCACCGCCACCGTCCGGCAGTCCTCCCTGGCGTTCGCGTCCCGCCCCGTCCGGCAGGTCTGCTTGATCTGGTCGAGCGAGGAAGTGGTCACCGCGGGCTGGTCGTTGCCGGAGGACAGCCCGAGCTGATCGGGCCCGACGCCGAAGAACAGCCCGAGGATCAGGGCGATCAGACCCGCGATGCCACCCCCGACGGTCGCCCTGCCACCAGGGATCCGACTGCCGCGCGCATCCTGCACGTCGGAGGTGTCCAGGTCGGCGTCGTCGTCGAACTGCATGGGCACACCACCCTCTGCGTACGGCTTCGCACCTCGGCGTACGTCGCTCCGTGGCGCCATCCTCGTACGCCCTCAGGGGTCCGGCGCCGGGCGGAGGGCCGAACGGGCGACACACCTCCCGCCGCCCGCCGTGTCCCGACGGGCGTTCCCACCGCCCACGCCTACGCTCTGCGCCTGATCCGTGCGCCTGGGCGGCCGGACAGGTCCTAGGAGCGGCGGGTGGTGCCGATGGGGGCGAGGTGATGGCTGTGCCGGTCGAGGCGGCGGAGGCGGAACAGTCCGCCCCGGCGACCACGCACCCCCCGGCCCCCCGGCTCCGTCTCCCCACCGCCCGCCGCCAAGCCGCCCGCGCTCTGCTCCCCGTCGCCGTCGCCCTGCTGCTCACCGCCGCCCACGAAGCGCGCCCCGCGCCCTACGGAGACCGCCTCATCGCCCACACGCGCGTGGCGCACGGGCACGGGACACGACAGCCCCCGCTGCGCGCCACGAGGGCGGCCGTCGAGGCCTACGACGGGACGACCGGCCACCCCCGCTGGACCTACGCCCGCGAGGGCCGCCGTCCGGTGGCCGTGCTCCCCGCGCGCGGGCACGCGATCGCGCTGTGGGACGACGGACTGGTCACCGACACCGCGCGCGGCGACGGCAGCGCCGTGCGGTGGCACCGGGCCCTTCCCGGGGCCGCCGGGTGGCTCGCGGACCACGGGGCGCGTGGGGTGCTGCGACCCCTGGGCACCCGCATGCTCGCCGTGATCACCCCCCGGCGCGTCGCCGCCTACCGCATCGCCGACGGCGACCTGCGCTGGACGCTGCCCGCCCGGTACGGCTGCTCCTTCGCCCCCGAACGTGCGTTGCGTCACGGCGAGGCGCTCCTGATCGCGCAGCCCTGCGCCACCGGTGACAGCTGGACCACCGAGCTCGTCGCCGTCGACGACCTGGGCAGAATCACCCCGCACCGCACGCCGCTGGGCAACGTGTGGCAGGGCGAGCGTCACAGTGCCGGACACGCTCACCCAGGGAAAGTGGTTGCACGGCCCCGTTAGACTTGGTCGCATGGCCATTCTCCTCGCGCATTAGACGGCGGGAACGTCCTCAGCCGTCCACCCCGCCAACCACCCTGCCCTGGAGTCTGTCCGTGATCTCCGCCTCCGGTATCGAGCTGCGCGCCGGCGCCCGCATCCTCATCGAGTCCGCCACCTTCCGCATCACCAAGGGCGACCGTATCGGCCTGGTCGGCCGCAACGGCGCGGGCAAGACGACCCTGACGAAGGTCCTGGCCGGCGAGGGCATCCCGGCCTCCGGCACCGTCGCCCGCTCCGGCGAGGTCGGCTATCTGCCCCAGGACCCCCGCACCGGTGACCTCGACGTCCTCGCCACCGACCGCATCCTCTCCGCGCGCGGCCTGGACACCCTGATCCGCAAGATGCGGGAGAACGAACAGCGCATCGCCAACGGCTCGGGCGCCACTCGCGAGAAGGCCATGCGGCAGTACGAGCGCCAGGAGACCGAGTTCCTCACCAAGGGCGGGTACTCCGCCGAGGCCGAGGCCGCCACCATCGCCGCCGCGCTCAACCTGCCCGACCGCGTGCTCGGCCAGCCCCTGCACACGCTCTCCGGCGGTCAGCGCCGCCGTGTCGAGCTGGCCCGCATCCTGTTCTCGGACGCCGACACGCTCCTGCTCGACGAGCCGACCAACCACCTCGACGCCGACTCGATCGTCTGGCTGCGCGACTACCTGAAGACCTACCGCGGCGGCTTCATCGTGATCTCCCACGACGTCGACCTCGTCGAGACGGTCGTCAACAAGGTCTTCTATCTGGACGCCAACCGCGCCCAGATCGACGTCTACAACATGGGCTGGAAGCTCTACCAGCAGCAGCGCGAGGCCGACGAGAAGCGCCGCAAGCGCGAGCGGCAGAACGCCGAGAAGAAGGCCGCCGCGCTGAACTCGCAGGCGGACAAGATGCGCGCCAAGGCCACCAAGACGGTGGCCGCGCAGAACATGGCCAAGCGCGCCGACAAGCTGCTGGCCGGCCTCGAGGCGGTCCGCGTCTCCGACAAGGTCGCCAAGCTGCGCTTCCCGGAGCCCGCGCCCTGCGGCAAGACCCCGCTGATGGCCGAGGGCCTGTCGAAGTCGTACGGCTCGCTGGAGATCTTCACCGATGTCGACCTGGCCATCGACAAGGGCTCGCGCGTGGTCATCCTGGGCCTCAACGGCGCCGGCAAGACGACCCTGCTGAAGCTGCTCGGCGGCGCCGAGCAGCCCGACACCGGTCAGGTCATAGAGGGCCACGGCCTCAAGCTCGGGTACTACGCGCAGGAGCACGAGACCCTCGACCCCGAGCGCACGGTCCTGGAGAACATGCGTTCCGCCGCCCCCGACCTGGATCTGGTCGAGGTCCGTAAGACGCTCGGCTCGTTCCTGTTCTCCGGCGACGACGTCGACAAGCCGGCCGGCGTGCTCTCCGGCGGCGAGAAGACCCGGCTCGCGCTCGCGACCCTCGTGGTCTCCTCGGCGAACGTCCTCCTCCTCGACGAGCCGACGAACAACCTGGACCCGGCCAGCCGTGAGGAGATCCTCGGCGCGCTGCGCACCTACAAGGGCGCCGTCGTCCTCGTCACCCACGACGAGGGCGCCGTCGAGGCGCTCCAGCCCGAGCGGATCATTCTGCTCCCGGACGGTGTCGAGGACCTGTGGGGCTCCGACTACGCGGACCTCGTCGCCCTCGCCTGAGCCCTCTTACGGCCTCCCGGACAGCCCCGGGGCCGCCGTCAGCACGACGTGATCGAATGACTGATCCACTGCGTATGGATCATTCGGCCGATCCGTGATCCACCATCTGTGTGAGATCTCCTCGTACCGAGGTGTGTCCTACATCCATTTCGCGGCCGAGTCCTTTGTTCCCAAGGGCTCGGCCGTCTTGCGTCGCTGACCTGGCACTTCACGGAAGAACCCGTTCGGTCGTACGGACAGAGCAGTGCGGACCCTGTGATTCCATTTGTGAGGACGGGCTCCTGTCGTCAAAACCGTGTCTCACGGACCTTGCCGAATGGGTGGCCATGAAGCCCTTGAGGGGTGATCATGAGAAGTCCAGAGCGCACTTCCCATGAGGAGGCACGGGTGGCCGAGACTCTGAAGAAGGGCAGCCGGGTAACCGGCGCCGCGCGCGACAAGCTCGCGGCAGACCTGAAGAAGAAGTACGACTCCGGTGCGAGCATTCGAGCGCTGGCCGAAGAAACCGGCCGTTCGTATGGCTTCGTGCACCGGATGCTCAGCGAGTCGGGCGTCACGCTCCGAGGGCGTGGCGGAGCGACGCGGGGCAAGAAGGCCGCCTCGGCCTGAGGCCGGGCGTCCCCATCGGCTTCGGTGGTGGCCACCCGGTCGGTCGGGTGATCGACCGGGTGGTTACTGTGCAGTCACTTAGGTGTGTTCCTCGTGCCCTTCACGAGGTACGCGTCTGATCCGACCGCACCCATCGGAGGCAGCCCATGGCTTCGCTCGACAAGGATCTTGACCCCGTACTCGACAAGGACGGCGTACGGCTCACCGTCGACGACGCGATCGCCACGGTGACGCTGACCAATCCGGCCAAGCGCAACGCCCAAAGTCCTGCTCTGTGGCGGGCGTTGACGGAGGCCGGGCGGTCGCTGCCGGGCACTGTCCGTGTGGTCGTGTTGCGTGCCGAGGGCCAGTCGTTCTCGGCCGGGCTCGACCGGCAGGCGTTCACGCCCGAGGGCTTCGACGGCGAGCCGTCGTTCATCGACCTCGCGCGCGGGGCCGACGCCGAGCTCGACGCGACCATCGCCGAGTACCAGGAGGCGTTCACCTGGTGGCGGCGCAGCGACGTCGTGTCCATCGCCGCCGTGCAGGGGCACGCCATCGGTGCGGGTTTCCAGCTGGCGCTCGCCTGTGACCTGCGCGTCGTCGCGGACGACGTGCAGTTCGCCATGCGCGAGACCAGCCTCGGGCTCGTTCCCGACCTGACGGGAACGCATCCGCTGGTGAGCCTGGTCGGATACGCCCGCGCGCTGGAGATCTGCGCCACGGGTCGCTTCGTGTCGGCCGAGGAGGCCGAGCGCACGGGGCTCGCCAATCTCGCCGTGCCCGTCGACCAGCTCGAGGATGCCGTGCGGGACCTCGCCGCCGCGGTGTTGGCCGCGCCTCGGGACGCGGTCGTCGAGACCAAGGCGTTGCTGCGGGGGGCGCAGGAACGGACGTACGAGGAGCAGCGGGTCGCCGAGCGCGCGGCTCAGGCCCGGCGGCTGCGGGACCTGGCCGGTCTGGGGGAGTGAGGTCGTCCTTCCTACTCGACGGACGTCACCAGTGCCGTCACTGACGGAGTGTCCGGCAAGGCGTCCGCGACCGCCGCTCTGACGGCCCTTGCCACGTCCACCGTTCGCTCCGTTGCCGCGACCGCCAGTTCGACGCGGACGTGGCGGCGGGCGAGGGCGGGATCCGTGCCGGGGACGTTCTCGATGTGCACCGGATGGCCCAGGACGTCCGTCAGGTGGAGTACCCCCGGCACGGACAGGGCGGCGGTGGCCGCCCGGGCCTCGTCGGGCGCCGTCGGTACGGCGGCCGGAGGCGGGGCGGCGTGGCGTACGGCGGTCGGCGGCGCGCAGACGTCCCCCAACTCCGTCACCTTCAGGTCGACCTCCGTGACCGTCAGGCCGAGGGGTTCGGCCGCCTCGGCGAGGGCCACGCGCAGGCGGGCCGCGGTCGTGGGAAGCGGCTCGACGCCGGGGGCCGTCGGATCCGCCCCGGCCGTGAACTCCGCGACGATGCGCAGGGGGCCGGGCGGCAGCGCGCTGGGCGGCGGCGGTACGACGGGTTCGTAGACCAGTTCCGGGTCCGCGAGGGCGATCCGGAGCGAGCCGAGGCGGACAGCGGGCACGTCGGCCGCGGCGCGCCGCAGGAACGCGTCGGCCGCCTCCTCGGCGATCCAGGCGCCGTCGCGCGGATGCCCGAGCGGGAGCAGGCGCCCGAGCCCGAGCTGTCGCCGTACTGCCTGCGTCCATCGATCCGCGGTCATTGTTCCAGCCTGCCGCATCCCTGGCGCGCGAGCCCGCAACCGCACCTACTGTGGGCAAGGAGGACGACCGAAAGGGACGTACGGCGATGACCGACATGACGGAGCAGAACCGGACGGACAGCTCCGGGAGCGAGAAGGAGGCTCCCCAGAGCCGCAAGCCCGGGGTCACCAAGCGCGGCGGTGGTGATCCCGCGACACGGGGGCGGACCACGATCGCCGACGGTGTGGTGGAGAAGATCGCCGGGCTCGCCGCCCGGGACGTGCTCGGTGTCCATGCGATGGGCAGTGGGCTGAGCCGGACCTTCGGGGCCGTGCGCGACCGAGTGCCAGGGGGGTCGAAATCCGTCTCGCGCGGCGTCAAGGCCGAGGTCGGGGAGCTCCAGACCGCGCTCGACCTGGAGATCGTCGTCGAGTACGGCGTGTCGATCGCGGACGTCGCCCGCGCCGTGCGCGAGAACGTCATCGCGGCCGTGGAGCGCATGACGGGACTCGAGGTCGTCGAGGTCAACATCGCGGTGAGTGATGTGAAGCTTCCCGAGGAAGAAGACGAGGAGCCGGAGGCGCGGCTCCAGTGACCGGCCCGGCCGCGCAACGGCCCACGACACCGAGGCCGTCGAACCGCTGAGGAGTGCACCATGAGCTTGGCCGTGATCGGCATGATCGCCGGAATGGCGCTGGGCTTCGCCGGGTACTTCGGGGGCTTCGGGGCCTTTCTGCTCGTGGCCGCCCTGGGTGCCGTCGGTTTCGTCGTCGGACGGTTCCTCGAAGGGGACCTGGATCTCGGTGACTTCTTCCGTCCCCGCGACGACCGGCGGCGGTGACGCCCGTGACCGGCCCGCTCGGCGACACCCGACGGCCCCTGACGGCCGTCGAGGCGGCCGAGCGCGGCGCGACCCGGATCGCCGACCGGGTCGTGGCGAAGATCGCCGCGCAGGCCGCCCGCGAGGCCCTGGACCCGCTGCCCCCGGACGCCGTACCCCCGCACGCGACGGTCGTCGTCCTTCCCCAGGCTCTCGGCTCCGCTCGAGCAGGGGAGACCCCCATCGCAAGCGCCCGCGTCCGCCTCCACCTCGAACTCGGCTACCCCTCCGACATCGGCGCCCGCTGCAACGCGGTGCGTTGTCATGTCGCCGAGCGGGTACACGCGTTGACGGGGATGGAAGTGCCGGAGGTGACGGTCCACGTCGAACGGCTGCACCTGCTACCGGCGACCGCCGCGGCACAGGGGAGGACGCGATGAGCGAGCCCCAGGGCTCCGAGAACACCACCCGACGCATGCCCGTCCTGGAGAAACCCGACGCGGGCCCACCGGCCGAGGACGAACTCGGCCAGTCCGCCTCCGCGGCCGACTACGACCCGCCGCCCGCCGTCGACGACGCGAGCGGCGGGCGGGGCCGGTTCTGGTCGGCGCGCCGTGTCCCCGCGGGGATCGTCGCGCTGCTGGTCCTGGTGGGTGCGGGCGTCCTGCTGTACGACGTCGCGGCCGTACGTGCCCACCGGCCCGCCTCGCACTGGCGCGGGTCCCTCGCCCGGCAGCTCGCCGAACGGCCCCTGGACGACACCTGGGTGCTCGTCGGCGCCGGCCTCGCCGCGGTCCTGGGACTCTGGCTGATCGTCCTCGCCGTGACGCCGGGGCTGCGTGACGTCCTGCCGATGCGGCGCACCCATCCCGACGTACGGGCCGGGCTGCACCGGGGCGCCGCCGCGACGGCGCTGCGCGACCGGGCCATGGAGGTCTCCGGGGTGCGGTCGGTCCGGGTACGGATGGGGCGCAGGAAGGTCGACGTGCGGGCGGTCTCGCACTTCCGCGCACTCGACGACGTACGGGCCGACCTGGACGCCACGCTCGCCGACGGCATCCGGGGACTCGGGCTCGTCCGGACGCCCGCCCTGTCGGTGCATGTCGCGCGTCCGGGCCGGAAGGGGTGAGGGCGGTGCTCAGGATCGTCAACCGTGTCCTGCTGGGCATCGTCGGGCTCGCGCTGCTGGTCCTCGGCGGCTCCGTGCTCGCCGTCGGACTGGGCGTGCGGCCGCCCTCCTGGTGGATCCACGACGGGCGGCACGACGTGCTGCTGAGCGCCGCCGAACGGACCCGGTGGCGGGACCAGGGCTGGTGGTGGCCGACCGTCATCGCCGTTCTCGCCGTCGTCGTCCTGCTCAGCCTGTGGTGGCTGTCGGCCGTACTGCGGCGGCGCCGGCTCGCGGAGGTGCTCGTCGACACCGGCGACGGTGAAGGGGCGCTGCTGCGCGGGCGGGCCCTGGAGGGTGTACTGGCCGCCGAGGCGGGGCGGTTGGACGGTGTCGAACGGGCCGAGGTCCAGCTGACCGGGCGACGCGGCGCTCCCGGGACCCGGGTCCAGCTCCTGCTGGAACCGCATGTCGATCCCGGGCAGGCGCTGCACCTGCTGACGACGGAGGCCCTGACACACGCCCGGGACTCCGCAGGCCTCGCCGCGCTCCCCGCGGAGGTACGCCTCCGCGGGGTCAAACACCGGGCCGAAAGGGTGAGTTAGGCCCCCGGGCGGCGTCCGGGCGGACTCAGAACCCGCTCCGCACGCCGCCGTCCACCGGCATCATGAGGCCCGTCAGATACGACGCGGCGGGCGAGAGCAGGAACGCCGCCGTGCGGCCGAACTCCTCCGGGGTGCCGTAGCGGCGCAACGGAATCCGCGACTCGTTGGCCGCGCGGGTGGCCTCCGGGTCGGCGGAGAGGCCGTCGAGCTCGCGCAGGCGGTCCGTGTCGATGCGGGCCGGGAGCAGGCCCACGACACGGATGCCGCGCGGGCCCAGTTCGTCGGCGAGGGACTTGGCGAAGCCGGCGAGACCGGGGCGCAGACCGTTGGAGATGGTCAGGCCCGGGATGGGCTCGTAGACCGAGCCGGAGAGCACGAAGCCGATGACACCGCCCTCGCCGAGCTCCGCGGCGGCCGCACGGGCCAGCCGGACCGCGCCCAGGAAGACGGACTCGAAGGAGGCCGTCCACTGCTCGTCCGTGTTGTCCGCGACGAACCCGGGCGGCGGCCCGCCGACGCTGATCAGGATGCCGTCGAAGCCGCCGAAGTGCTCACGGGCCGCCGCGATCAGCCGGTCCGGGGTCCCCGGGTCGGAGTTGTCGGCGGCCACCCCGACCGCGTTCGGTCCGAGCGCGGACGCCGCGTCGGCGGAGGTCTTCTCGTCGCGCCCCGTGACGATCACCTTCGCGCCGTCGGCGGTGAGCTCGCGCGCGGTCGCGTTGCCCAGGCCACGGGTGGCTCCCGTGACGACGTACACACGGTCCTTCAGTCCAAGATCCATGGCCCCCATCCTCCCCTATCCGGTCGTCCCGGCTCCTCCCGGATGCGCTTCACCGAACAGGTTGAAGGCGGTCCCCACCAGGCCGAGGTGGCTGAACGCCTGCGGGAAGTTGCCGAGCTGGCGGCGCGCGACGGGGTCGTACTCCTCGGACAGCAGCCCCACGTCGTTGGCCAGGCCGAGCAGCCGTTCGAACAGCTCGCGGGCGTCCTTCGTACGGCCCGTCATGTGCAGCGCGTCCGCGAGCCAGAACGAGCAGACGAGGAAGGCGCCCTCGCCGCCCGGCAGCCCGTCGACGTCGACGCCCTCGTCGCTGTAGCGGCGCAGCAGGAAGCCCTCGCGTTCGAGATCGGCGCGCACCGCGTCGATGGTGCCGACGACCCGGGGATCGTCGGGCGGCAGGAAACCGACGCGGGGGATGAGCAGCAGTGACGCGTCCAGTTCGCGTGACCCGTAGGACTGCGTGAAGGTGTTGCGTTCGCTGTCGAAGCCGTGCTCGCACACCTCCTTGTGGACCTCTTCGCGCATCGTGCGCCAGCCCTCCAGGTCGCCGCCGAGCTCCGGTTCGTTCTCCAGCGCCCGGACGGCGCGGTCGGCCGCCACCCACGCCATCACCTTCGAGTACACGAAGTGCCGGCGTGGGCCGCGCACCTCCCAGATCCCCTCGTCCGGCTGCCGCCAGGCGGTCCGCAGGAACTCCATCAGGGCGCACTGCAGGCGCCACATGTGCGGCTTGGACGGCAGACCCGAGCGCCGGGCCAGTGAGAGCGAGTCGATGACCTCGCCGTACACGTCCAGTTGGAGCTGCTTGACGGCCTCGTTGCCGATCCGGACCGGGTACGAGCCCCCGAAGCCGGGCAGCCACGACAGCTCGAACTCGGGCAGCCGGCGCTCACCGGAGAGGCCGTACATGATCTGCAGGTCCGCGGGGTCGCCCGCGACCGCGCGCAGCAGCCAGTCGCGCCAGGCCTCGGCCTCCTCGTGGTACCCGGCCGACAGGAGCGCGCCCAGGGTGAGGGTCGAGTCGCGCAGCCAGCAGTAGCGGTAGTCCCAGTTGCGGACGCCGCCGAGTTCCTCAGGGAGCGAGGTGGTGGGGGCGGCGACGATGCCGCCGGTCGGGGCGAAGGTGAGGGCCTTCAGGGTGATCAGGGAGCGCACGACGGCGTCGCGGTGCGGACCGTCGTAACGGCAGCGCGCCGCCCAGGCCTGCCAGTCCTCGACGCTGGAGCGCAGTGCCTCGTACGGGTCGACGAGGGGTGGGCGCGACTGGTGCGAGGGATGCCAGGTCAGGACGAAGGCGACCTTCTCGCCCGCCTCCACGGTGAACTCCGAGTGCGTACGGAAGTCCTTGCCCCAGGTGCGTACCGCGGGCTCGCTGCGCAGCCACACCGAGTCCGGGCCCGCGACCGCCACCCGCTGGCCGTCCGCCCTGCGCACCCACGGCACGACGGAGCCGTAGTCGAAGCGCAGTTGCAGTGTGCTGTGCATCGTCACCCGGCCGCTGAGTCCCTCGACGACGCGGACGAGATCGGGGGCGTGCTCGCGTTGTGGCATGAAGTCGGTCACGCGGACCGCGCCCTCGTCCGTCTCCCATTCGGAGTCGAGCACCAGCGTGTCCTGCCGGTACGCCCGCCGGGTGCAGGGGCCCGCCCCCGTGGGTGAGATCCGCCAGCGACCGTGGTTCTCGTCGCCGAGGATCGCGGCGAAGCAGGCGGCCGAGTCGAACCGTGGCAGACAGAGCCAGTCGACGGATCCGTCCCGGCCCACCAGCGCGGCGGTCTGTTCGTCCCCGATGAGCGCGTAGTCCTCGATACGTGGGTGCACGTGGGGCGAGTTCCCGGCGAAGGCCGGGGCCAATCGGGTCGGGGGCCGACCGGGTGACACCGGCCGAGGAAGTACGGGCGCGCCGGGCGGCGGCCCAGGGGTCAGGCGGCGACCGTGGCCGCTTCCGGCGCGGTCGTGGAGGCGGCGGCCTCGGCCCGGTCGCGGCGCTCCCGGCGGACCAGGATCAGCCAGCCCACGGGCACGCCCGCGGAGAAGAGCCACCACTGGATCGCGTACGCCATGTGCGGACCGATGTCGTTGTGCTCGGGGTCGGGGATCAGTTCGGGGGAGTCACCCTTGGGCGCGGGCGCGGTCTGCTCGATGTACCCGCCGAGGACCTGCTTGCCGAGGCTCTTGGCCTGCTGCTCGCTGTTGATCAGCATGACCTGGCGGTCGGGCAGGCCCTGGATGTTCTTGATGCCGCTGTCGCCGGTCGTCTCGTCGGGCATCAGCCGCCCGGTGACGGTGATCTCGCCCTTCGCGGGCGCCGGGATCTTCGGGAACGCGGTCTGTGAGCCGTTCGAGTCGATCCAGCCCCGGTTGACGAGGAGCACCCGGCCGTCGTCCAGGTCGAAGGGGGTCAGGACGTGGTACCCGACCTCGCCGGCGGCGTTGGTGCGGCGCCGCACGACGACCTCGTGCGCGGTGTCGAAGGTGCCCTTCGCGGTCACCCGGCGGTACAGGTCCGCGTGCTCGACGTGCTGCCCCGGCGCGGTGACCGACTCGGCGGGCACCGGCGTGGCCGTCAGCGACTGCGAGATGACCTTGTTCAGCGCGACCTTGTGCTCATGGCGGTGCAGCTGCCAGAAGCCCAGCTTGATCATCGTGGGGATGAGCAGGAGGGCCACGAGGGTGAGAATCACCCACTGCCGGGACAACAGGAAGCGGTACACCCCACGACCGTACAACTCGGTCGTGGGGCGTATTCAGGGGGGTGCGCGTCGACACGACGGGAACGTGTGCTCCCGGGCCGTTCCGCTCGGCTCTCAGACCTTGTCGATGATGCCCACCTTGCCCTCCGCGCGGGCGCAGTGCGCGCCGCAGAACCAGTGGCCCTCGACCTCGACGCCCTGGCCGATGATCTGCACGCGACAGTGCTCGCAGATGGGGGCCATCCGGTGGATCGCGCAGGAGAAACAGTCGAAGACGTGCACCGCGCCCTGCGCGTGCACCTCGAAGGTCATGCCGTAGTCGTTGCCGCACACTTCGCATCTCGCCATGCGCCACAGGGTGAGGTGCGGACGCGGCGCGGGCGAGCGGGCGCCGGGCGAGTCGCCCGGCAATCACCCGTACGTCCGTCAGCGACCCCGGCCCCTCTTCAGCCCTCCGTGGTCACTTCTCGGAGGCCGGCGCCACGTCCCGCAGCAGCTGGCCGAACGCCGCCTCGTCGATCACCGGTGTCCCGAACTGTTTGGCCTTGACCACCTTGGACGTACTGGAGTCCGGATCGTTGGTGACGAGCAGGCTGGTCAGCCGGGACAGACTCGTCGCGACATGCAGTCCGGCCTCGACGGCACGGTCCTCCAGCAGCTCGCGGTCGACGGACGTGTCCCCGGAGAACGCGACCCGCATACCCTGCTTGAGTGGTTTGTCCGCTTCATAGCGACCCGGGTTGGGATAGGGGCATGCGGGGCGTTTGCGTGAAGGCCGCCAACTCCCGGACGGGTAGCCACCGGACGGGTAGCCGCCGGACGCATGACCACCGGAACCGGGCTGCCGTCCGATCCGCGGTGCCGCGGGGCTCTCGGACCACTCCTTGAGCGGCCGGCACTCCAGGAGCGGCAGCCGGATGCCGTCCCGCGCGGCGGCCCGCAGGCTCGGCCGGAACGCCTCGGCCAGCACGCGCGCGTCGTCCAGCGCGTGGTGCGCCCGCTGCTGTACGACACCGAAGTGCGCGGCCAGCGACTCCAGCTTGTGGTTGGGCAGCGGCAGGCCCAGCTCCTTGGAGAGCGCGATGGTGCACAGCCGCTGACGCACCGGCGCCTCACGCTCCGCGCGCGCGTACTCCCGCGCGATCATCGACCAGTCGAAGACCGCGTTGTGCGCCACGAGCACCCGGTCGGCGAGCCGGTCGGAGAACTCCTCGGCGATGTCCTGGAAGAGCGGGGCGCCTTCGAGCACCTCGGTCGTCAGACCGTGGATCCAGACCGGGCCCGGGTCCCGCTCCGGGTTGACCATCGTGTACCAGTGGTCCTCGACCTCGCCGCGCGCGTCCAGCCGGTAGACGGCGGCCGAGATTATCCGGTCGTCGCGGGCAAGGCCGGTGGTCTCCACGTCGACGACCGCGTACCCCTGCGGATACGCGGCCGGCCAGGGGGCTGGTGACGATGCGGTCGTCAGGTCTTCGAGCATGGTCACTGAGGATACGGGCCCTGACTGACAGTCCGGCGCCCACCTTCCCGGATCCGACGGACGGTCCGGCCCCCGGAGTTGACGCGGTCAGCGGGGGACAGGGGTGCCTTTTGTGGCGCGGGTCACCGGTTGGTCCGGCCCGGCGGACGCCCCCGGGCGCATGGCTGACGCATGGCTATGGACCTTTCGACGGTGTCCTGCAAGCGTGCTCCGCGCCCCAGCAGGTAGCGCCTACGAAGGGCGGTACGGACATGGCACGAGTGAGGTACGGCGCACGGACCGAGGCGGAGATGGCCGCCGCGCGCACCGCGAGCGCCAAGCTCCCCGACATCTGGTCCACCGGTGTGGTGGCCGTCTGGGAGAGCGATCCGGACGCGGTCGCGGCGGTCCTGCCACCCCCGCTCAAACCCACCGGGCGCCCCCTGGTCCGGGTGAACATCAGCAAGGTGGACCTGCCGGGCTATCCGCTCGGCGCGGGCTCGTTCGCCGTCGCAGCGGCGCACGACGGCGTCGAGGGCTGGTACCCGCTGGTCATGCCGATGACCCACGAGCGGGCGCTCATCGGCGGCCGCGAGGTCTTCGGGGAGCCCAAGAAGCTCGGCGAGGTCACCGTGGAACGCGACGGCCTCGTCGTACGGGCGGCGCTCGCCCGGCACGGCATCGCGTTCGTCGAGGTGCGCGGCGCGGTGAGCGGTGACCTGCCGCTGCCCGAGCCCGCCCGGAAGACCGACTTCTACTTCAAGTTCCTTCCCGCGGTGGACGGTTCGGGCTTCGACGTCCACCCCGTGCTCGTGCACTGCGTACGCAACGAGAAGGTGCGCAGGCTGGAGCGCGTCACCGGGGACGTCGTGCTGCGCGAGTCGATGTACGACCCGGTCGCCGACCTCCCCGTACGCGAACTGGTCGAGATCACCCTCGGCGAGAAGACCACCGACCAGACGGGCCGGGTGGTCGAACGCGTCAGCGCCCAGGCCCTGTTGCCGTACATCCATCAGCGCTACGACGATCCGCGGCAGATCCTCGACGGGCCGCCGGAAGGGAGCGCCTGATGGATCTCCGGGCGGGGCAGGTCGCCGTCGTCACCGGCGCGGCGAGCGGTATCGGGCTCGCGATGGCGCGCCGGTTCGCGGCGGACGGTCTGAAGGTGGTCCTCGCGGACGTCGAGGAGGGTGCCCTGGAGAAGGCCGCCGCCACGCTGCGGGAGGACGGGGCGCAGGTGCACGCGCGCGTGGTGGACGTCTCGGAGCGCGAACAACTCGACGCGCTCGCCGCCGAGACGTACGAGAAGTACGGCGCCGTGCATGTCCTGTGCAACAACGCGGGGGTCGGCTCCGGCGCCGAGGGCCGCATGTGGGAGCACGATCCGAACGACTGGAAGTGGGCCTTCGCCGTCAACGTCTGGGGTGTCTTCCACGGCGTCCAGGCCTTCGTGCCGCGGATGATCGCCGCGGGAGAGCCGGGCCACGTCGTCAACACCTCGTCGGGCGACGGCGGGATCGCCCCGCTGCCGACCGCCTCCGTGTACGCCGTCACCAAGGCGGCCGTCGTGACGATGACCGAGTCCCTGTACGCGCATCTCAAGGCGGAGCACGCGCGCGTGGGGGCGTCGGTGCTCTTCCCCGGGCCCCACATGCTCCGCACCGGCCTGTGGGAGTCGCACCGCAACCGGCCCGAGCGCTACGCGAAACAGCGCCCGAGGAAGACCCCGTACCGCAGCCTCGACCAGTGGGAGGCCGCGATGAAGGAGGCGGGGCAGGAGGTGCGGTTCACGCCGGTGGAGGAGGTCGCCGACCTGGTGGCGGACGGCATCCGGGAGGGCCGGTTCTGGCTGCTGCCCGCGAGCGAGCACAGCGACCGGCAGATCCGGGCGAGGTCGCAGTCGATGCTCGACCGGGCCGACCCGTCGTACCTAGAGCACTTCATCCTGGACTGAGGAGGCGGGCGATGACCGACCGGGACCCCTATCTGATCATCTCCTCCGACTGCCACGCCGGGCTCCCCACCGAGGAGTACCGGCCCTACCTGGACTCCCGGTTCCACCGGGACTTCGACGAGTTCCTCGCGGGCCGGGGCCGGCGCCGCGAGGAGATGAACCGGCTCGGCATCCGCAACGAGGCGTTCGCGGACCGCTGGTTCCAGGACAACGAGGAGGGCCTGCGCGGCGGTTGGGACACCGCGCAGCGCCTCAAGGAACTGGACGGCGACGGTGTGGCGGGGGAGGTGGTCTTCCCGGACGCCGACGCCGTGGACAGCCGCACCGCGGCCCCCTTCGGCGTGGGCCTCGGCCTCTCCGGCGACCACGACCCGCAGCTCGGCATGGCGGGAGCGCAGGCCCACAACCGCTGGCTGGCGGAGTTCGTCGGGCAGAACCCCGAACGGCACTGCGGGGTCGCCCTGTTGCCGATCACGGCGGCCCCCGACGCGGTCGTCGCCGAGGTGTACCGCGCCAAGGAGTCGGGACTCGGCGCCCTGATGATCCCCGCCATGTGGGTCG
Source organism: Streptomyces sp. RLB3-17 (assembly GCF_007113425.2). Lineage (NCBI taxonomy): Bacteria > Bacillati > Actinomycetota > Actinomycetes > Kitasatosporales > Streptomycetaceae > Streptomyces > Streptomyces sp. RLB3-17. Next base: position 3,150,172 of record NZ_CP041610.2, on the reverse strand, counting down.
ACAAGGAGCCCTACCACGACCGTCGTTACGACCCCGTGTGGGCGGCCGCCGCCGAGTGCGGGATGCCGGTGGTCACGCACTCCGGCGCGGCACCGCGCCACGAGTACGGCGACCACCTGGGGATCTATGTCTCCGAAGTCACCTGGTGGCCCGCGCGCCCCCTGTGGTTCCTGCTCTGGTCGGGCGTCTTCGAACGCCACCCGGGGCTGAGGTTCGGGGTGGCCGAGTCGGGCTGCTGGTGGCTGCCGAACCTCCTCTGGTTCATGGACCGCCTCTACCTGGGCGCGCACGGCGGCAAGAAGCTGTCGCCCTTCGCCGAGCTGAAGCGGCCCCCGCACGAGTACCTCGACCGGCAGCTCTTCATCTGCGCGACGAACACCAAGCGCCGCGAACTCGCGCAGCGCTACGAGATCGGCGTCGACAACATCCTCTGGGGCAGCGACTTCCCGCACCCCGAGGGAACCTGGCCCGACACCCGCGCGTGGCTGCGGCGCACCTTCCACGACATCCCGGTCGCGGAGACCCGCCGCATGCTCGGCCTCGCGGCCGCGGAGGTCTTCGGCTTCGACGTCGAGCGGCTGACCCCGCTCGCCCGGCGCATCGGCCCGACCCCGGCCGACCTCGGCCAGAGCGACGACCAGACGGCCGTGGCGGCGTCCTGGGCACGCTCGCGCGAGGTGGGCCGTCACTGGCTGACCGACCACGACTTCCCGGTCCTGGGGACGACGCCGTGAGCGCCCCCACGAACGACCCCGTGACCGACCGCTACACCGTGATCTCGGCGGACTGCCACGCCGGAGCGGACCTCCTGGACTACCGGCCCTACCTGGCGAAGGAACACCACGAGGCGTTCGACGCGTGGGCGGCCACGTACGTCAATCCGTACGAGGACCTGCTCGCCGACACCGCCGACAAGAACTGGAACTCCGCGCGGCGCCTGGCGGAGCTGGAGGAGGACGGCATCGTCGCGGAGGTGGTGTTCCCCAACACCATCCCGCCCTTCTTCCCGTCGGCCGCCCTGATGGCGCCGGCCCCCACCGCCGAGGAGTTCGAACGGCGCTGGGCGGGCCTGCGCGCCCACAACCGCTGGCTCGCGGACTTCTGCGCGGCCGCGCCGGGTCGCCGCGCGGGTGTCTTCCAGATCCTCCTGAACGACGTGGGGGAGGCGGTGAAGGAGATCAGGTGGGCCTCCCGGGCGGGCCTCAGGGGCGGCCTGCTGCTCCCCGGCACCCCACCGGGCTCGGGACTGCCCGAGCTGTACTCGTCGACGTACGACCCGATCTGGGCGGTCTGCGAGGAGCTGGGCGTCCCCGTGAACCACCACGCGGGCTCGGCGTCGCCGCCACTGGGCGAGGAACCGGCGGCCCGCGCGGTCTTCATGGTCGAGACGACCTGGTTCTCGCACCGCGCGCTCTGGCACCTCATCTTCGGCGGCGCCTTCCGCCGCCACCCCGGCCTGAGACTGGTGCTCACCGAGCAGGGCTCGGGCTGGATACCCGGGGTGCTCGACATGCTGGACTACTACCACGGGAGGCTGTCGGCGGCGGCGACGAAGAGGGCGAAGAGGTCGACGGCGGAGTCGAAGTTCGGCGCGGGACTCGCCGAGGCGATGGGCAAGGGCCCCTCGGACGTCTGGCGGGACAACTGCTTCGTCGGCGCGAGCTTCATGCGCCCGCACGAGGTGCCGCTGCGGGCGCGGATCGGCGTCGACAAGATCATGTGGGGCAGCGACTACCCGCACGACGAGGGCACCTACCCCTACTCCCGGGAGGGCCTGCGCTGCGCGTACGCGGGCGTGCCGCGCGAGGAGGTCGCCGCGATGGTCGGCGGGAACGCCGCCCGGGTGTACGGCTTCGACCTCGACGCGCTGGACGCCCTCGCGGCGAAGGTGGGACCGACCGTGGCGGAACTGGCCGAACCGCTGACGCGGCCCCCGGCGGACGCGACGAGTCCGGTGTTCGCGCGGGGAGCGTCAGTACGGGTCTGGTGACGCGCCAGGTGGCATCCTCCCCGTGTGACGGTACCCACGCACGACGAGGCCCACGAAGGCACCCTCGGCTCCCGCCTGAACTGGCTGCGGGCCGCGGTGCTGGGCGCCAACGACGGCATCGTCTCCACCGCCGGCCTCGTCGTCGGCGTGGCCGGCGCCACGGACGACCGCTCCGCGCTGCTCACGGCGGGCCTCGCGGGGCTGCTGGCCGGCTCCATGTCGATGGCGGCGGGCGAATACGTCTCGGTCTCCACCCAACTGGACTCCGAGAAGGCCGCCCTGGCGCTGGAGCGACGCGAACTGCGCGAACAGCCCGATGCCGAACTCGAGGAGCTGACCGAACTCCTGGAGCAGCGCGGCCTGACCCGCGACGTGGCCCGCGAGGCGGCCGAGCAGCTCACGGAACGCGACGCCCTGAAGGCCCACGCGCGCGTGGAGCTCGGCATCGACCCCGACGACCTCACCAACCCCTGGCACGCGGCCTGGGCGAGCTTCCTCTCGTTCACCGTGGGCGCCCTCCTCCCCCTCCTCGCCATCGTCCTGCCACCGGCGGCCTGGCGCCTGGGCGTCACCGTGCTCTCGGTCCTGGCCGCCCTGGTCCTCACCGGCTGGCTGAGCGCCCGCCTGGGCTCGGCGAACCCGGGCCGCGCGGTACTGCGGAACGTGGGCGGGGGTGCGCTGGCGATGGGGGTCACCTATGCGGCGGGGGTGCTGTTGGGGGCGGCCGGGGTGTGACGAGCGCCGAGCGACCATCTGACGCGCATCGGTCCGGACCTGTCGGCGTTCTTGGCGGAGATCACCAATAAGCAAGCGCGTACCCTCGGTAATACTTGTGGGTAACAACGTCTAGCCGCGGCCGAGCTGCGGTTCTACGGTGCATCCATGCCGAACCTGCCCGATGTCGTGCTGTGGTCGATACCCGCCTTTGTGCTGCTCACCGTGATCGAGGTGGTGAGCGTCAGGATCCATCCGGACGACGATGCCGCGGGGTACGAGGCGAAGGACGCCGCGACGAGCGTCGGCATGGGGCTCGGGAGCCTCGTCTTCGACTTCCTGTGGAAGATCCCGATCGTCGCCATCTATACGGCGATCTACGAACTGACGCCGCTGCGGGTGCCCGTCCTGTGGTGGACCGTTCCGCTCATGCTGCTGGGGCAGGACTTCTTCTACTACTGGTCGCACCGCGGGCACCACGTCATCCGCGTCCTGTGGGCCTGCCACGTGGTCCACCACTCCAGCCGGAAGTTCAACCTCACCACCGCGCTGCGCCAGCCCTGGACGACCTGGACGGTCTGGCCCTTCTACGTGCCGCTGATCGCCCTCGGTGTGCACCCCGCCGCGCTCGCGTTCTGCTCGTCGGCGAACCTCGTCTACCAGTTCTGGATCCACACGGAGCGGATAGACAAGATGCCCCGTTGGTTCGAGTTCGTGCTCAACACGCCCTCCCACCACCGGGTCCACCACGCCTCCCAGGGCGGCTATCTGGACCGCAACTTCGGCGGGATCCTCATCGTCTGGGACCGGCTCTTCGGGTCCTTCGTCGCCGAGACCGAGCGGCCCGTCTACGGGCTCACCAAGAACATCGCCACGTACAACCCCCTGCGCGTCGCCACCCACGAGTACGCCGCCATCGCCAGGGACCTGAAGGCGGCGACCGGTTGGCGCGAGCGGGCGGGGCGGGTCTTTCGCGGGCCCGGCTGGCAGCCGACGCCGAAGTCCGCGGGGCACCAGGCGGTCACGGAGCCCGTCGCGTGAGCCCACGGCACGCGCGCGTGCTGCTCGTCTCCTTCGGCGTGGCCGCTGCCGTGGACCTCGTTTCCCTGGCCGTCGGGTTCACCCCGGGGCACCTGGTCGCCAAGCCGCTTCTGATGCCCCTGCTCGCCGCCCACGCGGTCGTACGCGGCGGACCGCGGCTCCTGGTGGCCGCCCTGCTCTGCGGCTGGGGCGGCGACGTACTGCTGCTGTCCGACGCCGACCCGGCCTTCCTCGTGGGGATGGCCTCCTTCGCGGCCGGTCACGTCTGCTATCTCCTGCTCTTCAGAGGGCCGGATGCGCCGCATCGCCCTCCACACGTGCGTGGGCCGTCGGCCCGGCTCGGTGGCGCGTACGTCCTCGCCCTCGTCGTCACCGTCACCCTCCTGTGGCCCGATCTGCCCGCCGGCCTCCGTATCCCCGTCGCGGGCTACAGCCTGCTGCTGACCGCGATGGCGGCCGCAAGCACCCGGCTCGGGCCCGTCGCGGGCGTGGGCGGGGCGCTCTTCCTGCTGTCCGACACCCTCATCGCCACCGGCGTCGCCGACTGGCCGCAGCTCCCGAGGCCGGACTTCTGGATCATGCTGACCTATGCCGCCGCCCAGTTCCTGCTGGTCAGCGGAGTGCAGGGCACCCTCGGCGCGCATACCGCGGCGGGGGCGGCGTACGGTGAGATGCGCTCAACCACCCCCTGAGCGCATCTCACCCAGCCGATCGGCCGAGAAGGATCCTCGTCATGCGCGCCACCACCATCCACGCCCCGTACGACATGCGCGTGGAGGACGTCCCCGAACCCCTGGTGCAACTGCCCACCGACGCGGTCGTACGGGTGCTGCGGTCCTGCATCTGCGGCAGCGACCTGTGGGCCTACCGGGGCGAGGCGGCACGGCAGGCGGGGCAGCGGATCGGGCACGAGTTCCTCGGCATCGTCGAGGAGACCGGCTCCGAGGTGACCGGCGTCCGCCGCGGCGACCTGGTCGTCGCGCCCTTCATGTGGTCGGACGGCGTCTGCGACTACTGCCGCGAGGGCCTCACCACCTCCTGCGAGCACGGCGGCTTCTGGGGCGCGGTCGGCTACGACGGCGGTCAGGGCGAGGCCGTGCGCGTCCCCTTCGCCGACGGCACCCTCGTACAGCTGCCCAAGGAGGCGGCCTCCGACGACCACCTGCTGTCGGCCCTGCTGACGCTCTCCGACGTCATGGGCACCGGTCACCACGCGGCCCTCGGCGCGGGAGCCCGCAAGGGCGCCACCGTCGCGGTCGTCGGGGACGGCGCCGTCGGGCTGTGCGCCGTGCTGGCCGCCAAGCGGCTCGGCGCCGAGCGGATCATCGCGCTCGGACGCCACCAGGCGCGTACGGACATCGCGCGCGCCTTCGGTGCCACGGACGTCGTCGCCGAACGCGGCGAGGCGGCCGTCGAGGCCGTCCGCGAGCTGACCCGCGGCCAGGGCGCGCACGCCGTCGTGGAGGCGGTCGGTACCGAGCAGTCCATGCGGACGGCCGTGAACATCACCCGCGACGGCGGCGCCATCGGCTTCGTCGGCGTGCCGCACGGCAGCGGCACGGGCCTCGACCTGGGCGTGATGTTCGACCGGAACGTCGCGCTGCGCGGCGGTGTGGCGCCGGTGCGGGCGTACATCCCGGAGCTGCTGCCCGACATCCTGGACGGCACCATCGACCCGTCGCCCGTCTTCGACATGACCGTCGGTCTGGAAGGCGTGCCCGACGGCTACAAGGCGATGGACGAGCGCACCGCCCTCAAGGTGCTCGTCACCAACGGCTCATGACCACCTGATCGGCAGCGGAAGCGCCGTCAGCAGCCCCGACACCGCCACGACCAGGCCCAGCGCCACCACCTCCGCGCGAGCGGGCACACAGGCGCTGAGCCGGTCGGCGGCCCGGCGCAGCCGCAGCCGCGCGAGCAGCGCCAGCACGGCGACGGCGGCCACCAGCACCAGCTTGGCGAGCAGGGTGCGCCCGTACGACGTCGCCGTCAGCTGGTCCAGGACCGTGCCGGGCGGCATCCGGCGCAGTGCGCTCCACACGCCCGTCGCGGTGAGCGCCGCGAACAGGACGGCGGCCACGCGCGCGTAGAGGCCCAGAAGCGCCGCGCCGGCCGCGTCCGCCGAAACCGCCGTCTCGGCCGTCCCCGTCGGCTCCGCGGCCTCCGCCTCCGAAGCGGCGCGCCAGGTGCGCAGCATCCGCAGTACATGCAGCAGGCCGCCCGTCCACAGGGCCGCGCAGGTCACGTGAACGAGCGTCAGACCGGAGCCGACGAGCGGGCCGTGCTCCGGCGCCGGGTGGGCGCGCAGCGCCTCCGCGAGGGCCACCGCGGCCAGTGGCCACACCTGCGCGGCCGGTCTCCGCGAGAGGGCGCAGAGCCCGGCGGCCAGGAAGGCGTTGACCTCCAGGAGCGCGAGCTTGCCGTCCCGGCTCTGGTAGAGCCCGCCGACGTCCATGTCGGAGAGGTGGTGCGGCAGCAGGTTGCCGGTGGACACCACCGAGGCCAGCCCCAGCGCGGCGAGGAACCCGACCGCCGCGGCGGAGGGCGCCCAGCTGCGGGGCGCGTGCTCCAGCGGCGCGCCCGGCACCAGGCGGGCCAGCCGGGCCGCGAACAGCTCGCCCACCGGGACGCACAGCGCCGCGAACAAGGCCGCGCGCAGCAGGGCGATGCCGCCGACGCCGGGAGCGGCCGCCTCGCCGGTGCCGTCCAGCGCGGGGCGCGGACCGAGCAGCGGGATCAGCGCGGCCACGGCCACCAGGACGAGCAGGGCGACGGCGCGTCCGGCGGCGGGGCGCCGCACCGGACCACTCGCGCCCGCTGTCTCGGCTGTCGGTCGTATCAAGGTCACCCCAGGATCTTCACCAGTCGGCACAGAACCGGGCAAGTGCAGGGAAACAAGCGGTGGTTAGGCATTCCGCCCATAGATACGTTTCCGGTCGACCCCTCGCTCACGCCCGACGGGCGCGATCGTCTCCCGAAGCGACCAGCCGGCTCAGGCCCACCGGGCCGGGTCCGTCCCCCAACGTCCCGGCGGCCGTGCCCAGTCGAAGGGCCCGCCGGCGAAGGAGACGGGCGACCGTGCGTACCTGAGCCGGCCCAGGTCGCTGTCGGTCTCGGCGAGCCAGGGGCCCGGTTCGTACGAGGTGTCGGCGGGCTCCTCGTCCCGGTGCGCCGACCCGTCCATCAGCCACGCGGCCGTCCGCGCGAGCGCCAGCCGGACGAGCCGTGTCCCGCCCTCCCGGGCCTGCTCGGTGAGCGACCGGAGCACCGCGGCGGCCAGCAGGTACCCCGTGCCGTGGTCGAGGGCCTGCGCGGGCAGCGCACCCGGCCGCTCCGCCGACCCCTCGATCTCCGCGATCCCGGTGGCGACCTGCACCAGACTGTCGAAGCCCCGCCGCCCGGACCACGGCCCGTAGTCGCCCCACGCCGACAACTGCGCCACCACCAGACCGGGCCGCCGCTCGGCCAGTGCCCCCGGGGAGAGCCCGAACCGGTCCAGTGCGCCCGGCCGGTACCCGGTGACGACGACATCGGCCTCGGCGAGCAGCTCCTCGAAGGCCGAGCGATCCCCGCGCGCCGACAGGTCGAGCGTGGCGGAACGCTTCCCGAAGTCCAGGTCGGCGTGCTGGTCGTCGATTTCGGGCAGGCGCGGGCTGTCGATCCGCAGGACGTCCGCGCCAAGGAGAGCGAGCGTGCGGGTGGCCACCGGGCCCGCGATGACCCGGGTGAGGTCCAGCACGCGCACGCCCGCGGCGGGCAGCAGCGGATCCCCGGCGAGCGGGGCGAGCGGTCGTACGGGTGCCGTGTCCAGCCGCTCGCGGGCCACCAGCGGGTGCGCGGCGATCGCCCGCCCCTGTGGGTGCGCCGCCCACCGGCCGGGCGAGCGCAGGGCGATCGCGAGTCCGCCGGCCGCGTACACCGTCTCCTCCACCTCGGTGGCCGGCCGCTCGGCGAGCACCTCGGCGACCACCTCGGTGAGGGAGCCCCGGCCCTGCGGCACACCCAGCGCGCCCAGCAGCCGCTTCTGGTGGTGCGGATAGTTCGCGTGGGTGCGGACCCAGCCGTCCGCCGTCCGCCAGAACCGGGACAGCGGGGCGAAGTTGACCGGCTCACGACCGTCGACGCGCAGATGCCGCTCACTGTGGAAGGCGGTGGCGACGGCCCCGTCGTCCACGCGCACCTCGGGCATCTTCCCTCCGGTGCGCCCTGCGGTCAGTTCGGCCCCGGCGAGGGCACAGACCGCGACACATGCCCGGGCCGTCCCGCGCACCGGCAGTCGTGCGGGCAGCACGCCCTCCCGTGCGACAGCCGAGATCAGTGAGACGAGTGCGGGGTCGCCGCCCAGAGCGGCCCACGCGAAGTCCGTACGAGTCATGACGGCACTATGCCGGGTGTACTGGATCAACATGGGAAAGGGGGCCGGGGCAACCGCCCGGCCCCCTCGCTCACGCGGTCACTCAGTGACCGCGTTCAACGCGTTGACGGTGCCCCAGCCGTAGAACCCGTTGTGGTTCTTCGTGCCCTCGCACACCGCGTCGACCTTGCCGTCGCCGTCGATGTCGTAGGGGTCGGTGCACGGCGTGGCGTCGGCCTCCGCGTACAGCAGCGCCTTCACCAGGGCGGCGGAGGCGTGCGGGTGGGTCGACTTGATGAGGGCGGCGACGCCCGCGACGTGCGGGGACGCCATCGACGTGCCCGCCATGTAGCCCCACGTGCCGCCGGGCAGCGGGCCGAGGATCAGACCGCTGGTGGCGGGCGGTGCCGGGGTCTGGTAGCGCGTCGAGTCGCCGCCGGGCGCTGCGACGTCGATGACGCCCAGGCCGTGGTTGGAGAAGGACGACTTGATGCCCTTGGCGCCCGTCGCGGCCACGGTGACCACACCCGGCAGCTGGGTGGGGATGTCGTAGCACTTGGAGGGGTCGATCACCCGGTCCGAGGGCGTGCCGTCGTTCGGGGAGACCGGGTCGGTGATCGAGTCGGCGGCCAGGTCGTAGTTCTCGTTGCCCGCCGCGGCGACGTTGACGGTGCCCTTGTGCTCCGCGTACTGCGAAGCGCGGGTGATCGCGTTGACCAGGGCCTTCTGGTCCGGGTCGTCCTTGCAGTTGAAGTACCAGGGGTCGGTGTAATAGCTGTTGTTGGTCACGTCGACGTGGTGCTCGGCGGCCCACACGAAACCGCAGACGACGGCCTCGGTGTAGAAGTAGCCGGCCGTCGTGGCCACCTTGATGCCGGCGACCTTCACGCCGGGCGCGACTCCGGTGATGCCGACGCCGTTCTTGGCGGCGGCGATCTCGCCCGCGACATGCGTGCCGTGCGGGCTCTCCGCGGCGGTCGGCCGCCAGGCCCCGTCGGTGGTGTCCGGCTTGCCCGTCACACAGTTGACCGAGGCGTCGCGGTTGAAGTTCGGCGCGATGTCGGGGTGCGTGTCGTCGACACCGGTGTCGATCACGGCGACCGTCACCTTGCTGCTGCCGAGGGTCTTCTCGTGCGCCTTGTCCGCCTTGATGGCGGGCAGGTCCCACTGGAGGGACTCCAGCGGGTCCTGCCCGGCGGCGGCCTCGGCGCTCGCGGCCTTCTCCTGCGCCGCGGTGAGCACCTGGGGCGCGCCCATGTCGGTGGTCGACTGCGCGGGCAGCGGCGCGTTGCGTGTGTTGCCGGCCGACTGCACGCCGCGTACGCCGCGGATCGTCCTGGCGAAGTCGGCGTTCGAGGAGTGCACGACGATCACGCCGATCTGGTCGTACGACGTCACTATCGTGCCGCCCGCCTTGGCGATGGCCTTCTTCACGGAGGCGGAAGTGCCGTGCCCGGGGCGGACGTTGACGACATAGCTGAGGGCGGTCGCGTCCGCCGTCGTCGTGGCGGTCCGCGTGGCGGAGCCGTCGGTGTCGGCCGCCGAGGCGCTGACGTTCGGCAGGAAGGCGAGGGCTGTCGCCGTGGCCATCCCGAGCGGGAGGGCTATGGCGCGACGGGAGCGCTTGTGAGGCGCGGTCATGGAGTCTCCAGTTCATTCGCGGTACGAGCGGTACGAGCCGTGCGGAAGCTCATGTGACGTTCGGCCGGACTTACTTGGCGGGACTTACTTGACCGCGCGCAGCGCGTTGACGATCCCGGCTCCGTAGAAGCCGTTCACGTGCTTGCCGCCCACGCAGGTGGCGTCCACGACGCCGTCGCCGTTTCCGTCGTAGGGGGCGGTCGGGCAACCCGGGTTGTCCGCCTCGGCCTTGAGGAGCGCCTGGAGCTGGGCCGGCGAGGCCCAGGGGTACTTGGACTTCAGCAGCGCGGCCACGCCCGCGACGTGCGGCGTCGCCATCGACGTGCCCTGCAGGAAGCCGTACTGGTTGTTCGGCATCGTCGACAGGATGCGGCCGTTCTTCGACGGCGTGTCCGGGATCTGGTACTTGTCGCCGCCCGGCGCGGCGACGTCGATGACGCCCTTGCCATAACTGGAGAAGTACGACTTGGCACCGGTGACGCCGGTCGAGGCGACCGTGACGACGCCGGGCAGCTGGGTCGGTACGTCGAAGCACTTGTGCGGGTCGACCGTGCGGGTCACGGCGGTCGAGTCGTCGGGGCTGGAGGCGTCGACGAGGGCGTTCGAGTCGAGGTCGTCGTTGGAGTTGCCCGCCGCGGCGACGTTGAGGGTGCCCTTCTTCTGGGCGTACAGCTGGGCCCGGTTGACGGCGTCGACGATGGCCCTCTGGTCGGGGTCGTCGAGGCAGTTGTAGAGCCACGGGTCCACGTAGTAGCTGTTGTTGGTGATCTCCACGCCGTGGTCGGCGGCGAAGACGAAGGCGCAGACGACGCTCTCGGGGTAGAAGAGCTGGCTCGCGTCCGGCTCGGCCACGGTGATGCCCGAGACCTTCACTCCGGGCGCGACGCCCGCGACCCCGATGCCGTTGCGGGCGGCGGCGATCTCCCCCGCGACATGGGTGCCGTGGTAGTGGTCGGCGTCCACGGGGCGCCACGCGCCGTACGTGGTGTCCGGCTTGCCGCCCACGCAGTTCGCGGACTGCGAGGGGGAGAAGTTCGGGGCGATGTCCGGGTGGGTGTCGTCGACGCCGACGTCGATCACGGCGACGGTCACGTTCTTGCTGCCCGGGTTGGTCTTCGCGGCCTTGTCGGCGCCGATCGCGCGCAGGTCCCACTGGTCGGCTTCCAGGGGCTCCTCGCCCGCGGCGGCGGTCCTGGAGACCTTGGCGGCCTCGGCGGCGGACAGCATCTGCGCCGCGCCCTCGTCCGTCGTCCCCGCGGCCGTCAGCGGCGCGGTCCGGGTCGCGCCCGCCGACTGCACCCCGCGCACGGCGCGGATCTGCTTGCCGAAGTCCGGGTTGGCGGAATGGACGACGATCACGCCGATCTTCTCGTAGGCGATGACGACGGTGCCGCCCGCCGCGGAGATCGCCTTCTCCACCGACTCGATGGTGCGGTGGTCCGTCCTGGTGTTGACCACGTACGCGAGGTTGGGGCCGTCCGCGCTCGTCGTGGCGGACGCGGTCAGCGGGGCGGCCGACGCGGCGCCCGGCAGGAAACCGAGCGAGGCGGTGAGGGACAGGACGACCGGCACCGCGAGGGCGAGGCGACGTCTGGAACGCAGATGAGCCATGGGATCTCCACATCATCCGGAAACGAAAGCCGCCCGAACACAGGTGGTGCTCGGGCAGGTGCGTGAGGGTGCTGAGGCTGGTGCGGGTAGCGCTTCGGCAGGTGCATGACGAGTACTGCAGGCCGAAGCTATCTCCCGTCCCAGCTGGCCAGCAATGACTTCCGGAGATGACTTCCGAAAGAAGTCGGGGGAGTTGAACCGGTCCACGCGTGGCGCCGTGACCTTGAGCAGGGAGCCCGAGGACGATCGAGCCCCCTGTTGGATCACGCACCGGAGCAAATCCGTCGCTCTCGGTTACGTGATTCAGGTCACTGTGAGGTCGCAACCGAATGTCCGCACCCCAGCCGTCCCCGTCCGCGAGCCCCGACTCGCCCCCGTCCACCGTCGTAACCGCACCCGCAACGCGAGGAGACTTCGTGGCTACCGACGCACCGCCCCCTTCGAAGGCCGATCCCCGGCTGCCCTCGACCGAGCAGTTCGTCGAGGTGCAGGAGAGCGCCGAGTTCGCCGAACTGCGCCGCTCGCACCGCTCCTTCGCCTTCCCGCTGACCGTCGCCTTCATCGCCTGGTACCTGCTGTACGTCCTGCTCTCGAACTACGCGGGCGACTTCATGGGCACCCAGGTGGTCGGCAACATCAACGTCGCCCTGGTCCTCGGGCTCGCCCAGTTCCTCACCACGTTCCTCATCGCCTGGTGGTACTCGCGGTACGCCGCCGCGAAGCTCGACCCCAAGGGCGAGGCCATCAAGTCCCGGCTGGAGGGCGACGCATGAGCCCCGTACAGACGACCGTGCTCGCCGCCGGTGAGGCCAGCCAGCACCGGCCGCTGATCATCACCCTCTTCGCGGTGTTCGTCGCCGCGACCCTCGTCATCACCGTCTGGGCGGGCCGCCAGACCAAGGACGCCGCCGACTTCTACGCGGGCGGACGACAGTTCACCGCCTTCCAGAACGGCCTGGCCGTCTCCGGCGACTACATGTCCGCGGCCTCGTTCCTCGGCATCGCGGGCGCGATCGCCCTCTTCGGGTACGACGGCTTCCTCTACTCCATCGGCTTCCTGGTCGCCTGGCTGGTGGCCCTCCTCCTGGTCGCCGAGCCGCTGCGCAACTCCGGCCGCTACACCATGGGCGACGTCCTGGCGTACCGGATGCGCCAGCGCCCGGTCCGTACGGCCGCGGGCACCTCCACCATCGTCGTGTCGATCTTCTACCTGCTGGCCCAGATGGCCGGCGCGGGCGTCCTGGTCTCGCTGCTCCTCGGCATCACCAGCGACGGCGGCAAGATCGGCATCGTCGCCCTCGTCGGCGTCCTGATGATCGTGTACGTCACCATCGGCGGCATGAAGGGCACCACCTGGGTCCAGATGGTCAAGGCCGTCCTGCTGATCATCGGCGCCCTGCTGCTCACCTTCCTGGTGCTGCTGAAGTTCAACTTCAACATCTCCGACCTGCTCGGCAAGGCCGCCGACAACAGCGGCAAGGGCGCGCCCTTCCTGGAGCCCGGCCTCAAGTACGGCGCCACGTCCACCACCAAGCTGGACTTCATCTCCCTGGGCATGGCGCTGGTCCTGGGCACCGCGGGCCTGCCGCACATCCTCATCCGCTTCTACACCGTGCCCACGGCGAAGACCGCGCGGAAGTCGGTGAACTGGGCGATCGGCCTCATCGGCGCCTTCTACCTGATGACCCTCGCCCTCGGCTTCGGCGCCGCCGCGCTGATCAAACCCGACGAGATCATCGCCTCCAACAAGGCGGGCAACACCGCCGCGCCACTCCTGGCACTGCACCTGGGAGGCGTCGACTCCAACTGGGGCGCCATCCTGCTCGCCTCCATCTCCGCCGTCGCCTTCGCCACGATCCTCGCCGTCGTCGCCGGCCTGACCCTGGCCTCGTCCTCCTCGTTCGCGCACGACATCTACGCGAACGTCATCAAGAGGGGGCAGGCCACGGAGAAACAGGAGATGACCGCCGCCCGCTACGCGACGGTCGGCATCGGCGCCGTGTCCATCCTGCTGGGCGCCCTCGCCCGCGACCTGAACGTCGCCGGTCTCGTCGCGCTCGCCTTCGCGGTCGCCGCCTCCGCCAACCTGCCGACGATCCTCTACAGCCTCTTCTGGAAGCGGTTCACCACCCAGGGCGCGCTGTGGTCGATCTACGGCGGTCTGGTCACGGCGGTCGGACTGGTGCTGTTCTCGCCGGTGGTCTCGGGCAAGCCCACCTCGATGTTCCCCGACGTCGACTTCCACTGGTTCCCGCTGGAGAACCCGGGCCTCATCTCGATCCCGGTCGGCTTCCTGCTGGGCTGGCTCGGCACGCTCCTGTCCAAGGAGGAGCCGGACGCCGGCAAGTACGCCGAGCTGGAGGTGCGGTCCCTGACGGGCACCGGAGCACACTGATCCCCCTCGCCGACGGCCGCGTCGTAGATCCCTACGACGCGGCCGCGCCGCGTCTCGTGGGATCCGGCCGGGGTTGATGTCAGTCACGTCACGTAGGCTCGGTCGTGTCGAGTAGAAGTGATCCGCAACGAGGGAGGGGGCCCACGTGCTCATCGACACCTACGGCCGAGTGGCCACCGACCTGCGCGTCTCACTGACGGACAGGTGCAATCTCCGGTGTACGTACTGCATGCCCGAAGAGGGCCTGCAGTGGCTGGCCAAGCCCGACCTCCTCACGGACGACGAGATCGTCCGTCTCATCGAGATCGCGGTCACCCGCCTCGGCATCACCGAGGTCCGCTTCACCGGCGGCGAACCCCTGCTGCGCCCCGGCATCGTGGGCATCGTGGAGCGGGTCTCCGCACTCGAACCCCGCCCCCAGATGTCCCTGACGACCAACGGCATCGGCCTCAGACGCACCGCCGCCGCCCTGAAGACCGCGGGCCTGGACCGGGTGAACGTCTCGCTGGACACCCTGCGCCCCGATGTCTTCAAGGCCCTCACCCGCCGAGACCGCCACCAGGACGTCATCGCGGGCCTCGAAGCCGCCCGCGACGCCGGCCTGACCCCGGTCAAGGTCAACTGCGTCCTGATGCCGGGCCTCAATGACGACGAGGCCCCCGACCTGCTGGCCTGGGCCGTGGAGCACGACTACGAGCTGCGCTTCATCGAGCAGATGCCCCTGGACGCCCAGCACGGCTGGAAGCGCGAGGGCATGGTCACCGCGGGCGACATCCTCGCCTCGCTGCGGACGCGCTTCGCGCTCACCGAGGAGGGCGCCGACGAGCGGGGTTCGGCCCCGGCCGAGCGCTGGCTCGTGGACGGCGGCCCGCACCGCGTCGGCGTGATCGCCTCGGTCACCCGCCCGTTCTGCGCGGCCTGCGACCGTACGCGCCTGACGGCCGACGGCCAGATACGCAACTGTCTGTTCGCCACCGAGGAGACCGACCTGCGCACCGCCCTCCGCTCGGACGCCCCCGACGAGGAGATCGCCCGCATCTGGCGCCTCGCGATGTGGGGCAAGAAGGCGGGCTCGGGCCTGGACGACCCGTCGTTCCTCCAGCCGACCAGACCGATGTCCGCGATCGGCGGCTGAGAGCGCCCCTTCAGGGGCGCGGGGCTGTGACACATGCGGCTCCGCCGCGTGGGCGCGACCAGCCACGGACGACCCGCACTTCCAGAACCGCTCAGCCCTCCGGCTCCTGCCAGTCCTCCAGCCGCACCACGTCCTTCAAGAAGCCCCGCACGTCGAGGAACGTGGAGAGGTGCTCGCGGTGCTCCTCGCAGGCGAGCCACGTCTTGCGCCGCTCGGGCGTGTGCAGCTTCGGGTTGTTCCAGGCGAGCACCCACACGGCATCGGTGCGGCAGCCCTTGGCGGAGCACTGCGGAGTGCTGGGGGCCGGGGTCATGTCGGGGAGCGGGAAAGTCACGCCTCAACCCTAAACGGCCCCGAAAAGGCGACGCCGAGCAGCCACGGGGGGAGCTGCCCGGCGTCGGTCTGTCGCTCCGACGGGGGATGCGGAGCGCGTACGAAGTATGTCACGGCTAGCCCGCTGCCCGGCACCTGAACAACATGATTGATCTGAGCTTTTCTTGAGCTTGGTGCGCGATCGGATTCCGTTTTCGGCGGATCCCCCGTGGTCAGGTGAGGGTCGAGTCGGGCTCGGCCCGCTCGTGCGGGCCGCCTCCCGGACGCACCCCGGGGTCGGTCACGACGTCCTCCGGGACGGATTCCGCGGAGGCGTCCGGGCGCGGCGGCGCGATCATCGCGGGGCCGGGCACGTTGACGAACGTCGACGGCAGCGACGGCGTGTTCTCCCGTCCGGCGTTGGCGATCACCACGGAGATGTAGGGGAGGAGTATGCCGAGCACCAGTGCGACGATGGCGACGTGCCGCTCCACGTTCCAGAGGGTCGCGGCGAGGATCACGGAGACCGTGCGGACGGACATCGAGATGACATAGCGGCGCTGCCTGCCGCGGACGTCCTCGTCGAGCCCCTGCCTGGCCCCGGTGATCCGGAAGACCTGGCTTTTGCTCTGCTTCCGCATCACGTTCCACCACCTGCTCTGTGTCGGACTCTCCCCGGCCCGTACCCGGTCCGAACCCGGTCTGGGAAGCAGGCCCGAACACGTTCCACGTTACGCCGCGGCTGCGTCGCCTTCGAGACCGGGGCGGGTCCGTCCTGGGGGGACATGATGCGCCGTACCGCGTACGGCCGCGCCCGACATGCGCCGTATGGCGCACACGCCGAGACTGGGCGTAATGCTCACGTAGAGCCGTACTAGGAGGCAGACATGGGCTGGTTGTGGGCGATCATCGTGGGCTTCGTGCTCGGCCTGCTGGCCAAGGCGATCCTTCCGGGCAAGCAGCACAGCCCACTCTGGCTGACCACCATCTTCGGCATCCTCGGAGCCATCGTCGGCAACGCGATCGCCCGGGCTCTCGGCGTCGCCGAGACCCGAGGCATCGACTGGAGCCGCCACGCCTTCCAGCTCGTGGCCGCGATCATCATCGTCTTCCTCGGCGACATGGCGTACATGGCGCTGCGGGGCAACAAGCAGAAAGCCTGACGGGCGGGTACGAAGCCCGGTTGATCAGGTACGACGAAGACGAAGGGGCGGTCTCCGCACGGGAAACCGCCCCTCATGGTGTCCGGGCCTCAGCGACCCGTGTCCGGGCCTCGGCGACTCGTGTCTAGGCCTCGGTGACCTCCACCGCCGCCAGGTTCTTCTTGCCCCGGCGCAGTACCAGCCAGCGACCGTGCAGCAGGTCCTCCTTGGCGGGGACCGCGTCCTCGGCGGTGACCTTGACGTTGTTCACGTAGGCACCGCCCTCCTTGACCGTGCGGCGCGCGGCCGACTTGCTGGCCACCAGGCCGACCTCAGCGAAGAGGTCCACCACCGGGCCGAGCTCGGCGACCTGGATGTGCGGCACCTCGGAGAGCGCCGCGGCCAGCGTCCTCCCGTCGAGCCCGGTCAGCTCGCCCTGGCCGAAGAGAGCCTTGGACGCGGCGATCACCGCGGCCGTCTGGTCGGCGCCGTGCACCAGCGTCGTCAGCTCCTCGGCCAGCGCGCGCTGGGCGGCGCGGGCCTGGGGGCGCTCCTCGGTCTGCTGCTCCAGCTCTTCCAGTTCCTCGGGGGACTTGAAGGACAGGATCCGCAGGTATGTCGAGACGTCGCGGTCGTCCACGTTCAGCCAGAACTGGTAGAACGCGTACGGCGTCGTCATCTCGGGGTCGAGCCAGATGGCGCCGCCCTCGGTCTTGCCGAACTTGGTGCCGTCCGCCTTGGTCATCAGCGGTGTCGCCAGCGCGTGCACGTTGGCGTGCGGCTCCAGGCGGTGGATCAGGTCCAGGCCCGCGGTGAGGTTGCCCCACTGGTCGCTGCCGCCCTGCTGCAACGTACAGCCGTGGCGTCGGTACAGCTCCAGGAAGTCCATGCCCTGCAACAGCTGGTAGCTGAACTCCGTGTAGCTGATGCCTTCCTCGGACTCCAGGCGCCGGGCCACGGAGTCCTTGGTCAGCATCTTGTTGACGCGGAAGTGCTTGCCGATGTCCCGCAGGAACTCGATGGCCGACAGGCCGGCCGTCCAGTCCAGGTTGTTCACCATGACCGCGGCGTTCTCGCCCTCGAAGGACAGGAACGGCTCGATCTGCGAGCGCAGGCGCGTCACCCAGTTCGCGACCGTCTCCGGGTCGTTCAGCGTGCGCTCGGCGGTCGGGCGCGGGTCACCGATCTGGCCCGTCGCGCCGCCGACCAGGGCCAGCGGGCGCAGGCCCGCCTGCTGGAGGCGACGCATGGTGAGGACCTGCACCAGGTGCCCCACGTGCAGACTGGCCGCGGTCGGGTCGAAGCCGCAATAGAACGTGACGGGACCGTCCGCGAGCGCCTTGCGCAAAGCATCTTCGTCGGTGGACAGGGCGAACAGCCCCCGCCACTTCAGCTCGTCGACGATGTCCGTCACGGTTCTCGTATCTCCTTGGGTGGTCTCGTGAATCAGGTACGAGGTTATACGCCCTGGCTGACAGAGCTCATATTGAAGTCGGGCACCCTCAGCGCGGGCATCGCAGCCCTAGTGAACCAGTCGCTCCACTCACGGGGCAGCGTCTTTTCCGTGCGCCCCGCCTCCGTGGCCCGCGACAGCAGGTCCACCGGCGACTCGTTGAACCGGAAGTTGTTCACCTCGCCGACGACCTGGCCGTTCTCGACGAGGTAGACGCCGTCCCGGGTCAGTCCCGTGAGCAGCAGCGTCGCCGGGTCGACCTCGCGGATGTACCAGAGGCAGGTCAGCAGCAGACCGCGCTCGGTGGCGGCGACCATCTCCTCCAGGGAGCGGTCCTCACCGCCGTCCAGGATCAGGTTGCCGATGATCGGGGCGACGGGCAGCCCGGTGAGGCCCGCGCTGTGCCGGGTGGTGGACAGATGGGTCAGCGTGCCCTCGCGCACCCAGTCCGTCGCCGACAGCGGCAGCCCGTTGTCGAACACGGAGGCGTCGTCGCCCGAGGAGTGCGTGAGCACGAAGGGCGCGGACTCGAGCCCCGGCTCGTTGGGGTCGCTGCGCAGGGTCAGCGGCAGCTCGGTGAGCTTCTCGCCGACGCGGGTGCCGCCGCCGGGCTTGCTGAAGACGGTCCGGCCCTCGGCCGCGTCCCGGGCCGCCGCCGACCACATCTGGTAGATCAGCAGGTCTGCGACGGCGGTCGGCGGCAGCAGCGTCTCGTAGCGGCCGGCGGGCAGCTCGACGCGCCGCTCGGCCCAACCGAGCCGGGTCGCGAGCTCGGCGTCGAGGGAGGCGGGGTCGACGTCCTTGAAGTCCCGCGTGGACCGCCCCGCCCACGCCGAGCGCGTCCGGTCGGGCGACTTGGCGTTGAGTTCCAGCGTCCCGTTCGGCTGGTCGTGGCGCAGGCGCAGCCCCGTCGACGTACCGAGATAGCTGGAGACGAGCTCGTGGTTGGCGAAGCCGTACAGTTCGCGCCCGCCTGCCCGGGCGCGGGCGAAGGACTCGCCGAGCGCCGGGGCGAAGTCGGTGAAGACGGCGGAGGAGGTCTCGGTGGGCGCGTCGGTGAAGTCGGGGGACTCCGGTACGCCGGTGACCAGCGGCTGGGCGTCCTCGGCGGGCCCCGCGCCGCGTGCCGCCGCCTCCGCGGCTCGTACCAGGGGCTCCAGCTCGTCCGCGGTCACGGCCGCGCGCGAGACCACCCCGGAGGCCGTGCCCTCACGGCCGTCGACGGTCGCGATGACGGTCAGGGTGCGTCCGCGCGTGACCCCGTTCGTGGTCAGCGCGTTGCCGGCCCAGCGCAGGTTGGCGGTCGAATGCTCGTCGGCGATCACGACGCAGCCGTCGGCGCGGGAGAGTTCGAGGGCGCGCTCGACGACCTCGTGCGGCTTGTTCTGCTGGCTGGAGCGAGCGCTCATCGACCGGCCTCCTGCGTCGTGTTGAGGATATTGACGCCCTTGAAGAGGGCGGACGGGCAGCCGTGCGAGACCGCCGCGACCTGACCCGGCTGGGCCTTGCCGCAGTTGAAGGCACCGCCCAGGACGTACGTCCCCGGGCCACCCACCGCGGCCATCGAACCCCAGAAGTCGGTCGTCGTGGCCTGGTACGCGACATCCCGCAGCTGCCCGGTGATCCGACCGTTCTCGATCTTGAAGAACCGCTGACCGGTGAACTGGAAGTTGTACCTCTGCATGTCGATGGACCAGGACCGGTCGCCGACGACGTAGATGCCGCGGTCCACGCCCCCGATCAGGTCCTCGGTCGAGAGCCCCGCGGGGTCCGGCTGGAGCGAGACGTTGGCCATGCGCTGTACGGGCACGTGTCCGGGGGAGTCGGCGTAGGCGCACCCGTTGGACCGGTCGAAGCCGGTGAGCTTCGCGATCCGCCGGTCGAGCTGGTAGCCGACGAGGGTGCCGTCCTTCACGAGGTCCCAGGACTGCCCCTCGACGCCCTCGTCGTCGTACCCGATGGTCGCGAGGCCGTGCTCGGCGGTGCGGTCACCGGTGACGTTCATCCGCTCGGAGCCGTACCTCAGCTTGCCGAGCTGGTCGAAGGTGGCGAAGGAGGTGCCGGCGTACGCCGCCTCGTAGCCCAGCGCGCGGTCCAGCTCGGTGGCGTGGCCGATGGACTCGTGGATCGTCAGCCACAGGTTGGAGGGGTCGACGACGAGGTCGTACAGCCCCGCCTCGACGCTGGGTGCCCGCATCTTCTCGGCGAGCAGCTCCGGGATCCGCGCGAGCTCGGACTCCCAGTCCCAGCCGGTGCCCATCAGGTACTCCCAGCCGCGTCCGACCGGCGGCGCGATCGTGCGCATGGAGTCGAACTCGCCGCTGGACTCGTCGACGGCGACCGCGGTGAGCTGCGGGTGCAGCCGTACCCGCTGCTGGGTGGTCACGGTCCCGGCGGTGTCGGCGTAGAACTTGTTCTCGTGGACGGTCAGCAACGAGGCGTCGACGTGGTTGACGCCGTCGGCCGCGAGCAGCCGCGCGCTCCAGTCCGCGAGCAGCCCGGCCTTCTCCTCGTCCGGCACGGAGAAGGGGTCGATGTCGTACGACGAGATCCACGTCTTCTCGGCGTGCACCGGCTCGTCAGCCAGCTCCACACGTTCGTCGGAACCGGCCGCCCTGATCACCTGGGCGGAGAGCTTCGCCATCGCCACGGCCTGCGACGCGACCTTCGCGGCCGCGTCCATCGTCAGATCCACACCCGACGCGAACCCCCAGGTCCCGCCGTGCACCACCCGCACTGCGTACCCCAGGTCCGTGGTGTCCGACGATCCGGCGGGCTTGGCGTCCCGCAGCCGCCAGGACGCGCTGCGCACCCGCTCGAACCGGAAGTCCGCGTGCTCGGCCCCCAGCGCCCGCGCCCGCGCGAGCGCGGCGTCGGCCAGGGCCCGCAGCGGCAGTGCCGTGAAGGCTTCGTCGATGGAATGAGGCACGGAGGTCTCCCTGCTGTCGTGGCCTGTCGGGTCCGATCATGTCGCGCGGGCGGGTCCGTGGGCCACATCTTTCCCTCCGCGCATCGAGGCTTTCTGTAGGGATCCGACAGTGAGTCCCCCGCGCCACTGTCGGTGCCCGATTCTCCGGGAGGCGTAGGGGACCGATAGGTTTCCAAGGAAGGCGCCTGTCTTGCAGGGGTTTCAGACAGCTATCGAAAGGGTGATCCGTTGAGCCGCTCGGTTCTCGTCACCGGAGGCAACCGGGGCATCGGCCTCGCCATCGCCCGCGCTTTCGCCGATGCCGGCGACAAGGTCGCGATCACATACCGCTCGGGTGAGCCGCCGGCCGCCCTCACCGCATTGGGCTGCCTCGCCGTCAAGTGCGACATCACCGACACCGAACAGGTGGAGCAGGCCTACAAGGAGATCGAGGCCGAGCACGGTCCCGTCGAGATCCTGGTCGCCAACGCGGGCGTCACCAAGGACCAGCTTCTGATGCGGATGTCCGAGGAGGACTTCACCTCCGTCCTCGACACCAACCTCACCGGTGCCTTCCGGGTCGTCAAGCGTGCCAACCGCGGGATGCTCCGTGCCAAGAAGGGGCGGGTCGTCCTCGTTTCGTCGGTCGTGGGGCTGCTCGGCTCCGCGGGGCAGTCGAACTACGCCGCCTCCAAGGCCGCCCTGGTCGGCTTCGCGCGTTCGCTCGCCCGCGAACTCGGCTCGCGCAACATCACCTTCAACGTCGTCGCGCCCGGTTTCGTCGACACCGACATGACCAAGGCGCTCACCGACGAGCAGCGTGCGGGCATCGTCGCCCAGGTGCCGCTCGGCCGGTACGCGCAGCCCGAGGAGATCGCCGCGACGGTGCGGTTCCTCGCCTCGGACGACGCCTCGTACATCACTGGAGCCGTCATTCCGGTTGACGGCGGACTGGGAATGGGTCACTGATCACCATGAGTGGAATCCTCGAGGGCAAGCGCGTCCTGATCACCGGTGTGCTGATGGAGTCCTCCATCGCCTTCCACACCGCCAAGCTGGCCCAGGAGCAGGGCGCGGAGATCATCCTGACCGCGTTCCCGCGGCCCACGCTGACCGAGCGCATCGCCAAGAAGCTCCCCAAGCCCACCAAGGTCATCGAGCTCGACGTGACCAACGACGAGCACCTGGCGCGTCTCGCCGACATCGTCGGTGAGGAGCTCGGCGGCCTCGACGGCGTCGTGCACTCCATCGGCTTCGCGCCGCAGGACGCCCTCGGCGGCAACTTCCTCAACACCCCCTTCGAGTCGGTCGCCACGGCCATGCACGTCTCGGCGTTCTCCCTGAAGTCGCTGACCATGGCCTGCCTGCCGCTGATGCAGAACGGCGGCTCGGTCGTCGGCCTCACCTTCGACGCGCAGTACGCGTGGCCGCAGTACGACTGGATGGGCCCGGCCAAGGCCGCCCTGGAGTCCGTCAACCGCTACCTCGCCCGCGACCTGGGCAAGCAGAACGTGCGTTCCAACCTGATCTCGGCGGGCCCGATCGGCTCCATGGCCGCCAAGTCCATCCCGGGCTTCGGCGAGCTCGCCTCCGTCTGGGACACCCGGGCGCCCCTCGAGTGGGACCTCAAGGACCCGGAGCCGGCCGGCCGCGGTGTCGTCGCCCTGCTGAGCGACTGGTTCCCGAAGACCACCGGCGAGATCATCCACGTGGACGGCGGACTGCACGCCATCGGCGCCTGATTTCCCCCATGTGGCCGACGCCCCGTTTCCCGCAGTGCGGGGAGCGGGGCGTCGCCCGTTCGGCCTAGTCGGCCGGGCGTCCCGGGCATCGCACCGCGCACGCTGGAACTACGCACCGCCCCGCAGCCGTACGGCCGAGGAGGTCCCCGTTGTGCGCCTGTCCCGCCGTTTTGCCCCGGTGTTCGCCGCTGTCGCCTTCATGATGGTTCTGCCGTACGACGCGGTGCCCCACACGCGCGTCGTGCACGGAAAACTCCCCGTCCCCCAGCCTTTCGGCGCCGAGTGTCGCACCACGGTCCAGGGTTCGCACGTGACCGCGTACTGCCACAACCCCTACCCGGAGACCGACCGGGTCGCCCTGCACATCGAGTGCGACCGCTGGTGGGACATCGACACCGACACCGACCCGGTCGACGCGGGCCCCGCGATGACGGTCCGGCTGACCGGCCGCTGCTGGGAGGAGGTCCGGTCGGCGTGGGTCAGTCACCAGAGGTGACCGTGTTCGTCAGCTGTCGGAGGCCAGGGGCCTGAGCCGTCCCGGACGGCACTGGAACGGATAGCCCCCGGCTTCCGCGCCCGCCGCCTCCGCGTCCCCCGCGCGGATCGCGTCGACGAGCCGCGCGTGGTCCATGTACGTCTCCGGCGTCAGCTTCCCGCCGACGTCCTCGCGCAGCCAGTCGCGCAGCACCTCGCCCAGATCCGCGTACATCGCCGTCATGACGTCGTTGTGGGACGCGGCCACCACCGCCAGGTGGAAGGTCGCGTCGGCGGCCACGAAGGCCTCCGCGTCACCCGACTCCCAGGCCTCCTCCCGCCGTACGAGCAGGGCGTCGAGCTGCTTCAGATCGCGCTCGGTGCGCCGCTCGGCGGCCAGCTTCGCCGCGCTCGACTCCAGCGTGGCGCGCAGCTCGGCGATGTGCCGCGGATCGGCGTCGGCGAAGCGCCGGTGCATCACGCCCGCGAGCTCGCTGGTCGCCACGACATAGGTGCCCGAGCCCTGGCGGATGTCGAGCAGACCGTTGTGAGCCAGTGCGCGAACGGCCTCGCGGACGGTGTTGCGGGCGACGCCCAGCTGGTCGACGAGCTCCGGCTCGGTGGGGATGCGGGAGCCGACCGGCCACTCGCCCGAAGTGATCTGGTTCCGCAGCTCGGCGATGACCTGCTCGGACAGCGCCGAACGGCGGGGGTGGCTCAGCGGCATGACGGTCCTTCGTACGGGCCCGGTGTGATCGTTCGCGCGGGGCCGGAGAATCCGGAGATTAACGCAAGGCGATTGGACAACCAATCATCCCATGATTCTATGATGGGCCTCATGGTGAGCGAGGAGACCGGCACGACGACGTCCACACCCGTACGCGGTTCCGCCGAGAGCACGGACCCCCGATCGCACCCCACGCGCGCGTGGGCGACGCGGCTCGTGACGGTCGGCATCGTCCTCACGGCCCTCAACCTGCGCCCCGCGATCACCAGCTTCGGAGCACTCCTGGGGGACGTGCGCGACGGGCTCGGCATGAGCGGCAGCGTCGCCGGACTGCTCACCTCCGTGCCCCCGCTCTGCTTCGCCGTCTTCGGCGTCATGGCGCCGCGCCTCGCCCGCCGCTTCGGACCCGGCGCGGTCGTCTGCGCCGGAATGGTCGCCATCACGGCAGGGCTCGCGATCCGGCCCTACACCGGGAGCGCGGTCGGCTTCCTGGCGGCCAGCGCCCTCGCACTGATGGGCATCGCCGTCAGCAACGTCCTGATGCCGGTGATCGTCAAACGCTGGTTCCCGGACCGGGTCGGCTCCATGACCGGCCTCTACTCGATGGCGCTCGCCCTGGGCACCTCGGCCGCGGCGGCGGTGACCGTGCCCGTGACCGACGCCCTGGGCGGCGGCTGGCAGTCGGGCCTCGCGGTGTGGGCGGGCCTGGCGGCGGCCGCCGTACTGCCGTGGATCGGGCTGGTACGCGCGCCGGGCGCCGATGCCCGCGACGGCGAGCGGACACGGGCGGCACACCCCGCCCCGCGGGAAACCGACGGACTGCGCATCACCCGCAGCCGGACCGCCTGGGCGCTCGCCGTCTTCTTCGGACTCCAGGCCACCGCCGCGTACATCACGATGGGCTGGATGGCGCAGATCTTCCGCGACGCGGGCGTCTCCGCGGGCACCGCGGGCCTGCTCCTCGCCGTCACGATGGTGATGGGCGTGCCCCTGGCCTTCGTCATCCCGCGCCTCGCCACCCGCATGCCCCACCAGGGGCCGATCGTGGTCGCGCTCGGTGTCTGCGGCCTCGCGGGATACGCGGGCCTCTACCTCGCCCCGGCGGGCGGAGCCTGGGCCTGGGCGCTCCTGCTCGGCGTCTCCAACTGCGCCTTCCCGCTGGCCCTCACCATGGTCGGCATGCGGGCCAGGACCGGCGCGGGCGTCGCCCAGCTGTCGGCGTTCGCGCAGAGCACCGGGTATCTGATCTCGATCCCCGGACCCCTCCTCGTGGGCGTGCTCTACCAGCACAGCGGCGGCTGGGGGCTGCCGATCGCGCTCATGGCCGCCCTGATGATCCCGCAGATCGCGGTGGGCGTCCTGGCCGGCCGGGACCGCACGGTGGAGGACGAGGCCGCGCCCGGCCGCCGCGCCTGAGACCCCCCCCGAGGCCGGAGGTGGGGACGAAGGGTGCGAGACTGGCCGTATGGCGCTCGACCCGAACCCCCAGAACGGCCAGAAGAAGCTGCTGCTCGTGCTCGGCGCGATGCTGGCCATCACCGTGATCATCGGCATCATCGCCTCGATCGCCTCACCCTGACCGCCACCGCGGGCCCCCTGGGACGCCGATGGTGGGGCTAGCCCCCCTGTCCCCTAGGGGGTGAGTGTCAGGGTCAAGTGGGTGGATCACCGGATGGGTTGACGGCCCGGGAATCCGTACCTTCGAGTTGTGGCCGCGAGGACGCGGACCACGGAGCACTCGAGGCCCCACGGAGGCGGCATGTCGGCCCGTACGCACACCCGGCCCCACCCGGCGACCCCGGGCGGCGTGGACATCCGGCTGCCCTGGTGGGCCCTCGCCCTGCCCGCCCTCGCCTTCGTCGCCCTGCTCCTGCTGATACTGAACCCGGCGGACGCGCACGCCGCGGGCGGCGACCCCGCGATCACCCACCTCTTCGAGCGCGTCCAGCAGACGGTGCTGCACCAGACCCCCTGAGCACGCCCGGGAGAGCAGGTCAACTCTCAGCGCCGCGTGGCGTGTTTCATGCGAAGCTGGGACCCATGAGCGTCGCAGAACCCCGCAGGATTGTCCTCTTCCGGCATGCGAAAGCCGACTGGCCACAGGTGTCCGACCACGAGCGGCCGCTCGCTGACCGGGGCCGTAAGGACGCCGCCGTCGCCGGACGCAAGCTGGCCGACACCGGGATCCCTTTCGATATGGCCCTCTGCTCCACGGCGACCCGCACCCGGGAAACCTGGAAGCTCGCCGTCCACGAGCTCCCGCACCGGCCGAAAACCGTCTATGAGGAGCGGCTCTACGAGGCCTCGCCCGGCGAGCTGATCGCCGTACTCAACGAGACCCCGGACGACGCGCACAACGTGGTCCTGATCGGCCACAACCCCGGTATCCAGGGACTCACCGAGGTGCTGGCCGGACAGGCCGAGGGCGACACCCGCACCCGGATGGCCGCCCACGGCTTCCACACGGGCGCCTTCGCCGTGCTCTCCGTCGAGGGCTCCTGGAAATCCCTGGAGCCCGGAGTGTGCACGCTGACCGACTACTGGGCGCCGACCGAGTAACCCACCCGACAGGGACGGGGGCCCGGCACCAGTACGGTGCCGGGCCCCCGTCGACGTATGTCCGGGCCCCGGGGCCCGTCCGGCGGATCAGGCCCTAGTGGTCGCCGAGGTGCATGTCAGCCGCCTCGACCTCTTCGCGGGTGACACCCAGCAGATACAGCACGGTGTCCAGGAAGGGGAAGTTCACCGCGGTGTGCGCGGCCTGGCGGACGACGGGCTTGGCGTTGAAGGCGACGCCGAGACCGGCCGCGTTGAGCATGTCGAGGTCATTGGCCCCGTCGCCGATCGCCACGGTCTGGGCGAGCGGCACCCCCGCCTCGGCGGCGAACCGGCGCAGCAGCCGTGCCTTGCCCGCACGGTCCACGATCTCCCCGGTGACCCTGCCCGTCAGCTTCCCGTCGACGATCTCCAGGGTGTTGGCCTGCGCGAAGTCCAGCCCGAGCCGCTCCTTCAGATCGTCCGTGACCTGCGTGAATCCGCCCGAGACGACACCGACTTGGAAACCGAGCCGCTTCAGCGTACGGATCAGCGTGCGCGCGCCCGGTGTCAGCCGCACCTCCTCGCGCACCTTGGCCACCACCGAGGCGTCCAGCCCCTTGAGCAGCGCCACACGCGCGTGCAGCGACTGCTCGAAGTCCAGCTCCCCGCGCATCGCGGCCGCCGTCACCTCGGCGACCTGCTCCTCGCACCCGGCGTGCGCGGCGAACAGCTCGATCACCTCGTCCTGGATCAGCGTCGAGTCCACATCCATGACGACCAGGCGCTGCGCCCTGCGGTGCAGCCCCGCCGCCACCACCGCGATGTCCACCCCGAGCGCCGCGGCCTCGGTCACCAGCGCGGTGCGCAGCGCCTCGGTCCCGGTACCGGACACGGCGAACTCGACCGCCGTCACCGGGTACTTGGCGAGCCGGAAGATACGGTCGATGTTGCCGCCGGTCTTGGTGATCCGGGCGGCGATCGCGGCCGTCGACTCCGCCGTGAGCGGATGCCCGAGCACGGTGACGAGGGACCGCCCGAGGCCGCGCGGCCGGTTGTCGCCGAGGCCGGAGATGATCTCCGCCTGCATCTTCATCGACTCCGCCCAGCTGTGGACGGTGGCCCGCAGATCGCCCTCCAGACCGGCCGGCGGCTCGGTCACCAGCGCGCAGAGCACGATCCGGCCACGGGTGACGACCTGCTCGATGTCGACCACCTCGACTGAGTAGGCGGCGAGGGTGTCGAAGAGTCCGGCCGTGATACCCGGCCGGTCCTTGCCGAAGATCTTGACGAGGAGAGTGGGGACCTCGGAGGTCTGCGAAGCGCTCATGGTGACTCCACCGTATCCGGCACCCAGTGCCTTGCGCCCCTGAGGTCCGTCCAGCGGACGGGGAACACTGGGTGTCGGAGTGGTGTCGAGCGCGTTGCCCGGCAACGACGATCAGCTCTGCCGCCCCGGCCCCGGTGGCGCGGAAGGTCCCTGGCCGGGAGGCGGCTGCGGCGGAGGCGGCACATCGCGTCCCCGTGGCCGCCGCTTCTGCGGCCCAGGTGGCGGCGCCATCGGCCGGACGACCGTCGGCGCGCCGTACACGTCGTCGGGCGAGCGCGGCCGCTCGGCCGGCCGGCCGTCGTCGGGTTCCCGCAGCTCGTCGGGCAGCCGCAGATAGGGGTTGGTGTCGGGGTTCGCCGGCCGGTACGGCGCGCCCGGGGCGTACGGTCCGGGCCCCCGGGGGAGGTCAGGGGCGGGCGCGGCCACCGGGGGACCCGCGTCACCCAGTGCCAGCGGGGCCGCCCGCCGTCCCGCGGCCCCGCTCGCGTACGCCAGCAGCGCCCCCGCCGCCCCCGCGCCCGCACCCCAGACGGCGCCGAGCAGCAGAGCCATGCCCAGATGCCCGTGCAACCGGATTCCGGCACCGAACGCGTCGATGCCGAACACCGACAGCGAGGCGTCCACGGACACGTCCGTCAGCCACGCCAGCAGCGGCAGCGCCAGCGCCGTCACGATGCCGAGCCGAAGAGCGCAGCGCCCGGCGAAACCGAGGGCACCCCCTCCTCCTACAACGGGAGCAGCCGGTGTTCCCACCGAAGCCGCACCCCGCTCCCGTACAAAAGGCGTACGCGAGGCGGCGAGGACGCCGGCGAACAGCATCATCACCGCGGTCGCGACCCCCAACAGCCACACCCGTCCGTCGAGTTCGGCGAGCCGGCCCAGGGTGACGGGCTGATCGGAGTCGACGCTCAGCAACCGGTCCAGCGGGTGGGGGAGCAGCTTGGCGAGTTCGCCGGTGGCCTTGCCGTCCCAGGGCACGAAGAGGCCGATCGGGATGCCCAGCCACACCCCGTTGGGCGCGCCCAGCAGCGCGGCGCCCGCGATCAGCTTGGGATGGGGATCGCCGATCGCCGCGTACGCCGCCGCCGCGAGGCCCGCGAGGACCGCCACCAGGACCACCGTGACCAGCGCGGACGCGGCCGGACGCACCATCCGGTGCACGCCCTCCCAGCCGCGCGGCAGCGGGGTGCGCCGGGAGGCGAGCAGGGCGATCACCAGGATTCCGGCCGCCCAGGCCGCGCCGCCGAGCAGCGTGGGCACCGTGTCCACGGTGAAGCCCACGGCCGCCTGCGCCTGCACCAGGTCGCCGATCTTGCCGGGCAGCAGTCCGCCGAGGTCCCCGAGACCGCCGGGGAGCTTGTCGGTGATGTTCCCGAGGCCGCCGCCGCCCGTCACCCGGTCGAGGCCGAGCTTGCTCCCGTCGATCGTGATGATGTCGTGCCCGGCCCAGGCGAGCCCGCCCAGCGTCGCCACGAACAGCACGACCACCGCGCCCGCACGTGCGAGGAGTTCGGACGGCGCGATCACAACTCCCGCCCCGCGCAGGGAGCGTAGGAAGAAGAAGGAGAGCAGGAGCGCGCCCACGAGTCCCACACCCAGTGGCGTGATCTGTATGGCCGTGTGCGCCTCCGCTCCCTTCAGACCGAAGGCCGACACGTCGCCGGACGGTTTGACGGCACCATTGGCCCCAAGAGCCACCACCGCCGCGGTCATCGGCCCGAGCGAGCCCGCCGCGTCGGCGCCGACCAGATGCAGACCGAGCGCGGCCGTGCCCGCCATCGCGATCAACGCCCAGCTCACCGAGGCGATCGCGGACAACAGCACATCCCCCCACGGCAGTCGCCCGCCGTGCCTCGCGGTGTCGATGCTCATCGTCAGACCCCCCGATCCGCGCCGCGGTGTCATCACCGCGGATGTCCCCCTCGCGTGGGATTACCACTCTCCGGGCCGGTTTCAACCCCGTCAACGGAAACGGGCAACCCGCCCGTACGCGCTCTTCACATGGCCCGACTTTCGGTCAGGGGGCTGCTCCTGAAATAGTTCCCCCCGATGTTCGACATCCCTAGACTCCCTGTGATGGGGGAACTTCGGGGGACAACTCAGTGGGGCATGGAGTGCCGGAACTCGTACTGGAATTGAATGGACGGACCTGGACGCTCGATGCGTCCAGGCCATACACCCTCGGACGTGATCCGCAGGGGGACGTCGTGCTCGACGACGCCAGGGTCTCCTGGCGTCACGCCACGATGAGCTGGGACGGCCGGAGTTGGGTCATCGAGGACCACGGCAGCACCAACGGCACCTTTGTGCAGGGGCAGCGGATCCATCGGATGGAGATCGGCCCCGGTTCGGCCGTGCACCTCGGCAACGCGACCGACGGCCCGCGTCTGAACCTCTCCGGCGCCGCTGCCGCCGTCGCGCAGCCTCAGCAGCAGCCCTACGCCGCGCAGGGCGCGAGCCCCGGCTGGGCGCAGCAGGCACCGCCGCAGCAGACGCCGGAGCAGAGTCACCAGCAGCCGCAGCAGCCCGCGGCGCGAGTGCCGCAGCAGCAGGGACCCGGTGGTGGCGCGGGGGCGCCGCCGGTCTACGGCGACCGCAGCCCGACCACCTTCCACCAGCTCGACCTCGGCCGGGTGATGCGCATCGGTCGTGCGCTGGAGAACGAGCTGGTCGTCTCCGACCTCCAGGTCTCGCGCCACCACGCCGAGTTCCACGCGACGCCCGGCGGCCGTTTCGAGATCCGCGACCTCGGCTCGCACAACGGCACCTACGTCAACGGTCAGCCGATCGCCAAGGGCGGCTCGGCGCTGCTCGGCCCGAACGACATCGTCGGCGTCGGCCACTCGACGTTCCGCCTGGTCGGGGACCGGCTCGAGGAGTTCGTCGACACCGGTGAGGTCTCCTTCTCGGCCCGCCATCTGACGGTGACGGTCGACGGCGGCAAGCAGATCCTCAAGGACGTCTCCTTCGGCGTTCCCGAGAAGTCGCTCATCGCGGTCATCGGCCCCTCGGGCTCCGGCAAGTCGACGCTCCTGAAGGCGCTCACGGGCTACCGCCCCGCCAACCAGGGTGACGTCCTCTACGACAACCGGAACCTGTACAAGCAGTTCGCCGAGCTGCGTCAGCGCATCGGTCTGGTCCCGCAGGACGACATCCTGCACAAGGAACTCACCGTCAAGAAGGCCCTCAAGTACGCGGCGAAGCTGCGCTTCCCCGCCGACACCACGACGGCCGAGCGTGAGGCCCGCATAGACGAGGTGCTGCGCGAGCTGAAGCTGGACATCCACAAGGAGAAGAAGGTCACCTCCCTCTCCGGCGGCCAGCGCAAGCGCGTCTCGGTGGCCCTGGAGCTGCTGACCAAGCCGTCGCTGATCTTCCTGGACGAGCCGACCTCCGGTCTCGACCCGGGCATGGACCGCGATGTCATGCAACTGCTGCGCGGCCTCGCCGACGACGGACGTACGGTCCTCGTCGTCACGCACTCGGTGGCCGAGCTGGCGATCTGCGACAAGCTGCTGGTGATGGCACCGGGCGGTTCGGTCGCGTACTTCGGTCCGCCGGAGGAGGCCCTCAACTTCTTCGGCTACGAGACCTGGGCCGACGTCTTCTCGGCCTTCGAGAACTACCGCGACTACGACTGGGCGGGCCGCTGGAAGGGTTCGCAGCACTACCAGATGTATGCCGCGGACATCGACGCCGTCGCTCCGCAGTCGGCCAATGTGACGCCGCCGCAGGCGATGAAGCCGCCGAAGCCGCAGGGCTGGTTCTCCCAGCTCAGCACGCTGGTACGGCGCTATGTGTCGGTGATCGTGTCCGACAAGGGTTTCCTGGCGCTGACGGTGATCCTGCCGGCCGTGCTCGGCGCGGTGAGCCTGCTCATCGACCCGAACAAGACCCTGCTGGTGAACGCGCAGGTGAACCCGAAGACGGGCGTGCACGTGCCGAACGGCACGGCCACCACGGTGCTGCTGATCCTCGCGGTCGGCGCCTGTTTCGCGGGCGCGGCGAACTCCGTCCGTGAGCTGATCAAGGAACGGGTGATCTACGAGCGGGAGCGCGCCACCGGCCTGTCCCGCTCGGCGTACCTGATGTCCAAGGTGGTCGTGCTCGGTGTGGTCACCGTGCTGCAGGGCGCCATGGTCGGCGCGATCGGTTTCACCAGCCGCACCAAGCCCACCGAGGGCGTGGTCTTCGGCCATTCGGTGCTGCTGGAACTCTCCATCCCGATCATGGCGCTGGGCTTCACCTCGATGATGTTCGGCCTGGTCATCTCCTCGCTGGTGAAGACGGCCGAGAAGACCATGCCGCTGCTGGTGATGTTCGCGATCATCCAGGTCGTGTTCACCGGCTGCCTGTTCATCCTGAACGGCAAGATCGGCGTCAACGAGTTCTCGTACCTGATGCCCTCGCGCTGGGCGGTCGCCGCCGCCGGCGCCACGCTGGACTTCAACAACATCAATCCGAACACGGACGATCCGTCCAGCACGGACCCGCTGTGGAACCACACGGCGACCGCCTACGGCATGGACATCGTCGCGCTGCTCGTCCTCGCGGCCGTCTGTGGCTTCTTCGTGGCCCGCTTCCTGCGCCGCCACGAGCCCGAGGTCATGCGCAAGTAGTCCCGCGCGCACGTATGCCGAAGGGCGGCACCCCAACACCGGGGTGCCGCCCTTCGGCGTACGTGTCAGAGGTCCGCGCAGGCCTCAGTACGCGCTGTTGACGTTGTCCATCGAGCCGTACTTGTCGGCCGCGTAGTTGGCGGCGGCCGTGATGTTGGCGACCGGGTCGTAGATGTTCCACGAGGTGCCGGGCACGTGGTACGCGTTGAAGGTCGGCTGGATTACCTGCAGCAGGCCCTTCGAGGGGATCCCGTTGATGGCGTTGATGTCCCAGCCGTTGATGGCCATCGGGTTGCCCGAGGACTCGCGCATGATGTTGCGGTGCAGCCCGTTGTACGAGCC
This sequence comes from Streptomyces sp. RLB3-17, assembly GCF_007113425.2. Lineage (NCBI taxonomy): Bacteria > Bacillati > Actinomycetota > Actinomycetes > Kitasatosporales > Streptomycetaceae > Streptomyces > Streptomyces sp. RLB3-17. The sequence goes on along the minus strand of NZ_CP041610.2, from coordinate 3,117,707 downwards.
CGGGATGCCCCTGCGCTTCATGATGTCGAGCGACTGACGTATCCAGCCGTCGAGGTTGTTGGCGTACGTCTTCGTGGTGGCCGCCTTCGTGGTGGCCGTCTTCGTGGCGTACGTCTTCGTCGTGGCCGTCTTCATGGCGACCGTCTTCATGGCGATCGTCTCGATCGCGGGGCGCTGCACGGAGCGGCTCGCGGCCTGCACCTTGCGCACGTTCTCGGCGGCCTTCGTGGCGGCGGCCGCGTCGGCGGCCTTCTTCTTCGCCTCGATGGCCTGGGTCTTCAGGCTCGCACCGGCCTGCTGGTCGGTGACGCGGGCCTGCACGTTCTTGATCGGCTGCTGGCTGAAGGCGACCGGGGCCGCGGAGATGGCGGCGTCGTTCGTGGTGGCCTGCGTGTGGTTCGGCGCCAGCGAGAACGCGAGGGTCGCGGCACCGAGGGTGGCGACACCGGCGATCGAGAGCTTGTGGAGCTTCGTCAGCTTCGGACTATGGCCAGGAGTGCGGGTGTTCTTGGTCATGGCTGATGGACCTCTTCGAATAGCGCGGAGGTCGCTCCCGGTCCGGTGGGGGACAGAGTGTTTCCGGATCTGGCGCCGTGGGCTTGAACCCTCGGTGCTGAGCGACGGGTGCCATTCTTAGCGGCCGCAAAATACCGTGGCAAAGGTGTGACGTACGACGGAAGGTAGTAGGCCCACTAGGGGCAAATCGGGGCAGACTGTCACGTCTGCCCCGCTCACTATGCCCGGCTTTATCTCCTATGCGCCTTCGTACGTGATGTGCGCCCTATGTGCGGGCTCACATCGGCCTCATGGAATTCTCACCGACAGTTGCTGGAGCAACCCTCAGTGTGAGGGCCTTCCTCCGGGAGGATGAGGTGCACGTCCCCGAACTCGTGCCAGAGGTAGAGCCCGCTCAACGCCTCGCCGTAGCTGCGCTCGATCGCCGCCCGTCCCGCGATCGCCTCCAGCATCAGCAGATGCGAGGCCTCCGGCTCGTGCAGCCCGGTCAGCAGCCCGTCCACCACCCGCACACCCCGCTCAGGGGTCACCACGAGGTCCGTCCAGCCCTTCCGGGCCCGGACCACCCCGCCGGCGTCGACGGCCGACTCCACGGCGCGTACGGCCGTCGTACCGACCGCGAGGATCCGCCCCTCTCCCGCTCTCGCGGCGTTGATCAGCCGGGCCGACGCCTCCGGCACCTCGTACCGCTCCGGATACGGCGGCTCATGGGCCTCGGCCGACGCGACACCGGTGTGCAGCGTGATCGGCGCGAACTGCACGCCCCGGCTCACCAGCTCCGCCACCAGGCGCGCGGTGAACGGCCGCGCCGCGCTCGGCATCTCCGCGCTGCCGTCGGCCGACGGCAGCGCGAACACCGTCTGGTAGACGGACAGCGGCTGGTCCCTCTGTGTATAGGAGTAGCGAATGGGGCGCCCGTGGCGCCGCAGCAGCCCGAGCACGTCCGGCTCCGACACCCGCCCCCACCACAGCCGCGAGCCGTACGGCGTCAGCGTCGAGCCGTACGGCGTCAGCGGCTCCTCCAGTACGAGGCGTACGTCCCCGGCAAGGCGTACCTCCGTACCCGCGGGTCCCCCCGCGCGCGCACGTGTGGTGCCCCTTCCGTCGGGATCCCGCAGCTCGACGGCCCACCGTCCGTCATCGCCCCGCGTGGAGAAATGCACCACCACGCGCGCGTGCCCGATCCACCCGTCCACGGCGGCCGCCAGCGTGGGGGAGGTGTTGACGATCAGCAGATCCCCCGCCCGCAGCCGCCGCGGCAGCTCCACGAACGCGTGATGCGACACCTCCGTACCGCACGACACGAGCAGCCGCACGGAGTCCCGGTCCCGCCCGGGCCCGCGCTGCTCGGCCGGCACCCGCGCCGACCGCTCCTCCGGAACCCGCACGGTCGTCGTCATCGCACTTCCAGCAGCGCCGTAGCGCCGTAGCGGCCACTGGCAGGGCGTTCGTCCAGCAGCCGCAGAATGGCCGGAACCACGCTGTCCGGCGTCGGCCGCGCATCGCCGTCGTCCGGTACGGCCGCCGCGTACAGGTCCGTGCCCATGTCCCCCGGGTCCACGGCCCACACCCGCAGCCCGGGCTCCTCCACGCCGAGCACGGCCGCCAGATGGTCCAGGGCGGCCTTCGACGCCCCGTACCCGCCCCACGTCTCGTACGCCTCCGCGGCCGCGTCCGAGCTGACGGCGACGACCGCCCCGGCCGGCGCGGCCCGCAGCAGCGGCAGCGCTTCCTGGACCAGGCCCAGCGCCGCGACCACGTTGACCTCCAGGGCATGGCGCAGCCCGTCCAGGGGCAGGTCCTCCAGACGCACCAGCGGCTCGGCGCCCAGCGCGCTCGCGTTGTTCACCAGCAGGTCCACGCCGCCGAGCCCACGCGCCGCAGCCACCAGCCCGGCGCGGTGCCCGGCGTCCCCGACATCCCCGGGCAGCGCCTCCACCCGGTTTCCGTACGCGGACAGCGCCTCCGCCGTCTCCTTCAGCACTCCCGCGGTCCTCGCGTCGAGGACCAGATCCCAGCCGCGCTCCGCCAGAGCCGTGGCCAGCGCCCGCCCCAGCCCCTTCGAAGCACCCGTGATGATCGCTACCGGCATGACGTCCGTCCCCTCGTCCCAGCACCGCCGCTCCGGGCGGGTGCCCTCAACGTAGGAACCCGGCCGCCCCCGCCGCCTCGTGCGCGGGCCCCAATGACCTGGGGCCCTTCGCCCTAGGCCCACCGGCCTAGACAGCCGCCACCACAGGTCGGATACGCCCTGTCACACCCCGCCGGTACGTTGGGGACATGAGCCAAGGCCCCCGGTCCGGTCTGTACGCGGTGAGCTCCGCGCTGCTTGCCATGAGCAGGCACCTCGAGGTGCGCGACGTCCTCAAGACGATCGTCGCCTCGGCCCGCGAGCTGCTCGACGCGCAGTACGCGGCGCTCGGTGTGCCCGACGACCACGGAGGCTTCGCCCAGTTCGTGGTCGACGGCGTCAGCGACGCCCAGTGGAAGGCCATCGGCCCGCTTCCGCGCCAGCACGGCATCCTCGCCGCGATGCTGCACGAGGCCCGCCCCGAGCGCCTCGCCGACGTACGCAAGGACCCCCGCTTCGAGGGCTGGCCCGCCGCCCACCCCGACATGTCCGACTTCCTGGGCCTGCCGATCCGCGACGGCGACGAGGTCATCGGCGCCCTGTTCCTGGCGAACAAGAACAGGACGAAGGAGAACCAGAAGGACTGCTCCGCGCCGGACGGCGGCTGCGGCTTCACCGAGGACGACCAGGAACTCCTCACCATCCTCGCCCAGCACGCGGCGATCGCCCTGACCAACGCCCGCCTCTACGAGCGCAGCCGCGAGCTCACCATCGCCGAGGAGCGCTCCCGGCTCGCCCACGAGCTCCACGACGCCGTCAGCCAGAAACTCTTCTCCCTGCGCCTGACCGCACAGGCCGCCGCCGCCCTCGTGGACCGTGACCCGGCACGCGCCAAGGGCGAACTGCACCAGGTGGCCATGCTCGCCGCGGAGGCCACCGAAGAGCTGCGCGCCGCCGTCATCGAGCTGCGCCCCGCCGCCCTCGACGAGGACGGCCTGGTCGCCACCCTGCGCACCCAGATACAGGTCCTCGACCGCGCCCACTCCGCGCGCGTGACCTTCGCCGGCCACGGGGTGCGGGCGCTGCCCGCCGCCCAGGAGGAGGCCATGCTGCGCGTCGCTCAGGAGGCCCTGCACAACGCGCTGCGGCATTCTGGAGCCGGCCGCGTCGATGTCACCCTGGAGAAGCGCGGCACCGGCACCGTCCTGCGCGTCAGTGACGACGGCAGCGGCTTCGAGCCCACGGCGGTCCGCGCCGCGGGACGCCACCTGGGCCTCGTCTCCATGCGCGACCGGTCGAGCGGGGTCGGCGGCACCCTCAGCGTGGAATCGGCGCCCGGAAAGGGCACCACGATCGAGATGGAGGTCCCTGGTGGCTGACGCAATCAAGGTGCTGCTCGTCGACGACCACCAAGTGGTCCGCCGGGGCCTGCGCACGTTTCTCGAAGTGCAGGACGACATCGAGGTCGTGGGCGAGGCGTCCGACGGCGCCGAAGGGGTCGCCCGCGCCGAGGAACTGAAGCCCGACGTCGTCCTCATGGACGTCAAGATGCCGGGCATGGACGGCATCGACGCGCTGCGCAAGCTCCGTGAACTGGCCAACCCCGCGCGCGTGCTGATCGTCACCAGCTTCACCGAACAGCGCACGGTCGTCCCGGCCCTGCGCGCGGGCGCCGCCGGCTATGTCTACAAGGACGTGGACCCCGACGCCCTCGCCGGAGCCATCCGCTCGGTGCACGCCGGGCACATCCTGCTCCAGCCCGAGGTGGCGGGCGTCCTGCTGTCCCAGGAGGAGGCCAACTCGGGCCAGGGGAGAGGCGGCTCGCTCACCGAACGGGAGCGCGAGGTGCTCGGCCTGATCGCGGACGGCCGCTCCAACCGGGAAATCGCACGCGCGCTCGTCCTCTCCGAGAAGACCGTCAAGACGCATGTCTCGAACATCCTGATGAAGCTCGACCTCGCCGACCGCACACAGGCCGCGCTCTGGGCCGTACGCCATGGGGCGGCGGGCTGATCGCCCGCGCCGCGGCGGCAACTCGGAGGGTTCCGCTCCGGGCTGAGATTCATACCGTCGTGTGTATGTCACCCGGATGGCGCATCCTCCGGGGGTCTCGGCCGTTCTCCAGTGCGTGCCGCGGCGACTGCCGCGGTGATCGCTAGGGAGGGCTCAGAAGTGAAGAACCTGAAGAAGGCCACGGCTGTCGCGATGGTGGCCGGCGGGCTGGTCGCCGCCGGTGCCGGTATGGCGTCCGCGACGGACGGCTCGTGGGCGGGCGGCAACGCCGCGGGCTCCCCGGGCGTCGTCTCGGGCAACGTCATCCAGGCCCCGATCCACATCCCCGTGAACGCGGTCGGCAACAGCGTGAACGTCATCGGCGTCCTGAACCCGGCCTTCGGCAACCTGGGCCTCAACCACTGAGACCCACACCCCCACCACCCCCACCGGCCTCCCAGGACTCTCCTGGGAGGCCGACTGCCGTGTCCCCCCGGGGGGCAGGGGGGCGCAGCCCCGCCCCGAGGGGCGCGGGGAACTGCGCGCCAAGCCCCCACCCACCCGCAGCCGAAGACCCCACCCGGGGGGTCTGGGGGCGGAGCCCCCAGGGACGGGATGATGGGGGTCCCCCCTGCTCGAGCGAAGTCGAGAGCTTGGGGGAGGGTAGGGGCGGCGGGGGCGCACACAGGCCTCAGCGAACCCCCCGCTCCCGCTCCTCCACGAACGCGTTGTACGCCGCCACCTGCGCCCGCCGAGCCGTCCGCTCAACCGGCCGCAAGGCCAACGCCCGCGCCGAGATCTCCGACGCACTCACCGCCCCGCCATGCCCGTTCTCGTACGCGACGGAGATCAGCAACCCCACCCGCTGGGCCAGCTCCAGCACCCGCACCGCACGCGGCGGATACCCGGGCGCCAACACCTCCCGCCCCCGCTCGGCCCGCGCCCGGTACGCGTCGACCGCCGCCTCGGCGACCGGCCCCGACCCCGCCACGTCGAGCCGCGACAACACCTCCGTCGCCTCACGCAGCGCCTCCGCGAGCTCCCGCTCGGCCTCACCGAGCGAGGGCACATCCGCCGGCGGCGCCTCCCGCACGGCGAGGCAGTGCCACACCACCTCGACATGGACATCACCCTCGGGCCCGGCCTCGTACACCTCGGGAACGAGCCCGAGCGCCGCCCCGTGACAGACCACCGCCTCCTCCGCGTCGAGGGCGCGCGCATTGAAGTCCGGCGGCCCGCTCAACCCGAGCGGATGGCCCGGCGCGGGCAGCGCGACCCGCAGTCCTTTCACCCCGAGCGCGCGAAGCCGGCCGAGGGCGAGCGTGAGCCCGACGGGCCCGGACTCACCCGGCAGCCCCTCGACCCGGTGCACCGCGTCCTCACCGACGATGGCGAGCGCCGCGTCATCCGGCGAAACAAGTCCGGCCAAAAGGGCATTTCCCCATGCGGCCAGGCGTCCTGAGCGTGGTTCCGAGAGCATGCCTCCACCCTAAGGACCGACCGATGGATGGGAGCGGCCAACCGGTGGCGTAGGTTTTCCCTGGGGGCTGCGTCCACAGACGTAAGCGACGGCCGAGACTGCAATGGGAGACAACGCGCTCATGAGCGATGTACTGGAGCTGGAGGACGTGTCCGTGGTCCGAGAGGGCCGGGCTCTGGTGGACCAGGTCTCCTGGTCGGTCAAGGAGGGGGAGCGCTGGGTCATCCTCGGCCCGAACGGCGCCGGAAAAACGACCCTCCTGAATCTCGCCTCCAGCTACCTCTTCCCCAGCCAGGGCACTGCCACCATCCTCGGCGAGACCCTCGGCAAGGTCGACGTCTTCGAACTGCGCCCGCGCATCGGTGTGGCCGGTATCGCCATGGCCGAGAAGCTCCCCAAGCGCCAGACCGTCCTGCAGACCGTGCTGACGGCCGCGTACGGCATGACCGCGGGCTGGCACGAGGACTACGAGGACATCGACGAGCAGCGCGCCCGCGCCTTCCTCGACCGCCTCGGCATGAGCGACTACCTGGACCGTCGATTCGGCACGCTCTCCGAGGGCGAGCGCAAGCGCACCCTGATCGCCCGCGCCCTGATGACCGACCCCGAGCTGCTGCTGCTCGACGAGCCCGCCGCGGGCCTCGACCTCGGCGGCCGCGAGGACCTCGTCCGCCGCCTCGGCCGCCTCGCCCGCGACCCGATCGCCCCCTCCATGATCATGGTCACGCACCACGTCGAGGAGATCGCTCCCGGCTTCACCCACGTCCTGATGATCCGTCAGGGCAAGGTGCTCGCCGCGGGCCCGCTCGAACTCGAACTCACCTCGCGCAACCTCTCCCTCTGCTTCGGACTCCCGCTCATCGTCGAGCAGAACGGCGAGCGTTGGACCGCACAGGGCCTGCCGATGTCCTGAACACCCGGTACGAGCCCCTTCTCCACCGATCTGCGCCCTGTCCGCGCCCGGCCCGCGGACCTACCATGACCATGTGAACGACATCAACGCATGGGTGTGGTGGCTCGTCGGCGCGGCCGCGCTGGGCATCCCGCTCGTGGTGACCGCGATGCCGGAGTTCGGCATGCTCGCCCTCGGCGCCGCGGCGGCGGCGGTGACTGCGGGCCTCGGCGGCGATGTCGTCCTTCAGGTACTCGTCTTCGCCGTCGTCTCGTTCGCCCTCATCGCCGTCGTACGACCCGTCGCGGCCCGGCACCGCGCCCAGCGGCCCCAACTCGCCACCGGAGTGGAGGCGTTGAAGGGGAAACAGGCCATCGTCCTGGAACGGGTGGACGGTTCGGGCGACGGCCGGATCAAACTCGGCGGAGAGATCTGGTCGGCGCGCGCCCTCGACGCCCAACAGGCCTACGAAGTGGGCCAGGAGGTGGACGTCGTGGACATCGAAGGAGCCACGGCGATTGTGATGTGACCTCGTGCGACGCAAGTGAACCGAACGCCCCACGCGGCAGACGACGGTCTGTCAGACTCGTCGAGCAAGATCTTCAACAACCATAAGATCTTTCGGACATACCGAGGCGGAGAAGGGTACGGGGAGCATCGATGGCACCAATCATCATCGTCCTGATCATCCTGGTGGTGTTGGTATTCATCGCCCTGATCAAGACCATCCAGGTCATCCCACAGGCCAGCGCGGCCATCGTGGAGCGCTTCGGCCGCTACACACGGACCCTGAACGCGGGCCTGAACATCGTGGTCCCGTTCATCGACTCGATCCGCAACCGCATCGACCTGCGTGAACAGGTCGTGCCGTTCCCGCCCCAGCCGGTGATCACCCAGGACAACCTGGTGGTCAACATCGACACGGTCATCTACTACCAGGTCACCGACGCACGCGCCGCCACCTACGAAGTCGCCAGCTACATCCAGGCGATCGAGCAGCTCACCGTCACCACCCTGCGCAACATCATCGGTGGCATGGACCTGGAGCGGACCCTCACCTCCCGCGAGGAGATCAACGCGGCCCTGCGCGGCGTCCTCGACGAGGCCACCGGCAAGTGGGGCATCCGCGTCAACCGCGTCGAGCTCAAGGCGATCGAACCGCCCACCTCCATCCAGGACTCGATGGAGAAGCAGATGCGCGCCGACCGTGACAAGCGCGCCGCGATCCTCACCGCCGAAGGCATCCGCCAGTCGCAGATTCTCACCGCCGAAGGTGAGAAGCAGTCCGCGATCCTGCGCGCCGAAGGTGAGGCCAAAGCCGCCGCCCTGCGCGCCGAGGGCGAGGCCCAGGCCATCCGTACGGTCTTCGAGTCCATCCACGCCGGCGACGCCGACCAGAAGCTCCTCGCCTACCAGTACCTCCAGATGCTCCCCAAGATCGCCGAGGGCGACGCCAACAAGCTCTGGATCGTGCCCAGCGAGATCGGCGACGCCCTCAAGGGCCTGAGCGGTGCCATGGGCAACTTCGGCCCCATGGGCGGCGGTTCGGGCAACGCGGGCACCGAGCGCCGCGAGAAGCCGTCCGTCACCGACTGACGTCCTGGTCCCTACGACGATGGGGCCCACCTCCTGCCTTTCGGCGGAGGTGGGCCCCATCGTCGTAGGAACTGCCGGGCCTAGGCCGCGGGTTGGGCCAGCCATTCCGGGAGGGCGTCGAGGTCGTCACGGCCCAGCGCCAGCAGCATCGCGTCCGCGGGCGTCGGCTCGAACGGCTGCCGCAGCAGCGGCATACCCGCCTGCTCCGGAGTCCGGTCCGCCTTGCGGTGATTGTCCTCCGCGCAGGACGCGACCGTGTTCAGCCAGGAGTCCCGACCGCCCTGCGCGCGCGGCACCACGTGGTCGACCGTCGTCGCCCGCCTTCCGCAGTACGCGCACCTGTGCCGGTCGCGTATCAGCACACCGCGCCTCGACCACGGCGCTTGTCTTCGGAAAGGCACCCTTACATACCTGCACAGCCTTATGACTCGGGGCACGGGTATGTCCAGCGCGGCGCCGCGCATACGCAGTTCGGGGTGGGCCTGCTCGACGACAGCCTTGTCCTGCAGCACCAGAACGACGGCTCGGTTCAACGTCACCGTCGACAGCGGCTCAAAGCTCGCGTTCAGAACCAGCGTGTCCCGCATCCAGCCCACCTCCCGTGCGCACCGGCCCACCCCCTGGCGGGCTTGGATCAACTCTGGCCGGGCACGCCGAGATGGACAACGCAATAAAAATGCCCGCCCCTGATCACTTCCAAGACCAGAGGCGGGCAAACGTTCAGTGAACGTGAGTCTTCACCGCTTTACGCGGGCGACGCGTACTCTCCCATCAGCTGGGCGCGCGCCAGCGTGTGGAACCGCAGATTGAATCCCACGACGGCCGGCGACACCTCCGCGTCGGGACCGAGCTTCTCCTGATCCACGGCGTACACCGTGAACACATACCGGTGCGCAGGATCCCCGGCCGGCGGCGCGGCGCCACCGAAGTCCTTGGACCCGTAGTCGTTGCGCACCTGAACGGCACCCTCCGGCAGCCCCTCGAACTTGCCGCTGCCCGCACCCGTCGGCAGCTCCGTCACCGAAGCGGGAATGTCGAACACCACCCAGTGCCAGAACCCGCTCCCCGTCGGGGCGTCCGGATCGAAGCAGGTCACGGCGAAGCTCTTGGTCTCCGGCGGGAAGCCCTCCCAGCTCAGCTGCGGCGAGGTGTTCCCGGCCGCATAGACCTGAGCGTCCTTCAGTACCCCGCCCGGCTCGACGTCCTCACTGGTGACCGTGAAGGCCGGAACGGGCGGATGGAAGTCATGGGGAAGCGGCGGCCTCTTGAGCTCGGTCACGTCAGAACCTCCTGAACGGTGGAATCTCTCGACCCGAGCCTAGAACCAGCTGCGCTTGCTGCCGACCTCGGAAAGCCACTGGTTCAGGTACGCGGCCCAGTCCGTGCCCTGGTAGTCGTGCAGCCCCACCCGGAAGGAGCGGTAGGAGTCGCTGCCCTCACTGAAGAGGCCCGGCTTCTTGTCCATCTCCAGGATGACGTCCATCTCGTGGTCGTCCGCGACGAAGCTCAGCTCGACCTGGTTCAGCCCGCGGTACTGCGACGGCGGGAAGAACTCGATCTCCTGGTAGAACGGCAGCTTCTGCCGGGTGCCCCGGATGTGACCGCGCTCCATGTCCGCGTTCTTGAAGCGGAAGCCCAGCTGGATGAAGGCGTTCAGGATCGCCTGCTGCGCCGGCAGCGGGTGCACGTTGATCGGGTCCAGGTCACCGGAGTCCACGGCACGCGCGATCTCCAGCTCGGTGGTCACACCGATGTGCATACCCCGCAGCGCCTGCCCGTCGATCGTGGTGATCGGCGTCTCCCACGGGATCTCGAGCCCGAAGGGAACGGCGTGCACGGCACCGGCCTGCAGCTCGAAGGCCCCACCGAGCCGCAGCTTGGTGAACTCGATGTCCTGCTTGTACTCCTGGTCGTCGTGCCCCTCGACCTCGACCTTGGCCTGGAGCCCGACCGACAGCCCCTCGATGGCCTGGTTCACGGACCCGCCCTGGATCCGCACCTCACCCTGCACGACACCACCCGGAACGACGTTGACCTCGGTCAGCACCGTCTCGACCGAAGCCCCACCGGCTCCCAGGCTCGCAAGCAGCCGCTTGAACCCCATGTTTCTTCCTCCCCAGGCAACGCCTGTGCTCCGTCGTACATCCGTCTGGATCCTTGATCCCTACAAACGCGATCCGACCGCGGCCGGTTCCGCGCCCTCACCCTTACAAGGAGGACGCTCCCTGACCACCCGTAGACACGCACAGGTCCGCACGGACACGCACTCGTGCGGACCCGTACGGCACAGTCCCCCACCCGGCCGCATCCGTCCGGGCCACTGGACTACGCTCGTACGCCATGATCGCGGCCCCTGACCGTACGCCCATCACCCGGGACTTCTTCGACCGCCCCGTACTGGAGGTCGCCCCCGACCTGCTGGGGCGCGTCCTCGTGCGCACGACACCGGACGGTCCGATCGAGCTCCGTCTCACGGAGGTGGAGGCGTACGACGGCCCGAACGACCCCGGCTCCCACGCCTATCGCGGCCGCACGGCCCGCAATGACGTGATGTTCGGTCCGCCTGGGCATGTATACGTCTACTTCACCTACGGCATGTGGTTCTGCATGAACCTGGTGTGTGGCCCCGAGGGCAACCCGAGCGGGGTCCTCCTCCGCGCCGGGGAGATCATCGAGGGCGCCGAACTCGCTCGCAAACGTCGACTCTCGGCCCGAAATGACAAGGAACTGGCCAAAGGGCCCGCACGCCTGGCCACGGCCCTCGGCGTGGACCGGGCCCTCGACGGCGCCGACGCCTGCGGCCCCGAGGGCTCCCCGCTGACCCTTCTGACGGGCACCCCCGTCCGCTCCGACCAGGTACGCAATGGTCCGCGTACGGGAGTGGCCGGCGACGGGGGCGTCCACCCCTGGCGCTTCTGGGTCGCGAACGACCCCACCGTCAGCCCTTATCGGGCCCATACGCCACGCCGTCGCTCAACTTGACGCGTCCCTGGGGGGTCCGTAATGTAGCCCGAGCCGCTTGACCCGGGTACGGCGTTCAGCCTGCAGCCGGAAGTGGCCAACCCACTACCTACGACTTCCCCTCAGCGGGGGTCAATTCGGCGTGCCTGCATGCCCGAATTGCAGCCCGCGGAACTCGATTATGAGTTGCCGAGGGAATCGGCTAGCGTAGTGAATGTCGAAAGGCCGCGAAGCGAAAGCATTCAAAGCCGCAAGACAGAATCCCTCTCCGGCAGGGAATCGGACACGAAAGAGTCTGATACAGTCGGAACCGCCGGAAAGGGAAACGCGAAAGCGGAAACCTGGAAAGCACCGAGGAAATCGGATCGGGAAACGGTCTGATAGAGTCGGAAACGCAAGAACAAAGCAAGACAGCAGGACCGAAGGGAAGCGCCCGGAGGAAAGCCCGAGAGGGTGAGTACAAAGGAAGCGTCCGTTCCTTGAGAACTCAACAGCGTGCCAAAAATCAACGCCAGATATGTTGATACCCCGTCTCCGGCCGATCGGTCGGGGCGAGGTTCCTTTGAAAAAGTCCTGCCGGGCATGGTCTCGGTAGGCGCACAGCGAGGACGCTGTGAACCGAGGGGATTATTCCTCCCTTCGGTTCCGCTCTCGTGGTGTCGTCCCGATTACGGGAAAACATTCACGGAGAGTTTGATCCTGGCTCAGGACGAACGCTGGCGGCGTGCTTAACACATGCAAGTCGAACGATGAAGCCCTTCGGGGTGGATTAGTGGCGAACGGGTGAGTAACACGTGGGCAATCTGCCCTTCACTCTGGGACAAGCCCTGGAAACGGGGTCTAATACCGGATAACACCTGCCCGGGCATCCGGGTGGGTTAAAAGCTCCGGCGGTGAAGGATGAGCCCGCGGCCTATCAGCTTGTTGGTGAGGTAGTGGCTCACCAAGGCGACGACGGGTAGCCGGCCTGAGAGGGCGACCGGCCACACTGGGACTGAGACACGGCCCAGACTCCTACGGGAGGCAGCAGTGGGGAATATTGCACAATGGGCGAAAGCCTGATGCAGCGACGCCGCGTGAGGGATGACGGCCTTCGGGTTGTAAACCTCTTTCAGCAGGGAAGAAGCGAAAGTGACGGTACCTGCAGAAGAAGCGCCGGCTAACTACGTGCCAGCAGCCGCGGTAATACGTAGGGCGCAAGCGTTGTCCGGAATTATTGGGCGTAAAGAGCTCGTAGGCGGCTTGTCACGTCGGGTGTGAAAGCCCGGGGCTTAACCCCGGGTCTGCATTCGATACGGGCTAGCTAGAGTGTGGTAGGGGAGATCGGAATTCCTGGTGTAGCGGTGAAATGCGCAGATATCAGGAGGAACACCGGTGGCGAAGGCGGATCTCTGGGCCATTACTGACGCTGAGGAGCGAAAGCGTGGGGAGCGAACAGGATTAGATACCCTGGTAGTCCACGCCGTAAACGGTGGGAACTAGGTGTTGGCGACATTCCACGTCGTCGGTGCCGCAGCTAACGCATTAAGTTCCCCGCCTGGGGAGTACGGCCGCAAGGCTAAAACTCAAAGGAATTGACGGGGGCCCGCACAAGCAGCGGAGCATGTGGCTTAATTCGACGCAACGCGAAGAACCTTACCAAGGCTTGACATACACCGGAAAGCATTAGAGATAGTGCCCCCCTTGTGGTCGGTGTACAGGTGGTGCATGGCTGTCGTCAGCTCGTGTCGTGAGATGTTGGGTTAAGTCCCGCAACGAGCGCAACCCTTGTTCTGTGTTGCCAGCATGCCCTTCGGGGTGATGGGGACTCACAGGAGACTGCCGGGGTCAACTCGGAGGAAGGTGGGGACGACGTCAAGTCATCATGCCCCTTATGTCTTGGGCTGCACACGTGCTACAATGGCAGGTACAATGAGCTGCGAAGCCGTGAGGCGGAGCGAATCTCAAAAAGCCTGTCTCAGTTCGGATTGGGGTCTGCAACTCGACCCCATGAAGTCGGAGTTGCTAGTAATCGCAGATCAGCATTGCTGCGGTGAATACGTTCCCGGGCCTTGTACACACCGCCCGTCACGTCACGAAAGTCGGTAACACCCGAAGCCGGTGGCCCAACCCCTTGTGGGAGGGAGCTGTCGAAGGTGGGACTGGCGATTGGGACGAAGTCGTAACAAGGTAGCCGTACCGGAAGGTGCGGCTGGATCACCTCCTTTCTAAGGAGCATCTAGGCTGCCGGGCTTGCCCGGTGGTCCAGGGCCATTACGTCGGCACACGTTCGACGGTGGTTGCTCATGGGTGGAACGTTGATTATTCGGCGCACTTGACTGTCTTCTCCTTCCAGTACTGCTCTTCGGGGCGTGGAACGAATGAGGGAAGCGGCGAGGGTGCCGGGCACGCTGTTGGGTGTCTGAGGGTATGGCCGATTGGCTGCCTTCAGTGCCGGCCCCAGTGCACTCGAACCGGAAGGTTCGGGGTGATGGGTGGTTGGTCGTTGTTTGAGAACTGCACAGTGGACGCGAGCATCTGTGGCCAAGTTTTTAAGGGCGCACGGTGGATGCCTTGGCACCAGGAACCGATGAAGGACGTGGGAGGCCACGATAGTCCCCGGGGAGTCGTCAACCAGGCTTTGATCCGGGGGTTTCCGAATGGGGAAACCCGGCAGTCGTCATGGGCTGTCACCCATACCTGAACACATAGGGTATGTGGAGGGAACGCGGGGAAGTGAAACATCTCAGTACCCGCAGGAAGAGAAAACAACCGTGATTCCGGGAGTAGTGGCGAGCGAAACTGGATGAGGCCAAACCATATGCGTGTGAGACCCGGCAGGGGTTGCGTATGTGGGGTTGTGGGATTTCTCTTTCACGGTCTGCCGGCCGTGAGACGAGTCAGAAACCGTTGATGTAGGCGAAGGACATGCGAAAGGTCCGGCGTAGAGGGTAAGACCCCCGTAGTCGAAACGTCAACGGCTCGTTTGAGAAACACCCAAGTAGCACGGGGCCCGAGAAATCCCGTGTGAATCTGGCGGGACCACCCGCTAAGCCTAAATATTCCCTGGTGACCGATAGCGGATAGTACCGTGAGGGAATGGTGAAAAGTACCGCGGGAGCGGAGTGAAATAGTACCTGAAACCGTGTGCCTACAAGCCGTGGGAGCGTCGGGCAAGCACTTGTGCTTGCCTCGTGACTGCGTGCCTTTTGAAGAATGAGCCTGCGAGTTTGCGGTGTGTTGCGAGGTTAACCCGTGTGGGGAAGCCGTAGCGAAAGCGAGTCCGAATAGGGCGATTTAGTAGCGCGCTCAAGACCCGAAGCGGAGTGATCTAGCCATGGGCAGGTTGAAGCGGCTGTAAGAGGTCGTGGAGGACCGAACCCACCAGGGTTGAAAACCTGGGGGATGACCTGTGGTTAGGGGTGAAAGGCCAATCAAACTCCGTGATAGCTGGTTCTCCCCGAAATGCATTTAGGTGCAGCGTCGTGTGTTTCTTGCCGGAGGTAGAGCACTGGATAGGCGATGGGCCCTACCGGGTTACTGACCTTAGCCAAACTCCGAATGCCGGTAAGTGAGAGCGCGGCAGTGAGACTGTGGGGGATAAGCTCCATGGTCGAGAGGGAAACAGCCCAGAGCATCGACTAAGGCCCCTAAGCGTACGCTAAGTGGGAAAGGATGTGGAGTCGCAGAGACAACCAGGAGGTTGGCTTAGAAGCAGCCACCCTTGAAAGAGTGCGTAATAGCTCACTGGTCTAGTGATTCCGCGCCGACAATGTAGCGGGGCTCAAGCGTACCGCCGAAGTCGTGTCATTGCAGCAATACGCCCAACGGCGGCTGTGATGGGTAGGGGAGCGTCGTGTGCCGGGTGAAGCCGCGCCGGAAGGCAGTGGTGGACGGTTCACGAGTGAGAATGCAGGCATGAGTAGCGATACACACGTGAGAAACGTGTGCGCCGATTGACTAAGGGTTCCTGGGTCAAGCTGATCTGCCCAGGGTAAGTCGGGACCTAAGGCGAGGCCGACAGGCGTAGTCGATGGATAACCGGTTGATATTCCGGTACCCGCTGTGAAGCGTCAAACATTGAACCAGGCGATGCTAAGTCCGTGAAGCCGCCCCGGAGCCTTCGGGCAAAGGGGAGTGGTGGAGCCGACGGACCAGACCTGCAGTAGGTGAGTGATGGGGTGACGCAGGAAGGTAGTCCATCCCGGGCGGTGGTTGTCCCGGGGTAAGGGTGTAGGACGTCAGGTAGGTAAATCCGCCTGGCACATAGTCTGAGACCTGATGCCGAGCCGATTGTGGTGAAGTGGATGATCCTATGCTGTCGAGAAAAGCCTCTAGCGAGTTTCATGGCGGCCCGTACCCTAAACCGACTCAGGTGGTCAGGTAGAGAATACCGAGGCGTTCGGGTGAACTATGGTTAAGGAACTCGGCAAAATGCCCCCGTAACTTCGGGAGAAGGGGGGCCATCACCGGTGATGAGTCTTGCACTCTGAGCTGGGGGTGGCCGCAGAGACCAGCGAGAAGCGACTGTTTACTAAAAACACAGGTCCGTGCGAAGCCGTAAGGCGATGTATACGGACTGACGCCTGCCCGGTGCTGGAACGTTAAGGGGACCGGTTAGTCACTCTTCGGGGTGGCGAAGCTGAGAACTTAAGCGCCAGTAAACGGCGGTGGTAACTATAACCATCCTAAGGTAGCGAAATTCCTTGTCGGGTAAGTTCCGACCTGCACGAATGGCGTAACGACTTCTCGACTGTCTCAACCATAGGCCCGGTGAAATTGCACTACGAGTAAAGATGCTCGTTTCGCGCAGCAGGACGGAAAGACCCCGGGACCTTTACTACAGTTTGATATTGGTGTTCGGTTCGGCTTGTGTAGGATAGGTGGGAGACTTTGAAGCGGCAGCGCCAGCTGTTGTGGAGTCGTCGTTGAAATACCACTCTGGTCGTGCTGGATGTCTAACCTGGGTCCGTGATCCGGATCAGGGACAGTGTCTGATGGGTAGTTTAACTGGGGCGGTTGCCTCCTAAAGAGTAACGGAGGCGCCCAAAGGTTCCCTCAGCCTGGTTGGTAATCAGGTGTTGAGTGTAAGTGCACAAGGGAGCTTGACTGTGAGACCGACGGGTCGAGCAGGGACGAAAGTCGGGACTAGTGATCCGGCGGTGGCTTGTGGAAGCGCCGTCGCTCAACGGATAAAAGGTACCCCGGGGATAACAGGCTGATCTTCCCCAAGAGTCCATATCGACGGGATGGTTTGGCACCTCGATGTCGGCTCGTCGCATCCTGGGGCTGGAGTCGGTCCCAAGGGTTGGGCTGTTCGCCCATTAAAGCGGTACGCGAGCTGGGTTTAGAACGTCGTGAGACAGTTCGGTCCCTATCCGCTGCGCGCGTAGGAATATTGAGAAGGGCTGTCCCTAGTACGAGAGGACCGGGACGGACGAACCTCTGGTGTGCCAGTTGTCCTGCCAAGGGCATGGCTGGTTGGCTACGTTCGGGAGGGATAACCGCTGAAAGCATCTAAGCGGGAAGCCTGCTTCGAGATGAGTATTCCCACCCCCTTTGAGGGGTTAAGGCTCCCAGTAGACGACTGGGTTGATAGGCCGGATCTGGAAGGCGGGTAACCGCTGGAGGTGACCGGTACTAATAGGCCGAGGGCTTGTCCTCAGTTGCTCGCGTCCACTGTGTAGTTCCCAGACAACGAACGGTTGTGCTGGCTGAACAGTTCCACTAATCAATTGAATAGTGTGCTTGTTCGCTGCCCGTTCAAGACCCCACTTTATTGCGGGGTGTCTGAAAGGGTTTCGGTGGTCATAGCGTGAGGGAAACGCCCGGTTACATTCCGAACCCGGAAGCTAAGCCTCACAGCGCCGATGGTACTGCAGGGGGGACCCTGTGGGAGAGTAGGACGCCGCCGAACAATCTTTGGAGGACCTCTGGTCCCAGCGACTCGCTGGGACCAGAGGTCCTTTTTTGCTTTTCCGAAGCGCGCCGGGTACCCGGCTGCGCGAGAATGACTTGCGGTACCGATGACAGGAGTCACCCATGTCCACCAACTCTCCCGACGAGCGACCGGAGCGCGATCAGCGCCGCCGGGACAGTGGTGACCGCGGCGGTTACCGCGGAGGTCCGCGCCGCGACAACGACCGTCGTGACGACCGACCCACCAGCGGTCCCCGTCGTGATGACGACCGCGGTGGGTTCCGTCGGGACGACAACCGGGGTGGCGGTGGCGGCGGCTTCCGGCGCGATGACAACCGTCGTGACGACAGCCGGCGTGATGACAGCCGTGGCGGTGGCGGTTTCCGTGGCCGTGACGACCGGCGTGAGGGCGACCGGGGCGGGCGCCCGCCGTTCCGCCGTGACGACCGACCCACCAGCGGTCCGCGTCGCGACGACCGTGACCGTGGTGGGGTCCGTCGGGACGGTGACCGTCCCGCGTTCCGTCGTGACGACCGACCCAGCAGTGGCCCGCGCCGTGACGACCGCCCCAGCAGTGGTCCCCGTCGTGATGACGACCGCGGTGGGTTCCGTCGGGACGACAACCGCAGTGGCGGTGGCGGCGGCTTCCGGCGCGACGACCGCGGTGACTTCCGCCGCGATGACCGTCGGGACGACCGGCGTGACGATCGCCGGGGTGACGACCGCGGTGGTTTCCGTCGTGACGACCGACCCAGCAGCGGCCCGCGCCGTGACGACCGCCCCAGCAGCGGTCCCCGCCGTGACGACGACCGCGGCGGCTTCCGCCGCGATGACCGTCGGGGCGACGACCGTGGCGGGTTCCGTCGCGAAGGGGACCGTCCCGCGTTCCGTCGTGACGACCGACCCAGCAGTGGCCCGCGCCGTGACGACCGCCCCAGCAGCGGTCCCCGTCGTGACGACGACCGCGGCGGCTTCCGCCGCGATGACCGTCGTGACAGCGGCGATCGTGGCGGCTTCCGCCGTGATGATCGCAGTGACTTCCGGCGCGACGACCGTCGCGACAGCGGTGACCGCGGTGGCTTCCGCCGGGACGACAACCGCGGTGCCGGTGGCGGCGGCTTCCGGCGCGACGACCGCAGTGACTTCCGTCGTGATGACCGCCGTGATGACCGTCGGGACGACCGGCGTGAGGGCGACCGTCCCGCCTTCCGTCGCGACGACAGGCGGGACGATCGTCGCGATGACCGTCGCGACGACACCCGTGGCGGCGGCGGTTTCCGCGCCCGCGACGACCGAGGTCGCGACGACCGTGGACGTGGTGGCCCCCGTCGTGACGACCGGGGTGGCCGTCCCGGTGGCACCGGCGGCACCGGTGGCTTCCGGGGCCGTGACGACCGTCGGGGCGACGACCGGCGCGGCGGCGGCTTCCGTGGCCGCGACGAGCGCGACCGGGACCGTGAGCCGATCAAGCGGCTGCCGATCCCCGATGACGTCACGGGCGAGGAGATCGACGCGGACGTACGGCAGGAGCTCCAGAGCCTGCCGAAGGGGCTCGCGGAGGACGTCTCCAGGAACCTGGTGATGGTCGCCCGCCTCATCGACGAGGACCCCGAGGGCGCGTACGCGTACTCGAAGATCGCCCTGCGGCTGGCGTCGCGCGTGGCCGCCGTACGCGAGGCGGCCGGGTTCGCCGCGTACGCCAACCAGAAGTACAGCGAGGCGCTCGCGGAGTTCCGGGCGGCACGCCGTATGACCGGGAACGTGGACCTGTGGCCCGTCATGGCGGACTGCGAGCGCGGCCTGGGCCGGCCCGAGAAGGCGCTGGACATGGCGGGTGCGCCCGAGGTGCACAAGCTGGACAAGGCCGGTCAGGTCGAGATGCGGCTCGTGGCGGCCGGTGCCCGGCGCGACATCGGGCAGCTCGACGCCGCCATCGTGACGCTCCAGAGCCCGGAGCTCGCCTCGAACTCCGTACAGCCCTGGACGGCGCGGCTGCGTTACGCCTACGCCGACGCGCTGCTGGCCGCCGGTCGTGAGGACGAGGCGCGCGAGTGGTTCGCGAAGGCCGTCGAGTCCGACAAGGACGGCAGCACGGACGCCTCCGACCGGCTCGCCGAGTTGGACGGCGTCGAGTTCGTCGACGCGCTCGTCGAGGACGAGGACGAGGACGAGGTCGCGCCCGAAGCCGAGGCTGAGGACGAAGCTGAGGACGAGAGCGAGACCGCGACTGACGCGGAGGCCGACACCGACCCCGACACCGAGGTCGAGACCGAGGTCGACGATGAGGACGACGATAAGGACGACATCGTCGAGGCCGAGCGGACCAAGCCGGTCGTCGAGGCCGACGACGATGACGAAGCTCCGCGGGGCTGACGTACAGCGGTTGTCGTAGGACACGGGCGGCGGGATTCCGGAAGGGATCCCGCCGCCCGTGTCGTTTCAGGCCCTGATTTCGCCTGAGTGCCTCGCCTGGGTGCCTCAGAGGGGCAGCGCCCGCAGTACCAGCCCCGACGCCGGCTTCGGGCCGAACGACGTCGACTTGCGGGGCATCGTGACGCCCTGGCGGGCGAGGTCGCGTACGACCTCCTCGCGGACCGGATGCATCAGGACGGCCGTGCCGCCGTCGCGCTCCGCCTTGTCCACCGTGGCGGCCGTGTCGTGGATGTACGCGATGTGGGCGGGCGAGTCCTCGGGGATGCCCCAGATGTGGGCCAGGAGTGTGGCGTGCAGGACGGTCGCGTCCAGCGTGCGCCAGGCCTCGGGGCGGTCCGCCGGGACCGTACGGGCGAGGAGGCCCGGGGAGGGGCGGTCGACCAGGTGGAAGGAGCCGTCGCCCGCGAGGAGGAAGGCGTTGCCCTCGGCGGCGGCCGCGGCGAGGGCCTCCAGGGCCTCGGGGAGCGGTACGTCGAGGTGACGTACACGGAACGAGTCCGTGAGGGCGGTCAGCGCCTCCGCGACCGGCAGATTGTGCAGCAGGCGGTGGATCGCGCGGACCCGGAGCGGGTAGCGCGCGGTGTCCACCAGGAGCACGAGGCCGTAGTCCCAGGGGCTGGGTGAGGGGTGCTCGGCGCGTAGCCGCAGGTACGTCGCCCAGCGGTGGTGGCCGTCCGCGATCAGAGCCTGGTGCCGGCCGAGATCCGTCTGGATCTCGGCCAGGTCCGCCGGGTCGGTGATCGCCCACAGACGGTGACTGAAACCGTCCTCCGTGGTCGTCGAGAGCAGCGGGTCGCCTTCCGCGGTGCGCTCGATGACGGCGGCCGTGCCGACCCGGGAGCCGTTGCCGCGGTAGGTCAGCAGCAGCGGTTCGAGGTTGGCCGAGGTGGCACGCATCAGGGCCGCGCGGTCCGCGATGATGTGCGGCATGACGTCCTCGTGCGGGAGGACGACGCCGGCGGACGGCTCCGACAGGCGCAGGGCGCCGATGATGCCGCGTTGCAGCATGCCGTCGTCGTGCTGCTCGTAGACGTACAGGCCCGGCTCGGGGTCGGCGGCCAGGACGCCTTCGGACACCCAGTCGTGCAGGGTGTCCGCCGCCTGGCGGTTGCGGGCCGTCGGGGTCGTGTCCTGGGGGAGGATCAGCCTGACGATGTTGTGCGGGTCGGCGGACTCGAGGTGGAGCAGACCGTCCGGCCGGACGATGACGTCGTACGGCGGAGATGTCACGGCGGCGAGGCTGCCGACCCGGTCGGGGTCGTAGCGCAGGCCCCGGAACGGGGTCAGTTCGAGGCCGCTGCGCGCCGGGGTTTCCTCCGCGGGACCTGCATAGTTCATTGAGGCATCGTAAGTGTGCAGACGCTGTGCGGGATGATCGGGGGAAAGAGATCGAACGAGGAGCGATGCGTAATGAGCCAGACCGCCAGGACCCGGCCCGAGGCCAGTGATCAGGCGCTGAATGAGGCCTA
Source organism: Streptomyces sp. RLB3-17 (assembly GCF_007113425.2). Lineage (NCBI taxonomy): Bacteria > Bacillati > Actinomycetota > Actinomycetes > Kitasatosporales > Streptomycetaceae > Streptomyces > Streptomyces sp. RLB3-17. The sequence goes on along the minus strand of NZ_CP041610.2, from coordinate 3,096,399 downwards.
CGACACGGCTCTGCTCGACCTCGACGGCGTGGTGTACGCGGGCGGCAACGCGATCGCGAACGCCGTGGCATCACTGGGCACGGCCCGTTCGGGAGGGATGCACCTCGCGTATGTCACGAACAATGCGCTGCGTACGCCCGATGCGGTGGCGGAGCATCTGAGTGAGCTCGGTATACCGACGGACGCCGATGACGTCATCACCTCGGCGCAGGCCGTGGCGCGGCTGATCAGCGAGCAGGTGCCCGCCGGTGCGCGCGTCCTGGTGATCGGCGGCGAGGGACTGCGGGTCGCGCTGCGCGAGCGCGGGCTCGAGCCGGTCGAGTCGGCGGACGACGACCCGGCGGCGGTCGTCCAGGGGTTCGGCGGTCCCGACCTGCCCTGGGGGCGCTTCGCGGAGGCGTCCTACGCCGTCGCGCGCGGGGTGCCGTGGTTCGCGTCCAACACCGACCTGACGATCCCGAGCGCGCGGGGGATCGCGCCCGGGAACGGGGCCGCGGTGGAGGTCGTACGCATCGCCACGGGCGCCGAGCCGCAGGTGGCGGGCAAGCCGTTGCCCCCGATGCACCGCGAGACGATCCTGCGGACCGGGGCGAAGCGGCCGCTGGTGGTCGGCGACCGGCTGGACACGGACATCGAGGGCGCGTTCAACGGCGAGGTGGACTCGTTGCTCGTGCTCACCGGGGTGACGGACGGCGCGCAGCTCCTCGCCGCCCCGCCGCAGCACCGGCCGACGTATGTGGACGCCGATCTGCGCGGGCTGCTCACCGGGCAGCCGGAGGTCGTGGAGGAGGGCGACGGGTTCCGCTGCGGCGGCTGGACGGCGCGGGCCGGGAGCGAGCGTTTGGAACTCGCGGGCGACGGTGAGGCGCTCGACGGGCTGCGGGCGCTGTGCACGGCGGCGTGGACGGCCGCGGGGGCCGGGACGTGCGAGCTGGACGGGGGGAAGGCGCTGGCGCGTCTGGGGCTCTGAAGGCCCTGGGGACTCGTCGGTGGTGGGGCGTAGTCACCCGGGATCGAAGCGTGAGCGAGGGTAGGCTAACCTAACCACGTGTTGGTCGACAGTCCCCCCGAACAGCGCGCGGAGACCGCCCCCGCGCCCCCGAGCCGTCAGGCGATACGCGCCGTCGGGCTCCTCGCGTCCCTGGGCCTCCTGGTGCTCGTCGCGTTGGCGAGTATCGCGATCGGTGCGAAAGCGCTGCCGCTGGACCAGGTCTGGCACGGCCTGTTCCACGGCACGGGGACGTACTCCGACGTCGTGGTGGACGACCGGATCTCGCGTACCGTCCTCGGGCTGCTCGTCGGCGCGGCGCTCGGACTGTCGGGTGCCGTCCTGCAGGCGCTCACCCGCAATCCGCTGGCCGACCCCGGACTGCTCGGCATCAACGCGGGCGCGTCCGCCGCGGTCGTCACCGCCATCACCTACTTCGGTGTCACGAGCCTGAGCGGCTATGTGTGGTTCGCGTTCTTCGGTGCGGCCGCGGTCGGGGCGCTGGTCTGGTTCCTGGGCGGCAGCCGCGGCGCCACCCCGGTGCGGCTCGCGCTCGCCGGCACGGCGATCAGCGCCGCGCTCTACGGCTATCTGCAGGCCGTGATGATCATGGACGACGCGGCGCTCGGCAAGATGCGCTTCTGGACGGTGGGTTCGCTGGCCTCGGCCACCGACTCGACCATCAGGCAGGTGCTGCCCTTCCTGGTGGTCGGCACGGTCGTCGCGCTGGCGCTCGCCCGGCCCCTGAACGCCATAGCCATGGGCGACGACACCGCCCGCGCGCTCGGCGCCGACCTGAACCGCACCCGGGCGCTGTCCATGGCCGCCGCCACCGTGCTGTGCGGCGCCGCGACCGCCGCCTGCGGGCCGATCGTCTTCGTCGGGCTCATGGTCCCGCACGTGGTCCGCTCCTTCACCGGGCCCGACCTGCGCTGGATCCTGCCGTACGCGACCGTGCTGTCGCCCGTGCTGCTCCTCGGCGCCGACGTCGTGGGGCGGATGGTCGCGCGACCCGCGGAGCTGCAGGTCGGCATCGTCACCGCGGTCCTCGGCGGGCCGGTCTTCATCCATCTCGTACGACGGCGGAGGACGGCCCAGCTGTGACGACCACACGTACCCGAGCCGTGCGGACGCGCGGCGGTCTCTCCGTCCGGCTCGACGTCCGGGCGTTCACCGTCGTCGTACTGCTGCTGGTGGCCGCGCTCGCCGCGAGCGTGGTGCTGATCGGCACCGGCGACTTCCCGATCCCGGCCGCCGACGTCCTCAAGACGCTCGTCGGCAACGGGAACGCGGGCCAGGAGTTCATCGTCAACGACCTGCGGCTGCCGCGGGTGCTCGTCGGCCTGCTGGTCGGGGCCTCGCTCGGGCTCGGCGGGGCGCTGTTCCAGTCCATCTCCCGCAACCCGCTGGGCAGCCCGGACGTCCTCGGCCTCGGCCAGGGTTCGACGGCCGGGGCGCTCATCATGATCGTGCTGTTCTCGGGCAGCGCGAACCAGGTCGCGCTGGGAGCGCTCGTCGGCGGCCTGGTGACCGGGCTCGCGATCTATCTGCTCGCCTGGAAGCGGGGCGTGCACGGATACCGACTGGTCCTGGTCGGTATCGGGGTCTCCGCGATCGTCACGGCGGTCAACGGCTATCTGCTGACCAAGGCGGACATCGTCGACGCGGCCCGTGCGGTCGTCTGGATGACCGGCTCCCTCAACGGGCGTGACTGGACCCAGGTCTGGCCGCTGCTCGCCCTGTGCGCCGTCCTCGTCCCGCTCGTCCTCGGCAACGCGCGCGGGCTGCGCATGATGGAGATGGGCGACGACGTGTCGTACGCCCTCGGAGTGCGCGTCGAGCGCGTACGACTCCTGCTGATGCTGGCCGCCGTGCTCCTCACCGCCGGTGCCACCGCCGCCGCGGGCCCGGTCGGCTTCGTGGCGCTCACCTCACCGCAGCTCGCCCGGCGGCTGACCCGCTCGCCGGGCCCGAACCTGGTGCCGTCGATGTGCATGGGCGCGACCCTGCTGATCGTCGCGGACTGGGCCTCGCAGCGGGCCTTCGGCGCCGACCAGCTGCCCGTCGGCGTCGTGACGGGGGTCCTGGGCGGGATCTATCTGCTGTGGCTGCTGGTCACCGAGCGCAAGGCGGGCCGGATATGAGCGCCGCGGTGAACAGGGACACCCAGGCGAACGAGAACACCCAGGCGAACGAGAACACTCAAAGGAGCACTGTGAACCGCCTGTCCGCCGACAACGTCACCCTCGGCTACGACCAGCGCGTCATCGCGGAGAAGCTGTCGGTGGAGATCCCCGACAACTCCTTCACCGTGATCGCCGGCCCGAACGCCTGCGGCAAGTCCACGCTGCTGCGCGCCCTGTCGCGGATGCTCAAGCCCTCCGAGGGACGGGTGCTGCTCGATGGGCAGGTCATCCAGTCGATGCCCGCGAAGAAGGTGGCCAGGACGCTCGGGCTGCTGCCGCAGTCGTCGATCGCGCCGGACGGGATCACGGTCGGTGACCTGGTCGGCCGGGGCCGCTATCCGCACCAGGGCCTGCTGCGCCAGTGGTCGACGGAGGACGAGCGGGTCGTACAGGAGTCGATGGCCTCGACCGGCGTCGCCGAACTGGCAGATCGCTATGTCGACGAACTGTCCGGCGGCCAGCGGCAGCGCGTGTGGATCGCGATGGCACTCGCCCAGCAGACTCCGCTGCTGCTGCTCGACGAGCCGACGACCTACCTGGACATCCAGCACCAGATCGACGTGCTCGATCTGTGCGCCGAACTCCACGAGGAGCAGGGGCGCACCCTGGTCGCCGTCCTGCACGACCTCAATCACGCGGCCCGGTACGCCACCCACCTCGTCGCCCTGCGCGAGGGCCGGGTCGTCGCCGAGGGCGCGCCGAACGACATCGTCACGGCCGAACTGGTCGAGGAGGTCTTCGGGCTGCGCTGCCAGGTGATCGACGACCCGGAGACCGGGACGCCGCTGGTGGTGCCCGCGGCACGCAAGGCCCGCGTGAAGGTGGCCGCCGGAGCCGCTGCCGCCGGAGCCGCTAAAGAAGCTTCCTGAGGCGGAACAGGTCGAGCAGGGCCGCCTCCAGCCGCACCCTGCCCGAGCCCCAGGCCTTCGCGAAGTTCAGCTGCCCGTCGACCATGGCGACCAGATCGTCGCCGGACATGGCGAGTCTGATCTGGGCCTTCTCGACGGGTGGGCCCTGGAGGGTGTCGAGCACCTCGATCCGGCCGTCCTTGAGACGACCGACGAAGGTGATGTCGAGGTCGGTGATGCGGCAGCTGAGCGAGCGGTCCAGCGCCGCCGCCTCGCGTACGTTCCCGTCCGCGCCCGCCATGTTGTCCGAGAGCTTGTCGAGTGCGCTGCGGCACTCCTCAATCGTGGCCATCGCGGTCGACGGTACCGCAGTGCTTCGGGGTAGCGTCGGGGCATGAACGAGTCAGTGTCGGAGGCCGGGACCCCGCAGGGAGCGATGCCGGAGCCGGAGGTTCCGGTCGAGGTCGAACCCGAACTCGAGTACGACCCCGCCGCCCCGGCCCCGCTGGACGTGGACCGCACCCCCACCGGGAACGCCGAGGTCGACGCCCAGCTCGACCGGCTGGGCGACGCCGACCACCTCGCCACGGACGGACATGTCGAGGTGTACGAGGATGTACACAGGGGGCTGCGCGACGCGCTCACCGCGCTCGACGCCCGCCCGGGACCTCCGGCGCCCCCTACGCCGTACGACCGCAGGAGCTGAACCCAACGTGGCAGGAGTGGCACGCCGCCGCCTCGACGCCGAGCTGGTCCGCCGCAAGCTCGCCCGCTCGCGCGAGCACGCCAGCCAGCTGATCGCCGCCGGCCGGGTGAGCGTCGGCAAGACCCTCGCGACCAAACCCGCCACCCAGGTGGAGACCGCGGCCGCGATCGTGGTCACCCAGGACGACAGCGACCCCGACTACGTCTCACGCGGCGGGCACAAGCTCGCGGGCGCCCTGGCGGCCTTCGTACCCCAGGGACTGAAGGTCGAGGGGCGGCGGGCGCTGGACGCAGGAGCGTCCACCGGAGGCTTCACCGACGTACTGCTGCGCGCGGGTGCCTCCCATGTCGTCGCCGTCGACGTCGGCTACGGTCAACTCGCCTGGTCTCTGCAGAGCGATGAACGCGTCACCGTCAAGGACCGTACGAACGTACGCGAGTTGACGTTGGAGGCGATCGATGGGGAGCCCGTGGATCTTGTTGTCGGGGATCTGTCCTTCATCCCGCTCGGCCTGGTGCTGCCCGCCCTCGTGCGGTGCGCGGCGCCCGACGCCGATCTGGTGATGATGGTCAAGCCGCAGTTCGAGGTGGGGAAGGAACGGCTGGGGAGTGGTGGAGTCGTACGCAGTCCGGAACTGCGCGCCGAGGCGGTGCGCGGAGTGGCCCGGCGGGCCGCGGAGCTGGGGCTCGGGGTGAAGGGCGTGACCGCGAGTCCGCTGCCCGGGCCCTCGGGCAATGTCGAGTACTTTCTGTGGCTGCGTGCCGGGGCACCCGAACTCGACCCGGCCGACGTTGACCGTGCAGTGGCGGAGGGGCCGCGTTGACACAGACCCGAGCTCGTACTGTTTTCCTGCTGGCCCACACCGGGCGGCCCGCTGCGATCCGCAGCGCCGAACTCGTGGTCCAGGGGCTGCTGCGCTCCGGGATCGGGGTGCGCGTGCTGGAGGCGGAGGCGGCCGATCTGCCGCTGCCGCCCGAGGTGGAGCTGGTGAAGGAAGCCACTCCGCAGTGCCTTGACGGATGCGAACTGCTGATCGTGCTCGGCGGTGACGGCACACTGCTGCGCGGCGCCGAGTTCGCCCGCGCCTCCGGCGTGCCGATGCTCGGCGTCAACCTCGGCAGCGTCGGCTTCCTGGCGGAGGCCGAGCGTGACGACCTCGACAAGGTCGTCGACCGGGTGGTGACCAAGGCGTACGAGGTCGAGGAACGCATGACCGTCGACGTCGTCGTCCACCAGAACGGCGACATCGTGCACACCGACTGGGCGCTCAACGAGGCCGCCGTGCAGAAGGTCTCCGCCGAGAAGCTCCTCGAGGTCATCCTGGAGATCGACGGACGGCCGGTCACCGGCTTCGGCTGTGACGGCATCGTCTGCGCGACCCCGACCGGGTCCACGGCGTACGCCTTCTCCGCCGGCGGACCCGTCGTCTGGCCCGAGGTCGAGGCACTGCTCATGGTGCCGATCAGCGCGCACGCGCTGTTCGCCAAGCCGATGGTGACCTCACCGAACTCGGTGCTCGCGGTGGAGGTGCTGCCGCACATTCCGCCGGGGGTGCTGTGGTGCGACGGGCGGCGGACGGTGGAGCTGCCGCCGGGGGCGCGGGTGGAGGTACGGCGGGGTGCCGTGCCGGTGCGGCTGGCTCGACTGCACCACGCCTCGTTCACCGACCGGCTGGTGGCCAAGTTCGCGCTGCCGGTGTCCGGGTGGCGCGGGGCGCCGCACTGACACTCCCGTCAGGTCCACTCCCGTGGGTGACAAGGCACCGTTTGTAGGTGCTTGTCACCTGCGGGTTCGCGGCCGCGGGGCGGGGGCCGTCGCACATCCGTGGCTGGACCTCGTAAGGTCGTGTCCGTGTTGGAGGAGATGCGGATACGGTCGCTCGGAGTCATCGACGACGCGGTCGTCGAGCTGTCGCCAGGCTTCACCGCCGTGACCGGTGAGACCGGTGCGGGCAAGACGATGGTGGTCACCAGCCTCGGGCTGCTGCTCGGCGGGCGCGCGGACCCCGCCCTCGTACGGATCGGCGCCAAGAACGCCGTCGTGGAGGGGCGGATCACCGTACCCGCCGGCGGTACGGCGATCGTACGGGCCGAGGAGGCGGGCGCCGAGCTCGACGACGGCGCGCTGCTGATCAGCCGTACCGTTTCGGCCGAGGGACGCTCACGGGCGCACCTGGGCGGCCGTTCCGTCCCGGTGGGCGTGCTCGCCGAGCTGGCCGACGAACTGGTGGCCGTGCACGGGCAGACCGACCAGCAGGGGCTGCTCAAACTGTCCCGGCAGCGACAGGCGCTCGACCGGTACGCCGGGGACGCGGTCGCCGTGCCGCTCGCCAAGTACGCGGGGGCCTATCGGCGACTGCGGGCCATCTCGGCCGAGCTGGACGAGATCACCACACGCGCCCGTGAGCGGGCCCAGGAAGCCGACCTGCTGCGCTTCGGACTCGAGGAGATCGCGGCGGTCGAGCCGCGCGCGGGCGAGGACGTGGAACTGTCGGCGGAGGCGGAGCGGCTCGGGCACGCGGAGGCGCTCGCGTCCGCCGCCACGGCCGCCCACGCCGCGCTCGCGGGCAATCCCGAGGACCCCGAGGGCATCGACGCGGCGACGCTCGTCGCGGGCGCGCACCGGGCCCTGGAGGCCGTACGGTCGCACGACGCCGCGCTCGCCGGGCTGTCCGGGCGGATCGGGGAGATCAACATCCTGCTGCGCGACGTGGCGGGGGAGCTGGCCGGGTACGCCGACGACCTCGACGCCGATCCCCTGCGGCTCGCGGCCGTGGAGGAGCGCCGCGCCGCGCTCACCCAGCTGACCCGGAAGTACGGCGAGGACATCGACGCCGTACTCGCGTGGGCCGAGCAGGGCGCCGCGAGGCTCCTCGAACTCGACGGCGACGACGAGCGGATCGACGAGCTGGCCGGCGAGCGGGACGCGCTGCGGGCCGAACTGGGCGGGCTTGCGCAGGCGCTGACGGACGCCAGGACCGAGGCCGCCGAACGGTTCGCCGCCGCCGTGACCGCCGAGCTGGCCTCGCTCGCCATGCCGCACGCGCGCGTGTCGTTCGAGATCCGGCAGACCGACGACCCCGAGGGCGTGGAGCTCGGCGGGCGCACCGTGGCGTACGGGTCCGCGGGTGTGGACGAGGTCGAGCTGCTGCTCGCCCCGCATCCCGGGGCGCCGCCGCGGCCCATCGCCAAGGGGGCCTCCGGTGGTGAGCTCTCACGCGTGATGCTCGCGGTGGAGGTCGTCTTCGCGGGGACCGACCCGGTGCCGACGTATCTCTTCGACGAGGTCGACGCCGGTGTGGGTGGCAAGGCCGCGGTCGAGATCGGGCGGCGGTTGGCCAAGCTCGCCAAGAGCGCGCAGGTCGTCGTGGTGACTCATCTGCCGCAGGTCGCCGCGTTCGCCGACCGGCAGCTGCTGGTCGAGAAGACCAACGACGGGTCTGTGACGCGCTCCGGGGTGAAGGTGCTCGAGGGGGAGGAGCGGGTTCGGGAGCTGTCCCGGATGCTGGCGGGGCAGGAGGACTCGGAGACGGCCCGGGCGCATGCGGAGGAGTTGTTGGCCACGGCTCGGGGTGACGTGTAGTTCCGTCTGCGGGCGGGGGCCGGCTTTTTGCGTCGCTCCGCGACGGGCGCCCCGACCGCTCCGCGGTCTTCTCTTCGCCGCTCCGCGGCGCGTTCCCCGCCCACCCCTTTTGCCGCCCCGGCCCGCCCCCCGAACCGGCCCGCTCCGCGGGCCCCTGGAGTTGTCGCATGATCACCAGCTTCGGTACCGCAGTCGCCGTCACCCGCGCCACCCTCGCGGGCCTGCGCTCCAAGACCCCGGGCGGCCCGGAGCGCTGGCAGCGCACGAACTACGCCGGGCGCACGGTCGAGTTGTACGCCGGCCCCGCCACCGCCCTCGGAGCGGCGCTCGCGGCCGCGCGCGTCCACCGTGGCGCCGGGGCCGCGGTCCTGGCCGCCGGGGTGTGCGGCGCGTACGACGACGTGGTCGGGGCGGGGGACCCCCGCCGGGGGTTCCGGGCGCATCTGGGGGCGCTGAAGCACGCGGAGGTGACCAGTGGGGCGGTCAAGCTGTTCGGAATCTCGGCCGCGGGGCTGGTGGCGGGGGCGCTGCTCAAGGAGCGGCCTGTGGACAAGCTGCTCGCGGGGGTCGTGATCGCCGGGAGCGCGCACTTCGTCAACCTCGTGGATGTCCGGCCGGGGCGGGCCGCCGGTGCGGTGCTCGCGCTGGGGGCCCCGGGGTTGCTGCGGGGCGGGCCCGCCGGGCGGCTGTCGGCCGCGGCGACGGGTGCGGCGGCGGCCGTGTTCCCCGACGACCTCGGTGAGCGCGCGATGATCGGCGATACCGGGGCCCATGCGCTCGGCGCCGCGCTGGGCTGCGCGATCGTCGCGGGCAACGGGCGGGCCGGGCTCCTCGCCCATGCCGCGGCGCTGGTGGCTGCGACCGTGTACGGGGACAAGGTCGGCGAGGCGGTCGCGCGACCGCTGGGGTGAGGGGCGGACACCCTGTCGCGCATCCAGCGAAGGACAATCCGTCGCGAAGACACGCGACTTGTCACTCTTGTGGGTGACAGCTGTCGTCGAGTTGGGCGCTGCGCCGCGAGGCTTGCTCCTATGGCGGTCCCGGAACACCCGTACGGCCTGGCATCCTTGGCGTAGTACGCGGAGCACGACGTGCGGTACACCCCCCTCTGCCTTTCCCTCTGTACGTTCTCCGTGCCCGTCCGACGCCGAACCAGGAGCCCCGGCCACGTGAGCCACGTGAGCAGCCACTCACCGCACGGTCAGTCGCCGCTGCGCACCGTGCAGGTGCTCGGCGGCGGAAGCGCGGGCAGCAGCGCGCATGTGCGGTCGCTGGCTTCGGGGCTCGTCGCCCGGGGGGTGCGGGTCACCGTGTGTGCACCCGCCGAGGCCGACCTCGAGTACGGGTTCAGTGGCGTCGGCGCCCAGCACTTTCCCGTGCCGCGCAGCAGTGATCCGGCCGCCGTGGCCGCGCTGCGGGTGGCCTGCGCGGACGCCGACCTCGTGCACGCGCACGGGCTGCACGCCGCGCTGCGGGCCGCGCTCGCGCTCAGCGGGCGGCGCACCCCGCTCGTCGTCACCTGGCACACCCGTTCGCACGCGGAGGGCGCGCGGGCGCATCTGCTGCGGCTGCTGGAGCGGCGGGTCGCCAGGGCCGCGGCGGTGGTGCTGGGCTCCTCGTCCGACCTCGTGGACCGCGCCCGCAGGCGCGGGGCGCGGGACGCCCGGCTCGCGGCCGTCGCGTTCCCGACGCCACGCAAGGCCGTCGAGTACGGGGACCCCGACCGGCTCCGCCACAAGGCGCGGGCCGAACTCGGCGCCACCGACCGCCCGTTGCTCATGGCCGTCGGTTCCCTCGACCGGCACCGCGGATACGACACCCTGCTCGACGCCTCGCGCGCGTGGCGCTCGCTCGACCCCGTGCCGCTCCTGGTGATCGCCGGGGAGGGGCCGCTGCGGGCGGCCCTCCAGCGGCGGATCGAGGACGAGGAGCTGCCGGTGCGGCTCGTCGGGCGGCGCGAGGACGTCTCCGAGCTGTTCCTGGCCTCCGATCTCGCGGTGTTGCCGAGCGCTTGGGAGTCCCGTTCCGTGCTCGCCCAGGAGGCCCTGCACGCGCGTGTGCCGCTCGTCGCGACCGCCGTCGGAGGCATCCCCGAACTGGTCGGCGACGCGGCCGAACTCGTCCCGTGCGCGGACGCCGACGCGCTCGCCGCCGCCGTCGTACGGCTGCTCGGGGACGACGATCGCCGGGAGTTGCTCAAGGAGCGGGGGGTGCGGCAGGCCGCGACCTGGCCGACAGAGGACGAGACCGTCGCCCAAGTGCTCAGCGTCTACGACGAGCTGACCCAGACCAGGCCCCTTGCCTAGGAGCCGTCCGATGGCTCAGGGCACGTGCCGCCGCGCTCGCAGTGCCAGGCTCAACGCCAGTACCGTCTGCGGGTCGTCCAGGTCCGTGCCCAGCAACTCCCCGATCCGGGCGAGGCGGTTGTAGAGGGTCTGCCGGTTCAGGTGCAGCTCGCGGGCCGTCTCCGCCTTGCGGCCCGCGTGCGCCAAGTACGTCTCGAGGGTGGGCAGCAGCGGCGGCTTGGAGCGGAGGTCGTGGTCGCGGAGGGGGCCGATGGCGCGCTCCACGAAGGCCGCCAGGTCCGGATGGTCGCGCAGCCGCCACAGGAGCAGGTCGGTGTCGAGGCGGCGGGCGTCGTACCAGGGGCGGTCCGTCAGGCCCTGCGCGGCCGTCGCCGTCTCCGCCGCGTGCCGCAGGCCCGCCGAGGCCGCCGCCCAGCCGCCCGCGACCCCGACCACCACCACGGGCGGCTGCGCCCCCGGCCGCTGCATGCCCGCGCGCTCCACGCCCGCCCTGAGGGCCGCCGCGACCCGGTCCGCGACCGCCGCGCGCTCGGACTCCGAACGCAGGCCCAGCAACAGGGGGACACGGCCCTCCACCGGGCGTACGCCCAAAAGAACCGGCACCCCCACCGAGGCCAGCTCCTCCGCGACCGCGCGCGCCAGGACGGCCCAGCCGCCGCCGGGGGAGGGGCCGTCGGCGAGCCGCATCACGACCGGCAGGAGCGGGCCGTTGCCGGGCTTGAAGCCGAGCACGCGGGCCTGTGCGGGGGCGTCCTCGGCGGCGATACGGCCCTCCGCGAGGTCGGTGAGGAAGTCGCCGCGTCCGCGTGCCGCGAGCTCCTCCTCCTGGCGGGCCTGCATGAGGACGACGGCCAGGATGCCCGCGGCCCGCTCCGCCGCGATCCGGTGCACGGGGGCGACCGGGGCGCTGACGGGCAGGAGGACCAGCCGGGCGCGTACCGAGCCGGTGCCGGGGCCGCCGCCCGGCACGTCCACGAGGGTCGTCCCGGCGGGCGGCTCCTCCTTGTGCTGGCCGCGCATCCCCTCCCACACCTGGAGCGGATCGGCGCCGGCGGAGCCGGCCCCCGCGGCGTACAGGAGCTGTCCGTCCGCGGTCTCCAGGAAGACGGGGTTGCCGCTGAAGTCCGCGAGGATGCCGAGGACCTGGGGTATGCCCCCGCCGCCGAGCAGGGCCTCGGTACAGCGCCGGTGCACTTCCTCGGCCCGCTGCAGCAGCGCGTAGTGGCCGTTGACGATCTCGGTGTGGATCTCCTCCGTGACCGCCACGAAGGGCACCTCGCGGTGCAGCTGGACCAGCGGGAGACCGGCGGAGCGGGCCGTCTCCACGAGGGCCGAGGGCAGCCGGGTGAAGCGCGGGCCGAGCTCCACGACGAGTGCCGCGATACCGCGCTCCGCGAGGGTGCGGACGAACGCGCGCTGGTCGGCGGGGCGGGTGCCGAGGCCGTAGCCCGTGGTCAGGAGCAGTTCGCCGCCCTTGAGGAGCGAGGCGATGTTCGGGACCTCGCCCGCGTGCACCCAGCGCACGGTGCGGCCCAGCCGGTCGGCACCCGCGAGGATCTCCGGCAGCCCGCTGCGCAGCCCGGGCAGCTCCAGCGCTCGCTGCACGGTGATTCCGGCGCCCTGGGTGTCGTATCGACTGTCCAAGTGGCTGTCCAAACGGCTGTCCATGCAGCGGACGCTACCCGGGGAGGCCTCCCGGAGGCATGTCCGAGGCCGGGCCGTTCACTACCGGGGCAGGATGTTGTGGTTGAAGCGGAAGACGTTGTCCGGGTCGTACGCGGCTTTCACCGCGGCCAGCCGGCGGATGTTCCCGGCGCCGAGGCCGGCCACCACGCGGTCGGCTCCCTCGTCGCCGACGAGGTTGAGGCAGACCGCGCCGGTGCTCCACGGCCGGAGGGCGGCGCGCACGTCCTCGACCCACTGGACGCAGCGCCTGTCGTCGGCCGGGTCCTCCCACATCCCGAAGGGGTGCACGGTCCACCGGGCGTCCCGGAACGGCACCGGGAAGCGGTCCGGGCCGGAGGCGATCGCGCCGCCCTGCGGGAACAGCGAGTACCGGGTGGCCGTGGGCACGGGCATGGTGTTTCCCAGCTCGCAGAAGACGTCCACGGCCTTGTCGGGCAGGCCGGTCAGGGACTCCGCGGAAGAGTGGTTCCGCAGGCCCGCCGGGCTGTCCAGGATGCGCTGGAAGGCGGCGTAGGGGAGGGCCGTGAGGATCACGGCCTCGTGAGGCAGCGCCAGCAGCGGCCGGGCGAGCTTGCGGAGGTCCTGCTCGGGGCCCGGGTACGTCAGGAGTGCGTCGACCAGCTGTGTGCGGATGATCCCGCCGCCGGTCTCCGGCGGTGCGGTCTCGATGATCTCGCGGTAGCCGCGGACCACGTCCGGGCCGGACTCCGGGCGGTAGGTGAGCAGGGCGATCGAGAAATCCGGCAGCGAGTGCAGTCTCAGGGTCAGTGCGGTGGCGACGCCGAAGTTGCCGCCACCGCCGTGCAGGGCCCAGAAGAGTTCGGGGTTCTCGTGATCGGTGGCCTGGATCTGCGAGCCGTCGGCCGTGACCAGTTCGACGCCGAGCAGGTTGTCGACGGCGAGGCCGAAGGCGCGGTCGAGCCAGCCGGTGCCGCCGCCGAGGGCGAAGCCGGCGACGCCGGTGGTCGAGTTCCGGGCGCCGGTGGTGGCCAGGCCGTGGGGCCGGGTGGCGTGGTCGAGGTGGCTCATGAGGGCGCCGCCCTCGACCCGTACCGTCCGCGAGCCGGGGTGGACGGTCACCGTGTGCATCCGGCGCAGGTCGATGACCAGGCCGTTGTCGTTGAGCGACATCCCGGCCGGGCTGTGGCCGCCGGCTCGGATCGCGATGTGGAGGTCCAGGTCCCGGGCGAAGCGGACGCAATGGACCACGTCCGCCTTGGTCTCGCACCGGGCGATCACTGCGGGGTGGCGGTCGATGCGGGCGTTGAAGAGCGTGCGGGCGTCGTCGTAGCCGGGATCTTCAGGCCTGAGAGCGTCGCCGGTCAGGTGTGCGCGCAGGGCGGCGAGGCGGGTGTGGGCTTTTGAGAAGGGGGACATCGCAGGTGCCCCCTTTTTCAGGAGGGGACGGGACTGCTTTTCAGCCTAGGGGCTTGTGTGAGGCTGCGGGCGGGTGGGGGCTGGTCGCGCAGTTCCCCGCGCCCCTGAAAGCAGATGCTCGCGCCCTTGAAGAGAGCATCGGCCCGGGTCCCTGACGAAAGCGGCGGCCCGTCCCCGAAAAAGGGATGAAAGCGGCGGCCCCGCTCCCGAAAAGGGGAGCGCGGGCCGCCGTCCCGCTCGTGTCAGCCGCCGTATGCCCCGCTTGCCGTCAGCCTCAGGGCCGTGTCGATCAGGGGCACGTGGCTGAAGGCCTGGGGGAAGTTGCCCACCTGGCGCTGGAGGCGGGGGTCCCATTCCTCGGCCAGGAGGCCCAGGTCGTTGCGGAGGGCCAGGAGCCTTTCGAAGAGCTTGCGGGCCTCGTCGACGCGGCCGATCATCGCCAGGTCGTCCGCCATCCAGAAGGAGCAGGCCAGGAAGGCCCCCTCGTCGCCCTCGAGGCCGTCCACGCCCGCGTCCTCGCCGGTGGTCGGGTAGCGCAGGATGAAGCCGTCCGAGGTGGACAGCTCGCGCTGGATCGCCTCGATGGTGCCGATCACGCGCTTGTCGTCCGGGGGGAGGAAGCCCATCTGCGGGATGAGGAGCAGCGAGGCGTCCAGCTCCTTGGAGCCGTACGACTGTGTGAAGGTGTTGCGCTCCTTGTCGTAGCCCTTCTCGCACACGTCCCGGTGGATGTCGTCGCGCAGTTCGCGCCACTTCTCCAGCGGGCCGTCCGCGTCACCGGACTCGATGAGCTTGATCGTGCGGTCGACGGCGACCCAGGCCATCACCTTGGAGTGCACGAAGTGGCGGCGCGGGCCGCGGACCTCCCAGATGCCCTCGTCCGGCTGGTCCCAGTGGTCCTCCAGGTAGCGGATCAGCTTCAGCTGGAGGAGCGAGGCGTAGTCGTTGCGCGACAGGCCCGTCATGTGGGCCAGGTGCAGGGCCTCGATGACCTCGCCGTAGACGTCCAGCTGGAGCTGGTGCGCGGCGCCGTTGCCGACCCGCACGGGGCCCGAGTTCTCGTATCCGGGCAGCCAGTCGAGCTCCGCCTCGCCCAATTCCCGCTCGCCCGCGATGCCGTACATGATCTGCAGGTTCTCCGGGTCGCCGGCCACGGCGCGCAGCAGCCATTCGCGCCAGGCGCGGGCCTCGTCGCGGTAGCCGGTGCGCAGGAGGGAGGAGAGGGTGATCGCGGCGTCGCGCAGCCAGGTGTAGCGGTAGTCCCAGTTGCGTACGCCGCCGATCTCCTCCGGGAGGGAGGTGGTGGGCGCGGCGACGATGCCGCCCGTGGGGGCGTACGTCAGGGCCTTGAGGGTGATCAGGGAGCGGACGACGGCCTCGCGGTAGGGGCCGTGGTACGTGCACTGGTCGACCCAGTCGCGCCAGAAGTCCTCGGTGGCCTCCAGGGCCTGCTCCGGCTCGGGCAGCGCGGGGGGCTTCTTGTGTGAGGGTTCCCACGAGATGGTGAACGCGATCCGGTCACCGGGTGCCACCGTGAAGTCGGCGTACGTGGTCAGCGCCTTGCCGTAGGTCTCGCAGGCGGTGTCGAACCACACCGAGTCGGGTCCGGCGACGGCGACCGTGCGCCCCTCGTGCTTGTGCACCCAGGGCACGACACGGCCGTACGAGAAACGCATCCGCAGCGCGGAGCGCATCGGGACGCGGCCCGTGACGCCTTCCACAATTCGGATCAGCTGGGGCGCGCCGTCGCGCGGCGGCATGAAATCGGTCACTCGGACCGTGCCGCGTGGGGTGTCCCACTCGGATTCGAGGATCAGCGAGTCGCCGCGGTACGAGCGGCGCGCCGCCGTCGGTGGTTCGGCGTCGGCCGCGTGGGCGGGCCCGAGCCGCCAGAATCCGTGTTCCTCCGTGCCGAGCAGTCCCGCGAAGATGGCATGAGAGTCGAAGCGGGGCAGGCACAGCCAGTCCACCGTGCCGTCCCGGCAGACCAGTGCTGCGGTCTGCATGTCTCCGATGAGTGCGTAGTCCTCGATGCGCCCGGCCACGTGCATCTCCAGTCGAACGGCCACGTCGCCCCCGAGGGGCGGTCGCTCTGCGGTCAGGGAACAGGAACGTTAAAACGTTAGAAGATTGAACGTTAGAACGTTGGTAAAGCGTCGTTGCGGAACGTCAATTATCGGTGCGATTGTCGTTGCGAAACGAACTGACGAGCTCTCGTGGTTCCGGGATACGGGCGGGGATGGTGCCGTGTGCCGGCCGGACTCGGCAGCGAGTGTCCGAGCAGGATACGACGCACGTGGGTGATCCGCGTGCCGCTCCAGGCAACCCGACTGGTCCGATCGAGTGAGTGCTGTGTGTGGTCCGTGCCGATGTGTGTGCGGAGCGTGGCCGGAAGCGGCCTCCTCGGGTCGCTGATACCCTGGTAGCCCGTGGACCGGTGGGCAAGAAACCCCCGAACCGCAGCGACGGCACCTCCGGAAATCTTCGGACACCACGCCGGTACGCACCCCAGACCGCGACCACGGGAGCCCCCTCTTGGCCATGCCGCCCAAATCCACGACGACCAAGCACATCTTCGTCACCGGGGGTGTCGCCTCCTCCCTCGGTAAGGGCCTGACCGCCTCCAGCCTGGGTGCGCTGCTCAAGGCGCGGGGCCTGCGGGTCACCATGCAGAAGCTCGACCCCTACCTGAACGTCGACCCGGGCACCATGAACCCGTTCCAGCACGGCGAGGTGTTCGTCACCAACGACGGCGCCGAGACCGACCTGGACATCGGACACTACGAGCGCTTCCTCGACGTTGACTTGGACGGCTCCGCCAATGTCACTACAGGGCAGGTGTACTCGACGGTCATCGCCAAGGAGCGGCGCGGCGAGTACCTGGGCGACACCGTGCAGGTCATCCCGCACATCACCAACGAGATCAAGCACCGCATCCGTCGTATGGCGACCGACGACGTCGACGTCGTGATCACCGAGGTCGGCGGCACGGTCGGCGACATCGAGTCGCTGCCCTTCCTGGAGACCGTCCGCCAGGTCCGGCACGAGGTCGGCCGGGACAACGTGTTCGTGGTCCACATCTCGCTGCTGCCCTACATCGGCCCCTCCGGCGAGCTGAAGACCAAGCCGACCCAGCACTCGGTCGCGGCCCTCAGGAACATCGGTATCCAGCCGGACGCGATCGTGCTGCGCGCCGACCGCGAGGTGCCCACCGCCATCAAGCGCAAGATCTCGCTGATGTGCGACGTCGACGAGGCGGCCGTGGTCGCGGCCATCGACGCCAAGTCGATCTACGACATCCCGAAGGTGCTGCACACCGAGGGCCTGGACGCCTACGTCGTGCGCAAGCTGGACCTGCCCTTCCGTGACGTGGACTGGACGACCTGGGACGACCTGCTCGACCGCGTCCACAACCCGCTCCACGAGATCAACCTCGCGCTCGTCGGCAAGTACATCGACCTGCCCGACGCCTACCTCTCGGTCACCGAGGCGCTGCGCGCCGGCGGCTTCGCCAACAAGGCCCGCGTGAAGATCAAGTGGGTCACCTCGGACGACTGCAAGACCCCGGCGGGCGCCGCGAAGCAGCTCGGCGACGTCGACGCGATCTGCATCCCCGGCGGCTTCGGCGACCGTGGCGTGTCGGGCAAGGTCGGCGCGATCCAGTACGCCCGCGAGAACAAGATCCCGCTGCTCGGCCTCTGTCTCGGCCTGCAGTGCATCGTGATCGAGGCCGCGCGCAACCTGGCCGGCATCCCGGACGCCAACTCCACCGAGTTCGACTCCGCCACCGCCCACCCGGTCATCTCCACGATGGCCGAGCAGCTCGACATCGTGGCGGGCGAGGGCGACATGGGCGGAACGATGCGCCTGGGCATGTATCCGGCCAAGCTCGCCGAGGGCTCCATCGCGCGCGAGGTGTACGACGACAAGGAGTACGTCGAGGAGCGTCACCGTCACCGCTACGAGGTGAACAACGCCTACCGCGGCGAGCTGGAGAAGAAGGCCGGTCTGCAGTTCTCCGGCACCTCCCCGGACGGCAAGCTCGTGGAGTACGTCGAGTACCCGCGCGAGGTGCACCCCTACCTGGTCGCGACCCAGGCGCACCCCGAGCTGCGCTCCCGCCCGACCCGCCCGCACCCGCTCTTCGCGGGCCTGGTCAAGGCCGCCGTCGAGCGCAAGACGGGCAAGTAACACCAGGGCTGTACGGTGGCCGGGGTACGCGTCTTTCGGGACACGTGCCCCGGTCTTCGTTCGGTGCGTAGGAGGAACAGGGCGACATGACGATCAAGGACACCCCCGAGGAGTGGGAAGTCAGGGCCACCGCGACTCCCTTCGTCGGCAACAAGACGTCCGTCCGCACCGACGACGTGGTCATGCCGGACGGATCGGTCGCCCGCCGCGACTACCAGGTCCACCCCGGGTCCGTGGCCGTCCTCGCCATCGACGACCAGGACCGCGCGGTGGTGCTGCGCCAGTACCGGCA
Source organism: Streptomyces sp. RLB3-17 (assembly GCF_007113425.2). Classification (NCBI taxonomy): domain Bacteria; kingdom Bacillati; phylum Actinomycetota; class Actinomycetes; order Kitasatosporales; family Streptomycetaceae; genus Streptomyces; species Streptomyces sp. RLB3-17. The sequence continues at coordinate 3,078,237 of NZ_CP041610.2, read as the reverse complement.
CCCCGTGCGCCACAAGCTGTGGGAGATCCCGGCCGGACTCCTCGACGTGCCCGGTGAGAACCCGCTGCACGCCGCCCAGCGCGAGCTGTACGAGGAGGCGCACGTCAAGGCCGAGGACTGGCGGGTGCTGACCGACGTGTACACCACCCCGGGCGGCTGCTCCGAGGCCGTGCGGATCTTCCTCGCCCGCGACCTCTCCGAGGCCGAGGGGGAGCGCTTCGAGGTCGAGGACGAAGAGGCCGACATGGAGCTGGCCCGGGTCCCCGTCGGCGACCTCGTGCGCGGGGTGCTCGCCGGCGAACTGCACAACAACTGTCTCGTCGTGGGCGTCCTCTCCCTGGTCGCCGCCCGCGGCGGCGACGGACTCGACGCGCTGCGCCCGGCCGAGGCGCCCTGGCCGGCCCGCCCCTTCGAGTCCTGACGCACCCCGGACGCTCCGCTGCCACGACCGGATCCCACGACCGGATCGAACAGCCGGATCGAACGGCCGAACACCAGCAGTCCTACGATCGGCTGATCCGATCGGGGGACGTCCCCGCCGTGCTCCGCCCGGATCGTCGCAGAGCGTGAACTAGGCTCTGGAAACGCCCGAACCGGAGTCCCGGCGGGCTTGCGCGCGCAGTGGGACGGGAGCGTGGCCCGTGGCGGATCAGGCGGTGGACACAGACGGCACGAAGGTGTCGTCGGCGGGGCGGCGCCCGGCTGCCGGGTCCGCTCCTACGGAGGGTCAGTTCCTGGGCCGCACAAGAGAGTTGAAGGAACTCAGGGTCGACATCGAGCGCGCGGGCCTGGACACCCTCGCGGGCCGCAAGACACCCCGCGCGCGCGTGCTGCTCATCGCCGGCAGGCCCGGATCGGGCCGCACCGCGCTCGCCGAGGAGCTCGCACGGCAGGTTGCGGGGAGTTACCCGGACGGGGTGCTGCGCGCCCGGCTCACCGAACCCGACGGCACCCCCGTGCCCACCGAGCGCACCGCGCGGGAACTGCTGAGGACCCTGGAGCTGCCCGCTCCGGCGGGGGCCGCCGCCGACGACCTGAGCGAGGCGGTGCGCGAGGCCCTCGCCACCCGCCGCGTCCTGCTGCTGCTCGACGACGCGGCCGACGCCGAGCAGGTCGACGCGCTGCTCCCGGACACCCCCGAGTGCCTGGTCGTCGCGGTCTCCGGCGGGCCGCTGACCGGCATCGCGGACGTCCGCCCCTGCACCCTGGGCGGCCTGGACACCAAGTCCGCGCTCGAACTGCTCGACCGCTTCACCGGCTCGGTGCGCATCACCGTCGACCCGCTCGCGGCCGAGGGACTGGTCGAGGAGTGCGCCGGTCAGCCCGCCGCGCTGCGCCTCGCGGGAGGCTGGCTCGCCGCCCGCCCCACCTCGGCCGTCGCCGACCTCGCCAAGCAACTGCGCACCGAGGGCGACGAGAGCACCCCGCTCGGCCGCGTCTTCCATCTCGTCTACACCGCGCTGTCCACCACCGCCGCGCGGATACTGCGTCTGCTCTCGCTCGCCCCGGCCGGCCTCATCGACCCGCACACCGCGTCCGCGCTGGCCGGCTGCTCGGTGGACACCGCACGGGCCGCGCTGGACGACTTCGTCGGCTTCGGCCTCGTACGGCCCATCGAGTCGCGGCTGCCGCAGTACGAGGTGCCCGGCTGCCTGCTGCCGCTGCTGCGCTCCCTCGCCGAGAGCCAGGACCGCCCGGCCGAGCTGCAGCTGGCCCGCGCCCGGATGCTGGAGCGGACCGTACGGCTGCTGGTGTCCTGCCGCGCCATCACCGAGACCGACAACGCGCCCGCCCGCGAGAAGCTCGCCGCGCTGCCCCGCGAACTGCGCTTCCCGACCCCCAGGGCGGCCGAGGACTGGCTGCGCATCCGGCAGCCCGCGCTGCTGGCCGCGGCCCGGCTCGCGGTCGCGGACGGGGAGCTGGACACCCTGGCCAGGCGGCTGATGGCCGCGCTGGTGCGGGCGATGGTCGCCCATTTCGGCACCCGGGCCGCGGCGCCCGAGCTGTACGGCATCCACCGCCTCGTCCTCGACGTCGCCGAGCGCCGGGGCCTGCCCCGCGAGAAGGCCGCGGCCCTGCTGAACCTCGCCGACCTGGACGCGCAGACCGGCCGCACGGCCGACGCCCTGGCCCGCTACCGGGCCGCCCTGGACGCCGGACGCGAGGCGAACGACCCGTATGCGACCGGCCGCGCGATGGAATCCGTAGGCGGCGCCCACCAGGAGCTCGGGGACCACGACCGGGCCGCCGACTGGTACGGCAGGGCGCTCGCCCAGCGCCTGGCACGGGACGAGCGGGTGGACGCCGCCCGGCTGTACGGCCGTATCGCCACCGCGCACACCTACGCGGGCCGCTACGGCGAGGCGCTGCGCAACTGGCGCGCCGCCGTCACCGGACACCGCAGGAACGGCGATGTGCCCGCTCAGGCACGGGCGTTGAGCGAGTTGGCGCGCGTCCAGGAGTACGCCGGGCGGCCCGAGGAGTCGCTGCGCACCTGCCACGAGGCGGTCGAGTGGGCGCGCCGCGCCGAGGACCACCGGCTGCAGGCCGCGCTGCAGCTCCGGCTGGCCGACACCCTGGACCGGCTCGGCGACCCCGCCGCGGCGGGACTGCACCGCAAGGCGGCCGAGCGCATGCTGGGTGATGAGCTCCCGGAGAGCGCGACGGCCGTGGAAGGCACAGAAGACACGGAACAAGGTGCTAACGCCTGCGAAATCCGTAGTACATCCGTCGAAGATTGATGCATTGAAAGGCTAGACAGAGAGAACCCCTTCATTAGACTGGCTCCGCCGCGTTCTTTCGTGGTGTCTCCCGGTGCGCCCCCGTGTATCCGGGTATGACATGCATTGCCCCGGCTTGCATCGCCCCGGCCGTGCATAGCCCCAGAACCCTCTGAGCCAAGGACCGTGATCGACGTGAAGGTCGGCATCCCCCGCGAGGTCAAGAACAACGAGTTCCGGGTGGCCATCACCCCCGCCGGTGTGCACGAGCTGGTGCGCAACGGCCACCAGGTCGTCGTCGAGCGGAACGCCGGTGTCGGCTCCTCGATCACGGACGACGAGTACGTTTCCGCCGGTGCGCAGATCCTGCAGACCGCCGACGAGGTCTGGGCCGCCGCCGACCTGCTGCTGAAGGTCAAGGAGCCCATCGCGGAGGAGTACCACCGCCTCCGCAAGGACCAGACCCTCTTCACCTACCTGCACCTGGCCGCGTCCAAGGAGTGCACGGACGCGCTCCTGGAGTCCGGCACCACGGCGATCGCGTACGAGACGGTCGAGCTGCCGAGCCGCGCGCTGCCGCTGCTCGCCCCGATGTCCGAGGTCGCGGGCCGCCTCGCCCCCCAGGTCGGCGCCTACCACCTGATGGCCGCCAACGGCGGACGCGGTGTGCTGCCCGGCGGTGTCCCCGGTGTGCTGCCCGCCAAGGCGGTCGTCATCGGCGGCGGTGTCTCCGGCTGGAACGCCGCGCAGATCGCCATCGGCATGGGCTTCCAGGTGACCCTGCTCGACCGTGACATCAACAAGCTCAAGGAGGCGGACAAGATCTTCGGCACGAAGATCCAGACCGTCGTCTCCAACGCCTTCGAGCTCGAGAAGGCCTGCCTCGAGGCCGACCTCGTCATCGGTGCGGTCCTCATCCCCGGTGCCAAGGCCCCGAAGCTCGTCACCAACGAGCTGGTCTCCCGGATGAAGGCGGGAAGTGTTCTTGTCGACATCGCGATCGACCAGGGCGGCTGCTTCGAGGACTCCCGTCCGACCACGCACGCCGAGCCGACCTTCCCGGTCCACAACTCGGTCTTCTACTGCGTCGCCAACATGCCCGGCGCCGTGCCCAACACCTCCACGTACGCGCTGACCAACGCCACGCTGCCGTACATCGTGGAACTGGCCAACCGCGGCTGGGTCGAGGCGCTGCGCCGCGACCCCGCGCTGGCCAAGGGCCTCAACACGCACGACGGCAAGGTCGTGTACCGGGAGGTCGCGGAGGCGCTCGGCCTGGAGCACGTCGAGCTGGAGTCCCTGCTCGGCTGAGACACCGAAGGGTGACCGGCCGCGTGGCCGGCTGACCCATCGATCGGCAAAAGGCGATACGTCAACACAGGTCGTCAACGCCCCGTACCCGGCCGGACCTTGCCCAGCGAGGTCCGGCCGGGTGTGTGTCGGGTCACTTTGCGACACTCGTTCAACTCGCCACGAACGTAACCCTTTAACCGATTCGCACACCCGTGAAACCTGCTGTGCGACGGCCTTACGCCCTTGACAGAGGGGTGTTCGGTTGCCGACACATCGGGTCGGGTCCGGCGGATTGTGTTGCTGCGGACCGGTGACACGCCATAGAGTCGCCAACCGTCGGCATGGTGCCACGCTGACCTATCTAGAAGTTTCCTGGTCACCAAGGAGGTAAGACGACTTGTGAATGAGTCGACATTTACTCCCGGGGGTGGTCAACCAGGAATGCCGGCGCGGGGCCAGGGCCCCACGGGGCTCGAGGCTGTCGGCTCCGTCGCTGTCCGAACCTTCGCAGCGCAAAAGAGTCCCCGGATGACTCAGACAGCACACCAGAGCATGGATGGCCATCACGTGAACGCCATGGCCGGCAACGGAAGTGGCGGGAACCACACCCACTTCGCCGACTACGACGAACTGCCCGAGGGGCACTTCTACGACCCCGACGCCGAGTACGAGCCCGATCCGGAGTACGCGGCCACGCTCGCGCCCGACGCGGCCCGTCAGCGCCGTGAGCGCGTCGGACCGACCGGACGCCCGCTGCCCTACTTCCCGATCCCGGGTCCGCTGACCAGCCACGGCCCCGCGACGATCATCGCGATGTGCAACCAGAAGGGCGGCGTCGGCAAGACGACGTCGACCATCAACCTGGGCGCCGCGCTCGCGGAGTACGGACGCCGGGTCCTGCTCGTCGACTTCGACCCGCAGGGCGCGCTCTCCGTGGGCCTCGGCGTCAACCCCATGGAGCTCGACCTCACCGTCTACAACCTGCTCATGGAGCGGGGCATGGCGGCCGACGAGGTGCTCCTGAAGACGGCGGTCCCGAACATGGACCTGCTGCCCAGCAACATCGACCTGTCCGCCGCCGAGGTGCAGTTGGTGTCCGAGGTCGCGCGCGAGTCCACGCTCCAGCGCGCGCTGAAGCCGCTGATGGCCGACTACGACTACATCGTGATCGACTGTCAGCCCTCGCTCGGCCTGCTCACCGTCAACGCCCTCACGGCGGCCCACAAGGTGATCGTGCCGCTCGAGTGCGAGTTCTTCGCCCTGCGTGGTGTCGCGCTGCTCACCGAGACCATCGAGAAGGTCCAGGAGCGGCTCAACCCCGAGCTGGAGCTCGACGGCATCCTCGCCACGATGTACGACTCCCGCACGGTGCACAGCCGTGAGGTGCTCGCGCGCGTGGTCGAGGCGTTCGACGATCACGTCTACCACACGGTGATCGGCCGGACCGTCCGCTTCCCGGAGACCACCGTCGCCGGTGAGCCGATCACCACGTACGCCTCCAACTCCGTCGGTGCCGCCGCCTATCGCCAGCTCGCCAGGGAGGTGCTCGCCCGGTGTCACGCCGAGTGAGTCTGCCGGGGGCCGACGAACTGTTCCGTACCACCGGGGGCATGGCGCTCCAGTCATCCACCCCCACCCGCCGGACCAACGGCGAGGCCCGGGTACCGGCTCCGGCCGGTGAGAGCGACCCGGCCGCCGTAGCGGAGGACGCGCCGCAGTCGGTGCCCGTGCAGGGCGGTGACGGCGAGGGCGACGAACACGTCGCGGCGGACGCCGAGGCGGACGCGGGAGAGTCCCGCAGCAGGGGTACGGCCCCGGAGCGCTCGGCGCGGCGCCAGGCGACGCAGGAGGGCGCCGGCGGGCAGGCCGCCCGCGGCAACAAGCGCTCCCGCGCCGCCAACCGGCGGCCCAGCGGGCGGGAGCGGCACGACGAGAAGATCACGGTGTACGTGTCCGCCGAGGAGCTCATGGACCTCGAGCACGCCCGGCTGGTGCTCCGCGGGGAGCACGGGCTCGCGGTCGACCGCGGCCGGATCGTCCGCGAGGCGGTCGCCGTCGTACTCGCCGATCTTGAATCCCGCGGGGACGCGAGCATCCTCGTACGACGGCTTCGCGGGCGGTAGCGGTAGCCTGCGACGGCTATGACCTCGAACGACACCTCTGTCCCCGCCGGCTCCGGCGGCCGTCGTCGTGTCCTGGGGCGGGGCCCCGGCGCGACGCCGGTCCCGACGGAGGAGCGGGACGGGCGGCCCGAGGAGCGCGTCGAGCCCGCCGAGGAGCCGACGGTCGACGGGCGAGCCGAGTCGGTGGAGGAGCCGGTCGAGGAGCCCGTAGAGGCCGCCACGGAGACGGCGCCCGAGCTTCCGGCGGATACGGCTCCCGAGCCTCCGGCAGGGGACCCTCCGGCGGACACGGCGCTTGAGTCTTCGACAGCGGGCCCTCCGGCGGACACGGCGCTTGAGCCCTCGGCCGGGCCTCCGGCGCAGGCCGAGGCCGGTGACGGGGTCTTCAAGGTGCGGCTCGCGAACTTCGAGGGGCCGTTCGACCTGCTGCTCCAGTTGATCTCGAAGCACAAGCTCGATGTCACCGAAGTGGCGCTGTCCAAGGTCACCGACGAGTTCATGGCGCACATCAGGGCGATGGGGCCCGACTGGGACCTCGACCAGACGACCGAGTTCCTGGTCGTCGCGGCGACGCTGCTCGATCTGAAGGCCGCCCGGCTGCTCCCGGCCGCCGAGGTCGAGGACGAGGCGGATCTGGCGCTGCTGGAGGCCCGGGACCTGCTGTTCGCGCGGCTGCTCCAGTACCGCGCCTACAAGCAGATCGCGGACATCTTCAACGCCCGGCTGGAGGAAGAGGGCCGCCGCTACCCGCGTACCGTCGGGCTCGAAGCCCATCACGCCGAGCTGCTGCCCGAGGTGGTCATCAGCATCGGGGCGGAAGGATTCGCCAGGCTCGCCGTGAAGGCGATGCAGCCCAAGCCCAAGCCGCAGGTGTACGTCGACCACATCCACGCCCCGCTGGTGAGCGTGCAGGAGCAGGCCGGGATCGTGGTGGCGCGGCTGCGGGAGCTCGGGGAGGCCAGTTTCCGCGCCCTCGTCGAGGACACCCAGGACACCCTCACCGTCGTGGCCCGGTTCCTGGCCCTGCTGGAGCTCTACCGCGAGAAGGCCGTCGCCCTCGACCAGGAGGAGGCCCTCGGGGAGCTCATGGTGCGCTGGACGGGCGGTGACGGCGACGGCCAGCCGAGGGTGACGGACGAGTTCGACCGCCCGCCGGAGGTGGCCAAGGACGACCGGGCCAAGGACGGCGACACCAAGGACGACAAGATCAAGGACGGCGCCAAGGAGGAGAAGGCGTGAGCCAGGAGAGCAGCGACGTCCCGGCGGGCCTGCGTACCGTCGCCGACCTCGATCTGAAGCCCGCCCTGGAGGCCGTCCTCATGGTCGTGGACGAGCCCGCGACCGAGGAGCACCTCGCGAAGATCCTGGAGCGGCCCAAACGGCAGATCAAGGACGCGCTGCGGGAGCTGGCCGACGAGTACACCGTCCAGGGCCGCGGTTTCGAGCTGCGGCTCATCGCGGGCGGCTGGCGTTTCTACACCCGGCCCGAGTACGCGGCGGCCGTCGAACGCTTCGTCCTCGACGGGCAGCAGGCCCGGCTCACCCAGGCGGCTCTTGAGACCCTGGCGGTCGTCGCCTACCGCCAGCCGGTCAGCCGATCGCGGGTCTCGGCGGTCCGCGGAGTGAACTGCGACGGTGTGATGCGCACCCTGTTGCAGCGCGGTCTGGTCGAGGAGGCGGGCACGGAACCCGAAACAGGTGCGATCCTGTACGTGACGACGAACTACTTCCTGGAGCGAATGGGCCTGCGCGGTCTGGACGAGCTCCCGGAGCTCGCGCCCTTCCTCCCCGAGGCGGACGCGATCGAGGCCGAGACGCTGGAAGGGGTCCCGTCGTTCGATCCGGATGCACCGGATGCAGATGCAGACGACACGACGACGACGGAACTTTGATGCGAAGCAGTGGCAGTGGCAGTGGCAGGAACAGCGGGCGCGGCAACCCGCGCGGGACCGGTGGAGGAGGTAATCCCCGCGGGACCGGCGGAGGCGGCAACCCGCGCGGGACCGGCGGGAGCGGCAACCCCCGGGGCGCCGGTGGGGGCGGCTCCCAGCCGAGGAGCGCGGGAGGGCGCGACGACAGGCCGAAGCGCGCCGGCAAGCCCCGCCCCGAGGAGCGCCGCTACGACGTAGGCCCCGCCGCGTCCCACGAAGGCCCGAAGTCCGGGCGCGGCAACGCGGCCCGCGGCGGCGCCAAGGGCGGCCCCAAGCAGGGCCAGCAGCGCGGCGGCCGTACGGAGCCCGCGCGTTCCCGCGAGTACGAGACGCGGGCCGAGGAGCGCAACCGGGACCGGTATGCGGGCAAGCCCGACGTCAAGCTGCCCAAGACCTTCCCGGGCGCCGAGGAGGAGGGCGAGCGCCTGCAGAAGGTGCTCGCGCGCGCGGGCTACGGCTCCCGGCGTTCCTGCGAGGAGCTGATCGAGCAGGCCAGGGTCGAGGTCAACGGCGAGATCGTCCTCGAGCAGGGTCTGCGCGTCGACCCGGAGAACGACGAGATCAAGGTCGACGGACTGACCGTGGCCACGCAGTCGTACCAGTTCTTCTCGCTGAACAAGCCCGCCGGTGTGGTCTCGACCATGGAGGACACGGAGGGCCGGCAGTGCCTCGGTGACTACGTGACGAACCGCGAGACGCGGCTCTTCCACGTCGGGCGGCTCGACACCGAGACCGAGGGCGTCATCCTGCTCACCAACCACGGCGAGCTGGCGCACCGGCTGACCCACCCCAAGTACGGCGTGAAGAAGGTCTACCTCGCGCACATCGTGGGTCCCATCCCGCGCGACCTGGGCAAGCGGCTCAAGGACGGCATCCAGCTGGAGGACGGGTACGCCAAGGCGGACCACTTCCGCGTCGTCGAGCAGACCGGCAAGAACTACCTCGTCGAGGTGACCCTGCACGAGGGCCGCAAGCACATCGTGCGCCGCATGCTCGCGGAGGCCGGCTTCCCGGTCGACAAGCTCGTGCGCGTGGCCTTCGGTCCGATCACCCTGGGCGACCAGAAGTCGGGCTGGCTGCGCCGCCTGTCGAACACCGAGGTCGGGATGCTCATGCAGGAGGTCGATCTCTAGGCCCCCGCCCGGCGGCCCTGGAGGGCGCTGTGCGCCCTCCGCCCGCCTTCACCGCCCTTCGGGAGCGCGAAGGGCTCCGACGCGCTCCAGGGGCCGCTGAGGGCTTCTGTCACGGATGTGCCGAGAACACAGATGTGCCGAGCCGAGAACACGGATGTGCCGAGAACCGCGCCCGAGGTCTTGTAGGGCGCGGTTCGGCTTTTTATAGTCGTACTGACTATTACTCGTACTGGCCATTGCTCGTGCCGGCCGGTACCGGCCACGACTCGTGCGGAACCGGGGGCGGGTGACTTGCGCGCAAAGGGAGGCCTCGCTCCCGAGGGCTACGACAAGTACGCCTTCGAACCCTTCGCCGTCACCGTCGACCTCGCCGTCCTGACCGTCCGCGCGGGCGAACTCGAGGTGCTGCTCGTCGAACGAGGGCAGGAACCGTACGCCGGCCGCTGGGCACTGCCCGGCGGCTTCGTGCTGCCGACGGAATCCGCGGAGACGGCCGCCCGGCGCGTACTCGCCGTCGAGACCGGCATCCGGGACCTCTCCCGCCTCCACCTGGAACAGCTGCGGACCTACAGCGAACCCGACCGCGACCCGAGAATGCGGGTCGTCTCCGTCGCGTTCGCCGCGCTGCTCCCCGACCCTCCCGAGCCGCACGGCGGCGGTGACGCGGCACAGGCCCGCTGGCTGCCGTACGGCTCGGTCGGTCCGCTCGCCTTCGACCACGACCGCATCCTCGCCGACGCCCACGAACGTGTCGGCGCCAAGCTCGAGTACACCTGTCTCGCCACGTCCTTCTGCCAGCCCGAGTTCACCCTCGGTGAGCTGCAGCGGATCTACGAGACGGTGTGGGGCGCCGTCCTCGACCGGCCCAACTTCCGGCGCAAGGTCCTCGCCACGCCCGGGTTCGTCGCACCGGTCCCGGGGGCCGCACGCCTCACCGGAGGCCGCGGCAAACCCGCCGCGCTCTACCGCGCGGGCGGCGCCACCGCCCTGCAGCCACCCCTGCTGCGTCCCCCTTCGGAAGGACGGCCCTCATGACCACCACCCCGACGCTCGCGAAGCACGCCGCCAGCGGATCCCTGCTCGGCCTCGCCCTCGGCGACGCGCTGGGCTTCCCGACCGAGTTCAGCGACATCCCCTCGATCCTGGCCAAGTTCGGCCCCTGGCGGGAGATGAAGCTGCCGCGGCCCGCGATCGTCACGGACGACACGCAGATGACGCTGGCGCTGGGGCGGGGGCTGCGTACGGCGATGGACCGCGGGCTGCTCACACCGCTGCGGATGGAACGGCCGGTGCGCGAGGAGTTCGTGGACTGGTACCAGTCGCCCGACAACAACCGCGCGCCCGGCCGCACCTGCCTCGTGGCCTGCAACCTCCTGAAGACCGAGGGCCGGCCCTGGCAGGAGGCCAGCCAGATCGACTCCAAGGGGTGCGGGGCCAACATGCGGGTGGCGCCGGTCGGGCTTGTACGGGGGCTGAGCGAGGAACAGCGTTCGGGCGCCGCGCAGTTGCAGGCCGCGCTCACCCACGGCCATCCCACCGCGCTCGCCGCCTCGGACCTCACCGCCCACGCCGTGTGGCTCCTGGCCGGAGGCGCCGAGCCGACCGAACTGATCGGCCTCCTGCGCTCGTACGCCCGGGAGAACCGCGGCCGCTACCTCTCCCGCTGGCTCGGCGACCTGTGGACCCGCAGCCAGGACCCCACACCGGAGCACTTCATCGAACGCGGCTGGGACGAGTGCCTGGAGGTTCTCGACCGCCTTCAGGACGCCGTGCGCACCGCCTCGCCCGAGAGCGACCCGTGCCTGGCCACCGGCGCGGGCTGGATCGCCGAGGAGGCGCTCGCCACCGGACTGCTCTGCTTCCTGCAGTTCGTCGACGAGCCCGTCACCGCGCTGCGCCGCGCGGCCTGCACCTCCGGCGACTCCGACTCCATCGCCTGTCTGACGGGCGCGTTCGCAGGCGCCCACCACGGCTCCGACGCCTGGCCTACGGAGTGGGCCGACCGCATCGAGTACCAGAGCGACCTCATGTCGCTGGGGGCGCTCTGGGATGCCTGAGAGGCGGCTCTGGGATGCTTGGGCGATGATCGACGACGTCCTGGACATCGACCTCGCGGGTGTGGTGGCCGAGCAGCCCGACCCGGTGCTGTTCGCCACCGTCTCCGGGGCGCATCTGTACGGCTTCCCGTCACGCGACTCGGATGTCGACCTGCGGGGTGTGCACCTGTTGCCGACGGCCGAACTGGTCGGCCTGCGCGAGCCGGACGAGACCCGGTCGCGGATGTGGGACCGGGACGGCGTCGAGATGGACCTCGTCACCCACGACCTGCGCAAGTTCGTACGGCTGATGCTGCGGCGCAACGGCTATGTGCTGGAGCAGCTGCTCTCGCCCCTGGTCGTGCACACCGGGGAGGCGCACCGCGAGCTGGTCTCGCTCGCCCCGGGAGTCCTCACCCCTCACCACGCCCACCACTACCGGGGTTTCGCGACGACCCAGTGGCGGCTTTTCGAGAAGACCGGTGAACTCAAGCCGCTGCTCTACACGTTCCGGGTGCTGCTCACCGGCATTCATCTGATGCGCAGCGGTGAGGTGCAGGCCGATCTGCGCACGCTGGTCGCGGAGGTCGGGGAGGCTCCCGGGTATCTGCCCGACCTGATCGCGGCGAAGGCGGAGCGGGAGCACGGGGACGCGGACGTCGACCACGCGCGTGTGGCGGCCGACGTGGAGCGGTTGCACGGCGTGCTGGACCTGGCGCAGGACGCCTCAGCGCTGCCGGACGCTCCGTCCGCGTACGAGGCCCTGCACGCGTTCGTCGTCCGGGTCCGGCTGGAGGGTGCGGGGGGCTTCGGAGTCCGCGCGGAGGGCTGAGGCGCGGCGGGTGCGCAGGAGGAAGTCCTCGACGCGGGCGTGGTCCGGTTCCGCGGGCAGGGGGCTGTGGACGGCCGCCTCGTCCGTCTCGGTCGCCAGCCGGGACATCCAGGCCTCGGCCTCCGGCCACGGGACCTCGCCGCGCTTCACCGCGAGCAGAGCCTCGCGCCGCGGGCCGACGTCGATCGTCAGCGCGCCGGTGCGCAGCAGGTCACGGGAGCTCATGAGGAGGCGCAGGAGGTGCATGGCGTGCTTCCAGCGCGGGGCGCCGTGCTGCCGGACGTCGGCGTCCAGCTTCTTGCGCTGACCCAGCGCGTAGCGGGCGAACGTGTCGTGCACCCGGCGGGAGAGGAACGCCTCGCGCAGGGCGAGGAGTTCGCGACCCGTGTCGTCGACGTACTCGACGAGAGGGGAGTGCAGGCACTCCAGGATGTTCGGGTTGGCGCGCAGCGCGAGGGTGCAGAAGCGCTCCAGTTCCCAGCTGAACTGTTCCTCGGCCGGCCCCTCGACGTGCGTCGGAGGCTTCTCGAAGTGCCAGAAGAGCGGGGTCGGCGCGAGGAACACACCCCGGCGGTCCGTGTCGCTGCCGTCCGTGGCCAGCCCGAAGGCGCGCGAACCCATCACGCAGGAGTAGATCGTGTGGTCGCGCACCAGGGACACCGGGGTCTCGGAATGCATGTCCTGGAGCGTACGTGCCCGCTCACGCCAGGAAGATCGATTTTCCCTTCACCGTGATCTTCTTCGCGGGCAGTGGTCGCGGGGCCGGGCCAGCGACCACCGAGGCGTCGGTGATGCGGTACTTGCTGCCGTGGCAGGGGCAGTCGATGGTGCCGTCGGCGACCTTGTTCACCGTGCAGCCCTGATGGGTGCAGATCGCCGAGAAGGCCTTGAACTCGCCCTTCTTCGGCTGGGTGACCACGACCTTCTGCTCCTTGAAGACCTTGCCGCCGCCGACCGGGATGTCGCTCTTCTCGGCGAGTTCCTTGCCGGCCGAGGGCTTGGAGGAGGCGATCGGGGAGGTGGTCGCGGTGGGGGAGGCCGCCGACGAACTGTTGCTGTCGCCGTACTTGCTGCACCCCGCGAGCAGGAAGGCCGCGCCCGTTCCGAGAACCGTGCGCCGCGCCGGGGGGTTCGTCATGTCGTCACTCCGAACGTACGGAAGAACCAGAGAGCCGACGTCAGCCAGATGGCCGTGAGGACGACGAAGACGAGTCCTCCGACCAGGGGCAGCAGCCAGCCGGGCAGTCGCTCCGAGCGGAGCAAGAGCATTTTGGCACTAAATGCACCGAAGAAGAAGCAACCCAGGAGCGAATGCCACATCACCCGCGGCTCGTACGTCTGATAGCCCAACGCGTACAGGCAGTGCACCGCGACCGGCACCGCCACCAGGAACGCGACCCGCCCCGACCAGCGGTGCAGCGTCGGCGCCCAGCTCGGCCCGGGCAGCTTCCCGTAGACCATGAACGCCGAGACCAACTGGACCAGCGCGAAGGCGAAGGCCGTCGTCGCCAGCCACGACTTCACCGCGCCCGTGCTGCTGAACCCCGCGAGGTTGAAGGCGGTCCCCGCCGGGTGGTGCGTCTTGCCGTAGGCGCCGAGGCCGACCGCGATCGCCGCGGCGACCAGGGCGGGGACGAGATAGCGGGCCGCGCCCGGGCGGCGGTGGGCGGGCGGGGGAGCGGGGAAGCCCTGGGTGGCGGCGTTCGGATCCACGGTCATGTCGGCTCCCGATCAGGAAAGGGCCAGGAAAGGGTTCACGAACGGGTCTTGAAGTGATGGGTCTTGGCGTCACGGGTCTTGAAGTGATGGGTCTTGGAGCCACGGGTCTCGAAGTGACGGGTCTTGGGGCAACGGCTCACGGAGTGACGGGCGAGGCGGTGAGTGTCTGTCCGTCGACCGTCACGGTGGCGGACTCAGGGTCGATCGTCGGCGCCGCCGCGGGCTTGCCGTCCCGGTCGAGGATGCCGACCTGCTTGCCGCCGGGCAGCACGATCCAGCCGCCGTCGAGCTTGGCGCCGCGCACCGTGGCGGTCGCGCGGTAGAGCCCGGACGGCTTGACCGCCTTGTCGGCGGTGAACGCGTAGCGCTGCCCGCCGAGGTCGACGGTGCCGCGGATGCTCCTGCCGTCCTTGAGCGTGCCGTCCAGTTCGGCGCCGTTCTTGCCGGTGAGCTTCATGGTGCCGTCGTCCTTGACGTCGCCCTTCAGCCACGACTCCTTGCTCCGGCCGTCGCAGAAGTACGCGATCGCCTTGCCGCCCCGCAGGGAGACCGCGACCGCGGAGGAGTTGTCGTCGGTGCGGCCCGCGTAGTCGGCGTTCGGCGGCGCGCTCTTCGAAGGGGGCGGGGGGCTCGGCGACGGCGGCGCACTGGTGGGCGGCGGGCTCGCCTGCGGCGTGGCGCCGGGTGAGGTCTCCGGGGACGAGGAGGACGCGTTCTTCGTCCCCGTCGTCGCGTTGAGCGTCAGCATGAACACGGCGAGCAGGAGCCCCGCCAGAAGGGTGAGCAGCGGTCCTGGGCGTTTCATACGGGCCATGCGGGCCTCCCCCGAGGCGAGTCTCCTGCCATGAGAGCGGACCCGTGCCCCGGCGTCCAGAGGCGCACGGGTGTGTTCTCACTACAAGTGGCGGAATAGGGCGATTCAGGTGACATTGGCGAAGGCCCGGGCCTGGCGGTGGCCCGCCCCGGCCGCACTCCCGAAAGACACTCCCCAGACACTCCCCGAAGCCCACTCTCGAAAGGCGTGACCATGGCGGGTAACGATCTCGGCGGCCTGCTCGGCGGTCTCCTCGGCGGAGGCGGCCAGGGCGGTTCCGGCGGTACCGGCGGTTCCGGCGCGGGCAACATCCTCGGCGCGCTGCTCGGCGCCCTGGGCGGCGGCGGTGGCCAGGCGGCCGGCGGCAGTCCCCTGGGCGGTCTGCTGGACATGCTCACCAAGTCGGGCCTGATGGACCAGGCCGAGTCGTGGATCGGGACGGGCGAGAACAAGCCCGTCAGCGGTGAGCAGATCGCCCAGGCCCTGCCCGACAACACCCTCCAGGAGGTCGCCGCACAGGCCGGCGTCAGCCCGCAGGAGGCCGCGGACCAGATCGCCCAGCACCTGCCCCAGGCGGTCGACAAACTGACTCCGAGCGGAGAGCTGCCGCAGCCGGGCGCCTCCCTGGAGGACCTCATCAAGCAGCAGTCGCTCTGAGACGTGCCCCTTTCCGTGCGCGGCGGCCGTCTCGTCAGGCGGGCGCCGCGCACTTGCGCGTTGCGGCCTGACTACGCTGGTGTGACAAGACGAGACACGACGACATACGACGAGCTACGACAGGTACGTAGCTCGGCTAGGCGAGGAGTGACACCGTGGCGGTACGAGCGGTCCGGGGCGCCGTCCAACTGGAACGGGACGAGGCCGGCCACATGGACGAGCAGGTCAGCGAGCTGCTCACCGCCGTCCTGGAGCGCAACGGTCTCACCACCGACGACCTCATCAGCATCTGGTTCACCGCGACGCCCGATCTGCACAGCGACTTCCCGGCCGCCGCCGCCCGCAAGCTCGGCATCGTCGACGTACCGCTGATCTGCGCGCAGGAGCTGGACATCGAGGGTGCGATGCCCCGGGTCGTACGGGTCCTCGCGCACATCGAGTCGGACAAGCCCCGCGCCGACATCGCGCACGTCTACCTGGGTGCCGCGGGCGCGCTGCGCAAGGACATCGCCCAGTGAGAACCGCGCTCGTCATCGGAACCGGGCTGATCGGTACGTCGGCGGCCCTCGCGCTCTCCCAGCGGGGCGTCGTCGTCCACCTCACCGACCACGACCCGGAGCAGGCCCGTACGGCGGCCGCGCTCGGCGCCGGCACCGACGAGGCGCCCGGCGGCCCCGTGGACCTCGCGATCGTGGCGGCCCCGCCGGCGCACGTGGCGGCGACGCTCGCGGACGCCATGCGGCGCGGGGTCGCACGCGGCTACCTCGACGTGGCGAGCGTCAAGGGCGGACCGCGCCGCGAGCTGGAGGCGCTCGGCCTCGACCTCTCCGCGTACATCGGTTCGCACCCCATGTCGGGCCGCGAGAAGTCGGGCCCGCTGGCCGCGACCGGTGACCTCTTCGAAGGCCGCCCCTGGGTCCTCACCCCCACCCGGGACACGGACACCGAGGTCCTGAACCTCGCCCTCGAGCTGGTGTCGCACTGCCGTGCCGTCCCGGTCGTCATGGACGCCGACGCCCACGACCGCGCGGTCGCGCTCGTCTCCCACATGCCGCATCTGGTGTCCAGCATGGTCGCCGCGCGCCTGGAGAACGCGGAGGAGGCGGCGGTACGGCTGTGCGGGCAGGGCATCCGTGACGTGACCCGGATCGCGGCCTCCGACCCCCGGATGTGGATCGACATCCTCTCCGCGAACCCGGGCCCGGTCGCCGACCTCCTCGCGGACGTCTCCGCCGACCTCGACGAGACCGTCCAGGCCCTGCGGGCCCTTCAGTCCTCCGACGAGGCCAAGCGGCGCGTAGGCGCGAGCGGCATCGAGGACGTCCTGCGCCGCGGCAACGCGGGCCAGGTCCGCGTCCCCGGCAAGCACGGTGCCGCGCCACTGACGTACGAGACGGTGGCCGTCCTCATCGACGACCAGCCCGGCCAGCTGGCCCGCATCTTCGCCGACGCGGGGGCCGCCGGGGTCAACATCGAGGACGTACGCATCGAGCACGCGACGGGACAGCAGGCCGGCCTCGTCCAGCTGATGGTGGACCCGAAGGCGGCACCGGTGCTGAGCACGGCACTGCGGGAACGGGGCTGGGCGCTGCGGCAGTAGGGGCAGCGCCGGGCCCAGTGCGGCCTGCCCCGGGGCGGCGGCGGTGCTTCCCCTGCGATGGGCCCGGGAAGGGCCAGTAATGCGGGGTCCGGGGAGACAGTAACCTTGTGTTGGGCGCGATCGTGCCCCGCACAGACCTCCACCCCGCACCAGGAAGGTGTTCCCACCGTGGAAAACGGCGCCGCCCGGCCCGCCCCGGCAGTGATTGTCGCCATCGACGGCCCCTCCGGCACGGGCAAGTCGAGCACCTCCAAGGCCGTGGCCGCGAAGCTGGGCCTCAGCTACCTGGACACGGGCGCGCAGTACCGGGCGATCACCTGGTGGATGGTGACCAACGGCATCGACATCACGGACCCGACCGCGATCGCCGCCGTGGCGGGGAAGCCGGAGATCATCTCCGGGACCGACCCCTCCGCGCCGGCCATCACGGTCGACGGGACCGACGTCGCGGGCCCGATCCGCACCCAGGAGGTCACCTCCAAGGTCAGCGCGGTCAGCGCGGTGCCCGAGGTGCGCGCCCGGATCACCGAGCTGCAGCGTTCGATCGCGGCCGCCGCCGAGCCGGGGATAGTCGTCGAGGGACGCGACATCGGCACCACCGTGCTGCCGGACGCCGATCTGAAGATCTTCCTCACCGCTTCCCCGGAGGCGCGTGCCTCCCGTCGCAGCGGTGAGCTGAAGGGCGCGGACGTCAACAGCACCCGCGAGGCCCTGCTCAAGCGGGACGCCGCCGACTCCAGCCGTAAGACCTCCCCCCTCGCCAAGGCGGACGACGCGGTCGAGGTGGACACCTCCGACCTCACGCTCCAGCAGGTCATCGAGTGCGTCGTCACCCTCGTCGAGGAGAAGCGGGCCGCCAAGTGACCGCACCCTCCGAGAGAGGCGCCGAGGTAGGGCGCCGTATCGGCGTCGGCCTGATGTACGGGCTGTGGAAGCCGCGCGTGCTCGGCGCCTGGAAGGTCCCCGCGACCGGCCCGGCGATCCTGGCCGTGAACCACTCGCACGCCATCGACGGCCCGATGGTCATGGGCGTGGCGCCCCGCCCCACCCACTTCCTGATCAAGAAGGAAGCCTTCATCGGCCCGCTCGACCCCTTCCTCCTCGCCATCGGCCAGGTGAAGGTGGACCGTGCGACCACCGACCGCACCGCCATCACCGACGCCCTCGGCGTCCTGTCGTCCGGTGGCGTGCTCGGGATCTTCCCGGAGGGCACCCGCGGTGAGGGCGACTTCGCCTCGCTGCGTGCCGGACTCGCGTACTTCGCGGTCCGCTCCGGCGCGCCGATCGTCCCCGTGGCGGTGCTGGGAAGTTCAGAGAAGAACAGCCGGTTGACAAAGGCGCTGCCCCCGCTGCGCAGCCGGGTCGACGTCGTCTTCGGCGACCCCTTCGAGGCGGGCGACGGCAGCGGACGGCGTACCCGCAAGGCGCTGGACGAGGCGACCGCCCGCATCCAGAAGCAGCTGAGCGCCCACCTGGACCACGCCAGGCGTCTGACCGGACGCCCGGAAAACGCCGGGCGCCCCACCGGGCACTAGGCGACACTTGAGTAGTGGATCACCCGATATGCGGGTGGTCCACCGATCACCACGATGAACGACGAGGTACGGACTTCATGAACGACCACATCCAGCCCGACGGCTCGGCCGGCCCGGCCGAGCACGAGCACGGGGCGCTTGGCGATGCCGAGTACGCGGAGTTCATGGAGCTCGCCGCGGAAGAGGGCTTCGACATCGAGGACGTCGAGGGCGCGATCGACGAGGCGGGCCACGGCCCGCTGCCCGTCCTCGCCGTCGTCGGCCGGCCCAACGTCGGCAAGTCGACCCTGGTGAACCGGATCATCGGCCGCCGCGAGGCGGTCGTCGAGGACAAGCCCGGCGTCACCCGCGACCGCGTCACCTACGAGGCCGAGTGGGCGGGCCGCCGCTTCAAGCTCGTCGACACCGGCGGCTGGGAGCAGGACGTCCTCGGCATCGACGCGTCCGTGGCCGCGCAGGCCGAGTACGCGATCGAGGCGGCCGACGCGGTCGTCTTCGTCGTCGACGCCAAGGTCGGCGCCACCGACACCGACGAGGCGGTCGTACGCCTTCTCCGCAAGGCCGGCAAGCCCGTCGTCCTGTGCGCCAACAAGGTCGACGGCATGAGCGGCGAGTCCGACGCCTCGTACCTCTGGGCCCTCGGTCTCGGCGAGCCGCACCCCGTGTCCGCGCTGCACGGCCGCGGCACCGGCGACATGCTGGACGCCGTCCTCGAGGCCCTGCCCGAGGCTCCGGCGCAGACCTTCGGCACCGCGGTGGGCGGCCCCCGCCGCATCGCCCTCATCGGCCGCCCGAACGTCGGCAAGTCCTCCCTGCTGAACAAGGTGGCGAACGAGGACCGTGTGGTCGTCAACGAGGTCGCGGGCACCACCCGTGACCCGGTCGACGAGCTCATCGAACTCGGCGGCATCACCTGGAAGTTCGTCGACACGGCGGGCATCCGCAAGCGCGTCCACCTCCAGCAGGGCGCCGACTACTACGCCTCGCTGCGCACCGCCGCCGCCGTCGAGAAGGCCGAGGTCGCGGTCATCCTGATCGACGCGTCCGAGACCATCTCCGTGCAGGACCAGCGCATCGTCACCATGGCCGTCGACGCGGGCCGCGCCATCGTCCTCGCCTTCAACAAGTGGGACACCCTCGACGAGGAGCGCCGCTACTACCTGGAGCGGGAGATCGAGACCGAGCTCGCCCAGGTGGCCTGGGCGCCCCGGGTGAACGTCTCGGCCCGCACCGGCCGTCACATGGAGAAGCTCGTCCCGGCGATCGAGAACGCCCTGGACGGCTGGGAGACCCGCGTCCCGACCGGCCGACTGAACGCCTTCCTCGGCGAGCTGGTCGCCGCCCACCCGCACCCGGTCCGCGGCGGCAAGCAGCCCCGCATCCTTTTCGGAACGCAGGCCGGCACCAAGCCCCCGCGGTTCGTGCTCTTCGCCTCCGGCTTCATCGAGCACGGCTATCGGCGCTTCATCGAGCGCCGGCTGCGCGAGGAGTTCGGCTTCGAGGGGACGCCGATCCACATCTCCGTGCGGGTGCGCGAGAAGCGCGGCACCAAGAAGAAGTGACGTAGCGACAGGTGAGGGGCGGCTCCCATGGGAGCCGCCCCTCACCTGTTCAACCGTTTCCGCTCACAGGCCCCTGCGGGGCGCGGGCGGCAGCGCGGCCGGGATGTGGTGCAGTCCCGTACCGCTCTGGCGCGCCACCGGCTGCCAGACGCCGGTCGTCGACGCGCCGTGACCGTGCTGGGAGCCGCCGTTGCGCGCGGAGTACGCCCCCGCGCTGTAGGAGCTGTACGACGAGGGGTACGAGGATCCGCCGTACGCGCTGGAACCCTGTGTCAGGATCCCGAAAGCCGTGAAGCCGAGCTGGTCCTCGCCGTGGCGGTCGCCGGGCAGGGCCTTGAACGATCTGACCCACTCGGCGTAGAGCGCGTCATAGATCGGCGTGGCCGAGGGGCCGCGCGGAGGATCCTGAGCCGATCGCGCGGCCGGGATCTGCTGGAAGGGCTGGCGGCGGGGGGCGTCGTAGGTGTGCACGTATGTGCCAACGACCCCACGGCCCAACGGATGCGGTCACACCTTTGCTTCCCCCGCCCCGTCAGGGGCGCAAGCCCGTCAGGGGCGCGGGGAACTGCGCGCGCAGCCGCATACGGCCCGCAGCCGACAACACACGCGCAGCCCCGCTCTTCTACGGGCGCGGGGAACTGCGCGCGCAGCCACGCACGACCCGCAGCCGACAACGCACCCCCGCACCCGGCTCGCCCCGGTGGAACGCTCACGTCCCGGCGAGCGGCATCGCGGCCGCCACCAACTTCCCGTTGGCCGCCGCCTTGTCCAGCGCGTCCCGCAGCAGATCCTCCCGCGGCTGCCGCCCGATCGACCCGACCGGCGCCGCGAACAGCAGCACCTGCTGGTGCTTGTTGGCGGCGGCCCGCCAGCTCTCCGCGACCTGGAGCGCCTGGTGCGCCTGCCACCAGGCGACGGGCGACCCTCCCCCGGTGCCCGGCTGGAGCACGGCGTGCAGCTGCCCCATGGCGAGCAGCACGGACCACCCGTGCAGCACCGGCGGCACCGAGCTCAGCTCGGTCACCGGCATGAACCCCTGTTCGATGAGGAGCGGCAGGAAGTCGTCACCGATGTCCGTCGAGCCGGGCCGCACGATGGGCCCCGTGGGCTCGACGACGAGCGCGGGGTGCAACTCGCCGCTGATCAGGATGAGTCCGCTGGTGACGCCGAGCACGGCCTGCTCGGGCACGGCCTGGGCGGGCATGCCGTCGGGGTTGATCGAGCGGACGGCGCCCTGGAGTTGCTCCTCGGTGACCTGGACGACCTGTGAGGGCAGGCAGGTGGCGTGGGCGAAGGCGAGGACGGCGGTCTCGTCGCCGATGAACAGGACGGTGCTGGTGCGCTCCTGTTCCGAGTCGCCCGGGGTGCGGCAGGACGTGCAGTCGTAACTGCCCGGGGCGTTCTCTCCGGCGAGCAGCCGGTCGGCTTCTTCGTCGCCGATCTCGGCGCGTACGTCGTCGCTGACGTCGAGCATGCGCGGCACGGGTGGCTCCTCGGGATGCGGTGCGTGGCGATGCCGGGTGGCTCCCGGCCCATGAATCCGGGGGTCCCGGCTCATGAAGATGACAACGGGCGATCTGTGGCCGGAGTCACGCCCGGGAGCGAACGGAATCGAACCATCCGACGCGCAGGGTGATCACTTGTGCGGAATCTGTTACTCCGAGCCAACTTCGTGTGCGTTCAAGGAAGTTGGTTCCGTGAAGTGGGTCACAGGTCACTTGAGCGGCTGGTCGACAAATCCTGAAATCAGCCTATGAAGTGGGTGGCTGAAAATCGCCGATACCCGCGGTAACTGTGAACTGGCCTCGAATGACATGGAGTTGGTTGATATCGGGCGACCGTCTCCATAGATTTCTCGGCCGTGTGCACAGAGCACCGCTCGGGTACGTCCGCCGGCCGAACCGTACGACTGGTTCGCAGCACCACCTCCGGCGGACGGGGCGGAGCACGACGACCGCGTCCTACGCGCAGGAAGTCGCGCCCCGTCTTGGGGGATCCCGGGTGTTTCGAGAGGGAACTACATGTCCGCATGTGCCGATAACACTCGTAAGGTTCGTACGACACGTACGACGGCGGTCCTCACCGGGGCGGCTCTGCTCGCCCCGCTCGGACTGCTCGCCGCGACCGGCAACGCCGCCGCGGCCGACAGCGGAGTGTGGGACCGCATCGCCAAGTGCGAGAGCGGCGGAAACTGGCACATCAACACCGGCAACGGCTACTACGGAGGACTGCAGTTCTCCGCCGGCACCTGGCGGGCGTACGGCGGTACGGCCTACGCGTCGACCGCCGACAAGGCCTCCAAGGCCGCCCAGATAGCCGTTGCCAGCAAGGTCCAGAACGCACAGGGATGGGGCGCCTGGCCCACCTGTTCGGCGCGGGCCGGAGCGTACGGCAACGCACCCGCGTCCTCGGGCGCCGCGTCGTCCGGAGGGTCGGCCACCACGAAGTCGGCACCCAAGGCGGCCCTCAAGTCGACTTCCAAGTCGACCACCAAGTCGGCCCCCGTACAGGCGTCCGAGGCCCCGGCGCGCGCATCCGGCCACACGAACCGCGCGGCGTCCCGCGGCGACTACACCGTCCGCGGCGGCGACACCCTGAGCGGTATCGCGGAGCGGCACGGCACGACCTGGCGGAAGATCTACGCCGCCAACCGGGCGGTCATCGGCGGTGATCCCGACCTGATCATGCCCGGCCAGCGGCTCGACCTCTGAGCCCCGGCTCCACCCCGCCGCCCCTCCCCGGTCCTCCGACCGGGTGGGGCCCCGGGCGCGGCGGGGCGGACGCGCCCGGTGTGCTGTTTAACGTGACCCGATGCACCTCGAGCCGACGTCATCGCCCCTGTTGAGCAAGCGCATGCGGTACGTGGCCGCGACCGTCGTCGCCACCACCCTGGCCGTCCTCGTTCCCGCGAGGGCGGCCGTCGCGTCCCCGTCCCCGTTCTCCGGCCCGTGGGCGGGGCGGGTGTCGTACAACTGTGCGCGGGACCACTGGCCCTGGGGCTGCCTCGCCAAGTGCGAGAGCGGCGGGCGCTGGCACGCGAACACCGGAAACCACCACTACGGAGGACTGCAGTTCAGGCAGGCCACCTGGGTGGCGTTCGGCGGCCGGAGGTACGCCCCGCGCGCGGATCTGGCCCGGCGGGAGCAACAGATCAAGGTCGCCAAGCTGGTGGTGCGCGCCCAGGGGTGGGGCGCCTGGCCCGTCTGTGCCAAGAGGTACAAACTCCGGGGCCACACACGTGTGATGAACCCCGGTCGGACGTTCTAGGTCTGCCGGCGGCGCACTTCGGCCGCCTCTCCGCTGAACGCGACCGAGCCCCGGCTCAGTTCATGGACGTAGGTCGTGCGGCCCGCCCGTTCGCGCAGACCGGGCGGCAGCCGCTGCTCGGCGACCACCACGCACGCGTCGAGGCGGTCGAGGAGTTCGTACGTGCGGGCCGCGACCGCCGGTGACATGCCCTGCGCGGGCTCGTCGACGAGCACCACACGCGCGTGTGCCAGCAGGGCGCGGGAGAGGGCGAGCATGCGCTGCTCGCCCCCGGAGAGGGTGCCGGCGCGGCGCGGGAGGAGAGGCTTCAACTGCGGGTACGCGTCGAGGGCGGGAGCGACGTCGGGCGCGGTCAGCTCCAGGTGCTCGCGGACCGTGAGCGAGCCGAAGACGGCCCGACGCTCCGGGACCAGGCACAACCCGCGCCGGGCCCGTTCGAAGGCGGGCAGCCGGGTCACGTCCACCCCGTCCCAGACGACGGCGCCGTCGGACAGCGGCACGGTTCCCGCGAGGGCGCGCAGGGCGGTCGTACGGCCCGAGCCGTTGCGGCCGAGCAGCACGGTGAGGCCGGGGCCGGGCGCGACCAGGGTCACGCCGTGCAGGGCCTCCAGAGGGCCGTAGCGCACGCGCGCGTGGCGCAGCGAGATGTTCACCCGCGCCCCCGCTCCAGTACGTGGCCGGCGGGTCCGGAGGTGACGACGCGTCCGGCGGCCATGACATGGACGACGTCGGCGAGGTCGGCGACCAGATCGAGGTCGTGCTCGACGACCAGCAGCGCCGTGCCGTCCCCGGCGAGTGCGCGCAGCACCCGGGCCAGCGCGGTCACTTCGGCGGTGTCCAGGCCCGCGGCGGGCTCGTCGAGCAGCAGCACGTGCGGACTTCCCGCGAGGGCCCGCGCCAGCTCGACCCGTCTGAGCGTCCCGGTCGGCAGTCCCTCGGCGGGCAGTGCGCGGACCGGCCCGTCGAGCCCGAACAGCCGCAACGCCCGTTCCACCGCGGCGGGATCGGCGATCCGGCCCTGCTCCGCCCCCACCTGGACGTTCTCGGCGACCGTCAACGAGGGGAAGACGGCCAGCTGCTGGAAGGTCCGCGCGATGCCGAGCCGGGTCCGGGCGTGCGCCGCGAGCCGGGTGATGTCCCGTTCGCCGAACAGTACCCGGCCGCGCGAGGGCCGGAGCGTTCCGGCGAGGCAGTGGAACAGGGTGCTCTTGCCGGCCCCGTTGGGCCCCACGACAGCGGTGACCCACCCCGGCCGGACCTCGAGATCGACCCCGTCGAGCGCGGTGAACCCGTCGTAGGCGACCCGTATCCCTCGGGCGAACAGAGATCCGGGCGTCGGCACGGCCGGAGTGCGGGGAGCGCTCGGCCCGCGTGACGTCGTGCCCCGCCCGGATGTCGCGGATCGCGGACCTGCGGCCGTCCTCGTGGGTCCGTCGGGACCCGGGCGGTCACCGGCGCCCGGTGGCGCTGCGGCGGGTTCCGGTTCGGTGCCGTCCGGCCGTCCGGCGGCGGGCGGGCGGCCGGTGGGCCCCGTCTCCACCGGCCGCAGCCGTCGCCGCACCCGCGCCCCCAGCGCGGTCGGCGTCGCCCTGCGGCGCGGCCGGAGCCGGGACGTCGCCGTGCGCAGGGCCTCGTACGGGCCACCGGGGAACCGGCCGACGAACACGGCGAGGACTCCGATCAGCGCCGCGGCGACCCCGCCGCGCGCCCCCGCGTCGAGCCCCACCAGCAACGCCGCCGCGGCCAGCGCGCCGAGGGCGCTGTCGGCGCCGAGGACCACGACCGCCGCGAACCAGAGCAGCCCGCGCACCGGGTCGTACGCCGTCGCGTCGAAGGCGCGCAGACCCATGCCGAGCATCCCCCCGCCCAGCGCGGCCAGGGCGGCGCCCGCCACGAAGGCCGTCAGCTTCAGCGAAGGGACCCGTACGCCCGCCGCGGAGGCGCCCGACGCGTGGTCGCGCATCGCGGCCAGAGCGCGGCCCGTACGGCCCCGGCGCAGCGCCCCCGTCGCCAGCAGCGCGGCTGCCAGCAGCCCCAGTTCGAGCACGTAGTACGCGCGGTCGCCGTCGAAGCCCGCCGGGCGGTCCAGGGACAGTCCCGAGGTCGCGTAGGGCTGGGCGAAGACGAAACGGCTGACGCCCACCCCCACGGCGAACGTCGCCAGGGCCAGCGCCAGGCCGTGGCGGCCGATCGCCGGCCAGCCGGTCAGGACGCCGAGCGGGGCGACCAGCACCACCGCCACCGCCAGCGCGGCCAGTTCGGGCAGACGCGGCAGGCCGGGGAAGCGGCCGGCGGCCAGCAGCGCGGTGAAGAGGGCGCCCAGACCCGCGTACGCCGCCTGCCCGAGGGAGATCTGACCGCCGCGGCCGGTCACCACGACCAGGGACAGGAGCACCACACCCAGCGCGGGCACCTGCACCGACGTGTGCAGGTCCGAGCCCGCGAGGCCGAGCGGCAGCAGGAACAGCACGACCGCGACGATCCACGCGCCCGGGGGCGTCGCCACCCGGGCCGTCGCCGTGCGTGGCAGGGCGTCCCGGTCGCCGATCCCCGGCAGGACGAGCGCCGCGACCAACAGGGCCACCACGAACAGGTTCGCGCCCACCGCCTGGAGCAGTGGCTCCGCCCAGCCCGCCGGATGCAGCCGCGTCAGCTGACTCTGCGCGACCCCGAGACCCAGCGCCACCACGACGGCCACCGGCAGGCTGCGCATCCGGGCGGCGACGGCCACCGCCATCACCTCCATGACGAGCAACGGCATGCCGTACGGATCGAGACGTACGTACGGCGCCAGGAGCACGCCCGTCAGGCCCGCCGTGAAGGAGCCGAACGCCCAGCCCGCGGCGGCCACCCGGTCCGCGTCGATGCCGCCGAGCACGGCGAGCGAGCGGTCGTCGACCACGGCCCGCAGTTCCGTGCCGAAGCGCGTCCAGCGCGTCACGCCCCCCACCCCGACCGCCAGTGCGACGGCGACCGCCAACTGCCCCCACGGGTCCGCCGAAACCAGCGTCGGCGCGTCCGCGCGCGCCCCGGTGCCCCACACCAACGCGGCCCCGCCGACCAGCAGCACGAAGACGCCGAGAGACGCGACCAGCGTCTGCGCCGGGTCGCCGCCGAGGACGGACAGGGGACGGAAGACGAACCGTTCCAGCGCCACGCCGATCGCGGGGGCCACCAACAGCAGCGTCACCGCGGCACCGAGCGCGAGCGGCCAGCCCCACACCACCGTGAACTGCCGCAGCAGATAGGCGCACACCATCGCGATCGCGCCGTGCGCGAAGTTCAGCACCCCGGTCGCCCGGTGGGTGACGACCAGCCCGATCCCGGTGAGCGCCGCCGCGCCGCCGACCGAGAGCCCGGCCAGCGTGAGGTCGTAGGTCAGGGAACCGCTCATCACCGCTCCGGCGCGGGCGACCGCTCGGCCGCGGGCGGCTCACAGATCGGGCACGGGCCCAACTCCCCGCTCGCCAGCACCCGCGAGTCCACCGGCACGGCGGCGGGCTTCCCCGCGACCAGCGGGCAGTCCGCGCGGTGCCACAGCGTGCCCCCGGGGACCATCAGCAGCTCCCCGCTGACGGCGAGCGGCGCCACGGCGGCCTGTTCGGACCGCTCCGCGTCGGTGGGCTCGGCCGCCACCAGCAGCCCGTACAACTCCTCGACACGCGCCACCGCCAGGGCGCTCCTGCCGTGCGTGAGCAGCACCGCGCCCGCGACGATCAACGCGGCCCCGGGAACCGTGCACGACGCCAGGAAGGGCAACTGCCGTTCCGCGTACCGCTCGCCCGAGACGCCGTACCAGCCGATGACGCACAACACCGCCCCGGCGGCGAGGGCGGCGCAGCCGGCCCATAGGACGGGGTGCACGGTCCGCAGTCGAGATGTCCGCATCCTGGCTCCCAGACGTCGTGTGTCTGTCTGTCTTCCAAGTCCGCCAATGGACTTGCACTATGCCTTCTGGAAGCTGACCCTGAAAGCTCCGGGCGCGGTCGGCCCGGACCGACACCCGGTGGTGAGCCAGCATGGTTCTCGGGAGCGACCTCAGGCGGAACAACGGCCGGGGGGTGGCGGCGCTGGTCGCGCTCGTCCTCTCCGGGGCCCTCACGGCGTGCGGCGACAGCAGCGGCGGCGGGAGTTCCACCCCTCCGCCCACCCCCACCGTGGAGCGGCCCAGCAGCGCGTCGGCCGGCCCGACCGGTCCGGACGACCCGGCGGCGGCCGAGAACCAGGTCAGGCGGAACTGGGAGAAGTTCTTCTCCCCGTCCGTGCCCGTCAAGGACAAACTGAACTACCTGGAGAACGGCGACAGGATGACCGCGGTCGTCCAGGGCTTCAGCGGCGACAAGCGTGGTCAGCAGGTCGCGGCCCAGGTCCAGAAGGTCGTGTTCACCGCGCCCGCCGTGGCCGAGGTGACCTACGCGCTGACCCTGAAGGGCGCGACCGCCCTGCCGAACGCCTCCGGGACGGCCGTCTACGAGAACGGCACCTGGAAGGTCTCCGACAACACCCTCTGCGCCCTGGTCGCGCTGAGCGGCGACGGATCCGCGACCCCGGCCGGCTGCTGACCCGCCGTGCGCCCCAGGGGAGTTCGCGAAGGAGTCCTCGCCGCCGCCCTGCCGCTCCTGCTGGGCACGGCACTCGTCCTGGGCACGGCGGCCTGCGGCAGCCGCCTGCCCGAGAGCGACTTCGAGCACCGGACCACGCCCGCCCCGCAGAGCACCGCCCCGCTGCGCGTCGGGATCGTCACCAGCGCCACCAGCCCCGTCGGCGGCTCCGCCTTCACCGGCCCCCGCGACGGGGCCAAGGCCTACTTCGACCGCCTCAACGCGCGCGGGGGCATCGACGGCCGCCCGGTCGAGGTGCGCACCTGCGACGACGGCGGCAGCGGCGTGGGCGACAACGAGTGCGTGCACCGGCTCATCGACGAGGACAAGGTCGTCGCCCTCGTCGCCACCACCGCCCTCGACTACGCGGGCGCCTCCCGCGTGTCCGCCGCCGGAGTGCCCGACATCGGCGGACAGCCCATCGGCGCGGCCTACGACACCTATCCGCACCTCTACGGGATCTACGGCAGCCTCGCGCCCCGCGAGGGAACACCTGGCTGGGGCGGGAAGCTGTACGGCGGCACCGAGGTCTACCGCTACTTCAAGCGCGTCCAGGGCGCCCGTACGGCCGCCGTGATCTCCTACAACCAGTCCGCGTCGGCCGCGTACGCCCGGCTCGTCACCCGGGGTCTGAAGGCCGAGGGCTACCAGGTGGTCACCGAACAGGTCGATTTCGCGCTGCCCAACTTCCGCGCCGCCGCGGCCGATCTGAAGGACCAGGGCGCCGACCTCGTCTTCGACGCCCTCGACACGCACGGCAACGCCCAGCTGTGCAAGGCGATGGACGACGTCGGCGCCAAGGTCATCGCCAAGGTCACCAACGTGCAGAACTGGACCTCCACCGTCCCCGAGGACTACAAGGACGCCCCGCGCTGCCGCAACGCCCTGTGGGCGACCGGATCCAGCCGGAACTACGAGGACACCTCCGACGCCGCCGTCCGCGCGTTCCGGGACGCCACCAAGGGCCTGCCGACGCACTCCCAGTGGCAGCTGGAGGGCTGGGCCGCCGCGATGTGGTTCACGGACGCGGCGAAGTCCTGCGCGAAAACGGGCGTCACACGCGCGTGTGTCGACCGCTTCATGAACCGCGGCGCCCCGTACACCGCCGACGGCCTGCTGATCCCCGTCTCCTCCGAGCGCCTGCCCACGCCTCCGAAGACCCGCCGGACCTGCGTCTCGGTGGCCCGCTGGGAGGACGGCAGGGGCTGGGTCTCCCAGGGCGACATGAACAGCGACTGCTTCGAGGTGCCGCAACTGTCGTACGAGCCCTGACGTGCCTCGGCTGTCCTGCGCGCCCTGATGTGCACATGAGAAGCAACCATTCACCCGGGCCCGGGGTCTATCCCGGCAGGAGGCGGATCCGACGGAGGACCCGGCGGTGCCGCCCCGCACGAAAGGGCGCTCGCATGATGACGCCGGTCCCGCGGACCGCTCGGCACCGCGCCGACCCGGACGCCGCCGTGCCCCCGTGCGCCGACTGCATCGCCGACTCCGCGGGCGGACTGACCTTCGACGTCACCGAGACCGGCGAGCCGGGCGCCGCGCTCCTGGTGCTGCGCCGCCGCGAGGGCCACGAGGAGGTCAGCCTGCCGCTGACCCCCACCGGGGACGGCCGGCTGCGCGCCGCGCTGCCCAGCGGCGTCGCCCTGCCCGAGGGCCGCTGGGACGCCTACGCCCAGGTCGCGGGAGGCGAGCCGCGACGGCTGGCCCCGGGCGTCAACGACCTGCGCTCGCTCGTCGCCCGGGTCCCCAGCGGCTCCCTCGGCCATGTCGCCGTCCGCATCCCGTACGCGACGCGGCACGGCAACCTCTCCGTGCGCAGTTGGCTGCGGGCCCCGCACGCGGAGGCCGTCGAGCTGTACCGCGGGGAGCGGGGACTGGGCGTACGAGGCCGGGTCTACGGCGTTCCCCTCGCGCCGGACGCGTACGCCGAGGTCCGCCACCGGGACGCGACCGGTCCGCCGATCCGCGCGGAAGTGGCCGTGGAGCAGACGGAGTTCGGCTTCACGGTGGCATACGGCGCCCTGCGGCCCGGCGTCTGGGACCTGTGGCTGCGCCCGGCGGGGGAGGGCGGTCCCCGGGTGCGGATCGCGCGGCTGCTCGACGCCATCGCCGACAAGCGCCCCTTCCTCATCCACCCCAGGGTGCCGGTGAAGACCCTGTACGGCCCGGTGGAGGCCGGGCCCTACTACACGCGGGACAACGATCTGTCCGTGACGGTCACCGCGGCCGGCTGACCGTGCCAGGCGCCCAGGAGCACCTTGCGGACCCTGGTTGTCCGCAAGGGCTGGCAGACTCGACGGCATGTTGGAGACATCGGCACGGCTGCTGCGGTTGCTCTCACTGCTGCAGGCCCACCGCGAATGGTCCGGGGCCGATCTGGCGGACCGTCTGGGCGTCACGTCCCGCACGATCCGCCGCGATGTGGACCGGCTGCGCGAGCTGGGCTATCCCGTCAACGCCAGCCCGGGCACGGGAGGCGGCTACCAGCTCGGCGCGGGAGCCGAGCTGCCGCCGCTGCTGCTGGACGACGACGAGGCGGTGGCCGTCGCGGTCGGGCTGCGCACGGCCGCCGGGCAGGGCATCGAGGGCATCGGCGAGACCTCCGTACGCGCCCTCGCCAAGCTCGAACAGGTGCTGCCGAGCCGACTGCGCCGCCGTGTGAGCGCCCTCAACGCCTTCACCGTGCCGATGCTGCGCGGCCCCCAGCCCTCCGCCGTGGACCCGGGCGTGCTCACGGAACTCGCCAACGCCTGCCGCGACGGTGAGCGGCTGCGCTTCGAGTACCGCGACCACGGCGGCTCCCCGACCCGCCGGAACGTCGAACCGCACCGCCTGGTGTGCACCGAACGCCGCTGGTACCTGGTCGCCTGGGACGTCGACCGCGACGACTGGCGCACGTTCCGGGCCGACCGCATCACCCCGACGCCTCCGCACGGACCCCGCTTCACCCCCCGTACGCCACCGGCCGAGGATCTGGCGGCGTACGTCTCCCAAGGGGTCTCCACGCGCGCGTACGCCTCGCAGGCGGTCGTCCGGCTCTTCGTGCCCCTGGCAGAGGCGGTCGAGCGGATCTCCCCCTCGGCGGGAACGCTGGAAGCCTCCGGGGAGGACAGCTGCGTCCTGCGCACCGGCGCCGCCGGCCTCGACGTGATGGTGATTCACGTGATGCTGATGGGCTTCGAGTTCGAGGTCCTGGAGCCGGCCGACCTCACCGACGCGATCAGGACGGCCCGGGACCGGCTGTCCCGGGCGCTGGAGCGCTCTCCTGAGGGATCGCCCCGTACTGGGGATGGTGCAGGTCGAACGCGGGGCTCTCGGAGCGGATCCGGGGCAGCGTGACGAAGTTGTGCCGGGGCGGCGGACACGAGGTCGCCCACTCCAGGGAGCGGCCGAAGCCCCAGGGGTCGTCCACCTCGACCTTCGTGCCGTACCGGGACGTCTTCCAGACGTTGTAGAGGAACGGCAGCGTCGACATGCCCAGCAGGAACGCGCCGATCGTCGAGACGGTGTTGAGCGCCGTGAAGCCGTCGGCGGCCAGATAGTCCGCGTACCGGCGCGGCATGCCCTCGGCACCCAGCCAGTGCTGCACCAGGAACGTCGTGTGGAAGCCGACGAAGAGCGTCCAGAAATGGATCTTGCCGAGCCGTTCGTCGAGCATCTTGCCGGTGAACTTGGGCCACCAGAAGTAGAAGCCGCCGAAAGTCGCGAAGACGACGGTGCCGAAGACGACGTAGTGGAAGTGCGCGACCACGAAGTACGAGTCGGTGACCTCGAAGTCCATCGGCGGCGAGGCCAGGATCACTCCGGTCAGACCGCCGAACAGGAACGACACCAGGAAACCGATGGCCCACAGCATGGGTGTCTCGAAGGAGAGCGAGCCCTTGATCATCGTCCCGCTCCAGTTGAAGAACTTCACCCCCGTGGGCACCGCGATCATGAACGACATGAAGGAGAAGAACGGCAGCAGCACCGCGCCCGTCGCGAACATGTGGTGTGCCCACACCACGATCGACAGACCGGTGATGGCCATGGTCGCGGCGACCAGCGTCAGATAACCGAAGACCGGTTTCCTGCTGAAGACCGGCAGGATCTCCGTGATGATCCCGAAGAACGGCAACGCGATGATGTAGACCTCGGGATGCCCGAAGAACCAGAACAGGTGCTGCCACAGCAGCGCGCCGCCGTTGGCCGCCTCGAACACCACCGAACCGAAGCGCCGGTCCGCCTCCAGGACCAGCAGCGCCGCCGCGAGCACCGGGAACGCGAAGAGGACGAGGATCGAGGTGAAGAGGATGTTCCAGGTGAAGATCGGCAGCCGGAACATCGTCATGCCGGGGGCCCGCATCCCGACGATGGTCGTGATGAAGTTCACCGCGCCGAGGATCGTGCCGAAGCCCGTCAGCGCCAGGCCCATGATCCACATGTCGGCGCCGATGTTCGGAGAGTGCTCCAGGCTGTTGAGCGGGGCATAGGCGAACCAGCCGAAGGAGGCGGGTCCGTCGGGCACCATGAGCGAGCCGAGGACGATCAGACCGCCGAAGAGGAAGAACCAGTACGACAGCATGTTCAGGCGGGGGAAGGCGACGTCCGGGGAGCCGATCTGCAGCGGCATGATCTCGTTGGCGAAACCGGCGAAGGTCGGGGTGGCGAACAGCAGCAGCATGATCGTGCCGTGCAGGGTGAACAACTGGTTGAACTGGTTGTTGTCCACGATCTGGAGACCGGGCCGGGCGAGTTCGGCGCGCATCACCAACGCCATCAGACCGCCGATGAGAAAGAAGGCGAAAGACGTGATCAGGTAGAGGTGGCCGATCTTCTTGTGGTCCGTCGTGGTGAGCCAGTCCACGGCGAGCCGCCCCGGCCGCCGCCTCCTGTATACGGGTCGCGCCGTCGCGTGCGCGGTCTCCGTGCCCATTGCTCGCCCCTTCGCCGTCGCGCCGTGGGCCTGCCTGAAGCTCACGCCGTGGTGCTCGCATCGCTCCGCGCTCCGACAGAGGGTGTGCGGGGGTTCTGTGCTGGAACCGTGCATTTCCTATGTGGTGTCAGCTTCCGCGACATGCCCCGGAATCGGAATGGAAAGGCTTCCCCCACGGGATCTCGCCGGGGGACTCCGCACTTTCCATTGGGTTATTCAGGACGGCGTCAAGGTAGTCCCGAATTACGTTCGAAGGCGTGCGGGACACGTACGGAACCCCTCGTACGTGTGACGGAGTTCGGCCGAAACGCGTGTCGTGACCCTGTGACAGAAGTGTGACCGGAGGAGCACAGGTGACGCATGGTCTCCGGCCCGGACTTCCCCCGCCGCGGTCGGCCGCCTAACGTGGCGGTCATGGCACCCATTCCCACCCCGCCCGCAGAGCCCCAGGACAGTCCGCAGGCCTATGTCGGCCTGGAGGCGAGGAGCGCCGAGCACCGCGCCCGGGAGCACGGCTGGTCCACGGTGCGCTCGCTGCCGCCCGGCGCGATCATCACCATGGAGTACCGCACGGGGCGGCTGAACTTCGAGGTCACCGACGGCCGGGTGACTCGCTGCTGGAAGGGCTGAGGCCGCCGAGGCCGATCCACGGACGCCGATCCAGGCGGGCCGGGAGGCCGAAGAGTCCACGGAATGCGCGAAGGCCCCCGGCTCACGAGCCAGGGGCCTTCGCCGTGCGGGGAGGTTGTGCGTACCGGCCCCGCTGTTCTCCATGATCGGTCCGTTGCGCCTCAGCCGCCTGTCAGCGGCCGGGCGGACGACGTCGTGGTGGTGCGCGCCACACGGTCCGAGTGCGGTGGACGGCGGCTGCCGACCGGGGTGACCGGGGTGCGCTCCGAGCGGGTCGTGTGGGGTCCGGGCGCCAGGTAGACCGGCGCCCGGGGCGGGCGGGCGGTGGGCAGCGCCCCGCGCGCCGGAGCCTCCTCGTCCACCGGGACCGACTGCTTGACCAGCACGGGCACACCGACCGGGGAGCCGACCGGAGCCTCGGCCGGGGCGGGCACCGCACGGCCGCGGCGGGCGCGCCAGGCGTCGCGCAGGGTGAACAGACCGGTCTCGGCGCGGGCGATCAGCGGCTCGCACCACGGCAGCGCCAGCAGGATCAGCAGACCGGCGGCCCAGCCCAGCAGCACATCGCTGAGCCAGTGCGTACCGAGGTAGACGGTGGTGAGGCCGACCCCGAGCGAGGTCACGGCGGACAGCGCCGACAGCCAGCGCCTCGCCCGCGGGGTGGAGGCCAGATAGGCCAGGATTCCCCAGGTCACGACGGCGTTCGCGGTGTGGCCCGAAGGAAATATATCGCCGCCAAGACCCATCTCGTTGGAGCCGATCGTGATGGCGTAGTGCGGGCCGAGGCGGCCCATGCCGAGCTTCGCGGCGCCGACCGTGATGTTGAGCAGCAGCAGCGAGGCGCCCAGCGTGAGCATCGGGCGCAGGGTGTGCTGCCGCCAGGAGCGCCAGCCCAGCCACGCGGCGACCATCACGGCGGTGGGGCCGCGCTGGCCCAGCACCACGTAGTAGTCGAGGAACGCGTGGATCTCCGGCCACTGCTGATAGGGCCGGAAGAACATGACCTGCCAGTCGAACCGGACCAGCCACGATGTGATCGCAACGGCCCACACGATGGCCACGTAGAAGGCCAGGGTGGCTCCGAAGAGCACAACCCTGTGCCTGCTCATCTTCGGCACATCGATGTTCGCCGGCCGTTCCGGCTCACGGTCCAACCGGGCGAAGACCCGGTCCAGACGGGTGAGGTTTCGTTCGGTACGCACTCAATCGACGTTACAGCGAGTGAGCTGCGTTCCAGGCCGAATCACTCGCTTTGTGATGACGATGTGATGTGGGATTCCTCTCAGGGCGATGTTTAATTCCAATGATTCTCTAATCATCGGCGCCCCGATCCTTCAATTCCATTGATCGGCTCGGGCTTCTGTTTTATGTCACTTTTGAATTCGTTCACCGAATCCTGGGGTGGAATTCTCCGGCCGCTCACCGAGCGTCAACGAGTGGATCATGGCGGACCGGAGCCGTTCAGCCAGAACCCTCCGTAGAGCGCGGAGGCCAACGCCACGCCACCGAGAATCAGCGCTGACCTGGACGTACGCAGTCGGGCCAGGGCCAGCGCGAGCGGGAGCAAGAGGGGGAAAGCGGGCAGCAGGAGGCGCGGTTTCGAGCCGAAGTAACTCGACGCGCACAGGGCGAGCGCGATGACGATCCCCGCGTACACCAGCAGCGCCAACGGCTGGCCCTGTCGTACACACGTCACGTACAGCCAGACGATCAGTGCGACTCCGACGATCAGTCCGACGCCGGCCAGAGCCGACGGGAATGACGTGAACTTGTCGCCCACGAAGCGGGCGAACGCGTACCCGCCGTCGAATCCGTTGCGCCAGCCCGCCTGGACATCGAGATAGCCGAGCGGCCCCTTGCCGGTGCGGTGGCCGACCCAGAGCACATACCCGGCGGCGCCGAGCGGCGCGAGGAGCATGCCGAGGGCGCGTCGGAGCACGGGCGCGCCGTGCGCGGGGTGCGCGCTCCGATCCCGCACGAACGAGGCGATGGCGGCCACCCACAGGGCCGCGACCACCGCGGCTCCCACCGGGCGGGTCAGGCCGGCGAAGGCGGCGAGCAGGCCGGCCGTCACCCAGCGGCCGGTCAGCACCGCGTAGAGCGACCAGGCGGCGAGCGCCGTGAACAGGGACTCGCTGTACGCCATCGACTGCACGACACCGACCGGCAGGACCGCCCAGACCAGCACCGCGCAGACGCCCACGCGGGAGCCGTACACGTGGTCCGCGACGGCGAAGATCCCCCAGGCCGCGGCGAGCGAGGCCAGCGTGCTGACCAGCAGCCCGGCATCCGCGTACGACAGAGGGGTGAGCGCCGAGACGAGCCGCTCCAGCCAGGGCAGCAGCGGGAAGAACGCGAGGTTCGAGTGCACGTCACCGTTGGGCAGCCGCACCTCGTAGCCGTAGCCGAGATCGGCGACGCGGGTGTACCAGAGCGAGTCCCAGCGCGCCGTCAGCAGTGTGTGGGCGCTCTTGCCGTTCGCCGCGCTCCACAGCGCGAGCGTGAGGACGCCCAGGGCCCGTACCGCGGCGTACCCGAGGAGGGCGGGCGCGGCCCGGCGTGGCGCGCTCGCGCCGGGCGGCGTCGCGAGGGGCGTCTCAAGATCGGTCACGGGCTCGATTATCGACGGCGGGCGGAACCGGGCGGCCGTCCGGGACGTGGTGCACCAGGGGGGCGTGGCGTACGCCACATGCTCAGCAAGGAGAACGTGAGAGGTCCGCCACGTGTATGCGACAGGAACTCGCGTACTCTGGCCGCTCACTCGCCTTTGATGCGTGCGTCCGGGACCCCGCTCCTCCTGGACCGCAGCCGCAGGGAGTCCCCACCCAGCGGATCGCCGAACGCGAGGGAACATCTGGGAGGTACGTACATGTCCGGGACGACCACGGCCGCCGCGCGTCGCCGTCGGGAGGCCGGGGCCGGTGCCAACCGCTGGGTCGTCCTCGTGGTGCTGTGCGTCAGCCTGCTCCTCGTGGCCCTCGATGCCACCGTGCTGCACGTCGCGGTGCCCGCCGTCACCGCGGACCTCAAGCCCGGCGCGATAGAACTGCTCTGGATCGTCGACGTCTATCCGCTCGTCTGCGCCGCGCTGCTGATCCTCTTCGGCACGCTGGGTGACCGGGTGGGTCGCAGACGTGTGCTCCTCCTCGGATACGGACTCTTCGGCATCGCCTCCGGGATCGCCGCGCTCGCCGACAGCGCCGAGGTCCTCATAGGCGCGCGCGCCCTGCTCGGCGTCGGCGGCGCGATGATCATGCCCGCGACCCTGTCGATCCTGCGCCAGGTCTTTCCCGACCGGCGGGAGCGGGCGCTCGCGATCGGCATCTGGAGCGCGGTCGCCGCGGTGGGCGCGGCGGTCGGGCCACTGCTCGGCGGGTTCCTCCTCGAACACTTCTGGTGGGGATCGGTCTTCCTCGTCAACATCCCGCTGATGCTGATCAGCCTGCCGATCGGACGGCTGCTGCTGCCCGAGTCCTACGGCGACCGCGACGGTCCCTGGGACGTGATGGGGGCCCTGATGGCCGCCGCCGGACTCTTCGGGCTCGTGCTCGGAGTCAAGCGGCTCGGCGGCGGTGAAGGGCCGCTCGGTCCGTTCACGCTGGCCTCGCTGCTCGTGGGCGGCGCCCTGATGTTCGCCTTCGTACGGCGCCAGCGACGGCGTGCGCATCCGCTGGTGGACCTGCGGATGTTCTCGCGGCCCGCGTTCAGTACGTCCGTGTGCTGCATCGTCCTCGCCATGCTCGCGCTGGTCGGGCTCGAGCTGATCGCCGCGCAGTACCTGCAACTGGTCCTCGGGCTCTCGCCTCTGCAGACCGGGCTGCGACTGCTGCCGCTCACCTTCGCGGCGATGGCCGCGGGGCTCGCGGGGGCGCGGCTGCTGCGGCGGTTCGGGCCCCGCGCGATGGTGTGTTTCGGGTTCTGTCTCACGGCGGTGGCCGTGGTCACGCTCACCGCGATGGGCGGGAACGACAACACCGGGCTGCTGTTGTTCGGATTCGTGCTGCTCGGGTTCGGGCTGGAGACGACGCTCTTCGGGGCGTACGAGTCGATGCTGAGCGAGGCGCCGCCGGCGCAGGCGGGTGGGGCGGCGGCGATCGGTGAGACCTCGTACCAGCTGGGGGCGGGGATCGGGATCGCGCTTCTGGGGAGTGTGATGAACGCGGCGTACGCGCCCGGACTGTCGTCCGTACCGGGGGTCTCGCCGGGGGACTCCGCTGCGGCGGGGCACTCGCTGGGAGAGGCGTACGACGTCGCCGCGCGGCTCGGCGGGGTGCGGGGGGCGGCCCTGCGTCACGCGGCTCGGGACTCCTTCGTGCACGGGCTGCATGTGACGTTGCTCGTCAGTGCGGGGTTGTTGTTGCTGGGGGCGGGGATGGCGTTGCGGTTGCCTCGGGTCATGGAGTGTGGGGTGCCCGCGGCGGGCTCGGCGGAGATTCCGGCGCCTCGGGGGGTTGCGGAGTCCCGCGTCTCGGCGTAGCCGAGATTCACCCACCCACGCACCACCCGTTTCCACCATGCCGACACGTGCGGGTCTCCCGTGGGGGTTGCCCGCCGTCGGCGCCCGCCGGTCCGCTCGGAGAGCGGCCCACCGGTGGCTGAGCACCGTCGCGGCGGGGAACCGCCACCCGAGCCCCCCGAACGAACCGGAAGTCACCGATGGCGCTTCACCCCCGCGGGGGACCCGCACGTGTCAGCGTGCTGGAAACCGGTGGTGCGTGGGTGGGGGAGGTACTGGACGTGCGGGACGCTGGGTCGTACCGTCGGGGCGAGACCGTAACTAGCGGTGCTAGTTTTAGCGTGCCGGAGGCTGCCCCCATGTCCGCGTCCCCGAAGCTCCCGCCCTTCGACCCCACCGACCCCCTCGGCCTCGACGACCTCCTGGACCCGGAGGACCTGGCGATCCGGGACACCGTACGGACCTGGGCCGCGGACCGCGTGCTGCCGTACGTCGCCGAGTGGTACGAGAAGGGCGAGCTGCCCGGGATCCGGGAGCTGGCGCGCGAGCTGGGCGGGATCGGGGCGCTCGGGATGTCGTTGGAGGGGTACGGATGCGCGGGCGCGACCGCCGTGCAGTACGGGCTCGCCTGTCTGGAGCTGGAGGCCGCCGACTCGGGCATCCGGTCCCTCGTCTCCGTGCAGGGCTCCCTCGCCATGTACGCCATTCATCGGTTCGGGAGCGAGGAGCAGAAGCAGCGGTGGCTGCCGGGCATGGCCGCCGGCGAGGTCATCGGGTGCTTCGGGCTGACCGAGCCCGACCACGGGTCCGACCCGGGCGCCATGCGGACGTACGCCAAGCGCGACGGCGGCGACTGGGTGCTCAACGGACGCAAGATGTGGATCACGAACGGGTCCGTGGCCGGGGTCGCGGTCGTCTGGGCGCAGAGTGAGGACGGGATTCGGGGGTTCGTCGTGCCCACCGACGCCCCCGGGTTCTCCGCTCCCGAGATCAAGCACAAGTGGTCCCTGCGGGCGAGCGTGACCAGCGAGCTCGTACTCGACGACGTACGGCTGCCCGCCGACGCCGTACTGCCGGACGTGACCGGGCTCAAGGGCCCGCTCAGCTGTCTGTCGCACGCGCGGTACGGGATCGTGTGGGGCTCGATGGGCGCCGCGCGGGCCAGTTTCGAGGCCGCCGTCGAGTACGCGAAGACGCGCGAGCAGTTCGGGCGGCCCATCGGCGGCTTCCAGCTCACCCAGGCCAAGCTGGCGGACATGGCGGTGGAACTGCACAAGGGGATTCTGCTCGCCCACCACCTGGGGCGGCGCATGGACGCGGGACGGCTCCGTCCCGAGCAGGTCAGCTTCGGCAAGCTCAACAACGTACGGGAGGCCATCGAGATCTGCCGGACCGCCCGTACCATCCTCGGTGCCAACGGGATCTCGCTCGAATACCCCGTGATGCGGCACGCGACCAACCTCGAATCGGTGCTCACCTACGAGGGCACCGTCGAGATGCATCAACTCGTGCTGGGCAAGGCGCTCACCGGACTCGACGCCTTTCGGTGAGTCGAGCACCGGAGAGCAGGGCCGGTGAGCGGCCCTGCCTCAGCTCTGGTTGAAGAAGCCGTCCGTCTGGCGTCCCGGGGCCTCGCCGCTGACGATCTCGGTGTTGGCAGGGGTCAGCAGGAAGACCCGGGTGGCGACCCGCTCGATGGTGCCGTGCAGGCCGAAGGTCAGACCGGCCGCGAAGTCCACCACGCGCTTGGCGTCGGCGGGCTCCATGGCCGTGAGGTTGATGATGACCGGGACGCCCTCCCGGAAGAGTTCGCCGATGCCGCGTGCGTCCCGGAAGCTGTCCGGGGTGACCGTGCCGATCCGGCGGCCTGTCTCTTCCGCCGTCTCGGACGCGACCTTCACGCGTGGATCAGTGACCCAGGCATCGCCGGAGTCCTGTCCTTCGGCGTAGTTGTCGTCGTCGTAGTAACGCTCGTCATCGTTGTCGTCGACGAGGCCAAGCCAGGCACTCGCCTTGCGCACCGATCCCATGGACGCCTCCTCTCACAGCGGTCTTTCTTGCTTTCCGCATCCCCATGGTCGTCCATGATGCGGATGTCGCGCCAAGTGGATAGACGCCGCGCGGGGGTTTCGTGACGGTACTGGTGCACAGCGAATTCGTCGAGAGCCCCCGTGCCCCAAGGGTCTTGCGGTGTACGGCTGCTGACTGTGAGTGAAATATGATTCTCGACGGCGTTCGGGTGACGGTCGGGGCGTACGGGTGAACGAAGGGGTCGATACGATGCCGCAGCTCAACGTCAAACGAGGCACGGGGGAGTGTCGTGTTCGGAATCGTGAGGCCCTGCAGCCACCGCCTCGGTGAGGGGCTCAAAACACAGTGGATGGCGCATCTGTGCGGACTCTGTCTCGCGTTGCGCGGAGACCACGGACAGTTCGCTCGGGTTGTCACCAATTACGACGGGCTGCTGATATCGGTTTTGACGGAGGCTCAGGTCGAGCGCACCACCGGGTGGCGGCGTACGGCGGGGCCGTGCCCGTTGCGCGGGATGCGGACCGCGTCCGTCGCCCAGGGTGAGGGAGCCCGCCTCGCCGCCGCCGTCTCGCTGGTGCTGGCCTCGGCCAAGGTGCGCGACCACGTGGCGGACAAGGACGGGCTGCTGGCGCGCAGGCCGGTGGCGCTCGCCGCCCGCCGGGTCGCCGAGAGCTGGGGGCGCGCAGGGGCCCGTACCGGATCCGACGTGGGCTTCGACACCGCCGTACTCGTCGACGCCGTCGACCGGCAGGTCGGCATCGAGGCGCTCGCCGGTCCCGGGACGCCGCTTCTGACCGTCACCGAGCCCACCGAGACCGCGACCGCCGCCGCCTTCGCGCACACGGCCGTCCTGGCCGGGCGACCGGGCAACGCCGAGCCGCTCGCCGAGGCCGGCCGGCTCTTCGGGCGGCTCGCGCATCTGCTGGACGCCGTGGAGGACCGGGAAACTGACGCCGCGTCGGGAGCCTGGAACCCGCTCACGGCCACCGGCACCCCGCTCGTGGAGGCGCGCAGGCTCGCCGATGACGCTCTGCACGGAATACGGCTCGCGCTGCGCGAGGTGGAGTTCACGGACGGCAAGCTGGCGCATCTGCTGCTCGCGCACGAGCTGGGGCGATCGGTGGACCGCGCGTTCGGGACCTCGGGGTGCGGGCACCAGGACCACGAGGACGGTGCGCGGGGGGCTTTCGGGCCGCCGCAGCACGGTGGGCCGTACAACCCGCAGAGCCCGCAGAGCCCGTACGACGGGCAGAATCCCTACGCCGGTGGCGGCAACCCCTTCGGAGGTGCTTCCTCCTTCCCGCCGCCCGGGCCCGGCAGGCGAGGCTTCTGGGCCGGGTGTGCGGCCGCGATCGGGCTGTGCTGCACCTGCAAGGTGTGCTGTGCCGACGAGTTCGAGGGGCCGTGGTCGCGAAGGAGGCGCGAGGGCTGCCTCGGCAACTGCGACTGTGACTGCAGTTGCTGCGAGGCCTGTGAGATCTGTGAGTGCTGTGAATGCTGCTCGTGCTGCGACTGCGGACTGTGACGAACTTCGTATACGGCGGCGTGGGCGATTACGCGGCCGCAGCGGTTCGGGCCTGCTCATTCGGGGGGCTGCTGTCTCCGCCCCCGCGCCCTTTCGGGCGCGGGGGCAGGCGTGCCTAGTTGTTCAGTTCCGGCGGCGAGATCTGGGACTTCTCTATCGCGGAACCCGTCGTCCCCCACTTCTTGAGAATCCTGTCGTACGTGCCGTCCGCGATCAGCTTGTTCACCGCCGCCTGGAAGGCCGGTGCCAGCTTCGTGTCCTTCTTGAAGGCGAAGCCGACGTCGAGGCGGTGGTACTCGTTGAGGAACTTGACGCCCTGTTGGTGGGCGACGGCGTAGCGCAGGCCGTTGATGGTGCTCATCACGAGGTCGCTGCGGCCCTGTTGGAGTGAGGACCAGATCGCGCCCTGCTCGCTGTAGGTCTGCACCTTGTACGCCTTCTTGCCGGCGTCGGT
Source organism: Streptomyces sp. RLB3-17 (assembly GCF_007113425.2). Lineage (NCBI taxonomy): Bacteria > Bacillati > Actinomycetota > Actinomycetes > Kitasatosporales > Streptomycetaceae > Streptomyces > Streptomyces sp. RLB3-17. The sequence goes on along the minus strand of NZ_CP041610.2, from coordinate 3,036,400 downwards.
GCAGACCTTCTTGTTCTCCTCCAGCGTCGCCTCGAAGGTGGTGCCCGCTCCGGTCGCGACGTTCAGGCCGCACAGCTGCTCGAGATCGGTGATCTTGGCCAACTTGCTGTCGGAGCGCGTGGCGAAGCCCTGGCCGTCGTTGATGTAGGTGACGAAGTCGATCGTCTTGCGCCGCTCGTCGGTGACGCCGAAGTTGCTGGCCCCGAAGTCGTACTTGCCGCTGTCCAGGGCCGGCAGGATCGCCTCGAAACCGGCCTGTTCCGTCTTGAGTTCGATGCCGAGCACCTTGGCCACGGCGTCCGCGAAGTCGACGTCCTGGCCCGTCAGCGTCTTGCCGTCGTCCAGGTACGTCGTGCCGGGGGGCGTACCGCCGACGGCGACCGCCACGGTGAGGCTGGTGACGCCGGACGGGAGCAGCTTGGCGGCGGCCTCGTCCTTCGGGACGGCCGAGACGACGTCCGTGGTGGGGATCTTGTCGGCCTTGGCCGCCGCATTCGCCGCGGTGCCGGTCGTGTCCTCCGAGCCGGAGCCGCATGCCGTGAGGAGCAGGGCCGTCGAGGTGATGAGGGCAAAAGGCGCAAAATGCCTATAACGGGTACGCGTGGACGTACGCATGGTGTGCGGTCTCCTGAGAGCAAGAGTGAGCAGAACCCGAGGGGAGGGGTGCGCGTGTGAAGGCGAGAGGGAGGGAGAACGCGAAGGGCGCCCGGTCGACCGAGGGATCGGGCGATCGGATTGATCAGAGGATCAAGCGATCGGGGCGCGCAGTGGGTCGGCTCAACAGGAAGAGGACCACACTCGACCGAAGTCGATGTGGGAGCGCTTGACCAGCCACTGCTGTGGATGCATGGGCCAAGTGGAACAGGCATCCGGTTGTGCGTCAACCGACTTGAGACGTACGGCTCACAGTATGGACAGCCTTGACAGCGGGGGGAAACGGGCCCGTACTCTCGGTGGACGGCCCTGCTGAGGGGCTCGGCCGTACAGCGCCGCGAGGCGCTTCGTGTGAAGGCATCCACCCGTGTTCGACTACGTCACGGAGTCTTCGCATGTCTTCCGACACCCTCGCCAAAACATCCGCCGCACCGGACATACCGGAGCAGGCCGACTCCCTGCGGATCGTTCCGCAGCGCAGACTGGGCCAGTGGACGGCAGCCGTCGCCGTACTCGTCCTGCTCGGGCTCGCCGTCACCTCCGTGGTCCGCAACAAGGCGTTCCAGTGGGGAGTGGTCGGTGACTACTTCACCTCGGACTCCGTGCTGCGCGGCCTGTGGCTCACCCTGTGGCTGACGGCTGTGGTGATGGTGCTCGGCTTCGCGCTGGGGACGCTGCTCGCTGCGGCCCGGTTGTCCGCCAATCCCGTGCTGCGCAGCGTCAGTTGGGGATATGTGTGGCTGTTCCGGTCGATTCCGATCCTGGTGCAGCTGCTGCTGTGGTTCAACATCGGGGCGCTGTATCCCGAGCTCCTCGGCGTGAAGACGGTCAATCTGTTCACCCCGATCGCGGTCGCGATCATCGGGCTCACCCTGCACGAGGCCGCGTACGCCGCCGAGGTGGTGCGCGGTGGCATCCTCTCCGTCGACCGGGGGCAGATCGAGGCCGCGCAGGCGCTCGGTCTGAGCCGGTGGCGCCGCTGGTGGCGGATCGTTCTGCCGCAGGCGATGCGCTCCATCGTGCCGCCCGCCGGGAACATGCTGATCGGCACCCTCAAGGGCACCTCGATCATCAGCGTCATCGCCGTGCAGGACCTGCTCTTCTCGGTGCAGCTGGTCTACCACCGCACCTACCAGGTCATCCCGCTGCTGATGGTCGCCACCATCTGGTACACCGTCGTCACCTCCGTCCTCGGCCTCGGCCAGTACTACGTCGAGAAGCACTACGCGCGCGGCTCGGAGCGCACCCGGTGAAGGCCTCTCTCGTGATCGTCGGGGCCGGGCCGCGGGGGACCGGTCTCATCGAACGCATCGCCGCCAACGCGCCCGAGCTGTACGCCGGTTCGGGACTCGACATCCATCTCGTCGACCCCCATCCACCGGGCGCCGGACGCATCTGGCGCGAGGCGCAGTCGCCACTGCTGTGGATGAACTCGCACGCCGAGGACGTCACCATGTTCACCGACGAGACGGTGGTCATGGACGGGCCCGTGCGCCCCGGTCCCACGCTGCACGAATGGGCGGCCATCGACGGCCGTACCTTCGCCGACCGGAAGCTGCAAGGGGCATACCTGAGCTGGGTGCACGAGCAGGCCGTGGCCGCCCTGCCGCCGGACGTCACCGTCCACCATCACCCGTGCAGGGCCCTGCGTGTCAGCGGTCCGCGCGAAGGGCGCCAGCAGGTGTGGCTGGAGGGCCGTCCGCGTCCCCTCCTCGCCGACCTCGTCGTTCTCGCGCTCGGCCACCTCGACGCCGAACTCGACCAGGAGCAGGGCGAGTTGGCGACGTACGCCCATGCCCACGACCTGGTCCATCTGCCGCCCGACTTCACCGCCGACAGCGACCTGTCCTCGCTCGCGCCCGGCGAACCCGTTCTCGTGCGCGGCTTCGGGCTCGCCTTCGTCGACCTGATGGTGCTGCTCACGGAGGGGCGGGGCGGGCGGTACGACGGTGACACCTACCTTCCGTCGGGGCGGGAACCGGTGCTGTACGTCGGATCGCGGCGCGGAGTGCCGTACCACTCGAAGATCGGTTACGACTGGACCGGTGAACGGCCGCCGCTGCCACGGTTCTTCGGGCCCGCCGAGGTCGACGCGCTGCTGGCGCGGCCGGAGGGCTTCGACTTCCGGCGGGACGTGTGGCCGTCGATCGAGAAGGAGCTGGGGTTCGCGCACTACCACCGGCTGTTCACCGTCCACCCCGAGCGGACGGCGATCGCCTGGGCCGACTTCGAGGAGAAGTACGCGGCCGGGGAGGCGGCGGAGCGCGAGGCGCTCGTGGCATCCGCCGTGCCCGACCCCGCCGACCGGCTCGACCTCGCGGCGCTCGACCGTCCGCTGGACGGGGTGCGGTACGCGTCGCACGAGGAGTTCCAGGACGGGCTCCGGGCGTACGTCGAGGGAGATCTGCGGCGCCGCCATGATCCCGGAAACAGCCCTGACCTGGCCGTCTTTCTCGGACTCCTCTCCGTCTACGGGCAGTTGATCCGGCTCGGAGACGTCGGACCCTGGTGGCACGGCTTCTTCAGCTACCTCGCCTCAGGGCCGCCCGGACCCCGGCTGCGGCAGATGCTCGCGCTGTCCCGGGCGGGCGTCGTGCGGTTCGTGGGCGCGGACATGGCGGTGGTCGCCGAGGACGGGGTGTTCCGGGCGTCGAGCGCGACCGTGCCGGGCGAGACGATCGAGGCGCGGGCGCTCGTCGAGGCGCGGCTGCCCGAGCCCACCGTCGGGCGCGCCCTCGACCCGCTGCTGCGTGAACTGCACGCCGACGGTGCCGTCGAGACCCCGGAGGGGCTGCTGCGGGTGGACCGCTCCGACGGGCGGATCCTCGACCGGGGCGGCCGGCCGCATCCGCGGCGCTTCGCGCTCGGGCCCTACACCGACGTGCGTACCCCCGGCGCCTTCACCCGGCCGCGCACCGGCGGGCCCGCGTTCCGGCAGAACGACGCCACCGCGCGAGCCGCGCTGGCTTTCCTGCGCGATCTTGCGTGTCGGGCCGTCGCGTAACCCATCCCGACCGTCAACTCCACTGCCAGCACAAGGGATTCACACGATGACCTTCATGGTCGACATCAGGTCCGTCCACAAGAGCTTCGGCCCGCTGGACGTGCTCAAGGGCATCGACCTCGCGGTGCGCACCGGCGAGGTCACCGTGATCCTCGGCCCGTCCGGCTCCGGCAAGTCCACGCTGCTGCGCACCATCAACCACCTGGAGAAGGTGGACCGGGGCCGCATCAGCGTCGACGGCTCGCTGGTCGGGTACCGGCGCTCCGGCGACAAGCTGTACGAGCTGCGCGAGCGCGAGATCCTGAGGCAGCGCACCCGCATCGGGTTCGTCTTCCAGAACTTCAACCTCTTTCCGCACCTCACCGTGCTGGACAACATCGTCGAGGCCCCGGTCTCCGCGCTGAAGCGTCCGCGCAAGGACGCCGTCGAGGCGGCGCGGACGCTGCTCGACCGGGTGGGGCTCGCCGACAAGGCCGACTCCTACCCGAAGCAGCTCTCCGGCGGCCAGCAGCAACGCGTCGCCATCGCCCGCGCACTCGCCCTGGAGCCGAAGCTGCTGCTCTTCGACGAGCCGACCTCGGCGCTCGACCCCGAGCTGGTCGGCGAAGTCCTCGACGTCATCAAGGACCTGGCCCACCAGGGCACCACGATGATCGTCGTCACGCACGAGATCGGGTTCGCCCGGGAGGTCGCCGACACCGTCGTCTTCATGGACGACGGGCGGATCGTCGAACAGGGCGCCCCCGGTGACGTACTCGACCGGCCGCGGCACGAACGGACGCGGTCGTTCCTGTCCAAGGTTCTTTGATCCCTCACCAGGGGGCTCTGATCGGATTACCGGAGAAAGGTTTCACCCGATATGACCGCACCGCACGGCCGGGGGCTGCTGCACCTGGCCGCCGCCCTCGATCAACAGGCGGCCTTCGACGCCGCCTCGTACGTCGGGCCGGCGCAGCTCGCGGAGCGTGGCGGGCTCGACTTCGTGACGCTCGGCGACACCTTCGCGCGCCCCGGGCCCGACGCGCTCGCCGTACTCTCCCGTGTCGCGCCCGCCACCCGCCGGATCGGTCTGGTGCCGACCGTGACCACCACCCACACCGAGCCCTTCCACGTCCAGGCGGCGGTGGCGACCCTCGACTGGGTCAGCCGCGGCCGGGCCGGCTGGCAGCTCGACGTGTCGACGACCGAGGGCGAGGCGCGACTCTTCGGCCGCAGGCACGCGGCACCCGCCGACGCGCTGTGGCGGGAGGCCGGCGAGATCGCCGAGGTGGCCGCCCGGCTCTGGGACAGCTGGGAGGACGACGCCGAGATACGCGACGAGGCCACCGGCCGGTTCGTCGACCGGGACAAGCTGCACCACGTCGACTTCCGGGGCGCCACCTTCTTCGTGAAGGGCCCCTCGATCGTGCCGCGGCCCCCGCAGGGCCACCCCGTCCGGGTCGTCGACGCCACCGAGGGGCCCGCCCGGCGGGTCGCCGCCCGGTATGCCGACGTGGCGCTCGTCCGGGTCGTGGGACCCGCGCAGGCCCGGGCCGTACGGGCCGAACTCCGGGACGCGGCAGCCAAGTTCGGCCGCGACCCCGACACCCTGCGGGTCCTCGGCTCACTCGTCGTCGACCTCGGCGACGGGGAACGCGCGGCCGAGCCGGGCCACGGGGGTGGCGGTCCCCGGCAGACCGCGCAGGGGCCGCTGTACCGGGGCGGCCCGGTCGACCTGGCCGAGCTGATCGCCGCCTGGCACGCGTCCGAGGCCGTCGACGGCTTCCACCTCGCCCCGGTCGAGCCGCACCGTGACCTGGAACGGCTCGTGAACGGAACGGTGGCGCTGCTCCAGCACCGCGGTCTGTTCCGCACCTTCTATCCGGGCAGCACGCTCAGGGAGCACCTGGGACTGGCCCGGCCCGCCAACCAGTACGCCGTGACCGGGGGAGCGTCATGACCGTACGCACGCGCATGCATCTGGCGGCGCACTTCCCGGGTGTCAACAGCACCACCGTCTGGACCGACCCGCGCTCGAAGTCCCAGATCGAGTTCGCCTCCTTCGAACACCTCGCGCGCACCGCCGAACGCGGCCTGTTCGACTTCTTCTTCCTCGCCGAGGGGCTGCGGCTGCGCGAGCACAAGGGACGCATCCACGACCTGGACGTCGTGGGCCGACCGGAGTCGATCACCGTGCTCAACGCGCTCGCCGCCGTCACCGAACGGCTCGGGCTCGCCGCCACGGTCAACGCGACCTTCAACGAGCCCTACGAACTCGCCCGCAGACTGGCCACGCTGGACCACCTCAGCGGGGGCCGGGCCGCCTGGAACGTGGTCACCTCCTCCGACGCCTTCACCGGGGAGAACTTCCGCCGCGGCGGCTTCCTCGACCGCGCGGACCGGTATGCGCGCGCCGGCGAATTCGTCGCCACCGCACGAGAGCTGTGGGACTCCTGGACGCCGGAAGGCGTGGCGCGCCCCTTCGCCCACCAGGGGCGGCACTTCGACATCGCGGGGGAGTTCGGGCTGCCGCGCTCACCGCAGGGGCAGCCCGTCGTCATCCAGGCCGGGGACTCGGACGAGGGCCGGGAGTTCGCCGCGGCCACGGCGGACGTGGTCTTCACCGGGCACGGGACCCTGGACGCCGGCCGGGAGTTCTACGCCGATGTGAAGGGGCGGCTGGCGACGTACGGGCGGTCGCCCGAGGACCTGAAGATCATGCCCGGTGTCACCGTCGTGCTCGGTGACACCGCGCCGGACGCGCGGGAGCGGGCCGCCGAGATCCGGCACCGGCAGGTCTCCCCGCAGAACGCGCTCCTCGCACTGGAGCGGATCTGGGGCGTCGACCTCTCCTCGTACGACCCCGACGGACCCCTGCCCGACATCGACCCGGAGCCGGAGCCGGCCCTCGCGCAGGGGCGGGTGCGCGTCGCCGACCCCCTCGCGGTGGCGGAGAGGTGGCGGGCCCTGTCGCGGGCGAAGGGGCTGTCCATCCGGCAGACCGTGATCGAGGCGTCCGGGCGGCAGTCCTTCGTCGGCACGCCGGAGACGGTCGCCGCCGAACTCGACGAGTTCGTGACGGCCGGCGCCGCCGACGGCTTCATCCTCGTCTCCCATCTGACCCCGGGCGGACTGGACGAGTTCGTGGACCGGGTGGTCCCGCTGCTCCAGGAGCGGGGCGCCTTCCGCACGGAATACACAGGCACGACGCTGCGCTCACACCTCGGGTTGCCGGAACCCGTATGGAAGGGTTGATCACATGACGAAAGACGCATCCGCAGACGCATCCGCAGACGCATCCGCAGACGCATCCGCAGACGTATCTGACGGGACATCCGCAGACGTGTTCGACGACGCATCCGAGGACTGGGAGCGGTGGCACGAGCGCCGCGTCGAGACGGTGTCCGGCTCCTACGGCCCGTTGGCGCTCACCGGCACGCACTGGCTGGAGGACTATCCGGACGGGCGACTTCCGGACATCCCCGGGCTGTGGACCGACCAGGAGGACGGGGTCCTGCTGACGGCCGCCCCCGAGGACGGTCTGAGCCTGGACGGAAAGCCCTTCACCGGCGAGGTCCGGCTCGACGCCGACCCCGGCTCGGCGGCCGACGCCCGGGTCGGGCTCGGCGAGCGCCGGTTCGTCGTTCTGGTGCGCGAAGGGATCTGGGGCGTACGCGACTTCGACCCCGCCTCCGAGGCGCGCGCGGCCTTCAAGGGCGTCGAGGCGACGCCGTACGACCCTCGCTGGTCGGTGCCGGGGCACTTCACGCCGTACGGCGAGAGCCGGACCGTACATGTGGAGAACGCGGACGGAGTCGCCCGCGGTCTGGGGCTCGGCGGCATCCTCGCCTTCACCCTGGACGGCGAGGACCTCACGCTCCAGGTGTCGGTGGAGAGCGACGGCTCGTTGTGGGCCGTGTTCGCCGACACCACCAGCGGGGACAGCAGTTACCGCTTCCGGTTCCTGCGCCCCTCCGCACCCGACGCCGAGGGGCGTACGACGGTGGACTTCAACCGGGCCGTGCTTCCGCCGTGCGCGTTCGCCGACCACTTCATCTGCCCCTTCCCGCCGCCCGGGAACACGTTGGGCGTGGCCGTTCCGGCGGGGGAGCGCACGCTGCTCTGACGGTTCACTCCGCCACGCCCTCCACGCCCTCCGCTCACTCCTCCAAGCTCTCCAGACGCCTCGAGTGCCCCGACGATCCACACGCGATCCGCACACCTGAGTCTGGGAAGATCAACTGCCGCTGGTGGTACGTCAGTTGAACGCTGCACGGCCGAAAGGCGCCCTTGCGCCCGTCGGCCGTGCGGCCGAATACTCCCCCACAGCGCTTGTCAGGGGCACGGCTTGTCCGGAATCCGGTCAGGCGGCTCCCGGCTGCGCCTCACGGGCCCCGACCCCACGCGGGCCCCCTACTTCCCTCGGGAGGAACGACAAGTGAGGATCAAGCGCACCACCCCCCGCAGCGGTATAGCGAGACGGACCCGGCTGATCGCCGTGACCACCGGACTCCTGGCCGCCGCAGCGTTCTCCGTCCCCACCGCGAACGCATCCGACGCCCAGACGTTCAGCGCCACCCAGCTGAGCACGGTGAACAAGTCGGTACTCAAGTCCGACATCGCGGGAACCGCCTGGGCGGTCGACGCCAAGACGAACCGCGTCGTCGTCACCGTCGACAGCACGGTCTCCAAGGCCGAGATCGCGAAGATCAAGAAGGACGCGGGCGGCAACGCCGCGGCCATCACGATCAAGCACACCCCGGGCAAGTTCAAGAAGCTGATCACCGGCGGCGACGCCATCTACGGCGGTTCCTACCGCTGCTCGCTCGGCTTCAACGTGCACAGCGGGAGCACCTACTACTTCCTGACCGCCGGCCACTGCGGTCAGGTCGCCTCCACCTGGTACTCCAACTCGGGTCACACCACCACGCTGGGCACGAACGTCAGCTACAGCTTCCCGACCAACGACTTCGCGCTGGTGCGCTACACCAACACCTCGATCGCCCACCCGAGCGCGGTCGGCAGCCAGACCATCAGCAGCGCCGCCACGCCCAGCGTGGGCACGACCGTCTACCGTCGCGGCTCGACCACCGGCACGCACAGCGGCCGGGTCACCGCGCTGAACGCCACGGTCAACTACGGCAGCGGCGACGTGGTCTACCAGATGATCCAGACCACGGTCTGCGCCGAGGGCGGCGACAGCGGCGGTCCGCTCTACGCGGGTTCCGTCGCCTACGGTCTGACCTCCGGCGGCAGTGGTGACTGCACCTCCGGCGGTACGACCTTCTTCCAGCCGGTCACCGAGGCGCTGAGCTACTACGGCGTGAGCGTCGGCTGACCGACGGCCCCCCGTAACACCCGCACGACCGGATCTGCAGCCAGCAGCAGGCGAGCCCCCGCACGCAACTGTCGTGCGGGGGCTCGCCCTTGCTCGGGTGACGGAGTTACCGTCGAAGTACACGCCGGGTACGCGCCTGATGCGGTACTTGCCCGATGCGCCCACTTCGGACCCTGGGGGGCCGTGATGGTCGAGGAACTGGTGGCGGCGGGAGTCTCCGTCGTATCCGTGGGGATCGTCTACGCGATGGCCGGGGCCCGTGTCGTCAAACAGTACGAACGTGGTGTGGTGTTGCGCCTGGGCCGGTTGCGCTCGGACGTGCGCGGGCCCGGGTTCACCATGGTGGTGCCCTTCGTCGACAAGCTGCGCAAGGTCAACATGCAAATCGTGACGATGCCCGTCCCCGCGCAGGACGGCATCACGCGGGACAACGTCACGGTCCGGGTCGACGCCGTCATCTACTTCAAGGTGGTCGACGCGGCCGACGCGGTCATCCAGGTCGAGGACTACCAGTTCGCGGTCTCGCAGATGGCGCAGACCTCACTGCGCTCGATCATCGGCAAGAGCGACCTGGACGATCTGCTCTCCAACCGGGAGAAGCTCAACCAGGGCCTGGAGCTGATGATCGACAGTCCGGCCATGGGCTGGGGTGTGCAGATCGACCGGGTCGAGATCAAGGACGTGTCGCTGCCGGAGACGATGAAACGGTCGATGGCCCGGCAGGCCGAGGCCGACCGTGAACGGCGCGCGCGGGTCATCAACGCGGACGCCGAGCTCCAGGCGTCCAAGAAGCTGGCGGAGGCCGCCGGGGTGATGTCCGAACAGCCCGCCGCGCTCCAACTGCGGCTGCTGCAGACCGTGGTGGCGGTCGCCGCCGAGAAGAACTCCACCCTCGTGCTCCCCTTCCCGGTGGAACTGCTGCGGTTCCTGGAACGGGCGCAGCAGCCGGCCGCCCCGGCACCCGAACAGGCGCGGCCGTCGACCGCGCAGCCGGTGCGGGAATCGGTGGAGCAATCGGTGCGGGAATCGGTGGAGCAATCGGTGCAGGAGCAACCGTCTTCCCTCGCGCCCCCGTTGGGATCGGACTCTGAAGGGTCGAAAACCAGACAGGACTAGACCTCACGGGCTGCACATGCGTCACTCGCACGCGGTGTTTGCACTGCGAACGCACAGGGTGCGATCACGCAGGGTCAAGGTGCCGGGGGCGTGCACCCGTTGCTGTACGCGCGTCCTGAAGTCGACCTTGTGAGCCACCTGTGGGTCTCGGAATAGTGGGCGCCCGTACGCCTTTTGATTCCGTACGCCTTCCGGCCCCGGAGGTCCCCACGACCTCCCGGGCCGCCCCCCACAGGAGGACGCGAAGTGAAGCACCGACGTATATCCGGGCGGCGCGCAGCAGTGGCAGGTGCGAGTGTCGCCGCCCTGATCGCCGCGGGAGTCACCTTCCAGACTGCGAACGCGAGCGAGACGCAGAAGAGCGCGGCGCCCCGGCCGCTCTCGATCACGGCGGCCGGAAAGCTCGCCTCGACGCTCGGCAAGGACCTGGGTCCCGACGCGGCGGGAACGTATTACGACGCGAAGGCCGGGCACCTCGTCGTCAACGTGCTCGACCGGGCCGCGGCGCGTGTCGTCGAGGCGGCCGGCGCCCGGGCCAGAATCGTCGAGAACTCCCTCGCCGAGCTGACGAGCGCCCGTACCACCCTCAAGAAGGACGCGACCATCCCCGGCACCTCCTGGGCGACCGACCCGGGGACCAACAAGGTCGTCGTCACCGCCGACCGCACGGTCGGGGGCGCGGCCCTCGCCCGGCTGACCAAGGTCGTCGACGGTCTCGGCGCCAAGGCCGAACTCCAGCGCACGAAGGGGGAGTTCAAGACCTTCATCGCGGGAGGCGACGCGATCACCGGCTCAGGCGGGCGCTGCTCGCTCGGCTTCAACGTGGTCAAGGGTGGCCAGCCGTACTTCATCACCGCCGGGCACTGCACCCGGGCGATCTCCACCTGGTCGGACTCCAGCGGCAAGGAGATCGGCACGAACGAGCAGTCCAGCTTCCCCGGCAACGACTTCGGTCTGGTCAAGTACACCTCGACGGTCGACCACCCGAGCGAGGTCGATCTCTACAACGGCTCCGCGCAGCCCATCACCCAGGCGGGTGCGGCGACCGTCGGGCAGTCGGTGACGCGCAGCGGTTCGACGACCCAGGTGCACAGCGGCACGGTCACCGGCCTGGACGCCACCGTGAACTACGGCAACGGCGACATCGTCGACGGACTCATCCAGACCGACGTCTGCGCCGAGCCCGGTGACAGCGGCGGCTCGCTCTTCTCGGGCTCCACGGCCATCGGCCTCACCTCGGGCGGCAGCGGCGACTGCACCTCGGGCGGCGAGACCTTCTTCCAGCCGGTCACCGAGGCGCTGTCGGCCTTCGGCGCCCAGATCGGCTGACGCGCTCCGTCCTGCCTGCTCAGAGCCGGGTGGACCGGTGTTTGCGCAGGTGGGACGGGCTCGAACGGATGTCGCACACTTGTTCGGAAATTGGTCTATGGTGGGGGTGAGGTCATTGGGAACGAATGTTCGAGAGCCTGTTTAGAGGGCCCTCGGACACGAACGGATACGGACGGGTACGGGAGGTGCGTGTGCCGGGGTTCACGCATCTGCACACCGTCTCCGGGTTCTCCCTGCGGTACGGGGCCTCGCACCCGGAGCGGCTGGCCGAGCGTGCCTCGGAGCGGGGCATGGACGCCCTCGCGCTCACCGACCGGGACAGCCTCGCGGGCACGGTCCGGTTCGCCAAGGCCTGCGCGAAGGCGGGTGTCCGTCCGCTGTTCGGGGCGGAGCTCGCGGTCGAGGCTCCCGTCCGAGAGGCGAGGGCGTCCGCCCGGACGGCGGGGTCCTTCGCCCGGACGACCGGGGCCTCCGCGCCGACGGGCTCGGCTTCCGCCCGAGCGGCCGGGGAACTCGTACGAGGAGCCGGGGAGCCCGTACGAGGGGAGCGGCGCCGCGCCCCGGTCCGTGGTGGTGCCTTCATCGACGAGTCGACTCCCCGGGTGACCTTCCTCGCCCGGGACGGCGCGGCCGGCTGGGCCGACCTCTGCAGAATCGTCACGGCGGCGCACGCGGGCGGCGGTCCCGACAGCGGCCCGGGGCGGCAGCCCCTGCTGCTCCGGCCGGACAACCACGCCGAAGGACTGACCGTACTGCTCGGCCCCGCCTCCGACGTCGGCCGCGCACTCGCCGCGGGGCGCCCCGACCGCGCCGCGAAGCTGCTCGCGCCCTGGCGGGAGATCTACGGCGACGCCCTGCGCCTCGAAGCCGTCTGGCACGGCCGCGAGGGCACCGGCCCCGGGTCCCTGCGGCTCGCCGCCCGCACCGTCGGCTTCGCCGCCGAACAGCGGGTTCGACCGGTGCTCAGCAACGCGGTCCGGTACGCCGACCCGGGCCTCGGTCCGGTCGCCGACGTTCTGGACGCCGCCCGTCGCCTCGTCCCCGTCGATCCCCGGCGCGAGCTGGACTCCGGCGAGGCCTGGCTCAAGGGCGAGGCCGCCATGCTGGGTGCCGCCGAACGGATCGTCGAGGCCGCGGGCTACCGCCGTGACACGGCGCACCGTCTGCTCGAACAGACCCAGGCCACCGCCGCCGAGTGTCTCGTCGATCCCGAGGACGACCTCGGTATCGGCACCGTCCACTTCCCCGAGCCGCATCTCGTCGGCGCGGGCCGGCGTACCGCCCAGCGCGTCCTGGCCTCCCGGGCGGCCGCGGGCATGGTGCTGCGCGGCTACGACGGCAAGCGGGCCTACTGGGAACGGATGCACCGCGAGCTGGACATCATCGCCCACCACGACTTCGCCTCCTACTTTTTGACGGTCGCCCAGGTCGTGGACGACGTACGGAAGATGGGCATCCGGGTCGCCGCGCGCGGTTCCGGCGCGGGCTCCCTCGTCAACCACCTCCTCGGTATCGCGCACGCCGACCCGGTCGAGCACGGGCTGCTGATGGAGCGCTTCCTGTCCAAGCGCCGCTCGGTGCTGCCCGACATCGACATCGACGTGGAGTCCGCGCGCCGGCTGGAGGTCTACCGCGCGATCATCGACCGGTTCGGCACCGAGCGGGTCGCGACCGTCTCGATGCCCGAGACCTACCGGGTCCGGCACGCCGTCCGCGATGTGGGCGCCGCCCTCTCCATGGACCCGGCCGACATCGACCGGATCGCCAAGTCCTTCCCGCACATCCGCGCCCGCGACGCCCGCGCGGCGATGGACGAGCTGCCCGAACTGCGGGAGCTGGCGCGGGAGGTTCAGCGGAAAGGGGAGAAGTACGGGCGGCTGTGGGAGCTGGTCGAGTCCCTCGACGCCCTCCCGCGCGGCATCGCCATGCACCCGTGCGGGGTACTCCTCTCCGACGCCTCCCTGCTCGCCCGTACGCCGGTCGTGCCGACCAGCGGCGAGGGCTTCCCCATGTCGCAGTTCGACAAGGAGGACGTCGAGGACCTCGGGCTGCTCAAGCTCGACGTGCTGGGCGTGCGGATGCAGTCCGCGATGGCGCACGCGGTGGCCGAGGTGCAGCGGGCCACGGGGGACCGGCCGGACATCGACGCGGTGGCGCCGGGCGACCCGGAGACGTATCGGCTCATCCAGTCCGCCGAGACGCTGGGCTGTTTCCAGATCGAGTCGCCCGGCCAGCGCGACCTGGTCGGACGGCTGCAGCCCGCGACCTTCCACGACCTCGTCGTCGACATCTCGCTCTTCCGGCCGGGACCGGTCGCCGCCGACATGGTGCGGCCGTTCATCGAGGCGCGGCACGGGCGGGCGCCGATCCGCTATCCGCACCCGGACCTGGAGGGACCGCTGAAGGAGACGTACGGCGTCGTGGTCTTCCACGAGCAGATCATCGACATCGTCGACATCATGACCGGCTGCGGACGCGACGAGGCGGACCGGGTGCGGCGCGGGCTGTCCGACCCCGAGTCGCAGGGGCGGATCCGGTTCTGGTTCGCACAGAACGCGGCGGCCAAGGGGTACGACGCCGAGACCATCGCGCGGACCTGGGAGATCGTCGAGGCCTTCGGGTCGTACGGCTTCTGCAAGGCGCACGCGGTCGCCTTCGCCGTCCCGACGTACCAGTCGGCGTGGCTGAAGGCCCATCACCCGGCCGCTTTCTACGCCGGGTTGCTCACCCACGACCCCGGGATGTATCCGAAGCGGCTGTTGCTGGCGGACGCGCGGCGGCGGGGGGTGCCGATCCTGTCGTTGGACGTGAACCGGTCGGCGGTCGCCCATCGTATCGAACTGGTGTCTGAATCTGATGGCTCCGCCGGCCGCTGGGGTGTCCGCCTCGCCCTCTCCGACGTGCACGGCATCAGCGAGGCCGAGGCGGCGCGGATCGCGGGCGGCCAGCCGTACGCCTCCCTGCTCGACTTCTGGGAGCGGGCCCGGCCGAGCAGGCCGCTCGCACAGCGGCTCGCGCAGGTCGGCGCGCTGGACGCGTTCGGCGCCAACCGGCGTGACCTGCAACTGCACCTGACCGAACTGCACCGGGGATCCAGGGGTGCGGGCGGCGGCCAACTCCCGCTTTCGGGCGGGCGGAAGACCGCCTCCGCCGGGCTGCCCGACCTCTCCTCGGCGGAGCGGCTCAGCGCCGAACTGGGCGTGTTGTCGATGGACGCCTCACGCAATCTGATGGACGACCACCGGGAGTTCCTGGGGGAGCTGGGCGTGGTGACGGCACGTCGGCTGCGGGAGGCGCGGCACGGAGAGACGGTCCTGGTCGCGGGCGCCAAGGCGGCCACCCAGACCCCGCCGATCCGCTCCGGCAAACGCGTCATCTTCACCACCCTGGACGACGGCACCGGCCTGGTCGACCTCGCCTTCTTCGACGACTCGCACGACGCCTGCGCCCACACCGTCTTCCACTCCTGGCTGCTGCTGGTGCGCGGAGTGGTGCAGCGCCGGGGCCCGCGCAGCCTCAGCGTGGTGGGTGCGGCGGCCTGGAACCTCGCCGAACTGGTCGAACTGCGCGCCGAGGGCGGCCTCGACGTGGTGGCGGCGCGGCTGGCGGAGCCCGTACCGGAGCCCCTGCCGGAAGGGGAGGGCACGAAGGAGAGCCGGAAGATCCGGATGTCCACGGGGTACGAGATGCACCCCTGGGCCGATCTGCGTCCCGCGGGCGAAGGGCCCGCGGGAGGAAAGAAGTTGTGGCACCAGAGTCCGGGGAGTGCGGGATGACCATCCTCTGTGTACGTTTCCAGCTGCCTCCGACGTACGAGGCCGCCCTGCCGGGGCTCCTCGGACTGTTGGAGGAGTTCACCCCCGTCATCGAGGCGCTGCCGCCCGACCGTGTGCTGGTCGATCTGCGGGGCGCCGAACGGTACTTCGGGCGGACCGCCGTGGAGTTCGCCTCGCTGATCCGGGTGCGGGCACTCGCCCGGTACGGGATCGACTGCGCGATCGGCGCCGGACCCGGGCCGATGCTCGCGCGGATGGCACTGCGGGAGGCCGTGCCCGGAGTGACCCGGGTGGTGCCCGGGGAGCCGGACGCCGTCGCGGAGTTCCTCGCCGAGCGGCCCGTCGGCGCGCTGCCCGGAGTCGGCGGCGCCACCGCCCGCACCCTGTGCGAGTACGGCCTCGACACCATCGGCAAGGTCGCCGCCGCGCCCCTGTCCACGCTCCAGCGTCTGACCAGTGCCCGGACCGGCCGCGAACTGCACGAGAAGGCGTCCGGCGTCGACCGCGGCCGGGTCGTCCCGAACGCCACCTCGCGCTCTCTCGCCACCGAACGCCCCTTCTCCCGCGACGAGCTGGACCCGTCCCTGCACCGCCGCGCGCTGCTCTCCGGCACCGAGGAACTGGGCACCCGGCTGCGCGCCCTGGAGAAGGTCTGCCGCACCCTGACCCTCACCGTCCGCTACGCCGACCGCTCCTCGACCACCCGCAGCCGCACCCTCAAGGAGCCGACCGCCCACTCCTCGGCGCTCACCGCCACCGCGTACGCCCTGTACGAGACGCTCGGCCTCCAGCGCGCCCGGGTCCGCGCGATCGGCCTCCGCGCCGAGGGCCTCGCCCCCGCCGAACAGGCCTCCCACCAGCTGACCTTCGACCCCGTGGACGAGAAGGTCCGCCGCATCGAGGAGGTCGCGGACCGCGCGCGAGCGAAGTTCGGCCCGCATGCGGTGATGCCGGGCACGCTGGCGGCGTAACTCTCCTCAGGTGTGCGTCAGTTGGCCCACGGCGGGGTGATACGGGTGCCGTCGGACAGTTCCGCCGTCAGGCCGATGGGCGTGGTGACCCAGGTGATCACGGTCCGGTCGGTCGGGTTCTCGACGCCGAAGGTCGCCCCGGGGTTGATGATCAGCGTGTCGCCCGCGGCGACCCGCTCGGTGCGCCCGTCGAGCGTGATCACCAGCTCGCCCTCGAGGATGTGGAGGATCTCCTCGCGGCTGACGGTGTGCAGGGGCGCCTTGGTGCCGGCGGGGATCTCACCCCGCCAGGCGCACAGTTCCTTGCTGCCGGCGCCCGGACGGGCGTACGAGACGAAGCGGGCGCCGTGCATCTCGTGGACGACGGCATCGGACGGGTGGATGACGGGCATGGCTGCCTCCTGGGCAAGTGGTCAAGTAGCTTGACTATATGACCTCATGGTCAAGCTGCTTGACCAATCCGTCAAGGGTGTTTCAATGCATCCGTGGAGAACTCCGAGGCCATGGCCCTGACCGCCGTCCTGCTCGCCGCCGCGGGCGACCTGACGCGACGCATCAATGACGGCGTAGAAGCCCGTGGCTTCGAGGTGCGGCCCGCGTACGGCTTCGCGTTCACCCGGCTCGCCCCGGACGGTGCGACGGTCACCGACCTCGCGACCCACCTGGGGGTGACCAAACAGGCCGCCAGTCAGCTCGTCGACGAGCTCGTGCGCAAGGGATACGCCGAGCGGCGCCCGTATCCCGGCGACGCGCGCGCCCGGCTCGTCGTGCTGACCGAACGCGGCTGGGCCTGCACCCGGGCGGCGGAGGAGGCGGCCGCCGATGCCGTGCGGGCGTGGGTCGAGGTGCTCGGTGAGGGTGAAGTGGGCGTGTTGCGTGACCGCTTGGCGCGAATCGCGCCCTATGGTCCCATCAGGCCCAGCTGGTGATGGTTCGTCAGATGTTGGCCGGTGGCCGAGACCGCCGCTGTTTCTCGCCGGAAGTTTTTTACTGACGCGTAACTTCACACTTGGGCTACTCGCCCGTAACTTGACGAGTGAACAGCATCCTCGTGATCCGGATCACAGGGCGTACGTCGTCGCAACTCCCTTGAGCCGCAAGGAGATCACCCGATGCTGCCCTGGAAGCGCCTGCTCAGACCCCTCACCGCGCTGCTGCTGACCGCGGTGGTCGCCGTGGTCCCCGCCGCCACCGCCCACGCCGCCGCGCCGAGCAGCGGCTGGAACGACTACTCCTGCAAGCCCTCCGCCACCCATCCCCGCCCCGTCGTCCTCGTCCACGGCACCTTCGCCAACTCGACCGACAACTGGCTGGCCTTCGCGCCCTACCTGGTGGACCGCGGGTACTGCGTCTTCTCCCTCGACTACGGGCAACTGCCCGGCGTCCCCCTCTTCAACGCCCTCGGCCCCATCGACAAGTCGGCCGAACAGCTTCAGGTATTCGTCGACAAGGTGCTCGCCGCGACCGGCGCCGCCAAGGCCGACCTCGTCGGCCACTCGCAGGGCGGCCTGATGCCCCGCTACTACCTCAAGTTCCTCGGCGGAGCCGCCAAGGTGAACACCTTCGTCGGCATCGCACCCGACAACCACGGCACCACCCTCGACGGCCTGACCAACCTGCTGCCGTACTTCCCGGGCGCCGAGGACCTGCTGTCGGCGGCCACACCCGCGCTCGCCGACCAGATCGTCGGCTCCGCCTTCCTGACCAAGCTCAACGCCGGCGGCGACACCGTCCCGGGCGTGCACTACACGGTGATCGCCACCAAGTACGACGAGGTGGTCACGCCGTACCGCTCACAGTTCCTCACCGGATCCGACGTCCACAACGTGCTGCTGCAGGACCTGTGCCCGGTCGACCTCTCCGAGCACGCCGCGATCGGCCTCCTCGACCGGATCGCCTTCCACGAGGCGGCCAACGCCCTCGACCCGGCACACGCCACCCCCACGAACTGCGCCTCCGTGTTCAGCTGACCGCCCCGGCCGGGGCCTGTCCGACCTGAGCCGCCGGACAGGCCCCGGAGTGCACCGGGAACTAGCGACCGCGACCGCGTCGGCCGTCGCTCGTCGCGCGGCGGCGGACCGAGGAGAACAGCGCCGCCGCGCCCAGCGCCAGCGCGCTCGCCCCGCCGATCGCGAGATAAGGGCTGGAGGAGTCACCGCCGGTCTCGGCGAGGTGCCGCTCCGAGACACCCGCGGCCTCGGACCGGCCGGCGGAGCCGCCGGGAGCGGCGTCGGAGGCGTTCGTGTCGGCCGCCGGAGTGGCCGTGCCGTCGTGGTGGTCGTGCCGCACCGTCGACTTGTCGGCACCGTCGGCTATCTGCTGCTCGGAGGGCGCGGAGGCGGTGGGTGCCGGGGTGGTCGGCGCGGGGGTGGTACCGCTTCCGGTCCTGCCCGCGCCCGTACCGCTGCTGCCCGTACCGCCGCCACCGGCACCGGCGTTGCCGGAACCCCCGCCCCCGAAGGTGACGTCCGAGCAGGAGTAGAACGCCTCCGGACTGTCCGAACGCTGCCAGACCGCGTACAGGAGCTGCCTGCCCGAGCGCTGCGGCAGGGTGCCGGAGAAGGTGTAGTAGCCGTTCGCCGCGGCCGGGTCGGTCTTCGTGGCGACCGGGTGAGCCAGGTCCAGGTCGGCCCAGGCCAACGGCTTGGACGGGTCGTAGCCCGCCTTGGTGATGTAGACGTCGAAGGTGCCCTTGTGCGGGGCCGTCACCCGGTACTTGAACGTGTACGCGCCGCTGCTCACGCTCGTCGTCGGCCAGTCGGTGCGGGCCAGGTCCAGGCCCTTGAACTCGTCGTTGCCCGCGCTGCACAGCTTCCCGTCGGGGATGAGCCGCTGGTGTCCGCCGTTCGCGTCGCCGATCCGGATGCCGTTCCAGTCGTACAGCGCCTGGGTGCCGCCGGCCGCGACCGCCGCCTTGCAGGCGCCGGACTTCGGGCTCTCGGGATTCTCCGCGTAGCACTGGAAGACCCGGCTGACCGGGTCGCCCATCGTGCCGTGCGCGACGGCGGGCGCCGCGGCGAGCGCGGTCAGGGCGACCGGTGCGACACCGACGGCGACCGCGACGGCGGCGGCCTTGCGGCGAGCAGGCATGGGGGAACTCCTTGAAGCGGGCCTTCAGGTCTACGGCGGACCCGTGGGGGGTGATCAGCAAGCTAGCCCGAAGAAACCGCGAAATCGCCTGTTGGAGGTGGGTGAGGGAGATCCTTATGGTCGGCTTAAGGGAGTGCTGAGCCTGCGCTCAGGTAGCTACCGTTCTGGCCATGACAGATGCCCCGAAGGAACCGGAGATCCGCCCGGCCGTCGCCGCCGACGTGGCCGCCGTGAAAGCGGTGACCGACGCCGCGTACCACCACTACATCGAGCGCATCGGAGTGGTGCCGAAGCCCATGGAGGCGGACCACGCGGCGAACGTGGCTGCGGGGCGGGTGTTCGTCACGGGGGAGCCCGTGCGGGGCCTCGTGGTGATCGAGGCGCGCGAGGATCATCTCTTCCTCGACAGCATCGCCGTCCACCCCGACGCCCACGGCGAGGGCGTCGGGCGACGGCTGCTGGCGTTCGTGGACGCGCACGCGCGTGCGCTCGGGCTGTCCGAGGTCAGGCTCTACACGAACGCGATGATGTGGGAGAACCAGAAGATCTACCCGAAGTACGGGTACGAGGTCGTGGAGCGCCGCGTGGACGGCCGGTACGACCGGATCCACTACCGCAAGCGGCTCGACTGACGGTTTCCGTGCTGGGGCGTGTCTCAGTGCGGGGGCGCGGTCTCAGTGCCGGGGTGAGCGGCTCGGGCCGCTCACTCGTCCGGCCACCACGTGCGGTGGATGTCCTTGCGGACCTCCGGACGCTCGACGGGGCGCTCGTCGGCCTTGTCCCGCACTCGGCGGGACTGCGACTTACTCAGGGGCTTCTGCACGGTCACACGGCGCATGGCTGCCTCCTTGTGCCTACCGGGATCCGCGGTTGTACGGAGGTAGACCCTTTCCGCGAGAGTTGCTCATCAGTCCGGATCTGTCTGTGGCGGCTGTCACGATTCGACTGTCAGTGGTGGGTGTCACCCTGGGGCACATGACGGGTTACAACGAAATGAATCCAGGTCAGAGCGGTGTCAAACCTTGTCCGAGCGAGGTGGGGCCGGAGCTCGGCGGCGCGGGCGGGGGTGCGGAGGCGATGGCCGACGCGGACCGGGTGGACTGGGACGCCGAGGCCGACACCTTCGACGACGAGCCGGACCACGGGCTGCGCGACGGCGTCGTGCGGGAGGCGTGGGCGGAGCGGCTGCGGGCCTGGCTGCCCGAGACCCCGTCCGACGTGCTCGACCTCGGCTGCGGCACCGGAAGCCTGGCGCTCCTCGCGGCCGAGCGGGGCCACCACGTCACCGGGATCGACCGCGCGCCGCGCATGGTCGAGCTGGCCCGCGCCAAGCTCGCCGGACGTGACGCGGTGTTCCTCCTCGGTGACGCGACGGCACCGCCCGTCGGCGAGCAGCGGTTCGACGTCGTGCTCGTGCGGCACGTCCTGTGGGCGCTGCCCGACCCCGGGCGCGTCCTGCGGCACTGGCGTGGGCTGCTGCGCCCCGGAGGGCGGCTCGTCCTGGTCGAGGGGGTGTGGGGGACGCTGAGCCCCGCCGGCATACCCGCGGACCGGCTGGCCGCCCTGCTGGAACCCCTGACCTCGGACCTCCGGGTGGAGCGGCTGTCCGACGACGCGCGGCTGTGGGGGCGCGAGGTGGCGGACGAGCGGTACGCGGTGGTGGCCCACGTCTGACCACCGGGTACGCGACGGCCGCCGAGCATCCGCCGGGTACCGGCTCTAGCCGAGCAGCGCCTCGAAGTCGCCCTCGCGGGCCAGGAGTTCGAGTGTGTCGAGGGCGTTCCGCGCGGCGGTCGCGGCCCGCGGATCGGTCGTCGCGAGGCCGCTCGCCGCGAACTCGTCCTCGTCCAGGCGCAGTACGTCCGTGCCGTCCGCGGAGCGCCACAGGTCCAGATCGAGGTCCTCGACGACCAGTTCGCCGCCGGAGAGGGTGGCCGGGCGGGTGATGTCGCAGTACCAGCCCTTCCGTACGCCCTCGGCGTCCCGGACCTCCTTGACCGCGTACCAGCGGTCCCGCCAGTAGTACTCGGTGAAGACATCGCCCGGCTCGAACCGTACGAAGCCGAAGTCGCGGACGCCCTCGCCCGCCCACGGCGCCCGCACGGTGACGCGGATACCGTCGTCGGCGAGCAGTTCGGCGGGGTAACGGATCTTCGTACGACCGGACTTGACGAGGACGACCTCCACGGTGCGAGGTGCGTCAGGCGAGTTCGCGGACATACCGCACCTCCGTCCCGCAGATCTCGTAGCCGAACCACTTGTTGATCGCGATCATCGGTTCGTTGCCGGCGTCGTTGCCCGTGAACGCCTCCGTGTACCCGGCGGCGCGGGCACGGTGCAGCGAGTCGTTCTTGGCGAGCTTGGCGAGGCCGCGACCGCGGAACGCGGCGGCGGTGCCCGTCATCACGGTGCCGTAGCGGGTGCCGCCGTCCGTGCGGGCCGCGCTGAACGCCGCCGGGCGGCCGTCGACGAGCGCGACCGTGGTCAGCTCGGCACTGAACAGGGGGTGGCGCCAGGTCTCCTGGAGCCAGGCCTGGTAGTCCGTGAACTCGTGGGGGATGTCGCCGGGTTCGTCCGCCATCGTCTCCGCGTCCAGGGCGAACAGGGGGCGCGGGTCGTCGGCGAAGTCCGAGCCCTTGCGCAGTTCGACGCCCGGCGGCGGCCCCTGGAGCGGCGGCAGGGTGCCGCCCGCCAGGTCGAGGCGGAGGAAGTGGGCGGAGCGGCTCGCGTGGTAGCCGTGCTTCTCGGCGAACGCGCGGTTGCCCGGCTCGTCCAGGACCCAGGCGAAGAGCTTGGTCGCGCCCAGGGCCGCCAGATGCTCCTCGGCGGCGCGCACCAGGAGCGAACCAGCGCCCCGGCGCGCGTGGCCCGGGTCGACGTACACGTTGAGGTAGCCCTGATTCGGCTCCGCGCTGTCGTGCGCGATGCCGACCTGGGCCGTGCCGATCGGTTCGCCGTCCTGCTCCGCGAGCAGCGGGCGGTAGTGGGCGTCGGGGTGCGCGTGCGTGACGTCGTACGCGATGGAGTCGGGGGTGTACAGCACGAAGGGGAGGGCGCGGTTGCGGACGCGCGCGAAGCCCTCGACGTGCCGTCGGTCGTCCGGGCGGACATCGCTGATGATCACAGTCATGGAGTCGAACGCTACGCGCGAGGTGCGTGCGAGTGCCTCTCATTTTCCGTTCCGTACGGGACAATCGCTGCGTGACGTTGAAGATCCACATCGATGAGGGGGCCGCGCCCTACGAACAGGTGCGTGCCCAGATCTCCGAGCAGGCGCGGTCCGGCGCGCTGCCGGTCGGCTACAAGCTGCCCACCGTGCGGGGGCTGGCCGAGGAACTCGGCCTCGCCGCCAACACGGTCGCCAAGGCCTACCGGGCGCTGGAGTCGGACGGGGTGATCGAGACGCGCGGCCGCAACGGGACGTTCGTCGCCGCCGCGGGCTCGGCGGCGGAGCGCGAAGCGGCGTCGGCCGCACAGGCGTACGCCGAGCGCGTGCACCGCCTCGGCCTCTCCGAGTCCGCCGCGCTGGACGCCGTACGGGATGCCCTGCGGGCGGCCTACGGGAGCTAGCCCTTCTCTGTTTCCGGGTGCTTCAGAGGTTGTCCGGTGTCCGGGTCACCGTCAGGCTCGCCGCCGTCGCCGCCCAGGCGAAGGCCGCCGCGTCCCGGACCGCCGCCGCGTTCGGGTCGTTGTTGAAGTACGTGTACACGTCGTGGTCGTCGGACCAGGCGTCCGTGAGGCGCCGTACCCAGGTCGTCAGGGACTGCCGGCCGTAGCGCGGCCACGGCTGGGCGCGGCCCTCGTGGAAGCGGACGTAGCCCCAGTCGGCGGTCCGCCACAGGGGTGTCACGGGGCGGGCCAGCACATCGGCCCAGCAGAGGGCGGCGCCCCGTGACTCGAGCACCTTGCGCACCTGCGGTGTCCACCAGGAGTCGTGGCGCGGTTCGACCGCGACCCGGACGCCGGTGGGGAAGCGGCCCAGGCACTCGTCGAGAAGGGCGGGGTCGGCGTGCAGCGTGGGCGGGAGCTGGAGCAGGACCGGGCCCAGTCGGTCGCCGAGCCCGGCGGCGTGGCCCAGCAGTCGGTCGACCGGCTCCGCCGGGTCGCGCAGCCGTTTGATGTGCGTCAGATAGCGGCTCGCCTTGAGGGCGACGACGAAGTCGGGCGGGGTGCGCTCCCGCCAGCTCTCGAAGGTCTCCCGCGACGGCAGCCGGTAGAACGCGTTGTTGATCTCGACCGTGGCGAACCGTGCCGCGTACTCCTCCAGCCACAGCCGCATCGGCACCCCGTCCGGGTACAGGACGCCGCGCCAGTCCTTGTACTGCCACCCCGACGTGCCGACGAACAGGGTCATACGACCATCAAAACACCGCACGCGGTGCCGGGCAGCTACAGATACAGTCCCGCGTCCGCGCCCTCGCGCTGGTCCGGCACCGACGTCGGCGTCGTGCCCCGGCGCAGCGCGTACAGCTCGGCCAGGGTCGCGCCGTCGCGGCCGACCCCCTCCTCCGTGCCCAGCCAGCTCACCGCCTCCGAGCGGGTCAGCGCGCCGACCTCGATCCGGGCGAGACAGCGGCCGGGACGGACCACGGCGGGGTGGAGCCGCTCGAGGTCCTCGTTGGTCGTGACGCCCACGAGCACGTTGCGGCCCTGGCCGAGGAGGCCGTCGGTGAGGTTGAGCAGCCGCGAGAGCGCCTGGCCCGCGGTGTGCTTGGCCTCGCCGCGGATCAGCTCGTCGCAGTCCTCCAGCAGGAGCAGCCGCCAGCGGCCCTTGCCCGTGCCGTCCTCCTCGCCGATCGCGATGTCCATCAGATAGCCGACGTCGGAGAAGAGGCGCTCCGGGTCGAGGACGCAGTCCACCTGGCACCAGTCGCGCCAGGAACGGGCCAGGGTGCGCAGGGCCGAGGTCTTGCCCGTGCCGGGCGGCCCGTGCAGCAGCAACAGCCGGCCCGCGATGTCCTCGGGCGTCGTCTTCATCAGCCGGTCCATGGCGTCCGCCACCGGTCCGGTGTAGTTCGACCGCACCTCCTCCCACGTACCCGCGGAGATCTGTCGGGTGGTGCGGTGCGGGCCGCGGCGCGGGGAGACGTACCAGAACCCCATCGTCACGTTCTCCGGCTGGGGTTCGGGTTCGTCCGCCGCGCCGTCCGTCGCCTGGTCGAGGATCTTGGCGGCCAGTTCGGTGCTGGTCGCGGTGACCGTGACGTCGGCGCCGCGGTTCCAGCGGGACACCAGCAGGGTCCAGCCGTCGCCCTCGGCGAGCGTGGCGCTGCGGTCGTCGTCGCGGGCCGAGCGCAGCACGCGGGCGCCCGGTGGGAGGAGCGTCGCCCCGGACCGTACGCGGTCGATGTTCGCCGCGTGCGAGTGCGGCTGCTCGCCCGTCGCGAAGCGGCCGAGGAACAGCGCGTCGACGACGTCCGACGGCGAGTCGCTGTCGTCGACGTTGAGCCGGATCGGCAGTGCGTCGTGTGGGTTGGCAGACATGCCGCCATGATCCGTCACGCGGGCGCCCCGTGCACCCGGTTTCCGCGGTGCGTCCTGTGTGTCGGCTGTGTCTGCCCGTATCCCCTCCGTCCTGTTACACGGCTGTGGTCTTACAAGACCTGTCCCACGGCCGATCCCCGCCGTTACTGTTGCCCTTGATGGGACGTCATGGGTGGAATTCGGGGGCACGGCGGTGGCGGCTCACCGCGCTGCTCGGCGTGGGAGTGGCCGCGCTGGCCCTGGTGGTGACCTTGCTCAACACCCTGCCCGGAGGCGGCGCGAGCACCGCGGGCACCACCCGCGACGGGGACAAGGTGCACGGCACCCCCGTCACCCCGCCCGAAACGCCGCAACCCGAGGTGGGCTGGGGCTTCACCCACACCCAGTACAGCGCCGACCAGGGCAGTGACACGGCCACCCGGCGCGTCGAGGGGCTGCTGCAGAAGCAGTCGCTGCCGCAGATCCAGCACATCATGGGCTGGGGGGCGGGCAACCCCGAACCCTCCAAGGGGCGCTACGACTTCTCCGAGATGGACCGCCGTATCGACTTCATGCGGAAGTCCGGCGGGACCCCGGTCGTCACCCTGTGCTGCTCCCCGGACTGGATGAAGGGCGGCAAGGCCGGCGCGGACAACACGAACTGGAGCCAGGCCGCCCTGGAGACCGCCCCGGACCGCGCCCACTACGCGGACTTCGCCGCGCTCGCCGCGACCGTCGCCAAGCGCTATCCGGACGTCCGTCACTTCATCGTCTGGAACGAGTTCAAGGGTTTTTGGAACGACGGCAAGGCCCGCTGGGACTACGAGGGCTACACCGAGCTCTACAACCTCGTCTACAAGGCGCTGAAGAAGGTCAATAAGGACATCCAGGTCGGCGGGCCCTACCTCGTCATGGACAGCGTCGATCCGCGCCAGACGGAGAACGCGTCGACGACCCTGAAGGGCACCTGGGGCGCCATGGACCAGCGGGTCCTCGACGCCTTCGACTACTGGAACAAGAACAAGGTGGGCGCCGACTTCGTCGTCGTCGACGGCTCCAGCTACACCAAGGACGACGACCTGCTCCCGAACGAGTTCGCGGCCACCGACAAGTTCACCGCCGTCAGCCGGTGGGTGCGCGAACAGACCCACGGACTGCCGCTGTGGTGGGCCGAGTACTACGTCGAGCCCGCCGACGGCAACGACGAGCGCACGGGCTGGTCCGAGGCCCGCCGCGTCGCCGTCCAGGCCGCCGGCCTGATCGCGATGGCCCGCGGCGGCGCCACATCCGGCTTCTACTGGAACCCGGAGAAGGAGAAGGGCACCGACTGCGCGGGCTGCCTGTGGACGCCGACCGACCGTGCCGGCGGCGGCGCGGCCCTGCCCATGCTCGACCTCGTCTCCCGCTTCAGCCGGGCGTTCGCTCCCGGCTCCACGTACGCGACGGTGTCCGTGGCCCCCGACGACGTGTCCAACGTCCGCGTCCTCGCCACCGACAAGGCCGTCCTGGTCGTGAACACCCTGAACCGGTCCATCAACGCGCAGGTGGACGGCAAGCGGTTCGACATGTTGGCCTACGAAGTGAAGTGGCTCACCCGCTGAACCCGTGATCCCGGGTCCGGGTGAGCCACTCCGCCTGGCTGGACCTCGTGCTACTTCATGGTCAGGAACCGTTGTACGAGCGAGGCCAGCAGCACCGCCAGCAGCGGCAGCGAGAACCAGAAGCCGCTCTGCAGCCACCGCAACTGCCGCACACTCGGCCGCACCGCGACCCGTACGACCTCCCGCACCGCCAGCATGATGATGAGCGCCACCGCCGCCAGCGCGCCGACGACCGACCACGGTGTCCAGGTGACCAGGGGACCGATCGGCCCCGGGGCGGGCTCGGGCACCTTGCCCGCGGGCTGTTTGCGCAGCGCGTACATCGTCACGTCGTCGTTGACGAGGACCTTCGTCAGGTCCTGCCGGTCGTCGAGGTTGCGGACGAGCCGTGACTCCCAGGTCGCCGAGTAGCCCACGTCCATCTGGAGGTAGACCACCTGGCTGCGGTTGATCATCAGGTACGAGTTCGGGCCGGCGTCCTTGAGCGACTTGACCAGCCCGGACACCAGCACCGGGTCGCTCGGCGCCAGCGTCGGCACGTACTGCACCTTCTCCATGTCCCGGGTGCCCCACGGCATCGCGGGCGTCACGTTGTTGACCGTGTCGTTGCTCAGCCAGAGCAGCCGCACGGTCGGCTTGTCGTGCGCGTACACGTAGTTCATGGCCGTGACCTCGCCCGGCCGGATCCGCTCGAAGGACTCGTTGCCCCAGCGGGCCACCAGGAAGCCGCCCATGAGCAGCAGACCCGCCATGAGCGCGGCCAGCGGGGCGAGGCTCACCCGGTCCTTCTCCCGTTCCTTCGCGGTGACGCCGGTGCGCGGGAAGAGGGCGAGGCCGGCCAGCAGCGCCGCCCCCGGCAGGGCGAACATGAAGACCCGCAGGGCCATCTCGCCGCCGTACGACTGCATGCCGAAGCCGAGGAACGGGACGAAGGTCAGGACGATCAGCGACCGCTCGCGGTACTTGTGGTCGCGCCGTCGCCACCAGCCCCAGCAGGCGAAGGCCATCACACCGCCGGCGAGCAGCACGCGCGCGTAGAGGACGAGTTTGTGCGTCGAACTGCCGCCCTGGATACGGCCGGAGACGGAGGTCGACACATTGCTGCCGACGCCGCCGACCCCGCCGAACAGGTCGTTGAAGTGGCCCGACCAGTACGGCTCGGCCATGAAGCCGATCCAGACGGAGACCAGCACGGCGAACAGGATCGGCAGCCCCCGCAGTTCGCAGCGGCCCACGAGGACGAGGACCGCGAGCACCCCGAGCATCACGAACGGGGTGAGCTGGTGTGCCGGGACGCTCGCCGCGAACAGGCCGATCAGCACCATGAGGAGCACGGCCCGCTGGCGCCGGTCGGTCGGCTCGACCTCCGCCTCGCCCGGGCGCACCTTCGCCCACAGCACACGCGGCGCCCGGAACCACACCAGGAGGATCGCCACGAAGACGAGGTAGAGGAGATAGGTGAAGCCCTGGGGGGAGAAGTAGTCCTGGCCCACCCAGCCGCTCAGCACGAAGATCCAGATGCCGGTCCACTTGGCGCGCCAGCTCGCCCGCATCGAACGCACGAGCAGGAACATCGGGGCCAGGTAGAGCAGCTGCATGGTCAGCGGCCACAAGCGGATCACCTCGGTGAGGTCGCTGACACCGCAGGCCTTGGCGACGAAAGCGGCCCCCGCGAAGAAGCCCGGCCAGCTCCAGCGGGCGTCCAGGTCGGGTACCGCGGATCCGGTGCGGTCGATGTAGTCGATGAAGCCGAGGTGCTGCCAGGCGGTGGCGAACCGTGGCTCGGTCTCGATGACCGCGGGGAGCGCGTGCAGGGAGATCACGGTGGCGAGCAGGGTGATGAGCAGCAAACCCCTGTGCTCGCGGTTCATCCAGAGCAGCGAGGCGAAGACCGTGATCAGGAGGGCCGCGCCGATCAGGGTGGGCATCGGCAGGACGGAGATGAGGCCGAGGCCGCCCATCCTGTCGAGGGAGGCGTCGTCGAGGCCCAGTGCCGGGACCCAGTAGAGGAGTAGTGCGGAGATCAGCAGGAAGCCGAGGAGCACGCCGGGTTTGGAAGGGTGTCGTAGGCGGTCGCGGAGGGTTGGTGGGGGTGGCGTCGTGTCGTCTGCCGGCTGCGGGTCGGTGGTGGCTGGTCGCGCCCACGCGGCGGAGCTTGATGTCCCGCCCCGCGCCGCTGTCGGGGCGCCGTCCGAACCGTCCGTCTCGAAGGGAGCGTCGACTTCCTGGGCCTCCGCCGGGCCCAGGGAAGCCTCCGAGCCCGGTGCCCGCGCCTCCACCGGCAGACCCACTGCGGGCAGTTGCGGCTTGAGCGCCCAGGTCGGGCGGTGGTCCGGGCGTGCCTTGGGTGTGCCCGTGGGTGGGGTGCCGGGGCCCGGGCGGACGTCCGGGCGGCGTTCCTGGTGGTCGAAGTCGACGTGCACGCCGAGGGCGAGGGTGTCGGAGTCGAGGGCCCAGGCGGGCCCACGCTTCGCCTCGCGCGGCTTGGCCGCGGCCACGTCGCGCGCGCCCAGGTCGGCGAGGTCCCCGTCCGGCGCCGCGCCCGCCGGGAGTTCGGCGGGCGGCGCGGTCCGTACGATCTTGAACAGCTTCGGCGCGGCGATCGACACGATCACCGCGAGGCTGGAGATCTCCGCCACGCCCGCCCCGGTCAGGCCCATCCGGGGCAGCAGGATCACCGTCAGGCCGAGGACCAGGACGCACAGCAGGCCCTGCAGATAGGCGAGTCCGGAGGTGCGGCTCTGGGCGCGCAGCACCGCGAAGTACGTCTCCATGACGACCCGCAGCAGCGCGCCGACCGCGAACCAGCGCAGCAGCGGGGTCGCCGCGTGCGCGTAACCGTCGCCGAAGACGTGCAGGATGAACGGCGCACCGACGAACAGCAGTCCGCACACCGGCAGCATGATCCGGGCCATCCGCCTGATCGCGGCCCGGGTGTTCGCGGCGAGCCGCGCGGGATCGTGCGAGCCCTCGACGGTCAGCGAGGCGCCCATGTTGATGGCGAGCAGGTTGACCGTGCCGCCGATCGTCGTGGTGACGTAGAAGTACGCGTTGTCGGAGGAACTGACCTGCGAGGCGACGATCACCGGGACGAGATAGACCACGGCGAGCGAGAAGAGCGAGCCGGTGTAGTCGCCGGCGAGGAAGCGTCCGACCTCCTTGAGCGTGGGCGGGTTCGCGCGCTCCTCGGTCGCCTTGATGTGCCGGGGGACCAGCCGCCGGAAGACCAGCAGGCCGAGCGGTACCACCGACAGGGCGATCGCGGCGACCCAGGAGACGAAGACGCCCGTCGTCGGGATCGCGGCGGCGAGTCCGACCAGCAGTGCCAGCTTCACCGCGGAGAACACGGTGTTGCCCACCGGCACCCAGAGCGCGCTGCGCAGTCCGGTCAGCACGCCGTCCTGCAGGGTCAGCAGCGACCAGGCGACGACCGCCAGGATGAAGCCGAGGCCGTTGAGCGGGCCGTGCAGGAAGCGGTACGAGGGTCCCCATGCGTTCAGCGTCAGCAGGAAGACCACGGCGGCCAGCGCCACGACCACCGAACTTCCCGCGTACGTACGGAAGATGAGGCGTCCGGTGGCGCGGCCCGCGACGGGGATGAAGCGGGCCAGGGCGCCGGTCAGGGTCACCGCGGTCAGGCCCGCGAGGAGCTTCATCGCGGCGATCGCGGCGGAGCCCTGGCCGACCGCGGTGTCGGAGTAGTAGCGGGCGGCGACCAGCCAGTAGCCGAGCCCGAGCACCGCGGAGATCCCGGTGTTGAGCATCAGGGCGTAGGCGTTGCGGAAGAGTTGGTCGCCTCCGCCGCTGCCGTCCTTGCGGCCCCGGCCGGGCAGGCGGAGGCGGCGCCCGGGCCGCTGCTCGGGCGCCTCGGCGGTGGGCGATGAAGCCTGGGCTGTGGTCGTCGTGTCAGACACGGGAACGGATGGCCTTCCGCCGGACCTGTCGTGCTCTTCGGACCATGGCGTACCCCTTGGTGAGGGCGCGGTCCCGGACGAAATTGCGGGCGATCGCGCGGCCCTCGACGAGCCGCTCGAACTCCTCGATACCGGTGCCGCGGCGCACGGTCACGCGTTGCAGGGCGTACGGGCCCTGGCGGCGGCGCGCCAGGCCGTTGCCGACGGCGAGCGACTGGGCGAAGCCCGTCTCCCGCACCACCTGGCGCACCCGGCGGCTGGAGTAGCCGTAGGGGTACGCGAACGAGGCCGGGCGGCTGCCCAGCTCGTCGGCGATGATCTCCTTGCAGCGCAGCACCTCGAACCGCAGCGCGTCGTCGGAGAGCTGGTCCAGCTGCGGGTGGGTGTGGCTGTGCCCGCCGATCTCGACCTGCTCGGCGGCGAGTTCGCGCACCTGAGCCCAGCTCAGCATGGCGTCGAGGCCGCCTCCGGTGTCGTACGCGCCCTTGATCCACCCCGTCGAGACGAACAGCGTGGCGGCGAAGCCGTGCTTGGCCAGCACGGGCAGCCCGTGCCGGTGCACGCCCTCGTAACCGTCGTCGAAGGTGATCAGCACGGGTCGCTCAGGCAGCGGTCCGCCCGACCGCCAACGCGCCGCCAGCGCCGCCGTGTCGACCGGGGTGAACCCCTGGTCCCCGAGCAGTGCCATCTGCTCGGCGAACGCCTCGGGCCCCACGGACAGCTCACGCGTCGCGTCATTGGGCGCGGCGGCGATGGAGTGGTACATGAGGATCGGTACGGGAGTGTCCTTCACCGGCCCGCACCTCCCTCGTGCACCCGGCCCGCCGCCGCGACCGCGGCGGTGTCCGGCGCGCGGCGTCCGCGTGCGGTGGCGGCCGGTTCGAGGCGTGTCCGCCCGGTGGTGTCGGACGAAGGGCGTCCGCGCAGCCCCGTGCCCCGCGTGGGTTTGGTGCTCATGCCGCCGCCCCCTCGTGTCCCGGACCGCTCTCGATCCCGTTCTCGATCTCGGCCACGGTGAACGTGGCGCCGCCCCTGCGGGCCCGGACGCTGCCGAGTACGTACCCGCCGGCCGCCGTCAGGACACCGGCCACGATGGCTCCCGCGCGGCCCGCGCCGCCGGGGCGGGCGAGCAGGGCGTCGCGCAGCCCGCGGGCCACCCCGGCGGGCAGCACGCGGGTCGTGTAGCGGCGCTCCGACTCAAGACCCTTGTCGGCGCCGACGCTCCGGGCGACCAGGGCCTTGGAGAGGCCCTCGGCATAGGCGCGGGTGCGGAAGTACGCGAAGTGCTCGCGTGGTTCCGGTACCCGGTGGTGGATGACCGCGCGGTCGTCGATCAGCAGGATCGCGTCCGGGCGGGCGCGGGTGAGGCGGATGCACAGCTCCGTCTCCTCGCAGCCCAGCGGACGCTTGTCGCCGTCGCGGCCGATGCCGGTCGCGAAGCCGCCCGCCGCGTCGAACGCCGTACGACGGAAAGAAGCGTTTCCGCCCAGGACGTTGCGGACCTGGACCCGGCCCGGCGGCAGCCCCTTGTACGTGCAGCCCACCACCCAGTCGAACTCCTCGGGGAACCAGGCGGGCCGGCGACCCGACGCCCAGATCGGCATCGTACGGCCGCCGACGGCCATGACTCGCGGGTCGGCGTATCCCGAGGCGAAGTGGCGCAGCCAGTCGCGCTCGGCCACGGCGTCGTCGTCGAGGAACGCGATGATCTCGCCGTGCGCGACGGCGATCCCGGTGTTGCGGCCCGCGGACAGGCCGCGCGGGCCCGCGTTGGCGAGCACCCGTACCGCGTCGGTCTCCTTGTACTCCCTGCTCAGCCGGTCGAGCAGGGTGGCGTTGTGGTCCACGACGAGGAGCGTCTCCAGGGCGGGCAGCGACTGCGCCCGCACCGAGGAGACCGCCGCGAGGATGTCCTCCCAACGGTCCTCGGTGTAGACGCAGATCACCACAGAGATGTCGGGACTGCTCAAGACACCTCTCCCTGGCCCGAGTCGAGCTGGGCGGCGTGCGGCCGGCGGCGCAGAGCACGCCGGTTGGAACGCTCACCCATGATCACCTTGAGCACCCGGAACCCGTCCCGCACGGCCCGCAGATTGCTCGTGCCGTGGATGCGGAGGTACTCGTGGCTGGGTATCTCCTGCACCTTGAGCCCGGCCTTGACGACCCGGATGTTCATCAGCGTCTCGACCTCGAAGCCGGTGCAGTCGAGTTCGATCTGGTCCAGGCAGTGCCGCCAGAACGCGTTGTAGCCGTAGCAGAGATCGGTGTAGCGGGCGCCGAACTTGGCGTTGACGGCCGCGCACAGCACTCGGTTGCCCAGCTTGCGGATCGGTGTCATGTCGGAGGTGCCGCCGCCGTTGGCGAACCGCGACCCCTTGGCGAAGTCCGCCCCGGACACCAGCGCGGACACATACGACACGATCTCGTGGCCGTCGGCCGAGCCGTCCGCGTCGACCATCACGATGATGTCGCCGGTGCACGCCTCGAATCCGGTGATCAGGGCGTCGCCCTTGCCCTTTCCCTGCTGCTCGACGACCTTGACGTCGGGCCACAGTTCACGGGCCACCTCGACGGTGTTGTCGGTGGAATTGCCGTCGACAAGAACCACTTCGTGTATCCAGGCGGGAAGGGTCTTGAAGACGTACGGCAGATTCTCCGCCTCATTCATGGCGGGAATCACGACACTCACCGGTGGCGCGATGGCCAGGTGAGAGGAGATCGGCCGGTACTTGCCGGCCATTAACGGATCTTCGCCCGATACGGCTGGGCGCAGGACTGAGCTCATGAGTCTGGTCCCTCTCGTCCGGTGGACCGCCCGCCCCTGGGCGGTCCGGCTTTTAGTCCGGTTCGAAAGGGGGGTTCTCACTTACGGCATGACGAAATGGATCTCCGTGCATGCCGGGTGAGCTGGCAAAGCTGGCCGATTCCGAAGGCGGAAGTCCGAAGACGGAAGCCCGAGGACGGAATTCCGGATGCGGAAACCGGTCGCGCGGCACGACTCGGCACAAGTGTGGTCACCGAGCACGGCACCCCCCTACCGCGCCCCGCGCCGGACCCTCTTCGCGATCTTGAGCCCTCCCCTAGATCGCATGTGCGTGATGGTCCGATGCGGGTGAGATGTATGACGGTATTGACGATTGCGCCCATATGGCAAGGCCTGGAACGACGCCTCACGTTTTTGTTGGTTTGGCCGTTACCTAACAACTCGAACGGATTTTCCCCATCCGCTTGCGCAGTCGTCTTCCCATCACCAGGAAGAGAACGAGAGAGCTGATCGCCGTCACGGCCACGATCCCGCCATGGACCGACCACCGGTGCACCGCCAGCATGCCCTGGGCGACAAGGAGGTCGACGGCGATCGCTCCCGCGACGGACACCACCGTGCGGGCGAACGGATCCAGCCCGCGCAGCGCGGCCCCGATGGCGGCTCCTGGTGCGGCGAGCAGGAAGAAGAGCGTGAACGGGCCGCGCAGGGAAGAGTCCACGTCGGCGAGCGCGAGTACCGCGCCGACCCCCGCGACGGCCACCGCCATGCCCGCGAGCAGCGGGACCAGGTCCCTCCCCGGATCCTGTCCCGGCCGCTTGTCGCTGTCTGATGAAGGTGACTTGATGCCTATGGTCTGCATGGGCGACTTTGCCCCCTGAAGCGCCGGATGCCGGGCTTCAATGTCGCGCAGCGGGCTGGGGGCCGTCAAGATGCGGTAGGCGCTCATGGTGCCTTCTTGGGCGACTTCAAACATGCGGCGCGAGTGTTCACCACGTGTTCCCCGGAGGCGCCGGCCGCCTCCGGGGAACCGCGGTGTGGGGCGGGCGAGTTGAGGCGCCGCGGGGCGATCTCCGGCGCGACCGGTATCGGCGCACGGCTGCGGAGCGGCCATCCATGCGTGCGCTCAAGCGAGTTGACGGTCTGTCATCGCTATGCGGTGAGGCGCCGCGGGGTCCGAAAAGTCTTGGCATGGACACTTCCTGTCAACACGCGTAGCTGCTACGACAGTTGTGGCAGAGATCCTGCTAAAGGGAGGTTCCATGAGACGTTCCCGAATTACGGCATACGTGACCTCACTCCTCCTCGCCGTCGGCGTCGCCCTCACCGGGGCCGCGACGGCGCAGGCGTCCGGAACCGTCGCGGCCACCGGCTATGTGGCCCTCGGCGACTCCTACTCGTCCGGTGTCGGCGCGGGAAGCTACATCAGCTCCAGCGGCGACTGCTTGCGCAGCACGAAGGCGTACCCCTACCTCTGGGCCGCCGCCCATTCACCCTCGTCGTTCGACTTCACGGCCTGCTCGGGCGCACGTACGGGTGATGTCCTGGCGAACCAGCTGGGCCCGCTCGGCTCCTCGACGGGCCTCGTCTCCCTCAGCATCGGCGGCAACGACGCGGGCTTCGCGGACGTCATGACGACGTGTGTGCTCCAGTCCGACAGCGGCTGCCTGTCCCGCATCGCCACCGCCAAGGCCTACGTCGACTCCACGCTCCCCGGCCAACTCGACTCCGTCTACTCCGCGATCAGCTCGAAGGCGCCCGCCGCCCACGTGGTCGTCCTCGGCTACCCCAGGTTCTACAAACTGGGCGCGACCTGCCTCGGCCTCTCCGACACCAAGCGCGCCGCGATCAACGGCGCCGCCGACTACCTGGACAGCGCCATCGCCAAGCGCGCCGCCGACCACGGCTTCACCTTCGGCGACGTCAGGAGCACCTTCACCGGTCACGAGCTCTGCTCAGGCAGCGCCTGGCTGCACAGCCTGAACCTGCTCAACATCACCGAGTCCTACCACCCCACCGCGGCCGGCCACTCCGGCGGCTATCTGCCGGTCTTCACCTCGGCCGCCTGACCGCCCCTCACGGAGACGTGGAAGCGGAGGCCTCGTCCGACGGGGTCTCCGTCACACACGTCACCGAGAACGGCACCGAGTTGGACGTCGTCCGGACGGGACTGCGCACCTCCACACTGATCTCGTTCTGGAAGATCCCGCTCGCGTTGTACGTCGTCAAGAAGATCGACTTCTGTTTGGTCCTGCCACCGTCCGACGAGAACGACAGGGTCTTCCAGCCCGGGTCGGACACCTCGCCGGTCTTCAACACCCAGCGGTACTGGACGTCCACCGGTACACGGCCCACCGTGAAGGTCGCCGTGAAGGTCGGCGCCTGGGCCTGGGACGGCGGGCAGGAACCGGAATAGTCCGTGTGCGCACCCGCGACCGTCACCTGCACGGACTGGGCCGGCGGCGAGCTCGCAGAAGCGCTGCTCGACGGACTGGCCGAGGCAGTGGAGCCGCCCGGTGCGGCCGTGTTGCCCCTGCTGCTGCTCGCGGACGGCGAACTCCCGCCGCTGGAACCGCTCTTGGTGCCGCTCCCGCTGCTGCTGTCGTTGCTGCTCCCGCCGCCGTTGTCACGGTTCATCAAGGCGTACGTCAGCCCGCCCAGCGCGAGCGCGAGCACGATCACGCCCGCGATCACGGCGGCGGCCGCGCGCCGGTTGCGTACGGGCTCCGTGGACGTGGGGGTGTCGGTGTACGGCGGATACGGCGTGTAACCCGGCTGCGGTCCCTGCGGAGAGGTCCGGGACGGCTGCGTGGGAGGTCCGAATCCCGGCGGCTGCTGCGCGGGCTGGGAGAACGAGGAGATCGTCGGCGACTGGGCCGTCGGCGACGGCGGTCCCGCGGCCGGGAAGCCGCCCGCGGCGACGAGCCGCAGATCGCTCTCCGCCTGCGCGGCGCTCAGCCGCTCGGCCGGGTCCTTCCTCAGCAGACCCTCGATCACGGGCGCGAGCGGCCCCGCGCGGCGCGGCGGGGGCAGCGGCTCGTCGACGATGGCCCGCAGAGTGCTCAGCGGGGTGTTGTGACGGAAGGGCGAGTTGCCCTCGACCGTCGCGTACAACAGGACGCCGAGCGACCACAGGTCGGACTCGGGCCCGGGCGTACGACCGAGCGCCCGCTCGGGGGCGAGGAACTCGGGCGAACCGATGACCTCGCCCGTCATCGTCAGCGCCGAACTGCCCTCGACCGTGGCGATACCGAAGTCCGTGAGGACGACCCGGCCCTCGTTCGACAGCAGCACGTTGGCCGGCTTCACATCGCGGTGCAGCACCCCGGCCTCGTGCGCGGCCCGCAGGGCGGAGAGCACCTCGGCGCCGATGTCGGCGGCGCGCTGCGGCGACTGCGGGCCCTCGGAGTCCAGCAGGTCGGACAGGGCGATGCCACGGACGAGTTCCATGACGATCCAGGGGCGGCCGTCCTGCGTCGCCACGTCGTACACCGTCACCACATTGCGGTTCGCGACCCGGGCCGCGGCCCACGCCTCGCGCTCCAGCCGGGCGTACATCCGCTCCACGTCGTGCGCCGGGATCCCGGCGGGCGCACGGACCTCCTTGACGGCGACCTCGCGGTGCAGCACCTCGTCACGGGCGCGCCACACGGTCCCCATACCGCCCTCACCCAAGGGGGAGAGGAGACGATAGCGGCCCGCGATCACACGTTCACTGCCCGGCTCTTCGGACACGGGTGTCCCCCATTCGTATCCGCTGTGCATCCGCGTGATGTCTCTTCACGATGTCTCTTCGCGCGATTTCTCCCCAAAAGTAGCTCAGCCGAGTGCGGATGCCGCCCCCTTGAACACCAATCCAGCCCCAAGAGCGACGACGATCAACGCCGAGCCCAGGGGGGCGGTCCTGCGGACCAGGGCCGCGGTCGCTCCACCGGCCCACCGGGGACGCTTGGCCAGAGCACGGTTCATCCCGTCGCCCAGCTTGACGACGGCGAACCCGGCCGCCGTGAGCGTCAGGGCGAGACCGACGCCGTACGCCAGGACGAGAAGTAGGCCGAACCACGCCTGTCCCAGCGCCGCCGCGCCCACCAGGACGACCACGGCGGAGGGGCTGGGCACGAGTCCGCCGGCGAATCCGAGCAGGATCGTCCCGCGGAGGGTGGGGGCCACCTCATGGGTGTGGGTGAAGCCGCCGTGAGTGTGTTCGAGGGTGGGGGAGACGGCGGGGTCGTGCGAGTGGGGGTGAGGGTGGGGGTGCGCGTGGTCGTGGGGGTGGGGGTGCGCGTGGTCGTGGTGGTGGTCATGGTCGTGGGGATGTCCCCGCTCGTGCCCGTGTGCGTGCGGCTTGCTGTCCGCCGCTGCCGCCGCTGCCGTGGCGGCGGAAGCGTGGGCGTGGGCGAGGACCAGGGGGCGTTCGCGCTCTTCCGCGTGCTCGTGGCCACGCTCGTGCTCGTGCTCGTCGGCGTGGCCGTGCGCGTGGTGGTCATGGGCGTGGTCGTGCGCATGTCCGTGGGAGTGGTCGTGGGCGTGCTCAAGTCCGGGTCGCCGCGGCCGGTTGCGCCAGGCCCGGCGTACGAGCGTGGCACCCGCGAAGGTCACCAGGACGCCGCTGGCGATGCCGAGCCACGCGATCACGGAGGGCGCCGCGGCCGAACCGGCCGTCACCAGGAGGCCGAGGGCGACCACGCCCAGGGTGTGGGTGACCGTGACGGAGGCGGCCAGCGGCATGACGTCCCGCAGCCCCGCCTTGCCGCCGCGCGCCGCGGCCGTCGCGGCCATCAGGGTCTTGCCGTGACCGGGCGCGAGCGCGTGCATCGCGCCCAGGAACACGGAGATGAGCAGGGCCAGCGCGGCGAAGCCGACGGTGAGGTGATGGCGGGCCACCAGGTTGTTCAGCGCCTCGGTCCAGCGGTCGGCGCCCCGGGGCAGTACGGAGGCGCCGGGGGCCTGCGACCGCTCCTCGACGAGCGCCGGGCCGCCGGGGCGAATCCGCAGGGACGCGGTCGCGGTGTCGGCGGGGGAGGAGAGCAGTGCCTTGGGGTAACCGGTCAGTTCGTGCGACACCGACTTGGTCGGTACGTCCGAGGCGGTGAGCGTCATCCGGTCGCCGCGCGCGGTGATCTCGCGCCAGCCGGGTCCCCGGTCGGCACCGGCGCTGTGGAAGCCGAGTGAGACCGTGTCCTGCTTGGGCAGCGCCGCCGTCAACCGGCACTCCACACGCAGGGTGTTGAGCCCGGCCTGTCCGGGGCGCAGCTTCGCCCGGCTCGTGGCGACGGAGAGCGCGGCGGGATGTCCGTCGACGGTGACCTTGCTGCCTTTCGCGGCCGTCTCGCAGCGCTGCCGCGCCCAGTCCGTCATACCGAGCTTCTCGAGGTCGGGCTTGGCCTGGGTGGCCGGGATCTCGGCGAGGTCCTCGACGTGGTCGACGCGCAGCTGCCCGGGGGCGGCGACGAGTCCGTCGTACCGGTTGACGGTGAAGTTGCCCAGCGGATGCGCACTCGCGGCCCCGGTGGGGACGAGGACGAGGGCGCAGGCGGCGGTGAGGACGGCCGCGCAGGAGGCGAACAGCCGACGCGACCTCCCCCGCGGGGACTTCGCCCGCAGGCCGCGCGTTCGAGGGGGCCTCACTTGCCCTCCCCCAGAGCCTTGCGAGCCGCTCGGGCACCCAGGGGTGAGAAGCCCGCGTTCAGGTCGAGGGCCGACTTCAGCGAGGCGCGGGCCTCCTTCTCGTGACCGGTGGCGCGCTCGATCATGCCGCGGTGGTAGAGGAAGGACGCGTTGCGGTAGCCGGTGGCCGTGGCCTGGCGGGCGTACGGCAGAGCCTCCTTGTCGCGGCCGTTGACGTGCAGCGCCCAGGCGAGCGCGTCCGCCGTGTGCACGGTGTGGCGGCGGGCCCACTCGGCGCGGGCCGCCTTGAGCGCGTCCCCCCGGTTGCCGTGGTCGGCGGCGGCGAGGGCGGTGTCCAGGTCGGCGTTGACACCGTAGGAGTGGGCCAGCGAGACCCAGGCGGTCACCAGGGCGTACTGGTCGCGGGCCTTCTGCGCGTCGCCGGCCCGGTCCCGCGCCTCGTACAACTCACCCAGTTCGACAAGCGGTTGGGGGAGCGGATAGCGCTCCACGACCTGTTCCATGCCCTTGATCGCCGCCGCCTGGTCGCCCTTCGCGGCCTGGGTGCGGGCGCGGCCCTCGAGGGCGGGGAGGTAACTGTCGTCGGCGGCCAGGGCTCGGGCGTAGTACTTCAGCGCGGCGTCGTAGTCGCCCTGGTTCCAGGCGAGTTGGCCGAGCGCCGCCGCCACGTAGGAGACGTCGCCCCGGCTCGTCGCCGTGTCGAGCGCCTGCTGAAGGACGCGGCGGGCGGTCTTCACATCGCCGCGCAGCTCGTGGACGTAGGCGTACCGGGTGAAGACGGGGACGCCCGGTCGGCGCGAGTCGGCCAGGTCGGCGGCCTTCGAGGCGTCGGCGTAGCGGCCGAGTTCGACGAGCGCGTCGATACGGGAGGAGAGGGCGCGCTCGCTGTACGGGTTCTCCTTCAGCACCTTGTCCGCGTAGGTCAGGGCGCCGGTGAAGTCGTGCCGCGCCGCGGCGAGGGCGGCGCTGCCGGCGAGGGCCGACTCGTTGTCGGGACGCAGCTTCAGGGAGCGGTCCAGTGCCTGCTGCGCCTGGGGGTAGCGGGAGGGGTCGCCCTTGGTGCGGGCCTGTTCGACGTACGCGAGTCCGAGGGTGGCCCAGCTGTCGAAGTCCTTGGGCTGGGTGCGGAGATGGGCCTGCAGCGAGGTGATGCTGGCGTCGAGGTCCCCGCCGGCCAGCAACTCGGGTGACACGGCGCCGGTGGTGGCGGCGACCGCGGTGCCCGAGCCGTCCCGCAGGGCCCCGACGATCACGGCCCCGGCGGTGAGCGCGAGGGCCAACGAGGCGGCGCAGAGTCCGAGTTGGGCCGCCCGCCAGCGACGTGTCGAGGCGGACACCCGCCGGACGGCGGCGACGCGTTCGTCGGCCACGGGCGGCTGTTCCCCCACCGCGGGCACGTGGTCTTCGAGCACGAGCGGCTCGGCTTCGGGTTCGGCTTCGGGCAAGTGATCCTCGGCCACCGGCAGCTCGGCTTCGGGCTCGGGCTCGGGCTCGGAAGCGTCGTGCGGAGGCTGTGGGCCGGCCGTCGTCACCTCGTCGGGCTCGCCCTCCGGCGCGCTCTCGTTCGTACGCGGGGACATGCCCTCTCCTCAAAGTCCTTGGGGTGAACGGTCGTCGTGGGGGTGGGGCGGCGCGGCCCGCGGTGTGGGGGGTGGTGGGGTGCGGGCCGCGCCAGTCGGTGGACCGGGCCCGGTCAACGGGCCCGGTCGGGTCGCCAGGGCCGGTCAGTAGGCCCGGTTGTACATGCGGCGGCGCCACCACATGACGCCGGCGCCGATCAGCAGGACCCCGGCCACGCCCGCCGCCGCGGAGCCCGCGATCAGCATGATGTTCGTGCTGCCGGAGCCCGTCTGCAGGGCGTCACCCAGCTGGTTCTTGACGTTGCTTCCGGTGCCCTTCGCCAGCGGTCCGCGCGAACCCGAGGTGGGCTCGGCCACGTAGGGGAACGACTTCTCGAAGCCCTTGTCGTTCTTGTCGACCGAGTCCGACAGACCGGTCTTCTGGCCGAGCAGTTCACCCTCGACGACCCGCAGCGAGGCATCGATCACGTCGTCGGCGAGCCGACGCCCGTTCGGGAAGCCCGCGTTGTCGCCGTCGAGCACACCGAGCCGCTTGGGGTGCATGCTGGGCTTGATCGAGGTGTTGAGCCGAAGCTCCTCCGCCGGACGCACGTTCGGCGGCTGGTTGAGGCCCTTCACGCCCTTCAGGAACACGTCGACCAGGTCGTTGCGCGGCTCGGCGGGCGCCTTGATCTTGTAGATCGCCTCGATGAGCTTGGGCAGCTCCGGGTTGGTCACGTTCTTCAGGAACTGCGCGTCGTCCCAGGGCGAGGACGCGTTGAACTTGTCCTTGTCCTTCT
Source organism: Streptomyces sp. RLB3-17 (assembly GCF_007113425.2). Classification (NCBI taxonomy): domain Bacteria; kingdom Bacillati; phylum Actinomycetota; class Actinomycetes; order Kitasatosporales; family Streptomycetaceae; genus Streptomyces; species Streptomyces sp. RLB3-17. The sequence goes on along the minus strand of NZ_CP041610.2, from coordinate 2,995,414 downwards.
GCGGGTTGACGACCTCGTTGACCAGCGGGCTGCCCAGGCGCGAGACCTGCGTGTAGTAGCCGCGGGCGTCCTTGCGCTGGACGGTGGACCAGATGCCGACGATCGGCTGCTTCGACGACTCCTGGATCATGTAGTTGGGCACCTGCAGGGCCAGCGTGTTGACGTTGTAGCCCTTGAGCGTGTCCCGCCCGACCTCGGACAGGTTGCCGCCGTACAGCAGGTCGAAGACCCGCAGATCGGCGACGAAGGGGTCGTCCGCCTGGCCGGCGAAGGTCGTCGAGTCGCCCGCGAGCTTGTACACGGCCTGGTTGCGGAGCTTCGTGTAGTCGGGCATCGACGCCTTGCCGACGTTCGACGGCGCGACCGGGATGTCGTCCGCGACCTTCGTCTTGGAGACCAGCTTCTGGTTGTGCAGCCGCAGCAGGTCGATGTCGTAGGTCTGCGTGATGTTCAGGTTCGGGTCGTCGAGGCTTTTGACCGGGCCCGTGTTGTAGAGGAACGTGTCGCCGTTCTTGCGGTGCGTCTTGAAGGTGTACCGGTACACCAGCTCGCTCTGCGCGTCACCGTTGTTGTCGATGTGGATGTCGTACTGGGCGTCGTCGGCGAACGTGTAGAAGTTCGGCCCGCCGGCCGGCTCCTCGAAGGGTATGAAGTTCGCGATGACCGTCGTCGTGTCCGGCTTGTCCGGGCTGACGAAGGCGTACAGGTCGGTGTTGTCGTACTGGGGAGTGCCCGAGATGAGCGGGGCCTCCCGGTGACTGGAGGCGGAGGCCGCCCCGGGGTCCAGCGCGGCTACGCCGGCGGCTACGAGCCCCCCGGCAGCCAGCGCACCGCAGACGAGGGTCGCGAGACTCCTGCGTCCCAAGCCACTCCTGGAGATAGGTGTCATGCCGTCCGTCCTCAGATCCCAATTGCCTGACGCACGCCATTCGGAGCGGTCGCCGGGGTGGATTGGTCGAATCCCAAACGTTCTTACGGCGGGTTTCGCGGCTCGTTTCATCGACGGGCCGGTTTCTTTCACGGCGCTCTCAGACACCCCTCATCACTCTTTGGCAACCGACCCGCGTTTTGACCGCCGTGATCCGTAACCCATCCGGAGGCGCTCGCGCTGCGAACATGTAGGTGCAGGGACAGGCCGCGCGCGGCCGGAGAGGGGGGAACGAGTGGAGGCGGACGAACTCCTGGTGCTCGTGGCCGGAGGCGACCAGAAGGCATTCGAGGAGCTGTACGGACAGGTGTCCGGGCCCGTGTTCGGGCTCGTACGCCGTGTGGTGCGGGACGTGGCGCAGTCGGAGGAGGTGGCTCAGGAGGTGTTGCTCGAACTCTGGCGTTCCGCCGCGCGGTTCGACCCCGGCCGGGGCAGCGCCCTGTCCTGGATCCTCACCCTCGCGCACCGCCGGGCCGTCGACCGGGTCCGCAGCGCCCGCGCGGCCACCGAACGCGAGCAGCGCGAGGGGCAGCGCGCCCATCATCCCGCCTTCGACCAGGTCGCCGAGGAGGTGGAGGCCGGGCTCGAACGCGAGTGGGTGCGCCGCTGCCTGGAGCGGCTGACCACTCTGCAACGGCAGTCCGTCACCCTCGCCTACTACGACGGCTACACCTATCGCGAAGTCGCCGAACGCCTCTCCCTGCCACTCGGCACGGTCAAGACACGTATGCGCGACGGACTGACACGGTTGCGCCACTGCCTGGGAGGTGCGGCATGAGCGCGCGTCGGACACCGCGCCACGGGGTCGGCGTGCCGGTCCGTCAACCTGCCTTGCGGGATCAAGAGTTCGTCCGTCAACCTGGGGTGCCGGATCAAGAGTTCGTCCGTCAACCTGCCGTGCCGGATCAAGAGTTCGCCCATCAGTCCGCCGCGCCCGATCAAGAGTTCGCCCGTCAGTCCGCCGTGCCCGATCAAGAGTTCATCTGCCAGCCTGCCGCGCCGGACCCCGAGTTCGCCCGCCAGGGCCGTGCTCCACACCCGCGGCGCCTTCCCCCGGGCTCCCGACACCCCCGTATCCGCGCCCTGGAACTGCCCAGCCGCGCCCCGCACCCCCAGGGAGGCGTCGTATGAGCGTCCTCGACCGTCTGCTGCGCCGCGATCTGCACTCGCTCGCCGCCCCCTACGCCCTCGACGCGCTGGAACCCGACGAACGCCACCGCTTCGAGCGTCATCTGCAGGGCTGCCCCCGGTGCGCGGCCGAGGTGCGGGAGCTGGGCGAGGACGCGGTGCGGCTCGCCTGGTCCACCGCGGCACCCGCACCGGCCGCCCTGCGCGAACGGGTCCTGACCGCCGTACGGACGATTCCTCAAGAGGCGCCGGACCCGTCGCATCCCGCCCACCCGTCGCAGGCGTTGCCGAGCGGCGTGCCCCGTGGGCGCGCGGCGCACGGGCCCGCGCGCGACCGGACCCCGCGCTTCAGGTCCTTGTTCGCCCCGCTCTCCACCGCCACCGCCGCCGCGGCGCTCGTCGTGGCGTCCCTCTTCGCCGTGCAGGCGACACAGACTCAGGACAAGCTGGACCAGGAGCGGGCCCAGGCACGTGAGATCGCCCACGTTCTGGCGGCCCCCGACGCCCGGGCGACGAGTGACCGGGATGCACAGGGCCGTGGAATCGGAGTGGTCGCCTCCGCATCGGAGCGGCGCGCCGTCGTGACCTTGAGCGGACTTGCCACTCCGTCAGGGGGGCGCGTGCACCAGTTGTGGCTCATGCGCCCCAACGTGCAACCGCGCTCCCTCGGGCTCTTCGAGGGCGACACGCCCTTGATTGCCGACGGACTGAATACCAACGCCACGTCACTGGCTGTCACCGTCGAGCCGCAGGGGGGCTCGATACAGCCCACCACCAGGCCTGTTGCGCAACTCGCCCTGAAATCGGTCGGATTCGGAGAGTAACCGTCAACACCCTTACGAGGAAGGTGAATCCTGCCACCGCGATACACGAGTGCCACGAGGGAGCGATAGGGTTAGCCTGCCCGGGCCGGGTGGACTCGTACGGGTGGGGAGAGACATGGAACAGATAACAGTGCGCAGCAGGGCACGTGTCCCTGCGATCACCTGCGGGAGCAGCGCGACCAGTTCGCGCCTCGACCGCCATCTGGCGGTGCTGGGCGGCCCTGCCGTCCCGCAGCGCGAGACGGCCGAGGCGACCTCGCTGATGCGTGAGCTCACCGCGCGTGACACCGCGCACGACAGCAGTGGGAGGGGCGCGCGCGTACGGCGGGTCTCGCTCTTCGCCCCTCTGAAGCGGCTGCGTCGTTCGCTGTTCGGCGGCCACTAGTACGGTCGCGCGGTACTCGAACCCGCGCTCGGGCGACCACACCGCCCCGGCGTAAGCGCTGCGTTCTCGCCGCCCGTCGTCCCCACGGCACGCAGCGCCGCCCCGGTGTGTTCCCGGAGCGCGGGTGGACCCCCGTTCGTCTTTTTGTGCGCCTCCTTCCCACCCGGCGGCGCGCGACGGTCTCCGTCTCCCCTCCTCCCGGCCCTGGGCCGTGGTCAACCGCAGGTGTCCGAGACCCCGTTGGGTCTCACCGCTCGCCGGTCGCGTACCGGCGCACGGCGAGCGGCACGAACACCGCGAGAATGACGGCGCACCAGGTCAGCGCCCCGGCCACCGGATGCGTCACCGGCCAGGCCCCCTCGTCCGGCACCGGTGCGTTCCCGAAGAGGTCCCGCAGTGCCGTCGTCACCGCGCTGATCGGATTCCACTCGGCCACCGTGCGCAGCCAGCCGGGCAGGTTGTCGGTGGGAATGTACGCGTTCGACAGCAGCGGCAGGATGAACGTCGCGCCGCCCAGTTGACCGGCCGCCTCCTCGCTCTGTGAGGCGAGCCCCAGCACGATGCCGATCCATGTCGTCGCGAACCGGAAGAGCAGCAGGAGTCCGACGCCGGCCACCGCCCGGAGCGCCGACCCCTCGATCCGCCAGCCCACGGCCAGCCCGACCAGCATCAGCGGCACCGTGCCCACGGCGGTGACCACGAGGTCCGCGAGCGCCTGTCCGAGCGGCACGGCGGCCCGGCTCATCGGCAGGGTGCGGAAGCGGTCCATCACGCCCCGGTGCGAGTCCTGGGCGGCCTGGAACATGCCGGTCATGATCCCATTGGCGGCGGTCGCCACCAGCAGTCCCGGCAGCAGGAAGGCGCGGTACTCCTGTCCGGGTGTCGCGAGGGCACTGCCGAAGACGTAGCCGAAGAACAGCAGCATCGTGATCGGCATCGACTGGGTGAGGATCAGCAGGCCGGGATTGTGCCGGATCCGCCGCAGGTGCCGCCCCAGCATCGCGGTCCCGTCGTACGCCAACGTGCTCATGTCACAAGCTCCTTGCGGTCGGTGCGGCCTCCGGTGAGGCGCAGGAAGACGTCGTCGAGCGTCGGCGGGCGCAGGCTCGCGTCGAGCAGTGGCACCCCCGCGGCGTCGAGTTCACGGACGAGCCGGGGCAGGGTCAGGGTCGGATCGGTGGTCACCGCCCCGACCGCGTGCCGCTCCGGGGCGAACGCCGGTTCGGAGCCGGTGAGCCGGTCGAGGACGGCCGCCGCGCCGGGCATCGCGTCGGCGTGGGCGACGACGACCTCCGCGTACGAGCCGATGAGCGCCTTGAGTTCGGCGGGCGATCCGGTGTGCGCGACCCGGCCGTGGTCCACGAGCGCGATGTCGTCGGCGAGCCGGTCGGCCTCCTCCAGGTACTGCGTGGTCAGCAGCACGGTCGTGCCCTCGCCCCGCAGGGCGCGCACGGCCTCCCAGATCTGGTTGCGGCTGGCCGGGTCGAGCCCGGTGGTGGGTTCGTCGAGGAAGAGCACCTCGGGGCGGCGGATCAGGCTCGCCGCGAGGTCGAGGCGGCGCCGCATACCGCCCGAGTAGGTGGACGCGGGCCGGTCGGCGGCCTCGGCGAGCCCGAAGCGTTCGAGGAGTTCACCGGCGCGTGTGGCGGCGTCCCGCGTCCGGTGCAGCCGCGCGAACAGTCGCAGGTTCTCCCGGCCGGTGAGGTCGCCGTCGACGGAGGCGTACTGCCCGGTGACCCCGATGGCGCCGCGCACCGCGGCCGCCTCCCGTACGAGGTCGTGCCCGGCGACCCGCGCGGACCCCGCGTCGGGCCGCAGCAGCGTGGTGAGCAGGCGCACCGCCGTGGTCTTGCCCGCGCCGTTCGGTCCGAGCACCCCGCAGACGGTGCCCTCGGCCACCGCGAGATCAAGCCCGCGCACCGCGTGGACGACCTCCCCCTTGGTCCTGAAGCGCTTCTCCAGACCTTCACTAAGTACGGCGTACGTAGTTGTCATGAGGTGACCATAGCGCACTACGTACGCTGTACGTAACTAGGATGGTGGCGAGGTGATCGACGACATGACAGGGCGCAGTGCCGTACCCGAAGTGATCTGGGCCCGCCCCGAGCGCGCGGGCCGTGGTCCGCGGGCGGCCCACAGCCGGGCGGACATCGCGGCCGCCGCGGTGCGGATCGCGGACGCGGACGGGCTCGAAGGGGTCTCGATGCGGCATGTGGCCACCGCGCTGGGCTGCGGCACGATGTCGCTGTACAACTACGTCCCGCGCAAGGAGGACCTGTACGAGCTGATGGTTGACGCCATCAGTGGTGAGCACGACTCCTGGGAGCCGACGGGCGACTGGCGCGCCGACATGCTCCGGGTCGCCCATCAGACGCGTGCCCTCATGCACCGCCACCCGTGGCTGCCGCGCCTGATGTCCCCGGTCTACGGCTTCAGCCCCAACGCCCTGCGCTACCTGGAGCACTGTCTCGTCTGCCTCGACCCGCTGGACGCGTCGTACGGCACGAAGATGGAGCTGATCGCGATGCTCAACGGCGTGGTGACGACGTACGTCGGCAACGAACTGGCCACCGCCGAGCGCACCCGCTCGCTGCCCTGGTCCGCGGAGCAGGAGCAGGAGATGCGGATCGCCTACCTCGGCAGCCGGATCGCGACCGGCGCGTATCCGCGGATGGCGGCCGCCTTCACGCACGACGCGGGCCCGATCGACCTGGAGGCGGTGTTCGAGCGGGCGCTGGGACGGGTGCTGGACGCGTTCGAACCGAAGGGTTAGAACTACGGTGCTGTCGGACCTACGGGGTCAGATGAGCGCGAACTGCCCTTCTGGGCCCTCTTCGTGATGATCGAGGACGGACGCGGGCCGATGCGCCGCCTCCGGAACCGGCAGCACGCCCGCCTCGCGCAGCTCGGTCCGCGTGATCGGCGAACCGATCGTCAACTCCGCCAGCTGGGGGCGGAGTTCCGCGAGCAGTGTCAGCACCGTGACGAGTTCCAGCAGCTCGGACGTCCAGGCCTGCGGCCAGCCGACCGTCCGGATCGCCTCCAGAGTGCCCGGCTCGGGTGGTTCCGCCGGCTCGGTCCTGGCCGCGAACCACTGCTCCAGGACGCGCACTCCGCCCACCTCGAAGTCCCAGGCCTCCGGCGGCACCGGCGAGATACGGCCCTCGTCGAGGAGGAGGGCCTCCTCCTCGCGGTCGTAGCGCATGTCGACGGGGCGCGACGGGAGCGGGGCGCGGACATAGGGGCGACGGCCCCCGGGGAGCTTGGGGCGCTCGCCGTCGCGGCGCATCAGCCACAGCATCCGGCGCCCCAACCCGACGCCGTGCGCCCACACCTGCGGGTCCGCGGTGAGCGGGACGGCGCATCCGTCACGGCCCGACCGCGCGACCGCGACCGTCCAGGCGAGGACGTCGACGGGGTCGGGGGAGTGGCCGAGGCGGGCGCCGAGGTGCTCCAGCAGGCCCGGCGCCAGATTCGGTTCGAGGCCCCCGGGGCGCCGGTGCAGGGGGCGGACACGGCCGCCGCGACCCGCGCTCAGCGGCAGCACGGACGCGACCAGCAGCACCGGACCCGACGTGTCCGGCACCGCCGTCTGCTCCATCACGAACACCTGCCGCTCGTCGGCCACCCGCCACAACTCGGGGCGCGCCGCGTCGATCAGCCGGTGGTCCGGGATCAGCCACTGCTCGTCGAAGGGGCCGTGCAGGACGCGGACCGGCTCCGGACAGGGCCCCGACTCACGCTCCAGCCGGGCCGTCCCGCTGGACTGCCCCGGCAGCTGTCCGACGGCCGAGCGCGTGGTGCGCGAGCGCGTCGGGCCGAACAACGCCTCGCGGCCTGGCCCCTCGGCCTTCATCAGCGTGTCCCAGCGCGCCTTCAGGGCCGCCGCGTCGGGCGCCGTCGGCCACCCCCGGCCCAGCCTCGGCGGTGCGACGGACCACGGCATGAGGTCCGCGAGCAGCGGAGCGTCGTCGTGCGTCACGCCCGGCATCGTACGACGCGGGCGCGGCGCGCCGGTCTCGTACGCCATCGTCAGTGGGCGTCGAGGGTGACCGTGAAGGAGAAGCGGTCACCGCGGTAGTGGATGCGGGCCACGTCCAGGGCACGGCCGTCCTCGCCGTGCACGATGCCCGTGTAGTGCAGGATCGGGCTGAGCAGCGGCACCTGGAGCAGCCGGGCCGTCTCCGGATCCGCGAGCCGCGCCTCCACCGTGTCGGTGATCCGGCTGATGCGCACGCCCACCACGTCCCGCAGCACCTTGGTCATGGGCCAGCGCACCAGGTCCTGCGGGTCGATCCGCGCGGCCAGTTCGGGACGGACGTAGTTGCGCGCGTGGTTCGTCGGCTCACCGGTCTTCTCGTCGCCGCGCAGCCGGTGGTACGTCCCCACCTCGGCCAGATCCGGGAAGTACTCGGCGAGTTCGGCCGGCACCGGCACGCTCCCGTGGTCCAGCAGCTCGGTCGTCATGCCCGACTGCTGCGCGACGATCGTGTCCACCGAGCCGAGCAACCGCACCGGAGCGCCCCGTTGCGCGCTCGGCTCGATGAACGTGCCCCGCCGCCGATGGCGGGTGATCAGTCCCTCGTCCTCCAGCTCCTTCAGCGCCTGCCGCATGGTGAGCACACTCACCCCGTAGTGGCCGGCCAACCGCTCCTCGGTCGGCAGGCGCAGCGGTTCCTGGGGTGAGCGCCCGAGTATCGAGGCACGCAGGGACTGCGACACCTGGTACCAGAGCGGGAGTTTGCGGTTCAGGACGATCGAGTCCGGGGCGAAGGAGGTCACGAGGGATATCCGTACCGGTCGCCGACGCTCAGTGCAACGGGCCGAAGTGCCGCTGGAGGCCCTGCCACACGTCGTCGTACCCGCGCTGCAGATGCTCCGCGTGCGCCGCCTGCGCGGTGGCGGTCACCGGCCACCGGGTCTCGAACATGAACGCCAGCCCGTCGTCGATCTTCTGCGGCCGCAGCTCGGCGGCGCTGGCCCGGTCGAAGGTCTCCCGGTCCGGCCCGTGCGCCGACATCATGTTGTGCAGCGAACCGCCCCCCGGAACAAAACCCTCCGCCTTCGCGTCGTACGCCCCCTCGATGAGCCCCATGTACTCGCTCATCACGTTCCGGTGGAAGTACGGCGGCCGGAAGGTGTCCTCGCCCACCAGCCAGCGCGGCGCGAACACCACGAAGTCGACCCCGGCGAGGCCCGGGGTGTCGCTCGGCGAGGTCAGCACCGTGAAGATCGACGGATCCGGGTGGTCGTAGCTGATCGTGCCGATCACATTGAAACGGCGCAGGTCGTAGACGTACGGCACATGGTTGCCGTGCCAGGCGACGACATCCAGCGGCGAGTGGTCGTACGTCGCCGTCCAGAGGTTGCCGCAGAACTTGTTGACCACCTCCACCGGGCCCTCGACATCCTCGTACGCGGCGACGGGAGCGAGGAAGTCCCGCGCGTTGGCGAGTCCGTTGGCGCCGATCGGGCCGAGGTCGGGCAGCTGGAAGGGCGCCCCGTAGTTCTCGCACACATAGCCGCGGGCCGTCGGGCCCTGCCCGCCGTCGGACGCGGCGTCCAGCAGCTCCACCCGGAAGCGGACCCCACGGGGAATCAGCGCCACTCCGCCCGGCTCCACGTGCAGCAGCCCGAACTCCGTCCGCAGCAGCAGCCCGCCCCGCTCCGGCACGATCAGCAGCTCCCCGTCGGCGTCACTGAAGACGCGGTCCATCGAGGAGTCGGCGTGATACAGGTGCACGGCCATGCCGGTGCGCTGGGTCGCGTCGCCGTTGCCGCCCAGCGTCCACAGGCCCGCGAGGAAGTCGGTGCCCCGGGCCGGCTCCGGCAGCGGGTTCCAGCGCAGCCGGTTCGGGTCGGGCTCGGTCTCGGTGAAGGGCGCCGAGCGCAGCGTCCCGTTGTCCATGCGCGTGAACGCCGGGTGCGCGGCCGACGGGCGGATCCGGTACAGCCACGAACGCCGGTTGTGCGCCCTCGGCTCCGTGAACGCCGTACCGCTCAGCTGCTCCGCGTACAGCCCGAGAGGGGCGCGCTGGGGCGCGTTGCGGCCGTGCGGCAACGCCCCGGGGAGCGCCTCCGAGCTGTGTTCGTTGCCGAATCCGGTGAGGTAGGTCAGCCCCTCGGCCGTCTTCCTCGCGTCCCCGCTCATGATCGCTCCCTCGCGCCTGATTCCTATGCTTCACCGTAGGATTCAGTTTTTTCGCGCGCAAGAGGTACGCCGAGGTGCGTGGCCGACGAACGCGCGGCGCCGGAACCTCCGTGCGGAGTACACCCCAGGGTTGGCGGTACGCCCCAAGAACCCGACTCCAGGGGGATTCGCCTGTCAGAGCGTTGTTCTAATGTCCCCGACATGTCGTGGAAGCGTGGAGTGCTCGCCGCGCTCGCGGTCTGCGCCCTGCTCGGCGGATCGGCGGGCTGCGGCACCGGCGCCGCACACGGGCGGAGGGACGCGGTGTCGCCCTCACCCGTGGGCAAAGTCCTGGACGATACGGACAAAGAAGGACGTCACTACCGTGAGGTCGACAAGAAGAGCGCACCCGAGGTCGCCATCGAGGTCCAACCGGCCTCCGACGACGGCTGGGACGTCCGCCTGACCGTCCACCGCTTCCGCTTCTCGCCCGCCGCCGCCAAGGCGGAGCCCGTGGCCGGCCGCGGCGTCGCGCTGCTGTCCCTGGACGGCCGGAACCTCGCCACTTTGCGCACCGCCGAGTACCACCTCGCCGGCGAGCTGGTCCCACGCGGCACCCACCACGTCACCGCGCGTCTGTACGCCGACGACCGCACGGCGTGGGCCGTCCACGGCAAGCCCGTCGAGAGCACGGCGGACATCACCGCCTCCGGGGCCGCCGCGTCGACCCAGCCGTCGACACCCACCGCGCCGCCCCCGTCGACCCCCGCGTCGACACCGACGTCGACGCCGAGCGGGAACGGCGTCGCGGGCCGAACCGACACGGGAGGTTCACCGGATCCCGGCGGAAAGGCATCATGAAGCCTGTGCCCCAAGCGACCTCGCTGCGCCGCGCGCCCGTTCAGCGGCGCAGCGCCGAACGACTGACCAGGATCCTCGACGCCTGTGCCGACCTCCTCGACGAGGTCGGCTACGACGCCCTGAGCACCCGGGCCGTGGCCCAGCGCGCGGGCGTCCCCATCGGCTCCGTCTACCGCTTCTTCGGCAACAAGCGCGCCATGGCCGACGCACTCGCCCAGCGCAACCTCGAGCGCTACACCGAACGCGTCACCCAACGCCTCCGGGCGACAGGCGCACAGGGCTGGCGGGCCGCCATGGACGCCGTACTCGACGAGTACCTCGCCATGAAGCGCACCGCCCCCGGCTTCTCCCTCGTCGACTTCGGCAACCAGATACCCGTCGGCACCCGCGACACCGAGCCCAACACCCGCGTCGCCGACCGCCTCACCGACCTCCTCTCCGACTACCTCGACCGCACCCCCGACGAAGACCTCCGGCGCACCTTCCTGGTCGCTGTGGAGACCGCCGACAGCCTGGTCCACCTGGCCTTCCGGATCGCCCCGGAGGGGGACGAGCGGATCATCGGGGAGACGCGGGAGCTGCTGCGCGCGTATCTGGCCAGGCTTCTGGACTGAACCGCCGCGCCGCCGAAAGGCGGGGGCCGGGAGGCCGGCTCGCGATTTCCCGACCTCACCCCCGCAAAGCCCTCCCTTCCATCCCTACCGGTCGGTATGCTCGGTCCGGTCCGTGTGTCACCGCCGCCACCGTCCTCCGGGAGGACCCGTGTCCCGCACCTCCGGCGCCACCCCCGACTCCCGCACCGCCCTGCGCGTCTGCCCCCTCTGCGAGGCCACCTGCGGGCTGACCCTCACCATCGAGGGCACCCGGGTCACCGGTGCCCGCGGCGACCGCGACGACGTCTTCAGCAAAGGGTTCATCTGCCCCAAGGGCGCCTCCTTCGGGGCCGCCGACGGCGACCCCGACCGGCTGCGCACCCCCCTCGTCCGCACGGACGGCGAACTGCGCGAGGCCACCTGGCAAGAGGCCTTCGACGCGATCGCGGAGGGCCTCGGCCCGATCGTCGAGCAGTACGGCCCGCACGCCCTCGGCATCGTCCTCGGCAACCCGAACGTGCACACCATGGCCGGCGCCCTCTACCCGCCCGTCCTGCTCAGCGCGCTGCGCACCCACAGCGTCTTCACCGCCTCCACGCTCGACCAGATGCCCAAACACGTCTCCAGCGGCCTGCTCTACGGCGACGCCAACGCGATCCCGGTCCCGGACCTCGACCACACCGACCACCTCCTCCTCATCGGCGCCAACCCCCTGGAATCCAACGGAAGTCTGTGCACCGCCCCCGACTTCCCCGGCAAGCTCAAGGCACTGCGCGCCCGCGGCGGCACCCTGACGGTCATCGACCCGCGCACCACCCGTACCGCCAAACTCGCCGACCGCCACGTGACCATCCGCCCCGGCACCGACGCCCTGCTGCTCGCCGCGATGACATACGTCCTCTTCGAGGAGAAACTCGTCGACCTGCGCGAGCTCGCCCCGCACGTCCAGGACGTCGAAGAACTCGCCACCGCCGTACGGGACTTCACCCCCGAGGCCGCGAGCGAGGCCTGCGACGTGGACGCCGACACCATCCGCGCGCTCGCCCGTGAACTCGCCGCCGCCCCCACCGCCGCCGTCTACGGCCGCATCGGCAGCTGCACCGTCCCGCACGGCACCCTCGCCAGCTGGCTCGTCGACGTCCTCAACATCCTCACCGGCAACCTCGACCGCCCCGGCGGCGCCCTCTTCCCGCAGGCCGCCACCGACAAGACCCCCCGGCCCGCCGGACCCGGCCGTGGCTTCGCGCTCGGCCGCTGGCACAGCCGGGTGAGCCGCCACCCCGAGGCCAAGGGCGAACTCCCGCTCGCCGCGCTCGCCGAGGAGATCGACACCGCCACACCCGAGGGCAGCCCCGTCCGCGCCCTCATCGCCATCGCCGCCAACCCCGTACTGTCGGCACCCGACGGCGACCGCCTCGACAAGGCCCTCGACTCCCTCGACTTCATGGTCAGCGTCGACCCGTACCTGAACGAGACCGCACGCCACGCCGACGTCGTACTGCCGCCGCCCCCGCCCTCCCAGAGCGCCCACCACGACTTCGCCTTCAACACCCTCGCCGTGCGCAATCAGGTCCGCTACAACCGCCCCGCCGTCCCCCTCGAACCGGGCCGCATGGCCGAGACCGAGATCCTCGCCCGGCTGGTGCTCGCCGCCACCGGCATGCACGGCGCCGACCCGTCCGCCGTGGACGCCATGGTCATCGACTCCACCCTCGGCAAGGCCGTCCAGGACCCGCACGGACCCGTCCACGAACGCGACCCGAAGGAACTCGCCACGCGGCTCACCGGCGAGAGCGGACCCGAACGCCGGCTCGACATGATGCTGCGCCTCGGCCCCTACGGCGAGGGCTTCGGCGCCCGGCCCGACGGCCTGAGCCTGGAGAAACTGCTCGCCCACCCGCACGGCATCGACCTCGGACCGCTGCGCCCCCGTCTGCCGCAGCCACTGAAGACGCGCAGCGGAAAGATCGAGCTGCTGCCGGCGCCGATCGTCGACGATCTTCCCCGGCTGCGCGCCGCCCTGCGCGAGCGTCCGGCCGCGATCGTCCTCGTCGGCCGCCGCCATCTGCGCTCCAACAACAGCTGGATGCACAACGTCCCCGCCCTCACCGGCGGCACCAACCGCTGCACCCTGCACATCCACCCCGAGGACGCGGCACGCCTCGGCCTCGCCGACGGGACGGCCGTGCGCGTCAAGGGCGCCGGGGGAGAAGTGGTCGCCCCGGCCGAGGTCACGGACACCGTACGACGTGGGGTGGTGAGCCTGCCGCACGGCTGGGGACACGACCGCCCCGGCACCCGGATGAGCCATGCGGCCCTCGATCCGGGCGTCAACGTCAACCAGCTCCTCGACGGCTCGCTCCTCGACCCGCTGTCGGGTACGGCGGTGCTCAACGGGGTGCCGGTGGAGCTCGCAGCGTGCCCGTAGCGGGCCTCCGCTCACCGAGACGAGCCTGTGACCTGGAGTTTTGCGCTTATTGCTCGCGTGTCAACATCTTGTTAACGCAATCTTGCGCGACCTAACGTCATCGCACCGCCGTCCCTGGTGGGAGTTCAAGGGCGAACGTTAGGTAATCCAACTCATGCTGACCATCCTCGGCTTCACCATGATCGCGACCTTCCTGGTCCTGATCATGCTGAAGAAGATGTCGCCGATCGCGGCGCTCGTGCTGATCCCGGCACTCTTCTGTGTCTTCGTCGGAAAGGGCGCCAAGCTCGGTGACTACGTCATCGACGGCGTCACCAGCCTCGCCCCCACGGCGGCGATGCTGATGTTCGCGATCGTCTACTTCGGTGTGATGATCGACGTCGGTCTCTTCGACCCGATCGTCCGGGGGATCCTCAAGTTCTGCAAGGCCGACCCGCTGCGGATCGTGGTCGGCACGGCGGTCCTCGCCGCGATCGTCTCCCTCGACGGCGACGGCTCGACCACCTTCATGATCACGGTCTCGGCGATGTACCCGCTGTACAAGCGCCTCAAGATGAGCCTGGTCGTGATGACCGGCGTCGCCGCCATGGCCAACGGCGTCATGAACACGCTCCCCTGGGGCGGCCCCACGGCCCGCGCCGCGACCGCGCTGAAGCTCGACGCCAGCGACATCTTCGTCCCGATGATCCCGGCCCTCGCCGTCGGCCTTCTCGGCGTCCTCGCCCTCTCGTACGTTCTCGGGCGCCGCGAGCGCAAGCGGCTCGGCGTGCTGACGCTGGACGAGGTCCTGGAGCCGGAGACCGAGACGGTGCTCGTCGGCGCGGGTGCGGGCGCCTCCGGCGACGGCGCTGCCGCCGTCGCGAAGAAGGCGGCGCGCACCGGTGGTTCGGGCTCCGGCTCCGGCACCGGTTCCGGCGCTGACGCCGATCTGCCCGAAGCGGACGACGACTTCCAGGGTCTCGACCCCCACCGCGCCACCCTGCGCCCCAAGCTCTACTGGTTCAACGCGCTCCTCACGGTCACGCTGCTCACCGCCATGATCATGGAGTGGCTGCCGATCCCGGTCCTCTTCCTGCTCGGCGCCGCACTCGCGCTCACCGTCAACTTCCCCCACATGCCGGACCAGAAGGCCCGCCTCGGCGCCCACGCCGAGAACGTCCTCAACGTCTCCGGCATGGTCTTCGCCGCCGCCGTCTTCACCGGCGTCCTCCAGGGCACCGGCATGGTCGACCACATGTCCAAGTGGCTGGTCTCCAACATCCCCGACGGGATGGGCCCGCACATGGCCCTCGTCACCGGTGTCCTCAGCATCCCGCTCACCTACTTCATGTCGAACGACGGTTTCTACTTCGGCGTCCTCCCGGTCCTCGCCGAAGCGGGCCAGGCACACGGAGTCTCGTCCCTGGAGATCGCCCGCGCCTCGCTCGTCGGCCAGCCGCTGCACATGTCCAGCCCGCTGGTGCCCGCCGTATACGTCCTCGTCGGCATGGCGAAGGTCGAGTTCGGCGACCACACGAGGTTCGTGGTGAAGTGGGCGGCGCTGACTTCGCTGGTGGTGTTGGGGGCGGGGATTCTGTTCGGCATTATCTGACGGGCGGGTATCGGCTGACAGTTTCTGTCATCTGATATCTGTCATCTGAAATCCGTCATCTGATATCTGTCGGTCGATATCAGCCAGTCGATACCCGTCATCTGCCACCTGTTCTCTGAAATCCGTCATCTGCAATCCGTCATCGGATGGAGGGGTGTCCCCGTGGGGCCCGGTCGGAACCGCGGCTGGCTGCTGCGCCTCGTCATCGCCTTCGGCTTCGCGCAGGGGGCGGTGTCGATGGCCCGGCCCGCCGTCTCCTACCGGGCCCTCGCCCTGGGCGCCGACGAACGCGCCATCGGTGTGATCGCCGGTGTGTACGCCCTGTTGCCCCTCTTCGCCGCCGTACCGCTGGGCCGCCGTACCGACCACGGACGTTGTGCCCCGCTGCTGCCCGCCGGGGTCGTCCTCATCGCGGGCGGTTGCGCGCTCAGCGGTACGGCGGACTCGCTGGGGGCGATGGCTGCCTGGAGCGGGGTGATGGGCCTGGGGCACCTCTGCTTCGTCATCGGAGCCCAGTCGATCGTGGCCCGGCAGTCCGCGCCGCACGAACAGGACCGCAACTTCGGCCACTTCACCATCGGCGCGTCCCTGGGCCAACTGGTCGGGCCGATCGTCGCGGGCCTTCTGATCGGGGGCCCGGACAGGGCGGGCAGCAGCGCGCAGGCCCTGCTCGTGGCGGGTGCGCTCGCCGCGGTGTCGTTCACCTCGCTCTGGCGCATCGAGCACCGTACGCCCGCCGAGTCCCGTACGGCTCAGGGCGACCGTGTGCCCGTGCACCGCATTCTGCGCGCCCGGGGCGTACCCGCCGGAATCCTCGTCAGCCTCTCCGTGCTGTCCGCGACGGACATCCTGACCGCGTATCTGCCCGTGGTCGGCGAGCACCGGGGCATCGCGCCGTCCGTGATCGGTCTGCTGCTCAGTCTGCGCGCGGCGGCGACCATCGCCTGCCGACTGGTCATGACGCCCATGCTGCGACTGCTGGGCCGGGCGGCGCTGCTCACCGCGACCTGTCTGGTGGCCGGTGTGCTGTGCGCGGGTCTGGCGCTGCCCCTGCCGGTGTGGGCGCTGGCCGCGATGCTGCTGATCCTCGGCTTCTGTCTGGGCGTCGGCCAGCCGCTGTCCATGACGACGGTCGTGCAGGCCGCCCCGGACGAGGCCCGCTCCACGGCCCTGGCCCTGCGGCTGACCGGCAACCGTCTGGGGCAGGTGGCCGCCCCGGCCGCGGCGGGGCTGGTCGCCGGGGTCGCCGGTGTGGCCGCGCCGTTCGTGATGCTGGGCGCGCTGCTGGTGCTGTCCTCGGGCGTCGCGCTGCGCTCGCCGAGGAAGGCGCCCGCGGGCCGTGCGGAGCCCGTACGGCCCGGAGTGCCGCTCCGGCGCAAGAGCGACATATGACCTCCGCGACCGGCCCGACGAGGGTGCGGCGAAGTGTCTGTCGGACCGGTAGGCGATCGTCCGTTTCCGCCGCGCCCGAACAGGGACGGGAAGCGACACGCCGGATCCCGCCGGGTGTCTTCCCCCGGGTGGTCGCGGTCCGTTAACTTCCGTGACTCATACGTCCCTTGCGGCCCGCTCGGGGCGTCTCGACCGCGGAGCGACAGCGCCCTTTGAGCCCCCGGGGGCACCCTTCATGACACGCGCCATCTCCCTGCACCAGGTCAGCAAGTCGTATACGCGCGGGGTCCGCGTGGTGGAGCGGCTGTCGCTGGACATCCGGCCGGGCGAGTTCCTCGTCCTGCTCGGTCCCTCCGGCTGCGGCAAGTCGACCGTGCTCAGGATGATCGCCGGCCTGGAGAACGCCACCGAGGGCGAGGTACGTCTCGACGGTGAGGACGCGGGCGATCTGCCGCCGTCCGAGCGGGACATGGCGATGGTCTTCCAGAACTTCGCCCTCTACCCGAGCATGACGGGCCGCGACAACATCGGTTTCCCGTTGCGCATCGAGGCCCCCGGCGAGGACCCGCGTCCGCGTGTCGACGCCACCGCCCGGATGCTCGGCATCGAGGACCTCCTCGACCGTTTCCCCCACCAGCTGTCGGGCGGCGAGCGCCAGCGCGTGGCGATGGGCCGAGCGATCGCCCGCCACCCTTCCGCCTTCCTGATGGACGAGCCGCTCTCCAACCTCGACGCCAAACTCCGCAACCACCTGCGCGCCGAGATCGCCTCGCTCACCAGGGAGTTGGGCGTCACCACGGTGTACGTCACCCACGACCAGGCCGAGGCGCTGTCGCTCGGCGACCGGGTCGCCATCCTGCGTGGCGGCGTCCTCCAGCAAGTGGGCACGCCCCGCACGGTCTACGCGCTGCCGGCGAACGTCTTCGTCGCCGCCTTCATCGGCACCCCGCGCATCAATCTGCTGCGCGGCCTGGTCCGGGCCCCGCTCGACGGGGCGATGACGATCAGTCTCGGCAAGCAGTATCTGCCGCTGCGCGAGCCCTGGTCGGTGGACCAGCGGTTGCTGCGGGTGCAGCAGGGCCGCGAGGTCATCGTCGGGCTGCGTTCCGAGGCCGTCCGCCTGGCCAATCCGTCGGAGGCCCGGCCCGGCGAGGTGGCGATCAGCGGTCTCGTCGAGCATGTGGAGTTCCAGGGGCACGAGGTGCTCGTCCACTTCAACACCGGCTCGCGGCCCGCGTTCGTCCCGGATCTGGAGGCGCCGCGCCCGGTCCGCCCGGTCGGGCGCCGCCGTCGCGAGGGCTCGCTCCTCGACCGTCTCCGGGACCGCAGGGCCGGTCTGCGGGCCGGCCCGGTGGTCGACCTCGACGAGCCCGCCGGCCCGGGTCCCGCGCGCGACGGCGAGATACCCCCGGAGGGCCGGCTCCCCGGCGACCTGGTGGTCCGCACCACCCCCGACTTCGATCTCCGTCACGGCATGCAGGTGCCTCTCCTCGTCGACCTCGCCCATCTGTTCGTCTTCGACCAGCACGGCGAACGCATCAGCCCCGCTCCGGCGCGGCTGCCGGACCTGGACGAGTGAGGTGAGCAGGGTGAGTCGCGGGAAGACGTCTGGCGCCTGAAAACTAACACCGCTAGTTTGTGGTTCGGACGACGCCGCGAGGCGGACGGCACGCCCCCGCCCGGGAGGAACACGATGAAGGCACATGACGGCATGTACATCGACGGCGCTTGGCGCCCCGCCGCCGGGACGGACACGATCGAGGTCGTGAACCCGGCGGACGAACAGGTTCTCGGCCGGGTTCCGGCGGGCACGGCCGAGGACGTCGACACCGCCGTACGGGCCGCCCGCGCCGCCTTCCCCGCCTGGGCCGCGACCCCGCCCGCCGAGCGAGCCGCGCGGCTCGGCGCCCTGCGTGACGTCCTCACCGCACGCAAGGACGAGATCGCCGAGACGGTCACGGCGGAGCTCGGCTCCCCGCTGTCCTTCTCGCAGGCGGTCCACGCGACCGTACCGATCCTGGTCGCGGGCTCGTACGCCGAACTGGCGGCCACGTACGCCTTCGAGGAGAAGGTCGGCAATTCGACCGTCTACCAGGAACCGATCGGTGTCGTCGGCGCGATCACGCCCTGGAACTACCCGCTGCACCAGATCGTCGCCAAGGTGGCCCCCGCGCTCGCGGCGGGCTGCACGGTCGTCCTGAAGCCCGCCGAGGACACCCCGCTCACCGCCCAGCTCTTCGCGGAGGCGGTCGCGGAGGCGGGCGTCCCGGCGGGCGTCTTCAACCTCGTCACCGGCCTCGGCCCGGTCGCGGGCCAGGCCCTCGCCGAACACCCGGACGTGGACCTGGTCTCCTTCACGGGCTCCACGGCGGTGGGACGGCGGATCGGAGCGACCGCCGGTGCGGCCGTCAAGCGGGTCGCCCTCGAACTCGGCGGCAAGTCCGCCAACGTCATCCTGCCGAGCGCCGACCTCGCCAAGGCCGTCAACGTCGGCGTCGCCAACGTGATGTCCAACTCCGGCCAGACGTGCAGCGCCTGGACCCGCATGCTCGTGCACGCCGCCCAGTACGAGCAGGCGGTCGAACTCGCCGCGACCGCCGCGGCGAAGTACGGGGACCGCATCGGCCCGGTCGTCAACGCCAAGCAGCAGGCGCGGGTGCGCGGTTACATCGACAAGGGCGTCGCCGAGGGCGCCCGGCTCGTCGCGGGCGGCCCCGAATCCCCGCGCGAGCAGGGGTATTTCGTCCAGCCGACCGTCTTCGCGGACGTCACCCCGGAGATGACGATCGCGCAGGAGGAGATCTTCGGCCCGGTGCTGTCGGTGATCCCGTACGAGGACGAGGAGGACGCCGTCCGGATCGCCAACGGCACGGTGTACGGGCTCGCGGGCGCGGTGTGGGCGGGTGACGAGGCCGAGGCGGTCGCCTTCGCGCGACGGCTCGACACCGGGCAGGTCGACATCAACGGTGGCCGGTTCAACCCCAGTGCCCCGTTCGGCGGTTACAAGCAGTCGGGGGTCGGACGGGAACTGGGCGCGCACGGCCTGTCCGAGTACCTCCAGACGAAGTCCCTCCAGTTCTAGCCCGTTCCACTCCACTCCGTTCCACACCACTCCACACCACTCCATTCCCGTCAGTTCCAGAGTTCTGGGCCGAGGAGCTTTTACGTGGTTCGCGCTGCCGTACTTCCCGCCGTGGGCGCTCCCCTGGAGATCGCCGAGATCGACCTCCCGGCGCCCGGCCCCGGCCAGGTCCGCGTCCGGCTGGCCGCCGCCGGGGTCTGCCACTCCGACCTCTCGCTGTCCGACGGCACCATGCGGGTGCCCGTCCCCGCCGTCCTCGGCCACGAGGGTGCCGGGACCGTCGTCTCCGTCGGGGAGGGCGTGACGGGTGTCGCGCCCGGCGACGGAGTCGTCCTCAACTGGGCGCCCTCCTGCGGAAGGTGCCACGCCTGCTCGCTGGGGGAGGTGTGGCTGTGCGCCGACGCGCTGACCGGCGCGGGAGACGTGTACGCGCGGCGCGCCTCCGACGGGAGCGACCTCCATCCCGGCCTGAACGTCGCCGCGTTCGCCGAGGAGACCGTCGTGGCCGCCGGCTGCGTCCTCCCCGTCCCGGACGGCGTCCCCCTCACCGACGCCGCCCTCCTCGGCTGCGCCGTCCTCACCGGGTACGGCGCCGTCCACCACTCGGCGCGGGTCCGTGCCGGTGAGACCGTCGCCGTGTTCGGGGTGGGCGGGGTCGGGCTCGCGGCGCTCCAGGCGGCGCGGATCGCGGGCGCGTCGCAGGTCATCGCGGTGGACATCTCTCCGGAGAAGGAGTCACTGGCACGCGAGGCCGGTGCCACGCACTACGTCGTCGCCTCCGACACCACCGCCCGCGAGATCCGCTCCCTCACCGGCAAGCAGGGTGTCGACGTCGCCGTCGAGTGTGTGGGTCGTGCCGTGACCATTCGCGCGGCCTGGGACTCCACGCGCCGCGGTGGGCGTACGACGGTCGTCGGCATCGGTGGCAAGGACCAGCAGGTCACCTTCAACGCGTTGGAGATCTTCCACTGGGGCCGTACGCTGTCCGGCTGCGTGTACGGCAACTCCGACCCCGCGCGGGATCTGCCGGTGCTGGCGGAGCATGTGCGGGCGGGGCGGCTCGATCTGGGGATGCTGGTGACCGAGCGGATCGGGCTGGACGGGATCGCGGGGGCGTTCGAGAACATGGTGGCGGGGAAGGGCGGACGAGCGCTGGTGGTGTTCTAGGGCCGGGTGGCTTGGTTGTCCGCGGGTGTGTGGGGGCCGGTCGCGGGGTTCCCCGTGTCGCTGAAAGCCTTGGACCGGGGACGGGAGCGGGACACCGCGACCCCGGCCAGGCACAGAGCGCCGCCCGCGAGCGTGAGCAGCGCCGGTACCTCGTCGAGGAACAGCCAGGACATCGCGACGACGAGCGCGGGCACCGCGTAGGTCGTCGCGCCCATCCGGCTCGCGGTGGTGCGGGCCAGCGCGTACGCCCAGGTCGTGAACGCCAGCGCGGTCGGGAAGACGCCCAGGTAGAGCACGTTGAGGGTGGCGGTGGCGGGCGCGTTCGCCACGTCGTGGACGAGTTGCCCCGCGAACGGCAGGCACGCCACCGTCCCGACCAGACATCCGAACGTGGTCACCTGGAGGGCGCTCGCCCGCCCGAGCGCCGGCTTCTGCGCGACGACCCCCGCCGCGTAGCCGACGGCGGCGAGCAGACACAGGACCACTCCCAGCACCGAGGACCCACCCTCGCCGGACATCGACAGCCCCACCGCGACCGCCCCCGCGAACGACACCGCCATGCCTGCGAGCAGCCGCGGTGGCATCGCGTCGCCGAGCAGTCGGGAGCCGAGCAGCGCGATGAGGAGCGGGCCGATGTTCACGACGAGCGCCGCCGTGCCGGCGTCCACCTGCTGCTCACCCCAGTTGAGCACCACCATGTAGAAGCCGAACCAGAGCAGGCCGGATATCGCGATCCCGCGCCGGGCCGCGCGCGGCGGCCACCCCTCGCCGCGTACGAGACAGAGGGCGCCCAGCGTGACGGATCCCGCCAGCAGCCGCCCCAGTGCCAGCGCGCCCGGCGAGTACGCCGCGCCCGCGCTGCGGATCGACACGAAGGCGGAGGCCCACAGCACGACCGTGACGGTCGCGGCGCCCGCGGCGAGCAGGTCCGCGCGACGGGCGGACGCGGGGGAGGTGGCGTTCATCATGGTCCCGAGGCTAGGTGGGGTACGGGGCAGGGCGCTCGCGGCTTTCGGACGCCGCGGTGGGACATGGCCGGTCAGTGGAGTGCCGTCGGTTCGATGCCCAGGAGTTCCGCGAAGGCCCGCTCGCCGTCCGGCGTGACCTTGACCGCGCGCTCCGAGCCGATACGTACGCACCAGTGGGCGTCCAGGGCGTGGCGGCACAGGGCCGCGCCGGCGGTGCCCGCGAGGTGGGGGCGGCGTTCGGTCCAGTCGAGGCAGCCGCGCGTGAGGGGGCGGCGGCCGGTGCGGTTCAGGTCGATGCCTGCCTCGTCGAACCATCGCAGGCCCGCGTCCGTGAGCGCGAACCCGGTGTCCTGACGGAGCAGGCCGCGGTGGGTGAGGGCGTCGGTGAGGGTGATGCCGAGGCGGCCCGCGAGGTGGTCGTAGCACGTGCGGGCGCGGGCCATCGCGGAACCCGTGCCGGCTTCCCGCAGGGTGCGGGGGCGTCGGGTGGTGTCGGGGGCGACCTGGGCGGCGAGGTCCTCGACGAGTTGGGCGACGTGGGGGTCCGCGAGCCGAACGTAGCGGTGTCGGCCCTGGCGGTCCTCGGTGAGTAGGCCGCCTGCGACGAGCTTGCCCAGGTGTTCGCTGGCCGTCGAGGGGGCGACGTGGGCGTGCCTGGCCAGTTCACCCGCGGTCCAGGCGCGGCCGTCGAGCAGGGTGAGCAGGAAGGTGGCGCGGGTCTCGTCCGCGAACATCGCGGCCAGCGCGGCGAGTCCCGGTGCGACCGGATCCGTCGACCTCGTCATGCCGCCCATCATCCGCCCTCGACAGTTCGGCCCCCGCCGAACGGTCTCCGGGCCGCGGGGGTTCTTCGGCCGCGGGTGGGTGGGGGCTTGGCGCGCAGTTCCCCGCGCCCCTGAAGCGGGGGCTTCGTCCCGCATCTCCGCATCCGCCGCCCGACTCGTTCGGCTGCCGGCCGGTGGGGGCTGACCGCGCAGTTCCCCGCGCCCCCAGGACGGGGCTTCGCCCCGCGTCCCCGCCCGCCCGACGCTGTTCGGCTGCCGAGCGGTGGGGGCTGGGCGCGCAGTCTCCCGCGCTCCTCAAGCCTCCAGCCCGTCCGGCGTGCGAGGACGAGGCCCATCGGGCGATGGGGCGCCGGGGCGCAGCCCCGTGCCCCGGGGGCGCGGGGAACTGCGCGCCAAGCCCCCACTCACCCGCAGCCAGCAAACCCGCCCGGCCGCCTCGGCTCCGTCAGCCGACGCCCGTCACCCTTCCGAACTGCTCCGTCAGCCCGTCGAGCAACGCCCCGAGCCCCACCTCGAAGGCCCGCTCGTCCACCTTCTCCTGCTGCTCGGCGAGCAGGTGGGCCTGCCCGAGGTGGGGATAGTCGGCGGGATCGTACGCGCTCTCGTCGTCGACGAAGCCCCCGGCGAAGGACCCGAGGGCGGAGCCCATGATGAAGTAGCGCATCAGGGCGCCGATCGACGTGGCCTGAGCCGCTGGCCAGCCGGCGTCGACCATCGCGCCGAAGACGGCGTCCGCGAGGCGCAGCCCGGCGGGTCGGCGCCCGGGACCGCGGGCGAGGACCGGGACGATGTTCGGGTGGTCGCGCAGCGCCGCCCGGTAGGACACGGCCCAGTCGTGCAGGGCGGTACGCCAGTCCCGCCCGTCCTCGAACATCGCCAGGTCGACCTGCGCGCTCACGGAGTCCGCCACCGCTTCCAGGATCTGGTCCTTGGTACGGAAGTGGTTGTAGAGGGAGGGCCCGCTCACCCCCAGTTCGGCGGCGAGCCGCCGCGTGGAGACGGCGGCCAGACCCTCCGCGTCCACCAGGGCCCGTGCCGTGTCGACGATCCGGTCGGTGCTGAGGAGGGGCTTGCGCGGTCGGGCCATGGCGCACATAGTAGGGCTGCGGAGTTAAACTAGCAGTGCTAATTTAGCTTTTCGAATGTACGGCTTTCAAATGGGGTGACCGTCATGAACCTGGAGCTCAGCGAGGAGCAGACCGCCGTCCGGCAACTCGCCAAGGACTTCGTGGACCGCGAGATCGCCCCGCATGTCGTCGAGTGGGACCGGGCGGAGGAGGTCGACCGCTCGCTCGTGAAGAAGCTCGGCGACGTCGGCTTCCTCGGGCTCACCGTCGACGAGGAGTACGGCGGCAGCGGCGGCGACCACCTCGCGTACTGCCTCGTGACGGAGGAACTGGGCCGCGGTGACTCCTCCGTACGCGGCATCGTCTCCGTCTCGCTCGGTCTGGTGGCCAAGACGATCGCGTACTGGGGGAGCGAGGAGCAGAAGCGGCAGTGGCTGCCGGGGCTGACCTCCGGCGCGTACGTGGGCTGCTTCGGCCTCACCGAACCCGGCACCGGCTCGGACGCGGGCCATCTGACGACGAAGGCCGTACGCGACGGCGACGACTACGTCATCAACGGCACCAAGATGTTCATCACCAACGGGACCTGGGCCGACGTCGTCCTGCTCTTCGCCCGCTCCACCGACGCGCCCGGCCACAAGGGCGTCTCCGCCTTCCTCGTGCCGACCGACACCCCCGGCCTGACCCGTCGCACCATTCACGGCAAGCTCGGCCTGCGCGGCCAGGCCACCGCCGAACTCGTCCTGGAGGACGTACGCGTACCCGCGAGCGCGATGCTCGCGCCCGAGGGCAAGGGGTTCTCCGTGGCCATGTCCGCCCTGGCCAAGGGGCGGATGTCGGTCGCCGCGGGGTGTGTCGGCATCGCCCAGGCGGCCCTGGACGTCGCCGTGCGGTACGCGACCGAGCGGGAGCAGTTCGGGAAGACCATCGCGCACCACCAGCTCGTCCAGGAACTGATCAGCGACATCGCCGTCGACGTGGACGCGGCACGGCTGCTGACCTGGCGGGTCGCCGATCTCGTCGACCGCGGACTGCCCTTCGCGACGGAGTCGTCGAAGGCCAAGCTCTTCGCCTCCGAGGCCGCCGTGCGCGCGGCGAACAACGCACTCCAGGTCTTCGGCGGCTACGGCTACATCGACGAGTACCCGGCGGGCAAGCTGCTGCGCGACGCCCGCGTGATGACCCTCTACGAAGGCACCAGCCAGATACAGAAGCTGGTCATCGGGCGTGCGCTGACGGGGGTTTCCGCCTTCTGAGTACGCCCGCACGCGGCACTGAGTACGAGGGCGGATGCGGCGACGGTCGCGTCCGCCGACCCTTGTCCCCATGAGTGAGACACCCGTCAAGCATCAGAACACGGCTGCCTTCTACGGGCAGGCCGTGGCTTCCTTCTCCGTCGCCATGGTGGCGACCGCCGTCGGTATCTACAAGCTGCACGCCGACGCCTGGGTGCGAGCCTTTCTGGCCATCGCCGTCCTCTATCTCGTGACGTCGTCCTTCACGCTGGCCAAGGTGATCCGGGACCGTCAGGACGCGGGCGCCGAGCGGGCACGCTAAGCGCCCGCTCAGCTTCGGCGGTATGGTGTACCTCCTGTCAGCGAGAGGGGCGAACCAGCGATGAGTACGGCGGAGGAGACGGCCGGCGGCGAGATGCAGCCGTGGGCCGAGGTCACCCCGGACGCGGCCCGGCGGCTGCTCGTCGCCGCCGTGGAGGCCTTCGCCGAGCGCGGATACCACGCGACGACGACCCGGGACATCGCGGGCCGCGCGGGCATGAGCCCCGCAGCGCTCTACATCCACTACAAGACCAAGGAAGAGCTGCTCCACCGCATCAGCCGGATCGGGCACGACAAGGCGCTCGACATCGTGCGCGGCGCGGCGCAGGGCGACGGCAGCGCCGCCGAGCGGCTCACCGACGCCGTGCGGTCCTTCGTGCGGTGGCACGCCGGGCAGCACACCACCGCGCGGGTCGTGCAGTACGAGCTGGAAGCCCTCGGGCCCGAGGCGCGGGCGGAGATCGTCGCGCTGCGACGGCAGACCGACGCGGCCGTGCGCGGCATCATCGCGGACGGCGTGGCGGCGGGCGACTTCGACGTGCCGGACGTGCCGGGCACCACGCTCGCCGTGCTCTCCCTCTGCATCGACGTGGCCCGCTGGTTCAACGTCGACGGGCCCCGTACGCCCGACGAGGTCGGCGCGCTCTACGCCGACCTCGTGCTGCGCATGGTCGGGGCCAAGCAGTAGCGGCCCCCGGCGGGTGGGGCGCTCAGAGGTAGTAGCGCGACACCGACTCGGCCACGCACACCGGCTTGTCGCCGCCCTCGCGCTCCACGGTGAAGGCCACGGACACCTGGACACCGCCGGTCACGTCCTCGACGCCGGTGATCTGCGCGGTGGCGCGCAGCCGTGAGCCGACCGGTACGGGGGCGGGGAAACGCACCTTGTTCGTCCCGTAGTTGACGCCCATCTTCACGCCTTCGACCTTGATCAGCTGCGGGCCGAAGAGCGGGAGCAGCGACAGGGTGAGGTAGCCGTGCGCGATCGTCGTGCCGAAGGGGCCGGTCGCGGCCTTCTCGGGGTCGACGTGGATCCACTGGTGGTCGCCGGTCGCCTCCGCGAAGAGGTCGACCCGCTTCTGCTCGATCTCGACCCAGTCGCTGTACCCCAGCTGCTCGCCCACCGCGGCCCGTAGTTCGTCGACCGTCGCGAACGTCCTCGGCTCTGCCATCTTCCCGACCTCCCACATCTCCATGTCTAAGCAACTGCTTAGCATGGTCGGGTACGGGGCGCATGTCAACGGACCGGACGTGTGACGAAGTAGGTAGGGCGGGTGACGCAGTAGGTAGGGTTGGAGGGGTGCCCCAGATCCCTGAGAAGATCCACGAGCTGACCGTCGGCCAGCTGTCGGCCCGCAGTGGCGCCGCCGTCTCCGCCCTGCACTTCTACGAGTCCAAGGGCCTGATCAGCAGCCGTCGCACCACCGGCAACCAGCGCCGCTACCACCGTGACGCGCTGCGCCGTGTCGCCTTCGTCCGGGCCGCCCAGCGTGTCGGCATCCCCCTCGCCACCATCCGCGAGGCGCTCGCCGAACTCCCCGAGGAGCGCACCCCGACGCGCGAGGACTGGGCCCGGCTGTCGGAGGCCTGGCGTTCCGAACTCGACGAGCGGATCAAGCAGTTGAGCCGGCTGCGGGATCACCTGACCGACTGCATCGGGTGCGGTTGTCTGTCCCTGGAGAACTGCGTGCTGTCCAACCCGGACGACGTCTTCGGCGAGCGCCAGGCGGGCTCCCGGCTCATGGTGGAGCGCGTCACCGCGCGGCCGGAGCCGCAGCGGTCACAAGGGGCGCAGGAGTCGCCGCGCGCGGCCGAAGAGTGCTGCTGAGGGCACCCCTCGGCCCGTCCCGTGGCCGGGCCGAGGGGTGCCCTTCGGTCTGCCTCGTGGCCGGGCCGAGGGTGCCCTTCGGTCTGCCCCGTGGCCGGGCGGAACCGCGGCTCCCGTGCCGCGACCGCCCGGACCCGTCACTCGTACTCCGTGCCGCCCTTGCGCGTCAGATACGCCGGGCTGACCGCCTTCGCGATGGCCCGGCCGCCGGTCACCGGGCTGTGGCGCTCGACGGCAGGGCGTATCACGACGCCTTCCCGCAGATGCAGTGCGCGTCCGGACACGGTCTCCCGGCCCGAGGCGAACTCCAGGACGCGGTCGATGTCGTACGGGCCCTCGTACAGCCGTGGCACCAGCGGCAGTTCCCCGTCGAGAAGCTCGGCCGCGTCCAGCCAGCGGACCTCGCCGGCGATCTCCGCGGACACGTCGAACACGGCGTGGCCGAGGGACTCGCGGCGCCCGTCGGCGCCGTACGACAGGTCCTGCACGCCCGCCCCGTACACCTCGCCGAAGATGCCGACCCGGCGGGCGCCGAGCCGTTCGGCGAGCCGGGCCGCGGCCGCCGCGACGCCGCGGGCGTGGACGGCACGCCAGTACAGATTGCGGGAGTCCTCCTTGAGGGCGAGGGACTTGGCACCGAAGCCCTTGGAGGAGACGTACACGCGGTCCCGGTCGGCGAGGTAGGTCAGCAGGCAGGCCGAGCCGTGCAGCTTCTCCGTCAGGACGACGTTCTCGCCCGGCGTGAAGATGTCCGGGTACCGCTGGATGTTCTCGATGTCGACCCAGGGCAGCAGATCGGGCGCGGACTCGACGTCTCCGTTCATGGTGGGCGGGATCGGCGGCACCCACTTGACGATGCCGAGCGCCTCGGCGAAGTCGGTGCCGTCCGCGGCGGCCCGCGCCAGGTCGACGTCGGCCAGCGCCTTCGGGCGGCAGACGATGCCCTGCGAGAGCTCACCGCGCAGGCGTACGGCCTTGACGCGGTCCGATCCGGGGCCCGCGAGGCGTCCGGTCAGACCCAGCTCCTCGATGAGCGTGGCGGGGAGCACGGACTGCTCGGGGATGTAGACGGCACTCTCGCCGGTGCGGTAGGCGCCCTTGGCGACGACGGCTCGGTACAGGCCCACCTGGGCCAGTTCGAGCGCGTCGGCGTTCGGATGCTCGTGGACGGTCAGCACTTCGGCGGTGACGCGCAGCGTCGACATCGGGACTCCTCGGGTTCCGCGGGTACCTCAACGGGGTTTCATCGAGCCCAACTGTCCTGAGGAGAAAGCGCTGGAGCGAGCGGATTCGCGCCTGCTAGCGTCGGATTCACAGGTCTGTACGCCCCGTCCGCACCCCGGCGAGGTCAGCGCCCCGCCAGGGGCGCGGGGAACTGCGCGCCCAGCCACGGACCATCCCGCGGCCGACGACTCACCCGCAGTCCCCGTAACCCGGCCGACCCCGAGCCTCATCCCGACCGGCGACCCCCGCCCCGCGCCCCCCGTTCAACCCGGCGGAGCGCTCACGCGGAGACGAGCAACCGCCCGCGCCTGGCCTCCGCCAGCGCCTCGGGCGTGAGGACGGGCCGCGGTACGACGATTCCGCAATCCGTGCAGACGGGACCCGACGACGGTTCGTGGGCCAGGTCGTACATCCAGGTGAGGCGCTCACCGGTGCAGACCGGGCAGACCGTGCCCGGCTCGCGCTCCAGCGCGGCGATCAGCCGGCGCAGCACCTCGGCCAGTGATTCGTGGGGGTGGATCCGCGGGTCGTCGCACCACGCGACGCCGAATCCGCCCCAGGTCAGCCGATGCCAGTCGTCCACGCTGCCCGGCCGGCGCAGCCCGTCGTGCTTCTCCTTCTTGCGGCGCTCGGCGAACTCGACCTCGTAGGCGAGCCAGACGGAACGGGCCTCCTCCAACTCGTCCAGTGCGGCCACGAGCCGCGCTGGATCGGGGGACCGGTCCTCGGGGCCGAACCCGGCCCGGGAGCAGAGATGGTCCCAGGTCGCCCGATGCCCGTAAGGGGCGAACCTCTCCAGGCACTTGCGCAGTGAATAGCGTCGCAGTGCCAGATCATTCCTCGGATCTCGCACCTGTCTCGCCAGACTCCGAAAACCCGCCATCGCCCTGCACCTCCGTCACACCTGCACCTGTACTTCGGTCACTTCGGCGTTGCCGTCCCAGGGACGTCGCCGAGTAGACGTATCGACACGCGATTCGGCTCCATCCAATTTCCGATGAGCGCCATAAGTCACCGACCGAACTTCCTCCGGCCTACCTCCCCTCGCTGTCAGCCACCTGTCGAAAAGCCCGCGGGCCGGGATGAGCGGGGTGTCGCCGGATCCGCATGGCCCGTCGATCTCTAAACGGCTCGTGACGTCCGAACAGCTCAGTGATCGTTGAAAAGTTGACGCATGTTCATCTTCCAACTCGGGGATACCGGCGGTAACGTCCGGCCCACCCCCGTCGGTAGGAGCAGCCATGCCACGGCGCACCCCACGCACCGCACTCGACAGACAGAGAACTCCCCGCAGATTCCCCAAGTTCCTGGGGGCGGCTTCCATCTGTGCTCTCATAGCCGCCCTGCTGTCCCCGCTGACCCAGGCGGCGGCCGCCGACAGCACGACCGCGCTCGCCGCCAACGACTACTGCGGCGGCCAGTGTTCCGACATCCTCCCGCCCGGTCAGAACGGCAACGCCACCCTCGCCCAGATCCTCCTCAACCAGGCCTTCGGCATCCAGCCCGACCACGCCGAGGACCAGCTCGGCCCCTACAACAACCTGGCCTCGGGCGCCGCCACGCTCACCGACGCCAAGATCAACGACTTCTTCAACGACGCGTCCTTCGGGGTCGCCTCCGACCAGGTCGCCTCCTCCACCGCGCCCGGCGGACGCACCGACGTGACGATCGTCCGCGACAAGAAGACCGGTGTGCCGCACATCACGGGCACCACCCGCTACGGCACCGAGTACGGCGCCGGGTACGCCGCCGCCCAGGACCGGCTGTGGCTGATGGACGTCTTCCGGCACGTCGGCCGCGGCCAGCTGACCTCCTTCGCCGGCGGGGCCTCCTCCAACCAGGGCCTGGAGCAGGAGTTCTGGCGCAACGCGCCCTACACTGAGGCCGATCTGCAGACCCAGATCGACAACGCCATCGCGAACAACGGCGCCCGCGGTCAGCAGGCCCTCGCCGACGCCAACGCCTACATCGACGGCATCAACGCCTACATCGACGCCTCCGACAGCGGCCGCTACTTCCCCGGTGAGTACGTCCTGACCGGCCACAAGGACTCCATCACCAACGCCGGCACCATCGACCACTTCAAGATCACCGACCTGGTCGCGCTGGCCTCCGTCATCGGCTCGCTCTTCGGCTCCGGAGGCGGCGGCGAGGTCAACAACGCCCTCTCGCTGCTGGCCGCCCAGTCCAAGTACGGCGTGACCGAGGGCACCAAGGTCTGGGAGTCCTTCCGCGAGCGCAACGACCCCGAGGCGGTGCTCACCGTCCACAACGGCGAGAGCTTCCCGTACGCCTCGAAGCCCGACACCGCGCAGGGCGAGGCCCTGCCCGACGCCGGCTCGGTGACGCAGGAGCCACTGGTCTACGACCGCACCGGCAGCGCGGCCACCGCCACGGCCACCGGCGCCTCGGCGACGGCGGCGGCCACCACCCTCACCTCCGCGAAGCGCGGGATGTCCAACGCCCTCGTGGTGAGCGGCAAGTACACCGCCAGCGGCCATCCCATCGCCGTCTTCGGGCCGCAGACCGGCTACTTCGCGCCACAGCTCCTCATGCTCCAGGAGATCCAGGGGCCGGGCCTCAGCGCGCGTGGCGCCTCCTTCGCGGGCCTGAGCATGTACGTCGAACTCGGCCGCGGCCAGGACTACTCCTGGAGCGCGACGACCTCCGGCCAGGACATCATCGACACGTACGCCGTCGAGCTGTGCCAGGACGACTACCACTACCTGTACCACGGCACCTGCACCGCCATGGACAAGGTCGAGCGGACCAACTCCTGGAAGCCCACCACGGCCGACGGGACCGCGGCGGGCTCGTACCGTATGCAGGTCTACCGGACCAAGTACGGTCCCGTGGAGTACCGCGCGACGGTCGGCGGCAAGAAGGTCGCGTACACGACCCTGCGTTCCTCCTACATGCACGAGGCCGACTCGATCATCGGCTTCCAGATGCTCAACGACCCGGACTACGTGAAGAGCCCGGGGACGTTCCAGAGCGCGGTGCAGCACATCAACTACACCTTCAACTGGTTCTACGCCGACTCCTCCCACACCGCGTACTACAACAGCGGTGACAACCCGGTGCGGGCGGCCGGCGTCGACGCCGAGTTCCCCGTCTGGGCGCAGGCCGCGTACGAGTGGCGGAACTGGGACCCGACGACGAACACCGCCTCGTACACCCCACCGTCCGCGCACCCCAACTCCATCGACCAGGACTACTACATCTCCTGGAACAACAAGCAGGCCAAGGACTACACCACGGCCCCCTGGGGAGACGGTTCCGTGCACCGCGGGAACCTCCTGGAGGACCGGGTGAAGAAGCTGGTCGCCGCGGGCGGGGTGACCAGGTCCTCGCTCACCAAGGCGATGGCCGACGCCGCGCTGGCCGATCTGCGGGCCGAGGACGTGCTGCCGAAGCTGCTGAAGGTCATCAACAGTTCGACGGTCACGGACACCACGGCCGCGGCGGCGGTGACCAAGCTCTCCGACTGGGTGACGGCCGGCGCCAAGCGCAAGGAGACCTCTGCCGGTTCGAAGGCCTACGCCAATGCCGACGCGATCCGCATCCTGGACGCCTGGTGGCCGCTGCTGGTGAAGGCCGAGTTCGAACCCGGTCTCGGCACCGACCTGTACACGGCCTTCTCCAACAACCTGCCCATCGACGAGTCCCCGTCGGCCGCGCACGGCCCGACCGGGGCGCACGCCGGAAGCTCCTTCCAGTACGGCTGGTGGAGCTATGTCGACAAGGACATCCGGGCGGTCCTCGGTGAGTCGGTGCAGGGCGGACTGTCGCAGAAGTACTGCGGCGGCGGCACCCTCAGCGCCTGCCGGGACGCCCTGATCAGCACGCTCAAGACGGCGGCCGGCCTGACCGCCGCCCAGGTCTACCCGGGCGACGACCAGTGCTCGGCGGGCGACCAGTGGTGTGCCGACTCGATCGTCCAGCGGACGCTCGGCGGTATCAAGCACGGCAAGATCACCTGGCAGAACCGGCCGACCTACCAGCAGGTGGTGGAGTACACGTCGCACCGGTGACCCCGGAGCGCGTCGCGGACTCCCGGCGGCGGGTCATCGAACGCGGCCCGCCGCCAGCACCACCTGGGCCAGCTCCCGGTGGCAGATGTCGCTGTGGGCCCCGCTCGGGGGCCCGCCGCGGTTCACCACCGCGCACGCGTCGACGTTCACGCATCCCGACACCGGAAGCTGCGCGCGCAGCGCGTCGGCGAGCGTGAACGTCTTCGTGCCCTCCACCGCCTGCACCCCGTCGTGTCCCATCGCGCCCCAGCGGGCACCCAGGAGGTGTCCGGGGTCGAGGTCGATCCCCAGCACCGAACGGTCGTCGTCCGCCATCCGGGAGGCCAGCGGATAGATCGTGCCGAGCGCCGTGTCGAAGTGGGAGTAGCAGCACACCAGAGGGCCGTCGACGCGGCTCTGCAGACCGTGCAGCGCGCCGCTCGCCCGCGGGTCGCCGGGCAGCGACGCGGCGAACGCGTAGTGCGAGAACGCCCCTTGGAGCAGTGTCACGGACTTCACCGCGCGCACGCCCTCGGGCAGTCCGCGCAGCGCGAAGGAGACCAGCCGTCCGCCGAAGCTGTGTCCGACCAGATGCACCCGCACCCCGGGCGCGGCGGTCGCGAGCTGCCCGAGCGCGCGCCCGAGCCCACGCTCACCCACCGTGCCCGCGCGCCGCTTCATGGCGTAGTAGGTGGCCTGGCGCAGCAGTTCACGCGCCCCGTCCCAGGGCCGCGGCAGGGCGAAGGTCTCGCCGGGGGCCGTCATTCCGGCCAGCGCCTCGGCGAACTCGCCGCACACCGTGGCCGTGTCCCCGAAGAGCATCGCGGGGTCGCCCTGCGGCGCGCCCTCCGCGAGCGTGTCCGCGGCGAAGGCGGCCTGCGGTCCCTGGGGTGATACCTCCACGAGCAACCGCACCAGTCGCCCGAACTCCTCCAACGAGGCTCCCTCGTCCGGCTGTTGGTCCAGCAGGCGCGCGAGCTGCTCGACGACCGTCGCTCGGCCCGGGAACACCTCCAGGAGCGCGTGCCGGGTGTCCTTGTCGAGCGCGGTGCGGGCGGCGGCGGGCACGTCGGCGGGGACGGCGGCGGCCACCGACCGGGGGAAGTCGGGGATCGGTTCGTCCGAGAACCGCATCGAGGGCCACACCACACCGACGTAGCCCAGGCGCGCGTGCGGCGCGAGATCCGGCACGGGCGCGAAGAACTGGCTGTAGAGGCGGGTCGCGCCGGAGCGGTCGTTGTTCCAGCCGTGCGCGAAGACGATCAGATCACGCACTCCGCGCCGGGGCACCTCCGCGAGCAGCCGGTCCCTTTCCCGGCCGTCCACGTCCCCGTCCGCGTCGAAGGTCAGCTCCCAGTAGGGAGAAACACTGACTGCCGGATCCGCCATGGCAAGCCCCCTCGTCCCCCGAAGGCGGTGCGATGTGGGCGCATCGTCCTACCGGGGGCGAAGATTGGCCATACGTCATGACTGAACCGCGGAAAAGAAGTTCTTTCCGCTCATCCGTAGAGAAGATATTCCTTCCGGATTCTTTGGAAGGCCTTCAGTTCGTCCTGCCAGGCGGCCACGATCTCGTCGGTCGTCGCACCCGCGTCGATCATCGTGCGCACCTTGGCGGAGCCGGTCAGCTTGTCGATCCAGTTGTCCGAGCGCCAGGCGAAGCCGCTCCAGACCTTCTTGGCGGTCACCAGGAGGGCGATTCCGGTGCGGACGGGGTCGTACGCGGCCCGGTCGTCCACATGGATCTGCACGCCGCCGATCGTCTTTCCCTGGAACTTGGAGAAGGTCGGCGCGAAGTACGCCTCCCTGAAGCGCACGCCCGGGACCTTGAGCCGGTTCGCCTCCAGAGCCCATCGGCCGTCGATGCCCTCCGCGCCCAGCAGCTCGAAGGGACGGGTCGTGCCGCGCCCCTCCGACAGGTTCGTCCCCTCGAAGAGACACGTTCCGGAGTACACCAGGGCGGTGTCGGCCGTCGGCATGTTCGGGCTCGGCGGCACCCACGGCAGACCGGAGGCGTCGTAGAAGTCCGACCGCTTCCAGCCCGACATCAGTACGGTGGTCAGCTCCACCGGCGCCGCCAGGAACTCCCCGTTGAACAGCCGCGCGAGCTCCGCCACCGTCATCCCGTGCGCCTGCGCGATGGGCTGCCGCCCGACGAACGTCGCGAACTCCTTGTGCAGCACCGGGCCCTGGGCGGCCCGTCCGGTCACCGGGTTCGGCCGGTCCAGCACCACGAAGCGCTTGCCCGCGAGCCGGGCCGCCTCCATGCAGTCGTACAGCGTCCAGATGTACGTGTAGAAACGCGCGCCCACGTCCTGGATGTCGAAGACGACGGTGTCCACGCCGGAGGCGGTGAAGACGTCGGCGAGGGGCTTGCCGCTCTTGAGATACGTGTCGTAGACCGGGAGCCCGGTCGCCGGGTCGTCGTAGCGGCCCTCGGAGCCGCCGGCCTGCGCGGTGCCGCGGAATCCGTGTTCCGGGCCGAAGACGGCGGTCAGCTCGACGTGGGGGTCGGCGTGCATGACGTCGACGATGTGGCGAACGTCTCTGGTGACGCCGGTGGGGTTCGTGACGACGCCGACACGCCGGCCGTGGAGGGTGGCGTAGCCGCTTGCCTGGAGCTGCTCGAAGCCGGTGCGCAGGGGGTCGGCACGGGAGGTCGTCGTGGTGGGGGCGGTGCGGGTGGTGCGGGTCGCCGCGAAGGCGGCCGTGGCGGTGGCTGTGGCTGTCAGGAGGGCTCGGCGGGAGAGGCGCATGGGGGGACCTCCGTGATCGCGGAACGTTGGCATCGGCACGTTATGCGCTCCCGCGGACGGTTCGTAAGCGGCAGGCCGTAAGTGGCTGGTCGCGCCCACGCGACGGAGCCGCACATGTCGAGCCCCGCGCCCCTGAAGAGGCGCTCCCGCGGGCCGGAGCTGTCAAAGGGCCCTTCCCCTGCTACATACCGACTGGTTAGTCTGGGGTCGCAGCTGAGCCGTGTTGTGTCGCGTCGTGTCGAAGGAGACCGATGGTGGAAGCCGTGCAGGATGCGGGAGTGGTCGTCACCGGGGCCGGAGGCGGCATCGGGGCCGCACTGGCCCGTCGTTTCGCCGCCGAGGGGGCCCGGGTCGTCGTCAACGACCTGGACGCCGCCAAGGCGAAGGCCGTGGCCGAGGAGATCGGGGCGATCGCGGTTCCCGGCGACGCGTCCACCATCGTGGCCGAGGCCCGGGACGCCCTCGGGGGCACCATCGACGTCTACTGCGCCAACGCGGGCCTCCCCTCGGCCGGCAGTGAGTCGGCCGACGAGAAGGTCTGGGCGCTCGCCTGGGACGTCAACGTGATGGCGCACGTCCGGGCGGCCCAGGAGCTGCTCCCGGCCTGGCTGGAGCGCGGCAGCGGCCGGTTCGTCTCCACCGTCTCCGCCGCCGGACTGCTCACCATGATCGGCGCCGCGCCCTACAGCGTCACCAAGCACGGCGCGTACGCCTTCGCCGAGTGGCTGTCGCTGACGTACCGCCACCGCGGCGTGAAGGTGCACGCGATCTGCCCGCAGGGCGTGCGCACCGACATGCTCGACGCCACCGGCAGCGCGGGCGACCTGGTCCTCCAGCCCACCGCCATCGAGCCGGAGACCGTCGCCGACGCGCTGTTCGCGGGGATCGAGGAGGACCGCTTCCTGATCCTGCCGCACCCCGAGGTCGCCGGGTACTACCAGGTGCGGGCCGCCGAACCGGACCGCTGGCTGACGAACATGAACCACATCCAGCAGAAGTGGGAGGCGACCCGGTGACCACCTACGCCGACCGGCCCTGGGTGGCCCTCCTCAATGACGCCCAGAGCGGCCCGGTGAGCCCGGCCGACTCCCTGGTGCACGCCCTGCGCGGTGCCGTGGCGGACGCTCCGGACCGCTCCGCGCTCGCCTACTTCGACGGGCGGCTGAGCTACCGCGAGGTGGACGAGCTGAGCGACTCCGTCGCCGGGCACCTCGCCGCCCGCGGTCTGGAGCGCGGCGACCGCGTCGCGATCCTGCTCCAGAACTCCCCGCACTTCGTGCTCGCGCTGCTCGGCGCCTGGAAGGCGGGCGCGACCGTCGTGCCGGTCAACCCGATGTACAAGTCGGGCGAGGTCCGCCACGTCCTGCACGACGCGGACGTACGCGCCCTGGTGTGCTCCGACCGCGCGTGGGAGTCGTATCTGCGCGAGACGGCCGCCGACTCGGCCGTGAGCGTCGTCCTCACCGGATGTGAGTTGGATTTCCAGACCCGGGGCGACGCGCGGGTGCTGACCTTCGAGCGACTGCCGCAGGCCGCGGACGCCGACGATCTGGTGGCGGTCGCCCGGGCGGGTCACAAGGCCCCCGCGGGGCGTGACGCGGAGCCCTCCGACATCGCGCTGATCAGCTACACCTCGGGGACGAGCGGCACCCCCAAGGGGGCCACCAACACGCACGGCAACATCATGTACAACGCCGAGCGGCAGCGGACGGGCCTCGGGCTGCCGGAGGCGCCCGTCTACTTCGCGATGGCGCCCCTGTTCCACATCACCGGGATGGTCTGCCAGCTCGCCGCCTGCCTCGACAGCGGGGGCACGCTGGTCCTCGCCTACCGCTTCGAGGCGGGGGTCGTCCTCGACGCGTTCGCCGAGCACAGGCCGCAGTACACGGTCGGCCCGTCGACCGCCTTCATGGCACTCGCGGCGCATCCGGCGGTCACGCCGGACCACTTCGCCTCCTTCGTGAACATCTCCTCGGGCGGCGCGCCACTGCCGCCGGCCCTGGTGGAGAAGTTCCGGGCCGGCTTCGGGCCCTACATCCGCAACGGCTACGGACTCACCGAGTGCACCGCGCCCTGCGCCTCCGTACCGCCGGGCCGGGAGGCTCCCGTCGACCCGGTCTCGGGCACGCTGGCCGTCGGTGTGCCGGGCCCCGACACGGTCGTACGCATCGTCGACGACCAGGGCCAGGAGGTGCCCTTCGGTGAACAGGGCGAGATCCTCGTACGGGGCCCCCAGGTCGTGCCCGGTTACTGGCGCCGCCCCGAAGCCACCGCCGAGACCTTCCCGGACGGTGAGCTGCGCACCGGCGACATCGGCTTCATGGACCCCGAAGGCTGGCTCTACGTGGTCGACCGCAAGAAGGACATGATCAACGCGTCGGGCTTCAAGGTGTGGCCCCGCGAGGTCGAGGACGTGCTCTACACGCACCCCTCGGTCCGGGAGGCGGCCGTCGTCGGCATCCCCGACGGCTACCGCGGCGAGACCGTGAAGGCCTACATCAGCCTGCGGCCCGGCGCGGACGAGGACCCCGACGCGCTCGCCGCGTACTGCAAGGAGAGACTGGCCGCCTACAAGTATCCGCGGCATGTGGAGATCCTGCCCGAGCTGCCGAAGACGGCGAGTGGCAAGATCCTCCGACGGGAACTGCGTTCCCGTCCCCAGGACTCTCAGTAGACGAGCAGCAGACGACGCGTTTCACCGGACAACGCTTGAAAGGCAGGTGGCGGCAGTGCCCAGGACGACGGACGGAGACGGTACGCCCGTCCCGCAGCGGCTCTTGGCCGCCGCCACCAGGCTCTTCGCGGAGCAGGGCTACGACCGCACATCCGTGCAGGAGATCGTGGAGGCGGCGGGCGTCACCAAGGGTGCGCTGTACCACTACTTCGGCTCCAAGGACGACCTCCTGCACGAGGTGTACGCGCGCGTGCTGCGGCTTCAGCAGGAGCGGCTGGACGCGTTCGCCGATGCCGACGCGCCGGTCGAGGAGCGGTTGAGGGGTGCCGCCGCCGACGTCGTCGTCACCACGATCGACAACCTCGACGACGCGGCGATCTTCTTCCGCTCCATGCACCACCTCAGCCCCGAGAAGGACAAGCAGGTGCGCGCCGAGCGCCGCCGCTACCACGAACGCTTCCGCGCGCTCGTGGAGGAGGGCCAGAAGAAGGGCGTCTTCTCCACCGCCACCCCGGCCGACCTGGTCGTCGACTACCACTTCGGCTCGGTGCACCACCTGTCGACCTGGTACCGCCCCGACGGCCCCCTCACCCCCCAGGAGGTCGCCGACCACCTGGCCGACCTGCTGCTGCGGGCGCTGCGGCCATAGCCTTTCGGCCGCGGATGGGCCGGGCCCTTCAGGGGCGCGGGGAACTGCGCGATCTTTTGCGGGGGTCTGTGGGGGCGCAGCCCCCAGGGGACGGGAACGGGTAGGGGCGGCGGGGGCGAAAAAGCCCCTCACCGCCCCACCCGACCGGACGGTCAGACGTACTTCTTGATCTCCCGTCGCGCCAGCGACCGCTGGTGCACCTCGTCCGGGCCGTCCGCGAGCTTCAGCGTCCGTGCGCTCGCCCACAGCTCGGCGAGCGGGAAGTCCTGGCTGACACCGCCCGCGCCGTGCAGCTGGACCGCCTTGTCGAGGATGTCCACGACCGTGCGCGGGGTGGCGATCTTGATGGCCTGGATCTCGGTGTGGGCGCCCCTGTTGCCGACGGTGTCCATCATCCAGGCGGTCTTCAGGACCAGCAGACGCAGCTGTTCGACGGCGACGCGCGCGTCCGCGATCCAGTTCTGGACCACGCCCTGCTGGGCGAGCGGCTTGCCGAAGGCAGTACGGGACACGGCCCGGCGGCACATCAGCTCGATCGCCCGCTCGGCCATGCCGATCAGCCGCATGCAGTGGTGGATGCGGCCCGGGCCGAGCCGCGCCTGGGCGATGGCGAAACCGCCGCCCTCCTCGCCGACGAGGTTGCTCACCGGGACGCGGACATGGTCGAAGACGACCTCGGCGTGCCCGCCGTGGGAGTGGTCCTCGTAGCCGTACACCTGCATGGCGCGCCGGACTTCGAGACCCGGGGTGTCGCGCGGGACCAGGACCATGGACTGCTGGCGGCGGATGTCCGGCCCGTCCGGGTCCGTCTTGCCCATCACGATGAAGATCTTGCAGTCCGGGTTCATCGCCCCGGAGATGTACCACTTGCGGCCGGTGATCACGTACTCGTCACCGTCGCGTTCGATGAGGGTCGTGATGTTGGTGGCGTCGGAGGAGGCCACCTCCGGCTCGGTCATCGCGAACGCCGAGCGGATCTCGCCGGCGAGCAGCGGCTCCAGCCACTGCTTCTTCTGCTGCTCGTCGCCGAACTGCGCGAGCACCTCCATGTTGCCGGTGTCCGGCGCGGCGCAGTTCAGCGCGGTGGGCGCCAAGTGCGGGCTGCGGCCGGTGATCTCGGCGAGCGGCGCGTACTGGAGGTTGGTCAGCCCGGCGCCGTACTGCGCGTCGGGCAGGAAGAGGTTCCACAGGCCCTGCCTGCGGGCCTCCGCCTTCAACTCCCCGACCACGGCGGGCGTGTCCCACGGCGAGGCCAGCCGGGCGCGCTGCTC
Organism: Streptomyces sp. RLB3-17; assembly: GCF_007113425.2. Classification (NCBI taxonomy): domain Bacteria; kingdom Bacillati; phylum Actinomycetota; class Actinomycetes; order Kitasatosporales; family Streptomycetaceae; genus Streptomyces; species Streptomyces sp. RLB3-17. Next base: position 2,956,114 of record NZ_CP041610.2, on the reverse strand, counting down.
CTCCGCCACCGCTTCCGCCGGGTAGACGTACTCGTCCATGAAGGCGAGCAGCTTCCCGCGCAGTTCCTCGGTACGCGCGTCGAATGCGAAGTCCATCTCGGATCAGCCTTCCTGAAGAGTGGTCAGACCGTGCTCGATGAAGAACGGGACCAGTTCACCGATGCGGTCGAAGCCGGCGCCGACCGTCTGGCCGAGCGTGTAGCGGTAGTGGATGCCCTCCAGGATCACGGCGAGCTTGAACCAGGCGAACGCCGTGTACCAGGCGACGTCGGACACGTCGCGCCCCGAGCGCGCGGCGTACCGTTCGACGATCTCGGCCGGGTCCGGGTGCCCGGCGGCCGAGGCGGTCGTGCTGATGGGGGAGTCGGGCAGGTCCAGCGGCGCGCTGTACATCACCAGCAGGCCCAGGTCGGTGAGCGGATCGCCGAGCGTGGACATCTCCCAGTCCAGGATCGCCTTGATCCGGTCGTCCTCGCCGATCAGCACGTTGTCGAGCCGGTAGTCGCCGTGCACGACGGAGGGCGCGGGGGAGTGCGGCAGCTCACGGCCGAGGGCGGCGTGCAGTTCGTCGATCCCGGCGAGCTCACGGTTCCTGGAGGCGTCCAGCTGCTTGCCCCAGCGGCGCAGCTGCCGGTCGAGGAAGCCCTCGGGGCGCCCGAAGTCGGCGAGGCCCACGGCTGCGGGGTCGACGGCGTGCAGTTCGACGAGCGTGTCGACGAGCCCGAGCACCGCGTCCCGGGTGCGCTCCGGGCCGAGCGGGGCCAGCTGCTCGGCGGTGCGGTACGGGGTGCCGACCACGAACTCCATGACGTAGAAGGGCGCGCCCAGCACCTCCTCGTCCTCGCACAGCAGGACCGGACGCGGCACGGGGACGGCGGTCGGGTGCAGCGCGCTGATGACGCGGTGCTCGCGCTTCATGTCGTGCGCGGTGGCCAGTACGTGCCCGAGCGGGGGCCGTCGGACGACCCAGCTCGTGGTGCCGTCCGTGACCGCGTACGTGAGGTTCGACCGTCCGCCCTCGATCAGCCGGCCGGTCAGCGGGCCGTGCACCAGACCGGGCCGCTCGCCGTCGAGCAGACCGCGCAGTCGGTCGAGGTCGAGACCTGGCGGGTGGTCGGGACTCATCATTTCTCCTGCACGCCGGGAAACGGGACGTGACCATGATGCCGACCAGTCGGTATGTCGTCCAGCGCCGGGACGAAACGTGATCGGCGTCTCCCTCCGGGAGCCGGGGGAGACGCCGGGCGTGCTCGCGCCTAGTGGTCGTCCCAGTGGCCGTCGTGCTCGGCGTGGCGGTGGCCGTCGTGCAGGTAGTCGACGTGGTCGCCGTGCGCGACCGCCGGGTGCCCGCAGCCCTCGCCGTGCCGGTGGCCGTGCTCGCCGTGCGCCGTGTGGCCGCTCGGCTCGCACTCGTCCCAGTGTCCGGAGTGCTCCCGGTGCAGATGTCCGTCGTGCGCGTAGTCGACGTGGTCCCCGTGCGGCACGGCGGTGTGCCCGCAGTCCGGGCCGTGGGTGTGCTCGTGGGTCGGATGCTCCAGGTGAAGGGTGGTCATGGTGCTCACCTTCGTGAGTGGCGTGGAATGACGGCTCAGGCTAACGCCAGAAAGAACCGCATTCATCGCCATTTGCGTCGTTCCGCCCCATTTGATCCGGATCAGAACACCAGTGCCACCGCGCACACGGCGAGGGCGACCGTGCACAGGGTCGCCGCGGTCGCGTGCCGCGGCGTGAGGGCGGGCGGACCGTCGGTGCCGGACGTCGAGAGCACCCGGATGCGCCGGTGCGCGAGCGCCAGGAAGCCCAGCCAGAGCGCGCAGCACAGGGCGCAGGCCGCCACGTCGGTCGCCGACGGGCCGCCGTGCAGCGCCGCCTTCGCCGCGAGGACCGCGGCGACGGTGCTCGACAGGGTCGTACGCCGCCACGCGAGCCGCGTACGCTCCGGCTGCAGCCCCGGGTCCCGCTCGGGACGGTGCTGGGGGCGGCCGGGCACGGTCACCCTTCCCAGCCGACGAGGACGACGACGACCATCGCGACGGCCACGATCGCGACGGCGATGCTCAGCAGTGCCGGGAAGCGCGACACGGGAAGGTCCTCCCCGCGGCGCATCGCGCGCTCGCAGCGCACCCAGTGATTGACGGCGCGCAGCGAGCAGAGCACGCCCGCCGCCAGCAGGGCCAGCGCGAGGCCGACCCGCCAGCCCCAGCGCAGGTCCGGCAGGAACTGATCCACGGCGAAACCGCCGCCGATCAGCGCCAGCGCGGTGCGCAGCCAGGCGAGGAAGGTCCGCTCGTTCGCCAGCGAGAACCGGTAGTCGGGCGTGACGCCCTCCTGCCGGACCTCCTCGGGCGCGAACCACAGCCGGACGTTCCGTACGAATTCGATCACGCCATCGACCCTACCGGGGCCCGTCGGGGGCTCAGTCGGTGCCCGTCGCCCGGTGGTCCTTGAGGCGCTCGTACGCCGCCAGGCCGTCCGGCACCCACGTCCAGTCCGTCAGGTGCCGTTCCACCTCCTCGTCGGTGAGGAAGTCGTGCCAGGCGACCTCCTCCGTCTGGGGGTTCACCGGGAGCTCGCAGCGGACCTCGTAGACGGCCGACCACCAGGTCTGGCCGGAGCCGTCGTCGTAGAGGAACTTGAAGAGGGGGACGGGCCGAGGGAGTCCTGAGACCCCGAGTTCCTCCTCGGCCTCGCGCAGGGCCGCGGAGTCGTAGGACTCGCCCGCGCCCACGACCCCGCCGACGAACATGTCGTACAGGGAGGGGAAGACGAGCTTGGTGGGCGTGCGGCGGTGGACGAAGAGGCGGCCCCGGGCGTCCCGGGCCTGGATGAACACGCAGCGGTGGCGAAGACCGCGCGCATACGCCTCGCCGCGCGGGGACTGCCCGACGACCACGTCGTTCTCGTCCACGATGTCGAGGATCTCGTCAGCGGCGCTCATGGCCCCATCCAAGCAGCCGTCGGCGCCGGGCGCGGTGCGCGCCGTCCGTGCGGCCCGACGCGGCGTGGTCGTACGCCCTCAATGCGGCTGGAGGTCCCGTACCGACTCGGTCTTGGTGGTGCCCGACGGCATCGAGGGGTGCATGCCCAGCAGGACGATTCCCGCCACGATCGCCGCGAGCCCCGCCGCTTCCCAGGTGAGTGCCCCCACGTCCGTGTGCAGCTTGTCCCCGAGGAAGCCCACGCCGCACACGATTCCGGCGAGCGGCTGGGCGGCGGTGAGCGCGGGCAGCGACATCCGCAGCTCCGCCGTCTCGAAGGCGCTCTGCACCAGCACCAGGCCCGTCACTCCGAGCGCGAGCACCCCGTACGGCTGCCAGCCGGTCAGCAGCTCACTGAAGCCGCCGGCTCCGAACCGCTCCCCGCTGACCCGGGTGAGCGCGTCCTGGACGCCGTACAGCAGCCCCGCGGCCAGCGCGAGCAGGACGGGCGCCGCGGTCATCCGGGAGCGCTTGGCATAGGTGGTGAGCAGCAGCGCGAGCCCGATCATGATCCCGATGATCAGCCAGTGTCGCAGCGGATCGGTCACCGAGTCGCCGCCCTTGGGCTTGCCCGCCACGATGAACGCCGTGACCCCGCCCGCGAGCAGGACGAGGCCCGCCCAGCCCTGGCGGCCCAGGGGGTGCTTGGTCTGGTGGCGGGTTAGCGCGAGCGCGAACAGCAGATTGGTCGCGAGGAGGGGTTCCACCTGGGAGATCTCGCCCTTGCCCAGGGCGACCGCGCCGAGGACCATGCCGCACACCATGAGCCCGATGCCGCCCAGCCAGCGGGGCACCCGGATGAGGTCGAGCAGCAGGCGCCAGGAGAGGAAGTCGCTCAGCGGGGCGTGTGAGGCGGCGTTCTGCTGGAGCACGAAACCGAAGCCCAGACAGCAGGCCGCGCTCACCGAGAGGATCAGAACGAGAACCGACACGCTGGGTACCTCGATACGTTCGGGTCAGCACGGGTCGCGGGCGCGTATTCCCGCCGACTGTAGTGCCATCGACCGTGCCCTGCCCACGGGAGTACCCGGAACCGGACAGTTGACTCGGTCACTCTTCTTGCCGAAGGATCTGACCGATCGGTAACAACGGCTGGTCGATCGGCGGCGCTGCCTGTTCGACCGATACCGGTGCCTGATGTCTTCCGTACCACTGTCTCATCAACCAACGACGATGCCGCCGGCTCGTGACGAAGCCGGCAGAAGCCGACCGGAAACGTCGGCAGGCCGAGAGGACGGGTCCATGGCCTACGACGCAGATGTGATCGTGATCGGAGCGGGCCTCGCGGGGCTCGCCGCGACCGCGGAGCTCGTCGACGCGGGCCGCAAGGTGATTCTCCTCGACCAGGAGCCGGAACAGTCGATCGGTGGCCAGGCCCACTGGTCCTTCGGCGGACTCTTCTTCGTGAACTCGCCCGAGCAGCGCCGGATGCGGATCAAGGACAGTCACGCGCTCGCCCTCCAGGACTGGATGGGCACGGCCGGCTTCGACCGGGCCGAGGACCACTGGCCGCGCCGCTGGGCCGAGGCGTACGTCGACTTCGCGGCCGGTGAGAAGCGGTCCTGGCTGCACCAGCAGGGGGTCCGCTTCTTCCCGGTGGTCGGCTGGGCGGAGCGCGGCGGCTACGACGCCAACGGGCACGGGAACTCCGTGCCGCGCTTCCACATCACGTGGGGGACCGGGCCCGGAGTGGTCGCGCCCTTCGAGCGGCGGGTACGCGCCGGGGTCGCCCGGGGCCTCGTCCAGCTCAAGTTCCGCCACCGCGTCACCGGGCTGTCCCGCAGCGCGGGCACCGTCGACACGGTCACCGGGGAGATCCTGGAGCCGTCCGGCATCGCGCGCGGGCAGGCCAGCAGCCGTACCGTCGCCGGGGCGTTCGAGCTCAAGGCGCAGGCGGTGATCGTCACCTCGGGCGGCATCGGCGGCAACCACGACCTGGTCCGCGCGAACTGGCCCGAGCGGCTCGGTACGCCGCCCGAGAAGATGGTCGCGGGCGTCCCCGCGCACGTCGACGGCAAGATGCTCGCGATAGCCGAGGAGACGGGCGCGCACCTCATCAACCGCGACCGCATGTGGCACTACACCGAGGGCATCCAGAACTGGAACCCCATCTGGGAGAACCACGGCATCCGCATCCTGCCGGGCCCGTCCTCCCTCTGGCTGGACGCCCGCGGGAACCGGCTCCCCGTGCCGCTCTTCCCGGGCTTCGACACCCTCGGCACGCTCGAGCACATCATGAAGACCGGATACGAGTACACGTGGTTCGTGCTCGACCAGAAGATCATCGGCAAGGAGTTCGCGCTCTCCGGCTCGGAACAGAACCCGGACCTTACCGGCAAGTCGATCAGGGACGTGATCGGCCGGGCGCGCGCCGACGTACCGGGCCCCGTCAAGGCGTTCATGGACAACGGCGCGGACTTCGTCGTCGAGAAGGATCTGGGCGCCCTGGTGCGCGGCATGAACGCCCTGACCAAGGAGCCGCTGATCGACGAGGCCGCGCTGCGCCGCGAGATCGTCGCACGCGACCGGGAGATCGCGAACCCCTTCACCAAGGACCTCCAGGTGACGTCGATCCGCGGCGCCCGCAACTACCTCGGGGACAAGCTGATCCGTACGGCCACCCCGCACCGCATCCTGGACCCCAAGGCGGGTCCGCTCATCGCCGTCCGCCTCCACATCCTCACCCGCAAGAGCCTGGGCGGGCTGGAGACCGACCTCTCCTCGCGCGTACTGACGGAGGGCGGCGACCCGCTCTCCGGCGTGTACGCGGCAGGCGAGGCGGCCGGCTTCGGCGGTGGCGGAGTCCACGGCTACCGCTCCCTGGAGGGCACCTTCCTCGGGGGCTGCCTCTTCTCCGGCCGCACAGCGGGCCGAGCGGCCGCCAAGGCGGTGAGCTGACCCTCGCGCGAGTCCGGGCCCGACGCCCCGGGTCCGCATCCCGCTCCGGTGGGCCCGGCTCCGCGGGGGACCGTTCCGTGGTCGGGTTTCGGCCGTGACCCGGACCCCGGGGAGCCGGGGCCCGAGCGCGGCCCGACTCCCGCCGGGAGTCGGGCCGCGCTCGGAAAGAGCCGTCCCACCAGCCCGTTCCCGTCCCGGAGAGCGCGCGAGAGAACATCAACTCTGCGCCATTCAAGGGAAGTTGCACCGTGCAGCGGATCGATCGGGCCTTGACGTAAACCCTCAGCCAAGGGTTTGCTGTGCGTGATCTCCCCTTGACTAGCCGCGTCTGTGAGGAAGCCCCGCGGTGTCGCCACCCCCGCCACCCCCTCCTCCCCTCGGCCGTGGCCGCAAACGCGCGGTCCACGCCTTCGACGCCGCGCTCGACGACACCGAACTCGTCGCCGCGCGCACCTCGTTGGCCCAGGGGCGATGGACCGCGGTCCGCGCGCTGCTCGCCGCCACCGGCGACGACTGGGACCGCCGCGGACACCGCGTCACCGTCCTGGCCCAGGAGCCCGCCGCCCTCGCCTGGGCCCGGGACTGGCAGCTCGCGGAACCCGAGTCCGCCGACGCCGCCGTACTCCTCGCCTGCGCCACCGTCCAGCGCGCGCTGCACGGCAAGGACCGCCCGGAGCGGGCCCGTGAGGCCTGCGACGCCGCCGCCGCGCTCGCGCCCGCCGACCCGACCCCCTGGCTCGGCCTGCTGATACTGGAGCGTGCGCGCGGCAGCGAGGGCGACGTGGTCCGGCTCTTCGACGAGGTGCGCCACCGCTACCCCGAGCACCACCACGCCCACCACCTGATGGTCGCCCGGCTCGCCGAGCGCCGCGCCGAGGCCGGCCAGGACCCCCTCCACGAGGTCTACGACTTCGCGAACTGGGCGGCCGAACAGGCGCCCGCCGACTCTCCGCTCGCGATGCTGCCCGTCGTCGCGCACGCCGAGCGCTATCGCGTGCTGGCCGGCGCCGGCAGCGAGTCCACCGACCCCGCCGCCTCCGGGCACTGGGTCGGACGCCGGGCCCGCCAGGTGATGAAGGCCGCCTTCGACTGGTGGCTGGAGTGGGAGCGCGAGGACCACCCCCGCCGCCACCTCGACCTCAACTTCCTCGCCCACGCCAAGTTCTGCGAGGGCCGGGGCGCCGAGGCCGCCGCCCTGTTCCACCGCATCGGCCCGCACGCCACCCCGGAGCCGTGGTCCTACCCGGACCGCGACCCGTACCAAGCCTTCCGTGCCGCCCGCGACAGCGCCCTCGGCACGGTGTGACCCCACCCACAAGAAGTCGAGAAACCCGAAAGGACGGCCCCGCGATGACGACGGGCAGTTCGAGCACCTCGAGCAGTTCGAACACGGGTAGACCCGCCACGGCCGGTGGCGCCATCAGCACCTTCAAGGGCCAGGACCGCGCCCTGCACGCGGGCCGGCTCGGCACGGGAGGTCTGCTGCTCTCCGTCCTCGCGGCGACCGCCCCCCTCATGGTGGTCGCGGGTGTCATGCCCACCACATTCGCGGTGATGGGCATCGTCGGACAGCCGCTGCTCTTCGTCATCCTCGGCGTGGTGCTGGTGCTCTTCAGCGTCGGGTACGCCGAGATGAGCCGCCACGTCCACAACGCGGGCGCCTTCTACGCCTACGTCGCCCGCGGTCTCGGCGGCACCGCCGGCGCCGGCGCCGCCGCGGTCGCGCTCGTCGCCTACAGCGCCCTGCAGTTCGGCATCTACGGCGTCTTCGGCTTCGAGGTCTCCGGGCTGTTCGCCACCTACGCCCACGTCGACGTCGCCTGGTGGATACCTGCGCTGATCGCCGTCCTCGCCGTCGGCGCGCTCTCCTGGCTGAAGATCGACGTCAACGCGCTCGTACTCGGCGTCCTCCTGGTCGTCGAGGTGGCGCTCGTCGTCATCTTCGACATCGCCGCCGTCGCCGACCCCGCCAAGGAGGGCCTCTCCCTGCACGCCTTCAACCCGGACACGCTCACCGGGGCGGGCGTCGGCACCGCGCTGTGCTTCTGCATCGCCGCCTTCACCGGCTTCGAACAGGCACCGGTGTACGCCGAGGAGACCAGCCGCCCGCACATCCTCGTCCCGCGCGTGATGTTCCTGGCGATCGGCTTCGTCGCCGTCTTCTTCGCACTCAGCTCCTGGGCGCTGACCATCGCCGCGGGCCCCTCCGGGATCGTCGGGGCGGCGCAGAAGCAGAGCGCCGGACTGCTGTTCTTCCTCACCGAGTCGCGCCTCGGGGGCGCCTTCACCGACGTCCTGCACGTCCTCTTCGTGACTGGCATGTTCGCGGCGCTGCTCAGCTTCCACAACGTCGTCGCGCGGTACGCCTTCGCCATGGGCCGGGAAGGGCTGCTGCCCTCCGCCTTCGGCCGGACCACCGGCACCAGCGGCGCGCCCGGCACCGGCTCACTGCTGCAGACCGGCGTCTCCGCGATCGTGCTGATCGCGTTCGCCGTGACCGACGACAAGCCCATCGGCGACCCGACCGCGCCCGTGCTGCACCTGTTCACCTGGGCCGGCAACGTCGGCGCGCTCGGCGTCATCCTGCTGATGGCGGCGGCCTCGCTCTCCGTGATCGTCTTCTTCGCCCGCCGCGGCGCCGCCCGCGCCCAGGCCTGGCGCCTGGCCACCTCGGCGATCGCGGCCGTCGCCCTCCTGGTGATCGCGGGCTACACGGTCAAGGACTTCGACATCCTGGTCGGCGCCGGTCCCGACTCCGTGCTCAGCTGGCTGCTGCCCGCCCTGATCGCGGCCGCCCTGGTCGTCGGCCTGGTGCAGGGCCTGGTGCTGCGCTCCCGCAAACCCGAGGCGCACGCCCGTATCGGCCTGGGCAACGAGGCGTTCCAGCTGGACAAGGCGGCGGAGTCCACCCCCTGATCCGGCGCCTCGATCCGGAGCCCCGATCCGGGCTCCTGTTCTGAGAAGCGTGTGAGAAGTGGTTACGGAAGTCTGACGAGCACCCGCTGCCGCTGGCCTCAAGGGGGTCGCGGGTGCTCGTATGGGTGTGTGAACCCTGAACAGTCCCCACGGCGGGGACCGGACCGGCCCCGGGAACGCCCGCCGGAGGACCCGGAAGCCTCCGGCGCGCCCATCGGCCGCCGGCTCCTGCTCGGCACGCTCGGACTCGGCGCCTTCGGCGTGCTGGCCGCGCCCACCCTGCAGCGCGGCCTGGAGTCCCTCTTCGCCGGCGACCCCACGGGGCTGACCGGCCTGCTCCCCAACGGCGGCGGTTTCCGCTACTACTCGGTGACCTCCTCGGTCCCGAACAAGGACGCGTCGAACTACCGCCTCACCATCGACGGCCTGGTCGACCACCCCCGCAGCTACACCCTGGCCGACCTCAAGGCCCTGCCGCAGACCCGGATCGTGCACGACGTCCAGTGCGTCACGGGCTGGCGGGTGCCCGGCACCCCCTTCGAAGGCGTACGGCTGTCCCATCTCCTGGACGCCGCCGGGGTCCAGACCAAGGGCCGCGCGATCCGCTTCACCTGCTTCGACGGGGCGTACACCGAGAGCCTCACGCTCCAGCAGGCCCGGCGCCCCGACATCCTGGTGGCCCACCGCATGCAGGACAAGCCACTCGGCCACAACCACGGCGGCCCGGTCCGCCTCTACGTCGCCCCCATGTACTTCTACAAGTCCGCCAAGTGGCTCTCCGGCATCACCGTCACCGAGGACGTCCGTCCCGGGTACTGGGAGGACCGTGGCTACGACGTGGACGCGTGGGTCGGCCGCTCGAACGGACGCGACGATGCACCCACGAGTTGACGACACCCCGACCCTCGCCGCGCCCGCGCCGCGCGTACGGCGCTTCAGCCACGCCGAGCGCTGGGTGCACCGCGTGACCGCCCTGCTGATGGGGATCTGCGTGGCGACGGCGGCGTGCCTGTACCTGCCGATGTTCGCCGAACTCGTCGGCCGCCGTGAGCTGGTGGTCAGGATCCACGAGTGGGCGGGCCTGATGCTCCCGGTACCGGTCCTGGCGGGCCTGGTCTCCCGCGCCTTCCGCGCGGACCTGGGCCGCCTCAACCGCTGGGGCCCGCACGACCGTACGTGGCTGCGCGCGGCGCTACGACGGGACCGGCGCCCTTCGTCCCGACCCGCGGCCAAGTTCAACGCGGGCCAGAAGACCTACGCCGCCTGGATCGCCGGCGCGACCCTGGTCATGCTCGCCACGGGGCTGCTGATGTGGTTCACCCACCTCACCCCCCTGATGTGGCGCACCTCGGCGACCTTCGTCCACGACTGGCTGGCGCTCACGATCGGTGTCGTCCTCGCGGGCCACATCGGCATGGCCCTCGGCGACCCGGAGGCCCGCCGCGGCCTGCGCACGGGCTCGGTGAGCCGTGAGTGGGCGGAGCGCGAGCATCCCCTCTGGCGGCCCTAGGCCGAGTCTGCCGGGGGTCCGCGGCCCCCCGGCACACCCCTAGCCCTGCTCGACTAGCCCTGCTCGACCTCGAAGTCCAGCAGCACCTTGCACGAGCGGCTGCGGTCCGCGGCCAGGGTGAACGCCGACTCCGCCGCAGCGAGCGGGACCACCGCGCTGACCAGGGAGTCGAAGCGCGGCTCGGCCGCGAGCAGGACCAGCGCGTCGTCGAACTCCTCGTCGAAGCGGAACGCGCCCCGCAGCTCGATCTCCCGGCTCACCACCAGGTTCCCCGCGAACGGACTCTGGCCCGGCGGCAGCATGCCGAGCTGGACGACGACCCCGCCGCGCCGCACCAGGCGCAGGCAGGTGTCGAGGCCCGCGGCCACCCCGGACGCCTCGACGGCCACGTCGACCTCCGTCGGCCAGCCGGGATCGGCGGGATCGTCGGCCCGTACCACCGCGTCCGCGCCCGCCGCGACGGCGTACGACAACGCCTGCGGCAGCAGGTCCGTCACCGTCACCCGGGCCGCGCCCGCGGCCTTCGCGGCGGCCACCACGAGGCAGCCGATGGGCCCGGCCCCCGTCACCAGGACATGCCGGTCCTTCACCGCACCTGCCCGGCGGACGGCGTGCAGCGCCACCGACAGCGGCTCGGCGAGCGCCGCCCGCCGCAGCGGGAGCCCCGCGGGCAGCTCCCTCAACTGCCGGGCGGGCACCACCGCTTGGGCGGCGAAGGCGCCCTGCACATGCGGGGTGCGCGCCGCGCTGCCCAGGTAGCGGGTGTCCCGGCAGACGTTCGCCCGCCCGTCGGCGCACTCCGGGCACACCCCGCACGGGGTCGCCGGGTGCACCGCCACGGCCGTACCCGGCGTGGGACCGGTGGCCCCGTCGCCGTACGACAGCACCGTCCCCACGACCTCGTGGCCCAGCACCATCGGCTCGCGCAGCCGGAAGTCCCCGACCCCGCCGTGTCGCCAGTAGTGGAGGTCCGAACCGCACACCCCGCCGTACCGGACGGCGACGAGTGCCTCGCCGGGCCCGGCGGAGGGGACCGGCAGTTCGTCGACCCGCAGGTCACCCTGCCCGTGAATCACACAGCCGAGCATCGTCAGGCCCCTTTCACCGCGCTCACCGCTTTCATCGCGCGGTCCGCTTCACAGCACACTCGTCATACCGCCGTCGACGTACAGCACCTGCCCGCTCACGAAGTCCGCCGCCGGCGAGGCGAGGAAGAGCACCCCGCCGACCAGGTCCTCCGTACGGCCCCACCGGCCGGCCGGGGTGCGTCGCCGCACCCAGGCGCTGAACTCCTCGTCCTCGACGAGGGGCTGGGTCAGCTCCGTCTCGATGTAACCGGGGCCGAGCCCGTTCACCTGCACCCCGTACTGCCCCCAGTCCGCGCACATGCCCTTGGTGAGCATCTTCAGCGCGCCCTTGGTGGCCGCGTACGGGGCGATGCCCGGACGGACGACCTCGCTCTGCAGCGAGCAGATGTTGACGATCTTGCCGTGGCCGCGCTCCGTCATCCGTCGCGCCGCCTCGCGGCCGACCAGGAACGCGCTGGTCAGGTTGGTGTTCAGGATCCGGTGCCAGTCGGTGTCCGTGAACTCCAGGAGCGGGGCCCGCAGTTGCATGCCCGCGTTGTTGACGAGGATGTCGAGCGGGCCCACCCGGTCCTCGACGTCCGCTATTCCGGCGGCCACCGAGGGGCCGTCCGTGACGTCGAAGACCGCGGTGTGGACGTCGCCGGGCAGCTCCGACGCGGCCTTGGTGAGCCGGTCGGCGTCCCGCCCGTTGAGGACGACCGTGCAGCCCGCCTCCAGGAGCCCGCGGGCGAGTGCGAACCCGATGCCCCGGCTGGAGCCGGTGACCAGGGCCCTGCGACCACTGATGTCGAACAGAGGGTGGCTCATCCCCGTACTCCCGTCTCTCATCCTCGTACCCCTAGATGACCAGCGACAGCAGCAGGACCAGCCCGCCCGCCACCACCGAGATGATCGTCTCCATGACGGACCAGGTCTTGACGGTCTGGCCGACGCTGAGGCCGAAGTACTCCTTGACCAGCCAGAACCCGGCGTCGTTGACATGGCTGAAGAAGAGCGAGCCGGCGCCGATCGCGAGGACAAGCAGGGAGGTGTGGGTGGTGGACATGTCGGCCGCGAGGGGCGCGACCAGGCCGGCCGCCGAGATGGTGGCGACGGTCGCGGAGCCGGTCGCGAGGCGGATGGCCACCGCGATCAGCCAGGCGAGCAGCAGCGCGGGGATCGACCAGTCCTTGGAGATGTCGAGGATCATCTGGCCCACGCCGGAGTCGATCAGGGTCTGCTTGAAGCCGCCGCCCGCGCCCACGATCAGCAGGATGCCCGCGATGGGGGCGAGGGACTTCTCGACGGTCGTCGAGATGCGGTCCTTGGTGAAGCCGGCCGCGCGGCCGAGGGTGAACATGCCCACGATCACGGCGGCGAGCAGGGCGATCAGCGGGGAGCCGACGACGTCGAAGACGCGCTGCACCATGTGGGTGGGGTCGTCCACGATGATGTCGACCAGTGCCTTGGAGAGCATGAGGACGACCGGGAGCAGCATGGTGGCGAGGGTGGCGCCGAAGCCGGGTCGCTTGTCGAGTTCTTCGGAGGCGCGGGTGGGGATCATGCGGTCGGGGGCCGGGACGTCGACCCAGCGGGCCGCGTAGCGGGAGAAGACCGGGCCCGCGATGATCACGGTCGGGATGGCGACCAGGACGCCGAGGGCGAGCGTGATGCCGAGGTTGGCCTTGACCGCGTCGATGGCGACCAGCGGGCCGGGGTGCGGCGGGATCAGGCCGTGCATCACGGACAGACCGGCCAGCGCCGGGATGCCGATGCGCATCAGGGAGTAGTTGCCGCGCTTGGCGACCATCAGCACGACGGGGATCAGCAGCACGATGCCGACCTCGAAGAACAGCGGCAGGCCGATCACCGAGGCGATCAGCACCATGGCCCAGGGCATGGCGCGGCCGCCGGCCTTGGCGAGGATGGTGTCGACGATCTGGTCGGCGCCGCCGGAGTCGGCGAGGAGTTTGCCGAGGATCGCGCCGAGCGCGATCAGAACGCCGACGCCGGCGACGGTGGCGCCGAGGCCGGTGGTGAAGCTGGCGATGGTCTTGTCGAGCGGGGCCCCGGCGAAGGCGCCGAGGGCGAGCGATCCGATGGTCAGGGCCAGGAATGCGTGCAGCTTGAACTGGGTGATGAGCAGGACGATGACGGCGATGCCCGCCAGCACGGCGATGCCCAGCTGAGCATGCCCCGCCGAGGTGATCGGCTCGACGGTGTCCGCTGCCAGCATCTCGACGCTGAGTCTGGTCACGGTGGTCCCTTGCTTGAGAAACGTACGTGGGGAAGGTGTTAGAGCGAGGGCTGGGCAAGCCCTTGGAGTGCGGCCACGGCCCGTTCGGTGATCTCCCCGGGGTCGCCGGAGACGTCCACGGAGACACCCGCCTCGTCCGCTTCCAGCGGCTGGAGGGTGGCGAACTGCGAGTCCAGCAGCGCCGTCGGCATGAAGTGCCCCTGACGGTGCGACATCCGGTCCTCGATGAGCGCGCGGTCGCCGGTCAGATGGACGAAGACGACTCCGGGCGCCTCGGCCCGCAGTCGGTCGCGATAGCTGCGCTTGAGCGCCGAACTGCTGACCACTCCGCCGAGCCCGTGCCGGTCGTGCGCCCAACGGCCGATGGCGTCCAGCCACGGCCAGCGGTCGTCGTCCGTCAGCGGGTGCCCGGCCGTCATCTTGGCGATGTTGGCCGGCGGGTGGAAGTCGTCGCCCTCGGCGTACGGGACGCCGAGCCGGGCCGCAAGCAGGGGACCGATGGTGGTCTTGCCGGTACCTGCGACGCCCATGACCACGACGACATGGGGGGTGCTCATCGCTGCCTCACTGTCTACGTCACTGTCGCGTGACTGTCTTCGTCGACATCTGATGTCGACGACACTGAAACTCATTAGGTACGACGAATTCAAGAGTGTGTGACATATAAGTCTGACTTTTTGTTCCAGGGCTCCGCCTCGTACGCTGACCCCATGACCACACGGGGCCGGGGGCTGCACGGACATGTACTGGAATCCCTCGGGCCGGCGATCACGGCGGGCGAGTACCCGCCGGGCAGCGTGCTGCGCACCGACGAACTCGCGCAGCGCTTCGAGGTGTCACGCTCCGTGATGCGCGAGGCGGTCAGGGTGCTGGAGTCCATGTACCTGGTCGAGTCCCGCCGCCGCGTCGGCGTCACGGTCCGCCCCAAGGCGGAATGGAACGTGTTCGACCCTCAGGTCATCCGCTGGCGGCTGGCCGGCGCCGACCGCCCCCACCAGCTGCGTTCGCTCACCGTGCTGCGCTCCGCCGTCGAACCGATCGCCGCGGGCCTGTCCGCCCGGCACGCCACCGCCGCGCAGTGCGCGGAGCTCACCGAGTGCGCCCTCGGCATGGTGGCCAACTCACGTGGCCACAAGCTGGACGAGTACCTCGTCCACGACATGGCCTTCCACCGGGTGATCCTCAATGCCTCCGGCAACGAGATGTTCGCCCGTCTCGGTGACGTGGTCGCCGAGGTCCTCGCGGGCCGCACCCACCACGAGGTGATGTTCGAGGACCCCGACCCGGCCGCCGTCACCCTGCACGTCCAGGTCGCGGAGGCGGTCCGCGCGGGCGACGCGTCCCGCGCCGAGGAACTCACCCGCCAGATCACGGTCGGCGCGCTCCAGGAACTGGACATCCTCGCGCCGTAGGCGTCCTACCCCAGGAAGTCGCCGTCGACGTACACCCAGGCTCCGTCGACCCGCTCGAACCGGCTCCGCTCGTGCAGCGAACCGCCCCGGTAGGAGGCCCGGAAGGTCACGGTCCCCACGGAGTGGAAGGCCGACCCCTGCCCCGTGTCGAGGATCTCCAGACCCGTCCACCGCATCCCCGGATCGAAGTCGACCCGCGCCGGCCGTGTCCGCGGATGCCAGGTCCGCAGCAGATACCCCTCGTCCTCCTTGACGAAGGCGCAGTACCGCGACCGCATCAGACGCTCCGCGGTCGGCGCGGGCGCCTCACCGCGGTGGAAGAGCCCGCAGCACCGCGCGTACGGCTCGGGCAGCCCGCACGGGCAGCTACGACTGGTCATGACCGCCATTCTCTCCCGGCCCCGAGGGGCCTCTCTCCCCGCCCGGAGCCCCTACGCCGAGTCGGCGTTGGTCGGCGGGTACGTCGGGCGGGCCGGCATCGGCGCGACCGGTACGGCCAGGGTCGGCAGCGGCGGCAGCTTCGCCGTACGCAGCCAGGCCCCGAACAGGTCGTCCAGCGGCTCGGCCGAGTACCGGGCGGCATGCGCGGTGAACGCCGCCGTGGTGACCGCGCCGCCCCGGTGCAGGGCCGCCCAGCCGCGCAGCATACGGAAGAAGGCGTCGTCGCCCATCGCGCAGCGCAGCGCGTGCAGGGTGAGCCCGCCGCGCTCGTAGAGCCGGTCGTCGAACATCAGCTTGCGGCCCGGGTCGGACAGCACCAGGTCCTTCGGCTGCCCGGAGAGCTTGCGGTGCGCGAGAGCGGCCAACTGCTGGGCCGTACGGCCTCCCGACCGCTCCGACCACAGCCACTCGGCGTACTTCGCGAAGCCCTCGTTCAGCCAGATGTGCCGCCAGTCCGCGATGGACACGCTGTTGCCGAACCACTGGTGCGCCAGCTCGTGCGCGACCAGCCGCTCCGAACCCCGCGCCCCGTCCACGTGGTTGGCGCCGAACAGCGACAACCCCTGTGCCTCGACGGGGACATCGAGCTCCTCCTCGGTCACCACGACGGCGTACTCGCCGAACGGATACGGCCCGAAGATCTGCTCGAACAGCTCCATCATCGCGGGCTGCCGCGCGAAGTCCCGGGAGAACGCGGCGAGCAGGTGCGCGGGCAGATGCCCCGTCTGCGGCACGCCGCCGAGCCCGGGGTCGCCGAGCAGCACCGTCTGGTACTTCCCGATCGACAGCCCGACCAGATAGCTGGAGGTCGGCGCAGCCTGCTCGTACACCCAGGTCGTCGTCGACGCCTTCGTCGTGCGGGTGAGCAGCCGGCCGCCCGCCACCACCGAGTACGCCGACGGCGTCGTGATCGAGATCTGGTACGAGGCCTTGTCGGCGGGGCGGTCGTTGCACGGGTACCAGGAGGGAGCGCCGATCGGCTGGCTCGCCACCAAGGCCCCGTCCTCCAGCTCCTCCCAGCCGAGCTCGCCCCAGGGGCTGGTGACCGGCTTGGGGTTGCCCGACCAGTGCACCTCCACGGTGAACGCGGCCCCGGCCCGTATCGGCTTCGGCGGCCGGATGCGCAACCGGCCGCCCCGATGTGTGTAGTGCGGTGCCTTGCCGTCGACCCGGACCCGGCCGATCCGAAAGTCGGCCAGGTTCAGCTGGAACTCGGTGAGTGGAGCCCGGCCCGCTATGGCGTTGAGCCGCGCGGTGCCCGACAGCCGGTTGGGGCCGGGACGGTAGTCCAGCGCGAGCTCATACCGGTGTACCCGGTAACGGGGATCACCGTTGGCCGGGAAGTACGGGTCCGAACCCACTGTCTGCTGAACGCTCACGCTTGCGTCTGCTCCCTGCGCTGTGCTCGTACGACGTGCCGGTGCACCGTCCCCGGACGCCGTACGGGCCGCGCCTAGGAACGCCATGCCTCGATCGGGTTGCCCAGCCAGCGGGTGTCGTCGGGGACGGATTCCGCCGCCATGACGAGCGACGCGGGTCCCAGCGTGCTGCGCGCCCCGACTGTGCTGCCGGGAAGGACGATTCCGCCCGGGCCCAGGGTGGCGCCCTCACGGAGGACAACAGTATCCGTCCGCAAGATCCGGTCGTGGAAGAGGTGGGTCTGCAGGACACAGCCCCGGTTGACCGTGGTCGCGTCCTCCAGGGTCACCAGGTCCGTCTCGGGTAGCCAGTAACTCTCGATCCATGCGCCCTTGCCGATATGGGCGCCGAGGCCGCGCAGCCACGCCGTCATCAGCGGCGTACCGGGCACGGATCCGGCCAGCCACGGCACGGCGACGACCTCGACGAAGGTGTCCGCCAGCTCGTTGCGCCACACGAAACCGCTCCACAGAGGGTGCTCGCCCGCCCGGTGCCGGCCCACCAGCAGCCACTTCGCCACGATGGACGTCAGGCAGGCCAGCGCACCGACGCCCAGGAACACGATTCCGGCCAGCAGCGGCGCCCAGACGCCCAGCGCGCTCAGCGCGGCGACGGTGAGCACGGCCAGCGCCGCCGAGCAGAACACCGGCACGATCCGGCACAGCTCCACGAGGGCCCGCGCCCACAGCAGCCGCGCGGGCGGGTCGTAGGTACGGCTCTGATCGCCGTCCTGCGTCGAGCGGGGCAGCTTCACCGGCGGCAGACCCAGGTACGAGCTGCCCTTCTTCGCCTTCTTCGGGGTCGCCGACAGCACCCCGACCAGCCCGCCGTCCGGCACGCTGCGGCCCGGCGCGGTCATCCCGGAGTTGCCCAGGAAGGCCCGGCGGCCGATCTCGGCACGCCCGATCCGCATCCAGCCGCCGCCCAGCTCGTACGGCGCGGTCAGGGTGTCGTCGGCGAGGAAGGCGCCCTCGCCCACGGTGGTGAGACTCGGCAGCGCGAGGACGGTGGAGACCTCGGCACCCCGGCCGATCTTCATACCGAGCAGCCGCAGCCACACCGGCGTGATCAGCCCGGCGTACAGCGGGAACAGCGTGTCGCGCGAGCGGTCCATCAACTGCGTGACGGTCCAGGCCTGCCAGCCGATCCGGCTGTGCGTCGGGTACGTGCCTTCGCGCAGGCCCAGGCTGAGCAGACGCACGCCGACCAGGAGCAGCAGCGCGTACGCGAGCCCGAAGGCGAGCGTGGCCGGGACCAGCGCGAGCGCCGCGCCGCGCAGGGCCGCACCGAGCCCGGCGTCCGCGCTCACGAACAGATGAGCCACCAGGAGCGCGGCTACGGCGGACAGGACAGGCAGTGCGGTCAGGGCGAAACCGGTCGCGCCGTACATCGCCCGCCAGTACGTACCCCGGCGCGGACGCTCCTTGGGCCAGGCACGCTTCGCCTTGCCGAGCTTGCCGGCGGGCGCTCCGGCCCAGCGCTGCCCGGTGGGGATCTGCCCGGCGACCGCCGAGCCCGGCGCCACCTCGGCCCGCTTGCCGACGCGCGCGCCCGGGAAGAGGATGCTGCGCGTCCCGACCACCGCACCGGCGCCGACCTTGACCTGCCCGATCTCCAGCCGGTCACCGTCCAGCCAGTACCCCGACAGGTCCACCTCGGACTCGACGGCGGCACCCCGGCCCAGCTTGAGCATGCCGGTCACCGGCGGCAGGGAGTGCAGATCGACGTCCGTGCCGACCTTGGCGCCCAGGGCACGCGCGTACCGCTCCAGCCAGGACCCGGTCAGCGAGGCCGCGCCGCTGAACTCGGCCAGCCGCTCGGCGGTCCACAGCCGCAGATGCACGCTTCCGCCGCGCGGGTGGCGTCCGGGCTTCACCCGGCGCAGCAGCAGCCGCGCCCCGCCCGCCGCGATCGCGAGCCGCCCCGGCGGGCTGTGGAGCACGACCGCCCCGGCGCCGACGAGCCACCACGGGGCGCTCGGCGCCCAGGGGTAGGGACCGAACCAGTGCAGTACGTTCCCGAGCGCGGCCAGCGCCACGGTCCAGCGCAGCCCCATCAGCGTGAACAGGGGTATCAGCAGGAACAGTTGGGCCACCTTGGCGCGCAGCGGCACCGGGGCGATCACCCGATCGCCGCCGTCGTCCTGCGCGGACTTCTCCAGGTGCCGGGCCAGCTTGCGCAGGACGGGCTGCTGGTAGATGTCGAGCACGGCGGCGCTGGGGTAGCGGGTGCGCAGCCGGGTGGTGAGCTGGGCGGCGGCGAGGCTGCCACCGCCGATCGCGAAGAAGTCGTCGGACCCGCTGCCGACCGGGATGCCGAGGACCTCGCTCCACTGCTCGGCGAGCCAGGCCTCGGTGCCGTAGAGCTGTTCCTTCGCACCGCCGGTCTCCAGGCCCTCCAGGGGCCAGGGAAGCGCGTTGCGGTCCACCTTGCCCGAGGTACGGGTCGGCAGGTCCGCGACCGGGGCGAGCAGCGGGACGAGAGCCGCGGGCAGTTCGGCGCGCAGCTTCTCGACGGCGGCGGCGTGGTCCCAGCCCTCCTGCGTGACGACATAGCCGACGAGCAGCTGGTTGCCACTGCGGGCGGTCCGCACGGCGGCGGCGGCGCCCGCCACCCCGGGGAGCGCCTGGAGCGCCGTGTCGACCTCGCCGAGCTCGATGCGGCGCCCGCCGAGCTTGATCTGCTCGTCGGCCCGCCCGAGGAAGATCAGCCCCTCCGGCTCGGCCTTGACGAGGTCACCACTGCGGTACGCACGCTCCCAGCCGAGCGCCTTGAGCGGCGCGTACTTCTCCGCGTCCTTCTCGGCGTCGAGATACCGGGCGAGACCGACCCCGCCGATCACCAGCTGGCCGCTGTCGCCCATGGCCACGGGCTCGCCGGCCTCGTCGACCACGGCCAGTTCCCAGCCGTTCAGCGGCAGCCCGATCCGGATCGGCTCCTCGCCGGTCATGAGGGAGGCACAGGCGACGACGGTCGCCTCGGTGGGCCCGTAGGTGTTCCACACCTCGCGGCCCTCGGTCACCAGCCGCTGGACCAGCTCGGGCGGGCAGGCCTCACCGCCGAAGATCAGCAGCCGTACGTCGGCCAGGGCCTCGGGCTCCCAGAGCGCGGCGAGCGTCGGCACGGTCGAGACGACACTGATCTCCTGCTCGACCAGCCAGGGCCCCAGGTCGGCGCCGCTGCGCACCTGGGAGCGCGGCACGGGCACCAGACAGGCGCCGTAGCGCCAGGCCAGCCACATCTCCTCGCAGGAGGCGTCGAAGGCGACGGACAGGCCGGCCATGACCCGGTCACCGGGCCCGATCGGGTCCTCGGTGAGGAACAGCTCCGCCTCGGCGTCGACGAAGGCGGCGGCGCTGCGGTGACTGACGGCCACGCCCTTGGGCTTGCCCGTGGACCCGGAGGTGAAGATGATCCAGGCGTCGTGCTCGACACCGGGCCGTGCGGCGGGCACCTCGGAGGTGCCGTTGACGATCAGCCGGTGCCCGGCCCCGACGACGGCCCGCACCTCCGCCTCGCCGAAGACCAGCTCGGCCCGCTCGTCGGGGTCCTCGGCGTCCACCGGCACATAGGCCGCGCCTGCGGCCAGTACGGCGAGGATGGCTATGTACAGCTCGTTGGTGCCGGAGGGGACGCGGACGCCGACCCGGTCGCCGAGGCCCACCCCGGCGTCGCTCAGCCGCCGCCGCAGGGCCTCGACCTCGACGGCCAGGGCGCGGTAGGTGAGGACCCGGTGGCCGTCGTCGAGGGCGGGCTCGTCGGGGTGGGCCCGGACGGTGGCGTCGAGGATGTCGACCAGCGTGCGCGGCGAGGCGGCGACGGAGGCCGAGAAGCGCGCCGGGTCGCCGAACTCCGCGCGCACCTCCTCGTCGAACAGCGCGAGTGCGGGGCCTTGCTCGAGGGCTGCCATCGGGTCCTCACGTGTCGTTCCCGGAGCGTCCGGGGAGCTGGTGGGCCCGCAGGTATGCCTGGGGATATTCCGGTCCAGCTCCAAACAAGCCTTGAATTTTAGTACGACGCTAGTCGCGTACCTGGTCATCAGCCATGCGAGGAGGCCGTACGAGGGCACCGGAACCGCTGATTCCGGTGTGGCGACGGTGCTCTGACATGGGGGTATGTCATCCTGACGAGATCTGCCCCACATCTGTGCGTAACGCGGCGAACACGACGAGTTGAGGGCCTCGATGCGTACAACGAGTGAGGGCCGCGACCTGATGGTCGCGGCCCTCACTCCTCTGTGTGTCCGAGGGGGGACTTGAACCCCCACGCCCGATAAAGGGCACTAGCACCTCAAGCTAGCGCGTCTGCCATTCCGCCACCCGGACAAGGTGTTTGTCGCGCGGGGTTTCCCTCGCGGCGACAGAGGAAACATTACCAGGCTTTCGAGGGCCCCCGGTCACACCCCGTCGCCGCGTGAACGGCGTGTGACGGGCCGGGTCCGGCCTTGGGGCGAGGCGGGGGTGGGGGAGAGGATGAGGGGGGACCACCAGCAGTGACAGTGGGAGGAAGCAGCGTGAGCGAGTCGAACACGGCCAGGAGCGTCTCTGGCGAGGACGAGGTCGTGGACCTCTGTCGCGAGCTGATCCAGATCGACACCAGCAACTACGGGGACCACTCCGGACCGGGTGAGCGCAAGGCCGCGGAGTACGTGGCCGAGAAGCTCGCCGAGGTCGGGCTCGAGCCGCAGATCTTCGAGTCGCACAAGGGACGCGCGTCGACCGTGGCCCGTATCGAGGGCGAGGACCGCTCGCGCCCCGCGCTGCTCATCCACGGCCACACCGACGTCGTACCGGCCAACGCGGCGGACTGGACCCATCACCCCTTCTCCGGCGAGATCGCGGACGGGATGGTGTGGGGCCGCGGCGCGGTCGACATGAAGGACATGGACGCCATGACGCTGGCGGTCGTCCGGGACCGGATGCGCAGCGGGCGCAAGCCGCCGCGTGACATCGTCCTCGCGTTCCTCGCCGACGAGGAGGCCGGCGGTACGTGGGGCGCGCGGCACCTCGTCGACAAGCACCCCGACCTCTTCGAGGGCGTGACCGAGGCGATCGGCGAGGTCGGCGGGTTCTCCTTCACGGTCAACGAGAAGCTGCGGCTGTATCTCGTGGAGACCGCCCAGAAGGGCATGCACTGGATGAAGCTGACCGTGGACGGCACCGCCGGGCACGGTTCCATGATCCACAAGGACAACGCGATCACCGAGCTGTCCGAGGCCGTCGGGCGACTCGGGCGGCACAGGTTCCCGGTCCGGGTGACGAAGACCCTGCGGCACTTCCTCGACGAGCTCGGCGACGCGCTCGGCACCGAGCTCGACCCGGAGAACATGGACGAGACGCTCGCCAAGCTCGGCGGCATCGCCAAGCTCATCGGCGCCTCGCTGCAGAACACCGCCAACCCGACCCAGCTCGGTGCCGGATACAAGGTCAACGTGATTCCGGGGCAGGCGACCGCGCACGTCGACGGGCGTTACCTGCCGGGGTACGAGGAGGAGTTCCTCGCCGACCTGGACCGGATTCTCGGACCGAGGGTCAAGCGTGAGGACGTGCACGCGGACAAGGCGCTGGAGACCACCTTCGACGGGGCGCTGGTCGACGCCATGCAGACCGCGCTGTCCGCCGAGGACCCGATCGCGCGGGCCGTGCCCTACATGCTCTCGGCCGGCACCGACGCCAAGTCCTTCGCCGACCTCGGCATCCGCTGCTTCGGCTTCGCCCCGCTCAAGCTGCCGCCGGAGCTGGACTTCGCGGGCATGTTCCACGGGGTCGACGAGCGGGTGCCGGTGGATGCGCTGAAGTTCGGCGTCCGTGTACTCGACCGCTTCATCGAGGCGTCATGACGCGTTGACGCCCGCAATCGCCCGTACGTGCGGAGATCGCCCGGGACGGGTGAATGGGACCATAAGCTCGTAGCTCAAGTACTTCTTCCTCGTTACAGGTGATGTGATCCGCTACTTGGGGATCGCATTTGCCTACAAGGAGGAATAATGATCAAGAAGGTCGTCGCTGCTGCGGCTGCCACTGGTGGTCTGGTTCTCGCGGGTGCGGGCCTGGCTGTCGCCGACTCGGGTGCCCAGGGTGCCGCTGTGCACTCCCCGGGCGTCATCTCCGGCAACGTCATCCAGGTGCCTGTTCACGTCCCGGTGAACGTCTGCGGCAACACGGTCTCCGTGATCGGGCTGCTGAACCCCGCCTTCGGCAACACCTGCATCAACAAGTGACGTTGTGCCTCACCCCATGAGGGTCTGAGCCCGTCGGCCCCGGAGCGTGCGCCATGCGCTCCGGGGCCGACCGGCTTTCGGCGCACGCACGGGATGGATGCGTGCGCTTTCCGGAGGGTCCAAGCCAAGGACTAAGGCAGGGAATTCAGCTATGCGACAGGTCACCCGCAAGGGCCTGATGACCGTGGCGGCCGCGACCGGCGTACTCGCCGCGACCGGAGGCTACGCACACGCCGACTCGGGTGCGAGCGGCGTCAGTTCCAACTCGCCCGGCGTGCTGTCGGGCAACACGGTGCAGGCACCGGTGCACGTGCCGGTCAACGTCTGCGGCAATACCGTGAACGTCGTCGGGTTGCTCAACCCGGCGATGGGCAACACGTGCGTCAACGACGGCGGCGGTGGGTCGTCCGCCGGGGGGCACGGGGGCGGCGGCTCCCACGCCGGTGGGCACGCGAGTGACTCGCCCGGCGTCGGCTCCGGCAACCACGTCCAGGCGCCGATCGACGTGCCGGTCAACGTCTGCGGCAACAGCGTGAACGTCGTCGGAGTCGGCAACCCGGCGATGGGCAACGACTGCGCGAACGGACACGGCGACCACACCCACTATCCGCCCGGCGGCGGTCACCCCGGTCAGCCCGGTCACCCGGGACACCCCGGTCACCCGGGACACCCCGGTCACCCCGGTCACCCGGGACACCCCGGCTACCCGGGCCAGCCGGGGCACCCTGGGCAGCCCGGACACCCCGGCCAGCCCGGCAACCCCGGACACCCGGGTACGCCCGGACACCCCGGAACCCCGGGCACGCCGCCCAGCTCGCACCGCCACCACCCGGGGACGCAGAACGTCTCCCAGCCGCAGAGCTCCGCGGCGCAGCTCGCCCACACCGGCAGTGACCTGCCGATCGGCGCGGTGATCCCGGCGGGCGCGGGCGCGCTGCTGGCGGGCGCCGTGCTCTACCGTCGGGCGCGCTCGGGCGCGTAGTCGGGCAGGACAGAGAGAAGTGTCCGGGCCTGGAACGGGGGTCGGGGCAGGGGTGATCGCTTCGCCACAGGCATCCCCTGTGGCGAAGCGGCCGGAGCGGGCCCGCACGGGCGGGCCCCGCTCCGTTTCAGCCGCTTCCGCTCACCACGTGGCACGCACCTGGCGGATGATCCGCCGGCGCAGCCGCACCTTGCGGCTGCCGTCGGGGTGCAGGCTGAGGCGGTCCAACTCCCAGTGTCCGTACTCCGCATGGTCCGTCAGCAGGCGTGTCGTCTCCTTGCGGGACACCCCGCGCGGCACGTACACGTCGACAAATTCGTATTCCGGCATCGCATCTATTGTGCGGGCAGAGGCCCTGTACGGATAGCGTCTGCACTATGTCTGATGCTGTGCAGCCCACCGCTGCCGAGGTACGCGCCGCCGCCGAGGCTGTCAAGACCGCACTCGACCGCCACCTGGCCGCGGTCGAGCGCAGGTCGGGCGATGACGACCCGGCCGTATACGAGGCGTTCAACGAGCTGGCCGCCGCGGCCGAGGAGTACGACGAGCTGCTCTACGACCGTTATGACGAGGTCACTCCCTTCGAGATCCCCGGCAGCGACGACACGCTGCCGCCGTACACCGGCCCCGAGGAGCCGAACGCGCTGAGCGTGCTGATCCGCCGGGACTACGCGGTGGTGGAGCCGCAGCGACTGCTGGCGCAGGCTCAACGGGTGGAGGCCGTGGAGGAGAACGGGGCCACCGCGGCCGCGGGCTTCGACGCGGCGTCCGGCACGGTGCACGGGGCGCTGGGCGTCCTGTTCGGCGAGTTCGAGCCGGACGAGATCGCCTCTCGGCACAAGGAGTTCGGCCTGGAGGAGGGCGACTCGACACTCTGGGTCACGGCCGCCGACGAACCGGCCGACCCCGGCGAGTGGCTCGAGACCCCCTTCGAGGCGATCGACCCGCAGCGCGTGGTCTGCCGTTTCGACGTCAGCGCGGTCTTCGACGACGAGTCGGACGACGACGACCTGGAGGACGACCTCGCCCCGGACTCCGAACTGGACGAGGACGGGGACCTGGAGCCGCTGGACGCCGATCGCTGAGCACCGCGTCAACGGGATCCTGAGCATGCCGTCGCGGGAGCGCTGAGCGCCGCGTCACAGGAAGCGGGTGCGCTGAGCGCCGCGTCACAGGAAGGTGGCGGTCACCGGAAGCCCGGTGGCCGCCACCTTCCCGCGTACGGGAGCCGTGTCCCTGGGCGGGCGGCTCAGCCCGCCGCCGGGACCTGTGCCTTGAGCAGGGCGGGCAGGCGCGTGGTGCGCGGCTTCTGCGGGACCTCGGCCACGGCCCGCTGCAGGGCCTGCTCCACCCCGTGGACCACGGACAGATGGCGCTCGGCCCGGCCGAAGGCCGTGTAGACCCAAGGCCTGGTCAGGGCCGCCGCGGCGTCACCGGGGAGCACCACGACCGCGGCGGGCCAGCGCAGACCGACCGCCTGGTGCGCCGTGAGCGCCCAGCCGTGCCGCACGGACTGCTCCACCCGCTCCTTCGGTACGACGACGGGCAGACCCGAGCACTCCAGGTGCAGCCCGTCGGCGTCGGCCTTCACCACGTGCCCCACCGTCGTACGACCCGGAGCGGGGGAGTGGGCGACGCGGTCCCCGGGGTCGAAGCCCCCGAAGCGGCCGGGGCCCGGGTTCAGCCGCTCCTTGAGCGCGCTGTTGAGTGCGCGGGTGCCGACGGCGCCGCCGTGCCCCGGGGTGATCACCTGCGTCTGCTCGGCCGGGATGCCGATGGCGCGCGGCACCGAGTCCGCGACCAGCTGCACGGTCCGGTGCACCGCCTCGCCGGCGTCCCGCACGGGGACGATCACGACTTCCTTGCCGGGCGCCTCGACCTGGTTCAACTCGCCGATGCCGACCCCGGAGACCAGCTCCCCGACGGGGCCGGGGTCCGGCGTCCGCGAGGCCACCTGCGGGCACACCCGGGCGGCGAGCAGATCGGCGAAGACCCGCCCCGGACCCGCCGACCACAGCACTCCCGGGTCCCCGCTCAGCACCAGCCGTGCGCCGTCCGGCAGCGACTCGGCGAGCATCGCCGCCGTCTCGACGTCCAGCTGCGGTGCGTCCAGGACGACCAGGAGGTCCAGGTCGAAGGCGCCTTCCGCGTCCCGGCCCGGGCCCTCGGCGCCCGAGAGGAGCCCCGCGACGGTGGCGACTCCGGTGACCGGCCCGTCCCCGGCGTCGCCCGAGGGGCCGGCCGGCAGGCCGTACCGCGCCATCTGGGCCGTGCAGTCGTCGCGGCCGCTCGGCGTGTGGGTGGCCGCCCAGCCGCGCAGGCCGAGACCGCGCGCGGCGTGCAGCAGCGCCGCCACCTCGGCCTGGGACGCGTGCCCGCCGGTGTGCAGGACCAGGCCGTGGCCGGCGACCGCCCGGATCAGCTCCGCGGCGGAGCGGGTGGCCGAGGCGGCGGCCTGCTCCCATCCGTCGGCGGAGCCGTCCGTCTTCGGTACGGAGTTCATGACCCGGGCCAGTCCGTCGGCGAGGCTCTCCTCGGCCAGCGCGTACCGCTCCAGGCCGATGAGGACGCGGACCGGGCGCTCCTCGGACTCCTCGGCGCCCTCCTCCTGGGCCGGGGGCGCGGTGTCAAGGGCGTCCTGGAAGACGAGCGCGTCGCCCTCCGCGAGGGCGCTCTGCACGGCCGCGTCCGGATCCGGCACCGCGCGCTGGGCGAGCGCGGCGGTGAGCGCCGGGGCGTCGAGAGCGGTGTGCCCGGCGAGGGCCGCCTGCTCGAGGAGCCATACGGTGACCGCCCGCCCGCGCCGCTCGTCGTCCGGGTGGCACTCCGCGCCGAGCAGAGCGCGGGCGAACCCGTCGGCCTGCTCGGGCCGCACCCCGGCGACCCGCAGCAACTGCCAGGGGTCCTCGCGCAACTGGTCGTCAGCGCCCTCGCCGAGTGCCGCGAGGGCCCCCGGTGCGAGGGTGTCGGGGGCGCCGCCCTCGTCCAGCACTGCGCGTACGGCGGCGACGGCTTCCGGTGCGAGGGCCGCCGAGGCCTCGGCCGGGGCGGCCACCGGCTGCGGGCGCGACACGGGCTCCGGGGCGACCGCCCGGCGCGGCGTCGGCTCGGGCTCACGGAACGCGGTGGCCACGGGCTTCTCGCCGCTTTCCACGGCCCGCACCGCCGCGAGCAGATCGGCGGCCGTCCCGCTGAGCTTGGTCCCGGCCGCGATCGGCCCCTGCTTCTCGGCCTTCCGCCGTTCGATCCGCTCCCGCTCCAGCCGCTGCGCCGCCAACTCGGCCGCTGCCTCGGACAGCTTTGCGGCGTCCGCCGTGCCGTCGGCTTCCGCGCCGCCCTCGCCCTCGACCGCGTCCGTGACCGCGGCCGTGTCTGTATCCGTGTCCGTATCCGTGTCCACGTCCTGCGGGTCGGCGGTCGCTCCCGCGCCCGGCGTCCCCGGCTCCACTTCCTCCGTGGTCTCGGGCTCCGTGCTCACAGCGTGCTCCAGTCGTGATCGGGATAGTGGTGCACCGGTGCCGACACGTCGTCGAGCGCCCGGCAGATCTCGTCAGGAAGACTAAGGGTCTCCACTGACAAGGCGGCCGTGAGCTGCTGAGCGTTGCGCGCGCCGACGATCGGGGCGGCGACACCGGGCCGGTCGCGGACCCAGGCGAGGGCGACCTGCAACGGCGTGACCGCGAGGCCGTCCGCCGCCGTCGTCACCGCGTCCACGATGCCGCTCGCCGTGTCGTCCAGGTACGGCGCGACGAACGGCGCGAGGTGCTCCGAGCCGCCCCGGGAGTCCGACGGCGTGCCGCCCCGGTACTTCCCGGTGAGCACCCCCCGCCCGAGCGGGGAGGACGGCAGCAGGCCCACGCCCAGGTCGAGCGCCGCGGGCAGCACCTCCCGCTCCACGCCGCGCTGGAGCAGGGAGTACTCCATCTGCGTACTCGCGATCCGCGTCCGTGTCCCGGGCGCCGCCAGCTGCCAGGTCGCCGCCTTGGCGAGCTGCCAGCCGCAGAAGTTGGACACCCCCGCGTACCGCGCGCGACCGCTGCTGACCGCGAGGTCGAGCGCCTGGAGGGTCTCCTCCAGCGGGGTGTCCGGGTCGAAGGCGTGGACGTGCCACAGATCCACGTAGTCCGTGCCGAGGCGCTGAAGCGAGGCGTCGAGTGCCGACAGGAGATGCCCGCGCGAGCCGTCGAACCGCCGGTCCGGGTCGGGCACACTGCCCGCCTTCGTGGAAATGACCAGGTCGCGACGCGGCACGAGCCCTTCTATGAGTTGTCCGAGCAGGTACTCCGACTCCCCGTCCCCGTACACATCGGCGGTGTCGACGAGGTTCCCGCCCGCTTCCCAGAACACCTTCAACAGCTCCGCGGCGTCGTGCTCGTCGGTGTCCCGCCCCCACGTGAGGGTGCCGAGTCCGATCCGGGACACACGCAGGCCGGTACGGCCGAGATGCCTCTGCTCCATGGACGCCGAGATTACTGGCCAAAACTCGCCTCGTGGGGGCCCTGTGGACAACCTGGATGATCAGACCTGAACCCGTTCCTGCCACCGCGCCCACCAGCGCGCTAGGTGTACTGACCTGTGAGGTTGGGGACGCGGCTGGCGGGTGGTTGGCCCTTGAGCGCGGTGTGTCCGCGGTGGTGATTGTAGGTGTGGAGCCAGACGGGGTATGCCTCGCGTCGCTCGGCTTCGCTCCGGTAGGGCTGTGCGTAGGCCCATTCGTCGAGGAGGGTTCGGTTGAACCTCTCCACTTTCCCGTTGGTCTGGGGCCGGTAGGGGCGGGTGCGTTTGTGTGAAATCCCCGACTCTGCAAGGGAGTTGCGCCAGAGGTGCGATTTGTAGCAGGAGCCGTTGTCGGTCAGGACGCGTTCGACGGTGATCCCGGCCTGGGTGAAGAAGGCGTGGGCGCGGGTCCAGAAGGCGACGGCGGTCTCCTTCTTCTCGTCGGTGAGGATCTCGCTGTAGGCGAGGCGGGAGTGGTCGTCGACGGCGTTGTGGAGGTAGCTGTAGCCGGCGCCGGAGCGGGTCTTGCGGCCCGCCTGGCGTCCGAGGGTCTTGTGTCCGCCGCCGTCGGGGATGTTGCCGAGCTTCTTGATGTCGACGTGCACCAGCTCGCCCGGGCGGTCGCGCTCGTAGCGGCGGATCACCCGGCCGGTGGCCCGGTCCAGGTGCGTGAGCCGGGCCAGGCGGTAGCGGGTCAGGACGCGGTGGACGGTGGCCGGGTTCAGGCCCAGGAGGTAGGCGATGCGGGCCGGTCCCCAGCGGCGCAGCACGCGGACCTTGATGATCCGGCGTTCGGTGCGGGTCGGGGTCCGGCGCGGGCTGCGGTGTGGGCGCGAGGACCGGTCGGCCATGCCTGCCTCGCCGAGTTCGCGGTAGCGGCCGGCCCATCGCTGAGCCGTCGTGGGTGAGACCTGGAAGCGTTCGGCGGCCCGGCGCAGCGTCCAGCCGTCCTCTACGACGCAGCGGGCCAGACGCAGGCGTCCGGTCTCGGTCAGGGGTGCATTACGGTGGAGCACGAGGGCCTTTCGGTCGGTGTAGACGTCGCAATCCACACCGAACCCGGAAGGCCCTCACTCGTTCAAGATCACCCCACCGTGAAACCTGTCACCAACCTCCGTGGACAGAACAGCTAGGGTCTGCGGCACAAGGGACGTTACTGATCGGTAAGGGGATCGGCCATGCAGCTCGGGATCAACCTCGGCTACTGGGGCGGCGGAATGGACGCGGACAATCTCGCCGTCGCCCAGGAGGCCGACCGACTGGGATACGCGGTGTGCTGGGCCGCCGAGGCCTACGGCTCGGACGCGGCCACCGTGCTCACCTGGGTCGCCGCCAAGACCGAGCGCATCGACGTCGGCTCGGCGATCTTCCAGATCCCGGCCCGTCAGCCCGCGATGACCGCGATGACCGCCGCGACGCTCGACTCGCTCTCCGGCGGGCGCTTCCGCCTCGGCCTCGGCGTCTCCGGGCCGCAGGTCTCCGAGGGCTGGTACGGCGTCAAGTTCGACAAGCCGCTGGCCCGCACCCGCGAGTACGTCGAGATCGTACGCAAGGCGATGACCCGCGAGCGGCTGTCGTACGAGGGTGAGCACTGGACGCTGCCGCTGCCGGACGGTCCTGGCAAGCCGATCAAGCTGACGGTGCACCCGCAGCGCGAGCACATCCCGCTGTACATCGCCGCGATCGGCCCGAAGAACCTGGAGCAGACCGGCGAGATCGCCGACGGCGCCCTGCTGATCTTCCCCTCGGCCGAGCACCTCGAGGACACCGCGCTCCGCCATCTGCGCGCGGGTCGTGAGAAGGCCGGCAAGACCATGGAGGGCTTCGACGTCTGTCCGACGCTGCCGCTGGCCGTCGGCGCCGACAAGGACGTGACGGCGCTCGCCGACATGTTCCGCCCCTACACCGCGCTGTACGTCGGCGGCATGGGCAGCCGCAAGCAGAACTTCTACAACCAGCTCGCCCAGCGCATGGGGTACGAGAAGGAGGCCGCCGAGATCCAGGACAAGTACCTGTCCGGCGACAAGGAGGGCGCGGCCGCCGCCGTTCCGCACACGCTGATCGACCAGACCACCCTGCTCGGCTCCGTGGACCGCATCGCCGAGCGGATGAAGGCCTACGCGGCGGCGGGCGTCACCACGCTCACGCTGTCGCCGGCCGGCTTCACGCTGGAGGACCGGATCGCCTCGCTGCGCGCCGGTTCGGACGCGCTGGAGCGGGCCGGTCTGGCGTAACGCGCCGCAACCCTCTCCCCGGAGGGACGGAAGAAGTTCTGCGGCCGTGGTGGGGGCTCGGGGGGTCTTCCCCGCCACGGCCGTCACGGGGAACAACGCGCGGGCGTGTCCTGGGTTACGCGCCAGGGCCCGCCCCGTCATCCTTCGTTCGGCGCATTTGTCCGACACATCGGTTGCCGGGCCCCCGGCATCCCATTTGACTCGTTTTCTGCGGACCCTGCAGAAAGGGTGTCATCGATGCTTTCGGCCAAGAGCCTGTTCCAGGAGATCCTCGACAACGACGAGTCGT
This sequence comes from Streptomyces sp. RLB3-17, assembly GCF_007113425.2. Classification (NCBI taxonomy): domain Bacteria; kingdom Bacillati; phylum Actinomycetota; class Actinomycetes; order Kitasatosporales; family Streptomycetaceae; genus Streptomyces; species Streptomyces sp. RLB3-17. The sequence goes on along the minus strand of NZ_CP041610.2, from coordinate 2,924,994 downwards.
TCCGGCTCTTCTGCTCCATCGCCGCCAGTGGGGAGTCGCAGGGTGGCTGGGAGAACGCGCGCATCGCCGCCCTCGTTCCGCCGAGCGCACGCGAACTCGCCCCGAAGATCACCCGGCACGGCGCCGACGAGGACAAGCACGGGCGGATCTTCAACGCCCTGATGAACAAGCGCGGCCTCACGCCGGTCGAGGTCCCGGCCGACACCGACTACACGATGCTCCTGGAACGGCACGGGATCGGCCTCGCCCACGACAAACTGAAGAGCCGGCAGCCACTCACCGTTCTGGACATCGTCACCTACCTCGCCCACAGCAGGGTCACCGAGCAGCGTGCCTCCGAGCAGATGGAGTTGCTGCTCAGGCACTTCGCCGACCATCCCGACATCGGTCGCGCGGTCCGGATGATCTCCGAGGACGAGGACCGGCACCTCGCCTACTGCCACGAGGAACTGCTCCGCTTCGCGTCCGCCGGACACGGCCCGGCCATCCGGCGGACGCTGCGCGCGTGCGCGCTCGCCGAGATCCGCGTCTACCGGGACGTCAGTCTCGCCGTGATGGTCCACATGGGAGGCATTCTCGGCTGGTCGAGGGCCAGGGAGGCGACGCTCGCCGCGGCCATCCACACCGTCTACGCCTACGAGCGCGCCGCGGGCTGGCGCCGCATGGTGTCCCTGAAGATGCCGGAACACCGCGACGCCCTGGGCGGCCCCGCGCCCCCCGCACCGGAGGTGGCGTGACCCGTCACAGCCAGCCTCGCCGCTTGAAGAGGTGGTACAGCAGGAATTCCAGCGCCACCATCGCCAGGATCACCACCGGGTACGACCAGAGCCAGTGCAACTCGGGCATGTGGTCGAAGTTCATGCCGTAGATGCCGGCGATCATCGTGGGGACCGCGGCCATGGCCGCCCACGCCGAGATCTTCCGCATGTCGTCGTTCTGGCGCACGCTCATCTGCGCGAGATGCGCCGCGAGGATGTCCGAGACCAGCCGGTCCAGGCCCTCCACCGACTCGTTCACACGGGCCAGATGGTCGTTGACGTCGCGGAAGAAGGGCTGCGCCTTCTCGTTCACGAACGGCACGGGGGTGCCGGCTGCGCCCGAGCCCGAGAGCCGGGTCAGCGGAACGGTCAGGGGGACCGTGGCCCGCCGGAACTCCAGGATCTGCCGCTTGAACGTGTAGATCCTGGACGCGGTGTGCCGTGAACCGCCGCCGTTCGGCGAGAAGACCTCCGCCTCCAGCCCCTCCAGGTCCGTCTGGAGTTCGGTCGCCACCTCCAGGTAGTGGTCGACCGTGGCGTCGGCGATCGAGTAGAGCACCGCCGTCGGTCCGTGCCGCAGCATCTCGGGGTCCTCCTCCAGTCGGCGGCGCACCTGGGCGAGAGGTGAGCACTCGCCGTGCCGGACGGTCACCACGAAGGCGTCCCCGATGAACACCATCACCTCACCGGTGGTGACGACATCGCTCTCCGCCTCGTACGCGACCGGCTTCAGGACCACGAACAGCGAATCGTCGTACATCTCCAGCTTGGGCCGCTGATGCGCCTTGAGGGCGTCCTCGACCGCCAGCGGGTGCAGCCCGAACTCCTCGGTGACGAGGTCGAACTCCTGCTCCGTCGGCTCGTACAGCCCGATCCAGATGAACGCGTCGCCCTCGGCGCGTGCCAGATCCAGGGCGTCGGAGAGGTCCTCGGGGCCCTCCGTCCGGCGCCCGAGATGGTAAATGGCGCAGTCGACGATCACGGAGCGTATTCTCCCGTCACCCGGCCGCCACCGCACTCCGGCTGCCGTTGTCCACAGGCCCCTCCGGGTCTCCGAGTCACCCGTTTACGCTGGGCCGCATGCCCACCCTGATTCTCGTACGGCACGGACGTTCGACCGCCAACACCGCTGGGCTGCTCGCCGGCTGGACGCCCGGCGTCGCCCTCGACGAGCGCGGCGCCCAGCAGGCCGCGGAGCTGCCCGGGCGGCTCGCCGCGCTGCCGATCTCCGAAGTCGTCACCAGCCCCCTGCAGCGCTGCCAGGAGACCGTGCAGCCGCTGCTCGACGCCCGCCCCGAGCTGCGTGTGCACACCGACGAGCGGATCGGGGAGGCGCACTACGGCGACTGGTCCGGCCGCAAGCTCGCCGAGCTGAAGGACGAGCCGCTGATGGAGGTCGTACAGGCGCATCCGTCCGCGGCCGCGTTCCCCGGCGGAGAATCGATGCGGGCGATGCAGACGCGGGCCGCCGAAGCGGTGCGCGAGTGGAACGCGCGCGTGGAGCGCGACCACGGCGGCGACGCCGTCTACGTCATGTGCTCGCACGGCGACATCATCAAATCCCTTGTCGCGGACGCACTCGGACTTCATCTCGACCTCTTCCAGCGGATCTCTGTAGAACCGTGTTCCATCACCGCGATCCGTTACACACGACTGCGTCCCTTCCTCGTGCGCCTCGGGGACACCGGCGACCTCGCCTCCCTGGCGCCGCGGGAGGAGCCCCCCAGCGGGGACGCCCCGGTCGGTGGCGGTGCGGGCGCACCGTGATCGTCGGCCGCAGTAGGGTGAAGCGGTCGAAGCAGCGCAGTAGTTGTCAGCAAGTTGTCAGCAGCCGATGAGGGCCGAGGCAGTCAGCCGGTCCACATGCCGATTCCAATGGAGACAGGACGTGTCCCGTCAGGTGTTCCTCTACGACCCCCCGGACCGTTTCGTGGCCGGTACGGTCGGGTTGCCCGGGCGCCGTACCTTCTTCCTGCAGGCCTCCTCAGGCCCCAGGGTGACCAGCGTCGCCCTGGAGAAGACCCAGGTCGCCGCGCTCGCCGAACGTATGGACGAGCTCCTCGACGAGGTCGTACGGCGCACCGGCGGCAGCGCACCCGTCCCGGCCATGGCCCCCGCCGAGGTCTCCGACACCGCCCCTCTCGACACCCCGGTGGAGGAGGAGTTCCGGGTCGGCACGATGGCGCTGGCCTGGGACGGTGACGAACAGCGCATGATCGTCGAGGCGCAGGCCCTCGTGGAGCTCGACGCCGACACCGACGAGGACCTCGCCGAGGCCGAGGAAAGGTTGCTCCAGGACGAGGAGAACGGCCCGCCGATGCTCCGCGTCCGGCTCACCGGCGCGCAGGCCAGGGCCTTCGCCAAGCGCGCCCTCGACGTCGTCAACGCGGGCAGGCCGCCCTGCCCGCTGTGCAGCCTCCCGCTCGACCCGGAAGGACACGTATGTCCGCGCCAGAACGGATACCGCCGCGGAGCGTGACCACGGCCGAGCTGCTCGCCCTGGGCGAGCTGAAGGTGCGCGGACGGATCCGTGAGGCCTCGAACGCGGTGCTGTACTGCTCCGTTTCGTACGAGGGCAGGGACGCGTTCTGCGTCTACAAACCGATCGCCGGGGAGCGGCCCCTGTGGGACTTCCCCGACGGGACCCTCGCCCAGCGTGAGGTGGCCGCGTACGAGGTCTCCGAGGCCACGGGCTGGGGGCTGGTGCCCACCACCGTGCTGCGCGACGGACCCTACGGCGAGGGCATGTGCCAGCTGTGGGTCGAGGCCCTGCCGGAGGCCGACGGGGACGGGCTGCTGGCCCTGGTGGAGGCCGAGGAGCCCGCGGCGGGCTGGAAGGCGATCGGCTTCGCCGAGGTCGGCGAGGGAGAGACGGCGCTGCTCGTGCACGCCGACGACGTGCGGCTGCGGCGGCTCGCCGTGCTCGACGCCGTGATCAACAACGCCGACCGCAAGGGAGGGCATCTGCTGCCCGCCGGTGAGGGGCGGTTGTACGGCATCGACCACGGGGTCACCTTCAACGCCGAGAACAAGCTGCGCACGCTGCTGTGGGGCTGGGCGGGGGAGTCGCTGACGCCGGAGGCGGTCGAGGTCCTCACCGCCCTGCGGGACGGTCTGGCGCCGGGCGCGCCGCTCGCCACCCGGTTGGCCGAACTCATCACCACCACCGAAATCGACGCCACACGCGCGCGTGTCGAGGCGATGCTCGCCTCGGGAAAACACCCGGAGCCGAGCGGGGAGTGGCCGGCGATCCCCTGGCCACCGGTGTAAACACCCTCGCCCGTCCAGGAGCCGGGCCCGCCCGGCCCACACCGAGTGCGCCGACCGGGTCCCACGAAATCCGGCACCCCCGGTTGGTGCTGGGCGCCCGTTGCCGCGCCCGGATTCGGGCGCGGTCGGCTCTGGCTGACGGGTGGCGTCCGGTCCGCGGCACGTGACGTGCGACACTCACCGCCTCGCGCGTAGCCGGTCCCGGCGGCGCACACGCCCGTGGGGTGGGGCGCGGGCCCGGCGGCTCACGTTCTCGCTCACGGCGCATGTGAGGGGGGCGGATCGCCGTCCTCGGCGGTGTGCGCGGTGGGTTGTGCCGTCGTACGGCGCCCTCACCCCCGTAGGACCGGATGACGCACACCGTCGGGCGTCGCGCAAGAGGGCCTTCCGCGTCATCAGGGCTGGTCCGGTTCGTATACGGAAGTTCCGTCCGGTTAGGCTCATGACATGCATGCCTGGCCCGCTTCTGAGGTCCCCGCCCTGCCTGGTGAGGGCCGCGACCTCCGGATCCACGACACCGCGACCGGCGGCCCCGTCACACTCGACCCCGGTCCCGTCGCCCGTATCTACGTCTGCGGCATCACGCCGTACGACGCGACCCACATGGGTCACGCGGCGACCTACAACGCGTTCGACCTCGTTCAGCGCGTGTGGCTCGACACCAAGCGGCAGGTTCACTACGTCCAGAACGTGACCGACGTCGACGACCCGCTCCTGGAGCGGGCGGAGCGCGACGGCGTCGACTGGGTAGGACTCGCCGAGAAGGAGACCGCCCTCTTCCGTGAGGACATGACCGCCCTGCGGATGCTGCCGCCGCGGCACTACATAGGCGCCGTCGAGGCGATACCCGGCATCGTGCCGCTCGTCGAGCGGCTGCGGGACGCGGGCGCGGCGTACGAACTCGAAGGGGACGTCTACTTCTCCGTCGAGTCCGACCCCAACTTCGGCAAGGTGTCCAACCTGGACGCCGCCGCCATGCGCCTGCTCTCCGCCGAGCGGGGCGGTGACCCGGACCGTCCGGGCAAGAAGAACCCGCTCGACCCGATGCTCTGGATGGCGGCGCGGGAGGGGGAGCCCAGCTGGGACGGCGGCTCGCTCGGCCGCGGCCGGCCCGGCTGGCACATCGAGTGCGTCGCCATCGCCCTCGACCACCTCGGGATGGGCTTCGACGTCCAGGGCGGCGGCTCCGACCTCGCCTTCCCGCACCACGAGATGGGCGCCTCGCACGCCCAGGTGCTCACCGGCGAGTTCCCGATGGCCAAGGCGTACGTGCACGCCGGCATGGTCGCCCTCGACGGCGAGAAGATGTCGAAGTCCAAGGGCAACCTCGTCTTCGTGTCGAAGCTCCGGCGCGACGGCGTCGACCCGGCCGCCATCCGCCTCGCCCTCCTCGCGCACCACTACCGCGCCGACTGGGAGTGGACGGACACCGTCCTCACGGACGCGGTCGCCCGTCTGGAGAACTGGCGGGCGGCGGTGTCGCGTCCCGACGGGCCGTCCGCCGAGGCGCTGGTCGAGGAGATCCGCGAGGCCCTCGCGAACGACCTGGACGCACCGGCCGCGCTCGCCGCGGTCGACCGCTGGGCGGCGCTCCAGCGCGAGACGGGCGGTACGGACGAGGGCGCCCCCGGCGTCGTCTCGCGTGCCGTGGACGCCCTCCTGGGCGTGGCCCTGTAGTTCCTCCCGTACACGTGTGGGGCGCCGGGCGGTCGTACCGCCCGGCGCCCCTTCTCTCAGATCTCTCTCAGAGCGTCACTTGTTCACGATGACGGCCTGTACGGCGCTGCTGTTGGCGTCGTAGAGGCCGATGACCTGCTGCCCGTAGGCGAAGGCCTGCTGGACCTCGTCGTGGGTGACCTGGTTGGGGTTCACCAGGGGGCGCCAGGCGTTGTCGATGAACAGGTAGAGGATCGACGGCTGGCCCGGGAGCGGGGTGACCACGTCCCAGAAGTGCTGGGCGATCCCGCTCGTCAGGACCTGTGCCTGCTGCTGTTGCTGCTGCCCGCCGAGCTGCTGGAGCAGCTGCTGGAACGGCTGCTGCTGCCCCATCTGCTGAAGCTGCTGCTGGAGGTGCTGCGGAATCTGCTGCTGCGGGATCAGCGGTTGCGGGTTCTGGTGCAGCGGGTTCTGCTGCTGCGGGTGCTGGAGTTGCGGGTTCTGCAGCTGGCCGAACGGCTGCTGCATCTGCTGTCCGAACGCCATGGGCTGCTGCTGTCCGAACTGCTGGGGCGGCGCCGTGCTCGGTCCCTGCTGCCCCAGCTGGATGCCTTGCTGGATGCCCTGCTGGTGTCCTTGCTGCTGACTCATCTGCGGGGTGGTGCTCATACGGGTGCCACCTTCCGTGAATCATCGAATCGTTGACTTGCGGCTACGCCCTCGGACACGTCAGCCCGTGACCACCAGGCCGACGATCTCGTCGTCCGAGAACCAGACACGTACGTCGGGCCGTCCGCCCGCGAAGGCGGAGTGCACCGCCTGACGGATCTCGGGGGAGGGGTTGTCGAGGTTGCGCCAGTCGCCGGCCACGAACAGCCGGAGCCTGGGCGGGAGTTCGCGCGGGTACGGCAGCAGCTCGTCCCAGTACCGTTCGGCCTGGCCCGAGCCGACCGCCTCCGGCAGCAGACGGGTGACCGCCGCCTTGATGTCCGGCCGGTTGCCGATCCGCTGGGAGGCGGGTCGGCCCGGCGCGTCCTGCTGCGGGGAGCCGGTGGCCCGCAGCACCGCGCGGGCACGCTCCGGGGACATCGGTTCCTGGGCCGCCGCCTTGAGCATGCCCTGCAGCGCGGCCAGGGCGCCGACCACCACCGGGGAGGCGGAGGAGGTCCCGGAGAACGTGTCCGTGTACCAGCCGATCTCCTCGGCACCGCCCTGCAGGTCGCCGGGCCGGTCCCAGAAGCCGCCGGTGGTCGTGACCTCGCGCCCCCAGCCCTGCGCGTCCACCCGCGCCCCGTAGTTGGAGAAGGCGAGGCGGGAGCGGTCCGGGCCGTGGTCGCGGCCGTGCGTGCCGGGCGGCGGTGCGCCCGCGCCGACCAGTACCGCGCCCGAGGACGGGTTGGCGGGGTTGAAGGGGTTGCGCCACCACGCGGGGAACTCGGCGGGGCGCCGCTCGTACACCGCGTCGTCGAGCGACTCGGCGCCGTTGCCCGCGGCCGCCACGACGAGTACCCCCTTGGCGGTCGCGTACCGGATGGCCGCGAAGTTGTCCGGCCACCACTCGATCGCGATGTAACCCTGCTGGTCGTCGCGCTCCTCGAAGTCGAACCGCGGCCCTGGGGCGTGCAGTTCGACCAGGATGATGTCACCGGGGCCCAGCCGGTCGGCCGCCGCGTGGATCGCGGCCGCCGTGCCCATGCCCTGGAACGACGCGGCCGCGGTCACCGCGTCCGGCGCGATGCCGGTGATCCCGCGCTCGTCGCGGTCGCCGCCGATCACCCCGATGACGGCGGTGCCGTGGTTGCGCCAGGCGAGGTCCGTCAGCGGGGTGCCGACGACCACGCCCGCGAGCTTCGCGGCCAGGTCCTCGTGGCCGAGCTGCCACGCCCCCTCCACATCGATCACCGTCACGCCCTGGCCCGTACCGCCCGGCCGCTGCCAGGCCCAGTGGGCGTCGATGCCCTCGGGCGCCGGCCGCAGATAGCCCTGGCGGCTGGTGAAGTCCGGGGTGACGGGCGCCCCCTCCTTCGTCCGTCGGCCGTCGTCCGAGCTCGCCGAGCCGTTCGTGCTCCGCCCGACCGACCCCACCGAGGCGGGGACGGCGCCGGGCTTCACGTACGCCGTGTCGATCTCCGGCAGCGCGGCGATCCGTGAACGCAGCTCCTGGGCGCGGCTCTCGACGCCGCGCACCCGGTAGAAGAGCGCGAGGTCGCTTCCGCCCCCGCCGTCCGCCACCTCGGACTGCCGCAGTCGTTCCTCGCCGCCGAACAGCGGCTCCAGGGCGAGCTGTTCGTCACTGAGGAACATGTTGAGGGCCGACACGTCCGAGCCCGCCGCCGAACGGACGCCCTCGGCCCCGGCGCGCAGCCGGGCCTCGGGGCGTGCGACGACGATCAGCTCCTGCTCGGCTCCCCGGTAGGTGAACCCCGCTCCGTCGGGTCCCGGCCCGGCCGTTCCCGGGCCCTGCGTCGGCTGTACCTGGTCGGTCATCGCGTACCGCTCCTCTCGGTTCGGTTCTGCGGGTGTTGCCAAGTCCCGTCCCCGGGCCGCGCCTTCGGGGCACAACCTGGCACGCCGACGGCGACTCGTCCACCCCGGCTTCGCCAACTCGGTTTGAAAACAAGTTGAATGGGGAAACCTGTGCAATCCGTCCTGAAACAGATGTCACGCAGCAAACCGGCCAAAGACTGCGGAGTCAGGGGTCATGTGGTGGGGTGGCAGGGACAGTTGATCGCCGGACCGGTCAACTCCCGGTCCCGCCCGGAAGGACGCACCGTGACATCCACGCACCGTTCGTTCCCAGGCCGTCTCAGCCGCCGAGGACTGCTCACCGCCGGTGCCGCGACCGCCGGCGCCGCGCTCGCCGGGTCCTCGGCCGGCCCGGCCTGGGCAGCGGAGACCTCGTTACCCGCCGTCATCCATCTGCCGAACGGCATCCGCCCGGAGGGCATCACCATCGGCGGCGGCCCGTACGCCTACCTCGGATCCATCGCCGACGGTTCGGTCTACCGCGCCGATCTGCGCACCGGACAGGGCCGGACCATCGCCCCCGGGCCGGGTACGGCGGCGGCCGGGCTCAAACTCGACGGCAGGGGGCGGCTGTTCATCGCCACGGTCGGTACGGGCGCCCGCGTGGTGGACGCCCGTACCGGCGCCGAACTCGCGTCGTACGTCCTCGCCACGGAGCCCGAGACCTTCGCCAACGACGTGGTCCTGACCCCCGCGCGGTCTGGTTCACGGACTCCTACCAGCCCACGCTGTACGCGCTGCCACTCGGCCCGGGCGGCGCCCTGCCGGACGCGGCCGACGTCGTACGGCTCCCCCTGAGCGGCGACTGGAGCCAGGTGCCCGGCGCCACGATCAACGCCAACGGGATCACACGGACCCCGGACGGTGCCGCCCTGCTCGTCGTGCAGACCGGGGCCGGCGGCCTGCACCGGGTCGACCCGAGGACCGGAGTCACCCGGCTCGTCGACCTCGGCGACGCGGCGCCCCTCGTCAACGGCGACGGGCTGCTGCTCACCGGGCGGACGCTGTACGTGGTGCAGAACATGCAGAACGCGATCGACGTCTTCCGGCTCTCGCCCGACGGGCGCAGCGGCGTCTTCCGGCGCCGCCTCACCGACCCGGACCTCGACGTGCCGACCACCGTGGCCGCGTACGGGGACCGCCTGTACCTGCCCAACGCCCGGTTCACGACCACGCCGACGCCGGACACCCCGTACGACGTGATCGCCGTCGCACGCTGACGCGTGGAGACCGCGGGGCGCTGAACGCGGAGGGGCGGTGCGCCAGACGCGCACCGCCCCTTCCGTCGGCCCGGCTTCCGCCCGGCCCGATCCGTCCGCTCAGTCCTCCGGGGAGTCCTCGTCCTCGGTGCCGGTCTCCGGCCGCGGGGGCTTGGGAGGCTTCGGACGACCGCCGGGGTTGTCCCGCAGATACGAGGAGCTGTCGCTGCCGTCGGCCGTGGCATGTCCGCCGGGGGCCGGGCCCGCAGGACCGCCGCCGTCCCGCCGCCGCAGATAGCGCTCGAACTCGCGCGCGATCGCCTCGCCCGACGCCTCCGGCAGCTCCGCGGTGTCCCGGGCCTCCTCCAGCGTCTGCACGTACTCGGCGACCTCGCTGTCCTCGGCGGCCAGCTGGTCCACGCCCAGCTGCCAGGCGCGCGCGTCCTCGGGCAGTTCGCCCAGCGGGATCCGCAGGTCGATCAGGTCCTCCAGGCGGTTGAGGAGCGCCAGCGTCGCCTTCGGGTTCGGCGGCTGCGACACATAGTGCGGTACGGCCGCCCACAGTGACACCGCCGGTACGCCCGCGTGCGTGCACGCCTCCTGGAGGATGCCGACGATGCCCGTGGGGCCCTCGTACTTGGTCTCCTCCAGGTCCATCGTGCGGGCCAGGTCCGGGTCTGAGGTGACCCCGCTCACCGGCACCGGACGTGTGTGCGGGGTGTCACCGAGCAGTGCGCCCAGGATCACCACCAGCTCCACACCCAGCTCGTGCGCGAAGCCGAGCAGTTCGTTGCAGAACGAGCGCCACCGCATCGACGGCTCGATCCCCCGGACCAGCACGAGGTCGCGCGGCTTCTCGCCGCCGACCCGGACCACCGACAGGCGCGTGGTCGGCCAGGTGATCTTGCGGACCCCGCCGTCCAGCCACACCGTGGGGCGGTTCACCTGGAAGTCGTAGTAGTCCTCGGCGTCCAGCGCCGCGAACACCTCGCCCTTCCACTCCTTGTCGAGATGCGCGACCGCGGTGGAGGCGGCGTCGCCGGCGTCGTTCCAGCCCTCGAACGCGGCCACCATGACCGGGTCGATCAGCTCGGGAACCCCCTCGAGCTCGATCACCCAGCGCCTCCTTCCGACGTGCCCCTTACGTACGCCCCAACCTTACGGCGTGCCAAGGGGGCCTCCGCAGCCCCCTTGCACGGGGGAGTGAACGGATCACTGCCCCGCCGAGGGGCCGGAAACACGCGTGATCGCCACCATGAACCACCCCCCGAGTCATCCGAGCTGTTTCTACAGGGTGCTGCGCAGCCACTGCTCCACGCTCGCGATGTGCACCGTCGCCCACGAGCGGGCCGCCTCCGCGTCGCGGTCCCGCAGGGCGGACAGGATCGCCCGGTGCTCGTGCAGGGTGCGGCTGACCGCGTCCTCCTGGGTGAGGCCGCGCCAGATCCGGGCCCGGGTGGTGGGCCCCGAGAGGCCGTCCAGCAGCGAGCACAGGACCGAGTTCCCGGAGCTCTGCACGATGCCCCGGTGGAACTCCAGGTCGCAGGCGACGAGTTCCTCCACCGAGGGGGCGGCGCCCAGCGCGTCCAGCTGGGAGGTCAGGGCGTGCAGTTGCTGCTCGCTGATCCTCGAGGCGGCCATCGCCGTCGCGGCGGGCTCCAGGATCCGGCGCACGGCGAGGAACTCGAGCACCGTGTCGTCCCTGTGGAAGTCGACGACGAAGCTCAGCGCCTCCAGGAGGAGCTGGGGGTCCAGGCTGGTGACGTACGTGCCGTCGCCCTGCCGTACGTCCAGGATGCGGATCAGCGAGAGCGCGCGCACCGCCTCCCGCAGGGAGTTCCGGGACAGGCCGAGGTCGGCGGCGAGCTCGCTCTCCTTGGGAAGCCGGTCGCCGGGGCGCAGCGTGCCGGAGACGATCATGCCCTTGATCTTCTCGATCGCCTCATCGGTGACTGCCATGGCCGACCTCCCTGTCACTCCGGATGTCGCTGAGTCATCCGATGTCTTGGGCCATTATGTGGGGTCACCAGGCCGAACGGACAGAAACGTCAGCGTTTCCCGGGCTCCTGTACGGTGTCGCGGACGTTCGGAACATCAGGAGTGCCCGCCATGCCCCAGGAACTGCGCGCCGTCGACTGGACCGGAAGCAGCCTCGCGCTCATCGACCAGACGATCCTGCCGCACCGCACCGAGACCCGCGAGATCCATGACGTGGACGGGCTGGTGGACGCCATCCAGCGGCTCGTCGTGCGGGGCGCGCCGGCGATCGGGGCGGCGGGGGCGTACGGGGTGGCGCTCGCGCTGTTGCAGGGGGAGCGCGAGGGCTGGTCGGCCGAGGAGACGCGGGCGGCCGTGGCCCGCGTCCGTGCGGCGCGCCCGACCGCGGTGAACCTCATGGTGTGCGTCGACCGGGTGATGGCCCGCTTCGACGAGGGACTGGACGCGGTCCTCGCGGAGGCCGCGGCCGTCCAGCGCGAGGACGTCGAGGCGAACCGGGCGATGGGGGCGTACGGCGCGGACTGGCTGCTCAAGAAGGTCGGGGTGGACCGGCCGCTGCGGGTGCTCACGCACTGCAACACCGGTGCGCTCGCCACCGCCGGCTGGGGCACGGCGCTCGGCGTCATCCGTGAACTGCACGCGCGCGGCCTGGTCGAGGTCGTCTACGCCGACGAGACGCGTCCCCTCCTCCAGGGCTCCCGCCTCACCGCCTGGGAACTCGTCCAGGAGGGCATACCGCACTACGTCCAGGCCGACGGCGCCGCCGCGGGAACGATTCTGAGGGGCGAGGTCGACGCGGCGGTCGTCGGCGCCGACCGCATCGCCGCCAACGGCGACACGGCCAACAAGGTGGGCACGGTCGGAATCGCCCTCGCCTGCGCGGACGCCGGAATCCCGTTCCTGGTGGCCGCCCCCACCACGACGGTCGACCTGACCACGGCCAGGGGCGCCGACATCCACATCGAACTCCGCGGCGAGGACGAGGTACTGGAGTGGTCGGGCGTACGAACGGCGCCGGCGGAGTCCCGAGGCCACAACCCGGCCTTCGACGTCACCCCGGGCCGCCTGGTGACGGGCCTGGTGACCGAACGCGGGGTGCTGGAGATATCGGCGGGCGAACTCCCGGCCCACCACCTGCGCTAGTCGGCGGGGGCGGACTCACACGGTGCTCTCATCCCGGGTGGGTCCACCCGCCGCAGTGACTCAGCGGCCCGTCAGTTCCAACTCCAGCAGCCACTCCACCACTTCGGTGTGATGGCGGGCCCGGCGTGGGTCCGTGCCCCAGACGTACAGCCCGTGGCCTGCCACGACGACCGCCGGCATGCGGGGGTCGCGGGCCGCTTCCAGGCGGTCGCCCAGGACCTTCATGTCCTGGCTGTTGGCGATGACGGGGAGGGTGACCTCGACGTCGTGGGCGGGCAGGCCGACGCCCTTGAGCATCTCCAGGTCCCGGAACACGATGCCCCCGGGCTCCCGGCGTCCCATCGCCACGGACGCGACCGTATGGACGTGGACGACCGCCCCCGCACCCGTGAGCGCGGCCACACGCGCGTGCAGTTCGGCCTCCGCCGAGGGCTTCCCGCCCGCGACCGCCGCACCCGCGCCGTCCACCAGCACCACGTCGTCGGGCGTGAGTTCGCCCTTGTCGTGCCCGCTCGCGGTGACGGCGAGCCGCAGCGGGTCCCGGCTCAGGACGACGGACAGGTTGCCGGACGTGCCGCGCATCCAGCCGAAGGAGGCGAAGCGGGCCGACTCGGCGGCCAGGACCGCGCCCGCCTCCTTGAGGTCGAGGGCCGGCGTCTCGGCGGTCATGTGGTGCTCCTCGTGATGGTGATCTCGTCGAACGTCCCCGCCTGCGGGTGATCGCCGACGCCCTGCTCGTAGTACGGCTCCCCGGGGCGGCGTACCCCCACGGTCCGCCATCCGGCCGCCCGCGCCGCGTCCAGCTCGCCCGGCCGGTCGGAGAGGAAGAGCAGCCGGTCGGGCGCGGTGCCCAGCGCCGCCGCGATCGTCTCGTACGACGCCGGCTCCTGCTTGGGCCCCGCGTTCTCCGTGTCGTACAACCCCTCGACGAGCGGCAGCAGATCGCCCTCGGGGCTGGACCGGAACCACGCCCGCTGCGCCGCCACGGACCCCGACGAGTACACGTGCAGCCGTACGCCCGCCGCGTGCCAGGCGCGCAGCGCCGGGACGACGTCCTCGTAGAAGTGCGAGACGAGGTCGCCGCGCGCGAAGCCCTCGGACCAGATGATGCCCTGGAGCGTCTTGAGCGGGGTGGCCTTGCGGTCCTCGTCGAGCCAGCCGTTCAGGGCCTTCTCGACGCGGGCGGCGTCCGCGTCGGGCTCCGCGATCAACTCCCGCACCTGCGCGGTCGCCCGTGCCACCGCCGGATCACCGCTCCGCTCCGAGAGCAGTGCTCCGAATCGAGAGCGGGAGTACGGGTACAGCACGTCCACGACGAACCCCGTGGCGCTCGTGGTGCCCTCGATGTCGAGCACCACGGCGTCCACGTCGAACCGGAGCGTCACGCCGTGGCCCGGTCCCGCTGGTACCCCGCGTCGATCGTGTCGAAGTCCGGGAAGCGGTCCGCGATCCGGTCACCGGTGAAGTTCCCGACCCAGCCGTCCTCCTCGTGGAAGAACCGGATCGCGGTGAACGACGGCGACGTACCCATGTCGAACCAGTGCGTCGTACCGCGCGGCACGCCCAGCAGGTCGCCCTTCTCGCACAGCACGGCGTGCACCTCGCCGCCGACGTGCAGGTAGAAGATCCCCGACCCCGAGACGAAGAAGCGCACCTCGTCATCGTCGTCGTGCGTGTGCTCCTGGAGGAACTTCGCGCGCGCGGCCTTCGCCTTGACCGGGTACTCGGGGTCGTCGCTCGGGTGCAGTCCGAGGACGTCGACCGTCGTGAAGCCCTCCTCCGCGTTCAGCTTCTCGATCTCGGCACCGTACGCGGCGAACACCGTGTCGCTGTCCGCGTCCGCGGGCACGTCCTCGCGGACCGGCCACTGCTCGTAGCGCACACCGATCGGCGCGAGCGCGGCGGCGATCTCGGCCGGGTCGGAGGTGCGGCGCACCAGCGTCTCGGGTCCGGACTCGGGCCACGTCGTCAGCAGGGTCATGGGAGAAACTCCAAGGGGTGGATGGGGTGTCCGGATACCGAGACTGGCATCGGTGCCCGGCCCGAGGATGAGGAGGGCGGCGTGCAGGAGGCGGGAGAGCCGGTGGTCAGCCGCGACATGCCGCGCCGGTGCAGCGGTGCGTCGCTGTCGCGCATGGTGTCGTCATCGGAAGCCTCACTGTCCAACGTCGTCCGGCGATGGTAACTCCCGCCCGGTGATCGGCCGAGTGCGACGAAGCGGTCGTTCCACATACTGAGAAACGACGTCCAATTCTTTGACGGCTGGCTGGAAACGTTCACATGATCTGCCTATGAAGACGCTGCTGCTCGTGCGGCGGCTGTACGTGGACTTGCTCCGGTCGACCACAGCCCGCTGTCGCTGACCTCCCCCCGGAGCGCTCAACCACGCCCCGCCCTCGGTGCGTTCCCCGTGAACCCGAGGCGCACGCCCGTGTACGAGACGTATGCCGCCCCGGCATGTCTTCTCCCCGGCGCTCCGGACCGGCACTCCCTCTTCGCCCCGCTCACTTCTGCTTTCCCAGCCCTGGAGCCCTCATGTCCCGTACCGCCCGCACCCGCGTCCCGCTCGCCGCGCTGTCGCTCGCTTCCGTCTCCGCGCTCTTCCTCGCGGGCTGCTCCCAGTCCTCCAACGCCTCGCGGAGCACCGGCGACCAGGCCGCCTCGGCCGCCGCCGCGACCGGCAAGAAGCCCGCGCCGTTCAGCAAGGGCAACGTGAAGGTGGCCCTGGTCCGGCAGAGCGGCGCCGGCGACTACTTCGAGCAGTGGGGCAACGGCGCCAAGGCGCAGGCCAAGGCCCTCGGCATCGACCTGACCGTGTACGACGCCCAGGCCGACAACGCCAAGCAGGCCACCGACCTGTCCTCGGCCATCAACTCCGGCGCGCAGGCCATCGTCGTCGACCACGGCTTCCCGGCCACGATCCAGCCCGAGATCGACCAGGCGGTGAAGAAGGGCATCAAGGTCGTCGTCTACGACGTCGAGACCACCAACAAGAGCGTCGTCAGCACCAAGCAGGACGACGCGAGCATGGCGCAGGCCGTGCTCGACGTCATGGCGAAGGACCTCGGCAAGAAGGCCAAGGTCGGTTACGTCAACGTCGCCGGGTACGCCGCCCTCGACAAGCGCGACAGCGTCTGGAAGAAGACCGCCGACGCCCATGGCTGGAAGCAGGCGTTCAAGGTCGGCAAGGTCACCGACTCCACCGCCACCGACAACGTTCCCCTGGTGTCCGCCGCGCTCACCCAGAACTCCGACGTGACCGGCGTCTTCGCCCCCTACGACGAGCTCGCCAAGGGCACCGTCCTCGCCGTCCAGAACAAGAAGCTCCAGGGCAAGGTGAAGGTCTTCGGCGCGGACGTCTCCAACGCCGACATCCAGAACATGACCGCCAAGGACAGCCCGTGGGTCGCCACGGCGGGCACCGACCCGTCCGCGGTCGGCGCCGCGGTCGTCCGTACGGCCGCCCTGGAACTGGCCGGTCAACTGAACACCACGTCGGTCGAGTTCCCGGCCGTCGCCATCACCCAGGACTTCCTGAAGCAGAACAAGATCGAGAACATGGACCAGCTGCGCACGGCGCTGCCCGCGCTGAACCTCTCCAAGGTCAGCACCGCGGACTGGATCCCCAATGTCGCCCACTGACGCTCCGGTGGAGAGCGCGGCGGTCGCCCTCCGCGACGTCAGCATGGCCTTCGGGGGCAAGACGGTGCTCGCCTCCGTCTCCCTCGACATCGCGCCGGGCAGCGTCGTCGCGCTGCTCGGCGCGAACGGCGCGGGCAAGTCCACCCTCATCAAGATCCTGTCCGGCGTGCACACGGAGCACGGCGGCGAGGTGAGCGTGAACGGCGTGCCCGCCGCGCTCCACTCCCCGCTCGCCGCACGCCAGTTGGGCATCCAGACGGTGCACCAGCGCATCGGCGAGGGCATCGTGCCCGGCCTCTCGGTCGCCGAGAACCTGGTCTTCGAGGAGCTGGCCCAGACGCGCGGCAACCCCTTCCTGGGCGGACGCCGGCTGCTGGCCCGCGCCCGTGAGATCCAGTCGGCCCTCGACCTCGGCTGGAGCGACGCCGTGCTCAGGCGGGACGTCACCGAACTCGGCATCTCCGACCGCCAGTTGCTGATCCTGGCGCGGGCCCTGGCGACCCGGCCCCGCCTCCTCGTCCTCGACGAGCCGACCTCCGCACTCTCCGCCGCGGAGGCGGAGCGCCTGTTCGCGCTCGTCGAGCGGATGCGGTCGGAGGGCATCGCGGTGCTCTACGTCTCCCACCGCCTCGGCGAGATCGACGCGCTCGCCGACCGCCTGGTCGTCCTGCGGGACGGCCGTCTCACCGAGGACCAGGTCAAGCCCTTCGACTGGGACAGCGCCCTGCGTGCCATGCTCGCCCAGGCCCAGGAGACGACCACCGCCCGGCCGCGGCACACAGGCGAACACGGCGAGGTCGTCCTCTCCCTGCGCGGCGTTCCGTTCCTGGCCGGCCACCCGCCCCAGGACCTCGACCTGCGCGCCGGCGAAGTCACCGGCGTCGTCGGGCTGCTGGGCGCGGGCAAGACCGAACTGGCCCGCGGCCTCTTCGGCGCCGAACCCTTCACCGGGGGAGCCGTCGAGCTGGACGGCAAGCCCTACGAGCCGCGCCGCCCGGCCGACGCCATCCGCGCCGGCATCCACCTGGTCCCGGAGGACCGGCACACGGACGCGCTGGTCCCCGGCTGGTCGGTGGCCCAGAACATCTCCCTGCCGTTCCTCAGGTCGCTCTCCACGGTGGGACTCGTGAGCCGCTCCAAGGAGGACGCGCTCGGCCGCGCCACCATCGAGCGGCTCGGTGTCGTCGCCCGGGATGAACACAGCACCGTCGAGGAGCTGTCGGGCGGCAACCAGCAGAAGGTCGTCGTCGGCCGCTGGCTCGCCGAGAACCCCCGCGTCCTCATCCTGGACGAGCCGTTCCGAGGAGTGGACATCGGCGCCCGCCGCGACATCGGCCGCCGCGCCCGCGCCCTGGCCACCGAAGGGGCAGCCGTCCTCGTCCTGTCCGCCGACGTCGACGAGATCCTCGAGATCGCCGACCGGGTCGTCGTCCTGGCCGCGGGCGAGATCCGCCTCGACGCGTACGGGGAAGACGCGGAGCGCGACCGCGTGATCCAGACCATCTCGGCGTCCGTCTGATGCCCGGCACACCAGGAAGTACGCCATGACCACCACCCAGAGCACCTCCGTGCCGACGGCGGCCCCGTCCGCACCCGCCGTCGGCCACCGGATCCAGAACGCCGTCATCAAGTACGGCTTCATCTTCGTCACCGTCACGCTCTTCGCGTACTTCGCGATCAGCGAGCCGTCCTTCCGCGACTCGGCGACGCTCCTCGACACCCTCCGGTACGTCTCCGTCGCCGCCGTCCTCGGCCTCGGCGTCACGCTCACCATGGCCGTCGGCGGAATGGACATGTCGGTCGGCGCCGTCGCCGGCCTCGGCGTCACGGTCGCCGCGAAGACGATGGTCACCTACAACCAGGTCGGCACGGTGGCGATCCTCGCGGTCGTCGCCGCGGGCGCACTGGCCGGATTGCTGAACGCCCTGCTGATCGTCGTCCTCAAGATCCCCGACATGCTCGCCACGCTCGGCACCATGTTCGTGATCCAGGGCACCAAACTCATCCTGGTCGACGGCCAGTCCATCACCCCCGGCATGACCCAGTCCGACGGCACCACCGCGCCCGGCAGGTTCACCGAGGGCTTCCTGCGCATCGACCGCGGCACCTTCCTCGGCGTACCCGGCTCGGTGCTGATCTTCGGCGCGCTGACCGTCGTCGCCTGGGTGTTCCTGGCCCGCACCCGCTGGGGGCGCGTGCTGTACGCGATCGGCGCCAACCCCGAGGCCTCGCGGCTGGCCGGCATCCGCGTCGGCGCGTACCGGGCGCTCGCCTACGTCCTCTCCGGCGTCCTCGCCTCCATCGGCGGCCTGATCCTGGCCTCCCGCATCGGCCAGGGGGATGTCTCCGCCGGTACCTCCCAGCTGCTCGAAGCCGTCGCCGTCGCCCTCGTCGGCACCTCCGTCCTCGGCCGGGGCCGCCCCAACGTCTGGGGCACGGCCCTCGGTGCCGTCCTGATCGGGATCATCACCACGGGTCTGACCATCGAGGGACTGCCGTACTACACGCAGGACGTCGTCGAGGGCGCGGTCCTCATCCTCGCCCTGGTCTTCAGCTTCACCCTGTCCAAGCGCCGCACCGCATAAGGGAGTTACGAGTCGATGGGCTACCGCATCCTGGAGACCGAGGACGTCGCCGGCTATCTGCGTGAGCGCGGCCACTGGGGCACCGACGAGCCGGAGGTCCGCGAGGTCTCCGACGGCAACATGAACCGCGTCTTCCTCGTCACCGCCACCGACGGCACCCGGGGCCTCGCCGTCAAGCAGGCCCTGCCCTGGGTGCGGGTCGCGGGCCCCTCCTGGCCGATGAGCCCCGAGCGTGCCGACGCCGAGGCCCGCGCCTACGAGCAGGTCGCCAAGGTCGCCCCGGACAAGATCCCGGCGATCCACGGCTACGACTCCGACAACTACGCCCTCGTCATGGAGGACATGTCCGACCTGGAGGTGCTGCGCACGATCCTCAACGAGGGCGGCACCTACGGCCCGGACACCTCCCGCCGCATCGGCGAGTTCGTCGCCCAGCTCTCCTTCTCCACCAGCGACTTCGGCATGCCCTCCGCCGAGCGCAAGGCGCTGATCGCGGCCTCCGTCAGCCCCGAGCTGTGCAAGATCACCGAGGACGTCGTGCTCAGCGAGCCCTACCTCGAGCACGAGCACAACCACTGGCACCCCGGCCTCGACGACCTCGCCGCCGCCTTCCGCTCCGACCCGCGACTGCGCACCGAGGTCGCCGAACTGCGCCACCTCTTCATGACCGGCGCGCAGGCCCTGCTCCACGGCGACCTGCACACCGGCAGCATCATGGTCGGCACGCGCGAGGGCGCCCCGGTGGTACGGGTCTTCGATCCCGAGTTCTCCTTCGTCGGGCCGATCGGCTTCGACCTCGGCCTGTACTGGGCGAACACGCTCGTCTCCGCGGCCCGCGCGGACGCGCTCGGCGTCGAGGGCGACCACGGCGACCAACTCCGGCTGTCCTGGGACGCGTTCCGGGCGGAGTTCCGCCGGCTGTGGCCGACCCGTGTCGACACCTTCTTCGACGACGCCTTCCTCGACCGCTTCCTGGACCGCGTCTGGACGGAGTCCCTGGGCTTCGCCGGCGCGGAGATCGTCCGTCGCATCATCGGCTTCGCCCACCTCACCGACCTCACCACCCTGCCGGACCCGGTGCCCGCCTCCCGGCGCGCCCTTCTCCTCGGGCGTGAACTGATCGTGCGCCGCACGGAGTTGACGTCACCCGAGGACGTCGAGGCACTCCTGCGCTGACGGGTGCTCGGCCATGGCCGAGCACGCGGAAAGGGCGGCTCCCCCCGTGGGAGCCGCCCCTCAAGTCGATCGGATCATCCGCTCAGGATCTGATCACTTCATGGTCACTTCTTGTCGAGCAGGTCCTGCACCTTGCCGCGGACCTCGTCCGTGGCGAGCCCGCGGATCGTCAGCGTCGTACGGCGGCGCAACACGTCGTCCGTCGTCTCGGCCCACTCGTGGTCGCGGGCCCACACGACCTGCGCCCAGATCTCCGGGGCGTCCGGGTGGACGCGCTCGCCGAGCTCCGGGTTCTCGTTCGCCAGGCGCGCGATGTCGAAGGCCAGCGAACCGTAGTGCGTCGCCAGGTGCTTGGCGGTGTCGGCGCCCATACGGGGGCCGGGCGCCGGGCCGTCGACGAGCAGCCGGTGGGCGACCGCGCGCGGGTTGGCGACACCCGGCAGTGGCATCTTCTTCGGCAGCTCGGAGATCGGCTCGAAGTCCTCGCCCAGCGGGCGGCCCGGCAGCGACTCCAGCTTCTTCATGACCGTACGGCCGATGTGCCGGAAGGTGGTCCACTTGCCGCCCGCGACGGACAGCATCCCGCCACGGCCCTCCGTGACGACCGTCTCGCGCTTGGCCTTCGAGGTGTCGCCGGGGCCGCCGGGCAGCACCCGCAGACCGGCGAAGGAGTACGTGATCAGATCACGGGAGAGCTGCTGGTCGCGGATGGAGAACGCGGCCTCGTCCAGGATCTGGGCTATGTCCTTCTCGGTGACCGAGACGTCCGCCGGGTCGCCCTCGTACTCCTCGTCGGTCGTACCGAGCAGCAGCATGTCCTCCCAGGGGAGGGCGAAGGTGATGCGGTACTTGTCGATCGGGGTGGCGAGCGCGGCCTTCCAGGGGGAGGTGCGCTTGAGAACCAGGTGCGCGCCCTTGGACAGGCGGATGGACGGCGCCGCGTTCGGGTCCTCCATCTTGCGCAGGTGGTCGACCCAGGGGCCGGTGGCGTTGAGGACGAGGTGCGCGTTGACGCCGAACTCCGCGCCGTTCGTACCGTCCTTGAGGTCCGCGCCCGTGACCCGGCCCTTGGTGAAGCGCAGGCCGGTCACCTCCGCGTGGTTGAGCACGACGGCGCCCGCCTCGACGGCCGCGCGGACCGTCATCAGCGCCATGCGCGCGTCGTTCATCTGGTCGTCGCCGTACACGGCCACGGCCTTGAGGTTCTCGGTGCGCAGCTCCGGCACGTCCTGCTGCGCCTTGGCCGGCGAGAGCAGGTGGCCGACGCCGTCACCGAACGCCGACAGCGCGGAGTAGGCGAAGACGCCCGCCCCGAGCTTCGCCGCGCCGTGCGGCCCGCCCTTGTACACGGGGAGGTAGAACGTGAGCGGGTTCGCCAGGTGGGGGGCCACCTGACGGGAGACCGCACGGCGCTCGAAGTGGTTCTCCGCCACCAGCTTCACCGCGCCGGTCTGCAGGTAGCGCAGACCGCCGTGGAGCAGCTTGGAGGAGGCGGAGGAGGTGGCGCCGGCGAAGTCGCCGGCGTCGACCAGAGCCACCCGCAGACCGGACTGCGCGGCGTGCCAGGCGGTGGAGATGCCCAGGATGCCGCCGCCGATCACGAGAAGGTCGTACGTCGCCTTGGAGAGCTGCTCCCGGGTCTCGGCGCGGCTCGGGTTGGAGCCGGAGGCCGGGTGCGTACCGAGGGCAGGCACGGTCTGCAGGGTGGACTGACTGGTCATTGCGGGTTCTTACTCCTCGTCAGTTCTCGTCCTCGAGCCAGCCCATGGTCCGGTCGACGGCCTTGAGCCAGCTCTTGTACTCACGGTCGCGGGTCTCCGCGTCCATGTTCGGGGTCCATTCCGCGGCCCGGCGCCAGTTGGCGCGCAGGTCCTCGGTGTTGGTCCAGAAGCCGACGGCGAGACCGGCGGCGTAGGCGGCGCCGAGGCAGGTGGTCTCGGCGACCATCGGGCGCACCACGGGGGCGTCCAGGACGTCGGCCAGGGTCTGCATCAGCAGGTTGTTGGAGGTCATGCCGCCGTCGACCTTGAGGGCCGTGAGCTCGACGCCGGAGTCCTTCGTCATGGCGTCGCTGACGTCACGGGTCTGCCAGGCCGTGGCCTCCAGGACGGCGCGCGCGATGTGCGCCTTGGTGACGTACCGGGTCAGACCGGCGATCACACCGCGGGCGTCGGGACGCCAGTACGGGGCGAACAGACCGGAGAACGCCGGTACGAAGTAGGCGCCGCCGTTGTCCTCGACCGAGGACGCGAGGGTCTCGATCTCGGCGGCGGACTTGATCAGGCCCATCTGGTCGCGCATCCACTGCACCAGCGAACCGGTGACGGCGATCGAGCCCTCGAGGGCGTAGACCGGAGCCTGGTCGCCGATGCGGTAGCCGACCGTGGTGAGCAGGCCCGAGTACGAGTTGATGATCTTGTCACCGGTGTTCATCAGCATGAACGTGCCGGTGCCGTACGTGGACTTGGCCTCGCCCTCGGAGAAGCAGGTCTGGCCGAACAGGGCCGCCTGCTGGTCGCCGAGCGCGGAGGCGACCGGGATGCCGCCGAGCAGCTCGCCGAGCGGGCCGCCGGTGACCTCGCCGTAGACCTCGGCGGAGGAGCGGATCTCCGGGAGCATCGCCAGCGGGACGCCGATGGACTCGGCGATCTTCTCGTCCCACGCCAGGGTGTGCAGGTTCATCAGCATGGTGCGGGAGGCGTTGGTGACGTCGGTGACGTGGTGACCGCCGTTCACACCGCCCGTCAGGTTCCAGATGACCCAGGAGTCCATGGTGCCGAAGAGGATGTCCCCGGCCTCGGCGCGCTCGCGCAGGCCCTCGACGTTGTCGAGCAGCCAGCGGGCCTTGGGACCGGCGAAGTAGGACGCGAGCGGCAGGCCGGTCTCGCGGCGGAAACGGTCCTGGCCGACATTGCGACCGAGCTCCTTGCAGAGCGCGTCGGTGCGGGTGTCCTGCCAGACGATGGCGTTGTGGACGGGCTCACCGGTGTTCTTGTCCCACAGCACGGTGGTCTCGCGCTGGTTGGTGATGCCGATGGCCTTGATGTCGTCGCGGGTGATGCCCGCCTTCTCGATGGCCCCGGCCACGACTTCCTGGACGTTGGTCCAGATCTCGGCGGCGTTGTGCTCGACCCAGCCCGGCTTGGGGAAGATCTGCTCGTGCTCCTTCTGGTCGACGGAGACGATGCGTCCGTCGCGGTCGAAGACGATGCAGCGGCTGGACGTGGTGCCCTGGTCGATCGCGGCGATGAAGGGGCCGGCGGTGTGTGCGTCGGTCACGGTGTGCTCCTGAAGGTTCCGTATGAAAGAGGCTGGCTCACGGCGTATTGCTCACGGCCTGACGGCGTATTGCTTACGGCTCGGAAAACCTTGCGGTTCAAGGAGGGCCCGAGGCCCGAAGGCCTCGGGGATTTAAGCAAAGGCGACGTTGTAGAGGCCTGCGGCGATCGCGCCGCCGATCAGCGGACCGACGACCGGAACCCAGGCGTAGCTCCAGTCGGAGCCGCCCTTGTTCGGCAGGGGGAGCAGCGCGTGCACGATGCGCGGGCCGAGGTCACGGGCCGGGTTGATCGCGTAGCCGGTGGGTCCACCGAGGGAGAGGCCGATGGAGACGACCACCAGCGCGGTGATCAGGGCGCCCAGGGGGCCGAGGCCGTTGCCCTTGTCGTTGAGACCCTGCGTGAGGACCGCGAGCACCAGCACGACAGTCGCGATGATCTCAGTGGCGAGGTTCTGCACCGCGTTGCGGATCTCGGGGCCGGTGGAGAAGATACCGAGCACGGGGCCCGCGCCCTTCTCCTCCGCCTCGACGGCCTTGGAACCGGCGGCCTGCGCGTCCGAAGCCCCCACGATGTCGGGGTCGGTCAGGTGCGCGTGGAACTGTCCGTAGTACACGACCCAGACCAGCGTGGCGCCGATCATCGCGCCGAGCAGCTGGCCGCCCCAGTACACCGGCAGGTTGTTCCAGCCGCCGTCCTTGATGGTCAGCGCCAGCGTCACGGCCGGGTTCAGGTGTGCGCCGGACAGCGGCGCGGAGGTGTAGACCGCCGTGAGGACCGCGAAGCCCCACCCGAAGGCGATGGCGAGCCAGCCGGCGTTTCTGGCCTTGGAGGCCTTCAGCGTGACGGCGGCACAGACGCCACCGCCGAGCAGGATGAGTATGGCGGTACCTATGGTCTCGCCGATGAAGATGTCGGAGCTGGACACCCGCGACTCCTTTGTCCTTCGTCCAGGGGAAGGCGAACCCCGGGTCCCACCGGTGGTTCGCGCCCTCGGGGGTGAGGGCGATGCCGGCCCATGGCACTGTCACACTCTAACGCGTATTGCCGGTAGGTGTTCGACAATGCCGACCGATGGACGGGAGTCTTGCCCTGGCGTTACCAGCTCGTCAAGAGTTCCGTTATCGAAAACACGATCGTTATTGATCGCCCCGAGTTATCGATCTTGCGGGGCCCGATTGGCTCGCGCGTACATGCCAAAACGGGCCGGTACGTAGGACACGTACCGGCCTGTTGTCGTACGGGGTTCAGCTCGTCGTTCGGGGCGTCAGAACCGCCCGGCTCCCAGGTCCCGGGAGACCGCGCGGGCGCAGTCCCGCACCGCCGCGATCAGCTCGGGGCGTACCTCGCCGTCACGGCAGATCCGCTCCACGGCCCCCGCGATGCCTACGGCGCCCACCGGCATGCGCCGCCGGTTGTGGATGGGGGCCGCGACCGAGGCGACGCCCGTCCATGTCTCCTCGACGTCGTCGGCGTACCCGCGCGCGCGGGTCAGGTCGAGGACCCCCTCGAACTGTTCCGGTTCGACCGTCGTGCGGGCCGTGAACGTCTTCCGCTCGGCCTCCAGGACCTCGCTGTGCGCCACCGGGTCGTAGGCGGACAGGACCTTGCCCAGGGCCGTGGAGTGCAGTGGCTGCATGGCCCCGACCTCCAGCACCTGGCGGCTGTCGTCGGGCCGGAACACGTGGTGCACGATCAGTACGCCATGTTGGTGCAGCACGCCCAGGTAGACGCTCTCGCCGCTGGAGCGGGCCAGGTCGTCGGTCCACACCAGCGCCCGCGCGCGCAGCTCGTGCACGTCGAGATAGGTGGTGCCGAGCCGCAGCAGCTCGGCGCCCAGCTGGTAGCGCCCCGAGACGCTGTCCTGTTCGACGAAGCCCTCCTGCTGGAGGGTGCGCAGTATGCCGTGGGCCGTGCCCTTGGCCAGGCCCAGCGAGGAGGCGATGTCGGACAGGCCGAGCTGCCGCTCGCCGCCCGCGAGGAGCCGCAGCATCGCCGCCGCCCGTTCGAGCGACTGGATGTTCCGTGCCATCGCCGTGCTGCCTCCGTCCCCTTCGACCGACAGCGTGCGCCTCCGCTACCGCCGTTCGGCAATGTCGAACACTACCGTTCGTTGCCGAGCTCCCGCTAATGGGTCGTCGCAACATGTTCGGTCTGTCTTAACACCCCGGACGCACCCGCCACGCCCGTCCGCCCCGTGGACGGCCCTGACCCCGTGACGATGCTCGGGCTACCCTGACGGCGTGCGCCTTCCATGGGAAGCGCAAAGCCGACAGCCGTCGCACTTCAGGGAGCACCTTCATGGCTTCGTTGCCGAACCCGTCCCTTTCGTCCGAGCTTGCCGAGAACCGGACCCGCATCGCCGACCTCCGTGAGGCGCTCGCCGAGCGTGTCGTGGTGGCCGACGGCGCGATGGGCACGATGCTGCAGGCGCAGGATCCGACGCTGGAGGACTTCGAGAACCTCGAGGGCTGCAACGAGATTCTGAACATCACCCGCCCCGACATCGTCCGTTCCGTCCACGAGGCCTATTTCGAGGTGGGCGTGGACTGCGTGGAGACGAACACCTTCGGCGCCAACCACTCGGCCATGGCCGAGTACGAGATCTCCGACCGCGTGCACGAGCTGTCCGAGGCGGGCGCCCGCATCGCCCGCGAGGTGGCCGACGAGTTCGCCGGCCGCGACGGCCGCCGGCGGTGGGTGCTGGGCTCCATCGGCCCCGGTACGAAGCTGCCGACCCTCGGCCACATCGGCTTCCACACGCTGCGCGACGGCTTCCAGGCGAACGCCGAGGGCCTGATCGCCGGCGGCGCGGACGCCCTGATCGTCGAGACCACCCAGGACCTCCTCCAGACGAAGTCGTCCATCCTCGGCGCCCGCCGGGCCCTGGACGCGCTCGGGGCCGACCTGCCGCTGCTGGTCTCCCTCGCCTTCGAGACGACCGGCACGATGCTGCTGGGCTCGGAGATCGGCGCCGCGCTGACCGCGCTGGAGCCGCTGGGCATCGACATGATCGGCCTGAACTGCTCGACCGGCCCCGCCGAGATGAGCGAGCACCTGCGCTACCTCGCGCGCCACTCCCGCATCCCGCTGCTGTGCATGCCGAACGCCGGGCTGCCCATCCTCACCAAGGACGGGGCGTACTTCCCGCTGACCCCGCCCGAGATGGCGGACGCGCAGGAGACCTTCGTCCGGCAGTACGGCCTGTCCCTGGTCGGCGGCTGCTGCGGCAGCACCCCCGAGCACCTGCGCCAGGTCGTCGAGCGCGTGCGCGGGATGGCACCGGCGGAGCGCCGCCCCCAGCCGGAACCGGGCGCCGCCTCCCTCTACCAGACCGTCCCGTTCCGCCAGGACACCGCGTACATGGCGATCGGCGAGCGCACCAACGCCAACGGCTCGAAGAAGTTCCGCGAGGCCATGCTGGAGGCCCGCTGGGACGACTGTGTGGAGATGGCCCGCGACCAGATCCGCGAGGGCGCCCACATGCTCGACCTGTGCGTCGACTACGTCGGCCGGGACGGCGTCGCGGACATGCGGGAGCTCGCCGGACGCTTCGCCACCGCCTCCACGCTGCCCATCGTGCTGGACTCCACCGAGGTCGACGTCCTGCGCGCCGGCCTGGAAAAGCTCGGCGGCCGGGCCGTCATCAACTCCGTCAACTACGAGGACGGCGACGGCCCCGAGTCCCGCTTCGCCAAGGTCACCCGGCTGGCGCAGGAGCACGGCGCGGCGCTGATCGCGCTGACCATCGACGAGGAGGGCCAGGCCCGTACCGTCGAGACCAAGGTCGCCATCGCCGAACGGCTCATCGAGGACCTGACGACGAACTGGGGCATCCACGAGTCGGACATCCTCATCGACACCCTGACCTTCACCATCTGCACCGGCCAGGAGGAGTCCCGCAAGGACGGCATCGCCACCATCGAGGCGATCCGCGAGCTCAAGCGCCGCCGCCCCGACGTGCAGACCACGCTGGGCCTGTCGAACATCTCCTTCGGACTCAACCCGGCCGCGCGCATCCTGCTGAACTCGGTCTTCCTCGACGAGTGCGTCAAGGCGGGCCTGGACTCGGCGATCGTGCACGCGTCGAAGATCCTCCCCATCGCGCGCTTCGACGAGGAGCAGGTCACCACCGCCCTCGACCTGATCTACGACCGGCGCGTCGCCCAGCAGGGCGACGAACCGGCCTACGACCCCCTCCAGAAGCTGATGGCGCTGTTCGAGGGCGCCACCACCAAGTCGCTGAAGGCGGGCAAGGCCGAGGAGCTGGCCGCGCTGCCCCTGGACGAGCGACTCAAGCGGCGCATCATCGACGGCGAGAAGAACGGCCTCGAGGCCGACCTCGCCGAGGCCCTCCAGACCCGCCCCGCCCTCGACATCGTCAACGAGACGCTGCTCGACGGCATGAAGGTGGTCGGCGAGCTGTTCGGCTCCGGCCAGATGCAGTTGCCGTTCGTGCTCCAGTCCGCCGAGGTCATGAAGTCCGCGGTCGCCTACCTCGAACCGCACATGGAGAAGTCGGACGCCGAGGGCAAGGGCACCATCGTGCTGGCGACCGTGCGCGGCGACGTGCACGACATCGGCAAGAACCTCGTCGACATCATCCTGTCCAACAACGGCTACAACGTCGTCAACCTCGGCATCAAGCAGCCGGTCTCCGCGATCCTGGACGCGGCCGAGGAGCATCGGGCCGACGTCATCGGCATGTCGGGCCTGCTCGTCAAGTCCACGGTGATCATGAAGGAGAACCTGGAGGAGCTCAACCAGCGGGGTCTGTCCGCCGATTACCCGGTCATCCTCGGCGGTGCCGCCCTCACGAGGGCGTACGTCGAGCAGGACCTGTACGAGATCTACGAGGGCGAAGTCCGCTACGCCCGGGACGCGTTCGAGGGCCTGCGCCTGATGGACGCGCTCATCGGGGTCAAGCGGGGCGTGCCGGGGGCCGTACTGCCGGAGCTCAAGCAGCGCCGGGTGAGGGCCGCCGCCCCGACGGTCGTCGAGGAGCGCCCGGAGGAGGGCCACGTCCGCTCGGACGTATCCGTCGACAACCCGGTGCCCACCCCGCCCTTCTGGGGCACCCGTGTCATCAAGGGCATCCAGCTCAAGGAGTACGCCTCCTGGCTGGACGAGGGCGCGCTGTTCAAGGGCCAGTGGGGCCTGAAGCAGGCCCGCGTGGGCGACGGACCGACGTACGAGGAACTCGTCGAGACCGAGGGCCGGCCCCGGCTGCGCGGACTGCTGGACAAGCTCCAGACCGACAACCTGCTCGAAGCGGCCGTCGTCTACGGCTACTTCCCCTGTGTGTCCAAGGACGACGACCTGATCATCCTGGACGAACAGGGCAACGAGCGCACCCGCTTCACCTTCCCGCGCCAGCGCCGCGGACGGCGGCTGTGCCTGGCCGACTTCTTCCGGCCCGAGGAGTCCGGTGAGCGGGACGTCGTCGGCCTCCAGGTCGTCACGGTCGGCTCCCGCATCGGTGAGGAGACGGCCAAGCTCTTCGCGGCGAACTCCTACCGCGACTACCTCGAACTGCACGGCCTGTCCGTGCAGCTGGCCGAGGCCCTCGCCGAGTACTGGCACGCCCGCGTCCGCTCCGAGCTCGGCTTCGCCGGTGAGGACCCCGCGGCCATCGAGGACATGTTCGACCTCAAGTACCGCGGTGCCCGTTTCTCCCTCGGCTACGGCGCCTGCCCCGACCTGGAGGATCGCGCCAAGATCGCCGAACTCCTGGAGCCCGAGCGCATCGGCGTCCACCTCTCGGAGGAGTTCCAGCTGCACCCCGAGCAGTCCACGGACGCGATCGTCATCCACCACCCGGAGGCGAAGTACTTCAACGCGAGGTGAGGGCCCTCACAACCGACAGGCGTTTCATCTGACGCCGTCGTACACTGGACGGTCCACAGCAGGCCGGTTCCCCCTGAGGGAACCGGCCTTCTCGTCCCTCAAGGAGGTGCGCCAGGATGACCACTACGGTTCCCGCGCTCGGTACCCGTACGGCCGAAGGCTCAGCGCTGCAGGCCGTGCTCCTGGACATGGACGGCACCCTGGTGGACACCGAGGGGTTCTGGTGGGATGTCGAGGTCGAGATCTTCCGGGCGCTCGGGCACACCCTCGACGACTCCTGGCGCCATGTGGTGGTCGGCGGACCCATGACCCGCAGCGCGGGTTTCCTGATCGAGGCCACCGGGGCCGACATCACGCTCGGCGAGCTCACGGTGCTGCTCAACGACGGTTTCGAGGACCGTATCGACCGGGCGCTGCCGCTGATGCCGGGGGCGGCCAGACTCCTCGCGGAGCTCGCCGCGCACGAGATCCCCACCGCCCTGGTCTCCGCCTCGCACCGGCGCATCATCGACCGTGTTCTGGCCTCCCTGGGCCCCCAGTACTTCGCGCTGACCGTCGCGGGCGACGAGGTGGAGCGGACCAAGCCCTTCCCCGACCCGTATCTGCTGGCGGCGTCCGGGCTCGGCGCCGAACCGGCCCGGTGCGCCGTCATCGAGGACACCGCCACGGGCGTCGCCGCCGCGGAGGCCGCGGGCTGCCACGTGGTCGCCGTCCCCTCCGTCGCACCGATCGCCCCCGCCGTCCGGCGCACGGTCGTGACCTCCCTGGAAGAGGTCGACCTGCCATTCCTCCGTGGTCTGATGACGGAAATGCGCTAGGCGTTCACCCAGCGTGCATAACCGAATGTGCCGATAACCCCTGCGTTTCCGCAGGTAAGGGCCCCGGACCTGCCACGGGAAATTGATTCCGGGGCCGGATGGCCGAATTCCGGTACTCTCCCACCGAGTTGACAGTGTGAGGTTCATCACCTGACGAGGGGTCGACATTCGGCCTGTCGTGTGCCGTAACCCCCCTTTCGGGGGTGATGGACGTGCCCTTGTGTCCCGATTGGTGGAACGCTGCACTAATCCTTCCGCTGTCGGGTTATCGGTGCGTCCACGCCCGGTTTCGCAGCGTGATGGGAACTCAACTCCGGTCTCTGCGGGCCGTCCTGGTGGTGCGGACTAATGTCGTCGCGAGAACCTCGCCATAACCCCGGTGACTCGCCCGCACCACCCCTGCATGGCGAGTACACGGACACGACAGCTCTGGAGAAACTCGAGCATGAACCGCAAGACTTTGGTGCTGCCGGCCGTTGTGGGCCTGCTCGCCCCGGTGCTCGCCGCGTGTGGCGGTTCCAACAGCGGGGGGAGCGGCGGCGGCGCGATCGTCGTGGGCACCACGGACCGGTTCACCGCGACGAAGGATGCCCCGGCTCCTCTCGACCCGGCGTACGCGTACGACGTCGGCACCTGGAACATCCTGCGCCAGACCGTGCAGACGCTGATGGTCCAGCCCCGCGGTGACGGCGACCCCCAGCCCGAGGCTGCCGAGAGCTGCGGTTTCACCGACTCCGGCTACGAGCGCTATGCCTGCAAGCTGCGTGACGGCCTGAAGTTCGCGAACGGTGACCCGATCACCGCCAAGGACGTGAAGTTCTCGATCGACCGCGCGATTTCGCTCAAAGGCGACGTTTCCGCGCTGCTGTCCACCGTCGACACCGTGGAGACGCAGGGCGACAACGAGGTGATCTTCCACCTCAACACCGCGGACGCCACCTTCCCGTTCAAGCTGTCGACCCCGGTCGCCGGCATCGTGAACCCGAAGGACTACGAGAAGGGCAAGCTGCGCGACGGCTTCTCCGTCGACGGCTCCGGCCCGTACACCCTCCAGGCCGACGTCAAGAACGACGAGGCCGTCAAGATCACCTTCACCAAGAACCCGAACTACAAGGGTCTGTTGAAGCCGAAGAACGACAAGGCCGAGATACGCTCCTTCGAGAGCGCCGACGCCATGGGCGCCGCGCTCAACAAGGGCGACATCGACCTGATGACCCGCGCGATGACGCCGGCCCAGATCGAGAAGCTCGGTGCCGCCGGCACGGGCGGCAAGGTCGACCTGGTCGAGATGCCCGGCCTGGAGATCCGCTACCTCGGCTTCAACACCAACGACCCGTCGGTGAAGAGCACGGCTGTCCGCCGGGCCATGGCCGAGGTGATCAACCGAGCCGAGCTCGTCTCCAAGGTGTACGGCTCCCAGGCCGAGCCGCTGTTCTCGATGGTCCCGGCCACCATCACGGGTCACTCCAACTCGTTCTTCAACAAGTACGGTGACCCGAGCGTCTCCAAGGCCACCACGACGCTGAACAAGGCCGGCATCACCACCCCGGTCAAGCTCACCCTGCACTACACGACCGACCACTACGGCGTCGCCACCGCGCAGGAGTTCGAGGTGCTGAAGAAGCAGCTCAACTCCAGTGGCCTGTTCGACGTCGACATCAAGGGCGAGCCCTGGGATACTTTCCGCCCGGCGGAGAAGAAGGGCTCGTACGAGGTCTACGGCATGGGTTGGTTCCCCGACTTCCCGGACGCCGACAACTACCTGGCGCCGTTCCTCGACAAGAACAACACCCTCGGTTCCCCGTACGTGAACAGCGCGATCCGCAACACGCTGATCCCGGAGTCCCGCCGCGAGGCCGACCGTCTCACCGCGTCGAAGAGCCTCACCGAGATCCAGGACAAGGTGGCCGACGACGTACCGCTCCTGCCGCTGTGGCAGGGCAAGCAGTACATCGCCGCGCGGGACGACATCACGGGTGCCGAGTGGGCGCTCAACTCGTCCTCCACGCTCCAGCTGTGGGAGCTCGGCCGCGGTGTGAGCGGCTGACCGGTCCTTCACAGGGCGCCGGGTCCCGTGGACCCGGCGCCCGACCGCACGACCCGGCGCCCGCTCCACGTGGCGTTCCAGAAAAACAATGACAAGGCACCTCCTCGTGAACATGCGCAACCAGTGGCCAGTCCTGTCCGTCGCGACGGGGCTGGCCGCCGGTCTGCTCGCCGGCTGCGGCTCGCAGACGAGCGAGCCCGGCAGCACCGGCTCCTCCCTGGTGATGGGGATGTCCGACGACGTCCTGGCCACCGACCCGGCCTCCGGCTACGACCCGGGGTCCTGGCTGTTGTTCAACAACGTCTTCCAGTCGTTGCTGAGCTTCCCCGACGGCGGTACGGAGCCGGTTCCCGAGGCGGCCAAGGAGTGCGCGTTCTCGGACGCCACGACCAAGGTCTACAAGTGCACGCTCCAGGACGGCCTGAAGTTCAGCAACGGTGACGCCCTCACCTCCGAGGACGTCAAGTTCTCCTTCGACCGCATTCTGAAGATCGACGACGCCTCCGGTCCGGCCGTCATGTTCCCCATGCTCGACACGGTCCAGACCCCGGACGCGAAGACCGTCGTCTTCAGGCTGAAGTACGCCGACGCCACCTTCCCCAGCAAGATCGCCTCCGGCGCCGGCTCGATCGTGGACCACCAGCAGTACGCGGACAACGGGTTGCGCAAGGACGACCAGGCGGTCGGCTCGGGCCCGTACAAGCTGGACTCCTTCGGCAAGGACCAGGCCGTCTTCTCGGTCAACGACAGCTACAAGGGCACCGCCAAGGTGAAGAACTCCGGCATCACGCTGAAGTTCTTCCACGGCGACCAGACCGCCCTGAAGAAGGCGCTGCTGAACCACCAGGTCGACATCGCCTACCGAGGTCTCGCCGCCGACGACATCGCGGACATCAACAACGACACCTCCACCGGCAGGGGCGTCAACGTCGTCGAGGGCACCAGCGCCGAGGTC
Source organism: Streptomyces sp. RLB3-17 (assembly GCF_007113425.2). Taxonomy (NCBI): domain Bacteria; kingdom Bacillati; phylum Actinomycetota; class Actinomycetes; order Kitasatosporales; family Streptomycetaceae; genus Streptomyces; species Streptomyces sp. RLB3-17. The sequence continues at coordinate 2,892,096 of NZ_CP041610.2, read as the reverse complement.
CAGCACATGGTCTTCAACATGGACGACCCGGTCGCCGGCAAGCTCGGCGTGCGCAAGGCCATCGCCTACCTGCTCGACCGCGAGGCCCTGGTCAACAAGGTCTACGAGGACACCGCGACGCCGCTGTACTCGATCGTCCCGGCCGGTGTCACCGGCCACAACACGGCCTTCTTCGACCGCTACGGAGCCCGCCCCTCGAGGACGAAGGCAGCCGCGGCGCTCCGTGCCGAGGGCATCACCGGCAAGGTCAAGCTCACGCTCTGGTCGACCCCCTCGCGCTACGGCCCCGCCACCGACCAGGAGTTCAGGGCGATCGCCCAGCAGCTCAACGCCAGCGGGCTGTTCGACGCGACCGTGAAGTCCGTCGCGTACGACCAGTACGAGAAGGACATCGCCAAGGGCAAGTACGGCGTGTACGTGAAGGGCTGGGTGCCCGACTACCCGGACCCCGACAACTTCACGGCCCCCTTCTTCGGCAAGGGCAACGTGCTGAGCAACCACTACACGAACAGCACGATCACCGGGCGGCTCATCCCGAAGACGGCCGCCCAGAGCGACCGCTCCTCGACCGAAACCGAGTACGGCAAGATCCAGAACATCGTGGCCGAGGACCTCCCGGTCCTCCCGATCTGGCAGGCCAAGCAGTACGCGATCGTGCGGGACAACGTCTACGGCCTCGAGAACTGCCTCGACGCCTCGACGGTGTTCCGCTTCTGGGAGATCAGCAAGGACTGACTCCACGCCGGTACCGACGCCGAGGGCGCCCTCTTCGTGGAAGGGGGCGCCCTCGGTCGTGCTCCTGGGACCCTCGGTCGATCTCCTGGGATCCTCAGCCGAGCTCCTGGGGGAGTGGACGGCGTCCGTGGGTTACTGCTGTGCGCCGGGGCGCACCAACCCGCTCTCGTACGCGTACACCGCGGCCTGCACTCGGTCACGCAACCCCAACTTGGTGAGCACGTGGCCCACATGCGTCTTGACGGTGGTCTCGCTGACGAACAGGTCGGCGGCGATCTCCGCGTTCGACAGGCCGCGCGCCACCAGCTTCAGCACCTCGACCTCCCGCTCGGTCAGGGTGTGCAGTGTGTCGGGCACCGGCTCGTCGCCCGACGGCAGATGACCCGCGTACTTGTCGAGCAGCCGGCGGGTGATGCTCGGCGCGAGCATCGCCTCGCCCGACGCGACCACCCGGATCGCCTGCACCAGCTCATTGGCCGGCGCGTCCTTGAGGAGGAAGCCACTCGCCCCGGCGCGCAGCGCCTCCACCACGTACTCGTCGAGGTCGAAGGTCGTCAGGACGAGCACCTTGGCCGGTCCGTCCCGCCCAGGACCGGTGATCTGCCGGGTCGCCTCCACCCCGTCCATCCTCGGCATACGGATGTCCATCAGAACCACATCGGGCTGCAGCGCACGTACCTGATCCAGTGCCTGCAGACCGTCACCGGCCTCGCCGACGACCGCGATGTCCTGCTCCGCCTCCAGAATCATCCGGAAGCCGGTACGCAGCAGCGGCTGGTCGTCGACCAGTAGGACGCGGATGGCCACGCAAGTCTCCTTGGAGTCTGTCCGGCGGACCGGGCCGGAGCTGACAACGCGCCGGACAGGTCCTAGTCCCGCCCCATTCTGCCCTGCTCGGTGACGGCGGAATCCGGCGCCCTGACGGGCAGCGGGTAAGGCGGGGGAGTACCACCGAACTCCGGGCATACCGCTTGGTGGTCGCACCAGCCGCAGAGCTTGGTGGGCCTCGGTCGCCAGTCGCCCGTCTCGGTAGCCTGCCGGATCGCCTCCCACAGCGCGAGCAGTTTGCGCTCGACCCGCTCCAGGTCCTCGATCATCGGGTCGTACGTCACCACGTCGCCGCTGCCGAGGTAGACGAGCTGGAGCCGGCGCGGGACCACCTGCTTCAGCCGCCACACCACCAGGGCGTAGAACTTCATCTGGAACAGCGCGCCCTCGGCGTACTCCGGCCGCGGTGCCTTGCCCGTCTTGTAATCGACGATCCGGACCTCGCCCGTCGGGGCCACGTCGACGCGGTCGATGATGCCGCGCAGCTTCAGCCCGGATTCGAGTTGGGCCTCGACGGACAGCTCACGCTCGGCGGGCTCCAGCCGCGTCGGGTCCTCAAGACTGAACCAGCGCTCCACCAGCTGCTCGGCCTCGCCGAGCCAGCGGGTCAACCGCTCGCCCTCGGGATCGTCGGCGAACAGCTCCACGACCTCCGGCCGCGTCTCGCGCAGCCGGTCCCACTGCCCCGGAATGAGTGCCTTGGCGCGCGGAGCCGTCCGCTCCGCCGCCGGGGCGTCGAAAAGGCGCTCCAGCACCGCGTGGACCAGCGTGCCCCGGGTGGCCGCCTCGCTCGGCTTCTCGGGGAGTCTGTCGATCACCCGGAACCGGTAGAGCAACGGACACTGCATGAAGTCGCCCGCCCGTGAGGGCGACAGCGAGCTCGGAGGAAGGGCCGGGCGGGCAGCGGGAACCGCCGACGCGTCCGTCGCTTCGGCCACGGCGGCTTCGGCCACGGCGGCTTCGGCCGTGACGGCTTCGGTCGGCTCGGGAGGTACGGCGCCCCCGGTGCTGGTTTCCATGTCCACAGACCTTACGGCCCGCCACTGACAGTGAGTGCACAGTCGGGGCCTGTGCGCGCTTGTGCGACGGAGCGGAAAACAGAGGGGGTGCCGGGGCGGAACGCGTCGCGACGGACGCATACCATCGACCCAGACCCTCCTGCTTCGCATGATCGGGAGCGGGAGACGCTTCGAACGAGGGGACATCGTGGACGAGAGCGGCGGGAGCGGGCAGCCGCGGTCCGGCACCGACGAAGCGACCGAGCGCCACGGGGAGCAGCGGGCCTCCTCGGCCCCGGCCGCGGGTGCCAGGCGCTCCGGACCGGAGCGCCCCGAGCACCCCACCGGGCCGACACCACCCACGGCCGCCCCGGGCACCTCCGAGACCGCCCCGTCCCCCGACCGACCCCACGACCCCACCGACTCCGCCCGCGGGGCCGCGACGCACAGCGACCCTTCGAGCGGGGCCGAGGACGGGGCCGAGGTGCCCGGCGCTTCCCCGGACCAGGCCGAGGCACCCGCCGGTTCCGGTTCCCCGGACGAGGCCGGACCGTCCGCCCAGGACGCGCCCCACGGCCCCTCCGACGGAGCCCGCCCGCACCCCGAGCCCGAACACCCCCGAACCCTCGCCCACTCCGGCACCGGCACCGGCAAGGCGCAGCCCCCGCGACGCGGCCGGGAGCCCGGTGGCGGGCTGCTGATGGGGCGACCGTTCGGCGTCCCCGTGTACGTGGCACCCAGCTGGTTCCTCGTGGCCGCGCTGATCACCTGGGTGTTCGGCGGCCAGCTCGACCGCGTGCTGCCCGAACTCGGCGCCCTGCGCTACCTCGTGTCCCTCTTCTTCGCGGTCGCCTTCTACGCCTCCGTCCTCGTCCACGAGCTGGCCCACACGGTCGCCGCGCTGCGCTTCAAACTGCCCGTGCGCCGGATCCAGCTGCAGTTCTTCGGCGGCGTCTCGGAGATCGAGAAGGAGGCCGAGACCCCGGGCCGTGAGTTCGTGCTGTCCTTCGTCGGACCACTGCTCTCCCTCGTCCTCTCGGGCCTCTTCTACCTCGCCATGCTGGCCGTCGAGCCCGGCACGGTCCCCGGCGTGCTGCTGGCCGGCCTGATGATCTCCAACCTCATCGTGGCCGCCTTCAACCTGCTCCCCGGCCTGCCCCTGGACGGCGGCCGCATGCTCCGCGCCGTCGTCTGGAAGATCACCGGCAGGCCGATGAGCGGCACGATCGCCGCCGCCTGGGTCGGCCGCGCCCTCGCCGTCTCCGTACTGATCGGGCTGCCCCTGCTCACCCAGTCCGGAGCGCTCGGCGCCACCCAGGACCACGTCGGCGGCATGGACACGGTCACCGACGCCCTGCTCGCCGCGATCCTCGCCGCGATCATCTGGACCGGCGCAGGCAACAGCCTCCGCATGGCCCGTCTGCGCGAACACCTGCCCGAGCTGCGCGCCCGCTCACTCACCCGGCGCGCGGTCCCGGTCGAGACCAGCACCCCTCTCTCGGAGGCGCTGCGCCGCGCCAACGAAGCCGGCGCCCGTGCCCTGGTCGTCGTCGACGCCGACGGCGAACCGCTCTCCCTCGTCCGCGAGGCCGCCATCGTCGGCGTACCGGAGCACCGCCGCCCCTGGGTCGCCGTCAGCGGCCTCGCCCAGGACCTCACCGACGGCATGCGGGTCTCCGCGGAGCTCGCCGGCGAGGCCCTCCTGGACACCCTCCGCGCCACCCCGGCGACCGAGTACCTGGTGGTGGAGGACTCGGGCGAGATCTACGGAGTCCTCTCGGCGGCAGACGTCGAGCGGGCCTTCGTCAAGGCGATGGCCCGCCCGTCCTGAGCGCGGCCCGAACGTGGTCGGCGCCCCGCGCGGGGACCGGTAGGCTGGTCACATGTCCGAACCGACCGGTGCCGCCCGCAGGCGCGGGCCCTTCAAGGTCGGGGACCAGGTTCAGCTGACCGACCCCAAGGGCCGCCACTACACGTTCACGCTCGAGGCCGGGAAGAACTTCCACACCCACAAGGGTTCCTTCCCCCACGACGAGCTGATCGGCGCTCCCGAGGGCAGCGTTGTCCGCACCACGGGGAACGTCGCCTATCTCGCGCTGCGCCCCCTGCTCCCCGACTACGTCCTGTCCATGCCCCGCGGCGCCGCCGTGGTCTACCCCAAGGACGCGGGGCAGATCCTGGCCTTCGCCGACATCTTCCCCGGCGCGCGCGTCGTGGAAGCCGGTGTGGGCTCCGGCTCGCTCAGCAGCTTCCTGCTGCGGGCCATCGGTGACCAGGGCATGCTCCACTCCTACGAGCGCCGCGAGGACTTCGCGGAGATCGCCCAGCAGAACGTGGAGCGTTACTTCGGCGGCCCGCACCCCGCCTGGCAGCTCACCGTCGGCGACCTCCAGGACAACCTGTCCGACACCGATGTCGACCGCGTCATCCTCGACATGCTCGCTCCCTGGGAGTGCCTGGAGGCCGTCTCCAAGGCGCTGGTCCCCGGTGGCATCCTGTGCTGCTACGTCGCCACCACCACCCAGCTCGCACGGACCGTCGAGTCCATCCGCGAGATCGGTTCCTTCAACGAGCCGACCGCGTGGGAGTCGATGATCCGCAACTGGCACGTGGAGGGCCTGGCGGTCCGTCCGGACCACCGGATGATCGGCCACACCGGCTTCCTGCTCACCGCCCGCCGCCTCGCGGACGGCGTCGAGCCGCCCATGCGGCGACGCCGCCCCGCCAAGGGCGCCTACGGCGAGGACTACTCCGGCCCGAACGCCGACGGCGGCTCAGGCCGCTGACCCGACCGGCGCGCACGCCGTCGACGTACTCAACGCACCACACCTGTGGCCGAGTTCCCGGAAGCACTCCGGAGCTCGGCCGCGGTGCGTTCCCGCGCGGGGGCCGCGGAACAGGTGGGCAACTCCGCCGCAAGCCCTTTCCGTTGACGTGCCACGATGACCCGCCGCCAGAATTCCGGACCCCGCCGTTCCACCCCACTGTGACGTGTGGCACCATGCTGGCCACTCCACCCCCACCGTCACGGCCCTCCCAGGAGACGCTCCTAGTGCAGCAATCCGTCGTCCCGGAACTGGCACACACCCACACCCGCCCCATCCACTGGCTCGCCACGGCCACCGCCCTGGCCGGAGTCGTCGCCCTCTCCTCGGTCCTCCAGCCCGGCTCCGCGACGGCGGCCCAGCCCGGCCCCGAGGCCAAGTCCGCCCCGGCCGCGACGGCGCCCCCGGACCCCGCGGCCGTCACGTTCCCGATCGAGTGCGGGCCCGTCAAGGTCCTCGTGCAGAAGAAGGCGTCCGGAGACCTCGACGGCGACGGCAGCCCGGAGACGGTGGCCGTCGTCCGCTGCGACGCGGGCATCGGCACCCCGCCCAACGGCGTCTACGTCCTCACGCAGGGCGGGTCGGGAGCCAGGAAGCCCCGCGTCGTGGCCACCCTGGTCGACCCGAAGGACCGCCTCGACGTCACCGACTTCGCGGTGCGTGACGGCGCCGTCACGGCGACCCTGCTCGGCTACTCCTCTGCCGACGTGCCGAGTTGCTGCCCCGACGTGAAGGAGCAGGCCAAGTGGCAGTGGAAGAACGGCACGTTCATCCGCTCGACACCCTCCGGGGCGCAGAACGCATGAGAAGCGTGTGAGAAAAGAGACATTTCGTGACGCGGAGTGCCCTCCAGGTCACTCCGCGTCGGGACCGTAGACCTCGACCCTGTCCGAAACTCGACGTACGTGGATGCAGTCGCCCGGGCACTCCTTCGCGGAGTCGGCGACATCCCGCAGAAGCGTCAGCGGTACGGGCGTTGTGGCGCCCGGGGCCTGCAGGAGCTCGTCCTCGGCGCTCTTCACATAGGCCAGGCCGTCGATGTCCAGCTCGAAGACCTCCGGCGCGTACTGGGCGCAGATGCCGTCCCCGGTACAGAGATCCTGGTCGATCCAGACCTCGAGAGCCTCGCTGTCGCCTGGGGCCTCCTGCTGCACGGTCATTTCTCCTGCCGTTTCCTGCGTCGAGCGATCCGAAGACTGGGGAATCGGGCCAGCTCTGACGGGTGTTGAACACGTCGACCCTACCTCCGCCCGCTTCCCGACCGTGTTCGGTGGGTATTCCCCTGGCGTGAGGGAGAGCGCAAGGGTGAAGATCGGACACACCTCGACAGTCTTTGTGATCTAGGGGTTTCAATCGACACCCACCCAGGTAGGGTCTGGAAGCGTCCAGCTCCCCTTGGAGGAGGTGAGGACCGTGGCAGCCCACGACGACGACATGAACCGCGGCATCCGCCCGGGACGAGGGTCCGATGACCCTGCCGGGCAGGTTGCCTACCTTGAGCAGGAGATCGCCGTCCTGCGACGCAAGCTCGCCGACTCTCCGCGGCACACGAGGATTCTCGAAGAGCGGATCGTCGAGCTGCAGACCAACCTGGCCGGCGTGTCCGCACAGAACGAGCGGCTCGCCAACACGCTCCGTGAGGCCCGCGACCAGATCGTGGCCCTCAAGGAAGAGGTCGACCGGCTGGCACAGCCACCGGCCGGCTTCGGTGTCTTCCTCACGGCGAACGAGGACGGCACGGCGGACATCTTCACAGGGGGCCGCAAGCTCCGGGTGAACGTCAGCCCCAGCGTGGAGCTCGAAGAGCTCAGGCGCGGCCAGGAAGTGATGCTCAACGAGGCCCTCAACGTGGTCGAGGCCATGGAGTACGAGAGCGTCGGCGACATCGTCACCCTCAAGGAGATCCTCGAGGACGGCGAACGCGCCCTGGTGCAGGGACACACCGACGAGGAACGGGTGGTACGGCTCGCCGAGCCGCTGCTGGACGTCGTCATCCGTCCCGGAGACGCCCTGCTTCTCGAACCCCGTTCCGGCTATGTCTACGAAGTCGTCCCGAAGAGCGAGGTCGAGGAACTCGTCCTCGAAGAGGTCCCGGACATCGGCTACGAGCAGATCGGCGGCCTGGGAAACCAGATCGAACTGATCCGCGACGCGGTCGAGCTCCCCTACCTCTACCCGGACCTCTTCAAGGAACACGAACTGCGGCCGCCCAAGGGTGTGCTGCTCTACGGGCCCCCCGGATGCGGCAAGACGCTCATCGCCAAGGCGGTCGCCAACTCGCTGGCCAAGAAGGTCGCCGAGGTCACCGGCCAGGCCACCGGCAAGAGCTTCTTCCTCAACATCAAGGGCCCCGAGCTCCTGAACAAGTACGTCGGCGAGACCGAGCGGCAGATCCGCCTCGTCTTCCAGCGTGCTCGTGAGAAGGCCAGCGAGGGCACCCCCGTCATCGTCTTCTTCGACGAGATGGAGTCCCTCTTCCGCACCCGTGGATCGGGCGTCAGCTCGGACGTGGAGAACACCATCGTCCCCCAGCTGCTCGCCGAGATCGACGGCGTGGAAGGCCTGGAGAACGTGGTCGTGATCGGCGCCTCGAACCGCGAGGACATGATCGACCCCGCGATCCTGCGCCCCGGACGACTCGATGTGAAGATCAAGATCGAGCGCCCGGACGCCGAGGCCGCCAAGGACATCTTCGCCAAGTACCTCACACAACGCCTCCCGCTGCACTCCGACGACCTCGGAGAGCACGGCGGGGACCGGGCGGCCACCGTCCACGGCATGATCCAGACCGCCGTGGAACAGATGTACGCCGAGTCCGAGGAAAACCGCTTCCTCGAGGTCACCTACGCCAACGGCGACAAGGAAGTCCTGTACTTCAAGGACTTCAACTCGGGCGCCATGATCGAGAACATCGTCGGCCGCGCCAAGAAGGCAGCGATCAAGGCCTTCCTCGAGCAGAACCAGAAGGGCCTTCGGGTCTCCCACCTCCTCCAGGCGTGCGTGGACGAGTTCAAGGAGAACGAGGACCTGCCGAACACCACCAACCCGGACGACTGGGCCCGAATCTCCGGAAAGAAGGGCGAACGGATCGTTTACATCCGTACGCTCGTCACCGGAAAGCAGGGCGCGGACACCGGACGCTCCATCGACACGGTGGCGAACACCGGGCAGTACCTGTAAAAGACAGGGCGGCTGCGGGTGCCCTCCACGGGTACCCGCAGCCGACTGCTTTTCGGGGCCACGGCTGGAGCAGAGCAATGACGCAAATGATCTCCCCACCAGCGCAGAGGCGTTCTAGGCTCTTTCGTACCGCCGAGTCGCGCGTTGCGGGGACGGGCACCGCACACGCACCGGAGCACCAGCGGTACTTGAGCAGCGCCCCCGACCGAGGGCGCCGCCGGGCAAGGAGGGCCGCATGACCGTACGGCGAGTAATGGGCATCGAGACGGAGTACGGGATCTCCGTCCCCGGCCACCCCAACGCCAATGCCATGCTCACCTCGTCCCAGATCGTCAACGCGTACGCGGCGGCGATGCACCGGGCGCGCCGCGCCCGCTGGGACTTCGAGGAGGAGAACCCGCTGCGGGACGCGCGAGGCTTCGACCTCGCCCGCGAGGCCGCCGACTCCAGCCAGCTCACCGACGAGGACATCGGCCTGGCCAATGTCATCCTCACCAATGGCGCACGGCTGTACGTGGACCACGCACACCCGGAGTACAGCGCTCCCGAGGTCACCAACCCGTGGGACGCCGTCCTGTGGGACAAGGCCGGCGAGCGCATCATGGCGGAGGCCGCGGAGCGCGCGGCCCAGCTCCCCGGCGCCCAGCCGATCCACCTCTACAAGAACAACACCGACAACAAGGGCGCCTCGTACGGCACGCACGAGAACTACCTGATGAAGCGGGAGACCCCCTTCTCGGACATCGTGCGCCACCTCACGCCGTTCTTCGTCTCACGCCAGGTCGTCACCGGAGCGGGCCGCGTCGGTATCGGTCAGGACGGGCACGAGCACGGCTTCCAGCTCAGTCAGCGCGCGGACTACTTCGAGGTCGAGGTGGGCCTCGAGACCACGCTCAAGCGCCCCATCATCAACACCCGCGACGAGCCGCACGCGGACGCCGAGAAGTACCGCAGGCTGCACGTGATCATCGGTGACGCGAACCTGTCGGAGATCTCGACCTATCTCAAGCTGGGCACGACCGCCCTGGTCCTGTCCATGATCGAGGATGGCTTCATCGCCGTCGACCTGGCCGTCGACCAGCCCGTGCGCACGCTCCACCAGGTCTCGCACGACCCCACGCTGAAGCGGCTCGTCACGCTGCGCAGCGGACGCACGCTGACCGCGGTGCAGCTCCAGATGGAGTACTTCGAGCTGTCGCGCAAATACGTGGAGGAACGCTTCGGGGCGGACGCCGACGACCAGACCAAGGACGTCCTGGCCCGCTGGGAGGACACTCTCAACCGCCTGGAGAACGACCCGATGAGCCTCTCGGGGGAGCTCGACTGGGTCGCCAAGCGGGAGCTCATGGAGGGCTACCGGCGCCGTGACGGCCTCGACTGGGACGCGGCACGGCTGCATCTGGTCGACCTCCAGTACGCCGACGTACGGGCCGAGAAGGGCCTGTACAACCGTCTGGCGGCGCGCGGCAAGATGAAGCGGCTCCTGGACGAGCGGGACGTCGAGCGGGCCCGTACGAAGCCGCCCGAGGACACCCGCGCGTACTTCCGCGGGCGCTGTCTGGAGCAGTACGCGGACGATGTGGCGGCGGCCTCCTGGGACTCGGTGATCTTCGATCTGCCGGGCCGGGACTCGCTCCAGCGCGTCCCAACCCTGGAGCCGCTTCGCGGAACGCGTAATCACGTCAAGGAGCTCCTCGACCGCTGCCGTACGGCGGAAGACCTGGTCAGGGTCCTGTCGGGCGGCTGACCGGGCCGCCAGGGGCGTCGGAGCCCGGGCGGCACAACGGGGTGGAAAGACGCGACGTCCGGGAATCATCGAGGTGGCTCCCGGACGTTGTAGCAACTGCGGGGCCGATGTCGGACCCTGCTTGTAGGGTCTGATCAAGAACGTCGAACCGAGCGGGGTGAGGGTTATGGCGACCAAGGACACCGGCGGCGGACAGCAGAAGGCGACGCGTTCCACCGAGGAGGTCGAGGAGCAGGCGCAGGACGCGCAGGTATCGGACGACCTCAAGGAACGCCAGGAGAAGCTGAGCGACGACGTCGACTCCGTACTGGACGAGATCGACGACGTACTCGAGGAGAACGCCGAGGACTTCGTGCGCTCTTTCGTTCAGAAGGGTGGCCAGTAGGCCGCTTTTCCCTTCGATTCGAAGGCCTTACTCGGAGGCGACTGAGCGCCGGAAGGGCTGGGCGTGAAGTGCTGCTCGCGGTGACGGGAGACCGGGCCGCGGGCAGCCTGCGTCGGCGATGCCCGGCGCTCGAAGAGGTGCCGCCTCTTTCGCGGGGCTGCGCGTGATCAAAGGGCTCTGCGAGATCAAAGGGCCCGTGAGATCAAGGCGGCTCCGCGTCATGAATGGGGCTCTGCGTGATCGGTTTGAAAGGTCCCGCAGTTCATGTGGATCAACGCCACGAGACGGGTAGGGTCCGTGGCGTACCGTGCTTCAACTGCAATTCGGCCATCGGCAAGTTGGGAGATGATCCCGACGCTGTTCGTCGGGCTGCCGCCTACTTGGAAGGATCCCCGTGGAAGCCAACACTCGTAGCACCGGGCGTCTACCGGCTGCCTTCCTGACGCCCGGGTCGTCGTCCTTCATGGACTTCCTGTCCGAGCACCAGCCGGAGATGCTGCCGGGCAAGCGGCAGCTGCCGCCCGTCCAGGGCGTGATCGAGGCCCCGCACGGCACGACCATCGTCGCCGTCACGTTCCCCGGCGGAGTGGTCCTCGCCGGCGACCGCCGGGCCACCATGGGCAACATGATCGCCCAGCGCGACATCGAGAAGGTCTTCCCGGCCGACGAGTACTCGGCGGTGGGCATCGCCGGTACGGCCGGTCTGGCCGTCGAGATGGTCAAGCTGTTCCAGCTGGAGCTGGAGCACTTCGAGAAGGTGGAGGGCACCACGCTCTCCCTGGAGGGCAAGGCGAACCGGCTCTCCACCATGATCCGTTCCAACCTCGGCATGGCCATGCAGGGCCTCGCCGTGGTCCCTCTGTTCGCGGGTTTCGACGTGGACCGCGACAAGGGCCGCATCTTCTCCTACGACGTCACCGGAGGCCGCTCCGAGGAGCAGGGCTACGCCTCCACCGGCTCCGGCTCGATCTTCGCGCGCGGTGCCATGAAGAAGCTCTACCGCGAGGACCTGACCGAAGAGCAGGCCACGACCCTCGTCATCCAGGCGCTGTACGACGCGGCCGACGACGACTCGGCGACCGGTGGTCCCGACGTTGCCCGCCGGATCTACCCGATCGTCACCGTGATCACCGAGGACGGCTTCCGCAGGCTCACCGACGACGAGTCCTCCGACATCGCCCGCGCGATTCTGGAGCGGCGTCTGGAGCAGCCGGACGGCCCGCGGGCCGCGCTGCTCTGAGCCCGGCTCCTTTTGCCAAGGTGACCCAGTGACTTCGACAGAAAGGGACGGATAACCGGTGTCGACGCCGTTCTATGTCTCACCCCAGCAGGCCATGGCCGACCGGGCGGAGTACGCCCGTAAGGGCATCGCCCGCGGTCGCAGCCTCGTTGTGCTGCAGTACGCCGACGGCATTGTGTTCGTCGGCGAGAACCCGTCCCGTGCCCTGCACAAGTTCAGCGAGATCTACGACCGGATCGGCTTCGCGGCCGCCGGCAAGTACAACGAATACGAGAATCTGCGGATCGGCGGCGTGCGCTATGCCGATCTGCGGGGTTACACCTATGACCGTGATGATGTGACCGCCCGGGGTCTGGCGAATGTGTACGCACAGACGCTGGGCACGATCTTCTCCTCGGCCGCCGAGAAGCCGTACGAGGTGGAGCTCGTCGTCGCCGAGGTGGGGGAGACCCCCGAAGGCGACCAGATCTACCGGCTGCCGCACGACGGGTCCATCGTGGACGAGCACGGGTCCGTCGCGGTGGGTGGCAATGCCGAGCAGATCAGCAGTTACCTGGACCAGCGCCACCAGGACGGGATGTCACTGGCGGAGGCGCTGAAGCTGGCCGTGCAGTCGCTGTCGCGGGAGCCCAACGGGGGCGAGCGGGAGATCCCCGCGGAGCGCCTGGAGGTCGCGGTCCTGGACCGTACGCGTCCGCAGCAGCGCAAGTTCAGGCGGATCGTCGGGCGTCAGCTGGGCCGGCTGCTGGAGGAGGGCGGCGCGGAGACCGCCACGGAGGCCGAGGACGCCGAAGACGAGGAGTGACCGTTCGTCCTCGCCCCGCCCGCCGGCTGCCGGTGGGTGGGGCGGGGCCGTGCCGGTACATCAGCCCGTCGCCGCCGGATCGGACGTTGCCCCCCGGGGAGCCGTTTCCAGATCCGGACGTGAGCGACGGGCTTTGACGTACCGGCACGGCCCCTTTCGTGCGTCGGCGGCTGCGGGCGCGTGGGGTGTGCGGTCTACGGGGCGCCTGGTGGGGCTGTGGAGCCTCGTACGACCAGGTGTACCGGGATGTCGCCCACGGGGGGTGTTCGGCCGTCCAGGACGGCCAGGAGGGCTTCCATGCCGCGTTCGCCGAAGCGCTCCGCGTCCAGGCGGACGGTGGTCAGCTCCGGGTCGATGGCCTGGGCCAGGGCCAGGTCGTCCAGGCCCGTGACGGAGAGGTCCTCGGGGATGCGCAGGCCCAGGCGGCGGGCGGCCTTGTAGGCGCCTGCCGCCAGTTTGTCGTCGTCGCAGACCAGGGCGGTGGGGCGGGGGCCGGGGGCGGCGAGGGCCGATCCCGCGGCGGCCACCGCGTCCTCGATGGAGATCGGGGCCCGGGTCGTGCGGAGGTCCGTGCCGGGGACCTCGGACAGGCGCTCGGCCAGTTCCCGGGCGCGTACCTCGAAGGTCCAGGACGGGATGTCCGCCGCCAGATGGAGGAAACGGCGGTGGCCCAGGGACAGGAGGTGCTCGGCCACCTGTCGTACGCCGTCCGTGATGTCGAGGTTGACGGTCGCCGCGCCCAGGCTGCCCACAGGGTCGCTGTCGAGCATCACCAGGGGGAGCTGGTCACCCCGGATGGCGGTCAGGGCGTCCGCGGCCATGGAGGAGGCGATGACGCCGTCCAGGGCGGCAGCCGCGGAGCCGAACGGGTCACGCGCGGGGCCGATGCCCTCGGGGGAGGGGTACAGGACCACGCCGAAGCCGTGTTCCGCCGCGACGCGGGCCGCGCCGGTGTAGACCCCGGCGAAGAACTCGGTGGTCAGCGCCGGGACCACCAGGAGGACCGTACGGGTGCGGCCCAGGCGCAGGTTGCGGGCGGCCAGGTTCGGGCGGTAGCCGAGCTCCTGGGCGGCCTCGCGGACGCGTTCCGCGGTCGTCTCGGAGACCCGGCCGCGCCACTTGTCGCCCAGTACGAGGGAGACCGCGGCCTGGGACACCCCGGCGGCCTGGGCGACGTCACGGCTCGTCGGGCGGGTGCTGCCTCGTGCCACCGGCGACCTGCTCCTTCGTCTGGACTCGCGGACTGGGCACATGGTACGTATGACACAGGGCGTTATACGTAAAACCTCGTGTGCATGACCATCGGGCGTCACGCGTTACCGGAAGGGCATGACATGGCCGCGGGATACCTGGAGATCCTCAGGGCGAGGCACGCCGCACGGCTGCTCGCCGGCACGCTCACCGGGCGGCTGCCGAACGCCACCGCCGCCATCGCCGTCGTGCTCTTCGTCCGGGCGGAGGGCGGGACGTACAGCCTGGCCGGTGCGCTGGCGGCCGTGTACGGGGTCGGCAATGCCGTGGGGCAGCCGCTGCTCGGGCGGCTCGTGGATCTGTACGGGCAGCCGCGTGTCCAGTTGCCGGCCGCGCTCGTCTCGGCCCTCGGGATGGGCGTCTTCGCCTTCTCGGGCACCGACCCGCTGCCGGTGGCGTACCTCTCGATGGTCGTCGCCGGGCTCTTCACGCCGCCCCTTGAGGGCGGTCTGCGGGCGTTGTGGCCCTCCGTGCTGCGCCGGGAGGAGCAGGTGCACACCGCGTACGCGATGGACGCCGTGGCGCAGGAAGTCATGTTCACCGTCGGACCGTTGCTGCTGACCCTGTGTGCCTCGCTCTGGTCCGCCCGGGCGGCGCTGCTGATCCTGAACGTCGTCGGGGTGCTGGGCGCCCTCTCCGTGGTCCTCTCGCCACCCTCGCGCGCGTGGCGTTCGGCACCGCGCGAGGCGCACTGGCTCGGCGCGTTGCGCTCCCCCGGGCTGCTGGCGCTGCTCGGCGCGTTCCTGTTCGTGGGGATCGCGCTCGGCTCGATCACGGTCGCCGCGGTGTCGTACGCCGACGACCACGGCGGCGACGCGGTGTACGGCTGGCTGATGGCGGCCGTGGGGCTCGGGGCCCTCGTCGGCGGGACGGCGTACGGGGCGCGGCGGTGGAGCGGCGCGCCCGAGCGGCGACTGCGGGTGCTGGTCGCCCTTCTGGCGGTGTGTTATCTGCCACTCGTGCTGATGCCGGGCGTGGTCGCCATGACGGCCCTCGCGGCGCTCGCCGGGGTCTTCCTGGCGCCCTGCATCGCCTGCGCCTTCATCATCGTCGACCGGCACGCGCCGAGGGGCACCGTCACCGAGGCGTTCTCCTGGCTTGTGACGACGTTCACCGTGGGCGCGTCGGTCGGAACGGGCCTCGCGGGGCCGGTCGTCGAGTGGGGCGGGGCGGTGTGGGGCTTCGCCCTGCCGGGTGCCGCGGGTGCCGCCGCGCTGGTGGTTCTGCTGGCCACGGGGCGGGTCCTCGCAGCTACCGGGGACGGTGCGGTCGTTGCGGTCTCATCGGAAAATGATCCAAACCGTGCCGTCGAACCCCGTTTCAGCTCGGGGGATCGGGCGTAATGTTCAGTCATGGACCGCCGCATTTTCGGGCTGGAGAACGAGTACGGCGTCACGTGTACGTTCAGGGGACAGCGCCGCCTGTCTCCCGACGAGGTGGCGCGGTACCTCTTCCGCCGTGTCGTGTCATGGGGCCGCAGCAGCAATGTCTTTCTGCGGAACGGTGCCCGCCTCTATCTCGACGTGGGATCACATCCGGAATACGCGACACCCGAATGTGACAACGTGACGGAACTCGTCACCCACGACAAGGCCGGCGAGCGCATTCTCGAAGGACTCCTGGTCGACGCCGAACGACGCCTGCACGAGGAAGGAATCGCGGGCGACGTCTATCTGTTCAAGAACAACACCGACTCGGCGGGCAACTCCTACGGGTGCCACGAGAACTATCTGGTGGCCCGGCACGGGGAGTTCTCCCGGCTCGCGGACATTCTCATTCCCTTCCTGGTCACCCGGCAGCTGCTGTGCGGTGCCGGCAAGGTGCTGCAGACTCCGCGCGGCGCCGTGTACTGCGTGAGCCAGCGCGCCGAGCACATCTGGGAGGGCGTCAGCTCGGCGACGACCCGCTCCCGGCCGATCATCAACACCCGCGACGAACCGCACGCCGACGCCGAGCGCTACCGGCGGCTGCACGTCATCGTCGGTGACTCGAACATGTCCGAGACGACGATGCTCCTCAAGGTCGGCGCCACCGACCTGGTACTGCGCATGATCGAGGCCGGTACGGTCATGCGCGACCTCACCCTGGAGAACCCCATTCGGGCGATCCGTGAGGTCAGTCACGACATCACGGGCCGGCGCAAGGTGCGTCTGGCCAGCGGCCGGGAGGCCTCCGCGCTGGAAGTGCAGCGGGAGTACTTCGAGAAGGCCGTGGACTTCTGCGAGCGCCGCGGCATCCGCACCGGCACGGTCGAGCAGGTGCTCGAACTGTGGGGCCGCACGCTCGACGCGATCGAGGCCGAGGATCTCGACCGGATCGGTACCGAAATCGACTGGGTGATGAAGTACAAGCTCATCGAGCGGTACCGGGCCAAGCACAACATGACGATGTCGCATCCCCGGGTCGCGCAGATAGACCTCGCATATCACGACATCCACCGGCGTCGTGGTCTGTACTACCTCCTGGAGAGGAAGGGACAAGCCACCCGGATCTGCAACGATTTGAAGATCTTCGAAGGCAAGTCCGTGCCGCCGCAGACCACTCGGGCCCGGCTGCGCGGCGACTTCATCCGGCGCGCTCAGGAGCAGCGACGCGATTTCACCGTCGACTGGGTCCACCTCAAGCTCAACGACCAGGCACAACGCACGGTGTTGTGCAAGGACCCGTTCCGTTCGGTCGACGACCGGGTGGAGAAGCTGATCGCGGGAATGTGAGCGTCGAGTTCCGGGTGTGAGGGCGGAACGCAACGCGGGGCGCCGTACGTTTTCCGTACGGCGCCCTTCTCACGTCGTAGAGTTGCGCGCACGCCATCAACCAAGATCGATCGATACGAGGCCCTCACCGTGCGCCGACGCTCCCTCATGATTGCCGTACCCGCCGGACTGGTCACGCTCGCCGGATGCGGTGACGACAAGTCGGGCAAGGCCAAGTCCAGTACCAGCAGCCCGTCCCCGTCGGCCCCCGCGTCCGCCTCTGCGGCGCCGCCGCCGAAGATCGTCGACGGTCCGCTGCCGGCGATCACGGCCGGGACGAAGTTCGGTGAGAAGCCGACCGTGGCCAAGGGCAGCGGCTCCCCGTCGAAGGACCTGGCGGTCAAGACGGTCATCGCGGGCGGCGGCAAGACGGTCGCGGAGAACGACTACATCCAGGCCAACTACCTCGGCCAGATCTGGGACACCGCCAAGGTCTTCGACAACTCCTACGACCGTAAGACGCCGCTGCTCATCCAGCTCGCGCAGGGCGGCATCATCGACGGCTGGCGCTATGCCCTGGTGGGCAAGAAGGTCGGCAGCCGCGTCCAGATGTCCGTGCCGCCCACCTGGGGCTACGGCCCGCAGGGCAACACGCAGGGGGGCATCAAGGGCACCGACACGCTGGTGTTCGTCGTCGACATCGAGAACACCTTCAACGCGAAGAGCTCCGCCCAGGGCAAGGAGGTCGCGCAGAGCGACGCCGCCCTCCCGAAGGTCGGCACCAACACCGACGGCAAGGCCCCCTCCATCGACGTGCCGAAGGCGACGGCCCCGACGAAGCTCGTGGCGAACTACGTCCTCGAGGGCGACGGCGACGAGGTCAAGGCGGACAGCAGCGTCCTGGTGCAGTACAAGGGCGTGCTCTGGGACACCGGCAAGGAGTTCGACTCGACGTACAGCAGCGGCCGGCTGGCGTCGTTCTCGCTGCAGCAGGTCGTCAAGGGCTGGGCGCAGGGCCTGACCGGCAAGAAGGTGGGCAGCCGCGTCCTCATCGTCATTCCGCCGGCGCTGGGCTACGGCAACAACCCGCCGAGCGGCAGTGGCATCAAGAAGGACTCCACCCTGGTGTTCTCGGTGGACATCCTGGCCAAGATGTAACGCCTTGCGGGATGTGAGACTGTCGGTGTTGCTTTAAGGCCTTTACGCGAACAAGCAG
Source organism: Streptomyces sp. RLB3-17 (assembly GCF_007113425.2). Classification (NCBI taxonomy): domain Bacteria; kingdom Bacillati; phylum Actinomycetota; class Actinomycetes; order Kitasatosporales; family Streptomycetaceae; genus Streptomyces; species Streptomyces sp. RLB3-17. The sequence goes on along the minus strand of NZ_CP041610.2, from coordinate 2,874,193 downwards.
GAGCTAGAGACGTGAGCATCGAGAAGCCCGAGATCGACTTCCCGGGCGGCGAGCCCCCGGCGGACCTCGAGATCAAGGACATCTGGGAAGGCGAAGGCCAGGTCGCCAAGGCCGGCGACTTCGTCAAGGTCCACTACGTGGGCGTGGCGTTCTCCACCGGCGAGGAGTTCGACGCCTCCTGGAACCGCGGCGCCCCGCTGGAGTTCCAGCTCGGTGTCGGTCAGGTCATCAGCGGCTGGGACCAGGGTGTGCAGGGCATGAAGGTCGGCGGTCGTCGCCAGCTGGTCATCCCGGCGCACCTCGCGTACGGCGACCGTGGCGCCGGTGGCCGAATCGGCCCCGGCGAGACGCTGATCTTCGTCTGCGACCTGGTCGCGGTCTGATCCACAGCGGGATCGGGTCTTGATCCGATCATCATGAAGGCCGGGTTCCCGCCCGATCTTCATACGCTCTGTGATCGGGATTCGTCCGAAGCCGATCACCTGGGGCCCATGCCTGTCCGGGCATGGGCCCTCGGCTTTTGCCGGGGCACTTCGGAGCGGTACGGTCAACGGTCGGAAGCACCATAGGAAGGGCGTCGATGGCCATTGCCAAGGCCGAGCGGCTGATGAACCTCGCGCTGTGTCTGCTCGGGACGCGGCGGCCGCTCAGCAAGCGCGAACTCCGCGAGTCCATCGAGGCCTATCTGGAAGCCGGGTCGGACGACTCCTTCAACCGGATGTTCGAGCGCGACAAGGACGATCTGCGCGAGCTCGGCCTGGTCATCGAGACGGTGGAGAACCTCGACGGCGAGGTCGGCTATCTCGCCCGCCGCGACAGCAACCGCCTGCCGCCCATCACCCTCGACGCCGAGGAGGCCGCCGCCCTCGGCCTCGCCGCCAAGGTCTGGCAGCAGGCCCGGCTGGCCGGCGCGGCGAGCGGTGCGTTGCAGAAGCTGCGCGCCGCCGGGCTGCCCGAGGACTTCGACCCCTACGAGGCGCATGGGGCCCTCGAACCGCACATCCCCGTGCACGAGGCGGCCTTCGAGCCGCTGATGCTGGCCTGCCGCGACCGCCGCCCGGTCGTCTTCGACTACCGCAAGGCCACCGCCGCGCACCCCGAGACCCGGCAGGTCGAGCCGTGGGCGCTGGAGTGCTGGCGCGGCCACTGGTACCTGGCGGGCTGGGACCGCGACCGCGGCGCCGAGCGCGTCTTCAGGCTCTCGCGGATCACCGGCAGGGTCCGCTCCCGCGCCGGGCGGTACACCGCCGAGGTGCCCGACGTCGTCACCGTGCGGGAGACCGTGGCGAGCTGGGCGGGCGAGATCGCCGACCGCTCCGCGCTGATCCGGCTGCGCACCGGCTCCGGTTACCCGCTGCGGGCCAAAGCGGTCTCGGTACGGGAACTCGGTGACGGCTGGGACGAGTTGGAGATTCCGTACGGGCACGGCCTGGACGCCTGGCTCGTCGAGTTCGGGCCCGACGTGGTGGTCCTGGAGCCCGCCGAGCTGCGGGCCGATGTAGTGGACCGGCTGCGCGCCGTGGCCAAGGGCTGAGGGGGAACGTAGAGAACGTGGCAGGAAAACCGGCCAGGCCCACGAACGCGATCGACCAGACCCGGCGGATGCTGTCCCTGGTGACCTATCTGCGCGAGCGCCCCGGCGCGCACGTCGGTGATGTCGCCCGGGCCTTCGGGATCACCGAGGACGAGCTGATCTCCGACCTCGACGTGCTGCCGCTGTGCGGGACCAGCTTCCGCGGCGGTGACCTCCTCGACATCGACACCGACGGCGACCGCATCTGGTGGCACAACCCCGACCTCGTCGCCGAACCCCTCCGTATCGCCGCGGACGAGGCGACCGCGCTCCTGGTGGCCGCCCGCGCGGTCTCCACGCTGCCCGGGCTGCGTGAGGGCGACCGGCAGGCGTTGCTGCGGGCCACCGCCAAGGTGGAGGCCGCCTCGGGCGAGGCGGCGGCCGCCAGCTCCCGCCTCTCGGTGACCTTCGAGTCCGAGGGCGGGGTCTTCGCGGACGTCGACCGGGCGATCTCCGAGCGGCGCCGGCTGTGGATCCGCTACTACTCGCCCTCGCGTGACGAGCTCACCGAGCGCGAGATCGACCCGATCCGCCTGGTCAGTGTCGGGCACACGTACGTGGAGGCCTGGTGCCGCCGCTCCGAGGCGCGCCGCACCTTCCGGCTCGACCGGGTCGCCGAGATCCGCATCCTCGACGAGCCGTCCGCGCCGCCCGAGATCGAACTGCGGGACCTCTCCGAGGGGCTGGTGCAGCCCGCGGCCGAGGATCCGGAGGTGGTCGTCGAGGTCGGGCCGGGCGGGCGCTGGGTCGCGGAGTACTACCCGCACGACAGCGCGGACGAGCTGCCGGAGGGCGGGCTGCGTATTGCTTTGCGGACCCCCGACCCCGCGTCGCTGCGACGGCTGGCGCTGCGCCTGGGCCGGGACGGTCGGATCGTGTCGCCGCCGGAGCTGGCGGACAGCGCCCGTGAGGCGGCTCGGGAGGCACTCGCGGCCTACGACGGGCTCGAGGGCGATCAGGACGGACCGTACGACAGGCAGGAGCAGGGGCTTTGACCACGTCGGCGATGTCGGGCGCGTCGGGGAGGGCCGGTACCTCGCAGAGGACCGGCGGGTCGGTGAAGGCGGGCGGCGCGGAGCGGGCCGGCGCGTCCGTGGGCACGGCGGAGATGACGGCCGTCACCGCGTTCGCCGGTATGCGGAGAGTCGCCGACGTGCTGTTCAAGGCCGGCTGCCCCGACTGCCGGGCCGCTCTGGAGCTCAGGGCGAACGCCCTGATGCTGGCCATCGGCGCCACCAGCCGCACCACGTTCTACTCCTTCACCTGCACCGAGTGCGGCTCGGCCGTCCGCAAGCCCGCGGGCGAGCGCATCGTCGAACTCCTCACCGGCGGTGGGGTGCGCACACTGCGCCTGCACTCCACGACTTAGGCTCGACCTCATGTTCTGGCCGATGTTCGCGATTGTGGTGGGTTTTCTTGGAATCGCCGTTCTCGGCGTCCTCGCTGTCCGTGTCTTCGTGGAAGCGGAGCGTCTGGGGAAGCAGGTGACGGACTCCGCGCGCCGGATCAGCCAGGCTGCCGACGACCTGGAGCGGGCGGCCGTCGGGGTCGCGCGTTCTGTGGATGCCGTATGACCTTCCAGGGATCCCGGTATGAGTCCGTCGAGGTATGCGCAATGAGCCGTTGGAACCTGTCAAGTTGCCGGTGAGGGCGGGTACGCTTCTGATCGTGGTCCGGAGAACGAGGCGCGGGCCGCGAACTGGGAGTACGCACAGGGATTGCCCCGCGTTAACCCCTGAGCGTTACGATCGCTGTCATCACGACGTTCGGACACATGTCCGACCGATCGGACAGCACCCCGACCCAGCCGCCTCGGTGAGAAGGTAAAGACTTATGTTCGGAAGGCTCGGCGCTCCCGAGATCATTCTCATCCTCGTCGTCATCATCCTGCTGTTCGGCGCGAAGAAGCTTCCGGACATGGCGCGCTCCCTCGGCAAGTCCGCGCGCATCCTGAAGAGCGAGGCCAAGGCGATGAAGGACGAGGGCAGCACCCCCGCCCCGGCCGGTCCGCCCAGCACCGACGAGCAGACCCCGGCTCAGCGCACGATCCAGGCCGCGCCCGGCGATGTGACCAGCTCCCGCCCGGTCACCGAGCCGACGGACACGACCAAGCGCTGACGCAGGGCCGGACGCGTCCGGTCCGCCGCACGAGATGAGGACGTGGGTTGCTCAAGTCTGCCCGCAAGAAGGAGAAGGATCCCGAGGGACGGATGCCCCTTGCGGACCACCTTCGTGAGCTCCGCAACCGGCTCGCGAAGGCGATGCTGGCCATCGTCATCGTCACGGTCGTGGCCGCCTTCTACTACAACGACATCATCAACTTCTTCACCAAGCCGGTGCTGGACTCGGTCGGGTGTCCTTCGAGCTTCGCCGAGCTGGCGAGGATGCCCAAGGGCAAGCAGTGCGCGCAGATCACGATCAACGGTCTGCTCGCCCCGTTCACCCTGGCGTTGAAGGTCTCGTTGATGGCCGGCGTCGCTTTCGCCTCGCCGGTGTGGCTCTACCAGCTGTGGGCGTTCGTCGCGCCCGGTCTGCACCAGAACGAGAAGAAGTACGCGTACGCGTTCGTCGGGACGGGCGTTCCGCTGTTCTTCGCCGGTGGCTTCTTCGCCTACAAGGTGCTGCCCACCACCGCGAAGGTGCTGATCACCTTCACGCCGCACGGTGTGAACAACCTGCTGCCGCTGGACGATCTGCTCGACCTCGTCACACGCATGGTGGTCGTCTTCGGTCTCTCCTTCGAGCTGCCGCTGCTGCTGGTCATGCTCAACCTCACCGGCATCCTGACCGGCAAGCGCATGCTCGGCTGGTGGCGCGCCATGATCATGGGCATCACGGTCTTCGCGGCCGTCGCCACGCCGAGCACCGACCCGCTGACGATGCTGGCGCTCGCGGTACCCATCTGGGTCCTCTACTTCGGCGCCGTCGTCTTCTCGCTGATGAACGACCGGCGCAAGCGGCTCCGCGAGGCCGAGGGGCCGGCGGACGACGAGGCCTCCGACCTGGACCTCACGCCCGAGGACATCGGCGAGGTCGAGAGCGTGTCGGCGCAGCGCGCGCTGCCCGAGCAGTCGGGCACGGACCGGGTCAACGGTTATGACGACGTGACCTGACGAAGGCCGGAGATCTCGTAGGGTCAGGGCCGTGACCAGCGAGATCACCCTCTTCGTCAATCCCACCGCGGGACGCGGCCGGGGCGCCCACGCGGCGCAGCCGGCCGCTTCCGCATTGCGGGCGGCGGGATTCTCCGTCCGTACGGTCCTCGGGGAGAACGCCGAGGACGCCCTCACACGCGCGCGTGCGGCCGTCGAGGGCGGCACCGGCGCCCTCATAGCCGTCGGGGGCGACGGCATGGCGAACCTCGCCCTCCAGGCCGTCGCCGGCACCCGCACCCCGCTCGGCCTGGTCGCCGCCGGCACCGGGAACGACTTCGCCCGCGCCCTCGGGCTTCCGGTGCGCGACCCGGCGGCCGCGGGACGGCTGATCGCCGAGTCCCTCAAGGGGGCGCGGCTGCGCGAGGTCGACCTGGGCCGGGTGAACGGCACCTGGTTCGCCACCGTCCTCGCCTCCGGCTTCGACTCCCGGGTCAACGATCGCGGCAATCGCATGCGGTGGCCGGTCGGCCGCTTCAAGTACGACCTCGCCATGCTCGCCGAACTGGCCGCCCTCAGGCCCCTCCCGTACCGGATCACCCTGGACGGCGGCGAGGTCCGGGAGATCGGGGCGACCCTCGTGGCGGTCGGCAACGGATCGTCGTACGGCGGCGGGATGAGGATCTGCGCGGGCGCCGACCTGGAGGACGGGCTGTTCGACGTCACGGTCGTCGGGGAGTGCAGCCGTACGACCCTGCTCAAGGTGTTCCCCAGGGTCTACCGGGGCACCCACCTCGACCACCCCGTCGTCACCGTGCACCGGGCCGCCAAGGTCGAGCTCGTCGCAGAGGGTGTCACCGCGTACGCGGACGGGGAGCCGCTGGGGCCGCTGCCGCTCACGGCGGAGTGCGTGCCCGCTGCGGTGCGCGTGGCCATTCCCTGAGCTGCGGGAATCCGGGGTTTGAGATAAACAGATCCGGATATTGATCGTCATGTTGTCAGTGGCTGCCGGTAGTCTCGAAAGCACGATGACAGAGGACCTCTCACCGGCCGAGCGGTATGCGGCAGCACGGAAGCGCGCTGTCGAGCAGGCCACCGCGCTCGCCTCCTTCCGCGAGATGTACGACTTCGGCCTCGACCCCTACCAGATCGAGGCCTGCCAGGCGCTCGAAGCGGGCAAGGGTGTGCTCGTGGCCGCGCCCACCGGCTCGGGGAAGACGGTCGTCGGCGAGTTCGCCGTCCACCTCGCCCTCCAGCAGGGCAAGAAGTGCTTCTACACCACGCCGATCAAGGCGCTCTCGAACCAGAAGTACGCCGATCTGTGCCGCCGTTACGGCGCGGCCAAGGTCGGCCTGCTCACCGGGGACAACAGCGTCAACTCCGATGCCCCGGTGGTCGTCATGACCACCGAGGTGCTGCGCAACATGCTGTACGCGGGCTCCCAGACCCTCCTCGGCCTCGGCTATGTGGTCATGGACGAGGTGCACTACCTCTCGGACCGCTTCCGTGGCGCCGTCTGGGAGGAAGTGATCATCCACCTCCCCGATTCGGTGACCCTGGTGTCACTCTCGGCGACCGTGTCGAACGCGGAGGAGTTCGGCGACTGGCTGGACACCGTGCGCGGCCACACCGAGGTGATCGTCTCCGAGCACCGGCCCGTCCCGCTGTTCCAGCATGTGCTGGCCGGGCGCCGGATGTACGACCTCTTCGAGGAGGGTGAGGGCAACAAGAAGGCGGTCAACCCCGATCTCACCCGCCTGGCCCGGATGGAGGCCAGCCGTCCGTCGTTCCAGGACCGCAGACGTGGCCGCGCCATGCGCGAGGCCGACCGCGAGCGCGAGCGCCGGCAGCGCTCGCGGATCTGGACACCGGGCCGCCCCGAGGTCATCGAACGGCTCGACGCCGAGGGCCTGCTGCCCGCGATCACGTTCATCTTCAGCCGCGCCGCCTGCGAGGCCGCCGTCCAGCAGTGCCTGTACGCGGGCCTCAGGCTGAACGACGAGGAGGCGCGCGCGAAGGTCCGCGAGATCGTCGAGGAGCGCACCGCGTCCATCCCCTCCGAGGACCTGCACGTCCTGGGCTACTACGAGTGGCTGGAGGGCCTGGAGCGCGGCATCGCGGCCCACCACGCGGGCATGCTGCCCACCTTCAAGGAAGTCGTCGAGGAACTCTTCGTACGCGGCCTGGTGAAGGCCGTGTTCGCGACCGAGACCCTGGCACTGGGCATCAACATGCCCGCCCGCTCGGTGGTGTTGGAGAAGCTCGTCAAGTGGAACGGCGAGCAGCACGCCGACATCACACCCGGCGAGTACACCCAGCTCACCGGGCGTGCCGGGCGGCGCGGCATCGATGTCGAGGGTCACGCCGTCGTGCTGTGGCAGCGCGGCTTCAGCCCCGACCACCTGGCGGGACTCGCGGGCACCCGAACCTACCCGCTGCGCTCCAGCTTCAAGCCGTCGTACAACATGGCCGTGAACCTGGTCGAGCAGTTCGGCCGGCACCGCTCGCGCGAGCTGCTGGAGACGTCCTTCGCGCAGTTCCAGGCCGACAAGTCGGTCGTCGGGATCTCCCGGCAGGTGCAGCGCAACGAGGAGGGTCTTGAGGGCTACAAGGAGTCCATGACCTGCCACCTCGGGGACTTCGACGAGTACGCGCGACTGCGCCGCGAACTCAAGGACCGCGAGACGGAGCTCGCCAAGCAGGGCGCGGCGCAGCGGCGCGCCGAGGCGGCCGTGGCGCTGGAGAAGCTCAAGCCCGGCGACATCATCCATGTCCCGACCGGCAAGTTCGCGGGCTTGGCGCTGGTCCTCGACCCGGGGCTGCCCGCGGGCCGGTCCAACGGCCACCGCGGCTTCGAGCACCACGACGGACCGCGCCCGCTGGTCCTCACCGCCGAGCGCCAGGTGAAGCGACTGGCGTCGATGGACTTCCCGGTGCCGGTCGAGGCGCTGGAGCGGATGCGTATCCCGAAGTCCTTCAATCCGCGCTCCCCGCAGTCGCGTCGCGATCTCGCCTCCGCGCTGCGCACCAAGGCCGGGCACATCGTTCCCGACCGGCTGCGCAAGCGCCGTTCCGAGGCCGCCGACGACCGCGAGATCGCCCGGCTGCGCACCGCGATCCGCGCCCACCCCTGCCACGGGTGCAACGACCGTGAGGACCACGCCCGTTGGGCCGAGCGCTACCACCGGCTGCTGCGCGACACCAAGCAGTTGGAGAACCGCATCGAGGGGCGGACGAACACCATCGCCCGCACCTTCGACCGGATCGTCGCCCTCCTCACCGAGCTGGACTACCTGCGCGGCGACGAGGCCACGGAGCACGGCAGACGACTCGCCCGCCTGTACGGCGAACTCGACCTGCTGGCCAGCGAATGCCTGCGCGCCGGGGTCTGGGAAGGTCTCGACCCGGCCGAACTCGCGGCATGTGTCTCGGCGTTGGTGTACGAGTCGCGGGTGGGTGACGACGCGATGGCGCCGAAGCTGCCGTCCGGCAGGGCCAAGGCGGCGCTCGGTGAGATGGTCCGCATCTGGGGCCGTCTCGACGCGCTGGAGGAGGACTTCCGGATCACCCAGTCCGAGGGCGTCGGCCAGCGCGAGCCGGACCTCGGCTTCGCCTGGGCGGCCTACGAGTGGGCTTCCGGCAAGGGCCTCGACGAGGTGCTGCGCGAGGCGGAGATGCCGGCCGGTGACTTCGTCCGCTGGTGCAAGCAGGTCATCGACGTGCTGGGCCAGATCTCGGCCGCCGCACCGGTCTCCGGCGGTGAGAGGTCGACGGTCGCGAAGAACGCCCGCAAGGCGGTCGACGGCCTGCTGCGCGGAGTGGTCGCCTACTCGTCGGTGGGCTGAGCCGAGCCGGTGGCCCGGTCGCTCGTGGCGCGCCGCCTCCCTGCCGGGGGCGGCGCGCCTTCCGCCATCGGGTGGTAGCCCCGGCGCCGCTGCCGAGCGGCCTCGGACCCGTCCCAGGCGTCGGTGACCTGTCGGGCGCGGCTCTCCGCCCGCGGCTCCTGACCGGTGCCGGGGGTCTCCACCCCGCTGCCTGCGGCCCTTTCGCTGCCGCACCCCGTGACGGCACCGGCTCCGGCGCTCAGGAGGGCGAGGGTGACGAGCAGACGGGCGAGGCGGGTGGTCTTGGACCGCATGGGTCTCCCGGGGGCCGACGCTGACGAACGGAAGGCGAGAGGTGGGGCGCGAAGCTCGTGCCACGCCTGTGACGCCCCGGCTCCGGGGCACGTTCGGCCCGCGTTCGTTTTCGCGATGCTCGGTGCCGCATCGTGACTCGTCGGCTTTCCGGCCCGACCACGGCCGTGAGGTCAGGCGCGGGTCCGAAGGTAGCCGCGCCAGCCGCCGTACTCCGTGATGTCCTCGGCCCCTTCGAGCGCCGCGGGCTCGCACAGGAAGCCGGGCACGTGAGTGCCGTCGGCGAGTTCGACGCGGCCCAGTGCCATCGGTCGCGGCAGCTCGCCGAGCAGCCGGCCGAGGCCCGCCGCGGGCAGCCGCCACACCTCGGCCTCGATGCGGGCTCCGGCGCTCTCGCCCACGTGGACCAGGCCCGGCTTGGGCGGGGTGGTGGACAGTGCGTGCAGACGGTAGGCGGGTGCCGTCGTGGTCGTACGTTCCCACTCCGCGCCCAGGGACAGGAGCTGGGGGTTCAGCGGCTGGCCGGACAGGTGGGCGCCGACCACCGCGATCCGCAGGCCCGGCTGGAGCAGCGCGGCGATCCGGGCGAGGCGTTCGTCCGTGAACGCCGGGCCGATCAGCATGACGCCGAAGGGCAGAGCGGCGGGCGTGAGACCGGCCGGGACGGCGACCGCCGCCAGGTCGAAGAGGTTCGTGGAGTTGGTGAAGCGGCCCAGCCGGGCGTTGGCGCCGAGCGGGTCGGCGGCGACCTCCGCGAGCGTGGGGTGGCCGGGTGCGGTCGGCAGCAACAGGGCGTCCGCGTCCCCGAGTTCGGCGAGGGCCCGGGTGCGCAGGGCCGCCAGCCGGTCCTGGTCGGCGAAGAGCTGGTGGGCGGGGATGTCCCGGGCGCGGGTGATGATCCCGGCGACGGTCGGGTCGAGACCTTCACCTCCCTCGCTGATCAACTTGTCGACAAAACTCCCCACCGCGGTATAGCGCTCGGCGACGAACGCGCCCCCGTAGAGCATCGCCGCCGCCTCGGTGAACGGGGTGAGGTCGAGCGTGCGCACCTCGGCCCCGGCGGCGACGAGCTGCTCCACGGCGGCCTCGTACGCCTGCGCCCAGCCCTCGTCGAGTTCGCCGAGCTGTGCCGTCGGGGGGACGGCGACGCGCCAGGGGCCGGGGGCCCGCTGGGGGAGTGCGGGGAGTTCGCGTCCGGAGGGGGACGCCAGGTACGAGAGGGCCTGCTCGGCCTCCGGGAGCGTACGGGCGAAGACGGTCACGCAGTCGAGCGAGGCGCAGGCCGGGACGACACCGGTGGCCGGGACCAGACCGCGGGTGGGCTTGAGGCCGACGATGCCGTTGAAGGCGGCGGGGACGCGTCCGGAGCCGGCCGTGTCGGTGCCGAGGGCGAGGTCGACGATGCCGAGGGCCACGGCCACGGCCGATCCCGAGCTGGAACCGCCGCTGATCCTGGCCGGGTCCAGGGCGCCTCGTACGGCGCCGTGCGGGGAGCGGGTGCCGACCAGGCCGGTGGCGAACTGGTCGAGGTTCGTGGTGCCGAGGACGAGTGCGCCGGCCGTGCGGAGGCGGGCGACCGCGGGGGCGTCGCCCTCCGGGGTGTACGCGTAGGCCGGGCAGCCTGCGGTGGTCTTCAGGCCGGCCACGTCGATGTTGCCCTTCGCGGCGAGGAGCTTGCCGGCGAGGGGGAGGTGTTCGCCTGCGGCGAGGCGGGCGTCGATGGCCTGGGCTTCTTTCTCGACCTCTGCCTGGGGGCGGAGGTCGATCCAGATCTCGGGGCGGTCGACCGCCTCGATGCGGGCGTAGGCCAGGTGGACTCGGGTCAGGACGGACATGGGTTGCTCCTGGTTCTTCGGGTGCGGGCCGGTGGGTGGTCCGTGCCCACCCGTTCCGCCATGGGGGTCCCCCCTGTTCGAGCGAAGCCGAGAACTTGGGGGAGGAACGCCTGCCCACAGACCACGGCGGGTGTCGAGGCGCCCGTTGGAATCGCCTGTGTGTGACGCCTGCCCGCAGGCCGCGGCGGGGTGTTGAGGCGGCCGTTGGAATCGCCTGGGTGTGGCGTCTGCCCGCAGGCCGCGGCGGGGTGTCGGGGCGGCTGTTGGGATTGCCTGGGTGTGGCGTCTGCCCGCAGGCCGCACGCGTGCTGTCAGGTGGCGGGTGCCAGGACGACCAGTGCTGTGCCCGCTTCCACCTGGGCGCCGGGCTTGGTGAGGACTTGTTGGACCACTCCGTCCATCGGGGCGGGCACCCTGGACTCCATCTTCATCGCCTCCAGCGCCAGCAGGGGCTGGCCGGTCGTCACCCGGTCGCCCGGCCTGACGTTCAGCTGCCACACGGAGGCCGCGAACTCGGCCTCGATCAGACGGCCGCCCGGGGGGACGGTCACCTCGGCGGTGGGCGCCGCGGGTGCGGACACGGCGTCCGCGCGGTCGAACTCGCCCGCCGCCTCCCAGGCGTCCCGCTCGGCGGAGAACGCGGCGCCCTGCCTGGCCCGGAACTCCGCGATGGACGTGGAGTGGGTGGCGAGGAAGGCCTCGTACTCGGCGAGTGAGAAGACGCCCTCCTCGATCCGGGGCACGAAACGGCCCGAGATGATGTCGGCGCGCAGGTCGAGGAGTTCATCGGGCTCGACGGCGTACCACTTGATGCGGTCGAAGAAGCGCAGCAGCCAGGGCGAGCCCGGCTCGAACGCGCCGCGCTGCTGCCACCCCGACCACACCTGGGTCGTACGGCCGACGAACTGGTAGCCGCCGGGGCCCTCCATGCCGTAGACGCAGAGGTAGGCGCCGCCGATGCCGACCGAGTTCTCGGCGGTCCAGGTGCGCGCCGGGTTGTACTTGGTGGTCACCAGGCGGTGGCGCGGGTCCAGCGGGGTGGCCACCGGTGCGCCGAGGTAGACGTCGCCCAGGCCGAGGACGAGGTACTCCGCGTCGAACACCGTGCGGTACACGTCGTCCACCGAGTCCAGGCCGTTCACGCGGCGGATGAACTCGATGTTCCACGGGCACCAGGGCGCGTCGTCGCGGACGCCCGCCATGTAGCGGGCGATCGCCTCGCGGGTCGCGGGGTCGTCCCAGGAGAGGGGGAGGTGCACCGTGCGGGAGGGGACGACCAGCTGGTCGCTCGGCGGGAGTGTGCGGGCTATCTCCCGTACCGCGGTGAGGAGTTCGTGCTGCGGAAGCCTGCCGGGGTCCGTCTGGATCTGCAGGGAGCGGATGCCGGGGGTCAGGTCCGTGACGCCGTCGAGCGCGGCCTCGGCCACGGATTCCATCAGCGCGTGGACCCGCATGCGCAGCGCCAGGTCCAGTTGCATGGGCCCGAATTCGACCAGCAGGTTGTCGTCTCCGCTGCGGCGGTACGTCACGTCGCCGTCCCGCGCGAGCACCCCGCCGTCGACGATCGCGGCCCGCTGCGAGCCGTCGTCGGCCAGCGGTGCGAAGCGCACGGTGTCACCGGGGCGGAACTGGCCGAGCTTCCAGCGTTCCGTGCTGACGACCGTCGCCGGGCAGACGAAGCCGCCGAGCGAGGGGCCGTCCGGTCCGAGCAGCACCGGCATGTCGCCGGTGTAGTCGACGGCGCCCACCGAGTACGGCGTGTCGTGGATGTTGGACGGGTGCAGGCCCGCCTCGCCGCCGTCGGTGCGCGCCCAGCGGGGCTTCGGGCCGATCAGCCGTACGCCCGTGCGCGCCGAGTTGAAGTGGACCTTCCAGTCGGCGGCGTAGAAGTCGTGGATGTCGTCCTCGGTGAAGAACTCCGGTGCGGCGTGCGGGCCTTCGAGCGCGCCGACCCGCCAGGTGGAGGAGAACCCGGGGCGGTCGCCGACCGGTACCGGCGCCCCGTGATCCGTCGCCGAGCCGCCGTGCAGTACGTCGCCCGTGCGCAGGGCGCGGCCTCCATGCCCGCCGAATCGGCCCAGCGTGAACGTGGACGCGCTGCCGAGGAACGCCGGTACGTCCAGGCCCCCGCCCGCGAAGAGCACGTAGGTGCGCAGGCCGTGTTCGGTGGGGGAGCCGACCTCCAGCAGGGCCCCCGCCGGTACCGTCACCGGTTCCCACTGCGCGACCGCCGCGCCGTCCACGGTGACCCGCGCCGGTGCGCCCGTGACGCACACCGTCGTGGCATGGGTGAAGCGCAGGGTCGGCCCCTGGAGGGTGCACTCCAGACCGGGTGCCCCCTCGTGGTTGCCGAGGGCGTGGTTGCCGAGCCGGAAGGAGAGGTCGTCCATCGGGCCGCACGGGGGCACCCCCACCTGCCAGTAGCCGGTGCGGCCCGGCCAGTCCTGGACCGTGGTGAGGGTTCCGCCGGAGACGACCTCGACGCGCTGCGTGGGATCGCCGACTTCGGCCAGCGTCGCCGTCGAATGCGTGGCCCGCCGGAAGGACGGTTCGGCGAGCGCGGCCCGCACCAGCCCCAGGTTCGTCTCGATACCGTCCACCCGGGTCCTGGCCAGCGCCTCGTCGAGGCGTTCCAGCGCGTGCGCCCGGTCCGGGCCGTACGCGATGACCTTCGCGAGCATCGGGTCGTACGACGTGGTCACCTCGGTGCCCGTCTCCACCCAGCCGTCCACGCGGACGCCGCCGGGGAACTCGACCCGCGTCAGCAGGCCCGCGCTCGGCCGGTGGTCGCGCGAGGGGTCCTCGGCGTACACCCGGGCCTCGACGGCGTGACCGCGCGGCGCCCCCGGATCGCGTACGACGTCCGACTCCCCGCGCGCGAGCCGCAGCATCCAGGCGACGAGGTCGACGCCGTAGATCTCCTCGGTTACCGGATGCTCCACCTGGAGGCGGGTGTTGACCTCCAGGAAGTAGGCCTCCTCGCGGGCGGCGTCGTAGACGAACTCGACGGTTCCGGCCGAGCGGTATCCGACAGCGGCACACAAGTCCCGTGCGGCGTCGGCGAGTTGGGTGCGGACGGCGGACGGCAGGCCCGGTGCCGGAGCCTCCTCCAGCACCTTCTGGTTGCGGCGCTGGAGCGAGCAGTCCCGGTCCCCGAAGGTGACGACCCGGCCCCGGCCGTCGCCGAAGATCTGTACCTCGACATGGCGGGCGTGCTCCACCAGCCGCTCCAGGAAGACCCCGGCGGAGGCGAAGGAGGCGGCGGCTACGCGCTGTACCCGCTCCCATGCCCCGGTCAGTTCATCGGCGGAGCGACATGCCGACATACCGATGCCGCCGCCACCGCCGGTGGCCTTCAGCATGACGGGATAGCCGATGCGGGCGGCCGCCTCCAGAGCCTCGGTGAGACCGGGGAGAAGTCCCGTGCCCGGCGCCAACGGCACCCCGGCCGCCTCCGCCGCCGCCCGCGCCGTGTGCTTCGCCCCGAACAGCTCCAGCTGCTCCGGCGTCGGACCCACGAACACGATCCCGGCGTCCTCGCAGCGCCGCGCGAAGGCCGCGTCCTCGGACAGGAAGCCGTACCCGGGGTGGATCGCCCCGGCCCCGGTGTCCTTGGCCGCCTTCAGGACGAGGTCGGCGTCGAGATAGGACTCCTTCGCGGGCGCGGGCCCCAGCCGTACCGCCTCGTCGGCGAGCCGGACGTGGGGTGCGGAGCGGTCGGCGTCGGAGTACACGGCGACCGTGCGCAGGCCGAGTTCACGGGCGGTGCGGATGATCCGTACCGCGATCTCGCCGCGGTTGGCGACCAGCAGGGTGTCGAAGGTCATCCCGTCGCCCCGCTCGCCTCGATGGTCATCTCCACCGCGGTCGGCTCGAAGCCGTTGCAGGGGTTGTTGATCTGGGGGCAGTTGGAGACCAGCACGAGGACGTCGCACTCGGCGCGCAGGGTCAGCGTGAGCCCCGGGGCCGAGATGCCGTCGACGATGCCGAGGGTGCCGTCCTTCTCGACCGGCACGTTCATGTACCAGTTGATGTTCGAGACGAGATCGCGCTTGCCGAGGCCGTACTTGGCGCCCTCCGCGAGGAAGTTGTCCACGCAGGCGTGCTGGGACCAGGTGTGGTGGCCGTAGCGCAGGGTGTTCGACTCCTTGGAGCAGGCGCCGCCGACCGTGTCGTGCCGGCCGACCTCGTCCGCGACCACGGTCATCAGCGGGGTGTGCTCGTTGGACATCAGCACGCTGCCGGTGGTGAGGAAGAGGTTGCCCTGCGCGTGGATGGTGTCGGGCGCGCTGTAGCGGACGGTCGTGTCGTGGGCGTCGTACACCAGGAAGTCGACGGCCTGGTTGCCGTGCAGGTCGGTGACGGTGAGCGTCTCTCCGGTGCGGACGACGGCGGACCAGGCGGCCCGGGCCAAAACCACGGTCTTCATGCGATCCCCCTCGCGGCAAGGAACTCGGCGGTGTTCAGGAAGGCGCGACGGCCCTCGGGTGTGGCCTCCCACAGCGGGTCGCCGGGCGCGGTCGCGGCCGCGCGCCAGGCGAGGACCTCCAGGGGAGTGCTGACGTACTCCGTACGGGGGTCGGCGGGGTGCGGCACGTTCGCGAGCAGCACGGTCACGTCCTGTTCGGCGCGGAGCGTCACGCTGCCGCCGGGGCCCGCCGGACCGGTGAAGTCCAGCGAGCCGTCGTCACGGACCTCCACTCCCTGGAAGAAGGAGAGCGAGGGGGGCAGGTCGCGGGGTTCGAGGCCGTTCTTGGCGGCGGCCAGCTTGAACAGTTCGCGGCCGGCGGGGGAGGCGGACTGCGGGGTTCCGTCGCCGTAGCGCTGGGTGTTGCGTACGAGGGTGGAGGTGCCGCAGAGCGTGTCGTGGCGGCCGGAGGTGTCGGCGACCAGGGAGGCGAGGACGCGGCCCTGGTCGGAGAGGAGCAGCTGCCCCTCGCCGAGGTAGGCGTTCCACTGGACCTTGACCGTGTCCGCCACGTTCAGGCGTTCCCAGGGGCGGTCGGCGGCGTACAGGAGCAGGTGTGCGCAGGCGTCGCCCCTGAGGTCGGTGAGCCTGAGTTCCGTGCCGCGGGCCAGCACCTTGTGCGTGTAGTTGCCGCCCGCCACCGTCTCCGCCCACACCAGGTGGCCCGCCTCGCAGGGCGGCGCGGGCCAGGCGCCCGCCGGGACGACGGGCATGGCCTCCGTGCGGGAGCCCTCTTGCGCCCGGGCGTGGGCACGGGCTCCGTAAGTGGTCGCTGTCGCCATCGCGAGTCCTCCGGCTCCTGGGTGGTTTCTGTCGCTCGACAGAAATTAGGGGCGGGGAGGGTCGGGGCCGTGTCCCGAGTGTTGCCGGACGGTTACCGACCCCTCACGGGGCGCTCCGCGGGTTTGGCGGTACGGGGCGCTCTGCGGGGTTTGAGGGTGCGGGTTGGTCGTGGCTGGGGTGCGCGGTTCCTCGCGCCCCTGGGGGGGCGGGGCGTGCTGTGGGTTTGGGGTTGCGGGTTGTGTGTGGCTGGGCGCGCAGTTCCTCGCGCCCCTGGTGGGTGGGCGCGCCGTTCCTTGTCCTGCTCGGGTCCGGTGTCGTGTGCGAGGATCGAACGCATGGGAAGTGGTGGTGGGCGACGGGTCGGGCGGCCACGGGCTGCGCAGCGGCCGGACAGCGGGCTGTCGCCGCGGGACGAACTGCTCGACGCCGCCGCCGAGTTGTTCACGACGAGCGGGTACGCCGCGACCACCACCCGTGCCGTCGCCGAGCGGGCCGGCATGCGCCAGGCGTCGATGTACCACTACGTCTCCGGCAAGGAGGAGCTGCTCGCCGAGCTCCTGGAGTCGACCGTCACACCCTCGCTCGCCTTCGCCCGGGAGCTCCTCGCCGACGACGCGACCCCGCCCGAGAACCGGCTGTGGGAGCTGTGCCGCACCGACGTGGAGCTGCTCTGCGGAGGCCCGCACAACCTGGGCGGGCTGTATCTGCTGCCCGAGGTGCGCGCCGAGCGCTTCGCCGGCTTCCATGCCGTACGGGCCGAGTTGAAGGACACCTACCGGCAGTTGCTGGCCGCGACCACGGCAGGTGGCGCGCTCGTCAAGAGTGAACTCGACCTGCGGACGGATCTGCTGTTCGGTCTCATCGAAGGGGTGATCCTCGTGCACCGGTCCGACCCCGAGCGGCCCGTGTCCGCCTTCGCCGAAGCGACCGCCGACGCGGCGCTGCGGATCGCCGGAATCTGACGTACCGCCCTGTGGAGGTACGGATTTCGCTTGCCCGTACACCGCTACTCATCGTGTGCGAACGAAGCCTGAGCGTGCAAACGGCCGAGAGTACTCCTGCCGCGCGGGCGATTTCAGGCGGTTGCTGAATATGACACGGCGATGATCCGGTCGGACTAAGCTCGCCCGCAGCGCACCGAGTTGAGATGTAATCGTGCGCTTGTTCCCAAAAGTTCCGAAGATGCGGTTTGACCACGCAGTTTCCCCACGAACTCCCCCCTACCCCAGCCGATTTGTCTCAGAGGGCATACATGGTGAGTGTTCAATCGCCTCCCGGTGGCCGTGAACTTCCCTACGCGCGCGTGCTGTTGCCTCCGGCCATACTGATGGCCGCGGTGACCGGGGCCGCCGTCGCCTTGGTGACGGGCCCGGCCCGGGCCGCCGTCGGCTGGTGTGGCGGCGTCGCGACGCTGCTGGTGATCGCGGTCGCCGCCGAAGCCGTACGCCGTGGCCGCGTCATCCGTGCCGTGCGCGCCGAACTGGCCCGCCGTACCGCGTACCTGGAACAGCGCATCGCCGCCCACGACCAGGACATCGTGCGCTTCCACCACGAAGTCCTGCCCGCCGCGATCCGGCGCATGAACCGCGGCATGAACCCCGACTCCGTGGCGCACCGCTTCGGCGTCGACGACCCCAGCCTGCCGCAGATCTCCGAGGTGGAACGGGACCTGCTGGGCACCGTCCTCCAGTTGCTGGACACCGAGAAACTGCTGCTCGACTCCTCGCACCGCTCCTTCGTCAACATCGCCCGCCGCGTCCAGGCGATCGTCCACCAGCAGAACAAGGAACTCCGCGAGATGGAGGAGGACCACGGGCGTAACCCCGAGGTCTTCGACGACCTGCTCCGCATCGACCACGGCACCGCGCTGATCGGCCGCCTCGCCGACTCCATCGCGGTGCTCGGCGGCGGCCGCCCGGGCCGCAACTGGCCCAAGCCCGTGCCGTTGTTCAGCGTGATGCGCGGCGCGATGTCCCGGATCCTCGAGTACCGGCGCATCGAGCTGCACTCGATCGCCGACGTCAACGTCAACGGCATCCACGTCGAACCGGTCATCCACGCGGTCGCCGAACTCCTCGACAACGCGACGCGCTATTCGCCGCCGAACAGCAAGGTGCACCTGACCGCCCTCAAGGTGCAGACCGGTGTCGCCATCGAGATCGAGGACTCCGGCGTCAGCTTCAGCGACGAGGCCCGCGGCAAGATGGAGGAACTGCTCCGGCAGGCCGCGGCCGGCACCGACCTCCAGGTTCTCGGCGAGGCCCCGCGGCTCGGCATCTCCGTCGTCGGCCGGCTCTCGAAGATGTACGACATGGCGATCGCGCTCCGCCAGTCCGCGTACGGCGGTGTCCGCGCGGTCGTCGTGGTGCCGAGCAACATGCTCACCAAGGACCCCGCGGCCTCCCTCGCCCACGGCATCGGCGCGAACTCCACCGCGACCATGGACACCGACGGGGTCGAGGGGCCCAACCGCAAGCCGAAGAAGCGTCGCCCGACCACCGGACCCCGCCTCCCCGAGCAGGACGACGGGGCGAGGGACGACGACGCCCCCCTGGTCACCGAATGGACGCCCAACGGCCTGCCGCAGCGGCGCAGCCGGGTCAAGATCCCGCTCAGGGAGCGGTACGCCGAGGCCGCCCGGCTCGCCGCCGAGGAAGCGGCGGCCGCCTCCGCGGCTCCCTCCTGGGGCACTGTGCCCGCCACCCCGAAGAAGCAGGAGACGGAGAAGGAAAAGGAGAAGCCACCGGGGCACTGGGTCGAGGCGTTCTGGGAGGGCCTCAAGCGTGACCCGGACCCCAACGCGTTCACCACGAAGAACCAGGCGGCCTCGGAGGCCGACGACGAGGGGGACCTCAAGTGATCCATCAGCGGGACAACTTCGACTGGATGCTCAGGGATCTCGCTGACGGAGTACCGGGCATCCAGCAGATCGTGGTGCTCTCCGCCGACGGACTGCGCATCGCACGCTACGGCGGCAACCCGGACGCCGCCGACCGCGTCGCCGCGGCCTGCGCGGGCCTGCAGAGCCTGGCCGCGGCGGTCGCGAGCGAGGTTCCCAGCAGCGACGGCACGATGAAGATGGTCCTCATCGAGATCGACGGAGGTTACTTCTACCTGATGTCCGCCGGGGCCAACGCCTATCTCGCGGTCCTCGCCAACCAGATCGCGGAGCCCGGCCTCATGAGCAACCGCATGAGCGACCTCGTCGCCCGGATCGGCGCCCATCTGACCAGTCCGCCGAGGCGCAACGGGCAGACCGTATGACTCCTCCGCAACGCCGACGGCGATACCCCAAGGAAGAGTTCACCGAGCCTCCCCGGGAGCGGCCTCCCCAAGAGGGTGAGGAGGACGGTGAGGAAGAGGACCCCAAGAATCCCGGGCGCCTGTATCTGCTCACCGGTGGGGGCGAGGCGGGCGAGCGGGCCGACCTGGACCTGGTCACCTTGATCGTGGCGCGCGCCGACGCGCCGACACCCACCACCCAGCCGGAGCAGTCGGCGCTGCTCCGGCTCTGCCAGACCCCTCTTTCCGTGGCCGAGCTCTCGGCCTATCTCAATCTGCCGTTCAGCGTGGTGACCGTCCTGCTCACCGAGCTGCTGGCGGCCGAACTGGTACAGGCACGCGCCCCGATCGTTCGCTCGGCGCTCCCCGACCGTTCCCTCCTCGAAGCGGTGATGCATGGACTTCAAAAGCTCTGAGACGATCACCGGCCCGCGCGCCGAGGACCATCTGCCGCACACGGCGCAGGCCGCCGTGAAGATCGTGATCGTGGGCGGGTTCGGAGTCGGCAAGACGACCATGGTGGGTGCCGTCAGCGAGATCAAACCGCTGACCACCGAGGAGACCATGACGCAGGCCGGCATCGGCATCGACGACAACTACGGCTCGGAGACCAAGACCGCGACCACCGTCGCCATGGACTTCGGCCGCATCAGCATCACGGAACGGCTGGTGCTCTACCTCTTCGGCACCCCCGGCCAGGAGCGCTTCTGGTTCCTGTGGAACGGCCTGTTCGAAGGCGCGCTCGGCGCGGTCGTACTGATCGACACCCGCCGGCTGGAAGTCAGCTTCGACGTGATCGGCCGTCTGGAGGAGCGCGGTGTGCCCTTCGTCGTCGCCATGAACACCTTCCCGGACGCGCCCAGCTATCCGATCGAGGACCTGCGCGCCGCGCTCGACCTGTCCGAGGACATCCCGATCGTGCAGTGCGACGCCCGCCGCCGGGCCTCCAGCCGGGACGTCCTGATGACGCTGATGCACTTCCTGTACTCGCTCACGATGAGCGAGGCACGCACCTGATGCCCGCGTCGGCCGCCACTCCCGCCCCAAGACACCGGACCATCCGCAAGAACCCGGACACCCCCAAGAACCCGGACACCCTCAACACACCCGATCCACTTCAGTTTCGGAGCGATCACCGTGACGTCTGAATCCCACTTCCCGGCCGGTACGGACGACCGTACGCTCGCCCCGCCGCCCGGCTGCCCCGCCCACGGCCTCGGTCCCGGCGGGCTGCACCGGCTGTACGGCCCCGAGGCGGACGACCTGGGAGACCTGTACGAGAAACTCCGTCAGGAGCACGGTGCGGTCGCCCCCGTCCTGCTCCACAACGACGTGCCGATCTGGGTGGTGCTCGGCCACGCCGAGAACCTGCACCTGGTGAGCACCCCCACACACTTCTCCCGGGACAGCCGGCTGTGGAAGGCCGTCCAGGACGGCACCGCCGGCCCCGACCACCCCCTCGCGCCGCACATCGCCTGGCAGCCCATCTGTTCGCACGCCGAGGGCGACGAACACCTGCGGCTGCGCGGCGCGGTCATCGGTGCCATGTCGACCATCAACCACCGCACCATCCGGCGACACATCAACCGCGCGACCCAGCTGCTCGTCAACCGGTTCTGCGAGAAGGGCCGGGCCGACCTGGTCAGCCAGTTCGCCGAGCACCTGCCGATGGCGGTGCTGTGCGAGATCCTCGGCATGCCCGACGAGTACGACGACCGGCTGGTGCAGGCGACCCGCGACCTGCTCAGGGGCACCGAGACCGCGATCGCCAGCAACGAGTACGTCATGAACATCCTGATCAGGCACACCGCCCGGCGCCGGGTCGAGACCACCGGGGACTTCACCAGCGTCCTGATCAACCACCCGGCCCAGCTCACCGACGACGAGGTCTCCCAGCATCTGCGCCTGGTGCTGCTCGCCGCGTACGAGGCCACGGCCAACCTGCTCGCCAACGTGCTGCGCGTGGTGCTCACCGACCCGCGCTTCCGTGCCCAGCTGAACGGCGGGCAGATGACGGTGCCCCAGGCGGTCGAGCAGTCCCTGTGGGACGAGCCGCCGTTCAGCGCGGTCCTCGGCTATTTCGCCAAGCAGGACACGGAGTTGGGCGGCCGGGAGATCCGCCGGGGCGACGGTCTGATCCTGGGGATCGCGCCGGGCAACATCGACCCGAAGGTGCGTCCCGACCTCAAGGCCAACATGATGGGCAACCGCGCCCACCTCGCCTTCGGCGGCGGCCCCCACGAGTGCCCGGGCCAGGACATCGGCCGTGCCATCGCGGACGTCGGGGTCGAGGCACTGCTGATCCGGCTGCCCGACGTCGAACTCGAGGGCGACGAGGACGAGTTGCGCTGGCGCTCGTCGATGTCCTCGCGCCACCTGGTGCAGCTTCCGGTGTACTTCGCGCCGCAGGCGCCCCAGGACGTCGAGGAAGTGCCCTCCATCAGCCCCGTGCCGCGGCCGCGGCCGAGCCTGGAGGTCACGACGGACGAGCCGGCCGCGGCGCCCGCCCCGGCACCCGTGGCATCGCCCGTCCTGCCGGCGACACCGGAACCCGTACGCCGGCTCGGCGCCTGGCAGCGCTTCCTGCGCTGGTGGCGGGGCTACTGAGCCGGGCCGTCGGCGATCACGCACCCTGGGCCCACTCGTCGTACGAGGACCAGGCCCGCAGTGCCCGCCCACTGACGAACCGGTGCGCGCGTCCCGTGACCGGATCGGTGAACTCCAGGACCCGCGCGAGCAGTTGGAGCGGACGCCGGAAGTCACCGGCCGGCACGGGGCCGGTCACCACCGGGTAGAGCGGATCGCCGAGGATCGGAACGCCCAACGCGTTCATGTGAACCCGCAGTTGATGGGTCTGCCCGGTGTGCGGCAGCAGGCGGTAGCGCCCCAGTCCGTCGCGGTGGTCGGTGAGTTCGACCTCGGTGTGGGCGTTCGGCTCGCCCGCCACCTCGCGCGCGGCCAGCACCCCGCGCTCCTTCACGATCCGGCTGGTGACGGTCCGGGGCAGCGCGAGCCCCGTGTCGTACGGGGCCACCGCCTCGTACTCCTTGCGGACCAGCCGGTCGCGGAACAGCGTCTGGTAGGCGCCGCGCTCCTCGGGCCGCACGGTGAACAGCACGAGCCCGGCGGTGAGACGGTCCAGCCGGTGCGCGGCGCCGATCGCCGGCAGGCCGAGCTCCCGCCGCAGCCGGGCCAGGGCGGTCTCGGCGACATGGCCCCCGCGCGGGGTGGTGGCGAGGAAGTGCGGCTTGTCGGCGACGACGATGTGCTCGTCGCGGTACACCACGTCGAGGGCGAACGGCACCGGTTCCTCGTCGGGCAGCTCCCGGTGGAACCACACGAACATCCCCGGCTCGTACGCCGCGTCGGGCGCCACCGGACGCCCGTCGGCGCCGACGATCAGGCCGTCCCCGAACATCCCGTCGATCACCCCGGCCCCGGCCGCGAGCCGCTCCACCAGATGCTCCCGCACGGTGGCCCACCCCCCGTCCCGCGGCAGTCTGATCCGCACGGGGTCGACTCCCTCGCGCTGCGGCAGGGGGGAGGGCGGGATCCGGGGTCTGCGTCTCACCTGGTCAAGCGTACGAGGCTCGGGGTGGGGGAGGGGTTCAGGCGTACGAGGCCGGGACCACCTCGGGCGTCTCGGCCACCGGTGTCCGCGCCCGGTAGGCCCGGTAGGCGGCGCCCGCGACCAGCGTCAGGCCCAGGAACAGCACCGTGAACCACTGGAAGTACCAGTGTCCGCCGGCCGGGTCGTACACCGCCGCGCGCGGCCAGGCGAGGTTGACGGTCATGAAGAGGCCGTAGACGAGGCCGATCACGTTGACGGGGACGCCCCAGCGGCCCAGCGAGAAGAGCGGGGCGCCCCTCTCGTCGGTGCCGTCGGCGGTGAACTGTCCGCGCAGCCGACGGACCAGCAGTGGTCCGGTCACCATCGCGTAGGCCAGGTACAGCATCACGATGCAGGTGGTACCGATCGCCAGGAAGGCGTCCGGGGAGGCGAAGTTGAGCAGCAGCAGAGCGGCGGCGAGGACGCCGACGACCAGGGCGGGAGCGCTCGGCATGCCGGTGCGCGGGTTGACCTTGGAGAGGCGGCCGGAGAAGGGGAGCTGGTGGTCGCGGGCCATCGAGAAGAGCATGCGGCAGGCGGCGGTCTGGATCGCCAGGGTCGCCACCGCGATGGCCACCACGACGTCGGCGAGCAGCGCGCGGCCGACCCCGTCGCCGAGGCTGCTGGTCAGGACGTAGCTCAGACCGTCGACGCCGAGACGGCCGTCGGTGAGGCTGGGCGCGGCGAGCAGTCCGCCGAGCACGATCAGTCCGCCGAGCAGACCCGCGGCGCCGAGCGCGGTGAGGATCGTGCGGGGCGCGGTGCGACGCGGGTGGTGGGTCTCCTCGCTCATCTCCCCGGCGCTGTCGAAGCCGATCATGACGTACGCGGCCATGAACGAGCCCACCATCAGCGCCCCGAACAGGCCGGTGCTGCCCTGGCCGGTGTGGAAGGTGATGCCGGGGGAGCGCTCGGAGTGGGTGAGCAGGAGCACGATGATCAGGACGGCGCCGATGATCTCGGCGGTGACACCGATCCGGTTGATCATCGACATCACACGGTTGTCGATGACGTTCACCAGGGTGGTCAGCACGAGGAGGATCACGCCGAGGACCGCCGCGTTGGCCGCGCCGTCGGGGCTGGTGGGAGCCGGATCGCTGCCGACCAGCTGGAAGCCGGACCAGATTGCGGGCAGCACCATCTGCAGCGCGAGCGCCGCCGCCGCGACCACCACGATCTGCCCGATCACCATGATCCAGCCGGCGAACCAGCCGAAGGAGAGGTTCGACAGGCGCGAGGACCACTGGTAGATGGCGCCTGAGATCGGATAGCGCGCGGCCAGCTCCGCGAAGCAGGCGGCGACCGCCAACTGGCCCACCAGCACGGCCGGCCAGGTCCAGAAGAAGACGGGGCCGCCGAACGCGTACCCGAAGGCGAAGAACTGGAAGACGGTCGTCAGGACGGAGATGAAGGAGAACCCCGCGGCGAACGAGGCGTACCGGCCGAGGCTGCGGTGCAGCTCCTGGCGGTAGCCGAACTCGGCCAGGGATCGGTCGCCGGAGGACTCCGGAGGATCGGGGCGTACGTCGGAGGGGGCGGTGGTGGTCACGGCGGCACCTGCCTTCGGCGCGGAAGGGTGGGCGGGGTGGGTGTGCTGGACGGCGTGAGCCGGATTCCTGTCGGGTGACAGAAATTAGGGAGTACCTGTTTCGCTCGCGTGACACGGCCGTGTCGGGGTCGGGCCTAAGTCCTCACGCCCTTGCGCCCCGTGGGGAATCGCGATACATCGTGTGTATTGACGCTCGTCGCGTACACGCGATATGTTCGGCAACGGATATTCGGAGACGAGGTGAGGTCATCATGGCGACGAAACGCCGGAAGCTGAGCAATCCGCTGGCGCTCGCGGTCATGGTGCTGCTCACCGAGAAGCCGATGCATCCGTACGAGATCGCCCAGACCCTGCGCCGACGGGGCAAGGACACCAGCCTGAAGATCAACTACGGCTCGCTCTACACCGTCGTGCAGAACCTGGAGAAGCACGGCTTCGTCGAGGTCGCGGAGGTGCAGCGACAGGGCAACCGCCCCGAGCGCACGCTGTACGGCATCACGGACGCCGGACGTGCGGAGGCCACGGAGTGGCTGTCGGACCTGCTCGCCGTCCCGGCGGAGGAGTATCCGATCTTCGAGGCCGCGCTCTCGCTGATGGGCGTGCTCCATCCCGACGAGGTGGCACGCCTGTTGGGGGAGCGGCTCAACATGCTGGAGGTGCGGGCCGCGAGTCTGCGCGGCGGCCTGGAGAAGCTGTACGAGACGCTGCCCCGGCTCTTCCTGATCGAGTCCGAGTTCAAGCTGCACATGATCGAGGCGGAGGCCGCATGGGTCCGCGGCTTCCTGGCGGAGGTCACGGCGGGCACGTTTCCGGGCGTCAGGGAGTGGCGGTCCTTCAGTGAGACGGGGGAGATCCCCGAGGAGTACCTGCAGTTGGAAGCCGGTGAGGTCGAAAGGCCGTAGCCGAACAGAGAAAAGACCCCGGCAGCGCTGTTGCAGCAGCTCCGCCGGGGTCTCGAACCCCGAACCGAACCCGCCGTGAGGCAGCTCCGGGCCATCGAGGTGCGGCACACCCAGGATAGCCCGGCGCTCTTCACGCGGATCGGCTCGGCACACCCACCCGAGATCACCGCTCACACAGGAGAGCAGTCGTCATGAGCAGTACCCGTGCGCCCGCGGTCGAGGCGCGTCAGCTGATCAAGACCTATCCGGGTGACGTCACCGCGCTCAGCGGCATGGACGTCACCGTCGAGACCGGCACCGTCTTCGGCCTGCTCGGCCCGAACGGCGCCGGCAAGTCCACCACCGTCAAGATCCTCACCACCCTGGCCCGTCCCGACTCCGGCTCCGCCACCGTGGCCGGTCACGACGTGCTGCGCCACCCGGACCGGGTGCGCCGCGCGATCGGCGTCGTCGCCCAGAACTCCGGCGCCGACCCGGTGGCCACCGGCCGGGAGAACCTCCAACTCCAGGGCAGGCTCTACGGCTTGAAGGGTGCGGGCCTGAACCGCCGGGTGGACGAACTGCTCGACCGCTTCAAGCTCGCCGACGCGGCGCGGCGCCCGGTCAAGGGCTACTCGGGCGGCATGCGGCGCCGGCTCGACGTGGCGCTCGGTCTCGTCCACCGCCCCGAGGTGCTCTTCCTCGACGAGCCCACCACCGGACTCGACCCCGAGGCGCGCACCGCGATGTGGGACGAGATCGCCCGCCTCGCCGGCGACGAGGGGCTGACCATCCTGCTCACCACGCACTACCTCGAGGAGGCCGACCGGCTCGCCGAGCGCATCGCGATCGTCGACCGCGGGCGTGTCGTGGTCGAGGGCACCCCGGACGCCCTGAAGGGCGAACTCCGCGGTGACGCCGTCCACGTGGAACTGCGCGAAGCCCTGGGAGACGCCGGTCGCACGCTGCTGAACGGCGCCCTCACCGGGCTGCCGGGCGTGCACGAGGCGCTGTTCGACGGCCGCCGTGTCAGTGTCCGCGCCGATGACGGGGCCGCCGCGATGCCCGCCCTGCTCGGGGTGCTGGAGCGGGCCGGGGTCGGGGTCGCCGCCGCGACCGTCGCCCGCCCCTCGCTCGACGACGTCTACCTCCGCTACGCGGGCCGCCGTTACGCGGAGGCGGAAGCGGAAGGCGCCGAGAACCTCGTCCTCGCCGGAGGTGTCCGATGAGCACCGCCGTCTCCCAGACCTGGTACATGACCCAGCGTCAGCTGATGGTGTTCGCGCGGCAGCCCGCCTACGCGATCATCACCCTGATCCAGCCGGTGATCTGGCTGTTCCTGTTCGGCAACCTCTTCAAGAAGGTCGTCGAACTCGGAGGCTTCGGCACCACCTCGTATCTGGACTACCTCGTCCCGGGCGTGGTCGTGATGAGCGCGCTCAGCTCCAACATGTGGGCGGGCATGGGCACGCTCGACGAGATCCAGCGCGGCACGCTCAACCGCTTCCTGACCACGCCCGTCAGCCGGGCCGCCCTGATGAACGGCAACGTCGTCAACAACGGCCTGATCACCGCGCTGCAGTCGGTCATCATCGTGCTGCTCGGCCTGCTGGGCGGCGCGGACTACCCGGGCGGCATCGGCGGCATCGCGATCCTGATCGTCGCCTCGGTCCTGCTCGGCACGATCTTCGGAGCGTTGTCCAACGCGCTGGGCATGCTGGTCCGGGAGCGGGAGTCGATCATCGGCATCAACACGTTCCTGCTGCTGCCGCTGACCTTCCTCTCCTCGGCCTTCATGGCCCCGTCCCAGATGCCCGGCTGGATGCGCCACATCGCCGACTTCAATCCGCTCAACTGGGCCATGGTGGCGGGGCGTTCGGCGATGTCCGAGCACCCCGACTGGGGTGTCGTGCTCGGCCGCTCGGGCGCGCTGCTCGCACTGGCCGTGGCGGCGGTGTGGCTGTCGATCCGTACGTTCAGGTCCTACCAGCGTTCCGTGTGACCCCGAAGGGCCGGGGTCGGCGTCCTGAGTGACGTTGAGGGGGCGGGAGTCAGGAGGCGGCCGACGCGGTCGCCTCCTGCTCCGCCTCCACCTGCGCGTTCCAGTCCCGCTTGGAAGCCTGCCAGCCGTCCTCGTTGTGCCCAAGGCGCCAGTAGCCGGAGATCGACAGGTCCTCGCGCGGGATCTCACGCTCGACCCGCAGCAGCCGGCGCAGCTCCTTCACGAAGCCCGCCTCGCCGTGCACGAACGCCTGCACCCGGCCCGCCGGGAAGTCGAGGGCGCGGACGGCCTCCACCAGGGCCTCGCCGAGCGGCCGGTCCCCGCGGTGCAGCCAGACGACCTCCACGTCGGAGTCGATCTTCTGCTCCTCCTCACGCCCGGAGATCTCCACGAAGGCGCGGGCCACGGCGCCCTCCGGCAGGGCCTCCAGGGCGGCGCTGATCGCGGGCAGCGCGCTCTCGTCACCGGCGAGCAGATGCCAGTCGGCGCTCGCGTCGGGCGCGTAGGCGCCACCCGGACCCATGAACCGTACGACCTCGCCCGGCTGGACGTGCGCCGCCCACGGCCCGGCCAGGCCCTCGTCGCCGTGCACCACGAAGTCGAGCGTCAGCTCGCGCAGTTCGGGGTCCCAGGCACGCACGGTGTACGTCCGGGTCACCGGCCACTGCTCGCGCGGGAGTTCCTCGCGGATCCGCTCCATGTCGAAGGCCTCGGGGTAGGTGACACCCTCCGGGGCGAACAGCAACTTCACATAGTGGTCGGTGCTGGTGCCCGCGGTGAACTCGGCGAGGCCCTCGCCGCCCAGCACGACACGCTGCATGTGGGGGGTCAACCGCTCGGTCCGCACGACGTGCGCGGAGTGGGGCTTCCTGGACCTGCGTGCCGGACGCTCTGCCATGACGGCCTCCTCGTTCACTCGCTTAGGCTTACCTAAGCTAGCATCTCTCCCCCAGTTAACACCCCCCGCGTGAAAAGCCCATGAGCCCCCCACATCAGGGCTCGAGTCGCGCGGTGGCAGGGGTCGAGTCCTGCTCCGTGAGTAAGGCTACCCTAAATTGAGAACGTCACTCTCCTGGGTGAGAACTTCATTTTCGCTCACTCCCGATCACTCGCCGAGCGTGGTGAGCAACCGCTGCAGCGACCCGCCCAGACCCCAGCGCGCGGCCAGTCCCTCCAGCGCGGCCGGGTCGCGCGGCGCGTGCGGCAACGCCGTGTCGACGTCCGGCAGAGGAACGTCACCGGCGACCCGTACGACCTTGGGCGCGACCGCGACGTACGGCCGCGACTCGTCGAGCCGCTTGCGCTGAGAAGGTGTCAGCTTCGCCTTGGGATCGTCGACCGCCGCCATGATTCCGGCCAGGTCGCCGAACTGGTCGAGCAGCTTGGCCGCCGTCTTCTCACCGATCCCCGGCACCCCCGGCAGACCGTCGCTCGGGTCGCCGCGCAGCAGCGCGAGATCCGCGTATCCGGAAGCGCCGACCCCGTACTTCTCGCGCAGCCAGGTCTCGTCGGTGAGCTGGAGCGTGCCCACACCCTTGAGGGGATACAGGACGCGCACCCCCCGCTTGTCGTCGACCAGTTGGTAGAGGTCGCGGTCGCCGGTGACGATGTCGACCGGGCCGTCGGCGCGCCCGGTGAAGGTGCCGATCACATCGTCCGCCTCGTACCCCTCGACCCCCACGCGGGCGATGCCCAGCGCGTCGAGGACCTCCTCGATGACCGGCACCTGCGGGGAAAGCGTGTCCGGCACCTCCTCCTCGTCCGGCCGGCCGGCCTCGGTCTCCACGGCGACGCGATGCGCCTTGTACGAGGGGATCAGGTCGACCCGCCACTGCGGGCGCCAGTCCGCGTCCATGCAGGCCACCAGATCGTCGGGGCGGTGGTCCCTGACCAGCCGGTCGATGAATTCGAGCAGCCCGCGCACGGCGTTCACGGGCGTGCCGTCCGGGGCCTTCACCGAGTCGGGGACCCCGAAGTAGGCACGGAAGTACAGGGAAGCGGTGTCGAGCAGCATCAGGCGTCTGGTCACGCCTCGCATCATGCCGTACGCCACTGACAGTGACCTGGACCACTCGTGTGTTTGCTCCGTGTAAGCGTGGGCAGGCGCGGCACCGGGACAACCCCGTTGGTTTTTCAACTGTCCGATCGAGAGGCACCCGTGTCATCCAGGCTTGAGGCCGAGCATTTGTACAAGGTGTTCGGGAGACGACCCGACGCCGCGGTGGAGCGGCTCCGTCAGGGAGCCGACCGTGAGGAACTGCGCGCCGACGGCACGACCGCCGCGGTGATCGACGCGTCCTTCACGGTGGAACCCGGCCAGATCTTCGTCGTCATGGGCCTGTCCGGATCCGGCAAGTCCACCCTCCTGCGCATGCTCAACGGACTCCTGGAGCCCACCGCGGGCCAGGTGCGCTTCGACGGCCAGGACCTGACCGCGCTCAGCGCCCGCGCGCTGCGCGAGGTCCGCTCGAAGAAGATCAGCATGGTCTTCCAGCACTTCGCGCTCTTCCCGCACCGCAGCGTCCTGGAGAACGCGGCCTACGGCCTCGAGGTCCAGGGTGTGCCGAGCGCCGAGCGCAAGGAACGCGCCACCAGGGCCCTGGAGCTGGCAGGGCTCGCCGGCTGGGAGAAGTCCTGGCCCGACGAGCTGTCCGGCGGTATGCAGCAGCGCGTCGGCCTCGCCCGCGCGCTCGCCACCGACGCCGATCTGCTGCTGATGGACGAGTCGTTCAGCGCGCTGGACCCGCTGATCCGGCGTGACATGCAGGACCAGCTGATCGAGCTTCAGAAGAAGCTCAAGAAGACCATCGTCTTCATCACCCACGACCTCAACGAGGCGATGCGCCTCGGCGACCGGATCGCGGTCATGCGTGACGGCCGCATCGTCCAGACCGGCACCGCCGAGGACATCCTCGTGCGTCCCGCGAACGACTACGTCGCCTCCTTCACCCAGGACGTCGACCGCTCCCGGGTTCTGACCGCCGGGGCCGTCATGGACACCGACGTACGCGGCGACGAGGCGGACTGCGACTGCGAGACCGCCACGCCCGACACCCCCTTCGTGGACCTCTGCGCGATCAGCGCCCGCCTCACGCACCCGGTGGCGGTGCTCGACGAGCGGCGCGCACTCGTGGGCGTCGTCCACCGGCAGCGCCTCGTCGCCTTCCTCGGCGACGAGCAGGGGACCCCCGCAGGCTGTGCCAGTCCTCGGCACGAGGCGGTGACGGCCGGTGCCTAGGATCCCCTTCGGCGACTGGGTCAACAGCGCCGTCGACTGGCTGCTGAACCACATGGCGTGGCTCTTCGACTTCTTCAAGACCGTCTTCCAGGGCACGTACGACGGCATCGACGCCGTCCTCCAGGCCCCCGAACCGCTCCTCCTCGCGGGCATCTTCGCGGTGATCGCGTTCTGGCTGCGCGGCACCTCCGCCGGTGTCCTCACCTTCGTGGGATTCGCGTTCATCGACTCCCTCGAACTGTGGGAGGACGCGATGGTGACCCTCTCGCTGGTCCTCGTCGCCACGCTCATCGCGCTCGTCGTCTCGGTACCCGTGGGCATCTGGGCGGCGCGCTCCGACCGGGTCAGCGGCATCGTCCGCCCGGTGCTGGACTTCATGCAGACGCTGCCCGCGATGATCTACCTCATCCCGGCGATCCTGTTCTTCGGCACCGGCGCCCCGGCCGGCATCGTGGCCACGCTGATCTTCGCGCTGGCCCCCGGCGTCCGCATGACCGAGCTGGGCATCCGCCAGGTCGACAAGGAACTCGTCGAGGCCGCCGACGCGTTCGGCACCACGCCCCGCGACACCCTGCTGCGCATCCAGCTGCCGCTCGCGCTGCCCACGGTGATGGCGGGCGTCAACCAGGTCATCATGCTGGGCCTGTCCATGGCCGCCATCGCGGGCATGGTCGGCACCGGCGGCCTCGGTGGCGACGTCAACGAGGCCATCGGGCAGCTGAACGTCGGCCTCGGCTCCGAGGCGGGCGTGGCCATCGTCATCCTGGCGATCTACCTGGACCGCATGACCAGCGCCCTGGGCACCCAGGTCTCCCCGCTCGGCCGCCGCGCCGCCGCCAAACTGCGCGCCGCGCAGGGCCTGAAGATCTGGTCCTACCGCCCCAGCTCGGCCGTCGCCGTCATCGGTGTCGTCGTGCTCGCGCTGGTCGCGGGCGGCATGGGCATGTTCGGCGGGACCGACTCGATGTCCACCGCGGCCGACGGCGAGAACGTCGGCCAGGGCAAGAAGGTCACCATCGGCTACATCCCGTGGGACGAGGGCGTCGCCTCCACCTTCCTGTGGAAGGAGATCCTCGAGGAGCGCGGCTTCCAGGTCGACACCAAGCAGTTCGACGCGGGCCCGCTGTACACCTCCCTCTCCCAGGGTGACATCGACTTCGAGACGGACTCCTGGCTGCCGACCACCCACGAGCAGTACTGGAAGAAGTACGGCAGCAAGCTCGACGACCTGGGCTCCTGGTTCGGCCCCACCTCGCTGGAGCTGAGCGTCCCCTCGTACATGAAGGGCGTCGACTCCCTCGCGGACCTCAAGGGCAAGGCCGGCACCTTCGGTGGCAAGGTCACCGGCATCGAGTCCAGCGCCGGAATGATGGGCCTGCTCAAGAGCAAGGTCCTCAAGGACTACGGCCTCGACAAGGAGTACAAGGTCGTCGACAGCTCCACGCCCGCGATGCTGGCCGAGCTGAAGCGCGCGTACGCCAAGAAGGAGCCGATCGTCGTCACCCTCTGGTCGCCGCACTGGGCCTACAGCGACTACGACCTGAAGAAGCTCAAGGACCCGAAGGGCGCCTGGGGCAAGGGCGACGGCGTGCACACCCTCTCCCGCAAGGGCTTCGCGCAGGACAACCCGGTCGTCGGGCAGTGGCTGAAGAACTTCAGGATGACGGAGAAGCAGCTCACCGGTCTCGAGGCCGAGATCAACAAGGTGGGCAAGGGCAAGCAGCAGGACGCGGTGCGCGCCTGGCTGAAGCGGAACCCCGGAGTCGTCGACAAGCTGGCCCCGGTCAAGAACTCCGTGGCCGCCGCCGAGACGAAGCGCCCGCTGGACGTGGCCTGGTTCCCCTGGGACGAGGACGTCGCCGTCAGCTACCTCTGGAAGAACGTCCTGGCGCGGCGCGGCTACACGCTGAACCTCAAGCAGATGGACGTCGGCCCCGTCTACACCGGCCTCGCCTCCGGTGACCTGGACCTCAACTTCGACGCCTGGCTGCCGTACGCCCAGTCGAACTACTGGGACCAGCACAAGAACGACCTGAGAGACCTGGGCACCTGGTACCGGCCGACCTCGCTGGAGATCGCCGTGCCCTCGTACGTGAAGGACGTCAAGTCCCTCGCGGACCTCAAGGGCAAGGCGGGCACCTTCGGCGGCCGGATCATCGGCATCGAGCCGGGCACCGGCGAGATGAACCTCCTGAAGACGAAGGTGCTTCCGGGCTACGGCCTGGACAAGGAGTACAAGGTCGTCGACGGCTCCACGCCCGCGATGCTGGCCGAGCTGAAGCGCGCCTACGCCAAGAAGCAGCCGGTCGCCGTCGTCCTGTGGTCCCCGCACTGGGCGTACAGCGAGTACCAGCTCACCAAGCTCGCCGACGACAAGAAGCTCTTCGGCGAGGGGAACACGATCCGGACCATCTCCAGCGAGAAGTTCCCCGAGCAGTACCCGCAGCTCACCAAATGGATCAAGAACTTCAGGATGAGCGAGTCCGAGCTCGGCACCCTGGAGAGCGAGATCAAGCAGCGCGGCCAGGGCCATGAGGAGGCGGCCGTCGCCACATGGCTGAAGGAGCACCCGGACGTGGTGGAGCGGATGACGCCGCAGTAACCGCGAGGACGTTCGCCGAGGGGTGGCCGTCGGTCGCACGGGTGTCGGACCCCGTGCGACCGACGGCCACCCATTTCGGCGTTCCCGGAGCCCCCTGTTCCGGCCCGCACTCGCGACCGACGACACCAGTGGCTACGTACTGACGTACGAGAAGGATCCGGACAACCGCATCGCCGTACGCGGCTGCGTCGATCCGGACGCCCTCCCGTCCGAGAACGCCTCCCACGCCGTCGCTGCGCCGCGCACCTCTCGCGCTGCGCCGAGGCGCTCCGGACATCACCTCCGTGTACGACGGCACGGTCGAGCGCACCGGTCACCACCGGGCACGCCGCGCCACCGACCGTGAACTCCGGGCCATCCTCAAGGACTTCACGACCTGGTACGACGGCCCCGACCGGCGGCCGGACCGCGCCCTGGGGTCCTGGGGCGTGCGCGGCGACCTCGGCGACCGCTCACTCCTCCAACTCGACCTCGGCAGACCAACTTTGACGGAAAGTCAGCCATGACGCCGGGCTTCGGGAGGTGACGGACGTACGCCGATGATCCGACGACCGGGCGGGCTGATCGGCTGACCATCCGCACCCACGGCGGCAGTCGCGCCCTCGCCGGTCCCTCCGTGCCCGCGCTCATCGGTCCGCGGGGGCATCCGGCCCTGCTGGTCAGCCTTTTCGTCCCGTGGGAGGGCATGGCGCCGGGGGAGTCGGGGCGACTCGTCTATTGGCGCGAATTGTGGCCCTCACCCTCCTCCGATGTGTCAGCGATGTGACGGGTGCATGAAACGGTTTGCCGAACATGCGTAGGGTGCAAACAACTCATCAGAAGTTGTGCGCCGAAGCAGCAGCCCGAGGGGCAGCCGAAGCGGCAGACCGAAGCAGTGGACCGACGACGCGTGGGAGGGAGCCGGAGCGATGGGCGACCACAAAGAACAGCCCCTTCGGGTGGGTGCGGCCGTCCGGCGGCGGCGCCGGGCACTGGAGCTCACGCTCGCCGTCGTGGCCGAGCGCAGCGGCCTGTCGGTGCCCTTCCTCAGCCAGGTCGAGAACGAACGGGCCCGGCCCAGCCGGAGCTCCCTCGAGCGGGTCGCCGACGCCCTGGGCACCACCGCCGTCGAACTGCTCGCGGCGGCCGACCCGGCGTGCAGTGTCGATGTGGTGCGCGCCGACTCGGGCGCCGAGTTCACTCCCGAAGCCCATATGCGCCCCCTGGTGCGCGGTCACCACCAGCTGCACGCCACGGAGTTCACCGGTGACCACGAGGAGGGCCGCGAACTCCAGCACCGCAACGACAAGTTGATGTACGTCGCCGACGGGGCCGTCGAGGTCGAGGCGGAGGGCCGCGCCCACCGCCTGGGGCGCGGCGACACGCTGTACCTCACCGGTGGGGTGCGCCACCGGTGGCGGGCGACCGTGCCGGACACCCGGGTGGTCGTGGTCGAGGTCGCCGACCACATCGAGGCGGTGGAGGACCGCCAGACCTTCGGCAAGCGCTGAGCCGTTCCCGCGCGGGCCGCTGCGATACTGGATGCCATGCCGCCCGAGACCTCCCGTCATGCCTAGCGGGCCCGCCGGAGTGCGTGTGGTGTCCCTCGTGCCCTCACTCACCGAGGCCGTGGCCGTCACCGTCCCCGGTGCCCTGGTCGGCGCGACCGACTGGTGCAGCCGTCCGCCGGACCTCGACGTCGTGCGCGTCGGCGGCACCAAGAACCCCGCGGTCGACCGGATCGTACGACTCGCCCCGGACCTGGTGATCGCCAACGAGGAGGAGAACCGCGAGCCCGATCTGACGGCGTTGCGGGAGGCGGGGATCGAGGTACTGGTCACGGAGGTCCGCGAGGTGCCGGAAGCCTTCCGCGAGCTGGCGCGGGTGCTGGGCGCGTGCGGCGCGCGGGGCCGCCCCCGCTGGCTGGACGAGGCGGAGGCCGCATGGGCGCGGCCCCCCGCTCCCGACCGCCGTACGACCGCGATCGTGCCGATCTGGCGGCGCCCCTGGATGGTCCTGGGCCGGGACACCTTCGCCGGGGACGTCCTGGCGCGCCTGGGCGTCGACAACGTGTACGCCCACCACGCCGACCGCTACCCCCGCGTCCCGCTCCCCGAACTCCGGGCGGCGGCCCCCGATCTCGTGGTCCTGCCCGACGAGCCGTACCGCTTCACCGCCGACGACGGCCCCGAGGCGTTCGAGGGCGTGCCCTGCGCGCTCGTCGACGGCCGCCTGCTGACCTGGTACGGGCCGTCGCTGGCACAGGCGCCGAGCCTGCTCGGCGCGGCGCTGCGAGCAGGGTCCGCGGAAGGTCGACGACGACCATGCTGAACGGCACCCCCGAGAGGCCGACGTGCTCCCCACCGTGCGCGAGCTCGGCATCGAGCGGGCGAGCGTGGCCCGGCCGGGTTCACAGGCGCACGATGACCAGGGCGGTGTCGTCGGTGGCGTCACCGGGTGGGATGAGGTCGGTGAGTACGGCGTCGGCGAGAGTTTCGGGGTCGTCCGCCTGGTGGCGGGCCAGGGAGTCGGCGAGCCGGGCGAGGCCCGCGTCGATGTCTTCGTCGCGGCGTTCGATCAGACCGTCGGTGTAGAGCACGAGGACGGCGCCCTCGCGGAAGGCCGCGACAGCCTGGATCCGGGGGCCGTGCTGAGGACGGGCGGCCAGTGGCGGGTCGGTGGCCTGGTCCAGGAACTCGACGGTCCCGTCCCCGTGCAGGAGCGCCGGCGGGGGGTGGCCGGCGCTGCTGTAGGTGATGGTGTGGTCCTCCCAGTCGACGAATGCCGTGGCCACGGTGGTGTTCTCGGCGCCGTCGACGGTGCGGGCGTACAGCCCGAGGACTTCCAGGGCGCGGGCGGGGCCTTCGGGGACCAGAGAGGCGGCGGCGAGGGCGCTGCGCAGTTGTCCCATGACGCCGGCCGCGTACAGGCCGTGGCCGACGACGTCGCCGACGGCCACGGCGATGCGATCGCCGGGCAGGTCGACCAGGTCGTACCAGTCGCCTGCCACATTCAGCGCTTCGGCGGCGGGCCGGTAGCGAACGGCCGCCGGGTGCCGGCCGACCGGGCGAGGAGCGGGCAACATGGCCTCTTGCAAGGTCAGCGCGACTTCACGGGCGCGGATGAGTTCGGTGACGTCCTCCACCCGGTGCAGCAGCAGCGTCACCCGCCCATCAGGTCCGAATACGGGAATGTTGGTCATGTTGAAGTACCGCTCGTGCCATACCCCCGGCTGGTCGGGGTCCTCCATGTCGTAGCGCTGCAGCGCTACGATACTGCGCTGACCGGTGTCCGCAGCCCGGCGCAGTGACGCCAGAACTCTGAGCAGGAGAGGCTCGGCGGGGTCCTTCTCGGGGCGGTCATCGGGCAGGAAGCGACCGACCAGCAGCTCGCGGGGGAGGCCCCGGAGGCGCAGGAACTCCGCGTTGGCGTCCGCGAAGATCAGCTGCGGAGTCACCAGCGCCACCGCCCCGGGAAGAGCCTGGAACACCGCCGCGTAGTCGACCGCCGGTTCTGCCATGATTTTCCCGCTTACCATGCCGCTGTCTGCCTATTCACGATACGAGCAGGGAGTCGCAGCTCGCACCATGAGGTTGCTGCGTTGCCGCGCCGTCGGTGCCCCTCGTGTGCCGTCGGTGCCCCTTGTGTACGGATCACGCCGGGATACATCCGGGTATCGCGATCTGGCCGGTGATCCAGCTGGACTCCGCGGACAGGAGGAAGACGATCATGGAGGCGCTTCCCGCTGCCACGCCGCCGGCGAGGAGACGTTGACGATCGAGCCGCCGCCCGAGGCGACCAGGGAGGCGATGGAGTCCTCGTCCCGGAGGTCG
This sequence comes from Streptomyces sp. RLB3-17, assembly GCF_007113425.2. Lineage (NCBI taxonomy): Bacteria > Bacillati > Actinomycetota > Actinomycetes > Kitasatosporales > Streptomycetaceae > Streptomyces > Streptomyces sp. RLB3-17. The sequence goes on along the minus strand of NZ_CP041610.2, from coordinate 2,837,330 downwards.
AACCGGACCGCAAGCAGCCGATCGACCGCTTCCGATCCGGAGGTGCCTCTACCTAGGTGTTGCGAGCAGCTCGCCGCTGACCAGGCCGCGCGCGGTGCGGGCGGCGGCCACGGACCAGGCGGCCACGAGAAGCGCGTACAGGGCGACCGCGAGCCAGTCGAACGCGACCAGCCCGGTGTGCCGGGCCAGGCTCTCGGCGCCGGTGACACAGGTCCCCACCGGGAAGGTGAACGCCCACCAGGTCATCGCGAACCCCATGCCCTGGCGGCGGGCCCGCGCCACCAGCGCGCCGGCGAGGCACAGCCACAGCAGTGCGAAGCCCAGCACGGGGACGCCGTAGAGGACGGCGAGCATCCCGAAACCCTGGTCGTAGGGGGCCGGCACGACGCCCGGTGCGAAGTCCGCGAACTTGCCGACCGCGGTCGTGGACTGGCCGAGCGGACCGAGCACGAGGAACAGCGTCGGAGTGAGCGCGAGCGGCAGCGGCCCCGCGGTGACGAGCCGGGCGAAGATCACCGGCAGCATCACGAAGGTGGCCAGCAGGCTCAGCCCGAACAGCGCGAAGCACCCGAGAAGCAGGGTCGCCCGGGGCTGGCCCGGGGGCAGGTGGGGCACGAGGAGCGGTCCGACGGCGGCCGACACCATGGGAGCGACGACGGGGAGCAGCCAGACGGGCGTGGCCTGGTCGGCGCGGATGCGGTGGCGTACGACCATCAGGTACGGGATGGCCAGGGCGGCGGCGAGTCCGACGGCCGTTCCGGCGGTGAACAGCACGGCGTCCACGGCGACCGCCGCCCGTGTTCCGATCCAATCCCCGCCGACGACGAGGGTGCCGCCGCCCACGGCCAGCAGGGCCATCGCCAGGCAGCCGTAGAAGGGGGCCATGGCCGGGTCGAGGAGGTGGGCGCGGGCGTGGTCGCGGTGGTGCGTCCAGTGCAGGGCGCGGGCGCCGAGCAGGGTCACGAGCATGAGGGCCGAGAGGGCCCAGACAGCCGTGCAGACGGTTCGCAGGCCCGGGACGTCGCCGGGGAGTCCGGCGCCCGCCGTCGCCACGATCGCGGTGCCCATGACGGAGGCGTACCAGTTCGGGCCGAGATACCGGACGGCGGTGACGCGCGGGCGTCCGACGTCGGCGGCGGGGGGCGACAGGAGGGGCTGGGCTGCGGTGACCATGTGTCCACGGTCGCGCGCCCGCCGGGTCCCCACCAGGGAGTACGGGTCTATGGGGGCATAAGCTGGCTTTATGGGTGTGAGTGCTGAGGGATCGATGGAGGGTGGCCGGTCGGGGGAACCGGGACCGGTCGCGGTCGGGATCGCGCATCGGGTGCCCGACCTAGGGGCGCTGGAACTGCTGCTCGCGGTGGCGCGGCTCGGGAGTCTCGGGCGGGCGGCGCGGGAGCTGGGGATCACTCAGCCCGCGGCCAGCAGCCGGATCCGTTCCATGGAACGGCAACTGGGGGTCGCGCTCGTCGACCGCTCGCCCCGGGGCTCGCGGCTCACCGACGCCGGGGTGCTGGTCACGGACTGGGCGCGACGGGTCGTGGAGGCGGCGGAGGCGTTCGACGCGGGGGCGCAGGCGTTGCGGGACCGGCGGGACTCTCGGCTGCGGGTGGCGGCGAGCATGACCATCGCCGAGTATCTGCTGCCGGGGTGGCTGCTCGCGCTGCGTGCGCAGCGGCCGGACACGGCGGTGTCGCTTCTCGCCGGGAACTCGACGGCCGTGGCGGAACGTCTTCTCGCGGGCGAGGCGGACCTCGGCTTCGTGGAGGGGCTGTCCGTGCCGCCCGCCCTCGACTCGACGGTCATCGCGCACGACCGGCTGATCGTGGTGACGGCGCCGGGGCATCCGTGGGCCCGGCGTCGCGCGCCGCTCGCGGGGGCGGAGCTGGCCGCGACGCCGTTGATCCTCCGGGAGGAGGGGTCGGGTACGCGGCAGGTTCTCGACGCGGCGCTGGGTGGGTTGGCGCGGCCGTTGATCGAGCTTTCCTCGACCACGGCGGTGAAGGCGGCGGCGGTGAGTGGGGCGGGGCCCGCCGTCCTGAGCGAGCTGGCCCTCGGCGAGGAGCTGTCGACGCATCGGCTGGTGAGCATCCCGCTGTCCGACGTTCAGCTCCGCCGGGCCCTGAGGGCGGTATGGCCCACGGGCCACCGCCCTACGGGCCCGGCCCGGGAACTGCTCTCACTGACACGGGGCTTGTAGGCGCCGTTTCCGCGCCCCCGCCGCCCCTACCCGTCCCATCCCTGCCTGGGGGGCTCCGCCCCCAGACCCCCGGGTGGGTTTGTCGGCTGCGGGCCGGTGGGGGCCGATCGCGCAGTTCCCCGCGCCCCTGGGCCACGGGGCTGCGCCCCGGCCCCCATCGGCCTGAAAGGCCTCGTCCTCAAACGCCGGACGGGCTGAGGCTCTTAGGGGCGCGGGGAACTGCGCGCCCAGCCCCCACCGGCCCGCAGCCGACACACTCACCCGGGGGGGCTGGGGGGGCGGAGAAATCGGTGGCGGTCGGGGGCAGGGGCCCGCAGGATGCGGGGCATGACTCCGACCGCTCCGCCCGCCGCGGGCCTGCGCACACCCTGGGAAGAACTCCCTCGCACGCTCCGGGACGCCGTCGCGGACGTGCTCGGCGCGCCGGTGCGGACGGCCGTCACGCAGGCGGGCGGCTTCTCGCCCGGTGCCGCCGCCCGCGTGACCACCACGGACCACCGCCGTGCGTTCGTGAAGGCGGTCAGCGGAGAGACGAACCCCGACAGCCCCGCCCTGCACCGGACGGAGGCGAGGAACGCCTCCGCACTCCCGCCGAACACCCCGGCCCCCAGGCTCCTCGGCACCTACGACGACGGCACCTGGGTCGCCCTCGTCTTCGAGGACGTGGCGGGCCGTCAGCCCCATGTCCCCTGGCGGGAGGACGAGTTCAGACGCGTGCTCGACGCCGTCGAGGAGTTGGGTCGGGCCCTGACGCCGGCACCGTTCGACGCCCCGACCGCCGCGCAGTCCCTGGCCCACGCCTTCCAGGGGTGGCGGCAGCTCATCGACTCCGGGGACACCGGGGGCGCGGGCCTCGACCCGTGGATCGCGGCGCACCTGCACGAACTGGCCGAACTCTCCGCCCCGTGGGCCGAGTTCGCCACCGGCGACACCCTCGCGCACGCCGACCTGCGCGCGGACAACGTCCTGCTCACGAGGGACGGCGGGGTCGTCTTCGTCGACTGGCCCCACGCCGTGCGCGCCGCCCCGTGGTTCGACCTGCTGCTGATGCTCCCCTGCGTCCGCGCCCAGGGCGGCCCCGACCCGGAAGAGGTGTTCACCACCCACCCGCTGGGCCGCGACGCCGACCCGGAAGGCGTCACCGCCACCCTGGCGGCCCTCGCCGGCTTCTTCGTCCAGCAGTCCCGGCAGCCACCGCCCCCGGGACTGCCGACCCTGCGCGCCTTCCAGCACGCCCAGGGCGCCGCCGCCCTCGGCTGGCTCAGGAAGCGGCTCGCACCAGCGCCCGCATGACCCTCAGGTCCTCGCCCATCTCGGGATGCCACTGCACACCCAACACCCAGCGGGAAGAGGGGAGTTCGATCGCCTCCACCGTCCCGTCGAGCGCGTGCGCCGAGGCCGTCAGTCCCTCTCCGAGGCGTTCGACCGCCTGGTGGTGATACGTCGGCACGGCGCAGGTCTCCGGCACGACATCCCCGTACAGACTCCCCGCCACCGGCGTCACCTCGTGCCGCCCGAAGACCCCGACGTCCTTCACATGCCCGTCGATGTGCTGGACGAGCGTGCCGCCGAGGGCGACGTTGAGGAGCTGCATGCCCCGGCAGATGCCCAGGAGCGGGGTGCCGGCCGCCAACGCGGCGTCGATCAGGGCGAGTTCCCAGGCGTCGCGGGCCGCGGCCGGCGGACCGGTCCGCGGGGAGCGCTCGGCGCCGTAGTGGACCGGGTCGACATCGGGGCCGCCCGCGATCACGAGGCCGTCGAGACGGGCGACGGTCGACGCGGCGTGGGCGGGGTCGTCCGGCGGCAGCATCGCGGCGAGGCCCCCCGCCGCCTGGACGAGCCGCGGATAGCCGGCCGGCAGCAGAGCGGCCTCCAGCTCCCACACCCCCCAGCGCGCCCCGGCCTCCAGATACGTACTCACGCCGATCAGCGGTCTGCCCACGCCGCTCACACCGCTCACGCCGCCCGCACCGTCCGTACCTCCCACGCCGCGCTCCCTGGGGATTCAATGGAATGCAGTCATACCTTTGAAGTCTTTGTACGGTACCGGCAGAGGGCTCACGCCAGGAAGCCCCGCAGCAGCGCCGCCGTCCCCGCGCAGTGCTCCCGCATCATCTCCCGCGCCCCGTCCGCGTCCCCGTCGAGCACCGCCTCGACCAGCGCGGTGTGCTGGCGCTGGGAGTGCTCCAGGTTGCGGACCAGGAGGGGAATGCAGTCGAGCAGGTCGTTGACGGAGGCGCGGACAGCCGCGTACTGGGCCGTCAGGGACGGCGAACCGCTCAGCTCGGCGAGGGTGAGGTGGAGCAGGGTGTCCAGGCGCCGGTAGTCCGCCAGCGGCGCCTCGTGGGTGCGGGCCAGCGCCTCGCGCAGTCGCTCGGCCTGCTCCGGGGAGAGCCCGTGCGTCGCGCACAGCCCCGCCGCCCCCACCTCCAGCACCTCACGGAAACGCAGGACGTCCTCGATGTCGACCTCGGCGAACCGGCGCCGCAGCTCGTCCTCGCCGGGGGTCTCGGCCCTCGGCACCACGAACGTGCCGCCGTACCGTCCGCGCCGCGACTCGACAAGACCCTGGTCCTGGAGCACCTTCAGCACCTCGCGCAGCGTCACCCGGCTGATCCCCAGCCGCTCCGCCAGCTCCCGCTCCGCGGGCAGCCGTCCGCCGCCGGGCACCAGCCCCAGCCTGACCACCTGGAGGATCTGCTCCAGCGCCTCCTCGAAACCGTTGCCCGCCCGCACCGGCCGCAGCACCGGCGTCAGTCGGTCGTCCACACCACCGTCGGCTTCCGCCCGCGTCATCTGGTCGTGCCCCCTTCCCAAGCAATGGTTCTCGGCAATACCTTATGGCTCTCGGCTGACCCAAGGAGGCTTTTCCGGTGGCAGACCGCACACCCCCGCTCGCCGTCGAGGAGCTGCACGCCCTCGTCGCGGGCGGCGAGATCGACACCGTCGTCCTGGCCTTCCCCGACATGCAGGGGCGGCTCCAGGGCAAGCGGTTCGCCGCGCGCTTCTTCCTCGACGAGGTCCTCGAGCACGGCACGGAGGGCTGCAACTACCTCCTCGCCGTCGACACCGAGATGAACACGGTCGACGGATACGCCATGTCCTCCTGGGACCGGGGCTACGGCGACTTCGCCATGCGCCCCGATCTCAGCACCCTACGGCGGGTGCCGTGGAACGAGGGCACCGCCCTGCTCGTCGCCGACCTCGCCTGGAACGACGGCTCCCCGGTCGTGGCCGCGCCCCGCCAGATCCTGCGCCGGCAGCTCGACCGCCTCGCCGAACTCGGCTACACCGCCCAGGTCGGCACCGAGCTCGAGTTCATCGTCTTCAAGGACACCTACGAGCAGGCCTGGGACGCGAGCTACAAGGGGCTCACTCCGGCCAATCAGTACAACATCGACTACTCGGTCCTCGGCACCGGGCGCATCGAGCCACTGCTGCGCCGCATCCGCAACGAGATGCAGGCCGCGGGGCTGACCGTCGAGTCCGCCAAGGGCGAGTGCAACCCCGGCCAGCACGAGATCGCCTTCAAGTACGACGAGGCCCTCGTCACCTGCGACCAGCACGCCATCTACAAGACCGGAGCCAAGGAGATCGCCTCCCAGGAGGGCGTCTCGCTCACCTTCATGGCCAAGTACAACGAGCGCGAGGGCAACTCCTGTCACATCCACCTCTCGCTCACGGACGCGGACGGCACGAACGTGATGGCCGGCTCGGCGCAGGACCCGGGCGGCATGTCCGAGGTCATGCGGCACTTCCTCGCCGGGCAGCTGGCGGCCCTGCGCGACTTCTCGCTCCTCTACGCGCCCAACATCAACTCCTACAAGCGCTTCCAGCCCGGCTCCTTCGCGCCGACCGCCGTCGCCTGGGGATACGACAACCGCACCTGTTCGCTCCGCGTCGTCGGCCACGGCCGCTCGATGCGCTTCGAGAACCGGCTGCCCGGCGGTGACGTCAATCCGCACCTGGCCGTCGCCGGGCTCGTCGCGGCCGGCCTGTACGGCATCGAACAGAAGCTGGAGCTGCCGGAGCCGTGCGCGGGCAACGCGTACACCGCCGAGTACGCGCACGTGCCCACCACCCTGCGCGAGGCCGCCGAGCTCTGGGAGAACAGCCCCATCGCCAAGGCCGCCTTCGGTGACGAGGTGGTCGCGCACTACGGCAACATGGCCCGCGTCGAGCTGGAGGCCTTCGACGCCGCGGTGACCGACTGGGAGCTGCGCCGCTCCTTCGAACGCATGTGAGAGGTCCTTCCTTGTCGAACGAGCTCGATCTCCAGGTACTCGACCCGGCCACCGAGGAGGTCCTCGCCACCGTCCCCGCCGCCACCGCGGCCGACGTGGACGCCGCCGTCGTACGCGCCGCGCGGGCCCAGGCGAAGTGGGCGGCCCTCCCGCCCGCCGACCGCGCCCGCCTGCTGCGCCGCTTCGCGGCCGCCGTCGACGGACACCTGGAGGAACTCGCCCGGCTGGAGGTGCGCGAGGCCGGGCACACGGTCGGCAACGCGCGCTGGGAGGCGGGCAACGTCCGAGACCTGCTCGACTACGCGGCCGGGGGAGTGGAGCGGCTCACCGGCCGCCAGATCCCGGTTCAGGGCGGCCTCGACGTGACCATCCTCGAACCGCTCGGCGTCGTGGGCGTCATCGCGCCCTGGAACTTCCCGATGCCGATCGCCGCCTGGGGCACCGCCCCGGCGCTCGCGGCCGGGAACGCGGTCATCCTCAAGCCCGCCGAGACGACCCCCCTGACGGCGCTCCGGCTGGCCGAGCTGGCTCTGGAGGCCGGCCTGCCCGAGGGGCTCTTCCAGGTGCTCCCCGGCCACGGCCCGGTCGCGGGCAACGCGCTCGTCGAGCACCCCGGCGTCGCGAAGATCGTGTTCACCGGGTCAACGGCCGTGGGCAAACAGGTGTTGGCGAAGGGCTCGGCCCTGCTCAAGCGCGTCACCCTCGAACTCGGCGGCAAGAGCCCCAACATCGTCTTCGCCGACGCGGACATCGAGGCCGCCGCCGCAGCGGCTCCGATGGCCTTCCTCGACAACTCGGGCCAGGACTGCTGTGCCCGCACCCGCATCCTCGTCCAGCGCTCCGCCTACGACCGCTTCGTCGACCTCCTCGCCCCGGCGATCGAGTCCGTCGTCGTCGGCGACCCCTCCGACGAGCAGACGCAGATGGGCCCGCTGATCTCCCGGGTGCAGTTGGAGCGCGTGCGCTCGTACGTCCCCGCCGACGCCCCCGGTATCCGCGGCAAGGCCCCCGAAGGCCCCGGCTTCTGGTTCCCGCCCACCGTCCTCACCGGCGTCGAGCCCCACGCGCGGGTGGCCGTCGAGGAGGTCTTCGGCCCCGTCGCCGTCGTCCTGCCCTTCGAGGACGAGGCGGACGCGATCCGGCTCGCCAACGCCACCGAGTACGGCCTCTCCGGCTCCATCTGGACCCGTGACGTCGGCCGCGCCCTGCGCGTCTCGGGGGCCGTCCGCGCCGGGAACCTGTCCGTCAACTCCCACTCCAGTGTCCGCTACTGGACCCCCTTCGGCGGCTTCAAGCAGTCGGGGATCGGCCGCGAACTCGGCCCGGACGCGCTCACCGCCTTCACCGAAACCAAGAACGTCTTCATCAGCACGGAGGGCCCCGCACAGTGACCGAAGCCACCGCAGGCACCGCAGGCACCGAAGCCACCGCGGACGCCGAAGGAATCATCTGCCGCCGCCTCGTCGGCCGTACCGCCGTCATCACCGGCGCCGGCAGCGGCATCGGTCTCGCCACCGCCCGTCGGCTCGCCTCCGAGGGCGCCCACGTCGTCTGCGGCGACGTCGACGACGCCCGCGGCAAGGCCGCAGCCGACGAGGTCGGCGGGATCTTCGTCAAGGTCGACGTCACCGACCCCGAGCAGGTCGAGGCGCTCTTCAAGACGGCGTTCGACACCTACGGCTCCGTCGACATCGCCTTCAACAACGCGGGCATCTCACCGCCCGACGACGACTCCATCCTGGAAACCGGCCTGGAGGCATGGAAGCGCGTCCAGGAGGTCAACCTCACCTCCGTCTACCTGTGCTGCAAGGCCGCGATCCCCTACATGCGGCGCCAGGGCAAGGGCTCCATCATCAACACGGCGTCCTTCGTGGCCCGGATGGGCGCGGCCACCTCGCAGATCTCGTACACGGCCTCCAAGGGCGGTGTGCTGGCCATGTCCCGTGAACTGGGCGTCCAGTTCGCCCGCGAGGGCATCCGCGTCAACGCCCTGTGCCCGGGACCGGTCAACACCCCGCTGCTCCAGGAACTGTTCGCCAAGGACCCCGAGCGGGCCGCACGCCGGCTCGTCCACATCCCCGTCGGCCGGTTCGCCGAGGCCGAGGAGATCGCCGCGGCGGTCGCCTTCCTCGCCAGCGACGACTCCTCCTTCGTGAACGCCTCCGACTTCCTGGTGGACGGGGGGATCTCGGGCGCGTACGTCACACCCCTGTAGATCGCCCCGGTGTATGCACGTTCCATGCGATATCGATCCGTTCGTGTCACTTCCGCGTGGGCCCTGGTCGCGGCCGCCACCCTGGCGGCCGCGCCACCCGCCGCCTCCGGCACCCGTCCCGACTGCCCGCGGCTTTCCGCGCGTTGGTACGGCGACAACCGCGCCCACCTGCAACAGGTGATCGACGAGCGAGGCACCTGCGCCGGGCCGATCCCCCCGGCGGGCCGCCCGGTCGCCGCCTTCGACTGGGACAACACCGTCACCAAGAACGACGTCACCGACGTCACCCTCGTCTGGGCCCTGGGACACGACAAGATCCTGCGCCCCGCGCACTGGCGGGACACCAGCCGGTGGCTCACGGACGCGGCGGACCGGGCACTGACCGCCGCCTGCGGCACCACCACACCCGCGGGCGCACCCCTCCCCACCTCGACCGAGCCCCGCTGCGCCGACGAGATCCTCGAGATCCGCGAGAACGGCCGGACCATGAGCGGCGCCGCCGCCTTCGCCGGCACCTGGAACCACCGGCGCACCGTCCCCCAGTACGCCTGGGTGCCCCAGCTCTTCGCCGGACGCACCGTCGCCGAGCTGACCTCGTACGCCCGCGGCGCCCGTGCGCAGGCACTCACCGCGCCCCTCGGCTCGACGCGGACCCTGGGCACGCACACCGTCCCGGCGTACGTCCGCTACTACGACCAGCAGCGCGAGCTGATCCGTACCCTCCAGAGGGCCGGATTCGACGTCTACGTCGTCTCCGCGGGCGCCGAACCGGTCACCGAGGTCTGGTCGCGGGGGGTCGGCATCGACGCCCGGCACACGATCGCCATCCGGTCGGTCCTCGACCGGCGCGGCCGGATCACCACGTGGAACGAGGGCTGCGGCGGCGTGCCGGCGACCCGGGGCGAGGCCATCCCGTACGTCGACGGCAAGCGCTGCTGGATCAACCAGGAGATCTACGGCGTCCACGGCGCCGCGGCCTGGCAGCGGCAGGACCCGCGCCACCGCACCGCGCTCGCGGCCGGCGACGCCGACACCGATGTGACCTTCGTCGGGGACGCCACCGGAGCCCACCTCGTCCTCAACCGCAACAAGAGCGAACTCATGTGCCGCGCGTACGACGACGCCGACGGCCGCTGGGTGATCAACCCGATGTTCATCGAGCCGCTGCCGCGCAGGCCCGAGCCGTATCCGTGCGCGACCAGCGCCTACCACGCGACCGGCGGGGGCGCGGAACCCGTCCTCAGGGACGACGGTTCGGTCGTACCCGACCAGATGGACACCGTGTACGGAACACCCGTGTACTGACGTTCGGGGCGCGCCCTAGAGTGCCGGAATGAGCATGACGCCTCCGCCCGGCTGGTACCGCGACCCCTCGCACCCGCTCGTCGAGCGCTGGTGGGACGGCACCGCCTGGACGGACCACCGGCGAGGACCCGAGGCACTCCAGGTGCCCCTGGCGCCGCCGCGACCCGTCGGCGGCGGCTCCCGCCGTGCCAAGGCCGTGGCGCTCGTCACCGCCGGAGTCGTCCTGGTCACCTCGATCGTCACGGGCGCCTTCGTGCTCGGCCGGGAGGGCGGCGGCGGGGGCACCGCGGCGACACGGACCACCCCGCCGGCCGCCCCCGGACAGACCGCCGGCTCCCCGGCCGGCCCGTCCTCCGGCGACCCGTCCGTCGTCGTGGACGAGCTCAACGGCATCGCCCTGCCGCTGTTCGACGGCTGGGTCCGCGCCCGGGACGTCGCCGAGGAGGACGTCATGATGACCACCCCCGGCACTTACGACTGCCCGGGCGACCCCGGCCTGTGCCGGCACGGGCGGGTCGTCTCGCGCACCGTCACCGCGAACGACGAGAGGTCCCCGAAGGCCCTCGCCGAGCACGACATCGCGGACGCCGCGAGCACCGCGTACGACCGCGACCTCCTCGACAACCGGCCCTTCCACGGCATCACGTCCCACCGGCAGCTGCGGGCGAGCCCGGTCGCCGTCGCCGGCAGCGTCGGATACCTCGTGCGCTGGCGGGTGAGGACGGGGGTGGGACCCGGCGGGTACGTCGAATCGCTGGCGTTCCCCTCCGGCGTGGGCTCACGGGCCCTCGTCATCGTCCGCTTCGTGTTCGACGCGGGTGCGGACGGGCCGCCGCTCACCGACATGGACCGGATCACCGAGGGAATCCGGCCGGTCGGCACGCGGTGAGCACCGGCCGGTGGGCACGAGGTGAGCCCGGCTACAGGAAGGTGTGGCCCTCTCCCCGGTACGTCGGGACGGTCGCCGTCACCGTGTCGCCCTCGACCAGGTGCAGCGCGTCGAACCGCTCGCACAGCTCCCCGGCCTTCGCGTGCCGGAACCACACCTTGTCGCCGATGAGCAGGTCGTCCGCGGGGGCGCCGAGCAGCGGCGTCTGCACCTCGCCGGGGCCCTCCTGGGGGTCGTAGCGCAGACCCTCCGGCAGGTGGGGGACCGGCAGCCGGTCGGGGCCCGGGGCGCCCGAGGCCGGGTAGCCGCCGCCGAGCACCGTGACGACCCCGACACCCGGCCTGCGTACCACCGGCTGCGCGAAGAGCGCGGCCGGACGCCCGCTGAACGACGTGTAGTTGTCGAAGAGCCGAGGCACGTACAGACCGGAGCCCGCCGCGATCTCGGTGACCGCGTCCTCGGCGGCCGTGTGCTGCACGCTGCCCGTCCCGCCGCCGTTGACGTACTCGAGGTCCGGCTCCACGGCCCGTACGGCACGGACCACCTCGGCGCGCCGCCGCGCGAGCTCCTTGCGGGCGGTGGCCTGCATGAGCCTGACCGCACGCGACCGCAAGGGCCGCCCCGCGACGGCGTCACCGACACCCGCCACATGCCCCTCGTACGCCATGATCCCCACCAGCTTGAACCCGGGCCGGCGGACCACCGCGCGGGCCAGGTCGGCGACCTGGGCCGGCGAGTGCAGCGGCGAGCGCAGCGCCCCGACCCGCACCCGGCCGCCGAGCAGCTTGAGGGAGGTGTCCAACTCCAGGCAGACGCGCACCACTTCGGTGCCGTCCCGGCGGGCCTCGTCGATCAGGTGGAGCTGAGCGGGGTCGTCGACCATGACGGTGACGGCGGCGGCGAGCTTGGGGTCGGAGGTCAGCTCGGCGAAGCCCCGGGTGTCCGCCGAGGGGTAGGCGAGCAGGATGTCGTCGAAGCCGGAACGGGCCAGCCAGATCGACTCGGCCAGGGTGAAGGACATGATCCCCGCGAAACCGTCCCGCTCCAGGACGCGCTCGAGCAGGGCGCGGCAGCGCACCGACTTGCTGGCGACCCGGATCGGCTTGCCGCCTGCCCTGCGGACGAGATCGTCCGCGTTCGCGTCGAAGGCCTCCAGATCCACGATCGCCAGAGGGGCGTCGAGATGAGCTGTGGCCCGGTCGTAGCGGGCCCGGTCTGCGGCGCGGGCAGTCATGCCCGAAGCCTGCCAGACTCGATTACCGCAGGGTAGGGGGACGTTCCGGGCAGATGCCCCGGGCGCGCGGACTGGTTCCCTCCCTGCCCACGTCAACCCGTAGAGTGACGCGCACGCAGGGAGGAACGACCTTGTCCGGGCGGGTCGTGCCCGGGATGACGGTCCGTCGGCACGGGTATGGGTGCTCGTGACGGGTGAGTCGCCGAGGTGGTTTCTTCCGTACACGTGAGCGGCCCGGCGGATTCCGGGCCGGGTCGGTAGCCCGGGTACGAGGAAACGGGGGGTGCATGAGCACGGAAGCGCGCCGCGCCTCCATCCCGCCACGCCCGGCCACCCCACCCCGCCCGGCACAGCCACCGGAAGAGTCCCCCGAGGGGACAGTCTCCCCCGAGGCGGCAGCGTCTCCCGCGCAGGACACCCCACCGCCTCCCACGGAGGGCCGCACCGGCTCCACGCCCTCCCGCCCGGCGAGCCCACCACGGCCCGAACAGGCCCCGACGAGCGGGGAGCGCCTGCCGTCCGGCCGGGCGACCCCGCCGCGGCCCGCACCGTCTCCGGCGAGCGGAGAGAGCGTGCCCTCCTGGTCGCCGACCCCGCCGCGGCCTGAACGGTCTCCGAGGGGCGAGGGCGGTGTGCCGTCCCGTGCGGTGACCGCACCGAGGCCGGAGATGTCTCCCGGCCGTGGGAATCCGGTGCCCCCGCAGAGGTTCGAAGCGCCGCCCGCGGAGGGTGTCACGCCGCCGCGTCCGGCGACCCCGCCGCGACCCGAGCAGTCCCCTGTGGGTGGGGACGCGGTGCCGCCCCGCCCGAAGTACCTGCCCTCGGGCGCCACTTGGCGGCCGCGTCCGGCGGAGCCGCCCGTGGGCGGCGAGCCCTGGTCGCTGCCGAGCCCGCAGGAACCGCCCGCGGCCACCGTCCCGGGGCCCCGCCGGACGGACCCGTCCGTGGTGGGCGAGTCCTGGACGCTCCCCGACTCCGGGGACCTGCCCGCGACAGGCGCCCCGCGCCGCCCGGCGGAGCGGCCCACCACGGCTGACGCCCCCGCCGCGCGCGCACCCCGGCAGAGCCGCCCGTCCCCGGCGGACGACGCCATGACGCCGCCCCGCGCGGGCGCCGCCTCCCCGTCACCCGGTCCGTCCACCGCCGGGACACCGCGGTCGGGCGGCGAGTCCCGTACCCCGTCGTCGCCCGATACCGCCGGCGCGCCCCGCGCGGGCGGTGGTTCCCGACGGCCGGTGTCGGCAGGTTCCTCCGCGGACGCGGCGTCGCGCCCAGGCGCGGACGCGGTCTCGCGCAAAGGCGAGGCGCCCGACACCTCCGGCGATGTCATGGCGCGCCCGGCCGGCGGCGGTACCCGGGCGGGGCGCCCCTTCCGGCTCTCGCACGATCCGAAACCGTCGGAGGGGTCGTCCTCCGCCGGTACGGCGTCCCCACCGGCGCCGGGTGCCACCGGCACCTCTGAGCCCCCGCGCCACGAGCCGACGCACCCCCGCTTCCCCGGCCGGCGCACCACCCCCGCGTCCCCGCCCCCGCCCCCGGCCTCCGCCCGCTTTCCCGACGCCCCGCCGGCCGGTCGGCAGCCCGGCGTGCCGCACCCCGGCCCGACCCGGCGGACCCCCGTACCCGAGGACGGGATCACGGAGACGACCACGCGGTTGCGCCCCGTCCCCGCGGAGCGGCCCGTCGAAACGTCCGCCCCCGCGAGCCCGGCCCCCGGCACGGCACGCCCGTACATCTCGTTCGCGGAGCCCGAGACCTACGACGACACCACGCGCCCGCGCCACGTCGGCGCGCGCACCCGGCCCCGGGCGGCGGCGGCCGCTGCCTGCGTCGTGCTGGGCCTCGGCCTCATCGGCGGCGCGGCGGCCGGAAGCTGGCTGACCGGCGACGGCACGGGCACGGGCGGTGCGCGCAGCGCCTTCGTGGCGGCCGGAAGCCTGTGGCACAGCGTGCCCGTGGACCAGCTCTTCCCGCCCACCGTGCAGGGCCGGGGCGCGGGCCCCGGCGGCGCCGACCGCACCTGGACCCGACTCGCCGTCGCCCCGGACAGCGGCTGCGCGAACGCCTTCGATCCGCTCCTGAGCAAGGCGCTCGCCCCGGCCGGCTGTCTGCGGCTGCTGCGGGCCACGTACACGGACGCGACCCGCAGTCAGGTCACCACCGTGGGCCTGCTGTTCACCAAGGCGGACCCGGCGGCCATGACCGCGCTGAAGAACCGTTTCCAGCAGGAAGGCCTCGACCGGCGCACGGATCTGATGCCCCGTCCGTACGCCGCCAAGGGCACCGTCGCCGCCGGGTTCGGCGACGCCCAGCGCGCGTCCTGGACGGTGTCGGTGCTCACCGACGCGCCCGTCGTCGTCTACGCCGTCTCCGGATTCGCCGACGCCCGTATCGTCACCGCCCCGCAGCCCGCCGCGGACGCCATCAAGCCCGGTGCGACCACGGCCCCGGCCCAGGCGGGCCTGGGCCACGACGCACAGGGCCTCGCCGACCGCATCGAGCGCGGTCTGCGCAAAACCGTCGGCTCGGCCACGGAGAAGCCGTCATGACCCGTAAGGCCACCACCCGCAGGGCCACCCACCAGACCACCTCCAAGGCATCCCGCAGGGCCACTCAGCGGGCCGGAGCCCTGAGCGTCCTGCTGGCCGCCTCCCTCGCCCTGCTCCCGTCCACCGCCGCGCACGCCGACGGCATACGCGCCCAGCAGTGGGCCCTCGACGCGATGCACACCCAGCAGGCCTGGCGCACCACGAAGGGCCAGGGCATCACGGTCGCGGTCCTCGACACGGGCGTCGACGACCAGCATCCGGACCTGGCCGGCAACGTCCTCACCGGAAAGGACATGGTCGGCTTCGGGGCGCAGCGCGGTGACCGCGCATGGGCCCGGCACGGCACCGCGATGGCAGGGATCATCGCCGGTCACGGGCACGGCGTCGGCAACGGCGACGGAGTCCTGGGCATCGCCCCCGAGGCGAAGATCCTCCCCGTCCGCGTCATCCTCGAAGACGGCGACTCGGCCCGTACGAGGGCCCGCAACACCCGTGGCAACGCCCTCGCCGAGGGCATCCGCTGGGCCACCGACCAGGGCGCCGACGTCATCAACCTCTCCCTCGGCGACGACTCCAAGTCCGCCCATCCCGAGCCCGCGGAGGACGCCGCCGTCCAGTACGCCCTGAAGAAGGGCGCGGTCGTCGTCGCCTCGGCAGGCAACGGCGGTGAGAAGGGCGACCACATCTCGTACCCGGCGGCCTACCCGGGCGTGATCGCGGCCACGGCCGTCGACCAGAACGGCACCCACGCCTCGTTCTCCACCCGCCGCTGGTACGCCACCGTCAGCGCCCCCGGCGTCGACGTCGTCATCGCCGACCCGGACGACAAGTACTACGAGGGCTGGGGCACCAGCGCCGCCTCCGCGTTCGTCTCCGGCGCGGTCGCGCTCATCAAGGCGGCCCACCCGGGCCTGTCCCCGGCGCAGATCAAGAAGCTCCTGGAGGACACCGCCCGCAACGCCCCCAGCGGCGGGCGCGACGACTCCCGCGGCTTCGGGTTCATCGACCCCGCGGCGGCCATCAAGGCCGCCGGCCGCCTCAAGCCGGAGCGTACCCACGCGGCGGCGTACGGCAAGAAGTACTTCGGTACGGGCCCCGACGCCGCCCCGGACGACAACCAGGCGTCCGGCTGGGTGGGCCCGGCGGCGGGCGGCGTGGGCGTGCTCCTGCTGGCCGCGTCGGTACTCCTGTGGCGAGGCCGCAGGTTCTCAGCGCAGGACGCGTCGGGCGACCTGCCCCTTTAGGGGCGCGGGGCTGTGACATGTGCGGCTCCGCCGCGTGGGCGCGCCCAGCCACGACGCACCCGCGCCCGAACGGACAACCCGACGTCACGCCGCACTGAACGCGGCCACCGCCGCCTTCGCCGCCGCCTCCACGAGTGAGATCCCCTTGGCCTTGGTCGTGTTGCCGTTCGACAGCGTCGCCACCAGGTACTCGTCCCCGTCGACAGTGACCCGGCCGATGCTGTTGATGTCCCACAGCCCGGTCGAACTCCGCGCCAGCCACCCGTTCTTGAGGGCCCACCGCGTGCCGTCGGCCGCCGCCGACACACCCCAGTGCTGATCGGCGGCGATCTCGCCCATCAGCCCCTGGAGGTACGTGCGCGAGGCCTCGCCGAGTTCGGAGTCGTCCCCGAACACCTGCTGGAGCAGGGTGAGTTGGTCGGCCGCCGTGGTCTGGGTCAGCCCCCACAGCGCACCGTCCCCGCCGGAGGTACCGGTCAGCCCGAACCGCTCGTTCGCGGCGTCGAGGCCGTCCGCCTGCCCGATGATGTCCCACAGCGCGGACGCGGACGCGTTGTCACTGTTCGTGATCATCGCGGTGGCGTACGTCTTCTCCGCCGCCGTCAGATGCCGGTCCGCGTCCTGCGCCTGGAGCAGCAGCGTCGCGAGGATGTCGACCTTGACGATGCTGGCCGTGTCGAAGGCCCCCTCGCCGTAGGCGGCGCCCTCGCCGGAGTCGATGTCGAACACCGCGACCGAGACCGCCGCGCCGTTCTCCAACGCCACGGCCTTCATCGCCTCGGCGAGCAGGGCGTCCCGGTCCACCGTGGGCTCCGTCACAGGTTCCACCGATGCCTCCTGGCTGGGGGACGACGACGCGGCCGACGCCGAGGACGACGTACCCGGCGATGCCGAGGGGGAGGATACGAGGCTCCCGCGGTCGTGCGCCTGTGCCTTCACGTACACGGCACCCGCCGCCGTCCCGCCCACGAGGACGGCGCAAGCCACCACGGTGTGGACGAGGGTCCTGCGTCCGGAGCGGCGGATGCGACGCCGACGAGCTCTGTGAGGGGCCATCCCGCGATGCTCGGGGCGGTGCCTGTGCCCGGCGTTAGACGCATGTTAGAGGTGTGTCAGCGAAAGCTGAGAATCCCGTGAAAGCTGTCAACGCCAGGTTTCAGGGCCCGCACAAGCCCAGCAGCATCCCCCCGATAGGGTCGGGGACCGTGGCGAACAAGAACATTCCCGACTCCGGCTTCCCCGACGACGACGGCTCCGCCGATCCCCGGCTGAGCGCGGCACTCGCGGCCTGGGCCGAGGACCGCACCGCCGTGGGGCCGGTCCTGGAGGCGCTCAAGGGCGCCCGGCTCCTCGTGCCCGTCGTGGCCGTCCTCGGTGAGGTCGAGGAGGACGAGAACGGGCTGCGTCACGAGAAGACCAGCGACATGGCGGTGCCCACCCTGAAGGCCGGCCACCGCACGGCCCTGCCCGCCTTCACCTCCACCGAGTCGCTGGCCCGCTGGGACCCGGCGGCCCGCCCCGTCGCCGTACCCCTGCACCAGGCCCTGCAGGCCGCCGCGCACGAGAAGGCCGACACGGTCGTCCTCGACCTGGCCGGTCCGGTGCCGTACGAACTGACCGGCTCGGCGCTGCTCGCCCTCGCCGAGGGGCGTACGACGGCGGACCCGCTCGCCGATCCCGCCGTGGTCGAGGCGGTACGCGCCGCCGTGGCCGCCGAGCCCGCCGTACTCCGCGCCCACCTGGGCCCCGGCCAGGCCGACGGCACGCTCGCGCTGGTACTGGACCCGACCGCGGCCCCGGCCGAGGCCGCCCGCGCGCTCGCCGGGCGGCTCGCCGCCGACGAAACACTGAGGGCCCGCCTGGTGCGCGGTCTCGACCTGGCACTGCTGCCGGCCGGGACGACGCCACCGGGCGAGCCCTTGTTCGTACGTCAGTAGAAAGCGGGAGCGGGAGAGGAACCAAGGCCTCTCCGGCGGATCAGGTCCTAGCCGTAGATCGGGCCCGTGTACTTCTCGCCCGGGCCCTGGCCCGGCTCGTCCGGGACGATCGACGCCTCGCGGAACGCCAGCTGCAGCGACTTCAGGCCGTCGCGCAGCGGGGACGCGTGGAAGGAGCTGATCTCGGTCGCGCTCGCGTCCAGCAGTCCGGCCAGCGCGTGGATCAGCTTGCGCGCCTCGTCGAGGTCCTTGTACTTGTCGCCCTCCTCGGTCAGACCGAGCTTCACGGCGGCGGCGCTCATCAGGTTGACGGCGACCGTGACGAGGACCTCGACCGCGGGGACCTCGGCGATGTCGCGGGTCATGCTGTCGAAGTCGGGGTTCTGGGGAGGGGTGTCACTCATGTCCCACACGATAGGCCCCGGCACGTGGGCACCCGTCCGCGGGAGCGTGGAGGCGCTCGGTTAGCGCGGGCCCGGGGGAGCTGCTAACCTTGTGTAACGACCGGCCGGATGCGCCCAGACGTATGTCAGCGTGCTCGGCCCACAAGTGGAGGCTCCGATCTCCCACCCGACCGTCCTCAGGGATGGCGGGTCACCCGGTCAGGCGGCCACCACCGTTCCGTACGGACGGTGGAGTCGCCCGAATGTGCGCCCCGCGGTTCACCGCGGCGGTGCTCCGGTATTCCTTGGAGCCCCGCCTGTGTACCGTCCGGGGCATTTTTCATGCCCCGCGGTGGTTGGTCCAATGTCATCAGAGACATACGCGGCTGTCCGCCAGACCGCCGTGTGGTGCTACCGAGGAGGATCCATCAGCACCGAGCCCCGCATTAACGACCGGATTCGCGTTCCCGAGGTGCGACTTGTCGGTCCCAGCGGCGAGCAGGTCGGGATTGTTCCGCTTGCCAAGGCCCTGGAGCTTGCGCAGGAGTACGACCTCGACCTGGTCGAGGTGGCGGCGAGCGCGCGTCCGCCGGTCTGCAAGCTCATGGACTACGGGAAGTTCAAGTACGAGTCGGCCATGAAGGCCCGTGAGGCGCGCAAGAACCAGGCGCACACGGTCATCAAGGAAATGAAGCTCCGGCCGAAGATCGACCCGCACGACTATGACACCAAAAAGGGTCACGTCGTCCGGTTCCTCAAGCAGGGCGACAAGGTCAAGATCACGATCATGTTCCGCGGTCGCGAGCAGTCCCGGCCGGAGCTCGGCTACCGACTGCTGCAGCGTCTGGCTTCGGACGTCGAGGACCTCGGGTTCGTCGAGTCGAACCCGAAGCAGGACGGCCGAAACATGATCATGGTTCTCGGTCCGCACAAGAAGAAGACCGAGGCGATGGCCGAGGCCCGTGAGGCCCAGGCGGCTCGCAAGGCAGAAGCGAAGGCCAACCCCGGTCGCTCGCAGAACGCCGCCGACGGTGAGATCGCCGAGGGTGAGATCGCCGAGGGCGAGACCTCCGAGGCCGAGACCGCCGAGGCCCCGGCCGAGGCTTCCGCCGAGGCCTGATCCCAGGGTGAAGGCTCCGGGGAGTCCGGGACGACAGTCCACGGAGTCCACGGGACGTGAGTCCGGGGATGTCAATCGATACATACATGACGTTCCACCGTGCCCGGTTTAACGACCGGGCATCGGAACGCCACTGACGAGGAGAGAACGGCGCTATGCCGAAGAACAAGTCGCACAGCGGTGCCAGCAAGCGCTTCAAGATCACCGGCTCCGGCAAGGTGCTCCGTGAGCGCGCCGGCAAGCGCCACCTGCTCGAGCACAAGTCGTCGCGTCTGACGCGCCGCCTCACCGGCAACGCCGAGATGGCCCCGGGCGACGCCAAGAAGATCAAGAAGCTTCTCGGCAAGTGACGTCGGGCGCGCACCGCGCGTCCGACCTCCGACCGGGACCCAATCGATTTCGGGCCGTGTGACGACAACCACGGCCCCGCTACAAGGAGTTAAAAAGTGGCACGCGTCAAGCGGGCAGTCAACGCCCACAAGAAGCGCCGGGCGATCCTCGAGGCGGCCTCCGGCTACCGCGGTCAGCGTTCGCGCCTGTACCGCAAGGCCAAGGAGCAGGTCACCCACTCGCTGGTCTACAACTACAACGACCGCAAGAAGCGCAAGGGCGACTTCCGTCAGCTGTGGATCCAGCGCATCAACGCCGCTGCCCGCGCCAACGGCATCACGTACAACCGCTTCATTCAGGGTCTGAAGGCCGCGAACATCGAGGTCGACCGCAAGATCCTGGCCGAGCTGGCCGTGAACGACGCCGGCGCCTTCGCCGCGCTCGTCGAGGTCGCGCAGAAGGCGCTGCCGTCGGACGTCAACGCGCCGAAGGCCGCGTGACGCTCGCGCTCGCCTGAGCCGTACGTCGCTGTGGACCCGCTTGCCTCACGGCTTGCGGGTCCCGGCGCGTTTGGGCTCCGCCGGCCTGTCGTCGAGGCACGCTGCGCGTCGGCGATGTCGGTTCGGCACCGCCGGATTCCGCCGTCGCGGCTGAGCGCCGCGACGGCGGGAGAAGCGCCTGCGGCGCGGCATTCCCTGCCCGGATCGGCACCGAACGCCACGCATGACGTGCCGTGTCCGATGCCCCCCACCGGGCACACGAAGCCCACCCGCAACACCGAAGCCCTCCAGCCGACGACACCCAGCCGGTCGGGCCCGGGTCCGGCGGCGGGATTCCGTCCTGGCCTGGCGCCTGGCTCCGGCGGGGGTCGCCCAGCCGGTCGTCGGTTCCGGGTCCGGCGGCGGGGTTTCGTCTCGGCGGACGCGGCCTCCGGCGGGGACACCCAGCCGGTTGGTCCCGGAGCCGGCGGCGGGACTCTGTCCTGGCCGATGCCTGGCCTCCGGCGGGGTCGCCCGGCCGGTTGGCCCGGGTCTGCTGGTGGGGTTCCGTCCCGGCGGACGCTTGGCCTTCGGCGGGGTCGTCCAGCCGGTTGGTCGCCTGGCCTTCGGTTGGGATGCCCAGCCGGTTGGTTCTGGGTCTGGTGGTGGGGTTCCGTCTCGCGCCGATGCCCGGTCTCCGGTGGGACACCCAACCCGTCGGCCCCAGGTCCGGCGGCGGGGTTCCGTCTCGGCGGACATGGCCTCCGGCCTCCGGCGGGGGTGTCCAGCCTCTTCGTCTTCTCCGAGGGGACCCGGCCCCGCCCCATCCCAAGCCGAACCCTCCGCAACCCCCTGAGGTGACTTCATGCCCGCCGCCCCCGAGCTGATCTCCCCGCGCTCGCCGCGCGTAGCCGCCGCGCGGCGGCTCGCCCGGCGGAACTTCCGCGGCAAGGAGCGGTTGTTCCTCGCCGAGGGACCGCAGGCCGTGCGCGAGGCGGCGGCGCACCGCGTCGACGAGGCGGCCACGCTCGTCGAACTGTTCGCGACCGTCGAGGCCGCGGAGCGCTACGCCGACATCGTCAGTGACGCCCGGGCCGCCGGAGCCCGGGTGCACCTCGCCGACGAGGAGGTGATCGCCGACATCTCGACCACTGTCACTCCCCAGGGGCTCGTCGGTATCTGCCGGTTCCTCGACACCCCGTTCGAGGAGATCCTCGCGGCCCGCCCCAAGCTCGTCGCCGTACTCGCACACGTCCGCGACCCCGGGAACGCCGGCACGGTGCTGCGGTGCGCCGACGCCGCCGGCGCCGAGGCCGTCGTACTCACCGACGCGTCCGTCGATCTGTACAACCCCAAGGCCGTACGGGCCTCGGTCGGTTCCCTCTTTCACCTGCCGGTGGCCGTCGGTGTGCCCGTGGAGGCAGCCGTGCAGGGCCTCAAGGACGCCGGCGTACGGATCCTCGCCGCCGACGGCGCGGGCGAGGACGACCTCGACGACGAGCTCGACAAGGGGACCATGGGCGGCCCCACCGCCTGGGTGTTCGGCAACGAGGCATGGGGGCTCCCGGAGGAGACGCGCGCGCTGGCGGACGCCGTCGTGCGCGTACCGATCCACGGAAAGGCCGAGAGCCTGAACCTCGCGACGGCCGCCGCCGTATGTCTCTACGCGTCCGCCCGTGCACAGCGCGCCTCCGGAGGGTGCCGCTCCGTCACCGACAGCTAGTAGGGTGACGGGCTCGGGGGCCCACTGCGCCAGACGAGAGGTGGGGTACGGGGATGGGTGTCGGCACGAGCGGTGCGAAGAGCGCACCGCGCGCACGGGACGTGCGTGACACACCCGCGCCCCCGCGCGCCGGTCAGCACGACGATCGGCTCGATGCCGATCACGACACCAGTCACGACACCGGTCACGACACCGGTCACGACACCGATCATGACGCCGATCACGGTGCCGGTCCCCGGTCGGATCCGGGGAACGAACTCGGTATCGACCCCGACGACCTGCCCGACGGACTCGTCATCGCCGACGAGAACGGCCGGGTCATCCGCTTCAACGCCGCCGCCGCCCGCATCACCGCCGTCCCCGCCGCCGCGGCCCTCGGACGCCACCTGGAGTCGGCCCTTCCCCTGGAAGACCTCGAAGGCCGTCGCTGGTGGCAGCTGACCGACCCCTACGGCGGCCTCGCGATCCGCGTCGGACAGCCCGAGCGGAATCTGCTGCTCCCCGGAGGACGCGAGGTGCTCGTCTCCGCGCGCTACGTACGCACCGCGCCCACCGGGCCCGTCCGCCGCGTCGTCGTCTCGCTGCGCGACACCGAGGCCCGCCGCCGCACCGAGCGCAGTCACGCCGAGCTGATCGCCACGGTCGCCCACGAGCTGCGCTCCCCGCTCACCTCGGTCAAGGGCTTCACCGCCACCCTGCTCGCCAAGTGGGAACGCTTCACCGACGACCAGAAGAAACTCATGCTGGAGACCGTCGACGCCGACGCCAACCGCGTCACCCGGCTCATCGCCGAACTGCTCGACATCTCCCGCATCGACTCCGGCCGGCTGGAAGTGCGCCGCCAGCCCGTCGACATCGGTGCCGCCGTCGGCCGCCACATCCAGGCGTACGTCACCTCGGGCCAGCCCGCCGACCGCTTCCTGCTGCGCATCGAACAGCCCCTGCCGCCGCTGTGGGCCGACCCGGACAAGATCGACCAGGTGCTGAGCAACCTGCTCGAAAACGCGGTGCGGCACGGCGAGGGAACCGTCACTATTGACGTCACGCCCTCGGTGTCCCCGCGTGAGCGCGAGGACGGCGAGAACGCGGCCACGTCGGTCACCGTGAGCGACGAGGGCACCGGCATCCCGGAGGAGTCCATGAACCGCGTCTTCACCCGCTTCTGGCGGGGCAGCAAGCGCGGCGGCACGGGCCTCGGGCTGTACATCGTCAAGGGCATCGTCGAGGCCCACGGCGGCACCATCACGGTCGGCCGCGCCCCCGGCGGGGGTGCCGAGTTCCGATTTACGTTGCCCGTGGGCACCCCGGCGTACCTGCTGTAACGCCGAAGAGGCCCCACGGGCGCGGTCGTACCGGAGCCACCCCTCGGACTGCGCGTCCGAGGTCGGCTCCCACCCCGTTAGACTCGGCCTTTGGCACCTTTGCGTCCCCGTTTCAGGGACGATGCGTCCCCCGAGTCGGGACGGGGACCATCCGCCAGCCAACCGGAAGCACGGGAAGAGATGTCGGCACCGAATAAGTCGTACGACCCTGTAGAGGTCGAGGCCTTGAAACCGGAAGAGATCGAGCGCATGCGGGACGAGGCGCTTGCCGCCTTCGCCGCCGCCGGCGACCTCGACGCGCTCCAGGAGGCCAAGGTCGCCCACACCGGCGGCACCTCGCCGCTGGCCCTCGCCAACCGCGAGATCGGCGCCCTGCCCCCGCACGCCAAGGCCGCCGCGGGCAAGCTGGTCGGCCAGGCCCGGGGCGCGGTGAACAAGGCCCTCGGCGCCCGCCAGGGTGAACTGGAGGCCGAGCGCGACGCCCGGGTGCTGGTCGAGGAGGCGGTGGACGTCACGCTGCCGTACGACCGCGTACCGGCGGGCGCCCGCCACCCGCTGACCACCATGATGGAGCGCGTCGCCGACGTCTTCGTGTCCATGGGATACGAGATCGCCGAGGGCCCCGAGGTCGAGGCGGAGTGGTTCAACTTCGACGCCCTGAACTTCACGCCCGACCACCCGGCCCGGCAGATGCAGGACACCTTCTTCGTCGAGGGCCCGACAGGCGACCACGGCGAGTCCGGTGTCGTGCTGCGCACCCACACCTCGCCCGTGCAGGCCCGCGCCATGCTGGACCGCGAGCCGCCTGTCTACGTCGTCTGCCCCGGCCGGGTGTTCCGTACGGACGAGCTGGACGCCACGCACACCCCGGTCTTCCACCAGATCGAGCTCCTCGCCGTCGACGAAGGCCTGACCATGGCCGACCTCAAGGGCACCCTCGACCACATGGTCCAGTCGCTCTTCGGCGCCGACATGAAGACCCGGCTGCGCCCGAACTACTTCCCCTTCACCGAGCCGTCCGCCGAGATGGACATGCTCTGCTACGTCTGCAAGGGCGAGTCCGTCGGCAACCCCGACCGCCCCTGCCGGACCTGCTCCTCCGAGGGCTGGATCGAGCTGGGCGGCTGCGGCATGGTCAACCCGCGGGTGCTGGTCGCCTGTGGCGTCGACCCGGAGAAGTACAGCGGATTCGCCTTCGGGTTCGGCATCGAGCGGATGCTGATGTTCCGCCACAACGTCGAAGACATGCGAGACATGGTCGAGGGTGACGTCCGGTTCACCCGGCCGTTCGGGATGGAGATCTGATGCGGGTCCCGCTTTCTTGGCTGCGGGAGTACGTCGACCTGCCGGCGACGGAGACCGGCCGCGACGTCCAGGCCAAGCTCATTTCGGCAGGCCTCGAGGTCGAGACCGTCGAGCAGCTCGGCGCCGACCTCAAGGGTCCCCTGGTCGTCGGCCAGGTGCGGTCCATCGAGGAGCTGGAGGGCTTCAAGAAGCCCATCCGCTTCTGCCTCGTGGACGTCGGCACCGCCAACGGCACGGGTGAGCTCCAGGAGATCGTCTGCGGCGCCCGCAACTTCGCCGTCGGCGACAAGGTCGTCGTGGTCCTGCCCGGCGCCGTGCTGCCCGGCAACTTCGCGATCGCCGCACGCCAGACGTACGGCAAGACCTCGCACGGCATGATCTGCTCCGGTGACGAGCTGGGCATGGGCGACGACGGCAGCGGCGGCATCATCGTCCTGCCGCCGGAGGTCGAGGTCGCCACCGACGCGATCGAGCTGCTCCAGCTCGTCGACGAGGTCCTCGACATCGCCGTCACGCCCGACCGCGGCTACGCCCTGTCGATGCGCGGTGTGGCCCGCGAGGCCGCCATCGCCTACGGCCTGCCGCTGCTCGACCCCGCGCTGCTCGACGTACCGGCCCCGAACGCGTTCGGCTACCCGGTGCGGGTCTCCGACCCGATGGGCTGCGACCGCTTCACCGCGCGGACGGTGACGGGCCTCGACCCCGAGACCCTCTCGCCGATCTGGCTGCGCCGCCGCCTCCAGAAGGCGGGCATGCGCCCGATCTCGCTCGCCGTCGACATCACCAACTACGTGATGCTGGAGCTCGGCCAGCCCCTGCACGCCTACGACCGCACCCGCGTCCAGGGCGCGATCGGTGTGCGCCGGGCCGAGCAGGGCGAGAAGCTCACCACCCTCGACGGCGTCACGCGCACGCTGGACGCCGAGGACCTGGTCATCACCGACGACCGCGGCCCCATCGGCCTCGCGGGCGTCATGGGCGGCGCGAACACGGAGATCGACGACACCGAGGGCACCACCACCGAGGTCGTCATCGAGGCCGCGCACTTCGACGCGCTCTCGATCGCGCGCACGGCCCGCCGTCACAAGCTGGCCTCCGAGGCGTCCAAGCGCTTCGAGCGCGGCGTCGACCCGCAGGCCGCCTCCGCCGCCGCCCAGCGCACGGTCGACCTCCTCGTCCTCCTCGCCGGCGGCACCGCCGACGCCGGGGTCACCGAGGTCATCGCGCCCTCCGCGCCGCACAGCATCACCATCCCGGCGAACCACCCGGACAAGGTGGCCGGTGTCGACTACGGCCGTGAGACCGTCGTCCGCCGCCTCCAGCAGGTCGGCTGCGACGTTTACGGACAGGACGAGCTGATCGTCACCGTGCCGTCCTGGCGGCCCGACCTGACGGACCCGAACGACCTGGCCGAAGAGGTCATCCGGCTCGAGGGCTACGAGAACCTGCCCTCGACCCTGCCGAAGCCCCCCGCGGGCCTGGGCCTGACCGGCCGGCAGCGGCTGCACCGCCGGATCGGCCGCGTGCTGGCCGGCGCCGGATACGTCGAGGCGCTGAACTACCCGTTCATCGGCGAGCACGTCTTCGACCAGCTCGGCCTGGCCGCCGACGACCCGAAGCGCAAGGTCGTCAAGCTGGTCAATCCGCTCTCCGACGAGGAGCCCGCTCTCCGTACGACGCTGCTGCCGGGCCTGCTGCACGCCCTGCGCCGCAACGACGGCCGCGGCAGCCACGACCTGGCGCTCTTCGAGACCGGTCTCGTCTTCCAGCCGCAGGACGAACTGCGCGTCGCGGGCCGCCTGCCCGTCGACCGCCGTCCCACCGACGAGGAGATCGCGTCCCTCACGGCCGCGCTCCCCGTCCAGCCCCGGCACGCCGCCGTCGTCCTCGCGGGCGCCCGCGAGCAGGCCGGCTGGTGGGGCAAGGGCCGCCCGGCCGACTGGGCCGACGCGATCGAGGCCGCGCGCTCGCTGGCCCGCGAGGCGGGGACCGAACTCCTCGTCCGTGCCGGGCAGTACGGGCCGTGGCACCCGGGTCGCTGCGCCGAACTGGCCGTCGTCGTCGACGGCCAGGAGAAGGTCATCGGGCACGCCGGTGAGCTGCACCCCGGTGTCCTGAAGACCCTGGGTCTGCCCGCGCGCACCTGCGCGATGGAGCTCGACCTGGACGCGCTGGAGCAGGCGAGCGCGGGCCTCCCCAAGGGCCCGAAGATCTCGACCTTCCCCGTCGCCACCCAGGACGTGGCTCTGGTCGTCGACAAGACCGTCCCGCACGTGGACGTGGAGGCGGCGCTGCGCGAGGGCGCGGGTGAACTCCTGGAGTCCATCCGCCTGTTCGACGTCTACGAGAACGGTGAGCAGCTCGGCGAGGGCAAGAAGTCCCTGGCCTACGCGCTGCGGTTCCGCGCCGACGACCGCACGCTGACCGTCGACGAGGCCTCCGCGGCGCGTGACGTCGCGGTGGCGCTCGCGGGTGAGCGGACCGGGGCGGTGCTTCGGGGCTAGCTCCGCTGGTCGTACCGGGGAACTGCGGGTCGTCTTTCGGCTGCGTGTGATGCGTGGCTGGGCGCGCAGTTCCCCGCGCCCTTTTCGGGGCGCTTTCCCCTGGCCGACCTGCATAAATGCAGACGTCCGAGGTTGTGTCACTCATTCGGGTGGCAAGTCGGGGCGATCTGGCCCGATCGGGGCATGCGGTCGACAGAATCGGACCGGCCTCTTGAAGGTCGTCTGCGCTGTCAGGGCCTATTGGGGGGCCAATCGGCATGATCCGTATCAAGGCTGGGGC
This sequence comes from Streptomyces sp. RLB3-17, assembly GCF_007113425.2. Lineage (NCBI taxonomy): Bacteria > Bacillati > Actinomycetota > Actinomycetes > Kitasatosporales > Streptomycetaceae > Streptomyces > Streptomyces sp. RLB3-17. Next base: position 2,810,067 of record NZ_CP041610.2, on the reverse strand, counting down.
TCCCCGCAGGGCGACGTCCCGGACGAATTCGCGGGGGCCGGCCCGGGCGGGCCTCCGGGCGCGGCACCGGGGGAGTGGTCTGCGGGCCGGGCTCGTCCGGGCGGTGAGCCGGGGCGGACCGCGCGTGCGACCGGCCCGGACGGTCCACGGTGGCGGTCCGCCGGACGGCCTCGACCGGACGGTGCGCCGGGCCGAACGGCGGACCCTGCGGCGGGTACTGAGCCTGGGGCCGCCCACCGCCTGGGGCGCGATCGCCATCACGTACAAAATGACCTGCCCGCTCGCCCAGCGGGACGGCCTCGAGGCGCGGATCGTCACCAGCGCCGTCTTCTGTCGGCGACGGGTGAATCGTGACCCTCTGACGGCGGATCAAAACTGACCCACTTCGTGGTCTTCTGACCAACCTGATCTTGATCGAAGGTCAGGAGAAGAGGGTGATTTCCGTGGAGGACTGGGCAGAGATCCGCAGGCTGCACCGGGCCGAGCAGATGCCGATCCGGGCGATCGCCCGGCAGCTGGGCATCTCGAAGAACACCGTGAAGCGGGCGCTGGCCACGGACCGTCCGCCGGTCTACTCCCGGCCGGCCAAGGGCTCGGCGGTCGACGCGGTCGAGCCGCAGATCCGGGAACTGCTGAAGCAGACCCCGACGATGCCGGCGACGGTGATCGCCGAGCGGATCGGCTGGGAACGCGGGATGACCGTCCTCAAGGAACGCGTGCGTGAGCTGCGGCCCGCCTATCTGCCCGTCGATCCGGTCTCGCGCACCACGTATCAGCCCGGCGAGCTGGCGCAGTGTGACCTGTGGTTCCCGCCGGCCGATATCCCGCTCGGTTACGGGCAGTCCGGCCGTCCGCCGGTGCTCGTGATGGTCTCGGGCTACTCGCGGATCATTGCCGCGCGGATGCTGCCCACCCGCACCACCGGCGACCTGATCGACGGGCACTGGAAGCTGCTGACCGGCTGGAATGCGGTTCCGCGGATGCTCGTCTGGGACAACGAGGCCGGTATCGGCCGCGGCAAGGTGACCGGCGACTTCGCTGCGTTCGCGGGCCTGCTTGCCACCCGGATCTACCTCTGCAGACCCCGTGATCCGGAGGCGAAGGGGCTGGTTGAGAGGGCCAACGGTTACCTGGAGACCAGCTTCCTGCCGGGCCGCACCTTCACCGGATCCGAGGACTTCAACACCCAGCTGACCGCCTGGCTGGCCATCGCCAACCGGCGCCAGCACCGCATCCTGGGCGCCCGGCCGGTCGACCGGTGGGAGGCTGACCGGGCCCAGATGCTCACTTTGCCGCCGGTCGATCCGCCGCGCTGGTGGCGCTTTGCCACCCGCATCGGCCGCGACCACTACGTCCGCGTCGACACCTGCGACTACTCCGTGCACCCCCTGGCCATCGGCAAGAAAGTCCAGGTCCGCACCGACACCGACGAGGTCGTCGTGACCCTGACGCCCGGCGGGGCGGAAGTCGCCCGCCATCCGCGGTGCTGGGCCAAGCAGCAGACCATCACCGACCCGGTCCATGCCCGCGCCGCCGCCCTCCTGCGCGGCGACTACCGCCACCACCAAGCCTCCCGGGCTCTGGCCGCCCGCCAGCAGAACACCGCCACCGCGGCCGATCTCGTCGAGGTCGAACAACGCCAACTCGACGCTTATGACCGCATGTTCACCCTCATCGAGGGCGGCGGCGGACAGGACGAGCCGGAGGTCTCCTGATGCCTGCCACCGCCAAGACCGCCGCCCCGGCGGGGCCCAGAACCGGCCGCCAGACCACCGCTGACCTGTCCTTCCTGGCCCGGGCGATGAAAGCCCCGGCCCTGCTGGACGCCGCTGAGCGGCTGGCCGAACGCGCCTTGAAGGAGACCTGGACTCACACCGAGTTCCTCGTCGCCTGCCTCCAGCGGGAGGTCTCCGCCCGTGAGTCCCACGGCGGCGAGGCCCGCATCCGCTCCGCCCGCTTCCCGGCGATCAAGACGGTCGAGGAACTCGACGTCACCCATCTGCGCGGCATAACGCGCCAACAACTCGCGCATCTGGGCACGTTGGACTTCATCGCCGCCAAGGAGAACGCCGTCTTCCTGGGGCCGCCGGGGACCGGAAAGACACACCTGGCGATCGGGCTCGCGGTCCGCGCCTGCCAGGCCGGCCACCGGGTCGCGTTCGCCACCGCCGCCGAGTGGGTCGACCGCCTGGCCGCCGCCCACCACACCGGACGCCTCCAGGCCGAGCTCACCAAACTGTCCCGCTATCCGCTGATCGTGGTCGACGAGGTCGGCTACATCCCCTTCGAATCCGAGGCCGCGAACCTGTTCTTCCAGCTGGTCTCCAACAGATACGAGAGAGCAAGCGTGATCGTCACGAGCAACAAACCCTTCGGACGCTGGGGCGAGGTCTTCGGCGACGAGACCGTGGCCGCCGCCGTGATCGACCGCCTCGTCCACCACGCCGAGGTCCACTCCCTCAAAGGCGACTCCTACCGCATGCGCGGACGCCAACTCGGACGCGTCCCCACCGCCACACACGACACCGACTGAACACCGGCAACCCAGACCCGGTGGGTCAGAACTCGACCGCCCAAACCGGGTCAGGATTCAACCGCCGCCGACATCTTCTTCGCCGTCGGCACCGGGCTGATCCTCCACGTCAGACGGGCGCTGCTGCGGGAGCTGAGGCAGATCCGCAAGGTCGCGGGCGCCGCCCAGAGCGTGCTGCTGCGACCGCTGCCGCCACGCATCGACGGCCTCAACATCGCCGCGGCCCAGCTCTCCGCCGACCACGGCGCGAACATCGGCGGTGACCTGTACGAGGTGATCGCCACCGAGCACGGTGTACGGGTCGTCATGGGCGACGTGCGTGGACACGGCCTCGGCGCCATCGGAACCGCCGCCGCCGTCCTCGGCAGCTTCCGCGAGGCCGTGCACGACGAACCCGAACTCGCCTGTGTGCTCCGGCGGCTGGAACGCGCCCTGGCCCGGCACCTGCGCGAGCGGGCGCGCGCCGAACACCCCTCGGCGGGCCCGGACCCCGACAGCCCGGTCGCCGAGGAGTTCGTCACCGTACTGCTCCTGGAGATCCGCCGTGACGGCGAGGTGTACGCCCTCAACTGCGGTCACCCGTCGCCGTACCGACTCGGCACCGGTCGGGTGGAAGCACTCACGGGAGCCGAACCGCTGCCCCCGCTCGGCCCGTTCCCGCTCCCCGCCGAACTGGCGGCCACCCGGTGCGGCCGACTCCTCCCCGGCGAGTCCCTGTTCCTGCACACCGACGGAGTGGAGGACGCCCGCGACCCCCAGGGCCGCTTCTTCCCCCTGCCCGCCACGCTCGCCGAGGCCGTCCGTACCCAGCCCGTCTCCCCGCAGACCGTTCTCCGGGCGGTCTTCACCCGCCTGTTGCGCCACACCGGTGGCAGACCGGCGGACGACGTGGCCGTACTGATCCTCCGCAACGACCGCAGCCGAGTCCCGACACAGCAGGGCTGCACCGTTGCCCGGCACCTGGGGTGAATGCCGGCTCCAGCAGTGACCCCGCTCAACCGGCGGAGCCGAGCCGCCGCACTGTACGAGGGGGAGCCGGCGGCCCGGCCGGCCTCTTGCGAGGCATTTCAGTCAAGCGGCAAGGAACTCTGCGCGACAGCGTGCACACGGTACGGATACGGGCATTCGGTTCACACCCCGTGTGAAGGGGGACCCACAAGGACAGGGGACGGATTACTCTGACCGCACTGTCGCCACCGAGCCACCCGGGGGCCCGAATGCAGCCCAACACTCTGCTCGACGCGATACTCGACGAGGCCGGCATCTCGCACTCCGGACTCGCCGCGCATGTCAACCAGGCGGGGAGGGCACGCGGCCTCGCGCTCAGATACGAACACACGGCCGTGGCACGGTGGTTGAAGGGCCAGCGTCCGCGCGGCCAGGTGCCCGACCTGATCTGCGAAGTGCTCGCGGGGCGCCTGCACCGGCCCGTCACCCTGGACGACATCGGCCTCGGCGTGCCCGGCGAGCCGTCCGCCCCGCACGGCACCTCGCTCTCCGGTTTCGTGGAGCGCGCCACCGCCCTGTGGCGCTCCGACGAACAGCAGCGCCCGCACCTGCTCGGCGCCCCGGCCGTCACCGGAACCCCCGCCGTGATGCCGGTGTGGGAGTGGGAGAACCCGCCCGAGGACGTGGACGTCTCGCGCGGCGGCCGCCACCACGTGAGCATGGCCGACATCGAGATGCTGCGCGCGGCCCGCGCCCACTACGAGCAGATGTACCGCAAGGCGGGCGGGGTGGCGACCCGCAGCCGGATCGTCGGTTTCCTCAACGCCGAGACCGCGCCCCTGCTGCGCGGCAGTTATCCCGACGCCACCGGCCGCCAGCTCCACCGTGCGACGGGCGGCCTGGTCGCCATCGCGGGGATCTGCGCCTACGACTCCGACGCGCACGGGCTCGCCCAGCGCTACTTCCACCAGGCGCTGCGGCTGGCGAAGGCCAGCGGTGACCGGGGTCTTGGGGCGTACGTCATAGCGCTGCTGGTCAACCAGTCGCTGTTCATGCGCGAGCACCGGCAGGCCGTCGCCTTCGCGGAGGCCGCGCTGCGCGCCGCCGGACGGCACATCACCCCGGCGCTGGCCTCGGACCTCTACGCCATGCAGGCGAAGGCGTACGCACACCTCGGCGACGGCAGCAGCGCGCTGTCCTGCATCCGGCGTGCCGAACAGGCCGCCGAGCGCATCCGGCGCGGTTACGAACCGGACGAGACCGGCTATGTCCAGCCCGGTCTGGTCAACGTACAGGTGGCGGAGGCACTGCTGAGCCTCGGTGACCTGGTGGCCGCCGCGGCGCACGCCGAGGCCGCCGTCGACACTCCGGCGCACGACCGGGGGCGCGTGCACCGTCTCGCGATGCTCAGTCAGATCGAGCTGCGGCAGGGGAACGCCGACAAGGCGGTGGCCACCGCCGTCCAAATGGCCGAGCAGGCCCGGGGAATGGAGTCCCAGCGGCTGCGCGACAGACTGCGCGCGGTACGCGAACACCTGGTGCGCAGCGGCTGTGCGGGCACGGCCGAGGCCGCCGAACTCATCGACGGAGCACTGCGCGTACCGCTGTAGACCACCGAGTCCCGCCGCCGCACCGTGCACTGTGCGCTGCTGTGCGCCTGCTGTCAGCACGCTCCTGCTGCGATATTGCCATCTACTCGGCGGAAGGTGGCAGAACCGTGCAGTGGACGAAACAGAACGAACAAACTGTGTACGCAAACCGCTGGTTCAGCGTCAATCTCGCAGATGTCGAGCTGCCGGACGGTCGGCACCTCGATCACTTTTTGATACGGCTGCGTCCCGTGGCCGTGGCCACGGTGGTGAACGAGGCCAATGAGGTGCTGCTCCTGTGGCGGCACCGCTTCATCACCGACAGCTGGGGCTGGGAACTCGCGGCGGGCGTCGTCGAGGACGGCGAGGACATCGCCGTCGCGGCGGCCCGCGAACTCGAGGAGGAGACCGGCTGGCGACCGGGACCCCTGCGCCATCTGATGAGCGTCGAGCCCTCCAACGGGCTCACCGACGCCCGGCACCACATCTTCTGGGCCGACGAAGGCGCGTACATCGGACACCCCGTGGACGACTTCGAGTCCGACCGTCGGGAATGGGTTCCCCTCAAGCTCGTCCCCGACATGGTCGCCCGCGGCGAGGTCCCGGCCGCCAATATGGCTGCCGCGCTACTCCTCCTGCATCACCTCAGGCTCGGGCAGGACGCGTTGCCCCGATCCATCCCCCCACGGCGTCCTGAGCGTTAGCGCCCGAGAGCCTGCCAGACCGCCACGGCGAGTGCGCCCACGGCCGTGAGGGCCGCGATCGCGGGCAGTGGCCAGCGGGTGTGTTCCAGGGCGACGACCCGTGCGCTCAGGTCGTCGAGCTCCTTGGCGGTCTGTTCGGCGCGGTGACTGAGCAGGGCATGCCCTCCCTCGACGCGTGCGTATGCCACGTCGAGGCGACGGCGTAACTCTGCGAGTTCTCCATGGACCACGGGATGCTCCGGGTCGGCGGTCACGGGTCCGCTCCTTTCCGTAGTCGTCACATCCCTTGGATGCGCACGGAAAGTCAACTCGCCTGGTGGACACGTGGGGAGCGTGTGCGAGGGGCATATGCGAGCCCGGCGCGCACACGGCGTGTGAATGGCGCGGGCCCGGCACCGAAAGGGGTGCCGGGCCCGCGTACGCCTGAGTTTCACCGTACGTAATCAGGTGACGGTGCGAAAGGGGGCGATCCTACGTGTTCAGGCGTAGGTGTAGAAGCCCGAGCCGGACTTCCGACCGAGCCGGCCCGCGTCCACCATGCGCTGGAGCAGCGGGGGAGCGGCGTACAGCGGCTCCTTGTACTCCTCGTACATCGAATAGGCGACCGAGGCCACCGTGTCCAGGCCGATCAGGTCGGAGAGCTTGAGCGGGCCCATCGGGTGGGCGCAGCCCAGCTCCATGCCGTTGTCGATGTCCTCGCGGCTGGCGATGCCCGACTCGAACATCCGGATCGCGGAGAGCAGATACGGGATCAGCAGCGCGTTGACGACGAACCCGGAGCGGTCCTGGGCGCGGATCGCGTGCTTGCCGAGGGCCTTCTCGGCGAACAGCTGAGCCCGGCCGAGGGTGCCCTCGGAGGTGGTCAGCGCCGGGATCAGCTCGACGAGCTGCTGCACCGGAGCCGGGTTGAAGAAGTGGATGCCGACGACCTGGTCGGGGCGCGAGGTGGCGACCGCGAGGCGCACCAGCGGGATGGAGGAGGTGTTGGAGGCGAGGATCGCGTCCTGCCGGGTCACCACCTGGTCGAGCACCTGGAAGATCTCGGTCTTCACCTGCTCGTTCTCGACGACCGCCTCGATCACCAGATCGCGGTCGGCGAACTCGCCGAGGTCGGTGGTGAAGCTGAGCCGCTCCTGGGTGGCGGTGAGCTCGTCCGCGGAGATCTTTCCGCGCTCGGCGGCCTTGGCGAGGGAGTTGAACAGCCGGGTACGGCCGATCTCCAGGGCCTCACCGGTGGTCTCGGCGACCTTGACGTCGAGACCCGCGCGGGCGCAGACCTCGGCGATGCCCGCTCCCATCTGGCCGCAGCCCACCACTCCGACGCGTTCGATGTCGGTCACATCGTCCCCTTCGCTGATCTACGGCTGTCGCAGGGCCCCCGTTGTTCGGTGCCTGCTCCGATCGTGCACGTCCCGTGCACGTTACTCCGAAGTATCGATGATCGATCGCCCGGGTGGGGCATGCTGGCCGAGGAGACGATCCGTGACCGGACGGATCCGGAGCGTGGAGGAGCGGGGTGCGATGGGGCGGACGGCGGGAACGGGGCGGGGGTCACGGCGGACGTTCACCGTGGCGGCGATGGCGACGCTGACGGGTCTCGTCACGGAGGGGGAGCCGGGTCTCGGCTCGGCGGAGGACTCGGCTGCCGTACCCCGTTCCGGGGGAACCCGGGGGCCCGGTCGGCCACGGACGGCCTCCGAGCTGCGGGGCATGTGGCTGTCGACCGTCCTCAACCGCGACTGGCCCTCGCGAGCCGGCCTGTCCGTCGCCCGTCAGCGCGCCGAACTCCTCGCCCACCTCGACAGGGCGGTCGACCGCCGCCTGAACGCCGTGTTCTTCCAGGTCCGCCCCACGGCCGACGCGTTCTGGCCCTCGTCGTACGAGCCGTGGTCGCAGTACCTCACCGGCGTCCAGGGCAGGGACCCCGGCTGGGACCCGCTCGGCACGGCGGTGCGGGAGGCCCACGCGCGCGGCCTCGAACTGCACGCCTGGTTCAACCCGTACCGCGTCGCGAACCACTCCGACCCCGGCAGACTCGTGGCGACCCACCCGGCCCGCAAGCACCCGCACTGGGTCGTCCCCTATGGCGGCAGGCTCTATTACAACCCCGGGTTGCCCGAGGTCCGCTCCTTCGTCCAGGACGCGATGCTCGACGCGGTGCGGTCGTACGCGATCGACGCCGTGCACTGGGACGACTATTTCTACCCGTACCCGGCCGAGGGCCAGGTCTTCGACGACGACGCCGCGTACCGGACGCACGGCGCGGGCTTCGCGGACCGGGCCGCCTGGCGGCGCGACAACGTCGACAGACTGGTGCGGGAGACGGCCACCCGCATCCCGCTGATCCGGCCCGGTACCCGTTTCGGGATCAGCCCGTTCGGGGTGTGGCGCAACCACGCGACCGACCCGCGGGGCTCGGACACCCGGGCCGCCGTGCAGACGTACGACGATCTGCACGCCGACACCAGGAAATGGGTCCGCGAGCGGTGGATCGACTACATCGTCCCGCAGGTCTACTGGAACCTCGGCTTCGCCGCCGCCGACTACGCGCGGCTCGTGCCCTGGTGGGCGGCGGTCTCACAGGGCACGGGCGTGAAGCTGTACATCGGCGAAGCGCTCTACAAGGCCGGTGACCCCGCGCAGCCCGCGGCCTGGCAGGACCCGGCCGAACTCTCCCGGCACCTCACCTTCGCGCGCGAACACACTCAAGTACGCGGACACGTCTTCTTCTCCGCCAAGGAGGTCGACGGCGACCGCGTCGGAGCGATGGCGCGGGTCGTGTCCGACCACTACCAGCGGCCGGCGCGACCCGCGCGCTGAATCTCTGCCCGAATGTCTACAGCTGGTCCTCGTGCCCGAATGTCTACAGCGGGTCCTTGTGACGGATTTCCGAGTCGGGGCCCGGTGAGCAGATCGCCTCGTGCCCGTCCGTGAAGCGCACGCGGTACGGGGGCGTGCCCTCCGTTCCTATTACTTCGGTGATCTCCGCGACCTTGTCGTGCTGCCCGACAACCCTGCCGTGCTGCACGAGCTTGTCGCCCACGTCTGCATGCATCTGAAGGGTCTCCTCGTCATCTGCGGGAGTAACGGTCCTGGGGCTCAGCCCCGCGCTCGCTGGGTGAGCGCGATGCAGATCAGCACGGCCGCGGCCGTCAGCGGCGCGGCCGGTGTGAGCTGCTCGCCGAGGAGCAGTACCGACCACACCAGTGTGAGCAGCGGCTGCGCCAGCTGCAACTGGCTGGCCTTGGGAATTCCGATCGCCGCCATCCCGCGGTACCAGACGACCAGACCCAGGAACTGCGATCCGGCGGCCACCCACAGCAGCCCCGCCACGCTGTGCGCCGACAGGTGGACCGGCTCGTACGACAGCGCCACCAGCGCGCCCGGCACCGACAGCGGCAGACACAGGACCAGCGCCCAGCCGATGACCTGCCACCCCGGCATGGTCCGGGCGAGCCGGCCGCCCTCGGTGTAGCCGGCCGCGCAGATCAGCAGCGCCCCGAAGAGATAGGCGTCCGCGCTGCTCAGCGCCCCACCGCTCTGCTGCACGGTGAACGCGATCACCGCGGCCGCGCCCGCGAGGGCGGCGCCCCAGAACATCCGTGAGGGGCGCGCGCCGGTCCGCAGTGCCGACAGCAGCGCGGTCGTCAGCGGCAGCAGCCCGACGACCACGGCCGCGTGGGCGGTGGTGGACGTCTGCAGCGCGAGCGTCGTCAGCAGGGGGAAGCCGAGCACGACACCGGCGGCCACCACGGCGAGCCCCGCCCAGTGCCGGCGGGCCGGTACGGGCACGCGCAGCGCCAGCAGACAGCCGCCCGCGATGACGGCGGCGAGAACGCTGCGCACGGCCACCAGCGACCAGGGGCCGAAGCCTTCCAGGCCCCAGGCGGTGGCGGGGAAGGTGAGGGAGAAGGCGGTGACGCCGAGCGCGGCCTGGAGGGTGCCGGAACGGCGGTCCGCCGGGGGCCCCTGCTCGGGCGTCCTGGGCGTGCTGACCGCTATCTCGATCTGGTCAATAGCGCTACTCTGTGCTCTCATGCAAGAGCGTAGCAGTGTCGGAGACCTGGCGAAGCAGCTGCGGCAAGAGCTGGACCGCTACTCGCCTGGTGGAAAGCTGCCATCGAGCCGGGCCCTCGTCGAGCGGTTCCGGGTGAGCCCGGTGACGGTGTCGCGGGCACTGGCTCAGCTCGCCGCCGAGGGGCTGGTGGTGACCCGGCCGGGCGCCGGCGCGTTCCGCGCGCACCCGCGTACGTCCGTCGCGCCCGCCGGGGACACCTCCTGGCAGGAGGTCACGCTGAGCGCGGACGCCGCGACGGAACTCGTCCCGCGCACGGTGGACGCCTCCGGGGTCCTCGCCTCGCTCGCCGCCCCGCCGCCCGGCGTCGTCGAGTTCAACGGCGGCTATCTGCACCCCTCGCTCCAGCCCGAGCGGGCCATGGGGGCGGCCCTGTCGCGGGCGGGCCGGCGTCCCGGCGCCTGGTCGCGGCCGCCGATGGAGGGGCTGACGGAGCTGCGCGAGTGGTTCGCGCGGGGGATCGGTGGTGCGATCACCGCCGCGGAGGTGCTCGTCACGGCGGGCGGCCAGTCCGCGCTGACCACCGCGCTCAGGGCACTCGCCCCGCCGGGGGCCCCGGTCCTGGTCGAGTCGCCCACGTACCCGGGCATGCTGGCGATCGCCCGCGCGGCGGGCCTCAGGCCGGTCCCCGTACCGGTCGACGCGGACGGGGTGAAACCGGACCTGCTCGCCGACGCCTTCAGGGCGACCGGCGCCCGGGTGTTCGTCTGCCAGCCGCTGTTCCAGAACCCGACCGGCGCCGTGCTCGCCCCCGAGCGGCGCGCGGAGGTGGTGCGGATCGCGCGCGAGGCGGGCGCCTTCGTCATCGAGGACGACTTCGTACGACGTCTGGTGCACGAGGACGCGGGGCCCCTGCCGCGTCCGCTGGCCGCCGAGGATCCCGACGGGGTCGTCGTGCACGTCTCCTCCCTGACCAAGGCGACCTCGCCGAGCTTCCGGGTCAGTGCGCTGGCCGCGCGCGGTCCGGTCCTCGAACGACTGCGTGCCATCCAGGTCGTGGACACCTTCTTCGTGCCGCGTCCCCTTCAGGAGGCCGCGCTCGGACTGGTCGGCTCGCCCGCGTGGCCCCGTCATCTGCGGGCCGTGTCCGCCGAGTTGAGGAACCGCCGCGACACGATGACGGCCGCGCTCCGGCTGGCGCTCCCCGAACTCGCCCTGCCCCACATCCCCTCCGGCGGCTACCACCTGTGGCTCCGCCTGCCCGACGGCACCGACGAGTCCGCCCTGGTCTTCGCCGCTCTCCGCGAGGGCGTGGCCGTCGCCCCCGGCCGCCCCTACTTCAGCGCGGAGCCCCCTGCCGGGCACCTCCGGTTGAGTTTCGCGGCGGTCGGGGGGACGGGGGAGATCACGGAGGGGGTACGACGGCTGAGGGCGGCGTGCGACGGGGTACTGCGGTGAGTGGCGCCGACGCGGCCCGCGGGGCGCGGCGAAGATCCGCTGGTTCGGTCACGGCGGCTACGGCGTCGTCAAGTACGACCGCACCAGCGGCGCCCGTCGCGTCCACGTGCCGGCGACGCCCGCCTGCGCAGCGAGGCCGTGTTCGTCCCCGCCGCCGGATCCCCGACACCGACCTCGGCACCTCCGCCGGCTGGCCCCCAGTGGCCCCCAGGGGGATCCCCCGGGGGCCCGGCCCCGCCCCCTCCGACAGGTCCGCTTCGGCAAGCACACTCCGCCAAGGCTGCGTATACCTTGCGTAACGCCTATTGACCTGCGGAGTCCCGCACTCCACGATCTCCGCATGCATCTTCGGGTCACTTTCGTCGCCGCCGCTCGCAGCTCCTCGCTGCTGGCCGAACGCTTCGAGGACGACCGGCCGCTGGACCAGGCCGGCTGGGACGAGGTGCAGCGCGCCGCCCCGGAACTGGTACCACTGGCGGCGGCCGAGCTGCGCTACTGCTCACCGACCCCGCGCAGCCGCGCCACCGGCGACGCCCTCGGGTACGCGCCGCTGGCGCAACCCGCGCTGCGCGACTGCGACATGGGCCGCTGGCGCGGCTTCACGCTGGGTGAGGCGATGGCCCGCGAGCCGTCGGCGGTCGACGCCTGGCTCGCCGATCCGCGCTCCGCCCCGCACGGCGGCGAGTCCCTGACCTCGTTCATCTCCCGCGTCGGCGGCTGGCTCGACACCCGCCCGGCGGACGACGGCAGCCGGATCGTCGCGGTGGCCGAACCCTCGGTGGTGCGGGCCGCGCTCGTCTACGCGCTCAAGGCCCAGCCCTCGGCGTACTGGAACATCGACGTCCGCCCCCTGTCGACGATCACCCTCACCGGCGTCAACGGCCGCTGGAACCTGCGCCTGGAAGGCGTGCCGCAGCACGCCTAGGGCAGCCGTGTGTAGTCGGTCGTGAGGACCAGGTCCTTGGCGGGGCCGCCCACCCGCCACACCGTGCGCCAGTGGTTCTCGTCCCGCACCGTGAACTCGCCCCGGTAGAGGTCCGCCGCGCACGGGTGGTCGGCGACGTACCGGCCGGTGCTCAGGTCCAGGTCGTGGAAGGGGCGGCCGTCGGAGAACCGGACGAGGGCCGTCGCCGGGCTCGGCCCCGGCAGGAACCGCAGCGTCCGTTCGGCGGGCCGGGGCGTGCCCTGCCACACGAACGTGCCGGATTCCTGGTGCAGAAGTCCGTGCGGCGCTCCCGGTTCCCCCAGCGGGCCGAAAACCGTCGTCCCCGTGAACCGCCCCTCCGCACCGCTCACGAGATCCCGCACCGAGCGCTCCACCCGCCAGCTCCCGCTCAGGTGGGCGAGCACGTCCGTCACTGGCCAGAACTCGCCCATACCGTCCCGCTCTCCGTCCCATGCGATGCTGCGCGACCCATTGACGCGCTCTGACCCCCTCCCTATCTTGCCGTTCGAAGTATTGATCGTTGTCCGAAATTCCGAACAACTCAAGACCTCGAACAACTCAACACGACAGAGCCGCGGAGTATCCATGTCACGCACCCGCACCCGTTGGAGACTCGGACTCACGGCCACCGCACTCCTGGTGGCCTCAGCCGTCGTTCCCGGGCCCGCCCACGCCGCCGACGTCACCGACTACGCGATCACCGTCGACCCGAAGGGCTCGGGCGCGAAGATCGACGACACCATGTACGGCGTCTTCTTCGAGGACATCAATCGCGCCGCGGACGGCGGACTGTACGCGGAACTCGTACAGAACCGGTCGTTCGAGTACGGCACCGCCGACAACAGGTCCTATACGCCGCTCACCTCCTGGGCCACCACGGGCACCGCGACGACCGTGGACGACGACGGGCGCCTCAACGCCCGCAACCGCACCTACCTCGCGCTGGGCGCCGGCTCGTCCGTCACCAACTCCGGTTACAACACCGGGATCAGGGTCGAGAGCGGCAAGACGTACGACTTCTCGGTCTGGGCCCGCGCGGACGCGAGGACGCCGCTCACCGTGACCCTGCACGACGCCGACGGCGCGCTCGCCGAGGCCCGGCAGGTCACCGCGCGCGGCGGCTGGGCCAAGTACCGGGCCAGGTTCACCGCGACCCGCGACAGCACCACCGGGCGCCTCACCGTCGCCGCCGACGCCCCCGTCGCGCTCGACATGATCTCGCTCATCCCGCGGGACACGTACAAGGGCCACGGCCTGCGCAAGGACCTCGCCGAGAAGATCGCCGCCCTGCACCCCGGCTTCGTGCGCTTCCCCGGCGGCTGCCTGGTCAACACCGGCAGCATGCAGGGCTACGACGAGGCCTCGGGCTATCAGCGCCGGCGCTCGTACCAGTGGAAGGACACCATCGGCCCGGTCGAGCAGCGCGCCACCAACTCCAACTTCTGGGGCTACAACCAGAGTTACGGACTCGGCTACTACGAGTACTTCCAGTTCGCCGAGGACATCGGCGCCATGCCGCTGCCCGTGGTGCCCGCGCTCGTCACCGGCTGTGGCCAGAACCAGGCCACCGACGACGACGCGCTCCTCAAGCGCCACATCCAGGACACCCTCGATCTCATCGAGTTCGCCAACGGGCCGGTGACCAGCGAATGGGGCAGGAAGCGGGCGGCGATGGGCCACCCCAAGCCCTTCCACCTCACCCACCTCGAAGTCGGCAACGAGGAGAACCTCCCCGACGAGTTCTTCGCCCGCTTCAAGCAGTTCCGCGCCGCCGTCCAGGCCAAGTACCCGAACATCAAGGTGATCTCGAACGCCGGACCCGACGACTCCGGCGCCACCTTCGACACCGCCTGGAAGCTCAACAAGGAAGCGAACGTCGACATGGTCGACGAGCACTACTACAACAGCACCCAGTGGTTCCTGCAGAACAACGACCGCTACGACTCCTACGACAGGAACGGTCCCAAGGTCTTCCTCGGCGAGTACGCCTCCGGTGGCAACACCTTCAAGAACGCCCTCGCCGAGGCCGCGTACATGACCGGTCTGGAGCGCAACGCGGACGTCGTCAAGCTCGCCTCGTACGCGCCGCTGCTCGCCAACGAGGACTACGTGCAGTGGCGGCCCGACATGATCTGGTTCAACAACCACGCCTCGTGGGGTTCGGCCGACTACGAGGTGCAGAAGCTGTTCATGAACAACGTCGGCGACCGGGTGGTGCCGTCGACGGCCACCACCACGCCCTCGCTGAGCGCGCCCATCTCCGGCGCCGTCGGCCTGTCGACCTGGGCGACCACGGCGGCGTACGACGATGTGTTGGTGACCGGTGCCGACGGCACCACGCTGCTCAGCGACGACTTCAGCGGTGACGCCTCCCGGTGGACCCACACCGGCGGCGGGAGCTGGAGCCTTCAGGACGGCCAGTACGTGCAGACCGACGTGGGCGCCGAGAACACCATGGTGTCGGCGGGCGACCCGGCCTGGCACGACTACGACCTGCACGTGAAGGCCACCAAGAAGTCCGGCAAGGAGGGCTTCCTCGTCGCCTTCGGCGTCAAGGACACCGGCAACTACTACTGGTGGAACCTCGGCGGCTGGAACAACACCACGACCGCGGTCGAACAGGCCGTCGACGGCGGCAAGTCGACGCTGATCTCCAAGCCCGGCACGATCGAGACGGGCAAGGCGTACGACGTCGACATCAAGGTCCGCGGCCGGCAGGTGACCCTCTACCTGGACGGCCAGGAGTGGGGGAGCTTCAAGGACGACAAGCCCGCGGAGCCGTTCCGTCAGGTCGTCACGCGGGACGCGAGGACCGGCGACCTGATCGTCAAGGTCGTCAACGCGCAGGCGGCGGACGCCCGTACCGCGATCGACCTGGGCGGGGCGAAGGCGGCCAGCAAGGCCGCCGTCACCACCCTCCGGGCGGCGCCGGAGGCGGTGAACTCGGAGGCGGTGACCGCGGTCGCCCCCGTGAAGTCCACCTTCGACGGCGTCGCCGACAAGTTCACCTACACCTTCCCGGCGAACTCCGTGACCTTCCTGCGGATCAGGCAGCGGTAGTCGGAGGCGTGGGCTGCTGCCCGGCGGGCAGCAGCCCACGCTCGGCGAAGACCTTCTTCGCGACCAGGCTCGCGTTCATCGCCTTCGGTATGCCGCAGTAGACGGCCGAGTGCAGCAGCGACTCCACGATCTCGTCCGGCGAAAGACCCACGTTCAGGGCCGCGTTGACGTGCACCTCCAACTGGGTCTCACAGCCGCCGAGCGCGGTGAGCATGCCCAGCGTCACCAACTGGCGGTCGCGCGGGGCGAGTCCGGGCCGGTCGTAGATGTCGCCGAAGGCCCAGGAGACGATCTGGTGGCCGAGTTCCGGATTGATGTCGCCGAGCGCGTCGACGACGCGCTGTCCGGCCTCGCCGTCGACGCGCTTGAGGACCTCCAGGCCGTGCTCGAAGCGCTCCTCGCGAGTGGTGGCGGTGTTCGTGAGCGTCATGGGAGTTGGTCCGATCCCGGCCGGTCGAGCAGCCGTTCGTAGTGGTCGATCTTGTCGTCGAGGGAAGCCGCGTTGCGGCGCAGCGCCCGGATGCGGTCCGCGAGGTCGGCGCGGTGCTCCCGGAGCATCGCGAGCCGGTCGGGAACCGTGGCGTCGCCGCGCGCCCGCAACGCGGCGAACCGCTGCATGTCCGCGATCGACATGCCCGTCTCGCGCAGCCGGATGAGGAACTCCAGCCAGGCCAGGTCGGCCGCCTCGTAGCGCCGCTGGTTCCCGGTGGTCCGGCCGACCCGTTGGATCAGGCCGGCCTTCTCGTAGTACCGCAGCGTGTCGTGCGAGAGTCCGGTGCGCTCGACGACCTGGGCGATCGTGAGCGTCGGCCCTTGTGGGAGAGGCTGTTCGCTGGCCATGGAGAAACCGTAGAACCTGGAGTGTGCTCCAGGTCAAGCTTCATCTGCCGGGCCATTCCGGTCTTCATCAGCCGGGCCATCCTGACGAGGGGCCGACGGCGTTTCGGCCCAGGTCAGGAACGACCGCGGGGCTTGCCCCGCTTGGCGCCTCCCTTGGCGCCTCCGGAACCGCCGCCGCGGGGGTTCCGGCCGGTCGTCGACTTGCCGGACGACTTGCCGGACGACTTGCCCGCGGCGGGCTTGCGCCGTGCGCCGCCGCCCGTCTCGGGACGCTTGGCCTTCGTCGGGGCAGCGGGCGCCGCCGGGGCCTGGGCGCGTCCCCGTGAGCTGTTGACGGTCCGGCCGCGGACGATCCCGATGAAGTCCTCGACCAGATCGGTGGTCGCGTCCTGCGGCCAGGACAGCGCGACGCGTGACTCCGGGGCGTCCGTGACCGGCCGGTAGGTGAGGTCCTTGCGGTGGTGCAGGCGGGCGAGGGACTGGGGGACGACGAGGAGCCCGATGCCCGCCGCCACGAGTTCGACGGCGTCCGCCGTGGTGGCGGGGCGCTCGAACGCGGGCTGCCCCGGCGGACGCTCCCAGTCGAGCGTGTCGTCGAGGGGGTGCAGCACGATCTCGTCGGCGAGATCCTCGGAGGTCACCTCGTCGACCGCCGCCACGATGTGGTCCTTGGGGACCACGACCACCGTCGTCTCGGTGTAGAGAGGGATCGCGCTGAGGTCCTCCCGGTCGACCGGCAGCCGGACGAATCCGGCGTCGGCGCCGCGACTCCGCAGCACGTCGAACGCCTCGTCGGTGGAGACCGCGACGAGGGTGAGGGGGATGTCGGGCAGCCGCTCGTTCCAGATCCGCACCCACTTCGTGGGCGTCACTCCCGGGACATAGGCGAGCCGGAACGAAGGGGGTACTTCCGAGCCTGTCACCTCGCCAGGCTATCGGTCGTGGTCGGAGGTCGCGCACACGCTCGATACCCTTGACGCATGACGTCGCACCAGACCACCCAGACCATGAAGCCCGCCACCGCGGCGAAGAAGCTGGGTGTGTACCTCGAGGCCACCCCCGCCGAGTTCCAGGAGGGCGTCGTCTCGCGCGCCGAGCTGACCGCCCTGCAGGCCGATCCGCCCGCGTGGCTCCAGGAGCTGCGGCGCAACGGCCCGCACCCCCGGCCCGTGGTCGCCGCGCGGCTGGGCATCTCCATCGCCGGGCTCGCCCGCGGCGGGGTCACCGAGGCCCTCACCACGGAGCAGATCGACGCCCTGAAGCAGGAGGACCCGGGATGGCTGCGCCGGGAGCGCGCCACCCAGGCCGAGGTCCGCAAGGAAGAGGTCCGCATCAAGGAGAAGCGCGCGGAGCAGCACGCCGAGCGGAACACGGAGCGCGCCGCCCAGCCCCGCACCTCCCGCCCCTGACCTGCACCTCCCGCCCCTGACCCGGCCCTCCCTGACCCGGCTCTCCCGCCCCTGACCCCACCCCACGCGCGTCCGCCGCCGGCGCCCTGCGGTCGCGGTGACCGCGCCGACCGTGCCGTAGCGGCTGCGCGTCAGGACCGGCCCAGGACGCAGAACTCGTGTCCCTCCGGGTCGGTCAGGCACGTCCACGGGACGTCGCCCTGGCCGAGGTCGAGGTCGGTGGCGCCGAGGCCCCGCAGCCGGGCCACCTCCGCTGCTTTGTCGTCACCGGGGTAGGGCAGCAGGTCGAGATGGACGCGGTCCGGCACGGTCTTCACGCCGGGCTTGCGGAGGAACTCGAGATAGGGGCCGACCCCCTTGGCGGAGCGCAACACGGCGTGATCGTCGGTCACCTCGTGCAGGGTCCAGTCCGTCGCCTCACCCCAGAACCGGGCCATGGCCCGCGGATCCGCGCAGTCGACCACCACCGCGGCGATGGGCCCGGTGTCCCGGTAGATCTCCCGGGGCTCCAGCACGCAGAACTCGTTGCCCTCCGGGTCGGCGAGGACCGTCCACGGCACGTCGCCCTGGCCCACGTCGGCGGGCGTCGCACCGAGAGCCCGGAGGCGTGCGACCAACTCCGCCTGATGGGGCGCGGAGGTGGTGGCGAGATCGAGGTGCACACGGTTCTTCGTCGTTGTCTTGGGTTCCGGGACGGTGACGACGTCGATGCAGACGGCGACCGGGTCCGGCCAGACGAAGCCGCCGCCGGGTTCGACGTTGGTCACGCCGGGTCCCTCGCTGGAAACACCCCAGCCGAGCGCCTCCGCCCAGAACCGGCCGACCGCCGAGTCGTCAAGAGCCTTTATGTTCACCTGAACAGGTCGCAGTGCCATGACGGTGATCCTATACGGGCGGATTGCATAAACGTGCAGCGAAACGTATAGTCATGCCATCTAGGAGGAGGGTTCCATGGTGGTACGCGCAGCAGTGGCGGGAGCGAGTGGGTACGCGGGCGGCGAAGCCCTGCGTCTGCTCCTGGCGCACCCCGAGGTCGAGATCGGCGCCCTGACCGGCAACTCCAACGCGGGTCAGCGCCTCGGCGCACTGCAGCCGCACCTGCTGCCGCTGGCCGACCGAGTCCTCCAGGAGACCACCCCGGACGTCCTCGCCGGCCACGACGTCGTCTTCCTCGCGCTGCCCCACGGGCAGTCCGCCGCCGTCGCCGAGCAGCTCGGCCCCGACGTCCTCGTCGTCGACATGGGCGCCGACTTCCGGCTCAGGGACCCGGCGGACTGGGAGAAGTTCTACGGCTCCGCGCACGCCGGCACCTGGCCCTACGGCCTTCCCGAACTGCCGGGCGCCCGCGCCGCGCTGGAGGGGTCCAAGCGCATCGCGGTGCCCGGTTGCTACCCGACGGCCGTCTCCCTCGCCCTCTTCCCGGCGTACGCGGCCGCACTCGCCGAACCCGAGGCCGTGATCGTCGCCGCGTCCGGGACCTCCGGCGCGGGCAAGGCGGCCAAGCCCCACCTGCTCGGCAGCGAGGTCATGGGCTCCATGTCCCCGTACGGAGTCGGCGGCGTCCACCGGCACACCCCCGAGATGATCCAGAACCTCGGTGCGGCGGCGGGGGAGCCGGTCACCGTCTCCTTCACACCCACCCTCGCGCCGATGCCCCGGGGCATCCTCGCCACGTGCAGCGCGAAGGCGCGTGAAGGGGTCACCGCCGAGTCCCTGCGCGCCGCGTACGAGAAGGCGTTCGCCGACGAACCCTTCGTCCACCTGCTGCCCGAGGGGCAGTGGCCCGCCACCGCGTCCGTCTACGGTTCCAACGCCGTTCAGGTCCAGGTCGCGTACGACGAAGCGACGCACCGCATCATCGCGATCAGCGCCATCGACAACCTGACCAAGGGCACGGCCGGCGGGGCCGTGCAGAGCATGAACATCGCCCTCGGGCTTCCCGAGGAAACGGGTCTTTCCACGATCGGAGTCGCACCGTGAGCGTCACCGCTGCCCAGGGCTTCACCGCCTCCGGCATCGCAGCAGGCATCAAGGAGAACGGCAACCCGGACCTGGCCCTCGTGGTCAACAACGGGCCCCGCCTCGCCGCCGCGGGCGTCTTCACCTCCAACCGCGTGAAGGCCGCGCCGGTCCTCTGGTCCGAGCAGGTCCTCAAGGGCGGTCAGGTCTCCGCCGTGATCCTCAACTCCGGCGGTGCCAACGCCTGCACGGGCCCCAAGGGCTTCCAGGACACGCACGCGACCGCCGAGAAGGTCGCCGCGGTCCTCGACGTCAACGCCGGCGAGGTCGCCGTCGCGTCGACCGGGCTCATCGGCGTACTCCTGCCGATGGACAAGCTGCTGCCCGGGGTCGAGTCGGCCGCCGCACAGCTCTCCGCGCACGGCGGCGAGAAGGCCGCCATCGCCATCAAGACCACCGACACCGTGCACAAGACCTCGGTGCACACGGGCGACGGCTGGAGCGTCGGCGGCATGGCCAAGGGCGCGGGCATGCTCGCCCCCGGCCTCGCCACCATGCTCGTCGTGCTGACGACGGACGCGGACCTCGACTCCGAGACCCTCGACAGGGCGCTGCGCGCCGCCACCCGCACCACCTTCGACCGCGTCGACTCCGACGGCTGCATGTCGACCAACGACACCGTGCTGCTGCTCGCCTCCGGAGCCAGTGCGGTCACCCCGCAGTACGCGGAGTTCGCCGAGGCCGTACGCGCGGTCTGCGACGATCTCGGGCAGCAGCTCATCCGGGACGCCGAGGGCGCGAGCAAGGACATCAAGATCGAGGTCGTGAACGCCGCGAGCGAGGACGACGCCGTCGAGGTGGGCCGCTCCATCGCCCGCAACAACCTCCTCAAGTGCGCGATCCACGGCGAGGACCCCAACTGGGGACGCGTGCTGTCCGCGATCGGCACGACCGGCGCCGCCTTCGAGCCCGACCAGCTCAACGTCGCCATCAACGGCGTCTGGGTCTGCAAGAACGGCGGCGTCGGCGAGGACCGCGAGCTCGTCGACATGCGCTACCGCGAGGTCCACATCGTCGCCGACCTCGCCGCGGGCTCCGAGACCGCCACGATCTGGACCAACGACCTCACCGCGGACTACGTCCACGAGAACAGCGCGTACTCCTCATGACCAACGTGACGCGGAAACACACCGCACTGCCCAAGGCCCGGATCCTCATCGAGGCACTCCCGTGGCTGACCCGCCACAACGGCAAGACGGTCGTCATCAAGTTCGGCGGAAACGCCATGGTGAACGAGGAGCTGAAGGCCGCCTTCGCCCAGGACGTGGTGTTCCTGCGACAGGCAGGGCTCAAGCCCGTCGTCGTGCACGGCGGCGGCCCGCAGATCAGCGCCGCCCTCGACCGGCACGGCATCGTCAGCGAGTTCAAGGCGGGCCTGCGCGTCACCACCGAGGACGCCATGGACGTCGTACGCATGGTCCTGGCCGGTCAGGTACAGCGCGAGCTGGTCGGACTGCTCAACCAGCACGGGCCGCTCGCCGTCGGCATGACCGGCGAGGACGCGCACACCATCACCGCCACCAAGCACCAGCCCGAGATCGACGGGGAGTTGGTCGACATCGGGCGGGTGGGCGAGATCACCGCGATCGACACGGGCGCGATCGAGGCACTGCTCGCCGACGGCCGGATCCCGGTCGTCTCCTCGATCGCCCGGAGCCAGGACGACGGACATGTCTACAACGTCAATGCTGATACGGCGGCTGCGGCTCTCGCTGCGGCACTGGGCGCCGAAACCCTCATGGTCCTCACGGACGTCGAGGGCCTCTACGAGGACTGGCCCGACAGCGACGAGGTGATCAGCCGCCTGACCGCCTCCGAACTGGAGAAGCTGCTGCCGGAGCTGGCCAGCGGCATGGTGCCGAAGATGGAGGGCTGTCTGCACGCCGTGCGCAACGGCGTCACCACCGCCCGCGTCATCGACGGCCGGGTCCAGCACTCGATCCTGCTGGAGATCTTCACCGACGAGGGGATCGGCACGATGGTCGTGCCGGACGCACGGCCCGATGAACAGGGGGACGCCGAATGACCGGGACCAACGCGGAGCTCACCCAGCGGTGGCAGGGCGCGCTCATGGACAACTACGGCACCCCGCGGCTGCCGCTCGTCCGCGGCGAGGGCACCCGGCTGTGGGACGCCGACGGCAAGGAGTACCTCGACTTCGTCGGCGGTATCGCCGTCAACGCGCTCGGCCACGCCCACCCGGCGATCGTCGAGGCCGTGAGCCGGCAGATCGCCAACCTCGGCCATGTCTCCAACCTCTTCGTCGCCGAGCCGCCCGTCGCGCTCGCCGAACGGCTGCTCCAGCTCTTCGGGCGCGAGGGCCGGGTCTACTTCTGCAACTCGGGCGCCGAGGCCAACGAGGGCGCCTTCAAGATCGGCCGGCTCACCGGCCGGGGCCACATGGTGGCCACCCACGGCGGGTTCCACGGCCGCACCATGGGCGCCCTCGCGCTCACCGGCCAGCCCGGGAAGCAGGAGCCGTTCCTGCCGCTGCCCGGTGACGTCACCCACGTGCCCTACGGTGACGCGCAGGCGCTGGCCGCGGCGGTCACCGAGGACACCGCCCTGGTGATCATCGAGCCGATCCAGGGCGAGAACGGCGTGGTCGTACCTCCGCCCGGCTACCTCAAGGCCGCCCGCGCGATCACCGCCGCCACCGGCAGCCTCCTCGTCCTCGACGAGGTGCAGACCGGCATCGGCCGCACCGGACCCTGGTTCGCCTACCAGGACCACGAAGGTGTCCTGCCGGACGTCGTCACCCTCGCGAAGGGCCTCGGCGGCGGACTGCCGCTCGGCGCGACCGTCGCCTTCGGCCGGGCCGCCGAGCTGCTGAAGCCGGGCCACCACGGTTCGACCTTCGGCGGCAACCCGGTCGTCTGCGCCGCAGGACTCGCCGTCCTCGACACGATCGCGTCCGAGGGGCTCCTGGAGAACGTGAAGGCCGCGAGCGAGAAACTGCGGGGCGGAATCGAGTCACTCGGCAACCCGTTGATCGACCATGTCCGGGGTGCGGGCCTGCTCCTGGGTATCGTGCTCACCGAGCCGCTCGCGCCCCAGGTGCAGCAGGCGGCTCAGGACGCCGGTCTCCTGGTCAATGCGCCCGCCCCCGATGTCGTACGGCTGATGCCCCCGCTGAACCTGAGCGACGACGAGGTGGACGCGTTCCTCCAGGCCCTTCCCGGAGTCCTCGACGCTGTAGCCAACGGGGACGGACGAGCCAAAGAATGAGACGACGACGATGAGTCAGGCGCAGGATCACGAGCACGTCGGGCCTGCCGTGCCGCAGACCCGCACCGCACGCCACCGCCGGATCGTGGACATCCTCAACCGGCAACCGGTGCGATCCCAGAGCCAGTTGGCGAAGCTCCTCGCCGACGACGGGCTGAGCGTCACGCAGGCGACGCTCTCCCGGGACCTGGACGAGCTGAACGCGGTGAAGATCCGCAACAACGACGGCGACCTCATCTACGCGGTGCCGAGCGAGGGCGGTTTCCGCACCCCGCGCGCGCCGCTCGGGGAGTCGGCGAAGGAGGAGCGGATGCGGCGGCTCTCGTCGGAGCTGCTGATCTCCGCGGAGGCGTCCGCGAACCTCGTGGTTCTCCGTACCCCACCGGGAGCGGCGCAGTTTCTCGCCTCCGCCATCGACCAGGCCGAGCTGCAGGACATTCTCGGGACGATCGCGGGTGACGACACGCTGCTGTTGATCAGCCGGAATCCCACCGGGGGCCAGGCGCTGGCCGATCACCTGTTGCGGTTGGCCCAGAACAATCATTGAGCTGTACGACGGTGGGGGCGCACCCTGGGTCGGGGTGCGCCCCCACCGTCGTACATTCGGGTGCGGGTGCCTCGTGGTTGCTCGCGCCCACGCGGCGGAGCCGCATGATGTCAACGCCCCGCGCCCCTGAAGACGGAGACTCACCCCAGGCGCTGTGCCAGGCCCCCCGTGCACCGCACCTCGTCCCCCGCCGTGATCAGTAGGGCCTCGATGTCGGGGAGGGACTCCAGCCAGGTCAGGCCCTCTCGGGAGCCCATCGCGAAGGCCGCTGTCGCCCAGGCGTCCACCCAGGTCAGGCGGGGGCCCACCACGGTCACGGCGACCAGGTCGGTGACCGCGGAGCGGCCGGTGCGGGGGTCGACGATGTGCGCGCCGCGCTCGGCGGTGCCGGAGGTGGCCACCGACAGTTCGTCGACTCCGGCCGCGGAGACCACGGCAGCGAGTGAACCGGGACGCAGCGGGTCCGAGACGCCGACCCGCCACGGGCGGTGCGTGCCGGGCGCGCCGAGCAGCTGGACGTCGCCGCCGCCGTTCACGCTGACTCCGGTCGCGCCGGCCGCCGCGAGGTGGCGGGCCACGCGCTCGGTCGACCAGCCCTTCACGATCCCCGTCGGGTCGAGCCGGCCCTCGTACGTCGAGCTGAACCAGCCGTCGCTGACCCGCTCCGCCTCGGCACACAGGTCGAGCACCTCGGCGACCTCCGGGTCGCACTCCTCGACCGTCAGCTCCCCGCGCGCGAGGCGCGAGATCTGGCTGTCCTCCCGATAGGTGCTGAACACCTCGTCCACCCGGTGGAGTTGGGCGACCGCCTCCTCCAACGCGGTCCGCACGGCCTCGGGTTCGCCGCCCCGCACGTCGAAGGAGAAGACGGTGCCCATGACCTCTTCCGCGTGCCGCAGGGCGGGCGGCTCCTGGTCCGGGTCAGCCACCGGCCTTGTCCAGGGCCGACTGCAGGGACTGCTTGTAACCGGTGCTGGTGTAGGTCGCACCGGAGACGGCGTCGATGTTCGCGTTCCCGGCCGCGACCGCTTCCTGGTTGAGCTTGGGCACGGCCATCGCGGTCTTCTGGTCGCTCAGCCCGCCCTTGGGCGCCTGCACGGCCTCGGACTTGGTGATCTTTCCGCCGCTGACGGTGATACGGACCTGGACCGCCCCGTACTGGGTCTGGGCGACGCTTCCGGTGACCGTCTTGGCCTGTGCGGCGGGCGCCTGGGACGAGGAGCCGGCGGAACCGGCGGAGCCCGCACCCGCGGACCCGGTCGATCCCGCGGCTCCCGAGGAACCGCTGCCGCTCGCCTTGGCCTTGTCGAGGGCCGACTGCAGCGACTTCTTGTATCCGGCGCTCGTGTAGCTGGCACCCGACACCGCGTCGATGTTCGCGCTGCCCGCGGCGACGGCCTCCTGGTTCAGCTTGGGCACGGAGGCGTTGCTGACCTCGGTGCTGCGTCCGCCGCTGGGAATCTGGACGACCTCGGACTTGGTGATCTTTCCGCCGCTGACGGTGATACGGACCTGAACGGGCCCGTACTGGGTCTGCGCGACGTCGCCGGTGACCGTCCGGGCCCCCGTGGACGACTGCTGCGCGCTGCCGCCCTGGGGCGACTCCTGACCCGCCACCGACTGCTGGGGCGCGGCGCCCTGTGCCGACGCGGACGCCGGATCGGAGGCGGGCTTCAGCGACAGCAGCAGGACGATTCCGGACACGGTGGCGGCGCCGGCCAGCACGACACGCCGCAAGGGGTGGCTCTTCTTCATCGCTCCTGACTCCCGTCGCTCACATCTCGAACGACTCGTGATGGATGCGGCGGGCGGGGACCCCCGCGCCGCGCAGTGCTTCGTAGACCTGCTGCGCGAAGCCGGGCGGCCCGCACATGAAGACGTCGTGGCGGTCGATGTCCGGCAGCTTGCGGCTCAGTGTCTCCGCCGAGATGTCCGGACGCTCGCCCTCGGGGCTGTTCACCGCGTACATCAGCCGGGCCCCGCGCTCCTCGGCGATCGCCGCCAGCTCGTCCCACAGGGCCAGGTCCTGGGTGGTGTTGGCCCGGTAGAGCAGCGTCAGGTCGCCCGCCGCGCCGGGCAGCGTCTCGAACAGCGCCCGCATCGGAGTGATGCCGACCCCGCCCGCCACCAGCAGCACCTTGCCGCGGCTGCGCTTGCCCGCGGTGAGCGCCCCGTACGGGCCCTCGGCCCAGACCCGGGTGCCGGGCTGCAGGTCGCGCAGCGCCGAGCTGTGGTCGCCGATCGCCTTCACCGTGATGCGCAGCATGTTGGGGCGGGGCGCCGCCGACAGCGAGTACGGGTGCGAGCTGAGCCGCATGCCCGGAGCCAGGAAGCGCCAGCGGAAGAACTGCCCGGCCTCGGCGCCCATGCGGTGCAGCTTGCGCCCGCTGATCAGCACCGAGACGATCCCGGGGGTCTCCTCGATCACGGCCTCGACCCGCATCCGGTGCTTCAGGTTCAGCCGGATCGGCGAGAGGATGCGGTACCAGATCACCAGGGCCGTCACCGACCCGTACAGCCCGTACCAGACCGTCTTGGCGGTCGGCTCGACGGCGAACTCGTTGCCCGTGGACAGCTGGTGCCAGAACGTCAGGAAGACGGCGGCGTAGGTGAGCAGGTGGATGTGGTACCAGGTGTCGTAGCCCATCCTGCGGCGCACCGGGCCCATGGAGAGCAGGCCGATCAGGAACAGCAGACCGGTGCCGATCGCCGCCTTGCCCATGTCGGGCAGCTGGTTGATCGAGTCGATGGTCTGCTGGACGATGTCGCCGAAGCTCTTGCCGGCCTGCAGCGCGTAGCCCCACATGATCAGCACGAGGTGCGCAAGCACCAGACAGATCGTGTACCGGCCGCTCATGGCGTGCCAGCGCGCCACCCGGTCCGAGCCCACCCGGCGTTCCAGGGCGGGCACCCGGGCCATCTGCAGCACCACCAGCGCCATCAGATACCCCGCGAGCAGCCCGGTGATCCGGCCCGCGTTGAGGATCTTGCTGTTGTCGTCGGCGATGGACGGGGTGTTGCTCCACCACAGCCAGATGACCCCGGCCGCGCCCGCCCCGACGGCGAGCAGCAGTGGGACGGCGGGGGAGCGTCGTGGGCGAATACGGCGCAAGGTCTGGCGCCGCGCGGCGCGGCCACCGGCGATCGTGGACACGGTTCCTCCGTGGTCGTCCGTGGGGACGGGGCTAGGGGAGAGGCCCCCTGGCCCAGAGATACGGGCCCCGACGGCCGTGCGTTCAGAGGCCTGCCGAGTCCAGTGCCGATTGGAGGGACTGCTTGTAGCCGTCGCTGGTGTACGAGGCCCCCGAGACGGAGTCGATCTGGGCGCTCTGCGCGGCCAGCGCCTCCCTCCTGAGCTGGGGAATCGCGTAACTGTTGATCTCCTGATCCCGTGGGTTGTCCGTGGGATAGGAGACCGCGGTCACATCGGTGATCTTGCCGTTCTTCAGGGTGATGCGCACCTGGACGGGACCCCAGCGGGTCTGGATCGTGTCACCGGTGACGGTCTTGGTGCCGCTGCTCTTGGTGCTCCCGGACGAGCCTCCCGATGAACTTCCGGACGAGCTTCCGGGCGCGGGTGACCGGGACGGCGACTGTGACGCCGACTGTCCGGCGGAGGACGACGCCTGCGCCACGGTCGGCGGCGTGTGCGGCTTGAGCGACAGCAGCAGGACGAAACCGGTGACGGTGGTGGCCGCCGCCAGCGTCACCCGGCGCAGCGGGCGGTGCTTCTTCAGGGCGTGCACGGTGACCTCACAGCTCGAACGACTCGTGGTGGATACGGCGGTCGGGGACTCCGGCCGCGCGCAGCGCCCCGTACAGGTCCCGCGCCATGGCGGGCGGACCGCACAGATAGACGTCGTGCCCGGCGAGACCGGGCACGGAGGCTCGCAGGGACTCGGCGGTGAACCGCGGACGCGTGCCGTCGGCGCCGTTGACCGCGTACAGGACGCGCGCCCCGCGCCACTGCGCTATCGCCTCCAGTTCGGCGCCGAGCGCGAGGTCCTCGGCCGTGCTCGCCCGGTAGAGCAGCGTCACGTCGCCGGGCCCGCCGGGCAGCGTCTCGAACAGGGCGCGCAGCGGTGTGATGCCGACGCCGCCGGCGATCAGCAGCGCCTTGCGTCCGGTGTGCCGCTCGGCGGTCAGCGCCCCGTAGGGGCCCTCCGCCCACACCCGGGTACCGGGCCGCAGCAGTCCCACGGCGGCACTGTGGTCGCCGAGCGCCTTCACGGTGATCCGCATCCGGTCGGGGCGCGGCGGGGCCGACAGCGAGTACGGCGTCGAGGTCCACCGCATCCCGTCCGAGAGGAACCGCCAGCGGAAGAACTGCCCTGCCTGGGCGTTCAGCTCGTTCAGCCGTTCCCCGCGTACGACGATGGAGAAGACGCCGGGCGCCTCGCGGTACACCGACTCCACGCGCAGCTTGTGCCGCAGGTTGAGCCGCACCGGGACGAGCAGCCGGAACCACACCACCAGCGCTGCCGTGCCCAGGTAGAGCACGTACCAGGCGGCCTGGGCGGCGGTGTCTCCGACGAAGTCCGAGCCCAGCGCGAGCTGGTGGAAGAAGGTGAGGAACACGGCCACGTACGTCAGCAGGTGCAGGTAGTACCAGAACTCGTGGCTGATCCGGCGGCGGGCCGCGCGCGCCGAGGTGATCCCGACCGCGAAGAGGATGAGCGTGCCGGTCGTGGCCTTGAGCATGTCCGGGTAGTCGAACACCACGCTCAGCGTCTCGTGCACGATGCCCGCCCCGTCCTGGGCGGCGTACCCGAAGAGGATCAGCGTGACATGCGCCACCAGCAGGCTGACCGTGTACCGGCCGGCCATGGCGTGCCAGCGGGCCACCCGGTCGGAGCCGATCCGCCGCTCCAGCAGGGGCACCCGGGCCATCAGCGCCACGAGCACCGCGCAGCTGTAGCCGCACAGCAGCCCGGCGATCCGCCCGGCGTCCGTCAGCCACCCGGCGAGGCCCACCACCGACCGCGTGTCGTACCACCACAGGGCGACGACCGCGCCGACCCCGGCCCACAGCAGGGCCAGCAGGGGCCCGGCGGGCGAGGGGCGCGGTCGTCCGCGTCCGCGTGACGGGCGAGGGACCGCTGTCCGCTCGTACACCGTGGTCATATGTCCGTCCTTCCGGCTGTCCGGGAGGAAACTGTGCTTCGGCAACTTCTGAGCAGCCTCTGAACGGGCGCCCTCGTCGCGGATTCACAGGAAACGCAGAGCGGCGCATGCGGCCCACTCGGGCGCACGCGGCCCACTCAGAGGAAACTCAGAGGCGGGAAGGGCGCTGCCGACTCCGGCGAGGGGCGATCCTGGAAGACGACATGAACACTCCCCGCTCCCGAGGCACCGGCCTGCCCGCGCTCACCCGCCCCGACGGCACCCCCGTACGCGTCCTCGTCGTCGACGACGATCCCGACCTGGCCGAGGTGCTCTCCGGCGCCCTGCGCTACGAGGGCTGGGAGGTCCGCACGGCGGGCGACGGGGCCTCGGCCGTCACCGAGGCACAGGAGCTGATGCCGGACGCCGTCGTCCTCGACGTGATGCTCCCGGACACCGACGGCTTCGCCGTGCTGCGCACCCTGCACACCGTGCACCCCGAGGTCTGTGTGCTCTTCCTCACCGCGCGGGACGCCGTCGAGGACCGCATCGCGGGCATCACCGCGGGCGGTGACGACTACGTGACCAAGCCGTTCAGCCTGGAGGAGGTCGTCGCCCGGCTGCGCGGCCTGCTGCGCCGCGCGGGCATGGCCCGGCAACTGGACGAGGGCCCGCGCCTGACCGTCGGCGACCTCGTGATGGACGAGGAGGCCCGCGAGGTGACCCGGGGCGGCGAGCTGGTCGAGCTGTCGCCGACCGAGTTCGAACTGCTGCGCTTCCTGATGCGCAACCCGCGCCGGGTCCTCAGCAAGGCGCAGATCCTCGACCGCGTCTGGTCCTACGACTTCGGCGGTCAGGCCCATGTCGTGGAGCTGTACATCTCGTACCTGCGCAAAAAGGTGGACGCGGGCCGCGAGCCCATGATCCACACGGTGCGGGGCGCCGGGTACGTGATCAAGCCGGTGGCCGGACGATGAGCGGGCGCCGGTGGCCACGGGTGCGGGCGGTCGTACGTCGGCTGCCGCTCCCGCGCACGATGCGGGCCCGCCTCACCGCCGGGCTCCTGGTGCTGCTCGCCGTCAGCTGCGCCGCCGTCGGGGTGGCCGCGGTGTACGAACTGAACGGCTTCCTCACCGGCCGCCTCGACCAGCAGCTGCACGACGTGGGGGTGCGGTTCCCCGCGAGCCTGGAGCACGGCACCGTCAAACCGTCGGACCATGACGGCGACGAGAACGGCGACACCCGGCGGCAGAGCACCGGCACCTTCGGCGCACGGCTGGTCGGCCGGGACGTCACCAACGCGGCCGTCGTGCCCTCCGGTCAGAACATCACCGACCTGAACGTGTCCCTGACCACCTCCGACCGGCAGACCCTGGCCGGCATCCCCGCCGACGGCCGCGCCCACACCGTCTGCCTGTCGGCACTCGGCGACTACCGCGTGCTGGGGGCGCGCGGACTGGACGGCGACGTCCTGGTCACCGGACTGCCGATGGAACCGGTCCGGGCCGCCGTGCACCGCCTGGAACTGGTCGCCGGCTGTGTCTTCGGCCTGGCCCTCGTGGTCGCCGGAGTCGCCGGAGCCCTGTGGGTGCGCTGGTCGCTGCGCCCACTGAGCCGGGTCGCCGCGACCGCGACCCGGGTCAGTGAGCTGCCGCTCGCCAGCGGTGAGGTGGCGCTGCCGCCGCGTGCGCCGGAGCAGGACCCGCGCAGCGAGGTGGGCCGCCTCGCGGGCGCCTTCAACCGGATGCTCGGCCATGTCGAGGACGCCCTGACCAAGCGGCACGCGAGCGAGGAACGGCTGCGCAGCTTCGCGGCCGACGCCAGCCATGAGCTGCGCACGCCGGTCGCCTCGGTCCGCGGCCACGCCGAGCTGGCGCTGCTGCACCCGGACCCGGTGCCGCCCAAGGTCACCCGGGCCCTCGAGCGCATCGCCGCCGAGTCGGCGCGGATGGGCGAGATGGTCGACGATCTGCTCCTGCTCGCCCGCCTCGACGCGGGCCGCCCGTTGGAGCGCCTTCCGGTCGACCTCACCCACCTCGTCCTCGACTCGGTCACCGACGCCCGCGCCGCGGGACCCGACCACCGCTGGACGCTGGAGCTCCCGGAGGAACCGGTCACGGTGACGGGCGACGCCCACCGTCTCCAACAGGTGTTGGCCAACCTGTTGGCCAACGCCCGTTGGCACACACCTGTTGGCACCAAGGTCACGGTGTCCCTGGAGACCGACGCCGACACGGCCGTCCTGACGGTCCACGACGACGGCCCGGGAGTCCCGGAGGACGTCCAGCCCGGCGTCTTCGAACGCTTCACCAGAGCCGACCGCCGCCGCACCGGTGGAGCGGGCGGTGGCGCGGGCCTCGGGCTGTCCATCGTGGCGGCCGTGGTGGAGGCGCACGGCGGCACGGTCGAGCTGGAGAGCCGTCCGGGGGCGACGACGTTCACGGTCCGGCTGGGCGCCCAGCCACGAAGCACCCGCACCTAGTAACGGGTGATCGCAGTCCCCCCACTCACCGTCCCGATCGCGATACGCGGCCCCCGCGCCGGATCGACCCACGCCAGAACCCGCCGCAT
Source organism: Streptomyces sp. RLB3-17 (assembly GCF_007113425.2). NCBI lineage: Bacteria > Bacillati > Actinomycetota > Actinomycetes > Kitasatosporales > Streptomycetaceae > Streptomyces > Streptomyces sp. RLB3-17. The sequence continues at coordinate 2,779,097 of NZ_CP041610.2, read as the reverse complement.
CGCCTCCCCCGACACCGATACACAACCAGCCGTCGCCCCGGACCCGTGGACGTGCAGGAAGATTCCCGCCCCGCGCCCCCGCACGGGCCGCTCGTAGTTGAACCCCACGACCAGCGCGTAGGCGTACTGCGTCTCGTACGCGATCAGATGCTCGGACTCGGACGCGCGGCAGTCGGCCGGCCGCGGCTCGGTCCACCGGTTGTAGGAACGGGAGTCGTTGTCCTCGCACCACCAGGACTCCTCCCGCACCCGCCGGTAGCGAACCGTGGTACCGGCCGGCGCCGCCTTGATCCCGAAGGCGAACGGAAGGTCGTACAGCCCCGTGGGCGTCGTGTTCGATCCCTGCTTGCGTGAGCCCCCCTCCGCCAGCCCCTTCGCCCCGAAGCGCGCCGCCGCCGAACCGGCCTTCACCCAGTGCCCGTCCCGCCGGTCCCACCAGGTGAGCGTGCCCGACGTCGAGCCCTCGCGGGGCGCCTGAGCCGTGATCAGCTGGCTGCCGCCACCGGTGTCCGCCATCTGCTCGGGGAGGGTGGGCGGATCACTCGGGACCAGGGCGAGCAGGGACGCGGACGCGAGGGCGGCGGCTGCGAGGCGCATGGCTCAGACCGTACGGGGAGGCAGTGGGAGCGGCAGCCCGGGCAGGCCGTCCAGGCTCGTCGCCACATGGTCCTTCTTGGTGAAGTACTCGCTCAGCGAGGCGTCGTCCTCGCGCGCGAAGCGCTTGCCGTGCAGGTCGCGGTCCGCTTCGTAGGACATGAAGGGCACCGCGTAGCCGCAGGTGTCCCGGACGAGTTCGGCGGTCACGACGATGATCGCGCGCAGACCGTGCGGGGTCGGGTCGATGTCGGGGAAGTGCGTGAGCAGTTCCCCGAAGCGGGGGTCGTCGCGGAAGACGGGCTCGCCGTGGCCGTGCACCCGGACGATGTTCGGCGGGCCCTGGAAGGCGCACCACATGAGGGTGATCCGGCCGTTCTCCCGGAGATGGGCGATCGTCTCCGCGTTGCTTCCGGCGAAGTCCAGGTAGGCGACGGTGAGTTCGTCGAGGACGACGAACGAGCCCGTGAGACCCTTGGGGGAGAGGTTGACCGTGCCGTCCCCGGACAGGGGTGCGGTCGCGGTGAAGAAGAGGGGCTGCGCCTCGATGAACGAACGAAGCCTGCCGTCTATGCGCTCATAAGTCTTTCCCATGTCTAATGATTATTGGGCAAGACCATTCGTCTGTCTAAGGAATTCACCCGTCCGGGGCATGGGTTCGCAGGGCGGACGGATCCGTGGCCGCCGCGCCCCGGTCGGCAGACGGGGCGCGGCGGCCACGGAAGACATCACTTGTTGAGCGTGCAGGTCGCGAGGGAGTCCAGACCCGTGGGCTTGGCCGCGGTGCGTCCGATGGAGATGGCGATGCGGTCGATGGTCGACTTCCGCTTGTCCGCGAGGGGGCCGAGGATCGCGTTCTGCACGAAGTTCGGTCCGCCCTGGCCGACGGTGTTCGCCAGTCGGGTGTTCGCCTCGGTGATCTGGGTGTTCAGGAGCGTCAGGTTGCGGGTGACCTCGGCCTGCGCGGTGGCGGGGATCGCGGGCAGCTTCGACGCGACGTCCGGGCAGGTGATGGTGCCGGCGGCGGTGGTGCTGCCGGTGTTACCCGTGGCGCCCGTGTTTCCGGTGTTCCCCGTGTTGCCTGCCTGCTGGGTGGCCGTCGCGCTCGGGGCCGCGGTGGCCGCGGCGCCGCCCGCGTTCACGCCGTTCGCGTTCAGGGTGCAGGGCGCGAGCGAGTCGAGACCCGTGGGCTTGGCCGCGGTGCGGCCGATCGCGGTGGCGATGCGGTTGATCGTCGCCACCCGCTTGTCCTTGAGGGGGCCGAGGATCGCGTTCTGGACGAAGTTGGGGCCGCCCTGGCCGACGGTGTCGACGAGCCGCTTGTTGGCCTCGGCGATCTGGGTGTCCAGGAGGGTGAGGTTGCGGGTGACCTCGGCCTGCGCGGAGGCGGGGATCGCGGGCAGGCTCGGCGCGACGGCCGGGCAGTTCACCGTGCCCGGGGAGGTCGCGGCCTTGGTGGTGGCGTTCGTGCCGCTCTTGGACGTCTCCCCGGCCAAGGCGTTGCCGGCGATCACGGCTCCGGAGAGCACCACCGCGGCGGTGCCGCCGATCATCAGGACGCGGCGCTTGTTGTACTTCGGAAGGGCCCTGGACATGCGGAAGCCTCACTCGGTTCGGGGGTGGGGGACCGTCCGGTGGTCGTCCGGGCGGTCCGTTGCTCGTCGCGCCTCGGTCCGCGAAGACCTCGGCGGCAAAACCTCTGTGTGCGAAAACCTCGGTGTACAAAAACGCGGCGCCTGCGTTCGGGGAGAGGTACGAGAAAGCGCGTTCCGTCGTTCAAACACCCTCAGACATTTTCGATCAGGGTTCTCCATGTCCTCTTCGGGGGCACCCGTGATTGACGAATCATGCGGAGTACTGCATACTCATGCATACCAGCGAATGCAGTGTGAGGAGAAACCCGTGACCGAGCGCGTCGTACTCGCCTACTCAGGCGGTCTGGACACCTCCGTCGCCATCGGCTGGATCGCCGAGGAGACGGGCGCCGAGGTCATCGCTGTCGCGGTCGACGTCGGTCAGGGCGGCGAGGACCTGGACGTCATCCGCAAGCGCGCCCTCGCCTGCGGTGCCGTCGAGGCCGAGGTCGCGGACGCCAAGGACGAGTTCGCCGAGGAGTACTGCCTCCCGGCGATCAAGGCCAACGCCCTCTACATGGACCGCTATCCGCTGGTGTCGGCCCTCTCCCGGCCGACCATCGTCAAGCACCTCGTCGCCGCCGCCCAGAAGCACGGCGCCACCACGGTCGCCCACGGCTGCACCGGCAAGGGCAACGACCAGGTGCGGTTCGAGGCCGGCATCGTCGCCCTCGCGCCCGACCTCAAGTGCATCGCCCCGGTCCGCGACTACGCGATGACCCGTGACAAGGCGATCGCCTTCTGCGAGCAGAAGAACCTCCCGATCGCCACCACCAAGAAGTCCCCGTACTCCATCGACCAGAACGTCTTCGGGCGCGCGGTCGAGACGGGCTTCCTGGAGGACATCTGGAACGCGCCGATCGAGGACATCTACGAGTACACCTCGAACCCGGCCGAGGTCCGCGAGGCCGACGAGGTCGTCATCTCCTTCAAGGAGGGCGTCCCGGTCGCCATCGACGGCAGGCCCGTCACCGTCCTGCAGGCCATCCAGCAGCTCAACGAGCGCGCCGGCGGCCAGGGCGTCGGCCGGATCGACATGGTCGAGGACCGGCTCGTGGGCATCAAGTCCCGCGAGGTGTACGAGGCCCCGGGCGCGATCGCGCTCATCACGGCCCACCAGGAGCTGGAGAACGTCACCGTCGAGCGTGAACTCGCCCGCTACAAGCGGCAGGTCGAGCAGCGCTGGGGCGAACTGGTCTACGACGGCCAGTGGTTCTCCCCGCTCAAGCGCGCCCTGGACGGCTTCATCGACGAGGCCAACCAGCACGTCAACGGCGACATCCGGATGACCCTGCACGGCGGCCGCGCGGTCGTCACCGGACGGCGCTCCGAGACCTCGCTCTACGACTTCGACCTGGCGACGTACGACACGGGCGACACGTTCGACCAGGCCGCCGCCAAGGGCTTCATCGACATCTACAGCCTGTCGTCGAAGATCGCCGCGAAGCGGGACCTCGTGTAACGGCTCGCACAACGGCTCGCGTACGACGAGGTCCACCCCACACGCACTAGCCTGACAGCCGCCTCCTCACTCACGGGTGGGGAGGCGGCGGCACATCCAGACCTTCCGAGGAGCAACGCAAGTGAGCAGCAACAGCGGTGACGTCCGGCTCTGGGGCGGCCGTTTCGCCGACGGTCCCGCCGAGGCGCTGGCCAAGCTGTCCGCGTCCGTCCACTTCGACTGGCGGCTCGCGCCGTACGACATCGCCGGTTCGCGTGCCCACGCGCGCGTACTGCACAAGGCGAACCTCCTGGACGACGACGAGCTGACGCGGATGCTCGCGGGCCTCGACCAGCTCGAAGCCGACGTGGCGGACGGCTCCTTCGTGGGCACCATCGCCGACGAGGACGTGCACACGGCCCTGGAACGCGGGCTGCTGGAGCGCCTCGGCCCCGACCTCGGCGGCAAACTGCGCGCGGGTCGCTCCCGGAACGACCAGGTCGCGACGCTCTTCCGCATGTGCCTGCGCGACCACGCCCGTACGATCGGCGGACTGATCGCCGACCTCCAGGACGCGCTGATCGGCCTCGCGGAGGCGCACCCGGACGTGGCGATGCCCGGCCGTACGCACCTCCAGCACGCCCAGCCGGTGCTCTTCGCCCACCATGTGCTGGCTCACGTCCAGCCCCTGTCCCGGGACGCGGAGCGGCTGCGCCAGTGGGACGAGCGGACGGCGGTCTCGCCGTACGGCTCCGGCGCGCTCGCCGGCAGCAGCCTCGGCCTGGACCCGGAGTCGGTGGCGAGGGACCTCGGCTTCGAACACGGCTCTGTCGCGAACTCCATCGACGGCACGGCCTCCCGCGACTTCGTGGCGGAGTTCGCCTTCATCACCGCGATGATCGGCGTGAACCTCTCCCGGATCGCCGAGGAGGTCATCATCTGGAACACGAAGGAGTTCTCCTTCGTCACCCTGCACGACGCCTTCTCCACCGGCTCGTCGATCATGCCGCAGAAGAAGAACCCGGACATCGCCGAGCTGGCGCGCGGCAAGTCGGGCCGTCTGATCGGCAACCTGACGGGCCTGATGGCGACGCTCAAGGCGCTTCCGCTCGCGTACAACCGCGACCTCCAGGAGGACAAGGAGCCGGTCTTCGACTCCATCGACCAGCTCGAGGTCCTGCTCCCGGCCTTCACCGGCATGATGGCCACGCTGACCGTGCACCGCGAGCGCATGGAGGAGCTGGCCCCGGCCGGCTTCTCGCTCGCCACGGACATCGCCGAGTGGCTGGTCAAGCAGGGTGTGCCGTTCCGCGTCGCCCACGAGGTCGCCGGCGAGTGCGTCAAGGTCGCGGAGGCCGACGGCAAGGAGCTGAACGACCTCACCGACGAACAGTTCGCGAAGATCTCGGCCCATCTCACCCCCGAGGTGCGCTCGGTCCTGAACGTCCCGGGTGCCCTCGCCTCCCGCGACGGACGCGGCGGTACGGCACCCAGCGCGGTCGCCGTCCAGCTCGCCGAGGTGAAGGCGGACGTGGCGGCCCAGCACGCGTGGGCCACGGCCAAGAAGAAGCGGTAAGAAGAGCGTCCCGCAAGGGGCGCGGGGAACCGTGCGACAAGCCACGGTGAACTCGCACTCGCCGAAGCACCGCACGCACCGAGCTCTGAGGCGCGAGCCGAAGGTCATCGCGGGTTACGTTGGTCAGGAGCCGCACCGGAGCCGACCGAACGGAGCCCGCGATGCCCTTCGCCCGTCTCGCCACCGCCACGACGCCCACCTGCCACATCGGCCTGGGCCTCGCCGCCGTCGGCCGCCCGGGTTACATCAACCTCGGCCGGGACCATGACCTCGGAGAGGATCGCAGCGTCGAGACGCTGCGCGCCCGCACCCACGAACTCCTGGACGCCGCCTACGCGCAGGGCGTGCGCTACTTCGACGCGGCCCGCTCCTACGGCCGTTCGGAGGAGTTCCTCGCCGACTGGCTGAAGAGCCGGCCGGACGTCGACGACGTGGTCATCGGCAGCAAGTGGGGCTACACCTACACCGCGGACTGGACCACGGACGCCGAGCAGCACGAGGTCAAGGACCACACCCTCGCCACGTACGAGCGACAGCGCGCCGAGACCGCCGCACTGCTCGGTGACCGGCTCGACCTCTACCAGATCCACTCGGTGACCCCGGACAGCCCGGCCCTCACCGACAAGGAACTCCACGCGAAACTCGCCGAGGCGGCCGCCCAGGGCCTTTCGATCGGCTTCTCCACGAGCGGGCCCGCCCAGGCCGACGCCATCCGCGCCGCGCTCGCCGTGACGGTCGACGGCGAGCCCCTCTTCCGTACCGTCCAGTCCACGTACAACGTCCTGGAGACCTCGGCGGCTCCCGCCCTCGCCGAGGCGCACGACGCCGGGCTCACGGTGATCGTCAAGGAGGGCATGGCCAACGGCCGCCTGGCCGCCGAGCACGCGCCGGACGCGGTGCGGGCGATCGCCGAGGAGACCGGCCTCGGCGCCGACGCCGTCGCCCTCGCGCTGATCCTGCGGCAGCCCTGGGCCGGAGTCGTCCTCTCGGGCGCGGCCACCTCCGCCCAGCTCGCCTCGAACCTGCACGCGGCGGTCGTCGACCTGGACGAGGACCAGCTGACCCGCCTCGCGGCGCTCGCGGAGGACCCGGACGTGTACTGGGAGCGGCGCGGGCAGCTGCCCTGGCACTGATCGCAGCGGAAATCCCGGACACCAAAAAAGGCGAAAAATAGGGCACTGGTGAGACTAGCGCGCTCCTGATGAGACAAACATGTCTCACATGGGGTACTGTTGTCTCATGGCCGTCGACCGTGACCACGTGCTGCGCAGCGCAGCCGCCCTGCTCACCCGTAAATCCACCGCCACCATGGACGAGGTCGCCAGGGCGGCCGGGATCAGCCGGGCCACGCTGCACCGCCAGTTCGCCGGACGGGACGCGCTCGTCCGGGCGCTGGAGGCCCTCTGCATCGAGGAGTGCGAGGCGGCACTCGATGCCACCCGCCTCGACGAGGGCACCGCTCAGGAGGCCCTGCGCCGTCTGGTGAAGGAGCTCGAGCGCGTGGCCGGGCTGCTCGCCTTCCTCTACACCGAGAACCAGCTGTTCGAGGGCGAGGGACAGAACGAGGGCTGGGCCCGGCTCGATGCCCGGATGGCCGCCCTGTTCCGGCGCGGCCAGGAGGGCGGCGAGTTCCGCATCGACCTCAGCCCCGCCTGGCTCACCGAGGCGCTCTACGGGCTCATGGCCTCGGGCGCGTGGGCCGTGACCGAGGGCCGCGTCGCCGCCAAGGACTTCCACTACATGATCGTCGAGCTGCTGCTCGGCGGCGCACTACGGAGAGAGTGATCATGACCAGCACCCTGCAGCCGGCGTTGACGGCGGAGGTGGAGAAGCGTCCGGGCCGTTGGCTCGCGCTCTGCGTCCTCGTCCTCGCCGTGCTGTTGGTGGCCGTCGACGCGACCGTGCTCGGTCTCGCGACCCCTTACATCAGCGAGGACCTGAAGCCCTCCGGCACCCAGCTCCTGTGGATCGGTGACGTCTACTCGTTCGTCATCGCCGGTCTGCTCGTCTCCATGGGCAGCCTCGGTGACCGCATCGGCCGCAAGAAGCTGTTGCTGATGGGCGCCACGGCGTTCGGCGCGATATCGGTGCTCAACGCGTACGCGACGACCCCGGAGATGATGATCCTGGCGCGGGCGCTGCTCGGAGTCGCGGGCGCGACCCTGATGCCCGCCACGCTCGCCCTCATCCGCAACCTCTTCCACGACCCGCGCGAGCGCAGCCTCGCCATCGGCATCTGGGGCGCCACGGCCTCCGCCGGTACGGCGGTCGGGCCCGTCGTCGGTGGCTTCCTGCTCGAACACTTCTGGTGGGGTTCGGTCTTCCTCATCAACGTGCCCGTGATGCTGATCCTCGTCCCCGTCGGCATCAAGCTCCTGCCCGAGTCCCGCAACCCGCACCCCGGCCCCTGGGACCTGGCCAGCGTCGTGCTCTCCCTCGTCGGCATGATCGGCATCGTGTACGCGGTGAAGGAGGCCGCCACGCACGGGTTCACCTGGGAGCCGATGGCCGTGGGCGTGCTCGGCGCCGGGGCCCTCTACGGCTTCGTACGCCGTCAACTCGCGATGCCCGAACCGCTGCTGGACATGCGGCTGTTCCGCAACCGGGGCTTCTCGGCGGCGGTGCTCGCCGATCTGCTGACCGTCTTCGGCCTGTCCGGACTGGTCTTCTTCCTGTCCCAGTACCTGCAACTCGTCCAGGGCAGGCCGCCGTTCCAGGCGGGGCTCGCCGAACTGCCCGCCGCCATCGGCGCGGTGGGAGCGGGTCTGATCGCGGGCTCGGCCGCGCGCCGCTACTCGGTCCGTGCCGTGGTCTCCGGTGGTCTCGCCGCCGTGGGCCTCGCGCTCGGCGTGCTCACCCTGCTGAACCAGTCCACCGGGTACGCGGTGCTCGGCTCGGCACTTCTGATCGTCGGCGTCGGCGCGGGCTTCTCGTTCACCGTCACCGCCGACGTGATCCTCTCCAGCGTGCCCAAGGAACAGGCCGGCGCCGCGTCCGCGGTCTCCGAGACGGCGTACGAGCTCGGCGCCGCCCTCGGCATCGCCCTGCTCGGCTCCATCGTGACCGGCGTCTACGCGGGCTTCACCGGCCCCGCGGGCACCCCGGCAGGGGCCCATGACTCCCTGGGCGGCGCGGTGGAGGCGGCGGCAACCCTGCCGACCCACACCGCGGAGGCCCTGCTGACCGCGGCTCGCACGTCCTTCGTGGACGGCCTGGCACTGGCGTCCGGCATCGGAGCGGCGGTACTGCTGGCCACAGCGGCAGCGGCATGGTTCCTACTGAAGGGCCAGAACCTGGAAACCGGGGTCTGAGAGGGGCACGCCCCTCAGGGGCGCGAGGAACTGCGCGACCAGCCACAACTCACCCGCAGGCAAGACACGGCCGAACCGCCGGAGGCGCTACGCGGCCTTGGCCTTCGTGGCGTACATGTCCACGTACTCCTGCCCCGACAACCGCATGACCTCCGTCATCACGGAGTCGGTCACGGCCCGCAGCACATACCGGTCACGGTCCATGCCTTCGTACCGCGAGAACTCCATCGCCTCACCGAAGCGGACCGTGACGCGGCCCGGCCGCGGCATCCCCGCACCGCCGGGCTGCAGCTTGTCCGTGCCGATCATCGCGAACGGGACGACCGGGGCGCCGGTCATCAGGGTGAGGCGGGCGATACCGGTGCGGCCGCGGTAGAGCCGGCCGTCGGGGGAGCGGGTGCCCTCCGGGTAGATGCCGAAGACCTTGCCCTCCTCCAGAATGCGACGGCCGGTCATCAGCGCCGCGACACCACCGTTGGCGCCGTCCCGGTCCACCGGGATCATGCCGACACCGGTGAAGAACCAGGCCATGAGGCGGCCCTTGAACCCCTTGCCGGTGACGTACTCGTCCTTGCCGATGAAGAGCACCTGCCGGTCGCAGACCAGGGGCAGGATCATCGAGTCGATGAACGTGAGGTGGTTGCCGGCCAGGATGACGGGGCCGTCGCCCGGGATGTGCTCCACGCCTTCCACCCGTGGGCGGAACATCAGGCGCATGATCGGTCCGAGCACTGCCTTGATGAGCGCGAAGCGGGACAACGGGCCCTCCGGTGTCAAGGGATCGGTATGAAGTATGTGCAGGTGAGGACGATACTCGCGGCCCCCCGGTGATTGCACATCGGGTTCACCGACTGGATACGGACTGTTGACCAATGTTTACCTGAGGTGGCGGGCTGTTGCGCGTTCGTCACACGGACGGAAGCATGTGACGTATCTCGCGACGGCTTCGGCCGCCACGCCGGACGAGTCGCACAGGTTTGCCGAACGAGTCGCACGGTGCGACCGCCGACGCCCGCCGCCGCGCCCACGCGGCCCAGCACGTCAGCGACTCCGGGGCCGTCAGCGCCGCCCGGGACCGGGACCCCGGAACCGTGAACCTCTGACCGCGTACCCGGACCGCGTACCCACCACCGTCACCCCGAAACTGACGGACCGCCAGCTCTCTTGTTCCGTACTGCTGTTCCGTACGCCATCCAGTGGCACCCACGTGTTCCGCCACAGGTCTCCCTCCCGTCACGGAAGGGAACCTACGATCGACCCGCTTTGACAGGTACGGGGCGGTACGGCGGGAGGAGCGCTCATGGGGACGCAGGGGACGCAGGGGACATCGGAGTCGCGGGAGTCGAACGGGCAGGACCGGGGCACGGCGCGCCGCGCGCTGCTCGGGGCCGCGGTGCTCGGCGCGGGCGGAGCGGTCCTCGGCCTGCCGGGCGCGGCGAGAGCCGACGAGCGGCACGGGAGCGGCGGCCACGGCGGCTACAAGAGCCTGCCCAAGCCGACCGTCATCGGGCACCGGGGCGCCAGCGGCTATCGGCCCGAGCACACCTTCGGCTCGTACCAGCTGGCCCTCGACCTGGGCGCCGACGTCGTCGAGGCCGGTGACCTGGTGCCCACCAAGGACGGCCACCTCGTCTGCCGGCACGAGCCGGAGATCGGCGGCACCACCGACGTGTCGGCGCACCCCGAGTTCGCCGACCGCAAGACCACCAAGACCCTCGACGGCATCCCCACCACGGGCTGGTTCACCGAGGACTTCACCCTCGCCGAGCTGAAGACCCTGCGGGCCGTCGAGCGCATCCCCGCCAACCGCCCGCACAACACGCTCTACAACGGCCGCTGGGAGATCCCCACCTTCGAAGAGGTACTCCGCTGGCAGGACGAGCAGACCCGCAAGCGCGGCAAGCAGGTCTGGATCTACCCCGAGACCAAGCACCCCACCTACTTCCGCGCGCTGGGCCTCGGCCTGGAGGAGCGCCTCGCCACGGTGCTCCGCAAGCACGGCAAGGACAAGAAGAACTCGCCGGTCATCATCCAGTCCTTCGAGCCGACCAGCATCCAGCGCCTCGACAAGCTGGTCGACAACCCGCTCGTCGTGCTGCTCTCCGCCGCGAACACCCGCCCCTGGGACTTCGCCACGACGGGCGACCCGCGCACCGTCGCCGACCTCGTCAAGCCCGAGGGCCTGAAGTGGATCGCCTCGTACGCCCAGGGCATCGGACCCACGCTCGACCTGGTCATCCCCAAGGACGCGAACGGCGCCCTCACCACGCCGACCACGCTGGTCGCCGACGCGCACCGCGCGGGCCTGATCCTGCACCCGTACACCATGCGCAACGAGAACACCTTCCTGCCCGCGAACTTCCGGCGGGGCACCGACCCGAACGCCTACGGCGACGCCTTCGGCGCCTTCAGGACCTACTTCGCCACCGGCATCGACGGCGTCTTCTCGGACAACGCGGACACCGCGCTGCTCGCCCGCGAGGACTTCGTCAACGAGTGATCCACTCACCCCGGATGGGGTGACAGTCCCCCGCCCCGGCAACCCTGTGCCGGGGCGGCGGCGTCCCGCCGCATATGACCCACGAGATGGTTTCCACCCTGCGTCCGCTGCTCGCCGCCGAGGCCTCGGCGGAAGGCCTTGCGTCCGGGACCGAACCGTGCGACCTCGAACAGGCCGTCTGGCTGCGCCTGCTGGAGCGCCTCGACTCGGACGGGCCGCCCGCCGACCCGCAGGGCTGGTTGCGCCGCGCCGTGCGCTCCGAGGTCCGCCGCACCCGCCGTACGGCCCGGTACGAACGGCCGTACGTCCGCGAACCCGCCGACGAGAGCGGCCCGGACCCCGAACAGCAGGTGATGACCGCCGACAGTCGGCGCGCCCTGCACGACGCGGTCCGGCGGCTGCCGGGCCGCTGCCCCGGTCTGATGGCGGCACTGCTCTCCCCGAAGGACCTCACCTATCGGGAGATCGCAGGCGAGTTGGGTATCTCACAGGGCAGTCTTGGTCCGGAACGTTCCAGATGCCTGGGATGTCTGCGTCGATTGCTCTCTCCGGTGGTTGCGGCCCGCGCACCACGGGGATAGGAGTGGGGGACGACCGGTGGAACAGGTGAGCGGGAGGCATGCACACATGGGCATGAGCGTGACCATCTCGGCGGCGACCGAGCAGGACGCAGAGCAGATCCTCAAGCTGCAGTACCTCTGCTACCAGAGCGAGGCCGAGCTGTACGGGGACTACGGCATCGAGCCGCTCACGCAGCCGCTCGACTCCCTCAGGGCGGAGTTGACGGACGGTACGGTCCTGGTGGCCAGGCTGGGCGAAGAGGTGGTGGCCTCGGTCCGCGGAGCCGTGGACCCGGACGGCACGGCCCGTATCAACAAGCTCATCGTCCATCCGCGCATGCAGCGCCACGGCCTGGGCGGGCGGCTGCTCGCCGCGATCGAGACCAAGCTCGCGACGGACGGCGCGGCCAAGTCCTTCCAGCTCTTCACCGGCCACCGCAGCGACCGCAACCTGCGGATGTACCGCAAGCACGGCTACGCGCAGGTCTCCACGGAGCGCGTCGACGAGCGGCTCACCCTGGTGACCCTGCAGAAGGGCGCCGACACGGGCGCGTTCGTGACCAGCGCCTGACGAGCGATCGTGTTCCGGGCCCGAGCCACGGCTACGGGCCCGAGGTACGGCTACGGCCCGAGCCACGGCTACGGCGCCCGAGCTACGCCGACCGGTCGGCCGTACGCGCCTTGCGCAACCAGTACATGGCCGACAGCGGCAGCAGCACCGGAATGAACAGATAGCCGATCCCGTAGTCCGACCACACGGTGGCGTCGGGGAAGGCGGACGGCTCGACCAGCGTCCAGGTTCCGACGGTCAACACGCCCACGAGCTCGGCGGCGCAGCACACCAGCGCCGCCCTGCGGGCCGTTTCGCCGCCGCGCACGAGTGAGTACGTGATGAAGCCGTAGACGAGGCCCGCGACCGCCGACAACGAGTAGGCGAGCGGGGCCTTGTCGAACTCCGTCGAGATCTGGACGGCGGAGCGCGACACGGCGCCGACGACCATCACGCCGTACAGCCAGAGCAGCAGCATGCCGGGGCCGCTGATCAGCCGGGTGCGCTTCTTCTCCGGACTCTCCCGACTCTCCCGGCCCTCCTGATTCTCCTGCGGCGCGGTCCCGTTCTCCTCCGTGGCCGTCATCTCAGCCTCCCCAGATGTCATAGAGCCGCACCTCCAGTACGGCGAGGACGACACCGCCGGCCGCCACCGTGATCGATCCCCAGCGGGTGCGCTCCGCCAGCGACATGAAGCCCGCGGCCGGAATGCACGCGAAGGCACCGAGCAGATACGCCACGAAGATCGTCGTGCCCTGGCCGGGCTTCTCGCCACGCGCCAGCTGGACGATTCCGACCACCAGCTGGATCACGGCGAGCAGGGTCACCACGGCCATGCCGATGAAGTGCCAGTCCTTGGTGGGCTGATCACGGTGGGCGGCCCAGCCGCACCAGGCGGCGAGCGCGAGCGCGGCGACGGCGGTCGCGACCGTCAGGGCATCAAGCATGCCGTGACCCTATTACGGGCCAAAAGGCCCGATGCCCTCGCCCCCGGGCTGCCCCGTAGGGTCGAGCGCATGAAGATCCACGCTGATGCCCTGCTGTTCGACAACGACGGGACGCTCGTCTCATCCCTCGAGTCGGTGAACCGGTGCTGGACACGATGGGCGCGCGAGTACGGGATCACCGCGGAGGACTTCGCCCGGATCGAACTGCACGGCCGCCCCGCCGCCGAGATAGCCGCCGACCTGCTGCCGACCGACCTCGTCCCCGAGGCGCTCGCGCGCATCGAACTGCTGGAGGTCGAGGACGTCCCCGGCGGCGTCGTCCTGCTCCCCGGCACCGCGGCGTTCCTCGACTCGCTGTCGGCCGACCGCTGGGCCGTCGTCACCTCCGCCACCCGGCGACTGGCCGAGGCCCGGCTCGCCGAGGTCGGTGTCCGGCCCAAGACGCTGATCTCCGCCGACGACGTCACCCGTGGCAAGCCCGACCCCGAGCCCTACCTCCTCGCCGCCCGTGCACTGGGCGTCGACCCGGCCCGGTGCGTCGTCTTCGAGGACGCCCCGGCGGGCCTGCAGGCAGGCCGCGCCGCCGGGATGACCACCGTGGCGTTGGCCACAACCCACGAGCCGTCCGAGCTGGACGCGGACCTCGTGGTGAAGGACCTCTCGGCCCTGTCCGTACTGGTCACCGACGGGGGAGTGGAGATCTCCACCCGCGGCTGAGAGGTGTCCACCGCTGTCCGCAATGCGGACAGCGGTTCTGGGTCCCGCCTGTACGTCTGCTTTACTTGATCCCATGACCACGACGAGCAGCCGCATCCTTGCGACCGAGGCGACCATGACGCCCGGTGCTCGTTGTATGTGTCGAATGTGCGCCTTCTAGAGGGCCCCCGCACCACCGCCCCGTCTCGCGCCCCGAAGCGAGACCGCCGCGCCCTGTCCGTACCCCGTACGTGAGCGGCGCCGCCCCGCGCGCATGTTCTCCCCGGATTCATCCGGTTCCATCGCCACCGCGAGAACCGTGTCGCGTTCCCGACCGAATGCACCCGTGCCGGCGCACACCCGCGCCCCGCACTCGACAGTGACGGAAACCCCCAGTGATCACGACAACGGGCCTCACCAAGGTCTACCGCTCGCGCGGCCGTGAAGTGACCGCCCTCGACGGCGTCGATCTGCACGTTCGCGAAGGCGAGGTGTACGGCGTCATCGGCCAGTCCGGCGCCGGCAAGTCCTCCCTCATCCGCTGCGTCAACCTCCTGGAGCGTCCCACCGCCGGCACGGTCACCGTCGCCGGACAGGACCTCACCGCGCTCGCCGGCCGCGGCCCGCGCGCGGGCAAGGAGCTCCGCCAGGCGCGCAGTCGTATCGGCATGGTCTTCCAGCACTTCAACCTGCTGTCCTCGCGCACCGTCCAGGACAATGTCGAGCTGCCGCTCGAAATCCTTGGCCTGTCAGGGAAGGAACGATCCTCCAAGGCGCTCGGGCTGCTCGACCTGGTCGGTCTCTCCGACAAGGCCAAGGTCTACCCGGCCCAGCTCTCCGGCGGCCAGAAGCAGCGCGTCGGCATCGCCCGCGCCCTGGCCGGCGACCCCAAGGTGCTGCTCTCCGACGAGGCCACCAGCGCCCTCGACCCCGAGACCACCCGCTCCATCCTCCAGCTGCTGCGCGACCTGAACCGGCAGCTGGGCCTGACCGTCCTGCTCATCACCCACGAGATGGACGTCGTCAAGACGATCTGCGACTCGGCCGCGCTCATGGAGAAGGGCCGCATCGTCGAGTCCGGCACCGTCAGCGAACTGCTCGCGACCCCCGGCTCCGAACTCGCCGAGGCGCTCTTCCCGGTGAGCGGCGAGCCGTCCGGCGACGACCGCACCGTCATCGACGTGACCTTCCACGGCGAGGCCGCGACCCAGCCCGTCATCTCGCAGCTCTCGCGCACGTACAACATCGACATCTCGATCCTCGGCGCCGCGATGGACACCGTCGCCGGCAAGCAGGTCGGCCGGATGCGCATCGAACTGCCCGGCCGCTACGAGGAGAACGTCGTGCCGATCGGATTCCTGCGCGAGCAGGGCCTGCAGATCGACATCCAGGGCCAGCAGCCCGTGCTCGCGACGGACGGTGCCAAGTGACCTGGTCGGAGATGCAGCCCCTGTTGTCCCAGGCGTGTTGGGACACGCTCTACATGGTCGGCTGGTCCACGCTGATCGCGGTCGTCGGCGGTCTGCCGCTCGGCGTTCTGCTCGTCCTGACCGACCGCGACGGACTCCTGCAGAACGTCGTCGTGAACAAGGTCATCGGGCAGGTCGTGAACATCGCCCGCTCGCTGCCGTTCATCATCCTGATGGTCGCGCTGATGAACTTCACGCGCACGATCACGGGAACGACCATCGGACGCGAGGCGGCGATCGTGCCGCTCGCCGTCGGCGCGATCCCCTTCTTCGCGCGCCTGGTCGAGACGGCGGTCCGCGAAGTGGACGGCGGTCTCGTCGAGGCCGTGCAGTCGATGGGCGGCAACACCTGGACCGTCGTGCGCAAGGTGCTCGTACCGGAGTCGCTGCCGTCGCTGATCTCCTCCGCGACCACCACGATCGTCGCCCTCATCGGCTACTCCGCGATGGCCGGCACCGTCGGCGCCGGCGGCCTCGGCGACATCGCCATCCGGTACGGCTACCAGCGCTTCGAGACCGGACTCATGTGGATCACCGTGGCGATCCTCGCGGTTGTCATCTCCCTCATCCAGTTCGCCGGCGACTACGCGGCCCGCACCCTGCACCGGCGCGGCGGCCACTCCGGCGCCGCCCCGAAGCTGCGGCTGCTTAAGGCCAGGGAGCCCGCCACCGCGGAGGTCGGCAAGGTCGCCTGAGACCGTCCGAACACCCCCTCCGGTTCTCTCCCCCCACCCGCAGATTTCCCCGTAACCACCCACCACGGGGTCGCTCCACCCTTAAGGAAAGGCACTTTTCGTGCGTAACACCGCAAAGATCACCACCGCAGTCCTCGCCGCCGGAGCCCTCACCCTCGGCCTCTCCGCCTGCGGCTCGGACAAGAGCAGCAGCGCCTCCGACACCAGCGGTCCGCTGGTCGTGGCCGCGAGCCCCACCCCGCACGCCGAGATCCTCGACTACATCAAGGACAACCTGGCGAAGAAGGCCGGCCTCGACCTGCAGGTCAAGGAGTTCACGGACTACGTCACGCCGAACACGGCGACCGAGGACGGGTCCGTCGGCGCCAACTACTTCCAGAACCAGCCGTACCTCGACGACTTCAACAAGAAGAACGGCACCCACATCGTGCCCGTCGTCACGGTCCACCTGGAACCGCTCGGTCTCTACTCCCACAAGATCAAGAAGACCGACGAGCTCAAGAGCGGTGCGACGGTCGCCGTCCCGAACGACACGGTCAACGAGGCGCGGGCGCTCAAGCTGCTCGCCTCCAAGGGACTCATCACGCTCAAGGACGGCGCGGGCAACAGCGCGACCACCCAGGACATCGCGAAGAACCCGAAGAACCTCAAGTTCAAGGAGCTGGAGGCGGCTCAGACCCCGCGCTCCCTGGACGACGTCGACGCCGCGGTGATCAACGGCAACTACGCCATCTCGTCCGGCCTCAAGCCGGCCAAGGACGCGCTCTTCCTGGAGTCCGCGACGAACAACCCCTACGGCAACTTCCTCGCCGTCAAGAAGGGCAACGAGAGCGACCCGCGGGTGAAGAAGCTCGCCAAGCTCCTGACCTCGCCGGAGGTCAAGAAGTTCATCGAGGACAAGTACGCCGGTTCGGTCATCCCGTCGTTCTAGTTCCGGTCGTCCCGTCGTTCCGGTCGGGTCACCGTACGGGGTCCACTCCATCACTCGGAGTGGACCCCGTGGTGCAGTTCGGTGGCCTCATGCTGCATGCTGGGCAGTTCAGCGGGCCCGAAGGATCCGAGGGCCCGACGTCCCGACGGTTATGGAGCGGCGCATGACCAGCACCTTCCCCGACATCTCCATCAGCACGGAGCGGTTGGTCCTGCGTGCGCTCGACGAGGACGACGTCCCCTCCCTGGCCGCGATGATGAACGACGAGCAGGTCGGGGCCTGGACCGACGTGCCCCAGCCCTACACCGAGGACGCGGCCCGCACCTGGATCACCGAGTACGCGCCCACCGAACGCACGGCGGGCCGGGGACTCGACCTCGCCGTCACAGAGTTCCTCACCCAGCGCCTGGTCGGCATCGTGCAACTCGCCAAGACCAACTGGCATGTGCGCTCCACCGAACTGTCGTACGTCATCGCCCCCTGGGCCCGCGGCGAGGGCTACGCCTCCGAGGCGGCGCTCGCCACCGCCCAGTGGCTCTTCCGCGACCAGAAGTTCGAGCGCATCGAACTGCGCACGGCGGCCGACAACACCGCCTCCCAGCAGGTCGCCCAGAAGATCGGCTGCATCAGCGAGGGGGTCCTGCGCAACGCCTGTATAGCGCACACCCGCACCGAGGACGGCCGCTGGGTGGACCTGCGCACCGACTTCATCATCTGGAGCCTCCTCCCGGAGGACCTCGACGGAGTCGGCGACCAGCTCGCCGACACGGGTGGTTTCACGTCGTTCTCCGACTGGAACTGAACCGGCGGGATTCCCTGCGCCGAATCCGGGGGACGTCCCGCAGCGCGATCCGAAGAACCGCTCCCACCCGCCGGCGACCTGTGCGCCCGCACCCAGCAACACCAGGTACCCTCACGGAGCCCGCCCGCGGGCTGCCCACCGACGACCTGCGAAAACCTTCTGGAGACTGACGACGATGGCCGACCGGGTCACGGTGATCGGCTGGGACGGCTCGCCCTTGACCGCCGCGGCGCGCTCCGCCCTCGGCGCGGCCACCCTGGTGGCCGGAGCGGCGCATCACCTGGCGCTCCCCGAGGTACCCCGGGCCGCCGAACGCATCCGTCTCGGCAGCGTCTCCCTCGCCGCCCGTCGCATCGCGGGCCACCGCGGCAGCGCCGTCGTCTTCGCCGACGGCGACCCCGGCTTCTTCGGAGTCGTACGCACCCTGCGTGCCCCCGAGTTCGGCCTGGAGGTCGAAGTCGTGCCCGCCGTCTCCTCGGTCGCCGCCGCCTTCGCCCGCGCCGGCATGCCCTGGGACGACGCGCAGGTGGTCGTGGCGCACCGCCGCACCCTGCGCCGCGCGGTGAACGTCTGCCGCGCCCACACCAAGGTCGCCGTTCTCACCTCGCCCGGCGCCGGCCCCGCCGAACTCGGCCTGCTCCTCGAAGGCGTCCACCGCACCTTCGTCATCTGCGAGGAGCTCGGCACCGCGAGCGAGCGGGTCACCATCCTCACCTCCGACAAGGCCGCCGACCACACCTGGCGCGACCCCAACGTCGTCATCGTCATCGGCGGTTTCGTGGCCGCGGCCGAGGACGGCGGCTGGATCGCCGGACGCGACCCGGGCGCCGGCCCGCGCGGCTGGGCGCTGCCCGCCCAGGCGTACGGCGGCGCGCTGGGCGAAGGCGAAACGGATCTGCTGCGCGCCGCCCAACTCGCCCGGCTGGGCCCGCGCGTCGGAGACCTCGTGTGGGACATCGGCTCCGGCAGCGGCGCCTTCGCCACCGAGGCGGCGCGCACCGGCGCGGCGGTCATCGCCGTCGACCGCAACCCCGGCTCCTGCGCCCGCACCGAGGACTCCGCGCGCCGCTACGGCGTCCAGATGCAGATCGTGCACGGCACCGCGCCGCACGTTCTGGAGAACCTCCCCGAACCCGATGTCGTACGTGTCGGCGGCGGGGGAGTGCAGGTCGTCTCGGCCGTCGCCGACCGCCGTCCGCAGCGCATCGTGACGCACGCGGCGACCCGTGACGCGGCCGAACTCGTGGGCCGTGATCTCAGCGAGCACGGATATCAGGTCGAATGCGCCCTCATTCAGTCCGTCGAACTCGACACAAGGGCCTGGACGGAGACCGAGCGGAGCGTCGCGTTCCTGCTCACAGGCCGTCTGCCCGATCGCAACCCGTGATCCTGTTGTCGTACCGCGCGCGGTAGGCTGGCCGATCGTTGTACCGCTCCAGGGCGATCGGCCTTTCGTAGGCCAATGTCCCGAAAACGCGCCCGTTTTGAGGCGTGTGTGGTACGGCAGAACCTGAGGACGCGCAACGTGGCGCAGTCCACAGCGGGCCGTCGCGGGTCAAGCTGTCGCGAGGGTCGGACGACCGGGACAATGCCCGTTAATGGCTTTGTCGTCTTTGTTGGCCGGTCGTTCGTGCCGCTGGGCACGCACGCTCGTTCTTCACTGCGGGGCGGTCGGTGCGCCGTTCCGGGCGAGCAGGACTTGGAAGCACTAACCGATGGGCGAGGGGTACGCATGACCGACACCGGCCAGGTCCCGGGCGAGGGACTGCCGGAGAACGCAGGCATGGTGGAGCAGCCGGGCGTCCCCGCCCCGGGCACGTACACCTTCCTCGACCCCTCCGAGAACCCCGCCGAGGACGACGACCTGCTTCTCATGCCGGGCGCACAGGGAGCGTGGGGCAACGAGGTGGCTCCGCCGCCCCCACAGCCCCTCGTCGAGGAGCAGCCTCTCGTCCATGAGCCGGGTCCGCACGAGACGGCCGGCCGGGACAGCGGTTCACTCGACCTCAGTGGCGTCCGCGTACCCGGCCCCGCGACCGCCCCGCAGCCGGCGGCTCCGCGCCGTCCGCTGCACCTCGGGCCGCCGACTCCGGACGGCTCCGCGAGCCCGGTGCGCTCGCTCGCCGACCGCGGCCCCGCCGCCGCGCCCATGGCCACCCCGATGAACCCCGTGACTGCCCCAACTCCGGTACGGCACGCGGGTCCCCCGACGACCGGTCCGGAGTACCTCGACGTGTCGCAGCTCTCCGAGATCCCGCCGCAGGGCGCGGTGCCGTGGGGAGCGCCGCCGGTGGGTCCCGAGGAGGCGGCCGCAGAAACGGTCGTCCCGTCGGCCGTCCAGGGCCCCGAGACCGGAGCGGTCGCCGAGGAGCTGACGGCGCCGGAGGCCGAGGTCGCCGAGCCCGCGGAATTCGCCCCGGTTCCTCAGGCCGTGGAGGCGGTCGAGGGGGCCGAGGCTCAGGGATTCGCGCAGGCGCCCCAGGCTCCGGAGGCCGCCCACATGCCCGAGGCGTCGGAGGGTCACTTCGTCCAGCAGGCGGTGGAGGTCGCGCCGAGCCCCGAGACCGGGCCGGGCCTTGAGGCCGAGCAGGGCTTCGAGGTGGCGCCCGGCCCTGTGGCCGAGCAGAGCTTCGAGGTGACGCCCGGCCCTGTGGCCGAGCAGAGCTTCGAGGTGGCGGCGGGCCCTGAGACCGCGCCCGCGACGGACGGCTTCCCGGCCCCCGAGGTCCCGGCGGCCACCGCCGCTTCGACACCCTTCCCGGTCGCGCAGGACCTTCCGCACCTGGCCCCGACCGCGGACGACACCGCCGGGCACCTGGCCGACACCCCGGCACAGGTTTCCGAGGCGGGGGAGCCGTTGGCGACCGAGCAGGTGCTGCAGCCCGCGCAGGACCCGCAGTCGACGCCCGCGGCGGAGCCGCAGCCCACCGAACAGGCCCCCCAACTCGCGGACCAGGCCACCCACCTCGCCGAGCCCGTCGCCCACGCGGTGGACCAGGCGTCACAGTTCCCGGCCCAGGACGCCCGGTTCCAGGAGGCCGGTGTCCACACCCCGGAACCCGAGGTCCGGTCCGCGGACACCGGCGTGGAGCCCGCGTCCCTCGCGGAGGCCGCGCAGCCCGAGTTCGCCCCGGAGCCCCTCGTGGTGTCCGCCGCCCACGCCGCCGCCGAGGCCCAGGCGCAGGTGGCGCACGCCGCGCACGACTCGTACGGACAGGCACACCCCGGTGTCGAGGCCTTCCCGGTCCAGGCCGCGCAGTTCGCGCCCCCCGCCGAGGCCCACGCCGCGTTCGCCGAGGCCGGTGCCGGCGTACCGGTCGGCGTCGCCGCCCACGCGCGGGCGCCGCACGCGGCCACGAACCAGTCGCACGGCGAGCACCGCCCCGGCGACACGGCAGGCGCCCCCGGATTCCAGGGCGCCCCCCTGGACTCCGCCGCGGACCAGACCCTCGGCCAGTTCGTGCCCGTCGAGGGCACGGTGCCGACGACCCCGCACCTGGCCCCGACCCCGCCGCACGCCATGACCGTGCCGCCGCTGCCCACGGAGGAGCGGCCCTCGGTCGAAGAGCCTCCGGTCGAAGAGCCCCCGGCGACGGCGGAAGCGGTGGAGAGCCGGGAGGCTCCCCTCACCCCTCTCGCCGAGGCGGAGCCCGTCATCGAGCCGGAGCCTGTCGCCCAGGTTCCCGCGCCCCGCGAGGCCGAAGCCGAGACATCCCCCGTACCGGAGCCGTTCGAGGCGGACCCGGAGCCCGTAGTAGTCGCACAGCAAGCGGACGACCTGGACACCCAGGTCGCCGACCAGGAAGAGAGCACGGCCGCAGTGGAAGACGTACGAGAGTCCACCGGCCCCGCGGCCCCCGGCTACGACGACGCCGAGCGCGAGGCCGTGCTGCGCGTGATGCGCGAACGCCGCGACATCCGCAACGGCTTCCGCAGCGACCCGATCCCGCACGACGTGCTGCTGCGGGTCCTCGAGGCCGCGCACACCGCGCCGTCCGTCGGCCACTCCCAGCCCTGGGACTTCGTCGTCATCCGCTCCGCCGAGACCCGGCGCACGATGCACGAACTGGCCGCCCGTCAGCGCGAGGCGTACGCCAAGTCGCTGCCCAAGGGGCGCGCGAAGCAGTTCAAGGAACTGAAGATCGAGGCCATCCTCGACACCCCGGTGAACATCGTCGTCACCGCCGACCCGACCCGCGGCGGCCGTCACACCCTGGGCCGTCACACCCAGCCCCAGATGGCCCCGTACTCCTCCGCGCTCGCGGTCCAGAACCTGTGGCTCGCGGCCCGCGCCGAGGGCCTCGGCGTCGGCTGGGTCAGCTTCTTCGACGAGCGCGAGATGGTCCGTGCCCTCGGCCTGCCCGAGCACCTGGACGTGGTGGCGTACCTCTGCGTCGGCTACGTCGACGAGTTCCCCGAGGAGCCCGAGCTGATGCAGGCCGGCTGGTCCAAGCGCCGCCCGCTGTCCTGGGTCGTGCACGAGGAGACGTACGGCCGTCGCGCGCTGCCCGGTGAGGAGCCGCACGACCTGCTCGCAGAGACGGTCTCCAACATCCGCCCGCTGGACGCCAAGGCGCTCGGCGAGGCGTGGGAGCGCCAGAAGCGGATGACCAAGCCCGCCGGCGCGCTCGGCATGCTGGAGATCATCTCCGCGCAGCTGTCCGGCCTGTCCCGGATGTGCCCGCCGCCGATCCCGGAGCCCGCCGCCGTCGCGATCTTCGCGGGCGACCACGGCGTGCACGCCCAGGGCGTCACTCCCTGGCCGCAGGAGGTCACCGGGCAGATGGTGGCCAACTTCCTGGGCGGCGGCGCGGTCTGCAACGCCTTCGCCAACCAGGTGGGCGCCGAGGTCTGCGTCATCGACGTGGGCGTCGCCTCCGACCTCCCCGCGACCCCGGGTCTCCTCCCGCGCAAGGTCCGCGCGGGCACCGCCGACATGACGACCGGCCCCGCGATGACCCGCGAAGAGGTCACGGCCGCCATCGAGGTGGGCATCGAGACGGCCCGCGACCTCGTGGCGGCAGGCAACAAGGCCCTGCTGACCGGCGAGATGGGCATCGCCAACACCACGGCGTCGGCGGCCCTGATCTCCGTCTTCACGGACGCCGACCCGTCCGAGGTGACGGGCCGCGGCACCGGCATCAACGACGAGACCCTCGCCCGCAAGACCGAGGTCGTGCGCCGCGCCATCGAACTCCACCAGCCGGACCCGGCCGACCCCATCGGCGTCCTCGCCGCGATCGGCGGCCTCGAACACGCCGCCATGGTCGGCCTGCTCCTCGGTGGCGCCTCCCTGCGTACGCCGGTGATCCTGGACGGCGTCAGCGCCGGCGCCGCCGCCCTCGTGGCCCGCGCCATCGCCCCCGAGGTCCTCGCGGCCTGCATCGCGGGTCACCGCAGCGCCGAGCCCGGCCACGTCGCCGCCCTGAACAAGCTGGGCCTGCGCCCCCTGATCGACCTGGACCTGCGCCTCGGCGAGGGCACGGGCGCCCTGCTGGCGCTGCCGGTGGTCCAGAGCGCGGCGCGGGCGATGCACGAGGTGGCGACGTTCGACTCCGCAGGGGTCACCGAGAAGTAGACCGACGACGGCACCCGCTCGAGCGGGGGGTCGGGGGCGCAGCCCCCACGCGGCGGAGCCGCACAGTGTCACTGCCGGGACGGGGCGGGCTCGGGGAAGGAGCCCCTCCCGCCCCCGCCGTATCGTGGACCCGCACTCAAAACAGCACGTCAAGGCCGCTCCAGCCGAGCGCAGCGGCCCCGTACGAGGAGCCGCACCGCCATGGCCGAAAACCCCGCCTACCCCGTAGGCCTCCGCCTCACCGGTCGCCGCGTAGTCGTCCTCGGCGGCGGCCAGGTCGCCCAGCGCCGCCTCCCGGCGCTCATCGCCGCGGGCGCGGACATCCACCTCGTGTCACCCGCGGCCACCCCCTCCGTCGAGGCGATGGCGGACGCGGGCGAGATCACCTGGACGAAGCGCCCGTACGAGGACGGCGACCTCGCCGAGGCCTGGTACGCCCTGATCGCGACCAGTGACCGGCAGGCGAACACGGAGGCCTCCGCCGAGGCGGAGCGCCACCGCGTCTGGTGCGTCCGCTCCGACGACGCCGACGCGGCGACCGCCTGGACCCCGGCCACCGGTCACAGCGAGGGCGTCACGGTCGCCGTCCTCACCACGAACGCCAAGGGCCGCGACCCCCGCCACACCGCCGCGATCCGCGACGCGGTGGTCGAGGGGCTGCGCGACGGGACCCTCGTGGCGCCCCACCACCGCACCCGCACCCCGGGTGTCGCCCTCGTCGGCGGCGGCCCCGGCGACCCCGACCTGATCACGGTCCGCGGCCGGCGACTGCTCGCCGAGGCCGACGTGGTCATCGCCGACCGCCTGGGCCCGCGCGACCTGCTCGCCGAACTCCCGCCGCACGTCGAGGTGATCGACGCGGCGAAGATCCCCTACGGCCGGTTCATGGCGCAGGAGGCCATCAACAACGCGCTCATCGAGCACGCGAAGCAGGGCAAGTCGGTCGTCCGGCTCAAGGGCGGCGACCCGTTCGTCTTCGGCCGCGGCATGGAGGAGGCCCAGGCGCTCGCCGAGGCGGGCATCGCCTGCACGGTCGTTCCCGGCATCTCCAGTTCGATCTCGGTGCCGGGTGCTGCCGGTATCCCGGTCACCCACCGGGGTGTCGCACATGAGTTCACCGTGGTCAGTGGTCATGTGGCCCCTGACGACGAGCGATCCCTCGTCGACTGGGCGGCCCTCGCCCGGCTGCGAGGCACGCTCGTCGTCCTCATGGGCGTCGACAAGATCGGCAGGATCGCCGAGACCCTGATCGCGCACGGCAGGCCGGCCGACACCCCGGTCGCCCTCGTCCAGGAGGGCACGACCGCCGCCCAGCGCCGCGTCGACGCGACCCTGTCCACGGTCGCCGAGACCGTACGCGCCGAGGACGTGAAGCCCCCGGCGGTGATCGTCATCGGCGAGGTCGTGAACGTGGGTGTGCACAGCCCGCTGAACGCTTCCGAGTAACCACCGGTAACCCAACCCGTGCCCAGCCGTTGGCACCGCACCCAGGACAAGGCAGTATCACCCTGTGGCCGATCTCATCACCGTTGAGAACCCCGACGACCCGCGTCTGCGTGACTACACGGGCCTGACCGACGTGGAGCTGCGCCGCAAGCGCGAACCCGTCGAGGGCCTGTTCATCGCCGAGGGCGAGAAGGTCATCAGACGCGCCAAGGACGCCGGGTACGAGATGCGCTCGATGCTCCTGTCCGCCAAGTGGGTCGACGTCATGCGCGATGTCATCGACGAACTCCCGGCCCCGGTCTACGCGGTCAGCCCGGAGCTCGCCGAGCAGGTGACCGGCTACCACGTGCACCGCGGCGCGCTCGCGTCCATGCAGCGCAAGCCGCTGCCGACGGCCGAGGAACTCCTGCGGACCGCGCGCCGGGTGGTCGTCATGGAGGCGGTCAACGACCACACCAACATCGGCGCGATCTTCCGCTCCGCCGCGGCCCTCGGCATGGACGCGGTGCTGCTCTCCCCGGACTGCGCGGACCCGCTGTACCGCCGCTCCGTGAAGGTCTCGATGGGCGCGGTCTTCTCGGTTCCGTACGCCCGTCTCGAGACCTGGCCCAAGGGCCTGGAGACGGTCCGCGACGCCGGCTTCAACCTGCTCGCCCTCACTCCGGACGAGAAGGCGAGGTCCCTGGACGAGGCGGCCCCGCACCGGATGGACCGGGTCGCGCTGATGCTGGGCGCGGAGGGCGACGGCCTGTCCACGAAGGCCCTGATGGCGGCGGACGAATGGGTCCGCATCCCGATGGCCCACGGCGTCGACTCGCTCAACGTCGGCGCGGCGGCAGCGGTCGCCTTCTACGCGGTCGCGACGGGCCGCCCCCAGCTCTAGACCGGCTCCGCAGCGACCTGGACCGGGCCCCAGGGCCTGTCCGGTCGGCTCCGGTACTGCTCGGCCATCAGATCGCCGGACGGTGGCGCGTACGAAGACTGCCCCTGTCGTACGTCCTTGCGCGTGCCCCCGTCGTCCAGCCCGCGGGCCGGCCCCTGGCAGCCCTGCGCCGCCGCGATGCCCAGCGCGACGAGCAGCGTCACCACGACGAACACGAAGAGCCGCTGACGCAGCAGTCGCGGATTGGCCGGCCGCCGTCCGGTCCCCGTGGTCCGGGGCGCGGGACGCCCGGCGCCGCTGCGGGGCGCGGGCCTGCTGCCGGAGCGTCCGGTACCCCGGGCGGGCGCGGGTCGCGCGCCCGACTGCGGCGGCCGTGAGCCCCCGTTGGTGCCGCCCGTGCGCGGCGGCGGTGTGCCCTGCGGGCGGCGCTGGGTGGGCTGCTCGGCGTACTGCTCGGCGAGGCGCCCCGTCGGCCGGTCGGGATCATTGCGCTGCGCGGGCGGGCGGACGTCCGCCATGCCCTGCGCCTCGCGGGCCGCGATCTCCTTGAGCCGCAAGGAGAGTTGGAGCGTGCTGGGACGCTCCTCGGGGTCCTTGGCCAGACATGCGCGGACGAGCGGAGCCAACGCGTCCGGAACACCGTGCAGCTGCGGTTCCTCGTGCACCACCCGGTACAGCATCACCTCGGAACTGCCGTGTCCGAAGGGCGAGTCGTTGGTCGCCGCGTACGCCAGCGTGGCGCCGAGCGCGAACACGTCGGTGGCCGGGGTGACGGCGGCGCCGCGCACCTGCTCGGGCGCGAGGAACCCGGGCGAGCCGACCGCCGTACCGACGTGCGTCAGGGTGCTCGCCCCCGTCGCCCAGGCGATGCCGAAGTCGATGATCCGCGGCCCCTTCGGGGACAGCAGGATGTTGGACGGCTTGAGGTCCCGGTGCACGACACCGGCCTCGTGGACGGCGACGAGCCCCTCGGAGAGCGCGGCCCCGACGGCGGCCACGTCGGCGGCCGACATCGGGCCCTCCTCGGCGACCTTGTCGTGCAGCGAGGGCCCCGGCACGTACTGCGTGGCGAACCACGGCCGGTCCGCCTCGAGATCGGCGGCCACGAGCCGCGCCGTGCAGCCACCCCTGATCCGCCGGGCCGCCGAGACCTCGCGGGCGAACCGCGACCGGAACTCCTGATCCTCCGCCAGATCCGGTCGGATCACCTTCAGCGCGACCCGCTGCCCACGGCGGTCGGAGCCCAGGTAGACCACGCCCATCCCACCCGCGCCGAGCCGTCTGTGAAGCCTGAACGAGCCGACGACACGCGGGTCCTCGCGCCTCAGGCGCATCATCGCCATGTCCATCCCCGCTGCCCGGTCCGTTTGACGAGCCACAGCTTACGTTTCCGCGGCCGGGTGCGCGCAGAGGCCGCGCCCTCACGGCCCGATCGATTGTCAGTGCCGGGTGGGAAACTTGAAAGACGGTCAGGGAAGGCGAGAACACGGCTGCTTTGAGCTGCCCGTGATCCCAACCGTCCGTCGCAGAAGGGGGATTGAACCTGTGAAGGGTGATCGCGTGGAGATAGTCGTGGACGCCGGGGACACGACGCGTACGTACGAGGTGGTGGCCAGCAGGGCGGGTCGCAGAGTGGAGACCGCGGTGCGTCGGGGGGTGGTGGAAGTGAGCGAAGTCACCCGAAGCGGATCAGTGGTGCGCACCGCCCGCTTCATGGCGACCCGGGTGCTGGCGCTGGTCGAGCAGCCGGTGCCGAGGGAGGACAGCTCGGAACAGTCCGGGCACACCGGACGCCCCCTCCGGGAAGACCCTGAGACCTAGGTCCTCATCTCCACCCAGGGGAGTACACCGCAGGTCATCGCTCATCCTCCGGGAGGCCCGGCAATCGGTACGAGGGCATGACGACCGATCGCCGCCGCACCCATAGATTTGAGGTCAAGCGGCGGGTGCAGCACTCGTCCCCCGAGGTCAGACACCCGCCGCTGCCAAACCACATAGATGCTCGGTCAGGAGAGGGACCATGGCCCACACGGCACCGCGGACGGCGATCCGCACAGGACGCAAGGCGTACAGCGCCGCGTTCCGCCCACGTCGTCAGGGTCAGCGCCACCCCTTGGTGGCGACAGCGATGGTCCTTCCCCTGGCGGCCCTGCTCGTAGTCGTCTTCGGCGGCTGGGACGCGGTGGTCACACAAGCGTCGTCCGTGGGCGTGATGCTGGGGCGCTGAGCGGCGCCCCAGGCCCGGAAGAGCGGTCCGGGCGGGGACATCCGGCCATGAAACCCCGTGGGGACGGGGGTGCGGCGGACGGCACAAATGCCCGCGCAGCTGGGGAGCTGCGCGGGCATTGTTTTGCCCTGACATGGGTGCGGGCCGGTTTCCCCGACTGCGGGGAGCCGGGGGCGCAGCCCCACGGTCCAGGGGCGCGGGGAACTGCGCGACCGGCCCCCACCCACCCGCACCCGACGAACCCACCCGGGGATCCGGGGGCGGAGCCCCCGGGAACGGGAGGGGACTGGAAGGGGGCCGCGGGAGCGGAGAACGTACGCTCGCGAGGTACCGACCGCACACCCCAGGGGGCCCCGTGACCGCAGACGTGCTTCCCGCCCTGACCGCCGGGGCACGCACCGCGGCCCACCCCGCCGGCACCCCCTGCACCCACCACGACTCCGTCCTCGCCGACCGCCGCGACGGCACCGTCGTCCGCCACGGCGACACCGTGGCCAAGGCCCACGCCCCCGGCACGGACCCCGCCGAACTCTCCCGCCGTCTCGAACTCGCCGCACACCCCGCCCTCAGCGGCATCCTCCTCGCCCCGCTCCGCCCGAAGCCCGTCGACCTCCACGGCCGCCCGGTCACCTTCTGGCCGTACGGCGCCCCGGTCGACCCGCAGACCCCCGAGGCCGCGCCCTGGGAGGCGGCCGCGACCCTGCTGGCCCGCCTCCACCGGACCCCCGCGCCGGACGGCCTGCCGCCCATGCGTGGCCCCGCCAAGGCGGCCCGGGCGATCGCCCGGCTGCGGACGGCGGGCCCGCACCCGGCCGCCGCCCCGGTGCTGCGCGCCTGGGCGACCCTGCCCGCCTGGGCCCGCGCCGAGGCCCCCATGCCGTCCGCGGGGACCCTCTGCCACGGAGACCTCCATCTCGGCCAGCTCGTGCGCCACCCCGCGCCGAGCGGCCCCTGGCTCCTCATCGATGTGGACGACCTCGGCGTGGGCGTCCCGACCTGGGACCTGGCCCGCCCGGCCGCCTGGTACGCCTGCGGCCTGCTCCCGCCCGACGAGTGGACCCGCTTCCTGACCGCCTACCAACGTGCCGGCGGCCCGGCGGTACCCGCCGACGGCGACCCCTGGCCCGCCCTGGACGTGGCGGCCCGCGCCCTCACCGTGCAGACCGCGGCCCTGGCGATCGCCAAGTCCGTGGGGGAGGAACGCCCCTTGGACGAGGTGCAGCAGGCCGTGATCGACGCCTGTGACCGAATGCGAGCCGTCCCGCCCGAGTTGGCGCAGGGCCCGACCGCGTAGGGTGCAACCGTTCGAGGCCGGACAGTGTCTGTCCTGGTGGAAGCGGTACCGAACGGCGAGGAGTTGAGCCGAGCATGCAGTGTCCGAAGTGCCATGCGCCGATGCACACGTACAACCGCAATGGCGTCCAGATCGAGCAGTGCAGCGGCTGCCGCGGGATATTTCTCGACTACGGCGAGCTGGAGGCGCTGAGCCGCGTGGAGTCCCAGTGGTCGCAGCCCGCGCCGCCCCCGCCCGCCCCGCAGGCCTACCCGTCGGCGCCCGCGCCCGCGTGGGGCGCCCCGCAGCACGGCGGACACGGAGGCCATGGCGGCGGTCACTACGGCGGTCACCACCGCCACAAGAGCTTCGGCCACATGCTCTTCTCCTCCTGAGCACGACCGGAGGAACGACCTGACACGACGAAGCCCCCGACCGTACGAGACGGCCGGGGGCTTCGGCTGGTGCGCGATACTGGGATTGAACCAGTGACCTCTTCCGTGTCAGGGAAGCGCTCTCCCGCTGAGCTAATCGCGCAGGTGACCCTGCAGAGGGTGCGGGTGGTGCGTACTGCGTGCGCGATACTGGGATTGAACCAGTGACCTCTTCCGTGTCAGGGAAGCGCTCTCCCGCTGAGCTAATCGCGCGGGGATCCGGATGGATCGGGTCCTTGCGGACCAGTGGACGATACTGGGATTGAACCAGTGACCTCTTCCGTGTCAGGGAAGCGCTCTCCCGCTGAGCTAATCGTCCTTGGAGGTGGAGACGGGATTTGAACCCGTGTAGACGGCTTTGCAGGCCGTTGCCTCGCCTCTCGGCCACTCCACCAGGAGTGTGGGGGTTCGGGATGATCCCCCTCTTCCTGCGAGCGGACGACCAGGTTCGAACTGGCGACCTCAACCTTGGCAAGGTTGCGCTCTACCAACTGAGCTACGTCCGCGTGTCGTTTCCGTTCGGCTTGCGCGTCCCGGCGACGTGTTGAACTCTAGCGGATTCCCGGGCCAGCACAAAAACGCGTTTGCGCAGCGTGCTGCGGTCTGTCCGGCAAAGGACACGGTCAGGGCACCCGCAGGTCACCCGACCTAGACTCGACTGCGTGCTCGACCTCCCTCCTCTCGCCCGTTTCGGTGGCCTCGTCGCGACCGGTCTCCTCGACGTCACCAGCGATCCCGCGGCCCTGGACTCGGCCGGTTTCTGGGCCGTGGCAGCCGACTTCGAGGGCAGCCTGGTCTGCGCCCGCTTCGCCGACGTACGCACCGAACCCGTGCCCGCCCCCGTCCCCGGGCAGTGGCGGGGCCCCACCTCCGGTGACTGGACGTCCTCCCTCGACCACGCCGCGTACACCGCCGGCGTACGCCGCATCCGCGCCCACATAGCCGCCGGCGAGGTCTACCAGGCCAACCTCTGCCGCGTCCTGTCCGCACCCCTCGCCCCCGACGCCGACATCGACGCCCTCACCGCGCTGCTGGCCCGCGGCAACCCCGCTCCCTACGCGGGAACGATCCGCCTGCCCCGCCACGGCGTCGAGATCGCCACCGCATCCCCCGAACTCTTCCTGCGCCGCACCGGCCCCGTCATCGAATCCGGCCCCATCAAGGGCACCGGACGCACCGAGGCCGACCTCCTCGACAAGGACCACGCCGAGAACGTCATGATCGTGGACCTCGTGCGCAACGACCTCGGCCGCGTCTGCGCCACCGGCACCGTCACCGTCCCCGACCTGTGCGTCGTCGAAAAGCACCCCGGGCTGGTCCACCTCGTCTCCACCGTGCGGGGCCACTTGCGCGCCGACACCGGCTGGCCCGAACTGCTGGCCGCCGCGTTCCCGCCCGGCTCCGTCACCGGCGCCCCCAAAACCAGCGCCCTGACCATCATCGAGGCTCTGGAGACCGCACCCCGCGGCCCCTACTGCGGCGGCATCGGCTGGGTCGACGCCGACCGCGCCACGGCACAGCTCGCCGTCGGCATCCGCACCTTCTGGCACGACCGCGCCGAAGGCGTTCTGCGTTTCGGCACCGGCGCCGGCATCACCTGGGGCTCCGACCCCGAAAGGGAATGGCAGGAGACCGAGCTGAAGGCCGCCAGGCTGCTCGCGGTAGCGTCGGGACAGTACGGAGACGCGTACGAAAGTGAAAGGACTCTCTGACGTGAAGATCTGGCTCGACGGCGGTCTGCAGGACATGGAGTCCGCCCGCGTCTCCGTCTTCGATCACGGACTGACCGTGGGTGACGGCATCTTCGAGACCGTGAAGGCGGTGGAGGGGCGGCCGTTCGCGCTGACCCGCCACCTCGACCGGCTGGCCCGCTCGGCGCGCGGCCTGGGGCTGCCCGCACCCGACCTCGACGAGGTGCGCCGCGCCTGCGTCGCCGTCCTGGACGCCAACCCGATGCAGCTCGGCCGACTGCGGATCACGTACACCGGTGGCTACGGCCCGCTCGGCTCCGACCGCGGCGAACACGGCCCGACCCTGCTCGTCGCCCTCGGCGAGTCCACCCGCCGTCCCGACTCCACCGCCGTGGTCACGGTGCCCTGGACCCGTAACGAGCGCGGCGCCCTCACCGGCCTCAAGACCACCTCGTACGCGGAGAACGTCGTGGCCCTGGCCCGTGCGCGCGAACAGGGCGCGAGCGAGGCGCTGTTCGCCAACACCATCGGGCAGCTGTGCGAGGGCACGGGGTCGAACGTCTTCGTCGTCCTCGACGGCGAGATCCACACCCCGCCCGTCGCCTCCGGCTGTCTCGCCGGCATCACGCGCGCGCTCGCCGTCGAGTGGACCGGCGCCAGGGAGACCGATCTTCCGCTGGATGTCCTGGAGCGTGCGGACGAGGTCTTCCTGACGTCCACGCTGCGGGACGTGCAGGGTGTGCACCGGGTCGACGGGCGCCAACTCCCGGGCGCGCCGGGCCCGGTGACCGCCAAGGCCATGCGCGTCTTCGAGGAGCGGGCCGGAAACGACCTCGACCCGTAGAGGTCGCGCCTGGCACGTCGGCGCGCAGAAGGATGACGGCAAAACAGGATGACGACGGGACACGGGACGGGTAGAACACCCCTGATGACCACCACCCTGCGGCCGACCGAGCCGCTTCAGCGCGGAGCCGACGGGGCGCTGTCCCGCCGCTACAAGGTGTGCGTGAACAGTCGTCCCGTGGGCGGGATCCACCTCTCCACGCATCCGGAGTACGGCCCCACCGTGGCCCGAGTCGGAGAGCTGTACGTCGACGAACCCGACCGTGGGCGCGGCCGGGGCACGGTGGCCGCGCTCGCGGCCGAGGAGGTGGCCCGCGGCTGGGGCTGCAAGCGCGTCGAGACGTCGGTGCCCGGGGACGCGGACGGTGTGCTCCGGCTCGCCACGACGCTCGGGTACGTGCTGAGCAACCGCGTCATGACGAAGCCCCTGGACGGCCCGGGCCCCGAACTGCCGGCCGGCAGTGTCGCCCGGCCCATGACCGAGGCCGAGTACGTGCCCTGGCTGGCGAAGGAGCGCGAGGAGTTCGCCGGCTCGCAGATCGAGCGGGGCGTGCCCGAGGCCGAGGCGTACCGCAAGACGGACCAGGGGCTCGCCCGGTTCCTGCCGGACGGAGTGGCCAGCGAGAACACGGTGCTCAGCGTCCTGGAACACGAGGGGACCCCGGTCGGCACGCTGTGGCTGGGCCTGTGGCCCGACGCGGCGTTCGTGCTCGGGGTCGAGACCGACCCCGAGCACCGGGGCCGCGGCCACGGGCGCACCCTGATGCTGCTGGCCGAGGCCCGGGCGGTGGCCGGCGGGAGGGACCGCATCGGCCTCAACGTGTTCGCGGGGAACATCCCGGCGGAGAAGCTGTACGAGTCACTCGGCTATACGACGAGCGAGTACTACCTCTACAAGAACCTGCTCTGAACCACTTCGCGGGAACGAGGGCTACGCGTCCTCGGCCAGCAGTCGGTCGGCGATCTCCTCGATGCGTTCGCGCAGGCCCTCCTGGCTCTTGCCGCCGTCGAGCCGCTCGCCGCCGATGACGTACGTCGGGGTGCCGGTCACGCCGATGGCCTTGCCCTCGGCCTGGTCGGCGTCGACGATCAGGATGTGCCTGCCGTCGATCAGGGCGGTGTCGAACTCCTCGGCGTCCAGACCGAGTTCGCGGGCCACCTCGATGAGGAAGGGCTCGCCCTTGCGGTCCAGTTCCTCGACACGGTCGAGGACCGCCTCGACGTACGGCCAGGACCGGCCCTGCTCCGCGGCCTCCTCGGCGGCCTGCGCGGCGGCGAAGGCGTGCTTGTGCTTCTCCAGCGGGAAGTGCCGCAGCCGCAGCTCCAGACGGTCGCCGTAGCGGGCGCGCAGCGCGCGCAGGTCGGCGAGGGCGCTGCGGCAGTCGGGGCACTGGAGTTCGCACCAGACGTCCAGGACGGCGGTGGCGCGGGCTGCGGAGGAGTCGTTCATGGCACCCAGTCTCCCAGCCCTGCCGACGGTGCCCCAACCGGGACCTGGGGAGGACCCCGACCCGGAGATGTCCCTGAGGTCCGCCCGGAGCATGGCATATCGGGCGTGGGGCGGTGCAGGATGGAAGGGACGAACCGACCCGCTCTGCCGAGCCCTGCCCTGGAGGACCGGATGATTGCCGAGACTGTCTGTTCCGCCGTCTCCGCGGCCGGCCTCGGCATCGCCGCGGTCACGGCCTACCGCAAGCGGTTCCTCTCCGCCGCCCGCATCGCCGCCTACTCGCTGGTGCCGGTCGGCCTGGTGATGACCGGAGTCGTCGGCTGGCTGGCCGACACCGCCTTCAGCCCCACCGCATGGGCGGGCTTCGGTGTGCTGGGCGTGGCCTGGCTGCTGTTCATGACCACGCGGGCGGTGGAGCGGCGTGGCGGCGGGACCCGGAAGGAACGCAAGGCGGCCGCCCGGGCCGCCCAGCGGGAGGCGGTGGCCCCCGCGGCCTCGGCGCCCTCGCTGAGCCAGGGCTCCCGTCCGGCCGCCCGGCCCGCGACGACACCCCGGGCCACGGGTTCCGACGACGACTTCAGCGACATCGAGGCGATCTTGAAGAAGCGCGGCATATGACGGACTGAAACGACACAGAGGATCATGGGAGAGCGCGGAAACGATCACGTTCGTGCCTGCTCATCGCGGATATTGGCGAACTCCCGGTCATTCCGGGCGTGTTGATCGCGGAGCGGGTCGTGGCTGCGTCATCATCGCCGCGAGATGCTGGACACAACACAGAGCGACACCGCCGCCCCTCCCGAGGAGCCGCGGGGTTGTCTCTACGCGCTTTCCCAGCCACCGCTGATGATCTTCCTTGCGGTGATCGGCTGTCTGCTGCTCATGGCTTCGCTGCACGACCTGCTGCTGCTCTGAGCCGTACGCGGAGCCCCTGGCGTCACCCGCCGAGGGCTCCGTCAGCCCGCCGCGCGTCCAGCGTCCGTCAGCCCGCCGCTTCCTTGCGACGCGCCCGGTACGCCGCCACGTGGAGCCGGTTTCCACAGGTCCGGCTGTCGCAGTAGCGGCGTGAGCGGTTGCGGGAGAGATCCACGAAGGCGTGCCGGCAGTCCGGGGCCTCGCAGCGCCGCAGCCGGTCCTGCTCTCCGGCGACCACGAAGAACGCCAGCGCCATCCCGCAGTCGGCCGCGAGGTGGTCGGCGACGGAGGCACCCGGCGCGAAGTAGTGCACGTGCCAGTCGTAGCCGTCGTGGTCGGTGAGCCGGGGAGTGGTGCCCGCGACGGCGACCAGCTCGTTGATGAGGCCCGCGGCGGTACGGGGGTCGTCGGCGGCGAAGACTCCGGCGAACCGGCCGCGGACCTCGCGTACGGCCGCGAGGTCCTGCTCCGACAGCACGCCGACATCACTGATCCCGTGCTTTCGTACGAATTCGTCGAGGGACGCGACGTCCGCGAGCCCGTCCGGCGTGTCGTTCTCCGCCGCGGTGTTCACCAGGTCCACCACGGCGTCGAGGGAGCGCCGGGTGTCGTGGGTGATCAGCACGTTTCGCTCCATGGCCTGGGGGTCGGGCGGGCGCCCTCCGATGCTGGCCGATGGTAGTGGCTTCCTGGCGTGGGGGAGCGGGGGCGGTCGATCTGCACGCGGTCCGCCACGACTGCGGGCCGGTCACGGGCCGGTGGCGGGTCAGTCGCGGGTCGGTTTCACGGGCCACGAACGGCACCCTGAACACCTCCGGAACAGCCTCAGCCCCGTCCGGGCCGACGTTGAGCCCGGTGGGGCGCGCGAGTCCGCCGGGCGTACCCCGCCCTGCCTGTCGGCCCGACTCGACCCGGCGCCTGCCCCGTGCCCCGGGTGGCGCCGACCCGGCGCCTGCCCCGTGCCCCGGGTGGCGCCCTCAACGGCTCTCATCGGCTCTCGCCGACGTCCTCGCCCGTGCAGGGCAGGAAGGCCTGTTCGGGCCACGCGCGGCGGCGCTGGGGCCGTCGAGGCCTGCCGTCGACCACGCGCACCGGCGCCGCCCCCGCGGGAGTCCGCGGCGACGGCGCCGGTGTTCGTGCCCTTGCGGTTGTGCCCATTGCAGATGTTTAGGCCCGAGCCGTCTCCCCGAGTGGACGGCGCCGGGCGGCTCTATGGGGGTCTCGTCAGCTCTCGGCCAGGATGTGTGAGAGCTCCGTGTCGAGATCGAAATGCCGGTGTTCCGTGCCGGGGGGCACGGCGGCGTCCGTTCGCTTCAGGAACGATTCCAGGGCCCGCGCCGGGGCTTCCAGCAGGGCCTCGCCCTCCGGGGAGCTCAGGGCGATGCATACGACGCCCTGGCCATGGCTCCGGGACGGCCAGACTCGGACGTCGCCGGTACCGGTGGGCCGATGCAGGCCCTCGGCGAGGAGGTCGCGGGCGAACACCCACTCGACGGTTTCCTCGGCTCCGGTGTGGAAGGTGGCGTGCACGGCGTAGGGATCGGCCGTGTCATACCGCAGTCCTGCGGGTACAGGCAGTGAGGACTCGCTCGACACAACGAGGCGCAGGTGCAGCTCGCAGCTGACCGTGGTGTTCATAAGCGCCAGGGCCTTTCGCTCAGTGTGCGCTCGGGGATTCGCACGTCGGCGAAATCGACATGCCACCTACGGTGCCGTTGTAAACCCCTCTGAGTGTTTTGCGTGTCTTTACGTAACTCTTCCGGCCGAGAGCACGTTCGCCGGATAGGGCCATTCCGGTGACTGGTTTCTCTCCGGTAGGGTTTGGCCGTATGAATACGGGGAGTGACGAGCCGGGCGAGGTCGCCACGGCCGATGGTGAGACGAAGATCGAAGGGCCGCTCGGATCGCGGGCGCCGGAATTCATCAAGGCCCGCCGTGCGCTGCATCTGAGCTGGCAGGTGGGTGTTTTCGTGGTGGGGCTCGCGGTGGTCGGCGCGGGCGTGATCATGCTTCCGCTGCCGGGCCCCGGCTGGCTGGTGATCTTCGGCGGCATGGCGATCTGGGCGACCGAGTTCGTCTGGGCCCAGCTGGTGCTCCGCTGGACAAAGCGCAAAGTCACGGAGGCGACACAGCGGGCGCTCGACCCGAAGGTGCGGCGCCGCAACATCGTCCTCACGAGTGTCGGTGTCGTCATCGTCGCGGCCCTCGGTGGTGTCTACCTCTGGAAGTTCGGCGTCCAGATGCCGTGGAACATCCAGGAATGACGGACGGGCGAAGGTCCTCCTGGAGGCTCCTTGGCTGGTCGGAGGCACCCCCTGACATGGGGTAATGTTCTCCCTGCGCCCGGGCGATTAGCTCAGCGGGAGAGCGCTTCGTTCACACCGAAGAGGTCACTGGTTCGATCCCAGTATCGCCCACCAGCACGACAGGCGACCCAATTCCACGCACCACGTGGGCAGGGTCGCCTTCGTCATTTCCGCACCACCCCGCAGCGGCGGGAGAGCGCGCCCACGGCACCGACGGACCGCACTCCGTGCCAGTGGCAGAACCGGTTGCGGTCCCCGCGCGGGCGTCAGGATCGGAGCCGGAGTCACGGTCGCGGCCGCCATCGGAATCGGCGCCGGCACCCCGCTCGGGCCCAGCCCCGCCCACACCCCCGAACACCCTCCGCACGCGGACTCCGGGCGAGTGGCGAACCTCTCCCAAGCCGCTGACCTCGATAGATGCCCGTTCCCCCAGGGCTGCTCGGTCCGAGCTCCGCCCCACACCGACGGTGTCCCGCCCTGCGGCGCAGCCACGTTGACCACGCGACTCCGCTCGCCCCTCCGGCGCCGGGCGCGTTGCAGGCACTGCCCTGCGAAATCTTGACCTCCGCATCGCTACTCAGCGTCGCGGGCCCCCACACCGACCCGCCGACCAGGGCGAACGCCGGACCAACGCGAGCGAGTCGCCGTCCGGGCGCCCACCAGCCGTCCCGCACCGCGGGACGCCCCCCGTACCGACCCGCCGACCAGGGCGAACACCGGACCAACGCAAGCGCGCCACCATCAGGACGCCCACCAGTCGCCCGCGTCGCCACGACCCGCCCAAGCCCGTTAAGACCTGCCAAGCCCGTCCAGACCTACCAGGGCCCCGTCCAGACCCCCGAGCCCCCCGAAGCCCGCCCCTGCCCGCCGCTCCCACCCCCACCATCCCCACCCGCACGTACGCCAGTTCGACCCCCCCCCTCGCGGAAACCCACCCCCACCCCCCTCACTCTCGGTCCACCCACCCCTCCTCCGCCCCCGCCGCGCCCCCGCATCCCCACCCGCACGGCAGTTGTTTTCGGCCTGGCCCCACGCTCGCCCGACCTGTCGTTTTCCGTTCGACACTCCGACCGCACGCCCCGGACCTGCACATTCAGGCACCTCGACGGGGGCGGCGCCCCCTGCGCCCCTCGCCACGCGGCCGAACCGCGTCACATCAATTCCTGTCCGAATCATTGACGCGCCTGGAAGCCCTCCGTACCTTGTGCCAGCAAGCGCTTACTTGAAACGATTCATGCAGGCGGCAACGACGTCGCGGGGAGGCCCGACTGTGGGTAACAACGGGAGTGTTGAGAGGCGTACGGTCCTCAAGGCGGCCGGAGCTTCACTGGCCACGCTGGGGCTGGGCGCGACGACGGGCTGCGGCGGGGGCAGCGGCAGCTCCGGGGACGGGACGGTCACGATCCGGTACGCCTGGTGGGGTGCCGACGAGCGGGCGAAGAGGATCAACAAGTCCATCGCGCTCTTCGAGAAGAAGTACCCGAAGATCAAGGTGAAGACCGACTTCCAGGATTACGTGGCCTTTTGGGAGAAGTTCCAGACCCAGGCCGCCGGCGGAAATCCCCCGGACGTATTCCAGAACGCGGTCGGATTCCTGCGGAAGTACGACAAGAGAGGTATCCTGCTCGACCTCAAGCCTCAGATAGAAGCGGGAAATCTGAGCCTCGACAACTTCCGCGCCGGAGTCGAGAAGGTCGGTCAGGTCGACGGAAAGCAGCTCGGTATTCCGGTCGGATCCAACACCATGTCACTTGTCATCGACGAGAAGGTGTTTGAGAAGGCGGGCATCAAGCCGAAGCAGGGCTGGACCTGGGACGAGTACTTCGCCGCCCTCAAGAAGATCCACGACACCCAGAAGCTGCCCGGCGACACCGGCTACTTCAGCATCATGTACCTGTACGACCTCTACCTCCGGCAGAACGGCAAGGCGTTCTTCACCAAGGACGGACTCGGCTTCGACGAGGCCGACCTGACGGAGTGGTGGACGGACGGCTACAACCGGGTCAAGGCGGGCATCGTCACCGACCCCAAGCGGGTCGAGCAGGACAAGCCCAAGTCCTCGCTCTCGGCGGCCCACGGCGCCTCCGAGTTCACCTGGGACAACTTCACGGTCCGCTACACCTCCGAGGGCACCAGCACCTACGGCCTCGCGCCGATCCCGACCACCGACGGCAAGCAGACCGGTCAGTACCTCGCCTCCCTGATGCTGAGCGCCTCCGCCCGCACCAAGCACCCCAAGGAGGTCGCCCAGTTCATCAACTTCATGGTCCACGACCCCGAGGTCGGCAAGATCATGGGCTACGACCGGGGCATCCTCGCCACCACCGAGCAGTTCGACGCGTACAAGCCGGCCGACGCGCCCAACCAGGCGATCGCGAAGTACGAGACGGATGTCGCCGCGGCCGGAGTGCTCGGCACCATCACCCCGCACCCGGCGGGCGCCGACACCTGCGAGTCCGCCTTCCTGCGCATCGGCGGTGACATGTCGCAGGGCACGACCAAGGTCGCCGACGCGGTCAAGCAGTTCTTCTCCGAGGCGAAGACCGCCCTCGCCTCCTGATGGGAACCGCCGTGACGCTCGTCAAGGACTCTCCGCCCGACGCCCCGGAGATACGCCCCGAGGCCCCCGCCGCCAAAAAGCGGCGGGGGCGCCGGGAAAACCTCGCCGGCTATCTCTTCATGTCCCCGTGGATCGCGGGCTTCCTGCTGCTGACCGCGGGCCCGATGGCCGCCTCCCTCTACTTCGCGTTCACCGACTACAACCTCTTCAATTCGCCGAAGTGGATCGGCTTCGACAACTTCACCAAGATGTTCCACGATCCGCGGTGGCAGAAGTCGGTGGAGGTGACGGCGAAGTACGTCGTCATCGGCACCCCGCTCAAGCTGCTGCTCGCGCTCGGAGTGGCCCTGCTGCTCGCGCAGAGCCGACGGGGGCAGGCCTTCTACCGGGCCGCCTTCTACGCCCCTTCGCTCATCGGGGCGAGCGTCTCCGTCGGATTCGTATGGCGCGCGCTCTTCTCCGACGACGCCATCGTGGACCGCACGCAGTCGTTCCTCGGCTTCCACACGGGAGGGTGGGTCGGCGACCCGAACTGGGTGCTCTACAGCCTGGTCGCGCTCACCGTCTGGCAGTTCGGCGCACCCATGGTGATCTTCCTCGCCGGGCTCAAGCAGGTGCCGAAGGAGCTGTACGAGGCCGCCGAGGTGGACGGCGCGGGACCGTTCCGGCGGTTCTGGAACATCACCCTGCCGATGATCTCGCCGGTGCTCTTCTTCAACGTGCTCCTGGAGACCATCCACTCCTTCCAGATCTTCGGCTCGGCGTACGTGGTCTCCAACGCCACCTGCGGACCGGCGGACGCCACGCTCGTCTACACCTGCTACCTGTACCAGAAGGGCTTCAGGGAGTCCCAGATGGGCTTCGCGTCCGCCATGGCCTGGATGCTGCTGCTCGCCGTGGCGTTGGTGACGGCCGTCCTCTTCTGGTCCCAGAAGCGGTGGGTGCACTACGAGGAGGACGCCCGATGAGCACCACCCTGCGCAAGCCCCTCGAAGTCGGCAGCCGCAAACGCACCGGCTCGCTGGTCTGGCACATCGGCGCGCTGCTGATCCTCGCGGTCGTCCTCTATCCCGTCATCTGGGTCATCGGCGCCTCGTTCAAGCCCAGCCGGGACATCATCGGCAGCCTGAACCTGTTCCCGACCAGCCCCGTCCTCGGCAACTTCAAGGGGCTGGCCGACGGCATCGCGGACATCTCGATCGCGACCTTCTTCCAGAACTCCCTGTTCTACGCGCTCGGCTCCGTCGTCGGCATCCTCATCTCCTGCTCGCTGACGGCCTACGCCTTCGCCAAGATCCGGTTCGCCGGGCGGAACCTGCTGTTCTCGCTCATGATCGGCACGCTCCTGCTGCCGTATCACGTGCTGCTGATCCCGCAGTACGTGATGTTCCAGAAGATGGAACTGGTCAACACCTACGTTCCGCTGCTCATCGGCAAGTACCTGGCCACCGAGGCGTTCTTCGTCTTCCTCATGGTCCAGTTCATGCGGAACCTGCCGCGCGAACTGGACGAGGCGGCCCGGCTCGACGGCTGTGGCCATCTGCGGATCTACTGGTCGATCGTGCTGCCGCTGTGCCGCCCCGCCCTCATCACGAGCGCGATCTTCACCTTCATCAACGCCTGGAACGACTTCATGGGCCCGCTGATCTACCTCAACGAGCCCAGCAAGTACACGGTCTCGCTCGGCATGATGATGTTCCGCGACCAGGAAGGCGTCGCCAACTACGGCGGCATGATCGCGATGTCACTGGTCGCCCTGCTGCCCGTGCTCCTCTTCTTCCTCGCCTTCCAGCGCTACCTGATCGACGGTATGGCGACCTCCGGATTGAAGGGCTGAGATGGCCACCAGCCAACTGCGGGCGCGGGCGGAGCGCAAGAGGCGGGCGAAGGCGCGCAAGGCACCTCGCGAGTCCGTCTTCGCCGAGCGTTTCGGCGTGTTCGCCGAGTGTCTGCTCACCGGGGTGTGGATCGCGGTGGCCTCGCTGCCGCTGGTCACCTACCCCGCCGCGTTCGCGGCCGGCGCACGGCATCTGCGGCGGCGTACGTCCCACGAGGCGGGCGGCCTGAGGGAGTTCGTCGTCGACTTCCGGGCCGCCGTCCGGGGCGGCTGGATCGCCGGCGTCGCCGGCTGGGCCGCGGCCGCCGCGGTCTGGGTGGACGTCCAGGCCGTGCGCGCCGGCATCCCCGGTGGCCCGCTCGTCGGGGCCGTCGGTCTCTTCGCCCTGATCGGCCTCGTCGTGGCCGGGCTGCGCGCGGCGGCCGTCTGGGAACCCGGCGCCTCCTGGCGGGCGCTGCTCGCGGAGGCGGGACGCCGTACGGTCCTCGATCCGGCCGGCTCATTCCTGCTCGTGGGCGGACTGGCCGTCGTGGTCGCTTCCGCCCTGTTCGTCGCGCCGCTCGCGGTCCCCGTCCTGGGGGCCGTCGCGGCGGCGGCCGTGGCCGTCGAGGCACGCCACCGCCGCCACTGAGCTCCTCGCAGGTCGGCGCCCCCGGCGTCGTACCTCGCTCTGTCATGCCCCTGACTTCCCCGCACGGAAAGGAAAGGCCATGTCCCCCATCCCCCGCAGGTCCCTGCTGAAGGCGGCCGCAGTCGCCGGAGCCGCCGCACAGTTCAGCTGGGCCCTGGGAAGCACGAACGCGCAGGCCGCCGCCAGATCCGAGGCCGCCGACACCGACCCCGTGACCCTGGACTGGCTGGAGGACGGCGCCCTTGGTGCCGCCCCCGGCTCCACCGTCGGCGTGCCCTGGCCGAAGGGCGCGTACCAGCAGGACCAGACCTTCGCGCTCACCGACGCCTCAGGCAAGGACGTGCCGGTGCAGTCCTGGCCGATCGCGTACTGGCCGGACGGCTCCCTCAAGTGGACGGCGCACGCGGTCAGTTCCGGCTCCGGAAAGCTCACGCTCGCCGCCGGCGCGCCCGCCGCCCCCGACACGTCGGTGACCGTCGACAAGAGCGGCGGCACCATCGACATCTCGACGGGCGTCATCACCGCGAAGATCGGCAAGAGCGGCTCCACCCTGGTCAAATCGGTGAAGCGCGGCTCCACCGAGATCGCCAAGGACGGCCGGCTGGTGCTGATCCGCCAGCCCGAGATCGAGGACGACGACCAGGGCGCGGAGAAGTACGAGCGGTTCGAGAGCGTCATCGCCGAGGTCACGGTCGAGCAGGAGGGCCCGGTCCGTGCCGTCGTCCGCATCGACGGCAAGCACCGCAAGGGCAGCCGCAGCTGGCTGCCGTTCTCGATCCGGCTGTACTTCTACGCGGGTGCCGACTCCTTCCGGATGGTGCACACCATCACCTTCGACGGGAAGCAGGAGCCGGGGAAGACGAGCGGCGACTTCATCCGCGGCCTCGGCGTCCGCTTCAACGTGCCGATGCGCGACGCGGCGTACGACCGGCACATCCGCATCGGCGGCGACGGCTCCGGTCTGCTGCGGGAGGCCGTGCAGGGCATCACCGGGCTGCGCCGCGACCCGGGCGCGGCCGTGCAGGCGGCCCAGTTCGCGGGCGAGAAGCTGCCCGACCCCTCCACCTGGGACCAGCGGGTGACGACCCGCCTCCAGTACATCCCCCAGTGGGGCGACTACACCCTCTCCCAGCTCTCCGCCGACGGCTTCACCCTGCGCAAGCGCACCAAGAAGGGGCACGGCTGGATCGGCGCGGGCGGTGGACACCGGGCGAGCGGGTTCGGCTACGTCGGCGGGGCGAGCGGCGGTCTCTCCTTCGGCCTCAGGAACTTCTGGGAGAAGTACCCGGCACAGCTCGACATCCGCGACGCGGCGACCGACGAGGCCGAGGTCACCCTCTGGCTCTGGTCGCCCGAGGCGCAGCCCATGGACCTGCGCTTCTACCACGACGGCATGGGCCAGGACACCTACGCCGAGCAGCTCGAAGGCCTCAACATCACCTACGAGGACTACGAACCCGAGTTCGGCACCCCCTACGGCATCGCCCGCACCTCCGAACTCCTCTTCTGGGCCAACGAGTCGACGCCCACGCCCGAGACGCTCGCCGAACAGGTCGCGGCCGTACGGGTGTTGCCGCAGCTCGCCGCCCCGCCCAAGCAGCTCATCAAGGCCAAGGTCTTCGGCGGCCTCTTCTCCGAACCGGACCGCTCCACCGCCGCCAAGGCGAAGATCGAGGACCATCTCGACTTCCTCTTCACCTATTACAAGGACCAGGTGGAGATGCGCCGTTGGTACGGCTTCTGGGACTACGGCGACTTCATGCACTCGTACGACACCGTGCGCCACCAGTGGCGCTACGACGTCGGCGGCTACGCCTGGGACAACTCCGAGCTGTCGCCCGACATCTGGCTCTGGATGGCCTATCTCCGCTCGGGCCGCTCGGACATCTTCCGCTTCGCCGAGGCGCTCACCCGGCACACCGGC
Source organism: Streptomyces sp. RLB3-17 (assembly GCF_007113425.2). Lineage (NCBI taxonomy): Bacteria > Bacillati > Actinomycetota > Actinomycetes > Kitasatosporales > Streptomycetaceae > Streptomyces > Streptomyces sp. RLB3-17. Next base: position 2,735,393 of record NZ_CP041610.2, on the reverse strand, counting down.
GAGGTCGACGTCTACCACCTCGGCCAGTGGGCGGGCCTCGGCACCCGGCACGGCGTGCAGCACTACGCCGACAGCGCCAAACAGCAGCGCATCGCCAACACCACGTACCGCCGCTATTACTACTACCTCACCGCCGACGAGCGGGTCGGCGACCTCATGCACGCCAACGTCGACTCCGACGAGACCTTCCTCGTCCTCGACCCGATCCGCAAGATCCGCACCGAGCCGTACACCCCCGACCGGCACGCCCTGTCCATCGGCTTCGGCACCGACTGGAGCGGTCTGGTCTCGGCCTGGCTCACGGAGTGGGAGCGCAAGGGCCCGAAGTGGGAGAAGGCCAAGGCGCGCGTGCTGTCCACGATGGAGACGATCGCCGCCCAGCCCAACGGCTTCGTCCAGGGCAGCGGGCTGTACGACCTCGACACCGGCAGGTTCGCCGTCGCCTCCGCGCCGGTCGTCTCGGTCTCGCATCTCTCCGCCGTCTTCGGCCTCAACGAACTGTGCGCCGAGCTGATCGACCTGGTCGACATGCCGAAGTTCAAGGAGGTCTACCTCGACTACTGCCGCTACTTCAACGCCACCAAGACCGAACAGGCGGCGCGCTACGGCTCCAACTTCGGCTCCCTGCTGCTGTTCCAGGGCCACTCGCGCCTCGACGCGTACGCCGCCGTCCAGGCCGGCGACGCGACGCTCGCCAAGCGCGCGTGGACGAAGTTCTACAGCTCCGACGGCTACATGGAGTCCTCGCCCTGGAAGACCGAGCCGCTGAGCGGCCCGGTCACGCTGGTTCCCGGCAGCGAGGCCAACTGGGTCAGTTCGAACGACAGCGCCCTGTACGGCCTCGCCGCCATCGAGAACCTGGCACTGCTCGGCGACAAGATGCCGTAGGGCCATCGGCGCTGGGCGAATCCGTTGAACCGGGAGTTCTGCCGCGCCCCTTCAGGGGCGCGGGGCTGTGACATATGCGGCTCCGCCGCGTGGGCGCGACCGGCCACGACGCGGCCGCGGTTTCGGACCGTCCCTTCAGCGCATCCGTCCGAGGACCTCCCGCACGCGTCGCGCGTCCCGGATCCGCTGCTCGTACGTCGCACCGAGTGCGAGCAGCACCAGACCGGCGAGTGCGGGAGGCACCCAACGCGGCAGCGCGCCCGCCATCTGCACGAGGTACGGGGCGAGTTCGTGCAGGGCGTCCAGCGCGAGCACGCCACCCCCGAGGACGAGCGGGGCCCGCAGCCGGTGCCGGGCACCCACGAGGGTGACCGCGAGGGCCGCGACACCGAGCAGCAGGGGGCGCGGCCAGTCCGGGTCGATCCACGCCGTCAGGAGACTCGGCACAAGCGTGACGGACAGCCCCGCTCCGTACGCCGTCCAGGACGAGGTCAGCGGATCCTTTCGGCGCCCGAACGCCCCCACCAGCAGCGCCGGCACGGTCACCGGCAGTGTGTACGCCTCGACGGAGCCGACGCCCCAGCACGCCAGCCGGACCCAGGCGGCCAGCACGAACAGGGCGGTGGCCGCGTAACCGGCGGGCCGCCGGTCCTCCCGTACGGCGGTGCCCGCGGCGATCACCGCGCACAGGGCCAGCACCAGGGCCAGCAACGGCGGGTCGGGCACCGCGAGGCCGACGGCGAGCAGCCCGGCGACGGCGCCCGTCACCTCGACGGGCACACGCGCGGGGGAGCCCGCGAGGCGTGCCGCGAGCAGAGCCGCGACGACCGGTACGAGGAGGACCAGCAGCGCGATGTACGGCGACTGCCAGCCGAGGGACGCGCCCACGGCACAGGCCAGCGCCGTGGCGTACGCGAGGGCGGCGACCGGGGCGAGGCGCGAGCGCCCGGACACGGCGGCGAACAGCACGGTCAGCGCGGCGAGGACGCCGAGGGTCGTGCCCTCGGCGGCGAGGGAGAGGCACGCGAGGCTCACCGAGCTCACAAGGGCCGGGAGGAAGAGGACCGGGCGCGGCTCCGCCGAGCGGGCGACGCACGCCAGCGCCGCCACGATCGTGAGTCCTTGCGCCGACATCCCGGCCCAGTAGGGGATGTCGAGGGCCGCGGGAAGGACGAGCGCGGCAGCCCAGACGAGGGCCGACGCGCCGATCGTCGCCCTGGGGCGCCACTTCGTACCGCGGACGGCCACGGCGAGGACGGTGGCGACGACCACGAGGACGAGCGGGGCCGTGGCCGCGTACGGAGGCCAGGGGACGCCGACGGTCGTGACCGCCTCACGCGCGGTCGAGGGGGCCCCGGTCCAGACCCGTCCCACCCGGGCCACCGGGCCCAGCAGAGCGACGGCGACCGGCGGCAGCGCCCACACCACCGCGACCGCCTGCACGGAGGCGGCCGCCAGGGCGAGGCCACGCCTCATCGGCTCGGGGAGCCGGGTGCGTACGGCCGCCAACACGGCCACGGCGCAGACCAGATACCCCGGAACCGTCCACTCGCCCGGCAGCGACGAGCGCGGGACGCCACCGAGCGCGGCGACCGTGAGCAGGCCGCCGGCCGAGGCGACCCAGGTGGCGACGTTCGTGTCCGGCAGCCGCCACGCCGCCGCCAGAGCGACCGCCGCCGCGAAGAGGAGGAGCGCCGCCGCACGGGCGACGGCGCTCGGACCGGTGGCCGTCCAGGACAGCCAGCCGGCCGCGAAGGAGCCCCAGCCGCCCAGGCCGTACGCGCCCAGGGCGGCGACGAGACATACGGACCGCACGGGCACCCGGAGCGCGACGGCCGTGTCGAGCGCGGCCGTGACCAGCAGCGCCCCCGTCATGACGGGGGCGCCCGCGTCGGCCGCGGCCGCCCAGAGGATCAGCGGGAGCTGCGCGGCGGCCAGCGCCGTCGGCAGGGGCAGGCGCAACGTGAGCCGCGCGGGGGCGGCCGCTTCACCGGTCGGCCGGCGCGTCCCGCCGAGTGCGCGTCCGTACGCCGTCCACAGGGCCGCCAACAGGGCCGACGCGATGGCCGCGTAGCCCAGGCCGTTCGTGTCGGGGAGTGCGACCTCGTGCAGCACGTACACGTCCAGGACCGTCAGCGCGAGTCCCAGCCCCGCCACGGCCTCCGCCGTCGAGCGCAGCCTGTGCCGGAGCAGGAGCACGGGTGAGCCGAGTGCGGCCAGCGTCACCGCGCCCAGTACCAGCGCCCGCCCGGCGATCCCCATCCGGCCCCAGCTGACCAGCGTGAACGCGATCGCGGCGATGGTCAGGAGGGCGCCGCCGAGAACGAGCAGCACGTTCTGGACGCGGGGTGCCGTGGTCTCGGGCCGGCGTACGGGCGGGGGTGGAGGCGGCGGAGCCACGGGCGGCCGGAGCGCGGTGATCAGCCAGGCGCGGCGCGCCAGCAACAGGGCCCGGCGCGCGTCGAGTTGCCGCAGCTCGGTGTCCAGGAGCCGCAACTCCTCGGCCGGGGGCGGAAGGTGGGTCATATTCCGGGAGTGTGGTCTCGGTCACCTTCTCCGGCATGAGTGCGCGTACTCATGCCGTACTCAGATGCCCGGTCGGGCACACTCCGTCCATGGACTGGAGCCATTACCGCTTCCGCAGTGTGTGGGCCCTGCCCGCGCCGCCCTCCGAGGTCTACCCCGTTCTCGAACAGGCCGAGGACTACCCGCGCTGGTGGCCCCAGGTCCGTGAGGTGACTCGGATCGACGAGCGCAGCGGCACCATGCGCATCCGCTCGTTCCTGCCGTACGACCTGGTGTTCACGGCACGCGAGCTGCGCCGCGACCCGGCGGCCGGGGTCCTGGAGATCGCGATGGCGGGCGACCTCGACGGCTGGGCGCGCTGGACGCTCACCACCGCCGGGTCCGGCACCCGCGCCCAGTACGACCAGGAGGTCGACGTGAGCAAGCCGTTGCTGCGGCGGCTCGCGGTGCCGGGACGGCCGGTGTTCCGCGCCAACCACGCCCTGATGATGCGCGCGGGACAGCGCGGACTGGCGGCCCGACTCACGGGTGACTGACGGCTCACCGCGAAGCGGTTTGAACCACACCCGCAGGGACCTGTATTGTTCAGTGCGTTCCCGGGCGATTAGCTCAGTGGGAGAGCGCTTCGTTCACACCGAAGAGGTCACTGGTTCGAACCCAGTATCGCCCACCCGGAGAAGACCGGTCCGTCACAGACGGACCGGTTTTTCGTTGTCCCGCGCGGGCTCAGGCCGCCGCCGGCAGTTCCGGGCGCAGCGGCCACGCCGGATCCACCGCCTCCGGTGAACCACTGCGCGCGAACCACGCCTGAAGGCCGCGCGCCTGTGCCGCGTGCCACACCGACTGCAGGGTGTGCAGTTCGGCGGGGGAGAGCCGCTCCAGCCTGGTGGCGAAACGACGCCCCACCGCTCGTACGACCTCCATCGCGGCCAGTGCGTCCGCCGCCGCGTCGTGCGCGCCCTCCAGTACCACGTCGTAGTGCGCGCACAGGTCGGTCAGGGTGCGGCGGCCCTTGCGATAGCGGTCCAGATGCTTGTCCAGTACCCGCGGATCGAGCACACGCAGCGGCGCCGGCTCGAACCACCGGTCGAGATTGGTGGCGCGATGGCGGCGCAACTCCCTGTCCAGGAGCGTCAGATCGAACGGCGCGTTCATCACGACGAGCGGGCGGCCCGCCGCGGCCTGTTCGCCCAGCACCCTGGCTATCTCGTCCATCACCGGCGACGGCCAGCGGCCGTTGCGCTGAAGGTGTTCGTCTGTCAGCCCGTGCACCGCCGTCGCACCCGCGGGCACCGGCACTCCCGGGTTCACCAGCCAGCGGGTCACCCGGGGCCGGGAACCCGCGGCGTCCTGGACGACGACGGCGGCCGACACGATCCGGTCGGTCTCGACGTCCACGCCCGTGGTCTCCGTGTCGAACGCGGCCAAGGGGCCTTCGTACCAGCACGTCATACGTACACAACTCCTCGTTCACCCACGGCAGCTGACGCACCGTCTTCTGCCCGTTTGGTGATACCCGGGCTGTTTGCGCCGTACGCCGGAAGGAGACAACACAGGTACGGGTCTTTGCAGTTCAGCGGCCCGTCGCGGGGAATCACTTGGCTTGGAAGGCTGTTGGACTCATGGCACTCGCGCAGCCCGAGCGGGGCGGGCTGCTGCCCCAGCGGACGGCACCCCATCGCGGCACACTCGCCACCACCGCCTGCATGGAGACCTTGCAGGTGGGCTACTTGCACGCCGTCGCGGCCGCGGCGGGCTGTTCGCTGTCCCAGCCCTTTCCCGACAACGGCATCGACTGGCACGTCAGCCACAGCGCCCCCGGGCACACGGTCGACGACGAAGTCACCATCAAGGTGCAGCTCAAGTGCACGTACCAGATCCCGCCGAACCCGCCCGGGCCCGCCTTCTCCTTCACGCTCGACAACGAGCACCTGGCGAAGCTCGCCCGCACCCCGGTCTCGGTGCACAAGATCCTGGTCGTGATGCTCGTGCCCAGGTCCCAGGACGACTGGCTGCGCGCCAGCCACGACCGCCTCGACCTGCGGCACTGCTGCTACTGGATCAACCTCGCCGGCCACGCGATCACCGGCCGGCGCCGGACCACCGTGCGTATACCGACCTCGCGCATCTTCGACGACAGGGCGCTCTGCGAGATCATGACGAGGGTCGGGACGGGAGGGAAACCTTGACACACCGCCCCATCGACTCCATCGGCGAACCGCTCCGGCCGGTCAGGCCGCACCCCGTCGAGACCCACTGGACCGAGCCGCCCGAGCCGGGCCAGGTCGACCCCGCCGTCCTCAGCGCGCTGCTGCACCGCCACGGCTGGCAGCGCCGCGGCGGAGCGGCCGGACGGTACGGCCGATGGACCCCACCCGGGCCCGGTGGCGGCGGCACGAGCCTGCTCGTGCCGGAGAACCGGGCCTTCCCCGACAGCGACGACCTCCTCGGCGAGGCGCTCGTCGCGCTCTCCCGCAGCGGCGCGCCGTCCGCACGCGACGTGCTGGTCGCCCTCGCCGTGCCCAGCGACGAGATCCGCTGGTGGCGCGACGTGCCGACCGGGCCCGTGGGCGCCACGTCCTGGAGCGTGGAGGAGCGGCTGCGCTCGGCCGCCCGCTCGATGCTGCTCGCGGCGGCGCTCGCCACACGTGCGCGTGCGGGCTATTACGGCGCCCGCCACCGCAGGCCCGCCGCCGCTTCCCTGGAGAACGTCCTGGTCGGCGCCGACCCCGGCGGGCGCCGGCTCACCGCCTTCGTGCCCGTCGACACCGGCCGGCCGCTGTCCGTACGCCTGCACCAGGCGCTGTACGCCGCCCGCGAGGCCATCGACTACCAGCGGGCCACCGGCGGCATGGACGCCTTCGACGCGGCCGTCGAGGCGGGCGTCAGCCATGAACTCACCGAGGCCGTCGTCGCCCTCGTGCGCGGCACGGAAGGCGCCCGGATCGCCGTCGAGTGGGCGCCCGCCGCCGGGGTCCCCGAGGGCTGTGCGGCGCCCGACGAGGCCGTCGAGTTCTCGCCCGGTGACCTGCCCGTCCTGCGCGAGGCCGGGGCCCGCTATCTGCGCGCCGAGCCGTCCGTACCGGTGCGTCTCACCGGTGCCGTGGTGCGGATGCGCAGGTCCCAGCCGCGCGGCGAGGGCACCGTACGGCTGCGGGTGATCGCGGGAGCGGAGGTCCAGCACGTCCGCATGACGCTCGACGAGGAGGCGTACCGGATAGCGGGCCACGCCCATCTGGTGGGGCTGCCGGTGCGGGTGCTGGGGCGGCTGGAGAGCCGCGGCGGCTTCCGCAGGCTCACCGACGCCTCCGGGGTCGTACCGGTGCAGGTGGACGAGGCCGAGCGGGACCGGCTGATGAAGTCGCTCCAGGAGAACCTGGACTTCTTCGAGGAGGCGTGCAGCGGGGACTGAGGGCTTTGTGGAGCTTTGCCGCCAACCGTTTCGCGGAGGGTGCCCCGGGCTCGGTAGGATCGCCGGGCAGGCATTGCACTGCCATGCCCACTGGGTGAGCTTGCCCCCTTCAGTCAGGAGAGACCGGTGTCAGACGTCCGTGTGATCATCCAACGCGATTCCGAGCGGGAAGAACGCGTGGTGACGACGGGCACTACGGCCGCCGACCTCTTCACCGGCGAGCGCACCATCGTCGCGGCCCGCGTGGCCGGCGAGCTGAAGGACCTCGCGTACGAGGTGCGGGACGGCGAGGAGGTCGAGCCCGTCGAGATCTCCTCCCAGGACGGCCTCAACATCCTGCGCCACTCCACCGCGCACGTCATGGCACAGGCCGTGCAGGAGCTCTTCCCCGAGGCCAAGCTGGGCATCGGCCCGCCGGTCAAGGACGGCTTCTACTACGACTTCGACGTCGAGAAGCCGTTCACGCCCGAGGATCTCAAGGCCATCGAGAAGAAGATGCAGGAGATCCAGAAGCGTGGCCAGCGCTTCTCCCGTCGTGTGGTCACCGACGAGGACGCCCGCGAGGAACTCGCCGCGGAGCCGTACAAGCTGGAGCTCATCGGCATCAAGGGCTCCGCGTCCTCGGACGACGGCGCGGACGTCGAGGTCGGCGGCGGCGAGCTGACGATCTACGACAACCTCGACGCCAAGACCGGCGAGCTGTGCTGGAAGGACCTCTGCCGCGGTCCCCACCTGCCCACCACCCGCAACATCCCGGCGTTCAAGCTCATGCGCAACGCCGCCGCGTACTGGCGCGGCAGCGAGAAGAACCCGATGCTCCAGCGCATCTACGGCACCGCCTGGCCCTCCAAGGAGGAGCTGAAGGCGCACCTCGACTTCCTCGTGGAGGCCGAGAAGCGCGACCACCGCAAGCTGGGCAACGAGCTGGACCTCTTCTCCATCCCGGACCAGATCGGCTCGGGCCTCGCCGTCTTCCACCCCAAGGGCGGCATCATCCGCCGGGTCATGGAGGACTACTCGCGGCGCCGCCACGAGGAAGAGGGCTACGAGTTCGTCTACACCCCGCACGCGACGAAGGGGAAGCTCTTCGAGACCTCGGGCCACCTGGACTGGTACGCCGACGGCATGTACCCGCCCATGCAGCTCGACGAGGGCGTGGACTACTACCTCAAGCCCATGAACTGCCCGATGCACAACCTGATCTTCGACGCGCGCGGCCGCTCGTACCGTGAACTGCCGCTGCGCCTCTTCGAGTTCGGGACCGTGTACCGGTACGAGAAGTCGGGCGTCGTGCACGGCCTGACCCGCGCCCGTGGCTTCACACAGGACGACGCGCACATCTACTGCACCAAGGAGCAGATGGCGGAGGAGCTCGACAAGACGCTCACCTTCGTCCTGAACCTGCTGCGCGACTACGGCCTGACCGACTTCTACCTGGAGCTCTCCACCAAGGACCCGGAGAAGTCCGTCGGCTCCGACGAGGTCTGGGAGGAGGCCACCGAGACGCTGCGGCAGGTGGCCGAGAAGCAGGGCCTCCCGCTCGTCCCGGACCCGGGTGGCGCCGCCTTCTACGGTCCGAAGATCTCCGTCCAGACCAAGGACGCGATCGGCCGGACCTGGCAGATGTCGACCGTGCAGCTGGACTTCAACCTGCCGGAACGCTTCGACCTGGAGTACACCGGCCCCGACGGCTCCAAGCAGCGTCCGGTGATGATCCACCGCGCGCTGTTCGGTTCCATCGAGCGCTTCTTCGCGGTGCTCCTCGAGCACTACGCGGGCGCGTTCCCGGCCTGGCTGGCGCCCGTGCAGGCGGTCGGCATCCCGATCGGCGACGCGCACGTGGAGTACCTGCAGAAGTTCGCCACCGAGGCGAAGAAGAAGGGTCTGCGGGTCGAGGTCGACGGCTCCTCCGACCGTATGCAGAAGAAGATCCGCAACGCCCAGAAGCAGAAGGTGCCCTTCATGGTCATCGCGGGCGACGAGGACATGGCGGCCGGCGCCGTCTCCTTCCGCTACCGCGACGGCTCGCAGGAGAACGGCATCCCGGTCGACGAGGCGATCGCCAAGATCATGAAGGTCGTCGAGGAGCGCGCACAGGTCTGACGCGCAGGTCCGACGCGTACGGTGCCGCATTGACGCGCACGTGAGGGAAGGCCCCCGGAGAGCTCAGCTCCCCGGGGGCCTTTTCTCACCCCTGTTCCCGTCGCTCTCGTCCTCGCGCGCGAACACCTGGAGCAGCCAGGACGAGAACGAGCCGGTCACCGCGCCGAGCAGCGCCAGACCGCACACCATCAGCACCGACGCGATCGTGCGCCCCATCGGGGTCACCGGCACCACGTCCCCGTACCCCACCGTCGTGAGGGTGGTGCAGGTCCACCACACCGAGTCCCCGAACGTCCGGATCGAGGCTCCCGGCGCCCCGCGCTCCTGCTGGTAGACGGCGAGGGAGCCCGCGAAGCCGAGCAGCGCGGACGACAACCCCGCGTAGAAGACCACGCGCGCGTGCAGGGAGAGACGGGGCTCTCCACGATGACGCTGTACGGCCTCGTAGACCTTGACGATGCGCAGCGGACGCAGCAGCGGCAGCAGGAGCGCCACGGTGTCCACCGGGTGCGCGCGGACGAAGCCGAGGCGCTGTCCGCTCAGGCTCCAGCGCACCGCGTAGTCGACGCCGAACAGCGCCCAGGCGGCCAGCATCGCCGCCACACAGGCCTGCCGCCAGACGGCGGGCAGCGTGTGCCCGAGGACCAGGACGGCGTACGCGGCGAGAAACAACGCCGAGGCCAGGCTGAGCGGGACCTCGGTGCGCCGTTCCCACCGGGCCTGTCGGCTGTCGTCGTCCATCGGCCCAGCTTGGCCCGGCGAGCATTCGCGGGAGCCCCGCCGACACGCCGCGAACGGGCGAAGCAATATGCTGCACCACATGACGAGTGAGCCGGAGCAGCAGATCGGAGTGGGGACGCAGGACGCGTTCCAGCGCTTGTGGACGCCCCACCGGATGGCTTACATCCAGGGCGAGAACAAGCCCACCGGCCCGGGGGCCGACGACGGCTGTCCGTTCTGCTCGATCCCCGCCAAGTCCGACGAGGACGGGCTCATCGTGAGGCGCGGTGAGCAGGTGTACGCGGTGCTCAACCTGTACCCGTACAACGGCGGCCACCTCATGGTCGTGCCCTACCGCCATGTCGCGGACTACACCGATCTGACCGACCCGGAGACCGCCGAGCTCGGCGAGCTGACCAAGCAGGCGATGACCGCGCTGCGCACCGCCTCGGGCGCGCACGGTTTCAACATCGGCATGAACCAGGGCACGGTGGCGGGCGCGGGCATCGCCGCCCATCTCCACCAGCACATCGTCCCCCGCTGGGGTGGCGACACCAACTTCATGCCGGTCGTCGGCCACACCAAGGTGCTCCCGCAGCTCCTGGCCGACACCCGCAAGATGCTGGCAGAGGCCTGGCCGACGCATTAGCTCGAACGGGGCGCCTGCCAACAGGCGCCCCTTCGGCGCGCCCCTTCAGGGGCGCGGGGAACTGCGCGATCGGCCCCCGACGACCGTCACTGTGCGCACCGGCCCATCCCGCCTCTCCGCCGGGGGCTTCACGCGTCGTAGAGGTCGGCCTTCCGGGGCGACGGGTCCTGCACCGCCGTGCTGAGGAACGCCGACCGGTTGCCGAACTTCTCCGTGTCGACCCCGTTCTCGTCCAGCACCTTGATCGCCGCCGCGTGCACGACACGCAGCACCGGCGTGGCCGCCCGCAGCGCGTCGTCGGCCATGAAGCGGTGCCGCCAGGGCTGGTCGGCCCACGCGTGCCGTAGGCCGAACGGCTCGGGCAGCGTCAGCTTGCCGCCGAGCCAGTTGAGTAGCGGCGGGTACCCGGTGAGCGGGGCGCGCGCGGTGAGACGTACGACCTCGTCCGTGGTGACCAGCGGCAGCTTCACCTTGCGGGTCTCCCAGAACTTGACCGCCTTGGCGACTTCCTTCGTCGGGGCCTCGGGCTTGCTGGTGAACAGGGAGTTCACGGGACCCAGGGCGTGCCCGGTGATCTCGATGCGCAGCGTCTCGTGCAGCACGGTCACGGTGATCAGCATGGTGATGATCAACTGGCCGTCCCACAGTGTCCACTGCACGCCGAGGTAGTGCCGCTGGCCGCTGCCGAACTGCTGCTTGTTGCAGATGTCCTGTATGGCGTGGCTCTTGATCGTGTACGCCTCGACGTCCGTGCCGCCCGGCCGGGACACCTCCTTGGCGTTCTCACCGATCGGCGAGACGATCCAGTGCTTGATCGAAGGGGTCGGGAAACCACCGGTGTTGAGCGGGCCGCGCTCCAACATGCGGAGCTTGTCGTGGATGTTGCGGACGACGTCCCAGCTGCGGAAGGGGTGGATCTCCTTGTCCGGGTCCTTGGGGACGAGGTCCTCGGCGAGCTGCCAGCTGCCCCAGCGGGTGCCCATGCCGAGTATGCCCTTGGGCCCGGCGTAGAACACCGAGTTGGACTGCTGCTCGGCGCTGAGGGCGGCCAGGGCCTGGCGCAGCCGCTCGGCCGCCGTCTCGCCCGGACTGCCGGGCACCGCCTCCGGGATCTTGGCACCGAGGCCACCTCCGGACAGCAGGCTGTCCCAGCGCGCGCGCAGGTCCTTGGCGGTCCGTTCGCAGATCTGCTTGGCCCAGAGCCAGCCGATCACCGGGAGGACCACCGACGCACGCGCGTACCAGGCCCAGAAGCCGGTGAAGGGCATGCGGACGAGGAAGACCACGGCGAGGGCGCCGAAGGCGACCAGGAGCGTGGTGCCGAGGGCGCCGGCGCGCTTGTTCGTCTGCTTGGCGATCATGGACCGGAGCTGGAAGACCAGCAGCCACACCAGCAGCCCGGGCAGGAACAGCACACCACACAGCACCATGACGGCCGACAGCCAGTTGTCCCGCTCCCGGCGGATGCGGTTCGCCGCGAGGCAGTGCTCGACGACGACCTGCGGCTCGGTGCCGAAGGACTGGATGAGGGGCTTGCGGCCGGCGCCCAGCATGCGGTCCACCACCGCCCGCCCGAAGGCCTCGCCGAGGTTGGGCCTGAAGATCGTGGCCCACTTGCGGCCCGAGCTGACGGTGGACTCGTGCCACTGGTTGTTCGCCTTGAGGATCTCGCCGACATCGCTGTCCCGGTACGCCGCCGAGGCCAGGGCGAAGGTCGCCGCCGTCTGTCCAGCCGAACCCGAGAGCGGCACCTGCGCCCCGGGAGTGAAATCGAAACCGTCGAACGCCACTTCCGCCCCCATCGCCGCCGCACCCGCTCCTGCGACTTTCCCGACTTCCCTGCCCCGCACACCTGTTGATCAGGTCATCGTCTTGATCAGTTCCCAGAGTATCGGCCGCGACCGACATTCGTCGGCGGACGGCCGAAGCCGCCCGCCGAGGGTGAGAGGAACCGAACCGTCAGGCGTTCTCGGCCTGTTCGCGCATCCTTTCGGCGATCTGCGACGGCATCGGCTCGTGCCGTGCGTAGGTGCGGTTGAAGCGTGCGGTGCCGTGCGAGAGGGAGCGCAGATCCACGGCGTACCGTCCGATCTCGATCTCCGGGACCTCGGCCCGTACGAGCGTGCGTCCGCCGCCCGCCTGCTCGGTGCCGACCACCCGGCCGCGCCGCCCCGACAGGTCGCTCATCACGGCGCCCACGTACTCGTCGCCGACCAGGACCGTCACCTCGGCCACCGGCTCCAGCAGATGGATCCTGGTGTCGGCGGCCGCCTCACGCAGGGCGAGCGCGCCCGCGGTCTGGAACGCCGCGTCGGAGGAGTCGACGGAGTGCGCCTTGCCGTCGAGCAGGGTGATCCGTACGTCGATGAGGGGATAGCCCGCGACCACGCCCTTGGCGGCCTGGGCCCGCACCCCCTTCTCGACGGAGGGGATGAACTGCCGGGGCACGGCCCCGCCGACGACCTTGTCCACGAACTCGATTCCCGAGCCGTTCGGGAGGGGTTCGACCTCGATCTCGCAGATCGCGTACTGCCCGTGCCCGCCGGACTGCTTCACATGGCGGCCGCGCCCCGCGGCCCTGTCCGCGAACGTCTCCCGCAGGGAGACCTTGTGCGGGACCACGTCGACCTGGACGCCGTACCGGTTGCGCAGCCGCTCCAGGGCGACGTCGGCGTGGGCCTCGCCCAGGCACCACAGAACGACCTGGTGGGTGTTCTGGTTCTGTTCCAGGCGCATGGTGGGGTCCTCGGCGACCAGCCGGCCCAGGCCCTGCGAGAGCTTGTCCTCGTCGGCCTTGCTGTGTGCCTGGATGGCGAGCGGCAGCAGCGGGTCCGGCATCTGCCAGGGCTCCATCAGCAGCGGGTCGTCCTTGGCCGAGAGCGTGTCACCGGTCTCGGCCCGGTTGAGCTTCGCCACGCAGGCCAGGTCGCCCGCGATGCAGTGCGTCAGGGAGCGCTGCTGTTTGCCGAACGGCGCGGACAGGGCGCCGACGCGCTCGTCGACGTCGTGGTCCTCGTGCCCGCGGTCGCCGAGCCCGTGCCCGGAGACGTGCACCGTCTCGTCGGGGCGCAGGGTGCCCGAGAAGACGCGGACGAGGGAGACCCGGCCCACGTAGGGGTCGCTGGCCGTCTTCACGACCTCCGCGACCAGCGGCCCGTTCGGATCGCAGGCCGTGACCTCGCGTTCCTGCCCTTCCGGTGTCGTCACGGTGGGCGCCGGGCGCTCCAGCGGGGTCGGGAAGCCCCCTGTGACGAGTTCCAGGAGCTCGACGGTGCCGAGACCCTGGCGGGCGCCCTCGGCGGCGGGCGCGGCCGCCAGGACCGGGAAGAAGGCCCCGCGCGCCACGGCCCGCTCCAGGTCCTGCACGAGCGTCTTGACGTCGATCTGCTCGCCGCCCAGGTAGCGGTCCATGAGGGTCTCGTCCTCGCTCTCGGCGATGATCCCCTCGATCAGCCGGTTGCGCGCCTCCTCGATCAGCGGCAGCTGCTCCGGTCCCGGCTCGGCCTCCTTGCGCTCCCCGGAGGAGTAGTCGAACAGCCGCTGCGTGAGGAGCCCGATCAGCCCGGTGACAGGGGCATGCCCGTCGGGCCCCTCCGCGCCGTGCAGCGGCAGGTACAGCGGCAGTACGGCGTCGGGGTCGTCCGCGCCGAAGGCCTCGGCGCAGATCCGCGTCATGTCGTCGAAGTCGGCGCGCGCCGATTCGAGGTGGGTGATCACGATGGCGCGCGGCATGCCGACCGCCGCGCACTCCTCCCACACCATCCGGGTCGAGCCGTCCACCCCGTCCGAGGCCGAGACGACGAAAAGGGCCGCGTCCGCGGCGCGCAGACCGGCCCTGAGTTCCCCGACGAAGTCGGCGTATCCGGGGGTGTCGATGATGTTGATCTTGTATCCGTCCCAGTCGACGGGTACCAGGGACAGCTGCACCGAGCGCTGCTGCCGGTGCTCGATCTCGTCGTAGTCGGAGACGGCGGTGCCGTCCTCCACCCTGCCCGCCCGATTCACTGCTCCCGCCGTCAGCGCGAGAGCTTCCACCAATGTCGTCTTGCCGGATCCGCTGTGGCCGACCAGCACCACATTCCGTACGGACGCGGGGTGGTCGGCCGCTGTAGCCCTGCCGGCGGCTCCGGGGTGTGCGTTCGCCTTGTCGCCCATGGTCTTGCCTCCCGTGCACGGTGAGGTCTCTTTGGGCGCGGGCATGGCCGGATCCGCGTGCGGTGCGGCTCCGATGACGCCCGCGGTGTCTTCGAGCTTTGCACTCGCGTCACGGTGCGTCCATACGGGGGACGCGATCCCGCCGTGACATCGACGCCATCCCACCGTGACACGGGGTGCGGGTGCCCGGCCGTCGCACCGGCGCGCGCGTGGCTACGATGGGCCAGCCGGTGGCCAGCAGGGGCCGCGCGGCGACACCGACCCTCGGGAAGGCCATGCTGAACAAGTACGCGCGTGCATTCTTCACGCGTGTCCTCACACCGTTCGCCGCGTTTCTCATCCGTCGGGGGGTAAGCCCCGACACGGTCACCCTCCTGGGAACGGCCGGAGTCATGGCGGGCGCGCTGGTCTTCTACCCCCGGGGGGAGTTCTTCTGGGGCACGATCGTCATCACGCTCTTCGTCTTCTCCGACCTGGTCGACGGAAACATGGCGCGCCAGCTCGGCCGCTCCAGCCGCTGGGGCGCCTTCCTGGACTCCACGCTCGACCGGGTCGCCGACGGCGCGATCTTCGGCGGTTTCGCGCTCTGGTACGCGGGCAGCGGCGACAACAACGCCCTGTGCGCCGTCTCGATCTTCTGCCTGGCCAGCGGCCAGGTGGTCTCGTACACCAAGGCCCGTGGCGAGTCGATCGGCCTGCCCGTCGCCGTGAACGGCCTGGTCGAGCGCGCCGAGCGCCTGGTGATCTCCCTGGTCGCGGCGGGCCTCGCGGGGCTGCACAAGTTCGGGGTGCCCGGCATCCAGTGGCTGCTGCCCGTCGCGCTGTGGATCGTCGCCGTCGGCAGCCTGGTCACGCTGATCCAGCGCGTCGTCACGGTGCGCCGGGAGTCCGCGGAGGCGGACGCCGCGGCCGCGGCGCAGAACAGCGGGGCCACGTCGTGACCAGTCTCCAGGAGAGGCTGGTGGACGGGGCGTACGCGCTCGGCTGGAGCACCGTCAAGAAGCTTCCGGAGCCGGTCGCGGTGCGCCTGGGCCGCACCATCGCGGACATCGCCTGGAAGCGGCGCGGCAAGGGCGTACAACGGCTGGAGAGCAACTACGCGCGCGTGCTGCCCGACGCGACCCCGGAGCGGCTCGCCGAGCTCTCCCGGGCGGGCATGCGCTCGTACCTGCGCTACTGGATGGAGTCCTTCCGCCTTCCCGCCTGGAGCAAGGAGCGCGTGCGGACGGGCTTCGACTGCAAGGACGTGCACCATCTGACGGACGGGCTCGCCTCCGACAAGGGCGTCATCCTGGCCCTGCCCCACATGGGCAACTGGGACCTCGCCGGCGCCTGGGTCACCACCAAGCTGGAGACCCCGTTCACGACCGTCGCCGAGCGCCTCAAGCCGGAGTCGCTGTACGACCGCTTCGTCGCCTATCGCGAGGGCCTGGGCATGGAGGTCCTGCCGCACAGCGGCGGCACCGCGTTCGGCACGCTGGCCCGGCGGCTGCGGGACGGCGGTCTGATCTGCCTGGTCGCCGAGCGTGATCTGTCGGCCTCGGGCGTCGAGGTGGAGTTCTTCGGCGAGACGACCCGGATGCCCGCGGGCCCGGCGCTGCTCGCCCAGCAGACCGGAGCCGTCCTGCTGCCGGTCACGCTCTGGTACGACGACTCACCCGTGATGCAGGGCCGTGTGCATCCCCCCGTCGAGGTCCCCGAGACAGGCACCCGGGCCGAGAAGACGTCTGTCATGACACAGGCGCTGGCCGACGCCTTCGCCACGGGTATCGCCGAACATCCGGAGGACTGGCACATGCTGCAGCGCTTGTGGCTCAAGGACCTCGATCCCGGGAAGAATCCCGACAACAGGGATTCCGACAGCGGAAATCCTGACACCAAGGATCCTGACAACGCCCAGCAGGATTCCGAGAAGAGGACTCCGTGAGGATCGGCATCGTCTGCCCCTACTCCTGGGACGTGCCGGGCGGCGTCCAGTTCCACATCCGTGACCTGGCCGAGCACCTCATCCGCCGCGGACACGAGGTCTCCGTGCTCGCCCCCGCGGACGACGAGACACCGCTGCCGCCGTACGTGGTCTCGGCGGGCCGCGCGGTCCCGGTGCCCTACAACGGCTCCGTGGCGCGCCTGAACTTCGGCTTCCTGTCGGCGGCCCGGGTGCGGCGCTGGCTGCACGACGGCACCTTCGACGTGATCCACATCCACGAGCCGGCCTCGCCCTCGCTCGGCCTGCTCGCGTGCTGGGCCGCGCAGGGCCCCATCGTCGCCACCTTCCACACCTCCAACCCGCGCTCCCGGGCCATGGTCGCCGCGTACTCGATCCTCCAGGCGGCCCTGGAGAAGATCAGCGCGCGGATCGCGGTGAGCGAGTACGCCCGCCGCACCCTCGTCGAGCACCTGGGCGGCGACGCGGTCGTCATCCCGAACGGCGTCGACGTCGACTTCTTCGCCCGCGCCAAGCCCAAACCCGAGTGGCAGGGCGGCACCCTCGGCTTCATCGGCCGCATCGACGAGCCCCGCAAGGGCCTGCCCGTCCTCATGAAGGCCCTGCCCAAGATCCTCGCCGAGCGTCCGGGGACCCGGCTCCTGGTCGCCGGACGCGGTGACGAGGAGGAGGCCGTCGAGTCCCTGCCCGCCGAGATGCGCTCGCGCGTCGAGTTCCTCGGCATGGTCAGCGACGAGGACAAGGCCCGGCTCCTGCGCAGCGTCGACGTGTACGTGGCGCCCAACACCGGCGGCGAGAGCTTCGGCATCATCCTCGTGGAGGCGATGTCGGCGGGCGCTCCGGTGCTGGCCTCCGACCTCGACGCGTTCGCGCAGGTCCTCGACCAGGGCGCGGCCGGTGAACTCTTCGCCAACGAGGACGCGGACGACCTGGCCGCCGCGGCCCTGCGCCTGCTCGGCGACCCCGAGCGCCGGGCCGAACTCCGCGCGCGGGGCAGCGCCCACGTACGGCGCTTCGACTGGTCGACCGTCGGCGCGGACATCCTGTCCGTCTACGAGACGGTGACGGACGGTGCGGCGGCGGTCGCCGCGGACGAACGGACGGGGCTGCGGGCGAGGTTCGGCCTGGCCCGGGACTGAGCGTGCGGGACACGTCGACGCCGGGCGGGGGAGAGGCGTGCTGCGCACCCGCGGGACCAGAAGCGCGTGAACACCTGGCAGCGCGACTTCCCCCGGGTCGGCACCCGCCCCGGCGACCGTACGGGAACCGTCCCGGTGGACTCCTACGAGCCCAACGGCTTCGGCCTGTACGACACTTCGGGCAACGTGTGAAAGTGGTGCGCGGACGCCTTCACCGAGCCCTACGGGACCTCGGCCGAGACCTCGGCGACGGATCCCGGCCGCCGGGGCCGGGTCATCCGCGGGGCTCGTACCCGTGCCACGCCTCGTACCGCAACCGCTACCGGGTGGCCGCCCGGTCGAAGAACACCCCCGACTCCTCCACCGGCCACGGCGGTTGTCGTTGCGCCTGGGACGTGGGAGAGGGGTGAGCACACCCGGGTAGCCTTGCCGCCCGTGACCGCAACCCTCATCTGGATCCTCGTCGGCCTTGTCGCGATCGGCCTCTACCTGAGCTGGACCGCGGGGCGTCTCGACCGGCTGCACGCCCGGATCGACGCCGCCCGTGCCGCGCTCGACGCGCAGTTGTTGCGCCGTGCCTCGGTCGCCCAGGAGTTGGCGACCTCCGGGGTGCTCGATCCCGCCGCCTCGATCGTGCTCTACGAGGCCGCGCATGCCGCGCGGCAGGCGGAGGAGGAGCAGCGCGAGGTGGCCGAGAGCGACCTCAGCCAGGCCCTGCGGGCCGTCTTCGGAGAGGTGCAGCAGGTGGAGGCGGTGCGGGAGGCGCCGGGTGGGGACGCGGCGGCGACCGAGCTGGCGCAGGCGGTGCGGCGGGTGCCGATGGCTCGGCGGTTCCACAACGACGCGGTACGTGCCGCCCGCGCTCTTCGTCGCCACCGCAAGGTGCGCTGGTTCCGCCTCGCCGGCCACGCGCCCTTCCCCATGGCCTTCGAAATGGACGACGAGCCTCCCACCGCGCTGGCGGACCGCCCCACGACCTGAGGACGGGGGTCCCTTTCGGCCGCGGGTGGACGCTGCTCAGGGGCTGCGGGCCGGTGGGGTCGGGCCGCGCAGTTCCCGGCACCCCTCGGGCGGGGCCGCGCCCCGAATCCCCGCCCGCCCGTTGTCTTTTCGCCGACGGCGGGTGGGGGCCGGTCGCGCAGTTCTCCGCGCCACTGAAGGGGCGCTGCGCGCATCTTTCAGCCTGTCCGGCGCTTGAGGACGAGGCCGTTCAGGCCGATGCGGGGGTTTGGGGGCGGAGCCCCCAGGGATGGGTCGGCTAGGGGCGGCGGGGGCGAAAAGGATCCACCGGCTCCCCATTGGCCCTTGCTGTGGACTGGTCCACTCACGTTTCCTCGGTGCTGCAGAAATCCTCTTTCACCGAGTGAGGTCAACCCGTGTCCAGCACGCTCTCCAACACCGCCCAGCCCGCCGAGAACACCGCAACCGGCACCGCCCGCGTCAAGCGCGGAATGGCCGAGCAGCTCAAGGGCGGCGTGATCATGGACGTGGTCAACGCCGAGCAGGCGAAGATCGCCGAGGACGCCGGCGCCGTGGCCGTCATGGCCCTGGAGCGGGTGCCCGCCGACATCCGCAAGGACGGCGGCGTGGCCCGTATGTCGGACCCGAACATGATCGAGGAGATCATCGACGCGGTCTCCATCCCCGTCATGGCCAAGTCCCGCATCGGCCACTTCGTCGAGGCCCAGGTCCTGCAGTCCCTCGGCGTCGACTACATCGACGAGTCCGAGGTCCTCACCCCGGCCGACGAGGTCAACCACTCCGACAAGTGGGCCTTCACGACCCCCTTCGTCTGCGGTGCGACCAACCTGGGCGAGGCCCTGCGCCGCATCGCCGAGGGCGCCGCCATGATCCGCTCCAAGGGCGAGGCGGGCACCGGCAACGTCGTCGAGGCCGTCCGTCACCTGCGCCAGATCAAGAACGAGATCGCCCGTCTGCGCGGCTTCGACAACAACGAGCTGTACGCCGCCGCCAAGGACCTGCGCGCCCCGTACGAGCTGGTCAAGGAGGTCGCCGAGCTCGGCAAGCTCCCGGTCGTGCTGTTCTCCGCCGGTGGTGTCGCGACCCCCGCCGACGCCGCTCTCATGCGTCAGCTCGGTGCCGAGGGCGTCTTCGTGGGCTCCGGCATCTTCAAGTCCGGCGACCCGGCCAAGCGCGCCGCCGCCATCGTGAAGGCGACCACCTTCTACGACGACCCGAAGATCATCGCGGACGCCTCCCGCAACCTGGGCGAGGCCATGGTCGGCATCAACTGCGACACCCTCCCCGAGACCGAGCGCTACGCCAACCGCGGCTGGTAAGAGACCGGACACACGAGACCGGACAAAGGCATCACGTACATGACTGACGTACCTGTCGTAGGCGTCCTGGCACTCCAGGGCGACGTACGGGAGCACCTCATCGCCCTGGCCGCGGCCGACGCCGTGGCCAGGCCGGTGCGGCGTCCCGAGGAGCTCGCCGAGGTGGACGGCCTGGTCATCCCCGGCGGCGAGTCCACCACCATCTCCAAGCTGGCCGTCCTCTTCGGACTGATGGAGCCCCTCCGCGCGCGTGTGCGCGCAGGCATGCCCGTCTACGGCACCTGCGCGGGCATGATCATGCTCGCCGACAAGATCCTCGACCCGCGCTCGGGCCAGGAGACGATCGGCGGCATCGACATGATCGTGCGCCGCAACGCCTTCGGACGTCAGAACGAGTCCTTCGAGGCGGCGGTCGACGTCCGGGGCGTCGAGGGCGATCCTGTAGAGGGCGTCTTCATCCGCGCCCCCTGGGTCGAGTCCGTGGGAGCCGCGGCCGAAGTGCTCGCTGAGCACGAGGGTCACATCGTCGCCGTACGTCAGGGCACCGCGCTCGCCACGTCGTTCCACCCGGAACTGACCGGCGACCACCGCGTGCACGGCCTGTTCGTCGACATGGTGCGCGCGAACCGGATACCGGAGTCCTTGTAGGATCTGGGGGTCCCCCAGATCCTCAAGGTCTGGGGGAGTTCGTACAGGATGGGTTACGCGAAGGAGACAGGCAGATGTCCGGCCACTCTAAATGGGCTACGACGAAGCACAAGAAGGCCGTGATCGACGCCAAGCGCGGCAAGCTCTTCGCGAAGATGATCAAGAACATCGAGGTCGCGGCCCGCACCGGTGGCGCCGACCCGGGCGGCAACCCGACGCTGTTCGACGCCATTCAGAAGGCCAAGAAGAGTTCTGTCCCGAACAAGAACATCGACTCCGCGGTCAAGCGCGGTGCCGGTCTCGAGGCCGGTGGCGCCGACTACGAGACGATCATGTACGAGGGTTACGGGCCGAACGGTGTCGCGGTGCTCATCGAGTGCCTCACCGACAACCGCAACCGCGCCGCCTCGGACGTCCGCGTCGCCATGACGCGCAACGGCGGCAACATGGCCGACCCGGGCTCCGTCTCGTACCTCTTCAACCGCAAGGGCGTCGTCATCGTCCCCAAGGGCGAGCTGACCGAGGACGACGTCCTGGGTGCCGTGCTCGACGCGGGTGCCGAAGAGGTCAACGACCTGGGCGAGTCCTTCGAGGTCATCTCCGAGGCCACCGACCTGGTCGCGGTCCGCACGGCCCTCCAGGACGCCGGCGTCGACTACGACTCCGCCGAGGCCAACTTCGTCCCGACCATGCAGGTCGAGCTCGACGAAGAGGGCGCCCGGAAGATCTTCAAGCTGATCGACGCCCTGGAGGACAGCGACGACGTGCAGAACGTCTTCGCCAACTTCGACGTGAGCGACGACGTGATGGCCAAGGTCGACGCCTGAGCCGCCAAGGATTCATTTCGGCGGGCCCGCGGGACACGTCCTGCCGGCCCGCCGTCGTTGTCAGTGGCAGCGGTTAGCCTGTCGAGGACGGATGATGATCGCAGTCCAGCGGACCGCGACCATCAATTGAGGAACCACGACGGCGATCGGCCACTCCCGCGAGAGCGGCGGCGGCTCAGCCGTAAAAGGGGGGTTCGGGGTGCGGGTGCTGGGCGTTGACCCGGGACTGACCCGATGCGGTGTCGGGGTGGTCGAAGGAGTCGCGGGCCGACCCCTGACCATGCGCGGCGTCGGGGTCGTACGCACTCCGGCGGACGCCGAGTTGGGCCTGCGCCTCGTCGCCATCGAGCAGGGCATCGAGCAGTGGCTCGACGAGTACGAGCCCGAAGTCGTCGCCGTGGAGCGGGTGTTCAGCCAGCACAACGTGCGGACGGTGATGGGCACCGCCCAGGCCAGCGCCGTCGCCATGCTCTGCGCCGCCCGCCGCGGCCTGACGGTCGCCCTGCACACCCCGAGCGAGGTCAAGGCCGCCGTCACCGGCAGCGGACGCGCGGACAAGGCCCAGGTGGGTGCCATGGTCACCAGGCTGCTCAGGCTCGACGCGCCGCCCAGGCCCGCCGACGCGGCGGACGCCCTCGCCCTCGCCATCTGTCACATCTGGCGCGCCCCCGCGCAGAACCGACTCCAGCAGGCCGTCGCGCAGAACCGGCTCCAGCAGGCCGCCGCCCTGCACGCGTCGAAACCCGCATCGCACCACGCTTCGAAAGGCCGTACCGCATGATCGCCTTCGTCAGCGGCCCGGTCGCCGCCCTCGCCCCGGACTCCGCGGTCGTCGAGGTCGGCGGCATCGGCATCGCCGTCCAGTGCTCGCCCAATACGCTCTCCGGGCTCCGGATGGGACAGCAGACCAAGCTCGCCACCTCCCTCGTCGTGCGCGAGGACTCCCTGACGCTGTACGGCTTCGCGGACGACGACGAGCGCGGAACCTTCGAGCTGCTCCAGACCGCCAGCGGTGTCGGCCCACGCCTCGCGCAGGCCATGCTCGCCACGCACTCGCCCGACGCCCTGCGCCGCGCGATCGCCACGGGTGACGAGAAGACGCTCACGGCCGTACCCGGCATCGGCAAGAGGGGAGCCCAGAAGCTCCTGCTGGAGCTCAAGGACCGGCTCGGCGAGCCCCTCGGCACGAGCACCGGCATCGGCACCCCGGTCAGCACCGGCTGGCGCGACCAACTGCACGCCGCGCTGATCGGCCTCGGGTACGCGACGCGCGAGGCCGACGAGGCCGTCTCCGCCGTCGCCCCGCAGGCCGAGGCCGCCGAGGGCGCACCCCAGGTGGGCCTGCTGCTGAAGGCGGCCCTCCAGAGCCTCAACCGCGCCCGCTGAACCGCCGGCCCCCGACCACCAGACCGCGAGGCACACATGCACGCTGTGTCTTCCCGGGGAGCGTCCCCGGACCCCCGGCCGGATGACACAGCCGGCATGCCACGGCTAGGAGAACTTCAGTGAACTGGGACGACACGACCGACGAGAGCGACGCCGAGCGGCTCGTCGGCGCGTCCGCCGACCGTGAGGACCAGGCCGTCGAGGCGGCCCTGCGCCCCAAGGACCTGGACGAGTTCATCGGCCAGGAGAAGGTCCGCGAGCAGCTCGACCTCGTCCTGCGCGCCGCCCGCGCGCGCGGCGCCACCGCCGACCACGTGCTGCTCTCCGGCGCCCCCGGCCTCGGCAAGACCACCCTCTCGATGATCATCGCCGCCGAGATGGGCGCCCCCATCCGCATCACCAGCGGCCCCGCCATCCAGCACGCCGGTGATCTGGCGGCGATCCTCTCCTCGCTCCAGGAGGGCGAGGTGCTGTTCCTCGACGAGATCCACCGCATGTCCCGGCCCGCCGAGGAGATGCTCTACATGGCGATGGAGGACTTCCGCGTCGACGTGATCGTCGGCAAGGGCCCCGGCGCCACCGCGATCCCACTGGAGCTGCCGCCGTTCACGCTGGTCGGCGCCACCACGCGCGCCGGTCTGCTGCCGCCCCCGCTGCGCGACCGCTTCGGCTTCACCGCGCACATGGAGTTCTACGAGCCCGCGGAGCTCCAGCGCGTCATCCACCGTTCCGCGCATCTCCTCGACGTGGAGATCGGCTCGGAAGGCGCCGCCGAGATCGCGGGGCGCTCCCGCGGCACGCCCCGTATCGCCAACCGTCTGCTGCGCCGCGTCCGGGACTACGCGCAGGTCAAGGCGGACGGGATCATCACCCGCGAGATCGCCGCGGCCGCGCTCAAGGTCTACGAGGTCGACGCCCGTGGCCTCGACCGGCTCGACCGCGGTGTTCTGGAGGCACTGCTCAAGCTGTTCGGCGGCGGCCCGGTCGGTCTGTCCACGCTCGCGGTCGCGGTGGGGGAGGAGCGCGAGACCGTCGAGGAGGTGGCCGAGCCCTTCCTCGTACGGGAGGGACTGCTCGCCCGTACGCCGCGCGGCCGGGTGGCGACCCCGGCCGCATGGGCTCATCTCGGTCTGACGCCGCCGCGCCAGTCCATGGGGGGAAACGGACAAGGGGACCTGTTCGGGGCGTGACGGCGCGCGCACTCGCGGGGTCAGGAACCCCGGTGCCATGCTGAGCGTTGTTCCCTGAGTGCGGACTCGCTTAGACTCCGCCGATGCCGCCCTTGTCGACGGCATACATACCCCCATCCAGCAGGCCGCTCACCATCGCGGTCGAAGAAGGAAGTTCCGACCCGTGAGTCTCGTGACCCTCCTCCCGTTCATCGTGCTCATCGGGGCCATGTTCCTGATGACCCGGTCGGCCAAGAAGAAGCAGCAGCAGGCCGCTTCCATGCGCAATGAGATGCAGCCCGGCTCCGGCGTGCGCACGATCGGTGGCATGTACGCCACTGTCAAGGAGGTCAACGAGGACTCGGTCCTCCTTGACGCCGGCCCGGGCGTCGACCTGCTGTTTGCGAAGAACGCGATCGGCGCCGTGCTCTCCGACGAGGAGTACAACCGCATCGTCCACGGCGCCGAGCACGACCTGGACGCGGACGGGTCGGTCGTCCCCGACGACGCCTCCTCCCTCACCGAGACCGACGAGCCCGCCGCCGACGCCTCTTCCGACGCCTCCGACGACAAGCCCCTCGACCTCGGCAAGAAGGACGTGGCCGCCGAGCCGTCCGACAAGCCCGCCGAGGCGAAGGCCGACGAGGCCGACGAAGCAGAGCCGAAGAAGACCGACGGCGAGTCCGACGCGAAGTAGTCACGCCCCGGGGACGCGGCGCGATCCGCTTGCGCTCCGCACCTCCGGGACCTGCGTTTTCGCACGGAATCCCGACACCATGTCATGGCCGCCCCCGCGCTGACCCCGCGCACGGCGGCCCGAGAGGGAGTACGAGAAGGTGGCAGCACCGAAGAAGGGCCGGAGCGCGAGCGCCCAGAGCAGGCCGGGGCGCTCGCTGGCCTTCATCCTGATCGCCATCGCGGCGCTCACGGGGGGGATGTTCCTCTCCGGGCATCCCACCCCGCGTCTCGGCATCGACCTCGCCGGCGGCACGAGCATCACGCTCACGGCGAAGAACGAGCCGGGCCAGCCGAACGCGATCAACCAGACCAACATGAACACCGCGGTCGACATCATGAACCGCCGTGTCAACGGTCTCGGCGTCTCTGAGGCCGAGGTGCAGACCCAGGGATCCGACAACATCATTGTCAACATCCCCAAGGGCACGAACTCCAAGGAAGCCCGGGACCAGGTCGGCACCACCGCGAAGCTCTACTTCCGTCCGGTCCTGGCCACCGAGGTCTCCGGTTCGGCCGCGTCGGCCAGCCCGTCGCCCAGCGCCTCGAGCAGCTCCTCCTCGAAGGCCACGGACAAGGCCACCGAGAAGGCGACCTCGTCGAGCTCCGCGAGCCCGACGTCCTCCGCCACCTCCCAGGGCCGTGCGGTCACCGACGCCCTGAAGGCGGGCTCCACGCCGTCCGCGAGCAGCTCCGCGAGCTCCTCGGCCAGCCCCTCGGCCTCCTCCAGCGCCTCGCCGTCGGCGAACGCGAGCGCCAGTGCCGCGGCCACCAAGCTCCAGGCCCAGTACACCGCGCTCGACTGCACGGACAAGGCGCAGCGCGCCAAGGCAGGCGAAGGCGCCAAGGCCAGCGACCCCACCGTGGCGTGCGGCAAGAACTCCTCGGGCCAGTGGCAGAAGTACGTCCTCGGCCCCGCCGAGGTCAGGGGCACGGACATCAAGAGCGCCTCGGCCGTCTTCGACACCCAGAGCGCGGCGGGCTGGAAGGTCACCATGGAGTTCACCTCCGGTGGCTCCAAGAAGTTCGCCGACATCACCGGCAAGCTCGCGAAGAACCAGTCCCCGCAGAACCAGTTCGCGATCGTCCTCGACGGTGATGTCGTCTCCGACCCGTTCGTCCAGCAGGCGCTGACCGGCGGCAGTGCGGAGATCTCCGGCAGCTTCGACCAGACCGAGGCGCAGGGCCTGGCGAACATGCTGAAGTACGGCTCGCTGCCGCTCGACTTCAAGGAGTCGAGCGTCACCACGGTGACCGCCGCGCTCGGCGGCGAGCAGCTGCACGCCGGTCTGATCGCGGGCGCCATCGGCCTCGGCCTGGTCGTCATCTACCTGGTGGTCTACTACCGGGGCCTGTCGATCATCGCCATTCCCTCGCTGCTGGTCTCGGGTGCCCTCACGTACGTGATCATGGCGCTGCTCGGTCCCACCATCGGCTTCGCGCTGAACCTCCCCGCGGTCTGTGGTGCGATCGTCGCGATCGGAATCACAGCGGACTCGTTCATCGTGTTCTTCGAACGCATCCGGGACGAGATCCGCGAGGGCCGCTCCCTGCGCCCGGCCGTCGAGCGTGCCTGGCCGCGCGCCCGGCGCACCATCCTGGTCTCCGACTTCGTGTCGTTCCTCGCCGCCGCGGTGCTCTTCATCGTCACCGTCGGCAAGGTCCAGGGCTTCGCGTTCACGCTCGGTCTGACCACGGTGCTCGACGTGGTCGTCGTGTTCTTCTTCACCAAGCCGCTGATGACGCTCCTCGCCCGCCGGAAGTTCTACGCGAGCGGCAGCAAGTGGTCCGGCCTCGACCCCAAGGCCCTGGGCGCCAAACCACCGCTGCGTCGTACGCGCCGTCCCTCCGCCCCCGTCGACCCGAAGGAGGCGTGAGATGTCGAAACTCGGCACCCTCGGCGCCCGGCTCCACCGCGGCGAGATCGGCTACGACTTCGTCGGCAAGCGCAAGATCTGGTACGGCATCTCGATCCTGATCACCATCACGGCCATCCTCGGCCTGACGGTGCGCGGCCTGAACATGGGCATCGAGTTCCAGGGCGGGGCCGTCTTCACCACCGGGAAGACCAGCGTCTCGGTGGCCCAGGCCGAGACGTTCGCGCAGAACTCGTCCGGCCACGACGCGGTCGTCCAGAAGCTCGGCAACGGCGGACTGCGCATCCAGGTCGCCGGCATCGACACGGACAAGTCCGACAAGATCAAGGACGAGCTCGCCAAGGACCTGAACGTCAACACGGAGTCGATCAACGCGGACCTGGTCGGCCCCAGCTGGGGTGACCAGATCGCCAACAAGGCCTGGGAGGGCCTGGCGATCTTCATGGTCCTCGTCGTGATCTACCTGGCGATCGCGTTCGAGTGGCGCATGGCCGTGGCCGCGCTGGTGGCCCTGATCCACGACATCACGATCACGGTCGGCATCTACGCCCTGGTCGGCTTCGAGGTCACCCCGGGCACCGTGATCGGTCTGCTCACCATCCTCGGTTACTCGCTCTACGACACGGTCGTCGTCTTCGACAGCCTCAAGGAGCAGACGAAGGACATCACCAAGCAGACCCGCTACACGTACAGCGAGATCGCCGACCGCTCGATCAACGGCACCCTGGTCCGTTCGATCAACACCACGGTGGTCGCGCTGCTGCCGGTCGCCGGCCTGCTGTTCATCGGTGGCGGTGTCCTCGGCGCGGGCATGCTCAACGACATCTCGCTGTCGCTGTTCGTCGGCCTCGCGGCCGGTGCGTACTCCTCGATCTTCATCGCCACGCCGCTCGTCGCCGACCTCAAGGAGCGCGAGCCGCAGATGAAGGCCCTCAGGAAGCGCGTCCTGGCCAAGCGGGCCCAGGCCGCCGCCAAGGGCGAGCCCCTGGAGACCGAGGTCTCCGACGTGATGCTGGACGACGAGCCGGAGGACGACGCGCCCATGGTCGTCGGCCCGCGCAACCAGCCCGCGTCCCGCAACCGCGGTCGCGGCCGACCCTCGGGGAAGCGCCGATGACCGAGCTCACGGACATCACGACGCTGCTGCTCAGCCGTATCCGCGACGTGGCCGACTACCCGGAGCCGGGTGTGATGTTCAAGGACATCACCCCGCTCCTGGCGGACCCGGCGGCCTTCACGGCGCTCACCGACGCCCTGGCGGAGATCGCCGTGCGCGCCGAGGCCACGAAGATCGTCGGTCTGGAGGCCCGTGGCTTCATCCTCGGCGCCCCGGTCGCCGTCCGCGCCGGGATCGGCTTCATCCCCGTACGCAAGGCGGGCAAGCTCCCCGGAGCGACCCTGTCGCAGGCGTACGACCTGGAGTACGGCTCGGCCGAGATCGAGGTGCACGCCGAGGACCTGACCGCGGCCGACCGGATACTGGTCGTCGACGACGTCCTCGCCACCGGCGGCACCGCCGAGGCCTCGCTCCGGCTCATCCGCCGGGCGGGCGCCGAGGTCGCGGGCGTCGCCGTGCTGATGGAGCTCGGGTTCCTCGGCGGCCGTGGCCGTCTGGAGCCGGCTCTCGCGGGCGCTCCGCTGGAGGCGCTCCTCAAGGTCTGAGGGCCGCGTTCGCGACACCTCGGGGAAAGCCCCGGGAAAGGCCTGGGAAGGCCCTGAGACACCCGTAGGACACCGTGGAGGCGGGCCCGGAGGAATCCGGAGCCCGCCTCTCGCGTTCCTTCTGTACGAGGCCGTCCCAGCGGCCGAAAGCGAGCCCGGTGCCCAGGATCGCTACCATGGGGTTTCCGGAGCCTGACCGGGGGACCCGGAACGCGCACGAGGAGCCCTCTTGCCAGACGAGGCCCAGCCACTCACCGCCGCCAAGCCCGAGACTGCCTCGGCCCCCGCGGCGACGCCCGCCAAGAACGCCACGAGCGGGCCGGTCGAGCACGCCCAGTCCGCGCCCGACGGCAAGGCGGCCGAGCAGCCACGCCCCAAGCCGGCCCCTTCCGAGCGCCCCGCGAAGACTCCGGCGGTCCGTTCCGCCGCCGCTCCGTCCGGCCGCCCCAGCTCCTCCTCCAACCGCGTCCGCGCCCGCCTGGCCCGGCTCGGCGTGCAGCGTTCGAACCCGTACAACCCGGTCCTGGAGCCGTTGCTGCGGATAGTGCGCAGCAACGACCCGAAGATCGAGACGTCGACGCTGCGGCAGATCGAGAAGGCCTACCAGGTCGCCGAGCGCTGGCACCGCGGTCAGAAGCGCAAGAGCGGCGACCCGTACATCACGCACCCGCTCGCCGTCACGACGATCCTCGCCGAGCTGGGCATGGACCCGGCCACGCTGATGGCCGGTCTCCTGCACGACACCGTCGAGGACACCGAGTACGGCCTGGACACGCTCAGGCGCGACTTCGGCGACCAGGTCGGCCTGCTCGTCGACGGCGTCACCAAGCTCGACAAGGTCAAGTTCGGCGAGGCCGCGCAGGCCGAGACGGTCCGCAAGATGGTCGTCGCCATGGCCAAGGACCCCCGCGTCCTGGTCATCAAGCTCGCCGACCGTCTGCACAACATGCGCACCATGCGCTACCTCAAGCGCGAGAAGCAGGAGAAGAAGGCGCGCGAGACCCTGGAGATCTACGCGCCGCTCGCCCACCGCCTGGGCATGAACACCATCAAGTGGGAGCTGGAGGACCTCGCGTTCGCGATCCTCTACCCCAAGATGTACGACGAGATCGTGCGCCTGGTCGCCGAGCGCGCCCCCAAGCGCGACGAATACCTCGCCATAGTGACCGACGAGGTCCAGGCGGACCTGCGCGCCGCCCGCATCAAGGCGACGGTCACCGGCCGCCCGAAGCACTACTACTCCGTCTACCAGAAGATGATCGTACGAGGCCGTGACTTCGCGGAGATCTACGACCTGGTGGGCATCCGCGTCCTCGTGGACACCGTCCGCGACTGCTACGCGGCCCTCGGCACCGTGCACGCGCGATGGAACCCGGTCCCCGGCCGGTTCAAGGACTACATCGCGATGCCCAAGTTCAACATGTACCAGTCGCTGCACACGACGGTCATCGGGCCCAACGGCAAGCCGGTCGAACTCCAGATCCGCACGTTCGACATGCACCGCCGTGCCGAGTACGGCATCGCCGCGCACTGGAAGTACAAGCAGGAGACCGTCGCCGGTTCCTCCAAGATCCGCACCGACGTGCCCCGGGCGGCCAAGGGCAGCGCGGGGCAGGACACCGTCAACGACATGGCGTGGCTGCGCCAGTTGCTCGACTGGCAGAAGGAGACCGAGGACCCGAGCGAGTTCCTGGAGTCCCTGCGCTTCGACCTGTCCCGCAACGAGGTCTTCGTCTTCACGCCCAAGGGTGACGTCATAGCGCTCCCGGCCGGCGCGACACCGGTGGACTTCGCGTACGCGGTCCACACGGAGGTCGGCCACCGGACGATAGGCGCACGGGTCAACGGACGCCTCGTCCCGCTCGAATCCACCCTGGACAACGGCGACTTGGTGGAGGTCTTCACCTCCAAGGCGGCCGGTGCGGGCCCCTCCCGCGACTGGCTGGGCTTCGTGAAGTCCCCGCGCGCCCGCAACAAGATCCGCGCCTGGTTCTCCAAGGAGCGCCGCGACGAGGCCATCGAGCAGGGCAAGGACGCCATCGCCCGGGCGATGCGCAAGCAGAACCTGCCGATCCAGCGCATCCTCACCGGCGACTCCCTGGTCACCCTCGCGCACGAGATGCGCTACCCCGACATCTCCTCGCTGTACGCGGCGATCGGAGAGGGCCATGTCACCGCGCAGAGCGTCGTGCAGAAGCTGGTGCAGGCCCTCGGCGGCGAGGAGGCGGCCACCGAGGAGATCGACGAGAGCGTTCCGCCCGCGCGCGGGCGTGGCCGCAAGCGCCGCTCCAACGCCGACCCGGGTGTCGTCGTCAAGGGCGTCGAGGACGTGTGGGTCAAGCTCGCCCGCTGTTGTACGCCCGTCCCCGGCGACCCGATCATCGGCTTCGTCACCCGCGGCAGCGGCGTATCGGTGCACCGCAGCGACTGCGTCAACGTCGACTCGCTCTCCCGCGAGCCCGAGCGCATCCTCGAGGTCGAGTGGGCCCCCACCCAGTCCTCGGTCTTCCTGGTGGCCATCCAGGTCGAGGCCCTGGACCGCTCCCGGCTCCTGTCGGACGTCACCCGCGTCCTGTCCGACCAGCACGTCAACATCCTGTCCGCGGCCGTCCAGACCTCCCGCGACCGCGTCGCCACCTCTCGCTTCACCTTCGAGATGGGTGACCCCAAGCACCTGGGGCACGTCCTGAAGGCGGTCAGGGGCGTGGAGGGCGTGTACGACGTGTACCGGGTGACCTCGGCGCGCAGGCCCTCCGACGGATCCTGACGTCCCCGGCCCATCAACGGCCCACTACGTAGAGGGGCTCCCGTACGCACCGTACGGGAGCCCCTTCTACGTAGTGGCGGGAAAACCCAGCCGCCTCGGCCGCCTCAGCCGCCGAACTCCTGGAGACCCTTCAACGCCTGGTCCAGCAGCGCCTGACGGCCATCGAGCTCCTTCTGGAGCTTGTCGGCCCTCGAGGTGTTGCCCGCGGCGCGCGCCGTCTCGATCTGGCCCTGGAGCTTGTCCACGGCGGCCTGCAGCTGACCGGTCAGACCCTCGGCACGCGCGCGTGCCTCCGGGTTGGTCCGGCGCCACTCGGCCTCCTCGGACTCCTGCAGAGCCCGCTCCACCGCGTGCATCCGGCCCTCGACCTTCGGGCGGGCGTCGCGGGGCACGTGGCCGATGGCCTCCCAGCGCTCGTTGATGGAACGGAAGGCGGCGCGGGCGGCCTTGAGGTCCTGCACCGGGACGAGCTTCTCGGCCTCCTCGGCCAGCTCCTCCTTGAGCTTCAGGTTCTCCGACTGCTCGGCGTCCCGCTCGGCGAAGACCGAGCTGCGCGCCGCGAAGAACACGTCCTGGGCGCCGCGGAAGCGGTTCCACAGGTCGTCCTCGTGCTCACGCTGCGCGCGGCCCGCGGCCTTCCAGTCCGCCATCAGCTCGCGGTAACGCGCCGCCGTCGGACCCCAGTCGGTGGAGGCGGACAGCGACTCGGCCTCCGCGACCAGCTTCTCCTTGGTCTTGCGGGCGTCCTCGCGCTGCGCGTCCAGCGAGGCGAAGTGCGCCTTGCGGCGCTTGGAGAACGCCGAGCGCGCGTGCGAGAAGCGGTGCCACAGCTCGTCGTCCGACTTGCGGTCGAGCCGCGGCAGCCCCTTCCAGGTGTCCACCAGGGAGCGCAGTCGCTCACCGGCCGCCCGCCACTGGTCGCTCTGCGCCAGCTCCTCCGCCTCGACGACCAGTGCCTCCTTGGCGTGCCGCGCCTCGTCGGACTGCTTCGCACGCTGGACCTTGCGCTCCTCACGGCGCGCGTCGACCGTCTCGACGAGCTTGTCCAGCCGCTTCTTCAGCGCCTGCAGATCGCCGACCGCGTGGTGGGCGTCCACCTGTTCGCGGATATGGTCGATCGCGACCTGGGCGTCCTTCGCCGACAGGTCGGTGGTTTTCACTCGTCGCTCGAGGAGGCCGATCTCGACAACCAGGCCTTCGTACTTGCGCTCGAAGTAGGCCAGCGCCTCATCAGGGGAGCCGGCCTGCCAGGAACCGACGACCTGCTCGCCGTCGGCCGTACGCACGTACACGGTCCCCGTCTCGTCGACGCGGCCCCACGGGTCGCTGCTCACAGCGCCTCCTCCACATGATGCCTGCGAGGGGCTTCAGCGCCCCTGGGCATCGTCCACAGTTTCGTCACGGCCAACATAGGCGACCAGCCCGGCGGCTGTCCGCATCCAGCGCGACCGAAATTTCGCAGTTGACGGTCAGGATTTCGTCACGGTCAGTTTGTTGATCACGACCGTCGCGTTGGGCGCCCCGTCGCCCTGGCCTGTGCTCTCTCCGGCCGCGGCGATCTTCTTGAGGACCGTGAGGCCGGACTTGGAAATAGTTCCGAACGGTGTGTAGCTGGCCGGTAGCTGACTGTCCTGGTACACGAGGAAGAACTGGCTGCCACCGGTGTGCTTCTGGCCCGTGTTGGCCATCGCGATCGTGCCCGCCGGGTAGACGCCGCCCTTGAGGCTGGTGTCCTTCAGGTTCTCGTCCGGGATCGTGTACCCCGGACCGCCGCTGCCGGTGGCCTTCGGGTCACCGCACTGCAGCACGTAGATGCCGTTCGTGGTGAGCCGGTGGCACTTGGTGTGGTCGAAGAACCCCTTGCCCGCGAGGAAGTCGAACGAGTTCACCGTGTGCGGGGCCGCGGCCGTCTTCAGCGCGACGTCTATGTCGCCGCAGGTCGTCGCCAGCTTCATCGTGTAGGCCGCCGACGTGTCGATGGCCATCGCCGGCTCCGTCTTCCAGCTCAGCGACTTCACCGCGCCTTCGGCGGGCTTGGCGCACGGGTCCGGCGCCTTGCTGGTCGGGGAGGCGCTCGGCGTGACCTCCGCGCCCGCGTTGGCCTTCTTGCCGTCGTTCTTGAAGAGCCCGGTCGCGTACGACACCACACCGCCGACGACGATCACGCCGAGGACCGACGCGACCACCGTGTTGCGCATGTGTGACTTGCGCCGCGCGGCCGTACGCCGCTGCTGCTGCCGCAAGAACTTCTCCCGGGCGAGCTGACGCCGCCGCTGTTCCTGGGTGACCACCGGGTTATCTCCTCATGCGTCTCGTACGTCAAGTGGGACGCGTGCGTCTTGTGAGCCGACCGCCTGCGTGTGCCCCGTACCGTATATGGGTTAGCTGAGGAATCGGCAGCGCCGGTAGGCTCTGATCCACAGCCACCCACCCCGTACGGCATCACGCGTACGCCACCACGAAGGACGATCGTGCTCATTGCCGGGTTCCCCGCCGGGGCCTGGGGCACCAACTGTTACCTGGTCGCCCCCGCCGCCGGTGAGGAGTGCGTGATCATCGACCCGGGCCATCAGGCCGCCCAGGGAGTCGAGGACGCACTCAAGAAGCATCGGCTCAAGCCCGTCGCCGTCGTCCTCACCCACGGCCACATCGACCACGTGGCCTCGGTCGTGCCCGTCTGCGGTGCCCACGACGTACCGGCCTGGATCCACCCCGACGACCGGTACATGATGAGCGACCCGGAGCGGGCGCTCGGCCGGTCCATCGGCATGCCGCTGATGGGCGAGCTGACCGTGGGTGAGCCGGACGACGTGCGGACGCTCACCGACGGCACGCGGCTGGAGCTGGCCGGTCTGGAGCTGTCCGTCGCGCACGCGCCCGGCCATACGAGGGGGTCGGTGACCTTCCAGATGCCCGAAGCCCGCGACGGATCAGACATTCCGTCGGTCTTCTTCTCGGGCGATCTGCTCTTCGCCGGCTCCATCGGACGCACCGACCTGCCCGGCGGTGACATGGACGAGATGCTCGGCTCGCTGGCCCGTGTGTGCCTGCCGCTCGACGACTCGACCGTGGTGCTGTCCGGCCACGGCCCCCAGACGACCATCGGCCAGGAGCGCGCCACCAACCCGTATCTGCGGCAGGTGGCGGCGGACCGCCAAGCGCGCGGCGCCGAACCCGCTCCCCGACGAGGAATGTGACGAGAGACCTTCGTGAGCACCTTCAAGGCCCCCAAGGGCACGTACGACCTGATCCCGCCGGAGAGCGCCAAGTACCTCGCCGTGCGCGAGGCGATCGCCGCGCCGCTGCGCAACTCCGGCTACGGCTACATCGAGACGCCCGGCTTCGAGAACGTCGAGCTCTTCGCGCGCGGGGTCGGTGAGTCCACCGACATCGTGACCAAGGAGATGTACGCCTTCGAGACCAAGGGCGGCGACCAGCTCGCCCTGCGCCCCGAGGGCACGGCCTCCGTACTGCGCGCCGCGCTGGAGGCCAACCTGCACAAGGCCGGCAACCTCCCCGTCAAGCTCTGGTACTCGGGCTCCTACTACCGCTACGAGCGTCCCCAGAAGGGCCGTTACCGCCACTTCTCGCAGGTCGGCGCCGAGGCGATCGGTGCGGAGGACCCGGCGCTCGACGCCGAGCTGATCATCCTGGCGGACCAGGCGTACCGGTCGCTGGGGCTGCGGGACTTCCGCATCCTGCTGAACTCGCTGGGCGACCAGGAGTGCCGTCCGGTGTACCGGGCCGCCCTGCAGGACTTCCTGCGCGGCCTCGACCTGGACGAGGACACGCTGCGCCGCTCCGAGATCAACCCCCTCCGGGTCCTCGACGACAAGCGCGACGACGTGCAGAAGCAGCTGGTGGGCGCGCCGTTGCTCCGTGACTACCTCTGCGACGCGTGCAAGGCGTACCACGAGGAGGTGCGCGAGCTGATCACGGAGGCGGGGGTTGCCTTCGAGGACGACCCCAAGCTGGTGCGCGGCCTGGACTACTACACGCGGACCACCTTCGAGTTCGTCCACGACGGTCTGGGCTCCCAGTCCGCGGTGGGCGGCGGCGGGCGCTACGACGGGCTGTCCGAGATGATCGGCGGGCCCGCGCTGCCTTCGGTGGGCTGGGCGCTCGGTGTCGACCGCACGGTGCTCGCGCTGGAGGCGGAGGGTGTCTCGCTCGAACTCCCCGCGGCCACGAGCGTGTTCGCCGTTCCGCTCGGTGAGGAGGCCCGGCGGGTGCTCTTCGCCAAGATGACCGAGCTGCGCAAGCTCGGTATCGCCGCCGACTTCTCCTACGGGTCCAAGGGGCTCAAGGGGGCGATGAAGAACGCGAACCGGTCGGGGGCGCGGTACACGATCGTCGCCGGTGAGCGGGATCTCGCCGAGGGCGTGGTGCAGCTCAAGGACATGGAGTCCGGTGAGCAGGTGGCGGTCGGGGTGAACGAGATCGTGGCGGAGCTCGAGACGCGCCTGGGCTGAGAACCGGTTTTCTCGCCCCCGCCGCCCCTACCCGTCCCTTCCCGAACCTGGGGGCTCCGCCCCCAGGCCCCCGGGTTTGTTCCTTGCCTGCGGGCGGGTGGGGGCTGGTCGCGCAGTTCCCCGCGCCCCTTGGGCCGGGGCTGCGCCCGGGATCCCCGGGCCCCGAAAGTCTCGGGGCCGGGGTCAGTCCAGTAGGCCGAAGCGCATCGCGCTCGTCACCGCCGCTGTTCGGTCGTCCACCCCCAGTTTGGTGAAGGCCCGCAGCAGGTGGGTCTTCACGGTGGACTCGCCGATGAACAGACGGCGCCCGATCTCGGCGTTCGTGCAGCCCTCCGCCACCAGCCGCAGCACCGCCGTCTCACGCTCGGACAACCTCGGCCGCTCCGGCTTGGTACGGAGCTGGTCGACGAGTCGGGCGGCGACGGACGGGGCCAGCACGGTCTCGCCGCGCGCGGCGGAGCGGACGGCGTCGGCGAGTTCGGCGCGAGGGAGGTCCTTCAGGAGATAGCCCGCGGCTCCGGCCTCGACCGCCCGCAGAATGTCCCGGTCCGTCTCGTACGTCGTCAGCACGATGACCCGGCAGCCCAACCCCGCCTCGGTCATCCGCACGATCGAGTCGACACCCCCGCCGCCCGGCATCCGCAGGTCCATCAGGACGATGTCCGGCCGGAGTTCGGCCGCCAGCGCCTCCGCCTGCGGGCCGTTCGACGCGTCGGCGATCACATCGAGGTCGGGCTCGGCGCTGAGCATCGCGCGCAGTCCTTCCCGTACGACGGGATGGTCGTCGGCCAGGACGATGCGGATCACGAGTCACTCCTTGGAACGGGCAGACACACGGTGATGGTCGTGCCCTCGCCGGGCGCGCTGCGCACCCGGGCCCTGCCGCCCACTTCCGCGGCCCGGGCACGCAACCCGGTCAGACCGTAGCCGTCGACCGGCGCGGCGGGGTCGAAGCCGGGGCCGTCGTCCCGTACGGAGAGCGTCAGCGCATCGTGGGCGTACGTCAGGGCGACCGCGATCGTCGACGAACTCCCCGCGTGTTTACGGGCGTTGGCGAGCGCCTCCTGGCAGGAACGCAGGACCACGACCTCGGGCCCGGCGGGCAGCGCGCGCACGGGGCCGGTGACGTCGACCGTCGCCTCGTGGCGCGCGGCCAGCCGGCGCAGCGCGTCGGGCAGCGAGGCCCCGTCGAGATCGGCGGGCGCGCCCCCGGCGACCAGGGCCCGCGCCTCGGCGAGGTTCTGCCGGGCCGTCTCCGCCATCAGGGACAGGTGGCGGCGGGCCTGCGGGACGTCGTGGTCGAGTTCGGCCTCGACCGCCTGCACCAGCATCAGCAGGCTGGTGAAGCCCTGCGCGAGCGTGTCGTGGATCTCCCGGGAGAGCCGCTCCCGCTCGGCCAGCGCGCCGTGCGCCGACGAGAGCCGGGAGAGCTCGTGGCGACTGGCGTCCAGTTCGGCGATCAGCTCGGCCCGTTCCTGGCTCTGCTCGATGATGCGGATGGTCCAGTTGCCGAAGGCCGCCGAGAAGACGAGGGTGACCACGCCGAAGAGCGAGTTGAAGAAGACGTCCTGGCCGCTCGGCCACCACAGCAGCGCCCAACCCGCCACCGGCGCGATGTTGATGACCGTCACGGCCGCCAGCGCCCAGCGCAGCCGCAGCGCCATGAAGCACTGGGGGACGAGCGCGAAGGCCATCAGCCGGGTCTCACCGACGAGGATCCCCGACGGCAGGAACAGCACGATCGCGCCCGCGAGATAGCCGAGGGCTCGGCGTTCGTCGGGCGGGTCGGCGCCGAGGACGGGCCGCCCCACCAGCACGTACCAGGGAACCAGCGCCACCAGCAGCGCCGCCGAGACGAGGCGCAGGGGCCACCCCGGATGCCCCGTGCCGAGCACGAACACCAGGGTGGCCACGCACACGACCGCGAAGTACGAGTCCCAGAGCCGGAAGGAGCGGTCCCAGGTGTACGAGCTCTTCGCGCCGTCGGGTCCGGCGATCCGTTCGGTCATCCGTCGCGGCGGTTCTTCCAGCGGAAGGTCAGCAGACACAGCAGCAATCCTCCGACGCACCAGGCACCCAGCACCAGGGCGATCCGCCCGAACTCCCAGCCGCCCGCCTGCTCCAGGACCTTCGCCGACTCGGGCAGGAACACCCCGCGCAGCCCCTGGCACATCCACTTCAGCGGGAACAGGGCGCCGATGTTCAGCATCCAGTCGGGGATCGTGTCGATGGCGATGTAGACCCCGGAGATGAACTGCAGCACGAGGAAGGGGAGTACGACGACGGACGTGGCGCTCTTGCCGGACTTCGGCACCGAGCTGATCGCGATGCCGAGCAGGGCGCAGGCCGTCAGGCCCAGGACGAAGATCCAGGCGAAGTCGGCCCACTTGGCGGGATCCGAGGGCAGCTTCACGTCGTACAGCGTCGTGCCGACGACGAGCAGGATCGCCGTTTCCATGAGGCCGGTGACCAGGACCAGCCAGATCTTGCCCAGGAAGTACGCGGCCGGTGGCATCGGAGTGCCGCGCAGCCGCCGCAGCACCTTCTCGTCCCGTTCGATGGCGATGGAGATGCCGAGGGACTGGAAGCTGGTGGACATGATGCCCGCGGCCATCATCGCGGGGACGTACAACTGGGAGGCGGTGATGCCCGCGCCCCGCACGTCGTCCTTGAAGATCGACGCGAAGAGGAAGAGGAAGACGACGGGGAAGGCGAAGGTGAACACCACCTGGTCGCGCTGACGGAAGAACTGCTTGATCTCCAGGGCGCCCCGCCGCAGGCCGAGGCCCCAGGCTCCGGGCAGCCGCACGGAGGAGGCCTCGCCGCGGACGCGTACGGTCGTCAGGGTCATCGCGCGTTCTCCTGTCCGGTCAGACGGAGGTAGACGTCCTCCAGGGTCGGGCGGGTCACACTCAGCCCGGGTATCTCGCCGTCGAAGCGGCGGGTGAGCTCCGCGACCGTGCGCGTGGGGGTGTCCGTGCGCTCGCTGCGCGTCGTGCCGTCGGCCTCCGTCCACTCGACGGTCGCCTCGGTGCCGAAGCGCTCGCGGAGCGCGGCGGGTTCGCCTTCCGCGACGACGCGGCCCCGCGCGACGACCGCGAGCCGGTGCGCCAGCGCTTCCGCCTCCTCCAGGTAGTGCGTGGTGAGCAGGATGGTCGTGCCCTCGTCGGCCAGCTTCCGGATCAGGTCCCAGAACTGGCGGCGGGCGGCCGGGTCGAAACCGGTCGTCGGTTCGTCCAGGAGCAGCAGCTCGGGGCCGCCGATCACCCCGAGCGCCACGTCCAGACGCCTGCGCTGGCCGCCCGAGAGCGCCTTGATGCGGCTGCCCGCCTTCGCCTCCAGACCGACGAGCCCGATGACCTCCTCCGGGTCGCGGGGCCGCGGGTAGTAGCGGGCGAAGTGCCGTACGGTCTCCTCGACCGTCAACTCCGCGGGCGCCGATTCGTCCTGCCAGACGATGCCGATCCGCGAGCGCCACGCGCGTGTGCCCGTCGCCGGGTCCGCGCCGAGCACGGACACCTCGCCCGCGTCCCGCCCGCGGTTGCCCTGGAGGATCTCCACCGTGGTGCTCTTGCCCGCGCCATTGGGTCCGAGCAGGCCGAACACCTCGCCGCGGCGGATGCCGAGATCGATGCCGTCGACGGCGGTCACGTCCCCGTACTGCTTGCGCAGCCCCCGTACGTCCACCGCGAGTTCGTTCGCGTGTGTTGTCATGCCGACGAGCCTGCCGCCGAACCGAACGCTCCGCGACGACCGTGCGTACCTCCTTATGTCCATCGAACGGTGGACACACATGTGGGTGCGGCACAATGTCGGTTGCCCGCAGGCCCTTCGAGACTACGGAAACGGCGTGATGAGCAAGACGACAGTCAAGGACGTCTCCATCGACCAGGAACGCTCCGACGGTCCCCGGACGGTCGGCGGCAGCCGTGCGCTCGCCGTACTGCTCGTGATCACCGGTGCGGCCGGTCTGCTCGCCGCGTGGGTCATCACGATCGACAAGTTCAAGCTGCTGGAGAACCCGAACTTCGTGCCGGGATGCAGCCTGAACCCGGTCGTCTCCTGCGGCAACATCATGAAGAGCAAGCAGGCCGCGGCCTTCGGGTTCCCCAACCCGATGCTCGGCCTGGTGGCGTACGGCATCGTGATCTGCGTCGGGATGAGTCTGCTCGCGCGGGCCGCCTACCCGCGCTGGTACTGGCTGACCTTCAACGCCGGCACCCTCTTCGGCGTCGGATTCTGCACCTGGCTGCAGTTCCAGTCGCTGTACCGGATCAACTCGCTGTGCCTGTGGTGCTCGCTGGCCTGGGTCGCCACGATCATCATGTTCTGGTACGTGACCTCGTCGAGCATCCGCAACGACTTCCTGCCCGCCCCGCGCTGGCTGAAGAGCTTCTTCGGCGAGTTCACCTGGGTCCTGCCCGTCGTGCACATCGGGATCATCGGGATGCTGATCCTGACCCGCTGGTGGGACTTCTGGACCAGCTGACAGCCCTGCGGGGATTGTCAGTGGCGTGACATAGGGTTTTGGACGTGGAGCCCGACCTGTTCACCGCCGCAGCAGAAGAACGCCAGGAGAAGGACCCGTCCAGCAGCCCCCTGGCCGTACGGATGCGCCCGCGTACCCTCGACGAGGTCGTGGGCCAGCAGCATCTGCTGAAGCCGGGCTCACCCCTGCGCAGACTCGTCGGCGAGGGGAACGGCGGTCCGGCCGGACCGTCCTCGGTGATCCTCTGGGGCCCGCCCGGCACCGGCAAGACGACCCTCGCGTACGTCGTCTCCAAGGCCACCAACAAGCGCTTCGTTGAGCTCTCCGCGATCACCGCGGGCGTCAAGGAAGTCCGCGCGGTCATCGACGGCGCACGCCGCGCCACCGGCGGCTTCGGCAAGGAGACCGTCCTCTTCCTGGACGAGATCCACCGCTTCAGCAAGGCCCAGCAGGACTCCCTGCTCCCGGCCGTCGAGAACCGCTGGGTGACGTTGATCGCCGCCACGACCGAGAACCCGTACTTCTCGGTGATCTCCCCGCTCCTGTCCCGCTCCCTCCTCCTCACTCTCGAACCGCTCACCGACGACGACCTGCGCGGCCTGCTGCGCCGGGCCCTCACCGACGAGCGCGGCCTCAAGGAGGCCGTCACCCTCCCCGAGGACACCGAGCGGCACCTGCTGCGCATCGCCGGGGGAGATGCCCGCCGCGCCCTGACCGCCCTGGAGGCCGCCGCCGGCGCGGCGCTCGACAAGGGCGAGCCGGAGATCACCCTCCAGACCCTGGAGGAGACCGTCGACCGCGCGGCCGTGACGTACGACCGCGACGGCGACCAGCACTACGACGTGGCGAGCGCCCTCATCAAGTCCATCCGCGGCTCCGACGTGGACGCCGCGCTGCACTACCTGGCCCGGATGATCGAGGCGGGCGAGGACCCCCGGTTCATCGCCCGCCGTCTGATGATCTCCGCCAGCGAGGACATCGGCCTCGCCGACCCGAACGCGCTGCCGATAGCCGTGGCCGCCGCCCAGGCCGTCGCCATGATCGGCTTCCCCGAGGCGGCGCTGACCCTCAGCCACGCCACCATCGCCCTCGCCCTGGCCCCGAAGTCGAACGCCGCGACCATGGCCATCGGCGCCGCGATGGAGGACGTACGCAAGGGGCACGCGGGCCCGGTGCCGATGCACCTGCGCGACGGGCACTACAAGGGCGCGGCCAAGCTCGGGCACGCCCAGGGGTATGTGTATCCGCACGACCTCCCCGAGGGCATCGCCGCCCAGCAGTACGCCCCGGAAGAGCTCAAGGACCGGGAGTACTACACACCGACCCGGCACGGCGCCGAGGCACGCTACGCCGACGCGGTGGAGTGGACCAGGAAGCACCTCGGTAGAGGGCGGTCCTGACCACCCTGTAACATGACGCGAAGCGCTGCGTCCCGTGTCCGGCTCCGGTCGGCACCACCAGAACGGGACATCCAGCCGGAGCCCCTGCCTTCACGGAGGGATTCCAGGAGCGTCGCGCACCGTCGAAGGTGTCGCGGGCAGCCCACCACCAACCCGGTCTCCGGGAACGGTCGGTGGGCCACTCGCGTGCTGCACGTATGTGCCCAGACCCAGGAGCGGCTGCCCAGCAGGTCCCCCGAGGACCCGCGGGGTTTCCCGGGCTGCGGATTGCGACCTCCCTTAACTCTGGTGAGCCGAAATCACGGAAAGAGAAAAAGTGGCGAATCAGTCCCGCCCCAAGGTCAAGAAGTCGCGTGCCCTCGGCATCGCGCTGACCCCGAAGGCCGTCAAGTACTTCGAGGCCCGCCCCTACCCGCCGGGTGAGCACGGCCGCGGCCGCAAGCAGAACTCGGACTACAAGGTCCGTCTGCTCGAGAAGCAGCGTCTGCGCGCGCAGTACGACGTGTCCGAGCGTCAGCTCGTCCGCGCCTACGAGCGTGCCTCCAAGGTCCAGGGCAAGACCGGTGAGGCCCTGATCATCGAGCTCGAGCGCCGTCTCGACGCGCTGGTCCTGCGTTCGGGCATCGCCCGCACGATCTACCAGGCCCGCCAGATGGTCGTTCACGGCCACATCGAGGTCAACGGCCAGAAGGTCGACAAGCCGTCCTTCCGCGTCCGTCCCGACGACGTCGTGATGGTCCGCGAGCGCAGCCGCAGCAAGACGCTGTTCGAGGTCTCCCGCGCCGGTGGCTTCGCCCCCGACGGCGAGACCCCGCGCTACCTCCAGGTGAACCTCCCGGCCCTGGCGTTCCGCCTGGACCGCGAGCCGAACCGCAAGGAGATCCCGGTGATCTGCGACGAGCAGCTCGTCGTCGAGTACTACGCCCGCTGATCGTCTTACAGCGGACGTAGCACCACCTGCGCGTCAGCCCGTCGTCTCCCCGCCCTTCGAGGTGGGCGAGACGGCGGGCTTCCGCGTGTCCGGGGGAAACCCGCGCGGCGAGGGCACCGCACCCAGCGGCCGGGGACCGGGCCGCCGCAGGGCCCGCGCCACCGCCGCCTCCCGCCCCAGCCGAGACCCCGCCCGTACGCACTCCTCGTACCGCTCGTCGCCCAGCCGCCGCCGGGCCCCGGCCTCGCACCGCTCGTGCGGCACGTTGTAGTAGGCCGAGCCGAACAGCGGCAGGCCCACCGAGGGCCACAGCCGGGCCGCCGCCCCCTGCAGCAGCGCGGCCTCGGCCGGGTCGCCCTCCGCCTCCGTGACCAGCGCCAGCAGCTCGATCGCGAGGACCGTGCCGAGCAGGTCGTGGAAGGCGTGCCCGATGTCCAGGCTCTGTTCCAGGAGCTCCCGGGCGCGCCCCGGATCGCCCGCTGTCTGGGCCTCGTACGCCAGCACATACAGCGCGTAGGCGAGCGCCCAGCGCTCCCCGTGGTCCTCGCAGACCCGGCGGACGTCCTCGCACAGCCGCACCGCGCCCGGCAGATCGCCCCGGAACGCCAGTGCCATCGCCAGCTCCACCTGGGCCATCAGCACGTTGCTGTTGAGCTCGCCGATCGCGTGGTAGCGGTCGAGCGCCGAGCGCAGCAGGGTTTCCGCGCGTGCCATGTCGTCGCCGACCAGCGCCAGGCAGCCGGTGCGGTGCTCGGCGTAGGCGATCGCGGTGGGGTTGTCGGTGCGTTCGGCCTCCTCGCGGCACTCCTGGAGCGCGGTGAGCGCGGGCACCATGTCGCCCTGGAGGATCGCCACGTAGCCGAGCACCCACAGAGCCTTCAGCCGCGACTGGTCGCGGTCGCTGTCGAGCTCCACCC
The DNA here is from genome assembly GCF_007113425.2 of Streptomyces sp. RLB3-17. NCBI lineage: Bacteria > Bacillati > Actinomycetota > Actinomycetes > Kitasatosporales > Streptomycetaceae > Streptomyces > Streptomyces sp. RLB3-17. The sequence continues at coordinate 2,692,276 of NZ_CP041610.2, read as the reverse complement.
CGCGCTCCAGCCAGTGCCGCCCCTCCGCCAGCCGGCCGCAGCCGACCCAGTAGAACCACAGGCTGCCCGCGAGGTACTGGCCCAGATGCGTCTCGCCCGGCTCGGTCAGGCTGTACTCCAGGGCGCAGCGCAGATTCGGCAGCTCCGTCTCGACGCGCGCGGCCACCTCGCCCTGCCGTGGCGAGAACCAGTCCAGCTCGCACCAGGTGGCCAGGCCCATGTACCAGTCGCGGTGGCGGCGGCGCAGCCGGCTCGCGTCGCCCGCCGCCACCAGCCAGTCCGCGCCGTACGCCCGCACCGTGTCCAGCATCCGGTAGCGCAGGCCGGCCGCCGTCTCCTCGCGTGCCAGCACCGACTGCGCGAGCAGCTCGCCCAGCACGTCGAGGACGTTGTCGGCGTGCAGTCCGGCACCGCTGCACACGTACTCGACGGCCTCCAGGTCGAACGGTCCGGCGAACACCGAGAGTCGCGACCACAGCAGCCGCTCCTCGGGCGTGCACAGTTCATGGCTCCAGCCGATCGCCGTCCGCAGCGTCTGGTGACGCGGCAGGGCGTCACGGCCGCCGCCGGTGAGCAGCCGGAAGCGGTCGTCGAGCCGGGACAGCAGCTGCCCGGGGGAGAGGGCGCTCAGCCGGCCGGCGGCCAGCTCGACGGCGAGCGGGATCCCGTCCAGGCGTCGGCACAGCTCCAGGACGTCCGCCCGGTTGCCGTCGTCCAGCGCGAACCCGGGCACCCGGGCCGCCGCCCGGTCCGTGAACAGCTCCGTGGCCTCCCGCTCGGGCAGCGGGGCCAGCGGGAAGCGCAGCTCGCCCTCGACCTCCAGCGGCCTGCGGCCCACGGCGAGCACCCGCAGCCCCGGCGCATGTCGCAGCAGCTCGCCCAGCAGCGCGGCGCACGCGTCCACCAGATGCTCGAACCCGTCCACGACCAGCAGGAGTTGACGCTCGGCGAGATGATCGAGGAGCAGTGCGCGGGGCGGCCTCGACGTCTGGTCCGTCAGAGCGAGGGCCTCCACGAGCGCGTACGCGACGAGATTCGGATCGCGCACGGAGGCCAGTTCCACCCGCCATGATCCGTCGCGCGGCCGGGTGTGTGCCGCGGCCCGTGCCGCGAGGCGTGACTTGCCCACGCCGCCCACGCCCGTCACCGTCACCAGCCGAGCCTGCCCCAGCGCCTCCGCCAGCTGTGCGAGTTCGGCCGTGCGCCCCACGAACGCGTTGAGTTCCAGGGGCAGATTGCCGGGTGCGGACCGGTCGGAGCACTCAGAAGCTCGCATGGGACACGGAGCGTACTGACCCGTAAGCGGTCCGTACAATCACTTCGCGCAACTCCGGGTCCGGCAGCCGGTAATGCGGTACGGAGCGGCGGCCCCGGCGCGATAGGCTCGGGGGACGACTTTTTGATGTTCGGACACGATGTCCAGGCAGGTATCAGACACGGTGTCCGGGCACGTACTGGCAGGCACGTACTAGGGAGCGGGTGCGAACAGTGTCCGGTGGAGAGGTGGCCGGGATCCTGGTGGCCGTCTTCTGGGCGATCCTGGTCTCCTTCCTCGCCGTCGCACTGGCGAGGCTGGCCCAGACGCTCAGGGCGACCACCAAGCTCGTGGCGGACGTGACCGACCAGGCTGTCCCGCTGCTGGCCGACGCCTCCGCGGCGGTGCGTTCCGCGCAGACCCAGATCGACCGGGTCGACGCCATCGCCTCGGACGTCCAGGAGGTCACCTCGAACGCGTCGGCGCTCTCCACGACCGTCGCGTCCACCTTCGGCGGTCCGCTGGTGAAGGTCGCGGCGTTCGGCTACGGCGTCCGCCGGGCCATCGGCGGCCGCAAGGACAATGTGCCCCCCAAGGCCTCCCGTCGTACCGTGATCGTGGGCCGCACCGTCCCGTCCGCGCGACGGGGAAAGCGGAAGAAGGACTGACGCAGCGATGTTCCGCCGTACGTTCTGGTTCACCGCCGGCGCAGCCGCGGGTGTGTGGGCCACCACCAAGGTCAACCGCAAGCTCAAGCAGCTGACCCCCGAGAGCCTCGCGGCCCAGGCCGCGAACAAGGCGATCGAGGCCGGGCACCGGCTCAAGGACTTCGCGCTCGACGTCCGCGACGGCATGGCCGAGCGGGAGGCCGAACTCGGCGAGGCACTCGGGCTCGATCACCGCCCCGAGCTGCCCGCGCCCCGGCGTGTCGCCGCGATCGAGAACAGTCCGAAACACAGCAAGAACCCGACGTACGTCGAGAGGTCGACGTACTCGTACAACCGGAATGAGGACCACTGATGGAGTCGGCCGAGATTCGCCGCCGCTGGTTGAGCTTCTACGAGGAGCGCGGTCACACTGTCGTTCCCTCGGCGTCGCTCATCGCGGACGACCCGACTCTGCTCCTGGTCCCCGCGGGGATGGTGCCCTTCAAGCCGTACTTCCTCGGTGAGGTCAAGCCGCCGTGGTCGCGCGCCACCAGCGTGCAGAAGTGCGTGCGTACGCCCGACATCGAAGAGGTCGGCAAGACCACCCGGCACGGCACGTTCTTCCAGATGTGTGGCAACTTCTCCTTCGGTGACTACTTCAAGGAAGGCGCGATCACCTACGCCTGGGAGCTGCTCACCTCGCCCCAGGACAAGGGTGGTTACGGGCTCGACCCCGAGCGCCTGTGGATCACGGTCTACCTCGACGACGACGAGGCCGAGTCCATCTGGCGCGACAAGATCGGTGTCCCGGCCGAGCGCATCCAGCGCTTGGGCAAGAAGGACAACTACTGGTCCATGGGCGTCCCGGGTCCCTGCGGCCCGTGTTCCGAGATCAACTACGACCGCGGCCCCGAGTTCGGCGTCGAGGGCGGCCCGGCCGTCAACGACGAGCGGTACGTGGAGATCTGGAACCTGGTCTTCATGCAGTACGAGCGCGGTGAGGGCACCTCGAAGGAGGACTTCGAGATCCTCGGCGAGCTGCCCAGCAAGAACATCGACACCGGCCTCGGCATGGAACGCCTCGCCATGATTCTGCAGGGCGTGCAGAACATGTACGAGATCGACACCTCCATGGCCGTCATCAAGAAGGCCACCGAGCTGACGGGCGTCGAGTACGGCGCCGCCCACGACTCGGACGTCTCGCTGCGCGTGGTCACCGACCACATGCGCACCTCCGTGATGCTCATCGGCGACGGCGTGAGCCCCGGCAACGAGGGCCGCGGCTACGTCCTGCGCCGCATCATGCGCCGCGCCATTCGCAACATGCGGCTGCTCGGCGCCACCGGTCCGGTCGTCAAGGACCTCATCGACGTCGTGATCGAGATGATGGGCCAGCAGTACCCGGAGCTCGTCACCGACCGGCAGCGCATCGAGACCGTGGCCCTCGCCGAGGAGGCCGCCTTCCTCAAGACGCTGAAGGCCGGCACGAACATCCTCGACACGGCCATCACGGACACCAAGGAGTCCGGCGGCACGGTGCTCGCCGGCGACAAGGCCTTCCTGCTCCACGACACCTGGGGCTTCCCGATCGACCTCACTCTCGAAATGGCCGCCGAGCAGGGCCTTTCGGTGGACGAGGACGGCTTCCGGCGTCTGATGAAGGAGCAGCGGGACAAGGCCAAGGCCGACGCCCAGGCCAAGAAGACGGGCCACGCCGACCTCGGCGCCTACCGTCAGATCGCCGACGCCGCCGGTGAGACCGAGTTCATCGGCTACGACCGGACCGACGGCGAGTCGCGCATCGTCGGCATCCTGGTCGACGGTGTCTCCTCGCCCGCCGCCACCGAGGGCGACGAGGTCGAGATCGTCCTCGACCGCACCCCGTTCTACGCCGAGGGCGGCGGTCAGATCGGTGACACCGGCCGCATCAAGGTCGACACCGGTGCCGTCATCGAGATCCGCGACTGCCAGAAGCCCGTCCCGGGTGTGTACGTCCACAAGGGCGTCGTCCAGGTCGGCGAGGTCACCGTCGGTGCCCAGGCCCAGGCCACCATCGACTCCCGTCGCCGGACGGCCATCGCCCGCGCCCACTCGGCCACGCACCTCACCCACCAGGCCCTGCGCGACGCCCTCGGCCCGACGGCCGCCCAGGCCGGTTCCGAGAACCAGCCCGGCCGCTTCCGCTTCGACTTCGGTTCCCCCTCGGCCGTTCCGACGGCCGTCATGACCGACGTCGAGCAGAAGATCAACGAGGTGCTCGCCCGCGACCTGGACGTGCACGCCGAGATCCTGAGCCTCGACGAGGCCAAGAAGCAGGGCGCCATCGCCGAGTTCGGCGAGAAGTACGGCGAGCGCGTCCGCGTCGTGACCATCGGCGACTTCTCCAAGGAGCTGTGCGGCGGCACGCATGTGCACAACACCTCCCAGCTCGGCCTGGTCAAGCTGCTCGGCGAGTCCTCGATCGGCTCCGGCGTACGGCGTATCGAGGCCCTGGTGGGCGTCGACGCCTACAACTTCCTCGCCCGCGAGCACACGGTCGTCGCCCAGATCCAGGAGCTGATCAAGGGCCGCCCCGAGGAGCTCCCGGAGAAGGTCTCCGCCATGCTCGGCAAGCTGAAGGACGCCGAGAAGGAGATCGAGAAGTTCCGCGCGGAGAAGGTTCTGCAGGCCGCCGCCGGTCTCGTGGAGTCCGCCAAGGACGTCCGCGGTGTGGCGCTGGTCACCGGCCAGGTCCCGGACGGCACGAGCGCCGACGACCTGCGCAAGCTGGTCCTCGACGTGCGCGGCCGCATCCAGGGCGGACGGGCCGCAGTCGTGGCCCTGTTCACCACCGCCGGCGGCAAGCCGCTCACGGTCATCGCCACCAACGAGGCCGCCCGCGAGCGTGGCCTCAAGGCCGGTGACCTGGTCCGTACGGCCGCCAAGACCCTCGGCGGCGGCGGTGGCGGCAAGCCGGACGTCGCCCAGGGCGGCGGCCAGAACCCGGCCGCCATCGGCGAGGCCGTCGACGCGGTCGAGCGGCTCGTCGCCGAGACGGCCAAGTGAGCACGGACGATCAGCAGCGGAGCGGGGACGGCCGGGGCATGCGCCGCGGCCGCCGGCTCGCGATCGACGTCGGGGACGCCCGGATCGGGGTCGCCTCGTGCGACCCCGACGGGATCCTCGCGACTCCGGTCGAGACCGTGCCGGGGCGCGATGTCCCGGCCGCTCAGCGCCGGTTGAAGCAACTCGTCGAGGAGTACGAGCCGATCGAGGTCGTCGTCGGGCTCCCTCGCTCCCTCAAGGGGGGCGAGGGTCCCGCCGCCGTGAAGGTGCGCGCCTTCGCCCAGGAGCTGGCCCGGGCCATCGCGCCCGTCGGCGTCCGGCTCCTCGACGAGAGGATGACCACAGTGACGGCCAGTCAGGGTCTACGCGCGTCGGGCGTGAAGTCCAAAAAGGGCAGGTCTGTCATCGATCAGGCAGCCGCCGTCATCATCCTGCAGCAGGCTCTGGAGTCCGAACGGGCGTCAGGGAACGCACCGGGTGAGGGCGTCGAAGTGGTCATCTGATCGCGATACGGTAACGTTCCGCGCGATGTGGTGGTGTTCGAACAGCTACCGCACAGCGAAGAGGCGGACGGGAGCCGAGCCACCAGCGGCAGCAGCCACCGCCTCGCGGCTCTAGGGGATCGATGACTGAGTATGGCCGGGGCGCAGGCTCCGAACCGTGGAATCCGGAGGACCCGTTGTACGGGGACGGCGGATGGGGAGGGCAGGCCGCCGACGGCCAGTCCCCCTACGGCGGCCAGCCGCAGCACTACCCGCAGCAGCCGCAGCAGCAGCACCAGCAGTCCCAGTACGGCGAGTGGGGCCCCGACCAGCAGGGCGGCTACGGCCAGGAGCAGCAGTACGGCGCCCAGAACCAGCAGCAGTACGAGGGCCAGGGCGGGCAGCAGTATCACGACCAGGGCCGGCAGCACTTCCCCGGTCAGGGGCGGCAGCAGTACCCGCAGCAGTACCCCGGCCAGGAGCAGCAGCAGTACGTCGATCAGGGGCAGCAGCAGTACAACGGACAGAACCAGCAGCAGTACCACGACGGTGGCTGGGACAACGGGACGCAGCACCAGGTCGCCTACGCCGCCGACCCGAACGACCCGTACGGGAACCAGGCCGCCGGGTACACCGGTGAGCAGCCCGACTTCTACGGCACTCCCGACGCGTATCCGCCGCCGGAGCCGCCCGCCCGTCGCCGCGCCGAGCCCGAACCGGAGATCGACTGGGATCCGGGACCCGACCAGGGCGAACACGCCTTCTTCGCGGGCGGCGACGACGATGACGACCTCGACGACGACGATCCGAAGGCCGGCAGCGGCGATCGCAAGGGCCGCGGCGGCAAGGGCGACAAGGGCAAGAAGCGCCGCAGTGGCTGCGCCTGCCTGGTCGTGGTGATGGTCTTCGGTGGCGGTATCGCCGGTGTCGGATATTTCGGGTATCAGTTCTACCAAAATCGTTTCGGCCCGGCTCCGGACTTCGCGGGCGAAGGCAGCGGCCAGGTGACGGTCGAGATCCCCAAGGGCGCGGGTGGCCTCGCGATCGCCCGGGTGCTGAAGGAGAACGGCGTCGTCAAGAGCATCGACGCCTTCGTGTCCGCGCAGCAGAACAACCCCAACGGGAACAGCATCCAGGCCGGCGCGTATGTGCTGAGGAAGGGCATGTCGGCCGCCAGCGCGGTCAAGCTGATGCTCGATCCCAAGAGCCAGAACAACGTGATCGTCGCCCCTGGGCAGCGCAACGTCGTTGTCTATCAGGCGATCGACAAGAAGCTCGACCTCGCGGACGGCACCACCGGGAAGATCGCCAAGAAGGAATACAAGACCTTCGGACTTCCCAGCTGGGCGAACGACAGCAAGGACATAAAGGATCCGCTGGAAGGATTCCTCTACCCGGCGACCTATCCCGCCGCCAAGGGCATGAAGCCCGAGGCGATCCTGAAGCAGATGGTGACGCAGGCCAAGGAGAAGTACGCCGCGTACAACCTCACGGCCAAGGCCAAGGAACTGAACCTGCAGAACCCGCTCCAGGTCGTCACGGTCGCGAGCCTCGTCCAGGCCGAGGGCAAGACGCACGACGACTTCCGCAAGATGGCCGAGGTGGTCTACAACCGTCTCAAGATCACGAACACGGAGACCAACAGGCTGCTCCAGTTCGACTCGACCTTCAATTACCTGAAGGGCCAGAGCAACATCCACATCAGCGAGTCCGAGATCAACAGCAACAAGGACCCGTACAACACCTATACGCGGAAGGGTCTGCCGCCCGGACCGATCGGCAACCCCGGTGACGACGCGATCAAGGCGACGTTGAACCCGACCAGCGACGGCTGGGTCTATTTCGTGGCGACCGACGGTCAGAGCAACACCGAATTCGCCAAGACCTATGCGGAATTCCAGAAGCTCAAGGACAAGTTCAATGAGAGCTCGGGCAACTGACGCCCGAAGGGCCGCGGTACTCGGCTCGCCGATCGCCCATTCCCTCTCCCCGGTGCTGCACCGCACCGCGTACCGGGAGCTGGGACTCGGCGACTGGTCCTACGACCGTTTCGAGATCGACGAGGCGGCGCTGCCGGGCTTCTTCGAGGACCTCGGTCCCGAGTGGGCGGGTCTGTCGCTGACCATGCCGCTCAAGCGGGCCGTCATCCCGCTGCTCGACGAGGTCAGCGAGACGGCGGCCTCGGTCGAGGCCGTCAACACGGTCCTGTTCACCGAGGACGGCCGTCGCGTCGGCGACAACACCGACATCCCCGGGATGGTCGCCGCACTGCGCGAGCGCGGGATCGAGCAGGTGGACACCGCCGCGATCCTCGGCGCGGGCGCCACCGCCTCCTCCGCGCTGGCCGCGCTCGCCAGGATCTGCACCGGCGAGGTCGTCGCCTACGTCCGCAGCGCGGAGCGGGCCGCCGAGATGCGGCAGTGGGGCGAGCGGCTCGACGTGGAGGTCCGTACGCAGGACTGGGCGCACGCCGCGCAGGCCCTGCGCGCCCCGCTCGTGATCGCCACCACCCCCGCGGGTACGACCGACGCCCTGTCCGCCGCGGTCCCGGAACGGCCCGCGACGCTCTTCGACGTGCTGTACGACCCGTGGCCCACCGACCTCGCGGCCCGCTGGTCGGGCTACGGCGGTGCCGTGGTCAGCGGACTCGACCTGCTCGTGCACCAGGCGGTGCTCCAGGTCGAGCGGATGACCGGACGCGCCCCGGCGCCCCTCGACGCCATGCGGAAGGCGGGCGAGCAGGCCCTCGCGAGCCGCTGAGCACCGCCGCGGCGGGCCGGGCGCCGTCCCGCCTGATGGACCTGCGGCGGGGCACCGCGCCCGGACGTGGGAGGATCGGAGGTGGCGGGCCCGGGCCGCGCACCCGGTCGCGCCGTCGCCGTACACGAGGACGCGTGTACGCAGCAGCAGTACCAGGGCGCGAGCATGAGGAGCACCGTTGAGCAGGTTGCGCTGGCTGACCGCGGGGGAGTCCCACGGTCCCGCACTTGTCGCGACGCTGGAGGGCCTTCCCGCCGGCGTGCCGATCACCACGGAGATGGTGGCGGACCACCTCGCCCGGCGGCGCCTGGGCTATGGACGCGGTGCCCGGATGAAGTTCGAGCGCGACGAGGTCACCTTCCTGGGCGGTGTCCGGCACGGTCTCACCCTCGGCTCGCCGGTGGCCGTCATGGTCGGCAACACCGAGTGGCCCAAGTGGGAGCAGGTCATGGCGGCCGACCCGGTCGACCCGTCGGTGCTGGCGGAGGTGGCCCGCAACGCGCCGCTGACCCGGCCCCGGCCCGGCCACGCCGACCTCGCGGGCATGCAGAAGTACGGCTTCGACGAGGCCCGGCCGATCCTGGAGCGCGCCTCCGCCCGGGAGACCGCGGCCCGTGTCGCGCTGGGCGCCGTGGCCCGTTCGTACCTGAAGGAGACGGCCGGGATCGAGATCGTCTCGCACGTCGTCGAGCTGGCCGCGGCGAAGGCCCCGTACGGCGTCTACCCCAAGCCCTCGGACGTCGAGAAGCTCGACGCCGACCCGGTGCGCTGCCTCGACGCCGACACGTCGAAGGCGATGGTCGCGGAGATCGACCAGGCCCACAAGGACGGCGACACGCTCGGCGGCGTCGTCGAGGTGCTCGCGTACGGCGTGCCGGTGGGCCTCGGCTCGCACGTGCACTGGGACCGGCGCCTCGACGCCCGGCTCGCGGCCGCGCTCATGGGCATCCAGGCGATCAAGGGCGTCGAGGTCGGCGACGGCTTCGAACTGGCCCGCGTGCCCGGCTCCAAGGCCCACGACGAGATCGTCCACACCGAGGACGGCATCCGCCGCACCTCCGGCCGCTCCGGCGGCACCGAGGGCGGTCTGACCACCGGCGAGCTGCTGCGCGTACGCGCCGCGATGAAGCCGATCGCGACCGTGCCGCGCGCGCTGGCCACGATCGACGTCGCGACCGGCGAGGCCGCCAAGGCCCACCACCAGCGCTCCGACGTCTGCGCGGTCCCGGCCGCCGGAATCGTCGCCGAGGCCATGGTCGCCCTCGTCCTCGCGGACGCGGTGGCCGAGAAGTTCGGCGGCGACAGCGTGCCCGAGACGCGGCGCAACGTCGAGTCCTACCTCGAGAACCTGGTCGTGCGGTGACCGCTGGACCACTGGTCGTCCTCGTCGGGCCGATGGGTGTCGGCAAGTCAACCGTCGGCGCGCTGGTCGCGGACCGGCTCGGCTGCGCCTACCGCGACACGGACGACGACATCGTGGCCGAGCAGGGCCGCACCATCGCCGACATCTTCGTCGACGAGGGCGAGCCGGCCTTCCGCGCCATCGAGAAGAGCGCCGTGCACAAGGCGCTGGCCGAGCACGACGGGGTACTGGCGCTGGGCGGCGGCTCGATCCTCGACGCCGACACCCGCGCGCTGCTCGCCGGGCACCGGGTCGTCTACCTCTCCATGGACGTCGAGGAGGCGGTCCAGCGCACCGGCCTGAACGCGGCCCGTCCGCTGCTCGCCGTCAACCCGCGCCGGCAGTGGCGCGAGCTGATGGAGGCCCGCCGCCACCTGTACACCGAAGTCGCCCGCGCGGTCGTGCCCACCGACGGCCGCACCCCCGAAGAGGTCGCCCAAGCCGTCCTCGACGCACTGGAGTTGAAGGAAGCATGAGCGAGGCAGTGACGCGTATCCAGGTCGGCGGCACCGCGGGCACCGACCCGTACGAGGTCCTGGTGGGCCGTCAACTCCTCGGTGAACTGGGCGCGTTGATCGGCGACAGAGCCCAGCGTGTCGCGATCATCCACCCCGAGGCGCTCGCCGAGACCGGGGACGCGCTCCGCGCCGACCTGGCCGGACAGGGCTTCGAGGCCGTCGCCATCCAGGTGCCCAACGCGGAGGAGGCCAAGACCGCGGAGGTCGCCGCCTACTGCTGGAAGGCGCTCGGCCAGTCCGGCTTCACCCGCACCGACGTCATCGTCGGCGTGGGCGGCGGCGCCACCACCGACCTCGCCGGGTTCGTCGCGGCGACCTGGCTGCGCGGGGTGCGGTGGATCGCCGTTCCCACCACCGTGCTCGGCATGGTGGACGCGGCGGTCGGCGGCAAGACCGGCATCAACACCGCCGAGGGCAAGAACCTCGTCGGCTCCTTCCACCCGCCCGCGGGCGTGCTCTGCGACCTGGCCTCGCTCGACTCGCTGCCGGTCAACGACTTCGTCTCCGGGCTCGCGGAGATCATCAAGGCCGGCTTCATCGCCGACCCGGTGATCCTCGAGCTCATCGAGTCCGACCCCGAGGCGGCACGGACGCCCGCGGGCCCGCACACCGCCGAGCTCATCGAGCGCTCCATCAAGGTGAAGGCCGAGGTCGTCTCCGGCGACCTCAAGGAGTCGGGGCTCCGCGAGATCCTCAACTACGGCCACACCCTCGCGCACGCCATCGAGAAGAACGAGCGCTACAAGTGGCGGCACGGCGCGGCCGTCTCCGTCGGCATGCACTTCGCCGCCGAACTCGGCCGACTGGCGGGCCGGCTGGACGACGCGACCGCCGACCGCCACCGCACGATCCTGCAGTCCGTCGGCCTCCCGCTCAGCTACCGCTACGACCAGTGGCCCAAGCTGCTGGAGAACATGAAGGTCGACAAGAAGTCCCGCGGCAACCTGCTGCGCTTCATCGTCCTCGACGGGCTGGCCAAGCCGACCGTCCTGGAGGGCCCCGACCCGGCGGTGCTCCTCGCCGCCTACGGCGAAGTGGGGGAGTAGCTCCCAACGGGCCCCTACTTGGCCCTGTTTGCCCTCCGTTCAGGGGCACTCCCCAGCTTCCCCGGCCGTTCACACAACGACGGCCGGGGAAGGTACCGTTCGGTGGGGGTCCCTCCCGCACCCTTCAGGCTGTGGGGGAGAGCGGGAGGCTCCGCTCGCGGCGCCGATCGCCTGCCGCGAGCGAATGGGCGAAAAGATTCACGAGACGGAGTGGCACCGGATGCAGCACGCAGTGGGGGCTCCGCTGCCGCCGCCCCACCAGCCGGGGCAAGGACCCGCCGCCGACGGCTGGTCGCCGGCCGCACAGCACCCGGGACACCCGGGCGGCCCCGCCGGTCCGGCGCCCACGAGCCCACCCGCCCCCGGCTTCACCGGTCCGCCGCCGGGACATCCGGCGCCCCCCTCGCACCTGCCGCATCCCGCGCCCCCGCAGCACGCCCCCGCGGCGCCGATCCCCGACACGACGGGCCATGTGCAGCTGCCTCCGGGCGGCCCGGTCGCCATGCCCAGCGCCCCGGGCGCTCCCGACCCCGCGGCGACCACCCTCGCCGTGCTGCTCATCGGGCCCGCGGGTGCGGGCAAGACGAGCGTCGCCAAGTACTGGGCGGACCATCGCCGGGTGCCGACCGCCCACATCAGCCTCGACGACGTACGGGAATGGGTGCGCTCGGGCTTCGCCGATCCGCAGTCGGGGTGGAACGACCACTCGGAGGCGCAGTACCGCCTGGCCCGCCGCACCTGCGGCTTCGCCGCGCGGAACTTCCTGGCGAACGGCATCTCCTGCATCCTCGACGACGCGGTCTTCCCGGACCGCCCGGTCGTCGGCCTCGGCGGCTGGAAGCGACACGTCGGGCCGGGGTTGCTGCCCGTGGTGTTGTTGCCGGGCCTGGAGATAGTCCTGGAGCGCAACGCCGAGCGCTCCGGAAACCGCCGCCTGACCGACGAGGAAGTCGCCCGTATCCACGGCCGGATGGCCGGCTGGTACGGCTCCGGGCTCCCCATCATCGACAACTCCCAGCTCGACGTCCCGTCCACGGCCCGCGTCCTGGACGAGGTCCTGGCCCGCTCCATCGCGAGCCCACCGCAGTGGTAGCCCCGAGGCACCGGCGGTAGCCCATCGGCCGCACGGCATCGGTGGAGGAGCGTCGGCCGGCCGGCGGCACAACGTCGTCGGTGACCCCGTCGGGGGGTGCCGCATCCTTGGTGTCGCCTCCCGCCGATGTCCGGACGGCCATGTCGCGGCGCGCTCCGGCCTCCGGCGGCGGCGCAGCGCGGCCGACGGCCCCCAGGACCACCGCCCGGGTACGTGCCTCCGACGTGTCGGCCCTCTGGGGCGGCGCCCCACGAGTCAGGTTGCGCCGCCTGTCGGGTCCGCTGATCGCAGTAGCGGAACCAGCCCCCTGGCCCCCGCCCGCGGTGCCTCCGTCTCACCGTCGACCGCCTACCGCCCATCCGGCCCCGCTGGAACGGCGACATCGCGTCGACGCTCGTAGGCTCGATTTATGTCAGAGGTGTACGCGGCGCGACGCGAGCGGCTTCGGGAGCGCTGCGCGGCGGGCGGCAGCGCGACGGCGCTCGTCACCCGCCCGGCCAACGTGAGGTATCTCGCGGGCGCGGCCCCGCGCGGTGCCGTCCTCCTGCTGGGCAGCAGTGAGGACCTGCTGTTCTGCGGTGCTCCGCCGAGCGGTGAGGCCGACGAGGGGCGTCCCGACGAGGCGCTGCGCGTGCAGGTGCTGCCGCGCGCCGGAGGCGACGCGGCGGTCGCCGCCGCCGGCGCAGCCATCGCCCAGGGCGCCGACTCCCTGGCGGTCGAGGAGCACCACCTCACCGTGACCCGGCACCGGGCCATCGGCTCGGTGGCACCCGGGCTGCGCCTCGCCGACCTGGGCGGTGCGGTGGAGCAGCTGCGGGTGATCAAGGACGAGGAGGAGATCTCCTGTCTGCGGATCGGCGCCGAGATCGCCGACCAGGCGCTCGGGGAGCTCCTCGAATCGATCCTCGTCGGCCGCACCGAGCGGCATCTCGCGCTGGAGCTGGAGCGCCGGCTCGTCGACCACGGTGCCGACGGCCCCGCCTTCGCGACCTCCGTCGGCACCGGCCCGAACTCCGGGCGGCGCGGGCACCGGCCCACCGACCGGCGCGTCGAGGAAGGAGATTTCCTTTCCGTATGCCTCGGCGCGACCTACCGCGGCTACCGCTGTGAAATCGGCCGTACCTTTGTGATCGGCACCTCGCCCGCCGACTGGCAGATCGAGTTGTACGACCTCGTCTTCGCCGCCCAGCGGGCCGGACGCGAGGCGCTGGTACCCGGCGCCGCCTACCGTGACGTGGACCGGGCCGCACGCCAGGTGCTCGACTCCGCGGGCCACACGGAAGGCCTTCCCGCACTGACCGGGCACGGTGTGGGGCTCGAAATCGACGAGGACCCGCAGCTGGCCCCCGCGGCCATGGGTAAACTGGACACTTGCGTGCCGGTCACCGTCGAACCGGGGGTCCACCTCCCGGGCCGGGGCGGTGTCAGGATCGATGACACGCTCGTCGTACGCCCCGAGGCGGACGGCGGACCCGAGCTACTCACCATCACGACCAAGGAACTGCTCGCGCTGTAGCCAATCGCTACGCGCGTGTCCCGGGGTCGTCCACGTCAGTCCAGGAGATTCCGCAACCGTGGCTTCCACGAACGACCTCAAGAACGGCCTGGTGCTCAAGCTCGACGGAGGCCAGCTCTGGTCCGTCGTCGAGTTCCAGCACGTCAAGCCCGGCAAGGGCCCGGCCTTCGTGCGCACCAAGCTGAAGAACGTGCTCTCCGGCAAGGTCGTCGACAAGACGTTCAACGCCGGCGTCAAGGTCGAGACGGCCACGATCGACAAGCGCGACATGCAGTTCTCGTACATGGACGGCGAGTACTTCGTCTTCATGGACATGGACACGTACGACCAGCTGATGGTCGACCGCAAGTCCGTCGGCGACGCCGCCAACTTCCTGATCGAGGGCTTCACCGCCACCGTGGCGCAGCACGAGGGCGAGGTGCTCTTCGTCGAGCTGCCGGCCGCCGTCGAGCTCGTCATCCAGGAGACCGAGCCGGGTGTCCAGGGCGACCGCTCCACCGGCGGCACCAAGCCCGCCACCCTGGAGACCGGTCACCAGATCCAGGTCCCGCTCTTCATCACCACCGGTGAGAAGATCAAGGTCGACACCCGCACGAGCGACTACCTCGGCCGGGTGAACAGCTAACCGTGGCTGCCCGCAACACGGCCCGCAAGCGCGCCTTCCAGATCCTCTTCGAGGGCGACCAGCGCGGCGTGGACGTCCTGACGGTCCTCGCGGACTGGATCCGGCATTCCCGGGCCGACACCCGGCAGCCGCCGGTCAGCGAGTACACGATGGAGCTGGTCGAGGGCTACGCCACCAAGGCGAAGCGGATCGACGAGCTCATCGCGACCTACGCCGTCGACTGGACGCTGGACAGGATGCCGGTCGTCGACCGCAACATCCTGCGCCTCGGCGCCTACGAGCTGATCTGGGTCGACGGGACCCCCGACGCCGTGGTCCTCGACGAGGCGGTGCAGTTGGCGAAGGAGTTCTCCACGGACGAGTCGCCCTCGTTCGTGAACGGCCTGCTGGGCCGTCTGAAGGACCTGAAGCCGTCGCTGCGCCGCGACGAGGCCTAGGCCCTGTCGTCGAATTCCCGTCCGCCCCGCGACGCCACGCACCACTCTCGCCGCAGGGCCCGCCCTCCGGGCGGACGACGGGAATTCGACGACAGGACCTAGCGCGTACGGCGCCGATGGTCCGTACGCGCCCGTAGACGACGTACGAAAACGCCGGAGGGCCCGCAGCACGTCCGCTGCGGGCCCTCCGGCGTTCCCGTACCCAGCTGGCTCCCGAGGCCCGCACAAAGCCGCCGGGGTGGCCGGAACACATGGTTCCGGCCACCCCGGCGGCACGTTTCTGCTGAACTCCCCGAAGGGATCAGCCCTCGTCGTGGGCGACGGCGCGGCGCGCGTCCGCGTCCAGCACGCCCCAGCTGATCAGCTGCTCGGTGAGGACCGAGGGCGACTGGTCGTAGATGACGGCGAGGGTGCGCAGGTCGTCCTGGCGGATCGACAGCACCTTGCCGTTGTAGTCACCGCGCTGGGACTGGATCGTCGCGGCGTAACGCTGCAGCGGACCCGCCTTCTCGGCCGGCACGTGGGCCAGCCGCTCCAGGTCGAGGACGAGCTTCGGCGGCGGCTCGGCGGCTCCGCCAGGAGTGGTGCCGGGCAGCAGCTCCTGCACGGGAACCCCGTAGAAATCCGCCAGTTCGGCGAGGCGCTGCACGGTGACGGCGCGGTCGCCGCGCTCGTACGACCCGACCACGACCGCCTTCCAGCGTCCCTGTGACTTCTCCTCGACTCCGTGGAGGGAAAGGCCCTGCTGGGTGCGGATGGCCCGGAGCTTGGCCCCGAGCTGTTTGGCGTATTCGCTGGACATATAGCTCCCCGGACGCTGTATCAACGTGCGGCTCCGCCGCGCGGCTGGTGACTCTGGTGACTCACTGTGAGGTTACGCAGCGTTACTCTCCCCCGTCAAGCCGAATGGTCCGGACCGACCTTCGCGCGGGAGTCACCGGCGGTGGCCCACGGGGTGGTGATCAGGCGCGTTGCCGGGCTGGTACCGTGGATGGCGCAAATCCGACGTCCTTTAATGATCCGTCCCGTGAGGCGGAGAAGGAGGTCCGTTTCGTATGGACACCGAGCAGGACAAACAGCAGTACGAAGCCGATGCGCGGCCCGTTCTGGAAGCCCCCGACATCGCGCGGGTGCTGACCCGCATCGCCCACGAGATCGTCGAACGCGCCAAGGGTGCCGACGACGTGGTGCTCCTCGGCATTCCGACCCGGGGCGTCTTCCTGGCCCGCAGACTGGCCGACAAGCTCGAAGAGATCACCGATCGCAAGATCCCGGTCGGCTCGCTCGACATCACCATGTACCGCGACGACCTGCGCATGCACCCGCCGCGTGCGCTGGCCCGCACCGAGATCCCCGGTGACGGCATCGACGGCCGCCTGGTCGTCCTCGTCGACGACGTGCTCTTCTCCGGCCGCACCATCCGCGCCGCGCTCGACGCGCTGAACGACATCGGCCGGCCGCGCGCCGTGCAGCTCGCGGTCCTCGTCGACCGCGGCCACCGCGAACTGCCCATCCGCGCCGACTACGTCGGCAAGAACCTCCCCACGTCGTTGCGGGAGACGGTCAAGGTCCAGCTCGCCGAGGAGGACGGTCGCGACACCGTGCTGCTCGGTGCGAAGCGGACCTCCCCGGACGCACAGCAGTAGCACTCCGGAGTACGTCACCGCCGTACGCCCCCGAGTGCGCTCCTCGCGCGCCCGCCTGCCCGAATTCTCCTGAACTGCCTTACGGAGCCTGACAGATGCAGCGTCATCTCATCTCGGCCGCCGACCTCACCCGCGACGACGCCGTCCTGATCCTCGACACCGCCGAGGAGATGGCCCGGGTCGCCGACCGGCCGATCAAAAAGCTGCCGACCCTGCGCGGTCGCACCGTCGTCAACCTCTTCTTCGAGGACTCGACCCGTACCCGGATCTCCTTCGAGGCCGCCGAGAAGCGCCTCTCCGCGGACGTCATCAACTTCACCGCCAAGGGGTCCTCGGTGTCCAAGGGGGAGTCCCTGAAGGACACCGCCCAGACCCTCGAAGCCATGGGTGTCGACGCCGTCGTCATCCGGCACGGCGCCTCCGGAGCCCCGTACCGGCTCGCCACCTCCGGCTGGATCGACGCCGCCGTCATCAACGCGGGTGACGGCACCCACCAGCACCCCACGCAGGCCCTGCTCGACGCCTTCACCATGCGCCGCCGCCTGGTCGGCCGCGACGCCGGGATCGGCCAGGACCTGTCCGGCAAGCGCATCACGATCGTCGGCGACGTCCTGCACAGCCGGGTCGCCCGCTCCAACGTCGACCTGCTGCACACCCTCGGCGCCGAGGTCACCCTCGTCGCCCCGCCCACCCTGGTGCCGGTCGGCGTGGAGTCCTGGCCCTGCGAGATCTCCTACGACCTCGACAGCACCCTCTCCAAGTCCGACGCGGTGATGATGCTGCGCGTCCAGCGCGAGCGGATGAACGCGGCGTTCTTCCCGACCGAGCGCGAGTACTCGCGGCGCTACGGCCTCGACGGCGACCGCATGGCGAAGATGCCCGAGCACGCCATCGTGATGCACCCCGGCCCGATGGTCCGCGGCATGGAGATCACCGCCGAGGTCGCCGACTCCGACCGCTGCACCGTCGTCGAGCAGGTCGCGAACGGCGTCTCGATCCGCATGGCCGTGCTCTACCTGCTCCTGGGCGGCAACGAGCCCGCCGTCACCCACACCCGTACCGAGGAGAAGTAAGAACATGAGCAAGATCCTGATCCGTGGTGCGAAGGTGCTCGGGGGCGAGCCGCAGGACGTACTGATCGACGGCGCCGTGATCGCGGCGGTGGGTACCGGTCTCCCGGACGAGGGCGCCGAGGTCGTCGAGGCCGACGGCAAGGTCCTCCTGCCGGGCCTCGTCGACCTGCACACCCATCTGCGGGAGCCCGGTCGTGAGGACTCCGAGACGGTCCTGACCGGTACGCGGGCGGCGGCGAGCGGCGGCTACACCGCCGTGTTCGCCATGGCCAACACCTTCCCGGTCGCCGACACCGCCGGTGTGGTCGAGCAGGTCTACCGGCTCGGCCAGGAGCACGGCTACTGCGACGTGCAGCCCATCGGCGCCGTCACGGTCGGCCTGGAGGGCAAGAAGCTCGCCGAGCTGGGCGCGATGCACGAGTCCGCGGCCGGCGTCACGGTCTTCTCGGACGACGGCAAGTGCGTGGACGACGCGGTGATCATGCGCCGGGCCCTGGAGTACGTGAAGGCCTTCGGCGGCGTGGTCGCGCAGCACGCGCAGGAGCCCCGCCTCACCGAGGGCGCCCAGATGAACGAGGGCGTCGTCTCCGCCGAGCTGGGGCTCGGGGGCTGGCCCGCGGTGGCCGAGGAATCGATCATCGCCCGGGATGTCCTGCTCGCCGAGCACGTCGGCTCACGCGTCCACATCTGCCACCTGTCGACCGCCGGCAGCGTCGAGATCGTGCGCTGGGCCAAGTCCCGCGGCATCGACGTCACCGCCGAGGTCACCCCGCACCACCTCCTCCTCACCGACGAGCTGGTCCGCACGTACGACCCGGTCTACAAGGTCAACCCGCCGCTGCGCACCGAGCGCGACGTGACGGCGCTGCGCGAGGCGCTCGCCGACGGCACGATCGACATCGTCGCCACCGACCACGCGCCGCACCCGCACGAGGACAAGGACTGCGAGTGGGCCGCCGCCGCCATGGGCATGGTGGGGCTCGAGACCGCGCTCTCCGTCGTCC
The DNA here is from genome assembly GCF_007113425.2 of Streptomyces sp. RLB3-17. Classification (NCBI taxonomy): domain Bacteria; kingdom Bacillati; phylum Actinomycetota; class Actinomycetes; order Kitasatosporales; family Streptomycetaceae; genus Streptomyces; species Streptomyces sp. RLB3-17. The sequence goes on along the minus strand of NZ_CP041610.2, from coordinate 2,673,727 downwards.
AGCAGACGATGGTGGAGACCGGGCTGCTGGACTGGGCCGGCGTCGCCGACCGCATGTCCTTCAAGCCCGCCCGGATCGGGCAGGCCGCGGGCCACGGCCGTCCCGTCTCGGCAGGTGAGCCCGCCAACCTCACGCTCGTCGACACGGCATACCGTGGGGCCGTGGACCCCGCGGGCTTCGCCTCGCGCAGCCGCAACACCCCCTACGAGGGCCGTGAGCTGCCGGGCCGGGTCACGCACACCTGGCTGCGGGGCAAGGCCACCCTCGTCGACGGGAAGCTCGCGTGACACCTCTCATCCCGATGGCCGCCTCCATGGCTGCCGAACAGAAGTCCGCCGAAGTGACCGACTGGGCCGCCCGGATCGGCTGGCTCGTCGGCCTCGTCCTGTTCGTCGCCCTCGTCTACTGGCTGATGCGCGAGGGCTGGAAGTGGCGCGGCACCCTTCAGAGTGACCTGCCGGAGCTGCCCGCCCGCCCGTCGCCCGCCACCACCCTCAACGGAGGCGGCAAGCCGCCGCTGCCCGGAATGCCGGAAGACCCCGGCCCGGTGAAACTGAGCATGAGCGGCCGCTACCACGGCTCCACCACCGCAGGGCAGTGGCTGGACCGCATCGTGGCGCACGGCCTGGGCACCCGAAGCCGGGTCGAGCTCACGCTGACGGACGCGGGACTGGACGTCGTACGCCCCGGCGCCACCGACTTCTTCATCCCGGCCGAAGCACTGCGCGAGGCCCTGCTCGGCAAGGGCATCGCCGGGAAGGTCCTCAGCGAGGGCGGTCTGCTCGTCGTCACCTGGGCGCACGGCGACAAGCTGATCGACTCCGGGTTCCGCTCGGACCGCGCGGCCGAGCACATCGAGTGGGTCGACACCCTGAACAACATGATCAACAAGAGCACCAAGACGGAAGGCGCACGATGACGACCTCCATCCAGGGAGCCGCCTCGCAGAGGCACAAGGCAGCTCCCGCCGTACTCGTCCTGGAGGACGGCCGGACCTTCCGTGGCCGCGCCTACGGGGCCGTGGGGGTGACCTTCGGCGAGGCCGTGTTCTCCACCGGGATGACCGGCTACCAGGAGACCCTCACCGACCCGTCGTACCACCGCCAGGTCGTCGTCATGACCGCCCCGCACGTCGGCAACACCGGCGTCAACGACGAGGACCCCGAGTCGAAGCGGATCTGGGTCGCCGGCTACGTCGTCCGCGACCCCGCGCGCGTGCCCTCCAACTGGCGCGCCCGGCGCTCGCTGGACGAGGAACTGCGCAGCCAGGGCGTCGTCGGCATCAGCGGTGTCGACACCCGCGCCCTCACCCGTCACCTGCGTGAGCGCGGCGCCATGCGCGTCGGCATCTTCTCCGGCAACGCGCTGCCCGACGAGGGCACCATGCTCGCCGAGGTGCGCCAGGCGCCCGAGATGAAGGGCGCGAACCTCGCCGCCGAGGTCGCCACCAAGGAGACGTACGTCGTCCCCGCCATCGGCGAGAAGAAGTTCACCGTCGCCGCCGTCGACCTGGGCATCAAGGGCATGACCCCGCACCGCATGGCCGAGCGCGGCATCGAGGTGCACGTGCTGCCCGCCACGGCCACGGTCGAGGACGTGTACGCCGTGAACCCCGACGGGGTCTTCTTCTCCAACGGCCCCGGTGACCCGGCCACCGCCGACGGTCCCGTCGCCGTCATGCGGGAGGTCCTCGCCCGCAGGACCCCGCTCTTCGGCATCTGCTTCGGCAACCAGATCCTCGGCCGCGCCCTCGGCTTCGGCACGTACAAGCTGAAGTACGGCCACCGCGGCATCAACCAGCCGGTCCAGGACCGTACGACCGGCAAGGTCGAGGTCACCGCGCACAACCACGGCTTCGCCGTCGACGCGCCGCTCGACAAGGTCTCCGAGACCCCCTACGGCCGCGCCGAGGTCTCCCACGTCTGCCTGAACGACCAGGTCGTCGAGGGGCTCCACCTCCTCGACCAGCCGGCCTTCAGCGTCCAGTACCACCCCGAAGCGGCAGCCGGCCCGCACGACGCCGCCTACCTGTTCGACCGCTTCGTTTCCCTGATGGAGGGCCAGCGTGCCTAAGCGCACCGATATCCAGTCCGTCCTGGTCATCGGCTCCGGCCCGATCGTCATCGGCCAGGCCGCCGAGTTCGACTACTCCGGCACCCAGGCGTGCCGCATCCTGCGCGCCGAGGGCCTGAGGGTCATCCTGGTCAACTCCAACCCGGCGACGATCATGACGGACCCGGAGATCGCCGACGCCACCTACGTCGAGCCGATCACCCCCGAGTTCGTCGAGAAGATCATCGCCAAGGAGCGCCCGGACGTCCTGCTGCCGACGCTCGGCGGCCAGACGGCCCTCAACACCGCGATCTCCATGCACGAGCAGGGTGTGCTGGAGAAGTACGGCGTCGAGCTGATTGGTGCCAACGTCGAGGCGATCAACAAGGGCGAGGACCGCGACCTCTTCAAGGGCGTCGTCGAGGCCGTCCGCGCGAAGATCGGGCACGGCGAGTCCGCCCGGTCCGTGATCTGCCACTCCATGGACGACGTGCTCGCGGGCGTCGAGACGCTCGGCGGCTACCCCGTCGTCGTCCGGCCCTCCTTCACCATGGGCGGCGCCGGCTCCGGCTTCGCCCACGACGAGGAGGAGCTGCGCCGGATCGCCGGTCAGGGTCTCACGCTCTCCCCGACCACCGAGGTGCTCCTGGAGGAGTCCATCCTCGGCTGGAAGGAGTACGAGCTGGAGCTGATGCGCGACAAGAACGACAACGTCGTGGTCGTCTGCTCCATCGAGAACTTCGACCCGATGGGCGTCCACACGGGTGACTCCATCACCGTCGCGCCGGCGATGACGCTGACCGACCGCGAGTACCAGCGACTGCGCGACATCGGCATCGCGATCATCCGCGAGGTCGGCGTCGACACCGGCGGCTGCAACATCCAGTTCGCGGTCAACCCCGTCGACGGCCGCATCATCGTCATCGAGATGAACCCGCGCGTCTCGCGGTCCTCGGCGCTCGCCTCCAAGGCCACCGGCTTCCCGATCGCCAAGATCGCCGCGAAGCTCGCCGTCGGCTACACGCTCGACGAGATCCCGAACGACATCACCGAGAAGACCCCGGCCTCCTTCGAGCCGACGCTCGACTACGTGGTCGTGAAGGCCCCGCGCTTCGCCTTCGAGAAGTTCCCCTCCGCCGACTCCACCCTGACGACCACCATGAAGTCGGTCGGCGAGGCCATGGCGATCGGCCGCAACTTCACCGAGGCGCTGCAGAAGGCGCTGCGGTCGCTGGAGAAGAAGGGCAGCCAGTTCACGTTCGTCGGCGAGCCCGGTGACAAGGCTCTTCTCCTGGAAGAGTCCGTGCGGCCCACCGACGGCCGGATCAACTCCGTCATGCAGGCCATCCGCGCGGGCGCCACGCCCGAGGAGGTCTTCGAGTCGACGAAGATCGACCCGTGGTTCGTCGACCAGCTCTTCCTGATCAAGGAGATCGCGGACGAGCTGGGCGCCGCCGACAAGCTTGACCCCGAGCTGCTCGCCGAGGCCAAGCGGCACGGCTTCTCCGACGCCCAGATCGCCGAGATCCGCGGGCTGCGCGAGGACGTGGTGCGCGAGGTGCGGCACGCGCTGGGTGTGCGCCCGGTGTACAAGACGGTCGACACCTGCGCCGCCGAGTTCGCGGCGAAGACGCCGTACTTCTACTCCTCGTACGACGAGGAGACGGAGGTCGCATCGCGCGAGAAGCCCGCGGTGATCATCCTGGGTTCCGGTCCGAACCGCATCGGCCAGGGCATCGAGTTCGACTACTCCTGCGTCCACGCCTCCTTCGCGCTCAGCGACGCGGGCTACGAGACCGTGATGGTCAACTGCAACCCCGAGACCGTCTCCACGGACTACGACACCTCCGACCGTCTGTACTTCGAGCCGCTGACGCTCGAGGACGTGCTGGAGATCGTCCACGCGGAGTCGCTGGCCGGCCCGATCGCCGGTGTGATCGTCCAGCTCGGCGGCCAGACCCCCCTGGGCCTGGCCCAGGCCCTCAAGGACAACGGCGTGCCGGTCGTCGGTACGTCCCCCGAGGCGATCCACGCCGCCGAGGACCGCGGCGCCTTCGGACGCGTCCTCGCGGAGGCCGGCCTCCCGGCCCCCAAGCACGGCACCGCCACCACCTTCGCCGAGGCCAAGGCCATCGCGGACGAGATCGGCTACCCGGTCCTCGTACGGCCGTCGTACGTCCTCGGCGGGCGCGGCATGGAGATCGTGTACGACGAGACCCGGCTGTCGTCCTACATCGCCGAGTCGACCGAGATCAGCCCCTCCCGGCCGGTCCTCGTCGACCGCTTCCTCGACGACGCGATCGAGATCGACGTGGACGCGCTGTACGACGGCGAGGAGCTGTACCTCGGCGGCGTGATGGAGCACATCGAGGAGGCCGGCATCCACTCCGGCGACTCGGCGTGCGCGCTGCCGCCGATCACGCTGGGCGGCTTCGACATCAAGCGGCTGCGGGCCTCCACGGAGGCCATCGCGAAGGGTGTCGGGGTCCGTGGCCTGATCAACATCCAGTTCGCGATGGCGGGCGACATCCTGTACGTCCTCGAAGCCAACCCGCGAGCCTCGCGCACGGTCCCCTTCACCTCGAAGGCGACCGCGGTGCCGCTGGCGAAGGCCGCCGCCCGGATCTCGCTGGGCGCGACCGTCGCCGAGCTGCGGGCGGAGGGGCTGCTCCCCGCGCACGGTGACGGCGGCGAGCTGCCGCTCGACGCGCCGATCTCCGTCAAGGAGGCCGTCATGCCGTGGTCGCGCTTCCGCGACATCCACGGACGCGGCGTCGACACCGTCCTCGGCCCGGAGATGCGCTCCACCGGTGAGGTCATGGGCATCGACTCCGTCTTCGGCACGGCGTACGCCAAGTCCCAGGCGGGCGCCTACGGTCCGCTGCCGACCAAGGGCCGCGCCTTCATCTCGGTCGCCAACCGCGACAAGCGCTCGATGATCTTCCCGGCGCGCGAGCTGGTCGCGCACGGCTTCGAGCTGCTGGCCACCTCCGGCACGGCCGAGGTGCTCAAGCGCAACGGCATCAACGCGACGGTCGTGCGCAAGCAGTCCGAGGGCACAGGACCGAACGGCGAGCGGACCATCGTCCAGCTGATCCACGACGGCGAGGTCGACCTCATCGTCAACACGCCGTACGGCACCGGTGGCCGCCTCGACGGCTACGAGATCCGTACGGCCGCGGTGGCACGCTCCGTGCCGTGCCTGACGACCGTCCAGGCACTCGCCGCCGCCGTCCAGGGCATCGACGCGCTCAACCACGGCGACGTGGGCGTGCGCTCACTCCAGGAACACGCCGAACATCTGACAGCGGCCCGCGACTAGGGAGGCCCTGGCAGCCCTGAGGGGGACACCGGAAACGGTGTCCCCCTCTTCATGAGGCTCATGAGGCTTCACGAGGACACCGAGAGCTTCAAGAGGACACTGAGACATGTACAAGCTTTTCTTCCGGCTGGTCTTCAAGCGGATGGACCCCGAGCAGGCCCACCACCTCGCCTTCCGCTGGATCCGGCTCGTCGCCCGTATCCCCGTATTGCGTACGTTCGTCGCCGCCGCGCTCGCGCCGCGCCACAAGGAGCTGCGGACCGAGGCGTTCGGCCTGCGGATGCACGGTCCCTTCGGGCTCGCGGCGGGCTTCGACAAGAACGCCGTCGCGATCGACGGGATGTCGATGCTCGGCTTCGACCACATCGAGATCGGCACGGTCACGGGGGAGCCGCAGCCGGGCAATCCCAAGAAGCGGCTGTTCCGCCTCGTGGCGGACCGGGCGCTGATCAACCGTATGGGGTTCAACAACGAGGGTTCCGAGGCCGTCAGCGAGCGCCTGGGGGCCCGTACGCCCGTCTTCAGGACCGTCGTGGGCGTCAACATCGGCAAGACCAAGGTCGTCCCCGAGGAGGAGGCCGTCGGCGACTACGTGAAGTCGACCGAGCGGCTCGCCCGGCACGCGGACTACCTCGTGGTGAACGTGAGCTCGCCGAACACGCCCGGCCTGCGCAACCTCCAGGCCACCGAGGCACTGCGGCCGCTGCTGAGCGCCGTCCGCGAGGCCGCCGACCGCGCGGTCACCGACCGGCGTGTGCCGCTGCTCGTCAAGATCGCGCCCGACCTCGCCGACGAGGACGTCGACGCGGTCGCCGACCTCGCCGTCGAGCTCGGCCTGGACGGGATCATCGCCACGAACACCACGATCGCGCGCGATGGACTCGGTTTGAAGTCCGAACCCTCGCTCGTCGAGGAGACCGGCGGACTCTCGGGCGCGCCGCTGAAGGCACGCTCCCTGGAGGTGCTGCGCCGCCTCTACGCGCGCGTGGGCGACCGGATCACCCTGGTGGGCGTCGGCGGCGTCGAGAACGCCGAGGACGCCTGGCAGCGCATCCTGGCCGGCGCCACGCTGGTCCAGGGGTACAGCGCGTTCATCTACGAGGGCCCCTTCTGGGGCCGGGCGATCCACAAGGGGCTCGCCGCCCGCCTCCGTACCAGCCCGTACACCACCCTCGCCGACGCGGTCGGCGCCGACGTGAGGAAGTCCGCATGAGCCTGGAACCCTTTGGCGCACGTCTTCGCCGTGCCATGGACGAGCGCGGCCCGCTGTGCGTCGGCATCGACCCGCACGCCTCGCTGCTCACCGACTGGGGCCTGAACGACGACATCGCGGGCCTGGAGCGGTTCAGCCGCACCGTCGTCGAGGCGCTGGCCGAGCGGGTCGCGGTCCTCAAGCCGCAGAGCGCGTTCTTCGAGCGGTTCGGCTCACGGGGCATCGCCGTCCTGGAGAAGTCGGTCGAGGAGGCGCGGGCGGCCGGGGCGCTGGTCGTGATGGACGCCAAGCGCGGCGACATCGGCTCGACCATGGCCGCGTACGCGGAGACCTTCCTGCACAAGGACGCGCCGCTCTTCTCGGACGCGCTGACCGTGTCGCCGTACCTGGGCTACGGCTCGCTGAAGCCCGCGGTGGACCTGGCGCGCGAGAGCGGGGCCGGGCTCTTCGTCCTCGCGCTCACCTCGAACCCGGAGGGCGGCGAGGTGCAGCACGCGGTCCGCGGGGACGGCCGCAACGTCGGAGCGACCATGCTGGCCCACCTCGCCGCCGAGAACGCGGGAGAGACGCCCCTGGGGTCCTTCGGCGCGGTCGTCGGCGCCACGCTGGGCGATCTCTCCTCCTACGACCTGGACATCAACGGACCGCTCCTGGCGCCCGGCATCGGCGCCCAGGGAGCCACGGCGGGCGACCTGGCGGGCGTCTTCGGGGCGGTGGTGCGCAATGTCGTGCCGAACGTGAGCCGGGGTGTTCTTCGTCACGGTCCCGACGTGGTCGCGCTGCGTGCGTCCGCCGAGCGCTTCGCGGAGGAGATCAGAGCCGCTGTGACGGCCGCCTGAGTCCTCCGACAGCCGTTCGGGAGTCCTCCGATGAGTGCCTTCGGAACGCCGCGAGTCTGAATACATCCTCAAATCCGGGGCAGTATGTCGTAAATGTCCGGCTCCAGGGAGGCTGACCAGGACTTTTCCGCTGTTCTCGCTGACTCTGGCGCACTTGCCCGCTAGTCTCCGTCGAGTGGGGCCACCTCCCACGCTTTCAAGGCAGTGCGGGGGAGAACGGGCAAGCGTGTTGCTCGTAGCTCCCCAGGTGTGGGGCGACTAGGTTCCTCACCGGTCCGTATCCGACAGTTCGACATCCGAGGTGACGTAGGCGTGGCTCTTCCGCCCCTTACCCCTGAACAGCGCGCAGCCGCGCTCGAAAAGGCCGCCGCGGCTCGCCGGGAGCGGGCCGAGGTCAAGAATCGACTCAAGCACTCCGGCGCCTCCCTTCACGAGGTCATCAAGCAGGGCCAGGAGAACGACGTCATCGGCAAGATGAAGGTCTCCGCTCTCCTGGAGTCCCTGCCGGGCGTGGGCAAGGTCCGCGCCAAGCAGATCATGGAGCGACTCGGTATCTCCGAGAGCCGCCGCGTACGCGGCCTCGGCTCGAACCAGATCGCTTCTCTGGAGCGTGAGTTCGGCGGCTCCGGCGCCTGAGTCCTGGGCATACCGGGATTGCTGGAATAATCGCTGCATGAGTGAACGACCGCGGCTGACCGTGCTCTCCGGCCCCTCTGGGGTCGGCAAGAGCACGGTCGTCGCCCATATGCGCAAGGAACACCCCGAGGTCTGGCTCTCGGTGTCGGCGACGACCCGCAAGCCGCGCCCCGGTGAGAAGCATGGAGTCCACTACTTCTTCGTCTCCGACGAGGAGATGGACAAGCTGATCGCCAACGGCGAGCTGCTGGAGTGGGCCGAATTCGCCGGCAACCGCTACGGGACGCCGCGTGCCGCCGTCCTGGAGCACCTCGAGTCGGGCGTACCCGTCCTCCTGGAGATCGACCTCCAGGGTGCACGGCAGGTCCGCGAGTCCATGTCGGAGGCCCTGCTCGTGTTCCTGGCTCCGCCCTCCTGGGACGAGCTGGTGCGCAGGCTCACCGGACGGGGCACCGAACCGCCCGAGGTGATCGAGCGACGCCTGGAGGCGGCCAAGATCGAACTGGCGGCCGAGCCGGAGTTCGACGTCACCCTGGTCAACACCTCCGTCGAGGACGTGGCGCGTGAGCTGCTAGCCTTGGTAGAAGTTGTTTGATCTTTCAGGTCACTTTTAGGTCATTTCCACCTTTCGGAAGGCAGAGCGTGTCCTCTTCCATTACCGCTCCCGAGGGCATCATCAACCCTCCGATCGACGAGCTCCTCGAGGCCACCGACTCGAAGTACAGCCTCGTGATCTACGCGGCCAAGCGCGCCCGTCAGATCAACGCGTACTACTCGCAGCTCGGCGAGGGCCTCCTCGAGTACGTCGGTCCGCTCGTCGACACCCACGTCCACGAGAAGCCGCTGTCGATCGCCCTGCGCGAGATCAACGCCGGTCTGCTGACGTCCGAGGCCGTCGAGGGCCCCGCGCAGTAGTCGTTCAATCGCTCATCCCAGGCCCGGCGGCGCGACCGCCGGGCCTGTGGTGTGTCATGGAGTCGTACGTTTCCGAGCTCGGGGAGAGACGGTGGACAAGCCCAAGGTCGTGCTGGGGGTCAGCGGTGGCATCGCCGCGTACAAGGCCTGTGAGCTGCTGCGCAGGCTGACGGAGTCGGGCCACGACGTGCGCGTCGTCCCCACCGCCTCCGCGCTGCACTTCGTCGGCGCCGCCACCTGGTCCGCGCTCTCCGGCCACCCCGTCTCCACCGAGGTCTGGTCGGACGTCCACGAGGTCCCGCACGTCCGCATCGGACAGCACGCGGACCTGGTGGTGGTGGCCCCCGCGACGGCCGACATGCTCGCCAAGGCCGCCCACGGCCTGGCCGACGACCTCCTCACCAACACCCTGCTCACCGCCCGCTGCCCGGTCGTCTTCGCGCCCGCCATGCACACCGAGATGTGGGAGCACCCCGCCACCCAGGAGAACGTGGCGACGCTGCGCCGCCGCGGCGCCGTCGTCATCGAGCCCGCCGTGGGGCGCCTGACCGGCGTCGACACCGGCAAGGGGCGACTGCCCGAGCCTGCGGAGATCTTCGAGGTCTGCCGCCGGGTGCTCGCCCGCGGCGCGACCGAGCCCGATCTGACCGGCCGCCACGTCGTCGTCAGCGCCGGCGGTACCCGAGAGCCCCTCGACCCCGTCCGCTTCCTCGGCAACCGCTCCTCCGGCAAGCAGGGGTACGCCCTGGCGCGCACGGCGGCCGCGCGGGGCGCCCGGGTCACGCTCATCGCCGCGAACACCGGACTGCCGGACCCGGCGGGCGTGGACGTGGTGCCGGTCGGGACGGCCGTGCAGCTGCGCGAGGCGGTCCTCAAGGCGGCCTCGGACGCCGACGCCGTGGTGATGGCGGCCGCGGTGGCGGACTTCCGCCCGGCCGCCTACGCGGCCGGAAAGATCAAGAAGAAGGACGACCAGGAACCGGAGCCGATCGTTCTGGTTCGTAATCCGGACATCCTCGCGGAGATCTCGGCGGACCGTCCCCGCCCCGGCCAGGTGGTCGTCGGTTTCGCCGCCGAGACGGACGACGTCCTCGCCAACGGTCGTACGAAGCTGGCGCGCAAGGGGTGCGATCTTCTCGTCGTGAACGAGGTGGGGGAGCGCAAGACCTTCGGTGCCGAGGAGAACGAGGCCGTGGTGCTGGGGGCCGACGGCAGTGAGACCCCGGTGCCGTACGGCCCCAAGGAGGCTTTGGCCGAGATGGTGTGGGACCTGGTGGTACGCCGCCTGGTGTGACTGTCTCATTAGCCCCAGCCGCCGCGTCCATCAGCGTGAAATCGCCCGTGGGGACCCTGGTGGAGAACGATCGTCATGGCGCAGAATGCCCGTGCCGCAGGTCACAGGGCTTCCGAGAAGCGAGACAGGGGGGCCTGTGGGTGAGTGCGACCGATAAACTGTTCTCGGACGACGCCGAGCGCAGCTCTCGTCCCGTCCACCAATGATCAGCCAGCAGCCGCTGCAACCACAGGGAGCGTTGTGTCCCGTCGCCTGTTCACCTCGGAGTCCGTGACCGAGGGTCACCCCGACAAGATCGCTGACCAGATCAGCGACACCATTCTCGATGCGCTTCTGCGCGAGGACCCGACGTCCCGGGTCGCCGTGGAGACGCTGATCACGACCGGCCTGGTGCACGTGGCCGGCGAGGTCACGACCAAGGCGTACGCGCCGATCGCCCAGCTGGTCCGCGACAAGATCCTGGAGATCGGTTACGACTCGTCGAAGAAGGGCTTCGACGGAGCTTCCTGTGGTGTCTCGGTGTCGATCGGCTCGCAGTCGCCCGACATCGCGCAGGGTGTCGACACGGCGTACGAGAACCGGGTCGAGGGCGACGAGGACGAACTCGACAAGCAGGGCGCGGGCGACCAGGGCCTGATGTTCGGGTACGCGACGGACGAGACCCCGGAGCTGATGCCGCTCCCGATCCACCTCGCGCACCGCCTGTCGCGCCGCCTCTCCGAGGTCCGCAAGAACGGGACGATCCCCTACCTCCGTCCCGACGGCAAGACCCAGGTCACCATCGAGTACGACGGCGACAAGGCGGTCCGTCTGGACACGGTCGTCGTCTCCTCGCAGCACGCGTCGGACATCGACCTCGACTCCCTCCTCGCCCCCGACATCCGCGAGTTCGTGGTCGAGCCGGAGCTCAAGGCCCTCCTCGACGACGGCATCAAGCTGGAGACCGAGGGCTACCGTCTCCTGGTGAACCCGACCGGCCGCTTCGAGATCGGCGGCCCGATGGGCGACGCCGGCCTCACCGGCCGCAAGATCATCATCGACACGTACGGCGGCATGGCCCGCCACGGCGGCGGCGCCTTCTCGGGCAAGGACCCGTCCAAGGTCGACCGCTCCGCCGCCTACGCCATGCGCTGGGTCGCCAAGAACGTCGTCGCCGCGGGCCTCGCCTCCCGCTGCGAGGTCCAGGTCGCCTACGCCATCGGCAAGGCCGAGCCGGTCGGTCTCTTCGTCGAGACCTTCGGCACCGCCAAGGTCGACGCCGAGAAGATCGAGACCGCCATCGCCGAGGTCTTCGACCTCCGCCCGGCGGCCATCATCCGCGACCTCGACCTGCTGCGCCCGATCTACTCCCAGACGGCCGCCTACGGCCACTTCGGCCGCGAGCTGCCCGACTTCACGTGGGAGCGCACGGACCGCGTGGAAGCCCTGCGCAAGGCCGTCGGTCTGTAAGCAACGCCTGCACGGTGAGGCCCGGTACCCCGTCGGGGTGCCGGGCCTCACCGTTTCCCGGCGGGAGTCCGCGAGGGGCCGGGCGCGGCGGGTGGGTAGAGATGGGTGGGCGGGTGCGTAAATCGGTGGTGCGGGTCGGGGCGCGGTTCGTAGGGTCGGGGTCTCCCGGTGCGATGGCCGCGGTTACTTCGGTGGAGTGCGCCCAGGGCGCGCGGTGATTCTGGATCATGGTCCGCTGCCGCTTGGAACTCGGGAGAACTGACGTCGTGGCGTCCGGTGCGATGGGCACGGGTACTTCCGGGGTGTGATCCCCTCGCAGGTTCGAATCCTGCTGCCGGTCCTTGGACCGGTATGGCCGAGTGGCCCATGGCAGAAGCGCCCTCGGGGCGTTCGTGATCCGTGGCCGGTCCGATCTCGGGCGCGCGGCGGTGTCAGTGGGGTCTGGTAGGAATGTTGCTGTGAGCAGCGCGAACGGGTGGGGTGAGGGCGGCGCGGAGGGCGCGCCGCCCGAGCAGCTTGCGTTGATTCGGGAAGGGGTGCGGCAGGCCCGGGCGCCCAAGGCGAAGCCGCGCACGTGGCGGGGGGCGAAGCTCGCCGAGGAGCTGCCTGTCGCACGGGTCCTCGTCGACAAGGGTGTGCTGCACCTCGACCGCTATTTCGACTACGCCGTGCCCGCGGAGCTGGACGCCGAGGCACAGCCGGGCGTGCGGGTCCGGGTGCGGTTCGGGGCCGGGCGGCACCGGGTGCGGGAGGGCCGGCGGGAGGGCGGGGGGCTGATCGACGGGTTCCTCGTCGAGCGGCTCGCCGCGTCCGACTACGCCGGGCCGCTCGCCGCGCTCGCGCAGGTCGTGTCGCCCGAGCCCGTGCTCGGGCCCGAGCTGCTGGGACTCGCGCGCGCCGTCGCCGACCGGTACGCGGGGAGCCTCGCGGACGTGCTGCAGCTCGCGGTCCCGCCGCGCAACGCGCGGGCCGAACAGAAGCCCTCGCCCGCGCCGCTTCCTCCGCCCGGCATACCCGAGACCGGTTCCTGGGCGCGATACGGGCGGGGGGCGGCCTTCCTCGAGTCGCTCGCCGCGGGCGGGGCACCGCGGGCCGTGTGGAACGCGTTGCCGGGGCCCGGCTGGGCCGAGGAGATCGCCAGGGCCGTGGGCGCGACGCTCGCCTCGGGGCGGGGCGCGCTCGTCGTCGTGCCGGACGGCCGGGCCGTCACACGGGTGGATGCCGCGCTGTCCGCCGTACTGGGGAAGGGACAGCACGCGGTGCTCACGGCCGAGGCCGGCCCCGAGAAGCGATATCGCGAGTGGCTGGCCGTGCGGCGTGGTTCCGTACGGGCCGTCGTGGGGACCCGGGCCGCCATGTTCGCGCCCGTACGGGATCTGGGACTCGTCGTCATCTGGGACGACGGCGACGACAGCCACAGCGAGCAGCACGCGCCGCAGCCGCATGCCCGGGAAGTGCTGCTGCTGCGGGCCGCTCATGACAAGTGCGCCTTCCTGTTGGGGAGTTGGGGCTGCACGGTCGAGGCGGCGCAGCTGGTCGAGAGCGGGTGGGCGCTGCCGCTGGTCGCCGAGCGGGAGCAGGTGCGGGCGAGCGCGCCGCTCGTGCGGACCGTGGGGGACGGGGACCTCGCGCGGGACGAGGCGGCGCGGGCCGCCCGGCTGCCGACCCTCGCCTGGCAGGTGGTGAGGGACGGCCTGCGGCACGGGCCCGTACTGGTGCAGGTCCCGCGGCGTGGGTACGTACCGCGGATGGCCTGTGCGCAGTGCCGGGCGCCGGCTCGCTGCCGGCACTGCGCGGGACCGCTGGAGGCGCGGGACGCCGGGGCGCTGCTGTGCACGTGGTGCGGGCGGGACGAGGCGGCCTGGCACTGTCCCGAGTGCGGTGGGTTCCGGCTGCGGGCCCAGGTCGTGGGCGCGCGGCGGACCGCGGAGGAGCTGGGGCGGGCGTTTCCGGCCGTGCCCGTGCGGACGTCGGGACGCGAGCAGGTGCTCGACACCGTCCCGGGTGCGCCCGCGCTCGTCGTGAGCACGCCGGGGGCCGAGCCCGTCGCCGAGGGCGGGTACGCCGCCGCGTTGCTGCTCGACGGCTGGACGATGCTGTCGCGGCCCGATCTGCGGGCCGGCGAGGACGCGCTGCGACGGTGGATCGGCGCGGCGGCGCTGGTCCGCGGACAGGGGGCGGGGGGCACGGTCGTGGTCGTCGCGGAGCCGACCCTGCGGCCCGTGCAGGCGCTCGTACGGTGGGATCCCGTCGGGCACGCGGTGCGGGAGCTCGCCGAGCGGGCCGAGCTCGGGTTTCCGCCGGTGTCCCGGATGGCGGCCGTGTCGGGTACGGCGGAGGCGCTCGCCGGGTTCCTCGCCGTGGTCGAGCTTCCGGGCGATGCGGAGGTGCTGGGGCCGGTGCCGCTGCCCGTCACACAGGCCGGTGGACCGCGCCGGGTGGGTGCGCCGCCGCCGGGGGAGCAGTGGGAGCGGGCGCTCGTTCGGGTGCCGCCGGGGAGCGGGGCGGCGCTGGCGGCCGCGCTGAAGGCCGCCCAGGCGGCGCGGATGGCGCGGGGCGTGAGTGAGCCCGTACGGATTCGGATCGATCCGCCGGACATCGGGTGACGAGCGTCGGTCCGCCCCCGTCCGGGCCTCCCCGCCCTGGGCCGCCTCCCGGCTTCGATGGTGCCGGGAGGCAGGCGAGAGGTGGGGTCAGCCGTTGCGGGGGCCCGGGAACGCCGTGGGCCTGACCTCTTCGCGCAGCGTGGGGCTGCCCGCGGTCGGCTGGGTCGGCATGGAGCGGGCGGCGGGGACCGTCGGCACCGTGGGGATGCCCGTGTTGACGGCGACCGTGCGGGTGCCCGAGGTCTCAGTGGAGCGCTCGGCCTCGGCGGCGGCCTGCGCGGCGGCGCGGCGGGCGCCGTAACGGCGGTGCACCGCCTGCTTGGTGACCCCGAGGGCGGAGCCCACCGCGTCCCAGGAGAAGCCCAGGGAGCGGTCGAAGTCCACGGCGGCCGTGACCAGGGTCTCGACGCTGTCCCGCAGCTCCTGGGCGAGGCGGACGGTCGGGGCGGGGGCGCGTCCGTAGACGACGAAGCCCGCGGAGGGGCCGGAGCGGCGCGGGCGGTAGACATTGCCCAGTTGTGCGGTGAGCGTGCGCAGTGCGTCCACCTGCCGGCGGACCCGCTCGATGTCCCGCACCAGCAAGTGCAGGCTGGCCCGAGCCTGGGCGTCGTGGGTTGCGTGGTCGGCCATGAACAAGCCTCTCGAACCGGCGTTGAAAAGGATCGGGCCGCGATCGCGGCCCGATGTGGTCAACTCTCACTTGACCAACGCGTTTGCGGGTGAGTGGTCACGCTGTGGGGGCGCAAGGGCATATGCACAGGGCGCGTCCCGGGGCGTACGCCCCCGGTACGCCGTTGTCTCGCCTCGGTCTTCGGTACCTGTTCGTGTGTTCGGCGTGCCGCCCGTCGAACCCCCGAGCCGCCGAGCCCTCGCGCCGCATAGACTGGTGCGCTGCCCCGTACCCCGTCCGGACCGGCGGATGTGCAGGGCCCTGAAGCGTTCCCGCCCGAGAGGCCAGCCGCCACCCATGAAGCTCGTCTTCGCAGGTACCCCCGAGGTCGCCGTTCCCGCACTGGACGCCTTGATCGCCTCCGGGCGGCACGAGGTGGCCGCCGTGGTCACGCGGCCCGACGCGCCCGCCGGCCGGGGACGCCGGCTTGTCGCGAGTCCGGTCGCCGAGCGGGCGGAGGAGGCCGGCATCGAGGTGCTGAAGCCGGTCAAGCCGCGGGACGAGGACTTTCTGGCCCGGCTGAGGGAGATCGGGCCCGACGCCTGCCCCGTGGTGGCGTACGGGGCGCTGCTGCCCCGGGTCGCCCTCGACGTGCCCGCCCACGGATGGGTCAATCTGCACTTCTCCCTGCTGCCCGCCTGGCGTGGCGCCGCCCCCGTGCAGCACGCGATCATGGCGGGGGACGAGATCACGGGTGCCTCCACCTTCCTCATCGAGGAGGGGCTCGACTCGGGGCCGGTGTACGGGACCGTCACCGAGGAGATCCGGCGCACCGACACCAGCGGGGACCTGCTCACCCGGCTCGCCTTCGCCGGTTCCGGCCTGCTCGTCGCGACCATGGACGGCATCGAGGACGGCACCCTGAAGGCCGTACCGCAGCCTGCCGACGGCGTCACCCTGGCGCCGAAGATCACCGTCGAGAACGCCCACGTCGACTGGTCCGCACCGGCGCTGCGCGTCGACCGGATGGTGCGCGGGTGCACGCCCGCGCCCGGCGCCTGGACCGTCTTCCGCGGCGAGCGGCTCAAGCTCATCCACGCCACGCCCGTGCCCGAGCGCACCGACCTCGCCCCGGGCGAACTGTCCGTCGGCAAGAACAACGTGTACGTCGGGACCGGCTCGTACGCCGTGGAACTGCTCTGGGTCCAGGCCCAGGGCAAGAAGCCGATGCGCGCGGCCGACTGGGCCCGCGGGGTGCGCATCGCCTCCGGCGAGCGGCTCGGGGCCTGACACGCGGTCGTAAGGCGATGGCCCGCACCTCCCCCGGGGGGTGCGGGCCATCGGGCTCCCGGCCGGCCGGGAGGGATCACAAGGCGTGGGCGCGCAGCACCGGCCAGGTCTTCGGGCTGACCCTGGCGTCCACCGTGAGGGTGACCCCGTAGTACTTGGTGGCGGGCCGCTGGAAGTCCGCGGCCGCCGCCTGGGATTTGGTGCGCAGCCGGGCGCGGTAGCCGTGAGGTTGTACAACTCCATTGGTAACACAAGAAGTTGACGCACCGTCCGGGCTCTGGGACTGGTCTGCGGCGATGCGCCGGCACGCGCGCGTGACACTCGGTCATGGGCAGCGCGGGTTGACGGTCTCCGTCATGGACGACGGAGAGGGGTGATTCCGGACCCGCCTCGACGAGTACGTGTACGGAGCCCTGCGGGCCGGGGGCTGCGGGTTCCGCTGAAGGACTCCGGGCCCGAGCGGCTGCTCGCCGCGGTGGCCGCGGTCGACGGCGGCGACGCGCTCTTCGCGCCCAGCGTCACCCGCCGCCTGATCGAGGCCTTCGCACGGAGATCGCCCACCGCCTCGTCACCAGCGCGGCCACCGTCATGACCCACCTCAACCGCACCATGACCAAGCTCGGCCCGGACAGCCGGGCCCAGGCGGTCGTGATCGCGTACGGGACGGGACTGGTGATCCCGGGCGGCTGAGCGGCGGGCGGCCGGCCGACCAGGACACCTGGGCCGTCCGGCCGACGACGTCCGTCCGGAAGTAGGCTGGAGGGGTCGAACCATCCAGGATCCGGAGCACCTTTTTCGTGACTGAGCAGTCCCGCGGGCCGCGTAAGCCCGGCAAGCCCTACCGCCGCCCCCAGAAGGACCCGGTCCGCATGCTCGCCTTCGAGGCGCTGCGGGCCGTGGACGAGCGCGACGCGTACGCCAACCTCGTGCTGCCGCCGCTGCTGCGGAAGGCGCGCGAGAAGGAGGGACCGGAAAAGTTCGACGCGCGGGACGCGGCGCTGGCCACCGAGCTGGTGTACGGGACGCTGCGCCGGCAGGGGACGTACGACGCCGTCATCGCGGCCTGTGTGGACCGGCCGCTGCGAGAAGTCGACCCGCCCGTGCTCGATGTGCTCAGCCTCGGCGTACACCAGCTGCTCGGGACGCGCATCCCGACGCACGCCGCCGTGTCCGCCTCCGTCGAACTCGCCCGCGTCGTACTCGGCGACGGGCGCGCCAAGTTCGTCAACGCCGTGCTGCGCAAGGTCGCCCGGCAGGATCTCGACGCCTGGCTCGAGCAGGTCGCGCCGCCCTACGACGAGGACCCCGAGGACCACCTCGCCGTCGTGCACTCGCACCCGCGCTGGGTCGTCTCGGCGCTGTGGGACGCGCTGGGCGGCGGCCGTGCCGGGATCGAGGACCTGCTGGAGGCCGACAACGAGCGGCCCGAGGTGACGCTCGTGGCGCGGCCCGGGCGTTCCACCGCCGACGAACTCCTCGGCGTTCTTGGGGAGGAGTCCGTGCTGCCGGGACGCTGGTCGCCGTACGCCGTGCGGCTCAGCGAGGGCGGCGAGCCCGGTGCCATCGACGCCGTACGGGAGGGGCGGGCGGGCGTCCAGGACGAGGGCAGCCAGCTGGTGGCGCTCGCTCTCGCGAACGCGCCGCTCGACGGCCCCGACAAGGCGTGGCTGGACGGCTGCGCGGGCCCCGGCGGCAAGGCCGCCATGCTCGCCGGACTGGCCGCCGAGCGCGGCGCCGCGCTGCTCGCCGCGGAGAAGCAGCCGCACCGGGCGGGCCTGGTGGCCAAGGCGCTCGCGGGCAATCCCGGCCCCTACCAGGTCATCGCCGCCGACGGCACCCGTCCGCCGTGGCTGCCCGGCACCTTCGACCGGGTGCTCATGGACGTGCCCTGCACGGGTCTTGGCGCCCTGCGCCGCCGTCCCGAGGCCCGCTGGCGGCGCCGTCCCGAGGACCTGGAAGGCTTCGCGCCCCTCCAGCGCGGGCTGTTGCGCACGGCGCTGGACTCCGTACGGGTCGGCGGCGTCGTCGGGTACGCGACCTGCTCGCCGCACCTCGCCGAGACCCGCGCGGTCGTGGACGACGTCCTCAAGCACTACGACACGGGCTCCGCCGAACTCCTCGACGCCCGCCCGCTCCTGCCCGGCGTACCGGCGCTGGGCGACGGCCCCGACGTACAGCTGTGGCCGCATCTGCACGGTACGGACGCCATGTATCTGGCGCTGATCCGCCGGACGGCGTGACCTCTCCCAGCGCCGAGAACAGCCCGAAGGCGTACCCTTTCTCGTATTCGGAGAAAAGGCCGGAGCGGAGTAGGACGAGGCGTGGTAACCCCCGTCCGAGCGCAATATGAGAGTCATCGCCTGATCCTCCGAGTTCACCATTCTCGTATTTGAGGGCGTGAATGATGGCAGCGCGTGTGGATCCCGATCGTTCCGAGTGGGACGTCATCGTCCTGGGCGGCGCCGCGGCCGGGGAGAACGCGGCTCAGTACGCCACGCAGTTCTCCGGTCTGGAGGCGGTGCTGGTCGAGGCGGAGTTGCTGGGCGGCGAGTGCTCGTACTGGGCCTGCATGCCCAGCAAGGCCCTGTTGCGCCCGGCCGAGGTGCTGGACGGCGGACGGCATGTGCCGGGTGTGTCCTCGCTGTTGACCGGGCGCGAGCTGGACGTGCGCGCGGTACTGGCCCGCCGGGACACCGTCGTGAACGGCCTCGACGACTCCTCGCAGATCAACTGGGCGCTCGGCGTCGGCATCGATGTCGTACGCGGGTACGGGCGGCTCGCCGGGGAGCGCGCGGTGGCGGTGGAGACGGCGGCCGGCGGCACCCGTGTGCTGACCGCACGGCACGCGGTGGTGATCGACACGGGCTCCTGCACCACCGTGCCGACGATCCCCGGCATGAGCGAGGCACGCCCGTGGACGTCCCGAGACGTCACCAATCTGCGCGAGGTGCCACGCCGGGTCGTGGTGCTGGGCGGTGGGGTGGTCGCGTGCGAGGCGGCCACCTGGCTGAAGCCGCTGGGCGTCGAGGAGTTGAGCGTCGTGTACCGGCGCACCGGCCTGCTGGCCCGGGCGGAACCCTTCGCCGGGCGCATGGTGGCCGACCGGTTGACGGACGCGGGGGTGCGGCTGCTTCCCGGCAGATCGGTCACCGAGGTGCGGCGCGACGATCCCCGTGACACGGGAGTCGGGCTGGCGCACGGCGGCGAGGTCACCGTCCGGCTGGACGACGGGAGCACGCTCGTCGCCGACGAACTGGTGCTCGCCACCGGACGTACGCCGAACACCCAGGACATCGGCCTGTCGTCGGTGGGATGCCCCGACGGCGGCTTTCTGGAGGTCGACGACGAGCAGGCCGTACGGGCGGTGGACGGGCACTGGCTGTACGCGGTCGGTGAGGTCTGCGGACGCGCGCTGCTGACCCACATGGGCAAGTACCAGGCGCGGATCGCCGGTGAGGTGATCGCCGCCCGCGCCAAGGACGGGCGGGTGGACGGAGCGGGGAGCGGTGTGCCGGGCTCCGCCGACGGACATCGGGGCAACCCGCAGGTGACGTTCACCGACCCGGAGGTCGGATCGGCCGGCATGACCGAGCGGGCGGCGCGCGCGGCGGGACTCGACGTGGCGACGGTCGAGTACGACATGGCCGCGCTGGCCGGCACGTATGTGCAGCGCGAGGACTACTTCGGGCGCGCCAAACTGGTCGTCGACCGGGATACCGACACGGTGGTGGGCGCGACGTTCGTCGGTTCGGGCGTCGCGGAACTCGTCCACTCCGCCACGACGGCCATCGTCGCGAGAGTGCCGCTTCCCGTGCTGTGGCATGTCGTGCCCAGCTACCCCACCGCGAGCGAGGTGTGGCTCCGCCTGCTGGAGGCGTACCGCGCGGAAAAGCGGCGTGTCGGGTAGCGTGAATTTCCCGTCATGCATTTCAGCCGATCAGGGATCCCGCACGTAACTCGATCGAAAGAAATATGCCATGCCTTTCATTTCCACGAAGGATGACACGGAAATCTATTACAAGGACTGGGGTACGGGGCAACCGGTCGTGTTCAGCCATGGCTGGCCGCTGAACGCCGAC
The DNA here is from genome assembly GCF_007113425.2 of Streptomyces sp. RLB3-17. Taxonomy (NCBI): domain Bacteria; kingdom Bacillati; phylum Actinomycetota; class Actinomycetes; order Kitasatosporales; family Streptomycetaceae; genus Streptomyces; species Streptomyces sp. RLB3-17. The sequence goes on along the minus strand of NZ_CP041610.2, from coordinate 2,653,422 downwards.
GCCTGGGACCCCCAGGTCCGCATGATGGCCGAAAATGGCTTCCGTGCGATCGCGCACGACCGCCGCGGCCACGGACGCTCAGGCCAACCGTGGGACGGAAACGACCTGGACACGTACGCGGACGACCTGGCGCAGTTGATCGAGACACTCGATCTGCGCGACGTGATCCTGGTCGGCCACTCCACCGGTGGCGGCGAGGTGACGCGCTACATCGGCCGCCACGGCACGGGACGGGTCGCCAAGGCCGTCCTCCTCAGCGCGATCCCCCCGCTGATGCTCAAGACGGAAGCGAACCCCGAGGGGCTGCCGTTGGAGGTCTTCGACGAGATCCGCAAGGGCGTCGCGACCGACCGCTCGCAGTTCTACGAGGACCTCAGCGTGCCCTTCTACGGCGCCAACCGGCCCGGGTCCCAGGTGTCCCAGGGCACGCGGGACGCGTTCTGGCTGTGGTGCCTGCAGGTGGGTATCAAGGGCTCGTACGACTGCGTCAAGGCGTTCTCCGAGACCGACCTCACCGAGGACCTGAAGCGGTTCGACATCCCCACCCTGATCGCACACGGCGACGACGACCAGATCGTGCCCATCGTCGCGGCCGCGGAGAAGTCCTCGAAAATCGTCAAGGACGCCACGCTGAAGGTGTACCCGGGTGCCCCGCACGGTCTGTCGATGGTGGCCCCGTTCAAGGACGTCTTCGACGCCGACCTGCTGGCCTTCGCCCGCGGCTGAAGAACCGGCGGCACCCGGACCGTGCGGGGCGCGACACCCGCGCAACGGTCCCGGTGCCGCTTTGGTGCCGTTTTGGTGTCGCCCCGGTGAGGCTCGGGCACGGCGCAGGTATGGCGCATGTATGGCGCAGGTATGCCGCCGGTATGTCTCAGGTACGGTCCAGGAGCCGGACCGAGGAGAGCAACCGGCCCGGGGCATGGCAGGCTTGGGGCATGGCCGTGCAGATCAACCCCAGCATTCTGTCCGCGGACTTCGCCCGTCTTGCCGAAGAGGCACAGGCGGTGGAGGGCGCGGACTGGCTCCATGTCGACGTCATGGACAACCATTTCGTCCCGAACCTCACGCTCGGTGTGCCGGTGGTGGAGTCCCTGGCCCGTGCGACGGACACGCCGCTGGACTGCCATCTGATGATCGCGGACCCCGATCGGTGGGCACCCCAGTACGTGGAAGCGGGTGCCGGCTCCGTCACCTTCCACGTCGAGGCGGCCGCCGCGCCGGTTCGGCTCGCCCGCGAGATCCGGGCCAAGGGCGCCCGCGCCTCCATGGCGCTCAAGCCCGCGACCCCCATCGAGCCGTACGAGGACCTGCTCCCCGAGCTCGACATGCTGCTGATCATGACGGTCGAGCCCGGTTTCGGTGGCCAGGCGTTCCTGGACATCATGCTGCCGAAGATCCGCCGCACCCGTGAGTTGATCAGCAAGCACGGCCTCGAGCTCTGGCTTCAGGTCGACGGCGGTGTGTCGGCGTCCACCATCGAGCGGTGCGCGGAGGCGGGCGCGGACGTCTTCGTCGCAGGCTCGGCCGTGTACGGGGCCGCTGATCCGGCCCACGCGGTACGTGCATTGCGCACCCAGGCTCAGGGCGCGACGGCCCATGCGGCGTGGGCGTGCGACCACTGACCAAAGGGAACGTGAACGCCGCCCAGCAGGGCTGATCAAGTACGCCGGATCTGCAAGGATGAACGGCGAATCCAGAGTGTGAACAGCAGTGAGGAGATCGCCGTGTCGGGTATGTCGGCGGGCCGGTCAGCCATGCGGATGGGACCCGCTGAGCTGGTGCAGGCGGCGGCCATGGCCCGCCGCTTCTACCTCGAGGGGAAATCCAAGATCCAGATCGCCGAGGAGTTCGGCGTCAGCCGCTTCAAGGTGGCCCGGGTCCTGGAGACCGCCCTCGAACGGGATCTCGTGCGGATCGAGATCCGGGTGCCCGCCGAGCTGGACGCGGAGCGCTCCGACGCGCTGCGCGCCCGCTACGGCCTGCGGCACGCCGTCGTGGTCGAGTCCCCGGCGGACGCCGAGGAGTCGCCCGACCCCGAGAACCTCGGTGAAGTCGCCGCCGACCTGCTCGGTGAGCTGGTCAACGAGGGCGATGTGCTGGGCCTGGCCTGGGGCCGCTCCACCATCCACATGGCGGCGGCGCTCGACCGGCTCCCGCCGTGCACGGTGGTGCAGCTGACGGGCGTGTACGACGCCGGGACCGCGGAGCGCGGGTCGGTGGAGGCGGTACGCCGCGCCGCGCAGGTGTCGGGCGGCGACGCCCACCCCATCTACGCGCCGATGCTGCTGCCCGACGCGGCCACCGCGGCCGCGCTGCGCAGCCAGACCGGGATCGCCCGTGCCTTCGAGTACTTCGACAAGGTCACGGTCGCCTGCGTGTCGATCGGCTCCTGGGAGCCCGGCATCTCGACGGTGCACGACATGCTCACCGAGGAGGAGCGCGCCCACTACGCCACCCTCGGTGTCGCCGCCGAGATGTCCGCGCACCTCTTCGACGCCGAGGGGCGGCGGGTCGGCCGTGACCTGGGCGAGCGGTGCATCACCGTCGAGGCCGACCGGCTGCGGCGCATCCCCGAGGTCGTGGCGATCGCGGGCGGACAGCGCAAGGCCGCCGCCATCGACGCGGTGCTGCGGTCCGGGCTCGTCACCAGCCTGGTGACGGACACGTCCGCCGCGGACTACCTGATGACAGCGGGCACGACTCCCCGCCCCGCCCTGAACCGGGCGGACCCGGACGGTCCGTGACCCGTCAGGAGGCGCTTCGGGGTATTGGCGCGCCGCGCGGAGGGGGGCGTGGCAGCATCGGCGGCATGGTGGTGGTGCGGTGGGTGCCCCGGGCGCTCGTGGGGCTGTTTCTGTGTCTCGGCGTGCTCCTGACGGGCTGCTCGTCGACGGAGTCGGCCGGTACGGGTGCGGTGACGGGCGCCCCGTCGGCGGCCCGTTCAGCGGTTCCCACCTGGGCCCACGGGATGGGGACGGTCGACGCGACCCGGCTTCCCGCCGAGGCCCGCACGACGCTCGCCCTCATCGACCAGGGCGGCCCCTTCCCGTACGCCAGGGACGGCGTCGTCTTCGGGAACTTCGAGGGCATGCTGCCCAAGCACCAGCGCGGCTATTACCACGAGTACACGGTCAAAACCCCCGGCGCACACGATCGGGGAGCCCGTCGCATTGTCACCGGGCAGGGCGGTGAGATCTACTACAGCGGTGATCACTACAAGTCGTTCAGGGCGGTGCTGAGATGACGGACGGCCCGTTGGCGGAGGTGTTCCGGGCGGCGCGCGCGGTCGGATGGCAGGTCAGCGTCCTCGACCTCACCGGAGTCTCGGACAAGGCGGCCTTCATGGAACGCTGCGTCCGCGCCCTCGACCTGCCCGAATGGTTCGGCCGGAACTGGGACGCGCTCGCGGACTGCCTGGGCGACCCCGACTGGGGGCCCGCCAGCCCGGGCCGCGTCATCCTGGTGAGCGGCTGGCGGCGCTACGCCAAGGCCCGCCCCGACGAGTGGGAGATCGCCCAGGAGGTGCTGGAATCGGCCACCGGGCACTACGAGGAGCACGACGCCACGCTGTCGGTGGTCCTCTCGCTTGGAGGATCCGACCAACTGCCCCCTGACCAGCCTGGATGATCTGTCCGGGCATCACATACAGGTCGCCATGGGACAATGAAGTACGTGCTCTTCCCCCTGGCTGACCTGTCCGGGGGCCACCTCTGATCGACTGGGATGTGCAGCACGTGCGTTTCCTCAACGACATCCAGCCTCCGTACGACCTGACGTACGACGACGTCTTCATGGTGCCCAGCCGCTCCGCGGTCGGCTCCCGGCAGGGCGTGGACCTCAGTGCCCCGGACGGCACCGGCACCACGATCCCCCTGGTCGTCGCCAACATGACCGCGATCGCGGGCCGCCGCATGGCCGAGACCGTCGCCCGCCGGGGCGGTCTCGTGGTCATCCCGCAGGACATTCCGATCGAGGTCGTCACCGAGGTCGTCTCCTGGGTCAAGGGACGCCACCTGGTGCTCGACACCCCCATCGTCCTGGCCCCCCACCAGACCGTCGCCGACGCGCTGGCGCTGCTGCCCAAGCGCGCCCACAACGCGGGCGTCGTGGTCGACGAGGACGGCCGTCCGATCGGCGTGGTCACCGACGCCGACCTCACCGGCGTGGACCGGTTCACGCAGCTGGCCGAGGTCATGTCCCGGGACCTGCTGCTCCTGGACGCCGACATCGAGCCGCGCGAGGCGTTCAACAAGCTGGACGGCGCCAACCGCCGCTACGCCCCGGCCGTGGACGCCGAGGGCAAGCTCGCCGGCATCCTCACCCGCAAGGGCGCCCTGCGCGCCACGCTCTACACCCCGGCCACCGACGCCGCCGGCAAGCTGCGCATCGCCGCCGCCGTGGGCATCAACGGCGATGTCGCGGGCAAGGCCAAGCAGCTCCTCGACGCGGGCGTCGACACGCTCGTCATCGACACCGCGCACGGCCACCAGGAGTCGATGATCAGCGCGATCAGGACCGTGCGCGCGCTCGACCCGCAGGTCCCGATCGTCGCGGGCAACATCGTCGCCGCCGAGGGCGTCAAGGACCTCATCGACGCGGGCGCGGACATCATCAAGGTCGGCGTCGGCCCCGGCGCCATGTGCACCACCCGCATGATGACCGGCGTCGGCCGGCCGCAGTTCTCGGCCGTCCTCGAGTGCGCCGCAGAGGCGAAGAAGTACGGCAAGCACGTGTGGGCCGACGGCGGCGTCCGTCACCCGCGCGACGTGGCCATGGCGCTGGCCGCGGGCGCGTCCAACGTGATGGTCGGTTCCTGGTTCGCGGGAACGTACGAGTCCCCGGGCGACCTCCAGCAGGACGCCGACGGGCGCCTGTACAAGGAGTCGTTCGGCATGGCGTCCGCGCGCGCGGTCCGCAACCGCACGAGCGAGGAGTCGGCGTACGACCGCGCCCGCAAGGCACTCTTCGAGGAGGGCATCTCCACCTCGCGGATGTTCCTCGACCCGGGCCGCCCGGGCGTCGAGGACCTGATCGACTCGATCATCGCGGGCGTCCGCTCCTCCTGCACCTACGCGGGCGCCAACTCCCTGGAGGAGTTCGCCGAGAACGCGATCGTCGGCATCCAGAGCGCGGCCGGCTACGCGGAGGGCAAGCCCCTGCACGCCAGCTGGAGCTGACCCCTTCCACCGTCGTACGGCCCCCGTGGTGCGCCCGCGGGGGCCGTCGGCGTACCTGCCGCGGACTGCCGTGCGGGGGCGTGCGCAACCATCGAAAGGCCCCGCGCAACGAACACGCGCCGAGGTGCGATGAACGCAACGATCTTGCGGAGACGCGCAAGGTTGCTGCATTACGCCCGTGAAGCCCGGACTCATAGGGTCAAGCGCTGTACATGGCGTGGCGGGGACCCCGCTCGGTGGGTCCCTGCTGCCAGGGGTGCCGCCGGTCCCCGCCGTATCGACCGGCAGCGATGAAGGAGCCACCGCGTGCTCGATCAAGGCGCACCCCCGCAGTCCCGCACAGAGTCCGCCGCACCGTCCCCGGGTGTCGGCGCGCGTCTCATGCGCCGCAAGCCCGTGGAACGCCTGGTCGCCGAGGGCGGTCAGGGCGAGGGAGGCTCGCTCAGGCGCTCCCTCGGGCTGTGGCAGCTCACCATGATCAGCATCGGCGCCACCCTGGGCACCGGCATCTTCGTGGTCCTCGGCGAGGCCGTCCCCAAGGCCGGACCCGCGGTCACCCTCTCCTTCGTGATCGCCGGCCTCACGGCGCTGTTCTCGGCCCTGTCGTACGCCGAGCTGGCCGGCACGATCCCGGTCGCCGGCTCCTCGTACTCGTACGCGTACGCAACGATGGGTGAGCTGATCGCCTGGATCTGCGGCTGGTGTCTGGTCCTGGAGTACGGCGTGTCGGTGGCCGCCGTCGCGGTCGGCTGGGGCGAGTACCTCAACGAACTGCTCGCCGGCACGATCGGCGTCACCATCCCGAACGCGCTCTCCGCACCTCCCGGCGACGGCGGCATCTTCAACCTGCCGGCCCTGATTGTCGTCCTGCTCGCCATGGCCTTCCTGCTCGGCGGCGCCAAGGAGTCCGCACGCGCCAACACGATCATGGTGGCCGTGAAGATCGTCGCGCTGCTGCTGTTCTGCGCGATCGGCATCCAGGGCTTCAAGTCCGGCAACTACGAGCACTTCATGCCGCTCGGCATGGCGGGCGTCAGCGCCGCCGGTGCCACGCTGTTCTTCTCGTACATCGGCTTCGACGCCGCCTCCACCGCGGGTGAGGAGGCCAAGGACCCGCAGCGCGACCTGCCGCGCGCGATCATGCTCTCGCTGGTCATCGTGACGGCCCTGTACGTCGTCGTCGCGGCCGTCGCCGTCGGCGCCAAGCCCTGGCGGAAGTTCAACGACTCGGAGGCCGCGCTCGCCGAGATCATGAAGAACGTCACCGGGCAGACCTTCTGGGGCACGCTGCTCGCCGCCGGTGCCGTCATCGCCATCGCCAGCGTCGTCCTGACCGTCCTCTACGGCCAGACCCGCATCCTCTTCGCCATGTCCCGCGACGGGCTCGTGCCCAAGGTGTTCTCGCGCGTGCACCCGAAGACCGGCGCGCCCCGCGCCAACACCGTGATCGTCTCGCTGTTCTGCGGTGTCCTCGCCGCCGCGATCCCGCTCGGCCAGCTCGCCGACGCCACCAGCATCGGCACCCTCTTCGCCTTCGCGCTGGTCAATGTGGCCGTCGTGGTGCTGCGTCGGACGCGCCCGGAGATGCGGCGCACCTTCCGGGTGCCGTTGTCGCCGGTGCTGCCCGCGATCGGCTTCGCCCTGTGCGTGTGGATGATGGGCAGCCTTTCGGCCGTCACCTGGGTGGTCTTCGGAGTCTGGATGGCCGCCGGGCTCGTGTTCTACTTCAGTTACGGCTACCGCCGCTCCCGTCTCGCGCCATCAGAAAAGTGAAACACCCGCAGTGCTGAACGATCTCGACGAACGCATCGTGCACGCCCTCGCCGAGGACGCCCGCCGCTCCTACGCCGACATCGGCCAACTGGTCGGCCTGTCCGCGCCCGCCGTGAAGCGTCGGGTGGACCGGCTGCGGGCCACGGGTGCCATCACCGGGTTCACCGTGCGGGTGGATCCGGCGGCGCTGGGGTGGGAGACGGAGGGGTTCGTCGAGATCTACTGCCGCCGGAACACCTCGCCGGAGACCATTCAGCGGGGGCTGGAGCGCTATCAGGAAGTGGTGGCCGCGTCCACCGTCACCGGTGAGGCGGATGCGGTGGTGCAGGTGTTCGCTTCTGACATGCGGCATTTCGAGCGGGTGTTGGAACGGATCGCCGGGGAGCCGTTCGTGGAGCGTACGAAGTCGGTGCTGGTGTTGTCTCCGTTGCTGCGGCGGTTTTCGTCAGGGTCGCCCACGTAAGGGGTCGTTGGGGGCTGAGTGGCGGCTGCGGGTTCGTCGTGGCTGGTCGCGCAGTTCCCCGCGCCCCTGACGGGGCGTTGCACCCTGCGCCCTCTGACAAGAACCCTTACTCCGCTGTCTTCCTCGCCAGCGCGTTGTTGCCGATGGAGTTGTGGACGCTGAAGCTCACCGCGTCCGAGCGGTAGCGGTCGTCGGACCATTCCACCGGGCGGCCTTCGCGGGTGGTGGTGACGCGGCGGACCCTCAGGAGGGGACTGGTGCGGCGGACGCCGAGGAGGTCCGCGTCCTGGGCGCCCGCCGCCACCGCGTCGATGACGTGCTCCCCGTAGGCGAAGACCAGACCGGTGTCCTCGTAGAGCCGCTGGGTGACCGAGGGGCAGTCGGGCTCGATGGCCTCGACGGCGGGGGAGATCCAGTCCGCGTACACGGTCCGCTCCAGGAGGACCGGCTCGCCGTCCAGACCGCGGACCCGCAGGACGTGCAACACCGGTGTCCCCTCGGGGAGTTGGAGGCGCCCGGCGTCCTCCGTGGTCGCCGGGCGGTGCTCCTGCTCGACGACGTGTCCCGTCGCCTCCCGGCCCATCGCGCGCGCCCACTGGGCGAAGCTGCGCAGTTCGGCGAAGCTCTGGCTGCGGCGGCTGGCGAGGACCACCCGGCGGGCGCCCTGGCGGGAGCCGATGAGGCCCTCGGCGGTCAGGGCCGCGACGGCCTGGCGGACCGTGCCGCGGGCCACGCCGTACTGGGCCGCGAGGTCCGTCTCCGCGGGCAGCAGACTGCCCACCGTGTACTCCTCGCGGTCGATGGCGCGCCGCAGCTCGTCGGCGATCTCCTCGTGTCGCGCCGGCATGCTTCCCCTCTGATTCGACTGCTGTGCACAGCGTGACCAGCCTAATCGAGATCCGAACGTGATCGGCGCGGGCCGGGATTGTGCAGGGAATCAAGGGTCACGGTTTCGCCAAAGTTTACGAACAGGACACCCACGCCGGGCCTACTGGGGCCAACTTGTTCAGACAAGTTCTCCGCACTACCCGAACCTCGTGCGTACTCCTGGAGAGACCGTGACCGTGTTCCTGCCGAGGACCGCCGTCCTCACCGGCGGCCTCGCCGTCGCCGCCGCCCTCGCCCTCAGCGCCTGTGGCGCGGCCCCCGACGACAAGTCGACCACCGCCGACGGCAAGAGCGCGGCCACCGCGACCTCCGCCGCTGACTTCGGCGGCCTCGACGCCCTGGTCAAGGCCGCCAAGAAGGAGGGCACGCTGCACGCGATCGCGCTGCCCCGTGACTGGGCCAACTACGGCGCCCTGATCGACGGCTTCAAGAAGAAGTACGGCATCAAGATCGAGGTGGAGAACCCGGACGGCTCCAGCCAGGACGAGATCAACGCCGTGACGTCGAGGAAGGGGCAGGACCGCGCCCCGGACGTCCTCGACCTGGGCAGCTCGTTCGCGCTCAGCGCCGCCCAGCAGGGGCTGCTCGCGCCGTACAAGGTGACCGCCTTCGCCGACATCCCCGAGGGACAGAAGGACGCGCAGGGCCGCTGGTTCAACGACTACGGCGGCTACATCTCCATCGGCTGCGACGCCAAGAAGGTCAAGGAGTGCCCGAAGACCTTCAAGGACCTGCTCAAGCCGGAGTACAAGGGCCAGGTCGCCCTCAACGGCAACCCCACCAAGTCCGGTTCGGCCTTCGGTGGTGTCTACGCGGCCTCGCTGGCCAACGGCGGTTCGTTCGACGACATCCAGCCCGGCCTGGACTTCTTCGCCAAGCTGAAGAAGAACGGCAACTACACGCCCGTCGAGTCGACCCCGGCCACCGTCGAGAAGGGCGAGACCCCGATCAGCATCGACTGGGACTACCTGAACGCCGGTTACGCCGACGAGTTCAAGTCCAAGGGCGTCGACTGGACGGTCACGGTCCCCTCGGACGGCAAGTTCTCCCAGTACTACTCCCAGGCCATCAACAAGGACGCCCCGCACCCGGCGGCCGCCCGCCTGTGGCAGGAGTACCTCTACAGCGCCGAGGGCCAGAACCTCTGGCTCAAGGGCTACGCCCGCCCGGCCCTGATGACCGCCATGCAGACGGCCGGCACCCTCGACAAGACCGCCGCCGCCAAGCTCCCCGCGGTCTCCGGCACGCCGAGCTTCCCGACCGAGGCCCAGCAGGCCAAGGCCAAGACGGTCCTCGCGCAGGGCTGGGGCAAGGCCGTCTCCGGATGACCACCGTCCTCACCGAGGCCGAGGCCGACGTGACGCCCGCCGCCGCCGCTTCCCAGCGGCGGCGGCGCCGCGCCCCCGGCTGGCTCGCCGTGCTCCCGCTGCTGGTCTTCGTCGCGATCGCCTTCGGCATCCCCGCCCTGGCCATGCTGAACGGCGCCTTCACCGTCAAGAACCAGACGACCGGCGCCACCTCGTACACCACGGCCAACCTGACCGACTCGCTCCAGGGCGCCTACCTCACCGCCCTGATCGGCAGCGTCAAGCTGTCCGCGGTCTCCGCGGGCATCGCGACCGTCCTCGGACTGCCGCTCGCCCAGGCCGTGGTGACCTCCCGCTTCCGCGCCCTGCGCGAGGCGGTCCTCACCGCCTCCGGCGTCCTCGCCAACTTCGGCGGTGTGCCGCTGGCCTTCGCGTTCGTCGCCACCCTCGGCAACGCGGGTGTCCTGACCGAACACCTGGGCCTGAAGGACAAGGGCTGGAACCTCTACAGCTTCTGGGGCCTGGTCATCGTCTACCTGTACTTCCTGATCCCGCTGATGGTCCTCACCATCACGCCCGCCTTGGACGGTCTGCGCTCCCAGTGGCGCGAGGCCGCACAGAACAACGGCGCCACCGGAATCCAGTACTGGCGGCACATCGCCCTCCCCGTCCTCACGCCCTCCCTGCTCGGCGGCCTCGTGCTGCTCTTCGGCAGCGCCTTCGCCGCGTACGCCACCGCGGCGGCCATGGTGGGCAGTGCGGTCCCGCTGGTCACCCTGCAGATCGCCGACGCCATCTCCGGCAACGTCCTGGTCGGCCAGGAGAACGTGGCGCTCGCCCTCAGCCTCGACATGGTCCTCATCGCGGGCCTGGTCATGGCCGTGTACCTGCCCCTGCAACGACGGAGCGCGCGATGGCTGGAAGCCTGAACAATCCCGCTCGGGTCCTGAAGCCCGCCCGCGGGGTGAACAAGTCCGTACGCGTGCGTCCCTGGCGCGGGGTCGTCCTCGTCTGCGCCGGGCTCTACTTCCTGGTCCCGCTCGCCGCGTCCGTGATCTTCACGGTCGACGTGCCGAACCAGGGGATCACCTTCGACGCGTACCGCCAGATCGTCTCCGCCGACGGCTTCGGCTCCAGCCTGCTGCTCTCGCTGGAACTGGCCGCCGCCACCATCGCCGTGGTCCTGCTGCTGATGGTGCCCGCGATGGTCGCGCTGCGGCTCGGTGCCCCGAAGCTGCGGCCCGTGGTGGAGGTGATCTGCTCGCTGCCACTGGTCGTCCCGCCGATCGCCTTCGTCGCCGGGATCGCCACGGTCCTCAAGTGGGGACCCGAACACCTCTCCCGCACCCCGCTCTTCGAGACGTTCGTGGCACTCCAGAACCCCGACTTCCCCGCAGTGCTCGTCCTCGCGTACGTCGTGATGGCACTGCCGTTCGTGTACCGGGCCCTGGACGCCGGGCTGCGCGCCGTCGACGTACGCACCCTCGTCGAGGCCGCGCGCAGTTGCGGGGCGAACTGGCCGCAGGCGCTGGTACGGGTCGTGCTGCCCAATCTACGCGGAGCGCTGCTCAACGCCTCCTTCCTCACGCTGGCCCTGGTGCTCGGCGAGTTCACCGTCGCCCAGCTGCTCGGCTTCCAGCCCTTCGCCGTGTGGATCTACAGCGTCGGCGGCTCGCAGGCCCAGCTCTCCGTCGCCGTCTCCGTGCTCAGCCTGCTCGTCACCTGGGCCCTGCTCCTCTCGCTCGCCGGGCTCGGCGGGCGCTCCCGTTCCGCTTCCGCATCCCGGGGATGAACCATGACCGTCACCACGCTTGAGAAGGCCGCCGACGCCAAGGCCGCCACCGTTGAATTCCGGGGCCTGCGGCGGGAGTTCGGCCCGACCGTCGCTCTCGACGGCCTCGACCTGACCGTCCGGCCCGGCGAACTCCTCGCCCTGCTCGGCCCCTCCGGCTGCGGCAAGACCACCGCGCTGCGCATGCTCGCCGGGTTCGAACACCCCGACTCCGGCGAGGTGCTGGTCGACGGCGAGGACGTCACCCGGGTCCCGGCCCACCGCCGCGACGCGGGGATGGTCTTCCAGTCCTACAGCCTCTTCCCGCACCTCAGCGCCCTCGACAACGTGGCCTTCGGGCTGCGGATGCGCAAGGTGCGAACCGCCGAACGGCGTGCCCGCGCGGCCGAGTTGCTCGACCTCGTGGGACTCGCCGACAAGGGCGAGCGGTTCCCGCACCAGCTCTCCGGCGGCCAGCAGCAGCGCATCGCGCTGGCCCGCGCGCTCGCCCTGCGTCCGCGCGTGCTGCTGCTCGACGAGCCCCTCTCCGCCCTGGACGCCAAGGTGCGGCTCACCCTGCGCGAGGAGATCCGCCGGCTTCAGCAGGAACTCGGCATCACCACGCTGTTCGTGACGCACGATCAGGAAGAGGCGCTGTCCATGGCGGACCGCGTCGCCGTGATGCGGGCCGGGCGGCTCGAACAGTGCGCCGCGCCCGCCGAGCTGTACGGGCGGCCCGCGACCGCCTTCGTCGCCGAGTTCGTCGGCACGATGAGCCGGATTCCGGGGCGGCTGGACTCCGGCGTGGCCGAGGTGCTCGGACAGCGGCTGCCGGTCGACGGGGACGCGCCCGCCGCGACCGAGATCGACGTGCTCGTACGGCCCGAGGCGGTGCGGGTACGGGCCGACGAGGCCGGGACCGCACGCGTCGTCGCCACCGCCTTCCTCGGCGCCGCCACCCGTGTCACCGTCCGGCTCCCGGACGCCACCGAGGTCAAGGCCGACCTGCCCACCCATGAGGCCGTCGGGCTCGGCTCGGGCGCCGCCGTGACCGTGAGCCTGCCGGAGCGGCCGGTACTGGTCGCCGAGCGCACGCAGTGACCGACGCATCCCCCACTGAGTTACGCCGAGTGAAAGAGAGCACCGTGACCCTCCGCACCACCTCCCCCCACCTCCCCCTCCAGGCCGTCCTGTTCGACATGGACGGCACGCTCGTGGACACCGAGCGGCTGTGGTGGGAGGCGGTGGAGCAGGTGGCCGACGGGCTCGGACGCCGGCTGGCCGGGGCCGACCAGCCGGAGGTGCTCGGCCGGCCCGTCGAGTACACCGCCGCCTGGCTGGGCGGGATCACGGGCGCCGATACGGAGGATATCGCCGCCGAACTGCACCGGGAGTTCGCGCACCGGGTCCGTACCGGCATCGTGCCCCGCCCGGGTGCGCTGCGGCTCCTCGGCGAACTGGTCCGCGAGGGTGTCCCCACCGCCCTCGTGACCGCGTCGCCGCGCGCCGTCGCCGACACCGTCCTCGCGGCGCTCGGCGCCGAACACTTCGCGGTCTCCGTCACGGCCGACGACACCGAGCGCACCAAGCCCGCCCCCGACCCCTACCTCGCCGCCTGCCGCGCCCTCGGCGTCGATCCCGCCGCGTGTGTGGCCGTGGAGGACACCGAGACGGGTGTGGCGTCCGCCGAGGCCGCGGGGTGCGCCGTGCTCGCCGTGCCCTCGCTCGCGCCGATCGACTCCGTACCCGGACGCACCGTCCTGACCAGCCTGGAGGAGGTGACCCCGGCCCGGCTGCGCGCCATGGTCGCGCCGCGCGAGCTGCGGGTGATGAGCTGGAACCTCTGGTACGGCGGGACGAAGGTCGACGACCACCGCGAGAAGCAGCTCAAGGTCATCGCCGAGACGGGCGCGGACGTGGTCGGCCTCCAGGAGACGTACGGCACCTCGGCACAGGAACTCGCCGAGGCCCTCGGCTGGCACCACCACCGGGCCGGCGAGAACCTCGGTGTCATCAGCCGCTACCCGATCACCGCCCGCCACGGCGACCCGGACGTCGGCTTCTACGGCGGCACCGGAGTGCGCGTCCGGCTGGACGGCGGCCAGGAGGTGGACGTCTGGAGCGCCCACCTCGACTACACGCCGTACGGCCCCTACGAGGCCCGCTTCGACGGGCTCCCGGCGGCCGAGCTGATCGCCCACGAGGGTGTCCGACTGGAGCAGATGCGGGAGATCCTGCGACGGATCGCCGAGTCCGCCACGGAGGCGGTCCCCGTGGTCCTGGTCGGTGACTTCAACGCGCCCTCGCACCTGGACTGGCCGGACGTCGCGTGGCCCGTGACCAGGGCCGCCGAGGAGGCGGGCCTGCGCGACTCCTACCGTGAGGCCCACCCCGACCCCGTGCGGGAGCCCGGACACACCTGGTCGCCGGTCCACGTGGAGCACGAGGACGGCAGCGGGCGGCCCGAGCCGCAGGACCGGATCGACTTCGTGCTGCACCGGGGGCTGACGGTGCTCGACTCCCGGGCGCTCGTCACCGGCACCCCGCGCCCCTGGCCCGAGGTCGCCGGCAACGACTGGCCCTCGGACCACGCCGCGGTCGTCACCACCTTCGCCGTCTGAACCGAGCGGCGGTCCAGGAAACCATTGCGGTGCGGGCGCGCCATCACGTAGGTTGATCCGCGCCCGCTACCAGCGAGTAACACCGAAGGGTAACCAACCGTCGCCCGGCCACCCGACCGTCCTGCCGTCCTGGGGAGTCCATGCGCTGGTCCTTCGGCCGTCCCACCACGGTCCGTACGCGCATCGTGGCGCTCGCGCTCGCACCGGTTCTCGCCCTCATGGTGCTGTGGAGCTTCGCCATGGTGTCCGTCACCGGCGAACTGCGCGCGCTCGTCCGGGTCCAGGGGGTGTACGACGACTTCGGGACGCCCGTCGACACGGCGGTCGGCCAGATCCAGATCGAACGGCGGCTCGCGGCCGCCTACCTGGGCGCGGACCACGGCACGGCGGCGGCCCTCGACCTGATGGAACAACAGCGCCGCACCGACCGCGCCGTGACCGCCATGCGGACGGCGATCCGGGACGGCGACCGCGGGCGGCTCTCCGCCAGGCAGCGGCAGGTGCTCGACGCCGTGCTGCGCTCCTTCGACGGGCTGGAGGGGCTGCGGGAGCGGGTGCTGTCCCGCGCCATCAGCTGGGACCGGGCGGTCACCGAGTACGGCGCCCTCGTGGAGCCGGGCTTCGACGTCCAGTCCGCCCTCACGGCGCTGCAGGCCGGACAGCTCGCACGCGAGGCCCAGGTCGTCATCGAGCTGGTGCGGGTGAGGGAGTTCGTCTCGCGGGAGGACGCCCTCGTCGCCGGGGCGCGAGCCGCCGGATCGCTCACCGACGGCCAGTACGACACGCTCACCGCGACGATCGAGGACCGCCGGATCTTCGAGCGGACGTATGTGCCCGACCTCCCCGCCGACTCGCGCGCCCTCTTCGAGGAGTTCCAGCGCGGCTCCCTGTACCGGGAGCTGACCCGGGGTGAGGACGCCCTGCTGCGGGCGGGCGCACGGGGTGCGGGAGAGGCCGTCGCGGCCGGTTCCTGGCGCACCACCACCGACCGGGCCGTCAAGCGGTACATGCAGCTGTGCACGCGGTCGGCCGTCAACTCCGCCGAACGCGGGCGGGCCTTCGCCTACCGGGAGCTGGCCAAGGCGGCGATCGTCGGTGTACTCGGACTCGCCGCCGTGGGACTGTCCCTGTGGTTCGCCGTGCGCGGCGCCCGGCGCATATCGCGCCGCCTGGAGACCCTCCGGGACGCCGCCGACCTCCTCACCACCCGCCAGCTGCCCGACGTGATGCGGCGGCTCGGCGCGGGCGAGGACGTGGACGCCGCCACCGAGGCGCCGCCCCTGGCCGACGGGGAGGCGGGAGCCGACGAGATCGGCCAGGTCGGCCGGTCCTTCAACACCGCCCGCCTCGCGGCCGTCGAGGCCGCCGTCAAGCAGGCCACCCTGCGCCGCGGGCTGTTCGCGGTGCTCCTCAACATCGCCCGCCGCAACCAGGCGCTCGTCCACCGCCAGCTCAAACTGGTCGACACGCTGGAGCGACGCACCGAAGACCCGGACGTCCTGGACGACCTGTTCCGGATCGATCACCTCACCACCCGGATGCGGCGCCACGCGGAGAGCCTGATCATCCTCTCCGGCGCGGCGCCCGGCCGCAGATGGCGCAGGCCCGTACCGGTCGCCCGCGTGGTGGCCTCCGCGGTGGGCGAGATCGAGGAGTACGCGCGCGTCGTGGTCCCGCCGATGCCGGAGGTGGGCGTGGCGGCGGACGCCGTCGCCGACGTCGTCCATCTGATCGCCGAACTCGTCGAGAACGCCACCGTGTTCTCACCGCCCCACACCCAGGTCACCCTGCGCACCGGGCGGGCCGGGGGCGGGTTCGTCCTGGAGATCGACGACCGGGGCCTCGGTCTCGAACCCGAACAGATCGAGGAGGCCCACCGCACCCTCACCACGCCGGACGACTTCGATCCGACCCGGCACGACCGGCTCGGGCTGTACGTGGTGGGGCGGCTCGCCGCACGGCACGGCATCGAGGTCACGCTGTGCCGGTCGCCGTACGGCGGTACGACGGCGGTGGTGCTGCTGCCGGAGGCGGTCCTCGCGCCGGTCGACCCCGAGCGGCCGGAGCCGGCGGCGGACACGGAATCGCGGGCACTGCCGTCGCGCACCTCCCGGACCGCCGAGACCTCCCGGACCTCCGAGACCTCCCGGAAGGGCACCGCCGTCCTTGAGGAAAAGCGGGAGGCACCTGACCGTCACACGGACCGTGCGGAGGAACAGTCGGAGGCACCTCGGCGGCACGCGGACCGTGTAGAGAACCCGCGGGAGGCACCTCTCCGGCACGCGGATCGTGTGCCAGAGACCGCTCCCGCCACCAGCCCGCCCGCACTGCCCACCCGCGTCCGGCAGACCTCCCTCGCCCCCGAACTGCGCACGGAGGGCCCGGCCACCGACGAGCCGTCGGAGCGCGAGGTCACCCCCGAGGAGGTCCGCGCGGTCTTCGGCGCCTTCCAGCGCGGCCTCGACCGCGGCCGCAAGGGCCTGCCCACCGGGTCCGGATCCGAGCGGCGAACCGACACCGAGGAAGGGACGGACGCCGACGATGCTCCGTGACCAGACCCCCGAGCACTCCGACCGGGCCTCCGAGCCCCGGGGCGGCACCCCCGAACCGCCCGGCACGGACCTCGGCTGGCTGCTCGACGACCTCGTGGCCAGGACCGACCACGTCCGCCAGGCCGTGCTCCTCACCGCCGACGGCCTCCCGCTGAGCTGCTCGGACGGCATGCGCCGACGGGACATCGAGCACCTCGCCGCCGTCTGCTCCGGCTTCCACAGCCTGGCCCGCTCGGCCGGTGAACGCTTCGCCGCGGGGGAGGTGCGCCAGACCATGGTGATGCTCGACGACGCCTACCTCTTCATCACCCCGGCGGGCGACGGCAGCCGGCTGGCCGTCCTGAGCGAGGTGCAGACGGACGTCGGACAGCTCGCCCACGAGATGGCGTTGCTGGTCCGCCGCGTCGGCCGCCACATGGCCGCCGCCGTACGGTCGGCCGCCGACCCCGCGGGCCCCTGACCCGGCCGTGACCGACGACCACTGGTACGAGGACGAGACCGGGTCGATGGTGCGGCCCTACACCGTGACCCGGGGCCGGACCCGGCCCTCGGACCGGCACACCATCGATCTGATGTCGCGGGTCACCGCCCTGAGGACGGACGAGGGCAGGCCCGGTGTCGACCATGCCGGCGCCGCCCTGCTGGCCCTGGTGCGCCACGGACCCCGGCCGGTCG
This sequence comes from Streptomyces sp. RLB3-17, assembly GCF_007113425.2. Classification (NCBI taxonomy): domain Bacteria; kingdom Bacillati; phylum Actinomycetota; class Actinomycetes; order Kitasatosporales; family Streptomycetaceae; genus Streptomyces; species Streptomyces sp. RLB3-17. The sequence goes on along the minus strand of NZ_CP041610.2, from coordinate 2,636,192 downwards.
TCGAGCTCGCCGCCGACGCCGACCTGCCCCTGACCGTCGTACGCGTGCTGCTCGGCGATCTGGCCGAGGCCGGTCTCGTACGCATCGACGCGCCGCGGCGGCCGGAACCGGGCGGCCCGGCGGCCGACCCCGAGCTGCTGCGCGAGATCGTGGAGCGACTGCGCGCGCTGTGAGAACGGGACGCGGGCCGTGCGGCCGGGACGGCTCGGCACGGAGAGGCCGCGACGGCTCGTCACGACGTCTGTGACCTGCGCCTCAGGGGTTTCGGGCGCCGCCCGAGGGCGCGCAACGAATCGCCGCCGGAGGCAGGGCGCACGCAACGATTCGTCCACCGGCGCGCAACGGCTCCTCCTTGTCCCCCCGAGCCCCCCGCCCGTACCGTCTAAGCAGCCCCCGACACCCCTCCGTACCCGTGAGGACCACGCATGCGCACAGCCCTGCTCCAGAGCTCCGGCCGCCCCGGCTCGGTCGTCGAGAACCTGAAGGTCCTCGACGAGGCCGCGGGCCGCGCCGCCGCTGCCGGCGCCGGGCTCGTGGCGGCTCCGGAGATGTTCCTCACCGGGTACGCGATCGGCGACGACATCGCCCGCCTCGCCGAGCCCGCCGACGGGGACTCCGCCGACGCGGTCGCCGAGATCGCCACCCGCCACGGCGTCGCCGTCGTCTACGGCTACCCCGAGCGCGAGGGCGAGACGGTCTACAACTCCGCGCAGCTCATCTCCGCCGACGGCACCCGCCTCGCGAACTACCGCAAGACCCACCTCTTCGGCTGCTTCGAGCGCGACCACTTCACGCCCGGCGAGCAGCCCGTCGTCCAGGCGGACCTGAACGGCCTCCGCGTCGGCCTCATGATCTGCTACGACGTCGAGTTCCCGGAGAACGTCCGGGCGCACGCGCTCGCCGGCACCGACCTCCTCGTCGTGCCGACCGCGCAGATGCACCCCTTCCAGTTCGTCGCCGAGTCCGTCGTCCCGGTGCGCGCCTTCGAGAACCAGATGTACGTCGCGTACGTCAACCGGGTCGGCCCGGAGGGCGAGTTCGAGTTCGTCGGACTGTCCACGCTGGCCGGTCCCGACGGGATCGCCCGGACCCGGGCCGGACGCGGTGAGGAACTCGTCCTCGCCGACGCCGACCCCGACTTCCTCGCGGCCTCGCGCGAGGCGAACCCGTATCTGAAGGACCGCCGCCCCGGCCTCTACGGGTCGCTCGTCTGACACCCGGCAGCCCCCCAGCGCCTCCCCTCACCAGCTTTCCCGCAAGGAGTCCGTACCCCATGACGTCCACGGTGCCCACCGCCGTCCAGCACGCCGACGCGCAGCAGCCGCCGATCACCATGTTCGGCCCGGACTTCCCGTACGCGTACGACGACTTCCTCGCCCACCCGGCGGGCCTCGGCCAGATACCCGCGACCGAGCACGGCACCGAGGTCGCGGTCATCGGCGGCGGCCTGTCCGGCATCGTGGCCGCCTACGAGCTGATGAAGATGGGCCTCAAGCCCGTCGTCTACGAGGCCGACGAGATCGGCGGTCGCCTGCGCACCGTGGGCTTCGAGGGGTGCGACCCGTCGCTCACCGCCGAGATGGGCGCCATGCGCTTCCCGCCCTCCTCCACCGCCCTCCAGCACTACATCGACCTGGTGGGTCTGGAGACCCGGCCGTTCCCCAACCCGCTCGCGGAGTCCACTCCCTCGACGGTCGTCGACCTCAAGGGCGAGTCGCACTACGCGACCACCGTCGACGACCTGCCGCAGGTCTACCGCGACGTGATGAACGCCTGGAACGCCTGCCTCGAAGAGGGCGCCGACTTCTCCGACATGAACCAGGCCATGCGTGAGCGCGATGTGCCGCGCATCCGCGAGATCTGGGCGAAGCTCGTCGAGAAGCTCGACAACCAGACCTTCTACGGCTTCCTCTGCGACTCGGACTCCTTCAAGTCCTTCCGGCACCGCGAGATCTTCGGCCAGGTCGGCTTCGGCACCGGCGGCTGGGACACCGACTTCCCGAACTCGATCCTGGAGATCCTGCGCGTCGTCTACACCGAGGCCGACGACCACCACCGCGGCATCGTCGGCGGCTCCCAGCAGCTGCCGCTGCGCCTGTGGGAGCGCGAGCCGCAGAAGATCGTGCACTGGGCCTACGGCACCTCGCTCGCGAAGCTGCACGACGGCGCCCCGCGCCCGGCCGTGACCCGGCTGCATCGCACGGCGGGCAACCAGATCACGGTGACGGACGCCAACGGTGACATCCGCACCTTCAAGGCGGCGATCTTCACCGCCCAGTCCTGGATGCTGCTCTCCAAGATCGCCTGCGACGACTCGCTCTTCCCGATCGACCACTGGACCGCCATCGAGCGGACCCACTACATGGAGAGCTCCAAGCTCTTCGTGCCGGTCGACCGGCCGTTCTGGCTGGACAAGGCCGTCGACGACAGGGGAAATCCGACGGGCCGTGACGTCATGTCGATGACGCTCACCGACCGCATGACCCGCGGGACCTACCTCCTCGACGAGGGCCCGGACAAGCCCGCCGTCATCTGCCTCTCGTACACGTGGTGCGACGACAGCCTGAAGTGGCTGCCGCTGTCCGCGAACGAGCGGATGGAGGTCATGCTGAAGTCGCTCGGCGAGATCTACCCGAAGGTCGACATCAGGAAGCACATCATCGGCAACCCGGTGACCGTGTCCTGGGAGAACGAGCCCTACTTCATGGGCGCGTTCAAGGCCAACCTGCCCGGCCACTACCGCTACCAGCGCCGCCTGTTCACGCACTTCATGCAGGAAGCGCTGCCCGAGGACAAGCGGGGCATCTTCCTCGCCGGCGACGACATCTCCTGGACGGCAGGCTGGGCCGAGGGTGCCGTGCAGACCGCGCTGAACGCGGTCTGGGGCGTCATGCACCAGCTGGGCGGGGCGACCGACCCGACCAACCCCGGGCCCGGCGACGTCTACGACGAGATCGCGCCGGTGGAACTGCCCGAGGACTGAGCCGGGCCGGCCTCCATGGGGTGGCCGGTCAGATTCCGGCCGCCCGCGCCGCCGTGTACACCTCGGCGGCCAGGTCCTTGAGCTCCTCGGCGTCCCGCGTGCCGTCCTGGAGGTCGACGAAGTACTCGTCGAGGCCGATCTCGGCGTACGGCACCAGGTCCGACACGATCTGGTCGACGTTGCCCTGGAAGGGCTGGCGGTCCGCGCCGTCGTAGGCCTTGGCGGAGTAGCGCGTGTTGATCCGCGCCACCGACTGGATCGGCTCGGTGCGCCCGCGCTCGGCCGCGAAGTCCTGCACCTGCCGCCACTGGGCGGCGAGCTGGTCGGCGCCTCCCGTGGCCACGGGCTGCCAGCCGTCGCCGCGGTCCACGAGCCGGGTCAGCGCCTTCTTGCTGAAGGCGGGCAGCAGGATCGGGATCGGCCGGGCGGGCTTCGGGGCGACCACCGCCGACTTGATCCTGGTCAGGCGGCCCTCGTACGACACCGGGTCCGGGCCCCACACCGCGCGGCACACGTCGAGGACCTCGTCCAGGACCTGGCCCCGCTCCTCGAACGGCGCCACGCCCGCCGCCGCGTACTCGTCGAGCGACCAGCCGGTACCGAGGCCCGCCACGACCCGGCCGCCGCTCGCCGCGTCCAGTGTGGCCAGGGCCCTGGCCAGCTGGAACGGGCCGTGCAACGGGGCGACCAGGACGCTGGTGCCCAGCCGCGCCCGCCGCGTGGCCGTCGCGGCCAGCGTCAGGGTCACCAGCGGCTCGGCGACGCCGCGGTACAAATCGGGCCAGGGCAGGTTCGGGACGCCGTACAGCCCCTGCGTGGCGGGGTCCGGGAACAGGGCGCGCTCGAACACCCACAGACTCTCGTAGCCGATCTCCTCAGCCGTGCGCGCCACGTCCGGGACGTCACGACCGATGTCGAACTGGCGTGTTTGAGGAAGACTCAGACCCAGCCGAGCAGCCATGCTTGTGCTCCTTCGCATTCGGCATTTGAATCGTGAACGTATCGCGTACGAGAGTGAGTTACGTGCCGTACGCGGTGATATGGCCGGATCGGTCCCCCAGGGGCGTGAGCAGCATCCGGCCCGCCAGGCCGACCGCGGCGCCGAGGCGGTCGGCGAACTCCTCGGCGAGGTCGGGGAGTCCGCGCAGCGCCCACAGGGCCCGCGCCGCCGACCAGGCCGCGTCGCGGGCCCTCTCCAGGCTCCACGAACCGAGGAGATGGGTGAGCGGATCGGCGATCTGGAGGAGGTCGGGGCCCGGCATCAGATCTTCGCGGACGCGCTCCTCCATCGAGACGAGGAGGTCACCCACGCGCTCGAACTCGTCCTCCAGATCGGCTGGTTCGCAGCGCAGGGTACGGCAGGTGTCCACGACGGCGAGCGCCAGATCGTGTCCGATGTGCGCATTGATGCCCGCGAGCGCGAACTGCAGCGGGCGTACTCCCGGATGGCGCCGGAACTGGAACAGCGGGCGCCAGCAGGCGGGCGGGGACCCCTCCTCGGCCACGCGCAGATAGCGCTCGGCGAAACGTACATCCAGCGTGACCGCGGCCTCGCCGTCCGGGAATTCCCCCGCGTCCAGGCGCCGTTCGACCTCCTCCGTGACGGTGAGGTAGACACGGTTGAAGACCGCGATTCCGTCCCGCTCCGGCAGGGTCGCCGCCAGGGTGCGCATCCGGGAGGCGATCGCGTCCACGGGGGTGGTGAACTGTTCCAACTGCGTCATGGGGGCAGGTTCCCAGTCCTAGGCTGACCGGAGTCGCCGCCTGGCCGGGCACATCCCCAGAAAGGGGGAACACGCCCGTGTCGGGAGGCGCGGATGTGGCCGGGAGTGGCGCAAACGTGGTGGGAACCGGGGGGAGCGGTAGGTGTCAGGCTTACGTGCGCGGCGCCTGGCCGCACGCAGGGCCGAGCGCAGGCGGGTGGCCCGGCGCGCCGCCATGGTCGCGGCGGCCTCGGTGGTCGTGGCGGTCGGCGCGGTGACGGGGATGATGTCCGCCCTCGACCGCGAGCGCCCCTCCGACGACGCCCAACCGCTGGTGACCCGCTCGCCCGGCCTCCGCCCGCCGCCCGCCGTACCGACTCCCTCCCCGTCCGGGACCTCCGCCGCGCCGTCCCCGTCCCGGCACTCCCCGTCCCCGAAGCCGAGCCCGACGCCCTCCCCGAGCGGGAAGGAGCCGACGACCGTGGCCGCCCCCGCCCTGCTCTACACCCACCCCGACTCCCAGGTCCTGGACTGGGTCGCGTCCCACCCCGGCGACCACCGGCGCGCGGTCATCGAGTCCCGGATCGCCGACCGCCCGGCCGCTGTCTGGTTCGCCGACTTCACCCCCGCCACCATCACCGCGCGGGTCAGGGCGGTGACCGCGGGCGCCGCGGCCGAGGGCCGGGTCCCGGTCGTCGTGCCGTACGCGATCCCGCAGCGCGACTGCGGCGGGGCCTCACAGGGCGGCGCACCCGACCTCGCCGCGTACGACGGCTGGATCGACGACTTCGCGGCGGGCCTCGGCGAGGACGAGGTCATCGTCATCCTGGAGCCCGACTCGGTCGCCCAGGCCGGCTGCCTCCCCGCGACCGACCGGGCCGCCCGCTTCGCCTCGCTGGCCCGCGCCGGCCGCGTCCTCAAGGCCGCCGACCCCCGGGCCCGCGTCTACTACGACGCCGGCCACTCCGCCTGGAACCCGGCCGCCGAGCAGGCCGCGCTCCTCGCACGGGCGGGCGCCGCGTCGGCCGCCTCCTCCGACGGTGTCTTCACCAACGTGTCCAATTTCCACCGTACGAGCGACGAGATCGCGTACGCCCGCCAGGTGCTGTCCGCGCTGGGCGGCCCCGCGAGCCTGGGCGCCGTCATCGACACCAGCCGCAACGGCAACGGCTCCCCGGCCGACGGGGAGTGGTGCGATCCGGCGGGCCGGAAGATCGGCCGGGCGCCGACCCTGAACACCGGGGAGGCCAGGATCGACGCCTATCTCTGGGTGAAGCTGCCGGGGGAGTCGGACGGGTGCAAGGGCACGCCGGGGACCTTCTCGGCGGAGTACGCCTATGAGCTGGCGCGCTGATCGTCCGCCTCGTCGTACGAGGACGTGCCGGAGTCCAGCAGCGGCTCATCGGTCTTCAGGTGGGCCGGGGCCATCGCCCGCAGCGCGTGGTACCCGGTGATCACGACGAGCGTGCCGAGCGCGATGCCGCTGAGCGAGAAGTTGTCCGTGAACTTCAGGGAGACGCCGCCGACGCCGATGATGATGCCCGCGGCGGCCGGCACCAGGTTCAGCGGATTGCGCAGGTCGACCCGGGCGTTGAGCCAGATCTGGGCGCCGAGCAGGCCGATCATGCCGTACAGGATGACGGTGATGCCGCCGAGCACGCCGCCCGGGATCGCGGCCACGATCGCGCCGAACTTGGGGCAGAGGCCGAAGAGGAGGGCGAAGCCCGCGGCGGCCCAGTAGGCGGCCGTGGAGTAGACGCGGGTCGCGGCCATCACGCCGATGTTCTCGGAGTACGTGGTGTTGGGCGGGCCGCCGACCGCCGTGGAGAGCATCGAGGCGACGCCGTCCGCGGAGATCGCGGTGCCCAGCTTGTCGTCCAGCGGATCGCCGGTCATCTCGCCGACGGCCTTGACGTGCCCCGCGTTCTCGGCAACCAGCGCGATCACGACCGGCAGCGCGACGAGGATCGCCGACCACTGGAAGGACGGGCCGTGGAAGGACGGCAGCCCGATCCAGTCCGCCTTGCCGACGCCGGAGAGATTCAGCCGCCAGTGGTCGGTGAGCTTGCCGCTCGCGTCCACCGAGTGGATCTTTCCGAAGACCCGGTCGAAGACCCAGGAGATCCCGTACCCGAAGAGCAGGCCCAGGAAGATCGCGATCCGTGACCAGAAACCGCGCAGGCAGACGACTGCCAGACCGGTGAGCAGCATGGTGAGCAGCGCCGTCCACTGGTCCTGCGGCCAGTACGTGGACGCCGTCACCGGCGCCAGGTTGAAACCGATCAGCATGACGACGGCGCCCGTGACGATCGGTGGCATCGCGGCATGGATGATCCGCGCCCCGAACCGCTGGACGGCCAGGCCCACCAGGAACAGCGCGACGCCCACGACGAACACCGCGCCCGTCACCGTGGCGCTGGTGCCGCCCTGCGCGCGGATCACCGCGGCGACGCCCACGAAGGAGAGCGAACAGCCGAGGTAGCTGGGCACCCGGCCGCGGGTGGCGAGCAGGAAGATGACCGTCGCGAAGCCGGACATCATGATCGCGAGGTTCGGGTTCAGACCCATGAGCACCGGTGCCACGAACGACGCCCCGAACATCGCCACCACGTGCTGGGCGCCGAGCCCGATCGTGCGCGGCCACGAGAGGCGTTCATCGGGGCGGACAACCGCTCCGGGCGCGGGCGTCCGCCCGTCGCCGTGCAGTTTCCAGCGCACACCGAGGTCCATGGTGAGTTTCGCTTTCTTCGTACGTGAAACTTTGTCCGGACCATTGTCACGGGTACCTGGCGGTTCTACGCTCGCACGGTCTTACTCATGAACTGCGTTCACATTTCTGATCGGAGGCTTGATGAGTGCAAGACCCCGTCCGTCCCGTCTGGCTGTCCTCCTCGCCGCCGTGGCCACCTTCGCGGCGGTCGTCGTCCCCTCCGCCTCGGCCCACGCGGCCCCGAAGGCCCCCCGGACCGCCGTCCTCGACGGCGCGCGGCTCCAGCAGACCCGGCTCCGCCTCGACCGCGGGGATCCCCAACTGAAGCGCACGCTCAAGGACTTGACCGCCCGCGCCGACAACTGGCTGCCCCAGGGCCCCTGGACGGTCGTCGACAAGCCCAAGCCCGCCCCCGGCGGCGACGTCCACGACTACCTGAGCCAGGCCCCGTACTGGTGGCCCTCCCAGCCGAAGACCGCCGACAACCCCTGGGGCTGCCCGTACGTCCAGCGCGACGGCCAGCGCAACCCCGAGGTCGACACCGGCACCGACCGTCAGGACGTCGAGAAGGTCTTCGACTCCACGTACGACCTCGCGCTCGCCTGGTACTACACCGGCAGGAAGCAGTACGCCGAGAAGGCCGCCACCGTCCTGCGCACCTGGTTCCTCGCCTCGGCCACCCGGATGAACCCGAACCTCGACCACGGGCAGTTCATCCCCTGCAAGTACGACGGCCGGGCCATCGGCATCATCGACTTCTCGCAGTCCTACACCAGCGTCCTGGACGCGATCGCGATCCTGGAGACGGGCGCCCCCGGCTGGTCGAAGAGCGACCGCACCGCCATGCGCGCCTGGAACACCGACTTCCGCGACTGGCTGGAGAACAGCGCCTTCGGCGGCGAGGAGGGCGCCGCCAAGAACAACCACGGCACCTTCTACGACATGCAGCTCGCCGCCCTGGCGTACGCGACCGGCGACGAGGACCTCGCCCGCCGGACCGTCCTCGGCGCGGAGTCCAAGCGGATCGACCCGCAGGTCGCCGCGGACGGCAGCCAGCCCCAGGAGCTCACCCGCACCCGCAGCTGGCACTACTCGACCTTCGACCTCGTCGCCTACACCCGCCTCGCGGCCATCGGCCGGCACGTCGGCGTGAACCTGTGGCGGTACACGGGGCCGGACGGCCAGACCCTGGCCAAGGCGGTCGACTATCTGCTGCCCGCCGCGACGGGCGCCGCGCCGTGGCCCCACCCGGAGCTGGAGTTCCACCGCTACGCGGCGAGCGACATCGTGCACGCGGCGGCCGACGCGGGGGACCGGGCGGCCCAGGCCGCGGTGCCGAAACTGGAGACACCGCCCGGCGGCGACCTGTGGACACTGCGGCCCGCAGCCGAGCAGCTGGACTCGATCGCCGGCTGACCGGAGGGCCTGCGAACACCCTGATCAGGGGCTCCTGAGCGGCCGCTTAGGATGGGGGTGTCCCCACCGTCCCCACCGGCACCCTCAGGAGCCCCGCCCGTGACCGCCGAAGCGCCCGCAGCCTCCGCCCTCTCCTACGGGCGGCTCCTCCCCGTCACCGTCCACTTCGACGACCTGGACGCACTCGGCCTGCTCCACAACGCCCGCTACCCGGTCATGGTCGAACGCGCCTGGACCGCCCTGTGGAACGACCAGGGCTTCCTCGCCTTCGAGGGCGACTGGGAGGCGGCGGGCGACTTCTGCAACGCCGTCAAGGAGCTGCGGATCAGCTACGAGGCCCCGATCAACCGCCCCGGCGAATACGCCGTCCACCTCTGGCTGGAGCGCCTGGGGAACACCGGACTGACGTACGGCTTCCGCTTCTGCTCGGCCGACGGCGCGCTCACGTACGCGCACGGCACGCGGGTCCTCGTCAGGCTCGACGCCGCGACGCTGCGTCCCACGCCCTGGAGCGACCGCTTCAGGGCCGTGGGTCGGGAACTGCTGCGGGCGCGGGACTGACCTTGGGCCGGTCGCGCTCACCCGCGCGCAGCACCCCCGCGAACGCGGCAAGGCCGCATGCCAGCACCGTGACCAGCCCGAACGACACCACCAGGCTCGTCGCCTGCGCCAGCGTGCCGATCGCACTCGGCGCGACCAGGCCGGAGGTGTACGTGATGGTGGCGACGCCCGCGATGGCCTGACTGGGGTTGGGGCCGCTGTGTCCGGCCGCCGCGAAGCAGAGCGGGACGACGACGGCGATGCCGAGACCCATCAGGGCGAAGCCGCTCATCGCCACGGCGGGGTGGTCCGCGACGACGACGAGCAGCCCGCCGAGCACGGCGAGACCGCCGCCGGCCCGCACCGTGCGCACCGCGCCGAACCGATTCACCACCGCGTCGCCCGCGAGCCGGGCCAGCGCCATGGTCAGCATGAACCCGGTCGTCGACGCCGCCGCGAGACCGGCCGAGCTGCCCAGTTCGTCCTTGAGATAGACCGCCGACCAGTCCAGGCTGGCGCCCTCGGCGAACACCGCGCAGAAGCCGATCGCACCGATGAGCAGGGCGGACTTCGGTGGCAGCGCGAAGCGCGGCGGTGGGGCCTCGTCCTCGGCCGGTCGCAGGTCGAGGACCCACTGGCAGGCGGTGAGACCCAGGACCGTCAGGACCCCGGCCGCCAGTGCGTGGTGCAGGCGCGCATCCGAGCCGAGGTGCGCGGCGAGGGTGCCGCCCGCCGAGCCGACCAGGGCACCCGCGCTCCACATGCCGTGCAGCCCCGACATGATCGACTTTCCGAGACGGCTCTCGATCTCGACGCCGAGCGCGTTCATGGCCACGTCCGCCATGCCCGCCGACGCGCCGTAGACGAAGAGGGCCGGGCACAGCGTGTAGATGTTCGGCGCGAGGGACGGGAGGATCAGCGACAGCGTCCACAGGGACAGCAGCCCGCGCAGCGCGGTACGGGCGCCGAAGCGGTGGCTGATCCGGCCCGCCAGCGGCATCGCGACGGAGGCCCCGATCGCCGGGAACGCGAGGGCCAGTCCGAGCTGGCCGGTGCTGACGGACGCGTGGTCCTGGATCCAGGGGACCCGGGTGGCGAACGAGCCCGTCACCGCTCCGTGCACCGCGAAGACGGCGGCCACGGCGTATCGCGCCCGCTTCACCTCACGCAGGTCGTAGACCATGTAACCCATCTTTCCCGCCCCTCCAGGCTTCGCTCCCCGCGCTGCCGCCGTAAACTATCAGGAACCCTGCCTGATAGATAGATGATTTACTGGCCACCGACGGAGCGACTGATCTGGGAGGATCCCGGCATGCCCGCATCACCGAGCACCGCCCGGGCCATCAACGACCGCGTCGCGCTGCGCCTGCTCCAGCAGGAAGGCCCCCTGACGGCAGGGCAGTTGAAGCAGCTCACGGGACTGTCCCGGCCCACCGTCGCCGACCTCGTCGAACGCCTCACGGCCGCCGGACTGATCGAGGTGGTGGGGGAGTCGGGGGAACAGCGCCGCGGCCCCAACGCCCGCCTGTACGGGATCGTCGCCGACCGGGCCCATCTCGCCGCCCTCGACGTCCGCACCGAGGGCGTCTCGGTCGTCGTCTCCGATCTCCTCGGCAGGGAACTGGCCCGGGCGTCGGTGCCGATCGCGGACGACACGGGCACCGGGCCCGCCGTCGAGCAGGCGGTCACGCTGGTCGAGCGCGCGGCCAAGGAGGCCGGGGCGGAGCGCCTGCACACGGTCGGCGTCGGAGCCCCTGGTCTCATCGACCCCGCGACCGGCGAACTCCGCGACTCCTCCGGCCTGCCCGAGTGGCACCGCCGCCTGGTCGCCGCCCTCCAGGAACGGCTGCCCGCCCGCGTCATCGTCGAGAACGAGACGAACCTCGCCGCCCTCGCGGAGCAGCGTGACGGCGCCGCCCGCGACCGCGACACGTTCGTCCTGCTCTGGCTCGGCCACGGCACCGGTGCGGCCGTCGTCCTCGACGGCAGACTCCGTCGTGGGGCGTCCGGCGGCACGGGCGAGATCGGCTTCCTGCCGGTGCCGGGCACGTCGACGCTGCCCTCGGCGACGGACTGTGAGGGCGGGTTCCACTCCCTGGCGGGGTCCGCCGCGATCGCGGAACTCGCGGCCGGCCACGGGTTGGTGGCGACGGCGGTGTCGCCCGGCGAACCGGAGGCGGCGGCGCTGGTGAGGCAAGCGGTGGCGACCCTTTCCTCTCCCTCCGCCTCCCCCTCCCCTTCCCCTTCGGCTTCCTCCGGAGCCGACCGCTTCCTCTCCGCCCTCGCCGACCGCCTCGCCATCGGCGCGGCGTCCGTCGTGGCCGTTCTCGACCCCGGGTGCGTGGTGCTCGGCGGTGAGGTGGGGCAGGTGGGCGGGGAGGTACTGGCCGCGCGGGTCGGCGAGCGGCTCGCCCGGATGTCCCCGCTGCCGGTCGAGGTACGCGCGAGCGCGCTGGGTGGCGGCGCGGTACTCCGCGGAGCCCTCCTGACCGCCCGAGAATCAGCCCAGGACGACCTCTTCGCGCCGCGCTCCCGGTAGGTAACCCGGTCTGAAGACGCGCGCCCCGCCCGAGGGGCGCGGGGAACCGCGCGATCGGCCCCACGCGCCCGCAGCCCAAGACTCCCCGGATGGGGAGACCCGGCGGCGGGGCAAGGGCCTCCGTCACCGCCGCCGGGTCGCTCAAGGGGCGAGTGCGACGCCTCGGCTTCGACAAACCATTGATCATGGACCTTAAGAGGACTAGACCAAGGTGGTCAATGGGTACGGACCAATGGGCGATCGCGTCAAGCGTGAGGAGTCTCGCGGGAGTTGACCTCCCGCGATGCGCCGGAGAAGTCCATCCGGACGACCTGTGAGGCACCCCACAGACGTTCGCCCGCATGGACGTGGATCAGACGTGGCACACTGATGCTGTACCAGAAGCAGCGCACTCCGGGGTCGGTGAAAGTCCGAACCGGCGGTTATAGTCCGCGACCCGGTCGCTTCCAGCGGCCGGTTGACCAGGTGGAATTCCTGGACCGACGGTTAAAGTCCGGATGGGAGGCAGTGCGCGGCGGGCGGGCATTCGTGCGCGCTGCCGTTTGTTTCGGCGCGTCCTTCGGGACGTGTCGCCCCATGCGGCTCGCTCCCGGTGTCGCAGTCCGCTCATTCTGTCGTCATCGACAGGCCCCGGAGTCCGTGCCCCATGAGGCAGGAGGACCCGGGAAGTGTTCACCGGAATCGTCGAAGAGCTGGGTGAGGTCACCGCCGTCGAAATTCTCGACGACGCCTCCCGTTTCCGTCTGCGTGGCCCCGTCGTCACGCAGGGCGCACAGCACGGCGACTCCATCGCCGTGAACGGCGTCTGTCTCACGGTCGTCGAACACGAAGGCGACGAATTCACCGCCGACGTCATGGCCGAAACCCTGGACCGCTCCAGCCTCGGCGCCCTGACCGTCGGATCCCGCGTCAACCTGGAACGCCCGATGGCCGTGGGCGAGCGCCTCGGCGGCCACATCGTCCAGGGCCACGTCGACGGCACGGGCACGGTCATCGAGCGCAAGCCGTCCGAGAACTGGGAGATCGTGAAGATCTCCCTCCCCGCGGACCTCTCCCGCTACGTGGTCGAGAAGGGCTCCATCACCGTCGACGGCATCAGCCTGACGGTGGTCGACGCGGGCCCGGACTTCTTCACCGTCAGCCTCATCCCCACCACCCTCGACCTGACCACGCTCGGCCACAAGCAGGCAGGCGACCCGGTCAACCTCGAGGTGGACGTCATCGCCAAGTACGTCGAGCGACTGCTCGGCGCCCGTGGCGAGCAGCCGGTCGCGCTGCCCGACACCCAGGGGAGCGGTCGGTGAACTGGCTGAACTCCGAGGCGTTCACGCTCCTCGGACAGCACATCAAGTGGTCGGACATGATCGGCAACATCATCGGTCTGATCGGCCTCGCACTCGGCTGGCTGCGCTCCATATGGAGCTGGCCCGTACAACTCCTGTCCGGCGTCGTCCTCTTCGCGGCCTTCGCCAGCGGCCATCTCTCCGGCAGTGCCGGAAAGCAGGTCGTGGTCATCGTCGTTGCCCTGTGGGGCTGGTGGCAGTGGAACCGCGGCAAGGCGGAGGGCCGGGGCGGCCACATCTCCGTTCGGTTCGCCACCTGGCGCGAGCGCGCCTACATGGTGGGCGCCGCCGCCGTCGGCACGCTCGCGGTCAGCGGTCTGTTCCACGCGTACCCGACCCTGTCCTGGGACCCCTGGCCGGACGCGTACATCTTCGTCGGCACGATCGTCGCCATGTACGCGCAGGCCCGCGGCATGGTCGAGTTCTGGTTCGCCTGGCTGCTGGTCGACGTGGTGGGCGTCCCGCTCAACTTCGCCAACGGCTACGCCTTCTCCGGTTTCGTCTACGTCGTCTACGGCGCGCTCGTCCTGTCGGGCATGCGCGACTGGTGGCTGCGCTCCCGCAAGGCCGGGCAGCCCGTCCTGGAAGGAGCCCCCGCATGACCACGGCACCCGTTTGGTACAGCACGGGGCACGATGAAGATGCTTCGGACTTCGCGCTCGACCCGGTCGAGAAGGCCATCGCCGACATCGCGGCGGGCCGACCGATCGTGGTCGTCGACGACGAGGACCGGGAGAACGAGGGCGACCTCGTCATCGCCGCCGAGAAGGCGACCCCCGAGATCATCGCCTTCATGATGAGCGAGTGCCGCGGGCTGATCTGCGCGCCCATGGAGGGCGACGAACTCGACCGCCTCCAGCTCCCCCAAATGGTCGAGAACAACACCGAGTCGATGAAGACCGCGTTCACCGTCTCGGTGGACGCCTCCGCCGCCCACGGCGTGTCCACCGGCATCTCCGCGGCCGACCGCGCCACCACACTGCGGCTGCTGGCCGGCGGCGAGGCCGAGGCGGGCGACTTCGTGCGCCCCGGTCACATCTTCCCGCTGCGCGCCAAGCCCGGCGGTGTTCTCGTCCGCAACGGCCACACCGAGGCCGCCGTCGACCTCGCCCGGCTCGCGGGCCTGCGCCCGGCCGGCGCGATCGTCGAGATCGCCGGGGAGGACGGACGCATGCTCCGTCTGCCCGAGCTGATCCCGTTCGCCCGCAAGCACGGTCTGACGATCATCTCCATCGAGGACCTGATCGCCTACCGCCGTACCGCGGAGCCCACCGTCCGCCGCGAGGCCAAGACGCAACTGCCCACCGCCTTCGGCGAGTTCACGGCGTACGGCTACCGCTCCACCGTCGACGGCGTCGAGCACGTCGCCCTGGTGCACGGCGAGATCGGCGACGGCGAGGACGTCCTCGTCCGAGTCCACTCCGAGTGCCTGACCGGCGACATCTTCCACTCGCTGCGCTGCGACTGCGGTCCCCAGCTCCAGACCTCCATGGAGCGCATCCAGGCCGAGGGCCGGGGCGTCGTGGTCTACCTGCGTGGGCACGAGGGGCGCGGCATCGGCCTGTTGTCCAAGCTGCGCGCCTACGAGCTCCAGGAGCGCGGCCGCGACACCCTCGACGCCAACCTGGAACTCGGCCTGCCCGCCGACGCCCGGGACTACGGCGCGAGCGCGCAGATCCTTCAGGACCTCGGCGTCCACAGCCTGCGCCTGCTGACCAACAACCCCGACAAGACCGACGCGCTGGTCCGGCACGGCCTCAAGGTCACGCGCCGGGAGCCGATGCCCGTACAGGCGGGCGAGCACAACCTCCGCTACCTGCGCACCAAGCGGGACCGGATGGGTCACGACCTGCCCTGGCTCGACACGGCCACCGTGTCCGCCTGCGGCAACCAGTAACAAGAAAGCACTGAGGAGAGACGTGAGCGGCAAGGGTGCACCTGAACTGTCCGTACGCAACTGCGGCGACCTGCGGGTCGCGGTCATCGCGGCACAGTGGCACGAAAAGGTGATGGACGGCCTCGTCAACGGCGCGCTGCGCGCCCTGCACGAGCTCGGGATCGACGAGCCGACCCTGCTCAGGGTCCCCGGCAGCTTCGAGCTGCCGGTCGTCGCCAAGGTCCTCGCGGGCCGCGGCTACGACGCGATCGTCGCGCTCGGCGTCGTCATCCGCGGCGGTACCCCGCATTTCGAATACGTGTGCCAGGGTGTCACCCAGGGCCTCACCCAGGTCTCCATCGACACCGGCGTTCCCATCGGCTTCGGCGTGCTGACCTGCGACACCGAGGAGCAGGCTCTCGACCGTGCGGGCATCGAGGGCTCCAACGAGGACAAGGGACACGAGGCGGTGACGGCCGCCGTGGCGACCGCGGCCACGCTGCGCTCAGTATCCGAACCCTGGCACTGAGGCAGGGGCGGTAGCGCGTAGGGTGGGCAGCATCATGTCCAAGAAGACGTTCGAGGAGCTCTTCACCGAGCTCCAGCACAAGGCCGCCACGGGCGATCCCACCACTTCGCGCACCGCCGAACTGGTCGGCAAGGGCGTCCATGCCATCGGCAAGAAGGTCGTCGAAGAGGCCGCCGAGGTCTGGATGGCCGCCGAGTACGAGGGCAAGGACGCCGCCGCCGAGGAGATCTCGCAGCTCCTCTACCACGTTCAGGTGATGATGGTGGCGCGCGGGATCTCCCTCGACGACGTGTACGCCCACCTCTGAGCCGTAAATCCCGCAATCCCGTACGTATCGTACGCACGAACGAAGGAAGCCGACCTCATGCTGCGCATCGCCGTCCCCAACAAGGGTTCCCTGTCAGGCCCTGCGGCGGAGATGCTGCATGAGGCCGGCTACCAGCAGCGCCGGGAGTCCAAGGAACTGCGCATCGTCGACCCGGGCAACGAGGTCGAGTTCTTCTACCTCCGCCCCCGCGACATCGCGATCTACGTCTCCTCCGGCCGCCTCGACATCGGCATCACCGGCCGCGACCTGCTCATCGACTCGGGCGCCAACGCGGAGGAGATCCTCCCGCTCGGCTTCGCCCGTTCGACGTTCCGCTTCGCCACCAAGCCCGGCACCGCCAAGGGCATCGAGGACCTCGGCGGCATGACGGTCGCCACCTCCTACGAGGGCATCGTGGCCAAGCACCTCGCCGACAGCGGCATCGACGCCTCCGTCGTCCACCTCGACGGCGCCGTCGAGACCGCGATCGAACTCGGTGTCGCCGAGGTCATCGCGGACGTCGTCGAGACCGGCACCTCGCTGCGCAACGCGGGCCTCGAGGTCTTCGGCGACCCGATCATGAACTCCGAGGCCGTCGTCATCCGCAGGGTCGGGGCCGACGCCTCCGAGGACGCCGAGCCCAAGGTGCAGCAGTTCCTGCGCCGCCTCCAGGGCGTCCTGGTCGCACGTACGTACGTGATGATGGACTACGACTGCCGCGCCGAGCACCTGGAGAAGGCCGTCGCGCTCACGCCCGGCCTGGAGTCGCCGACCATCTCCCCGCTGCACAACGAGGGCTGGGTCGCCGTCCGTGCCATGGTGCCCGCCAAGGAGGCCCAGCAGATCATGGACGACCTGTACGCGCTCGGCGCGCGGGCCATCCTGACCACGGCCATCCACGCCTGCCGCCTCTGAGGACCCCGACCGAAGCCATGCCCGACCTTCCCACGCTCCCCGTCACGTTCCGGCCGTCCCTCACCCGGGCCGTGCTGCTCACCGCGGGCGTCGCGATCTTCGTTGTCATAGCGACGGTCGCGATGCTCCTCGAACAGCTCAGCCCGGGGGAGAAGCTCAGCTTCATCTTCATCGGCGCGCTGCTCTTCGGCGTCCTGCTGATGCTCTCGCGGCCCAAGGTCGTCGCCGACGAGACCGGCGTCACCGTGGTGAACATCACCAGCAGGCGACACCTGGAGTGGGCGGAGATCCTCCAGGTCAACCTGCGCCCCGGCGACCCCTGGGTGTTCCTCAACCTCAGCGACGGCACCAGCCTGCCCGTGCTCGGCATCCAGCCGGGCATCGCCAAACAGCGCGCGATCCAGGACGCCCGCGCCCTGCGCGCGCTCGCCGAGGCCCGCTCCATCGGCGACCCGGAGCAACATCACGGCTGACTCTCGGCCTTCCACCCTGCCGTCCGGGCCCATGTCTTGATTAATCTGTTGGCGGAGGCGTTTTCGTTGCGCCTCCGCCGCTGATTTTCCACCTGGTGACTCAGAGGCCCCCTGCTACCCGAGGAGTGACTCCCTCCAGCGATGGACGGATCGTCCTGTAGTACCTGCGCCGCCCCCTCCCGACATATCGAGGCGGCGGCATCATGACCATCCCCCTGCTGCTCCTTGGGGCGGCGTTCCTGCTGATCCTCGCCAACGGCTTCTTCGTGGCGGCCGAGTTCGGCCTCGTCACGGTCGAGCGGCCCGACGCCGAGAAGGCGGCGGCCGAAGGCGACCGACGGGCCGGTACGGTCGTCGAATCGCTCAAGGAACTGTCGTTCCAGCTCTCCGGCACCCAGCTCGGCATCACCATCACCTCGCTCGTCGTCGGCATGCTCGCCGAACCCGCGCTCGCCGAACTGCTGCACGGACCCTTCACCGCGATCGGACTGCCCAAGGGCGCCGTGTCCGGTGTCGCCGTCGTGGTCGGCATGCTGCTCGCCGCGGCCGTGCAGATGGTGATCGGCGAACTCGTGCCCAAGAACTGGGCGGTCTCCAAGCCGCTTCAGGTCGCCCGCTTCGTCGCGGGCCCGCAGCACGTCTTCTCCCGCCTCTTCCGGCCGGTGATCGCCGCGCTCAACACGGTCGCCAACCGGCTCGTACGGGCCCTGGGTGTCGAACCCGCCGAGGAGCTGGCCTCCGCCCGCACCCCCGGCGAGCTCGTCTCCCTGGCCCGGCACTCGGCCCAGGCCGGCGCCCTGGAGCAGGACACCGCGGATCTCTTCGTACGGACCATCTCGCTCGCCGACCTGACCGCGCAGCACGTCATGACCCCGCGGGTACGGGTCAGCGCGCTCCAGTCCTCCGCCACGGCCGAGGACGTCGTCAACCTCACCCGCGCCACCGGCCTCTCCCGTTTCCCCGTCTACCGCGAGCGGATCGACGAGATCGTCGGCATGGCGCACCTCAAGGACGCCCTGGCGATCCCCTCCCAGGACCGGCTGCGCACCCCCGTCGGCCGGATCGCCCAGGCCCCGCTGCTGGTCCCGGAGACCCTGCCCGTGCAGCCCCTGCTGGAGCAGCTGCGCAACCAGCAGCCGATCGCCGTCGTCGTCGACGAGTACGGCGGTACGGCGGGCGTGGTCACCCTGGAGGACATCGTCGAGGAACTCGTCGGCGAGGTCCGCGACGAGCACGACGCCAAGGACCTGCCGGAGCTCGCCTCCGTGCCGCCCGAGGACGGGCGGCCCGCCTGGGACGCCGACGGCAGCTGTCGGGTCGACGTCCTGCAGCGCATAGGCCTCGACGTGCCCGAGGGCCCCTACGAGACCGTCGCGGGCCTCGTCGCCGATCTGCTCGGCCGGATCCCGGCCCCCGGCGACAAGGCCGAACTGCCCGGCTGGCGTCTCTCGGTACGCCAGGTCGGGCACTACCGGGCCGAACGGGTCCGGCTGGTCAGGACCGCCGACGCGGTTGCCGCGCCGGAGGCCGTCCGATGAGCGTGCTCCAACTCCTGTTCGCCGTGTTGCTGGTGCTCGCCAACGGGTTCTTCGTCGGCGCCGAGTTCGCGCTCGTCTCCGTACGGCGCAGTCAGATCGAACCGCTCGGGTCCGCGCGGGCCCGTCAGGTCCTGTACGGCCTGGAGCGGCTGCCGCAGATGATGGCGGCGGCCCAGTTCGGCATCACCATCTGCTCGTTGACGCTCGGCGCGGTGGCCGAACCGACGGTGGCGCATCTGCTCGAGCCCGTCTTCGAGGCGGTGCACCTCCCCGAAGGGGTGATCCACCCCCTCGGATACGTCATCGCGCTCGCCCTCGTCGTCTTCTTCCACCTCGTCATCGGCGAGATGGTCCCGAAGAACCTGGCGATGGCCGCGCCCGAGAAGACGGCGCTGTGGCTGAGCCCCGGCCTGGTGGCCTTCGCGCGCCTGTGCCGTCCCGTCACCGTCGCCCTGGGCGCCTGCGCCCGCCTCATCCTGAAACTCTTCCGGGTCGAACCCAAGGACGAGGTCGAGGCGGTCTTCACGAGCGAGCAGCTCAACCGGCTCGTCGAGGACTCAGGTCAGGCGGGCCTGCTGGACCCCAAGGAGCAGGAACGCCTCGAAGACGCCCTGGAACTGGGCTCCCGCCCGGTCACCGACGTCCTCCTGGACCACGGCTCCCTGGTCACCGTCGGCCCCTCCGTCACGCCCGGCCAGGTCGTCGCGCTCACCGCCCGCACCGGGTACTCCCGGTTCCCGGTGGTCGCGGAGAACGGCGCCTTCATGGGCTATCTGCATGTGAAGGACGTACTCGACCTGGAGGAGTCCGAACGGGCGGTTCCCCAGCACCTGTGGCGACACATGACCACCCTGAGCTCCGAACTCCCGCTGGACGACGCCCTGACCGTGATGCGCCGCGCCGCGACGCACCTCGCGCAGGTCGCGGACGCGTCGGGGAAGGTTTTGGGTCTTGTCGCGCTGGAGGACGTCCTGGAGCTCCTGGTGGGCGAGGTACGCGACCCGGCCCATCGGGACGTCGGCGCTGCCGCTGTGGCCACGCCGCTGAAGGATCCGCGTCTCAGCGAGACCCCCGAGCAGGCCCTGGCAACCTGACGCCACCGTGTGGGGAGCTGCTCGCGCAGCTCCCCACACCCCCGGACCGGCCGCGCCCCTGAGAGCCTCGGTGCATGCCGCGTTCGAGGACGAGGACCGTCGGTCACATCGCCGAAGGGTCCTGGGGGCCCCGGCCCGACAGCACCTCCCCGTACGCCTGCATGAGGTCCGGCAGCCGGAGTGTCGACAAATCGTCGCGGGAAGGTGTGTTCGGGTACCCGGAGAGACGCAGGTCCCGGTACGCGCAGCTCTTCTCGTACAGGGTGCGCAGGAACCGGCCGTTGCCGAGTTCGTCGATCCAGCCCTGGTCGACCACGTGCCCGGCGATGGAGCGGAGCTCGTCGAGCGCCTCCTCGTCCCAGATGTCACCGTTCTCGGCGGCGAGCACCTCACCGATGGAGGTGAGTTCCAGGGGGCGGTAGGAGGGGAAGTCGACCCGGGTGGTGAAGCGGGAGGAGAGGCCGGGATTGGCGGCCAGGAGGCGGTCCATGCCCTCCGGGTAGCCGGCGAGGATGACCACGAGGTGGTCGCGGTTGTCCTCGGCCCGCTTCAGGAGCACCTGCAGCGCCTCGTCCCCGTACGCGTCCCCCTTGCCGTAGCCCGAGTTCGACAGCGCGTACGCCTCGTCCACGAAGAGGACCCCGCCGATCGCCGAGTCGATCAGCTCGTTGGCCTTGACGGCGGTCTGGCCCAGGTACTCGCCCACGAGGTCCGCCCGCTGCGCCTCCACGAGGTGGTCACCGCCGAGCAGACCGAGCGCGTAGAAGACCCGTCCGAGAATGCGAGCCACCGTGGTCTTGCCGGTGCCCGAGGGGCCGGAGAAGACGAAATGGCGCTTCGGCGGCTGGACGGGCAGGCCCTGCCCGGCCCGCAGCCGCGCCATGTTCAGCTGCGCCGACAACGCCTTGACCTGGCGCTTCACCGGCTCCAGCCCGACCATGCGCTCCAGTTCGGCGAGCGCTTCGTCAAGTAAGGCGGGGTCGGTCGGCCCGGCCGGCAACGGCTGCACCGGTACCACGGCCTTCTCGCGCACCGCGTCGGTCTCCGGCGGCAACGCGCCCGGCGGGAGCGGATCGGGCTCCGAGAGCTTCAGGTCGCGGCCCTCGACGCCGAAGAGGGGATCGATTCCGTCGGGGCCGTCCATGACGTCCTGCCCGACCCCGGCGAGGGTGATCGCCGCGAGGTCGGCCGCGGCGTCGTCGTACCCGTCGCCCTCGGAGATCGCGGCCAATCGGGCCGAGGTGTCCATGAAGGCCGGGTCGACGCGGTGCACCGCCCGGTACAGAGGCAGCGCGGCGGCCGACCGCCCGGTGCCCTCGTGGGCCCGCGCGAGCCAGTACCGCAGCTCCTTGCGCTGGGGCTGCTCGCTGCGGCAGCGCATCAGCGCGGAGGACAGGAGCGGCTCCGCCTGGCCGAACATCTCCAGGCGGACCCGGGCCATGCCGCCGAAGAGGCCGGCCTCTATGCCCAGCATGGGGTCGTCGATCAGCGGATCCGTGTGCCGGACCAGCTGCTCCCAGTCCTTGACCAGATAGGCCCGGCAGGCGTGCAGAAACCGCACCTGATGATCGGCGTCGACCGGCGGTAGCCCCGCGAGCGCCCGGTCCAGCTCGGGCACATGGCGGCCGTCCAGCCAGTGCGAGGCGTGCGCGAGCAGTAGATCGCGCGGGCTCTCCAGCACCGGCTGCACCCACCAGCCCAGCCAGTACCAGGAGTTGAGCGTGCGCCGGTGGCGCGAGCGCTGCTCGCCGAAGCGGTCCCGGTGTCGGAACATCCGCAGCAGCGCGGTCGTCGTGTCCACCCGCAGCGCGTGCAGTCCGAGCCAGCCGTCCGCCATGCCCGGGTCCATCCGGACCGCGGTACGGAACTCCTCCTCCGCCTGCGGATAGGCGCCCATGGTGTAGGCGTCCACACCTCGCATCCAGGCGAGGTCGGCCGGGGCCTCCGGGCCCTGCATGCCGAAGTCCATCACGTCCCCCACAAACCGTGCCCCCGATGCTTCTCCGAACGGGCCGGTGCCCGTCGGCAGCTTTGGTCGAACCCCTGTGCCGCGGACGGGAGTTGCACCGGTGCGCAGAGCAGCCGTCCGAAGGTCGCACCGAGAGGCATCGTACCTGCGGTTCATGGGCGTGCCGAAGGGTGCCGCACGCCCCCGTTCCACGAGGTGGGAGCAGATGGGGCGCACTTGACTCGGTGACCGAGGGTGAGCGAATCGCGGCGCGGAGCGCCCGAAAAGAGAGGGTGTGGGCAGAACGAAGCCCCCGATCACGGGGGAACAACCGGGGGCTTCGCGACTGCGGGCGGCTTCGAAAGACCGCACATTCAGAACGTAAGTCCTGTACGGCCCCCGGGTCAAGCCGAGTTGAGGCACTGAGGGAACTTCCCTCGCAAGGCTCTTCACAAGTTCAGCACATTGCGGATGATCCGTCACCGTGAGTGAGGGGCTGGTCCGGTCCAGCGGTCTCAGTGGGTCCCGAAAACACCTCGTATCCCTCAGAACACTGCCGCACCAGAAGATCGGCGAAGGGTTTTGAGGGATCCTCGACGAAGTGCTGACGCTCGGCGGCGACCCACTCGGCCCAGAACGCGCTCTGCGCCTCGCCGTCCCGTCGCCGCCCTCGGGTCCAGGCCTCGTCGCGCGCCAGTTCCATCCACAGCAGCCGCGCGAGATACGGGCGCAGCGCCCGGCGGCCGGCGCCGACCCCCTCCAGCAGGATCACGGGCGCGGGCGGCAGTTCGCGGACCGGACCGAAGGCGCGGGCGCTCCAGTCGTACGGGACGTAGCGCGCCGTCTCGCCCCGGCTCAGCGGCTCGACCACCTGGCCCAGCAGCCGTCGGGTCCAGCCGAACAGCTCCTCGTGCGTCGCGATGTCGTCGAGGTGCAGCACGGGCGCGTCGCCGAGTGCCGCGGCCAGCCGTCCGGCGAAGGTGGTCTTCCCGGAGCCGGCGTGCCCGTCGACGCCGATCAGGCGGACGGGTCCGCAGGAGGGCGGCAGGGCGCGCAGGCGCGCGGCGAGGTCGCGAATGACGGTTCCCGAGGTGCGGTGAGGCGCGGGCGCGTCCGCCCGGCGGGCACACGCACCCCTGTACGGGGACCACTCTAGTGGCGGACCGCGCGCCCCCGCCGGAACCGAGGCGTCGCAGGTCATGCCAGTGGTTTCGACCAATATTGGTGGGCGCGGCACAGGCCGAAGTGCTGGCAGGAGCCGCCTTCCACCGTCCATAGTGGGGAGCCGCCGCTTCCGGACGAACGGGGGGTCTCCCACCCATGACCAGAGCTTCAGAGCCGTCCCGCAGAGCCCTGCTGGCCGTGGCGGTCGCCGCGGCGGCGATCGGTACCGCGGGCACCGCGGCCGCGGCCACGTCGGCCGGCGCGGCGCACGGGTACGCGGGTCCGGGCCTTGTGGACAACCGGGCCTGGACCTCGTACGCCGACTGGCGGACCGGCACCGCGAAGGGCACGCGGGCCCTCGACGCCGCCCGTCCGGGCCTGGTGATCGCGACCCCGGCCGGCACCGCGGACTACACCGACCCGCACACCGGAAAGACCGCGACCTGGGAGTACGCGACCTGGACCTCCCCGGTCCACCGGCTCGCCGTCCCCGCCACCGAGGTCATCGCCTCCTGGAACGCGCACACCCCGGCGGGCACCTGGCTCCAGGTCGAGCTCACGGGCACGTACTCCGACGGCAAGGCCACCCCCTGGTATGTGATGGGCCGCTGGGCGGCCGGCGACCAGGACATCAAGCGGACCTCCGTGGACAACCAGAAGGACGGCAAGAGCAGTATCTCGACGGACACCTTCGCGATCGACGACGCGGCCTCGGGCCCGCGCCTCGTCTCGTACCGGCTCCGTCTGACCCTGTACCGCA
Source organism: Streptomyces sp. RLB3-17 (assembly GCF_007113425.2). NCBI lineage: Bacteria > Bacillati > Actinomycetota > Actinomycetes > Kitasatosporales > Streptomycetaceae > Streptomyces > Streptomyces sp. RLB3-17. The sequence goes on along the minus strand of NZ_CP041610.2, from coordinate 2,612,354 downwards.
CCCCGGGCTCAGGGCTCACGCCCACCGTGTGGCGGCTCGGCGCGATGGGCTCCGACATCCCCGACCGCTTCACCGTCCCGGCCTCCACCCCCGGGCTCGCGAAGGAGTTGACGGTCCCGCGCTACTCCCAGGAGATCCACGCGGGCCAGTACCCCGAGTACGACAACGGCGGCGAGGCCTGGTGCAGCCCCACCTCCTCGCAGATGATCATCGAGTACTGGGGGCGCAGGCCCACGGCCGAGCAACTCGCCTGGGTCGACCCGGCCTTCGCCGACCCGCAGGTCTGCCACGCGGCCCGCTTCACCTACGACTACCAGTACGGCGGCTGCGGCAACTGGCCCTTCAACGCGGCGTACGCGGCGACGTACAAGGACCTCCAGGGGGTGGTCACCCGCCTCCGCTCGCTCACCGACCTGGAGACGCTGATCGCCGCCGGCATCCCGGCCATAACGTCCCAGTCGTTCCTGAAGTCCGAGCTGACGGGGGCGGGGTACGGGACCTCGGGCCACCTCATGACCGTCATCGGATTCACCGCGGGCGGCGATGTGATCGCCAACGACCCCGCCTCGCCGGGCGACGACACGGTGCGCCGGGTCTACAAGCGGCGCGAGTGGGAAAATATCTGGCTCCGTACCAAGAGGTACAACGCCTCCGGGAACGTCGTCTCCGGTACGGGCGGGGTCTGCTACCTGTACTTCCCGGCGAATCCGTCGGCGGGGCAGCGCGAGGCGCTCAAGGCGGTCGGAGTCCGTTGAGCGAGGGGGCGACCCCCGTGGTGCCGCCCCTCACTCGGTCTTGGGCTCTCAGCCTTGGGCCCCTCAACCCTGAGGTCCTCAGCCTCGGGCCCTCAGCCCTGGACCGGGTTGACCACCCAGTCCGGGTGATGGGGCATCGGCGGGGTCTTGGCGCCGTAGAGCCACGGGTGCAGGAAACCGTCGAGGTCCTGGCCCGCGACCTTGGACGCCAGGTCGACGTAGTCCTGGGTACTGGCGATCTTTCCGCGGTACTCGGTGACCCAGGCCCGCTCGATCCTCCCGAACGTCTCCTGGCCGACCTTCTCGCGCAACGCGTACAGGACGAGCGTCGAGCCGTCGTACCGCATCCGCTTGAAGAGGTTCGGTTCGGTCGGTTCGGCGGGGGCGCCGTAGTCGTGGCGCCACTGGTCGTGGCTCGCGTACGCCGTCTTCATCGTGGCCTCGAAGCTGTCGCCGCCGTGCGCCTGCGAGTACAGCCGCTCGTAGAAGCGGGCGTGGCCCTCGCTCAGCCACAGGTCGGACCAGCTCTTGATGCCGACGCTGTCGCCGGTCCACTGGTGGGTGAGCTCGTGCACCAGGTTGCGCTCGGCGCCGACCCGGTCGCCGAGCAGGTCGGCCTTCGGGATCAGGGAGAGCGTCTGTGTCTCCAGGGCCACGCCCAGGTCGGTGTCGCCGACGAGGAGGCCGTAGCGGTTGAAGGGGTAGGGTCCGAGCCGCTCCTCCAGCCACGCGATGTGGTCGGCCGTGAGCTTGCGGTACTGCTCGGTCGAGGCGACCAGGTCGTCCGGGACCACATCGCGGATCGGCAGCCCGTGCGGACCGGTGCTGTCGACGAAGGTGAACCTGCCGATCGCCAGCTGGGCGAGCTGGGTGGCGACGGGCTGTTCGGAGTCGTACGTCCACTTCACGCGCCCGTCCGCCTGCTCGGCGCGGCCGGTGAGTGCGCCGCCCGCGACGGCCGTGAGGCCCGGCGGAGTGGTGATGCGGAAGGTGATCGGGGCGCGCTGACTCGGGTGGTCGTTGGACGGGAAGATCATCTTGGCACCGTTGGGCTGCGGGTACAGCACCGTGCCGTCGGGCGTGGGGATCCAGCCGTAGTCCTCGATGGCGTCGTCGCGGTGCCGTGTCTGGGTCGGGTCGGCGGTGTAGGTGACCTTGACCGTGAAGGGCTTGCCCTTGGCGAGCGGCTTCGCCGGGGTGATCACCAGCTCGTCGCCGTCGCGCACGGCCGTGGCGGTCGTCCCGTCCACGGTCACCGTGTGCAGGGTGTTGCCCGCGAAGTCCAGGTCGAAGCGGGACAGGGCCTGGGTGGCGGTCGCCTTGACCGTCGTGGCGGCCTCGAAGGGCGTCCTGGGTGCCTGCCAGTCGAAGTCGAGGAGGTAGCGGTTCACCTGGTAGCCGCCGTTGCCGTCGAGCGGGAAGATCGGGTCGCCGAGGCCCGGCGCGCCCGGGGAGGGCGCGGCGGACGGGGACGTGGGGGCGGACGGGGAGCCGGCGGCTTGCGAGACCGGCCCCGTCAAGGCGGCTGCCACCGTGATCGCCGCCGCCAGAGCGAGGCGGGCTCTGCGGCGAGGCGTCCGGAACGTGCTCATCGAGGACCTTTCGGTTGGCTGACCACTGTCCTGTGAGGAGACCCACACCCCCGACGCATCGTTGCCGAAAGGCGAGGTATTCGAAGGTGGTCGAAGTGTCCGGCGTGTCCTGTCGAGGTCTTCGAGGTGTCCGGGGTGACCCAGGTCTCTACCGCTGAAACCCGTTCCGGTGGCAAGGTGGTCGGGTCGGTGGGGAGCCGGCGTGAGGCGGGGGATGTCACCGCACCACTACGTCAGCGAGAGACCATGACCGCGAGCTCCGCCACCGCCACCCGACTCCGCGCCCGCACCGGCGGTCCCAAGGACGACGGCCCCAAGATCCTCGAACACGTCGCGGGCTGGACCTTCGTCGTGGTCCTCGCGATGCTCGTCACCCAGCTCGGCCTGCTGTGAACCGGACCGGCGGCCCCGCTGTGAACTGAACCGGCGGACGCCACGGCACGCTGAGCCCGCACGACAGTTTCCCCCAAGACCGCGCCCGGTCGATCAGAGTCGAACGAGTGGGTGGTACCGGTCTGCCATACTGCCAACGTCCCGCTGGCAGTCGGAGACTAGGGCTGGAATTGAATCATAGTCAACAGCGCGCCGTCGACCGCCCCCGGGCGCGCGGCACCGATCGCTCACTCGCGCGCCGCGCCGAACTCATCGCCATCGGGCGGAAGTTGTTCGCCGACACGTCCTACGACGCGCTGTCGATGGATGACATCGCACGCCAGGCACATGTCGCCAAAGGGCTGATCTACTACTACTTCAAGTCCAAGCGCGGCTATTACCTCGCGATCGTCGAGGACTCGGTCGCGGACCTGATCTCCCGGGCGGCGAGCGGCCTCGAACTGCCCCCGGTCGAGCGGGTGCACCGCACCATCGACGGCTATCTGCGCTACGCCGAGCACAACCAGGCCGCGTACCGCACGATCATCACCGGCGGAGTCGGCTTCGACACCGACGTGCAGAGCATTCGCGAGGGCGTGCGCGAGGTCATCGTCGAGACCATCGCCGAAGGGGCTTACGGCAGCCGCAAGATAGCGCCGCTGCCCCGTATGGCGCTGCTCGGCTGGCTCTACAGCGTCGAGGGCGCGACCCTCGACTGGATCGGCAACCCGGCCCTGCCGCGCGACACGGTCCGCGAGCTGCTGGTGAAGATGCTGGGCGGCGCGATGCGCGCGGTCGAGGAACTCGACCCCACCTACCGGGCCCCGCGGCCCGCCCGCCGGGAGACCTGAGCGAGGGGCGGGGGCAACCGAACCCCCGCCCCGACTCAGGTACGACACCGGCTAGTTGATCGCCTTGATCAGCTCCCCGTTCGAGGTGTCACCGCTGAGTTCCCAGAAGAAGGTGCCGCCCAGGCCCTGCTGGTTCTTGTAGGCCATCTTCCCCGCGATGGTCGACGGGGTGTCGTAACTCCACCAGTTCGTACCGCACTTGGCGTACGCCGTGCCGCCGACCGTGCCCGTCGCCGGGCACTTCGTCTTCAGTACCTTGTAGTCGTCGATGCCCTGCTCGTACGTTCCCGCCGCCGGTCCGGTGGCCGTGCCGCCGGGGGTCGCCTGAGTGACGCCGGTCCAGCCGCGCCCGTAGAACCCGATGCCCAGCAGCAGCTTCGAGGCCGGGATGCCCAGGCCCTTGAGCTTCGCGATCGTGGCGGAGGTGTGGTATTCCGCCTTGGGGATACCGCTGTACGAGTTCAGTGGGGAGTGCGGAGCCGTGGGGCCGGCCGCGTCCCAGGCACCGAAGAAGTCGTACGTCATCGGGTTGTACCAGTCGACGTACTGCGCCGCGCCCGCGTAGTCCGCCGCGTCGATCTTGCCGCCCGCGGTGGCGTCCGCCGTGATCGCCGCGGTGACCAGGTTGCCGGAGCCGAACTTCGCGCGCAGCGCCGCCATCACGTTCTTGAAGGCCGCCCTGCCGCTGGTGTCGCAGGTGTTGCCGCAGGCGTTCGGGTACTCCCAGTCGATGTCGATGCCGTCGAAGACGTCCGCCCACTTGGAGTTCTCGACCAGGTCGTAGCAGGACTGCGCGAACGCGGCCGGGTTCCTGGCGGCCTCACCGAAACCGCTCGACCAGGTCCAACCGCCGAAGGACCAGAGGACCTTGAGGTTCGGGTGCTTCTTCTTCAGCTTGCGCAACTGGTTGAAGTTGCCGCGCAGGGGCTGGTCCCAGGTGTCGGCGACCCCGTCCACCGACTGGTCGGCGGTGTACGCCTTGTCGGTCGCCGCGTAGGCGTCGCCCATGGCGCACTTGCCGCCGGTGACATTGCCGAAGGCGTAGTTGATGTGGGTGAGCTTGGCGGCCGAGCCGGACGTCTCGACGTTCTTGACGTGGTAGTTCCGGTCGTAGACGCCCCATTCGGTGAAGTAGCCGACGACCTTGGAACCGGCGGCCTGCTGGGCCGAGGGGGTCGCGGTGGTCGCGGTGGCCGTGCCCGCGCCGGCGAGCAGCGTGGTGCCGAGGGCGGCGCAACAGGCGGCGGACAGGAGCGCTCGGAAGCGGGAGCGGGGGCGGTGCGGTCGGAGCATCGGTTCTCCTCGTGGGGGAGGGGAGTGTGGGGGAGGCATGCTGGGACCTGCGTGTGTTGTTTGGCATGAACGCGGTGAGGCGTTGACGGAACAGTAGGAGGACTAGACCAGTGCGTCAATGGTTCGGACCAATTGGGCGGAGTGGTCGGATCGGTTCCCCTTACTTTTGGTCAGCGGTCGTCAACCGGTGACTCGATGCCCCGGAACGGGCATACTCACAGCGCCACAGCCGCTGATCAGGCCGTTCTCCACCCAGGAACGACAGCATCGGCTGGGCAGTGAGACCCGGCGACGCCGCCCCACCCCTGGCGCGCGTGCGCCGATGCGCCCGACAGGGAGGAGAGCGTCGCCATGCCCGACCGCGCCCCGAAGCCGGTGGACCGTCAACTGCCCACGGACGAGGCCCGGGATCTGATCTCGCTCGTCCGTGACATCGCGCAGCGCGAGATAGCCCCGAAGGCGGCCGAGGAGGAGGACGCCGGACGCTTCCCGCGCGAGATCTTCGGCCTGCTCTCCGATTCCGGACTGCTCGGACTGCCGTACGACTCCGAGTACGGCGGCGGCGACCAGCCGTACGAGGTCTACCTCCAGGTCCTCGAAGAGCTCGCCCTGGCCCGTCTCACCGTCGGCCTCGGCGTCAGCGTGCACACCCTCTCCTGCCATGCCCTGGCGAACTACGGCACCAAGGAACAGCGGGCCGAGTACCTGCCCGCGATGCTCGGCGGCGGCCTCCTGGGCGCCTACTGCCTCTCGGAGCCGTCCTCCGGCTCGGACGCCGCGTCCCTGCGGACGAAGGCCGTCCGGGAGGGCGGGGGAGAAGCCGGGAGCGGGGGAGAGTGGTCGATCACGGGCACCAAGGCCTGGATCACCCACGGCGGCGTCGCCGACTTCTACACCGTGCTCGCCCGCAGCGGCGGCGCGGGCCCGCGCGGCATCACCGCGTTCCTGGTGCCCGGCCACGCCGAGGGGCTGAGCGCGGCCCCGCCCGAGAGGAAGATGGGCATGAAGGGCTCGCCCACCGCGCAGATCCACTTCGACGGTGTACGGGTGTCCGACGGCCGGCGCATCGGCGACGAGGGGCAGGGCTTCGCGATCGCCCTCGCCGCGCTCGACTCCGGCCGGCTCGGCATCGCGGCCTGCGCCATCGGCGTCGCCCAGGCGGCTCTGGACGAGGCCGTCGCGTACGCGACCGGGCGCGAGCAGTTCGGCCGGCCGATCTCCGACTTCCAGGGCCTGCGCTTCATGCTCGCGGACATGGCGACGCAGATCGAGGCGGGCCGGGCGCTCTACCTGGCCGCGGCACGGCTGCGCGACGCGGGGCGGCCCTTCGCCAAACAGGCCGCCATGGCGAAGCTGCTGTGCACGGACACGGCGATGAAGGTCACCACGGACGCCGTCCAGGTGCTCGGCGGGTACGGCTACACCGCGGACTTCCCGGTCGAGCGCTATCTGCGCGAGGCCAAGGTCCTCCAGATCGTCGAGGGCACCAATCAGATCCAGCGGATGGTCATCGCCCGTCACCTCGCGGGGCCGGAGTCACACTGAACTGCCCGTAGCCGTACAGGACCGGCGGCGCCACCAGCCGGACCCACTCCGGGTCGTGGCGCCCCGGCAGCGTACGGCCGCGCTCGGCCCAGGCGCGGATCAGCGCGCGGTAGATGGGGGGATCCTGGGGCGGCGGCGCGGCGGCCGCCGGCCGAACCGATTCTGCCGGAGCCGGGACGAAGATCCGGCGAGGCCGCTCGGTCGCCGCATAGGTGGGGGTCATACCGGGGCAACGCGCGGGCGAGTGCGCAGGTCACCCGCCCGCGTAATCGAGCGTGGGTTCGCGGCCGGCCCTTACGGGGGGCGCCCCGACGCGCAGGCGTCTGGCCCCGGGCCGCCATCTGACGTACCGTCAACTGGCGCCGCCGGGGGCCGCACCCCTCCGGGGGACGTCAACAGCCGTGCCCCCAGGGAGGCTTGCCGTGCCCGACGACCGCCCCGTTGCCCTCGACGAGTACCCCGTGCACCAGGTGCCCCTGTCCATGAAGCACCTCGCGACCGGGGACCGGAACGCGTACGACCGCTGCATCTTCCACGTTTTCGACCACCAGGGCCGGGCGCTGCTGATCCTGGGTCTCGGCGTCTATCCGAACGTCGGGGTCGTCGACGCCTACGCCACCCTGCGACTCGGCGACCGCCTGCACGCCGTGCGCGCCTCGGACGCGCTCGGGGACGACCGGATGCGCCTCGCCGTCGGCCCGCTGCGCATCCTCGTCGAGCGCCCCCTGAGAACGTTCGTGCTGAGCTGCGCGGCCGATCCCGCCGACCCGGAGGGACTGTCGTACGAGATCACCTGGACGGCGGACTTCCCGGCCCTGTGGGAGCCGCACCACCTCCAGCGGCGCGGCGGCCGGCTCACGCTGGAGGGCAAACGCTTCGTGCAGGCGGGGCACTGCGAGGGCTGGATCCGGATCGGCGGCGAGGAGATACGTCTGGAGCGCGGCCGCTGGACCGGCACCCGCGACCGCAGCTGGGGCGTGCGCCCGATCCCGGGGGAGGAGGGCGGCCGGCTCGCGCAGGAGAACCCGACGGAGGGCTTCCACTGGCTGTGGTGCCCTGTCCGGTTCGAGGACCGGTTCCTGATGGTCGTCGTCCAGGAGGACGCCGACGGCTACCGGACGCTGAACGACGCGACCCTCGTACGCAACGCGGAGCGCGACCTGCAACTCGGCTGGCCCCAGACCGACATCACCTACCGCCCCGGCAGCCGCCACCCCACGTCCGCCGTCATCCACCTCACCCGCCCGGGCGACCGCAAGCCCATGGAGCTGGACGTGGAGGTGCTCACCTCCTCCCCGCTCGCCGTCGGCGCCGGCTATCCGCCCGCCGACGACTGGCAGCACGGCACCTGGGTCGGGCGCGACTGGACCGACCGCCGCGCCTACGACCTCTCCGACCCGTCCGCGCACCCCCGTGCCGCGTACGGGGTGATCGACCACGCGGCCCGTTGCACGCTGGACGGGCAGGTCGGCCACGGGATCTTCGAACACGGCTCGTTCGGCCGCCACGATCCGAGCGGGTTCGCCGGCTTCGACTCGGTCGCGCCCTGAGGGGGGACGAGATGGCCACGGCACCGCGCCCGCGCACGACCACCCGCGACCCGGAGGAACTGGGCCGCCGGCTGACCACCTGGCTCACCGCCCGCCTCCCGGGCGCCAAGGCGGCCAACGTCACCGTCCCCGAGTCCAACGGCATGTCCAGCGAGACCCTGCTCTTCGACATCGAGCACCCTGAACCGCCGCTGACCGCCTGCGCGTTGAGGCTGGCGGCGGACCCGGCGGCGTACACCGTCTTCCCCGTCTACGACATGCCCCGCCAGTACCGCACGATGAGACTGGTCGCCGAGCGCACCGACATCCCCGTGCCGCGGGTGCTGTGGCTGGAGGAGGACCCCGCCCCGCTGGGCGCGCCGTTCTTCGTCATGGAACGGGTCGAGGGCCGCGTGCCACCGGACGTCATGCCCTACACGTACGAGGGGAACTGGCTGCACGCGGCGAGCGACCAGGAACGCGAACGGCTGGAGGCGGCCTCGGTGGGTCTCCTCGCCCGGCTGCACGACCAAGTCCCGCTGCCGGAAGCCGACTTCCTGACCCTCCCGGGTGAAGGCAGCCCCCTCCGTCGTCACGTCGAGGCCCAACGCTCCTACTACGCGTGGGTGATTGACGGGCTGTCACGCTCACCGTTGATAGAGAGCGCGTTCGACCGGCTCGACGAGCTGTGGCCGAGTGACGAGGGCGAGGCGGTGCTCAGCTGGGGCGACGCGCGCATCGGGAACGTCGTCTACGACGGGTTCGCCCCCGCGGCCGTCCTCGACTGGGAGATGGCGGCCCTCGCCCCACGCGAGGTCGACCTCGGCTGGACCGTCTACCTGCACCGCTTCTTCCAGGACCTGACGGCGAGCTTCGGCCAGCGTGGACTGCCCGACTTCTTGCGCCGTGACCGCGTCGAGCGGCGCTATGCCGAACTCACCGGCCACACACCCCGGGACATGGACTTCCACACACTCTACGCGGCACTGCGGCACGCGATCGTCATGCTGCGCGTCGCCTACCGTCAGGTGCACTTCGGCGAGGTCGCCGTACCGCCGGACCCGGACACACTGATCCTGCACCACGGCAGCCTGCGAGCCATGGTGCAGGGCAGTTACTGGGAGGGACCGGCTGCCGGTCGCTGAACGCGAGGGCCGGTCAGGCGGCCTGGCCGCCCATCTCGGGGACCCGCATCGGGCGCGAGGCCGGGCCGCCGACGTGCGAGAACGGCTGCGTCCGCCAGTCGAGCCCCTGAGGGAGCGTCAACAGGAGGGCGGTGTCCTGCTCCTGAGGCTCCACCGACTCGTCGGCGGGCCGGGCGTCGCCCGCCGCACGGCCCGTGCCGGCGCAGACCGTCAGCCCGAACGGGTTCCACGGCGAGGCGCACAGCGCGTGCTCGGGCAGGCTCTCCTCGTCCGCCAGGAGCGCGATGGGCTGGGCGCAGTCCGGGCAGATCACCCGGTACATCTCGAAGGTGTCGTAGGCGTCGAACTCCTCACCGTCGACGGCGTCGGGTTCGACGCCCTCCGGCTCGGGTTCGACGACCAGCTTGGGCCGCCTGGATGCGGGACGACCAGGGCGCTTAAGACTCTGCATGGGATTCTCCCCCTCGGGTGGGCCGACAAGGCGCTGCGGCCTCGACCACAGCAAGCATTTCCCGTCCCGTCTCTGCGGTAATCACGAGAACATCACGGACCCGGTTGCGGCGCTGTGTCGTTCGTCACATGCCGCCCGCAGGTGCCCGGCGCGGTGGCTTTGTCCACCAGGCGGTTCACAGCCAGCACTCTGCCACATCACAAAGCGGGTATGACCTGCGCCGCTGAGGTATCCGACGAGATCAAGGGCCCTGTAGGTTCTTGCGTCATGGAGGAGCTGGACCGACAGATCGTGCAGCTGCTCGTCGCAGACGGGCGGATGAGTTACACCGACCTGGGCAAGGCCACGGGCCTGTCCACGTCCGCCGTGCACCAGCGGGTGCGCCGGCTCGAACAACGCGGTGTCATCCGCGGCTATGCCGCGGTCGTGGACCCCGAGGCCGTCGGGCTGCCCATGACCGCCTTCATCTCGGTGAAACCGTTCGACCCGAGCGCCCCCGACGACATCGCGGAACGCCTGGCCGACGTGCCCGAGATCGAGGCCTGCCACAGCGTCGCGGGCGACGAGAACTACATCCTGAAGGTGCGGGTCTCGACCCCGCACGAACTGGAGGAGCTCCTCGCCCGCCTGCGCACCCTGGCAGGCGTGTCGACCCGCACGACCGTGGTGCTGTCGACGCCGTACGAGGCGCGCCCGCCCCGCATCTGACCCACCCGGGGACCGACCGGACACCGCCAGGCGCGAGACTGTTCCCCATGAGTGAGAGCACCGCCACGTCGGACACCGTGCTGTTGCGCGGTGGAGAAGTCCACAGTCCCGCCGATCCCTTCGCCACCGCGATGGTCGTCGAACGCGGACAGATCGCCTGGGTCGGTTCGGAGGGCGCGGCCGACGCCTTCGCCGACGGGGTCGCCGAGGTCGTGGACCTGGAAGGCGCACTGGTCACCCCGGCGTTCACCGACGCCCACGTCCACACCACCTCCACCGGGCTCGCGCTCACCGGCCTCGACCTGTCCGACGCGCCCTCCCTGGACGCCGCCCTCGCCCTCGTACGCGAGTTCGCCGCCGCCCGCCCCGCCGACCGGGTGCTGCTCGGCCACGGCTGGGACGCGGCCCGCTGGCCCGGCGGCCGCCCCCCGACGCGCGCCGAACTCGACGAGGCGGCCGGCGGACGCCCGCTCTACCTCTCCCGCATCGACGTGCACTCCGCCGTGGTCACCACCGCGCTCCTGGACCTGGTCCCGGGGGTCACCGCGCGAGCGGGGTACGCCGCCGACGGCCCCCTGACCCGGGACGCCCACCACGCCGTGCGCGCCGCCGCGCTCGGCGCCGTCACCCCGGCCCAGCGCACCGAGGCCCAGCGCGCCGCGCTCGCCCACGCCGCCTCGCTCGGCATCGGATCCGTCCACGAGTGCGCGGGCCCGGAGATCTCCTCCGAGGACGACTTCACCGGACTGCTGCGCCTCGCCGCCGAGGAAGCCGGCCCCCGGGTCGTCGGCTACTGGGCCGAACAGGATGTCGACAAGGCCCGGGCGCTGGGGGCGATCGGCGCCGCGGGCGACCTCTTCGTCGACGGGTCCCTGGGTTCGTACACCGCCTGCCTGCACCAGCCCTACGCCGACGCCGACCACACCGGCACCGCCTACCTGGACGCCGCCGCCGTCGGCGCGCACGTGGTCGCCTGCACCGAGGCGGGCCTCCAGGCGGGCTTCCACGCCATCGGGGACGCCGCCGTGACCGCCGTGGTCGAGGGAGTCCGGGCAGCCGCCGAGAAGCTCGGCCTGGCCCGTGTGCGCGCCGCCCGGCACCGCGTCGAGCACGCCGAGATGCTCACCCCGGAGACCATCGCCGGCTTCGCCGAGCTCGGCCTCACCGCCTCCGTGCAGCCCGCCTTCGACGCGCTGTGGGGCGGAGAGGACGGCATGTACGCCCAGCGCCTGGGCTCCGAGCGGGCCCGCGCCCTCAACCCGTTCGCGGCCCTGCTGCGCACCGGCGTGCCGCTGGCCTTCGGTTCCGACAGCCCTGTCACCCCCCTCGACCCGTGGGGCACCGTGCGTGCCGCCGCGTTCCACCGCACGCCGGAGCACCGGGTCTCCGTGCGCGCGGCGTTCACGGCGCATACGCGCGGCGGGTGGCGGGCCGTAGGACGGGACGACGCGGGAGTCCTGGTGCCGGGCGCGCCCGCCGACTACGCCGTGTGGCGCACCGAGGAACTGGTCGTGCAGGCCCCCGACGACCGCGTCTCACGCTGGTCGACCGACCCTCGTTCGGGTACTCCTGGACTGCCCGATCTGAGCCCCGGCGGCGACCTGCCGGTGTGCCTGCGGACGGTCGTCGGCGGGCGGACGGTCTTTGTACGGCCGGGCGAGTGATCTCCGGGGGTGGCGCCGCGCCGATCGTCCGCCGCCGCCCCGTCGCGCGACCTGCGCATCCTCCGCATTGACCAGGCAATTGAGGGAAAACCAGCAGGTCAGACGAGTGTTGACAGCTGGCCTCGGGGGGCCGATAGGTTCGGCCGGGTCCACCACCGGACGTCCGACCGGAGAACTTCCACGCAGTCGCCGGAGCGCCGCTGGGTCAGGGGTGGTGTGCCGCACCGGCGCACCACCACTGGGAGCCAGGCTCAGCGCCAGTGCGACGGCGAGGGAACGTTCATGCCTGTCGGAAGGGTGTGACCCGGGTGGGGCCCGGACGTCCAGTAGACAACGGCTTTCGGTCGACCCGCAGCCAGCGGGTCCCAGGTCGGCCCGAAGGGCGCCGGGCCCCGATCCGCAGTACGGTGCTCCGGCGCGGCGGGCTCTCTCTTACCCGGCTCTTGCCGAATCGACACCCCCGTACTAACGCGCCGACGCGTCAGTGCAGGCTGCGGCCACTATGGTGGACCCCTGCGTACGGACTTGAAGGGGCAGTAGTGAACGACGGCGACGGGACCCTCGCGGCAGGAGCCAAGGGGAGGCAGTTCGGCCCGCTCGGCACGGCCTTGGTGATCATCCCGACCTATAACGAGGCGGAGAACATCAAGAAGATCGTCGGCCGGGTACGAGCCTCGGTGCCCGATGCACACGTTCTCGTGGCTGACGACAACAGCCCGGACGGCACGGGCAAGCTCGCCGACGAGCTGGCCGCCGAGGACGACCATGTCCAGGTGCTGCACCGCAAGGGCAAGGAAGGCCTGGGCGCGGCGTATCTCGCGGGCTTCGCCTGGGGCCTGGAGCACGGCTACGGCGTCCTCGTGGAGATGGACGCGGACGGCTCGCACCAGCCCGAGGAACTGCCCCGGCTGCTGACCGCGCTCAAGGGCGCCGACCTCGTGCTGGGGTCGCGCTGGGTGCCGGGCGGGCGGGTCGTGAACTGGCCCAAGTCCCGCGAGTTCATCTCGCGCGGCGGCAGCATGTACTCCCGCCTCATGCTCGACGTGCCGATCCGGGACGTCACCGGAGGCTTCCGTGCCTTCCGCCGCGAGACCCTCGAAGGTCTCGGACTCGGTGAAGTCGCGTCCCAGGGGTACTGCTTTCAGGTGGATCTGGCCCGGCGTGCGGTCAAGTCCGGTTTCCACGTCGTCGAGGTGCCCATCACCTTCGTCGAGCGCGAGCTCGGTGACTCCAAGATGAGCCGCGACATTCTCGTGGAGGCGCTGTGGCGGGTCACCACGTGGGGCGTGCGGGAGCGGGTCGGCCGGATCACCGGCCGGAAGCACAGGTCGTAGGAGCGCTTGCGAAGTGGGGGGCGGGCCCGGGTGGGGCCGCCCCCCCACTCCCGCTTCGCCCTCACTTCACTCCACAGCTACGGCTGATCATCCGCTTATCCCATACTGAGCTGTGCCCAGGCACACTGGGTGCATGACGACTGGCGCACCGACCCCTGCATACCCCGCGCGGCCGCGCCGATCCCGGCTGCGCACCTACCTGCCGCTCGGCATCGCCGTCTGGCTGGTGCTGGAGATCTGGCTCCTGACCGTGGTCGCGGGCGCGGCGAGCGGGTTCGCGGTCTTCCTGCTGCTGGTCGCCGGTTTCGTCCTCGGTTCCGTGGTCATCAAGCGGGCCGGCCGCCGTGCCTTCCGCAACCTGACCGAGACGCTGCAACAGCAGCAGAGCGGGGTGCCCCCCACGAGCGGGGGTGGCGAAGGCAACGGGCTGATGATGCTCGGCGGTCTGCTCCTGATGATCCCCGGGCTCATCTCCGACGCGCTGGGCCTGCTCCTGCTGATCCCGCCCGTCCAGAAGGCCCTGAGCCGTTACGCCGAGCGCGCCATCGACCGCAAGATCCGCGAGGCCGCGCCGGGCAGCGTCGGCGACGCCTTCCAGCAGGCCCGTATCCATCGCCCCGACGGCAAGGTCGTCCAGGGCGAGGTCATCAGGGAAGAGAACCCGACGACGGACCCGGGCCCGCGTCCGCCACTGAACCGCTGACCGAGGCTTTCCCGACGGAGGCCCGTGGGTTTTCACCTGCGGGCCGGTGGGGGCCGGTCGCGCGGTTCCCCGCGCCCCTGAGGGGCGCGCACAACGCACAGAGCCGCGGGCCCCGTACGACTTGCGTACGGCGCCCGCGGCTGCGTGCGTGGTATGCCGCCCAACCCCCGGAGGGGTTACGCGGACTTGCGGCTGTCCCGCGGATGCACCGCGATGTTCATCGCGCCGGAGCGCAGAACGGCCAGGCGCTCCTCGAGGACCTCTTCGAGCTCCTCTCGGGTGCGCCGCTCCATCAGCATGTCCCAATGCGTACGCGCGGGCTTGGCCTTCTTTTCCTCAGGGCCGTCGCCGTCCACCAGGAGTGCCTGGGCCCCGCAGACCTTGCACTCCCACTCCGGCGGAATCTCCGCCTCGACCGAGAAGGGCATCTCAAACCGGTGCCCCTTCTCGCATGCGTACTCCACGGCCTGGCGCGGGGCCAGGTCGATGCCGCGGTCCGTCTCGTAGCTGGTCACCACGAGGCGCGTGCCGCGAAGAGCTCGCTCACTCATGAATCGTGCCTCCCGGGCTTGTCGCCCACAGGACAGGTGTCGCTGTCGTCGTCATCCGGTCAACGTCCGGTCGGCGGTAAAGATTCCCGTTCCGGGTCATGCGTCGCCGTCGTAGCCGCCCCTTGTTGTACCCACCGGCGCCCGGTTTGTCACATCTGGCAGCAGATGTCACCCAACGCTTCAGTATCTTTGACGCGCAGTAACGGTACGCCTGGCAGGCCAAACGCGTACACTACCGGCCTTTGGCCTCAGGTGCTAAATCCTGTCCGGTACGGGATTACCCGCGTCGCGCACGGCCTGCCGCACCGGAACCCTCGCGAGCAGCACGAATCCGATGACGAAGAAGGCCACGAGCGAGATGATCGCGTCCCGATAACTTCCCGTCAGCTGGTAGGTCAAACCGAACAGAAGCGGGCCGAGCCAGCTCATCCCCCGGTCGCTCATCTCGTACGCGGAGAAGTACTCGGCCTCCTTCCCGCTCGGCACCAGGTGGGAGAACAGTGAGCGAGAGAGCGCCTGGCTGCCGCCCAGGACCAGGCCGATCCCGGCGGCCAGGACGAAGAACCAGACGGGGGCGCCCGCCGGCAGGAAGTACCCGGCGCCGAGCGTCACGGTCCAGGCGACGAGCGAGCCGAGGATCGTGCGCTTCGCGCCGTACGTCCGTGCGAGCCGTCCCATCCCCAGGGCGCCCCCGACCGCGAGCACCTGTACCAGCAGCACGGCGACGATCAGGGTCGACTGGCTCAGCCCCAGCTCCTCCGATCCGTACACCGACGCCTGCGAGATGACCGTCTGGATTCCGTCGTTGTAGACGAGGTAGGCGAACAGGAAGGCGAGGGTGAGCGGTGTGCCCCGCATGTCCCGCACGGTGGCCGCCAGCTGCCGCCATCCGTGCCCCGGCGCCTGCCCCGCGGACGCCGTGGGCCGGTCCCGCAGCCGCTTCAGCGGTACGAGGGTGAAGGCGCCCCACCAGATGCCCGCCGAGGCCAGACAGATACGGACGGCCGTCGACTCGGAGAGCCCGAAGGAGTCGTGGGCCGAGTACAGGACCAGGTTCACGACCAGCATCAGCGAACCCGCCGCGTAGCCGAAGGCCCAGCCGCGGGACGAGACCGCGTCACGCTCCTCGGGCGGGGCGATCTGCGGCAGGTAGGAGTTGTACAGGACCATCGACACGGCCACCGAGGCGTTGGCGACGATCAGCAGCAGACCGCCGAGCAGATAGCGGTCGCCGTCCAGGAAGAACATGCCCGTGGTGGCCGTGGCGCCGAGATAGGCGCAGAGCGCGAGCAGGGGCTTCTTGCGGCCGGTGCGGTCGGCGGCGGCGCCCGCCATCGGCATCACGAAGATCGACACAATGACGGACGCCGAGACGGTGTAGGCGAAGAAGGAGCCGGCGCGGACCGGGATGCCCAGCGGATGGACGAAGCCGTCCGCGTCCGCCGCGTGCTTGGCGACGGAGGTGAGATAGGGGCCCAGGAACACGGTGAGCACGCTCGTCGAGTAGACGGAGCACGCCCAGTCGTAGAAGTACCAGCCGCGCTGCTCGCGCCGCCGTTCGGTGACCTCGTCGGTCGCCTGTGCCCGCACGGTCTCGGTGCCCACCCGTGCCCCTCGCTTCCCGCTGAACGGACCGCGCGAGAGGGCTCAGACCCAGGTGCCCCGGTCCTCCAGGACCCTGCGCAGCGTGTCGATGTGATCGGTCATGATGCCATCGACGCCCAGGTCCAGGAGCCGGTGCATCCGATCGGGTTCGTTGACCGTCCACACGTGGACCTGCAGGCCGCGCGCGTGGGCGGCGCGCACGAAGCGCCGGTCGACCACCGGCACGCCCGACTGGGACTCGGGCACCTGGGCGGCGATCGCCGAGTCGCGCAGCGCGGCCGGGATGCCGTACGAGCGCAGCCGCAGCCCCACGACACCCTTGGTGCCGTACGAGGTCGCCAGCCGAGGTCCGGCCAGACGCTGGGCGCGGAAGACCCGCGCCTCGGAGAACGAGCCGACGCAGACGCGGTCCCAGGCGTCGAGGCTGCCGATGAGGTTCAGCAGGGGGTGGAGGGCGGGTTCGGCCTTGACGTCGACGTTCCAGCGGACGTCGGGGAAGGTTTCGAGGAGCTCCTCGAAGAGGGGGACCGGTTCCTTGCCCGCCACGCGCGCGTGGCGCACGTCCTCCCAGGGCAGGTCCGCGATCCGCCCCGCGCCGTCCGTCACCCGGTCCAGGGTCGCGTCGTGGAAGGCCACGAGCCTGCCGTCCGACGTCGCGTGCACATCCGTCTCGATGTAGCGGTAGCCCGCTTCCACCGCGCGGCGGAACTGGGCGACGGTGTTCTCCAGACCGTCCGCCGCGCCGCCCCGGTGGGCGAAGGGGATCGGGCCGGGGTGGTCGAGGTACGGGTGGCGTATGCGCGGGCTCACCCTGGAAGTATCGCTCGCTCCGGTTGACCGGCGGCAACGACGGTGCTGCCGCCCGGTGCCGGGCGGACGGCGAACACGCGCAGGAAGAGCTGGGCGAGCGGTCCGATCGCGACGGCGTACAGCACCGTGCCGACGCCGACCGTGCCACCGAGCGCGAATCCGGTCGCGACGACCGCCACCTCCAGGACCGTGCGCACCAGGCGGACCGAGCGTCCCGTACGCCGGTGCAGGCCCGTCATCAGACCGTCCCGGGGACCCGGACCGAAGCTGGCCGAGATGTAGAGGCCCGTCGCCACGCCGTTCAGCACGATGCCCGCCACGAGCAGCGGAATCCGTACGGCCAAGGAGTGGGTGTCCGGCACCAGGGCGAGGGTGCCGTCCATGGCGATACCGACCACGAACACGTTGGAGACCGTGCCGAGGCCCGGGCGCTGGCGCAGCGGGATCCACAGGAGCAGCACCGCCGCGCCCACGAAGATCGACACCACGCCGATCGTCAGACCGGTCAGTTCGGCGAGCCCCTGGTGCAGCACGTTCCAGGGCTCCAGACCGAGGCCCGACTCCACGAGCAGGGCCGAACTCGCGCCGTACAGAGCGAGGCCCGCGTACAGCTGGACGAGGCGACGAGGAAGCCGTCGCCCGGATCCCCTGCGTTCCCGGTGCGGGGAGTCGGCGCGCGTGGACAAGAGGTACCCCCTGTGGTGATGACCCGTGATGGTCCGTGATGAACCGCGGTGGTGATGGTGGCCTGGCTCGTGACATTCTGTGGCCTGAAGGAAGGCGCCATCCAAGGCCAATCCGAGGAAGGTGGACTGGGAATCATGACGCAGTGGACTTCGGCGATGGGGGCCGCGCAGCTCGCCCGGCTGCTCAACTCCCAGCAGGAGCGCCCCGCGGGGCCCGGCACGCGCCGCCCGCCCGCCTATCGCGCGCTCGCCGACGGCATCCGGCTGCTCGTCCTCGAAGGCCGGGTTCCGGTCGCCGCGCGGCTGCCCGCCGAGCGGGAGCTCGCGCTGTCCCTCTCCGTCAGCCGTACGACGGTCGCGGCGGCCTACGAGGCGCTGCGCGGCGAAGGATTCCTGGAGTCCCGCAGGGGAGCGGGCAGTTGGACCGCCGTCCCCGCCGGGAACCCGCTGCCCGCGCGCGGCCTCGAACCGCTGCCGCCCGAGGCCCTCGGTTCCATGATCGACCTCGGCTGCGCGTCGCTCCCCGCGCCGGAGCCCTGGCTCACCCGTGCCGTGCAGGGTGCCCTGGAGGAGCTGCCACCGTACGCGCACACGCACGGCGACTATCCGGCGGGGCTGCCCGCGCTGCGCGCGATGATCGCCGAGGGGTACACCGCGCGCGGTATTCCGACCATGCCCGAGCAGATCATGGTGACGACCGGCGCGATGGGCGCGATCGACGCCATCTGTCATCTCTTCGCCGGGCGCGGTGAACGCATCGCCGTCGAGTCCCCCTCCTACGCCAACATCCTCCAGCTGATGAGGGTGGCGGGCGCCCGGCTCGTCCCCGTCGCCATGGCCGAGGGGCTCGCCGGCTGGGACGTGGAGCGTTGGCGCCAGGTCCTGCGCGACGCCGCGCCCCGGCTCGCGTACGTCGTCGCCGACTTCCACAATCCGACGGGAGCCCTCGCGGACGAGGACCAGCGGCGCCGCCTGGTGGACGCGGCGCGGTCGGCGGGGACCGTACTGGTGGTCGACGAAACGATGAGCGAGCTGTATTTGGAGGAGGGGCTGTCGATGCCCCGGCCCGTGTGCGGCTTCGACCCCTCCGGGTCCACGGTCATCACCGTGGGGTCGGCCAGCAAGGCGTTCTGGGCGGGGATGCGGATCGGCTGGGTCCGTGCGGCTCCCGATGTCATCCGCAGTCTCGTCTCCGCGCGCGCGTACGCCGACCTCGGAACGCCCGTGCTGGAGCAACTGGCCGTGAACTGGCTCTTCAGCACCGGGGGATGGGAGCGGGCCGTGGAGATCCGGCGTGCGCAGGCCCGGGAGAACCGGGACGCGCTCGTCGTCGCCGTGCGCCGTGCGCTGCCCGACTGGGAGTTCACTGTGCCGCGGGGCGGGCTGACGCTGTGGGTGCGCACCGGCGGGCTGTCCGGCTCGCGGATCGCCGAGGCGGGCGAACGGGTGGGGGTACGGGTGCCCTCCGGGCCGCGGTTCGGGGTCGACGGCGCCTTCGAAGGGTATGTGCGGCTGCCGTTCACCGTGGGGGGTGCGGTGGCCGAGGAGGCGGCGGTCCGGTTGGCCGCGGCGGCGCACCTGGTGAGAACGGGCGCGACCGGGGGCAACGAAGCGCCCCGCACGTTCGTGGCCTAGCAGCCGACCGGCCCCGGGTGGGTTCGGCGGCCGAGGGGCGGTGGGGGCCGGGGGCGGGCCCCGCCCAGGGGCGCGGGGAACTGCGCGACCAGCCCCCACTCACCCACGGCCGAACTCCACGACCGGGGAGTCCGCTCAGCCCTCCGCCACCGCGGCCTCCGCGGGGATCGGCTCCGCCTCTGCCGGAGTCGTGCGCTCCGGCAGCAGGTCGAGGACGGCGCGACGATGGGTCTCGCTGGTGGCGTCGTCGTAGGGGTCCGGCGTGGCCGGAACCTGCAGGCGCAGGACGGGACCCGCGCCCAGCCGGGCGTACCCGCGGCCGGGCGGCACCTCCCGCGTAGGAGTGGTGTGCGGCGGCGCGCCGAGGACGGCTTCCAGCTGGACCGGAGAGGCCGGACCGAGGACCACGCGCGCGCGGGTGTGCTGCTGCACGGCCTCACTGAGCGCCTCGAGGTCCTCGAACTGCTCGGCGATGACGACCGTGACGCCCGCCGCGCGCCCGTGCCGGAGCGGGACCTGAAGGAGTGCCTGGGGATCGTTGCGGCCGTCGGCGGCGGCGAAGTGTCCGAGCGCGCTCGGCCGGTCGAGGAGGATCCACAGAGGGTTCTTGGTGTCGTCGGGGGCGGGGTGCCCCGCCTGCCGCGCACGGTTGGCGGAGATCAGCCGCCGCTCCGTCTCGTTCGCGGCCCACTCCAGACTCGCGAGCGCCCCGGCGAGGCCGGACTCGACGGCGAGGACGCCGGCCCGGCCGGTCAGGCACGCGTACTCGCCGGTGCCGCCGCCCTCGACGATGACGACATCGCCGTACTGAAGGGCCTGGAGCGCGATGGAGCGCACGAGTGTGGTCGTGCCGCTGCCGGGATGACCGGCGATCAGCAGATGCGGTTCGGTGGAGCGGATCCCGGTGCGCCAGACGACCGGGGGGACGTCTCGCTGTTCCTCCCCGTAGGTGAGGGGGAGGGTGCGCTGGACGTCGGCCGGGTCGGTGAAGCCGAGGACCGTCTCGCCGGGTGAGGTGACGAATCGCTGGGCGGCGATGTCGGTGGGAAGCGGCGGGAGGACGGTGACGGTGAGCTCGTTGCCCTCCTCGTCCCAGTCGAAGTGGTACTCGCGACCGCGGCCCGACTTGGCGTGCAGAAGCTGCTCGATCCGGGCCCGGGACTCCGCCTCGCCGTCCGTGAAGTACGCCGGGTAGCGGATGAGCAGCCGGGACACGCGCCCGTCGTCGTCGAAGTCGTGCGTGGGGAAGGCCTTCTCCCAGTCGCCGCCGTGGGCGTACAGAGGGGCCGGATCCTCGGCCACGGAGAAGTACGGGACCAGGGCGTCGTACAACGACCGGAGTCGTTGGATCTGCGCCTCGTCGGGGCCCGTGGGCTCCGAGGAGGCCTGCTGACGGCCCGTCCATGCTGCCGCCGCCATCAGGGTGATGGCGGCGAGCAGCGGTCCGTACGGCACCAGCGCCACGACCAGGATCACCGAGGCCACCAGGAACAGCAGCGGCCCGCGCCGGTCCTTGGGGGTGGCGGCCCACTTGCGCCCGCCGGCGGCTGCCAGCCGACGCAGTCCACGGGTGACCGTGATCAGTGGATGGAGGACGTCGGTGGCGCTGTCGGCCGCCGTTCGGGCCAGCTCCCGGCTTCGGGCGATCTGTGCGCTGCCGTTGCTGAGGATGCGGGGGAGAGGGCGCCGGGCCACTGCTGTCTCCTGAAGGTGCGTGCGATGGGCAGGGACGTCAGAACTTGATCCCGCCGAGGAGGCTCGCCAGGCTCTCCCCGCCTGCCTTGATGCTCGGCGCGATGGCCGTGCTGGCGAGGTAGAAACCGAAGAGCGAGGACACCATGGCATGCGACGCCTTGAGCCCGTCCTTGCGGAAGAAGAGAAAGACGATGATGCCGAGCAGGACGACGCCTGAGATGGACAGAATCATTTGTGCTCTCCTGGTTCGTGGGGACAGTCACCATGAGTACTTCCAGGATCACAGGATGTATCCATACGATAAAAGGTGCAACTGAGTGAAATTCGGCTGATTTCATCCAGTCGGAGGAGTCGTTCCGGGCCCCCTGTACAGGTCTGTTGCCGCCTGTCGGCTCTTGGGTGGCTTGTGGTGATCTTTGCCTCGGTGGGCGCCGGTCATGTGCCGCCGGAGCCAGTACGCTGGCGAATCACCCGTACGGCCGCACACTTCGCTGTCGTACGGACCTGCGCATGACAGTCCACCGCTGTCGTACGCTCCCGCAGTCCCCCATGACGTAGCTGTCGTTGTCCTTGTGAGAGGTGGTCCGGCCGATGAGTGAAGCCCCCGACCCCGAGGTCGTGGAGCTGGCGACCAAGATCTTCGATCTGGCGCGCCGAGGGGAGACCGAGGCGCTCGTGGCGTACGTCGACGCGGGTGTTCCGGCCAACCTCACCAACGACCGTGGTGACTCGCTGGTGATGCTCGCCGCCTACCACGGCCACGCCGAGGCGGTGCGCGCCCTGCTGGAGCGCGGCGCCGAGGCCGACCGCATCAACGACCGCGGCCAGACCCCCCTCGCGGGGGCCGTCTTCAAGGGCGAGGCGGCGGTCATCCGCGTGCTTCTGGACGGCGGCGCCGACCCGGCCGCGGGCACCCCCTCGGCCGTCGACATCGCCCGGATGTTCGGCAAGACGGAACTGCTCGAATTGTTCGGCGTGCGCTGATCCGTCCGCGCTGACCAGGTACAACACCGAAAACGGGGGAGGCGGTACGGGGCCGCCGGAAATACGGTCGCGGCAAGAAGAACTGCCGAGTCATCATGACGTCGTGATTCACGGACGCGATGGCTGGGCAGGTGTTGCCGCACCGCGCGGGCCGTGACGCGGCCCGTATGGGCCACCGACGAGAGGCAGAGGAAGATGGTCTACAGCAAGCAAGAAACGGCGGGCGCTCCGACGTGTTGTCACGCGGCCAGGTAATGCAGGATCCCGGTTGCGTCGACGCTTGATGTGAGGCTGTTTCCCATGTTCGATCCGGTCATAGCGCCCAGCGGTACGCTGCTCGGCCTGCTTCAGAGGGGCCGCGGCGACGGCACGCTGCACGCGCTCACCGCACCGCGAGCCGAAGCGCTCGCGGCACTGAACCACTGTGTGCTGCGCGATCCCCGCCACGACTGGCAGGTGGAGAACCGCTCCCTGTACTACGCCCGTCTCTACCTCGATCTGAGCGGTGAGCTCGACGAGATCGAGCGGCACCTCTTCGACGCCGAGGACATCCTCGACGACTGCGAGTCACGCACGGGGCTCGCCCTCGCGGTCCTCGGCCACCTCGCCTCGTACGGCAGGCGGGACGCCCTGGAACTGCTCCGCAGGTACGCCGCCTCGGGCACCAACTGGGCCTGGGCCCTGGACGAGCTGGCCCTGCGCGACGACGACGCGGGACTGCGCGCCCTCGCCGTGCCCGTCCTCGCCCGCTTCCCGGCCGATCCGGAGGGCGAGGCCGCACTCGTCGCCCAGGTGCGCGACGCCTTCGAGCCCCGGCCCTGGCGGCTGTGGGCGGACGACTCCCGCGAATCCATCGCCACGCGTGTGCGGGCCGCCCAGGAACAGGGCTCCTTCGACCGATGGCAGCGGCAACTGCGCCCCACCGGACCACGTCCGGGGTGGAGCGTGCGGGCCGTGTTCGAGTGGGCCCAGCAGGGTCTCGACCGCGGAGCCGCACTCCATGTGCCGGCCGCGCGCTGCCTCACGGCCGTCGCGGGACCCGAGGACCGGCCCGAGATCCTCCAGGCCGCCCGGGACGGCGGCGACGGAGCGCGCTGTACCGCCCTGCGCTACCTCGCCGACAGCAACGATCCGGACGCTCTCGACCTGATCGAGGCCGCCGCGACCGGTGGCACGGCGACCGTCGGGGAGGCCGCCGTCGACGCGTTCGAACGTATGCGCAGTGTCGCCGCCGTCGAGCGGGCCCGACGGTGGGCCGAGCGGCCCGACGCCCTCGGCGCCGCCGCGGGACGGATGCTCGCCTGCCGGGGCGGCACCAAGGACAGCGAACTGGTGCTGGGCGCCCTGCGCGAGGCCGTACGCGGCGAAGGCCCCGACGCACCCACACTCTGGACCCTCGTCGACGGAGCCGGACGCCTCGGCATCGTCTGCGCCGCACCCGTACTGCGCCATGTCTACCGGGAGACGGCGTCGTCCCATCTGCGCGGGCGAGCCGCCCGCGCCCTCGCCGCCACCGACCCCTCCTTCCCCGCCGGCTTCGCCGTCGAGTGCCTGTGGGACTGCGAGGAGTCGACCCGCGAGGTGGCCGCTCGACACGCCGAAACCGGTGACGCGCGCGTCGTCGATCAGTTGCGGCGGCTGGCGTCGGATCCGGCCGAGGAAGCGGAAGTACAGACAGCCGTACGCAGCCGGATCGGGCCCGACGCACCCGCCGTATGAACACGAAGTGACTCGCGGGTCAGGAGGGCGTGGCCGCGGGCTGACCTGGAAAAGCGTGCAGTACAACGCTCACGGGGCGTTCCCCGGCAGGAAAGATCGACGTTGACGCGGCCACGTCCAGCACGGCGACAACACGGGTATGCGTGTCGTCATCGTGACCGAATCCTTTCCCCCCGATGTGAACGGCGTGGCCCACTGCGCGCTCCAGACCGCCCGGCACCTCGTCGATCGCGGTCACGCTCCCCTCGTCGTCGCCCCGGCCACCGCGGCCGGGCACGGGCCCGACGCCCTCGCGCCGTGCCCCGTCGTCCGTGTCCCCTCCCTACCGCTCCCCGGCTACCCCCAGGTCCGCGTCGCTCTCCCCAGCCGACGCGTCGCCGCCGCGATCACCGAACACCGCGCCGACATCGTCCACCTGGCCAGTCCCTTCATCCTCGGCGTCCGCGGCATGGCGGCCGCCGCCCGGCTCGGCGTCCCCGCCGTCGCCGTCTACCAGACCGACCTCGCCGGTTACGCCCGTACGTACGTGGGCGCGGGCGAAGCCACCGCCTGGCGGCGCATCCGCTCCGTCCACGCCGCCGCCGACCGGACGCTCGCCCCGTCCAGCGCGGCCCTGCACGACCTGGAGGCACACGGTGTGCCCCGGGTGCGGCTGTGGCCGCGCGGTGTGGACACCGTCCGCTTCCGCCCCGAGCACCGGGACGAGGCACTCAGGCGCGAACTGGCGCCGAACGGTGAGCTGATCGTCGGCTACGTCGGCCGGCTCGCCCCCGAGAAGCAGGTCGAACTGCTCGCCGGAGCCTGCGGTCTGGAAGGCGTACGCGTCGTGATCGTGGGCGACGGGCCCAGCGAGACGAGCCTGCGCGAGGCGCTTCCCGGCGCGGTCTTCCTCGGGCGTCGCACCGGCGACGAACTCGCCCGGATCTTCGCCTCCCTGGACGTCTTCGCGCACACCGGCCCCTTCGAGACCTTCTGTCAGACCGTCCAGGAGGCCATGGCCAGCGGCGTGCCGGTCGTCGCACCCGCCGCGGGCGGACCGCTCGACCTGGTCGCACACGGCCGTACGGGGCTGCTGGTGCCGCCCCGCGACGAGGCCGCCGTGCGCGACGCGGTGGGGGCGCTGGCCGCCGATCCGGCGCTGCGAGCGGCCTACGGCGCCGCCGGGCGGGCCACCGTCGAGGGCCGCACCTGGGCGGCCGTCGGCGACCAGCTCATCGACCACTACGCCGACGTGCTCACCGCGCGGACGGTGGTGGCGGCATGAGCCTGCGCATCGTACGGCTGGCCAACTTCGTCGCCCCCGCGTCGGGCGGTCTGCGCACCGCCCTGCGGGAGCTCGGCAGTGGCTACCTGGCCGCCGGACACGAGCCCGTGCTCGTCGTCCCCGGCGAGCGTGCCACCGACCGCGAGACCGAGCAGGGGCGGGTCATCACGCTGCCCGGTCCGCTGCTGCCCGGAACCGGCGGCTATCGCGTCCTCACGGACAAGCGGCGGGTCGCCCGCCTCCTGGAGTCGCTCGCGCCCGACCGCCTCGAAGTCTCCGACCGGACCACCCTGCGCTGGACCGGGGTCTGGGCGCGGCGCGCCCGGGTGCCCGCGGTCATGGTCTCCCACGAGACCGCCGACGGCGTGCTGCGGACCTGGGGGCTCTCCGAGGGAATGGCCCGCAGGGCCGCCGACGCCCTCAACATCCGTACGGCCCACACCTACGCGCGGGTCGTGTGCACGACGGAGTTCGCGGAGCGCGAGTTCGTCCGCATCGGGGCCCGCAATGTCGTACGGGCCCCGCTGGGCGTCGACCTGGTCGGCCGGCACCCCGGGCTGCGCGATCGCGAGGTGCGCGAGCGGTACGCGCGCGCGGACGAGGTGCTGCTCGTGATGTGCTCCCGGCTGTCCGTCGAGAAGCGGCCCGGTACGGCGCTCGACGCGCTGGAGGCGCTGCTGCGGCGCGGCGAGCGTGCCGTTCTCGTCGTCGCCGGGGACGGGCCGCTGCGGGCCCGGCTCGAACAGCGGGCCCGGGAGCGGCGGCTGCCCGTCACCTTCCTCGGGCATGTCGCCGACCGCGCGCTGCTCGGCGCGTTGCAGGCCTCCGCCGACGTGTGCATGGCTCCGGGGCCCGCCGAGACGTTCGGGCTGGCCGCCCTGGAGGCGATGGCCTGCGGTACGCCCGTGGTGGCCAGCGCGGTGTCGGCGCTGCCGGAGGTGGTCGGGTCCGCCGGAGCCACCGCCGCGGACAGCGGGGACTCCTTCGCGGACGCGATACGCCTGCTCCTGGGGCGTCCCGAGGCCGCGCGCAGGGAAGCCGCACGCGCGCGTGCGGAGTGTTTCGGCTGGGACACCGCCGTGGAGGCGTTCCTCGCCGCGCACGACGCGGTGGTCGAGTCCCGGCCCCGCCTCCAGGAGGGCGTCGGATGAGACCCCTTCGGTTCGTCGCCCTCGGGGACTCGCTGACCGAGGGCGTGGGCGACCCCGTCGGCGAGGGCTGGCGGGGCTGGGCCGCGCTGCTCGTCGACGGGCTGTCCGACGGCCCGGACACGTCCGTGGAGTTCACCAACCTCGCGGTGAGCGGGGCCCAGACGCGCGACGTCCTGGAACGGCAGACCCCGGCGGCGCTGGCCCTGGGTCCGGACGTGGTGTCCGTCGTGATCGGTGTGAACGACACCCTTCGCTGCACCTTCGACATCCACGCCGTGGCCGCGCGGCTCGACCAGGTGTACGCGGCGTTCCGGGCCCAGGGCGCCGTCCTGCTGACCGCCTGCCTGCCGGATCCCGGCGCGATGCTCGGGCTGCCGGGGGTGCTGGCCAGGCCCCTCGCCCGGCGGCAGCGGGCCGTCAACACGGTCGTGCACGCCCTGTCCGAGCGCCATGGAGCCGTGCATCTGCACGCGGCGGAGGGCGCCTGGCTCATGGACCGCGCGATGTGGAGCGCGGACCGGCTGCACCCGGGGGAGCGGGGGCACCGGCAACTCGCCCTGCGCTTCCACGCGCTGCTCGAACAGGAGGGCGTCGCCACCGGGGCCACCCCCTCGGCCGAGCCCGAGTTCCCCGCGCCCACCCGGTCGGCCAGCCTGTGGTGGCTGGCCACCGCGGGGACGGGGTGGGTGGCCCGGCGGTGCACCGACCTGCTGCCGCAACTGCTCACCCTGGCCGCCGCCGAGGTGCGACACCGGGCGCGCGGCACCAGCGCCCGGCTCGACCTCAGCGCCTCGCACGCCGTGGCGTCCGCGCTGGCCGCCCTGTCGGTGGCGGAACAGCCGGACGCGGCATGACGGTTCGAGGCGGTGGGCGGGAGTTCGTCAGCGGCGGCGTACGACCATGAAGCGCACCGGCGTGCCCGGGACCGCCTGAGCGGCCGCGGGGAGGTCGGCGCCACGGACCACCGCGATCACCGGGTACCCCCCGGTGGTCGGATGGTCGGCGAGGAAGACGACCGGTCTGCCGTCGGGCGGCACCTGCACGGCGCCCAGCACCATGCCCTCACTGGGGAGTTCGCCGGAAACGGCCCTCTCCAGTGAGGGCCCTTCCGTACGCAGCCCTATGCGGTTGCTCGCGGAGGACACCCGGTAGGTGCCCGTCACCAGGGTCCGCAGGGCCGAGGCCGTGAACCAGTCGTCGCGCGGGCCCGGTGTCACCCGCAGGACCAGCTCCGAGGGCGGCCCCGGATGCGGAACCACGTCCACACGCGTGTGCATGCCGTCGGGGCGCCCGAGAGGCAGCACCGTGCCGTCCGTGAGCGGCGGCGGACCGAGTCCCGAAAGGAGGTCCGTGGAGCGGCTGCCGAGGACCGGATCCACGGCCACTCCGCCGGCGACGGCCACGTAACTGCGTACCCCCGCGCGGGCCGGGCCGATGTCCAGCAGCGTTCCGGCGGGGACGCGCACGGGCGCTCCCCAGGGCGCCGGACTGCCGCCCACCGTGACCGGGCAGGGCGCGCCGGTGACGGCCACGGTGACCACCGAACGCGGACGCAGGGCGCATCCGTTGAGCGTCGTCTCCAGTACGGCCGCCTCGACGGGGTTGCCGACGAGCCGGTTGGCCAGCGCCGCGGCGGGCGCGTCCAGCGCGCCGGAGCGGGGTACGCCGAGGTGGGCGTGGCCGGGGCGGCCCCGGTCCTGGACGGTGGTCAGGGCCCCGGCGCGCACGACGGCGAGGGCCCGGTCGGTCATGAGCACCCCACCGGTACGAACCGGACGCGCGTCCCAGGGGCGAGCAGCGCGGCCGGCACGCGCGCGTGGTCCCACAGCACCGCGTCCGTCGTGCCGATCAGCTGCCAGCCGCCGGGCGAGGAGCGTGGGTAGACGCCCGTGTACGGGCCCGCGAGCGCCACGGAGCCCGCCGGAACCGCCGTCCGCGGAGTCGCCCGGCGCGGCACGTCGTACCGGGCCGGCAGCCCCGTGAGATAGCCGAAGCCGGGCGCGAACCCGCAGAAGGCGACACGGAACGCCGCCGCCGCGTGGATCGCGGGCACCTCGTGCTCGGGCACCCCCCACAGAGCCGCGACATCCGCCAGATCGGGACCGTCGTACCGTACGGGGATCTCGATCGCCTCCTCCGCGCGCGCGGTGTGCGGTGGGATCTCCCACCCGGGGAGTTGCTCCGCCAGCCGCCGGGGGTCCTGCAGACCGTCCAGGAGGACCGTGCGGGCGGCGGGGACGATCTCCGTGGCCGAGAGCGAGCCCTCGGCGCGGCGGCGCAGCAGTTCGGCGTGCAGGGCCTGGGCGGCCGCGACCGAGGAGACCTCGACGAGCAGCGCGTGGTCACCGACCGGCAGCGCCCTTGTGCGGTCGGCGGCCGGTGACGACTGCGTGCCGTCCACGGCCGGTGACGACTGCGTGCCGCCGGCGGTCGGAACGGCCTTCATACGAAGGCCTTCACGGCGACGCCCGAGGACTCCAGACGCGCGCGGACCCGACGTGCCAGGTCCACCGCGCCCGGGGTGTCGCCGTGCAGGCACAACGAGCGGGCCCGGACCGGGATGCGCGTCCCGGAGTGCGACGTGACCATGCCGAAGCGGGCCAGGCCCAGCGAGCGCTCGACGACCGCCTCGGCGTCCGTGATCACCGCGTCGGCCTGGGTGCGGGGCACCAGCGTGCCCTGCTCGGTGTAGGCGCGGTCCGCGAACGCCTCCGTGGCGGTGGGCAGTCCGGCCCGCTCGGCCAGCTTCAGGAACCGGGAGGACGGGAGACCGAGGACGGGCAGCGCGGCGTCCGCGAGCAGCACGCCCTCGACGACCGCCGCCGCCTGCTCCTCGTCGTGCACGACGCGGTTGTAGAGCGCGCCGTGCGGTTTCACGTACGACACGCACGCCCCGGCCGCGCGTGCGAAGACCTCCAAGGCGCCGATCTGGTAGGCCACTTCGGCCGCCAGCTCGTCGGGCGGCACGTCCATCGCGCGCCGCCCGAAGCCCGCCAGGTCGCGGTAGGAGACCTGGGCGCCGATCCGTACACCCCGCTCGGCCGCCAGTTCGCACACCCGCCGCATGGTGGCCGCGTCCCCGGCGTGGAAGCCGCAGGCCACATTGGCGCTGGTGACGACGGACAGCAGTTGTTCGTCGTCGGTCAGCCGCCAGCGGCCGAAGCCCTCGCCGAGGTCGGCGTTGAGGTCGATCGGGGTCATGAGGTGCGGTTTCTCCTTTGTAGGTCGTTTCAGGTCCGTAGGTCGTTTCAGGCCACGCGGTACTGCTCGTCGCGGGCGTCGGTGAGGAACATCTGGCCCGGTGCGTGAGTGATGGCGAAGGGCGGGCGGGACGCCATCACGGCCGCCTGGGGTGTCACCCCGCAGGCCCAGAACACCGGGATGTCGTCCGGCTCGGCGTCCACCGCGTCGCCGAAGTCGGGGCGTGAGAGATCCTCGATGCCCAGCCCCGACGGCTCGCCGCAGTGCACCGGGCTGCCGTGCACGGCGGGCAGCAGGCTGCTCTCCCTGATCGCCGCGGCCACATGCTCGGGAGGGACCGGGCGCATCGACACCACCATCGGTCCGTGCAGCCGCCCGGCGGGGCGGCACTCGCGCTCCGTCACATACATGGAGACGTTGCGGCCCTGCTCGATGTGGCGCATCGGGACGCCCGCCTCGGTCAGCGCCCACTCGAAGGTGAAGCTGCATCCGATGAGGAACGACACCAGGTCGTCGCGCCAGCGGTCGACCACGTCCGTGGGCTCGTCGGCCAACTCGCCGTGCTCCCACACCCGGTAGCGCGGCAGGTCCGTGCGCAGATCCGCGTCCTGGGCGAGCGGGGTGGTCCAGGAGCCGGCGTCCGTGACGTCGAGGACCGGGCAGGACTTCGGGTTGCGCGTGCAGAACAGCAGCATGTCGTACGCCCAGTCGGCGGGCACCGAGATCAGGTTCGCCTGGGTGTGGCCGGTGGCGACTCCCGCGGTGGGACCGGACACCCCCGAACGGAACCGGGCGCGCGCCTCCTTGGGGGTCCACCGGTGCGCACGGCCGTCGAGGGGGAGGAGGCTCGAAGGGCGTTCCTGGAGGGTGTGCTTCACAGCAGTTCCTTCCCACGCGTCTCGGGGAGTCCGATCAGTGCCAGGGCGGCGAGGGCGTAGCCGATCGCGCCGAAGACCAGGGCGCCGCCCACACCCCAGCTGTCGGCCAGGAAGCCGACGGTGGTGGGGAAGGCGGCCCCCACGGCGCGCCCGGTGTTGTACGTGAAGCCCTGCCCCGTGCCGCGCACCGCCGACGGGTACAGCTCGCTGAGGAAGGAGCCGAACCCACTGAAGATCGCCGACATGCAGAAGCCGAGCGGGAAACCGAGCACAAGGAGAAGCGTGTTGGCGCCGCTCGGGATGTTGGCGTAGGTGAGGATGCAGGCCGCGGAGAGGATCGCGAAGAGCAGGATGTTCCGTTTGCGGCCCAGTTTGTCGGTGAGGTAGCCGCCGGTGAGGTAGCCGATGAAGGCCCCGGAGATCAGGAACGTGAGGTAGCTGCCGGTGCCGACGACGGACAGGCCGCGCTCGGTCTTCAGATACGTG
The DNA here is from genome assembly GCF_007113425.2 of Streptomyces sp. RLB3-17. Classification (NCBI taxonomy): domain Bacteria; kingdom Bacillati; phylum Actinomycetota; class Actinomycetes; order Kitasatosporales; family Streptomycetaceae; genus Streptomyces; species Streptomyces sp. RLB3-17. Next base: position 2,581,747 of record NZ_CP041610.2, on the reverse strand, counting down.
GGCACCCAGGTGGCCAGCGTGTAGTAGCCGCCCTGGACGCCGGTGGAGAGCAGGACCGCGAAGAAGGTGGTGCGCAGCAGGCCGGGGCCGTCGGTCGAGGCGGGCTTGAAGATGGCGACGAACGAGCCCTTCTCGGCGCTCTTCTCGCGCACGGCGGCCGCCTCCGGGGCGTCCTGCACCCGGCGCCGCACCCACACGACGAGCAGTGCGGGCAGCGCGCCGGTCCAGAACATCACGCGCCAGGCGAGGTCGTCGCCGAGGAACTGGAAGACCAGGGTGCAGACGACCACCGCCAGCCCCCAGCCGACGGCCCAGGAGCTCTGGATCGCGCCGAGTGTGCGTCCCCGGTGCCTGGCGCTCGAGTACTCGGCTACGAGGATGGCGCCGACCGCCCACTCGCCGCCGAAACCGAGGCCCTGAAGGGCACGGAAGACCAGCAGCGTCTCGTAGTTGGGCGCGAATCCGCAGGCCACCGTGAACACCGCGTACGTGATCACGGTGATCATCAGTGCCTTGACACGTCCGATCCGGTCCGCGACCACACCCGCGATCGCGCCGCCGACCGCCGAGACGACCAGCGTCACGGTGGTGAACAGACCGGTCTGGCCGCTGTCCAGGCCGAAGTACGCCGCCAGCGCGACCATGCTCAGCGGCAGCGTGAAGTAGTCGTACGAGTCCAGGGCATAGCCGCCGAACGCGCCGGCGAACGCCCGGCGGCCCTGCGGGCCGAGGGCGCGCAGCCAGGCCAACGCGCCGTCGTCCGAGGTGAGTTCATCCGTTCCGGGGTGTGTGCCGGTGGTCAGGGCCTGTGGTGGAGGGGTCGTGCTCATGGGCACCTCGCAGTGGGAGGACGGAGGGTGCTTGAGGACTGAGCCGTGCCGTGCGGAAGCCGTCGGCGCTCGGGTGAGCGGGTGAGCGGGTGAGCGGGTGGCGCCGTGCGTAGTAAGGTAGAGGATCGTTGAACGATCCCTCAATACCCGTGTTGTTTCGTTCTTATTTCTGCGGTTGAATTCCGGGCATGGCAGAGCTGACGGGACTGGCCGACGATCGCGCCCTGCTGGGCCGCACCAGCACCGCCGAGCGGGTCTCGGACATCCTCAGGAGCCGTATCGCCGAGGGGTACTTCCCACCCGGAACACGACTGTCCGAGGACAGCATCGGCGGGGCGCTCGGCGTCTCCCGCAACACACTGCGCGAGGCGTTCCGGCTGCTCACGCACGAACGACTCCTGGTGCACGAGCTCAACCGCGGGGTCTTCGTACGGGTGCTGACCATCGAGGACGTCGAGGACATCTACCGCACCCGCACCCTCGTGGAGTGCGCCGTGGTCCGTGGCCTCGGCGAGCCGCCGTACGCGGTGGACGACCTCGCCCAGGCCGTCGCCGACGGGCAGCGGGCGGCCCGCGAAGGTGACTGGAAAGGTGTCGGTACGGCCAACATCCACTTCCACCGGGAGTTGGTGGCGCTCGCCGGGAGCGACCGCACCGACGAACTGATGCGCAGCGTCTTCGCCGAACTGCGCCTCGCCTTCCACGTGGTGGCCGATCCGCGGCGACTCCACGAGCCGTACCTCGCGCGCAACCACGAGATCCTCAAGACGCTCCGGGCGGGCGACCGCGACGGGGCCGAGCGACTGCTCGCGGTCTATCTCGACGACTCCCTCACCGGGGTCGTGGAGGCCTATGCGCGGCGGGTCGCCGACGCGGCGCAGGGGATCGGCTGAGCCGGGTCGCGGTTCTCGGGGACGGCCGCGGCGACGGTTCGCTCCGCTGCTCTCACCGCCGCTCTCGACACTGCTCTCGCGAGGCGCTGCGTGGGTCAGGTGTGACGTGCTGCGTGGAGCCGGTGTGACGGCGGTCGCTTCTGCGTCGTTTCGACCGTTGTCAGACCGAGGACCTAGTCTGTGCACCGTGACTTCGCCTGCATCGACGGACAGCGTTCCGCCCCAGCTCAGCGCGGGGCCGCGCCCCGCTCCGGGCCCGGCCGCCGACGAGGGCCTGGCGCGGCGGCTGCGCGCGCTCGCGTGCACCGCGCCGCTGCACGACCTCGATGTGCGCAAGGCGAATCTCGCGGGCGAGTACACGGTGTACGGGATGGCCGAGGTGGCCCTCGCCGCCATCGACCTCGTCACACTGAACATGGACTTCGACACGGGCGCCGACCACGACCAGATAGTGGCCCGGCTCATCCCGCGCATCGCCGCGCAGGCCCCCCAGCGCCCCGTCGCCGAGCACGAGCGCGTGGCCAGGTGGGTCCTGGAGAACCTGATCAACGTCGGCAGCGTCGACCGCGGCTTCCGGGCCGTGTACGGCACCTTCGCCCCCGACGGCTCCTATGTGCGCCGCGACTACGACTTCAAGCTGATCGAGGAGGTGCCCGGGTACGGGGGGACCGTCTACCTCCGTACGACGGACGAGGCGGTCAACGTCCTCGTCGGCGCCCTCGACACCGACGTCACCAGCGCGCAGATCGCCGCCGAGGTCAAGCTCGAGGTGCTGATCAGCCGCGGCCGCCTCGCCGACGCCCAGCTCGCCGCCGAGCAGGCCCGGTACCGGACCGTGCAGTACTCGGAGACGCTCCGCAGGGCGCTCGACGCGACCCGGCGCAATGTGCGGGCCGTCGACTGGCTCCAGGCCGTGCCCGACATGATCGCCGAGGCGCTCGACCACGTCGCCGACCGGTACCGCCACGAGAACGCGATCCTCACCAACATCCGCAAGGCCCGCGACGAGTCCGAGGACCCCGAGCAGAAGCGCCGCGCCGCCGAGCTCGTCGACATCGTCAAGGACTGCATCCGCCGCCACACGCAGTTGCAGTCCCGGCTCCTGGAGGCCGGGCCCCTGTTCCGCGCCGAGCAGGACCGGCAGGCCTTCGCCACACCCATGACGACCTCGGGGATCGACCTCTACGGCCACCTCGTCGCGCCCGTGCTGCCGCTGCCCGTCGCACAGGCTCGGCGCGTGACGGACGCGTTCTTCGCGCGCGGGACGGGGCTGCGTACGCCGGTGGCCGTACGGGTGGGGGATCTTGTCGAGCTCCTGCTGACACCACCCCTGGAGCGGGAGCACCTCGGTGCGGAGATGCCCGAGCCGGACCTGATCGCCACGCCGGACGACAGTCGGTTCAGTGAGGAGCAGCTCGCCTCCGCGATGGAGCTGCTGGATCTGCCGGCGGACGCGCCGCGCCGGTTGTCCGGGCTGCTGGCCGAAGCGCGCCGCCGGGATCCCGAACTGCCCTACCTCGTCGCCCTGCTGGCCGTTCACGCGGCCAGTCCGCCGGTCGGTACCGCGTATCGACAGGGTGAGGAGAAGCTGTTGTTCGCCGTGGACGACGGGGTCGAGCTCGATGATCCCGAGTTCGGCGGAGCCGATCTCATAGTGGGGATGGCTTTGCTGGACGCGGCGGGGATGGCGGCGGATCGGTCGTGAATCCCAGCCTCGTAACTCTGTACAAGGAGCCTCTGTCGTGACCGAGCAGCACGTCGAGTGGAGTGAGCCGGATGCCGTCGCCGCGCCGGCGAACGCTCCCGTCACACCCGCCGACGCCGCCGACGCGGCGCGGCTCGTCGCCTTCGGGCTCCAGCCCAAACTGCAGCCCGCGCGGGACCAGGAGTACGCGGAGCTGTTGCGGCGGTACCGCGAGGACCCGGCGTTCGCCCGGCTCGCCGACGCCGTGGCCGCCGGGCTCGGGCTGGTCGTGCTGGAGGTGTCCCCGCGCGCGGGGATGGCCGTGACGGCCGCCGAGGACTCGGTGTTCGCCGTCCGGATGGGCGACTACGCCCGTCGTACCTCGGCCGACTCCGCGGACCGCTTCCTGCACGGCCTCGCCCACCTCGCCGTCGCCGCGATGGCCTTCCCACGCCCCGAGGACCTCGCGGACGACGGGTACATCGGGCGGGTCTCGGTCAACGGCGTCGACGCGTTCGTACGACAGGCCTGCCGCCGTCTGGAGGAGCGGGCCGAGGAGCAGGGCGAGAACACCGATCCGGCGACCGAGGCGCCCGGCCTCGAGGCGGCCTGGCGGATCTGGGCGCGGCGCAGCTCCACCGGCGCCACCAAGGACGCGCGAAGACTGTCCGGTTCGACCACCGGCATCATCGGCAAGGCCGTCGCCTTCCTCACCGACTCCGGATTCCTCCAGCGGACCGGGGACGACTCCGGGGGGACGTACCGGACGACGGCCCGCTATCAGCTCCAGGTGCGGGACATGGCGGGCAGCGCCGCGATGGCCGAGCTCCTTGAACTGGGCGTCGTGCCGGTGACCGACGGCACCCCGACGCTGCTGCCCGCCGAGCACACCGACGACCTGGAGCTGGTGGCCGACGCGGGCCTGCCGTTCCACTCCTGAACCCACCTGCGTATCCCTCCTGCGTATCTCCCCTACGTATCCGAAGACTTACTACGAGAGTCCGCCGCCATGTACGAGCTGTCCCGGGTCCGCCTCTACTCCATCGGGCCTGCTGGCGCGCGCTATGCCGACACCGTCCTTGACCTGAGGGGTGTCGGCGAGCCCGTGCCCGACCCCGCCCCCACCCAGGCGGAGTTCTTCGAGGAGGAGCCCGTCGGGCCGCCGCGCCGGCCCGCGCCCGCGGGCGTGCTCTTCCTGGAGAACGGCGGCGGCAAGTCGGTACTGCTCAAGCTGATCTTCTCGGTGATGCTGCCGGGCCACCGCAACACCCTGGGCGGCGCCAGCTCCGGTGTGCTGCGCAAGTTCCTGCTCGCCGACGACTGCGGTCATGTCGCGCTGGAGTGGCAGCACACGCTGACCGGCGAGTGCGTCGTGGTCGGCAAGGCCAGCGAGTGGCGGGGACGGCAGGTCTCCAACGACCCGCGGAAGTTCGCCGAGGCCTGGTACTCCTTCCGGCCCGGGCCCGGCCTGAGCCTGGACAACCTGCCCGTCGCCGAGGCGACCGCCGTCCGGCCGCCCGTCGAGGGCGCGTCCGGCGCACAGGGACGGCGGCGCACCATGAAGGGCTTCCGCGACGCCCTCACCGAGGCCGGAAAGGCGTATCCGCACCTCGAAGTGCACTGGGAAGAGATCCACGACCGCTGGAACGAGCATCTGACGGACCTCGGCCTCGACCCCGAACTCTTCCGCTACCAGCGGGAGATGAATGCCGACGAGGGTGAGGCCGCCGGTCTCTTCGCCGTCAAGAAGGACTCCGACTTCACCGACCTCCTGCTGCGCGCGGTCACCGACACCCGGGACACCGACGGGCTCGCCGACCTGGTCGGCGGCTTCGGCAACAAGCTGGGGCGGCGCGCCGAGCTGATCGCCGAGCGGGACTTCACGGCGGGGTCCGTGGATCTGCTCGGCCGGATCGTCGAGGCCGCCGAGGCACGGGCACGCGCCCGAGACATCCACGCGGGCGCCGAGCGGCGTACCCGCACCCTGGCCCGGCGACTGTCCGCGCGAGGCGTGCGGGAGCGGGTCCGCGCCGGTGAGCTCGCACAGCGCGTGACCGCCGCCGCGTACGCCGTCACGCACGCCGAGGGCGCACGCGAGCGCAGTGCCCTCATCGCCGCCGAACTCGCCTACCGGCACGCCTCGTTGGCGCTCGCCGGGGCCGAGAAGTTGGCGGCCGCCCAGAAGCGCGAACTCGCCGACGCGCGCACCCTGCACTCCTCCTGGCAGGCCGCCGAGCTCGTACTGCGGCACCGTGCCGCCGCCGACCGCTCCGCGCGCGTGGCCGCCGCGATCCTCGAGGCCGAGCGGGACGCCGCGCCCGCGCTCGCCGCCCGCGCCAAGGCCGCCGTCGACCTCGTCCGCGCGCTGCACCGCGCTGCCGATGGCGCCGAGGCGCTCGCCAACGAGGAGGAGGAGCGCTCCGCCGGACTCCAGGAGGTCGGCGAGACCGCGTACGCCGACTCGACCGCCGCGGCCACCGCCGCGCAGCGCGCCCGCAGCGAGGTCGGGCATCTGCGCCAGCGCCTGAGCGAGGTCGAGCAGGAGACCACGGAGGCGGTCCGCGCCGGCTGGCTCGACGACAGCGCCCCCGACGCCGACCCGGCCCGCGCCGCCCTCGCCGCCAGCGACGCCGAGAAGACGGCCGTCGCGGCGTGGGACACCGCGCGGGAGGCCTCGCGGCGGGCCTCGGAGCACGGCCGCGAGGCGGCGTCCGCCGAGTCCCGCGCCGAACTGACGGCCGCCCGCGCGGCGGACGCGGCGACGGCGGCCGAGCGCGCGTACGACGGCGAGCACCGTACGGCCGAGGCGCTGGCGGGGGAGGAGCGGCTCGCGGAGCTGCTCAGCCTGCCGGGTGCCGCCGGAACGCGGCACGGCGGGGTACCGGTGCCCCGGGCGCCCGGGGACGCCGCTGCCTCGACCGGCCACGGCAAGGGCGGCGACACCGGCCGAGGCGCCCGCGGCACCTCCGCCGACGTCTGGGCGGAGACCGAAGGCGCCCTCACGCCCGAGGAGTTGGACCAGTACGCCGACGAACTGCGCGAGCTGCTCGACAGCGGAGTCGCCTCCGCCGAGCGCCAGCTCTTCGAGCTGCGCACCGCGGCCGCCGACGACGCCCGGATCCTCGGCGCCCTCGGCGACGGCGGACTCCTGCCGCCCGGCCCCGACGTGCTGGCCACGGTCGAGTACCTCGGTGAGCACGGCATCCCCGCCCTGCCCGGCTGGCGCTATCTCGCGCAGGCCGTCGACCCCGTCGACCACGCGCGCGTGCTGGCCGCCAGGCCCGAGCTCGTCGACGGCGTGATCATCACCGACCCGGACACCCACGCGCGGGCCCGTGAGGCGCTCGGCGAAGCGGCGCTGCTGCCGCGCTCCGCCGTCGCCGTCGGCACGGCCGCCGCGCTGCTCGCCCCGACCCCGGCCACCGACGCGGGCGACGGCGGCGTCTTCCTCGTACCGCCGAACCCGGCCATGCACGACGAGCAGGCCGCCGACGAGGAACGGCAGGCGCTGCGCACCCGGGCGACCGAGCGGGACGAGGAGATCCGCGTCCTGGCGGCCCGGCTCGGCAAGGACCGGGAGCTCGCGGCACGGCTCGCCTCCTGGCGCACCGGCTGCCCCACCGGGCGGCTCGTCGAACTGGCCGCGGCGGCCCGGGACGCGCGCGCCTTCGCCGAGGAGGCCGAAGCCGAGCTCGCCGAGGCGCGCACCGTGCGGGCCGAGGCGGACGAGGCGGCGGCCGAGGCGGCCCTCGTGCGCGACGAGCGCCAGGACGCCGCCCAGCGCGCCCGGCGCGCGGCCGACGCGCTCGCCGGACTCGCCTTCCGCCTGCGCGAGCGCGCCGGCTGGCAGGTCAAGGTGCGCGAACTCGCCGACGAGGCCACCGAGTCGGAGGCCCGCGCCCAGGTCTGCCTGGAGCGCGCCCGCGCCGCCGACGAGGACCGCCGCGCCGCCCAGCGCGCCGCCGACGACGCCCGCCGCACGGCCCGCGCGCTGCGCGCCGAGCGCGCCGAGATCGCCGGCGCCCCCGACGACGTACCGCAGGACGCGTCGGAGACGGCGAAGTCCTCGCTGCCCGCCCTGCGTGAGGCCTACCGGGCCGCGTCACAGCTGTACGAGAAGGTCGGCGTCGGCGCCGATCTGCGCGCCGAGCAGGCCCGCGCCGAGAGCGACGAGACCGCGGCCCTGGCAGAGCTGGACCGGCTCAGCAACAAGGTGCGCACGCGCGCCGCACAGCTCCTTCAGGCGCCGGACGGTTCCGACGGGCCGTCCCGGCAGGCCGCGGCCGCCCGTGCCGAGGAGCTCGTCCAGCTCCTGGAGACCCGCATGTCCACCGCGAGCGAGCAGCTCGGGCGGCTGCGCGGCGAGGCCGAGCGGCACGCGCCCGAGGACGGCGAGGCCCACACCGAGCTGTCGCAGGAACTGGTCCCGCGCGACGCCGAGCACGCGCAGTCGCTGCTGCGCACGGCCACCGGTGAACTCGCCTCCCGCGCCGAGGCGCTCAGCCAGGCACGCGAGGCGCACGCCGAGCTGCTCGACGCGCACCGCGCCGCCGAGGACGCGGCCGGTGGCTTCGACGAGACGGCCGCCCTGCTCAGGGATCTGCTGCGGGAGCACTCCGACGAGGAGCAGGAGGAGCCCGAGCCCTACCCCGGCACCCTCGAGGAGGCCCGGCACTCCGCCGCCGAGGCCCGTCGCTCCCTGCGCGGCTGCGCCGCCGACCTCTCCGCGGCCGAGGGCGCCGTGCGCGAGGCGAGCGACATCCTCGTACGGCATGCCAACTCCAACCGGTACGAGCAGGTACGCACCCCCGCCCGGCAGCAGATCCGTGAGCTGCCCGCGTCCGTGCTGCCGGAACACGCCCAGAAGTGGGCGGACGCCTTCGCGCCCCGACTGCGGGTGCTGACGGATGAGTTGGCGCAGCTGGAGCGCAACCGGGACTCGATCGTGGACCGGCTGCGGGGGCTGGTGGAGTCGTCGCTCGCCACCCTGCGGTCCGCGCAGCGGCTGTCCCGACTGCCGGAGGGGCTCGGCGAGTGGTCCGGGCAGGAGTTCCTGCGCATCCGCTTCGAGGAGCCCGATCAGGCCACGCTCGCCGAGCGGCTCGGCGAGGTCGTCGACGAGGCCACCCGCGCGGCGGTCAAGAAGAACTCCGACATGCGGCGCGACGGCATGTCACTGCTGCTGCGCGGAGTCAGCGCCGCCCTCGAACCGAAGGGCGTCGCCGTCGAGATCCTCAAGCCGGACGCCGTACTGCGTGCCGAGCGCGTCCCCGTCGGGCAGATGGGCGACGTCTTCTCCGGCGGTCAGCTGCTGACCGCGGCCATCGCGCTGTACTGCACGATGGCCGCGCTGCGCAGCAACGACCGGGGCCGTGACAAGCACCGGCACGCCGGCACGCTCTTCCTCGACAACCCCATCGGACGCGCCAACGCGACCTACCTGCTGGAGCTGCAGAGGGCCGTCTCGGACGCGCTCGGCGTCCAGCTCCTCTACACCACCGGCCTGTTCGACACGACCGCGCTCGCCGAGTTCCCCCTCGTCATCCGCCTGCGCAACGACGCCGACCTGCGCGCCGGGCTGAAGTACATCAGCGTGGAGGAACACCTCCGGCCGGGGCTCCCACAGCAGGCCCCGGCCGGGGAAGGTGAGTCGGTGCACAGCGAGATCACGGCGACGAGAATGTTCAAGAGGCCTTCACCTCAAGAGGCCTAGCGATCCTCCTTCGAAAGGTCCGCGCACTTCTCGCCGATCATCATGGTCGTGATGCAGGGGTTGACGGAGATGAGATCCGGCATCACCGAACCGTCCGCGACCCGCGGCCCCTCGACCCCCTTGACCCGCAGCCGCGCGTCGAGCGGGGCCGAGGAGTCGCTGAGGAACAGCCGCCGAGCACCTTGGCGCGGGCATGCCGCATGAAACTGTTGCCGCTGACCTGCGGTTCGACCGGGTAGTCCCAGTCGTATCCGGACTCCAGCAGTCCCATCCAGCGTTCCAGCTTCAGGATGTCGTCGTCGCCGACATCGCTGGGGCCCGCCTCGAGGACGCACACGGTGACGGACGGATCCTCGGAGAGCCGGGCCGCGACCACGTTGCCCGCGGTAGCGCGGCGGCCGCACCACAGCCGTGCTGTCCATCGACCGCGCCCGACCATTCATGAAGGCACGCCGTGAACTGGCGTGCAGCGAGGACCCGGTGGAGCCGGCGGGAGCAGCCGTGGCGAGCTGACGGCCCGTGGCGGACCCACGGCCGGGGGGACGTGGACCCAACAGGTCCACGGGCCCACGGGTCGGTGGAGTCCGCCCCTTGGCCGTGCCGTGGGCAGCCGTGAGCCGGGCTCAGCCGCGAGCCGGGCTCAGCCGCGAGTCGAACCGTACTCAGTCGTGAGCCGTACTCGTCGTGAGCCGTACTCAGGGGTGCGACAACTGCCCGGTGCCGCCCTGCCGCCGTATTCGCTCCTGAGCGCGCTCCGTCGCGCGTGCCTGCCGTCGGCCCCGGCGCCGCTCGCGCCTCAGGGTCCTTGCGGTGCTGCTCGGTTCGGACACCACGCCGTTGCGCTGGTTCCACACCTGGCGGGTGATCCAGACGTCGAGGGCGGCCCAGGTGGCCACCACCGTGCTGGCCACGCTGCTCAGGACCATCGGGAAGGCGAGCCAGGACTCCGCCAGCGTGGACAGGAAGGCGATCACGGCCTGGATCAGGGTCACCGCGATGATCAGCACCGCACGCACGGCCGACGTGCGCACCGGATCGGGCAGCCGTCGCCGACGCGCGGGCTCCTCGATCCACAACGGCCGGTAGTACGCCTGCTCTTCGTATCCGTTCATGTGACCGACAGTTGCCCGCGCCTGCCCGTCGACATGCCTGCGACCGGCAGCGGTACCCTCCCCGACCGCCTGCTCATGCCCTCCGGTGGCCGTGCCCCGCCCACCCACCGGCTCGGGGCCGCCCGCGGCCACGGCCTGCGCGTTCAGGTGCTCGCTTCCTATCCCGGCGGCACCCGCCCGGTCGTTCTTCCGGTCGCGTCCCTCCAGGGCCACGCTCTGCCGGCTCACCCGATCGCGCCCGTCCGTGACAACGCCTTGTCCGCCCACTTCGACGCGTCCGTGCGCCGAGTCCGTCGGTATGTCGCGATCCGGTGTTCGTGTGGCCGACCGCGCCGCCACAGGCACCGCAGTACCCACCCCTGGTGTCCCGCCCCGCTCCGCCGTGCCCATCAACTTGTCACTCCCCACCGCCCAGCAGACCCTCGCACGGGTGTCATACGACACCTGCTCCCCAGTGGCTGCCCGGCTTGCGCTGTTTTACGCCGCCTGGACGCGGCATGCGGCCCCTGTGGCCGATTCCGCCCGCATTTCCCGTAGAGAAGGACGAACAATGTGCCCGGAAGATTCCCAACAAGCGAAAAATTCCGGCCAACTGACCAAGTTCACTGGCCCGATGAGCTCCGGCTCGCCATGCCGGATTCGGGGCGGCAATCTCCCCCAATGAACGGACAACTGCCCATCTCCGGTTCCCTCGAGCGCCCGGGTTCCACCCTCTTCACGCCGGGCGGCCGCCCGGACACGTCTTCGAGTTACCTGTGGGTCAGTAGTAGGCTCACGCCGTTTGTTGACGCACAGGTGTGCCCCCGGGCCGGAGGGGGTCGAGCTGGGGGAGGCCATGCGCTTTCGCGGGAAGTCCATCCGCCGGAAGATCGTGGCGCTGCTGCTCGTGCCACTCGTCTCCCTGACGGGGATCTGGGCCTTCGCGACGGTACTCACCGGCCGCGCGGCCAACCAGCTGTTCAACGTGTCGGACGTCGTCGAGAGGATCGGCTACCCCGCCGAGGACACCATCAGTGTTCTCCAGCAGGAACGCCGCCAGACACTCGTCTACCTCGCCGATCCCCGCGCCTCCGACGCGCTGGCGGCGCTGAAGCGCAGTCGCACCGCGACCGACCGGGCCGTGGCGAAGGTCCGCAAGAACGCCAAGGACGAAGACGTACGGGAAGAGATGAACGGGGGCACCTCACAGCGCCTCACCACCATCCTGGACGCCCTCGACGGCATCGACTCGCTGCGCCGCAGTGTCGAGGAGGGCACCGTCAACCGGGCCCAGGCCCTCGACCTCTACAACCGTCTGGTCGACCCCTGTTACACACTGATGGCCAACCTCCACGTCGTGGACAACGTGGAGATGGACAAGCAGGGCCGCGCCCTCGTCAACGTCGCGAACGCCCGCGAACTGCTCTCCCGCGAGGACGCCCTCCTCGGTTCCGCGCTGGTCGCGGGCCGCGTCACCCGCGACGACATCCGCGACATCTCCGATCTCGTCGCGCAGCGCACCCTGCTGTACGACATCAGCCTGCCGCTGCTGCCCTCCTCGGAACGCGGCCGCTTCGAGCGCTACTGGTCGAACGCCGACACGGCGCCCCTGCGTGTGGCGGAGCAGGCTGTCGTCACCTCACCGCCCGGGTCCCCGCACGGTGTCACCGCGCAGAGCTGGGACCGGGCGGCCGGACACGTGCTCGGCGAACTCGCCGACCTCGACGACAAGGCCGGCGACCGCTACCAGGACCGTGTCCGCCCCGTGGCCACGGGCGTCATCGTCAAGGCGGTCATCGCGGGTGTCCTCGGGCTCATCGCCCTGCTGGCCTCGCTCATCATGTCCGTACGCATCGGCCGGGGCCTCATCCGCGACCTGCGACGGCTGCGCCTGGACGCCCACGAGGCGTCAGGCGTCCGACTCCCCAGCGTCATGCGCCGCCTCTCCGGGGGCGAACAGGTCGACGTCGAGACCGAAGTGCCCCGCCTGGAGTACGACAAGAACGAGATCGGCGAGGTCGGCCAGGCCCTCAACACCCTCCAGCGCGCGGCCGTCGAGGCCGCCGTCAAACAGTCCGAACTGCGGGACGGCGTCTCCGAGGTCTTCGTCAACCTCGCCCGCCGCAGCCAGGTCCTGCTGCACAAGCAGCTCACCCTCCTCGACACCATGGAACGCAGGACCGAGGACACCGACGAACTCGCCGACCTGTTCCGTCTCGACCACCTGACCACCCGTATGCGCCGGCATGCCGAGGGCCTGGTCATCCTGTCCGGCGCGGCCCCGTCCCGGCAGTGGCGCAAGCCCGTCCAGCTCATGGACATCGTCCGGGCCGCCGTCGCCGAGGTCGAGGACTACGAGCGCATCGAGGTACGCCGACTTCCCCGCGTCGCCGTCACGGGGCCCGCGGTCGCCGACCTCACGCACCTGGTCGCCGAACTCCTGGAGAACGCCACGGTGTTCTCGCCCCCGCACACGGCCGTGCAGGTCGTCGGCGAACGGGTCGCCAACGGTTTCACCCTGGAGATCCACGACCGCGGTCTGGGCATGGCGGCCGAAGCGCTCCTCGACGCCAACCTACGACTCGCCGAGACCCCCGAGTTCGAACTGTCCGACACCGACCGGCTCGGTCTCTTCGTGGTCAGCCGGCTCGCGCAGCGGCAGAACGTCCGTGTCTCCCTCCAGCCTTCCCCGTACGGCGGCACCACCGCCGTGGTGTTCATCCCCGACGCGCTGCTCACGGACGATGTCCCGGACACCAACGGCATCGGCTTCCGTCTCGACCGAGCGCTGCCCTCGAAGGAGGGCAAGATCGAGGAGGACCGCAAGACCGCGCTCTCCGACGTACCGGTGCGCCTCCCCGGCCTGCCCGCCGCGATCCTGGACGGGCCGGTCGAACTGGAGGCGCCGGTCGATCTGGACGTGCTCGGAGGTTTCCCGGGCGCCCTCGACGACGAGGACGCCGAGCAGGGCGGTCTGTTCCGGCCGCGCCGCTCGATAGCGGGTGTCCCGGTCGAGCAGCACCGGCCCCACCAGCAGCCCCGCGCGGGCGGCGCGGAGACGGCCCGCTCCGGCGACGACGACCACGCGGGGGGCCCGGTCCCCCTGCCGCGCCGCAGAACTCCCAAGCTGGTCAGCTCGCACGGTCGTCCCGTGACCCGGACGAGGCCCCGGCGCGGCGAGGCGGGCGAGGGGCCCGCCGAGGCGCTGAAGCCGGTGGAGAGCCTCGAACCGGCCCTCGAGCCGGTGGAGAGGCAAGGCATCGCGGAGAGGGCGAGCGCACAGTCGTCGACCGCCCGGCGTGCTGACCGCACCGAGACCTCCGGGCGCCGCTACGGCGAACGCCCCGAGACTCCGGGCCTTCGCTCCGAGGCGTCCGGCCTCCGCGAGGCCCCCGCTCTCCCCCGGCGCACTCGCTCCGCCGGCTCGCCGTCGGACAGGGCCGGGACCACCCCGGGCTCCGCCGCCACGACACAAGGGGCAGAATCGGGTGCGAGCCCGCTGCCCCGCCGCGTCCGACAGGCCAATCTGGCCCCCCAGTTGAAGGACGGACCCGAACGGCGCGCCGAGCGCGACAAGACCCGCACCCCGAAGGGGGCGGAACTCGCCGATCGCGACGCCGACGAGGTACGCAGCCGGATGGCCTCGCTCCAGCGGGGCTGGCAGCGGGGCCGCGAGGAGAACGCCGCGGGCGACGGGGCCCAGGGCGGCACAGCACCAGGAACGACGAAGGGGGACGGTCGATGACCGCACCGAAGGCCACAGGGCCCACCGCGACCAGCAAGACGTCGGGAGAGCTGAACTGGCTGCTCGACGACCTGGTGGACCGAGTGGCCAGCATCAGCAAGGCGATCGTGCTCTCCGGCGACGGCCTTGCCACCGGGGCCTCCAAGGATCTGACTCGGGAGGACAGCGAGCACCTGGCCGCCGTCGCCTCCGGCTTCCACAGCCTCGCCAAGGGCGTCGGCCGCCACTTCGAGGCGGGCGGTGTCCGGCAGACCGTGGTCGAGCTCGAGGAGGCCTTCCTCTTCGTCACGGCCGCCGGGGACGGCAGCTGTCTCGCCGTCCTTTCGGACGCCGACTCCGATGTCGGGCAGGTCGCCTACGAAATGACGCTCCTGGTGAAGCGGGTCGGCGCACATCTGGCCGCCGCTCCGCGCACCGATCTGCCCTCGGGCGGGTAGTGGGATGGCATGAGCGGAGACGGTCAGGGAAAACGCCACTGGTTCGACGACGACGCCGGACCGGTGGTCCGCCCTTATGCCATGACACGCGGGCGCACCACCAGTCCGGCCCAGCATCGCCTCGACCTGATCGCGGTGGTCGTCACGGAGCCCCACGCGGACGACCCCGAAGCCGATCATTCGCTGTCCCCGGAACACGTGGACATAGTCGAGCTCTGCCGCGACACCCCCCAGTCGGTCGCCGAGCTCGCCGCCGAGCTCGACCTGCCCATCGGAGTGGTCCGGGTTCTCATCGGGGACCTCGTGACCGAGGAAATGGTCCATGTGACACGTCCCGTACCCCCTGCCGAGCTGCCGGACGAGAGTATTCTGCGCGACGTGATCAGCGGCCTCCGGGCGCTCTGAGCTGGGCGGAAGCGGGGAGCAGACGTGACAGGCTGGCAGTTCTGGGTCGACCGAGGCGGCACCTTCACCGACATCGTCGCGCGACGCCCGGACGGCCGCCTGCTCACGCACAAACTGCTGTCCGAGAACCGGGCGAGGTACGCCGACGCGGCGGTGGCGGGTGTCCGTGAACTCCTCGGCAGGGGTCAGGACGCCCAGGGCGCGCGGATCGACGCCGTCCGCATGGGGACCACCGTCGCCACCAACGCCCTCCTGGAACGCAAGGGAGAGCGCACCCTCCTCGTCGTCACCCGAGGCTTCCGCGACGCCCTGCGCATCGCCTACCAGAACCGCCCCCACATCTTCGCCCGCGCGATCGAACTGCCCGAGCTGCTCTACGAACGCGTGGTCGAGGTCGACGAGCGGATCGCCGCCGACGGCACGGTCCTGCGCGCCCCCGACCTGGACGCCCTTGCCGGGCCCCTTCAGGAGGCCTACGACTCCGGGATCCGGGCCGTCGCCGTCGTCTGCATGCACAGTCACCTCCACCCCGCCCACGAAGAGGCCGTCGGCGAACTGGCGGCACGCATCGGCTTCCCGCAGATCTCGCTCTCCAGCGAGGTCAGCCCGCTGATGAAGCTCGTCCCGCGCGGTGACACGGCCGTCGTCGACGCCTACCTGTCGCCCGTGCTGCGCCGCTACGTCCAGCACGTCGCCGACGAGCTCCAGGGCGTGCGACTGATGTTCATGCAGTCCAACGGAGGCCTCGCCGAAGCGGGTCAGTTCCGCGGCAAGGACGCCATCCTGTCCGGCCCGGCGGGCGGCATCGTCGGCATGGCCCGGATGTCGCAGCTCGCCGGCTTCGACCGTGTCATCGGCTTCGACATGGGGGGCACCTCCACGGACGTCTCGCACTTCGCGGGCGAGTACGAGCGGGTCTTCACCACCCGGATCGCCGGAGTCCGGCTGCGGGCGCCCATGCTGGACATCCACACCGTCGCCGCGGGCGGCGGCTCGGTGCTCCACTTCGACGGCTCCCGCTACCGGGTGGGCCCCGACTCGGCCGGTGCCGACCCAGGTCCCGCCTGCTACCGCGGTGGCGGCCCGCTCACCGTCACGGACGCCAACGTCGCACTCGGCCGCATCCAAGCCACGCACTTCCCTGATGTGTTCGGCCCCGACGGAGACCAGCCCCTCGACGACACCCTCGTCCGCGACCGGTTCGCCGCCCTCGCGCGCGAGATCCGTGAGAAGACCGGCGACGACCGCACCCCGGAGCAGGTGGCGGAGGGTTACCTGCAGATCGCCGTGGCCAACATCGCCAACGCGGTCAAACGGATCTCGGTCCAGAAGGGCCACGACGTCACCCGGTACGCGCTCACCACCTTCGGCGGCGCGGGCGGCCAGCACGCGTGCATGGTCGCCGACTCGCTCGGCATCCGCACCGTCCTCGTCCCGCCCATGGCCGGCGTCCTGTCCGCCCTCGGCATCGGACTCGCCGACACGACGGCCATGCGCGAGCAGTCCGTGGAGGCACCCCTTGAGACCTCCGCGATGCCCGGCATCCTCAAGACCGCCGACGACCTGGAGGGCGCCGCCCGCACCGAACTCCTCGCCGAGGACGTGCCCGAGGACCGCATCCGTGTCACCCGCCGCGCCCAACTCCGCTACGACGGAACGGACACGGCGCTCACCGTCGAGCTCACCGAGCCCGACACCATGACCCACGCCTTCGAAGAACGCCATCGCGCCACCTACTCCTTCACCCTCGACCGTCCGGTCGTCGTGGAAGCCCTCTCCGTAGAGGCCACCGGACTCACCGAACCCCCCGATCTCTCCGCCCTCGCGACCTCTTCGTCCGCCCGAGGCGCGGCGCAGACGGTCAGCCTCCACACGGGCGGCGCCTGGCGCGACGTACCCCTGAACCGCCGCGAGGAACTGCCCCCCGGTGAAACGGTCACCGGCCCCGCGATCATCACCGAGGCCGGCGCGACGACCGTCGTCGACGACGGCTGGCGGGCCGCGACGACCGACGACGGGCATCTGGTCATGGAACGCGTGGCGGTTACGCAGAGTTCCGATCTGGGCACAGAAGCGGACCCGGTTCTCCTCGAGGTCTTCAACAACCTCTTCATGTCCATCGCCGAGCAGATGGGCGCCCGCCTGGAGTCCACGGCCCAGTCGGTCAACATCAAGGAACGCCTGGACTTCTCCTGCGCGCTCTTCGACCCGGACGGCAGCCTTGTCGCCAACGCCCCTCACATCCCTGTCCACTTGGGCTCGATGGGCACGAGCGTGCAAGAGGTCATCCGGCGACGCGGCGACAGCATGCGCCCGGGTGACACGTACGCGGTCAACGACCCGTACCACGGAGGCACCCACCTCCCCGACGTCACCGTGATCACCCCGGTCTTCGACACGGAGGGTGAGCGCATCCTGTTCTACGTCGCCTCGCGCGGACACCACGCCGAGATCGGTGGCATCGCCCCGGGCTCCATGCCCGCGAACAGCCGCAGCATCGAGGAAGAGGGCATCCTCTTCGACAACTGGCTGCTCGCCGAGAACGGCCGCTTCCGCGAGGCCGAGACGCTTCGCCTGCTCACCGAGGCGCCCTACCCCTCGCGCAATCCGAAGACCAACCTCGCCGACCTGCGTGCCCAGATCGCCGCCAACCAGAAGGGCGTCGACGAAGTCGCCCGCATGATCGAGAACTTCGGCCTCGACGTCGTCCAGGCCTATATGCGGCACGTGCAGGACAACGCGGAGGAAGCCGTACGCCGCGTCATCGACGCCCTGGAAGACGGTGAGTTCGCCTACGAGACCGACTCCGGGGCGGTCATCCGCGTCCGGGTCTGCGTAGACCGCGAAAATCGTTCCGCCACTGTCGACTTCACGGGCACGTCCCCGCAGCTCAGCACCAACTTCAACGCACCCTTCGCGGTGGTCAACGCCGCCGTCCTGTACGTCTTCCGCACGCTGGTCGCCGACGACATCCCGCTCAACGACGGCTGTCTGCGTCCGCTCGACATCGTCGTGCCGCGTGGCTCGATGCTCGCTCCCGAGGCCCCCGCCGCGGTGGTCGCGGGCAATGTGGAGACCTCTCAGGCGATCACCGGCGCGCTGTACGGAGCCCTGCGTGTGCAGGCCGAAGGGTCCGGAACGATGAACAACGTCACCTTCGGCAACGAGCGCTACCAGTACTACGAGACCGTGGCCTCCGGATCCGGCGCTGGCGACGGCTTCCCCGGCGCCTCCGTCGTGCAGACCCACATGACCAACTCGCGGCTCACCGACCCCGAGATCCTGGAGTGGCGACTGCCGGTCCAGCTCGAGGAGTTCGCGGTCCGGC
This sequence comes from Streptomyces sp. RLB3-17, assembly GCF_007113425.2. NCBI lineage: Bacteria > Bacillati > Actinomycetota > Actinomycetes > Kitasatosporales > Streptomycetaceae > Streptomyces > Streptomyces sp. RLB3-17. The sequence continues at coordinate 2,563,621 of NZ_CP041610.2, read as the reverse complement.
CGGGCAGCGGCGGAGCCGGGCGCTGGAGCGGCGGGGACGGAGCCGTGCGCCGTATCCGGTTCCAGCAGCCCATGACAGTCTCCACACTGTCCCAGCACCGCAGGGTCCCGCCCTACGGCATGGCCGGCGGCGAGCCCGGGGCGCTCGGCGCCAACCGGGTGGAGCGCGCGGACGGCACGGTCACGGAACTTGGCGCAAGTGATACGGCCGAAGTCGGCCCCGGCGACGTACTTGTCATCGAGACCCCCGGCGGCGGGGGCTACGGCCCACCGTCCCACGACCCCCATCAAGCAGGAGAAGAGATCGATGATCTTCGGGCGTTCTGAGCGCGGCAAGCCCCCGGTCGAGCCCGTCACGCTCAAGATCCTGGTGGCCGGTGGCTTCGGGGTGGGCAAGACGACCCTGGTCGGCGCGGTCAGCGAGATCAAACCGCTGCGCACCGAGGAGGTGCTCACCGAGGCGGGCCGCCCGGTCGACGACACCAGCGGCGTGGAGGGCAAGCACACCACCACCGTCGCCATGGACTTCGGCCGCATCACGCTCCGCGAGGACCTGGTGCTCTACCTCTTCGGGACGCCCGGACAGGACCGCTTCTGGTTCCTGTGGGACGAGCTCGCCTCCGGCTCCCTGGGCGCCGTCGTGCTCGCCGACACGCGCCGCCTGGAGGACTGCTTCGCCGCCGTCGACTACTTCGAGCGGCGCTCCATACCGTTCGTGATGGGCGTCAACTGCTTCGAAGGATCGGCCCGGTACCCGGTCGACGAGGTCCGCCAGGCACTCGACCTCGACGACGACGTTCCGGTCGTCCTGTGCGACGCGAGAGACCGGGAGTCGGCCAAGGAGGTCCTCATCGAGGTCGTCCAGCACGCGATGGCGTACGGAGCCGACCGACGCGAACCGGTCACCACCTGACCCGTACACACGGTCCGAACCGCGCATACGGCCCGTACCCCCGCCGACCGGGGTACGGGCCGTCGTCCCGCACACGCGTGTGGCTCACGCGAGACGCACGCGCGCGTGGACCCCTGTCTCAGCTGACGTCGTCCTCGTGCCAGCCGAAGCTCTTCTCCACCGCCTTGCGCCAGTTGTGGTACTCACGGTCACGCACGGAGGCCTCCATGGAGGGTGTCCACTCGACGTCCTTCTGCCAGTGCGACTTCAGCTCGTCGAGGTCGTTCCACACACCGGTCGCGAGGCCGGCCGCGTAGGCCGCGCCCAGACAGGTCGTCTCGGACACCCGGGGACGGATCACCGGCACGCCCAGGACATCCGCCTGGTGCTGCATCAGCAGATTGTTCTTGGTCATGCCGCCGTCCACCTTCAGGGTGGTGATCTGCACGCCGGAGTCCTGGAACATGGCGTCGACGACCTCACGGGTCTGCCAACTCGTCGCCTCCAGGACCGCGCGGGCGAGGTGTGCCTTGGTGACGTACCGGGTGAGGCCGGTGACGACACCGCGCGCGTCGGAGCGCCAGTAGGGGGCGAACAGGCCCGAGAACGCGGGCACGATGTACGCGCCGCCGTTGTCGTCGACGCTCGCGGCCAGCGTCTCGATCTCGTCGGCGTTGCGGATGATGCCGAGCTGGTCGCGGAACCACTGCACCAGGGCGCCGGTGATCGCGATCGACCCTTCGAGGCAGTAGACGGGCGCCTCGCCGCCGATCTTGTAGCCCATGGTCGTCAGCAGCCCGTTCTTCGAGGGGACGGGCCGGTTGCCGGTGTTGAGCAGCAGGAAGCTGCCGGTGCCGTACGTGTTCTTGGCGGTGCCCACGTCGTAGCAGGCCTGCCCGAAGACGGCCGCCTGCTGGTCACCGAGGGCCGAGGCAACGGGGACACCCGCGAGCTGGCCCACGGCGGTGCCGTACACCTCGGCCGACGACCTGATCTCGGGCAGCACCGCCTCGGGGACGTTCATCGCCGCGAGGATCGACTGGTCCCACTGAAGGGTCTCCAGGTTCATCAGCATGGTGCGCCCGGCGTTGGTGACGTCGGTGACGTGCCGACCGCCGTCGGTGCCGCCGGTCAGATTCCAGATCAGCCAGGAGTCGATGGTGCCGAAGGCGATCTCGCCGCGCTCGGCACGCGCGCGCAGCCCCGGCACGTTGTCGAGCAGCCAGGCCGCCTTGGGGCCGGAGAAGTAGCTGGCCAGCGGCAGGCCGGTCTGTTCGCGGAAGCGGTCCTGGCCGTCCGTGCCGCCCAGCTGGGTGCAGAGCGCCGAGGTCCGGGTGTCCTGCCACACGATCGCGTTGTGCACGGGCTTGCCGGTGGCCCGGTCCCACAGGACCGTCGTCTCGCGCTGGTTGGTGATGCCGAGCGCGCTCAGCTGGTCGGCGCGCAGCCCCGCCTTGGCGATCGCTCCCGCGACGACCGCCTGCACCTTGGACCAGATCTCGGTGGCGTCGTGTTCCACCCAGCCCGGTTTGGGGAAGATCTGGCGGTGCTCGCGCTGGTCGACGGCGACGATCGCGCCGCTCCGGTCGAAGATGATGCAGCGGCTGGAGGTGGTGCCCTGGTCGATTGCGGCGACGTATTTCTCGGCGTTCTCCGTCATGACGTCCCCTTACGTCTTCTTCGTCAGAAGGCTGCGTTGGAAGTCTGCGTTCTCGTCAGAAGGCTGCGTTGTAGATCGCGGCCCCGATGGCGGCACCGGCGATCGGGCCGACCACCGGGATCCAGGAGTAACTCCACTCCGAGGTGCCCTTGTTGGGAATCGGCAGCAATGCGTGGGTCAGGCGCGGTCCCAGGTCGCGGGCCGGGTTGATGGCGTACCCGGTGGGGCCGCCCAGCGAGAGTCCGATACCGACCACGAGGAACGCGATGAGCTGGACGGGCAGTCCCGCGTCGCCGATCCCGGCCACGTGTTTGTGGCCGCCGACCATGGCCAGAATGGGCAGCATCAGGCCGACGGTGGCGATGGTCTCGGTGATGAGATTCTGCACGGGATGGTTGATCTCCGGCCGGGTCGAGAAGATGCCCAGCGTCTCGATGGCCTTGTCCTCGTCGGCGTTGAGGTTGAACTGGCCGAGGTAGAGCAGCCAGCAGAGCACGGCGCCGACTATGGCGCCCGCGAACTGGCCCAGAATGTAGAAGGGCACGTCCTCCCACTTCGTCGAGCCCTCGATGGCGAAACCGATGGTCACGGCCGGATTGATCTGACCGCCGGACAGCGGCGCCGCGGTGTAGGCCCCGGCGAGCACGCCGAAACCCCATCCGAACGCGATGACGACCCAGCCGGCGCCCTGCGCCTTGGACTTGTTGAGGGTGACCGCGGCGCAGACCCCCGCGCCGAACAGAATCAGAATCGCAGTGCCGATCAACTCGCCGACAAAAATGTCGCCGTTGCTCATGGCGGCTCCTAGGCCTCGCCCGGAGCGGTCCGCTCCGGGCCACCGTGCGGGGTGCGTTTCCCATGGCTACTTCAGCCGAAGGCAGGGAGGTCCCGCGCCCCGCCCGGCGTCCGTGACGAGCGTGCCGTCGCAGCGGAATCGCCCGTGGGGGACGGCCTTGGAAACAGGTCGGGAACCCGAGCGGTGCGGTGCCTGAAGACGCCCGAATGCGGCGATGCCGACTGACATCCGGAAGTGTTCACCGGCGCCCAGAGGGCGTCAAGGTCGCCGACGGCAACGGTTGAAGGCCGTGAACGGGCCAAGATCGGGACACGGTACGGGCCCGACCGGGACGCGGTCTCGGGCAGGCCGTCCCTTCGCCCTCACCCGCCACAGGGGTCCCGGGCGGCACGGCCGTTGCTCAGAACCCTCCCGGTCCGTCGCTCAACCGGCCTGTGCCCGCTCCGCCCCCGAACCACGCAGGACCTCATGTCCCGGCAGTCCCGCCCGCCCCAGCACCCAACTCGCCCCGCTCAGAGCCTTGGCGGCCTGCTTGAGCGGTGCCAGACACGCCGCCGCCTGTCGGTGGTCGGTCACGCTGCCCGGCGCGCACAGGACCGTGGCCAGCGACAAGGTGACGGGACGTCCGCCCGCCGACCAGGGCGCGTCGAGTACCGTGCCGGCCAGCGGGCCGAGAGTCTCCGGATCCGCGAGGACCAGGAAGTCGTCGCCGCCGATGTGCCCCACCCGGGTCGTCCCGGAAGCCGCGTGCTGCAGCGTCCGACCGACCGCCCGGATCAGCTCGTCGCCAGCGGCGAAGCCCGCTCCGTCGTTGACCTGCTTGAAGTGGTCGACATCGAGCCAAGTGAGGGCGAACGTCAGGCCGTCGGCGATCCGCCGGTCAACCTCGCCGGTGATCGCGTCCGAACCGGGCAGCCTGGTCAGCGGGTTGAGCCCGGCCGCCTCCTCGACCCGGCTCTCGGAGAGCGCTCGTACGAGATCGGCCAGACGTACGACCCCCACGCACCTCCCGTAGTGATCGACGACCGCGACATCGTCCGACGTACGGTCCCGCTCGCCGTCCGCCACCACGTCGAGGACCTCCCACGCGGTCGCGTCGACGCCGACCGTACGCGGCGGATCCCCGAGCTTGGCGGCCGGCCGGTCGGCGTACAGGGCATGCCCGTACGGCCCCGACATCGACAGCAGGAACCGTGACCGGTGCACCGAGCGGACCGGGATCCCGGAGGGATCCACGAGCAGCACACCGGAAACGTCGGGCGAGCCGGTGAGCAGTGCCCGCACCTGCCCCGCGGACGCCGTCGCGGGCAGCAGCGCGGCGGGCCGCACGAACTGCCGCACCGACGGTCCCGACCGGGGGGCCGCCGCGACGCCGGGGGAGAGGGCCGGAACGTATACGTCCGCGACGGGCAACCGTGCGGGCGGCGCGAACAGCTCGCCCTGCGCCAACTGCGCCCCCGCCGACACCGCGGCCGCGCACTGCAGCTCCGTTTCGACGCCCTCCACGGACAGCAGTGCGCCCAACTGCTCGCACAGCGTCCGCATCGCCCTGACCGCCGCCGGCCGCGTCAGCAGGGACGCATCGAGCTTCACCAGCTCGGGCGCGAGGTCCGTGAGCAGCCGCAGGGGTGCGTCGCCGTCGCCCACCCCGTCCGCACAGATCCGGAAGCCCTCGCCGCGCACCGTGGACACCGCCTCCAGCAGGGCCTGGTGCGGCACGTGCGTGTACGGCGGACCGATGTCGATCGTCACCTCCCACGGCAGCCGACCGGCCTCGCGCACGGCGTCGCGCAGCGCCGCGAGCCGTCCGAGATCGGCCAGTGTCCCGGCGAAGACATTCACGTGCAGTGGCAGCATCGTCTCCCTGCGGGCCGCTGCGCGGATCGCCAACGCCGCCAGCCGCCCGTCGAGTTCGGGGTCGCGGCGGGCCTGTGCCAGGATGTCACCCGATTCGGGACGGGCGAGTATCTCCAGCGCCGCAACCCCTCCGGTCGTCAGGTTGACGACCGGCTGGAAGGCGAAGCGGACAGTATCCGTCCAGGAAGGCACGGGAGCATACTGGCCCCGCCCGCGCACGCCCGGGCGCGATTCACGAGGTGTTCACGCAGCATTCCGGGGTCGTCACTCCGAGTGCGGACAGCCGCGGGGCGAGCCTCCGCGGACGGCGGTCGTCGCGGCTCACGCCGCCCCTGGGCGCGGTGCAGTGGGCCGGCCGCAGGCTTCAACGGACGGCGACGACCGACGAACCGTGTCCGAACAGCCCCTGGTTCGCCGTGATTCCGACACGCGCGCTCGAGACCTGCCGGTCGCCCGCGTCCCCGCGCAGCTGCCATGTCAGCTCGCACACCTGGGCTATGGCCTGCGCCGGAACGGCCTCTCCGAAGGAGGCCAGTCCGCCGCTGACATTCACCGGTATGCGCCCGCCCAGCGATGTGGCACCCTCCCGCAGCAGCTTCGCGGCCTCCCCCTCCCCGCACAGCCCCAGGTCCTCGTACCACTGCAATTCCAGGGCCGTGGACAGGTCGTACACCTCGGCGAGCGAGAGGTCCTCGGGGCCGATGCCCGCCTCCTCGTACGCCGCCCGCGCGATGGAGGCCCGGAAGGTGCCGGCCGCGGGTTCCACGGCGGCGGCGGAGTCCGTGGCGATGTCCGGGAGGTCGAGCACGGTGTTGGGGTAGCGCGGTGTCACCGTCGACACCGCGCGGATCCGCACGGGGTCCGCCGCCCCGTGCCGTCGCGCGAAGTCCATGCTCGACAGCACGAGGGCGGCGCCCCCGTCGGACGTCGCGCAGATGTCGAGCAGCCGCAACGGGTCGGCGACGACGGCGGAGCCCGCCACCTCTTCGGCCGTGACCCTCTTGCGGTACCGCGCGTTCGGGTTCAGCGCCCCCAGGGCGGCGTTCTTCACCTTGACCTGTGCGAAGTCCTCCAGTGTGTCCCCGTGCACGGCCATCCGCCGCCGTGCGTACAGTCCGAAGTACGTCGGATTCGTCGCTCCGAGGACCCGGAACCGCAGCCAGTCGGGATCGTCCGGCCTGTCCCCGCCCGCCGGACGGAAGAATCCCTTGGGCGCCGCGTCGGCGCCGACGACGAGGACCACGTCCGCGAGGCCCGAAAGGATCTGTGCCCGCGCCGCGTTGATGGCCTGCGCCCCCGACGCGCACGCGGCGTACACACTCGTGACCCGCGCTCCCTGCCAGCCCAGGGCCTTCGCGAACGTCGCTCCCGCCACGTACCCCGGATAGCCGGCGCGCACGGTGTCGGCGCCCACGACCGAGCCGACGTCCCGCCAGTCGACCCCCGCGTCGGCCAGCGCCGCACGCGCCGCCACGACCCCGTACTCGACGAATCCGCGCCCCCACTTGCCCCACGGATGCATGCCCGCGCCGAGCACCGCCACCTCACCGCTCATGCCGTCACCCCCGTACGCCACTTGCCCTTCATGCCGTCACCCCTGTCGGCCGCCAGTGCCACGTCGTCCAGGTCGTCTCCTCGTCCTCGTTCAGCACTCCGGGGACGACCTCCACCTCCATGCCCACCGCCAGGTCGGAGACGGTGATCCCGGGAACCGTCTGACCGAGTACGACGAGTCGCTCGGATTCCAGCTCCACAGCGATCAACGCATAGGGTTCCCATGAGAGTTCCGGATCGGTCACATACGGTGACGGAGGCCGGTGCCGGCTGTCGGTGTACGACCAGACGCGACCGCGCCGGGACAGCGGAACCTCGGTCAGCTCACCGCCCCGGCATCCCGGATTCCGGCAGAAGGCGTCCTCGCGGGGGAAGAAGACCGAGGCGCACGCGGAGCAGCGGGTGCCGAGGAGACGGAAGTCGTCCCCGTCCCCGGCGAACCATCCGGCGACCACAGGTGTACGTGTACGCGACAAGACCCCTCCATGACGCTGGATCTGACGGAACGTCAGAAGTGTGCCACGGGCATCGGGAAATGGGCAGCGCGACGGAGAGAACCGTGGAGGCCTCCCGGGCGTCGGAGTATCGGGAGGTGCGGCCGGGGCCCACGGGGGTGGTTCCGGCCGTGTCTCCCGGTGCGGCTCCGGGGCCCGTTGGGCGACCCGCCGATTCCCTCACTCGATGGTGCCCGACCGCATGTGATCCCTTCCCCGACGGATCCCGCACCTGATAGATGCAGGGGGCATGACACGACTCTCCACCGCCGTACGCGGTCTGGTGACCACGCTCGCCGCCTTACTGGCCGTGACCGCCGCCTCCGCCACCGCCCGGGCGACGCCCGAGCCGAAGGCTCCCGAGGACTTCGTGGCCCTGCGATCCGTGGACCCGACGATCATCCAGGAGATGCGCTACTTCACGCCGCACAACTTCGTGGGCGAACGCGTCGACGGCTACCGGCAGCCGATCTGCATCCTCACCCGACCCGCCGCGGACGCCCTCCACAAGGCCCAGGTGACACTGCTGCACGAGGGCTACACCCTCAAGGTGTACGACTGCTATCGGCCGCAACGCGCCGTCGACCACTTCGTTCGCTGGGCCGAGGACCTCGACGACCAGGCGATGAAGTCCGAGTTCTATCCGCAGGTCGACAAGACCCGTCTGTTCGAGGACGGTTACATCGCCGAGAAGTCCGGACACAGCCGCGGTTCGACGATGGACCTCACGATCGTGCGGCTGCCGGCGAAGCCGACCCGCCCGTACGTCCCCGGAGAACCTCTCGTGCCCTGCTACGCGCCCCAGGACGAGCGCTTCCCGGACAACTCCGTGGACATGGGTACCGGCTTCGACTGCTTCGACACCCTCGCGCACACGCTGGACCCACGCGTCCAGGGCGTGCAGCGAGCCAACCGGCTGCTCCTGAAGAGCACCCTCGAAGACCTCGGATTCGTCAACCTCGCCGAGGAGTGGTGGCACTACACGTACAAGCCCGAGCCCTACCCCGACACGTACTTCGACTTCCCCGTGTCCAAGAAGTCACTGACTTCGTCCCGCTGAGCCGGGCCGGTCCGCCCCGTGACAGCGGGGCGGACCGCATCACGAGACGCGCTTCGACAGGCGCCCGGACCCGCATCCGGTGAGGCACCCGAAGACGAGCGAGAAGTGATCCGCTACAGTCCGCGGCGTGTCCGCAACCCCGCACCCACCCGCCGACTTCGCGCCGGACTCGCACTGTTCGAGCTGCGGAGCACCCTACGGAGAAGCCAACTCCGGCTGGCCCCGCACCTGCGCCGTCTGCGGCGGCGTGGCCTACCGCAATCCGCTGCCGGTAGCGGTGGCCCTGCAGCCCGTGTACGACGACAGGGGCACCGCCCTGGTCGTCATCACCCGGACCATCGCCCCCGCGCGCGGAGGCATCGCGCTGCCCGGAGGGTTCATCGACCACCGGGAGGACTGGCGGCACGCCGTCGCCCGGGAACTCAAGGAGGAGACGGGAATCGACGTGGCGAGCCGCGAGGTGCGGCTCGCCGACGCGATGAGCTCTCCCGCCGGGCACCTGCTGCTCTTCGGGCTCCTACCGGAGCGCCCGGCCGCCGAACTGCCGCCGTCCGCCGCCACGGACGAGACCGAGGGCTGGCACCTGCTGCGCCGGCCCACCGAGCTCGCCTTCCCGCTGCACACCTTGGCGGCGCGCGCGTGGTTCGAGGGACGGTACGTCTGAGGGGGTCCCACGGGGTTCTCGGAGGCCGTCACCGCGCCCCGAGGCCCCGCACCCGGACCGGATACTCCGGCGTGCCCGCTCCGCCCTCTCCGTCCCGCCGCACGACCACGTGCTGCCCCTCCCAGCGCGTCACGTAGCGTTCGAGCTCGGGCTCGTCCCAGCCGTCGCCGCGGTCGGGCACGGCGAGCCCGCCCCCGACCCGCCCGCGCGCCGGAGCCCACGCCTCCAGCTCCAGGCCGCCGTCGTCGCCCCGGACGGGCACGACGGCACCCGCGCGCGCCAGCACCGGAATCCGCGACAAGGGGGCATCGAGCAACACCTGGGCCGGCCCCTCGTGCACCTCCTCGGTGACCGTGTCGTACCAACGCCCCCGGGGCAGCTGCACCGCACGACGGTCGGCCCCATGGTCCAGCACCGGTGCCACGAGAAGGCAGTCACCCAGCATGAAGGCGTCCTCGCAGTCCCTGAGCGCCCGGTCCTCAGGCGCCGCCCACCACAGGGGCCGCACATAAGGTGCGCCCGTGCGGCGCGCCAGCAGCGCCAGCGTCATGAAGTACGGGAGCAGCCGCCGCCGCTCGACGAGAGCCGCGCGCGCGTGCTCCAGTACGTCGTCACCGAACTCCCATGGCTCCCGGCGACCCGCCCGCAGACTCGCGTGCGTACGGAACAGCGGCAGATACGCGCCGAGCTGGAACCACCGCAGGTACAGCTCGGGAGACGGGCTGCCGTCGAAACCGCCCACGTCGGGACCCGAGTACGGAACCCCGCACAGCCCGAGCCCCATCACCAGTGACAGCGAGGCCCGCAGCCCGGGCCAGCCCGTGGCCACGTCTCCGGACCAGGTCCCTCCGTAGCGCTGCATTCCGGCCCACCCGGAGCGCGAGAAGAGGAACGGCCGCTCCTGGGGATCCCGTTCGCGCAGGCCCTCGTACGCGGCTCGGGCCATGCCCAGGGCGTACACGTTGTGCGCCTCGCGATGGTCACCGCCGCGTCCCTCCAGGGAGTGGCGAGCCGACCTCGGCAGCGTCGACTCCCCGAACGCCGTGAACGACGTCGGCTCGTTCATGTCGTGCCAGAATCCCGCGAACCCCTGCGCCAGCCGTTCCTCGTAGAGGCCGCCCCACCACTCCCGCACACGCGCGTGCGTGAAGTCCGGATAGACCGACTCCCCGGGCCATGCGACCCCACGCACGAGCCGGCCCGAACCGTCCCGCACGAAGGCGTCCTCGGCGAGACCGCTGTCGTACACCGCGTTGCCCGGCTCGGCCTTGACCGCCGGGTCGACGATCGACACCAGGCGGATGCCGTCGCGGCGCAGCTCCTCGGCGAGCACCGGCAGCTTCGGGAAGCGCTCCCGGTCCACCGTGAACACCTGGTGGGCGTCATAGTGATCGATGTCCAGGTGGACCGCGTCGAGGGGCAGACCGCGCTCCTGATAGCCCGCGACGATCCGCCGCACCTCCTGCTCGCTGCCGAAGCCCCAGCGCGCGTGATGGTGGCCCAGAGCCCACGCGGGCGGCAGCGCGGGCGCCCCGGTGAGCGAGGCCCAGGCGTGCAGCACGCGCGCGGGGGTGCCCACCATCAACCAGCAGCGCAGCGGGCCACCGTCCATCCGCAACTCGCACGATCCCGCCCGGTCGTGTCCGGACCCCGCGCCCTCCTCTCCCTCGCGCAGGTTCACCGTGCCGTCCCAGGAGGTGTCGTGGAACACGAGATGCGTGCCCGCGTCGGAGACCACCATCTGCACGGGCATCGTGATGTACAGCGGATCGTCGCCCGGCGCGAAGGCGTGCCCGGGATCCGTGTTCCACAGCCGGTACGTCCCGTCACGCAGCCTGGGACCGGCCGCGCGCCCGCCCAGGCCGAAGAACCGAGCGTCGGCGGCCACTTCCGAGCGCTGCATCCACCGCGCGCCGCCCCCCTCGACCGGCTCCCACCAACGGGGCGGCAGATCACGGCGCAGGATCACACCACCCGGGGTTCGCACCTCGACGGCGCCGTGCCGCGAGACGACGACCGTCACCCGTTCGGCCACCACCCGCCAGCCGCCGTCCTTGTCGGGCTCCAGGACGGCCCGCGGATCCGGCTCCGGACCATGGCCGGCGAGCGCGTACGACGGCTCAGGACCGGCCCCGTCCCAGCCCCAGAACACCGCCCCGCTCACCGCGACCGTGATCCGCAATTCGGACCGTGTGAACCTGATGACCCCACCCCCGGGCCCCGGCTCCGCCGCCTGCACCGGGCCGGGCACCCGCGCGCGCTCGGCCCCCCGCCGCGGCAGCCCAGTGGCGTCGGCACGCCTCCTTCGCCATGCGGCCCGCACGGTACGCAAGCCCTGGGCCGCCCCCGTCGAACCGACCGTCTTCACCGAACGCACCAGGTCACGACCGTCCATGCTGCTCACCCTGCCATTGCCTGCGCCAAATGAGTGAGTCGTTCAACTTCCGTTCACCCGCGACGGGGGCACATCTTCACGCGGACGACCATCTGCGGCGCACCCTGGTGCGGAAGTCGATCACATGGCATCGTCCGTGTCAGCCGCGTGCGCGCACACCCCAGCTCGTGCGCGACCGACGCACACAGTCCGGGAGCCGATTCATGTCCACCGCGAACCCCTCAGCGCTCTGGCAGCCCGACCCAGGGCGAGTCACCCAGGCGCAGGTCACCAAGTTCCAGGCCTGGGCGGCCGAGCACCACGGAGCCCCGTCCGACGGTGGCTACCCGGCACTGCACAGCTGGTCGGTACGGGAACTGGGCACGTTCTGGAAGGCCGTCACCGAGTGGTTCGACGTACGGTTTTCGACCCCCTACGCGCGCGTGCTCGGTGACCGCTCGATGCCCGGCGCCGAATGGTTCCCCGGGGCGACCCTGAACTACGCCGAGCACGCCCTGCGCGCGGCCGAGACCCGCACGGACGAACCAGCGCTCCTGTACGTCGACGAGACCCACGAGCCGACCCCGGTGAGCTGGTCCGAGCTGCGCCGTCAGGTCGGCTCCCTGGCCGCCGAGCTGCGCGCCCTCGGGGTACGCCCGGGGGACCGCGTCAGCGGCTATCTCCCGAACATTCCGCAGGCCGTGGCCGCCCTCCTCGCCACGGCCGCCGTAGGGGCCGTGTGGACGTCCTGCGCCCCCGATTTCGGCGCGCGCAGCGTCCTCGACCGCTTCCAGCAGGTCGAACCCGTCGTGCTCTTCACGGTCGACGGCTACCGCTACGGCGGCAAGGAGCACGACCGCCGTGACGTGGTCGCGGAGCTGCGCCGCGAACTGCCGACCCTGCGCGCCGTCGTCCACATCCCACTGCTCGGCACCGAAGCCCCCGAAGGCGCCCTGGACTGGTCCGAGCTGACCTCTGCGGACGTGCCGCCCGTCTTCGAAGAGGTCCCTTTCGACCACCCTTTGTGGGTGCTCTACTCCTCCGGCACGACCGGCCTCCCCAAGGCCATCGTCCAGTCCCAGGGCGGCATCCTGGTCGAGCACCTCAAGCAACTGGGCCTGCACTGCGACCTCGGCCCCGAGGACCGCTTCTTCTGGTACACGTCCACCGGCTGGATGATGTGGAACTTCCTCGTTTCCGGCCTGCTCACGGGCACCACGATCGTCCTCTACGACGGCAGCCCCGGATACCCGGACACGGGTGCCCAGTGGCGGATCGCCGAGCGCACGGGAGCGACCCTCTTCGGCACCTCCGCCGCGTATGTGATGGCGTGCCGCAAGGCGGGCGTCCACCCGTCCCAGGACTTCGACCTCACGCGTGTGCGGTGCGTCGCGACGACCGGCTCGCCCCTGCCGCCCGACGGCTTCCGCTGGCTGCACGATGAGGTCCGCGACGATCTGTGGATCGCCTCCGTCAGCGGTGGCACGGACGTGTGCTCCTGCTTCGCGGGAGCGGTGCCGACGCTCCCGGTGTACATCGGGGAACTCCAGGCCCCCGGTCTCGGCACCGACCTCCAGTCCTGGGACCCCGCCGGCAAGCCCCTGATCGACGAAGTCGGTGAGCTGGTGGTCACCAACCCGATGCCGTCCATGCCCATCCGCTTCTGGAACGATCCCGACGGCAGCCGCTACCACGACAGCTACTTCGACACCTATCCCGGAGTGTGGCGCCACGGTGACTGGATCACCGTCACCTCGCGCGGTTCCGTCGTCATCCACGGCCGCTCGGACTCGACGCTCAACCGCCAGGGCGTGCGCATGGGGTCGGCCGACATCTACGAAGCCGTCGAACGCCTCCCCGAGATCAAGGAGTCGCTCGTCATCGGTGTCGAACAGCCCGACGGCGGCTACTGGATGCCCCTCTTCGTCCACCTCGCCCCCGGCGCCGCGCTCGACGAGGCCCTCCTGAACCGCATCAAGCAGACCATCCGCGAACAGCTCTCCCCGCGCCACGTCCCCGACGAGGTCATCGAGGTGCCCGGCGTCCCGCACACCCTCACGGGCAAACGTATCGAGGTTCCGGTCAAGCGCCTTCTCCAGGGAGCCCCTTTGGAGAAGGCGGTCAACGTCGGCTCCGTGGACAACGTCGAGTTGCTGCACTTCTACGAAGAGCTGGCCCGCAAGCGCGGCTGATCAACCTCCGTAGGTGGCCTCGGACTCGTCGAGCACGACAGCGAAGTCCGAGGCCAGGCGCACCGCGTCGGAGGGTTCGAGTTCCGCGACCGAGATCCGTACACCGGGCGCGGAAGCGAGCCTGAACCGCGCACCCGCAGCGACCCACCATCCGTAGGACCGCAGCCCGTTGACGACGGCCGACTCGTCGCGCACCGGTACCCAGACATTCAATCCGCTCACGGAATGGGACGGGATCCCCTGTTCCGCGAGTTGGTGTCGCAGTGCGTTGCGCCGCAGCGCGTACGTGTCCTGTGCGCGGGCGACCAACGCGCGGGTGTCGTCGTCCGTCATCAGCTCGTACACCGTCTCCTGGAGCAGGTGACTGACCCAGCCGGAGGTGAGCAGCATCCGGCCGTCGTGCCGGGCCAGCGTGATCGGATCGCAGGCCGCAGCCGCCCACCGCAGGTCCGTCCCGAGGAACTTGCTCACGGTCCGCACGTGCACCCAGCGCTCAAGGCCGCCCGCGGCCAGCGCATGAAGAGGCGCATCGGCGACGGCGGACGCATGGTCGTTCTCCACCACGAGCACATCGGGCTCTTCCTGGAGTACGGCGACCAGAGAGTCCCGGCGCTCCGCCGAGAAGCAACCGCCGTACGGATTCTGCGCCCGTGGACTGCACACCACCGCTCGTACGCCGGCCCGTAGCGCGTCGCCCAGGGCCTCGGGTCGCATCCCCTGGTCGTCGACGGCCACCGGGACCGTACGCAGCCCCAGCGCCGTGACCAGGTCCAGCAGATGGTGATAGCCGGGGTCTTCCATCGCGACGGTGTCACCGGGACGCAACTCCACCGACAGCAGCCGCCCGATCAGATCGAGCGCGCCGTGCGCGAAGGTCACGTGTTCCGTCGGCACCCCGTCCGGTCGCAGCCAGTCGCGCACGGCGTCCTCCAACCGCGCCAGACGCGGCATGCTGCGGTGGGACCGCGCGCCGGGGGAGAGCCGCGAGGGCGGCACCAGGTGCGGAAGCAGCCGAGGGTCGGGATGGCCACCCGCCAGGTCCCGCAGCCCGTCCGGCACCTTCGGTGGCCGCCGCGACGCCACCGAGGGAGCCGCGGCGACCACGGTCCCGCCTCGCCCGCGCGTCACGACGATCCCGCGCCGCCGCAGTTCCTTGTACGCCGTCGCGACCGTCCCCGGGCTCACCCCGAGCTCGTCGGCAAGCCTGCGCACCGGAGGCAGCGCCGCTCCCGGCCCCAACGCGCCTTCGGCCACGCCTCGTTCGACGGACGAGGCAATTCCCTTGGCCGTCGCGCCACTGATCCCATATTGTGTTGCCACGTTACCAAGTATGTATCAATACATAAGTCCAAGCAAGGGGGGACGGTGGGACCGATCAGCCGCGCAGCCGCATGGTCGACACGCATTCCAGGAGGCCCCGACGGTCGAAGAATGCTCTGGATCGCCCTCGTCGACCGGACCGGCAGCGGCCTGTGGGCAGCCGTGTCGGTCCTGTACTTCACCTACGTCACCGGCCTGTCCGTGGCCCAGGTCGGCACCCTCGCGGCGGTCTCGGGGGCCATCGGCATCGCCGGCGCACCGCTCGGCGGCCGCATCGCCGACCGCCTGCCCCTCACCCGCGTCCTGATCTCCCTGCAGATGCTGCGGGCCCTGGCCTCCCTCGCCCTGCTCACCACCGACAACTACGCCCTGCTGCTGGCCTTCTCGGCCGCCGGCAGTTTCGGCGACCGGGCCGCCAACGTCCTCACCAAGCTGTACGCCACCCGCGTCTCCGGACCCGACCGCGTCCACTACCAGGCCGTCACCAGAACCGTCGCCAACGCCGGATGGGCCCTGGGCGGCCTCACCGCCGCGGCCGCTCTCACGATCGGGACGACCACCGCCTACCAGTGGCTCCTGACAGGAGACGCGCTGTCGTTCGTCGCCGCCGCGCTCCTCACCGCGCGCTGCGCCGAACCGCCGTCCCCCGCACGCACGATCGCCACGTCCAAGGACCCCGCCCCCACCACCAGGCCGGCCAACCCCTGGCGCGACCGCGGCTATCTCGCGTACGTCGCCACCGAGACCGTCCTCTTCCTCGACGACGCCGTGTTCAAGGTCGGCCTGCCGCTCTGGATCGCCCACTCCGACCAAGCCCCTCACGGCCTCGCCCCATTGCTCATGGTTCTCAACAACCTGATGGTCGTGGCCCTTCAGGTCCCCCTGGCCCGCTTCGGCGCCACGACGGCCGCCGCGCGCTCCCTGCTCCTCCCCCTCTCCGCCGCCTTCGCTCTCGGTGGCGTCGCCATGGCGCTCTCGGCCACGGGCGGAGCCTTCACCGCCACGCTGTTCCTCACGACCTCGGCCGTCGCCTTCACCGTGGCGGAGATGCTGCACGCCACCGTCTCCTGGGAACTCTCCGTCGCCCTCGCGCCCGGGACGGCCCAGGGCGCCTACCTGGGCGTCCATGGACTGGCGCAGTCCGTCCAGCGCAGCATCGGACCACTCGCCGTCACCGCGGCCATCGCGACCGGCCCCCTCGGCTGGACGGCTTTCGGCGCGACCATCGCCGTGACCTGCGTGTTTCAGCACCACCTGGTGCGCGACCAGCTCTCCCGCACCGCGTTGTCAGTGCCGCCGGTTACTGTGAGTGAGCATTGATCGACTGCGCACAGGGGGAAACATGGCGCACACCGAGCACCAGACCATGCGACGCGTCCTGCGCCGTGAAATCGCCGGCACCATCGGTCTGCTGACCGACGAGCACGACTTCACGGCGATGCGGCGCTACCGCACCTTCACGTTCAACGACCACACGACCTACCTCCAGCAGGTGGAATCCCTGCTCAGGACCCTGGCAGCCCAAGGCAGCCACACCACGGTCGCGCTCTTCGACCCCGAGGAGTACGCGGAGTTCTGCGCCCACAACGGCCTGGAACCCGACACCGCCGCCAGCCGCACACGTTTCACCGCCGAACTCGCCGCCACCGGCCCCACCGTCGCGTACGAGGGGCAGCCCCTCGCCGAACTCGTCCCCGACCTCGTCGACGAAGCCGTCCGCAAGGCGACCTGGGAGTACGCGACCACGCTTCTGGCCCGCATCGGCAACTGCGCGTCCTGCGGAGAGGACATCGGACGCGCGTCCTTCGCCCGCGCCTCCCACCTGCTCACCCGCGTCCTCGACACCGCGAGCCCCGGCGAGCGCCAACTCGTGTGCAGCGTCTCCGCGGCACCAGAAACACTCGTCGCGGTGCTGCGGGCGGACGACGACGCCGAGGGCACCACCCGCCTCGACGAGGCGGAAGCCCTCGAGTTCACCACCGTCCTGGCCCTGGGCCTCGCCACCGGCAGCGCCGGAGGACTCGTCATGCGCACCACCGCCCCCGACACGACCGACCGCGTCTACGGATGGCGACTGCGCGGAGAAGGCCTGCAACCCCTCACCGCAGGCGAGGTCTTCGACGCCTACTGCACCGATGTCACATCCGGAGACCTCGTCTCCCCGGAGTCAGGCGTCGACTACTGCGTACCTCCCGACCTCGGCGGCGGAGAGGAGGCGACAGGCCACACGCACTGAACGCGAAGGGGCGCCCCACCCGCAGGTGGAGCGCCCCTGAGCGACCTTCGCGCGACGAACGGTCCCGGCTACTCGCCGGAGAGCACCGCCTGGGCCGCCGTGCGCGCCTCGTCGGCCGTGTCCGTGGCACGTGCCGCCGCGGCGGCACGCTCGCACTGCGCCAGCGTGTACTTGGCGAGCGTCGCCCGGACATAGGGAATGGACGCGGCACCCATCGACAGGGAGGTGACCCCCAGACCGGTCAGCACACACGCGAGCAGCGGATCGGATGCGGCCTCACCGCAGACACCACAGCTCTTGCCCTCGGCCTTCGCCGCCTCGGCGGACACGGCGACCAGGTCGAGCAGCGCGGGCTGCCACGGGTCCTGCAGGCGGGACACCGCGCCCACCTGCCGGTCGGCGGCGAAGGTGTACTGCGCGAGGTCATTGGTCCCCAGCGACAGGAACTCGACCTCCTGGAGGATCGAGCGAGCCCGCAGCGCGGCCGACGGAATCTCCACCATCGCGCCGAACTTCGCCTTCAGCCCGGCGGCACGGCACGCGTCCGCGAACGCCTTGGCGTCGATGCGGTCGGCGACCATCGGTGCCATGACCTCGAGGTAGACCGGCAGCCCCTCCGCGGCCTTCGCGAGCGCCGTCAGCTGCGTTCGCAGGACATCGGGGTGGTCGAGCAGGGTGCGCAGACCCCGTACACCCAGGGCCGGGTTCGGCTCGTCGGCCGGAGTGAGGAACTCCAGCGGCTTGTCCGCGCCCGCGTCCAACACCCGCACCACGACACGCCCCTCGGGGAACGCCTCCAGCACCTGCCGGTACGCCTCGACCTGCTTCTCCTCGGACGGCGCCCGCTTGCTGTCGTCCAGGAAGAGGAACTCGGTGCGGAACAGACCGACACCCTCGGCCCCGGCCTCGACGGCGGCCGGCACATCGGCGGGACCGCCGACATTCGCCAGCAGCGGCACCTTGTGTCCGTCGGAGGTGGCACCCGGTCCGGTCGAGGCCGACAGCGACGCCTTGCGCTCGGCCGCCGCGGCCTCCAGCTGCGCCCGCTTCTCGGCGCTCGGCTCCACGAAGATCTCACCGGTGCTGCCGTCCACGGCGATCACCGTGCCTTCGGCGAGCTCTCCGGCGCCGGGGAGCGCGACGACGGCGGGCACTCCGAGCGCCCGAGCCAGGATCGCGCTGTGGCTGGTCGGCCCGCCCTCCTCGGTGACGAAGCCGAGGACGAGGGTGGGGTCGAGCAGCGCGGTGTCCGCGGGCGCAAGGTCACGAGCAATAAGGACGTACGGCTCGTCGCTGTCGGGGACACCCGGCATGGGCACCCCGAGCAGCCGGGCGACGATACGGTTCCGCACATCGTCGAGGTCGGCCACTCGACCGGCGAGGTACTCGCCAGCACCCGCCAGCAGCGCGCGATAGGAGGCGAACGCGTCATAGACGGCACGCTCGGCCGTGCTGCCGACCGCGATACGCCGATCCACGTCCGCCATCAGCTCGGGGTCCTGGGCCATCATGGCCTGCGCCTCGAGCACCGCCTGGGCTTCGCCCCCCGCCAGATTGCCGCGCGCCATCAGATCGGCCGCCACAGCCTCGACGGCCTTACGGGCGCGCCCCTGTTCGCGCTCCGCGTCCTCCGCCGGGATCTGCTTGGCAGGCGGCTCAAGCACCGCCGTTCCCATGTGCCGAACCTCGCCGATCGCCACACCGTGGCTCACGCCGACGCCTCGCAGCGTTGTCTCCATCTCACCCGTCTCCGGTAGTGCGGCGCGTCCCGCCGCCGCGGTGGTTTTCGAACCTGCCGTCTATGACGGCAGCGCTGTTGATGTCACTGCCAGCTGAAAAGGGCGTCGCCGGCCTTCACATCGCCGTCCTCGCGGAGATCACCGAGGGAGTCGGCTGTTGCCTCGAGTGCCACGATCGGGCAGATCGGGGACTTGCCGGCCACCTCGACGGCAGCCGGGTTCCAGCGCACGACGGCCTGACCGCGCGTCACGGTGTCACCCTTGTTCACGAGGAGCTCGAAGCCCTCGCCATTGAGCTGCACTGTGTCGATGCCCAGGTGCGTGAGCACGCCATGGCCCTCTGCGTCGACGACGACAAAGGCATGAGGGTGAAGCGAGACGATCACCCCGTCCACGGGGGCGACAGCCTCCCCGGGCTCACGCACGGGGTCGATCGCCGTGCCGGGGCCTACCATCGCTCCGGAGAAGACGGGATCCGGTACCGCGGCGAGTCCGATGGTGCGTCCTGCAAGAGGGGACGTCACGATGGTCATGGGAAGCCTCCCAGGGGTGGAGATTCATATGGGCCGTCACTGCCTGTACCGGACGGCGCACTGTTGAGCAGGGTATGTCATACGAACTGCCGGTTCCGCATGAGAGGTCCCGGTTGGCGGCCCTAGAACACCGCGCAAACGATTTGCGCGCGCTCCAAACCCCCATGTAGAGTCGTACTCCTGCTTGAGGCCGAGCGACGCGACCAAGCGTCCTTGCCTGGCAGCACCCAACTTGTCAGATCCTATCTCGGGGTCTGGTTCTGCATGTCCGCAGAGCCGTGGTCAGAGAGACGGAAAATCGCTGATAGTGTTTGGACCGCCGGAAAGGGAAACGCGAAAGCGGAAACCTGGAAAGCACCGAGGAAATCGGATCGGGAAACGGTCTGATAGAGTCGGAAACGCAAGAACAAAGCAGGACAGCAGGACCGAAGGGAAGCGCCCGGAGGAAAGCCCGAGAGGGTGAGTACAAAGGAAGCGTCCGTTCCTTGAGAACTCAACAGCGTGCCAAAAATCAACGCCAGATATGTTGATACCCCGTCTCCGGCCGATCGGTCGGGGCGAGGTTCCTTTGAAAAAGTCCTGCCGGGCATGGTCTCGGTGGGCGCACAGCGAGGACGCTGTGAACCGAGGGGATTATTCCTCCCTTCGGTTCCGCTCTCGTGGTGTCGTCCCGATTACGGGAAAACATTCACGGAGAGTTTGATCCTGGCTCAGGACGAACGCTGGCGGCGTGCTTAACACATGCAAGTCGAACGATGAAGCCCTTCGGGGTGGATTAGTGGCGAACGGGTGAGTAACACGTGGGCAATCTGCCCTTCACTCTGGGACAAGCCCTGGAAACGGGGTCTAATACCGGATAACACCTGCCCGGGCATCCGGGTGGGTTAAAAGCTCCGGCGGTGAAGGATGAGCCCGCGGCCTATCAGCTTGTTGGTGAGGTAGTGGCTCACCAAGGCGACGACGGGTAGCCGGCCTGAGAGGGCGACCGGCCACACTGGGACTGAGACACGGCCCAGACTCCTACGGGAGGCAGCAGTGGGGAATATTGCACAATGGGCGAAAGCCTGATGCAGCGACGCCGCGTGAGGGATGACGGCCTTCGGGTTGTAAACCTCTTTCAGCAGGGAAGAAGCGAAAGTGACGGTACCTGCAGAAGAAGCGCCGGCTAACTACGTGCCAGCAGCCGCGGTAATACGTAGGGCGCAAGCGTTGTCCGGAATTATTGGGCGTAAAGAGCTCGTAGGCGGCTTGTCACGTCGGGTGTGAAAGCCCGGGGCTTAACCCCGGGTCTGCATTCGATACGGGCTAGCTAGAGTGTGGTAGGGGAGATCGGAATTCCTGGTGTAGCGGTGAAATGCGCAGATATCAGGAGGAACACCGGTGGCGAAGGCGGATCTCTGGGCCATTACTGACGCTGAGGAGCGAAAGCGTGGGGAGCGAACAGGATTAGATACCCTGGTAGTCCACGCCGTAAACGGTGGGAACTAGGTGTTGGCGACATTCCACGTCGTCGGTGCCGCAGCTAACGCATTAAGTTCCCCGCCTGGGGAGTACGGCCGCAAGGCTAAAACTCAAAGGAATTGACGGGGGCCCGCACAAGCAGCGGAGCATGTGGCTTAATTCGACGCAACGCGAAGAACCTTACCAAGGCTTGACATACACCGGAAAGCATTAGAGATAGTGCCCCCCTTGTGGTCGGTGTACAGGTGGTGCATGGCTGTCGTCAGCTCGTGTCGTGAGATGTTGGGTTAAGTCCCGCAACGAGCGCAACCCTTGTTCTGTGTTGCCAGCATGCCCTTCGGGGTGATGGGGACTCACAGGAGACTGCCGGGGTCAACTCGGAGGAAGGTGGGGACGACGTCAAGTCATCATGCCCCTTATGTCTTGGGCTGCACACGTGCTACAATGGCAGGTACAATGAGCTGCGAAGCCGTGAGGCGGAGCGAATCTCAAAAAGCCTGTCTCAGTTCGGATTGGGGTCTGCAACTCGACCCCATGAAGTCGGAGTTGCTAGTAATCGCAGATCAGCATTGCTGCGGTGAATACGTTCCCGGGCCTTGTACACACCGCCCGTCACGTCACGAAAGTCGGTAACACCCGAAGCCGGTGGCCCAACCCCTTGTGGGAGGGAGCTGTCGAAGGTGGGACTGGCGATTGGGACGAAGTCGTAACAAGGTAGCCGTACCGGAAGGTGCGGCTGGATCACCTCCTTTCTAAGGAGCATCTAGGCTGCCGGGCTTGCCCGGTGGTCCAGGGCCATTACGTCGGCACACGTTCGACGGTGGTTGCTCATGGGTGGAACGTTGATTATTCGGCGCACTTGACTGTCTTCTCCTTCCAGTACTGCTCTTCGGGGCGTGGAACGAATGAGGGAAGCGGCGAGGGTGCCGGGCACGCTGTTGGGTGTCTGAGGGTATGGCCGATTGGCTGCCTTCAGTGCCGGCCCCAGTGCACTCGAACCGGAAGGTTCGGGGTGATGGGTGGTTGGTCGTTGTTTGAGAACTGCACAGTGGACGCGAGCATCTGTGGCCAAGTTTTTAAGGGCGCACGGTGGATGCCTTGGCACCAGGAACCGATGAAGGACGTGGGAGGCCACGATAGTCCCCGGGGAGTCGTCAACCAGGCTTTGATCCGGGGGTTTCCGAATGGGGAAACCCGGCAGTCGTCATGGGCTGTCACCCATACCTGAACACATAGGGTATGTGGAGGGAACGCGGGGAAGTGAAACATCTCAGTACCCGCAGGAAGAGAAAACAACCGTGATTCCGGGAGTAGTGGCGAGCGAAACTGGATGAGGCCAAACCATATGCGTGTGAGACCCGGCAGGGGTTGCGTATGTGGGGTTGTGGGATTTCTCTTTCACGGTCTGCCGGCCGTGAGACGAGTCAGAAACCGTTGATGTAGGCGAAGGACATGCGAAAGGTCCGGCGTAGAGGGTAAGACCCCCGTAGTCGAAACGTCAACGGCTCGTTTGAGAAACACCCAAGTAGCACGGGGCCCGAGAAATCCCGTGTGAATCTGGCGGGACCACCCGCTAAGCCTAAATATTCCCTGGTGACCGATAGCGGATAGTACCGTGAGGGAATGGTGAAAAGTACCGCGGGAGCGGAGTGAAATAGTACCTGAAACCGTGTGCCTACAAGCCGTGGGAGCGTCGGGCAAGCACTTGTGCTTGCCTCGTGACTGCGTGCCTTTTGAAGAATGAGCCTGCGAGTTTGCGGTGTGTTGCGAGGTTAACCCGTGTGGGGAAGCCGTAGCGAAAGCGAGTCCGAATAGGGCGATTTAGTAGCGCGCTCAAGACCCGAAGCGGAGTGATCTAGCCATGGGCAGGTTGAAGCGGCTGTAAGAGGTCGTGGAGGACCGAACCCACCAGGGTTGAAAACCTGGGGGATGACCTGTGGTTAGGGGTGAAAGGCCAATCAAACTCCGTGATAGCTGGTTCTCCCCGAAATGCATTTAGGTGCAGCGTCGTGTGTTTCTTGCCGGAGGTAGAGCACTGGATAGGCGATGGGCCCTACCGGGTTACTGACCTTAGCCAAACTCCGAATGCCGGTAAGTGAGAGCGCGGCAGTGAGACTGTGGGGGATAAGCTCCATGGTCGAGAGGGAAACAGCCCAGAGCATCGACTAAGGCCCCTAAGCGTACGCTAAGTGGGAAAGGATGTGGAGTCGCAGAGACAACCAGGAGGTTGGCTTAGAAGCAGCCACCCTTGAAAGAGTGCGTAATAGCTCACTGGTCTAGTGATTCCGCGCCGACAATGTAGCGGGGCTCAAGCGTACCGCCGAAGTCGTGTCATTGCAGCAATACGCCCAACGGCGGCTGTGATGGGTAGGGGAGCGTCGTGTGCCGGGTGAAGCCGCGCCGGAAGGCAGTGGTGGACGGTTCACGAGTGAGAATGCAGGCATGAGTAGCGATACACACGTGAGAAACGTGTGCGCCGATTGACTAAGGGTTCCTGGGTCAAGCTGATCTGCCCAGGGTAAGTCGGGACCTAAGGCGAGGCCGACAGGCGTAGTCGATGGATAACCGGTTGATATTCCGGTACCCGCTGTGAAGCGTCAAACATTGAACCAGGCGATGCTAAGTCCGTGAAGCCGCCCCGGAGCCTTCGGGCAAAGGGGAGTGGTGGAGCCGACGGACCAGACCTGCAGTAGGTGAGTGATGGGGTGACGCAGGAAGGTAGTCCATCCCGGGCGGTGGTTGTCCCGGGGTAAGGGTGTAGGACGTCAGGTAGGTAAATCCGCCTGGCACATAGTCTGAGACCTGATGCCGAGCCGATTGTGGTGAAGTGGATGATCCTATGCTGTCGAGAAAAGCCTCTAGCGAGTTTCATGGCGGCCCGTACCCTAAACCGACTCAGGTGGTCAGGTAGAGAATACCGAGGCGTTCGGGTGAACTATGGTTAAGGAACTCGGCAAAATGCCCCCGTAACTTCGGGAGAAGGGGGGCCATCACCGGTGATGAGTCTTGCACTCTGAGCTGGGGGTGGCCGCAGAGACCAGCGAGAAGCGACTGTTTACTAAAAACACAGGTCCGTGCGAAGCCGTAAGGCGATGTATACGGACTGACGCCTGCCCGGTGCTGGAACGTTAAGGGGACCGGTTAGTCACTCTTCGGGGTGGCGAAGCTGAGAACTTAAGCGCCAGTAAACGGCGGTGGTAACTATAACCATCCTAAGGTAGCGAAATTCCTTGTCGGGTAAGTTCCGACCTGCACGAATGGCGTAACGACTTCTCGACTGTCTCAACCATAGGCCCGGTGAAATTGCACTACGAGTAAAGATGCTCGTTTCGCGCAGCAGGACGGAAAGACCCCGGGACCTTTACTACAGTTTGATATTGGTGTTCGGTTCGGCTTGTGTAGGATAGGTGGGAGACTTTGAAGCGGCAGCGCCAGCTGTTGTGGAGTCGTCGTTGAAATACCACTCTGGTCGTGCTGGATGTCTAACCTGGGTCCGTGATCCGGATCAGGGACAGTGTCTGATGGGTAGTTTAACTGGGGCGGTTGCCTCCTAAAGAGTAACGGAGGCGCCCAAAGGTTCCCTCAGCCTGGTTGGTAATCAGGTGTTGAGTGTAAGTGCACAAGGGAGCTTGACTGTGAGACCGACGGGTCGAGCAGGGACGAAAGTCGGGACTAGTGATCCGGCGGTGGCTTGTGGAAGCGCCGTCGCTCAACGGATAAAAGGTACCCCGGGGATAACAGGCTGATCTTCCCCAAGAGTCCATATCGACGGGATGGTTTGGCACCTCGATGTCGGCTCGTCGCATCCTGGGGCTGGAGTCGGTCCCAAGGGTTGGGCTGTTCGCCCATTAAAGCGGTACGCGAGCTGGGTTTAGAACGTCGTGAGACAGTTCGGTCCCTATCCGCTGCGCGCGTAGGAATATTGAGAAGGGCTGTCCCTAGTACGAGAGGACCGGGACGGACGAACCTCTGGTGTGCCAGTTGTCCTGCCAAGGGCATGGCTGGTTGGCTACGTTCGGGAGGGATAACCGCTGAAAGCATCTAAGTGGGAAGCCTGCTTCGAGATGAGTATTCCCACCCCCTTTGAGGGGTTAAGGCTCCCAGTAGACGACTGGGTTGATAGGCCGGATCTGGAAGGCGGGTAACCGCTGGAGGTGACCGGTACTAATAGGCCGAGGGCTTGTCCTCAGTTGCTCGCGTCCACTGTGTTGGTTCTGAAACCACGAACAACCCCATGCCCAGGGCCACTGGGTGTGGTGCGGTAGTTACCGTTTCATAGTGTTTCGGTGGTCATAGCGTGAGGGAAACGCCCGGTTACATTCCGAACCCGGAAGCTAAGCCTCACAGCGCCGATGGTACTGCAGGGGGGACCCTGTGGGAGAGTAGGACGCCGCCGAACAAATTGTAGGGAGAACCCCCGTACCGGGAAATCGGTACGGGGGTTTTCTGCGTTCTGGGTCAGGTCTGTTTTCGCGGTGGCTCCGCCACCCCTCCGCACCTCGACGCGAGCGCTGCGGGTAAGGTCAGGGGGCATCGTTGGCTCGTTCCCCACAGGAGGCCCCCGGGTGGAGGTCCAGGAGACCCGCGTCCAGACGGACCGGGTCCTCACCATCCCGAACATCCTCAGCATGGCGCGCCTCGTCGGCGTACCCGTCTTCCTGTGGCTGATCCTCCGGCCCGAGTTCGGCGGTCCCAAGAGTGACGGCTGGGCACTGCTCGTGCTCATGCTGAGCGGCGTCAGCGACTATCTCGACGGGAAGCTCGCGCGGCGCTGGAATCAAATCAGCAGCCTCGGCCGGCTGCTCGATCCCGCGGCGGACCGGCTCTACATTCTGTCCACTCTTGTGGGGCTCACCTGGCGGGAGATTCTGCCGCTGTGGTTGACGGCTGTGCTTCTGGCGCGTGAGTTGGTTCTGCTGGTGGTCGTGGCAGTCCTCCGACGTCACGGCTATCCGCCGCTGCAGGTGAACTTCCTCGGGAAGGCGGCCACCTTCAACCTGATGTACGCCTTCCCTCTGTTGCTGCTCAGCGACGGAAGCGGATGGCTCGCGTCACTCGCCGCGATTTTCGGATGGGCGTTCGCCGGGTGGGGTACAACCCTCTATTGGTGGGCAGGAGTCCTCTACGTGGTCCAGGTCCGCCGGCTTCTCAGGGCGGACGCCATGGCCGATTGAGCTCGGCCCGATAGGGCAGCTGAAGTGCCCGGATGGCCCGCACTCGAAAACTGCGGGACAATCAGGATGGGTGAAGTCGGCTAGACCGTCGTCTCTTCAAGGAGGACGCTTCCGACATGAAGGCCGTCGTGATGGCCGGAGGCGAAGGCACACGCCTTCGTCCTATGACCTCAAGCATGCCCAAGCCGCTCCTGCCGGTGGTGAACCGCCCGATCATGGAGCACGTGCTGCGGCTGCTCAAAAGGCATGGGCTCAACGAGACCGTCGTTACTGTCCAGTTCTTGGCCTCTCTGGTCAAGAACTACTTCGGTGACGGCGAGGAGCTCGGTATGGAGCTCACCTATGCCAATGAGGAGAAGCCACTCGGTACTGCCGGGAGCGTCAAGAACGCCGAGGAGGCGTTGAAGGACGACACTTTCCTGGTGATCTCCGGTGACGCCCTGACCGACTTCGATCTCACTGACCTCATCAATTTCCACAAGGAAAAGGGTGCGATGGTCACCGTCTGTCTGACGCGTGTGCCGAACCCCCTTGAATTCGGCATCACCATCGTGGACGAAGAGGGCAAGGTCGAGCGCTTCCTGGAGAAGCCCACCTGGGGCCAGGTCTTCTCCGACACCGTCAACACGGGTATCTACGTGATGGAGCCCGAAGTCTTCGACTACGTCGAGGCCGATGTCTCGGTCGACTGGTCGGGCGATGTCTTCCCTCAGCTGATGAAGGAGGGCAAGCCGGTCTTCGGCTATATCGCCGAGGGCTACTGGGAGGACGTCGGCACCCACGAGAGCTATGTGAAAGCGCAGGCCGACGTCCTCGAGGGCAAGGTCGACGTCGAGATCGACGGTTTCGAGATCTCCCCGGGCGTATGGGTCGCCGAAGGCGCCGAAGTGCACCCCGACGCCGTACTGCGGGGCCCGCTCTACATCGGCGACTACGCCAAGGTCGAAGCGGACGCCGAAATCCGTGAGCACACCGTCGTCGGCTCCAACGTCGTCGTCAAGAGCGGAGCCTTTCTGCACCGGGCCGTGGTCCACGACAACGTGTACATCGGCCAGCACAGCAATTTGCGGGGCTGCGTGATCGGGAAGAACACCGACATCATGC
The DNA here is from genome assembly GCF_007113425.2 of Streptomyces sp. RLB3-17. Taxonomy (NCBI): domain Bacteria; kingdom Bacillati; phylum Actinomycetota; class Actinomycetes; order Kitasatosporales; family Streptomycetaceae; genus Streptomyces; species Streptomyces sp. RLB3-17. Next base: position 2,536,512 of record NZ_CP041610.2, on the reverse strand, counting down.
GGGCCGCGAGGATCGAGGACGGCGCTGTCATCGGCGACGAATGCCTCGTCGGTGAAGAATCGATCATCCAGGGAAACGTACGCGTCTATCCGTTCAAGACCATCGAGGCCGGCGCCTTCGTCAACACCTCGGTGATCTGGGAGTCGCGCGGTCAGGCGCATCTTTTCGGCGCCCGCGGTGTCACCGGAATCCTGAACGTGGAGATCACTCCGGAGCTCGCCGTGCGCCTCGCGGGGGCGTACGCGACGACGCTCAAGAAGGGCTCCACCGTCACCACGGCCCGCGACCACTCCCGAGGCGCCCGTGCGCTGAAGCGAGCGGTCATCTCGGCGCTGCAGGCCAGCGCCATCGACGTACGCGACCTGGAGAACGTACCGCTGCCAGTGGCTCGTCAGCAGACCGCCAGGGGCAGTGCCGGCGGGATCATGATCCGCACGACGCCCGGGGTACCGGACTCCGTCGACATCATGTTCTTCGACGGACAGGGTGCCGACTTGTCTCAAGGGGGGCAGCGCAAGCTGGACCGGGTGTTCGCGCGGCAGGAGTACCGGCGTGCGTTCCCGGGGGAGATCGGGGATCTGCACTTCCCGGCCAGCGTCTTCGACTCGTACACCGGATCACTGCTCAGGAATGTCGACACCACCGGTATCACCGAATCCGGTCTGAAGGTGGTCGTGGACGCCTCGAACGGCAGTGCGGGGCTGGTGTTGCCCAGTCTGTTGGGCAAGCTCGGTGTGGACTCCCTGACCATCAATCCCGGTCTCGACGAATCCAGGCCCACGGAGACGGCGGACACACGGCGGGCCGGTCTGGTGCGGCTGGGCGAGATCGTCGCGTCCGCGCGGGCCGCGTTCGGGGTGCGTTTCGACCCGGTGGGTGAGCGGCTCTCGCTCGTCGACGAGAAGGGACGGATCGTCGAGGACGACCGGGCCCTGCTCGTCATGCTCGACCTGGTGGCCGCGGAGCGGCGCAGTGGGCGGGTGGCGCTGCCGGTGACCACCACGCGGATTGCCGAGCAGGTGGCGGCGTACCACGGGACGCAGGTGGAGTGGACGACGACGTCTCCGGACGATCTGACGAGGGTCGGACGCGAGGAGTCGACGATCTTCGGCGGTGACGGGCGCGGTGGATTCATCATTCCGGAGTTCAGCAGCGTCTTCGACGGCGCGGCGGCTTTCGTACGACTGATCGGGCTGGTGGCGCGGACGCAGCTCACGCTGAGCCAGATCGACGCGCGGATTCCGCGGGCGCATGTTCTCAAGCGCGACCTGGCCACTCCTTGGGCCGTCAAGGGCCTGGTGATGCGCCGGGTCGTGGAGGCGGCCGGGGACCGGTTCGTGGACACGACCGACGGCGTACGGGTCGTGGAGACGGACGGGCGCTGGGTGATGGTGCTTCCCGACCCCGCCGAGGCGGTGACGCATCTGTGGGCGGAGGGGCCCGACGACGCGTCCGCGGAGGCCCTGCTCGACGAGTGGGCTGCCGTCGTGGACAGCGCGGGTCGCTGAAACGGACAGCACACGCGCGTGCCGGACAAGTGCCCTCAAAGGGGCCTGTCCGGCACGCCGGTGGGGCCATTCGGAGGTAGCGCCCGCGACGTGCGACGATGTGCGGCATGCCGCAGCAGCCCCCCATTCGGAGCACACCTCCGCGCCCCCCGCGCCCGGACGCCTCCATGTCGCTGCTCACCAACGTCATGGATCACAGCCTCGACGACGGATACGCCGAGGCCGCCGCCCGTAGGCAGACCGAGGGTGCCGGCGGCATGCCGAAAACGGTGCGGGCGAAGCTGGGCCTCGCGGCCGGTCTCGTCCTCGCGGCCCTGGTGGTGACCGTGGGTGCGGCGAACGCGCGGATCGCGGCACCGGTCGTCGCCAAGGAGCGCCAGGAACTCATCGACCGCGTCGAGCGAGAGACCGCGGCCGCGGACAAGCTCGAAAGCAGCGTCGACACCCTGCGCGACGATGTGAGCGCCCGGCAGAACGAGGCGTTGAAGAAACAGGGGGGCAGCGGCCAGGCCGATCTGGTGGGCGTCCTGTCGGGTGCCGTCGCCGTCCACGGGCCCGGGGTGAAGCTCGTCGTGGACGACGCCAAGGAAGCCACCGAGGGCGGCAACGGCAATCCTCGGGAGACCAGCGGGTTCTCCGACACCGGGCGCGTCCGCGACCGTGACATGCAGCGGGTCGTCAACGGGCTCTGGGAGTCCGGCGCGGAGGCCGTCTCGATCAACGGACAGCGGCTGACGGCACTGTCGGCGATCAGGGCGGCGGGTGACGCGATACTGGTCGACAACAAGCCGCTGGTGCCGCCCTACACGGTGCTGGCGGTGGGGGACGGCGAACGGCTCAGCACCAGGTTTCAGAACGGTGCCGACGGCCTGTATCTGCACGCCCTGCAGGAGAACTACGGCATCCGGACCGCCATTTCCGTCGAGAAGGACGTCCAGTTGTCCGCCGCACCGAGTGTGATCGTACGTACAGCACAGCCGAGCACAGAGAAGGGCACATCGTGATCGCCGTACTGGGCCTCGTCGTGGGAGTCGTGGCTGGATTGTTGGTCCGGCCCGAGGTTCCGGCGGTCGTCGAGCCTTACCTTCCGATCGCCGTCGTGGCGGCGCTGGACGCCGTCTTCGGAGGGCTGCGGGCGATGCTCGACGGCATCTTCGACGACAAGGTCTTCGTGGTCTCCTTCCTGTCGAACGTGGTCGTGGCCGCACTGATCGTCTTCCTGGGCGACAAGTTGGGCGTGGGCGCCCAACTCTCCACCGGCGTCGTGGTCGTCCTCGGCATCCGCATCTTCTCCAACGCCGCGGCGATCCGCCGGCACGTCTTCCGGGCGTGAGGCAGATGAGCAACGAGGGCGAGACACCCGAGAACCGGCTGCGCAGGGAGCTTCCCGAAGAGGTCCCGGCCGCGGCTCCCGAGAGTTCGGGGCCCGAGCAGCGTGACGAGAAGGACGAGCCGTCGCTGACCGGCCGGCAGCGGCTGGTGAAGGGGGTGTGGCCGCCGCGGGTCACGCGTGCGCAACTCATCGTCGCCCTGCTTCTGTTCGGCCTCGGCTTCGGTCTGGCCGTCCAGGTGGCCTCCAACAGCGACAGCGGCAGCGCCCTGCGCGGTGCGCGTCAGGAAGATCTCGTACGCATCCTCGATGAACTCGACAACCGTACGCAGCGTCTAGAAGACGAGAAGCAGGGTCTCGAAGATCAGCGCACCGAGCTGGAGAACAGCTCGAACCAGGCCGCGGAGGCCCGCAAGCAGACCGCCGAGAAGGAGAAGCAACTCGGCATTCTGGCGGGCACGGTGGCGGCGCAGGGACCCGGCATCACGCTGACGATCAACGACACGAAGGGGACGGTCAAGGCCGACATGCTGCTTGACGCGATCCAGGAGCTGCGCGCCGCCGGTGCGGAGGCGATCCAGGTGAACGGTGTGCGGGTCGTCGCCAGCACCTATCTGGCCGACTCCGGCACGGGCGTGAGCGTCGACGGGAACAAGATCACCCAGCCCTATCGTTTCAAGGTCATCGGTAAACCGCAGGACCTTGAGCCGGCGCTCAACATCCCCGGAGGTGTGGTGCAGACTCTCGAGAAGGAGCAGGCCACCGTCACGGTGGAGCGTGCGACGAAGATCATTGTGGACGCCTTGCGGGCTGCGAAGCAGCCTGACTACGCTCGGTCGTCCTCGCAGTGAACCGGGGGTGCATGGGCGTCGTCCGGCGCGGGCATGAGGTTGCGGGGGGTCGGCGCACCGAATGGGTGGTGCGTGGTGGAAACTGTCTGGTGGATACGGACGTTGTGAGGATGTCCGGGTCGACCGGTGTGTTCAATCAGTGTTCGTCCTGCCCCACGGGCGGGTCTGTTTCAGTCAAGGGGAATCGCCCGTGAAGTTGTTTGCGAAGTTGTTCGGCAAGAGCGCACGAGGAGAGGGCAGCGACAACGCGACTGCCCGACACCGTGCACCACGCCATGGAGACGCGGAGGGCCAGAGCAGCGACCGCCCGCTGTTCCGGGACCAGGTTGGTGACATTCCCGGTGGTCAGGGCGCGCCGTCTGTTGACCCTGCCCAGTCCGGACGCATAGGTTTCGGGGAACCGTCAGCCTCAAGTGCGGGTGGAGGGTTCGCCTCCGATCCGTACGCGTCCCATGCCCCTGGGGGGCAGCCGCGGCAGGAGGATCCGTCCATGTCGGCCCTGGTGTGTACGAGGTGCGGTAACCGCAACGCGGAGAACAGCCGCTTCTGCTCCAACTGCGGTGCGCCGCTGCGACCCGGTGCGGTCCCGGAGCGTCCGTCCGAGACCACGTCCACGATCTCCATCTCGGGCCTCGAGGCCTACGATGCCGAGGTCACCGGCCAGACGCAGATGCCGACGCTCTCTCCGGAGGCGCAGGCGGCCGTCGACGCGCTGCCGCTCGGCTCGGCGCTCCTGGTGGTGCGCCGTGGTCCGAACTCGGGCAGTCGCTTCTTGCTGGACAGTGACCTGACCACGGCCGGGCGTCATCCGCAGAGCGACATCTTCCTGGACGACGTGACCGTGTCCCGTCGGCATGTGGAGTTCCGTCGCGCCGCGGACGGCTCGTTCACGGTCGCCGACGTGGGCAGCCTGAACGGTACGTACGTCAACAGGGAGCGCATCGACTCGGTCCCGCTGTCGAACGGTGACGAGGTGCAGATCGGCAAGTACCGGCTGGTCTTCTACGCGAGCCAGCGAGGCATCTGACCCTCCCCCGGACTCCGTCCGGGGGGACCCTCAGGAAGGTCCATGCTTCGATCACCGAGCGGCGGTGCCGGGAGCGGTACCGCCGCAGCGGACAGTGGGCTGATGAGCATCGGCTCGGTGCTGAACACGCTGCGCGACGAGTTCCCCGAAGTCACGATCTCCAAGATCCGGTTCCTGGAGTCGGAGGGGCTCATCGAGCCGCAGCGGACTCCCTCGGGGTATCGCAAGTTCAGCCAGGCCGACGTCGAGCGTCTTGGGCACGTACTGCGGATGCAGCGGGACCACTATCTGCCGTTGAAGGTGATCCGCGAGCATCTGGAGGCTCTGGAGCGCGGGGAGCCGGTGCGGCTGCCGTCCGTGGGGCGGCAGCGCGACGCCGGCGACGGGGAGCCGTTCGGTGGGCTCGGTGACCTCTTCGGGGAGGTCGAGGCACCCACAGCGGCTCGGGTGGGCCGTGCGGAGCTGCTGGCCGCCGCCGAGATCGGTGAGCAGGAGCTTCAGGAGTGGGAGTCATACGGACTCCTCGCCCCGCTTCCGGACGGGGCATATGACGCTGAGGCGGTCACGGTCGCCGCGCTCGTCGTCGAGCTCGGGCGGTTCGGGATCGAGCCACGCCATTTGCGCGCGATGAAGGCCGCGGCCGAACGTGACGCGGGGCTCGTGGACCAGGTGGTGGCCCCTTTGCGGCGCCACCGCAATCCGCAGACCAGGGCGCACGCCGAGGCCCGTACGAAGGAGCTGGCGGGCCTCACGGTGAAGCTGCACGCGGCGCTGGTGCAGACCGCGCTGGGCGTCCGGCTGCCCTGACCCGAAGTACCCCCCGAAGTACCCGGTGGGCGTCCGGATCGGCCCCCCGTTCTGTGCCCGACTACCCAAACATCCCGGGCACGGCCTAGGGTTGCTGTGTGAACGAGCTCGATGTCGTAGGTGTCCGGGTCGAAATGCCCTCCAACCAACCGATCGTGCTCCTGCGTGAAGTGGGAGGCGACCGTTACCTCCCCATCTGGATCGGACCGGGGGAGGCGACGGCGATCGCCTTCGCCCAGCAGGGCATGGCCCCCGCGCGACCGCTGACCCACGACCTGTTCAAGGACGTGCTGGAAGCCGTCGGCCAGGAGCTCACCGAGGTGCGCATCACTGATCTGCGCGAGGGGGTCTTCTACGCGGAGCTGGTGTTCGCCAGCGGGGTCGAGGTCAGTGCCCGTCCGTCCGACGCCATAGCGCTGGCGCTGCGTACCGGAACGCCGATCTACGGCAGTGACGGTGTGCTCGACGACGCCGGCATCGCGATCCCGGACGAGCAGGAGGACGAGGTGGAGAAGTTCCGCGAGTTCCTCGACCAGATCTCGCCCGAGGACTTCGGGACCAACAGCCAGTGAGGGGACCGATCGCCCGCGGGTGGGCGGTCGGACGCCCGGGCTCGGGAGTCGGCCGTGGCGCCCACCCCTGGCAGGCCGAAGGATCGAGTAAGCCGCTGGATCGCAGGTCGCCGGGGCGGCAATTGCCCGTGGCCCGTGTGGCGCGCTGCGGCCCGCTCCGAGAGCATTCGGCTAGCCTTTCCCCGCGGTGGGACACGGGAAACCACTCCTAGGGTGATTATCACTCGGCGTGCCGAGTGTGGCGATCGTTGACGCACCCCCGGTGACTGCCTACCGTCGAGAGGGCAGGTCAAGGACGGAGGTCGGCGTGAGAAGCAGCGGCGACGGTACGGCTGGGGGTGCCCCCGGACGAAGTCTGGGGGAGAGCGGCCCGTACCCGCTTCACGGCAGCGCGGCCGATCACGTTCCGCAGCGGCCGACAGCGGTGTCCGGTGAGTCCGGTGAGGGTGGGGCGGCTGCCGAGGAGATCGGCTACCGCGGTCCTACGGCGTGTGCCGCCGCGGGCATCACCTACCGACAGCTGGACTACTGGGCGAGGACAGGTCTGGTCGAACCGAGCGTGCGGCCCGCCTACGGGTCGGGGACCCAGCGGCTCTACAGCTTCCGGGATGTCGTCGTCCTGAAGATCGTGAAGCGGTTCCTCGACACGGGAGTGTCGTTGCAGAACATCCGCACCACGGTCCAGCACCTCAGGGAACGCGGCTTCCGGGACCTGGAGCGGATGACGCTGATGAGCGACGGCGCGACCGTCTACGAATGCTCCTCGCCCGACGAGGTCCACGCTCTGTTGCAGGGCGGTCAGGGCGTCTTCGGGATCGCCGTGGGCGTGGTGTGGCGGGACGTCGAGAGCGCGCTCTCGCAGTTGCACGGGGAGCGTGTGGACACGGGCGAGACGCTCGTCGGGCACAACCCGACGGACGAGCTGGCGCGCCGGCGCAATCGGGCCGTCTGAGGTCCGCGGAGGCATTGTCAGTGGCGTAGGGCAGCATCGGACATGTGAGAACCGCGCCCACGATCCTGCATCTCGACATGGATGCCTTCTTCGCCTCGGCGGAGCAGGCAGCCAAGCCGAGCCTGCGCGGGAAGGCCGTCGTCGTGGGCGGGCTCGGACCTCGCGGAGTCGTCGCGACCGCCTCGTACGAGGCACGGGTCTTCGGGGTGCACTCGGCGATGCCCATGGCCCAGGCACGGCGGCTGGCGCCGAACGCCGCGTATCTCGTGCCCCGCTTCACGCTCTACCGGGAGGTCAGCGAGCAGGTGATGGGGCTGCTGGGGGCGCTGTCGCCGCTGGTGGAGCCGCTGAGCCTGGACGAGGCGTTCGTCGATCTGGAGGCGGGGGCGGCGGCCTGGGACGAGGCTTCCGCGCGGCTGGCCGGGGCGAAGCTGCGCGCGGACATCCGGGCCGTCACGGGGCTGACGGGTTCGGTGGGGCTCGCCGCGTCCAAGATGCTCGCCAAGATCGCTTCGGAGCAGGCGAAGCCCGACGGTCTCGTGGTCATAGAACCCGGGACGGAGCGCGCGCTGCTGGGGCCGATGTCGGTGCGGACGCTGCCGGGCGTCGGGCCCGCCACCGGGGACCATCTGCGCCGGGCCGGGATCACCACGGTCGACGAGATCGCCGAGGCGGGCGAGGACGAACTCGTACGGCTGGTGGGGAAGGCACACGGGCACGCGCTGTACGCGATGGCGCTGGCGCACGACGAGCGGCCCGTGGTGGCCGAGCGGGAGACGAAGTCCGTGTCGGTGGAGGACACGTACGACGTGGACATCCACGACCGGATGCGCGTCGGCCTGGAGGTGCAGCGGCTCGCCGACCGGTGTGTGCGGCGGTTGCGGGATGCGGGGCTGTCCGGGCGGACCATCGTGCTGAAGGTGCGGAGGTACGACTTCTCGACACTGACCCGGTCCGAGACGCTGCGGGGGCCGACGGACGACCCTGGCGTCGTACGGGAGGCTGCCGCGCGGCTTCTGGAGGCGGTGGACACGACCGGGGGCGTGCGGTTGCTGGGGGTCGGCGTCTCGGGGCTCGCCGACTACACGCAGGAGGACCTGTTCGCCCAGGCCCAGGCTCAGGCGCTGGCGGAGGCCGAGGCCGCCGCGGGGGAGTCGGCGGTGCTGGAGCATCCGGACGAGCAGGGGGCGGAGGAAGTGGCCGCCGAGCAGGCGCCGCCTGCCGAGCGGCGGTGGCCTGCGGGGCATGACGTGCGGCATGTGGAGTACGGGCACGGATGGGTGCAGGGGAGCGGGCTCGGGAGGGTGACCGTGCGGTTCGAGACGCCTTACTCCGAGCCGGGGCGTGTGCGGACGTTTCGTACGGATGATGTGGCGTTGGAGTTGGCTGATCCGTTGCCGTTGGTGAGGGGGGCCGTGTGCGATCGCCGTGGGGGGTGAAGTCGGCTTTGCGCTGCGGGCGGTGTGTGGCTGGTCGCGCAGTTCCCCGCGCCCCTGAAGGGGCGCGTCGGCTGGGCCCCATCCAGAGAAGTCAACCCTCGTCCGTGCCTGCCAGGCGGCCGAAGTCGCGGTCCGGGGGCGGGGGCGGGGGTGTCACGTCCAGGCCGTAGTGGTGGTAGAGCTGGAGTTCCTGTTCGGGGGAGAGGTGGCGGCCCACGCCGAAGTCGGGGGCGTCCTTGATCAGGGCGTGGTCGAAGGGGACACGCAGCGTGCCCTCGACGACTTCGCTGGGCTCCAGGGGGACGAAGGCGTCCCTGCTGAACAGGCCTGTCCGTATGGCGGCCCACTCCGGGACGCCGGTCGCGTCGTCGAGATAGACCTCGTCGACCGTGCCGATCTTGGCGCCGTTGCGGTCGAGCGCCTTGCGGCCGATCAGGTTGCGCGGATCGATGTCGGTCTGCACGGTCCCTCCACTCGCTAGCAACTCATCCGTAAGCACTACAAAAGAGCACATTCGTGAAGGTGGCCACTCGAAAGCTCGTGCGTTGTCCTCGCTGGTAGGCTGGCAAGCGGCTGCTGACCCCGTGCGGGAGAGTCCTCCAGACATCATCGGAGGCGCCGAAGGAGCAAATCCTCCCCGGAATCTCTCAGGCACACGTACCGCACGGACGAGGTCACTCTGGAAAGCAGGGCGGGTGTCGAAGGCCTCCGCCCTCACCGACGGTGAAAGCCGGGTCGCAGCGAGCGGGCGGGCCGGTGAAGCTCTCAGGTTGAGATGACAGAGGGGGAGGCCGTCGGGGTACCCGCGCCGTGGTGCCCCTCGAAGGTCGTGTCAGACCAGGAGGCCTCCGCAATGACCGCCCATCGCATTCCGCTCTCCGAGCTCGAACAGGGAATCCCCTTCGAGCAGCGCCACATCGGGCCCGACCCCGAGGCGCGGGCCAAGATGCTCGCGCAGGTCGGGTACGGCTCGCTCGACGAGCTGACGGCCGCCGCTGTGCCGGACGTCATCAAGAACGCCGAGGCGCTGGAGCTGCCGGGCGCGCGCACCGAGGCCGAGGTACTGGCCGAGCTGCGCTCCCTCGCGGACCGCAACCAGGTGCTCGACTCGATGATCGGCCTCGGCTACTACGGCACGTTCACGCCGCCGGTGATCCTGCGCAACGTCATGGAGAACCCGGCCTGGTACACCGCGTACACGCCGTACCAGCCGGAGATCTCCCAGGGGCGGCTCGAAGCGCTGCTGAACTTCCAGACCGTCGTCGCCGAGCTGACCGGGCTGCCCACCTCCGGCGCCTCGCTGCTCGACGAGGGCACCGCCGCCGCCGAGGCGATGGCGCTGTCCCGGCGCATGGGCAAGAACAAGAAGGGCCTCTTCCTGGTCGACGCGGACACCCTGCCGCAGACCGTCGCCGTCATCGAGACCCGCGCGGAGCCGACCGGCGTCGAGATCGTCGTCGCCGACCTGAGCGAGGGCATCCCGGCCGAGATCGCCGGGCGTGAGATCAACGGTGTACTGATCCAGTACCCGGGCGCCTCCGGTGCCGTGCGCGACCTGAAGCCCGTCATCGAGCAGGCGCACGAGCTCGGCGCGGTCGTCACGGTCGCCGCCGACCTGCTCGCCCTCACGCTGCTCGCCCCGCCCGGTGAGCTCGGCGCCGACATCGCGATCGGTACGACCCAGCGCTTCGGCGTGCCGATGGGCTTCGGCGGTCCGCACGCCGGATACATGGCGGTGCGTGAGACGTTCGCGCGCAGCCTGCCCGGCCGGCTGGTGGGCGTCTCCGTGGACGCCGACGGACACAAGGCGTACCGGCTCGCCCTGCAGACGCGGGAGCAGCACATCCGCCGTGAGAAGGCGACCAGCAACATCTGTACGGCGCAGGTGTTGCTCGCGGTGATGGCCGGCATGTACGCCGTCTACCACGGCCCCGAGGGCCTGCGGACCATCGCGCGGCGTACGCACCGGTACGCCACGATCCTCGCCGCGGGCCTGACGGCCGGCGGGGTCGAGGTCGTGCACGGCGCCTACTTCGACACGCTGACCGCGCGGGTGCCGGGCCGGGCCGCCGAGGTCGTGGCGGGCGCGCGCAACGGAGGCGTCAACCTCCACCTCGTCGACGCCGACCACGTGTCGATCGCCTGCGACGAGACCACCGCCCGCAAGCAGGTGGGCGCCGTCTGGACCGCGTTCGGCGTCGACGGTGACATCGAGGCCCTGGACGCCGTCGCCGAGGACACGCTGCCCGCGGCGCTGCTGCGCACCGACGACTACCTCACGCACCCGGTCTTCCACCAGTACCGCTCCGAGACCGCGATGCTGCGCTACCTGCGCAAGCTGTCCGACCGTGACTACGCGCTCGACCGCGGCATGATCCCGCTGGGCTCCTGCACCATGAAGCTCAACGCGACCACCGAGATGGAGCCGGTCACCTGGCCCGAGTTCGGCCAGCTGCACCCCTTCGTGCCCGCCGAGCAGGCGCAGGGCTATCTCACCCTCATCCAGGAGCTGGAGGAGCGGCTCGCCGAGGTCACCGGGTACGACAAGGTGTCGCTCCAGCCGAACGCGGGCTCCCAGGGCGAGCTGGCCGGGCTGCTGGCCGTCCGCGGCTACCACCGGGCCAACGGCGATGACCAGCGCACGGTCTGCCTGATCCCGTCCTCCGCGCACGGCACGAACGCCGCGAGTGCCGTGATGGCCGGCATGAAGGTCGTCGTCGTGAAGACCGCCGAGGACGGCGAGATCGACGTCGAGGACCTGCGCGCGAAGATCGAGCAGCACCGCGACCAGCTCGCGGTGCTGATGATCACGTACCCCTCGACGCACGGTGTGTTCGAGGAGCATGTCGCCGACATCTGCGCGCAGGTGCACGAGGCCGGCGGGCAGGTGTACGTCGACGGCGCCAACCTCAATGCGCTGGTGGGCCTCGCCAAGCCGGGCCACTTCGGCGGTGACGTCTCCCACCTGAACCTGCACAAGACGTTCTGCATCCCGCACGGCGGCGGCGGTCCGGGCGTGGGCCCGGTCGGCGTACGCGCGCACCTGGCGCCGTACCTGCCGAACCACCCGCTGCAGCCCGCGGCCGGCCCCGAGACCGGCGTGGGACCGATCTCCGCCGCTCCCTGGGGCTCGGCGGGCATACTGCCCATCTCCTGGGCGTACGTCCGTCTCATGGGCGGCGAGGGACTCAAGCGGGCCACGCAGGTGGCGGTGCTGTCCGCGAACTACATCGCCAAGCGCCTGGAGCCGCACTTCCCGGTGCTCTACACCGGTCCCGGCGGGCTCGTCGCGCACGAGTGCATCATCGATCTGCGTCCGCTGACCAAGGCGACCGGCGTCAGTGTCGACGACATCGCCAAGCGGCTCATCGACTACGGCTTCCACGCGCCGACGATGTCCTTCCCGGTGGCCGGCACGCTGATGATCGAGCCCACCGAGTCCGAGGACCTGATCGAGCTCGACCGTTTCTGCGACGCGATGATCGCCATTCGCGCGGAGGTCGACAAGGTCGGTTCGGGCGTCTGGGCGGCCGAGGACAACCCGCTGCGCAACGCGCCGCACACCGCTGCCGCGCTCGGCGGCGAGTGGGAGCACGCGTACACCCGCGAGGAGGCCGTCTTCCCGGCCGGTGTCTCGGCCGCGGACAAGTACTGGCCGCCGGTGCGCCGCATCGACCAGGCGTACGGCGACCGGAACCTGGTCTGTTCCTGCCCGCCGCTGGACGCTTACGAAGAGTAGTCATCCTCGGATACGCGTCGGGGCCGGTTCGGAGATCACGTCTCCGGGCCGGCCCCTCTCCATGTCAGGGTGGCGGTCACCGCCACCCGGTTGTGCGGCTCAGGCGGCCGTCATCACGTGCTCGCTGCCCTGGGGGCGGTGCGGGGCGATGATCTGGCCGTCGGGCAGGAGCTCACCGGTGTCCTCGAAGAGCAGAACGCCGTTGCACAGCAGGCTCCATCCCTGCTCCGGGTGGTGCGCCACGAGGCGGGCGGACTCCCGGTCGGCTGATTCGGCTGTCGGACACGGTGGCTGGTGCTGGCACATGGATGGGATCTTTCGCTGGGATGAGAGTTGAGTGGTGGCTGTGGTGTCTTTCCCGCGGCTTGAAGTGTTCATGGCCGCCCCCCGGTGGCGTGTGTGTGGAACCCAGTGTTGCCCTACGGGCGTCAATCCGCAGGGATTTCGCAGCAGCGCTCCTCACAGGTTGGAGACGCGTCACCCGTGCGGACGGTTCAGTCCAACTACACGGTCCCTTCGGGGGGTTCGTGGTGGCCGGATGGGGCTAGTCCGGTCGGGGTGGAGGGGGCGTTCTCCCTCGTACGAGCGCTGTGGGGCCCGAACGAGCGGACGGGTTCGGGCGTCAACGTGCCCCGCGACCGGGACAACGGTAGCGGGGCACGGGGTGATGCGCTTGGTGTGCTTCTCCGGGTGCGCGATTACGCGGGCGAGCTGAGCAGTGGGGCGGGAGAGAGGCGGTGCGTGAGGACCGGGAGGAGTTCGGCGACGCGGTGCGGGCGATGCGCGGCGATACCGGGTGGCGCGGGCGCCAGCGGCACCAGGAGATCGGTGGCGGCCGGGTGCCCGGTGGCGCCGTCCGCGGCGCAGTCGCCGTGCAGCCAGAGGGTGAGCATGTAGAGCTCGGGAACGGACAACAGCCGCGGCTGGTACGGCTGGCCCATGTTCTCGGCGTGACGCAGGGCGCGCTCGGTGGAGGCGATGTAGGGGCCTTCGAAGAAGTGCGAGAAGGCCCAGCCGTCGGGAGTGAGCATGGTGTCGGCCGCGGCCACCGACCGCTCGCCGCAGCGGATCAGGAAACGCCATCCGGCGAGCCGGGTGGTGGAGGCGCCGGCCGGTGTGATGCGGTCCAGAACGTGTACGGGCAAAGGGAGTTCGGGGGTGACGGGTCCCTGGGCCATGCGTAGGGACGGGGTGCGGGCCTCGCGGACTGCGGTGGGGGAACCGAGTGCCGTGAGGACGGTGCGCAGGGCGGGCGAGGGAGCCGGGGGGACATGCAGCGGCATGGTGGGTCGCCTCTCATTCGACAGGCACAGTGGCGCGAGGGCGGGGGCGGACGGCGCTGTCAGCTCTCGGGTCGGAGGGGCGAGGGGTCTGGATCTGCCGACAGGATGTCGCCTGCCGCACGTCACCTCGACGACAGGACCTAGGACCGCGAGCGCCAACTCTCCGCCTCGTTTGCGGAGTTTATACGACACGTGTTCAGATGGTGTTTCGTCTAGCCGTCCTGAATATGAAGAGCAAGGCGATATTCGGTCGACGAAACGAGACGTTCATCCCGATTCTGCGTCGGGGCCCGTCGGTGACCTCGGTTTGCTTTGTCGGAGCGGTCGGCCGATTCTCGTCGGCGTTTTTCACGAGATCGTGTCAGGCTGAAACCGTGCTCTGGTTCATGCCCCGTGAATGTGCCTCCGGACAACGGGTACCAGGGTAGCGGTCGACGAGGCCGTGCAGGGCGTTATCGATCGTGTTGCCTGGGCATCATCCTCCGGGACGGCAGGGGCCGGAGGATCGGCCTGCCCATTCGAGGAGGGACGCTTCGATGGGAGAGAAGGTCGTGGCAGGGTCGTACGACCTGTCCGATCGCCAGCACTACCGAGGCAAGCTCCGGCAGTGTCTGACGGGGCTGGCGCGGCTGCTGGAGGAGAAGCGGTTCGATCGCCCGAAGAATCTCATGGGGCTGGAGATCGAACTGAATCTCGCCGGGCCCGACGGCATGCCCAGGATGATGAATGCGCAAGTACTCGAAAGGATTGCGAGCCGGGACTTTCAAACAGAACTTGCCATGTTCAACCTGGAAGTCAACATAGCCCCACATCGATTGGACGGACGGGTATTCGACCGGCTCGCCGAGGAGCTGCACACCTCGCTCGCATATGCCCATCGAAAGGCCGGCGAACTCGACGCGGGAATCATGATGATCGGGATTCTGCCGACGCTCGACCGTGACGACCTGGTCTCCTCGAACCTGTCGGACGTCGATCGCTACACCTTGCTCAACGATCAGATCGTGGCCGCCCGTGGCGAGGACTTCGTGCTCGACATCGACGGGGTGGAGCGCCTCGTCTGCACGTCGAAGTCCATCGCGCCCGAGGCCGCCTGCACCTCCGTGCAGTTGCACCTCCAGGTCACCCCGGCGCGCTTCGCGGACGTGTGGAACGCGGCGCAGGCCGTTGCCGCCGTGCAGGTCGCGATCGGTGCCAACTCGCCCTTCCTGTTCGGCCGTGAGCTGTGGCGCGAGTCGCGGCCGCCGCTGTTCCAGCAGTCCACCGACACCCGGCCGCCCGAGCTCCAGGCGCAGGGGGTGCGTCCGCGCACCTGGTTCGGCGAGCGGTGGATCTCCTCGGCGTACGACCTCTTCGAGGAGAACCTGCGCTTCTTCCCGCCTCTGCTGCCCATCAGCGACGACGAGGACCCGCTCGCGGTCCTCGACGCCGGAGGCATTCCCAGGCTCGCCGAACTCGTGCTGCACAACGGCACGGTCTACCGCTGGAACCGGCCCGTGTACGACGTCGCCGACGGAGTCCCGCACCTGCGCGTCGAGAACCGGGTGCTGCCCGCCGGTCCCACCGTCACCGATGTCGTCGCCAACGCGGCGTTCTACTACGGGGTCGTGCGGGCGCTCGCCGAGGAGGCGCGGCCCGTGTGGACACGGCTGCCGTTCGAGTCGGCAGCGGCCAACTTCGACGCGGCCTGCCGCCATGGCATCGACGCGCGACTGGAGTGGCCGCGGCGGGGACGGTACGGGGGTACCACCGCGCAGGTCGAGGCCGTGCACCTGGTGCGTGACGAACTGCTGCCGCTCGCCGCGGCGGGGCTGGACGCGTGGGGCGTCGAGCCGGCCGACCGGGACTACTACCTGGGGGTGATCGAGGACCGGTGCCGACTGCGTGCCAACGGGGCGACCTGGCAGGCGGCCACGTTCCACCAGGCGCTGGAGAAGGGCCTCGCGAGGGATGCCGCGCTGGCCGCGACGACTCGGCGCTACGGCGAGCTGATGCACCTAGGTGAGCCCGTGCACACCTGGCCGGTGGGACTGCCGGAGCCGGTACCGCTGGGCTGATCGGGGCGGTCTGCCTGCGGCGGTGTCTCTGGGGTGGGCTGCTCGTGGTGGGTGTTCAGGGGAGGAGTGTGCCCCGAGTGGTTGTCCCTGGCCGGGCCACTGGTGACACGGTCGCCGGCCGGGTGGCCCGCGTGGGTGTGGCTGGGGCGGATGGCCTGTGCGGGGGTTCCTGGACCGGGTTGGTCCGCGGGATTGTCCCTGGACCGGGTTGGTCCGCGGGACTGTCCCCGGGCCGGGTGGGCTGTGGTGGTTGGCCCGGGTGGGGCCGCCCGCGCCGGTGCGCCGGGTCCAGCGGGGTGTGGCGGTGCGCCCTGGGCGGGGTGGCCCGCGTCGCTGCCCCGGGCGGGCTGTGGGGGGGTGGCTTTTTTTGGGGGTGTCAGCCTTGGTTCTGGCTGCCCGCCGCCACGATCGCCCTGAGGATCACCGAGTGGATCTGCGTGGGGTCGTTGACCTGCTGGCCGGAGCCGCCGGTCGCCTTGGCGATCTCCTGGACCTCCGCCTTGTCGGCGTCCGGGCCCACGGCGATGGCGATGAGCGGCACCGGGTGCTGTGGGTCGGTGAGCTTCTGCAGTTGGGTGACGAGGGCGGAGCGCGAGATGCTCCCCGGGTCCTGGTTGACGCCGTCGGTCAGCAGCACCAGCGCGTTGAACTTCCCCTTGACGTAGGAGGAGGTGGCCGCCTTGTACGCGGCGAGCGTGGTGTCGTACAGGCCCGTCGCGCCGTTCGGGACGGGAGACAGGGAGCTGAACGCCGCCGACAGCCTGTCCCGCTGGGTGCCGTTGCCCTTGCGGTCGCCCAGGCGTTCCGTGGGCACGAGCACCCGGTAGTCGCGGTCGCCGTCCAGGCGGGTGGAGAACTTCCACAGCCCGATCTCGTCCTCCGAGGTGAAGGTCGCGAGGGCCTGCAGCAGAGATGCCCTGGTGACGTCCATGCGGGACTGGCCGGTGCCCGGCACCGGCTGCGCCATGGACGCGGAGGCGTCGACGACCGTGGTGATCCGGGCGCTCTGCACCGTGATCGTCCACGTGCCGAGTGCCTCGTCGACCGCCTTCGCCGGGGTGGGATCGAGCGCGGCGCGCGCGAACGGCTGCGGGGCTCGCCCCCCGGCCTTGGTGACCAGCGCGGGCGAGACCTTCTCGTCGTCCGTGCGGAACCCGTACCGCTCCAGGATCCGCCGCCCGTCCGACTCGTCGAGCAGTGTCATGAACCGAAGGGCGGCACGGCTCGTGTCGGTGCTCAGCCGTGACTCGTCGACCAGGGTGAACGGGTAGTCGAGCCGCGGTGACCCGTCCTTGGGATAGAAGAGGTCGAGTCGGGCGCCGCCGCCGGCCGAGGAGTTGTACGCGAACGCCGACTGCTCGGAGAGGATCAGCGCCTGGTTGCGTTGCGGATTGCCCTGCTCGGTGCCGGAGGTGTCGCGCGGGAGGGTGTCCAGGACCTGGCTGTCGCTGTCGGACGTGCGCTGGGAGAGTGTCTTCGCCATGGCGGCCACCTGGGTGTCACCTCCCTTGATGGTGGCCGCGGCGGTATTGAGCTGGGTCAGCGCGAGCAGGCCGGCCGCGCTGCGCACCGGGTCGGCCGCACCGAGCCTCAGCCGGTCGTCCCGCAGCGCGGCGCCCGCCAACTCGGTCCAGGTGTACGTCTTCTCGGGCCACCCCAGCGACTTCGCGGCCGACGGGACCATCGCGACGCCGACCGGCGAGGACGCGACGCTGCCCGCCGCGGTCACCCGCGTCGCGTTGCTCTCACCACTGACCCGGGTCACCCACAGGGCGGAGTCCGGCACCCACGCCTGGACGTCGGACTTGTTGCCCGACCTCAGTGCGTCCGCGACCTTGTACGACTCGCGCGCCGTCACGGTCACGGCGATGCAGTGACCGTCGGAGGTGATGTTGTGGGCGCGGGCGTGTGCGGCGACGGCCCTGAGGGCGGGCGCCATGTCAGGGGACGCGGCGATCTTGAGCGGTACGGCGTTGTCCCGGCAGGACGAGCCGAAGGAGAGCAGACCACCGCGGACCGCGACCGCCGTGCCCGCGGCGACCGTGAGCACCAACACCGTCGCGATGGCCACCGTACGGCGGCGTGCGCGTGGACGGGGGTCGGCCGCGCCCGCCCCGTACGCATCGGGCAAGCTGTGACGTCCCATGACGGTGGTGCCCTCCCTGGATGAGCCGGAGTCGCGAGAAAGCCGTAGAAACGGCCGTGAGGCAGAAGGCGACGGGGAGGTACGCCCGTACGGCGTCCGTCCACCCGACGGCCTGTCGCGCACGATCTTCGCAACTTCTTTCGAGACCCTAGCGGGGCGAAGATGGGGATGCGGCGGGATTACTCAACTGGAGGCGGGAGTGCAGGTGGAGGCGGGGTCGGTGGCCGATTCTTTTCCCGAGGAGCGGCTGACGCGACGGATTTTCCGGGACGAAACACTGCTGGTCCTGGGCCTGTCGCTCGGGGCGAGCGGAGTGTCCGCGCTGATCAGCTTTGTCGGGTCGGTCACCAAACCGGGGGGTCTCAAGGACCAGGCGGCCACCCTCAACGCCTCGGCCGCGCCGGGTCGCCCCTGGCTTGATCTGGCCTGGCAGTTGTTCGGCATCGCGTCGGCCCTGGTCCCGGTCGCGCTCGTCGCGCACTTCCTGATGAGGGAGGGCACGGGACTGCGTGTGATCGGGTTCGACCGTACGCGGCCCTGGCCCGACCTCGGGCGGGGGGCCGCGATCGCGGCGGTGATCGGTAGCACGGGCATCGCCTTCTACCTGGCGGCCCGGGGGTTCGGCGCCAACCTGACCGTGGTGCCGGAAGCGCTGCCCGACGTGTGGTGGAAGTACCCGGTCCTGATCCTGTCGGCCGTGCAGAACGCCGTACTGGAGGAGGTCATCGTTGTCGGGTACCTGCTGCGCCGGCTCGGGCAGCTGGGCTGGACGCCGGGGACCGCGCTGGTGGCGAGCGCGGTGCTGCGCGGCTCCTACCACCTCTATCAGGGCATCGGCGGCTTCATCGGGAACATGGCGATGGGCGTGGTCTTCGTCTACCTGTACCGGCGGTGGGGCCGGGTCGGACCGCTCGTGGTGGCGCACTCGCTGCTCGACATAGGGGCGTTCGTGGGATACGCGCTGCTGGCGGGGAAGGTGGGCTGGCTTCCTACCGCCTGAGCGGCGGTGTGAGCGGGTCCGAAAGCATGAACGGGTCCGAAAGGGGCGTGCGGCAGTGTCGTACGCCCCTTTTTCGTACGGCTTTTCCGTGCGTCGCTACGCGAGGAGCTCGCCCTCGATCACCGTGACCGCGTGGCCGGTGAGCAGCGTGCGGTCGCCGCGCAGCTCGGTGCGGACGAGGCCGGAGCGCGGGGAGGCCTGCAGGCCGGTGAGGACGGGGCGGCCCAGGCGCTCGGACCAGTAGGGCGCGAGGGCGGTGTGGGCGCTGCCGGTGACCGGGTCCTCGTCGATGCCGACGTTCGGGAAGAAGCAGCGCGAGAGGAAGTCGTAGCCCTGGGAGGGGTCTTCGGCGCGGGCGGTGGCGATGATGCCCCGCTCCGAGTACCGGGCGAGGGCCTTGTGATCGGGGGTGAGTCCCCGGACCGTCTTCTCGTCGGCGACCTCGATCAGCAGGTCGCCGGTGTTCGGGCCGGTGTCGAAGGTCGTGAGCGGCTCGGCGCCCAGGGCCTCGGCGACGCCGTCCGGGACCTCGACCGGGGTGAGCGGAGCGGTGGGGAAGTCCAGCGTCAGGGAACCGTCCTCGTGGGGCGTGGCGATGAGTACGCCGCTGAGCGTGGCGAACCGCACCGGTCCCGTGTGGGCGCCCGTGGTGCGCAGGACGTGTGCGGTGGCGAGGGTCGCGTGCCCGCACATCGCGACCTCGGTGACGGGGGTGAACCAGCGCAGCGCCCAGTCGGCGTCGCCACCCTCGGGGAGGCGGTGCGCGAAGGCCGTCTCCGCGTGGTTGACCTCCAGGGCGACGCTCTGGAGCCGGCTTTCCTCGGGGAAGGTGTCGTGGTCGAGAAGGAGGACCCCGGCCGGGTTGCCCGTGAAGGGACGGTCGGTGAAGGCGTCGACGATTCGAATCCGCATGCCCCGACGCTAGCGGCCCGCGTGGGCCGCGGGACAAGGCCAATTCCGTGGATCTGGACCGGTTGTGGCCGTCCAGCCCCCTGACCTGCCCAGACCTCGAGGGTTGTCAGGCGAGCTATTCCGATATATCGTTGACGCATCGCGACCGATCAACGAACGAATGGAGTGATGGCGATGCGTCCCCAAGGACAGGAATTTGGATTCGAACGTGGACATGGCCGACACGGTGGGCCCGGTCCGCGTGACCGGGGCCGTTTCGAAGGGCGGCGCGGGGCTTTCGGGCCCTTCGGGCCGGGTGGTCCGGGCGGTGGCCCCGGCGGCCCCGGGTTCGGCTTCGGGCCGGGCCCCTGGGGTGGCCGGCGCGGCGGCCGGGGCGGTCCGGGCGGCAGGGCTCGGCGCGGTGACGTACGCGCGTCGATCCTGGCCCTTCTCAAGGACCGGCCCATGCACGGCTACGAGATGATCCAGGAGATCGCCGAGCGCAGCGGCGGGGCATGGAAGCCCAGCCCGGGTTCGGTCTACCCGACCCTCCAGTTGCTGGAGGACGAAGGCCTCATCGCCAGCGCGGCGGAGGGCGGCAAGAAGCTGTTCTCGCTCACCGACGAAGGCCGCGAAGCGGCCGAGGCGGGCCCCGAGGCGCCGTGGGAAGAGGCCGGGCGCGGGGTCGACTGGGAGACGCTGCACGAGATCCGGCAGGCCGGCTTCGGTCTCATGGAGGCCTTCGGTCAGGTCTGGAAGACCGGCAGCAAGGACCAGCGCGACAAGGCGCTGGCGGTCATCAACGAAGCCCGCAAGAAGCTGTACCTGATCCTCGCCGACGAGGACTGACGGGCATGCTGTGGTATCTGACGGCGCCCCGTGGAAGTGTTTCCGCGGGGCGCCTGTCCATGTACGGGGGCTGGGTGCGGGCCTCGGGTCAGGAGCGGGACTCAGGTCACCAGTCCGGCCAGCTTCCGCAGCGACTCGTTGAGGGCGGCCGTCGCCGAGTCCTTGAGCTTGCCCGCCATCAGCGAGACGGCCGCGCCGGTGAACTCCCCGTCGATCCGCACCGAGGTGGCGTCGCCGTCGGGGGTCAGGGTGTAGCGGGTGGCGACGGTCACCGCCATCGGACCCTTCCCGCGGATGGCCAGGGTGCGGGCGGGCTCCAGTTCCTCGATGGTCCACTCGACCTCGGCCGGGAACCCCATGAGCTTCATGTTCTCCTGGAAGGTGCCGCCGACCTCGAGTGAGGCGGGGCCACCCTTGGGGAAGTTGGTGTGGGTCGAGTTCCACTCGCCGTACGAGGAGAAGTCCGTGAGCTGCGCCCAGACCTTCTCGGCAGGCGCCTCGATGCGTGCTTCCGCGCTGACTTCGGCCATGCGACCACCCCTTCGTGTCAGGCGCTGCGCCCGGCGCAGCTACGGTGTCGCGGAACGTAGCCGCAGCCCTCGGAACATTCAATACTGATGAACCGTCAGGAATTGTGAACTCGGCCCACCTGGCGCATCACCGCCGCGTCGAACAGGTCCCACGCGTGCGCTCCATGCCACTGAAAGGCGACGGCCGAAACAGCGTGGTTGCGCGCGGGGCGTGAGGCAAGGCGGCGCGCGCCCTGAGGGAGAACCTGAGGGAGAAACGGTGCGAAGTCATCCGTAAGGAGGAGAACGTGCCCGCGGAAGCCCACCCTGTGTGGGACGTGAAGATGCTGCCCACCGAGGATGACCCGGGTCGCCGGGACTGATGGGGTAGGGGTTGTGCCACCGCGTATCCCCCAGCAACCTGCCGCCGAGAGCGGCTCCCACCGCACGGAACTCGATGCCAGGCTCGGTGCCGAGCTGGCGTCGGTGGTCTCCGGCGCACGCAGGCGGGCGCTGCGGGACGGCGACCGACAGATCGACACCGCCCATCTGCTGCACTCGCTGCTGGAGGCCGACCCCCAGGTGCGCGCCGTCTTCGACGGCGCCCCGCAGGTCGCCCGGCTGCTCGGCTATCTCGTGCAGCGCAGCATCGGCTACGGACTGCGCTGGCAGAGCGGCGTCGAGGACTCGGGGGCGGTTCCGGTCGTCGCCGGGGCGGGCTGGTCGCGGGTCGTGGCCGAGGCGGGCTGGTCACCGGTGGCGGCCGGAGCCATGGAGAGCGCGTGCGGGCGTGCCGAACGTCGGGGCGACGAACGGGCCCGCTGTCTCGATCTGCTCGCCTCGATCGTCACCGATCCGCAGTCGCGGGCCGTCGAGGTCCTGCGGCGGGCCGGCGTGGACGCCCAGACGCTGCTTCTGCGCATCGAGAACGCCTTCGACGTCGAGGACGAGTTCGCGTGCGAGTTCCGCCTCGACGTCGAGACGTACGTCGGCGGTGGCGACCGGGGCTGCCGGTCCAATCGCTGAGACAGGTGTCATTGGGGGTGACGCTCATGTCGTTGCCTGTCATCATGTGCCGGTGCATACCTCTCAGGGCAGTCAGGACAACCGTGGGAAGGGCGTCGGGCTGGGCCTCGCGCTCGCGTCGGCGGTCGCCTTCGGCGGATCGGGTGTCGCGGCGAAGCCGCTGATCGAGGCGGGGCTCGACCCGCTTCACGTGGTGTGGCTGCGGGTCGCGGGCGCCGCCCTGGTGATGCTGCCGCTGGCCGTGCGCCATCGCGCTCTCGTACGGCGGCGCCCCGCCCTGCTCGTCGGGTTCGGACTGCTCGCCGTGGCGGGCGTCCAGGCCTGCTACTTCGCCGCGATCTCCCGTATCCCCGTCGGTGTCGCACTGCTCGTCGAGTACCTCGCGCCGGCACTCGTGCTCGGCTGGGTGCGGTTCGTGCAGCGCCGGCCCGTGACACGCGCCGCGGCGCTCGGGGTCGTCCTCGCGGTCGGCGGGCTCGCCTGTGTCGTCCAGGTGTGGTCCGGACTGAGCTTCGACGTCGTCGGGCTGCTGCTCGCGCTGGGCGCCGCCTGCTGCCAGGTCGGCTACTTCGTCCTGTCCGACCAGGGCAGCGACGCGGGCGAGGAGGCACCGGACCCCCTCGGCGTCATCGCGTACGGCCTGCTCGTCGGCACCCTCGTGCTGACGGTCGTCGCACGTCCCTGGACCATGGACTGGTCGCTGCTCGGGGGCAGCGCGGACATGAACGGCACCTCCGTCGCCGCCTCCCTGCTGCTCGGCTGGATCGTGCTGATCGCGACCGTCGTCGCCTACGTCACCGGAGTGCTCTCCGTGCGCAGGCTCTCCCCGCAGGTCGCGGGCGTCGTGGCCTGCCTGGAGGCGGTCATCGCGACCGTGCTCGCCTGGGTCCTGCTCGGCGAACATCTCTCGGCGCCGCAGATCGTCGGCGGTGCGGTGGTGCTGGTCGGCGCGTTCATCGCACAGTCGTCGGCGCCCTCGAAGCCCTCGGACGGGCCGGTCGCGAGCGGCGGGAGCGGCGCCGAAAGGGAGTTGTCGGCCCACGGGACCGCCGTCTAAGGTGCTGATCATGCCTTCGACGCTCGTTCTGCCGCCTCCGGCCGCCTGAGGCGGGCCCTCCGGAGTTCCCACCCGGCGCGGTGCCGGGTGGCACGGCGCTGCCCGCAGAAGAAGTCCGAGGACCTTCCCGTACGCCCCTGCCCACGCGGCACGGGCTGCGACGTGGTCCTTCCCGAACTTCTGCGCGGCTGCCTCGTGCGCGGCCGCGCGTATCCGCGGAGAGAAACACGTGTCGCAAGCTGCTTCAGGCCTGCCCCTCGGGCGAGGCCTCCTCTATCTGATCGTCGCCGGTGCCGCCTGGGGCACCGCGGGCGCGGCCGCGTCACTGGTCTACCGGGCCAGTGACATGGGGCCGATCGCCCTCTCCTTCTGGCGCTGCGCGGGCGGACTCGTGCTGCTGCTCGCCGTGCGTCTGCCGCGGCACCGGCGCCGACGCCGACGGGTCGTGCCGGCGGCCCGGGAGCCGCTCGGCCGCAAGGCCCTGCGCATCGGTGTCACGGGCCTTGGTCTTGCCGTCTTCCAGACCGCCTACTTCGCCGCGGTCGAGGCCACCGGACTCGCGGTGGCGACCGTCGTCACCCTCGGCGCCGGACCCGTGCTCATCGCCCTCGGCGCCCGTCTGACCCTGGGGGAGCGGCTCGGGCGCGGCGGGAGCGCCGCCGTCGCCGGGGCGCTCGGCGGGCTCGGGGTGCTGGCGCTGGGCGGCGGGGGTGCCACGGTGCGGCCCTGGGGTGTCGTGCTCGCGGTCGTGTCCGCGGCCGGATACTCCACGATGACGCTGCTCACCCGGTGGTGGGGACGAGACGCCCGCGTCGACGGCTCCGTTACGACGGTGTGGACGTTCGCCGTCACCACCGTCTGCCTGCTGCCGCTCGGCCTGGCCGAGGGGCTGGTCCCGCACACCGCCCGACCGGCCCACGTTCTGGTCCTGCTGCTCTACATCGCCGCCGTCCCCACGGCGCTGGCCTACGCCCTGTTCTTCGCGGGCGCCGCCGTGGTCCGGTCCGCGACCGTCTCCGTGATCATGCTCCTGGAGCCGGTGAGCGCGGCCGTGCTGGCCGTCGGTCTGCTCGGTGAACGACTGACCATGACGACGCTCGCGGGCACCCTGTTGATGCTGGGTTCGGTCGCGGGGCTCGCGGTGGCCGAGGCGCGGAGCATCCGGGGCGACATCCACAGGGTGCCCGAGGAGGAACGGGCGCTGGTCTGAGGGCCGCGGCGGTTATGAGGCATGAGGCCGAGGCGCCGGGGGGTGACCCCGCCCGGTGCCTCGGCCGGCTCGGTGTCACAGGGTCGCGAGATAGTCGGGGAGCTCGATGCCGGGGGCCAGGTCGTCGGCGGGGATCGGGGTGCCGTGTCCCTTGGTGAGGGGGACGACCCCGGTCCAGTGGGGGAGGGCGAGGTCCTCCGCGTCGTCGTTCGGGCCGCCGGTGCGCAGCTTCGCGGAGACCTCGTTCAGGTCGAGGCGGATCACGGCGGTGGCGGCGAGCTCCTTGGCGTTCGCGGGGCGCGAGTCGTACGAACGGCCCGGGACGACCTGGTCGACCAGCGCGTCCAGGGCCTCCCGCTTCTCGTCCGGATCCGTCACCTGGTGGGCGATGCCGTGCACCACCACGGAGCGGTAGTTCATCGAGTGGTGGAAGGCGGAGCGGGCCAGGACCAGACCGTCGACATGGGTCACGGTCAGGCAGACGGGCAGTCCGGGGTCGGCCTGACCGGTCATCCGCAGCGGGCGCGAACCCGTCGAGCCGTGTACGTAGAGGCGCTCGCCGACCCGGCCGTAGAGGGTGGGGAGCACGACCGGGGCGCCGTCCCGGACGAAGCCGAGGTGGCAGACGTACCCCTCGTCGAGTATCGCGTGGACCAGCTCGTGGTCGTAGGCGGCACGCTCCTTGGAACGGGTGGGGACGGTGCGATCGGTCGGGGTGTAGGCGGCGGGCCGCGTCGTCCCGGGCTGAGTGCTCGTCTCCGACATTGCGCTCTCCATTGCACTAGTGCATAATCTTATTTGTGCTAGAAGAGTATCGGATCGAAGGGCGTCGCGCAGCGGACATTTCCGCGAGCGTCGAGCGTGCGGTGGGCAGCGGCGACCTCGAACCGGGGCAACTGCTGCCACCGATGCGGGAGTTGGCGGAGCGGCTCGGGGTGAATCCCAACACCGTCGCCGCCGCCTATCGCACCCTGCGTGAACGCGGGGTGATCGAGACCGCGGGGCGGCGGGGCAGCCGGATCCGCTCGAAGCCCGCCACGACGGGACGCGACTACATCCGGGTCGAGGTGCCGGAGGGCGTGCGGAACGTGGCCGACGGCAACCCCGACCCGGCACTGCTGCCCGCCCTCGCCGAGGCGTTCGCTGCGGCGGCGGGACGGTCGGACGGGGATCCCGTGATGTACGGGGAGGCCGCCGTCGAGGCGGAGCTGGAGCGGCTCGCGCGCGCCGACCTCGACGCGGACGGCGTGCCCGACGGGCCCGTCGTCGTCACCTCCGGATCGCTCGACGCCATCGAGCGCGTGCTCGCGGCGCATCTCAAGCCCGGGGACGCCGTCGCCGTCGAGGATCCCGGCTGGGGCAGCGTGTTCGACCTCGCCCCGGCGCTCGGGCTGCGCACGGTCCCGGTGCGCGTCGACGACGAGGGCCCGGTCCCCGACGACGTACGCCGTGCCCTGGAGGCCGGTGCCCGCGCGCTGATCGTCACGGACCGGGCGCAGAACCCGACCGGCGCCGTGGTGGGCGCCGCACGCGCGCGTGCCCTGCGTTCCGTGCTGAAGGAGCATCCTGACGTCCTGCTCGTCGAGGACGACCACGGGCATCGGATCGTCGACCTGCCGCTGCACCCCCTGGCCGGGGTGACCCGCGACTGGGCCTTCGTACGCTCCGTCGCCAAGGCCTACGGCCCCGACCTGCGCCTCGCCGTTCTCACCGGGGACCCCGTCACCATGGACCGGGTGCACGGGCGGCAGCGGCTGGGGCCCGGCTGGGTGAGCCATCTGCTGCAACGGGCGGTCGTGCACCTGTGGGCGAACGGCGCGGTGGACGTCACGGCCGTGGCGGCGGCGTACGGGCGGCGCCGGGACGCGCTGATCGACGCCCTGAAACAGCGCGGCATCGAGGCGTACGGGCGCAGCGGGATGAACGTGTGGATCCCCGTCCCGGACGAGACGGGAGCGGTCGCGCGGTTGCTGCACGCCGGCTGGGCGGTCGCGCCCGGGGCGCGCTTCCGGATGAGCGCGCCTCCCGGGATACGGATCACCGTCTCGGCCCTGACGCCGGACGACATCGAGCCGCTGGCGGACGCGGTCGCCTCCGCCGTCGGACCGGCGCCCGTGCGTGGTTACGTGTGAGTCGGTCCGTGCGCGCTTGTGCGCGGTTGCGGGTGGTCGGGCCGTGCGTGGTTACGTGCGGTTATGTGTGCGTCGGTCCGTACGCTCCGAGGGCGCGGTCAGTGGCGCGGCCGGGCCTGGGTGAGCGCGGCGCCGGCGAGGACGATCACCGCGCCGACCGGTGTGGACCAGCTCAGCGACTCGCCGAGGATCGCGACGCCCGCGGCGGTGGCGATCACCGGGATGAAGTAGGTGACCATCTGGGCCGTCGTCGGGCCGACCTCGGCGACGATGCCGTACTGGACGAGCATGGCCAGGCCCGTGCCGAGGGCCCCCAGAGCGGCGATCGCGAGCAGCGGGACGACCGGGAAGTGGCTCGGCAACGTGGTGAACAGGGGGGTGACGAGGGCCAGTTGGGCAGTGGCGAGCAGCAGTTGGGCGCCGGTCATCGACAGATGCGACTGGCCGGTGCCGGCCAGGGTGCGGCGGACGTAGATCCAGCCGATCGGGTAGCTCAGCGAGGCCAGCAGGGCCATCAGTGTGCCCGTGGCGTCCAGGCCGTGGAAGCCCTGCCAGACGCCGAGGACCGTCAGGACGCCGAGAAAGCCGATGCCGAGACCGGCGACCCTGCGCCGGGTCGGACGGTCCTCGGAGAGGGCGACCAGGGACAGGGCCATGCCCCACAGGGGTGAGGTCGCGTTGCAGATGCCCGCGAGCGTGGACGGGATCGTCAGCTCGGAGTAGGCGAAGAGCGAGAACGGCAATGCGTTGAGCAGGAAGGCCGCGACCGTGAGATGACCCCAGGTGCGGGCCCCGCGCGGCAGCCGCTCCCGCTTCACCGCCATCGCCGCCGCGAGCACCGCCGTCCCGAACAGCAGCCGTCCGAAGGTGACTTGGAACGGCGCGTAGCCCTCCGTGCCGACCTTGATGAGCAGGAAGCTGAAACCCCAGATCAGCGAGAGGGCGCCGAAGCGGATCCGCCAGTCGAGGGCGGTGCGACGGCGGGGGGTCGTGGCGGTGGGGGTGTCGGTTCGGGGAGTGGTCACGGCGCTCATGGACGTAACGATGAGGCAGACGATCACGTAGCACAAGCGAGATTTTTCGAGCGGTATCTCGTAGCATTGCTTACATGTTGAATCTGGAGCGTCTGCGCACCCTCGACGCGCTCGCCCGGCACGGCTCGGTGAGCGGCGCGGCCGAGGGGTTGCACGTCACGACGTCGGCCGTCTCCCAGCAGATGTCCAAGCTGGAGCGCGAGGTGGGGCAGCAGCTGCTCGCCAAGAACGGGCGCGGGGTGCGTCTCACGGATGCCGGGCGGCTGCTCGCCGAGCATGCCGCGCGCATCCTGTCGCAGGTCGAGCTCGCCCAGGCCGACCTGGAGGCCCAGCGCGGTCAGGTCGTCGGTGAGCTGCGGCTCTCCGCCTTTCCGACCGCCGCGCGCGGGCTGTTCCCCACCGCGCTCGCCGCGCTGCGCGCCGATCACCCCGGGCTGCGGGTGCGCTCCAGCGAGCTGGAGCCCGAGGCCGGGGTCGCCGGAGTGATCCGGGGCGACCTCGATCTGGCGGTGGTGCTCGACTGGTACAACAAGCCGATGCCGCTGCCCGACGGCCTGGTCAAGGCCCCGATCCTCGACGACCCGGCCGACGTGGCGATGCCGGTCGGCCACCGGCTCGCGGACCGCGCGGAGGTCGACCTCGGCGACTTCGCCGACGACGAGTGGATCACCTGGGGCGAGGGCGAGTTCTGCCACGAGTGGCTGATGTTCACGTTGCGCTCCCGGGGCGTCGAGCCGCACATCGGCCATCGCGCCGCCGAGACGCACACCCAGCTCGGCCTGGTCGCCGCGGGGCTCGGTGTCTGCATCGCGCCGCTGCTCGGGCGCCATCCGATGCCGGAGGGAGTCGTCACGGTGCCGCTGCGGCAGGCCGTCCGGCGGCATGTCTACGTGATCTGGCGCGCGGACGCCGACCGCCGCCCGTCGATCAGAGCGGCGGTCGCGGCGCTGCGGGCGGCGGGGGAGAGCATCGGCTGAGCGGTGACCTGAGCGGTCGGGGGCGGACGCTGCGCGACCGGTCGCCGTGGTGGTTCGCGGACGTCCCGCGACGGGGAGGGCCTCCGGACGTCGTGCGGTGGGGAGAGCATGCGGACGTCGTGCGGTCGGGGGAGCTCGCGGACGTCCCACGCCGCCGCCTCACCGCGCGGAAGGTGCGCGATATTGCCGGCTCGCCCCGGGCCTAGAGCGGCGGCAGCTTGCGGAAGTCCCAGGAGGCTATGGCTGTCGGCGTCAGCCGGGCCCACGCGTGGCGGCCGTCGTGCGGCATTTCCTCCAGGCCGAAGTTCTTGCGGGCGAACAAGGTCTCGGGGACGTCGAGCTCGGCGCACAGCTCCCCGGTGCGGGGGACCTCGCCCACGAACTCCACCGCGCCGGACAGCTCGACGCCGCGCAGCTCCCCGTACTCCTCGCCGGTGTCGATCACCACCGCGACCCGTGGGTCGCGGCTCAGCTCCGTCCAGCGCTTGCTGCGTACCACGGAGTACAGCCACAACGAGGTGCCGTCCCAGACGAACCACAGCGCGCTCACGTGCGGGGCGCCGTCCTTCGACACCGTGGCGACGCGGCAGGTGCGCTGGGTGGTGAGGAACTCGTCCAGCTCGCCGGGGGTCATCATGATCTTCCGACCCCTGCGCTGAGTGACGGTCATGCGGTCACCTCTTCTTTCATGTCGACCTGATGCGTCGATCTGCTGTGTCGACAGAGATCCTCTGACAGTGCGTCAGAAAAGCATGGGCCGTCTTCCGTCCTCGCGCAATGCTCGTTACGCTCGCCCGCCCGACCCTCGACGACAAGGGGAGTCATGCCGTCGCGTGAACAGCTCAGCACACTCCTCGCCCCGGACGGGACCGTTCTGCTCACCGTGGAATGCCAGCAGGGTGTCGTCGGCCCGGACAGCGCACTGCCCGAACTCGCCAAGGAGGCCCGGTCGTCGGGGGCACTCGCGAACATCGCCCGGCTGGTGGCCGGCGCCCACCGCGGCGGCGTCCAGGTGATCCACGCGATCGCCGAGCGACGGCCCGACGGGCGGGGCGCCAACCACAACGCCCGCCTGTTCCGCGCGGCCGAACGGCTGCCCGTGCAACAGCTGTCGGGCACCACCGCGGTCCGCGTCGCGCCGCCGATCGAGGTCGCCGAGGAGGACTTCGTCGTACGTCGCCTGCACGGCCTGTCCCCGCTCGCGGGCACCGACGTCGACGCGCTGCTGCGCAACCTGGGCTGTCGCACCCTCGTCGTGACCGGAGTCTCCGCCAACGTGGCCGTCCCCAACACCGTGTTCGACGCCGTGAACCGCGGCTACAACGCCGTGGTGCCCGCGGACGCGATCGCGGGGGTGCCCTCCGACTACACCCCCGCGCTGATCCGCAACACGCTCGCCCTGGTCGCCACGATCACGGCGACCGACGACGTGCTGGCCTGCTTCGAGGGGCCGCGCCGTTGAGGCGCGGCCCCGACCGCGTCACGCGAGCTTGATCGAGTCCCCGTCCACGGTGATGTTGGCGGCGGCCAGCGGCTGCGTCGCGGGCCCCTTCTTCACGCTGCCGTCGGTCGCGGAGAACTGGCTGTTGTGGCACGGGCAGGTGATCACGTTGTTGGCGATGCCCTTCACCGCACAGCCCTGGTGGGTGCACTTGGAGGAGAAGGCCTTGTAGGTGCCCGCGGTCGGCTGGGTGACGACGACGCCCTGGGACGCGAAGACCTTGCCGCCGCCCTCCGGGATGTCGGTGGTCTTGGCGAGGACCGTGCCGCCCGCGTTGCCCGCCGCGGCGTTGTCGCCCCCGCCCGTACCCCCGCTGCTCGCGCTCGCGCCGGACCCCGAGTTGGAGCTGGTGGAGTCGGAGGACTTGTTGTCCGACCCGCACGCGGTCAGCGCGACGGCGAGTCCCGCCGTACCGACCGCCGCCACGACGGTGCGGCGGGCCGGGGCCGGAACGGGGTGAAGCGATTCGCTGGTCATGCTGACATTCCCTTCAACGGACGTGATGGTGATCCGTACAGAGGTACGGTCCGCCCGTCTGCCCTGTTCAGGAGCTGAGGACTTCTTGACCGAATCGACAGCGGTTCGACAGCCGCGCCGATCTGCGACGATCTCGGGACGTACGTCCTGAAGTTGTCCATGGGACGGCTCTGACCTGCGCCGACCCTGAGAAGGGCTTCGACCGTCCCGGTTGCGCCTGGCCCGAGCCGGACCCGATCAGGCCGCCTTCTACACCTCAGGACGAGCGAGCAACGAGGCCGCTCTCGTCTACCAGTTCTTCGTCCGGATGCTCGGCACCAACAACCTGCCGGACTGCTCCAACATGTGCCACGAGTCGAGCGGAGCGGCTCTGACGGAGCCCATCGCTGGAGGAGGCCAAGCGGCGGGGCGGCCGCGTCATCGCGGTCGACCCCCTGCCCGAGGCCGGGCTGCTCCGGTTCAAGAAGAGATACGGGCCGCGTTCGGCCATGTCCTGGCCGCCGAGAAGATCGTCGTCTGCTGGACGATGGGGCTCACCCAGCACCGTCACTCGGTGCCCACCATCCGGGACGTCGTGAACTTCCTTCCGCTCCGCGGCAACATCGGCCGTCCGGGCGCGGGCCTCTGCCCGGTACGCGGTCACTCCAACGTGCAGGGCGACCGGACGATGGGCATCCACGAGAAGCCCGACGGCGCGTTCCTGGACGCACTCGGCGCCGAGTTCGCGTTCACGCCCCCGCGCCACCACCGCCACGACGCGGTGGAGAGCATCCGTGCCATGCGCGACGGCCAGGTACGGGTCTTCGTCGCGCTGGGCGGCAATTTCGTTGCCGCGGCCCCCGGCACCGACCTGACCGAACAGGCGCTCAGGCGCCGTCGCAGCTGAAGCCCGCCTCCGAGCACCTGCTCAGCGAGGTGGCGGTCATCTGCCGTATGGCACGGGCGGCCCTCGGGGAAGCGGGCTCCCAGGTGCCGTGGCAGAACTTCGAGTCGGACTACGACCGCATCCGTGACCGCATCGAACGCGTGATCCCCGGTTGTACAACACCACCATCTACGGCCTGGACGATCGTTGCCGCGGCATCCACCAGGGGCGACGCGTCCTCTTCCTGCATCCCGACGACCTCACCGACCGAGGCCCGACCGACGGGGACCTCGTCGACATCGTGAGCGAGTACGGGGACGGCGTGGAGCGCAGGGCACCGGCCTTTCGGGCGGTTTCGTACCCGACGCCCCGGGGGTGCTGCGCCGCCTATTTCCCTGAGACCAACGTCCTGGTGCCTCTCGACTCCACGGCGGACATCAGCAACACGCCCACGTCGAAGTCCATCGTCGTCCGGCTGGAACCGGCCTGACGTACAGGGCGGTGTGACCGATGAGCGGAAGAGCGGACGCTCCACCCGTGGGCGATGTACGCGGTCGTGGGCCTGCCATCGCCTACAGCACCTTCCGGCGCGGACGCCGACAGCTGATCAGCGCCGTGTTCACCCCGCTGATCGGCGAGAAGCGGGCGAACGGCCGGGGCGGCCCGGTCATCGACATCCTCCCGTCGGGCTCCTTGACCCCCGGTCGGCACTCCACGATGCTGTGTTGCGGCACATGAGATGTGTGCCGTAATGAGCAACGTTTGAACTCAAGTCTCGACCAGCCGAGGAGTGGCCATGACGCACCAGGTCCGTGCTGTTGTCGCGCGGGGCAAGGGCGCCCCCGTCAGCCTGGAGACAATCGTCGTGCCCGACCCGGGACCGGGTGAGGCTCTGGTGAAGATCGAGGCCTGCGGGGTCTGTCACACCGATCTGCACTATCGCGAGGGCGGCATCAACGACGACTTCCCCTTCCTGCTGGGCCATGAGGCCGCGGGTGTCGTGGAGGCGGTAGGGGAGGGTGTCACCGATGTCGCCCCCGGCGACTTCGTCATCCTCAACTGGCGTGCGGTGTGCGGGCAGTGCCGGGCGTGCCTGCGCGGACGGCCGTGGTACTGCTTCAACACCCACAACGCGAAGCAGAAGATGACCCTGCTCGACGGCACCGAGCTGTCCCCGGCGCTCGGCATCGGCGCGTTCGCGGAGAAGACGCTGGTGGCGGCGGGGCAGTGCACGAAGGTCGACCCGGCCGCGTCGGCGGCCGCCGTCGGTCTGCTGGGGTGCGGCGTGATGGCCGGCATCGGTGCGGCCATCAACACCGGCAACGTCGGCCGCGGAGACACGGTCGCGGTCATCGGCTGCGGTGGCGTCGGGGACGCGGCGGTCGTCGGGTCGAACCTGGCGGGCGCGGCGAGCATCATCGCCGTCGACATCGACGACCACAAACTGGAGATGGCCAAGAAGCTGGGCGCGACCCACACGGTCAACTCCAGGAACGCCGACGTGGTCGAGGCGATCCGCGAGCTGACCGGCGGCTTCGGCGCCGACGTCGTGATCGAGGCGGTCGGTCGCCCGGAGACGTACAAGCAGGCTTTTTACGCCCGCGACCTGGCCGGCACGGTCGTCCTCGTGGGCGTGCCCACCCCGGAGATGAAGCTGGAACTGCCGCTGCTGGACGTCTTCGGACGCGGCGGCGCGCTCAAGTCGTCCTGGTACGGCGACTGCCTGCCCTCCCGCGACTTCCCGATGCTCGTCGACCTCTATCAGCAGGGCCGACTGGACCTGGACGCGTTCGTCACGGAGACCATCGCGCTGGACGAGGTCGAGAAGGCGTTCGAACGGATGCATGGCGGCGACGTGCTGCGCTCGGTGGTGGTCCTCTGATGGCCGCCCGCATCGAACACCTCGTCACCTCGGGAACGTTCTCCCTGGACGGCGGCACCTGGGACGTCGACAACAACGTGTGGATCGTCGGCGACGACCACGAGGTGATCGTCATCGACGCCGCGCACGACGCCGAGGCCATCGCCGCCGCCGTCGGTGGGCGCACCCTGCGGGCGATCGTGTGCACCCACGCCCACAACGACCACATCGACGCCGCGCCCGCACTCGCCGAGCGCGCCGGCGCCCCGATCCTGCTCCACCCGGACGACCTGCCGCTGTGGAAGCAGACCCACCCCGACAAGGCACCGGACGCCGAACTGACCGACGGCCAGGGCCTCACGGTGGCTGGCATCGAGCTGACCGTGCTGCACACGCCTGGCCATGCGCCCGGCGCGGTCTGCCTGTACGCACCGGCCCTGACGGCCCTCTTCAGCGGCGACACCCTGTTCGCCGGTGGACCGGGGGCGACGGGACGGTCGTACAGCCACTTCCCGACCATCATCGAGTCGATCCGGGACCGGCTGCTGACGCTGCCGGGCGACACCGTCGTGCACACCGGACACGGGGGGACGACCACCGTCGCCGCCGAGGCCCCACACCTCCAGGAGTGGATCGGCCGCGGTTTCTGACGCCCACTCGCGCCCCTCACCCGCCCGCCCTCGGCTCACGTCCGTCGTGAGCCGATGCGGCGGGCTGTTGTTGTTCTATGTGAATTGAGTTTCGTGCTCCGCAACGCGATAAACGGCTCGGAGTGCCCTCTGGATGCCTTGACAAGGGTTCTGGCCGACCTCAAACTGATGTTGCGCTTACCGCAATCCGTTTCGCTATACGCACCGAGGTGTCATGATGATTCCCGCGTGCCGTCTCGCGGATCTCCCGCGAGGAGAGGCCCACCGGCTCGACACAGATCCTCCGGTCTCGGTGTTCCACACCGACGACGGCGAACTCTTCGCCATCGACGACACCTGCACCCATCAGGACGCCTCGCTCGCCGACGGCTGGCTGGAGGGCTGCGAGGTGGAATGCCCGCTGCATGCTTCGAAGTTCGACCTGAGGACCGGCGCGGTCGACTCTCCGCCGGCCAAGCTCCCGGTCCGCACGCACGAGGTCGTCGTCGAGGACGGTGTGATCCACGTCCGGCTGTCCGCGGATGCCCCCAACCTGCCGCCCTGCGTCGCAGCCCGGCTCGCCGGGGGTTCCGCGTGAGGACCGTCGCCGTGGTCGGCGCCTCGCTGGCCGGTCTGTCGGCGGCGCGCTCGCTGCGGAAGCAGGGCTATGACGGGCGGCTGGTCGTCATCGGTGACGAACTCCACCGCCCGTACGACAGGCCCCCGCTGTCCAAGGAGTTCCTGGCCGGCACCCTCGGCGAGGCGGATCTCTCGCTGGAGACGGACGACGAGGACCTGCGGGCGGAGTGGCTGCTCGGCGCTCGTGCCGCCGGACTCGACCGCACCGAGCGCGCCGTCCAGCTCGCCGACGGGCGCGAGGTCCGCGCCGACGGCATCGTCATCGCGACCGGCGCCGTGGCGCGTACTCTGCCGGGGTCCGAAGGCCTGGCCGGAGTGCACACCCTGCGCACCCTGGACGACGCCCGCGCCCTGCGGGACGAACTGGCCGGGGGCGGACGGCTGGTGGTGATCGGCGGCGGCTTCATCGGTGCCGAGGTCGCCTCCACCGCATACGCCCTCGGGCTGGACGTGACGGTCGTCGAGGCGGCCCCGACGCCGTTGGCGGGACCGCTCGGCGCGAGAATGGGCGACGTCGTCTCCGCCCTCCATGTGGACCACGGCGTAAGGCTGTTGTGCGGCGTGGGGGTCAAGGGGCTGAGCGGGGAGCGGCGGGTGGACGCCGTCCTGCTCGAGGACGGCCGCAGCATCCCCGGCGACATCGTCGTCGTCGGTGTGGGCGCACGCCCGTGCGTCGAGTGGCTGGAAGGCTCCGGTGTCGAACTCGACAACGGCGTCAAGTGCGGCGCCGACGGCCGCACCAGCCTGGCCGGCGTGGTCGCGGTCGGCGACTGCGCCAACTGGTACGACCCCCGCGCGGGTGCCCACCGCCGCGTCGAACACTGGACCGGGGCGCGCGAGCGTCCCGACGCCGCGATCGCCACACTGCTGGCGGGCGGCGCGGTGGAACCGGGTGTGCCCCGGCCGCCGTACTTCTGGTCCGACCAGTACGGCGTGAAGATCCAGTTCGCCGGTCACGCGGCAGCCGCCGACAGTGTGACCATCGAGGCGGGCGCCGCGGACGACCGCGACGTCCTGGCCGTCTACCGGCGTGCCGGAGTTCCGGTCGCCGTGCTCGGGATGAACCAGCCTCGGCTGTTCACCCGCTGGCGCAAGCAGCTCGCCGCCACGAGCTCTTGACACGGCCTCTGCGTCATTTCATGCTGCGGTTGCACATGGCACGCAGCGTTGCTCCATGCACAACGCCGTCCGGAGTCGTTCTTCCCGGCGCGTGAATGGCCCCTCCACGACGTTTCCCGAGGAGTGCACCGTGACCTCGACCAGCCTGCCGGACAGTCTGATCGCCACCCTCCCCGGCTCCTCCTACACGGATCCGGGGATCTTCGCCCAAGAGCAGGAGCGCATCTTCGAAACGATGTGGTTCTGCGCCGTGCGTTCCTCGGACCTGGCCAAGCCCGGTGCCTTCCGGACCGTAGAGGTGGGCCGCGAGAGCATCCTGATCACGCGTGCGCGGGACAACTCCGTACGCGCCTTCTTCAACGTCTGCCGGCACCGCGGTGCCAAGCTCTGCACCGAGGAGGCC
The DNA here is from genome assembly GCF_007113425.2 of Streptomyces sp. RLB3-17. Classification (NCBI taxonomy): domain Bacteria; kingdom Bacillati; phylum Actinomycetota; class Actinomycetes; order Kitasatosporales; family Streptomycetaceae; genus Streptomyces; species Streptomyces sp. RLB3-17. The sequence continues at coordinate 2,500,622 of NZ_CP041610.2, read as the reverse complement.
GGCGAGGTCAAGCGTGCCTTCCAGTGTCCGTACCACGCCTGGACGTACGACCTGAACGGCAAGCTCGTCGCGGCGCCCAACCTCACGAAGATGCCCGACGTCGGCCGCACCGAGTTCGGCCTGGTGGGCGTGGCCACCCGCGAATGGCTCGGCTACGTCTGGGTCTGCCTGGCGGAGAACCCGCCCTCCTTCGAGGACGACGTCCTCGGCGAGGTCGTCGGCCGGCTCGGCGACGTGGAGTCGATCGAGCACTACGACATCGACAACCTCTCGGTCGGCAAGCGGATCGTCTACGACGTCAAGGCGAACTGGAAGCTCATCATCGAGAACTTCATGGAGTGCTACCACTGCGCCACGATCCACCCCGAACTCACCGAGGTGCTCCCCGAGTTCGCCGACGGCTACGCGGCCCAGTACTACGTCGGCCACGGCGCCGAGTTCGGTGAGGAGGTCCAGGGCTTCACCGTCGACGGCTCCGAGGGGTTGGACCGCATACCCGGCGTGTCCGACGACCAGGACCGCCGCTACTACGCGATCACCATCAAACCGCAGGTCTTCATCAACCTCGTCCCCGATCACGTGATCTTCCACCGGATGTACCCGGTGGCCGTCGACCGCACGATCGTGGAGTGCGACTGGCTCTATCTTCCGCACGTCGTCGAGAGCGGCAAGGACGTCAGCCGGTCCGTGGAACTCTTCGACCGGGTCAACCGCCAGGACTTCGACGCGTGCGAGCGCACGCAGCCCGGGATGAGCTCCCGGATGTACGCCAAGGGCGGGGTGCTGGTGCCCAGCGAACACCACATCGGTGCCTTCCACGACTGGGTGAACGAGCGCCTCGGAACTCCCCGGCCGTAGGTGGGCGGGTCAGCCCAGGTAGCCCATGCGATGGCTGATCTCCTCCGCGCCCTTGACCAGCACCGGCGCGAGTTCGTGCATGCGCTCCTCGGTGAACCGGTACGAGGGCCCGGAGGCGCTGAGTGCCGCGATGACCTCTCCGTTCCGGTCGCGGACCGGCGCGGCCATGGCGTGGAGCCCCAGCTCCAGCTCCTCCACGGTCCAGGCGTAGCCGCGCTCCCGGGCCTCGGCGAGATTCTTCTCGAGCTTCGTCTTCGAGGTCAGCGTGTGCGGGGTCACCTTCTTCAGGCCGGCCTCCGACAGCAGCGCGGCGCGCTCCTTGGCGGGCATGTGGGCCAGCAGGACCTTGCCGCTGGAGGTGGCGTGCAACGGGGTCAGCTCGCCGACCCAGTTGTGCGCGGTGACGGCGCCGGGGCCGCGCACCTCGTAGAGGTTGATCGCGTAGTGCTCCTGCATGACGGCGATGTTGACGGTCTCGCCGATCTCCTCGGCGAGGCGCTCACAGACCGGGCGGCCCTGCTGGGTGATGTCGATGCGTCCCGTGACCGCGCCGGCCAGGCGTACGATGCCGAAACCGAGGCGGTACTTGCCGCGCTCGCCCGCCTGCTCCACCAGACCGCGCGCCTCCAGGGCGCCGAGCAGCCGGAACGCGGTCGACTTGTGAACATCGATCTCGGCGGCCACCTCGCTGACGCCGGCCTCGCCGCGCTGGGCCAGGATCTCCAGCACGCTGATGGCGCGGTCGACGGACTGCACCCCGCCGGACTGCGAACCTGTCGTTTCAGTATCTGGACTGTAGTTGCTCATAGCGAAACTATACGCGCAGTAAACAACGCCGGCGCAAGTAACGGCGCCGAAACGTAGACCGTGCAAGTTGCGTGGCACGCAACCTAGTGCGTATAGCGATACCCGTACTAGCATGCCACGCGTATCTACGGCGCGAGCGAGACGAGGCACCATGGCTCCCCTGCAATACGACTTCGTCATCGTCGGTGGTGGATCCGCCGGCAGTGCACTGGCGAACCGGCTCTCCGCCGACCCGGGCAACCAGGTGCTGGTCCTGGAGGCCGGCCGGCCCGACTACCCGTGGGACGTCTTCATCCACATGCCCGCGGCGCTGACCTACCCGATCGGCAGCCGGTTCTACGACTGGAAGTACGAGTCCGAACCAGAGCCCCACATGGGCGATCGGCGCATCTACCACGCGCGTGGCAAGGTGCTGGGCGGTTCCAGCAGCATCAACGGCATGATCTTCCAGCGCGGCAACCCCATGGACTACGAGCGCTGGGCCGCCGACGCCGGTATGGAGACCTGGGACTACGCGCACTGTCTGCCGTACTTCAAGCGGATGGAGAACTGTCTCGCGGCCGACCCCGACGACGAGTTCCGCGGCCACGACGGCCCGCTCGTCCTCGAACGCGGCCCCGCCTCCAACCCGCTGTTCACCGCCTTCCTCGAGGCCGTCCAGGAGGCGGGTTACCCCCGCACCGACGACGTCAACGGGTACCAGCAGGAGGGCTTCGCCCCCTTCGACCGCAACGTCAGCCGCGGCCGCCGGCTGTCGGCCTCGAAGGCGTACCTCAAGCCCGTGAAGAAGCGGCCCAACCTCACCATCACCACCCGCGCCCTGGTCACCCGCGTCCTCTTCGAGGGCAAGAAGGCCGTCGGTGTCGAGTACCGGCGCCGCGGCAAGGTCCAGCAGGTGCGCGCCCGCGAGGTCATCCTCTGCGGCGGCGCGATCAACTCCCCTCAGCTGCTCCAGCTCTCCGGCGTCGGCAACGCCGAGGAACTGAGCGCGCTCGGCATCGACGTCGTCCACGACCTTCCGGGCGTCGGCGAGAACATGCAGGACCACCTGGAGGTGTACATCCAGTACGCCTGCAAGCAGCCCGTCTCCATGCAGCCGTACATGGCGAAGTGGCGCGCGCCCTTCATCGGCCTGCAATGGCTCTTCCGCAAGGGCCCCGCCTCGACCAACCACTTCGAGGCCGGCGGCTTCGCCCGCAGCAACGAGGACGTGGACTACCCCAACCTGATGTTCCACTTCCTGCCGATCGCGGTCCGCTACGACGGCTCCTCGCCCGCCGGCGGCCATGGCTACCAGGTGCACGTCGGGCCCATGTACTCCGACGCCATCGGCTCGGTGAAGATCAAGAGCAAGGACCCGCAGGAACACCCGGCGCTGCGCTTCAACTACCTGTCCACCGAGCAGGACCGCCGCGAGTGGGTCGAGTCGATCCGGGTCGCCCGCGAGCTCCTCAACCAGCCCGCCTTGGCCCCGTACAACGACGGGGAGATCTCACCCGGCCCGTCCGTGGCGAGCGAGGAGGAGATCCTCGCCTGGGTCGCCAAGGAGGGCGAAACCGCCCTGCATCCTTCCTGCACCTGCAAGATGGGCACCGATGAGATGTCGGTCGTCGACCCCGCCAGCATGCGCGTGCACGGTGTGGAGGGGCTGCGCGTCGTCGACGCGTCGGTGATGCCCTACGTCACCAACGGCAACATCTACGCGCCGGTGATGATGATCGCGGAGAAGGCGGCCGACCTCATCCTCGGCAAGGAGCCGCTGCCCGCCTCCAAGGCCGCGTACTACCGACACCGGGACGCCCAGAAGCAGGCCGGGTAGACGTTGGACGCCGAAGGGTTCCGGGCGCTGTTGTCGGGCGTCCGCTACGAGGTGCTGCCCGCGAAGGCGGCCGAGGACAAGGTCCTCGCCCATGTACCGCGCGACGTCGTCGTCACCGTGACGGCGTCGCCGGTCAAGGGCCTGGAGCCGACGCTCGACCTCGTCGGCCGGCTGGCGGCGCACGGTTACCGCGTCGTCCCGCACGTGCCCGCGCGGCTGCTGTGGGACGACGCGCATCTGAAGGATGTCGTCGACCGGCTCCGGGAGACGGGTGTCGACGACGTCTTCGTCCCGGCCGGCGACGCCGATCCGCCGGCCGGGGCCTACGACGGGGCGCTACCGGTGCTGCGCAGGCTGAGCGAGCTGGGCAGCCCGTTCGCGCGCGTCGGTATCACCGGCTATCCCGAGAGCCATCCGCTCATCCACGACGACCTCACCATCCAGGCCATGTGGGACAAACGTGCGCACGCCACGTACATCGTGAGCAACCTCTGCTTCGATCCGCGCGTGCTGGGTGACTGGGTCGGCCGCATACGGCGCCGCGACGTCACCCTGCCCGTCCATGTGGGCGTGGCGGGGCCCGTGCAGCGGGCGAAGCTGCTGGCCATGGCGACGAAGATCGGGGTGGGGGAGTCGACGCGCTTCCTCACCAAGCACGCCTCGTGGTTCCTGCGGTTCGCGACCCCCGGCGGCTACTCGCCCGACCGGCTGCTCGCCCGCAGTGCCGAGGCGCTCACCACGCCCTCGGCCGGGGTGGCGGGCCTGCACGTGTTCACGTTCAACCAGATCGCCGAGACCGAACGGTGGCGCCGCGCCCTGCTGGACCGGTTGGGCGACTGAACCAGCAGGGGCATGGCACCCGAAACCGACCGGCGACTGCCCCGAACCTTTACCAGCGCCTCCGGTGACGTCCGCTGGGACCGGCTCGTAGGGGTCCCCGTTCTTCCGGCTCGTCGGCGAGCACGCCGACGTCTTCGGGCGGTTGCCGCCCGCACTCCACGGCGCCTGGACTGCCCCGGCCACGCGGCCCTCTACCGGCAGATCGCCCAGGCCGAGCAACGCCGCACTCGCCGGAGCGGGGCACCTCGTTCAGGAGGGCGCCCGGGTTCGTATACGACGGGGGCGAGGCCGGAATCCGGCCCCCCGTCATGTCGTACTGCTCAGCGGAAGACCACCGTACCGTCGCGTCCACGAGCTTCACGCCGCGGGCGTAGGCCTGCTCGTACGGGCGCGCGCCCTTGAAGCCGGGGAGGAAGGAGTGGCGGATGTTGATGGCGTGGCCCTCGACGCCGTACGTCTCCGCCAGGCTCTCGAAGTCCCGGTGGTCGGAGACGATCGCCGGGATCTCGATGTCTTGGACACCATGATCAGCGTCCGGGGCGAGGGCGACGCCTCGCTCAGGGTCCAGGCGATGCGGTAAGCCTCGGCGACGGGACCGAATCGGTAACGCAGAGTTTTCACGTTCGCGGCAGGGTCGGAGCCGTCGAAGTGAACCCTCATGAACATCCGCAACTGCGTTGGTGCGTATTGCACAACTCGGTGAGCAATACGCAACCTAGTTGGACTCGATGGGGTCATCGGTCAAGAGAGAAGGGTCGATGGGCCCCTTGCGAAATCGTCATCCGCCAACCCCTTGACGTAGGTCTGTGGCGTTCGTCATGGTGTTCCACCACAAGCAATTGAATGCACGATGCGCAACGCACAACGGCTGAAGGGCTTGGCGCGTGGCAGACCTGTATGTGGCTGGGGAATGGCGCGACGCGGTGGCCGGTGGGCGCCGGGAGATCCGCTGTCCCGCTGATGGCGCGCTCGCCGCGACCGTGTCCGAGGGGACGCGTCCGGATACCGAGGCGGCGATCGCGGCGGCCCGCCGGGCCTTCGACGAAGGTCCCTGGCCGCACACCCCCGAGCGGGAGCGCGGCGCGCTGCTGCGGCGCACCGCCGACCTCATCGAGCGCGACGCCAAGGAGTTCGCCCGCGCCGAGTCGCTGGACACCGGCAAGCGGCTGGTGGAGAGCGAGTACGACATCGCCGACGTTGTCTCCTGTTTTCGCTACTACGGCGGGATCGGGGGCACGGATGCCGGCCGGGTGATCGACACCGGTCGTGATGACGCCGTCAGCCGTGTCGTCTATGAACCGATCGGCGTGTGCGGGCTCATCACCCCCTGGAACTACCCGCTGCTGCAGGCCAGTTGGAAGGTCGCCCCGGCGCTTCTCGCGGGCAACACGATCGTCCTCAAGCCCAGTGAGCTCACCCCCTCCACCTCGATCCTGCTGATGCGGGCGCTGGAGGAGGCCGGGCTCCCGGCCGGTGCCGCCAATCTCGTCCTGGGCACGGGCCCCGAGGTGGGCGCACCGCTCTCCGAGGACCCGGCCGTCGACATGGTCTCCTTCACCGGAGGCCTGGAGACCGGCAAGCGCATCATGGCCACCGCCGCCGCGACCGTGAAGAAGGTCGCGCTGGAGCTCGGCGGGAAGAACCCCAACGTGATCTTCGCCGACGCCGACTTCGAGACGGCCGTCGACTTCGCCCTCACGGCCGTCTTCCTGCACTCGGGCCAGGTCTGCTCGGCCGGCGCCCGGCTGATCGTCGAGGACTCGATCCATGACGCCCTGGTCGACGAGGTCGTCCGTCGCGCCCGGCAGATCCGGCTGGGCGGGCCCTTCGACCCCGAGGCCGAGACCGGCGCGCTGATCTCCGCGCAGCACCGGGAGAAGGTCGAGGCGTATGTCGCGGCCGGCCTCGCCGAGGGCGCCGTACTGCGCTGCGGCGGCGAACGGCCGGGCGATCCCGCCCTCGCGGACGGTTACTACTACCCGCCGACCGTGCTCGACGCGTGCACGCAGGACATGCGGGTGGTGCACGAGGAGTCCTTCGGACCCGTGCTGACCGTCGAGCGCTTCACCGACGAGGACGACGCCGTACGCATCGCCAACGACACCGAGTACGGACTCGCCGGAGCCGTCTGGACCCAGGATGCCGGGAAGGCCCAGCGGGTCGCCCGGCGACTGCGCCACGGCACGGTGTGGATCAACGACTACCACCCCTACGTGCCGCAAGCGGAATGGGGTGGCTTCGGGCACTCGGGCGTGGGCAGGGAACTGGGACCGACCGGCCTGGACGAGTACCGAGAGCCCAAGCACATCTGGCAGAACATCCAACCCCGGCCGCAGCACTGGTTCCGCGGCTGAACGCCGAAGAGAGGTCGATCGTGACCCCAGCACAGACTGAGGTGCCGCAGCGGCGCGGCACGTCCCAGGACTCGGCCCCCACCCCGGTCATATCCGTGCGCAAGCTGTGGAAGGTGTTCGGGCCGAAGGCAGACCAGGTACCGGACTCCGAGGAGCTGTGCGGGCTCACCCGTCGCGAGCTGATGGACCGCACCGGATGCACCGCCGCCGTACGCGATGTGAACTTCGAGGTCTCGCCCGGCGAGGTCTTCGTCGTCATGGGCCTGTCCGGCTCCGGGAAGTCCACGCTGGTGCGATGTCTGACCCGGCTGATCGAACCCACCGCGGGGGAGATCGTCTTCGAGGGCGAGGACATCCGCCAGGCGGACGACAAGCGCCTGCGCGAACTGCGTCGCCGCAAGTTCTCCATGGTCTTCCAGCACTTCGGGCTGCTGCCGCACCGAAGGGTCGTCGACAACGTGTCGTTCGGCCTGGAGATCCGCGGCATGAGCAAGGCCGAGCGCACCAAGCGGGCGCTCGAGGTGGTCGAACTGGTCGGCCTCTCCGGCTACGAGAACTCCTACCCCGACCAGCTCTCCGGCGGTATGCAGCAGCGCGTCGGCCTCGCCCGGGCGCTGGCAGGCGACCCGGACGTGCTCCTCTTCGACGAACCGTTCTCGGCGCTCGACCCGCTGATCCGCCGGGACATGCAGAACGAGGTCATCCGGCTGCACCACGAGGTCGGCAAGACGATGGTGTTCATCACGCACGACCTCTCCGAGGCGCTCAAGCTGGGTGACCGCATCCTCATCATGCGCGACGGCAAGACGGTCCAGTGCGGCACCGGTGACGAGCTGGTCGGCGCCCCCGCCGACGACTACGTACGCGAGTTCGTCAAGGACGTGCCGCGCGGCGACGTACTCACTCTGCGCTGGATCATGCGCGCGCCGGAGGACGGCGACGAACTGGACGGCCCCGAGCTGGGCCCGGATGTCGTGGTGAAGGAGGCCACCCGGGCGGTGCTCGCGGCCGACAAGCCCGTCAAGGTCGTCGAGAACGGCAAGCTGCTCGGCATCGTCGGCGACGAGGAGATCCTCGCGGTGGTCGCCGGGCAGGAAGGCGGCGCGTGATGACCGTCGCCATCGAGAAACCTGACACAGCAGAGGCTGTAGAACCGGCCGCGCCCGCCAAGGGCGCGCGCAAGGTCAGCCGGCCCATGATGATCGGCGCGATCCTCGTCGTCTGGCTGGTGCTGTTCGTCATCCTGCGCGGAAAGCAGACCCTGTCCCTGGCGGCGGCGGACCTGACCGATCTGCACCGGCGGATCAACGACTTCAACGACTCCATCGGCGCCAACCGCAACTCCAACCCGCTCTTCCTGTACTTCTTCAACGAGATCCGGCTGGTCATCGACAACCTGGTGACCTTCATCCAGCACCTGATCTCCCAGCCGTCCGGGGGCCGCCCGGTCCCGCAGGTCGGCTGGCTGGGCGTCGTCGGCATCGCCGGGTACGTCTCCTGGGCCGTGGGGAACTGGCGGGTCGCGTTGCTGGCCGTGGCGGGCTTCACCTTCTTCGGGCTGCAGGGGCTGTGGCAGGAGAGCATGGACACCCTCGCCCTCACCCTCTCCGCGGTGTTCGTGGCCCTGCTGTTCGCGATCCCGCTCGGGGTGTGGGCCGGGCTCTCGGACCGGTTCAACCGGATCATGACGCCCTTCCTGGACTTCATGCAGACGATGCCGACCTTCGTCTACCTGGCACCGCTGACCCTGTTCTTCCTCATCGGCGGAGCGTCCGCCACCATCGCCACCGTGATCTACGCGGCCCCGCCGACGATCCGCATCACCGCGCACGCCATCCGCAACGTGTCGAAGACGACCGTCGAGGCGGCCGACTCCCTGGGCGCCACCCGCCGTCAGTCCCTGCTGAAGGTCCTGCTGCCGATGTCCAAGCGGACCGTGGTGATGGGCGTCAACCAGACCATCATGGCCGCCCTGGCCATGGTGACCATCGCCGCCCTGATCAATGCGCCCGGCCTCGGCGCGAACGTCATCCAGGCACTGCAGTCGCTCGACGTCGGCACGGCCTTCAACGCGGGTCTCGCCATCGTGGTCATGGCGATCGTCCTGGACCGGGTCACGACCGCGGCCAGCGCCCGTGAGGAGAACGCGCGGCGCTCCAAGAACACCTTCGTGAAGTGGCGGCGGCCACTGCTGGGCGCAGGCGCGGTGGTCACGGCGGTCCTGATCTACCTGTCGCACACCTATCTGTGGGCGGCGGACTTCCCCGGCGACGGCACCATCGGCAGCCACATCGCGAGCGCGGCGGACACCGCGACCAACTGGGCGCAGGACAACCTGTCGGGTCTGACCAACACGATCCGCGACATCATCACCAACGGCCTGCTCAATCCGTTCCAGACGCTGCTCACCGACTCCCCGTGGTGGCTCGTCGGCGCGGTGCTGGTCGCGCTGGGCGTGGTGTTCGGCGGCTGGAAGGCCGGCGTCACCACGGCCGTGTGCGTGGGCCTGCTGGTCGGCACGGGTGTGTGGTCGGACGGCATGACGACTCTGGCCTCGACGCTCGTCGCCACGGTGCTGGTGATGGTGCTCGGCATCGTCTTCGGCGTGTGGATGGGGCGCAGCATGCTCGTGGACAGGCTGATCCGGCCCACCCTGGACGCGGCCCAGGTCATGCCGCCGTTCGTCTACCTCGTACCGTTCCTCGCGCTGTTCGGCGCCACCCGCTTCACGGCCATCGTCGCGGCGATCGTCTACGGGGCGCCCGTCACGATGAAGATCATCGCGGACGGGATCCGGGCCGTGCCCGAGACCACCGTGGAAGCGGCCACCTCCGCCGGGTGCAACACCTGGCAGATCATCACCAAGGTCCAACTGCCGATGTCACGCAGTGCCCTGACGCTCGCGACCAACCAGGGCCTGATCTACGTGCTGTCGATGGTTGTGGTGGGCGGCCTGGTAGGAGCGGGCGCCCTCGGCTACGACGTCGTGGCCGGATTCTCGCAGGGGCAGCTGTACGGGAAGGGACTCGCGGCGGGTCTCGCCATCGTCCTTCTCGGAGTCATGTTCGACCGGATCACTCAGGCAGCGGCGCGACGCGCGAGCGCTTAAGGAGCACGACACCATGGCAAGACACTGGCGAGCCGGCGCGGCCGGCCTGGCCGTCCTCGGCCTCACCCTCACCGCGTGCGGAGGGGCGAAAGTCGGCGACTCCTCCTCGGGTTCGAACAACGCGGGCAGCTCCGGCAAGTGCGGCACGTTCAACCTCGCGGTCAACCCGTGGGTGGGCTACGAGGCCGACGCGGCGGTCGTCGCATACGTCGCTCAACACAACCTCGGCTGTACGGTCACCAAGAAGAACCTGAAGGAAGAGATCGCCTGGCAGGGCTTCGGCACCGGCGAGGTCGACGCCATCCTGGAGAACTGGGGCCACGCCGACCTGACGAAGAAGTACATCAGCGGCCAGAAGACCGCCGTCGACGCCGGCCAGACCGGCAACAAAGGCATCATCGGCTGGTACGTGCCGCCGTGGCTGGCCAAGGCGCACCCCGACATCCTCGACTCGAAGAACCTCAACAAGTACGCGTCGAAGTTCAAGACGTCGGAGTCGGGCGGCAAGGGCCAGCTCCTGGACGGCGACCCGTCGTACGTCACGAACGACGCGGCGCTGGTGAAGAACCTGAAGCTGGACTTCAAGGTGGTGTACGCGGGCAGCGAGACCGCCCTCATCCAGGCCTTCCGCACCGCCGAGAAGAACAAGCAGTGGGTGATCGGCTACTTCTACGAGCCGCAGTGGTTCCTGTCCGAGGTCCCGCTGAAGAAGGTCTCCCTGCCCACGTACACGACGGGCTGTGACGCCGATGCGGCGAAGATCGCCTGCGACTATCCCGTGTACGACCTCAACAAGATCGTCAGCGCCAAGTTCGCCAAGTCGGGCAGCCCCGCCTACAACCTGGTGAAGAACTTCAACTGGACGAACGACGAGCAGAACACCGTCGCCAAGTACATCGCCCAGGACAAGATGACCGACGAGGCGGCGGCGAAGAAGTGGGTCGACGCCAACAAGGACAAGGTGGACGCCTGGCTCAAGTAGGCCGAGGCCGAACCCGGTCGGACATGCCCGGCGGGCGGTGCGTGCAGGTGCGCGCCGCCCGCCGGGCATTGCCGTGTTCAGGGCGGTGTTTCGGCCTGTTCTCCGACGTCACGGACCCCTTGACACCCCCTCCCTGCGACAGGCACATTGAGTTGCGCAACCTGAATCATGTTGCGCAGACAGCAACTCTACGGTTTTGATTTCGGAGGTGCGGCGATGGCGGGACCCCGAGTGGTGATCATCGGAGCAGGCGTCGTGGGAGCGGCCCTCGCTGACGAGATCTCCGCGCGCGGCTGGACCGAAGTGACCGTGGTCGACCAGGGCCCGCTGCCGGCCACCGGGGGATCGTCGTCGCACGCCCCGGGCCTGGTCTTCCAGACGAACTCCTCCAAGACCATGACCGAGTTGGCCCGCTACACGGTCGAGAAGTTCTGTTCCCTCGACGTCGACGGCAAGCCCTGCTTCCTGCAGGTCGGCGGCCTCGAAGTGGCGACCACTCCCGAGCGCGTCGCCGAACTGCACCGCCGCCACGGCTGGATCACCGCCTGGGGCATCGAGGCCCGGCTGCTGAGCCCCGAGGAGTGCGTCGAGCAGCACCCGCTCGTCAACCCGGACAAGGTCCTCGGCGGCCTCCTCGTCCCGACCGACGGCCTCGCCAAGGCCGTCCTCGCCGTAGAGGCGCAGATCCGCCGGGCCACCGAGCGCGGCGTACGCTTCCTCGCCCGCCACGAGGTCCTCGACGTCCAGCAGAGCGAGGGCCGCGTCACCGGCGTCCTCACCGACCAGGGCGAGATCCCCGCCGACATCGTCGTGTGCTGCGCCGGCATCTGGGGCCCGAAGATCGCCCGCATGGTCGGCATGAACCTCCCGCTCACCCCGCTCGGCCACCAACTCGCCTGGACCGGCCCGGTACCGGCGCTCGCGGGCCAGACCGAGGAGGCCGTGCGCCCGATCCTGCGTCACCAGGACGCCGACCTCTACTACCGCGACCGCTTCGACGGCATCGGCATCGGCTACTACGGCCACCGCCCGATGCCCATCTCCGCCGACGACATCCTGTCCGTGGACGAGGCCGACGCGATGCCGTCGGTCCTGAAGTTCACCGAGGACGACTTCGAGGACGCCTGGACCGAGACCCAGTCCCTGCTCCCCGCGACGCGCGAGGCCAAGGTCGAGGAGGGCATCAACGGCCTGTTCTCCTTCACCACCGACGGTCAGCCGCTCCTCGGTGAATCCCCGGACGTCAAGGGCTTCTGGGTCGCCGAGGCGGTCTGGGTCACCCACTCCGCCGGCGTCGGCCGGGCCATGGCCGAATGGCTGGTCGACGGATACTGCTCGTCCTTCGACCTGCACGAGTGCGACGTCAACCGCTTCGAACCGCACCAGCTCGCCCCCGAGTACGTCCTGGCCCGTGACTGCCAGAACTTCGTCGAGGTCTACGACATTCTCCACCCGCTCCAGCCGTCCGGGGCCCCGCGGCCGATCCGCACGAGCCCCTTCCACGCCCGCCAGCAGGAGCTGGGCGCCTTCTTCCTGGAGGCGAACGGCTGGGAGCGCCCCCAGTGGTACGAGGCCAACGCAAGCCTGCTGGAAGGCCGTTCCATCCCGACCCCGAACGACTGGGCCGCGCGCCACTGGTCCCCGATCGTCGGCGCGGAGGCACAGGCCACCCGCGAGACCGTCGCGATGTACGACATGACGGCCCTCAAGCGCCTTGAGGTCGGCGGTCCCGGCGCCGCCACCTTCCTGGAGAGCCTGACCACCGGCAAGATCGACAAGTCCGTCGGCTCCGTCACGTACACCCTCCTGCTGGACGAGGACGGTGGTATCCGCAGTGACGTCACCGTTGCCCGGCTGGCCCGCGACCTCTTCCAGGTCGGCGCCAACGGCAACCTGGACCTCGACTGGTTCACGCGCCACCTCCCCACCGACGGCACGGTGCAGGTTCGTGACATCACCCCGGGCACCTGCTGCATCGGCCTGTGGGGCCCGCTCGCCCGCAAGGTCCTGCAGCCCCTCGCCGACGCGGACTTCTCGAACGACGGCCTGAAGTACTTCCGCGCCAAGCGCGCCCACATCGGCTCCGTCCCCGTCACCGCGATGCGCCTCTCGTACGTCGGTGAACTCGGCTGGGAGCTGTACACCACGGCCGACCTGGGCCAGAAACTGTGGGACACCCTGTGGCAGGCGGCCGAGCCGCTGGGCGGCGTCATCGCCGGCCGCGGTGCCTTCAACAGCCTCCGCCTGGAGAAGGGCTACCGCTCCTTCGGCACCGACATGACCTACGAGCACGACCCCTACGAGGCCGGCGTCGGCTTCGCCGTCAAGCTCGACAAGGGCGACTTCATCGGCAAGGCGGCCCTTGAGCGCCGTAAGACCGACGTACGACGCAAGCTGACCTGCCTCACCATCGACGACCCGCAGTCCGTCGTCATGGGCAAGGAGCCGGTGTACGACGGTGAGCGCGCCGTCGGCTACGTCACCAGCGCCGCCTACGGCTACACGATCGGCAAGGGCATCGCCTACGCCTGGCTCCCGGCGGAACTCGCCACCCCCGGCACCACCGTGCACATCGGATACTTCGACCGGCGCGTCGAGGCGGTCGTCGCCGAGGAGCCCCTGTTCGACCCGACCATGTCCCGCCTCCGTGGATAGTACCCAGCGTCGACTTCGAGAGAAGGAGCACTGCCGGTGACCGCTCAGTTGCTGGACGGCAAGGCGACCGCCGCCGCGGTCCGCCGCGAACTCGCCGAGCGCGTGGCCAAGTTGACCGCCACGGGCGCCCGTCCGCCGGGGCTCGGCACAGTCCTGGTCGGCGACGACCCCGGCAGCCGCGCCTACGTCGGCGGCAAGCACCGGGACTGCGCGCAGATCGGCGTCGCCTCCATCCGCCGTGAACTGCCCGCCGACGCCACGCAGGCGCAGGTCGAGGCCGTCATCGACGAGCTCAACGCCGACCCGGCCTGCACCGGCTACATCGTCCAACTCCCGCTCCCGCGCCACCTGGACGCAGGCGCCGTCCTGGAACGCATGGACCCGGCCAAGGACGCCGACGGCCTGCACCCCGTCAGCCTCGGCCGGCTCACCCTCGGCGTCGAAGCCCCGCTGCCCTGCACCCCGCGCGGCATCGTCGAACTGCTCCGCCGGTACGACGTGCCGATCACCGGAGCACGGGTGTGTGTGATCGGCCGGGGCATCACGGTCGGACGGCCCCTCGGCCTGCTCCTCACCCGCAGGTCCGAGAACGCCACCGTGACCCTGTGCCACACCGGCACCAAGGGTCTGGCCTGGCACGTACGCGAGGCGGACATCGTCATCGCCGCCGCCGGCTCGCCCGAGCTGATCACCAAGGACATGCTGCGCCCCGGTGCCGCGGTCCTGGACGTCGGCATCACCCGTACCGACCACGGGCTGGTCGGCGACGTACACCCGGACGCGGCCTCGGTCGCCGGGTGGCTCGCGCCGATGCCCGGGGGCGTAGGACCCATGACGCGGGCCATGCTGCTCGCCAACGTCGTCGAGGCCGCCGAGAGGAACGCGAACGCCGTATGAACGTGACGGCCCCCAAGCACCAGCTGTATCAGTACCTTTGAGAAGACGGAGACGTCCGATGAGCCCCCGTACCCCAGGCGCCGACCTCCCGGACCACCCGGATTTCCTCTGGCGCACGCCCGAGCCGAAGCGTTCGTACGACGTGGTGATCGTGGGCGGCGGCGGCCACGGCCTCGCCACCGCCCACTACCTGGCGAAGAACCACGGCATCACCAATGTCGCCGTGCTGGAGAAGGGCTGGCTGGCGGGCGGCAACATGGCCCGCAACACCACCATCATCCGCTCCAACTACCTGTGGGACGAGAGCGCCGGCATCTACGAGCACGCGCTCAAGCTGTGGGAGGGACTCGGAGAGGAGCTCGACTACCCGATCCTCTTCTCCCAGCGTGGTGTGCTGAACCTCGCCCACAGCCTCCAGGACGTCCGCGACAGCGTGCGCCGCGTCGAGGCGAACCGCCTCAACGGCGTGGACGCGGAGTGGCTCGACGCGGACGGCGTCAAGGAAGTCTGCCCGATCGTCAACATCTCGCCGGACGTGCGCTATCCGGTCCTGGGCGCCACCTACCAGCCGCGCGCCGGCATCGCCAAGCACGACTACGTGGCGTGGGGCCTGGCCCGCTCGGCGGACGCCGCCGGCATCGACATCATCCAGAACTGCGAGGTCACCGGCCTGGACGTGGTCGGCAACCGCGTGGTCGGAGTCCAGACGAACCTCGGCCCCATCGCGGCGGGCAAGGTGGCACTCTGCTCGGCGGGCCACACCTCGGTCCTGGCCGCCATGGCCGGCATCGAACTCCCCGTCCAGAGCCATCCGTTGCAGGCGCTCGTGTCGGAGCTGCTGGAGCCGGTGCACCCGACGGTCGTCATGTCCAACGCGGTCCACGTGTACGTCAGCCAGGCGCACAAGGGCGAGCTGGTGATGGGCGCGGGCATCGACTCGTACAACTCCTACACCCAGCGCGGTGCCTTCCACATCATCGAAGAACAGATGTCCGCGGCCCTGGAGCTCTTCCCGGTCTTCGCCCGCGCCCATGTGCTGCGCACCTGGGGCGGCATCGTGGACGTCAGCCCCGACGCCTCGCCGATCATCGGGCTCAGCCCCGTCGACAATCTCTACCTCAACTGCGGCTGGGGCACGGGTGGCTTCAAGGCCACACCGGGCGTGGGCTGGGTCTACGCCCACACCATCGCCCACGACACCCCGCACGCCCTCAACGCCCCCTTCTCGCTCGACCGTTTCACCACCGGCGCGCTCGTCGACGAGCACGGCGCTGCCGCGGTGGCCCACTAGGGAGCCCAACCATGCTGCTCATCCCCTGCCCGTGGTGCGGGCCCCGCGACGAGGCCGAGTTCCACTACGGCGGCCAGGCCCACGTGCCGTACCCCGACGACCCGTCGGCCCTCACCGACCAGGAGTGGGCCCGCTACCTGTTCTTCCGCGACAACCCGAAGGGCCCCTTCGCCGAGCGCTGGAGCCACGCGGCGGGCTGCCGCAAGTGGTTCAACGCGGTACGGGACACGGCGACGAACGAGATCCTGGCGGTGTACCGGGCGGGTGAGGAACGCCCGGCAGCGCTTGAGCCGCGCCCGGTGCACTCAGCCTGTCCGGGGGTACCCCCTCTGGGGGAGTTCGAGGACGAGGCCCCTTCAGGGCCGACGGGGGCGCAGGAGGCGAAGCCCCTTCAGGACGGGACGAGTAGGGGCGGAGGGGGCGCCGCATCCATCAGCGGCTCCGCCGCAGGCCAGCCGTTCCGCCACCCCACCCGCGGCCGGATCCACCGCGGCACCCCCCTCACCTTCACCTTCGACGGCACCGAGTACCGGGGCCACCGAGGCGACACCCTCGCCTCCGCCCTCCTCGCCAACGGAGTCATCGCGGCCGGCACCAGCATCAAGCTCGGCCGCCCCCGAGGCATCTTCTCGGCCGGTGTGGAGGAGCCCAACGCGGTCGTCCAGATCGAGGCGCCCTTCCCCGAGCCGATGCTCCCCGCGACCACCGTCGAGCTCTACGACGGCCTGGTCGCGAGCAGCCTCTCCGGCCAGGGACGCCTCGCCACCGAACCGGACCCCGCCCGCTACGACGCCGTACACGCCCACTGCGACCTGCTGGTCGTCGGCGCGGGACCGGCCGGCCTCGCCGCGGCTGCCGCCGCCGCCCGCAGCGGAGCCCGTGTCATCCTCGCCGACGACCAACCGGAGCTGGGCGGCAGCCTCCTGGGCACGGCCGAACACCTCGACTGGGTGGCGGACGTCACCGGGCAGCTCGACAACGCCCCCGAGGTGCGCGTCCTGCGCCGTACCACCGTCTTCGGCTACTACGACGACAACCACCTCCTCGCCGTCGAACGCCGTACCAACCACCTCGGTGCCGACGCCCCCGAGCACGTCTCCCGCGAGCGCGTCTGGCGCATCCGCGCGCGTCGCGTCGTCCTGGCCACCGGCGCCCACGAGCGCTCGCTGGCGTTCGCGGACAACGACCGCCCCGGCGTGATGCTCGCCGCCTCGGCCCGCACCTACGTCAACCGCCACGGTGTGCTGCCCGGCCGCCACGCGGTCGTCCTCACCACCAACGACAGTGCCTACGCGGCAGCGCTGGACCTCACCGCGGCGGGCGTGGACATCGTGGCGATCGTCGACACCCGCCCCGAACCGGGGGAGTGGGCGGAGCGCGCTCGGCAGGCGGGCATCGAGGTGGTGGCCGGGCACGCCGTCACCGGCACGGAGGGCGACGCGCGGCTCACCGCGGTGACCGTCGCCCCGTACGGAGAGTCCGTGGGACAGCGGGAGTTCACGGCCGACCTGCTGCTGGTCTCCGGCGGCTGGAACCCGGTGGCTCACCTGTTCAGCCAGTCGGGCGGCAAGCTGCGGTACGACGAGGCACTGGGCTCCTTCGTGCCGGACACCTGCCGGCAGGCGGTCGAGGTCGTGGGCAGCGCGAGCGGTGTCCTGGATCCGGCCGAGGTCCTGGCCCAGGGCGCCGCCGCCGGTGCCCGCGCGATCGAGGCCGAGGGCTACACCCCGCAGGCGCCCCGCCTGCCGGCGGTGGCCGCACGGCCGCGGCAGACGCCGGCGATGCACGTGTACGTCGTCCCCGGTGCTTCGGAGGCGCCCCGCTTCGTCGACCTCCAACGCGACGTCACCGTCGACGACCTGGCCCGGGCGGCCGGGGCCGGTCTGCGCTCGGTCGAGCACACCAAGCGCTACACGACGGCCGGCACCGCCAACGACCAGGGGAAGACCTCCGGGGTCCTGGCCAGCGGCGTCGTCGCCGAACTGCTCGGCGTGGACATCTCCGCGCTCGGCACGACCACGTTCCGGCCGCCGTACACGCCGGTCTCCTTCGCGGCGCTCGCCGGCCGCGACCGCGGCGCCCTGAGCGACCCGGTCCGCACGACCGCCATCCACGAGTGGCATGTCGAGCACGGCGCCCTCTTCGAGAACGTCGGCCAGTGGAAGCGCCCCTGGTACTACCCGCGGGACGGCGAGGACATGGAGGCCGCGGTCCTGCGCGAGTGCGCCGCCGCCCGCGACAGTGTCGCCTTCATGGACGCCTCCACCCTCGGCAAGATCGACGTCCAGGGCCCCGACGCCGGTGTCTTCCTCGACCGGCTCTACACCAACATGATGAGCACCCTGAAGGTCGGCATGATCCGCTACGGCGTGATGTGCCGCCCGGACGGCATGGTCTTCGACGACGGCACCGTCATCCGCCTCGCCCAGGACCGCTTCCTGGTCACCACCACGACCGGCAACGCCGCCGCCGTACTGGACTGGATGGAGGAATGGCTGCAGACCGAGTGGCCCGAACTGAGGGTCCACTGCACGTCCGTGACCGAACAGTGGGCCACCGTCGCCCTCGTCGGCCCCCGCTCCCGCGAGGTCCTGGGCTCGCTGGCACCTCAACTGGCCGTGGCCAACGACGACTTCCCGTTCATGGCATGGCGGGAGACGACGGTGGCGGGCATCGAGGCCAGGGTGTGCCGGATCAGCTTCTCCGGCGAACTCGCCTACGAGATCAACGTGTCACCCTGGGCAGCACTCACCCTGTGGCAGGCGCTGCATGAGGCCGGTTCCCCGTACGGCATCACCCCGTACGGCACCGAGACCATGCACGTCCTGCGCGCCGAGAAGGGCTACCCCATCATCGGCCAGGACACCGACGGCACCGTCACGCCGCAGGACCTCGGCGTGAACTGGGTGGTGTCGAAGAAGAAGCCCGACTTCATCGGCAAGCGCTCCTACGCCCGTGCCGACAGCGTCCGCCCCGACCGCAAGCACTTGGTCGGCCTTCTCCCCGAGGACCCGGGCACCTTCCTTCCCGAGGGCACCCACCTGGTCGCCGACAGCGAGCTGCCCGCGCCGCCCGTCCCGATGCTCGGCCACGTCACCTCCAGCTACCGCAGTGCCGCCCTCGGCCGGACCTTCGCGCTCGCCCTGATCAAGGGCGGCCGGGACCGCATCGGCGAGCGGCTGTACGCCCCCGTCGGCGACCGGCTGGTCCCGGTGACCGTCGCAAACCCCGTCCTCTACGACCCCGAGGGAGCCCGTCGCGATGGCTGACACCGCCCTGACCGCCCCGCCCCGCAGCCCCTTGTCCCAGGTCGCGGACCGCCTGGCCGCCGTGACCCGCACGTCAGGGGGCGCGATCCGGCTGGCCGAACTGCCCTTCCTGGCCCAGATCAACGTGCGCCTCGACGCCAAGGGAGCGGCGGCGGACGCCGTCGGGCTCGCGCTGGGCCTGCAACTGCCCCTCGAACCCAACACCGTCGTACGCGCCGGGGAATTGACCGTGCTGTGGCTCGGCCCGGACGAATGGCTGCTGGTCGGCACGCCCGACAGCGAACGGGACCTGGAGAGCCGGATCCGGGAGGCAGCGGGAGACGAGCCCGTCTCCGTCGCGGACGTCTCCGCCCAGCGCACCACGCTCCTCGTGACGGGTCCCCGCGCCCACGACCTGCTGGCGCACGGCTGCGCGCTGGATCTGCATCCGAGGGCCTTCGGCTCCGGCCGCTGCGCCCAGACGACACTGGGCCGCACGCAGGTGGTCCTGGTCCCCCGGGACGAACCCAGGGCCGGGTTCTGGGTACTGGTCCGTTCGTCCTTCGCCGGCTATCTGGCGGACTGGTTGCTGGACGCGGCGACGGAGTACGTCTGAGCGACCTCGGCGGGGTTGCTCCCCGTCGCCCTTGTGGGAGCCCCTCGACGGGGCTCCCACAAGGTTTGCGTGACGCGCCCACGAGGACGGGACGGCCCAGGGCGACGATGTCCCCGAGGCGGCCCAGCAGCTCCCAGTTGTGCCCGGACTCCTTGGCGAAGCCCAGCCCGGGGTCGATGATCGGGCGACCGGGCCGGATGCCCGCCTCCGACGCGGCCTCGATCCGCGGGCGCAGTTCGTCGACCACGTCGACATAGACGGCGTTCGGCTGCATGCCGGCGGCGTGTCCGCGCCAGTGCATCGCCATGTACGACATGTCCGCCCGGGCCATGAGCGGCAGCATCGCGGGATCGGCAAGGCCCCCTGAGACGTCGTTGACCAGCCGTGCGCCGGCGTCGAGCGCGCGGGTGGCGACCTCGGCCCGCATGGTGTCGACGCTGACGGTCCCGCCCGCCGCGGTGAGTGGTCGTTCCTGGGCCGGCTGCTGACGGACCCGGTGACGGGACAAACCCCGCCCGGCGCGGCTGCGGGACGCCGCGACCACCGCCGTATCCGTTCTCGCCGCCGCACAGGGCGCCTGGTGCCTGCGGGTGCACGATGTCGCCTCGACGCTCGACGCGGTGCGGGTGACAGCCCGCTGGGGCGCCGAGGCGGCGGCGTCGGTACCGTCCCTCGGATCGTTCGAGGCTCAGCCCGGACAGCCCATCCGGCGGCTGATCTCCGCCGCGCCCTTGAGCAGCACGGGCGCGAGCTCGTGGATGCGTTCCTCGGTGAAGCGGTACGCGGGGCCGGAGGCGCTCAAGGCGGCGACGACCTCGCCGTCGCGGGCCCGGATCGGGGCGGCGACGGCGTGCAGTCCGATCTCGAGCTCCTCCAGAGTCACCGCGTACCCCCGCTCCCGCGCCTCGGCGAGGTTCTTCTCCAGCTTCGTCCTCACGGTCAGCATGTGCGGCGTCAGCTTCCGCCTTCCGGACGCCGTGAGCACGTCGGCGCGCTCCTGCGCCGGCAGGTGGGCCAGCAGGACCTTGCCGCTCGACGTGGCGTGCACCGGGGTGAGTTGCCCGACCCAGTTGTGCGTGCCGATCGCGCCCGGGCCGCGTACCTGGTGGAGGTTGACCGCGCAGTGCTCCTGCAGGACCGCGATGTTGACGGTCTCGCCGATCTCTTCGGCGAGCCGCTCGCACACCTGCCGGCCCTGCTGTGTGATGTCGAGGCGGCCCGTGAGCGTGCCGGCCAGCCGCACGATCCCGAAGCCGAGCCGGTACTTGCCCCGCTCGGCCGTCTGCTCGACCAGTCCGCGCGCTTCCGGCGCCCCGAGCAGGCGGAACGCGGTCGACTTGTGGACGTCGATCTCGGCGGCGGCCTCGCTGACACCGGCCTCGCCACGCTGGGCGAGGAACTCCAGGACGCTGACGGCACGGTCGACGGACTGAACTCCGTTCACCGCGGGACCTGTTGTTTCGCGTGGTCGCACGGCCCGTCCCGTCAGCGGAAGACCACGGTGCAGCTCCCGTTGGTCAGTACACGGCTCTCGCTGTGCCACTCCACGGCACGGGAGAGCACATGGGCCTCGACGTCACGGCCGATGGTGACCAGCTCGTCGGGGGCGCGCGAGTGGTCCACGCGGACGACGTCCTGCTCGATGATCGGGCCCTCGTCGAGGTCGGGCGTGACGTAGTGCGCCGTGGCCCCGACGAGCTTGACGCCTCGCTGGTGAGCCTGGACGTACGGCCGGGCTCCCTTGAAGCTCGGCAGGAAGGAGTGGTGGATGTTGATGGCCCGTCCGTCGAGCTGCTTGCACAGGTCGTCGGAGAGGATCTGCATGTAGCGGGCGAGGACCACGAGGTCGATGTCCAGTTCGTCGACGAGGCTCAGCAGTCGCGCCTCGGCCTCCGCCTTGGTCTCCTTCGTCACCGGGATGTGGTGGAAGGGGACACCGTAGGTCTGCGCCAGCGGCTCGAAGTCACGGTGATTGGAGACGATCGCCGGGATCTCGATGTTGAGCGCGCCCGTGGATTTGCGGAAGAGCAGGTCGTTCAGGCAGTGGCCGAACTTCGACACCATGATCAGGGTTCGCGTCGGGGTCGAGGCGTCGTGCAGCCGCCAGCTGATCCCGTACGTCTGGCCGACCGGACCGAACCCGGTGCGCAGGTCCTCCAGTGAGACGTCGGGATCCGAGACGTCGAAGTGCACCCGCATGAAGAAGCGGTCCTGCAGCCGGTCGTTGAACTGCTGGCTCTCCAGGATGTTTCCGGAGTGGCTCACGAGAAAGGTGGTCACGGCGTGGACGAGGCCGGCCTGGTCGGGGCACGAAAGGGTGAGGACGAACTCGCGGCCGGGCTGTGGTCGAGGGGACATGGCATCCTCCGTCGTGTCATGGTGATGCGTATCGTGCAACGTAGTGGGCGATGCGCAACATGCTCCAATGGGGGTGACCGGCTGGTCAAGGGATGGTGTGCAACTGTCACGACCGCGAGTGATCGTCCCGGTCGACGGGCGGACGTACACGCGGAGTCCACCCGCGCATCTCGGACCCGGCGGAGGTGGCCGAGGCGGTCCGAGATCTTCTCGGCCGCTGCCTGCATCACGGCGGAAGCCCCTACGAGGTAGAGGAAGCGTTCGCCGAGATGCACCACGGCGAGGCACCGACCGCGGCAAGCTCATCTGGGGCGAACGGCCCCTGGACGCCTCCGAAGCAGGGCTCGATGAAGCCATGGGCGACGTCCTGCTGGACCAGTGGGGCGAGTCGACGCTCCGACCGTCGGAGCTCCGGCCCCCTTCAGACACTTCCGTTGCGAGCTACGCAACACTGTGCGCATTCGGGAACTACTGTGCGGCTCCTCCCTCTTGACAGCACCCGGGTGCCACGGAAAACATGTTGCGCATAGCGATGGACGTTGTGTTATGCGAGACAACTCTCCCGTCTGGAGCCGACATGAGGAGCATCACCGTCGTCGGAGCGCGTGAGGGCACCCCCGTCGCCGTGCTCTCCCTGAACCAGCCGAAGTTCCTCAACCGGCTCCGCCGCACCCTCGTCCCCGCCGCCGCGGTCGTCGTCTCATGATCTCCCCGCCCCGGCTCCCCCTGCCGTCCCGACGGGAGACCGCCCTGAGCATTCCGCGGCACCTGCGTTGCACCTGGGACCACGAGTGGCTGGTCGTGGACAAGGGCAACGCCACCGTCGGCATCACCGCGTTCGCGGCGAAGACCGTGCGCGACGTCGTCCACCTGCGGCTGCCCGAAGTCGGCACGTGGGTCGAGGCGGGGGAGAGCTGTGGCGAGATCAGGTCGCTGACCTCCGTGAGCGGCCCGTACGCCCCCGCCTCCGGAGCGGTTCTGGAAGTCGACACCGCGCCGGCCGACGACCCCGGCGTCGTCAACGCCGCTCCCCGCACCGTCGGCCGGCCGTTCCGACTGCGCGTCGAGAACATCGCCGGCGCCCTGTCCGCCGATGCCTGTGCCGCCCACCGCGCTCACACCCAAGGAGACCGTCGATGACCCTCTTCAACCAGCCCCTGCGCGAGCTGGACCCGGCCGTCGCCGCCGCGGTCGACGCCGAGCTGCACCGTCAGCAGTCCACCCTGGAGATGATCGCCTCGGAGAACTTCGCTCCGGTCGCGGTCATGGAGGCCCAGGGCTCGGTCCTGACCAACAAGTACGCCGAGGGCTACCCGGGCCGCCGCTACTACGGCGGCTGCGAGCACGTCGACGTGGCCGAGCAGATCGCGATCGACCGGGTCAAGGAGCTGTTCGGCGCCGAATACGCCAACGTCCAGCCGCACTCGGGCGCCTCCGCAAACCAGGCCGCGCTCTTCGCGCTGGCCCAGCCCGGCGACACCATCCTCGGCCTGGACCTGGCCCACGGCGGCCACCTCACCCACGGCATGAAGATCAACTTCTCGGGCAAGCAGTTCCACGTGGTCGCCTACCACGTGGACACCGAGACCGGGCGGGTCGACATGGACGAGCTGGAGCAGCTGGCCAAGGAGCACCGGCCGAAGGTGATCATCGCGGGCTGGTCGGCGTACCCGCGTCAGCTGGACTTCGCTGAGTTCCGCCGGATCGCCGACGAGGTCGGGGCGTACCTGTGGGTCGACATGGCGCACTTCGCGGGCCTGGTCGCGGCAGGGCTCCACCCGAACCCGGTGGAGTACGCGGACGTCGTCACGTCCACGACGCACAAGACGCTCGGCGGCCCGCGCGGCGGCATCATCCTGGCGAAGCAGGCGTTCGCGAAGAAGCTGAACTCCTCGGTCTTCCCGGGCTTCCAGGGCGGTCCCCTGGAGCACGTGATCGCGGCGAAGGCGGTGTCCTTCAAGGTGGCGGCCTCGGAGGAGTTCAGGGAGCGGCAGCGCCGTACGGTCGAGGGCGCGCGGATCCTCGCCGAGCGTCTGACGGCCGCCGACGCCCGTGAGGCCGGGGTCGACGTGCTGTCCGGCGGCACGGACGTGCACCTGATCCTGGTCGACCTGCGCGCCTCCGAGCTGGACGGGCAGCAGGCCGAGGACCGCCTCCACGAGGTCGGCATCACGGTCAACCGCAACGCCGTCCCCAACGACCCCCGCCCGCCGATGGTCACCTCCGGCCTGCGTATCGGCACCCCCGCCCTCGCCACCCGCGGCTTCACCGCCCAGGACTTCACCGAGGTCGCCGACGTCATCGCCGAGGCGCTCAAGCCGTCGTACGACGCGGAGGCCCTCAGGACCCGGGTCAAGGCCCTGGCGGACAAGCACCCGCTCTATCCCGGCCTGTAACCGACAACCTTCCGCAGGGGGGCGTGCCCGTGACCTTTCGGCACGTCCCTCCAACCCCCGGAGCATGGCGTGGCAATCAGCGTCTTCGACCTGTTCTCGATCGGCATCGGCCCGTCCAGCTCGCACACCGTCGGCCCCATGCGCGCCGCTGCGATGTTCGGCGCCCTGCTGAAGAAGGACGGCCTGCTCGCCCAGACCACCGCCGTACGGGCGGAGCTGTTCGGCTCCCTCGGCGCCACCGGCCACGGCCATGGCACCCCCAAGGCCGTGCTGCTGGGTCTGGAGGGCAACGAGCCGCACACGGTCGACGTCGCCCAGGCCGACCTGGACGTCGAGCGAATCCACAGCACCGGGCGCATCCGCCTGCTCGGTGCCGAAATCGGCCCGGCCCACGAGATCGACTTCGATGTCTCGAACCAGCTGGTCCTGCACCGGCGGCGCTCGCTGCCGTACCACGCGAACGGCATGATCCTCTTCGCGTACGACGCCGACGGTGTGCCGCTGCTCGAGAAGACGTACTACTCGCTCGGCGGCGGCTTCGTGGTCGACGAGGACGCCGTCGGGGCGGACCGGATCAAGCTCGACGACACCGTGCTCGCCCACCCGTTCCGCACGGGCGACGAGCTGCTGCGACTCTCCCGGGAGACCGGCCTGTCGATCTCCGCGTTGATGCTGGAGAACGAGAAGTCGTGGCGCACCGAGGAGGAGATCCGCGCGGGTCTGCTGGAGATCTGGCGGGTCATGGAGGCCTGCGTCTCCCGGGGCCTGGGCCGCGAGGGCATCCTTCCCGGCGGCCTGAAGGTCCGCCGCCGGGCCGCCGCGGTGGCGCGGGCACTGCGCAGCGAGGGCGATCCGGCGGGCCGCGCTATGGAGTGGGTGACTCTCTTCGCGATGGCGGTGAACGAGGAGAATGCCGCGGGCGGCCGGGTCGTGACCGCTCCGACGAACGGCGCGGCGGGCATCATCCCCGCCGTGCTCAAGTACTACCTCGACTTCGTGCCGGGCGCCGACGAGGAGAGCATCGTCCGCTTCCTGCTCGCGGCGGGCGCCATCGGCATGCTCTTCAAGGAGAACGCCTCCATCTCGGGCGCCGAGGTCGGCTGCCAGGGCGAGGTCGGCGCCGCCTGCTCGATGGCCGCCGGCGGCCTCGCCGAGGTGCTGGGCGGCAGCCCGGAGCAGGTGGAGAACGCCGCCGAGATCGGTATGGAGCACAACCTGGGTCTGACCTGCGACCCGGTCGGCGGCCTGGTCCAGATCCCGTGCATCGAACGCAACGGCATGGCCGCGGTGAAGGCCGTGACCGCCGCCCGGATGGCCCTGCGGGGCGACGGCCGCCACCACGTCTCCCTCGACAAGGTCATCAAAACCATGAAGGAGACAGGCGCCGACATGAAGGTCAAGTACAAGGAGACCGCCCGTGGCGGCCTCGCCGTCAACGTCATCGAGTGCTGAGGCGGCGGACGGAGAGGGAAAGGGGCCGCAGCCATGCTCATCGACACGTTCGGTCGCGTCGCCACCGGCGTGCGGGTCCCGCTCACCGACCGGTGCAACCGTCCCGATGCCCGGCCTCGCCTCTGTCACGCGCCCCTTCTGCGGCACCTGCGACCGCACCCGGCTCACCGCGGACGGCCAAGTGCGCACCTGCCTCTTCGCCCGGGAGGAGCCCAACCTGCGCGGGACGCCGCGCTCCGGGCGCTGAGCGGAACGACGTCCACGGACAGAACTGGGAGTGAGGCCATGGGACGGGTCACCGAGCGACGGCGCGTTTCGCGCATCCGGGACGGTGCGGTGGGCACGCGCCCGGACACGCTGCTCGCCACGCGAGGCGTCGGCATCGTATGCGTACGCCCACTCCTCGCTCCGCCGCACCAGGAAAGAACGCCAGTCGAAGTTCTCGTACGCCATGACGGCCGTCCCTCCAGCCGTCGCTGACAACACTGGTATGCCGCAAGGCGGTTGGGCTTCCCGGGCCGTCCTTCGGCGGTTCCGGCCATCCGCGGTGTCCGCCGGCATCCGGGCAGCGGCACGCACTCCGATCCGGGGGTGGCGGAACGAGCATCGACGGGCAGTCCCGGTCTGTTCCTTCATGACACGAAGTGGCCTGGAACGGAGCGTCGGCCCGTCGGCCCACCACGCCAACCGAACCTGGTGAGCCTTCCCGGCCCCAGCCCTATATTGGCCTGGGGTGACTGACGTCGGTGCAGTGCGGGGGGATTGAGCGCTCTTGCGATCAGGTGGAACACGTCGAGCGGCCGTCGCCGCCTTGCTCTGTGCCGTTGCCGTGCTGTTCCTTGGCGCGTGCGGGACACAGGTGGCCGGTCAGGGGGACGGGAGGTCACCGTCGTCGGCGGCGACCGAGCCGATCCCCTGGACCACGATGGAGCCCTCCGAGGTCACCGGAGCCCGTCTCGGCGACGACCGCCGCACGCTGCTCCTCGACGCGCCGGTGCCCAGTGGCCCTCACGCGTGCGTGCGCAAGCTCAAGGCGGTGCTCACCGACCCGATGGCGGACCTCGTGCGGGTGCAGATCACCTTCACCTCGCCGTCCGGGGACAGGGCTTCCGGGTGCACCAAGGAGAGCACGGCCACGGCGAAGGTCAGGCTGCCCATGCCGTTGGGCGACCGGGACGTGATCGTCGACAACTACACGCGCTTCACTGCCGATGGTGCCAAGCCGCCCGGGCTGCGGTTGTGCGGGAAGCTGGGCTGCACACCGCCGGCCACCGGCTGCACCGCCGCCTCCTACGACCAGGCGTTGATGGCGGTCGACGCGCCCGAACACACCTACCGGGACTCGGAGAAGTGCGACGGGAAGTGGCTGGTGCTGGACTTCTCCTGGCGCACGGGACCGGCCTGCGGCGACTCGGCGGACCCCGCCTGCTCGTCCCGGCTGGGCGACCGCTGGTTCTTCCGGGCGAAGAACACGGGCTGGGCGCCGATCGTCCGGACCTCGGCCGGAGGCTGCCGGGACGTGCAGCGCGCGGAGCCCGCCTTCCCGGCCTCGCTGTGCGCGTCGCTGGCTCCGCTGTCCACCTCGCTGCACCCGAGTTTCCCTCCGCCCTCCGCCTCCCCGACCCGAAGGACCCGGCGCTGAGGCCCCGAACCCACCGCTACAGCCGAGACCGCAGTCGACCGCCTCGGAGACGAACTCCTGGACAGAGGCAAGCCCGGGACGCGAACGCCGTCGTACGGCGGACCCGTCGCTCCTCAGTACCTGGGTCAACTCCCCCTCGGGAACATCACGGCGGCGGATCTGCGCGCATCGGGCTCCGTCAGGGCGAGGTGCCAGGGCTGAGCCCGGAGGACATCGACCACGCGCGAGGCGTCCTCCACGTCCGCCACCAAATCCAGGCAATCCGTGGAAGGTTGCACTTCGCCCTGCCGAAGGGGGAGAGGACCCGTACCGTCGACATGCCCTCCTCGGTGGCCGAGGAGCTGAAGCGCCACGTCGAAGCGTTCCCACCGGTGGAGGTGGAGCTTCCGCGGGGGAAGCCGGAGGGGCAGGGGCGGAAGTCCTCCCTGCTGCTCGCCACACGCCTCGGCAACGCCGTCGCGGTGAACACGTGGAACACCTACACCTGGAAGCCCGCGCCGGCCGAGGCCGACATCATCCCGCCGCGCGCCGAAGGAGCGAATCCCTGGCAGGGGGCGGCGGCCCCGAAGGACGGCTTCCACGTGCTGCGGCAGACCTATGCCTCGATCATGCTGGAGGCCGGAGAGCCCGTCGTGACCTCGGCGCGGTGGTTCGGGCACTCCTCGCCCGCGATCACCCTCGGTTACTATGCTCACTTCATGCCGGAGGCCGGAAGCAAGGGGCGCACCGCCATCGACGGACTGCTTGGGGAGCGGGGAGATCGGCAAGCCGGTCGAAACTCCCCAGATTCTCCCCAGGCTCGTTGACGGGCGATTCCCGTTGCTACGCCCCTCCCAAGTTGGCCGTGGATCGCAAGGTTGAATAGATGGGTGGCCTGGGGAAATGCTGAAAGAGGTCACCGTGACCCGCTACATCACGCCGCTGCGTGAGGGCGGTTCGCTGCCGGGGCTCGTCGAGGCCGACGATCTCGGGACGTACGTCATGAAGTTCACCGGCGCGGGGCAGGGGCGCAAGACGCTCGTCGCGGAGGTCGTCTGCGGTGAACTCGCCCGTCGGCTCGGCCTGCGCGTGCCCGGCCTGGTGACACTCGGCCTCGACCCGGTCCTGGGGCTCGGGGAGCCGGACCAGGAAGTGCAGGAGCTGCTCAAGTCGAGCGGCGGACCGAATCTCGGGATGGACTTCCTCCCCGGCGCGATCGGCTTCGACTCCCTCGCCTTCGAGGTGAGCCCCGAGGAGGCCGGGCGGATCGTCTGGTTCGACGCGCTGGTCAACAACGTCGACCGTTCCTGGCGCAACCCCAATCTGCTGATGTGGCACGGCGACCTGTGGCTCATCGACCACGGCGCCACCATGATCTGGCATCACCACTGGCCGGGCGCGGCGACCTCCGCGGCCAAGCCCTACGACGCCTCCGACCACGCGCTCGCGCCCTTCGGCCCGGACATCGCCTCCGCCGCGGCCCAGCTGGCGCCGCTGGTGACCGAGGACCTGCTGGCCGAGGTGACCTCGGAGATCCCCGACGCGTGGCTGGCCGACGAACCCGGCTTCGACTCGCCGGACGCACTGCGGCGTGCCTACGCGCAGCCGCTGCTGGCACGCGCCGGCGTGATCGAGGGGCGCATCAAGGGCTTCGAGGGGGACAAGTGAGCGAGCGGGACGTCTTCGAGTACGCGCTGCTGCGCGTGGTGCCGCGGGTGGAGCGCGGCGAGTGCTTCAACGCGGGCGTACTGGTGTACTGCCGCGCCAAGTCCTTCGTCGGAGTGCGCACCCATCTGGACGAGACCAAGCTGCTCGCCCTGGACCCGGAGGCCGACGTGACCGGCGTACGGGCCGCGCTACGAGCAGTCGAGGGGGTCTGCGCGGGCGGGAAAGCGGCAGGTCAGGCCGCTGGTGACGATGCCGGGCGGCGTTTTCGCTGGCTGATCGCGCCCCGTTCGACGGTCGTGCAGCCGGGGCCCGTGCACACCGGACTCACCGCCGATCCGGAGGCGGAGACGGAGCGGTTGCTCCAGTTGCTGGTCAGGTAATGGATCACACCCACGTGGTGTGCCGTTGACACCGGGTGCCAGGGCTTCTAGCGTCACGTCTACCGAAGGTACTAAGCGGTCGCTCACCGGACGGGCGTACCGTGTGAGCCGCAAGACATTCCACCGCAGGACATTCCACCGCAGGGCATTTCAAGCCGCAGGGCTTTTCAAGGGCGAGGAGAACCAGCAATGTCCACCACTGAGCAGCGCGTCGCCGTAGTCACCGGTGCCGCGCGCGGCATCGGCGCCGCGACCGCCGTACGACTGGCCGCCGAAGGCCGCGCCGTCGCGGTGATCGACCTCGACGAGGCCGCGTGCAAGGACACCGTCGAGAAGATCACCGCCGCCGGTGGCAAAGCCCTCGCGGTCGGCTGCGACGTCTCCGACGAGGCCCAGGTCGAGGCCGCGGTCGCGCGGATCGCCGAGGAACTCGGTGCGCCGACCGTCCTGGTGAACAACGCGGGCGTGCTCCGCGACAACCTGCTGTTCAAGATGGCCGCGTCCGACTGGGACACGGTCATGAACGTGCACCTGCGCGGCGCCTTCCTGATGGCCAAGGCCTGCCAGAAGTACATGGTGGACGCCAAGTTCGGCCGGATCGTCAACCTGTCGTCGTCCTCGGCGCTCGGCAACCGCGGCCAGGCCAACTACTCCGCCGCCAAGGCCGGTCTCCAGGGCCTCACCAAGACCCTCGCCATCGAGCTCGGCAAGTTCGGCGTCACCGCCAACGCCGTCGCGCCCGGCTTCATCGCCACCGACATGACGGCGGCCACCGCCGAGCGCGTCGGCATGGGCTTCGAGGACTTCCAGGCCGCGGCCGCCACCCAGATCCCCGTGCAGCGCGTCGGCAACCCCGACGACATCGCCAACGCGATCGCCTTCTTCACCGGCGAGGCCGCCGGATTCGTCTCCGGCCAGGTCCTGTACGTGGCCGGCGGACCGCTCAACTGACGCCGGAGGGCACGACATGACCACACTCCCCGAACTCTCCGGCAAGGTCGCGCTCATCACGGGCGCGAGCCGCGGCATCGGCTACGGCATCGCGGAGGCCCTCGTCGCGCGCGGTGACCGCGTGTGCATCACGGGCCGCAACGAGGACGCCCTGAAGGAGGCCGTCGAGGCACTCGGTGCCGACCGCGTCATCGGCGTCGCCGGCAAGGCGCACGACCTGGCCCACCAGGCCACGGTCGTCGAGCGCACCATGGAGGCCTTCGGCCGCGTCGACTACCTGGTCAACAACGCCGGTACGAACCCCGTGTTCGGCCCGATGGCCGACCTGGACCTGGACGTGGCACGCAAGGTCTTCGAGACCAACGTCATCTCGGCGCTCGGCTTCGCCCAGCTGACCTGGAAGGCCTGGCAGAGCGAGAACGGCGGCGCGATCGTCAACATCGCGTCCGTCGCCGGCATCTCCCCGTCGCCCTTCATCGGCGCGTACGGCATGAGCAAGGCTGCCATGATCAACCTGACCGTGCAGCTGGCGCACGAGTTCGCGCCCAAGGTGCGGGTCAACGCGATCGCGCCCGCCGTCGTCAAGACCAAGTTCGCGCAGGCCCTGTACGAAGGCCGGGAGGCGGAGGCCGCCGCGTCCTACCCGCTCGGCCGGCTCGGTGTGCCCTCCGACATCGGAGGCGCCGCCGCCTTCCTCACCTCGTCGCAGTCGGACTGGATCACCGGTCAGACGCTCGTCGTCGACGGAGGCATCTTCCTGAACGCAGGAGTGGGCTGACCGGAGTCCCGAGACGGGACGAACGGAGCATCGACGCGGGCGCTGATGGACGAAATCGGCGCTCGCGTCGACGTATGAAGACGGACAGCCAAATGACAACGTAGTCACGAACGCGCTGATCAAGTGCCCTGCCGGGAACACGGATCCACCGCTGTGGCGCTGCGGTATGGTCTGCCGACCCTTGGTACGGCAGATCGAGGAGCGTGCGCGTGTTCAACCGGAACCCATGTCTGCGGCATCTGGCGGCGGTCACGTCCATCACCCTGGTGGCCGGGTGCGGCGTCCTGTCCTCGGCGTCGTCCGGCGACAAGGGACCGATCGTCGTGGGCACCACCAGCGCCCCGAGCACGCTGGATCCGGCCGCCTCCTGGGACGGCTCCTGGGAACTGTTCCGCAACA
The DNA here is from genome assembly GCF_007113425.2 of Streptomyces sp. RLB3-17. Taxonomy (NCBI): domain Bacteria; kingdom Bacillati; phylum Actinomycetota; class Actinomycetes; order Kitasatosporales; family Streptomycetaceae; genus Streptomyces; species Streptomyces sp. RLB3-17. Next base: position 2,469,143 of record NZ_CP041610.2, on the reverse strand, counting down.
TCTACCAGACGCTGCTGAGCTACCCCTCCGGGGCCACCACACCCGAGCCCGACGCAGCCCAGAGCTGTGCGTTCGCGGACGCCTCGAACCTCGTGTACCGCTGCGAGCTGCGCGCCGACATGAAGTTCTCCGACGGCGACCCCTTGGACGCCCGGGCCGTCAAGTACTCGATCGACCGGATCAAGAAGATCAACCTGCCCGGCGGCCCCGCCGGCCTCCTCGGCAGCCTCGACCGGATCCAGGTACTGAACGCGCGCGAACTCGTCTTCCACCTGAACAAACCGGACGCGACCTTCCCGTTCGTCCTCGCCACCCCGGCCATGTCGATCGTCGACCCCGACGACTACCCCGCGCACTCCCTGCGCAAGGACGGCAAGGTCTTCGGGTCCGGGCCGTACAGTCTGCGCTCCTACGAGGACGGCAAGCAGGCCGAACTCGTCAGGAACGACCACTACAAGGGCTTCGCCGAGCTCAAGAACGACGCGGTCACGATCCGCTACTTCCAGGACTCGGGGCAGATGGTCGACGCCCTCAAGCACAAGAAGATCGACGTCACGTTCCGTGGTCTGGCCTCCAAGGACATCGTCTCGCTCCGGGGCAAGGGGGCTGACAGCGGCCTGCAGCTCGTCGAGGGCGCGGGCATGGAGATCAGCTACCTCGTGTTCAACCCGAAGGATCCGTGGGCCAAGAAGCTCGCGGTGCGCAAGGCGGTCGCCCAGGTCGTCGACCGTGCGGCGATCGCGCACAAGGTCTACAAGGACACGGTCGACCCGCTGTACTCCATGGTCCCCGCGGGCCTGACCGGTCACACCACGGGCTTTTTCGACGACTACGGGGACCCCAGTTCGTCCAAGGCCCGGCAGATCCTCTCGCAGGCGGGCATCACCGAGCGCGTCCCCCTCACCCTCTGGTACACCACGGACCGCTACGGCTCCGAGACCGCCCCTGAGTTCCAGGAGATCAAGAGGCAGCTCGAGGACTCCGGTCTGTTCCGCGTGTCGCTCAACGGGCGCCCCTGGAAGACGTACGAGGAGGGCTACCGCAAGGGCGAGTACCCGGTGTTCGGGCGCGGCTGGTTCCCCGACTTCCCGGACGCCGAGAACTTCATCGCGCCCTTCGTGGGCCGGCAGAACGCGCTCGGCACGCCCTATCCGGCGCCCCGGATCACCGACACCCTGCTGCCCGCCTCGCGCCGCGAGAGCGACCGTGGAGCGGTGGTCAAGGAGTTCGAGGCGGCCCAGCAGATCCTCGTCGACGACGCACGGCTGCTGCCGCTGTGGCAGGGCAAGCAGTTCGTGGCGGCGAGTGAGGAGATCTCGGGCGGGGAGCAGGCTTTGGACCCCTCGACGATCATGATGATGTGGGAGCTGCACCGCAAGACCAGCTGGTAGGTCACGGGCAGGACCCGGCGGGTGGCGTGGTCCTACGGGGTGCGGGGCCGATTGTCAGTGGTCGCCTGTAGGTTCTGAGACCTGGAAGTGACCGCACATCGGAGGAACTTGACGTGACCGACACCGCCATGCTGCCCGAGTCCTGGCGCGGCGTCCTGGGTGACGAACTGCAGCAGCCCTACTTCAAGGAACTCACCGAGTTCGTCGAGGAGGAGCGCGCCAACGGTCCCGTCTACCCTCCGCGCGAGGAGGTCTTCGCGGCGCTGGAGGCGACTCCGTACGAGCGGGTGAAGGTACTGATCCTCGGCCAGGACCCGTACCACGGCGAGGGCCAGGGCCACGGCCTGTGCTTCTCGGTCCGCCCGGGGGTGAAGACCCCGCCCTCGCTGCGCAACATCTACAAGGAGATGAAGGAGGAGCTGGGCACCCCGATCCCGGACAACGGCTATCTGATGCCGTGGGCCGAGCAGGGCGTCCTGCTGCTGAACGCGGTGCTGACCGTGCGCTCCGGTGAGGCCAACTCGCACAAGGGCAAGGGCTGGGAGAAGTTCACGGACGCGGTGATCCGTGCCGTGGCCGACCGGCCCGACCCGGCGGTCTTCGTCCTGTGGGGGAACTACGCGCAGAAGAAGCTCCCGCTCATCGACGAGAAGCGGCACATCGTGGTGAAGGGCGCGCACCCGTCGCCGCTCTCCGCGAAGAAGTTCTTCGGCTCCCGCCCCTTCACGCAGATCAACGAGGCGGTCGCCGGGCAGGGCCACGAGCCGATCGACTGGCGGATTCCGAACCTCGGCTGATCCGGGACCGGAAGCGGCCCGGGCCGGGTGCGGGCGTCCGGGCCGGCCGTCACCGGGGCGGCTCAGTGGTGTCCGGGGGCGCCTGAGCCTCATTGTCAGTGTGTCCGGTTAGCGTCGGAAGGGACAGCGACGAGCCTGGAGGACGCGGTGGCGGAGCAACAGGAGCAGGCGGCGCCGGACGCCATGATGACCCGGATCGGCCAGGTCGTCATGCTGCACCACGGTGGTGACCGTGAGGAGGCCCGGGGGCGTTTCCTGGATCTGTGGGGGGAGATCGGCGAGGACGGCGACCCCCTGCACCGCTGCACCCTGGCGCACTACCTGGCGGACACGCAGGACGACCCCGCGGACGAACTGGCCTGGGACCTGCGGGCGTTGTCGGCGGCCGAGGAACTCACCGACGGCGACGCCGCCGAGCGTCACCGGTCGCTCGCGGCGCGCGCGTTCTACCCGTCGCTGCACCTGAACCTCGCGGCCGACTATGTGAAACTCGGCCGCTCCGAAGCCGCCCGCAGCCATCTGCGCAGCGCCCGGGGCGCGGCCGGAGCCCTCGGGAACGACCGTTACGGGGACGGCGTACGCGCGGCGATCGGCCGTCTGGAGTTGAGACTCGACGGGACGGGCCCGTCGCACGGAGGGCCGGGGGAGGATCCCGGCTCCGTCGAGGGGCCCGGCTCCGTCGAGCGGCCCGGTCCCTTCGGTGGGTCCGGAGGGGAGACCCTCGGGCCGCCGAGACAGCGCCCCTAGATCCCGCGGACACCGGCCGTGGTCAATGCCCGTACGACCGCTTGCAGATGACCGCCTCCGGGCTGTCCGCCTTCCAGCCTCCGTACTTCCGGCCGAGGGCACACACGTCCGTGTTGTTCGGCGGCTCGGGGGCGACGGGCGGGACGTCGGTGCGGGGTGCGGGTCGGTGGGGTTGTGGGTGGGGGTGAGGCTGCGGGTGTGGGTGACGCGCGGCGCCCGGGTGGCGCGGAGGGGCCTGCGGGGCGGCGGGCGCCGGGACGGGCGTACGGTGCGGCGCCGGAGCGCTCGGTGACGGCTTCCGGGACGGCCCGATGAGTTCCAGCGCCTCGCGCGCCGGCGCCTGCACGATCTGCGGCCCGGCCTTGCCGTCGGGATGCGGCGGCGACGGCCTGGACGGCGCGGTCGGCAGGGTGGGAGCGGGCGGTCGCGGGACGGTCACACAGCCTGAGAGCGTGGCGGTGGCCATGGTGACCAGGAGCGTTGCGGCGGTCGTCGTTCGATGCACCCGCTCAACTCTGCTGCGTCCGGACCGCTTTGGGGAGCTGACAAGCGGAGGTTGCCCCACACGGGTGATCCTTCCGCCCCTGCGGAGGGCGCCGGTGTCCGCAGGGTGACCCGACGCCGAGTCCCCCTGTCTCACTCACCCGTGGCGCCGTCGATCCGCTCCCGGATCAGATCCGCGTGACCGTTGTGACGCGCGTACTCCTCGATCATGTGGGTGTAGATCCACCGCAGGTTGATGGGGTCATCGGTGAACTTGCTCCTGCCCTCGCAGGCGTCGTCCAGCGCGAAACGAGCCGCGTTGCGTCGGGCGATCCCGATCTCGGCCTGCCAGGTGGTGTACGCCTCGTCCCAGGTGTCCGCGTCGGTGAGATGGAACTCTCCGTCCCGGTCCTCCTCGCTGCAGTAGATCGGCCCCGGATCGTCGCCCACCAGAACCTTGCGGAACCAGCCACGCTCCACCTCCGCCATGTGCCGCACCAGACCCAGCAGGGACAACTCGGAGGGCTCGACCGAGGCGGTCTTGAGCTGGGCGTCGTCGAGGCCCGCGCACTTCATCTCCAGGGTCTCGCGGTGGTAGTCGAGCCAGCCCTCCAGCATGGACCGTTCGTCGGCGTTGGTGGCGGGCTCGGTGCGCTGCTTCGTCATGCCCGTATTTTCGTCGAGCGCACGGTCGTTCACCAGGGCTTTTCCTGCCCCCCGACTGTCGCCGAGCTGCTGCCCGCCTGCCACGGCGGCCGTATGCTTCCGGCGAGGCCCGCGTCGCAACTGAAGGAGAACCCCGTGAAGGTCGGCTGCATCGGACTCGGCGACATCGCGCAGAAGGCGTACCTGCCGGTGCTCGGTGTCCAGCCGGGGGTCGAGCTGCATCTGCAGACGCGGACGCCCGCGACGCTGGCCCGGGTCGGCGACAGCCTCCGCCTGCCGCCGGAGCAGCGGCACACGGACCTGTCGGATCTGCTGGCGCAGAACCTCGACGCGGCCTTCGTGCACGCGGCGACCGTCGCGCACCCCGAGATCGTGACGCGGCTGCTGGAAGCGGGCGTGCCGACCTTCGTCGACAAGCCGCTCGCGTACGAACTCGCCGACTCCGAGCGTCTGGTGCGGCTCGCGGAGGAACGGAACGTCAGCCTCGCCGTCGGCTTCAACCGGCGTCACGCGCCCGGGTACACACAGTGCGCCGATCACCCCCGCGACCTGATCCTGATGCAGAAGAACCGCATAGGGCTGCCCGAGGACGTGCGCACGATGGTCCTCGACGACTTCATCCATGTCGTGGACACGCTGCGTTTCCTGGCGCCGGGGCCGATCGACGACGTGAGCGTGCGGGCCCGGGTCGAGGACGGCCTGGTGCACCATGTCGTGCTGCAACTCGCCGGGGACGGCTTCACGGCGCTGGGTGTGATGAACCGGCTGAGCGGCTCGGCGGAGGAGATCCTCGAGGTCTCGGGGCAGGACACCAAGCGTCAGGTGGTCAACCTCGCGGAGGTGATCGACCACAAGGGTCAGCCTTCGGTGCGGCGGCGCGGGGACTGGGTGCCGGTGGCCCGGCAGCGCGGCATCGAGCAGAGTGTGCTCGCCTTCCTCGACGCGGTGCGCGCCGGCAAGGTACTCAGCGCCCGTGACGCGCTGGCGACTCATGAACTGTGCGAGCGGGTGGTACGAGCGGTTCAGGAGCGGTCCGCCGGGGCCTGAACGCGCGGAAGCCCTCCGTCGCGCACAGCCCCGCCAGGATCAGCAGCGCCGCGTGCACCGGCCAGTCGCCGAACCGGACGTACGGGGTGACGCCGTGCGCGAGCGGTACGTCGTAGACCACCGCCGCGCTCGCGTCCGTGCCGAGCCAGGAGCCGATCCGCTCGCCGCTCGGGCCGTAGACGGCGGAGACGCCGGTCAGCGTCGCGTGCACCATCGGGCGGCCGGTCTCGGCGGCCCGCAGCGCGGCGAGCGAGGCGTGCTGCTCGGGGGCCCAGCTGTGCTGGAAGGTCGAGGTCGAGGACTGTGCGAGGAGCACCCCGGCGCCGTCCTGGGCGAGATGGCGGCTCATGTCGGGGAAGGCGGTCTCGAAGCAGATCAGCGGGCCGACGCGCAGTCCGTGCCCGACGTTCATCACGACCTGCTCGGTGCCCTTCCTGCGGTCCTCGCCCGCCGCTTTCCCGACCGAGGTCGCCCAGCCGAGGAGGGAACGCGCGGGTATGTACTCGCCGAAGGGGACGAGCCGCATCTTGTCGTAGCGGTCGCCGGTCGGGCCCTGCGGTCCCACCAGGACCGAACTCTTGTAGATCCCGGGCCGGTCGGAGCGGTGCGCGTCGACGTTCACCATGAGGTCGGCGCCGGTCAGCCGGGACAGCGCGGCGAGCCGGTTCGCCAGGTCGGGGCGGTGCGCGAGGTCGAAGCCGACGCTGCTCTCACCCCAGACGACGAGGTCGGGATCCTGTCCGGCGAGGGTGCGGGTGAGGGCCTCCTCGCGTGAGAAACGCGCCTCGGCACTGTCCGCGCCGCCGATCACCCCGGGCTGTACGACGGCGATCCGTACCTGGCCCCTCACGTCCGGGCGCGGCGACCACACCCAGGTCGCCGAGGTCACGGCGGCCGTCGCGACGAGTCCGGCGACGGCGGGCACACGGGACTCACGCACCGCGACCAGTACGGCGACCGCCACATTGACGGCGACCACCAGGAAGCTGAGCAGCCACACCCCGCCGACCGACGCGAGCCGCAGCGCGGGTCCGACCTGCCACTGGCTCGACCCGAGCAGTCCCCAGGGCCCGCCGAGGCCCTGCCAGGACCGGACGAGTTCGACCATCAGCCACCCCGACGGCAGGACGAGGAGCGCGGCCCCGACCCGCCCCGCCGAGGGCACCCCGCCGAGGAACCGCCGGACGAGCCAGCCCCAGGGCGCCCACAGCGCGCCGAGCAGTGCCGCTATGACGACCGTGAACACATTCAGACTCGGCAGCAGCCAGTGGTGCACGGCCAGTATGAATCCCAGCCCGCCGAACCAGCCGTCGTAGGCGGCCCGCCTGCCCGTCGGGGCCGAGCGGGCCAGCAGGATCCAGGGCACGAGGGCGACGTACGCGAACCACCACCATGAAGGGGCGGGGAAGGCGAGCATCGGCAGTGCGCCGGCCAGTACGGCGACGATCGCGCGCCGCCACGGGGAGGCGAGCCACAGATCGGGCCCACTGCCCAGCCAACGCTCGGGCCAACGCTCGGGCCTCTTCATACAGGGCCTCCCTCCCCGGGGGATGCCTCCAGTGTGCGCGTCGGCGACGATCTCCGACAGAGGGCCTCCCGTCAGGGCTTTCCGGTCATGGGGGTACTCAGGCGGCTTGCGGTCGGCGCGTCCGGTCAGGTGGCGGCGGGTTCCCGGCCCGGCTGTGGCGCGCGGCGCCATTTCTCCTGGACGACGACCTCGCGCAGGCGCCAGCCCAGGTCCGTACGCACCAGCTCGAAGGCGTACCGGCCGCCGCACACGAAGTCGGGCGCCGTGGACCCACCGTCGTGGCCCGCGAACCGCATCGGATTGATGTAGTCCGCCTGGACCCGGGCCGTGTCGCCCGTGTCCTGGTCCAGCGACCCGAACCGCAGCCGCCGGTTCACGATCAGATGCTGGCGCATGGGGAAGAGCTCCATGCTCTGCGCGAGCCATCCCGCGACCTCGTCGGCGCCGCCCTCGATCCCGCCGGCCGAGCGGTAGTCGGCGCGTCCGTCCGGTGCGAACAGCCTCCGGTACGCCTCCCAGTCGCCGTCGTCCACGGCCACCGCGTACTCGGTCACGAGTCCGTCCACGGCGAATCGGTCCATCACGGTCGCGAGCTCTACACGCTGCGTCATCGGCTCAGTGTTGGCCACGGCGGGTGCGCAGCCAAGGGGCGTGCGCCAACAGGTGTATAACTCCGCCTCGTAAGCAAAGGGAGTTGGTATGGATGGGCGATTTCTATACTGATCGGATGATCACCGTACCGCTCAGCGCGCTCGAAGTGGCCATGGTCCAAGCGGGCGCAGGAGCCGCAGACACGTTACGAGACACCACCGAGTTCGCCCGGCGCCTCGAAGACCTCGGTTACCTGCGACTCTGGTACGCCGAGCATCACCATTCCCCGGCCATCGGAGCGTTCCCGCCCGTCGTCCTGACCGCCCACGCGGCCGCGTTGACGTCGTCCATCCGTCTCGGCTCCGGCGGCGTTCTCGCTCCGAACCACGCCCCGATCATGCTGGCGGAGCAATTCGGCACGCTGTCCGCACTGCACGCGGGCCGGATCGACCTGGGCATCGGCCGCGGCCCGGGTACCTTCGACGATTCCACGGCGCGGGCCCTGCGCCGCGGGGCCGGTCCGACAACGGACGACGAGTACCGCGACGACGTGTCCTCGACTCTGCGTCTCCTGGTGGACGAAGTCGCGCTCAGCCCGCTCCCGGAGCCGTGGCTGCTCTCATCGTCCGCGGCGGGCGCCGCGCTCGCCGCGGAACTCGGGCTGCCGATCGCCTTCGCCCATCACATTCGTCCCGACAACACCCTGGCCGCGCTCGGCCACTACCGCGAGCGTTTCTCCCCCTCCCGCTGGTGCGCTCGCCCGCGCGTGCTGATCTGCGTGGAAACGGTATGCGCCGAGACCGATGAGGAGGCGGCCCGGCTGGCCGGCCCGATGGACGTCGTCAAGGCCGGACTCCTCAAGGGGCGAGGCGACATTCCCTTCCCCACGCCCGAAGAGGCGGCGGCCCACTCGTTCACCGCGGAAGAAGCGCGCGTGCTGACGCGCTTCCGTGCCCATCAGGCACACGGCTCACCCGAGACCGTCGCGAAGCACCTGACGGACCTGGTGGACCTGACGGGTGCCGACGAACTCATGCTGGTGACGCCGGTCTACGCGTTGGCCGACCGACTGAGGTCGTACGAACTCGTCAAGCGGCACGTCATGGAGGAACATCGTGCCGACGGGCGACGTTCATGAAGCATGGCTGTGATCTACAAGACCACGATGACGCCCAGCAAGCTGGAACTCCTCGCCGCCTGGCTTCCCAGGCAGCCGTGGTACATCGGCACGGCGAGCGAGCCGCACCTGACCAAGGCCGGTGGGTTCCGGCTCGATGATCCCCAAGGGGAGGTGGGAATCGAGTTCATGGTGGTCACGGACAACTCCGGTGAGCGACCGCGCTCCTACCACGTGCCGCTCAGCTACCGTGGGGCGCCGCTCGACGGAGCCGATCGGGCGCTCATCGGCACGTCCGAGCACGGGGTGCTGGGACGGCGGTGGGTGTACGACGGGACCCATGACCCGGTCCTCGTCGCTCAACTGCTCGAACTCCTCCAGGGCCGCGCCGAGCCGCAGGCGCAGAGCGAGACCGACACCCCCGCGCCCTCCGTCACGAGTCACTTCACTGGAGTCGGCTTCTCCACCGTGATCGCGTCGGCAGCCGTCGACGACCGGCAGCACGGCACCGCCCTCATGGTGGAGACCAAGGAAGAAGCCGGGCCGCACAGTCGGTCGGCGGGCGCCGTGACCATCGACGTCATGCGCGTCCTCCGGTCCGACTCGCAGGCTGCCCAGTCCCCTGCGGCCCGGTCGGCCCGAGGACATGTCCTCGCCGACTGGCGGGCGAAGAACGGCGACGAGAGCCGCGGCCTGTTCGTCGTCCTGCGCGACACGGCGCGTTGACCATCGGCCCGTCCGGCTCCTGGGACGACGACGCGTACGCCGGCATCGTCCTGTCCTCATCGGCCAAGTGATGGTCAAGACCGCGCGTTCTCGAACTCTCGCGTATTGACCTCGTGTTCCGCCCGGAGTTGGATCTTGCCTGCCCGTGGGGGCGTCCGGGCGGTGAGAGGGGTACGACGGTGGCTGGTGACGCGCGCGACGGGCTGATACGCGTGGTGTATCTGGAGCGGATCTCCGCGCTGATGATGGCCGCGGGCGCGGTGCTGTCCGAAGCGGTGCTGCTTGCCCTGGTCGGCACGGCGCCCGACCGCGCGACGCTGTTGATGGGATCGACAGCGATCGCTGTCGTGTCCGTGCTGCTGCTGCCGATGGGTCTTCGTCTCCCCGCCCGCCTGCGCCGCACCTACGACGATGCCGAGCCGATCGAGAGCGTCGCCGCACCACGCGACGGGCAGGACGCGGTGCGGCGGCTGTTGCTGCGGCGCACGGCGGTATTCGGGGGAGTCATGGCCTGCTGGCTCGTGTTCATCGGCCTGGCGGCCCATCAAGTGCTGCCGCCGATCATGCTGGTCACGCTCGCCCTGACCCAGTGGGCGCGGTCCCGGGCGACCGCGGGCTGGGAGCGCGCGAACGGGGCCGTGCTGTGGCAGGGCGTCCCCGGGCTGCGGGGGCCCCGAGGCCGTGTGTTCCGTGTGCCGTACGTCGCCGCGGACCCCGTCGCCTAGGACGTACCCATGAGGGCGTGTTGACGCACCCTCACCCCTTGCCCGGCGGTGCGTCCTCGATCGTAGAGTGATCGAAGACGAGTACGGGCTCGATACGGACCCGGGTTGCCCGTTCGCCACCAGGAGGCACGTATGACACGCCATGTCACCGTCGTCACGGGCGGCAGCCGGGGGATCGGTGCCGCGACGTGCGCGCGTCTCGCGGCGGACGGACACGACGTCGCGGTGGGGTACGTGCGCGACGGCGCCGCCGCCGAGTGGACCGCGAGCGCCGTCCGCGCGGCCGGGGCCCGCTGCGTCACGGTACGCGTGGACACCTCCGACGAGGACGACGTCGAGCGGCTCTTCGACACGGCGGCGGACCGGCTCGGGCCGGTGACGGGACTGGTGAACAACGCCGGTGTGACCGGTCCGCTCGGCAGGCTCGCGGACACCGACCCCGCCGATCTACGGCGTGTGGTGGACGTCAACCTGCTGGGCACGCTGCTGTGTTCGCGGCGGGCCGCCCGGTCCATGGCGGCCTGGGGGAGCGGCGTCATCGTCAATGTGTCCTCGGCGGCGGCCACACTCGGCAGCCCCGGTGACTTCGTCCACTACGCGGCCACCAAGGCCGCCGTCGACGCTCTGACGGTGGGTCTCGCCAAGGAACTCGGCCCGGACGGCATCCGCGTCAACGCGGTCGCACCCGGCATGATCGCCACGGAGATGCACGCCACCAGCGGAGATCCGGGCCGCGCCGAGCGCGCCGCCTCGTCGATTCCGCTGCGTCGCGTCGGGCAGGCCGAGGAAGTCGCCGCGGCCATCGCGTGGTTGATGTCGCCCGACGCGTCGTACACGACGGGGGCGGTGTTGCGGGTGTCCGGGGGACGGTGAGCCCCGACAGGGGTGCCGGTCACCGGCCCTTGGACTTCGTGCGGGTCCCCATGCCCGGTCTCACGCGGCCTCGACGACCTCTCCGCGTATCGCTTCCGCCCACTTCACGACCAGCAGCTCGTACTCCGCGCGCTCCTGGGCGGAGAGGGAGCCGCCCGCGCGCATCCACAAGGCGCGGATCTGCTCGTTCAGCGCCGCAGCGGACCGCACGGAACCAGAGGACATTAAATCGGGGGACATGCGCACCAGCCTAGGGGCAAGGACTGACACTGCGCTACCGGGCGGCTACTCATCCCGTATGCGGTTCGTCACGGCCGACGCGGAGTGACGCGAACGGGCTCAGTCGATCCATACGGTGACGCGCTGGCCCTGGAGTTGAGCGTCCCGGAAGAAGGCCCTTAGCGCGAGGAACTGCTCGACCAGGTAGAGCGCACGTCACCCCGGAATCCCTGGAATCCGACGGCCGAGGCCGCTGCCGCGGGGTCGTCCGGCAGGCCCGCGAGGACCTGGTCGATGTCCGCTTCGAGCAGGGCGAGAGGGCGGCGTGGAGGGGGTGCGCGGCGTGCCGTCCCGCGGCAGTACCGGAGCAGGCCCCACAACGCCCGGTCGGTGTCCAGGACGTCGTCGGGCGGAGGGTCCCCATGAGGGGGCGGCGCCGGGGGAGTCGAGGGCCGAACCGCGACACAGCCAAGTACTCCGGAGTGACTCGGGCGAACTGCTGGGTCAGGGCCATGCGCTGGAGTATGGGCAGGTCGGATCAGGCCCATGTGCTGGCGTAGGGGCAGGTCGGAGGTGCGCTGTCGCCGGACTTTCGCCGAGGCGGCCGGGGTCGGCTCACCGCCGCTCGGCCCAGGCGCGGGACCAGTCCAGCAGCGGCCCCATCGCGGTGACCAGGTCGTCGCCGAGCGAGGTGAGATGCCACGCCGGCTGCGCCGCCGTCGATGTGGACGCGGCGATGCCTGCCTCGCGCAGTTCCGTGAGGCGCGTGGACAGGACGCTGGAGGACATGTCGTCGCAGCGGCGCTGGAGGTCCCGGAAGCCGATCGGGGTGCCGTCGACGTGGAGTTCCCAGATGACCCGCAGTGTCCAGCGTCGACCGAGCAGATCCAGCGCCGCCATGATGGGACGACCGTCGGCCGAGCCGCGCACGGGGCGGCCGGGTGTGGGAATGGCGGGGACGGGGGTGCCGGGGGCGGTGGTGTCAGACGTGGGGAAGCCGGGACCAGGGGCTTCCGGTGCGTGACCACTGCTGCCGGGTGCCGGGATGCCCGCGCCCTGAACGGAGCCGCCGGGAGCCGAGGTGCCCGTGCCCTCGAAAGGGCCGCCGGGGCCCGGATCGCCCCGCCGCGGAACGCCGGACGTCGAATCGTTCGGCGCGGGTGTCGTGCCCAAGTGCGTACCTCTCGCTGGCAGTCGCTCACCTCCCACTCTTGCGCTTCGATTTCAGAAGCGCAAGGCTACGAGCTATGAGGCAGCGCATCGACGGCGTCACGCCGCCCTACGAGCCCGAGACCGACCGCGCGTTGCACCGGTGGATGCCGCCCGGTGTCGCCCGTGATCCCCTGATGCTGTTCAAGGTGCTGGAGCGCCACCCGGAACTGGCCTCGCGCATGCGGGCACTGGGCGCGGGCCTCCTCGTCCACGGCCGGCTGAGCGACGCCGACCGAGAACTCGTCATCGCCCGCGTCGCCGCCCGCTCCGGATGCGCGTACGAGTGGGGCGTCCACATGGCGACGTACGCCGAGACGGCCGGACTCACCCCGCGGCAGGTGACGCTCACGGCGGCCGGCGGACCCGACCATCCGGCCTGGTCCGGGCGGCAGGCGGCGCTGCTCCGTGCCGTCGACGAACTGCACGACACGGCCCGGGTGAGCGACGCGGCCTGGAGCGGACTGCGGGAGCACCTCGACGAGCCCGAAGTCCTCGAACTGCTGGTCCTCGCGGGCTGGTACCGCACGATCGCGTATGTCGCCAACGGTGCGCGGATCGAACCGGAACCCTGGGCGCTCGCCCTGCCCGGGACGGACCGCTCGGGCGCCTGAGGGGTGGTGAGCCGTCAGCCCGCGGACTCGGCCGCGTGCGGGCTCAGGCCGCCGGTCGAGACCAGCGCGATGATGATGATGCCGAGCGCGATCCGGTACCAGACGAACGGCATGAAGCTCTTGTGCGAGATGAACTTCATGAACCACGCGATGACGGCGTAACCGACCGCGAACGCGATCACCGTCGCGAAGATGGTCGGCCCCCACGCCACATGGCCGTTCGCGGTGGCGTCCTTGACCTCGAAGGCGCCCGAGGCGAGCACGGCCGGCATGGCGAGGAGGAAGGAGTAGCGGGCCGCCGCCGCGCGGGTGTAGCCCATGAAGAGGCCGCCGCTGATGGTCGCCCCGGACCGGGAGACGCCGGGGATCAGGGCCATCGCCTGGCAGAGGCCGTACAGCAGGCCGTCCTTGACGTTCAGGTCCTCGAGGGCCTTGCGCTGCTTGGGTGCCCGGTGCTTCCCGCCGGTCTCGTCACGCGCCGCGAGCCGGTCGGCGATGCCGATGACCACGCCCATGACGATGAGCATGGTCGCGGTGATCCGCAGATCGCGGAACGGGCCCTCGATCTGGTCCTTGAGTGTCAGGCCGAGCACGCCGATGGGTATGGAGCCGACGATGACCAGCCAGCCCATCTGGGCGTCGTGGTTCCCGCGCAACTCCTTGTTCGTGAGCGAGCGGAACCACGCCGCGAGGATCCGGCCGACATCCTTGCGGAAGTAGATCAGTACCGCCGCCTCCGTGCCGAGCTGGGTGATCGCGGTGAAGGCCGCTCCGGGGTCCTCCCAGCCGGAGAACGCCGCCGTCAGGCGCAGATGCGCACTGGAGGAGACGGGAAGGAATTCGGTCAGCCCCTGGACGAGTCCGAGGATGAGGGATTCAAACCAAGACATGAAGTGAGGTGGTCCAAGCGCTGATCGGAAAGGGGCGACGGGCACGCCGGGCCGCTGTGCGCGGTGATCACGGGTGTTGGTGGCAGCGTAGCGTCCCCCAAGGACGGCTCGGCCACAGGGGTTTCGGGCGCAGACGGTGGTCGGGCGGTGGACGAGCGGTGGGCGGACGGAGGGTGGGCCGTGACGGTCCTGTGCCGAGGCCGGTGGGCAACGTTGTCCACCGGGTGACGAGGGTGTTGACCTGCCACTGGACCGGCGCATACGTTGCAGCAGAAGAGAAAGCGCTTGCTGCCGCCGGTTCCGTCTCGGTGACACCATGCGTTGGCCAACGTCTGACGTGACGTCCGATGGAGCGCTGATCACGTACATGAGTAACAGCACCGAGTCCGCCCCCAACCGTCCCGCGACCCCGTATCCGGGCCGCCGTATCCGGGCCGCCGTCATCGGTACGGGCGCCATCGCGCGCGGGAGCCATGTTCCCGCGCTCGCCCGGCTCGCCGAGGAGGGCGAGACGGAGATCGTCGCCGCGGTCGACATCGCGGAGGACGCCGTCCAGAAGTTCTGCGCCGAGGCGGGCATCCCGCACGCGTACACCGATCTGGACCGCATGCTGGAGGAGCAGCGGCCGGACCTGGTCGCGATCTGCACCCCGCCGACCCTGCACCGCGACCAGACCGTCGCCGCGCTGCGCGCCGGAGCCTGGGTCTGGTGCGAGAAGCCGCCGGTCCTGACGCTCGCCGACTTCGACGCCGTCGAGGCGGAGGAGGGGACGGACGGGGGCCCGTACGCTGCCATCGTCTTCCAGCACCGGTTCGGCTCCGGGTCCCGGCACGTGCGGCGCCTCATCGCCGAGCGGACCATGGGCCGCCCGCTCGTCGCGCACTGCCAGACCACCTGGTACCGCAACGCCGAGTACTACGCCGTGCCCTGGCGCGGGCGCTGGGAGACCGAGGGCGGCGGGCCCGCGATGGGACACGGCATCCATCAGATGGACCTGCTCCTGGACCTGATGGGGCCGTGGAGCGAGGTGCGGGCGATGGCCGGGCGCCTGGTGCACGACGTGGAGACGGAGGACGTCTCGACCGCCCTCGTCCGCTTCGAGAGCGGCGCGCTGGCCACGATCGTCAACAGCGTCCTGAGCCCGGACGAGGTGAGCCGCATCCGTATCGACTGCGAACGCGCCACCGTCGAGCTCACGCACCTCTACGGCCACAGCAACGACAACTGGCGGATCACCCCGGCCCCCGACGTGTCCGACGAGGACGTGGCGGCCTGGCGTGACTTCGGTACGGACGTGCCCAGCTCGCATCTGGAGCAGCTGCGGGAGCTGGTCGCGAGCATGCGCGCGGGTGAGCGGCCGCGCAGCAGCGGTGCCGACGGGCGTACGAGTCTGGAACTGATCACCGCGCTCTACAAGTCGGCGTTCACGGACACGACCGTCCGCGTGGGGGAGGTCGGGCCCGGGGACCCGTTCTACACGGCCCTGCACGGGGATGCGCCGGGCTGGGCGCCGCCCGCAGCGTCCGCCGGCGAGTCCACGTCCACCGTGAGCCAGGAGGTGTCGGCATGACCGAGTTCGCCCAGGGTGCGCTGCGTATCGTCCACGCCCATGGCGATCGCATCACGATCAGCGACACGACCACCGGTGTGGAGCTGTTGAGCTACGTCTACCGGCCCGAGGCCGCCTGGGAGGCCCCCAAGCCGTATCTGCACCCCCTCAGGACGCTGGCCGGCGACATCGTCACGGACTACCGGCCCAACGACCACCGCTGGCACAAGGGCCTCCAGATGACGGCCTCCCACCTGTCGGGCTCCAACCTGTGGGGCGGCAACACGTACGTCCACGGAGAGGGATACCTCGAACTCCCGGAGCGCGTCGGGTCGATGGCCCACGTCGGCTTCGACGAGGTGGTCTCGGACGGGAGCCGCGCGGTCATCGCCGAGCGCCTCACCTGGCATCCGTACGACGGTGAGCTGTGGGCCGAGGAGGAGCGCCGCGTCGAGGTGCACGACGTCGATCCCGCGTCGGGTTCCTGGGCGCTGACCTGGACGACCGCGGTCACCAACCGCCGGGACGAGCCGCTGCGCTTCGGCAGCCCGACCACCGCGGGGCGGGAGATGGCCGGCTACACGGGCCTGTTCTGGCGCGGACCGCGTTCCTTCCGGGACGGCCGGATCATCGGGCCGGACTCCGAAGGGCCCGGCCTGATGGGGCAGCAGGCGCCTTGGATCGCGTACTCCGGCGAGCACGACGGTGCCGACGGCCACGCGACGCTCGTCTTCGCGCACGGTCCCGAGAACGACCACACCGGGGAGGGCGGCGCCCATCCGGCCCACTGGTTCGTGCGCAACGATCCGTTCGCCGCCGTCGCCCCCTCGTTCGCCTTCTTCGAAGAGCTCGAACTCGCCCCCGGCGCCACCCTCACCCGCCGCTACCGCGTCGTCGTGGCCGACGGGGCCTGGGAACGCGAGGAGGTCGCCAAGTACCTGGAGGAGCACCCGTGGTGAGCGGCGCGCACGAGACCCCGGTGTTCACCGGGCTGCCGGGCGCCGTCGCCGTCTCGCACCTCTGCGTGTACGACTGGCCCGCCCCCGACGGAGTATCCGGCGGAACCCCCCATCTGCACCTGACCTGTTCGGAGGCGTACGTCGTCACCGGCGGACGTGGAGCGGTGCAGACGCTGACGACGTCCGGGTACGAGGTCACACCGCTCGAACCCGGCACCGTCGCGTGGTTCACGCCCGGCACCATCCATCGCCTGGTCAACGAGGACGACCTGCGCATCACGGTCCTCATGCAGAACAACGGCCTCCCCGAAGCGGGTGACGCCGTGCTCACCCTGCCCCCGGCGTACCTGACCGATCCCGAGACGTACGCGGCCGCGACGGTGATCCCGGCCGACGCGCCCGAGGCGGAGCAGGAGCGGGTCGCCCGGTCCCGGCGGGACCTCGCCCTGGAGGGCTACCGGGCGCTGCGCGCGGCGGACGGGCCCGAGCCGCTCGCCGCGTTCCACCGGGCCGCGGCCGCGCTGGTGCGGCCCCGACTCGCCGCGTGGCGCGAGCGGTGGCGGCGCGGTGCCGAGGCCGCCGCCGCGGCCACGGGAGAGCAGCTCGACCGGCTGGAGCGGGGCGACGTCTCCCACCTCGCCGACGCCCTCGTACGGACCGAACAGCCGTCCGCACACGGCAAGTTCGGGATGTGCGGACGGCTCGACGTCTACAAGGGGACCGACTAGCCCCTGCGGGGGTTCTTCCGGGCCCGCGCCACCGCGGGTCCGTCCCTCCTGAGCGAGTGCAGGCTGGTCCCTACGCCACCGCAGGCCCCGTCGCCGTCCAGCCCGGGGTCTGCGGGTGGGCCGTCAGGTGGCCGTGCTCGACCACCTCGCCGCACTCCCGGCACACGACCTGCGGGACCAGCTCATGGCCGCAGGTGTGCTCCAGCACCATGGGACGGAAACCGCCCTCCTGGAGATGGCGGTCGCCCCACGCCATCAGCGTGTGCAGCACCGGCTCCAGCTCCAGACCGGCCTGGGTGGGCCGGTACTCGTAGCGCTTCGGGCGGTCGCTGTACTCCACCTTCTCCAGGACGCCCGCGTCGACGAGCCGTTTCAGGCGGGCGGTGAGCACATCGCGCGGTGCGCCGATGTTGCGGACGAGCTGGTCGAAGCGGGTGGCGCCGAGCGACACCTCGCGCAGTACCAACAGGGAGTACTTCTCGCCGACGAGAGCGAGTGTGTCGGCGATCGAACAGGGGCGTGCGTCCTTCATGCCACCAGTCTAGGGGGTGGGTTGGTTTGTCCAACCCACTGAGTTACTCTTGGGTCACCTAGTGGGTTTGGAAAACAAACTCGGTGAGTTTGGAGATCAGCCATGCGTGACGCCGTCATCGTCGAAGCCGTACGCACCCCCATCGGCAAGGGCAAGCCGAACGGCTCCCTCGCCCACGTCCACCCCGTGGAGCTCCTCGCCCACACACTGCGCACCCTCGTCGAGCGCTCCGGAGTCGATCCGGCGCTGATCGACGACGTCATCGGCGGCACCGTCAGCCAGGTGGGCGAGCAGGCCGCGAACATCACCCGGTACGCGGCGCTCTCGGCGGGCTTCCCCGAGACGGTGCCCGCGACCACCGTGGACCGCCAGTGCGGCTCGTCCCAGCAGGCCGTGCACTTCGCGGCCCAGGGCGTCCTGTCGGGGGCGTACGACATGGTCGTCGCCTGCGGTGTGGAGTCGATGAGCCGTGTGCCGATGGGCTCGAACGTCCGGGGCGCCGAGGATCCCTTCGGACCCGGGATCGCGGCGCGCTTCCCCGAGGGCCTGGTGCCGCAGGGCATCAGCGCCGAGCTCATCGCCGCCAAGTGGGGCCTGTCGCGCGCGCAGATGGACGCCTTCGCGGCGGGCTCGCACCAGAAGGCGGCCGCGGCCTGGGCCAAGGGCCTCTTCGACGCCGAGGTCGCGCCCCTGGAGGGCGTGACGCGCGACGAGAGTGTCCGGCCCGCCACCACCACGGAGATACTCGCCGGACTCAAGCCCGCCTACTACGACCCGGGCTACGCCGAGCGCTTCCCGCAGATCGACTGGTCCGTCACGGCGGGCAACGCGAGCCCGATCAACGACGGCGCGTCGGCCGTGCTGATCACGTCGAGCGAGACCGCGGCCAGGCTCGGCCTGCGCCCGCTCGCCCGCCTGCACAGCTTCGCCGTCACCGGCTCCGACCCGCTGCTGATGCTCACGGGCGTCGTCCCGGCCACCGAGAAGGTGCTCCGCAAGGCGGGGCTCGCCCTCGGCGACATCGACCTCTTCGAGGTGAACGAGGCCTTCGCGAGCGTCGTTCTGACCTGGCAGCAGGAGACGGGCGCGGATCTGTCCCGGGTCAACGTGCACGGCGGGGCGATCGCGCTCGGCCACCCGCTCGGTGCGAGCGGCACCCGGCTGACGACCACCCTCGTGCACGCGATGCGCGAGCGCGGAGCCCGCTACGGCCTGCAGACGATGTGCGAGGCGGGCGGACTCGCCAACGCGATGGTCATCGAGGCCGTGTAAACCCGGCCGCGATGGTCGCCGAGGCGGTGTGAACCCGGACGGCCCGGGCCGTCCGCCTCCCCGAGAGCCGCCGTGCCGGGGACTGATGAGTGCCGGACATCGATCAGTGCCGGACATCGATCAGTGCTGGAGGCCGATCAGTGCCGGAGGCCGCTCAGTCTCCGCGCAGGTGGTGGCGCTTGCGCCAGGCCACCACCGCGCCGACCAGGGCCGGCAGCGCGATGAAGCCCATGGCGATCAGGAAGGCGGGGGAGGTCGGCGCCGAGGCCCGGGCGCCCGCGACGGCGTACGCGGCGGTGTTCGGGATCGATCCCAGGGCGGTGGCGAGGAGGAACGGCAGCCAGCCCATGCGGGAGACGGCCGCGCAGTAGTTCGCCGCCCAGAAGGGCACACCGGGGAAGAGCCGGGCCAGCATCATCGTGCGGAAGCCGTGCCGGCTGAGCTGTCCGTCGGCCGCCTTCAGCCAGCGGGCGCGCAACAGCGGGCGCAGCGCGTCCTGCCCGAGGATCCGGCCGAGCCCGAACGCCACGCCGGCGCCGAGCACCGTGCCCGCGAGCGCGGTGCCGAGGCCCAGCTGCGAGCCGAAGAGCGCGCCCGCCGCGAGGTTGAGCAGCGGCCGGGGCACGAACGCCACCGTGCACAGCCCGTACGCCACCGCGAACACCACGGCCGCCGCGGCGCCGCTGAGCTGTGGCGGCCAGCCGTCGGAGAGCAGCCGCTGCGGTTCGAAGAGCAGCACGCTCGACGCGGCCGCCGCGAGCAGCACCAGCAGCAGGGAGAGCCGGGACCAGGGCGAGAGCAGGACTCTCGTACAACGGGCGGCGAGGCCCGTGGGTGTGGAGACGGCGAACTCCGCGGCAAGGGAGAGCTCAGCGACGGGAGCCGGGGGAACGGCTGTGGCGGTGCCCCCAGAGCGGGTGGTGGCATCGAGCATTCGGCGACACTAACCGACCCGTGTGTGTGATCGCCGTATGGTTCGTCTCATGGGCGTCACAGCTTCCGGAACGTCGGGTGCGCGGTTCGAGGTGCCGAACAGTTCCCTCGCGGACACCGTGCTGGAACGGCTCACCGCCACCTACGGCGCGGCGGCCGATCCGGAACGGGCCGTGTCCATGCGCGCGTACATGAAGGACGTCGCCCCCTTCCTCGGTCTGACCACGCCCGATCGCCGCACGCTGTCCCGTACGGTCCTCCTCGCGACAGCGGCCCCTGTAGAGGCCGATTGCACCGCCGTGGCCCTGCGCTGCTGGGCGTTGCCGGAGCGCGAGTACCACTATTTCGCCGTCGACTACCTGCGCCGCCATGTGAGGCAACTCTCTTCCGCTTTCCTCCCGGTGGCGCGCCATCTCGTCGGCACGGTCTCCTGGTGGGACACCGTCGACGCACTCGCCTCCCACGTAGTGGGAGGCCTTGTGGCCGCCGATGCGAAGCTGAAGAGCGACATGGACGCGTGGATCGAGGACGACGATCTGTGGGTCGCCCGTACGGCGCTGCTCCACCAGCTCCGTTACAAGGAGACGACCGACACCGAGCGGCTCTTCGCCTACTGCGTACGGCAGTCCGGACATCCCGACTTCTTCGTGCGCAAGGCGATCGGCTGGTGTCTGCGCGAGTACGCGAAGACGGATCCGGAGGCGGTACGGGCCTTCGTCGCCCGGGAACGCGAGCGCCTCGCTCCCCTCTCCGTACGTGAGGCACTCAAGAACATCGGCCCCTGACGCACCAGCAGAAACACCCGCCACACCCGCCTGCGTGGCGAGAAAAACCATTCGACGTGGCCGGATGCGTCGGCGATGATCGCCTCATGTTCCGGCACGCCTTCCTCCTCGCAGCATCCGCAGTCGCGGATGCGCCGAAGGCTGCCGTCCCGATCATCGTGGCCGCCGTCGACGGCGCCCGAAGCTGACCCTTCCCGGATCGTCCGGCGGACCCCGCAGGGGGAGGGTCGGCAAGTCCTTGGGGTCCCCGTCCCGGCCGCTGAGCGCCGGGGCCATCACTCAGCTCCGCTGACACTCAAGAGGCTTCGAGGTACCGCCATGCCCAAGACGGCATACGTCCGCACCAAACCGCATCTGAACATCGGCACGATGGGTCACGTCGACCACGGCAAGACCACCCTGACCGCCGCCATCACCAAGGTCCTCGCCGAGCGCGGTTCCGGCAGCAGTACCCGATACGTTCCGTTCGACCGGATCGACCGGGCGCCGGAGGAGGCCGCGCGCGGCATCACCATCAACATCGCGCACGTCGAGTACGAGACCGACACCCGCCACTACGCGCACGTGGACATGCCGGGTCACGCCGACTACGTCAAGAACATGGTCACCGGCGCCGCGCAGCTCGACGGGGCGATCCTCGTCGTCTCCGCGCTCGACGGGATCATGCCGCAGACCGCCGAGCACGTGCTGCTCGCCCGGCAGGTGGGCGTCGACCACATCGTCGTCGCCCTGAACAAGGCCGACGCGGGCGACGAGGAGCTCACCGACCTCGTGGAGCTGGAGGTCCGCGAGCTGCTCTCCGCGCACGGCTACGGGGGCGAGTCCGTACCCGTCGTACGGGTGTCCGGCCTCAAGGCTCTTGAGGGGGACCCCCGTTGGACGGCGGCGATCGACGCGCTGCTCGACGCGGTGGACACCTATGTGCCCATGCCCGAGCGGTACCTCGACGCGCCGTTCCTGTTGCCGGTCGAGAACGTGCTCACGATCACCGGGCGCGGGACGGTCGTCACCGGAGCGGTCGAGCGCGGCACGATCCGGGTCGGCGACCGTGTCGAAGTGCTCGGCGCGGCCGTCGACACGGTGGTGACCGGCCTGGAGACCTTCGGCAAGCCCATGGACGAGGCGCAGGCAGGGGACAACGTGGCGCTGCTGCTGCGCGGGGTGCCCCGCGACGCCGTACGTCGCGGGCACATCGTCGCCGCGCCCGGCAGCGTCGTCCCCAGTCGCCGCTTCTCGGCCCAGGTGTACGTCCTGTCGACGGGCGAGGGCGGTCGTACGACGCCCGTCTCCACCGGGTACCGGCCGCAGTTCTACATCCGCACCGCGGACGTGGTCGGCGACGTCGACCTCGGCGAGCGGGCGGTCGCCCGTCCCGGCGACACCGTCACGATGACGGTCGAGCTCGGGCGCGAGGTGCCGCTGGAGCCGGGGTTGGGCTTCGCGATCCGCGAGGGCGGCCGGACGGTCGGCGCGGGGACGGTGACCTCGGTGGACCGGACGGTGACCTCGGTGGACTGACGGCCGAGGGGCAGGACGAGGGTGCCCGCTCCCGCTACGGGGGGAGCGGGCACAGGCTCGTACCGATCGCCGTCGCAGAGTCCGCGGCCCGCGTGGGATCCGGCAGCGACGACCGCGCTCCTGAGGGGCGGCACAATGGACCCGTGGACGAGCCGATACCCGTGACACGGACCGTGGACCACGGAACCGCCAAGCTGATGCCGGACGTGGACAGGAAGCGGGCCTGGCTGCTCACGGTCGACGCAGCACCGCAGTCGTACGTCGATCTGGACGAGCCGACCCATCTGGAGTTCGAGTACGCCCGACGGCTCGGGCACGTCCTGGACACGGTCGTGGCTCCGGGACGGCCCCTGGACGTGCTCCACCTCGGCGGCGGAGCCCTGACGCTGCCCCGCTATGTGGCCGCGACCCGCCCCGGCTCACGGCAGGACGTGGTGGAGGCCGACCTGGGTCTGCTGGACCTGGTCCGCGAGCACCTGCCCGTGCCCGAGGACGCGGGCATCACGCTGCACGGCGCGGACGCGCGGGGCTGGCTCGAATCCGCCGCGCCCGCCTCCGCCGACATCGTGATCGCGGACGTCTTCGGCGGCGCGCGTGTCCCGGCGCACCTGACGTCCACGGCGTACGCGCGCGCCGCCGCGCGCGTGCTGCGCGAGGACGGCGTCTATCTGGCCAACCTCGCCGACGCCGCGCCCTTCGCCTTCCTGCGCTCTCAACTCGCCACGTTCGCCACCGTGTTCGAGGAGCTGTCCCTGATCGCCGAACCCGGTGTGCTGCGTGGCCGGCGCTTCGGCAACGCGGTACTCGTGGCCTCCCACCGCCCGCTCGACACGGTCGTCCTCGCCCGCCGCACGGCCGCCGACGCCTTCCCGGCTCGCGTCGAAAGCGGCGCCGCGCTGCGGGAGTTCATCGGCTCCGCCGCACCCGTGAGTGACGAGGACGCGGTTCCCTCACCCGAGCCGCCCGGCGGTGCCTTCAGCATCGGCTGACCGGAACTCGAACTCCGCCACCGGTGACCCGTAGGCCACCGCCTTGGTCCGGCGGGTCAGATTCCGTACGTCCGGCACGCACAGCACCACCGCCGTGACCACGACGACCAGCGCCGAACAGCCCCACAGGGCGGCCGTACGCCGGAAGGCCGCTTCCGCCGGGCCCGCCGGGGCGGTGGCCAGCGGAACCATCGCGATCGATCCGAACCAGTCGTACGCCGAGACACGGGAGAGTTTGTCCTCGGGGATCTCCTGGTGCAGGGAGCGACACCTGAACGAAATTAACCTCTACCGGGAGTTGCTGAGCCTGGGAGTCCTTACCGGCTCGCGTCATGGCAAGACCGCCACGGGTATCGCCCCCTGGCCCCAAACGGGCACTGCAGCCTGGGCGGGACGGGGGGCAAGCTAAGTACCCCCTTCGAGACGAACTGGGGGCATCCTGCCCGACGGGTATCGGTTCGGCGCCGGGAAGTACCGGAGGAGTAACTGCACCGGCCTGAGCTTCCGTCCAACCGGCCGTGGCATCGATCACCCATCGCACGACACCACGGCCGCGTGGGTTGCGACGTACCTGACCGGCGTCGCGTCTGCCAAGACCTGAGCGCGCCGCTGTCTGTCGTCTCGCTCTCGAGGCGTCCTGGCCGTCCCGGCCCGAGCCGGCCGGACGTGTCCTTCTGCAGGCGATGATGCTGGCCGGGCGGGAACCTGTCGATGTCAGGGCGGCCCGCGTGGTCCTCAAGCGGGACACCTCCCGCCCCCACGGCTTCACCGTTCACGCCACCTTCCCCATTTACCTGTAGAGACGACCCGTAGAGGCTGAGCACCGTGCCCCTGAGCCCCCTCGAACACGACCGCCGCTACGGCGAACTCGACCAGGTGATCCGCGCCTACACCGGGCAGCCGACCGACGACACCCCGGACGAGGCCGGTCGCCCCGTGCCCCTGCTCTGCCCAAACCGTGCGTTCCGGTGGCCGCCCCTCCAGCGGCAGCTCCTATCGAGCCGCCCTTCGCACCGAGTTGCATCAGTGCGGCGAGCAGGAGCTCGTTCTCGCCGGCCTCATCGAACATGCTCGCCTCCTCAGCACCGACAAGACATGGCTCTACAACCAAGTCACCCAGCCTTACCACTGGCCAGCGGCCTCCTCCAGATCGGCTGCCGCATGTGGTCCGGCGGCTGCAGCTCCATCGCCGGCCCGCAGGTCACCTCCGTTCGGAGCCTCGCTGTTTGTCTCGGCGTGTCCCTCGCCGAGACAGGCACCGGCGCTGTTTGAATCGTCATATGACTAAGGGTGACGATGCGGCCCTGTTCGGCAACCGATTCTTGACCGTGCCCGCTCCCTCGGAG
Organism: Streptomyces sp. RLB3-17; assembly: GCF_007113425.2. NCBI lineage: Bacteria > Bacillati > Actinomycetota > Actinomycetes > Kitasatosporales > Streptomycetaceae > Streptomyces > Streptomyces sp. RLB3-17. Next base: position 2,444,909 of record NZ_CP041610.2, on the reverse strand, counting down.
AGCTTCCCCGAGGAAGGCATGGCTGCGACGGACGCAATGAGGCTGCTGGATGTGGACCTCGCCATGGAGGGTGACCCGCAGCGTAACCTCGCGACGTTTGTCACCACTTGGATGGAGCCGGAGGCGCAACGGATCATCGCCGAGAATCTCCACCGCAATTTCATCGACCATGCGGAGTACCCGATTTCCGCCGAGATCGAGCAGCGTTGCGTGCGCATGCTCGCCGACCTCTTCAATGCGCCGGGCAAGACAACCGGATGTCGGACCCAGGGCTCGTCCGAGGCGATCATGCTCGGGGCGCTATCGCTGAAGTGGAAGTGGCGGGAGCGCCGCCAGACGGCCAATCTGTCGGTCGACCGACCCAACTTGATCTTCGGCGGGGACGTCCACGTCGTGTGGGAGAAGTTCTGCCGCTACTTCGACGTCGAGCCGCGGATCGTGCCGCTTGCCGAGGGCAAGTACACGATCGGCCCGGAGGACGTGGAGCCTCTCCTCGACGGGAACACGATCGGCGTCGTCGCCGTCCTCGGTACCACGTTCACCGGCCACAAGGACGACGTCGTCGGGATCGACAAGCTCCTGCGAGACGTCCGCAAGGAGCGGGACCTCGACATCCCGATCCACGTTGACGGAGCCAGCGGCGCATTCGTGTGGCCCTTCCTCTACCCGGACTCGAAATGGGACTTCCGGCTTGAGCAGGTCCGTTCGATCAACGTCTCGGGACACAAGTACGGCCTGGTCTACCCCGGCATCGGCTGGCTGGTCTTCCGCGAGGAGTCCGACCTGCCCAAGGACCTCGTGTTCCACGAGAACTACTTGGGCAAGACCGACGCGACGTTCACGCTGAACTTCTCCACCGGCGCGTCGATGGTGCTCGCGCAGTACTACAACTTCGTCCGGCTCGGTCGCCAGGGCTACACCTACGTCATGAAGATGTTGCAGGAGAACGCCCACGCGTTGGCGGACAACCTGCGTAGCAGCGGCCGCTTCGAAGTGATCGGGAGCGATCTCGAACAGCTGCCGCTGGTCGCTTTCCGTCTCGCTGGCAAGCACGCCTACGACGAGTCCGACGTCGCCTGGCAACTCTCGGCCGAGCGCGGCTGGATGGTGCCGGCGTACACGCTCCCGCCCAACGCGGAGCGGGTGAAGATCATGCGTGCCCTGGTCAAGGAGACCCTGAGCCGCGAGCAGATCGATCGCCTGAGCCAGGACATTGCCGACGCGTGTCGCACGTTGGACGACAAGGGTGCGACCCATGAGATCGAGCGGGCTCAGGTCAAGCGCGGCACCGGCTACTGACGCACCTCTCCTCCCCGGTTGCACACACCTGCTGGCCCTGAGGGCGTCTCCACAGCGAACTCTGCTTCGGATAGATCTGCTGCGTGCCAGATACGTGCCAGATCGAACGGTCGGTCACGGTCAGTTGAGGAGCACAGCGGCGTCCACGCGTTCGTGACCACCGTCGCAGCGCACAACGCGTGAGTGGACCCGTCATGAGGTGAGGATGCCGATGCCGTCACCGAGCAGTTTCAGCCCGATGACGAAGAACAGGACCGCCATCACGGCGACGTTGTGCTGAGCTGGCCAGTCTTTCCAGTCGCCGAGTGTGGTCTTCGCTCGCTCTCCCCCGACCATGTAGACCCCCAGTGGGGCCAGCAGGCCGAGGGTGGCGATCAGGACGAAGATTGTCGGCGATGTGATCTCCTGCCCGACCGACAGTCCGGCTGAGCCGATGGAGGCGGCCGCGGCGATGGTCAGCGGGGCGTTCTTGGCGTTGAGCGCGGCCAGGGCCAGGGCCAGGGCCAGGGCCAGTCCGAGTCCGAGTCCGAGTCCGAAGACCTTGACCGGCGTGAGGCGGTCGATCGCGGCCATCCACTTCGGCAGCCGGCCTTGTGAGGGATCCTTCGGTCGCCGGTGCCATTGCCGGGCGCCGAAGAGGACGAGGAGCACGACCGGACTACTGCCACACCAGCGCGGCGACGCGGCGGAAGTTGCCGCCCAGGATCGCGGCGACGGCGTCGTTGGGGTATCCCCGGGCGAGCAGCGCGTTTTCGACAGTCAGCAGACTTTCCGGGGGCATGAAGTTGATCGGCCCCCAGCGGGTGTAGCAGTCGGGGAACAACTCCGGGCTCTGTTGGCGGTGAGCCCCTCGTCGACCTCGTCCAGGCAACCGCCGCCGGCCGCGTTGCGGTTGTTGTAGCTCGGCAGCATCGTGCGGACACCGAGATCGTAGAAGTGGCGCACCTGGTCCAACTGCCCATCGAGCGGGCCGGAATCCTCCAGGTCGAAGGCCACCGCCACGTCCCCCACACGCCCTGCGGCTTCCACGTCGTCGACGCTCGCAGCGAGCCGCAAACGTTCATCCGCGGCGATCCGCTGTCGCCAACTCGCGATCAGACCGGTGACGTCCTCAGCGCTGTGGGGAACATAGCCCACGTTCACCGAAACGAAGCTGCCGCCCGGTCTGCGGTAGCGGGCCAGTTCGCCGACGTCCGCGCACCTCTCCAACGGCAGGCAGCAGTGTTGCTCCCACAGCAAGGGCGGACGGCGCGGGCCTGAAGATTCGTTCGGCACGGTACGCATCATGCCCGTGCCCCATCGGCTCCAGACTCGGCAGCGGGGACTGGGGTCCGTTCACCCTGGCCATCCTTCAGATCCCAGCCGCAGGAACGACGGCTTGATCCATGCCAAGCCGCGTTCGCAGACCGTTTCCTACAACCCTCGCGATGTTCTGGGGCCGGGAGGTCATCCACGACACCCCGAAGACCTCGATCGCCGCGCCGCTGACGAACATCACCGCACACAGCGGGCCCACCGGGACCGGCACGGCGAGTGCTGCGGCCGGGGCGGCGAGCGGGAAGACGCAGAGGGTGCCCGCGAGCAGCAGGCGGCGGGGCTTCCAGCGGGTCATCAGCAGTGCGCCGCCTACGGTTCCGGCACCGAACGCGCCGAGTGCGAGCCCCCATGGCCCCGGCCCGCCGAGGCTGTCCCGGGCGACCAGTGGACCGTAGACCGCGTCGGCGGCGCCGACGACCGCGACCACCACGGAGAACTGGGCGACGATCGTCCACAGCCACAGCCACAGCCACAGCCACAGCCACAGCCACAGCCACGGCCGTTCGACGAACTCCCGCCAGCCCTCGCGCAGATCGGAGAGCAGTCCGCCGCCGGGCTCGCGCGGCGGTATGTGACTCACGTCCAGGAACGACCGCAGCGCCCCGGCGACCGCGAACGCCACCGCGTCCACGGCGAGCACCCAGCCGGGCCCGACCACGGCCACCATCGCCCCGCCCAGGGCCGCGCCGCCCAGGCCGGCGCCCTGCGTCGCCATCCGGCACACGGCGAAGGCGCGGCTCGCCCGCTCCCCGCTCACCGAGGACATCAACATGCCCTCGGCCGCCGGGCTGAAGAACGCCTGCCCGGTGCCGCCGAGCGCGGACAGCAGCATCATCTGCCACAGTCGCGCCTCACCGGCGAGGACGAGGATCGCGAACACCGCCTGCGAGACGCAGTTCAGGGCGTTGGCCGCGACCATCACCCGATGGCGCGGCAGCCGGTCCGCGACTGCTCCGCCGATCAGGAGAAAGAGCACCAGCGGCAGCGTCCGAGCCGCCGCCACCAGCCCGACGTCACCCCGTCGCCGCCCGTCTCGAGCACCGCGAACGCCGAGGCGATCAGCGCGACCTGGCTGCCCAGGTTGGTGACGACCGCGGCGGCGGTCAGCAGGATGTAGTTGCGGCCCGCCCGGGCAGGGCGGGGGGAGCGGCGGGAGGCGTCGGCGGCGGAGATCACCGGCCGACTGTCGCTGCCGCGGTCCCCGCGCGCAACATCGTGCCGGCCGCGGGCCGACTCGCCGTACCGGCGGCTTCTTTGACCCTGGTGGCGGTACCTTCTAGGGTGATCATGTCATGTTCATGATGATTCGCCACCCCCTGGAACGTTTCGTTCCCAAGGAAAGGAGCGTCATGCGAAAGCATGTTGCAACTCTGTTCGCCGCGGCCGCGCTGGTGGGCGCCGCCCTTCCCGTCGCGGCCTCGATGCCCGCCTCGGCGGCTTCGTTCTCCTGTCAGCCGGTCAGCCACAGCTACACCGTCAGTCAGGAGAAGGTGGCTGTCCACGCCACCCCGTCGCCTCGGGGCAGCGTGGTCGGCTACAAGTACAAGGACAACAACGTGCACGCCGACTTCGCCTGCAGCAACAGCACCGGCGACTGGGTGTGCATCGGCCAGTGCCACGTCGACGAGGAGTCGATCACGGGCCGCTGGGTCTTCCGTAACTACCTGAAGGGCTGAGGCTCCCGGCGTTCCGGCCCGCCCGTCAGGCGGGCCGGTGTGCCACCGCGGTCAGCCGCCGGTCGGAGTCCCGTGCAGCCGGACCGTGCCGAGGATCTTCATGATGGTCGCCTTGGCGACCTCGTCCTTCACGCCCTTGGCCCCGTAGAAGTTGAACGACACGAAATCGGCGGCGGAGTTCTTGAAGCCGAACGTGAGTGCCTTGCCGTCGCTCGCACACTTGCCCTTGTCGGGTGTGTGGGTCGACTGGGCCCATCCGACGCTGCCCGTGATGCCCGAGGTGGTCGTGAAGGGCGTGGCCTTCTTGTCGTACGAGAGGCTCTTCTTGTCGGGCTGGGTGTAGCCGCCGAAGACCCACCAGACGGGGGTGTTGATCGCGACCTCGTCGCTGTTCTTGGCACCGCTGGCGCCCTTGGTGCCCACCACGGCCAGGGGGGTGTCCTCGGTCCGGCCGTCCTTGTTGTCGTCCGAGGTGCACCACTTGGACTTGTACTCGGCGGTGCCCGACATCGTGATTCCCTTGTCCGCCTCCTTCGGGAACTCGAAGCCGATCCCGAGGCCGGGGGACTGGACCTCCCAGTCCGCGGGCACGTCGAAGGCGATGCCCCATTTGGGGTTCACCACGACCTTCCAGCCGGCGATGGTCGGCTTCTCCGTCTCCGTGCCGCGCGGGTTGTCGTCCGCAGCGGAAGCCGAGTCGCTCGGGTCCGCCGATGCCGACGTCGACGGGCCGGACGTGTTGTTCGTACTGCCCTCGGCCTTGTCGTCCTTGTTTCCGCCGAGGACCAGGAATCCCGTCACGCCCGCGGCCACCACCACGGCCGTGGCCGCGATGATCGCCACGAGCTTCGTCCGGTTGCCGCCGTCGCCCCCGCCCTGCGGCGGCTGCGGCGCGCCCATGCCCGCGGGGGTGCCCCACTGCGGCTGCTGCCCATAAGGGTTGGGCTGCTGATAGCCGGGCTGCTGGTACGGATTCGGCTGCTGATACGGACTGTTCTGCGGGTTCTGCTCGCCCCCGGGCGGCTGCTGTCCTGGCCACATGGGCGTTAACCCTAGTGGCACGAGGGAAACGATTCGGTCGCTGCTCCTTGTCAGGGACGCATCGAAATCTGGCCAGAATGGGCTACTCGTGAGTAACATGCCGCCATGAGCGCAGACCAGATGACGATCGGCGAGATGCTCGCCGCCACCGTGCCGATGGCCCGGACACTGAACCTCGAGTTCGTGGAGACCACGCCGGACAAGGCCGTGGTGGCCCTGCCGGACCAGAGCGAGTACCACAACCACGTCGGCGGGCCGCACGCCGGAGCGATGTTCACCCTCGGAGAGTCGGCGAGCGGGGCGATCGTCCTCGCCGCGTTCGGGGAGCAGCTGTCGCGCGCCGTGCCGCTCGCGGTCAGCGCCGAGATCGCGTACAAGAAGCTCGCGATGGGCCCCGTGACGGCCACCGCGACCCTCGGCCGCCCGGCCGCGGAGGTCGTCGCCGAGCTCGACGCGGGTCAGCGCCCCGAGTTCCCCGTGGCCATCGCCATCCAGCGCGCGGACGGCGCCGTCACGGGCGAGATGACGGTTGTCTGGACCCTGCGGCCGAACGGCTGAGACGAGCGAACGGAACGGCGGCGGGTCCGCTCGGCCCAGGAGACGTCGTTCGGATCGCCGCGGACCCGGGGTGATCCGAACGCCTCCCCCTGGCGCCGGACGGACCCGCCCGGCGGTTGCCCCCGTGCCACCGCCCCCGTGTCACCGCCCCCGCGGCGCGGGGCCCGTGCTGCGGCGTACGACGAGCCGGACCGGCTCGATGTGATCGATCCGGGGCTTCGCCGAACCGTCGATGCGCGACAGCAGCAGCTGAAGCGATCGCCGGCCTGTCGCGGCGAAGTCGGTACGCACGGTCGTCAGCGGGGGCAGCATGTGGGCGGCCTCGGGGATGTCGTCGTAGCCGACGACGCTCACGTCGTCCGGAACGTGCCGCCCGGCCTCGTGCAGGGCGCGCAGCACGCCGAGCGCCATCTGGTCGTTGGAGGCGAACACCGCCGTGACCTCGGGGCGCGTGGCCAGCCGGCGGCCCAGCGCGTACCCGGAGTCCGCGCTCCAGTCGCCGATGAGCGGCTCGGGGGCCTCGGCCCCAGCCGCCCGAAGGGTGTCCCGCCACGCGTCCAATCGGCGCTCGGCGGACAGCCAGCCCGTGGGGCCCGCGATGTGGTGAACCGTGCCGTGGCCGAGCTTCAGCAGGTGCTCGGTGGCTTGGCGCGCCCCGTCGCGGGAGTCCGCGGTGACATAGGAGGCGTCGTCCCCGAGGTCGTTCTCCAGGACCATCAGGGGGACGTCGAGCGCCGCCTCCGCCAAGGCCCTGCCCACCCAACGCTGCGGTGCGATGGCGAGCAGGCCGTCCGCCCCCTCGGCCGACAGCGTGTGCACGGCGCGGACCAGGGTGTCCCGGTCGGCCGTGTCGAGCGCGATGGAACTGACCAGGTAACCGGCTTCCTGGGCGGCGGAGTTGATCGCGGTCAGGATGGAGGCGGGCCCGTAGCGCGCCGCGTCGAACGAGATCACCCCGAGCATCCGCGTCCTGCCACTGGCCAGGGAACGCGCGCTGCGGCTCGGCCGGTAGCCGAGTGTGCGCATGGCGGTCACGACCGCCTCCCGGGTCTCGGGCCGCACCGCGGGACTGTCGTTGAGCACCCGGGAGACCGTCTGTTTCGAGACACCGGCCAGCCGGGCCACGTCGTCCATCACCGGACGCGCCCCCGCGAAGCTGCGCCGGCTGCGTCCCTTGGGGCCCTCTGTTCCCTGGGGGACGGCGCCGTCCGTGGCACCTCGGGTCATGGGGGCGCTTCCTCCGACGTCTCGGCGGCGGTCTGTCCCGATCCGCCCGGCAGGCCCACAGGATAGGCCCGCCGGGCCCGCCTCCCCTTCGTCAGCCCGCCCGGACCGCCCAGGCGCGGCTGGTCCCCCACTCGACGCGCCACACCGCCGCCCGTCCCGTCACGTCACCCGCCCGCTCGGGCAGATACACCGGAGCGTCGGCGGCGAGGGGCAGTAACAGCAGCCGCAGTCCGTGGTTGCGCGGGGCGTCCGCGGGGAGCCGGTCCAGGCCGATGTCCCAGACGCGTCCGGAGAAGAACTGGTCGGCGACGAGGGTGTCTCCGACGTACGCGCGGGCCACGTCGCCGGTCCAGTGGACGCGCAGGACGGTGCCGGACGGCCGGTGCGGGAGGTCGTCCGGCAGCTTGACGTGATACTCGGCCGCGGAGGCGGCGAAGTGTTCGTCCGCCGGGGCGCTCGCCCGGCCCAGGGGACCGGTCGCGGTCGTGGGCGGCGGCCCCGCGGGGCGCACGAGGGTGGCGGCGGGCGGGATGTCCCCGTCGGCCCATTCCTCGGTCGTCCAGCGGGTGAACACGCCGTCGGCCGTCGCCGACAGGGGTGCCCCGGCCACCGTCAACGGGCGTGCGGGCGTGGGCAGTACGGCGAAGGAGGGGTGCGACACGGAGCTGTGCACGCGGAGTTCGTCCTGGTCGAAAACGACACTGTCCGGGGAGAGGACCAGCCGCTCGGCGCCCCACGCCGTCCCCCGGTAGACCGTGCGCGCGGTGGTGGCGTCGAGGACGAGCAGGCCCATGTCGTTCCCGTCCGCGGTCCTCACCTGGACGAGGGCGTCGGTGCCGGGACGCAGACCGGTGATCAGAACACGGCCGTCGGTCTTGTCGACCGCCCCGGAGGGTGTGTCGACGGACGCGACCGTGCCCGCGTCCAGGGCGAGTTCGACCGGAACGCCGTCGGTGGCGGCCAGCACCAGGACCGTACGCCCGTCGTCCTGGACCCGGCACACCGGCTGGGCGGTGGCCCAGTCGAGCCGCAGACCGGCGACGTCCAGACGCAGCGGCCAGCAGAAGTACGCGCCGGTCGGGACGGTGACCGGGGCGCTGGGCAACGTCAGGGCGGGAGCGTCGGGGAACTCGACCGTGAAGGTCGTGCCCGGGTGGGCCGGCAGCGGTTCGTGCGGCTGGTGGTTGTTGACGAACAGGAAGCCGGAGGCGCCGTCACTGCGCACGGCCCAGCGCAGGGTGTCCCGGTCGGACTGGGAGGCGGGCTGCCGCTCGGGCAGGACGGACTCCATGGGGGCGATCACGTCGCCGAAGTCGGCCAGCAGCAGGTGCTGGAGGCGCAGTGCGTGGTACGAGGGCCGGACCTGGCCGTACTCGCCCAGCGGCGCCTGGAAGTCGTAGGTGAGGACGGGCAGGTCGTTGGGGTAGCCGGTGGCGTGGGACTCCTGGAGCGTGGTGAGTTCACCCGCCGGGTTCGTGCCGCCGTGGAACATGTAGTAGCCCTGCCAGACCGAACCGCAGCCGATCTTCGTGAGGCCGAGCGCCCCGATGTCGTCGGGCTCGACGCGTGGCCTGCGGTGGTAGGCGACGGCCATGCCGCCGCCGAGCTCGCAGGTGGCCCAGGGAAAGCGGTCCGTGGGCGTGGGGTCGCCGCCGCGTACGGTCGTCGGGCGCAGGTCGGCGCCGATGCCCTCGTCGTCGCGCTGATGGGTGAAGAAGAAGTGCTTGCGGCAGGTGTCGGGCCAGCCGCCGTCCGCCTCGGTCCAGAACGTCTCGGTGTAGCCGCCGTACAGCGGGAGCAGTTCGTCCAACGGCAGTCGGACCCCGCCCCACGCCGTGGACGTCCACAGCGGCGCGCTCAGACCCGCCTCCTGGGCCATCCGCTTCAGGGTGAGGAGGTGGCCGGGCTGGTCGTAGAGCTCGTTCTCGATCTGGATCGCGACGATCGGACCGCCGTGCGCCCGGTCCAGTCCGCGCAGCTGTCGCGCGATCGCCGTGAACCAGCCGCGTACGGGCTCCAGATAGGCGGGGTCGTCGGTGCGGGGCGCGCGGGTGCGGGCGAGCAGCCAGTCCGGGAAGCCGCCGTTGCGGACCTCCGCGTGGCACCAGGGGCCGATGCGCGGGATGAAGTCCAGGCCGTGCCGGGCGCACAACTCGGCGAAGGTCCGCAGATCGCGGTCGCCGTCGAAGCGGACGCGGCCCTCGATCTCCTCGTGGTGGATCCAGATGACGTAACTGGCGACGACGGTGACCCCGCCCGCCTTCATCTTCAGCAGCTCCTCCTCCCAGTCCCGGGCCGGGTAGCGCGCGTAGTGGAACTCGCCGGAGACCGGGAACCAGGGGCGGCCGCCGCGCGTGAGGTAGCGGCTCGTCACCTCGATGGGGTCGGGCGCCCCCGGGGCGTCGGTGAAGGGGAGATGACCGGTCAGGGGCGGTGCGGGGGGCGCGGGGACGCGCAGGAGATGCGGCATCGGGACTTCTCCGGTCCGGGTTGGGGGAGGGCGTCGGCTTCGGCGGGGTGAAAGGTGTGGGTGTGGGTGCGGTGTGAGTGCGGTGCGGGAGGAGGGCGGGTACGGGCGCGGTGGGGTTCGCTCGCCCGTTCCCGTTCCCGTTCCCGTTCCCGCTCTCGTTCTGGAGCCCGGGGGCTTGGGAGCGTTCCCAGGCTCAGTGATGTTATCGGTAACATCACGCGCGTCAAGGGACTTTGGGGCCGATGGCGGAACGGCCCCGGAAGGCCGTGGTCCGCGTCGCGCCGGACCTCCCGCGGGCCGGGCGACGTCCGCGGAAACACCGGGGCCAAGTGGCGTTCCGCCTGTTCCGGAGGCGTTCACGGCGAGGCCACGCCTGTGTCCCCGCGGCCTGGCTGAGTGGTTCCAGCAACTGAATCGCTCGGAGGCACCGGAGGGTCGCCCCATGGCCGGAACCGAATCCGTATCCGCCGCCGTCAACCGTCGTCGATTTCTGCTCGCCTCGGGCGCCACGGCAGCGGCCGGCGTCGCCGGAACCAGCGCGGGGACGCTCCCGCCGCGCCAGCGCCAAAACCCCGTCGTCGAGCCCGCCGCACGGACCGTCGCCCAACGGCCGCCCCGCAGCGCCCCGCGGGCGGCGCCGTACGCCCTGACCACCCTGGAGACGACGGCCCGCCTCGGCGGCAGCGCCCACACCGGCACCTACCGACGGCTGGTCTCGGGCCCCGGCTGGCCCCTGGTCGTCCGCAAGGAGCTCGCCAGGCCCGGTGCCGGGCGCCAGGACCGGCGTACCCCGCTCGCGTGCTTCGTACAGTTCACCGACCTCCATCTCGCCGACGTACAGAACCCGTTGCGCACCGAGTTCCTGCGCTCGCGCGGGGCCTCGTCGTGGCGGGCGCAGGAGGCGCTGACGGTGGCAGGCGCGGTCGCGCTCGTCGAGCAGGTGAACGCGCTCGGCGGAGGGCCGAACACCAGGCTGCGCCCCGCCTTCGTGATGACCACGGGCGACAACGTCGACAACAACTCCGCGATCGAGCTGGAGTGGTTCCTGACCGTGATGAGCGGTGGCCGGATCACGCCGAACACCGGTGACCCGCGGGCGTACGAAGGCGCCCAGAACTCCGGTCTCCCGCTGTACTGGCACCCCGGGGACCCCCACCTGCGCGACCTGGACAAGCGGCGCGGGCTGCCCCTGATCCCCGGCTTCCTCGCCGCGGCCACCCGCCCGATCACCAGCCCGGGGCTGCGCATCCCCTGGTACTCCACGGTCGGCAACCACGACGATCTGCCCGGCGGTTGCCTGTCGCCCGCGCTGAACGACTTCGCCGTCGGGTCCCGCAAACTGCTGTCGGTGTCCGCCGCGGACGCGGCCGCCTACGCCAAGGCGCTCGGGTCGGGCGACGATCCGAAGAGCGAGGTGCTCAAGGCGATCCTCACCAGGAACGCGGCCTCGGCGCGGACCGTGACCGCCGACGAGCGGCGCCGGCTGTGCACCCCGCACGACTATCTGGCCGCGCATCTCGACCCCGCTCACGCCGGTGCCGGTCCGGTCGGCCACGGCTACACCCAGGACAACCTGGACGGCGAGCGGATGTACTACTCCTTCAAGGTGGCCGAGAACGTCCTCGGCATCAGCATCGACACGACGTACCGCAGCGGCCACTACGAGGGTTCACTCGGCAGCGACCAACTCCGCTGGCTGGAAAGGACCCTGGCCGCGCACAGCTCCCGGTCCTACGACGCGGACGGCCGGCTCGTCCGCAACACCGGGGCCGACGACGCCCACATCCTGGTCTTCAGCCACCACCACAGCCCCAGCATGACCCGCCGTCCCGACGCCGCCCGCACGGACGAGCCGCGCCACGACGGAGCGGAGGTCATCGCCCTGCTCAGCCGGTTCCCGAACGTGGTGGCCTGGATCAACGGGCACAGTCACGTCAACCGGATCACGCCGCACGCGCACGCGAAGCCCGCCCGCTCCTTCTGGGAGGTCAACACCGCCTCCCACGTGGACTATCCGCACCACGCCCGGCTGATCGAGCTGACCGACAACGGGGACGGGACGGTGTCCCTGTTCACCACCCTCGTCGAGTCCGCCGCGCCGCACCGCACCGCCCGGGACTTCGACGACTTGTCGGCGGTGGGACTCGCCTCCCTGTACCGGGAAGTGGCCTACAACGCTCCCGGCCTCGCCGAGAGCATGAAGGGCGGCGTCCAGGAGGGGTGGGCGGGCGGTCCCGGGGACCGCAACGCGGAACTGGTGGTGGCGGGAGGCTCGGCAACGGCATAACCCAGCCTCGCCGCGGTCCCTACCGCGGTCCCTGCTTCGGTCCATGCAGAGGTCCCTGCCGGGACCTCTGCTGTGGTCTCTTCGGTTGTTGTCGGGGTGCCGGCGGTTCCTGTTCATTTCATTGACACGAGTCACCGACGGTCATAGTTTTCGCGCCGTACCCGTGCTGTGTGACGGCGTGTCACGTCCGGTTGATGCCTGGTGTGTTCAAGGGCCGAACGCGGCAGCTGTCGTCGGCGCGCGTACCCGCGGTTCACGACGACGTGCCCGCGCACCGAAGGAGTGACGGCTCATGTCCCACACCTTTTCCCGGCGTTCGACCCTGCGTCTGCTGGGCGGCGCCATCGCGGTCGCCGCGGCGGCCACCACCGCCACCGGCCCCCTTCCGCTCGCCCGGGCGGAGTCCAGATCCGGCGCCGGCCCTCGCGTAGAGGGTTTGATAGCCAAACTCACTCTCGACGAGAAGATCTCCCTGCTGCACGGCGCCACCGACCCCGCCTCGCTCGGCCAGGCCGGATACGTACCCGGAGTACCCCGCCTCGGCATCCCCCCGCTCCGCCTCGCCGACGGCCCCGCCGGAGTCCGTGTCACCCGGCACGCCACCGCCCTGCCCGCCCCGGTGCTTCTCGCCTCCGCCTTCGACCCCGGCCTGGCCCGCCGCTACGGGCAGGTCATCGGGCGCGAGGGCCGTGCCCTCGGCCAGGACGTGCTGCTCTCCCCGATGGTCAACCTCATCCGCACCCCGTACGCGGGCCGCAACTTCGAGACCTTCAGCGAGGACCCGCTGCTCGCCGGCGACCTGGTCGCGGCCGAGATCCGCGGCATCCAGGGCGAGGGCCTCATCGCGACCGTCAAGCACTTCGCGCTGAACAACCAGGAGCAGGACCGCATGTCCATCGACGTGCGGGTCGACGAACAGACCATGCACGAGGTCGAACTGCGCGGCTTCGAGGCGGCCGTCGCCGCCCGCACCGGCGCGGTCATGGGCGCGTACAACAAGGTCAACGGCACCTTCGCCTGCGAGAACAAGACACTCCTCACCGACATCCTGCGCGAGCGGTGGGGCTTCGGCGGCTGGGTGATGACCGACTGGTTCGCGGCCCACAGCACCGTCACCGCCCTCACCGCGGGCCTCGACATGGAGATGCCGGACGGGACGTACTTCGGGGCCGCCCTGAAGACGGCCGTCCAGAGCGGCGCCGTGGCCGAGTCCTACGTCGACCGGGCCGTACGCCGCGTCCTCGCCGTGATGGACCGCTTCGGGCTGCTCGACGGCAGCGTCCCGCCCCGTCCCGCCCGCGACCCGAAGGCGGGCGCGACCGTCGCCCTGGAGGTCGCCAAGGCGGGCGCGACGCTCCTGCGCAACGAGCGACACGCACTGCCCCTGACCGGCGCCGCCGCCCGCAGCATCGCCGTCGTCGGCCCCACCGGCTCCCTGCCGTTCGTCAGCGGCGGCGGCAGCGCGCACGTCGTCCCGGACCACGCCGACAGCCCGCTCGACGCCATCCGCTCCCGAGCGGGAGGCGGCGCCCGGGTGTCGTACGCGCTCGGTGAGGACCTCTTCGGCAAGGCGATCCCCGACGGGGCGCTGACCGCGGGCATCGACACCGAGGGCCAGAGGGTCGCCGCCGGAGGGGCCTGGACATACACGGGAACGCTCACCGTCGCGGACGCCGACGAGTGGACCTTCGTCATCCACTACTCCGGCATCCGGCCCACGGTGCTCGTCGACGGCGTCGAGCTCTTCCCGCCGCTGCCCGGCTACGGCGAGTACTTCAGCGGTGGTCTGGTCTCCGCGGCGCCCGACGGACTCGCCGTACGCCGCAAGGCCCTGAACCTCTCCCGGGGCGCGCACCAGGTCTCCATCACCGCCCAGGGCGCCGACACGGGACAGCTGTTCCGGCTGCGGCGCATCACCGGCGCGACCCGCGCGCGGGACGTCGCCGAGGCGGTCGACGCCGCGCGCGCCGCCCACAGCGTCGTCCTCTTCGCCTACGAGGACGCCACCGAGGGCCTGGACCGCGGCACCCTCGCGCTGCCGGGCAACCAGGAGCGGCTGATCAGGGCCGTCGCCGCGGCCAACCCCCGGACGGCCGTCGTCCTCAACACCTCCTCCTCGACCTCGATGCCCTGGCTGGACGGCACGGCCGCCGTGCTCCAGATGTACTACCCGGGCCAGGAGGGCGCGGCCGCCACCGCCGCCGTCCTGTTCGGCGACTGCGATCCCGGCGGCCGGCTCACCCAGTCCTTCGCGGTCGACGACGCCCACCACCCGGTCGCCGGTGACCCGCACCGCTATCCCGGCGTGAACGGCGCCGAGGAGTACTCGGAGGGGATCCACGTCGGCTACCGCTGGTACGACGCGCAGGGCGTGCGTCCGCTGTTCCCCTTCGGGCACGGGCTCTCGTACACCTCGTTCGCGTACGAGGATCTGCGGGTCCGGGGGCGAGAGGTCGGTTTCACCGTGCGCAACACCGGGCGGCGCCACGGTGTCGAGGTGGCGCAGGTCTACCTGGGGCCGTCGCCCGATCTCCGGCTCGACCAGGCCGTACGGGTGCTGGCCGGGTACCGGCGGCTGACGCTGCGCGCGGGGGAGCGGCGACGGGTGACGGTGCGCCTCGACCCGCGCACGCTGTCGTCCTGGGACGCGGGGCGGCACGACTGGGTCCTCGGCACCGGGCGGCGCGCGGTGTGGGTGGGCTCGTCTTCGCGGGATCTGCGGCTGCGCGGCAGCGCGGAGGTGGGTGTGTGAACAGGGGGCAGATCGTCCGATCCGGCCGCCTGCGCGCGCTGATGGTGGGGGCGACGCTCTTCGCCGCCGCGTTCGCCGCCCCGACCCCGGCCGCGGCCGACGCCGACCCGGCCCTTGCCGCCTCGGCCCCGGCGCACGCCGCGCAGGCCCCGACCGTCGTGCGCACCGCCGCCGGCCTGGTCCGGGGCGAAGTCACCGCCGAGGGACGCCAGTTCCTCGGCATCCCGTACGCACAGCCGCCCGTCGGCGCTCTCCGCTGGAAGAACCCGGAACCGGTCGCACCCTGGCGCGGTGTGCGCACCGCACGGGACTTCGGCAACCGGTGTGCGCAGACGGCCAGTTGGGACCCCGGCTACGAGCGGCCCAGCCACACCGAGGACTGCCTCGACCTCAACGTGTACGTCCCCGAAGGCGCCGGAAGCCGGCCGGTGATGGTCTGGCTGCACGGCGGCGGGCTCACCGCGGGCGCGGGCGAGGACATCGTGCCCGACACCTTCGCCCGGCAGACCGGCACGGTCGTCGTGACCGTCAACTACCGCCTGGGTGCCATGGGATTCCTCGCCACGGCCGGCCTGGACGGCGAGGCGCGCGACGGGGTCTCGGGCAACTTCGGCATGCTCGACCAACAGGCCGCACTGCGCTGGGTGGGTGCCAACATCGGCCGCTTCGGCGGTGATCCCGGCCGTGTCACCGTCGCGGGCGAGTCGGCGGGCGGCCGCTCGGTCTGTACCCAGCTGGCCTCGCCGACCTCGAAGGGCCTGTACCGGGCGGGGATCGTCGAGAGCGGCGCGTACGGGAACTGCGCGGCGCGCACCCACGAGGCGGCCGTGGCCGCCGGCGCGGCCTTCGCGCGGAAGGCGGGCTGCGCCGATCTGTCGGCGGCGTGTCTGCGGGGCAAGTCGTCCGCGGAGATCCTCGCCGCCCAGGGCGGATTCGACTGGGGGCCCGTCGTGGGCGGCGCCTTCCTGCCGGTACAGCCCTTCGAGGCGTACGCGCACGGGGCCGCGGCCCGGGTCCCCGTGCTGAACGGGGCGAACGAGGACGAGGGGCGGCTGTTCGCGTTCGCCCGGTTCGACCATGCCGGCACCCCGCTCACCGCCGAGCGGTACCCGGCGGTCGTGAAGGAGGCCTGGGGCGCCGATCCGGGCGAGCGCGTGCTCGAGCGCTATCCACTCGACGACTACGCGTCGCCGACCCTCGCCTACGCCACCGCCTTCGGTGACTACCTCATGGCGTGTCCGGCGCTGCGGCTCGACGCGGTGCTCGCCGGACGCGGGCCCGTGTACGCGTACGAGTTCGCCGACCGCACCTCGCCGCCGTTCGCCTCGCTGCGCGATCTCCGTACGAGCTTCGACTTCGGGGCGACCCATGTGAACGAGGTGCAGTACCTCTTCAAGCACTTCGGGCTCACCACCCCGCTGAACGCGGAGCAGCGGGTGCTGTCGCGGCAGATGATCCAGTACTGGGGGTCCTTCATCAGGGGCGGGGTGCCGCGCGCCGAAGGACAGCCCGCGATGCCCGGCGGCGCCGGCCCGGTGCTCTCGCTGCGGACCGCCTCCCGGGGCGGAAACTTCGTGAGTACGACCGTCCACCGGGAGCATCGGTGCGACCTGTGGGACGCCGCCGCGCGAGGCTGAGCGGTAGGCTTCCCGGCGTGTGCCCGTCGTCGCGGGCGCACGCCGGGAAGTGCGCGATTCGGGAGGAACCGGCGTTGGACGTCCAGCATTGGCTCGAGACGGTGCCCGCGGTCAGCATCTATGCGCTGGTGGCCCTGGTCATCGGCCTGGAGAGCCTGGGCATCCCGTTGCCCGGTGAGATCATCCTGATCTCGGCGGCGCTGCTGTCCTCGCAGCACTCGGGCATCAACCCCGTCATCCTCGGGGCGTGCGCCAGCATCGGCGCGATCGTCGGCGACTCCATCGGCTACGCCATCGGCCGCAAGGGCGGGCGCCCCCTGCTGGCCTGGCTGGGAGCGAAGTTCCCCAGGCACTTCAGCGAGGGGCACGTCGCGACCGCCGAGCGGTCCTTCCAGAAGTGGGGCATGTGGGCCGTCTTCTTCGGCCGGTTCATCGCGCTGCTGCGGATCTTCGCGGGGCCGCTCGCGGGTGTGCTGAAGATGCCGTACTGGAAGTTCCTGATCGCCAATGTGCTGGGCGGGATCATCTGGGCCGGGGGCACCACCGCGGTCATCTACTACGTGGGTGTCGTCGCCGAGTCCTGGCTGAAGCGGTTCTCGTGGGTCGGGCTCGTGGTGGCCGTGCTCATCGGGCTTGCCTCGATGCTGATCGTGAAGCGCAGGGCGAAGAAGGCGGCGGCGGAGATCGAGACGGGGGAGCGGGAGCCGGTGGCGGCTGCCGAGTAGGTTTCCGTCGTCGTGTGTCCGCGGGTTGTACGTGGCCGGGCGCGCCCACGGGGCGGAGCCGCACAGTGAACACAGCCCCGCGCCCCTGAAGGCGTGCTTCAGCTCCCGTGCGCTTCCTTGTGCGTCTTCGCCAGGTCCACGTAGAAGGTGCCGTTGAGGGTGAGGCCCTGGCGTTCCTCCTCCGTCAGGGGGCGCTTGACCTTGGCGGGCACTCCGGCCACCAGGGAGCCGGGCGGGACCCGCATCCCCTGGGGCACCAGGGCCTGGGCCGCCACCAGGGAGCCGGCGCCGATCACCGCGCCGTTGAGGACCGTGGCGCCCATGCCGATCAGGCAGTCGTCCTCGACCGTCGCGCCGTGCAGCACGGCGTTGTGGCCGACCGAGACGCGTTCGCCGACCGT
The DNA here is from genome assembly GCF_007113425.2 of Streptomyces sp. RLB3-17. Taxonomy (NCBI): domain Bacteria; kingdom Bacillati; phylum Actinomycetota; class Actinomycetes; order Kitasatosporales; family Streptomycetaceae; genus Streptomyces; species Streptomyces sp. RLB3-17. The sequence continues at coordinate 2,427,519 of NZ_CP041610.2, read as the reverse complement.
GATCGGGAAGCCGGGGTCGACGTGCAGGGTGCAGTTGTCCTGGATGTTGCTGTCGGCGCCGATGACGATCGGACCGAAGTCGGCGCGCAGTACCGCGCCGTACCAGACGCTCGCGCCCGCGTGCAGGGTGACGTCCCCGATCACCACGGACGTCGGTGCCGTGAACGCCTCCGGGTCCACCTGCGGGTCCTTGCCGCCGATCCCCATGATCAGCGCCTGCTGCGTCATCAGCGTCTCCTCGTTGTCGTCGTCGGCGGCGGTACAGCGGCACCGTATGCCATCGCTCCCGGCCCCGGTGGGGCGAAGATCACAGCGGTGATCTCTGCTCGGCCCAGGCCGCCCTGAGTACGGTGAGCGGGTGCCCAGCAACAGGAACGTGTTCTCATCATGGCGGCGCCGTCTCGCGCAGCGCGCCGTCCACGCGTGCTGGGCCTGGGTGCAGCGCACGGGTTCCGTGACGGCCGAGCACCCGGGGCGGCTGCGCTTCGGCGCGATGGGAACGGGTACCAGGCTGGCTTTCCCGCTCGGCACCGTCTTCGGCGAACCCTGGATCCACCTCGGCGCCCACTGCATCGTCGGCGAACAGGTCACCCTCACCGCCGGTCTGATGCCCGACCTGGACCTCGGCGCCGACCCGATCCTGCGCGTCGGCGACGGTGTCGTGCTCGGCCGCGGCAGCCACGTCATCGCCGACACGACGGTCACGATCGGCAGCGACTGCTACTTCGGGCCGTATGTGTACGTGACGTCCACGAACCACTCGTACGACGATCCGCACGAGCCCATCGGCAAGCAGTGGCCCCGGATGGAGCCGGTGGAGATCGGATCCGGCTGCTGGATCGGCACCGGGGCGGTGATCCTGCCGGGGGCGCGGATCGGGCGGAACGTCGTGGTGGCGGCCGGCGCGGTGGTGCGCGGCGCGGTGCCGGACCACTCGGTCGTGGCGGGGGCTCCGGCCCGGGTCGTACGGCGCTGGGACGCGGTCGAAGGCTGGCAGCCGCCGCTGCGGACGCCCGCGCCGGTCCCGATTCCCGACGGAGTGACCCCGGAGCAGCTGCTCGCGCTGTCGGAGCTGGACGAGGAGACCGTGGAGCGGCTGGCGGAGCTGGACGCCGAGTCGTCCTGAGGCCGATCGGCAGGGGTCAGCCGGTGGCCAGCAGTACCGTGCCGACCAGCGCCAGGCCCGCGCCCGCGGCCTGGATTCCGCGCAGCCGTTCGCTGAGGAAGCCCCGTGCGGCGAGGGCCGTGACCACCGGATAGAGCGAGGCGAGGACGGCTGCCACCGTGACCGGGCCGTGCTGGGCGGCGACGGAGTACGTACCGTTCGCCGCGACGTCCGCGAGGCCGACGAAGGCGAGCGCGTGCAGGGAGCGCCAGGGGAAGCCACCCTCGGGAAGGGCGGTGGCGCCGCGCCGCACGGAGACGAGGAGCGCCGCGCCACCGGTGGCGACGTTGGTCAGGCGCTGTACGAACAGCGCGAGGAACAGCCCGGTCACCGACGAGGACGCCTCCGCGATCAGCACGAACACCGTGCCGAAGCCGAGCGCGGCGATCAGTGTGAGGAGGATCGCCTGCCGCTGCACGGGGGCGCCTCTCAACTGAGGCCCGCCGGCGAGCACGACGCCCACGACGGCGACCGCGATGCCCGCCACCTGCGTCAGCCCGGGGCGCTCCCCGAGGAAGAGTCCCACGGTGATGGGGACGGCCACGGCCAGGGAGCCGAGTGGGGAGACGACGCCCATCGGGCCCAGGGCGAGCGCCTTGTAGAAGGAGAGCAGCGCGACCGGTCCCACGAGTCCCGCCGCGAACGCGAACCACAGCTGCGGTCCCGCCGCGCTCCAGCCGCCGGTCACGACCACGATCGCGCCCAGTACCGCCGCCGCGATCGACTGTGAGACGACGACCACGGTGAGCGCGGGCGTACGCCGGGTCAGCAGCCCCCCGCCGAAGTCGGCCAGGCCCCACAGGAGGCTGGTGGCCAGGGCGAAGAGCACTGTCTGTGCCGTCATCGGGCCCCTCGCAGTACAGTTCAGTGAACGATCAGGTGCACCACAGCATAGTTCATTCGATTGAACTCTGTAATCTAAAATATTGGACGCAGACTCATGGACGGAATGTGTCGGATCTCGACCTGCTGACCCAGTCGCTGGCGCGCAACGTCAAGCGATGGCGCACCGAGCGCGGCTTCACCCTGGACGTGCTCGCCGGCCGCGCCGGAGTCAGCCGCGGCATGCTCATCCAGATCGAGCAGGCCAGGACCAACCCCAGCATCGGTACCGTCGTGAAGATCGGCGACGCGCTCGGCGTCAGCATCACCACCCTCCTCGACTACGAGCAGGGGCCCAAGGTCCGGATCGTCCCGGCCGAGCAGGCCGTACGGCTGTGGCACACGGACGCGGGCAGCTACAACCGCCTCCTCGCCGGTACCGAGGCGCCCGGACCGCTGGAGATGTGGGACTGGCGGCTCATGCCGGGCGACGGCAGCCCCTCGGACCCGCACCCCACGGGGACGGTCGAACTCGTCCATGTCATGGCGGGCGACCTCACTCTCGTCGTCGACGGGACCGACTACCGCGTCCCCGAGGGCGCGAGCGTGTCCTTCGAGGCCAACACCCCCCATACGTACGCCAACAAGGGGGACGTGCCGGTGGAGATGGTCATGGCGGTGTCGGTCCCGCTCGTGCACTGAGACGCCCCGCCGGGCGGACCGGAGCGGCTGTTAGCGTGCCGTCATGCGCGCTCCCATCGGACACTTCGACCACGCCACGGCCGCCCCCGACTGCCTCGACGAGCTCACCCGCCCGGTCGCGGACGGTGTACGCCACTGGCGCGGCACCGTCCCCGCCGACCAGATCGTGTACGTCGACACGGACCCCGAGTGGGCCGACACCGCGACCTTCGTCGAGCACTACGGCAAGGAACTGCTGGACCAGTCCGCCAACTGCGTGGTCGTCGCGGGCAAGCGCGGCGGCGAGACCACGCTCGCCGCCTGCGTGGTCCTCTCCGCCACCCGCGTCGACGTCAACGGCGTCGTCCGCCGCCAACTCGGCGCCCGCAAGGCCTCGTTCGCCCCGATGGACACCGCCACCGGCGAGAGCGGCATGGAGTACGGCGGTATCACCCCGATCGGACTGCCGGGCGACTGGCCGGTGTTGGTGGACTCGGCGGTCGTCGAGCTCCCGTACGTCCTGGTGGGCAGTGGCCGACGGCGCGGGAAGCTGCTGGTGCCGGGCAAGGCGTTCGCCGAACTGCCGAACGTGGTGGTGCTGGAGGGGCTGGGCATCGCCTGACCGGTCAGGCGACCATGTGATGCGCCAGCGCCAGATGCGGGTCCGTCTCGCCCGGCGCGGGGGTCGGATCGGCGTGTACGAGGGCCGCGGTGAGCTTCGGTACGGCGTGCAGCAGGGCGTGTTCGGCCTCGACGGCGATCCGGTGCGCCTGTCGCACACTCGCCTCGCCGTCCACCACGACCGCCACCTCGGCGCGCAGCCGGTGCCCGATCCAGCGCAGCCGCAACTCACCCACCCCGCGCACGCCGGGGACCTCCCGCAGGGCCCGTTCGGCCGAGTCGACCAACTCCGGGTCCACGGCGTCCATCACACGCCGGAACACCTCGCGGGCGGCGTCGCGCAGCACCAGCAGGATCGCGGCCGTGATCGCCAGGCCCACCAGCGGGTCGGCGAGTTGCCACCCCAGTGCCGCGCCGCCCGCCCCCACCAGGACCGCCAGTGACGTGAATCCGTCCGTACGGGCATGGAGGCCGTCCGCGACTAGGGCGGCCGAGCCGATCTCACGCCCGACCCGGATGCGGTGCCGGGCGACCCACTCGTTGCCGAGGAAGCCGATCAGCGCGGCCGCCGCGACGACCGGGACGTGGTGCAGGGGGCGCGGGTCGATCAGCCGCTCGACCGCGGTCCAGGCCGCGAAGGCACCGGACGCGGCGATCGTCAGCACGATCACGATGCCCGCGAGGTCCTCCGCCCGGCCGTAGCCGTAGGTGAAGCGGCGCGTCGCCGCGCGCCGGCCCAGGACGAACGCGATGCCGAGGGGGACGGCCGTGAGCGCGTCGGCGGCGTTGTGCACCGTGTCGCCGAGCAGTGCGACCGATCCGGAGACCACGACCACGACCGCCTGCGCCACAGCGGTGGTGCCGAGGACGACGAGGGACACCCACAGGGCTCGCATACCGCGCGCCGAGGACTCCAGCGCGGAGTCGAGCTTGTCGCCGGTCTCGTGGGAGTGAGGGGTGAGGAGGTGACGGAGGCGGGGGAGGAGCCCGGAAGAGGTGCTGTGGGTGTGGGGGTGCGGATGGGTATGGGGCTGCGGGTGGTCGTGCCCCAAGCGGCCGTGGCTGTGGCCGTGACCGTGGTCATGTCCGTGGGGCGTGCCGTGTTCGTGGGAGTGGCCGTGACCGCCGCTGTCGTCGTGGCCGTGGCCGTACTCGTCGTGCCGGTCGCTCACGGGGGTCCCCTTCCGGTGCGCGGGAGTGGACGTGTCGGCGTCCACGGGACCATTATGTGCGTATGAGCGCACGCATGCACCTGTCACCTGCGCATGATGCGCATCCGCGTACCCCCGGCGAGGAACAGTTCGCGCTCGCCGCCGAACTCCTCGCCCTCCTGGGCGACCGCACCCGGCTCACCCTCCTGCACGCGCTGACCGGCCAAGAGGCCGATGTCACGACGCTCACCGAGGCGTGCGGGGCCGCGCGCCCGGCCGTCAGCCAGCATCTGGCCCGGCTGCGTCTCGCCGGTCTGGTGAACACCCGGAAGGAGGGCCGCCGGGTCATCTACTCACTCGGTGACGGCCATCTGCGCCGGGTGGTCGACGAGGCGCTGAACCTTGCCGACCACCGCCTCACCGACCGTCCGCCGCACGACTGAGGGAACCACCGCCGCGTTCAGTGGCCGGTGTCGTCCTCGCCCGCCTCCAGCAGGTTCGCCGCCGCGCCCACGATGCTCGGGTCCGGGCTGCCGACGACCTCCTCGTCCTTGTCCGTGTAGGAGAAGCGGGCCAGGACGCTGCGCATCGCCTCGACACGCGCCCGCTTCTTGTCGTTGCTCTTCACCACGGTCCAGGGGGCCTGTTCGGTGTCCGTCTCGCGGAACATGGCGACCTTGGCGGCGGTGTAGTCGTCCCAGCGGTCCAAGGAGGCCAGGTCCATGGGGCTGAGCTTCCACTGCCGTACGGGATCGACCTGGCGGATCGTGAAACGGGTGCGCTGCTCGCCCTGCGACACGGAGAACCAGAACTTGATCAGGTCCACCCCGTCGTCGACGAGCATCCGTTCGAAGGCGGGCGCCTGCCGCATGAAGCGGTGGTACTCGTCGTCCGTGCAGAAGCCCATCACCCGCTCGACGCCGGCCCGGTTGTACCAGGACCGGTCGAACATGACGATCTCGCCCGCGGTCGGCAGATGCTCCGCGTACCGCTGGAAGTACCACTGGCCGCGCTCGCGCTCGGTCGGCTTCTCCAGCGCCACCACCCGGGCACCGCGCGGATTGAGGTGCTCGGTGAACCGCTTGATCGTGCCGCCCTTGCCGGCCGCGTCACGTCCCTCGAAGACGATGACCAGGCGGCGGCCGCTCGCCTTGATCCAACTCTGCAGCTTCAGCAGTTCTATCTGCTGGAGGCGTTTGTGCCACTCGTACTCCTTGCGCTCCATGCGCTCGTGGTACGGGTAGTTCTCACGCCACGTCTCCACCGGACTGCCGTCCGACCGGATCAGTACCGGGTCGTCGTGGTCGCTGTAATCGACGGTCAAACCCGCCAGCAGTGGCGTCATCGCGGCCTCCCCGGCTTCACTTCAGTGGAACTGCGGCACGATCAGGTAAATTCCGTACGCGACGATCGCCGCGCAGGCCAGGAAACACAGTCCGGCCTGTGCGAAGCCGAGGGCGTGGGTGCCGCCGGCGTCCTTCTCGCGTGCCGCCTCGACCTGGGAGACGCCCAGCACGCCGAGCGCGAAGACGACCACCACTCCGACAGTGACGGCGATACTCACCGCGGTGACCTCGCCGAGCGCGGTCCAGTCCACATGCATCGTACGACTTCCCCTTGGCTCAGGCGACGGTGCCGACGGTCGTCGGCACAGCGGCACGGACGGTGACCTCGTGGGCGTCGTTCACATTGTCGGCGCGCACCGGGTTGCGGCGCGAGGCGAGCACGATGAACGCGGCGACGGCGGCGGCGCACAGGGCGATCACCACGGTGCCGAAGGTGCCGCCGTGTTTCACCACGCTCGCCGAGACCCCGCCGACCAGCGCGGCGGCGGGCAGCGTGACCAGCCAGGCGATCACCATGCGCCCCGCCGTGCCCCAGCGGACCTCGGCCAGCCGCCTGCCCAGGCCGGCGCCGAGGATGCCGCCGGAGCAGACCTGCGTGGTGGAGAGCGCGAAACCCAGGTGGGCGGAGGTGAGGATCACGGTGGTGGCGGCGGCCTCGGCCGCGAAGCCCTGGGGCGACTGGATGTCGGTGAGCCCCTTGCCCATCGTGCGGATGATCCGCCAGCCGCCGAGGTAGGTGCCCAGTCCGATGGCGAGACCGGCGGACGCGATCACCCACACCGGGGGACCGGCGTCGTGACCCAGCGTCCCCGCCGAGATCAGCGTCAGCGTGATGACGCCCATCGTCTTCTGGGCGTCGTTCGTGCCGTGCGCCAGGGAGACGAGCGAGGCCGAGGCGATCTGGCCGAGCCGGAAGCCCTTGGTCACCGAGTCCTGGCGGGCCCGTGCGGTGATCTTGTACGCGAGGTAGGTGGCCAGCAGCGCCGCCACGCCCGCCACGATCGGCGAGGCCACGGCCGGGATCAGCACCTTCTCGACCACCTTGTCGAAGTGGACGCCGTGCTCGCCCGCGCCGACCCAGACCGCCCCGACCAGTCCGCCGAACAGGGCGTGCGAGGAGCTGGAGGGCAGCCCGAGCAGCCAGGTCAGCAGATTCCACAGAATCGCCCCGACCAGGCCCGCGAAGATCATCCCCGGGGTGACCAGGGTGTCGTCCACGATGCCGCCCGAGATGGTCTTGGCGACCTCGGTGGAGAGGAACGCTCCGCCGATGTTCAGGACGCCGCCGATGAGGACCGCTGTTCTCGGCTTCAGTGCCCCGGTGGCGATGGACGTGGCCATCGCGTTCGCCGTGTCGTGGAATCCGTTGGTGAAATCGAAGGCCAGCGCCGTGACGATGACGACCGTCACGAGGAACGTGATGTGGTCCGTCCCCTCATGGAAGCGAGCGCAGGCGTACGCCCGGCGAACCGGAGGCGAAGGCGGTGTGAGCCGGAGTGAAGGCGACGGGACGGGGGATCGGGCCTCGACGCGGTTCGCTCGGGGGCCGGTCGGTGCGCGGTGGCTGAAACTCGTCCTATGCGCGGCCACAGTCGGGGCACAGGCCCCGGTAGGTCACCTCGACATCGGAGACGGTGAAGCCGAACCGCTCGGAGGCGGGCAGATCGGACAGGGGGTCGCCGTTGGGGTGGACGTCCCGGACGGCGCCGCAGCCCGAGCACACCAGGTGCTGGTGGGGGTGGTGGGCGTTCGGGTCGTAGCGCTTGGCGCGGCCGTCGGTGGCCACCTCGAGCACCTCGCCGAGCGAAACGAGCTCGCCGAGGGTGTTGTAGACGGTCGCGCGGGAGATCTCCGGCAACCGGGCGGTGGCGCGTGCGAGCACCTCGTCCGCGGTGAGGTGTACGTGCTCGCCGTCGAGTACCTCGGCGACCACCCGGCGCTGGGCGGTCATCCGCCAGCCGCGTCCGCGAAGTCGTTCGAGCAGGTCACTCATGCTCACCAGCCTCATCATGCATCGTCCGACGAATGAATCCGTACGGGTCTGGTTCTCGTATTGACTTGGACTGAGTCCATCGTAGGATCGGTTCCGGCGACAGCCAAGGGACCGGACAACAGCAGGGAAAGGCACGTGACGTTCAGAAGACGGGTGGAGCTCGCCCACTTCAGTCGCGAGCGCATCCCGGAGCCGGGCAGCCCGACCCGGTTCGAGCGACGCGTCGGCGACTGCCACCACTACGTCATGCGCCGGTCGTACGGTGTCGTCGACGACGTCCCCAGGGGTCGGTGCCCCGGCTGTTTCGACTGTTTCGACCGACTGTTCCACCGCCCGCAGTTCCTGAGCACAGTGATCCGCCCCGTCCGGAAGGATTCCCATGTCCGAGAACCATGATGCAATCGTCACCGATGCGAAGTCGGAGGGCGCAGGCGGCTGCCCCGTCGCGCACGGGCGTGCCGCGCATCCGACCCAGGGCGGCGGAAACCGCCAGTGGTGGCCGGAGCGGCTCAACCTGAAGATCCTGGCCAAGAACCCCGCCGTGGCGAACCCCCTCGGTGAGGAGTTCGACTACGCCGAGGCGTTCAAGACCCTCGACCTGGCGGCCGTGAAGCAGGACATCGCCGAGGTGCTGACCACCTCGCAGGACTGGTGGCCGGCCGACTTCGGCAACTACGGCCCGTTCATGATCCGGATGGCCTGGCACAGCGCGGGCACCTACCGCATCAGCGACGGCCGCGGCGGCGCCGGCGCCGGCCAGCAGCGCTTCGCCCCCCTCAACAGCTGGCCCGACAACGGCAACCTCGACAAGGCCCGCCGTCTGCTGTGGCCGGTCAAGAAGAAGTACGGCCAGAGCCTCTCCTGGGCCGACCTCATGATCCTCACCGGCAACGTCGCCCTGGAGCAGATGGGCTTCGAGACCTTCGGCTTCGCCGGCGGCCGCGCGGACGTCTGGGAGTCCGAGGAGGACGTGTACTGGGGCCCCGAGACCACCTGGCTCGACGACCAGCGCTACACCGGCGACCGCGAGCTGGAGAACCCGCTCGGCGCCGTCCAGATGGGCCTCATCTACGTCAACCCCGAGGGCCCCAACGGCAACCCGGACCCGATCGCCGCGGCCCGCGACATCCGTGAGACGTTCCGCCGCATGGCGATGAACGACGAGGAGACGGTCGCCCTCATCGCGGGCGGTCACACCTTCGGCAAGACCCACGGCGCGGGCCCGGCGGAGAGCGTCGGCGCCGACCCCGAGGCCGCCCCGATCGAGGCACAGGGCCTGGGCTGGAAGAGCACGTACGGCACCGGCAAGGGCGGGGACGCCATCACCTCCGGCCTGGAGGTCACCTGGACCACCACGCCCACCCAGTGGAGCAACGGCTTCTTCGACAACCTCTTCGGCTACGAGTGGGAGCTGACCCAGAGCCCCGCCGGCGCCAACCAGTGGGTGGCGAAGGACGCCGAGGCGACCGTCCCCGACGCGCACGACCCGTCGAAGAAGCGTCTGCCCACGATGCTCACCACCGACCTCTCGCTGCGCGTCGACCCGATCTACGAGCCGATCTCCCGCCGGTTCCACGAGAACCCCGCGGAGTTCGCGGACGCCTTCGCCCGCGCCTGGTACAAGCTGACCCACCGTGACATGGGCCCGAAGTCGCTCTACCTCGGCCCGGAGGTCCCGGAGGAGACCCTGCTGTGGCAGGACCCGCTGCCGGAGGCGGAGGGCCAGGCCATCGGCGCCGACGACGTCACCGCCCTCAAGGCGAAGATCCTCGACTCGGGTCTGACCGTCCCGCAGCTGGTCTCCACCGCCTGGGCGTCGGCCTCGACGTTCCGCGGCAGCGACAAGCGCGGCGGCGCCAACGGCGCGCGCATCCGCCTGGAGCCGCAGCGCGGCTGGGAGGCCAACGACCCCGACCAGCTCGCGGCGGTGCTGCGCACGCTGGAGGGCATCCAGCGGGAGTTCAACACCGGTGCCAAGAAGGTCTCCCTGGCCGACCTGATCGTGCTCGGCGGCAGCGCCGCGGTCGAGAAGGCCGCCAAGGACGCCGGTCACGACGTCGAGGTGCCCTTCACCCCGGGCCGCGTCGACGCGACGGAGCAGCACACCGACGCGGAGTCCTTCGCCGCGCTGGAGCCGACCGCCGACGGGTTCCGCAACTACCTCGGCAAGGGCAACCGCCTCCCGGCCGAGTACCTGCTGCTGGACCGCGCGAACCTGCTGACCCTGAGCGCTCCCGAGCTGACGGTCCTCGTAGGTGGTCTGCGCGTCCTGGGCGCCAACCACCAGCAGTCGGCCCACGGTGTCCTCACCGCGACCCCCGGAACGCTGACCAACGACTTCTTCGTCAACCTGCTCGACCTGGGCACGACGTGGACGCCGACGTCCGAGGACGCGACCACCTTCGAGGCCCGCGACGACGCCACCGGCGAGATCAAGTGGACCGGCACCCGTGCCGACCTCGTCTTCGGCTCGAACTCCGAGCTGCGCGCGCTCGCCGAGGTCTACGCGGGCGACGACGCCAAGGCGAAGTTCGTGAAGGACTTCGTCGCGGCGTGGGACAAGGTCATGAACCTCGACCGGTTCGACCTCGTCTGATCATCCAGGCCAGGACGTCCAGGCCGGCCCGTACGGCCGGCCTGGACGTCCTTTGGTCCGGGGGACCTCCCTCGGCGCCGCGTAAAAACGCTTGCCCCGAGCGTCCCGTCGTCATGAGGATGACGGAATGCCGATCTTCTCCGCCCCCGACGGGACCGAACTGGCCTACCACGTCACGGGCCGGGGAGAGCCGCTGCTCTGTCTGCCCGGTGGGCCCATGCGTGCCTCCGCCTATCTCGGCGATCTCGGTGGGCTGTCGCGGCACCGTCGACTGTTCCTGCTGGATCTGCGGGGGACCGGTGACTCCGCAGTACCGGCCGACCCGGCGACGTACCGCTGCGACCGGCAGGTGGACGACGTCGAGGCCTTCCGGGCGCACCTCGGGTTGGAGCGGGTGGATCTCCTCGCCCACTCGGCGGCCGGTGACCTCGCGCTCCTCTACGCGGCCCGGTACCCGGACCGCGTCCGCACCCTCACCTCGGTCAACGGGCGTGCCCGGGCCCTCGGTATCGACTTCACCGAGGAGCACCGCCGGGAGGCGGCCGCGCGGCGCGGGGCCGAGCCGTGGTTCGCGGCGGCGTACGACTCCTACGAACGGATCTGGGCGGGCTCGGCGGCCGATGCCGACTGGGACTCGGCCGCCCCGTTCTTCTACGGCCGCTGGGACGCGACCGCGCAGGCGCACGCCGAGACCGAGGTCGAACAGACCAACGAGGAGGCCGCGGACCTGTACGCGTCCGCCGGTGCCTTCGAACCCGCCGTGGTCCGCGCCGCCGTCGCCACGCTGGACGCCCGGGTCCTGCTGCTCGCGGGCGAACTCGACAGTGGCCCGCTGCCGCGCGTGGCCGCCACCGTGGCGGAGCTGTTCCCCGAGGGGGAGCTGATCGTCCAGCCGGGGGCCGGCCACTACCCGTGGCTCGACGACCCCCGGCGCTTCACGGAAACGGTGACGGCGTTCCTCGACCGGGCGCGGTGACCGGACGCGGTGACCGGGGCCGGCCGGGCTCAGGCCAGCCGCAGGTCGACCCACTCGGCCGTTTCGCCCGGCAGCACATACCGCTCGATCTCGACGAACCCGCGCTGTACGGCGAACCGCAGCCCGTCCTCGTTGGACGCCAGGACGACCGTCTCGATCACGTCCGCGCCCAGCGCCCGCGCCTCCTTCAGCCCGCGCTCGTAGAGCTCCTCACCGAACCCCTGCCGACGGTGTCCGGGCAGGACCCGGGCGATCACCGTGGCCGTCGAGCCGCCGTCCTTGGGCGGACGCACGGTCGAGCAGCCCACCAGGACGTCGCCGAGATACACGACCTCCAAGTGGTTGCGCCCGGCCCGCTCACGGACCTCGTCGAGCGACATGGCGGCGGGTGGCACGATGAGATTGTGGACGTACTGCCAGTCCTTGAGACCGGCCTCGTCGTCCGCCTGCTGAAAGGTGAGTGTGGACACCGGAGCAGCAAACCGATCCCCACCACCGGCCGTCAACCAGGTTTGCCCGAACCGGCGTGCCGTGCGGACACCGCTCAGCCGAGGCGCGGGATCTCGATGGCGGGGCAGCGGTCCATGACCATGTCGAGTCCGGCGGCGCGGGTACGGCCGTACGCGCCCTCGTCGACGACTCCGAGCTGGAACCAGACGGCCTTGGCACCGACGGCGGCGGCTTCGTCGGCCAAGGGCCCCGCGAGGTCGCTGTTGACGAAGACGTCGACGACATCGACGTCGAACGGGATCGCGTCCAGCGACGGGTAGCCCTTCTCGCCGTGAACGGTCTCCGCCTTCGGGTGCACGGGGACGATCCGCTTGCCGTAACGCTGGAGAACGTCGGCGACCCCGTACGCCGCGCGCCGCTCGTTGGACGAGAGGCCCACGATCGCCCAGGTGTCGCCGAGTTCGGTGAGGATCTTGCGGATCGTTGCCGGGTCGCCGTACACGGTCGGCCTCCTGGGTCTGGTGTCAAGCACTGTCATGGGCCCGCGTGACCTGTCATACGCGCTCAGCCGGAGAACAGCATGAGGCACACGGTGATTCCCCGCGCCGTGGGGGCCGTCCGCCACGCGACTTCCGTCGTCGGGATCACCCCGGCGCAGGTGGCACTCGCGTGGCTGATCGCCCAGGGGCGGTACGTCGTCGCGCCGTGAACGACGAGCAGCGGGGGCCCACTGGGGGCATGCTGCCCCTCGTAGGCTGCTTCCCCCAAGGCCCCAAGGAAGACCATGACCACCATCGCCATCATCGGAGCCGGACCCGGCCTCGGAGTCGCCGTCGCACGGCGGTTCGGCCGCGAGGGGTTCGACGTCGCCCTCATCACCCGCACCACGGACCGGGCGCGGACCCTCTCCGCCGAGCTGGCGGGCGAGGGCCTGACGGCGCGCGGTTTCGCGGCCGACGTACGCGACTTGAAGGCCCTCGAAGCGGCGCTGGACGCGGCGACCGCGACGCTGGGGCCCATCGAGGTCATGCAGTACAGCCCGGTCCCGCAACGGGAGTTCATGCGGCCGGTCCTGGAAACCACCCCCGCCGACCTCGTGGGTCCGATCGAGTTCTCGGTGTACGGCCCCGTCGCCGCCGTGCACCAGGTGCTGCCCGGCATGCGTGCCCTCGGCCGCGGCACCATCCTCTTCGTCAACGGCGGCACCGCCGCGGTACCCCACCCCGACCGGGCCGGCACCTCCCTCGCCTTCGCCGCCGAGAGCGCCTACGGACACCTGTTGCACGGCGCGCTCGCCGACGAGGGCATCCACGTCGCGCAACTCGTCATCCCCGGCGCGATCAGCCCCGGACACCCCAGGAAGGACCCCGCCACGCTCGCGGAGACCATCTGGAACATCCACCAGGACCGGCACGGCTACCGGCACTTCGCCGACGACCTCGACTCCTGAGGGGCGGGGCCCGAGCAGCCCGCACGACCTTTCGACCACACTCGATATTGCTTAACTTATGCAAGTAGACGCTAGAGTCGTCCCATGTCGACACCACCGCCCACAGCAGCCGATCCCGCGTTGACGGACGTGGCCGAGATCGAGCGTGCGCTCACCCGTATCTCGTATCTGACCAGCAGGGTTCGTCAGCATGAGCGCCTCATGGCGATGGCCGGGCTGCCGCTGGACCGGGCCGCCGTGGCGCTGCTGCGACAGGTCGCCGACTCCGGCTCGCTGCGGCCCAGTGAGCTGGCGAACCTGCTGTCCGTCGAGGCGTCCCATGTGACCCGGCAGGTGCAGCAGCTGGAGAAGACCGGCTATCTGACGCGCGTCCCGGACCCGAACGACCGCCGGGCCCAGCGCATCGAGCTCACGCCGGCCGGCCGGGACGCGGTCGACCGGGTGCGGGAGGCGAGCTGCCGAGGCATGTCGGTGGCGTTGGCGGACTGGTCACCGCACGACCTGGAGCAGCTCGCCACGCTGTGCCATCGGCTGGTCGACGACTTCTTCGAACACGCCGAGGACGAGATCGACCTGACGCCCGAGGTTCCTCGCAAGGCCTGACGCCGGGGGCGCGGGCTTACAGGGGGCCGTGCCCGACGGACGGACGCGGGGGCAGTTTCTGGCCACAACGCTGTCGCGGCCCTCGGGGTCGGGACCGGTTCCGCGCTCGTGGGTCCGACGTCGCGGCGCCGAGGCCCGCTCGAGCCTCGGCGCCGCCGGTCAGGGGTGCCTGCCGTACGACGATTCCCGCCGCCCCGCAGGACCCCGTCCCGTCAGCGGTTCCTGGGCAACCTGAGGTGGCGCTCCGCGATGATCTCCCGGAGGATCTCGCTGGTCCCGCCGTAGATGGTGCCGACCACCGCCGCCCGGAAGCCCTCCTCGAACCTGCCGCCCGCGGGGGCGCCGGCCGCGTCCGGGGCCAGTACGCCCTCGGGGCCCAGGATGTCGAGGATGTCGTTGGAGTGGCGCTGCGCGGCCTCCGTGGCGAACAGCTTCCACATCGACCCCTCGACACCGGGGAGGCCGCCCTTCTGGGCGCGCCACCGGTTGCGCAGGGCGAGCAGGCGGGTGACCTCCTCGTCGACCGCCATCCTGCCGATCCGCTCGGCGGCCAGCGGGTCGTCGAGGACCGTCGTCCCGTCGGGGCGTCGCGCGGCGCGTGCCCAGGCGGCCAGATCACTGACCAGGGAACCGCCGTCCGAGCCGGGGCTGGACGCGGAGCGTTCGTGGACCAGCGCGACGTGCATGACGCCCCACCCGCCGTCGACCCCGCCGAGGCGCGCGGAATCCGGGACCCGCACGTCGGCGTAGAACGTGGCGTTGGTGCGCTGCCCGCCGAGCGTGTGGATCGGCTGGATGTCGTACCCGGCGCTGTCGGTCGGCACCAGGAACATCGACAGCCCCTTGTGCTTGGGCACGTCCGGATCGGTGCGGGCCAGCACGAACACATGGCTGCACAGCTGGGCGGTGCTGGTGAACATCTTCTGGCCGTTGATGACCCACTCGTCGCCGTCCCGGACCGCGGTGGTCTTCGCCGCGGCGACGTCCGAGCCGGAGTCCGGCTCGCTGTACCCCAGGGCGATCAGCCTGTCGCCGCGGAGCGCGGCCGGGATGTACTCGCGCTTCTGCTCCTCGGTTCCCACGTGCTCGATGGTGCGCAGCACCATGGAGGTCGTGGACCAGCCGTCGGAGGCGAGCCCCCTGCGGCCGAGTTCGTCGAACACGGCCCGGGCGAAGCCGGGATCGACGCCGCTCCCGCCGTACTCGGGCGCCCAGTCGGCCGCGAGGATCCCGTCGCGCGCGAGCAGGGTATGCAGCTCGGCCGTCTGATGCGTGCCGGAGCGGCGCTGTTCCTCCACCCACTCCGGTCGTACATGGGCCTCGATCCAGGCGCAGGCCGCCTCGCGGTGCGAGGCCAGTTCGTCGAATTCGCGGAAGTCCATCGTCAGCCCGCCCTCTCTGCCGGTGCCGGTGCCGGTGCCGGTGCCTGGGCCTGAGCCGGTGCCGATGCCTGGGCCTGTGTCGGTGCCGTGCCGAAGACGCGGTGTGCGAGCCGCGCGTACGCCGCGCGGGAGTCGCCCGCGACGAGTGACCAGGCCTTCGCCCGCCGGAAGTAGAGCTGGATGTCGTACTCCAGCGTGTAGCCGTATCCGCCGTGGAAGTGCAGGACCTCCGACGCCGTCTTGTAGGCGGTCTCCGCGGCGAACAGGAAGGCCATGGTCGCCGAGGTGTCGGCCGTGGGCAGGTTCTCGTCCTGTGCCCAGGCAGCCTCGTAGGCCAGCAGGCGGGCGCCGTCGAGGGCGATCGCGTTGTCGGCCAGGCGGTGCTGGATGGTCTGGAACGTGCCGATGAGCACGCCGAAGGCCTTGCGTTGCATCACGTAGTCGACGCCGATGTCGAGGGCCCTCGAGCCGAGCCCGAAGAGCGCCGCGCCGGTCAGCAGTTCCCACCGGCTCAGGGCGCGGCGATAGGCGCGGACGGCGGCCGGTCCGCGCGCCAGCACCAGGGCGTGTTCCGTGTCGATCGGGCAGTCGGCGAGCGGAAGTGCCCCGAGATTGTGGACGGCCCCGCCCGGCGCGGCGGGGCCGCGGTCCGGCTGCCGCAGCAGGAGGAGCTCGTCACCCCGCAGGACGGCCACGAGATCGGCCACCGCGCCCGCCGGCACCAGCCGCGCGAGGTCGCCCGTTGCCGGGCGCAGGGCCAGGGTCGCCAGGAGCTCGCCCGAGACGGCGCGTGCGGTGAGGGACTCCAGGCGGGCGTCCGGCTCGCCGGACGACGACGGGCCCGCGGCGGCCGAAGACGAGCCCTCGCCGGGCAGCGACGAACCTCCGTCGGACAGCGACGCGATGAGGTCGTTCGCCACCGCCGCCTCGATCAGGGGCACCGGAGCGAGGGACTGCCCGAGGCACTCCGCCGCGATGGCCAGTTCCACGAAACCGGCACCGCCGCCGCCGAGGTGCTCGGGTACGGCGATCGCGGCGAGCCCCAGGTCGACGACCTTCCGCCACAGCGCCGCGTCGAACCCGAGTGGCTCCGCCGCCCGTACGGCCGCGGTGGACGACTCCTTCTCGAAGAACGTGCGCAACGTGTCGCGAAGCGCGCTCTGGTCGTCCGTGAAGTCCAGGTCCACGAGTCGTGCCCCCTAGTGAGTGACATAAGTCACATTCTCCAATTCTGGCATATGGCATTCTCGCTCATGGCGGGTCGCTGTGGCCAGAGGGCGACGCCCGGGCCGGCCTTGGTCACTCCGGGGGGCCGTGAGACCTGCACGAGTCCGCACCGGTAGGCGATGACGACCAGTTGGGCGCGGTCGCGGGCGTGGAGTTTGGTCATGGCGCGGTGCACATGGGTGCGGATGGTCAGCGGGCTGACGACGAGTTCCTCGGCGATCTCGTCGTTGGACTTGCCCTCGGCCGCCAGCGCGGTCACCTCTCGCTCGCGGGCGGTGAGAGCCGCCAGCTGTCCTGGCAGCGCCTGCTGGGCGCTGGGTGCGGGGGTGGCGAGGAAGCGGGTGACCAGGGTGTGCGTGGCCCGGGGGGAGAGGAGCGCGTCGCCCGCTGCCACGGTGCGGATGCCGCTCAGGAGTTCGTCCGCGGTGACGTCCTTGCCGAGGAAGCCGCTGGCTCCGGCGCGCAGGGACCGGGCCACGTCCTCGTCGGTCTCGAACGTCGTGAGGATGAGGACGCGGGTGGTGGAGAGGTCGGGGTCGGCGCAGATGGTGGCGGTGGCGGTGAGCCCGTCGGCGCCCGGCATACGGATGTCCATAAGGACGACGTCGGGGCGGTGGGTACGCGCGAGTGACACCGCTGCCCGGCCGTCGGCGGCCTCGTCGACCACTTCCATGTCGGAGCAGGAGTCGATCAGGATGCGGAACGTCGCCCGCAGCAGGGCTTGGTCGTCGGCGAGCAGGACACGGATGGTCATGGGGGTGAGGTCCACTTCCGGGCCGAAGGAGCGTGAGGAGGGGGGATCCCCGAGGTCGACGGGCTGTTGTCCGCCGGGATCAACCCTTCCGTCCCCCGGCCGCGCCCACGAGAGAGCGATCTCCCGAACCCCTGGTGCAGTGGGCTACACCCCCGGGGTGGAACCACCCACCTCCCGTACGCGGGACGGCCGGGGAAGCCCACGTGTCCGGAATGGGTCCGACCTCCCTGCGCCCGGGCTCCCGCCCGCCTACGCTCGCTCCGTGCTGCGTATCACCGACGCCCGAACGGGCGAGCCCATCGATGCCGTCCCTGCCCGCCGGAGCCTGACCCGCGTCGAGGCGCACGTGGAGCGGGACGATCTGTCCGCACTACGGGTGCTGCTGGTCGCCGACGTGCTCGCCAGGACCCTGGAACTCGGTGGGACCCCCGTCGTAACGGTGGCCGACCCGCCCCCGGAGCTCCGGGCGCGCGCCGACGCGCTCGGCATCCGCCGGGCCGAGGGCGACCGGAGCGGTGCGGGCCCGGCCCTGCACGTGCTCGCGCCCGACGCCACCAGCGTGGAGGGCATCCGCATCGAGGTCGCCCCGGTGCTCGGCACGGCCGACCCGGCGCTGCTGAGGATGGTCCTGCTCGCGGCCCCGCGCCGGCAGCCCGTCGACCTCGCCGCCGCCGACCTCGACGGCGCCCGCGAGACGCTCGCGCGCTGGCGCAAGTCCGTCGCGACCTGGGCCACCCGGCCGTCCAGGCCCGTCCCCGAGCGCGTACGCCAGGAACTGCGCGCCGCGTGGGAGGACGACCTCGACGTACCCGCCGTACTCGAGGTGCTGCGGCGCGTCGAGCACGCGGACGACGTGCCGGACGGCGCCCGCTTCGAGACGTACGCCTACGCGGACCGTCTCCTCGGGCTCGAACTCACGCGTGACATCGGGGCGCAGCGGTGATCGCGCGCGCCGGAGCGGGCCCGCTGCGCAGACTCGTCGTCCTGCGGCACGCCAAGTCGGCGTGGCCCACGGGTGTCGCCGACCACGAGCGGCCCCTCGCCCCGCGCGGCCGCCGCGACGCCCCGGCCGCCGGACGCGCCCTCGCCGAGTCGGACTGTCTGCCGGACCTCGCCCTGTGCTCCACCGCCGTACGCGCCCGCCAGACCTGGGAGTTGGCGTCTCGGCAGTGGGGCACCCCGCCGCCCGTACGGTTCGAGCGGCGGCTGTACGGCGCCGGGGTGCCGGAGTTGCTTGCGGCCCTGCACGAAGTCCCCGACCAGATCAGGACGTTGCTGCTGATCGGGCACAACCCCGGGTTGGAGGAACTCGTGCTCGAACTGGCCGGGGACAGCCTCGACGACGCGCTGGACGACGTACGGACGAAGTTCCCGACCTCCGCGACGGCGGTCCTCGCCTGGCACGGGGACTCCTGGGACGCGCTCGCCCCGGGCACGGCGCTGCTGACGGGCATGACCGTGCCGCGGGGCAAGAAGAAGGACTGAGGAGGAAGAGCTAGCCCACGTGGATCCGGGGCCTGCGCTCGGGGTCCGGCTCGGCGCGGCGGAGCACTTCGCGGGTGACCGGGGCGACCTCGCCGTCGCCGAAGACGAGGAAGCGGACCAGGTGGCTGAGGGGGTTGCCCTCGGTCCAGTTGAAGTAGGCGTGCGGGACCTGGCCGGTGCGGTCGCGCAGCCGCATCATGACGGCCGCGATGGTGTTGGGCACGGTCGCGCCCTCGACGCGCAGCCTGCGCACCCCGTGCTTCTCGTCGCCGTGCACGGTCAGGTCGGCGGTGAAGTCCGAGGAGTCGGTCACGAACACCTCCAGGAACAGCACGGGACGGCCGTCCGGGATGTGCGTCTGCTCGCGCTGGCTGTACTCCTTGGCCCGGTACTCCCGGGTGCTGTGCTCGTGCGGCTCGTTCGCGATCAGCCGCAGCGGTCCGCTCGCCGCGGCCTCGTCGACGAAACGGGCCGCGGCCTCGTCGAACGTGACCTCGGCGGCGCGCAGTTCGAAGGCGCGGCGCACCCGGGAGGCGAACGAGGTGATCAGGATCGCCAGGATGAAGATCAGCGCGATCTTGATGCCGTCGGGGCGCTCGATGACGTTGGTGACCAGGGTGTAGCAGAAGACGGCGGTGATCGCGCCGAAGCCGATCGCGGCGGCGCGGTGGCCCCGCTGGTGCACGGCGACCGCCGAGGCGAAGGACGCGGAGAGCATCAGGACCAGCACACCGGTCGCGTACGCGCCGCTCTGGTCGTCGACGTTCGCGTTGAACCACAGCGTGATGAGGACCGCGGCCGCCATGAAGACGAGCACGAGGGGGCGGACGGCGCGCGTCCACTCGGGGGCCATGCCGTAGCGCGGCAGATAGCGCGGGACGAGGTTGAGGAGACCGGCGAGCGCGGAGGCGCCCGCGAACCAGAGGATGGCGATGGTCGAGAGGTCGTAGACCGTGCCGAACGCCTCGCCCAGGTGCTGGTGGGCCAGGTAGGCGAGGGCACGGCCGTTCGCCGCGCCGCCGCTCTTGAACTCGTCCTGCGGGATCAGGATCGTCGTCGCCAGGCTGGACAGCAGCAGGAAACAGCTCATGATCACGGCAGCCGTGGTGAGCAGCCTGCGGGTCTCGCGGATCCGGCCCGTCGGCTTCTCGTACGTGTCCGTCGGGTCGCCCTCGACCTGCGGCATCACCGCCACGCCCGTCTCGAAGCCGGACATGCCGAGCGCCAGCTTCGGGAAGACGAGGAGCGCCACGCCGATCATCGCGAGCGGCGAGGAGTGTTCGGCCGTCATCGCGTCGGTCCAGTCGCCGATCTTGACCGGGTGGCTGAGCACCTGCCAGGCGGAGACGGCCAGAACGACGACGTTGAGGGTGAGATAGGTGGCCACGAGCGCCACCGCGATCCCGATGGCCTCCTTGAAGCCCTTCAAGAAGACCGCGCCCAGCGCGGCTATGAGAAGGAGGGTGATCCAGGTGTTCCCGCCGTGCATCCAGTGCGGAGCGAAAGGATTCTCCACGACGTGTGCGGAGGCGTCCGCTCCGGACAGGGTGATCGTGATCAGGAAGTCGGTGGCCGCGAAGCCGAGCAGCACCAGGACGAAGATCTTCCCGGCCCACCAGGGCAGCAGCCGCTCCAGCATCGCGATCGAACCCTCGCCGTGGGGGCTCTCCTTGGCGACGCGACGGTAGACCGGCAGTGCGCCGAGCAGGGTGAGCCCGATCAGGACGAGGGTCGCGAGCGGGGAGAGCAGTCCGGCGGCGAGGGCCGCGATACCCGGCTGGTAGCCCAGCGTGGAGAAGTAGTCGACGCCGGTGAGGCACATCACCCGCCACCACTTGTGGCCCTGGTGCTCGGCGTCCGGGGTGGCGTGCGGGCCGGGGTGCTTGGCCGACTGCTCGCTGAGTCCCTCCAGAAGCCACGCCCGCCAGCGCGGTGCGGCTGCGGAGGGTTCCCGTTCGAGGGGCTCGGCGGAGTCCGAACTGTCCACCTGGGTGCCGGTCATGCTGCGATCTCCCTGCGATCGGTCGGGCCGGCGATCCGGCTTCGGGCAACGAGGAGCGAGTATCCACCACCCCGCCCCGCGCACCCGAGCCGGGTCCGCACGTCCGGAGGGACCCCGCCGAGCCGGGGGCGGCGACAGGGGTCGGCCGCGGGGTGACGCTGGTTGGCCGCGAGGCGACCGGGGCAGTCGTGCTGTCGCCGGGGCGACGGCGCGGGGCTCGGAGCGCCTCCACGGGGGTCCTTGGGCGCCCGGGGGGCGTGGTGCCTCCGCCGGAGGCGATCATCGGCGGACCCGCCGCCGCGGTCGGGCGCGGTGCGCGACGGAATCGGTGGCCGTGAGATCGGCCCGCCGCTGCCGGGGCCCAACGGGCGATCTCGGGTCCGTCGGGCGCGCGGCCGCCGAGGCCGCCCGCGCCGGGATGGGTCCGCGCCGGGATGGGCTCGCGCCGGGACAGGCCCCGCCGAGGCCGCCCGCGCCGAGGCCGCCTGTGCCGGGACGGGCCGCGCCGGGATGGGCCCTGCGGGGATGGGCCCTGCGGAGCCCTGCCGGGACGGGCCCCGCCGAGGACGCCCGGGCCCGCGCCGGGAGGCTGCGCTGGGATGGGCCCCGCCGAGGCCGCCTGTGCCGACGCCACCTGTGCCGGGACGGGCCGGGACGGGCTGCGCCGGGTCGCGCGGGGTCGAACGTGCCGCGACCGCCGCGCGGACGATCCGCGCCCTCTCGCCGCGCCGACGAGATCCCCGGGTCGCGCGCGCGTGCGGCGCGACCCGGGTCCGCCGTGCCGCACGCGCGCGGGAAGCGCATACGCTGGCGTGATGCAGGACGAGTACCGCACAGTGGCCCACGCGGGCGTGCACGAGACCGAGGTCAACCGCTCCCGCTTCCTGTGCGCTCTCGCCCCGGCGGCCACCGAGCAGGAGGCCCAGGAGTTCATCGCGGGCGTCCGCAAGGAGCACGCCGACGCCACGCACAACTGCTACGCGTACGTCATCGGAGCCGACGCCGCCGTCCAGAAGGCGAGCGACGACGGCGAACCCGGCGGCACCGCGGGCGTGCCCATGCTCCAGATGCTGCTGCGCCGCGACATGCGGTACGTCGTCGCCGTCGTCACCCGCTACTACGGCGGGGTCAAGCTCGGCGCGGGCGGACTGATCAGGGCGTACGGCGGCTCGGTCGGCGAGGCACTCGACTCCCTCGGCACACTCACGCGCAAACGCTTCCGGCTGGCCACGGTCACGGTCGACCACCAGCGCGCCGGCAAGATACAGAACGACCTGCGGTCCACCGGGCGCGAGGTCCGTGACGTCCGGTACGGCGAGGCCGTCACGATCGAGATCGGGCTGCCGGACACCGACATCGAGCCCTTCCGGGCGTGGCTCGCCGACGCGACGGCCGGGACGGCCGGGTTCGAACTGGGTGGAGAGGCGTACGGGGACGCATAGGCGGGCGGCGCGGACCGATACGGCAGTAGCCGCCCGTGATGTCCGACCCGCCCGTTAGTCTCGGGGATCATGAGGATTCTGCACACGTCCGACTGGCATCTCGGCCGGGCCTTCCACCGGGTGAACATGCTCGATGCCCAGGCCGGGTTCATCGGTCACCTCGTCGCCACCGTGCGTGAGTACGACGTCGACGCGGTGGTCGTGTCCGGGGACGTGTACGACCGGGCGGTGCCGCCGCTGGCCGCCGTCGAGCTCTTCGACGACGCGCTGCACCGGCTCGCCGACCTCGCAGTGCCCACGGTGATGATCTCCGGGAACCACGACTCGGCGCGCCGGCTCGGCGTCGGCGCCGGGATCATCGGCCGCGCGGGCATCCATCTGCGGACCGAACCCTCCGCGTGCGGCACGCCGGTGCTGCTCGCCGACGACCACGGCGACGTGGCCTTCTACGGTCTGCCCTATCTCGAACCGGCCCTGGTCAGGACCGAGTTCGGGGTCGAGAAGGCGGGGCACGAGGCCGTCCTCGCCGCCGCCATGGACCGGGTCCGCGCCGACCTC
This sequence comes from Streptomyces sp. RLB3-17, assembly GCF_007113425.2. Lineage (NCBI taxonomy): Bacteria > Bacillati > Actinomycetota > Actinomycetes > Kitasatosporales > Streptomycetaceae > Streptomyces > Streptomyces sp. RLB3-17. The sequence continues at coordinate 2,404,815 of NZ_CP041610.2, read as the reverse complement.
GCCACGCGCGCGCCGGGCACCCGCTCCGTGGTCCTCGCCCACGCCTTCGTCACCGGCGGGGCGGCCAGCGACAGCGAGCGGGACATCACCGTGGGCGGGGTGGCCGCCGTACCCGCCGGGGTCTTCGACGGCGTCGACTACACCGCACTGGGCCATCTGCACGGCAGCCAGACCATCACCGAGCGCGTGCGCTACTCCGGCTCCCCGCTGCCGTACTCCTTCTCGGAGGTCGACCACCGCAAGAGCATGTGGCTGGTGGACCTGGGGCCGGAGGGCTTCGTGGGCGCGGAGCGCGTCGACTGTCCCGTTCCCCGGAAGCTCGCCCGTGTCCGGGGGCACCTGGACGACCTGCTCGCCGATCCGCGGCTGGCGCGCCACGAGGAGGCGTGGGTCGAGGCGACCCTCACCGACCCGGTCCGCCCCACCGAGCCCATGGCCCGGCTGACCGAGCGCTTCCCGCACACGCTCAGCCTCGTCTTCGAACCGGAGCGGACCCCCGAGGACCCGGACGTCTCCTACGCCCGGCGGCTCGCGGGCCGCAGCGAGCAGCAGATCGCGGAGGACTTCGTGGCCCATGTGCGCGGCGCGGGCCCCGACGCCGACGAACAGGCCGTCCTGAGGGACGCGTTCGACGACGTCCACGCCGACGAGGCCGTTCGGGAGGTCGCCCGATGACCCCACGTACGCACGACACGCGAGACGCGCTGGACCCGCTGGACCCGAAGGAGGCCCGATGAGGCTGCACCGCCTGGACATCACGGCCTTCGGGCCGTTCGGCGGCACCCAGAGCGTCGATTTCGACGAGCTGTCGGCCGCGGGGCTCTTCCTGCTGCACGGCCCGACGGGCGCGGGCAAGACGTCCGTCCTCGACGCCGTCTGCTACGCGCTGTACGGGGCGGTCCCGGGCGCCCGCCAGAGCGGCCAGGGCCTGACCCTGCGCAGCGATCACGCGGCACCCGCGACGCGCACCGAGATCACTCTCGAACTCACCGTCGCGGGGCGCCGGTTGGAGGTCACCCGGCAGCCGCCCTGGGCCCGCCCCAAGAAGCGCGGCACGGGCACGACCACCGAGAAGGCGCAGAGCTGGCTGCGCGAGTACGAGGCGCCGGCGGCCACCTGGAAGGACCTCAGCCGCTCCCACCAGGAGATCGGCGAGGAGATCACCCAACTGCTCGGCATGAGCCGTGAGCAGTTCTGCCAGGTCGTGCTGCTGCCCCAGGGCGACTTCGCCCGCTTCCTGCGGGCCGACGCCGAGGCCCGCGGCAAGCTGCTCGGCCGGCTCTTCGACACCCACCGCTTCGCCGAGGTCGAGAAGCGGCTCGCCGAGCGGCGCCGCGCCACGGAGGCCGAAGTACGCGAGGGCGACGCCGCGTTGCTCGCCGACGCGCATCGCATGCAGCAGGCCGCCGGGGACATCGTCGAGGTGCCGCCGCCCGCTCTCGCGCCCGGTGAGCCCGGCCTCGCCGACGCCGTCCTGACCTGGGCCGCGGTGGCCCGCAGCACGGCCCGCGAGCGGCTGACCCTCGCGCGCACCGCGCGTACGGCGGCCGAGTCCGCGCAGGCCGCCGCCGACCGCGTACTCGACGACGTACGCGAAGTGGCCCGGCTGCAGCGCAGGTTCACCGAGGCGCGGGAGCGCGCCGCGCGGCTGGAGGAGCGCGCCGACGCCCATCGGGAGGCACAGGCGCGGATGGAGCGGGCGCGCAAGGCCGAGACGGTCGCCCCCGCGCTCGATCTGCGTGACACCGCCGAGGCCGAACACCGCAGCGCGGCCACGGCCGAGGCACGCGCGCGTCTCGCCCTGCCGGACACCTACGCCGGAGCCGGTGCGCCCGGGCTCGCGGCGGCGGCGCGCAAGGCGGCCGAGGAGCTCGGCGGCCTGGAGTCGGCCCGCAGGGCGGAGCGCCGGCTCGGCGAACTCACCCGGGAGCGCGCCTCCCTGGACCGCCAGGAGCGCGAGGACGAGGACGTCCGCCAGGACGCCGAGAGCTGGCTCGTCACCTGGGAGGTGACCCGCGCGGAGCTCCAGGCACGCGTCGAGTCCGCGCAGGAGGCCACCACACGTGCGGAACAGCTCGCCGAGCGGCGCGATCCCGCCCAGGCGCGGCTCAGGGCGGCCCGGCAGCGCGACCAGTTCGCCCGGGACACGGACGCCGCCCACGCTCGGGCCCTCGCCGCCCGTGAACGCGCGACGGACGCCCGGGTCCACTGGCTCGATCTGAAGGAACAGCGTCTTCAGGGCATCGCCGCGGAACTCGCCGCCGGTCTCGTCGACGGCGAGCCCTGCGCCGTGTGCGGCAGCTCCGCGCACCCCGCACCCGCGCGCAAGGACGCCGGACACATCGACCGGGAGGCCGAGGAGCGCGCCCTCGCCGCGTACCAGCGCGCCGACGAACAGGCCACCAAGGACGAGCGCGGGCTCGGCCTCGTACGCGAGGCGCTGGCGGCCGCGACCGCCGAGGCGGGCGACACACCGACCGGGCAACTCGCCGAGCAGGCCGAGGAGTTGGAGCTGCGGTACGCCGAGGCGCGGGCTGCGGGATCCGGGCTGCACGCCGCGCGGGAGCGGCTCGCGCAGGCGGGACTCGAGCACGAGCGGCGGGTCGCGGCCCAGCAGGAGATCGCGCTGCGATCCGCCGCCCGAGTCTCCCACCGCGACCGGAACGACGGCGAAAGGGCCTCCCTGGAGGAGGAGTTGGCGCAGGCGCGGGGCGCCGCCGAGAGCGTCGCCGCGCGCGCCGCGCAGCTGGAGCGGCGGGCCGCCCTGCTCGCGGAGGCTGCCGAGGCCGTGCGCGTGGCCGAGGACACCGCGCAGCGTCTGAAGGACGCCGACGCCCGCCTGTCCGACGCGGCCTTCCGTGCCGGTTTCGACACCCCTCAGGCCGCGGCCGCCGCGCTCCTCGACAACGCGGCCCACCGGGACCTCCAACGACGCCTCGACGCATGGCAGTTGGAGGACGGCGCGGTGCGCGCCGTGCTCGCCGAGGCCGACACGGCGGCCGCCGCCGAGCGGCCGACCGCCGACCTTGCCGCCGCCGAACGGGCCGCCGAGTCCGCCGCCCGACGGCTGCGGGAGACCGCCTCCGCCCAGGACGAGGCCGCCCGACGCTGCACGGAACTGGACCGGCTGTCGACGCGCGCGGGCACGTCCGTACGCCGGCTCGCGCCGCTGCGTGAGGAGTTCGACCGGGTGGCACGCCTGGCGGGGCTGGCCGCGGGCACCTCGGCGGAGAACGAGCGCAGGATGCGCCTGGAGTCGTACGTCCTCGCCGCCCGCCTGGAACAGGTGGCCGCCGCCGCGACCGTACGACTTCAGCGCATGTCCTCCGGGCGCTACACCCTCGTCCACTCCGACGACCGAGCCGGCCGTGGCCGCAGCGGGCTCGGACTGCATGTCGTGGACGCCTGGACCGGCCGGGAGCGCGACACGGCGACACTCTCCGGGGGCGAGACGTTCTTCGCCTCGCTCGCGCTGGCCCTCGGCCTCGCGGACGTCGTCACGGACGAGGCCGGCGGGGTGCGGCTGGACACGCTGTTCATCGACGAGGGTTTCGGCAGCCTCGACGACCAGACCCTGGACGAGGTCCTCGACGTGCTCGACTCCCTGCGGGAGCGTGATCGCAGCGTGGGCATCGTCAGCCATGTCGCCGACCTGCGGCGGCGCATCCACGCCCAGCTCGAGGTCGTGAAGGGCAGAACGGGATCGGTCGTACGGCAGCGGGGCGTCCAGGACCGAGTCGGCGGATCGCCGGGGGATCAGTGACCCAGGGGGCGCCGGGGGAGCGGTGAGGAGTACACGACACTCGTGGTCACCGAGCCCAGGGTGCCGATCCGGCCGGAGATCTTCTCCAGATGGTTCATCGAGCGCGCCGCGACCTTGATGACGAAGCAGTCGTCGCCCGTGACGTGGTGCGCCTCCAGGATCTCGGGCGTCGCCTCGACGAGGTCGTGGAACGGCTTGTAGTTGCCGTTCGGATAGCGCAGCCGGACGAAGGCCAGGATCGGCAGACCGAGGCTCTCCGGGTCGACGACGGCCGCGTACCCCTGGATGACGCCCGCCTCCTCCAGGCGGCGCACCCGCTCGGTGACCGCGCTCGCGGACATCGAGACGGCACGGGCCAGCTCCGCGAAGCTGGCCCTGCCCTCGCGCTGGAGGACGTCGAGGATGCGCCAGTCGGTGGCGTCCGGGGAATACGCGGTCATGAGCGATGGATAGCAGGGAAAACCCCGGCCGATCAAGAGCGATGCCGTGGATCCCCACTTCAGGAAGAGGATCACCGGCCGTAGATTTCTGGCCAGGAGATCCCCGTGGGGCCGGTGCCGCGAAGGTGCCGGTCAGCCGGGGCCGGGAGGGAAGGCAGGACCATGACTGTGACCGTCGACACCACGGTGACCAGCGCCGCGACCAGGACGAACCCCGTGCTGCGGGTCGCCCCGGCGTCCCCGGCCGAGGCCGTCGCCCACTTCGGCGCGAGCCTCGCCTTCCACGCCGATGTCTCCGACGTCGCCTCCGCGCTCGCGGCGGGCGGCGACCCCGGCTTCGTGGTCCTCGACTCCCGCTCCACCGCGTCCTGGGACCAGGGGCACGTGCCCGGTGCGATCCACCTGCCCACCGCGCTCATCCCCGAGCAGGCGGAGCAGCTCCTCGACAGGTCGGTGCCCGTCGTCACCTACTGCTGGGGACCCGGCTGCAACGGCGCGACCCGTGCCGCCCTCGCCCTCGCCGAACTCGGCTTCCTGGTCAAGGAGATGCTCGGGGGCTTCGAGTACTGGGTGCGCGAAGGCTTCGCGTACGAGACCTGGGAGGGAGACGAGCGGCGCGCGGCGGACCCGCTGACGGCTCCGGTGGACGCGGCGGACTGTGGCTGCTGACCGCCCCTAGGAGCGTGTGAGGGCCGTCGCGAGGCTGACGAACGAGCGGATGAGCGGGGTGGTGTGGGCGCTGTTCCACGCGATGACCAGATCACTGGGCGGCGCATCCGCCAAGGGGATCACCGTGAGGCCCTCGGGCAGGGCCTGGGAGTGCGCGAGGGGCATCAGCCCGACGGTGTCGTTCCACAGGACCGACTGGAGGCATTCGTGGGCGGTGCGGATGACGGGACCGTCATGGCGCCCGTCGGCGCCGGGCGGGCCCGTCCAGAAGGCCTGCCACAGCGGGTCCGTGCCCTCCGGAAACCGGAACCAGCGGCGGTCGGCGAGTTCGTCCAGGCGCAGCCGGTCGCGGTCGGCCAGCGGGTCGTCGGCGCGCAGGACCACACCGATCGGGTCCGACCGCAGCACGCGGGTGCTGATGCCGGTGTCGTCGAAGGGCGCCCGCGTCAGGGCCACGTCGACGAGGCCGGCCCGCAGTCCGATGGTCGGGTCGGTCAGGTCGGCCTCGCGGATGCGGATGCGCACGGCGGGGTGTTGGTGCCGGTAGGCGACGGCCAGCCGGGTGCCGACCTGCTCGGCGCTGTCGGCGAGGGTGCCGATGGTCAGGGTGGCCGTGCCGGCCGCGGCGGCCACCCGGGCCCTGGCCTGGTCGGCCCGCGCCAGCAGGGTGCACGCCTCGTCGTGCAGGAGGGCCCCGGCCGGGGTGAGGGTGACGCCCGTGGGTGAGCGGCGCAGCAGTTCGCAGCCGAGGTCGGTCTCCAGCTGCTTGACGGCCCGGCTCAGCGGCGGCTGGGTCATGTGCAGTCGCGCGGCGGCCCGGCCGAAGTGGAGTTCTTCGGCGACCGCCACGAAGTAGCGCAGGGTCCGCAGCTCCATCATCGCTCCATCGCCGTCCCGAGCCGCTCTCTCGACTTCGCTCAACTGCGACGATACCCGTGCGGTATCGGGGTTGCGAGATCGGTGTTGGACGCACCGGACGTCCCGCGCTGGACTGGTGGCTCAGCGCAACACCGAGGAGTCGCAGTGTCTGAGGAAGCGGTGACGACGGATCCCGTCGTGCACGTCGAGGGTGCTCAGGAGCTGGCCCGTGACCTGGTGGTCATCCCCGACCGGCGGGTGCAGCTCGTGCCCAACATCGGCGTGATCGGCGGTCATGGTGCCGTGCTCGTCGTCGAGACCGGCATGGGCCCGAGCAACGCCGAAAAGGTGCTGGAGTTCGCGGCCGACCATGCCAAGGGACGTCGGATCTACCTGACGACGACGCATTTTCACCCCGAGCACGCCTTCGGGGCGCAGGTGTTCGCCGGGGAAGCGACGTTCCTGCTCAACCGGGACCAGGCCGAGGACCTGAAGGTGAAGGGGCCGGGTTACCTGGAGATGTTCAAGGGGCTCGGCGAGCCGGTCGAGCGTCGGCTCCAGGGCGTCGAACCGGCGCGGCCCGATGTCGTCTACGACCAGGCGTACGACCTGGACCTGGGCGGGCGGGTGGTGCAGCTGCGGGCCACCGGCCGGGCCCACAGCAGGGGCGACCAGGTGGTCAGGGTGCCGGACGCGGACGTCCTGTTCACGGGGGACCTCGTGGAAGCCGGGCAGTTCGCCATCTTCCCCTGGTTCCCGCCCTACGACACCGACGTGTCCGGAACCCGCTGGATCGCGGTGATGGAGCGGCTGGCGGCTCAGGCTCCCCGGATCGTGGTGCCCGGCCACGGCGAGGTCGGCGGTGCGGGGCTGCTGGCAGACGTGCGCGACTACCTGCGGCTGCTGCGGGACGAGACATGGGCCCGCCGGGACTCCGCCGTGGACGAGCGGACGATCGTCGAGGAGATCTCGGCGCTGATGCTCGAACGGCACCCGGAGTGGGTCGGCCGGGAGTGGATCGAGAAGGGCGTCGGCTGCCTGTGCTCCGAGCATGCCGAGCACACCGAACACGCCGAGCACGCCCGGTAATTCCGGTACTCCCCGTACTTGATACCCCACGTGCCTGATACCCCGCGTACTGGATACGCGGGGTACTGGGTACGCGGCGTACTGGATACGCGACGGCCGGGCTCAGTCGTCGCGGTGAGCCCGGCCGTCGTCGGAGTCCGTCAGAGCCGGGACAGTTCGTCCACCAGGTCGTCCAGGCCCAGCGAACCCTGGGACAGGGCCGCCATGTGCCAGGCCTTGGCGTCGAAGGCGGCGCCGTGCCGCTTCTTCGCGTTCTCGCGGCCCAGCAGCCAGGCCCGCTCACCGAGCTTGTAGCCGATGGCCTGACCCGGGATGGAGAGGTAGCGGGTGAGTTCGCTCTCCACGAAGTCGGCCGGACGGCTGCTGTGCGCGCCGAAGAACTCCTGCGCCAGCTCCGGGGTCCAGCGCTCGCCCGGGTGGAAGGGAGAGTCCGCCGGAATCTCCAGTTCGAGGTGCATGCCGATGTCGACGATGACCCGGGCCGCGCGCATCATCTGCGCGTCCAGGTAGCCGAGCCGCTGCTCCGCGTCCTCCAGGAAGCCGAGCTCGTCCATCAGCCGCTCCGCGTACAGCGCCCAGCCCTCGGCGTTGGCGCTGACGAGACCGACGGTGGCCTGGTAGCGCGAGAGGTCGTCGACCACGTACACCCACTGGGCGAGCTGGAGGTGATGGCCGGGGACGCCCTCGTGGTACCAGGTCGAGACGAGGTCGTACACGGGAAAGCGGGTCTGCCCCATGGTGGGCAGCCACGTGCGGCCGGGCCGCGAGAAGTCCGCGGACGGCGCGGTGTAGTACGGGGCCGCCGCGCCGCCGGGCGGCGCGATGCGCGACTCCACCTTCCGTACCGGCTCGGCGAGTTCGAAGTGGGTGCCGTCCAGGGCGTCGATCGCCCGGTCCATCACTCCCTGGAGCCACGTCTGGACCTCGTCGACGCCCTCGATGTGCCTGCCGTGCTCGTCGAGATGCGCGAGCGCCACCCAGGGGGTCTCGGCGCCGGGCAGGATCTTCTCGGCCTCGGACCTCATCTCCGCGAGGAGCCGGTGGTACTCGGACCAGCCGTACGCGTACGCCTCGTCGAGGTCGAGATCCGTACCGTTGAAGTAGCGCGCCCAGCGCGCGTACCGCTCGCGGCCCACCGTGTTCGGCGCGCCCTCGATCGTGGGCGCGTAGACGTCACGCATCCAGTCGCGCAGCTCCACCAGGGCCCGTGTGGCCGTCCGGGCGGCCGTGTCCAGCTCGTCCCGCAGGGCATCGGGCCCCGCGGACACGAAGTCCTCGAACCAGCCACGGCCCTGCCCGTCCGGGTCCGACCACTCGGTGAGCTGCTCGATGAAGGTCGCGGTGGGGCGCGGGCCCGCGTACAGCTTGCGCTCCAGGCCGAGGGCGAGGGACTCGCGGTACCCCGTAAGGGCGGTCGGCACCGCGCGCAGTCGCTCGGCGATCGCGGCCCAGTCCTCGTCCGTCTCCGTGGGCGCGATGGTGAACACCTGGCGCACGTAGTGCGCGGCCGTCTGCATGTTGCCGACGGCCCGCAGGCCCTCGTCGGCGTCGTGGACGGCCAGTTCGGCGGTGAGCCGCTCGCGCAGCAGCCGGGCGCAGCGGCGCTCGATGTCGCTGTCCGCCCCCGGCCGCCGCTCCGCCTCGTCGAGCCGGGCGAGCGTCGTCCGCGCCAGCGCCGCGACGGCCTCCTGCCCCGCGGGCGAGGTGTCGGGGAGCTTGTCGGCACTCTCCTTCACACCGAGGTAGGTACCGAGGACCGGATCGAGGGCGATGAGATCGTCGACATACGCGTCGGCGACCTCGCGGGGCAGCGGGCTCTTCGTCTCTGACATGCCGACATCCTCATACGAGGACGGGTGCCGCGTCAGCCCGGTCGACCGGGCATGGGGCGGGCATCAGCCTGATTTTGCCGAGGTCGGCGCCGAGGACGAGGAGGAGGGCGACGGCGGGGAGGGCGGGAGTAGTGGGCCGCAGTCCCACTGCTGGAAGATCAACCGGGTCTCCACCCGGGCCACCTCGCGCCGGGACGTGAACTCGTCGAGGACCAGCCGTTGCAGGTCGGCCATGTCCGCGACGGCGACCAGGACGAGGTAGTCGTCGGGCCCGGTGAGGTGGAAGACGGTCCGGGACTCCGGCAGCGCCCTGATCCGCTCCACGAACGGCCCGACCAACTCGCGGCTGTGCGGTCTGACCTGCACGGACAGCAGGGCTTCCAGGCCCCGCCCGAGCTTCGCCGGATCGAGGCGCAGCTGATGGCCGAGAATCACCCCCGCGCGGCGCAGCCTCGTCACCCGGTCCAGGCAGGTCGAGGGCGCGACTCCGACCTGCGCGGCGAGATCGCGGTAGGTCGTCCGTGCGTCGTTCTGGAGCAGCCGCAGCAGATGAAGATCCACCGGATCGAGTACGACAGATTCGGCCATGGCCCGAACGTTACACGGAGTGTGCGTCCGGGGTCCCGGCCGGTGTTCAGTCTGCTGTGCATGGAATCCGTGGTGCACGACGCATACGAAGCTCAGGACGGCTCCCGCGACACTCAGGGCGACTCCTATGACGGTCGGGACGACCTCTACGGCGTTCAGGGCACCCGTGCCCTCGCGCCGCGTGCCCTCGCCACCGAGGCCGTGCACGCGGGGCGGGAGGACCTCGCCCGGCTGGGGCTGCACGCCGCGCCGATCGACCTGTCCACGACCTACCCCTCGTACGACAGTCGCGGCGAAGCCGCTCGCATCGACGCGTTCGCGGCCGACGGCGCCGAGCCGGAGGGCCCGCCCGTCTACGGGCGCCTCGGCAACCCGACCGTCGCCCGTTTCGAGACCGCCCTCGCCCGCCTCGAAGGAACCGAGAGCGCGGTCGCCTTCGCGAGCGGCATGGCCGCGCTGAGCGCCGTACTGCTCGTGCGCAACGCGCTCGGCCTGCGCCACGTCGTCGCCGTACGGCCCCTGTACGGCTGCAGCGACCACCTGCTCACCGCCGGGCTGCTGGGCTCCGAGGTCACCTGGGTCGACCCGGCGGGCATCGCGGACGCCCTGCGCCCCGACACCGGCCTCGTCATGGTCGAGTCCCCGGCCAATCCGACGCTCGCCGAACTCGACCTGCGCGCCGTCGCGCACGCCTGCGGGTCCGTTCCGCTGCTCGCCGACAACACCTTCGCCACACCCGTGCTGCAACGCCCCGCGGAGCAGGGAGCCCGCCTGGTCCTGCACAGCGCCACCAAGTACCTGGGCGGACACGGGGACGTCATGGCCGGAGTGGTGGCCTGCGACGAGGAGTTCGCCCGGGGGCTGCGCCAAGTGCGGTTCGCGACCGGGGGCGTGCTGCATCCGCTGGCCGGGTATCTGCTGCTGCGCGGCCTGTCGACCCTGCCCGTACGGGTCCGGGCCGCGTCCGCCAACGCCGCCGAACTCGCCCGCCGGCTCGCCGCCGATCCGCGCGTCGACCGCGTCCACTATCCGCGGATCGGCGGTGCCATGATCGCCTTCGAGGTCCACGGCGACCCGCACGAGGTCATCGCCGGGGTCCGTCTGATCACCCCGGCGGTGAGCCTCGGCAGTGTCGACAGCCTGATCCAGCATCCGGCGTCCATCAGCCACCGCATCGTGGCCGCCGACGACCGCCGCGAGTCGGGGGTCGGTGACCGGCTGCTGCGCCTGTCGGTGGGGCTGGAGGACGTGGAGGACCTGTGGGCCGATCTGGACGGTGCGTTGGGGCGGTGACCAGGGAGAGGCCCCGGGCAAGGTGCCCGGGGCCTCCCGGTGTCCGTCCTACTTCTTCTGCCCCTGCTTCTGCTCCTGGTCGTACGGCAGTCGGGAGGCCACCGGAGTGGCGTCCAGGCGGGCCGTGATGACGAGGGTGCCCTCCTCGATCTGGTAGTCGAGGGGGAGGTCCAGGCCGCGCATGGCGGCGACCATGCCGGTGTTGGAGGCCTGCGTGACGGCGTACACGCTCTCGCAGCCCGCCTCGACGGCCATCGTCACGAGCCGGCCGAGCAGTTCGGCGCCGATCCCGCGCCGCTGCCAGTCGTCCTCGACGAGCAGCGCGATCTCCGTCTCGTCGCCGTCCCAGAGGAGATGGCCGAGCCCGACGACGCGTCCCGAGGCCGTCTGCACGGCGAGGGTGCGTCCGAAGCGCGGGCTGAGCAGGTGGTTCAGATAGCGGTCCGCGTCACCGACCGGCCCGTGGTAGCGCATGCTCAACGTGCGCGGGGAGCAGCGCTCGTGCATCGCCTTCGCCGCGGCGACGTCGGAGACGTCGGCGCGACGCACGGTGATCGCGTTGCCCTCCGGAAGTGTCAGCATGTCCTGGTGGAGCGGGATGCGCGGACCCAGCCGCGCGTCCAGCTCCACCAACGCCCGCGCCCGAGCGAACTCGGTCGGCGTGAACGGCAGATACGGCCGTTCCACCGTGATCACCCCACCCTCCGGTGCGCGCAACCGCATCACCGTGTCTTCCAGCACTCCTTCGACCGGCGCGCCCTCTTCCGCCCGACCCGACCCGGGGGAGCGGGCGGGCAGCGAGCGAATGGTGCACCTACCGAGCAACTGCCGGAGGGCGAGCGGAAGTTCCGCGGCGTCCAAAGCCGTGCGCGTGGCGAGTCCCAGGACGCGCGTCGGAGCGTCCACCAGGTCGTGGGCGTCGGCCCGTTCGATCCAGGTCCCGGTGCCGCCCGCCAGCGAGACGGCGCGGGTGATCTCGGACGCGTTCAGTTCGACGGGCGCGCGGAGCAGGAACTCGTCGACCGTGCCCTCGGCGAGCGGGTGCGTCTGCAGGCTCAGGATGTCGACCCGCTGGTGGGCCAGGGCCATGCACAGCGCGGCCAGCGAACCGGGCTCGTCCTTCACCGTCGTCCGCATCCGCCACAGGACGGTCTCTCCGGTGACGGTCTCCGGCGCCGCCGTGGCCCGGTCGGCCCGCCCGGACCCTCGCCCCACGGCGAGCGTCCGGGCACCGGTATCGCCCGAGGGCGGGGCGTGACCGTGGCGGCGTGCCCACCATGTGTGGAATCCGGCCGTGGCCACCAGGACCACGGACGAGATCACCAGCAGGGCCGGGCCGTCGGGGCCGTGTCCGATCAGGTTGGCGACGGCGTCGGCGACCGCGACGGCCGTGAACAGCGCGGCGAGCTCGACCACGTCGCGTCGCCAGTGGTGGACGGGGCGTCCGTGCTTCGCCCGGGTCACATCAGACATGTCTGGAGTCATGCAACCACTGTGAAGGAATGGTGTTGCGTGATCACGAACGGTCTGTGACTGATCGGTAAAGTGTCGTTCTATCCTTTTTGCGGTTCTTTTTGCCCTTGTTTTGCCTACCTCGGATCATCTGGCTTACGTGCCTGGTCACGAGAGCGGCCGCGCACCGGGGGATGACTCCGGTGCGCGGCCCGACCCTTCGAGGGTACGGGAGTTGGGCGCCGTTACTGACCCACACGCCCCGGCTGCAACACCTGTGTGAACAACACCGTGCCGTCCAGGTCGCGCAGCCGCACCGTCAGCTCCCCGCTGTCGCCGTCGATGTCGACCTCGCCGAAGAACTGGTAACCGTCCGCCGGCGAGACGTTGGCGGTGGCGGGAGCCTTGACGAAGACCCGGTCGGGGCCGAAGGTGCCGTCCAGGGCGTTCGCCTGGAAGGCGCCCGCGTTGAGCGGTCCGGAGACGAACTCCCAGAACGGCTCGAAGTCCTTGAAAGCGGCCCGCGAGGGGTCGTAGTGCTGTGCCGAGGTGTGGTGGACGTCGGCCGTCAGCCACACGGTCCCGGTGATCCGCCGGTGCTTGATGAACCGCAGCAGCTCGGCGATCTGCAGCTCGCGGCCGAGCGGCGCGCCCGGGTCGCCCTGGGCGACGGCCTCGATGTTCGGCTTGCCCTCGACCGGGTCGGGCACGACCAGGCCGAGCGGCATGTCGGCGGCGATGACCTTCCACACCGCGCGCGACGCGGCCAGCTCGCGCTTGAGCCACTCCAGCTGTTCGCGGCCGAGGATGCCCTGCGGGTCGGTCGTCTGGTCGTCGGGCGAGTTGGCGTTCCGGTAGGTCCGCATGTCCAGGACGAACACGTCCAGGAGCGGGCCGTGGTGGACGGTCCGGTAGATCCGTCCGTCCGGGCGTCCGCTGACGGTGGAGATCGGGAAGTACTCCGAGAACGCCCGCCGGGCACGGGCGGCCAGGTCGTCGAGTTTCGTGCCAGCCGGATAGGGGGTGCCGGACCCGATGACCTCGCCCGGGTACCAGTTGTTGCGGACCTCGTGGTCGTCCCACTGGATGATGTTCGGAACCCGGGCGTTGAACCGGCGCAGCGCCGAGTCCAGCAGGTTGTAGCGGAAGTTGCCCCGGTAGTCGGCCAGGGTGACCGCGACGTGCGACTTCTCCTCGGTGGTGATGTTCCGGTACAGGCTGCCGTCCGGAAGCGGCGCCGTGGCCGAGATCGGGCCGTCGGCGTAGATGTTGTCGCCGCTGCACAGGAAGAAGTCCGGGTCCACCTTCGCCATGGCGTCGAAGATCCGGTAGCCGCCGATGGACTCGTTGATGCCCCAGCCCTGTCCGGCCAGGTCACCGGACCAGACGAACCGGACGTCGTGGCGCCGCTTCGCGGGCGCGGTGCGGAAGGTGCCGGTCACCGGCTCGCCCGTACGACGCGGATCGTCGGGGTCGGCCAGCAGCACGCGGTAGTGGATCTGCTCGCCGGAGGGCAGTCCGTGCAGCCGTGTCGTACCGGTGAAGTCGGAGTCCGCGCCGAGCAGCGGACCGTGCCATCTGCGCGGGTTGCGGAAGGACTCGGTCGCGGACGTCTCGACGATCATCCGGGCGGGGCGGTCCGAGCGGACCCACACCAGGCCGGAGTGCGCGCTCACGTCTCCGGCCTGGACACCCCACCCCGCCTCGGGCCGCCCGGACAGCGCGAACGCCGGGGCCGAGCCGAGTGCGGTGGGCAGGGCCAGGGCCGCGGAGGCGGCGAGGGATCCGCGCAGGACGCCGCGGCGACCGGGGAGGGGGAGAGGGCTTTGCGGGCGGTGTGACATGAATGCGCCTCCAGGGTCGGAGTCGACGGAGTCGGGCGATGTGCCCAGCCACAACTACGGGTGCGCCGCAGCGCACACGGAAACCACAAGTGAACAACTGGCCCCGTCGACAAGGGCGGCGACATCCGCCCCCGAGCGCGCACGTCCCACGGATGCTCCGGCTTCCCACTCACCCGGACGCTTCTTCAGCGGTCAGGCGCGCAGCGCCTGCGCCATCAGACGTACGCCGTCGCGGATCCGCGCGGGGGACTGGTGGGCGTAACCGAGCACCAGGCGTACGTCGGCGCGCTCGACCGTCCGCCCGTAGTCCGTCAGTGGGCGCACGGACACCCCCGCCGCCGCGGTTCGCTCCAGGAAGTACTCCGGCGGCCCGTACCTCCCGGGCAGCACGGCGATGACATGCAGGCCCGCCGCGATCCCGGACACCTCGGTACCGGGAAAGTGCTCCTCCAGCGCGGATACGAGGGTGTCGCGCCGTTCCCGGTAGGCGCGCTGGCAGCGGCGCAGCTGCCGGTCGTAGTCGCCCCGTTCCACGAAGCGGGCCAGGAGCGCCTGGTCCACGACGGGGTTCCCGAGGTCCATGGTGCGCTTGCGCTCGACGACCTCCTCGGCGAGCGCCGCCGGTACCAGCAGCCAGCCGAGCCGCAGCCCGGGCGCGAGCGACTTGCTGACCGACCCCGTGTAGGCGACGCGCTCGGGATCGAGCCCTTGAAGCGCCCCCACGGGAGCACGGTCGTAGCGGAAGTCCCCGTCGTAGTCGTCCTCGACCACCAGACCGTCCACCGAGCGCGCCCAGTCGAGGAGTTCCGTGCGGCGCCGTGCCGAGTAGGCGATCCCCGACGGGAACTGGTGGGCGGGCGTGGTCACCACCGCCCGTACGCCCGACTCCTTCAGCGGCCCGCTGGCCAGCCCTTCGCCGTCCAGCGGCAGCGGTACGGCGTCGAGGCCGGCCGAGGCGTAGAGGGCGCCGTGCTCCGGGCTTCCGGGGTCCTCTACGCCGATCGCGCGCACCCCGCGCGCGTGGAGCACGAATCCGAGCAGGGTCGTCGCCTGCGCGACCCCGGAGACCACGATGACGCGCTCGGGGTCCGCGACCACGCCGCGGCGCCGTGCGAGCAGTTCGGCGAGGGCGGTGCGCAGCCGGGGCAGACCGCGCGGATCCGGGTAACCGAGCGCTTGGTGGGACAGTTCGGCGAGGACCCCGCGCTGGGCGGCCGCCCAGGCGGCGCGCGGGAACAGCGACAGATCCGGTGTCCCGGGAAGGAAGTCGGCGCGGGCCCCGGCGGGGCGCGGTGCGAGGTCACGCGCGCGCGGGTGGGCCGCCCGGGCGGCGCCGCCGACCCAGGTCCCCGCGCCCCGGTCGCTGCGCAGGTACCCCTCCGCGGTCAACTGCTCGTACGCCTCCGTGACCAGCCCCCGCGACACCCCGAGGTCGGCGGCGAGCTCGCGGCTGGACGGCAGCCGGGTGCCCGGCGCGAGCCGCCCGGTGCGGACCGCCTCGCGCAGCGCGGCCTGCAAAGCGCGCCCACGCGCGCGTGCCGGTGCCGATACGGCCGGCACGAGCAGCTCCCATGCGGGCCCCGACGGCGTGATCTCCGAGGCGGCCCCCGACGGCGTCATGTGGTCCCCGATGGCGTCATGAAAGTGGACCTTAAACCGGACCGCGGCGCTTCGTAGCGTCACCGTCATGAACACCACCCCCCTCCGCGGGTCGCTGCTCGCCGCCCTCGCCTGCGTCCTCGTCGGAGGCTCCTTCACCGCCAACAGCGTCCTGGGCCACTACCCGTACGCGGGGGGTCAGTTCCTTCGCTACGGTCTCGCCTGCGTGCTGCTCCTGCCGCTGGTCGGACGGGGTGGCACGGCACCGCTGCGGCGGCTCACGGTACGCCGGTGGGGGCGCCTCGCGCTGCTCGCGGCCGTCGGCATGGTCGGCTTCAACCTCGCCGTGATCGCCGCCGAACGCACCGCGGAACCAGCCGTTCCGGGCGTGTTCGTGGGCTGCGCCCCGGTGGTCGTGGCCGTTGTCGTCCCCCTTCTTGAGGGGCGCCGGCCCCAACGCCCGGTCCTGTACGGGGCGTCGCTCGTCGCGGTGGGCGCCTTCACGGTCCAGGGCTGGGGCCGCACCGACGGCACGGGGATCGCGTACTCCGTGTGCGCGCTCGCGGGCGAGGTGGGCTTCGCGGTGCTCGCCGTACCCGTGCTGCGCCCGCTGGGGCCCCGGCTGCTGTCGGCCACCGTCTGCGGGATCGCCGCGGTCGAGTCGGCGGTGGCCGGGATCCTCACCGCGCGCCTCACCGGCGGCGCGTGGCTGCGGATGCCGGAAGCCACCGAGGTCGCCGCGCTGTTGTGGCAGGCGGCGGTCGTCACGGTCGTCGGCTTCGTGTGCTGGTACATGGGCATGCAGCGCATCGGCGCGGAGCGCGCCACGCTCTTCTCCGGGCTCATCCCCGTCGCCGCGGCCTGCACGGCGCCGCTGGTCGGCACCGGCGCGTACGGCGCCGCGCAGGCCGCGGGCAGCGCCCTGGTCGGCGCGGGCGTCGTCCTGGGCTCCGGCGCGTGGCGCCTCAGCCGGCGTCGGTCAGCGGCTGCCGTCGAGGATCACGCGGGCGACGAGCGCCGGGTCGTCGTTCATCGGGACGTGACCGCAGCCCGGCAGCCGCACCAGCCGGGCCCGGGGAATGATGTGCTTGGCCCGGATCCCCTGGCGGCGCACCAGCAGCCGGTCCCGGGTGCCCCAGGCCACGGTGACGGGCAGCCCCGGGATGTCGTCCGTGAACTGGACGGTGGTGCCGGCCCGGAGGGTGTCGGCGAAGCCCTCGGCGCGGGCCAGCGCGAGGGTCTCGGCGACCACGGCCTCGGGTGAACGGCGGCCGGGCCGGGCGTAGATGGTGCTGGTCAGGGCGGCCCGCCCGGCCGCCGAGCGGGAGAGCCGCTCGATCACCGGGAGCGGCAGGCGCCGCGCGCCCTGCCGCATCGCGAGCAGCACACCGAAGGCGTAACGCCGCTCGACCGGCGACCAGAACCCGGCGGGCGAGATCGCGGTGACGGACCGTACGAGCTTCTCGCGGCCCAACTCCAGGGCCAGCAGGCCGCCCAGGGAGTTGCCCGCCACGTGCGGACGCTCGATCTCCAGCGCCTCGCACAGCCCGCCGAGCGTGGGCACCACCGTCCCGAGGTCGTGCCTGAGCCCGTCGGGCAGCGCCGGGGACTCGCCGAACCCGGGCAGGTCGACGGCTATCACCTCGCGTTCGGCGGCCAGGATGTGCACGACCGGGTCCCAGGCCTGCCGGTGGTGGCCGATGCCGTGCAGCAGGAGCAGCGGTTCGCCGGTGCCCACGCGCGCGTAGGACATGGTCACGGTCCGCGGACCGTGCGCGGAGGGAAGGCTGAAGGAGACCGTGGCGGACATGATGCTGCTCCTCGTCTGGTGGCACGTTGACGAACCGTCTTCGTAGACAGCTTGTCAGCAACTGCTACCGACGGGTAGCCCCTTGTCGCCACGAGACCGACGCGTTCACCGGCGCCGCCTGGACACGGCGGGATGTGCCGGGATGGGATGGGGCCGTGACCATCGACACCGCGACCGAGGTCTTCGAAGAGCACCGCCCCGTCCTGATGGGCGTCGCCTACCGCATGCTGGGACGGGTGGCCGACGCCGAGGACGTCGTCCAGGAAGCCTGGCTGCGCTGGTCCGGCGCCGACCGCACCGAGGTGCGCGAACCACGCGCCTACCTGGTGCGCATCGCCACCCGGCTCGCCGTCGACCGACTGCGCCAGGTGCGGTCGCGCAACGAGGCGTACGTGGGACCGTGGCTTCCCGAGCCGTACGTCACCGACTTCGGGGACACCGTCCCCGACACCGCCGAGCGGGCCGTGCTCGCCGACTCCGTCTCGCTCGCCGTCCTCGTCGTCCTGGAGTCCCTGTCGCCCCTGGAACGCGCGGTGTTCGTCCTCAGAGAGGCGTTCGGCTACCCGTACGCGGACATCGCCGCCGTCCTCGACCGGGGCGAGCCCGCCGTGCGCCAACTCGCCGGACGGGCGCGCAAACACGTCGAGGAGCGACGCCCGCGCTACGAGGTCGACCCGGCCGAACGCCGCGACCTGACCGAGCGGTTCCTCGCGGCGGCGGCCGGAGGAGACCTGGAGGGGCTCATGTCCCTGCTGGCCCCGGACGTCCGCCTGATCGGCGACAGCGGCGGACTGTCCAAGGCGCCGCTGCGGGTCATCGAGACCGCGGACAAGGTGGGCCGCTTCCTGTACGCCATCGCCCAGCAGGGTGTTCCCGACCCGTCGTACCGCTCCCTGGAGCTCAACGGAGGCGCCGCGCTCCTCGTCCTCTCCGGCGACAAGCCCGACAGCACCGTCCAACTGGATGTCGTGGACGGCCGGATCCAGTGCATCTACATCGTGCGCAACCCCGAGAAGCTGGTGTCCCTGGGCAACCAGTAGCCACTGCGCTCCCCTCATTCCCCTCGAAAGCCCCCGTCTTCTGGACGGGGGCTTTCGACGTCGTGTCACGAACATCGCCCCGCGCGAACGCCCTGTGAACGCTGTGCGGCAAGACGCCTCCGCAATCCGTAAGGGATCGAGGATTGGTCTTGACCAAGGGTGGGGGCGGCCCTATGGTCGCAGGGATAGTGCAAGAACCTTTAATAAACAAGGGCGCTAAAACGCCGCCGGGCCACGGCGATTGCGGAGGACAGGGTGGGGACCACGCAGCTGGAAACGGTGCCGGAGCCGAAGTACTGGCATCTCAAGACGGTGCTCACCGAGGCATTGGACTCCGAGTTCTCCGTGGGCGAGGTCCTGCCCAACGAACGCGACCTCGCGGCCAGGTTCGGCGTCGCCCGCGCCACGCTGCGCCAGGCGCTGGAGCAGCTGGAGCTCGAAGGGCGACTGCAGCGCCGCCGCGGGGTGGGCACGACCGTCGCCCCGCCGCGCGTGGGCGTGGCCGTCGGAACCGAGCAGCATGTGTGGCCGGGCGCGGTCGGCGACGCCTGGCGGCCCGTGGACTGCGCGGTGGCGGTCCCGCCCGCCGCGGTGGCCGAGGTCCTGGAGACAGGCCCCGACGACCAGGTGCACACGATCCGCCGCTCCCGTGTGACGCACGGCCAGCCGGTCGCCGCCGAGCTGCTCTACATCCCGGCGTCCTCGGTACCCGGCCTGCCCGCGATCGACGCCCCGTCGGGGGCGACCCTCGCCCGTGCCGTGCTGCGCGAACTGCAGCACCTCGACCTGGAGGGCCAGGACCGCGCCGTGGAGCTCGGCTCGGCCCGCGCGGACGACGCCAAGGAGCTGGACCGGCTGCCCGGGGCGCCCGTCCTCGTCGTCACGACCCGTTACGTCGCCGACGGGCGCACCGCCGCCGTCTCCGTGGCCACGTACCGCGCCGACACCTGCCGGCTGACCTTCGGCGACTCAGGCGGCGTGGAGATCCACCACGACCCCGAGCGCCGGGCCTCCTGAACCGCGGCCCAGGCCTGCTCCAGGCGGCAGCCCCGAGGTCTCTGCCGTCATGCCCCGGAACACTCCGGGGCATGACGGCTTTCCCGTACCCGTGAGACCGCTGGTCAGCGGCGTGCGGTCACGGTCCCCTCGACCGCGAACAGCTGCTCCTCCACATGATCGAGGGCCAGCCGCAGGGCGCCCGTCGCGACGGCCGCCTCGCCCAGCAGGGAGAGCGCCACCTTGGGCGGGCGCAGACAGTAGCGCGCCAGCTCGCGCCGCAGCGGTTCCAGTACGCCGTCCAGCCCCGCCGCCCAGCCGCCGACGACGACCAGTTCCGGGTCGAGGGCGAGGACGAGGGCCGCCACGTCGTGCACGAGGCGCTGGATGAAGCGGTCGACCGCCGCGCGAGCCCGCTGGTCACCGCCCTTGGCCAGCGCGAAGACCTCGGCCACGGCCTGCTCGTCGAGCGGGTGCAGGGGCTCGTCCGTGGTCGACAGCAGCGTCTCGGGAGTGGCTCCGCGGCCGAGCAGATGGAGCGCCCCGATCTCCCCGGCGGCGCCCCCGTATCCCCGGTGCAGCCGCCCGCCGATCAGCGAACCGGCCCCCGGGCTCAGCCCGGCCAGCACGAACACCACATCGTCCGACTCCGTCGCCGAGCCCTTCCAGTGCTCGGCGACCGCCGCCGCGTTGGCGTCGTTCTCGACGAGCACCGGGCATTTGAAGGAGCGGTTCAGCCGGTCACCCAGGCGCAGCCCCGTCCACTCCGGCAGCGCCGTACCCAGGCGCACGGTGCCGTCCGCCTCGACGATCCCCGGGCTGCCCACGCCGACCGCACGCAGGGAACTGCGCGCGACACCCGCCCGGCGCAGCAGATCCGCGACCGCCGTGCGCAGCCGTTCCAGCCGCTCGTCCGCCGACGCGGTCTCGTCCACCTCCTTGGACATGGCGCCCAGCACCCGGCCGTCCAGATCGGCGAGGAGCCCGGCGACGCGATGGGGACCGATCTCCAGGCCCAGCAGATGGCCCGCCTCGGCCCGGAACCGAAACCTCCGCGCGGGACGGCCCTGGCGCCGTGCCGCGCCCTCCTCGGCCGCCTGCTCGACCACGAGCCCGGCCTCGATCAGCCCTTCCACGACACCTTCGACCGTGGGCCGGGACAACCCGGTCACCCGGGTGATCTCGGTCAGCGTCGCGCAGTCCGTGGCACGCAACGCGTGCAGCACCACCGCGGAATTGATCCTTCGCAGCAGAGAGGGGTCCCCGCCGGTCAACCGCCCCAACGTCCGTCCTCCCAGCTCGTGCGCGTGTTGGCCGGATCGTACTCGGCGCGGCGCGCCCCGGCGAGAGCCGGGGACCTCCTTTGCTACCGACCGGTCGCTTCGGCCACCGGCGGACCGCCGTTTCAGCTCGGGGCCACGAACCCCGACTCGTACGCCGCGATGACCGCCTGCGTACGGTCCCGGGCTCCCAGCTTCGCCAGTACGGCGCTGACGTGCGACTTGACCGTCTCGGTTCCGACGATCAGCCGCCCGGCGATCTCCGCGTTCGACAGCCCCCGGGCCATCAGCCGCAGCACCTCCGCCTCCCGCTCGGTCAGCGCGGCGCGCTCCATGGCCGCCCGCGCCGCCGGATTCCCGCCACCGTCCCCGTACTCGGCCGCCAACTGCCGTACGGACGCAGGGAACAGCAGCGACTCGCCCTCCGCGACGAGCCGCACGGCGTGCACGATCTCGGCGGGCCTGGCCCGCTTCAGCAGAAAACCGTCGGCACCCGCGCGCAGCGCCTCGTACACGTACTCGTCGTTCTCGAACGTGGTCACGACGAGGATCTTCGGGGGATCGCTCACGGTCCGCAGGAGCGCGCGCGTGGCCTCGATGCCGTCCATGAGCGGCATGCGGACGTCCATGGCGACGACGTCCGGCCGCAGCTGCCGCACGAGCGGGATCACCGCGGCGCCGTCGGCCGCCTCTCCCACGACCTCGATGTCGCGCTGCGCCGCCAGGACGGCCCGCAGACCCGCGCGGACGAGCGGTTCGTCGTCGACGAGGAGAACGGTGACCGGCATCCGGCCAGCGTAGATCAGCGCAACGGCAGCTCGACCCGTACCTCCCAGTCACCCCCGTCCGGCCCGGTCCGCGCCCGCCCGCCGAGCAGCGCCGCCCGCTCCCGTATGCCCCGCAGGCCACTGCCGCGGCCCGGCCCCGATATCCCGGCCGTCAGCGGATTGCGGACCTCCAGGCCCAGAGTGCCGTCGTCGACCGCGATACGGACCCGCACCGGCACGCTCCCCGCGTGCCGCAGCACGTTGGTCAGGGACTCCTGGAGGATGCGGTAGCCCTCGCGGGAGACCGGTCCCGGCACGGTCTCCAACGCACCCGTCACCTCGGCATCCACCTTCGCACCCGAGCCGCGCGCCGACTCCAGGAGCCGGTCCGCCTCGCTCAGCGTGGGTCGGCCGCTCGCGGGGCGCCCCGCCTCGCGCAGCACGCCGAGCACGCGTTCCAGGTCCTCCAGGGCGGCCCGGCCGGTGTCCTCGATGGCGAGCAGCGCCCGGTCGGTGAACGCGGGGTCGCCGGCCGCCCGTGCCGCGCCCGCCTGCACCACCGCCACGGTCAGCGCGTGCCCGATGGAGTCGTGCAGCTCACGGGCGATGCGCGTGCGTTCCAGGAGCTGTTCGGTGCGTTCCTCCAGGGCGGCGAGACGCTCGGCGGGGGAGGGGCCCAGCAGTCGGCGCGCGATGGCCGTGACCAGCTCGCCGAGGCCGACGACCGCGCCGTACAGCGCGAGCAGCGGCACGGGTACGAGCAGGGCGCAGGCCCACGGCGGGGGCGACACCGGCAGCAGTGTGATGTCGACGGGGCGACCGCAGGCGGCCCCGGCCAGTTCGATGGCGGTCACCGGCATCCAGACGGTGACCCCCGTCGTCACCGCCCCGAGGCCCATCCGTACTTCGAGCCACAGCACGGTCCGCAGCCGGTCCCGCCAGGTCGCCGACGGCGCGACCGAGATCGCCGCGTCGCGGTTGCCCCGCTCCAGCGGCGCGTCCGGCGCCAGCATGTACCGCGCCTGCACGCCCTCGCCCCGCCGCACGGCCGGGACCAGCCCCAGCGGGATCAACAGCACCGCGGGCACCCACGGTCTCGACATGTCGATGAACAGCCACACACTGACGAACAGCATCGGCACCCACAGATGCAGCAGACGCGTGTAGGTGGTCCCCAGGAACAACGGGCGCAGAAAGCGGGCCATCGCGCCATCGTCCCAGCCGGCCCCGCGGGCCGGCTTCCCCCGAGCGGGGGAGACGATCTCCACCGGCGGGGGAGTACCGACCGCGCAAAGGCCGCCAGGCTGGGGTCATGACCAGCATCGACGTCCATGACCTGACCAAGGAGTACGGCAGTCTGCGCGCCGTGGACGACCTCACCTTCAGGGTGCTTCCCGGCCGTGTCACCGGCTTCCTCGGACCCAACGGCGCCGGAAAGTCCACCACCATGCGGCTCGTCCTGGGTCTTGACCGGCCCACGTCCGGCACCGCCACCGTCGGCGGCCGGCCCTACGTCTCGTTCGACGAACCCCTGCGCCAGGTCGGAGCACTGCTCGACGCGGGGGCCGCGCACGGCTCGCGCACCGCGCGCGACCATCTGCGGGCACTCGCCGCGAGCAACCGCATCTCCGAACGCCGGGTGGACAACGTGCTGGAGGAGTCGGGGCTCGCGTCCGTGGCGCGGCGCAGGGTGAAGACGTACTCCCTGGGCATGCGACAGCGCCTGGGGATCGCGGCCGCGCTCCTCGGTGACCCGCCCGTGGTGCTGCTCGACGAACCGTCGAACGGGCTCGACCCCGAAGGGATCATCTGGATCCGCGAGGTGCTGCGCCGACTGGCCCGTGAAGGCCGCACGGTGCTCGTCTCCAGCCATCTCATGAACGAGACCGCGTCCTTCGCCGACCACCTCGTCGTCCTCGGCCGGGGCCGGCTCCTCGCCGACACACCCCTGCGGGAGTTCATCCACGCGCGCGTGCGGCCCCGGGTACGGGTGCGCACCACGGACGGCGCCGCTCTCGGCGCGCTGCTCGCACGCCACGGTCACGAGGCCGTCGAGGGTGCGGACGGAGCGTGGACCGTCCCGCACGCACGCGTGGAGGACATCGGGCTCCTCGCCTCCGGCGCGGGCCTGCCGATCCTCGAACTCGCGGCGGAAGAGGGCACGTTGGAGGAGGCGTACCTCGATCTGACGGCCGCCGAGGCCGAGTTCACCGCCGTACCGTCGCCCACCCGGCCCCAGGAGGCCCGCTCATGACCTTCGCACCCGTACTCCACGCGGAGTGGATCAAAATCCGTACGCTGCGGTCCCTCGTCACGGGACTGCTCGCGGTGCTCCTGGCGACGGCGGCGTTCTCCGCGCTCGCCGGTCTCGACGACTCCGGTGGCCAGGACTTCGACCCGCTGTTCTCGGTGTTCTTCGGCGTGAGCTTCGGGCAGATCGCGGCGATCACGTTCGGCGCGCAGGCCGTCGCGGCCGAGTTCCGGGGCGGCGCGCTGCGGGTGTCGCTGGCGGCGGTGCCCCGGCGGGGACGGTGGTTCGCGGCCAAGGCGGTGGCGATCGGGGTACCCGCGCTGGCCGTCGGCCTGATGTCGGGGCTCGTGAGCCTGCTCGTGGGCAAGGCGGTCCTCGGAACCTGGGCGAGCGGGCTGACGTGGGGCGAAGGGGTACGCGGGGCCCTGGGCTGCGGCCTCTACTTGGCGCTGATGGCGCTGTTCGCCGCCGGGCTCACGGCCCTGCTGCGCAGCGCGGTCGCCACGTTGGGCATCCTGGTGCCGTTCCTCCTGATCGTCTCCTTCGTGATCGGCGGAGTGTCGGGCGGCGCGGCCGACTTCCTGCCCGACCGGGCGGGCCAAGTGGTGCTCCACGAGACGTGGGACGGCGCCCTCGGCCCCTGGACCGGGCTCATGGTGACCGCGGCCTGGACGGCGGCGGCCCTCGCGGCGGGCGCGTGGAGCGTACGCCGCAGGGACGCCTGACGGCACGCCAATTGTCAGAGGCAGCGGCTTTACTGGACCTCATGACCATCGCACGGCATCTGGCCACGATCGACCGGCTGTGCTCCGAGGACTTCCCCCTGGAGCACGGCGGGTCGTTCGGCAGTCCCGGGGGACCCGGTTTCCACCTCGTCGAGTTAGAGCGCAGCGCCGGCTCCGGGGAGGGCGACGACGGGGAGCGGGAGGAGCAGATCGAGGCGTGGCGGGAGGGCCTCGCGCAGCGGCTCGCCGACCGGTGGGGGGAACAGGGGCACATGAGCCTGGACGGCGTCTTCCTGCGCGCCCAGCAGGGCGACGAGCACATACCGGAACCGTGGGCCTCGCTCGGTGCGTACGTGCGGAACGTGTACGTCTGGCAGGCGCACGGTGATGGCCGCTGGGTCGCCCTCGGCATCTCCCTGCCGGGCGTCGACCCGGAGTTCAGCCTGCTCGCCCTGGTCACCGAGATCGATCCGCCGTGACCTGATCCGCTACCCCCCCGGCGGCAGCCACCCGCAGCCGTCCGAACTCCTCGGCCATCGTCGCCGCCGTCCAGTGCGCGTTGAGCCCACTCGGGTTGGGCAGCACCCAGACCCGGGTGTCCCCGATCGTCCGCTCCTGCGGGCCGATCACGGCCTTCCGGTCTTCGAAGGCCGCCCTGTAGGCGGTCACCCCCACCACCGCCAGCCACCCCGGCCGCAGTCGCGCCACCTTCGCGCTCAGCAGCCGCCCGCCCTCGCGGTACTCCTCCGCGGACAGCTCGTCGGCCCGGGCGGTCGCGCGCGCCACCACGTTCGTGATGCCGAGCCCGTACGACGGCAACTCGCCCTGCTCCGACGGCTTCATCAGCCGGGGCGTGAACCCCGACAGATGCAGCACGGGCCAGAAGCGGTTGCCGGGACGGGCGAAGTGGTGGCCCGTGGCGGCGGTCATCAACCCCGGATTGATGCCGCAGAAAAGCACCTTGAGGCCGTCCCCGACGACATCCGGCACCAGCCGGTCGCGGGCGGCCTCGAGGTCCGCGGGAGTGAGCCGCGTCAGAGGATCGCCCCCGGCGTGTAGCCCGCGGCCTCCGGGTGCTGCTTCACGATCTCCTCGATGCGGCCGACGACGGCGGCGACCTGGTCGGCAGCG
Organism: Streptomyces sp. RLB3-17; assembly: GCF_007113425.2. Taxonomy (NCBI): domain Bacteria; kingdom Bacillati; phylum Actinomycetota; class Actinomycetes; order Kitasatosporales; family Streptomycetaceae; genus Streptomyces; species Streptomyces sp. RLB3-17. The sequence goes on along the minus strand of NZ_CP041610.2, from coordinate 2,379,388 downwards.
GCACCGGTGAACGACAGCTTGTCGGCCATCAGCTCGTCCAGCTGCGCGCGGTCGAGCGGAATGCGCTCGTCGGCGGCGAGCTTGTCGAGGAGTTCGTTGCGCTCGGCGCCCTGCTCGCGCATGGCGAGCGCGGAGGCGACGGCGTTCTCCTTGATCGCCTCGTGCGCGACCTCACGGCCGACGCCCGCGCGCACCGCGCCCATCAGGACCTTGGTCGTCGCGAGGAAGGGCAGGTAGCGGTCCAGCTCGCGCGCGACGACGGCCGGGAAGGCGCCGAACTCGTCGAGGACGGTGAGGAAGGTCTCCAGCAGACCGTCCAGCGCGAAGAACGCGTCGGGCAGCGCGACCCGGCGGACCACCGAGCAGGACACGTCGCCCTCGTTCCACTGGTCGCCCGCCAGCTCGCCGGTCATCGAGGCGTAGCCGCGCAGGATGACCATGAGGCCGTTGACCCGCTCGCAGGAGCGCGTGTTCATCTTGTGCGGCATCGCCGAGGAGCCGACCTGGCCCGGCTTGAAGCCCTCGGTCACCAGCTCGTGCCCGGCCATCAGCCGGATCGTCTTGGCCGTCGAGGACGGCGCGGCCGCCAGCTGCACCAACGCGGTCACGACCTCGTAGTCCAGCGAGCGCGGGTAGACCTGGCCGACGGAGGTGAAGGCCTGCGAGAAGCCGAGGTGCCCGGCGATCCGCTGCTCCAGCTCGGCGAGCTTCGCCGCGTCCCCGCCCAGCAGGTCGAGCATGTCCTGCGCGGTGCCGACCGGGCCCTTGATGCCGCGCAGCGGGTAGCGGCCGAGCAGCTCCTCGACACGGCCGTACGCGACGAGCAGCTCGTCGGCCGCGGTCGCGAAGCGCTTGCCGAGGGTGGTGGCCTGGGCGGCCACGTTGTGCGAGCGGCCGGCCATGACCAGTTCGGCGTACTCGCCCGCCAGCTTGCCGAGCCGCGCGAGGACGGCCACCGTGCGGTCGCGCATCAGCTCCAGCGAGAGCCGGATCTGCAGCTGCTCGACGTTCTCGGTGAGGTCGCGGGACGTCATGCCCTTGTGTACGTGCTCATGCCCGGCGAGGTCGTTGAACTCCTCGATCCGCGCCTTCACGTCGTGCCGCGTGACCTTCTCGCGCTCGGCGATGGAGGCCAGGTCGACCTGGTCGAGGACGCGCTCGTAGTCGGCGATCGCGGCGTCCGGGACCTCGATCCCGAGGTCCTTCTGCGCCCGCAGCACGGCGAGCCAGAGCTGACGCTCCAACTTCACCTTCTGCTCGGGGGACCAGAGCGTGGCGAGCTCGGCGGAGGCGTAGCGTCCGGCGAGGACGTTGGGGATACGGGGCTTTGCAGGCGCGGCAGTCACGTGGACGGAGTTTACCCGCCGTCCGGCCGGGCTCCGGAACGTGCGCACGCTCCGGAGCCCAGGTCAGCGGTAGTGGCCCTGGCCGGGCGGCCCTAGGGTCGGATGCCGTCGCAACCGATCGGCAGATGGCGTGGGCCGCGCAGGACGGCGTTCTGCCGGTAGGGCGGCGGGTCCTCCAGCAGCCGGGGGTTCTCCAGTCTGCGGGCCAGCTCGCTCAGCGCGAGCTGCGCCTCCAGGCGGGCGAGCGGGGCGCCGAAGCAGCTGTGGATGCCGCTGCCGAAGCCGAGGTGCTGGATGTCCCCGCGGTCCGGGTCGAACCGGTCCGGATCCTCGAAGCGGTCGGGGTCGCGGTTCCCCGCCGCCAGCACCAGCCACAGTGACGCGCCCTTGGGGATGGTGATCCCGCGGACCTCGATGTCGGCGAGGGTGGTGCGCTGCGGCACCAGCTGCACCGGCGGCTCGAACCGCAGCAGCTCCTCGACGACGGGGACGGCGAAATTCGGGTCCTTGCGCAGCCGCTCGAGCACGTCGGGGTTGCGCAGCAGGGTCAGCATGCCGTTGGTGATGAGGTTGACCGTGGTCTCGTGGCCGGCGATCAGCAGGAGCGCCGCGGTGCTCAGGACCTCCATCGTCGTCATGACACCGTCCGGCCCTCCCGCCGTGGACAGCTGGGACAGCATGTCGTCCCCGGGCTTCTTGCGGCGTTCCTCGATGAGCCCGGCCAGATACATGCCCAGCTCGGTGCGGGCGTTGTGGGAGACCTTGGCGCGCTCGTCGGTGTCGGCGCCCGGGACGGGGTCCAGGCTGGCGGCGATCGTGTCCGCCCAGGAGTGGAAGCGCGCCTCGTCCTCGCGCGGCACCCCCAGCAGCCGGCAGATCACGGTCACGGGGAAGGGATAGGAGAACTGGTCGACCAGATCGATCCGGTCCGGGTTGTCGATGCCGTCGATGAGCCCGGAGACGATGTCCTTCAGCTCGCCGCGCATCTCGTGGACACGCCGCGGGGAGTGCGGCGGCCCGAACGGCCGGTTCGTCATGCGCCGCAGCCGGTCGTGCTCCGGCGGGTCGAGCCGCAGGAAGCTCGGCGGAAGGGCCGTCTCCTCGTCCGCTTCGGCGGCCAGCGGGTTCGCGGTCGCCGGCGTCTTCAGATTGCGGGCGTCGGAGCTGATGCGCGGATCGTGGAGCAGGCTCTGGATGTCGTAGTACCTGCTGAGGACGAACGGTCCGTCCGCGTCGTGGTACACCGGCGTCCGGCGCAGCTCCGCGTACAGCGGATACGGATCGGCGCGGTGGGCGTAGTCGATGATCTGCCGCAGGATGGCTTCGGTCATGGGTGCGTCCTAGGGAACGTCGGATCAGTGCCGAGCGGGGGTGAACGACAGCCGTCGGTCGTCCGGCGCGTATCCGCTGAGGGTGACGGTCGGGCCGTGGGTGGGCACGGACGGGTCGGGGAAGTCCGCGGGCATCGGCCGCTGCCCCTCGGGGCGGCGGTCCACGGTGGGGGAGGCCGGCGGGAACGGCGCCGTGGTCTCGATGAGCTGTTGGTAGAACTGCAGCCACTTCGTCTGGTCGAAGGTGACGGCGCCGATGACGCGGTCCTGGTACCCGTAGACGCCGGTGAACCTGTGCTCGCTGCGGGAGCCCTGGGCGATGAGGATCTCGGTACCCATCGACGGCACCCCGACGGACTTGATGTTCACGCCGAACTGGGAGGACCAGAAGGCGGGCACCCAGATGTGGGGGCGGCGGTCCGCACTGTCGCTCAGCATGTTGTGCGCGGCGGTCTCGGCCTGGGCGACGGCGTTGCCCCAGTGCTCCAGGGACAGGAACTGGTATCCGAACAGCGGGTGCGGGGACCGTGCGACATCGCCGGCCACATAGATGTCGTCGGTGACGATGCCCCGGATGTCGAAGGCCCGGCACCCGGCGTCACAGGCGATCCCGCGGGGACCCGCGCCGAGTCCGGACCCGGCGAGCCATTCGGTGTTGCGCTGGGCACCGAGGGAGACGACCACCACGTCGGCCTCGACGGTGTTCCCGTCGGAGAAATGCGCGGCGCGGACGCGTCCCGCGGAGTCGCCCTCCAGGCCGGTCACCATGACGCCGCAACGCAGGTCGACGCCGTGTTTGCGGTGCAGCTCGGCGGCTACCTGGCCGACGACTCCGCCGAGCGCTCCGACCAGCGGCGCGTCCGCCCGCTCGGCCACGGTCACCGCGATCCCGCGTTCCCGGCAGGCGGAGGCGATCTCGGAGCCGGTGAACCCGGCGCCGATGACGAGCACGCGGCGGGGGCCCCGCGCGAGCGAGCGCTCCAGCGCTTCGGCGTCGTCGCGGGTCCGCAGCACGAACACCCCGTCGAGCTCCGCCTCGTCCTCCTGGGGCCAGGGCCTGGCTCGTACACCGGTCGCGATGAGCAGCCGGTCGTACTCCACCTCGTCGCCGTCGGCCAGCCGTACCCGCCGGGCCGCCATGTCCAGGCCGGTGGCCGGAACCCCGAGGCGCCACTGCGCGTCGATGGCGCGGTGCCGGGGGAGGCCGGTGCGGTCCGCCGTCGCCCTGCCCAGCAGAACCTGCTTGGACAACGGCGGTCGGTCGTACGGCTCGTAGGGCTCGTCCCCGATCAGTGTGAGGGAACCGGCGAACCCCTTCTCCCGCAAGGTCTCCGCGGCCCGAAGCCCCGCGAGCGAGGCGCCGACGACGACGATGCGACCTTCACGCTTGAGCCGGTCCAGCGATCCGTCGACGCTCACCGGCCGGCCTCCCGGTCGGTTCCGGGGTTCCCGTCGGGGAAGTTCGCGTCCACCACGATGGCCTGGACGGGACACGCGGCGACGGCTCGCGCCACGTCCTCGCGCCGATCCTCCTCGACCTCGGGGCTGTAGAGAAGGGACTCGTCCTCGTGCATGACGAAGACATCGGGAGCCAGGAACGCGCACTGCGCGTATCCCTGGCAGCGGTTGAGATCGACGACAAGCCTCACCGAGGATCAGCCTTTCCGTGGCCCGTTCTCGTCCCCCTGCCCCTCAGCATGCGCGAGAGGGTGCTCAGCCGCTCGCCGGGGCGTGCGGACCGGCACGGAGGATGTGAAGGCTGACGACCAGTGCCCAGAACGGGAAGACCAGCTCCGACCAGGGCAGAGAAGATCCCGCGACGAGCAGGACAAGCCCCGCGAGATAGCCGAACACGGCGAGCGAACGGGGGAGGACGCGCAGACGGTGACCGATCGTCGAGGTCGTGAAGACGAACACGGCGGCCATGCGGAGCGCGTACGTCGTCATCAGCGTGTAGGCGAAGTGGCGGCCGAAGCCGGAGGGTTGGCTCAGTACACTGCCCGCCGCGGCGCCGGCCGCGAACATGGTGGCCACGTAGACCAGTCCGCTGCCCATGAAGACGGTGGCGATGAATCTGTCCTCGGCATCGCCGACCCGTGCGCGCAGGGCGCCCATGAACCACAGGAAGAAGATCCCCGCGAACGGGAGGATCTCCAAAGCCGTACGCACTTGCCACCGTTGGTCCGGCGCGACCGTCGCCGTTTCGGCGTCCCCCGCCGGGATCGCGATCCGCACCAGCACGATCGCCGCCGCCAGCAGGAGGGCGAACACGGTCCCCGCCAGCCCGGCGGCGCGCGGCGTCCGCAGCCGTTCTTCCCTCGGCTCCATCGGCGCTCGCTCTCCTCCCGAGACCCCGTTCCCCTCTCGGTCCAGCAAGCAGGCACCGGTGCGCCCACGCCACCGGGGACACCCGTGGGGGTGATGCCCCGCTCGGCCGGAGGCCGGTTGCGGGATTCGGCCGCGCTACGAGGCGTCGGCCAGCTCCGCCAGGATGTCGCCGTGGCACAGCTCGGGTGCGCACCAGCAGGCCAGCGTCTTGCCACGCAGGGCGGGCACCTGGTCGAGGAGGTCGGGGCGTTCGAGGAGATACGCCCGGTACTTCTCCATGATCTCGGCACGGGTGCCGTCGCGCTTCTTGGTGGGGGTGTCGTAGGCGAAGGGGTTGTAGAGCGGGTGCTGCGGGAGGTCCCAGTGGCCCATGGTCCAGCGGCGGCCGATGTAGACGAGGTCCGCGGGGGCGTGTTCGAGCCGGGGGCCGAACTCGTGGATATGACCCTTGAGGTTGATCACGGTGGTGGGCATGGGATTCCCTTCGGCCGTCCGTCTACCCACCGGTGTCTACCCCACGGACCGCTCGTACGGCAGCAGCTGCGGCCGTTTGGCCGGGCGTCCGTCACCAGAGGAGGGGCCGGTGCACACCACGAGGCCGACTCCCGGCGACGCGGCTGACACCCTGGTCGAGAGGCGCCTCTGACGGTCCCCAAGATCCGGCGCGGCTCGCGCGCCCATGGCCTGCTCGTCTGCCTGTACGGCCCCGGCAGGCGCGACGAGCACACCGACCCCCACCTCGTCGGCAGTTGGGACGGCTTCGCCCCCGACCCCCGACCCCCGGCACCCGGGGCAAGCCCTCCCGTGCGTCTTCGCATAAGCTCATGCGTTCATGATCAACTCTTCGCTGCCGCCACAGGAGGACAGAAGATGACACACACGTCGCCCACGAGTTTCAGCCGACGCGGGCTGCTGCGCGCGGGTACCGGCCTCGGCCTCGCCGCGCTGGGCGTCGGATACGGCGCGGGCGCCGCGAGCGCCGCCATACCGACGTCCCCGCGTTTCGACCTGACACAGCCCTCGTACGACCTCTTCCGCGGGCAGTCCCTTCACGACGTGACCGTCCAGCAGGGGTTCGCCTTCGACAACGTCAACCGGCGGCTGTTCGTGGCGCAGCGGCGCGACGGCTCCTCGGACACCGCCGGCGACCTGTGCATCACGCAGCTCGACTTCGCGGGCAACTACGTCGGCTACATGCACCTGACGGGCTTCGGGCACTGTGTCGCCTTCGGCGCGCAGGGCGTGGGCTCGTCGACGTACCTGTGGACGGAGGTCGACGCCAACGCGAACGGCTACGGCGCACGTCTCGCCCGCTTCAAGTTCACCAGCGGGACGGCGCTGTCCAACACGTCGTCGGCGCTGACGAAGTACACGCCCGTGGCCACCGCGACCGAGCACACCTGCTCGATCGACCCGGTCAACAACCGCCTGATCGTCCGGTACAACCTCAGCGACGGCAAGCACATCGCGGTCTACGACCTCGCAGACGCCACGAACGGCGACTTCTCCTCGCCGCTCGCCGACTTCAAGCAGCCGAGCCTGCCGACGCTGTCGCCGACGTTCCAGGGCTACACGGCCTACGGCAAGTACCTGTACCTGCTCACGGGGACGTCGTACGACGCCAGTGGCGGTGTGGTGAACTCGGAGATCACCTGCGTCGACATGAATACCGGCACGATCGTGCAGGGCCCGGTCCTCACCAAGGCGGGCGAGACTCTCGACTTCCGTGAGCCGGAGGGCCTCGCCATCTATCAGACGGTCGCCGGTGAGGTCCGGCTGTTCCTCGGCTTCGCCTCGGGCGCCGCCGGAGACCGCCGCTCGAACCTGTTCTACAAGAACGCACTCGTCTGAGGAGGGTCGGGGACTGGCAGCCGGGTTGGGCTCTGGGTCAGGGCTCCACCCGTCGCCAGTCCGCCACAGGGCCGGGGTTTGTGTGGTCCGCAGGGCTGGCCCAGAAGGCTTTGCCCAGCTCAGCGCTGAAGTGGGCGCCTGTCCGGCCGTCCCCCGATGAGCGTCCCGTCAGGCGTCGTCCTATCCACGGCAGCAGGTGCTGCCTGGCGAAGCTGGCGTCGGCGGCGCGGCGGGCGACCCAACCGGGCGGCGCCGTGGGCGGCATCGGCGTACGCCACTCCTTGTCCTCGGGTTCGTACCCGAGCGTCTGCCAGACGGCCTCCGCGACCCGGCGGTGCCCCTCGGCCGTCAGATGCAGTCGGTCCACGTCCCACATCCGGGGGTCGGCGAGTGAGGGCGCCCCATAGAGGTCGACCACCAGCGCGCCGTGCCGATCCGCGAGCTGGTCGACGACGGAGAAGAGCTCCTCCATACGCGGCCGGAACCGTTCGAGCACCGGACCGTTGCGGCCCGGGCTGCGCATCAGGACGAGCCGCTCGCAGGCGGGGGCGAGCCGCTCCACGGCCTCCTCCAGGAGAGCCCGGACGCGTCCCATGTCGACCTTGGGGCGCAGTGTGTCGTTGAGTCCGCCGACGAGGGTGATCACGTCGGGTCGCATCGCGACCGCCACGTCCACCTGTTCCTCGACGATCTGTCCGATCAGCTTGCCGCGCACCGCGAGGTTGGCGTATTTGAAGCCGGGCGTCCGCGTGGCCATCCGGCCGGCGAGGAGATCGGCCCAGCCGCGGTAGGAGCCGTCGGGCAGTCGGTCCGACATGCCCTCGGTGAAGGAGTCGCCGACCGCGACAAGACTGGTGTAGGTGGCATTCGTCTGCATGGCGGACAAGATGCTAACCCGCCCGCATACTCGCCGGTCGGTCGGGCCTCCCGCGGGCCCGCCCCGGCCGCCCTCACACCGTCTGTCCGAACAGCTCCCTCAGCACGTCCTCCATCGTCACCAGCCCCGTCATCCGTCCGTCGCTGCCCATGACGGCCGCGAGATGCGTACGACTGCGGCGCATCGCCGTGAGCACGTCGTCCAGCGGGGTGCTCTCCCGCACCCGCGCGATGGGCCGCATGTCCTCCACCCGGAACGGCACCTCGCGCGGCATCGCGTCCAGCGCGTCCTTGACGTGCAGATAGCCCACGATGCGGCGCCCCACGTCCACGACCGGGAAGCGCGAGAAGCCGGACTCGGCGGACAGCCGCTCCAGCTCGTCCGGAGTGACGCCCACGCGCGCGTAGACGACACCTTCCAGTGGCAGCACCACGTCCCGTACGGGCCGGCGGCCGAGCTCCAGCGCGTCGTGCAACCGCTCCAGAGCGCGGTCGTCGATGAGCCCCGCCTCGCCTGAGTCCTTGACCAGCCTGGCCAGCTCGTCGTCGGAGAAGGTGGCGACGACCTCGTCCTTCGTCTCGACCCGCAGCAGCTTCAGCAGGCCGTTCGCGAAGGCGTTGACCGTGAAGATCACCGGGCGCAGCGCCCGGGACAGCGCCACCAGCGGCGGTCCGAGCAGCAGCGCGGTGCGCACCGGCTCCGCGAGCGCGATGTTCTTCGGCACCATTTCGCCGAGCAGCATGTGCAGATAGGTCGCCAGGGCGAGCGCGATCACGAACGAGATCGCGTGGCCCGCGCTCTGCGAGACGCCCACCGCGTGGAACGCCGGTTCCAGCAGGTGCGCGATCGCGGGCTCGGCCACGATGCCGAGGACCAGCGTGCACAGGGTGATGCCCAGCTGTGCGGCCGCCAGCAGCGCGGACACGTGCTCCAGGCCCCACAGGACGCTGCGTGCCCGCCGGTCGCCCTCCTCGGCGTGCGGCTCGATCTGGCTGCGGCGCACCGAGATCAGCGCGAACTCGCCGCCCACGAAGAAGGCGTTCACGACCAGCGTCGCCAGCCCGATCAGCAGTTGTACGGCGGTCATCGCGGCCCCCTCTCCTCGTCGTACCGCTGCTCCCCGTCGCGCGGCGCGTGCAGCAGCACCCGCGCGGCCCGCCGCCCGGAGGCGTCCACCACGTCGAGCCGCCACCCGGCGACCTCGACGGCGTCCCCGACGGCGGGGATGCGCCCGAGCCCGGTCGCGAGGAAGCCGGCCAGGGTCTCGTAGGGCCCCTCGGGCACCCGCAGTCCGACGCGGGCCAGCTGGTCGGTGCGGGCGGACCCGTCGGCCGAGTACAGCGCCCGCCCCTCCTCGTCCGTGCCGGCCGGGGCCAGGTCGGGCGTCTCGTGCGGGTCGTGCTCGTCGCGGACCTCGCCGACGACCTCCTCGACGATGTCCTCCAGGGTGGCGACGCCCGCCGTGCCGCCGTACTCGTCGATGACGGCGGCCATGGTGCGTCCGCCGGACAGCCGGTCGAGCAGCCGGTCGACCGTGAGTGACTCCGGTACGAACAGGGGTGCGCGCATGATCTGGGAGACGGGGGTGCGGGGCCGCGACGCGGCGGGTACCGCCACCACGTCCTTGATGTGTGCCACGCCCACGACCGAGTCGAGGTTGCCGTGGTAGACGGGGAAGCGGGACAGGCCCGTCGCCCGGGTCGCGTTCGCCACGTCCTCGCAGGTCGCCTGGACGTCCAGCGCGATGACCTGGACGCGCGGGGTCATCACGTTCTCCGCGGTCAGGTCGGCGAGGTTCAGGGTGCGCACGAACAGCTCGGCGGTGTCCGCCTCCAGGGCGCCCTCCTTGGCGGAGTGCCGGGCCAGGGCGACCAGTTCCTGGGGCCCGCGCGCGGAGGCCAGCTCCTCGGCCGGTTCGAGGCCGAAGACCCGTACGACACGGTTGGCCGTGTTGTTGAGATGCGTGATGAACGGGCGGAACGCGGCGCTGAACCAGCGCTGCGGCGTCGCCACCCGCTTGGCCACGGCGAGCGGAGAGGAGATCGCCCAGTTCTTGGGGACCAGCTCGCCGACGACCATCAGGAAGACCGTCGACAGGGCCGTACCGATGACCAGCGCCACCGAACGGGACGCGGAGGGCGAGACGCCGAGCGACTCCAGCGGACCCGCGATCAGCTTGGCGATCGACGACTCGGAGAGCATGCCGACGACCAGGTTGGTGACGGTGATGCCGAGCTGGGCGCCGGACAGCTGGAACGTCAGGTTCCGTGCGGCCTTGAGGGCGCCCGACGCGCCGCGCTCGCCGCGCTCGACGGCCCGCTCCAGCTCGCTGCGCTCGACCGTGGTCAGTGAGAACTCCGCCGCGACGAAGGCGCCACAGGCCAGCGAGAGCAGCACCGCCACCAGGAGGAGGAGCACTTCGGTCATCGGGTCACCTCCGTCCCATGATCGGCCAGGGGCGGGGGGATCGCGCGATGTCGGGTACAGGGAGTCTCGCCCATCGGCGGACGCTCACACCTTTCATGGAAGGACCGGATGATCCTCCCATGGTAAAGGATCGGCAAAATGCCCTCTTGGGTGCTGGACGCTAGTCGGTGAGCGGCTTCGCCCAGCGGCGCCACTGCTCCTGGAGCTCGTACCCGGCGGCCCGCCACGCATGCTGCCCGGTCTCGTTCCGCCGCAGCACCATCGCGTCCGAGCGCCGCCCCCCGAGCCGTACGAACCGCTCCTCGGCGGCGGCGAGCAGCGCGGAGCCGATCCCGCGGCGGCGCCGCCCGGGATGCACCGCGAGCCGGTACAGATGGCAGCGCCAGCCGTCGAAGCCCGCGATCACCGTGCCCACCAGCTCGCCGTCGTCCTCGGCCAGGATCAGTGCCTCCGGATCGTGGGCGACCAGGAGCTCCACGCCGTCCCGGTCGTCACTGATGCTCGTGCCCTCGGCCGCCACCTTCCAGAAGGCCAGCACGGTGGCGAGATCCTCGGGCGTCGCGGCCCGTATCCGCAAGTCGGTCATGGCGCCGATCCCATCACGCGTTCCGTGGGGTGGCACCGAATTCCACGATCCGGACGGTCACTCGTCCCGCAGCGCCTCGACGACGGGGGCGAACGCCTCCATGTTCGGCTCCAGGACCGTCAGATACGAGAACCCGTACCGCTCCCGCTGCGCCCGCACCTGCGCGACGATCTGCTCCAGTGTTCCCACCAGCACGATCGGCAGCTCCAGGACCTCGTCCTCGGTCAGGTTCGGGATACGGGGCAGCCAGGGACGGATCGCGGCGCCGCGGTCCTCGGTGACGGCGAGGACCTGGATCAGCAGATTGAGCTCGGCGGGCTCCTTGCGCCCCTCGGCCGCCTCCCGGTACAGGGCGACGCGTTCGTCCAGCGCGGCGGCCGTGATCGGCTCCAGCGTGCCGGCCGGGCTGGTGCGTGCCCCGGTGAACGCCGCGATGTCCGCGTGCTCGGCGGTGAGCCGCAGCATCCGGTCGCCGTTGGCGCCGATCAGCAGCGGCACGCGGAGTCGCTGCGCCGCTCCCGGCTGGTGCTCGTCCGAACCGAGGAGGCGCTCCAACTCCTCGACGGTGCGCTGGAGATGGTCGACCCGCTCGCGCGGTGAGCCCCAGGGGAGGCCCGCCGTGTCGTGCTCCGCCCGGATGTAGCCGGTGCCGAGCCCGAGTTCGAGGCGACCGCCCGTGAGCGTGTCCGTGGTGGCGACCTCGCGGGCCAGCAGCGTGGGATTCCAGAAGCCCGCGTTGAGCACGAAGGTGCCGAGGCGGGGCCGCTCGGTGGCCTCCGCCGCGGCCACCAGCGAGGGGAAGGGCGCGGGCATGCCCAGGTGGTCGGGGACCAGGATCACGTCGTAACCGAGTTCCTCGGCGCGTCGGCACTTGGCGCGCCACTCGTCGAGGGGCGCGGGGGCGAGCAGATTGACGCCGAACCGGAACGGGCGGGAGGAGCCCAAGGACTGCGGCATGAACTCTCCTCAATCACAAGCCACTTGTGTGCAAGGGGCGAACGGGGTGGGCCGGACGCGAGTGCATCGGTGAACAGGGCACGTACGTCGGTGGGCAGGACCACGTACGTCGGTGGGCAGGGCACGTACATCGGTGGGCAGGACGCGTACGTCGGTGAGCAGGACACGTACGTCGGTGGGCAGGACGCGTCCATCAACAGGACGCGTACGTCATTCGTGCGCGATGGCCGCCAGAACGTTCATGCGCGAGGCACGCAGCGCCGGCAGCAGCGCCGCCACGATGCCCACGACCGCCGAACCCACGACCACGGCGACGATGGTGGTCCAGGGGATGGCGAGCGACTTCATGCCCTGGAGCGCGAGGACCCGCTGCACACAGACGCCCCAGACCAGCCCGAGCGCGAGGCCGAGGACGGCGCCGAACACGGCGATCACCACCGACTCCAGCCTGATCATCCGGCGCAGTTGGCGCCGGGCGAGCCCGATGGCGCGCAGCAGCCCGATCTCGCGGGTGCGTTCGACCACCGACAGGGCGAGGGTGTTGACCACGCCGAGCACCGCGATCACGATCGCGAGTCCGAGCAGCGCGTACACGAGGTAGAGCAGCACGGCGATCTGGTCGTGCACGAGTTTCTTGTAGTCGGCCTGGTCACGGACCTGCACCTGCGGATACGGCTTGAGCGTCTGCTCCAGGTGCGCGCGCAGCCGGTCGGGGCTCGTGCCGGGAGCCGCGTTCACGTACAGGGCCGAGTCCTGCCCGCCGGGCACGTACTTCTCGACCGTGCCGAAGCCGAAGGCCAGCCCGCCCTGCATCCCGAAACCCCCGGAGCCGCCCTGGTCCGTGAGCGCCCCCACGGTCAGCTCGGTCTTCCGCCCGGCGGGGAACTCGACGGGGATCACACTGCCGACGCGCACGTCGTGCTCCCGCGCGAACTTCGCGTCCATCGACAGGTGCCCGGCACCGAGCGCCGCCGCCGTGTTCCCCTGCGTGTACGTGACGTGGGCGACGTCGTCGAGCCGCGGATCGTAGCCCGCCGCGGTCGTCTCCACCCGCTTGCCGTCCGGCAGTCGCACCGCGACCGGCGTGAACCGCTGGCGGACGACGAGCCCGGCACCCTCGGTGGCGCGCACCTTGTCCGTGATCTCCCTGGTGAACGGCACGAAGTTGCTGTTCTGGATCACGAAGTCGGAGCCCAGTGTCTTGTCGATCTGGTGGTCGAAGGACTTGCTCATGGACGCGCTCGCCACGGACATCCCGCCGACCAGCGCGAGGCCGACCATCAGCGCGGCCGCCGTGGCACCGGTGCGCCGCGGATTGCGCAGCGCGTTGCGCTGGCTCATCCGGCCGACCGGGCCGAACAGGGCGGGGAAGGCACCGCCCAGGACCCGGATCACCGGCCGCACAAGGAGCGGTCCGGCGATCACCGTCGCGATGAGGGTGAGTACGACACCGAGGCCCAGCAGGGAGGCGGACGTCGCGGTCTTCGACGCCGTGGCGCAGCCGGTCAGCGCGGCGGCTCCGGCCACGCCCACGACGGAGCCCACCAGGGCGCGCGTCCGCAGCGGCCGTCCCACCCCGGCGACCTCGGCGTCCGAGAGGGCCGCCATCGGGGAGACACCGGCCGCGCGCCGGGCGGGGAGATACGCCGCCACGAAGGTGACGCCGACCCCGACGACGTACGACGTGACGGGGGTCGGCCACCCGATCACCATCTCGGTGGACTTGAGGTTCATCCCGAACGCGCTCATGAGCCGGATCAGCCCGAGGGCGAGACCGATCCCCGCGGCGAGTCCGAGCGTCGAGCCGACCAGACCGAGCAGCAGCGCCTCGGTGAGCACGGACCGCCGCACCTGCCGCCGGTCGGCGCCGAGCGCGCGCAACAGGCCCAGCTCACGGGTGCGTTGGGCGATGAGCATCGAGAAGGTGTTGACGATCAGGAAGACGCCGACCAGTACGGCGATGCCGGCGAAGCCGAGCATCACGTACTTGATGACGTCCAGGAATCCGCCGAGCTGCGCGGTGGCGTCCTTGGCCTGCTCGTCGGCGGTCTTCACGTCGTATGTCGTGGTGCCCACCTGTGCCGCGATCCGCTGTTTGAGCGGAGCGTCGGCGATCCCGGGCGCCGCGTCCACCGCGATGCTCGTGGCGGCGTCCGGGCTGCCGAGCAGGTTCGTCTGCGCGGTGGGCGTGTCGAGGAACAGCAGTGCGGCACCGGGGTTGGTGGTGGTGAAGGTGGCGATGCCGACGATCCTCACCGGGAAGGTGCGCTCCGCCTGCACCGTCAGGGTGTCGCCGATCGCCACGTGCTTGCGCTGGGCGGTGTCCGCGTCGAGCAGCGCCTCGTCGGCGCCGTGCGGGGCGTGGCCGGAGGTCAGCTTCACCGGACTGCGCTTGGTGACCTGCCAGTTGGTGGCGATGGTCGGCGCGCCCGAGGTGGGTCCGATCGACTTGTTGTCGCGGTCGACGATGGTGAGGTTCTCGACGCTCACGTCCACATGGGTGGCCGCCACGCCGTCGACCTTCGCGAGCCGGTCCGCGAGCGAGGCGGGCAGCGTCGGCGTGGCGCCGGTCGCCACCCGCGACTTGAGGTCGTTCTTCGGCGACACGGTCACATCGGCCGCGGTGGATGCGAAGAGCCGGTCGAACGTGCGGGTGACCGTGTCCGAGAAGATCAGGCTGCCCGCCACGAACGCCACGGACAGCACGACGGCCAGCGCCGAGAGCAGCAGTCGTCCCTTGTGGGCGAGGAAGCTCCGCAGAGTCGCCTTGAGCACGGCCGCCGCCTCAGTCCTTGTCGAAGGTGTCGAGAGTGTCGAGAGATGTGTCCACAGACGCGTCGAGAGGTACGTCGTCGGAGTCGGCGGCCAGGACCACTTCCACGCCGTCGGAGGCGCCCTCGGCGGCCGGGCGGCCCCCGGAGAAGTGCCGCATGCGCTCCAGCACCGCCTCCGCCGTCGGCCGCTCCATCTCGTCCACGATCCGCCCGTCCCCGAGGAACAGCACCACATCGGAGTGGGCCGCCGCGCCCGGATCGTGCGTGACCATGACGACGCTCTGGCCGAGGTCGTCGACCGCCTCGCGCAGGAAGCCGAGGACCTCGAGCCCCGCACGGGAGTCGAGGTTGCCGGTCGGCTCGTCCGCGAAGATCAGCTCGGGGCGGGAGGCGAGCGCCCGCGCACAGGCGACGCGCTGCTGTTGTCCGCCGGACAGCTGCGCGGGCCGGTGCTTCAGCCGGTCCCGCAGCCCGAGCGTGTCGATGACCTGGTCCAGCCACTTCTGGTCCGGCTTTTGACCCGCGATGTCCATCGGCAGCGTGATGTTCTCGGCCGCGTCCAGCGTGGGGATCAGATTGAAGGACTGGAACATGAACCCGATCCGGTCCCGGCGCAGTCGGGTCAGCTCACGGTCCTTGAGCCCCGTGATCTCGGTGTCGCCGAGCCACACCTGTCCGGCCGAGACGGTGTCGAGTCCCGCGAGGCAGTGCATCAGCGTCGACTTCCCGGAACCCGAGGGGCCCATGACCGCGGTGAAGCGGCCGCGCGCGATGTCCACGTCGACCGAGTCGAGGGCGAGGACGGTGGTCTCGCCGGATCCGTACGCCTTCGTCAGGCCGCGGGCGCGGGCGGCGACCCCGTCGGCGTCCCGTCGTCCGACGGCGTGCTCCGCAGCAGGTGTGGACAAGGCCGCCTCCTCCGTGATGGACGTCCTGACTCCCTGGTCCCGGCCGAGCGTAGTGTGACCCCGCCCACAGCCGGTATCCCCCCGAAGTACCGGCTCCGGCGAGTCGCCCCCTTGCCGGTGCTAGCACTTCGGCGCTAGCTTCGAGGTATGGCGAAGACTCAGCTGAACGTGCGGGTGGACGAGGGCACGGCCAGGGCGGCCCGGGAGCGGGCCCTGGAGCGCGGCATGAGCGTGAACCGCTACATCGAAGAACTGGTCAGACAGGACACCGGGGAGGTCGGTCACACCTTCGTCGATGCCGCCTCCGACTTCATGAAGCAGTACGCGAACGTCTTCGCCGAGGAGTTCGGCGCGGACCGGGAGGGCTCACGGGACGCGTTCCGGGACGGCTCGCGCGAAGGTCGTCGTTGATCCCTTGAGCAGTCTCAGAGTCGACCTCGCCTGGCTCCTCATGATCGCCGAACAGAAGACGCCCGGAGATCCCCAGGTCACCGACTGGGGAGCCCTCGTCGCCGCCGTCAGTCGGCACGAGGCGGAGATATTCGGCATTCCCGTCTACGACAGCCCGCACGCCCGCGCCGCCGCGCTGCTCCAGCTGCTGCTGCACGTCCCTGCGCTCGAACGGTCCAACGCGATGTTCGCCTCGGCCGTCGCGTACGCCTATCTCGTCGCCAGCGGCCTCAAGGTCGTCACCTCGCCCGAGCAGGTGCGCGAACTCGCCCGCCTGGTGAAGGGCGGCGACGCGACCGTGCACGAGATCGCACAGGAGCTGCGGCAGTGGAGTCTGTGACTACTCCCTGACCGGCGGGCGCCTCGCGCTGCCCAGCACGCAGTACGACGTGGGCAGCCGCGGTCCCTTCTCGGGCATCAACAGCCGCCGGTACGGGCCCAGTTCGAATCCGGCCTCGCGGAGCGCGGCGATCGGGTCGCGGGCCAGATGGCAGCCGCCGTTCAGCCGCGGCCACACCGTCCGGTCCAGCCCGCGCTGGGCGGACGCCATCACGCGCCCGCCGCCCTTGCCGTGTTCGAAGAACCGCACGGTGCCACCGGGACGCAGCACGCGCCGCAACTCGCCCAGGGCCCGCGGCACATCGCGCACGCTGCACAGCACCAGCGAGATCACCGCCCCGTCGAACGCCTCGCTCTTGACCGGCAGCGCCTCCGCCGCGCCCGGCACCACGTCCACGGGCACCTCGGAGCGCAGCGCGGCCTCCACGGCCAACTGCCGCAGCAGCCGCTCGGGTTCGATCGCCACCACCTCGGAGACGGCGCTCGGGTAGTGCGCGAAGTTCAGCCCGTTGCCCGCGCCGATCTCGATGACCCGCCCCGAAAGTCCGGTGAGCAGCCGGTCGCGTACCCCGCCCATGCCCATCCGGGTCTCGGCCATCACGCTGATACGGGCGTAGTAGCGGGCGAACAGCGGATGGTGCACGGCGTCGTGCGACAGCTTGGCGGAGCCGGCTGACCTGAAGGGCATGACGGACCTCCCGGGAGGACGGGGTCTTACCGGGATTGTCCCCCCAGGACGTCCGCCACACGCTCTACGACGCTCGACCACACGCCTTACGACGCTCGACCTACGTCTTACGCGGGTCGGCCCACGCGTCAGGCGACGAAGTCGCGCACCTGCTTGTAGACGCCGTAGTCGTTGTTCATGTCGGTGTGCGAGATGCAGCCGACCTCCACATCGGTGGCGCCGCTCAGGATCGCGCTGGTGTCCGGGTTGATCAGCTCGTCGCAGTTCGACCAGTAGCTGGCGTACGAGACGCTGCCCGGCGTCTCGTCACCGGAGTTCAGCGAGGTCAGGAACGAACTGCCGGTGTACATCTCGGCGCACGAGGTGTAGAGCCACGTGCACCAGCTCGCGACCGTGGTTCCGTGGTTCACCCCGGCGGTGGACACGAAGTCGTCGACGTACGAGGTCCCGCCGAGGTTCTTGAGGTAGTAGCGGGCACTCAGCGCACCCATCGAGTGGACGACCAGGTCCACCTTCGACGCGCCGGTCTGCGCGAGGACGGTCTTGACCTCGGTGGAGAGCTGCTGGGCCGTGGTCACGTTCGACTGGCCCCAGTCGTACGACCACGCGAACAGCTCGGAGCCGCTGTAGCCGTCGGCCTTGAAGTCGGCGATCCAGTCGTCCCAACTGCTCGCCGAACTGCTGAGACCGTGCACGAAGATGACGGGGTTGTGGGTCGCGGCCCGGGCGGGCACGGCGGACAGGGAGAGTGACACGAGGAGCGCCGCGACCACGGCGGAGAAGGACGTGGCGATGCGACGCGAGCGGCGTTGCATGGTGCCTCCAGACAAGGGTGGGGTGCCTGGAGTGTCAGCCGGGGTCTACGCGCGCCGCATCGGTGAAATCGCCGGTCTTTACTTGCCAGTTAACTCACCAGTAACGTCATTCGGGTGGTGACTTCGGCGAACCCCGTACGCGGCCCCGCACAACCCGAGCTCGGCCCCTCGCTTCCCGAAGGCGTACGGGTACGGATCCTGCGCACCGCGCACGGCGACCGCCGCGCCGCCGCGGAACTCGCCTCCGCGCTGACCGAACGTCAACTGACCGGCGTCGACCCGCTGCCTGCACAGCCTCCCGTACTCCTGCGCGCGTACCGGCAGGAGGTCCGCGCCCTGCCCGACACCACCCGACGCCTCCTGCTCCTCGCGGCGGCCGACCAGTACCCGGTCGACACCCACGCCTTCCTGCGGGCCGTCACCGCGACCCGGCTCGACACCCGGCCCCTCGTCACCGCCGAGGTGGCCGGAGTCGCCCACGCCACGGCGGGCGGGATCGTCTTCCGCGATCCGTGGACCCGGATAGCGGCCTACGAGACCGCCTCCGTGACGGACCGGCGCGCCGTCCACCTCCTGCTCGCCCGGGTCCTGCGCGGCGAGGGCGAGTCACCCCGGCGGTCCTGGCACCGGGGCGCCGCCGCACTCGGTCCCAGCCGACGCCTCGCCGCCGAACTCAGGGCGGCCGCCCACACCGCGCGCACCGCGGGCGACCACGCCCTGGCCTGCGCCCTCGTCGAACGCGCCGCCGCGCTGTCCCCCGAGCCGAGCGAGCGGGCCCGGCTGCTCGCCCGCGCGGCCGCCGACGCCTGGCGGTCCGGCGACGCCGACCGTGCCCGCCGGCTCGTCGCCGCCACCGACGACGACGCCCTGGGCGGTCTGCTCGCGCTGCGCGCGGGCAACGCGACGGACGCGTTCGACGCGCTGCTGACGGCCGCGGTGCGCTACGCCGAGGACGGCCCGGGGCCGGCCCGTACGGACCACCCCCAGCACGCCGCCGTCCACCTCCTCGCCCGCGCCACCGAAGCCGCGATCTACACCGGAGACCTGCGCCGGTGCCGAGAGGCGGCGGCCGTCGCCGACCGGCTCGGGATCGTGCCGCCCGGCACGCTGGGCGGGCTGGCCGCCGCGTTCGAGGGCCGGTACGACGACGCGCGGGACCTGCTGAAGGCGGCGGCCGGGCGCTGCGGTCCCGGGGGCGATCCCACCCTGCTGATCCACTCCGGGATCGCCGCGCTCATGCTCGGCGACCACACCGCGGCCGCCACCGCCACCGTCCGGGCCGCCGCCTCCGCCCGGGCCGGGGGAGACGGGGTCACCGTTCCCCAGGCCATGGAGTTCCGGGCGTACGCCGACTTCTGGACCGGTCGACCGAGGGCCGCCGAGGCCGCCACCCTGGAGGCCCTCCGCCAGGCGTACACCACCGGCCAGGACAACGGGGCCTGTCATCTGCAGGCGGCCCTCGCGATGTTCGCCGCGGTCACCGGCGACGAGGACGTCTGCCGGGAGCGCGCCGAGGCCGCCCGCTCCTACGCACTCGCCCGCGGGCTCGGCCTGCCCGCCGCGCTGGCCCTGTTCGCGCTCGCCTTCCTCGACCTGAGCACCGGCCGCTTCGCCGCCTCGGCGGCCCGGCTGCGCGCCCTCGCCGCATTCGGCCCCGGGCACGGGCACCGCGCCATCCGTCACATCGCCACCCCGCACTACGTCGAGGCCGCCGTCCGCACCGGCGACACACGGGTCGCCCGGGCCGCCCACGCCGACTACGACCACTGGGCGCGTACCGTGCGCAGCCCCGACGACCTGGCCCTCAGCGCCCGCTGCCGGGCCCTGCTCGCCTCCGGCGCGGAGGCCGTCGAGCACTACCGCACCGCCCTCGACCTGCACGCCTCGGGCACCCGTGACTTCGAACGCGCCCGCACGGAGCTGCTGTTCGGCGGTGCGCTACGGCGACTGCGGCACCGGACGGAGGCCCGTGACCGGCTGCACAGCGCCCTCGAGGCGTTCGAGCACTTCGGTTCGCCGCAGTGTGCGGCGGCGGCGCGGATCGAACTCCGTGTCCTGGGGGAGCCCGTCTCGCCGGTGCGGGGCGCCGACGATCTCGTCGCCCGCCTCACCGCGCAGCAGTTGATGGTCGCGCGCATGGCGGCCGACGGGGCGACCAATCGGGAGATCGCGGCGCGGTTGTTGCTCAGTCCGCGGACCATTGATCATCATCTGCGGGGAGTGTTCGCGCGGTTGGGGATTCGGTCGCGGATCGAGTTGGTTCGGTTGTTGGGGGAGGGGTGAGGGGGCTGTTCTTCGGCTGTGCGCCGGTGGGGGTCGAGCACGCAGTTCCCCGCGCCCCTAGGGGGCGCCTGCTGCCTGCGTCGAATGGAAAGTGTGCGTGTCCCAGCTTCCCCCGAGCCGCGGCGCCAGCCAGCCCGGCGCCTCCGCACGGAAGGCGGTGACGTCGTACGACCCCGCCCCCGCGGGCAGTGCTCCCAGCAGCGGAGCCTCCGCCACGACCGGCAGGTCCGCGAGGTTGCACCGTGACGCCAGGTCGGGGGAGTCGGGCCAGCTGCCGATGACGACTCCCGCCAAGTCCAGCCCACGGCGCCGCAGTTCACGAGCCGTCAGCTCGGTGGTGTTCAGGGTGCCGAGGCCCGCTGACGCCACCACCAGCACCGGCGCGTCCAGCAGGCTCGCCGCGTCCGCCAGCGTGCCGCCCTCGTCGTCGAAGCGGACGAGGAGACCACCCGCTCCCTCCACCAGCACGAGGTCGTGATCGGTGGCCAGTTCGGCCGCCGCCTTCGCCACCGCGACCGGGCTCACCGGGGGCAGGGAGGCCCGCCGCGCGGCCGTCGCGGGAGCCAACGGCTCCGGATAGCGGGCGAGTTCGAGCGTGGTCACGGCGCCCGCGAGCCGGGCCACCTCGTCGGCGTCCCCGCGCTCGTCCGGGCGTACACCCGTCTGCGCCGGCTTGAGTACGGCCACGGAGCGTCCGGCCGCGAGGGCCGTGGCGGCGACGGCGGCCGTCGTGACCGTCTTGCCGACCTCCGTGCCCGTCCCCGTGATCACCAGAACCGCCATGTCATCCCTCCCGTGCCGCCGCGCACACCGCGCGCGCGATCCGTGCCACGTCCACGTCACCCGTGACGTACGGCGGCATCGTGTAGACGAGGTCGCGGAACGGGCGCAGCCACACGCCCTCGCGCACGGCCGCCGCCGTGGCCGCCTTCATGTCGACCTCGTGGTCGAGCTGGACGACGCCGATCGCGCCCAGGACACGTACGTCCCGGACACCCGGCAGCGAGGACGCCTCCGCCAGGCCGTCCCGCAGACCCGCCTCGATCCGCTTGACCTCGGTCTGCCAGTCCTGTCCGAGCAGCAGGTCGATCGAGGCGCAGGCCACCGCGGCGGCGAGCGGATTGCCCATGAAGGTCGGGCCGTGAGCCAGCACCGGGACCTCACCGCGTGAGATGCCCTCGGCCACCCGCGCCGTGCAGAGCGTCGCCGCCATCGTCATATAGCCGCCGGTCAGCGCCTTGCCGACGCACATCACGTCCGGCGTGATACCGGCGTGCTCCGCCGCGAAGAGAGCGCCCGTTCGGCCGAAGCCGGTCGCGATCTCGTCGAGGACGAGAAGCACGTCGTGGGCGTCGCACGCCTCCCGCAGCACCCGCAGATACGCGGGGGAGTGGAACCGCATCCCGCCCGCGCCCTGTACCACCGGCTCCACGATCACCGCGGCGAGCTCGTCGGCGTGCCGCCCGATCAGCTCGCGCAGCCGGTCGGCGTACGACTCCTCGTACGCGACCGGTGGGGCGTCGGCGAACACCTGGCGCTGGAGCACGCCCTGCCACAGCTCGTGCATCCCTCCCTCGGGGTCGCACACCGACATCGGCTGCCAGGTGTCCCCGTGGTAGCCGCCGCGCCAGGTCAGCAGCCGCTGCTTGCCCGGGCGGCCGAGCGAGCGCCAGTGCTGGAGGCACATCTTGACGGCGACCTCGACCGACACCGATCCGGAGTCGGCGAGGAAGACGTGTTCCAGGCCCTGGGGCGTGATGTCGACAAGTCGCTTCGCCAGCCGCACGGCGGGCTCGTGCGTGAGCCCGCCGAACATGACATGGCTCATGCGCTCCAGCTGGTCGCGCGCCGCGTCGTTGAGGACCGGGTGGTTGTAGCCGTGAATGGCCGACCACCAGGACGACATGCCGTCGACCAGCTCGCCCGAGCCGTCCGCCAGCCGCAGGCGTACCCCGCTCGCCGACTCCACGACGAGCGGTTCCTGGCGGCCGGGCATGGGGCCGTACGGGTGCCAGACATGCCGCCGGTCCAACTCCAGCAGTTCCCGCACGGGCAGCGTGGACGGCTCGGACGGGTCAGGCATTGGGGGCGAGGTCCGTTCCGGCACCCCGGCGGCGTACGGCGACGAGATCCGTACGCGCTTCGGCGGGCTGCTCCTGCTCGGCCTGCACCTTCACGGAACCGCAGACGCCACCGCCCTCGTGCGAGCCGCACCCGGCGTCCGCGTCCGCGTGCGCACCGCATCCGGCCTCGGCGTGCGCACCGCAGCCCGCGCCCGCCGTCAAGCGGTGCTCGGGCAGGGTCACCTCGCCCGCGCCCTCCACCTCGAACCCGGCGTCCGCGATCATCTCCAGGTCGGCCTTGCCCGCCTGGCCCTCGCTGGTGAGGTAGTCGCCGAGGAAGATCGAGTTGGCCAGGTTCAGGGCGAGCGGCTGCATCGTCCGCAGGTGGACCTCGCGGCCGCCCGCGATGCGGACCTCCACGTCCGGGCAGACGAAACGGACCATGGCCAGGATGCGCAGGCACCGCTGCGGGGTGAGGTTCCACTCCTTGGCGAGCGGGGTGCCCTCGAAGGGGATCAGGAAGTTCACCGGAACGGAGTCCGGGTCGAGCTCGCGCAGCGAGTAGACGACGTCGACGAGGTCCTCGTCCGACTCGCCCATGCCCGCGATCAGACCCGAGCAGGCCGACAGACCGGCCGCGTGCGCCTTCTGGACCGTGTCCACCCGGTCGGCGTACGTGTGCGTGGTCGTGATGTCCCCGTACGTCCCCTCGGACGTGTTCAGGTTGTGGTTGTAGGCGTCCGCTCCCGCCTCGCGCAACCGCTCGGCCTGGCCGTCGGAGAGCAGGCCCAGGCAGGCGCACACCTCGACGTCCTCGTTCTGGTCCTTGATCGCCTTGATGGTGTCGGAGACCCGGTCCACGTCACGGTCCGTCGGTCCGCGGCCGCTGGCCACCAGGCAGACCCGCTTGGCGCCCCCGGCGAGCCCGGCCGCCGCGGCCTGCGAGGCCTGGTCCGGCTTGAGCCAGGTGTACTTGAGGATGTCGGCCTTGGAGCCGAGGCGCTGCGAGCAGTACGAGCAGTCCTCGGGGCACAGACCGGACTTCAGATTGACCAGATAGTTGAGTTTCACTCGACGGCCGAACCAGTGCCGGCGGACTTTTCCGGCCGCGGCCACCACGTCGAGCACGTCGTCGTCGGACGTGGCCAGCACGGCCAGCGCCTCGTCACGGGTCGGCAGCTCGCGCCGAAGCCCCTTGTCCACCAGCGTGTTCAGCAGGTCCATGAGATCCGATCCTGACGTATGCGAGCCGCTGCGGCCAAGGAGAGTTTGCACAACAGAGACGCTTCGACGTGTGGGTATTGCCACATCATGGGCGCCGCGTCGCCCCGCTAGGGTCTGTGCACTGCCTACAAAACGACCACCTTCATGACCCCCTCACGACCACTCCCAGGGCCCGGAGGCACCAGCATGGCCGGATCGCCGTTCGCGTGGATCGACGAGCAGGCGCACCAGCGCCTACAGGCCGGACTCGTCCGCACCCTGCGCCCCCGCGCCGCCGACTCACCCCTTCTCGATCTGGCGAGCAACGACTACCTCGGGCTGGCCCACCACCCCGAGATCACGGCGGCCGCCGCCCAGGCCGCGCGCCGCTGGGGCGCCGGTGCGACCGGCTCGCGGCTCGTCTCCGGCACGACCGAACTTCATGGGGAGCTCGAACGCGAGCTCGCGGACTTCTGCGGCTTCGAGTCCGCGCTCGTCTTCTCCTCCGGCTACGCGGCCAATCTCGCCGCCGTGACCACGCTCGCGCCGCACGGCTCGCTGGTCGTCTCGGACGCGGGCAACCACGCCTCCCTCATCGACGGCTGCCGGCTCGCCCGGGGCGCGACCCAGGTCGTGGCGCACGCCGACCCCGACGCCGTGCGCAAGGCGCTGGGCACGCACGAGGGTCCCGCCGTCGCCGTGTCCGACACGGTCTTCTCGGTGGACGGCGACGCGGCCCCGCTGGCCGAACTCGCCACCGCCTGCCGCGAGCACGGCGCGGCGCTGCTCGTCGACGACGCGCACGGGCTGGGCGTCCTGGGCGACGGCGGCCGGGGCGCCCCGCAGGCCGCGGGGCTCGCGGGCGCCCCGGACGTGGTCGTGACCGCCACGCTCTCCAAGTCGTTCGGCAGCCAGGGCGGAGCCGTCCTCGGCCCCGCCCCGGTCATCGACCACCTGGTCAACGCGGCGCGCACCTTCATCTTCGACACGGGTCTCGCGCCCGCGGCGGCGGGCGCGGCTCTCGCGGCGCTCAGGCTGTTGCGCCGTGAGCCGGAGCGCGCCGCCCGGGCGCGTGAGGTGGCGACGGCGCTGCACACCCGGCTGACCGCCGAGGGCCTGGAAGCCGTACGACCTGACGCCGCCGTGGTCTCCGTGCGCGCGCCGTCCCCCGAACAGGCCGTGCGATGGGCCGCCGACTGCCGTGCGGCGGGACTCGCCGTCGGCTGTTTCCGCCCGCCGTCCGTGCCGGACGGCATCTCACGGCTGCGGCTGACCGCCCGCGCGGACCTCACCGACGCGCAGATCGAGCACGCCGTCGGCGTGATCAGTTCAGTCCGGCGACAAAGCCCTCCCAACTGGCGGGAGTGAAGAGCAGGGCGGGGCCCGCCTTGTTCTTGGAATCGCGCACGGCGACCAGTCCGGCCCAGGGCCCTGGGCCGGGTCGGGCCGTCTCGACGCAGTTGTTCATACCCGTACTGCGGCTGCTGCGCAGCCATCGCACGTCGCGGAGTGAAGTACTGGAAGGTATGTACCGAGGCAGTGCGGTCATGGGGGGTGCCTCCTTACGCGCCGTCACCTATCCCGGCGATGTAGTCCAACGAGTCCTCGGGCGAAAGGGCGTGGAACTGAAGGGCGTTGAAGGCCTCGGTGTAGGCCTGAAGGTCTTCTTTCCGTTCGAGATAGAGGCTACTCGTCAAGTGGTCGAGAACAACCACATCCAGATCAGTTGTGTTCGGAAATGAGAAGATAACGAAAGGCCCGGTGACGCCGATATGGGCTCCCGCGGCGAACGGCAGGACCTGAAGCCGCACTTGAGGCAGGGCGGCGGCCTCCCGCAGACGCTCCAGTTGCCGGGCCATCACCTTCGGGCCGCCGACCTCGCGTCTTAACACGGCCTCGTCCAGGACCGCGGTCAGTTCCAGCGGCGGATTCGAACGCAGGACGTCCTGCCGGGCGAGGCGCACCTCGACGAGCGCGTCGAGCTTGCCGTCCTCCAGGCCGCCGACGGCGACCCGAGTCACCTCCCGTGCGTACTCGGGTGTCTGGAGCAGTCCGGGTACCACCGAGGTCTCCAGCGTGCGCATGCCGCTGGCCTGGGACTCCAGACTGATGAAGTCGCGGTACGTGGGGGGCAGAACCCCGCGGTAGGCGTGCCACCAGTGATGGCGACCGTTGCCCTCGGAGCCCGCGAGGCCGACCAGGAGCTCCCGTAACTCGGGCTCCGTGACGGCGTAGGCGTCCAACAGGCGCTCCACGTCGGCCGGTTTCACCCCACTGATACCGGTCTCGATCCGGCTCACCTTCGACTGGTGCCAGCCGACGAGACGGGCCGCCTCACCACTGGTGAGACCCGCATCGGCGCGCAGCGCGCGCAGTTCGGCACCGAGCTTGCGGCGGCGCACCGCGGGACCGTGCTGCATGGCCGTACTCCTTACTCCTTCCGAGCCGCCCAAATACGCTCCGCCGTCGCAGAGTTCACCGCATCGAGCGACAGATATATGCATATCTCGGTGGATCGCACCCGTGACCGGCCCGGTGATGGCAGTCTGGCGCGAAGCACCAGTCCGGGACCGTACTCGAACCATCCGCTCCGTGTCGGACTCCGGTCCCGTGGGAAAGGGACGACGTCGCCATGGCAGATCACCAGGAAGCATCCGTCACTCTGCCGAGCGATCCCGCCTCGGTCTCCGCGGCCCGGAATTTCGTCGCCGATGTGTTGGCCGAATGGGGCCTGCCGTGCGACGCCGAAGTCGCGGACACCGTACGCCTGATCGTGTCAGAACTAGCCACCAACGCCGTCCAACACACTTTCGGACAGTCGCCCACCTTCACGGTGGACGTCCGCCTCGACCGAGACGAACACCTGCGGATCGGCGTCACCGACAGCCATCCGCGCTTTCCCAAACGTCTGCCCGCCGCCGTCCAGCAGGACAACGGGCGCGGCATGGTGATCATCCGCTGGCTGACCGCCGAATGCGGCGGCAGACTCGTCGTCCGGCCCACCCGCGAGGGCGGCAAAACGGTCGCCATCGAGCTGCCCTGGACGGTGCCGGCCCAGCCGGTGACGGCCGGCGGCCCACAAGAGCCTTGAGGAGTGGCTCAGTTGTCGTGTCCGCCCCGTCCGGCGCCTCGCGGCGGGGCCCGGAAGGCCTCGGCCGTCGGCGCCGACCGGCCCCCGGTCCGACGGACGACGGAGATCGTACGGCGCGGATCTCCCGGTCACAGTGACCGCGCCCCCACCGGAGCCGCCGCCGTCCAGCCCACCCTCTCCGGCACGACCGCGCCGTCCGGCCGGTCGGCCGGCGTCAGCCGGGACGAACCGCTCGCCGCGGCAGGGGTCCGTCACCCACGTGGTCGACCCGAAGGCGCCGATCTCCTTCCTCAGCCGGCTGCCGCGGTTCGTGCCCGCGGGGAGTCGGACGGTGAGCGTGCTCACGGTTCTCGGTCCGGTGCTTCTTTCGGAGCCGTCGCTCCGCTGACGACGGCACGGTGCACCAGGCCGGGCAGGAGGCCCCACAGCGCCACACAGACGAGCAGGGTGCCCGCGCCCGAGGCGATCCCGGCGGCGCGTCCCAGCGCCACGTCCACGACGAGCAGCACCGATCCCGTCAGCGCCAGCATGAGCACGCCCATCCCGACCGTGGCAAGGACGGAGGAGACCCGCACGATGGTCGGCTTCGCGCCCTGCCGGAAGAGCGACCTGTGCAGCGCGGCCGGCGCCGTGAAGAGCGCGGCGGCCAGCACGGCCAGCAGGAGGGTGGTGACGTACGTGGCGCGCTGCACCGTGTCGAGGGACGGGAAGCGCGGGGTGAACGCCAGCGTCAGCAGGAACGCGAAGAGGATCTGCACACCGGTCTGCGTGACGCGCAGCTCCTGGAGCAGTTCGCCGAAGTTGCGATCGGCGCGCTCGAGGGGCGTCTCGTTCCGCTCCTCGGAGGAAGGTCGCTCAGCCATGCTGAACGATTAACCGGTTCGTCCGCTTTTCACGCCCGGGGGTGGAACCCCGAGGGGGTGCCGTCCGGCGGCACCCCCTCGGGCAGGTCAGCTGACCCGGCCGTACCAGACGCTCTTCGTCCAGATCTTCTGCAACTTCACGACCTCCCCTGTCTTCGGGGAGTGCCAGATCTTTCCCTTCCCGGCGTAGATGCCGACGTGGTACACGTTCCGGCCCGAGTGGAAGAACACCAGGTCTCCGGCCTTGCGGTGGGACGCGGAGATGTGGTGCGTCTTGTTGTACTGCGCCGCGGCCGTACGAGGCAGCGTCTTGCCCGCCTTCTTGTACGAGTAGAGCGTGAGCCCGGAGCAGTCGAAGCGGCGTGGCCCGGCGGCGCCGTACTGGTACGGGGAGCCCTTCTTGGAAGCCGCGACCTGAAGTGCCTTCGTCGCCAACGTGGCCGCTTCGGCGTCGGATGCGACGCCTGGAACCACGAGGCTGCCGCCCACGGCGGCGAGGGTGAGCGCCGAGGCCGTACCGGCCCGGGTCCACAGCGACGGGACACGATTGAGCGCAGTCATGCGCAACCCTTCGTCAGCCGCCTGTGAAGGATGACCTGTCGGATTCGGGCTGGCGAAGTAGCCCGGCCGCTTGCGCGGCTTCACCCCAAGGACCGCCCGGATCTCTCCGGCGACCCGTCTTGCTGGGTCCTCCACTCCTGCCGATGCACTTCTGTCGACCGGTCATCCGGGCAGCGGCAGGACTCGGCGTCCGCCCGGACCGCCCCGCCGCTGTGGCGGGGGCTTGTCGTCGGAAGGGATCTTCACGCATAGCGGTCGGAAAATCCGAGCGGAACCGGCGATTTGTGGGGTTACTCACCACTCACCCGTTCGGGTGGACCACCCTCTGTTCGGGCGATGTTGGGGACGCCGACGACGCGCCCACCAGCACCGGAGCGTCTCATTCCGCCTCTGGGCTACGCGCGTTGTGCAACTTTTTCGGTTCCCCGAAGGGGCCTGCGACTACTCCATCAGGGGGTACGCCATCTGGTCCGTTTGAACCCCGGGCCGGACGCCCCGCCGACTCGGCGCGCACGGCGACCCGGGGTGCGGATGTGTCAATTGTCGGCGTCGGGGGGCAGGGTGACGCGGGCCGCCCGCCGCTCACCGTCGAGGACGCGCAGGGCCTGCGCCAACGTCGGCGCGTGCACCTCGCTCTCGCCGCGCTGGTGCATCAGCGCGAGGGCGTCCCGCAGCTCGGTGGCCTTGGCGACCAGCGCCTGGGCGGCACGCAGACCACGGTAGGTGTCTCCGGGCCTGGCCGGGTTGATACGGCCCAACAGGTCGACCACGTCGAGGTAACGGTCGATCAGCTCGGCCTCGGCTCGTGTCAGTGCGGGCAGCGGGGGCAGTTCGGGCACCATCGGCGGATCACCTCGCGTCGGGTGTGGCGTTCCTCGCACCGGGCGCGGTGCGCGAGGTCTTGCGGCTGGGGATGATCCCGTCCACCAGTCCGTACGCCAACGCGGCCTGAGCGTCCAGGATCTTGTCCCGCTCGATGTCGGCGGCGACCTGTTCAGGACTCTGCCCCGTGTGCCGTACGAGCATGTCCTCCAGCAGCCTCCGAGTGCGCATCAACTCCTCGGCCTGGAGGGCCAGATCGCTCGCCTGTCCCTGTACCGGCTCGGGAAGTGACGGCTGGTGGATCAGCACCCGGGCCCCCGGCAGCGCGAACCGCTTGCCCGGCGCGCCGCCGGCCAGCAGCACGGCGGCGGCCGACGCGGCCTGCCCCAGGCAGGTGGTCTCCACGTCGCAGCTGACGAACTGCATCGTGTCGTAGATCGCCGTCATCGCACTGAACGAGCCGCCGGGGGAGTTGATGTACAGCGCGATGTCCTGGTCCGGCGCCAGGTATTCGAGGTGCATGAACTGCGCCATCACGTCGTTCGCCGAGGTGTCGTCGATCGGCGTCCCGAGGAACACGATCCGCTCGTCGAGCAGCTTCGAGTACGGATCCAGGGTCCGGTGCCCCGTGCTCGTCCGCTCGGTGAACTCGGGCAGGACATGACGGGCGGACGGTTCATTCATGGCACGCGCCTCCTGTGAAGGGTTCTGTAAAAAATGTACAGGACGTACAGAGCGGCGGAAGGGTGCTCGGCTGACAGCGAAAATCCCCGTGCGCCGCCGGTGGAGAGGGTCGCCTGATCGTGGGAACGGAACGATTTCGGTGGAGCTGAACGAGATCGTCCGCTCTGTGGGGGTGCCGGGGGCCCGGTCTAAGCTGGTGGGCATGGCCTACGAGATTCCGGTGACGCAAGCCAGGGCTGAGCTCGCCGATCTGATCAACCGGGTGGT
This sequence comes from Streptomyces sp. RLB3-17, assembly GCF_007113425.2. NCBI lineage: Bacteria > Bacillati > Actinomycetota > Actinomycetes > Kitasatosporales > Streptomycetaceae > Streptomyces > Streptomyces sp. RLB3-17. Next base: position 2,349,874 of record NZ_CP041610.2, on the reverse strand, counting down.
GTACGGGGGCGAGCGCGTCGTTGTGACACGGCACGGCAAGCCCCTCGTCGCCCTGGTCTCCGCCGCCGACCTGGAGCGGCTCGAGGAACTCCCGGAGTCCGCCGACGAGCAGGTGGTCAGCTCCCTCTCCAGCGTCCGCGAGGTCGCGTCCGCCCCGCGTGAGCGCCAGCGCTTCGGCATCGCGGCGGAGCACCGGGGGCACGGCGCCTCGTAGGGTCCCTTCGGTGGCGACGGCGACGGTGACGGCCGCGTCGAAGGCGGGCGGCCATCGCGCCGTATACGGTCCGACCCATGGCCTCGTCCAGGGCGGCGGCCTCGACGACGGCCCGGGGGCCGCCACGTCGGTCATGCGTGGATCACAGCCCGGTTAACGTCCTCGAAACGACGGCCAACTAGCGTGCCCATCCACGCCACCAGGGGTTTTGGTGGCTGCGGCCACCGGACCCCGCACGGTCCGGAGCGAGGACTGTGAGGTGGGACGCCGTGCAACTGACCCCGCACGAGCAAGAGAGGCTGCTGATCCATGTGGCCGCCGACGTGGCCGAGAAGCGACGGGCCCGCGGGCTCAAACTGAACCACCCCGAGGCGGTCGCCCTCATCACGTCGCACATCCTCGAAGGCGCGCGCGACGGCCGTACGGTCGCCGAGCTGATGTCCTCCGGACGCAAGATCCTCACCCGGGACGACGTCATGGAGGGCATCCCCGAGATGATCCACGACGTTCAGGTCGAGGCGACCTTCCCGGACGGCACCAAGCTCGTCACCGTCCACGACCCGATCGTCTGACGGGGGGAGCGAGAGCCATGATTCCCGGAGAGATCCTGTTCGCCGACGGACCCGTCGTCTTCAACGAGGGCCGCGAGGTCACCCGGCTGACCGTTCTCAACGCCGCCGACCGGCCCGTCCAGGTCGGCTCCCACTACCACTTCGCCGAGGCCAATCCCGGTCTGGACTTCGACCGCGCCGCGGCGCGCGGCAAGCGGCTCAACGTCGCCGCCGGCACCGCCGTGCGCTTCGAGCCCGGGATCCCCGTCGACGTCGAACTCGTTCCGCTCACCGGCGCCCGTGTCGTGCCCGGCCTGCGCGGGGAGACCGGAGGTGCCCTCGATGCCTGAGCTCTCGCGCGCCGCGTACGCCGACCTGTTCGGCCCCACCACCGGCGACCGCATCCGACTCGCCGACACCGACCTGCTGATCGAGATCGAGGAGGACCGTTCCGGCGGCCCCGGGCTCGCCGGTGACGAGGCCGTCTTCGGCGGCGGCAAGGTCATCCGCGAATCCATGGGCCAGTCGCGCGCCACGCGCGCGGAAGGCACTCCGGACACGGTCATCACGGGTGTCGTGATCGTCGACCACTGGGGGATCGTCAAGGCCGACGTCGGCATCCGCGACGGCCGGATCACCGGCATCGGCAAGGCCGGTAACCCGGACACCATGGACGGGGTCCACCCCGACCTCGTCATCGGCCCCGAGACCGAGATCATCGCGGGCAACGGACGGATCGTCACCGCGGGTGCCATCGACGCGCACGTCCACCTGATCTGTCCGCAGATCGCCGACGAGGCGCTCGCCTCCGGCATCACCACGCTGGTCGGCGGCGGCACCGGTCCCGCCGAGGGTTCGAAGGCGACGACGGTCACTCCCGGCCCCTGGCACCTCGCCCGGATGCTGGAGGCGATGGAGCAGTACCCGCTCAACTTCGGTCTGCTCGGCAAGGGCAACACCGTCTCGCGCGACGCGATGCTGTCGCAGATCCGGGGCGGGGCGCTCGGTCTCAAGCTGCACGAGGACTGGGGCTCCACGCCCGCCGTCATCGACGCCGCGCTGACCGTCGCCGACCGCACCGGTATCCAGGTCGCCATCCACACGGACACCCTGAACGAGGCCGGGTTCGTCGGCGACACGCTCGCCGCGATCGCCGGCCGCGGCATCCACGCCTACCACACCGAGGGTGCGGGCGGCGGGCACGCGCCGGACATCATGACCGTGGTCTCCGAGCCGCACATACTGCCCAGCTCCACCAACCCGACCCGGCCGTACACCGTCAACACCGCCGAGGAACACCTCGACATGCTGATGGTCTGCCACCACCTCAACGCGGCCGTCCCGGAGGACCTGGCCTTCGCCGAGTCCCGCATCCGGCCCTCCACCATCGGGGCCGAGGACATCCTGCACGACCTGGGCGCCATCTCGATCATCTCGTCCGACGCGCAGGCGATGGGCCGGGTCGGCGAGGTCATCATGCGGACCTGGCAGACGGCCCACGTGATGAAGCGGCGGCGCGGCGCCCTCCCCGGTGACGGGCGCGCGGACAACCACCGCGTACGTCGCTATGTCGCCAAGTACACGATCAACCCGGCGCTCGCGCAGGGCCTCGCCCGCGAGATCGGCTCCGTCGAGACCGGCAAGCTGGCCGACCTCGTGCTGTGGGAGCCCGCGTTCTTCGGGGTCAAGCCGCAGCTCGTCATCAAGGGCGGGCAGATCGCGTACGCGCAGATGGGCGACGCCAACGCGTCCATCCCGACACCGCAGCCGATCCTGCCCCGGCCGATGTTCGGGGCGATCGGACGGGCACCCGCCTCGAACTCGTTCAACTTCGTGGCGCCGCTCGCCATCGAGGACGGACTGCCGGAGCGGCTCTCGCTGGGGAAGCGGTTCGTGGCGATCGAGTCGACGCGTGGGGTGACCAAGGCCGACATGCGGGAGAACGACGCCCGGCCGCGGGTACGGGTCGATCCCGACAGCTTCGCCGTGCACATCGACGGGGAGCTGGTCGAGGCCACCCCGGCCTCCGAACTGCCCATGGCCCAGCGTTACTTCCTCTTCTGATGTCCCGCGCGGCACTACTCGTTCTGGCCGACGGCCGCTTCCCCGCCGGAGGGCACGCCCACTCCGGCGGGGCCGAGGCGGCGGTCAAGGCCGGGCGGATCAGCGGGGCGGCGAGCCTGGAGGACTTCTGCCGGGGGCGCCTCAACACGGCGGGGCTGGTATCGGCCGCCCTGGCCGCGGCGGCCGCGCTCGGGGTCGATCCGGCGCTGCTGGACTCTGCCGCGGACGCGCGCACGCCCTCGCCGGCTCTGCGGGTCGCCGCGAGGCGGCTCGGACGGCAGCTGATGCGGGCGGCTCGGGCGACCTGGCCGTCCCGGGAACTGGACGCGCTGGCACGGGCCTTTCCCAAGGGAGCGCATCAGCCGGTCGTACTGGGGCTGACGGCGCGGGCCGCCGGGCTCGGACCCGAGGACGCCGCGTACTGCTCCGCGTACGAGAGCGTCAGTGGTCCGGCGACCGCGACCGTGCGGTTGCTGAGCCTTGATCCGTTCGATGCCACCGGGGTGCTGGCCCGGCTCGCGCCGGAGCTGGACGTCGTGGCGCGTGCGGCGGCCGACGCGGCGCGGAACGTGGTCGACGGTGGGGTCGACGCGTTGCCCTCGGCGTCGGCGCCGTTGCTGGAGATCAGTGCGCAGGCGCATGCCGCTTGGGCTGTACGGCTCTTCGCGTCGTAGGTGGATCGCCCCCCGTTCCCGTCCCCTGGGGGCTCCGCCCCCAGACCCCCGATCGGCCTGAACGGCCTCGTCCTCAAACGCCGGACGGGCTGGTTGGTGCCGGCCCGGGCTGAACAACACTTTGGAGCCGCCATCATGCATCTCGACCACGATCACTCCCACGACGGGGCCTTGGCCGTCAGCGCCGACGCCCGACGGCCCGACGGCGCGCGGCGCGCTCTGCGCATCGGGCTCGGCGGCCCCGTCGGGTCCGGGAAGACGGCGACCGTCGCCGCGCTCTGCCGGGCGCTGCGGGACGAGCTGTCGCTCGCGGTCGTCACGAACGACATCTACACCCGGGAGGACGCCGAGTTCCTGCTGCGGGAGGCCGTGCTCCCCCCGGAGCGGATCACCGCCGTGGAGACGGGGGCGTGCCCGCACACCGCGATCCGGGACGACATCTCCGCGAACCTCGAAGCGGTGGAGGACCTGGAGGACGAGGTGGGCCCCTTGGACCTCATCCTCGTCGAGTCCGGGGGCGACAACCTCACCGCGACGTTCTCCAAGGGACTCGTGGACGCGCAGGTCTTCGTCATCGACGTGGCGGGCGGGGACGACATTCCGCGCAAGGGCGGGCCCGGTGTCACCACCGCCGACCTGCTCGTCGTCAACAAGACCGACCTCGCGCCGTACGTGGGGTCCGACCTGGGGCGGATGGCCGCCGACGCCAAGGCGCAGCGCGATGAGCTGCCCGTCGTCTTCCAGTCGCTGCGGACCGAGGCCGGGGTGACGGCCGTCGCCGACTGGGTGCGGGAACGGCTGGCCGCGTGGACGGCATGACCACAGCGGGAGTGCGGGCCACCGCACGGATCGGGGCACGGGCCGACGGGCGCGGCGGTACCGCGCTGCCCGTGCTGGAGGGAGAGGGGCCGCTCGCCCTGCGGCGCACCCGGGCGAGCGGGGACGAGGCACGCGTCATGCTCGTCGGGGCGATGAGCGGGCCGCTCGGCGGTGACCGACTCGCCGTGGAGGCGGAGGTGGGGGAGGGGGCCCGGCTGCACGTCGGATCGGCCGCCGCGACCATCGCCCTGCCGGGACAGGCCAAGGGCGAGGCCCGTTACGACGTGCGGCTCGACGTGTCCGGCGGGGGTGAACTGCGCTGGCTGCCCGAGCAGTTGATCTCCGCCCAGGGGAGCGACCTGTACGTGTCCTCGCGCGTCGAGCTCCGGTCGGGCGCTCGCCTCGTCTTCCGGGAGGAGCAGGTACTCGGGCGCGTCGGCGAGCAACCCGGACGGCTCACCAGTCGTCTTACCGTACGGCTCGACGGACGGCCGCTGCTGGACCAGGAGCTGTCGTGCGGCCCCGGGGCACCCGGCGGCTGGGACGGTCCCGCGGGGCTCGGCGGGCATCGGGCGCTGGGTCAACTCGTCGTCGTACGACCGGAGTTCGAGAGCGAGCCGCCGCAGGCGCGGCTGTTGGAGGAGTACGCGGCCGTCATGCCGCTCGCCGGCCCCGCGGCCTTGGTGAGCGCCCTGGCGCCGGACGCGCTGCGACTGCGGCGGGTACTGGACGAGGCATTGCGCGCACTCGACCGATAAGTCGACAAGTACTCTCCGCTCAACGGGACTTGGTACTCCGGTTATCGGAATGGTAAAGAAGGCCGGTCACCCCTGTTCTCAGGGACCTCACAGCAGAAAGGATCCCCGTACCAATCGCAACGATGTACGGGGAGGTCCCACTTGAGGGCTAAGAGACCGACGAGACGCCTGACCGCGTTCGCTTCGGCCGGAGCACTCGTCACGGCGACCCTGATAGCCGGAGCCGTCGCGGCGCCGTCGGCCACCGCCGACTCGCGTCACGGTCAGGACCGCGAGGCCCGCGGCGCGGCGATCGCCGCCGCCCGGGCCGCGAAGGCCGGGATCAACTGGCAGGACTGCCCTGCGGACTGGGGCTTCGAGAAGCCGATCCAGTGCGGCTGGGTCTCCGTCCCGCTCGACTACGCCCACCCCTACGGCAAGCAGATCAAGCTCGCCGTCGACCGCATCGGGAACACCGGGACCAAGGCGGAGCGCCAGGGCGCGCTCGTCTACAACCCGGGTGGCCCCGGCGGTTCGGGCATGCGCTTCCCGCGCCGCGTCACCACCAAGAACCCCCTGTGGGTGAACACCTCGAAGGCGTACGACTTCGTGGGCTTCGACCCGCGCGGTGTCGGCCACTCCGCCCCGATCTCCTGCATCGACCCTCAGGAGTTCGTGAAGGCGCCCAAGGCCGACCCGGTCCCGGACTCCGAGGCCGACAAGCGCGTCCAGCGCAAGCTCGCCGCCGCGTACGCGGACGGCTGCGCCAAGCGCAGCGGCAAGGCGATGCTGGCGCAGATGACCACGCCCAACACCGCCCGCGACCTGGATGTCATCAGGGCCGGACTCGGTGAGAAGAAGCTCAACTACCTGGGCGTCTCCTACGGCACCTACCTCGGCGCCGTCTACGGCACCCTGTTCCCGGGCCACGTCCGTCGCATGGTCGTCGACAGTGTCGTCAACCCGGCGAAGGAGAACATCTGGTACCAGGCCAACCTGGAGCAGGACATCGCCTTCGAAGGCCGCTGGAAGGACTGGGAGGACTGGGTCGCCAAGAACGACACCGCCTTCCACCTCGGCGACACCCGCGCCAAGGTCCAGGACCAGTGGCTGAAGCTGCGGGCCACCGCGAAGAAGAGCCCGCTCGGTGGCGTCGTCGGCCCCGCCGAACTGATCTCCTTCTTCCAGAGCGCCCCGTACTACGACTCGTCGTGGGTGCCGGTCGCCACGGCGTTCAGCAAGTACGTCGCCGGTGACACCCAGGCACTCGTCGACGCCGCCGCCCCCGACATGTCCGACACCGCGGGCAACATCGCCTCGGAGAACGGCAACGCCGTCTACACGGCCGTCGAGTGCACCGACGCCAAGTGGCCCACCAGCTGGTCGAAGTGGGACAAGGACAACACGAAGCTCCACAAGAGCTACCCGTTCATGACGTGGGCCAACGCGTGGATGAACCTGCCCTGCGCGACCTGGCCGGTCAAGCAGCAGACCCCGGTGAACGTCAAGACCGGCAAGGGCCTGCCCGCCGTCCTGATCGTGCAGTCCACGCGTGACGCCGCCACTCCGTACCCCGGCGCCGTCGAACTGCACAAGCGCTTCAAGGGCTCCCGCCTGATCACCGAGAACGGTGCGGGCTCGCACGGTGTGACCGGCCTGGTCAACCCGTGCATCAACACCCGGGTGGACTCCTACTTGCTCACGGGCAAGACGGACGCGGCCGATGTGACGTGCACCCCGCACGCCACGCCGACCCCGTAACACCCCACGCACAGAGGGGCGGCCGGATCCCCGGCCGCCCCTTTTGCCTGTCGCGCGTCTGTCAACTCAACGGTATCCGGGGGAACTTGCGGGCCTGGGCCGAGACCTCGGCCGCCTCCTCCGCCTTGACGACGGCCGCGTACCGGTCGACGTACTCCTGCTCGGAGAGGGTGAGGATGGCGTACATGATCTCGTCGGTGACGGCGCGCAGGATGGCCTTCTCGTTCTCCATCCCGGCGTAGCGGGAGAAGTCGAGGGGCTTCCCGAAGCGGATCACCACGGGGTGGAGGCTCGGGATCTTCTGGCCCGGCGGCTGCGCCTCGAAGGTGCCGATCATGGCACAGGGGATGACCGGAACCCCGGCCTTCAGCGCCATGACCGCGACGCCGACCTTGCCCTTGTAGAGGCGCCCGTCGTGCGAACGCGTCCCCTCCGGGTAGATGCCGAGCAGTTCGTCCCTGCGCAGCACGCCCAGTCCCTCGCGGATCGCGGCCTGGCCCGCGTCCTTGCCGGAGCGGTCCACCGGGATCTGCCCGGCGCTGCGGAAGAAGGCGGCCGTCAGCCGTCCCTTGATACCGGGCCCCGTGAAGTACTCGGCCTTCGCCAGGAAGGTGATCCGCCGCTTCAGGATCGCGGGCATCAGGAAGTGGTCCGAGAACGAGAGATGGTTGCCGGCCACGATGGCGGGACCCGACGCCGGTATGTGCTCAAGGCCCTCGATCCGAGGCCGGAACACCAGCCTCAACAGTGGACCCAGAAGCACGTATTTGAGCACGTAGTAAAACACGGTGTCTCTCCAACTCTACCGAATAGGCTCTGGGGCCGCGTTCTTCCGGACTTCATCCCTGAGGATGCTCTACTGGCCACGTGGGGGATAGGGGCGGCTCCTGACGCTCGTCAAACGCCGCGTGCCCGGTGGCGGCGTACCGCGTCGCGGTTGGCGCAGCGTGCGGAGCAGTACCGCCGACGTCCGGTGCGGGAGGTGTCGGCGAAGATCGTGGTGCACTCGCTCACGGCGCAGCGTCGGAGGCGGTGCATGCCCCGTCCGGTCAGGTGCAGTGCGGTGCCCACGGCGATGAGTGAGAACAGTACGGAGCCGAGTGTCTGCCGGTCGTCGCGGAAGTGCAGATGCCAGCCGCTGCCGGCGTGGTTGGTCATCCGGGGGTGGGCGGCGGCCGCCGCCAGCATCCGGTTGACCAGCTCGGCGCGCTCGTGTTCGTCGGTGGCATCGACGACCTTCTCCCACGCCTCCAGCGCGTCCTGGGCGCGGTCGAGGTCCTGGGGAGTGGCCGGGCTCTCCAGTACCAGCCCGGCGGCGCGGCAGCGGTCCGCGAGCTCCTCGGCGCCGGCCGGGCGTCGGTTGGCCAGATCGGCGGCCAGGTTCACGGCATCCTCGCCGTAAGGGTTGAGGTGCATAAGACCATTACATCAGTCTGGTCGGCATGGGACAACGCAAAGGAAACGGGCCGGCCGTGCGGCAGGCGGTGGAGTACGACCTGGTGGAGCTCGTACGTCTGCGGGCCCTGCTGTTCGAGAACCTCGGCGGTCACTTCTTCAGCCCCGCGTCGGCGGACGACGACTGGCTGGACGCCCTGGCCGTGGTGCTGAAGGAACAGCTGACCGCGGATGCCGTGCGCATCCTCGTGGTGGACGGTGACGGTGACCGGGACGGTGACAGCGACGGCGACCGTGGCCTGGCCGCCTGTGGGATCGCCACCATCGAGCAGCGGTTGCCCGGCCCGCATCTGCGCAACGGCCGGATCGGGCATGTGATCGGCGTGGTCACCGACCCGTCGTACCGGCGCCGCGGTCACAGCCGCTCGATCATGCGGAGCCTGCTCGACTGGTTCGAGGAACGTGAGGTCGCCCGAGTGGACCTGTACGCCTCCGCCGAGGGCGAACCGCTGTACCGCGAACTCGGCTTCACCAACCACCCCGACCCCGCGTTGTACTGGCGCCCGTGAGTCACCGGCCTCCGTGCGGGCGCGGGGCTTGTGGTGCGGTGGGTCGCCGGCGGGCCGGGAAAGTGGTGGGCGTGCTCTCCCGGCCCGCCGTACGGGCTCAGGACGCGGACAGCTCCGTGCGGACCGTCCGGGCCGCGGTGACCAGGTTCTCCAGCGAGGCCCGGGTCTCGGGCCAGGCGCGGGTCTTCAGGCCGCAGTCGGGGTTGACCCACAGTCGTTCCGCGGGGATGGCCTCAAGTCCCCTGCGCAGCAGAGACGCCGCCTCGTCAGCGCCGGGTACGCGTGGGGAGTGGATGTCGTACACGCCGGGTCCGGCCTCGCGCGGGTAGCCGTGTCCGGCGAGTTCGCGGGCGACCTGCATGTGGGAGCGGGCGGCCTCCAGGCTGATGACGTCGGCGTCGAGGTCGTCGATGGCCTGGACGATGTCGCCGAACTCGGCGTAGCACATGTGGGTGTGGATCTGGGTGTCCGGGCGTACGCCCGCGGTGGTGAGGCGGAACGCCTCGGTGGCCCACGCCAGATACTCCGGATGGTCGCAGGCGCGCAGGGGCAGGGTCTCGCGCAGCGCGGGTTCGTCCACCTGGATGACCGAAGTCCCGGCAGCCTCGAGGTCGTTCACCTCGTCGCGCAGGGCGAGGGCGACCTGTCGGGCGGTGTCGGCGAGGGGCTGGTCGTCACGGACGAAGGACCAGGCGAGCATGGTGACCGGGCCGGTGAGCATGCCCTTGACCGGCTTGGTGGTGAGGGACTGGGCGTACGTCGTCCAGCGCACCGTCATCGCTTCCGGGCGGGAGATGTCGCCGGCCAGGATCGGCGGGCGTACGTAGCGGGTGCCGTAGGACTGGACCCAGCCGTGCTGCGTGGCGAGGTACCCGGTGAGCTGTTCGGCGAAGTACTGGACCATGTCGTTGCGTTCGGCCTCGCCGTGCACGAGGACGTCGAGGCCGGTCTTCTCCTGGAAGGAGATCACCTCGCCGATCTCGGCCCTGATGCGGTCCTCGTATCCGGCGCTGTCGATCCGTCCCGCGCGCAGGTCCGCCCGCGCGGTGCGCAGTTCGGTGGTCTGCGGGAAGGAGCCGATGGTGGTGGTCGGCAGCAGGGGCAGCCGCAGGTGGGCGCGCTGGGCGGCGGCCCGCTCGCGGTAGGGCTGGGAGCGGCGGCCGTCGGTGGCCGTGACGGCCGCGGTGCGGGCGCGTACCGCGGGGTCGTGGGTGAGCGCCGAGCCGGCGCGCGAGGCCAGGTCGGCCCGGTTGGCGGCGAGTTCGGCCGCGATGGTGTCGGTGCCGCCCCCGAGGCCCTTGGCGAGGGTGACGATCTCGGCGGTCTTCTGGCGGGCGAAGGCGAGCCAGCGCAGGATCTGCGGCTCGATGTCCCGCTCGGCGGTGGCGTCGAGCGGGACGTGCAGCAGCGAGCAGGAGGCGGCCACGTCGACCCGGTCGGCCAGTCCGAGCAGGGTGCCGAGGGTGGCGAGGGACTTCTCCAGGTCGTTGACCCAGATGTTGCGCCCGTTGACGACACCGGCGACCAGACGCTTGCCGGGCAGTCCGCCCACGGCGGCGAGCGCGTCCAGGTTGGCGGCGGCGGCCTCGGTGAAGTCGAGCGCCAGGCCCTCCACCGGAGCCTTGGCGAGCACGGGCAGCGCGTCACCGAGCCGGTCGAAGTACGAGGCGACCAACAGCTTCGGGCGGTCGGTGAGCCCGCCCAGGTCGCGGTAGGCGCGTGCGGCGGCGTTCAGCTCGGCGGGCGTACGGTCCTGGACCAGGGCCGGCTCGTCGAGCTGCACCCACTCGGCGCCGGCCGTGCGGAGGTCGGTGAGGACTTGGGCGTACACGGGCAGCAGCCGGTCGAGGAGCGTCAGCGGATCGAAGTCCGCGGCCACACCCGGCGCGGGCTTGGCGAGCAGGAGATAGGTGACGGGGCCCACGAGGACGGGGCGCGCGGTGAGGCCGAGGGCGAGGGCTTGGCCCAACGCGGCGACCTGCTGGGTGGAATCGGCCGTGAAGGCGGTGTCGGGACCCAACTCGGGCACCAGATAGTGGTAGTTGGTGTCGAACCACTTCGTCATCTCCAGCGGCGCCGCGTCCTGGGTGCCGCGCGCCATCGCGAAGTAGCCGTCCAACGCGTCGGCCTCGACGGCGGCGCGGTGGCGTTCGGGGATCGCGCCGACCATGACGCTGGTGTCCAGGACGTGGTCGTAGTACGAGAAGTCGCCGGTGGGTACCTCGTGGATGCCGGCCTCGGCCAGCTGCCCCCAGTTGGTCCGGCGCAGTTCGGTGGCGGTGGCCCGGAGGGCGTCGGCGTCGACGCGGCCCTTCCAGTAGCCCTCGATCGCCTTCTTCAGCTCCCGGCCCTGTCCCTGGCGGGGGTAGCCGTACACGGTGGCCCGTGCCGCCGCGGCTGCGGACTTCGCTGTCACGGAAATCTCCTTCGCGAGATATCTCCCTGGGATCCCGGGACGGGACGAGGGCGCGAAGGGGTGACGAACCGGACGGGAACGACCCCCACGCGGCTCAGCGCGGTCGTCCGCCCGATAGATACGCCGACCCGCCCACGAGGTCACCGGGATGTCCGCGCACGAGGGGTCGCGCGCGGGCAACGGGCAGGTCTTCGGACTCGCGGGCACATCCTTCGGACGGAGGACACCTAGTGGCCGTCGCTTCCCAGGTCCTGTTCACCGGACCCAGTGCGTATGACGGCGGTCGTTCCCACTCACCGCTGCGGGGCAGTCCCGGATTCCCACCGGGTTCCCTCTTGCGACGCATCCCGCCTGGCGGACGGGGCGAACCAGTTGCACAGGCCAGCCTATGGGGCACTCACCCGGCGCGGCGGATCACGTCCGGCATTCGGACGGTGAGCCGGGACACACGGTCCGGGCTCCTCGGCCCGGTCGCGCCGGGATGCTCACTCCTGGCCGTACACGTGGAACCCGCGGCCGGTCTTGCGGCCCAGCAGCCCCGCCTCCACCATCCGCTGGAGCAGCGGGGGCGGCGCGTAGAGGGGTTCCTTGAACTCGTCGTACAGGGACTCCGCGATCGAGGCGACGGTGTCGAGGCCGATCAGGTCGGCCAGTTTCAGCGGGCCCATGGGGTGGGCGCAGCCCAGTTCCATACCCGTGTCGACGTCGGCGGCGGAGGCGAAGCCGGACTCCGTCATGCGGACGGCCGACAGCAGGTAGGGGATGAGCAGGGCGTTGACGACGAAGCCGGCGCGGTCCTGGGAGCGGATGACGGTCTTGCCCAGGGTCCGGGTGGCGAAGTCCTCGACGGCGCCGACCGTTTCGGGGGCTGTGTGCAGGGAGGTCACGACCTCCACCAGCGGCAGCACGGGCACGGGGTTGAAGAAGTGCAGGCCGAGGACGCGGTCGGCGCGGCGGGTCGCCCTGCCGAGGCGCATGACGGGCAGGGAGGAGGTGTTGCTCGCCAGGACCGCGTCCGGGGACTCGACGATCTTGTCCAGCGCGGTGAAGATCTCCGTCTTGGCGTCGACGTTCTCCACGACGGCCTCGACGACGAGCTGCCGGTCGGCCAGGTCTTCGAGGCTGCCGGAGAAGACCAACCGGTCGAGCGCGTCCCGTGCCGCGGCTCGCGCCAGCTTGCCGCGCTCCACCGCGCGGTCCAACGAGGCCGCCACCCGGTCGCGTGCGGCGCGGGCGGCGACCGCGTCCACCTCGCACACGACGGTGTCCAGCCCGGCCCGCGCGCACACTTCGGCGAGAAGTACAGGCCGAAGTCGACGAGGGAGGCGGGCACGGGTCGGCCGTCGAACTCCAGGTGCTCCTCCGTCAGGTGCCAGCCGCGCGGGCGCACCATGATGGTGGCGAGCCGTTCGCCCAGCCGGTACTCCTTGCCCTCCTCGGCGGTGAAGTCGATCCGGCGGTCGATGGCATCGAGCAGGTTGAGCTGACCGCCGATGACGTTGTCCCAGGTGGGTGAGGTGGCGTCCTCGAAGTCCGCCATCCACACCCGGGCTCCGGAGTTGAGCGCGTCGACGGTCGTACGGCGGTCGGGCGGCCCGGTGATCTCCACGCGGCGGTCGGTCAGTCCGGGAGCCGGCGCGGCCACCCGCCAGGTGAGGTCGGCACGGACGGCGGCGGTGGCGAGGGGGACGTCGAGCGGGGCTCCGGCCGCGAGCCGTATGGCCTGCCGCCTGCGTTCCTTCAGGAGTTCCTGGCGACGTCCGACGAAGGCGTCGGCGAGACGGCCGAGGAAGTCCAGGGCGGCGGGGGTGAGGATCTCGTGGTGCCGGTCGCCCGGTGCCGCGAGGACGCGGACGGGGCGGGTCGGTGCGCTGGTGGACATCAGGATCTCCTGATCGGGGGGAGGGGGGAGGGGGAGCGGAACGGGAGCCGGACGGGACGGTCGCCCGGCTTCCGCCCGGTCATGGGAGGGTGCGCGCGGGCGACCTTGCGGGGCCTAGTGGAACTGCTCCTCCTCCGTGGAGCCGGCCAGGGCGGTCGTGGAGGAGGCCGGGTTGACGGCCGTGGAGACCAGGTCGAAGTAGCCGGTGCCGACCTCGCGTTGGTGCCTGACGGCGGTGAAGCCGTGCTTCTGCGCGGCGAACTCCCGTTCCTGGAGGTCGACATAGGCGGTCATACCGTGCTCGGCGTAGCCACGGGCCAGGTCGAACATGCCGTGGTTGAGGGAGTGGAACCCGGCCAGCGTGATGAACTGGAAGCGGTATCCCATCGCACCCAGCTCCCGCTGGAACTTGGCGATCCGGTCGTCGTCCAGAGCGGCCTTCCAGTTGAAGGACGGCGAGCAGTTGTAGGCGAGCATCTGGTCCGGATACCGGGCGTGGACGGCCTCGGCGAACTCGCGGGCCTGTGCCAGGTCGGGGGTGCCGGTCTCGACCCAGATCAGGTCGGCGTACGGGGCGTAGGCGAGACCACGGGCGATGACCGGCGCCATCCCGCCCCGCACACGGTAGAAGCCTTCCGCCGTGCGCTCGCCGGTGACGAACTCGGCGTCGCGCTCGTCCACATCGCTGGTGAGCAGCGTGGCGGCCAGCGCGTCGGTGCGCGCGATGACGAGTGTCGGCACGTCGGCGATGTCGGCCGCGAGCCGGGCCGCGTTGAGGGTGCGGATGTGCTGGGAGGTGGGCACGAGGACCTTGCCGCCGAGGTGGCCGCACTTCTTCTCCGAGGCCAGTTGGTCCTCGTAGTGGATGCCCGCCGCGCCGGCCGCGATCATCGCCTTGGTCAGCTCGAATGCGTTGAGCGGGCCGCCGAATCCGGCCTCCGCGTCGGCGACGATCGGGGCCAGCCAGTCGGTGGTGTCCGCGCCGCCCTCCGCGGTGGCGATCTGGTCGGCGCGCAGCAGCGCGTTGTTGATGCGCCGGACGACCTGGGGAACGGAGTTGACGGGGTAGAGACTCTGGTCGGGGTAGGTGTGCCCGGCCTGGTTGGCGTCGGCGGCGACCTGCCAGCCGGACAGATAGATGGCCTGGAGCCCGGCCCTGACCTGCTGCACGGCCTGGCCGCCGGTCAGGGCGCCGAGCGCGTGGACGTAGTCCCGCTCGTGCAGCTGCCGCCACAGACGCTCCGCGCCGCGCCGGGCCAGGGTGTGCTCCTCACGGACGCTGCCGGACAGCCGTACGACGTCCTGCGCGCTGTACGTGCGCTCGATGCCCTGCCAGCGGGAATCGGTGGCCCAGCGCCGCGTGAGCTCCTCGGCCGTAGTCGTCTTGGGCTCTGTCATGGCCTTCACCGTCTCCCTCGATGGTCCGGTCTGCCAATCCCCGACGTCACTGAGCGAGGGAGTGGCACTGCGTGTCTAATTCGGAAGTGCGGCTCGCCGCCCGTCGCTGAGCGGAGCCGAGCAATGCTGTCGTGCGGACGGCACCGATGCCGGGATCTCCGACGTCAGGGCATGAATCGCGCCCGGTTCTGGGTGCCGACCGCTGAAGGTCCGGCGGGCCGCACTGGAACTCTGGCACTGGCACTGAGTGCCAACAACCGTGGACGTATGCCAACTTCTGTGAATCTTCGAGAGCGCTTTTGCCAAGTTTGCGAAGGGCGCGATGGGCGGATCTCGCTTACGCTGACGGCCGTCCGGAGCAACGGAGGAGCACGGTGGGAAAGACCTACGCGGGGGCGCGGCTGAGGCGGTTGCGTGAGGAGCGCCGGATGAGCCAGGCCGAGCTGGCCCGGGTCCTCGGCATCTCGCCCAGCTATCTGAACCAGATGGAACACGACTCCCGGCCGCTCACCGTGCCGGTCCTGCTGAAGCTGACCGAAGCCTTCGGTGTCGACCCCGGCTTCTTCTCGGAGCGCGACACGACCCGGCTGGTCGCGGACCTGCGGGAAGCACTGGCAGGAGAGATCACCGAAGACCGGGTGTCCGCGTCCGACCTCGCGGACCTCGCCTCGCGCATGCCCGCGGTCGCCGCGTTCCTGCTCGACCTGGGGCGTCGCAACCAGGCCCTCACCGAGCGGCTCGCCGGAGCCGCGGACGGCCGGGACGGCACGCAGGAGGCACCCCGCTCGCCCCACGAGGAGATCCGGGACTTCTTCTACCGTCGCCAGAACTACCTTCACGACACCGACCTCGCGGCCGAGCGACTCGCGGAGGACATCGGCATCCGGCCCGGCGAGGTGGTGCGGGCGCTCACCGAGCGGCTCGCCGACGGGCACGGCGTGCGGTCGGCCGCCGAATCCGGCGATCGCCTGCATCACTACGACGAGGCGTCCCGCACTCTCCATCTGTCGGGCCGTCTGCGACCCGGTCAGCGGGCGTTCCGGCTGGCGACCCAGCTCGCCCTGCTCGAGTACGGCGACGAACTCGACCGTCAGGCCGCCACCGACTTTCCCGCCGGTTCACCGTCGCACGCGCTGGCCCGGATCGGCATCGCCAACTACTTCGCCGCCGCGCTGATCCTGCCCTACCGCACCTTCCACGCGGCGGCGGAGGAGGTGCGGTACGACATCGAACGCCTCACCGACCGGTACGGCCTCGGCTACGAGACCGTCTGCCACCGTCTGAGCACCCTCCAGCGCCCGCGGCTGCGCGGAGTTCCCTTCTCCTTCGTCCGGGTCGACCGGGCCGGCAACCTGTCCAAACGGCAGTCCGCGACCGACTTCCACTTCTCCCGGGCCGGTGGCACCTGCCCTCTGTGGAACGTCTACGAGGCGTTCGCGGCCCCCGGCCGCATCCACGTCCAGATCGCCGAAATGCCCGACGGTCAGCGCTACTTGTGGACGGCACGGGCCCTGACCCGCCACCGCGGAGGCTGGGGCGAACCCGGCAAGACCTATGCCATCGGCCTGGGATGCGAGATCCGCCACGCCGCACGCCTCGTCTACGCCGACGGACTCGACCTCGGCAACGCCGCCGCGGCTACCCCCATCGGCATGGGCTGCCGCAGCTGCGAACGCACCGACTGCCCCCAGCGTGCCGCACCCCCACTCGGCCGGCGACTGAGAATCGACGAGAACGACAGCACCTTCGTCCCGTACCCGGTGGCCGACCAATCGCCTTGAGGGCACATGGAAGCGCCTGGCGGGGAGGTGAGCGTCCGTCCAACGTGACGGTCGCGCGGGTGAGTGCTCCAGCCGTCAGGCGTCGAAGCGGCGGCGGGCGGCCTCGATGTGGCTGAGGTACCGCTGGGTCCAGCCGCACATGGCGTCGACCGTGGCGCGAAGACCCTGGCCCGATTCGGTGAGGGTGTATTCGACCCGCGGCGGCACGGTGGGGTGCACGCGGCGCTCGACCAGGCCGTTGCGCTCCAGCATGCGCAGGTTCTGGGTGAGCATCTTGTGGCTGATGCCCTCGATCTCGTCGCGCAGCTCGGTGAAGCGCAGGGTGCGTTCACCGAGAGCCTCGATGATCAGGAACGCCCACTTGTTGGCGACGTCGGAGAAGATCTCCCGCGCCAAAGAGTCCGCGCGCCTCAGGTCCGCATCCTCGGGCGAACCGTTGAACTGCTTGGTCACCATAAGGTTCCCCAGTCACTGAAAAGTGCGTTCTTCCAGGTCAGCGGCCACTCTCCTACAGTTCCCGAGTAACCACAAGAGACCGAGGGTCTCGTGGCTCGGTGGACGCGAGCCACGGGCCCTCATGACAAGGAGGCAGGCAACATGGCCATCACCCTGGTGAACCCCGGCGGATTGCCGAAGATCCCGGTGTACCGGCAGGTGTCGATCGCGACCGGGTCGAAGCTGGTCTTCGTCGCCGGGCAGGTCGCCTGGGACGCCGAGGGGGTCACGGTCGGCGAAGGTGACCTCGCCGCTCAGGTCGAGCGGAGCTACCTCAACGTCGGCACCGCGCTGGCCGAGGTCGGTGCTTCCTTCGACGATGTGGCGAAGCTGACCGCCTACGTCGTCGACTGGACCCCCGACAAGATGCCCCTGTTCCTGGAGGGAGTCGCGCGGGCCTCCGCGAAGCTGGGGATCACCCCGATGGCGCCGGCCACGCTGATCGGCGTGGCGGCACTGGACGTCCCCGACCATCTGGTGGAGGTCGAAGCCACCGCGGTCACCGACTGAACATCCGCGCTTCGCCGTCGCCCGCGACGGAGATGACACAAATCTGTGTCATCTCCGTCATTGGTGCTAGGTTCGCGAGGTGCCGAATGAGAGCCGGGTACGCGAGGTGCCGAATGACAGCCGGCTGATCTTCGCCGACCACGTCGGGCGGTTCTACGCCCGCCAGTACGGGTTTCCGCCGATGGCCGGGCGCCTGTTGGGGTACCTGCTCGTCTGCGATCCGCCTCAGCAGACGATCGACGAGCTGAGCCAGGCGCTGCTGGCGAGCCGGAGTGCCATCACCGGTGCGGTGAAGCTGCTCGAGAGCCACGGGACGGCGCGGCGCACACGTGCCGCCGGCGAGCGCATGGACCGGGTGAGCCTCGATCCGGCCGACCGGCAGCCGCGGAACTTCGACTCCGCCATCCACAAGGAGCACGCGGCGCTGTTCAGGGAGGGGCTGGCACTGCTCACCGACGCTCCACCGGAGCGGCGCGCGCCACTCGAAGAGATGGCCGCACTGGCCGAGTTCCTGGCCGTCCGCCTGCCCAGGCTGGTGGACGAGTGGCACGCACACCGCGACACACTGCGCGCCTCGGGAAAGCTGCCCCGCCCCCGCGCATAGCCGCACAAAGTCCAGGGCCGGCCGGTCCCGGAGCGAAACCACGGACAGGTTGCCCGTCATGACCGAGCCCGAACTGTCTGCCTTGCGGGAACGCGCCGAGCACGGCGACGCCTCCGCGACCGACGAGCTGATCGAACTCGCCACCGAACTCGGCGATCTGAACGAACTGCGCCGCCTCGCGGACGCGGGCAACGCCACCGCGACCGACGAGCTCATCCAACTCGCCGCAGAGCAAGGCGACCTCCAAGAACTGCGCCGCCTCTCGGACCGCGGCAACACCACGGCCACCGACCAGCTGATCGAACTCGTGACCGAACAGGACAACATGGACGAGCTGCGACGCCTCGCCGACCAGGGCAACACGACAGCGGCCGAGCAACTCGCGGAGCTCACCGCCGAATGATCGCCTGTCTGCACTCCTCAACAGGTCGATCGCAGAGCGGCGCGGGCGCCTGCCCCGGTGTTCCGGGGCAGGCGCCCGTCGGCGGTGCGGCCGGGCGAGGGGAGCGCGGCGTGCCCACCAAGGCGCCGGCGGCCGCCGGCGCCGGTGTCAGACCCCCTGTGACAGCACCTTCTCCAAGGCGCCCAGGGCGGAGTGGAGTTCCTCACCGGTGATGGTCAACGGCGGGGCCAGCCGGATCGTCGATCCATGGGTGTCCTTGACCAGAACTCCCTCGCGCATCAGGCCCTCGCTGATCTCGCGCCCGGTGCCGATGGCCGGGTCGATGTCGACGCCCGCCCACAGCCCGCGAGAGCGGAAGCCCTCCACGCCCCGGCCCACGAGCGCCGTCAGGCCACTGCGCAGGACCACGCCCAACTCGGCCGCCCTGCCCTGGTATTCACCGGTCTCCAGGAGTCCGACGACCGCGGAGCCGACCGCCGCGGCCAGCGGATTGCCGCCGAAGGTCGAGCCGTGCTCACCGGGCCGCAGCACCCCGAGCACGTCCCGGCGGCCGACCACCGCCGACACCGGCACGATGCCGCCGCCGAGCGCCTTGCCCAGGAGGAGCAGGTCGGGGACGACGTCCTCGTGTTCCACGGCGAGCGTGGTGCCGGTGCGGCCCAGGCCGGACTGGATCTCGTCCGCGATGAACAGACAGCCGGCGCGCCGGGTCAGCTCCCGGACACGGGTCAGGTAGCCGTCGTCCGGGATGACGACGCCCGCCTCGCCCTGGATGGGCTCGATCAGCACGGCCGCGGTGGTCTCGTCGACGGCCGCTTCCAGCGCGGCGAGGTCGTTGTACGGGACGACGCGGAAGCCCGGGGTGAAGGGGCCGAAGCCGGCGCGGGCCGTCTCGTCCGTGGAGAAGCTCACGATCGTCGTCGTACGGCCGTGGAAGTTGTCCGCGGCCACCACGATCGTCGCCCGGTCCGGCGCGACGCCCTTCACCTCGTACGCCCACTTGCGGGCCACCTTGATGGCGCTCTCCACCGCCTCCGCGCCCGTGTTCATCGGCAGGACCATGTCCAGGCCGGTCAACTCGGCCAGCGACTCGGCGAACTGGGCCAGCCGGTCGTTGTGGAAGGCGCGCGAGGTGAGCGTCAGCCGGTCCAGCTGACGATGGGCCGCGTCGATCAGCACCGGGTTGCGGTGGCCGAAGTTGAGGGCCGAGTAGCCCGCCAGCATGTCGAGGTAGCGGCGGCCCTCGACGTCCTCGACCCAGGTGCCCTCGGCGTGGGCGACGACCACGGGCAGCGGGTGGTAGTTGTGTGCGAGGACGGGCTCCTCGGCGCGGATCAGGTCGGCGGAGGAGCGCGGACCGGCGGCGGAGGACGCGAGCGTACGGGCGGGAGCGGTCATGAGCGGATCTCCTGGGTGCAGCACTTGATGCCACCGCCGGCCTTGTGGAACTCGGAGAGGTCGACGGGGACGGGGACGTAGCCGTGGCGGGCGAGCCGGTCGGCGAGGGCCTCGGCGCGCGGCGCGATGAACACGTGGCGGCCGTCGGAGACGGAGTTCAGGCCGAAGGTGAACGCGTCCTCACGGGTCGCGAGCACCGCGTCCGGGAAGAGCCGGGCCAGGACCTCGCGACTGCCGGGCGAGAACGCCTCCGGGTAGTACGCGATGTTCGCCTCGGGCCCGTCGTCCAGGACGAAGAGCGCCGTGTCCAGATGGTAGAAGCGCGGGTCCACCAGCTGGAGGCTGACCACCGGGACACCGAAGAACTCCTGCACCTCGCGGTGCGCCTCGGGGGTCGTACGGAATCCGGTGCCGGCCAGTACGTACCGGCCCACCGGGACGAGGTCGCCCTCGCCCTCGCAGACGGATTCGGGACGGTAGACGTCGAAACCGGCCGCCTTGAACCAGGTCTCGTACGCGGTGGACTCGGGGCGGCGCTGCGGCGCGTGGAAGTACGAGCCGAAGACCCGGCCCGCCAGGACCAGCGCGGAGTTCGCCGCGAACACCATGTCCGGGAGATCCGCCACGGGTTCCACGGTGTCCACGGTGTGGCCGTGGGCCCGGTAGGCGCCGATCAGCGCCGCCCACTGGTCACGGGCCAGATCGACGTCCACGTGGGCGTCGGGATGCATCCAGGGATTGATCGCGTACTGCACGGCGAAGTGTCTGGGTTCACAGACGAGAAAGCGCCGAGGGCGCGGCACACGGCTGTCAGGCACAGAGAGGTTCCTCCGCTTCCTGCGGTGTCGACTGGGGGTGCCTCCAAGGTAGGAAACGGGGGATACGGGCGACAAGAGACGAGAGCTGCGTGTGTGCGCAGCATCGCTGCGTAATGACTCAGGTCAACGCAGGTTTGATGCGTCCATTGCATCCTGTGGGGCCGCGTGGGTGGCTCCCGCCTCCGGGGCCTCCGGCAGCAGGTGCGACAGCACCATGTAGCTGATCGTCTTCCGGATGAAGGGCTCGGTGCGGATCCGCTCCAGCACCTCCTCGAAGTGGTCCACATCCGTGGCCCGCACATGGAGCAGCGCGTCCGCGCCGCCCGTCACCGTCATGGCCGCGGTGATCTCCGGATGGTTGCGGACCACCTCCGCGAGCCGCCGGGGCGGCGCCGCGCCCTCGCAGTACACCTCGACGTACGCCTCCGTGCGCCAGCCGAGCGCCGTCGGCTTCACCGTGGCCGTGAACCCGGTGATCACACCGGTCTCGCGGAGCCGGTCGACACGGCGCTTGACCGCGGTGGCCGACAGTCCGATCGCCGTGCCGATCTCGGCGAAGCTCGTCCGGGCGTTGGCCATCAGGGCCGTGATGATCTTGCGGTCGAGTTCGTCGAACATCGCGGGCTTGCTGTTCATGGCGGCACTGTATCCAGCGACAACGTCCACGCAACCAGCGACAACGTCCGCATGTCCGGCGGCGACGTCCACGTCCCGCACATGTCCAGGCATGCCGATCGCTCCTACACTCCACTGTCATGCTGCGCGCGCTCGCCGTCGACGACGAACAACCGTCCCTCGAGGAACTCCTCTACCTCCTGAACGCCGATCCCCGGATCTCCAGCGCCGAGGGCGCGAGCGACGCGACCGAGGCGCTGCGCCGGATCAACCGGGCCCTGGAATCCGGACCCGGCGGGCCCGAAGCCATCGACGTCGTCTTCCTCGACATCCACATGCCCGGACTCGACGGACTCGACCTCGCCCGGCTGCTCACCGGTTTCGCCGCACCGCCGCTCGTCGTGTTCGTCACCGCCCACGAAGGCTTCGCCGTCCAGGCCTTCGACCTCAAGGCCGTCGACTACGTCCTCAAGCCGGTACGGCGGGAGCGGCTGGCCGAAGCCGTCCGGCGGGCCGCCCAACTCCAGGACACCGCACCGCGGATACCCGTCCACGAGCCCGACCCGGACCACATATCCGTCGAACTGGGCGGCGTCACCCGCTTCGTGGCCGTCGAGGACATCACCCACGTCGAAGCACACGGCGACTACGCACGTCTGCACACCGCCCAGGGCAGCCATCTCGTCCGCATCCCGCTCTCCACCCTGGAGGAACGCTGGCGCTCACGCGGCTTCGTCCGCATCCACCGGCGCCATCTCGTCGCCCTGCGCCACATCGGCGAACTCCGCCTGGACGCGGGCGCCGTGAGCGTCTTCGTCGACTCCGTCGAACTCCAGGTCAGCCGTCGGCACACCCGCGAACTGCGCGATCTGCTGATGCGCCGGACCACGAGCTGAGAGGGGGAAGCGGCGTGCCGCAGGACCCGACCGAACGCCGGGTGGTCGTCACCGGGGTGCCCCGGCGCACCCGCCGCACCTCCGGCTACTACCGGCCCAGGACCGAGATCGACGAACAGACCACGCTCGGCCACACCTACGTCCGCTCCCTGATGCGCAGTCAACTCCGCGCCGCGCTAGTGGTGTTCGCCGTACTGGTCCTGCTGGTCGGGCCACTGCCCCTGGTCTTCGCCGCTATGCCGGACGGCGCGAGCCTGGAGTGGGCCGTGCTCGGCTTCTGCGTCTACCCGCCCCTGGTCCTGCTCGCCCGCTGGTACGTGCGGCGCGCGGAACGCAACGAGAAGGACTTCGTGCGCCTGGTCGAGGACCGCTGAGCCGTGAATCAGAACTACGCCGTCCCCGCTGTCGCCCTCGTCGTCGTGGCGACCGTCCTGGTCGGCGCGTTCGGCCTGCGCATCTCCCGGACCACCTCCGACTTCTACGTCGCCTCACGCACCGTGGGCCCCCGGCTCAACGCGGCCGCGATCAGCGGCGAGTACCTCTCCGCCGCCTCCTTCCTCGGCATAGCGGGCCTCGTCCTCGTCCAGGGCCCCGACATGCTCTGGTACCCCGTCGGCTACACGGCCGGCTATCTCGTGCTGCTCCTGTTCGTCGCGGCCCCGCTGCGCCGCTCCGGCGCGTACACCCTGCCCGACTTCGCGGAGGCACGCCTCGGCTCACCGGCCGTGCGACGCCTCGCCGGAGCCTTCGTGGTCGGGGTCGGCTGGCTGTATCTGCTGCCCCAACTACAGGGCGCCGGGCTGACGTTGGCCGTCCTGACCGACGCGCCCGACTGGTTCGGCGGGGTGCTCGTCGCGGTCGTCGTGGTCGCCACCGTCGCCGCCGGAGGCATGCGCAGCATCACCTTCGTACAGGCCTTCCAGTACTGGCTCAAGCTCACCGCCCTGCTGGTCCCCGCACTCTTCCTGGTCCTCGCCTGGCAGGCCGACGGCGCCCCGCGCCAGGCCTTCGCCGAACCCGCGACCTTCCGCGAACAGCGCGTCGTCCGTATCGACGACAGCCTCGACCTGAGGCTCTCGGCCCCGCTGGGCGTCACGGCCACCGGCAAGGTCGACGGCCACCGCTACGACGGCGAGCGGCTCCGACTCCGCTCGGGCGTCCACCGCATCGAGCGCGGCACCCGGCTCACCTTCGCCAAGGGCGACCCTGTCCCGGCGGCCGACCGGGGCAGCAACGGCGGCATGTCGACCTCGCTGGCGGCGGGCCGCGAGGAACGCCCGCTGTACGCCACGTACGGACTGATCCTCGCGACCTTCCTCGGCACGATGGGACTGCCGCACGTCGTCGTCCGCTTCTACACCAGCCCGCACGGCGTCGCGGCCCGCCGCACCACGGTCGCCGTCCTCGGCCTCATCGGCGCGTTCTACCTGCTGCCGCCCGTCTACGGGGCGCTCGGCCGCCTGTACGCCCCCGAACTGAGCCTCACCGGGAACGCCGACGCCGCCGTCCTGCTGCTGCCCGACCGCGTGATCGGCGGGCTCGGCGCGGATCTCCTGGGCGCGCTGGTGGCGGGCGGGGCCTTCGCGGCGTTCCTGTCGACCGCGTCCGGACTGACCATGGCGGTGGCCGGGGTGCTCACCCAGGACGTGCTGCCCTCACGCGGCGTACGCCACTTCCGGCTGGGCACCGTGCTCGCCATGGCGGTACCCCTCGCGGCGAGCGTGATCGTCGGCGGACTGCCCGTCGCCGACGCCGTCGGACTCGCCTTCGCCGTGTCCGCGTCCTCCTTCTGCCCGCTGCTCGTCCTCGGCATCTGGTGGCGGCGGCTGACCCCACCGGGCGCGGCCGCCGGAATGCTCGTCGGCGGCGGCGCCGCCTTCGTCGCCGTCGCCGCGACCATGGCGGGCTACCCGGGCTCGGGCGCGCTGCACGCACTGCTCGCCTGGCCCGCGCTCTGGTCGGTGCCGCTCGGATTCCTCACCATGATCCTGGTGTCGCTGGCCACGGCCGGACGGGTGCCGTCCGGAACGGCGGCGATCCTGGCCCGGTTCCACCTGCCGGAAGAACTGGCCGGAGGAGACAGGCGCGCGGACGCCGACGCACGCGGGGAGGCCAAGGCGTGAGTGGATCGTCGAGCGAGGCGGTGACGGCGTGAGCGGATTCCTGGCGGGCCTGTGCGTCGCCGTGCTCCCGCTGCTCGCCGCCGGGTTCTGGCTCGGCAGGCGCACCGCGCGGCCCGAGAACCTCGGCGGCCTCGGCACCCCCGTCGAACACGCCACCTTCGAGACCCTGCACACCGCCTCGCTGGCCGCGCCCCCACTGCGCGCGGGCCTCACCGGCGAGACCGCCCGCAAGTCCGCCCGCCGACTGCGCACCCTGCTCGGCACGGACGCCCTGTGCCTCACCGACCAGGACACCGTCCTCGCCTGGGACGGTCTGGGGGAGCACCACCGCACCGAGATCATGGAACGGCTCGGCAGCCCCCTGGAGACCGGCCGCGGCGAGGCCTTCCGGCTGAAGTGCGACGAGCCCGACTGCTCCCTGCGCTGGGCCGTCGTCGCACCGCTCACCGTCGACGACCGCGTCCACGGAGCGCTCGTCGCCTGCGCGCCCCGCGAGTCCGCCGTCCTCGTCCGGGCCGCGGGTGAGGTCGCCCGCTGGGTCTCCGTGCAACTGGAACTCGCCGACCTCGACCAGTCCCGCACCCGTCTGATCGAGGCCGAGATCAAGGCCCTGCGCGCCCAGATCTCCCCGCACTTCATCTTCAACTCGCTGGCGGTGATCGCCTCGTTCGTCCGCACCGACCCCGAGCGAGCCCGCGAACTGCTCCTGGAATTCGCCGACTTCACGCGCTACTCGTTCCGCAGGCACGGCGACTTCACCACCCTCGCCGACGAACTGCACGCCATCGACCACTACTTGGCGCTGGTCAGAGCCCGCTTCGGCGACCGCCTCTCGGTCACCCTGCAGATAGCCCCCGAGGTGCTGCCGGTCGCGCTGCCCTTCCTCTGCCTCCAGCCCCTCGTGGAGAACGCCGTCAAACACGGACTGGAGGGCAAGACCGACAAGAGCCACATCAGCATCACCGCCCAGGACGCGGGCGCCGAGGCGCTGGTCGTGATCGAGGACAACGGCACCGGGATGGACCCCGACCGGCTGCGCCGGATCCTCGCCGGGGAGGTGAGCCCCTCCGGCGGCATCGGACTGTCCAACGTCGACGACCGGCTCCGCCAGGTGTACGGGGACGAGTACGGCCTCGTCATCGAGACCGCGGTGGGAGCGGGCATGAAGATCACCGCCCGGCTGCCGAAGTACCAGCCGGGGGTGCACTCGGCGGGACCGCTGCCCAGGGAGTGACAGTGACCCGTGCGCGCGGTCAGGCGTTGCGCGAGGCCACCATGCCGATGGTGAGCAGACCGAGCACCACCCAGCCGAACCACAGCCAGCCGTTGCTGCCGAGCGCCACCGTGTAGGCCGTCACCATGACGAGTCCGCCGACGGTGAGCACCCCCATCGCCTTCGTCGAACCGGGCATCGCAGTACACCCTTCTCCCGGCGGGGTCCGCGACGCGGGCCGTGGCCTGCGCCCATTTTCACCCGAAGGGACGTAGTTCGCCAGGGCCGGGTGTGCTACTCGCCTCCGTGCATGAGGGACTTGTCCAGACGCTCGATGCTGCAGACCACCAGGTAGTACCCCTTCCTCCACAGTCCTGTGCTGCGCAGGCCATGACTCACATAGGTGTCGGCGGGATAGTCGAGTCGCTGCGGCGGGGCGTCGGCCGCGCATTGTGCGTCCGCCTCGGCATCGGGCTTCTTGCCGGGTGTGAGGGTGGTGAGGTGCGTGATCCGGAAGACCTTGCCCACATGGTCCTGGTCGCAGGAGACGAGTTCGTAGTGGGTGTATTCGCTCGCGTCCCCGCGGGCATGGCCGAGGCAGTCGTCCTGCTGCATCTGGGTCGCGTCCTCGAACGTCATCCCGTACGGGCGGAGGGGGCCGAGCCTGCCGTACACCGGACCGTGCTTCCCGACCAGCAGGCATGCGACGTTCCCGCCGGTGGCGTCGAAGCCCTCGCGGGTGGGCACCACGGCCAGGCTCTGGACGTGCCAGGCGAGTTTGTCGGCGGTCGCCTTCGTCCGCTCCGCGCACTGGTCCGGTCCGTCGCTGCCGGCCTCCTCGAAGGAGCGGGCCTTGTACAGCTCCATCACCTGCCCGTCGGGGCGCAGCGCTCCGCAGCTCGGATCCAGTCGCAGACGCGGGGTACCCGAGGACGGTGCGGGGGACGGGTCGCTCAGTACGCAGTCGCCCTTCTTGAGCGGTGCGGAGAGCCCGACCCCGGCGCCGTACGGGGCTACGGGCGTCCGCGTCCCGTCGTACCGGGCCATACCCCAGATCACTCCCGCCGTCAGCGACAGAGCGAGGAGCAGTGCGGCGGTCACCTGCAGGAGCAGTGTCCGCCTGTGACGCCTCCCGCCGGGACCCGGGGCGGGTGCGGCGGGCCCCACGAAGCTGGGCGGACCGAAACCGGCACCGGGCTGCGGGGGGAGCGGGGTCGGCGGACCGAAGCCCTGGCCCGGGCGAGGGGCGTACGCGGCCGGGGCACCGGCTGCCTGCGCCATGGGTGCGTACGCCGGGTGCTGCGTCGGCGCGGGAGAGGCCTGGGCCGTGGGGACGTACGAACCCGGCGCCGCGAAACCCCGTTCCCGGGCCAGTCCCTGGTCCCGGGCGGGGGACGGGCTCTGGTCGTGTGCGGGCGGCGCGTAGTCGTGGTCCCTGGACGGGCCGCCCGGGGGGCCGCCCGGGGGGCGGCCCGGTGGCGCGGGACCGCCGGGCCCGTCGGAGGTGACGAGCCCCGCCCACGCGGGCTGGGAGCCGGTGTCGACCTGGGTCGGCGGATGGGGCTCGGGCAGGATGATCCGGGCCAGGGCCGCCGCCGTCCGTTCCGCGGAGATCCGCAGGGCGGGGTCCTTGACCAGCAGCGCGTCGATGATCGGCCCCAGCGCACCGGCCCGCCGGGACGGCGGCGCCTCCTCCGAGACCACCGCGGCGAGCGCCCCCAGGTGGCTGTCGCGGTCGAAGGGGCCGTGGCCCTCCACACCGAAGTACAGAGTGCAGCCCAGCGAGAACAGGTCGGCGGCCGCGGTCGGCTGCCCGCCCTGCGCCCGTTCCGGTGCCAGATAGCCGGCCGTGCCGACGAGGACGGAGGTACGGGTCCAGCGGGTCTCGGGGGAGTCCGGCTGGACCGAGACGCCGTAGTCGGTGAGGAGGACGCGCGCGCCGGGGGTGCCCGCGCGGTCCGGGGCGAGCAGGATGTTGGCCGGTTTGACGTCCCGGTGCATGATGCCGCGCTCGTGCCCGGCGGTCAGCGCGTCCAGCACCGCGAGGCCGACGCGGGCGCACTCGTCGGGTGCCAGCGGGCCGCGCCGGGCGAGCCAGGCCCGCAGGTCCTCGGCTCCCGCCACGTACTCCATCACGATCCATGGCAGGCCGTCGTGCTCCAGGACGTCGTGGACCGTCACCACGTGCGGGTGGCCGCGCAGGACCGCCGCGTGCCGGGCCTCGGCGCGGGCGCGCGCGATCCGCGACTCGTGCTCCTCACTCCCCTCCCGCACATCGCGGAACCTGATCTCCTTGAGCGCCACGTCGCAGTCGAGCCGCTGGTCGTGGGCGAGCCAGACGTGGCCCATCCCGCCGGAGCCGACCTGCTTCAGAAGCAGATACCGGCCGTCGATGATCCGGCCCACTCCCGACTGCGCTGATCCTGCTGTCATCCGGTTGCCCCCGGGTTCTGCGTTGTCGTACGCGGGTCAGGCCGCGCTCTCGGTGGACCCACCGGGCGCGGAGTCGCTCGTACCCGGGTCGACCGGGGCGGGCGGTGTGCTCGACACGGGCTCACTCCGCGGCGGCGCGCTGCTGACGGTGGGCTTGGTCGAGGTCGGTTCGTGCGAGGTCGGTTCGTGTGACGTCGGTTCGTGCGACGTCGGCACGGTCGGGGCGGTGGCCGTGGGGGTGGTCGGGGCAGTGCTCGTAGGTGAGCCGGTCGGAGAGGTGTGCGACGGGGTCGACGTCGTTCCGCCGCCCGTTCCGCCGCTCGTGTCCGTGGGGGTGTTGGTGGGCGTGCCCGTGGACGTGGCGGTCTTCGTGGGGGTGGGGGTGACCGTGTCCGTAGGGGCACCCGACCCGGTGCCGCTGCCGGACGACGAGGCGCTGCCCGACGACGCGCCGTCGGACGAGGAGCCGTCGGACGAGGAGCCGGACGATCCCCCCGACGAGGTCGGCGGGGTCGTCCCGGGATCCGAACCCGCTCCGCTCGTGCCGCCCGCTCCGTTCGTGCCGCCCGTGCCCGTGCCGGAAGCCGGCGGCGTGGCCGGACCACCGCCGCTCGCGGACGGGCTGTCGGACCGCGCCGACAGGACGACCGACGTGCCCCAGGCGACCTGGCTGCCCTCGGTCGGCCGGGACGCCGTCACCTGGGCGTCGTCGGCCGGCAGGGTGTCACCGGCGTACGACATTCCCAGCCCCGCGTCGGTCAGCCGCCGGGTGGCCTCGGCGAAGGTCATGCCGGTGACCGGTGGCACGGCGTGCTTCTGCTGGGTGTCGAAGGACTTGTCCCGGCTGCCGTCGCTGCCCACCGGGCGGGCGATCCCCCGGTCGGGGTTGCGCACGTCGACGAGCTGGAGCTTGTGGATCTCCTGCGCCCCGGGCGGCGGCTCGACCATCACGACGCGGTCCTGCCGGTAGTCGGCCCACTGATCGTTGCCGTTCTTGAACCGCACATCGGTCTTCGAGGCCTTTCCCTCGAAGGGGAGCAGCGGATTGCCACAGGAGCACTTCACCGCGGGCAGTCCCTGTTGGTCGACCAGAATGGCGATTCCGGCCTGCAGCAGCGCGGCGTACGAAACCGCCTTGCCGTTCTTGTAGTCGTGATTCGTCACGAGAGTGTCGTGACGCAGTACGACGGGTGTGAGTTGATCGATATAACCCGGGATCTGATCGGTGCTTATATGCAGGACCCGCGCCCATTCCTGGGCCTTCGCCGAGTTCTTGGGGTCGGTGAGGAATTTCTTCAACTTCGCCACGGCGCAGGTGCCGGGTTTCGTGGTGCCGCCCCACACGCCGGTGCCAGGGCCGGTGTCGGTGCCGGGTGCGGTACCGGGTTCGGGCGCCGGCGCCGGTGAACCGCTTCCGTCGCTGCCGTCAGGGGCTCCGCCGTACAGCCCGGGACTGTTACTGGCCTGCACGCCACCACTGGGCCGGGCCTCGGGCAGATGGATGTCCGTGCCGAGCTGTCGGTCCTCCTTGAAGAAGGGGGAGACCGAGGAAACCCCCACCGCCACGGCCCGTACCACGAACAACTGATCGGATTTGCTGCACCCGCTGACTATCAGTACCGAAACCAGCAGTAGAGCGAGCCGTCGGGCGGCGGAAATCCCCGCCCTTTGCATGGACGCACGAATTGACATGACCGCTCCCCCTGCGGTTTCCCCCGTTGTCCCCCCATGCTACTGAACCGAAAAGCCCTTCACGCAAGGTGAATTGCAAAGTTAATTCAGCGGCCGCGTGCGTTGAGTGAGGCCAGATAGGCGTTGTACGCCTCGAGTTCCTTGTCACCGTCGCGGTCGGCGGCCCGGTCCGTGCGGCGGGCCTGCCGCTTCTCGGAGGCGTACCACTGGAAGAGCAGCGCGATCAGCACGAGGACGGAGGGGATCTCGCTGAACGCCCAGGCGATGCCGCCCGCGGCGCTCTGGTCGGAGAGCGCGTCGATGCCGAGCGAGGCGGGCGGGTTCTTGTACGTCTCCACCATCGGCGCGGACGCCATCATCAGCGCGATACCGAAGAACGCGTGGAACGGCATGCCCGCGAACAGCTCCAGCATCCGCATCAGATAGCCCGGCCGGTGCGGTCCGGGGTCGACGCCCATGATCGGCCAGAAGAAGACCAGGCCGACGGCGAGGAAGTGGCACATCATCGCGATGTGCCCGGTCTTGGAGCCCATCAGGAAGTCGAAGATGGGGGAGAAGTACAGCGCGTACAGGCTCGCGATGAACAGCGGGATCGTGAACGCCGGATGCGTGATGATCCGCATGTAGCGGCTGTGCAGGAACATCAGGAGCAGTTCACGCGGCCCCTTGTTGCCGCGCGTGGCGGCCACCGGCAGCGCGCGCAGCGCCAGCGTGATCGGCGCTCCGAGCAGGATCAGGATCGGCGAGAGCATGCTGATCACCATGTGCTGCACCATGTGCACGCTGAACATGACCATGCCGTAGTCGTTCAGCTTGGTGCACATCACGAGCATCACGGTCAGCACGCCGAGCACGAAGGCTATGGTCCGCCCGACCGACCACTTGTCACCGCGCCGCGCGAGCCGCACAACCCCCCAGCCGTACAGGCCGAGTCCCACCAGGCAGGCGACGAGGAAGAACGGGTCCGCGGACCACTCGAGCCCCCGCCCCAGCGTGAACGGCGGCAGATCCATGGTCATGCCGTGCCCGCTGTGATCCATCCGCCGGCTCCTGATTCGTACGTTGTGCGCTGTCTGTCCGAACCAGAGTAGGACTGACCCCGGCCACAACTGTGACCGGGGTCAGTGCGGCGCCGCGTCAGGGGCGCGGGGAACTGCGCGACACGCCACGATGCTGCCGCAGCCGAGAACGAACCCTCAGAGCACGCACTCCGCTTCCGCGTACCGCTCCTCAGGAACCGTCTTCAGGCTCTCCACCGCCTCCGCGAGCGACACCATGACGATGTCGGTCCCCCGCAGCGCGGTCATCTTCCCGAAGTCGCCGCGATGCGCGGCCTCCACCGCGTGCCAGCCGAACCGCGTGGCGAGCACGCGGTCGTACGCCGTCGGGGTCCCCCCGCGCTGGACGTGCCCGAGGATCACCGGCCGGGCCTCCTTGCCGAGGCGCTCCTCCAGCTCCAGGGAGAGCTGCCGGGCGATGCCGGCGAAGCGCTCGTGCCCGTAGACGTCCTTGCCGCCCTCGTCGAACTCCATGGTGCCCGGGCGAGGCTTCGCCCCCTCCGCGGCGACGACGATCGCGAACCGCTTGCCCGCCTCGAAGCGCTCGCCGACCCGCGCGGCCAACTCCTCGATGTCGAAGGGGCGTTCGGGGACGACGATGGCGTGCGCGCCCGCCGCCATGCCGGAGTGCAGGGCGATCCAGCCCGTGTGGCGGCCCATGACCTCCACGATCAGCACCCGCTGGTGGGACTCGGCGGTGGTCTTCAGCCGGTCCAGGGCCTCGGTCGCGACGCCGACGGCCGTGTCGAAGCCGAAGGTCACGTCCGTGACGGCGATGTCGTTGTCGATGGTCTTCGGTACGCCGACGATCGGCAGGCCGTTGTCCGAGAGCAGCCGGGCCGCCTTCAGCGTGCCCTCGCCGCCGATCGGGATGATCGCGTCGAGGCCGAGCTCCTCGACATGGCCCTTGGCCCGCTCCACGCCGTCACGCAGCTGCGCGGGCTGGACCCGGGAGGAGCCGAGGATCGTGCCGCCGCGAGCCAGGATGCCGCTCACCGCGTCGAGGTCGAGCTTCAGGTAGTCGCACTCCAGAAGCCCCTTCCAGCCGTCCCGGAAGCCGATGACCTCGTCGCCGTGGTCGACGACGGCGCGGTGCACGACGGACCGGATGACGGCGTTCAGGCCGGGGCAGTCGCCGCCGGACGTGAGGACACCAATGCGCATAGCCCGAAATACCTTCTCAACGTGGGCCGGGTACCGGACCACGCTGTCCGGCTGGAATCCCGGTCACCCTACCGGCGGGACGGGGTGGTGCCGTAGCGGGCGTCCGCCTGGTGGACGCGGCCGCACAAGTGAGCGGACATGCGGTCAGGCGGGCCCGACCTGGGTACACCGTGCCCGATACGCCTAGGGCGCGCTTGAGGTATCCCTCGAGCGCGCCCTGTGGACATCCCGTACCGTTTGTCCGTTGTTGGTCGACCGTTCAGGCGGGCTGCTGCGCCGCGGAGATGCGCTCGCCCCGGAGTGCCTCGTACCAGCGGTCGTCGATCGGCGGCAGCGCGTTCACGTCGAGCGCCAGCTTCAGCAGCAGGTCCGCGATCTGCGGGTTGCGGGCGAGCACGGGTCCGTGCATGTACGTGCCGAAGACCGTGTCGTTGTACGCGCCCTCGGTGCCGTCGCCGGTGCCGTTGCCCTTGCCGAGCCGCACTTGCGCGAACGGACGCGCGGTGGGGCCGAGGTGGGTGACGCCCTGGTGGTTCTCGAAGCCGGTCAGCTGCGGCAGGCCGAGGCGCGGGTCGATGTCTCCGAGTACGTCGCCGACGCACCGCTCGCCCTCGCCGCGTACCGAGACCACGTCGAGCAGGCCGAGGCCCGGCTCGCGCTGCCCGAGGTCGTTGATGAACTCGTGGCCGAGGATCTGGTAGCCGGCGCAGACCGAGAAGACGATCGCGCCGTTGCCCACCGCGCGGTGCAGACCGCCGTCGCGGCGCAGACGCTCCGCGGCGAGCCGCTGCGGCCGGTCCTCGCCGCCGCCGATCAGATAGATGTCGCCGGAGGTCGGGATCGGCTGGTCGCTGCGTACGTCGAGACGGGCGACGTCGAGACCGCGCTGGCGGGCCCGGCGCTCCACGACGAGGGCGTTGCCCTGGTCGCCGTAGGTGCTCAGCAGGTCCGGGTAGATCCACACCAGGCGCAGGCTGTTGTCACTCATTCTCTTGGTCCTCCGTGGCTGCTCAGTTGCCGACACGACGCCTCAAATCCTGGAATGCGGTGTAGTTCGCGATGACCTCGATGCGACCGGGCGGGGCGAGCTGCACCGCCTGGTCGAGGTTCTCGCAGACCTGGAAGGACTGGTTGGCGACCTCGAGACG
The DNA here is from genome assembly GCF_007113425.2 of Streptomyces sp. RLB3-17. NCBI lineage: Bacteria > Bacillati > Actinomycetota > Actinomycetes > Kitasatosporales > Streptomycetaceae > Streptomyces > Streptomyces sp. RLB3-17. Next base: position 2,317,043 of record NZ_CP041610.2, on the reverse strand, counting down.
CACGGCGAGGTCGAGCTTGCGGTCGCCGAGCACGAAGATGGGGTGCCCGGTCAGCCGGGTGTAGTCGACGTCCCACAGCCAGGAGGTGTCGGTACCGTCGGCGCCCCGCGCGTTCACGGACAGGATGACCGGGGTCGGCGGAGGGTCGATCAGGGAGAACGTCTCGAGCCAGCCCGCGGGGTTCTTGGCGAGCAGCAGACGCAGGTCGCGCTGCATGAACTGCACCACGTCGTAGCGTCCGGCGACCGCCTGCACCTGGTACATGCGCTCCAGGGCGACCTGCGGGGGCACCCCGAAGACCGCGGCGACGGCGGCCGACGAGGCGGCGTTCGCCTTGTTGGCCCGGCCGGGCAGCTGGAGGTGGATCGGCCACGCGGAGCCGTGCGGGTCGAGGACGTGGTCCCCGGACAGCGCCCAGGTCGGCGTCGGACGGCGGAAGCCGCAGTCGCCGCAGAACCAGTCGTCTCCGGGGCGCTGCATCACACCGCCGCAGGACGGGCAGGACCAGGCGTCGTCCTTCCACATCTGACCGGCCGCCACCCACATGACGTTCGGCGAGGAGGAAGCGGCCCACACGACGAGCGGGTCGTCGGCGTTGGCGACCACGACGGCCTTGGAACCGGCCAGGCCCTCGCGCCAGTGCTCGGCCATCATCCGGGTCTCGGCGGCCCGGTCGAGCTGGTCGCGGGAGAGGTTGAGCAGGGCGATGCACTTCGGGTCGGTGTCGCGGGCGACACCCGCGAGGTACTTCTCGTCGACCTCGATGACCGCGAACTTCGCGTCCGAGCCCCCGGCGAGAGCCGAGGTGATACCGGCCGGCATGTTGGCGCCCAGCGCGTTGGACACGACCGGGCCCGCGGCGCGCAGCGCCTCCGCGATCAGCCGGGTGGTCGTGGTCTTGCCGTTGGTCGCCGACACCAGGATCACGTCCAGGTGTGTGGCGAGCCTGGCCAGCAGATCGGGGTCGAGCTTGAGTGCCACCCGGCCGCCGATCACCGATCCGCTGCCGCGTCCGGCGGCCCGCGAGACGGCCGCCGCCGCCTTGCCCGCCGTCACGGCCAGCTTGGCCCGCGGCGTCAGCGGGTCCGAGTTGCCTGACATCGTTTCTCGATCCTCCTTGCGTACGCGCCGCGCCTCTGCCCCCGGCACCGTGTGGGCCTCAGCCTATCGAGATCCACTCACGTGCCCGAATCGCGGCACCTCCACGGTGCCCGCGCGACATTCGCGCGCTCATGAGGACCGTACCCTTGCCGCCATGCGACACGGCTCCATCCCCGGCACCCGAGGGCGCGTCCGGCCGGTGACTCTGCTCGGCGACCCCGTTCTGCACACACCGTGTGAAGACGTCACGGACTTCGGTCCCGAACTCGCGCAACTCGTCGAGGACATGTTCGCGACGATGTACGCCGCCCGGGGCGTCGGCCTCGCCGCGAACCAGGTCGGCGTCGCGTCGCGGGTCTTCGTGTACGACTGCCCGGACGACGAGGATGTCCGCCATCTGGGACACGTGGTGAACCCCCGTCTCGTCGAGGCGGACGGAGTGGTGCTGCGCGGGCCGGAGGGCTGTCTCTCGCTGCCCGGCCTGGAAGCGGGGACGGAGCGGTACGACCACGCCGTTGTCGAGGGTTTCACGGTGGACGGGGAGCCGGTGTCGGTGCGGGGCACGGGGTGGTTCGCCCGGTGTCTGCAGCACGAGTACGACCATCTGCAGGGCGGTCTGTACGTGGACCGGTTGAGCGGTTGGCGCCGGCGCCGGGTGATGAGGCAGGCGGCGCGGGCGTCTTGGGGGCGCTGAGCTTCGCGGGCCGACTGCGGGTGCCACGAACAACCCGCAGCCGGCACCCGACCTCAGAACCCAGGACCCCCGACACGATCGCCGGCCGCGGCCAGCCGGCCCCACAGCAGATCGGCCAGACTCCGTACCAACTCGGCCCGGGAGCAGGGCTGCTCACCGAGCCACCAGTCCCCGGCGGCATGCATCATGCCGACGATCCCGTGCCCCCACACCCGCGCCAACTGCTGACTGCCCGGTCCGAGATCCACCCGTTCCTCGATGACCTCGGCCAACTCCTCGCCCATGCGTCGCAGCAGCGGCGCGGAGTGCTTGCCCAGGTCGAAGCCCTGGTCGGCGGACGAGGCGCCCTCCGTGGGGTGCATCAGGAAGCGGTAGACCTGAGGGTGCGCCTCGATGGCCGCGAGATACGTGTCGAGCGTGGCCTCCACCCGCTCCCGGCGCTCCGCGGGCGCGTCCAGCGCGGCCCGCAGCGCTCCGAGGAGGGCGTCGGTGTGCCGCTTGGCCAGGGCCGCGTACAGTCCACCCTTGTCGCCGAAGTGGCGGTACAGGATCGGCTTGGTGATGCCCGCCTCGGCGGCGATGGCGTTCATCGAGGCCCCGGGGCCGTCGCGGAGCACCACTCTGTCGGCGGCCTCCAGCAGCTCGCGCCGGCGGCGGTCGGCGGACCTCTGCTGATCGGTCCGCTGTGTGGTGTCCATGATCTCTCCCCACCCGTGGTGATTCGGTGACGCCTGCGCAAAGTAACACTCATCGGCCCATGCGTATCGAACGGGCTGCCGAGCGGTACGTGGGAGTTGACTTCTACTACTGATCAGTAACAGACTCCAGTTACCGCAAGTAACACTTTAGTGCAGTGCTGGAGGGGTCATGGCCGAGTTCACCATGGAGCTCAACGACGAACAGAGGGAGGTCCGCGACTGGCTCCACGGGTTCGCCGCCGATGTGATCCGCCCCGCGGCCGCCGAGTGGGACGAGCGCGAGGAGACTCCCTGGCCGGTCATCCAGGAAGCCGCGAAGGTCGGCATCTACTCCCTGGACTTCTACGCCCAGCAGTACTTCGACCCGACCGGTCTCGGCATACCCATGGCCATGGAGGAGCTGTTCTGGGGCGACGCGGGCATCGCCCTGTCGATCGTCGGCACCGGCCTCGCCGCCGTGGGCGTCCTCGCCAACGGCACCGAGGAGCAGATCGGCACCTGGATCCCGCAGATGTACGGCGACGCCAACGATGTCAAGGTCGCGGCCTTCTGCTCCTCCGAGCCCGACGCCGGCTCCGACGTCGCCTCCATGCGCACGCGTGCCGTCTATGACGAGGCCAAGGACGAGTGGGTGCTCAACGGCACCAAGACCTGGGCGACCAACGGTGGCATCGCCAATGTCCATGTCGTCGTCGCGGTCGTCGACCCGGACCTCGGCTCCAAGGGACACGCCTCCTTCATCGTGCCGCCGAGCACGCCGGGCCTCTCCCAGGGCCAGAAGTTCAAGAAGCACGGCATTCGTGCCTCGCACACCGCGGAGGTCGTCCTCGACAACGTTCGCATCCCCGGGTCCTGCCTGCTCGGCGGCAAGGCGAAGCTGGACGAGCGCCTGGCCCGCGCCCGGGAGCGCGCCAAGGCGGGTGGCGGCGAGCGGGTGAAGAACGCCGCGATGGCCACGTTCGAGGCGTCGCGTCCGGCGGTCGGGGCCATGGCGGTGGGCACGGCCCGCGCCGCGTACGAGGTCGCCCTCGACTATGCGATGACGCGTGAGCAGTTCGGGCGTCCGATCATCGACAATCAGGGTGTCGCGTTCCAGCTCGCCGACATGCGTACGTCGATCGATGCCGCGCGTCTGCTGGTGTGGCGGGCTTCGTGGATGGCGGTCAACGGGAAGCCGTTCACCGCGGCCGAGGGGTCGATGTCCAAGTTGTTCGCCAGTGAGACGGCGAAGAAGGTCACCGGTCAGGCGATCCAGATCCTGGGTGGAAATGGCTACACCCGCGAGTATCCGGTGGAGCGGATGCACCGGGATGCGGCCATTTACACCATTTTTGAGGGTACGAGCGAGATTCAGCGGCTGGTGATCGCTCGGACGCTTTCCGGGATGCCGATTCGGTAGTCACCCCGCGCCCCTAGGGACCGGGCGCCGCCCTCACCGGAGCTTCAGAGGGGTGAGCTGCTCGATGTCGTACCTCGCCCGCAGTTCCTCGATGGCCGCGTGGTCCGGCGGGCCCCCGTCCCTCAGGATCTCGAGCAGCTCCTCGAAGTAGCGCTCGTGGTCCGGGGGCGGGGAGGCCTGGAAGAACATCTTCGCCTGGTCCTCGGTGGGGTTGGAGAAGGCGTGGGGACAGCCCGGGGGCACGACGATGACCGTGCCCGGGGTTGCCCGCACCACCCGGTTGCCCGAACTCGACTCCCACTTCTGCCAGTTGTCGGGGGTCCGGATCCGAGGCTCGAAGGCGAGCACGTCCAGCTCCCCTTCGAGCACGTAGAACAGCTCCTCGCTGCGCGTGTGCACATGGGCGCCCACGTCGAACCCGGGCGGTACCAGCACCTCGAAGGTGGAGGCGGTGCGCGAGTGCGAGCCGGTCACCTTGAACGTCACGTGCTGGGCGGGGGTCTGCACGATCCGGCCGTGACCCGGTGGTACCAGGAGTCCTTCGGTCATGGTCATCGCGCTCACCACGTCACGGGCAGAGCCTCGGGGCCACGGATCAACGCGCCTTTCCTGAACGGGACCTGACTCGGGGGGACGGCGAGCCGCAGTCCCGGCAGCCGGTCCACAAGCGCCTCGACCAGGAGTTCCGACTCCAGCCTGGCCAGCATCCCGCCCGGGCAGTAGTGCGGGCCGAAGCCGAACGCCACGTGCGGATTGGGGCTGCGCCCGAAGTCGATGTGCTCCGGGTCCGGGAAGACCTCCGGGTCGCGGTTGGCGGCCAGGTACGAGACGTAGATCGGATCGCCGGCCCGGATCAGTACGCCCCTGATCTCGACGTCCTCCCTCGCGATCCGCGACAGGCCGACCATGTTGCGGTGCGGGATGTAGCGCAGCAGCTCGTCGATGGCCTGGGAGCGGATCCGAGGGTCGGAGCGCAGCCGGTCGGCCAGCGCCGGGCGGGTCAGGAGCAGGTAGAACATCTGCCCGCTGTTGTTCGTGACCGCCTCGCCGCCGATCTGGAGGAGGACGGCGAGTCCGACGGCCTCCTCCAGACCGATCTCGTCCCGGCCCACGGCGGCGCCCAGCAGCGAGGTGACGTCCTCGTCCCTGCTGTCGTTCCGGGCGCCGATGAGCTTCCTGAAGTAGGCGCCCATCTCGTCCTTGGCCTTCTCGCTGACCTCGGCGCCGTGCGCGGAGGACAGGATCAGCTGCGTCCAGGTGTGCATGCCCCGCCGGTCGTCGGCCGGGACGCCCATCAGCTCGCAGATGACCGCGATGGGGAAGGGGGTGAGGATCGCCTCGGTGAGATCGGCGGGCGGTCCGATCCGCAGCAGCTCGTCGACCATCACGTCGAGCGTGCGTCGGGCCTTGTCGCGGACCCGTTCCACCCCGCGTGCCGTGAAGGCCGCTGCCACCGAGCGGCGCAGCCGGGCGTGGTCGGGCGGGTCCAGGAAGCCCACCGCGCCGCGGACCGGGATGAAGTGCGGGGCGAGCCGGGTGACCGAATGGTCCATGACCGCCTCGCGGCTGAACCGTGGGTCGTTGGCGACCATGCGCACATCGTCGTGTCGGGTCACCAGCCAGGCCCAGCCCTCGCCGTTGGGCAGCTGGATCCGGGTGACCGGTCCCTCGCGCATCAGCTCGGTCAGGACCGGGTCGAAGTCCACGCCCTTCAGGTCGAGGGCGGGCCAGTGCCGGACAGGCGGCAGTGGCCCGGGCATCGTCTTCTCGGTCATCTCGTTCACACCGTCTCGTTGCTGCCGTCGCGCCAGCGGCCCAGGGCCATCTCCGCGGTGATGCCGGGGCCGAAGCCCGCGAGCAGTCCGCGCGCGGCGTGCTCGGCGCCGCCCTCGTCGAACAGCCGGCGCAGCGCGTCCAGGACGACGGCGCTGGCGATGTTCCCGTACTCGGTGAGGGTGGCCCGGCTGAACCGGAAGGCCTCCGGCGGGACCTCGAGGAACTTGCTGAGGTCGTCGAGGATCCGGGGGCCGCCCGCGTGGATGATGTAGAAGTCCAGGTCGGAGGCGTCCCAGTCGTGCTGTCGCGCGAGGGCGTGGAGGGCGGGGGCGAGCGGTTCCATCGTCCCGGGAACCCGCTTGTCCAGCAGGAAGTGGAAGCCCGTGGCGCGGACGTCGTACATGATCCAGTCCTCGGTCTTGGGGACCAGGTAGGAGCCGTTGCGCTCCAGGTGGACGCCGGTGCCGCCGTTGCCGCGGACGACGGCGGCGGCGATGCCGTCGCCGAACAGGCCGTTGCAGAGCAGCGAGCCGACGCTGAGATCGGTCGGCTGGTAGCAGAGCGAGCAGAACTCGCAGGCCACGATGAGCGCGTTGGCGTCGGGATACGCCGTGGTGAAGTCGTGGGCCCGGTTGATCGCGGCGCCGCCTGCCGCGCAGCCCAGCTGGGCTATGGGTATTTGCCGGGTGTCGCTGCTGAAGTCCATCGTGTTGATCAGCCAGGCCGTGAGCGAGGGCATCATGAACCCGGTGCACGAGACGTAGATGATCATGTCGATGTCGGTGGTGAGCAGCTCGGCGTCGTCCAGCGCCCGCTGTATGACGGCGGGGACGCGGGCCTTGGCCTCACTCTCGTAGACCTTGTTGCGTTCTTCGAAGCCCGGGTGTTTCAGCGTCTCCGCGATGGGCTGCACGATGTGCCGGGTTTGGACACCAGTGTTCTCGATCAGTCGGAGTGCCAACGGCAGTTGCGGGTGGTCCTCGTGACGGGAGCGAGCCAGCTCCAGCGTCTCCTCCATCGTGATCACGTATTCCGGCACGGAGACCGAAGGTCTGCACAAAGTCGCCATGACGCGCGCCTTCTTTCGCCTTCCGGGGAACTCTCGTCCCCCGGCGGAAGAGTGGTTCACCCACGGGGGCGGTTCACCCACCGGGGTGGTCCACCCACGATCACCCGGAAGCGTGGGGATCTCGCGTCGGGTTACTCCATTCCGGGGATTTTTGGGAGGACGCGGGAGTGCGAGGGAAGAGGCCCCGGGACGGCCGAACCGAAGGAGTACGCCATGGTGCGCACGGCCAGGGAACTGCTGGAGGACACCACCGGGAAGCTCGCCCCGGACCCCCACGCCAACCGGCTGTTGCCCCTCATCGCCCGGGGCGCGGCCCAGCGTTCCACGCTCGCCGCCCTCGCCCTGGAACAGCGCCATGTGATCGCCGCGGACCGCCGTGCGTTCCTGCATCTGGCCGAGCGTCCGGACGTCGAGCCGCGGAGCGCCGCCTTCTTCGCCATGCTCGCGGAGGGTGAGGCTCTGGCCCAGGACAGACTGGATGTGTTCGCCGCCGCCTGCGGGGTGGACGAGGCGCGGGTGGCGGCCTACGAGCCGCTCGCGGACTGCCAGGCCTATCCCGCGTACGTCGCCTGGCTGGCCCTGAACGGCTCACCGGCCGACGTGGTGCTCGCCCTGAGCGGCAACTTCACGACGTGGGGCGGCTATTGCGCGGCGATCGCCGAAGCCCTGCGCCGTCACTACGGCTTCGGCGGCGAGGTGTGCGGCTTCTTCGACTTCTTCGCGGCACCCGCCCCGGAGCTGGAGCGGAAGGCGCTCACGGCTGTACAGGCGGGGCTGGACGCGGGGCGGATCGGGGAGACCGAGGTCCTCAGGTACGGGCGGCTGCTGCAGAGCTACGAGGCGAAGTTCTGGCACGCCCTGTGGGAACTCGACCAGCGGCCGACCTGAGGGCGCGTCGGCCCGGCGCGCGGACCGGGCGAACGCGCGCCGTCAGTCGGACGTCGTCCCGCTGCTGTGCGCGATGCAGGCCACGTCGATGCGGTCGGCGAGCTTGGCGAGTTCGATGGTCAGTGTCGCCACCGTGTCCTCGTCGAGTCCGTCCTGGCCGGCCTCCACCAGGTGCAGCCATCGGCCGCCCACCGTGCGCAGCAGTTTGCTGACGTCGGCGGCCGCCACCTGCAACGTGCCGCGGTCGTCGACGATCAGAGGCAGGGTCACTTCGCGGTTCACAGGGGGATCGTAGCTGCGGAACGCTTACGCTCCGTGCCATACGGTGGTGATGTTGCAGAACTCGCGGATTCCGTGTCCCGACAGTTCACGTCCGTAGCCCGAGCGCTTGACCCCGCCGAACGGGAAAGCCGGGTGGGAGGCGGTCATCCCGTTGAAGAACACGCCGCCCGCCTCCAGGTCGCGCACGAACCGGTCCACCTCGGCCTCGTCGTTCGTCCATACGTTCGAACTCAGCCCGAACGGCGTGTCGTTCGCGAGCGCCACCGCCTCGTCCAGATCGGCGGCGCGGTAGAGCGTGGCGACCGGCCCGAAGGTCTCCTCCTGGTGGACGCGCATCTCGGGGGTGATGTCGGTGAGGATGGTCGGCGCGTAGTACCAGCCGTGCTCCGTGAAGCCTTCGGGACGCTCGCCGCCGCAGAGCACGGTGGCGCCGTTCTCCACCGCGTCGTCGACGAGTTCCTCCAGGTCACCGCGGCCCTGCTCGGTGGAGAGCGGGCCGATGTCGGTGGCTTCGTCCAGCGGATCGCCGACCTTCAGCGCCTTCATGCCCGCCGTGAAGCGCTCGGCGAAGGCGTCGAACACGTCCGTGTGCACGATGAACCGCTTGGCGGCGATGCACGACTGCCCGTTGTTCTGCACCCGGGCCGTCACCGCGGTCCTCGCCGCCCGGTCCACGTCGGCGGACGACATGACGACGAACGGATCGCTGCCGCCCAGCTCCAGCACCGTCTTCTTGACCTCGTCCCCGGCGACGGAGGCCACCGCGCGCCCCGCCGGTTCACTCCCGGTCAGCGTCGCCGCCTTGACCCGGGGATCGCGCAGGATGCCCTCCACGGCGCCCGAGCCGATCAGCAGCGTCTGGAAACAGCCCTCGGGGAAGCCCGCCCGGCGGAACAGGTCCTCCAGATAGAGGGCGGTCTGCGGCACGTTCGAGGCGTGCTTGAGCAGGCCGACGTTGCCCGCCATCAGGGCGGGCGCGGCGAATCGGACCACCTGCCAGAGCGGGAAGTTCCACGGCATGACGGCCAGCACCGGGCCCAGCGGCCGGTAGCGCACCAGGACGCGGGAGGCGCCGGAGTCCTTGACGTCGGAGTCGGCGGGCTCCTCGTCGGCGAGCAGCTCCTCGGCGTGGTCGGCGTACCAGCGCATCGACTTCGCGCACTTGGCGGCCTCCGCGCGGGCCTGCTTGACGGGCTTGCCCATCTCCGTGGTCATCACCCGGCCGATGTCGTCCCGCTCCTCGTCAAGGAGGTCGGCCGCCCTGTGCAGCAGCCGTGCGCGCTCGGCGAAGGACGTGGTGCGATAGTCGCGGAACGTGGTCTCGGCCGTGGCGAGCCTGCGCTCGATCTCCTCGGCGCCGAGCGCGTCGTACGTTTTGAGCGTCTCGCCGTTCGCCGGGTTCACCGTCGCGATGGGCATGGCCGACCTCCTGAAGCGGGCTGTTCCTCGAGCCTGTTTTCCGACCCTCCCGTGCGGCGCGGTGCGGCGCAACGCGGAGGGCGTTCTCAGTCCGAGTGCTCCGCCAGCCGCTCGAGAAACGCCGCCTGCGCCGGCACGATCAGCGCCCCGGCCCGGTCCAGGCCGAACCATTCCACCCGGTCCAGCTCGGGAAACTCCTGGCGCCGCCCCGACTTCGGCGGCCACTCCATCTCGAAGGTGCCCGGGACCACGGTCGCCGGGTCGAGGTCCGCCTCGATCGCCCAGGCCGTGACGACCTTGCCGTTCTTCTGCGTGACCTCGCCGAGCGGGACGGCCTCGCCGTCGGGCGGCGGCAGCCCCAGTTCCTCCTGGAACTCCCGGCGCGCCGCGTCCCAGGCGGTCTCGTCGGGCTCGTACTCGCCCTTGGGCACGGTCCACGCCCCGGCGTCCCGCCGCGCGAAGAAGGGGCCGCCCATATGGCCGAGCAGCACCTCCGGGCCGTCGTCGGTGCGCCGGTACAGCAGCAGTCCCGCACTGCGCTTCCCCGTCACGGGGCCACCTCCGGGTATGCGGCGAGCAGGGCCTCGACCGTGTCGGCCTCCGCGGGCGTCTTGTCCTCGCGGTAGCGCACCACGCGGGCGAAGCGCAGGGTGACCCCGGCCGGGTAGCGGGTGGACCTCTGCAGACCGTCGTAGGCGATCTCCACGACGAGTTCGGGCCGTACGGTGACCACGTGGCCGCTGTCCTCGACGGCCAGCTCCTGGAGGCGCTCGGTCTGCCAGGTCAGCATCGCGTCCGTCATGCCCTTGAAGGTCTTGCCGAGCATCGCGAAGGAACCGTCCGCGGCGCGGGCCCCGAGGTGCAGGTTGGAGAGCTTGCCGGTGCGCCGTCCGTGGCCCCACTCGGCCGCCAGGACCACCAGGTCGAGGGTGTGCACGGGCTTGACCTTCAGCCACGACGCCCCGCGCCGGCCCGCGCTGTAGGGGGCGTCCAGGGCCTTCACCACCACGCCTTCGTGACCGCGCTCCAGCGTCTCGGCGAGGAATCGTCGTGCCGGGGGGATGTCCTCGGGCCCGTGGGCGAGGGCGCGCCGCACCCGCATCGGCTCGGGCACCAGCCGCGCCAGCTCCGCGTGCCGTTCGGCGAACGGCAGGTCCAGCAGATCCCGCCCGTCGACCGACAGCGCGTCGAAGAAGACGGGGGAGACCGGCACGCTCTTCGCGGCCGTGGCCACGTCCACCCGCGAGCCCACCCGCCCGGCCGTCTCCTGGAAGGAGCGTGGCCGCCCGTCCTCGTCCAGCGCGATCACCTCGCCGTCGAGGATGAACCGGGTGCCCTTCAACTCCATCGCGGCGGAGGTGAGTTCGGGCAGCCGGTCGGTGATGTCGTCGAGGGTGCGGGTGTAGATCCGTACGTCGTCGCCGTCGCGGTGCAGCTGTACGCGGATGCCGTCGAGCTTCTCCTCGACGGCACACGCGCCCAGTTTCTCCACGGCCTCGGACACGGACGTGGCGCTGTGCGCGAGCATGGGCAGCACCGGGCGGCCCACCGTGAGCCGGAAGCCGTCCAGGGCCCCCGGGCCGTGCGCCAGCAGCGCCCGCGCCACCGTCTGCAGCGATCCGGCGAGCATCACCGCCCGCCGTACGTCCGCGGCGGGCGCGCCGGTCGCCTCGGCGAGCCCCTCGACCGCGACCGCGTCCAGCGCGCCCTGCCGCACCTCACCGGTGAGCAGCCCGAAGAGGAACCGCTGCTCGTCCTCGGTGGCCGCCGCCCGCAGCTCGTCCATCAGCCGCCTGCGCTCCGCCTGCGAGCCGGCGCCCGTGACCGCGCCGACCTCCGTGAGCCGGGCGTCCACGTCCCGCACCGTGAGCGAGGGCTCGGGCGCGGGTGGCACAGGCCCGCTCAGCAGCTTCCAGCCGATACCGAGCCGCCCCTGGGGGAGACGGCCCGCCAGATACGGGATCACGATCGGCACGTCGTCCGCGTCGGCGTCCCGGAACAGCTCGGCGAGCAGGGCGGTCTTCCGGGACCGCGCCGAGGTGGCGGCGACCTCCCGGGACACATGGGCGAGCCGGGCGAGCAGCATGGAGCCATGGTGCTACGGAGGGGCGCCGTCCACACCCGGGCGGTTCAGCTCCGCGGCCAGGACCTGTCCTGGACGGCGTCGAGGTCGGCGAAGAGCAGCTCGCCGTTGAGCGTGGCCGCCGCCCGGTAGCCCGCGCCCGCGGCGTTCACGACCTGCTCGGCGAAGCCCACCGCGTTGCCCGCCGCCCAGACGCCGGGCACGGTCGTCAGGCCCGTCTCGTCGACCACCGGGTACGTGCCGAACGGGGTCTCGCGCAGCTCGGCGCCCAGCCGCTCGAACAGGTCGTTGCGGGGGACCGCGCGCGGCGCCACGAAGAGCGTCGAGCGGTCATGGACGGCGCCGTCCGTGAGCCGGACCCCCGTGAGCCGGTCGCCCTCGACGACGAGCCCCGCGACCTCACCGGGCACCACGACGACCCCGGCGGCGGCGAGCCGTCGCGTGTCGTCGGCCGTCAGCTCCGCCTCGGTGACCGTGTGCAGGAACAGCGTGACGTCCTTCGACCACTGGGAGACCATCAGCGCCTGGTGGACGCTCATCGGCGTGGTGGCCAGCACCCCGAAGGACCTGTCGCGGACCTCCCAGCCGTGGCAGTACGGGCAGTGCAGCACGTCCCGCCCGAAGCGCTCGGCGACCCCCGCGACCGTCGGGAGCTCGTCCGCCAGCCCGGTGGCGAGGACCAGGCGCCGGGCGTGCACGGTCCGTCCGGCCGCGAGCGTCACGCGGAACTCGCCGTTGTCCTGCCGGGACACATCCACCGCCCGGTCCCGGACCAGCTCGACGCCGTACCGCGCGATCTCCTCGCGCCCCGCGGCGAGGAACTCTGCGGGCGGCATGCCGTCCCGGGTCAGATAGCCCTGCAGATGCGCGGCGGGCGCGTTGCGCGGCTCGCCCGCGTCGACGACGAGCGTGCGGCGCCTGGCCCGGCCGAGGACCAGTGCGGCGGACAGGCCGGCCGCGCCGCCTCCGACGACGACGGCCTCGTACCTCTCGGTCATGTCGGTCATGGTGACCACCTCCACCGCAGACGGTCGCCCGACCGGTGCCGCATTGACAAACGTCTTTGCCGAATCTGCAATATGGGCATGAGCAAGGATATGGATGACGACGCACGGACGGACGAGGTGCTGGCCGAGGTCGGGCCGAGGCTACGGCGCATCCGCAAGGAGCGGGGCGCGACACTCGCCGGCCTGTCCGAGGCGACCGGTATCTCCGTGAGCACGCTGTCGCGGCTGGAGTCGGGGCTGCGCAAGCCCAGTCTGGAGCTCCTGCTGCCGATCGCCCGGGCCCACGAGGTGCCGCTGGACGAACTGGTCGGCGCGCCCCCGGTGCGCGACCCGCGGGTACGCGCCCAGCCGATCGTGCGCGGCGGTCGCACCCACTGGCCGCTCACCCGGCAGCCCGGCGGACTCCAGGCGTACAAGGTGCTCGAACCGCAGCGCAAGCTCGAGCCGGAACCCCGGACCCACGAGGGCTATGAGTGGTTGTACGTGATGTCGGGGCGGCTGAGGCTCGTGCTGGCCGATCATGATGTGGTGCTCGGTCCGGGGGAGGCCGCCGAGTTCGACACGCGGGTGCCGCACTGGTTCGGGTCGACGGGGGAGGGGCCCGTGGAGTTCCTGAGCCTCTTCGGGCCACAGGGGGAGCGGATGCATGTGAGGGCGCGTCCGGCCCGCTCGTGAGGGCGTGACGCACATGACTGTTCCCTGATCGGCAAGCGACCGCTTAGTATGCGGTCGAGCCCGGTCAGACAGAGCAGTCCCGTGGAGGCCCCGCATGCAGGCATGGCAAGTACACCAACTCGGCGAACCGAGCCAGGTGATGCAGCTCCAGGACGTGGAGCGACCGGTGCCCGGTGAGGGACAGGTCCTGCTCAAGGTACGCGCGGCGAACATCAACTTCCCGGACGTGCTGATGTGCCGCGGGCACTACCAGGTCAGGCCGCCACTGCCGTTCACGCCCGGTGTGGAGATCTGCGGCGAGACCGAGGACGGACGCCGCGTGCTGGCCAACCCCGCGCTGCCGCACGGCGGTTTCGCCGAGTACGCCGTCGCGGACGCCGCCGCCCTGCTGCCCGCGCCCGACACCCTCGACGACGCCGAGGCGGCCGCCCTGCACATCGGCTACCAGACGGGGTGGTTCGGTCTGCACCGCCGGGCCCGTCTCGAAGCCGGTGAGACGCTGCTCGTCCACGCCGCTGCCGGAGGGGTCGGCAGCGCGGCCGTGCAGCTGGGGAAGGCGGCCGGCGCCACGGTCATCGGCGTGGTCGGCGGGGCCGACAAGGTGGCCGTGGCGCGCGAGCTGGGCTGCGACGTCGTCATCGACCGGCGTACCCAGGACGTCATCGCCGCCGTGAAGGAAGCCACCGGCGGCCGGGGCGCCGACGTGATCTACGACCCCGTCGGCGGTGAGGCGTACACCCAGTCCACCAAGGTCGTCGCCTTCGAGGGCCGGATCGTCGTCGTGGGCTTCGCCAGCGGCTCGATCCCCAGCCCGGCGCTCAACCACGCCCTGGTGAAGAACTACGCGATCCTCGGCCTGCACTGGGGTCTGTACGGCACCAAGAGCCCCAAGCTGATCCAGCACTGCCACGAGCAGCTCACCGAGCTGGCCGCGCGCGGTGCCATCAAGCCGCTGGTCAGCGAGCGCGTGCCGCTGGGCGGCGGCGCGGCCGCCGTGCAGCGGGTCGGCGACGGTGTCACCACCGGCCGGGTCGTCGTGGTGCCCTCTCTCGAGAACGGAGCAGCCGCATGACCGACGCAGCCGAACTGCGCACCCGTACGAAGGAGTTGCTGGCGGCGCACCCGCCCGCGACCACGGACCGCCTCGACTTCCTCAAGGCCCGCTTCGACGCCGGACTCGCCTGGGTGCACTACCCCGAGGGCCTCGGCGGGCTCGGCGCCCCACGCACCCTCCAGGCCGTCGTGGACGCCGAACTGGAGGCCGCCGGCGCCCCCGACAACGACCCGCGGCGCATCGGCATCGGCCTCGGCATGGCCGCGCCGACCATCCTCGGCTTCGGCACGGAGGAGCAGAAGCGGGACTTCCTCAGGCCGTTGTGGGTCGGCGAGGAGGTCTGGTGCCAGCTCTTCAGCGAGCCCGGCGCCGGGTCCGACCTGGCCGCGCTCGGTACGCGCGCCGTCCGGGAGGGCGACAACTGGGTGGTCAACGGGCAGAAGGTGTGGACCTCCAGCGCCCACCTCGCCCGCTGGGCCATCCTCATCGCCCGCACCGACCCGGACGTGCCCAAGCACCGCGGCATCACGTACTTCATCTGCGACATGAGCGACCCGGGCGTCGAGGTGCGGCCGCTGCGCCAGATCACCGGCGAGGCCGAGTTCAACGAGGTCTTCCTCACCGACGTCCGCATTCCCGACGCGCACCGGTTGGGTGAGGTAGGCGACGGCTGGCGGGTCGCGCAGACCACGCTCATGAACGAGCGCGTCTCCATCGGCGGTATGCGCATCCCGCGCGAGGGCGGCATGATCGGCCCGGTCTCCAGGACCTGGCGCGAGCGTCCCGAACTGCGCACCCACGATCTGCACCAGCGGCTGCTGAGGCTGTGGGTGGAGGCCGAGGTCGCCCGGCTCTCCGGCGAACGGCTGCGCCAGCAGCTCGTCGCGGGCCAGCCCGGCCACGAGGGCTCCGGCATGAAGCTCGGATTCGCCCGCCTCAACCAGGAGATCAGCGGCCTCGAGGTCGAACTCCTCGGCGAGGAGGGCCTGCTGTACGACGACTGGACGATGCGCCGACCGGAACTGGTCGACTTCACCGGCCGCGAGGCCGCCTACCGCTATCTGCGCTCCAAGGGCAACAGCATCGAGGGCGGGACCAGCGAGGTCCTGCTGAACATCGTCGCCGAACGCGTGCTGGGCCTGCCGTCCGAGCCGCGCACCGACAAGGACGTCGCGTGGAAGGACCTGACCCGATGATGACGACGACAACGCAAGCCACCCAGCCCGATCTGCTGTACTCGGAGGAGGAAGAGGCGCTGCGTGCCGCCGTCCGCGACCTCCTCTCCGACCACTGCGACGCGGCGGGCGTCATCACCCGCACCGAGACCGACACCCCGCACGACCCCGAGCTGTGGAAGGCGCTCTCGGACGGGATGGGCCTGGCGGGCCTGCTCGTGCCCGAGGCGCTGGGCGGCCAGGGCGCCACCCACCGCGAAGTCGCCGTGGTGCTGGAGGAGCTGGGGCGTGCGGTCGCGCCGGTGCCGTATCTGACCAGCGCCGTCGTCGCCACCGAGGCGCTGCTGGCCTGCGAGGGCGAGGAAGCCGCCGGGCTGCTGACGGCGCTGGCGTCGGGCCGGACGATCGGCGCGCTCGCCGTCGCGCTGTCCGTGGCACCCGGCGGCGCCCACCGGGCCGTACGGAACGAGGACGGCTTCCTGTACGGGGAGCTGACGGGGATCGCGGACGCGGCGGTGGCCGACGTGCTGCTGGTTCCGGCGGACGACGGCGGGCTGTACGCCGTGGACGGGGACGCCGTGACGGTCACCCCGCAGGTGTCCCTCGACCTCACCCGACCGCTCGCCACGGTCGCCTTCGACGGGGTGCGGGCACGTCGCCTCGGCGCCGCCGAACCGGCCGTACGACGAGCCCTGCGCAGCGGCGCGGGACTGCTCGCCTCCGAGCAACTCGGCCTCGCCGACTGGTGCTTGACCGAGACGGTCCGCTACCTCAAGGAACGCAAGCAGTTCAACCGGCCTGTCGGCGGATTCCAGGCGCTCAAGCACCGGCTCGCGCAGCTGTGGCTGGAGGTCGTCAACACGCGTGCCGCCGCCCGCGCCGCCGCCGACGCGCTCGCGACCGGCAGCGCGGACACCGACGTGTCGGTCGCCGTCGCCCAGGCGTACGCGGCGTCCGTCGCCGTCCACACCGCCGAGGAGGCCCTCCAACTGCACGGGGGCATCGGGATGACCTGGGAGCACCCGGTTCACCTCTATCTGAAGCGGGCCAAGGCGGACTCGATCGCGTACGGCACGGCGGGAGCCCACCGCGCGACGCTGGCCGAACTGGTGGACCTGCAAGCCCCCTGACGTACATCTGCCGGAGGCCCGCCCCACCAGGGGCGGGCCTCTCGGTGTGCGCACCGCGGGTGAAGTGAACGGACAGCGGCAGTCCGGCCAACTCCCCCCACGGCAGGGTTTGTCGGACCTCGCAGGACCGCATACTCGCTGAGGTCCGTAGCGCATCCCTCAAGGGAGGCAGAGCATGGCCCTCACCACCCGTCGCAGAGCCCTCACCACCCTCGGCGCCGCCCTGGCGGGCTCGGTCGCCCTGCCCGCCTCGCGGGCACTGGCGGGGGAGGAGAAGCACCACACGCGCCCCCTGTGGCGTGCCCACGCCCATAACGACTACGAGCACCCGCGGCCCCTGTTCGACGCCCTCGACCACCGCTTCGGCAGCGTCGAGGCCGACATCTACCTCGTCGGCGACCAACTCCTTGTCGCCCACGACCCGGTCGAGCTCGACCCGACCCGCACCCTCGAATCCCTCTACCTCGCCCCGCTCGCCGCCCGCGTGAAGGCCCACCACGGCTCGGTCTACCGGGGACACCGGCGGCCCCTGCAACTCCTCATCGACATCAAGACCGAGGGCTCGTCGACGTACCTCGAACTCGACCGCCATCTGAGCCGCTACCCGCACCTGTTCACCACCTACGCGCACGGCCGGGTGCGCCCGGGGCCGATCACCGCGGTGATCTCCGGCGACCGCGCCGCCCGTACGCCCATGGAGGCGCAGAGCGTGCGGCGCGCCTTCTACGACGGCAGGCTCACCGACCTCGGCAGCGCGGCCCCCGCCTCCTTCATCCCGCTGATCTCGGACAACTGGACGCTCAACTTCACCTGGTCGGGCGACGGTCCGTTCCCCGACGCCGAGCGTGCGAAGCTGCGCGGCATCATCGCGGCGGCGCACCGGCGCCACCAGAAGGTGCGGTTCTGGGCCACCCCCGACCTGGCGGGCCCGGCGCGCGAGGCGCTGTGGGGCGAGCTACTGGCCGCCGACCTCGACTACTTCAACACCGACGACCTCGCCGGGCTCGAAGCCTTCCTCGACGCGCACGAGTAGACGCGTGCGCGTAGGACGCACGCGAGTGGACGCACACGAGCAGGCGCACGCGCTGGTGTGCGAGTGGGCGTAGACACCACACGTTCGGAGGACACGTCAGCCGCCCGGACGAACCCTCCGCTACGCGACACTTGCGGCCGAAAGCCGCGGTGTCGACGTGGCGGAGGAGGTTGACGATGGCCATTTCCATCTCTGTGGTGGTACTGCTCCTGATCCTCGCGGTGGTCTTCCTGCGCAACGGCGCGCTGAAACCCTCGCACGCGGTGGTCTGCGTCCTGCTCGGCTTCTATCTGTCGACCACCAGCATGGCGCCGACCATTCAGAACGGGCTCACCGCGACGGCTGACATCGTGAGCAGCCTGCGCCCCTGACGTGCGGGTCCAGATGCGCGTCAGCCCGGAGTCAGCCGTGTGAGAACACCCCGATGCCGTTGGGGACCGGGCGTTCGGCGCCGCCGGAGGGGTGGTTGAGGACGCTCACCGCGCCCGCTCCCGGCATCCGCGCGACCATGGTCGTCGAGCCGCCGCCGTCCAGACTGAACGCGTCGGAGGAGCCCAACGACCGCATGGTGTGCGCCACTTCGGCGATGGTCAGTCCGCCGCGGTAGGCGGCCGCCCCGTCGAGGGCGAGCAGAAGCAGGCGCCGCCCCTTGTTCGCGATGCCCACGGCGGTCCGTACGGCCGAGGCGGTGTTGTTCAGACCGGGCAGCGGCTGACCGTGAGTGAGGACCGGATAGCCGCCGATGGCGAAGCGGTACCGGATCCGGGTGCCGGCCGCGACGAGCCAGTGCTGAATGCGGACCGCCTGCCCCTTCGCCAGCTCGCGCAACTGCTGCGCGCCCGCCTCGCGCCCCACCAGCACGGTGGTGCCGGACGCGATGGGACCGCCGCCGGGTGTGCTGGCCCTCGACACGACCCGGCCGCGGCGGACCGTCACCTCGTAGGTGTCCCCGCTGCAGGGCGCGGCGCGGTCGATGTCGGTGCCGCAGACGGCCCGCTTGCGGGAGACACCGCCCCAGGCCGAGGTGAACGCGCCGATCGAACCCTGCGGCAGCGCGTACTGGTTGAGCCCACCGAGCGCCCACCGCCCACGGGAGCTGCGCACGGAACCGTCGAGGGCCAGACTGTCCAGCCGGGCCCGGCCGTCCAGGCCCACGCCGAGCACGTTCTTCGTGTTCGTGCCGGGCGGCAGGGTGGGGCCGAAGCGCTGACCGTCCGGGACCGCCGCCTTCAGCGTGCGGCCGTTCGCGATCGCGGGACCCACGGTCGCGCCCGTGGCCTCGACCCCCGGATGCTGGGCCTCGGAGATGTCGAAGAAGTCACCGTTGACGCCGGCGACGGCGCCCTGCGCCTCGGCCAGCCGGGAGACGGCCGCCCGGGAGGCCACGGCCGCGGAGTGGAGGAGATCGACGCGCACATGAGGGTTGCTCAGATCGATGCTCAGTACGTGTGCGCGCGCCACGCCCCGGGCCGCCTGGAGGTCGAACTCCTTGTACGTGATGCCCGGGGCGACGGCCTTGCCGACCAGGGCCTTCGCGTCCGCGACCGTGCCGTTCCAGGTATGGGCGCCTGCCACGCCGCTGGCCGGTGCCGCCCCCACCAGGGCCGCACCGGCCAGCGCGCTCCATGCCGTGAGAACCGTCAGTGCTGTTCTGAGTCGTCCGTCGCGAGGTGTCACGGTGCCCCCTGAGGTCTCGTCAACTGTCTTGGGACTCAGGGGGATTGCAGCAGACCGTGACGACCTCCGCAGGGCCTAGGCGTCTACGACGCGGGAACGGATGAGAAAACGCACTCCTTCGGGTGCTTCCAGGGAGAAACCGCTGCCGCGGCCGGCCACGACGTCGACGATCAGTCGCGTGTGGCTCCACAGCTCGTACTGGCTCTTCGACATCCAGAACGTGACCGGCTCGTCGAGCCCCTCGACGTCCAGCTCGGCGAGCAGCACGTCGGAGCCGCCGGTGCGGAACTCGCCCTCCGGGTAGCACATGGGCGCACTGCCGTCGCAGCAGCCGCCGGACTGGTGGAACATCAACGGTCCGTGGACCGCCCGCAGCCGCCGCAGCAACTTGGCGGCCGAGGGCGTCAGCTCCACGCGCGGGGCGGCGTCCGTCGTCTCCTGCTGGTCCATGGCGTGTCCCTGCCTTGATGCGCGGAAACGGATGCGACCGCTTCGCGCGAGGGTCGGTCGGTCCGGCCCAGTCAACTCCTGGCTTGGTTGCAGACAGGTTGCATGACGGCGGGAGGGAGGATCAGGTGGCATGGCGAGGGAGGAGCCACGTGCGCTCGGTGCGCGGCGGCCGCCCGTCATGGTTGGTGCGTGACGCTCACCTCTACGGTCAGCGTGCCTCTGTTGTCCTCGGAGCAGGACCCGGCGGCGTCGTTGATCCCCAGTTGCAGGGGGCCGTTTTGAGCCGCCCGGAAAGTCAGTTTCCGCCCGACGGTGTGGACGGGGGCGTCCTGACTGTCGGAGAGGCGGGCCAGCAGGGTGCCGAACGGCGCCGCCGGCTTGATCTTGCAGCTCTTCGCCCCGTCCAGTGACTGGTCCGTGAGCGCGTCGTAGCCGGTCGGCCCGGTCACGGGTATGTTCCGGTAGTCGACCGTCCATTCTCCGGAAACGAACCGTACGGTGACCCGATCTCCCTGCTGGATGGTCAGTCCGGTCACCGACTGCCAGCCGGTCGTCGACCGGACGACCTGACTGATGGTCGCCGTCGTGGGGTCCTTCTTCAGCGGCAGCACCCCGGTGAGGAAGAGACCGCCCCCGACACCAGCCGCCAGCACCGCCGTACCGGCCAGTGCCCACCACAGCCGCCTCGGGCCCCTCGGGCGGGACGACTGCCGGGGCGCGGGTTTGAGCGACGTGGTGTGCAGGGCCGTCGGTACGGGCTCCCCGGCCGGCACGAGTCGCTCCTGGCCGCTGGTCACGGTGTCCGCGTAGGTCAACGAGGCCGAAGGCTGGAGCACGCGCACGGTCGGTGACGGCAGTGGCCCGGCGTCCGCCTCTCCCGCCGCGACGCGCCGCAGCGCGGAACGCGCGGTGGCCGCCGAAGGACGCTCGTCGGGGGACTTGCGCAGCAGTGCCTCGACGACCGGGCGCAGCGGGCCGAGCCACTCCGACAGGACGGCTTCCTCGTACGCCACCGCGTGCAGCGTCGCGGGCCGTGCCGGCCTGCGGAACGGGGACTGCCCGCCGCAGACCGTGGCGAGGGTCGCGCCCAGGGACCACAGGTCGGAGGCCGGGCCGACCGGCGATCCCATCACCCGCTCGGGCGCCATGTACTCGAGGGAGCCGATCAGTTCACCGGTGGTCGTCAGGAACTCGCCGTCGTCCAGGGCCGCGATACCGAAGTCGGTGAGGACGGCGTTGCCGTCGCGGCGCAGCAGGACGTTGGCGGGCTTGACATCACGGTGCAGCGTCCCGGCCGCGTGCACGGCCTCCAGTGCGTCGAGCAGTTGCACACCCAGGGCGGCGGTGTGCTGCGGCGTGAGCGGCCCGCTCTCGGCGATCCGGTGGGCCAGCGAGGGCCCCTCGACGAGTTCCATGACGATCCACAGCCGGTCCTCGGACTCGACCAGGTCGTGGACACCCACCACATGGGGATGCGACACCCGGGCGACCGCGCGCGCCTCACGGACCGCGCGGCGCACCCGTATGCGCTGCTCCTCGTCGCCCTGGGTGAGGATGTGCAGTTCCTTGGCCGCGACCCGGCGGTCCAGCAACTGGTCGTGGGCGCGCCAGACCGTGCCCATCCCGCCTCTGCCGAGAACGTCGTGCAGCAGATACCGACCGGCGATCAGCCGCCCCGAGCCTCGTTCCGAACGCGTCGCCGCCTGGTGATCGCCATCTCCGGGTATCACGCGCTCTCACGTTTCCTTCCCGGTGGACTGGGCGCCCGCCGGCCGTCGTTCGATCGGTCGTCGTTCGTTCGCTGGCTCGTCGTTCGGGACTGAGCATAGCGGAGCGCATCGGGGCGATATGCCGTCAACTCGCTTGCGACGGAGGGCCTTTGACGGCCGATGCTCTTCGGGTGCCGGGCTGCCTCTCCATCGAGGTCGCGGCGGGAAGATCGCCGGCCGTGATGATCTGCGCAGTGGGTGTCAACGGGCGTCCAGGAGATCGCGTGGTCCTCGGACGCGTTCGGAAGGATCGTCTCCCGCGGCCGTGCGGGCTGCCCAGGGGCCGGTGGTCAGGATGCCCAGGGCGAGGATGGCCAGACCGCAGCCGGCGATGATCCACCAGGCGGCCGGGCGTGCCCCGGCGGCGATCACGGCGCCGGTCACCGCGATGCCGAGCGCGGCGCCGACCTGACGGCTGGTCGCGGCGATCGCGGCGGCCACCCCGGCCTGGGCGCGCGGCAGGCCCGAGACCGCGGTGTGGGTGATGGGCGCGTTGACGAAGCCGAAGCCCAGTCCGAACAGTGCGTACGCCGCGTAGAGCAGGATGTCCGAGCGGTCGGCGGATCGGGTGGCGACGACGGACAGCAGGCCGCCGGCCGTCATGCCGGCCCCGGCGAGCAGCAGCGGGAGGCGCGGGCCGCGGCTGCCCACGATCCGTCCGGCCAGTGGCGGGCACACCAGTGACAGCACCGCCATCGGCAGCAGACGCACCCCGGTGCTCAGGGCGCTCAGCCCCAACACCTGTTGCAGGTAGAGGGTGTTGGCGAACAGGAAGCCGCCGAGCGCGGTGAAGGCGCACACCGCCATCACCGTGGCCCCGCTGAAGGGCGCGCTGCGGAAGAGGCGCGGGTCGACCAGCGGTTCGTCGCGTCTCTGCTCGTAGGGGATGAAGGCGGCCAACGCGCCGGCCGCGGTGATCAGGCAGACCACGATGGCGGGGGAGGTCCAGCCCCGGCCCGGTGCCTCGATGATGGCGTACGTCAGTGTGCCGAGCGTGGTGATCACCAGCAGTTGGCCCACCGGGTCCACCCTGCGGGGCCGTGGCGCGCGTGACTCAGGGACGAACAGGGTGGTGAGCAGGAGCGCGGCCAGCCCGATCGGCACATTCAGCCAGAACACCGACCGCCATCCGGCCGTCTGGACCAGTACGCCGCCGAGGATCGGCCCGGCCGCCATGCTGACGCCCACCACCCCGCCCCACACGCCGATGGCCCTTGCCCGCTCCCGCGGCCCGGGGAAGGCGTTGGCGAGGATGGCCATGGCGACCGGGGTGAGCATGCAGCCGCCCACCGCCTGCGCCATGCGAAACACGATCAGCCAGTCCAGCGACGGTGCCAGGCTGCACAGCGCCGATCCGCCGGTGAACAACACGAGCCCGAGGAGGAAGACACGCCGTCTCCCGACGCGGTCGGCCGTGGAGCCGGCCAGGATGAGCAGCGAGGCCAGCACGATGGTGTAGGCGTCGAGGGTCCACTGCAGGCCCGACACGGAGCTGTGCAGGTCTTCCTGTATCGAGGGCAGGGCGACGTTCAGGATGGTGGTGTCGAGGCTGACCAGGAGCACGCTCAGGCAGCAGACGGCCAGGACCAACGAGGGTCTGCTGCGGTCGGGTTGAGACACGTCGGCTCCCCTTTCCGGGGTCAGTGCCGCGGCCGGTCGGTGGCGTGGGCCTCCGCGAAATCCCAGAGCACCGGGAGGAACTGCTCGGGCGTCTCGGTCTGGGGCATGTGGCCGGTGTCTTCCAGAAGACGGAACTCCGCGTCGGGGATGGCCCGCGCGTACGCGCGTCCGTAGTCGGCGTCCACGACCTGGTCGCTGGCACCCCATGCGACCAGGGTCGGATGGGTGATCTTGGCGAGGCGGTCGGTCAGGGTGGGGTCGGCCATGGCGTGCGGGCCCGAATAGAGCTGCAGGGTCGCACGGTTGGCGGCCATGACCGCGCGCTGCGCCTCGGTCAGCTTGCTGGGATCGAAGCGGAACTTCGAGGGGTCGTGGAAGGACAGGCGGGACAGCTCGACGGGCGTCAGGGAGAAGGTGTCGGCTATCGGGTGGCCGGGGACGGGGATGCCGACGGCGTTGACGAGGGTGACGCTGCTGATCCGAGGGCTGCCCAGGGTCGCGAGTTCGGCGGCGATCCAGCCGCCGATCGAGTTGCCGACAACGGCGACGTCCCGCAGGTCGAGCACGTCGAGCAGTTGGGCATAGACCTGGGCCAGGGTCGTGACGTCGGTCAGCCACTCGGGGCGGGCAGTGCCGTCGAAACCGGGGTGGACAGGGGTGAAGACCCTGGCCGGACGCTGCTCGGCCAGGAGGCCGGCGAACGGGGTGACGGTCCCCGGGCCGCCGCCTCCGTGCAGCAGCAGGAAGGGGTGCCCCTCCTGCCCGAAGAGGTCGACGGTGACGTCGAGGGTGCCCTGGTCGAGCGTGAGCGTGTGGGTGCTGCGGGTCATGCGGTGCTCCTCAAGTGTGCCGTGTGGAGAGGGAAGGGGGTTGCCGTCAGGCGAAGTCGGTCGCGGGGACGGTGGCGTAGCGGCTCATCACCGCGACGGTCGACTCCGGGGTCAGTTCCCGGCCGCCCGCGATCATGTTCCGCAGGTCGCGGAAGTACTGCACGTACAGGTCGGGCGTGAAGGTGTTGAGCATCACCGCGGGCGTGTCGCCGAGGTTGGCGAAGGTGTGCGGGGCGCCGGGCGGGATCATGGCGAGCGTGCCGGCCGGGGCGACGTGGGTCGTCTCCCCGATGGTGAAGTGCACGGTGCCGGAGACGACGTAGAAGCCCTCGTCGTGCTGGGCGTGACGGTGCTGGGGCGGGCCCTGGGTGTGCGGGGCGATGGTGATCTCTCCGATGCCGAGGCGGTGCCCGGTGGTGCTGCCGTCCTCGAGGATGCGCATCTGCGTGGGGCCCAGCTGGATGGTCTCGCCGTCGTCCGGGCCGACCACGGAAACCGTGCTCATTGCTTCTCCTTCGTGAGAGTTGACTCTCATGAGATTAGAGGGGTCGGGTGGCATAATGCAAGTTAACTCTCACGACGAGGGGTGGCTGCTAAAATGCGGGTGAGTCAACAGGAGGAGTCCCACGATGACGGCGCAGGCGGGCACCGGCCGCACCAACCAGAAGCAGCGCACGCGAACGGCGATCGTGGCGGCCGCCCGGGAACTCACCGGCACGGGCGCCGAGGTGACCATGCCCGCGATCGCCCGCGCGGCCCTCGTCTCCGAGGCCACCGCCTATCGGTACTTCCCCGACCTTCCGTCGCTGATCAGCGAGGCCCTGGCCGGCGTCTGGCCGCCCCCCGCCGAAGCGCTCGCGCCGGTCGCGGACTCCGCCGACCCCGTCGAACGCGTCGCCTTCGCCTGCGAGTTCCTCCTCCGCGGCATCCTCGCCCGACAGGGCTCGGTACGCGCGATGATCGCCGCCACCATCACCCGGCCCGAGACAGTGACCACGCGACCGGGCATTCGCTTCGGACTCATCGACCATGCGCTCCTCCCGCTGGAGGACACGCTCGGCGCGAGGGACCCGGACGGCTTCGCCCAACTCAAGCGGGACCTCGCGGTGGTCGTGAGCGCCGAGGCGTTCTTCACCCTCACCGATCTGTGCGGGCTCGACCCCGACGAGGCCATCACCAGCGCCGTACGGACCGCGGCCACCCTGACCGAGGCCGCGGTGCGGGCGAACGCGTGACGGTGGGGCGCGCCGCGGCCTCGGTCGCAACCGGCTCGAACGACTCCCGTGCCGGCCCGAGGTCCTCGACGGCTTCATCGCCGGAACCGGCCCGGCCCTCGACGACTCGACGTCACCCTGACGAGCCAGAGCCAGGTGGACGAGGACCTCACCAATAGAGCAGCGACTGCCCAGGCGGACCAGTTGAAATGGACAGGACTCGAGCACCCGGGGCCAACTGGGAGAAGAGGTCCGCCGGGGTCGTTTCCCGCGGCTGCCTGGATGCGCCGTCCGACACCCTGGAGCGCTCATGAAAGGAATGGCCGCGGCGACAGCGCCGGCGGTTTCCGCCATGCCGCTTGCCGCCGCAAGCGGCTGTCCCAGCCGGACGATCTCGTCCGCCTGCGCCAGGCCCACATCTGGAGCGCTGTCAGCGGGCATCCCCGTGTTGACCTGCCCCGGGCACCCGCTGCTCTGCCTCGCGGGTGACACGACGGCCGGTGTCACCGACGGCGAGGAAACCAGCGAGTCCGGCGCCACGGTGGTACGTCGTCGACGCATCCGGCAGCAAGGTCGAACCCGATCGATTGGGGACTGATGACCGGGCACACGGGCGCGCGGACGCGGCGTCCCGCACGAAGGGTGGCCGGATTCTTGGCCGCATTGCTGCCGGTCGCGGTCGCGGTGGGGTTATATGCGTTCGGTCGCACGCACACACCCGACTACACCAGCGGTTTGTTCGGACAGCACGGCGTCGGCGTCATCGACCTCAAGGCGCGCCTGGGTAGCGCTCTGATGGCACTCGCGCTCGTCCAACTGCTGCTCGGGCTGTGGATGTACCGGCGCCTACCGGGGGCGGGGGCCGCGCCGCACCGGGTGCACCCCGCGCACCGGCTCATCGGCCTCCTTGCCTTTCTGCTCTCGCTGCCCATCGCCTACCAGTGCATCACCGCCTACGGAGTCGACTTCACGAGCAGCCGAGTGGCGGTGCACTCCATCACGGGCTGCGTCCTGTACGGCGCGTTCGTCGCCAAGGTGCTGGTGGTGCGCAGCCGCCGACTGCCCGGTTGGGCGCTTCCGGCCGCCGGCGGCACCCTGGTCGTCGCCATCGCACTGATGTGGTACACAGCCGCCTTGTGGTTCTTCACCGGCTCCGCCCCCGGCTTCTGATGAACCGGCAGCTCACGGTGAGGGAGTTCCTGAACGCCGCGGTGCCGTGGACGACCCGCTACCTGGATGCCGCTGCCGCCGCTTCGCACGCGAACCTCAACTGCCTCTGCGTGCCCCTCGGCCTCGCGCGCACCGCGGCGTGATCAAATACGGCATGGCATCGTCCTGGACCGGTGAACGGGTACGCCTACGCGCTGTCGAGCCCGACGACTGGACAGCGTTCACGCGCTTCGCCGACGATGACGGGCGGCGAGGGAGCCGGCTGGATCTACCGCGGTCCGCCGAGAGCTACCGTGCCTGGGCGCGGGAGCAAGCCGTTGCCACGTGCGACGAGGACCGCTTCCAGTTGGCAGTCGAATCGAGGGCCAGGGGAGAGCTGGTGGGCACGGTCGGCTCACATCGCACCGGCCCCCGTTCAGGCTGGTTCGAGTTTGATGTCATGATCGGCACTGACCATCGGCGCAAGGGCTACGCATCAGAAGCCGTAGTGCTGCTGATGCGCTTCATGTTTGCCGAGCGGCGCTATCACAAATGCCTGGGAGCGATCTTCGCCCACAACGAGGCATCGCTGGCACTTACCCGTCGGCTCGGCTTCACCGAGGAGGGGCGCTTGCGGGAACACGTCTTCTTCGCCGGCCGGCACCACGAACTCGTCATGATGGGCATGCTCGCCGACGAGTTCGACCAGCGACACGCGATGAGCGCACCCTGAGCCGGGCATCCAAGCGTGTGCGGAACGGCGCTCGAACTCGATCAACGTTCGCTGTTCGGGGGTGGAGGCGGCCTGTCACCGCAAGCAAGACTGCACTCAGCTGCGCAAGGTGGCACGCAGGCGCAAGCCGACGGTTGCGAGACCTTCCAAGGTGGTGACCTGGTAGCTGGGCTCCGGTCCGGGCGGCTCGCTCAACTGGTAGCGGCGCGCGGTCTGCGCGGTCAGGAGCGTCAGCATCGCCATGGCCAGAGCGGCTCCCTCGCAGCCATGCGGCCCGGTACCGAAGGAGAGGAAGACCCCGGGTTTCGTCGGCGAGCCCGAATCATCGAGCCAGCGCTCGGGCTGGAACTGGTCCGGATCGGAGTGTTCCCGGGCGTCGCGGTGAGCGGTGTAGGGGCAGACGAGAACGGTGGACCCCGCGTCGATGGTGTAGCCGGCGAGCTGAGTCTGTCGCGTGGCGCGCCGGGTCAGTAGCCAGCTCGGGGGGTGCAGTCGCAGCACCTCGCGCACCAGAGCCTGGGTGTATTGCAGGCCGTCGAGGTGGGTGCTGGTCGTCGCGGCCGGGTCCGCGGGCAGCAAGGCGGCTTCGGCCGCGACGCGTCCCGCTGCCTGGGGGTATCGGGCCAGATACAGCAGGATCCATCCGGCTGCCCGGGAAGGTGTCTCGAAGGTGGCGACGGTGATTCCGGGGAGAGTGTCGAGGATGGCCTCTTCCGGCAGCAGGCCGTAGCGGGGGGAGGGCCGAAGCATCTGTCCCAGCATGTCGTCACCGAGCCGACCCGATGAACGGCGTCGGCGGACGATGGGTCGCAAAGCGTTGGTGAAGGCGACTTGCTGCCGTGTGCGGAACCGCCGTGCCGGTGTGGGGACCCAGCGCGGCCATACCCAGCGCGAGGGGCGTACGAGCACCTCCCGGGCCAGGAAGAGCTGCGAGGCAAAGGGCAGCAGGGTGGGAGCGTCTTCGGAGAAGAGGTAGCGCACGCCGATCTCCGCCAGGGCGTGCCGTACCGGGGGCAGAATCTCGACGTCCCGGCCCGTGGGCCACTGGTCGGCGAAGCGAGCGGCACTGGGCGCGATCTCACCGATCCGGGCTGCAACCGCCTGCGGGCGCAGTCCCCGCATGCGGGCGGCGTGAGCGCGCGCACGATCCTCCGGCGTCGGTGCCCCGCTCGACCGCTTCAACGGTGGGAAGAGAGGTCCGGTCGCCTTGGGGAAGTCCTGCGCGCCGCGCAGGACCGCTTCACACGGCCCGGCCGTAGCGGCTACGTAGACACCCGGCTCCAGCTGCCAGACGTCCCCGCACTCGTCAGCGCCACGGCGCGCCATTGCCAGCCGGTCGCGGCTCCAGGCCGCGAAACTGCCTTCGGGCAGCCGCGGCGGCTCATTCATTCGGCCCATGAGATCGTGCCTGACTCTCGTACCTGTCCAGGTCGATGTCGTCGGCAGCGTGGCTGGGAGCCGGCGGGCGCGCTGAGGTGCCCGCCGACAGTGCGGTCAGACCGAGTCGTCGCCGGCGTACGCATCCCATTCGTGGGCCCCGTACGCACCGTAGTGGCGGGTGAAGGACAGTCTGCCGAGCAGCTTGGCGATCATGATGCACTCCTCTCGCCTGTCTGAGCCCTCGACTGTCGAGGACTCAGCAAAAAGGTTCCCGCCAGCACTACATGGCACTCATACCATATTGGCACACATACCGCATATGTCATATTCGGATCATCGGTCGGATGTCGGTCGGGTTACGAGCCCGCACGGTGAGATCCATGCTCGGCAGACCGGTGACGTAAGGCGCGGCAGGGCGATGATCAACCGGATGTCTCGGGACATCTACTCGGGACGTCTAAGGGCGTCTAAGGGCGTCCCTGGAGGCGCCACGCTCGGCCTGCCGGATGACGCACGGAACGGCTCTGATCAGGCAGGCGCTCGGCCGGGCTGTGTGGCGAGGACCTGCTTGGGGTTGGTCTGTGACTGGTCCGGAAGCACTGGTCAGGCGGGGTGCGGCTGTGGGAGGAATGGGGAGTTGGCGCGCGCCAAGCCGGGCTCGGTCGAGAGCGGGCTGAGCGAAAGGCGCCTGACGGGGGAAAACCCAGGTCAGGCGCCTTTCTTGGGGTGTCTAGAAGAAGCCCAGCTTCTTCGGTGAGTACGACACCAAGAGGTTCTTGGTCTGCTGGTAGTGCTCCAGCATCATCTTGTGCGTCTCGCGTCCGATGCCGGACTGCTTGTAGCCGCCGAACGCCGCGTGCGCGGGGTAGGCGTGGTAGCAGTTCGTCCACACCCGGCCCGCCTGGATCGCACGGCCCGCGCGATAGGCGGTGTTGATGTCGCGCGTCCATACGCCGGCCCCGAGGCCGTACAGCGTGTCGTTGGCGGTCTTGATGGCGTCGTCGAAGTCGTCGAACGACGTGACCGAGACGACCGGTCCGAAGATCTCCTCCTGGAAGATCCGCATCCGGTTGTCACCCTCGAAGATCGTCGGCTGGACGTAGTAGCCGCCCTTCAACTCGCCGTCGTGCTCGACACGCTCGCCGCCGGTGAGGATCCTGGCACCCTCCTGCCGACCGATGTCCAGGTAGGAGAGGATCTTCTCCAACTGGTCGTTGGAGGCCTGCGCACCGATCATCGTGTCGGTGTCGAGCGGATGGCCCGGCTTGATCAGCTCGGTGCGGGCGACCGCCGCCTCCATGAACTCGCCGTAGTGACCACGCTGGATGAGCGCGCGTGACGGGCAGGTGCAGACCTCGCCCTGGTTGAGGGCGAACATCGTGAAGCCCTCGAGTGCCTTGTCCCGGAAGTCGTCGTTCTGCGCCCAGACGTCGTCGAAGAAGATGTTCGGGGACTTGCCGCCGAGCTCCAGCGTGACCGGCTTGATGTTCTCCGAGGCGTACTGCATGATCAGCCGCCCGGTCGTGGTCTCACCCGTGAACGCCACCTTCGCCACCCGCGGGCTGGACGCGAGCGGCTTGCCCGCCTCCACGCCGAAGCCGTTGACGATGTTGACGACGCCCGGCGGGAGCAGGTCCGCGATCAGGCTCATCCAGTAGTGAATGGACGCCGGGGTCTGCTCGGCGGGCTTGATGACGACCGCGTTGCCCGCCGCCAGCGCCGGGGCGAGCTTCCAGACCGCCATCAGGATCGGGAAGTTCCAGGGAATGATCTGCGCGACGACCCCGAGCGGCTCGTGGAAGTGGTACGCGACGGTGTCGTCGTCGACCTCGCCGAGCGAACCCTCCTGGGCGCGGATCGCCCCCGCGAAGTAGCGGAAGTGGTCGATGGCCAGCGGGATGTCGGCGGCCAGGGTCTCGCGCACCGGCTTGCCGTTCTCCCAGCTCTCGGCGACCGCCAGCTTCTCCAGGTTCGCCTCCATCCGGTCGGCGATCTTCAGCAAGATGTCGCCTCGCGCGGTGACGGAGGTGCGGCCCCAGCCGGGCGCGGCCGCATGCGCCGCGTCCAGCGCGCGCTCTACGTCCTCGGCGGTGCCCCGCGCGACCTCCGTGAACGGCTGTCCGTTCACCGGACTCGGGTTCTCGAAGTACTGCCCACGAGCCGGCGGCACGTACTCGCCGCCGATGAAGTGGTCGTAACGCGCCTGGTAGGAGACGATCGCGCCCTCGGTGCCGGGCGCCGCGTAACGGGTCATGCTGGTCTGCCTCCCGGAGAAGCGCTGCCCGCCGTTGGACAGCTCTCGCCGCGAGGCTAGGAGCGCGGACGTTGCAACGACGTTGCGGGCGAAGCAGGTCGGCCCTGCCCGGCAACCGACCGGCCCCGCGCCGCGAGCCCCGCGGGGTTCGGTCGGCCCGGTGGCGCGGCCTGTTCGCGCTCCAGAGCCTCCAGCCGGGCCCGCACCGTCGCCGTCGGGCGTACGGCGGCCAGCGCCCGCCATACGTCGAGGTCGTCCTCGCCCCACGGGGCACGCGCCCAGTCCGTCAACAGGTCGGGGTCGCGACGCGCGATGAGTGCCGTACGCAGCCCGTCGGCGAGGCGGCGCCGCAACCGCACCACGGCCGGGGCCCCCGAACCCGGCAGCAGCGGACCGGCGTACGCCGCCGCGGCCGCCGTGACCGCACCCGTACCGAGCCGCCGTTCGACGACCGCCACGTCGGACTCGACCGGCGCCGTGAGCCGGTAGGGCCGCGAGCCCAGCAGGCCGGGGCCGAGCAGCCGGCGCAGTCGGGTCAGCTCGGCGCGCAGGGTCACCGGTGTCACCGACTCGTCCTCGTACAGCGCGCACAGCAGCTCGTCGCCCGAGAGACCCTCCGGGTGTCTTGCCAGCAGCACCAGGATCTCGCTGTGCCTGCGGCTGAGCCTGACCTTCCGGCCGCCCGCCACCAGTTGGGCCTCGTCGCGGCCGAGCGCGGTCAGCTCGACCGTGTCGGCCGCTGCTTCCGCCGGTGCGAGCAGTGCCAACTGGGACTCGGCGGCCCGCGCCACCGCCTGCACGAAACCGAGACTGTGCGGATGCGCGAGCCCGTCCCCGCCCGTGATGTCCACCGCGCCGAGCACCCGCCCCGTGCGCGGATCGTGCACCGGCGCCGCGGCGCACGTCCAGGGCTGGACCCGGCGGATGAAGTGCTCGGCCGCGAACACCTGCACCGGCCGGTCCACAGCGACCGCCGTTCCCGGCGCGTTGGTGCCGACCGAGGTCTCCGACCATCGCGCGCCCGGTACGAAGTTCATCCGCCCCGCCAGCCGTCGCGTCGCCGGATGCCCCTCGACCCACAACAGCCGGCCCTGCGCGTCGCACACCGCGAGAAGGTGCTCGCCGTCCGCCGCGAACGTCCCCATGAGCTCCCGGAAGAGCGGCATCACCCGGGCCAGCGGATGCTCCGCCCGGTAGGAGCCCAGGTCGCCGTCCGTGAGCTCCACCCGTGCCGTGCCGTCCGGTGCGACACCGGCCCGTGCCGATCGCCGCCAGGAATCGGCCACCACGGAGCGCACCGGTCGCGGCACCGTGCCCGCCTCGGTGAACGCCTCGTGCGCGCGGCGCACTATCCGCACCCGCTCGACGGGATCGGCTCCTGGTTCGAGGGCCACCCACGGTTCGGTCAACCCGGCCTCCCGGTAGGCGATGCGGCTGAGACCATCGTCACTCCCGGAGCGGGCGCCGACAAGCACCGTGACGGAGCTCCTCATGCGGCGCTCACATGGGCGTGGGTCGTCGGGGAGCCGCGGCGGGCGCTCCGTCAGGCGAAGTTGACGAGCTTTATGTACCGCGTCCAGTCCCAGTTCGGCCCCGGATCCGTGTGGTCGGTGCCCGGCACCTCGTAGTGGCCGATGATGTGAGCCCGGTCCTTGGGGATGCCGTGCTTCGCGCAGATCGCGGCCGTGAGCTTGGCGGACTCCTCGTAGAGCGCGTTGGTGAAATAGGCGGGCCGGTCCACCCAGCCCTCGTGTTCGATGCCGATGCTGCGGGTGTTGTAGTCCCAGTTCCCCGCGTGCCAGGCGATGTCACGCTCCCTGACGCACTGGGCGACATGCCCGTCGGCCGATCGCACGAGGTAGTGCGCGGACACCTTCTTCTGGGCGTTCTGGAAGATGGCCACGGTTCTGGGAAAGGTCTCCTGCGTGACGTGAATGATCACGTAGTCGAGCGGATAGGCCGTCGGCCGACTGGACGCCGTGTAGTTGGAGGCGCTCGCCGGTGCCCATTCGGCGAGCGGATAGTCGACGGCCGCCGTCTCCGCCTTCGCCTTGGCGCCGGGAAGTAACGCGTAGGGGAGGGCGGCGAGGGCGGCGCCGCCCTTGAGCAGGCGTCGCCGGCTCGGGAACGATCTGGCCCGTTCCATGGGGGAGTTGCCTTTCGATGATAGGGAGGGAGGGTCAGCCGCGCTCAGCGTCGCAGCGTCGCGGCGGTGTCACGCAGTCGCGCGTGCAGGCCGCGGTGCGTCTCGCGCGCGGGCAGCCACTCCTTGCGGATCTTGGCGACGCACGTGTAGTTGGTGTCGCAGACATTGGCGAGCGGCGATTCGACCGCCTGGGTCGCGAACTGATAGGCGTCGAGCTCGCTGAACCCGTAGTCGCGCACCAACCACTGCACCAGGTCGAGCTGCGATATGCGGAACGCGTCCTCCAGCGGGCGTGCCGAGCCGGTCGAGATGATGTGCGTGTCGGACTCGATGCGCGGCCAAGGGGTGGCGACTCCCTTGAGCAACTCGACGATCACCACCGTGTTCATCGCGCACTCGACGGCCACACCACATGTCTCGCCCTCGCCCTGCCGGGCATGCCCGTCACCGAGGCTCAACAGGGCGCCCTCGACGTTCACCCCGAGGAAACAGGTGACGCCGGCCCGCATCTCCGGAGTGTCCATGTTCCCGCCGTGCGCGTCGGGCACCAGCGCGGAGCGCACCTCGAGGTTCGCGGGCGCCACTCCGACGGTGCCGTGCATCGGGTCCATGGGCAACTCGATCCGGATGTCGCTGTCCCGGGCGCTGAACAGGGCGGTGCGCCGCTCCCGGTCGAGCTGCCAGATCCACACGGTCTCCGGCAGCGGAGGCTGCAGCGTGGCCGTGGTGTGTGTGGAGGTGAGCGCGCCGAACAGCGGGACCGTCGTCGAGGCCGCCCAGTCGCGAGCGGGCTCGATCGACACGAAGTGCACCGCCACGGTGTCGCCCGGCTCCGCGCCCTCCACATGGAAGGGGCCGGTCTGCGGATTGAGGAACGGGAACTCGCACACCTCGGACACCAGGTCCTTCTCCGAGCGCACCCGCCCGGCGAAGCAGTCCTCCGTGTACAGATCGAGGACGGTGCCCGGCGCGACGCGTGCCACGGGCGGCGCGCCGCCGAACGTCCAGGCGTACTCGCCCGGTTCGGGGCGCACGGTCAGGATGCGGGGGTCACTCATGGCTGCACGGCTCCGTTCTGCCGAAGGTCGGGGGACTCGGAGGACGAGGTCTCGTCGAGATGGACACGGGCGGTCTCGGCTATGCGCCCGGGGTGGCGGCGCGACAGGACGATCAATACCACGACTCCGGCCGCCATCCAGACTCCGACAACCGGTCCCGCATACGAAACGGGCGCGGTGAGTTCGGAAACGAAGTCGAAGACGGGCAGGCCAGCGGCCGTCAGCAGCGCGGGCACGAAGGCGACGATGCCCAGCAGAGGGAAGAGCAGATGCCGCACCGGTTTGAGCAACTCGCGTCTGCGGCGCAGGAAATAGCCCCCACAGGCGAGGTTCACCACGATGTACACGCCGATGACGACCGTGACGATCACCGTCGCGAGCAGCAGGAACGCCGTGACGGGGTCGTAGTACAGACCGAGGCCCAGCACAGCCGCGACCGCCACGCCGCACTGCGCGGCGACGCCGGCGACGGGGGATCGGTGCCTCGGATGCACGTGCGCGAAGAGCCGCGGGAACACCTTGATCCGGGCCAGGGCGAAGGCCGTACGGGTCGAGACCGTCGCGCAGGCGTTGGCGTTGGCGATCGTGGAGTTGACCACCGCCAGGAACACCAGCACCCAGAACACTCCGAAGGAAGCGCGGGCCACGCCTTCCCAGGACGCCGCGCCGGAGGCTCCGAAGCCCCCAAGGCGGTCGGGGCCGAAGTACACCGACATGGCGTACGTGGTGAGGACGTAGAAGAGACCGATCCCCAGCGCCGCGCCGAGGACCGCGCGGTGCATGGTCCGGCGGGGATCCTTCGTCTCCTCGGCGAGTGGCGCCGCCGCCTCGAATCCGGCGAAGGCCAGCACCGTGTAGACCGATCCCGCGAACACGCCACTGACGCCTTCGTACCCCTCGGCCGTGTGCGAGGTCCCGAACACCGACAGAGTGTTGTCGCCCCCCGCCTTGGCGATCAGCCATATCGCGAAGACGAGGAAGACCAGCACCTCGAAGACGCCGAGGACTGTGCCGAAACGGGCCGAGGCACGCACTCCGAAGTATCCGGCGACCGCGATGATTGCCGCGCCCGCGAGCGACCACGGCCACCACAGGTCGTCCGGGTAGGAGGACCATTCCTGATGCAGTGTGCCCGCGGTGGTGAACCCGAGTTGCAGGAGGAGCAGCGGTGGCACCAGCGCCTCGACGAACACATAGCCCCAGCCGACGAGGAACCCCACGGCCGGGTGCAGTCCCTGGGCCGCGTACGTGGCCACCGAGCCCGCGGTGGGCAACCGTCGTGCCAGCTCGGCCACACAGGACGCGGTGAAGAGGCAGGCGACGAGGGCTATCAGCACGGAAAGGGGCAGACTGCCGCCCGCGAAGGCCGCGCCCGACGGAATGGACGCGGCGACCGCCGCGGCCGGCGCCATGGCCGTGATGCTCTGGAACAGGACCTCCCGCAGCCCAACAGCCTCGCGCCGCAGTCCTGGAACCGTCTCCTCCGACATCTGAACCCCCCGATCCCCCGAATGCCCGGACAGCCGGCCATCGGCCCGACGGCTGCGCCTCGCGTGAATTACGGTACGGCGCTTGCCGGTTGGGCGGGAGGGCACGGCGTTCGTCGGTGGACAACTCGGGGACTGTGGACAACGCGGTCACCCGTGAGGGGGAAAGGGACCTTGGGCACGGGGTCGTCGACCGCGATGGCCGCGACAGCTGCGATGGCGGTCATGGCCGTCATGGCCGCGATGACCGCGCTACGCCCGCTCCGCGAACCCCGCCGGATCGTCGAGCACCGCCCGCACCACCGAGTGGGCGGCCCCCAGCAGTGGCCCCTCGGGCCCCAGGGGTGACACGGACACGGCGCAGGCGGGGCCCGCCGTGCGCCGCGCCAACTCGCCCTCCAGCGAAGGCAGCAGCCACGGTGCGAGACCGGACAGCGCTCCACCCAGCACCACCGTCTCCGGATCGAGGAGGTTGACCGCGCCCGTGAGCGCGATCCCGAGCGCTGTCCCGGCGTCGCGCAGGGCACGCCGCACCTCCGCGTCGCCCCGGGCGGCACGCTCGGCCAGCAGCCCGACCCGGTCCTCACGCGGCTCCAGACCGGCAGCGCGCAGCACGGCCTCCTCACCCGCGTACTGCTCGAGGCAGCCCCGTCCGCCGCACGGGCAAGGAGGCCCGTCCGGCCACACCGGCACATGCCCCAGCTCGCCTGCGAAACCGCGGGTTCCGCGCAGCAACCGTCCGTCCACGACCACGGCCGCGCCGATGCCGATCTCCGCGGACACATGCAGGAAGTCACGTGGGGTGGCATCGCCGAGCCACAGTTCCGCCAGACCGCCGAAGTTCGCCTCGTTGTCCACGGTCAGCGGGAGGTCCCCGGGCAACAGCGCGCCGAGATCCGTGTCATGCCAGTCGAGGTTGGGGGCACGGACCACGGTCCGGTCGTCGCGGGCCACCAGGCCGGGCACCGCGACCGCGAGGCCCGCGGGCCACAGGCCCTCCCGTTCGGCCTCGGCGACGACCTGCCGCACCAGCGCGGTCAGCTCCTGGAGCACCGGCTCGGGCGGCCGCCCGCGGTTCGTGCCGTGCCGCACCGCCCGCGCCCGTACGGTACCGCGCAGATCGACGGCGCACACCGCCAGATGGTCGACGCCCACCTCCGCGCCTATCCCGGTGGGACCGCGCCCGCTGACGGCGAGTGCCGATCCCGGTCGCCCCACCCGTCCGGGCCGCTCGGGGCCCAGCTCTTCGAGGAGCCCCGAGCGGATCAGCTCGTCCACCAGCGTCGAGACCGCCGCCCGCGTCAGACCGATGCGCGAGGCGACGGCGGCACGCGACAGCGGCCCCTCCGCGCTCACGGTGTGCATGACACGGGAGAGGTTGCGGCGGCGCATGCCCTGTTGGGTGTCGGGCAGTCGACGGCCGGAACCGGTCGGGTGGGCCTCGTGCAGTGGTGCGGTCATGCCTCCGTCAGTCCTCGTCCGGCCGGTCCCACTGGGGGCTGTCCTCGTCAGTGCTCGCTCAGTGCTCGTTCAGTGCGCGCTCAGTCCTTGTTCGGTTCCCGTTCCAGGAGCGGGGCCGCGTCGGAGAGTACCCCGGCGATCCTGGCGAGCGTCTCCTCGTCCCGGTCCACGGCGTCGAGCACCGGCCCGTGGGCCGTTCCCCAACGGCGGGCCACCGCGGCCGGGTCCTCGCCGGTCAGCAGGCCCGCGGCCTGCGCGGCGGCGCCCAGCGCGACCAGTTCCTTGGCCTCGGGCACCTGGACCGGACGTCCCGACAGCCGGCGTACGGTCTGCTGCCAGGCCGTTCCCCGGGCGCCCCCGCCGATGAGCAGCAGCGGCGCGGAGCGGTCCGCGTCCGGGTCGAGCACCAGGTCGAGGGCGCCGAGGAGCGAGTGGACCGCGCCGTCGTACGCCGCCTGCAGCAGCTGCCCGCCCGTCGTGTCGTGCCTGAGGCCGTGCAGCAGCCCCGAGGCATGGGGCAGGTTCGGGGTGCGCTCGCCGTCCAGGTAGGGGAGCAGCGTCACGCCGGCGCCCGGTTCGACCGCCTCGCGGTCGAGGCCCAGCAGCGCGGCCACTCGATCGACGGCGAGCGTGCAGTTCAAGGTGCAGGCCAGCGGAAGCCAGTCGCCGCGTGCGTCGGCGAAGCCCGCGACGGTGCCGGTCGGGTCGGCGGGGCGCCGTGTCGAGACGGCGTACACCGTGCCGGAGGTGCCGAGGCTCAGTACGGCGGTGCCGGGGCGCAGACCGAGGCCGAGCGCGGCGGCGGCGTTGTCGCCGGTGCCCGCGGCGACCAGCGTGCCCTTGGAGAAGGGCAGCTCATCGCGGGCGTGCACGGTTCCGGCCACCTCGCCGGGCTGGGCGATACGGGGGAGCAGCGCCGGGTCGAGTCCGACGTGCGCGAGGACTTCTTCGTCGTACCTCTCCGTACCGGACGCCCACCAGCCGGTACCGGAGGCATCGCCGCGGTCGGTCGTGCCCTCTCCCGTGAGGCGTTCGGTGAGGTAGTCGTGGGGCAGCCGTACGGCCGCGGTCGCTCGGACGGCGTCGGGTTCGTGCTCGGCCAGCCAGGCCCACTTCGTGACCGTGAAGGAGGGGCCGGGCACGCTGCCGGTGCGCTCGGCCCAGGCCTTCGGGCCGCCCAGCTCCTCGACCAGCCGACGGGCCTGTGGCGCCGAGCGCACGTCGTTCCAGAGCAGGGCCGGGCGTACGGGATCGCCGTGGGCGTCGAGGGTGACGAGCCCGTGCTGCTGGCCGCCGATCGACACCGCGGCGGCCTCGTGGGCCGCCTCGCCGCACTGGTGCAGCGCCTCGCGGAGCGCGTCCCACCACTGCCGCGGGTCGCTCTCGCGGCCCGCCCCGGTGGAGACGGTGTGCGGCGCCTGCCCGCTCGCCACCACCTGTCCGGTCGAGGCGTCGACGACCAGGGCCTTGGTGGACTGGGTGGATGTGTCCACCCCGACGACGAGCGGACCCTCGGCTGCTGACATCGGGCTCTCCCTCTTCCGCGGCTCCGCGGGATCTGTCCTGGTGATGGGGTTTGCGGACCGGTGTGGCCCAGGTTTCGCATTTCGTCTCTTCCCAGAGATGCCTCCGCATACTAATTTGTTAACCGCCATGACGAAATAGTCGGAGCTAGCAAGGAGCCGCGGCATGAACTACCAGCCCACCCCCGAGGACAGGTTCACCTTCGGCCTGTGGACCGTCGGCTGGCAGGGAAGGGACCCGTTCGGCGACGCCACCCGGCGCGCCCTGGACCCGGTCGAGTCGGTACAGCGCCTGGCCGAGCTCGGCGCCCACGGTGTGACCTTCCATGACGACGACCTGATTCCCTTCGGGTCCTCGGACAGCGAGCGCGAGTCGCACATCAAGCGCTTCCGCCAGGCCCTGGACGCGACCGGCATGCGGGTGCCGATGGCCACCACCAACCTGTTCACGCACCCCGTCTTCAAGGACGGCGCGTTCACCGCGAACGACAGGGACGTGCGTCGCTACGCGCTGCGCAAGACGATCCGCAACATCGACCTCGCGGTCGAACTCGGCGCGCAGACGTACGTCGCCTGGGGCGGCCGTGAGGGTGCCGAGTCCGGCGCCGCCAAGGACGTGCGCGTCGCCCTCGACCGCATGAAGGAGGCCTTCGACCTCCTCGGTGAGTACGTGATCTCCCAGGGTTACGGCCTCAAGTTCGCGATCGAGCCGAAGCCGAACGAGCCGCGCGGCGACATCCTGCTTCCCACCGTCGGCCACGCGCTCGCCTTCATCGAGCGCCTGGAGCGCCCGGAAATGTACGGCGTGAACCCCGAGGTGGGCCACGAGCAGATGGCCGGGCTGAACTTCCCGCACGGCATCGCGCAGGCCCTGTGGGCAGGCAAGCTCTTCCACATCGACCTCAACGGCCAGTCCGGCATCAAGTACGACCAGGACCTGCGCTTCGGTGCCGGTGACCTGCGCTCCGCGTTCTGGCTGGTCGACCTCCTGGAGAGCGCCGGGTACGCGGGCCCGAAGCACTTCGACTTCAAGCCCCCGCGGACCGAGGACTTCGACGGGGTGTGGGCGTCGGCAGCGGGCTGCATGCGCAACTACCTGATCCTTCGGGAGCGTACGGCCGCCTTCCGTGCCGACCCCGAGGTCCAGGAGGCGCTGCGCGCGTCGCGCCTCGACGAACTGGCGCAGCCCACCGCGGCGGACGGCCTGACGGGGCTGCTCGCGGACCGTGCGGCCTTCGAGGAGTTCGATGTGGAGGCGGCCGCGGCGCGCGGGATGGCCTTCGAGCGGCTGGACCAGCTCGCCATGGACCACCTGCTGGGCGCGCGGGGCTGATCGTGCCCCGGTGAGGTCTGGCCCGTCTCCTGGCGGGCCGGGCCTCACATCTCGCTGCGCGGACCCGGCGGGGCATGCTCCGGAATCATGCGATCCACGGCATGAGTCCGTATCAACTTCGGCACAGGGGTCGCCCCATGACCGGTTCGAGGCGAGTCTTGACGGTATGGCCACCCCGCCCTTACCGCCCCAGCCTCCCCGGCCGCCAGGAAACACTCCCCCTCCGGGAAACGGTGGCTTCGGCCCGCCGCCCGGAGGCTTTGGGCCTCCTCCGGGAGACCAAGGTCCCCCTTTCGAGGGCTACGGCCCCCCTCCGGGGGGTGACGGTCCCGAGCCTCCCTCTGGATTTCCCGGCGGTCCGGGAGGCCCTGGTAGGGGGCGGCGCCGCACCCCGCTGTTCCTCGCGCTCGCCGCGCTCGTGGCCGTTGTGGCTGTCGTCGCCGTGGTGCTGATGGTCCGCGGCGGCAGCGACACGCCCGACAAGAAGGGGTCCACCGAGAGTGGCGGCACGCAGGGATCGTCGTCCCCGTCGCTGAGCATTCCGTCCGAGCTGCCCAGCGAGCTGCCTTCGTCCCTGCCCTCGTCCCTGCCTTCGTCCTTGCCCTCGGAGCTGCCGAGTGATCTGCGCAGCATCCTGCCGAGCGACCTGCAGTCGCTCCTCCCGACCTAGGGAACGGCGCGCTGCCGTGAGCAACTGAGGTGATGGGCACGCGCGCGTGGACGCCGTTCGCGACGCACGCACGCGTGCCCGACGAAAGGGATCCTGAGGTCAGATCCCGTGCGGCAGTCGTACGTAGGTGACCGTCGTCTCGATACCGCTGTCCACCAGGCGGCCCTGCGCGTCGAACGCGCCCGCCCCGTCGGTCATCCCGAAGTCGTTGTCGTTGATCAGCGCGAGTGTGTCGTGGTCCACGCGCGCGACGCCCTCGATCTTTCCGGGTACCCCCGCGACCGTTCCCAGGTCCACGACCAGACGCTTGGCGAGCACCGGGACGCCGGAGGCGGCCGGATCGTCGAGCTGTTCCAGAGAGGGGGACGTCGTGTCGCTGTCCCAGGGACCACCGAGGATGTTCACGCGGCGCGTGAGTTCCACCACCTGCAACCGTGCCGCCTTGTCCGTGCGCTCCTCCACCAGCAGCCGATCACGGCCGATGGCCACCACGGAGGAGATCTTCAGCTCCGAGGTGTCGTCCTCGCTGGGGTCGACCACGTTCACTGGGTCGAAGCGGTAGGCGTACTCGGCGGTGACGGCCCGCTTCTTCGGGGAGAAGCGCAGCAGCCGCGTCGTGCGCGAGGCGTCTCCCGCGTCGCCGTTCGGCAGGGAGAGCGGGCTCTGCACGGCCATCACCAGGTCGCCGCCGGGAAGCTGGGCGAGACCTTCGAAGCCGCGATTGGTCTTCCGGTGCAGCAGGACGGCCGGCAGCGCCTCGACCACCGGGTAGTCGGTGCCGGTCAGGTTCAGTCCCTTGGGCACATAGCGCGTGAGGACCCTCCCGCGCGCGGAGACATGGATCAACGAGGGACCGTACTCGTCGACGAGCCAGAAACTGCCGTCCGCGGAACGGACGATGCCTTCGGTGTCGACGCCGTTCGGGTTGTACGTGAGGGGGGTCTGCGCGTCATAGGAGTACGGCGCCTCGTCGCGCCCCGCCTGGTTGGACAACCCGGTGACGGGCTTCCCGGACGATGTGGTGATCGGGAGCGCGTCCAGCACCTTCACGGCGTCGCCGGACACCCTGATCTTCACGATCGCCGGGTCGAAGCCGGGCACCGGGAACGTGCGACGCTTCTTGCCGTCGACCTTGATCTGCCCGTTGGGGCCGCGGTCGGTGACCGTCCAGAACTCGCCCCGGCGCCCGGCCGGGTAGATGTCGCTGCCGATCCCACCGAGGTCCACGCCCCGGTCGTCGCCCACCGTGCCGGGCAGCAGCGCGTTGCTGAACGTGGCCAGAGGGATGTCGCCGAGGGTCGCGGTGCGTGTGACCCTCGGCTGCGACGGGTAGCCCTGAGCGTTCGCGGTGCCGACCGCCACGAGGGCGGCCAGCATCGCGAGCGGTACACCCGCGGCGACGGTTCGGTGGATGTGGCGCCGGCCGACGGCATGCGGGGACATCGGGCCTCCTGAGGCACAAGTTCGTTGACAGCGGCCAGAGTTGGCCGCTGCGCGGAACGTCGTACGACTTCGAGGTGAACGTGGGGCGTCAACCACTCATCGGGTCGCCGCCCGGGTCTCCCTGCGCCATCGCGAAGGCGGTGGCCGGATCCCCCGCCGC
This sequence comes from Streptomyces sp. RLB3-17, assembly GCF_007113425.2. Lineage (NCBI taxonomy): Bacteria > Bacillati > Actinomycetota > Actinomycetes > Kitasatosporales > Streptomycetaceae > Streptomyces > Streptomyces sp. RLB3-17. The sequence continues at coordinate 2,275,203 of NZ_CP041610.2, read as the reverse complement.
CGGCCCCGCGGGCGTCCAACGGCCCCGCTCCTTGCGGTACGGCCACCATCGGCCGTCACGCCCCAGGCGCAGCTGGGCAGGCCTCCCAACGGCGGTCCAGCGGTTGTGGGTGGCACGCAGTCGCGGCCGCTCGCCCTCGTCCCAGGCCGCCTCCAGGGCGGCACGCGCGCGTGTGAGTGCCTCCGCCTCCACGGCCCACTCGTCCTCCAGCACGGCCAGCGCGACGACACCTCCGTGGTGCCAGGCGCGTACGGCGAGCGCCAGTTCCTGCCGGTCGCGCCCCGAGCCGTCGGCCAGCCGCTCGACGATCGCACCCTCGGGGGCCAGCGCCGCAAGCCGGACCGCGTCCTGCCCAACTGTCAACTCGGCCGGTGCCTCCTGGCCGTGAGTCGGACTGAGTGCCTCGGCGAGCAGCCGGTGCGCCTCGGCCGCGGTCGCGGTCGCGAGGAACTCCAGGGCGGCCGGGTCGACGCCGGGCGCGGGCGCGGCCTCGGTGTCCAGGGAGGGCGGCCGGCCGGGCACCTCGGGCAGTACCGGAGGAGCGGGCAGGGGCGGCAGGATGTCCCCGGCCGCGTACGCCTCGCCGGCGTCCACGCCCTGCGGAGCGGGTTCCGGGGCGTCCGGCCGATTCTTCGCGGTCGCGCTGCCGCGCGCCTGAAGCTCGTCCAGCAACGTGCGTTCGGCGCGGCCGCGCATCAGCAGCAGGGCGAACGGATCCTGGTCGAGCAGCCGCGCCATCTGATAGCAGAGCGCCGCGGTGTGCCCGCAGTGGTCCCAGGCCCCGCAGTCGCACTCGGCCTCCAAGTCACCCAAACCCGGAAGCAGCTCGACTCCCGACGCCGCCGCGTCCTCCACCAGATGCGGGGGCATCTCGCGGTCGAGCAGCGCCGCGACATGCCCGGCCCGTTCGACCGCCATGTCCAGGAAACGGTCCCACTGCTCCCCGGACAGTTCCTGAAGCAGCACGTCCGAGCGGTGTGCGGTGCCGTCCCGGTCCCGAACGACGGCGGTGACGCGCCCCGGCCGTACCGACACGGCGCCCACCGCCCCCGTACGCGCGAGTCTGCGCCCCGTCTTCACCGGCTCCGAGTCCAGCGCCGCGTCCTCCAGCGCCTTCAGCCAGGCCCGGCCCCACCACGTCTGCGCGAAGCCCTGCCCCTGTGCGGGCGGCAGCGCCGCGAACGTACGCTCCTCGTTCCCATCCGTCATCGTGCGTCCCCTCGCAGCTCCACCAGGTCGGCCAGTTCGGCGTCGGTCAGCTCCGTGAGCGCCGCCTCTCCGGCGCCGAGGACCGCGTCGGCCAACCGCTGCTTGCGCCGCAGCATCTCGGCGATGCGGTCCTCGATGGTCCCCTCGGCGATCAGTCGGTGCACCTGCACGGGCCGGGTCTGGCCGATGCGGTACGCGCGGTCCGTGGCCTGCGCCTCCACGGCCGGGTTCCACCAGCGGTCGTAGTGCACGACGTGCTCGGCCCGCGTCAGGTTCAGGCCCGTGCCCGCGGCCTTCAACGACAACAAGAAGACAGGGATTTCGCCCGCCTGGAAGCGCTCCACCATCGCCTCGCGCTCATGGACGGGCGTCCCGCCGTGCAGGAACTGCGTCGCGACGCCGCGCACCGCGAGATGGCGCTCGATGAGGCGCGCCATCCGCACGTACTGCGTGAAGACCAGAACGCTCGCTCCCTCGGAGAGGATGGTGTCGAGCAGCTCGTCCAGCAGCTCCAGCTTCCCGGACCTGCCCGGGATCTTCGGCCGGTCCTCCTTGAGGAACTGCGCCGGATGGTTGCAGATCTGCTTCAGCCCGGTGAGCAGCTTCACGATCAGACCGCGTCGCGTCATGCTGTCCGCGCCCGAGATCTCCGCGAGGGTCTCACGCACCACCGCCTCGTACAGACCCGCCTGCTCCTTGGTGAGCGAGACGGCACGGTCGGTCTCGGTCTTCGGCGGCAGCTCGGGGGCGATACCGGGGTCCGACTTGCGCCGCCGCAGCAGGAACGGCCGCACCAACTGGTTGAGCCGCTCGGCCGCCGCCGGATCCTGAGCGCCTTCGACGGCCTGCGCGTAACGCGTCCGGAAGGAGCCGAGACTCCCCAGCAGGCCCGGCGTCGTCCAGTCGAGGATCGCCCACAGCTCCGAGAGGTTGTTCTCCACCGGCGTGCCGGTGAGCGCCACGCGCGCGCGTGCGCCGACGGTGCGCAACGCCCGCGCCGTCGCCGAGTAGGGGTTCTTCACGTGCTGCGCCTCGTCCGCGACGACCATGCCCCACGGCACCGCGGCCAGTCGCGGCGCGTCGAGCCGCATCGTGCCGTATGTGGTGAGCGCGAACTCCCCGTCCACCAGGCCTTCCAGACTGCGCCGCGAGCCGTGGAAACGGCGCACCGGCGTGCCGGGCGCGAACTTCTCGATCTCGCGCTGCCAGTTGCCCATCAGGGAGGCCGGACAGACCACGAGGGTGGGGCCCGCGGCCGACGTGTCGGTCTGCCGGTGCAGATGCAGGGCGATCAGCGTGATCGTCTTGCCCAGGCCCATGTCGTCGGCCAGACAGCCACCCAGTCCCAAGGAGGTCATGCGGGCGAGCCAGTTGAGGCCCCGCACCTGGTAGTCCCGCAGCGTCGCGGAGAGCGCGGCGGGCTGCCCGACCGGCTCCTGTCCCTCCGGGTCCGAGAGCCGCTCCCGCAGCGTCGCCAGCCACCCCGTGGGCCGTACGTCGACCCTGTGGCCGTCGACCTCCGTGGAGCCCGTCAGAGCGGCGCTCAGCGCCTCGACGGGCGTGACCTTGCGGTCCTGTTGCGCCCGGGCACGGCGCACCTCCTGCGGGTCGACGAGGACCCACTGGTCGCGCAGCCGCACCATGGGGCGGTTCGCCTCCGCGAGGCGATCCAGCTCCTGTCGTGTGAGTCGCTGATCGCCCAGCGCGAACCACCAGTCGAAGGCAAGCAGCGCGTCCGCGGACAGGAAGGAGGGCGCGGCCGACGCGACCTTGTCCGGACTCCGCTCGTCGTCCGGCGGCCCGACGACGGCGCGTGCGGTCAGCTTGCGCGCCAACTCCTTGGGCCAGTGCACGTCGACGCCGGCGGACCCCAGCAGGCGGGCGCCCTCGCCGAGGAGTTCGGTGACCTCCTCGTCGGCGAGTTCGACGGCGTCCGGCACCGTCGCCGAGAGCAACGGGGTGAGCGGGGGCCAGGCGCGGGCCGCACGGCGCAGGGCGAGCAGGACGTCCATCCGCGCGCGCGGGCCGAAGGCCGCCGATCCGGCCCAGACGGCGGAGGCGTCCGCGACAAGGCCCGGGTCGTTCACGCTGTGCACCTGCAGCACCCCGCGGAACGGGAGCCGCGTCTCGTCCGCCCCGACCGACGCCAGCCCAGGGACCTCGACGCGCAGCGAGACGCGTACGCCCGCGTCGTGCCCGGCGGCCACGTCGGCGGCCCAGGCGCGTTGCTCCGGCACATGCTGCGGCTCCGGCGCCGCGAAGGCCGCACCTCCCGCGGCCGGCGACGCGGCGGGGGAGCGGGGCAGCGCGTCGGCGACCGCGTCGAGGAAGGCTCGCAGCAACCGCTCGGGGTCGGGCAGCCGCACCGGCTCACGGCCGTCCACCGGTACGGCGTGCGCGTCGGGCGGCATCGCCGCGGCGAGTTCGCGTACGCGCTCCAGGTCGTCGGCCCGGAGCGGACCGGCACGCCACGCGTCGTGGTCGCTCGCCGTCAGCCCGGGCAGCAGCAGTCCGCGTGCGGCGAGTTGGAGGGCGAGCACGGCGCCCGCGCCCCAGAACTTGGTTGTTCGGTGTGCGTGCGCGGCGGCACGCGCGCGCGTGAGGACCGGCAGCGCGGCGCGCACCGGGAGCAGGACGGCGGGCACGGTCACGAGCTCGACACCGTCGTCTCCGGGCAGCGCGACGGTCAGGTCGTCGAAGGCGCCGGACGCCACGGCGGGTGGGACGTCGCCGTCGGGCCGCCAGAAGGCGACGCTTCCGGTACGGGACGGATCGGCGGGCATGAACACGGCACAGCATGGGGCCAGTTCGGAGATCTCGGCGGGCGTCGCCGCAGGAATTCTCTGCACAGCGATGGCGCATTCCTCAAATTTGACTACTGGGTCGGAGTCGCCGAGGGTACAGCACCGCGTGCACCGGGCGGGGACGCCCGGACCGTGAGGTGGCTCTCCCCGGGCCGGGGGTGTACGTAACCCCCCTTCGACGGACGGGGAAGGCCTCAGTACGGACGCGGGTGGTGGCGTCATGGTCGCCGAGGGTCACTGGTTCGTACGTTTCATCAGGTCAGCCCCTTGCCTGAGAAACCGGAGATCCGCCATGTCCCAGACCGCCACAGCCGTCGTGGAAGACCTTCCAGGGGCGGGTGTCGGGCAGAACCCCGGAAGCGACTTCGCGCCCCTCCTGCGCACCGTCAGGGCCCGGGGTCTCCTGGACCGGCGCCACGGCTGGTACGCACGCGCGATCACCGTGAACGCGCTGGCTCTGGCCGCGGTCGTGACGGGTGTCGTCCTGATCGGCAACTCCTGGTGGGCGCTTGCCCTCGCCCCACTGCTCGCCGTGTTCTCGGCCCGCACGGCCTTCATAGGCCACGACGCGGGCCATGCGCAGATCACCGGCAACAAGCCGGTCGGCCGTGCGATCGGCCTGGTCCACGGCAACCTGCTCCTCGGGCTGAGCTATTCCTGGTGGAACCACAAGCACAACCGCCACCACGCCAACCCGAACCACATCGACAAGGATCCCGACGTCGTCGCCGACGTCCTGGTCTTCACCGGTGAGCAGGCCGAGGTCCGGGTGGGCTTCCGGCGCTGGCTCACCCGCAACCAGGCCTGGCTCTTCTTCCCGCTCACTCTCCTGGAAGGCGTCGCCCTGAAGGTCCACGGCTTCCAGGACCTGCGCCGGCAGCCCCCGCGTGAGCGGGTGGTGGAGGCACTGCTGCTGGTGACCCACGTCGTGGCATACGCGACCTTGCTGCTTACCTCCATGTCCCTCGGCAAGGCCCTGGCCTTCGCCGCGCTGCACCAGGCACTGTTCGGCCTGCACCTGGGCATGGCCTTCGCGCCCAACCACAAGGGCATGGAAATGCCCGACCCGGACGGCGAGCGCTGGGGCCACCTGCGCCGCCAGGTGCTCACCTCCCGCAATGTCCGCGGTGCCGCCCTGACCGACTGGTTCCTCGGTGGCCTCAACTACCAGATCGAGCACCACTTGTTCCCCAGCATGCCCCGCCCCCATCTGAGGATCGCCCAGCCGCTGGTGCGCGCACACTGTAGGGAATTGGGTATCCCCTACGCGGAAACCGGGCTCGTCGACTCCTACCGGCAGGCCCTGCGTCACATGCACGAGGTCGGCGAACCCCTCAGGACCGAGGAGTCGCGGAAGCTCTCAGGGGGTGAGTGAGCGCGGAGGGTCTCAGGGGTGAGTCAGGGGAGCGCCTCAGGGATGTCTCAGGGTCGCGCACTGGAACCGTGAGAGGCGTGGACCCGTTCTCAGGACAGAGAGCGGCAGCAGCCGCGAAGGAGGCGACACATGTCGAAGAACGCGAAGATCGCCGCAGGTGGTGTGGCGGTAGGCCTCATCCTGCTGATCTGGTTGCCCTGGTGGGTCTCCTTCCTGATCGTGGTGGGAGTTCCGGCGGCCGCGTACCTGACGCTGGACCCCTCGCAGCGGCGCAGGCTGCGCCGCGTCACCCGCAAGGAACTCGGCCGCTGAGGCGCCGCCGATCGGGTGCGTCTCCCGGCATGCGGGAGGCGGCTCGGTCGCCGCTCGCGGACCGTGCCGCCGGCAGGGTCCGCGAGCGTGCGCGTGCCCCGCTTCGTCCGGGGTGAGGAGCGACCCACTGCGGGACCGCTCAGCTGGGGCGTACGGCCATCTTGTCGAGGGCATCCAGGAGACCGGGCAGTTCCGGGCCCCGGCCGACGGGCAGGACCTCTCCGGGCTCCTCGTCGAGGAGGACGAAGGCGATGTCGTCGGTCCGGGCGACCATGGACCAGCCGGGGCCGTCCGCACGCAGGGTCCGGGCGTCGCCGGTGGCGAAGGACGAGCGGACGCGGCCCAGGGGCGGCGGGGTGTCCACGTAGGAGCGCGCCTCCGCGAGCACCCGGCGAATACCGCTGCGGGTTTCGCCGCTGCCGCTGCCGCTGCCGCTGTCGCCGTCGGTGCTCTCGGTCTCGTCCTGGTGGGCGTCCTCGGGCTGGGCGGTGTCCTCCGGCGTGACGAAGTCGCCGTCGTCGATCTGTTCCCGCCAGATCGCCCACTGGAGGGCGATCTCGTCGGCTCCGAGGCGTCGTTGGGCCGGTCCCCAGATTGCGGTGTTCGGTGGGGTGAGCGCCGGCCGATCCGTGAGCTCGGGCGCGGGGTCGTGCGGGGCCGGCACCCCGGGAGCCGCGACGGCGACGTCCAGGGGCCAGCCGGGCAGTGCGGAGACGACCGTGCGCTCGTCGGGCGACAGCTCGTGCTCCATCCCGCAGTCCCAGGACGCGATGGCGACGGCGACCAGCGAGACGTCGTCGATGACGACCGTCCACCGTGCACCCTCGCCGTCCTGGCCGAGCACGAGACCGTACCCGTCGGCCAGGGGTGCCAGGTCGAGCGCCGCGCAGGCCTCCGGGTAGTCGTCCCCCAGCACGCTGGGGAACTTCGCGGGCGTCAACAGCACCGCTGTCAGCACATACAGCGCGTCGTCGTCCCCGGTGGCGACGGCGCCATCGTCCGTCCCGGCCATCCCAGCCTCCCGATCGCTACGTTCGTCGGCGCACCATAATGCGAGCCGAAGGCGCTTGTCACGAGCCCGAAACAGACGCGGAGCTGCAGTTATCCGGCTGGACGGGGGCGAAACGCCCGGCCCGCGCCCACCGCGATCAGGCGGCGGGCAGGCCGAGCAGCGTCCGCGCCACCGTCCGAGGCGACTCGTCGCGCTCCCGTGCCAGAGCGATGACGGCACGGCAGGCCAGCTCGTTCACCCCGAACGACAGCGCCTCGGGCGACACCCAGGCCGCGGCTTCGTCGATCTGCTCCTGGTCGTCCTCCGCGCAGGCCGACACATAGGCCGCGGCCGCCTCGAAAAGATTGTGTGTACGTTTCTCCGGTCGCCGCTTGGCGGGCCGCTGCGCCTCGGCCCCGTCGGCCGCCTTCCGGTGCCATATCTCGCGGAGTCTGCCGAACATTCCGGTCATCGGGCCACCTTCCCCCTGCGCGGTTGCCATCGCTGATCGTTCACCTGTTGCTACTCAACGTAGAGTTGAAGGCCCGGCGGCAGAAGAGGGACGGTCCGGTGAAGCGTCGCGAACGTTCCCTTCGAGTGAGTCGATCGTGGCCCGCAACCAGGTGAGTTCGGCCCGGCTCGTGGCCCGGGCGATGGTGAGAATGCCCTGCCGGAAGGGATCGTCGAGCTCCTCGGCGCGCAACGGCCGGTCGCCTTCGTAGAAGAAGCTCGCGGGCTCCTCCAGGAAGGCGAGCCTGCGGCGCAGTACCGCCGCCTGCGCCCCGGGGTCGGCCAGGTGCCTGAGGAAGGCGAGCACCGTGAACCAGCGGTTCTCGTCGGTGATGTCGCGCTGTACGGGGTCCGCGAGTCGGCGCCGCAACTCGCTTCTCCCCTCCTCGGTGAGTGTCAGGACATGACGAGGGGCAGCCACGGAGCCGGGCTGTGTCGCCCGCGCCAGCAACCCCGCCTTCTCCAGCCGCTTGATCGCGGGATACAGCGTGCTCTCCGCGACGGGCTTCACATGGCCGGTCAGCGCGGTGATGCGCTTGCGCAGCTCGTAGCCGTGCAGCGGGGCGTCGTACAGAAAACCGAGGATGGCCAGCTCAAGCATGCCCCGCATTCTGCCGCACCGGCGGTGTACATCATCTACTGGGTACATCGCTTCCTCTATACATCGTAGCCGATGTATTGTCCTGAAGCGCGAGAAAGAAACAGGCAGACTTGAGGGAGAGCGATGAGGCAGGCCGAGTTCGACGGCAAGGGAAGCTGCATCCGCTGGACGGAGGCGACGGGCGCTGAACCGGCTCGGGTGTACGTACACGGACTGGGGTCGGCCTCGACGGTCTATAACGCCCACATCGCGGCCCGGTCCGAACTGGCGGGGCGCCGGACCTTGTTCGTCGATCTGCCCGGTCACGGCATCAGTGATCGGCCCGCGGACTTCGGCTACGCCCTGGAGGACCACGCGGACGCGCTGGCGGCCGCCCTGGACGAGGCCGGTGTCACGGCGGCGGAGCTGGTCGCGCACAGCATGGGCGGCGCGGTGGCGATCGTGCTCGCCCATCGGCGTCCCGAGCTCGTGTCCAGGCTGGTCCTCGTGGAGGCGAACCTCGACCCCTACCCACCGGTCAAGGCGGGCAGCAGCGGCATCGCCTCGTACACGGAGGAGGAGTACGTCGAAAACGGTGGCCACGCGCGCGTGCTCGACAAAGTCGGCCCCTCCTGGGCGGCAACCATGCGGCTCGCCGACCCGCGCGCGCTGCATCGCACCGCGATCGGCCTTGCGCGCGGCACGGTCCCCACGATGCGCCACCTGCTCGAAGAGCTGACGGCGGACCGTGTCTACCTTCAGGGGGCGCTGAGCGGTGAACTGGTGAACAGGGAGGAGCTGGAGGCCGCCGGAGTCCGGGTGGTGACCGTTCCCGGTGCGGGGCACAACGTCATGTTCGACAACCCCGACGTCTTCGTGGCCGAGGTCGCCGGACAGGTCTGAGGCCTCAGCCCCGCCGCGTGGCCAGCGCCAGGAAGCGGACGTCCTCGTCGACGTACGAGGTCATGTCCCAACCGGAAGCGGCCAGCAGAGGGCGGAGATTGGCCTCCGCCCTGAGGTCGTCCGGTGTGATCCGGCGCCCCTGGCGCGCGGCGAGCGCGGCCCGGCCGATCGGATGGAACAGCGCCAGCGTTCCGCCGGGCCGCACCACCCGCGCCAACTCCCTCAGATTCTCGGCGGGGTTGGGCAGATGCGCGATCAGCCCCGCCCCGAGGACGGCGTCCAGCGACTCCGTGCGCAGCGGCAGCGCAGTGACGTCGGCGAGCAGCAACTGCCCGTCGCGGTGCCGTCCGGCCCGTACCGCGGCCGCCAGCATGGCCGGGGTCAGATCGGCTGCGACGACCACTCCGGAGGGCCCCACGGCCGCGCGCAGCGACGGCAGCGCCCGTCCGGTGCCACAGCCCGCGTCGAGCACCCGGTCCCCCTCGCGCAGCCCGAGTTCGCCGACCGCCGCCGCATAGGCCGGCCCGTCGTCGGGGAACCGCGCGTCCCAGTCGGCCGCGCGCGCCGTGAAGAACTCCTGGACGTGTGTGTGGTCGTCGCTCATGTTCCGCATGATCTCTCACCGACACGAAGTACGACGCTGTGCACACGTTCGAGCGTCATGCGATCGGTCATGTACCTGTCTGTGTCATATTTCAACACCTTTCGAAATGCGCCCCCTTTGCGCGCCCCTGACCGGACTAGCGTCCCTGGGCCATGGGACACCTGGACCACGCCGCCTTCGGCTGGCTGACCCCCGTGCTGTCGTACGTGATGGCCTGTATAGGCGCCGCCCTGGGGCTGCGCTGCACGGTCCGCGCGCTCGGCGCCACTGGGCGCTCGCGCCGCAACTGGCTGCTCACCGCGGCCTCAGCGATCGGCACCGGCATCTGGACGATGCACTTCGTGGCGATGCTCGGCTTCAGTGTCAGCGGTACGGAAATGCGCTACAACGTGCCGCTGACCATCCTCAGCCTGCTCGTCGCGATGGTCGTCGTCGGCGCGGGCGTCTTCGCCGTCGGCTACGGCCGCGACCGGGGCCGTGCGCTCGTCCTGGGCGGGCTCACCACCGGACTCGGCGTCGCGAGCATGCACTACCTGGGCATGGCGGCGCTGCGGCTGCACGGCGTCGTGCGCTACGACCCGGTGCTCGTCGGGCTCTCCGTCGTGATCGCCGTGGTCGCGGCCACCGCGGCCCTGTGGGCGGCGCTCAACATCAGGTCGCCCGTCGCGGTCGCCGTCGCCTCCCTCGTCATGGGTGGGGCGGTGAGCAGCATGCACTACACCGGAATGATGGCGGTGAGCGTGCGTGTCAGCCCCTCCGGGGAGGCCCTTCCCGGGGCCACGGCGATGCAGTTCATCTTCCCCCTCGCCGTCGGCCTCGGGTCCTATCTCTTCCTGACCTCGGCATTCGTCGCGCTGTCCCCGACGGCCCGCGAGCGCGAGGCATCCGCATCGGCCCAGCGGCCGGTCGAGAGCGTCGCCCGCTAGCCAGTGGCCGGCCCGAGCCACGACGGCTCGGACGACACGCCCCGAACCACTTCGAGCGAGGAGGCCATGCGTACACCCCGTAGGACCCCTGCAGCCGGCGCCGAGCCGTCGGCCCCACCCCCGCAGCGCGGCCGCCGCGCCCACGCGGGACCGCCCGCCGACGAGTACACCGACCCCGACGAGGACGCCACAGGGACGCCGTCAGAGGCGTCCGCGTGCGCGGGACGATGGCGCATACGTCCTCGCACGGTACGGGCCAAGATCGTCTGTCTGCTCATGGTGCCGGTCGTCTCGCTGCTCGCCCTGTGGGCGTACGCCACGGTGAGTACCGCCCAGGACGTCGCGCGACTGCGGCAGGTGCAGCGCGTGGACTCCACCGTCCGAGCCCCGGTCGACGACGCCGTCGCCGCTCTCCAGGCCGAACGCGCGGCCGCCGTTCGCCGTGCGACCGACCCGACCTCCGAGCCACAGAGCGATCTCAAGACGCTGGCGGAACGCACGGACCGCGCGGTGGCGAAGCTGCGACTGGGCGACCACAACACCGTCGCCGACGGCGCCGATCTGCCCGCCGGAGTGGCCGGACGGCTCGATGCGTTCGTCAACGGGGCCGAGAGCCTGGGGCCCCTGCGCACCGCCGTACTGGAGCGCCGTACCGGATGGGACGAGGCGTACGGTCAGTACACCAGGACCATTTCGGCGGCCTTCGCGGTCGGGGGCGCCCTCACCGGCATCCAGGACGCCGACCTGGGCTCCGACGCGCGCGTACTCCTCGAATTCTCCCGGGCCGGCGAGGCACTGGCCCAGGAGGACACCGTGCTGTCGGGTGCCCGGCTCGCCCACACCCTGGACGGTGAGCGACTGCGGCAGTTCACCGGGGCGGTCGCGACCCGCCGCGCCCTGACCGACGCGGCCGTCGCGGATCTGCGTGGACCCGAACAAGCCTCCTGGCGCGACCTCGTGACGGGGAGCGCGTACGCCGACGTACGCGCCGTCGAGGACAAGGTGCTCGCGTCGAGGCCCGGCGGAAGCGCCGTCGACGCCGCGCCGGAAGCCGACTGGAACACCGCCCACGCGCGCGTGCAGGACGCCATGCGCGCCATCGAGGCGAAGGCGGGCCGGGGTGTCGCGGACCGTGCCGACCCCTTGACCCGCGGTCTGCTGACACCCGCCGGCGCCGCCGTCGTGTTCGGCCTCGCCGCCGTCGCCGCCTCGCTCGTGATCTCCGTACGCATCGGACGCGGCCTCGTCGTCGAGCTGGTGCTCCTGCGCAACAGTGCCCTCGAGATCGCTCGACGCAAGCTGCCCGAGGCGATGCGCAAGCTGCGCGCGGGAGAGGAGATCGACGTCCGTGCGGAGGCTCCGCCGGGAGCACCCTCGGAGGACGAGACCGGACAGGTCGCCGAGGCCCTGGGCACCGTGCACCGGGCCGCCCTGCGCGCCGCCGTCGAACGCGCGGAACTGGCCAGCGGGATCTCGGGGGTCTTCGTCAATCTCGCCCGGCGCAGCCAGGTCCTCGTGCACCGCCAACTGAGCCTGCTGGACAGCATGGAGCGCAGGTCCGAGGACCCGAACGAACTGAGTGACCTCTTCCGGCTCGACCACCTCACCACCCGGATGCGGCGCCACGCGGAGAGCCTGATCATCCTGTCCGGCGCCGCACCCGGCCGGGCCTGGCGCATGCCGGTCTCGCTGACGAACGTGGTCCGCGCGGCCGTGTCCGAAGTCGAGGACTACGCGCGCGTGGAGGTACGACAGCTGCCCGAGGCATCGGTCGGCGGCGCCGCCGTGGCCGACCTCACCCACCTCCTGGCGGAAATCGTCGAGAACGCCGCCCAGTTCTCCCCGCCGCACACCCGCGTCCGCATCACCGGCGAACCGGTCGGCAACGGTTACGCCGTGGAGGTCGAGGACCGAGGGCTCGGCATGGGCAAGGAGACGCTCGACGAGGCCAATCGGCGCATCGAACAGTCCGAGGCGCTGGACCTGTTCGACAGCGACCGGCTCGGTCTCTTCGTGGTGAGCAGGCTCGCGGCCCGGCACGGCATCAAGGTGCACCTGCGCACTTCGCCCTACGGGGGCACCACCGCCGTCGTCCTGCTGCCGACCGCGCTGCTGCACGGAGGCGCGGCGGAACGTTCCCCCCGCAAGACAGACAACGAAGGGCCCGACGAACGCGAGTACGCGCGTGTGTCGGCCGCCCCGGAGCACGACTCCGTCCAGGCGCCCATCGAGCGGCCCGCACTCGTGCCCCTGGTGCAGACCGCTGTCGAACCCCCGGCGCATGGCTTGCCGGAAGCCCCCGTGAACGTCTCGTCCGAAACCCCTCTGAACGGCTCGCCGGAAACGACACCACCTGGAGTCACCACTTTGCGGCTGCACCGCCCTCCGGACGACTCCGAGGGGTCCGACGACCTCCCACGGCGCGTACGGCAGGCGAGCCTCGCGCCCCAACTGCGCGCACAGCGAGCCGAGGAGCCGACACAAGTGGCGGCCCACCAGCACGACGACAGACGCACCCCCGAACTCGTACGGGACCGTATGGCGGCCTACCGCGACGGCTGGGCGCGCGGCAGCGGCAGAACACCCGGTCTCGGCGCCACCCCAGACCCCGATGCGGGCAGCGACAGCAGTGAAGGAGACCCCGCATGATCCAGGACCCGAGCATGAGGGCAGCCCAGCGATCCGGCGAACTCGACTGGCTGCTGGACGATTTGGTGCTGCGCGTCGCCGAGGTGCGGCATGCGGTGGTGCTGTCGAACGACGGACTGGCGGTGGGTTCCTCCACCGGCCTCAGGCGCGAGGACGCCGAACACCTGGCTGCCGTCGCCTCGGGCTTTCACAGTCTGGCCAAGGGCGCGGGACGTCACTTCGGCGCCGGGGGTGTACGCCAGACGATGGTGGAGATGGATGACGGCTTTCTGTTCGTCGCGGCAGCGGGCGACGGCTCGTGCCTCGCCGTCCTCACCGCGGTCACGGCCGACATCGGTCTGGTGGCTTATGAGATGGCGCGGCTGGTCAAGCGTGTCGGCGAGCACCTCTACACGCCGCCGCGGGTCGCCGCGCAGCCGCCCGCCGCCGGATGACCGAGGGCGGGCGGCGCAGATGACCGAGGACCTCGCGGGCAGCCAGTGGTACGACAGCGAAGCGGGACCGCTCGTCCGGCCCTACGCGATGACGGGCGGCCGCACCAAACCGGGCCCCACCGGAGTGCGCTTCGACCTGATCGCTCTGGTCACCCTCGACAAGGCTGCACCCGGAGTCGACGAGGACTCCCTGCTCGGGCCGGAGCACCGGGCCCTCATCGACCTGTGCCGCTCGGAGACGCAATCCGTGGCGGAACTCGCCGCGGACGCGGACCTGCCGGTGGGCGTGGTCAGGGTGCTGCTCGGCGACCTGATGGAACTGGGCTGCGTCACCATCAGCCGCCCGGTGCCGCCCGCGCAACTGCCCGACGAGCGGATCCTCCGCGAGGTGATCGAGGGACTGAGGGCGCTCTAGATGAACGACGCGACTCCACACATCCAGGGCAACCACGCGACTCCGCACACCCAGATGAACGACGCGACTCCACACACGCGCACCCATGCACCGACGCACACCCGGCACCGTTCGACCGACGCCGACCGCTGCCGCCACTCCCGAGAGAAGTGATCGATGGTCTCCGAGAACTCCGACGCCTCGGCCGACGAAACGGCCGCCCTGGCGTTGAAGATACTGGTCGCCGGCGGGTTCGGCGTGGGTAAGACCACCTTGGTGGGCGCGGTCAGCGAGATCAGGCCGCTGCGCACCGAGGAACTGCTCAGCGAGGCGGGTCAGTCGGTGGACGATACCGACGGCGTGGACCACAAGGTCACGACGACCGTCGCCATGGACTTCGGACGCATCACCATCCGGTCCGGCCTCTCCCTCTACCTCTTCGGCACGCCGGGCCAGGACCGGTTCTGGTTCCTGTGGGACGAGCTGTCACAGGGCGCGCTGGGGGCGGTCGTCCTTGCGGACACCCGCAGGCTCGAGGACTGCTTCCCCGCGGTGGACTACTTCGAGCACCGGCACATCCCGTTCGTGGTGGCCGTCAACTGCTTCACGGGCGCTCGCGCCTACGGCGCCCAGGACGTGTCCCGCGCCCTCGACCTCGATCGCGGCACGCCCGTGGTGCTCTGCGACGCCAGGGACCGCGACTCCGGGAAGGAGGTACTCATCCGGCTCGTGGAGTACGCCGGGCGGGTGCACACCGCCCGGCTGCTCGACTCCGTCGGTTGAGGCCACGGAACATCGGACCGAGGCCTCCGAAGGAGAGACCTAGTCCGACACCGAGGCCCAAGCCACGACCTTCTCGATACTCACGCGGACGAGGAGTTCACCCGGGACGCCGTTGCGCTTCCCGAACTCCTCGGCCCGATCCTCGCCCATGTAGCGTGCGCCGATCCGAGCTGCCCAGTGACGCAGCTCGTCCAGATCCTCCGACAACTCGGCACGACCCTCCAGAACCACGAAGTCGAACGGCGGCTGGTCGTCGTCCACGCAGAGGGCGACTCGCCCGTCGCGGGCCAGATTCCGACCCTTCACAGTGTCCTTCGCGGTGTTGAAGAGCAGGTGGTCGCCGTCCAGCAGAAACCAGATCGGCGCCACGTGCGGACTTCCGTCGGCGCGGACGGTCGACAACTTTCCGGTGCGGGTGCCCTGCGAGACGAAGGCCCGCCATTGCTCATCGGTCATCTTCTGTGCCATGCGCCCATCCTCCTTGCCCGGAGGGCGGCCGTGGGGAAGGCTGGCTGGTCGGATCCTCCGGCCAGGGGGAAAAGAATCACGGGGAGATGGAGCATGGCGCAGAACACGGGGCTCGGCTGGCTGCTCGACGATCTGACCGAGCGCGTCGAGCACGTACGGCACGCGTTGGTGCTGTCCAACGACGGGCTGGTGACCGGCGCGAGCACAGGGCTTCGACGTGAGGACGCCGAGCACCTGGCGGCGGTCTCGTCGGGCCTGCACAGCCTGGCGAAGGGCTCAGGTCGGTACTTCGGCACCGGTCAGGTGCGCCAGACGATGATCGAGTTCGACGACGCGGTACTTTTCGTCACCGCGGCGGGTGCGGGCAGCTGTCTGTGTGTCCTCAGCGCCGCGGAAGCCGACATTGGCCAGGTCGCCTACGAGATGACACTGCTCGTCAACCGTGTCGGCGAGCACCTCGGCGTGGACGTACGCCAACCGGAACGTTCCTCTTCCGTAGATCTCTGACCTGCGGATACGTCATCGCGGTCAGAGTTATCCACAGGGTCGCCGCGAGATCCGCCGAACCGGCTACGGTTTTTCTCGAAGCAAGCGCCCGACGGCGCGAGCACCTCACTCCACGGGGGAGAACCGTCATGTCCGGCAACACCATCATGCAGTCCACCGCCCCGCAGTCGGCCGCCTCGCAGTCCACCGCATTGCAGTCCACCGCATCGAGGCCCGCCACAACGTCGCTCGCACGCGCCGCGCGAGAACTGGAGCTCAGGCGCGGCGAGTTCGACCTCGCACTGCATCTCGGATGTGTCCGCACCGTTCCCGACGAGGGGGGAGGCGGACGCCGCGTCAATCGTGCGGAGATCGAGCGGGTGCGCTCCGAGGACGGCTTCCCCGAGGCACTGCGGGAACGCGTCAAGGCCGTCGGCACCACGGAGGGCGCGGCGCTGATGGGCGTGACGGCCGCCAGGTTCACGCGCTTCGCACGCCTGGGTCTGGTGGTGCCCGTGAAGTTCTACCTGAACCGGTACAGGGCTGTGGTCTGGCTGTACCTGGCCGAAGAGCTGCGCCAGTTCGGGGCGGACGAGCAGAACGCGAGGCTGCTGAAGGGCCGTACCCCCGAGGGACTCCGCGACCAGCTGGAAGCCGGCCTGGATCTCCGCCCCCGCAACTGGCGGGGCCGGCACATGGGATTCCTGCTGCGGCAGACCGAGGACCCCTGGGCGCAGGCCGCGATCGTGGCCTCCCTGCTCGACCCCGCTCAGGTGGCCGAGATCGTCAGGGACCCCTACGAGCGCGCGTATCTGAACCGCTTTCGGCCCGAGCGGGCCGCCCATGGCGCCGCGCCGGACACGCCCGCCGCACACCTCGTCTCGCGCATCATGACGGCCGAGGATCCCGACGAGATCAGCTGGCTCCGTGCCGACCTGGGCCAGGCACTCGTCGAGGCCCGAGAGCTCCGCCCCGCGCCCCGTCCGACCCCGAAGGCCCCGCCCACGCCGGTCTCCCCCTTGAGCGCGGCGGCTCCGGCGGTCTCGCGATCGCGGGAAGCCGCCCTCGACGACCCGGCCCCGAGCGTGGAGCCCGAGCGGCCACGCAGGCTCCTCGGGTGGCTGCGCCGCAGAAACCCCTGACCCCTTTCCTGCATCCCTACAGCGCCCGAAAAAGGCCCTCCTGGACGACCGAGACGAGCAGGCGTCCCTCCAGGTCGTAGATGCGCCCTCGGGCAAGCCCGCGACCGCCCGTCGCGATCGGCGACTCCTGGTCGTACAGGAACCACTCGTCCGCGCGGAACGGCCGGTGGAACCACATCGCGTGGTCGAGCGAGGCCATGTCGAAGCCGCGCTGACCCCACAGCGGCTCCACCGGGATGCGGACGGCGTCCAGGAGGGTCATGTCGCTCGCGTAGGTGAGGGCGCAGGTGTGCACCAGCGGGTCGTCGCCCAGTGGCCCGACGGCACGCATCCACACCGCGCTGCGCGGCTCCGCGTCCTTTATCTCCTCCGGGGTCCAGCGCAGTCCGTCCACGTACCGGATGTCGAACGGCTGGCGGCGCGCCATGCGCTCCAGCGACTCGGGAAGCGCGCCCAGATGCTCGGTGATCTCCTGCGAGACCGTCGGAAGTGACTCCGGGTGCGGTATCTCGCGGGCCGGCGGCAACTGGTGCTCGAAGCTCCCATCCTCAGGCTTGTGAAAGGAGGCGGTCAGATTGAAGATCGTGCGCCCCTGCTGCACGGCGGTGACGCGACGGGTGGTGAACGACCGCCCGTCCCTGACCCGTTCGACCTGGTACACGATGGGCACGCCCGGCCGGCCCGGGCGCAGGAAGTACGCGTGCAGTGAGTGCACCGGCCGGTCGGCCTCGGCGGTGCGCCCGGCCGCCACCAGGGCCTGGCCCGCCACCTGGCCGCCGAAGACCCGCTGCAGCGATTCGTCCGGGCTGCGGCCACGGAAGATGTTGACCTCGATCTGCTCCAGGTCGAGCAGGTCGACGAGCCTCTCGGCTGGGTTCGTCATGTGTGGGATTCTCCTGTGCTCACAACTGGCCGACGTCGGTGACCTTGACGACCGCGCGACCCTCTGCGTCGGAGGCCACGAGATCGACCTCCGCGCTGATACCCCAGTCGTGGTCACCGTTCGGGTCGGCGAAGGTCTGACGGACGCGCCACAGACTGTTCTGCGGCTCCTCCACGATCGACAGCAGCTTGGGGCCGCGGGCGTCGGGGCCCGTGCCGAGGTCCTCGTACTCGTCCCAGTACTTGTCCATCGCCTCGCCCCAGGCGTCGGCGTCCCAGCCGGCTTCGCCGTCCATCTCGCCGAGCTCGTCGACGTTGTCGAGTGCGGCGAGTTCGACACGGCGGAACATCGCGTTGCGGACGAGGACACGGAAGGCGCGGGCGTTCGACGTGACCGGCTTGACCTGGTCGGCCCTCTCCTGGGCCTCCTCGGCCGTCATCTCCTCGGGGTTGGCGAGCTGCTCCCACTCGTCGAGGAGGCTCGAGTCGACCTGGCGCACCAGCTCGCCCAGCCAGGCGATCAGATCCTCCAGGTCCTCGGACTTGAGGTCGTCCGGGACGGTGTGTTCAAGCGCCTTGTAGGCACTCGCGAGGTAGCGCAGGACAATGCCCTCAGTACGGGCGAGCTCGTAGTTGGAGACGAACTCCGTGAAGGACATGGCCCGTTCGTACATGTCACGGATGACGGACTTCGGCGACAACGGATGGTCGCCGACCCACGGGTGGCTCTTGCGGTAGGTGTTGTAGGCGTGGAAGAGCAGCTCCTCCAGCGGCTTGGGGTACGACACGTCCTGGAGCCGCTCCATGCGCTCCTCGTACTCGACGCCGTCCGCCTTCATCGCCGCCACGGCCTCGCCGCGCGCCTTGTTCTGCTGGGCCGCGAGGATCTGCCGCGGGTCGTCCAGGGTGGACTCCACGACGGACACCATGTCCAGGGCGTAGGAGGGCGACTCGGGGTCCAGCAGCTCGAACGCGGCGAGCGCGAAGGTCGACAGCGGCTGGTTGAGCGCGAAGTCCTGTTGCAGATCCACGGTGAGGCGCACGATGCGACCCGTGGCGTCCGGCTTGTCGAGCTTCTCGACGATGCCGCCGTCGAGGAGCGAGCGGTAGATCGCGATCGCCCGCCGGATGTGCCGCAGCTGCTGCTTGCGCGGCTCGTGGTTGTCCTCCAGCAGATGCCGCATCGCGTCGAAGGCGTTCCCGGGCCGGGCGATCACCGCCAGGAGCATGGTGTGGGTGACCCGGAAGCGGGAGGTGAGCGGCTCGGGATCGGAGCCGATGAGCTTCTCGAAGGTGTTGTCCGTCCAGCCGACGAAGCCCTCGGGAGCCTTCTTGCGGACCACCTTGCGGCGCTTCTTCGGGTCGTCGCCCGCCTTGGCGAGCGCCTTCTCGTTCTCGATGACGTGCTCGGGCGCCTGCGCCACGACGAAGCCCGCCGTGTCGAATCCGGCGCGCCCGGCACGGCCGGCGATCTGGTGGAACTCGCGGGCACGGAGCGTGCGCACCCGGTTGCCGTCGTACTTCGTCAGCGCCGTGAACAGCACGGTGCGGATCGGGACGTTGACGCCGACACCGAGGGTGTCCGTGCCGCAGATGACCTTCAGCAGACCGGCCTGGGCCAGCTTCTCCACCAGCCGCCGGTACTTGGGCAGCATGCCCGCGTGATGCACGCCGATGCCGTGGCGTACGTACCGGGAGAGGTTGCGGCCGAACTTGGTGGTGAAGCGGAAGTTGCCGATCAGCTCGGCGATCTGGTCCTTCTCCTCGCGCGTGCACATGTTGATGCTCATGAGCGCCTGCGCCCGCTCCACGGCCTGAGCCTGGGTGAAGTGGACGATGTAGACCGGAGCCTGCTTGGTCGCGAGGAGCTCGGTGAGCGTCTCCGTCAGCGGGGTCAGCACGTATTCGTAGGAGAGCGGCACGGGCCGGGTCGCCGAGCGGACCACCGACGTGGGACGTCCGGTG
This sequence comes from Streptomyces sp. RLB3-17, assembly GCF_007113425.2. NCBI lineage: Bacteria > Bacillati > Actinomycetota > Actinomycetes > Kitasatosporales > Streptomycetaceae > Streptomyces > Streptomyces sp. RLB3-17. Next base: position 2,255,786 of record NZ_CP041610.2, on the reverse strand, counting down.
CGCCGGGTGAGGTCCTTCTCGAACATCGAGACGTCGCCGAGCGTCGCCGACATCAGGATGAACTGCGCCTGCGGCAGTTCCAGGATCGGGATCTGCCACGCCCAGCCGCGGTCGGCCTCCGCGTAGAAGTGGAACTCGTCCATGACGACCTGGCCGACGTCGGCGTGCTTGCCGTCCCGCAGCGCGATGGACGCCAGCACCTCGGCGGTGCAGCAGATGACGGGGGCGTCGGAGTTCACGGAGGCGTCGCCGGTCAGCATGCCGACGTTCTCGGTGCCGAAGATCTTGCACAGCTCGAAGAACTTCTCCGAGACCAGTGCCTTGATCGGCGCCGTGTAGAAGGTGACCTCGTCGCGGGCGAGCGCAGCGAAGTGGGCGCCCGCGGCGATCATGCTCTTGCCCGAGCCGGTGGGCGTCGAGACGATCACGTTCGCACCCGAGACCACCTCGATCAGCGCCTCCTCCTGATGGGGGTAGAGCGTGAGACCGCGTTCCCCGGCCCACGACTCGAAGGCTTCGTAGAGGGCGTCGGGATCTGGGGTCTTCGGCAGCTGATCGATGAGGGTCACGCCCCCATCTTGCCTGTCGACCCGCTCGATGGGGGAATCGGATGCTCGTCCGAAGATCACGACCGTTACGCTGTGGCGCCGACGAAGCGTCAGCGTATGCGGGCAACTGGACAGCGGCAGAAGAAGAATGGGGCGGGGAACGGCCATGATGGGACCAGCACACTCACTCTCGGGAGCCGCGGCCTGGCTCGGCGTCGGAGCGGCAGCGGCCGCCACCGGCCACACGATGCCCTGGCCGGTCCTCCTCGTCGGCGCCCTGATCTGCGCGGGTGCCGCGCTCGCCCCCGACCTGGACCACAAGGCGGCGACGATCTCGCGGGCCTTCGGGCCCGTCTCACGGACCCTGTGCGAGATCGTCGACAAGCTCTCGTACGCCGTCTACAAGTCGACCCGCAAGCCGGGCGACCCACGGCGCAACGGCGGCCATCGCACGCTGACGCACACCTGGCTGTGGGCGGTGACGATCGGCGCGGGCACCGCGGTCCTTGCGATCACAGGTGGCCGCTGGGCGGTCCTCGCCATCCTCTTCGTGCACATGGTGCTCGCGATCGAGGGACTGCTGTGGCGGGCCGCCCGCGGCTCCAGCAGCGACGTCCTGGTCTGGCTGCTGGCCGCGACCAGCGCCTGGATCCTCGCCGGAGTCCTGGACAAGCCGGGCAACGGTTCGGACTGGCTGTTCACCGCGCCGGGCCAGCAGTACCTGTGGCTCGGCCTGCCGATCGTCCTGGGCGCCCTGGTGCACGACATAGGCGACGCGCTCACGGTGTCCGGCTGCCCGGTCCTGTGGCCCATCCCGATCGGCCGCAAGCGCTGGTACCCGATCGGCCCGCCCAAGGTGATGCGCTTCCGGGCCGGCAGCTGGGTCGAGCTCAAGGTGCTCATGCCGGTCTTCATGCTGCTCGGCGGAGTGGGCTGCGCGGCGGCGCTCAACGTCATCTGAGCGAGTGCGTCAGCCCCGCGGGCCCCAGGAGGAACCTCAGCCCCGCACGTCCGGGGAGGAGTGTCAGCCCCACAGGCCCGAGGAGGAGCGTCAGCTCCTCGGGCCCGAGCGCGGGGGGCAACCCCTCACGCCGTCCCGTCCTTGCCCGCTCCCTGCCCCGCACCCCCGTACCGCCTCTCGAACTGTGCGATCCGGCCCTCCGAGTCCACGGTCCGGGCCTTGCCCGTGTAGAAGGGGTGGCTCTCCGAGGAGATCTCGACGTCGACGACCGGGTAGGTCTCACCGTCGTCCCACTCGATGGTCTGGTCGCTCGTCGCGGTGGACCGGGTGAGGAACGCGTACCCGGCGGCGCGGTCGCGGAAGACGACGGAGTGGTAGTCGGGGTGCTTGTCCTGCTGCATGGGTGCTCCTTGGGGGAGAGGGGCGGGGGCCGGTCAGCCGGACGTGGTGTCCTCGTCGACGATGTGCATCGCGGCCTCCTCGGCCGAGGCCGCGGCCCCGTCGATGCCGACGTCGGTGGCGATCAGCCCGCTCTCGTCGTCCTCGTGCGCTCCCTCATTGGGGGCGACGAGACGACCGGAGCGGCTGGCGCCCACTTCGTTGTCCCAGGCTTCGCCGTCGGTGCCCTGGCAGTCTCCGATGCCGTCCCCGTCCGGCTCGGCGATGTCGGGCATCTCCTCCGCGAGGCGTTGGTCCAGGCTCTCGCCCTGGCGGCGCTCCGCGGCGGTCACCCCGGAGTGCTCCACCGCCCACGGCCGCTCCGGCGGGGACCAGCCCCGGTCGAGCGGGTCACCGACACCGTCGGAGAGCAGGGTGTCCTCGGAGTCGAGCAGCCCCGCGTCGTCCTGGACCTCGGATCCGTCGGGCTGGTAGACGTCGTCTCCCCATCCGTCGACGCTGTTCACGGGTACCTCCAGGTGATGCGGGCGAGCCCGATCCCACCGCGCTCGACGGCGGGCGCGCGGGCCACTCGACACAGGCTTCGCCCTTCGCGAACCGGGTGGTTCCCGGGCGTTCCCCGAGCCGGTGCCGATATCCAGCCTTCCACTCCGGTTCGGCACTGCGCAACGCCACACGGTCCGAGGCGGTACGGGCCCGCCCGCGGAGGCGGGTCCCGGGCGCCGGTGCGACCCCTGCCGCACAGCCGGTGCGGACCCCTGCCGCAGACGAGCCCGGACCGCACCGGCAGGGCACCCTCACCCGTGCCAGGACCTCCACAGCGATGCGTAGGCGCCGTCCGCCGCGACCAGCTCGTCGTGACTGCCCAGCTCACTGATCCGGCCGTTCTCCACGACGGCGATGACGTCCGCGTCGTGGGCGGTGTGCAGCCGGTGGGCGATGGCGACCACGGTGCGTCCGTCGAGGACGCGGGCCAGCGAGCGTTCCAGGTGACGGGCCGCGCGCGGGTCGAGCAGCGAGGTCGCTTCGTCCAGGACCAGGGTGTGCGGATCGGCGAGGACCAGCCGGGCCAGGGCGATCTGCTGGGCCTGGGCCGGGGTGAGCGCGAGCCCGCCCGAGCCGACCTCGGTGTCCAGACCGTCGTCCAGTGCCCGTGCCCAGCCCTCCGCGTCGACCGCCCCGAGCGCCGCCCACAGCTCGGCGTCGACCGCTCCCGTCCTGGCGAGCAGCAGGTTGTCGCGCAGGGAGCCCACGAAGACGTGGTGCTCCTGGTTGACCAGGGCCACGTGGGAGCGGACCGCCTCGGCGGGCATCCGGGACAGTTCGGCACCGCCGAGCGTGACACGGCCGTCCCGGGGCGCGTAGATCCCGGCCAGCAACCGGCCAAGGGTGGACTTGCCCGCACCGGAGGGTCCGACCAGCGCGAGCCGGGTACCCGGGGCGACCTCCAGGGAGACCTCGCGCAGCACGTCCACCCCGGCCCGGTAGCCGAAGCGCACCTCGTCCGCTCGCACGTCCCGCCCGTCCGGGACCATGTCCGGGTCGCCCGCGTCCGGCTCGATGTCCCGGACACCGACCAGCCGGCCCAGCGACACCTGGGCGACCTGCAGCTCGTCGTACCAGCGCAGGATCAGTCCCACCGGATCGACGAGCATCTGCGCGATGAGCGCGCCCGTCGTCAGCTGCCCCACACCGATCCAGCCCTGGAGGACGAAGACCCCGCCGATCATCAGGACCGAGCAGAGGATCACCACGTGCGTGACACCGATGACCGGGAAGAGGACCGTGCGCAGCCAGAGCGTGTAGCGCTCCCAGGCCGTCCACTCCTTGATCCGGCGCTCCGACAGCTCGATGCGGCGCTCGCCCAGGCGGTGCGCCTCGACGGTGTGGCCCGCGTCCACGGTCTCGGCGAGTGCGGCGGCGACGGCGGCGTAACCGGCGGCCTCGGAGCGGTAGGCGGACGGGGCGCGCTTGAAGTACCAGCGGCAGCCGATCAGCAGGATGGGCACGGCGACCAGTACGGCGGGGGCGAGCGGCGGCGCGGTCACGGCGAGCCCGCCGAGCAGCAGGGCCACCCACACCACGCCGATGGCGAGCTGCGGTACGGCTTCGCGCATCGCGTTGGCGAGCCGGTCGATGTCCGTGGTGATGCGGGACAGCAGGTCGCCCGTGCCGGCCCGCTCGAGGACACCGGGCGGCAGCCCGACCGACCGTACGAGGAAGTCCTCGCGCAGATCGGCCAGCATCCGCTCGCCGAGCACGGCCCCGCGCAGCCGCACCTCGCGGACGAACACGGCCTGCACGACGAGTGCGACGGCGAACAGCGCGGCGGTGCGCTCCAGATGGAGCTCCCGCGCGTGGTCCGAGACCCGCTCGACGATCGAGCCCAACAGGTAGGGGCCGGCCATCGAGGCCACCACGGCCACCGTGTTGGCGGCGACGAGCAGCAGGAAGGCCCGACGGTGCCGCCGGAAGAGTTCGGTCACGTAGGCGCGTACGGTCGCGGGGGCACCGACGGGCAGGGTGTGCGCCGTCGTCGGGGCCGCCGGGTCGTAGGCCGGTGGGGCCACGCCGATCATGCGGTCTCCTCGATTTCTTCCAGTTCCTTCAGTACGCCGCCCAGGTCGGCCTCGTCTGCTTCCCGCACGTGGCGTCGCGCGGCCCCGTCCTCTTCCCGCACACCGCTCCGCGCGGCCTCGTCATCGGTCTCCCGGGTCACCACGGCCCGGTACCGCGGCTCACCGCGTACCAGCTCGCGGTGGACGCCGACCGCCGCGACCTCGCCCTCGTGCACCAGGACGACCCGGTCCGCGTGGTCCAGGAGCAGCGGCGAGGAGGTGAGGACGACCGTCGTGCGCCCGGTGCGCAGGGCGCGCACGCCGTCGGCGATCCGGGCCTCGGTGTGGGAGTCGACCGCGGAGGTCGGCTCGTCGAGGACCAGCACTTCGGGGTCCGTGATCAGCGACCGGGCCAGGGCCAGGCGCTGGCGCTGGCCGCCGGAGAGGGAGCGTCCGCGTTCGGTGATGCGGGCCTCCATCGGGTCCGCGGCGTCCAACGACCCCTGGGTGAGCGCGTCCAGGACGTCGCCGCACTGCGCTGCGGTCAGTGCGGCCTCGGCGCTGACCAGACCTGAGGAAGGCACGTCGAGCAGCTCGCGCAGCGTGCCGGACAGCAGCACGGGGTCCTTGTCCTGGACGAGGACGGCCGTACGGGCGGAGTCGAGCGGCAAGTCGTCGAGGGGTACGCCTCCGAGGAGCACCGAGGTGCCCTCCTCCGTGGGGTGGCCGCCCAGCCGCGCGGCGAGCACACCCGCCGCGTCAGGATCGCCGCACACCACGGCGGTGAGCCGTCCGGCGGGCGCGAGCAGTCCGGTCGCGGGGTCGTACAGATCGCCGGCCGGCGCCTCGGCCGAGCGCGATCCGCCGCTGTCCATGGCCCGTTCCAGGGACAGCACCCGGGCGGCGCGCTTGGCGGACGGGCGGGAGAAGGAGTAGGCCATCGCGATCTCCTCGAAGTGTCGCAACGGGTACGTGAGCAGCATGACCGCGCTGTACACGGTGACGAGTTCGCCGACCGTGATCCGGCCGTCGCGGGCGAGGTGAACGCCGCGCCAGATGACGGCGATCATCAGCAGGCCGGGCAACAGCACCTGGATGGCCGAGATCAGCGACCACATCCGGGCGCTGCGCACGGCCGCGCGGCGGACCTCCTGGGAGGCACGGCGGTAGCGGTCGAGGAACAGTTCCTCGCCGCCGATGCCGCGCAGCACGCGCAGGCCCGCGACGGTGTCCGAGGCCAGTTCGGTGGCGCGTCCGGCCTTCTCGCGCTGGAAGTCCGCGCGCCGGGTGGCACGGGGCAGCAACGGCAGTACGGCGAGTGCCAGGACGGGCACACCCACCGCGACGAGTACGCCGAGCGCGGGCTGGTAGACGACCAGGCCGACACAGACCAGTACGACGGTCAGGGCGGCCGCCGCGAACCGCGACAGGGCCTCCACGAACCAGCCGATCTTCTCGACGTCGCCGGTCGAGACCGCGACGACCTCGCCGGCCGCGACACGTCGCGTCAGGGCGGAGCCCAACTGGGCGGTCTTGTGGGCCAGCAGCTGCTGGACGCGCGCGGCGGCGGTGATCCAGTTGGTGACCGCGGCGCGGTGCAGCATGGTGTCGCCCAGCGCGATGCAGGCGCCGCACAGCGCCAGCAGCCCACCGGTCAGGGCGAGTCGGGTGCCGGAGCGGTCGACGACTGCCTGGACGGCGAAGCCGACGCAGAACGGCAGCCCGGAGACGGCCACGAAGTGCAGCAGTCCCCAGGCAAGGGCCTTGAACTGGCCGCCGAGCTGATTCCGGCCGAGCCACCACAGGAATCGGGGACCTGAGCGCGCGTCCGGCACACCCGGGTCGGGATAGGGAAGGTCTTGAATCTGCATGACGTCCCAGTGGCTCGTGTAAGGGGTGGGGTCAGGGGGTGGGGCCGGGGCGATGCCGTGGAGTTCCGGCGACCGACCGACCGTGGGGGGTCGGCAGCAAACCGTGAAAGGTTCGCGTCACGGTGGGGCCTGAGGCAAACGGTTTTTCATCCCAGGACATGGATTCAGGACAGAGAATCGGGACACGCGTTCGCGAGACAGGAGTTGGGTCGGGGGCTCCGAGACAAGGCTGGGACCGCTTCCGACCCATCGAATGTGTGCCTGGAAAGGCAACGCCTGACCGAGAAGTCGGGGGGTAGGGGATATTCGTCCGATACGTGATGCAACGATGGGCCGCATGCGAAAAGACGGTGCGAGGCGTACGGGGTTCACCGCTGTGGCGTGCGGTGTCCTCGCTGTGTTCCTGTCGGCCTGTGGTGGTTCGGAAGGGGGGAACGGCGCGGTGAAGGGCCACGGCGGAGCCGGTGCCAAGGGCGAGAACGCCCCCGCGCGCGCCGTCGATCTGACCCGGATACCGGAGGTCGGCAACCGCCTGCAGGCCCGGATCCCGTCCAACGCCCACCAGGTGGTGGCGGTCTACGGCGAGGGCAGGGACTCCGCCGACTCCACGGTCGTGCTGTACGCGAAGGCGGGTTCCTCCTGGGAGGTGCGGCGTTCCTGGCAGGCGCACAACGGGACGAAGGGCTGGACCACCGACCATCACGAGGGCGACAAGCGCAGCCCCGTCGGAGTGTTCTCGCTCACCGACGCGGGCGGAGTGCTCGACGACCCGGGCGCCCTGCTCCCGTACGACCACTCGGCGGCCTATCAGGCTCCCCGCGACTGGGCCAGGTCGCACTGGCACGACTTCGACTACGTCGTCGCCATCAACTACAACCGCCGCGTGGGCACCCCGCCGGACGACCCGGACCGGCCCCTGGGTCAGTCGAAGGGCGGCAGCATCTGGCTGCACATGGACCATGGCAGCGGTACGTCCGCGTGTGTCAGCGTGCCCAAGCCGGCCATGGAGTACCTCCTGCGGACGCTCGACCCGCGTCAGCACCCTGTCATCGTGATGGGGGACAAGGCCGATCTGAAGGTGTAGCGGCGGTGGCCGACCGGGCTGCCCCGCGTGGCGCGGTCACCGAGTGCCCATTGCGGGGCGGCCCGACTCCCCCGTAGAACACCGCACATGAGAAGACGGATCGTCATGTCCATGCTCGCCGGAGTGATCCTCTCGGCGAGTACCTTCCTGGGAGCGGGCCCGGCCTCGGCGGCACCGCCGGCGGACGCCGCCCAGCTTGCCGCCACCCCCGCCCGGTCGGCGGATCAGGTAGCCGCCACGCCCCGCGACGCGCCCTCCGGGACACCCGCCGCGACTGCCGCTGATACGTCAGCCGATGCGCCCGCCGGGACTGCCGCTGATACGCCCGCCGAGTTCGGCACCGACTGGCACGACCCCCTGACCGCCGCCCCGCCGGTGGCGAGACCGGCCACCAAGTCCTGTGCGGTGATGGTCGCCGAGGCGCAGTTCCGTGACTTCACGCCGTATCGGGGCGCGTACACACCGCCCAGCGGCTGCGGCGACCGCTGGAGCAAGGTCGTCCTGCGACTCGACGGCAAGGTCAAGGGGCGCCAGTTCGACCGGCTCGGCTATCTGCACATCGGCGGTGTGGAGATCTTCCGTACCTCCACCCCGGAGCCTTCGCCCGACGGCATCGAGTGGTCCGTCGAGAAGGACGTGACCAGGTACAGCGACACGTTCCGGCGGGGCGGCGACGTCGAGATGCTCATCGGGAACGTCGTCGACGACACGTACACCGGAGTCCTCGACGTGAAGGTGACCCTGACCTTCTACGCGCAGGGCGGCGCCGTGAAGTCCGCCGCGACCCCCGACCGTGTCCTCACCCTCCAGGACGGCACCCTCACCACCCCGCGCAACAGCGAGCGCGTCGTCGCCGAGGTGTACGCGACCGGCTCAGGCGGCGGCTGCGAGGAGTACTGGTACCTGACGGTGCCCGACCCCGCCCCGTACTCCTGCAAGGCGGACAAGGGCCCCTATCGCGAGGTGCAGATCAAGGTGGACGGCCAACTCGCGGGCATCGCCGAGCCGTTCCCGACCGTGTGGACCGGCGGCTGGTCCAACCCCTTCCTCTGGTACGTGATCCCGGGCCCGCGGGCCTTCGACATCAAGCCGATCGAATACGACCTCACGCCCTACGCCGGTCTCCTCAACGACGGTCGTCCGCACCGGATCGACGTCTCCGTCGTGGGCGTCCCCGCGGGCCAGACCGGCTGGAGCACCCCGGTCAACGTCCTCGTCTGGCAGGACGCGAAGCGCGCGCACGTGAGCGGCGCGCTCACCGAGGTCAGGGCAGGCGACCTCACCAACTCCTCCACGTACACGCCCGGTTCGGAAGAACGTCTCGACACCGTGGGCGGACACCGGCTGACGACCGCCGGATACGTCGACACCTCGCACGGCCGGGTGTGGACCACCGTGCGCCGCACGCTCGCCAACACCTCCGCTCACCACTGGACCGACGGCGAGAACACCGACGCGCTCAAGGCCACCTGGACCGACGACGAGACCGTCACCGTCGACGGGCGCGGACCGGTCGGCGTGAGGCGCACCCACCGCACGTACACCATGGACGGCACCACGACGCTCGCCGCGGACGACCGGTTGCGGACCGTCCTGACGCTCGGCGACCGGGCCGCGGTCGACGAGACACGCGGCGGCCGGCGCACCACGTGGTCCCGGCTCGACGACACGTACGCGGGAGACGCGACGTATACCGCGAACGTGCCGCGCGACCAACGGCATGCGGTCGGTACGACGAGCGAGCGCTACCGGCTGTACGGCTCGGACGGCTGCTACGACCGCGTTCTGGTCACCGCGCAGGGAGTGCTGACGCGGGACCGCAGCGACTGCTGAGGCATCGGGCGGGGAACGGCACGTCTGTTCCAGGATTTACATGGACGTGACTCAGAGGTATCCGGCGGCACCGGCAACTCCTCGATAGTGATCGCTGCGGAAGGAAGTTTCCGCATACCAGAAGTCCCCTCGGAGGAGTGCCCGTGCCGCCGTCTGTACCGTCCCCGCGACGCGTCGCACGCATACTGCGTACCTCACTGTTCGCGCAGGTCGCCTGCGCGCTCGTACTCGGAATCGTCGTCGGAAGGTTGTGGCCGGACGCGGCCACGACCTTCCAGCCGCTCGGCGACGGTTTCGTACGCCTCATCAAGGCGGTCATCTCACCGCTCGTGTTCTGTGTCGTGGTCGTCGGCATCACCAAGGCCGGCGACCTGAAGGCCTTCGGCCGGATCGGGCTCAAGGCCCTCATCTGGTTCGAGGTCGCGTCCACCGCCGCGCTGATCCTCGGGCTGATCGCGGCGAACGTCGTCGGCCCGGGCTCGGGCATGCACGCGGACCCCTCGAAGCTCGACGCCTCGGCCGTCGACGGCAAGACCGGCGGCGGCTCGCTCCCGTCGACCGGCGAGTTCATCCTGAACGCGCTGCCGCAGAGCGCGGTCGGGGCCTTCGCCGAGAACTCCCTGCTCCAAGTCCTCGTCCTCGCCTGTCTGGTCGGCGCGGCACTGCTCCACCTCGGCAACTCCAAGGTGCCCAAGGTGCTGCCCGCCATCGAGCAGGTCCAGGACGTGGTCTTCGCGATCGTCGGCTTCATCATGAAGCTGGCCCCGCTCGCGGTGTTCGGCGCGATGGTCCACCTGGTGGGGGAGTACGGGCTCGGCGTCATCAAGACGTACGGCAAGCTGATCGCGCTGTGCTACGCGGTCGCGCTGCTGTTTCTCGCGCTGCTCGCCGTCGCTCTGAAGGCGGTCACGGGGCTCAGCCTCTGGAAGTTCGTCCGCTACACCCGCGAGGAGATGCTGCTCGCGCTCGGTACCGCCTCCAGCGAGACCGTCATGCCGCGCATGATGCAGAAGCTGCGCCAGGCGGGCTGCCGCGACGACGCCGTGGGCCTGGTCCTGCCCACCGGCTACTCCTTCAACCTCGACGGCGCCTCGATCTACCTGTCGATCGGTACGTTGTTCATAGCGCAGGCGGTGGGTGTGGATCTGAGCCTGGGTCAGCAGATCACTGTCGTCCTGGTTCTCATGCTGACCAGCAAGGGCATGGCGGGTGTGCCGGGTTCCGCCTTTCTCGCTCTGTCGGCGACGGCCTCTTCGCTCGGTGTCGTCCCCGCCGGAGCCGTCGCCCTCCTCCTCGGCGTGGACCGCATCATGGACTCGATGCGCGTCGCGACCAACCTCCTCGGCAACTGCGTCGCCGTCTTCGCGGTCTCCCGCTGGGAGGGCGCGCTCGACATGGAGCGGGCGAAGAAGATGCTGGACGGCGAGATCGCGTTCGTGGAGGAGGACGACGAGCCGCGGACGCCGGAGTCGCCGACGGAAGAACCGGGGCCCGAGTCGACCAGGGCGGAAGTCCCCGTCCGTTCGACCGAGGCGGAAGTCCCCGTCCGTTCGACGGAGGCGGAAGTCCCGGCCCCATCGGTCGAGCCGGAAGTCCCCGCCCTGTCGGCCAAGGAACCTGCCCCCGAGGTCGGGTGACCGACCCGGGACGGGTCACCGCACCCGCGCCTCCGGAACGGGCCGCGCGCCCCCACTCCAGCCGTACGGAGTGGGGGCGCGCGGCCCATCGCGTCGTCCGCCGCGTGACGAAGCCGCCCGCGGCAACCCCTCAGCAGCGGTGCTCAAGCCTGGGCATGCCGTCCACCAGCGTGTCCAGCAGCCCCCCGAGCACCTCGCGCTGCTCGTCCGTCAACGGCGCCAGGATCTCCTCGGCGGCCGACCGCCGCGCGCCGCGCAGTTCGCGCAGCGCCTCGCGCCCCTCGTCCGTGACCTCGATCCGGATCACCCTCCGATTGGTGGGATCGGGGACCCGGCGCACCTTCCGGCTCGCCTCCAGGCCGTCGACCAGCGTGGTCACGGCCCGGGGCACCACTTCCAGGCGCTCGGCGAGATCCGCCATGCGCGGCGGTGAGCTGTAGTGCGCGAGCGTGCGCAGCAGCCGGGACTGGGCCGGGGTGATGCCCAGCTCACGCTGCTCAAGGTGCCGCTTCTGGATGCGGTGCACACGTCGGGTCAGCCGCAGCAACTGCTCGGCGAGCAGGCCGTCGGCATCGGGGGTGGTCATACGGGAACAATATCAGGATGCGGTTCATTGTGAGTATAGGTAACAATGAGCTAGGCTCCGCCAGTCATCGTTTGCCTGCCCTGCGTAGCCGTCGTCTCACCTCCCGTAGGAGCCCATGCGTCCCGACCAATCCACCTGGACCCCGTCACCCGCCGAGGGCGAACAGCCACGGCAGGTGCGCCGTATCCTGAAGCTGTTCCGGCCCTACCGCGGCCGGCTCGCGATCGTCGGCCTGCTGGTCGGCGCCTCGTCCCTCGTCACCGTCGCGACCCCCTTCCTGCTGAAGGAGACCCTGGACGTCGCGATCCCCCAGGGCCGCACCGGTCTGCTGAGCCTGCTCGCGCTCGGCATGATCCTCAGTGCGGTCGTGACCAGCATCTTCGGTGTCCTGCAGACCCTGATCTCCACGACCGTCGGCCAGCGCGTCATGCACGACCTGCGCACCGCCGTGTACGGCCGACTGCAGCGCATGTCGCTCGCCTTCTTCACCCGGACCCGCACCGGCGAGGTCCAGTCCCGCATCGCCAACGACATCGGCGGCATGCAGGCGACCGTGACCTCCACCGCCACCTCGTTGGTCTCCAACCTCACCAGTGTGGTCGCCACGATCGTCGCGATGGTCGCCCTGGACTGGCGGCTCACCGTGGTCTCGCTGCTCCTGCTGCCGGTCTTCGTGTGGATCAGCCGACGCGTCGGCAACGAACGCAAGAAGATTGCGACCCAACGCCAGAAGCAGATGGCCGCGATGGCCGCCACCGTCACCGAGTCGCTCTCCGTCAGCGGCATCCTGCTCGGCCGCACCATGGGCCGCGGCGATTCGCTCACCAAGGCGTTCGAGGCCGAGTCCGACAGCCTGGTCGACCTCGAGGTGAAGTCGAACATGGCGGGCCGCTGGCGCATGTCCGTCATCGGCGTCGTCATGGCCGCCATGCCGGCCGTCATCTACTGGGCCGCGGGCATGGCCCTCCAGTTCGGCGGCCCGTCCGTGTCGATCGGCACGCTCGTCGCCTTCGTCTCGCTTCAGCAGGGTCTGTTCCGGCCGACGGTCAGCCTGCTGTCCACCGGCGTCCAGATCCAGACCTCGCTCGCGCTCTTCCAGCGCATCTTCGAGTACCTCGACCTGCCCATCGACATCACCGAGCCGGAGCGCCCGGTCCACCTCGACCAGGTCAAGGGCGAGATCCGTTTCGAGGACGTCGAGTTCCGCTACGACGACAAGAGCGGCCCGATCCTCGAGGGCATCGACATCACCGTCCCCGCGGGCGGCAGTCTCGCCGTGGTCGGCCCGACCGGCTCCGGCAAGTCCACGCTCAGCTATCTCGTGCCACGGCTGTACGACGTCACGGGCGGCCGCGTCACGCTGGACGGCGTCGACGTACGGGACCTCGACTTCGACACGCTCGCCCGCGGGATCGGCGTCGTCTCCCAGGAGACCTACCTCTTCCACGCCTCGGTCGCGGACAACCTGCGCTTCGCCAGGCCCGACGCCACCGACGAGGAGCTGCAGGCGGCGGCCAGGGCGGCCCAGATCCACGACCACATCGCGTCACTGCCCGACGGGTACGACACGGTCGTGGGCGAACGCGGCCACCGGTTCTCCGGCGGCGAGAAGCAGCGCCTCGCCATCGCCCGCACGATCCTGCGGGACCCGCCGGTCCTCATCCTCGACGAGGCGACCAGCGCCCTGGACACCCGCACGGAGTACGCCGTGCAGGAGGCCATCGACGCCCTGTCGGCCAACCGGACCACGCTCACCATCGCGCACCGGCTGTCCACCATCCGTGGCGCCGACCAGATCGTCGTCCTGGACTCCGGCCGTGCGGTCGAACGCGGCACGCACGAGGAGTTGTTGGAGCGGGAGGGGCGCTATGCGGCGCTGGTCCACCGGGACGCTGAACTGGAGCCGACAAGATGACGATATGCCGGGTTTGTAGGCTTTAGCGGGTTACCGTGCCCGCATGCAGATGAACACTCCGCCACGGAGCACGATTCGACTGACGCGCCGGGGCCGGGTCGCCCTCATCGCGACCGGAGCCGTCGTGGCGGCCACCGCCGTGACGGTGCCGCTGCTCACCCTGACCACGAAGGACGAGGAGACACGGCCCACGTCCCTCGTCATCCCGGAGGGCTGGCGCACCGGCCAGGTCTACGAGGCCGTCGACGAGGCCCTCGCGCTGCCTCTGGGATCCACCAAGAAGTCCCTGGCCAAGGCCAACCTCAAGTTGCCCACCTACGCGGAGGGCAACCCCGAGGGCTACCTCTACCCGACGACGTACCACATCGACAAGACGGCGACTCCCGAGTCCCTGTTGGCGCTCATGGTGAGCACCGCGAACAAGAAGTTCAGCGGCAGCCCCATCACCGCGGGCGCCCAGCGCAACGCGATGAACCTCTATCAGGCGATCACCATCGCGAGCATCATCCAGGCCGAGACCTCCACCAAGGCCGACATGGGCAAGGTGGCCCGGGTCATCTTCAACCGCCTGGAGCGGGGCATGCCGCTGCAGATGGACGCGACCCTCGACTACGCGCTGAACCGCTTCACGCCGACCACGACCACGAACGAGACGAAGCTCGAGAGCCCCTACAACTCGTACCAGCGCATGGGGCTGCCGCCCACACCGATCTCCAACCCCGGCCAGGCCGCGATGCGTGCCGCGATCAACCCCACCCCGGGCAACTGGCTGTACTTCGTCACGGTCAAGCCGGGCGACACCCGGTTCACGGCCAGCTACGAGGAGCAGCAGAGGAACGTCGCCGAATTCAAACGGCTCCGGAGGAGTGCCTCACCCTCGAACTCGAACTCACCCTCGGCCTCGAACTCACCCTCGAACTCGATCTCGACCCCGCTTCCGGGCTCGCCGTCCGCCTCGGCCCTGAGCTGAGGCCCGCTGTCCGTTGTGGCACCGCCCACGAGGTCTGCGAGCCGGCCACGGGGCATCAGGCGCCGACGGTCACTCCCGCCAGCAACCGCCTGATGTCCCGTACCGCCGCGCGCCCGGCCCGGTTGGCGCCGATCGTGCTGGCGGAAGGCCCGTACCCGACCAGATGGATCCGGGGATCGGCGAGCGCGCGCGTCCCTTCGACGCGGATGCCGCCGCCCGGCTCACGCAGCCGCAGAGGCGTCAGATGATCGAGGGCGGCACGAAAACCGGTCGCCCACAGGATGACATCCGCGTCGACGTGACGCCCGTCCGCCCATTCGACACCGTCCGGGGCGATCCGGTCGAACATCGGTTGCCGGTCCAGCACGCCGTCGGCCAGCGCCTGCCGGATCGCGTCGTTCAGCGGCAGCCCCGTCACCGACACGACACTCTTGGGAGGCAGCCCCTGCCGGACCCGTTCCTCCACCAGTGCGACGGCCGCGCGCCCCACGTCCTCGGTGAAGGGGCCCTCACGGAAGACGGGCGGCCGCCGTGTCACCCAGGTGGTCGCGGCCGCGTACGGGGCGATCTCCATCAGATGCTGGGTGCCGGACGCGCCGCCGCCCACGACGACCACCCGCTGCCCGGCGAACTCCTCGGGTCCCGGGTACTGCGCCGTGTGCAACTGCCGCCCACGGAAGGTCTCCTGGCCCGGATAGCGCGGCCAGAACGGCCGGTCCCAGGTGCCCGTGGCATTGATCAGCGCCCGCGTCGACCACGTACCGTCGGAGGACTCGACCAGCAGCCGCCCGCCGGCACCCTCCCGCACGGCCCGCACGTCCACCGGCCGCCTCACCCGCAGGTCGAAGGTGCGCTCGTAGGTGTCGAAGTACTCCGCGATCACCTCGGAGGACGGCCGCGCCGGGTCGGCGCCCTCCAGCTCCATACCGGGCAGGGAGTGCATCCCGTGCACCTTGCCGTACGTCAGCGACGGCCACCGGAACTGCCAGGCGCCGCCCGGACGCGGTGCGTGATCCAGCACGACGAAGTCCCGTTCCGGCTCGAACCCGCTCCGCCGCAGGTGATAGGCGCTGGACAGTCCCGCCTGCCCAGCGCCTATGACGACGACATCGACCTCGCGGACTTCGCGCGCCTGCGCCCCGGTGTTGTTCACGCTTCCACCAACTCGACCGGGGCGCGGGATCTTCCCGAACGGCGCCGCCTGTGAGCCACCCGACGCGCGACCTGTCGGCCGGGAACCAGGAGGGACGGCCCTCAGGAGTCCTTGTAGACGCGGGGCGTGGTGGTGGAGGGGGGCAGGCCGCCGTTGAAACGCGTGTCCACGAAGGCGGCGAAGTAGACCTTGCCCGGGATCAGCTTCAGCTCGGTGAAGGTGTCCGCGATCTGCTGCTCCGACGCGATGAGCGGCTTGTCGACGGCGACCGCGATCCGGCTGGCGTTGGTGCGCTTCACCGAGGCGAGCGCCACCTCGTACGGCAGACCGGTGTCCTTCGCCCACACCTTGGCCCAGGCGTCCGGATGCCGGTACACCCAGTCCTGGGCGCGCCGCAGCCGCTCCAGGTAGTCCTTGACGGCCGCGGCCTTCTTGGTGTCCTTCAGCGCACTCGGCGCCGCCACCTGGAAGCTGAGCCCGTTGACGACGCCGTCCCCGTCGGTCAGGATCCGGCCCTGCTCGGCATTGAGGACCTGCGAGGTGTACGGGTCCCACACCGCCCACGCGTCCACCTTGCCGCCGGTGAACGCGGCGAGCGCGTCGGCGGGCTGCAGATACTTGACCTTCACATCGCTCAGCTTCAGACCGGCCTCCTTGAGCGAGGCGATCAGCTGGAAGTGTGCGGACGAACCCTGTGCCACGGCGATGGACCTGCCCTTGAGCTCCTCGGGCTTTCGCAGCGACGAGTTCTTCGGTACGAGGATGGCCTCACCCTTGGACGTGCCGTGCCAGGCGGCCACCACCGAGACCTTCGAGCCCGCGCCGGCCGCGAAGACGGGCGGGGTGTTGCCGACGCCGCCGATGTCGACGGCCTTGGCATTGACGGCCTCCAGGAGTGGCGGCCCGGATGTGAACGTCGACCACTTGATCTTGTAGTCGAGGTTCTTGAGTTCTCCGGCGGCCCGCAGCACCGCCTCGGAACCGCCCTTCTGGTCACCGACGTTGAGCGTGAGGGAACCCTTGCCATCGGTTCCGGCACCGGCGGTGTCGGCGGCCGAGTTCCCGCCGCAGGCGGCCAGGAGCAGGGTCAGAGGGAGGAGCAGAGCGGCGGGGACGAGGTGTCGGCGCATGACGATTCCGTTCGATTGTTCAGGTGAGGTCAGGTGAGGTGAGGTGAGGTGAGGTGCGGGGTGACGGTGAAGTGAGGGTGAGGCGATGGCCAAGGTGACTGACGGGGAGGAGAAGCTCAGGCGACGGTGTCCACGCCCAGGCGCTCCAGGAGGCCGGCACGCAGTTCGGCGAAGCGGGGGTCGGCGATGTCGCGCGGGCGGTCCAGGTCCACCTGGGTCTCGTACGCGATGACACCGCCGTCCATGACGAGGACCCGGTCGGCGAGCAGCACGGCCTCCTCGACGTCGTGCGTGACCAGCAGCACGGCACAGCCGCGCCGCCGCCACAGTTCGCCGACCAGCCGCTGTGCCTTGATGCGGGTGAGGGCGTCCAGCGCGCCGAACGGCTCGTCGAGCAGCAGCAGATCGGGTTCGCGGACCAACGCACGGGCCAGCGAGGCGCGTTGGGCCTCGCCGCCGGAGAGCGTCTTGGGCCAGGCGTTCGCCCGGTGGGTGAGTCCGACCTCGGTCAACGCCTGCTCGGCGACGGCGCGTTCGGGCTTGCCGGGCAGCCCCAGCAGGACGTTGCGCCACACCTTCTTCCATGGCATCAGCCGGGGTGCCTGGAACGCGACGGCCTTGCGCCGCGGGACGAGCACGGTGCCCTCGATGTCACGGTCGAGCCCGGCGAGGATGCGCAGCAGTGTGGACTTGCCGCAGCCGCTGCGGCCGAGCAGGGCCACGAACTCGCCCGGACGCACGTCGAGTTGGAGGTCGTCGATGACGGCGCGCCCGTCGAAGGAGCGGGTGAGCCCCTGCACGCGTACGGCGGAGTCCTGGGTGATCGGGTGTTGCCGGGCGGTCGCGGTCTTCTGCTGGGCGGTGGCGCCCTTCTGGAGGGTCACCGGCCCGTGAACGTCGGTCGCCATTGCAGCAACAGCCTTTCGAGGGAGCGGACGATGAAGTCGGCGAGCAGGCCGAGGAAGGCGTAGACGATCAGGCAGACCACGATCACATCGGTCCGCAGGAAGTCACGGGCCTGCACCATGAGGAAACCGATCCCGGCGTCCGCGTTGATCTGCTCGGCGAAGACGAGCGCGAGCCAGGCGATACCGAGGGAGTAGCGAAGCCCGGTCATCGCCCCGGGCAGCGCCCCCGGCAGCACGACATGCCGCACGAGCCCCCACCGCGAGAGTCCGAGGGACTCCCCGGCCTCGATGAGCTGGGAGTCGACGCCGCGGATACCGGCGTACACGTTCAGATAGAGAGGGAAGGACACCCCCAGCGTGATGATCGCGATCTTCGGGGCCTCGCCGATCCCGAACCAGATGATGAACAGCGGGATCAGCCCCACGAAAGGCACCGTCCGCAGCATCTGGACGCTCGCGTCCACGAGGTCTTCGCCGACCCGGAAGAGCCCGGAGGCGAGGGCGAGCCCGGTACCGACGAGGGTTCCGAGCAACAGCCCCACCGCGACGCGCTGCAAGGAGACGCCCATCGCGTTGGGCAGCGAACCGTCGGCGACCAGATTGCCGCCGACCCGCGCGATGGTGCCCGGCGAGGCCAGGATGTCGGGGGTCAACACCCCTGTGCTGCTGAGGAGTTGCCACAGCGCGAGCAGCAGGAGCGGGCCGGAGGTGCGGCGCAGCCAGCGGGGCACACGGGTGCGGCGGGTGGAGAGGGGGACGATCGGTACGAGCTCGGGTGGCGTCGGCCGGGCTGCACCATTCTTGGAGATGTCCGATATATCGGGCCCGGAGGGGGTGGGCGGGGCGTGGCTGGTGCTCATGAGTGCTCCACGGGGAGGAGAGCGGCCGGAGAGGAGTACGCCATGGCTCCGCCGCGTCAGCGGCTCAGGCCGAGCCGCGACGTGCGGGTGGAGCGGAGCGGGGGCGCGGTGGAACGGGGGAGTGAAAGGGCGTCAGAGGCCGCGGCGACACGCGGCGGAAGCCACCCGCAGCAGGTCGATGTGACCGCGCGTGGTGAGTATGGCTGAACGCAACATGCGGGTGAAAGTAGCCAGATGGTCCATGCCCGGTCAATGCTGTCTCGCGGACTGGAACGCGTGTACAGCGGAATGGGACGCCTGCACAAGGGTGCGGGCTGTCGGTTACTAGGGTGCGGGCTGTCGGTTACGAGGGTGTGGGCTGTCGGTCGTGTCCGGAAACCCGCGGGCGGGTGAGAATCGGGTCATGCCCGATGCCTTCACCACCCGAGTCCTGAACGTCAACACCGGTTCGGCGGAGACGGTCGTCGACCTCACCCGCGACTGCGAGGCATTCCTCCGAGAGGCGGCGGCGGGCCGTGACGGCCTCCTCAATGTCTTCGTGCCCCACGCCACCGCCGGTGTCGCGATCATCGAAACCGGCGCCGGAAGCGACGACGACCTCCTCGCCGCGCTGCACTCCCTGCTGCCCGCGGACGACCGCTGGCAGCACCGCCACGGCAGCCCCGGGCACGGCCGTGACCACGTACTCCCCGCCGTCGTCCCGCCCCACGCGACGCTTCCGGTGCTGGGCGGGAGGCTGGAACTGGGGACGTGGCAGTCGGTGTGCCTGGTGGACACGAACAAGGACAATCCTGTGCGAAAGGTGCGTTTGAGCTTTCTTGGGGGCTGAGCCTTCTTGGGGGTTCAAGATCAGGCGGCGGCCGCGCCCGTGGGGGACGGGGGTACGGTGGTCTTACCGAGCGCACCTCGCATGCCGTCATCCGTTTCGGCGTCGTTCTCGGGGAACGGCAAGGCCTGGGCCCATGTGGTCCGGCCGGAAATGAGCCGCCCCATGCCTCCTGGCCAGCGCGATTGCGCCGTCTTCCGTATTCCGTCCCGCGCCCCGCGTTAGCGGACTCCTTGGTTCTCACGCTGTTTCCGAGGCCCTCCGGTGCCTCGCTTCACACACCCGCGATGAACAAGAGTCACATGACAAGGAAGCGCATGAGCCTGATGAGCCTGGGAGTGCTTGCCTCCTCCCGCAAGGAGAACGAGTTCCGGTTGCCGTTGCACCCCGGCCACCTCGACCGGATCGCCCCGGACGTACGCGAAAGGATGTTCCTCGAAGAAGGCTACGGCCGGCGGTTCGGCGTCGGGGACGACGCTCTGCGACCACTGGTGGGAGGCCTGCGCTCCCGAGAGCGGCTCCTCGCCGAGTGCGATGTGCTGCTGCTGCCCAAACCGATGCACGACGACATCGCCGAGCTGCGCGAGGGCCAAGTGCTGTGGGGATGGCCGCACTGTGTGCAGGACGAGAAGATGACCCAGATCGGCATCGACAAGAAACTGACTCTCGTCGCCTGGGAGGCCATGAACCACTGGACGTCCACGGGTGCCTTCAGCGTCCATGTGTTCCACAAGAACAACGAACTCGCGGGCTACTGCTCGGTGCTGCACGCCCTGCAACTCGGTGGGCTCACGGGTAGTTATGGCCGCCGCATGCGTGCGGTGGTCATCAGCTTCGGCGCCACGGCGCGCGGAGCGGTCACCGGCCTCGGCGCCATGGGAGTCTCCGACGTCACGGTGCTGACCCAACGCGCCGCGGCGGCCGTGGCCTCGCCGATGCCGTCGGTCGTGATGGGCCACTTCGAGGAGCAGGAGGACGATCCGTCGCGACTTCGGGCCCTCACGGCGGCCGGTCCCGTGCCGCTCGCGGAGTACCTGGCCGGGTTCGACATCATCGTCAACTGCATCCGGCAGGACACCGACGCACCGCTGATGTTCGTCACCGACGAGGAACTCGCCCTGTTCCGGCCGGGCACCTTCTTCATCGACGTCGCCTGTGACGCGGGCATGGGCTTCGAATGGGCCCGTCCGACCACCTTCGGCGAGCCCATGCCCTCGGTGGGGCCGGGCTGCCACTACTACGGGGTGGATCACAGCCCGTCCCATCTGTGGAACTCGGCCACCTGGGAGATCAGCGAGGCGCTCCTTCCCTATCTCCGCAAGGTCATGAGCGGTCCCGTCGCCTGGGACGCCGACGCCACGGTCAGAAACGCCATCGAAATTCGCGACGGCGTGATCCAGAACCCGAAGATTCTCTCCTTCCAGCACCGGTCGGCCGCGTATCCCCACGACCTCGAGGTCCCGGCGCCGCGCCCCGCCGCTCAGGTGGCCTGACGACGCCTGGGCGAGCCCGCGCATCAGGCCTGCGCGGGCTCGCCCGGCCGGCCTGCGGGTCGATAATGGTACTTTTTGTGTCCGGACGCGCGCGCCGTGCTAAAGTTGACGCCAGTCGTGGTTCCCGTAAACTCCAAGTGCCTTTGATGACTTTATGTCGTCGGGCATTTTTGCATTTCGCAGAGCGTGGACCCCTGGGTACCGCCCGGAAATCGGATTCGGTTCGTTCTTGCAATTCATTCGGTTCACCGCTGCCGAGAATTCCTCGATACGTGCCATATCGAGGAAGGTTCTCCATGAACCGCTCAGCACGTACGAGCGACCGTTTCGCCAAGACCCGTCGGCAGGGCGCCCAGGGGCGCCCCGGCCCCCGTTCAGGCGGCGGCGGCCGCCGTCCCGCCGCACCGCAGGGCGAGTTCGCGCTGCCGGAGACCATCACCCCGGCCCTCCCTCCGGTCGCGGCCTTCGGTGAGCTGGACCTCCCCGTCGAGGTGCTGAACAAGCTCACCAGCCTCGGCGTGAACGAGCCGTTCCCGATCCAGGCCGCCACGCTGCCGAACTCCCTCGCGGGACGCGACGTCCTGGGCCGCGGGCGCACCGGATCGGGCAAGACGCTCGCCTTCGGCCTCGCGCTCCTCGTGCGTACGGCAGGACAGCGGGCGGAGGCCCGCAAGCCGCGCGCCCTGATCCTCGTTCCCACCCGCGAGCTGGCCCAGCAGGTCTCCGATGCGCTCACCCCGTACGCCCAGTTGCTGAAGGTGCGGCTGGCCACCGTGGTCGGTGGTATGTCGATCGGGCGGCAGGCCGCCGCGCTGCGGGCCGGGGCCGAGGTCGTCGTCGCGACCCCGGGCCGCCTCACCGATCTCGTCGAGCGCAATGACTGCCGCCTCGACCGGGTGAGCATCACCGTCCTGGACGAGGCCGACCAGATGGCCGACATGGGTTTCATGCCCCAGGTCACCGAGCTGCTGGACCAGGTGCGCCCCGACGGCCAGCGCCTTTTGTTCTCCGCCACGCTGGACCGCAACATCGACCTCCTCGTCCGTCGATATCTCCATGACCCGGTGGTCCACTCGGTCGATCCCTCGGCGGGCGCGGTGACCACGATGGAGCATCACGTACTGCAGGTGCATGGCGCCGACAAGTACGCCGCCGCCACCGAGATCGCCGCCCGCGACGGGCGCGTGCTCATGTTCCTGGACACCAAGCACGCCGTCGACCAGTTCACCAGGCACCTGCTGGGCAGTGGTGTGAAGGCCGCGGCACTGCACAGCGGCAAGTCGCAGCCCCAGCGCACGCGCACGCTGGCCCAGTTCAAGACCGGTCACATCACGGTCCTGGTGGCGACCAACGTCGCTGCCCGCGGTATCCATGTCGACGATCTCGACCTCGTCGTCAACGTCGACCCGCCCAGTGACCACAAGGACTACCTGCACCGAGGCGGCCGTACCGCCCGCGCCGGTGAGTCCGGCAGCGTCGTCACGCTCGTTCTGCCCGGCCAGCGCCGCGACATGATCCGTCTCATGTCCGACGCGGGCATCCGGCCCCACATCACCCAGGTCCGTTCCGGCGAGGCGGAGTTGAGTCGTATCACCGGCGCGCAGGCGCCCTCCGGTGTTCCCATCGGCGGCAGCCGGCCGGTCGCGGAGCGACCCGAGCGCGGCGGTACCCCCTTCCGGGGCCTGGGCACCCGCCCGGGCCGCGCCGGTGGCGAGTCCCGCCGGGTCGCCGAGGCACGCCAGACGGCCGAGGCCCGCAAGGCCGCTCGGGTTCGTCGAGGCGCGTAGTCTGAACCGTCCGTCGAGGCGCGTAGTCCGGACCGTGGGAACGGAACCTGTCCGTGGCGACCTGCGGGGCCATGACCTCAGAGCAACGCCTCAAGTGTCATGGGGGAGCCCACTTCCAAGCCGACGGACTGTGGGCCTCCCTCGTCGAGGTTCACACGGAAGAGGGACACGCGAGTGACGCGGTGACCGGTCCGGAACGCCTCGAACGCAGCTCCGATACCGGATGGGCAGCGGAACGAAACGGCTGAGGCATCCGCTCGCGATCCTCATCGCCGAAGGACTGACCAACCGTCGGACGGCCACGGTGCCGCGAATTGGCGAGGACGGGGTCGCGGGTGACGAGAGCGGCCAACTTCCCACGATCGACGGCCACATGGCGGTTCGGCCGCACTAGCACATGAGTCGGCCCGGGAAGCACATGTGTCGCACATACCCGCGCGACAGGAGCATCCAGTTCCACTCGTGCGTACTATCTCTACACTGCTGCAGGCCGTGGCAGTTGTGTCCTGCGAGTGATTGGCCCATGTCATGTCTGAAGTCAGTTCCAACTCCCACTCCACAGAACTCACGTCGCAGTACATCGCCCAGGTGACGGGTGACCTTGAGCGCAATGCCAAGGAGCAGGAGCGTGTCGGTGCAGAGATCGAGGCCCTGCAGGAGCAGTTGCGTGCCCTGCGGCACGATCACACCGTGCTGGTGAACATGCAGGACGCGCTCGGCGGTCCCGGCTCGACCCCCGGTGCGGAGGCCGCGGTTGCGCCGTCCGTGCCTCACCAGGTCTCTGCCGAACCCAAGCAGAGCAAGGGGAAGAAGGCGGCCGCCACGGGCGCGAAGAAGACGGCGCCCAAGAAGCCCGCCGCCAAGGCCTCATCCGTGAAGGCGTCCACGGCAGCGGCCAAGCCGACCCTCGTCGAGCTGATCCGAGGGCACCTGGAGAAGCAGACCGAGCCGCGTTCCGCCGCCGAGGTCACCACCGCGCTCACGCAGGCCCACCCCGACCGGAGCGTGAAGACCACGGTCGTGCGCACCACCCTCGAAGGACTGGTCGCCAAGAGCCACGCTCACCGCACCAAGCAGGGTTCGTCGGTCTTCTACACCACGGCAGTCACCTCGGAGCCCGCGCCGGCCGAGCCGCAGCAGGAGACGGTGTCCGACTGAGCATCCGCAGGAGCCCCTGGCACCTGGTAACTGTACGACCCAGTAGTCGTCCTCCTCGGCCGAGGCGGCGCACGGCGGTCTCCAGCACACGGAGACCACGGTGCTCCAGGATGTCCAGACACGTGGGCTGCCCTTGGCCGTTCGTCATCTCCGACTTTCCGCTGCCGCCCGTGACGCTTGGTTGCCTTCGCCGGCGAGCGGCCACCTCAGGACCGTCCGGCACGTCCCGTGGACGCCCCCGCGAAGATGTCGAGTGCTCCGGCACGGTCGGTCGGACCGCCATTTCCGCGTAGGCCGAAAGCCGTGACCTCGGAATTCGCGGCCCCCCTGCCTAGTTCCCCCGCTCAGACACGCGTGCCGTCATCACGACCGCACACAACACGTCGCAACGGCGCGCGCGTCACGCCCTGTCACACCGGAGCACGGACCAAAAGGACGGGGAACAGGCACTGGCCGGGGGCTCCGTGGTGCGGGCTTTGTCGCTCTATACGATGAGGCGTCCGGTGGGGGATGGGGGGAGAGACCATTGGGTTGGGCGGTCGACGAGCGTCGCGGTGATACCGGGGACGGTCATGCGTACGGCGACGGGTCCGACGACGACCGGTCGCCGTCCGCCGCGAGTGACGACGCGGGCGCGCGGCCGCGCGGCCCGCTGCGCCGGTTCGCGTTGTTCGTCGGGCGCACGTTGTACGGCGAGTGGTACGGCATCGTCGTGGATCCGGTACGGCAACTCGTGCGCCGTGGGCTGTCCGGACTCGTGTTGGCGTTCGTGGCCGTCTTCGGGGTCATCTTCTTCCACGCGCTCGCCCAACATCCCACCGGTGCGGTGATCGTGCGGCTGATCGGCGGAGTGAAGGCCTGTCTGCCGCTGCCCCTGGCCCTGTTGCGTACTCCGGTGTCGCTGTACGTGCCCGCCCTCGACCTTCCCGTGTGGGCGGGCATCACCCAGCTGTTCTTCGCCTTCGCACTCGCCGAACTCGCCCTCGGCCGGGCCCGGACACTGGTCGTCGCGTACGCCACCACCCTGGCCGGCACCCTCACGGTCCGCGTGATGATCGCGCTCGGCCCGGGCTGGTGGGGGCTCGGCCTGCCGCCCGAGATCGGGCAGGTCCTCGACACCGGACCCTCTGCCGCGGTGGTGGGACTGTTCACCTACCTCTCGGTCGTCCGGCGCGCCCCCATCGTGTTCGCGCTCACCGGCGGCTCGATGGTGTGGGAGTCGATCGTCAAACCCAATCTGGCAGGCCGTGAGCACCTGATCGCCGTGGGCGCCGCGATTGTCCTGGCGGTGCTGCACGGGCGCTGCCGAAGACTGCGGGATTCCCTCGGCGCCCTGCTTTTCTCGGCATGGTCACGCAGTGGCCTCGAGCGGCTGTTCCCGCCACGTGGTGAGGGGCGTACGCGGGGCGGAAGGACTCAACCGCGCTGAGGGTCCCCGACCGGGGACGGCCGTCCCCGCGATCGGAGGAGAGGCGTGTTCAGAGGGCGCGGTCGAAGAGGTCGAGCAGGGCTGCCCAGTGGCGTTCGGTGGCCTTGGTGTCGTACGCGGCGGTGTCGGCCATGGTGTAGCCGTGGTGCGCGCCGGTGTAGACCTCGCTGCGGTGGCGGACACCCGCCTCGGTGAACGCCTTGTCGAGGCGCTCGATCTGCTCGGGAGGCAGGGAGGCGTCCTGGTCGGCGTGGCCGAAGTACAGCTCCGCGGTGACCCGGTCGGCGAGCAGGTGCGGGCTGTCGGGCGCGTCGGTCGCCAGCCGGGCGCCGTGGAAGCCGGCCGCGGCCGCGACCCGCTCGGGGTAGGTGCCGGCGGTGCGCAGGGCCAGGCCCGCGCCCATGCAGTAGCCGGTGGTGCCGACCGGTCCGTCGGCGGCCTGCGGGCAGGCCGCCAGCCAGGACAGATAGGCGTCGGCGTCGCGCATGGCCGGCTCGGGGGTCAACTCCTGGATGATCGGAATGAGTTGCTCGAACAGCGCCGGCCGGGCGGCCGCGTCGATGAAGTCGGGCAGCTCCACCACCGGGGCCGGGCCGTGGCGGTAGAGGAGATTGGGAACCAGCACGGTGTAGCCGGCCCCGGCGAGCCGGTCGGCCATCTCCTTCAGCCGGGGGCGCAGTCCGATGGCGTCCATGTAGAACAGCACCGCGGGGTGGGCGGTGTTGTCGTCGGGGTGGGCCAGATAGGCGTCGGCCGAGCCGTCCTGGGTGGGGATGTTCACGGAGGTTCCGCGTACGTCACGTACATCGGTCATGGGCGTCCCTCATCTTCTCTCGGGCGTCTCCGGGGTGTCTTCCGGGTGTTTCGGGGTGCCGCGCGGATCTCCGACGGCCACCCGATCGCGGCGGTCCCGTCGAGCAGTCTGGCACTCGTGGTGCGGTCGGTTCGGCAGGGCCCCGCTGTCGTTCCCGTGGCGGGAGTCGCCGTCATGCGCAGACGGATTCCTGGCGCGGCGCCGGACGCGTACGAGCCTGGTACCGACAGTCCCAGGAAAGCCGGGCTACTGGTTGTGCGCATCGTCCGGTCGCAGGGTGGAGTCATGACGACAACACTCATCACCGGAGCGAACAAGGGTCTCGGTTACGAGACCGCCCGCCGGCTCGTCGCCGCGGGTCACACGGTCTACGTCGGCAGCCGGGACGCCGAACGAGGACGCCGGGCCGCCGAACAGCTGGGCGCCCGGGCCGTCCAGCTCGATGTCACCGACGACGCGTCGGTGCGAGCCGCCGTGAAGGCCGTCGAGGCCGAGGGCGGGCTTGACGTACTGATCAACAACGCGGGCATCGAGTCGAGGGGCGAGGGCAACTCCGTGCTCGGCGCCGCGGACGTGACCGCCGACGTGATGCGGGAGACGTTCGAGACGAACGTCTTCGGCGTGGTGCGTGTCACCCACGCCTTTCTCCCGCTGCTCCAGGCCTCGGCCGCCCCGGTGGTGGTCAATGTCAGCAGTGGGCTGGCCTCGCTGGCCCGGGTGAGCGATGCGGGTACCCCGGCGTACGCCTACCCCGGCGTCGCGTACCCGGCTTCGAAGACCACCGTCAACATGATCACCGTGCAGTACGCGAAGGCGTTGCCGAACATGCGGATCAACGCGGTGGAGCCCGGCTTCACCAAGACCGACCTGAACGGGAACACCGGCATCCAGACCGTCGAGCAGGGCGCCGAGATCATCGTACGGATGGCGCAGATCGGCCCCGACGGTCCCACCGGGGGCTTCTTCGACGCCGAAGGCACCCTTCCCTGGTAGTCCGAGCCGGTACGCCACCCCGTACGCGTGCCAGACCCCGCGACCGCCACTCCGCCACTCAGCCCCCACTGCCACTCAGCCCCACCGCCCCACCGAACACACAGGAGCATCGACATGACCGTGCAGTCACTTCACGGCGGAACGTTCACCATGGCCAAGGACCTGACGGTCACCCGCATGGGGTACGGCGCCATGCAGCTCGCCGGTCCGCACGTGTTCGGGCCGCCGGCCGACCGGGACGCCGCCGTGGCCGTTCTGCGCGAGGCGGTCGAGCGGGGGATCACACACATCGACACCTCCGACTTCTACGGCCCCTACGTCACCAACCAGATCATCAAGGAAGCGTTGCACCCCTACCCGGCCGGCCTGCACCTCGTGACCAAGGTCGGAGCACTGCGGGACGCCGAGGGAGGCTGGCCGAAGGCGCTGTCGCGCGACGAGCTTCGCCAGGCCGTGCACAGCAACCTCGAGAACCTCGGCCTGGACGCACTCGACGTCGTCAACCTGCGGGTGGGCGGGCTCGACGCCCCCGAGCCGGGTTCGCTCGCCGAACCGTTCACCGTGCTCGCGGAGCTCCAGCAGGAGGGGCTGATCAGGCATCTCGGTGTCAGTACCGTCTCCGCCGAGCAGATCAAGGAAGCCCAGTCCATCGCGCCCGTCGTGTGTGTGCAGAACTTCTACAACCTCGCGAACCGCGCCGACGACGCGCTGATCGACTCCCTGGCCGAGCAGGGCATCGCCTACGTGCCCTACTTCCCCATCGGCGGCTTCTCCCCGCTGCAGTCGGACACCCTGCACGCGGTCGCGGGCCGGCTGGAGACCACTCCGGTCGCCGTCGCCCTGGCCTGGCTGTTGCAGCGTTCCCCGAACATCCTGCTCATCCCCGGTACCTCCTCGGTGGCACACCTGCGTGACAACATCGCCGCTGCCGCCCTGGTCCTTCCCGAGAAGGAGCTGGCCGAGCTGAACGGGATCGCGGTGTGAGGAATGTGGGGTCGTCACGCACGAGGCACGCGCGTGGCGGCCCCGTGGCGGTGTCCGGGGCGCCGTTTGCCCGCGCCGGGTGCTCGCACCGTTCGGTACGAACTTGTTTTTCACGAACACGTTCGTTAGTCTTGTGCGGCATGACTCCAGAGAAGCCCGCTCCGATCAGCCGACGGGAACGCCCGGCGAAGCCCGCCCTGACCAGGCAGGGAATCATCGACGCCGCGCTGGCGATCCTTCGTGACGAGGGGCTGGGCAAGGTGACGATGCGCCGCATCGCCACGGCCCTCGACACCGGGCCCGCGTCGCTCTATGTCTACGTCCGCAACACGGGGGACCTGCACGCGCAGATCCTCGACTCCCTGCTCGGACCGGTGAAGGCGCCCGCACCGGAGGCGGGGACCTGGCGGGACCGGTTGAAGGCACTGCTGGTCAGCTATGGAGAGGTGCTCTTCCGGCACCCGGAGATCGCCCGGATGGCGATGTCCACGCAGCCGAGCGGCCCGAACTACCTGGCGCTGGCCGACGCGATCCTCGGCCTCCTCGACGAGGGCGGGGTGTCGGGCCGGGAAGCGGCCTGGGGCATGGACCTCCTGCTGCTCCATCCCACCGCCGTGGCCGTCGAACACAGCTCCCCGAAGTCCGCCACGCAGGAGTCCGACGAGTTCTCCGCGCTGGCCGCGAAGATCGCCACCGCGGACCCGGCGCGCTACCCCCACATCGCCCGGCTCGGCGACACGCTCGTGTCGGGAGACGGCCCGAGCCGCGCCGACTGGGCTCTGGACGTCATCCTGGACGGCGTCCTCGCCGCGGCCTCTCGTGCGTCGGCCGAACAGCGCGGCTGGTGAGAGTGGGGTGTGTGTTTCCCCTGTGTTGCAAGTCGCGCCCGAATGTATGTCTAGGGTTGATCCGTAAGCGCGGGCAAGCAGCGAGGGCTGTGACCAGGCCCTCGGAACATGTCTCCGGCGGTACGGACAACGCGAGTTCAGTGCCTCGCACCTGAGAGTGGTTGTCGTGGCGGCAGGCGGTTGAGTGCCGGAGCCCGCGGGGAAGCCGCCCGCGGTCTGTGCCGCGGGTGAGGGAACGACAAGGGGTGTTGATGGAAGGCGCGGATCTTCCAGCGGGGGACCGGTGCGTACCGGTTCGTGGCGTCGTCGATCAGTTGGCGCGGTAGGCGCCTGTGCGGTGGGACGAGGGTCGCGAGGACGCGGGGGGACCGACTCAGGCGCAGGACCCGGAGCAAAGTCACCGGGGAACGGATGGCCGCGCCGTGGGCCGGGCCGTCCCCTGGGTCATGCGACAGGAACGCAAGGGCATACGACCCCATATCGTCGTCCTGGCGGCGTGGACGTTGCTCTGGTTCCTGCTGGTGCAGAGACACGGGGGGATCTCCTGGCACTACCTGCGCACCGGGGGCCAGCTGCTCTTCGGTGCCGTTCCGGGTGGCGGCCTCGCCATCTACGCCAACCATCCGGAGTTGCAGATCGGCCCCGTGAGCTTTCTGGCGGCCGCGCTGTTCGCCCCGCTGCCACCCCACATGGCGGAGGTGCTGGCGGAGGCGGTGATGTCCGCACTCGGCCTCTACATGTTGGTTCTGGTCGGCCGCACTGCGGCCGACCACAACCGCGGCACGGGACTCAACCACCGCCGACTCCAGCAGCGGGTGCTCGTGGCAGGGGTGGCCTTCATTCCCATGTGGGTCGAAGTGGCGGTCCGCTTCGCCCACTTGGACGACGTACTCGCGCTGTTCTTCACCACTCTGGCCGTACGCGCTCTGGTGCGGGGCCAAGGGCGCACGGTGGGCATCATGCTCGCGCTGGCGGTGGACTCGAAACCCTGGGCAGTGGCGTTCACGGCTCTGCTGCTCGCCCTCCCGGCCGCGCGACGACGCAACTCCGCGCTCTGGACGGTCGGCCTGGTGGCCGTCGCGTGGCTGCCGTTCTACGTCACCCATCTCAACTCGGCTGCCGCCGCCAGATTCACCATCGCCAACCAGCCCGCCTCGGCGCTGCGTTGGCTGGGCGTCCTGGCCCCGGCCACGCCCTGGTGGGACCGCCCGGCCCAAGTGCTCCTGGGATTCGGTCTCGGCGCGCTGGCGGTAGTCAGAGGCCGCTGGCCCGCGGTCGTGCTGCTCGGCGCCGATGCCCGCATCGCACTGGACCCGAGTGTCTACACGTACTACAGCGCCTCGATCCTGCTCGGCACCCTGCTGTGGGACGCGGTCGGGCAGCGTCGTCTGGTGCCGTGGTGGAGCTGGATCGCCCTGCTCTCCCTGTACGGCAGTACCTTGTTGGTGCCCTCGGACCGCGTCTGCGGCCTGATCCGGCTGGCCTTCGCCGCCGGTTCGGCGGGCTACGTCCTGCTGGGGCCCGTGCCACGCCGCCGGGGCCCCGAGTCGAAGGTTCCTTCTCCGGCGTCCCCCCAGGTGTGACCACCCTCCGCGGGGAGGAATGGGTTGATGAATGTCACACGGCTAAAAACCTCCCAATTCAGACATAAGCCTATTTACCGCACGCCGGGGTCTCTTTCGTCCCTGTAGCGTCGCCGTCATTCGGGAATCGAGAGGGGCCCGCGAACGGGCTCCCGATGTGACCGCAGACACAGAGCAGGGAATCTTCATGCCGGACATGCACGCACTGCGCCGCGCGCGGCGTGGACTGGCCGCGACCGCGGCGGCCGGGTCGGCGCTCGCGGCGCTCTTCGCCGCCACCCCGGCCCAGGCGAGCACCGCCGACGCCACCTCCGAAGCCACCGCCACCGTCGGCGGCTCCCAGGTGAAGTGCACCTCACAGCGGCCAGGGCTCGCGGCCCGGCTGTCCAAGGACATCGCGGGAGCGCTGCACGGGCGGGACCACGCCGCGGCGCTCGCGCTGTACGACCGTGCCACGGGGACCTCGTGCGACTTCCGGGCCGACACCGCCTTCGACTCGGCGAGCGTGGTCAAGGTCACGATATTGGGGGCGCTGCTGCGCCAGAGCATGGAGCAGCACCGGGCCCTGACCGCTCACGAGGTGGAACTGACCACCGCCATGATCACCAAGTCGGACAACGACGCGACGAACGCCCTGTGGCACCAGATCGGCCACGCCGGCATCCAACACTTCCTGACCCTGGCAGGGATGGGGGACACCGTCCCCGGGCCCAAGGGCTACTGGGGGCACACCCAGGTCACGGCCGAGGACCAGCTGAGGCTGCTCCGGCTGCTCACCTCGGACAACTCCGTCCTCGACCGGGACGCGCGCACCTACGCCCTCCGGCTGATGAACCGGGTCGTCCCCGAGCAGCGTTGGGGAACGCCCGCCGGGGCCCCCGCGACGGCGACCGTTCAGGTCAAGAACGGCTGGTTGCCGCGCGACACCCACGGCTGGCGGGTGCACAGCGTCGGTGTGTTCACCGGCGGCGGCCACGACTACGGACTGGTCGTGCTCTCCCAGGACAACCGCACGATGGCCGACGGCGTCACGACCCTCGAGGGCGCCGCCCATGCCGTAAACCGGGACCTGAACACCTCAACTGCCGCGTAGGTATTCCCCTTTCGCGCCGATCGGTCGGAGGTTAGGGTGCCGGTAACGAGTGTGATTCCCGAGGAGTCGAGACATGCCCGGTCGTCCGAGCGCGCGTTGACGTCGTAGGCCCTGAGCGGCCCGTCATCGCGTGCTGCCCTTGATGCGCGGCACAGCGAGCCTTCCCCCACCTGAACCGTCGGCGTCCTCGACGTGCGCTGGGTGGCGGACTCTGTCTTGCGCGATCCAAGGGGTTTTCCTGTGCCGGACGCTTCCTCCTGTCCGTCCTCCTCCTCGTCGTCCTCGTCGTCCTCGTCCTCGTCGTCGTCGTCCTCGTCCTCCGCCGCGTCCGGCTCGGGGCGTCCTGTTCCGTCGGCCCTCCGGCGCGACGCCGACTTCCGCCGGCTGTGGGTGGGACAGACGGCCTCTCAACTCGGTGAGCACGCGAGCCTGGTGGTCCTTCCGCTGATCGCGGTTCTCACACTCGACGCCGATGCCGGCCGCCTGGGCGTCCTCCGCGCGGTGGGGCAGGCGCCGACCCTGCTGCTCGCGCTCCTCGTCGGCGCGTGGGTGGACCGATGGCGGACCCGCACGGTGATGGTGCTGGCGGACCTCGGCCGGGCCCTGGCGCTGGGCGGCGCCGCCCTGGCCGGACTCCTCGGCGGGCTCGGCCTGCCGACACTCCTCGTGGTCGCCTTCACGGTCGGGGTCCTGTCGGTGTTCTTCGACGTGGCGTACCAGACCTCTCTCGTACGACTGGTGGAACGCGACCGGTTGACGCGGGCCACCAGCGCGATCGAGGGCAGCCGCTCGGCGGCGCAGATCGTCGGCCCCGCCCTGGGCGGCGTGCTGGTGTCCCTCCTGTCGGCGCCGATCGCCGCCGCGTCCTGCGCCCTGTCCTTCGCGGGGTCGTTCCTGTCGATCCGGCGGATCCGGCGCCGCGAATCGGTCCCCGAGCGGTCGGGACGGGCCCCTCGGGTCTGGCGCCGGATCCACGAGGGCCTGCGCTTCGTCGCCGGGGACACCTGGCTACGGACCGTGGGCCTGGCCTCGACCGCCTTCCAGTTCTCCTTCGCGGCGACGATGACCGGCTATCTGCTCTTCCTGCCAAGGGACTTGCACCTGTCGGGCAGCGTCGTGGGGATGACACTCGCCGCCACGGGGCCGGGCGCGCTCCTGGGTTCTGTGCTGGCCGCCCGGCTCCCGGGCCGGTTCGGTCACGGCGTGGTGCTCGTGTCGGCGGCGGCGCTCGGCGACGGCGTGATGCTGTGTGTGCCCGCGCTGAGCGGCCCCTCCGCGGTGACGATCCCCTCGCTCGTCGCGGTCAACTTCGTGTTCGGGACCTTCGGCCAACTGGTGAACGTCACGGTCATGGCCGTGCGGCAGGCCGTCACCCCGGACGGGATGCAAGGCCGCGTCGCCGCGACGATCACGTTCGTCGGCATGGGGGCCGCCCCGCTCGGCTCGCTGCTCGGCGGCTTTCTCGCGGGGGAGTGGGGGCTGCGCACCAGCCTCCTGGTGACGGCCGCCGGCATGATGCTGTCCCCGGCGCTGATGGCCCTGTCCCCCCTCGCCCGCCTGGGACGCGAGCTGCCCCCGCGGGACGTGCCGCCCGGACATCGCTTTCCCCCACCGGGCTGAGCGGTCGCGGCGTTCAGTCGCCGAGGCCGCTCACCTCTGCGTCTTCGACCCGTTCGGGTAGCGGTCGCGCATGGCGGGGCTCGCCGCGGGGCCCGCCGTGAAGACGAAGGCGTCGCTGTCGTCGAGCCGGCGGCCGGTCCTGGCGTCGACGACGACGGGCTCGACCTCCTCGCCGCTGTCCGCGTCGACGAGGATCATGCTGCGGTCCTGCGGCGCCAGCCGCGCGTTGCCCCAGGCGGCCAGGGCGACTATCACCGGGCGGAGCGAACGACCGCGTTCCGTCAGGACGTACTCGTGGCGTACGGGGTTGGTCCGGTACGGCCGACGCTCCAGCAGTCCGTCCGCGACGAGGCTCTTGAGCCGGGCCGTGAGCATGCTGGAGGAGATTCCCAGGTTCTCCTGGAACTGGTCGAAGCGGGTGTAGCCGTCGAAGGCGTCGTGGAGGATCAGCAGCGTCCACCACTCGCCCACGTGTTCCACCGTCGTGGACAGCGGGCACTCCCGGTCCTCCAGCCTGATGCGGCTCGCCACGGCGACCGTCCCTTCAGTTACTGCTAAAGTCGAAGTTAGTACCTTCTATTTTAGCAGTAACGGGGCGGCGCTGCTCGGCATGCCCGCACCCGGGAACGGAGCGCACCATGGCCACTCACCCCGGCGAATCCCTCGACGGCCGTCGAGCCCTGGTCACCGGCGGCACCAAGGGCACCGGAGCCGCCATCGCCCGACGCCTCGCCCAGGCCGGCGCGACCGTACTCGTCACTGCCCGCAGCCGTCCCGACGAGGTCGAGGAGAAGACGTTCATCGCCGCCGACCTGTCCACGGCCGAGGGCGCCGCACGGGTGGTCGGTGAGGTGGAGGCCCGGCTCGGAGGCGTCGACATCCTGGTCAACACCCTCGGCGGCTCCGAGGCGCCCGCCGGGGGCTTCGCGGCACTCGGCGAGGACGACTGGGCCAGGGAACTGAACGTCAACCTGCTGGCCGCCGTCCGCCTGGACCGCGGACTGCTGCCCGGCATGATCGCGGCCGGAAAGGGCGCCATCGTGCACGTCACATCGATCCAGCGCCGCATGCCGCTGTGGAACGGCACCCTCGCCTACGCCGCCGCCAAGGCCGCCCTGACCACCTACAGCAAGGGCCTCGCCAACGAGGTCGCCCCGCACGGCATCCGCGTCAACACCGTCTCGCCCGGCTTCGTCCAGACCGCCGCCGCCGACAACCTGGTGGCCAGGATCGCCTACGACGCCGGCATCACCCAGGACGCGGCACTGGCCCGGCTCATGGACTCCCTCGGCGGGATCCCCCTCGGCCGTCCCAACCGTCCCGAGGAAGTGGCCGAACTCGTCGCCTTCCTCGTCTCCGACCGCGCCTCGGCCATCGTCGGCGCCGAGCACGTCATCGACGGCGGCACCACCCCCACGGTGTGAACCGCCCTCACCCACAGCACCTGAAAGACGCCACAACCGAGAGGCCCGCCATGAAGCACGACCAGCCCCAGGCCATCGCTCCGGACACCCTGCCCGAGGTGATCACCCGCTACCTCACGGCGCACCGCGCCCACGACACCGCCGTGGCCATCGCCGCGTTCACCCGGGACGCGACGGTGATCGACGACGGCAACACCTACCAGGGCACCGCCGCCATCGAGCGGTGGCTGAACCGGTCGGCGACCGAGTTCACGTACACCATCGATCTCACCGGGGCCGAGCGCACCGACGCGAGCCACTACTCCGCCACGCACCACCTCGAGGGCGACTTCCCCGGCGGGACCGTCGACCTGCGCTACCGGTTCACGCTCCGCGGCGACCTCGTGGAACGCCTCGTCATCGAACCCTGAAGTCACTCCCACTTCTAGCTCGAGGCCAGCTTTCGGAGTATCAGGGCGGAGAGCGGCGTGGGGAGGGTGCGCAGGGTGCGGACCAGGGTTGTCGTGGTCCAGGGGAAGTAGGCCTGTGCCGGTTCTCTTTCCAGGGCGCGTACGACGTGTCGTGCCGCGCGGTTCTGGCTGACTTGGAAGGGCTTGGGGAGACCGTCGGCTCCGACGCGGTCGGTTGCGACGAAGCCCGGGTGGACGGTGGTGAACCGGATGCCGTGGGGAGCGAGTTCGACGCGTGCGGTGTCGATGAGGGTGCGGGCAGCGGCCTTCGCGGCGGAGTAGGGGCCCTGGCGGGGGATGCCCATCAGGCCGGCCAGCGAGTTGGTGTGGGCGATCAGTCCTCCGTCGCGCTGGGTTTTCATCTGTGCGATCAGCGGGACGAGGTAGTGGACGACGACGTCGTAGTTCAGGGCCGTGATCCGTGCGATGTCGGCCACGGTGACCTGGTCCATGGACATGTCCGGTCCCTGGCCGGCGTTGAGGAGCGCGATGTCGACGGATCCGTACTCCGCGACGCACGCGGCCACCACGGCGGAGGACGCCCCCGGGTCCAGGGCGTCGGCGGCGATGTCCAGGCAGGCGCTGCCCGCAGCTCGGATCTCCTCGGCCACGGAGGCGAGTTCGGGCGCGCGCCGTGCCGTGATGACCAGCCGGTTGCCGTGGTGTGCGAGTCGGCGTGCGACCTCCGCGCCGATGCCCGAGGAGGCACCGACGACGAGGACGGTTCGGTCGGTGATGCGGGTCATGGTGTCACCTTGCCCGGAGGACGGGCCGTCACAGGAAGTGCCGGCCCTCGCCCCGGTACGTCGGTACGGTGTCGACCACCTCGCCGCCGCTGACCAGGTGGAGTTCGCCGACCCGCTCGCACAGTTCACCGGCCTTGGCGTGCCGCAGCCACACCCGGTCTCCGATGCGCAGGACCTGCGCGGGCTTGCCGAGCAGCGGGGTCTGCACCTCGCCCGCCGCTTCGGTGGCGGTGACGCGCAGGCCGGGGGGCCAGGCCAGAGTGGGCAGCCGGTCCTTGCCGGGCGGCCCCGACGCGATCCAGCCGCCGCCCAGGAGCGTCGCGATCTTCGGGGAGGGGCGGCGTACGACGGGCAGCACGAAGTACGCGGCGGGGACGGGCCGGAAGGACCGGTAGAAGTCGAAGAGCCCAGGACCGTACAGGCCGGAGCCCGCCGCGAGTTCGGTCACGGCGTCCTCCCGCGTGGTGGTCTCCAGGCTGCCGGTGCCGCCGCCGTTGACGAACCGCAGTGGGGTGACGGCACGTACGGCGGCGACCGCGGCCTCCCGTCGCTGGCGTAGTTCCTCGACGGAGGAACGCTGCATCGCGCGCACGACGGCCCGCTTGAGCAGCGAGCCGGGCTGGTTGTCGCCGAGGCCGGCGACCTGGCCCTCGTACCCCATGATCCCGGCCAGTTCGAAGCCCGGACGGGCCGCGACCGCGCGGGCGAACGCGGCCGCCTCCCGCGGCGTGTGCACCGGCGACCTGCGCGGCCCGAGATGGAGACGGCCGCCCGCCAGTCGCAGGGCGGCGTCCAGTTCCAGGCAGACGCGGACACGGGTCTGCCGGGGGCCGGTCGCGGCGTCCACGAGGTCGAGGTGCTCGACGGAGTCCACCATCAGGGTGATCCGGGAGGCGAGCTGTTCGTCGGCGGCCAGCCGGCGCAGCGCGGTGGCGTCGGTGGTCGGGTAGCCGACGACCACGTCCTCGAACTCCTCGGCCAGCCACAGGGCTTCGGGCAGCGTGAAGCCGAGGATGCCCTGGAACCCGGGACGGGCGAGAGCCCGGCGGATGAGGGCGCGCGAGCGCAGCGACTTGCTCGCGAGCCGTATCGGTTTGCCGCCCGCGCGGCGTTCGAGGTCGACGGCGTTGGCGTCGAAGGCGTCCAGATCGATGACGCCGAAGGGCGGCTCCAGGCCCGCGGTCGCCGCCCGCAACCGGTCGAAGCGCCCCTGTTCCGCGGGGGCGGACCGGGCCGGGGTGGTGGCGGTGTCGGTGGTCATCGGTTGTCGTCTCCTCGCTCGCGCACCACGGCCGTGGCCGGGGCGATGCTCCTACTGCGGCGTTCCGCCATGGCCGCCACCCTGGGGATCACGAAGCGCATCAGCCGGGGGAACACCCCGGCGACCCGCTGAACGCGTCCGCCGACGGCGGGGTGGACGACTTCGACCGGCTTCTTCACGATCGCGTCGACGATGACCGAGGCGACCTTCTCGGGGGTGAGCGGCTTCTCGGCGAAGGTGATCACCGCGCTGGGGTCGGCCATCTCCTGCTCCAGCATCGGCGTCCGGGTGCCGGGCGGGTGGATGATGCTGAACGTCACCGGTCCGCCCCGTTCCTCGATCGCCACGCTGTGGTGGAAGGCGCGCAGCCCGTGCTTGGTCGCGCCGTAGGTGGTGTAGCCGGACAGCGGCAGGAACGCGCTCATGCTGCAGACGGTGATGATGTGCCCGTGCCCCTGGGCGCGCATCCGGGGCAGCGCGGTCAGCGTCCCGGTCATCGGGCCGAGCAGGTTGACCTCGACCATGTGGCGGTGCTGTTCCAGGGACAACTGGCGTGCGTATCCCGTGTGGATGATCCCGGCGTTGTTGACGAGAACCTCGACGGGGCCGAGCCGGGCCGCGACGGCGTCGAAGGCCTCCTCCCAGGCGTCCTGGTCGCGGATGTCGAGGGGGATCGCGCAGGCGGCGGGGCCGAGTCGGTCGGCGAGGCGGGTGGCACCGGCCAGGTCGATGTCGGCGAGGGCGACCCGATGGCCGCGGCGCACCGCCTCGCGCGCGGTGGCGGCGCCGATGCCACTGGCCGCGCCGGTCACCAGGACCACGCTCATCGCGGCCTCCCCTGGCATGTGCCGCCGCTGCCGTACGAGGTGTCGTCGTGGGCGCCGTCGCCCGTTCGATGTCCGTGCATGTGAACTCCCGGGAGGCGGGCGGGGGATGGCCCCGTGGACGGAGTGCGCGTGTCCGCGAGCGGAGGGGGCGGGCCGGCCGTCGGGGAGGCCCGTGCGTCCGGGGTCACGACGGCAGGACGTACGCCTCCAGCCGTGCGCCGTCGAGCTGTGCCGCGCGTTCCGGGTCGTCGGTGGGGACGGTGGCGGCGTACAGGGTGTCACCGCGCGGGCCCGCGACCAGGCAGCTGAGCGTACGTTGGCTGGTGGCGACGCGGTCCAGGATCGTGCCGCCGGGGCCGACCCGGACGCACTCGCCGCGCAGCGCGTTGGCGACCCAGGCCGTGCCGTCCTTGCCCGGTGCGATGCCGTCCGGGGCGATGGGGGTGTCGGAGCGGTCGGCGATCGCCTGGTGGTCCAGCAGGGACGAGACCCGCCGGGTGATCCGGCCACGCAGCCCGGGACTGTTGAGGGACCTCCACAGCCAGGCCGGGACCAGCGGGGCCCAGGGGCGCGGCGGGCCGAGCCGTCCGTCCGGCAGCACGGGCAGCGCGGTGAGCCGCATCGCCAGTGTCTCGGCGACCAGTAGGGTCCGCCCCTCGTCGATGAGGAAGCAGCCGTTGGGGAACACCAACGGCTCGCTCAGGCCCAGCAGTTCGCCTCCAGGCGACAGGCAGGCGAGCGGGGCCCTGGGCGGGCCCGGCGGTGCGTAGAGCATGGCGTTGGGCCGCTGTCGGACGAAGCCGTGGTAGTCGAAGCCGAAATTGCCCACGTAGGCGCGGCCCTGCCCGTCGACGAGCATGTCGTTGACCGGGCCGCCGGCGATGTCGCCGAGGTCCGCGTGCACGACCAGGGAGCCGTCCGGTTCCTGGCGGTGGACGCGGCGTCCGTCCATCGAGACGACCAGCATCCGTCCGTCGGGCAGCCAGCCGAGGCCGCCCGCCCGGCCGGGGACCTCCAGCACGGTCTCCGGCTCCCCGAGGGTGTCCCAGCGGTGCACCGTCCCGTGGGCGAAGTCGCAGAACCACAGCGCGCCGTCGTGCCAGCGCAGGGACTCCAGCGTGCCGAATCCGTCCAGAACGACAGTGGCTTGCGGTCGCACTTCCGCCTCCTGAGGGGGCTCGTGCCAGGCGTCGGGTTCCGCTACGGTCGCCCACCACGCGGAAGTAAGTCAAGAGTCTTGGACGTTTGACTTACTTCTCGGCGGATCCGCGCTCCGAACCGACGCGCGGCCCGTGGGTCTGGCTATCCTGGCGGACGAACCCGCAGGTGAAGAGGGGAGATCGTGTGTCCCGTATGGCGGCGAGCGACCGGAGGGCCGAGCTCCTCGAGGCCGCGATCCGGGTCATGACGCGTGACGGCGTGGCCAAGGCCACCACCCGTGCGATCGTCAACGAGGCCGGTATGACCCTCGGGGCCTTCCACTACTGCTTCGACTCCAGGGCGCAGCTCCTCGAACGCGTCACCGAGACCCTCACCGAGCGCTACGTCGCCGAGGTCCGGGGCCTGTTCGCGCCGCACCGGGACATCCGCGACAGCGTCCTCGACAGTCTGCACGCGTTCTGGAAGGGGTTCGAGGCCAACCCCGGCGAGCACCAGATTAGTTACGAGCTCACCCAGTACGCGCTGCGCAATCCCGGCTTCGAGAACATCGCCAGGAGACAGTACGAGATCTTCCTGGCCGCCTTCGCCTCCCTGCTCGAACTGGCCGCCGACAACGCCGGGATCGAGTGGACGCAGCCCGTGCCGATCCTCGCGCGGTACGTGCACTCGGTGATCGACGGCCTGAACATGACCTGGCTCGTCGACCGCAACAGCGACCACAGCCAGGCGGTTCTGCACCTGCTCGCCGACCACCTTCTCCAGTACGCCAGACCGTCGGCCGCCTGACGCGTGCGCCGTCGGCGGCTTGGAATGCGCTATGATTGATCTTGAGCGGACCGCTGGAAGTCTCGGCGGCAGACCTCGCGTTGGTGGTCCAAGGAAAGACGCCCCGCTTCCTGCGGGGAGATGCAGGTGCAAGGCCTGCCCGGCGCTCCACGAAACCCCGCCTCCGGTACTCCGGAGGCGGGGTTCGCTCGTTGCGGCCGGTGCCGTCAGCGGTTCCGGAGGGGCGCGTTCGAGGTGCGGGTCCAGGAGAGGACACCGGTGAGCGCGATCCGCAGGAGGGCGCGCAGTTCGACGTGCAGGGGGCCTGCCGTCGGCGGCTTGCGTCCACTGACGTCGTGACCCCGCTGCGCCGACTCAGTGACGTCGAGGCGGCGTTCGCCCGCACCCACGCGCTGATGCACGGCACCACGCAGGTCACCACGCATGTCACGGTGCGCGGCGACCTCGCCCCCGAGCACTTCCGGAGCGGCGCCGAGCGGTGGCCGCCGAGCCGCCGCTGCTGTCGTTACGCATCGAGGAGCGGCCCGACGGCCTGTGGTTCACCACCGGCCCCGGACCCCGGCCCGGACAGATCCGACACGACCCGCCCGGCACGCCGGAATCGGCCGACGACGTACTGTGCGGGGAGCTCAACGACGTGCTGGAGACCGGTGGTCCACTGTGGCGGCTACGCCTCGTCCGCGACCCGGGCGCGGGGGCGTCGCATCTCTACTTCACCCGCAACCACGCGATGCGACGAGTTGACGTACCGTCCCCCCGCGCGGCCGGACGCCCCGGTACGGGAGTTCGTGCCGCGGCCCGATCCCCTGCCGTTCGCGGCGCATCGGCCGTGGGACGAGCGGGCCGCGGACTTCGTCCTGTTGGCGTTCACCTGGGAGGAGAGCCTGGCCCTCAAGTCCTGGTGACGGGAGCGGAGGGTGACGGTCAATCAGTTCTTCGCGGTCGCGCTGGCCGACTCGTACGCCGAGGTCACGGGCCGTTCGGAGGTGAATCTGTGCACGGCCGTGTCGCTGCGGCGACGATACGAGGAGAGCGCCGAACTGCCGGACGTGGGCTGTTTCATCAACGTCATCCTGAACGTTCCCGTGCGGGTCGTCCGGGGCGATCCGGCCGACGAAGCCCGTGACTACGCCGCGGCGCCGGCGCGGGCGGACGCCGCGTGGCGCCCGCCCCTGCGCGACCACGCGGTGATCCGGCGAGCGGTGGAGCAGACCGCGGCCGTCCGGTCGGCCGCCGGGATCTGCATCACCAACGTCGGCGTCGTCGACCCGGCGCTCGGCCCGCGCACCGCCCGGGTCACCGGCTATCGCACCGTGGTCAACCACGTGGGCGCCAACTACGGGGTCGTCCTCCATCTCGGCACCCTCGGTTGGGCGAAGGCGCTGCGCGACCGCGTGCTGCGCAGCGGCGCGGCGCGCCGGGGTCTGCCGGCGGGGGCTTCCCGATGAGGTGTTCAGGCCGTGTTCTCGGTGTCCCCAGTGTCCTTGGTGTCCTCGGTGCGCAGGACCAGGGCGAGGAGGCCGGGGAAGCGCTCGTCGAACTCGGCGCGGCGCAGCCGGTTGAGCCTCTTGGGTCCGGCGTCGCGCTGCTCCAGGAGGCCGGCCTCGCGCAGTACGGCGAAGTGGCGGCTGAGGGTCGCTTTGGTGACCGGCACGTCGAAGCTGCCGCACGACCGTTCCCAGTCGGCGGCCCCGGCCAACTCCCTTACGAGGGTCTGGCGGACCGGGTCGGCGAGGGCGAGCAGCGCCGCCTCCAGCGGTACGTCGCCCGGGCGAGTGTGGACCGGCGGCGTGCGGTGACTCGTGGCTGCCGTCGGCTGTCGGCTCTCCACGGTCGCCCGCCCGCCCCGTGCCGTCGACTCTCGGCTCTGTGCCGTCATGGCTGGTTGCTCCGTCCCGACTCGCTTGGTCCGTGAGGCGTGCCGTACACGGATTGCAGAGTGTTCGATGATCTGCGTACACTCGGAGTGTTCGCTTGTAGACGAACATTCTACCGGAGCCCGCTGCGTATCGCCCGGCTCCGGCCCCCCACCGCCCTCCGGCACGACGGAAGGAAAACCGTGCCTCAGACCCAACCCCACAAGTCCCGGCCGGGACTGACGCTGTTCGCGGCCTGCCTCGGTTTCGTGGTCGTCATCCTGGACGTCAGCGTCGTGAACGTCGCCACCAAGGCGCTCGGCGCGGACTTCGGCGGCAGTCTGTCCGGTCTTGAGTGGGTGATCAACGGCTACACGCTCACCTTCGCGGCCTTCCTCCTGACCGCCGGCGCCATGGGCGACCGTTACGACCCCAAGCAGATCTTCATGGCGGGCTTCGCGTTGTTCGCCGTGACGTCCCTGGCCTGCGGCGCCGCCCCCTCGTTGGTCGCCCTCATCGCCGCCCGCGTGGTCCAGGGCGTCGGCGCCGCGATGATCGTGCCGTCCTCGCTGTCGATCGTGAACACCAACTTCCCCGACCCGGCGGAACGCACGCGCGCCGTGAGCCTCTGGGCCGCGGCCGGCGGACTCGCCCTCGCGCTCGGCCCGGTCGTGGGCGGCCTGCTGGTCGACTCGCTCGGCTGGCGCTCGATCTTCTACGTCAACGTCCCCATCGCCGCCGTCGGCATCGTGCTCGTGCGGGCCCGCGCCCGGCCCGCCCCCGCGCGCGACGCCTCGGTCCGCCGCTCGCTGGACCTGCCCGGTCAGTTGCTCGCCGTCGTCGGCCTTGGCGCGTTCACCGGGGCGAT
Organism: Streptomyces sp. RLB3-17; assembly: GCF_007113425.2. Taxonomy (NCBI): domain Bacteria; kingdom Bacillati; phylum Actinomycetota; class Actinomycetes; order Kitasatosporales; family Streptomycetaceae; genus Streptomyces; species Streptomyces sp. RLB3-17. The sequence goes on along the minus strand of NZ_CP041610.2, from coordinate 2,213,367 downwards.
CGTGGAGGCCAACGCGCGGGGCTGGTCCTCGGCCACCGTTCTGACCTGCCTGGCCGTCTTCCTGGTCGCGCTGCTCGGCTTCCTCGTGGTGGAGCGCCGCAGTGGCGACCCGATGCTGCCCCTCCATCTGTTCGGCCGACGGGCGTTCAGTTCCACGTCCCTCATCGGCGTGTTGCTGAACTTCGCCTTCTACGGCCTGATCTTCGTCTTCAGCCTCTTCTTCCAGCAGGTCTGGGACTACTCGCCCATCGGCGCCGGACTCGCGTTCCTGCCGATGACGGCCGCCATCATGATCGCGAACCTGTCGTGCGGTCCGCTGGTCAAGCGCTACGGCGCCCGGACCGTACTGATCACCGGCAACACCCTCGCCGTCCTCGGCTACCTGGCCACGGTCCCCGTCGTCGACTCCGGGGCGTACACGCAGATGACCGCGCAGTTCGTCGTCGCCGGATTCGGCATCGGCCTGGTCGTCCCCTCCATGACCAACGCCATGCTCGGCTCCGTGGACCCGGCCAACGCCGGTATCGCCTCCGGTGTCCTCAACGCCTCGCGTCAGCTGGGCGGCCTCATCGGGGTCGCGGTCATGGGTCTGCTCGTCGGCCAGGCCGCCTCCGACCACTTCCTGTCCGGCCTGCGCGCGGCCCTGCTCTGCGCCGTGGTGGCCCTCGCGATCAGCGCCGTGCTCAGCGCGGTCGGCCTGCCCGGGCGGCAGACGACCACCGCGACGGCACCGACGGCCGCCGCGTCCAAGGCCGGGTCCGAGCCCGCTCTGAAGACCGCCGACGCGCGCTGACGGCCGCCCGCCCGGTCGCCCTACCCCAAGGAGTCCCCGTTCCATGCCTCACCTCGTGCTCGAATACTCCGGCAACGTCCGGGAGCGCATGGACCCGCCCGCCCTCTTCGGGAGCTGCACGGTCCGAGGACCACAGCGACCGTCCCGCGGCCTGACCGGGCCCGCCCCCCACGTACAGGAGCAGAACCAGTCATGAGCGCATACGCAGACCAGCGCGTCCTGGTCGTCGGCGGCACCTCCGGTGTCGGCCTCGCCACCGCCGGGGAGTTCGACCACGTCGTCGTCTCGGCGGGGGAGACCCCGATGGGGCGGGTCGACGCCCTGCCGCTGGCCGACGCGTACGCCGCCATGGACAGCAAGTTCTGGGGCGCGTACCGCATCCCCGGGTCCGTCCGCGTCCGTCCCTCCGGGTCGCTGACACTGCTCGCCGGCTACCTATCCCAGCGGCCGGGCTGGGCCTCGGCCCTGCAGAGCGCCATCAACGCGGCCCTCGAGGCCCTCGTGCGCGGCCTGGCCCTGGAGTACGCGCCGCTGCGCGTCAACGCCGTCTTGCCGGGGCTGCTGCGGACCCCGCTCTGGGAGGGCATGGACGTCACCGCCCGCGAGCGGATGTACGAGGCGGCGACGCAACGCCTGCCCGTGGGACGCGTGGGGGAGGCGGCCGACGTCGCCCAGGCGGTGCTCTTCGTCACCGGCAACGCCTACGCGACGGGCACCACCGTGTACGTCGACGGCGGCGGAACCATCGCCTGACGGCGCATGACCCGACGCCCCTCGCCGTACCGCGGCGGGTGCGCTGCGAGACCCCGTCTCCGGTACTCGGGGGGACGGGGTTTCCCGCATATGTGACAGATCTCTTCTCCAGCGACCTACCGGCCGGTATACAAGCGATGTTGAGCGTGCAAGGAACGCCGCGTCAGTGTCGACGGAGGAGAGATGATGAACCATCACGTGGTCCGGGGCGACGCCACCCGAAGACGACGACATGCCTCCGCGCTGGGAGCCGCCCTCGGTTGTGGTGTCCTGCTCCTCGGCGTCGCCTCCGCGTCTCCCGCTGTCGCGAGCGGATCGCACTCCCACCGGGGAGTCGACTACGTGGCGCTCGGCGACTCGTACACCTCCGGACCCCTGATCCCTCGTCAGGTGGACGCCAACTGCGCCCGCTCCGACCAGAACTACCCCTCGCTCGTCGCGACGCGGCGGCCGACCCGATCGTTCACGGACGTGAGCTGCGCCGGTGCGACGACCGACAACATGTGGAAGGCGCAGGGAACCAACGGACCCCAACTGGACGCCGTCGAGCGCTCCACGGATCTGGTGACCGTGCAGATAGGCGGCAACGACATCGGCTTCGGCTCCATCATCGGCACCTGTGCCGCGCTGAGTTCCAAGGACCCGTCGGGCAACCCCTGCCAGCAGTACTACAACTCCCCGGGCTTCGACCAGCTGACGCGGAACATCATCGAGACGGCCCCCAAGATCGCGCGGGTGCTGCGCGCCGTGCACGACAGGGCCCCGCACGCCCGGGTGCTCGTGGTCGGCTACCCGGACCTCCTGCCCGACGACGGCAGCGGCTGCTATCCGTCCGTCCCCTTCGCCGCCAAGGACTTCGCCTACCTGCGTGACGTAGGGAAGCGGCTCAACCTGATGATGCGCGCGGTGGCCCTGTTCAGCCGTGCCGACTACGTCGACACGTACAAACCCACCGTCGGGCACGACATGTGCAAAGCACCCGCCGACCGGTGGATCGAGCCACTGCAGCCCGCATCACCCGCCGCCCCCGCACACCCCAACGCCAAGGGCGAGGCGGCCATGGCCGGGGCGGTGCTCCGGCGGCTGTAGCTCCTGCGTGATGCGCGATCTCCACGGACTTCACGGACTTCACGGACCTCACGGACCTCACGGACCTCACGGACCCCATGAAACCCACGGACTCCGCGAACTCCATGGACCAGGCATGTTTACACGATCTGCCCAGGGTCACACGGGTCAGTGAGCACCTGATGCCGAGAGCACCGAGAGGTGAGTTCCATGGCTCGCGACCAGAAAGCCAAGGCCAAGGCCGAGCAGGCCAAGGGCAAGATCAAGGAGACCACGGGTCGTGCCGTGGGCAACGAGCGGATGACGGCCGAGGGGCGTGTGGAGAAGGCCAAGGGTGACGCGCGTCAGGCGAAGGAGAAGACCAAGGACATCTTCCGCGGCTGACGCCCGGCCGCTCGTGGGCGGACGGTTCACACGGAGCAGGGGGCCCGTCGCATGGAGCGACGGGCCCCCTGCTCCGCTCCGCGCGCACCCGCGCCGAGCGGTGGAGGTTCGTAGGCTTTCCCCGCCGAAGATCGTAGGCTTGCCCCTCCGGAGACTGTGTGGGGGAGCCATCTATGACCACGGCCAGGGACCTCTTGATCACCGCCATGGACGTGGACCCGGACCGCTCTGTGGGGCAGGGCGACCTCTCCCTCGCACTCGCCGGGGCCGAGGTGATCGACCTCCTCGCCGCTGACGCCGTACACCTGGACGGCGACCGCCTCGTGCCGGCCCCGGAGCCGACGACGGAGGACCGCCTCCTGGCCGAGGCGGCGTCCTCACTCGTACGTCAGGTGCCCTACGAGCCGGTCGAGGACTGGCTGTGGCGCAGGGGGCGCGGCCTGGCCGCGGTCCATCTGGCCGCCCTCGAGGCGGACGGCCAGCTGACCCGGCAACGCCAACGCCGACTGCTTTTCGGAGCCGTCCGGATGGTCGTGGTCGACTCGCCCGCCCGGCGCCGGGCCCTGCACCGCTGGGCCGCCGACGAGCCCGTCCTCGTCTCCCTCGCGGCGGCCGTCGGGATTCCGGCCGAGCAGGGCGTGGACGTACCGGTCGTGACCGACGACGCGGTGACGACCGTGCTGGCCGCCGTCAACGACGCGGTCATGGAACTGGAAGCGGTACGCCAGCGCCGGTCCATCGAGAACGCGGCGTTCGCCAACCTCTGGCGAGGTGCGTGAGCGAGCGGGCGCGCCGTGACCCGCCGGGTTCAGAGGGTGACCTCGGGTCGGCGCCGGTTTCCGGTAGCGATCACTCGCCCCTGCCGGGCCCGTTCTCGGACGTGCCGGTGCCGGTGCCGGTGCCGGTGCCTGTTCCCGTGTCGGTGCCCCGGTCCGGGCCGTCGTCGCGGGCCGCGCGGCGTGCCCGTACGGTGCCCGCGACCCGTTGGAACGTCCGCGTCAGCTGGTGGAGCGGGTTGCCCTCCTGACCGGCGGACGTCTCGTGCGCACCGGACGCACTCGTCCGGAGGTCGCGGAGCTCGGCCAGCGCCGCATGTGCGAGTTCGGTCGCCTCGCGGTACTGGTCGCGCGACTTCGTCATGGCGTCGAGTGCCTCGGCGTAGACAGCCACCAGTGCCCGCGCCTCCTCCAGCGTCAGCAGCTTCCAGTCCTCCCGGAGGCCGGTGAGGGCGTCCTGCGCCGTTTCCGGCAGCGGCCGGGGCAGTGCCGCGTACCGTACGACCTTCTCCAGGAGCTCCGTCGGCTCCGAGCCGTCGAGGAACACGCTGCGTACGGTGCAGTCCTGCTCGTCGTATCCGGGCCGGGCGGGGGAACCGGGCAGAATCACGGCGCCGCCGCGCGGCACCCGTACGCCCAGGTCGTACAGCGCCCAGTTGACCGTCTGGAACTGCTCGGGCGCGGCGCGGTGTTCCACGACGCGGTGCCGCAGAGCGGGCGGGAGCAGCCGGGCCAGCGGGAGGCGACCGCGTTCGTCGGTGGTCATCGCCTCGTGGATGACGACGTTGATGCTCCAGCTGTGCTGCGCTGCCTCCTTGAGCAGGCGGCGCAGCGTCTTGTCCTCCTGCGGCAGCGGGTTGATGTCCCGCAGGCGGAGCCCGGGCACGATGTCGTGGTCCCAGGGGACCTCGTGCCCCTCGGGCCAGAACATGGTCGCGGGAGAGGGCCACGCGAGGTCCCACGGCCGTTCCGCCTCGGCCACCAGCGTCCAGCGGGTTCCCTCGGCGGCGTGTTCGCGTCCGTCCGTCGTGAGCCGTGCGCGAACCGGGACGGCGTCGTCGACCAGCCAGCGCGCCTCGAAGACATGGCCCTCGGCGTTCGAGGGGTCCTCTGCCTCCAGAAAGTCGTGGATCGTCTCGTCGGCCTTCAGCCTCCGCAGGTTCTCCCTGAGGATCTCCAGCGGGGCGGACCCGATGTGGCGCCCGCCGGCCAGCCAGACGGTTTCCGGAGCGGTGGCGCGGGCGGTGGAGGGCTTGGGCATGAGTCACTTTGCGGTGGGAGGCGGCGTGGCCTCCCAGTATGGTCAGCGCGGGTGGCCGGTCGGGCGGCGAGGCCCACGTGGATCACGTAAATCCCCTATTGTGGAACTTCGACCGTTCCAGCGCCTTATGCGTGTTTTGAGGCGCTGGCAACGTCGCCGTGTCCGTCACGCCGGGCGCAGCGCGCTGTGAATCGCCTTCTGTCCGGCGAAGAAGAGGGACTCTTCGCGTATCGAGGCACCCGGGCTGGGGGCGTGGATCATCATGCCGTTGCCGGTGTAGAAGCCGACGTGGCTGACGTTGTCGTAGAAGAAGATCAGGTCGCCGAACTGGATGTCGGTCAGGGGAATCGCCGCACCGGCGGTCGCCTGACCGTGGACGGTGCGCGGGAGTGCGACCCCGGCGGCCCTCCAGGCGGCCTGGACGAGGCTGGCGGAGTCGTACGAGTCCGGCCCGGTCGCACCCCAGACACACGGCTTGCCGATCTGCTCGCGGGCGAAGGCGAGGGCCTTGGCGGCCTTCCCGCCGTACGCCGACTCCGCCGTGCCGACGGCCGTGTTGACCGCGCCGGTGAAGGCGCCGGTGCCTACGGGCACACCCGCGGCCAGGGGCATCCCCGCGCCGAGGGACATGTCCGCGCCGAGCGGCATCTCCGTACCCATGGGCATCCCCGTACCCATGGACATGTCCGTGGGCAGCGGTATGCCCCTGCCGAAGGACATGTCCGCGCCGGGAGTCATGCCCGCGGTCAGGGGCATCCCCGCGCCGAGGGACATGTCGGCACCGAAGGGCATCTCCGTACCCATAGGCATCCCCGTACCCATGGGCATCCCCGTACCCATGGACATGTCCGTGGCCGGCGGTACGCCTGTGCCGAAGGACATGTCCGCGCCGAGCGGCATCCCGGTGCCGAGGGACATGTCCGGGCCGAGTGCGGTCGACTGCTGTCGCTGCCACTCCTCCTCGGCCTGTCGGCGAGCCTGGTCCTCCGGGGTGGGCCAGACACCCTCGGCCGGACGTGACTCGATCGCCGCGGGCCCGGGGTTCCACAGCGCGGCGTGCTTGGACACCAGTTCACGGGCCAGCGCCAGCTTGCGCTGGATCTTCGCCTTGGACGTCTTCAACGAGGACTGCCCCGGCCCGGCGGGCAGCGCGGGCAGCAGGGCCGTGGCGGCCTCCTGCGCGGATCGCGGCGCAGGCTCCGGCACGGCCGGCAGCGCGGCGACGGCCCTGCCCGTCAACTCGGCCACGGGCCCGGCGGCCGTCTCGGCGGAGGGGCCCGCGGTCAATTCCAGAACGGGGCGGGCGGTCAACTCCCGCCCACGGTTGGCGAGTCCGTCCTCAGGCCGCTTCGCCGGGCCCGTGGGCCGCGCCTCGGCCGGGCGGTTCGGCATCCGGTCGGCCGGCAGCCTGGCCGGCGCGGACGGACCCAGCTGCGTGCGCGCCGCGTCGAACCAGGTCTTGGTGATGTCGTCGAGGGCGGGGTCGCGGCGCCTGCGAGCGGTTTCCGGCGCGGTGTTGACGCGGCTTCGGCTCCCCGTGGTCATCGCGCGGGTCCCGTTGACGAACCCGACGGCGTTCTCGGCCTGGTCGTAGAGGGAGCTGATCCGCTGCTGCACCTCCTCGCGGCTCGGACCGTCCGCGCCACTGAGGGCGGCCGTCGCGCGTGCGGAGTCGGGCAGGCCAGGGAGGCTGTTGCCTCCAGGGCGCGGGGTTCGTTCCGGCGCCATGGGAGCCGTACTCCTTCCGTACTCCGCCTACCGGGCCAGCTGTCGGGTTCGGGCGGAAGATTCCGGAAGGCATGCCCTACGGTCCTTGCCCGATCGGGCAGTTGGGCCGATTCACCCCAAGGTCGGTTGGGTCCCGGTTCCGGTTGCCACAGGGGCATCGGATTCGGCGGAGGTCGCGCGACCCGGCGAGGTTCGCCGGAGGGAGTCGTGCGGCCTACCGCCAACTTAGCCAATTTGTGTGCCTGGTGTGAAGATTGGAGCGCGAACTGTCCGATATGTAATTGTGACCTTCGTCTACGTGTCCCGGCCTCGACCAGGATGTCGTACGACCGCCGTGCGCCCCATGGTCGCCGCGAGCGTGCGCAACCGGCGCCAGTCCAAAGAGGGTTGGGTCTCCGGCACGCCGGGCCGTTCCTTGGGGACGCGGACGCGTAGCGCGCCGGGCTCGATGCGGCAGTGGACCGGGGCGGGCAGGACCAGGGCCTCACCGTCGATGCCGGCCTCGATCTCCGCGCGGTCGGCGTCGATGACCACCTCACGGGTGGTCAGGACCGCGAGTCCGTCCGGCGCGGGGTCCAGTACGAGCGCGGCGGCCTCGGCCGCGCTGTCCACCGTGATGCCGAGGACACCGAGCAGCCCGGAGTCGAGCCGTTCGCGGCGGCCGAGACCGGCCGGATCGTTGGTGCGGTACGGGTTGTTGCTCACCAGTACGGCCTGCGGGGCGTCGAGCGTCGTGTCCGCGGCGCGAGCGGTCAGCCGCGGCCCGCGCTGGCGGGTGAGCAGGTCGGGCAGGAGGTCCAGGATCGTGCCGATCTTGTCGTCGCGGTACGCGGGACTCTGCACGACCGCCGCGTACGCGCCGAAGGAGGCGTTGTTGACGAACGGGTGGCCGCCGGCGAAGCCGAGGTCCACGCGGAGTTCGACGCCGTCGGTGAGGGCGTCCAGACAGGTCGCCGGGTCCTCGCGGTCGAGGCCGAGGTCCATGGCGAAGTGATTGCGGGTGCCCGCGCAGACCACCAGGAACGGCAGACCGTGTTCGGCGGCGACGGCCGCGACCAGCGCCTGGGTACCGTCACCGCCGGCGACGCCCAGCAGATCCGCGCCGTCCGCGACGGCGGCCCGGGCCAGCGCGGTGACGTCCTGGTGCCTGTCCGGGTCGAGGAGCACGACCTGCGCGCCGAGCCGCTCCGCCTTCTCCCGCAGCCCGAACTTCGCCACCTTGCCGCCGCCGGAGTGCGGGTTCATGACGAGGAACGGGCGCCGCGGCGGTGGCGCCCTGCGTTCCTTCGGGCGCGGGGCGCGCGTCCGGTCGCTCCGCAGGGCGTACCGGCCGCTCCAGACGGCCACGGTCCACAGTGCCAGGGACACGGGAACGGCCCAGAGCAGCCCGGTCACGGCGAACAGGGTGATCACGGCGCCGGGCGCGACGGCCGCCAGCACGGCCGCCACCCAGCGGAGCGGGCCGCGCCGGGTCAGCGCCCACCACAGCGCCGCCGCCGTGACGGCCACGCCGAGGAGCGCGGCGAAGAGCAGCAGTACGCCGTCCACGCCTCCGTAACCGAGCGGCAGCAGCACCGCCAGCGCCGCCGCGACCAGCGCGGCCCTGGCCGCCCACCGTTTCCCGTGGCCGACCTGCGCGCTCGTGTCCACACCCATCGCTCCTCCACGGACGTCGTAGAAGTCCGGCCCTGGTGGGCCCGGCCGCACGGAGGCCTGGTTCGGCGGGTCGTCGGCTGTGTGCGGGGTCGGCCATCGACGACACAGTCGTATGCAACCGTCGGGTCAGGCCCCGCGCAACCGCCACGCTCCGCCGGGCCCGCGCCGACCGGGGCCGGTCCGGGCGGTTCTCACCGAACCCTTGGTCCACCCCTCGGGGCCCGTTCCGCCGTGGCTGATGCACGATGGGCGGCGGCGGGCCCCGGCAGTACGCCGGTGTGTGTGGGAGGGACAGTGGTGATGAGTGGGCAGCGCGGCCGTGTCCTGGTCGTGGACGACGACGCGGCGATCCGCCGCTCGCTGGAGCGGGGCCTGCGGCTCGGCGGATTCGCCGTGGACCTGGCCGACGGGGGCCGGCCGGCCCTGGCGGTGGCCCGGCGGACGCCGCCGGATGTGATCGTGCTGGACATCTCGATGCCCGACCTCAGCGGCATCGAGGTGTGCAGGGCGCTGCGGGACGAGGACAACGACGTACCCGTGCTGATGCTCTCCGCACTCGACGAGACCGCCGACCGGATCGCGGGCCTGCAGGCGGGCGGCGACGACTACCTCGTCAAGCCCTTCGCCCTGCAGGAGCTGGTCCTGCGGCTGGAGGCACTGCTGCGGCGCAGGCCGCCACGGGACAGCGGCACCGTACGGGCCGGCGGGCTGCTCATGGATCCCGCCGCCCGCAGGGTGAGCCTCGACGGGCGGCCGGTGGAACTGACCCGCCGCGAGTTCGAGCTCCTCCACTTCCTCGCCCGCAACGCCGGCATCGTGCTCAGCCGGGACCAGCTCCTCGATCGCGTATGGGGCTACGACCTCGAGGTGCGCACCGACGCGGTGGACACCTTCGTCAGCTATCTGCGCCGCAAACTGGAGACGTCGGGGCGCTCCCGGATCATCCACACCGTACGAGGCGTGGGCTTCGTGCTGCGCGACGACGACCCGCGGGAGCGGCCGTGAGACTGTCCACGCGGATCGCCCTGGCCGTGGGCGCCACCGTGCCCGTACTGGTACTGGCCACCGGCTGGCTGCTGCTGCGGCTGGTCGCCGCGGATCTGCACGATCAGCAGGACACGCATCTACGCGAGCGCGCGGTGGCCGTCGCCAAGGACGCCCGGAGTCTGCTGCGCGCGAGCGCCGCCGACCGGTCGGCGGCGGTGGAGCAGGCCCGCGAACGCCGGGTGTTCACCTCGGCCCTGGACGTGGGCGTACGACTGATCGGCCCCGAGGAGACCTTCACGGGCGGCCCGCAACCGGCGGCCGACGTGGCGCTGCCCGCCAGGGCGCGCGTGCCGGTCACCCTCCGTGCCGACGGCAGGAGCTGGCGGATCCTGTCGACCCGGGTGACGGGGGCCCGCCCCGGTGTGCGCGGCACCCTGTGGCTGTTCGCGTCCGACACCGCCGCCGACACCCAGGTGCGCCTGGTCCGACGGCGCGCGGTGACCGTCGCCCTGCTCGCCGCACCGCTGTCCGGGCTGCTCGCCTGGGCCGTCGCCACACGGGCCAGCACACCGCTGCGCCGTCTGCAACGCCGGGCGAGCGGCCTCGACCCCCGCTCCAGTTCCACCCGCCTGGACCACACCCCGACGCGGATCGCCGAGGTCGACGACCTCGCACACACCCTGCAGACCGTCCTGGCCCGCTACGACGAGCAGGCGCTCAGGACCGCCGAGGCACTGGCCACCGCCCGCTCCTTCGCCTCGGCGGCCTCGCACGAACTGCGCACCCCGTTGATGAGCATGCAGACCAACCTGGAGATCCTCACCGAGCATCCGGAGCTCGCCGGACCCGACCGCGACGAAGTGCTGCACGACCTGAGCCGCGAACACGCACGCCTCCTCGGGGTCCTCGTCATGCTGCGCGACCTCGGCCGCGGAGACCTCGTCGAGGCGGACGCCTTCGGCCCGGTCGACCTCGCCGACCTCGTCGAGGCCAGCACCGAGGAACAGCGGCGACGCCATCCGCACGCACGGGTGGCCGGCCACTGCGCACCGGGGCTGCGCGTACACGGCTGGGAGGCGGGACTGCGGAGCCTGGTGGACAACCTGCTCGTCAACGCCCTGGTCCACGGGCACACGGACGGGCAGCCCCCGCAGGTCGAGGTGACCTTGCGCGCGAGCGGCGCCGACGCGCTCCTCGTCGTCGAAGACCGGGGCCCTGGCATCCCGCCCGAGCTGCGCACCGAGGTCTTCGAACGCTTCCGCCGCCGACCGGACAGCCCCGGCTCCGGCCTCGGGCTGACCCTGGTCGCCCAGCAGATCGCCCTGCACCGGGGCGGGATCCGGGTACTGGACCGGCCCACGGGTGCGGGTACCCGCGTCGAGGTCACCCTGCCGCTGAGCGACGGCACCGCGGACACGGAGGACACGCTTCCGCTCCCGCGCAACTGGATGATCACGACCGCCGACCGGCCACAAGAATTCCACAAAGACGGCTCCTAGCTTTCCCGGCGAGAGGGCAGTCGCCCCTGAACGTGGAGGAGTTCGTCATGCCAAGCACCAGGAAGACCGTGATCTCGGTCGTCTCGTTGGTCGCCGCCGGATCGCTGTTCGGCGCCGCAGGCGCCGCCACCGCCGACGCCGCGACTCCCGCGCCGTCCGGCACCCCCACGGGCGACGGCGCGGCGGCGCTCTGCAAGCGCGCGCCGAAGATCGACCGGCGGATCGACCGGATCCTCACCCGGCTCCGCGCGGACGCTTCCCAGCGTGGCTCCATCGCCCGTCTCGAGCAGCGGGTGGCGAACGCCAAGTCCGCGGGGCACACCCAGATCGAGACCTACCTGAACGACCGGCTCACCGCCCGGCGTTCCCTGGTCCCCACCCTGGAGACCCGCCAGAAGGACCTGGCCGACGTCGAGAAGTGGTGCGGCGCCCACGACAACGGTCGTACGAACTGATGCGCGCGCGCCACGCCGTGCCGGCCGTACTGGCCGCCCTGCTGTTCCTGGCCGGATGCGGCCACGGCGGGAGCGCACAGAGCACGCAGGGCACACAGACCGCACGGGGCACGCAGTCCACTGACCGGCCCGCACCCACCTCCTCCGCGGACCTCGGTCATCTGCGGAAACTCCTCGACGACGCCGATTCCGCGGCGAGCGCGGCGGAGTCGGACATGGCCCGGGAATGAGGTCAGCGTTCCGCCGACGGGGGCGATCCGGTGGCATGGAGCCGGTGGTGGCCGTCGACGGGGCGGGTGGCGAAATGCGGTCGATGCGGGTGGTGGGAGGCGGTGCGTTCGATGATCAGGAGGGCGGCGTCGTCGTTGGGGTGGTCGCCGACATGCGCGAGGAGGTCGTCGTGGATGTGCCGCAGCAGTGCGTCGGGGCTGGAGTTGGGAAAGGAGGCGACCCGCTCGAGGAGCGGGTAGAAGACGCCCGACGGTGAGCGGGCTTCGATGACGCCGTCGGTGTAGAGCAGGAGGATGTCACCGGTTTCGAAGGTGAACGGGTCGGGTCGGTGGCTCGCGGCGGGCAGTTCGCACATGCCCAGCGGGGGGAGGGGGTGGCGCGGGTGCAGGATCGTGACCTCCTCGTTACGCAGCAGGAGAGGCGGTGGATGACCGCAGTTGATCATCCAGGCGTCCGGCCCCTCGTCGGGGATGTCGAGCACGAGCGCGGTGATGAAGTGCTCGCCCGGATCGTGCTCGGTGTCGGCCACGTCCTCCAGGTCGCGGCACACGCTGACCTCCAGTGCCGCCGTGAGCTCGGGCAGGGTGGCGTACCGGTGAGCGCCCTCGCGGAACGAGCCGAGCACCACCGAGGCCTCGCCGATGGAGGCCAGACCCTTGCCGCGTACGTCCCCGATGATCACCCGCGTGGAGGGCTGGGCGGCGCGGGAGACCGCGAACAGGTCGCCGCCGATCTGCGTCTCGTCCTCGGCGGCCAGATACAGCCAGGCCACGCGCAAGGGCCCGATCCGGCGGGGCGGCGGTCGCAGCAGGACCCGCTGAGCCGTCTCGGCCACCGACCGCGCCCGGCTCAGCTCCCGGGCACGCCGCTCGCGTACATGGCAGACGAAGACCACCAGCGCGGAGAGCACGGTCAGGGCGATGATCTGCGCCACGTGGTTGGCGGTGGTCAGCCCGCCGTGGAACACCGCGATGAAGACCTGGGCGGCCACGGCCAGCACCCCCACGACGGCGGTCAGCCGTGGCCCGGCCAGGGAGGCGGTGAGGGCGGGGGCGATGACCAGCAACGGACCCAGGTGGACGCTGGTCGGGGAGTGGAGGTCCACCACAGTGATCACTACGATCAGCGCGAGTGGGATCGCCACCAGTCCGCGGCCCGACGGCTGCTCCACGAGGCGGTCCACTGACACACGCCGGACACCCACATATCCCATTTTGCCCCCGAATCTGAGGCCCGTGCTCCTCGACGGCAGGCCATAAGATCGGCTTATGGGGTCATAGATCCAACCCGGCTACTGACTAAGGTTTGCCTTAGTTTAGGCTTCCCGACGAGCCACCCTGCCACCGTTCGAAGGGAACCTGATCATGCCTCGCCCTCTGCGGGTAGCCATTGTCGGAGCCGGCCCCGCCGGGATCTACGCTGCCGACGCGCTGCTGAAGTCCGCAGTTGCGGTCGAGCCCGGTGTGTCCATCGACCTCTTCGAACGGATGCCGGCCCCCTTCGGTCTGATCCGTTACGGCGTGGCCCCGGACCACCCGCGGATCAAGGGCATCATCACGGCCCTGCACCAGGTGCTCGACAAGCCCCAGATACGTCTCTTCGGCAATGTCGACTACCCGGGGGACATCAACCTCGACGACCTGCGCACCTTCTACGACGCCGTGATCTTCTCCACGGGGGCGACGGCCGACCGGGCCCTCGACATACCCGGCATCGGCCTCGACGGTTCGTACGGCGCGGCGGACTTCGTCTCCTGGTACGACGGTCACCCGGACGTGGCACGGACCTGGCCGCTCGAAGCGGAGAAGGTCGCCGTCCTCGGCGTCGGCAACGTGGCGCTCGACGTCGCCCGCATCCTCGCCAAGACCGCCGACGAACTGCTGCCGACCGAGATCCCGCAGAACGTCTACGACGGCCTCAAGGCCAACAAGGCCCTGGAGGTCCACGTCTTCGGCCGCCGCGGTCCGGCGCAGGCGAAGTTCAGCCCGATGGAGCTGCGGGAACTGGACCACTCCCCGAACATCGAGGTCATCGTCGACCCCGAGGACATCGACTACGACGAGGGTTCGATCGCGACCCGGCGCGGCAACAAGCAGGCCGACATGGTCGCCAAGACCCTGGAGAACTGGGCCATCCGCGACATCGGTGACCGCCCGCACAAGCTGTTCCTGCACTTCTTCGAGTCCCCCACCGAGATCCTCGGCGAGAACGGCCAGGTCGTCGGCCTGCGCACCGAGCGCACCGCCCTCGACGGCACCGGCAACGTCAAGGGGACCGGCGAGTACAAGGACTGGGACCTCGGTGCGGTCTACCGCGCCGTGGGCTATCTGTCCGACGAACTGCCCAAGCTCCCCTGGGACGCCGAGTCGGGCACGGTCCCGGACCAGGGCGGCCGGGTGATCGAGGAGACCGGCGAGCACCTGCAGTCGACGTACGTCACCGGCTGGATCCGACGCGGCCCCGTGGGTCTGATCGGCCACACCAAGGGCGACGCCAACGAGACCGTCGCCAGCCTGCTGGACGACCACGCGAACGGACGTCTGCACACGCCCGGCTCGCCCGATCCGGAGGCCGTGGACGCGTTCCTCGGCGAGCGGGACGTCCGCTTCACCACCTGGGAGGGCTGGTACCGCCTGGACGCCGCGGAGAAGGCGCTGGGCGAACCGCAGGGCCGGGAGCGCGTGAAGATCGTCGAGCGCGAGGACATGCTCGGCGCGAGCGGCGCGTAGTCCTCGGGGGCTCCTCTGAGCCCCTCGGCCTCAGGCCCCCTCGGCCTCAGGCCCCCTCGGCCTCAGGGCCCTTGACCTCAGGACCCATCGGCCTCAGAACCCTCTGGCCTCAGGACCCCTTGCTCGCCTTGATGGTGTTGATGACGGCGTCGGCCATACCGCGTTCGCCGCGTGCGTTGGGGTGGACGGGCGCGGCGGGGGCGAGCGGCACGAGGGGTTCGACCCAGCGGGTTTCACGCGCGGAACACACGTCGTGACCGTTCGACGGGGCGTAGGTGTCGACATACCCGGCACCTGCGCCTTCCGCGCGTTGCCGCAGGGTGGTGTTGAGCTGCTGCTGCTCCTGGTGGAGGAAGGTGACGTCGCCGGGCGCGAGGCCCATGTCGCGGCCGCAGTCGCCGGCCGCGGCGGGCAGGATCGCCGGGTACCCGACCACGTAGACGCGTGCCTGAGGGGCGCGACGTCTGACCTCGGCCAGGGTGTCGGCGACCCGGTCGCCCACGGTGTTGATCTTCTGCCGGACGGTGTCGGTGGTGCCGTCGACGTACTGGCCGCGGCAGGGGGCGTGATTGCCGGTGTACTTGCCGCTGCCGGTGGCGAAGTAGAGGATGCCGGATTTGGCGCACTGTGTGATCAGTTCGCTGAAGCCGATGTCGTTGCCGCCGATGCCGAGGGTGACGAGGGCGGTGTGGGTGGTGAGGGCGGAGAGCTGGGCGGGGTTGGTGCCGCTGTCGGTGGCCTGGGGTGCGGTGAGGTCGTCGACGGTGGCGCCGGTGCAACTCATGTCGTGGAAGTCGGCTGTTTCGACGCCGAGTTCGTGGGCCACCAGGGTGGGGTAATTGCGGTCGGAGCGGTCGCATCCCGTGGGGGTTCCGGTCCGGGAGGGGATGCCGGGGCCGGCGGTGTAGGAGTCACCCAGCGCCACATACGGACCCGGACCCGCCGATGACCCGGAGGTGCCCGTCCTCTCCGGCGCCCCGGACACCGTCGAGTGGCTCGGCTCTCCGGAGACGGCCGCGCTCTTCGGGGCGGCGGTGGCCGAGTCGTCGTTGTCCCCCAGGCTCGTGGCGGCGAAGAAAATGCCACCCGCGGCCATGACGGCGAGCCCGGCTCGTGCGGAAGTCTTCATGAATCAACGGTCCCGGCGCGGGCTCGCCGTCACGAGAGAGTCCACTCCCGAACCGATGGTGTAGCGGGGTACACCATCGGGTTCCGAGTCACGGCGAGGACGGCCGAACACGAGGCAGGAAGCAGGCAGGAAGCAATGAGCGGGAAGCAGGGGAAGGAAGAAGCGCCCTTCAGTCGACGTAGTCGGCGACCAGAGTCGCGAACTCGTCGGGTGTGACCAGCCGGATGCCGAGGTCCTCGGCCTTGGCGCGCTTGGATCCCGCGCCTTCGCCGGCGACGACCAGCGTGGTCTTCTTGGAGACGCTGGAGGAGGAGCGGCCACCGGCGCGCTCGATGAGTTCGTTCATCTGGTTGCGGCTGAGCTTCTCCAGCGGGCCGGTCATCGCTCCGGTGACGACGACCGCCATCCCGGTCAGCGGCCCGCCCGCCGGCTCCGCGCCCTGGGCGCCGGTATCGGTGTCGGTGTCGGTGTCGTCGGCGGTGACCGGCGGAGTGGCACCGGGCTCGGTCATGTTGACCCCGGCCGCGGTGAGCTTGTCGATGAGCGGGGCGAGTTCGGCGAGTTCGGCCACGATGGACGGGGCCTTCTCCGTGCCGATGCCCTCGACCCGCTGCATCGCTTCGGCGTCGGCGGCACGGATGTGGTCCATGGTCGCGAAGTACCGGGCGATACGACGGGACATGGAGCGGCCCGTGCCGCGGACGCCGAGCGCGCACAACACCCGCGACAATGGCTGCCCCTTGGCCGCGCCGATCGCCGCGAGGAGATTGTCGGTGCTGGTCTCACCCATCCGTTCCAGGGCGAGGAGTTGGTCGCGCGTGAGGGCGAACACGTCGGCCAGATCGGCGACCAGGCCGGCCTCGACGAGCTGGACGACACGGGTGTGGCCCAGGCCCTCGATGTCGAGCTGGTCGCGGCCGGCGGCGTACGAGAGGGCGGCGACCAGATGGCAGTTGCGGCCGTTCTCGCAGCGCCAGCGCTGCTCGCTGGTGTCGATGGTGGAGCCGCACCGCGGGCACACCTCGGGGAAGACGATCGGCCGCTCCTCGCCGGTGCGCAGATGGGCGACCGGGGCTTCGACGCGGGGAATCACGTCCCCGGCGCGGTGGACCATCACGTGGTCGCCCAGACGCAGGTCGCGGCGGGTGATGTCGGCAGGGTTGTGGAGGGTCGCGTAGGTGATGGTGGAGCCGTCGATCTCGACCGGCTCGAGGACCGCGCGCGGAGCGATGATGCCGGTGCGGCCCACGTTCCACTCCACCTCCAGCAGCCGGGTGATCTTCTCCACGGCCGGCAGCTTGTAGGCGATCGCCCAGCGCGGTGCACGCGAACCGGATCCGGCGGCCTCCTGATCGGCTGCGAGGTCGGCCTTGACGACTATCCCGTCGATCCCGAACGGCAACTCCGCCCGAAGCGCGGCGATCTCCTTGACCCGGGCCAGGACCTGCTCGGCGGTCTCCGCCGTGGTCCCGGGCACGGCGGTGACGGCGGTGGTGTTCACGCCGAGCTCGCCGCACCGGGCCATCAGCTCGCTGTGCGCGGCCTCGGCCAGCCGTGCCGCGAGGGCTCCCTCAGTGCCGGGCAGCGGCAACAGGGCATAGCCGAAGAAGGTCATCGGCACGGTGTAGGCGCGGTCCTTGGCGCGCAGCGTGCCCGCCGCCGCGTTGCGCGGGTTCGCGAACGGCTGGCCGCCGTGCGCGGTGCGCACCTCGTTGGCGTGCTCGAACTGGGCGGTGGTCATCAGGACCTCGCCGCGCACCTCCACCGTGACCGGTTCGGTGAGTTCGGCCGGGAGGCCTTCGACGGTGCCGATGGCGTGCGAGACGTCCTCCCCGGCCGTCCCGTCGCCACGGGTGATCAGCCGGGTGAGGCGACCACGGGTGTACCGGGCGGCGATCGCGAGGCCGTCGAGCTTCGGCTCGACACCGAACCGTGTGACGTCGTGGCCGATCCGCCGGGCCAGCGACGCGGTCCAGGCGGTGAACTCCTCCGGCGAGAACACGTTGTCCAGGCTCAACATGGGCACCGTGTGCGGGACATCGCCCTCCACGGCGCCACCGGCGACCTTCCCGGTCGGTGAGTCGGGCAGCACCTCGTCGGGATGAGCGGACTCCCACGCCGCGATGCCCCGCACGAGCCGGTCGTAGGTGTCGTCGTCCAGTACCGACGTGCCGCCCGCGTAGTAGGCGGCCGAAGCCTTCACGGCGTCCTCGACCGCCTGCGCGTAGGCGGCGGCATCCACGATCACTGCGGCTGGTGTTGTCATACCCGCCATCCTGCACGCCACCACTGACAACGCCCCGGTACGCGTCTGCCGCACGTCGGAAACCGGGTGACCGCGGCGGCGGTGACCACTAGGGTGAACTCGTTCAGGTGCGAAGGTTTCGGCTACTTCTCCTGTCAAGAGAGAGACGCGGGTTCGAATCCCGTCGCCCGCCCCGGCGGGTGTCGTCCAGCGGCCCAGGACACTTACGTCGCCGACACCGATCCCGATCTCTGAACACCGCGACACGAGCCGTCCGCCACGGGGGAGTACAGGCGGGCGGCTTCGTCGTGCGCGCGGGAGCGGCTGTCGGTGACGACGGCCCGCCGCTCCCGCCAGGCCGCGGCTCGGCTCACTCGGGCGGCGCGGAACCCGGCGCGCCCACCCGTAGACCGTCCATCACGAGGTCCAGAAGGCGGGTGGCGCGCGGCTGCCAGTCCCCGTCCGCGTCGATCTGCCAGAGACCGGCGATGAAGAGGAAGAAGTCCTCCGGGGTCACTCCCGGGCGGATGGTGCCCGCCTTGTCGTTCGCCGCCAGGAGCAGAGCGGTGGCCGAGGACATCGCGCCGTGCCCCAGCCGGGTCAGGGTGCCGTGCGCGAGGGTGGTCGCGCGCAGGGCCTCGGCCAGGCCGACCTTGGTCATGGCGAACTGGGCGAGGCGGTCCATCCACTCCCGCAGGGCCCGGTCCGGCGGACGCGTCTCGAGCAGCTGCGCCGCGGTGTCGGCGACCTGCTGCACCTCGTGGCGGTAGATCTCCAGGAGGAGTGCCTCGCGATGGGGGAAGTTGCGGTAGAACGTCCCCTGCCCGACCCCCGCCTTCTTGGCGATCGCGCTGAGCGGGGTGTCCGCCGACCGCGTCAACTCGACCAGGGCCACCTCGAGGATGCGCTCGCGATTGCGTTGCGCGTCCGAGCGCAGCGGGGTGGCCTTCTTCTGCTGCACTCGGGCCTCCTTCGTCCTCCGCCCTGCCAGGCGGGCGCCTTGCTAAGCGGACAGCTGTCCGATAGGTTCATGATTAACGGACAGCTGTCCGCTTAGGTTCACCATACCGCCGGATCCGGCCAGTGTGGACCATCGGTGTTCCCTTTTCCCGGCCCTCTCGCGACTTCCTTTCCCCCTCAGACAGGCGAAAGAAGGCTGATCATGGCCCCCACGACGTCCAGCGCCACGACCTCGACGTCCAGCACCATCACCCTGCACGTCAACGGCGAGAAGTACACGCTGCCCGTCGACCGTCGCACCACCCTGCTCGACGCGCTGCGTGAGCGTCTCGATCTCACCGGTACCAAGAAAGGCTGCGATCAGGGTCAGTGCGGCGCCTGCACGGTGCTGCTCGACGGACGCCGGGCCGTCTCCTGTCTGCAACTCGCCGTCGCCGCCGAGGGACGCGAGATCACCACCATCGAAGGGGTGGCGGACGGTGAGCGGCTGCATCCCGTGCAACAGGCCTTCCTCGACCTCGACGGCTACCAGTGCGGCTACTGCACGCCCGGCCAGATCTGTTCGGCCCTCGCGGTGATCGAGGAGCACGCGGCGGGCTGGCCGAGCGCCGTGACCGCGGACGTGCGGCCCGAAGCGGGGGTTCCGCAGCTCACGCCCGAGGAGATCCGCGAGCGGATGAGCGGCAACCTGTGCCGGTGCGGCGCGTACGTGTCGATCGTCCAGGCCGTTGCGCGGGCGGCACGGTCGTCCGATGCACGGTCGTCCGATACGCGATCGTCCGAGACCAAGGAGGAGGCGGCATGAGGGAGTTCGACTACGAGCGCGCCTACGACGTCACCGGCGCGGTCGCCCTGCTGGGCGCCGACCCGGACGCGCGCTATCTCGGCGGTGGGACCAATCTCGTCGACCTGATGAAGAGCGGGGTGGAGCGGCCCGCCCGGCTCGTCGACGTGCGTGAACTCCCCCTCGACCGCGTCGAGTTCACAAGGAGCGGCGGTCTGCGGATCGGCGCGACCGTGACCAACAGCGACCTCGCCGCCCATCCCGACGTACGGCGCCACTACCCGGCGTTGACCCAGGCCGTGCTGGCCGGGGCCTCCGGTCAGCTGCGCAACATGGCCACGGTCGGCGGAAACCTGCTCCAGCGCACCCGCTGCGGCTACTTCACCGATCTGGCGAAGCCCTGCAACAAGCGGGTCCCCGGCAGCGGTTGTCCGGCCGTCGAGGGCGAGCACCACAACCACGCCATCCTCGGTGCCTCCGCGCACTGCGTGGCCACGCACCCCTCGGACATGGCCGTGGCCCTCTCCGCCTTCGACGCCGTCGTCTCGTACGAAACGGCGGACGGGCCGGGGGAGTTGCCGCTCGCGGAGTTCTATCTGCCGGTGGGCGACACCCCGCACCTGGAGACCGCCCTGCCGCCCGGCGCGCTGATCACCGGCGTCACCCTTCCGGCCGCCCCGGTCGCCGCCCGCTCCCGCTATCGCAAGGTGCGCGAGCGCGCCTCGTACGCGTTCGCGATCGGCTCGATCGCCGCCGCACTCGACGTCCACGACGGTGTCGTACGGGAAGTGCGCCTCGCCTTCGGGGCGGTGGCCTCCCGGCCGTGGCGGGCCCGTGCGGCCGAACGGGCGCTGACCGGGGGACCGGCGAGCGCCGAGGCCTTCGCCGCCGCCGCGGACGCCGAGCTCGCGGCCGCCCGGACGCTGCCCCACAACGGATACAAGGTGCCCCTGATGCGCAATCTCGTCGTGGCGATGCTGACCGAACTCACCGAGGAGGTGGCCCGATGACCGGCACGACCGCGACCACGACCGCGACGACGGCGGCGACCGCGACGTTCGGGGCCGTCGGCGCCGCGCACACCCGCGTCGAGGGCGTGGCCAAGGTCACCGGGGCGGCGCGCTACGCGGGCGAGGTCCCTTATCCCGAACTCGCCCACGGCTGGCTGGTGTTGTCCACCGTGGCCCGTGGCCGGATCCGCGCGGTGGAGTCCGCGCCCGTCCTCGCGATGCCGGGCGTCGTCGCCGTCCTGCACCACGAGAACGCCCCGCGTCTCAACGGCGACTACACGAACGCCTTCGGGGCGCCCGACCCGGTCGCCCAGATCTTCCAGCACGACCGGGTCCCGTTCGTCGGCTGGCCGGTGGCGCTGATCGTCGCCGAGACGCCCGAGCAGGCCAGGGAGGCCGCCGAGGCCCTCGTCGTCACGTACGACGAGGAGCCGCACGACGTCGTGTTCGCCGCCGGGCTCCCCGGGGTGTACGCGCCGGAGAGCGCCCCCGCCGCCCAAAAGGGTGACCTGGAGGCCGAACTCGCCGCGTCCGCCGTCGTCGTGGACGCCGAGTACAGCACTCCGGAGGAGCACCACAGCCCCATGGAGCCGCACGCGGCGATCGCGCGCTGGGACGGCGGCCGGCTCGAGGTCATCGACTCCAACCAGGGCAGCAGGTTCGTGGCGGACGAGCTCGCGAAGCTGTTCTCGCTCGACCCCCAGTCGGTGCGGGTGCGCTCGGAACACGTCGGCGGCGGCTTCGGCTCCAAGGGCACCCGCCCGCACTCGGTCGCCGCCGCGATGGCCGCGACCGTCCTCCAGCGCCCCGTACGCGTCGTACTGACCCGCCGCCAGATGTTCTCGCTGGTCGGCTACCGCAGCCCCACGGCCCAGCGGGTCAGGCTCGGCGCCGACGCGGACGGCCGGCTGCGCGCGTTCGACCACCGGGCCGAGTGCCTCACCTCGACCGTGTACGAGTTCGTCGAGCGGGCCTCCGAGTTCGGGCGCGCGATGTACGACTCCGACGCGCACTACTCGCAGACCCGTGTCGTACCGCTCGACGTGCCGACCCCGAGCTGGATGCGGGCGCCCGGCGAGGCGCCGGGCTCGTTCGCGCTGGAGTCCGCGCTCGACGAACTCGCCGAGAAGTGCGGACTCGACCCGATCGCGCTGCGCGCCCGCAACGAACCGGCCGTCGGCCCCGTCTCCGGTCTGCCGTTCAGCGGCCGCAACCTGCTCGCGTGCTTCGAGGAGGGGGCCCGCCGGTTCGGCTGGGCGGACCGTGACCCGCGTCCCGGTGTCCGCCGCGAGGGCCGCTGGCTGCTCGGGACCGGCACGGCCGCGTCCACGTTCCCCGTGCTGTCCGCCCCGTCCACGGCGGCCGTGACGGCCGAGCCGGACGGCAGCTTCACCGTACGGATCACCGCGTCCGACGTCGGGACCGGGGCCCGCACCGCGCTCACCCTGATCGCCGCGGACGCGCTGGAGGTGGCGCCGGAGCGCATCCGGATGCGCATCGCGGACAGCGACTTCGGCTTCGCGATGATCGCCGGCGGCTCGATGGGCACCCGCTCCTGGGCCTGGGCGATCAGGGTCGCGGCGGACGAGCTGCGCGAGCGGCTGGCCCTGGGCGGCGGCATTCCGCCGGAGGGGATCACCGCACGCTCGGACACCTCACAGGCGGTCGGCGCGCTGGAGCAGAAGGAACGGCACTCCTTCGGTGCCCAGTTCGCCGAGGTCGCCGTCGATGTCACCAGCGGGGAGGTGCGGGTGAGGCGGATGCTCGGCATCTTCGCGGCCGGCCGGATCGTCAACCCGCTGACCGCGCGCGGGCAGTTCGTCGGAGGCATGGTCTGGGGGCTGTCCATGGCCCTGCACGAGGAGGCTCACCGGGACCGGGCAAGCGGCGGCCACGTCGGCGCCGACCTCGCCGGCTACCACTTCTCCGCGCACGCCGACGTACCCGACATCGAGGCGGACTGGGTGGACGACCCCGACCCCGGGGACCCGGTCGGCATCAAGGGCATCGGCGAGATCGGGGTCGTCGGAGCGGCGGCGGCGATCGCCAACGCGGTCTGGCACGCGACGGGTGTACGTCACCGGAATCTGCCGATCCGCCCGGACCGGGTGCTGCTGGCGGGCACGGGAGGGGACCGGGATGCTTGACATCGCCGACGAGCTGAGCCGCTGGGCCGAGGAGGGACGGGACTTCGCCGTCGCCACCGTCGTGAGCGTCGGCGGCAGCGCCCCGCGCGGCCCCGGCGCCGCCCTCGCGGTCGACGGCGGCGGCACGGCCATCGGCTCGGTCTCCGGCGGCTGTGTGGAAGGCGCCGTGTACGACCTGTGCGTCCAGGCGCTCCAGGACGGCCGGACGGTGCTGGAACGATTCGGATACAGCGACGAGGACGCCTTCGCGGTGGGGCTGACCTGCGGCGGGGTCATCGAGGTCCTGGTCACCCCGGTGCGCGCGGACGCGCCTGAGCGGCCGGTGTACGCGGCGGCGCTGGCGGCGGCGTCCCGGGGCGAGGCGGCGGCCGTCGCCCGGGTGGCCCGGGGACCGGTGGAACTGCTGGGGAGGGTGCTGCTCGTCCGCCCCGACGGCTCGTCCGACTCCTCCGACTCCTCCGACTCCTCCAGCTCGTCCGACTCCTCCGGGGCATCCGACCCGTCCCGGTCGTCCACGTCGTACGCGGGAGGCCCGGGCGTCTCCCACGAGGGGAGCCTCGGTGGTCGTCCCGAGCTGGACCGCACGGCGGTGGCCGAGGCACGGGCCCTGCTGTCGGCGGGCCGCACCGGCACCCTCGAACTGTCGGAGGACGGCGCGCGCTGCCCGGGTGGCGTGACCCTGCTCGTCGAGTCGAGCGTGCCACCGCCCCGAATGATCGTCTTCGGCGCCGTGGACTTCGCGACGGCGCTGGTACGGGTGGGCAGGTTCCTCGGGTATCACGTGACCGTGTGCGACGCCCGCCCGGTCTTCGCCACCCGGGTCCGCTTCCCCGACGCCGACGAGATCGTGGTCGACTGGCCGCACCGCTACCTCCGGCGGACCGTGACCGACGACCGCACGGTCCTGTGCGTGCTCACTCACGACGCCAAGTTCGACGTACCGCTGCTGGAGGCGGCCTTGCGCATGCCGGTGGCGTTCGTCGGCGCCATGGGGTCACGCCGCACGCACGAGGACCGTGAGCGGCGGCTGCGTGAAGTCGGCCTCGGCGAGCGGGAGTTGGCCCGCCTGAGATCCCCGATCGGGCTCGACCTCGGGGCCCGTACGCCCGAGGAGACCGCGCTGTCCATCGCGGCGGAGATCGTCGCGGCCCGGGAGGGCGGGACAGGCGCTCCTCTGACCGGTTCCAGGACACCGATCCACCGCGACGGGGGCGGACGGGGGACCGGCGCGGCCGGGGCGCGCGAGGCTGCCTGAGAAAGGCGCGTGAAGTCCGACGACCCGAGCGCGAGGTGCACGGGTCGACCACCCTGGAGGTACCGCCGGTGCCTGGCCGGCGCGACCTGGGAGGTTGGAATGGACACCATGCACGCGGTGCGCGGCCACCGACGGGGCGGCCCCGAGCAGCTGACGTACGAGCTCGCCCCGCGCCCGGTGCCGGGCCCCGGAGAGGTCCTGGTCGGGGTACGGTCCGCGTCCATCACGCCGGACGAACTGGTCTGGGACGCGACCTGGACCGACAGCTTCGACGGCAGCGGCAGCGAGCGGGTGCCCATCGTGCCGTCCAAGGAGGTCTCGGGTGTCGTCGCCGAGCTCGGCCCCGAGGTGTCGGACTGGAAGGTCGGCGACGAGGTGTACGGGCTGATCCCGTTCACCCGGGACGGGGCCGCGGCGGAGTTCGTCGCCGTCCCCGCGGCCGTGCTCGCCGCCAAGCCGGCCCGGCTCGACCACGACCACGCGGCGGCGCTGCCGCTGGCCGGGCTGACGGCCTGGCAGGGCCTGGTCGTGCACGGCGGCCTGCGCCCCGGTGCCCGGGTGCTGGTGCAGGGCGGCGCGGGCGGGGTGGGCTCCTTCGCGGTGCAGGTCGCGGTCGCGCTCGGTGCCTCGGTCACCGCGACGGCCGGCGCCGAAGCCGCCGATTTCGTACGCGGGCTGGGCGCCGAGCAGGTCGTCGACTACCGGAGCGAACGCTTCGAGGAGCAGGTCAAGGACGTCGACCTGGTCTTCGACACCGTCGGCGGCGACACCCAGGAGCGCTCCTGGCAGGTGTTGCGTCCCGGCGGTCGTCTGGTGAGCATCGTCGCCCCGCCCGACGCCACGAAGGAGGGCGGCAGGTTCTTCGTCGTGGAACCGGACCGCTCCGGACTGGAGGAGCTGTCCCGCCTGGTCGCGGACGGCGAACTGACTCCGCCCGTCGACCGCGTCTTCCCCCTCGCCGAGACCGCGCAGGCGTACGCGGCACTGGAGCGGGGCCACCGCCGGGGCAAGATCGTGCTGCACGTTTCCTGAGCCGACGCCGGAGACCGCACGCCGTCGAGGTGTGGCCGTGGCTCAGGAAGCCGAGGCCGGTCGCGCGAGCCAGTCGTACGCGCTCCGTGCGGTGAACTCGCGCTGACCGCCGCGCAGCAGCAGACCCGCCGTGGCGAACGCCGGGTCGTCGGCCTGTGCGGCGACGTACGGGACGGCGATGCAGCGCATCCCGGCCGCGTGTGCGGCGGCGGCGCCCGGAGCGGCGTCCTCCAGGACCACGCAGTCCGCCGGGTCGGCCTCCAGACGGCGCGCCGCTTCGAGGAAGACGTCCGGGGCGGGCTTGCCGTGCGCGACCTCGTCGGCCGACACGACGGTCGTCAGATGGGCGGCCAGGCCGGTGCCCGTCAGGATCGCCTCGATGGCGGCGGGTGCGGAGCCCGAGGCCACGGCCATCGAGGCGCCCTCGGCGGCCAGCAGTTCCACGAACCTCCGCATCTCCGGGTACACGTGCGTGGCGGCGCGGGCCAGCTCCAGATAGCGGCGGTTCATGTCGGCGAGCAGGGCGTCCAGCGGGGACCGCAAGGCGTAGTGGTCCTTCCAGAGCGCCACCGTATCCCGGGTGCTGATGCCTACGTAGCGCTCGTGCTCGGCCCAGGTGAAGTCGGTGATGCCCTGCGCGGCGAGCGTCTGGCGGCCGGCCTCGAAATAGTTCGGCTCGCTGTCCACGAGTGTGCCGTCGAGATCGAAGATGACCGAAGTGCGGCCGAGAGTGCTCATGGGGTCCAGGATGCCAAGCGAGGCCGAGCGCGGCCGATCACCCCTGTGCCGGCCGTCAGCTTCTCGCCGCTCGCCCGATCGACTCCACCAGTGGCAGCACCCGGTGCGGAACCCGCTCGCGCAGTGCCACCTCGGTGCGGGTGCGGACGACGCCGGGCATGCTGATGAGCGCCTGGATCACGTCCTCCAGGTGGGCGTTGTCGCGCGCCACGACCCGGGTGAGCAGATCGCCGCCGCCCGTGATCGAGAACGCCTCGATGATCTCAGGTACGGCGGCCAGCGCGTCGCCGACCTCGTCGAGGTGGCCCTGCGTGACCTCGATGTGCACGAAGGCGAGGACGGGGTGGCCGAGCGCCGCGGGGGACAGTGAGGGGCCCGTACCCGTGATCACCCCGTCCCGTTCCAGCCGGTCGAGGCGGGCCTGGAGCGTGCCGCGGGCCACACCGAGCATGCGGGCGTACTCGCGCACGCTGGTACGCGGTTGCTCCAGCAGCAGCCGCAGGATGCGGGTGTCGAGTTCGTCCACGGCCATGATCCACCGGCCTCCCTGCCGCCTGGGCTGATCTTCTTCGACCGTACCAATGGCTCGGCCCGCCGTGAGCCCGGTGGGCCGGTTCACCCCTCCCGCTCACTTTGTCCGCCGCGCCGCGTTTGCCGGTGTGCCGCCCACCGCGTTACCTGGAGGGGTGGCGCAGGGCTCGAGGAGCGGCGAGGAGCGACGATGATCACGCAGGAGCAGGTCGACCGAATTCTCCGGCTCGCGGGGAACGGGCTCCCGTTCGTCTCCCTCTACCTTCCGGTGGAACCGGACCAGCCAGGCCGTCGTACGTACCGGGCCCGGCTGGCCAGTCTGCTGGAAGGCATCAGGCCGCTCGCGGACGACCGCTCGCTGGAGCACGCCGCACGGCTCTCGCTGGGCGACGACATCGCGAAGATCGAGCAGAGGCTCGGCGAGGAACCCCAGCGGCCCGGGACCGTCGTCGTCTTCTCCTGCACTGGCCACGGTGTCTACGAGGAGGTGTGGCTGCCGCGCGCCACCCACGAACGCGTCGTGGTGGACGCGGACCCCTACGTCCGTCCGATGCTGGCGGTGCTCGACGAGTACGACCGCACCTGCGCGGTCGTCGTGGACGAGGCCACCGCACAGGTCTGGGAGTACCACCTCGACGAGGTCCGGGAGCTGGAGGCGATCCGCGACCGGACGCTGCGGGGGCCCGAGCACGCCGCGGGGCTCGACGAGGTGCGGGTCCGCGACAGGGCCGACGAGCTGAGCAAAAGGCACTACCGGCGGCTCATCGGCGAGCTCAAGCGCCTGTTCAAGGAGGGGGGCTTCGATCTGCTGGCCGTCGGCGGGCACCCCTATCAGGTGCCGGCCTTCATCGAGTACCTCCCCCGTGACCTGCACGACCGGCTCGTCGGCCGCTTCACCGTCGACCGCGACAGCGCGACCGCCGCCGACATCCGGGACAAGGTACGCGTCCTTGTCACCGACCGCGCGTACCAGGAGCAGGAGCGGCTGGTCGGCGAGATCCTCGAAGCCGTAGCGACCAAGCATCACGCGACGGTCGGACTCGACGACACCCTGTGGGCGGGCTCGCTGGCCGCGATCCGGACGCTGGCCGTGGACGCGGAGGCCGTCGCGCCGGGAGTCGTGTGCGACCGTGACGGGCTGCTCGCCCGCACCGGGGAGCACTGCCCGCTCTGCCAAGACGCCCTGCGCGAGGTCCCCGACGTCATCGAGGAACTGGTGAAGACCGTCATCGAGGACGGCGGCGAGGTCCGCCACATCGAGATGGAGACGGACCTGCGCACGCACCTGACCGGGGCCCTGCTGCGCTTCGAGCTCCCCCCGCACCCGGTCGACACGGAGTGATGCCAATGGCATCCACATGGCTCCCCTCCCCGCCCGATGACTGTGCCAATGGCTCAGTGCTCCGGAGTCCACTTGAGCCAACAGCCCCGATGATGCTGTGATGGGCAGGTCGATGGCGCTGCGGGACCCCCGCGGCGCCTTTTGCATGCCTGAAGTACAGGCTGAGCTCAAGGGGCGGGGAAACAGTGCTGAAGAGGGTGTTCGTGGCACCGGACCCGGGCCGGCTGCGGCTGCGCGGCGCCGTCCGGGCCGTCCTCGGCATCGGCCTGGCGGTGGCTCTGTGCGGTGCGGCCGGCTCCTCCCTCGCGGGCGTGGTCGCGGGGGGACTCGCGGCGCTGCTCGCCCTCTTCACGGTCACCGACGCCACGGTGCGCGGACAGCTGGCGACGACGGCGCTGCTGCCCGTGGTGGGCCTTCCGGTCCTGGCTCTCGCGGCCACCCTGCACGACCACCCGACGGCGCGCGGCGCGGCCTTCCTCGCCGTCGTCGGCGCCGGCGTGTACGCCCGGCGCTGGGGCGCGCGCGGCCATGCCCTAGGCGTCTTCGGGTTCATGGCCTTCTTCATGGCGCAGTTCCTGCACACCGTGCCGGCGCGACTGCCCGAGCTGTACGGCGCCGTACTGCTCGCGCTCCTCGCCTCCTCGGCGGTCCGATTCGGACTGTGGTGCTACGAGCGCCGGATGCCGCCCGCCGGGGCGCCCGCCCCCTCGGCCGGCCGGGGCCTCGCCCGTCCCACCACCCGCCAGGCGGTCCAGGCCGTCGTGGCCGCCGCGTTCGCCCTGGGCGTCGGAAGCCTGCTGTCCCAGGAGCGCTGGTACTGGGCCGTCGGCGCCGCGTGGTGGATCTTCGTCAACACCACCTCGCGCGGCGAGACCCTGATCCGCGGCTACCGCCGGGTCCTCGGAACGGTGATCGGCATCGCCCTCGGTGCCTCGGTCGTCGTCCCCCTGCACGGTGCGCCCGTACCGACCGTGGCCCTGCTCGCCGTGTGTGTGTTCGTCATCTTCTACAGTGCCGCGGTCTCGTACACCTGGATGATGCTCGCGGTGACGGTGATGGCCGAACTGCTGTACGGGATGTTCGGCGTGCTGGACCAGCATCTGGTCGTGCTGCGTCTGGCGGAGACCGGCATCGGGGCGATCGGCGCCGCGCTGGCGGTCCTGCTCGTGCTGCCGATCACCACGCACGCCACGACGGACGCCTGGATCGTGCGGGCGATCCAGTGCGTCCACGCCTGCACGACCGAGGCCGCGGCCCGTCTGAACGGTTCCTGCGCCGCCGACCCCGCGGCACGCGTCGCGGAGCTGGAGACGGTGCTGAACAAGGTGCGGCTCTCGCTCACGCCCCTTCTGCACCCCCTCAATCCCCTGCGCGCCCGTGGCCGCAGGGCGCGCCAGGTACTCGTGGCGCTGAACACCTGCGCGCGGGAGGTACGGGGCCTCGCCGCCATCGCGTCGGACCCCGTGGCCTCCGGCGACCACCGCCTCACCCTCGCGTGCGAGCGCGTCGAGCGGGCCGTCGAGGCACTCACCTCGCCCGAACCGCGGCGGATCACGGTCCAGGCCGGAACACCTCCCCTGGAAGAGCCGGTACTCGCACACCTGCACGGGCTCGAGCGGGCACTCGCCGAACTCGCCGCGCCCCTCCTGCACCCCCGTGCTTCGCACCCCGTTCGCGTCTGACAGGCGAGTCACGTGCACGGGCCACGTAGAGGGTGGATCACCGCCCGGGCGGGGTAACCCCGCGGCTATCGGACGCACGGAACCCGCGGATCGTGCGGGAGCGGCCCGCGGGCCAAGCCGCTTGGGGGTGGCACCATGCGGGACTTCCCGCGAGGAACCGGACAGGAAGAGCGCTTCGGCGACGACGGGAGCGCGCGGTACCCGACGCCGTGGGCCGAGGGGCCGGGCGGCTGGCTGGACCGTGTGCCGGCAGGTCGCAGGACGCACGGTGCGACGCCGACGGCACTGCCGCACGCCGTCGGTTCCCGGCGGGCGGAGCCGTCCGTCCCGGGTCTCGGCGGGCGCCTGACACCCGTGCCGGGCCGTTCCGCCGCCCCGACGTCGCACGACGACTCGCCGCCGTACGCACTCCTGCGCGCCGCCGCCGAGTTCCTCACGCTCCGCCACACCGAGGAGCGCCTCGGCGACCCGGCCCGGCGCATCGCCGCCGCGCGGGCCGAGATCGCGGAGACCGGCACCTACCGCCACACCACCGAGGAACTCGCCTTCGGTGCCCGCGTCGCCTGGCGCAACGCCAACCGCTGCATCGGGCGCCTGTACTGGCGCTCCCTGTGCGTCCGTGACCGCAGGGACGTTCGGACGGCCGAGGACGTCGCCGAGGCGTCGGCCGACCATCTGCGGGAGGCCGCGGGCGAGGGCCGGATCAGGGCGCTCATCACCGTCTTCGCGCCCGACCGGCCGGGCCGCCCGGGGCCACGGATCTGGAACGAACAGCTCATCCGCTACGCCGGTTACGCCCGCCCGGACGGTGGCGTGACCGGCGATCCGCGCAACGCGGGCCTCACCGCGCTGGCCCGGCGGCTCGGCTGGCCCGGCGGCCCCGGCACCCCGTTCGACGTCCTGCCGCTGGTGGTCCAGGGCGCCGACGGCAAACCCGACGAGCGACCCCGCTGGTTCACGCTGCCCCAGGACGCGGTGCTCGAAGTGGAGCTCGCCCACCCCGAGTACACCTGGTGGCGCTCGCTCGGACTGCGCTGGCACGCCGTGCCCGCGCTCGCCAACATGTGCCTGGAGATCGGCGGCATCTGCTATCCGGCGGCCCCGTTCAACGGCTGGTACATGGGCACCGAGATAGGCGCCCGCAACCTCGCCGACACCGACCGCTACAACCTCCTGCCCTACCTCGCCGACCGCCTGGGCCTCGACACCCGCACCGACCGCTCGCTGTGGAAGGACCGCGCGCTCGTCGAACTCAACCGCTCCGTCCTGCACTCCTTCGACCACGCGGGCGTCACCGTCACCGACCACCACACCGAGTCCCGGCGCTTCCTCACCCACCTCGGCCGCGAGGAGCGCAAGGGCCGCCGGGTCGGCGCGGACTGGTCGTGGATCGTGCCGCCCATCTCGGGCAGCGCCACCCCCGTCTTCCACCGCACCTACGAGACCGTGGAACGGCATCCGGCCTACGTCCACCACCCGGAGGCGCGCGCACGGGCGCTCGGGGAGGCGGGCGGACCCTTGGTCTAGACCGTTGGTCGCCGACTGCTACCGTCGGCCCCGGAGAGCGCGGGACCGAGAGGGGAACGGCAGTGGCAGACGGCGGCACGCGGGAACAGCGGGCGTTCATCGGCTCGTTCACGGCGGCGGGAGGCCCCGGCGTCCTCACCGCGGCCGTGGACCGCGGCAGCGGCGCGCTGACCCTCCTGAGCGCGGTGGACGGCGTACCCGATCCCTCGTACCTCGCCCTGTCGCCCGCCCACGACATGCTCTACGCGGTCAGCGAGACGGCCGACGGCGCGGTGGCCGCGTACCGCGTGGACGGCGACGAACCGAAGCCCGCCGGGCCGTTGGTCTCCGTCGGAGGCAGCGGCCCCACGCACCTCAGCGTGTTCGCGGGACACGTCCTGACCGCCAACTACGGCTCCGGCAGCGTCACCGCCCTGCCCGTGCGCGACGACGGCACGCTCGTCGGCGCCGCCTCCAGCGTGCTCCAGCACAAGGGCCGCGGCCCGCACACCCGGCGCCAGCAGAGCCCGCACGCCCACCAGGTACAGCCCGACCCGAGCGGGCGCTGGGCCGTCAGCGTCGACCTCGGCACGGACTCCGTGCGGGTGTGCGCGCTGGACGGCGGCCGGCTCACGCTGCACCGCGAGATCGCGCTGCGCCCCGGCTCCGGGCCCCGTCACCTGGTCTTCCACCCCCGTGGCGAACACGCGTACGTGCTCAACGAACTCGCCCCCACGGTCACCGTCTGCCGCTGGAGCGCCCAGGAAGGCTCTCTGCGCCCCGTCGGGGAGACGCCGGTGCTCTCGGGGGTCCCGGACGGTGACGCGTACCCCTCGGGCATCGTGGTGTCGCCCGACGGGCGCTTCGTGTGGACCGCCACCCGCGGCCAGGACGTCGTCTCCGTGCTCACGCCCGACGCGGTGGGCGAAGGGCTGCGGCTGGTCGCGACGGTGCCCTGCGGCGGCACCTGGCCGCGCGCGCTGGCCCTCGACCCCTCGGGGCGCTTCCTGTACGCCGCCAACGAGCGCTCGGGGGACGTGACCTGGTTCGCGGTCGACCCGGACACGGGGGTGCCGCGACGGGGCGGCTCGGTGGAGGTTCCGGCGGCGTCCTGCGTGGTCCTCGGCTGAGCCGCCCGGCGGTGCCCCGCTGCCGAGGCGCGAGTCGCCGACGTACGAACTGCCGACGTACGAGACGCGGAGACGCGAGAGAGCCGACGAGAGAAGGGCCCGCTCCTGTGACAGGAGCGGGCCCTTCGACGTGCGAGGGGTGGTGCCTGGGCGGTCAGCGGACCGGCGCGCCCTGCGGCTGCTGCGGGGCGATGCCCAGCGCAGTCGTGTACTTGGCCAGCGCGAGCTTGCCGATCGCCGGGTACGGGCCGAGCGCCTCGGCGGCGGAGCAGCCCGCCTCCTTGGCGGCCGCGTCCAGCAGGCCGGCGTCGATCTCCGGTCCGATCAGGTACGGAGCCAGGGCGAGCTGCTGGGAACCCGAGCCGCGCAGCTGCTCGGCGGTGGCCGCGATCGCGCCCTCCTCGTCCAGCGCCGCCGCCATCACCGGCACGGCGAGCCGCGCGGCGAGCAGCATGCCGGTGATCCCGGCCGCCTGTACGGCCTCCTCGCCGCCCACGGAGGCGAGGATGATGCCGTCGGCGGCCGTGGCCACGGTGAACAGCCGGGCACGGTCGGCGCGCGCCAGACCCGCCTCGGACAGACGCACGTGCAGCGCCTCCGCGAGCAGCGGGTGGGGGCCGAGAACGTCGGTCAGGTCGGCCGCGATCCGGCTCTCCATGACGGCCTGGCGGACCCGGCGCAGCAACGCGTTGTCCGGGCCGGCGAGCAGGGGCACCACGACGGCGACGGGGCCGTCGGGCTGGGTCACGTCCGCACCGGCGGCACGGGCCTGCTCATAGCGGGCGGTGCGCTCCTCGGCGGCACGCGTGAGCACGGACTGCAGCGTGGGGAACTCGGCGTCGTCCCCGTCGAGGTACCCGATCCGGGCGTCGAGGCCGGGCAGCTCGGAGCGCGCGATGCTCACGACCTCCTCGGCGAGGCTGCGCGTGGCCGCGCTGGAGGTGCCCGGCACCGCGAGGACGAGCGCAGGCGCGCCCTCGGGAGCCGCCAGCGGCTCGGGTCGGCGGTGCCGCCCGGGCTGGCGAGGTCGCGGCATTCGTACTGGCAGGCCGGACGCGGGCCCAGTGGGGGAGCTCATGGCGACGCATGTTACTGGTTTCTTGGGCTCCCCTGTTCGGGGAGGGTGCAGGTGAGCGGTATCCGTCCCCTTTTGTCTGATGAGTTACGCGTGGATCAGAAATGATCGGTGTGGCTGGACTCGCCGGTGCTGTGGTGCTCCTGTGGCAACCGGTGCGGGAGTCAACTTCACTTGTCCGACAGGGTGGGTGAATCCCCCTTTCGGGGGACGGATGGCGAGGTTGTGCCCTTTTCGGTCATCACGTAAAGCATGTGTTCGTCGCGGGGGAGCGTGAGCCGGTCGCCCGCCAGGTCGACGGCGATACGTACGGCGCCGTCCAACGGAGTGCCCGCGGCCGGTACCTGCCGGGCGTGCGGCACCCGGTCCGTCAACTCCGCGCGCAGCGGTACGAGGAGGGGGTCGCCCATCTTGAACAGGCCCCCGGTGAGGGCGACCCGGTCCTCCCCGGTGTCCGGGCAGACGGCGGCCGCGGAGTCGGCCAGATGCCGGGCGGCGGCGCGCATCAGGTCGCGCGCGACGGGGTCGCCGACGGTGGACGCGGCGCACGCGGCCACTTCGGGCGCGAAGGAGGCGAGTACGGCGGGCCGGTCGGTGCGTGGATACAGCTTGCCCGGCAACCCGGCCACCGGCCCGAACATCTCCTCGGCCCGCGCCAGCAACTCCGCCGACCCGCCCGGGCGTCCGTCGAAGGCCCGCAGGGCCGCCTCGAGCCCGGCGCGGCCGATCCACGCCCCACCGCCGCAGTCACCGAGCAGATGGCCCCAGCCGTCCGCCCTGCGCCAGCCGCCCAGATCGGTGCCGACAGCGATCATCCCGGTGCCCGCGGCGATCACCGCGCCCGGCCGGGGGCCGAGCGCGCCCACGTACGCGGTCACCGCGTCCGCGGCCAACGCGAGCCGCCGCACGCCGAGTTCGCGCTCCAGCGCTGAGGGCAGCTCGGCCCGCAGAGCGTCGCCGAGGGTGGCGAGCCCCGCCGCTCCGACGGCGACGGCCCCCAGTTCCTCCGTCCCGGTGGCCGCCATCAACTCCCGGGCCATCGGGAGCAGTTGCTCCAGCAGATGTCCGGCGTCGATGCCGCGCGGGCCGGTGCGGACCGGCTCCTTGGAGGTCAGTGGAACGCCGACGACATGCCCGTGCACGGCCAGTGCCGCCCGCAGCCCCGAGCCACCCGAGTCCACCGCCAGCACACCGACCGACGCGTGGGAGGGACGCAACAGGCTCCCCTCCTCTCTGCTGACCGGCCGCCTGGGCGATCGGCTGGACCGGCTCGATGATCTCGGCGCGGTGGAAGACTAGCGCCGAGAGGCGGGTCCGCGCGCGGCGCTCGTCCGTATGAATCCGTATGAATGCGTCACGGCGTGTGCCAGTAGAGTGGCACGTCGTGGCACCACGACCCTTGCATGAACTCATCGAAGCAGGCTGGGCGAAGGCCCTGGAACCTGCGGCCGAACGCATCGCCGCCATGGGGGACTTCCTCCGGGCCGAGATAGCGGCGGGCCGGACCTATCTCCCGGCCGGGGCGAATGTCCTGCGGGCCTTCCAGCAGCCCTTCGACGACGTCCGCGTGTTGATCGTCGGCCAGGATCCCTATCCCACACCGGGGATGGCCATCGGGCTGAGTTTCGCCGTGTCGCCCGAGGTGCGTTCGCTGCCGGGCAGCCTGGAGAACATCTTCCGGGAGCTGCACACGGACCTGGGGCTGCCCAGGCCGTCCAACGGCGATCTGACGCCCTGGACCGAGCAGGGGGTGCTGCTGCTCAACAGAGCGCTGACGACGGCGCCCCGCCAGCCCGCGGCGCACCGGGGCAAGGGCTGGGAAGAGGTCACGGAGCAGGCGATCCGGGCGCTGGTCGCGCGGGAGAAGCCGCTGGTGTCGATCCTGTGGGGGCGTGACGCCCGCAATCTGCGGCCGCTGCTCGGGGATCTCCCGGCGATCGAGTCCGCGCACCCCTCACCGATGTCGGCCGACCGCGGTTTCTTCGGCTCGCGTCCGTTCAGCCGGGCCAACGAGCTGTTGGAGAGGCAGGGCGTCCAGCCGGTGGACTGGCGCCTGCCGTAGAGCGGTCACCGGATCTCGTGCCACCCGCACGGGTTCCGGGGCGCGTGGGCGGGCGGCGTGGGCGGGGCACCGGCGCGAGGCGGTGCCCGTCGGCCCCGTGGCCCGGGAACGACCGTTCGAACTCCCGCCGGACTTCCGGGCGGTGTCGTGCAACCCCGCCGGCGGCGAGCGCGTCGACGTGCACGAGACTGTGCTCCGCGACTGCATTCCGCAGATCGTCCGCACCGACCCGGGAGGGACCAACAGCATGATCATTTTTGGCACCAGGGGATACCTGTACCAGCTCGCGATAATGACGCTGGTGTGTGGCCGCTGCGGCAATCCCTCGGCGCACACGCTCCGCAAGCGTGTCACGAAGTTCACGCTGTTCTTCGTGCCGCTGTTCCCGATCTCGTCGAAGTACGCGACGCAGTGCACCTTCTGCGGCGCGGAACAGAAGGCGACCAAGGAGCAGGCGGAGCAGCTGCAGGCGCAGGCCGCGAGCGCGCACGCCGCCCAGCAGTACGGCCAGCCGCAGCAGCCCCAGCAGCCGTACCAGGCCTGAGCCGGGGGCGGGGACCGACCCGGCGGTACGTCGACGGCGCCGTGCTCCCCGCGGACGGCGCCGGTCCGCCGCCGACCCCTTCCGTATGAGTCGTCCAGGCTGCATTCCGTGCCGCATAGGTCGCACATGCCCCTCATCGGGCAATGATGGACTACTTGGACATGGCGTCTCGACGGAAGGGAACCCTCTCATGGGTCTGATCGGATCGATCGGCCTGATCCTGCATCCCCGGCGCAATCCGGGACCGGTCATCGAGTCGGTCGTGCAGTGGGCCCGCAAGAACGACGCCGAGGTGCTGGGGCTGCCGGACGAGGTGGGCCGCATCGACTGCAGCGCCGTGGCCGTACCGGATCAGGACCTCGTCGCCCGGGCCGATCTGATCGTCAGTCTCGGCGGGGACGGAACCATGCTCCGTTCCATGAGGCTGCTGTCCGGAAGCGCCACTCCGGTGCTCGGCGTCAACCTGGGCCGACTGGGCTTCCTCGCGGAGATCGATGTCGACGAGCTCCAGTCCGCGCTGGACCGGATCGACAGCGGCCAGTTCACCACCGAGGCCCGGATGGCCGTACGAACGCGCCTCCCGGACGGGCGCGAGGTCCGCGCGTTCAACGACATCGCCCTCGTACGGGTGCCCGGCAGCGGCATGGCCGCCATCGCGATCCGGCTCCAGGACGAGGAGTTCATCCGCTACGCCGCCGACGCCGTCGTGGTCTCCACCTCGACCGGATCCACGGCGTACAGCTTCGCCGCGGGCGGCCCGATCCTCTCGCCCCGGGTGGAAGCCATCCTGGTCGTCCCGGCCAGCGCGCACTCGTCGTTCGACCGGGCGCTCGCCCTGCCCGCGGACGAGGACGTCACCCTCGAACTGCTCCCCACGACCGGGCGACTGGCGGTCGAGGTCGACGGCGAGGTGCTCGGCTACCTCGACGCGGGCGACCGGGTCACCGTGTCGGCGTGCCCCGCGGCGGCTCATGTCGTGCGCCTGGGCGGTACGACGTTCTACCAGCGAGCACGCAGAAAACTCGGCATCAAGGGAAGTATCGAGGCGGGCGGGCGAACCTCCCGGGACTCCGCCGACCCCTCGACGGGGCGCTGAAGAGCGCGTCTCGAGCGGCACAGCGGCCGACCCGAGGGAGGCGGCCTTGGGCAGGGTGAGCCGCCGACGGAAGGGTCCATGGCGCGGAGCCTGCCGAAGCTGTACTACATCGCCGTGTCGCTCTCGAGTCTGAAAGCGGTGCGGGCCCTGGCGGAGGCCGCCCTCGGACCCGACGCCTGGATCCCCCCGCTCGATGTCGCCGTCGTCTCCGACTTCTGGCCCCACAAGCTGCGGGCTCTGGCGGCCCACGCCGGCCAGGCGGACGCCGCGGCCCTGCTGCAGCTCTTCGGCCTGCCCGGGGACGAGGGCCGGGTCGAGGAATACGTACGGGCCCACCCGCCGTGGACCGGCGGCGCACGGGAGAGCGACCTGCCTCGCCCTGATCGGGGCTCAGTCCTGCCGGCCGACCCCTTGAAGCGCCGCCCGTTGCCGCGCGGCGCGCACCGCCGCCGACAGCGAGGCGATGTCGTAGGCGCCGTAGTGGCGGCGGCCGTTGACGAAGAACGTCGGGGTGCCCGAGACACCGCTGAGGTCGGCGGACTCCACGTCCGCCGCGACCCTGGCCGTCCCCGTGCCTTCGCGGAGATCCTTTCGGAAGCGTTCGACGTCGAGGCCGATCTCCTCGGCGTAGCGGAGCAGGTCCTTCGGCCGCAGGTCACCCTGGTGCTGCATCAGCAGATCGTGCATATCCCAGTACCCGTCCTGGTGGGCCGCGGCCTCGGCGGCCTCCGCGGCGAACTGGGCGTTCGGATGGACATCGGTCAGCGGCAGATGCCGCCACACGTAGCGCACGTCGCCGAAGTCGGCGAGCAGCTCTCGCACCACGGGCTCGGCCAAGCCGCAGTACGAGCACTCGAAGTCCCCGTACTCGACGAGCGTCACGGGCGCCTCCAGCGGGCCGCGCACGTGGTCGCGGTCCACGTCCACGGGGTCGCTGAGGTCGACGATGGTGGTGCCCGTACCGAGGAGGGCCCGGACACGGGAACGCTTGGGAAGGGCGCCGATCACCGAGGTGACCAGCCAAGTGAGGAGGAACGCGCCCACCACGGCGGCGAGGATGCCGATCTTCGCCTCCGCCAGCCGGGCCCCGTGGAAGGCGAGGGTCGCGATCAGCAGGGACACGGTGAACCCCACTCCCGCCAGGGTGCCGCCCGCGGTGATGGCGCCCCAGCCGACCGGCGGGTGCAGCCGCCCGCGGCTGGCGCGTGTGGTGAGCCAGGTGGCGCCGATGATGCCGAGCGGCTTGCCGAGCACGTAGCCGAGGAGGATGCCGAGGGCGATCGGGGAGGTGAAGGCGTGGGCCAACTGGCCGGCGCTGATGGTGATGCCGGCGTTGGCGAGGGCGAACAGCGGCACGATCACATAGCTCGTCCAGGGGTGGAACATCCGCGTGAGCCGCTCGTTGGGCGAGAGCGTCGAGGCGATCCCGCGCCGTACGGAGCGCTCCAGTTCCGGCGTCGGCTGCTCGCGGAAGCGCCGGAAGAGACGGCTGGCTCGTTCCAGGTCGACGCGCTCGGCGGGGTAGGCGTAGGTGAGCAGGCCCATCGCGAGCCCGGTCACGACCGGGTCCACCCCCGACTTGAGCAGCGCTACCCACACCGCCGCGCCCAGCACCGCGTACAGCGCGGGAACCCGTACCCCGAGGGTGCGCCGCACCAGCACGACGGCCGCGAAGAGGCCGAGCGCCGTCAGCAGCGCGGGCAGGACCAGGGCGCCGCTGTAGGCGACGGCGATCACGGCCAGGGCCAGGAAGTCGTCCACGACGGAGATGGTGAGGATGAAGACCCGAAGACTGTCGGGCAGCCGTGCCCCGAAGAGGGCCAGCATGCCCAGGGCGAAGGCCGTGTCCGTCGACATGGCGGCGCCCCAGCCGTGCAGGGAGTCGTGGCCCGCGTTGAGAGCCAGGTAGATCGCGATCGGCACGACCATGCCGCTGAGCCCGGCGAGCAGCGGCAGCGTGACCCTTCTGCGCTCCCGCAACTCGCCCAGGTCGAACTCCCGGCGCGCCTCGAGTCCCACGACGAAGAAGAACAGCGTCATCAGCCCGCTGTTCACCCACTCCCGCAGGCCCAGGGAGACCTCGCCCGCCCCGAGGCGGACCGACAGTTCGGTGCTCCAGAAGGCCTCGTACGTGCCCGGCCCCATGTTGGCCCAGGCGAGGGCCGCGAGGGTGGCGGCCAGCAGAACCGCGGCACTGCCGGTCTCGGTCTGCAGGAAGGAGCGCAGCGGACCGCGCCCGTCCTTGCCGCACACGGTCTGCCCCGACATGGGCGAGGTCTCGGCTGGCACAGTCACCCCCTGATTCTCGCCCCGCGCGTGGTCCGGCACGCGGCGAAACGGTGTCGGTGGGGAGATCCGCGCAGTGCTCGGTGAGGAGATCCGCTCGGTGGCCGGGGAAGAGGTCAGCTCGGTGGCCGAGGAAGAGGTCCGCTCAGTGGTCGGCGACGAGGTCCCTGATGGCCTTGACGACGTCGGCGGGGGCCTCCTCGGCCATGAAGTGCCCGCAGGAGACGGTCGTGTGCCGCAGGTCGGGCGCCCAGGCGCGCCACCGCGCGGCGGCGTCGAAGCCGAGAGCCGCGCCCCAGTCCTGCTGGAGAACGGCCACGGGCATCCGCAGCCGGTTCCCGGCAGCACGGTCGGCCCGGTCGTGCTCGACGTCGATGCCGGCCGAGGCGCGGTAGTCGGCGACGATGGAGGGGACGGCCGCGCGGGAAGCCGCCAGGTAGGCGGCGCGGATCTCGTCCGGGATCGCCCTCGGGTCCCGCGTCCAGATGTCGAGGAAATGACCGAAGAAGACGTCCGCGGCGGCGTGGATCATCCGCTCGGGCAGACCCGGCGGCTGGGCCATCAGGTAGAGGTGGAAGCCGACGGCCGCGCCGGTGCCGTGCATCACGTCCCACATGTCCAGCGTGGGCAGCACGTCGAGCGAGGCGAGATGGGTGATCGCCTCGGGGTGGTCGAGGCCCGCGCGGATGGCGACCAGCGCGCCCCGGTCGTGCCCCGCCAGGGCGAAACGCTCGTGGCCCAGGGCGCGGGCGAGCGAGACGACGTCGGCGGCCATGGTGCGCTTGGCGTACGCGTTCCCGTCGGCGCCGGTGTCGACGGGCTTGTCGCTGGCGCCGTAGCCCCGCAGGTCGGGACAGATGACGGTGTGGTCGGCCGCGAGGTCGGTGGCCACGTGCCGCCACATCAGGTGCGTCTGCGGGAATCCGTGCAGCAGCACGATCGGGCTGCCGGATCCGGCGACGGCGACGTGGAGCGCGACATGGTCGGCGACGGGGACCCGCCGGTAGTCGAAGCCGGGGATGGTCGGTGCCATGGTTCGCCCTTTCTGGGAGGCGGAAGCGGAAGGTGACGGACGCGACGAGCCTGCCGGGCGCGAATCAGCAGGTGATCAGCGCGTGCTCAGCACGTGATCAGCAGGTCGTCGGCGCAGTACCGTGGCGAGGGTGTCGGGAGAGGCGAGCAGGGTGCGGGTCGCGTTCGGTGTGCTCGGACCGACCGTGGCCGAGAGCGACGGCCGCGCGCTCGCGCTGAAGGGACCGAGGCACCGGGCCGTGCTGGCCCGGCTGGTGGTGGCCCGCCGCCGGGTCGTCCCTGTCACCCACCTGGTCGGCGACCTGTGGACGGATCCCCCGCCCGGCGCCGTGGGCGCCGTACAGACCTTTGTCGCCGCGCTGCGACGCGTCCTGGAGCCGGACCGTCCGTCCCGGGCCCCCGCCCGGCTGCTGGTCACGGACGGCCCCGGGTACGCGTTGCGCCCGGAGCCGGACGCCGTGGACGCCTGGTGCTTCGAGACGGCCGTCGGCGCCGCCACGCGGTTGCCGGCCTCGCAAGCGCTGCCGCGACTGGAGGAGGCGCTGGCCCTGTGGCGCGGGCCCGCGTACGCCGAGTTCGAGGAGGAGGACTGGGCCCGGGGCGAGCGCTCCCGCCTCGCCGAGCTGCGGCTCCAGGCGGTGGAGCAGCGGGCCCGGACGCAGCTGGACCTCGGCCTGGCCGCCGAGGCGGTGCCCGACCTGGACGTACACCTCACCGCTCACCCCTGGCGCGAGGACGCCTGGCGGCTGCTGGCGCTGGCGCTGTACCGGCAGGACCGTCAGGGGGATGCGCTGGGCGTGCTGCGCAGAGCCCGGGCGGTTCTGGCCGACCAGTTGGGGGTGGACCCCGGGCCGCGGCTGCGCCGCCTGGAGGCGGACATCCTCGCCCAGGACCCCGGGCTCGATCCTCCGGCCGGGCCGACGGCGACCGCGGCCCGGCTGTGGACACGGACGGCGGCGGCCTACGACCGTACGGTCGCCGCCGGTGCCCGGGCCCGGTTGGAGACGACGGTGAGCCTGATCCGCAACCTCGCGGTCACCGGGGGCGGTGGGCTGGCGGCCGCCAGGCAGCACCGTATGGAGGCCATCGCGGCGGCGGAGGAGTTCGGCGACCCGGACCTGACCGCCCGGGTGATCGGCGCCTACGACGTCCCCGCGATCTGGACCCGCAACGACGATCCGGAGCAGGCCCGACGGATCGTCGATGCCGCCGAGCGCGCCCTCACCGCTTTGCCGGGCGACGCGCACGAGGCCGCGCGGTGCCGCCTGCTGGCCACGATCGCCCTGGAGACACGCGGCAGCCGGGCACCACGCGGTCCCCAGGCCGCCCGCGAGGCGGAGGAGATCGCCCGTCGTCTCGACGATCCCGCGCTGCTGGCGTTCGCGCTGAACGGGGCGTTCATGCAGTCCTTCACCCGCGCGGGCCTGGCCCCACGGCGTGACGAGATCGGCGCGGAGCTGGTCGAACTGGCAGCCCGGCACGACCTGGTGACCTATGAGGTACTCGGTCACCTCATCCGGCTCCAGGCACGCGGCGCGCTGGCCGACTTCGCCGCGGCCGACCGCCATGCCGCCGCCGTGGACCGGCTGGCCGAGCGCCACGAGCTGCCGCTCGCGAGCGTCTTCACCCAGTGGTACCGGGCGTTGCGGCTGGCCGCGTCCGGGCAACCGGCGGGGGCCGAGACCGCCTACCGGGACGCCGCCGCACGGCTGGACGGCGCAGGGATGCCGGGCCTGGAGCGTGGACTTCTTCCGCTCGCCCTGCTGTGCCTGCGGGTGCGGCACAGGAGGACGTGGTCCGACACCGATTCAGGGGAAACTGGCCCAGGGGCTCCCGGTCGAGGGGATACCGGTCCATGGGGTACCGGTCCACGAGGTTCCGATCCAGGGCCGGTCGAGATCGACCTGGGGGCGGACTGGGGCCCGTACCGCCCTTGGGCCGCGCCCTTCGCCTTGCTGGCATCCGGGCGCCGGGCCGAGGCCCGGGCGGCACTGCGCGCGCTCCCGGAGCCGCCGCGCGACCTGATGTACGAGGCGTGCTGCTGCCTGGAGGCCGTGGTCGCGCTGGAGGTCGGAGACCGGGACGTCCTGGAGCGGGCCCGCGCCCGCCTGCTGCCGGCCGCCGGGGAACTCGCCGGCGCGGGCAGCGGCCTGATCACCCTCGGCCCCGTCGAGGACCACCTCGCCGACATCACCACCGCGCTGCGGGCGCCTACGAGTCCAGTTCCGCCCAGATGATCTTTCCCTCGTGTGTGTACCGGGTGCCCCAGCGGTGGGTGAGCTGGGCGACGAGGAAGAGGCCGCGTCCCCCTTCGTCAGTGGTCCGGGCGTGCCGCAGCCGCGGGGAGCTGTTGCTGGTGTCGGTGACCTCG
This sequence comes from Streptomyces sp. RLB3-17, assembly GCF_007113425.2. Taxonomy (NCBI): domain Bacteria; kingdom Bacillati; phylum Actinomycetota; class Actinomycetes; order Kitasatosporales; family Streptomycetaceae; genus Streptomyces; species Streptomyces sp. RLB3-17. The sequence continues at coordinate 2,171,090 of NZ_CP041610.2, read as the reverse complement.
CAGATCAGACGGGATGCGCGCAACAGCCGCAGTCGCACGGGGCCCGGGGCGTAGCGCACCGCGTTGGTGACCAACTCGCTGACGACGAGTTCGGTCGCCATCGCCAGCTCTTCCAGTCCCCATGCACGGAGTTGGCGGGTGGCGAGGGCGCGGGCTCCCGCCACGGCGGCGGGATCGGAGGCCACGTCCCACGAGGCGACGTGGTCGGCGCTGAGCGCGTGCGTGCGCGCCACGAGGAACGCGGCGTCGTCGGACTGCGGTGTGGAGGTCATCCCCCGAACGTTGGCGCAGAGCGTCTCGAGCGGGAGATCGCAAGGACACAGAGCGTCCCTGAGATGGGCCATTCCGACCTCGACGTCCCGCTCGCCGCCTTCGATGAGGCCGTCGGTGTAGAGGCCGATCAGGCTGTTCTCGGCGAGTTCGATGTCGACTGCCTCGAACGGCAGTCCACCCAGCCCCAGTGGCGGACCGGCCGGCAGTTCCGGGAAGCTGACCCGGCCCTCCGGGGTGACGAGGACCGGCGGCGGATGGCCGGCCCGGGCGAGCGTGCAGTTCCGTGTGACCGGGTCGTAGATGGCGTACAGGCAGGTGGCACCCATCACCGTGGTCCGGATCAGGTCGGCCGACGCGTCGTGGGACTCCTCCTCGCTGAGGCGGAGCACCAGGTCGTCGAGGTGGGCCAGGAGCTCGTCGGGCGGCAGATCCATGTCGGCGAGCGTCTGCACCGCGGTACGCAGCCGGCCCATCGTGGCGGCCGCACTCAGACCGTGGCCGACCACATCGCCCACGACGAGGCCGACTCGGGCTCCGGACAACGGGATGACATCGAACCAGTCCCCGCCCACCCCATCCTTGGCGTCCGCGGGCAGATACATGGAGGCCACGTCCACGGCCATGCCGCCCTCCAGCGTATGGGGCAGAAGGCTGCGCTGGAGCGTCAGCGTGGCGTGGTGCTCGCGTGTGTAGCGGCGGGCGTTGTCGACGCAGACGGCCGCCCGTGCGACCAGTTCCCGGGCGAGCAGTACGTCGTCGGAGGTGAAGGGAGCCGGGTTCTGCGAGCGGACGAAGGTGGTGAGGCCGAGGATGGTGTCCCGTGCCCGCATCGGCACGGAGATGAGTGAGTGAAGTCCGAACTCGCGCATGGTCGAGGTCCTGGACGGCTGTTCCACGACCCATTGGGGGTTGTCGGGGTTCAGCACCGGTATGAGGACGGGCTCGCCGCTCACGAGGAGGTCGAGATCGTGCGGGGGAGGGATGAAGTCCACCGGATCGCCGACCTGGGCGACCGCCTCCGGACACCCCTCCCGTACGGAACTCATGCCCGCCCGCCGCATCACCGGCCCCGTCACCGCCGGACCCGTGTCGGAGAGCCAGGGTCCGTGCCCCTCGGTGCTGAGGACGGGCTCCAGCAGATCCACGATGGCGAAGTCGGCGAACCGGGGCACGGCGAAGTCGGCCAGCTCCTGGGCCGTCTCCATGACGTCCAGGGTGCTGCCCACACAGGCGCCGGCTTCATTGACCATGGAAATCAGCTGGCGTGCGTTCCACCGGTCGGTGACGTCCAGCACCATGTAGCAGATGTCCGTGACGGCGCCCTCGACGTCCATCAGGGGGAAGAACGACGTGGAGTAGGCGTGCTGCCGATGCGGATCGGCCCAGCTCCAGCCCAGGTACTCGAAGTCGCTGACCGGCTCGCCGCTCCGCAGTACCTTGCGCATCACGTCCTCGAGGGTCTCCGCATGGAGGCCCGGGAAGAGGTCGGTCAGGCGCCGGCCCAGACGCTGCTCACGCGGTATGCCGCCGATGCTCTCCAGGGTGTTGTTGACCCAGGTGCAGCGCAGGTCCATGTCCACGATGGCCATTCCCACGGGCGAGCGGGTCAGGAACCCGTCCAGCACGGACTGCCCCATGGCCCAGCGCGTGACGCGCTCCCGTGCCGAGAGGAGAAAACACTCGTCGTCGCCGACCTGGAACGACGCGGAAACCCGCAGATTCACTTCGACACGACGGCCGTCGCGATGGGACAGCGTGACCTCTCCGCTCCAGGGCTGGCCCTCACGACAGCGTTCCATGACCGCCGCTACACGGCGGGGGTCTTCGGGCACGGCGAGCAGACGGCCGACGGAGCCTCCGACGACCTCGCGGGCCGAACGACCGAGGAGTTCTTCCGCGCTTCTGGTCCAGCCGATCACCGTGCCGGCCAGGGTGACGATCGCCGCCGTGTCCGAGGCTGCTTCTTCCACACCGATATAGGGCTCTGTGCCGGGACCTTCGCCCGATTCCGGAATCGCAGGTGTCACGTCTTCACCGCCATCCCCATACCTCCATGCTCGCGCCTCCCGCAGCGGCGCGCCAGCGGCGCAAGGGACCGTTCGACACGGTGAATTCGCTACCGGTCGGGTCGGCATCACCACGCCGGGTGACCGGTGCCGGATGTCGTCCCAGGGGCGGCTCCCGGGCCTCAGCCGACGACCGCGGCGCGTACGCACAGCACGTCCGGCAGATGTGAGGCCAGTTGCCGCCAGCTGTCCCCGTCGTCCGCCGACGCGTACACCTCGCCGTTGCGATTGCCGAAGTACACACCCGCCGGGTCCGCGCCGTCCGTGCAGAGCGCGTCGCGCAGCACCGTGCCGTAGTGGTCCTCCGTGGGCAGACCCGCGGTCAGCGGATCCCACGTTCTGCCGGCGTCCTGTGTGCGGAAGACACGACAGCGCCGGTCGGCAGGGACGCGGTCCGCGTCCGCGTTGATCGGGAAGACGTACGCCGTGTCGCCGCGGTGCGGATGCGCGGCCACCGCGAACCCGAAGGTGGACGGCAGGTCCGCGCCGATGTCGGTCCACTCGCCGCCCGCGTCGTCGCTGCGGTACACACCCCAGTGGTTCTGGAGGTAGAGCCGGTCCGGGGTCGACGCGTCCTGTGCGATCTTGTGCACGCACTGACCGAACTCCGGGTTCGGATCCGGCAGGAACACCGCGGAGACGCCGGAGTTGGACGGCTCCCAGCTCGCTCCGCCGTCATGTGTACGGAACACCCCCGCCGTGGAGACGGCGACCGTGACGGCCCTGGGGTCGCGCTGGTCGGTGAGGACGGTGTGCAGCCCCTCGCCACCGCCGCCCGGCACCCACTGTGACCGGGTGGGGTGCTCCCACAGGGGCCGTACCAGCTCGAAGGACTCGCCTCTGTCCTCGGAGCGGTAGAGCGCGGCCGGCTCCGTGCCCGCGTACACCACGTCCGGCTCGGCCGCCGCCGGGTGCAACTGCCACACCCGCTCCAGCGAAGCCCCGGTGTCCTTGGGGAACTTGACGGCCGGCTGCGCCGGTTCGGTCCATGTCCGTCCCAGGTCGTCGGAGTGGAAGACGGACGGACCCCAGTGCGCGCTGTCCCCTCCGGCCAGCAGTCGTGGTGTCTCGCCGCGGGTGTCGATCGCGACCGAGTACACGGCCTGCGCGTTGAAGTAGGGACTCTCGTCGAACTCCCAGGCGGCGCCGCGCCGCCGTCCGATGAACAGCCCTTTGCGTGTACCGACGGTGAGCAGTACTTCGGCCATGCCGACCACCTCCGCGACGACGTCGTCTCAGACATCGGCCAGTCTGCACCCCGGCACTGACAGTCTCCCCTGTACGTCACATCTCCGCAGGTCAGCCGGGTGGCGTCGGTCATCGGCGATGTCTCGTCCCGGCCGACGCGCCTGTGGGCGAGGGATGACCGGATCCCTGGAACGCACGGGTCGTGGGACTCGTTGTGAGCATCGCAGGGACCGATCCCGTATGGGAGGGCGATGTGGCATGTCCGTGCGGTCGTGAGGAGGATGCCATCGATGGCGGCATTCCGTGGTCCGAAGGCTTCGAAGGTGTGGCTGTGGCGATGGCGGCGCAATCCGTTGCGGCGTCGCAGTGACGTGCTGGAGGCCTGGATCGTGCTCGTCGCCTGGGCGCTCACCGCGCTCGGCGGGGTGCTCACCGGTCTGCTGGCGACGCAGTCCGTGGAGAACGGCCTTGCCAGGCAGCGGGCCGAGTGGCACTCCGTTCCGGCGTTGCTCAACGACGACGTGCCGAAGTCGACCGCGCCGGCCGACGACGCCGACATGGTGTGGGCGGAGGTCCACTGGACCGCGCCGGACGGCTCGCCGCACGCCGGCCAGGCCCGGGTGTCCGTCGGCAGCCCCGCGGGCACCCCGGTGATGGTATGGACCGACGCCGACGGCCGCCTCGTCACCAAGCCCCCCACACCCTCCCAGGCCCAACTGCGTGCCGCGCTGATGGGCGTGCTGGTGGGGGTGAGCGTCGCGGGTGTGCCGTTCATCGGCGGACGGCTGGTACGCGGACGAATGGAACGACGGCGCATGGCGCAGTGGGACGAGGACTGGCAACGGGTCGGGCCCCTGTGGGGGCGGAAGACGGGCTGAGGAGACCCCGGGGTCAGGCCGGATCGTGGTTCCGCTCCGGCGCCCACGCGGCCGTGAGAAGGGACGCCGTCGCGGCCGAGGCGTATATGGACGACGCGAGCCAGGCGCGGGCGTACGCCTCCGGGTCGGCCGGCCGCAGCCGGCCCAGCGCGTCATGGCGCCGGTCCGACGCGGTGTCCACCAGCGCACGCGCGCACGCGGCCCCCGTGGTCAGACCCACCGCGGCGAGCCGACGGGGGAGTGCGCCGTCGGCCACGGTGGCGGTGACGGCTCGGCCACCCGCGACTGCGCGGTCCACGGCCCGCCGCAGGAGGTCGAGTTCCGTGGGAAGCGCGGGCGCTGGGGTGGAAGGGATGACGGTCGTTGCGGTCCTGGGCAGGTGGGTGCGGTTGAGGCGGCGCAGGCCGAGGTCCGCGCGGACCGGGTCGCCGTCCGCGCCCTGCCAGGCCGCGGCGAGGGCGCGTACACCGCTCGGCCGGTCCGCCGTGAGCCGTGCGACGAGGCGCAGGGACAGACCGTGGGCCCCCGCCAGAAGCCGGAGGTTCTCGACGTAGGGGAGTTCGGGACGCTCGTCCGGCGCCAGGAGGCGCACCGTGGGACCACCGTCCACGGCGAACCCTCCGCCGGTGATCGTCCCGGTGAGGAAGAGCAGGTCACCACCCGCGTCCCGCGCGTCCGCGGGCTCGGCCGACCACCGCAGCGCGGCGGCCACCTGGTCGGCCGGGGAACGCCGCCAGAGCGTGGCGAGCGGCTCCTCGTGCCAACGGGCCCCCGACGCCCGTACGGAACGGACCGCGCCGCCACCGCCGATCCGCCCGTCCGGCGAGACGGTCGGGTCGGTGAGGATCGCCCCGCCGTGGTCGCCCAGTTCCCGCAGGGTGAGGGCGCTGCCGCCGGGGACCGCGGCGCCCGCGGCCTGTCGAGCACGGTCGGCGTCGCCCGGCGCCACGTCGGACAGCGAGCGGAGCCGGCCGTCCTGTGCGAGGGCGTACGTGACCGCCCCCGCGTACCCCGAAGCGGTCACCACCGGCTCGGTGAACAGACCGTGCAGTCGCAGCGAACCGTTCGCCGTGTAGGCCCGACGCGCGGTGCCGATCAGATCCGGGTCCGGCGCCCGGCGCAGCCCGACGGCGACGGTCAGCAACTCCGCCAGCTCCGAAGCCAGTTCGGGCAGCCGGAACGCGGGGTCCCCGGTGCCCGCCTCGGAGAGCCGCCGCGCCACCCGGACGGCCGCGGCCGCGGCGCGGTGGAGTCCGGCGACGCGCGCCGAGTGGGCGGCGTGGAGGAGCGTGGCGCGGTGCACGGCACCGGAGCCGGTCACTCCGGCTGCCAGTACGGCGGTCGCGGCCACGCGGAGGGCGTCCACCGCCGCGGACTGCGGGGGAGTGAGGTCGACGGCCCCGGTCTCCGGAGGGACGACAGGGGTGGAGTCACCGGCGTCCGACGGCACGACAGCCGTCGCCGCAGGTCCGTCCGTCTCCTCCGCCAGCGGCGCCAGCGTCAGGACCGCCGCACGATGCAGACACGCCGGCGCGAGCAGACAGCTGCACACGGCATCCTCGGCGGACGTCACCACCCCGGCCGTGGTGGTGAGAGTGACCGTCGTCGAGTCGTCGACCCGCACCACGACCGTCGCGTCCGTGACCGCGACGGGCCAGTTGGCCGCCTTGGCCGCGGCCGAGTCGGCACGTTTACGCAGCCGGGTCGGGAGCGACTCCAGCGCGGCGGCCGCCACTTCGGCCGTCACCGGGGGAAGCGTGGTCATCGCTGTGTACCTCCCATGCGTTCGCCCACCCAGCGGGCCAGTTCCAGCGGGCTGAGGGCCGCCACCGGCATGCCCGCGGCCACCAACTGCCCCGCCACACCGGCCGAGTAGCGCGGTCGGCCCGCGTCGTCCAGCGAGGCGCAGCCGAGGACGTGGCAGCCCGAGTCGACGAGTGCCCGCACCTCGGACAGCAGCGGGCCCACCGGACCCCCCTCCTCGAAGTCGCTGATCAGGACGACCAGTGTGCGGGAGGGAACCGTCACCAGTGAGCGCGCGTGCCGCAGGCCCCGGGCGATGCTCGTCCCGCCGCCGACCCGCACCTCGAGGAGCAGCCCGAGGGGATCGTCCACCTGGTCGGTGAGGTCCACGACCTCCGTCGAGAACGCCACGAAGTGCGTGCTCAGTGCCGGGACCCCGGCGACCACGGACGCGGTGAGCGCCGCCCAGATCGTCGACGCCTCCATGGACCCGGACACATCGACGACCAGCACGAGCCGCCAGTCCGCCGCCTTGCGGGCCCGGGTACGGAAGACCGGCCGCTCGGGCAGCACCGTCACCGCTCCCGTCGCCGGATCGCGGCGCGCCGTCGCGAGGTTCGCGCGCACGGTGCGGGCGAGATCCAGGGGGCCGCCCGGTCTGCGGGTGGGCCGCGGATGCGCGAGACCTGCGAGGGCGGCCCGCAGTCTGTGGGCGAGGGCGTCCGTGAGCTCCTTGACCAGCCGGGCCACCAGGGGCCGAAGCCGCGCCAGTTGCTGCTCGGGCATGCCTCCCGCGTACGAGAGGACCGTCCGCAGGAGCTCGACCGAGGGGCGGGCCGAGGCGGGGTCGAGTTCCTGCAGGGCGTCGACGCGTCCGGCGTCGGCCGCCGCGGCCAGCACCTCCTCTCGTACCCCGGGTCCGAAGAGCGCCGCCAGCTCCTCGGACCAGCTCCGCACATCCGGGAACGACGCCTCGCTCCCCCCGCCGGCACCGTCGTCGCCGGGCTCTGCGACCCCCTCGCCGCGTCCGCTGCCGTACAACTCGTCGAGTGCGCGGGCGATCCGGCCGGCCCGACCCGTCAACTGCCGTGCCCTGCCCAGCAGGAGCCGCCAGCGATCTCCGGGGCCGAGACTGTTGGGCACGGCGGGACTGTTCGGTACGGCGGGACTGTTCGGTACGGCGCGAATGCCGGGTACGGCAGGGCTGCTGGGCACAGGACTGTTGCGTACGGCAGGACTGTCGGGCGTGGCAGGACTGTCGGGCACGCCGGGGTTGTCGTGCGGGGTCTGATTCGAGGTCGGTGTCGCGTCCGTGCCCAAGGGGTCCAACCCCGCGGTCGCCAACGCTGTCCGCCCCGCCAGATCCGCCGCCGCCATCCGGGCCAGGAACCCCGGCTCCGCCACCGCGTCCGGCAACTCGCCCACCGCGCGGCCGGTGCGGTCCTCCACCGCGGCGAGCATCCGCGACCGGGCCGCCGGCGCCAGGACGTCGAAGCCGGCGCGCAGGGCCGGCAGGCGGTCGAGGAAGGCCCGGTCGGTGAGGGACTCGACGCGCTCCAGGAGCGGGTCCACGGCCTCGCCCGTCTCGAGCAGCGGACCGGCGGCGAGCAGCGTGCCGCGCAGGAACGCGGCGAGGTCGGAACGGAGTTCGGGAGTCACGGCACCGTCGACACGGGAGGCCAGCCGGGTGCCGAACTCCGTCGCCTCCCGCAGCCCCAGCAGCACCCGGGCGGCTCCCGCGGCGCCGCGGATCAGCGGCGTACCGTCCTCGTCCAGGCGGCCGAGGGCGTCCGCGAGCCGGAGTCCGCCGCCCGCGCCGTCCACCCGGGCGGCGAGGTCCACCAGAGCGCGGGCGTCGGCGGTGTCGGTGGAGCCGGTCAGCCCGTCGAGCGCGCGGACACCGGCGGTGCCCAGCTCCTCGTACGCGGCCTCGATCCGCTCCTTCTCCCAGGGGGCGGGCAGCCCCGGCACATGTCCCGCGCCGATCCGGCTCAACAGGTCGAGCCCGCCGAGGAGTTCGGGCAGGGTGCCGGACGCGGGCAGCAGTTCGGCGACTTCCGTGAGGCGCTCCGAGGCGAGCCCCGGGAGGGCGCAGCGGGCCGCGTCCTCGAGCCCGGCGAGCACCTGGGCCGCGGTCGGACCGCCGTCACGCCGCTCCGCCGCCCGTCGCCGCGCCAGTACGCCGCCTGCCGCCTGTTCCAACGTCACTCCGTGAACGCCGGTCACATCCAGCATCGCCGCGGTCGAGGGCGTCCAGGTCACCGTCCACCGTGTGGTGAGCGCGGCGCCGTCGCCGACCCCCGCGACGCCGGCCTCCTCGCCGTAGGGAACACGGCAGACCGCCATCCTGCGCAGACAGATCTCGCGTCGGCGGTCGAGTTCGGACCGCAGCGCGTCGAGCCGCAGCTCACGACGGGCGGGAGCGGTGGCGGAGGGCAGCGAGAGTTCCGCGAGGAGGCCTTCGACCGCCGGGCCGAGGCCGGAGCGTGGCGTGCCAGGAGCGAGTCTCCCCTGCCGGTGACCGACGAGCACCCGCTCCATGGCAGCGGCCACCACCCGCCCCCGACCCAGCAACTGGCCCTGCGTGAGCACGGTCTGCACCGCCTCGACCAGCTCGCCCCGGCCCGCCGCGGGCAACCCGCGCAGCGTGGCCAAGTCCCGCGCCACCCGCACCACCTCCCGGGCGTCGGCGGGGCCACTGGGATGTCCCGCCTCGCGGACGGCGGCGCAGATCCGCACAGCCGTCGCGGTCAGCAAGTCGTCCAGTCGCCCCGGCTCCCCGGCCGCCCGGAACACCCCTCGCTGCCACTCCGGATCACGGATGCCCGCCGGATACCCGGACCGCTCGTCGAGCAGCGGGTACGAGTAGGGCACGAGGGAGGTGATGACCGAGGGGACGTCCTCCGCGGATCCGGCACCCGAACCCACCGGCCCGGAACCAGCCCGCAGCAGCGCGGGCGCGTGAAACGCCCCGATCACCGCTGCCGTACGCCGCCCCGCATACTCGGCCAGTCGACCCCGCATATTGGCCTCGCGCCGCAGGTCGTACGGGTCCACGGCGTCCTCTCCGGTGTCCGCCCGCAACGCCCAGCCGACGAGCAGCGCGGCGCGCCGCAGCTCCTCCGGCGCCGCGCCCGGCGCGCCCGACTCCACCAGCCGCGCCCACAGGTCGTCCTCCGTCCGGCCTCCGGCGCGCGCTCGCAGGGCGGCCGCCAGCCGCCCACGCCCGCCACCCGCTCGGCCCGCACCCGGCTCCTCCGCCACCTCCCGCGTCCGCTCCTCCGCGTCCCGCGCGGCCAGGGGCAGGTCGAACGGCACGACCGGCACCCGTGCCTCCCTCGCCCAGCGAATCGCAGCGAGCTCCGGGGAGAACTCGGCGAAGGGCAGAAAGACCACCCCGCCGTGCTCCCGGCTCCCCGCCAGCGCCACCGGTGGCACCGTCGCCGGGTCCCCCAGGTACTCCAGCCACGGCGCGAACTCCTCCGGAAGCTCGATGAGGAGCACCTCCGGCGCCGCCGCCGACAGCATGCCCGGCACGGCCGCCGCGAGCGCCGGTGAATGGTGCCGCACGCCGATCAGGAACGGTTCCCGACACCCGGCCAGGGCCTCCAGAGCCACCTCGGGCGACCCCGCCGAGTCGGGCGCCGCCTCACACGAGGTCATCGCGCAGCTCCCACAGCGTCCGCCACAGCGCGGCGCCCTGCTCCGCGCGCCGCCGCACCGGACCGTCCCAGTAGCCCAGCAGCCGTGCGTGATCGGCCGGGTCGTCCTTGCGTACCGTGCCGAGCAGATGGCCGGGCAGGGTGCGCACGACATCCCGGCCGTCCCCGAGATACGCGGCGCCCAGGCCCATGGACGTGGCGACCTGCACCGCCTCCGCCGTCGACATCACCGTGGTGGGCCGCTCGACCTCCCAGCCCTCCGCGCTGCGGCCCGAGCGCAGATCCCGGAAGGCGGTGACCAGCGCCTCCAGCACCGCGTCGTCGACGGAGAAACGGGCGCCCGAGCGGGCGAGCGCCGCCGTGGCCTGGCCACGGACCAGCTCCGTCTCCGCGTCGAGGTCGTCGATCGGTCCGACGGTCTCGAAGTTGAAGCGGCGCTTGAGGGCGGCGGACATCTCGGAGACACCGCGGTCACGGAGGTTGGCCGTGGCGATCAGCGTGAACCCCGGCACGGCGTGCACCGTGCCGTCCCCTTCCGGACCGCCGGCCAACTCCGGTACCGCCATGCGCCGTTCGGACAGCAGGGACACCAGGGCGTCCTGCACCTCGGGCAGACAGCGCGTGACCTCCTCGATCCGGGCGACGGCTCCCCGGGTCATCGCCGTGAGCACGGGTGAGGGCACCATGGCCGCTCGGCTCGGCCCCGCGGCGAGCAGCATCGCGTAGTTCCAGCCGTATCTGAGCTGGTCCTCCGTGGTGCCCGCGGTGCCCTGCACGGTGAGCGCGCTGGTGCCGCACACGGCGGCGGCCAGCAGCTCGGAGAGCATCGACTTGGCGGTGCCGGGCTCGCCGACCAGCAGGAGACCCCGCTCGCCCGCGAGCGTCACCACGCACCGCTCGACGAGTCCCCGGTCACCCACGAACTTCCGTGACACGACGAGCCGTCGCCCGTCCGCGCCGCTCAGCGCCTCGCCGCCCGAACCGCACACGAACGTCACCACGGCGCGCGGGGTCAGGCGCCAGCCCGGCGGTCGCGGCCCCTCGTCGTACGCCGCGAGAAACGCCAGCTCCTCGGCGTGACGGTCCTCGGGCAGCTCGACCTGCCGCGCGCCCGTCACGCTCGACACATCCGGCACACCCGTTACGCCCATCGCCTCCGTCACGTCCGTCCTTGCCGTCTCACCCGATGCCGTCGTCCCGCTCGCCGTGCTCTGTCCGCCGCTCATGCCCTGCCTCCGCTCCGGCCGCCTCTGCCGCCCCGGCCACCACGCCCGGCGAACTCCTCGAACCCGGGCGCGTCCCCCTCGACGACCCGCCGCCAGGCCCGCGCGAACAACTCCGGCACCGGGCGGTCCGGCACCACGAAACCGTGGGCCGTCTCCGGCAGCAGCGGGGCTTTCCAGCTCTCGACGGGCAGCCGCGGCGCCTTGTGCTCCAGCCAGCCGCCGGGCAGGAACTGCGCTCGCCCGGCCCGGGACCGCTTCGCCTCCACCACCAGCCCGGTGGCGGCCAGTTCGGCCCTGGCCCGCTTCAGCCGTGCGGGCTTCCAGCCGGTCCAGGCCGCCTGGTTGCGGTCCGTGGGGTCCGGGAGCGCGAGCAGCATCAGATAGAGCCCGGCCGCATCCTCGGACAGCCCGCACCGCTGCGCCGCCTCGGCCACCAGCTCCGGCACGCTGTGGGCCGGATGCTGTGCGGCTCCGGGAGGGCCGTCCGCCGTGACCAGGGCGGTGAACTCCTCGCTCAACAGCGTGCGCAGCGACTGCAGTTGCCCGCTGTCCCGGCTCAGTGCCGCGAGCAGCTTCAGCGCCGGGTGATCGGGTCCGCCCTCCTCGCCCGCCTGCGGCAGCACGGCCGACGGCCGCAGCCATACGGTGTCCCACTCCGAGCGGTGCCGCATCGGCGCCAGCATGATCGCCGGGCCCGCCCGCAGCAGGCCCTCCGCGTCCCCGCCTCCCTGGGCGGGCAGCCCGAACGTCTCCCGTACCCGGGTCGACACCGTGTTGCCGTCATGCCCCCAGGTCACCCCGAGGTCGAGCAGCAGCCCGGGGTCGGTGAGGCGCTCGCGGAGCATGCGCAGGGTCTCGGGCAGCGTCGCGCGCAGCGGATCGCCGTACGGCAGTCGATAGGCGAGCCAGCGCAGCATGCCGACGTACGCGGCCAGGGTGGAGCCGGTGAACAGGGCCTGGGCGTCCAGCGGTTCGAGTCCGTTGCCCCGCATCCGCTGCTCGGTGCGACCGGTCAGCTCGGGGCGCGCCTGGGGGTTGAGGACCGCGTCCAGCATCCGGCCCGGTCCGATCTCGCTCACCATCCGCGCGATCAGCTCGGGCGGCGCCGCCCGCCGCTGCCCCCGCCGCTCGATCCAGATCCGTACGACAGGCTCCAGGTCGAAACCGTCGGTCCACAGCCGCTCCATGCGTCCGGGATCCGTGGGGATCAGCGCGGCGGTGAACAACTGCCGTTCCGCGACGGAGAGCTCACCGAGAGCGGTCCGGGCGGCCTGCGCCTCCGCGCTCTTCGCGCCCAGTGGCTGGAGGTGCTCCGCGGGCAGCAGCCCGTCCTTGCCGTAGGAGTTGAGCCCGGGCAGCCCGAGGAGCAGCAGCGCTCCGGCCACCGCGCTCACCCCCACCCGCTCGGCGAACTCCCGCGCCTGCTCCGGCCGGTAGGGCAGCGGTCCCCGCTCCCGCACGAGCGCCACCAACCGCCGTACGGCGGGCGCCAGGGCCTCGTCCCCGGGCGTACCCCGGATCTCGGACTCGACGAGTGCGAAGCCCTCCCAGGGGCCGAACTCGCCCGCCGGGTCGTACTCGACGGCGTTCCAGTACGCGTCGCCCGCGTCGACCTTCTGGCAGGACAGGATCAGCAGCCGCCGGTCGCCCGCGGCCAGCACCTCCCCGACGCGCTCCGGCCGCTCCGACCGGGAGGCCTTGAGCTGCACGACCCGCAGTCGTCCGCGGGGATCGACGAGCACCCCGTCGCCGACCGACAGAACGACGTCGAGGAATTCCAGCAGCCCGGCGCGCCGGCCCTCCGGCGTGGTGGGCGCGGCGGCGCGCAGGGCGGCCGCCACCGTGCCGGGACCGGTCAGCGAGAGCCAGGCGACTCCGGTGCCGACGAACGGGAACTTCGAGGGCGGTGTGCCCGGGGCCAACAGTGAGCGCAGCGCCCTGAGCTGATCGACCGCGGTGGTGGCGTGTTGCTCGTTGCCGTAATAACCGTAGAAGTGTCCGGGAGCGGTGAGCTCCCGCAGCGCCTCGCGCAGGACGTGGTCGTACGCGTGCCGGACTTCCTCCTCGTCCTGCGGCGCGGCGACCGGCCGCTCGGCCTGCTCGCCAAGCGTGGCGATTCGCCTGGCGCAGCGGGCCGTCTCCTCGACCAACCCGGCCACCCCGAGGGCGAGCCGCTCGTCGGTGACGGCGGGCAGCAGCCGGGCCACGGCCTCCCGCGGGCTCTCGCCGTCCCGGACGGCGGCCAACAGCGCGGTGGCGTCCGCGTCGGTCACGGCCCGCAGCGCGGCCGAACCGTGCTCGTCGCGCGGGCGCAGCGCGTGCCAGTACCACAGCGGCGGCAGGAAGCGGGTGCCCGCCGCATGTGCGCTGCCGCGGTCACCCAGCTGGACGCGGGCCAGCGACAGGCCGTCCCTGTCGCACAGCTCGACGATCGTGCGGTTCCAGCCCGTCTGTACGGGGTGCAGGACGGCGCCGCCCGGCAGGCGCAGGGGCGGGGCCGGAACGCCCTTGGTGGTCGCCGGGCTGCGGTTCCCGTCGACCGAACAGGCCGTCCAGGCACCGGAGTTCTGGTCGTGCGTCACCCACCAGCCGAGCAGCCCGTCCTTGCTGCCGAACGGCGAGCCCTCCAGACCCGGCTGGACCGGCAGCAGACGGCAGTCCGTCTGCGTGAGGACGATGCCCGGGCGGGCGTCGGCGAGCGCCGAGTCGAAGAACGCGGGCACCGACATCCGGCCGCGCTTGGCGGACGCGGGGTCGTACTCGTGCCAGCGGTTCTCGTGCAGCACCCAGTAGGAGATGCCGTCCGAGGCGATCTCGCGGCGCTGCTCGGCGAACGTGGTGTCCCCGGCGTGCACGGGCCGACCGCCGAAACAGCGACCGCCGTCGGGCAGCGCGAGCGACACCGGGTGGCCGCCGTACCAGCCGCCCGGCAGGCCCGTCGGCTTGAACACGTCGGCGGGGCGCCCGGACCAGACGGCCCGCTGCTCGTTCCCGTACCCCGACGCGATGAGCCACTGGCCGTCCACATGACGCACCGTCGGCTCGCCGTACTGTCGCCCCTGGGACGGCAGGGTGAGCGTCCGCGCGTCGAGCAGCGCGTCGGGGCCGGCCAGCGCGACCTGGGTCTCGACACGGACGATCAGCGCGGGCCAGGCGTCCGCGTACTGGTACGACCGGCCGTGCTGATGCTGCCACGGGTGTGGTCCACTCGCCGGAGGAGTGACCCTGCCGAGGGTGTCCAGGGCCTCTTCGAGGGCGGGCCAGCCCAGTTCGTCGAGGATGCCCGCGCGCAGGGTGCGGCCCAGGACCGGGGCGGGATCGAATCCGACGATCCGACGGACGGCCTCCGGTGCTGTCGCCAGTACGGCGGGTGCCGAGAAGCGGGAGACCTTGGCCAGCAGCTCGTCGAGCCCCGGCAGGCCGACCGGCTCGGCCAGTGCGTCGGCACGGTCCCGCAGCCAGCCCGCCACGGCCGTGCGCAGCGCCGGATGGTCCGCGAGCGGCCGCACGCGGACCGACGGTCCGGACGCGGGTCCGTCCACGAGGGAGAGGCTCTCCACCGCCCTGCGCAACAGGGGAGCGAAGCGCGGGTCGGTGGCGACCGTGGCCAGGTCCCGGCGGCCCGGGCGCTCGTCGTCCGTCCAGTAGCGCAGTTCCAGCCCCTCGGTCTCAGGGGAGGGGTCGGCGACCGGCACGCCCGCCGCGAGGGCGGTGTCCAGCAGGTCGAGATCCACGTAGGAGTTCCAGCCCTGCTCGCGCAGCAGCCGCACCGGCTTGCCGTCGGCGATCAGCCGGGGCGCCAGCCGCTCCACCAGGGCGAGCTCCTCGACGAGCCGCTTGCGCTGCCGCCAGCCGCGCTGACGGTGCCGGTCCCAGGAGCTCATCCAGTCGGCCGCGTCGACCGTGCCGTCGAGCAGCAGACCGATCGCCCCGCAGGCGTCGAGCAGCGCGAGCCACGCCGCGTCGAACTCCTCGCGCTGATCACCGCCCGTGGACGGCATCAGCGTCAACAACCGCTCCCGTACCGCCGGATCCTCGTGCGCCAGCTCCGCCAGAGCGGGCAGCGCGGAGTTCCAGAAGCTCCCGGCCGCGCGGTTCATGGCCCCCGAGGGGAGGATCTCGGCGAGCAGCGCCCGCTCCTCGGCGCGCGGGTCGAGTCCCGCCCCCTTCGCCAGCCGCCGCAGATCCTCCAGCATGCCCGCGTAGGGAGCGATCCCGGCCGCGCAGCGCTGCGACGACAGCGTCCTGAACTGGTCGTACGCATCCGTGCCGGACAGTCGTGCCGCCAGGCCCTTGGCGTGCTCGCGCAGTGCCTTCCCGCTCAGCGCGCCCGCTCCGGCGAACTCCAGGAACACCTCCCGCAGCCGGTCCTCGTCCACGTCGAGGGCGTGCCGCTGCTCGGCGGCCCGGGCCTTGCCGAAGAACGACGCGGCGTGCTGGCGCGACTCAGCCCCCAAGAACAACCGGGCCACCTGCTCGTAGTACGTCGGCAGGAAGTGCGGCACCGACCGGTCCAGCCGGGCGCCGATCTCGTCGAAGCCGTCCTTGGCGTGGCCCGGCTTGCTCGACACCATCCGGGTGAGCCGCTCCATCTCCTTGACCACGGCGAGCGCATGGTGCCCGTTCACCGGGTCGTTGACCAGCGCCCAGGCGGGGAAACCCAGCGACTGCCGCCTCACCCGGCCCACCGGCGCCGCGTCGGCGGTACCGAAGCCCAGGTACTCCAGGGCGAGGTCCTCGGCGGGCCCGATCGCCTCGGGCACCAGCCGCACCACCGTGCGCCCCTCCAGTACGGGATGCCCGTACGTCCGCGCCGTCAGCACATCGCCGGCACCCTCGCCCAGCGGCAGTACCGCTCCCGACTCCAGCAGCTGATCCCCGCTCACAGCTCCCCCTCCTCGTCCTCGCCGTTCACCACACGCCCCGCGTACACCAAAGCCGCCATCCGAACCCCCTCCGACCAGGCGACCGGCCCCACCTCCCGCAATGGCAGCCGGCGGCCGCCCGCGGCCCGCCACTCCAGGCCGCCGGTGCGGGTCTCGGACTCCGGGTAGTCGGCGCCGATCCAGTAGGCCGCCTCCACCGCGACCCCGTTCTCGATCAGCGGGCACACCGCGTACCCGCCGCGCACCCGATAGCCGTACGAACCCGCCCGCGCGGTCGCGTGCCGCAGTTCCTCGAACTTCCCGCCCGCGTAGGCACTCCACTCGAAGGCGGCGCCGTCCCTCTCGTCCGGCCGGGGCCAGACCTCTCGGAACAACTGGCCCGCGCCCTGCTCGACACCGAGCTCCGCCGCGAACTCCCGCAGCTCCTCCAGGTCTTCGAGGAGCACCGGATGCGGTATCACCACCGTCCGCGCGGCGAGCCGGACCGAGTCGCCGTCCAGGTCGACCACGCCGAGGCCCTGCTCCGGATCCGCGTCCCGCAGGAATCCGGTGCGCTCCAGCGCGACCGTGCCGTCCGTGTCCACCGGCGCCACCACCAGGTCCCGCAGCGCCGCCTGCCAGGCGGCGTCGGGCCACACCCGGGCCAGCAGGTCCGTCGGCACGGGCAGGGAGCGGACGATCCAGGTGTCCACCTGGGAGCGGCACTCCCGCTCATGCCGCTCCAGCCACTCGGCCAACTGCCGCAGCCGGACGACCTCCACGTCGTCCCGCAGCTTCGCGGGCACCTGCTTCAGCATGCGTCCTGCCGCGTTGCGGCACCGCACCTGTGCGCCGTCCAATGTGACGGCGTACCCACTGGATGTCTCGATCCAACCCATGACAGGACCCCTCCCGAACCCACCTGTCGGCGATGGTGATCACAGTAGGGGAGGGGTCTGACAACGCCCCGAAGGGCTGTGCTCAAGCGGCCTTGAGCTGCGGTTTCTACGCGGCGTCCAGGGCGGCGCGGCAGGCACGCAGCAGCTGTTCGTCCTCGGCGATGTCGTGGCTGCCGTATCCGCCGGCGCGTGCCTGGTGCCGCCGCGGCGTGGCGAGTTCCGTACGGAGCAGATCGTGGGCGGGCGCGCCCGCCGGCCCCATCCGGGTCAGACAGTCGGCGAGGAGGGTGCGGGTGTGCGCGTTCTGTTCCCAGGCGGAGCGGAGCGCGGGGAGGACCGGTCCTGGATCCCCGGCGATGTCCCACAGGGCGCCCGCGGCACTCGCACGCAGCCACACCTTCCCGGAGTCGGCCATGCCGCGCAGTGCCGGCAGGGCGGGCCGGGCCGCGGGCCCCAGTCGGCCCAGTGCGTCGGCCGCGTTGCGTGCGTGGAGCGGTTCCTCCACCAATTCTCTTCGCAGCGTCGGCAGTA
Source organism: Streptomyces sp. RLB3-17 (assembly GCF_007113425.2). NCBI lineage: Bacteria > Bacillati > Actinomycetota > Actinomycetes > Kitasatosporales > Streptomycetaceae > Streptomyces > Streptomyces sp. RLB3-17. Next base: position 2,153,759 of record NZ_CP041610.2, on the reverse strand, counting down.
CGGCTTCCGCGTCGCCCTCCAGCGACCAGAGCGCATCGGCCGCCGCCACCGCGCTCCCCCCGTCCAGCAGTTCGCGCAGGGCCGGTATCGCCTCCCGCGCGTCCGGGCCGAATCTGCCGAGCGCGTCGGCGATCGCCCGCACGAGCCACTCCCGGCTCCGCAGCCCCTCCGGCGCCCCATGCAGCAGCCGCAGCATCTCCGGTACCGCAGGCGCGTGTCCCAGCCTGCCGAGCGCGAACAGCAGCGGCACCGCACGGTCGTAGGTGTCGAGTGCGTCGAGGGGGACCTCGCGGAGGCGCTCGCGCAGCAGTGGAGCGAGTGTGGCCGCCGCCGGGCCCAAGTGCTGGACTTCGTAACCGGTATCGGGGGGCACGACCGGCCCGTCCAGCACCTCGGCGAGCACCGCCACCGCGCGCGGATCGCCGGCTCTGGCCAGCGCCTTGAGCGGGGCGCCGAGGGTCGGCGCCCCGCGCTCCCACTGGCGTATTCGGTGCTCGGGGCCCGTCGCCACCAGGGCGGCCAGGTGGTCGGCGGCCGGGGCGGCCAGACCGAAGAGTGTCTCCAGGACGGAGGCCGCGGCATCGCGCAGCCGCTGCTCCTCGATGACGACCTGTTCGCCGATCGACGCGACCAGCTCTTCGTACGAGCCCCGCCATTCACGCAACAGCCCCGCCGCCATCCACACGCCGTTGCACCGGTCCGCCGACTCGTCGCTGCTCAACTGCCCCTTGAGCAGGGCGATCCGGTCGGCGGTCCGGCCGCCGAGCGCGGTGTGCAGGGTCCGCAGGAGATGACCCCCCTCCTCGTCGGCGGGGCGCAGGCGGCGCAGGTGGCCGATGAGGGTGTCGGTGTCGGGCCGCTCGGGCTGCTCCGGCACCCGGGGGCGTTGTGATCTGGCCCGGAGCAGTGCGACGACCGTGGGCACGAGGTCGGCTGGAAGGCGATCGGGTGCGCAGCCGGCGAGTTGGCCGAGGGCGGCGAGCCGCAGCCCGGGGTCGTGCGGAGCGGCACCGAGTTCGACCAGGTACTCCACCGCGGGAGCGGCGGACGCGGGGTGCAGGCGCGCGAACAGCCCCAGACCCTCGGCCAGGGCCGGCCGGACCCGTTCTTCCTCTTCCTCCTCGAGTCGTCCCGTCAACAGCCCGAGGACGTGCTCCGGTTGGCCGAGGAACCGCACGAGCGCCGTCGGTGCCGCCCGGCGCACCTCCGGGTCCCGGTCCGCGAGCAGGCCGATGAAGGCCGCGGCGCCCGACCGTACCGCCGTGCGGGCCATGGCGTAGTTGCCCTCAGCTCCGTCCCCGTCCTCGAGCGGACCGTCGTCGAAGGCGTCCCCACCGCCGATGCTGACGAGCAGCTCCACGACGCCGCCCCGGTCGTGGAGTTCCGTATGCCCGACGAGTTCGAACAGGAACGGGATGCAGGCGAGCGTCGAGTCGTAGACGTCGCCCTGGTGGTGCACGGCTCCGTACATCCCGTCGAGCGCTCTCTCACGCTCCTGAGGGCACGCGGAGGCCAGTCCCCGGAGCAACTCCGGGACGTCCTCGGCGCTTCCATAGGCATGTTTCATCGAGGCCCAGCCGACCTCGTCCATCCCCGTGAACACGGCATCCTCCCCAGGCGTACGACAACTCATCGTGAGTGTGCACCAAGGCACTGACAGTCACGTGTGCCTTTTGGGGCGTGTTCCGGCGACAGAGGTGGCGGGGGCCCGCCGCCCGCGCCCAGGGGATTCGCCTCGAGGCGAGGGGCGGCGGGGACGGCGGGGAACCGGTGGGACGCGTCAGACTCCGACGCCGAAGTCGGAGGCGATCCCGGACAGACCCGAGGCGTACCCCTGGCCCACCGCGCGGAACTTCCACTCCGTGCCGTTGCGGTACAACTCGCCGAAGATCATCGCGGTTTCGGACGCGGCGTCCTCCGACAGGTCGTAGCGCGCGAGTTCGGTGCCGCCGGCCTGGTTGACGACACGGATGAACGCGTTGCGGACCTGGCCGAAGCTCTGTCCGCGCGCGTCGGCGTCGTGGATCGAGACCGGGAACACGATCTTGGCGACCTCGGCCGGTACGCCGGCCAGGTTCACCTTGATCGACTCGTCGTCGCCCTCGCCCTCACCGGTCAGGTTGTCGCCGGTGTGCTCGACCGAACCGTCCGGGCTCTTCAGGTTGTTGTAGAAGACGAAGTGCTGGTCCGAGAGGACCTTGCCCGACTCGTCGACCAGCAGCGCGGACGCGTCGAGGTCGTAGTCGGTGCCCGTCGTGGTCCGCACGTCCCAGCCCAGGCCGACCAGGACCGCGGTCAGGCCCGGTGCCTCCTTGCTGAGCGAGACATTGCCGCCTTTGGACAGGGAAACTCCCACGCTGCTCTCCTCCGTGCTGCCATCGGCCGGGCGAGTGGACGCCCGGCACTGGATGGATCGACATCAAAAAAACTACATCACTGTAGAAACAAAGCGGGAGTTGCCGGCCGGAACCCGTCGGTCCTACGTGTTCCTCGCCATGGTGCCGGGCGTGACCGGGCCCGCTTCGTACGCCGTGACGACCGCCTGGACGCGGTCGCGGAGGCCGAGTTCGGCCAGGACGCGGGCGACATGGGTCTTGACCGTCGCCTCGGCCGGGTGGAGGTGGGTGGCGAGTTCGGTGTCGCTCAGGCCCTGGGCGAGCAGACGCGGGACTTCGAGTTCGCGCGGGGTCGACGGGCCAGGTCGGGAGGGAGCGCGGTCGTCTCCGGGGACCGGCGGGCGTGGCGTTCGACCGGGCGGAGGGTGATGCCCCCGCGACCACGTCGATGCCGTACTCGACCGTCACTGTCGCCTTGGCGCCGACCGTGTGCTTCACCATGTTCGTCAACGCCTCCTGCACCACCCGGTACGCGGCCAGATCGCCCCCGACGGCTTCGCCGCCCCGGGCGCGCCGCTGTCCGCGGGCTGGGCCGCCCGGATCCGCAGTGCCGTCGCCCTGCGCACGGAATAGCAGCGGAACAGGAGCGGAACGGGAACGGAAGGGGGGCGGAAGGGGGAGCCGGGAGCCGTCCGATCCGCACCCATGGTTGTACTGTTGCGCAAAGCAGCAATCATCAAGTGGGTGGCGGCCAGTGGGGCGTGCCCTCGACCGAGGCGAAGAAAGGCGGGCGCGCGATGCTCCGCAACGGACTGGAACCCTGGCACCTGCTGATCGTGGCGATCGTGCTCATCGTGCTGTTCGGCTCGAAGAAGCTGCCGGACACCGCCCGTGCGCTGGGCAAGTCGATGCGCATCCTCAAGAGTGAGACCAAGGCGATGAAGGACGAGAACCCCGCGTCCGCCGCCACCGCCGAACAGGGCACGGCTCCGGTGACCCCCACGGCGATCATCAAGAACTCCGCCGAGCAGGCCGCCCCGCGGGCGACGACCGAGGCTCCGAGCGCCGCGCACTGAGCCCATGTGGTCCGTGTCCGGGGACGGCGCACACCGCCCCCGGACACGGACACGTCTGAGGACTCAGTCCTCTTCGCCGCCTTCGTCGTCGTCGCCCTCGAAGAAGTCGCCCACCTCGTCGACGACTTCGGCCGCGACCAGGCCGCCGACCACTCCCACCGCGAGCCCCGCCGCGCCGGCCGCGACCGCGGTACCGAGGCCGGGCCCGGAGCGGTGGCCCTCATGACCGGACCCATGGCCGGACTCATGATCGGACGCATGGCCAGACCCATGGGCCGAGTGATGCCCGTACTCGCTTCCGGCGGCATACGGATCGGCGTGGCCGTACGTGGCGTGAGAGCCGTACGACGCCCGGTGTTCGACCAACTGCCTGATCCAGCCGTCGACTTCGCTGTTCCAGTCGCGTGTGCCGACATCGTGATGGCTCACCGTGAAGCGGGTGAGGGCGTCCTGCCCGGGCTCGAAGAGCCCGCCGCGCTTGTCGGCCTCCAGGACGATCTCCATGCCGGCCGGGGTGGCGAGGAAGGTCAGCTCGATCTCGTTCACCACGTGCGCGTACTGCGGCGCGGGCGTCAGCTCGATCTCCTGGTAGAAGGGCAGCTGCTGCCCCGTACCCCCGATGTGGCCGTGTTCGAGGTCGGCGGACTTGAAGCCGAAGCCCAGCTGCCCCAGCGCCTCCAGGACCGCTTCCTGGACCGGCAGCGGACGCACCGCGAGCGGATCCAGGTCGCCCTTGTCCCTCGCGCCGGCCACCGCGAGCTCGGTGCGCACACCGAGGACGATGCCCAGCGGCTGCCCGTACAGCTCGCTGACCGGTGTCTCCCACGGCAGGGACACGCTGAACGGAACGCTGTGGCGCTCCTGCTCGGCGAGGCGGAAACCGCCGCCGACCGTGAACCGCTCGAAGACGACGGCGCCCTCGCTCTCCCCGTCCTCGTACTCGGCCTCCACCCGGGCGATCAGTTCGAGCCCGATGTGCTCGATCTCCACGTCCGCGCTGCCACCCTGGAGATGGACCTGCCCGGACAGGATCCCGCCGGGCGCCACCGCGCCGCCGTCGAGAACCGTGTCCACCGAGGGGCCGCCTGCGCCCATCGCCCCGAGCAGCCGTTTGAACACCATGTCGGTGTGGCTCCTTCACTGATCGCACTCATCGTTCCGAACCGGCTCGGAACGTGCCCCGAGCCGGTGTGATCAGAACTGACGGCATCGGTAAAGAAGTTCCCAAGTCACCTGGACGGAGGCATCTTTCACGACTTGGTGCGCCCGAAGCAGCGCTCCAGCTCGTCCGGGTGGATGTTCGCGGCCACCGGGGCCACCGGGGCCACCGGGGCCACTGAGCCGCCCCGCCAGGGTTGTCCGCATAGGTGTTGAGGGCGTCGACCCGTCCGGGGGCGGGCGCGGTGATCGGTCGCATCGGTTCCGGACGACGTGAACGTCGGACGACTGCGACATGGCGGGCGCCGGGTGCGCGTGCCCCGGCGCCCGTACCTCGAACAGGCCCGAGGAGTTACCTGGCCGACGAGGTGTCGGTCGAGGAACCGCGCTGCTGTCCGGGGACCTGCCCGCTGCCGTGCGGGGGCTGTGACCGCCCCCGCGGCGCCCGTAGCAGTGGACGTCGGCCGAGCGCGGGCAGCGCGGGCGGGGTGAGGAAGCCCTCCGCGCGGGCGGCGGCGATCCCGATGCGGGGGAGGTCGCTGCTCTTCTCGAACAGGAGGTAACGGGGCTCCCAGATGGGCCGGTACTTGGCGTTGGCCCGGTAGAGGGACTCGAGTTGCCACCAGCGGGAGAGGAACGTCAGCACCGAGCACCACAGACGCAGCACCGGTCCGGCGCCCAGCCGGGAGCCGCGCTCGAAGACGGAACGGAACATGGCGAAGTTCAGCGAGACCCGCTGCACCCCGATCTCCTCGGCGCGCAGCAGGAGTTCGATGACCATGAACTCCATGAGGCCGTTCTCGGAGTCACGGTCCCGGCGCATCAGGTCGAGCGACAGCCCCTTGTCGCCCCACGGTACGAAGCTCAGCACGGCCCGCGGTTCGTCCTGGCTGTCGCGGCACTCCAGCATCACGCACCGGCCGTCGCCCGGGTCGCCGAGCCGGCCGAGCGCCATCGAGAACCCGCGCTCGGTCTCGCCGTCCCGCCAGTGGTCCGCCTTGTCGATGAGGGTGGCCATGTCGGCCTCGGGGATGTCCTCGTGGCGGCGGATGCCGACGGTGTAACCGGCCCGGCGGATGCGGTTGTGCGCCTGGCGCACTCCGCGCATCGCGCGTCCTTCGAGGGTGAAGTCGGCACGGTCCACGATGGCTTCGTCGCCGAGTTCGAGGGCGTCGAGGCCATGCCGGGCGTAGATCGTGCCGGCCTCCTCGCCGGCGCCCATCACGGCCGGCGTCCAGGCGTGCCGCCGCGCCTCGTGCAGCCATGCCTCGATCGCGCCGGGCCAGGCCTCGGGGTCGCCGATCGGGTCGCCGGAGGCAAGGGTCACACCGCCGACCACCCGGTAGGCGATCGCCGCCTTGCCGCTCGGGGACCACATGACGGCCTTGTCGCGGCGCAGCGCGAAGTAGCCCAGTGAGTCCCGCTCACCGTGCTTGGCGAGAAGGTCGCGCAGACGTCGCTCGTCGTCCTCGCCGAGGAGTTCCCGCCCGCGCGGGGCGCGGAAGCAGGCGTAGAGCACGAGCAGGAAGGAGGCCGCGATCAGGATGTTGACGATCACGTCCACCCAGCGGGGCGCGACCACCGAGTCGAGGCGGTCGGCGAGCGGGCCGACGCTGACCCCGCGCAGCAGCGTGTACGCGATCCGGTCGGTCAGCGGCGCCCCGGACACCTTGTTGGTGGCGCTCACCAGCAGCGTTCCGAGGGTGCCGCTGACCAGGAAGCCGCCGGCACCGACGGCCAGCGCCAGCCGGGGGTTGGAGCGGTCCCCGACGGCCTGGAACTCCTTGCGCCCCACCAGCAGCGCGACGACGAAGAGCCCGGTGAACACGGTCGAGAACCAGTTGAAGCCGTGCTGTCGGTACTGCTCCTGCGTGAGGGCCAGGACGTACAGCCCGAAGAGCGGTCCCGCCAGCAGCATGTTGAAGATCCACGCGGCCCGTTTGCGGCGCCGCATCACGAGGGCCAGGAACAGCGCCAGCGCGGCCGAGACCAGCCCGGCGGTGGCCAGGTACGGGGTGAAGAACTCACCTCCGTTGTGCTCGTGGACCTCTTCCCGGAACGGCAGCGACGTGACCGCCACCAGGTTGAGCAGCGCGAGCAGCCGCAGGTACCAGACCGTGGCCGCGGCCGCCCGTGGTCGTAGCCGGTCGCCTATGGCCGGCCGTCCGGTCGGGGCCGTCCGGCGCGACTTCGAGTTCCTTTGTTCCGGGACGAGTACTGGCTGTTGTGCAGACACCGTGGAGCATCACCTTGGGGAGAGGGCGGTGGGGGAAAGCTGCGGGAGCGGGGGCGGCGAACTCTGTGTGTTCCCTGAGTGGGGCAGAGCGGGGAAACCCTACATGCTGTAAGGAAAAGGTGAGTTGTGGTCGCGGTGAGGATTGCCGCCGAGGGTCTTAACGAGTGGCGGTCAGGTGTGTTGCGGGGAAAGATTGCCTGGTCCGGGCGGTGCGGCGGGGTAAGTAACTGGTAAGAATCGAAGCACGGACGGATCGTCCGTGACGGGGGTGCGACCGCGCCGCCGGGCTGTCGCCGTCCGCCGCGCGTATGGGCGCGGACGCAGGGCCCCTTGCCTGCCGCTCTCGTGTTATCGCAGCTCAGAGGCGTGATGCCTGCCCTGTGCGGCCCCCGCGACGACATATCGGCCGATCCGCTCTCGATGCGGCCGACCCGGGCCCGGCGTGCGATCCGCGTCCGCTGTGTCGGGATTTGCACGCTCTCTTGACCGCTAGTTAGGCATGCCTACACTAAGCCCCGCCCTTGGCCGTCCGGCCTGGTATTTGCTGCATCGGAGAGAGGCCCGAGGTGTGGGACGACGCGTTTCCCAGCTTTCTGATCGGTCTGCGTGAGGGATTGGAGGCGGGACTGATCGTCTCGGTTCTGGTCGCCACGCTCGTACGGTCCGACCAGCGCGGCCGACTGCCCCATGTGTGGACGGGAGTTGCCGCCGCCATCGGGTTGTCGATGAGCTTCGGCGCGGTCCTCACGTTCACGGCGGCGAACCTGCCCGGGAAGTCGCAGGAGGCGTTCGGGGGCACGCTGAGTCTGGTCGCGGTCGTGTTCGTCACCGCCATGGTGTTCTGGATGCGGCGCTCGGCCCGTACCTTCTCCGGCGAGATCAAGCAGAAGGTCACCGCCGCGCTGGGCATGGGCGCGGGCGTACTGATCGCCACGTCGTTCCTCGCCGTCGGCCGTGAGGGCCTGGAGACCGCGCTGTTCCTGTGGACCACCGCGCAGGCCGCGGGGAGTTCGTCGGGTCCGCTGGCCGGAGCGGCGGTCGGACTGCTGCTCGCCGCGGCGCTGTGCTGGGGCCTGTACTGGCGCGTCCTGCACATCAACCTCACGCGGTTCTTCAGCATCACCGGTGCCGTGCTCATCGTCATCGCCGCGGGCGTCCTCGGCTACGGCATGCGCGACCTCCAGGAAGCCACGGTGATCCCGGGCGGCACGTCATACGCCTTCGATCTGTCGGCGCATCTCGACCCGGCCTCCTGGTACGTCACCGCCGTCCAGGGCACGCTCAACCTCACCCCGCAGATGACCTGGCTTCAGGTCGGTGTCTACGGCTCGTACCTGGCGATCGTGATGACGCTGTTCGTGCGCGGCGTCCGCGGGGCGGCCCCGGCGAAGCCGGTGCCCGCGGCGTCCGGCGCCGCGGTGGCCGCCGAGCCGACGGCCGGGGCGTCCGCACCCGCCGGGGGCGCGAAGCCCGCGGTGCTCGCCGCGACGGACGTCGCGGGGGCAGCCGAGCGCGTGTCCGTGCCGCTCGACTCCGCCGAGGCGGAGCAGCCCGCGACGCCCGCCGCCACGCGGGCCGGGAGTCCCGCCGACCCCGACTCCGATCCGGGCGCCGGGAGTGCCGTCGCGTCGACCGCCGTCGAGGCCGAGCGGTCCGCCGCGCCCGCTCCGGCCGGCGGTGAGGCCGGCTCTGTTTCCGCCGACGCCGACAAGGCCGCCACGTCGGCCGCGATCGAGGCCGGCCCGTCCGTGACGTCCGCCGCCGAAGGCGAGCACACCTCCGAAGGAGAGCCCGCCGCCGAGCCTGCTTCGTCCAGCCCCGAGAAGGCGTCCGCTCCCGCCGACGACGCCGAGCCCCCGGTGGCCACGCCGTCCACCCCCCGTCGCTTCCCCCGCTGGACGGTGCCCGCCGCTCTCGTCGCCGTGCCCGCGCTCATCGCGGGGATCACCATCGCCGCCAGCGGCGGAAAGCCCGCGTCCGGGACGCCCGTCGTCGAGGTGTCCGCGGCCGACTGCGGCAAGGGCTTCAGCGCGCCCAAGCCGGGTCGGCAGACCTTCCAGGTGCGCAACAGCGGCTCCCGTACCTCCGAGATCTATCTGATCGACCCGGTCAGCAACGCCGTCTACGGCGAGGTCGAGGGCATCGCCCCCGGCACCACCCGCGCGCTGATCGCCACCGTCGGGACGGGCTCGTACGCCTGGCGCTGTGTGCCCAACGGCGGGAAGGCCGTCACCTCGGCCGCCGTGCGCGTCAGCGCGGGCGGCGGCTCCGTCCAGGCCGTACTGCCGGTCTCCGAGAAGGACCTCGCCGCACCGCTGGCCGCCTACCGGGCGTACGTCGACCAGGGTCTGGCCGACCTGCAGACGAAGACGCGCACCCTCCAGAGCGACCTCGACGCCGACAAGCTCGACCAGGCCCGCAAGGACTGGCTGCCCGCGCACACGCGGTACGCCTCGCTCGGCGCCGCCTATGGAACGTTCGCCGACTTCGACGCGAAGATCAACGGCCGTACGGCCGGACTCGCGGGCGGGGTCGACGACCCGGCCTTCACCGGCTTCCACCGCATCGAGTACGGCCTGTGGCACGGCCAGTCCGCCGCCACCCTCGCGCCGTACGCCAAGCAGCTCGCCGCCGATGTGGACGCCCTGCGCAAGGACTTCCCGAAGCAGGACTTCGACCCGGCCGACCTCCCGCTGCGCAGCCACGAGATCCTCGAGAACACCCTGCACCGCGAACTGAGCGGCAACGCCGACTACGGCAGCGGCACCGAGCTGGCCACCACCGAGGCCAACCTCGACGGCACCCGAGAACTGCTCACCCTGCTCCGACCGCTGATCGACAAGCGCAACGCCAAGGTGATCCCGGCCGTCGACACGTGGATGCGGCGCACCGAGCAACTGGTGCTCGCCCAGCGGGCCGAGGACGGCACCTGGACGCCGCTGGACAAGCTGTCCGACACCGACCGGCAGCGCCTCGACGGCGCGGTCGGCCAGTTGCTGGAAGAGCTCGCCCCGATCCCGGACCTCCTGGAGATCCGCAAGGCCGCGTGAGCGGCCCAACGCCAGCTTGAGCGACCGCAGTGCCTGCTTGAGCGACGCCAAGGCCGCGTGAGCAGCCCCAAGGTCGCGTCGGCAGGCCGGCGGCGCCGACCCCGGACCGTCGGCCCACTCGCACCGAACCACCGCCCCCGCAGTACCGGGACCATGTGCCCACAGGAGAGGACCTCCCCCGATGACGACCCCGAGCCAGGACGACCAGGCCGCGCAGGGCGGCTGCCCCTTCGGCCGCCGTACGTTCACCAAGACCGCCCTCGGCGTCGGCGCGGCCGGAGCCGCCCTGGCGGGCGCCGGGCTCGTCGGGGCCCAGGTGGCCGCGGGCAGCACTCCCGCCGCGGCGGCCGACTCGGGCAGCGGCAAAGTGTCCTTCCACGGCGTCCACCAGGCCGGCATCACCACCCCCGCGCCCACGGCCGCCGTCTTCGTCTCCTTCGACGTCATCGCCGAGGACCGCGCCCAACTGGCCGCCCTGCTGCGCACGATCACCGAACGGGCCCGCTTCCTGACCACCGGTGGCACCCCGGTCGACCTCGGCGTGGGCGCACCGCCCTCCGACAGCGGTCTGCTGGGACCGGACCTGCCCGCGGACGACCTCACCGTCACCGTGGGCGTCGGCGCCTCGCTCTTCGACGACCGCTACGGCCTCGCCGACCGCATGCCGCGCCACCTCAAGCCGATGCGCACCTTCCCCAACGACAACCTCGACGCCGCCGAGTGCCACGGCGACCTGTCGTTGCAGCTGTGCGCCGCCAACTCCGACACGGTGCTGCACGCCCTGCGCGACATCACCCGGCACACCCGCGGCGCGATGCAGATCAAGTGGCGCATCGACGGCTTCCAGAACCCGTCCCGTCCCACCGGCGCGCAGCGCAACTTCCTCGGGTTCAAGGACGGCATCGCCAACCCCGACACGACCTCGTCCCGCGAGATGGACAAGCTCGTCTGGGTCACCGCGGCCGACGGCGAACCGTCCTGGGCGGTCGGCGGCAGCTACCAGGTCATCCGGATCATCCGCATGCTGGTCGAGTTCTGGGACCGGGTCTCGCTCACCGAGCAGGAGAAGATGATAGGCCGCCGCCGTGACACCGGCGCACCGCTGGACGGCGCCCAGGAGGCCGACCTCCCGCGCTACACCAAGGACCCCAAGGGCGAGGCGATCCCGCTGGACGCCCACATACGGCTCGCCAACCCCCGTACGGCGAAGACCGACACCACCCGGATCCTGCGCCGCGGATACAACTACGACCGGGGCGTCGACAAGGCGGGCAACCTCGACATGGGCCTGGCCTTCTGCTCCTACCAGCAGGACGTGGTCCGTCAGTTCGAGGCGACCCAGACGCGTCTGATCGACGAGCCGCTCGTCGACTACATCAGCCCCACCGGGGGCGGCTACTTCTTCGCGCTGCCCGGGGTGAAGGACAAGTCCGACTGGCTGGGCCGCTCCCTCGTGGAGGGCTGAAGCGAAGGGTGAACAGGGGGTTGGGCCGGAGCCGGCAGCGGGGCCGGGCAGGAGGCCGCCCCGTCCAGCGTACCGAGCAGAAACGGCATCACTCCCCGCTCCAGCAGGGCCAGTTGCCACTCCTCATGAGCACGCCTCACCTCGGTATCGCGGTCCTCCGAGGTGGGGCGGTCGCGCGTCGCCAGTGACCAGAGGAGGTCGCCCAGCGCCGCGCCCGCCGTCACCGCGGCCAGGATCACCACCACCATGATCAGCCCGTCGTTCAGATGCGGGCGTACGTCGAGGGCGTGCAGGTCGAACCCGCTCAGGACGTACACACCCGCGGCGACGACACCGAGACTCGGCACGAGCAGGGCCGAGACGGACACGGAGCCGTCCCCGACACGTACGGCGGCCTTCGAGGGTCCCTCATGTCGCCCGGACGCCCGCAGTCGGAGGTACCGGTCGTACTCGACCGAGGCGGTCAGGGAGAGCGAGGGGCGCGCCTGAAGAGCTTCGGCGCGCAGGCGCTCGCGCGTGTCCGCCACGCCGACGCGTTCCACGGCTGCCATGATCTCGGGAGAGTGGAGGGCCCGCTCCAGGATCCGCTCGAAAGTGCCGTCGCTCGGCGCCGCCGGACCGTCGTCACGTTCCTTCATTTGGGGGTCCCCCGAGACGTAAGAGGCTCACGATGAGGCAAACCCTACAGTATGTAGGGTTTCCGCTCGTCAACCGCTTCCGTGTCGGGTCTCCATCGGGTCGTGGGATCTTCGCGGACGCTTCGGCATGGGATACGTCGACCTGCGCCGGGCGTCACGGCCTCCTGGTGGCCCGGTGCACGAAGGCGGGTGGGAGGTTCGGCCACACCACGGGCGAGCGTTCCAACCGGTCGAAGCGGTACGCCAGTTCGGCGGTGAAGTCGCGGGCGGGCGGAGTCCAGGCCGCGTGCAGATACGCGAAGGTGGTGAACCGGCCGCCGGGCGCCAGGACTCCGCTCACGGCGTCCAGGATGTGCCCACGCCGCTCCCGCGACATGACCGTCCACGGCAGCCCGGACACCACCGCGTCGACCGGTCCGCTCACCGCGGCGGGCAGCTCGGCGGCCGATCCCCGCACCACGGTCAGCCGTTCGTCGTGCCGTGCGGCCGACAGTTGTGCCGCGAGCACCGGATTGAGCTCGACCGCGACGAGCCGCGCCTCGGGCGCCAGCCGGGCGAGGATCGCGTCGGTGAACACCCCGGTCCCCGGACCCAGTTCGACGACGAGCCGGGCTCGCTCTATACCGATGCCCTCGGTCATCGCGTGGGCCAGCCGACGTGAACTGGCCGCCACGGCACCGGTCATGAGGGGCCGTCTGAGGAACTCGGTGGTGATCGACATGGCCGCCATGCTGGAAGCGCGCCGGGTGGCCGCACGTCGTATCCCCGGCCGGTGCGCGTACGACCGCGGGAGGACCCCGTGACGCCCCGCAGGACGATGCGGCGGAGCGGGCCCCGGTCATAGCGTGAGGCGGTGCATCGGCTGATCGAGACCCTGTCCCGCCGGCGGCGCGGCCACCCGTGGCTGACGGACGTCCTTCTGGTCGTGCTGGTGGCCGTGCCCCCGGTCATCCGCCCGGAGCCGGGCTGGCGGCCGGTCTGGATACAGGCGGGCGTGTACGTCGCCCTGGTGCTGCCCCTGCTGTGGCGCCGCCGTCGGCCGGTGCTCGTCGCGGCCCTGGTGACGGCGGCCTTCTGGGCGCAGTACCTCGGACACGTGTGGGGACAGGAGCCGGGGCGCGGCGCCGTCGCCCTGGCCGCGGTCCTGGCCACCCTCACCGTGCGCGGTCTGCGCCGGGCCGCCGCGCTGACGGTGGTGTGTGCCGCCGTCTGCGTACTGCTGTGGATTCCCGCGTGGCAGCGGGAGTACGTGGGTCCGGGTGCCCGAGGTGCCTGGCTCACCCCGCTCGCGGTGGGGCTGCTGCTGGCCGGGGCCTGGGTGTTCGGCGAGTACGTCCGTGCCCGGCGCGCCTACCTCGCCGAGTTCGAGCGCCGGGCCGTACTCGTCGAGTCGGAGCGCCTCGCCCTGGCCCGGGTCGCCGTCGCCGAGGAACGGGCGCGCATCGCCCGCGAGATCCACGACGTCCTCGCGCACAGCGTCAGCGTGATGGTGGTGAACGCCGAGGGCGGCAGGCTGATGCGGCATGTCGACCCCGCCGTCGTCGACCGCACCCTCGGCGTCATCAGTGCGACCGGCCGCGAGGCCCTCGGTGAACTGCGCCGGCTGCTGGAGGTGCTGCGTACGCCCGACGCGGACGTCTCGGCCGATCCCGACCACAACCCCGACCACAACGCCGACTCCGACCGCGACCGCGGCCCCGGTGCGGCTCCCGAGCCCCTCTCGGCCGATCTGCGCCGGATGATCGGACGCCTCAACACCAGCGGCACGCGTGCCCGGCTGGACGTGCGCGGCGAGCAGCGCGGTCTTCCGGCGGACCTCACCGCGCAGGCGTACCGCATCGTGCAGGAGGCGCTCACGAACATCGTCAAGCACGCGCCGCAGGACGCCACGATCCACGTACGGGTCGACACGGGCACTCAGGGGCCCGGGCGGCTGGTCCGCGTGCGGGTGGAGAACTCAGCCGGAGCCGGAGCAGCCGCAGGGGGCGCCGTCGCCGAGCGCCCCGCCCCGCTGCCCTCGTCCGGTCGCGGTCTCACCGGCATGCGTGAACGCACCGCCCTGTACGGCGGGAGCGTCGACGCCGGGCCCACACCCGACGGCGGCTACCAGGTCGTCGCCACCCTGCGCGTCGCCGAGCCCGAGCCCACCGGGGCGGCCCCATGACCGGCCCGATCCCGATCCCGGCCTCGACCCCACCCCCCACGTCGTCCCCGTCCCGCGTGCTGATCTGCGACGACCAGGAGCTGATCCGGATGGGGCTGCGCATGGTCGTCGACAGCCAGCCCGACCTGACCGTGGTGGGCGAGGCCGCCGACGGCGACGCGGCGATCGCGGGCGCGGCCGCCCTGGAGCCGGACCTCGTCCTGATGGACGTACGCATGCCCGGTCTGGACGGACTCGCCGCCACCGAGCACCTCTGCGCGCAGCCCCACGGGCCCCGGATCCTCGTCGTCACCACCTTCGACCTCGACGAGTACGCCTACGCCGCCCTGCGGGCCGGCGCCAACGGCTTCCTCGTCAAGGACGCCCCGGCCGAGGAGATCCTGGTGACCGTACGGGCGGTCCTGCGGGGCGAGGTGATGGTGGCGCCCTCGCTCACCCGGCGCCTGGTCGAACGCTTCGTCCTGCACGGGCCCGCGTCCGCGTCCACGCCCGCCCAGCGCCGCCGCCTCGCCGCCCTCACCGAGCGGGAGCGGGAAGTCCTCGCCCTGGTCGCCGGGGGACTGGCCAACGGGGACATCGCGGGCCGCCTCTTCGTCGGCGAGACGACCGTCAAGACCCACCTCGGCCGCATCCTGACCAAGCTCGGCCTCCGGGACCGTATCCACGCGGTGATCTTCGCCTACGAGAGCGGGCTGGTACGGGTCGGGGACTGACGCCGAAAGGGGTGAGCGCCGAAAGGGGTGAGCGCCGACAGGGATGAACGGCGACAGGGGTGAGCGGCGACGGGGATCGAGCGGCGACGGGCATCCCGCCGTCCGGCGGGACTTCTCCGCCGTCCGGCGCTGCCGTGGGACCGCGGGCGCGCGGCACGATGACAGTCAGTGGTCACAGGGACGTGGCCCGGACGCAGGGAGAGCCGATGACCACCAATCCGTCCGCCGAGGCACAGGGCTCCCGGGTCGGGCCGCCCCCGCCGTTCGACCCGGAGCTCGCCGCCGCCCTCGAGATCATCCGCGAACAGCTGCCGTCCTCGTTCAGCGTCGAGATGATCCCGGCGCTGCGCGAGGGCATCGCACTGTCCGAAGGGGCGGACCTGGACCTGACCCGGGACGGCGCCTTCGAGGTGGAGGAGCGCACGGTGCCCGGGCCGCAGGGCGCACCGGACATCTCCCTGCTCATCTGCCGGCCGACCCGGGCCGCCGCGGCCGTGCCCGTCGTCTACAACGTGCACGGCGGCGGCATGGTGATCGGCGACAACCGCACCGGTGTCGGGGAAATGCTCGACTGGGCCGAGGAGCTGGGCACGGCCGTGGTGTCGGTGGAGTACCGCCTCGCGCCCGAACACCCGCATCCGGCCCTCGTCGAGGACTGCTACGCCGGATTGAAGTGGACGGCCGAGCACGCCGGGGAACTGGGGTTCGACCGCGAGCGGATCATCGTCGCGGGCGCGAGCGCCGGGGGCGGTCTGACCGCGGCGGTCGCCCTGCTCGCCCGGGACCGCGGCACACCGGCGCTCCTGGGGCAGGTGCTGCTGTGCCCGATGCTCGACGACCGCAACGACACCCCCTCCAGCCATCAGATGGCCGGTCTCGGAGTGTGGGACCGCGCGGCGAACCACATGGGGTGGACGGCCCTGCTCGGTGACGCCCGCGGCGGCCCGGACGTCTCTCCCTACGCCGCCCCGGCCCGCGCCGACGACCTCTCCGGGCTGCCCCCGGCCTTCATCGACGTCGGCTCGGCCGAGACCTTCCGGGACGAGGCCGTCGCCTACGCGAGCGGCCTGTGGCGGGCGGGCGGCCGGGCCGAACTCCACGTGTGGCCCGGTGGCTTCCACGGATACGACCTGATGGCGCCGCAGGCCGCCCTGTCCCAGGACACCAAGGCCGCACGTCTGCGCTGGCTGCGCCGGCTCCTGGAGAACTGACCCCGTCCACCGGGCCTCCTGCCGGTGACGGCTTGGCACCGGGCGCCGGAGGACGGAGCATGAGGGGCGACGCTTTCCGGTGGCCCGTGCGAGGTGAGTGAGTTCGGTGAAGGAGCTGGCGGGCAGGCTCGCGGCGCTCGACCCCGACGCGGGTGCCGCACTCCAGGTGATCGCCTACTTCGACCGGCTGATCGAGGGCCGGGCGGGTCTGGAGGCGTTGGTGCGGGGCGCGGCCGTGCTGTCCGGCTGCCCGGCCCGGCTGGTCGACGAGGAACGCGGGGTCCGTGTCCGGGTCGAGGCCGACGGGACGCGCCGGGACGACGGCGGCCCGCTCGACCCGGCCTGGCCCTCCGCCCCCTTGACGCCGGACGGACCGCCTGCCGTCTGGCTGGAGCGCACAGGAGTCTCCGACGGGGTCCACGCGATGGTCCTCGAGCGCGCCGCGGCCGCCGCCCGGGTGGTGCTGGACAGGACCCGCGGGCGGGCTCCGGTGGAGGCCCGCCAGGCCGACCCCGCCTCGGTCGAGGTGCTCCTGGACGCCGCCGCCACCGAGCACGCCCGGCGTCAGGCGGCCGTCCGGCTCGGCCTGCGGGACGTGGCCGCCGCCCGTGTGGTGGCGACCGCCGAGGGCGGCCCGCTCGTCGAAGCGGTGCCCGCCACCGGCGACAGCACGCCCACCACCGGTGGCCGTCGCGCGGGCATCGGCCCCGCGGTGCCCGTACGGGACCTTCCGGCGTCGTGGGCCGCCGCCCGTATCGCCCTGCGGTTCACCGCGGAGGGCACCGACCAGGACCCCGGCCCCCGCACGGTGTACGCGGACGAGCTGGGCGGCCTCGCGCTGCTCGCGGACACGGTCGGCCCGACCACGGAACCCGTCCCCGACGTCCGCGCCCTCGAACACGCCGTCGCGACGGCCCCCTGGGCGGCGAGCACGCTGAACGCGGTCGCCTTCAGTACGAGTCTGCGCGCCGCCGCGGCGGAGCTGAACGTGCACCACTCCACACTCCAGGACCGCCTCGTCCAGGCCGAGCACTGGCTCGACTGGCCGGTCCACGACCCGCACGGCCGGCTCCGCCTCCAACTGGCGCTGGTCCTACGACGGTTGCACCGGAACGCGGCACGCTAGGGCGCGCTCCCGGGACGGCCGCGCGGGGTGGTGGTACCGCGGGGTGGCGGTACCGCTACACGGAGCGGTGGTACTGGTCCGGGACGTGGACCTGGACCTCCGCGCCCAGTTCACGGGCCGCCAGGCGTGCGAACGAGGGGTTGCGCAACAGCTCGCGTCCCAGCAGCACGGCGTCGGCCTCGTCGTTGGCGAGGATCTTCGCGGCCTGCTCGGCGTCGGTGATGAGACCGACGGCGGCGACGGGCAGCGAGGTCTCCGCCTTGACCCGGGCGGCGAAGGGGACTTGGTAACCCGGCCCGACCGGAATGCGTACGCCCGAGACGTTGCCGCCGGTGGAGACGTCGAGCAGGTCGATGCCGTGTGCGCGCAGTTCGCCCGCGAAGCGGACGGTGTCGTCGGCGCTCCAGCCGCCCTCCTCCAGCCAGTCGGTGGCGGAGATCCGGAAGAACAGCGGCTTGTCGTCGGGCCACACCTCCCGTACGGCGTCCACGACCTCGAGGGCGAAGCGGACACGGTTCTCGTACGAGCCGCCGTACGCGTCGGTGCGGCGGTTGGAGTGCGGGGAGAGGAACTCGTTGACGAGGTATCCGTGGGCGCCGTGGATCTCGGCGATCTCGAAACCGGCGTCCAGGGCGCGCCGCGCCGCGTCCGCGAACTGGCCCACGATCTCCCGGATCCCGGCCACGGTCAGCTCGGTCGGCACCGGGTGCCGCTCGTCGAAGGCCCGCGCGCTCGGAGCGAGCGGCTGCCAGCCGTACGCGTCCTCGCCGACCGGCGCGCCGCCCTTCCAGGGACGGTCGGTGGAGGCCTTGCGCCCGCTGTGCGCGAGCTGGATCGCGGGCACGGTGCCCTGGCTCCGGAGGAAGCGCGTGATCCTGCGGAAGGACTCGACCTGGGTGTCGTTCCAGACGCCCAGGTCGTAGGGGCTGATCCGGCCCTCGGGGGAGACGGCGGTGGCCTCGACGACGATCAGCCCCGTGCCGCCGGTGGCGCGGGCGGCGTAGTGGGCGAAGTGCCAGTCGTTCGGCGCGCCCGTCGAGGGTCCCTCCGGCGCGGCCGAGTACTGGCACATCGGGGGCATCCACACCCGGTTCGGGATGGTCACCTCGCGCAGGGTCAAGGGCTCGAAGAGCGTGCTCACGGCGGACTCCGTTCGTCGAGGGTGCCGAGCTGCTCCTCGTACGATAGGCGTCGTAGTACGGCATGTGTCAAACTATGAGAGATGTCGAACAATCCTCGTAGACTGAGGTTCCTGGACGAAGATGAGGTTCCTGGACGAAGTGGAGCCACCGTGACCACCGCCGACCCCGCCGGCAGCAGCCGTGACCTGCCGCACCCCGTGCGTGCGGAGATCCGCCTGGAGTCGGTGCTGCACGCGCTCTCCGATCCCATGCGGCTTCGGATCGTGCGCGAGCTCGCCGCCGTCGGCGACGAGCTCTCCTGTTCGCACTTCGACCTGCCGGTCACCAAGTCCACCACCACGCACCACTTCCGGGTGCTCCGTGAGAGCGGGGTGATCCGGCAGGTCTACCGGGGAACGGCCAAGATGAACGCCCTGCGCGGAGCCGACCTGGACGCGCTGTTCCCCGGGTTCCTCGACAGCGTCCTCGCCGCGATCGAGCGGCAGGGCGAGCGGCTCGGTGAACCTCGGCGAACGGCTGGGTGACCGGCTGGGTGACCGGCCGGGCCACCGGTGGGGCTACCGGTGGGGATCAGACCGAGGCGGCCTTCGGTTCGGCGGCGGCCCCGGCCGAACCCGCCTTCCCCGGGAGGTGGTTGAAGAGCAGGTTCAGGACGATCGCCGTCAGGCACCCGGCGCTGATCCCGCTGTTCATCACCGTCTGGAACCAGTCGGGGAACTTCGCGTAGATCGTCGGCACGCCGACGGGGAGCATGCCCACGGCGACCGAGACGGCCACCACCGTCAGGTTGTTGTTGCCCTTGAAGTCCACCTCGGCCAGTGTCCGCAGCCCGCTCGCGGCGACCGTCCCGAACATCACCAGACCCGCGCCGCCAAGGACCGGCGCCGGCACCGCCGCGACCACCGCGCCCAGCTTGGGCAGCAGACCGAGCAGGACGAGGATGCCGCCCGCGGTCGCCACCACCCAGCGGCTGCGCACCCGGGTCATGCCGACCAGACCCACGTTCTGCGCGAACGCCGTGTAGGGGAAGGTGTTGAACACACCGCCGAGCACCGTGGAGAGACCGTCGGCGCGCAGACCGTCGGCCAGCGTGCGCGGCTCGACCTTCCGGTCGGTCATCTCGCCGACCGCGATGAGGTCACCGGTCGTCTCCGTCATCGTCACCAGCGCCACGACCAGCATCGACACGATCGCGGAGGCGTGGAACGTGGGAGTGCCGAAGTGGAACGGCGTGCTGATCCCGACCCAGTCGGCGTCCCCGACCCCGCCGAAGTCCGTGAACCCGAACGGCACCGCCACGGCGAGGCCCACCGCGATGCCGACCAGCACGGCGATCCGGCCCAGGAAGGGCGGCGCGAACCGTTGCACAGCCAGCACCACGGCCAGGACGAAGCCCGCGAGCGCCAGGTTCTTCGGTTCCCCGAAGTCCTTCGCGCCCACTCCGCCCGCCGCCCAGTTGCCCGCGACCGGCAGCAGCGAGACCCCGATGATCAGGATGACGGTGCCCGTGACCAGTGGCGGGAAGAAGCGCAGCAGCCTGCCGAAGACCGGCGCCAGCAACACGATCGCGAGCCCCGCGACGATCACCGATCCGTAGATCGCGGGCAGTCCGCCGCCCGTCGTCCCGATCAGGACCATCGGCGAGACCGCCGCGAAGGTGCAGCCCTGCATGATCGGCAGTCGTACACCGAACCGCCAGAAGCCCACGCACTGGATGAGGGTCGCGATACCGCACACCAGCAGGTCCGCGGTGATCAGATACGCGAGGTCGGCGGGCGAGAGCTTCATCGCCCCGCCCACGATCAGCGGCACGGCCACCGCGCCCGCGTACATCGCGAGCACGTGCTGGAGCCCGAAGGCGGCCAGGTGGCGTACGGGTGGGACCTCGTCGACGGGATGCACGGGATGCACGGGATGCGCGGGTGCGGTGGTCGCCATGGGCACTCCAGGAGCGGCGGGTGGGGACGGGGACGGCCGGACGGCGCGAGCAACGTCCGAACAGCACGAGACGGTAAGGGGCTTGAACAGTTTGTTGATTTCCGGCCCGTTGCCGCTATGTGTCATGCCCACCGAGTCGCGCCCGACCCCGCCGGGGACGCTTCAGTGCGAAGTCGCCGTCCGCGCCGCCGCCAGCAGCGACGTCCAGTCGGGCAGCTTGACCACGCCCCGTCCGAGCGAGGCCCCGAGCTCCGCCTCCGCCCGCTCGATCGCCTCCCATCCGGCCCACGGAACCGGTGTCGCCCCGGCCGCCCGCAGCGCCGCGAGGGGATCCTCGGCCAGCTCCCGTCGCATGAGTTCGGGAGCGTCCTCGACGAGCGAGGTCACCGTCTCCTTGGCGCACGGCCGGTTGGTGCCGATGACACCGGTCGGCCCCCGCTTGATCCAGCCCGCCACGTACTCGCCCGGCGCGACCACGCCGTCCCGCAGTACCCGGCCCGCGCGGTGCGGCACCGTGCCGTGGTCCGTGTCGAAGGGCAGTCCTTCGAGCGGGACGCCCCGATAGCCGACCGAGCGCAGCACCAACTGCGCCTCGATGTCCTCGTACCGTCCCGTGCCCGTCACCCCGCCGTGCCCGTCGGGCGCCGTGCGCTCGAAGCGCACCGCGCCCACCCGGGTGCCGTCGCCCTCGTCGGGAAGCAGCTCGACCGGGCGCAGGAAGAAGCGCAGCCGGATCCGGCGGGCCCGGTCCTGCGCCGGCGCGGCGGCCCACCCCCGCAGCACCTCCACATTGCGGCGCTGCGCGGGGGGCAGGTCCGACGGGTCGGCGTACTGCGGATCGAGCGCCAACTCCTCGGGATCCACCACGACTTCGGTGTCCGGCAGCGAGCCGAGCTCGCGCAGTTCCTTGGTGGTGAACCGGGCCTGCGAGGGACCGCGCCGCCCGATCATGCTGATCTCGGTCACCTTGCTCGCGGCCAGCGCGCTCAGCGCCGCCTGCGGCACGTCCGTGGGGCTCAGCTCGGACGCGCCGCGGGCCAGCATCCGGGTCACGTCCACGGCGACGTTCCCGACGCCGACGACCACCGCCGAGCGCGCGCCGAGCACGAAGCCGTCGGTGGCGGAGTCGGGGTGCGCGCTGTACCAGGACACGAACTCGGTCGCCGACCAACTGCCCGACAGCTCCTCGCCCGGCACTCCGAGATGGCGGTCGGTGGCGGCGCCCACGCAGTAGACCACCGCGTGGTACAGCTCCCGCAGCCGGGTCACGGGCACCCCGCCCGGGCCGACCTGGACACCGCCCAGGAACCGCACCCGCTCGTCCTCCAGGACCGCCCGCAGATTGTTCTGCAGCGACTTGATCTTCTCGTGGTCCGGCGCCACGCCGTAGCGCACCAGGCCGTACGGGCATGGCAGCCGGTCCAGGACGTCCACCCGGACCTCGGACAGCCCGCTCTGGACGAGGCTCTGGGCGGTGTAGACCCCGCTGGGCCCCGAGCCGACGACGGCGACATACAGCACGGCGGAACTCCCAATCCGAAACCCGAACAGCTCGAGGAGATCGCTGATGGCTCCAGCATCGCACCACCGACGCTCCGCTGACAGGGTGCGGCGCGCGACATACGCGTACGGGTTCATCCGCACGGAAAGTCATGACATGAATACATGTGGTGATCGTTCCGGCGGCCGTCGGAGGTGTCTCCGAGCCTCACCGCAACGCGCGCATCCTGCTGATCTCGCTCGTCTGCTGGGCGATCACGTCGTCGGCCATCTCCTCGACCTGGATGTTGTTGCCCTGGGCCTTCACCTCCGTGGCCATGGCGATCGCCCCGTCGTGATGTGTGATCATCAGCTTCAGGAAGAGCGCGTCGAAGGCCTTGCCCCGCGCCGCGCGCAACTCCCTCAGCTGTGCCTCGGTCGCCATGCCGGGCATCGCCTCGTGCCGGTGCTCCGTTGCCCGCTTGTCGCCGTCGTGGGCGGTGAGCCAGCCCTTCATCGCGGTGATCTCCGGCCCCTGCGCGGCCGAGATCCGCGCCGCGAGCCGCTTCACCTGACCCGACGCTGCCTGCTTGGGGGCGAGTGCGGTCATCTCCAGGGCCTGGGTGTGATGTTCGATCATCATCCGGGCGTAGGCGAAGTCCGCCGTGTTGGGGGAGTCGTCCTCGTTGCGCTGCTTCGCGGCGTCCGCGGCGGAGAGTGTCTCGGCCGCCTCGCCCGGCTTGCCGGGGGCGATCACCGAAGGCCCGCTCGTCGCGGCGGACTTGGGTGCGGAAGCCGAGCCGGAGTCGCAGCCCCCGAGCACGAGCACGGCGACCGCCAGCGAGGCCGCTCCCAGGAGCGCACGGCGTGTGCGGGGCGTACGGGACGCGCGGGACGTACGACGGAGCAACACATCGACCTCCAGGGGCACATGAATCGCCGGACACCTCACGGGTGTTTCATGACCGTCCTAGCACGCCGGTGAACGTTACTGATCGAAAACCTTCATTACGAGTGCGTTGCCATCTGTTGATCAGTGCATGGGTCGGACGATACTTCTGGGGTCCGTGAACCGTTCAACTGCGAACGGCTACAAGGGAGGACGCAGTGACCCTGTTGATCGATCCCCGAACGCGGCGCAGACGCCTGGGAGTTGCCGCAGCCGCGGCCGGACTCCTGGCCGCGCTGCTCACGGCCGGCCCGGCGGCCGCGACCCCCGATCCCGGGGACGGCCCCGCCGTTCCGGAGAAGGTGTCCCGCAGTGACGCCATCGAGACCAGAACGGCGATCGCGAACGGCGAGATACCCGGGCAGGACGAGATCGTCCACTCCGACAACATCGAACACCTCACCAACATCCCCAAGGACGCGCTGCCCGGCACCAATTCCGACCTCGCCTTCCAGGGCGAGTACGCCTTCGCCGGCAACTACGACGGCTTCCGCATCTTCGACATCAGCAACCCGAAGGCGCCCAGGACGGTGGCGCAGGTGCTCTGCCCGGGCTCGCAGAACGACGTCTCCGTCTCCGGCAACCTGCTCTTCCTGTCCACCGACTCCTCGCGCAGCGACAACTCCTGCAACAGCACCACGCAGCCCGCGACCGAGAAGTCCTCGTGGGAGGGCATGAAGGTCTTCGACATCACCGACAAGGCGAACCCGAAGTACGTCGCCGCCGTGGAGACCGCCTGCGGCTCGCACACCCACACGCTGGTGCCCGAGCGCAAGAACGTCTACATCTACGTCGCCTCGTACTCGCCGAGCGCCACCTTCCCCGACTGCCAGCCCCCGCACGACGGCATCTCGGTCATCAAGGTGCCGCGCAATGCCCCTGAGAAGGCCGCCGTGGTGAACTTCCCGGTGCTGTTCCCGGGCGAGGGACCGGACGGCGGCGGCAACCCGGGTGCGCCCACCAACCCGGGCGTCTCCAAGACCACCGGCTGCCACGACATCACGGTCCTGCCCTCCAAGGACCTGGCCGCCGGTGCCTGCATGGGCGACGGCATCCTGTTCTCCATCAAGGACCCGGAGCACCCGAAGGTCATCGACCAGGTCGAGGACAACGTCAACTTCGCGTTCTGGCACTCGGCGACCTTCAACCAGAAGGCGAACAAGGTCGTGTTCACCGACGAGTTGGGCGGTGGTGGGGCGGCCACCTGCAACGCGGCCATCGGTCCGAACCGCGGCGCCGACGGCATCTACGACATCGTCGGCAAGGGCGACAAGCGCAAGCTCGTCTTCAAGAACTACTTCAAGATCCCCCGCCACCAGGCCGACACCGAGAACTGCGTGGCCCACAACGGCTCGCTGATCCCCGTCAAGGGCAAGGACCTCATGGTCCAGGCCTGGTACCAGGGCGGTGTCTCCGTCTGGGACTTCACCGACTCCTCGAACCCGAAGGAGATCGCCTACTTCGAGCGCGGACCGCTGACCACCGACAAGCTCGCGGTCGGCGGCTCCTGGTCGGCGTACTACTACAACGGCTACATCTACTCGAACGACATCGCCAAGGGCTTCGACGTCCTCAAGCTCAGCGACCGGCGCACCGATCCGGCCAAGCGGGTCCACCTGCGCGAGCTCAACGTCCAGACACAGCCGGACTACTTCGACTGATCGCCGGGCGACTGATTGCCGGAGGGCTGATCGGCAGACGGCTGCTCGTCCGGTCGTCGGCCGGTCGTGAAGAACCGTGACAGATCGCTCTCGCACGTCCCGCCGGGCACCTCGGTGCCCGGCGGGACACCCATCTCCCAGTCGAGGTGGTAGCGCTCGAACAGCTCGGCCCGCAGCCTCGGGACCGGCATCGGCACACCCGGCACCAGGGCCGCGTACACCGCGCCCATGAGGACCGCCCGCAGCATCGGGTAGTCGGTGTCGGCGTCCTGGGAGCCGTACTCGGCGACGGTCTCCCGCAGGAGCTGCGCGAGGCGCTGCTGCTCCGGACACTGCACGAACCCCTCGCCCAGCAATATGCCCGCCATGTGCTGACGCATCAGCACGGGCCGGTCCCGCGCCAGGCCCAGAATCGCGTCGATGGCCCGCGCCAGCCGCTCCCGGCCGTCCTCGGTACGCGGCTCGCGCTCCAGCCCCTCCTCCAGCGTGCGGTGCATCATCCGGTGCACGGCGGACTGCAGGAGCTGGCGTTTGCCGGGGAAGTAGTACGACACCAGTCCGCGCGCCGATCCCGCGCGATCCGCGATGTCCCCGAGCGTCGTCGCCTCGTAGCCGCGCTCGTTCACCAGCTCCACCGCGGCCTGCAACAGCCGCTCACGGGAACGCCGGCGCAACTCTTCATTGACCGACGGGCTGCGCGGGGACATGCTGGAACTCCTGTGTTGACTGGCTGCCAGCCAACTATACTCAGAGCGTCCGGGCCATGACTCACCGCGGGGGAGGCTTCGGGCTGCCGTCCGCCTGGGGCGACGCGGGGGATCGTCTCAGGCGGACGGGCACAGGGCGAGCGGAAATTCCCGGCCGGGCAGGATTCCCGAGCGAGTCGCACAGCCGCCGTGGCCTCCTTAGAGTGGGCGAAAGTGCCGAGGAGGCGGGTGGAGATGGATCAAGAGCAGATCCTGGCCAAGATCACGGCGATGGTGGACGACGAGCGCCAGCTGCGCGACGCCGTCGCGTCAGGGCAGATCGACAGCGCCACGGAACACGAACGGCTCGGACAACTGGAGCGCGAACTCGACCAGTGCTGGGACCTGCTGCGCCAGCGGCGCGCGAAGTCCGAGTTCGGGGAGAACCCGGACGAGGCGCGCGTACGACCGTCTTCGCAGGTCGAGGGCTATCAGAGCTGATCGTGAGGGGCCGCCCCCGGACCTCCGGGCCGCTCCCAGGTCTCCGGGTCGACATCGACGGCCCTCGGGTCCATGGGCGCTCCCGGGAAGGTGCGCGGGTCAGCCGACCAGGTCCAGCACCGGCCGCAGTCCCTCCGGGCGCCGCGCCGCGGGCAGGTGGTCCACGAAGTGCACCGCGCAGCCCAGAGCCGCCGCGCCCCCGTCGGCGCGGCGGTCGTCCCCGACCATCAGCGTGTCCTCGGGGGCGATGCCCAGCGCGTCGCAGGCGGTCGCGAACAGCCGGGGGTCCGGCTTCTGGATGCCGTGCTCGTACGACAGCACGTACGCGCCCACGTACCGGTCGAGGCCGTGCTCACGGAAGACGGGCCGCAGATCCCAGCCGATGTTGCTGACCACCCCGACCGCGACCCCGCGCTCGCACAGGGCGTCGAGCACCTCGGCCGTGTCGGGATAGGGCCCCCACGCAGCCGGGAGCATGTGACGCTCGTACAGCGCGTCGTGCAGCCGGGCATCGGGCAGCCGCACCTGGCGGGAGATCGCGGTGTACATGGCCCGGTGCCCCTCGGCGCTCTGGTCCCGCCTGCGCCACAAGTCCTCCGAGCCCTCCGGCAGTCGGGGCGCGACGCCACCGCCGGGCAGCGCGCCCACC
Organism: Streptomyces sp. RLB3-17; assembly: GCF_007113425.2. NCBI lineage: Bacteria > Bacillati > Actinomycetota > Actinomycetes > Kitasatosporales > Streptomycetaceae > Streptomyces > Streptomyces sp. RLB3-17. Next base: position 2,127,581 of record NZ_CP041610.2, on the reverse strand, counting down.
GCCTCCAGGGCGTCCGCCGCCTCGGTCAACTCCCCTTCCGGCAGGGTGAGATCGGCGTCCCTGAGCACCGCGCGCAGCCAGGACTCGGTCGGTTCGGCAAGGAACAGGGTTCCGGAGAAGTCGAAGAGCACGCCTTTGATCGTCATGAGGGGAATCCTTCGGGGCGTGCTCCGCGCCGGTCAAGCACGCTCCGGGCGGGTCGAGCACACTTCGCGCCGGTCACGTACGTTCCGAGCCGAAGAGGCGCTCGTGGGTCATCACCGCCAGGGCGACCACCAGCGCGCCGAGCAGCCAGCCGCCCAGGACGTCCGAGGGCCAGTGGACGCCCAGCCAGACCCGGGTCAGTCCGACACCCACGACGCTGACCACGGCCAGCGCCAGTGCCGTACGCCGCAGCGCGTGCCCGGCGCCGTACAGCTGGAGCAGCCACAGCAGCAGCCCGCACACCACCGTCGCGGTCATGGCGTGGCCCGAGGGGAAGGCCGCGTAGTGCGCGGAGTCCACGGGGTCGGGCCAGACGGGGCGCGCCCGGCCCACCGCCGCCTTCAGCGACTGCTGCACCACCGTGCCCAGCACACAGGCGGCCGTCACCCACAGCGCCGGCCACCACGCCGAACGTCGCCAGACCAGCAGGAGCACGACCAGCGCACCCAGCGCGCGCATCGTCCACGGGTCCCACACCCAGTCCGTCAGAACGCGGAACACCTGGGTGGCACCCGGTTCGTCGACCGCCCAGCGGTGCGTGGTGCGCGCGATGTCGCCGTCGAGGACCAGCAGCGGTCGCCAGGAGAACGCGACCAGCAGGAGGAGCAGCACGGACGGAACGGTGAGCACCGCCGCGGTGAGTGCCGGGGTCCGTGGGGTCGCAGTGCGAAGCGGTGGGTCGAGGGGCGGGGACTGCATACGGTGATCCTCCCCGAAGTACGGGGCCGGTGGCCAACCGCGGGGCCCCGAACCGCCGCTGTCGCGGCTAGCCGAGCGCCCGCAGGCCCGGTACGAACGCCACCAGCAGAGGGATCACCGGCACCAGCGTGGCCGCCGCCGTCAGCCGCAGCCGCCGCGACGGCGTCAGCCGGTCCGGAGGAGCGAGCAGGCGGTGCACCCGCAGTGGGACATGGGCCTGCGGAGTCGGACAGGGGCCGAACACGCCCCGGTCCTCGTTCAGTTCCACCAACGCGAGGGCGATCGTGAGGCGGCCGAAACGGCGGGAGGCCATGTCGTCGGCGGCGAGTTCGACCAGGCGATGCATCTCGTCGCGGAACGCGGCGAAGACGGGCACCTGCGGAAAACCGACGGCGAGCGCGGCCGAGCAGTGCAGCAGCCAGTCGTGCCGGGCCCGCGCGTGCCCCTGCTCATGGGCGAGCACGGCGTCCAGCTGACGCCCTTTGAGACGGCGCAACGCGGCTGTGGTGACGACCAGTTGGGGAGCGGCCCCGGGCAGCCACCAGGCGTCAGGACGCTCACCCTCCAGCACCACCAGCCGGTCACTGCCCGGCTCCTCACCGGGCAACAGCGGTGCGCGTACGTGGAGTTCGTCACGGCTCTGCCGACGCTGGGACCGGGCCCGCAGCACCTCGCGGACCAGCATCGCCGCGGTCCAGGCACCGCCGCAGGCGAGCGCCACGGCGGTCGCCGCGGCCCACGGGCTCCCCTTGCTCAACGCGTAGGCGTCCACGACGGAGTGCGGAGCGGGGGCGAAGACATGGCCGCGCACCGCCACCCACGCGGCGGCCGCGCTGAGCGTCATCGACAGGACGCAGCACAGCAGAACGGCCGCCACCACGCACTGCCACGCCCACAGGGCGACCACGGGTTCATGGTCCGGCCAGTTGGCCCGGGCGAGCAGTCGTGGAGCGACCACGGCGGCCAGGGCGCCGAGCAGCAACAGTGCCGCGGGGACCATCATGAGGTGAAGCCTATGAGCGGAGCGTCGCCGGGGGATACGGCCCGCGACGACAAAGTGACGTACGCCACGGTTTCACATGGCCGGGGCCGGAGGGGCGCTCAGAGCGTGACCAGCATGGCCAGCATCGCGATCCCCATGGACAGCCGGCACGCCTGTGACAGCTCGGGGCGGTCGCCCCAGCCGAGGGGCCGGGGGGTGCCGCCGAGCGTCCCCGAGCCGCCGACCACCGCCGCCACCGGCAACAGCCGGGCCCCGGAGCGCAGCACGTACCCGACGAAGTAGATCAGGAGCGCCCCCGTGACCAGAGGAATCCCGGAGCCGCCGCCGTGCCCGTGGTGCCCGGGGGAGGCGGCCATCGCGGCGGCCATGTAGACCATGGCGCAGGCCCCGACGAGATGGTGCAGATGGTGCGGGCTGCTGCGGACCGACCACAGGGCGCGCAGGGCGGCGGCACCGAACACCGCGGTGTACGCGAACCAGGCCCAGCGCGGCGGGGTGGCCGCCGCCGCGGGCACCGCCATCGCGGCCATGCCGAATCCCATGAGCGCCTCGGCGCCCGCGGTGCGGCGCTGCTCCTCGACGGGGCTGCGCATCCGCAACAGACAGTAGGCCCCGCTCGCCGCGCACAGCGCTACGAGCAGCCAGCCGGGTGACGCCGGTCCGTGCACCGCGTACCTCCCCGCTCGACGGAGTCGGACAGTCGTTGATGTCGGACAGTCGGTCAGGGCATGCCCGGGCCGGGCGGTGCGCAAGCGAGCGCACAGGTGTACACGGGGGAGCGTGCGGGAGTGCGTCGCAGGTGGGCGCGGGTGGGCGGTGACGGGCGGTGACCGGGGGTATATATTTCACGAGTAAAACACCTGCTAAGCTTGAAGGTATGAGCAGCGCGACCCCGCAGACCCCCCGTGTACGCCGCCGTCCCCATGGACGTCACCGCTCTCATGGACGTCGTCTCCCGCTGGCCGGTGTGCTGCGGCTCGGCCGCCCCGCCGACATCTGGTTCAAGCCCGCGCTGAGTGTGGTCGCCTCGGTCGCCCCGCCGAATCTGACGCTTCTCGCGCTCGGTCGGCTGGACCTGGCGATGTACACCATGGCCGGGTCGCTCTGCGCGCTCTACGCCCACAACCGTCCGTACGCCGCCCGCGCCCGCGCGCTCGCCTGGGTCGTCCTCGGCATGCTCGGCGGCCTCGCCGTCGCGCTGACCGCGGCCTCGCTCACGACGAACGCCGTCGTGCTGGTCACCGTCGGCGCGCTGCTGGCCGCCGTGCAGAAGGCGCTGTGCGACGCCACGCGCATCGGGCCGCCCGGTCACGTGGTCCTCGCCTTCATCAGTTCCGCGTCCCTGTTCGTGCCGCAGACGCTCGGCCAGGTTCCCGGCCATCTCGCGCTGGGCGCCGCAGCGGGCGCCTGGGCGTGGATCGTCGGCATGGTACCCGGACTCGTCCGCCCACACGGGCCCGAGCGCCGCGCGACGGCGCACGCGCTGAACGCCGCGGCCGCCTACGCCGAGAAGGCGGGCACCGGTGACGGGGCCGCCCGGGCCCGCGCCGCCGCGGCCGCCGCCGTGCACGGGGCCTGGCAGTCGCTGCTCTCCACCGGCGCCCGCAGTGCGCCCCGGCGCGCCCTGGAACGGCTCGTCGTGCGCGCCGAGGTGGCGATCGCCGCGCCCGCCGACACGGAGCCCGAGCGGCTGCGGGCGTGGGCGCGCGAGGTGCGGGGCGCCGGGCCCGTACCTCGTCCGGACGACCTCGGGGAAGCCGCCGACGAACTCCTGGGCGTGGAAGTCGAACTCGCCGTCCCCCCGACCCCCTTGTTCCGCCGCCTGGGCCCACTGGCTCCGATCGCCCTGCGCACCGCGCTCGGCTGTGCCCTCGCCGGATACGCGTCGCTCGCGCTCGGCGTCGGCCGCCCCTACTGGGCGCTGGTCACCGCCGCGTCGCTCTACCAGGCCAACGTCACCCTGACCTGGAGCCGGGGAGTTCAGCGCGTCGTCGGCAACCTGATCGGCGTCCTCTGCTTCGCCGTGCTCGCTCCGCTGGCCCATCTCAGCCAGGCGTTCCTCGTCCTGCTGTGCCTCGCCCTGAACTTCGGCGCCGAGGCCCTGATCGGCCGCAACTACTGGCTCGGCAGCATCTGCGTGACCCCCATGGCGCTGCTCATCACCGAGTTCGCCCGCGTCCAGCAGCCCGGTGAGCTGATGACCGACCGGGTCGCGGACACCCTGGTGGGTGCGGTGGTCGGCTTCGCCGCGGCGGTCGCGGTCACCAACCGGCGGGCCGGCGACCGTATCGAGGGCGCCCTCGACGCCGTCGAGCGGGCCCGCGAACGTGCCGTGGGCCTGCTCGACGCCGAGCGTCCCGATCCCGGCGCCCTGGAGTCCGCCCGCCGCGCGCTGTCCGGTGCCGTCGTCGAGCTGCGCGCCACCGCCGACGCCGCCGCCGGCGAATGGTGGCAACGCGCCCTGCCGGAGGAGCGGGTGATGCGGGCCGAGCAGTCCGGACACCGTACGCTCGCGGCGACGGTACGACGGCAGGGACTGCACTCCTTGGAGGGCGCACAGGCATGACGGCAGCGGATGGGCGTGCGACGGACGCGGCACTCGGCCAGAGCGGCACTGCGACCCCGGCGACACCTCGGCGGGCGGCGCCGCACGGGCAGCCGAGTCGGATGAGCGAGCCCCCGGCCGGGCGGTCGGGTTCGGCGGGCGTGGTGGTCGGTGGTGGTGCCGGCGCGGACAGGCCGGCGGCCCGGGGCTCGGCGTCGGCGGACGCGCGCGCCGGTGGGCGCGGCCCGTCGGGCGACTCGGCAGGACGGGGGCTCTCGGCGAGTGCTCCCCTCGGAGGCGTGGCGTCGACGGACAACGGGACCGGAGCAACGGCCGGCGCGGGTACCCCGGCCGCCTCAGGCACTCCGGTTCCCTCGGGCACTCCGGCTGCTTCGGGTACCCAGGTTCCCTCGGGGAGCCCGGATGCCCCGGCAGCCTCGGGCACCCCGGTCCCCTCAGGCGGCCCAGCCCCCTCAGGTGCTCGGACCCCCTCAGGTACCCCCACCACCGCACCCCCCGGCACCCCCTCACCGGTCGACACCATGGCTGCCGTGGTGCGGCAGTGGCAGGCCGTGCATCCCGGGATCGACACCGGGCCGATGGAGATCATCGGCCGGATCAACCGCTCGGCCGCGCTGCTTCAGCAGGCCGAGGACGCCCCGTTGCGCCGGGCCGGGCTCACCCGTCCCGAGTTCGACGTCCTCGGGACCCTGCGCCGCACCGGTCACGAGCTGACCCCCAGTGAGATCGCCCGCGAGACGTTCTCCTCCGGTGCCGCCGTCACCAAGCGCCTGAAGCAGCTGACCGAGCGCGGTCTGGTCGAGCGCCGCGGTGACACCCGCGACCGCCGGGTCGCGCACGTCCGGCTCACCGACGCGGGCCGCGACCTCGTCGACGGCATCCTGCCCCAGCAGCTCGCCTACGAGACGACGGCCCTGTCCGGGATCGACCTCGCCCGCCAACGCGAACTCGCCGATCTGCTCGGTGAGTTGCTCGGTCAGCTCGAAGGCCGTCTCGGGGCGCCACGCGTCTGAGGCCGGCCGGGGGCCCACCCGCTTCGTGGTCACTCGCCGTTGACACGAGCCGCGCACCGCTCCTACGTTCAGGCTCGCCCGGTTCGGAGTCCCGGCTGATGTACGGGATGTCGAACAAGCAGCGTGACCGCGGAGGCGCAGTGGCAGCAGACACCGAGACGCTCACCATCGATCTCGGCACCGAGACCGGCGCCTTTCACGGCGGGGCGAGCGGCACGCTCTACGGCCTGTACGGCGACGGAGTGCCCAGCCGCAACGTGGTCGAGGGCATGCATGTGCGCACGGTGTCGACCAAGGCCCAGGACGGCACCCAGCACCCCGGCGCCGACGCCCTCGACATCCTGCCCTCCTTCGTGGACTGCGGCGGCAGGGACGTCTACCTCTACATGACCGACATCTACCGCGGCTTCCCCTACCAGTGGCCCGGCGCCACCGGCGAGGAACGCCTCGCCGACTACCGGGCCAGGGTGGAGAAGCAGGTCAGGCAGGTCCTGACGACGGGACCCCTCAAGTCCCACATCGTCTACGTACCGTTCAACGAGCCCGAAGGCAACATGTTCGGCACGGGGGAGTGGAGCTACGACAGGACCTCCTGGCACTCCGACCCGCGGCACTACTTCGCCGCCTGGAAGGACCTCCACCACCTCATCAAGGGCCTCGACCCGCACGCGCGCATCGCGGGCCCCAACACCTGCGTCCTGTACGACGAGGTGCGGGGCTTCCTGGAGTTCGCCAAGGCCCATGACGTCCTCCCGGACGTGGTGACCTGGCACGAGCTGTCGACACCCGCCGCGATCCGTACGAACGTCGCCAAGTACCGCGACATGGAACGGGAGTTGGGGATCGGCCCCCTCCCCGTCAACATCAACGAGTACGCGCACAACTATCACCTGTCCGTGCCCGGGCAGATGATCCAGTGGATCTCCGCCATCGAGGAGTCGAAGATCGACGCCGACATGGCGTACTGGAACATCGACGGCAACCTCAACGACTCGGCGGTCGAGGCGAACAAGGGCAACGGCCAGTGGTGGCTGTTCCACACCTACGGCCGGATGACCGGCCGCACGGTCCAGGTACGAGCGCCGCACCCCAATGTCCAGTACACCCTCCAGGGCGTCGCCACGCTCGACCGGGACAAGCGCCAGGCCCGCGCCCTGTTCGGCGGCAGCGGCGGCGCCGCGGATCTCGTCTTCGCGAACGTCCCCGCCGAGATCTTCGGCGGCACGGTCCACGCCAGGCTCCACGAGATCCCGTGGACCGGCCAAGTCGGCGCCTCGGCACAGCCCTTGCGCATCAAGGACCTCGAACTTCCGGTCGACGAAGGCAGGGTGGTCCTTCCTCTCGCCGACCTCGACGCGATGTCCGCCTACGAGGTGATCCTCTCGCCCGGCGGCGACCGGGTCCTCGCGCCGCCCTCCATCGGCTGGCGCCGGTCGTACCACGCGGAGCACGCGACCTGCACGGGCGAGGGGCACGCGAGGAACGGGCCCGAGGGATCGCCCTCCGACGTCGACAGGTTCGCCACCTCGGGCACCTACCACGTCGGCGGACTGCGCACCGGCTCCGACCTCGCCGTCGCCTTCTCCGTCGAGGTCCCGCAGGACGGGACGTACGACCTGAGCGTCCTCGCCAACTCCCACAACCTCCACGAACTCGTGCGGGAGCAGGGCCCCACCAACGTCTTCCTGCGTGTCGACGGAGCGGACCCCCAGGAACTGCGCCTCCCCCTCGGCTACAAGCCGGTCGTCTGGGGGCACACCGACACCCGGGTGGAGCTGACGGCGGGCACACGCACGCTCACCCTGTCCGCGCGGGACCCCGACCTCGGCGCCACCAAGGGCGACGCGACCATCGACCGGATCGACCTCGTCCTGCGGGACGCGCACGTGACCGCGCCCGCGCTGTACGAGGCCGCGTACGCGGGACTCGGTGCCGGCGCCCGAGTGACGTACGAGCACGGCGGCGCCCGCGGGCCGGGTGCCGTACTGCTGCCGCCAGGAGGGACCGCCACGTTCTGGGTGCACGCGGCCGCCGACGGCGAGGCGCTCGTGACGGTCGATCACATCGGTCCGGGAGAAGGGCTGTTGACGGTCAACGGGGTGGAGGTGGGAGGTCTCGACCGGGACGGGATCCCACTGTTCCTGGCCGGCGGCATCAACAAGCTGACGGTGACCGGCACTTCGGAGCGCCTCGTCCTCGACCGGCTGCGCGTGGGTCCGGGCACCGGACGCCTCGAGACCACCGTGTACCCCGCCGAGGAGGGCACGGTGACCGGCGAGGCCAAGGTGACGGGCGCCCACACCTTCGCCACCGGTGGGAAGGCGGTCGAGGGAATCGGCAGGGGGCCGGACAACGCCCTCACCCTGACCGTCACGGCGGCGCGCACCGGACGTCATGCCGTGACCGTCCGCTACTCCAACGGCGAGCAGCCCCCGGCCACCCACTACAACCCCGATCCCGTCTGCCGCCACGCGGACCTGTCCGTGAACGGGGCGCCGGCGCGCCGGATCCTCTTCCCCACCACCTTCCACTTCAACAACTTCTGGGACCTCGCCGTCCCCGTCACCCTCAACGAGGGCACCAACACCCTCACCTTCACCGCCGACGAACGGCCCGACTTCGACGGCGACACCACCAATGCCCATCAGCAGCGCTCCGCGTACGCGCCGGTCATCGACCAGGTGGCGGTGACACCCCTGGCATGAGTTCCGGGCGAGCGTCCGGTCAGCCCTCCTCGCCCGCCACATGAACCCCGAAGAACGCTCCCTGCGGGTCCCGCAGGACGGCGATCCGGGGGCCCTGCGGCACGGACGTGGGCTCCATGAGAATGCTGCCGCCCGCCCCGACGGTGGCGTTCGCGGTGGCGTCCACGTCCTCGACGGCGAAGTACGGCAGCCAGTGCGGCGGCACCGCGTGCGGGAAGTTGTCGTCCATCGCCACCATGCCGCCGAAGTCGGCTCCCTCGATGCCCCACTGCGTGTAGTGCTCGGAGGCGTTCACGGTCCAGCCGAACACCGTGGTGTAGAACTCGACGGCCCGGTCCGGGGCGCGCGTCAGCAGTTCCACCCAGCCGAGCGCGCCCGGCGCGTTGAACAGCCCCGCGCCCGGGAAGGCCCGCGCCTGCCACAGCTGGAAGGCCGCGCCGGTCGGGTCGAACGCCACCGCGAAACGCCCGACGTCGAACACGTCCATCGGGCCGAGGACGACCGTGCCGCCTGCGGCCTGCACCGCGTCCACGGCGGTGTCCGCGTCGGCCACCGCGAAGGACACGTTCCAGGCGACGGGCTGTGACTCCTGGTACAGCGGGGAGATCGCCGCGACCGGCGCGTCGCCGAGGTGCGCGACCGTGTAGCCGCCCGCCTCCTGGCGTGGGTCGGTCTCCGGGCGCCAGCCGAACAGATCGGCGTAGAAGCGCTTGGCCGCCTCCAGATCACTGGTCCCGAGCTCGGTCCAGCACGGACCGCCGGGCACCGGCTTGTCGAGCTTCATGACGTTCCTCCGCCCTTCCGCCAGAAGGCCTCTCCAGCACGCTATGCCCGTGCCCGGGCCGTGGCCATCCGACGCAGGGCGTCGTGCGCTCAGATTCCGGGGCGGTAGCGCAGTGGATGATCCGCCGGGATTTCCACGAGCACGATCTCGACACCGTCCGGATCCGCGATCCACATCTCGATCAGCCCCCACGGCTCCTTCACCGGCGGGCGCACGATGTCGACCCCGGCCGCCGACAGCTCCTCGTACGCCGCGTCGGCGTCGGCCACCTGGAGCCACAGCCTGAGCGCGGGCGAGGGCGGGGTCTCGGAGCGGCCCGAGACCTCCAGGAAGCCGCCGCCGAGGAAGTAGACCGTGCCGCGCTCGGGTCCCGTCCCGAACTCCCGGTGGACGGCGAGCCCCAGCCGCTCGCCGTAGAAGGCGCGGGAGCGCTCCGGGTCGGTGGGCCGCAGAAGGATCCGACTGCTCAGTACATGCACCATGCACCCGGAGCCTAGGGCCTCATGGGCGGGGGCGTTACGCTCAGCGGTGCCCGCGCCGCGCCAGAGATTTCGGAGAACTGTTCCATGGACACCGCCGCCGCCACCGGACTGACCTACCGCGATGCCACCGACGCCGATGTGGACGCCCTCGTCGCGCTGATCGAGTCGGCCTACCGCGGGGACTCCAGCCGGACCGGCTGGACCACGGAGGCGGACATCCTCGAAGGTCAGCGGACCGACCCGGAGGGCGTGCTCGCCGTCATCAAGGCGCCGGGCAGCCGCGTCCTGACCGTGGAGCGGGACGGCGCCGTCGTCGCCTGCTGTCAGCTCGAACACCGCGGCGACCACGCCTACTTCGGCATGTTCGCGGTCAGCCCCGCACTCCAGGGCGGCGGACTCGGCAAGGTGATCATCGCCGAGGCGGAGCGGCACGCCCACGAGACCTGGGGTGTCGCGGAGATGCACATGACCGTGATCTCCGCACGCGAGGACCTCATCGCCTGGTACGAGCGGCGCGGCTACCGCCGTACGGGAAAGATGACGCCCTTCCCGTACGGCGACGAGCGCTTCGGCATTCCGCAGCGCGACGACCTGCAGTTCGAGCTGCTGGTCAAGCCCCTGGCGCAGCCGGCGCAGTGATCCTCAGGCCGTGAAGCGGCCGGTGCGTTTGATCTGGGGGTAGTCGGTGGTCGCGCCGTCCAGCTCCAGGGCCCGCACCAGCCGCAGGTGGTCCTGGGTGTTCACCACCCAGCCGATGATCCGCAGATCCGCCTTGCGGGCGTGCTCGACGACCTCCAGGGTCAGCCGGCGGATGTTGAGGCAGACGGTGGCGGCGCCGACCTCCACGGCGCGGTCCACGACATCGACGCCGTAGCGGCTCGCGATGAGCGCCGTGCGGACGCCCGGCACGAGCCGCGTGATCTCGGCGATCGCCTCGTCGTGGAACGACGACACCTCGACCCGCCCCACCAGATCGCGCCGGTGCATCACCTCGGCGAGCGCCCGTGCCGCCGCCGTGTCCTTGATCTCGGCCTGCAGCGGCGCCCTGACGACGTCCAGGACCTCTTCGAAGACGGGCACGCGCTCACCGTGCCCGGCGTCCAGGGCGCGCAGTTCGGCGAGGGTCATCTCGGCGATCGGCCCCGAGCCGTCGGTCGTACGGTCCACGTCCGCGTCGTGCATGACGACCAGCGCGCCGTCCTTGCTCAGATGCAGATCGAGTTCGATCAGGTCGAGGCCCGCGTGCTGGGCGGCGATGAAGGAACGGAGGGTGTTCTCGGGTTCGACACCCATCACTCCGCGATGACCGATGGTGAGGAAGTTCAAGATTCGACTCGCTTCCGTCGACGGCGGCTCGGCTCGCGCGTGGTCTCGGCGGCACCCACGCGGCAAGCCCGCAGCCTAATCGTCCCGCCGCGCGATGTACCCGCTCGTACGCCAGGCGGGGCGTGTCTGTCGCAAGGGGAGGGCGGGCCGTTGCCGCCGTGGCGCGTCACCCGGGTGTGGGCGAGTCTTTCGGCGGTTGACCCCGAGCGCCCCGGAGCCGTTGCTCCTGCCACTTCCCGGCGCTTCCCGCGGATGTCCGTCTGTCCGGCGCCGTATAGGGGAAGTAACCGCCTCCACGGTATCCGGCAGGAAAAAGAGCGGTGAAGGTGGGGTGGTGCAGGATAATCTATCGAGTCTCCCCTTGCGGGAAGGAACCTCGTTTACATACGGTGTGCATACGCGAGGTTCTCCCGTGGAGGGTGAGAGATGACGGAAATTCTTGTGCCAGTGGGTGTGGAGGAGCGGGTTCCTCCCGTGGGCAGGGTGGTGGAGCACCCGGCTTGGCCTGTGCTCAAGGATGCCGTGGAGCAGATCCGGCCCTGGCAGTCCAAGGACGGGTCGATCGACTTCGAGGCCGAGGGCGCCCCGGACACGGCCGATGCCGATCTGGCCGTACGCCGTGCCGTGGACGCCATCGAGCAGCTCGCCCCGCTGCTGCCGCACGACGCCGAGTACCACGAGGCGCTCGTGAAGGACCTGCGCCGCTGGGCCGACGGCGGCTTCCAGGTGCCCGACTTCCTGGACTCGCTGCTGGCCTTCCAGCCCGCCGCGCACCGCGAGGACGGCCTCCAGCACCTGGTCGTCTTCCCGATGTACACGCAGAACGGCAACCCGGACCGCAACTTCGAGGCGGTCGTGCTGCGGATGGTCTGGCCGGACTGGCTGGCGGAGCTGGAGCGCACCCGCTACGACAACCCGCTGTTCTGCGGCATCACCTTCGAGGACTTCACGGCGGGCTACGACACCAACTCGGCCGTTCTCTTCCCGGAGACGATCGCCGTGCGCGAGGCGCCGGAACGATTCTCCTGGGGCGGCATCTTCTGCGACCGCGAGGCCGCCCGCTTCCGCGCCGTCACCGACGCCGCCGTGGACGTCCTGGGCCTTCGGCTGCCCGAGGACATCGCCGCGATGGTCCACGACCAGGACCGCTGCGAGCAGGCCTTCGTGCTGTGGGACATGGTCCACGACCGCACCCACAGCCACGGCGACCTGCCGTTCGACCCGTTCATGATCAAGCAGCGCCAGCCGTTCTGGATGTACGGCCTCGAGGAGCTGCGCTGCGACCTCACCGCCTTCAAGGAGGCCGTGAAGCTGGAGGCCGAGGGCCACCAGCACGGCCGTGACGTGCAGTACGCGGTGCTCTTCGACCGGATGTTCCGCTTCCCGGTCACCGGCGACCGGGTCCGCAACTATGACGGTCTCGGCGGCCAGCTCCTGTTCGCCTACCTGCACCAGCACGACGTCGTCCGCTGGACCGACAACAAGCTGGACATCGACTGGCAGCGTGCCCCGCAGGTCACCAACCAGCTGTGCGCCGAGATCGAGGACCTCTACCGGGCCGGCATCGACCGCCCCAAGCTCGTCCACTGGTTCAAGGCGTACGAGCTCGTCTCCACCTACCTCGCCCCGCACCCCGGCTCCCGCTGGGCCAAGGGCCCGGACGCCCTCGATCTGTCCCAGCCGCCCCGTAAGCTCGTCGACGACGTGCTTCCGGACGAGTTTCCGCTGAGCATGTTCTATGAGGCGCTCTCCAAGAAACTGAAGAACGTGATCGCCTCCACCAAGGGCATCACCGCGACGAGCGCCGAGCGGGCCGCCGCGTGAGCGCTCGTACCGGGGATGTTCAGGAGGCGAAGGCGATGGCACAGGGAAACGGCAACGGACCTCTCAGCGGCGCGGTGATCGCGGTCGCCGGAGCGGGTGGACCCGCCGGGCGCGCGACGCTGGCCCGGCTCGCCGACGCGGGCGCGACCGTCATCGGATCGGACAACGATCCCGAGCGGCTCGCGGAGGCCGTGGACGCGGCCCGCTACGGGCACGGCGGCGCCACCGTCGTGGGCGACACGGTCGACCTGCTCGATCTCGAGTCGACCCGCGACTGGGCCGTCCGCATCGAGAAGGACTTCGGCCACGTCGACGGCCTGGTCCACCTGGTCGGCGGCTGGCGGGGCAGCGAGACCTTCACCAGGACCAGCCTCGACGACTGGGACTTCCTGGAGCTGCTGCTCATCCGCACGGTGCAGAACACGTCCCTCGCGTTCCACGAGGCGTTGCAGCGCAGCGACCGCGGCCGCTACCTCCTGATCAGCGCCGCCGGCGCGAGCAAGCCCACCGCGGGCAACGCCGCCTACTCCGCCGCCAAGGCCGCCGCCGAGGCGTGGACGCTGGCCATGGCCGACTACTTCCGCAAGGCAGGGGGCGAGCAGGGCGCGACGTCCGCGGCTGCCATCCTGGTGGTCAAGGCACTGGTGCACGACGCGATGCGCGCCGAGCGCCCGAACGCGAAGTTCGCGGGCTTCACGGACGTCGAGGATCTGGCCGAGGCCATCGCCGGCGTCTGGTCGCGGCCCGCCGGTGAAGTGAACGGAAACCGTCTGTGGCTGACCGAGAAGCCGTGAACCCTCCGAAGACCGACGCCCGGCGTCACCACGACCCGGCCGTCCGCGGCTTCGCCAGCGACAACTACGCGGGGGCCCACCCCGAGGTGCTCGCCGCCGTGGCCCTGGCCAACGGCGGGCACCAGGTCGCGTACGGCGAGGACGACTACACGGCGAACCTCCAGCAGATCATCCGCAGCCACTTCGGCGCCACCGCCGAGGCCTTCCCGGTCTTCAACGGGACCGGCGCGAACGTGGTCGCGCTCCAGGCGGTCACCGACCGCTGGGGCGCGGTGATCTGCGCGGAGAGCGCGCACATCAACGTCGACGAGGGCGGCGCCCCCGAGCGCATGGGCGGCCTCAAGCTGCTCACCCTGCCCACGCCCGACGGCAAGCTCACGCCCGAGCTGATCGACCGTCAGGCCTACGGCTGGGACGACGAGCACCGTGCGATGCCGCAGGTCGTCTCGATCACCCAGAGCACCGAACTGGGCACCCTCTACACGCCCGACGAGATCCGCGCGATCTGCGACCACGCCCACGCGCACGGTATGAAGGTGCACCTGGACGGGTCCCGGATAGCCAACGCGGCCGCCTCGCTGGACGTCCCCATGCGGACGTTCACCAACGCGGTCGGCGTCGACCTCCTGAGCCTCGGCGGGACGAAGAACGGCGCGTTGTACGGCGAGGCCGTCGTCGTCCTCAACCAGGACGCGGTCAGTCACATGAAGCACCTGCGCAAGCTGTCCATGCAGCTCGCCTCCAAGATGCGCTTCGTCTCCGTGCAGTTGGAGGCGCTGCTCGCCAAGGACCTGTGGCTGCGCAACGCCCGCCACTCCAACCAGATGGCCCAGCGGCTGGCCGAGGGCGTGCGCGCGGTGCACGGCGTGGAGATCCTCCACCCGGTCCAGGCCAACGCCGTCTTCGCGCGTCTCCCGCACGACGTGAGCGAGCGGCTCCAGAAGCGCTACCGCTTCTATTTCTGGGACGAGGCGGCGGGCGACGTCCGCTGGATGTGCTCCTTCGACACCACCGAGGACGACGTCGACGGTTTCGTGGCGGCGCTCAAGGAGGAGATGGCTCACTCGTAGCCCAGCACCAGCGCATGCATAGATATGCGGTAACCCGAAAAGTCATTGACTCTCGGGTGACCGCATTCCTATGCTCTCCGGGCATGGAGCTGATCCAGAACACCGCCGACCTGTCCGCCTACTTGGCCGCCGACGACGTCATTGACCATCATCATCCGCTCGTGCGGGAGACGGCCGCGCGGCTGGCCAAAGATGTCGTCGACTCGTATGCCTATGCGCGGGCGGCCTTCGAATTCGTGCGCGACGTCATTCCGCACTCGCAGGACTCCGGCGATCTTCGGGTCACCTGGCGTGCCTCCGACGTGCTGGAGCGGCGCACCGGCATCTGCTACGCGAAGGCCCACGCCCTGGCCGCGCTGCTGCGGGCCGAGGACATCCCGACGGCGTTCTGCTACCAGAAGTTCGACGAGGTGCACGGGCTCGTCGCCGTGCGGTTCGACGGCGCCTGGCACCGGCAGGACCCCCGAGGCAACAAGCCGGGCGTGGACGCCCAGTTCTCCCTGGACGGCGAGCGGCTGGCCTTCACGCCCGACCCCGAGTTCGATGAGCTCGACTATCCGGTCCTGTACGCCGAACCTCACCCGGTCGTGCTGAGCGTCCTCAAGGCCGCCCCCGACCGGCCGCACCTCTGGAAGACGCTTCCCGCCGCACTCTGAGACCGGCCGCCCAACACCCGGACACGGGCGGGGTGGTGCGGTGCGACGGGGCCGAACTCGCGGCGCTGCCGGAGAAGTTCAGCCCCGGGGCGCGGATCGCCGTCCACGCCCCGGCGTGACGATTCAGCGGGCCTCGGCCGCCTTGACCTCTTCGGGGGTCGGCGCCGTGCCGCCGAGGTGCGCGGGCATCCACCAGGTGTCGTCCGGGCCCTTGGGGCGGACCGGATAGGCGCGCTGCGCGGCCTCCAGCAGCTCCTGGACGCGCTCGCGCAGCCGCCGGGTGATGGCGCCTGCGTACTGGTCCTGCGGCGCCTCCACCGGTTCGCCGACCCGGATGGTGATCGGCGTGTGGCTGCGCTTGAAGTTGCGCGGGTGGCCCTTGGTCCACAGCCGCTGGGTGCCCCACAGGGCCATCGGGATCAGCGGCACGCCGGCCTCCTGGGCCATGCGCGCGGCACCCGACTTGAAGCTCTTCAGGGTGAAGGACTGGGAGATGGTCGCTTCGGGGAAGACGCCCACGATCTCGCCGGACCGCAGTGAATCCAGCGCGTGCTGATACGCCGTCTCGCCCTGCTTGCGGTCCACCGGGATGTGCTTCATGCCCCGCATCAGCGGACCGGAGATCTTGTGCCGGAAGACCGACTCCTTCGCCATGAAACGCACCAGGCGCTTCTGCGGCAGGGTGGCCAGACCGTCGAAGATGAAGTCCAGATAACTGATGTGGTTGCTGACCAGCACGGCGCCGCCCGAGCGCGGAATGTTCTCCGATCCCTTGCAGTCGATCTTGAGGTCCCAGGCCTTGAACAACACTTGGGCGAGACCGACGACGGGACGGTAGACAAGCTCTGCCATGGACGGGGTGGACCCTTTCTCTCTGCTCGGGAAGGGGTCTCCCGGCGGGAAAGTTACGCAGCCGTAGGTTTACGGCATTGCGCAGATCGTGCCCCAAGAACGGACGAGTGGCCAGTCCCAGTGCCGCGATGCGGCGAGATCCTCGTCACGTGTCCCCTGATCGACCTCGGACTTCTCACTCACCGTCACTGGGCGCGTACCGTCATCCGACGTACGAGCAGGTACATCTCGCAGCCCAGGCAGTACCCGAACGCCGAGTTGAGGAACGCGGCCGCCAGCGCGCAGCCGGTCGCGGCGAACCCCAGCCAGTCGGGCCCCGCCGTGAAACCGATCAGCCCCACCACGGCGAACACGAGCCCGACGGCCTGCGCGAACTGCGGCGGCTGCGGCGACTCGAACTGTGCGGGCGGCCCGAGTCGGGGGCGTACGACCTTCCGGAACAGCCAGCCGTACGGAGAGCGCGCCACGCCGCCCGAGGCGCCCAGCGCGAACGCCAGTACCTGCCAGGCCAACAGCCAGGTGCTGCTGGTGATCAGAACGGCCGCCAGTACGACGGTCGTCACGGCCGCACCGAACCGCGGTCCTCTTGCGTCAATGTCCATGAATCAAGCATTCCGTATGAACGGCGGTCCGTGGACCCGGGAATCTTTGCGGTCTCGTGAATGCTTGTGCTGAAGATGACCGGACTTGTGGTGTGCGTGGTGGTGCTCGCGGCGGCGAGCGCGTTCGGAGTGCTGCAACGGCGGCGGAACGGGAGGGTGAGAGTGCGCGGGCGTGACGGTGGAAAGCGGCTCGGCGCGGCGGAGTTGGGGGAGGGGCTCGGTGAACGGGCCACGCTCGTCCAGTTCTCCAGCGCTTTCTGTGCTCCGTGCCGGGCCACCCGGCGGGTGCTCACCGAGGTGGCCGGGATGGTCCCGGGCGTGCACCACGTGGAGATCGACGCCGAGGACCGCCTCGAACTCGTCCGCGAGCTCGAGATCCTCAAGACCCCGACCGTGCTCGTCCTCGACGCCGACGGACGGATCGTGCGGCGCGCGACCGGACAGCCGCGCAAGGCGGATGTGATCGCGGCGCTGGGAGAGGCCGTCTGACTCGTGGCGATCATGGTGAGGCATCTCGCAGATGACCGGACGTACTTGACTGCACGCACCACCTATCGTCAACCTGACCGTATGCCCCCGGAACTCCTTCTCTTCGAGCGCGTCCACGTGGACCTGGCCCGCACCGCGAGTGCGCGCTGTCCGGTCTGTTGAGCACCGACGGATCTGCTCTTCACCACTCGCAGAAGGACGACTCCATGACGGCCACGCCCGACCTGGACACTTTTCGGCTCGCCTCTCCCGATGCGCAACCCGCCTCACCCGACCTCCTGCGCTCCGTCTTCCGGCAGCACGCGGCCGGTGTCGCCGTGATCACGGCGCAGGGCCACTCGGGTCCTGTGGGCTTCACCGCCACCTCGCTCAGCTCGGTCTCCGCCGAGCCCCCGATCGTCTCCTTCGGCATCGGTGTCGGCGCCTCCAGCTGGCCCGCGATCTCCGAGTCCGAGCACGTCGGCATCCACATACTCGGCGAGCACCAGCAGGAACTCGCCGCCACCTTCGCCCGCAGCGGCGCCGACCGCTTCGGCGCGCCCACCCGTTGGCGCGAGGGCCCGGAAGGTGTTCCCGTCCTCGACGGCGTACTGGCCTGGCTCGTCTGCCGGGTCGC
Source organism: Streptomyces sp. RLB3-17 (assembly GCF_007113425.2). Lineage (NCBI taxonomy): Bacteria > Bacillati > Actinomycetota > Actinomycetes > Kitasatosporales > Streptomycetaceae > Streptomyces > Streptomyces sp. RLB3-17. The sequence continues at coordinate 2,109,896 of NZ_CP041610.2, read as the reverse complement.
GGCGCGGGTGCCGGCCGGGGATCATCGCATCGTGCTGGCCGAGGTCGTCCTCGGTGATCCGTCCGGCGCGGGCCGCCCGCTGCTGTACCACCAGGGACGCTTCAACGGCCTGCGCGACTGAAGCTACTCGCCGGTCCTACCGGTGAGTCCTACTCGTCGGTTACGCAGCGTTGCCAAGGTCACAGTTCAAAGCGCTTGCTTAGTGGGCAGGAACTGGGTGTACTGACGAGTAATATTTCGTTCGGAGCGCGGGCCGCCCCGACCGGGATCGGCCGCTTCAGGCGCCTATGCTGCCTGAAAGAAGGCAGCCCAGAAATGACGATGCAGTAGGAGAGCCGGCGTGAGCTTGAGGATCGTTGTCACTGTGAAGTACGTGCCCGACGCCACTGGCGACCGGCACTTCGCCGATGACCTGACCGTGGACCGTGACGACGTGGACGGTCTGCTCTCGGAGCTCGACGAATACGCGGTGGAGCAGGCGCTGCAGATCGCCGACGAAGCGGACGACGCCGAGATCACCGTGCTGACCGTCGGCCCCGAGGACGCCAAGGACGCGCTGCGCAAGGCGCTTTCCATGGGCGCGGACAAGGCCATCCACGTCGAGGACGACGACCTGCACGGCACCGACGCGATCGGTACGTCGCTGGTGCTCGCCAAGGCGATCGAGAAGGCCGGCTACGACCTGGTCATCTCCGGCATGGCCTCGACCGATGGCACCGCCGGTATCGTCCCCGCCCTGCTGGCCGAGCGCCTGGGCGTACCGCAGGTCACGCTGCTCTCCGAGGTCTCCGTCGAGGACGGTGTCGTCAAGGGCCGCCGTGACGGCGACAGCGCCTCCGAGCAGCTGGAGGCCTCCCTCCCGGCCGTCGTGTCGGTGACCGACCAGTCGGGTGAGGCGCGTTACCCCTCCTTCAAGGGCATCATGGCCGCCAAGAAGAAGCCGGTGGAGTCCTGGGACCTGGAGGACCTGGAGATCGAGGCGGACGAGGTCGGTCTCGAGGGCGCCTGGACCAAGGTCGACTCCGCGACCGAGCGCCCGGCGCGCACGGCCGGCACGATCGTCAAGGACGAGGGCGAGGGCGGCAAGCAGCTCGCCGAGTTCCTCGCGGGCCAGAAGTTCATCTAAACGCCCGTTCGAGGCTCGCTGAACCTCCACTCGCTGACCGCCCCTCATCTTTCGTAAGCAGGAGAGAAGAAGTCCCATGGCTGAAGTTCTCGTCTACGTCGACCACGTGGACGGCGCCGTCCGCAAGCCCACCCTGGAGCTGCTGACGCTGGCCCGCCGCATCGGTGAGCCCGTCGCCGTCGCCCTCGGCTCCGGCGCCGAGGCCACCGCCCCCGCGCTCGCCGAGCACGGCGCGGTCAAGGTCCTCACGCACGACGCCGCCGAGTACGCCGACTACCTGGTCGTCCCGAAGGTGGACGCGCTCCAGGCCGCGTACGAGGCCGTTTCCCCGGCCGCCGTGCTCGTCCCGTCCTCCGCCGAGGGCAAGGAGATCGCGGCGCGCCTCGCGGTCCGCATCGGCTCCGGCATCATCACGGACGCGACCGACCTGGAGGCCGACGACGAGGGCCCGGTGGCCACGCAGTCCGCGTTCGCCGCCTCCTTCACCACCAAGTCCCGTGTCGCCAAGGGCACCCCGGTCATCACGGTCAAGCCGAACTCGGCCCCCGTGGAGGCCGCCCCGGCCGCGGGCGCCGTCGAGGCCCTCGCGGTCTCCTTCTCCGAGAAGGCCACCGGCACCAAGGTCACCGCGCGTACGCCGCGCGAGTCGACCGGCCGCCCCGAGCTGACCGAGGCCGCGATCGTGGTCTCCGGCGGCCGTGGTGTCAACGGCGCGGAGAACTTCTCGATCATCGAGAACCTCGCCGACTCGCTCGGTGCCGCCGTGGGTGCCTCGCGTGCCGCGGTCGACGCTGGCTGGTACCCGCACACCAACCAGGTCGGCCAGACCGGCAAGTCCGTCTCGCCGCAGCTGTACATCGCCTCCGGCATCTCCGGCGCGATCCAGCACCGCGCCGGTATGCAGACGTCGAAGACGATCGTGGCGATCAACAAGGACGCCGAGGCGCCCATCTTCGACCTGGTCGACTACGGCGTGGTCGGCGACCTCTTCGAGGTCGTCCCGCAGCTCACCGAGGAGATCAAGACCCGCAAGGGCTGATCGAGTCCGGCTCCGGCCGTACGAGGCCCCTGTGACCGCCCGCGCGGTCACGGGGGCCTCGCTCATGCCAGGCTCAGCCAGGCCTGCACGGGCAGATGGTCGCTCGGGAACTGGCCGTCCACCGAGAAGGTGTTGACGGCCGCCCGGTGCACGGTCACCCCGGGGCCCACCAGGATCCAGTCGATACGGTCGCCGTCCGGCGTCAACGGCTGGTAGCCGTGGAAGGTCCCGTAGAGCGTGCCGCGCTCGGCCGCCGTGTCCCAGGTGTCGACGAGCCCGGCGCCCAGCATCGCCTCGTACACCGGGTTCTGGTGGGCGACGGCATTGAAGTCGCCGGTCACGACGAGCGGCAGAGCGCGGTCGAAGCGTGCGATGCGTTCGGAAATCAGACTCGCGGCACGCAGGCGTGCGTACTGACTCGCGTGGTCCAGATGGGTGTTGAGCACGTAGAACTCCCGTGCGTCCCGCAGATCGCGGAAGCGGACCCAGGTGACGATGCGCGGGAAGGCGGCGCCCCAGGTGTTCGAGCCGATCAGCTCGGGGGTGTCGGAGAGCCAGAAGCTGTCGTGCTCGACCGGTGCCAGCCGACGGGTGTCGAAGAAGATCGCCACCGCCTCGTCGTGGCTGCCGCCCACGCGGCCCGTGCCGATCCAGTCGTAGTGCGGTCCGAGGTCGGAATCGATGTCACGCAGTTGCTGGTAGATGCCCTCCTGGGTGCCGATGACGTGGGGCGCCTCCCGGCGTAACAGCTCGCGCATCACCGGGCGGCGCACGGCCCAGCTGTTGGGCTCGGCGGTGCTCGCGAAGCGCAGGTTGAACGTCATGACCTCCAGACGGTGGCCGCCGCGCCGGCTGGCGGAGGCGGACGCCGTGGTGAGCAGGGGTAGGGCGACCGCGGCGGCCACCACCGTCCGCAGACCCATGCGTCGCGTCACTCTGAGGGTGTTCGACATGTGTGATCCCCTCCCCTCGGGGCCAGCATGAGGGGTGTGCCCCGCGACGCGAAAGAAGGCGTGGGGCAGGAGCGCACATGACGGACCACGCCGTGGACAGGTGTTGACCATCAGGAAGGGCCATGGATAACTTCGCTCTACGGATTGTTGATTCCGTGGAGCGGAAAACTGGAGGGTGTGGGATGGGTCAGGGCCAGCAGGAGAACGTGGCGACGAGCCTCGCGGGCGCCGTCAGCGAGGAGATCAGCGCCTCCCTCGCCCCGGTCGACGCCGAACTGGCGCGGCGTTACCCCGGAGACCCCGGCACCCGGCAGCCCGTCCACACCGTGTACGTCCCCGGCGACGTGTTCGCCGCCGACACCATCCGCTCCTGGGGCGACCGGGCCCTCGCCGCCCTCGACGAGCACGCCCCCGACGCCGCGTCCTTCGCCGCCGTCCTCGGCCTCACCGACGACCTCGCCGAGCCCGTGTACGACCGCGTACGCGCCAAGCTGGAGCGCGAGCCGATCGAGGACCTGCGGGTCGACTTCGAGGACGGCTACGGCCCGCGCCCGGACGCCGAGGAGGACGAGGCGGCGGCCCGCGCGGCCCGTCTGATCGCCGAGGCGTACGAGAACGGCACGGCCGCCCCGTACATGGGCATCCGCATGAAGTGCATGGAGGCGCCGGTACGAGACCGGGGCATCCGCACGCTCGACATCTTCCTGACGGGCCTGATGGAGTCGGGGGGCCTGCCCTCGGGGCTCGTGCTGACGCTGCCCAAGGTGACGTACGCCGAGCAGGTCACCGCGATGGTCCGGCTCCTGGAGGAGTTCGAGAAGGCGCGCGGCCTGGAGCCCGGCCGCATCGGCTTCGAGATCCAGATCGAGACCAGCCAGTCCATCCTCGCGACCGACGGCACCGCGACCGTCGCCCGGATGATCCAGGCCGCCGAGGGCCGCGCCACCGGACTGCACTACGGCACCTTCGACTACAGCGCCTGCCTCGGCGTCAGCGCCGCCTACCAGGCCAGCGACCATCCGGCCGCCGACCACGCCAAGGCGATCATGCAGGTCGCGGCCGCCGGCACCGGCGTACGCGTATCGGACGGCTCGACCAACGTGCTGCCGATCGGTCCCACCGAGAAGGTCCACGACGCCTGGCGTCTCCACTACGGCCTCACCCGCCGCGCCCTGGCCCGCGCCTACTACCAGGGCTGGGACATGCACCCCGGCCACATCCCGACCCGCTACGCCGCCGTCTTCGCCTTCTACCGCGAGGGCTTCGAACAGGCGGCCGCCCGCCTCTCCCGCTACGCCAACCACACCGACGGCGACGTCATGGACGAGCCCGCCACCGCCAAGGCCCTCAGCGGCTACCTCCTGCGCGGCCTGGACTGCGGTGCCCTCGACATCGCGGAGGTGGCGCGGGTGACGGGCCTGACGAGGGCCGACCTGGAGGGTTTCGCGGTGCCGAGGCGCGGTGACCTGACCATCTCGGCGAAGTAGAGCGCCCCGAAAGGGGCGCGGGGAACTGCGCGAGCAGCCACATCAGGCCCGCACTGTGACGACGGATCGTCTACGCGTACCTCTCAAGCCCGGAAGTAATGGTGAGCCCCTCCGAGGCGAACAGCCGGGTCCCCAGTGCGCAGAGCGCGGCGTCGCCGCGAGCCCGCGCGCAGAACTCCTCCGGCGTCTCCCCGAACAGCTCCCGCAGCCGCGCCGACCCGGCGAGGAGCGAGGCGAGCAGCGGGCGCTCGCCGGGGTGCGGGCGAGGTGTCCCGGAGCCGTTGTGGAGAACCCCGCGGCGGTTGACGTACACATGGGCACCCGGCAGGAGCTCACCGGAGTCCAACTCGATCCGCACGTCGGAGGCGGGCAGCCACGCCCGGCCGTACGCCCCCTCGGCCACCGGAACGCCCTCACTCGCGTCCACCACCGCGAGCTGCGCCGCGTCCAGCCACGTCAGGAACACCTCGCCGACGGCGCCCGGCGCGTGGAAGGGCGACGCGGACACGTACCCCATCACACTGACATGGGCCGAGACGCCGACCCCGAGGCCGAGGACCCGCGTCCTCACCATCGGGATCGTGCCCGACACCCCGGACTGCGCCATCTTGTGCCGGAGTTGGGCCGGGCAGGCGTTGGAGCCGACCGCGAGGACCGGGACGCGGTCCTCGTACACCCTGCGTGTGAGCGGCAACAGCCGGTCCCCGTCGAGGAGTACGGACTCCTCGGGCCGGGCGCCCGGGTAGCTCAGCGGGTGCTCGCGGGGTGCCTCGGCGAGGCCGAGCGCTTCGAGGGTGCGCGGGTCCGGCTCGGCCACGGCTCAGTCCGCGGGCGGCAGTTCGCCCGAGCCGCGGGTGATCAGACGGGTCGGGAGTTCGATGCGCTCCGGGGTGATGAGGCTGCCCTCCAGCTGGCGGAAGAGGCGTTCGGCGGCGGTACGGCCGAGGGTGGCGGCGTCCTGGGCGACGACGGTGACGCCGGGCTCGAGGAGGTCGGCGAGCTCGATGTCGTCGAAGCCGACGAGGGCGACGGGCCTGCCGCGCTCGGCGATGACACGGACGACCGTGACGGTGACGCGGTTGTTGCCGGCGAAGACCGCCGTGACGGGGGAGGGACCGGACAGCATGTCCTCGGCCGCCTTGCGCACCCGCTGCGGGTCGGTGACGCCCAGGGACATCCAGTCGTCCTCGACGGGTATGCCCGCCTCCTCCATGGCCGCCCGGTAGCCGCGCAGCCGCTCGGCGGCGGTGTGGATGCGCGGCATGTCGCCGATGAAGCCGATCCGGCGGTGGCCGTGGGCGATCAGGTGGGCGACGCCGTCGCGGGCCCCGCCGAAGCTGTCGGACAGCACCACGTCGGCGTCGATCTGTCCCGCCGGGCGGTCCACGAACACCGTGGCGACGCCCGCCTTGATCTCGGGCTCCAGATAGCGGTGGTCGTCACCGGCCGGGATGATCACCAGCCCGTCCACGCGGCGTGCGCACAGGGCGAGAACCAGCTCCTGTTCGCGGTCCGGGTCCTCGGCGCTGGAGCCGTTGATGAGCAGCGCGCCGTGGGCGCGGGCCACCTCCTCGACCGCGCGGCTGAGGGGACCGTAGAAGGGGTCGGCGAGGTCCTCCAGGACGAGGCCGATGCTCGCGGTGCGGCCCTTGCGCAGCACCCGGGCGCTGTCGTTGCGGCGGAAGCCCAGCGCGTCGATGGCCTCCTGGACGCGGCGCTCGGTGTCCGGAGTGACTCCGGGCTCACCGTTGACGACACGCGAGACCGTCTTGAGGCCCACCCCGGCTCGTGCCGCCACGTCCTTCATGGTCGGACGGTTGCCGTAGCGGTTCTCGGATCGGCGGGCGGTCTCTGCCACGATGCGCTGTCCTGTCCTGTCGTCCACGGTTCCCGTCGTCCACGCGGCGGTCCCTGTCGGCCACGGGTCCTGTTGTCCACGGGGGTGCGTCGGTCCATGGGGTTGTATGAGGATGTGGCGTCGAGCATAGAGCCTGGACAACGTTGTCAGATGCGGGAGACACTGTCCACCGCATTCTCCGGCCTGCGCCCCCCATCGCGAGACCGGTCTGCCCCTTTCACCAGGTTCACCGGGAGAACTGACACTGATGCACACCGACCTCGTGGCTGCGCTCGACATCGGCGGCACCAAGATCGCCGGAGCGCTGGTGGACGGCCGCGGCCGCATTCTTCTGCGCGCGCAGCGCGCGACGCCCGCGCAGGAGGACGGCGACACCGTGATGGGGGCCGTCGAGGAGGTGCTCGGCGAGCTGACCGGGTCACCGCTGTGGAGTCGGGCGGGGACCGTCGGCATCGGCAGCGCGGGGCCGGTGGACGCCTCCGCGGGCACGGTGAGTCCGGTGAACGTGGCGGGCTGGCGCGACTACCCGCTCGTCGAGCGGGTCCGCGCGGCGACCGGGGGCCTGCCGGTCGAGCTGATCGGCGACGGGGTGGCCATCACGGCCGCCGAGCACTGGCAGGGTGCGGCGCGCGGCCATGACAACGCCCTGTGCATGGTGGTCTCGACGGGGGTCGGGGGCGGGCTGGTCCTGAACGGTCAGCTCCACCCCGGTCCCACGGGCAACGCGGGCCACATCGGGCACATCAGCGTGGACCTCGACGGTGACCCCTGCCCGTGCGGTTCGCGCGGCTGTGTGGAGCGCATCGCGAGCGGTCCGAACATCGCGCGGCGGGCGCTGGACGGCGGCTGGCGGCCGGGGCCCGACGGTGACACCTCGGCCGCCGCGGTGGCCGCCGCCGCGCGCGAGGGCGACCCGGTGGCGGTGGCCTCGTTCGCACGCGCGGCGAAGGCGCTGGCGGCGGGCATCGCGGCGACCGCGACCCTCGTCGAGATCGACATCGCCGTCATCGGCGGGGGAGTGGGCAAGGCCGGGGACGTGCTCTTCGAGCCGCTCCGCAAGGCGCTGGCCGACTACGCCACCCTGTCCTTCGTGCGGCGGCTGACCGTGGCGCCCGCGCTGATGGGCACGGACGCCGGTCTGGTCGGCGCGGCGGCGGCCGCGCTCAGCAGGCAGCCGAGCACGACCGCGGAGCGGGTCGCGGGCTGAGCGCCGCCCCGAGCCGCGGCTGATCGGCCGGGGCCTGGGTCGGCCCGCCGGGTCGGGGGCCGATGGCCCGAGCCGGTCGGCTGAGCGGGCGTGCTCCGCGGTTCGCGTGTCCGGGCCGGGCGTGCTGACCGGAGGTGCGGGTGATGCGTCAGGGGTGCCGACCGAGGCGCGGGTGACGCGTCGGGCGTGCCGACCGGAGGTGCGGGTGATGCGCCGGGTGTGCCGACCGGAGGTGCGGGTGATCCGCCGGGGGTGAGGGAGCGCGGTCGCGGCCCGAGCCGTGACCGGGCCTGCGGTCCGGGACCGACGCCCCCTGCGGGGAACCTGCTTGGGCCAAGTCCTACAGGCGCGGTCGGCTCGGCCCCGGTCGTGCCGAGCACTTCGGCTGCCGGCGGAGTGTCCTGGGCGGAGTGTCCGGGCGGGGTACCGGTGTGGGGCGCCCCGGCGACCGGCAAGGGGCCGATCGGCCGGGTTTCCCCCGCTGCCGAGCCGGAGGAGATCCCCGGCTCGGCGCTCCGGTCAGCAGGTCAGCAGGTCAGTCGGGCGTCCGCCCAGTCCGCGTGGTCCGAGTCGACGCCGTCGCCGCCGTCGGTGACGACGAGGCGAACCACCTGGGCGCCGGTCACGTCGGCCGAGACCGGCTGGGCCGGCATCGCGTTGGTGAGGACCCCGGTCGAGGCGACCTTCGTGCCATCCGCCCAGATCTCGAACGCGACGGTGCCCTTGGCGCCCTTCTCGTCGTCGACGCCGACATCCGCGGTGACGGTCCGGCACCGCTTGCCGGTGTAGTACTCGATGGCACTCGGGGCGTGCGCACCGAGCCCCTTGGCGTAGACGACTCCGCCGAGAGTGATCGGATGACCGTCGCCCGCGGCGCTCTCCCCGTTGCTGGTGTTGCGCTCAACCGGGCCGAATCCATTGGTCGTCGACAGCCATGGCAGGTCGCCGAGGTAGGAGACGCCCGAAGGGGGAGCCACGACGACCGACACCGTGAGCGGGAGCACGCTGTCGGCGCGTATGCCGCTCGGTGAGCGGTACGCGGCCCTGAGCGTCAGGTCGTACGATCCCGCGGCCGTGCCCTCGGGCGGGGTGACCCGCCACTTCGTACGCAGGGAGTGTCCCGTGCGTACCGTGCCCGCCGTGGTCGGTGAGGCGGCCGCGACCTTCCAGCCCGTCGGGCCGCTCAGCGCCACCGAGACGCGCCGCGCGGGCGTACGGCCGAGGTCGGTCACCGCCGACGTCAGGGAGACCGGCTTGCCCGCCTCCATCAACTGGCTTCCGTCCAGGCCCACTTCGACGGCGGGCGGGTTCTTGGCCCAGTGGCGGTCGGCCGAGACGCGGAGGAGGACCGTGCCGTGCGCGGGGACGGTCGCGGAGACGGCTCCGGCGGTGTTGTAGCTCCGGTGCTGCCACAGGTCGCGCAGGGTGTAGCCGTGGGCGGCCGGCAGCCCCACGGCCGCCGTGGTCGTGGCGATGTGCTGGGCGCGGCCGGTCTCGTTGAACAGCGCCACCGTCCGGCTGCCGTCCTTCATCTCCTTGGCGACGACCCAGCGTCCGCCCTCGGAGGAGAGCACGGTGCCCTGCTTGCCCAGGGGGTCCTGGTCGACCGCGATGACTTCCTTGTTGTCGAGGATGTCGAAGGTGGCGGGCGACGCCTTGCGCAGATCCGAGCCGATGAGCAGCGGAGCCGCCATGACCGACCACATCGAGAAGTGGGAGCGGTACTCGGTGTCGGTCATGCCGCCGTTGCCGACCTCCAGCATGTCCGGGTCGTTCCAGTGACCGGGACCCGCGTGCGGGGCGAGGGGCAGGTTCTGCTTGAGGATCGACAGCATCGAGCCCCAGTTGGCGCTGATGTCACCGGTCGTGCGCCACAGATGTCCGACGTCCGAGGCCCACTCCCAGGGCTTGTTCTGGCCCCATTCACAGAGGCTGTAGACGATGGGCCGCCCGGTCGCCTTCAGCGCGTCCCGCATGGTCGTGTAGCGCAGCTTGGCGTCCACGCCCTGGTTGTTGCAGTTGTCGTACTTGAGGTAGTCGACGCCCCAGTCCGCGAACTGCTGGGCGTCGCTGTACTCGTGGCCGAGGGCGCCCGGGAATCCCACGCTGTCGCACGTCTTCGTGCCCGCGCTCGTGTAGATGCCGAGCTTGAGCCCCTTGGCGTGCACGTAGTCGGCGACCGCCTTGATCCCGTTCGGGAAGCGCACCGGGTCGGGTACCAGCTTGCCGTCGCCGTTCCGTGACGGCAGGGCCCAGCAGTCGTCCAGATTGACGTACTGGTACCCGGCGTCCTTGAGCCCCTTCTCCACGAAGAGGTCCGCGATCCCCTTGACCATGGTCTCGTTGAACTCGGCCCGGCAGTGTGTGGAGTTCCAGTTGTTGAAGCCCATCGGAGGGGTGAGCGCGAGGCCGTCGGCCAGGGCGGGGGACGCGGGGGCTTGGGTGGGGGCGGGGGCGGCCAGGGCCTCCGGGGCGGTCAGGCCGGTCGTACACAACAGGGCCGTCGCGAGTGCTCCGACCACTCTTCGGCGGGTTGTGCGGGTGGGAAGGTGACGCATCGTTACGTTCCTCCGAACTCGCGAAAGATAGGATGACTGCATGTCCGCGACAATGGTGCGCGCTTACGGTAGGACCTGTCCAACTCTGTTGGAAGAGAAGTGGTAACGGTTGTTCGATATCTCGTCTGAACCCTTGACGACACTCCGACATGGGAGTGAGATCCAAGCCTCGCGTTCGGTTGTGTTGGGTGGCACCCCGAGGAGGGGGACATGGCACAGTCATCGTTGAAGGGGATTGTCGTGCCCGAAGGCACCTCAGGTCATCGGATGTCCCGGCGAAATCTCTTGCGTGGTGCGGCTCTAGGCGCCGGCGCGCTCACGCTCCCCGCCCTGCTGTCCGCCTGCGGCGACGGACCCGGCGGAAACAAGAACGAAGTCACCGTGGGGTCCAACGCCTCGGACCCGGTCCCCAAGAAGGCGTACGCGGCGGCCTTCTCGGCGTACGAGAAGAAGTCCGGCAAGAAGGTCAAGGTCAACACCAAGGACCACAACGACTTCCAGGAGAACATCAACCGCTATCTCCAGGGCACGCCCGACGACGTCTTCATGTGGTTCGCGGGGTATCGCATGCAGTACTTCGCGGAGAAGGGGCTCCTGCACGAGATCAGCGACGTGTGGAGCGGATTCACCGGCTTCTCCGACGCCCTGAAGGAGCAGTCCACCCACTCCGGCAAGCAGTACTTCGTGCCGTACTACTACTACCCGTGGGCCGTTTTCCACCGCAAGAGCCTCTTCCAGTCCAAGGGCTACCAACAGCCCAAGACCTGGGACGACTTCATCGCGCTGGCCAAGCGGATGTCGAAGGACGGGACGCCGGTCGCCTTCTGCGACAAGGACGGCTGGCCCGCGATGGGCACCTTCGACTACATCAACATGCGCCTGAACGGATACGACTTCCACAAGTCCCTGATGGCCGGCACGGAGTCATGGACCGACACCAAGGTGAAGAACGTCTTCGACACCTGGCGCGAGGTCATGCCCTACTACCAGAAGGGTGCCCTCGGCCGGACCTGGGAGGAGGCCGGGCAGAGCCTGCAGCAGCGCAAGACGGGGATGGCGGTCTTCGGAATGCCGCACCCGGGCACCCAGTTCCCCGAGAACGAACGCGACGACATCGACTTCTTCGCCTTCCCCGAGATCGACCCGCAGTACGCGCAGGACGCCGTGGAAGCGCCCATCGACGGCTTCCTGGTCGCCAAGAAGTCGAAGAACCTCGACGGCGCCAAGGCCCTCCTGAAATGGCTGGGCACCCCCACCGCCGAGAACACCTACCTCGCCCTCGACCCCAACAACGTGGCCGTCAACGACGGGGCCGACACCACCAAGTACAGTGCCCTGCAGAAGAAGTCGGCCCAGCTCGTCTCGGGCGCCAAGCAGATCTCGCAGTTCATGGACCGCGACACCCGTCCGGACTTCGCCTCGACCGTGATGATCAAGGCGATCCAGGACTTCATCGGCAACCCGAAGGACGTCGACGGTCTCTGCAACAGCATCGAACGACAGAAGAAGACCATCTTCTCGTCGCCCGTCGGCTGATCACTGGGGGAAGACGTTCCGTGGCGCTCAACATCCCACGGCGCGCCGGACGACGGCGGCTGCGGCGGTTCACCCGCCGCGACACCGTCGTCCTCGGCGTGCTCCTCGGCATACCCGTCCTGCTCGACATCGTCATCGTCTGGGGCCCGACCCTCGCCTCCATCGGGCTCTCCTTCACCTCCTGGGACGGCATCGGCGACATCCACTGGGTGGGCGGCGACAACTACAAGAACGTGTTCGAGAACTACCCGGCGTTCTGGCCCGCCGTCCGCCACAACGTCCTGTGGCTGCTCTTCCTCGGCCTGATCGCCACCCCGTTCGGACTGTTCCTCGCGGTGCTCATCGACCGCGGAGTGCGCTTCAGCCGCTTCTACCAGTCCGTGATCTACCTGCCGGTCGTGCTCTCGCTCGCCATCGTCGGCTTCATCGCCCAGCTGATCCTCGGCACCGACCAGGGCGTGGTCAACACGATCCTCAACAACCACGAGAACCCGATCGACTGGCTCGGCGACGCGCACCTCAACATCTGGATGATGATGATCGCGGCGAGCTGGCGGCACACGGGTTACGTCATGATCCTCTACCTCGCCGGGCTCAAGTCCGTCGACCCGCAGCTGAAGGAAGCCGCCGCGATCGACGGCGCGAACGCCCGCCAGACCTTCTTCCGTGTCGTCTTCCCGACCCTGCGCCCGGTCAACGTGATCGTCGGGGTCATCACCGTCATCGAGGCGCTGCGCGCGTTCGACATCGTCTACGCGGTCAACAAGGGCCGCAACGGCCTGGAACTGCTCTCCGTCCTGATCACCGACAACATCATCGGGGAAGCCAGCCGCATCGGATTCGGCTCCGCCATCGCGGTCGTCCTGCTCACCGTCTCCCTGGGGTTCATCGTGACGTTCCTGGTCCAAGAGCTGCGAGGTGCGCGCGAACGATGACCGCCGACATCCGCACCGGCGCCCCCGCGCGCCCCGCAGCCGCTCCGGAGAAGGTGCCCGCTCCCCGCCGCCGGCCACGCCCCGGCCGCTTCGGCGTCCACATCTTCCTGATGGGCGTCTCGCTCGCCTTCCTCGCGCCGCTCCTGCTCGCCGTCTACGCCTCGCTGCGCCCGTACGAGGAGACGGCGCAGAACGGCTACTTCTCCTTCCCGAAGCACCTGTCCTTCGAGTACTACCGCCGCGCCTACAGCGAATCCGGCATGGGCAAGTACTTCACCAACACCCTGCTCATCGCCGTGCCCGCCGTCCTCGTGACCCTCTTCCTCGCCTCGTTCGTCGCCTTCGCCGTGTCCCGGCTGAAGCTGCGTGGGGGCCTGGTCCTGCTGATGTTCTTCACCGCGGGCAACCTGCTGCCCCAACAGGTCATCGTCACCCCGCTGTACGTCCTGTTCAACAGGATCCCGCTGCCGTGGTGGATGTCCGACTCGCTGACGATGTACGACTCCTACTGGGCCGTCATCATCGTCAACATCGGCTTCCAGATGGGCTTCTGCGTCTTCGTGCTGGCCAATTTCATGCGGACGCTGCCACAGGAGATCCTCGAGGCCGCCATCGTCGACGGCGCGGGCGTGTGGACCCAGTTCTGGCGCATCACCCTCCCGCTGTGCCGCCCCGCCCTCGCGGCCCTCGGCACCCTGGAGTTCACCTGGATCTACAACGACTTCCTCTGGGCCCTGATCTTTATCTCCAACCCCGACAAGCTCCCGATCACGTCATCCCTCAACAACCTCCGCGGCCAGTTCTTCACCGACTACAACCTGCTGGCCGCGGGCTCCGTCCTGGTCGCCCTCCCCACGATCCTGGTCTTCCTGCTCCTGCAACGGCACTTCGTCGCGGGCCTGACCCTGGGGTCCACCAAGGGGTAGGTCCTGACGAGCGATGACGCCCGCTCCTGCGAGGGCCTTCCTCCAGTAGCCGCGGGCCACCGAGCAGTACGTGACTGCCGTCAAGCTCTCCGGCAGCAACAGCCATGCCGAACGAATGGCCTCCAGCTGGGTCGCGCGTCAGGTCGGTGGAGACCACGCTTCAGGTCCGCCGCCGTGCCACTCGATCACCCTTGAGTTGGCCACGTCGACTTCGTCGATCCCTTCCAGTCCGGCGTAGCGGAGGAAGGCGGCCAGGTCGCGCAGTGAGTGTGCGGTGAGAAGTTCTCCGTTGACGCGCACCTGCCGACTGCCGTCGGTCGGGGATGGTGGGTACACGATCACATGCAGCTCTCCGGGCATGGTTTCAGACTCGCCCGGCCCGCCCGGATGCGCATCCGGAGCCCGGGCTCAGAGCCCCCCGGGCAACGCGTGCCGGACGGCGTGGGCGCTCGTAGGCTGATGTCGCTTCCCGGTAAGCGGTGGCGCCGGCCCTCGATGCCGGCCCGTTCCCCCGGGCCGATGGCAGGGTGCTGCTCGCGCCGGTCACTTCCGTTCCAGCGCGGCCAGCCGCATCTCAAGCTGGTCAACCCGGTGCCGTAGCAGGGTGACCTGGGCTTCCAGGCTGACTTCCCGTTCCGCCCTGCGCTGAATGCGCGGTGACGCGGCGGCGCGCTCGATCACCGCGTCCAGCTGGACCAGGCGCTGCGGCCCGTTCGGGCCGTCCACCAGCCGGGACCGGATCTCGCCGTTGCGGTACCAGGACCGCAGGGCCGAGCGGGAAACGCCGGTCTCGGCTTCCGCCTTGGCCAGCGTGACCCAGGGTGTCTCGTCCAGCTGCTCGAACAGCTCCAGCTCGTTCTGCCAGCGCGCGAGCCGGCCCTCCCAGTCCGACGGTGTCTCCATCACACCCTCCCTTCAGCAGAGTGACCCTATTAATAACAGTGTATTGACATGGTTGGGACTATGGAGCCATGCCATTTGAACGGTTCACGGTGGAAGCCCGCAAGGTGGTCGTCACGGCTCAGGAGGAGGCGAGGCTGCTCAAGCACCACCACATCGGCACGGAGCACATCCTGTTGGGGCTGCTCGACGCGCCGGACAGCATGGCGGCGCAAGTTCTGCACCGGCTCGGGTACGACAAGGAGACGGCGCAGGTCGATATCGCCGCGGTGGCCAAGCCCGGCACGCAGGAGCTGAGGGGTCATATCCCCTTCGCGCCGAGCGCGAAGAAGACGCTGGACCTCGCCCTGCGAGAGGCGCAGCAGCTGCACCACACCTCCATCGGTACGGAACACATCCTGCTCGCCCTGGTCACCGGGGACGGTGAGGGCGTCGGCGCGAAGGTGCTTGCCGAGCGGATCAATCCGGTCAGCAAGATCCGTGCCGCGGTGCTGGCGTCATTGGAGGGATCGCAGGACATCGAGGCCGGCCCATGGCCGGCCGGCACGCCTGCCACCGAGGACACCGTGTCCGCCGCCAGCGCGCTGGCCGGTGGTGCACCGGTCGGCAGCCATCACCTGCTCGAGGCGATGCTGCGGGCGGAGAACAGCATGGCGGCCAGGGTGCTGCGCGAACTCGGGGTCGACCCGGACGCGGTCGCCGCCAAGATCGACGAACTGGATCCGGAGACGACCACGGACGCGAACCCGGAGGAGGCCGCCGCACGCAAGATGGAAATCCGGCTGGTCGACGACGAGGTGCACCTGATCCTGCGGGACCCGACAACGGTCACGATCGCCAAGAAGGTCACCGAGCTGTCCAACGGCCCGATCCAGGGCGTCGGGCCGGCGGCCGGCATGTTCGTCCCGCTCTGGCGGTCGACCAATCAGCTGCTGCTGCAGATCCAGCGTGTGCTGGAACCGGAACCCGGAGAGGAGGACGGATCCGCCGCGAGCAACGTGGCCAAGGTCGTGCGCACGGTCCTCGCGCCCCGGCTCCGCCGGCGAACCGGCTGAGGGCCGGAACCTGTCGGCGGGACAGGTGAGGACGCCGTCGGCCGGCACGCGCCGGTAGTCGCGCCTCGCCGAGCCGAACGAGGCCGGCCGACCGGCCAGGTTCCCGACCGAGGCCGGCCGACCGACCAGGTTCCCGACCGAGGCGGTCGGCGCGTCCGGTCTCGCGTTCGGCGCCGCGCCGGTGGGCGCCCGCGCGCACCACGGGTCGATCTCCCGCGAGCAGGCAATACGGCGAATCGGAGGCGACCATCACCATCACCATCACCATCACCATCGTCGGAGCCGGACCGGGCGGACCATCTGTGTGCTGGTGGCTCGGCGGCGCAGCCGGCCCGCGTTGTCAGTGGCCGCCCGTAGCATTGTCGTCAACATCCCAACGATCCAGTCGGGTTGTTGCTGATGCCCCGCCCGGAACAGCGCCCGGTGCGGGGCTCGCTGCTGTCAGAAGCGGCGGGACAAGGCGTCCCGACTGTGACACCGGGGTCCACCGAGGGCTGATCCGCGAGTCACTCGCAGCCGACGCCGTCTCCGTCGCGGTCGAGGTGGCGGCCGTAACCGGGGTCTCCCACGTGGACGGGCGCGGCGCCCGCCGCCCGGGCCGCGGCGCAGTTCTCGTAGTACACGGAGCCCCCGCCGCTGTCGTCGCTGCCGGCACCGCCCGCGGCGGCGGGCTGCGCGGTGACCGTCGCGCGTACGGTCTTCGTGC
Organism: Streptomyces sp. RLB3-17; assembly: GCF_007113425.2. Classification (NCBI taxonomy): domain Bacteria; kingdom Bacillati; phylum Actinomycetota; class Actinomycetes; order Kitasatosporales; family Streptomycetaceae; genus Streptomyces; species Streptomyces sp. RLB3-17. The sequence goes on along the minus strand of NZ_CP041610.2, from coordinate 2,093,610 downwards.
TCCGCACGGTCACGGTCTCGGCGGGCGTCGCCGTGACCGTCTCCGTGGCGGTCCGCGTCGCGGTCGCGGTCGTCGTCGCGGTGACGGTGGTGGTCGGACCGGGCTTCGCCGCGGCGGACTCGGTGGTGTTTCCGCCGCTGTTGCCGATGCCGGCGCCGATGAAGAGGGCCACGGCCAGCGCGGGCAGTACGTAGCGCTTGCGGGCCCAGCCCGGGGCGGTGCGGGCCGATGCGGCGGGTGGTGCCGTGTACGGGTTGGTCATGTCCCCCCCTGAGGTGTTTCGAGTGGGATGACGGTAGTGCCGCTGATGTGACCGAAGGGGAGGAGTGGGAGTTGCGTGACCCACCCGTGACTCCTCGTCGCCTCGGGAGTTGAACCGGGCATGAAGAAGCGCAGCATGCTCGCCATCGCCTCCCTCGCCACCGGGTTCGTCGTCGCGGCGATCACCCCGTCCCACGCCGTCGACGGCGATTCCCTGGGCGACCTGCCCGTCAAGGACACGCTCAGCAGCCTCGACCACACGCTCAGCAGCGACAGCCTGGCGGTGGACGACACCGCGCTCGGCAAGGACGGCTGAAACGCCGGGGCGGACACGCGGCGCCGGTGCTCCCCGCGACCGGAACACCGGCGCCGCGCCGTCGGCTCCCTCATCTGCGGCTGGTTTCCGTGGCAGGGTGAAGCGGGCAAGCCTCAGGGGGCCAATAGAAGAGGGGGAACTGTCCGTGATCGTCTGGATCAACGGAGCGTTCGGTGCGGGGAAGACCTCCACCGCACGGGAACTGATCGACCTGATCCCGAACAGCACGCTCTTCGACCCCGAGGTGATCGGCGGCGAGCTCGCGCACCTGCTGCCCGCCAAACGCCTCGCCGAAGTCGGCGACTTCCAGGACCTGCCGATCTGGCGGCGCCTGGTGGTCGACACCGCGGCCGCCCTGCTCGCGGAGCTCGGCGGCGTGCTCGTGGTTCCCATGACCCTGCTGCGCCAGGAGTACCGTGACGAGATCTTCGGCGGTCTCGCCTCGCGCCGGATCGAAGTACGCCATGTGCTCCTCGCCCCGGCGGAAACGATCCTGCGGGCGCGCATAGCCGACCGGGAGATACCCGAGAACCTTCCCGACGGCGAGATACGGGTGCGCCAGTGGTCCTACGACCACATCGAGCCCTACCGCGCGGCGCTCGCCTCCTGGCTCACCGCCGACGCCCACCCCGTCGACACCAGCGCCCTCACCCCGTACGACACCGCAGTGCGCGTCGCCGAAGCCGTACGCAGCGGTGACGCGTCGGCGTGCGACATCGTGCAGACCCCCGAACCGACCTCCGAGACCGTCGCCGCCGGAGTCCTCCTCTTCGACGAGGAGGACCGGGTGCTGCTCGTCGACCCCACCTACAAGGCGGGCTGGGAGTTTCCCGGCGGCGTCGTCGAGCCGGGGGAGGCTCCCGCGCGCGCGGGCATGCGCGAGGTCGCCGAGGAGACCGGCATACGGCTCGAGGACGTACCCGGTCTGCTGGTGGTGGACTGGGAGCCGCCCGCACCCCCCGGCTACGGCGGTCTGCGCCTTCTCTTCGACGGCGGCCGCCTCGACTCCGACGAGGCCCGCCGGCTGCTGCTCCCCGGCCCCGAACTGCGCGCCTGGCGTTTCGTGACCGAGCGGGAGGCCGCGGACCTGCTGCCACCGGTGCGCTACGAGCGGCTGTGTTGGGCCCTGCGGGCGCGGGAGCGCGGCGCCGCACTCTACCTGGAGGCCGGTGTACCGCTCGGCTGACGTCGATGCCGGGCCACCCCTCGGCCGACGCCGAGGGCGTACGGACACGGGGTGATCCGGCGCCGATGGTCGACGGCGCACGAGCGCAGGCTGTTCACCAGACCGAGCCAGAGGGTCCTCGCCGGGTTGCGAGGACCCTCTCGGCCGGGTGGTCAGCTCGCCGCGTACTTCTGGAGGAACAACGCCTCCGTGACCGAGAGACGCTCCAGCTCGTCGGGGGAGACGCTCTCGTTCACGGCGTGGATCTGCGCCTGCGGCTCGCTCAGGCCGATGAGGAGGATCTCCGCGTGCGGGTAGAGCGAGGCGAGGGTGTTGCACAACGGGATGGAACCGCCCTGGCCCGCGGACTGCATCTCCTCGCCCGGGTAGGCGATGGCCATCGCCTCGGCCATCGCCGTGTACGCCGGGCTGGAGGTGTCGGCGCGGAACGGCTGGCCCTGGCCGATCTGCTCGGTGCGCACCCGCGCGCCCCACGGCGTGCGCGCCTCCAGATGGGCCTGCAGGAGCTTGGTCGCCTCGACCGCGTCCACGCCCGGCGGCACCCGCAGACTCACCAGCGCACGCGCGCCCGCCTGCACGGACGGGGTGGCGCCGACGACCGGCGGGCAGTCGATGCCGAGTACGGTGACGGCCGGACGCGCCCAGATGCGGTCGGCGACCGTACCCGAGCCGACCAACTCGACCCCGTCCAGCACCTTGGCGTCCTTGCGGAACGCCTCCTCCTCGTACTGCAAGCCTTCCCAGCGCGCGTCCCCGGTCAGCCCGTCGATCGTCGTCGAACCGTCCTCGGCGCGCAGCGAGTCCAGTACGCGGATCAGCGCGCCCAGCGCGTCGGGCGCCGCCCCGCCGAACTGGCCCGAGTGCAGATTGCCTTCCAGCGTGTCGATCTGCACGCGAACGAGCGTCATCCCGCGCAGGGTCGAGGTGACCGTCGGCAGACCCAGCCGGAAGTTGCCGACGTCGCCGATGACGACGGTGTCGGCGGTCAGCAGCTCCGGGTGCTGTTCGGCGTACCGCTCCAGACCGCCCGTGCCCTGCTCCTCCGAACCCTCGACGATCACCTTGACGCCCACCGGAACGCCACCGTTCGCCTTCAGCGCGCGCAGCGCGAGCAGGTGCATGATGAACCCGCCCTTGCAGTCGGCGGCGCCGCGCCCGTACCAGCGGCCGGCGCGCTCCGTCAGCTCGAACGGCGGGGTCGTCCAGGCAGCCTCGTCGAGCGGCGGCTGCACGTCGTAGTGCGCGTACAGCAGCACGGTCTTGGCGCCCTCGGGCCCGGGCAGGAAGCCGTACACCGACTGCGTGCCGTCCGGGGTGTCCAGCAGCGCCACGTCCTGAAAACCCTCGGCGCGCAGCGCGCCGGCGATCCAGTTCGCGGCGCCCTCGCTCTCGCTCCTGGGGTACTGGTCGAAGTCCGCCACCGACTTGAAGGCCACCAGTTCGGCGAGCTCCACCTGCGCCCCGGGCATGAGCGAGGCGACGGTCTCGGCGACCGGATTCGACGACATGGGCACGCTCCTTGTAGGTGCGACGTTGTACTTCTGTGTACAAGTGATCGGGTGGTGCGTACGCGCGTTCCTGGTGTGCAGGGCGCATACGCCCCTGATCCTCCCACAGTGGCCTGCGGCGATGCCCGCCGTAGGATGCTCGGGACCGTGGCGGCAGACGGCTGGACTGGGAGCAGTAGACCATCGTGAGCAGCGAGAACTCTTCGGCGGACGACGAACAGCGGGTGTGGGACGTCGTCGTGGTCGGCGCGGGGCCGGCGGGCGCCTCGGCCGCCTATGCGGCAGCGGTCGCGGGACGCAGCGTCCTGCTGCTGGAGAAGGCGGAACTGCCCCGCTACAAGACGTGTGGCGGCGGCATCATCGGCCCCTCGCGCGACGCCCTGCCGCCCGGCTTCGAACTACCGCTCCAGGACCGGGTGCACGCGGTCACGTTCTCGCTCGACGGCAAGTTCACCCGCACACGGCGCTCCAAGCAGATGTTGTTCGGGCTCATCAACCGGCCCGAGTTCGACCAGCAGCTCGTCGAGCACGCCCAGAAGGCGGGCGCCGAGCTGCGCACGGGAGTGACGGTCTCGCGGGTCGAACAGCACGGGTCCGCCGTGCCCGACCGGCGCACCGTCGCCGTCGTCCTCCAGGGCGGCGAGGCCGTGCTGGCGCGGGCGGTCGTCGGCGCGGACGGCAGCGCCAGCCGCATAGGGGCGCACGTCGGGGTGAAGCTCGACCAGGTCGACCTCGGCCTGGAGGCGGAGATCCCGGTGCCGGAGACCGTCGCCGAGGACTGGCAGGGGCGGGTCCTGATCGACTGGGGTCCCATGCCGGGCAGTTACGGCTGGGTGTTCCCCAAGGGGGACACGCTCACCGTCGGCGTGATCTCCGCGCGCGGCGAAGGTGCCGCCACCAAGCGGTACTTGGAGGACTTCATCGCCCGGCTCGGGCTCGCCGGCTTCGAGCCGGGCATCTCCTCCGGACACCTGACGCGCTGCCGCGCCGACGACTCCCCGCTGTCGCGCGGGCGCGTGCTGGTCTGCGGCGACGCGGCGGGGCTGCTCGAACCCTGGACCCGCGAGGGCATCTCCTTCGCCCTGCGCTCCGGTCGGCTCGCGGGGGAGTGGGCGGTACGGATCGCCGAGGCGCACGACGCGGTGGACACCCGGCGCCAGGCGCTCAACTACGCCTTCGCCATCAAGGCGGGGCTCGGCGTGGAGATGGCCGTCGGCAAGAGCATGCTCGCGGCCTTCGAGCGCCGGCCGGGCATGCTCCACGCGGCGATCACCAGTTTCCGGCCCGCCTGGAGGGCGTTCGCCGGGATCACCCGCGGTTCGACCACGCTGGGCGAGTTGGTGCGTTCCCACCCGATGGCAGGGCGCGCCCTGTCCGCGCTCGACCGGCGCTCGGCCGTCGCCGCGCCGACGGTTGTTGAGAGCACTCCGACCACGGAGTGACCGTCGGCCGCGGAGCCGTGTCCGTGTCCGTGTGCGTGTCCGTCTCCGTGGCCCTGGAGTGCCGGTGGCCGACGGGGGTGTCCGTCGGCTCCCGGCCGGTCAGCTCGTGACCGTGATCCGGAAGACCGGGTGGTCGGGGGCGATGCGGCGCAGCTCCTCGGGGGAGGAGTCGGGGCCGACGCCTCCGAAGAAGACACCGACCTCGGCCTTCCAGCGCTTGAGGTAGGCGCGCAGCAGCGGAACCTTGTCGTCGTCGCCGACCTCGGTCGCGGTGAACGTGTCCACCCTCTTGCCGAGGCGCAGTTCGCCGCCGCCCGCGGCCCGCATGTTGTGCGTCCACTGGACGTGGCCGCGGGGGGCGACCAGGTACTGCTGTCCGTCCACGGTGAGCAGATTGACCGGGGTGGTGCGCCACGCGCCGCTCTTGCGGCCACGGACGGCCAGGACCCGGGAGCCCCAGATGCTGAGACCGCGGCGGGTCATGAACGCCACGCAGCGGTTGAAGACGTTGACGGTGAACCAGCCGGGCTTCTGGACGTGTGTGGACATGATGACCCCCATCGGTTGCGAGAGCGCCGCTCTCTGAGTGGGAGCGCTGCTCGCTTTTGTGAGCACCGCTCTCGCTTGAGAGCAGTCTGCATGAGATCAGTGATCCAAATCAAGAGCAGTGCTCTCGTTTGTGTGCACTGCTCTGAAAGCGTGGCACACTCTCCCGCATGAGTACCGCACGCGGAGCACGCGCCCGAGCCAGGATCGAGGTCACCGCGGCCATCAAGGAAGAGGCACGCAGACAGCTCGCCGCGGAGGGCGCCGCCAAGCTCTCGCTCAGAGCCGTCGCCCGGGAGCTCGGCATGGTCTCCTCCGCGCTCTACCGCTACTTCCCCAGCCGTGACGACCTGCTGACCGCGCTCATCATCGACGCCTACGACTCCCTCGGCGAGAGCGCGGAGACGGCGCACGCGCAGGTCGCGGGCGCCGGGCCGCGCGAACGCTGGATCGCGGTGTGCATGGCGGCGCGCCGTTGGGCCCTGGCGCAGCCGCACGAGTACGCGCTCATCTACGGTTCGCCCGTGCCCGGCTACACCGCGCCGGACACGACCATCCCGGCCGCCTCCCGCGTGGGGCTGCTGCTGGTCGGCATCGTGCGTGACGCCTATCGGGGCAAGGGCGTGGCCCGCACCCCGCTGCCGCCCGACCTGAAGGCCGAGGCGCAGCGGATGGCCGCCGACCTCGCGCCCGACCTGCCGCCCGAGGCGGTCGCGGCGCTCGTCGCCGCCTGGGCCCAGCTCTACGGGCTGATCGGGTTCGAGCTCTTCGGGCAGTTCAACCGGCTCGTGGAGGACCGCGAGCCGTTCTTCCGGCACGCGGTGGACCAACTCGCCCACGGCGTGGGCCTGGTGTACCCCGAGCCGACCGGGTCATCGGGCAAGGGGAACGGCACGGGCGGTCCCTGACGACGACCGGGTGGTGATCCGTGGAGGGACCGGGCGGTACTCCGTGGGGAGTACGCGTGATCACCTCGCCCGGCTGACGCCACCGGCGGCCCGTGCCGTCTAGCGTGACCGTCATGGAAGAGCAGCGAACCCCCAGGTCCCCGGTGTGGGCCGGGGTACCGCCGTGGTGGCGGCACGGACCACCGGGGTGGCGCCGATGGAGCGGCGAGGACCATGGTGACGGGCGCGGCGGGCGCGGTGACCGGTGGCCGTGGCGTTCCACCCTGCTGCTGACCGTCTTCGTGGTGGGCGGCTCCCAGTTCGCGGCGCACGCCCAGGACAGCGAACGCACCCCCCTGGACCCTTTCGGGAGGGCGCTGCTGATCCTCGGCACCGGCCTGCTGCTGTGGCGGCACCGGCACCCGGTGCTCGTCGCCTTCGGCACGGCCGCGGCGGCGCTGGTCTATCTGGCCGCCGGATATCCGTACGGTCCCGTCTTCGTCACCGTGGCCGTCGGCTGCTTCGGAGCGGTCGTCGCGGGGCACCGCTGGGCCGCCTGGACGGCCGTCGGCATGCTGTGGGCCAGCCATCTGCTGGTGGGGCACTGGCTCTACCGTTGGTTGCCACCCGCGGGGGACCGGGCCGCCTCCTGGAACCAGGAACTCGGCTTCCTCACGTGGGGCGTGCTGGTCGTGGTGGTGTCGGAGCTGGCCCGGATACGCCGTGAGCAGTGGGCCCGCGACCGCGCCGAACGCGCGCGGGCCGCCGCCCGGCGCGCCGACGAGGAGCGGCTGCGGATCGCCCGTGAACTGCACGACGTCCTCGCCCACAGCATCTCCGTGATCAATGTTCAGGCGGGCGTCGGCCTCGCGCTTCTCGACTCCGACCCGGAACAGGCGCGCACGGCGCTCACCACCATCAAGGAGGCCAGCAAGGAGGCGCTCGGCGAGGTCCGCCAGGTGCTCGACACACTCCGTACGCCGGGGGAGGCGCCGCGCGCGCCGGCGCCCGGGCTCGACCGGCTCCCCGAACTCGTCGAACAGGCGGCGAGCGCGGGTCTGACGGTCGAGGTAGAGAAAACCGGCGGCGTTCCGAAGCTTCCGCCGGGTACCGACCTCGCCGCGTTCCGTATCGTCCAGGAGGCCCTCACCAATGTCGTACGGCACTCGGGGTCGCGGCACGCGCGCGTGCGGCTCGAAGCCGCGCAGGGCACGCTGCGGCTGCGGATCGACGACGACGGGCCCGCGACCGGCACCGACGCGGGCGGCAGCGGCAACGGGCTGGCCGGTATGCGGGAGCGGGCCGTCGCCCTCGGTGGCACGATCGAGGCGGGCCCGCGCGACGACGGAGGCTTCCGGGTGCTGGCCGTGCTCCCGCTGAAGGTCAAGGAGGACCGGTGAACGGTGCGGGAGAGCCGGCGGACGGCGCAGGAGAGCCGGCGGGTGGCGGGGGAGGATCGGTGGACGGCGGGAGAGGATCGATGGACGGCGCGGGAGGACCGGTGGACGGCGCGGGAGGAACGGTGATCCGCGTCCTGCTCGCCGACGACCAGTCACTGGTCAGGGCGGGCTTCAAGGCGCTGCTCGACGCACAGGCGGACCTGGAGGTGGCCGGTGAGGCGGCCGACGGCGAGGAGGCGGTGCGCAAGGTGCGCGAACTGCGCCCCGACGTCGTTCTGATGGACATCCGCATGCCGCTGCTCGACGGCCTCGCCGCGACCCGCCGTCTCACCGACGACCCGGACCTCAAGGACGTGAAGGTGGTCATGCTCACCACCTTCGAGCTCGACGAGTACGTCTTCGAGGCGATCCGCTCCGGTGCCTCCGGCTTCCTCGTCAAGGACACCGAGCCGGACGAACTCCTGCGCGCGGTACGGGCGGTGGTCGGCGGCGACGCGCTGCTGTCACCGGGCGTGACGCGTCGGCTGATCGCGGAGTTCGCGGCCCGCTCCAAGGAGCCCGCGGCCGCGGAGTCGCTCGTCCGGCTCACCGAGCGGGAGCGGGAGGTGATGGCCCTCGTCGGTATCGGACTGTCGAACGACGAGATCGCGCGGCGTCTGGTCGTCAGCCCGCTCACGGCCAAGACCCATGTCAGCCGCACGATGGTGAAGCTCGGCGCCCGTGACCGGGCCCAACTGGTCGTGCTGGCCTATGAGTCGGGGTTGGTGCGGCCGGGGTGGCTCGGGTGAGACCCGGCCGCGCGGCCGAAGCGGACGAGTACCGTGACCACGCGTACCGCGAAGAGCGCGGTCGCCAGCAGTACCCCCGAGGTGATCAGGCCCTTCTCGATGGTGAGCGGGAGATCGAAGAGCAGCGCGGGGCCGGATACGGCGCCCAGCGCCAGGCCCGCCGCGAAGGTCGCGCTGAGGAGCGCGTACCCGATCTCGATCGTCATCGCGTCCCGCTGCTCCTGCGTGCGTCTCCCCATGGTCCGAGTCTGTCACGACAGCGCGCCCGGCGGACAAGGGGTTGCCCGCCGGGCGCGTCGGGTCGAAGCATCGGGCCCAAGTGTCGTGTCTACGCGGTGAGTTGACGCGGTGAGTTGAGGCCGACGGTGAACCGGATCAGTCGCCGATCGCCACCCGCCCCTCCGAGCCCTCCCGTACGGAGTCCTCCCGCGCGGATTCGTTCCCCGTGGAGCCGTTCCCCATGGAGTCGTTCCCCGCGGACCGTGCGACCACGACGGTCGGCCTCGGGCGCCGGGTTCGCAGCCCCGGCAGGGTGATCAGCAGCCCCGCCACGGCGATCCCCGTCACCACGATCAGACCGGGCCGGTAGCTGTCGAGGACGGCCTGCGGGGAGGAACCCGCCGAGGAGTTCGCGGTCACGACGGCGGTCACCACGGCCAGGAAGAGGGCGCCGCCCACCTGGACCGAGGTGTTGAGCAGACCCGAGACCATGCCCTGCTCGTGGTCGTCGACACCGTTGGTGGCCTGGATGTTGAGCGAGGGGAAGATCAGCGCGCAGGCCGCGCCGATCAGCAGCATGGTCGGCAGGATCACGGCCGCGTACCCCGGGTCGAGGCTGATGCGCAGGAACAGCGCGTAGCCGACGACCATCAGCACGAAGCCCACCGCGATGAGCCGCGGGGTCCCGAAGCGGTCGACGACGGCACCGACCTTCGTGGAGGAGAGCGCGACCAGCGCGCCGGCGGGCAGGAAGGCGAGCGCGGTGTGCAGGGCCGACCAGCCGAGCAGCGACTGCATGTACAGCGTCACCAGGAACTGGAATCCGACGTACGAGCCGAAGAACGCCATCGCGCCGAGCTGGGCGCGGATCTGACTGCCGGAGCGGAGCACGCCGAGCCGGATCAGCGGCCCCGCCGAACGCCGCTCGACACGGACGAAGACGGTGAGCAGGACGGCCACGGCGAGGAAGGACAGGAGGGTACGGGTCGAGGCCCAGCCGACCTCGGGGGCCTGGACGACGGTGAACACCAGCAGCAGCATCGAGGCCGTGCCGAGGACGGCGCCGGGGATGTCGTAGCCGTTGTGGTCCTTCTCGCGTTCGCTGCGCGGCAGCAGCTTCAGGCCGACGAGCAGGGCGAGCAGCGCGATGGGCGCGGGCAACAGCATGGTGAGGCGCCAACTGGCCTCGGTGAGCAGGCCGGACAGTACGAGGCCCATCGAGAAGCCGGTGGCCGCGCACGTCGTGTAGATGGACAGGGCGCGATTGCGCAGAGGGCCCTCGGCGAAGGTCGTGGTGATGATCGACAGGCCCGCCGGGGCGGTGAACGCCGCGCTCAGGCCCTTGATGAAGCGGCTGGCGATCAGCAGCGGGCCCGAGTCGACGAGCCCGCCGAGCAGCGAGGCGAGCGCGAAGACGCCCAGGGCCACCAGAAAGACCTGGCGGCGGCCCAGCAGGTCGGCGGTGCGACCGCCGAGGAGGAGCAGTCCGCCGTATCCCAGGATGTAGCCGCTGACGATCCATTGCAGCGTCGAGGTGGAGAGGTCCAGTTCGGAGCCGATGGACGGCAGGGCGACGCCGACCATCGACACGTCCAGCGCGTCCAGGAACATCGCGGCGCAGAGCACCAGCAGGGTGCCCCACAGCCGCGGGGTCCAGCGTCCCTCGGTGGTGGAGGTGGTGAGCGGAGAGGTCATGCGGGAGACAGTACATGCACATGCATCGAATGCAAGCGCATTTAATTCCGATGCAACAAACTCGATTCTTTGCTACGGTGCGGCCATGGCGGCGAAGAAGGCCGAGCAGGTGCTCGTGGACCAGTGGCGTGACATCCTCGCGGTGCATGCGCGCACCCTGTGCGAGCTCGACCGCGAGCTGCACCGACACGGCCTGGGCGCAAGCGACTTCGAGGTGCTGGACGTGTTGGCGGGAGGCGCCGCGTCCGACGGTGACTGCTCCTATCGCGTCCAGGAGATCTCCGACCGCGTCCATCTGAGCCAGAGCGCCCTGTCCCGGCTGATCGCCCGCCTGGAGAAGGACGGTCTCGTGACGCGCGGCATGTGCCCGGAGGACCGGCGGGGGGTGCGCGTCTGCCTCACCCCGAAGGGACGAACGCTCCATGCCGAGGTGCTGCCGGTGCAGCGGGCGGTGCTGACGCGGATGCTGGCGGACGGGACGGCCGCCGGCGACTGACACCGCGGACCGCGGGCCGGAGGTCACCACGCGCGGACCGCAGACCGGAGGCCACCACACGCGGACCGCCATCGCACGCGGACCGACCCGGACCGACCTGGTCGGGCCCGGTGTCTCAGCCTCAGGTGATGCCGGACTTCTCCCGCCACAGCGCGGCGAGCGAGGTGTCACCGGTCACGTCGGGGAACGGCAGCCGGTTCCACAGCGCCAGATAGAGCTGTGCCGCGGGCCCCGCCAGCTCGCAGTCGACGTCTCCGCCCGCCGCCACGCCCCACTCGCTGACCGGCGGCTCGGGCGACAGCCGTACGGTCCACACCGCGTCCACGTCGGTGGCGCGCACCCGCAGCACGCGGGGCGTTCGGGAACGCACCTGGCTCCTCGAACGTCCGTGGAAGCCACGCAGCAACTCGTCGATCCCGTCCACCGCGAAGCCCCGCGTCACCGTGTCCGGCGTCGCGTCGAGCGCCGACTGCGCGTCGACCCGGTGGATGGTCGTCTCGTGCGCCTGCCGCCGTGCCCAGAAGGCGAGCGGCGAGGGTGCGGGCAGAAAGCTCCAGCAGGACAGGTCGGGCGGAGCGGCCGCGAGCGTGTCGACCAGGCGGCGGTGGCCGTCCCTGAACCAGGCCAGCAGTTCGGCGCCGTCCAACTCGGGCAGGCCGCCGTCCGGGTGGTACGCGGCGTACCCCTCGGCGACGAACGCCGTCGCCCACCGGTGCACCATGCCCGTGTGTCGCACCAGATCCCGCACCTGCCATCCCGGGCAGGTCGCCACTTTGGCGTCGGGTCCCGCCTGCTCGGCCGCCGCGGCGAGCGACCGGCCCTCCTGGTCCAGGGCCTCCACGAACTCCGGAATCTCCATGCGGCGAGTGTGCCAGGTGGTGGGCAAGGAGAAGCCCCGGCTGGACGGGGGAGACCAGCCGGGGCCGTATGTCGTGGCCGGCGGAGGGCGGTCGCCTCGCGGCGGAACGCTCCATGGGGCTTCAGCCGGACGATCGTCCCCATGGGCTGTAGGTGAGACCCGGGGACACTGTCCCCTCCGCAGCCACGTACGGATCAACGGCCGATGCCCCTGGGTTGTTCCCGCCCGGCTCCGTCGCCCGCTGTGAGGTGGAGCACGCCCGCCCGGTCCGCGGGGGCGTCCGGCAGGACCCAGGGGCGACGTGCCGTCAGCTCACGGCCGCCCGGCGCGTCCCGAACCCGATCAGCGCGGCCAGCGCCGCCAGCGCCGTCACGCTGGTGAGGGCGACGGGCAGCGAGAACCAGTCGGCCATGAACCCGATCGCGGGCGGGCCCAGGAGCATGCCGCCGTAGCCGAGCGTCGAGGCGATGGCGACACCGCTCGGGCCGGCGAGGGAGCCCGCGCGTTCGACGGCGACGGGGAAGATGTTGGCGAGTCCGAGCCCTGTGATCGCGAAGCCGAGCAGGGCCGCCCACACGGAGGGGGCGAGCGCGCCGAGCAGCATGCCGGTGGCGGCCGTGGCGCCGCCTCCCACCAACGTCCGGGTGCGACCCAGCCGTTCCAGCAGCGTCGTACCGCCGGCCCGGCCGATGGTCATGGCGAGCGCGAAGCAGGAGTAGCCGGCGGCCGCGACGCCCGGGTGGGCCCGCAGATCCTGTTCCAGGTGGAGGGCTCCCCAGTCGGCCAGGGCACCCTCGCCGTACGCGGTGCACAGGGCGATCAGGCCGAAGACGAAGACCAGCCCCCGGGTGCGTGCGTCGAGGCGACGCGGGGCGCGCTCCTCGTGTGACTGTCCGCGCTCCGGGGGCGCCGGAGGCTCATGGCTCAGCAGAGTGCGTCCGGCGAGGGCGGTCACCAGCAGGCCGATCACGGTGAGCGCGAGCAGGTGCCGGGTGGGGGACAAGGAACCCGCCACCAGCGCGCCGAGCCCCGCGCCGATCATGCCGCCCAGGCTGAACGCCGCGTGGAAGCTCGGCATGACAGGCCGCCGCAGCGCGGCCACCAGGTCGACGGCGGCACTGTTCATGGCGACGTTGATACCGCCGTACGCCGCTCCGAACACGAGCAGGACCAGCCCCAGCGCGACCGCCGAGTGCGTCAGTGGGGGCAGGGCCACGCTCAGCGCCAGCAGGATGCCGCAGACGACGGTCACCGGATGGCTGCCGAAGCGGCGGCACAGTCGGCCGGTGAGCGTCATCGTGATCACCGCTCCGGCGGAGACGCCGAGCAGGGCGAGCCCCAGGGCGCTCACCGAGGCGCCGGTCTGCTCCTTGATGGCCGGGATGCGCACGACCCAGCCCGCGAAGACGAAGCCGTCGAGGGCGAAGAAGGCGGTGATGGCGCCACGCAGGCGGGTGAGGTCGTCGGGGCCCCGCACGGCACTGTGCGACCGGGCTTTGTTTATTAGCGGCACAAAGTCAGCGTAGGTGGCGGGCCGGGGTGGGGGCAAGGAGCCTGTCGCGCCGAGCCGGACACGAGCAGGGCGGAACCGCGCGACGCCCTCGCCTGCGCCGGGGTGCAGCGCGTGGTGTCGCTCGGCCGGGCCGACGGTGCGCCACCGGGCCTCTCCCGCGACGGCTTCCACCCCCTGCGGCGCCTCATGCGCCGGGCGGACGAGGAGTGCATCGGGCTCCGATCCGCCGTCGAGACCCGAGCGCCGATGGCCTGTTCGGATCCGGGCAAGCCAATTCCCACTCTTCCGTTACGACAGACACCCTTGACAGCTTGCGTACTGATTCGCGACGTTTGAGCCTCGCGGAAGAGTTCGAGACGCGTCATGGGGGAATGGGGGGCGGTCGGCCGTGCGATCGATGAACAACGATCCTCGCGCCTTAGGGGTCCGCGCTGCGAACGGTACGTCCCTCGCGGAGCCCGCGGAAGGGCGGTTGATCTGAGGTGGAGATCACGATCCACAGACCGGAGGAGCTGAGCAGTTCGCTCCTCCTGGCCTGGCATCGGGTGATGGACGAGTCACCCGACTACGCCAACCCGTTCCTGGCCCCGGAGTTCGCGGCGGGGATCGACAGGTACCGAGGCGGGGCCCACGTGGCGGTCCTCCACGAGAGAGGGGAGCCCGTCGGCTTCTTCCCGTACGAGCGCAACTCCCTGGGCGTCGGCCGGGCCATCGGTCTCGGTCTCTCCGACTGTCAGGCCCTGGTGCACCGCCCCGGGGTCACCTGGGACACGCAGGAACTACTGAGGGCCTGCGGGCTGTCCGTCTTCGAGTTCGACCACCTCGTCGAGGAGCAGAAACCCTTCGGCAGACATGTCACCGGGACGTTCGCCTCACCGGCGATAGACCTGAAGGTCGGCGAGGGCACCTACGCCGAGTGGCTGCGCGGCGCCTACCCGGGACTGGCCAAGACGACGCTGAAGAAGGAACGCCGCCTGGGACGCGACCTGGGCGAGATGCGGTTCGTCTACGACGAGCGCGACCCGCGGGTGCTGCGCACCCTCATGCGCTGGAAGTCCGCCCAGTACCGCAGGACGGGACGGATGGACCGGTTCGCGCGGCCCTGGATCGTGGACCTGGTGGACCATCTCTTCCGGGTCCGGGAGGAGCACTTCAACGGAGTGCTGTCCGTGGTGTACGCCGGTGACCGGCCGGTGGCCGCACACTTCGGACCGACCTCGCGCACGCTGTTCGCGGCCTGGTTCACCGCGTACGACCCCGAACTCCGGTACTACTCGCCCGGGTTGATCATGCACCTCCGGATGGCCGAGGCCGCCGGGCGGGAGGGCGTGCGGCTCATGGACCTGGGCCGTGGCGACAAGGAGTGGAAGGACTGGCTCAAGACCCGGGAGCTGCGCGTGGGCGAAGGGTTCGCGACCCGTCCCCACCCGATGGCCACGGCGCACCGGCTCTGGCGCAGGCCGGTGCGGGGCCTGCGCAACACGGTCCTGGCCCATCCCAGGCTGCGGGATCCGGCCGACCGGCTGCTGAAGACGGTCGGCACGCTGCGTACTTCGGGCCGGCCGGAGTCCGGCGCGGCGGGCCCCCGCGCCCGCTGAGCGGCTTCTCCACCGACGGTCCGGGGGCCGTGCGGCATCGGTGGGGGCGCGTCCACCCGGAGGGTTTCCGGGTGGTGTCGCGTGGCTTGGAGTGGCATGGGCGACGTGGTGGGTAATCTCGCGCTCCGACCGGCGGCATCGCTGCGAGCGGACCCAGGAGAAGACCCATCACCGAACCGAAGCCCGTACAGGCGGAGCCCGCCCCGGGAGATCAGCCCCGCGAGGCCGAGCAGCTGAGGGACATGCTGCGCCAGCCCGCGTACCGGCGGACGTTGCTGTTCTGCGGCCTGATCGGGATCCCGGTGTCGTTGGTGGCGTTCTGGTTCCTCGTTCTGCTGCACGAGCTGGAACGCCTGATCTGGGTGGACTGGCCGCACCGTCTCGGGTGGTCGAATCCGCCGTGGTGGTGGCCGTTGCCGCCGGCTCTGGTGTCGGGTGCCGTCGTCGCCCTGGTCGTCCTGCGGTTTCCCGGCCGGGGCGGACACGTCCCGGCGGGGGGCCTGCAGCCCGGAGGCGCGTCGAAGGCCGCCGTTCCCGGCGTGGTCCTCGCCGCGCTGGCGAGTCTGCCGCTGGGAGCCGTGCTCGGGCCCGAGGCGCCCCTGATCGCCCTGGGCGGCGGTCTGGCGCTGATGTTCAGGGATCTCGTACGTGTTCCCGCGACCGAGGCGAACACGGAGTTGCTCGGTGCCGCGGGCGCCGCGTCGGCCATCTCCGTGATCTTCGGGAGTCCGCTGGTGGCGGCCGTGCTCCTGATGGAGGTGTCCGGAGTGGGCGGGCCGCAGTTGTTCGCGGTGATGCTCCCCGTCCTGCTGGCCGGCGGGATCGGCGCCATCGTGTTCACCGGCTTCGGACACTGGACCGGGCTGAAGACCGGAAGCCTGGAGATCGGACTGCCCGCGCCCTCCGTTCTCGACGCCGGGGACGTGGTGTGGTCGGTGCTCATGGCGGTCGTCATCGGGGCGGCCATCCACTGGATCCTCGTGGGCGGGCGGATCGCGGCGCGCCTCGTGGTCGCGCGCCCGTTGCGCAACACGGTGCTCTGCGCACTCGGCGCGGCCGTCTGCGCGGCGCTCTACGCGGTCCTCACCGGCCGTTCGCCGTCCGACGTCGCCCTGTCGGGCCAGTCCATGCTGGGGCAGCTCGCCACGGACCCGCACGCCTGGTCGGTCGGCAGCCTGGTGGCGGTCCTGGTGTTCAAGAGTGTCGCCTACGCGCTCTGCCTGGGCAGCCTGCGCGGCGGTCCGGTGTTCCCCGCGCTGTTCCTGGGCGGCGCGACGGGCGCCCTGCTCGCGCCGCTGCCGGGGCTCGGCGTCGTGCCGGGCGTGGCGGCGGGCATGGCGGCCTCGTCCGCCGCCGCGCTCCGACTGCCGGTCAGCTGTGTGGTGCTGGTCGTGCTGATGGTGGGCAACTCGGGCACGGTGCCGGTGATCGTGCTTGCCGCGGTGGTGTCCTTCGTGACCACCGAACTGCTGTCGCAGGGGCCGGGAATCCCGGTGTTCAGCGATGGAGCGCGTCGAGCGCCTCGTCCAGCGTCGTCGCGGCCATGATCAGCGAGAGATGGGTGAAGGCCTGCGGGAAGTTGCCCAGTTGCTCCCCGCTGGGACCGATCTCCTCGGCGAACAGGCCTACGTGGTTCGCGTACGTCTGCATCTTCTCGAAGGCATAGCGGGCCTGGGGGAGGCGCCCCGCGCGGGCGAGGGCGTCGACGTACAGGAAGGTGCACAGACTGAAGGTTCCTTCGGAGCCGCGCAGTCCGTCGGGCGAGGCCCCGGGGTCGTAGCGGTAGACCAGGCTGTCGGAGACGAGGACGCGGTCCATGGCGTCCAGGGTGTTGAGCCAGCCGGGGCTGCGGGGGGCCAGGAATCCGACCCGGGGGACGAGCAGCAGGGAGGCGTCCAGGACGTCGCCGCCGTAGTACTGGACGAGGGCCTGCTCCTTCTCGTTCCAGCCGCGCTCCATGACCTGTTCGAGGATCGCGTCCCGGGCCCGGGTCCAGCGCACGGTGTCGGCCGGTCTGCTGAAGTCGCGCGCCAGCTTCAGGCCGCGGTCGAACGCGGCCCAGCACATCACCCGGCTGTAGGTGAAGTCCTTGCGTCCGCCCCGGGTCTCCCAGATGCCCTCGTCGGGCCGGTCCCAGGAGTCGGCGAGCCAGTCGAGGGTGGCGGCGAGCCCCTTCCAGCCGTGGTAGCCCGTCTGTTCGCCGACCTCGCGGCCCTCGGCCAGGGCGTAGAGGGCCTCGCCGTAGATGTCGAGCTGCAGTTGGTCACAGGCGGCGTTGCCGGCCCGGACCGGGTAGGAGCCGCGGTAGCCCTCGAAGTGCTCCAGGATCTCCTCCGTCAGATGGGGGTCGCCGTCGACCCGGTACATGATCTGGAGGGGTTCGTCGTCGGGGCCCTCGCGGGCGTTCAGGCGGTCGCCCAGCCAGCGGGTGAAGCGGGTGGCCTCCTCCACGAAGCCGAGGTCGAGCAGGGCCCGCACCGAGAGGGAGCCGTCCCGCACCCAGGTGTAGCGGTAGTCCCAGTTGCGCTCGCCGCCGACCTGCTCGGGCAGTCCCATGGTGGCGGCGGCGACCGGGGCGCCCGTGGGGGCGTAGGTGAGGAGCTTGAGGGTGATCGCGGAGCGGTGCACCATGTCCGTCCAGCGGCCGTGGTAGCGCGAGGTGCGCACCCACTTCTGCCAGAAGTCGACGTTCTCCCAGAGATCTTCGGTGATCCCTTCGACGGTGGGGGGCGGTGGCGCCTCCCCGTCCGGCGCGCAGACGGTGAACACCACGGCCGCCGTCTCCCCGGCGTGGAGGGTGATGGCGCCTCGGACGTCCTGCCCGTCCCGTTCGAGCGGGATGCTGCCCTGGAGGTAGGCGGTCGTCCCGGGAGCCCGGAACGTCGCCGTCTCCTGCATCGGCCTGTCGTGCGTCAGGTCGAGGTCGTGGGCGGCCCGCGCGTAGTCGAACCGCGGCCGGCATTCGAGTGTGAAGCGCACGGTGCCGCGCACCGAGCGGACGACCCGCACCAGGCTGTGCCGGTCGGTCGCCGTCGGGCCCGGCTGGACCGGCATGTGGTCGACGATCTCGCCGACTCCGTCGGGCGACATGAAGCGGGTCACCACGATGGCGGTGTCCGGGTAGTAGAGCTGTCTCCAGGTGCCTTCGGGGTGTTCGGGCGCGAGGAGGAAGTAGCCGCCGCCGTCGTGGTCGAGCAGCGCGGCGAAGATGCTCGGTGAGTCGAAGCGCGGTGCCGCGAACCAGTCGATGACTCCCTGGGACGAGACCAGAGCGGTGGTCTGAAGGTCCCCGACGAGCCCGTGGTCGGCGATGGGCGGATAGCGATCCATGCTGCTCTCCTTGTCAGGCGTGTCAGGCGGTTTCCGCCTTGACCCGCCCGGAACGGACGGCGTCGAGGAGTGCCCGGTGGTCCTGCTCGTTCTGGTCGGCATAGCGCTCGGCGAACGTCACCAGCGCCCGGTCGAATACCTCACCCCCGCCCAGGTAGGCGGCGATGGCGATCCGGTCCCCCGACCTCGCGTGCGCGCGGGCCAGCGTGGCACCGCACAGTTCACCGAAGGCCCGCATCCCGTCCGGCACCATCGACTCGGGCTCGGCGATGCCCTTCCAGTCCCGCAACTGGCGTACATAGAAGTCCCGTCGGCCGCCGTCGATGCCGTCGGCCCGAGCCCAGCCGAGGAAGATGTCGCTGGTGGCCTGCATGAGCCGCTGACCGCAGACCACGCGCTCGCCCTGCGTCCGGCAGTCGCTCGCCCCGGTGAACGGCGCGAGTACCGACTCGTCGGCCTCCTTGGCCTGCAGGAGCAGCGGATCCTGGTCGTCGCGGCCGAGCAGCAGAACGATCCAGCAGCGGGTGCCCACGCTGCCGACCCCGACCACCTTGCGGGCCATGTCGACCAGCCGGTACTGCTCCAGCAGCAACCGCCGGTCCGACGGGAGGCTCTGACCGTACCGTTCGATCATCCGGCCGATCCGCTCCTCCAACGCGTCGCGTTCGACGTCCGGAAGCAGGTCCTGGAGCGGTGTGACCAGCGGGGGATCCGGAGCGATGCGGACCCTCCCGTCGACGACGTGGGTCAGCTTGTCGAAGGCCTGAAGGCTGTCGCGGGTGCGAGCCTTCGCCACCGACCGGGTCCAGCGCTCGCGGGCTCGCGCGCTCACCTCCTGGATGACGTGGGTCCGCACCCAGTCGTCGTCGAACCGGGCGTACCACACGGGGAGATTGCCCAGCGCGGCGAAGCGCCGCTGCCACTCGCGGTACGACCGCACCGTCGACCGCACGACGCCGGCCCGCTCCTTGGCGCTGAAGCCGTTCGCCCGGCCGGCGATGACGAAACTCGTGCACAGCCGCTTGACGTCCCACTCCCACGGGCCGGGCAGTGTCTCGTCGAAGTCGTTGATGTCGAACATCACGCGGCGCTCGGGCGAGGCCAGCAGCCGGAAGTTCAGCAGGTGCGCGTCGCCGCACACCTGCGTGGTGATCCCGCTGCGGGGAGTGTCGGCGAGGTCCCCGGCCATGATGGCGGCGGCCCCCCGATAGAAGCGGAACGGTGACTCGATCATCCTCCCGTAGCGGATAGGTACGAGCTCGGGCACCCGGGTCGCGGACTGCGCCTCGATGACGTCCACGGGGTCGGGACGCTTCCGAGCGGGAGTGAACTCGGCGTGACTGGAGCGGGGTACGGCGGCCCGGGCGGCCTTGCCGGTCTCGGCACGCTCGCGGGGGGTGCGGTGCGCGACGACGCCGTCGGCCGGGTGGTGCGAGGTCATCGCAGTCGGTCCGCGATGCGATCACCGACACGCAGGGCGTTGGCGATGGCCGTCAGGGACGGATTGACCGCTCCGATGCTCGGGAAGAAGCTCGTGTCGACGACGTACAGGTTGTCGAGGTCGTGGGCCTTGCAGTCCACGTCGAGGGCGGAGTCGGCGGGGTCGCGGCCGAAGCGGACGGTGCCCGCCTGATGCGCCGTGGCGCCGATGGGCATGCCCTTGTGCAGGTAGATGCTCCGCGACAGGAGATGGTGTTCGTACATGCCCAAGTGGCTGAGCATGCCCTGCAGTTTGTGCCGCAGGTGGTTCAGTCCGGCGATGTTGTTCTTCTCGTCGAGGGCCAGGTGGATGCCGCCGTCCCGGTCCAGCGTGACGCGGTTGTCGGGGGCGGGCAGGTCCTCTCCGCACAGCCAGAAGTCGACCGCGTGGTGGGCCAGTACCTCGAAGGGCATGTCGGGAGAGACGGCCCCGGCCCAGCGGGGCGCCTCGCCGTGGATCTGTTCGGAGTCGGACTTGCCGAGCATCTGGATGCCGCCGAGGGGATACTCCCAGTCGTCGGATCCCAGGTACCAGTCGTGCAGGGCCAGGGTCTTCTGGAACCTGGTGTCGTTCGGTTCCTTGGACACGGCCATCAGGGCGAGGTTGTTGTGCCGCATGTAGTGCCGGCCCACGACGTCCGAGCTGTTGGCCAGCCCCCGCGGATGCCGGTCGTTCGCCGAACGCAGCAGCAGGACGGCGGAGTTGACGGCGCCGCAGGCGATGACCACGATGTCCGCGCTGAACTCCACGGTCGAGCCCTCGCCGCCCCCGTTCCCGACCGTCGCGACGACCGAGGTGACGCTGCGGCCGGTCGCGTCCGTCTCCAGACGCCGCACGTCCGCGTGGGTGACCATCTCGACGTTGTCGTGTTCCAGGGCGGGGTCGACACAGATGACCTGTGCGTCGGACTTCGCGCCGACCAGGCAGGGGAAGCCGTCGACACGGTCGCAGCGGATGCAGGCGCTGGTGTGGGTGGCCCGGCCCCGGTCGTCCTGGGTGAGGTTCACCCCGATCGGGAGGTGGAAGGGGTGCAGCCCCTGCTTCTCCAGATCATGGCTGAGCTGCTCGATGCGCGGCTCGTGCTGGACCGGCGGATACGCGTACTGGGCGCTGGTGGGACCCTCGGTCGGGTCCTCGCCGTGCCGGCCGTGGACGAGGTAGAGATGCTCGGCCTGGGTGTAGTACGGCTCGAGTTCCTCGTAGCTCAGTGGCCAGGCGGGGGAGATGCCGTCGTGGTGGCGGAGTTCGCCGAAGTCCTCGGGGCGCATACGGAAGAGCGCGGCGCCGTAGAACTTGGTGTTGCCGCCCACGTAGTAATTGACCTCGGGCGGGAACCGGTTTCCGTGTTTGTCGAACCAGAATTCCGGCGCGCGGTATTTCCCTTTGACGAAGACGGCGGTGGAATCCCAGTTGTCGCGTTCACGAGGAAGATAGTCCCCGCGTTCGAGAAGGAGGATCCGCTTCCCCGTGGGCGCCAGCCGGTGGGCGATCGTGCCACCGCCCGCACCGGTGCCGACCACGATGACGGCGTAGTGCTGTGCGTCGGTCATGCAGGCCACCGTCCCCACTGCCCACCGTGGGCATCTGCCCCGAAGCCCAAGGTATCCCTGGGGGATATTTACGGCGAGTTGGACTGTTCGGGTGAGCCGAGGTGCCGGGACACGGCGGGTTCCCGCGCGATCACCGCCCCGGCGGTGATCCCGGCGGCGATGACGACACAGAGCCCGATCAGCCATGACAACACCGTGAAGACCGCACCCAGCGACCCGTAGCGGTCCAGGCTGCGGTTGAGCGCGCTGGGCACGTACAGCTTGGCGACCACCGACAGTGTGGTCAGGGCCACCCCGGTCAGGAGCGCACCGGGCAGCAGGGGCAGCCAGGGGACGCGCGCGGCCAGCAGCAGGTGCTGGGTCCACCACCAGACGCTCACCTGGGTGACCAGCAGGAGCGGCACGCCCAGCCACGCCCCCACGCCGAACCCGGTGCGCAGCGGTCCCAGCAGGGCGAGGATGACCAGCCAGGCCGCGATCCACACGAGCCATCGCCAGGCGGCGATCCGTGCACTCGCACCCGGCAGCCGCCAGGCGCGTTGGCACAGGCGCTGCATCGCCCGGCTGCACGCCGTGGCGGAGAGCAGCACCATCAGCGAACTGACCGCTCCGGCGCTCTGCTGCAGGTTCGCGGGATCCGCCTCGAAGACCTTCTTCAACTCCTGGTCGGAGGAGCCGTTGATACCGAAGACGTCGTGCAGAGAGGAGACGATCTCCTTGCGCACCCCCTGCGGGGCGAAGGACGCGACCACGAAGAGCAGCGGAACGGCGGTCAGGAACACCTGGGCCGCCAGCCGGGTCGCGGAATCCAGCAGGTTCACGGCGATCAGGTGCGAGGTGAGGCGGGTGATCACCGGGAAGCGTTCCTCGGCGCCGGCGCGCAGCCGCCGCAGCCGCGCCCCCAGTTCCGCGGCCCGCCCGCGCATGCGGCCCGCCCGGCCGTCGGTGGGCGGGACCGATCCTCTGCCTGCGCGCAATTCCGCTCCCCGGGTCCGGACTGGGCTCCACGCCCCGAGGCGTGACCACGCCACCAGGGTGCCGTCCCGGGCCGCCGCCCGCCTGCGGCGCGAGCGCCGTTGCGCCGTACGGGGGAGAGGCCGCCCGAGGAGTCCCGGACGGCACCGCTGAATGGTGGGTGCGGGCGGGAGCGGTGACGATGGGGCCATGCGCGCATCCGGCGCCGCCCCGAACCTCGCGCGGCCGTACGGGGGCAGCGATGGTCCTTGACCTGGTCCTCATCGGTCTGGCGATCGCCGTGAACCCCTTCTCGGTCACCGCGTTCGTGCTGGTGCTGTCCACACGGGGCGGGATCTGGAACGGGCTGGCCTTCGTCCTCACCTGGCTGGCCAGTTTCGTCGCGATCATCGCCGTGGTGCTGCTGATGACCGGCGGGAAACCGCCGCCGCCCAAGTCGGCGCCCTCCACGGCGGCCCTGGCCGCCAAACTGGCCATCGGCGTGGGCCTCGTCTGGTACGGGGAGCGCACCCGCCGCGGGAGGGGCAGGCGGCGCAAGTCGTCCGGGATGATGTCCCGGCTCGACCGGATCTCCCCGTGGACGGCGGCCGGGCTGGCGCTGTTCCTCCAGCCCTGGGGGCTGGTGGCCGCCGGTGCCGCCACCGTGGTGGAGGCGGACCTCTCCCACGCCGCCTCGTACGCGGCGTTGCTGGGCTACTGCCTGCTGGCCAGCTCCAGCCTGCTGGCCATGGAGGTCTACGCGACCTTCGCCCCCGACTCGTCCCGCGTCCGGCTCGGACGGCTGCGGACGTGGCTGGAGGGCCATCAGGACGAGGCGATCGTGACGGTGTGCCTGCTGCTGGGGCTGTGGCTCGTGGGCAAGAGCATCTACCAGCTGACCGCCTGACCCTGACCGGCCATCACCGCACCGCCCGGGTGACGGCGACCATCAGGGCACCGTCGGGGCGAGCGCCGGCCCCTACGGGATCGCCGGGTGACGACCGTCGTCACAGGATCGCCAGGGGATTGACGGGCGAGCCGGTGGCCGCGGGCAGCCGGAGCGGGGCGATCACGCACAGGAACGACCAGCGGCCTTCCCGCGCGCAGATCGGCGCGAGGTCCTCGAACCGCAGATAGTCGAGCAGATGCAGCCCCAAGGCGTGGACGGCGAGCACATGCACCGGGAACGCGACCCCTCGCACCACGCTCGGGGCCGTGTCGTTGTTGCCGTCACTGCCCAGCACCGCCACCTCCCGGTCGGCCACGAACTCCATCGCGGTCGGATGGAGTCCGGCACGGGCGGCGGCCACGTCCCAGGGGCCCAGCTCCTCGCGGCGCCGGCGGTGTCCGACCCGTACGAGCAGGATGTCGCCGCGGCCGACCCGTAGCCCCTGCCGGGTCTCGGCGGCGCTCAGGTCCTCGGCGGTCACGTTCGATCCGGGCTCGAGCCAGGAGAGGCCGTGCACCCGGGGTATGTCGAGGAGGACGCCACGCCCGACGATGCCGTCGCGGGCCAGCTCGACGGACAGGACGCTCGCGCCCTCCGGCGACAGCGCGTCGGCCGCCGGTATGCCGCCGTGCAGCGTGCCGTCGTAGATGACATGGCACAGTGCGTCGAGGTGGCTGTCCACATCGCCGTGGATGTTCATGGCGAAGCGGTCCCGCGCGAAGTCCAGGCCCTTCGGGGCCGGTTCGCCGTCGGCCGGAGCGGTGAGCCGGTGCTCGGCCGGATCGGCGTCGTCGGGTTCGGTACGGGTCTCCACGGGGGCGGCGAGCGACACCGTACGTCCCGACCGCACCTCGCGGACGGCCGCCAGCACCTGTTCCTCGGTGATCGTGTCCAGGGCGCCTCGGCGCCTGCCACCGAGAGAGGCCGTGCCGCGCAGTCGGCGGTAGAGCGACCGGAACTCGGCCTCGCTCAGCTCGTCGGGCATCGGCATGTCACCAGACTCCGACAGAAGCCGGATTCCGGCACGCCGAGTTGCCGGGGACAGGCCCCACCGCGTTAATGAAGGAGCGACCTGTCCACGTCACGAGCCGGCGCACCGCACCGAAACGCGGAGGTCCGGATGGACATGATTCATGTCCGCGCGGTGTGCCCGCCGGAGCTCACGCGGCGCACCATGGCCCTGCTGGGCGACGAGCCGTGCGCCTTGAACGTGGTCCTCCAGACGGGCGGCGTACGCAACCCCGACGGTGACGCCATCGAGTGCGACGTCCTGACCGGAGCCGCGAACGACGTGCTGCGCGGCCTGCGGGACCTGGGCCTTGAGCGCCACGGCTCCATCGTCCTCGATCCGGTGGACACGGTGTTCTCGGAACACGCCGCGAGGACCGCGGTCCAGCGGCTCGGGGCCACGCCGCGCGCACCGGTGTGGGCGCAGGTGGAGGCGCGGATCCGGGCCGAGGGCAGATACCCCCCGAGCTTCTACCTCTTCCTGGTCGTCGCCGGGCTCATCGGCGCGGTCGGCATCATCACCAACTCCCAGATCCTCATCGTCGCCGCCATGGTGGTCGGACCCGAGTACGGGGCCATCACCAGCGTCGCCCTCGCGATCGACCACGGCTCCCGGCCGAGAATCCGGCAGGGCCTGATGGCCCTGCTCGTGGGCTTCGCGCTGGCCGTCGCCGCGACCTTCCTCTTCTCGCTGCTCGTCCGGGGCTTCGGGCTCCAGCCGAGGGCCTTCGAACTGGGTGTCAGGCCCGTCTCGAATCTGATCAACACCCCCAACTTCTTCTCGGCCGTGGTGGCGGTGCTGGCCGGCGTCGTCGGCATCGTCTCGCTGGCCGAGGCCCGGACCAGCGCTCTCCTCGGCGTCTTCATCTCGGTGACCACCATTCCGGCCGGGGCCGACATCGGGGTCTCGTGCGCGTTCGCCAGCTGGGACGAGGCCTGGGGGTCGCTGCTCCAACTCCTGCTCAACATCGTCGTACTGATCGTGGTCGGGACCGGCACGCTCAGGTGCCAGCGGGCGATCTGGCGGCGGGTGGGCGAACGCCGGCACCGGCGCGAGGTCAGGCGGACGGCGTAGGGGCGGACGGCGCCGGAGGAGACGACGTCGAAGTGGCCGCGGCCGAGGGAGCGCCGGTGTCCAGGAACTCGCGGATCGCGAAGGCGACCAGCACGATCACCACGGTCCACACCACGACCCACGTGGTCGGGTAGCTCCAGGTGAACAGCACGATCGCGGCGACCGCCAGGATCGCGGCGCCGATCCACCGCTTGAAGCGGTGCACGAACCGGCCGACCGGACCCAGCGGGAGCCCCGCCGACACGGCGACGTCGCGCAGGGCGCCGATGCCCCTGCGACAGCCCGTACGGATCAGGACGGCGATCCGGGACGGCCCGACGAGGAAGGCGCCGGCGGCCGTCACGAGCGCGAGCGCGCCGACCGCGCGAACACCGGCGCGCAGGAACCTGACCAGGGAGTCGAACACCGTGGCGGCGGCGTCCTCGGACGTCCCGACCGGCAGATGGTCGAGATAGACCGCCCGTGCGACGGCCAGGACGATGCCGAGCACGACCATGGCGGCGAACACCCCCAGCGCGGCCCCGATCAGGGCCCGGCGACGGTCGGTGGCCAGGTACACGCCCGCGGCGGCGATGAGCACGGCGATGACGGGGAGCCAGCCGCCGATGATGTCCAGCACCCGCAGATACGTCTTGATCTTGCCGATGTCCTTCGACGCGAACACCACGAAGTCCGTGTGGACGGCCGGGATCCGAGCGGCCGGTTTGAAGCCGGCGCTGACCAGCCGGTCCTTGACCTGGGCCACGATCGGCGCCACGTCGATGGTGACCTGACCGTTCTTGGCGGACACCGCACCGGTGGCGTTGCCCGTGAGAGCCTTGTCCAGCGCGCTGTGGGCCCGGCGGTTGGCGTCCACCCAGACGGTGTCGAAGGCCTTGCTGGAGACCACCCGCTGCACGGTGTCGCCGACCAGACTCTTCAGACCGCTGGTGATCGGGCCGCCCAGGTCGCCGAGCAGCTTGGCCGCCCTCGGCGGGGCACCCTTCTCCGACGCCGCCCGCTCCAGATCCTTGACCAGCGCGTCCACGTCGATCTGCGCCAGGACGGCGGTGGTGACCCGGTTGGTGACCGCCTTCTGCACATCCGGATCGCTCGCCAGCGGCCCCACGGTGGCGACATAGCGGTCCGTGTCCCGGACGATGTTGTTCGCCCAGACCGCGACGACGGCCAGCAGCGACAGCAGCGAGGCGAGGAGAATCAGCAGGACCGAACCCGTCGAGCGGAGCCAGTGGTGCCGCGCGGCCCGCGACGGCCCCCCGGTCTCCAGAGCGCTCACCCGGTGCCGCAGCTCGTCCAGCTCGTTGCGCTCCCGCGCCGAGAGCCGCTGCTCGCCGGACGGTTCTGGGGGCTTGCGGTCCGGGTCCGATGGAGGCGGGCTGCTCGTCATGGTTACAGCAGAGGCGTACGGATCCGATCCCGCGACCCGGAACCGGCCCGGCGGGTGAATACCGCACCGAGGTGCGGCGCCTTCCGTCCGATGCTGCAATGGAATTCCGGCCCCGTCGATGCGCAGGCATTCGGGGACAGGGGAAACTCCATGACCACCCAGGGGTGAAGCCGTGAGCGATTCCGCCGTGAGCGATGAATTCGCCGAAATGGGCCCTATCGACTATATAGTTGTCGAGTTTCCCGGCAACCGCATGACCGGCGAAGGCCTTCCCCTGCTGGTCGACCTGGTGGACCGCGGCGTCATCCGGATCCTCGATCTGATGTTTGTCAGGAAGGAGGAGGACGGATCCGTGGTCGGCATGGAGATCGCCGACTTCACCGGCGACGGAGCCCTCGACCTCGCCGTCTTCGAGGGCGCCTCCTCCGGCCTGCTGGGCGAGGACGACATCGAAGAAGCGGGCAGCGCCCTGGAGCCCGGCAACTCGGCCGGAATCCTGGTCTACGAGAACCTGTGGGCCGCTCCCTTCGCCACCGCCCTGCGCCGCGGCGGTGCGCAACTGGTCGCCTCCGGGCGCATCCCGGTGCCCGCCGTGCTGGCCGCGCTGGACGCCACGGAGTAGCCACGGCCGCCGCCCGCGCGTTCGGGAGGCATCGGCGCCGTGCCCGTGAGCGCCTGATTCGTCAGGGGCCCGGGCGCCCGGCGCAGCGCTCGACGCCGGCCCGCACCCGGGCGAGGTTCATCGGCAGGTCGGCCGTGGCATCCAGGGTCATGCCCGGCTCGTCCCGCTCCAGCGGCTCCAGCGTCTCGAACTGCGAGTCGACCAGCCGGGCGGGCATGAAGTGGCCGGTGCGCCGGGACACACGGTCCCGGGCCGTCGCCCGGTCCAGGGCGAGGTACAGGTACCGCAACGCCGGCCCCCCGGCCTCCCGGAACTCGTCGCGATAGGCGCGCTTGAGGGCGGAACAGGCGACGACCAGTCCCTCGTGGGCCTCGGCGGAGCGACGGATGCGGTCGGAGAGGGCACGCAGCCAGGGCGCGCGGTCGGCGTCGTCCAGGGCGTGGCCCGCGGTCATCTTCGCGATGTTCGCCGCGGGATGGAAGTCGTCGCCCTCGACGAACGCCAGGCCGAGCTCCACGGCGACCGCTTGGCCGAAGGTGGTCTTCCCGGATCCCGACACGCCCAGGACCACTATGATCGGGGGCCTTTTCCCGCCCCCTTCGCCGCCTCCGGCGCTGCCCCCGGCCCCGGTCACGGATTCTCGGGTTCCCGGCCTGGTGCCGCCTGCCGCAGGTCCGCCTCGGTGAGGGGCTGGAGCGCCCCGCGGGTGTCCAGCCGGTAGAGCAGGACGAGCGGCGGCCCCACGAGCACCAGCGCGATGATCGAGACCAGCATCAGCCAGCGCAGCGTCGTCGACGCCCCGGCCGCCTGGGACACGGTCAGTGAGGTGGGGATGAGATAGGGACGCTGGGCCAGTCCCCAGGCCACGACGACGAGGGCCACGCTGCCGATCGCGGTGACCCTCGCCCATCCCGTCGCGACGCGGTACAGCAGCCAGGCGGTGGCCAACGCGCTGACGACGGCGATGAGCACGAGGACGAGACCGACTCCGCCGGTCAGCCCGTCGTGGACGTAGGGCGCGTCGTCGTGGGTCACGGCGAGGCCGACGATCGCCAGCACGGCGAGGACGACGAGAGTGCACCAGGCCCGCAGCCGGAAGTAGCCGACGAGGTCGGGGGCGTCGAAGCGGCGGGCGTCGGCGGTCAGGAACACCGCCCCGAGGAAGGCGGTCGTGGCGACGGTGAGCAGCCCGGCGATCACGGAGGTCCCGTTGGACCAGGCGTCGGCGGACGCCTGTGTGCCGGGCGCCACCCGGCCCGTGGCGATGCCTCCGACCGTCGCGCCGAGGAAGAAGGGGGTCAGCAGCGAGGAGACGGCGAAGACGGCGCCGTAGACCCTGCGCCGGGCGAGGCGCCGCGCGGGCTTGCGCAGGGCGAAGCCGGCACCGCGCAGGACGAGTCCCACGGCCGCGAGTGCCAGCGGGAGCCACATGGCGGAGAAGATCGTCTGGAACAGGACCGGGAACCCGGTCCACATGATGACCAGGACGAAGATGAGCCAGACGTTGTTGGTCTCCCACACGGGTTCCATGGCGTGGTCGATGAGCCACCTCGGGCGTTTGCCGCGTTCGGTGCCGCCCGCGACGAGGTCCCAGAATCCGGCACCGTAGTCCGTGCCACCGGCGCACGCGTAGGCGGCCACCGCGACCAGCAGCACCCAGGCGACGACGTCCTCGATCATTCGTCTCCCCCGTCCCCGCTCGCGGTGGTCGACAACGGGCGGGGCCCGTAGGGAGTGGCGCCCTCCAGATCCCCGGTGGCGGCACCCGCGGGCGCGCCCTCGTCGGCCAGCCGCCAGCGGTGGCTCATCTTCACGAGGACGGTCAGGAAGGAACCGAAAGCGAGGACGTAGACCACCACGACGATGCCGAACATCGTCCACAGGGACGCGGCGCGGGTGCCCGTGACCGCCTCCGAGACCCGCATGTTCTGGTAGACGATCCAGGGTTGCCGGCCCACCTCGGTCGTGATCCAGCCGCACTCCACGGTCAGCAGACAGGCGGCGCCGGCGAGGGCGGCACACCGCAGGAACCAGGGCGACCGGGGCAGTTCACGACGTCGCAGCCGGCACCAGCCGTACCAGAGCGCGAGCAGTAGGAGCAGGCTTCCGACGGTCACCATGATGTCGAACGCCCAGTGGGCGATGGTGGCCTGGATCACCGTCGGGCGGTCGCTCGCCGGGACCGACGTCAGGCCGGTCACCTCGGTGGACGGTCTGAATCCGGCGAGGATCGAGTCCAGTTGGGGGATCTTGATCCCGCCGGAGACCGACCCGTCGGTGTGCAGACGCCCGAAGAGGTACTCCGGTACGTGGGTGTCGGTCTTCCACACCAGCTCGGTGGCCGCGAACTTCACGGGCTGCTTGTGGAAGACGGAGCGGGCGATGGAGTCCCCGAGCACGAACTGCACGGGGGTGAGGATCGCGGCGACGGTGAACGGCAAGGTGAAGCCGAGCCGGTGGTAGCGGTCCCGGCGGCCGCGCAGCAGGCCGACCGCGTACACCCCGGCGACGACGTATCCGGCGGTCAGGACCACGCCGACCACGAAGTGCCAGTACTCGGGGCCGAACATCGGTGTGAAGACCGCCTGCCGCACATTGACGTTCACCGGCTTGCCGGAGGCGTCGAGAGTGAAGCCGCGCGGGGTGTTCATCCAGGCGTTCGCGGCCACGATGCCGAACGCCCCCATCAGGGCGGCCAGCGGCAGCGGCAGGCCGAGCCAGAAGTGCGTCCACGGCTTGAGCCTGCGCCAGCCGTACAGGTAGATGGCGATGAGGATCGCCTCGAGGAAGAACGCCCAGGCCTCGATCCCGAAGCCGAGGCCGAAGACATCGCCCCACCGGCCCATCATCCCCGGCCACAGCAGACCGAACTCGAAGGAGAGCACGGTGCCCGTCACGATGCCGATCGCGAACTGGACGGCCATGACCGCCGACCAGCGCCGTGCGAGCAGCAGGGCGATGGCGTCGCCCTTGCGCAGCCCGCGGTAGTGCATGAGGAGTGTGATGGCGGGCAGCGCCACGCCGAAGGGTACGAGCAGGATGTGGGAGGCCAGGGTGAAGGCCATCAGCTCCCGGGCCGGGAGGAGTTGTGGTGGGCCGTCCGCGAGAAGGTGCTCGACTGCGCTGTTCACATGACCTCGGTGGTTCGTACGGGCTGGCTGAGGGGCCCCGCGCTTCAGCCGCCGGTGGCGAAACCGGGGAACAGCGTCATTCCGCCGTCCACATAGATCGTGGTGCCCACGACGTAGTCGAAGAGGTCGGACGCGAGCGCCGCCACCGCGTTCGCGATGTCGTCCGGGTCGCCCACGCGGCGGTAGGGGATGAGCCGGAGGAGGTCGGCCTCGGCCTCGGGGGTGTCCCAGGCGTCGCGGTTGATGGGCGTGCGAATCGCGCCCGGGGCGATGGCGTTCACCCGGATCCTCTGCGGCGCGAGCTCCTGGGCGAGGGTCGCCATGAGCATCTGCACCCCGCCCTTGGACGACGCGTAGTTCACATGGCCCGCCCACGGGATGATCTGGTGGACCGAACTCATGCAGATGATCTTCCCGGCCGAACGGGAGACCTC
This sequence comes from Streptomyces sp. RLB3-17, assembly GCF_007113425.2. NCBI lineage: Bacteria > Bacillati > Actinomycetota > Actinomycetes > Kitasatosporales > Streptomycetaceae > Streptomyces > Streptomyces sp. RLB3-17. The sequence continues at coordinate 2,062,976 of NZ_CP041610.2, read as the reverse complement.
GGGGACGACGCCTCGCCGCAGGAACTCCTTGGTCGCTTCGCGGGCGCACAGGAACTGTCCGGTCAGATTGACGTCCAGCACCTTCTGCCACTGGGCCGTGGTCATCTCGGTGACGGGGGCGTCGCGCTGGAGCCCGGCGTTCGCCACCATGATGTCGATGGTCCCGAACTCCTCGACCATGCGGGACACCATGTCGACGACCTGGTCCTCCTGCGACACGTCCGCCTCGTGCGCGTAGGCGCGCACCCCGAAGCCCTCGATCTCGCGTACGACCTCTTCCGCGGCGTCCCGCCCGGACACGTAGTTCACCACCACGTCGGCGCCCACCCGGCCGAGGCCGATGGCCGTGGCCTTGCCGATGCCGGAATTCGCGCCCGTCACCAGCGCCTTCTGCCCCTTGAGGAGCGGGAAGGCAAGAGGTTGGCGACCATCACTGCCGCTGCTTTCCACGCATGTCTCCCTGTGGGTGCCGACGCGGACCATCGGAGGAATCCGCTTTTCGGAGGAATCCGCCCCACAACGAAAACACTGGTGAGCCGGGACGGCGCGTCGGCACGTCCGCTGTCAGCCGGTCGGGGGGCCGGCCCGGGCTGAACGGCCGAATGCCGATCCGCGGGGTCCACAGGGGTCCACCCGGGACGGCGCGCTCGGCTACTCGGTGCGGGGCTGCCGGCTGATTCCGACGCACAGCGCCCAGATGACGAAGGCGTCCACGGCGATCAGCACGATGGCCCAGACGGGGTAGTACGGCAGCCACATGAAGTTGGCGATCATCGACAGGCCCGCCAGGGTGATTCCGACCACGCGTGCCCACATCGCTCCGGTGAACAGGGCGGCGCCGGCGAGGACGACCAGGACGCCGAGGGAGAGGTGGATCCAGCCCCAACTCGTCAGATTGAAGTTGTAGGCGTAGTTGCGGGTGAGGACGAAGACGTCGTCCTCGGCGATGGCGGAGATTCCCTCGAATATCGCCATCACTCCGCCGAAGATCATCATGACTGCGGCGAAGGCGGTCCAGCTGGACGCCCACGGTCCGCCGCTCCCGGTCTCGTGTCGCTGGTGCATTCCAGTCGTGGTCATATCGAGCTCCTCCCACGTAGACCTCACCACTGACCTGTGACCGGTCGGTGGTCCGCATTTCAGCTTGCCATGAGAGTCACCGTCCGGCAGAACGGCGGAATTCCCGCGGGGTGGCGCCGATGTCGATGTGCGGGGAAATCCGTGCGGTGCTCCAATGGACGTGTCCCATGCGCCGAGAATTTCCCGTCGGTCAGGGGAGTGCGGATATTTCGCGGGCCGCCTCCCGGATTCGCGGGCCGCCTTCCGGATTCTCGGGCCGCCTTTCCAGAAAGGAAACCGCCGTGCCAGGTCTCCTTCGCGGGGTCGCCCGCACAGCCGTGGTGGCCGGTACCGCGACCGCCGTGTCGAACCGTGTGTCACGCCGTCAGCAGGGGCGATGGGCTCAGCAGGAGTACCAGGAGGCCCCGCCGCAGCCCGCGCCCGCCGCGCCGCCCCCACCGCCCGCCCCGGCCGACGACATGAGCGGCAGGATCGATCAGCTGAAGCAGCTCGGGGAGCTCAAGGCCCAGGGCGTCCTGACCGAGGCCGAGTTCGAGGAGCAGAAGCGCCGGATCCTTGGGTAGTGACGTTCCATGAACCTCACGACTGCGGAAGGCCTGCGATGGGAGCCCAGCGGGCGCTGGGTGCGCGGGTGCAAGGGCGAGGTCACGGTCGTCGACAGCCGGCACCCGGTCCTCGTCTGGGAGCCCGACGTGCCCGTTCCGCTGTACGCCTTCCCACGCGCGGAGGTCCGCGAGGATCTGCTCCGCCCGGCGCAGAACCCGCCGACCGGCACGCACAGCGGATCGCGGGTCTTCTACGACCTCGAAGTCGACGGCGCACTGCTGGAGAACGCGGCCTGGACGTTCCCCGCCGACGACCTGGCCGGTCACATCGCCTTCGAGTGGTTCAGCCGCAGCGGCCGGGGGCTCGACCGCTGGTACGAGGAGGACGAGGAGATCTTCATCCACCCCCGCGATCCGCACAAGCGGGTGGACGCCCTCCCGAGCAGCCGTCACGTCCGGGTCGAGGTCGGCGGCACGGTCGTCGCGGACACCCGCCGTCCGGTGCTGCTCTTCGAGACCGGCCTGCCGACGCGGTACTACATCCCGCGTGAGGACGTCCACCTCGACCTGCTCGTCCCCAGCGACCTCAGCACGGGGTGCCCCTACAAGGGCACCGCCGCGTACTGGTCGTGGCGGGGTGGCGGCGACGCCCCGGCGAACCTCGTCTGGAGCTACCCGGAGCCACTGCCCGCGGTGGGCGCCGTCAAGGGCCTCCTCGCCTTCTACAACGAGGCGGTCGACATCACCGTGGACGGGGAACACCTGGAGCGGCCCGTCACCCCGTTCACCACGACACTCTCGGCGCGACCTGCGACGTGACGGCGGCGCGGGCTGTCACCTGGCCTTGTTGACGAAGTCGTTGGTGTACGTCTTGGACAGATCGACGCTGTGACCCTTGACCGTCGTGTCGAAGGTGGCGAGGACCTTGTAGACGGTCCTGGGACCGTCGGCGGGCATCAGACCGTCGGGGGAGTACATGCCCTTCTCGTTCTGGAGCGCCTTGGTGTAGACGGCCTTGCCGACGCCCGCGTAGTAGGCGGCCGGCATCTTGTCGGCGATCTCGGCGGCGGAGTGGGCCTGGATCCACTTGAGCGTCTCGACGTAGACGTTGACCAGCTTCTGCACCACCTCCGGGTTCTTCCGGACGTACTTGGTGGTGAGGTAGAGACACGAGGCGGGGTAGGTGCCGCCGAGCGTGGCCTTCGCGCCCGCGGCCGTGCGCAGGTCGATCAGCGGCTGGGCCAGCTTCTTGCGCTCCAGCAGCGAGACGGTCGGCTCGGTGGTCATACCGGCGTCGATCTGTTTGTTCCGCATCGCCGCCACGAAGGTGGAGCCGGCGCCGACGGCGACCGACGTGGCGCTGCCCGCCTTGACGCCGTTCTTCGCCTCCAGGTACTGGGTGAGGAAGTTGGTGGAGGAGCCGAGGCCGGTCACGCCCAGGTGCTTGCCGCCGAAGTCCGCCGGGCTCTTGACGCTGCCCGCCTCGTCGGTGCGGACCATCTCGACCTCGCCGGGGGCGCGGAGCAGTTGCACGACGGACTCGGTGGACCTGCCCTTGGACCGCAGGTCGACGGTGTGGTCGTAGAACCCGACCACCGCGTCCACCTGGCCGGAGATCATGGCGGTCTCGGCCTCGACCCCGTCCGGCTCGTCGTAGAACCGCACATCCAGACCCTGCGCCTGGTAGTAGCCCAGCTCCCGGGCGAGCGTCACCGGCAGATAGATCTGCTTGTCGAGGCCGCCCACGATGATCCGCACCGCGGGCGTGCCGTCGCCGTTCCTGGACGCGACGGCGGCGCTGGACCTGCCCCCTCCTCCGCTGCAGGCGGGCACGGCCAGGGCGAGGGCGGCGCAGACGGCCCTGGCGAGCAGGGACGTGGTGACCGGCTTCATCACTGGTCTCCTTTGCGAGCGGGTGGGCGGGGACATGCGGGCGTGGCGCAGAAGGTACCCGCCCGAGTGCTCGTGCTCACGGCCCGGGGCCGCCCAGGTGGCAAGCACCTGGGCGGCCCCGTGATCGGCGAGGCTCAGCCGTTCGGCCCTGCCGGGGTCGTGGTGGTCTTGAAGCCCTCGGTCTTGTTGGCCTGGATGGCGAAGTCATTGGTGAACGTCTTGCTGAGGTCCACCGATCCCTTCACGTTGCCGACCAACTGCTCTGTCGCCAGAGAGGTCTTCGGACCGCCGGCCGGCATGATGCCGTCCGGGAGGAACTGACCCTTGTCCTGGGTCAGGGCCGAGATGTAGTCGGCCTTGGTCACCAACTGGTTCGACACGAACGACGCCGGAAGCTTGTTGGCGATGTCGGCCGCGCTGTGCGTGTTGATCCAGTGCATGGTGGCGACGAGAGCGTCGACGACCTTCTGCGTCGCGTCCTTGTGCGAGTTCACCCAGTCGGTGCGGGCGATCACGCTGGCCGCGGGATAGGCACCGCCCATGGCCTGCGTGGCGCCGGCCGTGGTGGCCAGGTCGATCGCGGAGGCACCGACACCCTTCTTCTGGATCGCGGCGACCGTCGGCTGCGTCGTCATGACGCAGTCGACCTTGCCGTTCTGCAGCGCGGCGATGGCCGTGGAGCCCGCGCCGACCCCGATCCGGTGGTACTGGCTGGTCTTGACGCCCTTCTTGGCGGCCAGGAACTGGGTGAGGGTGTCGGTGCCCGAACCCAGGTCGGTGACGCCGAGGGTCTTGCCCTTCAGGTCGGCGCCCGAGGTGACGCCCGACTTCGTGGTGCACATCTCACGCTCGCCCGGGGCGCCGGAGAGCTGGACGACGTCCTCGACCGCCTTCCCCTTCGCCTGGAACTCGATCGTGTGGTTGTACCAGGCGCCCGCCATGTCCACCTGCCCCGAGGCCATGGCTTCCTCGGCGCCGACTCCGCCGTCCTGCTCGGTGCTCAGCTGGACGTTGACGCCGTACTTCTTGTAGAAGCCGAGCTGCTGGGCGAGTTGGTACGGCAGGTAGATCTGCTTGTCGAGGCCGCCGGCCATGAGCTTGACGGTCGGCGTGGAGCCCGAACCGCCGCTCGAGGCGGACGAGTTGCCGGAGCAGGCACTGACCGTGCCGAGGGCGAGAACGGTGAGCAGAGACGCGGCGACGGCGACGGGTCGTCTGGACATGGCTGACCACATTCCTTTGCTGAGGGTTTCGAGATCTAGCTGAGGGTTCTGAGATGAAGGAGGGGAAAGTGCGGAGGCGTCAGAGGGAGTTCGCCTCGGTCGGCGCCGGCGGGCGCCACGACAGCAGCCGGTGCTCCAGCTTGCTGATCAGCCACTCGGCGCCGAGCACGATGACCGAGATGACGAGCATCGTCGCGAACACGCCGTTGGGGTCGAACTGGTTCTGCGCGGTCTTGATGACCAGGCCGAGCCCGCTCTGCGCGCCGAGCACCTCGCCGACCAGCGCGCCGACGATGGCGAAGCCGAAGGCGCTGTGCAGGCTGGCGATGATCCAGGTGAGCGCGGAGGGCACGGTGACGTGCCGGATGATCTGCGCCTGCGAGGCGCCGAGCACCTTGGCGTTGGCGAGGATGTTGCGGTCGACCTCACGTACGCCCTGGAAGGCGTTGAAGAAGACGATGAAGAACACCAGTACCGCGGCGAGCAGGATCTTCGGCAGTACACCGATGCCGAACGCGACGATGAAGATCGAGCCGAGGACGATACGCGGGATCGCGTTGACCACCTTGATGTAGGGGCCGAGCACATCGGCGAGGAACCGGCTCTGGCCCAGTGCGACGCCGAAGATCACGCCGGCGACGGCCCCGAGGGCGAAGCCGGCGAGCGCCTCCTGGATCGTTGTCCAGATGTTCGAGTAGAAGGACCCGAACTCGGTGCCGTGCTGGAAGAGGTCGACCAGCCGCTTGGCGATGCCCGACGGCTGCCCGAAGAAGAACGGGTCGACGATCCCCCAGGTGGTGAACGCCTGCCAGCCGCCGATGACGAAGGCCGCGAGGCCGATACGGCCGGCCCACACCAGCGCGGTGCGCCGCCGGGCGGCCCGCTTCGCGGCGGCCGCGGCCGAGGACGGTGTGCCGTCCTTGACCAGCGCGGCGGAAACTGCGGACGTCGTGCTCATGCCGTACCTCCTGCGGTGCGTGCGTAGGCGCGCTCCACCTCCTCGCGCAGCGTTTCCCAGATCTGGTGCTGAAGTTCGATGAAGCGGGGCTGGAAGCGGATCTCCTGGACCGCGCCGCGCGGGCGGGGCAGGTCGATGTCGAAGACCTCCTTGACCGATCCGGGGCTGGACGTCATGACGACGACCCGGTCGGCGAGTGCCACGGCCTCGTCGAGGTCGTGGGTGATGAAGATGACCGACGGACGGATCTGCTCCCACAGGCCCAGCAGCTCGGTCGACATGATCGCCTTGGTCTGCACGTCCAGGGCGCCGAACGGCTCGTCCATGATCAGGATCTTCGGTTCGTTGATCAGCGCCGCGGCCATCGCCACGCGCTTGCGCATACCGCCGGAGAGCTGGTGCGGGTAGCGGTCCTCGAACCCGGACAGGCCCACCCGCCGCAGCCAGTCGCGCGCCGAGACCTGGGCCTTCTGCTTGGGGACACCGCGGAAGACCGGGCCCATCAGCACATTGCCGAGGACGGTCTTCCAGGGCAGCAGCGCGTCGGTCTGGAACATGAAGCTGACGCCGTCGGTGACACCGTCCACCTCACGGCCGCCTACCTTGACCGAGCCCTCGCTGGGCCGGTCGAGCCCGGAGACCATGCTCAGGGTCGTCGACTTGCCGCAGCCCGTCGGGCCCACCACCGCGCAGAACTGGCCAGGCTCCACGGTGAACGAAACGTCCTGCAGCGCCGTGAACACCTCACCCGCGGGAGTCAGAAATCGTTTGGTGAGCCCTGAAATCTCGACTCGCGCGCTGTCCTGGCCGCTTTTGTCGGCGACCGTGCTCAACGCGGCATCGTTTCGCGAAGCCATCTGAGGCCGTCTCCTTCCCTAACCTCGGGGTCGAGGAAGGCAGACGCTAGAGGCCGCCTCGTATTACGTCGCTGTTTCAGACGTATCTCGCGTTAGTTGTGTTAACCGGGGTTCTGCACGTTCTGCTCAGGGGGCCAGGGGTGGGCAGGGTGTCCCTGGTGGGGCACAATCACGCCACCACGGGTTACGGCGAAGGGGCCGGGCCCGGCAGCAAGACAAGGGCGAAGGCACCTGTGATGCCCATCCGAATCCGGATCGGCCGCGCCGGGAAGGGGAGGCTCTCCGCGCGGATTCTGGCCAATCAGCTGGCCATCCTGGCCCTCTCCGGAGCCATCGGTTTCGTACTGTTCGCGTTCGCTCAGCGGGCCGAGATCGACCGCTCATATGAGCAGCGGGCGCTGGCCATCGCCGAGACCACGGCCGCCGAGCCGCAGATCCAGCAGGCCATGGAGTACGGCGGTGGCGGCGACATCGTGCAGACCGTCGCCGAACGGATCCGGAAGGCGTCGGGGGCGTCGTACGTGGTCGTGATCGACCTGCACGGCATCCGTCACTCGCACCCCACCCCGGCACTGATCGGCGAGCCGGTGGGCGAGCCGATCGCGGTGCTCGACGGTCTCCCTCACGTCGGCTCCGACCAGGGCGCGACCGGGCGGTCCGCCAACGGCAAGGCTCCGCTGAAGGGGCCCACGGGCACGCTGGTGGGCGAGGTGTCGGCCGGCATCCCGGAACACGACGTACTCGGCGAGCTGTGGCGGGAGCTGCCCACCTTCGGCCTGTACGCCACGATCGCCACCGCGCTCGGCTCGGTGGCCGCGTTCCTGCTGGCCAGACGCCTGAAGCGGACGACGTTCGGGCTGGAGCTGGAGGAGATCGCCGGCCTGCTGCAGGACCGGGAGGCGATGCTGCACGGCATCCGGGAGGGCGTGGTCGCCTTCGACCCCGAGGGCCGGGTCACGGTCATCAACGACGAGGCCCGCCATCTGCTCGGTCTGGGCACGGCACTGGGCAGTCGGCTGGACGAACTCCTGCCCGAGGGGCGGCTGCGCCGGGCACTGGACGGCAGCCTCAGTGGGACGGACATCACGGTCCTCACCGACGACCACTGCCTGGCCGTCAACCGGATGCCGGTGACGCTGCACGGCCGGGCGCTGGGAGCGGTGGTCACCGTGCGCGACCGCACCGAACTGGTCGGACTGCTCAGGGAGCTGGACTCGGTACGTGGGCTGACGGACGCGTTGCGCGCCCAGCAGCACGAGTTCACCAACCGGATGCACACCCTGGCCGGGCTGCTGGACGTGGGGGAGTACGAGTCCGCGTACGAGTACGCCGTCGAGCTGGCCGGAGCCGACCAGGAGCTGACCGAGTCGGTGCGCGAGCACATCGGGAACGCCCTGATGGTCGGTCTGATCGTGGCCAAGACGACGGTCGCCGCCGAGCGCGGCGTACGGATCGTGCTGGGTGAGGACTCCGCGCTCGGCGAGCAGCCGCCGCATCTGCACCGGCTGCTGACCATCGTCGGCAACCTGCTGGAGAACGCCCTCGACGCCGCGGTCGGCGGACCGGCCCCGGCGGGCGGCCGGGAGGTACGGCTCACGGTCGTCGAGGCCACCACGCAGGTGCTGGTGCGGGTGGCCGACACCGGACCTGGCATCCCGCCGGGCGCGGCCGAGTCCATCTTCGAGGACGGCTGGTCGACCCGGCCGGACCGCGGGACCGCCCGGCGCGGCCTCGGACTCGCCCTGGTCCACCGGCTGGTCCAGCGGCACGGCGGCACCATCACGGTCAGCGAGGGGTCCGGCGCGGTCTTCACCGTGACACTGCCCCTGCCGGACGCCGCGCCCGCGCCGCAGGGCGCACTGTTCACGACGGCCCTGCCGGTACCGGCAGGTGCCCTGGCCGCAGCCGATGGAGGGGAGCGCTGGTGATACGGACCCTGGTGGTGGACGACGACTTCCGCGTGAACGGACTCCACTGCACCTATGTGGCCCGCGTCGAGGGCTTCGAGGTCGTCGGCCAGGTGGCGAACGTGGCCGAGGCGCTGGACGCCGTCCACACGCTCCACCCGGAACTGCTGCTCCTCGACATCTTCCTTCCCGACGGCAGCGGCCTCGACGTGCTGCGACAGCTGACCGGCGACGCGGGTGGCGCCCGCCCCGACGCCATCGTGATCACGGCCGACCGGGACATCACCTCCGTGCGGACCGCGATGAAGCTCGGAGCCGTCGGATACCTCGTCAAGCCCTTCGGTGCCGAGGCCCTGGCCGAGCGGCTCACCGCCTACCGCGCACTCCAGCACCGGGTGAACGTCCTGGGTCCGGCGGCGGAGACCGACCAGGCTGACGTGGACGCCCTGTTCAGCGTCGTCCGCCCCACCGCCCTGCCCACCGTCCCGGCCAAGGGCCACTCCGCGCCGACCCTCGCCCTGCTCCACGAGACGGTCCGCACCGCCCGCCGGGACGTGTCGGCGGCCGAGGCGGCGGAACTGACCGGCGTCTCCCGCGCCACGGCCCAGCGCTACCTGTCCTATCTCGTTCGGGAGGGCATGGTCCGACTGGAACTCCGTTACGGCGCGACCGGCCGCCCGGAACACCGCTACCGCACCGTGTCCTGACGTCCCGGCCGGTGCAGTCGGCGCACACTGAAGGCATGCTCACGGCGGACCGCTCCCGCCCGCCCTGCACCCACAGGAGTCACGCATGCCCCTGCTGCGTACAGGCGACCTGGACCTTTACCACCAGGTCGTCGGGGAGGGCGACCTGGAGGCCCTGATCGAGCGGCTCGGCCCCGCGCCCGCGCACGTGGCGGGCAGTTCCTTCGGCCGGTCGATCGCACTGGGGCTTGCGGCGCGCCGGCCGGAGTTGTTCCTCAGCATCACGGTCCACGAGCCCCCGCTCGTCGCGATCGTGGCCGACGACCCGGACGCGCTGGGACAACTACGCCCGACGCAGGCCTCGATGGACGCCGTCCTCGCCCATCTCCGCAAGGGCGAGCACCGACAGGGCGCACGGCAGTTCGTGGAGGAGGTGGCCATGGGACCCGGCACCTGGGACCGGCTGCCCGCCGCGGTGCGCGAGACGTTCGTGCACAACGCGCCCACCTGGCTGGACGAACAGTCCGACCCCGACTGGGCGAAGATCGATACCGACGCCCTCGCCCGGTGCGCCGCACCGGTACTGCTCAGCGGAGGCACGCGGAGCCCGATGTGGTTGGCGACGATCCTCGACCGGCTGGCCGCGGCCCTGCCACGGGCGCGGCGGGGGACCGTCGAAGGGGCGGGGCACATTCCCCATGTCACCCATCCGGGGCGGTACGCCGACGCCCTCACGCACTTCGTCCGGACGTCCTGAGACGCGGGCCCCGCCACTCGTCGGTACTGTCGGAAGGGATCGCCGCTCGCTCTCCGCTCCTGGTTCCCCGACCGGGCGGCGGAGCGAAGGAGGCAGGGTGTCGTGACCGTGATCTCCCTGAAGTCCGCCCAGGTGCGGGAAGGGCTCACGCTGCCCTACGCCGAGGCCGGCTACCCCGGTGGCACACCGGTCGTCCTCGTGCACGGACTCGGTGACTCCTGGTGGGCCTTCGAGCCCCTCCTCAGGCGCCTTCCGGCCGCCCTGCGCGGCTACGCGCCCACCCAGCGCGGCCATGGCGACGCCGACCGCCCGTCCGAGGGCTACACGCCCGAGGACTACGCCGCCGACCTCGTCGCCTTCCTGGACGCCGTCGCCATCGACCGCGCCGTGCTCGTCGCGGCCTCGAGCGGCGGCGTGCCCGCCCGGATGGTCGCGGGCAGCCATCCCGACCGGATCTCGGGGCTGGTGCTGATCGGCGTACCCGGCACGCTCGAGGACAAGCCGGCGGTGACCGGTATGCGGGAGGCCGTCGAGGGGCTCTCGGACCCCGTCCCCCGGGAGTTCGTCGAGGAGTTCGTCTCCGGCGCGGTGGCCCGACCCGTCGCCAGGGGCCTCGTCGAGACGATGATCGAAGAAAACCTCAAGGTCCCCGCGTACGTCTGGCGGGAGACCCTGCGCGGACTGCTCGACACCGATCTGCGCGCGACCCTCGCGGGCATCCTGGTGCCCACCGTCGTCATCTGGGGTGACCAGGACGACCTGCTGCCCCGCGCCGACCAACAGACCATCCTGGACGCCATCCACGGTTCACGCCTGATCGCCTACGAGGGCGTCGGGCACGACGTCCACTGGGAACAGCCCGACCGCGTGGTCGCCGACCTCGCCGCCTTCGCCGCGCATCTCGCACACCCCGCGACTCCCGGCACGTCATGAAGGCGTGGGGGACGGCAGATTGGCGAGTTACCTATTGAATACCCGGGGTTACATCCATCCGGCCGACAAGACTTGCTATCGTGTTACTCGTTGGTAGCAAGTCGAACGGGGGCCACGAGGGGCCGGCGTATGCATCGCCGCCGCTCCTCGGGCGGGTTGGTCGAGAGGGACTGTCCGGCAAGGGGGCCGGGCGGCCACGGCACCTGCGCGTACGCACCCCGCGGCCTTCGAACTCCACTTTTCTCGCTCACTCATTCGAACAGGTGAGACTCCTCATATGGCTCGTTCCCTGGTCGACTTACTGACCACGCATGCCTCGCAACAGCCGGAGCGGACGGCATACCGCTACCTCGTCACGGGCGACTGCGACGGAGAGATCCAGGACATCTCGTACGGACGTCTGGCCCGTCGGTCCCGAGCCGTCGCCGCCTGGCTGCAGGAACGCGGCCTGGCCGGATCCCGTGCCCTGCTGCTGTACCCGCCCGGCCTGGAGTTCATCTGCGGCTACCTGGGCTGTCTTTCGGCCGGGGTCGTCGCCGTGCCGGGCGTTCCCCCGCAGGGGCGGTCGCAGAACCACCGTGCCCTGACCCGCATGAAGCGCCTCATCGCCGACGCGGACGCCAAGGTGATCCTGGGCGGCCGTGAGGTGCTCGCCACCCTGGCCGCCCAGGCGGAACACCTGCCCGAACTGGACGGGATCACCTGCGTCGCCACCGAGGACATACCCGACGAGGCGGCCGACTCCTGGCGCGAGCCCGACCTCACCGCCGACTCGGTCGCCTTCCTCCAGTACACCTCCGGCTCCACCTCCGCCCCGCGCGGCGTGATGGTGACGCACGGGAACCTGCTGGACAACGAGCGGGCCATCACCGAGCGGATGGGCCACACCCCGGACACGCTCGCGGAGTACGACCACGAACTGTTCGTCAGCTGGCTGCCGGTGTACCACGACATGGGCCTCATCGGCCCGGTCCTGAACACCGTCCACCTCGGCGCCACCGCCACGCTCTTCTCGCCCCTGCACTTCCTCCAGCGGCCCGCGCGTTGGCTGACCGCCCTCAGCCGCTACCGCCCGCACACCAGCGGCGGCCCCAACTTCGCCTACGAGCTGTGCCTCAAGCACGCCACCCCCGAACTCCTCGACGGACTCGACCTCGGCCGGTGGAAGGTCGCCTTCAACGGAGCCGAACCGGTACGGGCCGCCACCCTGCGGCGGTTCACCGAGACCTTCGCCCCGGTCGGCTTCCGCCGCGAGGCCCTCTATCCGTGCTACGGCCTCGCCGAGGCCACGCTCATCGTCACCGGTGGCTCGGCCGACACCCCGCCCGTCCTCGCCGCGGCCCCCGGGTCGAGTCCGCACGCGGGCGCGGCCGACGCGGCCGCCGTCGGCTCCGGGCGGCCGATCCCCGGTACGACCGTGGTGATCGCCGACCCCGAGCGGCGGGAGGAGTTGCCGGAGGGAGAGGTCGGCGAGATCTGGGTGAGCGGCGCGGGCGTCGCCAAGGGCTACTGGCGCAACGCCCTCGCCACCCGCGAGACCTTCCGGGCCACGCTGAAGGACCGTCCGGACCGTTTCCTGCGGACCGGCGACCTCGGATTCCTGCGCGAGGGCGAGCTGTTCGTCACCGGCCGCCTCAAGGACCTGATGGTCATCGACGGACGCAACCACTACCCGCAGGACCTGGAGCTGTCCGCCGAGATGTCCCACGGGGCGCTCCGGCCGGGCTGCACCGCCGCGTTCTCCGTGGACGGCGGCGTCGAGGGCGAGCAGCCCGTCATCGTCGCCGAGACGGCTCCGGACGCGGCGGCCGACTCCGAGCGGATCACCGAGGTGATCCGCAGCGCGATCGGCGAGGCCCACGGCCTCGCGGTGCGTGACGTCGTGCTGGTCCACCCCGGCACCATCCCCAAGACGTCCAGCGGGAAGATCCAGCGCCACGCCTCCCGGGCGGCCTATCTCGCCGACGCCCTCGCGGTCGTGGGCGCGTCCGCCGCTAGATGAGGTAGACGAGGTCAACCCCCCTGTCGGCGCGGACACCCGCGCCGAGGGGGCACCCCGGTGTACCCGCCGTACACCAGGGGTTCCTCAGTCGTGCGCCGGTGCCCGCGCCGTCCACCCGTCGCCGTCGACCGGTCGCCGTCCACGGTCGCCGTACCCGTCGTACGGAATCCGCCTGAACCCGAGTTCACGAGGACACCTTTCCCGATGCCTGCGAGCGAGTCCCCGAAGCAGTTCCCCGAGATGTCCCTCACGACCTCCGAGGACGTGACCTCCGAGGACGTGCGGGCCTGGCTGACGTCGGCCGTCGCCGAGGCGGCCGGGCTCGACCCACTGGCCGTCGACCCCGAGCGGCCGATCGCCGAATTCGGCCTGGGATCACGCCAGTTGGTGACCCTGGCCGCGGAGCTCTCCGGTCGGATCGGCCGCCCCGTGGAGCCGTCCCTCGTCTTCGACCACCCCACCGTCGCGGCGCTCGCCGCGGCGGTCCTCGACGACGGACCCGTCGGCGCGGCGGCGCCGGTGCCGGCGGACGCGCCCGTACGCGGCGACGAGGACATCGCCGTCATCTCCATGGGCTGCCGCTACCCCGGCGGCGCCGACGACCCCGAGGCGCTGTGGCGGCTGCTCGCCTCCGGCGAGGACGCCATCACCGAGGTGCCCGCGGGCCGTTGGGACACCCGGGGGCTCTACGACCCCGACCCGGAGGCCTCCGGCAAGGCGTACACCCTGCGCGGCGGCTTCCTCTCCGACATCGACCGTTTCGACGCGCACTTCTTCGGGATCTCACCGCGCGAGGCCGCGGCCATGGACCCCCAGCAGCGGCTGCTGCTCAGGACCGCCTGGGAGACCATCGAGCGCGCCGGGATCGTCCCGGACACCCTGAACGGCAGCTCCACGGGCGTCTACATCGGGCTGTACGACAGCGGCTACCAGGCCTCGGCCGCGCTCGGCCGGCTCGACGGGCACGTGGGCACCGGTTCGGCGTCCAGCGTGGCCTCCGGACGCATCGCCTACACCCTCGGCCTTCAGGGCCCGGCGGTCACCGTCGACACCGCCTGCTCCTCCTCCCTCGTCGCCCTGCACCTGGCCGCGCGGGCGCTGGCGAGCGGCGAGTGCGACCTCGCGCTGGCGGGCGGCGCGACGCTCCTCGTCACCCCGCGCGGACACGTCGAGTTCAGCCGGCTGCGCGGGCTGTCGCCGTCCGGGCGGTGCAGCCCGTTCTCGACCGACGCGGACGGCGTGGTGTGGGCCGAGGGCTGCGGTCTGGTGCTGCTCAAGCGGCTCGCGGACGCGCGCCGCGACGGCGACCGGGTCCTCGCCGTCGTCAAGGGGTCGGCCATCAACCAGGACGGCCGCAGCCAGGGCCTGAGCGCCCCGAGCGGCCCGGCGCAGGAACGGGTGGTGCGGGCCGCCCTCGACGCGGCCGGACTCCGCCCGGACGACCTGGACCACATCGAGGCGCACGGCACGGGCACCCGGCTCGGGGACCCCATCGAGGGCCGGGCGCTCGCCGCCGTCTTCGGGCCGGGGCGCCAGGCCGACCGGCCGCTCGGTGTCGGCTCCCTCAAGTCCCAGATCGGTCACACCCAGGCCGCGGCGGGCATCGGCGGTGTCATCAAGACGGTCCTGGCCCTCGGCCACGAACTGCTCCCCGCCTCGCTGCACGCCGACACCCCGACCGAGCACGTGGACTGGGCGGGCGGCGGCCTGCGGGTGCACAGCGCCGCCCGGGCATGGCCGCGGGGCGGCGACCGGGTGCGGCGGGCCGGGGTGAGCGCGTTCGGGATCAGCGGTACGAACGCGCACGTGGTGCTGGAGGAGGCGCCGCGGGACCTCGTACGGCCGGCCACCGGGACACCCCTGGCGGACCTCCCCGGCGCGACCCTCTTCCCGCTCTCCGCCCGTACCCTCCCCGCCCTCCGGGGCCAGGCCGCCCGCCTCCTCGAAGCGCTCGACGCACAGCCGCGGCCGACGCTGCCCGAGGTGGCCGCGACGCTGGCCCACCACCGCACGCACTTCGAGCACCGGGCCGTCGTGCGGGCGACCGACCGCGACGGCCTGCTGACCGCCCTGCGCGCACTCGCCGAGGGCCCGACCGACACCGACACCGACACCGACACCGGTACTGGTACCGGTACCGATACGGTCGTCGGACCCCAGCAGACCGTCCCCACCGGCAAGGTGGCGTTCGTCTTCCCCGGCCAGGGCTCCCAGTGGACCGGCATGGCCCGCGACCTGCTCGACCGCGACCCGGTGTTCGCGGACGAACTCGACCGCTGCGACGCCGCCCTGCGCCCTTTCACCACCTGGTCGGTGGCGGCCGTCCTGCGTGGTGCCGAGGGCGCCCCGCCCCTGGACCGCGTGGACGTCGTGCAGCCGGTCCTGTTCGCCGTGATGGTGTCCCTGGCCGCGGTGTGGCGGGCCCGGGGTGTACGGCCGGACGCCGTGGTCGGGCACAGCCAGGGCGAGGTCGCCGCGGCCTGCGTCGCGGGCGCGCTCAGCCTGAACGACGCCGCCGCGGTGGTCGCCCTGCGCAGCCAGGCCCTGACCGGACTGTCGGGCACCGGCACCATGGCGGTCGTCGCCCTCCCGCACGCCGAGGTCGAGAACCGCCTCGCCGACCTCGACGGACGCGTCTGCGTCGCCGCCGTGAACAGCGGCCGCTCGACGGTGATCGCCGGTGACGTCGGGCCCCTGGAAAACCTGCTCGCCGACCTCGACCGCGAGCAGGTCTTCGCCCGCCGCCTCGAGGTCGACTACGCCTCCCACGGCCCCGGGGTCGAGCCGGTCCGCGCGACGGTCCTCGACGAACTCGACGGCGTCACCACCTGCCCGACCTCCGTCGCCTGGTACTCCACCGTCACCGGCGAGCCGGTCACCGAGGAGCTGGAGGCCGACTACTGGTACACCAATCTGCGCGAGCCCGTCCGCTTCGCACCCACCGTGGAGCGCATGGCCGCGGACGGCTACCGCTGCTTCGTCGAACTCGGCCCCCACCCCTCCCTCGTCACCGCCCTGCACACCGTCGCCGAGGACTCCGGCCACGAGAACCTGGTCGCCGTCGGCTCACTGCGCCGCGACGAGGACGGACCCGCCTGCCTGGACCGGGCCACCGCCGAACTCCACGTCCACGGACGGCGGATCGACTGGCGCCGGCTGGTCCCCGACACAGCCCCCGCCGACCTGCCGACGTACGCCTGGGATCCGCGGCGCCACTGGATCGAGCCCGAGTCCACGACCGGTGCCTCCGGCCTCTTCGACCGTGCCGCGCACCCCCTGCTAGGGATCCAGCTCCAGTCGCCGGACGAGACCCGTTGGACCTTCCGGGGCGAGTGGTCCGAGGACACCGCCGACTGGCTGCCCGACCACACCGTGTTCGGCCGGACCGTCGTCTCCGGCACCACCCTGATGGAACTCTGCCGCGCCGCGCTCGCCGTGGCCCGCCCGGACGACCCGGCCGACCTCACCGATCTGCTCCTCCTCAGCCCGCTCACCCTCCCCGACTCCGGCACGGTCGAGGTGTCCGTCGAGGTGGTCACCGCCGGTCCCGTACCGGACATCACCGTGCACAGCCGCCCGCGCGCCCTAGAGGCCACGGGCTGGACCCTGCACGCCACCGCGTCCGCGTCCGCGCCCGCCGCGCCGACGGCGGATCGGCCCCCGGTGTGGCCGGAGGCCGCCGAACCGGCCTGGACCCCGGAGACGTACGAGCGGCTCACCGCGCTCGGCCTCGGCTACGGCCCGGCCTTCCAGGGCGTACGGTCGGCGGTCACGACCGGCGACGGTGAACTGCTGGCCCGGCTCTCGCTGCCGCCCACGGCCCGCGACGCGGCAGACCCGTACCCCCTCCACCCCGCCCTGCTGGACGCCGCCCTGCACGTGGCCGCGGCGCTCGACGCGTCCGACGGCCGGGTGCTGCTCCCGGTCGCGGTGGGCCGGTGCGTCCTGCCGCCCGGTGGCGCGAGGGAGCTCACCGCTGCCGTACGACGCACGGGCGGCTCCGGCACGGACCTCACCCTGGACGTCACGCTGTGGGACACCGACGGCTTCCCGGCCGGTCGTCTGGAGGGCGTACGACTGCGGGCGGCGGACCCGGCTGACCTGAACGGCGCCTCGGAGAACCCCCGGCACCTGTACGAGGTGGTCTGGACGGCCGTACCCGAACAGCCCGACGAGGCGCCGGGCACCGAGTGGGCCGTCGTCGGCGACCCCGCGGACCCGGAGGTCGCCGGGGCCCTGCGCGGCCTCGCGGCGGCGGGGACCCACGTCCGGAGCGGGACGGGCGGCGCGGACGTGAGCGGGGTGGGCGGCGTCGACGTGAGGGGGACGGGCGGCGTCGACGTGTTCGTACGGTTCTGGCCGCGCCCCGCGACGGACGCCGAACCGTCCGCCGCGGCACAGGAGTTGGCGGTCGCGGCCCTGGCCGAACTGCGTGCCCTGATCGCCCTCCCGCAGGACGAGGCACCCGCCCGGACCGTGTGGGTGACGCGCGGTGCGGTCGGGGCCGTCGACAAGGACACCGTGCCCGGCCTCGCCCAGTCCGTGCTGTGGGGGCTCGCCCGCAGCGCCCGCGCCGAACACCCGGAACTCGGCCTGACCCTGCTCGACCTCGACCACTCCGACCCGGCGGACGCGCTCCTGACCGCCGCCACCCACGCCGAGGAGCCCGAACTCGCCTCCCGCGCGGGCACCTTGCTCGCGCCGCGACTCGTCCGCGCCCGCGCCCGCGACCGGGACGCGACCGGCACCCCTGTCGTCCCCGACCTGGCCGGCCGCCCCGCCCTCGTACCCACCGACGGCACAGTGCTGGTCACCGGAGGTCTCGGTGCCGTCGGGCGGCACATCGCCCGGCTGCTCGCCGAACACGGCGTTCCGCGCCTCCTTCTGACATCTCGTCAAGGACCAGACGATCCACGCGCCGCCGAGGTGGCCGCCGAACTGACCGCGCTCGGCGCCGAGGTCGAGGTCGCGGCCTGCGACATCGCGGACGCGGCGGCCGTGGCCGGGCTGCTCGGCCGTATCGGGGAGGAGTCGCCGCTGCGCGGTGTCGTGCACTGCGCCGGAGTCCTGGCCGACGGGGTGGTCGCCGAGCTGACGCCCGAACGCCTCGCACAGGTACTGCGCCCCAAGGTCGACGGCGCCGCCCATCTGCACCGGCTCACCGCCGACGCGCGACTCGACCTGTTCCTGCTGGTCTCCTCGGCCGCCGGAGTCGTCGGCAACGCGGGCCAGGGCAACTACGCGGCGGCCAATGTCTTCCTCGACCAACTCGCCCACCACCGGCGAGCCCTGGGCCTGCCCGGCGTCTCCCTCTCCTTCGGCGCCTGGGCGGGCGAGGGTCTCGCCGCCGCGCACGCCGACCTGGACCGGATGGCCCGGCTCGGCCACCGCGCCCTCACCCCCGACCAGGGCCGCGAACTCGTCGAACTCGCCCTGCGGCAGGGCGCCCCGCACCTGGTCGCCTGGGCCCTGGACCTGCCACGCCTGCGCGAGACCGCGACGACCGCGGCCACGACGGGTGTCGGCGGTACGGCGGCGGTGTGGCGCTCGCTGCTGCCCGCCCCCCGCACCGGCCGCAGCGGCGGCGACGGTCTGGCCGACCGCCTGGCCCGGCTGCCCGAGGCCGAACGCGCCGAACGCGTCCTGGCCCTGGTCCGCGAGGAGATCTCCCGCGCCCTCGGCCTGCGCTCGACGGAGTCCGTCCGCCCCGACCAGCCGCTGCGCGAACTCGGCATGGACTCGGTGACGGCGGTCGAACTCCGCAACCGCATCGGCGCCCGGATCGGCGCCAAGCTCCCGGCCACCCTGCTGTTCGACCACCCCACCGCGGCCCGGCTCGCCGCGCACCTGCTGTCCACCGCCCTCGCGGCGGGCGACCGCACCACTCCCGCCACACGGCCCACACGCGCCACGACGCCGGCCTCCGACGAACCGGTGGCCCTGGTCGCCATGGCCTGCCGGCTGCCGGGCGGTGTGAGCGATCCGGAAGGCCTGTGGAACCTGGTCGCGGAGGGGCGCGACGCGGTGGGCCCCTTCCCGGCCGAACGCTGGGACGTGGCGGCGCTGTACGACCCGGACCCGGACGCCGTCGGCAAGTCGTACGCCCATGAGGGCGGCTTCCTGAACGACGATGACCTGACGTCCTTCGACGCGGGTTTCTTCGGGATCACCCCGAAGGAAGCGGCCGCGATGGACCCGCAGCAACGGCTGCTGATGGAGACGGCCTGGGAGGCGCTGGAGCGCGCCGGGATCGTGCCAGCCGAACTCGCGGGCAGCGCCACCGGTGTGTACGTCGGCATGTTCGGCAGCGACTACCTGGCGGGGTCCCGCCTCGACCAGCTGGACGGGTACGTCGGTACGGGCTCGGCGCTGAGCGTGGCCTCGGGGCGGCTCGCCTACGCGCTGGGGCTCGGCGGCCCCGCGCTGACGGTGGACACGGCGTGCTCCTCGTCGCTGGTGGCACTGCACCTGGCGGCGCAGGCGCTGCGGGCCGGAGAGTGCGACCTCGCGCTCGCCGGTGGCGTGACGGTGATGGTGACCCCGGGAACCTTCGTGGAGTTCAGCCGACTGCGGGGCCTGTCCCCGACCGGCCGCTGCCGCTCCTTCTCCGACGACGCCGACGGCGCCATCTGGGCCGAGGGCGCCGGCATGGTCGTACTGAAGCGACTGAGCGACGCCCGGCGCGACGGTGACGAGGTGCTGGCCGTGCTGCGCGGCACGGCCGTCAACCAGGACGGCCGCAGCCAGGGGCTGTCCGCGCCGAACGGCCCGGCGCAGGAACAGGTGATCCGGCGGGCCCTGGAGCTGTCCGGGCTGCGGCCCGCCGACATCGACTACGTGGAGGCGCACGGCACGGGCACCACGCTGGGCGACCCGATCGAGGCGAACGCCCTGGCTGAGGTCTTCGGCGACTCACGCCCGCAGGACCACCCCCTGTACCTGGGCTCGCTCAAGTCCAACATCGGACACGCGCAGGCTGCTTCGGGTGTGATCGGCCTCGTCAAGGTGGTGCAGTCGCTGCGCCACCGGACCCTGCCGCGCACCCTGCACGCCGACACACCCAGCAGGCACGTCGACTGGGAGAACAGCGGCCTGCGGCTGGTGCGGGACACGGCGCCCTGGCCGTCGTCGCCGGGGCGGACACGACGGGCCGGAGTGAGTGCCTTCGGGATCAGCGGGACCAACGCGCATGTGATCGTGGAGGAGGCCCCGCCGGTCGAGAGGGCGGACGGGAAGGGCGAAGTCCCGCCGGGAAAGCGGCTGTTCGTGCTGTCGGGACGCAGCGAGGCCGCCCTGCGGGGGCAGGCCGCGCGACTGGCCGACCACCTGACCGAGGAGGCCGGCGAGGACATCGCCCTCCTCGACGTCGCCCACACCCTGGCCCGGCACCGCAGCCACTTCGAACGGCGCGCGGCCCTCGTCGCGGGCGACCGGGACGAACTGCTGCTACGGCTGGACGCGTTGGCGAGCGGGCGGGCGCCCCTCGCCGCGCCCCGCGACGACGGGACGGGCAAGGTGGCCTTCGTCTTCGCCGGGCACGGCGGTCAATGGCCCGGCATGGGCGTCGAGTTGATGGCCGGGTCGGAGGCGTTCCGCGAGGAGCTGGTCCGCATCGACGAGGCCGTTCGCCGACGGGTCGGCTGGTCGGTGCTCAACGCCCTGCGGGCGCCGGAGGAGTTCGCCCCGCTCGGCCGCACCGAGTTCCTGCAACCGGTGCTGTTCGCGGTCAACGCCTCACTGGCCGCCGCCTGGCGCACGCTCGGCGTCCGCCCGGACGCCGTCGTCGGACACAGCCTGGGCGAGATCGCCGCCGCGTACAGCGTGGGCGCCCTCACCCTGGACGAGGCCGTGACCGTGGTGACCGGACGCGGACAGGCGGTCGTACCGCTGGTGGGCCAGGGCGGCATGCTGTCCCTGGAGCTGCCGCCCGCGCGGGTCGAGGAGCTGCTCGCGCCGTTCACGGGCCGCCTGTTCGTCGCGGCGGTCAACAGCGCCCGGTCCACGGCCGTCTCCGGCGAGGTCGACGCACTGGCCGAGCTGCGCGACCGCCTCGACGAACGGGGCATCGCCGCACGCCCGCTGACGACACCGTTCGCCTCGCACACCCCCCTGATGGACCCGCTCCGCGCGGAGCTGCTCGACCGCTTCTCCGGCATTAGGGGCGTGCGGACACCGACCCCGCTGTACTCGGCGGTGCTGGCCGAACCTGTCCCCGGCGACCGGCTGGACGCCGACCACTGGTACGCCAACCTCAGGGAGCCGGTCCGGTTCGCGGACACGATCCGACGGATGCTGGACGACGGCTACCGCTACTTCGTCGAACTGAGCCCGCACCCCTCGCTCACCTCGTCGATCGAGGCGGTGGCGGCGGAGGCCGGGATCGACGCGGTCGGCATCGGCTCGCTGCGCCGGCAGAGCGACGGACACGACGTACTGCTGCGCGGGCTGGGGGAGTTGTACACGGCCGGGCACACGCCCGACTGGCCGCTGCTGTTCCCGCAGGGACGCCGGGTCGACCTGCCGACCTACGCCTTCGCCCGCGAACGCCACTGGCTCGCGCCCGCCCCGGCCACCGCCTCGGCCGGCGCATCTCCGCTCCTGGGCACGCACCTGGAGGCCAGCGACGAACCCGACCGGCACCTCTTCCAGGCAGACATCGACCTCGACGACAGCCGCTTCGCCTATCTCACCGACCATCGGGTCACCGGTGAGGTCTGGCTGCCCGGCGCCGCCTTCCTCGACATGGCCCTGGAGGCCGCGTCCACGCTGCGCGGCGGCGGCGAAGTACAGCTGGCCGACGTCAGGTTCGTACAGGCGCTGCCGCTGGAGGTGGACCGGCCCGTACGGCTGCAACTGGTCCTGAGCCCGGCCGAGGACGGCTTCCGGGACTTCACCATCGCCTCGACCCCCTCCGGTGGGCACGGCGCGCCGTGGCAGCGGCACGTCAGCGGACGTCTCGCGGTCACCGCGCAAACCGCCACCGACGACGAAGAGCGGCTCGACGCCGTGCGCGAACGGTGCGACGAGCACGTCGATCCGGCGGCGGTCTACGCCGGGCTCGCGGCCCTGGGCATCGACTACGGCCCCGCCTTCCGGGGGCTGGAGGAGGGCCGCCGTACGAACATGGCCGCCCTCGGCCGCCTGGCCCGCACGCCCGCCGCCGGACATCTGCTGCATCCCGCCGTCCTCGACGCGGCCTTCCACACGGCCGCCCTGCCGGGCGGCGCGCCCGAGGGCCGGGCGTTCGTGCCCGCGGCCGTCGGGCGACTGACTTTCACCGGACTGCGCACGGCCCCCGTGTGGGCGACCTGCCGACTGCGTTCCGTGGACGGCGACACGGCGACCGTGGACCTGCGGCTGTGGGACGAGGACGAGCAACTCGTCCTTGAGGCAGGGGAGTTCGAACTGTCCGCACTGTCTCCGCTGGACGGCGCGCTCTTCGAGACGCACTGGCAGCCGCGTCCGGCCGCACAACAGCCGCCCGCCGAGGGCAGTTGGCTGATCCTGGCGGACGACACGGGCGTCGCGGCCGCACTGGCGGAGCGGCTCGGCTCGACCGTGCCGCGGGTGATCGCCCGCAGGGGTGAGTCGTTCGGCGTCGAGGGACCCGGTCGTTACGTGCTCGACCCCGCCGATCCGCGGCACCTGGCCCGCCTCCTGGACGAGGCCTTCCCCGACGGGCCGCCCGAGCGGGTGGTCCAGCTGTCCGCGCTCGACGCCCCGGCGATCACGGATGCCGGTACGGCCGAGGAGGCGGCGCGGCTGTGCTGCCTGAGCACGCTGCACCTGGTACGGGCGCTTGCGGACCGGCCGGTGGGTCGGGCCCCCCGTCTGTTCGTCGTCGCGCGGGGCAGCCAGGCCGCCGGTGACAGCACGCGGGTGACGCACCCTCAGCAGGCCCTCGCCTGGGGCTTCGGCCTTGCGGTGGCGCAGGAGTACCCGGAGCTGTCGGCCACCCTGATCGACCTGCCGCCCACCGACGGTGTCGACGCCCTGTGGACACAGCTGCGTCACGCGGACGACGAACGGCTCGTCGCGCTGCGGGAGTCGGGCCGACTGGTCCCGCGCCTGGCCCGCACCCGCCCCGACGACGGCGGCAACGGCGAGGTCACGTCCGACGGGGTGTACCTGATCACCGGCGGTCTGGGCGGCCTCGGCCGGGTCGTCGCCGAACGACTGGTCCGCCGCGGCGCCCGCCGACTGGCCCTGATGAGCCGCGGCGAGCCCGACGCGCACACCGCGAGCTGGATCAGGGGCCTCGAAGAACACGGGACCACCGTGCACCTCGCCCGCGCCGACGTGGCCGACCGCGAGGAACTGACGGCAGCCCTGGACGCCGTACGACGGGAAGCGGGGCCGATCGCCGGAGTCGTCCACGCGGCCGGTGTCCTCGACGACGCGACGGTGGCGAACCTGACCGACGAGCGCGTCCTGCGTGTGCTCGCCCCCAAGGTCCTCGGCACCACGCTGCTCACCGAACTGATCCCGGAGGCCGAGAGCCTCGTCCTGTTCGCCTCGGCGGCCGGTCTCCTCGGCTCCGCGGGACAGAGCCCGTACGCCGCGGCGAACGCCTTCCTCGACGCCTGGGCGCACCATCTCTCCCGTGCCGACCGCCGGGCGCTGAGCCTGGACTGGGGCGCCTGGGCGGGCGTGGGCATGGTCGCCGAGTCCGGCATCCGCGCCGCCGAGACAGGCCGGTCCGGGCTGCTCGCGCTCTCCCCGCAGGACGGGGGCGAACTCTTCGAACGGGTACTGGCCACCTCCCGCCGCCAACTCGCCCCCCTCGCCCTGGACTGGGAGACCCTCGCGCACGACCCGGACGCGGCCCGCACCCGTCCGATCCTCCGCGACCTGATCACCGTACCGACCGGCGGTGACGCCGCGGACGACCTCGTCGCCAGCGTGTTCGCGGCGACGACGGAACGGGACCGCGCGGACCGCCTCGAAGCGTATGTACGGGCCCGGGTCGGCCAGGTCTCCGAAGGCATGGTGGACGTCTCCGCGACCACGGCCCTGAAGGAACTCGGCCTGGACTCCCTCATGCTCGTCCGACTGCGCAACGCCTTCGCCCGCGAGCTGGGCGCCGAACTCCCGGCCGCCACCGTGTTCTCCGCCTCCGACATCCGCGGCCTGGCCCGGGCGCTCGGCGAGGTGCTGCCCGAACGGGACACCGCCGCGCAGGCCGGGGAACGGCGGCCGGAGGCGCGGCGGCCCGAGGCCGCCGTCGAGGTGCCCGAGAGCGAACTGCGGCCCGCGACCCGCGATGTCCTACGACTGCTGCGCAGCGCCCGGCCGGGCATGCCGGACGCGGCCCACGCCGTCGGCCTGGCCCTCCGGCTCACCACGCCCACGACCCGCGAGGAGCTCACCGACATCCTCACCCGTCTCGCCGGACGGCACGCCGCGTTGCGCACCGCGATCGTGACCGGTGCCGGAGGCGAACACGCGCGGCTGCTCCGGGTGGACCGGGAGCTCGCACGGCCGGTGCTGCGCTGGACGGACGTGCCCGGCGACGACGAACTCGACGGCGCCGACCGGCTGCGTCGGCTGCTGGAACCGCCCTTCGACCTGGCGAACCCTCCGCTGTGGCGCTTCGAGCTGCTCGACGCCGGTGCCCGGGGCCAGGTCCTGGCGTTCGGCGCGCACCACGCGGTGAGCGACCTGCAGTCGCTGCTGCTCGTGGCGGGGGAACTCGACGCCGAACTGTCCGGCACCTCGCTCGGCGACGCCGTCACCAACCGGGACATCGATCTCCTGATCGAGGCGCAACAGACGGACGACACCCCCGGCGAGGGCGTGACCGCATGGCGCGAGGCCTTCCAGGGCAGTGACCGACTCGACCTGACGCTCGCCCGGCCCCGCCCGGCGACACGCTCGTACCGGGCCGGCAGCGTGAGCGTGACGATCCCCGACGGGCTCATGGAACGGGTGTCGGCCGCCGCGAGCGGGCTCGCGATCACGCCCGCCGCCTTCTGCCTCGGCACCCTGACCGTGCTGCTCGCCAGGATGCGGCAGAAGGAACGCTTCGTTCTCGCCGTGCCCGTCGACACCCGCATCCACGCCGACGCGTACGACGCGGTGGGCTTCTTCGGAGTGCCGGTGCCGTTCCCGGCCGAGGCCGGGGCGGGCGAACCGATCGAGCGGGTGCTGCGCCGCACCGACGGCCGCCTCGACCGGGTCCTCGCGAAGGGCGCCATGTTCTCGGACGTGCTGTCGACCCTCGCCCGACAGGGGCTGCACCGGGCGAACGCGCCCTTGGTCGAGGTGTACTTCAACTACGTACGCTCCGCGGCGGGCCGCCTCGCCCACCTGGAGGTCCTGCCCGCCGGGACCGGGTACTCCGACCTCGACCTGATGATCACCATGACCCCCGACGCGGGCCGGGTCCGGCTCGACCACAACCTCGACATCCTGGACGCGGCGACCTCTGTCGAACTGGGGGAGGATTTCCTGCGGCTGCTCGCGGAGGCGGCGGACGATCCGACGGCGGCGGTCCGTTCGATGCCGGATACGGCGGTCGAGGCGACGCCGACGGTCCGTTCGACGTCGGGTACGGCGGTGGAGGTGCCCGAGGGGGCGCCCGAGGACACGCGCCACTCCCCGCGCCGGTCGCTCGCCCTCGCCGCCACCTTCGCCCTCGGGAATCTGCCCCTGCTGTGCGAGGCGGCGGTCGAGGAGGGCGCGTGGGACGGCGGCCTGACCGTCGCGGAAGCCCCGTACCACCAGGTGCTCGCCGCCCTGCGTGATCCCTCCGGCGTCTTCGCCGACCCCACGGCGGCGGTGGGCGTGGCGCTGCTGCGGGCGGCGGACCTGGAACGGTTCGGCCCGGTGGACGACGCGCTGCTCGGCGAGTTGCGTACCGCGTTCCCGGCCGCGCTGCGCGCCGTGTCCGAACGGACGCGAAAGCCGCTCATCGTCGGCTTCCTGCCGTCCGCGCACGCGGGGGACCGCTTCGCACGGTGGGAGCGCGAGATCGCCGACGAACTGGCCGAGGTGCCCGGCATCGCGGTGCTCCGCCCCGACGAGTGGACCCGACGCCACGCCGTCGAGGAACCCTTCGACGAGAGGACCGAGCGCATCGCCCACCTCCCCTTCACCCCGCACTTCCAGGCGGCGGTGGCGCTGTGCCTCGCCGACGTCGTACGTGCGGTACGGCGCCCCGCGCCCAAGGTGATCGCGGTGGACGGCGACGAGACGCTGTGGGGCGGAGTGGCCGGGGAGATCGGCCCGGAGGCGGTGGACCTGACCGGACCGCGTGCCCTGCTCGCCCGCCGACTCCTTCAGTGGCGTGCGGCGGGCGCGCTGTTGGCACTGGTCAGCAACAACGACGAGGCCACGGTACGGGCCGTCCTGGACCGGCCGGACAGCCTGCTCAAGGCCGAACACTTCAGCGTGCTCTCCGCGACCTGGGGCCCGAAGTCCGCACGGCTCGCCGAGGCGGCCCGGACGCTCGGCCTCGGCCCGGACAGCTTCCTGTTCCTCGACGACAACCCGGTCGAGATCGCGGGACTGCGGTCCGCGCTGCCGGAGGTGCTGTCGGTGACCTGCCCGCCGTCGGCCGAACTGGGGGAATTCCTGGGCAGGTTGTGGCCGCTCGTGCCGGCCGCGGCGACGGCCGAGGACGCGCTGCGGGCGCGGTTCTACGAACAGGAGCGGGACCGGGACGCGGTGCGCGCGCAGGCCGGATTCGAGGAGTTCCTCGCCCAGTTGGAACTTGAGGTCGACATCCGGGCCCTGTCCGGGGCCGATGTCGAGCGGGCCGAGCAACTCGTCCGCCGTACCAACCAGTTCACCCTGCGGGGCCGGTCCGCCGACGGGGCCGATCTCGGGCGGTGGCGGGAGCGCGGTGAGGTGTGGACGGCC
Organism: Streptomyces sp. RLB3-17; assembly: GCF_007113425.2. Classification (NCBI taxonomy): domain Bacteria; kingdom Bacillati; phylum Actinomycetota; class Actinomycetes; order Kitasatosporales; family Streptomycetaceae; genus Streptomyces; species Streptomyces sp. RLB3-17. Next base: position 2,036,272 of record NZ_CP041610.2, on the reverse strand, counting down.
GCGGCCCGGGACCGGTTCGGCGACTACGGCCAGATCGGGCTGCTCACCCTGCGTGCGGACGGCGACCAACTCGACGTACTCGCCTGGCTGATGAGCTGCCGGGCGCTCGGCCGGGGAGTCGAGGAACGGCTGTTGCGGTGGCTGGCCGACCGTGCCGACGAGCTGGGCTGCGTCAAGGTCCGGCTGACGGCGGAGCGCACTCCGCGCAACGTACCGGCCCGGCGGCTGCTGGCCGCGCTCGGTGGCGGGGACCAGGACGACGAACGTCTGGAGACCGTGGTCACGCCGGAACACCTGCGGGCCTTCCGGTCCTGGCGGCGGGGGTGAACCGGCGGCGCCGACGGGTGAAGCCGATGGCAGTGGTGGCAGTGCGCGAAAGGACAAGTCACGGGGTGAAGGGCTCTCATGCGTGAGATGAACGAGGACGCGTCGGTGTACGCCGGACAGCGGGCGACGGCCGAGGCGATCGAGCGGGGTGGTGGCGGCGGGCTGAGCGTCGACGCCCTGCTGGCGAAGGTGAGGAAGGCCGCGGCGCCCACGCCGACCGGTCCCGACGGAGGCGTTGCGGCGGCAGCGGTTCCGGACGTGGCCCCGGACGTGAAGGGTCCGGCGGCAGCGGTCCGGGACGTGGAGGGTCCGGCGGCAGCGGTTCCGGACGTGGCGGCTCTGGCGGCAGCGGTCCCGGACGTGGCGGCTCTGGCGGCAGCCATCGCCGCCGTGGCGGGCCGCCATCTGCCCGAGGGGCGCCTGTCGCCCGACGTCGACTTCTTCGACGCCGGGGGCACCTCGGTGGGCGCCGTGGAACTCGTCGCCGCGCTGGAGGACGAGCTGGGCATGGAGATCGCCCTCGACGACGTCTTCGCCGACGCCCGCCCGACCAGCCTGGCCCACCGCCGGCTGTCGACGGCGGGCGCCACGGCCGCCCTCTCGGCCCCGGCCGCATCGAAAACGCCCACGCCCGGGGTGATGTGGGCCCCGGACACGGCAGGTACAGCCAGGTCCGAGGGGACCTCGGCCTCGGTCACGGTGGGAAGTCCGCCGCCGTCGTCCGCCGCGGGCACCCGTCCGGCGCCCGCACCCGGCATCCTCCCCGTCCCGGCCCCCCGCACCGCCCCCGCGGTGGCCGTCACCTCCGCCCCGTACCCCACGGCCCGGCCCGAGGATCTCGACCAGATCCTGGCCGACCTGGCGCTCGCCGACCGGCTGCCCTGGACCGGCGACCCCGAGCCGCTGCCGCCCCGTCGGATCCTGCTGACCGGCGCCACCGGCTTCCTCGGCAGCCATATGCTCCTCGACCTGCTGCGGCACAGCGACGCCCACGTCTACTGCCTGGTCCGCGCCGCCGACGAGGAAGCGGCCCTCGGGCGGCTCGGTGAGGCGCTCAAGAGGTACGAGCTGCCCTGGTCGTCGGAGGTCCGCCGCCGGGTGACCGTGCTCCCCGGCGACATCCGGCGCCCGCACCTGGGCCTTTCCGACGAACTGTGGACCACGCTCACCCACGAGCTGGACAGCGTCGTCGGCGTGGCTGCGGCGGTGGACTTCCTGCGCGGCTACCAGTCGCTGCGGCAGAGCAACGTCGTCGGCTCGCTGACCCTCGCCGAGCTCGCGGCGACCGGCCGCCCCAAGCCGCTGCACCACATCTCCTCCATCGCGGTCTTCAACGAGTTCGGCATCACCGCGATGGGCGAGGACGACCCGCTCGCCCACGTCGACCGCCTCGTCGCGGGCTACGACCAGACGAAGTGGGCGGCGGAGGTCGCCCTGCGACGGGCCCGCGACCACGGCCTGATCGTCACGGCCCTGCGCCCCGGCGGCATCGGCGGCCACACCAGGACGGGCGCCTACAACCCGCAGGACCTCAGCAGCGGTCTCCTCTCGGCCTTCGGCCGCTTCCGCACGGTCCCCGCCTTCAGCCACCTGAACGCGGCCCCGGTGGACTGGGTGAGCCGGGTCGCGGTCGGCGTCGTCTGCGAACCCGACGCGTGGGGCTACGACTACAACCTGACCGGCGTACCCAACACCCTCGACGACGTCGTACGGGACATGGCGCTCGGCGGGATGCACGTACGCGTACAGGACTGGGACGAGTGGCGGACCCACGCCCTGGCCCGGCTGGAAGCCGAGCCCGTGCCCGAACTGGCCTTCCTCACCAGGGTGTTGCAAAACCCCACCGCGCTCAGGCTGTGCGAGGCGACCCTGAAGGGCCCGGCGGCCACCGCCGAGCGCACCGCCGCGCTCGTCGAGGCGCTCGGGTTGCGGCCCGCCGCCCGCTACGACGCCCAGGCCCAGCTGAGGACGTTCGAGCGGCTCGCCCAGGACGGGTTGGCCCGGCTGCCGCACAAGGACGACCAGCCCTACCTGTGGTTCTCCGAGACGACCGAGGGCGGTGTCGGCCCGGTCGGAGCCCCCGCCGACACTCCCTGCTCGATGGCGCTCACCCTCTCCCTCGCGAGCATGTACCAGCTGGTGAAGGAGCGCCGCGTCGACGTCACCGGCGAGTTGACGTGCGCGGCGGTGCATCCCGAACCCCTGGTCGTCGAGCACGGCGACGTCTGGATCCGGCCCGAGGAGGGCATCCCGCAGCGGCACGGTACGCGCCACCGACTCCTCAGCTACCGGCTGGTGTTGCGTGACGCGGATGGCGGCCGCTGGTGGCTGGAGGGCCACAAGTACGCCCGGGCCCGTCGTGACGTATGGCGCCAGACCCGGGCGCTCACCGTCGAGATCGGCCGCGAGGGCGCACCGGCGGCCCTGGCGGGCGAGCTCGTCGTGCCCGCCGACAGCTATCTGCGCGACCAGGTCGACGGCATCAAGGTCGACCCGCGCCTGACCAGCCAGGAGAAGCGGGCCGCCAAGCTGACCTGGCTCGCCTGGTTCGGCCTGGAGATGGGCCGCGGTCTGCTCGGCCCCTTCGCCCGGGCCGCCGCCGACCTCCTCGACCTCCGCCGCACCACGACCCCCTCGGAGCACCACCGATGATCCTCCGGAGCACCGACTCCCGCACCAGGCCGACGCTCCGCAGGGTCAGGAGCGCCACGACCCTGCGCCCCCTCCACCACCGCCTCGACCCGGCGCGGGTCGAGGAGATCCCCTTCCGGGCGGGTGACGGCGTACGCCTCGGCCTGACCCGGGTGGACAGCGGCGACACGGACCGCCCCGTCGTGCTGCTCCTGCACGGGCACACCGCGTCGGCCGACATGTTCCTGCTGCCCGAGACCCGCAACCTGGTCGACGTCCTGCTCGACGACGGCTACGAGCCCTGGCTGCTCGACTGGCGGGGCAGCTGCCGGCTGCCGTACAACGAGACCGGCCAGAAGTACACGTACGACGACGTCGCCCTGTACGACATCCCGGCGGCCGTCTCCCACATCCGCGGCCGCATCGGCGACCGGCCGCTGTTCGTGGTCGCCCACTGCGTCGGCTCCCTCACGCTGTCGCTCAGCATGACGGCCGGGCTGGTCCCGGGCCTCGCGGGTGTGGTGTCCCAGGGCGTGTTTCTGACGCCGAAGCTCGCGGGCCGCACCTCGCTGCGCATGTCGCTGGCGGGGGAGCTGCTCAGGTCCCGCATCGATCACATACCGGTCGACATCCGCAGGGCCGGCCTGTGGTCGAAGTACACCCCCCTGTTCGCCCTCGCCTCGCGCGGGGCGAGCTGCCCGGATCCGACCTGCCAGATCCTGCACAACTCGGCGTGGGGGACGGGCGCCTCGCTGTTCGTGCACGAGCACCTGTCCGAGGCCACCCACCACCGGCTCGCCGAGCTGCTGGGCCCCGCCCCGCTGTGGATCCTGCCGCATCTGCGCCGCATCGAGCTGGCCCGCACCGTGGTGCGCTGGCACGACGGCGACCACCGCTACCGGGCGCTGCCGCAGAACGCGCTGGACGCGGCGGCCCGTATCGACACCCCCGTCCTGCTGCTCGCCGGCAGCGAGAACGGTCTGTGGCTCGACTCCCAGAGGCTCTGTCACGACGTACTGGCCCGCAGACAGCCGCAGCTGGACGTCGCGTACACCGAGATTCCCGGCTACGGCCACCTGGACACGTTCCTCGGCCGGGGCGCGGCCCTCGACGTGTTCGGGCACATCCTCGAATTCCTCGGCGAACGACGGTGACGGCGGACCGGGCGGCCGGTTACCGTACCCGTCAGTAACCGGACCGCACCGCAGGAGGCCACCCATGCCGCAGCTCGAAGTCGACGGCGCCAGACTGACGTACGACGACGAGGGCCCCCGTGACGGTGCGGGCGCGCCCCTGGTGTTCATCCACGGCTGGACCGCCAACCGGCACCGCTGGGACCACCAGCTGGCCCACTTCTCCGCCACGCGGCGGGTCATACGGGTCGATCTGCGCGGCCACGGAGAGAGCGACGGCTCGGGACGGCGGAGCATCGGGGAGCTGGCCGGGGACGTCCTCGCCGTCCTCGATCACCTGAAGGTCGAACGGTTCGTCCCCGTCGGTCACTCGATGGGCGGGATGATCGCGCAGACCCTGGCGCTGGGCCACCCGGACCGGATCGAGCGCATGGTCCTGGTGAACTCGATCAGCCGGATGACGTACAGCAGGGGGAGGGGCCTGCTGATGGCGGTGTCCACGCGGGTGCCGTTCAAGCTGTTCGTCGCCGCCAACATCCAGCGGGCCTTCGCCCCCGGGTACCCGCGCGAGGAGATCAAGGAGTACATCCGGACCTCCGCGGCCACACCGCGGGAGGTGGTCATGACCTGCTACGGCGCGATGCGGTCCTTCGACGTCCTCGACCGGGTCGGGGAGATCCGTGTCCCCACCCTCATGATCCACGGCTACTACGACATCCAGCTGCCCGTCTCCCAGATGCTGCGGATGGCGAAGGCCTACCCGGACGCGGAGGTGCGCATCCTGGACGCCGGCCACGAACTCCCGGTGGAGAAGCCCGAGGAACTCACCTCGACCATCGACCGGTTCCTGACCGAGCGCCCCTGAGGCGCCCGCGAGCCCACGAGGTCGCCCTAGGTCGTCGCGATCGGCAGTGGGCGCCGGGCGACCTCGTGGGCCTCCTCGGGGGGCAGGCCCAGCATGCGCAGGACGAGTTCGGCCATCTCCTCGTCGGCGCCCGGGCCCGACTGCTCGGACGTGGCGGACGACTTCAGCTGGAGCAGCCCGAGGAGGGAGCCCCCCACGGCGCTGAGGGCGACGAGGGGACTGTCCACCTGGAAGCGGCCGGAGGCGTTGCCCCTCTCGATGTCCCGCAGGGCGCGGGGGCCCAGGCCGAAGTCGGCGTGGATGTAGGGGAGGCCGCCGTAGCGCAGGACGCGGGTGAGTTCCGGGTGGGTGTCGGCGAGCCGGAAGGTCAGCCGGACGCTCACCGCGAACACCTCGGCGGGGTCGTCGAGGTCGCCGGTGATCGAGTCGATCAGCTTGCCGTACTCCTCCAGCGCGTCGACGACCGCCGCCTCGAAGAGCTCCGCCTTCGTCTGGAAGTGGTTGTAGAAGGAGCCGAACCCGACGTCGGCACGCTCGGCGATCTGCTGGATGCTGGCCTCGCTCGTGCCCTGCTCGGCCAGGATCCCCTGGGCGGCGGCGATCAGGGCATGGCGGGTCCGGGCGCGCCTGCGTTCGAAGCGGTTGGCGGGCTGGGCGGCGGCTTGATCGGGCATGCGTTCATCCTAGCCGCGGCCCCTTCAGAACTGATGAGCGGATCAGTCGGCGGGCGTCGGTGATCTCGCGACGGAGGGGCGAACCGTCGAGCCTCGTAGACCCCGTGGCACGGCAGAGGCCGGAGCGGCGGACCCCCGCTCCGGCCTGCGCACCTCCGTCGGAACTACAGCCCGGCGGTCGACAGCCAGCTCTTGGCCACGTCCAGCGGGTCCTTGTTGTCGTTCTGCACCTGGGCGTTGAGCTTGACCAGGGTGTCCGTGTCGAGCTTCGCCGATACGGCGTTGAGCGCGGAAACTCCGGCGGCGGAGAGACCGCTCTTGTAGGCCAGTGGCGTCACGTTCTCAAAACCGAAGAGATTCTTCGGGTCTTGAAGGACCACGAACTTGTTCTTGGTGATTCCGGGGTCGGTCGTGAAAATATCTGCGGCCTGAATGTTGTTGCCCTTGAGGGCGGCCACGGTCAACGGCCCACCCGCGTCCAGCGCCTTGAACGACTTGAATTCAAGGCCGTATTCGGACTTGAGGCCCACCAATCCCTGCTTGCGCGTCTGGAACTCCGGTGATCCCCCGATGACCAGGTCCTTGGCCGAGGCGGAGAGGTCGGCGATCGTCGACGAGGTCGTGAGCTTGTACTTCTTGGCGGTCGCCTCGTTGACCGCGATCGCGTCCTTGTCCTCGGCCTTGGAGGGGTCGAGCAGGGTCAGCTTGGAATCGAGCGCGGCCGTGATGGCCTTGCTGGTGTCCTCGACCGTGGTCGGGGCGGCCTTGGCGTTCAGATAGGCCAGCAGCGCGCCGTTGTACTCGGGCAGGACGGTGATCGTGCCGTTCTTGATCAGACCGTAGGTGGTCTCGCGGCTGCCGATGTTCAACTTGTAACTGACCTTGATGCCCTTGGCCTTCAGGGCCTCGCCGTAGATGTCGGCGAGCAGGATGCTCTCGGGGAAGTTGTTGGAGCCGACCACGACCGTGCCGCCCTTGGCGGTGTCGCCCTTCAGCGGGTCCTTGCTGCCGGAGTTGTCGGAGGAACCGCAGCCCGTGAGGGCGGCCGCGGCCACAACCAGCAGGGATACAGCGTACGTTGCGTTCGTTCTGGTGCTTCTGGCGTGGGTCACGTTGGTCATCCAGACTTGTGCATGGGCGGTCGGCGGCCGGAAGGCATGGCGTGATGACGATCCAATCGAGCCCAGTAACGCACCGTCAAGACACGAATAGATCACCGATGGAGACCACACGGCTTCGCCGCGTGGGCGCAACCTGACCGAAACGGGCGCGAATCCGACGTATCGCCATGTCAGTTTTTGGTTGATCATGGCCGTACTCTTGCGGCAGCCGCTAATGTTGGCCGAGTCGGGGGACCTGGTTCCACTTGCTCGGCCCGAGCGTGCTGGCATGACTCAGTCCACGCAGCCCGGGCTGCGGGCTTCCAATTGGGAATGAAGTCAAGGAGGTTTGGTGCCCGCGCACAGGAAAGCCGCCCGGGGGCCGCAGACCACGGCTCCCCGAATAGGCCGGACGCCTTCCCTCCTCGACCGTTGGCCTTTCCGCAGGAAACTCAACGTCTTGGTGATTGTCCCGCTCGCCGTCGTTTCGGCGATGATCGCCTATGTCGTGTACGCCGAGATCGACTCGGCCCGTTCCGCCGCCTCCACCGCCCAACTCGTGCGGGACAGCGCGCAGGTCACCCAGCTCATCGACGGCGTGCAGACCGAGCACCGCCAGGCGCTCCTCGTCTCCCTGCGCTACGAGGCCGCCCGCTCCGGCGAGAAGGCGCCCAACACCTCCGCCTTCCTCCAGGCGCAGCAGAAGGTCACCGCCCAGGCGGAGGCCGTGCGGTCCACCTACGGGGACCGGCTGCCCGACGCCGAGGCCCAGGCGCTCAAGGAGCTGGAGGGCCTCGACAGCCTCCGCAAGACCATCGAAGAGGGTCCGATCCCCGCCGACAACATCGACCCGGCGTACGGATCGGTCATCGAGGGCCTCATCAACGGCCTCGGGCTCGGTCAGTCGGGTGGCGAGTCCTCGGAGTCCGCGGGCAATCTGCTGGACGCGCTGCTGCGCGCCGACACCGCCCACGCCTCCTTCGAGACCAGTGTGTTCGCGGCCCGCACCCGGGACCCCAACGCGCTCATCGAGTACACCGGGGCCGTCGGCGACTACGAGCAGTACACCTACCAGGCCGAGCGGTTCACCCGGTTCGCCAGCCAGGAACAGGGCGCCGAACTCGCCGCGATCGAGCACAGCCCGTACCAGAGCGTCGTCGCCCAGCACTACGCCGCACTGCAGGTCGACCCCAGCGGTCTGGTCGCGGAGAACGCCTCGCAGCTGCGCGCCGCGCTCGACGACGCCCTGGCCGCCGACCCGACGTACCAGCGTCAGGCGGAGAACCGGCTGAAGATCACCGAGTCGCTCATCCACCAGATCGCCGCCGACACCCAGAAGGCGTCCAGCGACGCCTGGTGGCAGGTGCTGTGGCTGGTGGCCGCCAACCTCGCCGCCTTCGCGGCCTGGATCCTGTTCTCCGTACTGGTCCGCCGCTCCGTGGTGCGGACCGTGCGGAGCCTCACCGAGGCGGCCCAGCACGTGGCCGACGCGGCCGAGACCGAGCTCGCCCGGGTCGCCGACGACGACGCCGACGACGCGAGCCCGCCGCGCCTGGAAGCCGTACCCGTGCCGGTCCGCGACGAACTCGGTGAACTCGCCGAAGCCTTCAACCAGGTGCAGGTGACCGCGACCGCCCTGCTGGAGCGCCAGGTCATCAGCCGCCGCAACATCGCCGAGATGTTCGGCAACGTCGGCCACCGCGTCAGCAACCTGACCGCTCGTCAGCTCGCGCTGATCGACTCGGTGGAGCGCGGCGAGACCGACCCGGAGGTACTGGACCGGCTCTACCGCATCGACCACATCGCGGTACGCCTCCAGCGCAACGCCGACAGCCTGATGCTGCTCGCCGGCATCCGCGAGACGGGCCTCAACACCGGGCCGATGCGGCTCAGCAACATCGTCCGCGCCGCGCTCGGCCAGATCGAGGGCTACCAGCGGGTCACCCCGCACGCCGAGGGCGATGTCACCGTCGCCCCCGACATCGTCGGCGACCTCACGCTGATGCTCGCCGAACTGCTGGAGAACGCGGTGACGTTCTCCCCGGCGTCCAGCAGCGTCGAAGTCGTCCTGCGGCCCCGGCACGGCTCCGGCGGCGGTGCCCTGATCGAGATCATCGACCACGGGCTCGGGATGAGCGCCGAGCGGCTGGAGGAGGAGAACGCCCGCCTGATCCGCCGCGAACGGCTCGACCTGGCCCCGACCGAGGTCCTCGGCCTCTTCGTGGTCGGCGGTCTGTCCCGGCGCTGGGGCATCGAGGTCGTCCTGACCCGCACCCCGGGCGGCGGCGTCACCGTCACCGTCGCGGTGCCCGGCTCCCATCTGCTGCTCGCCGACCCCACGGGGGCCGCGACCAGGGCCCCGCACATCCTGCCGCCGCCACGCCGCCCCGGCGGGACCGAACCGCGCCCCGCGGCGGTCGACCCGGAACCCGGCCCCTCGTCCCTGCCGCGCAGGATCCCCGCGCGCAGCCGGGGAGCGGACGGCCACACGGGCCGTCAGGAACCGATGGGCGACGGCGCCTCGGGCGGCTACGGCGGCCCGGGCGCATCCCGGCCACGGCCGGGCGGCACACCGGGCGCCACGACTCCGGGGGCGGCGCAGCCCGCGGAGCGCGCGACAGCGGGACGCGGCACGCCTCAGGACGCGGTCGGCGGCCCGGGCCACCAGCGTGGCACCGGCATGGAGAGCGGACAGGGTCGGCCGTCACGCGCCGCGGGCAGCGGTATGGACGGCGGGCTCGTGCAGCGCTCACGCGGCGCGAGCACCGGCCCGGGGAGTGCGGCGGGGCAGCCGCCGCGCGGCCCGAACACCGGCACGAGCAGCGGGCTCGGTCTGCCGCCCCGCGGTGCGAGCGCCGCGCGCGGCTCCGGTACGGCCCCGTCGGCACCCGGCAGCGCCCCGGCGCGACCGGGCGAGGGCGGCCCCAGTCCGCTCCGACGGCGCGTGCGCGGGGCGACCCTGCAGGCCACCACCGCCTCGACCCGGCTGCCCAAACAGACCATCACCAACCCACGGCCGCCCGCCTGGCAGACCGCCGACGCGGAAGCGGCACGATCCGAGATCGACGAGTTCGAGGAAGCCGTGCTGCGGGCCGAGCGCGAGAGCGCGACAGAGGCTCGCGGTACCGGCTTCGGGTCGGCCCGTTCAGGGGGCCGTCCCGACATCTCTGGCGATTCCAGCACAGAGAACAACAGACCCTCATTCCCGGAAGGCATGAGCAAGTGACCATGTGGACAGGTGGACCGGAGTCCGCGGCCGTGGAACAGGCGACGGACGTGAAGGCCGCCGCTGCCGACTTCAATTGGCTGCTCAATCGTTTCGCCACCGAGACCGCCGGCGTCGTCGACGTGATCGGGGTGTCCTCCGACGGTCTGTTGATCGCGGTGTCCCAACTGCGCGGCAAGGCGGACTCGGAGCGGCTCGCGGCCATCGTCTCCGGGATCACCAGCCTCGCCATGGGCGCGTCCGGCAACTACGGCCTCGGCGGGCTCAACAAGGTCATCATCGACCTGGAGGAAGGGCACGTCCTGGTGTCCGCGCTCGGCGCGGGCGCGGTGCTCGGCGTGGTCGCCTCCAAGGAGGCGAAGCTCGGGAACATCGCGTACGAGATGACCCTCTTCGCCAACCGCGCCGGTGCCGCTCTGAGCCCGCAACTGGTCATGGAGCTCAAGAACACCGTGGGGATCGCGCCGACCGGTTGACGGTCGGCGGGGGCGTCACGAAGGCCGGGACGACCCGCGAGCTGAAGGGTGAGGACGAGATGACGGCCGGCGAGCCATCAGCCGCCGACGACGCATGGGGAGTGGACCACCCCCCGTCGATCGTCAGGCCATTCCTGCTGACCGCGGGCCGGATCGCCGGCGGTGACAGTCTGGTGCCGACGATTCCGATCGAGACGCAGGTCGTCGCGACGGATCTCGGTCTGGCCACGCTGGACGCGTTCGTCTTCGACCAGCACCGCGACATCATCACGATCTGCCGCCAGCCGCAGTCGCTGGCGGAGATCGCGGCGAAACTGCGGATGCATTTGAATGTGATCAGGGTGCTCGCCGACGATCTGCGCGCCGACGGTCAACTGGCCTTGTACGCACCGCAGGCCGAATCCGCCCGCGACGCCACCGTATTGCGAAGGGTTATCGATGGTCTCCGAGCTATCCCCGACTCCCGGGGCGCGATCCGTGAGCGCTGACACCGAGGGTCCCCGGCCGCCGATGCCGGTGAAGATGGTGATCGCGGGCGGCTTCGGCGTGGGCAAGACCACCACCGTGGGTGCCATCTCCGAAATCGAGCCGCTCACCACCGAGGCGTCCATCACCTCGGTCGCCGCGGGCATCGACGACCTCTCCCACACCCCGGAGAAGATGACGACCACCGTCGCCATGGACTTCGGCTGTGTCACGCTCGACCCGACCCTGAAGCTCTATCTGTTCGGCACCCCCGGCCAGGAGCGCTTCGGGTTCATGTGGGACGACCTGGTCGAGGGCGCCCTCGGCGGGCTCGTCATCGTCGACACCCGCCGACTCGACGACTGCTACGCGGCCGTCGACTACTTCGAGCACCGCGAGATCCCCTTCGCGGTGGCCGTCAACGCCTTCGACGGCAAGGTCGAACACGATCTGAACGACGTACGGTGGGCCCTCGACGTCGGCGACCACGTGCCGCTCACCGTGTTCGACGCCCGCGAACGCGGGTCCGTGAGGGACGCGCTCCTCGTCGTCCTCGAACACGCCCTGGCGACCGCGCAGCAGTGAACGAGGGAAGAGGGGGGACGGGCCTTGCGGCTCGTCCCCCCTCTTCCCTTTTCTCTTCCCTTTTCCTCAGGCCGTACGGCGCCTGCGCACTCCCGGGGACACCGCCACCCGGGCAATGGCCCAGAACAGCACCAGCACGAGCAGCGCCAGGATCGCGGTGAGGGCCGCGCCGCCCACCACCTTCTCGTAGTTGCGCTGGTAGAGGCCGTCCAGGATGTAACGGCCGACCCCGCCGAGGCTCACATAGGCCGCGATGGTCGCCGTGGACACGATCTGGATCGCCGCCGAACGCAGACCGCTGAGGATCAGCGGCAGCGCCGCCGGCACCTCGACCTGGAACAGGACCTTCCCCTCCGGCATGCCCATTCCGCGGGCGGCGTCGACGGGGGAGGGATCCAGGGTGCGGATCGCCTCGTAGGTGGTGATGAGGATCGGCGGGACCGCCAGCACCACGAGCGGGATCATCACGGGCACGATGCCGAGGCCGAGCCAGACGAACATCAGCACCAGCAGCCCGAAGGTGGGCAGCGCACGGGCACCCGCCGACACGAAGGCCAGCGCGTTGCCGCCGCGCCCGGTGTGTCCGGTGACCAGGCCGACGGGCAGGCCGACGGCCGCGGCGATCGCGAGCGCCCCGGCGGTGTACTGGAGGTGTTCCCACACGCGCTGCGGGATCCCGTCGTACCCGTGCCAGTGGGAGCCGTCGGAGAAGAAGGACTGAATGAAGTTGAGTACGTTCACGAGACGCTCTCCGGGGTGCGGGCGGCGCCCGCGATCGTGGACGTACGGCGTTTGGCCTTGCGGCCGGAGGCGGGCTGCCAGGGGGTGAGCACGCGGCGCAGCAGGACGAGCACGGCGTCGACCAGCACCGCGAGAACGGCGGTGGTGACGACCGAGTTCACGGCGAGGAGAGGGCGGTGGTAGAGCATCGCGGTGGTGAGGAGGTTGCCGAGCGCCCCCTGGTTGCCGATCAGCGAGCCGACGCTGACCAGACTGATGCTGGAGGCGGTCGCCACGCGCAGTCCGGCCATGATCGCGGGTACGGCGATGGGCAGTTGGACCTGGAGGTAGCGTCGCAGCGAACCGATGCCCATCGCCGCGGCGGCGGCGTTCGTCTCCTCGGGGACCGAGCGGACGCCGTCGACGACGGCCGGGACGAGAACCACCAGACTGTAGAGCGTCAGCGGGATCATCACGGTGGTTTTGCTCAGGCCGGTGTAGTCGATGAGCACCACGAAGAAGGCGATCGACGGGATCGCGTACAGCACCGTGGTGATCCAGAGGACCGGCGGATAGATCCAGTTGACGCGGACGCACAACAGGCCGATCGGCAGCGCCAGCAGGAGGCCGACGAGAACCGGGACCAGCGCCTCCTGCATGTGTGTGGAGATCAGGCCGAGATAGCTGCTCTGGAGGTCGCTCGGGATGTCGAAGAAGCCGTTCATCGCGAGGCCTTCACCGTGGAGACGCCCTCGGAGTCCGCGGCGCGGCGCTGCCTGGCCGCGCGGATCGCGGCGGCGACCGTCTCCTGCCCGGCGAGCCCCAGCACGCGTCCCGCCCCGTCCACGGCGACCGCCTGACCGGTGGGCGAGAGCACCGCCCGGTCCAGCGCGACCCGCAGCGAGTCCTTGCCCACCTCGAAGGCCTGCCCATGCGGCTCCAGCGCTTGGACGTCACCGGCCCACACCGTCAGGTCGGCCCAGCCCAGCGGCTTTCCGTCCGCGTCGGTGACCAGGACCGGCTCCGTGCCGCCCGGCTTTCCGGCGAGCTGCTGCCAGTCGCTGCCGACCGGGAAGACCCGGGAGCGGTCGAGCGCGAGGTCGCGGGTGGACAGGAACGACAGCCCGCGGATGCCCCGGTCGCCACCGAGGAACTCCTCCACGAACGCGTCGGCGGGCGCCGACAGCAGCTCGTCGGGGGCGGCGAACTGGGCGAGCTTGCCACCGGTGCGCAGTACGGCGACGCGGTCACCGATCGTGATGGCCTCGTCCATGTCGTGGGTGACGAACACGATGGCCTTGCCCAGCTCGCCCTGGATGTGCAGCAACTCCACCTGCAGACCACGGCGGACGACCGGGTCGACGGCGGAGAACGGCTCGTCCATCAGCAGGATCGGCGGGTCGGCGGCGAGCGCGCGGGCGACACCGACGCGCTGCTGCTGGCCGCCGGAGAGCTGGTAGGGGTAGCGGCGGGCCATGGCCGGGTCCAGGCCCACCCGTTCCATCAGTTCCGCCGCGCGGGCGCGGGCGCGCTGCTTGGACCAGCCGAGCAGCCGCGGCACCGTGGCGATGTTGTCGAGGATCGTGCGGTGCTGGAAGAGCCCCGCGTTCTGGATGACGTAACCCATGGACTGACGCAGGGCGTTGACCGGCTTGCGGAGGATGTCCTCGCCGTTGACGCGGATCGTGCCGCTGCTGGGCTCGATCATGCGGTTGATCATCCGCAGTGTGGTGGTCTTGCCGCACCCCGAAGGCCCGACGAGCACGGTGATCGAGTGGTTCGGTATCTGGAGGGACAGGCGATCGACGGCCACCGTGCCGTCGGCATATCGCTTGCTGACATCTTCGATGGCTATCAAGCGTCGAAACCCTTCGGGAACGGCTGTGATCGGACGTGACCGGATCACATGCACGAGGGTGCGTAGTCTAGCCAGTTGGCGCGTACGTTCGGGCACCGCAGGGTGGCCGGTTGTGGAGGGTGCGCAGGTGGAGCCCGCCGCGTCGCACGAGCCGGTCGGGTGAGAGCGGGCGCTCCGCCGTGCGGGTGATCTTCGGGCGTGGCGGCGCGGAGGTGACGACATCCCCCGGGAGACTGTCGCCCTCATGCTCTGTCGCCCCTGCCGCCACAGCCCGGAGAGACCCACTTGCGATTCCCCTTCCGCCGGGCCGCGCTGGCCGGCGCCGCCGTGCTCGTCGTGTCGTCCGCCCCGGCCACACCCGCCGCCGCGGACGACACGGTGGCCGACCCGGCCCAGTACGTGAACCCCTTCGTCGGTACCGCGCCGGGAGGGGCCGATTTCGGCCATGGCGGCGGTGCCGGAAACACCTTCCCCGGCGCGACCGCACCCCTCGGCGGGGTGCAGTGGAGCCCGGACACGGTGACCTATCAGCACGGCGGGTACGCGTACGGGGACAACCGGATCAGAGGGTTCAGCCTCACCCACATCTCCGGGGCCGGCTGCAGGGACTACGGCAACGTGCCCTTCATGCCGATGCTCGCCGGCGACACCAGCGGGCGGGCGACCTTCTCGCACGCCAACGAGCAGGCGACACCCGGAAACTACCGGGTCACCTTCGACAACGGCATCGGCAGCGAACTCACCGCCACCCGGCGCTCCGGCATCGCCCGTTTCACCTACCCGGCCACCGACGACCGCCCCGCCGCGCTGAGTGTCGACGCGGGCAAGGCGTTCAACGCGGCGACCGGAACGGTCGACATCGGCACCGACACCCTGTCCGGGTTCACCAACAGCGGCGGCTTCTGCAAGTCCGCCAACCGCTACCGGCTCTACTTCCACGCCGTGTTCGACCACCCCTTCGCCCATGTCGTCCACCCCGACGGCAGACCGGGCGCCGCGCAGGTCTCCTTCGGCCCCGACGTACGCACGGTGACCGTCCGCGTCGGCGTCTCCTTCGTCAGCGTCGACGGCGCCCGCGGCAACATCGCCGCCGAGCAGCACAGGAACCCGTACGACCAGATCCGACGGGCCGCCCGTGCCCAGTGGAACGACTGGCTCGGCCGCATCAGTGTCGGCGGCGGCACCGACACGCAGCGCCGGGTCTTCTACACAGCCCTGTACCACTCGCTCCTGCACCCCAGCGCCTTCAGCGACGCCGACGGCCGCTACCCCGGCATGGACGGCCGCATCCACACCACCCCCGCCGGACACGTCCAGTACGCGAACTTCTCCGGCTGGGACGTCTACCGCTCCCAGGTGCAGCTGCTCGCCCTGCTGGCCCCGCACGAAGCCTCCGACATCGCGCAGTCCATCCTCAACCAGGGCCGCCAGGCGGGCTACTTCGACCGCTGGACCCTCGCCAACGGCGGCACCGGCGTCATGGTCGGCGACCCGCTGCCCGTCATCGCCTCCGCCGTGTACGCCTTCGGCGCCACCGACTTCGACGCCCGCGGCCTGCTGCGCGCCGCCATGGCGGGCCGCGACAACGATCGCCAGCGGCCCGGACACGCGCAGTACGACGCCCTCGGCTACATCCCCGCCGGCACCAAGAAGGTGTGGGGCTCGGCGGCCACCACTCTCGAATACGCCGTCTCCGACTACGCGTTGGCCCAGCTCGCCCACCGTCTGGGCGACACCGCCGCCTACGACATCCTGCTGAAGGCCTCCAGGAACTGGCGCAACCTCTTCAACCCCGCCACCGGCTACCTCCAGCCGCGCGCGGCCGACGGCACCTGGCCGGCCTTCACCCCCGCGCAGAAGACCGAGTACGTCGAGGGCAACGGCGCCCAATACACCTGGATGGTCCCGCACGACCTGCCCGGCCTCTTCACCCTGATGGGCGGGAACGCCGCCGTCACCGCGCGCCTCGACACCTTCTTCACCCAGCTCAACGCGGGCGGCGCCCAGCCCTACGCCTACCTCGGCAACGAGCCGTCGTTCGACACCCCCTGGGCGTACGACTTCGCCGGCCGCCCCGACCGCGCCCGCGACACCGTCCGCCGCGCCCTGGCCACCCTGTTCAGCGACCGTCCCGACGGCCTCGTCGGCAACGACGACCTCGGCGCCATGTCCTCCTGGGCGGTGTGGGCGAGCCTCGGCATGTACCCGCAAGCCGCCGGCACCGGGCAACTCGCCCTGGCCGAACCGGCCTTCCCCAGTGTCGTGGTACACCGACCGGGCGGCCCGAGGACGGTGCTCGTCGCGCCCGACGCCTCCGCCACCAGCCGCGACATCCGCACGCTCGCGGTCACCGCGCCGCAGCGGAAGGGTTCATGAGTCCGGCGTCGAGGCAGCGGGCCGTTCGGGGCCGTCAGACGGCGACGACCCCGACCCCCGCCTCCGTGAACCGCCGCACGGTCTCCTCGTCCACCGCCGTGTCGGTGACCAGTGTGTCCACCGACTCGGCCGCGCAGATCCGGGCGAAGGCGCGGCGGCCCAGTTTGCTGGAGTCGGCGGCGACGATCACACGCTCGGCGCGCTCGCACAGCAGCCGGTTGATCGCCGCCTCGGCCTCGTCGTGGGCTGCGGCCCCGTGCGTCACGTCGAAGGCGACCACGCCCAGCACGGCGACGTCCATGGTGATCTGGCTGAGCACACCGTCCGCGAGCGGCCCGACCAGCTCGTACGACTGCGGCCGGGCCACCCCGCCGGTCAGCACGATCTTGAACTGGGGCCGCACGGCCAGTTCGCCCGCGATGTTGAGCGCGTTCGTCACCACGGTCAGCGCGGGCGACCCCGAGGCGAGATCGGGGTGTACCGCCAGTGCGCGGGCCACCTCGGTGGTGGTCGTGCCGCCGGTCAGGCCCACCGCCTCGCCCGGCACGACGAGATCGGCCACCGCCTTCGCGATGCGCTGTTTCTCCGTGGCGTGCCGGGCGGTCTTGTAGCGCAGCGGCAGTTCGTACGACACGCCGTGGACGACCGCGCCGCCCCGGGTGCGTACGAGCATCTGCTGCTCGGCGAGCTGGTCGAAGTCGCGCCGGATCGTGGCGGGTGACACCTCCAGCTCGGCCGCGGCCTGCTCGACCTCCAGCCGGCCCCGCTCCACGAGCAGTTCCAGCAGGGCCTTCCAGCGGGCGTCGCGCGACATCCGCACTCTCCGTTCCTCGATCCTTCGCGACCCTAGCGCACCCCCCGGCGCACCACATTCCCTGGCATTTCCACAGACGACATGCTTGATTGTGCTCGAAAGTCGGCCTTAACTTGCACTATCTTGCATGGACAGCGTCAGTGGGAGGGGTACGGCATGACCCATGTCGAGCATGAGCTGAAGAGCCAGCCCGAGTGCTGGATCCGCGCCGCCGAGCAGGCCAAGGCGCACGACGGCGCGCTGCCGGAAGCGGGGGAGCGGGTCGCGATCGTGGGCTGCGGGACCTCCTTCTTCATGGCGCAGTCCGCCGCCGCCCTGCGTGAGGGGTCCGGGCAGGGCGAGACGGACGCCTTCGCCGCCTCGGAGTTCCCGGAGGGCCGCTCCTACGACCGTGTGGTCGCCCTCACCCGTTCCGGCACCACCACCGAGGTGCTCGAACTCCTCGGGCGGCTGCGCGGACGTACCCGGACGACCGCGATCACCGCCGACCCCGCGACCCCCGTGATGGACCGCGCGGACGACCTCGTCGTACTCGACTTCGCGGACGAACGCTCCGTGGTGCAGACCCGGTTCGCGACCACCGCGCTCACCCTGTTCCGCGCCCACCTCGGACTGCACACCGACGACGTCG
Source organism: Streptomyces sp. RLB3-17 (assembly GCF_007113425.2). Taxonomy (NCBI): domain Bacteria; kingdom Bacillati; phylum Actinomycetota; class Actinomycetes; order Kitasatosporales; family Streptomycetaceae; genus Streptomyces; species Streptomyces sp. RLB3-17. The sequence continues at coordinate 2,018,391 of NZ_CP041610.2, read as the reverse complement.
TCGCCGACGCGCGCACCGCGCTCGCGACCTCGCTGCCCGAAGGGCTCGTCGACTGCGCGCAGTTCACCTTCCTCGGCCGCGGCTGGACCGTCGGGCTCGCCAACGAGGCCGGGCTGAAGATGCGTGAAGCCTCCCTGGCCTGGACCGAGGCGTACCCGGCGATGGAGTACCGGCACGGACCCATCAGCGTCACCACCGCCGGCACGGCCACCTGGATGCTCGGCGAGGCCCCCGAAGGGCTGGCCGAGCAGGTACGGGCCACGGGGGGACGGTGGGTGGCGGGTGAACTCGACCCGCTCGCCGAACTCGTCCGCGCCCAGCGGCTCGCGGTCGCCGTCGCCGCGGCCCGCGGACTCGACCCCGACCGGCCGCGCCACCTCACCCGCTCGGTCGTCCTCGCCCCGTCGGCCCGCTGAGCCGTCGGGCCGCGCGCCCAGAAGGAGGAGTTGTGCCACTCGCAGCCACCGGTGACCTGGTCACCGCCGCGGCCGGAGCGCGGACCGCCGTCGCCGCGTTCAACATCATCACCCTGGAGCATGTCGAGGCCGTCGTCGCGGGCGCCGAGTCCGTGGCCGCCCCCGTCGTCCTCCAGGTCAGCGAGAACGCCGTGAAGTTCCGCTACGGACGGCTGCTGCCGCTGGCCCGCGCCGCCGCCGCGGCCGCCGAGCGCGCCTCGGTGCCCGTCGCGCTGCATCTCGACCACGTACAGAGCGACGACCTGCTCCGCCAGGCGTCCGCCGCCGGATTCAGCTCGGTGATGTACGACGCGGCCCGGCTGCCGTACGAGGAGAACCTCGCCGCCACCCGGGCCGCCGCCGACTGGGCACACGCACAAGGCCTGTGGATCGAGGCCGAGTTGGGGGCGGTGGGAGGCAAGAACGGTGAGCCGCCGCTCGACGCGCACGCGCCCGGCGCCCGCACGGACCCCGCCGAGGCCCGCGCCTTCGTGGCCGACTCCGGCGTGGACGCCCTGGCCGTCGCGATCGGCAGCTCGCACGCCATGACCACCCGCACCGCCGCCCTCGACCACGACCGCCTCAAGCGGCTGACCGCGGCGCTCGGAGTGCCGCTCGTCCTGCACGGCTCCTCCGGAGTGCCGGACGACGAACTGGCCGCGGCCGTCGCGGGCGGCATCGCCAAGGTCAACGTGGGGACCGCCCTGAACATCGCGATGACCGGCGCCGTCCGGGAGTTCCTCGCCGCCCACCCCGAAGCCGTCGACTCCCGCAAGTACCTCAGCGTGGGGCGGGAGGCGATGGCGGAGACGGTGGCACGCCTGATCCGCGTACTGGGCGCCTGACCTCAGGGGGCACCGACGTCGACCAGCTTCTCGAAGAAGAACTCGTGCTTGAGGAACGACACGTCGTACTCGCCCCCGGGACACGGCGGGATCAGCTGTGCCGCCTGGAACAGCCGCCAGCCGTCCCGCAAGGCGTCCACACCCGACGCGTACGGCGGCTCGTCGCTGTCCCCGGTCGTGGGGGACGTGCGGCCGGTGCCGTCGTAGGCAGACCAGCCCACCACCTCCGAGTCCAGGGCGGAGGTGGCCAGATAGAGGACCAGAACCTGCTGACGGGCACTCATACAGCTTCCCTCCTGGGCTGGTTGGAGACCCGGGTCACCCAGTGGTCCAGGTCGAAGGAGTCGTCCCCGGTGAGCGCGCGCCACAGCAGGACCCGGTGGTAGATCTCGAGACGGCCGGTGGCGGGCTCGTACCAGGGGAACGTCGTGGAGAGTTCCTCGGCGACCCGCGGGTCGCCGAGGTCCGAGGTGTCCCACAGCCGCCGCTGCCGCACGGTCGGGTTGAAGCGGATCTTGAACATGTAGCGGACCACGTCGCTGTCGTTGCGCCGCCCGCCGTGCCACAGGCCATGGTGCAGAAACACCACGGTGCCCGCCGGGCAGACCAGCCGGCTCTGCCCGCGCAGATTCTGGTAGCGCCCGGTGTCCGACTCGTTGGTGCGCCGCAGATGGCTGCCCGGCACGCTGAGCGTGCCGCCCATGTCGAGGGTGACGTCCTGCGGGTAGTACATCAGCTGCACGTCGAAGGCGTCGGTGCGCACATCGATGATCGCGTCGGCGTGCAGCGGCTGCGCCCGCCCCTCGTGCGGCTCGCGGAGGTGGACGTAGTGGTGGTCGACGGCGGGTCCTGGCCCGACGAGGCTCCGCAGGGCCCCGGCCACGGCGGGGAGTTCCAGCAGCCGGCGGACGAAGGAACCCGCCGGGTAGACGGCCGGCACGGAGCTGCCGTAGGGCACCTCGGGCACGCCCTCGCGCAGCACCTCCATGCCCTCGGCGTTCATCTCCGGCGGCACCACGGCGTCCAGCCGCAGCGAGCCGTGGGCCACGAAGTGCGCCATCCGGACCGAACTCAGGAGTGGGATGTTCGAGGTGTGCTCCGGTGTGTTGGTCATGCGACTCAACGTAGGGTCGGGGCCGCCGACGGCGCGTGGGCGCGGCTCACCACTGCTGGTAGCTTTTCACCATGCGGGAGACGGACGTCCACCTCGGCGAACCGCCCGCCGTCGTCAACATCGGCGTCGGCGTGCACGGCGTGGCGAGCCGCACGGACGTCTTCCGGCTGCCGGAGCTGTGGCAGCTGCACCTCTACCAGTACGACGCCGAGCTGACCGTCGACGGCACCACGCACACCATCCGCCCCGGCCGCGTCAGCCTCGTACCGCCCGGCACCACGGTCCGCTACCGCTACCAGGGCCGCTCCGAACACCTCTACGCCCATCTGCGCATCGCCCCCGCCGGGCCGCCTCGCACCGTCCCCGTGATGCAGGACGCGGGGCCCGAATTCCCCATGCTCTCCAGCCTGTTGCTGAACGCGATCGCGGCGGCCCCCGGAGCGCCCGAGCACACCCGGGCCGAGATCTGGACCGCGCTGTGGCGCGTCGCCCGGCTCACTCCGCCCACCGCCGCGAGCCGCGGCCCGCACCCGGCGGTGGGCACGGCCATCGCCCACATCGAGGCCCGGCTGGCGGCGCCGCTCACCATCCCGGAGATCGCCCGCGCCGCCGGGATCTCCCACAACCACCTCACCCGGCTCTTCCGCGCCGAGACCGGCACCACGGTCGTGGCCTACATCCGCCGCCGCAGACTTCAGCGCGCCCACCATCTGCTGCGCGCCACGACGCTCTCCATCCCGGCGGTCGCCGCCTCCGTAGGCATCCCCGACCTGCAGGCCTTCAACAAGGCGTGCCGCCGCGAACTGGGCGCCTCGCCCCGCGTACTGCGCGGAACTACTTCTTGACGGCCCTGAGAACGACGAACTTCGCGTCACTCGCCACGAGTTCGCTGTTGCCGAAGAGGCGGCGCAGCTTCAGGTGGTAGCCGAGATGGCGGTTCCCGATGACCCACAGCTCGCCGCCCGGCCGCAGCGCGCGCCGCGCCCCCGAGAACATCCGCCAGGCCGTGGTGTCCGTCGTCGCCTGGTGCGAGTGGAAGGGCGGATTGTTCAGGACGAGGTCCACGCTCCCGGCGGGTACCTCCGCGAGCCCGTCGCCCACGCGGAACTGCGCACCCACGCCGTCGGTGTTCTCCCGGTACGTCTCCTCGGCCGAGGCGACCGCCTGGTACGACTCGTCCACGAACAGCACCTCCGCCTCCGGGTTGGCCAGCGCCATCGCCGTACCGACGACTCCGTTGCCGCAGCCCAGGTCCACGATCCGCTCGGGGCCCCGGCTGCGCGGCAGGTGCTGGAGGAGGAAGCGGGTGCCGATGTCGAGACGGTCGGCGCAGAACACACCGGCGTGGTTGACGACGGTACGGCCGGAAACCAGGCCGATGTCGTCGGGGAGCCGGTAGCTGTACGGCCAGGGGTTGGCGGCCCGGGCGATCCCGGGGTACGGGGTGCAGAAGATCAGCCGGGCCTTCTTCTCGGCCAGCGAGGTCCGGGTCGGGCCGAGGATCCGCTCGAAGAGGTGCAGCGTCGAGGTGTGGATCTCCTTGACCATGCCCGTGCCCACGACGACGGTCCCCTCGTGCACGCCGGGCGCCAGCCGGTGCAGCTGGTCCTCCAGCAGGGCGAGGCTCTTCGGCACCCGGACGAGCAGGACGTCGATGCGGTCGGGAGGCGTGTCCTGGGTGGTCAGCAGCCGTACCGCGGTGGCCTCGACCCCGTTGCGGGCCAGGTTCGCCCGGGTCGCCTCCTGCGCGAGGAAGGAGTCGGTGATCTGCGTCGGCCGGTGCGCCGACAGCGCCGTGGCGAGCGCTCCCCAGCGGTCGCCGACCACCACGACCGACCCGGACAGCGGCGTTCCGCTCTCCGCGAGGTGCCGCAGCAGATAGGTGTCGGCGGCGTCCCAGGCACGGAGCTGGTCGCGGGGGTCCTCGGGGAAGCGGGCCAGCGCGTACTCGGCCCAGGGCGCGGTCATCCGGTCGTTCATCGTGGGTCAAGGCTAGCCGAGCCGCAGCTCAGCCACGTGCGGGCCGGGTCTTGATCGGATGCGGGCACGGAACGGGCGGGGTGCGCGAGGATGGTGGCATGTCCATGGATGCTGAGCTGTTCCCCCGAAGCCGGGCGGAGATCGCGCCGGGCGCGGTGCATCTGCCGGACTGGCTGGACCCGGTCGCCCAGCGGGAGCTTCTCGACGCCTGCCGTGCGTGGGCCCGCCCACCGGCCGGACTGCGTACGGTGCGCACGCCCGGCGGCGGCGCGATGACCTCCCGGCAGGTGTGCCTGGGCTGGCACTGGTACCCGTACCGGTACGCGCGCACGGTCGCCGACGGCGACGGCGCCCCGGTGAAGTCCTTCCCCGCCTGGCTGGACGCGCTCGGCCGCCGCGCGGTCGCGGACACCCTGGGCCCCGAGGCCGCCACCGCCCCGTACGACATCGCACTGATCAATTTCTACGACGCCGACGCCCGGATGGGCATGCACCGCGACAGCGACGAGAAGTCCGACGCGCCCGTGGTGTCGCTGAGCCTCGGCGACACCTGCGTCTTCCGCTTCGGGAACACCGAGTCGCGCTCGCGCCCGTACACGGATGTCGAGCTGCGCAGCGGGGACCTGTTCGTGTTCGGCGGGGCCTCCCGGCTCGCCTACCACGGGGTTCCCCGAGTGCTCCCCGACACGGCGCCGCCCGAACTGGGCCTGACCGGCCGTCTGAACGTGACGCTACGGGTGAGTGGCTTCCAGGTGCCTTCGGACGGGGCACCGCACGAGCGGATCATGGGAGACTCGCCCTCATGAACGGCAAGGCGGGCCCCCGGACGGCGGGGGAAGGGAACACGCGGACACGGCTGGACCGGGGGCGCGGGGCGCTCGGACCCGCGCTGGAACTCGTGCACACCGGACGTGCGCCGACGCGTGCCGTACTCACCGCCGAGCTGGGCGTCACCCGGGCGACCGCCGGCGTGGTGGCCTCGGAGCTGGAGGCGCTCGGGCTGATCCGGGTCGACGCGCGGCCCGGCGCGGCGGCCGGTTCGCAGGGACGGCCCTCGCACCGCCTGGAGGTCGCCGAGGACGGTCCCGTGGCGCTGGCCGCACAGGTGCACGCCGACGGGTTCCGGGCCGCACTGGTCGGGCTCGGCGGCCGGATCGTCGCCACCGCACCCAGCTGCGAGACCGTCGACGCCGACCCGGCGAAGGTGCTGGGCGCCGTCGTCGAGACCGGCGCGGAGCTGCTTCGCGAGACCGGGCGGCGCTGCGTGGGCGCCGGACTCGCCGTACCGTCCGCCGTCGCCGAACCGGACGGGCTCGCCCTCAACCCCCTCCACCTCGCCTGGCCCGCGGGCGCCCCCGTCCGCCGGATCTTCGCCGAGCAGGTGCGCGCGGCGGGCATCGAGGGCCCGGCGTTCGCCGCGAACGACATCAACCTCGCCGCGCTCGCCGAGCACCGCCACGGCGCCGGGCGCGGCGCCCGCGACCTGCTGTGCGTGGCCACCGGGCACCGGGGCGTCGGTGGCGCGCTCGTCCTCGACGGGCGACTGCACACGGGCAGCTCGGGCCTCGCCCTCGAAGTCGGCCACCTCACCGTCAATCCCGAGGGCCGCCCCTGCTACTGCGGCAGCCGCGGCTGCCTCGACGTCGAGGCGGACCCCCTGGCGTTCCTCACGGCGGCGGGCCGCGACCCCGGCCCCGAGGTGTCCCTCCTCCAGCAGGCCAACGACCTGATCCGCACCCGGTACGACCAGGACCCCTCCGTCCGCACGGCCACCGAGGCGCTGATCGACCGCCTCGGCCTCGGCCTCGCCGGACTGGTCAACATCCTCAACCCCGACCGGATCATCCTCGGCGGCCTGCACCGCACCCTCCTCGACGCCGACCCCGACCGCCTGCGCGCCGTCGTCGCGGACCGCAGCCTGTGGGGCCAGAGCGGCGGCGTACCGATCCTCGCCTGCACCCTGGACCACAACACCCTGGTGGGTGCCGCGGAGTTGGCCTGGCAGCCGGTCCTCGACGACCCACCGGCGGCGCTGGCTCGGACCTGAGGCCGGACTTGAGATCGGACTTGAGGTCGGCCCTGAGGCCGGACTTGAGGTCGGAGCTGATACGAGGCCGTCGAGGCGGTAGCGGCCCCCTCACGTCCTCGGCGTCATCAGACTCCACAGGGCCTAGGCGGCGTCCGGCACCCGCGGCGGACGGGGTGGCGTGCCGCGCCACTCCACGGCGAGCGCCCGGGCGGGGTTCTGGGTGAAGACGCGCTCCACGAGTTCCGCACCCAGGGCCAGTGCGAGCCGTGGGCGCACCCGGCGCAGCAGATACGGCATCCCGGGGCCGCCGTTGACCGAGCGCGCCGCCGCGGTCGTCGTGTCGGCGCCGAGCAGCAGGCGATCGCCGAAACCGGCGTCTGCCAGGGCGCGTACGGCGTCCGGCATGCGCCAGTCGGTGGCGTGGTGCGCACGGGAAGGGCCGTCGAAGGCGAGGTAGGCGCCCGCCTCGGCGGCCTGGCGCTGCACCACGAGGTCCGGGGAGCGGTTGAGGTGACCCAGGATCACCCGGTGCGGCGGCACCGCCAACGCGCCGCACAGCAGGTCGAGTACGTCGAGCGCGGCCGTGCCGAGCTCCAGGTGCACGGCGATCGGCGCGCCCGTGGCGTGGTGCGCCTCGGCCGCCGCGGTCATCGTCCAGCGGGCGTGCCCGTCGAGCGCGTGGAAGCCGCCCGCGACCTTGACGAGTCCGGCCCGGACCCCGGACGTGCCGATGCCGGAGGTGAGTTCGGAGACGAAGACGTCGGTCAGCCTGCCGCGCAGTTCGTGGAGCGACTCCGGTGGATGGTGGACCGCTTGGTGCAGGCCCGTCGCGGCGACCACATGGACCCCGGTGTCACGGGAGAGCAGCGGCAGGTCCGCGGCGCGCCGGCCCAGTCCGTACGGCGTCCACTGCACCACGCTCCCGCCGCCCTGCTCGCGGAACGCGGCCAGTTCGGCCCGCGCGGCGGACGCGTCGCGCAGTTCCTGGCCGGGGAGCGCGGGACTGCCGAAGAAGAGGTGGTCATGGGCGTCGCACACCCCGAGGTGCTCGGGCGGCACGTCTCCGAGGACCGTACGGACCCTCGCGGGGACGGCACCATCGGGGCTCGCGGGGCTCGCGGGGGCAGGGCTCACCACTGCCGGCCCCGGGGCAGCCGGTCGCGCCCGGGGGCCGACACGTGCAGCACCTGGAAGACCTCGCCAAGAGCCTTGGGCGTGTCGTGGTCCCAGAGGGAGAAGTGGACCAGCTCCCAGTGGCGCGGGTCGACGGCTGTGGCCGCGCACACCGCGCCGTCGAGCGAGGCCAGCCGCTCCGTCTCCGCCGCGGCGTCCGTCATCGCCTCGGCCAGGTCGACGCCCTCCGGTACGGGCTGCCGTCGCCGCACCGCGACCTGGGCCGAGGCGCCGACGCCGCCGCCCTCCTCGTACGCGAGGCCCGTCCAGTTCTGCACCACCGGCCGCCCGAAGTCATCGACGAGCCCCTGGAAGGCGCCGCCCCAGAGGAAGGAGTTCATGCCCTCGACGGTGTTCCAGAGGTAGAAGGGCGCGTACTGGTTGACCGGCGAGCCGTGCACCCCGCGCTCACGCATCAGATACGTCTTGAAACCGAGCCCCTCCCAGTCGTCGAGAAGGTGTCCGACGCGGGAGACCCGGGCGCGGACGATCCCCATGTCGTAGTCGGCGGGTAACGTCAGTTCGTACTGCGTCGCGTGCATCGCATGCCTCCTTGACGGGCCTTCAGGCCTTCAGGTCTTCAGCCGAGGCCGTGACCGGCGGGGGAGAGCAGGGCCAGCAGTCCGCGGACGGCCGTGTCGAAGGCGTCCGGGGAGCCGGAGGCGCGCGCGAGCACATAGCCTCCCTGGACGGTCGCGAGGATCGTCGCGGCGATCTCCTCGGCGTCCAGCGACGGGGCGAACTGCCCCTGTTCCTTGCCCTCTTCGACGATCCCGGCCAGTCGCTCGCGCAGCCAGTCGATCGTCTCGTCGACGGGGGCGCGCAGCTCCACACTGGCGATCACGTCCGGGTCCATCGTCAGCCGCCCGACCGGACAGCCGCGCAGGACGTCTCGCTCCCGGCGCAGATACGCCTCGACGCGCTCGTAGGGCGAACCGGGCGCGCCCAGTACGCCCTCGGCAGCAGCCCGCAGTTCCTCGGCGGTGCGTCGGATCGCGGCCAGGGCGAGATCGGGCTTGCCCTTGAAGTGGTGGTACATGCTGCCCTGCCCGGCGCCCGCGTGCTCCTGGATCGCCTTGGGGCTGGTGCCCACGTAACCGCGCTCCCACAACAGCTCACGCGTGGACTCGATCAGCCGCTCCGGAGTGCTCATGAACGCACTGTACATACTAGTAGGTACAAAGTCGAGGGCGATAAGAGGCGGACTGAGGAAGCAGGCGATGGCGCCCCGCGTACTCCCCCGGAGGTACGGGAACGGCCGCTGGCCGTACGACGACTCGGGCCCCCTGCCGGAGCGAGTCTCGATGCATCGCAACAGCTCCCACCTACAACTGCTCCTCTAGGAGATGACTCGACATGCAGACCCTGGCGAACTGGGACGGCGGCCCCGGCCCGTGGATCCTGTTCTTCCCGCTGATCTGGGCGGCCGTCGTGATCGGCGTCGTGACGGTCCTGCGCCGCACCGTGGGGCGCGGGCGCCGCGGACCGTGGCGCACCATGGGCGACTTCGGGCCGCCCCGCGACTCCCGCCAGACGGGCGACTCGCCGATCGCGCTGCTCGGCCGTCGCTTCGCCACCGGTGAGATCGACGAGGACGAGTACTGGCGCCGACTGTCCGTCCTGGACGAGCAGTTCGGCCGCCCGGGCAAGGGAGGAGCGGCATGACGACCGCCATCACGACGCGTCATGCCGCGGGTGTCGCCGACGCCGTCAAGGTGTACGGCAGCGGCGACACCGCCGTCAGGGCCCTGGACGGGGTGAGCGTCGGCTTCCCGGCCGGACGCTTCACCGCGATCATGGGCCCCTCGGGCTCCGGCAAGTCCACCCTGATGCACTGCGCGGCGGGCCTGGACACGCTCACCTCGGGCGTCGCGTTCATCGGCGACACCCCGCTGAGCACGCTGGACGACCGCCGTCTCACCCTGCTGCGCCGCGACCGTGTCGGCTTCGTCTTCCAGGCGTTCAACCTGATCCCGACGCTGACCGTCGCCGAGAACATCACGCTGCCCCTGGACCTCGCCGGGACGAAGGGCTCCCGCGAGTGGATCGACGCGCTCGTCGACGTCGTCGGCCTGCGCGACCGGCTCCACCACCGCCCCGCCGAACTCTCCGGCGGACAGCAGCAACGCGTCGCCGTGGCCCGGGCGTTCGCAGGCCGTCCCGACGTCGTCTTCGCCGACGAACCCACCGGCAACCTCGACTCCCGCTCCGGCGAGGAGGTCCTGAACCTCCTCGGCAGGGCGGTGCGCCGGATGGACCGTACGGTCGTCATGGTCACGCACGACCCGGTGGCGGCCGCACACGCCGACGAGGTCGTCTTCCTCGCCGACGGACGCCTCGTGGACCGGATGGAGTCCCCGACGGCCGACAAGGTCCTCGACCGGATGAAGGCGTTCGACGCCAAAGGCGGGCGGTCGTGAACGCCTCCGTGCGCCTGAGCGTGTCCTCCCTGCGCGCCCACAAACGCCGCTTCGCCGGTACGTTCCTGGCGGTGCTCCTCGGTGTCGCCTTCCTGGCCGGAACGCTGGTCATGGGCGACACGCTGCGAGCGAGCTTCAGCACGCTGTTCGGCGACGCCACGAAGGGCACCGACGCGGTCGTCCGCAGCGCCGACGCCATCACGACGCCCGGTGAGAGCCAGGGTGTGCGCCAACCGGTCGACACCGCCCTGGTCAAGACCGTCGAGCGGGTTCCCGGCGTCGCGGCCGCCGCCCCCGACATCCAGGGCGCGGGCCAACTCGTCGGCAGCGACGGCAAGCCCGTCGGCGGCCAGGGCCCGCCCACCCTCGCCGGCAACTGGATCACCGACCCGAAGCTCAACCCGTACCAACTCGCCGCGGGTCACGCCCCGTCGAAGTCCGGGGAGGTCGTCGTCAACCGGGGCGCCGCGAAGAAGGGCGGCCTGAAGATCGGCGACACGACCACCCTGCGCACCCCCGGTCCCGTCAAGGTGACGATCGTGGGCCTCGCGACCTTCGGTGGCGAGGACGGCATGGCGCAGGTGACGTTCACCGGGATGACGCAGGCCGACGCCGAGAAGTACCTCACCGCGAAGCCCGGCGAGGCGGCGAACATCCGGGTGCGGGCCGGTCCCGGGGTCGGTCAGGCCGAGCTCGTCGCGGACCTGACTCCCGTCCTGCCCAAGGGAGTCGAGGCGATCACCGGCCAGGAGTCGGCGCGGGAGAACACCGACATGATCTCCAGCCAGTTCCTGAACATCTTCACCACCTTCCTCCTCGTCTTCTCCGGCATCGCGCTGCTGGTCGCGACCTTCTCCATCCACAACACCTTCGCGATCGTCGTCGCCCAACGCACCCGCGAGAACGCCCTGTTGCGTGCCCTGGGCGCCTCCCGCCGCCAGGTCACCGCCTCGTCCCTGGTCGAGGCGAGCGTGGTCGCGGTGACCGCGTCGGCCGTCGGCCTCGCGGGCGGCATCGGGATCGCGGCCGGCCTGCAGGCGCTGTTCCCCGCCATCGGGTTCCCCTTCCCCCAGGGCGGCTTGGTGATCAGCGGTCTGTCCATGCTGCTGCCGCTCGCGGTCGGCGTCGTGGTCTGCCTGGGCTCTGCACTGCTGCCCGCCGTACGCGCCGGACGCACCGCGCCGCTCGCCGCGCTGCGCGAGACGGCCGTCGACGGGTCCGGGGCCTCACGGGGGAGGGCGATCGTGGGTGCGGCGCTGGCCGTGCTCGCGGTGGGCACCACCCTGACCGGCGTACTGGTGAGCCCGTCGCTGTGGCTCGCGGGCCTCGGCGCCGTACTCGCCCTCGCCGCCTTCGTGGTCCTCGGACCCGTGGCGTCGTCAGCCGCCGTACGAGCACTCGGCGCCCCCCTCGACACGCTGCGCGGTGTCACCGGCGGCCTGGCCCGGCGCAACGCGCTGCGCAGCCCGAAGCGGACCGCCGCCACCGCGAGCGCCCTGATGATCGGCGTCGCCGTCGTCTCGCTGTTCACGGTCTTCGGCGCCTCGCTGAAGGCCACCATGGACCAGACGGTCTCCCGTTCCTTCGCGGGCGACATCGCCGTAAGCACCCCGTCCTTCGGCGCGGGCGGCAGCGGGCTGAGCCCCGAGCTGGCTCCCGCGATCGCGCGGCAGCCGGCCGTCCGGTACGCGGTCGGCCTCGGCCGCGGGGTCGCCCAGGTCAACGGCAAGGGGCGGGCGCTGACCGTCACCGACCCGGTCACACTCGGCAAGGTGTTCGACCTCGGTGAGGTGCGCGGCTCGCTCGACGACCTGGGCACCGACGGCATCGCGCTCACCCGGAAGGAGGCCGCGGCTCAGCACCTCACGACCGGCGACATCGCCCGGCTCACCTTCACCGACGGCAGGCGCGAGAACTTCACCGTCCGCGCGGTCTACGGCCGCTCCGAGCTCGCCGGCGACTACGTCATCACCCGCGCCGCCTGGGCCCCGCACCGCACCCAGGACTCCGACTCGCTCGTCGCCGTCACCTTCAAGAACGGCGTCGGTACGGCCGACGGCAAGGCGGCCGTCGAGAAGGTGGCCGCGCGGTACGGCAACCTCGAGGTGCAGACCCGCGACGAGTACGCGCGGTCCTCGGCCGGCGGCATCGACATGATGCTCACCCTGGTCTACGCGCTGCTCGCACTCGCGGTGCTCATCGCCCTGCTGGGCATCGCCAACACGCTCACCCTCGCGATCCACGAGCGCACCCGTGAACTGGGTCTGCTGCGGGCGGTCGGGCAGACCCGGGCGCAGCTGCGCGCCATGGTCCGCTGGGAGTCGGTCCTCGTCGCCGCCTTCGGAACGGCGGGCGGACTGGCCCTCGGTGCCTTCCTGGGCTGGGTGCTCGTCGAGGCCTCCGACGGAGCGTCGGACAGTGCCTTCGCCTTCGCGATCCCGCCCGTGCGGCTCGTCGTGGTGGCGCTCGTGGGCCTGGCGGCGGGAGCCCTCGCGGGGCTGCGCCCGGCCCGGCGGGCAGCACGCCTGGACGTGCTGCGCGCCATCGCCACCGAGTGACGTACGAGACGGGGGTCACCGCCCGGTCAGCCGGCAACGGCGGACCGGGCGGGAGCGTGTTCGGGCCGGCGTTCGTCGAGGGGGTCGAGCGGGGCGACGGTGTGTCGGCGCGTGGTCTCGCGAGCCTGTTCGTACGGAGGAAGCACGGGCTCCGCCACCGCGGGCGAGGTCGCAGGCAGGGAGAACCACACGACCTTGCCCGACTCGCCGTCCGGACGCACGCCCCAGCTCTCGCTCACCGCGGCGATCATCGCGAGACCGCGTCCGCAGGTGGCCGTGGGGTCCACGTCCTGTACCTCGGGCAGGCGGGGGTCGTGGTCGTGCACCGAGACCGTGAGCCGGTCGAGCAGCAGCTCGATCTCCACGGTGCACACCTTGTCCGGCTGGGCGTGCCGGTGAACGTTGGTCAGCAGCTCGGTCACTCCGAGCGCGGCCCGGTCTATCAAGGGGTCCTGATGCCAGTAGCGCAACTGCGCAGAAAGGATTCTGCGGACCTGGCCGATCCGCGACGGCAGGGCTTGGAGCTCCACCGTGCAATGCCTGCTTGGCTGGCTGATCACGGCTGCGACTCCCCGAATTGAGGTCCGGAAGAAGACGGAGATCGGATCCAGCAGAGTGGCTGAGTGGAACGGCCGCCTGCTGCAATGACCGGCGGACTGATTCGTAGCGTTATCGCCGGTGAACCCAGAGTGATGATGTGAGAACAGCGTGACTCAGGGGGTGCGGTCCCGCAACTCGCGGTGCGGTCCGCTCCGGCCCGAGCCGTCGCGGGGCGGGGGTCTCGCCTGAGCGGCGGCGTCGGGCGGTCCGGGGTTCATCGTTCACCGCCGCGGGCCCGGAATCGCTCGCGCACGCACCGCACGTCACCCACCGCGAACGGGGGCTGCCGCGCCGAGGGCGCTGATCCCGGACCGGTTTCGCGTCGGCCGCAGCCGACCGATTCCCCCGGCACCACCCCTCGCCACACGCGCCCCGAAGCCCTCCGCCCGCGGTCTGGTGGCTCCCACCCCGGGCTGTGCCGTGCGGGGGCCGGAGGCTCGCGGTCCGGGGTGGGCCGGTGGGGAGCCTGAGGCTTTTCGGCCGGCCGTGGCCGACCGTCGGCGGGTGGCCTCCAGCCCGGGCTTTGCCGAGTGAGGGCCGGAGGATCCGTAGCCGGGCTTAGTCGGCGGGGAGTCCAGGGGTTCGTCGCCGGCCGTCGCCGACCGTCGGTCCAGGGCTGCCCCGTCGGCGGTCGGCGGTTGCGCGCGGGTGGTTCTCGCATCGGGTTTGGCCGGGCGTGGGCCGGAGGGTTCTGGATCGGGCTCGGGTGGTTGTCGGCCCAGGGCTTGCGCGCCGGGCGGCTCCGGGTCCAGGGCTTGGTTGTGGGCCGTCGGCGGTCGTGGGCCGACTGCCTTCCCGTGGGCCGTTGGTGGTTGTGCGTGGGCGGCTGTCGCGCCGGGTCCCGCGTCGGGTTTCGCCGGGCGCGCGTTCGGGGTGTGCCTTCGGTTCTCGTCGACCGAGGGGCCCGACATCGGGACTCCCCGGTCCGGGGATCGTCGGCTGCGGGCCCGAGCCCGGGCGTTGTCGGTCGGCTGTGGGCGGCGGTGGTGAGCGCGTTCGTGCCGGACGTCGACGGTGGGACGTCCGAGGCTCGCCCGGTCGCCGTCGCCGGTTGCGGGCCGGGGCTGCTCGGGCCGGCGACCTGGGGGTGCGGGCCCGGGGCCCGCGTGTCGACCGACGCGGATCGCGAGCGTCGCTGGTAGCGCGCTCGGGGGTGCCCGGTAGGCGGCCGTCGGCCGGAGGTCGAAGGCCTGCGCGCAGGGCGCCGCCGGTCGCGAGTCGTGGGTGCCTGTGTCGGCCCTTGCCGGTGGCGAACCGAAGGCTCCCGTGTCGGTTGCCGCGCGGCCGACTCAGCCGTTGCGCCCCGCCGCCCTGCGAACCGCCTCGATGAACCGGCGCGCCGACGGCGGCCCCGGCTTGCCCGGCGCGGGATCGTGCTCGCCGAGCGTGAGCGAATAGCGGGTGCCGTTGACGTCGGCCAACGCCCGGTCCTCGGGCGCGAACCACGGCTTCGACGCCCGCACCGCCTGCACCGGCGCACTGTCGATCTCGCTGCCGTAACTCGTCAGCAACTCCAGCCTGCCGTCGCTGATCCGGACCTGTCCGGCCCGGGTGAGCGACCGCAGCCTCTTCCCGATCCGCACGCCCGTGGCCGTGAACTCCGGCTCCGCCATGATGCTCCGCCCCCTTGTGCGCGTCGGCTGTGCTCTGTTCCGTGTCGCTCTGTCCCGCGTCCCGGGCCCGGATGTCGCGCGGGTCGTGCTCCGGTGCGCGCGACCGCTCCGGGAGTGTCATCCCGCGCGGCGCGGTCGGACGCGGGCCGCGTGCCCTGCGGTGCAGTCTGCCCGCAGGCAGCGGCGAGCACCAGTGCGCACGACGAGGTGACGGCGGGGACGGGAGCACTCGCCCGGGTGCGCCCCCGTCGCTTCGGACACCCCTGCTCCAGGGGTGCCTTTGAGGTGCTCAAAGGTATGTTTATGCAGGTGAGAAGCGTGCGCAAGGTGTTTATGATCGAGGCGTCCGACCATCTGAACCGGCGTCGGCGCGATGCGTTAGGAGCCCCGCCGTGAGCACCCCTCAGCAGATCCGGACCGGCGAAACCCTCGACGTCGACCACAGCGACGCGCGGTACCGGACCTGGCTCAAAGAAGCCGTCCGTAAAGTCCAGGCCGACGCGAACCGCTCGGCGGACACCCACCTGCTGCGCTTCCCGCTGCCCGAGGCGTGGGGTATCGACCTCTACCTGAAGGACGAGTCGACCCACCCCACCGGCAGCCTCAAGCACCGCCTGGCCCGCTCACTCTTCCTGTACGGGCTCTGCAACGGCTGGATCAGGCCGGGCCGCCCGGTGATCGAGGCGTCCAGCGGCTCGACCGCGGTCTCCGAGGCGTACTTCGCGAAGCTGATCGGCGTGCCCTTCATCGCGGTCATGCCGCGCACCACGAGCGCCGAGAAGTGCCGTCTGATCGAGTTCCACGGCGGCCAGTGCCACTTCGTGGACGACTCCCGCAGGATGTACGAGGAGTCCGCCGCCCTCGCGGTCGAGACCGGCGGCCACTACATGGACCAGTTCACCTATGCGGAACGGGCCACGGACTGGCGCGGCAACAACAACATCGCCGAATCCATCTTCCGCCAGCTGGAGTTGGAGCGTTTCCCGGAGCCCGCGTGGATCGTCGCCACGGCCGGCACCGGCGGTACCTCGGCGACCCTCGCGCGCTACGTGCACTACATGCAGGCCGACACCCGAATCTGCGTCGCCGACCCGGAGAACTCGTGTTTCTTCGAGGGCTGGACCACCGGCGATCCGGACGTCACCTGCGACTGCGGCTCGCGTATCGAGGGCATCGGCAGGCCCCGTATGGAGCCGAGCTTCGTGCCGGGCGCGATCGACCGGATGATGAAGGTGCCGGACGCCGCGAGCGTGGCGGCCGTACGGGCACTGGAACAGGCCATCGGCCGCAAGGCGGGCGGCTCGACCGGCACCGGGCTGTGGAGCGCGCTGAAGATCGTCGCCGAGATGGTGACCGAGGGGCGCAAGGGGAGCGTGGTGACGCTGCTCTGCGACCCCGGGGACCGCTATCTCGACAAGTACTACTCGGACGGGTGGCTGGCCGAACAGGGGCTGGACATCGCGCCCTACACCGCGGCGATCGCGGCCCTGCTCCAGACGGGCGTCTGGCCGGACTGACCTCGGGGCGCGCTCTCAGGCGGACCTGGTCCTCACGCGTGCGTCGACGCCAGCCGTCGGTCCAGCGCCGTCACCGCCTGGCGGAACGCGCGGCCCAGCCCCGCCCGGCCCAGTTTCAGGGCCAGCCGGAACGGGGCCGCGCCGTCGACGGCGAAGGTCCACTGGACCCGGGTGCCCTTCCCGGCCGGAGTCAGCCGCCACTCCTCGACCAGGGCCCGGGGGCCGGGCGCGTTCGAGACGTCCACCCGGTACGCGTAGACCTCGGGGGCCTCGGCCGCGAGGACCGTTTCCTGGAAGCGCGTACCGCCCCGGAGCCGGATCTCCCGCCCGGCGCCGTCCCCGGTCGGCCGGGCGAGTGTCACCGCCGAGAACCACTCGCTCCAGCCGGGCACGTCCTCGGCCAGCGCGCGGAAGACCACCTCGGGAGGGGCCGCCACCTCGCGGGCGAACACCAGACGCAGGGGAGCGGTCTCGGCGAAGTCGAGCCCCACCGGGCGAAGACGGCGTGCCATGGACGAAACCCCCACCTGGGAACGGAGCCTCCGGTCCCGCGTAGAGAGCCGCGGGCAGCGTCACCTTAGCTGGCGGACCGTCAGATGTCTGTACCGTCCTCGGGCTCTCCGGCAACCACCAGGCGCCGCAGGTGTTCGGAGACCTCCGCCCGCGCCTCCGCCGGCAGCCCGGCGTCGGTGACCAGCGTGTCGACCTGGTCCAGCGCGGCGAACGAACTCAGACCCACCGTGCCCCACTTGGTGTGGTCGGCGACCACGACGACCCGCCGTGCGGACTGCACCAGCCGCCGGTTGGTCTCGGCCTCCGCCAGGTTCGGCGTCGACAGGCCCGCCTCGACCGATATCCCGTGCACCCCGAGGAACAGCACGTCGAAGTGGAGCGCCGCGATGGCCTGGTCGGCCACGGGGCCGACCAGCGAGTCCGACGGGGTGCGCACCCCGCCCGTCAGCACGACCGTGGCCGCGCCCTGCCGCTGGCCGGAGAGGCGCTGCGCCGAGTGGAAGACATCGGCGACCCGCACCGAGTTGGTGACCACGGTCAGGTCCGGCACGTCAAGGAGCTGATGCGCCAGCGCGTACGTCGTCGTACCGCCCGAGAGCGCGATCGCCGTGCCCGGCGCGACCAGCTCGGCGGCGACCCGCGCGATGTCCTCCTTGGCGGTCAGTTCCAGGCCCGACTTGGCCTCGAAACCAGGCTCGTGCGTACTCGCTTCCACCAGCGGCACCGCGCCGCCGTGCACCTTCTCCACCACGCCCTGGCGGGCGAGCGCGTCGAGGTCACGACGGACCGTCATGTCGGAGACGCCCAGCCTGCGGGTCAGCTCGTTCACGCGGACGCCGCCCCGGCGCCGTACCTCGTCGAGAATCAGGGCCCGACGCTGCTCCGCGAGAAGGTTCTGATTCTCACTCACGTCCGCTCCGATCCTTGCGCCACAAGCTGCCCGACACTCCGTCCGAACCCACTCCCACGTGGACATTCTCCTTGTCCTAGGCCTGGAGGACGACCCATCCTCGCACGGGCCACCGACACGTGCGCCACTCCCCGCAAGGACACCGCGTCCCGCCCGTCGCGTCACTGTCACACGTATCGGGGAGATTCCGTGACCACAGGTGCGCGCGCACCCCTGAACGGAGATCCTTGTGCCTGCACATGACACATGCCAGACGCGCGCACGGGGGAAGTGCAGAAAAGTGGAACGTGCACGGGAACACGCCTCGGCGGGAAAGCTCAGCGGCCCCGCACAGCGGCCCGAAGCGGCCGATACCGCCCTCGAACTCCTGGTCCACGGAGTCGGGGGCACCACACCCGAGGAGATGCTGGACGATCCGCGGACGGTCCGGATCAGCGGCGACGACACCGCGGCCGTCTACCGGCGCGTCGACGACGCCGACGCGGAGCGGCGCCCCGACGACTACCGGGGCAAACCGGTCCCCGAGGCCTATGTGTGGTGCAACCTCACCTCCGGCAACGGCACCCGGGCCCTGTGGCTGTTGCTGCTGCCCTTCATGGTCGTCAACCTCGCGCACTGGATGCGTCCCGCCACCCGCGGCCGCACCCGGACGGTCCGCCTGTACGGCCTGCTCGTCCGGCTGGCAGGGCTCACCCTCACCGTGCTGCTGGTCGCCGCGGCCTGCGAGGTCGCCCTCGACCTGACCGCCTGGCAGTGCGCGGGCACCCGCGCGTGCGCCGAGGCGCACTCGTGGCTCGGCTTCCTCTCCCCGGAGCTGTCCGACAACGGCTGGTGGAGCCGGCCCGGCCGCCGCCTCGCCCTGGCCGCCCTGGTGCCCGCGGGTCTCACCTGCCTGCTCTGGTACCTCTCGCACCGCACCTGGAGCGCGTACGAGTCCCAGCAACCCGTGTCCCGCAGGCCCGAGCCCGCCGAGGAGACCGGCCGCACCGGACTCGGCAGGCCCGGCTTCTGGTACGGGCGCCGTCTGGTCGCCCGGCTGCGCGCCGCGCACACCGCGGCGGGACTCCTCACCGTCACCGCCGCCGTCGGCGGCCCCGCGGCCCGCTTCGACCGGGAGGCCGGGGGACCCGCCGTGCTCGGGATCCTCGGCCTGCTGCTGTACGCAGCGCTCGTCGTCGGCGCGGTCGTGGTGCTGTGGGTGGTCTGTCGGCGCGGGCGCAGCGAACACCGGCTGGACCAGGAACTGGACGCCACGCTCGTGCGAGGGCTGCCCCTGGGCTCGATCGTCCTGTTCGCCCTCACCCTGCTGTACGCCGGATGGTCACGGCCCGGCTGGCACTCGACGGGGCGGCTGCCGGGCGACACGACCTTCGGAGGCCTCGCCCTCGCCCAGGGGCTGCTCGTCATCACGCTCGGCGTGGTGGCCCGCGTTCTGTACCGCACCAGGCCCGATCCGCGCACCGCCCTGCGTGGTCTGGCCGGACCCGCCGTCGCGATGCTGGCCTGCGCCCTGGGCGGCGTGATGTCCGGCGGAGTCGCGCAGCGCGTCGCCGACTGGCTGGACGGCACGCGCGGCTCGCTGCCCGGCCCGCCCGTCCTGCTGACCTGGCAGGCGTCCGTGATCCCGCCGACGCTCCTCGTGCTCCTCGGCCTGTGTGGCAGGCTGGCCCTGCGCACCTGGCGGCTGCGCGCCGTCGAGACGCGCGCGGTGGAACTCGACTACCTCGGCGAGGCCAAGGACACCACCCGTACCGGCCGTATCGCGAGCACACGCGCGATGGCCGCCCTCACCGACCGGGCGCCCCTCATGGTCGGCGTGATCTCGTTCGTGACCCTGCTCCTCGGCGCCGGAGCCCTGGTGGGCGTCCTGACCACCGGTGACGCCCCGGCGCAGGCCGCGCGAGGGTCGTACGCCTTCGTCCGAGGCGCCGCCGAAGCCGCGCAGGCGCTCGGGTCCTGGCTGATCGGCCTCGGCTTCATCCTTCTCGTCACTTCGGGGCGGCGCGCCTACAAGGACCAGGCGGCCCGCCGCACCATCGGCATCCTCTGGGACGTCGGCACCTTCTGGCCGCGCGCCGCCCACCCCTTCGCGCCGCCCTGCTACGCCGAGCGTGCCGTGCCCGACCTGACGTGGCGCATGGTCACCTGGACCCGGGCCACCGGCGGGCGCCTGGTGCTCTCCGGGCACTCCCAGGGCAGTGTGCTGGCCGCCGCCGCGGCCTGGCAGCTGAAGCCCTCCGTACGCAGGCGGGTCGCGCTGCTCACCTACGGCTCTCCACTGGAACGGCTCTACGGGCGCTGGTTCCCGGCCCACTTCGGCCCGGCCGCCCTCACCTCGCTGCACCGGGAGGTCGACTGCTGGCGCAACCTGTACCGCCTCACCGACCCCATCGGCGGCCCCGTTCGGCTGCCCGGCGACTGCGGCCCCCAGGTCGACCGCGCGCCCCTGAAGGACCCGCTCGCCTACGGACGCACCCAGGAGCATCCGCTGCCCGCGCCGATCCTCGGACACGGGGACTACCAGGCGGACCCGGCCTTCGCCGAGGAACGCGAACGGCTGCTGGCCCGGCTGCGGCCGGAGGCGGTACCGGGCCCCCGTGCCGACGGCGACGCCACGGCCTGAGGGCGAGGGCGACCGCCCGTCCACGCGGGGAGACTCAGGGCAGCTCCGGCAGGTCCTCGGGGTAGAGCAGCGTGAGGTCGTCCGTGCTCGGCTCGTCGAGCTGGGCGACCCGCCCCGCGTGCCGCTCGACCATCGCCTCGAAGGTCTGCCGCGCGGTGCGGCCGTTGCCGAACGCCGGGCCCTTGGGGATGGCCGTGAAGTACTTCAGCAGCGCCTCGGGCGCGCCGGGCGCCAGGCTGTACTCGTGCTCCTCGGCCTGCTGCTCCACGATCCGCAGCAGCTCCTCGGGGACGTAGTCGCTGAAGGTGATGGTCCGTGAGAAGCGGGACGCCACACCGGGGTTGACGCTGAGGAAGCGCTCCATCTCGGCCGTGTAGCCCGCGACGATCACGACGACCGCGTCCCGGTGGTCCTCCATCAGCTTCACGAGCGTGTCGATGGCCTCGCGGCCGAAGTCGCGGCCCGAGTCCTCCGGCGACAGCGCGTACGCCTCGTCGATGAACAGGACACCGCCGCGCGCCCGGTCGAACGCCTCCTGGGTGCGGATCGCCGTGGAGCCGATGTGCTCGCCCACCAGGTCGACGCGGGACACCTCGACCAGGTGCCCCTTCTCCAGGACACCGAGCGAGGCCAGGATCTCGCCGTACAGGCGGGCCACCGTCGTCTTGCCGGTGCCGGGGGAGCCGGTGAAGACCAGGTGGCGGCGGGCGGAGGCCGCCTTGAGGCCCGCCTGCTGTCTGCGGCGGCCCACCTCGATCATGTCGGTGAGGGCTCGCACCTCGCGCTTGACGCTGTCCAGGCCCACCAGCCCGTCGAGTTCGCCGAGGACGACCTTCGGGGTACGGGCCGGCTGCGCGGGTTCGGGCTCCGAGGCGGTGACGAGCGGTTCCTGCTCGGTGGTGCGCTGGCCCGGGATCGCGCCGAGCAGGCTCGTGGACGGGTTGGACGTCTGTACGGCCGTCTCGTGCGCCAGGGGGCGCACTCCGGCGCTCTCGTCGCTCGTGCAGTCCTCGACGACCGGGCCGCCTCCCGGTGCGTTGCCGCCGTCGGCGAACTCGTAACCCCCGCGTGCGCAGCGCTCCGTACGGCACTTCTTCAGCGTCGCCCGGCAGCCGTCGATGACATGGAAGCCGTAGCCCCCGCTGCCCGTCACCCGGCAGTTGTGGAAGGTGCCGCGGCCACCCGCCGACACGTAGAAACCGGCCTCCGCGGGGGAGTCGACCGTGCAGCGCTCGATGGTGGGGTCGGCGCCCTTGGTGACGATCACGCCGGTCTGGGTGCCGTCCACGGTGCAGCCGGACAGGGTCCCGCCGCTTCCGTGGTCACGGAACCAGGCGCCCGTCGCGGCGTCGCGGATACGGCAGTCGTCGAGCTGCGCCGTCGCGCCGTCGCTCACCGACACGGCGGTGTTGCGCACTTGGGAGAGGTCGCTGTCGACGACGTCCACGCGTGAACCGCGGTCGAGGACGAACAGGGCGTCGGGCACGTCGTGCACCCGGCAGGACTCGAGCACCGCGGTCGCGCCGTCGCTGACCCACACCGCGGGGTAGTCGCCCGTGCTGTCGAAGATCTCGCACTGGTTGGCGTCCACGCGCGTGCCCGGGTCCCAGACCGACAGGCCGTTGCGCCCGAACTGCCGGACGGTGGTGCGGGTCAGGGTGAGGACCGAGCGGGAACGCAGGTCCACCGCGTTCTCCGGGATGTCGTGGATGCGGCAGTCGGCGAGGGTGAGCACGGCGTCCGTGTCCAGGGTGACGCCGTCCGACGTCGTGCGGTGCACATCGCAGTCGGTGAGATGGGCCGCGGCGCGCGCGGTGATCTGCACACCGGAGCCCTTGACCTCGTACACCTCGCAACCGACCGCCTCCAGTGAGGAGTTCTCGCCGGTCACCGACAGGCCCGCGCCGGAGGCGTGGTGCACCCGGCAGCGCTCCAGACGGGGATGCGCGCCGCCGCGGACCGCGATGCCGGACTGTCCGGCCGCGACGACCTCGCACTCCTCGAACACGCCACCGCCGCCGTCGAGTACGGCGATGCCGACGCCGGCCGGATTGTCGACCGTGCAGCGCCGCACGGTGGGACGGGCGCCGCCGCGCACCTCGATGCCGGCCGCGGAGCGCGTGACGATCCGCACGTCGAGGAGCTCCGGGGTGCCCTCCTCGACGAGCAGCGCGGGCGCCGCCGAGTCCTGGCCCTCCACGTGCAGGTCCTGGACCACGGCCGAGGCGCGCACGGTCAGCGGCACGCCGTCCACCGGCGCGATGCGCACGGAGCCGGGGGAGCCCTCCGGGCCGCGCAGCGTCACCGCACGCTGGACCACGAGATTCTCCCGGTAGGTGCCGGGTGCGACGGTGAGCACGTCCCCGTCGGCCGCGGCCTCCAGGGCGGCGGCCAGCGATGCGTACTCTCCTGTGCGGCGCCGCCACCGCGAGGTGCCGGTGTGCGTCACCTGGACCGTGCCCTGTGCCATGGCGCTGTTGTGCCCCCACCTCGTCGTACGCGGGTCCTGCGAGGCCGTGCTGAAACCCCGTCGCGATCAAGAACAGCTTCTCACGACGGTGCCGAACGATTCGGTCGGTCCACCGTAGCGTGCGCGGGCACGGTGGGTTGACCGTAGCCGGAAGGCGGTCAGCTGCCGGTGCCCGTCCTGCCCCAGTCCGGACCCGCCCTGTCCCATGCCTGATCCCAACGGGCGTACCGGCGAAGGGTCATGCGCCACACGATCAGACGTCTGCCGCTGTCGAGGAGCCCGGCGGTGAGCAGGGCCGCGCCGATGCCCGCCAGCACGGCGTGCGTCGTCGCGGTGGCGGAATCCAGCGGGCGGGCGACCAGGTCACCGTGCGCGTCGGTCCAGAGCGTGAAGTGGTCACCCTTGTGCGGTGACTTGAGGGCGGCTATCACCTCGCCGTGATGCGCCGTGCCGTCCGGAGCGGTCCAGTCGGCGAGCACACGGCTGTGCGGATCCTGCGCCGACGAGGCCTCGGGATCGGGGTCCAGCGGGGCCCGGGCCGCCTTGCCGACCACGGTGGCCGTCACTTCGTGGCGGGCCAGGTGCTGGTCCCGAACGGCCTGTTGGAGGGCGTCCTCGGCCGTCGCTCCGGTGAGGGCGCCGAGCAGGGGCGCGAGGGTGAGGATCAGCAGGACGGCCAGCAGGGCCAGCCACGCCTCGACCAGATCGGTCGTGCGGCGCAGCGGATTGTGCCGCCAACGCCAGAGTCCGCCGATAGCTCGCACCGTCCCGCACCCCCTTTCGCCTCCGTGATAACCCCCGGCGAAGCCGTCCTATGCGAGCCCCGGGAAAGAGAGAGCGAAATCACCCTTCCCACGGGTCTTTCATGAACTTCTCACACGCTCAACGACCGTGCCCGGGGCCCGGGTTCCCGGGGGCGGGTCATTCGAGGACGGTGACCGGATCGCCGATCCGCACCGTGCCGCGGGACTCCGGCACCAGGTTCTGTCCGAAGACGAGCTGGGAGCCGAAGCGGCGGTGGCGTCCGAGCGTGCGCAGCGGCTCCTTGCCGCGCTCGGCGGTGTCCTGGTCGGTGGTGGTCACGACGCAGCGGCCGCACATCTTGGGCACCCGGAAGACGACCTCGCCGATGGCGATCCGCCGCCAGCCGTCCTCGGCCCATGCCGTCGTGCCCGCCACCACCACGTTCGGCCGGAAACGGTTCATCGGGAGCGGGCCCTCGTCGGCGCGGTCGCCCTGCGCGATCAAGGAGTTGAGCGCGTCCAACGAGGCGAGCGTGGTGACCAGCAGGGGATAGCCGTCGGCGAAGCTGACGGTCTCGCCCGGACGCGCGTAGTCCGGGTCCAGCGGCCTGCGCGTGGCGGGGTCGTCCATGTGCAGGAGACGGACCTCGGTCCCCAGATAGTCACTGCACCAGGCGTGCGCGTCCGCGTCGGCGAGGACCGCCTCCAGCTTGTCGCCGAAGAGATCCAGCGGCGTCGTGCCGGCCGGCTGGGGCACGCGGACGGTCAGCGGCTCACGGCCGGGCGCGGACAGGCGTATGCCACCGCCGGGCAGCAGCTCGGCGGCGGCCAGTGCCAGCCGTGGTTGCTGACGCTGGGTGACGACCTTTCCCCCGTCGTCGATCAGTACCCAGCGTCGGTCTCCGGCCAGCCCCCAGGGCTCCACGACGGCCTCCCGGGGCGAGAGAGCCCGGAAGGCCTTGACCGGGTGGACATGGATCGAGTGCAGCTCCGCATTCCCCATGACTCCATCGTGCCAGCAGGCACCGACAATCCGGTCCGAATGCCGTGGTGCCCGCGTACCTCAGCCCCTCAGTACCCGCGGTACTGCTGGTTGTTGTACGGGTCCTGGTACGGGGCCGGGGCGGGGCGGGGAGCCGCGGGGCGCATGGCCTCGTAGCCGGTGCCCGCCATCGGGCGCTGCGGCTGCTGGGGTCCCGGGTAGCCACGCGGGGGGCCGGCCTGCTGCGGGATGTACGGCGCCGGGGCCTGCTGCAGCGGTGCGGGCTGTTGGGCCTGCGGGTAGCCGCCGTACATGGGGGCCTGCTGCGAGGGGCCGGCGGGCAGGGCGGGAAGTGCCGAGGGGAGCGCGGGAAGGTAGCTGCTGCCCGTGTCGTAGGCGGCGGGAACCCGGATCGGGGCGATCTGGGGAGTGCCCCGCTCGGCGACCAGGGAGTCGTAGATCGGGGTGTCCGGGAAGGACGGCGCGGAGTAGTAACCGCCGCCATAGGTGGAGCGGGGGGAGGTCATGGCACATAAGTTAAGCCCACGATGTGCTGGTTGGGGAGACCGATAAGAGGGTTGTTTTCCGTGTCGGCAGTGACGCGGGATCCCCAATGCGAGCGAACTCGGCAAAAAAGGGCGCCAAACAGGGTTCAGATCGTGTAAAGGCCGAGTTCCGAGGGGGTTACCGGTGGTTGGCCAGCAGTCTTCGAAGCCCCTCGTGCGATCTTCCGCGGCACCTCACAGGAGTTCTCCGCCTTGGGGGAATAGGTTGGTCGGGAAAGGGCCCGAGGGACGGCCCGAGGCACGGCCTGGCGCGGTGACACGTGATGGGGGCGGACATGACAATGCCTAAAGGTTCGAATGTTCCTGTGCCGACGCGTGCGTTGCGCGTCGAAATGGGGTGGCGTTCGGGGCCCGGGGTCCCCGACGCGGATGCTTCCGCGCTGTTGCTGGTCTCCGGAAGGGTCCGCTCGGACGGCGACTTCGTGTTCTACAACCAGCCGGCACACCCCTCCGGCGCCGTGCGGCACGAGGGCAAGCGGGGCGACGGCGGTCAGGTGACCGACACACTGTTCGTCGACCTCGCGCGCGTGGAGGGCGCGATCGAGACCGTGGTGCTGGCCGCCTCCGCGGACGGCGGCACCTTCGGGCAGGTGCCCGGTCTGTACATCCGCGTACTCGACGCGGGACAGGGCACGGAGATCGCGCGCTTCGACAGCAAGGACGCGACCGTCGAGACCGCCTTCGTGCTCGGCGAGTTCTACCGGCGCCAGGGTGCCTGGAAGTTCCGCGCGGTCGGACAGGGCTACAGCAGCGGACTGGAAGGGCTGGCGAAGGACTACGGAATCACGGTGGACGAGCCGCAGCACGCGGCACCGCCCCCGCCGCCCCCCGCACCGACCGCCGCCGCGCCGACCGCCCCCGTACCGCCTGCCTCCGCACCGCCCGGCCCCACACCCCCCGCCGCCGTGCCGCCCGCGCCCGGCACACGTGTGGCCGGTCCGCCGCCGGTCGGGCCGCCGGTGAACATGCCTCCGCCCGTCGCACCGCCCGTCACCGCACCGCCGGTCACCGTCTCGCCCCCCGCCATGGCTCCGCCGCCCGCCCGGCCCGGGGCGGCCCCGGTCCGCCTCTCCAAGGTCACGCTCACCAAGGAGGCGCCCTCGGTCTCGCTGACCAAGCAGGGCGGCACGTCCGGCGCCATGCGTGTCAACCTCAACTGGCAGGTGCGCAAGCAGTTCTCGGGGTGGGGCAGCAAGCGGGGCCGGGCCGTCGCGGCGCACAGGGACCTCGACCTCGACCTCTGCGCCCTGTACGAGCTGTCCGACGGCCGCAAGGGAGTCGTCCAGGCGCTCGGCAACGCCTTCGGGGCGCTGCACCAGCCGCCGTACATCCACCTCGACGGCGACGACCGCACCGGTGCCGTGGCGAGCGGCGAGAACCTCACCGTCAACCTCGACCACAAGCAGAGTTTCCGGCGCATCCTCATCTTCGTCACCATCTACGAAGGGGCGCGTTCGTTCGCCGACCTGCATGCCACGGTCACCCTGCAACCGCTGAACGGCGCCCCCGTCGACTTCTCGCTCGACGAGTGCACGGTGCCCTCGACGGTCTGCGCCCTCGCCCTCATCACCAACAACGGCGGCGACCTGATCGTCCAGCGTGAAGCCCGCTACCTCGTCCCCGAGCGCGGCGTGAGCCCGCAGCGCACGGTGGACCGCGTCTACGGGTGGGGCATGAACTGGACCCCCGGCAGGAAGTGACCCACGGAAGTGGCCCGGGGAAGCGGCCCAGGGAAGTGACCCACAGGAAATGACTCGCGGGAAGTGACCGGTCAGCGCTCGTCGAGCGCGGTGTCCGGGCGCGCGTAGGTGCGGCCCTTCCAGGCCGCGCCGCGCCCCCTGTAGTGCTGCACCGCGGAATCGACCGTCATGAGGAGGTACAGGAACGCGGTCACGGGCAGCGACGCGGCGAGCCACACGGGCTGCCGGTAGTAGCGCAGCATCGGCAGATACGTCGCCGTCATCAGCAGCCACGCGAGCCCGCCGGCCGCCGCGATCCCCGTGTGCCCGGAGAGGAGACCCGTGAAGAGGGCGACCGGGGGCACCAGGTACACCACGGCGAGGCCGAGGACGGTACCGAGGAGCAGCAGCGGGTTGTGCCGCAGCTGGGCGTACGCGCTGCGCGAGACCATGCGCCACAGGTCGTGCAGCCGGGGATAGGGACGCACGCTGTCGACCCGCTCGGCCAGCCCCAGCCAGACGTGGCCCCCGCTCCCCTTGACCGCCCTGGCGAGCGCCACGTCGTCGATGACGGCGTGCCGGATGGCGTCCGGGATCCGCGCCCGCTCGGCGGCGTCCGCGCGCAGCAGTACGCAGCCGCCCGCCGCGGCCGCCGTCCGTGAGTCCTTCACCGCGATCCACCGGAAGGGATAGAGCTGTGCGAAGAAGTAGACGAAGGCGGGGACGACGAGCCGCTCCCACACGCTCACCACCCGCAGCCGGGCCATCTGCGAGACCAGGTCGAAGCCGCCCGTGCGCGCCGCGGCGACCAGCGTCCGCAGGCTGTCCGGCGCGTGCGCGATGTCCGCGTCCGTCAGAAGCAGGTACTCGGGGCCACGCGCGCGTGCCAGGCCGATACCGTGACGCACGGCCCAGAGCTTGCCGGTCCAGCCCGCGGGCGGCTCCCCGGGCGAGTCGACGGTGAGCGGCAGCCCGCCGTGCGTGCGGGCGAGCGCACGGGCCAGCTCCCCGGTGCCGTCCGAGCTGCCGTCGTCTACGAGGAAGATCTCGGCGCGCCCCGGATAGTCCTGGGCGAGCAGCGAGGGCAGGCTCTCGGGCAGTACGGCGGCCTCGTCGCGCGCCGGTACGACGACGCAGACGGACGGCCAGTCGTCCGGTTCCCGACGCGGCGGCAGGCGCAGATCCGTACGCCAGAAGAAGCCCTGGCCGAGCAGCAGCCACAGCCAGGCGGCCAGTGATCCCAAGGCGGTCCACGCGACGGCACTCACCCGCCGCAGTCTGCCCCACCCCGGGGGGCCGCCGGGGCGGATCGTCTATGGTGACCGGGTGAAGATCGCGCTCATGGACTCCGGAATCGGACTGCTCGCTGCCGCCGCCGCGGTACGTCGACTGCGGCCGGACGCCGATCTCGTGCTCTCCTCGGACCCCGGCAGCATGCCCTGGGGACCACGTACGCCCGAGGACGTGACCGCCCGCGCGCTCGCCGTCGCCGAGGCCGCCGCGCAGCACGGTCCCGACGCCCTGATCGTCGCCTGCAACACCGCCTCCGTCCGCGCCCTTCCGGCGCTGCGCGCCCGCCTGGAGCCGGAGGTGCCCGTCATCGGCACCGTCCCGGCGATCAAGCCGGCCGCGGCTGGTGGGGGACCCGTCGCGATCTGGGCCACGCCCGCCACCACCGGCAGCCCCTATCAGCGCGGGCTCATCGGTGAGTTCGCCGAGGGAGTGCCCGTCACCGAAGTGGCCTGCCCCGGGCTCGCCGACGCCGTGGAGCACGGTGACCAGGAGGGTATCGACGCCGCGATCGCCGCGGCGGCCGAGCGCACCCCCGGCGATGTAAGGGCCGTCGTCCTGGGCTGCACCCATTACGAGCTGGTCGCCGAACGCATCCGCACGGCCGTGCAGCAGCCCGGCCTCCCGCCGCTCGCGCTGCATGGCTCCGCCGGGGCGGTCGCCGCGCAGGCACTGCGCAGGATCGGCGAGCTCCCGGACCCGGCGGCCCCCGCCGAGGGCTCCCTCACCGTGCTCCTCAGCGGCAGCGAGGGCGACCTGTCGGCGACCGCGCTGGCGTACGAGGAAGGCCGCCTTCTTCAGGCGGTCAGCCCCGCCCGCTGACTCTGTCGCCGCTCGGAATCCTTCGCCCGCTGACTCTGTCGCCGGGCGGAGGCGCTCCGGACGGCGACCGTCCGTCACCGCCCGAACGCCCCGCGTGCGCCGCGCGCCCACCCGGAGCAGTGACCCTCCGCGACCCGGTGCCCGCGGTGCGGAACCTGAGTAGTCTCTTAAACATGAGGGACCACCTCCACCGCGAAAACTTCTCGCACCCCGATGTCTGGACCGGGCGTGCCACCAATCGCGTCCAGTGGCTGCCCGCCATAGGCGGGGCCGCCTGCATCGCGCTGGGTGTCGAACTGGCCGTCGACTCGACGTGGACGTCGGGTGTCGCGGCACTGGCCATGTCCGTCGTCGGGTGCATCGCGGCGGGACTGCTCATCATGTTCGGCACGCTCGCCTTCGTGCATGTCGCCGTGAAGGTCGACAAGGACTGCCTCGAAGTGCGGTGCGGCCACATCGGTCTGCCCCGCCGGCGTATTCCGCTCTCGAGCGTCGTCGGCGCCGACTTCGCCCCCCGGGTCACCCCGCGGCAGTGGGGCGGCTGGGGCTACCGCTGGCGTCCCGACAAGGGCACCGCGGTCATCGTCCGGCGCGGCGAGGGCGTGGTGCTCCGGCTCGGTGACGGACACACGTTCACCATCACGGTGGACAACGCGGAGGCGATGGTCCGGATCATCCGGGACCGGCTGCGGCCGGCCACGCCCGGCGCGGTCATCTGACCGCCGCGGAGTTCACGGCTCCAGCTGGTTCCTCGGGGTTTGGTCTCCCGTGTTCAGGACGCGCTCCAGGTCCTCGTCGGCCAGGGGCCGTGCCGTCGCGAGCCCCGCGAGCAGCCCCGCACCCGCCGTCACCGTGGTGAAGCTCAGCGCGTTGCCCAGCGAGGCGATCACGGCCAGCGCCGTGAGGGCCGCGCCCGCCGTCAGGGCGATCGTCGTGGACCGCGGCGAACGCCACAGCGAATAGAGGAACCAGCAGAAGACCGCGGCGAGCAGCGCGACGCCGACCAGACCCTGCTCGGCCGCCTGCTGCCACGGTGCCGAGTGGGGCTTGCCGTCGGGCAGCAGCGACTGCGTGACCGTCGGACCGAGTTCCCCGTACCGCCCGGGCCCCACACCCAGGGCGGGATGGTGTCCCGCCAGGTGGAGCGCGTCGCGCCAGAGCAGGACCCGGTGCTCGGTGAGCGGCCCCTCCAGGGACGCGGTCAGACCGTCGGGCAGCACGTTCGCCGCGACCGCCCAGGTCGCGCCCGTCACCAGCGCCGCGGCGAGCGCGAGACCCCCGAGTCCGAGGGCGCGCCGGCGCATGCGGTCGGCGGCGAGCGAGCACAGCAGCACTCCGGCGCCGGCGGCGCATCCCGTGGTCGAGCCGAGCACCGCCGCGCTCACCACGATCCCGACGGCGAGCAGACTCAGCGCGAGCCGCTGCGCAGGGCTGCGTGCCGCCCAGGCCGCGCAGCACGCCGCACCGGTGGACAGGGCGAGCAGCGCGGCCGTGGCTCCGCCGTGCCCGAGGGGCGTCGTGAGCTGCGGGTCCGGGGTGGTGTGCGCGGCGGCGAGTGCGAGGCCCAGTCCGGCGAGGGCCCCGGCACCCGGCGCCGCGACCGGCAGGAGAGCGCCGAGGATCCGGCCGGAGGCGTACCCGGCGGCCACGGCGAGCACGGCCAGGAGCACGCCCTCGGGCCGCCCGTCGTGCGCGGTCGCCGTGATCAGGGCCCACACCGCGCAGGCCCCGAGCACGATCACACCCATGGCGTCCGAAACGTTTCGTCTCTCGCCTTCGGCCGCCGAACCGGCCGCGGACCTCATCCCTGTGGACCCCACCCCGTCGCCCCCCGACCTGTGCCGGACCCCGACCGACACGCCCGCATCCGGCCGCACGTCAGAGGCTCGGGCACACCGTAACGGCTGATGCGCCGGTTTGTGGATGAGTTGCGCAGGAACGGTGCATCAGGCGGGCATGCGACGGTCTGCGGAGGGACGGACCACCCCCGGGCGCCGGGAGGTTCATGGTGCGGGCCGTGCTGTCGGAGCCCAGCTCACGCGCCGTACACTCCCCGAGTGACCGCCACCGCAACTTCCGTAGACGAGCCGGATCAGCTCGAACCCCAGGCCGCGCCCGCATCGCGCGGGGCCAGACTGGCTCGGCGATACGCTCCGGCCGCCGCCGCGGCGCTCTCCGGAGTACTGCTCTACGTCAGTTTCCCGCCGCGCACCGTCTCCTGGCTGGCCCTGCCGGCCTTCGCGGTCTTCGGCTTGCTGCTGCGCGGTCGCTCCTGGAAGGCGGGCCTCGGGCTCGGCTATCTGTTCGGCCTCGGCTTCCTGCTGCCGCTGCTCGTGTGGACCGGTGTCGAGGTCGGCCCCGGCCCGTGGCTGGCCCTCGTCGCCGTGGAAGCGGTGTACGTGGCGCTCGTCGGCGCGGGCATCACCCTCGTCTCCCGGCTGCCCGGCTGGCCGCTGTGGGCGGCGGCGGTCTGGATCGCGGGCGAGGCGGCACGCGCGCGTGCGCCGTTCGGCGGCTTCCCCTGGGGCAAGATCGCCTTCGGTCAGGCGGACGGCATCTTCCTCCCGCTGGCCGCGGTGGGCGGCACCCCGGTACTCGGCTTCGCGGTCGTGCTCTGCGGCTTCGGGCTGTACGAGGTCGTACGCCAGGTCGTCGAGGGTCGGCGCACCGGCGTCGTACGCCGAGGGGCCGCCGCGGCGGCGCTGCTCAGCGTGGCCGTCCCCGTCGTCGGGGCGCTCGCGGCGCGGTCGCTGGTGAGCGACAAGGCCGAGAACGGCACGGCGACCGTCGCCGTCATCCAGGGCAACGTGCCGCGCGCGGGGCTCGACTTCAACGCCCAGCGGCGCGCCGTGCTCGACTACCACGCACGGGAGACCGAGCGGCTGGCCGCCGAGGTCAAGTCGGGCAGGGTCGCCCGGCCCGACTTCGTGCTGTGGCCGGAGAACTCCTCCGACGTCGACCCCTTCACCAACGCCGACGCCCGCCTCGTGATCGACGACGCCGCCAAGGCCATCGGCGCGCCCGTCTCGGTCGGTGGCGTCGTCGAGCGCGACGGCAAGCTCTACAACGAGCAGATCCTGTGGGACCCGGTCAAAGGCCCCCTCGACACGTACGACAAGCGACAGGTCCAGCCCTTCGGCGAGTACCTTCCGCTGCGCTCACTGCTCGGCGCGATCAACAAGAACTGGACCTCGATGGTCCGCCAGGACTTCAGCCGGGGCGACAAGCCGGGCGTGTTCACCATGGACGGCTCCAGGGTCGGACTGGTCACCTGTTACGAGGCCGCCTTCGACTGGGCCGTGCGCAGCACCGTGACCGACGGCGCGCAGCTGATCTCGGTGCCGAGCAACAACGCGACCTTCGACCGCAGCGAGATGACCTATCAGCAGCTCGCCATGTCCCGGGTCCGCGCCGTCGAGCACAGCCGTACCGTCACGGTGCCGGTGACCAGCGGCGTCAGCGCCGTGATCATGCCGGACGGGAGGATCACCCAGCGGACCGGGATGTTCGTGGCGGACTCGCTGGTCCAGAAGGTGCCGCTGCGCTCCTCCGAGACCCCCGCCACGCGGCTCGGCATCCTGCCGGAGATGCTGCTGGTGGCGGTCGCGGTGGGCGGTCTCGGCTGGGCGGGTACGACGGTGGTCCGGGGGCGCCGGAACGGCGCCGTTCCGGGCGATCTCGCCTGACCCCGGCCGGATGACGGAATCCGGCCGTTAGGGTCGGTCCATGGCTACTCCTGACTTCATCCGCACCATCCGGGCCTCGGCTGGCCACCAGCTGCTGTGGCTCCCCGGAGTCACCGCCATCGTCTTCGACGACGAGGGCAGAGTGCTGCTGGGCCGGCGCACCGACACCCGGAAGTGGTCGATCATCGGCGGCATTCCGGACCCGGGCGAGCAGCCCGCGGCCTGCGCCGTGCGGGAGGTGTTCGAGGAGACCAACGTGCGGTGCGTCGT
Organism: Streptomyces sp. RLB3-17; assembly: GCF_007113425.2. Classification (NCBI taxonomy): domain Bacteria; kingdom Bacillati; phylum Actinomycetota; class Actinomycetes; order Kitasatosporales; family Streptomycetaceae; genus Streptomyces; species Streptomyces sp. RLB3-17. The sequence continues at coordinate 1,985,533 of NZ_CP041610.2, read as the reverse complement.
CGAGCGCGTGGTGCTGGTGCAGGCCCTGGAGCCGGTCACCTACGAGAACGGCGACACCTGCCAGTACATGGACACCACGTTCCGTTGCCGGGCTGTCGGCGGCGAGGCGAGGGTCAACGACGACGAGTCGCTGGACGTCGGCTGGTTCGCGGTCGACGCGTTGCCCGAGCTGAACGAGTTCGGGATGTTCCGGATCAAGCAGGCCCTGTCGGACGCGCCCACGTGGTTCGCCCCCCACGACCTGAGCACGGACGCATCGGGGACCGGACGGCTCACAGCCGGATGACGACGAGCGCGGTGTCGTCGTCGGGGCCGCGCCGAGGCGCGGGGACGAGATCGGCGAGCACGGCGTCGGCGAGGGCCTCGGGCCCGAGCAGATGATGATGTTCGACGCTGTGGGCGAGGCGGTCCAGGCTGGCGTAGATGTCCTCGCCCCGGCGCTCGATGAGACCGTCGGTATAGAGGACGAGGGTGCTGCCGGGACCGTAGCCCACCGTCGCCTCGCAGCGGGGAAGGGAGTCGTCACCCGCTCCCAGGGGCGGGTCGGTGGCCGAGTCCAGCACCTCGACGGCGCCGTCGCCGTGGGCCAGCAGAGGCGGCGGGTGGCCGGCGCGACTGTAGGTGACGGTGAGGGCGGTCTGGTCGATGACGACCTGGACGGCGGTCGCCGCGAGCGCGCCGTCGACGGTGTGGGCGTGCGCCGCGAGGGTGGTGAGGGCGGTGGCGGGGCGCCCGGTGGCGCGGATCGCCGCGCTCAGGGCGCTGCGCAGCTGCCCCATGGTCCCGGCCGCCTCCAGACCGTGCCCCACCACGTCACCGACCGCCACGGCCAGCCGTCGCGCGTCGAGGTCGATCAGGTCGTACCAGTCGCCGCACACGTTGAGGAAGCTGGTCGCGGGCCGGTAGCGCACGGCCACCCCGGGTCGGTCCGGCAGCGTCGTACTCGGCAGCATGGCTCGCTGCAGCGTGACGGCGACCTCGTGCGCGCGGGCGTGGGCCTTGCGCAACTCCTCGTTGAGTTCCTCCAGTTCCAGGGAGCGGTTGAGCAGATCGGCGGTCATCGCGTCCTCGGCGGTGAGGGGCACCTCCGGTGCGGCGCCGAGTGCCCGCCGGGCGCGTATCAGCGCGGTGACCTCCTCGACGCGGTGGACGATGAGTGACACCCGGCCGTCGGCGTCGAGAAGAGGGATGTTGACGGTGCTCCAGTAACGCTCCTCGAACACGCCGGGCCGGTCGGGCACGTCCACGGAGTACTTCTGCACGGCCATGGTGTCGGGGCCGCCGGTGGCGAGCACCCGCTCCAGCGAGGCGCGCAGCGCCTGGGGACCATTGGCCCGGGGGTCGGAGGGGTTGTCGGGAAACACGTCGAAGACGCACCGGCCGAGCAGCTGCGCGAGGCTCCGTCCGGAAACCCTTTCGTAGGCCCGATTGGCGTCGACCGCCACCATGTCGGGCGTGAGCAGCAGCACGGGACTGGGCAGGGCCCGGAAGACCTCCGCGTAGTGGATGCCGATGCCCCGGCCGCCTCTTTCGGCCGGCGCATCACTGTCACTCATGTCCCCTGTCTACTCCGCCCCCTGGTCCGATGCGACAGGGTGACCGATTCCGGCCCGCCCGGGCGCACGGCTCGTGGTCGGGTTCTCTGCCAGGCGATGTTCGTACGGATGATGGAGGATGGATCGCAGAGCCCCCAACAGGGCCGTGCTCACCAGAGAACGAGGTGAGGACATGAACTGTTACGACTGCCTCGGCACCCCCGGTCCCGCGGTCGCCGTATGCATCCGCTGCGGCGCGGCGCTCTGTCGCACGCATGTGCACGAAAGCCACCCGCCGACCCAGGACATCACCGGAACCGGCCGGGCCACCCACGAGAAGCCGGCCCGCCACATCACCTGCGGCTCCTGCCGCGCGGCGGAGACGAGCTGAGTCCGGCAGCGCACCGGCCGCGACCCGCGGTGTGAGCCGCGGCGTTCCTCCCCCGACCTGAACGTCACCTGAACAGCCACCGCCCCCAGGCATCCCGGTGGGCCGTTCCGCCCTCTCTTCGAGCGAACGGCGAGTACACCGGGAAGGTACGTCCATGGTCAGCACCACCGCAGCGATCATCGCGTCGGCGCAGCGGACGGGCGGGCGGCTGCTCGCCCGTCCCGGGACGTCCGGCCGCGGCCCGGTGGGAGGACCGGCCCACGCCAGACCCGCGCTGTTGGCGATCCTCGCGATGGCGGCCCTGCTGTTCACCTGGGACATCCAGCACAGTGGCTACCACGCGTTCTACGCGCAGACCGCGCGCAGCATGTCCGAGAGCTGGAAGGGCTTCCTGTTCGGCTCCTTCGACCCCGGCAACTCGATCACGATCGACAAACTGCCCGGCTTCCTGTGGCCCCAGGCGCTGTCCGCGCGGATCTTCGGATTCCATCCGTGGGCGCTCACCCTGCCCCAGGCCATCGAGGGCGTGCTCAGCGTCGCCGTCCTGTACCGCGCGGTGCGCCGCTGGGCGGGGGAGAGCGCGGGCCTGCTCGCGGCGGGCGCGTTCGCGCTGACCCCGGCGGTCGCGGGGCTCTTCCGCACGCAGGCCGAGGACCCCGCGTTCACCCTGCTCGTCCTGCTGGCCGCCGACGCCACGCTGCGCGCGGCCCGCGAGGCCCGGCTGCGCCCGCTGCTCGCGGCCGGCATATGGGTCGGCCTCGGTTTCCAGGCCAAGATGCTGGAGGCCTGGGCGGTCCTCCCGGCGCTCGGCCTGCTGTACGTGGTCTCGGCACCGGCGGTGCTGCGCCGCCGCCTGGCCCACCTGGCCGCCGCAGGCGCGGTGTGTCTGGCGGTCTCGGCCTCGTGGGTGCTGCTGGTGACACTGACCCCGGCCAAGGACCGTCCGTACGTGGACGGTACGACGAACAACTCGGCCATCAGCCAGGTCGTCGGATACAACTTCCTCACCCGTTTCTCCAGCCTCGGCATCGACGCCAAGGACACCGGAAGCGTGGCGGCACAGACCATGGCGGGCACCGTCCCCAAAGGGCCCGGGGCCGGACACGCCGCCACGCAGTGGGCCAAGATGGTCGGACCGTCGCTGGCCTCGCAGGTCGGCTGGCTGTACCCGGCGGCCGCGCTCGCCGCGGTGTGCGGTCTGGTGTGGCTGCGCGGCAGGCCGCGTACGGACCCGCTGCGGGCGGGCTTCCTGCTCTGGGCGGTCTGGCTGGCCACGTACTTCCTGGTGTTCAGCGCCGGAGCGGTCGGCGGCCATACGTACTACATGGGTGTCGTGGCCGTACCGCTGGCGGCGCTCTTCGGCGCCGGGACGGTGCAGTTCTGGCGTGCCTGGCGCAACGGGAGCGGGGCACGGACGTGGGCGCTGCCCGTCGCCGTGGTGACCACGGTGGTCTGGTCGGCGGTGGTCGCGGGGCAGTACCCGACGTTCCTGCCGGGGCTGGCCCCGGCCGCGATCATCCTCGGAGCGGGCGCGCTGGCGCTGCTGACACTGTCCCGTACCGACGGTGCCGAAGGGGCGCGACGGCGCGTCGCGGTGCTGGGCCTCGGCCTGGCCGTCGTGGCGATGCTGGGGCCCTCCGCGGCCTGGGCCGCCTCGGTCCTCGATCCCGCCTACGGGCACTCCGGCATGGGCTCCACCGGGCCGGTGTCCACGTGGCACCACCACGACGCGCGGCAACGGACCCTCTCCGCACCGCCCGCCGCCGGGAACGCGGGCGGTAAGGCCCCGAAGTCCACCGACGGACTCGACGAGGACCAGCAGCGGCTCCTGGCCTACACCCGGGCCCACCAGGACGGAGCCACCTACCTCTTCGCGACGACCAGTTGGCGGTCCGCCGCCGCGTACATCCTCTACGCGGGCGCCAAGGTGCTTCCCATGGGCGGATTCACCGGGGCCGCGCCCACGCCCACCGGCGCCCAGTTCCGTCACCTCGTCGCCACCGGCCGGCTGCGCTACGTCGTCCTCGGCGGCGTGGTGACCGTCCCGGGCCGGACCAACGCCGAATGGGTACGCGCCCATTGCATACGCCTACCGCTCCCGACGTCACGCCTCTACCGCTGCTCGCCCCGTTCCGCCGCCGCACTCCCTTGACGCGGTCCCCCCGTCAGTCGCGGCCGGTGCCCCGGTAGAGGTCCAGCTCGCCCTCCAGCTCGACGGCGAGGACGGTGGCGTACTCGTCGAGGTCGGCCGCGGCGGGCGCGTCGATCCACGTCACGCCCGGGACGGTGTCGAGGCCGCCGGTGACGTGGTGGCCCAGTTCGGTGCCGGTGCCCAGGACCGTGACGCGCTTGACCTCGTTGCGCAGGCCGCGCAACGAGACGTTGTCACGGGGGGCGTCGAAGCAGACCAGGTACAGCGTGCGCCGGTCGGCGGAGAGAGTACTGGGACCGTAGTGGTGCCCCGCGGGCAGCCCGGCGACCGTCCCGTACACCGCGTCCGTGTGCCGCCCGATCCACGCGCCGAGCCCCTCCAGGCGTTCGATCTGCTCCTCGGGGATGGTCCCGTCCTCGCGGGGCCCGGCGCCGAGCAGCAGATTGCCGCCCATACCGATCGTCTCGGTGAAGTAGCGCACCAGCTGACGCACCGACTTGAAGTCGCGGTCCTGCGGCCGGTGGCTCCACGAGTCGTTGATCGTCAGGCACAGCTCCCACGGGCCCTCCGGGGCCTGCAGCGGGGTGCCCTGCTCAGGGGTGGCGTAGTCGCCGTGGCTGAGCATCCGCGCGTTGAGGACGGCGTCGGGGTTGCCCGCGAGGATCAGCTCGGCGAGCTCGTCCATCCGCCACTGCTGCTCGGTGCGCTCCCATTCGCCGTCGAACCAGAGCAGGTCGGGGTGGAAGCGGTCCATCAACTCGCGGACCTGGCCGTCGCGGTAGGCGAGGTAGCGCTCCCAGGCGGCCGGGTCCTCCTTGCCGGGCTCGGCGTGCGAGTAGGGACTCGGCGGTTCGCCCGGCCTGACGTGCCGGACGCTGGGGTAGTCGGGGTGGTTCCAGTCGGAGTGCGAGTAGTAGAGCCCGACCTTCAGCCCCCGCTCGCGCAGCGCGTCGACGAAACCCGTGACCAGGTCCCGGCCGGCCGGGGTGTCCCGGACGACGTCGAGACTGCGGTGGCCGGTGTCCCAGAGGGCGACGCCGTCGTGGTGCTTGGTGGTGAGGACCGCGTAGCGTGCGCCGATGCGTGCGAACAGCTCGGCCCAGGCGTCCGGATCGTACTTCGACGCGGTGAAGCCTTCGAGCTGTTTCATGTACTGCTCGTGGGTCATCTCGCCCGTGTAGAACGACCAGGACTCGGCCGCTCCGCCCACGGCGTAGACACCGTAGTGGATGAAGACGCCCAGCTTGGCGTCCGGAAACCAGGGTTGCATCGGCATGCGCCCACGGTAGGCGGCGGGGTCTGCGAGGCGCGTGGGCCCCGGTCACCATCGCTGGTTCGTTTTCACCAAGGCCATCGCCTCGAAGCGCTGGCCGACGGGTGGGAAGAGCGCTCCCCCCGCGCTCGGGCGGGCCGGCCGACACTTCAACCGGTGTACAGATCCTCGTACTTGGCGTTATCCGGTGGTACACCGTGGCGGATCTGCGTGTTCAATCACTGGTATCGCCGCACGTACGGACAGTCCCGCCTGCCAGGAGGCCCCGTGATCGCCGTTCCCGAACCGGAACTCACCGAACGCGAAGTGATCGAGCGGGCCGTGGCGATGCGGCCCGCGCTGCTCGAACGTCAGCCGGAGACCGAGCGGCTGACGATCTACCCCAAGGACACCCACGAGGAGTTCCTGCGCGCCGGTTTCTACCGGATGCTGCAGCCGCGCAGGTACGGCGGATACGCCTTCGGCCTGCCGACCTTCTACCGCGTCGTGACCGAGGTCGCGCGCGGTTGCCCCTCCACCGGCTGGGCCCTGTCCCTCACCGCCGCCCATGTCCTCCAGGTCGCCTCGGTCTTCGAGGAGAAGACACAGGACGAACTCTTCGGCGACGAGGGCGACTTCCGGGCCGCCTCCACCGCGACCCCCGTCGGGGTGGCGCGGCCCGACGGCGACGGTCATGTGGTCCTCGACGGCACCTGGTCCTATTCCTCCGGCTCCCCGTACTCCACCCACTACGTCGGTCAGACCCTGCGCGCCCCCGAGAAGCCGGAGGACCCGCCGGGGCCGCTCGTGCTGTTCGTCGCGCCGCGATCCGCCTGGACCCTGCTCGACGACTGGCAGGGCGTCCTCGGCCTGCGCGGCAGCGGTTCCCACAGCATCCGCCTCGACGAGGCCCGCATCCCCGCGCACTTCACCCGGGAGGCGAGCCTGCTCGACCTGCCCGTCGAGGGCGGCTCCGTCGGCTCGAAGCTGCACGGCCATCCCATGTACGCGGGGCGCGCGGCGAGCTTCTTCCACGGCGAGCTGGCCGCCCTCATGATCGGCACCGCGTACGCGGCCGCCGACGAGTACGCCCGGATCATCGCCGAACGGCCGCTCGTCCTGGATCCCGGCCGCACCCGCGCCGACCTCCACGACTACCAGCGCCATCTGGGGGAGGCGCTGGCCGCGATCCGTACGGCGGACGCGGCGCTGCGGGCGACCGCCGACGACTGGATGGAGGCCTGCTGCGACAACGTGTCGGGCCGGGCTCCCTTCACGACCGCCGTCGACAACCGGCTCGCGCTGGTCTTCGTCACCGCCGGGCGCCTGGCCTGGGACGCGCTCCAGGGCATCCTCTTCCGCACGGCGGGCTCCCGGCACGCCCGCGACGGCGCACGGATGCAGCGCTACTTCCGGGACGCCGCCACGATCTGGTCGCACCTCGGCCCCACGATGGCCGAACCGCTGGCCCGCCGCGTCGGCCGCGACCGCCTCGGCCTGCCGTCGGACGACATCCCGCTGATCTCCTGATCCCGCTGATCTCCTGACCTCCTGACCTCCTGACCTCCTGATCTCTCGGTCTCTCGATCTCGTGAGCTCCGGCGGGCGGGGGCGGGGAATGCCCCGGCCGCGAGTGGGTACGCGCGACAGGAGCCGCGCCCGGGGCGAGTCCCGCCCCGGGCGGCCTGTCCGTCACTACCTGGGATCTGCCAATGGACACACCCTCGAACAACCATCACTACCTGCCGACGGCCACCACACCGGCCCAGGAGGCACTGAACGCACTCGCGGAGAACACCGAGAACCCGCTGGCGCTGGACACCCTGGCCGGCAGCGAGGTGCTGGTCCCGGTGCCGGACGACGCGAGCGAGGAGGACGTGCGCGACCCCGCCGCCGTGGCGCTGCCCGTGCTGGAGCAGCCGGGCGGGGAGCAGGTGGTGCCGGTGTTCACCTCGGAGCCGGCGATGGCCGAAATGCTGCCGTCCGTCTCCCGCTACCGTCTGGTTCCGCTGGGCGCGCTCGCCTCCCAATGGCCGACCGGTGATCTGTCGCTCACCATCGACCCGAGTTCACCGAACGGCCTGACCCTCACCTCCGAGGGCGTTCGTACCCTGTTGGTCCGGCCGCGGGCCTGACCGTTCGACGTGCGGGTCGCGGGCCCCGTTCGCGCCGTACGAGATCCGTTGCGCTGAAGACGTCCGCGTCGGACGTGAGAATGACCGCATGAAATGGATCTCGGGCGTGGCCGGCGGCCTGCTCCTGCTGCTGGTGTTCGCCAGCATCCTGCGCACCCTCGTCGTCCCCCGCGGGCTGTACTCCTCGATGGTGATCCGCTGGTGGCGCTCCCTGCGCTTCCTGCTGCGCCTCGCCGCCCCCGGCGGCAGCTACCGTGCCATCGACCGCGCACAGACCTGGCTCGCCCCGCTCATGCTGATGGGCACGCTCGTGAGCTGGCTCGGCGGCGCCCTGATCGGCTTCGGACTGCTGCTGCACGCCATCTCCTCGCTGACCTGGACCCAATCGGTCCGGGAGGCGGGCTCCAGCCTGTTCACGCTCGGCTTCGCCAGCGGCGACCGACTGCACCTGTCCGTGGTGGACTTCATCGCGGCCGTCACCGGACCGGTCGTGATCGCCCTCCAGATCGCCTACCTGCCCACCCTGTACGCCGCCTACAACCGCCGCGAGCTGGAGGTGACCCTGCTCCAGTCGCGGGCGGGCGAACCCGCTTGGGGACCGGAGATCCTCGCCCGGCAGTGGCTGGTCGACACCGAGACCGCGCTGCCCGAGCTCTACCGCTCCTGGGAACGGCTCGCCTCCGACATCGGCGAGAGCCACTCCACGTACCCCGTCCTGCTCGCGTTCCGCTCACCGCGGCCGTACCGCAGCTGGATCGTCGCCCTCGTCGCCGTGATGGACGCGGCCGCCATGCAGCTCGCCCTCACCCCGGGCAGCGCCCCGCCCGAGGCCCGCCTGGTGCTGCGCGCCGGATTCACCGCACTGCGCGACATCGCCCGCTCCCTGCGTTTCCCCTACGACACCGACCCCGCACCCGAGACCCCGATCGAGCTCACCTACCTGGAGTTCGACGCGGCCGTCGCGATGCTGGAGGCGGCCGGGTTCCCCGCCGAGCGGACGGCCGAACAGGCGTGGCCGCACTTCCACGGCTGGCGGGTCAACTACGAGACGATCGCCTTCGAGTTGTGCCGCCGCGGCGACGCGGTCCCGGCGCTGTGGACCGGGCCGCGGGACTTCCCCTCGACACCGATCCCGCCCGCGCGCCCCGCGGACCGGCGCCCCGGCGAAGATCGTCCCGAACTGCCCCCGGCCGCCGCGTAGTTCTGGCCGCCGAGTGGGGAAGATCCCCCGGGTACGGTTCGATGCGCAGGGATGGGAGTCCCCTTGAAAGTCGTCCTGCTGGGCACGGCCGCCGGTGGCGGCTTCCCACAGTGGAACTGCGCGTGCGCGCTCTGCGCGGCCGCCCGCGACGGAAAACTGCCGGCGCGGACCCAGGAGTCCGTCGCCCTGAGCGGCAACTCCCGCGACTGGTGGCTGCTCAACGCCTCGCCCGACATCCGTACGCAGCTGACCACCACCCCGGCTCTCGCGCCCGGACCGGGGCCTCGGGACACCCCCGTACGGGGCGTGCTCCTGACCGACGCGGAGGCCGACCACGTCGCCGGGCTGACCGTCTTGCGCGGCGGTGCCGGGCTCAAGGTCTACGCCGCACCGCCCGTCCTCGCCACCCTGGCCCCCCTGCGTGACCTGCTCGACCGCTACGCCCCCTGGGAGTGGGCGGACAGCCTGACCGAGGGCGGGTTCGTGCTGTCCGGCGGTCTGGTCGTCACCGCGCACCCCCTCGGTCCCAAGGCCCCGAAGTACGTCGCCGGCCCCGACCCGGACGACCGCTGGGTGACCGCGTACCGGATCGAGGACCTGGCAGGCGGGGGAGTGCTCCTGTACGCGCCCTGTCTGGGCGCCTGGACCCCGGAGCTGGACGACCTGCTCGCCTCGGCGGACTGCGCACTGCTCGACGGCACGTTCTTCGCGCCCGACGAGATGGGCACGGCCGTGCGCTCGCGGGGCGGGCGGCAGGCCGCGATGGGGCACCTTCCGGTGGCGGGCGCGCGCGGCAGCCTCGCGGCCCTCGCCCGTCATTCCGGCCCCCGACGGATCTACACGCACCTCAACAACACGAACCCGCTGCTCGATCCGGACTCGGACGCCCGTGCGCGGGTGAGCGCGGCGGGGGTCGAAGTGCTGCCGGACGGGGCGGAGTTCGTGGTGTGACGCGTTCGTGCGTGGAGGGACGAGGCGCGGCGCAGGGACGCTAGACGTTCAGCATGCGGGCCAGCACGGCGCGTTGCAGGGGACGTACCTCGGTGTGCAGGTCACGTCCCTTGCGGGTGAGCGCGACCCACACACCGCGCCGGTCCTCCAGACACATGGTGCGTTCCACCAGGCCGTCCTTCTCCAACCGCCCGATGAGGCGGGACAGGGCGCTCTGGCTCAGATGCACACGGTCGGCGATGTTCTGCACCCGGCAGTGCTCGCCCTCGTGCGCGAGCTCGCTCGAGACGAGGATGTCCAGCACCTCGAAGTCGCTGGCGCCGAGACCGTGCGGGTGCAGCGCGCGGTCGATCTCGCACATCGTGCGCGCGTGCACCGACAGGATGTCCCGCCACCGGTCCTCGAGCCGGGCCTCGCCCACCACGTTCGCTGCCATATGTGCACGGTAACAGAGGTGCAGGGTTTTATTGAGTGTGCAACTAGTGCGGTTGCAACAACCCGGCGGGGCTACGCGCCGGAGCCGTCCTGGAGGAGCCCGACGAGGTTCCCGTCCGTGTCCTTGACCGAGGCGATCAGCCTGCCGCCGCCCACGTCCTGGACGTCCTGGAGCGTCTCGGCCCCGGCCTCCAGCAGGGCCGCCAGCGTCGCCCGGATGTCGTCGACGTGCCAGTACGGGACCGGTCCGGTCATCCCCTTGGCGTGACCGTTGGGGTCGAGGCCGACGTCCTGCCCGGAGTCCTTGAACCCGACGTAGTACGCGGTGTCCGCGTAGGGCTCCGTGCCGAGCAACGCGCCGAAAAGGGCCTTCGCCCGTGCGAGGTCCTTGACGGGGTAGATGATGGTCTTCAGCCCTGCGGTCATGGTGACTCCTCCGTGGTGTGTTCCGGTGCTTTCACGGTAGAGCGGGGGAGGGCCGGGAGGCTTCTCGAATCCTGACCGGTCCCGGCCCCCAGGGCCTGTCCGGCGGATCAGGTCGAGTCGCGTCGTACCAGTTCCGTCGGCAGGATCACCGCCGCCGGGTCGTCGCCCCCTATCTGTGCGAGCAGCACCCGCACCATCTCGTTGCTGATGCGGTCCCAGGGCTGGCGGATGGTGGTGAGGGCGGGGGTGACCGCGGTGGCGGCGGGGGAGTCGTCGAAGCCGCCGACGGCGACGTCCTCCGGGACCCGGCGGCCGGCCTTGTGCAGCGCGGCCAGCACGCCCTGGGCCATCAGGTCGGAGGCGACGAACACCGCGTCCATGTCCGCGGCGCGGTCGAGGAGCTGCTCGGCGCCCGCCTCACCGCTGGCCCGGCTGTAGTCGCCGGAGGCGACGAGGCGGTCGTCGGCCTCGATGCCCGCCTCGGCGAGCACCTCCCGGTAGCCCGCGAGCCGCTCGACACCGCCCGGGGTGTCGAGCGGACCCGTGACCATACCGATGCGGCGACGGCCCAGGGAGACCAGGTGCTTGACCATGTCCCGGGCGCCGTCGCGGTCGTCGGCGGCGACGTAACTCACCTTGGAGCCGAGCCCGATGGGCTTGCCGCAGGCGACCAGCGGCACGCCCGCCTCACGCAGCTGCTCGGCGACCGGGTCGCCCGAGTGGCTGGAGACCAGCAGCACTCCGTCGACGTGGCCCGCGGTGATGTACCGCGTTATGCGCCGCCGTTCGTCCTCGGTGCCCGCGAGCATCAGCAGGAGCGGAATGTCGTGCCCGGCCAGGGCCTGGGTGCAGCCGCGCAGCAGGACGTTGAAGTTCGGGTCCTCGAAGAACCTCTCCTGCGGTTCGGTGAGCAGGAAGCCGATCGAGTCGGAGCGGCCGGTGATCAGCGAGCGGGCGTGCCGGTTCACGACGTAGCCCGTTCTGCGGATGGCGGCGTTGACCGCCTCCTGCGCCGCCGGGCTCACGTAGTGCCCGCCGTTGAGCACCCGCGACACCGTGCCCCGGGACACGCCGGCCTCGCGCGCGACGTCATGGATCGTCGGCGGTCTGCGCCTGCCCCCCGCGTTGGTCATGGTCACGACTTTACGGCTCCCGAGAGCAGATCGAGGCTCCAGAATCGCTGGATGACCAGGAAGAGAGCGATGAGCGGAACGATCGCGAGCAGTGCGCCGGTGATCACCAGCGTGTACAGCGCCGGGGTGTTGGAGCCCTGTTCGAGCAGCGTGAACAGACCCAGCGTGATCGGGAACTTCTCGTCGTCGCTGAGCATGATGTACGGCAGCAGGAAGTTGTTCCACACGGCGACGAACTGGAAGAGGAACACCGTCACCAGTCCGGGCACCATCATCGGCAGCGCGATCCGGCTGAAGATCCGCCACTCGCTCGCCCCGTCCATCCGTCCGGCCTCGACCACGTCACCGGGCACGGCCGCGGAGGAGTAGATCCGGGCGAGGTAGACGCCGTACGGGGAGAGGATGAGAGGGAGCAGCACGGACGCGTACGAGTCCGTGAGGTCCGCCTTCGCCAGCAGCAGGTACTGCGGGATCGCCAGGATCACCGGCGGCATGAGCACGCCCGCCATCAGGACGCCGAAGACGGTTTCGCGGCCCCGGAAGCGGTAGATCGCGAGGGCGTAGCCGCTGAGCGCCGAGACGGCCGTCGACAGGAGGGCGCCGAGGCCCGCGTAGAGGGCGGAGTTGCCCATCCACTTCCAGTAGATCCCGCCGCGGTAGGCGTTGAGGTCCTTGACGTTCTGCGTGAAGCCGGAGCCCGGCAGGAACGTGAAGGTCGAGAACAGCTCACGGCCGGACTTGGTGGCCGCGATCAGCACCCACGCGACGGGCAGCAGGCAGTAGAGCGCGCCGAGCAGCAGCGTCAGGGTGGGTACGAAGGCGATACGGCGGCGCAGGGGCGGGCCCTGGGCGGTGCCGGGGGTGGTACCCGCGGCCGGTGCGGCCTTGCGTACGGCAAGAGAACTCATCGTGCTGCCTCCTGCTTGTTACGGGAGTTCGCGGCCCGCAGGAAGCCGAAGGACAGGACGAGGGTGACGACGGCGATGATCGCCGCCTCCGCGGCGGCCGAGTAGATGTCGCCCTTGCCGAAGGCGTCCTGGTACACCTTCATCAGCGGACTCCAGGTCGTGGAGACGGAGTTGGTGAGGGGTTTGAGGGTGGTCGGCTCGCTGAACACCTGGAGCGTCGCGATGATCGAGAAGAAGAAGGTGAGCACCAGCGAGGGCGCCACCATCGGGATCTTGATCTTCAGCGCGATCTGCAGGGGCGTGGCGCCGTCCAGCTTCGCCGCCTCGTACACCTCGGCCGGGATGGCCTGCAGCGAGGTGTAGATGACGATCATGTTGAAGCCGGTGCCGCCCCAGACCGCGATGTTGGACAGGGCGAGATACAGCGGGCCGCCGTCCAGCAGGTTCGGCTGCGGCATCCCCAGCTTGTCGAGGACGAAGTAGAAGGGGCTGACGTCGGGGAGGTACAGGAAGCCCCACAGCAGCGCGGCGACGACGCCGGGAATGGCGTACGGCAGGAAGATCGCGAGCCGGGTGAAGGGGGCCAGGCGCACCTTGTCCGTGTCGAGCATCAGCGCGAACAGCAGCGCGAGGCCCAGCATCACCGGGATCACGATGGCGCCGTAGCCCAGCACGCGCACCGCGCCGCTCAGCAGCTCGGAGTCGGAGAGGGCGTCCTTGTAGTTCGCCAGCCCCGCCCAGACTTCCTTGCGGGCGCCCGAGCCCAGACCCAGGCCCTTGACCTGCACCTTGTGCAGACTCAGCCAGAGCGCGTAGCCGATGGGCAGCGCGAAGAAGAGGGCGAAGAGGATCGTCGCGGGGAGGAGGAAAGCGTACGGGGCCCCCTTGACCCCGTACGACTTCCGACGTGCCGTCGTCACTGAGCGACCCCGAAGCCATGCTTCTTGAGGTCGGCCACCGTGGTGTCCTGCATCTTCTTCAGGGCGGCGCCGAAGTCCGACTTGTCCTTGGCGGCGGCGCCGAAGGCGTCATTGAAGGTCGTGTAGGCGACGTTCACGTTCGGGCCCCAGGCGGAGGGCGCGGTGGTCTTGGCGATCTCCGCGGCCTTCGGGTAGAAGTCCGCCTGGTTGGAGAAGAACGCCGGCGGCTGGGAGAAGGCGTCACTGGTCTGCGCGGTGGTGGCGGCCGGGTAGATGCCGCCCTCCTTCGCCAGCGCGGCCACCGCCTGCGGGTCCGTGTTCAGCCAGGTGGCGAACTTCGCGGCGGCCGCCTTGTGCTGCGAGTCCGTGGTGACGGCCGTCGAGGAGCCACCCCAGCTGCCGGTGACGTCCGTGCTGCCGTCCCACTGCGGCAACGGGGCCATCGCCCACTTGCCCTTGGTGTCGGGGGCCGCGGTGGTGAGGGTGCCCGGCGCCCACACCGCGCTGACCCACGCGATCTGCTTGCCGGTGTTCAGCGCCTTGTTCCAGGAGGGCGTGTACATCGGCTGGTTGTCGATCGCGCCCTCCTTGACGAGGCCGCCCCAGAAGTCGGCGACCTTCTTCGTCGCCGCGTCGTCGATGCCGACCTTCCACTTGTCGCCCGAGGCGGTCCACCACTTGGCGCCCGCCTGCTGGGCGAGACCCGCGAAGAGGCCGGAGTCGTTGGCGGAGAAGGTCGTCAGGTCCTTGTCCGGAGCCTTCTTCTTCAGCGCGCGGGCGGTCTCGGCGAACTGCTCCCAGGTCGTGGGAACCGTCAGGCCGTACTTCTTGAAGAGGTCCTGGCGGTAGTAGAACATCATCGGGCCGATGTCCTGCGGGATCGCGTACACGGCGTCCGAGCCCAGGGTCGTCTGCTGCCAGACACCGTCGGCGAACTTGCTCTTCGCGTCCTTCGACTCGCCCGCTATGTCGGCGAGCGCGTCATTGCTGACCAGGGTCGGCAGCGCCTGGTACTCGGCCTGGACCAGGTCCGGGGCCTTCTTCGCCTTGTGCGCGGTGAGGATCTTGGTGACCAGCGTGTCGCCCGACGCCTGCTTCTTCACCGTGACCGTGATCTTCTGCTGCTTGCCCGGCCCCTTGTTCCAGAGGTCGGCCACCTTGTCCATGCCCGGAGCCCAGGACCAGTACGTCAGGGACACCGGGCCCGATTCGGACGAGCTCTTGTCGTCCGACGAGCCGCAGGCGGCGAGTGCGGTGCCGCCGAGCGTGACGGCGATGGAGGTGGCCACGAGGCGACGCAGCTTCGTGTTTGGCATGGATCTTTCTCCCCTGACCTGGGTCCCCGCCTGCTGCGGCGACCGCGCCATGCTTCTGTGAGCGTTCACAGTAGAGAAACATCCCGGACACTTGTCAATGGTTGTTGCTGTGCGGTTATGTTGGCCTCGCGCCGCTGATCGAGTGTGTGCACGTTCCCAAATGATCGATTAAACGGGAGAAGATCCATGCCGGAGACCACACCCAAGGGCCTCACCGGGCTCGCCTTCGGTGGGGACTACAACCCCGAGCAGTGGCCGGAAAACGTCTGGCACGAGGACGTCCGGCTGATGCGTGAGGCGGGTGTCACGATGGTGAGCGTCGGGATCTTCTCCTGGGCGCTGCTCGAACCCGCCCGGGGGACGCACGACTTCGGCTGGCTGGACCGACTGCTCGACCTGCTGCACGAGAACGGCATCCGTGCCGACCTCGGCACCCCGACCGTCGCGCCGCCCGCCTGGTTCTACCGCGAGCACCCCGAGGCGCTGCCGGTGGCCGCCGACGGCACCCGCTACGAGTTCGGCTCGCGCGGCGCCATCTGCCACAGCAACAGCGACTACCGCGCCGCCGCGGCGAGCATCACCACCGCACTCGCCACCCGGTACGCCGACCATCCCGCGCTCGCCCTGTGGCACGTCCACAACGAGTACGGAGTGCCCGTCTCGGCCTGCTACTGCGCGTCCTGCGCCGCCCACTTCCGCCGCTGGCTGGCCCGCACGTACGGGACCGTGGACGCGGTCAACGAGGCCTGGGGCACCGCCTTCTGGGGCCAGCGCTACGCGGACTTCGAGCAGATCAACCCGCCGCGCGTGACCCCCACGGTCGGCAACCCGGCCCAGGCCCTGGACTACAAGCGCTTCGCCGACGAGACCATGCGCGAGAACTTCGTCGCCGAGCGGGACATCCTGCACCGCCTCGCCCCCGGCATCCCGGTCACCACGAACTTCATGACCGCCCTCAGCCAGTGCGACTCCGTCGACTACTGGGCCTGGGGCCGCGAGGTCGACCTCGTCACCAACGACCACTACCTGATCACCGACGGCCGCCGCACCCACGTCAACCTCGCGATGGCCGCCGACCTCACCCGCTCCGTCGCGGGCGGCGCCCCCTGGCTGCTGCTCGAACACTCCACGTCCGGCGTCAACTGGCAGCCCCGCAACCCGGCGAAGTCCCCGGGCCAGATGGCCCGCAACTCCCTCGCGCACGTGGCGCGCGGCTCCGAGGGCGCCATGTTCTTCCAGTGGCGGCAGTCCCGGCGCGGCGCCGAGAAGTTCCACTCGGCGATGCTGCCGCACGCCGGCACCGACTCCCGTGTCTGGCGCGAGGTCGCCGAACTCGGCGCGTCCATCGAGTCGCTGACCTCGGTCAAGGGCAGCCGCACCGTCGCCGACGCCGCCGTGCTGTGGGACTGGCACTCCTGGTGGGCGCAGACCCTCGACTGGCGCCCCAGCGAGGACCACGACCCGCGCGAGCGCGCCGACGCGTTCTACGAGGCGCTCTACGACCGTCACCTCACGGTCGACTTCGCCCACCCGGAAGCCGATTTGTCGGCCTATCCCCTTGTCGTCGTCCCCGCCCTCTACCTGATGACCGAGGCCGCCGGGAACAACCTCAGCGAGTACGTCGGACAGGGCGGCACCCTCGTCGTCTCGTACTTCTCCGGCATCGTCGACGAGCACGACGCCGTGCACGAGGGCGCCTACCCCGGTGCGCTGCGGGACGTGCTCGGCCTGACCGTCGAGGAGTTCTCGCCGCTCCTGAAGGACGACCGGGTCCGGATCACCGGCCCCGACGGCTCCGAGCTCACCGGCGACGTCTGGACCGAGTTCGTGGTGCCGCGCGGCGCCGAGACCGTGTGGACGTACGCCGACGGACTCACCGCGGGCCACCCGGCCGTCACCCGTCACCGCCTCGGGGAGGGCTCCGCCTGGTACGTCTCCACCCGCCTCGGCGCGCAGGGCCTGGACGCCCTCATCGGCTGGGCGTCCGACGACGCGCGGATCGCGCCGCGCGCCGACCTGCCCCGCGATGTCGAAGTGGTGCGCCGCAGTGGTGAGTCGGGCACCTTCCTGTTCGCGATCAACCACACCTCGTCGGACGCCAAGGTGCCGCTGGACGCGGCCGGCACCGAGCTGCTGACGGGCGAACGCGCCACGGGCCGCCTCGTGCTGCCCGCGGGGGCCGTCCGGGTCGTACGGCTCGACGGCTGAGCCGACCGCTGTCCCGGCCGTACGGCCTGACGGCTGAGCCGACCGCCGTCCTCGTCGTACGACTCCACGCCTCACCCGACCGCCGCCGGGTCGCAGGACCCCGCGGCGAGCCGAACTCCCCTCCGCCCGTGAGTGCCACGAGAGCCGCGGGCGGAGGGGTCGCCCCCCAGAGCCACTCCGGGGGCACCCCCATTCCCATCACGTCGAAGGGACGACGGACGAAGATGTTCCATCCCAGACGCACACTCAGGACCCTGCTGCTGCCGCTCGCGGCCGGGCTGGCCCTCACCGCCCTGCCCGCGCAGACGGCACAGGCGGCGAGCACCCTCACCAACGCCGGATTCGAGGCCGACGGCGCCGGCACGGCCACGCCCGCCGGCTGGTCGGAGTACGGCGACACCGGCGCCTCCTACGTGGAGGCCGGGGGCCACAGCGGTGGTTACCGCCTCACGCAGTACTCCTCCGCCGCCTACAAGGTGGAGACGTACCAGTACCTCTCGGGACTGACCAACGGGAACTACCGGCTCACCGCCTGGGTGCGCTCGGGCGGCGGCCAGAACTCCGCCTACCTCGCGCTGAAGAACTGCGGCGGCACCGAGCAGCGCACCGACCTGCCGGTCTCCAGCAGCGGATGGATACACCTCGTCGTCCCCGTCACGGTGACCGGCAACCAGTGCACGATCAGCATCAACTCCGATGCCAACGCGGGCAACTGGATCAACGTCGACGACCTGACGTTCACCTCCGGCAGCGCCACCGGGCTCTCCGTCAAGGGCTCCGACATCTCCTCCCTCGCCAAGAGCGAGGCCCTCGGCGGTGTCTACAAGACCAGCTCCGGCACCACCGGTGACGCGCTCGCCATCCTGAAGTCCGCCGGTATGAACTACGCGCGCCTGAAGGTCTGGGTGAACCCCGCCGACGGTTACAACAACAAGACGCGCGTCCTGGCGATGGCCAAGCGCATCAAGGCGCAGGGCATGAAGCTCCTGGTCGACTTCCACTACTCGGACACCTGGGCCGACCCCGGCGCCCAGACCAAGCCGGCCGCCTGGGCGGGCCACTCCTACAGCCAGCTGAAGACGGACGTCTACAACCACACGTACGACGTCCTCAACGCGCTGAAGGCGCAGGGCACCACCGCCGACATGGTCCAGGTCGGCAACGAGATCAACGGCGGCATGCTGTGGTCCGAGGGCTCCACCGACAACTGGTCGCAGCTCGCCGGGCTCCTCAACTCCGGCTACGACGCCGTCAAGGCCGTCAGCTCGTCGACGACCGTCGCGCTGCACCTGGCCAAGGGCGGCGACCTGTCCGGCACCCGCTGGTGGTTCGACAACGCGGTCTCCAACGGCGTGAAGTTCGACGCCATCGGCCTGTCCTACTACGGCTACTGGCACGGCCCGCTCTCCGATTTCCAGACGACCCTGGACGACGCGGCCGCGCGTTACGGCAAGCCGGTGTTCCTGGCCGAGACGGCCTACCCCTTCCGTCTCGACAGCGACGACTCGCTCGTCAACCAGATCGACACGACCGGTGAGCTGGTCTCCGGCTACCCGGCCACCACCGCCGGGCAGTCCGCGTGGCTGCGGGACGTGATGAACGTCGTGGAGGCCGTCCCGAACGGCCGCGGCCTCGGTGTCTTCTACTGGGAGGCCACCTGGACCGCCGTCACCGGCAACGGTTGGGACCCGGCCGACGCCACGTCCGGCAACGGCTGGGAGAACCAGGCGCTGTTCGGCTTCGACGACAAGGCGCTGCCCGCCATGTCGCAGTTCGGCCACCGCTGATCAGTCACCTGATCAGCGGCCTGATCAGTCCCCGTCGTTGACATGAGGGCCCGGCTGCCGCGGCGGCCGGGCCCTTGTGGTCGTCCAGGGACTTTCGGGCCGCGCGAAGGCGTGGAAGTCCCGTGCGGGCCGCCCCGGGCTGCGGGACAGTGGTGACACAGCGCCACCATCACGAAGAGCAGGGGGGACGAGATGTTGAGGGTTCCCGTCGGCGGGCAACGGCTGGACATCCTGGAGTGGCTGCGGGACCCCGCCGCGCACTTCCCGCCCGAGCGCCACGGCTCTCTCGTCGACGGCGTCGACGGCGTCGACGCGGCCACCGTCGCCACCAAGCTCGGTGTGAGCCACGCCGTCGCCCGCACCCACCTCGACCTCCTCGTCGGGGTCGGGCTGCTGCGCGCGAGAAAGGTCGGGCGGCGCACGCTCTACCGCCGTGACGAGTACCGCATCGCCGAGGTCCGCTCCCTGTTCGAGAAGGGCTGGTAGGGCGGGGAGAGGAAGCGCGGGAGGGGCGGCGGGGCGCCGCGTGTCCCGGTCGAGTGTGCGAGGGCGATGGGGTCGGCGTTACCCTGTTCAGCGGCCGCGATCATGTGTCGCGGCGCGGCGGTGGGGCCCGCCGTACCCGAACCGCGGCGCTGATGCCGCCAACGGTCCCTACTTGCGATGAGGTGTGCCCGGGGGCCCGGGCCCGGCGAGTAGGAGAAGTACGTCATGACAGTCCCGCATCCCGAGCGCGTCGACGAGCCGGGTGCCCCCGCACGGCCGACCCCGCGCCCCGCGTCCCCCTGGCACGGCCAGGCCCCGGTCGTGGCGATGGTCTCGCTCGGCGGAGCCATCGGCGCCACCGCCCGGTACGGGGCGGCGCGGCTGTGGCCCGTGGAGACGGGCGGGTTCCCCTGGACCACGTTCTGGGTCAACGTCATCGGCTGTGTGGTGATCGGCGTCTTCATGGTCGTCATCACGGATGTGTGGGCGGCCCACCGACTCGTGCGGCCCTTCTTCGGCACCGGTGTGCTGGGAGGGTTCACCACCTTTTCGACGTACGCCGTGGACATCCAGAAACTGGTCGACTCGGGCCACCCCGGAACCGGCCTCGCCTATCTCGCCGCGACCCTGTGCGCGGCGCTCACGGCGGTGTGGCTCGCGGTGACCGCGACCCGCCGCGCCCTGGTACGGAGGCAGCGATGACACGGCTGACGGGCAGCGCCCTACGGGTGACGATCTTCATCGGCGAGAACGACGTCTGGCACCACAAGCCGCTGTACACGGAGATCGTGCACCGCGCCCACGCGGCGGGACTGGCCGGCGCGAGCGTCTTCCGTGGTATCGAGGGCTTCGGCGCCTCCTCGCTGATCCACACCTCGCGGCTGTTGTCGCTGAGCGAGGACCTGCCGGTGGCGATCGTCATCGTGGACACCGAGGACCGCGTCCGTGCCTTCCTGCCCCAGCTCGACGAACTCGTCGGCGAGGGTCTGGTGATCCTCGACGACTGCGAAGTCATCCGGTACGCGGGACGTGACGCCGAATCCGACAAAACGGGCAAGAAAGGTAAGAGATAGTTGTGAACTGGCTGCTGGTGATCGTCGGCGGAATGGTCGGCGCGCCCCTGCGCTATCTGACCGACCGTGCGGTGCAGACCAGGCACGACACCGTCTTCCCCTGGGGCACCTTCGCGGTCAACGTCGTCGGCTGTCTGATTCTCGGCCTGCTGACCGGCGCGGTCGCCGCGGGGACCGCGGGGTCCCACCTTCAGCTGTTCCTCGGGACCGGCCTGTGCGGGGCGCTGACCACGTACTCGACGTTCTCGTACGAGACACTACGGCTGACCGAGACCGGCGCGGGGTTCTACGCTGCGGCCAACGTGCTCGTGAGCGTGACGGCCGGGCTCGGCGCGGCGTTCGCGGGTGTCTCGTTCGCCCAGGCGTTGTGGGCCTAGGCATAGGACGTCACTCGCGCATAGTAAGACTGTCTACAGCACTGTCGACCAACCTTCCTCATCATCAACCCCTCAGACCTAGAACTGGATCCCATGAGCGTCATCAACGTCGGTCAGGCCGTCGTCCTCGGAGTCGTCGAGGGAGTGACCGAGTTCCTCCCCGTCTCCTCCACCGGCCACCTCAAGATCACCGAGGGGCTGATGAACATCCCGGTCGACGACAAGGCCGTCGTCGGGTTCTCAGCGGTCATCCAGGTCGGCGCGATCGCCGCCGTACTGGTGTACTTCTTCAAGGACATCGTGCGGATCGTCTCCGCGTGGGGCCGAGGACTGCGCAACCCCGGGGAGCGACAGCACCACGACTACAAGTTCGCCTGGTGGGTCATCTACGCCACCATCCCGATCGTCATCGTGGGCCTCGCCGCCAAGCCGCTCATCGACGGGGCGCTCGGCTCCCTGTGGGTGGTCGCGGGCTCGCTGATCGTCGGCAGTGGTGTGATGTGGGCGGCGGACCAGATGGGACGCCACAAGCGCGGTGAGGACGACACGTCCTTCAAGGACGCGATGCTGGTCGGTTGTTCGCAGATCCTCGCGTTGCTCTTCCCGGGCTTCTCGCGCTCCGGCGCCACGATGTCGACCGCGCTGATCCTGGACCTGGACCGGGTCGCCGCCACCCGGCTCTCCTTCTTCCTCGGCATCCCCGCCCTCACCGGCGCCGGTCTGTACGAGCTGAAGGACGCCCTGGGCACGGGGGTGGGCGCCGCGCCGCTCGCCGTCGGCACGATCGTCTCCTTCGTCGTCGCCTACGGGTCGATCGCCTGGCTGCTGAAGTTCGTCGCCAAGCACTCCTTCAACGCCTTCGTGATCTACCGGATCGTGATCGGTCTGGCACTGTTCGGGCTGCTGGCGAGCGGGACCCTCGCCGGCTGATCGCGGAAACAGCAGCTCATAGGGGGTGCGAAGCCGGTTTACAGGCTTCGCACCCCCTGAATGTTTCTTTTCACTCCCCTTGACAGCCCCCTCTTGTCACCCGCAGGATCACCCCCGTGAACCTGTCAGACAGCCAGACAGGTGGATCGGTGCCGCGGCGCGTCAGCGCCATGGAAGCGGTGCTCACCCACCTTCGCAGCGCCATCGAGCGCGGCGAATACGCCATCGGTGACAAACTCCCCTCCGAGGCGGAGCTGTGCCGCCGCCTGGAGGTCAGCCGGCCGGTGCTCCGCGAGGCGCTGCGGGCCCTGCAGGTGATGGGCCTGACCGTGTCCCGTACGGGCAAGGGCACCTTCGTGGTCGCCAACACGGTCGAGGACCCCACCTTCGGCGACTACGCGGCGAGCGACCTGCTCGAGGTGCGCCGCCACGTCGAGATCCCGGTCGCCGGTTACGCGGCGGTGCGCCGTACCCCGGAGAACCTCGACCACCTGGCCCATCTGCTGGACCGGATGGAGCGGGAGACCGACACCACGGCGTGGGTCGCCATGGACACGATCTTCCACATCGCGGTCGCCGAGGCCTCGCAGAACCCGGTCTTCCGCAGGGTGATCGAAGAGATCCGGGACGCGTTGGCCCGCCAGTCCGCCTTCCTCAACGAGCTCGGCGGGCGGCGCGAACAGTCCAACCGTGAGCACCGGGCGATCGTCGAAGCGCTGATCGACGGCAGTGAACACGACGCGGTGGAGGCGATGTCCCATCACCTCGACCGCGTGGAGACCACCCTCACCGACATCGTGCGCCCGGCGCGTACGGACATTCCCACGGAAGGCGGACCCGAGGCGTGAGCGAGCAGTCCCTCAAAGACGAGGCCACATCGGCAGGCAAACCGGCCGCGCACGTCGACGCCGGAGACGCGGGTTACAGCAAGTCGCTGAAGTCCCGGCACGTCAACATGATCGCCATCGGCGGTGCCATCGGCACCGGCCTCTTCCTCGGCGCGGGCGGCCGGCTCGCCGACGCCGGCCCCTCCCTCTTCGTCGCGTACGCGGTGTGCGGCGTCTTCGCCTTCCTCGTCGTGCGCGCGCTCGGCGAACTCGTCCTGTACCGGCCGTCCTCCGGCGCCTTCGTGTCGTACGCCCGGGAGTTCCTGGGGGAGAAGGGTGCGTACGTCGCCGGCTGGATGTACTTCCTGAACTGGGCCACCACCGGTATCGCCGACATCACCGCCGTGGCTGTCTACACCCACTACTGGGGCATGTTCTCCGACATCCCGCAGTGGGTGATCGCGCTCGTCGCGCTCGCCGTCGTCCTCACGGTGAACCTGATATCCGTACGCATGTTCGGCGAACTGGAGTTCTGGTTCGCGATCATCAAGGTGAGCGCGCTCGTCGTCTTCATGCTCATCGGCATCTTCCTGCTGGTCACCCAGCACCCCGTCGACGGCACCACCCCCGGCCCGTCCCTGATCACCGACAACGGCGGAATCTTCCCCAACGGCCTGCTGCCGATGCTGCTGATCATCCAGGGCGTCGTCTTCGCCTACGCCTCCGTCGAGCTGGTCGGTGTCGCGGCGGGCGAGACGGAGAACCCCGAGAAGATCATGCCGAAGGCGATCAACTCGATCATGTGGCGTGTCGGCCTGTTCTACGTCGGCTCGGTCGTCCTGCTCTCGATGCTGCTGCCCTGGAACAAGTACAGCGCGGGCCAGAGCCCCTTCGTGACCGTCCTGTCGAACATCGGCATCCCGGCGGCGGGCGGCGTGATGAACCTGGTCGTGCTCACCGCGGCCATGTCGTCCCTCAACTCCGGTCTCTACTCCACCGGCCGCATCCTGCGCTCCATGGCGATGTCGGGCTCCGCTCCCAGGTTCACCGGCGTGATGAGCCGCAGCCAGGTCCCGTACGGCGGCATCCTGCTCACCAGCGGGATCTGCGTCCTCGGTGTCGGCCTCAACTTCGTGGTCCCCGCCGACGCCTTCGAGATCGTCCTGAACTTCGCCGCCATCGGCATCCTGGCCACCTGGGGCATGATCATGCTCTGCCATGTGCTGTTCTGGCGGAAGACCCAGCGCGGCGAGCTGACCAGGCCGAGCTACCGCCTGCCCGGCTCGCCGTGGACCGAGATCGTGACGATCGGCTTCCTCGTCTCCGTCCTCGTCCTGATGTACGCCGACGGGGGAGCGGGGCGCACCACCGTGCTGTGCCTGCCGCTGATCGCCGTGGCGCTGGTCGCCGGGTGGTACGGGGTGCGCCGCCGGGTCTCCGGCATCCGTGACGGAGTGGACGCGTGAGCACGAGCATGACGTACGCCGCCTCGATCGCCACCGCCCCGGTGATCCGCGAACCCCTGCACGCCCCCGTCGCCCACCTCGTCCGCGGTGGAGTCGTCGAAGGCATCCACTACGGCTCGGTGGTCGTACTGGCCGCCGACGGCGGCGTCGACCTCCAGATCGGCGACATCGAGGCCGCGTTCTACCCGCGCTCGGCGCTCAAGCCCGTCCAGGCGGTGGCGATGCTGCGGGCGGGACTGCCGCTGGACGGCGAGCTGCTCGCGCTGGCCGCGGCCAGTCACTCGGGCGAGGAGCGGCACCTGGCCGGGACCCGGCGGATCCTGGAACTGGCCGGTGTCACCGAGGACGACCTGCGCAATGTGCCCGACCTGCCCTACGACCCGGTCGTGAGGGACGCCTGGATCCGCGAGGGGCGGCTGCCGTCCCGGCTCGCGCAGAACTGCTCCGGCAAACACGCCGCCATGCTGATGACCGCCCGGCTCAACGGCTGGTCCCTCGACGACTACCTCGACCCGGGCCACCCCCTCCAGCAGGCCATCGCGGAGATCGTCGAGGACCTCACCGGGCAGGCGATCGCCCAGGTCACCGTCGACGGTTGCGGCGCGCCCCTCTTCTCCGTCTCGCTGCACGGGCTCGCCCGCGCCGCCGCCCGGATCACCACCGCACCGGCCGGCACCCCCGAGGCGCGGGTCGCCGACGCGATGCGCGAGCACGCCGAGATGGCGTCCGGCTCCGGCCGCGATGTCGCGGCGCTGATGCGGGCCGTGCCGGGGCTGCTCACCAAGGACGGCTTCGAGGGCGTCCAGATGGCCGCGCTGCCGGACGGCCGGGCCGTCGCCGTGAAGATCGCCGACGGTGCGGACCGGGCGCGTGGGCCGGTGGCCGCGGCGGCGCTGGCGCGCGCGGGGGTCGCCCCGGCGTCGCTCGCGGAGTTCGGCGCCGTGCCGTTGCTCGGGGGCGGTGCCGTCGTGGGCGGGCTTCGCCCCGCCCGGGCGCTCGATCCGCTCCCGGGCTGAGCGGTGTGCGACCAGGTCGTCCCGGGGTGCGTCGTCGAGTGCGGACCGTTGTGGCTGGTCGCGCAGTTCCCCGCGGCCCTTGCGTCCGTGCGCCTCAGGGCCGGATTAGCAGCTCGCCCCGACCGACCCGCCCTTACGCCTCCTCCATTCCGCCCTCACCTCTCCGAAAGAGGACCGCTCAGTCATGACCGTCGCCGTAGCGCACCGCAGTGAACACGATCTGCTCGGGGACCGCGACGTCCCGGCCGAGGCGTACTGGGGCATCCACTCCCTGCGCGCCACCGAGAACTTCCCCATCACGGGAACGTCGATCTCCGCCTACCCGCATCTGATCGAGGCCCTGGCCGCCGTCAAGGAGGCCGCCGCCCGTGCCAACGAGGAACTCGGCCTGCTGGAACCGGAGAAGGCCATGGCCATCGTCGCGGCCTGCCGGGAGATCCGCGCCGGGAAGCTGCACGACCAGTTCGTCGTCGACGTCATCCAGGGCGGCGCCGGCACCTCGACGAACATGAACGCCAACGAGGTCGTCGCCAACCGGGCGTTGGAGCTCCTCGGCCGTGCCAAGGGCGAATACCAGTACCTGCACCCCAACGAGGACGTCAACCTCGGCCAGTCGACCAACGACGTCTACCCCACCGCCGTCAAGGTCGCCACCGTCTTCGCGGTGCGCGAGCTGCTCAAGGCGATGGCCGTGCTCCAGGACGCCTTCGCCGCCAAGGCCTTCGAGTTCCGTGACGTGCTGAAGATGGGGCGCACCCAGCTCCAGGACGCGGTGCCGATGACCCTCGGGCAGGAGTTCTCGGCGTACGCGGTGATGCTCGACGAGGACCGCAGCCGTCTCGCCGAGGCCGTCGAGCTGATCCACGAGATCAACCTCGGCGCCACGGCCATCGGTACCGGCCTCAACGCCCCCGCCGGGTACGCGGAATCCGCCCGCCGCCACCTCGCCGCGATCACCGGGCTGCCCCTGGTCACCGCCGCCAACCTGGTCGAGGCCACCCAGGACTGCGGCGCCTTCGTCCAGATGTCCGGCGTGCTCAAGCGGATCGCGGTGAAGCTGTCGAAGAGCTGCAACGACCTGCGGCTGCTGTCCTCCGGGCCGCGCGCGGGCCTCAACGAGATCAACCTGCCGCCGGTGCAGGCCGGTTCGAGCATCATGCCCGGCAAGGTCAACCCGGTGATCCCCGAGGTCGTCAACCAGGTCGCCTTCGAGGTCATCGGCAACGACGTCACCATCACCATGGCCGCGGAAGCGGGGCAGCTCCAGCTCAACGCCTTCGAGCCGATCATCCTGCACTCCCTGTCCGAGAGCATCACCCACCTGCGTACCGCCTGCCTGACCCTCGCCGAGCGTTGCGTCACCGGGATCACCGCCAACACGGAGGTCCTGCGCGCCGCGGTCGAGAACTCCATCGGCCTGGTGACCGCCCTGAACCCGCACATCGGGTACACGGCCGCCACCGACATCGCCAAGGAGGCCCTCGCCACCGGGCGCGGCGTCGCCGAACTCGTCCTGGAGAAGGGCCTGTTGCCCGCCGAGCGACTGGCGGCGCTGCTGCGGCCCGAGGTGATCGCGGGCAGCGGCACCCCGCAGGCGGTGTGACCCGATGCGCACCAGGACCGGTCCGGCGGCACAATGGTGATCATGGCTGTGTCTTCGTCGTATCCGCCGTATCCGCCGTCCCCGACCTTCCAGCCGGTCCTGGAGCGCATCGCCACCGAGATCGGACAGACACCCGGCCGGGGGCGGCCCGCCGACTACATCCCGGCGCTGGCCGCCTGCGACCCCCGGCGCTTCGGCATGGCCGTGGCCGAGATCGACGGCACGGTGTACGGCGTGGGGGACTGGCGGCAGCCGTTCTCCACGCAGTCCATCACCAAGGTCTTCACCCTCGCCCTCGACCTGGCCCGTGAGGGCGACGAACTGTGGGAACACGTCGGTCGCGAACCGTCCGGCAACCCCTTCAACTCGCTGGTGCAGCTGGAGTACGAGAACGGCATCCCGCGCAATCCGTTCATCAACGCGGGCGCCCTGGTCGTCACCGACCGGCTCCAGACCCGTACCGGCGACGCGGCCGGCACCCTGCTGGCCTTCCTCCGTGCGGAGAGCGGCAACGCCGAACTCACCTTCGACAAGGAGGTGGCCGCCTCCGAGGCCACCCACGGCGACCGCAACGCGGCCCTCGCCCACTTCATGGCCTCGTACGGCAACATCGACAACCCGGTACCGGTCCTCCTCGAGCAGTACTTCCGCCAGTGCTCGATCGAGGCGTCCTGCGCCGACCTCGCCCTCGCCACGAGCTTCCTGGCCCGGCACGGCCTGCGCGCCGACGGCTCCCGACTGCTCACCCAGAGCCAGGCCAAGCAGGTCAACGCGGTCATGCTGACCTGCGGCACGTACGACGCGGCGGGCGACTTCGCCTACCGCGTCGGCCTCCCCGGCAAGAGCGGCGTCGGCGGCGGCATCATCGCGGTGGTCCCCGGCCGCTGCACCCTGTGCGTCTGGAGCCCCGGTCTGGACGAGCGGGGCAACTCGGTGGCGGGCGTGGCGGCCCTGGACCGCTTCACGACACTGACGGGCGTGTCGGTGTTCTGAGTCCGTACGGGCGGGGTTCACCCCGTCCCGGCCCGGTGGAGCGCCCCGTCAGGGGCGCGGGGCTGTGACAATATGCGGCTCCGCCGCGTGGGCGCGACAAGCCACAACGCACCCGCACCCGGCGAAGCACCACACGGAGGTAACTCTACGGACCCCGCAGGGAAGGCACGACGTCGCTTTCCGGCCACCCGCCCTTGACACGCTTGCCAAGTGTTGGCCAAGGCTCCCCTCGATCTCCACCGCTGTCAGGCCCTGGGCCTGACCGGTACCGCCTTCCTCGCGCTCGGCGGTGAGACGGCCGGCGCCCTGCCCACGCGGGACTTCCTCGACCCCGGCTCCGCGCGTGCCGTACTCGGCGTGGTCGGGGTCTACTTCGGCGTCGTCCTGCTGATCGCCGCGTGGGTGCTGCTCGGCAAGGTCGTACGCGGCCCGGAGCCGCCGACGCCACGCGCACTGCTCCTGGTGCTCGCCACGTGGGCGGCGCCGCTGCTGCTCGCGCCGCCGCTGTTCAGCAGGGACGTGTACAGCTATCTCGCGCAGGGCGCCATGGTCGACGCGCACATCGACGTGTACGCCAACGGGCCCGCGCAGCTCGGCGGGCCGCTCGCCGACGAGGTGGCACCGGTGTGGCAGCAGACCACGACGCCGTACGGTCCGGTCTTCCTCGCCGTCGCCTCCGCGCTGGCCGGCCTCACCCGCGGGGAGATACCGGCCGGCCTGCTCGGCATGCGCCTGGTCGCGCTGCTCGGCGTCGGCCTGATGGCGGCGGCGCTGCCCCGCCTCGCCCGGCACAGCGGTGCCGACCCGGCCGCCGCGCTGTGGCTCGGCGCGCTCAACCCGCTCGTGTTGCTGCACCTGGTGGCCGGTGCGCACAACGACGCCATCATGCTGGGACTGCTCGGCGTCGGCCTGGTCGCCGCGCGCGGCCGATGGCACCTGCTGGGCGTCGTCCTCATCACCCTCGCCGCACTGGTCAAGGCGCCGGCTGCACTCGGCCTGCTGGCGGTGGTGGCGCTGCGCGGGCGTCGCGGAGTACTGCGCACGGTCCTGACCACGACCGGGGTCGCGCTCGCCACCACGGCCGCGGTGACCGCCGTGACGGGCACGGGGTACGGCTGGGTAGCGGCCCTGAAGACCCCCGTCTCCCCGCACAACTGGTCGCCCACCAGCGTCCTCGGCCGCGCCACCGGCGCCCTGTTGGAGGATCTCGGCAGCGGTCTCGCCCCGCTGGCGATGCCCGTCTGGCACGCGACCGGGCTGGTGGTGACCGTCCTGGTCGTCCTGTTCATATGGCTGCGCCTGCGGCCGGGCCCCATCTACGCGCTGGGCCTGAGCCTGGGCGCGGTCGCCGTGTTCGGACCCGCGATCCGCCCCTGGTACGCCCTGTGGGGCCTGTTCCTCATCGCCGCCGCGGCGCCCAACGGCTCGGTGCGCCACCGGGTCGCGGCGGCCAGTGCGGTACTCGCGCTCGCCGTACTGCCCAGCGGCGGACCGCCGGACGTGGATCAGGTGGTGCTGGCCGTGTCCGGCGGCGCGCTCGCCCTCGTCGTGCTCTGGCAGGCCCGTCAGGCCGCCCGGGCCGAGGAGCCGGCGCAGCCGCCGGTGCTGGGACGGACGGCATGAGAGAACTGGACACCGACGGCCGACGGCTGCTCGGCCTGCTCTCTCTCGCCGTCTCGGTGGGCGTGTTCACCGCGACCGTGCCGCTGCTGCGCGACTGGTTCGATCTGCGCGTCTACTACGGCACCGTCGACGCCTGGGTCCACCACGGCGGCCGGATCTACGACTACTGGGTGCCGGGAACCACGTACGGATTCACCTATCCGCCGTTCGCGGCCGTGACCATGCTGCCGATGGCGCTTGTCGGGCTGCGCATCGCGATCGCCGTCTCCGTGGTGCTCAATCTCGTGGCGCTGGCGGTCGTGGTGTGGATCCTGGTCGGGCCCGCGCTGCGCCGCTACGGCTGGTACGGCTACGCCCTCGCGGCCTGTCTGCTGACCCTGCTCGAACCGGTCCGCGACACCTTCAGTTTCGGGCAGGTCAACCTCCTGCTGCTGGCCCTCGTCCTGAGCGACGCCTGGCTGCTGTCGACCGGCCGGGGACGCCGGGCGGGCGCCGGCATCGGGCTGGCCGCCGCGATCAAGCTCACCCCCGCGCTCTTCATCGGTCTGCTGCTGCTCGGCCGCCGCTGGCGCGCCGCCGGCGTCGCGACGGCCGTCGCCGCCGCGGCCACCGGTCTCGCGGCCTGGGCGGCGCCGGACGCCTCGCGTTTCTACTGGTCCGAGGCACTGTGGGACACCAATCGCATCGGGCGACTCGCCTATGTCTCCAACCAGTCGCTGCAGGGCGTCCTGGCCCGGCTCGCCGCACCGGGCGAACCGAGTCGGGCCGTGTGGGCGGCGACCGCCCTGCTGATCCTGTGCGTGTGGGCATGGCGGACCTCGTGGGCGCTGGCCGACGAGGACTGGACGGCCGCGTTCGCCCTCACCGGGCTCGCCGCCTGCCTCCTCAGCCCGATCACCTGGGTGCACCACCTCGTCTGGCTGCTGCCGTCCTTCGCCGTACTGTTGCACCGGCACCGGGCGCGAGTCGCGGCGGCCCTGTACGCGGTGCTGTGCAGCAGCGTGGTGTGGCTCTGGTTCGACGACTCCTCCGGCCTCGACGGATTCCTCGGCAGCAACACGTACACGTGGATCACACTGGGGCTGTTGCTGTGGCTGCCGGCGGGTCAGTCGCGGGTGGCCCGCACGCCCTTGAGGCGCAGAGCGAGGGCCACTCCGCCCGCGCCCAGACCCGCGGCGCCCAGGATTCCGGCCGCCTCCGGCCAGCCACCGTCGGGTCCGCCCGCGGACCCGGTCCTCGCCTGTACGGGCGAGGCGCCCGCCGCCGGGGCGGGCCGGCTGTCGGGGAGCGATCCGACGGGTTCGACGTGCCCGGCGGCCGCGAAGCCCCAGTCGAGCAGCGAGCGGGCCTCCTCGTACACCGTGGTGCCGCCACCCGCCTGAGGGTTCATCACCGTGACGAGGAGGGTACGTCCGCCCCGGTGCGCGGCGGCGACGAGCGTGTTGCCCGCGTTGGTGGTGTAGCCGTTCTTGACGCCGATCAGGCCCGGGTAGGGCGCCACCCCGTCGGCGCCGGTCAGCAGCCGGTTGGTGTTCTGGATCTGGTACGGGTAGCCGTCGCCGGGGAAGGTGGCCTGGGCGGTGGAGCAGTAGCGCGCGAACTCCGGGTTGCGCAGGCCGGCCCGTCCGAAGACCGCGAGGTCGTACGCCGACGAGACCTGGCCGGGGGTGTCGTAGCCGTCGGGCGACTCGACATGGGTGTCGAGGGCGCCCAGCGAGCGGGCCTTGGCCTGCATCCGGACCGCCGTCCGGTGCCAGCCGCCGTTCATCGCGGCCAGTACGTGCACGGCGTCGTTGCCGGAGTTGAGGAAGACCCCGCGCCACAGGTCGGACACGCTGTAGGTGTGCCCCGCGGCCACGCCCACCAGGCTGCTGCCGTCGCCGATCCCCTCCAGTTCCTCCTCCTTGACGGTGTGCTGGATGCCGGCGGGCAGCGCCGGGAGCACGGTGAGCGCGAAGAGGGTCTTGAGGGTGCTGGCGGGCGGCAGCTTGCGGTGCGCGTCGTGCGCGGCGAGCACCTCGCCGGTGTCTGAGTCGGCCACCATCCACGACAGCGCCGAGATGTCCGGCAGCGCGGGGGCGTCGGACCGTGTGCGTACCTGCGTCCCGGCCCGCTGGAGGTAGGGCGTCTGGGCGGCCATGGGTCTCGGCAGGCCCGTACCGAGGCGGGCGAGGGCCGGACTCGGCGCGAGGGCCAGTGCTCCGGCCACACAGAGGGCGGAGCAGGAGAAGGCGGTCAACGAGACGACCATCCGGGATGGGAATCCGATTGTCATACCGTCAACGTAGGAACGGAGTCGCCGTGCGCCGGGGTGCCAGGCCCGAGCGAGGGGATGCAGTACCCGGATGCCACACGCGGGAGAGGTCCGGGGGTCCGGCGCGGCGGATTCGCGGTGGGGTCAGGCGGTGGGCAGGGTCGGCTGGACCTGACGCAGGAAGGTCGCGTTGTCCGGCGTGGCGCGCAGCCGCTCCAGCAGGGTGTCCAGGGCGGCCTGGGCGTCCCGGGTCTGCAGGGCGCGTCGCAGGCCGCGTACGGCTGTCAACTCGGCCCCGGGCAGGAGCAGTTCCTCGCGGCGGGTGCCGGAAGGGATGATGTCCACGGCCGGGAACACACGCCGTGAGGCGAGGGTACGGTCGAGGCGGAGCTCCATGTTGCCGGTGCTCTTGAGCTCCTCGAAGAAGTAGTCGTCGGCACGGGAGCCGGTCTCCACCAGGGCGGTGGCGAGGATGGTGAGCGAGCCGCCCTCCTCGGCGAGGCGCGCGGCGCCGAAGAACCGCTTGGGACCGTGCACCGCGGCGGCGTCGACGCCGCCGCTGAGGGTGCGGCCACCGGAAGCGGCCGCGTTGTTGTGCGCGCGGCACAGCCGGGTGAGCGAGTCCATCAGGATGACGACGTCCTCGCCCTGTTCGACGAGCCGCTTGGCGCGCTCGACGACGAGCTCGGCCAGGGCGATGTGCTGCTTCGGCGTCTTGTCGAAGGTCGAGGCGTAGACCTCGCCGCGGACGGAGCGCCGCATGTCGGTGACCTCTTCGGGCCGCTCGTCGAGGAGCAGCACGATCAGATGGCATTCGGGGTGGTTGCCCGCGACGGCGGCGGCGAGCTGCTGGAGCAGTACCGTCTTGCCGGTCTTGGGCGGGGCGACGATCAGACCGCGCTGGCCCTTGCCGACGGGGGAGACCAGGTCGACGACGCGTCCGGCCATGCCGCTCGCCGGGTGCTCCAGGCGGAGCCGGTCGCGCGGGTGCAGCGGGGTGAGGTCGTGGAAGTGCGGGCGGCGGCGCAGCTCTTCGGGGGTGCGGCCGTTGATCCGCTCGACCTCGGCGAGGGCGCGGGGTCCGCCGCGTACGCCTTCGACGGTGTCGCCCTTGCGCAGGCCGTGACGGCGGATCAGCGCGGCGGAGACCTGGACGTCGGTCGGCGTGGGCAGGCAGCTCTCGGCGGCGCGCAGGTACCCCTGCCCGTTGTGCGCGATGTCGAGGACACCGGTGGCGTGGGCCGGGAGCTGCTTCTGTACGGGAGGGTGTTCGAGTGTGGTGGTCATGAGAGGTGGTCCTTTCGAGGACGGAAACATGAGGTCATGAAGAAGGGAGGGGTGTGCCGGGGGGAGGCGGCGTGCTCACGCCTCGGTGCGGCGGGGAAGATCACCTGAAGGAGCTACGGCTGACCGCGCTCGGAAGGTGATGCGAAGAAGCTGGTCGCCCGATCGGAAACGCGACGGGCATGTCAGCGAAAGAAGGGGATTCAGCACCGGCGCCCGAGACGGGGCGTACACAAGTGCTGAACGCAGACTACCACGGCCTGTGGCGAAGTGGCTGTGATCTGTCTCTCAACGGTTGGCCAGGAGGCCGTAGAGCAGCGGAATGCGCGGCTCCCCCTCCGGCAGGCGCCACCAGCCGGACGGCGTACGGACCATCTGCGGCCAGCGCGGCCAGGGAAGCTCGTCGCTCTCCCGGAGTCGGCGGATACCGAGTCCCGCTGTCGTCAACGCGTTGATGACCTCGTCCATTCCGTGCATCCACTCGTAACTGTCGGTCGCGCCCTCGACGGCCGGTCCGTCGGTGTACGTGTAGGTCGCGTTCCGGTGCACGGCGTCCCGGCCGCCCAGGTAGTCGTGGCGCAGCAGCAGTTCGGTGCCCTCGCCCTCGGCGGGCTTGGGGCCCAGCGCGTTGAGCAGCGGATGGAACTCGGCGATGTACAACCTCCCTCCCGGGCGCAGCAGTTGAGCGACGACGGTGGCCCAGCGGTCCAGGTCGGGCAGATAGCACAGGGCGCCCTTGCCGGTGTAGATCACGTCGAACCGCCGCCCGTCCAGGGCTTCGACGGCGTCGTACACATTGGCCCGTACGTACGTCACGTCGGCGCCCGCCCGTGCCGCGATGCCGGCAGCGGCCGCCACGGACGCCTCGGAGATGTCCAGGCCGACGGTCCGCGCGCCGCGCTCGGCGAAGGCGATCGTCTCGGTGCCGAGATGGCACTGGAGATGGAGCACGTCGAGGCCGGCCAGGTCCCCGAGGTCCTCCCACTCGAAGGCGGCGAACCAGCGCGCCGGGTCGAGCTTCTCGCCCAGCCCGTAGAACCGGCTGGCGAGATGGACGGGGGTCCGCGCGTCCCAGTTGGCCTGGTTGGCCCGCATCATCCGCTCGTGCTCGTCGGTCATGGAACCATCCAACCGTGGACGCGGGCTCATCCGGGGGAAGAACCGCGGATCGGCGCGTGCGCCCTCGCTGTCGGTCACGAGGCCGAGCGGGCAGAATCCTTCGTCGTAACGGTTCGCAGCGCCCGCGCCCGACTCCCCACGCCCATAAGGAGACCTCCGGTGGACACCTCTCCCGTCATGCCGCACCGCATGGACCCGGCCGGTGGCTGTCCGCACGCCGACAACGCGCGGCTGCTCGAGCGGAGCGCCGTCGCGGCGGTGGTGCTGCCCGGCGAGGTGGCGGGCATGGCGGTGCTCGGTCACGAGGCGTTGAAGGACTTCCTCGCGCATCCCGAAGTCGCCAAGGGCGCCGAGCACTTCACCGCGCTGCGGGAGGGGCGGATAGCGCCGGGGTGGCCGCTCGCGACCTTCGCGACCGTACGGGGGATGACGACCGCGGACGGCGAGGACCACCGGCGCCTGCGCTCGCTCGTGAGCAAGGCGTTCACCGCGCGCCGGGTCGAGGAACTGCGGCCCCGGATCGAGGAGTTGACGGCGGGACTGCTCGAAGAACTCCGGGCCGCGGCCGAGCGGGACGGCGGAGTCGCCGATCTGCGGCGGCACTTCGCGATGCCGCTGCCCATGGGGGTCATCGGGGAACTGCTCGGGGTGGACGCGGAGCACCGCGACCGGCTGCACCACCTGTCGAACCAGGTGGTCGCCACCGACATCGGCCCCGAGAAGGCCCTGGCGGCCAACCGTGAACTCGTCGCCGTGCTCGCCGCCGTGGCCGTCGCGCGGGGCGAGCGGCCGGGCGACGACCTCACCAGCGCGCTGATCGCCGCCCGGGACGAGGAGGGCGATAGGCTCAGCCAGGAGGAGCTGATCGGCACCCTGGTACTGATGATCATCGCGGGGCACGAGACCACCCTCAACCTCCTCACCAACGCGGTACGGGCGCTCTGCGGCCATCGGGACCAGCTGGAGCTGGTCATGAAGGGCGAGGGCGGGGTGGGCTGGGCGGACGTGGTCGAGGAGACCCTGCGCTGGGACGCGCCCGTCAGCTACTTCCCCTTCCGCTATCCGGTGCGGGACCTGACCGTCGACGGCACGGTGATCCCCAAGGGGACGCCCGTGCTGGCCGGTTACTCGGCGGCGGGGCGCGACCCGTCCGTGCACGGCCCGGACGCCGACCGCTTCGACGTCACCCGGCCCGGCAGGTCCGGCGCCGCCCGACACCTCTCCCTCGGGCACGGCGCCCACTACTGCCTCGGCGCCCCGCTGGCACGCATGGAGGCGACCATCGCCCTGGAGCGGCTGTTCACCCGCTACCCCGACCTCGACCTCGCCGTGACGGAGGCGGAACTCTCCCGGCACTCCAGTTTCGTCGGCAACAGCGTGCGCGCACTTCCGGTACGGCTGGGCACCTCCCACGGCTGACCGCGCGCATACCGCCGTACGCCACCGCACCGCATACCAGCCATACGACACCGCGATGCCCCTGCGCCGACCCTTTTCTTGTTCTGGTCAATGGCCGTCCCTACGCTTCCAGCACCGCACACCGGCGGCACTGGACAAGGGACATGGCAATCATGGGTCGACTGGCCGGAAAAATCGCTTTCATCAGCGGAACGGGGGCCGGAATAGGGCGGGCCGCGGCCCAGGTATTCGCCGCGGAAGGCGCCACCGTATTCGGCTGCGACCTCGATGCCGACGCCGCCGCGGAAACGGTGGAACTCGTCGAGAAGGCCGGCGGTGTCATGCGGTCCCTCGCCCCGGTGGACCTCTCCACCGAGGCGGGCGCCCGTGAGTGGATCGACGCGGGGATCGAGGTCCTCGGCGGGATCGACATCCTCTACAACAACGCCTCCGCACTGCGGAACGGGCCGTTCGCGACCATGCCGGCCGAGGACTGGTACTTCACCATCAAGAACGAGCTCGACATCCCCTACTTCTGTACGCAGGCGGCCTGGCCGCACCTGATCGCCCGCGGCGGCGGAGCCGTCCTCAACGTCGCCTCGGTGGCCGCCGTCCGGGGCGCCCCCTTCATGCCGATGGTCCCGCACGGCGCCGCCAAGGGCGGGGTGCTGGCGATGAGCAAGCATCTGTGCGCGGCCGGCGCCCCGCACCACATCCGGGTCAACACCATCGCCCCCGGTATGACCCGCACCTCCGCGACCGCGCCCTTCCTCGACGACCCGGACGGACCGAAGGCGCAGCTGGAGGCGCGGATCCCGGTGGGCCGGGTGGGGGAGCCCGAGGACATCGCGCGCGCCGCCGCCTTCCTCTGCTCCGACGAGGCGGCGTTCGTCAACGGCGCCAACCTGATGGTCGACGGTGGCGACAGCGCGATGGCCGGCTGAGCGCCGGTGACCGTCCGACTCGACCACGTGGGCGTCAACGTACGCGATCTGCCCGCCCAGACCATCTGGTACCAGGAGGCGTTCGGACTCAGGACCGTCTTCGAGTTCACCCTCGAAGGACCCGGTCTGAGCGCCGTCGTCCTGGAACATCCGCACGGCTGGCGGATCGAACTCCTCGCCAGGTCCGGATCCGCGCCGGGGCTGCGGGCCCCGGACCCGCTGACCGCCGCCCTCACCGAGGGATACGGGCACTTCGCGGTCACCACCCCGGAACTCGACCCCGTCTACGCGGCCTTGGTGGCGCACGGAGCGGGCGAGGCCATGAAACCGGGCCCTTCCCCCGAACCCGGTAT
Organism: Streptomyces sp. RLB3-17; assembly: GCF_007113425.2. Taxonomy (NCBI): domain Bacteria; kingdom Bacillati; phylum Actinomycetota; class Actinomycetes; order Kitasatosporales; family Streptomycetaceae; genus Streptomyces; species Streptomyces sp. RLB3-17. The sequence goes on along the minus strand of NZ_CP041610.2, from coordinate 1,949,037 downwards.
TCGCATGGCCTGGGTCACCGACCCCGAGGGAAATCTCATCGAACTCATAGAGAAAAACGCAGAGTGAGGGCACGCACGATGACGGATTCCATCTCCACGGCCTCTTTGAAGAAACTGGACCTCGGAACACTCATAGCCTGCTGTCTCGCAGTCGCCGCCGCGCAACTGTGCATTACCGTTCCGTCCCCCATCAATGGTGAAATCCAGGCCGCCTTCGGGGCGTCCGGTTCCCAGGTCGCCTGGGTCACGTCCGCCTTCATTCTCCCCACCGCCATTCTTGAACTGAATTTCGGTGTGGTCGGAGACCTCTTCGGCCGCAAGCGCCTGCTGGTGCTCGGCGGCCTCGTCCTGGCGCTCGGTGAACTCCTCAACGCCACCTCCCAGAACATCACCATGATGTGGACCGGACAGGCGCTGGCCGGTATCGGCGCCGCGGCACTCTTCCCCAGTTCCCTCGCGGTCATCGCGGCCGCCACCCCGGACGGCAAGGACCGCGCCAAGGCGGTCTCCACCTGGGCGCTCAGCATCTCCCTCGCCTCCGCGGTGGGACCGCTGTCCTCCGGGGTGCTCGCCACGGTCGCCGACTTCCGCTGGGCGTTCGTGCCGCCCGTCGTCCTCGGCCTGGCGGTCGCGGTCGCCTGCTGGAAACTGGTCACCGACTCCAAGGCCCCCGAGGGCCGCGCCCTGGACTGGCCGGGCCAGATCACCATCGCCGTCGGCCTCACCGCCCTGCTCTGGGGCATCATCGAGGGCGGCGACCGCGGCTGGGGCAGCGCGGCGATCGTCGGCTCGCTGGCCCTCGCGGCGGTGGCCCTCGTCGGCTTCGTCGTCGCCGAGACCCGCGCCGCCTCACCCATGTTCAACCTGGACCTGCTGAGGATCCCGTCCTTCGCCGCGGCGGCCGTCGTCGCCCTGGCCGGCATGTTCGGCTTCATCGGCACCGCGTACTGCGTCTCCATCCGCCTCGGCGCCGTGATGCATCTGAGCGCGCTGCGCGCCAGCATGCCGTTCGTGATCCTCCAGCTGATCCCGCTGCTCCTGGCACCGGTGCTCAGCAGGATGCTCACCCGCGTCGACGCCCGCTGGCTCCTGATGGGCGGACTGCTGCCGATGGCCGCGGGACAGTTCTGGATCGCCGCACTGCCCATCACCACGACCTCCCTCGCCGCCTTCATCGGCCCGGTGCTGCTGCTCGGCATCGGCTTCATCTGCGTCGTCTCCTCACTGACCTCGGCCGCCGTGAACGCCGTACCGATCCACATGACCGGCATGGCCAGCGGCGCCACCAGCCTGGTCCGCGAGTTCGGCCAGGGCCTCGGCCCGGCCGTCATCAGCACCATCGCGATGAGCGCCGCGTCCTCCGCCCTGGTGGGCAAGCTCAACGGCGCGGACGCCGGCATGGAGGCCGCCGCGGGCCCGCTCGCCGTGGTCAACGCGGGCAGCGACAGCGCCAGGGCCGCCGCGCAGACCGCGCTCGGCCACGGCATGGCCCTCGGCGTGGTGATCTGCGGCTGCGCCTCCCTGCTCGGCGCGCTGGTCACCCTGCTGCTGGTGCGCAAGAACACCGCCCGGGCGGCGGTCGGCGCCGGCGGTGAGCCGTCGGTGCGGGCGGCTACCGCGTAGCGCGGAACTTCACGGAGAGGCCGGGACCCGGGTCCCGGCCTCTCCGCGTGCCCAGGGTGTCGATTCGGCGCGGTCCCGTTCGTCGGTGGGGTGTAGGAAGTTCATGAGCACCGGGAGGAACCATGAAGTACATGTTGCTGGTCTGCGGCGACGACACCGCCGACGCCTCGGGCATGGCCCCCGTCGAGCCCTGGGTCGAGGAACACGGCGCCCGCAGCGGCGTCCGGCTGCACGGCCACCGGCTTCGGCTCCCCGCCGAGGCGGTCACCGTGCGGGTGCGCGACGGCGAGGTGCTGCGCACCGACGGGCCGTTCGCCGAGACGAAGGAGTACGTCGCCGGATACGACATCCTCGACTGCGACAGCCTGGAGGAGGCCGTCGAGGTGGCCGCGCAGCACCCCGTGGCGACCATCGGCGCCATGGAGGTGCGCGCCTTCTGGGACGACGAGGACGCCGAGACCGAGATCCGTCGGCTCGACGCGGAACTCACCGCCGCCGGCCGGGATCGGGACTTCGACCGGGCGATGGCCTGCTACGCCCCCGACGTCGAGGTGTTCCACCCCGTGAGCGGTCTGGAACAGAGCGGCGTCGAAGCCCTGCGCAAGGCGGAGGAGCTGTGGTTCTCCACCCTGAGCGGGCCCGTGCACCGCGAGGTGTCCGACTTCCGCGTACGGATCGACGAGAGCGTCGCCTTCAGCCACGCGCTCGTACGGATCCGCGCCACGCTCGCCACCGGTGAACCGCTCGACACCACCGCCCGGGTGACCACCGGCTACCGCGCCGCGGGCGACCGCTGGCAGATCGTCCACCAGCACACCTCGATCCCGTTCGACACCGGCGTCACGGAGGGCCTGTCATGAAGTACGTCCTGTTCATCTGCACTCCCGTCGGCGGCGAGGAGCTGAGCCCCGCGCAGATCGCCGACGATCCCCGCTTCACCTCGTACATCGACGAGGTCCGCAGCCGCGACATCGTCAAGGGCGGCGCACGGCTGCGACCGTCCACCGACGCCACCACCGTCCGTGTCCAGGGCGACGAAGTCCTGCTCAGCGACGGGCCGTTCGTGGAGTCCAAGGAGTACGTGGCCGGCTTCGACCTCATCGAGGTCGCCGACCTCGACGAGGCCATCGCGCTCGCGTCCCGGCATCCGGCGGCGCTGGGCGGCGGCTCGGTCGAGGTGCGGCCGGTCTGGGAGTGAACGACATCGGCGAAGTGGAGGCGGCGGTCGCCGCCGCCTTCCGCGAGGAATGGGGTCAGGTCGTCGCCACCCTGATCAGGGTGACCGGCGACTGGGACCTCGCCGAGGAGTGCGCACAGGACGCCTTCGCCCAGGCCCTGGACCGGTGGCGGCGCGACGGAGTGCCGCGCCGCCCCGGCGCCTGGCTCACCACGACCGCACGCCACCGGGCCTTGGACGTGCTGCGCCGCGAGGCGGTGGGGGCCCAGAAACTGCGGGAGGCGGCGGTGCTGGCACGGGACGAGGGGCCCGGGGACCCCGAGTACGACGGCGACGACAGCGGCGTCCGGGACGACCGGCTGCGCCTCGTCTTCACCTGCTGCCACCCGGCGCTCCCCATCGAGGCCCGGGTGGCACTGACCCTGCGCACCCTCGCCGGACTCACCACCCCCGAGATCGCCCGCGCCTTCCTCGTGCCCGAGGCGACCATGGCGCAGCGCCTGGTGCGCGCCAAACGGAAGATCCGCAACGCCGGCATCCCCTACCGCGTACCGCCCGCGCATCTGCTGCCCGAACGCACCACCGGCGTCCTCGGCGTGGTCTACCTGCTCTTCAACGAGGGGTACGCCGCCACGGCCGGCGCCGACCTCGTGCGCACGAACCTCTGCGCGGAGGCCGTCCGGCTCGCCCGGGTCCTGGCCCGACTGATGCCCGACGAACCCGAGGTCCTCGGTCTGCTCGCCCTCCTGCTGCTGCACGACGCCCGGCGCGCCACCCGGGTGGACGCGGCCGGCGAGCTGGTGACGCTGGAGGACCAGGACCGTACCGCCTGGGACAAGGCCGCCGTCGACGAGGGCGCCGCCCTCCTGGAGAACGCCCTGCGCCGCGGACGCCCGGGGCCCTACCAGATCCAGGCCGCCATCGCCGCCTGCCACACCACCGCCGCGACGGCCGAGGACACGGACTGGGCCGACATCGCCGCGCTGTACGGGGAACTGGCGCGCTTCGTGCCCTCCGCCGTGGTGCGGCTCAACCGTGCGGTGGCGGTGGGCATGTCCGAGGGCCCGGAAGCGGGGCTGGCGCTCGTCGCGGAGCTGGAGCGGGAGGGCGAGCTGGACGGCTACCACCTGCTGCCCGCCACCCGCGCGGATCTGCTGCGCCGCGTGGGACACCCGGCGGAGGCGGCCGAGGCGTACGACCGGGCGCTGGAGCTCGTGGAGAACGCCGCCGAGCGGCGCTTTCTGGAGAAGCGGCTCGCGCAGTGCCGATCGGCGTAGGAACCCGTCCGGGGCGACCGTCCCCGGGCCGGGTGGTCACACCGAGTCGAGCGCGTTCGTGATCGCCTTCACGCCGCCGTGTGCGGAGTAGCCGCCGTCCACGGTGATCTCCGCGCCGTTCACGTAGGACGACTCGTCGGAAAGTAGATACACGACCAGCGGAGCGACCTCCTCGCAGCTGCCCGGGCGGCCTTGCGGAGTCATCGAGAGGTGCGCCCGTGTGAAGACCGGGTTGGCCGTCGCCATCAGGGGCGTCTCGATGTAACCGGGGTGGATCACGTTCGTACGGATGCCGCGCGGCGCCAGTTCCAGCGCGGCCACCTTCGACAGGCCCCGCAGCGCCCACTTGCTCGCCGTGTACGCCACCGCGTGATGGGCGGTGAGACCGGCCACCGAGCCGACGTTCACGATCGAGGACCCTGGGGGCATCAGCGGGGCGAGGGCCTGGACGCCGAGCATCGGGCCGGTGGTGTTCACCGCGAACGCCCGGTTCCAGTCGGCGAGTTCGACCGCGCCGAGGCGGGCCCGCATGGGGATCCCGGCGTTGTTGACGAGCCCGTGCACGGCCTCCAGGGAGGTCGCCAGGGCCGCCCAGTCGTCCGGGGACGACACGTCCAGGTGGTGGTAGCGCACGTCGAGGCCCTCGGCGCGCAGGGCGGCGGCGAGCTTCTCGCCGGGCTCGTCGAGGACGTCCGTGGCGACCACCGAGGCACCCTCGTGGGCCGCCGCGGCCACCTCCACGGCTCCCTGGCCCTGTGCGGCTCCGGTGACGACGACGGTACGACCGGCCAGGCGCGTGCGGCTCACGGCTTCCTCCAAGGGGGCGGGGGTTCGCTCCCCACGCTAGGAAGCCGGGGCCAGCTCCGGAAACGCGCGTTCGCCATGGCTGGCATCCACGTCGGCGATCTCCGCGGGCGCGGGATCGTCCAGCGACGCGCCCACCTTGCGGACCGTCTCGCGCAGCCACCGGTGCGCGGGATCCGCGTGCCGGTTGTGGTGCCAGTACATGGCCTCCACGAGCGGCACGTCCGGGAACGGCGTCGGTACGACGGCACAGCGGGCGAAGCCCTCGTAGCGCCGGGCGAGCCGCTCGGGCACCAGGGCGACCAGGTCGGTGCCGCTCACCAGGAACGGCAGCACGTTGAAGCCGGGCGTACTGACCTGCACCCTGGGCGTGATGCCGAGGGTCTCCAGCTGGCGGTCGGCCGGAGTGAGCTTGCCGATGCCGCACGCGGCGTGCGGCATCTCCGCCAGGTCGCGCAGGGCGAGCCGCCCGTCCACCAGCCGCGGGTTGTCGGGGTCGACGAGACACACGAACCGGTCGTGCATCACGGCCTCGCTGACCCCCGGCAGCTGGTACCCGAGCGGCACGATCATCAGGTCGTGACAGCGCAGATGGGTCTCCGTCTCCAACTGCCCGTCCACGATGGGGTGGAAGTCGATGCGGACGCCCGGCGCCTCCTGCGCGATGGCCCGCAGCAGCGGCTCCACGAACACCGTCATCACATAGTCCGACATCACCACCGAGAAGCGCTGCCGGCTGCGTGCGGGCTCGAAGTGCCGGGTCAGCGAGAGCGCCTCCTCGGCCTTGTGCAGGGAGGCCTGGACGACCGGCAGCAGGCGCTCCGCGAGCGGCGTCAGCTCGTACTCGCGGCCCACCCGCACCAGCAGCTCGTCGTTGAAGTGCCGCCGCAGCCGGGCCAGCGAGCCGCTCATCGCGGACTGGCTGGTGGACAGCCGCACCCCGGCGTGGGTGACGTTCTTCTCCTCCAGGAGGGCTTCCAGCGCCACCAGGAGATTCAGGTCGATCGCTCCGAGACCCATGTGTGTCTCCTTCCGGCCGCGTCGTTGAAGCTCGGTGAAACGGGAGCGTAACGACCGGGTTCCCGCCGAGGAAGGGTCCGGGGGACAACTCACAGGGATCCGATGGCTGCCATCGGATCCCCGGATGTGTGCAGGTCGAAAGGGGTACGGAGGGTTACGGCCGGGGCGTCCGGCCGCGCTTGCGGGCCCGCGGCAGATACACGTCCGCGCGCCCGGGGACGATCCGGTTGGAGACGCTGCCGAGGCGCTCCACGGTGAGCGTCACCTCGTCGCCGGGCTTCAGGGGCGGCGGCGTACGTTCCCCGACGCGTCCCCAGAACTCCGCGAGCGCCCCCCAGCCGCAGGTGCCCGAGCCGAGGATGTCGCCGGGGCGCACCCAGGCGTCACGGGTGGCGTAGGCGACCATCTCCTCGAAGGTCCAGGAGACGTTGGCGAGGGTGTCGCGGCCGATCAGCTCGCCGTTCAGGGTGACCGTCATCTCCAGGTCGAGGAAGCCGTCCGGGTCGCGCCGGTCCGCCACTTCGTCGGCCGTGACCAGATACGGGCCGAGGGTGTTCGCGAAGTCCTTGCCCTTGGAGAAGCCGAGACCGAGGTTCTTCTCCGGCTTCTGCAGATCGCGCGCCGACCAGTCGTTGAAGACGAGATAGCCGACGATGTGCTCGCGGGCCCGCTCGGGCGTGAGGTCCCGGCCCGCACGGCCGACGACCGCGCCCACCTCCAGCTCGAAGTCGAGCACCGAGCAGCCCGCAGGTACCGGAACGTCGTCGTGCGCGCCGTAGGCCGCGTGCGGGTTGGTGAAGTAGAAGTTCGGCGCCCGGTACCACTCCTCGGGCACCTGCTCCAGGCCGTCCAGCGACCTGGCGACCCCCTCGATGTGCGCCTCGAAACCGACGAAGTCCCGGATGGACGGCGGCTTCAGCGGGGGCAGCAGACGCACCTGATCCACCGTCAAGTCACTCTCGACGGAGAGCGCTTCGCCGCCGGCGGCATGAAGCGTCTGCTGCTCGACGAGCGACAGGACGGTCGTGCCCGGCGGGAGCGGATGGATGATCCCGTCCCGCACGACCCCGGCGCGCTCCACACCCTCGTACGCGTATGTCGTGAACCGCATGCCCTATCGCTCCCAGTCGTTGGTGTTGGTGACGGGCCCGGCGCTCAGATGGCCCACGAAAAGGCCCTTCGGGTCGCGAGCCGCCCGGATCTCCTGAAGCCGCTCCCACTGCGCGTCACCCATGAACCTCAGCTGCCGCACGGTGAAGTCGGAGTCCCCGAGGTACTGGCCCGCGGTCACCGGCCGCATCGCCGCCATCGCCTCGTCGAGCCAGCCGCGCAGCTCGGCGTCGCGCCCGGGATCGTCGTGGACGACGTAGGTGGCGCAGTAGATCTCGGACTGCAACGAGAAGGCCATGTCCGGGAGTTCACGCAGCGGGGCCATCGAGAACCAGATGGTGAAGGTCCGCCGGGTCGGCTGCTCGGTGAACGCCTTCCGGATCGCCGGCACGACCTCGGCGGCTGACCCGGTCAGCCAGGCGTTGTCGACGAGATAGCGGTGGCCCTCGGGGTTGGCGAGGCGCTGGCCCCGAAGCTGTTCGGCCAGGGTGGTCGGCTGCGCCTCGATCCGCAGCAGCGCGCGGTCCGCGTACGGGTTGGCGTGCAGCGGGGCCAGCGCCTCGGCGGCCTGCTCGGCGGTGTCGGTCATCGACACGCCCGTGACCAGCAGCACCGGCCCGTCCCCGGTGGGCGGGGTCTGTGTCAGGGCGACGATCTCCACCAGGTCGGAGACGGTGTGGTGCATGCCGTGCAGCCAGGTCATGACCTCGTCGAAGAGGCCCAGTGGGTAGGCGTGGACGGTGTGCGCCAGATGCATCGGCAGCGGGCGGGTGCGCAGATGGAAGCGGGTGACGACCCCGAAGAAGCCAGGACCCGCGCCGCGCGCCGCCCAGAACAGGTCGCTGTGGTGCGTCTCGTCCGCACGCACCAGCTCGCCCTCGGCGGTGACGACGTCGATCGCGACGACGTTCTCGGCCGCCCAGCCCCAGCCGCGCGCGTTCCAGCCCTGTCCGCCCTGGAGCAGAAAGCCGCCGATGCCGACGGAGGGACAGTGCCCGCCGTTGAAGAAGCGCCCGAACTCTCCGAGATACGGGTTGAGCTCGTCGCCGCCCTTGATGCCGGGGGTCGCCGTCACGATCCCGGTCCGCGGGTCGTACGCCATCTCGCGCAGGCCCCCGAGGTCGATCAGCAGCGCGTCCGCGCGCACCGACCAGGCGGCCCAGCTGTGCCCGCCGGAGCGGACGGCGACCTGCCAGCCCCGCTCCAGGGCGAGGCGTACGCCGTCGACGACGTCCTGTTCGGACCCGGCCGTCAGCACGGCGGCGGGGGTACGGTCCGACGGCCGGTGGGCGTTGAAGACCCGGCCGAAACACGCCTCCGCGAAGTCCGCGTCGCCGGGGAAGCGGAGGGTGCCTGAGAAACGGTCGATGTGCACGCTCGTACTCACTTGATCGCGATCGGATTGACGGGGGCGCCCACCGCGCCGGTGACCGGCAGCGGCGCCGCGATCAGCAGGAACTCGTGGACACCGTCGGCGGCGCAGTCCTCCGCCAGCTCCTCCAGGTCCCACATCTCACCCAGCGGGAGGCCCATGTTGGGGATGGCGATCTGGTGCAGCGGGGACATCGCGGGCTGGGCGAACTCGTACGGGCGTACTTCGAGTCCCCACGTGTCGGAGGCGATCGCGGCGATCTCCGTACGGTGCAGCCAGCCGAGCGTGGTGAAGGAGAGGCCCGGGGCGTCCCCGGCGGCGTAACCGCCCCACGCGCCGAGTCGCCGTACTCGCCCCAACTGCCCTGTCCTGATGAGGACCAGATCGCCGCGCCGTACGGAGGAGGTGGCGCCCTGCGCCTCGATCGTGGCGCGCAGATGCTCCTCCAGGATCGCGAAACCGTCCGGGAGTTCGCCGTGTTCGTCGCCGACGGCGCGGCCCACGTCGAGCAGGACACCGCGCCCGGTGAAGGCGTCCTTCATGTGCTCGATGCCGGTGACCGAGTCCCCGTCGCCGTTGACGATGGTGCACGGACGCCCGTTCCAGGCCTGCTTGTTGTCGTAGATGTGCCCGAGGCCGTCCCACTGGGTGGAGGCCTGGAGCGGCATCACGACATGGTCGTCGGCGCCCCCGAAGCCGTGCGGGAAGCCCTGCGTCCCGGCGGCGGCGTCCGAACCGGTGTCCTTCATGTAGTGGACGGGGTTGATCCGGCCACGGAAACCGCGCTGCGGACCCCCCTCGTTGAACTCCTGGGAGAGCGAGAACGACCGGCCCCGCCGGACCAGGCCCGCCGCGTGCGCCCGTATCGCGTCGTCGATGAAATTGAGCGTGCCCAGCACGTCGTCCTCACCCCAACGGCCCCAGTTCCGGTAGGCGGAACGGGCCTTGGCGAGCTCTTCCTCAATCGGACCCAGGCTCATCGAGTACGTCCTTTCTGCAGCAGGTCGAGAGCGTTGCCCCCGGCGACGGCGACACGGTCGGCCGAGGACAGCCCGGCGGCGTCCAGCCGGGCCACCGGGTCCTCGACGCCCATGTCGAAGGGATGATCGGTGCCGAGGACGACCCGGTCCGCGCCGACCTCCTCGACCAGATGGCGCAGTCCGCCCGGGGTGTAGACGAGCGCGTCGAACCACATGCGCCGCAGATACGCGCTCGGCGGCCGAGCGCAGCCGCGCGCGTCCTCGCGCATGTGCCAGGCGTGGTCGGAACGGCCGATGTACGTCGGCAGATAGCCCCCGCCGTGCGCGGCGACGAGCTTGAGGCGCGGGAAGCGGTCCAGGACACCGCTGAAGATGAGGTGCGAGAGCGCGACCGTCGTCTCGAGGGGTTGCCCGACCGTGTTGCCGAGGTAGTGCGTGGCCAGCCGTTCCCCGAGCGAGCAGCCCCAGGGGTGCACGAGGACGACCGCGCCGAGTTCCTCGACCCGCCGCCATACGGGGTCGTGCGCGGGGTCCGCGAGTTCCCGTCCGTCCACGGTCGTGGACACGCTGATCCCGTACAGGCCGTACTCCGTGACCGCCTTGTCGAGCAGCGCGACGGCGAGGTCGGGATGCTGGAGCGGGACCGTGCCCAGGCCGTACAGCCGCTCCGGCGCCACCGCGCAGTGCTCGGCCACGGCCTCGTTGACCGTGCGCGCCAGGCGTACGGCGAGATCCGCGTCCGCCCAGTAGTGGTGCATCGGCATCGGGCCGACCACCTGGAGGTCGACACCCATCGCGTCCAGGTCGGCGAGCCTGGTCGTGACATCCGTCAACCTCGGTGCGAGACGCTGAAGTTGGGCGCGGTTGACCGCCAGCGACGTGGGGGAGTGCGCCCGCGCTTCGGCGGCCAGCTCGGCGGCCAGGCCGGGCGTGCCCGCGCACAGCGCGTCGGCGGCGGGGACGGCGAGGTGACCGTGGAAGTCCACGACGGGGACGTTCATGCGGCGGCCGTCAGATAGTCCAGGGTCTCCGACATGATCCGGCCGGGGTCCGCGCCGGGCGTCTCCGGATGGATCTCCCAGTCGGCGAGCCGCAGCGAGTTCTCCAGCACCACCCGCACCCTGGGCAGCCGGCGCGCCATGAACGTGTCGAGCGCCTTCTCCAGGGGCGCCCCGCCGGTGACGAGTTCCGCGAGCACGACCGCGTCCTCGGCGCACATCGCGGCGCCCTGCGCGATCAGCGGCGGGCAGGCGTGCGCGGCGTCCCCGATGATCACCGTACGGCCCCGGTACCAGGGCTCGTCGACGAGGATCGCCTCGATCCACCGGTAGTCGACCGGGGTGTCCTGCGGCAGCGAGGCGAGGATCCTGCCCCAGGTGCCGCCGTACCCGGCGCCGCGCTCACGCAGCAGCGACAGCGGGGCGCGCGGACCGATCAGCGAGGCGTCGAGGTTCTCGTCGAGCAGGTAGGCGTAGCACTGGTCGGGCGAGATCGGGCTGTAGCCGGCCTTGTAGCGCGGTCCGCCGTAGTAGACCTCCGCGCAGTCCATCTCGGGCGGCCGCTGCGCGACCACCCGGAAGATCGACATACCCACCGGGCGGGGCCTGGTGGTGATGCCGATCAGCTGCCGCATCCGCGAGTTGATGCCGTCGGCGCCGACCACGAGGTCGTAGCGGCCACTGGTGCCGTCGGTGAACGTGACGTCCACATGGCCGGGGGACTGGTCGAGCTTCGCCACGCTCAGCGCGAGCCGGACGCGCACCCCCCGCGCGTGGACCGCGTCGCACAGCGCGTCCTGAAGGTCCGAGCGCAGCGCGCCCGCCGTCGACGGCAGCTCGGCACCGCCGGTGTGCGGGGTGCGCAGCTCGGCGAGCAGTCCGCCGTCGGCCCGGCGCAGCCGCATCACGTCGAACGGGACGGCCCGGGCGAGCACCCGGTCGAGCACGCCCACCGAGCGCAGCGCCTTGAGCGCGTTGCCCTGGACGGTGATGCCGTGGCCCACACCGAACCACTGGGGCGATATCTCGGCGAGCTCGACCTCGGCGCCCCGCTGGGCGAGCGCGAGCGACAGCACGCTACCGGTGATGCCGCCGCCGACGACGAGCACCTTGTGTACGGCCATGGGCGATCCTTGCGAACGTAGAAGAAGAACAGAGGTGCGGGCGGGGTGCGGTCAGGCGGTGAAGCGGCCGCCGAGCGCGCGGTAGTGCGCGACGGCGGGCGGCTCGGCGAAGAACGGCCCGACCAGGGCGCGCCACCGCTGGAAGCGCTCGGAGCTGCGGAAGCCGACCGTGTGCGCCTCCACGGACGTCCAGCCGACCAGCAGCAGATAGCGGTCCGGGCGCTCCTCGCAGCGCAGCAGCTCGGTCCAGCGGAACCCGTCCGCCTCGGCGAGCACCTCGCGGGCCTTGTCGAAGACGGCCTCGAAAACCCGCTCACGACCGGCTTCCACAGTCAGTTCGGCATGCTCGACGATCACACTCGCTCCTCAGGTCCGATGGTGCTCCGAGCCTGCTCGGAGGGTCGTTGCAGGGTCAACGGATCGAGGCATCGGCAAGGGGGACGTCATCCATCCCGTACGACGATGGGCCGCTGATCACACGGCCTCCCGCCCCCTGATGGCAGGCATCGCGGATCGCCATTTCCGCCCCGCCCCCGCGCTGCCTAGCGTCGACGGCAAGCCACCCGCCGTACGAGGAGACAGCCTGTGCCCGACCGAATTCCCTCCCACACCGGGCCGTTCGCCCTCGGCACCTTCGGGGACGGCTCCCTGGTCTTCCCGGGCCTGGTCGTCGGGCCCCGGGTACGCGACCTGTCCGACCTGGCCCCGTCCGTGCGCGCGGTCGTCGAGGACTGGGAGGCCCTCTTCCCGCGCCTGGCCGGCCTCGCCCAGGAGACCGCCGGCGCCTGGCACGCCCTGGCCGACCTCCGCGTCCTCGCCCCCATCGAGCCCGGCCAGGTCCTGCAGAGCGGCGCCAACTACCGCAAGCACGTGGTGGACCTGGTCGCCGCCGAGAAGGAGAGCGTGCACGGCGCCACGCCCGAGGAGGCCCGCGCGGACGCCGAGCGGATGATGGACGAGCGGATCCGCAGCGGCGTCCCGTACGTCTTCCTCGGCTCGCCCCGCGCGATCTGCGGCCCGTACGACGACATCGTGCTGCCCGCGCTCGGTGAGCAGCACGACTGGGAACTCGAACTCGCCCTCGTCATCGGCAGGACGGGCAAGCACATCCCCGCCGAGGACGCGATGTCGTACGTCGCCGCCTACACCATCTGCAACGACCTCACCACCCGTGACCGGCTCTACCGGCCCGACCTCAAGGCGATCGGCACCGACTGGTTCACCGCGAAGAACGCCGACACCTTCCTGCCGACCGGCCCCTTCCTCGTACCGGCCGCCTTCGTCGGCAACCCCACCGAAGACGCGGACGTCCGGATCACCCTGCGCCACAACGGGACCGTGCGCCAGGACGAGTCCACCAAGGACATGATCTTCGACATTCCCCGGCTCATCGCCTACGTCTCCACGACCACCACCCTGCGCCCCGGCGACCTGCTGCTCACCGGTTCCCCGGCGGGCAACGGCGCGCACTGGGGTGTCTTCCTCCGGCCCGGAGACGTCATGGAGGCGGAGATCACGGGCCTCGGCCACCAGCGCAACACCGTCAGGAGCGGACAGTGACCAGCACCTTCCAGCCCATCACCCATCTCCGCCATGTCGACCTGGCCGTACCGGACTTCGCCCGGCAGCGCGCCTTCTACGGCACCACCTGGGGTCTGACCGAGGTCGCCGGCGACAGCGGGATCGCCTTCTTCGCCGCCGAGGGCAGCCCCGAGCAGTACATCGTCCGCATCCGCGAGGACGAGCGGAAGCGGATGGACCTGGTCGCCTTCGGCGCCGCCTCACCGGCCGCGGTGGACGAGCTGCATCCGCGCCTCGGGCGGTCCGGGGTTCGACTCATCGGCGAGCCGGGGGCTTTGGACACGCCCGGAGGCGGCTACGGCTTCCGCTTCTTCGACCCGGACGGCCGGGTCGTGGAGGTGTCGGCCGACGTCGAGACGCGCGCACACCGCAGGATCGAGGAGCGCGAGGCGATCCCGGTGCGCCTCTCGCACTGCGTGGTCAACTCGCAGGACCCGGAGAGGCTGAGGGACTTCTACGTCCGGCACCTCGGATTCCGGCTCACCGACACCCTGTACTCGCCGCACATGGGCGACCTCATGTACTTCCTGCGGTGCAGCCCGCTCCACCACTCCTTCGCCATCGCGCGCGGACCCCATGTCTCCCTGCACCACGCCTCGTTCGAGATGCGCGGAGTGGAGGAGTACATGCGCGGTACGGGGCGGGCACTGCGCGCCGGGACCCGGCTCACCTGGGGTCCGGGCCGCCATCTCGCCGGCGACAACACCTTCTCCTACTTCCACGACCCGCACGGCAACACGGTCGAGTACACGACCGAACTCGCGGTCCTGGAGGAGGACCTGTGGCACCCGGGACGCCACGACGTGGACGACCCGATCACCCAGGACCAGTGGGGCACCGCCGACCCCATGAGCGAGTCGGTGGCCAAGGAGCAGTTCAACGATCCCGACGTGCTGTTCGTCGCACCCCCCGTTTAGGGCCTGTCCGCCGACCGCCGTCAACCACCCGCAGAGAGGCCGCAGTTGTGGCAACGATCCTGAAGCACGCCGTACCGGGGGCGGAGGTCACCGCCTCGCTCGACCAGGTGCGCGAGACCGTGGCGGGCGTCATCGCGGACGTCCGCGAGCGCGGCGACGCGGCCGTGCGCGCGTACTCCGAGAAGTTCGACCGGTGGAGCCCCGACGCCTTCCGGCTCTCCGCCGAGGAGATCGAGAAGATCGTCGCCTCGGTTCCGCGCCAGGTCATCGACGACATCCGCTTCGTGCAGGACCAGGTGCGCTCCTTCGCCCGCCACCAGCTCGACTCGATGGGCGAGTTCGAGGTGGAGACCCTGCCGGGCGTCAGGCTCGGGCAGAAGCACATTCCGGTGCGGGCGGCGGGCGCGTACATCCCCGGTGGCCGCTACCCGCTCACCGCGTCCGCGCACATGACCATCGTCACGGCGAAGGTCGCGGGCGTGCCGCGGGTCGTCGCCTGTACGCCCCCGATCCACGGCGAGGTCCCCGCGGCCACCGTCGCCGCCGCGCATCTCGCGGGTGCGGACGAGATCTGGCTGCTGGGCGGGGTGCAGGCCGTCGCCGCGATGGCCGTCGGCACGGACACGATGGAGCCGGTGAACCTGATCGCCGGGCCGGGCAACGCCTATGTCGCCGAGGCCAAGCGGCAGCTGTTCGGCGAGATCGGCATCGACCTCTTCGCGGGCCCGACGGAGATCCTGGTCCTCGCCGACAGCGCCGCCGACCCCTTCGTGTGCGCCGTCGACCTGCTCTCCCAGGCCGAGCACGGCCCCGACTCCCCGGCCGTCCTGATCACCACCTCCCGCGAGATCGCCGAGAAGACCATCGCCGAGGTCGAGCGGCTCCTCCCCGGCATGCCCACGCGCGATTTCGCGGAGCCCGCCTGGCGCGACCACGGGCAGGTGCACGTCGTGGACTCCCGCGACGAGCTGTACGCGCTCGCCGACGCGTTCGCCTTCGAGCACGTCGAGGTCCTGACCGCCGAGCCGCGCGAGGCCCTGCGCAGGATGACGCAGTACGGCGCGCTCTTCCTGGGCGAGGGCACCTGTGTGTCCTTCGGCGACAAGGTCATCGGCACGAACCATGTGCTGCCGACCCGGGGCGCCGCCCGCTACACCGGTGGCCTGTGGGTGGGGAAGTACCTCAAGACGGTCACCTATCAGGAGGTCACGGACACCGGCTCGGGGGCCCTGCTCGGCCGGCTGTGCGGGCGCGCCTCCCGCGTCGAGCTGTTCGAGGGGCACGCCCGCTCCGGTGACGTACGGGCGGCGAAGGCCGCGGGCGACGAACTGCCGTGGAACACGGCATGACCCTCCACGGGCGTACGGCACTGATCACGGGCGGCGGCGGACCGCTGGGGCGGGCCTTCGCGCTCGCCCTGGCGGGAGCCGGGGCCAGGGTGATCCTCGTCGGCCGCGGCGAGCGGGCTCTCGCGGACGCCGCGGCGCGGGTGGCCAAGGCGGGCGGAGGGGCCCGTACGGCGGTGTGTGACGTCTCCGACCCGGAGTCGGTGCGCGCCCTGGCCCTCGAACTCGCCGACGAGGAGGTGTCGTTGCTCGTCAACAACGCCGGAGTCGCGGGACCGGTACGCCCGCTCACCGACGTCGAGCCCGAGGAGTGGGACGAGGTGTTCGCCGCCAACGTCCGCGGGGTGTACCTGATGTGCCGAGCCTTCCTGCCGCCCATGATCGCGGCCGGCGGCGGTGACATCGTCAACATCGCCTCCGTGAGTGGGAAGCGGCCGCTGCTGAACCGCACCCCGTACACCGCCTCCAAGATGGCGCTCCTCGGTCTGACCCGGACGCTGGCGGGCGAGGTCGGGCCGCACGGTGTCGCGGTCAACTCCCTTTCTCCCGGGCCGGTTCGGGGGCCGCGCATGGATCGCAACTTCCGGCTGACGGCAGAGCTGACCGGGACGAGCGTCGAGGCCGCCGAGCGGGACTTCGCCTCGCGCGCCGCGCTGGGCCGGCTCGTGGAGGAGGACGAGGTCGCCCGGGCGCTGGTGGCGATGCTCGCGATGCCGGGGCTGTGCGGGGCGGACATCGACCTGTCGGCGGGGATGGTCGCACCGGCGTAGTCCCGGGCGCGGCGAGCACGGTGGGCACGGTGCGGCGGACGGCTCCAGGTCGTCCGCCGCACCGACGTGTGCTCCCCGCCGACCCGTCTGTGAACACGCTGTGTGACGGCCATGAAGCGGGCCGCACGATCCGAGACATCGCCCTCCGGTATGTGTCCACAAGGTGGCTATTCCCTTGTGTGCAGGGCTGATTGACTTTCTCACGCGCACCTTTGGTGCCTCCGCCCGAGCCGTCGCCCCTCATGAATCCGACGGCCGGCCGGTCACGCTGCGCAATCGCGCACTCGATCTCTGGGAAGGCATGCGATGACGCTGATCACCCGACGTTCGTTCCTGATCGCCGGTACGGCCACGGCCGGAGCCCTGCTCGCTTCGGCGACCCCCGCCCTGGCCGCGGGATCCACCGCGAAGACGACCAAGGCGGACAAGATCTCCGTGGGGGCCGGCGAGGCGTACCAGCTCTCGGCGACCACGCGCGTGAGTGAACTGTCCATAGCCGAAGGCGGAAAGGTCACCGCGCCCGACGGGTACAGCGTCACCCTCACCGTCGACGGGGTCGAGACCGGGGAGCTCCTCACCGAGACGGGCGGAACCGAGACGCTGATCTCCGCCGGCACCTACCAGGGCGACATCGTGCTCACCGTGGCGGAGGCCAACGCGGTCACCTACCAGACCGTCACCTTCCCCTTCCGGCAGGCCCTTTACGTGGGCGCCGACGGCGTGGACCGCGCCAAGTCCGTCCTGTCCGGCGTCGGCGGCGGCACCCTCACCGACACCCTCGCCCGCAACGTCGCGATCACCTCCACCGGCGAGTGCTTCGACGGTGTCTTCGTGAAGGACGGCACCTACACGCTCAAGAGCCCCGCCATCTCCCTCACGGGCAACGGGCGTTGCGACTTCGCGGGATACGGCGCCGCGGTCGTCGGCACCGGTTCGGCCACGACACTCGTCGTGGACGGCGCCAGGATCACCAACAAGGGCGTGGTGCGCACGACGGTCGTCGCGGACGACGGCGCCAACGTCATCGTGAAGAACTCCCGCCTGCGGGCCCGCAACGGCACGCTCCCCGCCGACTACCGGGCGACCGTGGAGACCCCGTACATGGAGTCCGTGCCGTGGATGCTGGGCCTGGACGGCAATGTCCGCGCCACCAACCTCATCGGCGCCGGCACCAAGGCGACGTACATCAACTCGACCGTGCACTCGGAGACCTGGGGAGCCCTGTCGGTGGAGGGCGGCAGCGGACTCCAGCTGACGGCGATCAACAGCAGCGTCGGCAACACGGGAACGTACGGCTACGGCACCTACGCCATCGGGGACGCCACCGTCCGCGTGCTCGGCTCGCAGTTCGACGTCGGCAGCTACGCCACCATCTGCGCGGGCCCGGCCGCCTCCATCCACTACGGCGACAGCACCCGCGAAGCCGTCGCGGCGCTCAACTTCTCGCTCGGCCTCGGCCTGACCAAGGCCGAACTCGCGGCCGTCCCGGCCCGGATCACGGTCGTCAACTCGGGCCATTTCGGCTTCATGTTCTTCGGCGCCGGCACCCTGAAGCTGGACGGCGGCACGGTCATCACCTCCGCGCAGACCACCTTCCTCAACAAGGGGCAGCAGACCTCGATCACGGTGGACGGTTCGGACGGCGCGCAGCTCAACCCCGGCAACGGGATCATCCTGCAGATGATCGAGAGCGACGACCCGGGTCCGGTGAACGTCGACGGCAAGATGATGAACGTCGGCGTCTACACCGAACCCACGGGCGACCCCGCCAAGGACGGCTCCTTCGACCCGACCTCGGTCCACACGGCCGACGGCGCCGCCACCTTCACCTCCATCGCGCTGGCGGGCGACTTCTACAACGGCGTGCGCGCGGGCAAGAACATGGTCCTCACCTTCGAGGACTCGACCGTGCGGGGCGTCATCTCGGCCACGGAGGCCAAGCACCGCGTCGACACGATCGACTCCTCGAACTTCTACGAGCTGGGTCAGGTCACCAACACCGTCAAGCCCGCCGTCAACAACGGCGTGATCGTCCGGCTGAACAGCGGCTCGACCTGGACCGTGACCGGCACCTCGCACCTGACCAGGCTGACGCTCGCCGCCGACGCGGCGGTGCGGGCGGCGAGCGGCAAGTCCGTGACCATGACGGTCGACGGCACGCAGACGGCCATCGAGGCAGGAGGCGTCTACTCCGGCGCCATCGTCCTCACGGTCGGCTGAGCCGCCGGGGCCTCCGACGCCGGGGCCGACGGGCGACGACCGACGCATATCCTCTCCCGCATGGTTGATCACCGTACGGTTGATGTGGGAGGGGTCCGGCTCGTCTGCCGGGTGTGGGGGCAGGAGTCAGCCGCGCCGCTCGTCCTGTTGCACGCGCTCGGGGAGGACAGCACCGACTGGGGCGAGGTCGTGCCCGCCCTCGCCCGCGGACGACGGGTCTACGCGCTCGATCTGCGCGGCCACGGGCGGAGCGACTGGCCGGGGGAGTACTCGCTCGAACTCATGCGCGCCGACGTGCTCCGGTTCCTCGACGTCCTGGGACTCGGCACGGTGGACCTGATCGGACACTCCATGGGCGGGGTCGTGGCCTACCTGCTCGCTCAGGAGCGACCGGAGCGGGTGAGCCGGCTCGTCCTGGAGGACGTGCCGGTTCCGTGGCCCCGCGAGAAGACCACCCCGACCAGGCCGGACGGCGAACTCACCTTCGACTGGGACATGGTGGTGGCCATCAGAAGGCAGATCGACACGCCCGACCCGGCCTGGCTCGAGGGACTGAGCAGGATCACCGCCGACACACTGGTGCTGGCCGGCGGACCCGCCAGCCACGTGCCCCAGGACGGCATCGCCGAACTCGCCCGCCGCGTCCCCGGCGGGCGAGTCGTCACGATCCCCGTCGGACACCTCATCCACAGCGCGGCGCCTCAGGCGTTCACGGAGGCGGTGTGCGCGTTCCTGGACCGGGGCAGGGACGGCGACTAGCGGTCGGCGCCCAGGTCGAAGATCCCGTACGCGAAGCCCTCGGCGGTGATCGTGGAGCCGTTCACCGTGACCCCGTCGGCCTCCAGGGGCACCCCGGCGCGGGCGCCGTCGTAGGCACAACTCGCGCTCCGCTCCCGTGGGTTGATGACCACGAGGTACCGTCCGCCGCGCAGGTACACGAACGGATGGCCGGCGTGCAGCACCTCCACCGAGCCCCGGGAGCCGAGTTGTGGGGTGTGGGTGCGCAGGGTGACGAGGCGGCGTACGAGGTGGAGGAGCGAGGTGTCGTCGGCGCGCTGGGCGGCGACGGTCGGGCGGGTGGGCGACGGGTCGACGGGGAGGTAGAGGCGGTCCGGCGCGGCCGTGGAGAAACCGGCGTTCGGGCCCTCGTCCCACTGCATCGGTGTGCGGGAGCCCGCGCGGTTGTAGCGGGGGCCGAGGACGCTGCCCTCCTGGTCGGGCAGGCCCGGAAGGTGGCGCATGCCGATCTCGTCGCCGTAGTAGATCGCCGGGAGCGTCGGCCAGGTGAGCTGGAACGCGAAGGCGGCGGGCAGTTGCTCGGGTGTGCGCGGGCCGCAGTTGAGGCGGGAGAAGTCGTGGTTGGCGGTGGGCAGGGAGATGAAACCGCTCGCGCCGAGCGCGGTGGCCGCCTTCTCCCAGGCTTCGAGGAAGGGGCGCGGCGAACCCCGGCCACTCCGGTCGAAGAAGCAGTCGAGCGGGTCCCAGCTCTCGTTGACCGTCCCTTCACCGTTGCTCCACAGCGAGCGCAGGGCGAGGCCGTCGGTGGGGCCGCCGAACTGGAGGAAGAAGTCCGCGTGGAAGCCCGCCGGGACGGACACCTCCGGCTCGCCCCACTCCGAGAGCAGCACCGCGTCCGGATGCGCGTCGTCCAGCCAGTGGCGCAACTCGGCCCAGACCTTGGCGGTTTCCGTCTTGTCCGGATCGTCCTTGACGAGCGAGGCGGCCATGTCGACACGGAAGCCGGACAGGCCGAGACCCAGCCAGTGGTCCATGATCGTGCGCAGCGCCGCCCGGTTGGCGCGCGGCCCCTCGGCGTCGACCGGCAGGCGCCAGGGCTCGGCCGGATCCGCCCGCGCGTAGCCGAAGTTGAGGGCGGGCTGGAAGGCGAAGAAGTTCGGCAGGTACGCGCCCGGACGGGTGCCGGGGGAGGGGACGAAGCCGTCGGGACGGCCCTCGGCCGCCCAGATGTACCGGTCGTCGGTCGGGTCGTGCGCGGCGGCCTCGAACCACGGGTGCTCGTCGGAGGTGTGCCCTGCCACGAGATCCAGCAGGACCCGGATGCCGCGCCGGCCCGCCTCGTCGACCAGCTTGGCCAGGTCGTCGAGGGAGCCGTAGCGCGGTGCGACGGCCAGGTAGTCGCTGACGTCGTACCCGGCGTCGCGGAACGGTGAGACGAAGCACGGGTTCAGCCACACGGTGTTCACGCCCAGCCACGCGAGGTGGTCGAGGCGCTCGGCGATCCCGTCGAAGTCGCCGATGCCGTCGCCGTTCGAGTCGGCGAAGGACTGCGGATAGATCTGGTAAAAGACGGCGTCGGCCAGCCAGGCGGGGGCGGGACGGAACGAAGTCATGAACGGGACCCTAGACCGGCGCCCGGGGCGCGCGCTGCCCCTAAGCTGAGGGCGATGTTCACCCCGCAAGGTCCCACCCTCCGCGAACTCGCCGCGCAGGCCCTGTCCTCCGTCGAGCACGGCTATGACCTGCTCGCGCCCAAGTTCGACCACACGCCGTTCCGGACTCCGGACGCGATCCTCGACGCCGTGGCCCGCGCACTGGGCCCCATCTGCCCGTTCGACCACGGTCTCGACCTGTGCTGCGGCACGGGCGCGGGCATGGAGGTGCTGAGCGGACTGTGCCGGGGTCGGGTCACCGGGGTCGACATCAGCGCGGGGATGCTGGCCGTGGGACGGGAGCGGACGGGTACGGGGGGACTGAAGCGTACGGAAGCGGACGCGCCGGGGGTCGCGCTCCCCGGCGCCGAAACGCGCCCGCGGCCCGGCGCGCGAGCGGGGGCGAGCCCCGGATCGTACGAGGGCGTGGACCAGGGGATGTCGCCGCGCCTCGCGTGGGTACGGGGTGACGCGCGTGCCCTGCCCTTCGGCTCCGTCTTCGACCTCGTCGTCAGCTTCGGCGCGTTCGGGCACTTCCTGCCGCGCGAGCTGCCGGGGCTGTTCGCCCAGGTCCACTCCGTCCTGCGACCGGGCGGCCGCTTCGCGTTCCCCGTCACGGCCCCGCCGCGCCCGAGTTCGCCGTGGTACTGGGCCCTGTGGGGCTTCGACGCGGCGATGCGGGTGCGCAACGCGGTCTGGCGGCCACCGTTCGTCATGTACTACCGGGCGTTCCGGCTCGGCGACGTACAGCGGGAGCTGAGGCGGGCGGGGTTCGAGGTGGAGCTCCTGGCGCTGCCCGAGTTCGGGTGGCGGCGTGACGGCAGCCCGCGATGCCGGATGGTCGTGGCCACCCGAAGCGGCGGCGCCTCCGCCGCCGCTTCGGATGCCGCTTCAGGTTCCGGCTGACCCGCGCTGTCGCGGGAGGTCAGGCGAAGCGGCGGACGAACTCCAGCGCGGTGTCGGCGACCTCCTGCCAGCCGTGGTCGATGGTCAGCGCGTGTCCACGGCCCGGGATCTCGGTGATCTCGGTGACGCCCGGGTTGTGCTGCTGCTTCTTGTACGAGGCGTTCGCGATCGCCCACGGCACGGTGTGGTCCTTCTCGCCCGAGATGATGAGCAGCGGGCCGCGGTCGGGGTTCTCGGCGTCGACCTTGACCTCGGTCCACGGGTTGAAGTTCGCCGTGGCGGCCTGGAAGAGCGGGGCGCCCGGCGCGGGTACGGCGAACGTGTCGTACAGCTCCTTGGCCTCCTCCTCGCTCACCGCGTTGGCGAAGCCGTAACGGAACTGGTCGAAGGTGAGCGGGACGGCCCGGTGCCGGTTGGCCGGGTTGCCCAGGACCGGCGCGGCGGAGCGCAGCGACGAGATCGGCAGCGGCAGCACGCCCCGGAACGGTGCCGGGTCGATCGCCACCGAGACGGCGGACCGGCCCCGGCCGGCGAGGATCTGGGTGAGCAGTCCACCGAAGGAGTGGCCGATGACCGCCGGCTTCTTCTCCAGGCCGCCGATCAGTGACTCCAGATGGTCGGCGACCTGCCCGACCGTCTTGCCGGCGAGGACCTCCGGGTGGGCGTTGGCCTCCTCGACCGTGTCGGGGTCGTCGGGCCAGGACAGGGAGACCGGCGCGTAGCCCGCCTGCTCGAAGTGCGCGGTCCACCGGTCCCAGCTGCTCGGCAGCAGCCACAGGCCGTGGACGAAGACGACCGGGACGCGGCCCGTGGCGTTGGCCCGCTCGATCTGCTGTGCGTCGTTGGTGGTCATGTCCCGAACCTAGTCGCGTACGGCGCTCCTGGGATCTGTCACGTGACTGCGTCCTCGGACCGGTTTCACCCCGCTGCCGGCAGTGTGAACTCGTAGACAAGCGCGTCCTGTTGTGCCTCCACCACCAGCTCGGTGATCTCCAGGGGCCGGTCGTACTGATCGTGCACGCGCCGGGTGACCCGCACGGACTGCGGGAGCCGGGTGATCGCGTCCCGGTGGTGCAGGGTCAGACCGGCCTTGCGCATCCAGTCGTACGCCCGCCGCAACTGCGCCGACGCGCAGCCGTCCGCGCGGTCGCGGTAGCGGGCGAGTTCCTCGACCTCGGTCACGGCGACGGCGGAGAACGAGGTGACGGCCGTACGCAGTCCGCTGCCGTCCGCCGCGGCCGACTCGTAGCGATGCACGAGGGTCGGCCGGGCCGGCGCGAGTCCCAGAGCCTCGGCGTGCTCGGGCGGGGGAGCCTCCCAGGTGACGCTGGCGCGGTGGACGGCGCACGGCTCGGCGGTGTGCGCGCCGACGGGGAAGTCGAGCGAGGGGATGTGCTCGGCCGTGGTGCCGGGCAGGGTGGCGTGGCTGCCGCGCCGGTCGGTGGAGACGAGACCGTCGTGCCGCAGCCGCTGCAGCGCCTGCCGCACCGTCTCGCGGCTGACGCCGAAGCGCGAGGCCAACTCCCTTTCTCCCGGCAGTCGTTCACCGGGCGGAACCGTCCCGTCGCGCAGTTCGCCCAGCAGTTGTGCGGCGATCCGCGCGTAGCGGGGCTCCTGGTCGGACGGGTGGGTGCTGGTTGGACTGGTGGTGCGGGCCATGTCCGCGCCTCCTGAGAGGTGACCGTGGTGAGCGTGCTGATCGTGGTGACAACACGTAGCCGTGCGGGCTCTGTGCGCCACCAGATCTAGCATTGGTCTAAACCACGAGGGAAGAGCGGTCGGACGGTTCGGCCGGTTTCAGCCCGCACCCACCGGGCGTCGCGGGCGCCCTCAGAGCGCGCTGTACAGGGCGTCCACGAGCGCCATCTTCCTTGGGTCGTCGGCGATGTGCGGGCCCATCCGGTTCATGACGTACCCCAGGGAGAGGCCCGACTCCGGGTCGGCGAGACCACAGGAGCCGCCGAAGCCGTCATGTCCGAAAGCCCTCGGGTTGGGGCCGTACGAGCCATTGGGTCCGCTCAGCCACAGTCCGAGACCGGTTTCCGTCTCGTGCTCGAACCCGGCGCCGAGCACCAGGTCCCGGCAGCTGCCCTGCCCCTCGCGCACCCGCTCCGCGGCCTCCGGGGAGAGCACCTGCCGGGAGCCGTACGCCCCGCGTCCGGCGAAGATCCCGTACAGCGCGGCGACCGCGCGGGCCGTGCCGTGACCGTTGGCCGCCGGTATCTCGGCCGCCCGCCACCGGGCCGTGTTGGCCTCGGCGGCGCCGACCAGCGGGTTGGCGAGGGCGGCCACCGCCGCGGGCGCCAACTGGGCGAAGATCGCCGCCTGTTCACTGCTCGACGCGACCCGCGGATGCACCAGCTCGGCCGCCCGCTCGGTCTCCTTCTCCGGCAGTCCGATGGTGAAGTCGATCCCGAGCGGCCCGGTCACCTCCCGTTCCAGGAACGCGCCCGGCCGCAGCCCGGAGACCCGCCGCACCACCTCTCCCACCAGATGGCCGAAGGTGAGCGCGTGGTACCCGGACCGGGTCCCCGGCTCCCACCACGGCTCCTGCGCCGCCAGCCGCTCCACGGTCAGCTCCCAGTCGCACAGCTGGGCCAGATCGTGCGGCTCACGCAGCCCGGCCAGCCCCGCGCGGTGCGACAGCAGATGCCGTACGAGCACGGACTCCTTGCCCGCCGCCGCGAACTCCGGCCAGTACGCGGCCACCGGGGCGTCGAAGTCGAGCAGCCCGCGATCGGCCAGGATGTGCGCGCACAGCGCGGTCGGGCCCTTGGACGTCGACCAGACGTTGACCAGGGTCTCGCGCTCCCAGGGCCGGGTGCGCGCCGCGTCGGCCCAACCGCCCCACAGGTCGACCACCGACTCGCCGTCGAGCGTGACGGTCACGGCCGCGCCGAGCTCGTCGCGATCCCGGAAGTTCTCCTCGAACGCGGTGCGCACCGCCGCGAAGCGGGCGTCGCAGTGGCCGTGAACACGCGGCGCGGGCTGGGTCATGGGACCTCCGTCATCCATCGGGACTCCGGGCCCGAACGTACCGACTGGTCGGACTGGAGGGAAGCGGTGTGACGGCATCCGTCTTCCGTATGTGTCGTCGTCGCCCGTCGTCCTTCACCGCGGGATCTTCCGGAAGTCACCCAACACCCCTACGCTGCACGTCGGTTGACCACCGAGACGCAGGAGGCAGGGGAGCATGTACAGACATGTGAGGGTGTTGGCGCGTACCGGGATCGCGGTGGCGACGGCGGGAGCCCTCGCCCTGACCACGGCCCCCGGCGCCACCGCCGCGGACCTCTCGTACTCCGCCAGCACCTCGGTCGGGGTCCACAACTCCTACGACAAGGCCAAGTACACGTACTTCGCCGACGCGCTGGACTCCGGCGCCGGAATGCTCGAACTCGACGTGTGGACCAATGTGTTCGGCGCCTCCTGGCGTGTCTCGCACAGCAACCCGATCGGCAACGACAACAACTGCGAGAACGCGGCGAACGCCTCCGAACTGCGCACCAAGTCCCGCAACCGCGACCTCGCCGGCTGCCTCTCCGACATCAAGGCCTGGCACGACGCGCACCCGGGCCACCGGCCGATCCAGCTGAAGATCGAGATGAAGGACGGCTTCCAGGCCAACAACGGCCGCGGCCCCGCCCAGCTGGACGCCCTGCTCACCGCGAAGCTCGGCGACGCCCTGTTGCGCCCCGCCGACATCGTCGGCTCCCACGCCGACCTCGACTCGGCCGTACGCGCCGACGGCTGGCCCGCCCGCTCGGCCCTCGCGGGCAAGTTCATGGTCGAGCTGATCCCCGGAACCGTCGAGGAGAGCAACCCCCTCGACTCGCTCTGGACCGACCGCGAGTACGCCACCCACCTCCGCGACCTCGCCGCGGCCGGGCGGCTGCGCGAGGCGGCCGCCTTCCCCGCCGTCCACAACGCGGCCACGGGCGACCCGCGCACCCGCTACACGGACCCGGCCATCCGCCCCTGGTTCGTGATCTTCGACGGCGACGCCGCCACCTACGTGAACGGCACCATCGACACCGCCTGGTACGACGACCGCCACTACCTCGTCGTCATGACCGACGGTCAGAACGTGCCCCCGGCCATCGACGCCACCAACCCCACCCAGGCCCAGGCACTGGACCGGGTCGCCCTCCTCGCCCGGCAGCACGCGAGCGTGGTCTCGGCGGACTGGTACCCCCTGCCCGCGGTCCTGGCGACGGTCGTACCACGCGGAACGGCGGGCTGAGCACCCGCCGTCACCTCTGCACGGCTGCGTCAGAGGCGCGCGGGCAGCCAGGACAGCTTGGCCGCCTCCTGGTAGGGGCCGCCGCCCTCGTGGTCGTTGAAGTCGTAGACCTCGATCTTCTTGTCCTCGTGGTCCCAGGCGTTGAAGGCCGCGAAGATCGTGGAGGGTGGGCAGGTCTGGTCCTCCAGCGCGACCGAGAAGAGGGCCGGCGCCCGCCCGCGCGCCGCGAAGTGCACCCCGTCGAAGTAGGACAGCGTGCGCAGGACGTCCTCGGTGCGGCCGCGGTGGGTCTTGAGGTAGTTGCCGATCTCCCGGTACGGGTGCCGGTCCGTCAGCGTCGTCGCACGCGGGAAGTCGCACAGGAACGGCACGTCGGGCGCGATCGCGGCCAGGTCGGGGACCAGACCGCCCACCGCGATCGTGATCCCGCCGCCCTGACTCCCGCCGACGGCCGCCACGCGTTCCGCGTCGACCAGCGGATGCGAGCGGGCCGCCTCCACCGCGCGCACGCCGTCGGTGAACACCCGGCGGTAGTAGTAGTTCTCGGGGGCGTCGATGCCACGGGTCATGTAACCGGGGTACGCGGGCGCGCTGCCCACCGGGTCCGGGGTCTCGCCGCCGCCCCACGCGCTGCCCTGGCCACGGGTGTCCATCACGAAGTGCGCGAAGCCCGCCGAGGCCCACAGCAGATGCGTGTGCGAGAGGCCGCGACCGCCGCCGTAGCCGACGAACTCGACGACGGTGGGCAGGGCGGAGTTCGCCCAGGCGGGCAGCGTGAGCCAGCCCTTGACCGGGTGCCCGCCGAACCCGGCGAACGTCACGTCGTACACCTTGACCGTCTTGAGCGGCGTCTCGACGGGTTCGAAGCGGGCGTCGAGGTCGTGCTCCCGCGTCTCCTGGAGGGTCTTGGCCCAGAAGGTGTCGAAGTCCTCGGGCTCGGCGGACGCGCTGCGGTATTCGCGAAGTTCGTCGAGGGGGAGGTCGAACTGGGCCATGAAGGACCACCTTTTGACGTCACGGGTGCGGATGATCACACCGTACGTGTGACGCCGGAGGGCCGCCAGGCCACCGTTCGGTCAGCCACCGGGGCCGAGGGCCAGGGCCACGGACCAACCGCAGTCACGTCGCCCGGCCCGGTCGTCCTCGCTCTTGCGCGACCAGCGGTTGGCGTTCACGGAGACCTCCTTCGCGCCGGCCCCGACACGGCGTCGGGCGGGCGAGCGCCACGTTAGGAAGCGCCGTCCCGCCGTGCCACGTCACGCGTGCACAGTCGGGCCGCCGGAGGCGCCGCCGGGGCGGACGGGAGCCGTTCCGGTGCACAGGACGGCGGCGCGTCACCTCACCGGTGCACAGTCCGGCGCCGGTGAGGGGCGGGCTCAGGCGGCCGGCAGGAAGGGGCGGCCGGTGCCGGCGTGCAGCGCGAACGCCAACGGGCGTACGCCGCTGAGCGCCTGCTCGTGCTCGTTTCCGTCGAGCGCCTCCGTCTCGTCCGGGCCCACCGGCAGGTGGCGCTGGATCAGCGGCGCGGCGGCCCGCAGGTGACTGCGGACCGTCACCGGCGCCACGTCAAGGGCGGCGGCCGTCCGTCCGGTGTGGGTGTCGTTCTCCAGCCAGACCCGGAGCGTGCGCAGCAGATCGCGGCGGTCGGCCCGCAGCGGCTCGAGGAACGAGTCGGCCCAGGCGCGGACCTCCGGAGCGGACACCATGGCGGTGAAGTCCGCCGCCGGGTCGGCCGAGTGCGCGTCATGACCGTACTTCACGACGACCTGGAGCGCCGTCGAGACCACCACCCGGTTCAGGACCTGGCCGCGGTCGAGGCCGAGCAGACCGAAGCCCTTGCTGATGCGGTGCGTCACCGTGTTGCGGTGGATGCCGAGCAGGCGGCCGACGGCCGTGTGCGGGAACTCGAGCCCCAACTCCAGTGTCCGTACGAGCTGTTCGCGCTGCCCGGCCGGCAGGGTGAGCACCGGGCGCAGCAGTGTGCCCGCCCACCGTCGGGCCGTGGCCGGCGGCAGGACGTCCATCAGGTCGGCGCGCTGTTCGGCGAGCGCGACCCGGCCGGCCGTCCTGCGCGCCGTCACGAGGGTTCCGGCCGCCTGCGTGTACGCGTCCGCCACGCTGCTCAGCGCGTACACCCGGCTGCCGCCCATGCAGTGCCCGGGCAGTGCGGCGACGACCGCCTCCAGCGTGTGCCACACACCGCCCGGAGCGTCCTCGTCCGTCTGGAGCGGATCGACCACGATCAGGTGATTGAACACCGGGCACCGCGCCAGCAGCGCGCGTCCGGCGAGCGCGTCCTCCGCCTGCCGCAGCGCCACCTCACGGTCCTCCCGCGCGCAGTCGATCACATGGACACGCACCGACTCGGTCGCCAGCAGCCCCGGTGCGAGGCCGGCCAGTACGCGCTGGGCCGCCACCTCCTCACCCACCATCAGCAGTTGCAGGACGCTCAGCTGCACCTCGCGCCGGGTCTCCGCCAGTTGGTCCCGCAACCGAGTCCGGTCGATGAGACCCAGCGCCTTCGCCGCGTGCCCCATCAACTCGGTGCGCACGTCGTCGAGCGCACGGCGGGGGGTCACCGTCAGCACCGCGCCGGAACCGGCGGCGCCCAGCGGGAGCGACTCCGTCCGCGTCCGGGGGAAGGCGGTGCGAGGGGGCTGCCGGGTGAGGACGTCGGGCGCCGCGGCCAGTACACCGCGCAGGGGATCACTGACCACCACTTCGGCGTCCACCGCGGCCGCCAGCCAGTCCGCGATCCGCTGCATCGCGTCCGTGTCCGCGTCCGTGACCGTGTGCGCGTCGGCGAGCCGGTCCGGAAGCCGGTTCAGGAGCGCGGTGAGCTGATCGGCGTGCCATTCGGCCTGCCGGTAGCGGTACTCGCGCAGCCGCGGGATCAGTTCGTGCCAGTCGTGCAGCTCCTTCGTCGTGGTCAGCAGCGGTACGCCGAGGCGGACGGCCGAGCTGCGGATCACCACCGGAACGGACTGCGCGCCGTGCTGCCCGACCACCACGGCGAGTCCGGCGGCCCGCTGTCGCGACAGCTCACGCAGCAACGGCTCGACCCCCTCGTGCACGGACGTCCGCCCGGAAGCCCAGAAGTCACCGATCACCACCAGCGCGTCCCTCACATCACCCAGCGAGCCGCCCGCGGCCGCGGCCAGGGACAGGGCGCGTACGGAATCGACCGCGCGGTCGGCCATCGGGCCCCCGTTGACGAACCGAAGACAGAAGTCGGGCTCCTCGCACAGGTTGATCAGCGTGGGCATGGCGTCCTTCCCGTGTCGATGGCGCACCGGCCGCTGCCGACACCGTAGGCGCGTCCGGCGCCGGACCGCAGTACGGGGTGCGCGAAAAAGACGCGGGAGGGGTGGTATCCGGCGCAGTCGCCGTCAAGACGGGTGGTTCCCCCCGCCATCAAGCCGTGTGCCGTCGCCACTTGGGCCCCGTACGCGCCCACTCCCGCTCCCACTCGGCCAGACGGCGACGCGCGGCGATCCGCCGTACGGCGAAGTGCCAGGCGAGTACGACGGCCACGACCCCCGCGGCGGTCGACACGCCCGTCGTCAGCGCGTGTTGCCAGACCGCGCCGGTGCTCACCGGCGGACCGACGTTCCGGCCGCGCTTATCGAGCCAGACCGCGACGCGGTCGCCGCGCTGCCCGCCCGCGGGGACCAGGGCCTCACCGGTCCGGGGCCCCTTGCCCGGCTCGGTCCAGCGCACCTTCACCCGGAACGTGGGCAGCCTGGCACCCTGCGGCGAGGGCACCGCCGCGGGCGCGGTCTCGACGAGTACGGCGCTCACCCGCTGCCGCTCGGCCCGCTGCGTCGCCGCCCGTGCCTGTGCGCTCTCGTACCGCCACCACCCCACAGCGGCTCCGGCCAACGGCGCACCGACGAAGAGCAGCACGGCGACGGTCAGTACCGTCCACGCCTCGACGACGTCCGAGCGGCGGCGCAGTGGATTGCGGCGCCAGCGCCAACCGCGTACCCGGGTACGCATCTTCACCTCCTCGCCTCCAAGGTCCCGCCCGCGGAGGGCCGAACGGACCCCGCACCGGGACGATTCGGCCCACCCGGCGTGACTGATCCGCGCCTCCTGTGGAACCCGCGCACCACTCCACGCAGCGAACAGGAGCCACCATGACCTGTGCCCATCCAGCAGCACTCGACGCGCACTGGCGCGTAACCGACCCCCGCACGAGGGGAAGTTGCCCGAGGTCGCACCCCCTGGGAAGGCGGGAGCCATGAGCACCGACACGCGGACGATCACCGTGGGCATCGACGGCTCGCGATCCAGCCTGGACGCGGCCGACTGGGCAGCCCGCGAGGCGCAGCGCCGCCGGCTCCCCCTGCGGCTGCTGCACGCGGGGACCGAACCGGCCGTTCCCGGCGGCGTCTTCGACATCGACGACATGGACGACATCGACGACATCGACGTTCCCGCCGGGCGCACCCGCGCGGCACTCGACCGGGCCGCCATCGAACTCTCCTACGCCCACCCGGCCTTGGACATCATCGCCCGCCGCACCGCGACACCGGCGGTCCCGGCGCTGCTCGCCGCGGCCGTCGAGGCGGAGACGCTGGTCCTCGGCTCGCGCGGCCGTACGGGGAGCGCGGGGTTCCCGGTCGGCTCGGTCGCCCTCGGCGTCGCGGCCCGCGCCGACCGTCCGGTCGTCCTGGTGCGCGCGGGCGAACTCCCCGAGGACGAACGGGTTCCCGTCGTCGACGGCTCACCGCCGAGTACGGCGCCCTACCTGCCGGTCGTCCTCGGACTCGATCCGGACGCCTCGGCCGACGACCTGATCGGCTACGCCTTCGACACGGCCGCGGTCCGCTCCGCGCCGCTGCACGTGGTGCATCCGTGGACCCTGCCCAGCAGCACACTGCGGCCGTGGCGCCAGAGGTTCCCCGGGACCACGGTCCGCGAGCACCGCGTCGAGGGCGATCCCGGCCCCCGTCTGCTGGAGGCGTCCGCGCGGGCCGGTCTGCTGGTCGTCGGGCGCCGCGCGGGCCGGGGTCCGGGCCGCGCCGCGCGGTCGCTGATCCGGCACGCCGACTGCCCGGTGGCGGTCGTTCCGCACGACTGACCGGGCTCGGCGGGTGAGGACGTCTCGACTGACCGGGCTCGGCGGGTGAGGACGTCTCGACTGACCGGGCTCGGCGGGTGAGGACGTCTCAGCCGACCGGGTTCGACGGACGAGGACGTCTCAGCCGAAGCGTTCGATACGAATGCGGTCCACCGGCTGCCCGGCCTCCACCAGCAGCCGCGAGGCGTGCTCCGCGAACCCGTTGGAGCCGCACACATAGGCCTCCCACCCACCTGGTGGCCGCTCGGCCAGCAGCGGCGCCAGATGCGCCGCCGCGAGCCGTCCCACGGCCATCCCCTCGGGTGCGGTGCGCGTGAAGACGGGCGTGGTCTCGGCACCGTACTCCCGCGCGTAGATGAGCTCTTCGGGGCCGCGCGCGGAGACGAGCAGCCGCAGCGGCACGTCCAGCGCGCGGGCCCGGTGGTGGCGCAGCATCGACATCAGCGGTACGACACCGGAGCCGGCGCCGACGAGCAGCGCGGGCCGGTCGCCGGGCCAGGCGAAGAACCCGCTGAGCGGGCCGCGCACCTCGACCGAGTCACCGGGTCTCGCCACCGTGTGGAACCAGCCGGAGACCTCGCCGCCCTCGACGTGGTCGAGGGTGAGTTCGATGTGCCCGGTGTCGTCGGGCGGCGACGCGAGGGAGTAGTGACGCTGCGCCACGTACCCGTCCTCGGCGGTCAGCCGCAGCATCAGGTGCTGTCCCGGCAGATGCCCCGTCCACTCCGGCACCGCGAACCGGAAGGTGGCGGCGCCCGGCGTCTCCCGGCGGATCTCGGTGAGCGTCGCGGTCTGCCAGGTGGCGGCGGCCCGGTTGCTCACGGCGATCCGCCCGGGCACGGCGAACCGGGTGGGGGGTACGAACGTGTCGGTCATCGTCTCAGTCACCGGAGTAGCGCTGTTCTTCCCAGGGGTTGCCGCGTGCGTGGTAGCCGTTCTGCTCCCAGAAGCCCGGCTCGTCGTGGTCGAGGAGCCTGAGGCCCGCGATCCACTTGGCGCTCTTCCAGAAGTACAGGTGCGGCACGATCAGCCGCGCCGGGCCGCCGTGTTCGGCGGGCAGCGGCTTCCCCTCGTACTCCCAGGCGATCCAGGCACGACCGCCGGTGATGTCGGCGAGCGGGAGGTTCGTGGTGTACCCGGTGTGCGAGTAGGCGACCACGTGGGTGGCGGACGTGTCCGGGCGTACGGCGTCCAGGAACGCGTCCAGGGAGGCACCCCCGAAGCGCACCCCGAACTTCGACCAGCTCGTCACACAGTGGATGTCGCCCTCGTACGCCGAGCCGGGCAGGGCGTGCGCCTGTTCCCAGTCCCAGGTACGCGGCTCGGCCACCAGCCCGTCGACCCGGAAGGTCCAGTCGGCGGGTGCCAGGTCGGGGGTGACCTCGGCGGACAGGACGGGCCAGTCGTCGCCCGCGTCGTACTGGCCGGGCGGCAGTCCGGCGTTGTCGACGCGGGGGCGCCCGGTGAAGGCTCGGGTGACGTTCATGGCGGTGGTGCCTCCAGGCCGTCGCGTGCGGCGGCCCGCGGATCGAGCGTGATCGGTGCTTACGCATTCAGGTGCTTACGCATTCAACCGTACGTGGCCGCGGGCCGTGCTCCGCGCCCGGGCGGGATCCCGATCATTGCGGCCGTATGAACTCTCCCGGGGCCCGGGAATAGCCGCGCCGTGATCTTCCTTGCCGATAGTGCCGCCCGTGGTGGTGACGGCGGAGGAGAGCGAGGAAGCAGATGCCCAAGGCGTACGTCTTCACCCGGTACGGCGGACCGGAGACGGAGGCCCTGGTGGAGCAGGACCGGCCGAGCCCGGGTCCCGGCCAGGTACTCGTGGCGGTCCGCGCGGCGGGTGTGAACCCCGTCGACTGGAAGCAGCGGACCGGATACGCCCGCCCCGGTGCCGGGGCACGCGAGCTTCCCGCCGTCCTCGGCAACGAGGTCGCGGGCGTCGTCGAGGAGCTCGGTACCGACGTGACCGGGTTCACCGTGGGGGACGAGGTCTTCGGCAACCCGGTGGCCGGCGGATACGCCGAGTACGCGCTGCTGCCGACCGCGGTCACCGCCCACAAGCCCGCCGCGCTCTCCTTCACGGATGCGGCGGCCCTGCCCATCGCCGCGGCGACCGCGTACGACGGGATCCACCAGCTCGGCCTGCCCTCCGGCGCCACCGTGCTGATCACCGGCGCGGGCGGTGGCGTCGGTGTCGCGGCCACGCAGATCGCGCGCGCCCTCGGGCTCACCGTGGTCGGCGTCGCGAGCGAGGGCAAGAAGGACTTCGTCGAGGAGCTCGGGGCCGTGCACGTCCCGTCGGGGCCGGATCTGGCCGAGCGGGTGCGGGCCGCCGCGCCGGACGGCGTGGACGCCGTCTTCGACCTGGTCGGGGGTGAGGTCCTGGAGGCCGCGGCGACCTTGCTGGACGACCGTACGAAGCTGATCACCGGCGCCGACCGGGAGACGGCCGCCCGGCTCGGGGGAGGACCCGTCGAACGCGCCCGTACCGCCGCCGTCCTCGACGAGGTGGCGCGCCTGGTGGTCGACGGCCGGCTGAGGCCCTTCGTGACGGGGACCTTCCCCCTCGACCGGGCCGCCGAGGCGCTGCGCACGGTCGAGGACGGCCACGCCCGCGGGAAGATCGTGATCGAGGTCGCCCGATGAGCGACCGTCGCCTCACGAGCCCCCGTCCGCCGGCCGACGCCACGCACCCGCTGGACAACCCGGCCCTCGCCTCGCTGACCGGCCCACACGCCCACTTCGCCGAACGCCGGGGACACGTCCTGCGCTATCCCGTCGACGTGTCGCCGTGGCTGGCCCTGCCCGACGACCCGACCGACGACGACTGGGCGGACCTCGCGGCCCTCGTCGGCCCCGGCGGCGAGGCCCCGCTGGCCGGCTTCAACGGGCCGACCCCGGAAGGCTGGGAGGTGACCTTCAGCCTGGACGGCGTCCAACTCGTCGACGACGGACTCGCCGCGGCGCCGGACGCCGAAGCGGTGCGGCTCGGCCCCGCCGACGTACCCGAGATGCTGGACCTGGTGGAGCGCACCAGGCCCGGCCCCTTCCTGCCACGCACCGTCGAGCTCGGCACCTATCTCGGCATCCGGCGCGGCGGCGCGCTGATCGCCATGGCGGGGGAGCGGCTGCACCCGCCGGGCTGGACCGAGATCAGCGCGGTCTGCACCGACCCGGACTTCCGCGGCGAGGGGCTCGCCACCCGCCTGATCCTTGCCGTGGCGCACGGCATCCGCGAACGCGGCGAGACCCCCTTCCTGCACACCGCCGCGAGCAACACCAACGCCATCCGGCTCTATGAGTCCCTGGGCTTCAAGCTGCGCCGCGGCACGCGGTTCATGGCGGCACGGGTTCCGGAGCATCTGACGGACGGCCGGGCCGTGGGGGTCCGTTGACGGCTCCCGACGACCTCCGGTGGTGAAGCCTCAGCTCCCGGAGGCCTGCGCGGCGGGCGGTGCCCCGGCCGCCGCCGTGTTGTACCGCACCAGGTAGGCGGCGAACCGCTCCAGGTCCGCCGCCGGCCAGTCCGCGAGCCGCTCACGGAACGCGATCCGGCGGCTCTCGGTGACCTGGGCGAGGATGCGGGTGCCCGCCTCCGTCAGCTGGAGCACCTGCACCCGGTGGTCCTCGGGGTCGACTCGGCGTTCGATGAGCTCGGCCCGCTCCAGCGCCGACACCTGTCGGCTCACCGTGGACTTGTCCAGGGCGTAGTGCGCGGCGAGGTCGGTGGCACGACAGCCGCCGCTCTCCTCCAGATGACCCAGCAGGGTGTACGAGACCAGCGACAGCTCCGGATGCATACGCCCCGCCGAGGCCCGGGCGCGGCGGGCGAAGGCCGTCATCTCGCGCTGGATGGTCTCGACGGACGCGTCGGCTGCATTCACGGGAGCTCCTTCCTCTCTAGTTGCATAGTACAACTTGGTGGTCCGCGACCCGCGTGAGGCGAGGGAGCACCTCCCTCGCCGTCCGGCCCTTCCTGTAAGGTGACCGTCCTGGCTGCGGACCGCCCCAGCCCGGGAGTTGCCGAGGAGGTGAGACCCATTACCGCTGTGTCAGGTCGGGTGCTCTCACCTCAGGACCCTGCGGATCGCCGCCTGTAGGCGACCGCGAGAGCGCCCTTCGGCTCACCGAAAGGCTTCTCGGCTCCCATGCCCCCTCTTTCCGATTCCGTTGTCGTCGCGCTCCGCTCCGCGGGCTGTGTCTTCGCCGAGGACGAGGCGGAGTTGATCCTCTCCACCGCCCGCACCCCGGACGAGGTCTCCGCCATGGTGGACCGGCGCGTCTCGGGACTCCCCCTCGAACACGTCCTCGGCTGGGCCCGGTTCCACGACCTGCGCATCGTCGTCGAGCCGGGCGTCTTCGTACCCCGCCGCCGCACGGAGTTCCTCGTCGACCAGGCCGTGGCTCGCGCGCGCGGCGCCGCCCTCGTCGTGGACCTGTGCTGCGGCTCCGGCGCGGTGGGTGCCGCACTGGCCGCCGCCCTCGGCGGCCCCGAACTGCACGCCGCGGACATCGATCCGGCCGCCGTGCGCTGCGCGCGCCGCAACGTCGCACCCTTCGGCGGACACGTCCACCAGGGCGACCTGTTCGACGCCCTGCCCGACGCCCTGCGCGGCCGCGTCGACATCCTCACCGCCAACGTGCCGTACGTTCCCACGCACGAGGTCGGCCTGCTGCCGCCGGAAGCCCGCGACCACGAACCGCTCGTCGCCCTCGACGGCGGCGCGGACGGCCTCGACGTCCTGCGCCGCGTCACCGCCGAGGCGCCCCGCTGGCTGGCCCCGGGCGGCTGTCTCCTGGTCGAGACCAGCGAGCGCCAGGCCCCCGCGGCCGTCGAGGCCTTCGCCCGCGGCGGTCTGACCGCCACGCTGGCCGTCTCCGACGAGCTGTACGCGAACGTGGTGATCGGCGTCAGGCCGCCGCGGACGGTCTGACCTGCGAGGCGGGCTCGGCGAGCACCCGGGCCCGCCCGTCGCCATGGAGCAGGGTCGGTCCTCAGTGAGTGACCTCCGTCATTGTGCAACTAGTTGCATAAGGCGTTGTCCGTCGTCTACAACAGACACACGACACCGCGCACGGAGGGCCCGATGAGCCGTTACCCGCACCTGATGAACCCGCTCGACCTGGGCTTCACCACGCTGCCCAACCGCGTGCTCATGGGCTCCATGCACGTGGGCCTGGAGGAGGCCGAGCGCGGCTTCGAGCGCATGGCGGAGTTCTACGCCACCCGGGCCCGCGGCGGCGTCGGCCTCATCGTCACCGGCGGCATCGCGCCCAACGACGCGGGACGGCCGTACGAGGGCGGCGCGAAGCTGACCACCGAGGCGGAGGCCGAGCAGCACACGGAGATCACCGCCGCGGTGCACCGCGAGGGTGGCAAGATCGCGATGCAGATCCTGCACTTCGGGCGCTACGCCTACCACCAGGACCTGGTCGCCCCGAGCGCCCTGCAGGCCCCGATCAGCCCCTTCCCGCCGCACGCGCTCACCGACGCCGAGGTCGAGCGGACCATCGACGACTACGCCCGCGCCGCCGAGCTCGCACAGCGGGCCGGGTACGACGGCGTCGAGATCATGGGCTCCGAGGGCTATCTCATCAACGAGTTCATCGCCGCTCAGACCAACAAGCGCGAGGACCGCTGGGGCGGCTCGTACGAGAACCGCATGCGCTTCCCCGTCGAGATCGTGCGGCGCGTGCGCGAGGCCGTCGGCGAGAACTTCATCATCATCTACCGACTCTCCATGCTGGACCTGGTGCCGGGCGGCAGCACCCTGGACGAGGTGATCACGCTGGCCCGGGCCGTCGAGGCGGCCGGAGCGACGATCATCAACACCGGCATCGGCTGGCACGAGGCCCGCATCCCCACCATCGCGACCTCCGTGCCGCGCGGCGCCTACACCTGGGTGACCAAGAAGGTCATGGGCGCGGTCTCCATCCCCCTGGTGACCACCAACCGCATCAACACCCCCGAACTCGCCGAACAGTTGCTCGCCGACGGCCACGCCGACATGGTGTCGCTGGCCCGACCGATGCTCGCCGACCCCGACTTCGTGGCCAAGGCGGCGGCCGGGCGGCCGGAAGCCATCAACACCTGCATCGGCTGCAACCAGGCCTGCCTCGACCACACCTTCAGCGGGAAGATCACCTCCTGCCTGGTCAACCCGCGCGCCTGCCACGAGACAGAGCTCGTCCTCGCACCGACCCGGCTGCGCAAGCGCGTCGCCGTGGTCGGCGCCGGGCCCGCCGGCCTGGCCTGCGCGGTCTCCGCGGCCGAACGCGGCCACGACGTCACCCTCTACGACGCCGCGAGCGAGATCGGCGGCCAGCTCAACGTGGCCCGCAAGGTCCCCGGCAAGCAGGAGTTCGACGAGACGATCCGCTACTTCCGCACCCAGCTCGAACTGCACGGCGTGAACGTCCGGTTGAACACCCGCGTCGCCGCCGAGGACGTCTCCGCCTACGACGAGGTCGTGGTCGCCACCGGCGTCAGCCCGCGCACCCCCGAGATCCCCGGCGTCGACCACCCCAGCGTCCTCGGCTACCTCGACGTCCTGCGCGACGGCGCCCCCGTCGGCGACCGGGTCGCGATCCTCGGCGCCGGCGGCATCGGCTTCGACGTCGCCGAGTACCTGACCGACGGCGGCGACAAGGCGAGCGAGGACCCGTCGACGTACTTCCGCCACTGGGGCGTCGACATGGACTACCAGGCACCCGGCGGCCTCGCCGCACCCGAGCGCCCCGCCCCGCCCCGCACGGTCCACCTCCTCCAGCGCAAGGCCTCCAAGGTCGGCGCCGGACTCGGCAAGACCACCGGCTGGATCCACCGCACCGAACTCAAGCACCGGGGCGTCACCATGGTCCCGGGCGTCCAGTACGACCGGATCGACGACGCCGGACTGCACGTCACGGTCGAGGGCCACAGCCAGGTCCTGGAGGTCGACACCGTCGTCCTGTGCACCGGCCAGGAACCGCGCCGTGACCTGTACGAGGAACTGTCCGCGGCGGGACGCAGCGTGCACCTCATCGGCGGTGCCGACGTGGCCGCCGAGCTGGACGCCAAGCGCGCCATCAAGCAGGGCACGGAGCTGGCGGCGGCGCTGTGACCGGCCGAGCCGCGGCCGGAGCGGTCGCGCCCGGGGCCTCGGTCCGGCGTCCCTAGGATGACCCCATGTCACTCCCGCACGCGATCCTCACCGCCCTGCTCGAGAAGCCGTCGTCGGGCCTCGAACTGACCCGGAGGTTCGACAAGTCGATCGGCTACTTCTGGTCGGCGACGCATCAGCAGATCTATCGCGAGCTGGGAAGACTGGAGTCCGAGGGCTACATCCGCGCCCTGCCGTCCGAACAGCCGGCCCGGGGACAGAAGAAGAGCTACGAGGTGCTGCCGGCGGGCCGCGACGAACTGGCCCGCTGGACCTCCGCGTCCCAGGACCCGAAGCCCATGCGGGACACGATGCTGCTGCGGCTGCGCGCCTCGGCCGTCGTCGGCACCGCGGGCCTCGCGACGGACCTGCGTCGCCATCTCGACCTGCACCAAAGGCAGTTGGTCGAGTACGAGGAGATCCAGAAGCGCGACTTCCCGCCCGGCAAGGATGCTCCCCAGGACCGGTTGCGGCATCTGGTGCTGCGGGCCGGGATCGACCTGGAGACCTTCTGGACCCAGTGGCTGACGCAAGCGCTGGACGAGTTCGAGCACCTCGACGAGCAGTAGGGGCCGTCCTCTCGACCGGAGTCGGCCGTCCAACGGACCGGAGTCGGCCGTCCAACGGACCGGAGTCGGCCGTCCAACGGACCGGAGTCGGACGGACGGCCGCCGGTGCGACGGACCCCGTGATCAGAGCCGGTGGGGCTTGGCCCGGCGGCGCAGGTACCAGGCGGTTGCCACGACGCCCGACGTCACCAGCGCACCGCCGCCCACCAGCGTGGCGGTCCCGTAGTCCCTGGTGGCCCCGCCGAGACCGCCCATCACGCCGCGCGACGGCGAGGAGGGCAAGGAAGGCAAGGAGGGCAAGGAGGTCGAGGAGATCCTCGGGGTCTTGGTGACCTTGGGGACCGCGCTGGTCGAGACGATGACGGACTGCGTACCGGCCGTCGTCCCGTCCTGGCAGACCACGACGACGGTATAGGTACCGGCGCTGACGTTGGACCAGACCGCCGACTGAGTGGCGCTCGTTCCGGACAACGGCATCTGGCGGCCTTGGGAGAAGTTCACCTGCCCATTGGCGAGCAGCGAGGCATTGCCGAAACTGCTGCCGTTGCTCGGGCAGGAATTGGTGGTGACCGACACGCTGGACCCGCTGGTGCTCACCGAGATCCCCGAACCGAAGGCGGCGGCCGACGGAGCGGTCAGGGTGAGCGGAAGCGCAGCGACGGCGGCCACGGTCAGGCCGGAGCGGAGAAATATCTGAGAAGTACGCATAGGACTGCCCTCCAGCGGCACGGTTGGCGGTACATCCCATGCGCCGCCGAGGATTGGAAAGGCCCGTGCTGCCTCAGGGAGAGCCAATGCGCATCCGGCTCGGGGCGCACGTGGACGGGGACCGGGCAGGTGACGAATTCGTTCGTCCGGCGGATGAATCCCGCGTTTCGCTGGTGATTCTCTCTGGGCGGATGGCGGATGGCGGATGGCGGATGGCGGATGGCGGATGGCGCATAACAGCTGACGGATAACGGATGACGAAATCTGCCATCTGTCATCTGTCATCCGTCAGCTGTTATCCGCTATCCGCTATCTGCTCTCCGTCCTCACCACGTGCGGCCCGCCTGAAGCAGCCGCTCTCGGACAACCGCCACATGCGGGTTGTCCGACGCGCCCGGCCGCTGGGTGAGGTACCCGGTGTTGATGGGCGGTTCCTCGGGGGACAGCAGGGGCACCAGGGCACCGGAGGCCAGTGCGTCGAGGCACAGGTAGCGGGGGAGCACGGTGATGCCGGCGCCCGCGACCACCGCGGCCAGTACGCCCCGCAGGTCGGGCACCGTGATCGACGCCTGGCCTGTCAGCCGTACGCCGAACACGTGCCGCCAGTAGCGCCGGGCGATGGGCAGATCCTCGGCGTATGTCACCAGCGGTGCCCCGTGCAGCGCGGCGGGCCCCTCGGCCGCCACGCGGGCCGGGTCGATGCGCTCGGCCCACGACGGGGCGGCGACGAGCACGAACTCCTCGTCCATCAGCGGCACGGCGGTCAGAGTGCGGCCGCGCGGCCGGGTCGTGGCGATGACCAGGTCGAAGCGGCCGCCGCGCAGCCCGTCCAGCAGCTCGTCGGTGAGGCCGGGAGTGACGCGCAGACGTACGCCCTGCGCGGTCAGCGGCGCCAGCGCGGGCAGGACGCGCGTGCACAGCAGCTCGGCCGGGCCCGCCAGGTGCACCGGATCCGGCGGCTGGTCGGCGCCGGCCCCGCGGCGGTCCGCGACCGCCGCGAGCGCGTCCAGGGGCGCGGCGACCTCCGCGGCGAGTTCGTCCGCCACCGACGTGGGCACCACGCCCCGTGGCTGCCGTTCGAACAGTTCCCGTCCCAGTTGCTCCTCCAGTGACCGCATCTGCGTAGTCACCGTCGGCTGGGACAGACCGAGCAGCCGCGCGGCCGCCGTGAAGGACCCCGCGCGGTGCACGGCGAGGAAGGTGCGCAGCAGGGAGATGTCCAGGGGAGCCGTCGAGGTATCGAGTTCGCTATGGGGCACGGAGGTGAGCCTACGGTTCGCCTATTTCGGGGTGCCGGCGCTCCCGCCCGTGGTGGAGCCCGTCGTCACCGTCCGCTCCGCCGAGAACCCGCCCCAGGTGCCGTCCGGCAGCTTCGCCCTGATCCGCACCCGGTACGCGACCCCGGCCTCCCGTCCCACGTAGAAGCTGTAGGTGGCCCTTCCGCTGGGCGGTGTGCCGCCCCAGACGAGTGAGGTCGCCTGTCGGCCGTCCAGGTCGATCCGGTACTCCGTGATCACCCCGTCCGTCCGCGGCGGCAGCCAGGACAGGTCGAGGTAGTACGCCCCGTCCGCGCGGTGGGAAGTCGCGCGGAACCCGGTCGGCGCGGTGCCGCGGCCGTCGTCCGCGCCCGGCGCGGTGGTGAGCCGGACGGTGGCGCTCGCGGGGGAGAGGTTGTCCGCCGCGTCGCGGGCTCGCACGGTGAAGGCGTACGCGGTGCCGGGTCTCAGCCCGGTGACGACGGTCGCCGTCTGTCCGCCGCCCACGCTGTGGATCTTCGAGCCGCCTTGGTAGACGTCGTACGAGACCACGCCCCGGGCGTCCGTCGACGCCGACCACTCCAGTTGGGCCGCCCGGCTCCCGACGGCCCTGCCGTGCGGCCGTCCGGGGCGGGTCGGGGGCGTGCGGTCGGCGGCGACCGCGTCCGGTGTGGTGGCGCGCACCGGCTCGCTGGGGGGTCCGGGGTTTCCGTCGGTGTTCAGGGCACGGACCGTGAAGACGTACTTCGTGGACGGGGCCAGTCGGGTGACGTCCACCATGTGTTCGTCGCCGGGCACCCGCTCGACCCGTGTGGTGCCGCGGTACACCTCGTAACCGGTGACCTTCACGTCCCCGGAGACGCGGTTCCACATGACGTGCACGCTGGTCGCGCTGCCCGCCGTCGCGGTGACCCCCATCGGGGCCGGGGGCAGCCGCTCGCCCCCGGCGTCGGCTCCCGCACCTCCTCCGCACGCGGTGAGGACGAGCATCGAGCCGCAGATCAACCCAAGGGAAACGCGTCGCACCGGCCTGCCTTCCCTCGACGGGATTGGTCTGTACCTATAAGACACGGCTGACGCGGCCACATCAAGGGGGCGGTGGCCGTTCGTCGGACCGTCCTCGGGCTACGTATGCTGATGCCTGACGCGGTGTGAACTCACCCTCTCGACAGGGGAGTTCGCGCCCACGGCGCGGACCGCTGTCGTCGCTGATGCCGCGCCGGCGAGGGCGGTCGAGAAGCCCGGGTCCACCACGGCTCGGGCTCTCGACCGCAATGCACCCGCCGAATCCGCCGCGTTCCCGCCGATCCGCGTGCACCCGCCGCATCCGCCGCGTACCCGCCGCGCCCGCCGTGCACCGTCCGGCCCCTTCCCAGTGGACGTATCGTCAGAAACCCGCCAAATTTTGCTGAACAACCGTCAATGTCCTCCAGGAGAGGGTCCTTTATCGTGCGTGTTCAGTCGCTGACGCTGGTCGCGGCCGGCGTGGCCCTGCTCGCCCCCGCCCCGCTTCCCGCCGCCCGTCCGAGCCCGCCCGTGGCGGTGCGGGAAGGAAATGTGCGCGCCGCCGATCTGCTCGCCAAGGTCCGTGACTGCGTACCCGTCTCGAAGGGGCGCTATCGCTCCGACGCCCGCAGCCGCGCCGAGATTCCCGTCTGCGGCGCGCGGGGCGCGGTGTTCTGGAAGGCCGACATGGACATCGACTGCGACGGCCGCCCCGGTCTCCTGTGCAACGGGCGGAACGACCCGCTCTTCTCCGGGACCACCGCGTACCAGCAGTCCGACGGGCGGTATCTGAGCGCCGAGACCCTTCCGTACGTCGTGGTGCCCACACCCAGTGGCATCTGGGACTACCGCGTCCACGGCATCCGAGGCGGCTCGGTGGTCGCGGTGATCTACCGGGACCGGGTCGAGTACGCGGTGGTCGGCGACACCGGGCCGCGCGAAATCATCGGCGAGGCCTCGTACGCCACCGCCAAGGCGCTCGGGATTCGCCCCGGCCCGCACGGTGGCGGGACGAGTTCCGGGGTCACCTACATCGCCTTCAAGAACTCCCGGGTGTCGCCCATCGAGGATCACGCGGCAGCCGTGACGGTGGGTGAGCGACTGGCCCGGAAGTTCGTGCGCGGCGGCTGAGTGGCCGCGGTGGAGGTTCCTTCAGGCGATCGAGGGCGTCAGACCGCCGACCAGCCGTTGTCGACGGGCAGGATCGCGCCGTTGATGTTGCTCGCCGCGTCGGAGGCGAGGAACAGGATGGCGGCGGCCTGCTCCTCGGCCTCGGCCGCGGAGCCCACATTGCCCATGTACGAGGCGAGGACCTGCGGTCCGAGGGCGTCGCGGTCGGCGTCCACGGCGATGGCGGTCTTCGTGCCGCCGGGGGCGATGGCGTTGGCCCGGATGCCCTTGTTGCGGTACGTCACGGCGAGGGACTTGGTGAGGCCCGCGATGCCGTGCTTCGAGGCGGTGTACGCGGCACCCGCGGCGCTGCCGCGCAGGCTGGCCTCGGAGGCGGTGTTCACGATGGCGCCCTTGCCCGCCTCCAGCATGTGCGGGAGCACCGCCCGGGTGAGCAGGAAGGGAGCGGTGAGGTTGACCCGGATGACCCGCTCCCACTCCGCGTCGCCGACCTCACCGGCCGCCGACATGCGGTCCATGATCCCGGCGTTGTTGACCAGCACGTCCACCCCGCCGAACTGCTCCACGGCGGTTGCGGTCACCCGGTCGACCACGGCCTGCTCGCTCAGGTCGCCCGTCACGGCCACGGCGGTGCCGCCGGCCGCCGCTATCTCCTCGACGACCTTCTCGGCGCCCTCGGCGTTGAGGTCGGCCACCAGGACCCGGGCGCCCTCCGCGGCGAAGGCCAGGGCGGTGGCCCGCCCGATTCCGGAGCCCGCTCCGGTGACGATGACGCTGCGGCCGGCCAGTCCAGTGGTGCTCATGACGTGCTCCCAGAAGTGCGTACGTGGTGCGACGAGGTCGTCGTGCGCCACACAGTACGACTTAATGTCTCTCCATGACATAAAGTCCGGAGCCGTTTTCGAGATCGTTAGAATCGCGGCAGCCCGGGCGGCAGCCGCCCGTCGTCGAGTCGAGGGAGTCGCCAGTGCCGGACGGCGCGATCACCGAACCCCCCGGCCGGGGCCGCGGCCGGACGGGCCGGCCACCGCTGACCGAGCGGCGCAAGGCCGAGATCCGGCTGGAGATAGCCCGCGCCGCGGTGGAACTGTTCGTCGCCCAAGGGGTGGCCGCGACCACCGGGGAGCAGAT
This sequence comes from Streptomyces sp. RLB3-17, assembly GCF_007113425.2. Taxonomy (NCBI): domain Bacteria; kingdom Bacillati; phylum Actinomycetota; class Actinomycetes; order Kitasatosporales; family Streptomycetaceae; genus Streptomyces; species Streptomyces sp. RLB3-17. The sequence continues at coordinate 1,905,148 of NZ_CP041610.2, read as the reverse complement.
CGGACAGGCCGTCGGGGTCTCCGCGAGGACGGTGTGGCGTTACTTCCCGAGCAAGGAAAGCTGCGTGAGCCCGCTGTTCGCGGCCGGGATCGACGCGATCGCCGCCTCCCTGCGGGCATGGCGCCCCGGCCGGCCGCTTGAGGACGCCCTGGAACGGGCGGCCACGACCGGTGACCCCTCGACGCCCCGACCGCACCTGCCCAAGATCCGGGCGCTGATGAGACTGACCCGGACCGAGCCGGGCCTGCGCGCCGTCTGGCTCCAGGCGCACGACGAGGCCGAGCCGGCCTTCGCCCGCGCCCTCGCCGACCGGGCCGGGCTGCCCGCCGTCGACCTGCGTTCGGAGATCCAGGCCGCCATGCTCAACAGCGCCCTGCGCACGGCGGTCGAGCACTACGCGTGGCGCACGGACGAGGAGCAGCCCGACCCCGCGGTGGCGGAGGCCGAACTGGTGTCCACCGTGCGCTCGGCCCTCGCCATCGTCGCCGAAGGGCTCGCCTGAGGGCTGGGCCGGGCGCCGACCGACCGCGGTCGACGCCCGGCCGCCGAGACCTCCGTGCCCCAGCGCTCAGCGCTTCCGGTCCAGCGCTCAGACCTCCTGGCCCTCGCGTTCAGCCCTCCCGGACCCGCGTTCAGACCTCCTGCCGTCGCGTTCAGCTCTTCCGACCCGCGTTCAGGCCTTCCACCCCCGCGCCCAGCCTTTCCGACCCCGCGCCAAGCCCTTCCGACCCGCGTTCAGACCTCCCGGCCCGGCGATCACCACTTTCGGGCCCCGCACTCACACGCTCCAGCCCCTGCTCTCACGCCTTCCGGTAGGTGTACGCCTCCGCGGCCGCCGCCTCGACCGCCGCGAGGTCGGCTCCGGTCGAGGCCGTGACCACCGCGGCCACCGCGCCCTCGACGAAGGGCGCGTCCACCAGGCGGCTGTTGTCGGGGAGCTCGTCCCCCTCCGCCAGCAGGGCCTTCACGGTGAGGACCGCGCTGCCCAGGTCGGTGAGCACGGCGACCCCGGCGCCGCGGTCCACCGAGGCGGCCGCCGCGGAGATCAGTTCGGCGCTGGTGCCGAGACCGCCGTCCACGGTGCCGCCGGCCGCGGCGACGGGAGCGGTCGTCTCGCCGCCCGCGAGTCCCGTCGCCAGCTCGGCGACCGAGGCGGCGACGGCGGCGCTGTGGGAGACCAGCACGATGCCGACGAACTGGTTCGTGCTGCCCGGGGATTCACTCATCGCGGGCCTCCACGAGCGCGCCGATCAGCAGGGACGAGGACGTGGCACCCGGATCCTGGTGCCCGATGCTGCGCTCGCCCAGATAGCTGGCCCGGCCCTTGCGGGCCTGGAGCGGTGTCGTCGCGACGGCACCCTCCTCGGCGGCCGTCTTCGCCGCGGCGAAGGACTCGGCGAGCGCGTCCACCGCGGGCACCAGTGCGTCGATCATGGTCTTGTCGCCGGGCGCGGCTCCGCCCAGCGCCATCACCGCGTCCACGCCCGCGCGCAACGCGTCCGTGAACTGTTCCTCGGTGACCTCCGCGGCGTCCCCGAGGGCCTTGCCCGTACGGCGGAGCAGGGTGCCGTACAAGGGACCCGACGCGCCGCCGACCGTGGAGATCAGCCGGCGTCCGGCGAGGGTGAGCACGGCGCCGGGGGTGTCCGGCGCCTCCTTCTCCAGCGAGGTCACCACGGCGGTGAAGCCGCGCTGCAGATTGCTGCCGTGGTCGGCGTCGCCGATCGGCGAGTCCAGAGCGGTGAGCCGCTCCGCCTCGCGGTCCACGGACGCGGCGGTCGCCGTCATCCAACGGCGGAAGAACTCGGCGTCGAGCACAGAATCTCCTTGCGTGGTACGAACGTTGACCGGGCGGGGGGCGACATCATGCCGATGCCGCCGGGGTTCACACGCCCCAGCGCAACGCGGGCGTCTTCACCGGCGCGTCCCACAGCCGCAGCAGCTCCTCGTCCACCTGGCACAGCGTCACCGAGGCGCCCGCCATGTCCAGCGAGGTGACGTAGTTCCCGACCAGCGTGCGTGCCACGGGCACCCCGCGCTCGGTGAGCACCCGGTTCACCTCCGCGTGGAACCCGTAGAGCTCCAGGAGCGGCGTCGCGCCCATGCCGTTGACCAGCAGCAGGACGGGATTGCGCGGGTTCAGGTCCTCCAGGATCGCGTTGACCGAGAAGTCGGCGATCTCGTGCGAGGTCATCATCGCGCGCCGCTCCCGGCCCGGCTCCCCGTGGATGCCGACGCCGAGCTCCAGCTCCCCCGGCGGGAGGTCGAAGGTGGGGCTGCCCTTGGCCGGCGTGGTGCAGGCGCTCAGTGCGACACCGAAGCTGCGGGAGTTCTCGTTGACCTGCCGGGCCAGCGCCTGCACCCGATCCAACGGCGCGGCCTCTTCGGCCGCGGCGCCCGCGATCTTCTCCACGAACAGCGTCGCGCCGGTGCCGCGCCGCCCGGCGGTGTACAGACTGTCGGTGACGGCGACGTCGTCATTGACGAGGACCTTCGCCACCTGGATGCCCTCGTCCTCGGCGAGCTCGGCCGCCATGTCGAAGTTGAGCACGTCCCCCGTGTAGTTCTTCACGATGAACAGCACGCCCGCGCCGCTGTTCACGGCCGCCGCCGCGCGCAGCATCTGGTCCGGCACCGGTGACGTGAAGACCTCGCCCGGACAGGCCGCGGACAACATCCCGGGGCCTACGAAACCACCGTGCAGCGGTTCGTGTCCCGACCCGCCGCCGGATACGAGTCCCACCCTGCCGGGCACCGGGGCGTCCCGCCGTACGATCACCCGGTTGTCCACATCCACCGTCAGCTCGGGATGCGCGGCCGCCATACCCCGCAGCGCGTCCGCGACCACCGTCTCCGCCACGTTGATGAGCATCTTCATGGGTACCTCCTGGTGAGACTAACAGGTGGGCCTCTGGCCTCTATTTTTGCAGGTCAGACCACGTTGGGCGAGCAAATGATCTTGGCGGTTCGTGCTGGTCGGGGGCGGGTTCCGGCGGTGCTGACGCCGACCCGGCGCCGACTTTGGTGACAGGGTGTCAGAGGGGGTCGGCATGCATACGGATCGACCCGAGAAGCCTGCCCCGGGAGGTGTCGGCGTCGGGGATGCGGTGATCATCCGTGCGCATGCGAGCGGAAACGTCTGCGGCTGTCCGGCTGCCGGGCGAAGCCCGCCCTCGGGGCGGACTGTGGAGACACTGTCCGACGGAGTGTTCATCGGAGGCGCGGAGGGCTCCGGCGCGAGTGTAGTAAGCACTTCGTGTCTCGATCCCAGGCTCGGGCGTGTTCCCCATTCCATGCAGGCCTGGTGGTGGAGAAGTCTGTTACGGCCCGCTGAACCGAGCATCCCCGAAATCCTGGCTGGCTGCCAGATGTCCCCGCCGCCCACTCCCGAAGTCCCGCCGCTGCCGCGGGGCGGGGTCCGTTGACCTGTGGTCATGCTTTTGGAGCGGGCGTCCGTGAGACGTGGTTGGTGCGCCCTGGTTAGGAGCGACCCAGAGGGAGGGGCGCGTCTCGGGGTGGTCGATTCCGGCCGGGCTGCAACGTTGCACGTGAAGGCGTCTGCGACCAGGTCTGATCAGGCACGGCCCACCGCCAATGGGCACCCGTGGCCGCCTCGTTCATTCGGCACAGCGCACGCCCACCCCCACTCATCACGGTGGGCCGGGAATCAGCAGTTGCGGGAACCGGTGGCAGAGAAGCCGGCGGAGGACCGGGCGTCGGAGCAGAGAGGGGACAAAGGGCAGTCCGCCCACACCGAATACCCTCTCAGGCACGGGACTTGGCATGATTGTGGTGCTCGACCGAGTCGCCGTGGGCGACGAATACGTCGGCGACCAGCGTCGGAGGGAACAGGCCGTGCTCGACGACGCCGGGGGTGGCGCCGAGCAGCGCCGCCAGGCCCGCGGGGTCGTCGACGGCACCGTGGTAGTCCGCGATGACGCCGCCGTCGGGGCTGCGTGGCACGTCGCGCAGGGAGACCGGGTGGAGCAGACGCATGGTCGCGGCCAGCCCGAACTCGAGCAGCTCGAGCGGGACCGGCGGGTGCAGCGCTGTCACTCGTTTGCTCGAGTCGGCGATCACGACGAAGCGGGCGGCGGCCGCCGCGACAATCTTCTCCCTGGTGTGCGCGGCGCCGCCGCCCTTGACGAGCCAGCCGTCCGGCGTTATCTGGTCCGCACCGTCGATCGTGATGTCGAAGCGGTCGATGCTGCCGAACGGTTCGACCCGCAGATCGAGCATCAGGGCCGCCTCCTCGGTCTGCGGCGACGTCGCGACACACCGCAGGGACAGACCGCGGCGGGCCAGCGCAGGCAGGAGGTGGGCGACGGTCGAGCCGGTGCCGAGGCCGACGGTCATGCCGTCCTCCACCAGCTCGGCCGCGGCCTCGGCGGCACATTGCTTCTCATGCTCGACGCTCACGGTCCTCCTCCTTGGGGCAGGTTTCAGGCTGAGGGCGGCCAGGCCCGGGCTTGCGGTGCCGCGGGTCAGAGGATGAACTGCTCGACCGCGTTCGCGAAGCCCTCCTCCTCGTTGCTCGTCGTCACCCGCCTGGCCGCGCGCTGGACCTCGTGGCCGGCGTTGCCCATCGCGATGGACAGTCCCGAGTGGGCGAACATCAGTACGTCGTTGGGCATGTCGCCGATCGTGGCGATCTGGTCGGGGGAAATCTGGAGCTTGGCTGACCAGTACTTGACGACACCGCCCTTGTTGGCCTGCGGATGGGTCACATCGAGGTAGTAGGGCTGCGAGCGGGCGGCCGAGACATGCTCGCCGAACTGCGCGCGAGCCGCGACCGCGGCCGCCTCGACGACCTGGTGGTCATCGCTGACCCCGACGACCTTGGCGGTGCCCTGCTCGAGCCCGTCGAAGCCGGGGACGAGCGTGGGCGCGAACTGCACCGTCCAGCTCTCGCGATCCACGTGCGGCCCCTTCACGTCGCGGACGTACCAGTCGGCACCCCGGTAGATCCAGACGCTGAGGCCGAACGACTCCATCAGCGCGACGACCGGGGCCACCACCTCCGCGGGAATGACCTGCTGTTCGACGACGGTCATATCCGGGTTGACGATGAGACCACCGTTGAAGGCGGCGAGTTCAGTGGTCAGCGCCAAGGGCTCGATGATCATGGACATGCCGCGTGGTGGTCTCCCGCTGGTCACCGCGAAGAGGACGCCTGCGTCGTGGAGCTTGTGGACCGCGCGGACGGCGCGGTCGGTGAGGACCTTGTCGTTCGTGACCAAAGTGCCGTCGACGTCGGCAAGAAGCAGGCGGATCGGGGTGGTCGGCATCACGCCTCCGTAAGCTCTGGTCGCGGCCGGTCCGGGTGGGAAGAGGCAACGGCTCATGGATGCGGGGGCCTGTGGGACGGGTTCCCAGTCGGCTTGATTTCCGAAAGTTGCTGGAGGATACCGTCGCGGCCGGCAATGAGTCGCAGTCGCGTTCCTCTCGAACAGAGGGGGAAGGTCAATGCTCTTGAGGGCGCGCAATGCTTGGATATACCCCTTGAGCTTCGATATAACCCTGTAAGAGTGATGTGGCGAATATAAAGGATATGTGCGAGCGTTGAGGATTACATGGCGAAGCTCTTATGGGGCCTGACGTCCAAAATTCACACAACGCATTTTGGGCCGGCCCCTGAGGGGAGCGGGCAGTGGCGCAGGCAAGTCTGGACAAGACGGCCCACGTGGTGGGGATCGACATCGGCGGAACCGGTATCAAGGGAGCGCCGGTCGACCTGGAGCTCGGCAGCCTCATCGGTGAGCGGGTCCGGATCCCGACCCCGCATCCGGCGACCCCGGGGGCAGTCGCGGACGTGGTCGTGCAGGTGCTCACCCAGATCGGCGTCCCAGGACCGGTCGGGCTGACGCTTCCGGCAGTCATCCGGGGCGGCAAAGTCCAGACGGCGTCCAATATCGACCCGGCCTGGATGGAGACGGACGCGGCCCAGCTCTTCGCACGAGCGACCGGCCGCGACGTGAGGGTGGTGAACGACGCCGACGCGGCCGGGATCGCCGAGATGCGCTTCGGCGCCGGCAAGGGACGCAAGGGCGTCGTCGTGATGGTGACGCTCGGCACCGGTATCGGCAGCGCCATCTTCTCCGACGGGTTCCTGGTGCCCAACAGCGAGCTGGGGCACCTGCCGCTGCACCACGAGGATGCCGAGGACTGGGCCGCGGAGTCGGTGCGCGAGCACGACGACCTGTCCTGGAAGAAATGGGCGCACCGTCTGGAGACATATCTCGAGCTCGTCCAGCGGCTGTTGTGGCCCGACTTGATTGTCATCGGCGGCGGCGTCAGCAAGAAGGCGGACAAGTTCCTGCCGTACATCGAGCTCAGGACCGAGATCGTACCGGCGCAGCTGTTGAACGATGCGGGCATTGTCGGCGCGGCGCTTTTCGCCCCGGCCGGGAAAGCTCAACCCTAGTCTGCCGCCCTCGACATGAGCGCAGAAGCAGCACCTTCAGGGAGGCTCGCATTGAGCAACAATGACCTGGAAACCCTTTCCGCCAAGACGATCCGCACTCTGTGCATGGACGCCATCCGGGCGGCCGACTCCGGCCGTCCGGGGACGCTGCTCGCCTACGACACGCAGCGAACGGTGGCGGCCGCCAAGGCGCCGCACGCCAGGGCCGCCCGGCGCGACCTCTTCATCGAGATCCCCGGGACGCCCGAGGGGCTGCCGGAGATCGAGGAGGCCATCGCCTCTGGCGTTGCGGTGAGTGGGGCGTCGAGCTCGGCGACGTGCTTGCTGTCGCGATCATCCCGGAGCTCGAGAGCGCGACCGACCCCGAACGCGGACACGACTCGTCCACGAACGCGCTGATGCGGCACTACCGCACGCTCAAGGACTAGGAGGCGCCAGATGGCGACAGACAAGCCCATGCAGCTCGGGATGATCGGGCTCGGCCGGATGGGGGCGAACCTGGTGCGTCGGCTGATGCGAGACGGCCACAGTTGCGTCGTGTCCGACGTCAACGCGGACGCCGTCGCCGAACTGGCCGGCGAGGGCGCGACGGGCGCGGACTCACCCCGGGACTTCGTCGCGAAACTGGACAAGCCACGGGCCGTATGGCTCATGCTTCCGGCCGCGATCGTCGACTCCATCCTCGACCAGCTCGAGCCGTTGCTGGAGCCCGGTGACATCCTGATCGACGGCGGCAATTCCTACTACCGCGACGACATCACACGCGCCAAGCGTCTTGCCGACAAGTCGCTGCACTATGTCGACTGCGGGACCAGCGGTGGGGTCTGGGGCCTGGAGCGCGGCTACTGCCTGATGATCGGCGGCGAGGACGAGGTCGTGGCCCATCTGGACCCGATCTTCAAGACGATCGCTCCCGGCGAGGGCTGTGCCGAGCCGACGCCGAGCCGGACCCGGACCGACGGCACCGCCCCGCTCGGGTACCTGCACTGCGGGCCGAACGGCGCCGGGCACTTCGTGAAGATGGTCCACAACGGGGTCGAGTACGGGATGATGGCCGCGATCGCCGAGGGCCTCAGCATCATCAAGCGCGCTGACGTCGGCAGAGGTCGGCAAGAGGTCGACGCGGAGACGACGCCCCTGCGCGATGCGTGGGCCTACCAGTACGACATCGACGTCGGAGAGGTGGCCGAGGTCTGGCGGCGCGGCTCGGTCGTCGGCTCGTGGCTGGTCGACCTGATCGCCGACGCCTTCGCCGGCTCGCCCTCCCTCGACGGCTTCGCCGGGCGGGTCTCCGACTCCGGGGAAGGCCGTTGGACCGTCCTCGCCGCGGTGGACGAAGGCGTCCCGGCACCGGTCATCACCACCTCGCTCTACGAGCGCTTCGAGTCCAGGGAGGCCGGGGAGTTCACCGACAAGATCCTCTCGGCGATGCGCTCGGAGTTCGGCGGGCACGCCGAAAAGAAGGGCTGACGGCTGTGCAGCACGAACTCCAAGTCGTCGCCGACCCCGATGCGGTCGCCGGCACCGCGGCGGCGTTCGTGGCGCGGCTGGCCCGGACCTGCGTGCAATCCCACGGCCGATTCACGTTCGCCGTCAGCGGGGGGCACACGCCGTGGGCGATGTTCGCGCGGCTCGCACATGAGCACGTCCCCTGGGAGCACGTGGCGGTGTTCCAGGTCGACGAGCGGGTCGCGCCCGACGGCGACCCGGACCGCAACCTCACCCACCTGCGGGAGAGCCTCGGTGCGGCCCCGGCCGAGGTCATCGCGATGCCCGTGAACGACACGGACCTTGACGCGGCGGCCGACGCCTACGGGCGGTCGCTGCCCGGGCGTTTCGACCTCGTTCACCTCGGCCTCGGCCCGGACGGGCACACCGCCTCGCTGGTGCCACGGGACCCGGTGCTCGAAGTCTCGGACCGGCTGGTGGCCCTGACGGCCCCCTACATGGGCCACCAGCGCATGACACTCACCTATCCCGCGCTCGCCCGCGCCCAGCAAGTGCTCTGGCTCATCACCGGAGCGGACAAGCGCGAACCGCTCTCGAGGCTCGTCGCGGGAGACCGGTCGATTCCCGCAGGCCGGGTCGAGGCGGCGGCGTCGCTCGTCCTCGCGGACGCGGCGGCAGGCCAGGTCCCGGCTCGCGCCGGCGCCCAGCCGCCAGCATGACCATGACGCCCGACCCTCATGACGCCCGACCCTAGTGCCGTGCCGGCCCCGTAAGGGGGATCAGATGGCTTTGAACTCATCGAACGTTCCCGCAGACGTGCTGGTCATTTTCGGGATCACTGGCGACCTCGCGCGAAAGATGACGTTTCGCTCGCTCTATCGGCTCGAGCGACGCAAGTTGCTGACCTGCCCGATCGTCGGAGTGGCGCGCGACGGCTGGTCCGACGACGCGCTGCGTGACCACGCCAGCGCGGCGATCAAGGCAGCGGGTGAGCCGCTCGACGACAGCGTCTTCGCCCGGTTCGCCGCCCGACTCAGCTATGTGCAGGGCGATTACGCCGACGAGGAGACGTTCCATCGTCTCGCCCGGGCGGTCAACGGCAGGCGGCACCCCGTCTTCTACCTGGAGATCCCGCCGTCGCTGTTCGCCCGGGTGGTCGGGGGCCTGGCAGGCGTCGGGCTGACCAAGGGTGCCCGGGTCGTCGTGGAGAAGCCGTTCGGGCATGACCTCGCGTCGGCGCGCGCCCTCAACGCCGAGCTGCGTCAGCTCCTCGACGAGGATCAGCTGCTGAGGATCGATCACTTCCTCGGCAAAGAGCCGGCGATGGACATCCTGTTCCTGCGGTTCGCCAACTCCGTGTTCGAGCCGGTGTGGAACCGCGACCACGTCTCCTGCGTGCAGATCACCATGGCCGAGGACTTCGGGGTCGAGGACCGCGGTCACTTCTACGACCCGGTCGGCGCGCTCCGCGACGTCGTGCAGAACCATCTGCTGCAGCTGCTCGCCCTGGTGGCGTCCGAGCCGCCGTCAGCCGCCGATGCGGACGCGCTCCGAGACCGCCGGGTTGATGTGTTCCGGGGGATCCCCGACGCCGACCCGGCCCACTACGTCCGCGGGCAGTACGAGGGGTACCTGCAGGTCCCCGGGGTGCGGCCGCACTCGCGCACCGAGACCTTCGTCGCGTTGCGGCTGGAGGTCGAGAACTGGCGCTGGTCCGGGGTGCCGTTCTTCATCCGCGCCGGCAAGTCGCTCCCCGAGCGAGTGACCGAGATCCGGATCGTGTTCAAGCGCCCGCCGCGGCTTGCGTTCGCGGAGCGGTTCGCGCCCGAGCCCGACCAGTGGATCCTGCGGATCGATCCGAGCCCTGGCATGAACTTCTGCATCCAGGCCAAACAGCCGGGCAAGCAGGACACGCAGTTGGTGAACCTCGACCTCCTCTTCGCGGCCGAGCTGGGTGAGGCACCCGAACCGTACGAACGCCTGCTCAGTGATGCGATGCAAGGCAACGCGAGCCTGTTCACCCGGGAGGACTCGGTGGAGGAGACGTGGCGAATCGTCCAGCCACTGCTGGAGGCGCCCGGCGACCCCGAGCGCTACCGGCAGGGAACCTGGGGACCGACGGCCGCGAGCAAGCTCGTCGCCGGATATCCGCGATGGCACGAACCATGGCTGCCGGCGAGCTCTCCCGACTGACACGGCCGCGCACCGGACCCGGTGCGCGCAGGGTATGAACACCGGCATCCAGGACGCGTGAAACCGGTAGCTCGGCGTTGTCTGCCAGGGTGCCGCACCTGAGGAGCTGCTGGAGACCTACGAGGCCGAGCGCGCCCCGGTCGGCCGCAACGTCCTGCGCTTCGCCGACCGCGCCTTCACCACCGCCACCAGCCCCAACGAGGCGGAAACGCCCGCCTGCCTCCGGCCGCGTGGCAAGCACAGACGGCCCGGTGCCGTCGTCCCCCACACTCACGCCCCTCCCGCCGCCCGAAGAACCCTCCCCGGGGCGCCGTTCATGAGCCATTTTTGAGGGCCGGGTGAACCTGAACGGCACCGCGCGCGTAATGCTCTTCGTCCGCCCCAGTCGGGCGATGACGAATCGGCGGATTTCTTGACGGGCAGGAGGAACGGTGCAGCGTTCGCTGAACATGGTGGGCGGTATCTTCGTAGGGGGCGCGCTGGCCCTGACACTTGGCGCGCTGGTCTACCCGTCGATGCTCGGAGTTGACACCGTGTCGACCTCGAACGACCGGATCATCGCCAACACCCAGTGGGGGCCGTTGACCGAGGGGGACCGGGCCTTCGTGGTGGCGGTGCGCGCTGCCGGCTTGTGGGAGCACCCGGTGGGGCAGATCGGGCTCCAGAAGGGGCAGAGCAAGGGCGTCCTCACCGCCAGTCAGCACCTGATCGACGGGCACGCGGCGCTGGACGAGACCTGCCGCAAGATCGCGCCGATGCTGAACGTGACGCTGCCCAACGTGGCCAGTCCGCAGCAGGAAGGATTCGTCACCACCCTCAAGGCGGACAACGGCAAGCAGTTCGACATCGACTTCGCCAACATTCTTCGCCAGACGCACGGTTCGATCTTCAACACCGTGGCAAAGATCCGCTCGACGACGAAGAACACGCTGGTGCGCGCCCTGGCCGACCAGGCCAACGACACCGTCCTGGACCACATCACGGTGATGGAGAAGACCGGCCTGGTCGACTTCGACACCACGCTGTTCAAGCAGACCACCCCGCCGAAGCTGCCCAAGTCGGACATGACCCCGCCGGTCCCGCCCGCCGGCCAGCCCCTGATCGTCCTCCCTCCGCCGCCGAACGCCACGTCCACCCCGGTCGACCTGGGCCCGGCATTGAACGGCCAGTCCGCCAACGGCAGCTAGGCGCTGCTTCTCGGATCTCCCGACGTGGGTTGGGGGGTGGGGGTCAGGCCGGCTGTATGGGGCGTGGGGATCTGGCGAATGCGGAGTGGGATCGGCTGACCGGCAAGAGCTCCTGCCTGGTGCCACCGTGAACATCGGCAGCGGAGAGTAGACCCTGCTCACACTCACCACCGGACCGAAGGGCACCAGCCTCGTCCGCGGGCGGGACGGACTCCGCGTCACCGAAGGCCCGGCCGGCTCCCTCGCCCGCATCGGCGCCGACACCACCGCGTGGATCCTTGGCGGCGCCGGACTCCTGCCCGCCGGCGGCATCGGCGCGGTTGTCGTCGTGCGCCGACACAAGGACTCCGGGTCCGAGCAGGCTAAGACGTCATTTCAGTTGGTGTGATCTTGCGGCACTCTGGGGCGATGACTGCTGCACTTGTCGAACGGTTGGCGCCGGAAGACCTGTGGGAGTTGTTCCAGCGAGTGGTCCCGCCGGCACCGGAACGCCCACAGGGCGGAGGACACCGTCGACGAGGGGACCGCGAGGTGCTTGCCGCGATCATCTTCGTGGCCACCTCGGGCTGCACTTGGAACCAACTGCCACCCGGATTCGGCCTGTCCGGCGTCACTGCCTTCCGCCGGTTCACCGAGTGGACCGAGGCCCGGGTGTGGGCCAAGCTCCACCGCCTGGTCCTGGATGAACTCGGCTCCCGCGGCAGGCTGGACTGGTCGCGCTGCGCGATCGATTCCGTCAGCGTCCGGGCCCTCAAAGGGGGCAACTGACGGGACCGAATCCGACCGACCGCGGCAAAAAGGGATCGAAAATCCACCTCATCGTCGACCGCCACGGTCTGCCGCTGTCGATCGGTATCTCCGCCGCAAACCTGCACGACAGCCAGGCCCTCATCCCGCTGGTCCGCGGCATCCCACCCATCCGCTCACGCCGCGGCCCCCGACGCCGGCGGCCCGGAAAACTGCACGGAGACAAGGGGTACGACTACCGTCACCTGCGGCGTTGGCTGTCCTCCCGCGGCATCCGGCACCGCCTCGCCCGCAAGGGCATCGAGTCATCCCAACGCCTGGGCAAACACCGCTGGGTCGTGGAACGGACCGTGTCCTGGCTGTCCGGCTGCCGACGTCTCCACCGCCGCTACGAGCGAAAGCCGGAACACTTTCTCGCCTTCACCGCCATTGCCGCGACCCTCATATGCCACCGCAGACTCGCCAACTGAAATGACGTCTAAGAGCGACGAGACCAACTGATCAGATCAGGCTTTCCTCAAGCAGCAGGCCTCCGGGACTCGGGCTCAGTCCTGGAGGCGTGGTGCGTATCAGTGCTCCTGCCGCAACCGGGTGAAACACCCCTCGGATCGACTTGCGACGGAGCAGTTACGGGTAATTGCTGATGGCCTCCATTTGGCCTGGACCCATCATGCTCTGACGCCGACACGAGCTGCGCGTATCGAGGAAGGACTCCGACCATGAGAAAAAGAGTCATCTGGGCGGTCGCTCTAGCGACTGCCTCCGCCTCCCTTGTCACCCCGGCAGCAGCCACCCAACGTGGGCATGACCACCACACCTGCCACGTCTCACACGCCGCCGACCCCAATAGGGGTGACTGCTTCGTAGAGTTCGGCGTGAAGTTCGCGCAGGTGAAGAAACTCAACCTCGGGGGACCGCCTGGGCCGAGTCTCGGCGACGAGATGATTTTGAGCCTGGACGTGTTTCAGAATGGTCGGAAGATCGGTGTCGGGGACGGCACCTTCACCACGACGCGGGTCACTGGTTCAGGGCCCAACACGGTGGTCGAATCGCAAGGGATTTTCACCCTGCGGCTGCGCGATGGGCAATTGAGCATTCAGTTCATCCAGCTCCGTGACAATGAGCAGATCCTGCCTGTCGCCGTCACGGGGGGCAGCGGAGTCTTCCGCGGGGCCGGAGGCGACGGGACTATCACGAAGGGCAACAACTCCGGCGTCGTCAGGCTGCACCTCCAGTTCGCGTAAGGCCGCCCTGGGAATGACACGCCTTGTTGTCCGCTCTGCGCCCGCGCTGTGCTCACCGTAGCCAAGGACGTCAATCCGCGGGGAACCACGGGCAAGACCGGGGAACCACGGGGTCTTCCTCGTGGAACCGAGCCACGTCTCCGAGCGGACGTCTCCCCACTGGAGGTCCGACAACAGGTCCGACAGCTGCTCGCTGAGCTGAACGTGATGCTTGGACCGTGTCCTCCATGGCTGTTGGCCGTTCTGAGGTGAGAGAGCGGCTGGTCGCGAACGCTGGGGTGCGCATGACGTCCACTTCCCCTCATCGGGAGCTGATTCGTGTCGGTGTCGTGGGGCTGAGCGCGAGCGGCGGGTGGGCGGCCACCGCCCATGTGCCGGCGCTGGCCGGGCTCGACGGATACGAGTTGCGCGCGCTGAGCGCCAGCAGCGCCGAATCCGCGCGTGCGGCCGGTGAGAAGTACGCGGTGCCGCTGGCCTTCGCCAGTGCAGAGGAGCTGGCCCGTAGTGAGGAAGTCGATCTCGTGGTGGTGACGGTGAAGGTTCCGCATCACCTGGAGCTCATCCGACCCGCGCTGGAAGCGGGGAAGATGGTGTTCAGCGAGTGGCCGCTCGGCGCCGACCTGGCGCAGGCCGAGGAACTCGCCGACCTCGCGCATCGCAGGGGTGTTCTTACGGCCGTCGGTCTGCAGGCCCGGTCGGCTCCGCCGCTTCGGTATCTGCGGGACCTGGTCGCTGAGGGCTACGTGGGGCGGGTGCTGTCGACCAGCATGCTTGGGTCGGGCTGGATCGGGGGCGCCACTTACGACGACAACTATGCGTACGTGCTGGACGCTACGAGCGGCGCCACGCTGCTGTCGATTCCCTTCGGGCACTCGGTCGACGCGCTGACCATGGTGCTCGGGGAGTTCCGCGAGGTGTCAGCTCTCGTCGAGAACCTGCGCCCGGAGGTCACGAACGTCACGAGCGGCGCGGTCGCGGCCAAGAGCGCGGAAGACCAGATCGCCGTCACGGGTGTGCTGGAGTCGGGGGCCGTGGCTGCGATGCACTTCCGCGGTGGGACGTCCCGCGCCACTGCGTTCCATTGGGAGATCAACGGCACGGAGGGTGATCTCGTCGTCAAGGCCGACCGGGCTCAGTGGTGGTATGGGGGGACACAGCTGCATGGCGCCCGGGGAGAAGAGGGCGCGTTGACCGAACTCCCGGTTCCCGCCCGCTATCAGCGCTCGCTGACGCAATGGACCGGGCGCTCCGCCGAGCCCGCCTGCGGCGTCGCTCACGAGTACGCGCTTCTGCGCGACCAGATCATCGGGAGCCTTGCGCCGGACGAGGACGGCGTTCCCGACTTCCGGCACGCCGTACGGCGGCACGCCATGCTGGAACGGGTCCGAGAGGCGGCGCGCGCGGGCCGGAAGGTCACACTCGCGGAGCAGGGCGCGTAAGCCCCGAAGCGAGTCAGGCCGTGAGCGGGCCAGGCTCATTGACCTGCCGTCCACCACCGACTTCGCCTCGACCAGGTCCTGGCCGAGGACGCCTTCGCGCCGTGGATGGTCCAATCTCACGAGTCCGCCCGGCAACCGCACGCCCTGGCAGAGGACCCCGAAGCCTTCCGGGACTGGGCGACGAAAGCCGCCATCTCCTGCGGGCGGCAGCTCAAGCCGGCCGCGTCGCAGCCGAGGATCACCGGCTGCTGTTCCTCGCGGATGCCGACTCCCTCCAGGGTCCACGGATCGTGGTGGTTGAGCGGGGCGGCCCTGAGGGCGACGGTGGTTCGGTCGGCGGGCACGGCCGGTTCGGGGGGCTCCCCCCAATTCCATGCCGCTGACCAGCTGATCACGGTCGAGGCGGGCGGTGGCGTACCGCCGCACCGGTTTCACCACCGCCGGCACTCCTGAGAACGCTCTGAAACCGCGCTGAATGGGGGGTCGGCCACGCTCTGCGGCATGACGACGACGACCCCGCCAGGGGCAGCGGACCGGGAGGGGATCACCATGAACGGCCTGCGGCTGATCCGTCGGCACGCGGCGGCCTTCGGGCGCTTCGCCGGGCTGGGCAGCGGGGTCACCCTGGCTGCCTCGGCGGCCCTGGTCCTGCTTTCGCGGTGGATCCCGTGGATGGCGGCGAACGCGCTGACCACCGTCGCCTCCACCGTGGTCGCCACCGAGTTGCACGCCCGCGTCTCGTTCGGCCACGGCCGGCCCGGTCTGGCCGGCCACCTGAAGAGCGCGGCCACCATGGCCCTCGGTTGGCTGGTCACGTCCGCCGCGGTCGGCTCGCTGGCCGCGCTCCGTCCCGACGCCGGACTCGTCCTGCAGCAGACGGTGTACCTGTCGGCCACCGCGCTCGTCGGGATCGGCCGCTATCTCGTGCTGCGTCTGGCTGTGTTCGCGGAGCGCGCCCCGCGGCCCCGCACCGGCGGCGGCGTCCGGCTGCGGGCCGCGTACGACGCGGCGGCGTGAGTGCCGGTGGGGAAAGTACTGCGGCCCGGGGTCGGGGCGGGCGGCGCGTCCCTCGGGGGTCGGCAGTCGCGGATGGACGTGCGGCCGGCCGTCGGCCCCGTGGGTCGACGGCGAGTCCGGACACGTCGGTCCGTTCCGCAAGGCGGCGGCTGTCGGGGGGATCAGGTCGCGGGTGCCGGCGAAGACCGTGAGTCCTCGTGTCCTGTCTCCATGCATCTGGTCCCCGGCTCAGCTGATCTGGTCCTTTCGTGTGTGCTGTCAAGGGATGTGGTTCGCCGACGTGTTCGAGGCGGGTCGGCGCTCGTTGAGTGATGCCTTGCGCCTGATCACTTCCTGCGGTGATTGTCGTGCGTGGCCGGACTGTCGTTCGCCTGGTCGGGACGGGCCGCCCACTGGAGGAGGAAACGCAGTGCTTCCTCGGAGGGAGAGTCGGGTGGGGCGGTGTAGGCGACCAGTTGCTGGTCCGGTTGCGTGTCGACGGAGAACTGCTGAACGTCCAGGGTGATGCTGCCCGCGACGGGGTGCAGGTAGGTCTTGGCGAGCCGGCGCGCCCCGCGGACCCGGTGGTCGGCCCACCAGGTGCGGAAGTCCGGATCGCGCAGGCTCAGCTCGCCGATCAGTGCGGCGAGGGCCTGGTCTTTGGGGTGGCGGCCGGCTTCCATGCGCAGAACAGCCACGCACTCGCGCGCCGCTCGCGGCCAGTCCGCGTACAGCGCGCGGTAGGCGTCGTCGAGGAACGTCAGCCGGATCAGGTTGCGTTCGGCCGGGGCGAGCGCGCCGAAGTCGGTGAGCAGGGCGGCCGCGCCCCGGTTCCAGGCCAGGACGTCCATGCGCCGGTTGAGGATCATGGCGGGGATGTCGTGCATGGTCGTGAGCAGCTGTTGCAGCTGCGGGTCGACCTGCTGTCTGCCCGGTCCCGGCGTGGGAGCGCTGGGGGTGACGTCGGCGACGGTGAAGAGGTAGGCGCGTTCGTCCGGAGCGAGTTGCAGCGCGTCGGCGAGCGCGTCGAGGACCGGGCGCGAGACGCGGCGGGTGCGCCCCTGCTCCAGGCGGACGATGTAGTCGATGCTCACGTGTCCGAGCTGGGCCAGCTCCTCGCGGCGCAGGCCCGGCACTCGGCGTGGACGGCCGTCGTCGGGAAGGCCGACCTGGTGCGGATCGAGAGCGGCACGGCGGGAGCGCAGGAAATGGCCCAGCTCGTTGCCGCCGGAAGCGTTGTCCTGGAGTTCCATGACTCAAGTGTCCCCAGACGGACAGCCGCGTGCCTGGTACTGGCGTGCATAGGCAGCACCCTCCCTGGTACCCCCGACGCGCCGACGCCACCGTGGAGGTGTGGCCGCCGGCAGGAGGCCACCGGAGCTCGCCCACCGCGAGCCCGTCCCTCCGCGACTGGAGCACCCCCTTGAGGACCGACGTCACCTTTCCCAGTGCCGGCCTGAAGCTCGCCGGCCACCTGTACACGCCGGACGACGGGGCCGTCGGCCCGCGCCCGGCGATCGTCGTCAGTCACCCCGGCAGCGGTGTGAAGGAGCAGGCCGCCGGCCTGTACGCGCTTCGCCTGGCCGAGCAGGGCTTCGTCACCCTCGCGTTCGACGCCGCCCACCAGGGCGAGAGCGAGGGCGAGCCGCGCGGCCTGGAGGACCCAGCCCACCGGGTCGAGGACATCAAGGCCGCGGTCTCGTTCCTCACTACTCGTGACGATGTCGACGCTGACCGCGTCGGGGCGCTGGGCATCTGCGCCTCCGGCGGCTACGTCCTGAGCGCGACGGCGTCCGACCACCGGATCAAGGCCGTCGGCACCGTCAGCGCCGTGGACATCGCCCGCCAGTTCCGTGACGGCGCCGACGGCGCCCAGGACCCGGCCGTCTTCCAGGGCATGCTCGCCGCGGCCGCGGCCGCGCGCACTGCCGAGGCCCGCGGTGAGGGAGTCCAGACCTTCCCGCTCTTCCCCGACACGGCCGAGCAGGCCCGCGCGCTGGGGGGCCGGCACGCCGTGGAGGGCTGCGAGTACTACTGCTCCGATCGCGCTCAGCACCCACGCTCGGCGAAGTCCTTCACCTGGTCCAGCGTCGACCGCATGGCCTTCTTCGACGCCTTCCGCTTCGTCCACCTGATCGCGCCGCGCCCGCTTCTCATGATCGTCGGACGCGAGGCGGTGACCTCCTGGATGAGCGTGGAAGCGTTCCAGAACGCCCGCGCCCCGAAGGAGCTCCACTGGATCGACGGCGCCAGCCACGTCGACCTCTACGACAAGGAGCCGCACGTCGGGCCCGCTGTCGAGAAGCTGACCGACTTCTTCCGGGCCCAGCTGGCCGACACCGAGTAGACGTCAGGGCGGCCGGTCGATTCGGGCGCTCCACCAGCCCGACGGTGTGCTGAACCGGACCGGATCACCCGAGGTATGGCCGGCCCAAACCCCTTTCGGGCACCGTCGAAACGATGGTCAGAGCGACGGCGCGCAGCCGATAGTTGTCTCCGTTCCGTCGACCGGTGCAGACACAGGGGGAATGACATGCTCAAAATCTTGCGCGGCGTCGCCGCGTTGGCGACCGCGGCGACCGCCGTCGTGGCGATGAGCGGCGCGGCGCAGGCCAAGCCCGCTGAAGGCGACTGGAATGGTTGCCCGTACGGGGCCGTCTGCATCTGGGGTCAGGACCGCAACCCGTACCTCGACCCCCACCCGACCAACGTGTACTGGAGCTACGGCGCCCACAACCTGAGCAACCAGTACGGCGACCACTACGTCTTCAACAACCAGTACGGCGGCGCCGGCATGAGCCTGTGCACCGGCTACAACGGCGTCGGCTGCCACGTGGCGCTCGAGGTGCAGGAAATCGGGAGCTTCAACCTGACGCCTTACAACTCGCTCACCCTCAACCGGTAGCGCATCCACTGCCCCTGACCGGCATGGCTGTCCGCTGGCCGGTCCCGGTATCGGGAGGAGTGAGGAAGAGGGGGAGCCTCAGGTGCATGCTGGGCCTCAGCGGTCCGTCACACGGTGATGACGACCTTCGAGCGCGCGTGCTCCACTTCGAGGTACCGAATGGCCTCGGGTACTTCACTCAACGGGTAGGTCCGGTCGATGACTGGGGTGAGTTTCCCGGACTCGGCGAGTTCTCTCAGCGCTGCCAAGTTCTCCTTGCTCGGCGTCGCCGTGAGGACGAGCAACCGATGGCGGACAAAGCGAGACATCGCTTGCCCCTTGAGGATGAGACCCATCGGCCCGACAAGGCTCCCGCCTTCGGATACGCCCCCACCGGAGAGAACGAGCCTCCCCGTGGGTGTCAGCGCGCGTCGGCACTCGGTCAACGTATGGTTCCCCACCAGGTCGAACACGACGTCGTACCGCCGTCCGTTCCGGGTGAAGTCTTCCCGGGTGTAGTCGACGAGATGATCCGCGCCCATCGACCGGACCAGTTCCATGTTTCTCGTACTGCACACGCCGGTCACTTCCGCGCCGAACGCCTTGGCGATCTGTACGGCGAAGGTGCCCACACCACCTGACGCACCATTGACCAGTACCTGCTGTCCCGGCTGTACCCGTCCCAGGTCGCGCAGGCCCATCAGCGCGGTGTTCCCCGCCAGCGGCACCGCGGCCGCCTGCTCGAACGGCAGGCCGGCTGGTTTCGGCTCCACCACGTTGTCCTGGGCACACACGTACTCGGCGAATGCCCCGTCGACTTCGCCGAATACCTCGTCACCGGGACGGAACCGCTTCACGTTCCTGCCCACCGCTTCCACCCGACCCGCGAAGTCCGTGCCCCGGATCTTCGTCTTCGGGCCGCTCAACCCGAGCACCAGGCGCGCCAGGTACGGGTCGCCCCGCATGAGGTGCCAGTCGCGGGCGTTGACCGCGGCCGCGTGGACTCGAACCAGTACCTCATGGTCGGCGACGACCGGCTTGTCGACCTCCCTGAGTTCCAAGACGTCAGGCGAGCCGTAGCGGTCCTGGGCGATCGCCTTCATCGGGCCTCCGTAGCGAACGAGTTCGATCCAGAATGGATCGGCTGACCGGAAGTTCAGCACTACTCACGACGGTAGGCGAGCGACCTCGGTGCGGGCATCGGGGCAAATCCCTAGGTGACGCACAGCACCAGACGGCGACGGGGCCTGGTCTTTTGTCTCGCGTCGAACTCGTCGGCACGCGACCTGCTCGGCCCGGTGGCTCCTCAGGGTGTGCTGTCGACGTCCATGGCCGCCGGGTTCAGCGACGTCAGGAGTTTCAGGAGCAGTGAGTGGGCCTGTTCCTGCTCCGTCGGTGTGAGTACTTCCAGGGCTTCGGCGTGGGTGGCGTCCACGGCGGCGCCGGCCTCGGCCGCGAGCCGCAGGCCGGCCTCGGTGGCGTGCAGGCGCTGAGTGCGTCTGTCGCCAGGGGCGGTCCGCCGTTCCAGGAGCCCCCGCTCGACCAGCCCGTTGACGGCGGTTCCCATGGACTGGGGGGTGATCGCCGCCCTGCGCGCGGCGGTCGCGCTGGAGACGCCCGGGTCGAAGGCGGCCTGGATCAGGGCGCTGTTCTGGGCGAGGGTCAGCTGGAAGGGGCGCAGGGTGCGCTCGATCCGGGACGCCATGATCTGGCCGATCTGCCAGGCCACGTAGCCCGTACGCCGGTCGGGATGTTTCACGTGGCGGACCCCTTTTGTAAGGCAGCTGATTGTGGTGTACAAAGATTATCAGTTGACTTCCATTCTTCCTATTCTTCGAGGACCCTGCCTCCGATGTCCCAGCACTCCTCCGCCCGACAGCACCACAAGCACGCCCTGGACGTGGCCCATCCGCCGCCGCGCCCCGGAACCCCGCGCGCCGTCCTGGTGCCCGTGGCGGTCGTCCTGCTGATCGGCACCGTGTTCGTCAGCGTCTACCTCGCCGCCTTCCACGCACCGCGCCCCCACGAGCTGCGGGTGGGCACCACGGAGATCGGCACCCATCAGGCGAGCCTGCGCCAGGACCTCGCACGCGTCGTCCCGGACGGCTTCACCCTGGAGACCTACCCCGACGAGTCCGCCGCCCGGCGCGCCGTCCAGGACCGGTCGGTCTACGCGGCCTACCTCGGCAACGGGGATCTGCTCTACGGCAGTGCCAACGGAGCCGCCGTCACCGCCACCGTGACCACCGCGTTCGGCTCCGTGGCCCGCGCGGAACACCACCGCCTCTCCGTCGAGGACGTCGCCCCGGCGTCGGCGGGGGACACCCGGGGGCTGTCCGTCTTCTACGCGGCCTTCGGCCTGGTACTGGCCGGATACCTCTTCGGCATGACCACCTACCAGCTCGCCCCCCGCCTCCAGTACCGCTGGCGGATGGCCAGCCTGGCCCTCTTCGGCGTGGCCGGCGGCGTCCTGGTCGCCGTCATCGGCGGCGGCACGGGCTTCGGCGCCCTGCCCGGCCCCTTCCTGCCCCTCGCCCTCGTCGTCGCGCTCATGGGCGCCGCGGTCGGCGCCACGACCATGGTGCTGCTGCGCCTGTTCGGCTCCGCCGGCGTCAGTCTCGCCTCGATCCTGCTGCTGATCCTCGGCAACAGCAGCAGCGGCGGCATCATGCCCGCCGCCTACCTCCCCGCCTGGCTGCGCCCGCTGTCCGAGATCCTGCCCGTCGGGGTCGGCGTCCGCGCCATGCAGGGGCTCTCCCGATTCCAGGACGACGGTCTGACCCGCGCCCTGGTGATCCTCCCGCTGTGGGTGCTGGGCGCTGCCGCCGTGCTCTACCTCAAGGACGTCTTCCGACGCGAGACCCCGAGCCGTGTGCCGGACACGGCCGAGCCCCAGCCCGCGGCGGCCTGACAGCGGACGCTTCCGCACCCGCCCCTGTCCCCCTGCCGAGGGTTCATGGACAACCCCGGACGGCGGTGCCGCCCTTCAGCCGGCCCGGATGAAGCGGGCCATCCCGATGGACTTGGGCGCCCTGTCGGTGAACCCGAACTTCCGGTAGAGATGGTGCGCGTCGCCGTCGGCCATGAGGGAGACGTACGAGAGTGCCGGCGCGCGGCGTTCCAACTCGTCGTTCAGGGCCTGTATGATGCGGCGGCCGAGTCCATGGCCCTGGTGCTCGGGCAGCACGCAGATGTCGACGATCTGGAAGAAGCATCCACCGTCGCCGATGATCCGGCCCATGCCGATCGGATCGCCACCGTGGACGGCCACCACCCCGTACCAGGTGTGGGCCAGCCCCACCGCCGCGCCCTCGGCCGACTTGTCGCTGAGGCCGGCGCGGGTGCGGAGCCGGCGGTAGTCCTCCACCGACGGGACACCGGGGCGGACCTCGTATGCGCTGGGATCGGGCAAGGCGGTTCCCCTTACGGCTCGGTTACGGCTTGGTGTGACGCGGGGCGTAGTGGCCCAGGAACATGTCGACCCCACCCGTGATCAGACGGTCGGTGAGACCGTCGTCGACGTCGGTGCCGTAGGCACTGAAGACCAGGTACGGGAAGACCAGCAGGGAGTAGAGCTGGAGCACGGCCACCTCGATGTCGGGGACGTCGAGCCGGCCCTGTGCGACCAGTTGCCGGAGTGCTCCCGCGACGGCGGGGTGATGGCGCTCGGGACCGGCGTCGTGCCAGCCCTCGCCGAGTTCGGGGAAGCGGTGCAGTTCGCGGGCGACGACGTTCCGCAACGCGAGGATCTCCGGGTTGGTGCGGATTCCGGCCACCCAGGCGCGGGCGGCGGCGATGAGCGACTCACGCAGGTCGTCCGAGTCGGCGAGGCGGGCGACGGCGTCGGCGAGGGTGCCGCCGAGCGGGGCGTCGAGCGAGTCCTTGACGACCCCGATGAACAGGGCTTCCTTGCTGCCGAAGTGGTTGTAGACCGTCACCTTGGACACGCCCGCCTCGGCGGCGATGAGATCGACGCTCACGTCGAAACCCTCACGCAGAAACAGCTCGCGGGCCGCTTTGAGGATGGCCAGTCGCTTTGCCTCGGCGCGCGGTCCGGCGGGGGGCCGCTTGACGTCCTTCGTGTCGTCCTTCGTGCTCATGCGACGAGTCTACCGACATCTGAACTGAACGGTTGAGTTCATATGTACTGGGCCGTACAGTTCACTTGACCGGTCGTACCGAGTTCGTCGTGGCCCGGCCGCACTTCCCCCTTCCGTATCGCACGCTCGGAGGAGTCGTCGTGACGCACAGCACCGCTGACGCGCACCACGCGTCCGCTTCGCAACCCCCGGCCGACCCGCGCCGCTGGCTGATGCTCGTCCTGCTCTGCCTGGCCCAGTTCATGCTCATCCTGGACGTCACCGTCGTGAACGTCGCCCTGCCCGACATGGCGACCGACCTCGACCTCGGCAGGCAGGCGCTGACCTGGGTGGTGACCTCGTACACCCTGTGCTTCGGCGGGCTGATGCTGCTCGGCGGGCGCCTCGCCGACGTGTTCGGCGCCCACCGCACCGTCCTCGCCGGGATCGCGGTGTTCACCGCCGCGTCCCTGGTCACCGGGCTCGCCACGGGCGCGCCCATGCTGCTGGGCGGCCGGATGTCCCAGGGCGTCGGAGCCGCCCTGCTCTCCCCGGCCGCGCTCTCGATCGTCACCACCGACTTCCACGGTGCGGAACGCAACAAGGCGCTCGGCGTCTGGGCCGCCGTCGGCGGCGCCGGATCGGCCATCGGTGTGCTCCTGGGCGGGGCGCTGACCGACGGGCCCGGCTGGCAGTGGGTCTTCTACATCAACGTGCCCGTCGGCGTCCTCGCCCTCGCCGCGCTGCCGGGCCTGCTCCCGGCCCGTCCGCCGCGGCCGGCCCGGCTCGATCTGCCCGGCGCGCTGCTGGTCACCGCGGGCACCGGGGCGCTCATCTACGGCCTGGTCAAGGCGGGCGACACGGGCTGGAGCGGAGCCGCCACACTGCTGTCGCTGCTCGCGGCGGTCGTGCTGTACGGGGCGTTCGCCGCGGCCGAACGGGTCGGCGGCGCCCCGTTGATGGACCTCCGCATGCTCACCCGCCGTCCCGTGGTCGCGGGCGCGTTCCTGTTGCTGATCGCCACCGCGCTGCTGATCGCGTTCTTCTTCCTGGGCTCGGTCTATCTGCAACACGTACGCGGCTTCAGCCCGCTGCGGACCGGCCTAGTGTTCCTGCCCGTGGCCGTCGCCACCGCCGTCGGCGCCCACCTCGGGTCCCGGCTCGTCGGCAGGATCGGCAGCAGGACCACCGCCGTGGCGGGCATGGTGATCGCGGCGGCGGGCACCGCGCCACTGACCCGGCTGTCGCACGACGGCAGCGTGTACGCCGGCCTGCTGCCGGGCCTCGCCGTCGCCTCACTCGGCCTCGGGGCGGTCTTCGTCACCGCCACCACCACGGCGCTGGCCATGGTCGCTCGCGAAGAGGCCGGGCTCGCCTCGGGCGTCGTCAACACCTTCCACGAGGTGGGGGGTTCGATCGGCGTGGCCGTCCTGTCCACCGTCGCCGCCGCGGGCGTCGAGCACGGCGCGATCGACGGTTTCACGGACGCGTTCAGGCTCAGCGCGGTGGTGGCCGCCGTGAGCGCGGGCGTCGCCCTGTTCCTCGTACCGCGAGGCAGGCCACAGACGACCGGCGGTCCGCATGTCCACTGAAGCGCCCGAGTGACCGCCCGGGCTCCCCACGGCGGCCGAGGGAGCCCGGAACGGTCAACGGGTACCGCGGATCAGAGCCGGTCGAGGATGCTCTGGAGTTGCTTGACCTCGGCGGACTGGCCCGTGACGATGGCGTCGGCCATCTTCTTGGCGTCGGCGTTCTGGCCGCTCTTCTGCTCGGTCTTCGCCATGGCGATCGCGCCGTTGTGGTGGTCGATCATCATCTGGGCGAACATCTTGTCGAACTCCTTGCCCTGCATGGCCTTGAGTTCCTTCATGTCCTTGTCGGACATCATGCCGTCGCCGCCCATGCCCATCCCGGGCATGTCCCCCGCCACGGTGGGCTTGCCCCAGGACTTGAGCCAACCCGTCATGGTCTTGATCTCGGGATCCTGAGCCTTCTCGATCTTCGCGGCCAGGTCCTTGATCTCCGCGTCGGAGGCGCGGCCGTCGGCCAGTTCGGCCATCGCCACGGCCTGCTCGTGGTGGGGGATCATCATCTGCGCGAACGTGACGTCCGCCTCGTCGACGTCACCGGCCTTGGCGGCCGCCGTCGCGGTCGCTGTGGCCGAGCTCTTGCTCCCGCCGTGGTCCATGCCGCTCATGCCGCTCGCACCGTCGCCGCCGCTGCCGCAGGCGGAGAGCATCAGGGCCCCGGCCGCCACGACGCCGACGGCCGCGACACGGCGGACGGGCTTGCGGTGGAGGTGCTTGCCGTGGAAGGCGCGCGTGAAGGCAGTCATCGTGAACTCACCTCGTGTGTTGGTTCTGGCTGTGTGGGCGTACGCGTCGTCGCGGGAGCGCGCGTGGTGCGCGTCCGCGAGGGCGGTTCGGCCTACAGCCGCAGGACCGACAACTCGGTGAGATCAGGGCCGCGGGGTGGGGGATTGGGCCGCAGCATGACGGGCGCCTGGGCGAGGAGCTTCGCCAGCCAGTCCGGACGCCGGGCGAGGGCCCTCCGCAGCAGTGCCGTGAGCACCCACGCACCGAACATCACCGCCACGCACAGCGAGACCATGTCCATCGCCATGGCCGGACTGTCCTTGGAGGACGTGTGCGTGGAGTGCGCGGCGCTGCCCCGCTCCGGTGATGCCGGAGCCCCCATGGGGTCGTGGGCGGCCACCACCGTGGGCACCGTCGAGACCTGGGACGCGCGGCTCATGCCGTCGCCGGGCGGCTGGTCGGGGTGTCCCACGGTGTGCATGACGAACACGCCCAGCGCGAGAACGACGACGAGCAGCAGGTGCCCGTAGGCCCCTCCCGTTCGTACGTATCGGTTCACGCGCACGTCGGCAGTCTCCGTCTGTGATCGCTCCGGACCGGCTTTCCGACACTATCGAAGGTGAGGGGAGCGTGCCGTCGTGGGGGCCGGGTTCCGGCCCCCACGACCTGAACGGTCCATGGAACGCACGGTGCGGTACCGGAACCCCGCACAGACATGGCCGACCCGGAACCGCGCCTCCGGCTGCGCGTCCTTCACCCGGTCGGGCCGGCGCACGTCAAGGCGGTGTCAACGTCCACGTGACCGGCGCCAAGGATGCGTCAATGAGCGCGCCGAACGACTCACGGAAGGGCTTCGGTGGGGGGAAGTACCCCTTCCCGTCGGAGAGTTGATCTTCAGTGAGCGGAGCGCGTCGGCTGCGATGAATGACGGACCGACCGAGATGAGTGATGTGCGGACCGGCGGGGGTGAGGTACGGGCCGCCGTGGGTGACGTACGGCCCGGTCGGCTGAAGGTCTATCTGGGGGCGGCCCCGGGGGTCGGCAAGACCTACCGCATGCTCGACGAGGCGCGCCGTCGGGCGGCACGCGGCGCCGACGTGGTGGTGGGGTTCGTGGAGTGCCACGGCCGCCCGGGCACGGAGGCGCTGCTCGACGGCCTGGAGATCGTGCCGCGCGCCCACTGCGCCCACCGCGGCGGGGAGTTCGAGGAGATGGACCTCGCCGCGGTCCTCGAGCGCCGGCCGCAGGTCGCGATCGTCGACGAGCTGGCCCACACCAACGTCCCCGGAGCCGGCCGCAACGCCAGACGCCGGCAGGACATCGAGGAACTGCTCGCCGCCGGGATCGACGTCATCTCGGCCCTCAACATCCAGCACCTGGAGTCCCTCAACGACGTCGTCGAGAAGATCACGCGGATGCCGCAGCGCGAGACGGTGCCCGACGAGGTCGTACGACGGGCGCAGCAGATCGAGTTCGTCGACATCACGCCGGAGGGACTGCGTCGTCGGATGGCGCACGGCAACATCTACGCCCCCGAGAAGATCGACGCGGCCCTGGCCGACTACTTCCGGCCCGGCAATCTGACCGCGCTGCGCCAACTGGCCCTGCTGTGGGTGGCCGACCGGGTGGACGAGGCGCTCCAGTCGTACCGCTCCGAGCACGGCATCGGCGGGGTGTGGGAGATCCGGGAGCGGGTGGTCGTGGCCCTCACCGGCGGGCCCGAGGGCGGCACCCTCATCCGGCGGGCCGCCCGGATCGCCGACCGGTCGGCGGGCGGTGACCTGCTCGCCGTGCACGTGACCCGCAGCGACGGCCTCGCCGCGGGTGCCTCGCACGCCTCGCTCGCCCGGCAGCGGCGGCTGGTCGAGGATCTGGGCGGGAGCTACCACTCGGTCGTCGGCGACGACGTGCCCACCGCCCTCGTCGACTTCGCCCGCGCCGAGAACGCCACCCAACTCGTCCTCGGCACCAGCCGACGGGGCCGCGTCGAACGCTTCGTCACCGGCCGCGGCACGGGCGAGACGGTGGT
This sequence comes from Streptomyces sp. RLB3-17, assembly GCF_007113425.2. Classification (NCBI taxonomy): domain Bacteria; kingdom Bacillati; phylum Actinomycetota; class Actinomycetes; order Kitasatosporales; family Streptomycetaceae; genus Streptomyces; species Streptomyces sp. RLB3-17. Next base: position 1,878,162 of record NZ_CP041610.2, on the reverse strand, counting down.
CGAACTCTCCTCGGACATCGACGTCCACATCGTCACGCACGAGCGCGCGGGACGCGGCACGCTGCTGCCCTCGCGGCGGCGCACCCTGTCGACCGCGCGCCGGGTCGCGGGCCCGGTCGCCGGGCTGCTGCTGCCCGTGGCGCTCACCTTCCTGCTCGATCTCGACTGGGCCCGGGACCGGCTCAACCTCACCAGCGAGGCGCTGCTGTTCCTGCTGACCGTGGTGGGCGTGGCCTGCATAGGAGGGGTCGTCTCGGCGGTGATCGCCTCGGTGACGGCGTCCCTGCTGCTCAACTACTGGTTCATCCCGCCCGTCGGGCAGTTCACGCTCGACGATCCCAACGCGCTGCTGGCCCTGGCGGTCTTCGCGGCGGTCGCCGCCGTGGTCGCCGGTGTCGTCGACCGCTCCCTGCGTCTGTCGCGGCGCTCGGCCCGCGCCACCGCCGAGGCCGAGACCATGTCCTCGCTCGCCGGCAGCATCGTGCGGGGCGGCGCCACGATCCCGGCGCTGGTGGAACGTACCCGCGAGACCTTCGGCATGGACTCGGCGGAACTGGTCGACGAGCCGCCCGGAGACAACGGCGCGACGGTCGTGCCCGCGGGCCCCGGCGCCTTCCTCGTCCTGCGCGGGCGCCCCCTGCCCTCCTCCGAGCGGCGTGTGCTCGCCGCGTTCGCCGCCCACGTGGGATCCGCCGTCGAACGCGCCAGGCTCGCGGAGGCCGCCGCCGAGGTCGAACCGGTCAAAGCGGCCGACCGGATGCGTACGGCGCTGCTGCGGGCGGTCGGCCACGACCTGCGCACGCCTCTCGCGGCGGGCTGGGCCGCGGTCTCCTCGCTGCGCAGCCGGGACGTCGAATTCTCCGACGAGGACCGGGACGAACTCCTCGCGACCGCGGACGAGTCCATGGCCAGACTCAACCGCCTGGTCGAGAACCTCCTCGACCTCAGCCGCCTTCAGGCGGGCGCGCTCACGTTGAACCTGCGGGCCACCACACTGGAGGAGGTCCTTCCGGCGGCGCTCGCGGACACCCCCGAGGTGGTGGTCGGGGACCTGGAGGAGATCCCGGCCGTGCTGGCCGATCCGCCTCTCCTGGAACGCGTGATCGCCAACCTCGTCGGCAACGCGGCCCGCCACAGCCCGGCGGACCGCAAGGTGCTGCTGACCGCGAGCGCACACGCGGGCCGCGTCGAAATCCGTGTCGTCGACCGCGGCCCCGGCCTGCCGCCGGCCCTCAAGCTCTCGGCTCCGCCCGGGCAGGGAGGCACCTCCGTCCGCGACCGGCTCTTCGAGCCCTTCCAGCGCCTCGGCGACACCGACAACACCACCGGTCTCGGCCTTGGCCTGGCCCTGTCCCGGGGGCTGACCGAGGCGATGGACGGCACCCTCACCCCGGAGGACACTCCCGGCGGCGGTCTGACGATGGTGCTGTCGCTGCCCTTCGCCGAGCGGGTGGATCTTCCCAGTGATACGCAGAGCGTAGGAGGCGGCGTATGAGCGGGGGGCGTACGAGTCGTGGAAGCGGCGTACGAGGGCTCGGGCCCGAGGTCGCCGTGGCAACCGCAGGAGGTGACGGTGTGATGACCGGCTATTCGCTCCGGGACCGGCTCGCCCTGGTGGCGGGCCTGGTGGGCCCCTTCCTGGTGGCGCTCGTCCTGGTGCCCTTCCGCACGGATCTGTCGCGTACGAACGCGGCGCTGATCCTGGTCGTGGTGGTGGTCGCGGTCGCCGCCCTCGGCAGCCGTACGGCGGGGGCGCTCGCGGCGCTGTCCGCGGCGGCCTGGTTCGACTTCTTCCTCACCCGCCCGTACGAGACGTTCGACATCCATACCTCGTCCGACATCGAGACGGCGGTGCTGCTGCTCGTCGTCGGCGTGATCGTGTCCCAGCTCGCGGCCCGGGCCCGCCGCCTGGAGGTCATCACGGTGACGGACGCGGACTATCTCGCCCGCGTCCACGAGACCGCCGTGCTCGCCCAGTCCGCCAAGTCCTCCGACACCGTGGTCGACCACGTCCGCGGCCAGCTCACCGAGCTGCTCGGCCTGCGCGGCTGCCGCTACGAGTACGGCACCCTGCTGGGGCAGCCGCCCCGGCTCGAGCAGGACGGAAACGTCTCGGTCGGCCACCGGCGCCGGGGCGACGCCTGCGGCTGGCCGGACGGCGAGATCGAACTGCGCACCTACGGCAACGGCCACTACCTGGGCCGCTTCATGCTCACCCCCGGCCCGGGCCCCGTACCCCCGCTCCAGGCCCGCCTGGTGGCGGTCACCCTCGCCGACCAGACGGGCGCGGCCCTCGACACGGCCGGGCAGTAGGTAACCGAAGGATCACTGAGCGCAGCCGAGCGGGAGCCGAGCGGGAGCCGCGCGGGGCACACGGTCGTCAAGGTCCCGTCAACGTCCCGTCAAGGTCCGGGGCTTCGGCGCGAAGAAGGCGCAAGGAAGGATCGAAAGCAGTCGGGGACGGACAGAACCTGGGCGCACCCGCGCACGCCTCCCCGCGTGCGCGGGCCATCGCGTAAGGAGCCCGTATCCCATGTCTGTCCTGACCATCGAGCCGGGGGCGACCCCCGCCGACGAGGAGCCGCCCGATACCGGCGAGCGCCATCGCCTCACCGCCCTCACGGGTCTGGCCGCCCTGTCGCTGGACGCGATGGCCTCGGTGGCGTACGGGCCCGAGGCGATCGTCCTGGTGCTGGCCGCGGCGGGCGCGCACGGCCTCGGCTTCACGCTGCCGGTGACGCTGGCCATCGCCGGCCTGCTGGCGGTGCTCGTCGCCTCGTACCGGCAGGTGATCGCCGCGTTCCCGGACGGCGGCGGGTCGTACGCCGTCGCCAGGACCCACCTGGGCGCCCGTACGAGCCTGGTGGCGGCGGCCTCGCTGGTTCTGGACTATGTGCTGAACGTGGCGGTCGCCGTCACCGCCGGAGTGGCCGCCCTGACCTCGGCGTTCCCCGAACTCTACGGCGACCGGCTGTGGCTGTGTCTGGCCGTGCTGGTGCTGATCACGGGCGTGAATCTGCGCGGCATCGTGGAGTCGGCGCGCGCGTTCATCGTGCCGACGGCCGTCTTCGTCGTGTCGATCCTGGTGCTGATCGCCGTCGGTCTCTTCCGGTCCGCGCCCGTCAGCACCGCGGCCACGACCGGGCACGCCTCCGTCCTCGCCGACAACGCCACCACCGTCGGCGCGCTGCTTCTGCTGAAGGCCTTCGCCTCGGGGTGCAGCGCGCTCACCGGTGTCGAGGCACTGGCCAACGCCGTGCCGTCCTTCCGCGTCCCGCGCGTGCGCCGGGCCCAGCGGGCGGAGGTGGCCCTGGGCGCCGTCCTCGGGGTGATGCTGATCGGCCTGTCGGTCCTCATCTCGCGCTTCCACCTCCAGCCGGTCGAGGGCGTCACCGTCCTCGCCCAGCTCGCGGACGCCTCGCTCGGCCACAACTGGGCCTTCTACGTCATCCAGTTCGCCACGATGATCCTGCTGGCGCTCTCCGCGAACACCTCCTTCGGCGGCCTGCCCGTGCTGCTGAAGCTGCTCGCCCGCGACAACTACCTCCCGCACGTCTTCGCCCTGAAGGCCGACCGACAGGTCCACCGTCACGGTGTGCTCGCGCTGGCCCTGGTCTCGGCGGCCCTGCTCGTCTTCTCCGGCGGCGACACGAACACCCTGGTGCCGCTCTTCGCCATCGGCGTCTTCATCGGGTTCACGATCGCGCAGGTCGGAATGGTCCGGCACTGGCGTGGTGAGCGGGGGAGGGGGTGGCGGGGCAAGGCCCTGCTGAACGGTTTCGGCGCCCTGCTCACCGGCGTCTCGGCGGTCGTGGTGACGGCGACGAAGTTCGAGGACGGCGCTTGGCTGATAGTGATCGCCGTGCCGCTGCTGGTGGCCGCCTTCGAGACGGTGCACCGGGCGTACGCGCGCATCGGTGAGCGGCTGGGCCTCGGGCGGATTCCCGAGCCGCCGCACCGCGAGCGTTCACTGGTGATCGTTCCGGTGTCGAACCTGTCCCGGCTGACCGTGGAGGCGCTGAACGCCGCCGCCTCCCTCGGCGACGAGGTGCGCGCCGTCACGGTGTGCCATCCCGACGCCGAGGACCGCGCCCACACCCACGCGCTGGCCCGCGACTGGGCACAGTGGGACCCCGGGGTACCGCTCGTCCAGCTCACCTCCGAGCGCCGCACCCTGGGGCGCCCGATCGCCGAGTACGTGGGCGAGACGGCCGCCGCGGAGCCCGGCACCCGGGTCACCGTGCTGATCCCCGAGGTCGAGCCGGACCGGCTGTGGCAGCGGCTGCTCCAGAACCAGCGGGGCGCGGTCGTCGCCCACGCGGTGCGCCGTGACACGGACGCGGTGATCTGCCGACTGCGGTTCCGCATCTTCTGAATCCTCCGACGCGTACTGAGCCGGAAGGCGGGACCCGTCGCCGCACGTGGAGCGGCCGACCGTAAGGGTTCCGTCAAAGGCGGACCGGCCGCCGTATGGGAGGTGTCAACGGCGGCCAGATCCGGCCATCGAGGCGGTTACCTCTAACCGTCCGCTTCATTTCTGAACCTCATCTAGGAGTTCGCGATGGCCGATCTGGCCTTCGTCGTCACCACGATCGCGGTGTTCGCGCTGGTGGCCCTCGTCGCCAAGGGGGTGACGAAGCTGTGACCGCCGAGAACATTGTCGGCCTGGTCGTGGCCGTCGCCCTGCTGGGCTATCTCGTCCTCGCCCTGATCTTCCCGGAGAGGTTCTGAGAGCGCCATGAGTCCCGTTCTTGCCGGCGTGCTCCAGTTGCTCGCGCTCATAGCGGCACTGGCCCTCGCCTACGTCCCCCTTGGCGACTACATGGCCAAGGTCTACTCCTCCGACAAGCACTGGCGTGTGGAGAAGTGGATCTACAAGGGCATCGGCGCCAATCCGAACACGGAGATGCGCTGGCCCGCGTACCTGCGCGGCGTCCTCGCCTTCTCCGCGGTCGGCGTCCTCTTCCTCTACCTGCTGCAGCGTCTCCAGGGCCATCTGCCCGGCTCGCTCGGCTTTGCCGCCATCGACCCGGACCAGGCGTTCAACACCGCCGCGTCGTTCGTGTCGAACACCAACTGGCAGTCGTACTACGGCGAGCAGGCCATGGGCCACGTCGTGCAGACCGGCGGCCTGGCGGTGCAGAACTTCGTCTCGGCCGCGGTCGGCATCGCCGTCGCCGTGGCGCTCGTACGCGGCTTCTCGCGCTCCCGCACCGGTGAGCTCGGCAACTTCTGGGCCGACCTGGTGCGCGGCACGATCCGCATCCTGCTGCCGCTCTCGGTCGTCGCCGCGATCGTCCTGGTCGCCTGCGGCGCGATCCAGAACTTCTCCGGGATCCACTCCGTGGGCCAGTTCATGGGCGGCTCGCAGCAGTGGAACGGCGGCGCGGTCGCCTCGCAGGAGGCCATCAAGGAGATCGGCACCAACGGTGGCGGTTACTTCAACGCGAACTCGGCCCACCCCTTCGAGAACCCCACCCCCTTCTCGAACCTGTTCGAGATCTTCCTGCTGCTGGTCATCCCGTTCGCGCTGACCCGCACCTTCGGCCGCATGGTCGGCAGCCTGAAGCAGGGCTACGCGATCCTCGCCACGATGGCCACGATCTGGCTCGGCTTCATCGCCCTGATGATGTGGACCGAGTTCGCCCACCACGGTCCGGCGTTCCAGATCGCGGGCGGCGCGATGGAGGGCAAGGAGAACCGCTTCGGTGTCGGCGCCTCGTCGATCTTCGCGGTGTCGACCACCCTGACCTCGACGGGTGCGGTGAACTCCTTCCACTCCTCGTTCACCGGCCTCGGCGGCGGTATCACCATCCTGGGCATGCAGCTGGGCGAGATCGCACCCGGTGGTACCGGCTCCGGTCTCTACGGCATGCTGATCATGGCGATCATCGCGGTGTTCATCGCCGGTCTGATGGTCGGCCGCACCCCCGAGTACCTGGGCAAGAAGATCGGCACCCGCGAGATCAAGTTCGCGGCCTGCTACATCCTCATCACCCCGGCGCTGGTGCTCGTCTTCACCGCCGCTGCGATGGCCCTGCCCACTCCGGGCCACTCCATGACCAACAGCGGGGCGCACGGCTTCTCCGAGATCCTGTACGCCTACTCCTCCGGCGCCAACAACAACGGCTCGGCCTTCGCGGGCCTGAACGCCGACACGCAGTGGTTCAACAGCACGATCGGCATCGCGATGCTGCTCGGCCGCTTCCTGCCGATGGTGTTCGTGCTGGCGCTGGCCGGTTCGCTCGCCGAGCAGAAGCCGGTCCCGGCCACCGCGGGCACCCTGCGCACCGAAAAGCCGCTGTTCACCGGCCTGTTGGTGGGCGCCATCCTGATCATCACCGGTCTGACCTACTTCCCGGCGCTCGCGCTGGGTCCGCTGGCCGAGGGGTTGGCGTCATGACCACTCGCACAGATTCACCTTCAGAAGAGGACTCGATGTCCACAGCCACTCCGACCCGGGCGCCGCACAGCGATGTGCCGACCGGCCACAAGACTGACGAAAGCCGTGTCGGCGCCGGTCTGTTCGACCCGAAGCAGCTGCTCAGGTCGCTGCCGGACGCCTTCCGCAAGCTCGACCCGCGGGTGATGATCAAGTCGCCCGTCATGTTCGTGGTGCTGGTCGGCTCGGTCCTGACGACGATCTTCTCCTTCAAGAGTCCGGGCGACTGGTTCGGCTGGGCGATCAGCGCCTGGCTGTGGCTGACCGTGATCTTCGCCAACCTGGCGGAGGCGGTGGCCGAGGGCCGCGGCAAGGCGCAGGCGGACACGCTGCGCAAGGCCAAGACGGACACGGTGGCCCGCCGCCTCAACGGAGACGTGGAGGAGCACGTCCCCGGCACCGAACTGCGCGTCGGCGACCTGGTCGTCTGCGAGGCGGGCGACATCATCCCCGGCGACGGAGACGTCGTCGAGGGTGTGGCGAGCGTCGACGAGTCGGCGATCACCGGTGAGTCGGCCCCGGTCATCCGGGAGTCCGGCGGCGACCGCAGCGCCGTGACCGGCGGTACGAAGGTCCTCTCCGACCGGATCGTCATCAAGATCACGACGAAGCCCGGCGAGACCTTCATCGACCGGATGATCGCTCTGGTCGAGGGCGCGGCCCGGCAGAAGACGCCGAACGAGATCGCGCTGAACATCCTGCTCGCGTCGCTCACGATCGTCTTCCTGCTCGCGGTGGCGACCCTGCCGCCGTTCGCCGACTACGCGGGCACGCACCTGACGATGGTCGTCCTGGTGGCCCTCCTGGTCTGCCTGATCCCGACGACGATCGGCGCGCTGCTCTCGGCGATCGGCATCGCGGGCATGGACCGGCTGGTCCAGCGCAACGTCCTGGCCATGTCCGGTCGCGCGGTCGAGGCCGCCGGCGACGTCTCCACGCTGCTGCTCGACAAGACGGGCACCATCACCCTCGGCAACCGTCAGGCCTCCGAGTTCGTGCCGGTGTCCGGCACCACCGAGGCCGAGGTGGCCGACGCCGCCCAGCTGTCGTCGCTGGCCGACGAGACGCCCGAGGGCCGCTCCATCGTCGTACTGGCGAAGGAGAAGTACGGGCTGCGCGAGCGGCACCAGGGCGAGCTGTCCGGGGCCGAGTGGATCGCCTTCACCGCCCAGACCCGTATGTCGGGTGTGGACGTCGACGGACGCAAGATCCGCAAGGGCGCGGCCGGTTCGGTCATCGCCTGGGTCCAGGAGCGGGGCGGCGAGGTGTCGGCCGACGCCGACACCCTCTCCAACCGGATCTCCGAAGCGGGCGGCACGCCGCTGCTGGTGGCCGTCGAGGACACCGACGGCGCGCGCGTCCTCGGAGTCATCCACCTGAAGGACGTCGTCAAGGAGGGCATGCGTGAGCGGTTCGACGAGCTGCGCCGGATGGGCATCAAGACCATCATGATCACGGGTGACAACCCGCTGACGGCCAAGGCGATCGCGGACGAGGCCGGCGTCGACGACTTCCTCGCGGAGGCGACTCCCGAGGACAAGATGGCGCTCATCAAGCGCGAGCAGGCGGGCGGCAAGCTCGTCGCGATGACCGGCGACGGCACGAACGACGCCCCCGCGCTGGCACAGGCGGACGTGGGCGTGGCGATGAACACGGGTACGTCGGCCGCCAAGGAGGCCGGCAACATGGTCGACCTCGACTCGAACCCGACCAAGCTCATCGAGATCGTCGAGATCGGCAAGCAGCTCCTCATCACCAGGGGCGCGCTCACGACGTTCTCCATCGCCAACGACGTCGCGAAGTACTTCGCGATCATCCCGGCACTGTTCGCGGCGGTCTACCCGGGCCTGGACAAGCTGAACATCATGCACCTGTCCTCGCCCGACTCGGCGATCCTGTCGGCGGTCATCTTCAACGCGCTGATCATCATCGCGCTGGTCCCGCTCGCCCTGCGGGGTGTGCAGTACCGGCCGGTGAGCGCCGACAAGATGCTGCGGCGCAACCTCGGGATCTACGGTATCGGCGGCCTGATCGCCCCCTTCATCGGCATCAAGATCATCGACCTGCTCATCTCCCTCATCCCCGGAATCGGCTGATCGGCTATGAACAACTCGGTTACGAACACTGCCCGGTTGCTCTGGGCGGGCCTGCGCGCCCTTCTGGTGCTCACCGTGGTGACGGGCGTCCTCTACCCGCTGGCCATCACCGGGGTCGCCCAGGGCCTGTTCTCGGACCAGGCGAACGGCTCGGAGATCAAGGCGAACGGCAAGGTCGTCGGCTCCTCGCTGATCGGCCAGTCCTACAACCTGCCGCTGAAGAAGGGTCAGGAGACCCCGGACGCCGACCTGAAGTGGTTCCAGGGCCGCCCCGCGAACGGGCTGGGCGCCAACAGCGTCAACACCCAGTACAAGCTGATCCTGTCGGGCGCCACCAACCGTTCCGGTGACAACGCCGACCTGATCAAGTGGGTCAAGGACGCCAAGGCGGCCGTCATCAAGGACAACTCGGTGAACGGCTACACGGTCAAGCCGTCCGACGTGCCCGCCGACGCGGTCACCTCCTCCGGCTCGGGCCTGGACCCGGACATCTCCCCGAAGTACGCCGACATCCAGGTGCACCGGATCGCGGAGAAGAACGGCCTGCCTGTCGCCCAGGTGCAGAAGCTGGTCGACGAGCACACCGACGGCCGCACCCTCGGCTTCATGGGCGAGCCCCGCGTCAACGTGCTCGAACTCAACATCGCGCTCAAGGGACTCGTGGCGAAGAGCTGATGGGGTTACCTGCACCACGCGGGAGTCGGCGGCCGGGGACGCTCCTCGAGTCGCCGACTCCCGCAGCCATGAGGCCGGTTCCGTATGGCTCCGGCCCGCCGTACAACAGGAAGGGCGCACACCGATGACCCGGGTACTGGTGGTGGAGGACGACCCTCAGCTCGTCCGGGCCCTCGTGATCAACCTGCAGGCCCGGCGGTACGGAGTGGACCCGGCCCCCGACGGCACCACCGCGCTGCGCATCGCCGCCGCCCGGCAGCCCGACGTGGTCCTGCTCGACCTCGGCCTGCCCGACATGGACGGCACGGACGTCATCAGGGCCCTGCGCGGCTGGACCCGCGTACCGATCCTCGTCCTGTCCGCCCGCCGCGCCTCCGACGAGAAGGTCGCGGCCCTGGACGCGGGCGCCGACGACTACATCACCAAGCCGTTCAGCATGGACGAACTCCTCGCCCGGCTGCGCGCCGCCGTCCGCCGCACGGACGACGTTCCGCTGGCCCCCGAGACCACGCTCGTCATGACGGACGGCTTCACCATCGACCTGCTCGCCAAGAAGGCCACCCGCGCCGGGCACGACGTACGCCTCACACCGACCGAGTGGCATCTGCTGGAGATCCTGGTCACCAACCCCGGCCGGCTCATCACGCAGAAGCACCTGCTGGCGGAGGTGTGGGGTGTCAGCCAGAGCAACAAGACCAACTACCTGCGGGTCTACATGGCCCAGCTCCGCCGGAAACTGGAGGCGGACCCCGCCCACCCCCGCTATCTGATCACCGAGCCGGGCATGGGATACCGCTTCGAGAGCTGAAGCGCGCGTACGAAACCGACGAAGAGAAGAGAAGATGGCACGCGGCAAGCTTCGGATCTACCTCGGTGCGGCACCGGGGGTCGGCAAGACGTACGCGATGCTCTCCGAGGCGCACCGCCGGGTGGAGCGGGGCACCGACTGTGTCGTCGCCTTCGTGGAGCACCACCACCGGCCGCGCACCGAGGTGATGCTGCACGGTCTGGAGGAGATCCCCCGTAAGGAACTGGAGTACCGCGGAACCGTCTTCACGGAGATGGACGTGGACGCGGTGCTGGCCCGGCGCCCCCAGGTGGCCCTGGTCGACGAGCTGCCCCACACGAACATCCCCGGCTCCCGCAACGCCAAGCGCTGGCAGGATGTCGAGGAACTCCTCGCCGCCGGGATCGACGTGATCTCCACCGTCAACATCCAGCACCTGGAGTCGCTGGGTGACATCGTCGAGTCGATCACCGGCATCCGGCAGCAGGAGACGGTGCCGGACGAGGTGGTACGGCGGGCGGACCAGATCGAGCTGGTCGACATGTCACCGCCCGCGCTGCGCCGTCGTATGGCGCACGGCAACATCTACAAGCCGGACAAGGTCGACGCGGCGCTGTCCAACTACTTCCGGCCCGGCAACCTGACCGCGCTGCGCGAGCTGGCGCTGTTGTGGGTGGCCGACCGGGTCGACGAGTACCTGACCGAGTACCGCAGTGAGCACCGGGTCTCGAAGATCTGGGGTTCGCGGGAGCGGATCGTGGTCGGGCTGACCGGTGGTCCCGAGGGGCGCACACTGATCCGCCGGGCCGTGCGGCTCGCGGAGAAGGGCGCGGGCGGCGAGGTCATGGCCGTCTACATCGCCCGCAGCGACGGACTGACCTCCGCCTCGCCCAAGGAACTGGCGGTCCAACGCACACTGGTGGAGGACCTGGGCGGCACCTTCCACCACGTCATCGGCGACGACGTCCCCACGGCGCTCCTCGACTTCGCGCGCGGGGTCAACGCCACCCAGATCGTCCTCGGGGTGTCCCGGCGCAAGGCATGGCAGTACGTCTTCGGACCGGGCGTCGGGGCGACGGTGGCCCGCGACTCGGGTCCCGACCTCGACGTCCACCTGATCACCCACGGCGAGGCGGGCAAGGGGCGCGGACTGCCGGTCGCCCGGAGCGCACGGCTCGGCCGCCTCCGGGTCGTCTGGGGCTGGTTGACCGGCGTGGCCGGGCCGGCCCTGCTCACCCTGCTGCTGACCGGCGTCGCGCCCGAAGTCGGCCTGGCCAACGACATGTTGCTGTTCCTGGCGATGACGGTGGCCGCCGCCCTGCTGGGTGGGCTGTATCCCGCCCTGGCCTCGGCCGTGGTCGGCTCCCTGCTGCTGAACTGGTTCTTCACCCCGCCCGTCCACACCCTGACGATCGCCGACCCGAAGAACATCGTCGCCATCGCGATCTTCGTCGGGGTCGCGGTGTCGGTGGCGTCGGTGGTGGACCTGGCGGCCCGGCGTACGCACCAGGCGGCCCGGCTGCGTGCCGAGTCGGAGATCCTCTCGTTCCTCGCGGGCAGCGTGCTGCGCGGCGAGACCAGCCTGGAGGCCCTGCTGGAGCGGGTCCGGGAGACCTTCGGCATGGAGTCGGTCGCGCTCCTGGAGCGGGAGAGCGACGTGACGCCGTGGACCTGCGCCGGACGGGTGGGCACGGGGAGGACGTTGGAGCGGCCGGAGGACGCGGACGTGGACATGCCGGTGGGGGACCGGATGGCGCTCGCGCTGTCCGGGCGGGTCCTGCCGGCGGAGGACCGCCGGGTGCTCGCCGCCTTCGCCGCCCAGGCCGCGGTGGTCCTGGACCGGCAGCGGCTCCAGTCCCAGGCCGACCAGTCCCGTGCCCTGGCCGAGGGCAACCGCATCCGCACCGCGCTGCTGGCCGCCGTGAGCCACGACCTGCGGACCCCGCTGGCCGGGATCAAGGCCGCGGTCTCCTCGCTGCGGTCGGACGACGTGGCCTGGTCGGAGGAGGACCGGGCCGAGTTGCTGGAGGGCATCGAGGAGGGCGCCGACCGGCTCGACCACCTCGTGGGCAACCTGCTCGACATGTCCCGCCTGCAGACGGGCACGGTCACCCCGCTGATCCGCGAGATCGACCTGGACGAGGTGGTGCCGATGGCGCTGGGCGGCGTACCGGAGGACAGCGTGGAGCTGGACATCCCCGAGACGCTGCCCATGGTCGTCGTCGATCCCGGTCTGCTGGAACGCTCGGTCGCCAACCTCGTGGAGAACGCGGTGAAGTACAGCCCGGCGGACGAACCGGTCCTGGTCGCGGCGAGTGCCATGGCCGACCGGGTGGAGGTACGGGTGGTGGACCGCGGCCCAGGCGTCCCCGACGAGGCCAAGGACCGCATCTTCGAACCCTTCCAGCGCTACGGCGACGCTCCCCGCGGCGCGGGCGTGGGTCTCGGGCTCGCCGTCGCGCGGGGCTTCGCCGAGGCGATGGGCGGCACACTGAACGCCGAGGACACGCCTGGCGGCGGACTCACCATGGTCCTCGGTCTCCCGGCCGCGGCCGGCAACGGTGCGACGGCGGTGCCCGCATACGCTCATGAGCGCGTAGCTCCTCCTCGGGCCGCCGATGCCCGCTCCGGACCGCCACACTGAAGTACGCGTCTGCTCGTCCGAGGCTGAAGGGGATCCAAGTAGGCCTGGATCGGCGCCTGTTCACGGTAGGCGGCGAACATGGCCTCCCCGTACTGATCATCGGTGTGCCGGGGGTGTCGCTCACCGCGGAGCGCCGACCGCGCTCAGCACCGCGTCGGCCATGCCGCGCGCGCCGCGCTCGTTGGGATGCATCGGGGCGGCGGGAAGGCTGGGCAGCAGCGGCTCGATCCAGCGGGTGTCCCTGCCCGCGCAGGCGTCACGGCCGACGGACGGCTTGTACGTGTCGACGTATCCGGCCCCGGCGTCCTGTGCCCGCTCGCGCAGCACGGCGTTGAGCTGCTGTTCCTTGTCGTGGAGGTAGGTCGCGTCAGCGGGTGCGAGGGTCAGGTCGTCGGCGCAGCCGGTGCCCTGGGCCGGCAGGATCGCCGGGTATCCCACGACGTACACACGGGCCTTCGGGGCACGGCGCTTCACCTCGGCCAGTGCTGCGGACAGCCGCTCACCCGCCGTGTCGATCTTCCGCTGTACGTCGTCGGTGTCGCCGGAGACGTACTTCCCCCGGCACGGCGCGTCGTCCCCGGTGTACTTGCCGCGGCCGGTCATGTCGTAGAACACGCCCGCCTTGACGCACGTGGTGACCAGCGAGGCGAAGCCGATGTCGTTGCCGCCGATGCCGAGGGTGACCAGCCGCGTCCCGGCGGACAGTGCCGACAACTGGGCCGGGTTGGTGCCGTCGTCGGTGGACTGCGGTGTCGTCAGGTCGGCGACGGTGGCCCCGCTGCAGCTCACGTCGCGGAAGTCGGCCGCCCGCAGCCCCAGCCGCTCGGCGACCAGCGCCGGGTAGTCGTGGTCGGAGCGATCGCACCCGGCGGGGGCTCCGGTCCGGTCGGGGATCCGTGGCCCGGCGGTGTAGGAGTCGCCGAGCGCCACGTACGGTCCTCGTGGCGTCGGGTCGGTGCCCGAGTGGTGCCGGGTGATGCCGACCGCGGCGACCAGGGTGGCGCAGGCGAGGAAGACGCCGATCAGCACGGTCCGTAGGTGATTCGTCATCGACATGTCCTACTGACTCGGTGACGGATGAGGGCGCGCACGCCAGAAGGCCCGACAACCCGGTGGCCAAAGGCAAACAGCCAGGGGAGAGGTCTTGTCGTCCCGCTCTCTGGGACGCCTTCAGGCTCGCGGACAGGGCCCTGTCGCGTCGTCCTCCGGCTGCCGACAATCCCGCTACTGAGAACGCAGTACGCCGTGGAGTGCGCGTAGTGCCGATGCAGACGCACGCCCGCGCCCGATGTGGTCCTCAGTCGCTGCCACGCCACTGGAGCAGATCGAGGGCGACGGCGACCTTGACGGTGTTGTCCTCGAGTGGCTTCGGGAGCAGTCGGTCGGCTCGGTCGAGCTGCCGGAGCAGGGTGTTGCGGTGGGTGTAGAGCCGGCCGGCGGCGCGGGTCGTGTTGCACTGGGCCTGGATGTACGTGAGGACGGCGTGCCTCAGTTCAGGGCTCGCCGTGGCGAGGTCGCCGAGGGTGGTCTTGACGAACTCGTCGGCCTGTTCGACGTCCTGACTGATCAGGCTGCTGAGCTGGACGTCGTCGAAACCGGCGACACGACGCGGTGAACGGAGCCTGGCGAGCATGCGCTGGGTGGTCAGCGCGGCGAGGTGGCTGCGCCGGAAGCCCTCCCTGCCCCGGGCGGGCGGGCCCACGGCGATCCGGACGCCCGGCAGCGGGTCGAGGAGCCGGCTCAGCGGGCCGGTGTCGGGTGCGGCGGGTCCGGGCAGCCACACCCACAGAGTGGCCGCGCCGACGATCACGGTGAGTGGTTGCTGCACTCCGGCCGTCTGCGCCAGGGCCTCGGTCGCACGTTCGAGGTGGCCCGGTTCGGGGGCCGGTTCCTCGCTCCACACGACGGCGGCGGTGTGTGTCCGGTCGAGGGCGTAGCCCAGGCGTGCTTCCGCCCGTTGTCGGCTGATGGGCGCGCCTTCGACGAGCAGGGTGACGATCTCGCGACGTTCGGCGTGGGTGCCGTGGGTCAGCTCTTCGCGCTCGGCGGCCATGCGGGCGGCGATGTCGACGATCGTGGCGTCGAGGAAGCTCGAGACGGAGCGCGCCGACACGTCGAGCAGCTCACGCAGTTCGTCGGGGTCGGAGGTCAGGGTGAAGGCGGTCTGCATCCAGCGCCGCCAGGCCGCGTTCTGTCCGACGCGGTAGGAGTCGAGGGCCGATTCGTCGAGCCCGCGGCGTACCAGGTCGCGGGCGTGGCTGAGACTGTCCGGGCCGGTGTACGCGGGTACCGGCGCGCCGGGGTCGCGCACGGTCTCCGACGCCCAGAACGTCAGGTGGGCGCGGTTGATCCGCCGTGTGGCGGCGCGCAGGGCGGGGTCCTGCGCGACGGCTCGCATGGTCACCGCCGCCAGGGTCGCCTCGTCGATCTCGTCGAGCCACTCCTGCAGACTGTTGAGTGCGATCTCCGCACCCTGCCGAAGCAAATCGCATGTACGTTCGGATGGGCGCTGCCAGATCATGCCCGCACGTTAGCCCCGCGGTGGTGCAGAATGCACTGGTCTTTTCCGATGAAGGTGCAGACCGCCACACCGTACTGGCCGGTATGTGAGGTCATCATCGAGGCACCACCCAGCTAACGCCTCAGCAACGGAGTCCCCGCACATGACCCGTCAGAGCGAGCACATCGACGTGCTGATCATCGGCGCCGGCATCTCCGGCATCGGCGCTGCGCACTACCTGCAGACCGAGCGGCCGGGCAGCAGTTACGCGATCCTGGAGGCCCGTGGTGTCTCCGGCGGCACGTGGGCGCTGTTCCGCTATCCGGGCATCCGGTCGGATTCGGACCTGCACACCTTCGGCTACGCCTTCAAACCGTGGCGCAACGACAAGTCGATCGCCACCGCCGATCTGATCCTCGACTACCTGCGGGAGACCGCGGGGGAGAGCGGCATCGAACAGCGCATCCGCTACCACCACCGGGTGCGCGGCGCGGCCTGGTCCACCGCCGAGGCCCGCTGGACGGTGGAGATCGACCGCGCCGACACCGGTGAGACGGTGTCGATGACCGCGAACTGGCTGTTCTGCGCCGGCGGTTACTACCGCTACGACGAAGGGTTCACCCCCCGGTTCGAGGGCAGGGAGCGGTTCGCCGGTCAGATCGTGCACCCGCAGCACTGGCCGGAGGACCTGGACTGCGCGGGCAAGAAGGTCGTGGTGATCGGCAGCGGTGCGACGGCCGTCACGCTGATCCCGGCGCTGGCGGACACGGCCGGCCATGTCACCATGCTCCAGCGTTCGCCCACCTACATCCTTCCGGTCGCGTCGCAGGACGTGATCGCGAACACGCTGCGCAGGGTGTTGCCGGCCGGCCTCGCCCACCGGCTCACCCGGCGCAAGAACATCGCCCTGCAGCGCTTCGTCTGGCGGACCTCGCAACGCCATCCACGGGTCGTGCGACGTCTCATCCGCGCCGTGAACATCAGGCAACTGCCGGCCGGTTATCCCGTGGACGAGCACTTCAACCCGTCCTACGACCCCTGGGACCAGCGGCTGTGCACGGTCCCCGACGCGGACCTGTTCAAGGCGCTCAAGAAGGGAACGGCCTCGGTCGTCACCGACCGGATAGCGACGTTCACCGAGACCGGCATCCGGCTCGAGTCCGGTCGTGAGCTCGACGCCGACATCATCGTCACCGCCACCGGGTTGAACGTGCAGCTGTTCGGCGGGATGGCGCTCTCGGTGGACGGCGAACCCGTCGACTTCGCCGACAGGGTGGCCTTCAAGGGCATGATGCTGAGCGGCGTACCGAACTTCGCCTTCGCGATCGGCTACACGAACTCCTCGTGGACGCTCAAGGTGGGCCTGCTGTGCGAGCACTTCACCCGGCTGCTCGGACACATGGACGCCATCGGCGCGGACATCTGCCGCCCCGAGCTCCCCGACCCGGCCATGCCGACCCGTCCGCTGCTCGACTTCGGCGCCGGATACGTCAAGCGGTCCCTCCACATGATGCCGCGTCAAGGACTCGCCCATCCCTGGCTCATGTCGATGAACTACCACTCCGACGTCAAACTGCTGCGCGGCGGCCCCGTCGAGGACGACAACCTGCGCTTCACCTCCGTCGCACGCCACGCGAAGGCCCGGACGTCGGCCTGAGCGGCGACCGGCTCGCTTCCGTCGGACGCGACATCACCCCGTGCCACCGGACGCACGGCGACGACCGACGGCTGCGTCGGCCGGTACTCCTTCGGCACCCGCTCCGACAACCGTGCCGCCGGCCGGACCACGAGGATCACGGCGACCTGGCCCAGGACACCGCCGGCCTGCTCGACCACCTCGGTGTGGCGAGCGCGCAACTGGTCGCCATGTCCATGGGCGGCATGATCGCCCGTGCGAAGGACAAGGCCATCGCCCCGGCAGGGCACGGCGCGACAGACCGACACCTTCCGGAAGTCCGGCGACCGGACCGCGGAACTCCGAGATGTCACGACACCGACCCCGTCATCCACATCAATTCACTGGGCCCTGGGAGCGGAGCCGGATGCATTCGCGTGTCCGGATCGTACGAAGACGAGCGCGGCACTTGCGCGCACGGTGCGGTGCTCACCGGGCTCGGACCTCTGCGAGGTTGAACTCCCAAATACCTTGCGGTGCAAAGGACATGCGCACGCCACCACGCCTCGATACCGTCCACATGCTGGGAATGGGCCACTCCGGCCGTCCGTCGCGCCGGGCGAGGACTAGGCTGCTCCACAGACGTCCCAGACCCCGGCGGCATGTCGTTGCTGAGCACAGATCGCCGCGAGGAGCGGGCCCTTCGCCCGTCGCCCGGCGCATCCCTGGAGGGAACCGGGTGAGCCCGCAGTCCTGCCGCGCAGGCCGGCCAGTCGGTCGTTGCCCGACCTCCGCCGAATGTACTCCGCTGCCGGAAGTGGGCTGACGGTGCCGGGATCCCGGCACCACCGAGTCCCCTGCCGGACGGTCTTCCGAACCGAGGCGTCATGCCCCTTCCGCCGCTCACCGTCTACCGTCACGACCGAAGAAAACGGGCACTGATCACGCTGGCCGGTGAGATCGACCTGGACACGGTGCCCCTGGTGCGCGCATCACTGGAACGGTGTCTGCGCGACGGCATCCGCACCATCGACGTCGACCTCACCCTCGTCACCTTCTGCGACTGCAGCGGCCTCAACGCCTTCCTCAACGCCGCACAGCACATCACCGCGGCCGGGGGGACGCTGCGACTGCACCATCCGCCGCGGACACTGGTCCCCATGCTCGACATCGCCGGCTGCGAATTCCTGCTCCTGGGGGTCCCGTTCGGGCGGCTGTCGCCTCCTCCCGGGTACGCCCCGGTCACGACCGCTCCCGTCCCGCCGCATCGGTCTGTTCCGCCTGTTACTCGTGTACGTGTCCTGTCGGGCGGTGCGGTGTGATGGCTCGGCCGCATCAGGGACGGTCGCGGCAGCCCCGTGGAATCGAGAAGCCCGGCGTGAACTCCGGAGCGGACCTCAGAGCGGACCCGGGACCGGGCGCGGTGCGGTTGCGCCGGGTGAACCGATGGCTCGTGGAGGACATCCGCGAGGATCTCGGGAATCTGTACGAGGACTCCTGCGCATCGGGATCCGGAAAGGCATACCGCCGTGCCAGCCGCCAGGACTTCCTGAACCATCTGACGGGCCACATCCGCCGACCGGGATTCGCCATGGTGATCGCGGAGGCGGACGGTCTGACGGGGTGCGCCTTCGGGTTCCCCGTACTCAGCGACGGCCGCTGGTGGCTCGGTTTCGACGGTGTGCTGCCACGCACCATTGAGCGGATCACCAAGTCCAGCACTGTCTTCGCGATCAGCGACACCCTGGTCCGCCCGCACCCGCAGGACCAGAAGCTGGCCCACCGTCTGCAGGAGAAGCTGCTGACCGACCACCAGGCGACCCTTGGCGCCACCTTGGTGGATCAGGCCGACCGCCTGACTCTCGACTCGCTCCACTCCTCGGGATGGCTGGACATCGGAGAGGTTCGGAGGCCGACGAGCCCCACCACGTTCCGTGCGCTGGTGCTCCCCGTCGGGGAACGGACCACGGCAAGGCTGGAGGGTCTTGCGCACGAAGCCCGGATACGGTGGCCCGGGTGAGGTCCGACAACCGGTCGGCCCGGATCCAGGTACTGGTCGCCGAGCAGGCGGCCCGGCGGGGTGCCCGGGTCGGCGTGGTGGACGTGTGTACCGCGGCGGTGGCCGCACTGCCGGTCGGCGGGGCCGGACTTTCCGCGATGTCCAGATCCGCGGCCAGTCATCCGTTGTGCAGCACCGACGATGTCAGTGAGCAGTTGGAGGAGCTCCAGCTCACCTTGGGCGAGGGGCCTTGCGTGGATGCCTTCACACAGGGTTCGGCCGTACTGACGCCCGATCTGCTCGCCGCCGAAGTGCAGGACCGCTGGGCCGTGTTCGCCGACGCGGCCCTGGAAGCCGGGGCACGCGCCGTCTACGCCTTCCCTCTTCAAATGGGTGCGATCAGCCCCGGAGTTCTGGACCTGTACTCCCAAGTCCCGGGCAGGTTGGACGCGGAGGCGCTGTCCGACGCGTTGGCTTTCGCCGACACCGCCGCTCTGGTCCTGCTCGACTCCCGGATAGACGGCGAAGCGGACCTGGCCGGCGGATGGTCGGCGGACGGACGACACGAGGACCTGGGCGCGTACCGGGCGGAGATCGACCAGGCCACGGGCATGCTCACGGCCCAGCTCGGAGTCGGTGCCGAAGAAGCCTTCGTCCGCCTGCGCGCCTACGCCTACGCCAGAGGACGCCGCCTTGCCACGGTGGCCGCCGACGTGGTCGCCCACCGGCTCACGTTCCCCCCGGGCGCGGAAACGGATCGGACCGACGATGAAGCCTGACACCTTTGCCGAGCCAACAAGCCGAACTAAGAAGACCGAACCAAGAAACCGGACAAGGACATGAGTTGCACTTCCCGTCCCTTCATCCGGGCCGGGGTCAGTCTCGACGGAGGGTGTGCACGATGAATCAGCGACTCCTGGCCAAGACCTTCGTCGAGCTGGCGGACAACCTGGTCGCCGACTTCGACCTGATCGACTTCCTGCGCCTGCTGACCGACCGCTGTGTGGGCATGCTCGGCGCGAGTGCCGCAGGCGTGCTGCTCGCGGACCGCGACGGCGAACTCCGCGTCATGGCCGCCTCCGACGAACAGGTGCGCCTGCTGGAACTCTTCCAGCTGCAGAACCACGAAGGGCCCTGCCTGGACTGCTTCCGCACCGGCGCACCGGTGATCGTCGCCAACCTGAGCGGGGAGTCCGACCGCTGGCCACGCTTTGTCGCGGCAGCCCACCGCAGCGGGTTCGGGGCGGTCCAGGCCCTGCCGATGCGTCTACGGGACGAGGTCGTCGGAGCCCTGAACCTCTTCCACGCCACCCCGGGCCCCTTCGAGCCGGACGCCACGCCGCTCGCCCAGGCCCTGGCCGACGTCGCCACCATCAGCCTGCTGCAACAACGCACCGCGCACCGCAGCACCGTCCTCAACGAGCAACTGCAGAGCGCGCTGAACAGCCGCGTCCTGATCGAACAGGCCAAGGGAAAACTCGCCGAACGCCGAGGCATCGACATGGAACAGGCCTTCACCACACTGCGCGGATACGCCCGTGCTCACAACCGGCGCCTGTCCGACCTGGCCCGCGCGTTCATCGACGACTCCGAAGCCCTCCCCGGCCTGAGGTCCTGACCAAGGCCACGACCCGTCAGCAGCAGCTCCCAGAGAGTGGTTCACCGGTTTGTGGTTCGCAGACTCTGCTTTCCCGGCCGGACGGCCGCCGCCGATGGTGTTCGGCGGCGGCCGTGGTCGCGAGGACGCGAGGCCCCCCGGCTATCGTGTCCTCGCGCACTGCCCTCGCGGCGGCGGGGTGGCGGGAGCACCCCGAGTGGAAAACGCCAGGAGGACGGAAGCTGGAGCCGCGGTCTCCGGCGATGCGGCTCCGGCCGGCCTCGATTGCGACTCGGGGGCTGGGAGCCTGGGTGGGGGACTTGCCGGTTCCGTCGATTCCTCACACGGACGAAGTCCCGCCTGCCTTGCCCTGACCGTAGAGCACATGCACGACGAGCGGAACAGGGCATGACATACGCGTTCGTCACCCGCGGCGCTCGCGGTCCCGCCGGTCCTCACGGTTCCAGCGCCCTCGGTGCTGTCGGCTGTAGCGGCGATCCCAGCGGTCCTGACGCTCCCGGCGGTCCCGATAGTCCTGGTACTCAACGAAGTCGGACCCGCCGCCGCGGCCCCGGCCCCCGCGGCCGTAACGGGTGGCTCCGAAGACCAACACAGCCGCGGCGGCCCACCAAATGGGGTTGAGGAAACCGAAGCCGAACAAGACCACGATCAGGACGAGAAGCAGAACGAACACAGCGGGCCTCCCCGGGAGCAAAACACAACATCGGTACCGGGGACTGGGGCCTCACCCCACAGCGTAGTCCTGCCCGGAGACCGCCGATAGTGCGCGACAGATGCATCTACTGCCGGACATCGATGGCTACTTGGCACCTATTGAGGAAATACCGGAAGGTCTGGCGTACGACGTGGCGCCCCTGCCCCGGCAGCGTCGCACCGCGAAGGCGCTCCTCAAACCATGCGGGCAACGTGGTGATCACCGTACTGATCGTCCTCGCGACGACAGCCGTACTCGTGGGACGCGGACCGGTCCGGGACCCGGCGAGCACTGAAGCCCTACGGCTCCCTCCGGAACAGTCACCGAGCGCAGTATCGTTGGTTTTGGGCCGGTTCACTCTCACGTGCAACCGCCCGGAAGGGCGGCTCCGGCGTGTTTGCGCCGGAGCCGTTGAATCATGCCCCGTGAGGGGGGGCGCAAGATCGGCGTGCTCGAAGCGATCTATGTGGACACCACCACCGACGAACCCGCCGTGGCCACCGTGCGAACCGGGCTGCCCACCCGCCAGCGCCTGGTTTTCGCCCCCCTCGACGAGGCGATCCTCGGGCCGGACTACCTCAAGGTCTCCTACGCCAAGAGCCTGGTGAAAAAGGCTCCTTCGATCGGCACGGACGACATCCTGCCCGCCGAGCAGGAGAAGGGGATCTTCCAGCACTACGGCATGACCTACCAGCCAGGCGTGAAGGGCGAACGCCAACTCGCGCGCCGCTGAGCGACCGCGCCCCGTCCCACTCAGTCCGGTCTGGTCCAGCCCAGTCGGGTCCGGTCCAAGGAAGGCGTTCAGGCGATGGTGCTCTTTCTTCTCCTCGTCCTCGTGGCCGTTGTCCTCGGAATCACCGGAGTGGCAGCCGAGGGCCTGGGATATCTGCTGATCATCGGCATCGTGCTGCCCGCGGCCGATGTGGCCATCGCCAATGCCCGATGGCCCGGGCGCGCCGGCCGTCGCCCCATCCGCTGACGGCGGGCAGCGGGCGACCGCACGTCCGGCACCCCGTGGAACTCGCGCCCCCGTAACCGTCCATCGAACCCGGGCCAGGAGTATCCTGGAGATACCGAGGGTACGTCGTACACCGGCTTCGATGCCCGTGCCGTCCCCGGCGATTCACGACACCGGGCCGGTCCTGGCCGGCCCGGGACAGGGTTCGCGTGATGACCGCAACCACGTTCGACAAGCCCGCGGTCGAAGACCGGACCTTCTCTTCTTCACCGCCACCTCTCCGGCTGCAGCTGGCGCCACCCGGCACGGCCCCCGCCCTGATCGACGGCGCATGGTGGCCACGCTCCCGCGACCTGACGGCCGAACTTCCCGCGCTCACCGCCGTCTTGGACCGGCTGTGGGGGCGGATCACACACGTCACCGTCAACCCCACATTCTGGCCGGTCATCCCCCGCAAGGTTCCCGTCCAGGGCCATGTGGTGAAGGTCGGCTGGTTCAAGGCCGAGCAGGACCCGCACAAACTGCTCCTGCTGTCCTACACCGCGGGCCGCTGGGACCTGCTGGTGATCCCACCCGAGACCGACGCCGCCACGGCTGCCCGGCTGATGACCACCGCCGCGGATCCCGTACGCAGCCTCACGGCAAGCGGCCTGATCCAGGAGGCCGAACTCTTCCGTATCGCCGCCGAGGACGAGGCCGCATGGGACTCTGCCCGGGAAACGGTCTGGGACTCCGAAGGCGGACACGACGCCCGCCACACCTCTTCCCACAGTCCCGTGGGCGCTGCCATCGGCCGCCTGCCGATTCCGGCGCCAGGCATGTGACAGGTGCGTGATGGGCGGCGTTCGGAACCGGTGCCTCGCCGGGGCCCGTTCGGCGTGCCGCGGGAGTAGCGTGGGGGCATCGAGAGTATTTCGCACATCGGCCGCCATGCCGGTGTCGTTCTCGGCGAGTGACGACACCGGGCCGCCTCAAACAGCGGCTGGGAGACAGGTGCGCGCGATGTTCGCGACCACCGACCGACCCCCGTTGCGGATCGTGCCCTTCAGGGCTCCGACCGCTCGCCTCGCGCTGAAGACCGTGAGCACGTCCCGAGGACTTCTCGACGGTGCCTGGTGGCCCCGCTCCCGGGACCTGACACACGAACTCTCCGCCCTGGCCGACGTACTGGACCCCCTGTCCGGACGGATCACCCGGATCGCCGTCAACGCGACCTACTGGCCTGCCATCCCAATCAGGGTGCCCGTCAACGGTCATGTGGTGAGGGTCGGTTGGTTCACGACGGAGCTGGACCCCCACAAGATCATGCTGCTGTCCCACACCACGGGCAGCTGGAACCTGCTGGTGATACCACCGGAGACCAACGCCCCGGCAGCCGCTCGCCTGATGGCCGCCGCGAGCGACAGCAGCGGTCCTCCGACGACCGCGAGCGCGCTCATGGCAGCGGAACACGCCCTCCACGGCAGTTCCATCACTGCCCTGGACCGGAATTCCGAGGAAACCTGGGAGGACGGGGATGACACCTCCACCTACCAGGCAGCTGCCGACCGGCCGTGCCGCCTGATCACGGCGAACGCAGGTTCTCCTGACAAGGCCCGGAGTAGAGTGAGGTGACAGGCACGAGTGGCGGCAATCATGGCAACACTGCGAGAGCGGAAGAGCTACCGCGAAGCGATCATGAAAACGCTGTACGAGGCCACCGAAGGCAATCGCCTCCTTGGCGTCACCGGCGCGAGGCTGCGTGACGACCTCCAGGTCCCTGAGCAGGATCTGGCCGCGGCGTGCGCATATCTGGTGGGCGAAGAGCTCATCACCGTCGACTGGGCGCAGGGAAACACACCCGCGATGGTGATGTTGACGCATCGGGGGATCCGGCTCATGGAGGCCGAGGAGGAGGAACGCGGCTGACGCGATCCGGGGCCGGTGCACTCTTATGGTGTGGAAGGCCCGTTGGATTCAGGGCCGGCGGATGCCGATGCCGGCCACGCCCGGCTGTCGGCTCAGTCCAGGACTGCGAGATGGTCGGCCGTGCCCCCGCGCCATTCGATCAGGAAGAGGGTCGCGTCGTCGCTGGTGCGGCCTCCCCGTTGCCGCTTCAGGGCGTGGGAGAGTGCGCGCACCACCGCTCGTACGCCCTTCTCTCCGTGTTCGATGCGGTTGACCCAGTGGATGAGCTGTTCCTCGCCGAACTGTTCTTCGCCGGCCTCGTGCTCCTCGATCAGGCCGTCGGTGAAGCACAGCACTCGGTCGCCGCGTTGGAGCATCTGCTCGCTGATCTGGGGATCTTCACCGCCGAAGCCGACCGGCAAGGTGGTCGGGCCTGCCAACTGCCGGACGACCCGGTGGTCGCGGATCAGCAGTGGTGCGGGGTGGCCGGCGTTGACCCACTGCAGGTGACCCGTCGCGATGTTCAGACGCATCATCTGCGCGGTGACGAAATGGTCGGGCCCGAACTGCTCGGCGATCGCCCGGTCCATGAACGCGTAGATCTCGGACAGGCCGATGCCGGCACGTCTGGCGTGCCGGTAGGCCCCGATGGCGACGGTCGCCATCGTGGCGGCGTCCAGGCCGTGGCCCATCGCGTCGACCATGGCCACGTGCAGGATGTCTTCGTTGAGGGCGTAGTCGAAGCTGTCGCCTGCGACGTTGTAGGCGGGCTCCAGGATTCCGGCCACCGCGACCTGCGGGTTGGACATCGCCAGCGGCGGCAGCAGGGACCACTGGATCTCCGCGGCCACGCTCATCGGTTCGCGGCGCCGGGTGAGGAAGAACTGGTCGGTGTAGCTGTGCTTGGTGACCAGCATGTCGGCGACCAGACCGGCGAGCCTGCGCAGCAGCCGTCGGTCGTCGTCATCGACGGTGTCCAGGGTGAGGGCCATCACGCCCACCTGGTCGCTGCCGTCCAGCAATGGCAGGTACATCCGGACGCCGTCGGGCCGCGGCACCTCGGCGATGGTTGCGTACAGGAAGGCCGTGCCGGCGGGAGAGTCGTCGATCGGCTCGGGCTCGCCGACTGTCAGCCGCCGACCCGGTAGCGGCACCAGCACCTGTTGGCCGTAGTCCTGCAGCAGGATCGAGACGTCGCGGCCACCGACCCTGGTCACCTCTTCCGCGATCAGCGGGGCGATCAGCTGCGGCGGCATCTCATGTGCCCGGTCCAGCAGCACCCCCAGCAGTCGCTCACCGAACCCTTCCGACCGGTCCACCAGGCCCTTGTCGGGCCGTCGCTCACCTTCCGCCACAGCCGTACCCCCGCACCGGCGTCTTCGAAGCCTCGGCCACCGTCTCCCTGCTCATCTCGTGCCGCGGATCCAGCGCCCGCCCCGACGTCCTCGGGTCCATCCGGCGGTCACGGCGGATACGCTCGCCCCGCTCACGTGATCTGTACACACGAGCTCCTGACACGGCCGTGATGAACCCGCACAGAGTGACGTGGCCGACCAACCCGAAGAGCCCATTACGCCACACGCGGCATGTCACACACGGTCAGGGAAGTTGGCTCTCAATGTCGTTGTGACGCCTGGCAGGGTGTACCTGGCGGCCATCAGCCGATATCCCCGGACAGGCGATTCCTCAGAGTCGAGCGCCGCCGTGCCACGGAGTCTCACGGCAGTCACCGATGTTCAGTGGGCAGCATCTACCCTGTGACCTGCGGCCACCGCGTGATCGTTTGTCTTCACACACCGATGATCAACGGTGGCCGCATCTATGAGTACCAGCGGGATGGAAAGGCTCGTCGAAGGAGATCCCAGTGCTGGGATTGCTCGGCTTCCACGACGAACTGGACCACCGCACCGGCCGACCGAACGGATCCATGCGCGATGCCGTCCAGCCCGTCGGCGAGCCGGATGAGGCGGAACTGGTGGCCTACTTGGACGCCGGCCAGGTCCTCATTGACGTCATGGAAGCCGGACGCGACGTCATCACCGGAAGCTCCCACCGGCACTCTTCGGGATGCTCTTCTTTGGTAACCGACGGTACCTGGCTGTGGCGCAGGGACTTCCCGCACTACGTGGAAACGCACCACGTCCCGGTTGGCTGGGCCTCGGCTGTCCCATGGCGATCGACTGCGACCACTGGAGTACTAACGGGCGCTGAGGTCCAAGGGCTTCGCCGACGGGCCGGGGCGGGTGCGTGCCTCCGGCGGGACGAGGGCGCCGTGTCCCGCGGAGCAGACGACCACGGTCTCGACCGGCGCGCCGCAGTCGGCGTGCGTGACCTCCAGGGGCGGGCCCTCGGGATCCGCCGCATGGCGGTCTCCCCACTGCTTGAGGGCGATCATCGCCGGCCACAGCTCCCAGCCCTTGCGGGTGAGCCGGTACTCGTGGCGGGTGCGGCTGCCGGGCTCGTTGTAGGGGACGGTGTCCAGGATCCCGGCCGCGACGAGCTTGCGCAGCCGGTCCGCGAGCACGCTCTCGGACAGCCCCACGTGCCGGCGGAAGTCGTCGAAGCGCCGTACGCCGTTCATGGCGTCCCGCAGGACCAGCAGCGACCACTTCTCGCCCACCAGGTCGAGAGTCCGCTGGACCGTGCAGTTCTCGGTGCTTGTCTCCAGCCACGTCATGCGGCCCATCGTAGGCTGGCTTCGACGTTGACATCCAGACCTCGTGCTGGCTAGCTTCGAATTCCACAGCCAGATCATCGAGGGAGCGACATGGGCAGGTCACGCACGTACGACTGGGAGGACCCCGCCGTCTCCGCCACCGCCGTCGGGCAGTACAGCGGTCTCGACTTCCTCCGCGAGGTGCAGGCAGGACGGCTCCCCGCCGCGCCGATCGCGGCGACCCTCGGGATGACGTTCGAAGAGGTCGAGCACGGCCGGGTCGTCTTCGCCCTCGTCCCGGGCGAGGAGCACTACAACCCGATCGGAAGCGTCCACGGCGGTGTGTACGCCACCCTGCTCGATTCGGCGGCGGGCTGCGCGGTGCAGTCGGTCCTGCCGCAGGGGATGGGATATACCTCACTCGACCTGAATGTGAAGTTCCTGCGCCCGGTCACCGTGGACACCGGCAAGGTCCGCGCCGTGGGCACCGTCCTCAACAGTGGACGTCGTACCGCCCTCGCGCAGGCCGAGCTCTTCGATTCCGGGAACCGGCTGCTGGCGCACACCACCAGCAGCTGTCTGCTGTTCCCCGTCTGAGCGGCCGCCCGCACAGGAGCGCGACGTACGGAAGGCAGGCAGCTATGACGGTGTACGACTACGACCGGCGCCGGACGGGGGTTCTGCTGGTCGATCCGCTGAACGACTTCCTCGCCGACGAGGGCAAGCTCTGGCCGCGCATCGCGGAAGTCGCGCGGGAAGTCGACCTGCGGGCCCATCTGTCCGAACTGGTGTCCACCGCTCGTGAGGTCGACGTGCCGGTCTTCTATGTTCCGCACCACCGCTGGACACCCGGGCTGTACGAGTCCTTCTCCCACCCGAACCCGTCACAACGCTCCGTGGACAAGCATCAGCTCTTCGCCCAGGACGCGTTCGGCGGGGACTGGTACCCGCCCCTGCGGCCCGAGCCCTCGGACACGGTCGTCGTGCAGCACTGGGCCCAGAGCGGGTTCGCCAACACCGACCTGGAGATGCGCCTGCGTCAGCGAGGCGTGGACCACGTGATCGTCATCGGACTGCTGGCGAACACCTGCATCGAGACCACGGCCAAGTACGCGATGGAACTCGGATTCCATGTGTCGCTGGTGACCGACGCCACCGCGGCGTACTCGAGCGAACTCATGAGGGCCGCCCATGAATTGAACGGTCCGACCTACGCTCATGTCATCACGGACACGAAAAGCGCCGTAGCGGCACTGAAGACATAAGGTCACAGGGTCAGATGGTGCAGAGGATGTTGGACCGGCTCTGAGCCGGGCTTCACCGGAAGGATCCACTCATGGACGAGCGCTTCGACGTGGTCGTACTCGGAGCAGGACCGGGCGGCTATGTCGCCGCCATCCGCGCCGCGCAACTCGGCAAGCGGGTCGCGGTCGTCGAGGAGCGGTACTGGGGCGGTGTCTGTCTGAACGTCGGCTGCATCCCCACGAAGGCACTGCTGCGGAACGCGGAGCTGGCGCACATCTTCACGCGGGAGGCGAAGACCTTCGGCATCAAGGTCGACGGCGAGGTCTCCTTCGACTACGGCGAGGCGTTCCGGCGCAGCCGCCGGGTCGCGGACGGCCGTGTCAAGGGCGTCCACTTCCTGATGAAGAAGAACGCGATCACCGAGATCGACGGCCGCGGCACCTTCCTAGACGCCCACACGCTCCAGGTCGCCCTCGCCGACGGCACCACGAAGACTGTCGGTTTCGACGACTGCATCATCGCCACCGGCGCCACCCCCAAGTTGCTGCCCGGCACCCGGCTCAGCGACCGCGTCGTCACCTACGAGGAGCAGATCCTCGCCGAGGAGCTGCCGCGCTCCATCGTGATCGCGGGCGCCGGGGCCATCGGCATCGAGTTCGCGTACGTCCTGCACAACTACGGAGTGAAGGTCACGGTCGTCGAGTTCCTGGACCGGGTGGCCCCGTTGGAGGACGCGGACGTCTCCGCCGAACTCGCCAAGCAGTACCGGAAACTGGGCATCGACGTACTCACCTCGACACGTGTCGAGTCGATCGACGAGTCGGGCCCGCAGGTGCGGGTGACGGTCACCGGCAAGGACGGTGCGCAGAAGGTGCTGGAGGCCGACAAGGTCCTCCAGGCGATCGGCTTCGCGCCGAACGTCACCGGTTACGGCCTGGAGGCCACGGGCGTACGCGTCACCGAGCGTGGCGCGATCGACGTCGACGGCCGCTGCCGTACGTCCGTACCGCACATCTACGCGATCGGGGATGTGACCGCGAAGCTGATGCTCGCGCACAACGCCGAGTCCATGGGAATCATCGCGGCCGAGACGATCGCGGACGCGGAGACCATGGAGCTGGACTATGTGATGATCCCGCGTGCCACGTACTGCCAGCCGCAGATCGCCAGTTTCGGCTACACCGAGGAACAGGCGAGGGAGCGGGGCTACGACGTCAAGGTCGCCAAGTTCCCCTTCACGGCCAACGGCAAGTCGCACGGCCTGGGTGACACGGTCGGCTTCGTGAAGCTGATCAGCGACGCCAAGTACGGCGAGCTCCTCGGTGGCCATCTGATCGGTCCGGACGTGACGGAGCTGCTCCCGGAGCTGACGCTGGCGCAGCAGTGGGACCTGACCGTGCACGAGGTCGCCCGCAATGTCCACGCCCACCCGACCCTGGGTGAAGCGGTGAAGGAAGCCGTGCACGGCCTGGCCGGACACATGATCAACTTCTGAGGCGGTATTTTTGCAGTCCAGTGCAAATTAGCTGAAGATGGTAAAGTGCGGGCATGATGAGCGATGGTCTGCGGGAGCGGAGCAAGGCCCGGCGCAGGGAAGCGATCGTCCGGGCGGCGTACGAACTCTTCGCCGAACGAGGCTTCGACGCGACGACCATCGCCGACATCGCCGCGGCCGCCGAGGTCTCGCCGCGGACCGTCACGCTCTACTTCCCCTCCAAGCTGGAGCTCGCGCTGTCGCGCCCCGAGGCCTTCGCGGACCGGCTCGCCACCGCGATGCGCGAGCGCCAGGAGGGATGGGGGGCCCTCGACGCGCTGGAGCACTGGCTGCGTGAGGAGGTCGCCCACCGAGGCGACCTGGACGACCTCACTCACCGCATGCTCGAGTTCAACCCGCAGCTCAGGGCGGTGGCCGGCGCCCGCCTTGCCGAGGCCGTCCAGGACGCCACCCGCATCCTCGCCGAGGAGCAGGGCAGTGCCCCGGGCGACTTCGGCCCGCGCATCGCGGCCGTCGCCGCGGCAGCGGTCGTCGGCGAAGTGGTGCACCGTCGTGAGGAAGCCGACATCGAGGCGGCGATGACCTTCCTGCGCGCCGGGCTCGACACCCTGACGACCGCCGCGCGGCCCCCGCGGTGACTTTCTCCGCGGCCGTACGCGGGGGCCGGCGGAAGGCGACGTGGTACCGCTCAGGGGCGCAGCACCAGGCGGATCGGATCGCCCTTCTTGTGCTCCAGCCGTTCGACGGCTTCGGCCGCCTGCTCCAGGGGCAGTACGTCCGAGATGGAGCGGGAGAAGTCCAGCCGCCCGTTCTCGGTGAGGTGGATGAGCTGCGCCACCGCGTTCGTGCCGGAGCCGTAGTGGCCCAGCAGCCGTAGCTCGCGGGTACTGAAGGTGGTGCTGTCCGCGATGGTGACCGGCTTTCCGCTCAGCCCCACGAGGACGAGCTTGCCGCCGTCGGCCAGCACGGACAGGGCCTGCTCGCGCACCGGGGTGACGCTGGCGAAGTCGAAGGCGGCCTCGATGCCGGCCCCGCGGGTGGCGGCGGCGACCTTGTCCGCCAGAGCGGGGTCGGCCGGATCGAGGGCGAGGTCCGCTCCGAAGGCGAGGGCGCGGTCGCGGGCCGCGGGGGAGGGGTCGACGGCGATGACGGGGCAGGCGCCCACCATGCGCAGCAGTTGCACCCCGTGTGTGCCCAGACCTCCGATGCCCCACACCCCGACCGCCTCGCCGGGGCGGATGCCCGCGGTGTCGGTGATGGCGCCCCATGGGGTGGAGACCGCGTCGGGGATGACCGCTCCCTGCTCGAAGGGGATCGAGTCCGGGAGCGGGACCAGGGTGTCGATCCGGGCGAGCGCGAACTCGGCCCAGCCTCCGTCGTAGTCGACACCGCGGGTCCAGGCCCGCCCGTCGCGGTACTCGCCGGCCTGCAGGACGACGCGGTCGCCGACCGCCCAGCCGTCCGCGTCCGGACCCGGCTCGGCGACGGTGCCGGCCACCTCGTGGCCCAGGGTCACCGTGTCGCCCCGTAACAGCGCGGGTGTGCCGCCGAGTTCCCCGGAGATCAGGTGGACGTCGGACAGACACACCCCGGCCGCTTCCACCTTGACGAGGACCTCTCCCGCACGGGGGATGGGCCGGTCGACCTCCTCGACCCGCAGCTCGTGGGTCGGGAAGTGCAGACGCACTGCGCGCATGACAGCCATGACGGCTTCCTCTCTGGACGTGACCTGTGCCGTGACCTGTGCCGTGATCTGTACTGTGAAGTGTGCCCGGCAGCCGCTACGAGTCGGCGCGCATCCTCTCGAAGAGGGTCGGGTCGTGGGCGTTGACGATCGCCAGGTCGGGCTCCGCGCGCCGGTGCAGCTCGGCGAGCCGGGCGTGGTTGTCGCGCACCTTCTTCAGGTCGAACGCGATGACGCTCTCCATGGCCCGCAGGGCGGCGGGCACCCGGGCGCGCCCGTCCAGCGTTCCGTGGTGGTAGAAGGCGTCACCGCTGTGCAGCAGCCAGCGGGTGCCGGTGTCGACGGCGACACAGGCGTGTCCCCGGGTGTGGCCCGGCAGTGAGACCAGGACGATTCCGGGGGCGATGGCGTCGAGTTCCCTCGCCGCGGCGAAACCGCGCCACTTCTCCCCGTCGGGCTTGTGTTCGACGAGCTTCGGGCCGTGCGCCCACTGGGCCGCCTGGTAGCGGATCCGCTCCCGCCGGGACGGGGCGTGCACCGCCCCGAGCGCCTCGGCGGCCGTGACGTGGACCTGGGCGTCCGGGAAGTCGGAGAGACCGCCGATGTGGTCGGCGTCGAAGTGGGTGAGGACGATGTGGCGGACGTCCGTGCGGTCGAAGCCGAGCTTCTCGACCTGGCGGACGGCGGTCTCGTCCGCGCGGAGGACCGGCCTGACCAAGTGGCGGGCCGGGCCCACCCGTCGCCCGGGATCGGCGATGTCCGCCAGGCCGTAGCCGGAGTCGACCAGGACCAGGCCGCCCGCCGTCTCGACGAGCAGGACATGGCAGACCATGGGCGCGGTGGGCATGCGCATGGTGCCGCAGTTGAGGTGGTGAACTTTCATGGCGGACGTGTCCTCGGTGACTCAGTCGGCGAAGGCGGGGGGAGTGGTGCGGGTGAGTGCGGGGTGGGGCTTGTCGCCGGACGTCTTGAGAAGTCCCCTGACGCATCGGGCGGCCAGTACCCAGTTCCTCGGATTCCTCAGGTCGAGGCCGCCGATCAGCTGCTTGAGGAGTGTCAGGGTGTCGAAGTAGATGCGCTCGCAGACCAGGTTCTCCTCGGCGTCGAAGATGAAGTACGCCGTCATCCGTACCCGGAAGCGGTTGCCGGTGGGCGGGATGGCGCCGAGCGGGCCGAGATGGGTGCCCAGCAGCCAGAACTCGGCGATCACGGCGTCGTCGCTGTGCCGAAGGGCGATGATCTCGTGGTCCTGGTCGGGGAAGGCGACCCGGCTGTCGTGGTAGTAGCCGCGCACCTCGCCCTGGCCGTCGTGGACGGTCATGGTCGGGATCAGCTCGTAGTGCGGATGCGGGAACGTCGACAGGACGTCGTCCCAGTCCTGGCGGACCTCGTCGCGGAAGTGGTCCAGGACCAGCTTCTGCCGGGCCTTGCGGACGTCATCGGTGATCATGGGTGCTCCGGTCTGCGGGTCGGTCACGCCGTGTGGCGGATGGCCTTGTGGGAGAAGGTCGGCGTGGTACCGGGATTGGTCCAGGAGGCGGTCAGCTCGCTGGAGGGGAAGAACTGAAGGAATCGGGGGTCGGACTGGGCGCGGTCGACCAGGGTCTTCTCGATGATCAGTGAGTTGTACTGGTCGGCGGTGGTCTCGATGGTGTTGGCGTTGAGGACCACCTCCTGCTGCCAGGTGCGCGCCCAGCGCGCGACACCCGGCATCCGCGAGTGCTCCGGCGTCAGGCACTCGGTGGCGATCGCGTTCTCGCTGCTGGCCCAGATGCCCGTGGAGGTGTTGAGCACCAGGGTCTGGTTGCCGTAGACGTGCCCCGGCGTCTCGACCACGGCGACACCCGGTCCGAGGACCAGAGAGCCGTCCACGGCCAGGAAGGCGTCGGGCCGCACGTCTCGATAGGTCTCGGGCTGGTACCAGGGCTGCTGCAGCGGGTGCAGTTGGGTCATGGCGAGCAGTTCGTGGCGCTGCACGATGACCTTGGCGTCGGGGAAGACCGGCTCGACGGCGCCGCCGAGGTCGGCCTGCGGGCCGGTGGTGCCGATCCAGCGGCGCAGGTCCTGGGTGTGCAGATGGTCGAACATCAGGTAGTCGACGTCGGCGGGTGCGATGCCCAGCCGGGCCAGGTGCTGGAGCACCGTGCCGTGCTCGGTGGTCAGCAGCGACCGCAGCGGCGCGGGGGTGCGCCGGATCAGCGCGGCGAAGTACGGGGTGTTCTGGCCGAGTTCGACATCGCTCGGTTCGAACAGCAGCACGCGCCGGCGGCCGTCCTCCTCCCGCCACCGGACGACGAGCATCCGGTTGGTGATGGAGAGGAAGGGAGCGATGGCCCTGCTCGCCCGGAACAGTCCGAACCTCGTCGGGTAGGGAAGGGTGACCAGATCGCAGGTGGTGACGGTGTCGGGGGTGCCGGTCGAGGCGAACTCGGCGCGGAACGCCTGGGCGCGGGAGCGGGCCCACGCCAGCTTGGCGCCGTATCCGCCGGGGACCTCGTCCAGGCCGTCGAAGGCGGTGATGTGGGTGCCGACGGACGGCATCTCCGCGACGTCGGCGTCTTTCCAGGCGAGCTTCAACTCTCCTCCTCGGGGAGCACTGTGTACGAGGGAGTGGTCGGTTCGGTACGGCGGCGGCCGGTCGGCCCGGAGCAGCGCGCCGGCCCTCGCCCGCCGACGCCTCCGCTCTGTCGTCGGCGCGCCGATGCCGCGTCCACGCCGGCGGATCAGCCGAAGCGGCGGATCGGGTCGCTGCCGTCCCAGCGGGCCGAGAGGTCGCGGAGGGCGGCGAAGATCTCGCCCTTGGCCCCGCCGATGTCGGAGATCTCGATGACCGTGCCCGAGTCCTTCTCGGTGTCGAGGTAGGCGAAGCGCCCGCCACTGATCGAGCCCTCCTGGGCGACCGTGTAGCCGAGGGACAGGGCGCGGTCGTACAAGTCCTGGTAGTCCCTGCTCCAGTAGGCGACGTGCTGCGCCCCCTCCCGCCCCGAGTCCAGGAAGTCCTTGTAGAGGGAGGGCGCGTCGTCGAGGGGCTGGATCAGTTCGATCTGTATGTCGCCCGAGTTGGCGACCGCGGCGGCCATCTTCATGTCCGAGTCGACGCCCCGGTAGCGGAAGTGGTCCAGCCGCACCGGGTCCATGTAGAACCAGGGGCCGACCCCTTGCGCGACCCAGTGCTCCATCGAGGCACGCAGGTCACGGACGACGTATCCGATCTGGGCAATCTGCCCGAAGATCCGGCTCATGGGACAGCTTCTTTCTGTCTAGACGGGCGGGTCGGCCTCGGCTGCTGCGGAGAGGCGGAGGCGGTCGTTGAGCAGTTGTTCGATCTCGCGGCGGCTCGCGTCGAGGTCCACCGCGTCGCCGTCGAGCACGTACTGGAGCGCGACGCCGCGCAACAGGCCGAGGAGCACGGTCGCGAGGCCCCGGGGATCCACATCGCGGGGGAAGTCCCCGGCGGCCACTCCACGCAGGAGGCGGTCCTCGATCTCCCCGCGGAACATGCGGTCGGAGGCGGCCATGGCGGGGCGCGCGTCCGGCGAGGTGACCATCGCGTCGGACCACAGCACGAGGAACGCGCGGTGCAGCGGCGGACGTTCGGCCACCAGGTTCATGAACGTGCCGATCAGGCCGCGGAGTTCGTCCCTGGGTGAGGGGGAGGGAGCGGCTTCGGTGAGCGCCGCGCGGAACTCCGCGGTGACGACGTCCACGAGCCGCTGCATCAGGGCGCTCTTGGAGCCGAAGTGATGGGTGACCAGGCCCCGGCTGTAACCGGCGCGCTCCCCGATGGCGGCCAGTGTCACCCGCGAGGTACCGATCTCGCCGATCAGCTCCGCCGCCGCGTCCAGCAACCGCCGTTCCGCCTCGGCCCGCCGATCCTCCTGGGACCTGCGGGAGACGACTGCGTGACGACTCATGGGAGCTCCTACGGTGATGGCCGTGCCGGGACCCGGACGCGGGGTGGCTACGGCAGTTCGAGGACGATCTTGCCGACTGCCTGGTCGGAGCGCATGTGGTCGGCCGCGGCCCTCGCGTCGTCGAAGCCGAAGACCCGGTCGACGACGGCGCGGACGCGGCCGTCCTCGACGGCGGGCAGGACAGCGGACGTGACGGCGGCGCAGACGTCGGCGAGTTCGTCGGGGGTGCGCACGCTGAAGGTCGTCCCCAGCACCCTGAGTCGTCGGAACGACAACTGGTCGAGGTCGACGGCGGACCCGGCCCCCGCCAGCCGGCCCACGTTGACGATGGTGCCCCCGACGCGCGTGGCCAGGAACGTGTCGGCGAAGACCTGGCCACCGACCTGGTCGAGAACGAGGTCGACCCCGGCGCCCTCGGTGGCACCGGCGACGGCTTCGGCGAGGTTCTCGGCGCCGGTGTCGACGACCACGTCCGCGCCGACGGCCTTGAGGGTGGCCGCCTTGCTCGCCGAGGTGGTCGTGGCGACGACGAGGGACGCGCCGAGTGCCTTGGCGAGCTGCACGCCGAGCAGGCCGACCGAGGAGGTCGCTCCGGTGACGAGCACACGCTGCCCCGCGGTGAAGCCGCCCTGTGTCAGGGCGTCGTGCTCGGTCGCGAGCCCGACCGGCAGGGCTGCCGCGTCCGTCCACGACAGGGACGCGGGCACCGGGATCACATGGCGGTGGTCGACCAGTGCGTACGGGGCGAACGCGCCGAGGGTCACGCCCATGACCCGGTCCCCGACCGCGAGGTCCGTCACGCCGTCGCCGAAGGCCGCGACCTCACCGGCGAGCTCGAGGCCGGCGGTGAACAGGTCGCTGGTCTTCGCCCGGGGGTTGTACACGCCCTCCAGCATGTGAAGATCCGCGCGGTTGAGGGCGGCGGCGCGGACGCGGACGAGGAGCATGCCCGGTCCCGGCGTCGGGATGTCGACCTCGCGGACCTCCCAGTCGGGTCCGGCGCCGCCGAGCAGTGCGCGCATGGTGTCGGTCATCAGTGGTTCTCCGTCTTGATGTAGGTGTCCCGCTCGCACTTGCTTGTTGGCCAACAAGTTATGAAGAGAAACTTGCGGTGTAAGTCCATCTTCTTCGAAACGTAGGCTTACGGCATAAGTACTGTCAAGGATCCAGACGCGAAAACTGATACCGTAAGTCGAGGGGTGTTACCGTGCGGCGAAGGGATGGGCGATGGCACAGAGGATGACCCGGCGGGGGCCGCTGACCAGGGACGAGATCGTGCAGCGCGCCCTGGAGCTGGCCGAGGCCGAAGGCATCGAGAAGCTGTCGCTGCACAAGGTCGCGGCGGCCGTCGGAGTGCGGACCATGTCGCTCTACAACCACGTCGACGACAAGGCCGACGTGCTGGACGCCATGGCCGACGTGATCCTGAGGGGGATCGCGATCCCGGAGCCCGGCACCATGGACTGGGCGGACGAACTGCGCGCGCTGGCACGGGCGTTCCGGGCCGCCGCACTGCGGTATCCGCGATCCGCCCCGCTGGTGCTGACCCGGCGCATGAACGCGCCCGCCGCTCTGCCGGTCGTCGAGGCGGCGCTCCGCGTGCTGGGCCGCGCCGGCGTCGAGGGCCCCGCCGCCGTCCGTGTCCTGCGGGCCTTCATCGCGTTCCTGATCGGGACCCTCGCACGTGAGGTGGGCTCGGCCCCCACGTACGCCGGAGCGATCCCGGGCATCATCGCCTCCAGGGAGCAGGACCTGGTCGACAGCGGCTTTCCCGCCGTCGCCGCCGTGGCGGCCGAGTTGGCCGTGTGCGACCACGAGGCGGAGATGGAGTTCGGCCTGGAGATGCTGCTCGGCGCGGTGCGCCGCCGGGTCGAGGCGGGCGGCTGACGGACCGGCCGGGGGCCGCTGTGTTCGTCGAGTCAGTCGCTTCAGTGGCCTCGGCGGGCTCATTGGCTTCAGTGGGCTCCGCGGGCTCAGCGGGCTCAGTGGGCTCGGCGGGCTCAGTGGGTGAGGATGGCGGTGCGATGTGACCATTCCTCGCTGTCGACCTGGCGGAGCATGAAGTCGGCGACATCGGCGCGGCTGATGCGGCCGCCGATCTTCTTCCCAGGGGTCTCGATCACCGTGTAGGTGCCGGTGTAGGGGCCCTTGGTGAGGATGGTGGGGTAGACGAGGGTCACGTCGAGGCCGCTGCCGCGCAGGAGTTCGTCGGCGACGGCCTTGTCGCCGAAGACGCCCTGCAGCAACAGCCTGACGAAGGTTCTCGGGACGGCGGTGTAGTGCCGGAGGGTGTCACCCACGCCGAAGGCGGACAGGACGACGATCCGCTGGACGCCGGTGGCCCGGGCGGCGGGGACGAGCGCCTGGGCGGCGCGGCTGGCGAGGTCGGATGTGCGGGCGCTGCCCGCGCCGAGCGCGGACACCACCGCCCGACTGCCGGTCATGGCCCGGGCGAGGTCCTCTGTACGGGTGGCGTCGCCGGTGACCACGGTGACGTCGGGCTCGTCACGTTGGGGGAGCCGGGCGGGGTCACGGACCAGGGCGGTGACCCGGTGACCGGCCTTCAGGGCCTGCTGGAGCACGAGTTGGCCGGTGGGACCGGTGGCGCCCAGGAGAGTGAGGTGCATGGGGATTTCCTTCTTGTGTGCGGTTGATGCCACCGCTCGTGGTGGCTGCGGGGCAGGGGGTCGGTGCGCGACGACCTCGGGGCGCGGGTGCTCCTTCGGGCCGCAGCGTTCTGCATCCTAAGGCATAGTTACCATCGAATGTAAAATAACCATGGGCAGTAACATGCGGTGGATGAGGGAGTGCGCGGGATGGGCGTTCTACGATCCGGGGGCATGACGACTCCCCCCTGCTACGCATGCGGCAAGGAAGCGCGGTTCGACGAACTACCGCCACGCGAACGCATCGCGTTCGACCAGTACTGGCGGGTGGCTCACAGCTTCAACACCGCGGTGCCCGGCTGGCTGGTGCTGCTGCCGCGGCGGCACGTCACGGCCGTCCACGACCTCACCGACGCCGAGGCCGGGGCCCTGGGGGTGTGGCAGGTCGGGCTCTCCAGGGCGCTGCGCGGGGTGACGGGTTGCCTCAAGACCTACGTCGTCCAGTTCGCCGAGTCCGAGGGCTTCGCGCACGTGCACTTCCACATCGTGCCGCGCATGGCGGATCTGCCCGCCGCACACCGGGGGCCGGGCATCTTCGGGCTCCTGGACCGCCCGGGGTCGGAGGGGGTGACAGCGGAAGGCGCGGACCGCATGGCCCGCGCCCTACGAGCCCGGCTTCACGGGCTCCCGCACTCTTGGGGTCCGCCGGACGGGCCCTAGTTCTGGACCCGGAGGGTGCCCCGGTCGCTCTCCCGCAGCGCGCGACCGATGATCAGGCGCTGGATCTGGTTGGTGCCCTCGAAGATCTGCATGACCTTGGCCTCCCGCATATAGCGCTCGACCGGGAAGTCGCGGGTGTAGCCGGCGCCTCCGAGGACCTGGACGGCGTCCGTGGTGACCTTCATGGCGTTGTCCGTGGCGATCAGCTTGGCGATGGACGCCTCGCAGGCGAACGGGAGTCCCTGGTCCTTGAGCCGGGCGGCGGCGAGCGTGGTGGCCCGGGAGGCCTGGACCGCCGCGGCCATGTCCGCGAGGACGAACGCCAGGCCCTGGTGTTCGATGATCGGGCGGCCGAAGGTCTCCCGTTCGCGCGAGTAGCGCAGCGCGTGGTCCAGCGCACCCTGGGCCAGGCCCGTGGCCACGGCCGCGATGCCCAGTCGTCCGCAGTCCAGCCCGGCGAAGGCGATCTTGAGTCCCTGGCCCTCCTCGCCGATCCGGCGATCCGCCGGGACGCGCACGTCCTCCAGACGGATGGTCGCGGTGGCCGACCCGGTCAGACCCATCTTGTGCTCGGGCGGATCGGCTATCAGGCCGGGGGTGTCGGCCGGCACGAGGAAGCAGGAGATCGCGCCCGAGCCCGCGTCGGACGTACGCGCCATGATCGTGTAGAAGTCCGCGTGCCCGCCGTGGGTGGTCCACGCCTTGGCGCCGTTCAGGACGTAGTCGTCGCCGTCCCTGACGGCCCGGGTGCGCATCGCGGCGGGGTCGGAACCGGCGTGGGCCTCGGACAGGCAGTAGGCGCCGAGCAGCTCGCCGCTGAGCATGTCGGGCAGCCACTCCTTGCGCTGCTCCTCGGTGCCGAAGGCGGCGAGGGCGAAGCAGGACAACGCGTGCACCGAGACGCCGACCCCGACGCTGGCCCACACGGCGGCGATCTCCTCGAGGGCCTGGAGGTAGACCTCGTAGGGCTGGTCCCCGCCGCCGTACTCCTCGGCGTAGGGCAGGCTCAGCAGGCCCGCCCGGCCGAGCGTGCGGAAGACCTCGCGGGGGAACTTCTCCTCGGCCTCCGCCTCGACGACGCGGGGCGCGAGCTCCTTCTCGGCGAGTTCACGGGTCAGGCCGATCAGGTCGACTGCTTCCGGGGTGGGAAGCGTGCGGGTAGCTGGCATGGGATTTCCTCGGTCGCTCAGAAATCAATGATACGGCGAGCGATACAACAGTATCGTTTTTGGTACCGTGATGCCATGCAGTCCAGCGATGGATCCGCAGGTCCCCTCGTCGGTCTACGCGTCCTCGAACTCGCGGGACTCGGGCCGGCTCCGCACGCGGCCATGGTGCTGGCCGATCTCGGCGCCGACGTGGTGCGCGTCGAGCGGCCCTCCGGCCGGGCGCTGCGGCTCGGCCCGCAGGACGCGACCGACATCGTGCGGCGCGGCCGCCGCTCGGTGTTCGCCGATCTCAAGGAGTCCGAGGGACGTGCGCTGGTACGGGCGCTCGCCGCCCGGGCCGATGTGCTGATCGAGGGCCTCCGGCCGGGCGTCGCCGAGCGCCTCGGCGTCGGCCCCGAGGACTGCGGCAGGGACAATCCGGGGCTCGTCTACGCACGCGTCACCGGCTGGGGTCAGGACGGCCCGCTCGCCCAGGATCCCGGGCACGACCTGAACTACATCGGTCTCACCGGGCTGCTCCACGCGATGGGCCGTGCCGGTGATCCGCCGCCCCCGCCGCTCAATCTGGTCGGAGATTTCGGGGGCGGGTCCATGCTCCTGGTCATCGGCGTCCTGGCCGCGCTCTGGGAGCGCGCACGCTCCGGGGCCGGGCAGGTCGTGGACTCCGCCATGGTCGACGGGACCGCCCTGCTGGGGCAGATGACGTACGCGCTGCGCGGCATGGGCGAGTGGTCGGACGAGCGGAGCGCCAACCTCCTCGACGGGGCCGCCCCCTTCTACGACACCTACGAGTGCGGCGACGGCAAGTACGTGGCCGTCGCCGCACTCGAACCGCAGTTCTTCGCGGCGCTGCTGGAGGGGCTGGGCATCACCGGGGCCCACCCGTCCGCCCAGGGCGACCGTGGCGGCTGGCCCGCGCTGCGCGCCCGGTTCGCGCGGCGGTTCGCCTCCCGTACGCGCGACGAGTGGGCCGCGCACTTCGCCGGCACGGACGCGTGCGTCACCCCCGTGCTGACGTTCGCGGAGGCGGGAGCGCATCCGCACGTGGTGGCCCGGAGCACTCTCATCGAGGTCGACGGCATCCTCCAGGCCGCCCCCGCCCCGCGCTTCTCGCGCACGCCCAACCGGCGGCCCTCGGCGCCGGGCGCGCCGGGCGCGGACACCGAGTCGGTGCTGCGGGACTGGGGTGTCGGCTCCCCGGCCGTCACCCCCGCGGTCAGGGCGAGACCGCGTGCACGATGAGCGACGCCAACTCGGCGTACGCCTCCGCGTCGGTCAGCCCCGTGCGCGCGGACACCTCGCCGCGCTGGATCTCCTGCATGGTGGCGGCGACGACCTCGCCCACGAACGCGGCGTGGACGTCACGGAACGCGCCGGCGGCGACGCCGTCCGCGATCAGCTGTCTGATCCGGCCCGCGGCCAGGCGGGTGTTGGCCTCGTACACCTCGCGGGCCGGTTCGAATCCGGCCATGTCGTCGAGGAATCGCCGGGACAGCGGCCTCAACTGCTGCGCGACCGCGTTCAGGTAGACCACCACGCGCTCCGCGGGCGCCGAGGTGTCCGCCACCTGCTTCTCGATGGCCTCGGCCGCGCTCCGGAAGTAGTGCTTCACGGCCTCGCGGACCAACTCCTGCTTACTGCCCGCCAGTTGGTACAACGTCGTCTTCGAGCAGCGCAGCCGTTCGGTCAGCTCGTCGAGCGTGAACGAGGCGAAACCTTCCGCCGCCAGCAGGGCGACCAGCCTTTCGAGCAGGTCGGTCTGGCGCGCTGTGCGACGTGTGGACGGCATGACCTCAGCGTAGCCGTTTCCCTTTACTCGGCAGGAGGTGCTGTCAGCGGGCGGTCCAGCCCCCGTCGACGACGACCGTCTGCCCGGTGACATAGCTTCCGGCGTCGCCGACGAGCCACAGGACCGCGCCGACGATGTCGTCGGCGGTCCCCTCCTTGGGCAGCGGGGTGTTGCGGCGCAGGTACTCGGCGGCGCGCTCACCCTCGTAGAGCGGGCTGGTGATCTCGCTGCGGAAGAAGCCGGGGGCGACCGTGTTCACCCGGATCGAATGCCGCGCCCACTGCACCGCGAGTTCGGCGCTCAGGCCGGACAGGCCGGCCTTGCTCGCCGCGTACGAGGCCTGCGGGATACCGGGGATGCCGACCCGGCCGCTGATGGACGAGACGTTGACGATCGCACCGCGGCCCAGGGCGCGCATGTGGGGGAAGACGGCCTGCGCGAGCAGCAACGGGGCCAGCAGGTTGAGGTCCACGGTCCGGCGGACGGCGTCGAGCGGTTCGGACTCGGCGCGCTCGGTCGTGAACATGTTCCCGGCGGCGTTGACGAGGATCTCCGGCGGTCCCAGCTTCTCGACGACCGTGGGCACCACGGAGCCGATCCGGTCGAGGTCGGACAGGTCGCAGGGGACGGCGAGGCCGTCGATCCCCTGGGCGAGCTCGGCCAGCCGGTCGTGACGGCGGGCCACCACGGCGACCCGGGCGCCGAGCGAGGCGAGTGCGTGCGCCACCGCCGCTCCCAGCCCCGACGAGGCACCGGTCACGACC
The DNA here is from genome assembly GCF_007113425.2 of Streptomyces sp. RLB3-17. Lineage (NCBI taxonomy): Bacteria > Bacillati > Actinomycetota > Actinomycetes > Kitasatosporales > Streptomycetaceae > Streptomyces > Streptomyces sp. RLB3-17. The sequence continues at coordinate 1,836,205 of NZ_CP041610.2, read as the reverse complement.
GCCACCCGTCCATCGAGGCCGAACATCCGTGCGGCGACATCGGGGTCGGGCGCCACGCGGGTCTCCCTTCGACGGCAGGGCGTGTCGAGGGCGGCTGCGGCGCTGATCGCGGACCGGCCCGGCAGGCATCCTAAGGCGGGCGCTCCATCCTTACAAGGATGATGACTTTACCGGGCCCCTGGCTCCATGGCCCCCGGCGTCAGCCACGGCGGAACCGCATACGGCTGCGGGCGGACGCGGCGTCGATGACCCGGTTCTTGAGCGTGCGGCACACCCAGCGCTGAGTCGCCGTGAGGTGCTCCTCCGCGATCCGCGCCGCCTCGTCGGCGTCGCCCTGCTCGATGCTCGTCACGAGACGTTCGTGCGCCCGCTGCGCGAGGGCACGGTCGGCGCGCGAGGGGTAGTCGCCCCGCGAGACCTGGAGGTCCGCCCAGGCCTCCTCCTGGACCGACCAGAGCGACGTGAGGCTCTTCACGACGACGCGCAGGGTCGCGTTGGGGTCGAACCCGACGACGACGTCGTGGAACTCGCGCGAGGCGCGGGTGAACGCCGCACCGTCGTCGATGCAGCTCTCGCTCGCGGCGAGCAACTCCCGCAGCCGGGGCACCACCACGCGCTCGCGGTCCGCCCGCTGCGCGCAGTGAGCCGCGCACAGCGGTTCGAGGGTGGCGAGGGCGGCGCCGAGGTCGGGAACCCCGACCTGCATCGCCTGGAGCGTCAGACCGAGGGCGTAGCCGGCGGTCCCGATGTCGGGAGCGTGCACCGTGGCGCCGCCGCGGTTGCCGCGGCGCACGGTGATGAAGCCCTCGGTCTCCAGGATCCGCAGCGCCTCGCGCACCGAGGGGTAGCTGACGCCGAACTCCTGGACCAGTTCGTCCTGTTTGGGGAGCGTGGAGCCGTCACCGATGCCGCCCGCGAGGATCCGGTCGCGCAGCGCGGCGGCCACCAGCTCCGCCATGCGCATCTGCCCGATCTTGGTGTGCTCGGACCCTGTACGTTCCATGATTGCAAGGCTAGCAGTGATACGCGGGGGGCTTTCAGCAGGATCTAGCGCGGAACCCCGGGCGTTCGCGCCCGGGAGGAAGCGCCTGTCTGGACTGCTGTGACCCGCAAGTTCCCACGGGTCCACACGGTTGACCTCAGCCGGGGCGCTTCTGGTTCTCGATGTACTCCTTGATGATCGACAGCGGGGCGCCCCCGCACGAGGCGGCAAAGTACGAGGGCGACCAGAAGTGGTCACCCCACAGGTACTTGCGGATGTGTCCGGGAAACTCCTGACGGAGCCTGCGGGCAAAGACCCCTTGAGGGAGCCGGCCAACCGGGACGGAGACCTTCGGCGGGTAGTGCACCAGCAGGTGCACGTGATCGGTCTCGCCGTTGAACTCGACCAGCTCTGTTTCGAAGTCCGTGCAGACGGCACGCATGACTTCCTCGCAGCGTCGAAGGATCTCGTCGGTGAATGGTCCGCGCCGGTATTTGGGTGTGCAGACCAAGTGGGCATGGAGGGAATAGACGACCGTACGGCCCCTGCGAATATCGGGGTTTGGCCCCCATCGTGGTTCCATAGATCGGTACGATCATCCGCGTGAAGATCGTCGTGCAAGTGAAGCTGATGCCGGAGGCCGAGCAGGCCGCCGCGCTGTCGGTGACGCTGCACACGGTCAACGAGGCCGCGAACTGGGTGTCGGCGGTGGCGTTCGAGCGCGGTGTCCCGCGTGAGTACGAGCTGCGCAAGCACACGTACGGCGAACTCCGGGCGCGGGGACTGGGGGCGCAGGCCGCCCAGCACGTCATCAAGAAGACCCGCGACGCCTACACGACGCTCAAGGCCAACATCAAGGCCGGGAACCTGGGGAAGCCGGGATCGAAGCGTCGCGTCAGGGCCGGGGCGAAGCCCGTCACCTTCCGGCGCGAGGCCGCGCAGCCATACGACGACCGGTGCTTGAGCTGGCAGTACGACGCGCAGACCGTGTCGGTCTGGACGACCGCCGGGCGTATCAGACACGTCCGCTTCGCCTGTTCCCCGGATGCGCTCAAGACGCTTCGGGAGCACCGGCAGGGCGAGTCTGACCTGATCGAGCGTGACGGCGTCTTCTACCTGATGGCGACCTGCGACGTTCCCGAGGCCGAGCAGTACGAGCCCGGCCACTTCAACGGCGTGGACCTTGGAATCGCCAACATCGCCACCACGTCCACCGGCTACCAGGCCGCCGGGCGCGGCCTGAACCGGCACCGTAAGCGGCAACTCGACCTGCGCCGCAAGTTGCAGGCCAAGGGCACCAAGTCCGCCAAGCGGCGGCTCAAGGCCCGCAACCGGCGCGAACAGCGCCACGCGAAGAACCAGAACCACATCATCGCCAAGACGATCGTGACCGAGGCTGAACGCACCTCGGCCGGGATCTCCCTGGAAGAACTCCATGGAATCCGGCAGAGGGTACGGCTCCGCAAGCCCCAACGGGTCGCACTCCACTCCTGGGCCTTCGCCCAGCTCGCAGACTTCATCGTCTACAAGGCCCGCAGGGCCGGCGTGCCCGTGGTCTTCGTCGATCCCGCCTACACCTCGCAGCAGTGCTGCGAGTGCGGCCACATCGACAAGAAGAACCGGGCAAGCCAGGCCCTCTTCACCTGCCGGAACTGCGGGGTCGTTGCCCATGCAGACCGGAACGCTTCCCACAACATCGCCCGCAGGGGCGAGGCTGTGTGGACTGCGGGGCGTGAGTCACGCGTCCCTGCCACCCCATAAGGGTGTCTGGACGGAGGAGCCCACCCAGCAGCCAGTTGGGCGCCACCTCCAAACCCGCTCCATTAGGGCCGGGTCAAGCTGACGCTGTTCCGGGGCGCCGTCGCGGGTCCACGAGCTCGGCCAGTCGGGTGCGTTGCACCTTGCCCATCGCGTTCAACGGCAGCGCGTCGACCTGGGACCAGATCTCCGGAACCTTGTACGGGGAGAGCTCGCGCCGGCAGTGCGCGGTGAGCGCCTCGACGTCGAGCGGGGGACCGGCGCTCCGGACCACCGCGGCCACCCGCTGTCCGAGTCGGTCGTCCGGCACCGCGCACACGGCGACCGCGGAGACGTCCGGGTGCGTCGCGATGACCCGTTCCACCTCCAGCGGGTAGACGTTCGCGCCGCCCCGGATGATGACGAGCTTCTTGCGGTCCAGCACCGTCAGCCACCCCTCGCCGTCGACGGTGCCGACATCACCGGTGGGGACCGGGCCGGGCTCCGGCGGCCGGACGCCGCCGCGCTCCCGGAACCCGAGCATCGGCCGCCACCTGTCGGCCCACGGTCCGGCGGTGGCTCCGCTCAGCCGCAACTCGCCGAGCTCCCCGGCCGGCAGGCGGCGCCCCTCGTCGTCGTACGCCGCGACGTCGTAGTGCGGCAGTACCCGCCCGCTCGTGCCGGGGCGCCACTCGTCGCCCGGTGGGTCGATGGACACGACGGTCGGGGCCTCGGTCAGGCCGTAGGTGACCCGGGGGACCAGCCCGTGCGCCTCGGTGAACGCGCGGCGCAACGCGTCCGGTGTGTCGCCGCCCCCGCTCCACACCTCCTGGAGCGGGCCGAGGTCGAGGTGCGGGCGCGCGGCGAGGTCGTAGAGCTGGGCGGGGGCGCCGTTCCACACCGTGACGCGCCGCGCGGAGATCCAGTCGGCGACCCCGTCGACGTCCCGCCGGTCCATGACCACGGAGCATCCCCCGGCCTGTGCGGTGAGCAGGGTCGACAGCACCATGAGGTTGAGGATCGTCAGTGGGAAGCTGTCGCCCTTGCGCAGCTCGGGGCCCCAGCCGCGGGTGGCGACCAGGGCCGCGCCGGGCAGGAGCAGGTTGCGCTGGCTGTGCACGACCGCCTTGGGGTGTCCCGACGTACCGCTGGTGAACGCGATCCCCGCCGGGGCGTCGAGAGCCGGCTCGACCCGGGGAGCCGGTTCGGCGCTCGCCACGAGCCGGGACCACCGATCGGGGTCGACACAGTCGGGCGAGCTCAGTCGGCAGCGCGGTCCGGCCAGGACGACCGTCGGCTCGCAGAGTTCGTACAACTCCCGCTGCTCGCCTGCCGCGAGCGCTTCGCCGACTCCCGCCCAGACGGCTCCGATCCGCTGCGTGCCGTGGAAGGCCGCGACGATGTCGAGGTCGTTGGGGAGACAGGCGGCGACGCGGTCGCCGGGGCGTACGCCGAGCGACCACAGCGCGCCGGCCGCCCGTCGGGCCCGGTCGTCGAGTTCGGCGTACGACCAGGCGCCGGAGGCCGCTTCGATCGCCGTCGCGTGGGGGCGAGCGGCGAGCGAGGCGTCCAGTACCTCGGCGATGCTCCTCGGGACGGCCCTTCCCCGACCGGCCGTCAGGCCCTGGGAACCGTCGTGTGCGTACTGCGATGTGCCACCGGCATCGGTACGACTCATGCCATCTTATTATCACTATCCTTGTAAGGATTCATCCTATAGGCTCGGGCCGGAGGCCGGGTCCGCTGACGGAGGAGTGGTCGACACGTGAAGGCAGGCGCGCCGCGGCCCAGTCCGACGACACACACCGGCCCGCTGTCGGGAGTGCGTGTGGTCGATCTGACGGCGATGGTCATGGGCCCCTACTGCACCCAGATCATGGCCGACATGGGGGCGGACGTGATCAAGGTCGAGCCCCCCGACGGCGACAACACCCGCTACATATCGGTCGGTCCGGAACCAGGCATGGCGGGCGTCTTCGTCAATGTGAACCGCGGGAAGCGCAGCGTGGTGCTCGATCTGCGCTCCGCCGACGGCAAGGACGCGTTGCGCGAACTCATCGGGAATGCCGATGTGTTCATCCATTCGATGCGCGCGAAGGCGATCGCCGGACTCGGATTCGGCTACGAAGAAGTGGCCGCCGTCAATCCGGCGGTGATCTACACCAACTGTTACGGCTACGGCCGCCGTGGCCCCGACGCGGATCTCACCGCCTATGACGACACCATTCAGGCGGAGTGCGGTCTGCCGTTCGCGCAGCAGCAGTTGACCGGTCAGGTCGGCTATGTCGGCACCATCATGGCGGACAAGGTGGCCGGAATGACCGCCCTGTACGCCACCATGATGGCGCTGTTCCACCGCGAGCGGACCGGTGAGGGCCAGGAGGTGGAAGTCGGCATGTTCGAAACCATGGCCGCGTTCATGCTGGTCGAGCACGCCAACGGCGCGATGTTCAGCCCTCCATTGGGCTCCGCGGCCTACCCCCGCGCGGTGGCGCCCAACCGAAAGCCCTACCGGACCAAGGACGGCCACCTCTCCGCGCTGGTCTACAACGACAAGCAGTGGTCGGCCTTCGTGAAGGCCGTGCGGCCGACGTGGGCGGGGGAGCAGTTCGCCACCCTCGAGCAACGCGCCCGCCAGATCGACACCGTCTACGCCCTGCTGGGGGAGACCTTCCTGGAGCGTACGACGCAGGACTGGCTGGACCTGCTCAAGTCCCTCGACATTCCCGCCGCGCCGGTCCGCGCCCTCGACGAACTGTTCGACCACCCGCATCTGAACGAAGTGGGGTTCTTCGAGACGGTGGACAGTCCGAACGGCCCCGTCCGTTTTCCCGGCATGCCGGCCTGGTTCTCGCGGACTCCCGGTCGTGTCGCCGGCCCTGCCCCTCGGCTCGGCGCCCACACCGAGGAGATCATGGCCGATCTCGGCAGGGCGGACACCTGAGTGAGGGAGTCGGAGAAGCAGTGACCAGTACCGTAGAACCCTTCAGCGCACGCTCCTGGCTGTTCGCCCCCGGCGACAGCGAACGCAAGATGGAAAAGGCGGCCGCCGGTCCGGCGGACATCGTGCTCCTCGACCTGGAGGACGCGGTGGCCGAGGAGGGAAAGCCCAAGTCCCGCACGATGATCTCGTCCTTCCTTGCCGACCGGTCGCCCGAGGAGAGAGACCGGCTGTGGGTGCGGATCAATCCCCTGGACGGCGCCCACGCGTTGGCGGACCTGGCGGCGGTGATCCCCGCGGGGCCCGGCGGCATCATGCTTCCCAAGGCGCGCGGGCGTGCGGATGTGGAGCTTCTGGACCACTATCTGTCCGCGTTGGAGGTCTCAGCCGGGAGGGAGCGGGGCTCGACGAAGGTGATCGTACTGGTGACCGAGACGGCCGAGGGCATGTTCACCACCGGCACCTACCAGGGCGCGCCGAGGATGGTCGCCATGACCTGGGGGGCGGAGGACCTCGCCGATTCCGTGGGCGCCAGTGAGAACCGCAACCCCGACGGAAGCTACGGATTCACCTACGAGTTGGCGAGAAGCCTGTGTCTCCTGGGAGCGGCCGCCGCCGGTGTGGCCCCCGTCGAGACCATCCAGGGCGACTTCCGTGACGTGGAGGGACTGCGCAGGCGGGCCGAGAGGGTGCGCCGTGACGGCTACCGGGGCATGCTGGCGATTCACCCCGCCCAGGTCGATGTGATCAACGCGGCCTTCACCCCCACGGAACAGGAACTGGCCGCGGCCCAGGAGATCGTCGATCTCTTCGCCGCCCGTCCCGGTGTCGGCGCCATCGGCCACCGGGGCGTCATGCTCGACCGGCCCCACCTCGCCCGCGCACAGGCGCTGCTGGCTTCGGGGGGACGGGCGTGAAGGTCCTTTCCGACGTCGGTGACCTGGACCTGAGTCAGTTCCTGTGCCCCGGAGACCGCATCGTCATGGGCCAGGCCTGCGGTGAACCGACCACGCTGGTCGAGGCGTTGATCGAACAGAGCCCCGGCATCGGAGGTCTCTCGGCCTTCATAGCGACCAGCTTCTCCGGACGGTTCACCCCGGCGGCGGTGAGCGGGTTCTCCCTGGCCAGCATGGGGGCGATCGGTGCGTTGCGCTCCCTGACCAAGGAACACAGGCTCAGCGTGATCCCCTGTCATGTCAGCCAGATCGCCCCGATGATCGAGGCCGGGACCATCGGCTGCGACGTCGCTTTCGTGCAGGTCAGTCCCGCCGACGCGAACGGAGACCACAGCTTCGGCCTCATCAGCGACCATGTGCGGGCCGCGGTCACGAAGGCGCGCGTCGTCGTGGCGGAGGTGAACGAGCAGGTGCCGTTCACCCACGGGGAACTGCTGCCCGCGGCGGAGATCGATGTCGCCGTACAGGTCTCCCGCCTGCCGGTGGAGGTACCACCGGGGAGAATCGGCGCGACGGAGGAGGCCATGGCGCGACACGCCGCCGCCTACGTCGAGGACGGCTCGGTCATCCAGACCGGGGTCGGCGCCGTCCCGGACGCCCTCCTTCGACTGCTGCACGACCGCAAGGACCTCGGAGTGCACTCCGGCATGCTGGGCGACGGCCTGGTCGAGCTGGTGGAGGCGGGCGTCGTCACCAACGCGCGCAAACGCATCGACCGCGGGGTCTCGGTCAACGGCGCCCTGATCGGCACGAAGCGCCTCTACGAATTCGCCCACCGCAATCCGCGGATCCGCATGTGCGCCACCTCGTACACCCACGATGCCGCCGTGCTCGCCCGGTTGGACCGACTGGTCACCATCAACTCGGCCCTGGAGGTCGATCTGACCGGCCAGGTGAACGCCGAACAGAGCGGCCCGGCCTACCTCGGCGGCACGGGCGGGCAGGTGGACTTCGTGCGCGCCGGCGCCCGCTCGCCCGGGGGGCACGCCATCATCGCGCTGCCCGCCACCGCCAAGGGCGGCACCGTCAGCAGGATCACCGCCGACCTGTCGGGACCGGTCACCACGGCTCGTAGCGACGTGGATGTGATCGTCACCGAATTCGGCGCGGCCGAGCTCAGGGGGCAGACCCTGGCCGAGCGCACCCGGCGTCTGATCGCCGTCGCGCACCCCGATTTCCAGGAAGAGCTGGCGCGGGCGGCCCACACCATCCAGCGGCGAGGCTTCTGAGCACGAGAGCCGTGCCGTGGAGCGGGCCGTGCGGTGTGGAGGGCCGTGCGGTTGAGACGGACGTGCCGTACGTCTACCCGCGCGGCCGCGTGGCAGGCTGTCCGCGCAGCCGACTGGCGGCCAGTTCGCGGAGCTCGCCTGACTTGATCTTCGCGCTGCCGGTGAACGTGATCTCCTCGTCGCGGAAGAAGAGCACATGGCGCGGCACTTTGTAGCTCGCCAGGCGTTCTCGCAGGAACGCGAGGATCTCCCCGGGTTCGAGGCCCGAGCCCTCGTGGGGGACGACGCAGGCGGTGACGATCTCGCCGAGTGTCTCGTGCGCGACGCCCACGGTGCGGGCCACCTTGACGCCGGGACAGGCGCAGAGCGCCTCGTCCACCTCGAGCGGTGAGACGTTGGCGCCGCCCGTCTTGATGATGTCGGTGAGCCTGCCCTCCCAGAAGAGCCGGCCGCTCTCGTCGAGGTGTCCGCCGTCGCCGGTGGGGAAGAAGCCTTTGGCGTCGAGTGTCTCGTCCAGCGGTGTGCCGAGGTAACTCAGCATCAGGGTAGGGCTCTTGACGCATATCTCGCCGTGCTCGCCACGCTCGACGACGGCGCCCGTGAGGGGATCGACGATCTTGACCGACACGCCCGGTAGCGGCTCGCCACTGCTGCCCGCGGTCACTTCCGGCGGTGTGTCGGCCGGGAAGCACGTCGTGATCGTGAAGGTCTCCGTGTTGCCGTAGGCGCTTGCGGGTTCGTGCCACCGGCCCGACACCGTGGGGTGCCGCGCGACCGGGGTCCTGAAATCCGCGAACCGTACGCTGCTCAGATCCACCTGGCTCCAGTTGGGCGCGCTTTCGAGCTGGGCCCACTGGTGCGGCACGGCGAGGGGGAAGTTCACCCGCTCCGCCTGCATCAGGTCGAGCGCCTCGGCGGCGGCGAAGGTCGACTGCAGCACCAGGGACCCGCCACTGGCGAAGGTCGTGCCGAGGCCCATGGCGAAGTTCCCCGACCAGAAGAAGCCGTTGGCCGTCCAGCAGCGGATGTCGTCCTGCGGGCCGAATCCGTACATGCGCCGGAAACGCCACAGCTGGATGGCGACGGCGCGATGCGCGCTCAGGATCCCCTTCGGCCTGCTCGTCGAGCCCGAGGAGAAGAAGAGCACGGCCGAGTCGCCCGCGCGCACCGCCGCGGCCGTCGCCTCGACCAGTTCGCGCGACTCCTCGCGCCCGCGCGCCAGGAATTCCTCCCAGGTGTCGACGGTGCTGTCCGGCAGGGCGTCCCCGACCATGGCGAGCCGGCGCAGGAACGGGAACTTCGCCGACCGCAGTGTGCCGGGCGACGCCTTGCCGATCTCCGGCTCCAGCTTGGTGAGGTCGGCGGCAAGGTCTTTCTTCGAAACCCGCCGCTCGAACAACAACACGGAAACACAGGACACTTGGAGCAGGTGCTCCAGCTCGGGCGGTGTCGAGAACGTGCTGAGCGTGACGGCCACCCCGCCCGCCAGCGAGGTGCCGAAGACCGCCGCGATCCATTCGGCGCGGTTGGTCATCAGGACGCCCACACGGCTGTCCTTGCCCACGCCGCACGCCCGCAGGGCGCGCGCCACCTCGACGGCGCGCTCCCAGAGTTCGGTGTACGTCCAGCGGGTGGTGCCCTCCGCCGTACGCATCACCAGCGCCTCGCGCTCGCCGTACAGCGCCGTCACCTCGCGCAGGAAGCCGGGCAACGTGAGCTGCCCGAGCCCCGGTTCGGCGCTCAACGGCGGCCCCGACACGATCGAAGGGGTCCGCACGGATTCGGCGTTCGTCTCAGTGCCCATCGCTCACCGCCCCACAGCTCCTCGTCGCGTCAGTACGGCAGCTCGACCTCGGCCGTGCAGTCCACCAGCAGGCCGCCGTTCTGGTCGCTGAGCCGCAGCTTCACCTGGACGAGCGGCACGCCCCACGTCGACTCCGTCTCCTTGCCGACGACCTCGGCGTCGAAATAGGTCACGTCACCCTCGAAGGCGGGGCCGCGGAAGTTCGCCTTGGAATGGCGCACCTCGCCGTCGTGGCCGGCCCAGTAGGAGAGGTAGTCGGTGCACCAGGCGCCCAGCGTGGCGCCGTAGCCGTAGGCGCGCCCCATGCCGATCTCGCTCGCCTTGTCACTGTCGATGTGCCCGCGCGAAGGGCCGACATAGAGGCCGTCGCGCTTGCGCGGGTCGATCTTGGCGCCTTCCTCGTCGAAGCCGAAGCCCTCCACCCACCCCGGATCCTGGTTGATCCAGGGGTCCTTGACGCCGGGCGGAGCCACCCAGTGGGACGTGCCCCAGATGTTGAAGAGGAAGGCGCGGTACTCGGTGGTGAAGCTGGCGATGCTGTGCGGACCGATCACACGCCGGGGCAGCTTGTCGCCGACGCGCACCTCCTCGAAGTGCGGTGACACGCCCAGCCGGTTCGACAGGAGCCACTCGTGGCGCAACTTCTCGATCTCGTTCAGCTCGCTGTCGCTCCAGCGCTTCACGACCAGACTCCGGTCCTGGTACATGCCGCGCTTCTCCGCTTCGAGGGCGAGGTAGCGGATCGCGGTGGAGCGCTCGCGCGCCACGAGCGTGCCGTGCTGGTTGGTGTGGGTGGTGTCGCCGCGCGAGAACATCGTCGGTCCGGCGAACTTCGTCTCGACCACCTTGTAGTCGTGGAAGCGCCGCTCCTGGAAGAGCGTGTCCCCGGCCCGTACGGGGCAGCCGTAGAACCACCATTCCTCGCCGCCGAAGATCAGGTGGCTGCCGGGGATGTACCCCACGCAGGCGGGCTGGGCGCCGTGTCCGTAGTCCAGGCCGACCGCGATGGACTGCGGTGCGACGAGGCCGCCGAACTTGGAGTCGCGGGCGAACTCCTCGTCCCAGTGGAGCGGATTGGGGTAGTCCATCGCCATCACCCAGCGGCGGATGTCCGAGGTGCTGAGCGGGTCCCACAACTGCCCGCCGCCGACCGGTTTGCCCACGCGGTGGTCGACGTCGGAGAGGTCGAGTTCGGTGATCTCTGCTTCGGTGGACTTCTTGCTCACGCCTGCTCCCGATGCTCCCGGCTGAAGGGCTGAAGGGCTGAAGGGCTGAAGGGCTGAAGGGCTGAACGGCTGAAGGGCTCAAAGGCTGAAAGGTCTATCGATTGACGTCGACGACGACGCGGCCGCGCACCTCGCCCTCCATGAGCCGGCCCGCCGCGGCGATCGCCCCGCTCAGGCCGACCTCCTGGGCGATCGCCTCCAGCGCGTCCACGTCCAGGTCGCGCGCGAGCCGGTCCCAGGCGGTCGTCCGTACGGTGCGCGGTGCCCGTACGCTGTCGATCCCGAGCAGGGACACCCCGCGCAGGATGAACGGGGCGACCGACGCCGGGAAGTCCATGCCCTGGGCCAGGCCGCAGGCGGCGACCGTGCCGCCGTAGCGCGTCTGGGCACAGGCGTTGGCCAGGGTGTGGCTGCCGACGGAGTCGATGACACCCGCCCAGCGCTCCTTCTGCAGCGGCCGGCCGGGCTCGGAGAATTCGGCGCGGTCCAACACGGTCACGGCGCCGAGCTGTTGGAGGTACTCGGCCTGCGACGCGTTGCCGGTCGCGGCGGCCACCGTGAAGCCGGCCTTCGTCAGGAGCGCGATCGCGACGCCGCCGACGCCGCCCGTCGCCCCCGTCACCAGGATCTCGCCCTGCTCCGGGCGGACCCCGTGCTCCAGCAGGGCGCCCACGCACAGGCTCGCCGTGTAGCCCGCCGTGCCGATGGCCATCGCCTGCCGGGTGGTGAAGGCGGGAGGCAGGGGCACGAGCCAGTCGCCGTCGAGGCGGGCGCGCTGGGCGAGGCCGCCCCAGTGGTTCTCGCCGACGCCCCAGCCGTTGAGTACGACGCGGTCGCCCTTGTGCCAGTCCGCGTGCGCGCTGTCGGTGACGACGCCCGCGAGATCGATGCCGGGGACCATCGGAAAGCTGCGGACCACGGGTGAGGCGCCCGTGATGGCGAGACCGTCCTTGTAGTTCAGCGTCGAGTACTCCACCTCGATGCCGACGTCGCCGTCGGGCAGATCCGCCTCGTCCAGCCGCGTGAGCGAGACCGTCTGACCCGTCTCGCCCTTCTCGATCAGGAGTGCCGAAAACATCGCAGAACGTGTCCTTACGCAGGTCGGCTCAGGCCCTCATGCATACCGCAATCTCGCGTATGAGAATGTCATTCTCAATATATGACGATGATGCTTGCACGGTGACGTGTCGGCGTCAACCTGCGGGGAGGGCGTGGGTCTGTTTGTTCGCAAGGCTAGCAATCCTTGTAAGGATTGAAATACGGTGGCGGCATGGACTTCAGGATGGGAGAGCGCGCCACCACGCTGCGGGCACAGCTGCGCGGCATGGTGCGCGAGCACGTCCCGGCCGACTTCCTGGGCGCGTTCACCGAGGACCCGGCCGATCTGGAGGTCGCCCAGCGCTTCTGCTGGCTGCTGGCCGACCGGGGACTGCTGTGTCTGGCCTGGCCCGAGGAGTTCGGCGGCCGGGGCGCCTCGGTGTGGGAGCAGACGGTCGTCCGCGAGGAGATGTGGGCGCACCACGAGCCCCGGGGAGCGCAGTACATGGGCGTCAACTGGGTGGGACCCGCGATCATGCGGCACGGCACCCCCGCACAGCAGCGCCGGCACCTGCCCCCGATCGCACGCGGTGAGGTGATCTGGTGCCAGGGCTTCAGCGAGCCGGACGCCGGATCCGACCTCGCGTCCCTGCGCACGACGGCCCGCCCGGACGGAGACGGCTGGCAGGTCTCCGGCCAGAAGATCTGGACCTCCTACGCCACCATGGCCCAGTGGTGCTTCCTGCTCACCCGCACCTCGCGGGGGGCCAAGAAGCAGCACGGGCTGACCATCTTCCTCGTGCCGATGGAACGGGCGGGCATCGAGGTCCGTCCCATCCGCTCCATGATCGGCCCGCACCACCTCAACGAGGTCTTCCTGGACGAGGTCCGGGTCGGCCCGGCCGATGTCCTGGGCACCGTGGACGACGGCTGGAAGGTCGTACGGGAGGTGCTCGCGTTCGAGCGGGTGGGCATCGCCCGCTACGCGCGCTGCGAGCGCCTCCTGCAGTCCGCACCGTCCGCCCTCGGGAACCAATGGGACACCCTGCCGGGGGAGTTGCGGGGCCGATGGGCGGGGATGCTGGTGCACTGCCGACGGGCCCGGCTGCTGGCCTACCGCGTGCTGTCGCTCCAACTCGAAGGACGCGTCAGTCCGGCCGACACCGCCGCCTATCGGATCGCGGTCACCCAACTCGACCAGGACAGCGCCGAGGTGCTCATGGAGATCGTCGGGCACGGTCGGCTCACCGATGCGGACGGGCGCCGCTTCCGGCGCGCGGTCCAGGACCACTGGCGGTACGCGCAGGCGTCCACCGTCGCGTCGGGAAGCATCGAGATGCAGCGCATCCTGCTGGCCCGGGCCCTGCTGGCGGGCGCGTGAACATCGACCTGAGCAGGGAGGCGACGGAGTACGGCCGTCAGGTGCTGCGGGCCCTGGAGACGGCCGGCGGCGACCGGCTCGTACAGCAGGCCGAGGAGGAACCGGACCGTCGCGAGAAACTCGTGGCGCCCGTCCTGGCCGAGCTCGGTGCGTGGGAGCTGGACGTACGGGGCAGCGCCGACGAGTTGGAGGCGGCGGCCGCGGTCTGCCGGGCCGCCGGATACCGGGCCCTGGCCTACCCGGTGGCCGAGCGCCTCTCCCGGCCCGCCGACCTCGACGCGGACGGACTGCTCGTCGTCGGCGACAACGCCCCCGCCGGTGCGGTGGCCGACCTCGACCTGCGCTGGGTGGCCGTGACTCTGGACGGCGAGCGCAGCCACGCCCTCGCCCTGCCGCCGAGTGCGCCGCCCCGCCACTCGGCCTTCGTCGCCGACCTCGACCTGACACGGATCGACGGCGGCGGGGCGGCGGACGCCGTGCTCGGACTGGTCCTGCCCTGCTGGACGCTGCTCGGGATGCTCGACCGGGCGATCGACCTCACCCGCGCACACGTGGTCGTCCGCACCCAGTTCGGCCGGCCGCTGTCGGCCTTCCAAGCGGTCCAGTTCCAGCTCACCGACGCCGAAGTCGAGCGCGGCGGCGTCGAGATGCTGGCCAAGTACGCGCTGTGGAGCCTGCGGGAAAGCCCCGCGGACGCGCTCGCCGACGCGCTCGCACTCCGACTGGCGGCGCTGGAGGCGGCCCAGACCGTGTTCCGCGTCGCCCATCAGCTGCAGGGCGCCACCGGGTTCTGCGACGAGGCGTTCCTGTCCTGGCTGTCGCGCTACAGCCAGCCGGTACGCCGACTGCCGCTCGGCCTGTCCGCCACCCGCGACCAGCTGGCCGGGCTGGTGGACCGGCGGGGCCTGACCGGGCTGTTCACCGACGCCGCTGACCCACACGGACGGCCGACATGGTGACGTACGACCAGCGGCTGCTCGCGGTGTTCTGGAAGGGGCGGTGACCATGACACACGGGTCGGCTTCACCCGATTCCCGGCCTGGGCTGTCCTCGACCGCCCCCTCCTGGCCGGACGACCTCGGCGAGTTCCGTGTCGCCGTGCGGGAGTGGTGTCGGGAGCATGTGCCCGCGCAGTGGCGGCGGAACCAGACCGGCGTGCCGGAGGCGGAGTTCGTCGCGTTCCAGAAGGAGTGGTTCCAGCGACTCCGGGGGGCCGGCCTGGCCGTCCCGCACTGGCCGCGGGAGTGGGGCGGCGGGATGCCGGTCACCCACCAGATCGTGCTGCACCAGGAGTTGGCCGCGCGGGACGCACCCAGACTGGTCCTGGCCTTCGTCGCGATCCACCACGCCGCCTCCACGCTGCTCGTCGCGGGCACCGACGCGCAGCGCCGACGCCACCTCCCGGCGATCCTGGACGGCGAGATCTGGGTCCAGGGCTTCTCCGAGCCCGAGGCCGGTTCCGATCTCGCCGCCCTGCGCACCACGGCCCGCCGGCAGGGCGAGGGCTACCTCGTCAACGGCCAGAAGCTGTGGGCGAGCGGCGCGCTGCACGCCGACTGGTGTCTGCTGCTCGCGCGGACCGACCCGCACGCGCCGAAACGGCGCGGCATCTCGTACTTCCTGCTGGACATGCGCGGCCCGGGCATCGACGTACGGCCGATCCGGCAGGCCACCGGTGGCGCCCACTTCTGCGAGATCTTCCTCGACGACGTCGTCGTACCCGCGGCCAACCTGGTCGGGCGCGTGAACGAGGGGTGGTGCGTCGCGCAGCGGACGCTGGGCGCCGAGCGCGGCACGACGATGCTGGAACTGGCCGAGCGCTTGGGCAACGCCGGGTTCCGGTGGCTGGTGGAGGCGTGCGCGAGGACCGGTCCGCACGGGCGGCGGCCCCTCGACGATCCCCGCGTGGCCGACCGGTTGGCGGCCCTGGAGACCGAGATAACCGGCCTGCGGGCGCTGTGCCGGGACCTGGTGGAGCGGCACGCCGTCGGCGCCGTGGGCCCGGCCGACGCCTCGATCGTCAAGCTCCACTACAGCGAACTGCTCCAGCGCACCATGGACTTCGGCGTCGAGATCGTGGGACCGGCCGGGCACACGGTGCTGGCGAAGCCGGCCTCCGGCGGCTGGGAGTCCGGCGCCTGGCTGCTCGACTTCATCGGCTCGTGGGAGTGGACCATCCCGGGCGGGACGAGCGAGATCCAGCGCACCATCATCGGCGAGCGCGGTCTCGGACTGCCCCGAGAGCCGGTGGGCGACTGATGGCCGCCGCGTCGGAGACCGAGGTGCGCGACGAACTGCGCACGGTCGCCCGCGAGTTGCTCGCGAAGGGGCAGGCGTCGGAAGGGGTGCCCCGGCGGCGGCTGGCCGAGGCCGGGTGGCTCGGCCTGGAGGTCCCCGAGGAGCTGGACGGCGCGGGGGTGACCTTCGCGGAGACGGCGGTGGTGCTGGAGGAGCTCGGCCGGGCGGCCGCCCGCACCGGGTACTTCGGGACGGCCGTGCTGGCCGCCGGGACACTGACCGCGCTCCAACCCACCGCCGAACGGGACGCGTTGCTGCGCCGGACGGCGAACGGGACGCAGACCCTGACCGCCGCCCTGGTGGACGCCACCGACGACAGCCTGGTCGCCGGCACCTTCGACGACACGGATGTGCCCTTCCGGATCGAGGACTCCCCGGAGGGACCACAGCTGAGCGGTCACGCGGGCTTTGTGCCCGACGCGGCCGAGGCCGACCGACTGCTGATCCTGGCGCTCGACCCGGCCGGCACACCGGTCGTCGTCCTCCTCGCCCCGGGGACCAAGGGGCTGACGGTGACCGGGCAGCCGGTGTTGGACGCCACCCGCCGGTTCGCTCGGGTGCGTGCCGAAGCGGTGGCCCCGGACGCGGGACGCGTGTTGCGCTTCGACGGCGAACCGCGGCGCGCCGTGGGCCGGTTGCTCGACCGGGCCGCCGTCGCGACGGCCTGCGACAGCCTCGGTCTCGCCGAGGCCATGCTGCGGGCGACGGTCGCGCACACCCGCGGTCGAGAGCAGTTCGGGCGGCCGGTCGGATCCTTCCAGGCCGTGAAGCACGCCTGCGCGGACATGCTGGTACGGCTCTCGGTCTCCCGGCACCTGGTGGCCGAGGCCGTGCGCCTGATCGCCGAGGACCACGTCGAAGCGGGAGTCGCGGCCTCGATGGCGAAGTCGTACGTCTGCGCCGCCGCGGTCGACGTCGTCGGCAAGGCGATGCAACTGCACGGCGGCATGGGCTACACGTGGGAGAGCGGCATCCACGTCCACCTCAAGCGCGCCACGCTCAACCGGTCGCTGTTCGGCTCACCGGCCGCCCACCGCCGACGGCTGGCCAGGCGGTACGGATGACTTTCCATTGCCTGCGCCCCTAACAAACGCTAGATTGAAATGAGAGTGAGATTCTCCACAGGGAGAATCTTATTCACCTCAACGACGAGGTCTCCGGGAGTCCGTCACCATGTTGCTGCCAGGAGCGCGCTACACCAGCGCCACATCGACAAGCCTCGCCGAGGGCTGGAGTCTGGAACGACTCACCCCACCCAGCCGCCTGTTCGGCGCCAACGGTCTGCGCACCGGTCCGGACGGCCGCGTCTACGTGGCCCAGGTGACCGGCAGTCAGATCAGCGCCATCGACGTCGGCACGGGCCGCCTGGAGACCATCAGCGCCAAGGGCGGCGACATCATCGCGCCGGACGACGTGGCCTTCGGCCCGCGGGGCGACCTCTACGCCACCGAGGTCATGGACGGCCGGGTGAGCGTGCGCGGGGCCGACGGGCGTACCCGCGTCCTGCGCGACGACCTTCCCAGCGCGAACGGCATCACGGTGCACCAGGGTCGCCTGTTCATCGGCGAATGCCGCGTCGGCGGGCGCCTGTTGGAGCTGGACCCGAACGGCGGCGCACCCCGCGTGATGCTCGAGAACGTGGCGATGCCCAACGCCATGGAGGTCGGCCCCGACGGCCTCCTCTACTACCCGGTGATGGGCACCAACGACATCTGGCGGATCCATCCGGACGGCGGCGAGCCCGAACGGGTCGTGGGGGACCTCGGCGTCCCCGACTCCGTCAAGTTCGACTCCGAGGGGTACATCGTCTCCACCCAGGTGGCGACCGGCGAGGTGCTGCGCATCGATCCGCGCAGCGGCGCGCGCACGGTGCTGGCCGCCCTGAACCCCGGTCTCGACAACTGCACCTTCGTGGGCGACCGGCTGTTCGTCTCGAACTTCACCGGCGAGATCACGGAGATCCTGGGCGGCGGCGAGACCCGGACCACGCTGCCCGGCGGGCTCAACTGGCCGCTGGACCTGACCGTGGGCGACGACGGCACCCTCTATGTGGCCGACGGGACCTTCTTCTACGCCCTGCGCCCGGGCGGTGAGCCGCAGACGCTCGGGATGCTCTTCACTCCCGGCTATCCGGGCTTCGTCCGCGGGGTGACCGCCATCGGTGGGGGCGAGTTCGTCGTCACCACCTCGGGCGGCCAGGTCGCGCGCTACTCGCCCGGGAACAGGGAGAGCGAGGTACTGGCCCAGGACCTCGACCAGCTCTACGGCGTGGTGGTCGCTCCGAACGGGGCCGTGGTGACCGCCGAGTTCGGCACCGGCCGTGTGCTGTCCATCCGGTCCGGCCAGGTCGAGGAACTCGCCTCCGGGCTGAACCAGCCGCTCGGTGTGGCGTTCGGACCCGACGGCAGCTGCCTCGTCTCCGAATCGGGCGCCGGACGGATCGTCGCGGTCACCGGTGCCGGTGTGGACACGGTGCTGGACGGCCTGGAGAACCCCCAGGGGATCCTGGTGCGCGGCGGACGGCTCTACATCGTCGACACCGGTGCCAAGGCGGTGATCGGCGTCGATCTCGAGAGCAAGACCCGGCACACCCTCGCCCGTGACCTGCCGGTGGGCGCCCCGCCCGGCGTGACCCCCAAGCCGCTGCGGGGGCTGCCGCCGTTCTCCGGGCCCCAGGGCCCCTTCGCAGGCATCGCCGCCGGACCCGACGGCACGCTGTACGTCTCCGCCGACGCCGACGGCAGCGTGCTGGCCCTGCGCGAGACAGGAGGAACCGCACGATGACGCAGGAGTTCCTGGGCCTCGACGGACGCGTCGTCATCGTCAGCGGCGCGGCGGGCGGGGGCATCGGCACCTCGGTGACGCGCATGGTCGCCCGAGCCGGGGCCACCGTCGTCGCGGTCAGCCGCTCTCCGGAGAACCTCGAGAAGCATGTCGCGCCGCTGGCCGCGGAGGGCCTGTCGGTCGTGCCGGTCGCGGCCGACGCCTCCACCGACGACGGCATCGCACGCGTGATGAAGGAGGTCGGCCGGAGGGCCGGCGACCTGCACGGCCTCGTGAACGTCGCCGGCGGCGCCGCACCCTCGACCTGGATGCCCTCGACCCGGGTGACCCGGGCGGACTGGCGCGCGCTGTTCACCCAGAATCTCGAGACGATGTTCTTCATGAGCCAGGCGGTCGCCGCCGAACTCACGTCTCAGGGCCGGCCGGGGTCGATCGTCTCGATCTCCTCCATCAGCGGCATGAACTCGGCGCCCCTGCACATCGGTTACGGCACGGCCAAGGCGGCGCTGGTCGCGGCGACCCGCACGATGGCCGTCGAACTGGCCGGGGACGGCATCCGGGTGAACGCCATCGCGCCCGGCGTCACCGAGACCCCGGCCTCGGGGACGTACGTCGACGAGGACGCCGAGCGGGACCGCCGCGCCATCGCCATGGGGCGACGCGGCCGCCCCGAGGAACAGGCGGGCGCCATTCTCTTCCTGCTCTCCGACCTGTCGACGTACATCACCGGTCAGACCCTGCTGGTCGACGGCGGCCTCAACCTCAAATGGACCCACCTGGCCGCCGACAACACCTCTCTCTTCCTCAAGGACGAGTCGTTCCGAGCCGCAATGACGCGCTGACACGGCTGGAGAATGTCATGAGCGAAACCGCCGAGAACGAAGCCCTGTCGCAGCCGCTGACGATCGGTGTGGAGGCGTACATCTCGCAGGAGTACGCCCGGGCCGAGCGGGACAGGCTGTGGGCCAAGGTGTGGCAACAGGTCGGGCGTGTCGAGGAACTCCCCGACGTCGGTGACTACCTCACCTACGAGATCCTCGACGACTCGATCATCGTCGTACGCACGGCGCCGGACACGCTCCGCGCCTACCACAACGTCTGCTCGCACCGGGGGCGCCGCCTCCTCGACACCCCGCAGGGCAAGCGGGACGCCCGCGGCCGTGGCAGGCAGTTCGTGTGCGGGTTCCACGGGTGGCGGTACAACCTGGACGGCCGGTGCACCCATGTGCCCGAACGGGAGGACTGGCCGTGCGGGCTGTCCGCCGGGAACACCGGCCTGACCGGGGTCGAGGTCGACACCTGGGGTGGCTGGATCTGGATCAACATGGACCCGGAGTGCGAACCCCTGCGCGACTACCTGGAACCCGCGGCCACCCTGCTCGACCCCTTCCAGCTGGAGAACATGCGCTACCGGTGGCGTCGCTGGCTCGTCTTCGACTGCAACTGGAAGACCGCCCTCGAGGCGTTCATGGAGACCTACCATGTGCCGTACACCCACCCGGAGTTCATGAGGTTCGGCAGTTTCCTCGGCTGGTCCAGGGCCCAGGGCAAGCACAGCAACATCGGCTACGACGCGCCCAAGGGCCTGGACGAGAACCAGGCGAAGCTGCGGCTCGGCGGCGGCACCGACCCCCGCGAGTCCACGGCCGAGCTGCAGAACTTCACCTGGGCGAACGCGAACACCAACACCACCCAGACCCTGGTCGACGCGGCGAACCGGCTGGTCGAGGAGGTGCCGGAGGACGCCACGGCCGCCGACGTGCTCAGGCACTGGCTGGACACGGCCCGGCGCACCGACGCCGAGCGCGGGGTGAGCTGGCCGACCGTGGAACCCGCGCACGTCGCGAAGAGCGGCACCGCCTGGCAGATCTTCCCGAACTTCCAGATCGGGCACGCGCTGAACAACATGCTCTGCTACAGCGCCCGGCCCCATGGCCACGACCCCGACAAGTGCGTCTTCGAGGTCGCCGTGTACGAGCTGTACCCGCCCGGCGAGGAGCCGGAGACCGAGTGGGTGTACACCCCGGAGGACGACCCGGACTGGCGCACGGTCCTGCCGCAGGACTTCACCAACATGGCGGCCGTCCAGAAGGGCATGAAGGCCCGCGGCTTCTCGGGCCCGAAGCCCAACCCGTACCGCGAACGCAGCATCGTGAACCTGCACCACAACCTGGCGACCTACATGGGTACCGGCGAACCCCGCGACCTCGCCTGAATCCCGCCCTCCCCGTACGCCCTGAGGACGAACGACCCGAGTGACCGCCCGAGCCGAGGACTTCGCATGCCGAAATGCGCACCGACACAGACGCCCGAGACAGACCACGCGGCCCTCAGGGCGAAGTACCTGCTGGAGCGCGACAAGCGGCTGCGCGGCGAGGGGCAGAAGCAGTACCTGGAGGCCGAGGGCGAGTTCGAGGAGTACTACGAGGCCGATCCGTACACGCCCGTCGTGCCCCGGCCCCCGATCTCCCAGGACATCGACGTGGCGATCCTCGGCGGCGGCCTCTCGGGCCTGATCACCGCGGCGCGGGTCAAACAGGCCGGCGTCACCGGCTTCCGGGTCATCGAACTCGGCGGCGACTTCGGCGGCGCCTGGTACTGGAACCGCTACCCGGGCATCCAGTGCGACACGGACTGCTACTGCTATCTGCCGATGCTCGAAGAGGTCGGCTACATCCCGAAGCAGAAGTACTCCTTCGGGGACGAGGTCTTCGAGCACTGTCAGCGCATCGGGAAGCACTTCGGGCTCTACGAACACGCCATCTTCAGCACCCTGATCCGCTCGATGGAGTGGGACGAGTCGATCCGACGCTGGCGGATCGGCACCAACCGGGGCGACGACATCCGCGCCCGGTTCGTCGTCATGTGCCAAGGCCCGTTCAACCGGCCGAAGCTTCCCGGGATCCCCGGCATCAGAGACTTCCGGGGGCACACCTTCCACACGGCGCGCTGGGACTACGCGTACACCGGCGGCGACATGAGCGGCGGGCTCGACAAGCTCGCCGACAAGCGGGTCGCCGTCATCGGCACGGGAGCCAGCGGCGTCCAGGTGGTCCCGCACCTCGCCCGCTCCGCCCGGCACCTCTACGTGTTCCAGCGCACGCCCTCGTACATCGACGAGCGCGGCGACGTACCGACCGACCCGGAATGGGTGAAGACGCTGGAGCCGGGCTGGCAGAAGGAGCGGCAACGCAACTTCCACACCGCGGCGTTCGAGGCCTTCGCGCCGGGCCAGCCGGACCTCGTCTGCGACGGCTGGACCGAGGTCAGCCGCAATCTGGCCGCTCACCTGGACGCCACCGACGGCTGGGCCGCGCTGGCGGATCCGGAGAAGTTCATGGAACTCAGGGAGATCCAGGACTACCGGGCGATGCAACGCCTGCGCGACCGCGTCGACACCGTCGTCGAGGACGAGAGGACGGCCCGGGCGCTGAAGCCCTACTACCGCTTCCTGTGCAAGCGGCCCTGCTTCAACGACGCGTACCTGCCCACCTTCAACCGCCCGAACGTCACCCTCGTCGACGTGTCGGACACCAAGGGCGTCGAACGCATCACCGAGAACGGCATCATCGCCCACGGCGTCGAGCACGAGGTGGACTGCGTCATCTTCGCCAGCGGCTTCGAGATCACCACCGACCTCGACCGCCGCCTCGGCATCCGGCCGTTCGCCGGGCGGGACGGGCTGTCGCTCTACGACCACTGGGCCAAGGGCTACCGAACCCTGCACGGCGTCATGAGCCACGGCTTCCCCAACCAGTTCTTCACCGGCTTCCTCCAGGGCGGCGTGACCGCGAGCACGACGGCGATGTTCGAACAACAGGCCCAGCACATCGCCTACATCATCAAGGAGACCCTGGCGCGCGGCGCCTCGACCGTGGAGCCCACCGAGGAAGCGCAGGACCAGTGGTGCGCGACCGTGAGGGAGACCGCGGTCGACAACACCAACTTCCAGAGGGAATGCACGCCCGGCTACTACAACAACGAGGGCGAGCAGCAGATCCGCTCGCACCTGGGCGAGCCCTACTGGCCCGGCTTCTACGCCCTGGAGGACCTGCTCCAGGCATGGCGCGACACGGGCGAGATGCGGGGCCTCGTCCTGAACGACTGACTCGCCCCGTCCCGCACCGCGCGCCCCGCGAGAGGAACACCTCATGCCCGAACTCAGATTCGACGATCGCGTAGCCGTGATCACCGGCGCCGGCCGGGGGCTGGGGCGCGCCTACGCCCTGCTGCTCGCCGCGAAGGGAGCGAAGGTCGTCGTCAACGACCCGGGCGGGAGCCTGACCGGGGACGGCGGCGACACCGGTCCCGCGGACGAGGTGGTCCGGGAGATCACGGCGGCCGGTGGTGAGGCCGTCGCGTGCACCGAGTCGGTGGCGACGGCCGAGGGCGGCCGGGCCGTCGTCGAGTCGGCGCTCGACCACTACGGCCGGATCGACGTCCTCGTCCACAACGCCGGCATCGTCCGTTCGGCGCCGCTGACCGAGATGACGTACGAGGACTTCGACGCCGTCCTCGACGTCCATCTGCGGGGCGCCTTCCATGTCGTACGGCCCGCGTTCCCGCTGATGCGCGAGGCGGGCTACGGCCGTGTCGTGCTGACCTCGTCGATCGGGGGCCTGTACGGCAACCACCGCGTCGCCAACTACGGCACGGCCAAGGCGGGGATGATCGGGCTGTCCAACGTGGTCGCCCTGGAGGGCGCCGCCGCGGGCGTGAAGTGCAACGTCATCGTCCCCGGCGCCGTGACGAGGATGGCCGAGGGCATCGACACCTCTGCCTATCCGCCGATGGGACCGGAGTTGACGGCTCCGGTCGTGGGCTGGCTGGCGCATGAGTCCTGCTCGATCACCGGGGAGATGCTGGTGTCGATCGCCGGCCGGGTGGCGCGGGCCTTCGTCGCCGAGACCCCAGGCGTGTACCGGCCCGCGTGGTCGATCGAGGGAGTCGGCGAGGAACTCGCCGCCATCCGCGACACGAAGGAGCCCTGGATCCTCCCCGTCGTCCCCTCGGCCCACGTCGACCACATCCGCAACAGCTTCGCGATGGCCAGGCACAGTGAAGGGGTAACACGTTGACGAAAGTCTTCGCACGCATCCTCGAGCTCTTCGAGGCCGAGGGCATCAACACCATCTTCGGCATACCCGACCCGAACTTCGTCCACATGTTCCACCTTGCCGAGGAGCGCGGCTGGAACGTGGTCGCCCCGCACCACGAGGAGTCCGCCGGCTTCATGGCGGAGGCGGTCTCGCGCATGACCGGCAAGGCCGCGGTGTGCATCGGCACGCTGGGCCCGGGGGTCGCCAACCTGGCCGGCGCCATGATGTGCGCCAAGGTCGAGAACTCACCGGTCGTCTTCCTGGGCGGCCAGCGCGCCCGGATCACGGAACAACGGGTGCGCCGCGGTCGCATCCAGTTCGTCAAGCAGGCCGCCCTGTTCGAACCCTCGGTCAAGTACTCCGCGAGCATCGAGTACGCCGACCAGACCGACGAGGTGATCCGCGAGGGCCTGCGCAAGGCACTGTCGGGGACACCGGGCCCCGTCTACATCGAGTACCCCTCCCATGTGATCCAGGAAGACCTCGACGTACCCCCGGCGTTGCCGCCCGAGGCCTATCGCCTGGTGGGCCAGACGGCCGGCCCGGACAAGGTCGCCGAGGCCGTCGCGTTCATCCGCGCGGCCAAGCAGCCGATTCTGCTCGTGGGGCACGGAGTTCACACCGCCCGTGCGGGGGAATCGGTCAGGGCCCTCGCCGAGGCGATGGCCTGCCCCGTCATCCAGACGTCGGGCGGCACCTCGTACATCGCGGGACTCGAGGACCGTACGTTCCCCTACGGCTTCTCGGCGGCGGCGATCGACGCGGTGGTCAAGTCCGACCTGTGTCTGGCCATCGGCACCGAACTCGGCGAGCCGGTCCACTACGGACGCGGGCGCCACTGGGTCGCGAACGAGGCGAACCGCAGGTGGATCCTCGTCGAGCAGGATCCCCAGGCCATCGGCGTGAACCGCGCGGTCGACGTCCCGCTGGTGGGTGACCTGCGGGCGGTCGTCCCGCAGCTCGTCGACGCGCTCGAGGCCACACCGCGTACCGCGTCCCCGGAGCTCGCGGGCTGGATCACACAGGACGCGGCCCGGTTGGCGGAGCTCGCGGAGACGGCACCTTCCGGCATGTCCCCCGTGCATCCCGCACGACTGATCGTCGAGGCGACCAAGGTCTTCCCGAAGGACGGCATCATGGTCCGCGACGGCGGCGCCACGACCATTTTCGGCTGGACGTACTCGCAGGCCAAGCCCCATGACGTGATGTGGAACCAGAATTTCGGCCATCTGGGCACGGGACTTCCCTACGCGATCGGCGCCTCGGTGGCGGAGGGCGGCAAGCGGCCCCTGATGCTGATCACCGGGGACTCGTCGTTCCAGTTCCACATCGCCGAACTGGAGACGGCCGCACGTCTGAACCTGCCGCTCGTGTGCGTCGTCGGCGTCGACTACGCCTGGGGCCTCGAAGTGGGCGTCTACAAGCGCACCTTCGGCCAGGGGTCGCTGGAGACGGGCGTGCACTGGAGCAAGAACACGCGCCTGGACAAGGTCGCCGAAGGCTTCGGCTGCCACGGCGAGTACGTCGAGCGCGACGAGGACATCGCCCCCGCCGTCAAGCGCGCCTACGCCAGTGGCAGGCCGGGAGTCGTGCACGTCGCGGTCGACCCCAAGGCGAATTCGGAAGAGATGCCGAGCTACGACGAGTTCCGGACCTGGTACGCGGAAGGGACGCAGTGACCATGCGGGAGTATGTGAAGTTCTACATCGGCGGCCAGTGGACCGATCCGGCCGGGGCAGGGACCTTCGAGGTCGTGAATCCCGCGACCGAGGAGGTCTGCGGCAAGGTGGCCCTCGGTTCGGCGGCCGACGTCGACCGGGCGGTCGCGGCGGCCCGGCGGGCCTTCCCCGGCTGGTCGACGACCACGCGCGCGGAGCGGGTCGAGGTACTCCAGAACATCCTCGACGAGTACCAGAAGCGGGCCGGTGACCTCGCCGCGGCGCTGACCGAGGAGATGGGAGCGCCGGCCGCACTCGCGGGAGGCTTCCAAGTGGGCCTCGGATCCGGGCACTTGAGCACGGCGATCGCGGTACTGAAGGACTTCGTGTTCGAGGAGCAACGCGGCGCCACACTGGTCGTCAAGGAGCCGATCGGCGTCTGCGGTCTGATCACCCCGTGGAACTGGCCCATGAACCAGATGGCGGTGAAGGTGTTCCCGGCGCTGGCGACCGGCTGCACCATGGTGCTCAAGCCGTCGGAGAAGTCGCCCTTCACCGGGCAGGTCTTCGCCGAGATCCTGGATGCCGCGGGTGTTCCGGCCGGTGTGTTCAACCTCGTCCAGGGCGACGGCCCCGGCGTGGGGGTGCCGCTCGCCGGTCACGCGGACGTCGACATGATCTCCTTCACCGGTTCGACGCGCGCGGGCATCGACATCGCGAGGAACGCCGCGCCCACGGTGAAGAGGGTGACCCAGGAACTCGGCGGCAAGAGCCCGAACATCGTGCTCGACGACGAGGCCTTCGCCGAGAACGTCGGCAAGGGCGTGGCCACCATGATGGGCAACTCCGGGCAGACGTGCAGCGCGCCCTCACGGATGCTCGTCCCCGCCGCCCGGATGGACGAAGCCATCGCCATCGCCCGGCGGACTGCGTCCGGGATCACCGTGGGCGACCCCCAGGGCGACTTCGTGATGGGACCGGTGGTCTCGGGGGCCCAGTTCGAGAGGATCCAGGCGCTGATCCGGAAGGGCATCGACGAGGGCGCCACCCTGGTGGCCGGCGGCCCGGGACGCCCGGACGGGCTGGAGAGGGGCTACTACGTGAAGCCCACCGTCTTCGCCCGGGTCACCAACGACATGACCGTCGCCCGCGAGGAGATCTTCGGGCCGGTGGTGACGATCCTCGGCTACGACAGCGTCGACCACGCCGTCGAGATCGCGAACGACACCGAGTACGGTCTCGCCGGCTATGTGGCGGGCGCGGACCTGGAGAAGGCGCGTGCCGTGGCGCGTCGCATCCGGGCGGGATGGGTCGCGATCAACGACGCGTTCGACTTCGGCTGCCCGTTCGGCGGATACAAGAAGAGCGGCAACGGGCGGGAGTGGGGCGAGTTCGGCTTCCACGAGTACCTGGAGACCAAGGGCATTCTCGGCTAGGGGGTGATCCGAACGACACCCCGACACGCCTGAGGCGGCCTCGTCGGGCTGACGAGGCCGCCTCACGGAGCGGACATCCGGGTGCCGGCGGATGCGGGCGGGGATGCCGGACGGGTCAGGCGCCGCAGGAGCGCAGGAACTTGCGGGTGCGTACGGCGATCGGGAGCGGCTTGTCCGGCTCGCAGGGGTACATGTCCTGCTCGACGATGGCGAACAGGTCCACGCCCAGACGCTGGGCGGCCACCAGCACGGGCTCCAACTCCGGTACGCCGGAGGGGGGTTCGCACATCACGCCGCGCTGCACGGCGGGACCGAACGGCACCTCGTTCTTGACGACGTCGGCGAGGATCGCCGGGTCGACCTGCTTGAGGTGCAGATAGCCGATGCGCTCGCCGTACGTCTCGATGAGCTTGACGCTGTCGCCGCCGCAGTAGGCGTAGTGCCCGGTGTCCAGGCACAGGTTGACCAGGTCGGAGTCGGTGGAGTCGAGGAAGCGCTCGACGTGGTCCTCGGTGTCGATGTGCGTGTCCGCGTGCGGGTGGACGACGATGTCGAGGCCGTAGGTCTCCTTGACCTCGTGGCCCAGCCGTTCCATGCCCTTGGTCAGGTGGGCCCACTGCTCGGCGGTCAGCTCGGGCGGCTCGATGATCTCGGCGGTCTTGTCGTCCCGCCAGAAGGACGGGATGACCACCAGATGCTTCGCGCCCATGGCCTGGGTGAGCGCGGCGACCTCGCTGACGTGTTCCCAGGTGGCGTCCCAGACGGACGGTCCGCGGTGCAGCCCGGTGAAGACCGTACCGGCCGACACCTTCAGGTCGCGCTTGTCGATCTCGGCGGTGAGCCGGGCCGGGTCGCTCGGCAGATAGCCGTAAGGGCCGAGTTCGATCCAGGAGTAGCCCGCCTCGGACACCTCGTCCAGGAAGCGTTCCCAGGGCACCTGCTGGGGGTCGTCGGGGAACCAGACGCCCCAGGAGTCCGGCGCGGAGCCGACCCGGATGCGGTCCAGGGGAGCGGTCATGTCAGGAGGTCCCTTCGGGAGTGGCCGCCACGGGCGCTTTGAGGTCCTCCGCCTCGGGGAGTTCCTCGACGTCGACGCCTCGGACCTGGGCCAGTTCGTGCTTGAGCGCGGCGAGTTCGGCGCCGCCGGCCATGTGGTTGGTCAGCTCTTCCAGGCTGACCTCGCTGCGGGCGGCGCTGAGTTCCATGGTGCCGAGGCGCAGCACGCTGAAGTGGTCGCCGACCATGTACGCGTGGTGCGGGTTGTGGGTGATGAAGATGACGCCCAGGCCGCGGTCGCGGGCGGCGGCGATGTACTTCAGGACCACGCCGGACTGCTTGACGCCGAGGGCGGCGGTCGGCTCGTCCAGGATCAGCACGCGGGCGCCGAAGTAGACGGCGCGGGCGATGGCCACCGACTGGCGCTGGCCGCCGGAGAGGGTGCCGATGGGCTGGTCGAGGTCGTCGAGGACGATGCCCATGTTGCGCAGTTCCTCGTCCGCGGTCTTCTTCATGCGGTCGATGTCGAGGCGCTGGATCGGCCAGGGGCCCTTGGTCATCTCGGAGCCGAGGAAGAAGTTGCGCCAGACCGGCATGAGGGGGACGGTGGCGAGGTCCTGGTAGACGGTGGCGATGCCCTTGTCGAGGGCCTCGCGCGGGGTGGAGAAGCGTACCGGGACGCCGTCGACGAGGAACTCGCCCTCGGTGTGCTGGTGCAGGCCGGAGATGATTTTGATGAGGGTGGACTTGCCGGCGCCGTTGTCGCCGAGGACGCAGGTCACCTGGCCGGGGTGGACGGCGAGGGAGACTCCGTGCAGGGCACGGATGTTGCCGTAGGCCTTCCCGGCGCCGCGCAGTTCGACGATCGGGGCGGTGCCGTCCTCGGGCGGGGCGTCCGGGAGGATGGCGCCGGCGGGTCCGGATCCGTTGGTTGTCATGGGTCGGTTCACCTCCGGGTCGCCGCGCGGCGGACCCACAGATTGATGAGCGTGGCGCCGAGCAGCATCACGCCGAGGAAGGCCTTGAACCAGTCGGGGTTCCAACCGGCGTACACGATGCCCTGGTTGACCATGCCGAACATGAAGGCACCGAAGACCGGTCCGATCGCGGAGCCGTAGCCGCCGGTCAGCAGACAGCCGCCGATCACCGCCGCGGCGATGTAGATGAGTTCCTGGCCGACGCCCTCGCCGGACTGCACGGTGTTGAAGGAGAACAGCTGGTGCATGCCGATGAACCACGCGCCGAAGCCGACCATCATGAAGAGCGTGATCTTGGTGAAGGTGACCGGTACGCCGACCGCCCGGGCGCTGTCCTGGTTGCCGCCGACGGCGAAGATCCAGTTGCCGTACTTGGTGCGGAGCAGGACCCAGGTGGCGATGGCGGCGAAGACCAGCCACCACACGACGGTGATCTTC
Organism: Streptomyces sp. RLB3-17; assembly: GCF_007113425.2. NCBI lineage: Bacteria > Bacillati > Actinomycetota > Actinomycetes > Kitasatosporales > Streptomycetaceae > Streptomyces > Streptomyces sp. RLB3-17. Next base: position 1,807,225 of record NZ_CP041610.2, on the reverse strand, counting down.
ACCTGGACGCCGCCGACGTCGAAGGAGGAGGCGAAGACCTTCTTCGCCTGGTCGAACCCGTCCATGGTGCTGATGTCGTCGGTCGCCACGTTCCCGGTGATCAGCTTGGTCACCGCGAGGTTGACGCCTTGCAGGATCAGGAACGTGCCGAGAGTGACCAGGAAGCTCGGTAGCCCGGTGCGGACCATCATCCAGCCGTTGAACGCGCCGACCGCCAGCGAGACGATGAGCGCGACGATCACGCCCACCCAGACGTTCATGGTCAGTTGGTAGCTGATCATGCTCGCGGTGAGAGCCGAGGTGATCACGGCGACACCGGCCGACAGGTCGAACTCGCCGCCGATCATCAGCAGGGCCACGGGCAGTGCCATGATCCCGATCGTCGACGACTGGTAGAGGACGGTCGCCATCGAGCTGCCCGAGCGCACCGACGGCGCCGCGATCAGGAAGAAGACGAACACCGCGACGGCGCCGAGGAAGACGCCGACCTCGGGCCGGGCGAGCAGCCGCAGCGTCAGGGAGCGCTGCGCGGTCCGCCCGTCGGTCTCCTTGGGGCCGGGGGCCGGCGGTGTGGTCACCGCCGGCTCAGCCTGCTGGGCCATGCGCATCACCGGGTGCCCTTCGCGGCGAACTGGGCGACGGCGTCGACGTTGGACTTGTCGACGAAGGCCGGGCCGGTCAGGATCGGCTGCTCGCCGCCGCCGCTGTAGTTGCCGTTCGTCTTGTAGAGCCACAGCGAGTCGACCGCCAGGTAGCCCTGGAGGTAGGGCTGCTGGTCGACCGCGAACTGGATCGTGCCCTTGCTGATGGCGCCGGTCAGGTCCTTGTTGAGGTCGAACGTGGCGATCTTCGCCTTGCTGCCGGCGTCGCCCGCCGACTGCACCGCGGTCAGGGCGTACGGGGCGCCGAGGGTGACGACGTAGTCGATGGCGCTGTCCTGCTTGAGCTTGGCGGTGATCGTCGACTTCACGGACGGCATGTCGGTGCCGTTGACGTACAGGGTCTCCGTCTTGCCGCTGAAGGTCTTCTTCACTCCGTCGCAGCGCTGGGTGAGTCCGATGTTGCCCTGCTCCTGGATCACACAGACGGCGTTCTTCGCGCCTTCCGAGTTCAGCCTCTTGCCCAGCGCCTCACCCGCCACCGTCTCGTCCTGGCCGAAGAACTCCATCAGACCCAGCTTCTGCCAGTCGCTGACGCCCGAGTTGAGGCCGACCACGGGGATCTTGGCCGACGTCGCCTTGCTCACGACGTCCTTCATGGCGTCCGGCTTGGCCAGGGTGATCGCGATGCCGTCGACCTTCTGGTCGATGGCGTTCTGGACCAGGTTGGCCTGGTTGCCCGCGTTCGGGTCGGCGGAGTAGATCAGCTTGACGTTGTCCTTGGCCGCGGCTGCCTCGGCGCCCTTGCGGACGATGTCCCAGAACGTGTCGCCGGGTGCCTGGTGGGTGACCAGCGCGACTGTCATGCGGGGCGTGCTGGCCTTGCCGGCCGACACCGCCGCCCCGCTCTCCTCCGCCTTCTTTCCGCCGGAGCTGCTGGAACAGCCGGCTATCAGCAGCATGGATGCTGCCGCGGTCGCGACGAAGGGGGCGATTCTGCGGGTACGGGGGTGAAACGTGCGGTCCATCTTTCCAGCACCTCACTGTGCGACAGGGGAAAGGGAACGGGACGGCGCCGGGGCGCTGGGCCCGTGCGGAGCTCGGACAGGACGTCCGGGTCGATGCGGGTGACTCGGCTGCTTCGTTGGGACGGGATACAAGTCCCTGACGCACCCCCCTGTCAATACTTTGTTAAGACATCATTTCCTGAGCAGGTCCGAATGTCAGTACAAAGTCTTGACAGGGAAGGGCCGTGGGTCCTACACCTAAGAGGCACCGGGCGCCCCGTTGCCCGCATCCCACGCATCAGGAGCGTCACGCATGCCTGAGTCCGCTGAATCCTTCGACGCCGAGTCCCTGGACGTCATCACCATGGGACGCATCGGCGTCGATCTGTATCCCCTGCAGACGGGTGTGCCGCTCGCGCAGGTCGAGTCCTTCGGGAAGTTCCTCGGCGGCTCGGCGGCCAACGTCGCGGTGGCCGCCGCACGCCTGGGCCGGTCCACCGCGGTGATCACCCGCACCGGACAGGACCCCTTCGGCACCTATCTCCACCAGGCGCTCAAGGAGTTCGGCGTCGACGACCGCTGGGTCACACCCGTCGACGCCTATCCCACGCCGATCACGTTCTGCGAGATCTTCCCGCCGGACGACTTCCCGCTCTACTTCTACCGGCTGCCCAAGGCGCCCGACCTGGAGATCCGGACCGACGAGCTGGACTTCTTCGCGATCCGCGCGGCCCGCATCTTCTGGATCACCGGCACCGGCCTGAGCGAGGAGCCCAGCCGCTCCGCCACGCTCGCCGCACTGAAGGCGCGCGCCAAGTCCGGCACCACCGTCTTCGACCTCGACTGGCGGCCCATGTTCTGGTCCGACCCGGACGAGGCACGCCCGTACTACGCCGAGGCGCTGCGGCACTCCACCGTCGCCGTCGGCAACCTCGACGAGTGCGAGATCGCCACCGGCGTACGCGAACCCCGCGCCTGCGCCGAAGCCCTGCTGGCGGCCGGTGTGGAACTCGCCGTCGTCAAACAGGGCCCCAAGGGAGTCCTGGCCGTCCACCGCGACGGCACCGTCGCCGAGGTCCCGCCGGTCCCGGTGGAGGTCGTCAACGGCCTCGGCGCCGGAGACGCGTTCGGCGGCTCGCTCTGCCACGGTCTGCTGTCCGGCTGGGAGCTGGAGAAGAGCATCAGGTACGCCAACGCGGCCGGCGCGCTCGTCGCCTCCCGTCTCGCCTGCTCCTCCGCGATGCCCACCGAGTCCGAGGTCGAGGGCCTCCTCGCGCGCGGCTGACCGCCGCCACCCCCTGAACGGAGCCTGTCTTGAGCATCAGCATCCCCGACCTCGCCACGGTACGCGCCCGGCATCCGGAGGCCATCGCCGAAGCGGCCGCCCGCCGGGTCCGCCGCCCGCTGATCGGCGACAGCGGCCGCCTGATGATCGTGGCCGCGGACCACCCCGCGCGCGGCGCGCTCGGCGTCGGCGAGCACCGCCTGGCCATGGCCAACCGCGCCGACCTCCTCGAACGACTCTGCGTCGCGCTGGCCCGGCCCGGGGTGGACGGGGTGCTCGCCACCGCCGACATCCTGGAGGACCTGCTGCTCCTGGGCGTTCTGGAGAACAAGGTCGTGATGGGCTCCATGAACCGCGGCGGCCTGTCCGGCGCGTCCTTCGAGATGGACGACCGCTTCACCGGCCACCGCGCCCAGGACATCGAGCGGCTGCGCTTCGACGCCGGAAAGCTGCTGGTGCGCATCGACTACGACGACCCGGGCTCCCTGGAGACCCTGCAGACCACCGCGCGCGCCATCGACGACATGGCCGCCCGCCGACTGCCGCTGTTCGTCGAGCCGTTCATATCCCGCCGGGTGGACGGCAAGGTCCGCAACGACCTGAGCGCCGAGGCCGTCACCCGGTCCATCGCCATCGCCTCCGGCCTCGGTGGCACCTCGGCCTACACCTGGCTCAAGCTCCCGGTCACCGACGACCCCGACGACATGGCCGGGGTGCTGGAGGCCTCCACCCTGCCCGCCGTGCTGCTCGGCGGCGAGGTCGGCGGCGACCAGGAGGGCGCGTACGAGAGATGGCGCAAGGCCCTGCGGCTGCCCACCGTCCAGGGCATGGTCGTGGGCCGCTCGCTGCTCTACCCCGCCGAGGGCAGCGTGGAGACCGCGGTGGACACCGCGGTCGGCCTGCTCTGACTCCCACCCGCCCGCGCCGACTCGCCGCCTCCCGAAGGCCCGCTCTGATTCCCGTAGAGGAGCCCCTCCCGATGACCACCACGCACCATCTGCCCGCGGGCAAGGCCGCCGCCGACGTCTACGCGGTGGACGTCACTCCCGAGTCGGCCGGCTGGGGCCACTCCAGCCTGCGGGTGCTCGAACTGCCCGCCGGCGGCTGGCACGCCTTCGACACCGGCGACAGCGAGTGGATCGTGCTCCCGCTCTCGGGTGGCTGCACCGTCGCGGTCGGCGGCGACACGTTCCGGCTCGCCGGGCGCGAGAGCGTCTTCAGCGGGGTGAGCGACTTCGCGTACGTGCCCCGCGACGCCCAGGTCTCGATCGCCTCGCGCGACGGCGGCCGGTTCGCGCTCACCGGCGCCCGTTGCACCCGCCGGCTGCCCGCCCGCTACGGGCCCGCCTCCGCCGTCCCCGTCGAACTGCGCGGCACCGGCTCCTGCTCCCGCCAGGTCAACAACTTCGGCGCCGCAGGGGTCTTCGAGTGCGACAAGCTGATCGCCGTCGAGGTGATCACCCCAGGTGGCAACTGGTCTTCCTTCCCGCCGCACAAGCACGATGAGCACCGGCCCGGCGAGGAGTCCGAACTCGAGGAGATCTACTACTTCGAGTTCGCCCCCCACGAGGGCACACCCGGCCTCGGCTACCAGCGCGTCTCGCCCTCGGGCAACGGCGCCCACACCGATGTGCTGGCCGAGGTGCGCGACGGCGACGTCGTCCTCATCCCCGACGGCTGGCACGGGCCGTCCATGGCCGTGCCCGGCCACGACATGTACTACCTCAACGTCATGGCGGGCCCCGGCACCGACCGCGCCTGGCTGATCTGCGACCACCCCGACCACGCCTGGATCCGTGACACCTGGCCGGAGCGGCCGGTCGACCCCCGCCTGCCCCTCTACACCGCCCCCGAGAGGTCCTGATGAGCACCACCACCCGTCGCCTGACGGCAGCCCAGGCGCTGGTGCGCTTCCTGTCCGCGCAGTACAGCGAGCGCGACGGCGTACGCCACCGGCTGATCGCCGGCACCTGGGGCATCTTCGGCCACGGCAATGTGGCGGGCATCGGCCAGGCACTCCTGGAGGCCGGCGAGGACACCATGCCCTTCCACCAGGGCCGCAACGAGCAGTCCATGGTGCACGCGGCGGTCGGCTACGCCCGCCAGCTCAACCGCCTCTCCGCGCAGGCCGTGACCACGTCCATCGGTCCCGGCGCCACCAACCTCGTCACCGGCGCCGCCCTCGCGACGATCAACCGCCTGCCGGTGCTGCTGCTGCCCGGCGACTACTTCGCGACGCGCTCCGCCGACCCGCTGCTCCAGCAGCTGGAACACCCCGTCGAGGCCGATGTCTCCGTCAACGACACACTGCGCCCCGTCTCCCGCTACTTCGACCGGATCACCCGCCCGGAGATGCTGATCCCGGCCGCGCTGAACGCGATGCGGGTGCTGGCGGACCCGGCCGACACCGGTGCCGTCACCCTCGCCCTGCCGCAGGACGTGCAGGCGGAGGCGTACGACTGGCCGGAGGAGTTCTTCGCCGAGCGCGTCTGGCACGTACGCCGTCCCGTCGCCGATCCATGCGAACTCGCCGAAGCCGTACAGGCGATCCGCGCCGCCGGGCGCCCCCTGATCGTCGCCGGCGGGGGAGTGCACCACAGCGAGGCCGAGGCAGCGCTCAAGGCCCTGGTCGACGCCACCGGCATCCCGGTCGCCTCCACCCAGGCGGGCAAGGGCTCCCTGCGTCACGACCACCCCGCCGACCTCGGCGGCATCGGCCACACCGGCACCGCGGTCAGCGACGACATCGCCCGCACCGCCGACCTGATCATCGGGGTCGGCACCCGCTACACCGATTTCACCACCGCCTCGAACACGCTGTTCCAGCAGCCGGGCGTGCGGTTCGTCAACCTCAACATCACCGCCTTCGACGCCCACAAGCTCGCCGCCCGGCCGCTGGTCGCGGACGCGCGGACGGGGCTCGAGGCGCTGACGGAGGGGCTGTCCGGCCACCGGGTCGACGCGGCGTACGAGGCCGAGTACCGCGCGGGCAAGGCGCGTTGGGAGGAGGTCGTCCAGGCCGCCTACCGGGCGGAGGACTCCGCCGTTCCCACCCAGACACAGGTCCTCGGCGCCCTGGACGCCGTCGTCGGCGACGACGACGTGGTCATCAACGCGGCCGGCTCGCTCCCCGGTGACCTGCACAAGCTGTGGCGGGCGCGCGGCCCGCGCCAGTACCACCTGGAGTACGGCTACTCCTGCATGGGCTACGAGATCCCGGCCGGCATCGGCGTCCAGCAGGCGGCCCCCGGCACACCCGTCTGGTCGCTGGTCGGCGACGGCACCTATCTGATGATGCCCACCGAGATCGTCACCGCCGTCCAGGAGGGCCTGCCCGTCAACCTGGTCCTGATCCAGAACCACGGCTACGCCTCCATCGGCGGTCTCTCCGAGGAGGTCGGAGGCGAACGCTTCGGCACCGCCTACCGCTACCGCGCCGCCGACGGCACGTTCTCCGGAGCCCCGCTCCCGGTGGACCTCGCCGCCAACGCCGCGAGCCTCGGCATGGACGTCATCCGCGCCAAGACCGTACGGGAACTGCGCGACGCCCTGGCCGCGGCACGCGCCTCGGACCGGCCGACCTGCGTGTACGTCGAGACCGACCCGACGCCCACCGCTCCACCCGCCGAGGCCTGGTGGGACGTACCCGTCGCCGAAGTCGCCTCCCGCGACGCCGCGTCGAGTGCCCGTGAACGGTACGACGGCCACGTCGCCGACCGCCGCCGCCACCTCTGATCCCGACCTCTTCGCCTGCCCCGCCACCGAAAGGCCCCCGCACCATGAAGACCATCACCCACTGGATCGGCGGCAAGCCCGTCGAGTCCGCCTCCGGACGCTTCGGCCCCGTCTACAACCCGGCCACCGGCGCCCAGGAGAAGCAGGTCGGCTTCGCCTCGGTCGACGAGGTGGACGCCGCCGTCGCCAACGCCAAGGCGGCGTACGAGAGCTGGGGCAGCGCCTCGCTCGCCAAGCGCACGGCGATCCTCTTCAAGTACCGCGAACTGCTCGACGCGCACCGCGACGAGATCGCCGAGCTGATCACCGCCGAGCACGGCAAGGTGCACTCGGACGCGCTCGGCGAGGTCGCCCGCGGCATGGAGATCGTCGAGCTGGCCTGCGGCATCGCGGACAAGCTCAAGGGCGAGCTGTCCACCCAGGTCTCGACCCGGGTCGACGTCGCCTCGATCCGCCAGCCGCTGGGTGTCGTCGCCGGCATCACGCCGTTCAACTTCCCGGCCATGGTGCCGATGTGGATGTTCCCGCTCGCCATCGCCTGCGGCAACGCCTTCGTGCTCAAGCCGAGCGAGAAGGACCCGTCGGCCTCCTTCCGGCTCGCCGAGCTGGCCTCCGAGGCAGGGCTGCCGGACGGTGTGCTGAACATCGTGCAGGGCGACAAGGTCGCGGTGGACCGTCTCCTGGAGCACCCGGACGTCGTCGCGGTCTCCTTCGTCGGCTCCACGCCCATCGCCAAGTACATCCAGCTCAAGGGCGTCGAGCACGACAAGCGCGTACAGGCGCTGGGCGGCGCCAAGAACCACATGCTCGTCCTGCCCGACGCCGACCTGGACTTCGCCGCCGACCAGGCGATCAACGCCGCCTACGGCTCGGCCGGCGAGCGCTGCATGGCGGTCTCGGTCGTGGTCGCGGTCGGCGACACCGGCGACGAGCTGGTCGGCAAGATCGCCGAGCGGGCGAAGAACCTGCGCATCGGCCCCGGCGACGACCCCGCCTCCGAGATGGGCCCGCTGATCACGCGCGAGCACCGCGACAAGGTGGCGTCGTACGTCGCTGGCGCGGCGGCCCAGGGCGCCGAGGTCGTCGTCGACGGCACCGGCTACTCCGTCGACGGACACCCCGAGTGCGCGGACGGCTTCTTCCTCGGTGTCTCGCTGCTCGACAAGGTCCCGGTGACGGCGGACGCGTACAAGGACGAGATCTTCGGCCCGGTGCTGTGCGTGGTGCGCGCCGACACCTACGACGACGCCATCAAGCTCATCAACGCCTCCCGCTGGGGCAACGGCACCGCGATCTTCACCCGGGACGGCGGCGCCGCCCGCCGCTTCCAGCTGGAGGTCCAGGCGGGCATGGTCGGCATCAACGTGCCGATCCCGGTGCCGGTCGGCTACCACTCCTTCGGCGGCTGGAAGGACTCCCTCTTCGGCGACCTGCACATCTACGGCAACGACGGCATCGCCTTCTACACCCAGGGCAAGGTGATCACCACGCGGTGGCCCGACCCGGCCGACGCGGGCATCAACCTCGGCTTCCCCAGCCACTCCTGACTCGCAGTGGCGGCCGGTGCGGGGACGGATCTCCTCGACTCCCGCACCGGCCGCCCTCAGGACCGACCGTCAGGACGATGCGATGGCAAGGGTTCCTGTCCGCCGGACCGCCCGGACCCCACGAGCAGCGGCCGTGATGCCCGTGGGCCTGGACTTCGCGCTGGACCGCAACAGCCCCGTACCGCTCTACTACCAGCTCGCGCAACAGCTGGAGGCCGCGATCGAGCGCGGTGTGCTGAGCCCGGGCAGCCTGCTGGGCAACGAGGTCGAGCTCGCGGGCCGCCTCGGCCTGTCCCGCCCCACCGTCCGTCAGGGCATCCAGACCCTGGTCGACAAGGGCTTCCTGGTCCGCCGCCGGGGCGTGGGCACCCAGGTGGTGCACAGCCAGGTCAAACGCCCGCTGGAACTCAGCAGCCTCTACGACGACCTGGAGAACGCCGGACAGCGTCCCACGACCCAGGTGCTGCACAACGCGGTCGAGCCCGCGTCCGCCGAGGTCGCGGCGGCCCTGGGCATCGCGGAGGGCGGCGCGGTGCACCGTGTGGAGCGGCTGCGCCTCACCCACGACCGGCCCGTGGCGGCCCTGTGCAACTACATCCCGGAAGGGCTGCTGGACGTCGACACCGCCCGGCTGGAGTCGACCGGCCTGTACCGCATGATGCGTGCCGTCGGGATCACCCTGCACAGCGCCCGCCAGTCCGTGGGCGCCCGCTCCGCCTCGCCGGAGGAGGCCGAGCGGCTGGACGAACCGGCGGGCGCCGCCCTGCTCACCATGCAGCGCACGGCCTACGACGACACCGGCCGCGCGGTCGAGTACGGCACCCACATCTACCGCTCCTCGCGGTACGCCTTCGAGTTCCAGCTGCTGCTCCGTACCTGAGCGCGCCGCGACCGACGGGCGCCCGCCCGCCCGTCACTCACCCGCCCGTCACTTCCCTGTCCGTCACTCCCCGGTGTCGCGGCGGGCCCGGTCGCGGCGGCGCAGCAGGAGGAAGCCCCCCGCGAGGGCGGCGACGCCGGTGGCGGCGGTCCAGGCCGGCAGGTCGGAGGAACCGGTGGCGGCCAGGTCGCCGCCCTTCCCGCCGAGGGGGCTCGCGGAGGAGGAGGGCGTGGCGGACGCGCCGCCGGAGGGTGACGCGCCGGACGCGGCGCCGGAGGGCGACGTGCCGGACCCACCGGCAGTGGGCGTCGGCGACGCCGTCGCCTCTGCGGCGGTGGCCCGGGGCCGGGTGAACGCCAGGGTGCCGAAGCCGAGTTGGTCGTAGCCGCCGCTGTTGGGGCCGTAGTCCCCGCCGCCGCCCTCGGGCGCGAACCGGGCCGCGATCTTCGTGAGGTGCGGCGCGTCCAGCCCCCGGCGCTTGGTGTAGTGGTTGGCGATCATGGCCCAGATCGGCCGGGCCATGGCCGGGTCGACGGCCGCCGCCGTGGACGCCGTCTCCGAACCCGACCAGATGCCGGGCGCGCCCTTCTTCCGGGTGTTCGAGGTGTAGGGCACGTCTCCGCCGAGGCTCCACTTGGCGACGTACTGGGCGCCCTTGAGGAAGCGGCTGTCGTCGTAGCCGTACAGGTCGATGCCCTGGTTCCAGGCCATCTCGCAGATGGTGCCCATCAGGCCGACGCCCAGCAGGGCGTGACCCTGGTCGCGGCCGGCCTCGACCCATTCGGCGAGGCCGTCGGCGTACACGACCGGGATGGCGTTCTTGACGGAGCCCATCCCCGCGCCGTGCTTGAAGTACTCGACGGCGCGGTCGACCTTCGCGTGGTCGTCGCACAGGATGCCGATGGCGAGGACGGAGGCGATGTTCGTCAGGTCCCAGTTGGCCCAGTAGTTGGTGATGTAGGAGCCGTTGTGGTGCGCGAGGAAGTCCTCGCTCAACGGGTGGAAGACGTCGAGCATCATCTTCTGGAACCGGGCCAGTTCGAAGCCGTCGTGACCGCGGACGAGCTCGGCGGCGTTGGCGAACTGGTAGCCGTAGAGCCCCGAGGCGAGGAACCGGTCGGCGCTGCCGTCGAGCCTCGTCAGCCTGGCCGACCAGGCGTTGAGGATGTCGCGGGCGGTGTCGGCGTGCGCGGTGATGCCCGTGACGTGCCAGCGCAGGGCGTTCTGGTAGGCGGCGTGGATGTCGTTGTAGAGCGTGACGTAGTTCTCGGGCGTGCCCGAGCCGCGGTAGACGGTCGCCTGGGGGTTGGCCGTCCAGGTGCTCTGGGCGTGCCGGTTGGCCGTCAGCCTGGCGAAGCCGGCCGTGTAGGGCTCCGCGCCGGCCTTCACCCGGGTCGCCATGCGCTGCAGATCGGCCCGGGTGTGCAGCATCCCGGGGTGCGCGAAGGCACCGTCCGCCGCCATGGCCGGGGGCGCCGCGAGGGCGGTGCCGGCCACGGTGGCGCCCGCGGCGGCACCGGCGATCTTCAGCATGTTCCGGCGACTGATCTGTGCTGTCACTGACGTGGTTCCTTAACGCTCGGTGCCCGGGGATGCCTACGCACAGGAGACGCCGTGGAACGCGGCCGATAACAGAAAGTCGCCCAGAGGCCTTCCCGCATGGTCGCGATGACCGATCCGGCCGTCGCGACCGCCCCGTCATGCCAGCGGCACCCACGTGCCCTGCTCGGCGGAGCGGGACATCGCGTCCAGCGCGGCCGCGCTGTGCACCGCGTCGGCCAGCGTCGCGCCGTACGGGGTGTTCTCGGCGATCGACCGCAGGAAGTGGTGGGCCTCGATGACCTTGAGGTCGTCGTAGCCCATGCTGTTCGCGGAACCCGGCTGGAAGGCCGCGTACTCGCCGTCCCCGGGGCCTACGTACACCGTGCTGACGGGCTGGTCCTGGTACGACGTACCCCTGCTGACGCCCAGTTCGCCCATGCGCCGGAAGTCCCAGAAGACCGCGCCCTTGGTGCCGTGCACCTCGAAGCCGTAGTTGTTCTGCTCGCCGACCGAGACCCGGCAGGCCTCCAGCACGCCCCGCGCACCGGAGGCGAAGCGCAGCAGACAGTTGACGTAGTCCTCGTTCTCCACCGGGCCCAGTTCGCCGCCCGTCGCGCGGGTGTGACCGGCGGTGGCGCCGGTCGGGCGGGCCCGGCGAGGCAGGAAGATCGCGGTGTCGGCGGTCAGCGCCTCGATCTCGCCGAGCAGGAAGCGCGCCAGGTCGACGCCGTGCGAGGCCAGGTCGCCGAGGACGCCGCTGCCGCCGCGCTCCCGCTCGTAGCGCCAGGTCAGAGCGCCCTCGGGATGGGCCGCGTAGTCGCTGAACAGCCGGATGCGGACATGGGTGACGGTGCCGATCTCGCCGGAGGCGATCAGTTCGCGGGCGGCGGCGACGGCGGGCGCGCCCCGGTAGTTGAAGCCGACCGTGCCCTGGACCCCGGCCTTGGTGACCGCGTCCGACACGGCTCGGGCGTCCTCGGCGGTCAGTCCCACCGGCTTCTCGATCCAGATGTGCTTGCCCGCCTCGGCCATGGCGAGGCCGATCTCGCGGTGCAGGAAGTTCGGCGCGGCGATGCTCACCGCCCGGACCCGGGGATCGGCGGCCACCTCGCGCCAGTCGCGGTGGGCGGCGGCGAAGCCGTACTGGGCCGCGGCCTCCTCCGCCCGGCCCGGTACCTCGTCGGCGACGGCGACCAGTTCGGGTCGCAGGGACAGCCCGGGGAAGTGGTGGGGCACGCGGGCGTACGCCTGGGTGTGCACCCGTCCCATCCAGCCGAACCCCACGACGGCAACGCCGAGCGTCTGCACCATGACTGCCCCTCTTTGGACCGGTCCAACAATTTCCCGGCTCACATTGAAGGCCCCTGCAGTGCGTGTCAAGCCCTTTGACAAGCTCGCCCGTCGTATGGAACGGTCCAGGAATGGAGCCACGCAGACCATGAGAGCACCGACGATTCGCGATGTCGCCGAGCGGGCCGGAGTGTCGAAGTCGCTGGTCTCCCTCGTGCTGCGCGGCTCCGACCAGGTCCGTGACGAGAAGCGGCAGGCCGTGCTGGCCGCCGTCGAGGAGCTCGGCTACCGGCCCAACGCGGCGGCGCGCAGTCTCAGCGAGCGGCGCACCCGTACGGTCGGGGTGCTCCTCAACGACATGCGCAACCCCTGGTTCGTGGAGCTGCTGGACGGTCTGAACTCCCGGCTGCACGACTCGGGCCTGCACATGCTGCTCGCCGACGGCCATCTCAACCGGCGCCTGGGCGAGGACCTCACCCGTACCTTCGTGGACCTGCGTGTCGACGGTCTGATCGCCGTCGGCACCCTGCCGGCCGCCGAGGCGCTGCGGACGGCGGCCGGGCAGATTCCCACCGTGGTCGCGGGCGCCCGGGAGCCCGAGCTGCCCGGTGTCGACGTCGTCGCCAACGACGACGAGCGCGGCGCCCGCCTGGCCACCGAGCATCTCATCGGCCTCGGCCACCGCCGGATCGCGCACATCGCTGGGCGGGGGACGGTCGGTGAGCTGCGCCGCCGCAGCTTCGAGGCGGTCATGCGCGAGCACGGACTGGCCGCGGAGGCGGTCGTGGAACAGGGCGACCTGACCGAGGAGGGCGGCTACCGTGCCACGGTCCGGCTGCTCAGCGCCCGCGAACGGCCCACCGCCGTCTTCGCGTTCAACGACATCGCCTGCGTCGGCGCCCTCTCGGCCGCCGAGGAACTCGGTCTCCAGGTGCCGCGCGACCTCTCCCTCGTCGGCTACGACAACACCTACCTCTCCCGGCTGCGGCACCTGTGGCTCACCACCGTGGACAGCGCCGGCCATGACGTCGGCCGCCGTGCCGCGCAGTGTCTGCTCGACCGGATCGCCGACCCCTCCCGCCCGGGCGAGGTCGTCCTCACCACCCCTGCCCTCGAGGTCCGCGGCACGACGGCACCCCCACTCGGTCAGGCGGGAGCCGGCGCCGGAGCGACGGCGGTGCGGGCGGTGAGGGACGCCGAGTAGCGGCGCAGCAGGAGTACGGCGGTGGTGGCGAGGCCGGTGAGCAGACCGAGCCAGATGCCGACGGTGTCGAGGCCGAGCGGGTAGGCCCCCAGCCAGGCGGCGGGCAGCCCGACGGCCCAGTAGCCGATCAGCGTGATCCGGAAACCGCTCTTGGTGTCGTCGAGGCCGCGCAGCAGTCCGACACCGATGTTCTGCGCGCAGTCGAAGAACTGGAGGAACGCGGTGACCATGAGCAGGTGCGTGGCGATGTCGAGTGCCCGGTCGGAGCCCGAGTCCAGGAACGGGGCCAGCACCAGACCCGGGAGCGTGACGTAGACGACGCCGACCACCGTCATCACGGCCGCCGCACAGGCCAGCGCGGTGTTCTTGATGCGCCGGGCGTCGTCGACGCGCCCGAGGGCGAGTTCGCGGCTGACGTTGATGGACGCGGCGTGGGAGAGACCGACCGCCACCTGGAAGACGATGTAGACGAGCTGGTTGACGGCCGTGTGCGCGGCCAGCGCGGCCGGCCCGAAGGAGCCGGCCATCAGCGCGGTGAGCGAGAAGAACCCGGCCTCCGAGCCGTAGGTGGCCGCGATCGGGACACCGAGGCCCACCAGACGCCCGACCGTCGCCGGGTCGGCCTTGGCGATGTTCAGGCTGAGCAGCGGTGCCAGTTCGGCGTCCCGCCGCGCCGAGACGTACAGGGCGAGGAAGGACAGCAGGTACACGGTGGACGTGGCGACGCCGATGCCCGTGAGGCCGAGCTTCGGCAGGCCCCAAGTTCCGTGGATCAGCACCCAGTTGAGGCCGGCGTTCACGGCGATGGACGCCACGGTGATCTGGAGCAGTGCCTGCGGGCGCCGCATCCCGACGGTGAACTGGCGGATGGCCTGGAACCACAGACAGGGCAGCAGTCCGGGCGCCAGCGCGAACAGCATCGTCCGGGCGCTGTCGACGACCGCCGCGTCCTGCCCGAGCAGGCCCAGGCACCGGCCGACGAGGATCATGAGGACGGCCCCGGCGACACCGGCCAGTGTGGCCACGGCCAGACTCGCCCGGACGATCCCGCGGACGTCCTCGCGTGCCTTCCCCTGCGCGGCCTCGGTGGCGTTCTCCGCGCGGGCCGCCGCGGCGGCGATCTGGTTGCCCACGGAGGTGACCAGGCCGACGCCCATGGTCCGCAACTGGTTGAAGATCACGATGGCCAGGCCGCCGGCGGCGAGCTCCCGGGTGCCGAGCAGGCCCATCATCACGGTGTCGGTGGTGGTCAGCGCGACCTGGGCGAGCTGGGTGAGGACGAGCGGCACGGCGAGGGTGGCGAGCGCGCGGCTGTCACGGAGGAGAGTGGTCGGCATGAGGGTCATCGGTTCCTGCGGAGTTTGGTGAGGAGCTCGTCGATTTCCCGTTCGGTCGCGGGAGCGAGCAGTTCGCGGGCATGCATCCAGTCGTCGTTGAACACCGTGTCCAGGTACTTCTCCCCGCCGTCGTTGACGAGCGCGACCATAGTCGTGCCCGGCGGCAGCGCGGCGAGCCGGGTCAGCGCCTCGTGCACGACACCGCCCGCCGAGCCGCCGATGAGCAGTCCGGTCCGGGCCACGGCACGACAGGTGGCGAACGCCTCGACGTCGCCGACCTTGACGCCCTCGTCGATGAGCCCGAAGTCGACGAGCGCACCGATCTCGGCGCCCTCGGGGGTGCCGGTACCGGACTGGTAGTAGTCGTGCGCGGGGCCGCCGAACGCGATCGATCCCTTGGGCTCGACGCCTATCGTCGTGAAGTCGGGTATGAGCGTACGCAGTTCACGTGCCGTGCCGCAGAGGCCGCCGCCGGTGCCGACCGCGCCGACGAGCACGTCGAGCCTGCCGTCGAGCGCCTCGTGGAGCTCGTGAGCGACGGGGAAGTAGCCGACGCCGTTGCTGGGGTTGTTGTGCTGCTCGGTGAAGATCGTGTTGTCCTGGCCGCGTGCCATCTCCTCGGCGAGTTCCTCGCGCGCGGCGGTGGCCAGCTCCTCGGAGCCGCCGTCGTCGACGTACACGAGTTCCGTGCCCATGGCCTTCATGGCGCGCAGTTTGTCGGCGCTGGCGTGGTGGTCGACGACGGCGGTGAAGGTGTAGCCGCGCTCGGCGGCGACGACGGCGAGTCCGAGGCCCGTGTTGCCGGAGGTCGACTCGATGATCCGGCCGCCGGGGCGCAGTTCGCCGCGCTCCTCGGCGTCGGTGATCATCTGCCGGGCCATCCGGATCTTGGCGGTGCCGGTCGGGTTGAACATCTCCAGCTTCAGCAGCAGTCGGCTGCCGGTCTCGGTGGCGGCGAGTTCGAGGAGAGGGGTGTATCCGATGAGGTCGGAGACGCGGGAGACCACGGCGGGGCGCTGAAGTGCTCCGGGCATGCGAAGGCTCCTGGAGGAGTCGGGCGACGTGGGGTGTCGGGCGACGTGGGGTGTCGGGCGTGTGGGGAGGGTCAGGCAGGTGAGGTCGGGTCAGGCAGGTGAGGTCGGGTCAGGCATGTGGGGAGGGTCAGGCGAAGTGGCGGTCGAGGCGCCAGCGCGGACGGGGGCGCTCGGTGTGGTCGATGACGACCTTGGGCGGCAGGGGCAGGTCGTGGAAGGGCGACTCGTTGGAGTCCATCTGGTAGCCGGCCGTGTTCGGGTAGACGAGCAGGTCGCCGGCGCGTGGCCGCCGGGGGAAGGGGATCTTCCGCCAGGTGAGCATGTCCGACTCCAGACAGGTGGCCGCGCCCACGGCCGCCGGGTAGGTGCCCACGGGGGCGACCGCGCCGAGCGAGAGCAGGTGCGGCTCGGGCAGGTACTCGCTGTTGAACCACTGCTCGGACAGGCTCAGGCTCGTGCCGTCCACGGTCAGCAGCCGGTACCCGTCGCGTTCCTTGACGCCCTGGATCCGGAACACGCTCGCGCCCGCCTTGTCGAGCAGCGCCCGTCCGGGCTCCAGCAGCAGGACCACTCCGGAGTCGTTCAGCATGGCGGCGAGGCTCTGGTCGTACCCCTCGGGGCGGGCGGCGAGCAGGGCGCGCAGCGCGTCCGCTCCGGCGACGGGGGAGTGGTACGGGTAGAAGTCCGCGGGGTCGAAGGTCCGGCCCGCGTGGTACTGCTCGCCGTGCTGCTCGCCCAGGAAGGTGTGCCAGCTGTCGGCGTCGGTGTAAGCGACCGGCAGCCCGCCGCCGATGCTGATCCGGCTCGCCTCGAGGCCCAGCACGCGGGCCTTGAGGCACAGTTCGAGCAGCCGCCCGGCGAGATCGGCCCGCGCCTGGACGGCGTATCCGGACAGATGGAAGCTGAAGCCCTCCATGCGTACCGCCTCGCCCGCCTGGACGCACCGGTTGAGGGCGGTGGCCAACTCGGCGTCGTCCATGCCGAACCGGCTGTGCGGCTGGGTGCCCGGCAGGCACCGCAGCAGCACCCGGGCCGGCCGGACCCGCCCGCTCACCACGGTGGTGACGAGCGCGTCGAGTTCGTCCAGCGAGTCCACGGCGATCAACGCGCCCTGCTGGACCGCGAGGCGCAGCAGCAGGTCGTCCTTGGCGGGTCCGGTGACGACGAGGTGCTCGCCGCGCATCCCGTGCCCGAGCGCCTCCCGCAGCTCGCCGAGGGAGGCCACGTCGACCCCGGCGCCCCCGGCCGCGGCGCGCTCCACCCACACCGCGGCCTTGTTCGCCTTCTTCGCGAAGTACACGAACCCGTCCACGCCCGCCTCGTCGAGGGCCGCGCGCATCGCCCGCAGGTTCGCGTCGAAGGCGTCGGGCAGCAGGAAGTGGAACGGCCCCCCGAACGCGTAGGAGAGTTCTTCGAGCAGCCCGCTGCCCAGCACCGCGTCGGTCGCGGGATCGGGCAGCGCGGGCAGCGAGGGACCGGCGGAGGGGGCATCGCTCACCGCCACAGCGCCACCTCCGTACCGAGCCCCTGTGCCAGTGCGAGCTGTGCGAACCGGTGGCCGAGGGCGATGTCGGTGACGACCAGACCGCTGTTGTACGCGAAGATCCGCTCCGTCGCCGAGCCGCGTCCCGCCGTCACGCCCGCCAGCACCGACGGGAACTCCGCGTCGACCGCGGGGAGTTTGCCGTCGGCGTCCGCCATGTCGGTGCCGGTGACGTTCATCTGGGCCTCGCTGGTGGCGATGACCCGGTCGGCGCGGTGCAGGGTGGACGGCGCGAGACCGTGACCGACGAGGACGGACAGCGCGCCGGGCTTCAGCCAGTCCGCCTCGACGGCGGCCGGGGTGTGCCCGCCCGCCGTCGCCACGATGACGTCGGCGTCCCCCGCGGCGGCCCTTAGATCGGTGACGACCTCCACCTCACGGTCGGGGAAGTACGACCGCACCTGCTCGCGCACCGCGGCGATGCCCTCGGGGTGGGTGCCGGACAGCATCAGCCGGTCGAGGTCCGGCAGGGTGGTGAGCAGGAACGGCAGCGCGAGCCGCCCCTGCGTCCCGGTGCCGATGACCAGGGCGCTGCGCGCGCCGGGCGCCGCGCACTCACGGGCGAGCAGCGCGGAGACCGCGGGGGTGCGCAGCGAGCCGATGCGCGAGCAGTCCATCATCGCCAACGGCAGTCCCGTGACGTCGTCGTAGACGGTCAGGGAGGTGTAGTAGTGCTGCTCGTCGCGGCCCTTGTCCAGGCCGTGCTTGTACGAGGTCTTGATCGCGACGACGTCGCGGGAGCCGTCCCGGCCGAGCATCGCGTAGGCGACCGAGTGCCCGTCCGCGGGCTTGACCGTCAGTTTGCGGGGGTTGTCGGACTGTCCGGCGTGCAGGGTGCGGTAGGCGCCCTCGACGGTCTCGACGACATCGGCCAGGGATATGTCGATTCCGGCCAGGTCGCCGGTGGACAGGATGCGCAGGCTCCGGTCGTCGGCGGAGGCGGTGGTGAGGTCGGTCATGGTGGTGTTCCTCCAGGGCGTGGGGGTCCGGGCGGTGGCCGGGTGCTCAGCTCGCGTGCGCTCGACGGGCGGCACGGTCGCCGTGCGCTTCCAGGGCCGCCTGGCCGTATCCGTGTTCGTGGACCTCGGCCGGCGGGCGGGAACGGCGCCCGGGAACCCGTACGGAGGCACGCT
Source organism: Streptomyces sp. RLB3-17 (assembly GCF_007113425.2). NCBI lineage: Bacteria > Bacillati > Actinomycetota > Actinomycetes > Kitasatosporales > Streptomycetaceae > Streptomyces > Streptomyces sp. RLB3-17. Next base: position 1,789,089 of record NZ_CP041610.2, on the reverse strand, counting down.
TGAGCCAGCGGTCGGTGCCGTCGTAACGGGCCCGGAAGGGGACCCGGCCGTGCACCACCAGGTCGTTGTCGACGACGAGGACCTCGCCGGGGTTCAGGCTCACCGCGCGGGAGACGCGGGAGAGTTCGTCCGCCAGGCGCGCGTAGGCGGCCCGGTGCGCGGGGGAGGCGTCCTCCAGCGGGGTGTACGCCGGGTCGAAACGCAGCGTCAGCCCGTCCCGGGCGTGGAAGAGGGTGGGTACGCGGGGCGGGGTGCCGCCGTCGAAGTCCTGGGCCTCGGCGTAGGCGTCGTCCGGCAGGATCGGCAGCGACGGCCGGGTCAGCAGGCCGATGTCGGCCTCGTCCAGCTCGACCTGGCGGATGCTGGCGGCGGTGGTCGCGATGTTGTCCGGATTGCGCATGCAGCTGAGCATCAGCAGATGCGCGCGGCCGGGGTGGAAGGCGTCCTCGGTGTGCGGGCTGAGCAGCACCGTGCTGCTGGCGCCGGTCTGTTCGTCCTCGTGCCCGGGGGAGGGCACGATGTTGTGGACGTAACGGCCGTCCTGCTGCCCCTCCCAGGCGATGGGGTTGCCCATCACGGTGGCCAGCAGGAGCAGGGTGATGTCGTGCAGGGCGCCGCTGTCGCCCGCGCCGGCCCAACTGGTGGGCGTGGGGCCGAGGTCGTGGTCGTCGACGTCGAGTCCCGCGAGGACGTACAGGCCGTCGGCCGTGTCGACGGGGCGGCAGTGGTGGCGGAGTGTGTCGCCGAAGGCGTCGGCGGCCTGGGCGACGCGCTCCAACAGAGCTTCGGACGTGGTGGATGTCCCGAATTCGGCCAGTATTTTCTCCGCTGCCCGGCGGAGTTCGCCCACGGAGTGGGCGTCGAGCGTGCGGACAGGTGCGGCTGCCGTGCTCATGGCAAAGAGATCCCGTTCTCTGGGGGTGCGTGGGGGGTTGGCTGTGCCTGCGCTGTGAACGGGCGGAACGCTAGCACTTAACTTAGGATAGGCAAACCTTACTAGATTTTCCCTGACCGAAACACCGTCATCACCCCATCGATCAGGGCCGGTTGTCTACGACCGACCTGCGGTTTGCCTGGTGGGTCGGCGCCATGCCATCTTGCGGAAACGGTTGTCGTTAGGGTAGGCAACCCTAAGAACTTTTCGTTTTCTGTGAGACCGGATCGAGGACGTACGTGAACATCACCAGGCGCCAAGTGCTGTGGGCCGGCGGAGCGATAGGCGCGACAGCACTGCTGGCCGCTTGTTCGGGGGGCGACGACACCTCGGCCCAACCGGCCGCCGCGGACGACAAGCCCAAGAAGGGCGGCACCCTGCGCATCGGAGCCCTGGGACGGGCCGGTGCCCTCACCCGCGACCCGCACGGAACGCAGGGCAACGAGAGCGACTACCTGATCCTCGCCCTGGTGTACGACACGCTCACCGTGCCCGGCGCGGGGCCCAACACCAAGCCCCGCCTGGCCGCTTCCTGGGAGCACTCCGAGGACCTGAAGACCTGGCGCTTCAAGATCGCCAAGGGTGCGGCCTTCCACGACGGCACCCCGGTCACCGCCGCCGATGTCGTCTGGTCGCTCCAGCGGCTGCGCAACACCCCCTCCGGCGCCGCCCGGCTGCCCGGCATCGAGGCGAAGAACATCAAGGCCGACGGCGACGACACCGTCGTCCTCGTGTCCGACTACGCCAACGCCGAACTGCCCCTGCTGACCCGCCTGACGACGTTCGTCCTGAAGAAGGACACCTCCGACAAGGAGCTGGAGAAGGCGCCGGGCACCGGCCCGTTCAAGCTCGACTGGTATCGCGGCGGCAACGCCCGCCTCGTCCGCAACGACCAGTGGTACGGCGGCACGGTCCACCTCGACGCCATCGAGGTGACCATGTTCGAGACCCCGCAGGCGATGTCCAGCGCGCTGCTCGCCGGCCAGATCGACGTCGCCTCGAACGTCGGCGCCGTCGCCGCCCGTACCGCCGAGTCCCGCAAGGACGTCCAGGTCGTCCGCCGCCCCAACGACATGTCGATGCCCCTCGTCATGCGCACCAAGAGCGGCCCCTTCGCCGACGTGCGCGTGCGCGAGGCGCTGCGCCTGGCCGTCGACCGCGACGCCATGGTCAAGCAGGTCCTGTCCGGATACGGCACCGTCGCCAACGACATCATGGGCACCGGCGACCCGCACTACGCCAAGGACATCCCGCAGCGAAAGCGCGATCTCGCCAAGGCCAGGCAGCTGCTCGCCGACGCGAATTTCGACCTCACCAAGACCTACGACCTGGTGACCACCGAGGACATCTCGGGCCTCGCGGAGTCCGCCACGCTGCTCGCCTCCCAGGCGCGCGAGGCCGGCATCAAGCTCAAGGTCGTCAAGCAGGAGTCCGGCGCGTTCTACGAGAAGACCTGGCTCAAGGGCGACCTGTACACCACGTACTGGGGCACCAACGACTCCGTGGTCTTCTTCGCCTCCAAGACCCTGGTCAGCGAGGCCGGACAGAACGAGGCCGGCTTCGACGACAAGGCCTTCGACACCTCGTACCGCAAGGTCATCGGCACCGCCGACGAGACGGCACGCGCCACGGCCCTGCACGAGCTGCAGCAGATCGAGTTCGACAAGTCCGGCTATCTGCTGTGGGGCATGGCCGACGGCATCGACCTCGCCGTCGCCAAGGTGCGCAACCTGCCCAAGCTCCCGGGCTACGGCCGGGTCCAGCTCGAGAACGTGTGGCTGGGTTGAGCCGCACGGTCGAGGGCGACACGGTGGCCGCCCCCGCCCGCTCGGGGGCGGCCACCGCGCCACGTCGCGGGGGCCCGCTCGCCGTGCGCGTCGCCGTGCGGATCGCGACGGCCGTGGCACGGCGGGCCCTGATGCTCGCGGTACTCCTCGCCGTGGTGTTCGTCGCGGTGGAGGCACTGCCCGGCGACGCGGCCACGGCGACCTCGGAACGCGGGGACAGCGCCGCCGACGTGGCGGCCAGACGCCATCTCCTCGGCCTCGACCGGCCGTTGTGGGAGCGCTTCTGGGACTGGATGACGGCCCTGCCCACCGGCGACCTGGGCACCTCCGCGCGCGGCCAGAAGGTCACCGACCTGCTCGCCGACCCGTTCCCCAACACACTGCTGCTCGGCTCGGTCGCCTTCGTCCTCACCGTCGCCGCCGCGCTCGCGCTGGGCTGCTGGGCGGCCTGTCGCCCCGGCCGGCCGGTCGACCGGATCATCGGCCACGCGGCCACCGCCGCGTTCGCCGTGCCCGAATTCGTCGTCTCCGTCGGCCTGTTGCTCGTCCTCTCGCTGTGGACGGGATGGTTGCCGGCCGTCACACTCACCGGCGCCGACGGCGCCCCCGCCACCTGGACCATGCTGATCATGCCGGTACTGGCCCTGGCCATCCCGCAGACCGGATGGAACACCCGGATCGTGCGCGGCGCGCTCGCCGACCAGGCCGCGACGCCACACGTCGAAGCCGCGCACCTCGACGGTCTGCCCGTCCACCGGGTCGTGCTGCGGCACGCGCTGCCCGGCGCGCTCCCCGCGATCGCCATCGGCATCGCCACCTCCACCGGCATGCTGCTGGGCGGCGCGGTGGCCGTAGAGACACTGTTCAACTACCCGGGCGTCGGAACCGTACTGGCGGGCGCCGTCGCCGGTCGCGACACCCCGCTGATCGCCGGGGTCGTGATCTGCGCGGGCACCGCGATCAGTGTCGTCCTGCTGGCCGCCGACCTCGTCCGCGCCCGGATGCTGGGAGCACGCCCATGAGCACTCCTGCCACCGCGGCACCCCGCCGCGTCCCCTCTTACGTCCTGCGGCGCGTCGCACCGGGCCTGCTGCTCGTCCTGGTGGCCCTCACCGGCCCGTTCCTCGCTCCGCACGCGATCGACAAACCCGTGACCGCCCCCTACGCCCCGGCCAGGGACGGCGCGCCGCTCGGTGGCGACCAGCTGGGACGCGACGTCCTGAGCCGGCTCCTGCAGGGCGGTACGGCGCTGATCGGCAGCGCCCTCCTGGTCGCCGTGGTCGTGACCGGCCTCGCCACCCTGATCGGCTGCGTCGCCGTGCTGCGTCCCGCGCTCGGCCGGGCGGTGGAAAGGACGGCCGACGTGGCGATCCTGCTGCCACCGGTCCTCGGCATCATGCTCATCGCGCTGGCCTGGCCGGACGGCGGACGCCTGGCCGTCAACACCGCGGCCATCGTCCTCGGAGTCCCCTACGCCGTACGGCTCGTCGCGGGCGCGGCGGCCCCCCTCGCACAGTCCGGCTACATCGAGGCCGCCACCGCCCGCGGCGAGAGGCTCTGGTATCTCACCCTGCGCGAACTCCTGCCCAACCTGCGCGCCACCGTGCTCGCCCTGTTCGGCCTGCGGTTCGTGGAGGCGGTCTACGTCATCTCCATGGCCGGGTTCCTCCAGATAGGTCCCCAACCCCCGGCATCCGACTGGGCGTTGATGGTCCGGGAGAACGCCCCGGGCATCCTCCTCAACCCTTGGGCCGTGGTAGCCCCCGGCCTGGCCATCGCCCTGCTCGCGATCAGCGTCAACCTCGCCTCCTCCTCGCTCGCCCCACGCCCCGTACGGAAGACGGTGACCACCTCGTGAGCCGGCCGGCCACCACCCGAGACGTCCCCGACGACGAGCCCGCCCCGGCACCGACCGCCGAGCCCCCGGCTCCCCTGGTGAGGGTCACCGACCTCGAAGTACGCGTCCCCGAGGGCCCGTTCCTCCTCCGTCCCACCAGCCTGGTCGTACACTCCCGGGAGATCACCGCCCTCACCGGCGCCTCGGGTTCCGGCAAGACGACGCTGCTGCGCGCCCTCGTCGGCCACCTCCCGCCGGGCGCCACCGTGTCCGCCGGAACCCTGGACGTCCTGGGCCACGACCCGTCGGCGCTGCCGGGCCCGGCACTGCGCGAACTGCGCCGCACCCGGATCGCCTACGTCGGACAGGACCCCGGCTCCGCACTCAACCCGCGGATGAAGGTGCGCCGTCTGGTGGCCGAGACCGCCACGGACCGCGGTGACGAGGCGGTGCTCGCGCTGTTGCGCGAATGCCGGCTGTCCACCGACGACGGGCTGCCCGACCGGCGCCCCACCGCGCTCTCGGGCGGCCAGCAGCGCCGCGTCGCCCTCGCCCGCGCGCTGGCCCGCACCCCGGACGTCCTCCTTCTGGACGAGCCGACCGCCGGACTCGACTCCGCCCTGCGCGACGACATCGCCGAGCTGCTGCGCGACCTCGCCACCAGGCGCGGCCTCGCCGTGGTGATGGCCTGCCACGACCCCGAACTCGTCGCGGCCTGCGCCGACCAGGTCGTCCATCTGTCGACTCCGGCGCAGCCCCGGGCACCCCGGGCGAGGACAGAGCCACCGCCCACCGAACGGGCACCTGCCCCGATCGAACGGTCGCCGGCTCCCACCGAACGGGCGCCTGCCCTCGCCGAGGGCATCACGGCGCGCGGGATCAGCGTCGCCTTCCGGCACCGGGGACAGGTCCAGCACGCCCTGGACGCCGTGGACTTCACGGCCGTGCCCGGCCGCGCCACCGGAATCGTCGGGCCGTCCGGTTCCGGCAAGACCACGCTGCTGCGCGTGCTGGCCGGCCTGCACCGGCCCGACGCGGGCGACGTCACCCTGGACGGGCAGCCGGTCGGGGCCGCGGCACGCCGTCGCAGCCGTACGCACCATCGGCGCATCCAACTCGTTCCGCAGAACCCGCTGGGTACGCTCAACCCCTCCCACACCGTCGGTGCCGCGCTGGCCCGCCCGCTGCGACTGCACCGGGCCCTCGCCAAGAGCCAGGTGTCCGACCGGGTGGCGGAACTCCTCGAACAGGTCGAGCTGCCCGCCGACTTCGCCCGCCGCCATCCCGCGGAGCTGTCGGGAGGCCAGCGGCAACGCGTCTCCATCGCCCGCGCGCTGGCCGCCGAGCCCGACTTCCTGCTGTGCGACGAGATCACCTCGGCCCTCGACCCGGACACGGCCACCGCCGTCATGGAACTCCTGCGACGTCTGCGCACCGAAAGGGGCCTGGCGGTCGCGCTGGTCAGCCACGAACTGCACCTGGTGGCCGCCTACACGGACACCGTGCACCTGCTGGAGTCGGGTCGCCTGATCCGCCACGGCCCCACCGCCGAGTTGCTGTCCGTCTGACTCGGCGGCCTGCCCGTGGAGGAGTTACGCCGTGTGCGTGCCACACCCGGCGTCTGCCGCGTGATCCGCCGGACAGGCCCTGGCCCCGTGAGGGTCAGGGCAGCCGCTTCAGCAGTTCGGCGGCGAGGGGGGCGGAGGACGCCGGGTTCTGGCCGGTGACCAGGTTGCGGTCGACGACCACCTTGGGGGCCCACGGCTCGCCCTCCTGGAAGTCGACGCCCGCCTCGACGAGCCGGTCCTGGAGCAGCCACTTCGCCTTGTCGGCGAGACCGGCCTGCGTCTCCTCGGCGTTGGTGAACCCGGAGACCCGGTAGCCCGCGAAGGCGTTGGTGCCGTCCTCCTTCGTCGCGGCGAGCAGCGCGGCCGGACCGTGGCAGACCACACCGAGCGGCTTGCCCGACTCCAGCGCGAGGGTGAGCAGCCGGCCGGAGTCCGCGTCGACCGCCAGGTCCTCCATCGGGCCGTGGCCGCCGGGGTAGAAGACGGCCGCGTAGTCGGCGAGGTCGACCTCCGCCAGCTTGAGCGGCCGCTGGAGCGCGGTCATCGACGCGAGGGCGTGCGCGATGCGGTCGGCGGCCTCCTGACCACCGTTGACCTCGGGAGCCAGGCTCCCCTTGTCCACGGTCGGCACGACGCCGCCCGGCGTGGCGACGACGACCTCGTGGCCCGCGGCCTCGAACGCCTCGTACGGGGCGACGGCCTCCTCGGCCCAGAAGCCGCTCGGGTGGCGGGTGCCGTCGGCGAGCGTCCAGTGGTCGACGCCGGTGATCACGAAGAGAATCTTCGACATGGTGCGTTTCTCCGAGGGTGCGGGGGGCGTTGCCGGTCGTTCCTGTCGTACGCCCCGACGCTTTGGATCCAGTTCGTCGGGGCGGCGATGTCCTCGACCGTATGCGGCTCTGGCATAGGTGACCAATAGGGAGCGCCGTCGCAGCCATAGGAAAGCCAATGCCTGGACGCCGGCCGCCACCCCCACTACTCTTCTCGTAACCTAATCAATTAGTTGAGTGTGAGAGGCGGGGCTCGGATGCACCCCTTCCGGAAGGCCGTAGAGGCGGGCGACCTCACCGCGATCGAGGAGATGCTGGCCGACGACGTCGTGTTCACCAGCCCCGTCGCCTTCAAGCCGTACCCGGGGAAGGCCATCACCGCGGCCATCCTGCGCGGCGTCTCCCGTGTCTTCACCGACTTCCGCTACGTACGCGAGATCGCCGGTGCCGACGGTCGCGACCACGCGCTCGTCTTCACCGCGAAGGTGGGCGACAAGGAGCTCAACGGCTGCGACTTCCTGCACTTCGACGAGGACGGCAGGATCGACGACCTGATGGTGATGGTCCGCCCGCTCTCGGCGGCCCATGCCCTCTCGGAGGCGATGGGTGCCCAGTTCGAGCGGATCTCACGCGAGGCGGCGGAGGCGATGGGCGGCTAGGAGCCGTTCGTTCGTTTCAGCTCGTGGGGGGTCAGTCGGTGCTCGCTCGGGGGCAGTTCGTTGGGCTCGCGGTGCTCCCTGACCTCGTGGACCGGGCCACTGTCGGGCAGGCGGGGCTGTTCCTCCGGGCGGGGCGGGGGCGGTTGCTGTTGCCGCTTGCGGCGGCCCCACCACACGACACCGACCAGCACCGCCACCAGCACGACGCCCACCGCGAGCGGCCCGATGATCAGCAGACCCTGGGCCGCGGCGAGCACTGTCCCTTCCGTATCCATGGCACTCATGCGTCCCCGAGTACCCGGAGTCATGTGCGCGAACCGGGTGAGCTCGCCCCGGAGGGCGGCCGCCAGGCCCTGAGGCGCGGGGTTTGACGGGCCCTCTCGCGGCTACCCGCCCGCGGTGACGACAATGACATCCCAGCGAGAACTCATCCGATTCCTGGAGGACCGCTTCGAGTGTGCGCAGGCCTGCGCCGAGGCCGCCCGTGCCTGTGCGCTGCGGGCGAGCACGGTGGATCCGGACGGGCCGAGGGAGCAGGAACTCGTACGGCGCAAAGGCCTTCTGTGTGTGGAGGTGTGCGACGCGACCTGTCGTGTGCTGGCGGAGGAGGCCCGCCGGGACACGGCCGGCATCCGCGTCCAGGTCGAGTGGTGCCGTACCGTCTGCCGCGAGAGCGCGGACGTCTTCGACGAGCACCCGGGCGGGCAGGACAGCGCCAAGTCCTGCCGGGAGTGCGCCGAGGCCTGCACGGACTTCCTCGCCACACTGAGCCGCGACTGAATCCCTGAAGCTCCGCCCCGGAGTTCGGGTACGGCCGTCGTTGACGGACCGGCGCCGCGGTGCGGACGATGGCCCGCATGCGATTTCTGCGGCGCGTTCGGCACGATCTCTCCTCCGGCGAGAACCTGGAAATCTACGTCACGGCGCTGCTCTCGCTGACCCTGGCCGTGCTCGGTGCACTCGATGTGGCCGGCGGCAAGGTACTGGCCGCGGCCACCCTCGCGACCCTCGCCCTGCTGGCCGGAGGGCTGCTGGGCAGCCGTCGGCAGGTCGCCGAGCTGGCGACGGAGGTGCGTGCCCGCGCCGCCGGCGACATTTCGGCGGAGGACTTCTTCAGCGGCGACAAGCCGGAACTCGTCCAACAGATACGTGGGGCACGGGACATCGGCATCGTCGGAGTGACCCTCGCCCGCACCCTCCGCAACTCGATCGACGAGCTGGAGCGTCGAGCCGTATCCGGATCCGTGATCAGGATCGCGCTCATCGACCCCTCCGGCATCGCGCCCGCCGAGGCCGCGCGCCGCAGCACCATCCCCCACCGGCCCGAGGTGTACCAGAACCGACTGCGCACCTCGATCGACCTCCTGCGAGAACTGCTCGAGAAGCCAGAGGTGAGGGACAGGGTCGAGGTGAGGTTCCTGCCGTTCGTGCCGGCCTTCGGGCTGGTACTGCTGGACCCGCGGCGGCCGGGCGGCATCATCCACGTGGACGTCTACTCCCACAGCTCGGCCAGCGGGGACGCCGTGTTCACCCTGCGCCCCGACCGCGACGGGCACTGGTACCAGCACTTCCAGGCCGAGTTCGACCGTGTCTGGGAGCACGGCCGCCCGGCCGACGCCTCGGACGGGTTCCCGGGATGAGGGGCCCCCGGGAGGGGCGCGGTCGGGACGCCGCTGTCTTCGGCATTCACAATTTCTGAAACACGTTCTACGGTGTGCGCCGTCAGGTCCGGCCTTGGGGAGCCAGGAGGCGCCGTGCATCTCGAATACACGCCAGAACAGCAGCGGCTGCGGACCGAACTGCGCGGCTACTTCGCCGAGTTGGTGCCCGACCACGCCTACGCCCGATACGACGACCCGGCCGCCCAGAAACGGTTCTACCGCGAGACGATCCGGCGGCTCGGCAGGGACGGCTGGCTCGGGGTGGGCTGGCCCACGGAGTACGGCGGGCGCGGGCTGACCCCGATGGAGCAGTTCATCTTCTTCGACGAGGCCGCCCAGGCGGGCGTACCGCTGCCCCTGATGGCGCTGAACACCGTCGGCCCGACGATCATGCGGTTCGGCACCGCGGAGCAGAAGGAGTACTTCCTGCCCAGGATCCTCTCCGGCGAGATCGACTTCGCGATCGGCTACAGCGAGCCCGACGCGGGGACGGACCTGGCGGCGCTCAAGACCAGGGCCGTAAGGGACGGCGACGAGGCCACCGGCCACTACACCGTCAACGGGCAGAAGATCTGGACGACCAACGGCGACACCGCCGACTGGGTCTGGCTCGCCGTGCGCACCGACCCGGACGCCCCACCCCACAAGGGCATCACCATGCTCCTCGTGCCGACCTCCGACCCCGGCTACTCCTGCACCCTCATCAACACCCTCGCCTCGCACGACACCACCGCCAGCTACTACGAGGACATCCGCGTCCCCGTCTCGCGCCGGGTCGGCGAGGAGAACAAGGGCTGGCGGCTGATCACCAACCAGCTCAACCACGAACGCGTCACCCTCGCCGCACACGGCACCATGGCGATCCGCGCCCTGCACGACGTCCAGCGCTGGGCCATGGACACCAAGCTCGCCGACGGCCGCCGTGTCGCCGACCTCCCCTGGGTGCGCCGCCGCCTCGCCCAGACCCACACCAGACTCGACGCGATGAAGCTCCTCAACTGGCAGATGGTGAACGCCGTCCAGGAGGGCACCCTCACCCCGCAGGACGCCTCCGCGGTCAAGGTGTACGGCTCCGAGGCCCGCCGGGACGCGTACGCCTGGCTCATGGAGATCGTCGCCGCGCCCGGCGTCCTCAAGGAGGGCTCCACGGGCGCCGTCCTGCACGGCGAGCTGGAACGCGGCTACCGCTCGGCGGTGATCTTCACCTTCGGCGGCGGGAACAACGAGATCCAGCGCGAAATCATCTCGTGGATCGGACTGGGGATGCCGCGGGTCCGGCGTTAGCCTGACGGGGTGGACGCGCTTCGCACGGGTGACCAGGGACTGTTCGGTCCCTCCTCGGTGACCTGGCAGATGCACGGTGATCCCATGATGTGGGTCGCCGGCATCCGCGCGCTCTACCTCCAGGCCCTGCACCCCCGCGCCGTCCGGGGCGTCCTGCAGAATTCCGACTTCCGGCGCGACGCCTGGGGCCGCCTGATGCGCACCGCGAACTTCGTCGGCACGGCGACGTACGGCACCACCGAGGCCGCCGAGCAGGCCGGCGCCCGGGTCCGGAAGATCCACACCCTGCTCAAGGCCACCGACCCGGACACGGGGGAGCGGTACCGGATCGACGAGCCGGAGCTGCTGCTGTGGGTGCACTGCGCCGAGATCGACTCCTATCTGCACGTCCTGCGCCGCTCGGGGTTCCCGTTGACGGACGCGCACGCCGACCGGTACATCGACGAACACCGGGTCAGCGCACGCCTGGTGGGCCTCGACCCCACCGACGTACCGGCGAGTCGGGCGGAGCTGGCCGCCTACTTCGAGAAGGTGCTGCCGGAGCTCGCCGCCGGGCCCGAGGCACGGGACGTGGACGACTTCCTGTCGCGCCCGCCGACCCACCCGCTGCTCGTCCCGGCGCGCGCCCTGGTGTGGCGGCGCGTGGCGCGGCTGGCGTACGCCGCTCTGCCGCCGTACGCCCACGAGCTGTACGGCAGACCCGCGCCGGCCCCCTCGACGGTGACCCGGCGCCTGCGTGTCACGGGCACCTTGCTGCGCTGCGTTCCCGCACGTCTTCGCTGGCAACTCCCGCCCAAACACATTCTGCGGGCCATGGCGCGGCTCGGCCCCGGCTCCCGACCGGCGCCGTACAAAGTCGGCAGATAACTCGCCATACTGGACGGGCCAGGGGAGGGCGCGGCGAGCAGCGACGGGGGCGATCGCACGAGATGGCGGAGACCAGGCTGATCCAGAGCCGGTACCGACTGCTCGATCTGATCGGGCGGGGAGGTATGGGTGAGGTGTGGCGCGCCCGCGACGAGTCGCTGGGGCGGCAGGTGGCCGTGAAGTGCCTCAAACCGCTCGGCCCGCACCACGATCAGTCGTTCACCCGTGTGCTGCGGGAGAGATTCCGGCGCGAGGCCCGGGTGGCCGCCGCGCTGCAACACCGCGGGGTGACCGTGGTGCACGACTTCGGCGAGTCGGAGGGCGTGCTGTACCTGGTGATGGAGCTGCTGGAGGGCCGCAACCTCAGCCAGCTCCTGGAGGACAACAAGCAGCATCCGCTCCCCGTCGCCGACGTCGTCGACATCGCCGACCAGGTGTCCGGGGCCCTCGCCTACACCCACCAACAGGGCATCGTGCACCGCGACCTGAAGCCCGCCAACATCATGCGGCTGGCCGACGGCACGGTGAAGATCTGCGACTTCGGCATCGCGCGCCTCGGCCACGACATCGGCTTCACGGCCCGGCTGACCGGCACCGGCATCGCCATGGGCACCCCGCACTACATGTCGCCGGAGCAGATCAGCGGTGCCCAGGTCGACCAGCGCAGTGATCTGTACTCCTTCGGATGTGTGCTCTACGAAATCGCCACCGGGGCACCGCCGTTCGACCTGGACGACGCGTGGGCGATCCTCGTCGGCCACCGTGACACGCCTCCCGAGCCGCCGCGCCACCACCGCGCGGAGCTCCCCGAGTACTTCGAGCGGATCATTCTGGATCTGCTGGCCAAGGAGCCGGAGAGGCGCCCGCAGGACGCGCGCGAGCTCGGCCGGCGGATCGGCACGGGGCGTACGACTCCGGTGTACGTGCCGACGGTCGTGTCCCCCGCGATCGGGCGTCCCGCCGACGAGCGGCGCATGTTGGAGCCGTCGACGAGGGCTCCCGCGCCCTCTTCCTCGCGTGAACCCCGGCTGCCCTCCTGGACCCGGGGCATGACCACCGGCCACAAGGCGACCGGTGCCGGACTGGACGGCGCCCCGCCGGACGCGGCGGCGGGCCTGACCGGCGCATGGACGGCGCGCCCGGCCACGTCCGCACCGGAGGTGCTGGAGCGTGTCGAACGCCCCACTCCCGCACCGGAGTTGCTCATCACCCTGACGGGCCGGCACAACGCCGGACTGAGCCTCGGGCGGCTCGGCCGGTGGACCGAGGCGGGCGAGGTGCACCGCGCGGTCGCCGCCGAACGCGAGCACGTCCTCGGCCCCGACCACCCCGACACTCTCGCCAGCCGCTACGAGGTCGGCTTCACCCTCAGCCGCACCGGACGCGCCGCCGAAGCGCTGCGCGAGTACGCGCGGGTCGCCCGGGGCAGGGAGCGGGCGCTCGGCCCCGACCATCCCGACACCCTGGCCGCGCGTCAGGAGATGGCGTACGTACTGGGCCAGTTGGGCCGTCACTTCGAGGCGCACCAGGCGTACACCGCGGTGCTCGCCGCCCGGGAGCGTGCCATGGGCCCCGACCATCCCGACACCCTGCGCTGCCGCCACAACCTGGCCTTCAACCTGAGCAGGCTGGGCCGCCTGGAGGACTCGTACCGGATGGCGAGCGAGGTCGCCGCCGCGCGGGCCCGGGTGCTCGGTGCGAACCACCCCGACACACTCGTGACACGGTACGAAGTCGCGTACGCGCTCGGTCAGTTGGGCCACTGGCCCGAGGCGTTGCAGACCTACCGGGAAGTGGCCGAGGCACGGGCCCAGGCCCTCGGCCCCGACCACCCGGACACCCTCTCCGCCCGCTACGAGGTGGGCATCAGCCTCGGCCGGCTCGGTCGCAGCGCGCAGGCCCTGGAGCTGTACCGGGACCTGATCGACGACCGCACCCGGGTGCACGGCCCCGCCCACCCCGAGACCCTGCGCGCCCGGCACGGCCTCGGCGTCAACCTGGGCCGCATGGCGCGCTGGGAGGAGGCGCTCGCCGAGTCCCGTGACGTGTGGGCCATCCGCGAGCGTGTGCTCGGCCCCGACCACCCGGACACCCTCGTCAGCCGCCGCGAGGTCGCGGTCGGCCTCGGCTGGCTGGGCCGCTGGTCCGACGCCCTCACCGAGTACCGGGGCGTCGCCACCGCCCGCGAACGCGTGCTCGGCGCCGACCACCCCGACGCCCTGGCCAGCCGCAACGACGAGGCACACTGCCTGGAGCAACTGGGCCGGGGCCAGGAAGCGGTGGAGCTGTACCGCCGAGTGGCCGCGTTGCGTCAGCAGAGGGCGGCACGGGGAGGCTGAGGGACTCCCGTGCGAGGGCTGTGCTCGCCCTGTTCGAGGGACGGCGCCGGCCGTACGGCGGTGTCGTGGTCGGCGGTGGCGAAGGCCACGCCGGGGCGGCCGCCCGCGCTCGTGCCCTGTCCTGATGCCCGCGCTCGTGCCCCGTCCGGACGCCCGCCGGGTGCCGCGTACCTCTGGCCGTTCTGGATCATCGCGTGCTACGAAGAACCATGCCTGCACACGAGGGATACGACGTCGTGATCGTCGGCGGGGGTCACAACGGACTCGTCGCCGCCGCCTACCTGGCCCGGGCCGGCCGGTCCGTGCTGGTGCTCGAGCGCCTGGGGAGCACCGGCGGCGCCGCCGTGTCCACCCGGCCGTTCGCCGGAGTCGACGCCCGGCTGTCGCGCTACTCCTACCTGGTCAGCCTGCTGCCCCGGAAGATCGTGCGGGATCTGAGCCTCGACTTCCGCGTGCGTGGCCGCACCGTGTCCTCGTACACGCCCGTCGAACGCGGCGGACGGCCCACCGGCCTGCTCGTCGGCGGCGGCGAGCGCCGCACCCGCGAGGCCTTCGCGCGTCTGACCGGCTCGGACCGCGAGTACGAGTCCTGGCAGCGTTTCTACGGCATGACCGGCCGCGTCGCCCAGCAGGTCTTCCCGACGCTCACCGAACCGCTCCCCACCCGCGAGGAACTCCGCGCCCGCATCGACGACGAGGAGGCCTGGCGGGTCCTCTTCGAGGAGCCGGTCGGTGTCGCCGTGGAGGAGAACTTCGCCGACGACCTCGTACGCGGTGTCGTCCTCACCGACGCGCTCATCGGGACCTTCGCGGACGCCCACGACCCGTCCCTGCGCCAGAACCGCTGCTTCCTGTACCACGTGATCGGCGGCGGCACCGGCGCCTGGGACGTGCCGGTCGGCGGCATGGGCGCCCTCACCGACGCGATCGCCGCGGCGGCGCGCACCGCGGGCGCGGTGGTCGCCACCGGCCACGAGGCGGTGCGCATCGAGACCGACGGGCGGGCCGCCGAGGTCACCTACCGCACCGCGGACGGCGAGGGCGTCGTCCCGGCCCGGCACGTCCTCGTGAACGCCTCGCCGCAGGAACTCGCGCACCTCACGGGCGACGAACCGCCCACCCCCGCCGAGGGCGCCCAGCTGAAGGTCAACATGCTGCTCAAGCGGCTGCCGAGGCTGCGCGACACCTCGGTCGACGCGCGCGAGGCGTTCTCCGGCACCTTCCACATCGCCGAGGGCTACGAGCAGTTGGCGACCGCCCACGCGCAGGCCGCGTCCGGCGAGCTGCCCACCGCACCGCCCTCCGAGATCTACTGCCACTCCCTCACCGACCCGAGCATCCTCGGCCAGGACCTGGTCGACCAGGGCTATCAGACCCTCACCCTCTTCGGCCTCCACACACCCGCCCGGCTGTTCGAGCGGGACAACGACGCCGTGCGGGCGGAGCTGCTGAAGTCGACCCTGGCACAGCTGGAGGCGCACCTCGCCGAACCGCTCGCCGACTGCCTGGCCACCGACGCGGACGGCCGCCCCTGCATCGAGGCGAAGACCCCGCTCGACCTGGAGCACGACCTGCGGCTGCCCGGCGGCAACATCTTCCACCGCGACCTCGCCTTCCCGTACGCCCAGGAGGGCACGGGCCGCTGGGGCGTCGAAACCCGGCACGCGAACGTCCTGCTGTGCGGGGCGGGCGCGGTGCGCGGCGGCGGCGTGAGCGGGGTGCCCGGGCACAACGCGGCCATGGCCGTACTGGAGGGCGCGAACGACTAGCTCCGCCGTTCGGCCGTGTGCCGCCGGCGCGGCGCGAGGCCCGGAACTCCTTCGAGGGACTGGCCAGAAATCTGACGGAGCATCAGAAAAGGCCTTCCCTCGTCCGGAGGACTGCGGCATTCTGCGCCCATGCAGACGGAGCTGAGCAAGAAACTGGGAGTCGAGCACGCCATTTTCGGCTTCACGCCGTTTCCCGCCGTCGCCGCGGCCATCAGTCGCGCGGGCGGATTCGGTGTGCTCGGCGCGGTCCGCTACACCGCCCCCGACGACCTCAAACGCGACCTCGACTGGATCGAGGCGAACGTCGACGGCAAACCGTACGGCCTGGACGTCGTCATGCCCGCGAAGAAGGTCGAGGGGGTGACGGAGGCCGACGTCGAGGCGATGATCCCGGAGGGGCACCGGCAGTACGTCAAGGACACCCTCGCCAAGTACGGCGTGCCCGAACTCGCCGAGGGCGAGGCGTCCGGCTGGCGCATCACCGGCTGGATGGAACAGGTCGCCCGCACCCAGCTCGACGTCGCCTTCGACTACCCGATCAAACTGCTCGCCAACGCGCTGGGCTCACCGCCCGCCGACGTCGTCGCACGCGCCCACGAGCGGGGGGTGCTCGTCGCGGCCCTCGCGGGCAGCGCCCGGCACGCGCGCAAACACGCCGAGGCGGGCATCGACGTCGTCGTCGCGCAGGGCTACGAGGCGGGCGGCCACACCGGCGAGATCGCCTCGATGGTGCTCACCCCCGAAGTCGTCGACGCCGTCGACCCGCTGCCCGTACTGGCGGCGGGCGGCATCGGCAGCGGACAGCAGGTGGCCGCCGCCTTCAGCCTCGGCGCCCAGGGGGTGTGGCTCGGCTCCCTGTGGCTGACCGTCACGGAAGCGGACATGCACGCGCCCGCCGTGACCCGCAAGCTGCTCGCCGCCGGGTCCGGCGACACCGTCCGCTCGCGCGCGCTGACCGGCAAGCCCGCGCGCCAGCTGCGCACCGAGTGGACCGACGCCTGGGACGACCCGAACGGCCCGGGCACACTCCCCATGCCGCTCCAGGGGCTGCTGGTGGCCGAGGCGGTCTCCCGGATCCAGAAGTACGAGGTGGAACCGCTGCTCGGGACGCCGGTCGGGCAGATAGTCGGCCGGATGAACAGCGAGCGCAGTGTCCAGGCCGTCTTCGACGACCTGACGACCGGCTTCGAGCGGGCCGTCGAGCGCGTCAACCGGATCGCGGGAAGGGGCGAACAGTCATGAGCACCGCACCCAACGGCTTCTGGGCCCAGGCCACCGCCGACCCCGGACGGACGGTCCTGATCACCCCGGACGGGGACGAGTGGACCGCGGGCCGGCTGCACGCCGCGGCCAATCGACTCGTCCACGGTCTGCGCGCCGCGGGACTCGAACGCGGCGACGCCTTCGCGGTCGTCCTGCCCAACGGCGTCGAGTTCTTCGTCGCCTACCTCGCCGCCTCCCAGGCGGGCCTCTACCTGGTGCCGGTCAACCACCACCTCGTCGGCCCCGAGATCGCCTGGATCGTCTCCGACTCGGGCGCCAAGGTGCTGATCGCCCACGAACGGTTCGCCGACGCCGCCCGCCATGCCGCGGACGAGGCGAAGCTTCCGGCCGCGCAGCGGTACGCGGTGGGCACGGTGGCGGGCTTCCGGCCGTACGCCGAACTCCTCGACGCTCAGCCCGACTCGGCGCCAGCCGACCGCACCCTCGGCTGGGTCATGAACTACACCTCGGGCACCACGGGCCGCCCCCGCGGCATCCGGCGCCCGCTGCCCGGCAAGCTCCCCGAGGAGTCGTACCTCGGCGGCTTCCTCGGCATCTTCGGCATCAGTCCGTTCGACGACAACGTGCACCTGGTCTGCTCACCGCTCTACCACACCGCCGTACTCCAGTTCGCGGGCGCCTCCCTGCACATCGGGCACCGCCTGGTGCTGATGGACAAGTGGACGCCCGAGGAGATGCTCCGCGTCATCGACGCCCACGCCTGCACCCACACCCACATGGTCCCGACCCAGTTCCACCGGCTGCTGGCCCTCCCCGACGAGGTGAAGGCGCGCTACGACGTCTCCTCGATGCGGCACGCCATTCACGGCGCCGCCCCGTGCCCGGACCATGTGAAACGGGCCATGATCGAGTGGTGGGGCCACAGCGTCGAGGAGTACTACGCGGCCAGTGAGGGCGGCGGCGCCTTCGCGACCACCGAGGACTGGCTGAAGAAGCCCGGCACGGTCGGCAAGGCCTGGCCCATCAGCGAACTCGCCGTCTTCGACGACGACGGCAACCGGCTGCCGCCCGGTGAACTCGGCACCGTCTACATGAAGATGAGTACCGGCGGATTCTCGTACCACAAGGACGAGAGCAAGACGAAGAAGAACCGCATCGGCGACTTCTTCACCGTGGGTGACCTGGGCTGTCTCGACGAGGACGGCTATCTCTTCCTCCGTGACCGCAAGATCGACATGATCATCTCGGGTGGGGTCAACATCTACCCGGCCGAGATCGAGGCCGCGCTGCTGTCCCACCCCGCCGTCGCCGACGCGGCCGCCTTCGGCATCCCGCACGACGACTGGGGCGAGGAGGTCAAGGCCGTCGTCGAGCCCGCCCCGGGCCATGAAGGGGGCCCGGCCCTCGCCGCCGACATCCTCGGCCACTGCGAGCGCCTGCTCGCCGGGTACAAGCGCCCCAAGAGCGTCGACTTCATCGAGTCGATGCCGCGCGACCCGAACGGGAAGCTGTACAAGCGGCGCCTGCGGGACCCCTACTGGGAGGGCCGTACACGAGCGATGTGACAGCGGAGCGGGGTGTGACCGGGGTGGTCCCCGCCCGCGTGGGCAGGGACCACCCCGCCGCCGTCAGCGGTGCTCGCCCACGCGGATCACCCGCAGCCCGGGCGAGGACAGGATGTCCTTCTCGCAGAACCGGGAGGTGACCCACTTCCCCTCGGAGAACAGCCGCGTCTGGTCGCTGAAGTGCGGCGAGTTCGGGTTCGAGGACTGGGAGTAGGTCAGCAGCGTACGGGCGACCGGGCAGCGGCCGCCGTCCCACCCGACGGCCTGGATGTACGAGGACCCCGTGGTGACCTCGGTGTAGCCGCCGGCCGCCGCGTCCCACACCGGCTCGACCTTGTTCCACACGCCGAGCGACTCCGTGCCGCCCGGCACGGGGATGCGCCGATCGCCGCGGACGACGACCTGGTGCGCGCCGAGCGTCGTATCCAGCGCGATGCCCGCCGCCCGCATCTCGCTCACCGCGTCGGCGAGGGCCGTGGCCACGCCGGGCGCTCGCGTGTTGAGCGTGTTCGGCGTGTGGACGGGGTCCGTCGCCGAGAACGGCACCTTCCAGAGCTGCGCGGGCGCGGTCACGGCGGTCAGTCGCCGCCAGAACCGGTCGAAGAGCAGTGCGCCGCGGCTGCCGGTCTTCATCGAGTGGTCCCACGCCTTCAGCACACCGCACGCCTCGCTCACGTCGACGGCCTTGCCGTCGCTGCCCGTCGCCGTCCCACCGGGCAGCGCGGCACAGGCACGGGCCGAGTCGTCGGCGATGAGGTCACCCGAGGTCGCCCGGTTCGCGAACTGCTGCGCCTGTAGGTCCCGTACGGTCAGCTCGCCCTTCGCGGCCATCGCGGACACGTCCGCCTTCGCGCCGCGCGCACGGCTCGACAGCGGCGAGCCGATCGGCCCGAAGACCCGTTCGTACCCGGTGAGCGGCCGGTCCGTATTGGCCAGCCAGGCGCTGTCGTTGGAGTTCTCCGCGTACGGCGCGTCCTTGAGGACCGGCATGTGCGCGGGCCCGAAGATCCCGGGCTGTACGGCGTCGGGGTCGCTGCCCGGCGCGCAGTCGCCGCGGGAGCCGTCGAGGACCGCGATACCGGACGACGGATAGAGGGCCTTGCCGAGCGCCGTCGAGCAGCGCTGGGCCAACTCGTCGGTGATGCGCGGGAGGACCTGCGACTGCGTGAACAGCGAGTGTCCGCCCGAGTCGGCGGCGATCGTGTTGATCCAGGGCAGCCCCTGCGTGCGCCTCAGCGTCGTGAGGACGTCGGCCGTGCCGCGGGCCCGGCCGAAGCCGAGGGCGGTGTCGGGGGCGCGCAGGTTCTCGGCGTTGGGGTCGTTGAGGGCGTACGCCGTCGTGGACGTCCAGGGCAGCGGGAGTCCCGCGCCGAGCGAGGTGACGACCGGACCGTAGCGGGTCCACCACTGGGTGCGGGTGACGGGCGGGCCGCCCCGCGCCTCGACGGTCACGGTTCGCCTCGTCATCCGCTCCGGCTTCCCGTCCACCAGGTACGTCGTCGGGTCGGCCGGATCCAGCGTCAGCTGATGGAGGTTGAGCGTGACACCGGTGGCGACGGTATGGCTCCAGGCCATCCGTGCGTTGTGCCCGATGGAGACCGTGGTGGAGCCGAGCAGCGCGCCGCCCGCCACGTTCAGCTCTCCGGGGATCGTCTGCTGCGACTGCCAGAAACGACGGCCGCCCTGCCACGGATAGTGCGGGTTGCCGAGCAGCAGCCCGCGGCCGTTGGCCGTGGTGGCACCGCTGAAGGCGACCGCGTTGGACCCCATGTCGGCGGTGTCGAAGAGTCTTCGGGCGGCGCGCGCGGCACTCTGTGCGTCGGGTATGCCGACGGCCGTACGCGCGGCGGTCGTCGCGGGCGGCCGCGCGGCCGTGATGCCGTCGACCGCGCGGCCCTGACCGCCGAGCACCGCCAGCGCGAAGGTACGCGCGGCCACGTCCACGGCGGTCACGGGCCGGACCCAGGAGGCGCCCCGGCAGGCCGGATCGGTGATCCGGTTCTGGGCGAGCCAGGCGTTGTAGCCGGCCGCCCAGCCCCGCATCAGATCCTTGGAATCGCGGCTCGGGCCCCGTGGCGCGGGCTCCGCGAGCAGTTTCTCCACGGTGCCCGTCGCCCGCACGCCGCGGAAGTAGAGGTCGCTGGAGAGGTTCTCGGCCGCCGAGGACAGCGAACCGTCCGGCGCCGCGTCGGGACCGAAGAAGCGGGAGCGTTCGCCGCGCAAGGTCACGAACCCGTCGGCGAGGGTGCACACCTGGTCGGCGGCCTGCGCCCAGCCGGTGCCGAAGCCGAGGTCCGGGTAGTTCTTCGCAAGGATGTGCGGAATGCCGTACTCGGTGTAGCGGATCACGGCGGACAGACCGCCGGAGGACGGGTGGGACGGAGAGTGCTGACGCTCCTGGCCGTTCGCGGCGGTCGCGGGCAGCGCGGCCGAGGCGGTGAGCAGGGCGACGGCCAGGACGGCGAACCGTCCGGGGCGGATGCGCATCGTGCCTCCCGACATCATTGAGGGAAGGGGCGGTTGAGCGTAACAACAGCCACAGACGTGTGACCTGGTGTCAGTAGGTTCCACGGCGGGGTTGATCCTCTTCGCGCCAAGTGCGCGGGACGCTTGACCCCGTTCGCGGGCCGGAACGAGGATCACGGCACAGCAGCCGGACGAAGGAGCAGGTCATGACGGCGGGTCAGAACCCCACGGTGGCGGCGGGCCGGAGCGCCACGGTCGACGGGGTGCTGCGGCGCAGCGCCCGGCGGACCCCCGAACGCGTCGCGATCCACTACCGCGACCGGTCCTGGACCTATGCCGAACTCGACGAGGCCGTCTCCCGCGCGGCCCAGGTGCTGCGTTCCTCGGGACTGGCTCCGGGCGACCGTGTCGGTGCCTACGGCCACAACTCGGACGCGTACCTGATCGGCTTCCTCGCGTGTGCGCGCGGCGGGCTGGTGCACGTGCCGGTCAACCAGAACCTGACCGGTGACGACCTCGCGTACATCGTCGGACAGGCCGGCTGCGGACTGGTCCTGGCCGACCCGGACCTGGCCGGGAACCTCCCCGAGGGAACCCGCGTTCTCGCCCTGCGCGACAGCGACGACTCGTTGCTCGCGCGACTCGACACGACCACGCCGTACGACGGACCGGAGCCCCGCGGCGAGGACCTGACGCAACTCCTCTACACCTCCGGCACCACCGCGCAGCCCAAGGGCGCCATGCTGACCCACCGTGCGCTGGTGCACGAGTACCTCAGCGCGATCACCGCCCTCGATCTGCAGGCCGGTGATCTGCCCGTGCACTCGCTGCCGCTCTACCACTCGGCGCAGATGCACGTGTTCCTGCTGCCCTATCTCGCGGTCGGCGCCGTGAACGTCATCCTCGACGCGCCCGACGCCGGGCAGATCCTCGACCTGGTCGAGGCCGGTCACGCGGACAGCCTGTTCGCGCCGCCCACCGTCTGGATCGGACTGTCCCAACGCCCCGACTTCGCCACCCGTGACCTGAGCGGACTGCGCAAGGCGTACTACGGGGCGTCGATCATGCCGGTGCCGGTTCTGGAACGGCTCCGGGAGCGGCTGCCGAAGCTGGCGTTCTACAACTGCTTCGGCCAGAGCGAGATCGGACCGCTGGCCATGGTCCTCGGACCCCACGAGCACAAGGGGCGGATGGACTCGTGCGGGCGGCCGGTGCTGTTCGTCGAGGCGCGGGTCGTCGACGAGTCCGGCAAGGACGTGCCCGACGGGGAGCGGGGCGAAATCGTCTACCGCTCACCGCAGTTGTGCGAGGGCTACTGGGACAAGCCGGAGGAGACCGCGGAGGCCTTCCGCGACGGCTGGTTCCACTCGGGGGACCTCGCCGTGCGCGACGAGGAGGGCTACTTCACCGTCGTCGACCGGGTGAAGGACGTCATCAACTCCGGTGGCGTGCTGGTCGCCTCGCGCCAGGTCGAGGACGCGCTCTACACACACGACGCCGTCGCCGAGGTGGCCGTGGTCGGGCTCCCCGACGAGCGGTGGATCGAGGCGGTCACGGCGGTCGTCGTCGCCCGTACCGAGGTCACCGAGGCCGAACTCCTCGCCCACGCACGCGAGAAGCTCGCCACCTTCAAGGCGCCCAAGCGGGTCATCTTCGTGGACGAACTGCCCCGCAACGCCAGCGGAAAGATCCTCAAACGCGAGCTGAGGGACCGCTTCGCGGACGCACGGGCCGAAAGCGCCCAGGGGTAGGGCGCCCTGGCGGAGACGGCCGACAACCGTCGCGTTCGACCGTCACCGGTCGCCCCGGGACGGGCTCGGCGCGGGCGCACTCCTCGACCTGGGCTTCCACGGACCGCTGTTTCCCGCCCCGCCCCGCTTCGAGCGCGTCCGCACGTCGATCGCGGGCCACTTGGTGTCGGGGCTGCGGCCGTCGGTCGCGGTGGCCGCCGCGGGTTGCGGCGCATGCGTCAGTGGGCCGCAACCCGCCGGCCTATGCGTCAGTGGGTCGCCTGCGTCGCCACCGAGCGTGCCCACCGGTAGTCCGCCTTGCCGCTGGGCGAGCGCTGGATGGTGTCGGTGATGACGAGCTGGCGGGGGATCTTGTAGCCGGCCAGGTGGCCCCGGCAGTGGGTCTGGATGTCCTCCAGCGAGGGACTGCCCGCGCCCTCGCGCAGCTGGACGACCGCCGCCACGTGGTTGCCCCACTTCTCGTCCGGCACCCCGGCGACCAGTGCGTCGTACACGTCCGGATGGGACTTCAGGGCCTGTTCGACCTCCTCCGGATAGACCTTCTCGCCACCGGTGTTGATGCACTGGGAGCCGCGGCCGAGGACGGTGACGATGCCCTCTTCGTCGACTGTCGCCATGTCGCCGAGCAGCACCCACCGCTCGCCGTCCTTCTGGAAGAAGGTCTCGGCGGTCTTCTTCGGGTCGTTGTAGTAGCCGAGGGGCACATGGCCGCGCTGTGCGACCCGGCCGGGCTCACCGACGGCGACCGGTTCGTACGTGGCCGGATCCACCACCTGCGTACGGGAGTTGACCCGTAGCCGGAAACCCTGTCCGGCCCCCGAGTCCGCGGTCGCGGTGCCGTTGAAGCCGGACTCCGAGGAGCCGTAGTTGTTGAGCAGCATCACGTTCGGGACCAGTGACTGGAACTGCTCACGCACCGTCTCCGACATGATCGCGCCTGACGAGGACACGCTGAACATCGAGGAGCAGTCCGTGCCCTTCATCGGCCCCCGCAGGGCGTCGATCAGCGGGCGCAGCATCGCGTCGCCGACCAGTGACATGCTGGTGACCTTCTCCCTCTCCACCGTCCGCAGGACCTCTTCGGGCACGAACTTGCGGTGGATCACGACCCGTTGGCCGAAGTTGAACCCGATGAACGCCGTCAGTGTCGAGGTGCCGTGCATCAGCGGGGGAGTGGGGAAGAAGGTGATGCCCTCGCCGCCGGCCGCCACCCGCTCGGCGAGCTCCTCCGGCTTCGTGACCGGCTCGCCCGTCGGGGCCCCGCCGCCCAGCCCGGAGAAGAACAGGTCCTCCTGGCGCCACATCACACCCTTGGGCATGCCGGTGGTGCCGCCGGTGTAGATGATGAACTGGTCGTCCGCCGAGCGCGGCGGGAAACCCCGCTCGGGGGATCCGGCGGCCTCGGCCTCGGCGAAGTCCAGGGCGGGCAAGGAGGCCGCGTCGGCCGCCGCGTCCCCCACCCGCAGGAGATGCCGCAGCGCCGAGGCCCGCGGCAGTGCCGCCGCCACCCGGTCGGTGAACTCCGTGTCGAAGACCAGCGCCACCAGATCCGCGTCCCGGTAGAGGTAGACCAACTCCTCCTCCACGTAACGGTAGTTGACGTTGACCGGCACGATCCGTGCCTTCAGGCAGCCCAGCACGGTCTGCACGTACTCGACGCCGTTGTAGAGGTGCAGTCCGAGGTGCTCGCCGGGGCGGATGCCGCTGTCGATCAGGTGATGGGCGACGCGATTCGCCGCCGCGTCGAGTTGCGCGTACGTCAGACGGCGCTCCGCGCCCGTGCCCGGATGGTCGATGTACACGAGCGCCTCGCGGCCCGGAACCACGTCGACGACCGACTCGAACAGGTCGGCAAGGTTGTACTCCACCGCTCCTCCTGACGTCGTGCGTCCGGTCCCGCCCCTCGGCTCGACGGCCATCAGAGCAAAGCCCGCCACAACTGGGAAGGGCCCGCGCAGAAGAAATCTGACTGTCTGTCAGAAAACTCTTGTACTGGTCCCGCGCCTACTGCAACCTGTTCTCGTTCCAGAGAGCCTGTCTGACGGGAGGACGACAATGGGTGGTACGGAACACCTCACCGTGCAGCGCGAAGGCGCCACACTGGTGCTCACGCTCAACAGGCCCGAGGCCAAGAACGCGCTCTCGCTGCCGATGCTCGTCGGTCTGTACGACGGCTGGATCGAGGCCGACGAGGACGACGCGATCCGCTCGATCGTGCTCACCGGTGCCGGGGACGCCTTCTGCGCCGGCATGGACCTCAAGGCGCTGGCCGGGCGGGGCATGGAGGGGCAGCAATACCGGGACCGGCTGAAGGCCGACCCCGATCTGCACTGGAAGGCGATGCTGCGCCACCACCGCCCCCGCAAACCGGTGATCGCCGCCGTCGAGGGTCACTGTGTCGCGGGCGGTACCGAGATCCTCCAGGGCACCGACATCCGGGTCGCGGCGGAGTCGGCGACCTTCGGGCTCTTCGAGGTCAAGCGCGGGCTGTTCCCCATCGGCGGCTCCACGGTCCGCCTGCAACGCCAGATCCCACGCACGCACGCCCTGGAGATGCTCCTCACAGGGCGTCCGTACTCGGCCCGGGAGGCCGCCGGGATCGGTCTGGTCGGACACGTCGTGCCCGACGGGACGGCGCGGCAGAAGGCTCTTGAGATCGCCGAACTGATCAACGCCTGCGGTCCGCTGGCCGTCGAGGCGGTGAAGGCGTCCGTGTACGAGACCGCCGAGATGACGGAGACGGAGGGCCTCGCGGCCGAGCTGACCCGCGGCTGGCAGATCTTCGACACGGCCGACGCGAAGGAAGGCTCCCGAGCCTTCACCGAGAAACGCCCACCCGTCTATCGGCGCGCGTGACGTCCGGGGTCGTGACGGTGCGCGGGGCCGACGGGCGTGACAGCGGCCTTCTGCGGCCGGGAGGGGAGACCCGAGGTCCTGGGTTCTGCCTCCGGGGGAGCGCTCGATCCTCTCCTCCCCCCCCCCGGTACGGAGTCACCACGTGCTTGACCCTCCGCCTCCCCCCGACGGAGTCACCACGTGCTCGAAACTCCCCCTCCCCCCGACGGAGTCGTGACGCGCACGATCCCCCTCCCCTAAGGAGACAACCGGGATGCCCGAAGTCCTCAAAGCCCCCCTCGTCGTCGAGTTCCCCTTCACCCGATCGCTCGGCCCCGTCCAGAGCGCGTTTCTCACCGGGCTGCGTGAGCGTGTCGTCCTGGGCGTGAAGACCGCCGACGGCCGGACGCTCGTCCCGCCCGTCGAGTACGACCCCGTCACCGCGGAGGACCTGGGCGAGCTCGTCGAGGTCGCCCCCACCGGCACCGTCACCACCTGGGCCTGGAACCACGAACCCCGTCGGGGCCAACCCCTCGACACCCCCTTCGCCTGGGTCCTGGTCCGGCTCGACGGCGCGGACACCGCCCTGCTGCACGCCCTGGACGCGCCGGGCCCCGAGGCCGTACGCACCGGGATGCGCGTGCGTGTCCGCTGGGCGGCGCAGCGCACCGGCGCCATCACCGACATCGCCTGCTTCGAGCCGTACGACGGAGACCGCCCGCAGCTCGCGGGTCACGACGGGCGGTTCGAGGACATGGTCACCGGCATCGTCGCTCCCGCGCGCCTCGACTACGTCTACTCGCCCGGCCGCGCCCAGTCCGCCTACATCAACAGCCTCTCCTCGCGGCGCACCGTGGGCGAGCGCTGCCCGTCCTGCCGCAAGGTGTACGTCCCGCCGAGGGGCGCGTGCCCCACCTGCGGTGTCGTCACGTCGGAGCAGGTGGAGGTGGGCCCGCGCGGCACCGTGACCACGTACTGCATCGTCAACATCAAGGCCAGGAACCTCGACATCGAAGTGCCGTACGTGTACGCGCACATCGCCCTCGACGGCGCCGACCTCGCGCTGCACGGCCGGATCGGCGGCA
This sequence comes from Streptomyces sp. RLB3-17, assembly GCF_007113425.2. NCBI lineage: Bacteria > Bacillati > Actinomycetota > Actinomycetes > Kitasatosporales > Streptomycetaceae > Streptomyces > Streptomyces sp. RLB3-17. The sequence continues at coordinate 1,762,688 of NZ_CP041610.2, read as the reverse complement.
TCCCCTACGACCAGGTGCGCATGGGGCTGCGGGTGGAGCCGGTGTGGACGGAGGGCGGCCGCTATCCCGACCACTACCGGCCCACCGGCGAACCGGACGCCGCGTACGACACGTACAAGGAGCTGTTGTAGATGCCGCCCATCAGGGACGTCGCCGTCGTCGCCTTCGCGCAGAGCGACCATCTGCGCACCACCGACGAGCTCTCCGAGGTGGAGATGCTCATCCCGGTCCTGCACGCCGTCCTCGACCAGACCGGGCTGAAGACCAGCGACATCGGTTTCACCTGCTCCGGTTCGAGCGACTACCTGGCGGGCCGCGCCTTCTCCTTCACCATGGCCCTCGACGGGGTGGGCGCCTGGCCGCCGATCTCCGAGTCGCACGTGGAGATGGACGGGGCCTGGGCGCTGTACGAGGCGTGGACGAAACTGCTCACCGGGGACGCCGACACCGCTCTGGTGTACGGGTACGGGAAGTCGTCACCCGGATCCGTACGGGACGTGCTGACCCGTCAGCTCGACCCGTACTACGTCGCGCCCCTGTGGCCCGACTCCGTCGCCCTCGCGGCCCTCCAGGCGCAGGCGCTCATCGACGCAGGCGAGACCGACGAGCCCGCGCTGGCGGGGGTGGCGTCCCGCAGCCGCACTTCGGCCGCCACCAACTCCCACGCGCAGCTGCGGGGTTCGGTGGCCCAGGGCGAGTACCTCGTACGGCCCCTGCGCGTCGGCGACTGCCCGCCCGTCGGCGACGGCGGCGCCGCCGTGATCCTCGCGGCGGGGGAGCGGGCCCGCGAGCTGTGCGAGCGGCCCGCCTGGATCCGGGGCATCGACCACCGCATCGAGGCGCACGGCCTCGGCGTGCGCGACCTGACGGACTCACCGTCGACCCGCCTCGCCGCCGAGCGGGCCGGAGCCTTCGAACGGCCCGTCGACACCGCCGAGTTGCACGCGCCGTTCACCTCCCAGGAGGTGGTCCTGCGCAAGGCGCTGCGGCTCGGCCAGGAGGTGCGCGTCAACCCGTCCGGCGGCGCCCTCGCCGCCAACCCGATCATGGCCGCCGGGCTCATCCGCATCGGTGAGGCCGCCGCCCGCGTCCACCGGGGCGAGTCCGACCGGGCGCTCGCCCACGCCACCTCCGGGCCCTGCCTCCAACAGAACCTGGTCGCCGTACTCGAAGGGGATCCCCGATGAGCAAGGAGCCCGTGGCCGTCGTAGGCATCGGCCAGACCAAGCACGTGGCGGCCCGACGGGACGTGTCCCTCGCGGGACTCGTCCGCGAGGCCGCCGGGCGGGCGCTCGCCGACGCCGAGTTGACGTGGGCCGACATCGACGCCGTGGTCATCGGCAAGGCGCCCGACTTCTTCGAGGGCGTCATGATGCCGGAGCTGTACCTCGCCGACGCGCTCGGCGCGGTCGGCAAGCCCATGCTGCGGGTGCACACGGCGGGTTCCGTCGGCGGATCCACGGCCCTGGTCGCCACCAACCTGATCGCGGGCCGCGTCCACGGCACCGTCCTGACCCTGGCCTACGAGAAGCAGTCCGAGTCGAACGCCATGTGGGGCCTGTCCCTGCCGATCCCCTTCCAGCAGCCGCTGCTGGCCGGGGCGGGCGGCTTCTTCGCGCCGCACGTACGGGCGTACATGCGGCGCACCGGCGCGCCCGACACCGTCGGCTCGCTGGTCGCGTACAAGGACCGGCGCAACGCGCTGAAGAACCCGTACGCCCATCTCCACGAGCACGACATCACGCTGGAGAAGGTGCAGGCCTCGCCCATGCTGTGGGACCCGATCCGCTACTCGGAGACCTGCCCGTCCTCGGACGGCGCCTGCGCGATGGTCCTCACCGACCGGGCGGGGGCGGCCCGCGCGCCGAGGCCGCCCGCGTGGCTGCACGGCGGCGCGATGCGCAGCGAGCCGACCCTGTTCGCGGGCAAGGACTGTGTGTCGCCGCAGGCGGGCAAGGACTGCGCGGCCGACGTGTACCGGCAGGCGGGCGTCGCGGACCCGCGCCGTGACATCGACGCCGTGGAGATGTACGTGCCCTTCTCCTGGTACGAGCCCATGTGGCTGGAGAACCTCGGTTTCGCCGAGGAGGGCGAGGGCTGGAAGCTCACCGAATCCGGTGTGACCGAGCTTGACGGGGACCTGCCCGTCAACATGTCGGGCGGTGTCCTCTCCACCAATCCGATCGGCGCCTCCGGCATGATCCGCTTCGCCGAAGCGGCACTTCAGGTGCGCGGTCAGGCGGGAGAACACCAGGTGGAAGGGGCTCGCAGGGTGCTGGGACACGCCTATGGAGGGGGATCCCAGTTCTTCTCGATGTGGCTGGTCGGGGCCGAGCCGCCCACCTCCTGAAAGCGTCCCCCTCACGTGGCCTGTCCGCCGCCGGAACCGATCGCTAGGCTGGCGGCGGACGACGAACCGGGAGGAGCACGGACGTGGCCGAGAGCACCATCGAGCAGCACCCGCTGGCGGGATGGGACAAGCCTGAGCTGGACCTCAGCAACGCCGAATGGCAGTCCAGCAGCCGAGGGCGGGGAGACGTCCAGATCGCTTTTGTCGAGGGCTTCATCGCGATGCGCAACAGTGGCCGTCCCGCGAGCCCTTCCTTGATCTTCACACCGGCCGAGTGGGGCGCGTTCGTGTCGGGCGCCCGCGAGGGAGAGTTCGACCTGACCTGAGCCGACCTGACCGACCCGACGTCGAGACTGCGAGCCGACGCCCGGTACGAGGAGGCGATACGCGACGTGGGTCCCGTCCCGGGGCCGGTGCCCGAGCCGGGGTCCGGTCCCAGGACGAGGCTTCCTCTTCGGGACGGGCGATCCGTGAACGGCACGGCGGCCCCGATCGACTGAATGGCACGGTGACCCCGAGGGATTGAACGGCACGGTGGCCTCGTACGACTGAACGGCATGGCGCCCCGTACGGCTGAACGGCATGGCGGCCCCGCGCGGCTAATGGGTGCACGTGTACCTATCATTAGCGTCATGGCGGACTCGATCGACGCGGACACCCGGCTCGCCCTGGACCTCGCCCTCACCATCCGGCACGACGGACAGGGCGGAGTGGCCGACGACCTCGCGGAACCCGGTGGACTCACCACCTGGGTGCGCGGGCACGCCGACCTGCTGCCCGGAGCCGACGCCTTCGTCGCCGACGCCGCCGCGCTCGCCGCCGTACGCGACCTGCGCGCCGCGGTCCGCGCCCTGTTCGCCCGCGCCGTGCGCCCCGGCGACCCCAGCCCGGCCGACGCCGCACGGCTGCTTCCCGTACCCCAGGCCGTGCTGTGCCTGAACACCGCCGCCGCCCTCGCGCCGACCGTCCCCGTCCTCACCTGGGACGACGGCGCCGAACCCGTCGTACGCCGGCAAGCCGTGGGCGGCGCCGCTCCCCTCCCGGCACTGCTCGCCCGCGCCGCCCTCGCCTTCCTCGCGAGCCCGGACAGGTCGCGGCTGCACGCCTGCCACGCGCCGCGCTGCGTGCGCTACTTCATCAAGGAACACCCGCGACAGGAGTGGTGCAAACCCTCGTGCGGGAACCGTGCACGTGTCGCCCGCCATCACGAACGGCACAGGAAATCCGCGCAGGCCGTGGGGGATTGACCGAAGAATCCGGTCGGTCGGCAGAAGCCCGCGCCGGGTAGCGGCGGAAGGGCTCCCCACGAGGCGCTACGAGCGTACTCTGAGGTCCCTGGAGGTCACGGTACGCATCCGCTCCCCGCGTGGACCGCACCACCGTGGCCAGGGGGTGGATGATGGGACAACGCGCTGTACGCAGCAGAAGGACACTCTTCGAACGGGAGGGTGAACTCGCCGCCGCCGACGAGGCGTTGCACGAGCTCACCGGTCTGCGCGAGGACGGAACCGAAGCATCCGAGCGGCCCCGCGGCGCGCTCCTCGCCTTCGCCGGACGCGCCGGAATCGGCAAGACCACGCTCCTCGCCGAGGTACGGCGGCGCGCCGCGGCCCAGGGCTGCACGGTCCTGTCCGCGCGCGGCGGCGACCAGGAACAGGGCGTGGCCTTCCACGTCGCCCGCCAGCTCCTGCAACCCCAGCTCGCCGGGATCGCGGAGGCGGAACTCCGCGCCCAACTGGGGAGTTGGTACGCGATCGTCGGTCCCGCGCTCGGCCTGTGCGCCCCGTCCGAGGGTGCCCCGCCCGACCAGCAGGGCCTGCGCGACGGCCTCGACTGGGTGCTCACCCACCTCGCGGTGCAGCGCGCCCCGATGGTGCTCGTCCTCGACGACGCGCACTGGGCCGACCCCGAGTCACTGAGCTGGCTCGCCGCCTTCGCGCCGCGCGTCGAGGAACTTCCGCTGCTGCTCGCCGTCGCCTACCGGCCCGACGAACTCCCCGACCACGCCGAGGCGTTCAGGAGCCTTCCCGGACGCGCGGGCCTGCGTCCCCTCGACCTCGAACCGCTCAGCGCCGCCGCCGTCGCCGACCTCGTCCGCGAGGACCTCGGCACCCAGGCCGACGACGTGTTCTGCCGCGAGTGCTGGGCGGTCACCGCGGGCAACCCCTTCGAGGCGGTGGAGCTGACCGCGAAGGTCCGCGACCGCGGGCTGGTCCCGACCGAGGAGGGCGCGCACCTGCTGCGCGACCTCGCCGCCGCCGTCAAGGGCAGCGGCCTGATCGCCCGCCTCGAACGCCTCGGCGCCTCCACCGTGCGCTTCGCCTGGGCCTGCGCCGTCCTCGGCACCGAGATCCCGCCGACCCTGGCCGCCGCCGTGGCCGGCCTCGGCTCCGAGGAGGCCGCCGACGCCGCGGACGCCCTGCGCGGCGCCCGTATCCTCGCCGGCGCCGACACCCTGGAGTTCGTCCACCCCCTCATCGCCACCGCCGTCTACCGCGCCATCCCCGCCGCCGTCCGCGTGGCCCTGCACGGCCAGGCCGCCTGGTGCGTCATCAACGAAGGGCTCGGCCCCTCCGCCGCCGCCCGCCACCTCATGGAGACCCACCCCGAGGGCGACAACTGGGTCGTCCAGCAGCTGCGCGCCGCCGCCCGCGAGACCCAGCGCGCCGGAGCCCCCGACGCCGCCCGCCGCTACCTCGCCCGCGCCCTGCGCGAACCGCCACCCCTCAAGGAGCGGGCCGCGGTCCTCCACGAACTGGGCTGCGCCTCCCTGCTCACCGAACCGGCGACCACCGTCAACCACCTCCGGGCCGCCCTGGAAGAACCCATCACCGACCCGGAACTGCGCCACAACATCGTCTACCGGCTCTCCCAGGTCCTCGCCCACAGCGACCGGCTCGCCGAGGCCTCCGAGACACTGGCCCGTGAGATCCGTATGACCGGCGACGCCCGGGTGCGGCTGCGGATGCAGTCCGAACAGTTCATGTGGGACGCCTTCCGCGCCGACGAACCCGACTCCCCGGCCCGCTCCCGCCGCCTGACCCGCCTCGCCGACCGGCTCACCGGCCGCGACCTCACCGAGCGCTATGTCATCGGCCTGCGCGCCTGGGACGCCACGCTGCGCGGCGAGCCCGCCCACGTCGCGCTCCACCACGCCGAACGCGCCCTCGCCGGAGGGATCCGCTGGGCCGAGGCCGACCGCGGCTTCGAGGTGCCCGTGCTGGTCGCCTTCACCTTCATGTACGCCGACCGCCCGGGCCGCACCGAGGAACTGTTCGCCGCCGGGATCGCCGACTTCGAGTCCCAGGGCTGGCACGGCGCCCACCTCTCCTTCGGCTACACCCTCCTCGGATACGTCCGCTACCGCCGCGGCCGACTCGCCGAAGCGGAGGACTTCGCCCGCGCCGGCCTCAGGCTCGCCGAACGCGTCGGCGCCCGAACCCCCGTCCACTGGTACGCCGTCGGCGTCATCATCCAGATCCTGCTCGCCCGCGGTCGCGTCACCGAGGCCGCCCAGATCGGCGAGGAGCACGCGTTCGGCGCGCCCTTCCCGGCCGCCGTCACCTTCCCCGACGTCCAGACCGTGCACGGCGAACTGCTGCTCGCCCGCGGCCTCACCAAGGAAGCCGCCGCCGAGCTCGAAGCGGCCGGACGCCGCCTGGACCCGCGCGGCATGCGCAACCCCTCCTGGTGCCCCTGGCAGCTCCACCTCGCCCGCGCCGAAAAGCACGACGCGCCGGAACGCGCCGTCGCCACGGCACTCGAAGCGGTGCACCGCGCCCGCCAGTTCGGCGCCCCCTCGGCCGTCGGACAGGCACTGCGGGCCGCGGCCGACGTCTCCTCCGGCTCGACCCGCGTCAAGCTCCTCGAAGAGTCCGTCAGTCACCTGGAGCGCTCCCCGGCCGCCTATGAACTGGCCTGCGCGCTGGTCGCCCTGGGTACCGAACTGCGCCGCTCGGGCTCTCCCAAGGAAGCCGCCGAACATCTCTACCGAGGACTGGACGCGGCCATGCAGTGCGGCGCCGACGGCCTCGGCGACGAGGCCCGCGCCGAGCTGGCCGCCGCCGGACTGCGCCCGCGCCGCCTGCACAGCACCGAGACGGACACCCTCACCGCCCGTGAACGCGCGGCCGCCGCGCTCACCGCACGGGGCCGCACCACGACCGAGGTCGCCGAGGAGCTGGGGACCGAGGAGCCGACCGTCGTCCGCCTGCTCTCGGCGGTCTACCGGAAGGTGGGCACGGACCGTACGGGACTGGCGGCGGCGCTGGGCCAGCAAACGGCCCGGTAACCACGCGCGCCCGGTCCGGCAACCCTCCACAACCGGTCCGGCGACCGCGCACAGCCGGTCCGGCAACCAGGCACAGCCGGGGCCGGGGGCCACGCGCGCCCGGTCCGGCAATCATCCGCAACCGGGTCCGGCAGCCACGCACAGCCGGGGCCGGGGGCCACGCACGGGGGACGCCCCCGAGGCCCGGTTCGCGCCCGGGCACGTACCATTGCGGCATGTCCTTCCTCCGCCGCCGCAGCGCCACGCCCGCCGGGCCCGACTTCGACGTTCTGGCCATGGATCCGGGTGACTGGCCGGGCAATCTCGGTGCCGGTCTGCTGCCCGCCCCGGACGGCAGCTGCCAGGGTGTCTTCCTGCGCTACGACCTGTTCGGCGGCCGTGGGCCCGCGATGATCATCGGCAATCTGCCCGAGGGCTCCCCGGCCCGCGAGGTCGCCGAGGACGAGATCCCCTTCGAGGTGGCCCAGCTGCTGCTGGCGCTGGAGAACGACGAGGAGGTCACCGTCACCGGGACCGAGGACATCCCGGTGATGCAGGGCGACGGTCTCCTCATCGTGCGCCGTCTCAAGCTCTCCGAGACCCGCATCTCCTGCGTGCAGTTCGACCGCAGCGACAACGTCCTGGTGACCATCGCCGCCTGGGACCGTCCCATCACCGACGACCTGTACGCCCTGCTGAAGCCGCTGCCGCCGGAGCTTTTCCAGCAGGGCTGAGGCCCCGGCGCCGCCTTCAGGCGGCCGGCTGCCACCCGAGTGCCGGACCGAGCCGGGTGGCGAGGTCGGTGAGGATCTGCACGTAGTCCTCGTGCCCGAACGTGAACGGCAGCGCGAACGCGACCTCGTCGACCTCCCGGAACGCGGCGTGGGCGTACAGCCGTTCGGCGATCTCCTCGGAGGTGCCGACGAGATCGGGCGCGAACATCATCCGGGCCGGGCCCTGCGGGGTCGCGGTACGAGGAGTGCGCTTCAGGGCGTACTCCTCGTACTTCTCGCGCTGCTCGGGTGAGGCGCTGTCGGTGGGAATGACGACGAGGCCCTGGGAGACCCGGGCACGGTCGCCGTCGGGGTGGTGGGCGCGGAACGTCCGGATGTGCGACCGCTGGATCTCGGCGAAGTCCTCGGACTCCTCCGCCTTGACGACACTGCTGGTCAGCAGGTTCATCCCGTGCTCGCCCGCCCACTGCGCGGAGCGCAGGCTGCCGCCCCCGTACCACATGCGCCGGCCCAGACCCGCGGCGTGCGGCTGGACGCGGTCGGAGAACACCTCGAAGCCCTCGACGCCGCTGAAGTCGGTCGCCGACTTGCCGCGCACGAAGTCCAGCAGCCGTTCCACGCGGGCGTAGCCGAAGTCCTCGACGTCGCCGGTGTCGGGGTAGAGGGCCTGCTTGACCTGGTCGTAGTGCATCGGCGGGCCGACGCTGACGCCCGGGTTGAGGCGGCCCCCGGACAGGATGTCGACCGTGGCAAGGTCCTCGGCCAGCCGCAGCGGGTTCTCCCACCCCACCGGGATGACCGCCGTCCCCAGCTCGATCCGGCTGGTGCGCTGCGAGGCCGCCGCCAGTACGGCCACGGGGGAGGAGATCCCGTACTGGAGATGGCGGTGTCGCACCCACGCGCTGTCGAATCCCAGCCGCTCACCGAGCTCGATGATCTCCAGCGTCGACTCGTGACCCCGCCGCGGGTCGGCCTCGTCGAACAACCCGATGGTCAAGAAGCCCAGCTTCCGCAAGGGGTGTGAGGGCAGTGGCACGAGGCTCCTCCAACGTTCGCGACGATCTCTGTTGAACAGTCGAACGTCAGCGCCACGGCGGCTATGCCCAGGGTGGCAGGCGCTTTCCGCGCTCCCGCCCCGACGTCCACGGAGTCCGCGGGGTGGCGCGGTTGCGACATGTCCCATCCGCGCCATCGGGAAACGGTGACATCGCGTCCGGCGGCAGCGGATTCTGTGCAGCACCCGAATGAAGATCTCCTCACGCGCACGACCATGCACGGAAAGGTGCCGATCAGATGAGACGCATCCGCCTCGCGGCGGTGATATCGGCCGGCCTGGCGCTGACCGCCGGCGGCATGCCATCGGCGGCCGGCGCGGCTGGTGTGTCCGGTACGGCCGGGACGACCACGACGGCAACGGCAGCCACGGCTGTCTCGGGGAGAGGCTCGGCGGGTGGCAGCGCCACCGTGCGGCTGATCACCGGCGACCGTGTGACCGTCACGACGGACGGCGACGGCAAGCGGATCGCCGCCGTCGAGCCCGGCAGCGGCAGGCGCGGCATCCTGTTCCGGACCGTGGAACAGGACGGTGACCTGACGGTTCTGCCCTCCGACGCCCAGGACCTGGTCTCCGCCGGGCGCCTGGACCGGCAGCTGTTCAACGTCAGCGCACTCATCAAACAGAAGTACGACGCGGCGCACACCGACACGCTCCCCCTGATCATCGGCCGCCCGGCCGGTGTCCCGGCCACCGCGGTGCGCAGGCTCACCACGCTGACCGAGGACGACGCGCCCGTCCGCGCGCTGGACAGCATCGACGCGCAGGCGGTCCGGATCTCCGACGACGACCTGGGCCGGTTCTGGAAGCAACTCGCCCCCGCCCCGAACAGGGTGAGTGCCGCGGGCGTGGCCGCCACGCCCAGGATCTGGCTCGACGGCCGGGTGGACGCCACCCTCGACCGCAGCACCGGACAGATCAACGCCCCGGCGGTCTGGAAGGCCGGGTACGACGGTACCTCCGTCAAGGTCGCGGTACTCGACACCGGTGTCGACCAGACACATCCGGACCTGGCCGGACGCATCAGCCAGGCGAAGGACTTCTCGGGCAGTTCCGGGACCGGTGACGTCTTCGGTCACGGCACCCACGTCGCCTCCACGGTCGGCGGGACCGGCGCCGCGTCCGGCGGCACCCGCAAGGGGGTGGCACCGGGCGCCGACCTGCTGATCGGCAAGGTTCTCGGGGACGACGGCTACGGAACCGAGTCGCAGGTCATCGACGGCATGGAGTGGGCCGCCGCCGAGGGCGCCAAGGTCGTCAACATGAGCCTGGGCTCGGACGAGGTGAGCGACGGCACCGACCCGATGAGCCTCGCCGTCGACGAACTCAGCAGCACCAGCGGCGCCCTGTTCGTGGTGGCGGCCGGCAACAGCGGAGAGCAGGGCCAGGAAACCATCGGCTCGCCCGGCGCCGCGGACGCCGCACTGACCGTGGGCGCGGTGGACCGCGACGACTCACTCGCCCCGTTCTCCAGCCGCGGTCCGCGCCACGGCGACCGTGCGGTCAAGCCCGATGTCACCGCGCCGGGCGTGGGCATCGTCGCGGCCCGCGCGGCGGGCACCACCATGGGCGAACCGGTGGACCAGTACTACGTGGCCGCCTCCGGTACGTCGATGGCCACCCCGCATGTGGCGGGCGCCGCCGCCCTGCTCGCCCAGGCGCATCCGACCTGGAGCGGACAGCGGCTCAAGGACGCGCTCATCAGCACGGCGCACACCGTCGGGGGACAGCAGGTGACCGAGGAGGGCGGCGGCCGGGTCGACGTGGCCGCGGCGGCGCTCGGACCGGTCACCGCCACCGGGAGCGTGGCCCTGGGACCCTATGGGACCGGCGGCGACAACGGCGCCCCGCGCACGGCCACCGTCCGCTACACCAACACCTCGGACAAGGACGTCACCCTCGCGCTCGCGGCCCACCTCGCCACCACCGGCGGCCGGGAACTCACGACCGGTGCGCTGCGGCTCGGCTCCGACGCGGTGCGGATCGCCGCCGGTGCCACCGTGGACGTGCCGCTGACGGTGGACCCCTCCCGGGCCGGCCGGGGCGACTACTACGGCTATGTCACCGCCACCACGACCGACGGCGCGGTCAAGGTCCACACCACGGTGAGCATCGTGGTGCACGGCCCCACCCACAAGCTCACCGTCACCACCTACGACCACGACGGGAACCGCGTCCAGGCACTGCCCACCATCTGGGGCACGGACGGATTCGTCGGCTACGTCAGCACCGAGCCCGCCGTCGCCGAAGTCGAGGAAGGCACCTATCAACTCGACTACTCCAGCCTGGACACGGCCGACGACGGACAGGAACTGCGCCACGTCGTCCTGCCCGAGGTGAAGGTCACCAAGGACACGGCCGTCACCCTGGACGCGCGCAAGACCACCAAGGTCGACATCCGCACGCCGCGGCCCGCCGAACAGCGCGGCATCCTCGACTACCAGACCTACCGGCAGATCGACGGACACAGCCTCCTCCAGGGCACGATGTACTTCGACCTGGCCAAGCGGCTCTACGTCAGCCCCACCGCGGCCGTCACCGACGGCACCTTCGAGTTCGCCTCGCGCTGGCAGCTGGTCGCCCCGCTGCTCGAGGCGAAGGTGTCGGGCAGCGACCTCGCCCTCAATGCGTACTACATGCCGAGTTCACCGCTGTTCGACGCCGACGGCACCACCCTGACCGCCGTGGACGCGGGCACCTTCGCCAAGCCCGACTTCAGCCGGGCCCGCGGCAAACTCGCGATCGTCCGCAACGAAGAGGGCACGGACGAGCGGGAGTTGACCCGGCAGGCGGCCGCGGCGGGCGTACGCGGACTGCTGATGACCCACTTCGCCGACATCGCCTGGACGCGCTGGAGCCCCGACGGCGAACGCACCGCGGTGCCGACCGTCCGCGTCGGCAAGGCGGTAGGCGCCGCCCTGCTCGACCGGCTGAAGAAGCACCCGACCACCACCGTCAGGTTCACCGGAACGGCGAAGAGCCCCTACCTCTACGACGTCATGCAGACGTCGTCCCAACAGATACCCCGGCAGGTCGTGTACACGGTGTCCGAGCGCAACAGCGCGGTACTGCGGACCACATACGCCGACAACGGAGGAGCGCCCTGGGCCAGTGAACAGCGGTTCGCCCGGCGCCCCTACCAGGACACCGCCTGGTTGCAGTACACCCGCTATGTGCCGACGGGCTTCGTACGCACCGAGTACGTCAGCGCGAACGGCACGGCCTGGCTCCACCGGGTCCATCACACGACCACGTTCGACGTCGACATGCCGCTGGCCGTGGGCATGCACGACGCGCCGCGCACCTACCGACCCGGCGAGCACCTCGACGAGCGCTGGCAGGGGGCAGTGGTGCGCCCCTCGATCCCCCGGGGCACCACGACGCCCTCGGTACGGACCGGAGACGTACTGGCCCTGCGCATCCCGGAGTTCACCGACTCCACGGCGGGTCACTGGTCACGGCTGCTCGCCGGTGACGGCGGCGGGGTGGGCGGACTCGCCACGGCGGCCGACGCGCCGGGCGGTGACACGGCAGCCGCGGCGCTCTACCGCGACGGGGTGAAGGTCGCCGACGCCGACAGCGCCTGGACCGATTTCGAGGTCTCCCCGGGCGCGGCCGACTACCGGCTGGACCTGACGACCTCGCGCGTGGACGACGAGTGGGCGTTCGCCGCCCGTACGGACACCTCCTGGTCCTTCCGCTCCGCGACCACGGCCACGGCGACACCGCTGTCCCTGCTGCAACTCGACTACGACGTACCGGTCGATGCGCACAACGCGGTGCGAGGCGGACGGACGCACACCATCGGCCTGGCCGTCCGCGCCCAGGACGGGCAGCCCGCCCCGCAGGGAGTGTCCCTGCGCGTGGAGGTGTCCTACGACGACGGCAAGCACTGGGGCGGTGCGGCGGTCCAAGGCCGCGGACACAACGCCTTCCGGGCCACCGTCACCAGGCCCTCCGGCCACGGCGACGCGTATGTGACCCTGCGGGTCACGGCCCGGGACCGGCTCGGCAACAGTGTCCGACAGACGGTGCAACGCGCCTACCTGCAAAGGGGGTAGACACGGCCGCGCACAACGCGCACGGCGGGTGCACGGCGAAGCGACGCGGCCGTGCACCCGCCGCCCGTCCACACGGATGCAGTACGGTGTTCAACCGTTGGACGGGGTGGGACCAAGGAGAGCGCCGTGACACTGGAAGCCGCCGGGGTCACCGATGCCGAGGAGTCCGCCTACCGGATCCTGGTGACGATGAGCAACACCTCGGCGCGCGAATTCGCGATCCGCTCGGGTGCCACCACCGCGGACGCCGCAGGGACCCTCGAGGCGCTCACGGCCAGGGGACTGGCCAGTCACACCGACGGATCACCACGGCTCTACCGGGCCACGCCACCCGATGTGGCCCTCATGCCCCGGCTCAAACGCAACGCCGACGCCCTCGACCAGGCCCGCGCCACGGCCACCGCCCTGCTGGCGACCTACCGGGACACCATGCGCCGGCGCGACGCCGGCGAGCTCATCGAGGTGATCACCGGGGCGGACGCGCTGCGCCAGCACCTGCGCCGCATCCAGGCGGACACCCAGGACGAGATGCTGTGGTTCTGCAAGGCCCAGTACGTCGCCATGCCGTCGGGCAGCAACGAGGCGGAGTTCGACGCCCTGGCCCGCGGGGTGCGCTATCGGGTCCTCTACGAGAAGGCGTTCTTCGACGACGAGGGAGCCGTGGACAACGTTATCGAGGGCGTACGGGCGGGTGAGGTCGCCCGCGCGGTACCCCATCTGCCCCTGCGACTCGCCGTGTCCGACCGCGCCATCGCCATCTGCCCCCTCGTACCCGGTGGTCCGCACGGCAGCCCCGAGGAACCCACCGCGGCCCTGGTGCGCGACAGCAGCCTCCTCGCCGCGCTCATCGCACTCTTCGAACGCTACTGGGACGACGCCATCCCCCTGCACGTCGACGACACTGGAACGGTCAGCGGCACTGACGGGACATCCGGCGCCGACTCCCTCTCCACCACGGACCGACGGCTGCTCTCCCTGCTCGTCGCAGGCGTCACGGACAAGGCGATCGCTTCGCAACTGGGCCTGAGCAGGCGTACGGTCCAACGTCATATCCAGCAACTGATGACGTTCGCCGGGGCGGCCACCCGTATGCAACTGGCCTGGCAGGCCGCTCGCCGGGACTGGGTGTAGCGGAGACGGGCGCCGGGTCCCAGGGCCCCGGCGCCCGTCTCCGGGCAGTACGCCCCGCCATTCTCTGAATCTTCGCAGGGAATCCCGGCCTTCAGGCCGGGCGGGAATGCGATCCTCGGCCCGGAGGTGCGAAACGCCGGAGTTCTCTGCGCCTTTGTGGTGACGGTCAGGCTGGGCGCTTTTGGCTGTCGATCTAGTCCTTGACGACGCTCAGCGGTGCGCCGCCGCAGGAGCCCGCGAAGTAGGACGGGGACCAGAACACAGGCCCGGTGCCGATTCGGTTGATCCGGCCGGTGTACTCCGCCCGCAGGTAGCGGGAGCTGACGCCTTTGGGGTGTTGACGAGTTTAGACAGGGCGATTTTCGGTGGGTAGTGGACGAGCAGGTGGACGTGGTCGCCTTCGCCGTTGAACTCCCGCAGCTGTGCGCCGAAGCTCTCGCACACGTCCCGCATGATCGCCTCGCAGCGCGTCAGCATTTCGCCGTTGAAGACTTCCCGGCGGTACTGGGTGGCGAATACCAAGTGTGCATGGAGGTTATAAATGACGTGGTTTCCCCGGCGGATATCGGGATCTGGTTCCCAGCGTGGCGACATACGCCAAGGGTAGTAGGATCGAGCGAACTCGACCGGAGGGGGCGGGCGTTGGGGTGATCCGTGCGTACAAGTTCCTCATGCGGCCCACCGTCCGGCAGGCTCAGGCACTCGGCGAGATGCTGCGGGATCACTGCTCCCTCTACAACGGGGCGTTGCAGGAACGCCGTGACGCCTACCGGCATGTCTCGAAGACGAGCGTCAGGTACGGGATGCAGTCCGCGCAGCTCAAGGGGATCCGGGCGTTCGACCCGGAGCGTCAGGGCCGCTGGTCGTTCTCCTCGCAGCAGGCCACCTTGCGCCGTCTCGACAAGGCGATGCAGGCGTTTTTCCGCCGGGTCAAGTCCGGTGAGACGCCCGGCTATCCGCGTTTCCGCGGGGTGACCTGGTTTGACACGGTGGAGTTCCCGAAGGATGGGGACGGCTGCCGGTGGAACTCCACCCCGCACGACCCCGTTACTCGCGTCCGCTTCCAGGGCGTCGGCCACGTCAGGGTCCACCAGCACCGCGCCGTGGCCGGCCGGGTCAAGACCGTGTCGGTCAAGCGTGAGGGCCGTAAGTGGTTCGTCGTGCTCACCTCCGAGCAGGACCAGCCCGAACCGCTGCCCGCGACCGGCAGCGTGATCGGGATCGACTTGGGCATCGCGAACTTCCTCGCCGACTCAGGCGGCGGGTTCGTGCCCAACCCGCGCCACGGCCGCCGGGCAGCCGGAAAGCTCCAGGCAGCACAGCGGGCATTGTCCCGGTTCCCGCGCCGCAAGGCGAAGGACCGCACCGCCAGCCACCAGCGCGCGGTGGAGAAGGTCGCTCAGCTCCACGGCAAGGTGCGTCGCCAGCGGCTCGACCACGCGCACAAGACCGCGCTGGGCCTGGTCCGCGCACATGACGTCATCGCGCACGAAGACCTCAGGATCCGCAACATGAGCAAGGCCCCCGCGCCGAAGCCCGACCCCGGCCGGCCGGGCACCTTCCTGCCCAACGGGGCCGCCGTCAAGGCCGGGCTCAACGCGTCGATCAGCGATGCCGGATGGGGGGTGTTCCTGACGATCCTGCACGCCAAGGCTGAAAGCGCCGGACGGGAAGTGATCGCCGTGGACCCCCGCAACACCTCCCGCACCTGCCCCACATGCGGGCACACCGCGAAGGAGAACCGGCCCACACAGGAGAAATTCCACTGCGTCGCCTGCGGCCACAACGCCCACGCCGACACGGTGGGAGCCACCAACGTTCTACGGGCCGGGCTGGCCCGTCGCAACGCCAACCCGGCATAGCGAGAAGCCCCCGGCTTCAGCCGGGGGAGGAGTCACGACCGACGGTTCACTCATCGTGGAAAGCCTGAAGGTCGGTACCCACCTGAAGGACCTGCGGATAGAAGCCCGGGAGATCTATCGGTTCCGTCCGCAGAACGTCGGGCCCGGGCAGCCGGACGTCTGGACGGTCATCGAGTTCAGCGTGTCGGCGGCGCGCGCGGCGGAGGTCGCCGAGGCGATATCGGGGGCCTTGGACCAGCCCGGCTGGTACGCGGATCTGCGGTCCGCCGACGAGACGTTCGTGGTGTTCCCGGGGCGGGTTCTGCGTTATGCGCGGGGCGACCGTACGGCCCGGGCCGAGGCCCGGGCGCTGGGCTGGACCTTCGGGAGGCCGGAACACCAGCTCGACTGGTCGGAGTAACGACGGTACGGGAGCCGGGGCCGGGGCGCTGTCCGCGGCCCGGCCCCCGCCCCCCGGCACCTATGTGCGCGAGCGCGTCAGGTTCACGTCCGCCGCCCGCACGAACGCGACCCGGTGGCCGAACTGGATCTCGTAGTACATGTCCTTGCCGATCACGACCCTGTGCGGGGCCGTGTCGAACGTCGGCGCGTAGAAGTACTCGCCCGGCACCTTGTCACCGACCGCGTACTTCTGGCCTGCCTGCATCTTGTACGGCAGCGGCGAGACGGCCTGGACGGGCACGCCCGCGGGGTACGCAGCCGCCTCCGGGTAGGCACGCCCGTACACGGGGATCTCCGTGACGCCGGCCTTGGGGGTCACGACCTGGCCCGAGGCGTTCACCGCCGTCGGCCGGCCCTGCGGGTTCTTGAACCAGGCCTTCTGGCCCAGGTACCAGATGGCCGTCCAGTCGCCGTTCCGGTCCGCGACCGCGTACCGCTGTCCGGTGGAGACCCGTGAACCCACGTCGTTCACGTCGATCGTCGAGTCGTCGCCCTTGGGACGCAGCCCGATGTCCTTGATCAGGGGCGAGGTCTCGTCCGGCCGGGAGTAGAGCCGCACCTCGCTGGAGCCGTGCGCCGCGCAGGGCTCGCCGCTGGTGACACATCCCGTGTACCGGGGCTGATTCTGGGCGAAGTTCGGCAGGATGGTGACCAGACCGCCACTCGTCCTCGTCTTCGCCTTCGTCGCACGCTGCAAGGGGTGGCCGAGCAGGGTGAAGTAGTGCTGCCAGTCCCAGTACGGGCCCGGGTCCGTGTGCATGCCGGGGATGGTCGAGGTGGTCGGGCCCGGCACGTTGTCGTGGCCCAGGATGTGCTGCCGGTCCAGCGGAACGCGGTACTTCTCGGCGAGGTAGGTCACCAGGCGCGCCGAGGCCCGGTACATCTCCTCCGTGTACCAGGCGTCCGGCGAGGCGAGGAATCCCTCGTGCTCCAGGCCGATCGACTTGGCGTTGATGTACCAGTTGCCCGCGTGCCAGGCCACGTCCTTCGCCTTCACATGCTGGGCGATGTGACCGTCGGTCGAGCGCAGGGTGTAGTTCCACGACACGTAGGTCGGGTCCTGGACCAGCTTCAGAACGCCGTCCCAGGTGCCCTCCGTGTCATGGATGACGATGTACTTGATGCTCTGCGACGTGGGCCGGTCACCGAGGTCGTGGTTCCCGTAGTCATTGTTGCCGAACTCCGAGTACGGGGCCGGAATCCACTCGCAGGACACGGACGTGGGGCACTCCGTGCTCTTGGCGGAGACGGTACGCAGCCCGGCCCGCCGCAGCTGCGCGGTGTCGGGGCGCAGTTCGGGCCGGGCGGCCAGCGCGACCTGCTGACCGGCGTCCGTGGTGCGCTCCTCGCCTTCGCGGATCACTCCGTAGACGTCATTGGCGTACGTCGCCGCGGTCGCGGTGTCGTCCGCGCCGGAGAAGCGCGCCACCGCGCCGTACCAGTCGGCCGCGTCGTCGCTCAGCGGCTCGCCGAGGTCCTTCTGTGCGGCGGCCAGGAGCGCGGCCCCGCCCGCCACGTTCGCCGCGGCGTCGGTGCGCAGCCGTTCCTCGGGCAGGCCGGTGAGCCGGGCCGCCTTCGTCAACGTCTTGAGGCGGGCCGGGAGTTGGGAGTTCTGCGGCACCTTGGTGGTGGGCAGCAGGGCCGCGCGCGAGCTGTCACCGCGGGCGTCCTCTGTGCCATCACTGTGGTGCGGTGCCTCCGCGATCGCCGTGCGTGCGTCGGTGAGGTGCATGGGGCCGTAGCCGCCGCTGGCGCTCGGCACGCCGGCGTGCGCGTCCCAGCGGGACTGGAGGTAGGAGACGCCGAGCAGGACGCTCAGCGGCACGTGGTACTCGGCGGCGGCGCCGGCGAATGCCCGCTGGAGCCCATCGGAGGACGCCTGCGCGGTGCTGTTCGACGGTGCCGCGCCGAGGAGCGGCAGCAACAGCGTCGCCGAGGCGACGGCGCCCGCGGTACGGCGCGCGCGTCTGTGCCCGGCGGTGGCCTCGGGGTCGGTGACGGATCCTCGCAATGCAGCCTCCTGGGACGGTCGAGCGCGGTGGGGCGTGCGGGCCGAACGTGGGTCAGTGGTATCGGCTCTCCGACGATCCGTCAATCATGCCCAGGGGCAGGCGATTCTCCATGTCAGCGGGGGACGAACACGATTTCGTGGCGGCAGCGGGACGGCCTGCAAGGCGTCAGTGGAGTGGACCGGTGGCGCGAACGGGTGAAGATGCCCCGGAAGGGATGCCGGCGGGGACGCGCCGCTCGCCGTACATCGGCGCCGCACGGCAGTGCCCCCGCATGACGAAGGCCCGCGGTGTGCCGCCGTTCAGGCGCACCGCGGGCCTTCGTCCCCGTCAACGAGTGCCGACCGCCGCTCGAACGGCCCGCCGGGCCATCTGGCAGTCGTCGTGCAGCCGCCGCAGCAGCAGCCGCTGTTCCTCGCCGGACGGCGCAGCACCCGGATGGGCCGGTCCCGGTGCCGCCGGGGTCGCGTCGTGCATCGAACGCTGCACGGCCGTCTCGTACGTACGGATCTCCCGGGTCAGTACGAGCATCAGGTTCACCAGGAAGGCGTCGCGCGCCGCGGGACCGGCGGACTGCGCGAGCTGACTGATCTGCCGGCGCGCCACGGGAGCGTCACCGAGGACCGCCCACAGCGTTGCCAGGTCGTAGCCCGGCAGGTACCAGCCCGCGTGCTCCCAGTCCACCAGCACTGGACCGGCCGGTGAGAGCAGGATGTTCGACAGCAACGCGTCCCCGTGACAGAACTGGCCCATGCCTTGACGGCCTGCCGAGTGCGCGATGCCGTGCACCAGCTTCTGCAGGTCGCCCATGTCCCGGTCCGTGAGCAGACCCAGCTCATGGAAACGGGAGATCCGCTCCGCGTAGTCCAGCGGGGCGTCGAACGTCCCCGCCGGCGGCCGCCACGCGTTCAGCCGGCAGATCGCACCCAGTGCCGCCCGGATGTCCGCGCGGGGCGGCGCCTCCGCCGGGTGCCGCTGCAGCGCGGCCACCCGCCCCGGCATCCGCTCGATCACGAGGGTGCAGTTGTCCGGGTCCGCCGCGATCAGCCGGGGCACCCGGACCGGCGGCCGATGCCGCACGAACGATCGGTATGCCGCTATTTCGTGCCTGATCCGCTCCGCCCAGATCGTGGAGTGGTCCAGTAAACACTTGGCGACGGCCGTGCTGCGCCCCGTCGTGCCGACGAGGAGCACGGAGCGCCCGCTGCGGCGCAGTACCTGGACCGGAGCGAACTCCGGACAGATCCGGTGCACCGACGCGATCGCCGTGCGCAGCTGCGCGCCCTGAGGGCCGGACAAGTCGATTCTCCCGCTGAGCGGTTGGGTGCCGAGCCCCGGAACGCGCCGCGTCCTGCCGGCGCCGAGCACGGGGGCCGCCGGTCGAGCGGGGTCGAGGTAGGGGCCGCTGCCCGCCGCCGGGCGGGGGTGAAGCGACCGGGGCGGAGCGGACACGGAGGACGATGCTGTGTACATGGGCGAAACAGATCCCTTCGTGTGCCTGCAAGTTGCTGCGCTACCCGCCCCGGCCGCCCTGGTACACCCTGGGGGAATGTCCCTCGGCAACCGGGTCGGGGTGGCGCTTTCCTACCTGACACCGGATGCCCAGTGGCAGACCATCTGGCGCACCCTGGCGAACCCTGGCGAATAGTCGCTCAGCAACTGACAGAGGGTTACTGTCAACTCAGCCGAGAACCTGGGGGCTTGATGTGAACGGACAACCCAACACTCGTCTGTCGGATCTGTTCGGCCTGGCCGGCTGGTCCAAGGGCGAACTCGCGAGGCTGGTCAACAAGCAGGCGGCGGCCATGGGTCACCCTCAGCTGGCGACCGACACCTCACGGGTGCGGCGTTGGATCGACGTGGGAGAGATCCCGCGCGATCCGGTTCCGCGAGTGCTGGCGGCTCTTTTCACCGAGCGTCTCGGCCGTGTCGTGACCATCGAGGACCTCGGTCTGGTGCGGCACGGGCGTGTGGGGAAACGGCCGGGCGGCGGGAATGTGGAACATCCCGACGGTGTGCCGTGGGCGCCCGAGCGAACCGCTGCGGTCCTCACCGAATTCACGGGAATGGACCTCATGCTCAACCGACGCGGCTTGGTGGGCGCGGGTGCCGCGCTCGCCGCGGGATCCGCACTCAGCAGTGCCATGCACGACTGGCTCCACACCGATCCGGCCCTCGTGGCCGACGCCCCTGTAGTCGACAATCCCCTGCACGCCGACCCCGCTGGGTTCGACCGTTACGAGGCCGCCCCCATCGGGTCGCAGGAGATCGAGGAACTGGAGCGCTCGGTCGAGGTGTTCCGGGCCTGGGACGCGGCCCGCGGCGGCGGGTTGCAACGCAAGGCCGTGGTGGGCCAGCTCAACGAAGTGGGAGGCATGCTCTCCTACCGACACCCTGACCATCTGCAGCGCCGCCTGTGGGGCGTCGCCGCCAATCTCGCCGTCCTCGCGGGCTGGATGTCGCACGACGTCGGCCTGGAGCCCACGGCCCAGAAGTACTTCATCATCGCCGCGCACGCGGCCAGAGAAGGCGGCGACCGGCCGCGCGCCGGGGAGGCGCTCTCCCGCGCCGCCCGTCAGATGGTGCACCTCGGCCGGCCCGACGACGCCCTGGACCTGATGAAGCTCGCCAAGTCGGGCTCGGGTTCCGAGATGTTGCCGCGCACCCGCGCCATGCTCTACACGATCGAGGCCTGGGCTCAGGCGTCGATGGGCAAGGGCCAGGCCATGCGGCGCACCCTGGGGGAGGCGGAGGACCTCTTCGTCTCCGACAAGGGTGATGTGCCACCGCCGAGCTGGATGCAGATGTTCGACGAGGCGGACATGCACGGCATGCAGGCGCTTGCCTACCGGACGCTCGCGGAGCACGACCCGGCCGCGGCGACCACGGCGCAACGCCACGCCAAGGAAGCGTTGCATCTGCGGGAGAACGGGCGGCAGCGGTCACAGATCTTCGACTGGCTGTCGCTGGCCTCGGCGTGCTTCATCGCGGACGACCCCGAGCAGGCGGACCGCTATGCCCGGCTGGCCCTGGTGTCGATGGGGGCGAACTCCTCCCACCGCACCTGGGACCGACTGCGCGAGATGTACCGGCTCACCGCCGAGTACTCCGGCTACCCGAAGATCCACGAACTGCGTGAGGAGATCCAACTCGCCCTCCCCAAGGGCTTGCTCAGGCCGAAGCGCGGGGGCACCACCACACAGGCATGAGAACTCCTTGCCTGTGTGCACAGTAAAGGGTTTCAGGCCGGGTCGTTCCAGGTCGGTCTGTGAGCCGATCTCGGCGAGGTCTATGAGCCGATCCTGGCGATGAGCACGCAGGCGTCGTCCTCGCGCTCACTCTCGCCGAATTCCTCGACAACCGTCCGTACGCAGTCCTGGGCCGTACGGGCTCCGCGGAAGCGCGGGGCCAGGTCGAGCAGCCTCTGGACGGCTTGCTCTCCATAGTGCCCGGGGACCAGTCCGTCGGTGTGCAGGAGCAGCAGGTCGCCGTCTTCGAGGGTCTCTTCGGCCTGCCCGTAGACGGCCCCCGAGGTGGCCCCGAGCAGCACGCCGTCCGGCGCTGCCAGCATGCGCCCCGTCCCGTTGCGGAACAGCAGCGGGGCGGGGTGTCCTGCCTGCGCCCAGGTGAGGGTGCGGGTCTCGGGCCGGTAGCGGCAGCAGACGGCGCTGCCGAGGGACGGCTGCACCGAGGCGTCGAGCAACTGGTTGAGCCAGGACATGAGTTGCCCGGGCCGGGTGCCCGCGACGGCCATGCCGCGCAGGGCGCCGAGCAGCATCGCCATGCCCGAGGCGACGGTGACGCCCTGCCCGGTGAGGTCACCGACACTCAACAGCGTGGCTCCGTCGGGCAGTTCCATCGCGTCGTACCAGTCGCCGCCGATCAGCGCGCTGTTCGAGGAGGGCAGATGGCGGGCGGCGAGGTCCAGGGCCTCGGGGCCCCGCTGCGGGAAGCGCAGGGAGCCGCGCCAGGGCGGCAGGACGGCCTCCTGCAGCTGGACCGCGAGCCGGCGCTCGCTCTGCGCGTGGTGTCGGTGCAGCTGAAGCGACTCACGGCTCTCGCTCACCGTCCGCTGGCTGCGTCGCAGTTCGCTGACATCGCGCAGCACGGCCCACATCGCGGCGGTGCTGCCGTCGATGTCGAGCACGGGCTCGCCCATCATGTGCACGGTCCGTACCCCGCCGTCGGGGCACACGATGCGGAACTCGCCGTCGATGGGCTTCGCGTCGATGAGGCAGTCGGTGACCATCGCCGTCAGCATCGGCCGGTCCTCGTCGAGCATCAGCGACGGCAGTTCGTCGAGGGTGAGCGGGGGAGCGGCGGGGTCGCGGCCCAGGATGTCGTAGAGCTCTCCGGACCAACTGGCCTCGTCCGTGAGCAGGTTCCACTCGGCACTGCCCACCCGGCTGAGCAGCGAGCCGCGCCGGGACGCGGCCGACACGGCAGGTACGGCGGGCGCGCGGGCCGGCTCCGCGGGCACGGGCGGGGGCCCGTCCCGCAACTGTGCCAAATGCTGGTCGAGGTCGTCGAGTTGGTGCATCGCCAGATCGCACAGCGCGCGCTGCCAGCGTCCCTGGGGGTCCGTGCCGTCGAGGGGAGCGTCCCGCCGGACGGCGTCCATCTCGCCGCGCAGCCGTCGCGTCTGCGAAATGAGCGCGTCGACCGAGCCGCGCGGGGGCGGCTGGGCGGCTGGGCGGTCCGCAGAGAGATGGGACGGCATGACGCACTCCGATGGGGGACGGTACGACCAAGGCTGGGCGGAGGGACCGTTACGACTGTTGCACAGCCCGCGACGCCCTGTAAGGGATTTGGCAACACACGATCCGGTGGTGCTTCTGGCATATGCCGCAGTCCAGACGGACGGGTCGACCGGCATGGATTCGGTACGCGGGTCGCGCGCCCAAGTCGTAGAAAGGGTACGTGACTTGAGGGGCTCCAGGGGTGGCCGGACGCCTTCTTCATTTCTTTGTTCGACGGTCATATGTACGCGGCGTGTCCATGCCGGGGAACGAGGGGGCAACGTTCACAGTGAACAGACGAAGGGCGTCGGCGTTCGGCCGCTGTTCATTCGTCTCTCACCGCATCGGTAGGGCTCCCGGCGATCGCCGCGTGCACGCTGGCGCGCGGTGTGCCGCAGGGGCATTCCGGTCACGAGGGGCGGGCGAATGACACCGATCAGCCGAAGAGGTTTCGTGGGACTCGGCGCATCCGTGGCGGCGGGCGCCGCGCTGGGCGTCGGCTCGCGCCCGGCGGCGGCCGCCGGCGCGACGACCGGCACCATCTCGGACGTACGGCACGTCGTCGTCCTCATGCAGGAGAACCGCAGCTTCGACCACTACTTCGGCCGCCTCAAGGGCGTCCGCGGCTTCGACGACCGCAGCGCCATCACCCTGTCCGGCGGGTACTCCGTCTTCAACCAGCCGAACGGTGCCGGACGGCAGTACCCGTGGAAGCTCAGCTCCACGCCCGCCGCGGGCGGCAAGGACGGCGAGACGCTCGCGCAGTGCAACGGCGACCTCCCGCACTCCTGGTCCTCGCAGCACTCCGCCTGGAACAAGGGACGCCTCGACAACTGGGTCTCCGGTGTCGGCAACGTCCGCTCGCTCGGCTATCTCGACCGCTCCGACATCCCCTTCCACTACGCGCTCGCCGACAACTACACGATCTGCGACGCCTACTTCTGCTCCGCACTCAGCGCGACCGGCCCCAACCGCACCTACCTGTGGAGCGGCAAGGTCGACGGCTCCAGCTACGACGGCGGCGACGAGTCCGGACTGACCTGGCAGAACTACGCCGAGGCGCTCCAGACGGCCGGAGTGACCTGGAAGGTCTACCAGAACGCGCAGGACAACTACGGCGACAACGGCTGCGCCTACTTCAAGAAGTTCGCCTCCGCGAAGGCGGGCGACCCGCTGTACGACCGCGGCATGGCCTCCGTGCCGAAGGTCACCGGCTCCACCCCCGACGACATAGCCGCCGCCATCAGGGCCGACGTCCTCGCGGGCACCCTGCCCCAGGTCTCCTGGGTGGTCGCCAACCAGGCCTTCTCCGAGCACCCCTATGCCCCGCCCGGGGACGGCGCCCACTTCGTCGACCTGGTGTACAAGGCCCTCGCGGCCGACCCGGACGTCTTCGACTCCACCGTCCTGTTCCTCAACTACGACGAGAACGACGGCTTCTTCGACCACGTGCCGCCCCCGGCCCCGCCCGCGAACACCGCGGGGGAGTTCCTCAACGGCGTCCCGTACGGTCTCGGTTTCCGAGTCCCGATGCTCGTCATCTCGCCCTGGACGCGTGGCGGCTGGGTCTCCTCGGAGGTCTTCGACCACACCTCGGTCCTGCGCTTCCTGGAGACATGGACGACGGCGCTCGGCAAGCCCGCCGCCTGCCCCAACATCAGCGCCTGGCGCCGCAAGGTCACCGGCGACCTGACCGGGGTCTTCGACTTCGGCAACCCGGCCTACGGGACGGTCCCGCTGCCCGCCACGAGCGTGCTCGGGATCGCCACCTGCGGCCCTCTGCCCAACCCGGTGCCGACCACCAACGCCCTGCCCGCCCAGGAGCCCGGCACCCGGCCCGCCCGCGCCCTGCCCTACCAGCCGAACGGCTACCTGGACCACCTGGAGTTCGGGTCGGGCGGCAAGATCCTCGCCTGGTTCACGATGGCCAACCAGGGCACCCCGGCCGGCAGGGCGGCGCACCTGTCGATCCACCCGAACGCCTACCGCGACACCACGCCCTGGCAGTACACCATCGACGCCGACGGCACCGCCTCCGACTCCTTCAACATCGGCTCGGGGTTCGGCAACGGCAAGTACGACCTCACCATGGCCGGCCCCAACCGCTTCCTGCGCCGCTTCAAGGGCGACGCGACCCAGGCGGGCAAGTCGGCCGAGGTGAGCACCCGTTACGCCACCGAACCCGGCACTGGCAAGACCGCCCTCTACTTCAAGATGACCAACTCCTCGGCCGCCCCGGTGAAGTTCACGATCACCTCGAACCAGTACCGCGGCGACGGGCCGTGGACGTACACCGTCGCCGCGGGCGGTTCGGCCGAGGACTACTTCAACGCCGTCGCGTACCAGAACGGCTGGTACGACTTCACGATCACCGTCGACTCCGACGCGAGCTGGTCGCGCCGGTTCACGGGGCACATCGAGACGGGCACGGCGAGCGTCAGCGGCTGATCACGCGTAGAGGACCGATCACGCGTAGAGGTCCGGGCGCGGGGCGAGTTCGACGGTCACCCGGCCGCCGCTCTCCAGCGCCCGGACCCCGGCCTCGGCGACGGCCGAAGCGGCGTACCCGTCCCACGCGCCCGGCCCGGTCACCTTCCCCTGCCGGGTGGCGTCCACCCAGGCCTGCACCTCGCGGTCGTAGGCGTCGGCGAACCGTACGAGGTAGTCCTGTGCCACCTCCTCGCGGGCATCGCCCGCCGTCGTCACCACCATGGTGTGCTCGTCCCCGATCCGCGCGCTCCCGGACTCGCAGACCGCCTCGCAGCGCACCTGGTAGCCGAAGCCGGAGTTGACGAAGACCTCGACGTCGACGAGGGCGCCTTCGGCCGTCTCGAACACCACGAACTGGGGGTCGAGAAGACCCTCGGGGGCACCCGCGGACGGCCGTGGGCGCAGCACGGTCACGGCGGTGAGTTCCTGGTCGAGCAGCCAGCGTGCCACGTCGATCTCGTGCGAGACGGAGCTGTTGACCAGCATCGCCGAGGTGAAGCCGGGCGGGGAGGACACATTGCGGTGCGTGCAGTGCAGCATCAGCGGACGGCCCAGCCGTCGACTGTCCAGCAGGGACTTCAGGCGCTGGTACTCGGCGTCGTACCGGCGCATGAACCCGACCTGCACCAGCCTCCGGCCGAGCCGCGCCTCCGCCTCCACCACCCGCAGTGCCCCGGCCGACTCCGGCACCATCGGCTTCTCGCACAGCACCGGCAGACCGCGGTCGAAGGCCGCGAGCACCGCCTCCTCGTGCGCGGGCCCGGGGGAGGCGATCAACACCGCCTGTACACCGGGCGCGTCGAGGGCCGCCGCCACCTCGGTGTGCACCGAGACACCGTCGATGCCGGTGACGGCGTCCTTGGCGCGCCCGGTGTCGGGATCGGCCACCGCCGCCACCCGGGCGCCGTTCACCACCCGATCGATCCGTCGTACGTGGTCGGCCCCCATGTG
The DNA here is from genome assembly GCF_007113425.2 of Streptomyces sp. RLB3-17. Lineage (NCBI taxonomy): Bacteria > Bacillati > Actinomycetota > Actinomycetes > Kitasatosporales > Streptomycetaceae > Streptomyces > Streptomyces sp. RLB3-17. Next base: position 1,736,596 of record NZ_CP041610.2, on the reverse strand, counting down.
GCCCGCACCCAGGACCGCGACACCCAACAGCTCACTCACGCGCTCACCTCTCCGGCAGACAGCTCTGGAGGCGATTGTCTGCCGGAATGATCAGTAGCGCAGCACCCCGGCGATGCCTTTCGCGTCACCGAGACTGCCGTCGGGGACGAAACGGACGTCCGCTCCGGTCTCCAGGCACTGTTCGACGATCTCGTCGACGATGTCCTCGCGGGCGTCCAGATCACCGCTCTCGGCCGGGACCAGATGGTCGCCGCCGTCGTCGCGTACCGTCACGCGGTAGTTCTCCTCGACGGCCAGCAGCCGGACCCGGCCCTGGGAGGCGTTCTGCCACACCTCGTCGACCCCGGCCGCGAACTCCTTGCGGCCACGGGCCGACTCGAGCTCCCGGGCCACCGCGTCGGTGTCCCTGCGCTCCTCGGCGCTGATCAGCGGACGGACCGCCTGCCACACGGCGTCGGGGGTGCCGTGCGCGAGTCCGCCGTGCGGGATGTGCGTGGCGTCCTTGGTGACCGTGCCGACCTCGTCCAGGAGGGAGAGCGCGGCGGTCTCGCCGGTGACGTACAGCGGACGCGGATCCTCGCGCAGGACGGCACTCATCGCGGTGTCGGCGTCCCGCACGAAGTGCTTGGTCCGCTCGTCGCGGAAGGTGCTGGGCAGGTCTCCGATGCGCTCCTTGCGCTCGGCGTTCGGGTCCTCGAGGCTGCGGGTCCGCGGGAAGCCGCCGATGCGCTCCTCGGTGACCCGGTCGGCGCCGCCGTTCCACAGCGTCACCCGGTCCGCCGACACCGCGAGCACCCAGAACGGCCGCTCCGAGACCTGCGCGGCGACGAGGTTGCGGGTCAGGAAGGTGTCCGAGAGCACCACGCGTTCGGGCACCGTGCGGGCCAGCGACCACACCTGGTGCTCGCCGGGCGCCGCGAAGATCGCGAGGCCCTCCTCCGCGTGCGCCAGGTCGACCTCGGCGAGGGCCTGGTCGAGCTGCTGGACGAGGTCGGTGCGGCGTTCGCGGGTGACCGCCGGATCGGACTCGATCTGTTTTTTGGCCTCGGCCACGACATTGCGCAGCCGGACCGGATCCTGGGCGTTGTCGGGTTCGCGGCGGTGCGTGGGCGTCAGCACCGACACCGCGGGATAAGGCCGCGGCCTGCGCAGCATGGTGAGGGTCGCTGGGCTGAGTGCGTGCTCCATAACAGCACGATAGAGCCGATTCAGTTATCGGGCATTTGGGGCAATTGATTGTTAGTGTCGTTGAGGTCGCCAGATGACGTTCCCCCACGTCGTCGTCGCAGGACGACGCCCGCCTCCGCAGGACGCCCATGACGCAGGCCGACACCGAAACCCATGCGCCCCCGGCCGCCAAACTGACGCTGCCGACCCTCACCACGATGGTCGTCGGCTCCATGGTCGGGGCCGGCGTGTTCTCCCTGCCCCGCCTCTTCGCCCAGGAGACGGGCGTGGCGGGCGCCCTGATCGCCTGGGCCGTCGCGGGCACCGGAATGCTGATGCTCGCCTTCGTCTTCCAGCGGCTCGCGGTCCGCAGGCCCGACCTCGACGCGGGCGTGTACGCGTACGCCAAGGCCGGTTTCGGCGAGTACCTGGGCTTCTTCTCGGCGTTCGGCTACTGGGCCAGCGCCTGCGTCGGCAACGTGACGTACTGGGTGCTCATCATGTCGACGATCGGGGCCGTCGCCCCGGCGCTCGGCGACGGTGACACCCTGCTCGCCGTCGCCCTGTCCTCGGTGGGCCTGTGGTGCTTCTTCTTCCTCATTCGCAGAGGGGTGAAGGAGGCCGCGGCCATCAACCGGATCGTCACCGTCGCCAAGGTCGTGCCGATCCTCGTCTTCGTCGTCCTGGCGCTCTTCTACCTCAAGCCCCGTGTCTTCGCCGAGAACTTCGCCGGCGCCGACTATGCCGGTTCGCTGTTCAACCAGGTCAAGGGCACCATGCTGGCCACCGTCTTCGTGTTCCTCGGCGTGGAGGGTGCCAGTGTGTACTCGCGGCACGCCCGGCGCCGCGAGGACGTCGGCCGGGCGACCGTCCTCGGCTTCCTGAGCGTCTTCGCCGTCTTCGCCTCCGTCACCATCGTGTCGTACGGACTGCTGCCGATGAGCGAGATCGCCGAGCTGCGTCAGCCCTCCATGGCCGGGGTCCTGGAGAGCGCGGTCGGCACCTGGGGCAAGGTCTTCGTGAGTGTCGGCCTGATCGTCTCGGTGCTCGGCGCCTATCTCGCCTGGACGTTGATGGCGGCCGAGGTGCTCTTCGTCGCGGCCGAGGACGAGGACATGCCCCGCTTCCTCGGCCGCTCCACCGCCGCCGACGTGCCCGTGCCCGCGCTGCTGATGACGACGCTGCTCACCCAGGTCGTGCTGGTCGTCACGCTGTTCTCGGACGACGCGTTCAGCTTCGCGCTCGACCTGACCAGCGCGCTGACCCTGATCCCGTTCCTGCTGGCGGCGGCCTTCGCCCTGAAGACCGCACGGGGGAGTCCCGGCGGTGACCTGGCCGTCGCCGCGCTCGCCACCCTCTACACCGCGTTCCTGCTCTACGCGGCCGGACCGAAGTACCTTCTCGTCTCCTTCATCGTCTACGCGCCCGCCACGGTGCTGTTCGTGATGGCCAGGCGCGAGCAGGGCAGACGGCTGTTCTCGCCCCGGGAACTCGTCATCCTTCTCGTCTCGATCGCCGGCGCGGTCCTGGGGATCGTCGCCCTGGCGCTGGGCTGGATCAGCCTCTGACCCGCCCGTCCCCGCCCCGGAGAAAGGCACACCGTGACCAGTCAAGACACCACCGGCCGCCCGGCGTACGGCGTCCACTCCGAGGTCGGCAGACTGCGCAAGGTACTCGTCTGCGCGCCCGGTCTCGCGCATCGCAGGCTCACCCCCACCAACGCCGACGACCTGCTCTTCGACGACGTCATGTGGGTCGAGAACGCCCAGCGCGACCACGCCGACTTCGTCAACAAGATGCGCGAACGGGGCGTCGACGTCGTCGAACTGCACGATCTGCTCGCCCGGACCATGGCGCTCCCGGTCGCCAGGGACTGGCTCCTGGACCGGAAGATCACCCCGAACGAGGTCGGTATCGGGCTCGTCGACGACACCCGCGCCTTCCTGGAGACACTGGAACCGGCCCGGCTCGCCACGTTCCTGATCGGCGGCCTCGCCACCGCCGACCTGCCCGAGGACCACCGCTCCGCCTACCTCGCGCTGGCCCGCGAGTCCACGGGCGTACGCGAATACCTGATGCCACCGCTGCCCAACACCCTCTACACCCGCGACACGACCTGCTGGCTGTACGAGGGCCTCACGCTCAACCCGCTGTACTGGCCGGCCCGGCACGACGAGACGCTCCTGATGAAGGCGATCTACACCTTCCACCCCGACTTCGCGGGCTCGACCGTGTGGTGGGGCGATCCCGAACGGGACTGGCGGGAGGCCACGTTCGAAGGCGGGGACATCATGCCGGTCGGCAACGGCGTCGTGCTCATGGGCATGAGCGAGCGCACCTCACGCCAGGCCATCACCCAGGTCGCGGCGGCCCTGTTCGAGAACGGCGCCGCCGAGCACGTGATCGTGGCGGGCCTGCCGAAGCTGCGCTCCGCGATGCACCTCGACACGGTCTTCACCTTCGCCGACCGTGACCTGGTGACCCTCTACCCGACCATCATGGACGCCGTCCGCACCTTCTCCCTGCGCCCGAGCGACAAGGCCCCCGGCATCGAACTCACCGACGAGGGCGCACGCCCCTTCACCGAGGTCGTCGCCAAGGCCCTCGGACTGTCCGAACTGCGGATCGTGGAGACGGGCGGGGACGTGTACGCCTCCGAGCGGCAGCAGTGGGACAGCGGCAACAACGCGGTCGCGCTGGAACCGGGCGTGGTGGTCACCTACGACCGCAACACCCAGACCAACACCCTGCTGCGCAAGGCCGGGATCGAGGTCATCACCATCGTCGGCGCCGAGCTGGGGCGTGGCCGGGGCGGCGGCCACTGCATGACCTGCCCCATCATCAGGGACCCGGTGGAGTTCTGAACGCTCAGAACGCGTCCGGATCCGCCGCCTTCCAGTCCGCCTCCCAGGACGCGGGCGGCTCCGCGAGCAGCACCCCGGGCTCCAGCCACGCGTAGAGCTGCGCGTACGACCGTACGGTCGCCGGGTCCGTACGCCGCAGCAGCTGATGCGGTCCGAGCTCGGCCGGATCGCGTACCCCCATGGCGGCCATGATCCGGCTCGCGCTGCGGACCGTGGCCCGCTGGTAGTGGTGCACGCGCGCCGACTTGTCGGCCACGTCCAGGGCGCGCACTCGGCGCGGGTCCTGGGTCGCGACCCCGACCGGGCAGGTGTTGGTGTGGCAGCGCCGGGACTGGAGACAGCCGAGCGCGAACATCATCGCGCGGGCCGCGTTCGTGTAGTCGGCGCCCTGCGCCAGCCGTTTGACGATGTCCGAACCGGTGGCGACCCCGCCGCTCGCGCCGATCCGCACACGGTCGCGCAGCCCGGTGCCGACCAGCGCGTTGTGCACCGTGATCAGCCCTTCGGTCAGGGGCGTACCGAGGGAGGCGGCGAACTCCGGCGGCGCGGCCCCCGTACCGCCCTCGGCGCCGTCGACCACGATGAAGTCGGGCGAGACCCCCTCGGCGAGCATCGCCTTGCAGACGGCGAGGAACTGGCGGCGCGAGCCGACGCAGAGCTTGAAGCCGGTCGGCTTGCCGCTCGCCAGCTCCCGCATCCGGGCGAGGAAGCACACCAGCTCGCGCGGGGTCGAGAACACCCGGTGGTACGGCGGTGACACCACCGCCTGGCCCTCCGGGACCCCGCGGGCCCGGGCGATCTCGGCGCTCACCTTGACGCCGGGCAGCACCCCGCCGATACCCGGCTGCGCCCCCTGGGAGAGCTTCAGCGACACGCACTTGACCTCCGGCAGCGCGGCCTTGTCCGCGAACTCCCGTGCCTCGAAGCCCCCTTCCGGGGTGCGGCAGCCGAAGTACCCGCTGCCGATCTCCCAGATCAGGTCGCCGCCACCCCGCAGGTGGTGGTCCGAAAGACCGCCCTCGCCGGTGTCCTGCGCGAAACCGCCGAGCGCAGCGCCCCGGCTGAGCGCCAGGATCGCGTGCGAGGACAGCGCCCCGAAGCTCATCGCGGAGACGTTCAGCAGGGCCATGTCGTACGGCTGGGTGCAGTCCGGGCCGCCGACACGCACCACGGGCGGCTCGTCCGGCATCTCCACCGGGCGCATCGACGGTTCCAGGTACTCGTACCCGTCCGCGTACAGGTCCAGCCCGGTGCCGAAGGGCTCCTCGACCTCGACGCCCCCGGCGCGCTCGTTCACGAGGCCGCGCACATCACGGTCGTAGGGCCGAAGGAGGAAGCGGAGGTGGCCGAGCAGGGGACGGTTCCGCAGGACCGCGTGGCGGCGCTGGGCCAGGTCCCGGACGGCGAGCGCGGTCAGGGCGAGCAGTACGGCGGCCGCCCACCACCACCAGGGCGAGACGGCCCATGCCAGGACCAGCGCCCCGGCCGCACCCAGGGCGACGAACAGCGGCAAGAGCATCCGGCGCACACCATGAGTCAAACCCATGGGACGGAATGGGGCGAAAGCGGGCATGCCTCCCGGGTCCCCGAGGATCCCCCCCGCGGGCGCCCCGGCGGATGTTGAGGAAGACTTTGCCCGTGGCCGATTCCCGTTCGCGGACGCCCGGCAGCGGGCCGATCCGTCCGTCCGCGGGACGCAAAGCGCGGCCGAAACCGTCGGGGTGACTGGTCCGGTCAGGTTACGTACGTGTTGACGTCACTTGCGCACATGACACAACCTCGTCATATAGCTGCTCAATACAACTGGTTTTGCGGAAGCGCTGGACCGCCCATGAAACCGCAGGCTGGCGCGGTGTTCCCGGCAGAACCGGACGCGGGAGGTAACGCATGTGCGGCATCACCGGCTGGGTCTCCTTCGACCGCGACCTGCGCGCCGAGGCTGAGACATTGGATGCAATGACGGAGACGATGTCCTGCCGGGGCCCCGACGACCGCGGCACCTGGACCGAGGGACCCGCGGCCCTCGGGCACCGCCGGCTCGCGATCATCGACCTGCCCGGCGGACGCCAGCCCATGACCGCCGAGACCCCGGACGGCACGGTCGCGCTCGTCTATTCGGGGGAGACCTACAACTTCACCGAGCTGCGCCGCGAGCTGACCGACCGCGGGCACCGTTTCTCGACCGACTCCGACACCGAGGTGGTCCTGCGCGGCTACCTCGAATGGGGCGAGGCGCTCCCCGAGCGGCTCAACGGGATGTACGCCTTCGCGGTCTGGGACGGTCGGCACGACAAGCTCGTGATGATCCGCGACCGCATGGGCATCAAGCCGTTCTACTACTACCCGACCCCCGACGGCGTCCTCTTCGGCTCCGAACCCAAGGCGATCCTCGCCAACCCGCTCGCCCCGGCCCGGGTCCGCCTCGACGGACTGCGCGAGCTGTTCACCTTCGTCAAGACGCCCGGACACGCGATCTGGGACGGCATGCGCGAGGTGGAGCCCGGCACCGTCGTCACCGTCGACCGCTCCGGTCCGCGCCGCCGCGTCTACTGGCAGCTGGAGACCCGGCCGCACACCGACGACCGCGACACCTCCATCGCCACCGTCCGCTCGCTCCTCGAGGACATCGTGCGCCGCCAGCTCGTCGCCGACGTGCCGCGCTGCACCCTGCTCTCCGGCGGCCTCGACTCCTCCGCCATGACCGCGCTGGCCGCCCGGCAGCTCGGCGAGCACGGCGAGAAGGTCCGCAGCTTCGCCGTCGACTTCGTCGGCCAGAGCGACCACTTCGTCGCCGACGAGCTGCGGGGCACCCCCGACACCCCCTTCGTGCACGACGTGGCCCGCGCCTCGGCCACCGACCACCAGGACATCGTCCTCGACGCGCACGCCCTGGCCGACCTCGACGTCCGGGCGAAGGTGATCAGGGCCCGCGACCTCCCCATGGGCTTCGGCGACATGGACGCCTCCCTGTACCTGCTCTTCCAGGCCATCCGCGAGCACTCCACGGTCGCGCTCTCCGGGGAGTCGGCGGACGAGGTCTTCGGCGGCTACCTGCAGTTCTTCGACGAGGAGGCCCGCAGCGCCGAGACCTTCCCCTGGCTCGTCCGGTTCGGCCGGGACTTCGGCGACGACGCCGACGTACTGCGCCCGGACCTCACCGAGGCGCTGGACCTGGAGTCGTACGTCGCCGACGGCTACCGCACGGCCGTCGCGGGCATCCGGCGGCTCGACGGCGAGAGCGACTTCGAGTACCGGATGCGGCGGATCTGCCACCTCCACCTGACCCGCTTCGTCCGCGTCCTGCTCGACCGCAAGGACCGCGCGAGCATGGCCGTCGGCCTGGAGGTGCGGGTGCCGTACTGCGACCACCGGCTCGTCGAGTACGTCTACAACGCGCCCTGGTCCCTGAAGTCCTTCGACGGACGGGAGAAGAGCCTGCTGCGGGAGGCGACCGCCGACCTGATCCCCAAGTCCGTGTACGACAGGGTCAAGAGCCCCTATCCGTCCACTCAGGACCCCAAGTACGCGATCGCCCTCCAGGACCATGCCAAGGACCTCCTGGCCCGGCCCGCGCACCCGGTCTTCGACCTCGTCGACCGGGAGCGGGTCCACCGGGCCGCCCACCGCGACAGCCCGCAGATCACGCAGGCGTCGCGGCGGGGCCTGGAACGCACCCTGGACCTGGCGCTGTGGCTGGACATGTACGCCCCGGACGTACTGCTCACCTGAGCGCCCGGTCGGCGGCCGCCTGCGAGGACTTCCACCACGAGGTCACCGGCTCCCAGACCAGGACGACCCGACCGACGCCCAGCTCACGCGCGGTGAACGTACGGCCGAAGCGCGCGGGGTCCGCCGAGACGCTGATCGCCTCCACCCGGCGGGCCTCCGGGTCCGCCGGGTCGGCGATGGTCCGCAGCGCCGCGTACGCCGTCCGGCCCGCATCGAGCAGGTACGGTCCACTCCGCCCCGCGGGAACCGGCAGGGCGGCGCCGTCGAGGTCCCCGAAGACGACGGTCGGGATGCGGTCGACGGTGCACGCCCGGGTGGTGCGGTTGGTGACGCCGAGGTGCAGCAGAGTGGGGTCGGCGGAGCGGTGGGCGTGGACGGTGACGGCCTTCTCGGCGCAGCGGGCGGGCCGCGCGGCGGCCGAGCCGCTCTGCGGCACGGCGAGAAGCAGCGCCGCGGCGACGGCCGGGAGGGCGAGAACGGGTCGGATGCGCATCGGTGGGTTCCCCCTGTTTCGGTCACGAGCGGTGTCGTGAGCGATGTCACGAACGGTGAGCAATGCCTGCTCAGTGTGACGGCCGAAGTGCCCTACGGGTGGTGTCCGACCCCTCAGGGGGCCGTCGCGTCCTCCGGGCCGCAGGAACTGCCGTTGTCCGGCAGTGAGCCGTACAGCAGGAAGTCGGTGACCTTCTGGCGCACGCACTTGGACGACGCGTAGCCGGTGTGGCCCTCGCCCTTGTTGTCGAGCACGACGGCCGCGGAGCCGAGCCGCTCGGCGGTCTCCTCGGCCCAGCGGTACGGGGTCGCCGGGTCCCCGCGGGTGCCGACGAGGAGCATCTTCGGCGTGTGGACATCGCGTACCTTCTCGCGGATGTAGTCGCTGCCCTTGGGGCGTCCGTAGCACATCAGCAGCTCGTTGAGGCGGAGGGGGCCGAAGATCGGCGACGCCTCCTGGTAGGCGGCCTTCAGATCGTCGATCTCCTTGGTGAGCTGTGCGGCGCTGGGCCGATCGGGGTCGTCGGCGCAGTTGATCGCCAGGAGTGCGCTCTCGAGGTTGTCCGGGGGCACGTTCGCGGGGTCGACCAGCCCGCTGTACGTGGCGTGGGGCAGGGCACTGCCCCCGGCCGCCTGCAACAGTGGGCTCGGGTCGCCGTCCTGGACGAGTGAGGCGAGGGACCGCTCGAGCTTCGGCCACCCCTTGCGGTCGAAGAGTTCGAGACCCATGGTCGCCACCAGGTCCTGGCCGGAGAACTGCTGCCCGAAGTTCGTCGGCACCGGGTTCTTGTCCAGCGAGTCGACGAGCCGCGCGACCCGCTGACGGGCATCGCGCGGATCCTGCCCGAAGGGGCACGACGTGTCCTGGGTGCACCAGGTGAGGAAGTCCTCCAGGGCGGTCTGCTGCCCCTCGGCGCTCACCAGGCCCGACTCGGACAGCGGCTCGGTGAGCGTGTCCACGCCGTCGAGCACCATGCGGCCCGTCTTGTCGGGGAACTGGCTCGCGTACACCGCACCCAGGCGCGTTCCGTACGAGAACCCCAGGTAGTTGAGCTTCTTGTCACCGAGGGCCTGGCGTATCACGTCCAGGTCCCGGGAGGCGTTGACCGTGCCGATGTGGGCCAGTACCGGGCTGGAGTGCTTGGCGCACTCGTCGGCGTCCTTGCGCACCTGCTTGAGGAGTGCCTCCGGGCTGCTGTCGTGGGTGGCCGGGCCCGTCGCGTCGGCGCCCTGGCCCATGCCGCCGCCGCAGCTGACGGGAGAGGACCGGCCGACACCGCGCGGGTCGAAGGTCACCACGTCGTAGCCGTTGGTGAGCGGCATGAAGTCCTTGCCGCCGGTGGCGAGCTGCGGGACTCCCGGGACGCCGGGGCCGCCGAAGTTCAGCAGTACGGATCCCCTCGACGGGCCGGTGGCGCGGTAGCGGGCCAGCGCGAGGTCGAGCGTCCCGGCGCCCGGGTGCGCGTAGTCCAGCGGGACGGTCACCTGCCCGCACTGCAGATCCGCGGGCATCGCGTCGCCCTTGCAGGTGCCCCACTTGATCTGCTGGTGGTAGAAGCGGGAGAGGTCGGGGCCCTCGGCAGCCGTCGCCACCCCCGAGGGCAGACCCGCCGCCAGCAGGGCCAGTGTCACGACGCCGGCTCCGGCGTACGCCCAGCGTTGGTGCGCGGACAGCATGGATGCCTCCAGGGACGCCCGGCGTCGTACCGGGCGCCAGGGGGATAGCTCCTCGCTCACGATAAGCGGGTGTCCGGGAGCGCGCCTCTGGGCGGGCGTTCGATAAACGTGACCCTCGATGGGGTGAAAGCACGATCAGCCATAACGTCGGATGGTCCTTCCGCGTTTTACGCGGTGCGGGCGAGTGCCCGCGTCCATGTCTGGAAGGCAGGGAACCTATGAAACGGGTTACCCGAAATGGTTTGATCGCCGCGGCCGCCGCCTCGGGCGCGGCGATGGCCGTGGCGATGCCGGCGCACGCCGACGCCTCGGCGGACGGCGGCACGGCGGCTTCGCCCGGGCTGATCTCCGGCAACACCCTCCAGCTTCCGGTGCACGTTCCCGTGAACGTGTGCGGCAACACCGTGAACGTGGCCGGGCTCCTGAACCCTGCCGCGGGCAACGGCTGCGCGAACGTGAGCGAGGGCGGGGGCCCCGGCGCCGGCGGGAGGAGCCACGGCAGGAGCGGCGAAGGCGCTGGTGCCGTCACACGCGGCGGTGCTGTCGCGGTCGGGAGCGGAAAGGATTCTCCGGGCGTGCTCTCGGGCAACGGCCTGCAGCTCCCGGTGCACCTCCCGGTGAACCTCAGCGGCAACTCCGTGAGTGTGGTCGGCCTCGGCAACGCGTCCGTGGGGAACACGTCCACGAACACCTCCGGCGACCACCCGCAGCCGGTGAAGACCGCCCCGAGGCCGCACACGACGCCCAGGGCGCAGGTGCCGCGCTACCAGGCCCCGCGGCCGATGGCCTCCCTCGCCCACACGGGCGCCGACCAGACGATGCCGGCGGTCGCCGCGAGCGCCGCCCTGCTGCTGGGCGGAGCCGTGCTGTACCGGCGGTTCCGGCCCACGGGGGTCCGCTGACGCGCCAGGCCCCACCGGGCACACGACCCGGTGGGGCCCCGTTCGGGTGGTTTCCGCGAGTGGTCCCCGGGCGGGGTCAGCGCATCTCGGGAAGGTCGTCGCGCAGGATGCTGTAGCGCACGCCGTCGCGCCACCGGCCGTCCCGGAACCCCACACTGCGCAGCACGCCCTCGCGGGTGAACCCGGCCTTCTCCAGGGCGCGTTGCTCGGCGATGTTCTCCGCCTCGGTGTCCGCCTCGATCCGCACCACGGTCGTGTGCGCGAACAGGTAACGGACGAGCTGCCGCTGGGCTTGCGTACCCCAGCCCTTGCCGCGCGCCTCCGGCAGCAGACCGATGCCCATGTTCCAGTAGTACGTGCTCGGGGTGGGCCGGATCTTCCGCCACCCGACGAAGCCCAGGCGCTCCTCGCCGCGCACGACCATCAGATAGCCCGCGTCGTCGCCGAGCATGCGGTCCTCCGCCCACTTGCGCCGCCAGCGGTCCGGGTCCCGCCAGCCGAACCACTGGAAGGGTATGGAGGTCTCGGGTTCCGTCAGGAACCGCTCCATGACGGGCAGGTCATCCTCGGCCACCGGGCGCAGGGTCACGTCATCGACACTCATGGACGACAAGCCTATGAGTGACGGAGGCTGAAATCCCCGTGGAGATCGGGAAGGATGCTGCGGGCGCGGGCGACCGCCGCGCACCCCCGCCGCAAGCGAATGGAGCGCACACATGACTTCTCCTGGTCCCGCGGATCTCGTCGTCGCCCGGGCCTCGCTCGACGACTGGTCGGTGATCAGCGGGTGGGCGGGGGACGAGGGATGGAATCCGGGGCTGTCCGACGCACCGAGCTTCTTCGCCCAGGATCCCGAGGGTTTCTTCATCGGCAGGATCGACGGGCAGCCGGTCTCGGCGGTGTCGGTCGTGACGTACGACGCCGACTACGCCTTCCTGGGCTTCTATCTCGTACGACCGGATCTGCGCGGCCGCGGCCACGGCCTCACCACCTGGAAGACGGCCCTCGCCCACGCCGGCGGCAGGACCGTCGGTCTGGACGGTGTGGTGGCGCAGCAGGAGAACTACCGCAAGTCCGGCTTCGAACTGGCCCACCGCACCGTCCGGTTCATCGGAACTGTGCCGACGGCACAGACGCCACCGGGGGTGCGGCCCGCCGCGGCGGCCGACTTCGCGTCGATCGCGGCGTACGACGGTGCCTGCTGTCCGGCCGACCGCCCCCGCTTTCTGGAGCGGTGGCTCACCGGTCCCGGCCACCGCACCTTCGTCCGCGTCGCCGACGGCCACCTCACCGGCTACGCGGTGGTCCGGCCCGCCCTCGACCGCCCGCGCGTGGGCCCGCTGTTCGCCGACACCGCCGAGGACGCCCGCGCCCTCCTGCTGGCGCTGGCCGCCGACGCTCCCGGGGGCGAGGTCGCCATCGACATCCCCGAGTCGAACGCGCCGGGCGTCGCCCTCGCCGAGGAGTTCGGCCTCACCCCCTCCTTCGAGACCGCCCGGATGTACACCGGCCCGGTCAGGCCGTTCAGCGCCGAGCGCGTCTACGGGGTCACCACGCTCGAGCTCGGCTAGGTCCTGTCCGGCGGATCAGGGGTCGGGCGCTGGTTCAGGCGGCGGAGCGTTCGGCGGGCAGGCGACGGCGCAGGGCGGTCTGCTGGACGGCGGGTGGGTTGTAGGCCATGTCGAGCGTCCCGATGTCGGTGCCGGGCGGCACGATCGCGTCGATCTGGTCGAGGATCTCGTCGGTCAGCGTGGTCTCCGCGCCCGCGAGCAGGTCGTCCAAGTGGGCCATCGTGCGTGGTCCGATGATCGCGGAGGTGACGCCGGGGTGGGCGATCGCGAACGCCATGGCCAGGTGCGTCAGCGGCATCCCCGCCTTCTCTGCCAGGGGGATGAGCTGTTCCACGGTGTCGAGCCGGCGTTCGTCGCTGAGGTGCTTGAAGCCGAACGCGGCACGGTGACTGTCGGCCTGGCGGTCCTTGCGGTAGCGGCCGGTCAACAGGCCGCCCGCGAGCGGGCTGTAGACCAGGGCGCCCATGCCGTAGCGCTCGCAGACGGGCAGCACCTCGCGCTCGATGCCGCGGTTGAGGACCGAGTACGTCGGCTGCTCGCTGCGGAACCGCGTCAGGCCCCGTCGCTCGGCGACCCACTGCGCCTCGACGATGTCCGAGGCGGGGAAGGAGGAGGTGCCGATGGCCCGGACCTTGCCCGCGCGCACCAGGTCGGTGAGGGCCGAGAGGGTCTCCTCCACGTCGGTGTCCGGGGCGGGCCGGTGGATCTGGAACAGGTCGACGTGGTCGGTGCCGAGCCGGCGCAGCGAGTCCTCCAGCGCGCGGACCAGCCAACGCCGCGAGTTGCCCCGCTGGTTGGGGTCGTCCCCCATGGGGAGGTGGGCCTTGGTGGCGAGTACGACGTCGTCCCGGCGGCCCTTGAGGGCCTTGCCGACGATTTCCTCGGACTCGCCGCGTGAGTAGGCGTCCGCGGTGTCGACGAAGTTGATGCCCGCGTCCAGCGCCTTGTGGATGATCCGGACGGAGTCGTCGTGGTCGGGGTTGCCGATGGCGCCGAACATCATCGCGCCCAGACAGTACGGGCTGACCTTGATGCCGGTTCGGCCCAGTGTGCGGTACTTCATGAGTCTCCTTGTGCGTCGGCCGGTGCCCGCCGCGGCGCGTTAGGCTGGCGGAAACGGAACAGCGTTCAACATAGACGATACGGAACAGTGTTCCGGTTAGCAAGGGGAAGCATCGTGAGCGAGGAATCGACTCGGGAAGGCGACGCCGCCGCGGCGGAAGGGCCGCCCCGTAAGCGGCTGCGCGCCGACGCGCAACGCAGCACCGACGCCCTGCTCACGGCTGCCGCGGAAGTCTTCGCCACGTCGGGAGTGGACGCACCCGTACGGGAGATCACCGCCAAGGCGGGCGTGGGGGCCGGCACCCTCTACCGCCACTTCCCGCAACGCTCGGACCTCATCGCCGCGGTCTTCCGCCACGAAGTCGACGCCTGCGCCGACGCCGCACCCTCCCTGGCGGCGCGCTACGAACCCGCCGAAGCGCTCGCCAAGTGGCTCCAGCGCTTCGCCGGCTTCATCGCCACGAAACGCGGACTCAGTGCGGCCCTGCACTCGGGGGACCCGGCCTACGACACCCTGCCCTCCTACTTCCAGCAGCGCTTCATGCCCGTCCTCGGCGCGCTCCTCGACACCGCGGCGAAGGCCGGCGAGATCCGCTCCGACGTCGACCCGGAAGACCTCCTGGTCGCCACGCGCAATCTGACCCTGCCCGCCCAGGAAGACGGCAACGGCCACACCCCCCGCATGATCGCCCTGCTCGTCGACGGACTCCGCTACGGCGCCCCCGTCCGGGAAACTCGCTGAAGGACCGGCGTCCGGACAGGCACTGGTGCCCTGCGGCCGGGGTGTCAGGCAGGCCGCCGCGCGGGAAACGCCCGCCACCGCCCCACCGCCACCACACCGACCGCGGCGGCGATCAGCGGGAGCGACGTCCAGGGAAGAGCCGTGGCTCCCGCGCTCTCCAGCACAAGTCCTCCGGTGAGGGAACCGGCCGCGATGCCGGCGTTGTAGACGGTGGTCTGCAGGGAGGTGGCCACGTCGGCGTGGGCGGGCCCGGAGGCGTCGACCAGTGCGGTCTGGATCAGCGTCGGTGCCCCGCCGAACGCGGCGCCCCACAGGGCGACCGAGACGAGGAGCACGAGGGGATCGCCCGCGGACACGGCCAGCGCCGCCATCGCGCAGGCGATCAGTGCGAGAGCCGTCAGCAGCGTACGGCGCAGGTGCGCGTCCACCAGGGCGCCGACGATCCAGATCCCCACGACCGTCGCCACCCCGAACACCAGCAGGACGACACCGGTATGGCCGAAACCGGTGTGCGCGGCGAAGGGGGCGACGTACGTGTACATCACCTGGTGCCCCAGCAGCAGGAGCAGGGTCACGGAAAGGACGGTCACGATGCCGGGCAGCGCGGCCACCCGGCGCAGGGGTACCCGCCCGTCCGCCGGTTCGCCGGGCAGGCCAGGCACCCGCCACCGCACCCACAGAACGAGCAGCGCGGCGAGTACGGACAGCACACCGAAGGCCGCGCGCCAGCCGACGGCGTCCGCCAGCGCGGTGCCCGCCGGCACGCCCAGCGACAGGGCGAGGGTGATGCCCCCGAGGACGATCGCGATGGCACGGCCGCGCCGCTCGACGGGCACCATCCGGGCCGCGTAGCCGACGAGCATCGCCCACAGCGTGCCGCCCATGACCCCGGCCCCGAGCCGGGCCGCGAACGTGAGCGCGTACCAGGACGACAGCGCGGTGACGGCGTTGCAGAGGGCGAAACCCAGGAGGGTGCCGGTCAGTACCCGGCGGCGCGGCAGCCCGCGCAGTGCGGCCGTCAGGGGCACCGCGGCGAGGAACGAGGCGAGTGCGTAACCGGTCACCAGGAATCCGACGCGCCCCTCGGACACTCCCAGGGCCGGAGCCATCCGTGGCAGCAGACCGGCGGGCAGCAGTTCGGTCAGTACGGCGGTGAAGGCGGCCGTGGACAGAGCGAGCAGCCCCGAGAGCGGCAGCCCGGAGGCGGGCGCAGCGGTGCCCTTGGCGGGCGGTGCGAGCGACATGCGACCATGCTGAAACCTTCACATCAGTGTGAAGGCAAGCGCGTCTGCCCCGGAGAGCGGAGTCATGCGGAGTCATGAGGATCGGTGAGTTGTCGCGCCGCACCGGCGTCCCCACCCGGATGCTGCGCTACTACGAGGAGCAGGGCCTGCTGCGCCCCGAGCGGGCCGCCAACGGCTATCGCGCGTACGGCGACGGGGCCGTCGCGTGCGTACGGCAGATCCGCGGGCTGCTCGACTCCGGGCTCACCACCGAGATCATCCGTGTCATCCTGCCGTTCCTGTCCGACCCCGGCGAGATCCATCTCCACCCCGAGTGCCTGACCCAGGAGACCGCCGCACTCCTGCGGGGCGAGATCGACCGCATCCAGAGCCGCATCGACTGCCTGGCCCGCAACCGGGACGCGCTGCGGGCCTACCTCGACACCGTCCGGCCGGGAACCCCGCGGCCTTGAGCCGGCCGGCTCGAGGCGGCCGTCAGTTGGCGAGCGCCTGGGCGCGCTGGGCCGCCTCGCTCACGGATCCGCGGTGCACCGGGCCGTGCCCGGGCAGCAGGACGTCCGCCGAGAGTGCCTCGATGAGTTTCAGCGAGGCGAGGGCGTTCGCGCGCTCGGCGTGGAACATGTCGGGCAGCAGTTGCGGGCCCTGTATCCGCGAGGTGGGGTGACCGCTGACCAGGGCGTCGCCGGAGATCACGATCCCGGCGTCCGGCAGGTGGTAGACGCAGTGTCCGGAGGTGTGCCCGGGTGTGTGCACCGGCACCGGACCGCCGGGAAGATCGAGCGCCCCCTGGCCGGGGAACGGCTCGGGCCGGGTCATCCGGACGTCCGCCGTGCCGCCGGACCGGATCGCGTGCACCGCCCAGGGCAGCACGCCGGGACGCCAGGCCTGGCGCATCACCTCGCCCACGCTCACCTGCTGGAGGAACTCGCGGCGCGCGTGCGCCACCTCCTCCTCGTGCAGATGGACCGGGACGCCGTAGGTGCTGCTCAGGTACTCGGCCGACCCGAGATGGTCGTTGTGCGCGTGGGTGATGAGTACGGCGCTGATGGCCTCGGGGGAGTGGCCGAGCGCGTCGAGCGAGGCGAGGACGTCCGGGCGGTCGCCCGGATATCCGGTGTCGATCAGGGTGACGGCGTCCCCCTCGGTCAGGATCACCCAGTTGGTGTTGCTGCCGTGAACCAGATGGATTCCGGCCGCCACCTCGACGATCGCGTCCTCGCGCATGACCATCCCGATGCTTGAGATCTCTGCCGGCCGGGTCGGGCCGGGTCGAACCGAAAGGTACCGCGTGCGGCCGGCAACGCGACGGGCGGCCTCCGGGGCCGCGGACGCGTTCACCGACGGCCTGGCCGAACGTGAACGGGCTCTGCGCGCAAGGGACTTGACGCGCCCGCGGAATGGCGGCTCCCATATGGCGAGTCTCGTTGACTTTTGTTCGAGTCTGCGAACAAACCGCTCAAGGGAGAGCCGTATGTCCCCCCATTCGCACACCGCGCGCCTCAGAGCCCTCCTGAAGCGCGCAGCCGTTCACGGCGCGGTCCTTGGCCTGGCCGTCGCCGGATTGGCCGGAGTCGGGCGCTCCGCCACTGCGCTCACCGCCGAGCCGACCGCCGTCAGCACCAACCAGATCGGGGTCGCCCCGGCCCCGATGGGCTGGGCGTCCTGGAACACCTTCGCCAGCGTCATCGACTACGACACCATCAAGGCCCAGGCCGACGCCCTCGTGTCGTCGGGCATGGCCGCCGCGGGCTACAAGTACGTCAACATCGACGAGGGCTGGTGGCTGGGCACCCGCGACAGCAGCGGCAACATCACCGTCGACACCGCCAAGTGGCCGGGCGGGATGAAGGCCATCGTCGACTACATCCACAGCAAGGGCCTCAAGGCCGGGATCTACACCGACGCGGGCAAGAACGGCTGCGGCTACTACTACCCGACCCCCTCGGGAACGCCCGCCGCGCCCAACACCGGTATGGAGGGCCACAACCAGCAGGACCTGGAGACCTTCCAGAACTGGGGCTTCGACTTCCTGAAGATCGACTGGTGCGGCGGTGACGCCGAGGGCCTCGACCAGGAGACGACGTACAAGGCGATCCGTGACGCCAACACCGCCGCGACTGCCGTCACCGGCCGCCCGCTCGTCCTGTCGCTGTGCGAGTGGGGCACGGGCAACCCCTGGAACTGGGCCGCCGGCACGGGCGCGATGTGGCGCACCAGCACCGACATCGTCTACTACCCCGACAACCCGACGATGACCAACATCCTGGCCAACTTCGACAAGTCGCTGCACCCCGCCGCCCAACACACCGGCTACTACAACGACCCGGACATGATGACGGTCGGCATGAACGGCCTGAGCGCCGCCCAGAACCGCACCCACATGGGCCTGTGGGCGATCTCGGGCGCCCCCCTGCTCGCGGGCAACAACCTGGCCACCATGAGCTCGACGACCGCCTCGATCCTCACCAACTCCGAGGTCGTCGCGATCGACCAGGACCCGCGCGGCCTCCAGGGCGTCAAGGTCGCCGAGGACAGCACCGGCCTGCAGGTCTACAGCAAGATCCTCTCCGGTACCGGGAAGCGCGCGGTCCTGCTGCTGAACCGTACGTCCGCCGCGGCGAACATCACCGCCCGCTGGCAGGACATGGGTCTGACCACCGCCTCCGCCGCCGTACGCAACGTCTGGTCGGCGTCCAACGCCGGTTCTTTCGCGACGAGTTACACCACCAGCGTCCCCGCGGGCGAGGGCGTGCTGCTCACCGTCTCCGGCACCGAGGCGTCCGGGACGACGTACGAGGACACCACCTCCGCGACGACCCCGACCTTCACCGGAGTCACGGCGTCCGCCGCGGGCACCAAGCTGATCGACATCACCTACGCCAACGGCGGTACCGCGGACCGCAAGGCGACGCTTCAGGTGGGTGGCCAGTACGCGCAGACGCTGGCCTTCCCGCCCACCGGCTCGGCGACCACCTATCGGACCGTCTCCGTCCTCGCGTCCCTGGCGAAGGGCTCCAACACGCTGACCTTCGGGGCCTCGGGCACCGCGCCCGACATCGACGCCGTGGCCGTGCGCGCCGTCCCGGGCACCAACGGGACGGCGGTCGTCGGCACCGGTTCCGGACGGTGCCTGGACTTCTTCAAGAGCACGATCACCAACAACAGCCAGGCCGAACTGTGGGACTGCGGCGGTGGCCAGAACCAGACGTTCACCTACACCTCGCGCGGTGAACTGGTGGTCTACGGCAACAAGTGCCTCGACGCCTACAACAGCGGTACCGCCAACGGCACCAAGGTCGTCCTGTGGGACTGCAACGGCGGCACCAACCAGAAGTGGACCTTCAACTCCAACGGAACCGTCACCAACAACGTCTCGGGCCTGTGCCTGGACGCGCTGGGCGCCGCGACGGCGAGCGGAACCCTGATCGACCTCTGGTCGTGCAACGGCGGATCCAACCAGCAGTGGACCCGCAACTGAACCGCGCCTGACCAGGGACGAAACACCGGGGCGGGGCGGCCTGATCGACTCCGCCCCGGTGCGGAGCCGTTGCCCTATGCGCTCCGGGGTGCTGGAGTGACCCCATGGATCACGTTGGGGTACTTGCCCTGTTCGACCGGGACATGCGGGAGGGCGCGCGGCCCGACAGCCCGGGAGCCCGGGTCGAGCGCGTCGACAAGGTGGTGCGCCAGGTCGGCACCGAGCACGGCTGGAACGGGGTGATCTGGTCGGACCTGGACGAATCGAACGCCGATGCCGCGATCGCCGAGCAGATGCGCTACTTCGGCGAACTCGGCCGCGAGTTCGAGTGGAAGCTGTACGGGCACGACAAGCCCGAGGACCTGGGAAAGCGGCTGCGTGCGGCCGGGTTCGTCGCCCAGCCCGAGGAGACCCTGATGATCGCCGAGTTGGGCGACCTCGCGCTCGACGCCCAGCCGCCCGAGGGCGTACGCCTGCTGCCCGTCACCGACCGCGCGGGTGTCGACCTCGTCGCGGACGTCCACGAACAGGCCTTCGGCACGGACAGCACCCGGATGCGCCACCAACTCCTCGCCCAACTCACCAGCGACGAGGACAACGTGGTCGCGGTGGTGGCCCTCGCCGGTGACGTCCCGGTCAGCGCCGCCCGCATGGAGCTGGTCCCCGGCACCCGCTTCGCCGGCCTCTGGGGCGGCGGCACCATCGACTCCTGGCGCCGCCGCGGCATCTACCGCGCGCTGGTCGCCCACCGCGCCCGCGTCGCCGCCGAGCGCGGCTACCGCTACGTCCAGGTCGACGCCACCAGTCAGAGCCGGCCGGTCCTCGCCCGCCTGGGCTTCGAACCCCTGACCACGACAACGCCGTACGTGTACGGGTGACACCGGACGCCGTCCGGGCAGGGGCGGCGTCACCGACCGCAGGTCGGCCCCGTCAGCGGCGCGCCTTCACCCGGTCGAGGGCCGCGACGCCCACCGCCGCGAGTCCGATCTGAATGATCCACTCGATCCAGTCGACGCCCTTCGTGTTCGCCACGCCGAACGCGGCGGCGATCCCCGAGCCGATGAACGCTGCCACGATGCCGACGAGGATCGTCCACAGGATGCCGATGCGCTGGCGTCCCGGGACGACGAGCCGGCCCAGCACGCCGATGATGATGCCGATGAGAATGGCACTGATGATGCCTGAGATCTCCATGTCCGCCCCTTTTTGTCAGGACCCCCGCAGTTAGGTGTGTTCCCCCTGCGGGCGAAGACAGTCCGTTCCGCTTTCCGGCCGTCCCGCATCCGCTCAGGCGGGCTCCTGTTCAGTCGCGTTCCTGCCATGTACCGTTCAAGAATCTGTCGCTCGGCAGACGGCCAACCACCGTTCTACGCGCGCAGACTTGGCGCCCGCACCGCCTCTCCCCACCCCTCATGGAGGTTTGCAGGATGCTCGGATTCAGAAGATCCCGCCACAGACTCACCACGGCCGCGGCCGTGTTCGGACTGCTCGTCGCGGGTGCGGCCGTCCAGGCGTCCGCGGCCGCTCCGGCCGCCGCCGCGACCCCGCACCGCATCCTGTTCGACAACGCCCACGCGGAGACGGCCGGCAACGCCGACTGGATCATCTCCACCAGCCAGCCCGATCCGCTGGGCCAGGACTCCTCGCCGTCGGCGGAGACCGACTGGACCGGAGCCCTCTCCTCCTGGGGTGTGGCCCTGCAGAAGACCGGCGACTACAGCCTGAAGACGCTGCCTTCGGGCTCCAGCCTGGCCTACGGCGGCTCGACGGCCACCGACCTGTCGAACTTCGACACGCTGGTGCTGCCCGAGCCCAACACGCTCTTCACGACCGCCGAGAAGACCGCGATCATGACGTTCGTGAAGAACGGCGGCGGTCTGTTCATGATCTCCGACCACACCGGCGCCGACCGCAACAACGACGGCTACGACGCGGTGAAGATCCTCAACGACCTGATGACCAACAACAGCGTCGACTCCACCGACCCGTTCGGCTTCTCCATCGACTCGCTGAACATCACCTCGGGCTACCCGGCGGCGATCAGCGACAGCACCAACGCCGTCCTGCACGGCTCGTTCGGCACCGTCACCAAGAGCCTCATCGCCAACGGTACGACGGCCACGCTGAACCCCGCCGACAACTCGGCGGTCAAGGGCCTGCTCTACCGCTCCGGTTACTCGGGCAACACCGGGGCCTTCTTCGCCACCAGCACCTTCGGCAGCGGCCGAGTGGCGTTCTGGGGCGACAGTTCGCCGATCGACGACGGCACCGGCCAGTCCGGCAACACGCTCTACGACGGCTGGAACGACACCGGCGCCACCAACGCCGCCCTCGCCCTGAACGCCACCGAGTGGCTCGCGGGCGGCAGCAGCAGCGGCGGCGGTGGCGGTGGAGGGGGCGGCGGTACCTGCACGGCCGCCCAACTGCTCGCCAACCCCGGCTTCGAGTCCGGCAACACGTCCTGGACCGCGACCAGCGGTGTCATCACCAACAGCTCCGGCGAGGCCGCTCGTACGGGCTCCTACAAGGCCTGGCTGAACGGCTACGGCTCGGCCAACACGGACACGCTCTCCCAGTCGGTCACCATCCCGTCCGGCTGCGCGGCCACCCTGAACTTCTATCTCCACGTGGACACGGCCGAGACGACCACCACCACGGCCTACGACACCCTCAAGGCCCAGGTGCTCAACAGCAGCGGCACGGTCCTGTCGACGCTCGCCACGTACTCGAACCTGAACGCCGCGTCGGGCTACACGCTGCGCAGTTTCGACCTGTCCAGCTACGCCGGGCAGACGGTCACCGTCAAGTTCACCGGCACCGAGGGCTCCACCCTGCAGACGTCGTTCGTCCTCGACGACACGGCGCTCAACGTGAGCTGAGCACGAACGAGCGAGAGGGCGGGCCCGGAAACGGGCCCGCCCTCTCACGCACCGGAGTTCGGCACGTTCTTCGTCACAAGGCGTGAAACATGTGGGCCACTGTCACCCTCCGTGTCGGGTCGATCGGGTGCCGGCCGCCGGGACGGTCGTCTCCGGTGTGTTCCATCCCGAGACCCGAACCCGGGGGGCCGAACCATGCAGGTCGGCCGTCCGGTAGGTGGCGGTGACCGTTGTGGACTCGCCGGGCCACAGGCTGACCTGGTTGTCGGACCACCGAACGGGCAGGACGGGCTTGCCTGCGGCGTCCACGAGGTGCACGTCGGTCAGCAGGGACGGAGTCTTCCCGGTCCCGGTGTTCCGTAGCGTCACCGTCGTCGTGGACGCGCCGTCCGTGCCGGCCGAGGTCGTGGCCGTCGCCGAAACCGGCACCTGTGCCATGGAGTTGAGCCCCTTGAGGTCCGCGTAGCTCGTCGTCGGCGTGTAGTACCAGTCGGTCTTGGCCCAGTCGAGGGTGTCGGACTTGGTGGACAGCCAGTAGACGTTGCGGCTGACCTCCTTGCCCTCGGCGTCGGTGAGGACGAGGCGTGCCAGGTAGGTCGTCGACAGGCCGCTCACGGAGGACGGCACGGTGAGGGGGGTGCTGTGGGCGCCGTCCCCGTTCACGTCCACCCCGGTCGCCGTCCTGTCGTACTTCTGCGTGCCGTCGGTGTTGAAGAGCGTGACCCGGGCCGTGAGTCCGGACGCGGAGGCGTGCCGGTTGTTCACGACGACGATCGAACGGGTGTCGTAGGAGTACTGGATGTGCAGCGGCTCGTTCGCCTTCCTGGCGCCGAAGTAGGCACCGCCCTGGTCGAGGTAACGGTCCATCAACTGCCAGTGCAGCGACGTCCATCCGCTGTTGAACATCCAGTAGACGACCCCGGTCGCGGGCTGGGCGGAGTCGGTGGCGTTGCGCCCGTACGCCTCGTACTGCGCGCGTACGTTCTCGTACTGGGCGAGCTGTGCCTTGCGTACGTAGTCGGTCAGGCCGCTCGGCGCTCCGTACCGTCCCGCGAGCGCGTCGTCGTACAGCTTGAGCGTGCCGAAGGTCGACGACGGTGAGCGGTGGTACTGCTTGGTGGTCGGGCTCTTCCACAGGGTGTCCAGCTCGGCGGGCGACATCATGCGACGCAGGGTGTCGAGGGTGGGGATGTCGGGGCCCGCGCTGGTCTCGGAGTTGAAGCCGGTGGCGCCGCCCTCGCGCTTGGCGTACCAGTAGTTCGGCGGGATCCAGTCGTAGGGACCGGTCATCTTCATGCCCGAACTGCCACTGATCGGGGAGGACTTGTCGGAGGCGGCGGCGACCACGGGGTTCGGCCAGTCGGCGGCGTCCAGCGCGTCGAGGTAGTTCTTCTCGATCGTCGCGTCCGGCGCGAAGTCGCTGCCGATGAGGAAGGAGATGACGCTCGGGTGGTCGCGCAGCCGGGCGGCCTCGGCGGCCATCGACGCCTTGGCGACGGGGTAGTCGGACACGGTCCACTTGTCGCCGGCCTCGCTGCCGTTGACGTTCCCCTCCCATTTGTCGCAGCATTCCCAGCCGGGCAGCGTGAGGATGCCGTACCGGTCGGCGAGGTCGAAGAACTCGTCCGGCTCGAGGTGGCCCTCGAGACGGATGGTGTTGAGGCCGAGGTCGAGCGCGTACTTCAGCCGGTCCTCGACATACCTCCGGTCCCAGCGCAGGAACTCGTCCGGGGACCAGCCGCCGCCCTTGATGAGCAGTCTGCGGCCGTTGACGCTGTACTGCCGGGCGCCGTCGGAGTTGAGCGGCGCCTTCACCTCGCGGATGCCGAAGTGCTCGTGCGCGGTGTCCGAGGCGCTGCCGCCGACGGAGGCCGTCAGGTCGAGGCCGTACAGCGGCTGTCCGCCCATGCCCGCGGGCCACCACACCTTCGGCGCGCTCAGCCGCAGGCCGGGGGTGTCGGTGGGGGAGAAGGTGACGGTCTTCGTCTCGTGCGCGGCGAGGGAGACGGTTTTGCTGAAGGAGGCGTCCGGGCCGATGGTGCCGGACACCGTCGCCGTGACAGGAGCGCTCGTCTCGTTGCGGGCCTGTGCCTTGACCGTCAGGTCCGCGGAGGCGAGCGAGGGGACGGCGAGGTCGGTGACGACGTGTGCGTCGCGCAGTGCGACCGGACCGCCCCGGCGGACGAGAACGTCACGCACGATGCCCATGTTCTGGTCGGGCGGGGGCTGGAGCCAGTCCAACCAGCCCATGGTCAGGTTCTTGTTGGGCGTGTTGGGCCGGATGCGGAAGGCCACCGTGTTCGTGCCCGACCGCACCAGCGAGGTGATGTCGAGTTCGTGCCGTGTGTAGGCGCCCACGACATCGGCGGCGGTGGCGACCTGCCTGCCGTTGACGTAGACGTCGGCCGCCGAGATCACGCCGCTGAAGTCCAGGTAGCTGCGCTCGGTGGTGTCGGCGACCGTGAAGTCCGAGCGGTACCACCAGGGGACCTGGAAGTCGGCCTTGGGGATCTTCTGCTGGTTGGTCGAGAAGAACGGGTCGGCGTACTTCCCGTCCGCGAGCAGCGCCGCGAGGACGGTGGAGCGGGAACCCGCGGGGTACCAGCCGCTCGCCGGATAGCCCGGGCTCGAGACGTCGGACGCCGCGTCCGTGACCTTGGCCGTCGACTGGATCGCGTACCCGGACAGCGCGGTGGTGCTGCCCGCGGTGGCGGGCACCGGGGTGACCGGCACGCGTGCGGCCGCGTCGGGTCCCGCGCTCCGGGACCCGGCCCACGCGCTGGTCGAGAGGGTGCACAGGAGGCACAGGGCGACGGCGGCCGTGGCGGAACGCCGTCTTGGGGCAGGGTGATGGAACACGGTGGTCTCCTTGGGGGTGGGGAGCATCCGCGCTACGAGACTGCATGTCGGCACTGTGAGGCAGGAGCAAGGGAGGGGCGGGAGCAGGGAGGTGCGAGCCGGGCCTGCAAGTTAGGAAACTTTACTAACTGGCGCACAAGCTAGGCGGCCGAGCAATCCGTGTCAATCACCGAAGGCGAGTGCCCCGCTCAGGACGCCGAGCGTCGCTCGAACACCACGTCCCTCGCGGTCCCGAGGGCCGTCGCCACCGCGCCCAGCAGAACCGCGTCCTCGCCCAGCCGACTCGGCACGATCTTCGGGCGCAGCGGCGTGAGCGTACGCAGGGTCTCGCGCACGGGCCGCAGCAGCAGGTCGATGCTGTGGCCCACGCCGCCGCCGAGCACCACCAGATCGGGATCGAGCACCGCGGCGGCCGCGGCCACCGTGTAGGCGATCCGCTCACCCTCCAGCCGTACCGCGCGCACCGCGGCGGAGTCCCCCGCGCGCGCCGCGTCGAACACGGCCTTGGCCGTGAGCTGGCCGGTCATGCCGAACTGCCGCGCGGCCTCGACGACGGCCTCCCCCGACACCGCGTCCTCCAGCTTCTCCGGCTTCTGCAGCCCCGGCCACGGCAGGAACCCGATCTCCCCGGCCCCGCCGTGCGCCCCCGTGAACAGCCGCCCCTCGCTCACCACACCCATGCCGAGACCGGTGCCGATCAGGATGTACGCGAACAGCCGGCTGCCCGCGCCGACGCCGTACGTGTACTCGCCGAGCGCCGCGAGGTTCGCGTCGTTGTGCACCTCCAGCGGGATGCCCAGCTCCTCGCGCATCCGGTCGAACAGACCCGCGCGGCCCCACCCGGGCAGATGCATCGCGTACCGCACCCGGCGCCGTTCCCCGTCGTACACGCCCGGGGTGCCCACCACCGCGTGCGCCACCTCGTGCGCTCCCAGGCCGGAGTTGGCGACGACCTGACGGGCGGTGGAGACGACGAGGTCGGCCATGGCGCCCGAACTGCGCGCCCGATTGCGCACATCGGCGCGTGCGACCACGCCGCCGTCCAGATCGGCGACCGCCACCCGCAGCCAGCTGCGCCCGATGTCGATGCCGAGCGCGTATCCGGCCGCGGGATCCGGGGCGTAGAGCACCGCCACCCGGCCGCGCTCGGGTGCGTGCGTGCCCGCCTCACGCACCAGCCCCGCTTCCTCCAGGGCCGCGAGCGCGCTGGAGACGGTCGGCTTGGACAGCCCCGTCTCCCGTGCGAGCTGAGCCCGTGAGGCGGCGCCGCCCGTGCGCAGCCGGTCGAGCAGCAGCCGCTCGTTGGTACTGCGCAGCCGCTGCCGGTTCCAGGGCTGTTCGGGCTGCGCTATGGCGTCGCTGGCGGGCATCGCACCATTCTCACGCATGCCTGACACCCTCTTGACGCATCTAGTAAGTCTCCTTAACTTTATCGCCCAGTCAGCCTCGCCGGGCCGGCCGAAGGGGAGCCCGCCTCCCCGCGTCCCGATATCAGGAGACCCCTATGTCCGGTAGCCCGCCACCCACCGGCGGTTTCGTCCGCCGCGTCGGCCTGTTCCAGGCCACCGCCATCAACATGAGCCAGATGTGCGGCATCGGCCCGTTCGTGACGATCCCGCTGATGGTCGCCGCGTTCGGCGGCCCGCAGGCGATCATCGGTTTCGTCGCGGGCGCGCTGCTGGCCCTCGCGGACGGACTGATCTGGGCCGAACTGGGCGCGTCCATGCCCGGCTCCGGCGGCAGTTACGTGTATCTCCGCCAGGCCTTCCAGTACCGCACGGGACGCCTCATGCCGTTCCTGTTCGTCTGGACGGCGATGCTCTTCATCCCCCTGATCATGTCCACCGGCGTGGTCGGCTTCGTCCAGTACCTCGGCTACCTGGCCCCCGACATGGGCAAGACGACGGGCGACCTCATCGGCCTGGCCGTCGTCGCCCTCGTGGTGCTGCTCCTGTGGCGCGGAATCGAACACATCGCCCGCATCACGGCGGTCATGTGGGCGGTCATGATCACCTCGGTCCTCCTGGTGATCATCGCCGCGGCCACCGACTTCAGCCCCCATCTGGCCTTCACCTACCCGGCGCACGCCTTCGAACTGACCAGCAGCCACTTCTGGATCGGCTTCGCCGCGGGCCTGACCATCGGCATCTACGACTACCTGGGCTACAACACCACCGCGTACATGGGCGCCGAGATCAAGGATCCGGGCCGCACCCTGCCCCGCTCCATCGTCTTCTCCATCCTCGGCATCATGGCGATCTACCTCCTCCTCCAGATCGGCACGCTCGGTGTCATCGACTGGAACCGCATGACCGATCCGACGGACATCGCCTCCACCTCCGTCGCCTCGGCCGTCCTCGAAAAGACCTGGGGCAAGGGAGCCGCCGACACCGTCACGGTCCTCATCCTCATCACCGCGTTCGCCTCGGTCTTCACCGGACTCCTCGGCGGCTCGCGCGTCCCCTACGACGCCGCCCGCGAGCGCGTCTTCTTCCGCCCGTACGCCAAGCTGCACCCCAAGCACCGCTTCCCGATGCTGGGCCTGGCGACCATGGGCGTCATCACGGCGATCGGCTTCCTCATCGGCCGCCACACCGACCTGGCCACCCTGATCCAACTCCTCACCACCGTCATGGTGATCGTCCAGGCCCTGGCCCAGATCGTCGCCCTCTCCGTCCTGCGCAAGCGCCAGCCCACCCTCCGCCGTCCCTACAAGATGTGGCTCTACCCGATCCCCAGCCTCCTCGCCCTCGTCGGCTGGCTCACGATCTACGGCTACGCCGACAAGAACTCCCCGGGCCGCCACCCCATCGAATGGTCCCTGGCCTGGGTGGCCCTGGGCTGCGTCGCCTTCGTCGTCTGGGCGAACCTGGAAAAGGTATGGCCCTTCGGCCCGAAGGAGATCAAGGAGGAGTACCTGACCCCTTCGATCCCGGACACGGAGCCCGCCGGCACGTGAACGCCCCACTTGCCGCACCCGAGGACACACGGAAGGGGCCGCGGCGGTACGTCGCAAGCCCGTCGCTTACGTCCGGATCTGGAAACGGCTCCCTATAGGGCAACGCCTGATCCGGCGGCGACGGGCTCGACGTACCGCCACGGCCCCGACCCACGCACCCACAGTCGGCGCAGGGATCACCCGAGCGACGCGCAACGCAACGCCGCCCGGACCTCGTCCACCGGATCCCCCCGGTGGTAGGGCCGCTCCGAGGGTTCGATGCCGTCCAGGAACTCCTGATAGCGGACGGCGTACGTGAGATGGGCCAGCGGCTCGGCGAGATCGAGCGCCCGAGCCGGGTCACTGCCGGGCACCCGGGATTTCCAGGCCGCCACCCAGTCCCGGGCGGCCGCCGCACGACCCGACTCGGGAAGGAAGCCCTGGACGCGCAGACCGTCGAGCACCGGATTGCCCCAATGGGCATCGGCGAAGTCCATCACGACAGGCGCCCCACCATCGCTGCGCCAGTTCCCGGGGTGGAAGTCACTGTGCACCAGTGTGTCGGGCAGCCCGCACTCCGACAGAAGCTCCCACCGCCCGGCCAACTCCCGGGCTCCCCGCACCTCCCGCTCGGTCAACTCCTCGGCGAGGGGCCCGTCGAGCAGATCACGAACCGCCACCTCGAGAACCGGCGCGCGCCAGTCCCGCACCCCCGCCACGAGGCCGCACCCACCCGAACCCCCGGAGGCGACCGCGGCCTGCGCGGCAACGAACCGCCCCACCGCCGCGCCGACCGTCTCAGGCGAGGCCCCCCAGCAGTCCTCACCGGGAATGTGCTCCATCAGGACGCGCCGCTCACCCACGCCGAGGAGCGGGGGAACGAGCCCCGGGTCGACCCCCGCGAACGCGGCGATGACGGCGGCCTCGTCCGCCGCGAAGCGCGGTGTCGCCTTGAGCCACACCGGACCGCGCGCGGTGGGCAGACGAAAGAGCCCGGACAGATTCCAGGTACGCCGCTGTACGACCGGACCGATCACAGGCCGCCCCGCCGAAGCCAGCTCCCCGGCCGCCCAGTCGAGCAGCTCGCGCAGCCCCTCCGCCCGGGCCCACGGCGATCTGAGCGTCTCCGCACCGTCCAACACCACGGTATCGACGCGACGTTGATCCAGCAGACCACTCGCCGAACGCTCCAACGCCTCGACGTGGTACGTCACATGACCGTCCCGCCCGCCCGCGCCCCCCTGCACGTCCAGCAGACGCAGTACCAGCACGGGCACCCCGAGGAGCCCCTCCAGCCACCCCACGACCGGACCCACTTCCGACCACCAGGGGACGTCCACGGCGAAGGGCCCCGCGCTCCCGAGGAACTCGTCGCCCGAGGTCACCCACGCACTCACAGTTCTTGTCACCGCGCGAGTGTGAACGACCGGATGCGCTCCCGGCCAGCGAATAACGGCGGCCGGGACGCGCGCATCGGAAGGGGAGCGGAGCCGATGCGGCGACTCCGCTCCCCTTCCCCCGGGTCCCCCAACCCGGTCCCCCCTCGGGCCCTGTGGCCTTCCGGGCCGGAGCGCCCCCCGCGCGCCCCGGACCGAAATCCTTCTGTCCGCCCCGGACCCGAGGGCCGGACAGCACATCGAACGAAACCCCCGGCGTCAGCCCTCGGCCTCGGTGTAGACGAAGGTCTCCAGCAGCCGGCGGTCCGCCGCCCGGTATCCCGGACACACCACGAAGGCGACGGGTCGCCCGGCCTCGCACGAGGGCCAGAGGGCGTGTTCCTCCGGATCCGCCGGGGCGCCGGGTTCCACCGCGAAGTCGAAGTGGCTGGCATGGCCACTGACAGTCATGGCCCGGAACAGATGGGCGGCCTCCGTGCCGACCCGCTCCAACAGCCGCTGGTGGCGTGCGTCGAGCCCCACCACCCCGGCGTCGGTGGCGATGCGGGCCAGTTGGGCGAGGTCGGGCTCGCCGAGCCCACCCTGCTCGTCGGGGCCGAACAGCACCACACACAGCCGGCTGATCAACTGCGCCTGGCGCCGTACGACGTCACGGGGCCGCTCCGCCGTCAGCCGAGGCTGGATCAGGTCGGGCATCCGCTGGGTGTACAACGCCCGCAACCGCTGCGCGAGTTCGTAGTGGACGAGAAAGTCCTCACGGGTGAGATCGGCCCGTTCCGCGACCTGGGTGACCCGCACCAGGTCCAGTACCTCGCTCTGCTCGTCGAGCACGCGGCGGGTGTCCGCGACGGCCGTCTCCAGCGTCCGGGCCCGTTCCTCCGCGCGTTCCTGGCGCATCCTCAACTCGATCAGCCGGTCACCCAGCGGGTCGAGCGCGGCGAGTGCGGCCCGTTGGTCGTCCGCAGCGGCCTCCAGCTTCCGGATCCGCGACTCCAGGGTGTCCAAGCCGTCCAGCCTGATGCTCACTTCCTGCGGCCGTTTGCCCTTGTCGCGGTTGAACAGCACGTCTCCTCCTTCGGGGCGGCAGGCCATGGCTATACGCGGTCGAAGTCGACGGAGACCCGGCTGGTCCCCCCGGTGGCGGGGTCGAACACCTCGACCCGGAGTTCGGCGGCGCCGAAGTAGAACAGCAGCATGATCGGACGCTCCCGCAGCGGTCTGCCGACAGTGCCGGACAGGTCGACGGTGAGTCGGCCGATCTCCTCGGACCCGTCCTCGTCGACGTACCGGGGATCGGTCTTCGCGGAGCGGTACAGGCGTACGTCGAGCTCGTCCTGGTCCTCGCGGACCGGCACGATCCGGAAGGGGTGGGCGTCGTTCACCCGCACGCTGTCCATGCGTCGGACCGCGACACCGAAGCGGCCGACGCACAGGAGGTCGCCCTCGTCGTCGCGGTACATGCGCATCGTGGAGTCGACCCCCTCCTCGAAGGGCTTGGCCGTCTCGAAGCCGTAGGTGTACTTGGCCTGCCGGGAGACGAACACGTCCGGCCGGTAGGCGAAGTGGACGGCGCCCTCCAGGACGGCGAGGGCCGGGTCCGGCGGGACGAGGATGCGGTGCCGATCGCCGAAGCGGGCCCGCATCCGCTCGCACAGCCACGGGGAGCGGGCGAATCCGCCGACCAGGACCAGGGTCTCCGGCTCGGCGCCCGCGCCGCTGGTCCTGCCGATGGTCGCGAGCTGCTCCGCGACCTTGTCCAGGATGCCGTCCACCCTCTCGTCGAGCAGCCCCTCCACCTCCTCGGGAGGCAGCACGATCTGCCGTGGCAGGCCGGCGGCGTCGTGTGTCAGCCGCGTCCGCACCTGCTCGTCCAGGAGGTCCCACACGGTGACCGGAACCTCGATCCGCACCGGGTCCAGCACATGGGCGACCGCATCCGCCTCCCGGTCCAGTTCCACCGTCGCCTTGGCCCGCTCCCACTGCTCGGACAGCTCGAGCAGCTCGCCGGGGTGATCCCGTTCGATCCGCTTCAAGGCCGCCGGTCCGAAGCGGTCGCCGAGCGTCTTGTCGAGGAAGGCCTGGTTGACGTATTCCGAACCCAGCCACCCACCGGTGGCGAGGCCGATCTCGCGCAGCGCGATGGACGGACCGGCGTCGCCGTGCGACTCGTACGCCGTGATGTCGACCGTGCCGCCGCCGCAGTCGACCACCACGGACCGGAAGCCGTCGAGGTGCAGGGGCAGCCGGGGCCGCCGGTGCGGACCCGAGGCGGCGTCGGGCATCCGCAGATGGCAGTACAGGGCCGCCGCCTCCGGCTCGATGGCCAGCAGCAGCCGCTCCGGATCACCGGGGAACCCCGCGTCCACGGCCAGCCGCCGCAGCACCGCCTTGTCCTCGTCGTCCCAGATCGCGGGGACGGTGATGCACCAGCGGACCTCTCGTTCCGTGTACGTCATCCTCTTGATCTCCGCGGTCGCCAGTTCGCGGATCTCCTTGAGGTAGGCGGTCACCAGTTCCCGTATCAGACCGCGGTCGGAGCGGTCGACGAAGCCGCCCGTGATCGGCAGGTCCGCCATCGAACCGCCGCTCTTCAGGGCCGTCTTGAAGGCGTAGGCGTAGCCGAGCCCTTCGGTCTCCCGCTTCGCCAGGGCCTCGACCCACCGAGCGCGCGCCTCGTGGCCCCAGGCGACGGTGTCCCCGTCGTCCGTCACCAGGATCGCGGTCAGGTTCTTCGCGCTGTCCAGCTGCCGGCCGGGGAACCGGGTGAAGAACTGGACCCGCCTGGTCAGCGGATCGTCGTTGAGCGGCGTTCGCACCGTCCAGGCGAAGCCGGTGCCGTGGGTGCCGAAGTCGACGGCCGCCACCACCTTGGCTTCGTCCGATCCCATGACCAGTGCTCCTGTCCGCCGGTGCTCGCACCCTTGCTCGCTGTAAGCTCGCTCACAGACAGAGTGGTGGGTTTCCGCGGCAACGTGGAGCGGTCGGCTGTTGCCAACGCTTTCTGGCAACACAGGGCGGGGAGCGGGCCGTTGGGAGGATCGCGATCGAAGAGAACGCGTTCGGCGCAGAGTTGCGCCGACGTCGGACGGCGGCCGGCAAGTCACTGAGCGAGCTGGCCGAAGAGGTGCACTGCAGCCGCAGCTTTCTGAGCAGGATCGAGACGGGCCAGCGACGTGTCACGCACGAGCTCGCGCAGCTGTGCGACGAACGGCTGGAGGCGAAGGGCGCGCTGCTCGCCCTGGTTCCCGATCCGTCCACCGAGCGGATCTCCAAGACGATCGGCCCGGGCCCGGGGGAGCGGGCGGCCAAGCTCGTCAAGTCCGGTGCGAGCAGGGGAGGTTCGGACACCGCCCGACATCGGGACGAGTTCGACCGGCTGCTGCGGCGCGGCGACCTCAGCCACACCGCCGGGGACATGCGCGAAGCGGACCGGCTCTACCGCGCGGCGTACGCGAGCGCCGAGGCGGATCCCACGGCCCGGGCGGAGGCCGTCATCAGGATGGCCCGCCGCTGGTCGGACCCCGGTCAGGTCGACCACGAACTGCTCCAGCTGATCAGGGAGAGCCTGGCCGCGCTGGGTGACGACGGGAGCGTCGAGGCCGCCGGACTGCGCCTCAGGCTCAACGCGCACCTGGCGAAGAAGCTGTCCATGGCGGTCAGCCAGGACACCGCCGCCGGCCAGGCGGGCCCGGAGCAGGGCGCACGGCTGGCGCGCAGCACACTGCGCAGGCTGTCCGTGGACGGCAAGGACGACGAGGTGGCCTGCGAGGTGCTCACCGAATGCCGGTGGGGACTGTACGACTTCATGTCCACCGCCGAGTCCTTGACGCTCTCCGAACGCCTGCGGGACGCCGCGGCCCGGCACGGCTCGGCGTACTTCCGCGGCGAGGCGCTCATGGCCGTCGCCCTCGACCAGCTGCGGGCCGGGAAGGTGTACAGCGCGCTGGCCACGGCGAACCAGTACCGCAAGCACGCCGCGGACACCCGCGGCGTGCTGACCACCTGGCAGCAGCACACCCTGGACGCCCTGCTCGACCTGTGGCACGGCCGGTTCGACAAGGCCGCGGGCTGGATCCTCGGCGACGCGCTGACGTTCGTCGAGCGATTACCCGCCGATCTGGCCGTCCCCGCCGACAACCTGCACCAGACCCGCCTCGGCCAGGCCTACTGGCTGTTGCGCGAACAGGGCCGGATGGCGGACCTGTTCGCCTCCGGTCTGGCCGACACCGTCGAACGGCACGGCTACTTCCCCGTCTGGCGGGCCGGGCTCGCCCTCGCGCTGTGCGAGACGGGTCAGTACGCCGAAGGGGCGGACCGGCTCGTCGGATTCGCCCACGACACCGCCGACTTCAGCCGGTTCCCGCCCTCCGGATGGGCGGTGCCCACGCTGGTGCTGCTGGCCGAGGTGAGCGCCGCGCTCGACGCCCGGGGCGGATTCGAGGCCGAGCTGCGCCAGGTCCTGCCGGCACTGAGGGAGCGGCTCGCCGCCCACGACGGCGAGCAGATCGCCCTCGCGGGCTGGCCCACCGTGCTGATCGGGCCGACCGCCCGGGCCCGCGGACTGCTGGCCCTGGCCGCCGGAGAGCCGGACACCGCCCTCTCCCACTTCCGCACCGCGACCGAACCGGTCCGCTCCTCGCAGCCCCAGCTGGCCCGCCTCCGGCTGGCCCAGGCCCGCGCGCTGCGCAGGTCCGACCGCCCCGGCGCCGCCGCCCACGCCTCCGGACTGCTGCGAGAGGCCCTGCGCGTGGCCCGGACGTACGGCATGGCGGCCCTCGCGACCGAGTGCGCGGCCCTGCTGGACTCCACGGCGGACGCCTGAGCCGGACAGGCCCGGGCGCTCGGCCGACGAGAACGCCCGTGCCGCCTGGCACCCGCAGGGACACCCGTGCCGCCGGGCCCCTTTCGCGTGGGGCCGGCGGCACGGGTGGTGGGGAGCGGACGGCCTACGGCTTGCGGGCCACCACCCCGTACATCGCGATGTCCTCGTCGCGGATGCCCGTCTCCGTGCCGTCCGGGTGCCACTTGTGGACCTGGACGACGCCGGGCTCGACGAGTTCGAG
The DNA here is from genome assembly GCF_007113425.2 of Streptomyces sp. RLB3-17. Lineage (NCBI taxonomy): Bacteria > Bacillati > Actinomycetota > Actinomycetes > Kitasatosporales > Streptomycetaceae > Streptomyces > Streptomyces sp. RLB3-17. The sequence goes on along the minus strand of NZ_CP041610.2, from coordinate 1,702,532 downwards.
GCCCTCGAAGAACTCCTCGGCCTCCGCGTGGGTGCGAAGCCGCATGGGCATGTTGCGGGCCGCGTACTCGCGGGCGACGCGGGCCACCTCGTCGGGTGCGAACTCGGCGGTGCCGATGGACATCGCCAGGTAGCTGCCCGAGGGAAGGGGCTCCAGGAGGCGCCGGACGATGCCGACCGCGTCGTCCTCGTCCAGGACGAAGTGGACGATCGCGATCACCGTGAGGGCGACCGGCCGGGTGAGGTCGAGGGTGTCGCGCAGTTCCGCCGCGCCCAGGATCGTCGCCGGGTCGAGCATGTCCGCCTCGACGTACGCGGTCTTGCCCTCGGGGGTGCTCGACAGTAAACCCTGCGACAGGGTGAGGACGATGGGGTCGTTGTCCACGTAGACGACCCGGGAGTCGGGGGCCACCGACTGGGCGATCTCGTGGAGGTTGGGGGAGGTGGGGATGCCGGTGCCGATGTCGAGGAACTGGCGTATCCCCGCCTCCTTGGCCAGATAGGCCACCGCGCGGTTCATCCAGTCGCGGTTGGCCTTCATGTGGATCGGCAGGGCGGGCCACTCCCGCGCCATCGCGTCGCCCGCCTCCTTGTCGGCGGGATAGTAGTCCTTACCGCCCAGGATGTAGTCGTAGATGCGCGCGGAGTGTGCGCTCTCGGTGTCGATACGGTCGGCAGGCCATCCGTTGTCGGGCAACGCCGCCCCTCCCATCAAGTCGTCGGTACACGGCTGGTGTTCGTGGGGAACAAGAACTTCGTGGGAAAAGAGAACTTCGTGGGGGAAAGAAGCAGGACATAGGAATCAGACAAGGTTGTCAGAGGAGGAAGTCGGCCTCCCCCGCCTTGACGCCCGCAAGAAAGCTCGTCATTTCACGGGGCGTGAAAACCAGGGCGGGCCCTTCGGGATCGGTGGACTGACGCAGCGCGATCCGGCCGTCGCCCAGTTTCTTCGCCTCGACGCAGGCGCCGCCCGCGTCGTCGCTCCACGGCTTGGACCAGCCCTGTGTGCCCAGTTCCCGGGACGGCATACCGTTGCGTATGTGGTGGTGCACTCATAGCTCCTTGCGAATCGCACCGAGAAGTTCCTCGGTCTTCCTGGCGGGCGCCGACTGTGCGCCCAGCCGGTCCAGGGCCTCGCGGTACACCACGACGTCGTCGTCCTTGTCGAGGTAGACGGCGCCCACCAGGCCGCTCAGATAGACGATGTCCGGCAACTCGGGTGCCCTGAACCGGAAGAGATGGAACGCGCCGGCCCGCATGGCCGGATGCGGGCCGTTTCTGAACGGCATGATCTGCAGGGTCACATGGGGGAGCCTGTTGACCGCGATCAGATGGTCGATCTGCGCGCGCATCACCTCGGGCCCGCCGACCGGCCACCTCAGCACGGTCTCGTCCATCACCACCCAGACGCGCGGCGGAGCGGGCCGGGACAGCAGCTCCTGACGGCGCATGCGCAGCGCGACCCGGCGCTCGGTCGCCTCGGCCGAGGCGTGCGGATTGCCCGCGCCGAGCAGGGCGCGGGCGTACGCCTCCGTCTGTAGCAGCCCGTGCACGAACTCCGCCTCGTACGCGCGGATCTGGAGGGCCGCCTGCTCCAGGCTCAGATACGCCGCGAACCAGTCGGGCAGGACATCGCGGTACGTGTGCCACCAGCCGCGCTTGTTGGCCTCGCGGACCGACTTCAGGAAGGTGTCGATCTCCTGCTGGTCCGTCACGCCGTACGTCTGGAGGAGCTTCTCGGCGTCGGTGAGCCGGAGCCGGGCCACCTTGGCGGCTTCCATCCGACGGATGGTGGAGTGGCTGACGCCGATGGCCTCGCCCGCCTGCTCGAATGTCAGCCCGGCCTGGGTGCGCAGCTCCTCGAGTTGCTTGCCGAGAATCATGCGCAGAACGGAGGGGGCGCCGCCCCAGTCGGTCTCCGTGGACACGCCTTACCCCCCTCACAGCGGGCTTCGAGGTCGCAGTCTGTCACGATCATCCGTCAACGGGGGAAGCATGCACCTGGCACATTGCAATTTTCAACTTGTCGGTTGCGAGGTGTTGTTGGCAGCTGCCACAGTGGTCCTATCGTCCCTGGCCCGGTGAAGGGGGTGGCTGTGCGGCCCAGTTGGGGGAGACGGGGCTGCAACATGACGTCTTGCGCGGCGAGTTGTGTGCATCTCGCGGCAGTGCGAGGCCACGGGGGACGGCATTGGCACCGCTTGTGGTGCGAAGGCAGACGAAAGGCGAACGGCGATGACCCCGCCCTCCCTCCCCCAGCCTTTGGGCCTACCACCAGGGGACGAACGTCCCCATCGGGCAGGTGTGTTCGCCCTGCCCGCGGCCCCCGCCTCGGTGGGTATGGCCCGAAGAGACGTCCGTGAGTGGCTCACCGAGTGGGGCATCGACCCCGAGACCCGCGACAACGCGATCCTGGTGACCTCCGAGCTCGTCACCAACGCGCTGACGCACACGGCGAGTGAGTGGATCGTGTGCAGAGTCCAGGTCGCCGAGGAGCGGCTCCACATCGAGGTCGAGGACCAGCACCGCGGCTGGAGCCTTCCGGCCCAGCGCCGGCCGGGGCCCGACGACCAGGGTGGACGTGGGCTCCTGCTGGTCGGCGCCCTGAGCAGCGACTGGGGCGTCACAGACACCGCCGACGGCTCCGGACGCATCGTCTGGGCCGTACTGCCGTCGAAGGGAGGAGACATCGTGTCGACCGGCTCGCCGGCGACCGTGACCATGGCCCGGCCCATCCCCCACTCGGCCGAAGGATCTTTATCTGATGGAACGACAGCACATTCCTGACCTGCGCGATCACCAGCCCGCCGGACACCCGGGCGACCACCTCTCCGCCCTCGACGGCCGAGACCGTCTCCAGGCCCCCGACGGCCGCGATCACACCGCCGCCGTCGAACCGCGCCCGTATCCCGCCGTCCTCGGCCTGCGCATGTACCTCCCCACCGCGCCGCCGCACGAGTCCCCGGCACGACTGGCGATACCCGCCGAGTTGTCCGCCGGGCTGGGATACGACGCCGTGGGCACCTCCCCGGAGCACGGGGAACGGATCATGGACTGTCTGCCCCGTGTCGGTTGTGTCTTCGCCGACGACGAGCGGTGGTGGTGGATCGTCCCTTCCGGCTCCCACATAGGCGTCACCTGGCCGCCCTCCATCAGCTACGCGGTGGGCGCCCGGCTGGCCGACCCGTCCTGGACCCGGGCCCTGCTGCGCTCACGGGCCGCGCGCCCCCGTCTGATCCACCGGCCCGAGGGCGACTCGCCGTACACGCCGCCGATTCCGCTGTACTTCCTCACCTGCCGCCTCGCGGGCAGCACCCCCAGCTGGTCGCTCGGCGCGGGTATCTAGAGACGCGGGTATCAAGAGACGCGGGTATCCAAAGACCTGCGGCTCTTCGCCCCGCCGACACGCAAGCAATCACCTGCGCAACTGTCCGTGGCTGGGCGACTGCCTCGATCGGGACGCGCGCGGGACGGGCGTGACGGAGGCCGGTCCGTGTGGACGGGCCGGCCTGCGGGGTTGTTCGTTTCCTTTCGTGGGCCTGGGCTCAGCTCGGGCATCGACTCACGGGAACTGAGCCCGGGTACGTTCCTCCGGCGCTGGTCCCGTGAGTGTCCGCCGGGACCGCTCCGAAGGGTGTCCGTCGGGCCTACGCCCGAGGAGTGTTCCTCGTCGTCGTGACCGCGCACAGCGCCCCGAGCACCACGGCCAACGCGCCGATGATGATGCTGTTGATCACGACGCCGGTGTCCGGGCTGGTTCCGACCACCCACGGTGAGATGATCAACCATGCGCCCATCGCGCAGATGGCCCAGCTCAGGCCGTACATCCGTTCGGGGGCCCTGGTGAATCCGAGGGCCAGCAGGCCTATGGCGATGCCCATGATGAGGTTGTGTGTCGCCAGGGCGGGCTGGCTCGTCGTGTAGTGGAGTATCCACGGGGACACGGCGCAGTACAGACCGAGCAGGAACACCGGTCCGTCGACGAGCGCCACGTCGTGGCCACCGAGCATGCGGTCATACCGCTCCCGCATTTCGGATGCATCGGGGTGGGTCGTGATGTCACTTCTGGGGTGCGAGACGTTGGCCATGAGTCGTCTCCTTCGTTCTCTGCAGGCCTGACCGCTTCTGGTGCGGTATGCGGGTTGGCGCCGCTTGTTTTCATTGTGCTCTTATTTCTTCTTTATGTGTAGAGGTGGCTTTTCGCTCCGCCGGGGCGGGATCCGCCCTCAGGGGGCGCTGAGGAGACGGGCGACGGCGCGGCGGGCCCGCGTGGGTGCCTGCGGGTCGCGATGGAGCTGGATGGACTGATTGGCCGCCAGGGCCACGCCGTTGAGCTCGAAGGCGAGCTGTTCCACATCGGTGCGCGGCGGCAGTTCGCCGGCCTCGACCGCCGTGCCCAACTCCGCCGCGACGTACGCCGACCATGAGGCGAGCGCGTCGAGCACCGCGTCGCGAACCGGACCGGGGCGGCCGTCGAACTCGCTCGCCACCGAGGTGAGGAAGCAGCCGCCGTGCCCCTCGCCCTCCGTCATGTAGTCGATCCACTCGTCGAAGGCGCGCGTCAGCCGCTCGGTGCCGGGTCTGGCGCCGACGGCCCGGGCCGGCACGCGTAGCCGAAACCTCTCGACGGCCGCGGCCAGAACGGCGAGTTGGAGCGCTTCCTTGCTGCCGAAGTGGCCGATCACTCCGGCCTTGCTCATCTCCAGATCGGTCGCCAGGCGGCCGATGGTGAGGCCTTCGAGGCCGTCGGTGGAGGCCAGCGTCAGGGCGCTGTCGATGATCCGGCTCCGCGTGGCGGCGGTTTCGGCAACGGACTTGCGGGGGCTCATGCGGTCACTTTAACCTAACGACCGTTCGCAATTAGCTGACGATCGTTCGGTAGCTATGTGCTGGCTCGGGTTCGTGAGCGGGCGGTACCGGGCGCGTACGAGGGACCCACCGAATCGATCTACCGAATCGACCCACCGAAGGGACTCACCGTGAAGATCCATCACCTGAACTGCGGCTCCATGCGGACGATCGACACCGAGGAGGGGAGCCTTCCCGCGGTCTGCCACTGTCTTCTCGTGGAGACCGACCGGGACGGGCTCGTCCTCGTCGAGAGCGGCATCGGTACGCAGGACGTGGCGCGGCCCGAGGAGAGCCTCGGCCCGGACTTCCTCGGCCGGGCCCAGCCCGTCCTCGACCTCGCGGAGACCGCGCTGCACCAGGTCACCGCGCTCGGCTTCCGCCCGGAGGACGTCCGGCACATCGTCCTCAGCCACCTCGACCTCGACCATGCCGGGGGACTGCCCGACTTCCCCTGGGCCAAGGTCCATCTGAGCGAGGCCGAACACCGCGCGGCGATGGCGGCCCCCGGGGCTCACCCCGAGGACCGCGTCCGCTACCGCCCCGCCCAGTGGGCGCACCGGCCGCACTGGGTGACGTACGCGCAGCCGTACGGCGAGGCGTGGTTCGGATTCGACGCCGTGCGCCCGCTGGAGGGCCTGGACGCCGAGATCCTGCTGGTCCCGCTCGGCGGCCACACCCGCGGCCACAGTGCGATCGCCGTCGCCGACGGTGATCGCCGGCTGCTGCACTGCGGGGACGCGTACTACTTCCACCACGAGATCGACCCCGACCATCCCCGGGGACACCCCGGCTTGGACGTCCTCCAGCAGATCACCGAGGTGGACCGGCCGCTGCGTCTCGGCAACCACGCCCGTCTGCGGGAACTGGTGCGGCGGCACGGCGACGAGGTGGAGGTCTTCAGCGCGCACGACCCGTGGGAACTGGCGCGTTACGCGGGTGGGGCCGAAGGTCCGGGAACGACTCCGTCGTGATCTCGGTCCATCCCGACCAGGCTCTGCGACCGCCGGTGGATCGGCTCGCGGTGGCGAACTCAGGAGTTCATCCGACGGCCTGCGCGCGCAGACCCCGGCGCAGCTGGTGCAGTCCGCGCCGGGAGTGGCTCTTGACGGTGCCCAGTGGCCAGCCGGTGCGCTGCGCGATCTGGGGCTGGGTCAGGTCCTCGTAGAACGCGAGGTGCAGCACCCGGCGCTGGGGCGCGGGAAGTCTGGCGAGCTCGCCGCGCAGGAGGACGCGGTCGAGCACGGTCTCCGGGCGGGCCCGGGTGTCGTCGACCGGGCCGAGGAGGGCTCCGGCGGCGGCGACCAGATCGGTACGGCGGGTCCGCGCGGAGAGCGCGTCGGCGATCTTGCGGCGGGTGATGCCGACGAGCCAGCCCACGAACGCGCCGCGCTCGGGGCGATAACCCCGCCGGCCCTGCCAGGCGGCCAGGAACACCTGCTGGGTGACGTCCTCGGCCTCCCGGGCGTCTCCCAGCGAACGTCCCGCCAGTGTGTGCACCAGCGTTCCCCAGCGGTGGTAGGCGGCGGTCAGACACTCCTCGTCGCCGTCCACGAGACCCTGGGCCAGATCCGTGTCGGAGAGCGGCTCCCACCGCCCGTCGACGCACTGCTCGGTGATGGAATCCACGGTCATGGCCACGGCTCCTCGGTTCGGGCGGGCTCCCGGTCACCGTGCGCTTCCCGCGACGCGCCCGGTGATCCCCATCGTGTGAACGGAGGCACATGACGGACAACTCGCATCGTTTGTGCGTCGTATAGTCGCCGCATGGGCGAGAACCAACCGGCACAGCGGCGGGAGGCGGCCGCGCGGCCCGTCGAAGCGGGCGTCACGACGGGGTCCCTGGCCCGCCGCCTCGGGGTGTCGCCCACGACCCTGCGTTCCTGGGACCGGAGGTACGGGGTGGGGCCCGCGGTCCGTTCCGACGGACGGCACCGCCGCTGGACGCCGCAGGACGTGGCCATGCTCGAGGAGATGTGCCGGCTGACCTCGGCCGGGGTACCGCCCGCCCAGGCGGCCAGGACCGCCCAGGAGGGCGTCGGGCGGAACCGGCCCGGCCCGGAGCTGCCCGGGGGAGGCGACCGGCCGGGCGGGCATCGTTCGCAGGCGGCCGGCGCGCTCCCGCTCGGTGACGTCCGCCAGGAGTGCAGGGGTCTCGCGCGCGCCGCGGTCCGCCTCGACGCACCGACCGTGGGCGACCAACTGGCCTCTCTCGTGGCGCGCTACGGCGTGGTCCTCGCCTGGGACGAGGTGATGGTGCCGACCCTGCACGCGGTCGGACGCAAGTGGGAGTCCTCCGGCGACCGTTATGTGGAGGTGGAACACCTGCTGTCCTGGCACATTTCACGTGCCCTGCACCGCGCCACCGAGCCGGTCGCGCCCGAGGGAACCCGGGCCGCCGCCGGGCCGGTGGTGCTGGCGTGCGTCCCGGGCGAACAGCACAGCCTGGCGCTGGAGGCGCTGCACGCGGGGCTCGTCGAACTCGGCCTGCCCACCCGGATGTTCGGCGCGGCGGTTCCGACGGAGGCGCTGACCGCCGCCGTACGACGGCTGGGCCCGAAGGCCGTACTGCTGTGGGCCCAGACGCGTTCGACGGCCGACCTGCCCTTGGCCCGGCATGTCGCGGACACCCGGTGGGGAGTCAAGGGGGCCCGCGGTCACCCGGCCGTGCTGCTCGGCGGGCCGGGCTGGGCAGGCCGCCCGGCGCGGGGGATGCTCCGCCCGCCCGGGCTTCGGGACGCCCTCGGCACCCTCTCGGCCCTGTACGACCGGCCCGTCCCGGTCATCCGGGGCTGATCGCCCGCGCGCCGTCGGGCCGGGTACGGCTCAGCCGACCGTCCCGGTGGGCGAGGGGGAGGCGCCGGCGGGCGGGGTGAGCACGGCGGTCGGCTCACCCGGGGCGGGCGCGGGCGGCGTGAGATCGGAGGCGGGCAGCTTCGGCGGGGTGGTCTGCTGGAACAGCGTCTGGTCGAAGTTGACCAGCCCGGTCTTCTCCATCACCGTGATGTGGTCAAGCACCGTGACGTTGGCCTGGTCGGCCAGCTGGCGGACCAGCGAGTTCTTGGTGGTGGACCGGATCTTGGCGACGGTGTTGAAGATCGAACCGTGGGTCATCCGCAGGATGTTGGCGAAGTCGGTGTCGAACTGCTTGCCGGTTTCTCCGGTAAGCGTCGACACGAAGCCCTGCTGCTGAGGAGACGGCTTGTTGGGGATGGTGATGCCGAGTGCGGCGGCGACCTTGCGGTCGGTCTCGTCCAGCGCGGCATGGCCCCTGACCAGGTGGTCACCGGCGGTCCTGACCGCCGGGGTGGTGCCCTTCTGCAGACCCAGCATCCCCACGGGGTACTCCCACAGCCCGGCCGCCCGCACCTTGACGACGAAGTCGCGGTCGGCCTCGGTCACCGGGCCCGTCGAGGTATTGGCGATGACGCGGCTCTGATCAGCGGCCGTGGTCTGCAGTCCGAGCATGCTGGGATACGCGAGCGCGGCGAGAGTCATGACCAACGCACCTGCCACGAAGACGGTTCCTGCGGTTCGTGCAATGCGCATTGAGCCTCCTGGCGGGGCGGCGGCCCGGAGTGTGACGCTCCGGTGGGCCGCTCGGTGGATCCGGTGCGTGGATCCGGTACGGGTGTGTCGAACGTCCACCAGTACGGCTGCGCGGGCCGGAGAAATCTTTAGGGAAAGCAAAATCTGTGCCGCCGCTCGCGCAGTCGCGAACCGCTGAGCCACCCTCTCATCTGCCGTGATGCTGCTCGGCCGCGCAGCTGCGATGCCGCTCAGTCACGATCCCGAGCAGCCCTGAACCGGGCCAGCCCCTCGGAGAGTTCGACGACGGGGTCCGGGTAGTCGTACGCGGCGCGCTCCAGGCCCCGGAGTTTCCAGGGTTCGTGCACGGCGCCGCCCGCGAGCCCCGCCAGCTCCGGCACCCAGCGCCGGACGTACTCCCCGTCCGGGTCGTACCGCTTGGCCTGCGTCACCGGATTGAGGACGCGGCCCGGCCGTGAGTCCGTGCCCGTTCCGGCCATCCACTGCCAGTTGAGCTGGTTGTTCGCGACATCGCCGTCCACCAGCAGGTCCAGGAAGTGCCGGGCCCCGATCCGCCAGTCCACGTACAGCGTCTTGGTGAGGAAGCTGGCGGCCAGCAGCCGTGCCCGGTTGTGCATCCAGCCCTCGTGGCGCAGTTGGCGCATCGCCGCGTCGACGATCGGATAGCCGGTGCGTCCCTTCTTCCAGGCCTTGATGTCCTCGTGCGCCGCTCTCTCCGAGCGCCAACGGTCGCGTTTGGTGCGGTAGTCGGCGACGGCCGCGTCGGGCCGCGCGGCGAGCACCTGGTGGTGGAAGTCACGCCAGGCCAGTTGTCGTACGAACGCCTCGGCGCCCGGGCCGCCCGCCGCGCGCGCCCGGTGGACGAGTTCGACCGGGGAGAGGGTGCCGAAGTGCAGATGGGGGGAGAGCCGGGAGGTGGCGTCGCCCGACAGGTCGTCGTGGCCGTCCTCGTACGAGGCGATGTCCGCGCGCAGCCAGGCCGTGAGCCGCTTCCTGCCTTCCGACTCGCCGCCGCGCGCCAGCCCTTCCGACAGCCCGGACAGGCCCGTGCGGGAGGGGATTGCCTCCGAGCCGACGCCGTCCGGCACCCGGATCGCCCGGGGCGCGGCGACCGGGTCCCGCAGCGGCTCCTGCGACCAGTGCCGGAAGTACGGTGTGAACACGGCGAAGTGGTCCGAGGTGGACGGAGTGACGGCGCCGGGCGCGAGCGCGGTGATCACGGTGTCGTGAACGTGCAGCCGGCATCCCTCGCCCTCCAGGGCCGTGCGCAGCCGCTCCTCGCGGCGGCGGGCGTAGCCACTGACCCCCGCCGCCATGTGCACCTCGTCGGCGTCCGCCTCGGCGACCACCTGGCACACCTGTGCGACGACATCGCCGGAGCGCACCACGAGGCGGCCGCCGCGCGCCCGCAGTCCGCCGTCCAGGTCCGCCAGACAGTCCGCCAGGAACGCCATGCGGTTGGGTGCCGTGAACCCCGCTTCGGCGACGGCGTCGTCCCGTACGAACAGCGGCACCAGCGCTGCCGAACCGTCCTGCGCCGCGCGCAGCGCCGGATGGTCGTGCAGGCGCAGGTCCGAGGTGAACAGGACGACCGAGACGTTCATGGTGTGACTCCGGGACGGGGGAGGCGGTGTTGTGACGGGGCGGCGACGAGCGCGGCCATGACTGCTTCGGGCCCGCGGCCCCTCGCGGATGCGGGCATCGGCGAGGGGATGCGGGACTCAGAGGGACGGCACGGCGGCCCGCCACGCCCCGGACGGTACGTCGGCCTCGGCCGCCTTGGCGATGTTGCGGGCCATGCCGCCGAACACGACGGCGTGGAAGGGCGAGATACTCCACCAGTAGGCGTGTCCCAGCAGGCCGTGCGGATGGAACAGGGCCCGTTGCCGGTAGCGGGACCGGCCCTCGGCGCCGGGCCCGGCGTACATCTCCAGCCAGGCGAGGCCCGGCAGTCGCATTTCTGCGCGCAGCCGCAGCAGACGGCCCGGCTCGATCTCCTCGACGCGCCAGAAGTCGAGCGAGTCGCCCACGCGCAGCCGGGCGGCGTCGCGCCGTCCGCGCCGCAGGCCCACGCCGCCCACCAGCCGGTCCAGCCGGCCACGGAGCGCCCAGGCGGGCGGGAAGGAGTACCAGCCGTTCTCACCTCCGATGCCCTCGATCACCCGCCACAGCGCCCCGGGCGGCGCGTCCACCACCTGTTCGCGTTGATCGGTGTAGAGGCTGCCACCCGCCCAGTCGGGGTCGGTGGGGAGGGGATCACTGGGCGCGCCGGGCACGGAGGCCGACGACCACCGGGTGGTGACCTGGGCGTCCCGCACCCGTTGCAGGGCCAGCGACACCGCGTCGTCGAAGCCGATCGGACGCCCCGGGGGATCGGGGACGTACCGGACGATGTCGTGTTCGTGGCAGACGACCTCGTGGCGCAGCGATTCGGTGAGCGGGCGCGCGATGGACGCGGGCACCGGGGTGACCAGGCCGACCCAGTGGCTGGAGAGTCCGGGGGTGAGCACCGGCACGGGCAGGATCAGCCTGCGGGGCAGCCCGGCGACGGCGGCGTACCGCTGCATCATCTCCAGATAGGTCAGGACCTCGGGACCGCCGATGTCGAAGGCGCGGTTGACCTCGGCGGGCATCCGTGCGCTGCCGACCAGGGTGCGCAGCACGTCCCGTACGCCGATCGGCTGGATACGGGTGCGCACCCAGCGGGGCGTGACCATGACCGGGAGGCGTTCGGCGAGGTAGCGGAGCATCTCGAAGGAGGCCGAGCCGGAACCGATGATCACGGCCGCGCGCAGGACCGTGGTCGGCACGCCCGACTCCAGCAGGATGCGGCCGACCTCGGCGCGCGACCTGAGGTGCGGCGAGAGGCGTTCCTCGGGGACCCCCGCCGGGGTCAGGCCGCCCAGGTAGACGATCCTGCTCACCCCGGCGGCGCGGGCCTGCTCGCCGAAGATCCGGGCCGCCTTCCGGTCGGTCTCCTCGAAGTCGTGGCCCGTGCCCAGGGCGTGCACCAGGTAGTACGCGACGTCGATGCCGCGCAGCGCCTCGGCGACCGAGCCGGCGTCCGTGACGTCGCCGCGCACCACCTCCGCGTCGCCCGCCCACGGGTAGTCACGCAGCTTGGCGGGCGAGCGGGCGAGACACCGCACGCGGAGCCCCGCCTCCAGCAGCTCGGGCACCAGCCGGCCGCCGATGTAGCCGGTGGCACCGGTCACCAGACAGCGCGGGCCGGGGCGGGGATCGTAGTCACTCATGGGTCCCTCCGTCGTTCACCGGGCCACCCGCTTTCCGTGTTCCCTCTGTCATCTCTTCCACGCGAACACGGCGGTCGGATGCACCCAGGACCTGTCCGGCGGAGTCCTGACGGACATGTCCGGGGGAATCGCGGGCAAGCGGGAGAACACGAGAGTCCGAGGTCACAGCTGGAGGTGTCTGCCGTGATGGGCACGAAGGTGTTGGAGCGGTTTCCGGCGGGAGGCCCGCGCGGATCCTGGACGGCGGAGGAATACGCGGCCCGGCGCCGCACCGAGGGGCAGCCCGCGACGGTGGTGATGGACCTGAAGTCGGACGCCTTCCTCGTGGTGGTGCCGGTCGGCGACGAGGACTGAACGCCCTCGGTCAGGGCCGACCCGACAGCCGGCCGCCGAGCTCTGCCGCCCTGCGCACGAACGCCTCGTGCAGGTCGTGGGCAGCACGCGGCACCGACTCCGCCCGGCGGCGCCGCAGCATCAGCAGGACGCGTGTCGTGTCGTCCGTGAGCGGCCGGTGGGTGATCGCGCCGCACCGCTCGAGGGGATCCCCGATCACACTGAAGTCGGGCAGGACCGTCGCGCCCAGCCCCTCGGCGACCATGAGCTTGCCCATCTCGGCGCCGTCGGTCGTGTACGAGAGGGCCGGGCCGCGGCCCTCCAGGAGCCGGTGGAGATAGCGGTGCATGACGTACCCGGAGCGCATGGCGATCAGCGCCTCGCGTCCGTCCAGCAGGTCCGCCGCCGACACCGCGTCGAGTGCGGCGAGCGGACTGTCCGGGCGCAGGCACACCACCGGTCGGCCGCGCAGCAGTTCGGTGGTCTCGAAGTCGGCGGGCAGGTCGTCGCCGTCGAGATGGTTCACCAGGCCGAGGTCGAGGCCGCCCTCCGACAGGGCCCGGTGGATCTCCGTCTGCTGGGCGCCGACCACCTCCACCTGCGTCAGCGGATGCGCCGCGCGGAATTCCCGGACCGTCGGGATGAGCAGGGGCACCGTCGCCGCGTTCACCGTGCCGACGCGGACCATCCGGCTGATGCGGTGCTGCTCGCCGGCCGCGCCGCGCAGCCGGTCCACCGCGTCCAGCACGTTGATGATGTGGGGCAGCAGCTCCCGTCCCTCGGCGCTCATCCGCGCGCCGGACCGCTTGCGCTCCAGCAGATCGACGCCGAGTTCGCGCTCCAGGTTCCGCACGGTCTCGCTCAACGCCGGCTGGGAGAGGTGGAGTTCCTCGGCGGCCCGGCGCAGTGAGCCGAGCCGGGTGACCGCCGCGATGTATTCCAGTTGCTCTGTCCGCACGCCAGCAGAATGCGGTCCATTTCACGGCCCGTTCAAGGGTTTCCCTGTCACACGTTCGTGAAATTCGGTGGTCCGCGATACGAGACCGGTCGGGTTTTCCTTGACTGCCCTCGCGGCCGGCTGCCACGATCGACGGCATGATGATGCGACTGGACCTCACGCGGCGACGCCATGTCGACCTCGCGCGCGTCTCCAGCGCCTCCTGTTGCACCGCGGCCTGAGTCCCCGGATCCGCCGCACCCCATCGGCCGCACCGCTGTCGTCGGACAGCCGTGCGCGGCGTTCTCACCGCACCGCCTGAATTCCGCGATCCCGTGCGCCGTCCTGAACGCGCCCTGTGAATTCGGCGTACCCGAAATCCGCAACAGGAGTTCCGCATGTCCGCAGCGCCCGTGAATCCCCTGAATCCCGTGAATCCTCTGGACCCCGTGAATCCCGTGAAATTCGCGTACTGGGTTCCCAACGTCAGTGGCGGCCTGGTCACCAGCAGGATCGAGCAGCGCACCGACTGGGGTTACGACTACAACCGCGAACTGGCCGTCCTCGCCGAGAACAACGGCTTCGACTACGCGCTCAGCCAGGTCCGTTACATGGCCAGCTACGGCGCCGAGTTCCAGCACGAGTCGACCAGCTTCAGCCTCGCCCTGCTGCTCGCCACCCAGCGCCTGAAGGTCATCGCCGCCGTCCACCCGGGACTGTGGCACCCGGGCGTCCTCGCCAAACTCGGGGCCACCGCCGACCACTTGTCGAACGGACGCTTCGCGGTCAACGTCGTCAGCGGCTGGTTCAAGGGCGAGTTCACCGCCCTCGGTGAACCCTGGCTGGAGCACGACGAACGCTATCGCCGCTCCGAGGAGTTCATCCGCGCCCTGCGCCAGATCTGGACCGAGGACCACACCGAACTCGCCGGGGACTTCTACCGGTTGCGTGACTTCTCGCTCAAGCCCAAGCCCCTCAACACCCCCGAGCGCCCGCACCCGGAGATCTTCCAGGGCGGCAACTCCACCGCGGCCCGCGCCATGGCGGGCCGGGTCTCCGACTGGTACTTCTCCAACGGCAAGGACTACGACGGAGTGGTCGAGCAGATCGCGGACGTCCGGAAGGCCGCGGCCGAAGTGGGGCGCACGGCACCGAAGTTCGGCCTCAACGGCTTCCTCATCGCCCGAGACACCGAGGCCGAGGCCCGCGAGACCCTGCGCGAGATCGTCGCCCAGGCCGACCACGAGGCCGTCGAGGGCTTCGGCGCCGCCGTGAAGCAGGCCGGACGGTCCACCGCCGACGGCAAGGGCATGTGGCAGGACTCCGGTTTCGAGGACCTCGTCCAGTACAACGACGGCTTCCGTACGGGCCTGATCGGCACGCCCGAGCAGATCGCCGAACGGATCGTCGCCTACAAGCGGCTCGGCGTCGACCTCTTCCTCCTCGGCTTCCTCCACTACCACGAGGAGGTGGAGTACTTCGGCCGCCGGGTGCTGCCCCTGGTGCGCGAACTGGAAGCGCGACGGCCGGACACAGGGATCGCGACCGCGACCGAGACCGCTACCGAACCCGAGTCGGTCTCCGCGCACGTCTGAATCCGTTCCCCACTCCGCTCCCGCTCCCGCTTCCGCTCCTGAAAGAGGAACCCATGGCCACCGTCCTGTCCGTCTCCGGCAGTCCGTCCGTCTCCTCCCGCACCGCGAAGCTCCTGCGCCATCTGGACGCCCGGCTGGCCGCGCAGGGACACGAGGTGATCCCGCTCGACGTCCGCACGATCCCCGCCGAGGCCCTGCTCGGCGCCGACTTCAAGCATCCCGCCATCGTCGAGGCGACCGCGCTCTTCGCCCGCGCCGACGGCGTGGTCATCGGAACCCCCGTCTACAAGGCCGCCTACTCAGGCGTCCTCAAGGCGCTGCTCGACCTGCTCCCGCAGTACGCCCTCACCGGGAAGACCGTGCTGCCGCTCGTCACCGGCGGCAGCACCGCGCACGTCCTCGCCCTCGACTACGCCCTGCGCCCGGTCCTCAACTCCATGGGCGCCGCGCACATCGTCCAGGGCTGGTTCACCCTCGACAAGGACATCACCACGGACGAGGACGGCGGTATCACCGTCGCCCCGGCCACGGCCGAGGCCCTCGCGCAGGTGGTCGACCAGTTCTCGGCGGCCCTCGGCAGCGCGCCGCTGCTGGCCGCGGCGGGCTGAGGCGATGTCCGCCAAAGTGATCGCCGACGACGTCGAGGCCCTGGCCGTCGCCGCCGCGCTCGCCGAGGAGTTCCGCGCCGGTGCCTCGGCGCGGGACTCCGAACGGAGGCTCCCGCGCGAGGAGTTGGACCGCCTCTCCGCCTCCGGACTGCTCGCCGTCACCGTGCCCGCCGAGCACGGCGGGGCGGACGTACGGCAGGAGACCCTCGCGGAGGTCTTCCGGCTGCTGGCCTCGGCCGACGCCAGCCTCGCCCAGATCCCGCAGAACCACTTCGTGTACGTGAACGTGCTGCGCCGCCAGGGCACGCCGGAGCAGCAGACGTTCTTCTTCGACGAGGTCCTGGCCGGGCGCCGCTTCGGCAACGCCCAGTCGGAAGCGGGCACCCGGCACGTCCAGGACATCCGCACCCGCCTCGCCCCCGGGCCTGACGGCTCGTACGTCCTCACCGGCGTCAAGCACTACTCCACCGGCGCGCTCTTCGCCGACTGGATCCCCGTCCTCGCCCGGACCGCCGACGACACCCTGCACGTCGCCTACGTCCCGCGCGGCGCCGACGGGGTCACGGTCGTCGACGACTGGGACGGCATGGGCCAGCGTACGACGGCCAGCGGCACCGTCCGCCTCGACGCCGTCCACGTGCCCGCCGACCGTGTCGTCCCCCATCACCTCACCTTCCGAGGGCCCCAACTCCACGGAGCGATCGCCCAGTTGCTGCATGCCGCCATCGACGCGGGGATCGCCGCGGGCGCACTGGCCGAGGCCGCCGAGTTCGTCCGCACGAAGAGCCGGCCCTGGTTCGAGAGCGGCTTCGACACGGCGGCCGAGGACCCGCTCCTCGTCCAGCGGTTCGGTGAACTCGCCGTCCAGGTACGGGCGTCCGAGGCGCTGCTCGCTGCCGCGGCCCGCACGGTGGACGCGGCCGTCGACGAGCTGACCGAGGACTCGGCGGCCGAGGCGTCCATCGCGGTGGCCGCCGCGAAAGTGCACACCTCCGCCACCGCCGTGGAGGTGGCGGGCGCCCTCTTCGAGCTGTCCGGCACCCGTTCCGCCCTCAACTCGCTCAATCTGCACCGGCATTGGCGCGACGCCCGCACCCACACCCTGCACGACCCGGCCCGCTGGAAGATCCAGCACATCGGCCGATACGTGCTGGTGGGCACCAAGCCACCCCGCCACGGCCTGCTGTGACCCCACTCGCTCATCGGCCCCCACGATCGGAGAACGCCCCCGTGTCCCTCACCTTCCACTGGTTCCTGCCCACCAACGGCGACAGCCGCCATGTCGTCGGCGGCGGTCACGGCACCCCCGCCACGGCCTTCGGCCGGAACCGGCCGCCGACCGTCGCCTATCTGAGCCAGATCGCCCGCGCCGCCGAGGACCTGGGCTTCGTCGGCGTGCTCACCCCCACCGGAGCCTGGTGCGAGGACGCCTGGCTGACCACCGCGATGGTGAGCCAACACACCGAACGGCTGAAGTTCCTGGTCGCCTTCCGGCCCGGCTTCGTCTCACCCACGCTCGCCGCGCAGATGGCCTCCACCTTCCAGCGGCAGACCGGCGGCCGGCTGCTCCTCAACGTGGTCACGGGCGGCGAGAGCCACGAACAGCGTGCCTACGGCGACTTCCTCGACAAGGACGCCCGCTACCGCCGTACCGGCGAATTCCTGCAGATCGTGCGGGACCTGTGGGAGGGCAAGACCGTCGACCTGTCCGGCGAACACCTCCAGGTCGAGGACGCCAGGCTGGCCCGGGTCCCCGACCCGGTCCCCGAGGTCTACTTCGGCGGCTCCTCACCCATCGCCGGCGAGATCGCCGCCCGCCACGTCGACGTCTACCTCACCTGGGGCGAACCGCCCGCCCAGGTCGCCGAGAAGATCGCCTGGGTACGGGGGCTGGCGGCGAAGGAAGGGCGCACCGTCCGCTTCGGCATCCGGCTGCACGTCATCACGCGCGACACCGCCGAACAGGCCTGGACCGAGGCCCACAAGCTCCTGGACGGCTTCGACCCGGACACTGTGAAGTCCGTCCAGGCGGGCCTGGCCCGCAGCGAGTCGGAGGGGCAGCGGCGCATGCTCGCCCTCCACGGCGGCAACCGCGAGGACCTGGAGATCCACCCCAACCTGTGGGCCGGCATCGGCCTCGTCCGCGGCGGCGCGGGCACCGCCCTGGTCGGCAGCCACGACGAGGTCGCCGAGCGGATCAAGGAGTACCACGCCCTCGGCATCGACGAGTTCGTCCTCTCCGGCTATCCGCATCTGGAGGAGGCGTACTGGTTCGGCGAGGGCGTCCTGCCGCGCCTGGCCGCACAGGGCCTGTGGCAGCACCCGTTCGCACCTACGTCCACCCCCGCCGCACAGGTGCCCTTCACGAGCTGAGCGAACCGGACGAACCCGGCGAGCCGAACGAGCCGAACGAACCGAACGAACCGAGCGCACCGAGGTGGGCGGCCCGCACCTGGGCGGTCTGCCCCTGCACCAGCAGGAACATCCCCTCGCGTGCCAGCCGTTGCGCCGGGCTGCCCAGGTCCATCGCGCGCCCGCCACCAGCCACGACCGCCGCGGTCGTGGCCGCGCGCATGACGTCGTACGCCCGCGTCTTGACCGCCAGCCGCTCCTCGATCCGCTCGGTGGGCACCGGGTGGTCGGCGAGTTCGTACGCCTGCCGTCGGACCTCGTCGAGGCGGGCGCGCAGCACCTGCTCCGTCTCCTTCGCCGCGGGATCGCCGTCCAGCAGGTCGAGTGCCGACGCGGTGATCCCGAAGACGGCCGGCGAGGCGTTGGTGTTCTTGGGGCGATCGGTGACCGCCCAGGTCTCGTAGGGCGTGCGCAGGGCCACGGCGTCGTCCGGGAGCCACAAACCCTCCAGTTCCAGGGACACCGTGCGCGAGGCGGTGAGCGCCGCCAGCCGCATCGGCGGCGAAGGGCGCAGTCCGGGCTGCTCGCGCGCCTCGGTGAACGCGAACAGCGCCTCGTCCGCGTCCGTCACCCCGGCGAGCAGCATCACGTCGTTCAGCCCCCAGCCCGTGTACCAGGGGACCGTCCCGTCGAAGCGCCAGCCGCCACGCTCACGGGTGACCCGAACAGGGACCCGCGGGTAGGCCCGCAGCTGTGCGTACGCGACCCCGGACAGCAGCTCCCCGCTCGACAGCGGGCCCAACAACCGTTCACGCACCGCGAGTTCGCCCTTCGCCAGGGTCAGCACCGGAGTGTGGTGCTGGGTCTGCACGAACCAGGTCGAGCAGCACGCCCCGGCCAGGATCTCGGCGGTCCGGCGGACCACCGCGGCGGGCGCGGCCGACCCGCCGTAGGTCACCGGCGCGCTCACCCCGAGCAGCCCCGACCGCTTGACGGCCTCGATGCTGCTCGCAGGTACGCCCTCCTGGTCCACGCGTTTCGCCCGTGGGGCCAGTACCTCGGCCGCCAGCCGTCCGGCCGCCGTGACGAGCGGATGCGGTGGGGTGGTCATCGAAAAAATCTCCCGCTGTCGTCGTGTCGTGTGTCGATCCGGCCGCCTCCGGTTCGTGTAGTCAGTGAAAGACCACCCGAGAACGAGCCGAGAACGACACGGCCGAGGAGCACATATGAAGTACTACCTGCTGAGCGTGATGCAGCCGCCCGGTGAGCCGCCCGCGCCCGAGATCCTGAAAGAGATCATGCACAATCTCGACGTCTTCCACGCGGAGCTGCGCGAGGCCGGTGCGTGGGTGTTCGCCGGGGGACTGCACGGACCGGAGACGGCCACCGTGGTGCGCGCCAAGGACGGCGACGTGCTCGTCACCGACGGCCCGTACACCGAGAGCAAGGAGTACCTGGGCGGGATCTGCCTGATCAAGGCACCCGACCTCGACGCGGCGCTGGAATGGGGCCGCAAGGCGACGCTGGCGACCACCCTCCCGATCGAGGTGCGGCCCTTCATGGGCGAAGCCGAGGACGGATGACTCCGAACGCCGACATCGAGGCCGTGTTCCGCGCCGAATACGGCCGCGCGGTCGCCGTCCTCGTCCGCTTCCTCGGTGACATCGACCTCGCCGAGGAAGCGGTCCAGGACGCCTTCACCACCGCCCTGGCGAAGTGGCCGGAGTCGGGCATACCGCCCAGCCCGGCCGGATGGATCATCACCACCGCGCGCAACCGCGCCGTCGACCGGCTGCGCCGCGAGTCCACGCGCGAGGCCCGGCACGCCGAGGCCGAGCGGCTGTACGCCCGGGACGAACCGGCCGAGGAGGGTCCCGTGCGCGACGACCGGCTCCGCCTGATCTTCACCTGCTGCCATCCCGCGCTCGCCACCCAGGCCCAGGTCGCCCTCACCCTGCGCCTTCTCGGCGGTCTGACCACGCCGCAGATCGCCCGCGCCTTCCTCGTGCCCGAACCCACCATGGCCCAGCGCCTGGTCAGGGCCAAGGCCAAGATCCGCGACGCCCGCATCCCGTACCGCATCCCGCGCGACGCGGACCTCCCGGACCGTGTCAGGGGGGTGCTCGCGGTCGTCTACCTCATCTTCAACGAGGGCTACGGCGGCCGGGAGGACCTCTGCGCCGAAGCCGTCCGGCTCGGCCGACTCCTCGTCGAGCTGATGCCGGACGAGCCCGAGGCGCTCGGCCTGCTCGCGCTGATGCTCCTCATCGAGTCGCGCCGGCCCGCCCGCGCCACACCGGACGGCGACCTGATCCTCCTCTCCGACCAGGACCGCTCGCGGTGGGACCGCGATCTCATCGCCGAGGGGCAGACCCTCGTACGCCGCTGTCTGCGCCGCGACCGGCCGGGCCCGTACCAGATCCAGGCCGCGATCAACGCCGTACACAGCGACGCCCCGACCGCGGCCGCCACGGACTGGGGCCAGATCCTCCAGCTCTACGACCAACTGGCCGCGCTCGCCCCGAGCCCGGTGGTCGCCCTCAACCGAGCCGTCGCCGTCGCCGAGGTCGAGGGCCCGGAGCAGGCGCTCGCCCTCGTGGACGCGCTCGACCTGGACGGCTACCACGCCTTCCACGCCGTACGGGCGGACCTGCTCCGCCGCCTCGGGCGGCACACCGAGGCCGTACGGGCGTACGAGGCGGCCATCGCGCTGACCGGCAGCGCACCGGAGCGCGCCTACCTCGAACGGGCCCGCGCGGCACTCCCGCCGAGCCCGCACCGGGACCTCCGTCCGTGACGGCGTGATCGCGGATCGTATTCTCCGTGTACCCGGAATTTATTTGGGCACATGAAAGGTTGGCGTTTGCACCGAGCCCTACGGCTCACGACGACCGCCCGTGGGCCGCCAGGTCCGCACCGATCAGCGAGGCACCGTGAACGACCGCACCCCCGAGCAGCCCGCCGACATCGTGGCCCGGCTGCGCGCCACCTTCCGCTCCGGCCGCACCAAGCCCCTCGCGTGGCGCACCACCCAGCTGCGCCGACTGCGCGAACTGCTCACCACGCACGGCGCCGAGCTCGCGGAGGCCCTCCACGCGGACCTCGGCAAGAGCTCCACCGAGGCCTTCCGCACCGAGATCGACTTCACCGTGCGCGAGATCGACCACACCCTCGACCACCTCGACGAGTGGCTGCGCCCCGAGTCCGCCCCGGTCCCCGCCCACCTCGGCGCCGACGCGACGGCCTGGACGCGGTACGACCCGCTGGGTGTCGTGCTGGTCATCGCCCCCTGGAACTATCCGGTGCAGCTCCTGCTGACGCCGATGCTCGGCGCGCTGGCCGCGGGCAACGCGGTCGTCGTCAAGCCCAGCGAGCTCGCCCCCGCCACCTCCGCCGCCCTCGCCCGCCTGCTGCCGCGCTACCTCGACACCGACGCGGTCGCCGTCGTCGAGGGCGCCGTCCCGGAGACCACCGCGCTGCTGGCGGAGCGCTTCGACCACATCTTCTACACCGGCAACGGCGCGGTCGGCCGGATCGTGATGCGGGCCGCCGCCGAGCACCTCACCCCCGTCGCCCTCGAACTGGGCGGCAAGTCCCCGGCGTTCGTCGACCGTGACGCCGACCTGTCCGTCGTCGCCGACCGGCTCGCCCGCGGCAAGTTCCTCAACGCCGGTCAGACCTGCGTCGCGCCGGACTACGTCCTCACCGACCCGGAGACCGCCCGCGCGCTGGAGCCCGAGCTCGCCCGCGCCGTCGAGGCCCTGTTCGGTGCCGATCCGCAGCGGTCGGGCGAGTACGGACGGATCGTCAACGAGCGGCACTTCGACCGGCTCGGCTCGCTGCTCGACTCCGGGCGCACCGTCATCGGCGGTACCGGAGACCGGGCCACCAAGTACCTCGCGCCCACCGTCCTCGCCGACGTCGACCCCAAGGCCCCCGTGATGCAGGAGGAGATCTTCGGGCCGATCCTGCCGATCGTCACGGTGACGGGGCTGGACGAGGCCATCGACTTCATCAACGACCGCGACAAGCCCCTGGCGCTCTACGTCTTCACCGAGTCGGACACCACCCGGGAGCGGATCGCCGAGGAGACGTCCTCCGGAGGCCTCGGCCTCGGTCTGCCGCTCGCCCATCTGACCGTCTCCGACCTGCCGTTCGGCGGGGTCGGCGAGAGCGGCATGGGCCGCTACCACGGCCGCTACTCCATCGAGACGTTCAGCCACCGCAAGGCGGTGCTGGAGAAGCCGCTGGGCTGAGTCGGCCCCGATGGCGCCCCGGTGGATCGTCGAGGATCTGCCGGGGCACCGTTGTGCGGCGCTCTCTGCCAACGTTGTCAGATCTGACTGGTCTACACCCTTGACTGGTACATACCAAAGCGGTTGAGTGTGGCTCCACACCCCCCACCACGGCCGCCCCCGACGCCGTGGCCGGCTCCGCCGGCACGTGCGCACAAGGCTCCGCTCCGCGCTGCCCTTGTCCGGGAGCGGCCGTGTCCCGCAAAGGAGTTGACCTGTGTCGAGGCGCCGCATCTCCGCAGTCCTGATCGCCCTCGCCCTCGCGTCCGCCACCCCGGTGCTGCTACCGGCCGCCGGCGCCTCCGCCGCCGCCTGTTCGAGCTATCCGAGCTGGGTGGCCGGGAGGTCGTACGTCACCGGTGACGTCGTCCGCTACACCGACGGGAAGACCTACATCGCCGAGCACGACAACCCGGGCTACGACCCCATCATCAGCACCTGGTACTGGGACCCCTACGCCTGCGACGGAGGTTCCACACCCCCCTCCGACGGCTTCGTGGTGAGCGAGGCGCAGTTCAACCAGATGTTCCCGAACCGGAGTTCCTTCTACACCTACAGCGGACTGCGGGCGGCGATGAGCGCCTATCCGGCGTTCGCCAACACCGGCAGCGACACCGTGAAGAAGCAGGAGGCCGCGGCCTTCCTCGCCAACGTCAGCCACGAGACCGGCGGTCTGGTCTACGTGGTGGAGCAGAACACCGCCAACTACCCGCACTACTGCGACTGGAGCCAGCCCTACGGCTGCCCGGCCGGACAGTCGGCCTACTACGGCCGCGGCCCGATCCAGCTCAGCTGGAACTTCAACTACAAGGCCGCGGGCGACGCGCTCGGCATCGACCTCCTCAACAACCCCTACCTGGTGCAGAACGACGCCGCCGTGGCCTGGAAGACCGGCCTCTGGTACTGGAACACGCAGACGGGTCCCGGCAGCATGACGGGCCACAACGCCATGGTGAACGGCGCGGGGTTCGGCCAGACCATCCGCAGTATCAACGGCTCCCTGGAGTGCGACGGCAAGAATCCGGCGCAGGTGCAGAGCAGGGTGGACGCCTATCAGCGCTTCGTGCAGATCCTCGGGACCTCGGCCGGCGGCAACCTCTACTGCTGATCGGCCGTCGACGGCAGCCGCCCGGGCCCGGAAAAGGTGTGCGAAACTGCCGCGATGACCTCGGAAACGATCACTGCGGCAGCTTCGGGCAGCTGGACACTCGGAGATCTCCCCGTCCGCCGCATCGGCTTCGGCGCGATGCGGCTGACGGGCAGCGCGGCCTTCCACCTCGGCACGCCCAGCGACCGCGACCGGTCGATCGCCGTGCTGCGCCGCGCGATCGAGCTGGGTGTCGACCACATCGACACCGCCGCGTTCTACTTCTCGTCGCTGCGCTCCGCGAACGAGCTGATCAACAGCGCGCTGGCCCCGTACGCCGACGACCTGGTCATCGCCACCAAGGTCGGGCCGTTCCGCGACTACTCGGGGGAGTGGGGCACCCCGGCCCGGCCGGACCAGCTCCGTGCCCATGTCGAGGAGAACCTGCGGCAGTTGGGCCGCGACCACCTCGACCTCGTGTATCTGCGGAGGACGGGGCAGGATTCGATCGCCGAGCACTTCGGCGCGCTGGCCGAGCTGCGCGAGGCGGGGCTGATCCGGCACCTCGGCCTGTCGAGCATCGGACTCCGGCACCTCCAGGAGGCGCAGGCCATCGCGCCGGTGGTGAGCGTGCAGAACCAGTACGGGCTCGACTCCCCGAACGCCGAGACCGACGAACTCCTGCGCACGTGCGGGGAACAGGGCGTCGCGTTCGTGCCCTTCTTCGCGATCGCGGGCAAGGGCGGCGCGCAGGGCCCGAGCGGCAGCGACGGTGACGAGGTGCTCGCCGTCGCGCGTGCGCACGGCGCGACGCCCGCGCAGGTACGCCTCGCGTGGACCCTGCGGCAGGGCCCGCACGTGCTCGCCATCCCCGGCACCGGCAGCCCGGACCATCTCGTCGAGAACGTCGCCGCCGGCGCGCTCAGGCTCACCGACGACGAGATGGCCCGCCTCGACGCACTCCATCGGCCGGGCGAGTGACCGACGGGCCCCGCCACCGGGGGCGGTCCTCGTCGGGCCACCCCGGATGACCTGCTCAGCCCAGTTGCTCGTGCAGGAAGGGCACCGTGCTCTCCCAGGCCCGCGCGGCCGACTCGCGGTCGTACGTCTCCGGTCGGCCGTCGTTGAAGAAGGCGTGGTTGGCCGGGTAGAGACGGAAGTCCGCGGCGATGCCGGCCTGCTGCTGGACCGCCTCCCTCAGCTGCTCCAGGTTCTCCTTCGGGATGCTCGTGTCGAGTTCGCCGTAGTGACCCAGGATCTGCGCCTTCAGGCGGGAGAAGTCGGGCAGTTCACCCTGGATCACGCCGTAGAACGGCACCGCCGCGCTGACCCGGGGGTCCGCCGCGGCCAGGTAGAGGACGAAGCCGCCGCCCATGCAGAAGCCGACCGCGCCCACCGTGTCCGAGGTGACCTCGGGCAGCCCGAGCAGGTGATCGACCGCACCGGAGAGCAGCTCGACGCCGCGCGACACCGGCAGCTCCTTCATCATCCGGAAGGCCTCGCCGCTGTCATGGGCGACATTGCCGCCGTACAGGTCGGGCGCGAGGGCCACGAAGCCCTCCGCGGCCAGCCGGTCCGCCACCTGCGCGATGTGGTCGGTCAGACCCCACCACTCCTGGATGACGATCACCCCGGGTCCCTGCCCGGACGGCGGCAGCGCCAGATAGCCGTGGGCCGTGGTCCCGGCGCTGGGGAAGGTCACGTTCTGATGGGCGGGGGCTCCGGTCGGCTTCGGCAGCTCGGACATCGCACTCAACTCCTGTGGGGCAGCGCTGGGCAGGAGCCGGTGGGGCCGGCCCCGAGTTGATCTCCACGATGTCATGCGCGGACGCCCGGTCTGCCCCCGGCCCGCACGACGCGCCCCGCGGCCACCTTCTGCAGCAGGCTGTACGCCAGCACCGGCAGCAGGACGTGCGGCCGGTCGGGCAGGGTCGTCGTGATGAGGACCGCGCTCGCGCTGCTGTTGTTCATCCCGCAGGCCAGTGTCACGGAGGCGCCCTCCGGAGCGTCCAGGCGCAGTGCGCGGGCCGTGATCCCGCCCAGGGCGAACGACAGGCCGCAGACGGTGGCGGCGACGACCAGCGCCGCCACCAGCAGCACCGGTTCGGGATGGGTGAGGAAGGGGCCGAGGACACCGCTGGCGTTGACGTACGTCAGGAGCAGTGAGCCGATCATCGCCGTGGGGACCGCGGCGGCGAGGAGGCGGGTCAGCGCACGGTCCGGCAGGGCGAGCCGGCACAGGATTCCGGCGCCGCAGGGGAGCAGGACGCCCGTGAGCGCGAAGGCGTGTCCGGTGGTCAGGGCGGCCCCCGCCAGCGTGTTCGCGTAGTCGCCGCTCAGCAGGGGGCACAGGGCCGTCATGGTGACCGGGATCGTGAGCGGGCTGACGATCGTGGACGCCAGCACCAGGCCCACGGTCGTCGACTGGTCGCCGTCCCCCTTGCTCGTCCACACGGTGGCCCCGGCCGCCACCGGCATCGCGACGATCAGGATCATCGCCGCGATCATTCCGCTGCCCCCGTCGCTGTCGGGCGACCGGCTCAGGGCGAAGGCGACGCCCGGAATGATCAGCAGGGGTGCGACCAGATGGAGGACGAGCCCGGTCAGCAGTGCGGTGGGGCGCCTGGCCAGTGCCCGCAGTGCGTGGACCGGCACCTGCAGGCCGGCGGTGAACAGGAGCAGGGACAGCAGGAAACGCGGGGTCTCGAAGGCGAGGTGCGGTAACCCGGCCACCCCGATCAGATGCGGATGACGCAACCACCGCCCCGGCGCCGGCAGGGCCGCGGCGGCGAGGTACGACGCGCCGACGGCCCAGCCGAGGTGGTCACGGAGCCGAGTGAGGGGGGACTTCGCGGTGCGGGTGGGAGTCATCGGGGCGCTCTTCCGTCGTCGTGGGACCGGGGCGGAGACGGAGCGCCGATATGGCGGAGAACGTGTGCGGGGCGACGCGGGCGAGGGTGTAGACGCTGAGGCTCAGCCAGCACAGGGCGAACAGCCAGCCGCCGAGCACGTCGGAGAACCAGTGGACGCCCAGGTAGACCCTGGTGAGTCCGACCAGGACGGCCCAGCATGCGAGGAGCGCCGCGAGGGTGCGCCCGCCGCGGGGCGCCCGCGCGAGCACCGCGAGGACGAGCAGGCCGCCGGTGATGGCGGACGTGGTGGTGTGGCCCGAGGGGAAGGACCAGCCGGAGGCGTGCGTGGCCCACTCCACCGTCGCGGGCCGGGGGCGGGCGACCAGGGACATCACGCCGTACCGAACGGCCTGGGCGGCGGCGAGACAGCCGACGCAGCCGAGGGCGAAGAGGATGCGCTGCCGTGCGGTGCGACCGAGGACGACACCTGCCAGCGCGACCAGCAGGTACGGCAGGACGCCCGTGCCCGTGTAGGTCAGCCCGCGGGCCACGGCCAGGGCCACGGGCGGGCGGTGGCCCGCGGACCAGGAGTTGAGGTCCTGGTCGCCGAAGAGCGGGGCACCGTCCTGACCGGTCACGACCAGCGTCAGCAGCACGAAGGCGACCAGGCTGCCGACCGCGATCGAGCCCGCGAGGTCCGATGCGTCCGCACGCCTCATGACAGGGCCCGGGGAACATCGACCGCGTACGGCGGCGCGGTGTGCAGGGCTGCGGACATCGACGGAGGCCCCTTCCATGAAGGCGTGCGGGCGCGTCGGAAGACCACGTCCGCGTTGACTACAATCCTGTAGACGGTCTACAGAACTGTAGACGATTGGCGGGCCGAGATCGTTCCCGCGGCGGCCACGAAAGATGAACGCCCTGCGTGGGTCACGGCCTTGCCGGACGCCGGCGGGCGGCGGGGGCCGAGGGTGTGCCCAGCGTCCCGCACCCCGCCGCACCTGGCGAATCGGCATGGGCAGGGCGGGCGGGAGCATGCGGTGGGATGCCGTACCCTAGCGTGTTACGTATAACTACCTAAGGGGTCCCGATGCGACGCATCGCGCTGGTCACCCTCGTCGTCGACGACTACGACGAGGCGATCCGCTTCTACACCGAAGCCCTCGGGTTCCGGCTCGTCGAGGACCAGCCGCGGCCCGACGGCTCCCGCTGGGTCGTCGTCGAGCCGGGCACGGAGGGCGGCGGCAGCGGACTGCTGCTGGCCCGGGCCAAGGACGAGGCGCAGCGCGGCCGGGTCGGCGACCAGACCGGCGGGCGCGTGGGCTTCTTCCTGCACACCGACGACTTCGCCCGCGACCACGCCCGCATGCGCGAGGCGGGCGTCACCTTCCTGGAAGAGCCGCGCCACGAACCGTACGGCTCGGTCGTCGTCTTCCAGGACCTG
The DNA here is from genome assembly GCF_007113425.2 of Streptomyces sp. RLB3-17. Lineage (NCBI taxonomy): Bacteria > Bacillati > Actinomycetota > Actinomycetes > Kitasatosporales > Streptomycetaceae > Streptomyces > Streptomyces sp. RLB3-17. The sequence continues at coordinate 1,675,379 of NZ_CP041610.2, read as the reverse complement.
TACGGAAACCGCTGGGACCTGCTCCAGCCCGCCACCGCCTGACATCCACCCATCTGTTCAGAACCTGCCGAGGAACGACACGCATGACCGCGCCCCGCATCGACATCGACACCATCCGCCGCCTCCCCAAGGCCGTGCTGCACGACCACCTCGACGGCGGCCTGCGCCCCGCCACGCTCGTGGAGCTCGCCGAGACGGTCGGCCACACGCTGCCCACGACCGACCCGGACGCGCTGGCCGCCTGGTACTACGAGGCCGCCAACTCCGGTGACCTGGTGCGCTACATAGCCACCTTCGAGCACACCCTCGCGGTCATGCAGACCCGCGAGGGCCTGCTGCGCACGGCCGAGGAGTACGTGCTCGACCTGGCCGGGGACGGCGTCGTCTACGGCGAGGTCCGGTACGCGCCCGAGCTGATGGTGAACGGCGGCCTGACCCTGCCCGAGGTCGTCGAGACCGTGCAGGAGGGCCTGGCGGCCGGTATGGCCAAGGCGGCGGCAGCGGGCACCCCGGTCCGGGTCGGCACCCTGCTGTGCGGGATGCGCATGTTCGACCGCACCCGGGAGATCGCCGACCTCGCGGTGGCGTTCCGGGACGCCGGCGTCGTCGGCTTCGACATCGCGGGTGCCGAGGACGGCTTCCCGCCCGCCGACCACCTCGCCGCCTTCGAGCACCTGCGCGGCGAGAGCGTCCCGTTCACCATCCACGCCGGTGAGGCCCATGGCCTGCCCAGCATCCACCAGGCCCTCCAGGTCTGCGGTGCCCAGCGCATCGGCCATGGCGTCCGCATCACCGAGGACATCGTCGACGGCAAGCTCGGCCGCCTCGCGGGCTGGGTGCGCGACCGCCGTATCGCCCTGGAGATGTGCCCGACGTCGAACCTCCAGACGGGTGCCGCGACCTCCATCGCCGAGCACCCCATCACCGCACTGCGCGACCTCGGCTTCCGCGTCACCCTGAACACCGACAACCGTCTGGTGTCGGGCACGACGATGACGCGCGAGATGGCGCTGCTGGTGGAGGAGGCGGGCTGGACGGTGGAGGACCTGCGCACGGTCACGGTGAACGCCGTCAAGAGCGCGTTCATCCCGTTCGACGAGCGCAGGGCCCTCATCGAGGACGTCGTGCTGCCCGGCTACGCGCTCTGAACCAGCCCCCGTACATAGGCGGCCTGTCCGACGTGCTGCAGATCGTCGGACAGGACGCTGACCAGCCGTACTCCGAGGGTGACCGCGGGATCCCAGCGCTCGTCCACGATCCGCTCGAAGTCCTTGGCGGTCAGCCCGCGCAGGAACTCCAGCGTCTGTTCGTGCACGGCGTCGTAGTACCCCGTCAGCAGGTCGCCGGAGTCGACCCGCACCTTGGCGACCTTCGTGGAGCTGTGCCCGTACCCCGTGTCCCGGCGCGGCAGATCGAGCCCGAAGCGCTTCTCCCAGTCGTGCGCGAGCCAGACCTGCTCGAGCCCGGCGGCGTCCGCGACATGGTCGTCCTGGACGCGGGTGAGGTGCCAGACCAGCCATGAGACGGAGTTGGCGTCGTCCGAGGGGCGGGCGTTGAGAACGTCCGGCGACAGGCCCCCGACGGCGGCATGGACCTCTTCCTGGATGCGGCTGTACGCGTCGATGAGGATGTCCTTTGCATGCATGCGTCCACCATCGCGCATCGCGGTCGCTCACGCGTCCGGAATCCAACTCCCGTGGAATCCGAGCGGCACCCGCCCCGGGAGATGGATCCGGGCGACCGGCTCGCCCGTGAAGTCCTGGGCGGCCAGGATCACCAGGTCGGCGGCCCCGCGATCGGGATTGTGCACATAGGCGATCGCGTAGCCGTCGTCCTCGGCCCGTGCGCCCTCGGAGGGGACGAAGACGGCTTCCCCCGCCGCGGCGTCCCGCGGCAGCCGGTGGACCTGCGTGGTCCCGCGGAGCAGGTCGTGCTTGATCAGCGCGTTGGCGAAGGCCCGGTCGGGCGGGTTCCCGTCGGTCGTCAGATACGCCAGGGTCATGTCCGCGGCGGCGGCCGTGTAGGCGTAACGGTGCCGCCTGGACACCAACGCCTCGTGGACGCGCGGGAACTCCTGGGGACGGTCGTCGAGCGTCCTGGTGCGCACCCGGCCGTGCGCCACGTCGATCGTCCAGCGTTCGAGCGAGGCGGTGCCGGCGCCGTACGGTCCGTCGGAGCCGCGGCCCGCGACGTAGAAGGGCGCCGGGTAGGTCGTCATGTCGACGACCACGGACGAGCCCTCGTCGTACGCGTTCAGGGTGTGCGAGTAGAAGACCGGATCCACCTCGAACCAGCGGACCTCGCCCCCCGCGCGTGGCAGCAGACCGACCCGCGTCGGGTGCTTCTCGTTCCAGACGTACGGCACGAGGTCGCCCCGCTCGGCTCCCGCGGGGTCGAAGGTGATGGGCAGATCGAAGATCACGACGTACTTCTCGGTGAGCGCGAAGTCGTGCATCATCGGCGCCTCCGCCACCGGGATCCGCGTGGTCCTCGCGACCCGGCCCGTGTGGTCGATCACCTGGTGCCGGACGTGGTCCCAGGCGGGGTAGTAGGCGATCGCGTGCAGTTCTCCGGCCGCCGCGTCGAACTTCGTGTGGGCGGTGAAGGCCCCTTCGAGGGTGCCGCGGAAGTCGTACGTGCCCACCGTGCCGAGCTCGTGGTCGAGTTCGTACGGCAGCGGCCCGCTCTCCTGGAGGGCCAGGATCCGTCCCCTGTACCCGATCACATGGGTGTTGCACGGGAAGTCGTCCGGCGGGACGGGCCCGGCGTACGGCTCGCCGAGCTTCTTCGCCACGGAGGCCGAGCGGACCCAGCGGTTGCGGTACCACTCCGCGCGACCGTCCCGCAGCCGCACGCCGTGCACCATGCCCTCACCGAGCATCCAGTGGTGGGCGCGCGGATCCTCCAGGCCCAGGACGTTGGGGCCGTTGCGCAGGAAGCGGCCGTTCAGCTCGCGCGGAACGCGTCCGGTGACCGGCAGGTCGAACGCCGTCAGCTCCTCGGTGACGGGCTTGAACGCCCCTTCAAGGAAGGGGAACCGATGCCCGCCCTGTGTCGCCGTGCCGGGCACCGACGCCGCTGCCGCTGCCACCCGGCCCCCCATCGCGCCGACGAGCCCTCCCGCCGCCGCGACCGCCGTCCCGCGCAGGACCGTCCGTCGTGTGTGATCCGCCATCTCCGTACTCCAGCCTCGCAGTCGCCTTGGTGGACGTCCACGAGTCTGCGGCCGGGCAGCGGGCCCGGTCAGGAGTGCTGGAGCCCCTCCGGGGGTGGTGTCAGACCCCCTCTTGCGGGGTGTCGAGAAGCACCATCAGCGCCCGCGCCGCCGGACTGGTGGCGTCCGGCGGCGGCAGCATGGCGACCGTCTCGTACGAGGTTTCACAGGCGCCCTTGAAAGGGAGGGCGGTGAGATCGCCGGCCTCGCGCTTGTGGCCGAAGTGGCGGGGCACGACGGCGATGCCGAGGCCCTCGTGGACCAGCTCCAGCAGGCTGTGCACGTCGCTGACCTCCAGCGCCACCGTCCGCCGTACGTCCGCCGCCGCGAAGGCCGCGTCCGTGGTGCGGCGCGGCCCCCAGTCGGGGTGGAAGTCGACGAAGGCCTCGCCGCCCAGCTCCTGGGGCGTGACCACGGCGGCGGTCGCGAGGTGGTGCGTGGGATGGCAGAGCACGGTCATCGGCTCGCTGGTCAGCGGGACCGACCGCAGCTGGTCCCCGTCCGCCCGCGTCCTGACGGCGAAGGCCAGGTCGAGACGGCCCGCGGCGACCTCCTCGGCCAGCGCCTCGGAGCCCGCCTGCCGCAGCCGGATCTCGACGTCGGGATGGCGTCGCCGGAACGCCGCGAGAAGCTTGGCCACGTCCACGCCCGCGATGCACTGCTCGGTGCCCAGGGAGAGCGTGCCGCGCAGGACGCCCTGTACGGCGGCCACGGCGTCCTGCGCCGAGCGCACCTGGGCGAGGATCCGCTCGGCCTCGCCGAGCAGGGCGCGACCGGCCTCCGTGAGCGTGACCCGACGGGTGGTGCGCACGAACAGCGGGGCCTGAAGCTCCCGCTCCAGGGCGCGGATCGAGGACGACAGTCCCGACTGCGACACCATCAGCCGTTCCGCCGCCCGGGTGAAGTGCTGGTCCTCGGCGACCGCGACGAAGTGCTGAAGGTGGCGCAGTTCCATGGGGCACCACAGTAGTCGCCGATTGAGAAGCGCCGTCGCTCAGTCCCATCCGATTCTCCCGTTGGACCTCTGCACCGTGCCCGCGCGAGAGTGGAGACCTGTTTTCCCGGCCTTCCAGGAGCACGCGTTGTACACCGCACACCCCGACCGTTACGCGGACATGCCCTACCGGCGCACCGGACGCAGCGGACTGAAGCTGCCCGCGCTGTCGCTCGGCCTGTGGCACAACTTCGGCCCCGACCGGCCGGTGGCGACCCAGCGCGCGATCCTGCGCCGCGCCTTCGACCTCGGTGTCACCCACTTCGACCTGGCCAACAACTACGGTCCGCCGCCCGGCGCCGCCGAGTCGGCCCTCGGCGACGCCCTGAAGGCGGACTTCGCGCAGCACCGCGACGAGCTGGTCATCTCCACCAAGGCCGGATACCTGATGTGGCCGGGCCCCTACGGCGAGTGGGGCTCCCGCAAGTACCTGCTGTCCTCGCTCGACCAGAGCCTGGCCCGGATGGGCCTGGACTACGTGGACATCTTCTACTCGCACCGCCCCGACCCGGAGACTCCCCTGGAGGAGACGATGGGCGCCCTGCACTCGGCGGTCCAGCAGGGCAAGGCGCTCTACGTCGGCATCTCCAACTACTCCGCGGAGCAGACCCGGGAAGCCGCCCGCATCCTGGCCGAGCTGGGCACCCCGCTGCTGATCCACCAGCCGCGCTACTCGATGCTCGACCGCCGCCCCGAGGACGAGGGGCTCCTGGACACGCTCGACGAGCTGCAGGTCGGCTCCATCGCCTACTCCCCGCTGGAGCAGGGCCTGCTCACCAGCCGCTACCTCGACGGCATCCCGGAGGGCTCGCGCGCCGCGAGCGACAGCCCCTTCCTGAGCGCCGACACGGTCACCGAGGACCTGGTACGGCAGCTGCGCGCCCTCGACGAGATCGCCAAGTCCCGCGGCCAGTCCCTGGCGCAGCTGGCGCTCGCCTGGGTGCTGCGCGGCGGCCGGGTGACCTCCGCGCTGATCGGCGCGAGCAGCCCCCAGCAGCTGGAGGACAGTGTCGCGGCCACCCGCGCCCTGGACTTCACCGCGGAGGAGCTGGCGCGGATCGACGCGATCATCAAGGCCTGAGGCTCGCTGATCAGGCCGTAGGGGAAGCCGACCGGGCCGTGCGGCCCGGTCGTCAGGCGGTGAGCCGCTCGCTGAGCTCCCAGAGGCGGTCGACCGCCGTCGGGTCCACGGCGTAGGGCACCACGCCGGCCTTGGCCGTCCTGTTCCCGAGGGACCACGCACGGCCCTCCTCCGCGGACATCGGAGGGGCGATGTCGCTGTTCTCGCAGTAGACGCCGCCCCTGCCCTCGAGCAGGGGACTGGTCGCGCACCACACGCTGGTGGCCGCCCCCTGCTCGACGGTCTTCAGCTGCCGTTCCGGGTCGAGGATCGGCCGGCCGTCCGCGTCGAGGACGCCGACGGCCCTGAGGTCCTCCTCGGCCAGGTACTTCTTCAGACCGGTGTCGACGATGCTTCCCGGGTGCAGGGCGAAGGCCCGGATGCCGTCCGCCTTGCCCCGCTGGTCGAGACCGAGCGCGAAGAGGATGTTCGCCGTCTTCGACTGCCCGTAGGCGACCCACCGGTCGTACTCGTGGTGCTCGAAGTGCGGGTCGTCGAACAGGACGGGTGAGAACCGGTGGCCCCACGAGGACACCGAGACGACCCGGGCCCCGTGCGCCCGGCGCAGCGCCGGCCACAGGCGGGCGACCAGCTGGAAGTGCCCGAGGTGGTTCGTGGCGAACTGCACCTCGTACCCCCGGGCGTCACGCGTCAGCGGCGTCGCCATGACGCCCGCGCTGTTGACGAGGATGTGCAGCGGCCGCCCGGAGTCGAGGAAACGCTCGGCGAACGCGTCGATCGAGGCCGGATCCAGCAGATCCATGGTCGCGGTCTCGACGCCGTCGATGCCCTTGAGCGCGGCCCGCGCCCTTTCGGTGTCCCGCGCCGGTACGACGACCTCGGCGCCCGCGGCCCGCAGGACGCGCACGGTCTCCAGGCCGATGCCGGAGTAGCCGCCGGTGACGACGGCGACCTTGCCGGTCAGGTCGATGCCCTTGATGACGTCCTCGGCGCTGGACGCGGCGTCGAATCCGGAGTGGAGGGGCTGCTGCTGTTGCTCGGTGGTCATGGTTCGGCTCTCCTCATGTGTGCCTTCCCGACCACCGTAGAACCGGGAATCCGTACGATGAATGCTTGAAAGTCCGCACTACTTGCGCGATAGTACGGATATGCCTGCGGACCCTCTTTCCGACACCCTCGCTCTCATGGACGCCCGGTGTGTCATCTCCGGCGGCTTCACGGCCGGCGGTGACTGGGCGCTGCGCTTTCCGGCGCCCGGGATGCTCAAGATCACCGCGGTGGTGCGGGGCGGCATGTCGGTGTCCCTGGACGGACTGCCGGAGTTCACCCGGCTGGGGCCGGGCGATGTGGCCGTGTTCGACGGCAGCCGGGCGTTCGTGGTCGCGAGCGGTCCGTCCGTGGAGCCGGCGGACGCCGCGACACTCTTCGCGGACACCTCCGGGTCCATGATTCGTCACGGCGGCGGAGAGGATGCCGTCTTCGTCGGCGGACACATCGAACTGGGCCGGGCGGGCGAGGAGTTGCTGCTGCACGCCCTGCCGCCGCTGCTGTGTGTCCGGGCCGGCGCCGAGGAGGCGCCGGTCATGCGCTGGCTGCTCGATCAGCTGTTGCGCGAACTGACCGCCGGGCGGGCCGGGGCCGACTTCGCGGCCGACCAGCTCGCCCAGCTCATGTTCGTCCAGGTCCTGCGCGCCTATCTCGCGGACGCCGACGCCCTCCCGGCCGGACGTCTGCGCGCCCTCGCCGACGAGCGCATCGCCCCGGCGCTGAGGCTCATGCACGCCGATCCGGGTCGCCCCTGGCAACTGGAGGAGCTCGCCAGGGCGGCGGCCATGTCCCGGACCACCTTCTCCGAGCGTTTCCGGGCCGTGGCCGGGGTGCCGCCCCTGACGTATCTGCTGGACTGGCGGATGAGTCTGGCCCGCCGGGCCCTGCGGGACGGCGAGACGTCGGTGTCGGCCCTCGCCCAGCGGGTCGGCTACACGTCCGAGAGCGCCTTCAGCAACGCCTTCAAGCGGACGACGGGTGTCGCGCCGCGGCGCTACCGTGACGTCGCACGGGCGGCGCTCACGGGCTGAGACGCTGTTCCAGGCGGACCGTCACACTGCCGCCCTCCTCCTTGCCGATGGTGCTCATGTGGTCCTCCGCTTCCGGTGGGTGTCCTGTTCAAGAGACCACCGGAGGCGGGAAGACTCATCGGACTCCGCGCTGACGGACCGGAGGCGCTGGAGCGTCACTGGGTCGGCACGCGGTCCAGGAATCCGTGCACGCTGCGGATCCGGTCCTCGCCGTCCAGGGTGATCACGTCGAATCCCGCGACGGGCGCCGTGCCGTCGGCCGCGTTGACCAGTTCCCAGCCGAAGCGGGCGATGTCGTGGTGCCCGTCGACCGGTCCGGCGGGCCGGAAGGAGAACCCCGGGAACTGCTCGTGCGCCGCCGCGATCACCGCCGCGATCCCCTCGTGCCCGCGGACCTCGGCCAGCGGGTCGGTGTAGCTGCCGTCCGTACTCCAGGCGGCGGCGACCGCCTTGGCGAGCGCGTCCCGGTCAGTGGCGTTCCAGGCCTCGAAGTAGCGGGCGACGGCGTTCTCGTAACGGTCGTCGGTTGCGGACATGGTGGATCAACCTCCGTGGAAAGTAGGGTAGTTGCTGGTCAGTGAGTGGATTCCGGGCGGTGGCTCTCCGCCGGGATCCGATGCCGCAACCATGCCCGCCGACGCCCGAGGGCGTCGATTACCTCCCGGGTAAGGGCAGCGAGTCGCGTTTCGGCCAAACCCGGCGGTGAATATGCCAGGAGACTGGCTGGAATGGCATGGTGACAGAGTGTCAGGAGTGGCGATACTCGAGTGACAGGGCGATTCAGCCACGCCCGCGCGCTGCACGACCATGCACGACGCGCGCAGCACCACCGTGCACCACGAACGAGCCGCACGCAGTGAGCGAGCCGCAGGGAAAGCGAGGCCGGGCCGGCGGAGAGCGTTGCAATGGGGGAGCGATCGTGCATGACGAATTCCTGTGCCATGTGACCGCATACGGAATATGCGGAGGTAGACGCATCGGCGTCCCGTTGGGGACCTATCGCGCGCCCACCCTGGCGCTGGCCCTGTGGTGGATGCGGGACCGTGCCTCCTGGATGGCGTCGCGGCTCGATCCGCAACCCGAGGATCCCACCTTCCCGCCGAACTCGATCGCGCCGGTGGCGGACACCGTCCCGGACGTGCCGAGCGTCCTGCGCGCCTGGTGCGGTGACACCCTCCAACAGGAGCTGGTCGCCGAGGAGTTGGCCGCCGGAAAGCTCGTCCGCATCGCCACCAGCGACGACACCACCGAGTACGAGCTGCTCGCCGAATCCGTCGACGCGCTGCGCATGCAGCGGACCGCCGCCGCCCTCGGCAGCTCCGCGGCCTGACCGCCGCCGGGCGGGTCCCGGAGGCCCCCGCCGACCAGCGGCCTCAGGGTCGAGACGATCGTGTGCCGCCGCGGGTCGTGAGCGTCCTGGTTCACACCGAGGACGATCGTGACGTCCTCGCCGGTCGCCGCGACGGCGGCGATCACCTTCTTCGCGCCCCCGTCGACGTGCACCCGGGCGCACACAGCGTCGGTGCGGGCGCCGGTGGACTCGGCGGGTGGAGCGGCGTCCCGACCCGAATGACGGACGTGCCCCCCTCGTCCACATCACCGAGGCGGGCCGACGGATCGGCCGCTCCCGCCACGACGGCCGGCCCCCCGTCTGGAACTGCTCCTCGCCCGGGTGCCCCCCGAGCGGTGCCGGAAGGTCGCGGAGGAGCCTGCCGCCCTGACCCGCCTCGCGGACCTCGCACAGCACCGGCCATGAGCCATTGATCAGGCGCATATATGAACGAATAGCTAGAATTCTGGGCATGGGAGAGCGGTCGGTCGCGCCGACGGCGCCCGAACTCGTCCTCGAAACGGAGACGGGCTCCACGGTGCTGAGTCCGAGCCGCGACTATCACGTCGGGCGGGACCCGTCGAGCGAGATCGTCATCGACGACGTCCGGGTCTCGTGGCACCACGCGGTCCTGCGGCCCGAGGCGGACCACTGGACGATCCAGGACGAGAACAGCACGAACGGCACGTACGCCGACGGCAGGCGGGTCCACGAATGGGGCGTCGGACCCGGCAGCGTCATCCACTTCGGCAGCCCCTCCGACGGCCCCCGGCTGGTCTTCGCCGGCAAGACCCCGCAGCGGCCCTCGGGCGAGTTCCGGCCCTCGGCCGGCGGCACCTTCCAACGGCCGACCACTGTACGACCGCTGCCCACCCGCACCGTCCGCATCGGCCGCGGCGCCGACAACGACCTGGTCATCGACGACCTGGTCGTCTCCCGGCGGCACGCCGAACTGCTGGCCCACCCGGACAGGACGTACGAGATCCTCGACCTCGGCAGCCACAACGGCACGTTCCTCAACGGGCAGCCCGTCACCCGCGCCGCGATCACTCCCGGTGACATCGTCGGCATCGGCCACTCCGTGTTCCGCCTCGTCGGAGACGAGTTGCAGGAGTACGTCGACACCGGCGAGGTCTCCCTCGACGTCCAGGAACTGACCGTCGCCGTCGACCGCGGCCGCAAGATCCTCCTCGACCAGGTGTCCTTTCCCGTCGGCGAGAAATGCCTGCTGGCCGTCGTGGGCCCCAGCGGCGCCGGGAAGTCCACGCTCCTCAACGCCCTCACCGGGCAGCGGCCCGCCGACCGCGGAGCGGTCCTGTACGACGGCCGCGACCTCTACCGCGACTACGCCGAGCTGCGCCAGCGCATCGGCCTCGTGCCGCAGGACGACATCCTGCACGCCCAGTTGACCGTGCGGCGCGCCCTCGCGTACGCCGCCGAACTGCGCTTCCCGCAGGACACCGCGAAGGCGGAGCGCCAGGCGCGGGTCGACGAGGTCATCCGGGAGCTGGGCCTGGAGCAGCGCGCGGGCCTGCCCATCCACAGTCTGTCCGGCGGCCAGCGCAAGCGGGTCAGTGTGGCCCTGGAACTGCTGACCAAGCCGTCGCTGCTGTTCCTGGACGAACCCACCTCCGGTCTCGACCCCGGCATGGACCGCTCGGTGATGCACATGCTGCGCGGCCTCGCGGACGACGGTCGTACGGTCATCGTGGTCACCCACAGCGTGCTCAGCCTCGACGTCTGCGACCGGCTTCTGGTGCTCGCTCCCGGCGGCAAGGTCGCCTACTTCGGACCGCCCGAAGACGCGCTCGCCTACTTCGGCTACGAGCAGTGGCCCGAGGCCTTCGAGGCCTTCGAGCGGGACCAGGACCGGGACTGGGCGGGGGAGTACCGGAGCTCGCCGCTCCAGGTCCGGTACATCGACAGCTCCAGCCCACAGCCCCATCCGCTCCGGGCCGGCCCGGCCGCCGCCGTCGGACCGCCACCCAAGGCCCAGAGCTGGGGCGCGCAACTCGGCACCCTGGTGCGCCGGTACGCGGCCGTGCTCAGCGCCGACCGGACCTTCCTCGCCGTCATGATCGCGCTGCCGTGCATCATGGGCGTGATGGCCCGAGCCGTCGCGGGCAGCAAACTGACGCTGGAGACGTCGATGAACGCGCTGCTCACCCTGTGCATAGGCGGAGTCCTGGCGGGCGCGGCCAACGCCGTACGCGAAGTGGTGAAGGAACGGGTCATCTACCAGCGGGAGCGCGCGGTCGGCCTGTCCCGGTCGGCGTACCTGATGTCGAAGATCGTGGTCCTCGGCACCATCACCGTTCTCCAGGCCGTCGTCCTGACCCTCGTCGCGTTGTTCGGCGTCGACCTCAACGCGCCCCGCGGCCAGGGTGTCCTCATGTCGCCGCTTCTCGAGATCACGCTGGCCGTGGCCCTGCTGGCCTTCAGCGCGATGATGCTCGGCCTCCTGGTCTCCGCCGTGGTGACCAAGGAGGAGGTCACCATGCCGCTGCTGGTGCTGATCGCCGTCGTCCAGGTGGTTTTCAGCGGCGCGCTGCTCAAGCTGCACGGGGTGCCCGGCATCGAACAACTGGCCTGGCTCGTGCCCGCCCGCTGGGCCCTGGGCGCGATGTCGGGGACCGTCGCGCTGGGCCGGATCGTCCCGGGGTCGCTCACCTCCGACCCGCTGTTCCGGCACGAGCCCAGCGTGTGGCTGGTCAACATGAGCATGCTGGTCCTGCTGTCGATCGTCTTCGGGTGCGTGGTGGCCCGGCTGCTGCGGCGGCACGAACCCGAGGTCATGCGGAAGTAGGTGCGATGACGACTCCCGACCCGGCGACGACCGACGAGTTCCGCCCGACGCACGTCGTTCCGCCGGACGGCCTGCCCGCCTGGGAGGCGCCGGACGCCTCCCGGCCCACCGTGCCGCTCGACGCGCTGCTCCCGGTGCAGCTCGTCGAGCGGCTCGGTGACTGGGGCCGGGTCGTCTGCGCCAACGGCTGGTCGGCCTGGGTCGACGGCCGGCTGCTGGTCGCCGTACCGCAGCCGCCGCCCGCGGAGGGCGACCCCCTCACCCGAACGGCCGACCCGCGCCCGCTCCTCGCCCGCGTCGAGCAGGCCCTCACCCGCTATCGGAGCGCGGCCGAGGACCTCGCGGCCGGGCGGCTGGACGGGGCGTCCTTCCGTGGCATCACGCGCGGGCAGCGGATCGGGGTGGTTGTCGACGGTGAGTCCCTCTGGCTGTACGACGCCGAGCACGAGCGCTGGGTGTACACCGACGGGACGCGGCTGAGCACGTACGCGGTCGCGGACGAACCGGCGGCGACCCCGGAGCGGAACGGGAGTGTTCCGGGCCGGGCGCGCACGGGTGTCGTACGGGCACCCGGCGACCATGAACCGACCCGTCTGGTCCCGGGGGTGACGGACGAGCCGGGTGACCGCTGACGGCACGGGAGGCAACCGCCCTGGCCGCCGGTGTCCTTCCTAGCCGACCGCGTCCCGCACGACCTCGCCCTTTCGGCGGACTCCCCTCGCCAGCAGGGCGCCGAGGAACCCGGTCACCAGGCCCCACACGACGGCGAGTCCGAGCGCGCCCCAGAGTCTCGGCTCGAGGAAGAGCTCGCCCGCGAGGCCGCCACCGGCGTCGCCGATGCCGATGAGCGACAGGCCGTAGTGCGCCGAGATCCTGCCGACCAGGCAGATCATGAGCACCGTGAGCGCCAGCGCGAGGGCCATGCGGACGGCGTGCTGCCAGGCCCGCACCCGGGCCGGTGAGCGGGCGGCCATCAGGAACGCGGCGCCCAGGAGCAGCAGCGCGTCGACGACCGGCAGCCACCACACCCTGCCGTCGTAGTGGCCCAGGGTGCGCAGGTCGACCGTCGAGACGTCCGGGGTGCGCAGCACCTGGTCGAGGACGTGCGGCATGGGCAGCCCGAACGGCCCGTCCACCCGCCCCCTCCAGGTGGCGCCCAGCCCGATCGTGAAGGCGAGCCAGGCGAGGTTGGGCAGCCCGAGGAAGATCACCGCGAAGGTCTCGGGGACGTGTCCGCGCGTGGCGGCCACCACCAGCGCGACGACCGCTCCCGCCGCGACACAGGCGAGGAGCAGGACGACCATGGCGTACGCGGCCGGGCGCACCGACTCCTGGAAGCGCAGCAGCCGGGCCGGCAGCGGAGCTCCGCGCGACACCAGCAGGGCGAGGACGAGGACACCCGCGAGCCACAGCACCCCGTAGAGCAGTGTCACCGGCACGGCCGTCTTGAAGCCCGCCTCGGGCGAGACCCCGATGAGGTCGCCGATGTCGCTGATCGTCCCGGTGCCGAGGGAGATCTTGAAGTTCTGGTGGGAGTAGAGCGCGAGTCCCAGGAGGGCCAGCAGCCACAGGACCGCGATCCTGGCGGCCCAGCCGGCCAACTCGGCGGCACTCGCGACGGCCCGGTGCCGCAGCGGCCGCAGGAACCCGGCGGCGATCATCAGGGCCCCCGCGAGCGTGACCGACAGAGGGATCACCGTCAGTCCCGCCCGGGTGTCGGCGATCACGCCCGCGTCACCCGCCAGTTCGATGGTGCCGCCGACCGCGGTCACGACGGAGGCCGCGACGACCCGTGGGTAGGCGTGCTCGGGCAGGTCCGCTGCACCCGCCCCCCACAGCCCGAGGGCGGCGACCGCGAGCATGACGATCGCCCCGGCCACCACCGCCAGCAGGGCCTGGACCCAGCCGTGACGGGCGGCCGTCCGCTCGCCTGGAGCGGCGATGACCTGGTCGGACGGTGTCTGCGGGCTCACGCTGCCACGCTAAGCAGCACCAGGGTCCACCGCTCGCCGGGAGGGCCGACCGCGTCGGCTTGCGGGGGACACCCGACCGGAGCACACAATGGGCTCGTTGTGGAATGGAACGGCATAAAAGGCCCGAAATGCCGCGAGATCCCTACGCTCGGAAGAAGAGCCAGTGAGCGTCGACCCGCCGTCCTCCGACCGGCCCACCGGACCTCCCGCGGGACCGCTGTCGGGCTCCCCCCGGCCGGGTGCCTCCGACCACGCTCCGACCCACGGGATCGGCCGCCCGCTCACGCCACCGCCGAGTGTTCCGCCGTCCGGTCCGCCAACCGGTCCGCCGTCCGGTCCGCCGGGCGGCGGCGGTTCCGGAGGTCGCGGTCCCGGCGGCCGGCCCGGTCACGGCGGCGGCCCGGACCACCCCTGGTGGAAGTCGGCGCCGCGGATGGCGCTCATCACCGGGGTCGTGGTGGCCGGGGTGGTGCTCGGTGTCGTCCTCGCCCGCTCGGGCGGCACGTCCGGCACGGCGTCGGGCGGTGAGTTGTTCCTGCAGGCCGCGAACAGACCGGGTCCCGACCCGTTCACGGAGTCGACGGCGAAGGACAGCTCCACCACGCCGGTGACCCCGGCGGCGAACGCGCCGGAGTCCGCCAATGTGACGCGCGGTGTGTCGGGTTCCACGCCCGGGCTCTACGGCGGCACCCGCAACACCGCGAGTTGCGACGTGGAGAAACAGGTCAAGGCGCTCCAGGCGGAGCCGGCGATGAACAAGGCGTTCGCCTCCGTGGAAGGCGTCCAGCCCAGCGCGATCCCCGCCTACCTGCGCTCGCTCACCCCCGTACAGCTGCGGATGGACACCCGCGTCACCAACCACGGCTACCGGGGCGGCGCGGCCACCGACTACCAGGCGGTGCTCCAGACGGGCACGGCGGTCCTCGTCGACGGCCACGGGGTGCCGCGCGTGCGCTGTGCCTGCGGGAACCCGTTGACACCGGCGGTCGCGCAGCGGACCGTGCCCAGGCGGACGGGTGACACCTGGGCCTCGTACCGGTCGCAGAACGTGGTGGTCGTCCTGCCCGCCACGACCACCATCGACGTCTTTGTCATCTACGACCCCCAAGCCGACGAATGGGTCGGCCGTCACCGGGGCGACTCCGACGGCCGCCGGGACGAGAAGACGTACCCCCCGGCGAAGCCGTCCCCCGCGGTGAGCGTGTCGTCGGCGTCACCGAAGCCTCCGGCATCGAAGTCACCGGCATCGAAGTCACCGGCATCGGAGTCTCCGTACCCTTCGGACCCGTCGTCGTCCGATGCGTCGTCGCCGTCCACCTCTTCGTCATCGGATCCGGAGTACCCCTCCTCCGAACCTGCCACGACGGCGGACACCTCGTCGTCCTACGACGCGCCGGAGTCGGCCCTGACGCCTCCTGGGTACTGAGGCGACCTCAGCCGGTCCGTACGACCAGGGCGTAGTCCCCGAGCCCGACCAGTCGGTCGCCCGGGATGTCGCCCAGGGCCGTGCACAACTTCTCGACGCGGCCGGTGACCGGGTCGAAGGCGATGTCCCGCACGGTGCCGCGCTCGTCCCCGTCCTCGGTCAGGACCCGGATGCCCAGGATTTCCACGGGCGCCGGGGGAGGGGCGGTGTCCAGGGCGGTGCCCGACCGGACGAGGACGGCGTCCGGGCCGATCACGTGCAAGGCGCTCCAGTCGATCGCGATCTCCTTGCGACCCCGGGCCTGCGACAGCCGCACCTGGCCGACCAGCCCCGATACGACATCGATCGTGAGTGACCTGACGACGCCGAGCTCGTTCGCCTCGCCGAGCGTGACGACCGGCAGGCCGCGGATCTTGGAGAACAGCGTCACGGTGTGGGTTCCGTCCGGTCGGCGGTGTCCCGGAGCCGGAACGCCTCGACCTGGGCGGCGAAACCGGTCAGGTCGTCCGCGACGAAGCGGGTCGCGTCCGCGGGGATGACAAGTGCCTGTCCCGACACGGCGAGCGTCTCGCCCCGGGGCACGTACACCTTGCGGCGGCGGCGCTTCGAGCCGGACTCCAGGGACTGACGGGCGGCGATCCGGAACCCCACCACGCGGCCGCTGATACCGGCCTCGACGACGAGGTCGAGCACGGTCCCCACCTCCGTGCCCCCGTCCGTGAGCACCCTGGCACCCAGCACCCGGCCGTGCGCCGCCTCGCCCCGGGCGATCACCGCGGCCGGTTCGGCGAGGACCTCCCGGCCGAGGATCATGACGGCGTCGCGGCCCAGCGAGTGGACCGCGCTCCACGGCAGGCTCTGCTTCAGCGGGCCAGCGAGCAGCCCCCGGCCGTTGAGGGTGAAGCCGGCGACACGTCCCCCGGGCCCGTCGAAGACGGTGTCCTTCACCCGCGCCACCGCCTCTCCGCCGAGCGTGACCACCGGTCGTCCACCGAGGTCGCGCGCGGACATCAACTCGCTCATCGCACCTCCCGCTTCCCGAACCGGTGCCCGCGCCGTACGGCGATGACGGTCCCCGACCGTCTGCTCGTCTGCACCCAGACCGCCGCCGCGCTCAGCAGCACCAGGGCCGCGACCACGACGACCAGCCACATCCACCAGTCCACCGTCCACCTCCGGGCCTTCGGGCCCCGGCCGCCGTCGGCCGGATTCCGCCCCGTCCGGGTGCCCCGAGGGGACGGGGGAATGCGCGGTGGCCGTCGCCATTTCGGCGGCCGAACCCGGGTGCGACGTCAGCCGGACGGCGTGTCGACCGGTCTGCCGGACCAGTCGAGACACACGATCAGCGCGTCGTCCAGCGGCTCGGTGACGCGGTAGCGGGCCAGCTCGTCGAGGACGGCGCGCGGTACGTCGGCCGCGGGCAGCAGGGCGGTGGCGGACACGGCACGGGCCAGCGCCCGCTCCCCGAAGACCTCGCCCAGCGGGGACAGGGCGTCGTACACGCCGTCGCTCACCACCAGGAGCCGGTCACCGGGCAGGACGCCGAACTCCTGCGCCACGTAGTCGGACTCCTCGAACATGCCGAGCGGCAGCTGCGCCTCCAGCTCGATCCGCTCCACGGCCGTGCCCCGGCGACGCCACATCCGGGGCGAGCCCGCGTCCACCGCGAGCGCGCTGCCGGTGGCGAGGTCGAAGGAGAGCAGCAGCGCCGACACGTGCTGGTCGCCGTGGTGCTGGGCGTAGAGGGCCTGGTCGGCGAGTCTCGCCTGGTCTGCGACCGGGAGCCCGGCGCGGCGGGCGTTGCGCAGGGCGCCGACGGCCAGGTGGGTCAGCAAGGACGCGTGGATGCCGTCCCCCATCCCGTTGATGATCGACAGGGTGAGCCGGTGCGCGTCCGAGGACCAGTCGAAGTTGTCTCCGCGCACCGCGTACGCGGGCTCCAGCTGGGCGCCGACGGCGAACTCCTCGCGGGCACAGGCCCGGCCCGGGAGCAGCTCCCACTGCATTTCGGCGGCCAGCGTCAGCCGGCCGATCCGCCGGGCCTGACGGTAGACGTCCGTGTCCCGTTCGGCCACGACGATCGCGTGGCCCAGCAGATCGGCGACCTGCACCAGTTCGTCCGTCACCGAGGGGTCCACGGGCCCTGGGGGCAGCAGGACGGTGAGGATGCCCAGGCGTTCGCCCCGGGCGGTGACCGGCAGATGCAGACGCGTCCGTTCGGTGTTGCGGGGGTGTTCCTCGTGCGGCTCCTGACTGCCGAAGGCCCGGCTCTCGGGGGTGTTGTGCAGGGACACGGCACGCGCGGGGTCGCCGGGCTCCTCGACCGGCTGGAGCACGGTCATCCCGTAGTCCGCCAGCAGCAGGTCGGCGTCGATCGCCCCCCAGACATCCGTCAGGAGGGGGCGCAGGGTGTCGAGCAGCGCGTGCGGCGGGGCCGCGCGCAGGGCTCTGTCGACGTCGTTCACAGAGGTCACGGTCGTGATGACTTTCTCGTGCGGTTGTCGTGCGAGTGGGTCTGCGTGGTCGCAGGGGTCTGTTTCGAGGGCTCCGGTGGACCGGCGCGGCTGGCAATGGCCTTCAGTTGATGACAAGGTGGATCGGTGCCTCGCTCGATCCGTCCACCCGTCTCCCGAGACGAAGCCGCGTACACGCTCGACGCCGTCTCGGAGCTCCTCGAACTCCTGTGGGGTCGAGGGCAGGAGTCCGCGCCGTCCGGACCGGTGCCGCCCTCTCAGCTACGGGCCCTGATCGTGATCGAGCAGGGCGGGTCCATGAATCTTCGCTCGCTCGGCGACGCCCTGGCCTCGCGTCCCTCCTCGGTCAGCCGTCTGTGTGACCGGATGGAGGCAGTCGGCCTGATCCGCAGAGTGCCGAGCTCGACGAGCCGGCGCGAGGTCGAGGTCGGCCTCAGCCCGCTCGGCGAGCAGGTGCTGAGCGAACTCCGGGAGCACCGTGCGCGCGAGGTGCGGGCCGTGCTGGAGCAGATGTCCTCGGCGGACGTCGCCCGGCTCACCGAAGGCCTCGAAGCGTTCCGGGCGACCGCGCTGGACCAGCTCGAAGAGCGCTCCGGCGGGTCCGGCCGGGCGCCCGGGCGTGCGACCGGTACCGGTTAGCTCCATCTGCGTCCCTTCGGTGCGACCCGTCACTCGACCACATCACTGCGACAACCGGCCCACGGGTCGCCGGACTTGGGATCGCAGGGGCACCAGATTGTTGCCTGACGGCAATTGTTGTCAAATGACAACGATCGGCTACGGTAGGGCCTGACACCGCTTCATCGCGGCGTTGTGGCACACCGTCCCCATGCGGTTACCCCACTCTCCGCGGATTCGACAACATTTCGAGGGATCGCTGTGCATTCAGGCCGGAGTCCAGGTCAGGCGGCCATGTCGCTCTCCACGCGCGAGGCCGGTGGGTCGACCGTGATCACGGTCCGCGGCGAGGTGGATCTCGACAACGCGGGCGAGCTCGACGAGGCTCTCGCGGAGGCGGGCCGCGCCTGCCCGGGCGCGGTGGTCCTCGACCTGGCCGCGGTGACCTTCCTGGACTCGACCACGATCAATGTCGTCCTGCGGGCCCACGGGGTGCTCGGCCCGCGGCTCCGGCTGGCCGCCCTCTCCCCGTTCGTGGAGCGGGTGCTGGGCATCACCGGCGTCTCGGACGTGCTTGCGGTCTTCCCCGGCGTGGGGGAGGCACTGGAGGCCGATGCGGTCTGAGAGCGTGTCAGACGGACCGGTCGGGTGGCCCGGGTATCTCCGCGTGCTCCGGATGCCCGTGGGCCAGGGACGGGCCGAGCGAGCGCAGCGCGGCCAGCAGTCCGCTCAGATCGGACTCCGGCATCCGCAGCAGCGCGTCCTTGATCCAGGCGGTGCGCCGATCCCGCACCCGGTCGAGGGCGGACCGGCCGCGGCCGGTCAGACTCAGGCCGACGCCCCTGCGGTCCTCGGTGCGCGGCGAGCGGGCCAGCAGCCCGGCCTCTTCGAGCGTGTCGCACACCCGGCTCGCCCGGGAGCGGCTGATCTGCGCCCGCTCGGCGAGTGCCGCGAGCGTCAGACCCGGATCCGTGCCCACCAGGGTCAGGGCGCGCAGCAGCGGCGGCGACAGTCTGCCGTCGACGGCGACGGCGGTTCGGGCCGACACGGAGACCAGGATCTCCGCCGCGGCCGCGAGCCGGTCGGCGGCCTGGAGCAGGGCGTCGTCCCCTTCCCGGGGCGGTGTCGCGTCCCGTACTTCGGGGTCCTGTCCGTCCATCCGCCCGCGCCCCTTGCTCGCACCGAGAACTCGGTGACCGGTCATGCCTCGCCTGGTGGCCCTGCCCGGCCGCGTCGGGATGACACCGTTCCCTTGTGGGAATCGTGTGCGGAAGCCACCGGGACGGGGGAACATCGGGGTGACTGTGGAGGACTTCACGGGGTACGAGCCCCTGTGCAGCAGTGTCCGGACGCGCAATGTCCGGACATACCGGCATCCGAGAGAGAACCACATGATCGAGCGCTTGGACGGAGCGGTGATACCGACTGGCTTCGACGTGCCCGTGGAACCGCTTCGGCGGGCGGCGCACTACACCGGCGAGCCGGGGTGCATCGCCGAAGCGCGCCACTTCGCCGAGCTGTTCCTCGAACAGCTCCGTTCGGAGTGGTGTGCCGAGATCGGCGCACAGGCCACCGGCGACCTCCTGCTGGTCGTCAGCGAGCTGGTCACCAACGCGGACCGGCACAGCCATGGGCCGTACATCCTGGAACTGGAGGGAACCGACACCTCCGTGACCGTCATCGTGTACGACAGCAGCGCCGCCCTGCCCCGGCGCTATCCACGGGATCCCGGACGCGTGGGGCGGCACGGCCTGGAGATCGTGCACGCGCTCGCGACGGAGGTCACCGTCGGGCGGGTACCGGTCGGAAAGTGCGTCAAGGCGCGGCTCGCCCTTCACCGTTGACCCGCAGTGACGTACCAGTAGGCTCACAGCGCACCATCGTCGGCGTGGGTCATCCAAGGGGGGCGAGCGTGGCGGATCGCCTGCCGCGGACAGGTGAACGAGGCGCGGTACCCCGGCAGGGGGGTACGGATCCCCGCTGGGGCCTGGACGCCACCGCGGTACTGCTGCTGGTCGAGGACGACGCCGGAGACGCGCTGCTGGTGCGGGAGGTGCTGGTCGACAGCGGACTGCCCATGGAGGTCACCTGGTGCAAGTCCCTCGCCGAGGCACGCGCGTTCCTCGACGCCACGCCGTACTCCGTGTGCGTCCTGCTGGACCTGCATCTGCCCGACACCCACGGACTCGGCGCGGTCCGGATGGTGCGTGACGCCGCGCCCGACGCGGCCGTCGTGGTGCTCACCGGAGTCGCCGAGAACGAGGCCGGGCTCGCCGCGGTGGCCGAAGGAGCGCAGGACTTCCTCGCCAAGGACGGCCTGGACGCCGAGGCGCTCAGCCGAGCGGTCCGGTACGCCCTGCAACGCAAGCAGGTGGAGCGTTCGGGCGCCGAACTCCAGGCGAGCCGGCTGCTGGCCCGGGAGAACGCGCGTCTGGAGCGCGGACTGCTGCCCACGCCCCTGCTGCGGGGTGCCGGTTGCCAGGTGGCCTCGCGCTACAGCCCGGGACGGGACCACGCCCTGCTCGGCGGCGACTTCTTCGACGTCGTCGAGAGCGAGGACGGCACCGTGCACGCAGTGATCGGTGACGTCTCCGGCCACGGCGCGGCGGAGGCCGCCCTCGGTGTCTGTCTGCGGGTGGCCTGGCGGGCCGCCGTCCTGTCCGGATGCGTGGGCACGCGCCAGCTCGAGCTCCTGGAGGAGATCATCGGCGCCGAGCGCGCCGCGGACTACATCTTCGCCACCCTCACCGTCCTGCGGATCGCCAAGGACCGCAGCCGTATGAGCGTGATCCGCGCCGGACACCCGGGACTGCTCGTGAGCACATCGCGTGGCATCGAGCTGCTGGAGCCGGCCCCGGGCCCCGCGCTCGGGCTGCTTCCGGGCCGGGCCCACTGGCCGGAGACCGAGCTGCCCGCGCACGACATCAGCGCCGTGACGCTGTTCACCGACGGTCTCTTCGAGGGCGTCGTGGCCCCGGACCGGCGGCTGGGAGAGGAAGGACTGCTCGCGGTGGCGAGGAAACACCAGACCCTGCGCGGGCGCCCGTTCGTCGACGCGGTGGTCGAGGACGTCGCCGCGCTCACCGCCTCCCACGGCGGACTCGCCGACGACGTGGCCGTCCTGCACCTGACGACGGACGGAATGGCATGACCCGTACGCCGAACGCCCCGGGACCTGACGACGCCACGGCGCACCGTCCCGAGGAGGGAAAGCCCAGGCGCGTCGCCCGGCTGACCGTGCAGGGCTGGATCCATGTCGTGCTGGCCGCCAACGTGCTGCTGGTGATCGTCTTCGCCGTGTCCGGCGGTGTCCTCCAGGCCCGCGCCGACGACCGCACCGATCTGCTCACCGACCGCGTCCAGCCGGCCCGTGCCACCGCCTACCAGCTGGAGACCTCGCTGGTGGACCAGGAGACGGGCGTACGGGGCTACGTACTGAGCAGGGACGCCGGTTTCCTCGATCCGTACGCGTCCGGAGCACGGGACGAGAAGACCTTCGAGGCCCGCCTGGCGGCGCAACTCGCCGACCACTCCGGGATCGTCGCGGACCTGAAGACAGCCGGGCGCCTCAGTGACGCCTGGCGCCGCGACTACGCCGAGCCGCTGATCGAGGCGGCCCGCGCACCCGGCGGCGCCAAAGCCCCCTCCCTGGAGGCGAGCAAGGCCAGGTTCGACGAGCTCCGGGGTCAACTCACGACCCTGGAGAAGGACATCGAGCAGCTGCGCGACCGGATCCGCGCCTCGGCCGACGACAGCCGTCGGTCCCGCAACCTCCTCTTCGGCGGCATGCTCGCCGCCTTCCTGGCGAGCGGCCTCGCGCTGACCCTGTTGCTGCACCGGATCGTGGGGCGCCCTCTGCGGGTCCTGGAAGCGGCCTCGGTGGACGTCAGCGGCGGCGCGTTCGAGCGCAGGATCCGGCTCGACGGGCCACGCGACCTGGAGAGGGTGGCCCAGGCCGTCGAGGAGATGCGCCGCCGCATCGTCGAGGAACTCTCCGCCTCCAAGGCCCGTGAGGTCCTCCTGGAGCGGCAGGCCGAGGAACTCGACGCCCAGACCCTGGAACTGAAGCGCTCGAACGCGGAGCTGGAGCAGTTCGCCTACGTCGCCTCGCACGATCTGCAGGAACCCCTGCGCAAGATCGCGTCCTTCTGCCAGCTCCTGGAGAAACGGTACGGCGACCAACTGGACGACCGGGCCAAGCAGTACATCGACTTCGCCGTCGACGGCGCCAAACGCATGCAGATCCTCATCAACGACCTGCTGACCTTCTCCCGTGTCGGCCGCGTCGGCGAGGAACCGATACCCGTCGCCCTCGACGACGTACTGGACCGGGCGCTCGGCAACCTCAGCGTGGTCCTGGAGGAGACGGGCGCGCGTGTCGTACGGGAGGGGCCGCTGCCCACCGTGACGGGCGACGTCACCACCCTGACCATGCTCTGGCAGAACCTGATCGGCAACGCCGTGAAGTTCCGCCACCCCGACCGGCCGCCCGAGATCGCCGTCCGCTGCGAGGCGGAGCCGGAGGACGGACGGTGGCGGCTGACCGTACAGGACAACGGCATAGGCATCGAACCCGAGTTCAGGGAGAAGGTCTTCATCATCTTCCAGCGGCTGCACGGCCGCGACGAGTACGAGGGCACGGGCATCGGCCTTGCCGTGTGCCGCAAGATCGTCGAACATCACGGAGGTGCCATCACCCTGGACGGCACCGCCGGTGGCGGCACGCGCGTGACCTTCACCCTGCCCATGGCGCGACCGGAACCCGACCTCGGGGCCGAGGAGGCGGCGCGCCCACCCGAAGGAGCACACACGTGAGCACCCCCGCCGTACCCATCCAGGTCCTGCTCGTCGAGGACGACCCCGGCGACGAGCTGATGACCCGCGAGGCGTTCGAGGACAACAAGATCCGCAACACCCTGCACGTCGTACGGGACGGCGAGGAGGCCCTCGACTTCCTCTACCGCGCCAACCAGTACACCGAGGCACCGCGCCCCGACCTGATCCTGCTCGACCTCAACCTGCCCAAGTACGACGGGCGCCAGGTGCTGGAGCGGATCAAGTCCGACGACGACCTGGCCCACATCCCCGTCGTCGTCCTCACCACCTCCTCCGCCGAGGAGGACATCCTGCGCAGCTACAGACTGCACGCGAACGCCTATGTGACCAAGCCGGTCGACCTCGACCAGTTCATCGCCGCGGTCCGCCAGATCGACGACTTCTTCGTGACCGTGGTGAAGCTGCCCAAGACCACCTGACCCCAGCCCCGGCCGGGGTCCATGAATGCGTGAAGTCGGGGAACAGGGACAACGGCGGCACAACCTTGCCGACCAGGAGATCTGTTGTCGAGACGCGAGGGTGGGCCTCAGATGAGAAGGCGCGGGACGGGGCGACGAACAGGCGGTGGCACGCCGTGGTGGACGGGCGGGGCGGCCACGGGACCGGCAGGGGCCTCCGGATGGCGGCGGACCGTGGCTGGTGGACTCGTGTGGGGCGCCGCCGCCGCGGCCCTCGGCGCGTCGGGGAACCGGACCGCGCGTCGGGCCGCGCTGCGCGGCATCGGCACCGTCGCCATCGCCTCGGCCGTGACCCGTGTGCTGGCGCGCCCGGCGGCCCGCAAGGCGCAGCCGCTCGACGCGGTCGGCCGGGTCGCGTCGGCCGCCGCGTTCGCCGTCGGCGTCCTGCTCGAAGCGCCCCGGTACGGCCTGTTCGCGGTGCCCGGCGCCGCGGCACTGACCGTGGCTCGCACGCGCTCGGGGGACCGGCGTCCGGGCGACGTGGCCGTGGGCGTCGCGATCGGTGTCGGCGCCGCCGCGCTGACCGCCCGCTGGTGGCCGGTCAAACCGGAGGCGGCGGCCGCGGCGGCACACCCGCGGCGGCCCGCTCCGGCGCTGCCCGGGGGCGCCGGACTGCACATCGTGGTCAACCCGTCCTCCGGGCTCTCGTGGAGCGCCGACACTCCCGACGCGAGCGCGTATCTGCGCACCGCGCTGCCCAAGGCCGAGATCACGGTGCCGCGGGAGGACCAGGACCTGGTGGAACTCCTGGAACAGGCCGCCCGGCGGGCCAAGGCCGAGGGCGGCGCCCTCGGCGCCTGCGGCGGCGACGGCACGATCAACGCCGCGACGGAGATCGCCGCCCGGCTCGGCCTGCCGCTCGCGGTCTTCCCCGGCGGCACCTTCAACCACTTCGCCGTCGACCTCGGCAACCAGACCCTGGAGGACGTCGTACGAGCCGTGCAGGCGGGCGACGCGGTCGTCGCGGACCTCGGGCGGGCCCGTGCCCCCGGCGGACCGGAGCAGGTGTTCCTCAACACCTTCAGCCTCGGCGTCTACTCGGACCTGGTCGGTGCCCGGGAGAAGCTGGAGCAGCGGATCGGGAAGTGGCCCGCGCTGGTGGTCGGGCTGGCCAGGGTCCTCGCCAAGGGCAGCCCCGTGGACGTCTCGGTCAACGGCCGCCCCAAGCGCCTGTGGCTCCTGTTCGCGGGCAACGGCATCTACCACCCCGCCGGGTTCGCCCCGACCTACCGCACCCAACTCGACGACGGACTGCTCGACGTCCGTGCCGTCGACGCCGGCACCCCCTTGGCCAGGACCCGGCTGCTGCTGGCCGTCCTGACCGGCACGCTGCACAACAGCCGGGTCCTCACCACGGCGCAGGTGCGGGGCCTGCGGCTCGAAGTGCTGCAGGGCGACCCGCGGTTCTCGTACGACGGCGAAGTGACCCGGGTCGCGGCGCCGAGGCTGGTGCTCGACAAGGTGACACGGGCCGTGACGCTGTACCGGCCCGCGGAGAAGGACCAGTGGCTGCGCTGAAGGGGCTGAAGGGTCGGGTGGGCTCGCTCGCGGGCCCGCCCGAACCGGTTCGGATCACTCACTGAGCTCGGACACCAGGGCTTCTTGGGCACCAGGTCCGCGCCTCGGGTCAGGTGGCGAGGACGGAGTCGTCCATCGTGCGGGCTCCGGGCAGCCGGTGGCGGGCCGCGACGAGCGCCGCGTCCACGTCCCTCGTACCGGTCGAGACGCACAGCGTGTAGGCCACGTCGTCCATGCGCCGCCGGACTTCCGTACCGCCGTCCTCGGCGTGCAGCGTGCGCAGGGTGACGTACTGCTCGACGAGGTTGCGCAGTACCGCGGGGTGGGCCATCAGCACGGGAGTCCTCCTGAGGGGTGGGTGGGCCGACCGGTCGGTCGCGACCGGTGATCGTTCCTGACCCCGGTTACCCGGTTCCTCCCGATCCACGCGGGCGGGGCCTCGCCCCGACTCCCGGGCACGGCGGACGATTTGACGCCGTCTCGGGGCGGCGGAAAACCGGTGGCGGATCGCGGTCGGGGCGCCGATGCTCATAGGCATGGCCGACACCACACTTCCCCAGCCTCCCCAGTCCGGGAACACCCCGCCCGAGCGGAGCTTCGGGTGGTGGGACATGTTCGTGCACCCGGACGACGATCCGCGCTCCGACGGGGGGTTCGTGGGGGAGCGGGACACGCTCGTCGGGTATCTGCGCGACCAGCGGCTGACGTTGGAGATGAAGTGCGCGGGTCTGGACGCCGAGGCGATGGCCCGGCGTTCCGTCGAGCCCTCGAACATGTCGCTGCTCGGGCTGGTGCGTCATCTGGCGGGGGTCGAACAGGCCTGGTTCCGCGGGGTGCTGGCCGGCCAGGACGCGCCGCGGCACTACCGCTCGGACGGCGACCCGAACGGCGACTTCAACGGCGCGGTGCCCGACCAGAAAGTGGTGGAGGATGCCTGGGACACCTGGCGCTCCGAGGTGGCCTTCGCCGAGCGGTTCGTGGACGAGGCCCGCGACCTCGACATCACCGGGACCCACGACGACGAACCGATCGCGCTCCGGGAGGTGCTGGTGCACCTGATCGAGGAGTACGCCCGGCACAACGGCCACGCGGACTTCCTGCGCGAGCGGATCGACGGACGGGTCGGGCAGTGACGGGCGGGTGACGCGCCTCGATTCCCCCGAGAGCGGAATGCGGAGGCGATCCCTTTCCTGGCGGGTCGGGGCTTCTAGGCTGAAGGGGTGAGCAACCAAGCGCCGAACGAAGCCCGCGTCATTCCCCTCCGCCCGGCGACCGCACCGGCTCCGGTCACCGGCCCGGCGGCCCGTCCCACCGGTCCCGTGGCCGACGCGCCCCAGCGGCCCCGCCCGGTCCTCGCGCCCCGGCAGACACCACCGGCGCCCAGGAGCAGGGAGCCGCTGTGGCGCGACCTGGTGGGTGACGTCCTGCGGCGCGAGCGGCTCGCGCAGGAGCGGACGCTCAAGGACGTGGCCGACGCGGCCCGGATCTCGATGCCGTACCTCTCGGAGCTGGAGCGCGGCCGCAAGGAGGCCTCGTCCGAAGTCCTCGCGGCCGCCGCGCGCGCCCTGGGCCTCGGGCTGACCGATCTGCTCTCGCTGGCCCAGGGCGAACTCACCCGCCTCGCCCAGGTGCGGCCCGCTCGCCATCGCACCCCGTCGGCCTCGCGCCACGACGGCATGTGCCTTGCCGCCTGACCGCGACGACCGGCCAGGGCCTGCCCGGCGGAGCACGCCGCAGACGTGGGCCCTGGCGGTGGTCCGGTCTCAGACCGTCGCGAGCCGTCGGCTCAGGACCTCGTCCGCGAGTCCGTATGCCACGGCCTCCTGCGCGGTGAACACCTTGTCGCGGTCCATGTCCGCGCGCAGGGTCGGCACGTCGTGGTGCGTGTGCCGGGAGAGGACCTCCTCGACCTGGGCGCGGATACGGAGCATCTCCTTGGCCTGGAGGGCGAGGTCGGACACCGTCCCCTGCCGGCCGCCGCTCGCGGGCTGGCCGAGCAGCACGCGCGCGTGCTCCAGCACGAACCGCCGTCCGGGATCGCCGCCGGCCAGCAGCACCGCCGCCGTGGAGGCCGCCTGGCCGACGCAGAACGTCGAGATCGGCGCCTGGACGAACGCCATCGTGTCGTAGATCGCCATGAGCGAAGTGAACGACCCACCGGGCGAGTTGATGTAGATCGCGATCTCGCTCTCCGGGTTCGACGACTCCAGATGGAGGAGTTGCGCGATGACGACGTTGGCGACCCCGTCGTCGATCTCGGTGCCGAGAAAGATGATCCGCTCGGACAGCAGCCGGCTGAAGACGTCGTAGGACCGCTCGCCCTGCGGGGTCCGCTCGACGACGTTCGGAATCGTGTACGTACTCATGTCAGAGCCCCATCCGTCGCCGTGACGCGGCCGGGCGGACGTCGTCGAGCGACTCCACGACCCGGTCCACCATGCCGTACTCCTTGGCCTGTTCGGCCGTGAACCAGCGGTCGCGGTCGCCGTCCCGGGAGATCGTTTCCTCGCTCTGGCCGGTGTGCTCCGCGGTGATCCGCTCGATGGCCTGCTTCGTGAACTCCAGGTTCTGCGCCTGGATCTCGATGTCGGCGGTGGTGCCGCCGATGCCCGCCGACGGCTGGTGCATCATGATCCGCGCGTTGGGCAGCGCGTACCGCTTGCCGTGGGTGCCGACGCTGAGCAGGAACTGCCCCATGCTCGCGGCGAATCCCATGGCGAGGGTCGAGACGTCGTTGGGGATCAGCCGCATGGTGTCGTAGATCGCGAGCCCCGCGGTCACCGATCCGCCCGGGCTGTTGATGTACAGACTGATGTCGGTGCGCGGGTCCTCCGCCGACAGTACGAGCAGCTGGGCGCAGACCCGGTTCGCGGACACCTCGTCGACCTGGGTGCCGAGCAGGACGATGCGCTGCGCGAGCAGCTGGGCGGCCAGGTGGTCGTCGAAGCGGGTCGCGGGGGTGTCGCCGTCCTCGGCGCGCGGTGCGTGGGCCGGGTACCGGCCGGTGATGAGTGGAGTCATCGGTCCTCCTCGTGGTGGCGCGGCTGTCGTCGCCGCGATCCCCACTCTCGGACCGAAGGCCCTTGCGGATCAGCTTTCTCGGCCCGCAGCAGATTCGCCACGGGCAGAGGGGGTACGGGGTTGCCGTCACCGACGCCACCGATGCCACCGACGGCCGGGGCGGGGGACCGGGGCCCAGGTGTCCGGCCCGTGCTCAGGTGTCCGACCCGTGTTCAGGCGTCGGCGCGCAGGTCCCGGAAGAAGGACCGCACATCCTCGACCAGCAGCTCGGGCTCCTCCGCCGCGGCGAAGTGTCCGCCCCGGTCGAATTCCGTCCACCGCACGATGTTGTTCGTACGCTCCGCGATGTGCCGCAGCGGTACGAGGGGCTCGTGCGGGAAGACGGCCAGCGCGGTCGGCGCCGTCGACGGCTCGGGCGCGGTGCCCCAGTAGTCCGCGTGCGCCCGCTCGTAGTAGATGCGGGCCGAGGACCCCGCCGTCGCGGTCAGCCAGTACAGCATCACGTTGGTCAGGATCAGGTCCCGGTCGACGGCTTCCTCGGGGCGGTCCTTCGCATCCGTCCACGCCCTGAACTTCTCGGCGATCCAGGCGAGTTGACCGACGGGGGAGTCCGTCAGCGCGTAGGCCAGGGTCTGTGGCCGGGTGCCCTGGAGCTCGGCGTACCCGGCCTCCTCGCGGCGCCATTCCACGCCCCGCCGCCACGACAGCAGCGCGCGCTCGCGTTCTTCGGGGCTCAGCGCGGCCAGTTCCCCGGGAGTCGGCTCGGTGGCCGCGGACGATCCGGGCAGCAGGTTCAGGTGGACGCCGACGAGCCGTTCGGGGTACGCCCGGCCCAGCTCCCGGGAGATGGCCCCGCCCCAGTCGCCGCCCTGGGCGCCGAACCGCTCGTAGCCGAGCCGTGTCATGAGCTCGGCGAAGGCGGTGGCCACCCGTTGGAACTCCCAGCCGGTGTCCCGGGTGGGCCCGGACAGCCCGAACCCGGGAATGCTCGGCACGACGAGATGGAACGCGTCGGCCGGATCGCCGCCGTGCGCGCGCGGGTCGGTCAACGGGCCGACGACGTCGGTGAATTCGACGATCGAGCCGGGCCAGCCGTGCGTGATGACCAGCGGGGTCGCGTCCGGTTCCGGGGAACGGATGTGCGCGAAGTGGATCCGCGCGCCGTCGATCTCCGTCGTGAACTGCGGCCATGCGTTCAACCGCGCCTGCGCCGCCTGCCAGTCGTAGTCGTGCCGCCAGTACCGTACGAGTTCGCGCAGGTACTCCCGCGGGACGCCGTAGGCCCAGCCGACCCCCGGCAGCTCGTCGGGCCAGCGCGTGCGATCGAGCCGTCGGTGCAGGTCGTCGAGGTCGCTCTGCGGGAAGTCGATACGGAACGGCTCGATGCGCGCGCTGTCCGAGGCGGAGGGGCTGGAGGAATCGGCGGAGGAAGTCATGTCCGCGCATGCTATAGCGCCCCTGGGAGGGCGCGGCGAACGACGCGATCGGCCGCCGCCGTCCCCCCGGCGAAAGGATCCCGCGCGACGCCGATGAGTTTTGGGACGACGATCGGTCTACAGAGGTGACGAAACTTTTCCCGCCGCAGGAGGTACGTATGTCCGCCGACGGATTCACCACGTGTCTGTGGTTCGACGGTCAGGCCGAGGAGGCCGCGCACTACTACGTCTCGATCTTCAAAAACTCCCGGCTCGGCAGGATCGCCCGCTTCTCCGAGTCGGAGCACGGCACCGCCGGTTCCGTGATGGCCGTCGACTTCGTGGCCAACGGACAGAAGTTCGTCGCACTGAACGGCGGCCCGCAGTTCACGTTCGACGAGGCCATCTCGTTCCAGATCCACTGCGAGGACCAGGAGGAGGTGGACCACTACTGGAACAAGTTCGTCGAGGACGGCGGCGAGGCGGGGCCCTGCGGTTGGATCAAGGACAAGTTCGGCCTGTCCTGGCAGGTCGTGCCGAACAGGCTCATCGACCTGATCAGCGACCCGGACACCGAGAAGGCGGCCAGGACGGCCCAGGCGATGTACAAGATGTCCAAGCTGGACATCGCGGCGCTGGAGAAGGCGTACGCGGGCGAGTAACGCACCCACGGCACCACGCGGTCGGCCCCCTGCTCCTCCCCCCGTTACCGTTTTCGTGGCTCCGCGACGGGGCCTCCGGCCTTCGGGTCCGGTATGACTTCCCCCTCCTGTTGTCGATGATCCGGGGGGTGGTCCTACGTTGATGATGGGTCGGATGGGCTGTCGTACGGTCCGGAGGATCCAGTGGCCCCGGGTATGGCTTGGGGGAGGTTGCCTTCAATGGTTCCTGTGACACCTGGCCGCCCGGGGCCGCACGACGACTCGACCACTGATGAGGAGCTGCGGGCCCGCGGGTATCGCTGAGTAGGACCATGCTGGAGGGGTCGTCCGGATGTACGAAGTACGTCGAGCGACTGGCGGAACCATGGCCTGGAACTGGGCGGGAACCGATATCGGCAAGGCCCACCACCACACCGTTGTCCTGAACAACGATGGCGAGGTGCTGCTGTCCCGGAAGGTGGTCAACGACGAGGCAGACCTGTTGCATCTCATCAGCGAAGTGCTGACGCTCGGTGAGACTGTGGTGTGGTCCGTCGACGTGGCCGACGGCATGGCTTCCCTGCTGGTCAACCTCCTGCTCAACCATGGACAGGCCATCGTCTATCTGCCCGGCCTCGCCGTGAATCGGGCATCGGCTGGCTACCGCGGCCTGGGCAAAACCGATGCGAAGGACGCCCGGGTCATCGCTGATCAGGCGCGTATGCGCCGCGACCTCCACGTCCTGACCCCGGAGAGCGAGCTGACCGCCGAACTGCGGGTGATGACCGACCGACGGGCCGATCTGGTCAAGGGACGGACGCGGAAGACCAACCGTCTGCACGCGCAGGTGCTGAGCATCTTCCCGGCCCTGGAACATGCCCTGGAACTGACGAGCACTGGACCGCTGGTGCTGCGGTCCGGCTACCAGACGCCGGTGCGTTACGACGTCTCGGCCGCAGGCGGCTGACGACATGGCTGCGCAACCGCAAGACCCGCAGCGCGGAAGACCTGGCCACCGCCGCTGTCGATGCCGCGGAACGACAGCACACTCGACTTCCCGGCGAGGCTGCGATCGCCCACGTGGTCCGCGACCTGGCGCTGGAACTGCTCGGCCTCCACGAGAAGATCCACGAGTTGGACAAACTCATCGAAGCCCGATTTCGCGAGCCCGAGCTCGCGCCGGTGATCTCCAGCATGCCCGGCATCGGACCGCTGCTGGGCGCCGAGTTCCTCGCTGCCACCGGCGGTGACCTGTCTCGGTTCCCCAGCGCAGACCGGCTCGCCGCGTTCTCAGGCGTCGCGCCTGTCCCCCGCGATTCCGGCAACGTGAACGGCAACCTGCACCGCCCCCGCCGCTACCACCGCGGCCTCCAACGCGTCTTCTACCGCTCCGCGGGGAACTCGGCCTGACCGGCGTCACCGGCCTGATCCCGATCATCGGCGAGGCCCTGCGGTGCCTGGCCCTGCGCGGCTCGGACCTGGTGGCCAACTGGCTGCTGATCGCCGTCCTGATCAAGGTCAGCTACAGCGCTCGCCGACCCCGCCCACCCCAGCCACAGACCTGAGCGCCGCCGAAACCCAGCTCATCCGGCTGTGACCACCCTGCGGCCTGTCTCATGGGCGTGCGGTGGTGAATCTTTGGCCTGATTCCGGGAATTGGCCATGCTTTCAGCCAGGTGAGAAATTTCTTTCCACGGCGAGATTTCAGTAAGAACTGAGTGAGGGTATGAGGGGTGCTCGTGCGCCCGCATGCATCGAAAACAATTTTGGGGTCTTGCCAATTATTTCCCATGAGCTGGTCGCGGCCGGTGGGTGACTGCCGGTGTGGTGGCTTGCGGATACGGGAGGCAAGGCCGTTTCGCGGCGTGTTCGATTTGATGATCCCTCGGTTTCGCAGCGAACCCGTGGTGGATGGATGCCGTCTTCCGAGGCGAATGTCCGAGGTCTTTTCGACCTGTCAGTAGCGAACAGAACAACTGAGGCATGTTGATGTCATGGTCCCGCGAGGAACCATCTTTTGGCCCGTCAACGGAGTTGGCCGGCCGGGCCGTCTACCGCTCCGGGGAGGCTGCCGCGCCACGTACGCTGATCGACCTCCTGGATGCCACTGCAG
Organism: Streptomyces sp. RLB3-17; assembly: GCF_007113425.2. Classification (NCBI taxonomy): domain Bacteria; kingdom Bacillati; phylum Actinomycetota; class Actinomycetes; order Kitasatosporales; family Streptomycetaceae; genus Streptomyces; species Streptomyces sp. RLB3-17. The sequence goes on along the minus strand of NZ_CP041610.2, from coordinate 1,643,383 downwards.
CAGCGTTTCCGGATGCGCCTGCTGTGGACACGGGAGCGGCGGTGCTCTCCTACCGTGACCTGTACGAGGAGACCGTACGCCGGGCACGGGACCTGACGGGGCGGGGGATAGGCCCCGGTGACCGGGTCGGTGTACGGGTGTCTTCGGGTACGGCGGAGCTGTATCTGTCGATCCTGGCGGTGCTCCGGTGCGGTGCCGCCTACGTACCGGTTGACGCGGACGATCCCGAGGAGCGGGCCGCCACCGTGTTCCGGGAGGCGGGCGTGTGCGCGGTGCTGGGGCCCTACCCGCAGCCGGAGGGGCTCGTGGAGCCGGTCGGAGTCACCGCGGCGGGCCGGATGGCACCCGGACCCGCCCTGGACGACGACGCGTGGGTCATCTTCACCTCCGGCTCGACGGGCGCGCCGAAGGGCGTCGCCGTTACGCACCGATCGGCAGCGGCGTTCGTGGACGCCGAGGCGGGCCTGTTCCTGCGGGAGCGGCCGCCCGGCCCCGGCGACCGGGTGCTGGCGGGGCTGTCCGTCGCCTTCGACGCCTCCTGTGAAGAGATGTGGCTGGCGTGGCGGCACGGCGCGTGTCTGGTGCCGGCGCCCCGCTCGCTGGTGCGAGCGGGGTACGAACTCGGCGGCTGGCTGGTCGAGCGTGGCATCACGGTGGTGTCGACGGTTCCGACGCTGCTGTCGCTGTGGCCGGTCGAGGCGCTGAGCCGGGTGCGGCTGCTGATCCTGGGCGGCGAGGCGTGTACCGCGGGGCTGGTGGAGCGGTTCGCCGCGCCTGGACGGGAGATGTGGAACACCTACGGGCCGACGGAGACCACCGTGGTCGCGTGTGCGGCTCCCCTGGAGCCGGGCCACGCGGTACGGATCGGACTGCCACTGGAGGGCTGGCAGTTGGCCGTGGTGGACGAGGCGGGGGAGCCGGTGGCGTTCGGGGAGGAGGGCGAGCTGGTCATCGCCGGTGCGGGCACGGCCCGTTACCTGGATCCCGTCAAGGACGCCGACCGCTTCGGGCCCTGCCCCGCGCTGGGTTGGACGCGTGCCTACCGTACGGGTGACATAGTGCGGGCCGACGCGGACGGCCTGATCTTCGTCGGGCGCGCCGACGACCAGGTCAAGCTGGGCGGCCGCCGTGTCGAGCTCGGGGAGATAGACGCCGCGCTCAGCGCCCTGCCGGGGGTACGCGGCGCTGCGGCAGCCGTGCAGACGACGCCGGCCGGTACCCAGGTGCTGGTGGGCTACCTCGTACCCCAACTCACCGCGGACGGCCGGGGCTCGGCCTTCCAGAGCGACAAGGCCCGTGCGCTGCTCGTGGAGCGTCTGCCGCAGCAGTTGGTACCGGTCCTCGCCGAGGTCGCGGAGTTGCCGACACGCACGTCGGGCAAGGTGGACCGTAAGGCGTTGCCCTGGCCGCTGCCCCTTCCGTCCAGCGGTGAGAGCGGCCAGGACGGTCCTGCCGGCCGGGCGATGGAGTTGGCGGGGACGGCCGCACGGCTCGCGGACATCTGGGAGGAATTGCTGGGTGTACGTCCCGGCCCGGACAGTGATTTCGTGGCGATGGGCGGCACCAGCCTGACCGCGGCGCGGATGGCCTCGATGCTGCGCGTGCACCATCCGGGCGTCTCGGTCGCCGATCTGTACCGGTATCCGGTGCTGTGCCGTATGGCCGTGCATCTGGACTCGCTGGCCGGTGCGACCGAGGAGAAACGGGTGGTGCGGCCCGTGCCACGGTGGGCCTTTGCGGTGCAGATTCTGGTCCAGACGGCCTTGTACGGGGTGACCGGGCTGCGCCTGCTGACCGGGCTGGCGATGGCGGACAACGTACTCGGCGAGGTGGCGCCGCATGCCTGGGCGCCGCACACCCCGTGGTGGCTGGTGGCGGTGGCATGGGCGGTGCTGTTCAGCGCGCCGTCACGATGCATGACCGGAGCGGGCCTGGCGCGTGCGCTGGTCGGCTCCGTCCGCCCGGGGGCCTACCCGCGGGGCGGCGGCGTCCACCTGCGTCTGTGGAGCGCCGAACGGGCGGTGGCCGCCTTCGGCGTCCCGTCCCTGCTGGGTACGCCGTGGGCCGCCCTGTACGCACGCCTGCTGGGCTGCACGACCGGCCGGGACGTGCGCCTGCACGCGATGCCGCCCGTGACGGGTCTGGCGGAGCTGGGTGAGGGGGCCGCCATCGAGCCGGGGGCGGACCTCTCCGGCTGGTGGCTGGACGGCGACACGCTGCATGTCGGGACGGTGGCGCTGGGGGCGGGGTCCCGTGTGGGCCACCGCAGCATGCTGCTGCCCGGGGCGGTCGTGGGCCGAGGCGCGGAACTCACGGCCGGCGCCTGCCTGGACAGGCGGATCCCCGACGGTGAGTGCTGGACGGGCTCCCCGGCCCGGCCGGCCGACCCGGCCGAACGTATCGCGAGCAAGGGCTGGCCCGCCTCGCCGACCGTGCGTCGACGCCGCTGGAACATCGCCTACGCCCTGTCCCTGGCGGCGGCGCCCTTGCTGCCGCTCCTGGCGGCCGTACCGGCCCTGTTGGTCACGTATCAGCTGGTGCGCGACGCGTCGGCCCTGCCCACCGCGGCGCTCCGCCTTCTGGCGGCCGTTCCGCTGTTCACGGTCATGACGACCGTGTGCTGGGTACTGGTCCTCGCGCTGGTGGTGCGGGGCCTGGGGCGGGGGATCACGCCGGGTGTGCACCGCGCGGACGGCGGTGTCGCCTGGCGGGTGTGGCTGGTCACCCGTCTGCTCGACGGCGCCCGCGGGGGCCTCTTCCCGCTGTACGCGAGCCTTGCCACGCCGCACTGGCTGCGGCTGCTCGGGGCGCGTGTGGGACGGAACGCCGAGATCTCGACGGTGCTGCCGCTGCCGTCGCTGCTGCACGTCGAGGACGGTGCGTTCCTCGCGGACGACACGCTCGTCGCACCGTTCGAGGTACGCGGCGGATGGATGCGGCTGGGGCAAGTGCGCATAGGCACGCGGGCGTTCGTCGGCAACTCCGGCATCGTCGGCCCCGGCCGTACGGTGCCCGACCACAGCCTGGTGGGCGTGCTCTCCGACATGCCCGCGCACGGCGAGGCGGGCATGTCCTGGCTCGGGCGACCCGCACTGCCGCTGCCGCGGGTGGCGACGGCGGCCGATCCGGAGCGTACGTTCGCCCCGCCCCGGCGGCTGGTTGTGGCCCGCGCGCTGGTGGAGATGTGCCGCGTGCTGCCTCTGATGGTGAGCACCGCCCTCGCCGAATGCGTACTGCTGGGCGAACAGGACGCCTTCACCCACGGCGGTCTGCTCCTGGCGGCACTCGCCGGCGCTCCGCTGCTGCTGGGCGCGGGCCTGGCGGCCTTGCTGACGGCCACCTGCTCCAAATGGCTGCTGGTGGGCCGTTTCCGGGCCGGTGAGCACCCGCTGTGGTCGTCGTTCGTGTGGCGCAACGAACTCTTCGACACGTTCGTGGAGTCGGTGGCCGTGCCGTGGATGGCCCGCGACTTCCTGGGCACCCCGGTCCTGAACTGGTGGCTGCGCAGTCTGGGCGCGCGCATCGGGGGCGGTGTGTGGCTGGACACCTACTGGCTGCCGGAAACCGACCTTGTCACTCTGGGAGACGGTGCGAGCGTCAACCGCGGCTGTGTGCTGCAGACCCACCTCTTCCACGACCGCATCATGCGGATGGACACCGTGCACCTGGCCGCCGGTGCCTCGCTCGGCCCGCACGGCATCGTGCTGCCCGGCACCATCGTGGGCGCGGGCGCCTCCATCGGTGCCTCCTCGCTGGTGATGCGCGGCGAGACGGTGCCCGCGGGCACCCGCTGGGCCGGCAACCCCATCGCGGGTGAGCCGGCCGTGCGCCCCGCACCGCCGTCGGCCGGGACCGGTGAGGCATGACTCGTTGCAGTCGTCGTGCCCTTCTGCGGGGCGCGGCCCTGATCCCGCTCGCCGCGACGGCCGCAGACGGTCTCCTCGATGAGGCCGGGGCAGAGAACCGCTACTTCTCGAGTCACGGCACGTACGACCATCACACCCTCTCCTACGACCTGCGCCTCGCGTACGACCCGTCGAGCGGCACGCTCGACGGCCACGCACACATCCGCGCCGTTGCCGACCGGCCCCTCGCACGGGTGGAACTGGACCTCGCCCGCCTGACCGCCCACACCGCCCGTGTCAACGGCATTCCGGCGAGGCCCCGGCAGAAAGGCGACAAGCTGTACCTGACCGGCTCGCACGCGCTCGCCGCAGGCACCCCGTTCACCGTGGAGGTCGGCTACCGCGGCCGACCGGCCCCGCTGCGCTCACCGTTCGGACAGATCGGCTGGGACCGCACCGGTGACCCGCATGACGGCACTCTCGTGGCCTCCCAGCCGCTGGGCGCGCCCTCGTGGTTTCCTTGCAACGACCGCCCCGACGACAAAGCGGCCTACACCTTCCGGGTCACCGTCCCCCACGGCCACCAGGCACTCGCCAACGGCACCCTGCGCGACCGGCATGCCACCGCGGCCGCCCAGTGTTGGACGTACCACCACCCCGGCCCCATGGCCCCCTACCTCGCCACCCTCTACACCGGTCGCTTCACCTACGACGCCTGGCAGGCCCACGACAGCGCGACCGGAGAGACCATCACCGGACACAATCACTACCCCGCACGCCTGTCCCAGCAGGCCCGCCACGACCTGGCCCGACAACCCGACATGCTGGCCGCATTCACCGGTTGGTTCGGCCCCTACCCCTTCGAGACCTACGGCGCCGTCGTCGTCGACACGGAACTCGACCAACCGGTGGAGAACCAGACCCTGTCCGTCTTCGGCAGCAACCACATCGACGGCCACCGCGGCTCGGAGACACTGGTGGCCCACGAACTCGCCCACCAGTGGTACGGCAACAGCGTCAGCCTGCGCAACTGGCGCGACATCTGGCTCAATGAGGGTTTTGCCACCTACAGCGAATGGCTGTGGTCCGAACACATCGGCGAAGATTCCGCCGACACCATCGCCCGCGCCGAATGGCACACCCTCAACCACCGCCACCGGAGAGACCTGCGCATCGCCGACCCCGGCCCGCACCGTATCTTCGACGACCGCATCTACACCCGCGGAGCCTGCACCCTGCACGCCCTCCGGCTGGCCCTGGGCGATGACCGCTTCTTCCCCCTCGTGCGCACCTGGCATGCCACCCATCGCGGCACCAGCGCCACCACAGCCGCCTTCATCGGACACGCCGAACGCTACTCACCCCACCCCGTCCAACCGCTCCTGCACACCTGGCTCTACGAGAGACCCCTGCCCGCACTTCCCTCCGGCCCGGCCTGACACCCTCCGGTTCGTGCCGGAGGGTCCATCTGGTCCCGCTTCTGCGTGCCTTCGGCCTTTGGCGTACCCGATCTCCAGGCCGCTTCCCGCCTGCGCGGGGACCAATCAACGCTGCAACTGGCGTTGTTGAGGTTGCCGGCGGGCCGCTGAGAGTCGGCCGTCGAAGGTGATGTCGAAGACGTGCTCTGCGTGTCGTTTATATGCAGTAGCCATCACATGAGATGACTTCTGGTTGTTTGCCCCACAATGGGGCTCGCACTGGAACAGGAGTAATCGCATGGCATCAAAAGCATCGGCCCGTGGACCGCGTCCCAGCCTGCGGCGGCTGACCGCGGTCACGCTCGCCCTGGGCACGTTCGGCGCACTCGTCGCCGCGGCGCCGCCCGGGGCCGGGGACGCGCCGCGCAATGCCGACCACGGCTTCCGGGAGCGCGATCTCGTGTCCGACATCCCGGGCAGGGCGGAGAAGACCGATCCGAACCTGGTCAACCCCTGGGGTCTGGCCCGTACGCCCGCCGGCGAGATCTTTGTCTCGGACAACGGCTCGGACAAGGCCACGACGTACTCGGGCGCCCTCGACAACCAGCCGGTCGACATCCTCCCCCAGGTCGTGTCGATCCCTGAGGGCGGCGCCCCGACCGGGGTCGTGCGCAACGACGCCGACGCCTTCCGCTTCACCGACTCCGGGACAGGGAAGTCCGGGGTCGCCCGCTTCCTTTTCGCGGGGGAGGACGGCGACGTCTTCGCCTTCAACCCGGAGGTGAACCCGACGAGCGCCGTCCGGGTCGCGCACGAGGACAGCGACGGCGAGACCGCTGTATTCAAGGGCCTGACGATCGTGCCGGGCGAGAAGGAGCACGGGGAGGTCAAGGGTCATGGGGGAGACTGCAAGCAAGGCGGCAAGTGCCACGAGCCGCGCCTGCTCGTCGCGAACTTCCGTGACGCCCGCATCGACAGCTTCGACACGAACTTCCATCTCCTGCCGCCGGACAACCGGTTCCAGGACCCGAACATCGAGAGCGGCTTCGCACCGTTCGACGTCAAACTGATCGGCGACCAGGTCTTCGTGACCTACGCCAAGCAGAACGCCGACAAGCACGACGACGTCGCCGGTCCCGGCAACGGCTTCATCGACGTGTTCAGCACGGAGGGCAGGCTGCTCAAGCGCTTCGCCAGCCACGGCGTGCTCAACTCGCCCTGGGGCCTCGAGACGGCGCCCGAGAAGTTCGGCAAGTTCTCCGGTGATCTGCTCGTCGGCAACTTCGGAGACGGCAAGATCAACGCCTTCGACCTGAAGACCGGCCGCTTCGAGGGAACCCTGCGGGACCTCAGGGGGAAGCCGGTAGTGATCCCGGGGCTGTGGGGCCTCGCGCGCGGCACCGACAAGTCGGGCGGCAGGAACAGCGTCTGGTTCGCAGCGGGAATCAACGCCGAGAACAACGGGCTTCTCGGCACTCTGCGCGCCGAGAAGTAATCCGTCGCCACACCCCGGGTGGGCCCGCGTCGCGGTGAAGCCCTGGCTCTCGTAAATGACGTCACTGGGCGCCGCTCGCCTTGGTGTATTCCCTCACCGCTCGGTAACCTGTACGTAGACGCCCTGGCCTGCGACAACGGCCAGAGAGGCTCCATCCCCGAGTGTCTGGGGTGGAGCCTCTGTGCGTTGCGCACAGGGCTCTCGGCTGCATGTGGGGTGAGCTGTCCGGCGTGGCGATCGTCTGGGTTTGCGGCCGGCAAAGGGTGCGTCCTGGCGATGGATGGTGCTGCGGTCAGCCGCATGCCGACGACCAGGAAGCGTTGAGGGGCGGATTACGGCGTAGAGCAGAGCAGCGGACTCATAATCCGTCGGCCGTGGGTTCGAGTCCCACTCGCCCCACCAGAAGCATGCCCAGACCTGCGCAAACGATCTTTCCCAGCAGCCGAAGCGTCAACTTCGGTTCAACGGAGGGAATCCGCTGCTCGCAGCTTCTCTCTTGGATCCGCTGGTGCCGCGTGATCGTTACATTCAAGGTCCTGACCTGCGGTGATGCGAACGATCGGGATCGCTAAAGGTTGCCTGGTGGCTCTCTTTGTCCCCTCAGAGCAAGATCAAGTGGCCCTACAGTGGCCCGGAGGGCGTGGAACGGTGTGGCGTACGTTCCTTCCTTGCCTCGTTGGCTTTGGCCCCGACGCACGAAGCAGCTTTGAATCCGCTACTCACACGGACCGTCTGAGGCGTCAGGGCAGAACGCGGCTACCCACTGTCAGGGTCCTGACCTGTGGGGATGTGAGCGAGCTCGGGTACTGGAAGTGCGCAGGCTCGTTTCGTGTCTCCGCTCGTGGGTGTGCCTTGGGGCCCCTTCCGACTGGTGGGATCAACGGCTGTCGCCGAACTCCTCGCGTATCTGGGGCGGCTCGCCCTGGCGGTGGGTAGCGTTCGGCTTCGTTGAACGCCCTCGAGCCCACATCGAGGACTTGGTTTCCGGGGCTGACATGGTGACTTTGGGCGCGGTGCCGCCAAGCAAGCTGCTGCTGCCGCCGCACGGCCGTGCCTTGGTGCCTTCCGGAGTCACGGCGTTGCGTTGTGGTTCGCCGGGCGGTCGGGCTGCGGGTTCAGCTCGCGGCTAGGGGAGTTGAGGGACGGCCCGCAGGTCGCGGTCGGCTCAGTTGCAGCACGAGCACCCAGGGGCGCAACCGCAGGGAACCGTCGTGCCGTCGACCTCCTTGAGCGCCGTAAGGCAGGTGGGAGCGCAGCAGCCGTCGCCGCGCCAGGCCTAGCGGCCGTCCTTGACCGCGACAACCGCGATCACGAGGGCGGCGATGGGGTCGGCCCAGGTCCAGCCCAGCAGGGAGTTGGCGAGCAGGCCGACCAGGAGGACGACCGAGAGGTAAGTACAGAGCAGGGTCTGCTTGGAGTCGGCGACGGCGGAGGCGGAGCCTAACGAGCTCGTGCACGGTAAGCGGTGAGACGTCGATCCCTTGATCGTTGATCATGGGTGTGTGGTGGGAAACGCGGCTCGTGCAGCGATCATCAGCGACCGAAGGATCACAGGTCTGTCGGCCGGGGTGATCGCCGAACTCGTAGCGGAAGTAGGCCCGTTGTGGCGTGAACGGCACCAGGCCCGGCTTGCCTCCCGGCAACGCAAGCGAGCCGTGGGCGCTGGCGCGAAGCACCAGCTGGTGTTCGTCGACCGGCTGCTCGCAACGCTTGTGCATCTCCGCCACGGGGCCACGCATGACGTGCTGGCCTGCTGGTTCGGTGTGGATCGCTCCACCATCACCCGGGCCATCGGCGAGGTGCGGCCCCTGCTCGCCGAGCGGGGATGCTCCGTCACCCCAGGCGTTCGCCTCCAGACTCTGGCCCAGGTCGTGGACCATCTCGGCACCACGGGGAAGACGGGCATCATCGACGGCACCGAGATCCGCGTCCGGCGGCCGGCCGCCGGACGCAAGGATCGGGACAAGTTCATCTCCGGCAAGAACAAGCAGAACGCCGTCAAGAGCATGGTGGTCACGGACGGGGAGGGCCACGTGCTGTACTGCAGTCCGAGCGAGCCAGGCAGCTGCGCGGACATCACGCACGCCCGCCAGTTAGGGCTGGTCCGGCTCCTGGCCGATGGGCCTGCAGTGGAGATCCTCGCGGATGCGGGCTACCAGGGCTTGGGGGCACAGACCGGCGGACGCGTGGTGACGCCACCGCATCGCAAGTTCAAGAAAAACGCTCCGGACTGGTACGAAGAGATCCACGAGCGCCGACGCAAGGCGCACTCCTCGCGACGTATCCGGGTTGAGCACGGCATCGCCCATCTGAAGAACTGGCGGGCGCTGGCCCGCCACCTCGGCCGGCGCGAGCACATGAGCGACATCGTCCAAGCCGTCGCCGGCCTGCTCTCCCATCAGCGGACCGCTGACCTGATCCCGACACCGCAGACGTGAACAGCGAGCCCCCCCGAGGCCCTCGACGTCTCACCACTTACCGTGCACGAGCTCGTAAGGGCTGTCCCGTAAATGACCTTTCGGCTGGTCGGGACGTGCTCGACCCCGGGCGGGCTCGCCTATCCGGCGAGGGTGAGGTTGTGGAGGCAGGCGATGCCGCGCATCGCATGGTGCACGCCGTCGCCGCGGAGCCGGCAGTCGCGCAGGATCTTGTAGGTCTTCATACGGGCGAAGACGTGCTCGACGCGGGCGCGGACCTGCTTATGGATTTGTTGTGGGCCTGTTGCCAGTCGGACAATTCCTCGCCGGTGCGGCGGCGGTGCGGCATCACCAGCCCGGTGCCCGGATAGCCGCCGTCGGCGATCGTCGTGGTCTTGCCAACCGCGGCTATGGCGCCGGACTCGCTTCAGGCCCGGCAGTCATTGCGGTTGCCCGGAAGCGGTCGGCCGACCACGACCACCAGGCGGGTGTCGGCGTCGATGACCACCTGGTGGTTGGTGGAGTACCGGTAGTTTTTGGACTGCTCGGCCACGTTGTGGTCGCGGGTGGGCACCAGGGTGCCATCCACGATCAGCACCGCGTCCTTCGCGAACCGCTTGCGCGGCAGGAGGGCGAGCTTCGGGCCGAGGTCGTCGATAACGCGGTCGGCCGCCGACTTCGACACCCCGAACAGCGGGGCGAGTTGGCGCAGCGTGAGGTTCGTTCGCCAGTACGCAGCAACCAGCAACACCCGGTCTTCCAGGGCGAGCTTCCACGGTCGCCCTTTGCCCGGGGCGTCGACACCCTCACGCCGCAGCTGCGTCACCAGCTTCGTGAAGGCGCGCGCGCTCAGCCCGGTGAACGGGGCTATCCAAGACGGTTCCGACGCCGTGATCACACCAGCCACACCGAGATCATCTCATCCGTGAACAGCGGCTACCGCACGGAATTGGTCGATGTCCGGGCACGCGGGCGGCGGCATTTCGTAGCCTCGGCGTCATGAAGCTGGTGCGTAACGTGATCGTGTTCGACGCAGCCGACCTGACTGCCGAAAGCTCGTTCTGGGCTGGGATCTTCGGCGGCTACGTCTTTGAGGATGAGGCATGGCACAGCGTCGTCGATGCCGATGGGGAGTGGCGGATCGGCGTACAGCTGGCACCGAACCACGTTCCTCCCGAGTGGCCACACGGCGTCCTTCAACAAGTGCATCTCGACCTCCACGTCGATGACCCCCGAGCCGCGCACGAAGAGGCAATCTCCCTCGGCGCCCGCCTGCTCCAGCCGGCTCCTGACCTGGACAGCGACGAAGGCCATCAGGTGTACGCCGACCCGGCCGGACACCCGTTCTGCATCGGCTGGGGGCACCCGTCCCAAGAGACGCTCGCCGCGTTCGTCGCCGACCGGCTCGGACGAAGGAACCACGCCGGGCCAGCCAGGTAGCACCGGGCTCGGCACGACACCCCCGGAGGGCTTCTTCTACGACGCTGCGGCCCCGCGACCAGCAGCTACGGGCCAAGCCTTAGTTCGCGTCCGGCGCGGCGCTGGGCGGCGGACAGGAACGGCATGATCGCGAGGGAGAGGGCTGCCAGGACGATAACCGGCGTGGAGTGCTGCGCCTCACTCGCCTCCGCCGGCCGACTCGTCGGGGCGCGCGCCCCGAGTCCTGCCGGGTGGAACGATGCCGTGGATCATTTCACGTAGATCGCCAACGCCTCTTCCGGGACCCGTGGGGATCCTTTTCGCAGCGCCGCGGTCATCCTGCGGGTGTGTCGCTCTGCGATCCTGGGTTGGTCTCGCGGATCTGTTCAACGCCACCAAGGCGGCCGGCTGTCGGGAGCGTCGGCGACGGCTGAAGCAGGTTTCGCTGGTGAGCCCGATCCGCTCGGGTTCGTCGCCACGAAGCACGGTCAACGCTCCTTCGTATCCCGCAGACCGGGGCGGGCTGGGACACGGCGATGAGTTGGTCATCTCCTGTGAGCGGAAGGTGTTGAGCCACCAACTGTTGGAACCATCTACTGCGGCCACTGTTGCACCTGACTGTTGCATCAAGGGTTCCCCACCTCCTGTCAGCGCCTGTGCGTAGGCCCAGGTCAGCCCCCAATTTCCGCGTGGTCGGGGGCCTGACATCCCCTCTGCTGCCGCTGCTCCCATGCCCGGTGGAGAAGAAAGAAGGGTGGTGGGCGGGCTGGGTCGACGCGGCGGCCTCGGGGATCGGGGCCGGCTCAGCATGGTTGCGCGTCGGCAGGCCTCCGCGCCGGCCGCTGACGCGGCGTGAGCAGGATGAGCGGCGAGGTGCTGGAGAGTGGACGCGATGCGCGTGCCGGCAGACGGCTGCGCGGGTGTTTGAAAGGCGCCCTTTTGGTACGGCCGGTCAGCAGGACTGTGTCGGTTCGGAGATGCGCGAGAGCGTCTGCAAGCGAGGGCAGTGGCCTGGCCGCAGTCTCCGGAAGCTAGTACTCCAGCAGCACTTTGACGTTTTCCCTGTTCAGGGTCGGTCTGGGTGAGTGTAGAGGGCTGATGGCCGGCCTGTGTTCTCTTTCCCGGGCCGCCCCTCGATCGTGTGCAGCCGCCGCTGATAGTGACAGCGGTCCGGGCAGCCTCCCGGCGTGATCGACGAGCGTGCAGTTGAGATCTGGAACGACGAACTCGAGGAACTGTTCCTGCGTACCGGCCACCGCTTCAGGCGTGTCGAGCCGCGTCGCCGGATGCGTGACTACATCCGTGGACTACTGGGCCCGGTCGGCCGCAAAAACGGCTGGCAGCTGGCCGAATACGCCGGACACCGCACACCCGACCGCCTCCAGCGGCTCCTCAACGGCGCCCGCTGGGACGCCGATGAGCTCCGCGACGACCTCCAGCACTACGTAGCCGAACGGCTCGGCGAGCCCGACGGGATCCTCATCCTCGACGACACCGGCTTCCTCAAGAAAGGCACCACCTCGGCCGGCGTCCAGCGCCAGTACTCCGGCACCGCCGGCCGCACCGAAAACTGCCAGATCGGCGTGTTCGCCGCCTACGCCACCACACACGGACGCGCCCTGGTGGACCGGGAGTTGTACCTGCCCAAGACCTGGACCGACGACCGCGACCGCTGCCGCGCCGCTCACATCCCCAACGAGCGGACTTTCGCCACCAAACCCGACCTGGCCAAGGCCATGGTGCTGCGGGCGATCGCCTCACCGCTGCCGATCGCCTGGGTGACCGCGGACGCCGCCTACGGCCAGGAATGGCGGCTGCGCCACATGCTGGAGGAGACCAGCCTGGGGTATGTACTCGCGGTTCCCAAGTCCCAGCAGGTGCCCCACTTCGGACGCATCGACCACCTCTTCTCCCAAGCACCCGACGAAGCGTGGGAGAGACGTTCGTGCGGTGACGGGGCCAAGGGCCCGCGCGTCTACCACTGGGCCGCCCTGCAGATCACGCCCATCGAGGACTTCGACGACGAGATGCCCACCCACCAGCGGTGGGCACTGGCCCGCCGCAGCATCAACAAGCCCGAAGAGATCGCCTACTACCTCGCCTACGCACCGCTCGGCACCACCATCGAGCACTTGGTCCGCGTCGCCGGGACGCGCTGGGCCATCGAGGAAGCCTTCCAGGCCGCGAAGAACGAATGCGGCCTCGACCAGTACGAAGTCCGCCGCTACACCGGCTGGATGCGGCACATCACCCTGGCCATGCTGGCGCATGCCTTCCTGGCCGTCATGGCCGTCGACGCCGCGGCAAAAGGGGCAGCAGAAACGGTTCCTGCCTCGCGCCCCTCACCGTGGCAGAAATTCGGCGGCTCCTGGCAACTGGCCACTCATCCATCGCCGTTCACCAGCCCCTCATCAGCGCACGCGCGTTGAGGTGGTCACACTGGCGCAGACGACGCCAAGCCGTCGCCCGCCGCTGTCACTATCAGCGGCGGCTGCACACGATCGAGGGGCGGCCCGGGAAAGAGAACACAGGCCGGCCATCAGCCCTCTACACTCACCCAGACCGACCCTGAACAGGGAAAACGTCAAAGTGCTGCTGGAGTACTAGGGGGCAAAAAGATGCTGCGTGCAAAATTGAGCGAACCCTGAGGCTACTGACGGGGCTGCCCTACCTCTCCTGCCGGTGTGACGAGCTGGCTCGAGTACTCGGTCGAGAACATCGCTCGTCGAGGACGTCGGCCTCGACGCGGGATACGTCCGTATCCGGAAGAACCGACTTCGGCCCAAGCGCGCGCACGGCCGCGGCGCCAACCCGTGCGGTAGGGATGCGGCCCACTGCCCGAAGCGGGAGCGGAGGCGGCGCGAGCCAAGTCCACGAAGTCGCGGGCGGGGCGCCCCACGATCGGTCTGCCCGGTCACGGGCGACTGCATGACGCTCGCCACCCGGCTACGACGGAGACGGAAGCCGAGACGGCCAACGTCGAAGGGCCCCACCGCAAGCGGTGGGGCCCTTCGACATCGTGCCCGGTGAGGCACTGGCGGAGGATACGAGATTCGAACTCGTGAGGGGTTGCCCCCAACACGCTTTCCAACTGTCCGCGCGGCCGTCCGGGGGCGTTCGCAGGGGTTCGCTGGGCAGGTCAGAGGGGGTGCGCGTACGGCGGTGAACGGTCGCGGCCGTGGGCGCACAGGACAAAGACCAGGACAAGGAGGCGACTGACACCCGCTTTAGGAGTTCGATCCGACGCCCTCAGCGGTCGGCTGCTGCAAGGCTTGAGCTGATGCCTACGACCGCCCGGAGTTGCTGGCGTCCGGCGCCGTTGATGTCAGCCGTGGATGTCAGGCGACCCCGCCTGCTTCGGCTACGGGCGACGGTAAGCGGCACGGTCGGTTCCGGGTACCGGAGCCCGGGACAGGTACCGCAACCGGTATCGGACGGAAAGGATCACGGGCTGCATAGGTAGTAAAGGTGGTCGCCCGCCATCCGCGCGCGGCGGGCCAGGGCCATGAACGTGGCAACCGTGTCCTTGGCATGGAGGTAGTCGGCGAAATCGACCTCCTCTATCTCGTACCACTGGGCCGTCACCATCGGGACCGCGTCCTCAGGGAGGGTGGCGAGGATGTCCCGCCAGCTATCGGGAAGTTGTTCGAGGACCAGGCCCGTGTTCCAGGGGGAGTCGGGGTCGGTGGGCTCACCTTCGGGGTACGGCGGTTCGGGCCAGATCAGTTCCGGCGCATCCCGCTGACCGGTGAAGGGAACGCCCTCGGCGTAGGCGACCAGTTTGGCCAGCACGACGTGCGGGTCCAGGCCCTTTGCGTCGATCCAGTCTGCGCCCATCTCCCCCAGCGACGTCCCGTGGCGCCAGTCGCCGTCAGGACCGATGGCCTGGTTCACCGCCGTGGTGTGGTCAGTCGCGTGGAAGTAGTCGTACAGCACGCCCATGTCGGCCTCCATCGTTCACCGATCCTGTCCTGTGCTGAAGTAGAGCAGGCGGCACTGACATCGAGTCGGCGGAGTCGTTCCTCTTCGCTGTGGCTTGGCTGAGGAGCAGTAGCGCAGAGTCAAAGGCTGGCTGTGATGGCGCCAGTTCAGCCACAACTGATCATCGGCGGCCGTGACCTGCGGCTGCCTAACCGATCATCGCTCTGACCTGCTGCCGAGCTGTCGGCAGTTGTCGGCGTTGGTCATCATTGAGCGCCCTTCCACGGCCTGGAGACGGCCCGGGGGAGGGCGTTCAACTCGTTGGGGTGATACCTGCTTTGTAAGTTCCCCCCAACAGCCCAACGACCAGGGGCGATGCCGTCTGGCCTGGCCTGCGAGGTGCGCGGCTGGTTCTCCCGATACGGCCATGTGCACCGGTGTTGCCGTCAAAGACTGCCGTCACGCCATGGGGCCTCGCAGCTGCGGTTTCGTCCACGAGCCCATGCCCGCCGGCCGTGCGGAGCGCTAAGCGATCCAGCCAGAGACCCGCGGGCCGCCGTTCACCGCCGCCCCTCGGACTCTTTGAGGTGGCCCTGCCCTCGTCAGTCACCGGCCGTGCGCTGAACAGGTCGACGTGACGGTGCCGCCGAACAAACCGGTGCGGTGCGGCTCACCTTGGCGCAGAATTCGAACACGCGATCTAATTCGGATATGGCAAACCACAGGGTCGACTACCTCACCAGCACCCAGGAGCACATCCTGCGCTGCATCCGCGAGTCGATCACCGAACGAGGTGAATCCCCGACCATGCAGGAGATCGGCGAGCATGTGGGCATGCGCAGCCGCGCCTCCGTGCACTACCACCTGGGACGGATCGAAGCGCTCGGGTACATCGTCCGCGAGCCTCACAGGCCGCGCGGGATCAGGCTCACATGACCAGCACCGCCCCTGACCGGGAGCGCTTCCACCTCACGGTGTCCTCCAGTGGCCGCCCGGTCATGCACGGCTGGTGGGAGAACGACGCAGTCGCGCGAGGCAAGTTCGTGTCCTGGGTGGGCGAGTACGGCACCATCCCCGGCGCACGCCTCACACTGGTCGACGAGGCCGAGGCTCGCACGCTGGCCGTCTGGCCGGACGCGGAGTAGCGCCGTCAGCCCTCCGACGCCGGGGGTCGTACGGCCCTCTTCACAGGCCACTCGACCTCCTGCCGCGACATGCTCACGCCCTCACGCGCCGCGTGTTCCGTCACCACCGCCTGCGCGGCTTCCTGGACACCTGGGTCTAGCAGGGCAGACGTAGCAAGGGGGCGCAGCAATCTGCCACGCCCCCTGTGTTGAGTCTGTCCGCCGGAGACTCGTCAACCGTCGCCTTGTAAGGGCGGACGTGGCCGGCGGCACTGTTCTCCAGGTCAGTCCGGCTGCAGTGGCGGTCCAGGTGAACGGCATGTCTCGACCGCGTACCCCCGCCGCTGACCGTGATTGACCCCACGATGTGGCACGGCACTGGCACGGAGACCTCTTCGCCCCGAACGGGGGTAGACCCACTGTGACCTCGCTCCGGAGCACGCTGACCTGACCCTTTCGGGTCCGACACTCCCCCTGGCGTCCGCGAAGGTCTGGGCGGGCTGCAACGTCTCGCCCTCTGTTCAAACCCTGGCTCCGCGCCCTTGCCGACTTCATTCAACTGGTCAGGATGAATCGCGAGCCTGAAAGGCCCTATCGCTGCTTGGCCCTAGCCGCGGGGCCACCGTGCAGCGCACTCACGTGAGACGACCTCCCTTAAGTGCCGCTTGGCCAGGTGTTCCAGCACCGTGCGCACGCGCTTGGCGCTGTCCAGGTCGACCACGGCCGGAGCGTTCCGTTCTTAAAGCGGCGAGAGATCGGCACCTCGCCGAGGTGACCTCCGCGAGGTGCCGACATTTCTGGGGACTTCTCAGCGATCAGCCCTGGGTCCCGCCCTGGGTGTTGCCGCTGCCACCACCCTGGGTCCCGCCCTGGGTGTTGCCGCTGCCACCACCCTGGGTCCCGCCCTGGGTGTTGCCGCTGCCACCACCCGGGTCCCCGTCCTGGGTGTGGTGCTGGCACGGCTTCTCAGGGAGCAGGCGCTGAGCCTGCGTCAGACCATTGCCAACGCGTGCCTGAGCGATGGAAACTGTGCTGGTCGGTGCGGGTGCCGCCGAAGCGGGAGTCCCGATGGTGACGATTCCTCCCACCATTGCCGCCGACGCTATCGCTGTCGCTATCTGTCGCTTCCGGCAATTCAGCACGAGCTTGTTCCTTCCTCCCGTACGATGGGATAACTGTGCGCCTCCGATAATTCAATGCGCCGGAATTCTCGAGTTAATTTCCGGGCGTTCCAGGCGTCTGGTGATTGACCACGGATCGCTTGGTCATCCCGCTCTCCCAGGCTCCGCCGGGTACTCTTGACTTTTTGGTCGCCCGGCAGAGAGCTCCGAAAGGTGACTCCATGCAATGGATAGTCGATCCAGTGCGGAGCGGGGATGGTGCTCGCTGCGGACCATCGGTTAAACCTTCGGAGCAGGCACATATATATGACGAGCCGGGTCCAATGCTCCTCGCATGCCCCGGTCGCGTCAAATCACCGCGGCATGCCCTTGGCGATGCAGCCTCGCCGCCTGGCGAGAGATGAGCTGCTCTCGGGCCTATAACGCGATCAGGAGTACGACCTCGACCGCATGCCGTGCAAAGAACTTCGTCGACGAGACCGAGGCGAACCCTTTCACCAAGGAAGAAGCCAAGGCGTTCCTCGAAGCGGCCTACGTCCCTGCGGTGGATCGGCGGCGTCGGCGCCTGTTTCTGTCACTGCCGGTGGGTGAGATCACGCCGACGGCTGAGGTCAGGCATCTAAATGCCGAGCTGGCAGAAGAGTACGCCGGACACACCCAGAAGATGATCAATAGGGACCTGAATGCCCTGCAGGACATGGGCCTGGTGCACCGAATGCGTTCAGGGGTGCAACCTGCCATCGACCAGATGCGTGCCTTCATGCCTTTGAGGGCGCCGGAGAACCACCAGCCAGGCTAGAAAATGGGACCGTGCGGCCATCCTCTGGCCAGACTCGCTCAAGCGAGCCGGGCAGAGTCAGTGAACGTCCTGGTCAGCGCACCTTGGGCCTTGGGCTTTTAGGCGGTCTTGAAAACCGTCGTGGCGCGAGTCACCGTGGGTTCAAATCCCACACCCACCGCAGTGGTGGAGAGCCTCTGACCAGCAGGATCGGTCGGGGGCTCTCTTCGGTCCTGTCGCCGCGGGGCCCCGGCCCTCCTCGGTCCCCGGCCTCCAGCAGCACTGAACACCGGGCGGCCGGCAGCGGGTTTCACCGTGTGGGGGCAGCAGCCCTGCTCAGGCCGTGGGAGGCGACCAGTTGTGCACTGCCGTCGGCCAGGCGGTAGGACAGACCCACCACGGCAAGTCGACCGGCGGACACTCGCTCGGCCAGCACGCGGGAGCGTTCCAGCAGCAGATCGACGGTGTGCCTTACGTGCTCGGCCAGGATCTCCTCGGGCTGCTCGCGCCCGGCGGCGCGGGCCGCCAGCACACTCGGGGTCACACGCTCGACCACGTCACGGACGAAGCCGGAGGGCACCCGGCCGCCGTCGGCGGCAGCGCGGGCAGCTGCGATGGCCCCGCACGAGTCATGGCCCAGCACCACGACCAGCGGGCAGTCCAGCACACTCACGCCGTACTCGATACTTCCCAACGCCTCCGCGCCGACGACATGCCCGGCGTTACGCACCACGAACAGATCCCCGAGGCCCTGGTCGAAGATGATCTCGGCGGCCAGCCGGGAATCGGAGCAGCCGAACAGCACCGCGAAGGGATTCTGGGCCGGGGCGGTCTCGGCGCGGCGTGCGGCGTCCTGGTTGGGGTGCTCGGGCGAGCCGGCCACGAACCGGTGGTTGCCCGCCAACAGCATCTCGAAGGCATCATCGGGAGTCGGCGTCAGGGTCTCAGTCATGGCGGAAGGCTAGGGCCGGCCCCGCTAGATCGCGCGGCCGGGTCCACGGATGGCGGCCTGGGCACCCTCCCGGCCGGCACTCCCAGACGCCGGGCGGTGTCGTTCTCGGTGGGCCTCCTCGGTGCGCTGCGCAGCCGCTCGGCCCACCACGGCCCGCCCGCACCGCCTGGCCCTGCGTTAAGCCTCTTCCCGCGACGCTGTCACTCGCCAACCGCGAGGATCCGCAGGGCAGGGGGCGTGTACGCCACACGAGTGGATCTGCCGGGGCGGCCGGCGGTCCTCCCGGCGGCGCCGAGATCACCGGGCCGGGACACCACGCAGTGAGAGGGGCCCCGGCCAGGGCGCATGCCGGGTGAAGGGATGCAGTCGCGACCCCCGCTGCCCATGGTGCTCGGCGGGCGCATGGGCAGCGCAGTTCGTAGATTGAAGAGGGAGCAACTCGCAGGGACACACGTGTGACGGCACCAGAGATCGACTACACGGCGGTGTTCGCCGTCCTTCCGAGCCCGTGCCTGATGCTGGGCACGGACCTGGTGATCGCCGCTGCCAACCCGGCCTTGTGCGAGGTGACCGGACGCAGCCGCGGCGAGCTGGTCGGGCAGTATCTCTTCGATGTCTTCCCGGACAACCCCGCCGACCCGGAGGCCGACGGGATGGAGACGCTGAAAGCCTCACTACACCGTGTCCTGTCCTCCGGCCAGACCGATCACATGGCGCTGCAGAGGTACGACATCCCGGTCGCCGGCAACCCCGAGGTGTTCAAGGAGCGGTGGTGGACCGCGATCAACGTGCCCGTCCTCGGCCCGGACGGCAAGGTCGCCTGGATCCTCCACCGGTCCGAGGACATGACCGACGTCGTCCGCGCCCGCCGCACGGCGCAGCTGCCGTCGGTCAGCCCCGGCCGGGAAGCGGCCATGGAAGCCGAGCTGTACGCCCGGGCACGGCAGCTGCAGCGGCTGAACGAGGAACTGCGGCAGGCGCACGCCCGTGAACGGCGCATCGCCGTCGCCCTGCAGGAAACCATGCTCCACACTCCTGACCTGGCCCGGCACCCTGACGTCGCCGTGCGCTACCTGCCTGCGACCGGATCACTGAACGTGTGCGGCGACTGGTACGACGCGGTCGACCTGCCCGCAGGCCGCTTCGCCGTCGCGGTCGGCGACGTGGTCGGCCACGGGCTAATGGCAGCCACCGTCATGGGCAGGCTCCGCAGCGCGCTGAGCGCCGCCACCCGCACCGTCCACGGCCCCGCCCAAGCACTGGAGGTCCTGGGGCTGTACGCCCGCTCGGTCGAGGGAGCACTGGCCGCCACCGCCGTCCAGGTCCTCGTCGACTGCCACAGCCATCTACTCATCTACAGCAGCGCTGGCCACCCCCCGCCCGTCCTGCTGCACCCTAACGGCACGTGCGAGCTGCTCGACCAGGCCACCGACCCACCGTTGGGTGGCCGCCCCGAACACGTTCCCCGCCCCCAGGCCACTACCACCTACACCCCGGGCGACACCCTCATCCTCTACACCGACGGCCTGATCGAACGCCGCGGTGAGGACATCTACACCGGCCTGACCCGCCTGACCGACACGCTCGCCACCTGCACCGGGTTCGGCGCGGAACACCTCGCCGACGCCCTCCTGGCCGGCCTGGACCTCACCAGCGGCGCAAGCGACGACATCGCCATGGTCGTCGTCCGCCTGGACGCAATGACCCGACCGCCCTGAGCGGGACGGTGCCGGAGATCGTGACGGCCGTCTGCCGGAGCTTCGCCGCCACCGCAGCTGCGGCAGATGCCGTGGCAGTGGCCAGGGTCGTCCGCGGGCCGTCCGACCTGATGGGTGGGTCGCTGTTCGTACGGGCAGACGGCTCTTACGCGGGCGGCTTCGGCGATACGGCCCTGGAGGCGACGGCGCGTGTCGAGGCCACTGTGGTCCTGGAGACAGGGCGCACGGGCACGATCGAGATCGGTGCCCGAGGCAGCCGGTGCGGTGAGCACCGCGAAGGCGTCCTCGTCTGAGTAACCGAAGTGCTGGATCGTGCAGGCGGCGGACGCCAGTGCTTCACGGCACAGGTCGTAGACGGCCGCCTCCACGCATCCTCCCGACACGCTCCCGATGACGGCGCCGTCGACGTCGACGGCCAGCGCCGCGCCCGGTTGCCTGGGAGCGCTGCCGTGGACCGCGACCACGGTCGCGACAGCGAAGGTCCGCCCCTGCTTACACCAGCGCGACAACTGGTCAGCGATGTCCAGCACGATGCTCCTTTCCGTGTTCGGCGGCGGCCGGGGTTTTCCGCGCGTTCACCGCGATGGCTTCGCGGATACGGTGGAAGGAGCCACAGCGGCAGACGTTCCGGACCTCGGCGAGGCCCAAGTCGCCGATCGCGTGGCCGCCGGAGTTGCCTGACCTCGGCGACGGCGGCCATGACACGTCCGGTCTGGCCGCCGCACTGTGCGACGCCGCGTACCAGGCATGCTTCCCGCGCCGGGCGCAGGGCCCTGCCGGCCGTGGCGGGAGGCCCTTGATGGTGGCCACCCTGTGCAGGCCCGCCCACGAGAGCCCCCCCGCGAGAGCTGACGCAGGTGCGCGTTACGCCCTGGGCGGGCCGCACTCGGGCGGGGGCAGGTCACATGTGCGCAGCGCCCGCCTTGATCGCTTCCCGGATGCGGTGGTAGGTCCCGCAGCGGCAGATGTTGCGGATCTCGTCGAGGTCGGATTCGCTGATCTCATGACCGGCGGCCTGTGCCTGCCTGACCTTGGCCACCGCCGCCATGATCTGCCCGGGTTGGCAGTAGCCGCACTGCGCCACGTCGTACTCCAGCCAGGCCTCCTGCATGGGGTGCAGGTCCTTGCCGACCGTGTCGGGCAGGCCTTCGATCGTGGTGATCTCGTCGTCCGGCCCCACGTCCTTGACCTCCACCGCGCAAGGATTGAAGGCCTTGCCGTTGAAGTGGGACGTGCAGGCCTTGCAGACATTGATGCCACAGCCGTACTTCGGTCCGGTGACGTCCAGTACGTCACGCAGGACCCACAGCAGTCGAAGGTTGTCATCGACGTCGACGGTGACGCGCTTGCCGTTGAGGATGAAGGTGTGCGTGCTCATGGTGCGCTCCTCAGTAGGTGTGGCTCAGGCCGTCGGACGGAGACTCGGGAATGGGTGGGATGAAGGGCTTGACCTCGAAGGACACCGTGTCGTGGTTGATCGGGAACCGGGTGGGCATCGTGCCGGTCGCACGGGCGTAGGCGCCCGCGACCGCGGCCACGGACGCGGCCACCCCGGCTTCGCCGGCACCACCGGGTTGCTCGGAGTCGGAGGGCATCACGATGCACTCGAAGTCAAAGGGGACGTTCCACTGCCGGGTGTAGAAGTAGTTGTCCCAGCTGGCTTCGAGGAAGTGCCCGTCGCGCAGGTGCAGGCTGCTGGTGAGGGCGAGCGCGATCCCGTCCGAGACACCACCCAGCATCTGGGCCTCCAGGCCCTGGGGGTTGATCACCAGTCCGGCGTCCACCGCGATCACGGCCTTGGTCACCCGCGGCCCGGTGACCGCGTTGTAGACCTTGCGGTTCACGGTCTCGGGCCGACAGTCGATCTCGACGAGCACCGCGGTCGCGCCCTTGTACTCGCTGTGGATCGCGATGCCCTGCGCCGTCCCGGCGGGCATCGTCCTGCCCCACTCGCCCACGTCAGCGACCTTCTGGAGCACCGCTTTGACCCGGTCGTTCTTGAGGAACGCAAGCCGGAACGCCAGCGGATCCCTGCCCATCTTCCGGGCGAGCTGATCGACCACCAGTTCATTGGCACACGCCACATCGGGCGAGTAGATGTTGCGCATGCTCCCGGTGTTGAAGCGCGCGTCGGTCTCGTTGAGCAGCTGGGTGACGACGCCGAAGTTATAGGGGAGTTCCTGGGTCAGCGTGAAGATGGTCTCGGAGAACCCCAGCGCGCCGAGCCCGGTTGGCAGCCTGTCGGCCGTCGCCGTGATCATCTCGCCGAGTCCGTGACTGAAGTCGGTGACCACACTGGTCTGCCGCTGTTCGAAGGTCAGCACTTGCCCGGCCAGGTACGTGGCCCGGATCCGCGAGGTCACCATGGGGTGCACCCGCCCTTGCCGAGGCTCGTCGGCGCGATGCCACATCAGCTTGACCGGCTTGCCCATCGCCTTGGAGATCTTGGCGGCCTCGATGGCGGGGTCAGCGAAGAGTTTGTGTCCGAACGACCCTCCGCCGGTGACGACGTTGACGGTGACCGCGTTCTGCGGCAGGCCGACTGCCTTGGCGATGTCACCCTGTGCCACGATCGGCACCTTCAGTCCCGCCCACACCGTCGCGCGGTCCGACCGGACGTCGGCGATCGCACAGTTCGGCTCGAGCGCGGCGCTGCTGCGGAACATGAAGGTGAAGTCCGCCTCCACCGTGCCCGCCAGCAGCGGGACCTTCGGGACCGCCAGCGGCAGCTCGGCCTTCCTCAGCCGGGCCAGGATCGTCTCGTCGGACTCGCCCGCGACCGGGCCCGGGTTCCACTCCACGTCGAGGGCACGCACCGCGTCGATGCACTGCCCGAATGTCTCCGCGCGAACAGCGACTCCCGTATCGACCATCGCCACATCCGTTATGCCCGGCATGGCAAGCACCGTGGCTCGGTTGTGTACCGACTTCGGCGAGCCGTTCAGAGTGGGTGGGCGGCAGACCATGGTCGGCAGCGCGTCCGGCACGTGAAGGTCCAGCGTGAACTGCTTCCGCCCGGTGACCGCAAGTCGGGCGTCCTCCCGCCGGTAGGGCTTGCCGATCACCGAGAAGCTCGAAGTGGCCTTGAGTTCGACCTCCACCGCCTTGACGGTGCGGCTGGCGGCCTTGGTGGCCAGAGAGCCGTAGGTCATTGATGACCCGTCAGGCGCGAAGATCGCCCCTTCCTTGGACTTCAGCAGCGCCACTGCCGAGCCGAGCTCGATCGCCGCGGCTTCCAGCAGCGCCTTCCTGGCGATCGCCGCGGCGACTCGTACCGGTGTGAAGGTCGAGACCGTGGTGTTCGATCCGCCGGTGAGCTGGTTGAACATCAACTCGGGGCGGGCCGGTGCCAAGGCCACGTGCACCTTGTCGACCGGCAGGTCGAGCTCCTCGGCGATGATCATCGCTGTCGAGGTGGTGATTCCCTGGCCGACCTCCATCCGCGGAAGCTCGAACGACGCGGTGCCGTCCTCGTTGATCACGATCTTGATCAGCGCGGACGTGGGGAGCGCGGCGTCGGTCTGCAGATCCTCGAGGTCGTACAACTCCGGGATCTGGGGCGCTGAGGGCACCGCGGCGTAGGCAGGTGTGCCCAGCCCGAGGTCGGCGGCCACGGCAAGCGTGGCTCCACCCAGCACATAGCCGATGAACGCGCGGCGGCCGACCCGCGCGCGCTCACCACGTCCAGAGGTGCGGCCACTCCTGGCAGGGACGTCGGTCATCGGCCATTCCTTTCTTGTTCCCAGTCGTTCGCTCCCGGGATCGGCAGACAGGCGCGTTCTCGGGACCAGCGCGGCAGGGAGCACTGGGCACAACCAGTTGTCGGCTC
The DNA here is from genome assembly GCF_007113425.2 of Streptomyces sp. RLB3-17. NCBI lineage: Bacteria > Bacillati > Actinomycetota > Actinomycetes > Kitasatosporales > Streptomycetaceae > Streptomyces > Streptomyces sp. RLB3-17. The sequence goes on along the minus strand of NZ_CP041610.2, from coordinate 1,619,346 downwards.
CCCATAGGCGAGCGGACCAGAGCCTAGAACCGCATAAAGTCCTGGTCTTTGGGCCGAGCACCAGCGAAGCGGGGCAGCAGATTGTGCGCGAGCACAACGGAAAGCAGGTATTCGCACGAGGAGAGAGTGAAATGAGGAGACAGTGAAAAAGGACAGTGAAAGGGGACTGCGAAAAGAGACAGTCAGAGGCCTGCCGGCGTCGGGAACCTCAGTCCGCCAGTTCCCCTGACCACCGGAAGACGCGCCGCGCCGGCCTTCGGCGGGATCGCCGGAGCGCGTCCGCGCGTACCGGTGTCCAGGCCGGCCGAGGCCTCATTCCGAGATAGTGCCCAGTCGCACGGCCTGCAGGGCAACGTAGAGCTCCGCGCAGGAGTCCGCGTCGCTGGTTCGCCGGCCGGTCAGTTCGGTGATCCTGCCCAGCCGGTACAGGACGGTGTTGCGGTGGCAGTGCAGGTGCTCGGCGGCCAGTGTGGTCGAGCCGCCGGTGGCGAACCAGACGCCCAAGGTGTCGAGCAGGACGGCTCGTTCCGTCGTCGGCAGGGTGAGCAGCGGCCCGAAGACCGTACGGGCCACCTCGGAAGCGGCGTCGGGTGAGGCCGCCGCGAGCAGGGCTATCGGCGAGCTCCCGTAGACGTGCGTGCCGGGGGTCCCGGGTGGCAGGCACTGGGCCGCCAGTTGGGCCTCCCGTCGAGCATTCGGCGCGTCCATGAGCGAGGCGAAGGGCCGGCTGATGCCCACGCGGGAGAGTGCGATGCCGTCGAGGCGTTCCTCCACCGCGACGACCAGCTGCTCGTTCGGCAGAGCGAGGAGGCCGAGCAGGCTGCCTGCCCGGTGGATCCACTCGCCGTCGATGTCGATCGCCCGCAGCTGTCCCTCGACCGTCGGCAGAGGGCCGACGCCGTCGTTGATCTCGCCGCACACCACCAGGAACGGTCCTTTGCGGTCCAGCCGCAGGACCCGCATGGCCTCCCAGGCCCTGGAGCTGTTCCCCGCGGTGCCGTCGAGCAGCGTGGTGAGCATGACGCGCCGTGCGGCGGCATCGCGGCATGCCTGTTCCTCCACCGCGACGCGGTAGGCCTCGGCAGCGGCGCTGGAGCACTCGTCGATGATCAACCAGATGTCCGAGGCCCTGTGCAGCAGCCAGGCTGCGCTGTCCTTGCCGAGGGCCATCGCCAGCAGCCGGTCCCAGATGAACCGCCCGCCAAGGCGGAAGGCATGCAGCAGAGCGGCCAGCGGGATGCCTTGTTCGGCCTTGAGCCGGCCCGCCGCCCGCGGGGCGTCCATGCTGGTGGGCACACCCCCGTTTTTCAAGGCTGCCAGCAGCGTGCACAGGTTGTCGTGCACGGGGGCGCGCAACTGCTCGTGGCTCAGCAGCATGCCCTCGGCGTACGAGCGCTCGCCGTTGAGGATCTCGGCGGTCAGTTCGTCGGTCAGTGAGTCCACCGAGACCAGGAGCCGGTCGAGCAGATCAGTCATGCACGGGTCGGTGCCCAGCGGCATGGTCATGCGCGGATGATAGACGCCCGCGATCGTGTGCGGGCCCAAAGCGTTCGGCATGAGGCCCGGCTACCGCCCGACCAGTTGCCCCGCCGTCCCGGGTGAGTCCTTTCTCCAACGAGCGCTGCCGCCTGTCTGCGCAACGAGTTGCACAGAAGGATCGCGATATGGCGCTCGAACCCGAGAGCCTCCGGCACGACCTCGCCGTGAAGATCCGTGGCGCGGCCTTCGACGACCCGGCGGTGCTGATCCGCGAGGTCGAGCGGCACCGGCAGGCGCACAGTTCCGAATCCGTACACCCGCCGCGCGCCACCCGGAGGTGGGTGGTGGATTGTGGCCAGTCTCAGCAGCACGACCGATCACCATGCCGGGCACACCGCCAACCGCGCGCGAGTGCGGACTGCAGCGACAATGGCCAGCACACCCGAAACCCGCTTGCACCTGCATGGATGAGGTATTCGGCAAGGGCAACGTAGACGCACGCAATGCGGCGGCATCCTCTACGCGTACACGCATGGAGCCTGACCAGCACGGATGAGGTATTCGGCAAGCGTGAGGTCAGGACTTCCACCGGACCGGCAGCTGACGCGGGCCGCGGATGAGCATGCCGTGGCGCCAGGTCAGGGCGGCCGGGTGGGCGTCGAGGGCGAGGTCGGGGCAGCGCTCCAGCAGAGCACGGATCGCGATCCGAGCCTCCATGCGGGCGAGCGGCGCGCCGAGGCAGTAGTGGATGCCGTGGCCGAAGGCGACATGACCATTGGCGGGCCGCCGGACGTCGAAGCGACCGGGGTCGGGGAAGCGTGCCGGGTCGTGGTTTGCGTCCGCCAGGGCCACGAGGACCAGCTCACCACCGCCGGGGATGACCGTATTGCCGATCTCGACCGGCTCGGTGGTGAACCTGAACGTCGGCGTCTCCACCGGCCCGTCGTAGCGCAGCATCTCCTCCACCGCGTTGTCCATGAGCGTCATGTCCTCGCGCAGTGCAGCGACTTGGTCGGCATGGGTCAGCAGGGCCAACACGCCGTTGGAGATCAGATTGACCGTGGTCTCATGCCCCGCGACCAGCAGCAGCCAAGCGGTACCGCGCAGTTCGTCCGCAGACAGCCGGTCGCCCTCCTCGTCGGTGGTGCGAATCAGGGCGCTCATCAGGTCCTGGCCCGGGGCCAGGCGCTTACGCTCCAGCAACTCGGCGAGATACGTCGCCACCTCACCCGTCGCCGCCAGCCGCGCCCCCGGGTCGGGGTCAGTGAGGATCGTGCCGGTCCAGGCGCGGAACGCGGCCCGGTCCAGCATCGGCACGCCGAGCAGCTCGCAAATCACCGAGATTGGCAGCGGGAACGAGAGTGCCTCGACCAGTTCGGCCCGCCCGTCCGGAAGCGCCACCATCGCGTCGATCAACTCGTCGGTGATCTGCCGCACGCGTGGCGCGAACTGTTCGATCCGGCGCGGAGTGAACTCACGGACGACCAGCTTGCGCAGCCGCTCATGGTCCGGCGGGTCGGAGTTGAGCATGTGCGGGCCCGCAGATGGACTGGGGATTGGAAAGGTGGGCGACGCGTTCTTCCACTGCTTGGACAACCGCGGATCTACGAGCGCCGCTCGGCCGGCCTCGTACCCGACGACAAGCCAGGCCTCCGTACCCTCCGGAATCCGCACCTTGTGCACGGGTCCGCGCTCGCGCAGCGCCGCGTAAACCGGATACGGATCGCGGACGAAGTCCTCGCCCATCGCCACCAGATCGATCGCCTCGGCTGCCGCCACCGCCTGCCCCCGTCTCCCAGTTCGCCCGACGCTAGCAGTGGGCGCCGCTTCGGCGAAGGACACATCCAGCCGAACGGGGTGGGGAAAACCGGAACGACGCGGACGAAAAAGGCGAGCACGGAAACCGCCATGAGCCTGAAGATCACGGTGGCGTGGGGGATGAAGGTTGCAATCCCCTCGCAGCATGGAGAGTTCCCATGCTTGCATGCTTGCGCGTGCTGGAAACCCCGTCCGTGCAGGTCAGGCGGATTCCCCGTACAAGTAGTCGTCGACGCCCTCACTGAGGTCCTCGGGGCCATCGAAGACGAAGAGAGCCGCCAACCGGGGGGCCGGAGTCTCGTCTGGCTCTACCAGGCGCGCAGCAGTGCTCACCGGGCCTCGTCGTCCTGCTCGCCGCGCGAGGTGTCGGCGTTGCATGAGTCCGCCCACTCCTCGCTCCACCGCACCAGGAAAGAACGCCGGTCGAAGTTCTCATCCGCCAAGACGGCAATCCTTCCAGCCGCCACTCACGACACCGGTCTGTTGCACGGCAGTTGTGCTCCCCGGACCGCCCTTCTGCCGTTCCGGTCATCCGCGGTGTCCACTCGCATCCGCGCTGCGGCATTCACTCCGCCCCCGGGGCGGCAGAACGAGCGTCTACGGTCACCCCTGCTCCTTCACGACACGAAGTGGCCTACGACAGAGCGTCGGCCCAGCAGCACACCCCGGCCGGCCCGGATTTCGCTGCGCAGGCCGGGTCTTGCGGTGCGCGGACTGGGAGCGGTCTCGGGGCTGCGAATGCGCAGGGTGCACCAGGCGGTGACCAGGTAGGAGACCGCGTCCGCGGCGACTGCGCGGGCGGCGCCGATCAGGCCGATGAGCGCTCCGGCGAGGGCCGGGCCGCCGATGTCGGCCAGCGTGTTGGCGCTGGCCAGTTTGGCGTCGGCCTCCAGAAGCCGATGCGGTGGCAGAAGGCGTGGAATGTAGGACAGGCTTGCAGCCATGCCCACCACGTGGCAGGAGCCGACCACGAAGGCGGCCACCCACAGCTGCATCAGGGTCAGCCTGTCGTAGGAGGCCGCCGGCGGGATGGACGCCGTCGCCGCCGCGCTGATCAGACTCGTCGCCATCATCAGGGGACGTTTGCGGACGCGGTCGCACCAGGCGCCGGCGGGCAGCGAGAACAGCAGGGGCGGGGTCTTGTGCACGGCCGCGAGGACGGCGGCTTCCCACGTCGTGGCGTGAAGGCTCACGACCGCGACCAGGGAGATCGCCACTGAACTGGGCGATGAGCCCAGGACGTCGCTGGCCTCACCTGCCCAGTGGAGGCGGAAGTCGCGGTGGCGCCAAAGACTCGAGTCTGCGCTGGATTTCATGCCAGGCCGTCCACCGACGTCGCGGGCGGTGTGCCGTAGGCGAAGGGCGTGAAGTGCGCGGGGGTGTGGTCGATGAGCAGGTCGGGACGCCAGGCCGACAGTGCCGTCACCGGCCTTCCTGACATCTTGGTCAGCTACTGAGCTTGAAAGCGTGATGTCGTCGCAAGGAGGTTGCCCGGTCGGACCGGGGCCGCCTCGTTGCGTGCGGTGCTGCGGCGGTCGTTGTCGGCGTGGCCTATGCGTCGACGGACTTCGCGGCCTCACGGATCACATTGAGGACGAAGTCAGGATGCGAGAGCCTGGGAACGTGGCTGCTGTCCACGGGATGGATATTGGCGCCCATGCGCTCGGCGGCGGACCGCTCCAGGTCGGGGTGCACGGTGTGGTGGTTGTGGCGACGATGAACCAGCTTGGCTTCGTCCGCCAGGCGGTGCCGGGAACCTGCTGATTGAACAGGTCCGCCACTGGCACAGCGCCCGTCGCCAGGACGAGCTTCTGCTCCGCTTCGGGGAGGTCGCCGCAGAAGTGCGGGACGCCCGAGGGCTTGAGCCACACGCGGCCGTCAGCGACGTCCACGTGCTCGAAGATGGGTGTGCGGGGGAATTTGTCCTGCTGTTCCTGCGACGTCTCGTCCTCGTCCGGGGCGAGCGCGGCGATGTACACCAGAGCGCCGACGCGGTCGTGGGTGCCCGCTTTGGTGATCAGGGTCCCACCGTGGGAGTGACCGACTAGCACGATCGGGCCGGGGACGTGGTTGAGCGTGAAGTTGACGCACGCGACGTCGCTTTCGAGCGAGTCGAGGCCGTGCTGTGAGGCGAACACCTCGTGCCGTTCAGCCTGGAGCGTGGGGATGAGCTTGTTGAAGCACGACCCCCAGGAGGAGGTGGACCACTACTGGAACAAGTTCGTCGAGGACGGCGGCGAGGCGGGGCCCTGCGGTTGGGTCAAGGACAAGTACGGCCTGTCCTGGCAGGTCGTGCCGAGCAGGCTCATCGACCTGATCAGCGACCCGGACACCGAGAAGGCGGCCAGGACGGCCCAGGCGATGTACAAGATGTCCAAGCTGGACATCGCGGCCCTGGAGAAGGCGTACGCGGGCGAGTAACGCACCCACGGCACCACGCGGTCGGCCCGCTGCTCCTCCCCCCCCGGGCGAGGAGCGGCGGGCCGACCGCTGTGCGGTGCCGAGGTGGTCTCGTCCACCGCCCCCGATCGGCCGAGTCCGTGGGTTCGACATCCTCACCCACCCCGTAACGAGTGGGTTTCCGAGGTTAATTTCCGCGTTCCAAGGGTTGGCGCGGAACCATCTCCTCGTTATCGTTCACGCACTTCACTCAATCGTTCCGCTGAACGAATAGCGAGAAGGACGGTCGGTCCATGTCCGACATCCACCACCCGGGACGGCGATCGGTCCTCGCCGCGGGAGCCGCCAGCGCCGCGGCACTCGGTGCGTCCTGGCTGCTCACCGGCTGTACGGGTGCCGCGGCCGCACCCGTGCTGCCCGCGGCGGCGAAGAAGGGCGCCCCCGACCGCGGCGGCACCCTCCGCATCGCCCGGCCGCCCGCCTCCGAGGCCGAGACGCTGGATCCGGCCAGCGCCCTTTCCGCGTACGAATACCTCGGCGCCCTCTACAACCGCCTCGTCCGCGTCGACGCGAACGGCGACCTCGTCCCCGACCTCGCCGAGTCCTGGGAGCCCGACGCCCAGGCCCGCACCTGGACCTTCCGCATCCGCGGGGGCGTCACCTTCCACGACGGCCGAAGGCTCACCGCCGCGGACGCCGCCTACACCCTGCGCCACATCCTCGACAAGGCGACCGCCTCGCCCCAGGCCGCCGTCCTCGCCCCGCTGATCGACCCCAAGACGCTCCGCACACCCGACGAGCACACCCTCGTCGTGCCGCTGAAGACCCCCAACGCGGAGTTCCCGAGCCTGCTCACGCACTACAACTGCTACGTCGTGCCCGACGGCAGCGCCCGTTCCATCGGGCGGACCGGCATCGGCACGGGCCCCTTCAAGCTGGAGTCCTTCGCCCCCGCGGGGCCCGGCCGTGTCACCGCGTACACGGACCACTGGCAGGGCCGCCCCGTCCTCGACGCGATCGCCTTCTACTCCGTCGCCGACATGTCCGCCCGCTCGAACGCGCTGCTCGCAGGGCAGGTCGACCTGCTCTCCCAGACCAATCTGGACTTCGCGACCGCCCGGGTCGTCGCCGCCTCCAGCCGTGCCACCGTCGCCCGCGTGAAGAACGCCCAGTGGTACGTGCTCCCGATGCTCACCACGGAGAAGCCCTTCACGGACGTACGGGTGCGGCAGGCGATGAAGCTCGCCTACGACCCCGAGCACGTGGTGAAGGTCGCGCTCCAGGGCGCGGGCACCGCCGGCTGGGACAACCCCGTGCCGCCCGGCGACCCCGCGCACATCGCCGCGCACCCCGCGCACGACCCGGAGAAGGCCAGGTACCTGCTGAAGCAGGCCGGACACGAGGGCTTCACGACGGACCTCTACACCTCCTCCTACGACCCGATCTTCACGCCGATGGCGCTCGCCTACCAGGACTCGGCCAGACGCGCGGGCATCCGGATCAAGGTCAAGACGGCCGCGGCGGACTCGTACTACACCCAGATCTGGATGAAGAAGCCGCTCATGGCCACCTACTGGTACACCGGCAGACCCGTCGACCAGCTCTTCACGCAGGTCTTCCGCGGCGGCTCCTCGTACAACGAGACCGCCTGGTCCGACAAGGACTTCGACGCCCTGCTCGACCGGGCGCGGCGGGAGACGGACGACAACCGGCGGCGCGAACTGTACGGCGAGGCGCAGACCTTCGTCGTCGAGAAGGGCGGGGCGATGACCCCGATGTTCGCCGACCGGCTCGTGGGCCTGTCACGGAAGGTGCGCGGATACGCCGAGCACGGCTTCGAGTTCGACTACCTCGGCATCGGCCTGAAGGGAGCCTGAGCAGTGATCTCCTTCATGGCCCGCAGGGTGGCCGCCGCCCTCGGCACCCTCTTCCTCTCCTCGGTCCTCGTCTTCCTCGCCGTCCAGGCGCTGCCCGGCGACGTCGCCACCCAGGTCCTCGGCAAGGACGCCACCCCGGACGCCGTCGCCGCCCTGCGCGAGAAACTGAGCCTCGACCGGCCCGCCTGGGAGCGGTACACCGACTGGGTGCGCGGCGCCCTGCACGGCGACTTCGGCACCTCCCTGGTCTCCGGGAAGGCGGTCGGCGGCGAGGTCTCCATGTACCTCGGCAACTCCGCGCTGATCGCCCTGATCACCGTCCTGTTCGCCGTCACCGGTTCGATCGTGCTCGGCATCCTCGCGGGCCTCTACCGCGACCGCTGGCCCGACCACCTCATCTCGACCGTCAGCCTCGTCGGCATGAGCGTCCCCGAGTTCGTGGTCGCCACCGTGCTGGTGCTCTGCTTCTCCGTCGCACTGCCGTGGTTCCCCGCGGTCGTGCTCTACGGTCCCGACGCGAGCGTCGGCCAACTCCTGCCCGCCGTCTGGCTGCCCGCCCTCGCCCTGGCCGTGGTGATGGCCGCGTACATCGTGCGGATGGCCCGGACCTCGGTCATCGACGTCATGGCGAGCGAGTACGTCACCACCGCCCGCCTCAAGGGCCTGTCGACCTGGCGGGTCGTCACCCGGCACGCCCTGCCCGGCGCCATGCTGCCGACCCTGCACGTCATCGCGCTGAACGTGGCCTGGCTGGCCGGCGGGGTCGCCGTCGTCGAGAACGTCTTCAACTACCCGGGCATCGGCAAGCTGATGCTCTCCTCCGTGCAGAACCGCGACCTGCCCGTCATCCAGGCCATCGCCCTCATCAGCGCCGTCGTCTACGTCGTCTGCAACCTCGCTGCCGACCTCGGCGCCATGGCCCTCAACCCCAAGCTCCGTACGCGCGGGAGGACCCGATGACCACCCTCGACACCGCCCCGTCGGCCCCGCCCGCGACCGCTCCGGCGCGCGCCGCCCGCGCCTGGCGCACCGTACGCTCCTCGCGCGCCGCCGTGATCGGCCTCGCGATCGTCGCCGTCCACGTACTGATCGCCGTGCTCGCGCCGCTCCTGACCTCCTACGACCCCATCGCCAACGACTCCGCGCACGCCCTGTCCGGTCCCGGCTGGGACCACTGGGCGGGCACGGACCAGTACGGGCGCGACGTCCTCGCCCGGGTGCTGTACGGCGGCCGTTACGCGCTCGGCGTGTCCGTCGCCGCGACCCTGGTGACCGTCGCCCTCGGCACGGTCGTGGGCTGCGCGGCGGCCCTGCGCGGCGGCTGGTTCGACGACGTCCTGGGCCGGGTCCTCGACGCGGTCCTCGCCGTGTCGTCGATCCTCGCCCTGCTCGTCGTCGTCACGGCGCTGGGCACCGGCCCGGCGGTCATCGTCCTCGCGATCGCGGTGGTGTACGTGCCCCAGGTCGTACGGGTCGTACGGGGCGCGGCACTCGCCGTGGTGCCCGCCGACTACGTCACCGCGGCCCGGGCCCGGGGCGAGGGCACCTGGTCGATCCTGCGGCGCGAAGTCCTGCCGAACATCACGGACGTCGTGTGCGTGGAGTTCGCGATGCGGGCGTCATGGGTCGTGCTGCTCGTCAGCTCCCTCTCCTTCCTCGGCTTCGGCGCCGATCCGCCCACCCCCGACTGGGGGCTGATGGTCGCCGAGAACCGCACCGCCATCACCGTCGTCCCGATGGCGAGCCTCGCGCCGATCATCGCCCTGGCCACGCTCGTGGTCGGGCTCAACCTCGCCGCCGACGGCCTGTCCAAGGCGTGGGGCGTCGACCGGATCAGGGAGGGCTCCTGATGGCCTCGATCGTGTCCGTGAACTCGTTGTCCGTGGCCTACCGTTCGGGCGGCCGTGACGTGCCCGTCGTGCACGAGGTGTCGTGGGAGGTGGCCGAAGGACGGACGCTCGCCCTCGTCGGCGAGTCCGGCAGCGGCAAGTCCACCGTCGCCGCCACTCTCCTCGGACATCTGCGGCACGGCTCCCGGATCACCGCCGGTTCCGTCCACGTCGACGGCTCGGACGTCTTCTCCCTGTCCGCACGGGAGTTGAGGCGGCTGCGCGGGAACACGGTCGCCATGGTCGCGCAGAACGCCGGCCACGCGCTCACGCCCTCCATGCGCATCGGCCGGCAGATCGCCGAGGCCGGCGGTGACGTTCCCGTCGTCGACCTGCTCGAACAGGTCCGGCTGCCCCGCCCCGCCGAACTCGCCCGCCGCTACCCGCACGAGCTCTCCGGCGGCCAGCAGCAGCGCGTCGCCATCGCCATGGCCGTCGCGGCCCGCCCCAAGGTCCTCGTCCTCGACGAACCGACGACCGGGCTCGACGTCGTCACCCAACGCGGCGTCCTCGACCTCATCGGCGCCCTGCGCGACGAACTGGGCCTCGCCGCCGTGCTGGTGAGCCACGACCTCGGGGTCGTCGCGCACATGGCCGACGAGGTGACCGTGCTGCGCTCCGGTCGCGTCGTGGAGTCCGCGCCCACCCGGCAGCTCTTCGCGATGCCCCAGGACCCGTACACCAGACGCCTGCTGGCGAGCGTGCCTCGGCTCGACGACGCCGGTCTCGCGCTCGTCGGCGCGGCGGGCGAGCGGGAGGTGCGGCCCAAGGTACCCGTGCCGGACACCGCTCCGGTGGCGGTCTCGGCGCGCGACCTCACCATCGACTACGGGTCCTCGCGCGCGGTGCACGGAGTGTCCTTCGACGTCCGGCGCGGCGAGGTCCTCGCGCTCGTCGGGGAGTCGGGAAGCGGCAAGTCGACGCTGGCCTGGACGCTGGCCGGCCTGCGCACCCCGTCCGGCGGCACGATGACCCACGAGTCCGGCGACCTCGCGCGCTCCGCGCAGAAGCGGCCGCTCGCCCTGCGTCGCCGGGTACAGCTGGTCTTCCAGAACGCGGACACCTCCCTGAACCCGCGCCGCTCGGTGGGCGACGCGGTCCGCCGTCCGCTGCGCTTCTTCGGCACGGCCGCGACACGGACACAGGCGGCGGACCGTGCCCGGCGGCTCATCTCCGACGTACGGCTCGACCCGGCCCTCGCCGACCGGCTGCCCGCCCAGCTCTCCGGCGGCCAGCGCCAGCGCATCGGCATCGCGCGGGCACTGGCGGGCGAGCCGGACGTCCTGATCGCCGACGAGATCACCACCGCCCTCGACGTCTCCGTCCAGGCCGACGTGCTGCGCCTCCTGGACGACCTGCGCCGGGAACGCGAACTGGCCTGTCTGTTCATCAGCCACGACCTCGCGGTCGTCCGGGGCATCGCGGACCGGGTCGTGGTGCTGCGGCACGGGGTCGTGGTCGAGGAAGGGCCCACGGACGCGGTGTTCGCCTCGCCCGGACACCCGTACACCCGCCGGCTGATGGCGGCCGCCCTCGAACCCGACCCGGACGCGGCACCCTTCGTCGACGGCGCCGTCGACTGGAGCGACGCCGCCGAACCCGACGACCTGTGGACGGACCACGGCCCGGGACACCGGGTACGCCGCTGGCGCCCGGCAGACCGGCTCATCACCGAGGGAGTTTCGTGAAGTACCGCGAGCAGTTCGAGCGCCAGGTCGTCCGCGAGGACGTCTGGATCCCCACCCGGGACGGGAACACCCGCCTGCACGCCCGCGTCTGGCGTCCGGTCGACGCGGACACCGATCCCGTCCCCGCGCTCCTCGAATACCTCCCGTACCGCAAGAGCGACTGGACCGCGCCCCGGGACGCCCAGCGCCACCCCTGGTACGCCGGGCACGGCTACGCCTCCGTCCGCGTCGACATCCGCGGCCACGGCGACAGCGAGGGAACGCCCGGCGACGAGTACGACGCGCAGGAACTCGCCGACGGCGTCGACGTCGTCAACTGGCTGGCCGCGCAGCCCTGGTGCACCGGCAAGGTCGGCATGTTCGGCATCTCGTGGGGCGGCTTCAACTCCCTCCAGATCGCGGCCCTCGCCCCCGAACCGCTGAAGGCGATCGTCACCGTCTGCTCGACGGACGACCGCTACGACAACGACGTGCACTACACGGGCGGCGCCCTGCTCGGCATCGACATGCTCGCCTGGGCCGGCACCATGCTCGCGTTCGCCTCCCGCCCGCCGGACCCGGCGAGCGTCGGCCACGACCGCCTGCTGCCCATGTGGCGCGAGCGCCTGGAAGCCCTCGAACCCTTCCTGCACACCTGGCTCGCCCACCAGCGGCGCGACGACTACTGGCGGCACGGCAGCGTCTGCGAGGACTACGACGCCATCGACGCGGCCGTCCTCGCGGTCGGCGGCTGGCACGACCCCTACCGCGACACCGTGCTGCGGCTGGTGGAGCATCTGCCGGGCGACCGCGTACGGGGGCTGATCGGCCCCTGGTCGCACCAGTACCCGGACCGCGGGCTGCCCCCGGGCCCCGCGATCGGCTTCCTCCAGGAGACCCTGCGCTGGTGGGACCAGCACCTGAAGGGCATCGACACGGGCATCATGCGGGAGCCGCTGCTCCGCGCCTGGATCAACGACCCGGTCCCGCCCGCCACGTCGTACGACGTCATGCCGGGGCGCTGGGTCGGTGACACGAACTGGCCCTCCCCGTCGGTCACCTGGGACGAACGGACCCTCGGGGCGGGCGAGGCTCCCGTCCTCGTACGCTCGCCCCAGCACACCGGCCTCGACGCGGGCCGCTTCTTCCCCTTCGGCAACGCGAGCGACCTGCCGCCCGACCAGCGCGAGGAGGACGGCCGTTCGGTCTGCTTCGACTCGGCGCCGCTCACGGAGCGCGTCGAGATCCTCGGCCGCCCGCGCGTCCGGCTCCGCCTCGACAGCGCGACCCCGCGCGCCAACGTCGTCGCCCGCCTCTGCGACGTCGCCCCCGACGGCTCGTCCACCCTCGTCACCCGGGGTGTGCTGAACCTGCTCTCCCGGCACGGGCGCGACCGGGCCGTGGAGTGGACGCCGGGGACGTACGAGGACGTCGAGTTCGAACTCAGCGGCATCGGGTACGCCTTCCCGCCCGGCCACCGTGTCCGCGTCGCGGTCTCCGACGCGTACTGGCCGTGGGTGTGGCCGCACGGCGAACGCGGCGAACTGAGCGTCGTACCCGCGCGCAGCTCGCTGCTGCTTCCCGTGCGGGAGCCGGGGGAGGAGCCGCCGATCCGCTTCGAGGAACCCGAGCAGGCACCCCCGCTCCCGGTGACCTACGACCAGCCCGCCGCACCGCGGCCCGAGCGGCTGGTCACACACGACGTGGCCACGGGGGAGTGGACCCTGGAGGTCGACCCCAACTACGGGGGATCGCGGACGTATCCCGACGGACTGCGCTACGAGGAGAGCGCCCGGGAGACCTACCGCATCCGCCGCGACGATCCGCTCTCCGCGTCCGCGGTCTCCGAATGGACGATCCGGCTGACGCGCGGGGAGGATGGGGACGCGGAGATCGTGACGCGGACCGAGCTGCGCGCCACGGCCGCGGACTTCATCATGGACAGCCGCATCGAGGCACGGGCGAACGGAGAGACAGTGGCCAAGCGCGCATGGCACCACACCACCCCGAGGACGTCGGTATGAAGGCCGCCAGGACCCCTCGTCGTGCCGTCGCCGCCGCCGACCGCACCCGCCAGCCCACCGAGGTGCGACGCCGCCTCATCGTGGAGGCCGCCGTGCCGCTGATCGCCGAGCGCGGCTACGCGTCGGTGGGGGTGCGTGACGTCGCCGCCGCGGCCGGGGTGTCCGTCGGCACGGTCACGTACCACTTCGGGAGCGTGCAGGAGATCCTCTCCGAGGCGATGGTGCTGCACATCGAGCGGTACTACGCGGCGCTCAGCGAGGCCGCCGCGCAGGCGGCCGGCGCGGCCGAGGCGCTGCGGCTGCTCGTCGACGCGCTGTTCACCGAGGACACCGACCGGCACTGGCGGATGTGGTTCGACTACTGGAACGCGGGCGACCAGGACCCGGACCAGGCCTTCGCCCGCGGCCAGGCCGAGCGCTACGAGGCCTGGCACACCCAGATCCGCGAACTGGCCGAACGAGGCGTCGCCGAAGGGGAGTTCAGCTCCGACGACCTGGACGGCTTCACGGTGCGCTTCGCCGCCCTCGCCGACGGCCTCGCCCTGCAACGGCTGCGGCAGGCACCTCCGCTGAGCACCGAGGACGCGCGTCGCCACCTCAACCGCCTGATCGAAACGGAACTCCGACGGCGGTCGTGAGACGGTCGCCGGGCCCCGCACAATGGTGCCCGGCACCGAACAGGAGGACCCTCGTATGTCCCGCAACCCCGAACGGAAATACCGCGTCGTCACCTCGTTCCAGCGGTGGATCGGCAATCCGCTCCTGAAGCGCCTGCCGATCCAGACCCTGCTGGAGACCACGGGACGCAAGTCGGGGCTGCCGCGCCGGACCCCGGTCGGCGGACGGCTGGTGGGGCGGGAGTTCTGGTTCGTCAGCGAGTACGGCGCGCGTTCGCAGTACGTGCGCAACATCCAGGCGGATCCGCGGGTCCGGGTCCGCGTCCGGGGCCGCTGGTACACCGGGACCGCCCATGTGATGCCCGAGGACGACGCCCGCGCGCGACTGAGGACCCTGCCGCGGTTCAACAGCGCCGCGGTGCGGGCGATGGGCGCCGGTCTGACGACCGTGCGCGTCGATCTCACGGACTGATCCCCGGCGCATCGGGAATTGCGCACCGTACGTTGAATTCGCATTTGCCTTTTCCGTAAAAGTGTGGGCACGCGCTTGTGCGCCTTTTCCGTGCCCACACTCCGGGGCGGTTCGTCAAGTGCGATATCGACGAATTTCAAAGGGATCGAACGCGCCCCGAGTGGTGCTGAAAGAATGCTACGGTTGAGCCTCGTCCCGAGTCCGGATCGCGTGCCGTTTCGGCACCCTGGCCTCGGATTGCACAGCGAGTGTTCCGTTTCATCAGACTCCGTTCACTCTTTCTTTTCCCCGATCGCGACACCGGCATTTCATGTCTGTGGCGTGGTCGGGGAGCACTGTTTCCTGCGCACTCCCTGGAGTACTTGATTCATGTCTGCTGAGAGCGTGACCGCTGTTGCCCCCGCGGGGCCGGACACATCCGGCTCCTCGTCCGGAGGCCGACATCTCCGCCTGGCTCTGTTCGTGATCGCCGCGGCCCAGTTGATGGTCGTCCTGGACGCCACGATCACGAATATCGCCCTGCCCGCCATCCAGACCGACCTGGGCGTCTCCGACGCGAACCTCGCCTGGATCGTCAACTCCTACGCGCTGGCCTTCGGCGGCCTGCTCCTGCTCGGCGGGAAGGCGGGTGACCTCTTCGGCCGGCGGAAGATGTTCCAGGTCGGCACAGCCGTGTTCACCCTCGCCTCCCTGCTGGGCGGACTGGCCCCGAACGAGAGCCTGTTGATCGGCGCACGCGTCCTGCAGGGCGTCGGTGCCGCACTCGCCGCCCCCAGCGCCCTGGCACTCATCACCACGACGTTCCCGGCCGGAAAGTCCCGCAACACCGCGATGGGCGTGTACGCGGCGATGGGCGGCGTCGGCGCCACCGTCGGCCTGCTGCTCGGCGGCACGCTCACCGACCTCCTGGACTGGCGCTGGGTGTTCTTCGTCAACATCCCCATCGGTCTGGCCGTCCTGGCGGGCACCCGCACCCTGGTCGAGGCGCGGCGCCACCCCGGCCGCCTCGACGTCCCCGGCGCGATCACCGGCACGGGCGGCCTGATCGCCCTGGTCTACGGCATCACCCGGGGCGGCGAGCACGGCTGGACCGACGGCGTCACCCTCGTCTCCTTCGCCGCCGCGGCCGTACTCCTGACCGCCTTCCTGTACCTCCAGGCCCGCACCATCGACCCGATGATGCCGCTGCGCCTCTTCAAGGACCGCACCCGGTCGGGCAGTTACGCCACCATGCTGTTCATCGGCGCGGGCATGTTCGCCACGTTCTACTTCCTGACCCTCTACATGCAGCTGATCCTCGGCTACAGCCCCGTCAGGACCGGCTTCGCCTACCTGCCGTTCAGCTTCGGCATGGCGATGGCCGCGGGCATCAGCTCCAAGCTGGTCACGCACCTCGCGCCGCGCCTGATCGCCGGCCCCGGCCTGCTGGTCGCGGCCGTGGGCATGCTCTGGTTCGCCACCCTGGAGCCGGACTCCTCCTACACCGCGCATCTGATGCCGGCGATGTTCGTGACCGCCCTGGGCCTGGGCATGAGCTTCGTCCCGATGACACTCGGCGCGGTCAGTGGCGTCTCCCACCAGGACACCGGCGTCGCCTCCGCACTGCTCAACACCGCCCAGCAGATCGGCGGCGCGCTCGGCCTCGCCATCCTGTCGACGATCTCCACCTCCGCGGCCGACGACAAGATGCCCCAGGCGGCCGGCTCCCTCTACCGGGGCCTGGCCACCAACGACTTCGCCCTGGTCGCGAAGGCGGGGGACGCGGTGACCCACGGCTACACGATGGCCTTCGTCGCCGCCGCGGCCATGTTCGTGGCCGGTCTGCTCGTCACCGGGGTCGCCATCAACGCGGGCAGGCAGCAGCACACCGAAGGCGCGGCCCCGGTCCACATGGGCTGACGCCCACCCCCGGCATCACCACGACGGACGGGCACGGTCCTCCCGCCGCTGGAGCGCACCATGACGAACCCATCCGCTCAAACGGACCCCCAGAACCCCGAACCCTCCCCGACCATCCGCGCCCTGACCCACGCCTTCGCCCTGCTCGGCAAACGCTGGAACGGCCTGGTCCTCGCCGCTCTCGCCCAGGGCCCCGCCGGATTCGGCGAGGTGCGCGAGCGCGTGCCCGGCATCAGCGACCGCATGCTCGCCGACCGCCTCCACGAACTGGCCGTCGCCGGACTCCTCACCCGGACCGTCCACCACGGACCTCCGCTGCGCTCCCAGTACGCCCTCACCACGCACGGCAACGCCTTCCTCATCCCGCTCGCCGCCCTGGCGGTCTGGGCCGAGGAACACCTGCCGCCGCACCCCGACCGACCCCGCCACGAGACCCTGGCGGGGCAGCCGTGAGCCCCGTCAGCCGACGTGGTCCGCTATCACGCGGGTGATCTCGCGCGTGATCCGCGCGATGCCGGGGGAGCGGACCGGGCAGGGCTTCGGCGTGGACGTGGTCGGCGCCAGGCAGAAGTGCAGATAGTCGTCGTCGCGGTGGAGGGCGGTGCGGTCACGGCCCGGCTGGGTGCAGTACGACGGATGGTCGTGCTCGTACGTGGTGCACGGTAGGTACTGCGCCCAGGTGTAGCGGGCCGTCGCCGGGCTCACCGTCCTCCCGGCGTCGGCGACCAGGTCGTGGGAGGCCGCGGCCCGTGCCGCGTAGAGCGCGTTCACGGTCCGGATCCGCTCGGGGGTGATCGGGTCCGGACCCTGCGACACCCAGATGATCCGGGGCCGTCGCGCGCCGCCCGCGTCCGCGATCTGCTCGGTCAGCCGCCGCATGTCCGCCGCGTACCGCTTGAAGTAGGTGGCCGGTTCCTTGTCGTACGTGATGCCGTCCATGCAGGGCGTGTAGCCCCAGGAGTTGCCCCAGAACTGGAGCACCACGAAGTCCGGACGCAGTGAGCGCACCAGCGCGGCGGCCTTGTCCGTGGGCGGTACGAGGGATCGCTCCCCGGTCCCCTCCAGATAGTCGCAGAGGGTGGTGCCGGAGTAGGGGGCGCTCGTGTACCGGGCGTTCACCTGCTCCCGGAGCGACTGTCCGAGCACCTTCTGGCTCTCCATGGCGAGCGAGTCCCCGAGGTAGAGAACCGTGGGCGCCTTCGCCGCTGCGTCAGCGGTCGTGGGAGTCGTGGCAGCCGTGGGGGAGGCGGCGGGGCGCTGGCGGGTGGTCGTGGTCGGTGACGCAGCGGCCGTGGGCAGCGCGGGATCCGGCGGCGACTGCTCGGGCCCCGACGCGGGATCCCCGCACGCGCCGAGCAGCAGCCCGGCCAACAGCACCCCCACGATCCACGGCCTTCGCATGAAGCAACTCCCGCCCCGCCCGCCGAAAGGGGTCCCCAGGCAAGCACAGCGGGGCACAAGGGGGAAGACGTACGTCGGTCACGGCGGTGTCGGGCGTCAGGCCGGGGGACGGTGGCGGATGCGGGCCGCCAGCAGCGCCACGTCGTCCTCCGCGTGCCGGGCGTCGAGCCCTACGAGGACCCTGTCGAGGGCCGCTTCGACGCCGGTCCCGGGAGGCAGCCGCAGCCCGGCCAGCCGGGCGAGCGAGGCGTCGATGTCCTCGCCGCGCCGCTCCACCAGACCGTCGGTGAACATCATCAGGGTGTCCTCGGGAGCGAGCGCGCGCATGACCGCCTCGTAGCCGCCCACGCCGGTGCCCAGCGGCGGGCCGACCGTCAGCTGCAGGAGTTCCCCGGTGCCGTCCCCGGCGAACACGACCGGCGGCAGATGCCCGGCGCTGGCCAGCGTGGCCGTTCCCCGGGCCGGGTCGACCTGGACGAGCAGAGCGGTCGCCGGACGCCGGGCGCTGTCCTCGGACACGGCCGCGTCCAGGCGGCGCAGCACGCGGTGCGGCGGCAGATCCGTCGAGGCGACGTAGCGCAGCATCGAGCGGTACGCGTTCATGTCCACCGCGGCGTCCAGCCCGTGCCCCATGACGTCGCCCACCACCAGCAGGGTGCGCCCGAAGTGCAGCCGGACGGTCTCGAACCAGTCCCCGCCCACCAGGACGCTGCTGCCGGACGGGAGATAGCGGGTGGCGAGGTCGAGGTTGGGATGCGGGCGGCCCGGTTCGGACAGCAGCGCCCGCTGCAGGGAGAGCACGGTGTCGCGTACGGCGTCGTGCTGCCGTGAGTGGCCGAGGTGGACGGCCGCGAGCCGTGCCGCGTAGTGCATGACGGCGGTGCCCCGGTCGCTGAAGCCCCGCCCCTGCCGGACGGCCAGCAGCACTCCGTACAGGTGGCCGTGGGCCAGCAGCGGCACCGTCATGACCTCCCGGGGGACCGTGCCGGACAGGTCGAGCGACGCCGTGATCGGCAGCCCCTCGTCGAGCGCCTGGACGGACAGCGGGCGGGTGCCCTGCGCGGTCCAAGGGGTGAGCAACTCGGTCCGGCCGGCCGTGGCGACCCGGGTCAGGTTCGGCTCGTGCGCGTGCTGTGCGGCCGGGACGTCCGTGGGCAGCAGATCCACCGCCGCGGCGTCGCAGACCTCCCGGCACACGAACTCCGCGAGCTCCTCGCAGGTGATCCGCTCGTCCAGGGTGGTGCCGATCGCCTCGACGGCGTCCTCACTCATGGCGAACGACGCCCCTGCCCCCGTAGCGTCGTCACCGCCTCGGATCGTCATGCCACCTCCACCGTCGCACACACGTCTGGTTCCATCCACGCACGCGCGTCGCGGGCGCGCATGCTCAGGTGCGCGCCGGGAAGTCGTTCACGAGCACGGCCGCCCCGTCGAAACGGCCGGCCTTGAGGTCCCGAAGGGCCTGCTGGGCCTCGGACAGCGGGTAGGCGTGCGTCGTGGCGCGTACACCGTGGCGGGCCGCCAGCGCCAGGAAGTCCCGCCCGTCCCGTCGGGTGTTGGAGGTGACGCTGCGCAGCTCCTTCTCGTAGAACAGGTCGCTCTCGTAGCGCAGCGGCGGGGTGTCGCTCAGATGGATCCCGGCGACCGACAGGATCCCGCCCCGGTCGAGGGCCCGCAACGCGACCGGGACCAGGTCGCCGACCGGAGCGAACAGGATCGCGCTGTCCAGCGGCTCGGGCGGCTCGTCGTACGCGCCCCGGGCGGACGCGGCCCCGAGTTCCAGCGCGAGCCGCCGCGCGGCCGGGTCACGCGTCAGTACGTGCACGGTGGCGCCCTGTGCGAGGGCCAGCTGCGCGCACAGATGGGCGCTGCCGCCGAACCCGTACAGACCGAGCCGTCCGGCGTCCGGCAGCGCGGCCCGCAGCAGCGCGCGGTAGCCGATGATGCCTGCGCACAGCAGCGGCGCCAGCGCGACGTCGTCCACCTCGCCGGGCAGCCGGTAGGCGAAGGCCGCCGGGACGGTCGTGTACTCCGCGTAGCCGCCGTCGGCGTCCCAGCCCGTGTACTCGGAGGCAGGGCAGAGGTTCTCGGACCCGCGCGCGCAGTACCCGCACGTGCCGTCCGTACGGCGCAGCCAGGCGACGCCCACCCGGTCGCCGACCGCGTGGTCGAGGACGTCCCCGCCCGTCGCCGCGACCACGCCGACGACCTCGTGGCCGGGCGTCACCCGGGCCCGGCGCACCGGCAGGTCTCCCTCGGTGACGTGCAGGTCGGTGCGGCACACCCCGCACGCGCGCACATGGACGAGAAGCTCGTCGGCCGCCGGCACCGGGATCGGCCGCTCGACGAAACGCAGCGGTTCCCCTTCGACCGGCCCGGGCCTGGCCACTTCCCACGCGTGCATCATCCCGTGTCCCCGTCCGTCGACGACCACCCGAGCCCTCTCTCCAGTGTCGTCCAGGGCGCCCCGCTCGGCGCGCGGCCCGGACGGAGGCTGGCTAGCGTGAAACGGGAATGAACCGTAACGAACCGTAACGAACCGGGAAGAGTGGAACGCCATGGCCGTACAGCCCGAGGGAACGCCCTGCTGGGCGGACGCGATGTTCAGCGATGTCGAGGGAGCGAAGAGTTTCTACGGTGACGTGCTCGGCTGGACGTTCGGCGAGTCGTCCTCGGAGTACGGCAACTACACCCAGGCCTACGCGAACGGCAAGGCGGTGGCCGCCGTCGTCCCGCCGATGCCCGGCCAGGAGGGCCAGTCCGCCTGGTGTCTGTACCTCGCGTCGCCCGACGCCGCCGCCACCGCCCAGAAGATCCGGGCCGACGGCGGCGAGGTGCTGATGGAGCCGATGCAGGTCGGCGACTTCGGCACGATGGTGATCGCCCGGGACCCGAGCGGGGTCGTCTTCGGCGTCTGGCAGCCCGGCCGCCACGAGGGCTTCGAGGCCCGGGGCGTGCCCGGCGCGTACTGCTGGGCCGAGGTCTTCACCCGTGAGCCCGAGAAGTCGGACACCTTCTTCTCGGCCGTCTTCGGGTACCGCATGAAGCAGCTGGACGACGACGCCGTCGACTTCAGGCTGTACGACCTCGGCAAGGACCCGGTCCTCGGCCGGATGCGGATGACGGACGACTTCCCGCCCGAGGTCCCGCCATACTTCAACGTGTACTTCACCGTCGAGGACTGCGACGCCGCGGTCGCGAAGGCCACCGAACGGGGCGCGATTCTCCGCTTCGGGCCGATGAGCAGCCCCTTCGGCCGCTTCGCCGCGCTGAGCGACCCACAGGGCGCGGCGTTCTCCGTGATCGACGTCAAGACCACCGAGGGCGCGATGCCCAAGGCGACCGACGTGTCCTGAACGGACCACGGATCGCCCGCGGACCGGCCCCCCGGAGAATGGCGGAATTCCTCCGGGGCGGACCGGGCCCTTTGCCTCCCGGGCAACCATGCGCATGCGGTACTCGTCCCCTCTTGTGGTTGTGGCACGTTCGAACGGCCGAACCCCCCACAAGGATTGCGAGCGAAAGAGACCTCATGCTCCGCATTCACTTCACTTCGGACGACCTTCAGAACATTCGAGTGGCCCGGCAGCCCGATCCCCTGTGGGAACTGATGTGCAGTGTCTGCCGTCTGGAAACCGGCCAGGGACCGCTGGAATTCGGACATTGGCGTCGCTCGGCTCGGCAACGATTCTCCGGCGACTCGAACCTGGTCCGCGCGCTGCGCCCACTGCGCGCCCTGATCCCCGCCACCGGCTATATCCCGGACTTCCTCACCCCGCCGGTCACCGGCGGCGGTCTTTCCGCCGGACTCGACCAACTGCTGCGCACACCGCGTGGGCAACTGGTGCGCGAACTGTCGCGGCTGGCCGAGTCGCGCCCGGTCCCGAACTGGGCCGCCTCGCTGGGCAGACCGGGCAGCGACGCGCTCAAGGTGCTGGCGAACTCCCTGGGGATCTACTTCCGCGGTCTCCTGGAACCGCACTGGCCGCACATCCGCACGGCGGTGGGAAACGATGTCGGGGTGCGCGCCCGAGCCCTCCTCGACGGCGGCACCCAGGCACTGCTGGAGAGCCTGCGCCCGGTCGCGCGCTGGAGTGCCCCGGTGCTCGAAGTGGACTATCCCGTCCAGCGCGACCTGTATCTGGAGGGCCGCGGACTTCTCCTGGTGCCCTCCTACTTCTGCTGGCGCAGACCGACCGCGCTGGCGGACCCCGGTCTGGATCCCGTGCTCGTGTACCCGGTGGCGAAGACTCCGCTCGCCGTCGCGGACGGGACGGACGGCGGGGTCGAGCGACTGCTCGGCCGCACCAGGGCCGCCGTACTGACCGAGGTCGCCGGACAGAGCGCCCGCACCACCTCCGAGGTGGCCGAGGCCGTGGGGATCGCGCTGCCCAGCGCCAGCTACCAGATCGGGGTGCTGCGCGACGGGGGACTGGTCGCCAGCCTCCGTGACGGCAAGTACGTCCTGCACACGGCTACGCTGCTGGGTCTGCGGCTGCTCGGCACCAACCCCCGGATGCGGGAGAGCGCGCTGCGGCCCGTGCGGGGAGCCGCCGCCGGGCCGTGGCATGATCGGGGACATGCTTGAACGTGTGGTGGCCGCCTGTGACGGGGCTTCGAAGGGAAACCCGGGACCGGCCGGATGGGCGTGGGTCGTGGCCGACGGCGCGGAGACGCCGACCCGCTGGGAGGCGGGAGCGCTGGGCACGGCGACGAACAACGTCGCCGAACTCACCGCGCTGGAGCGCCTGTTGACGGCGATCGCGCCGGACGTCCCGCTGGAGATCCGGATGGACTCCCAGTACGCGATGAAGGCCGTCACGACCTGGCTGCACGGCTGGAAGCGCAAGGGCTGGAAGACGGCCTCCGGGAAGCCGGTCGCCAACCAGGAACTGGTCGCGCGCATCGACGAACTCCTCGACGGCCGCACCGTGGAGTTCCGTTACGTCCCCGCCCACCAGGTCGACGGCGACCGGCTGAACGACTTCGCCGACCGAGCCGCGAGCCAGGCCGCCATCGCCCAGCAGCCCGCCGGCAGCGACCTCGGCTCCCCTGAGCCCCCGCCGTCCCCCGACACCCCGGCCCCCTCCGGCGCCGGCCGCCGCCGCACCACGGCCACCGCCTCCGCCAAGACGCCCCGGCAGGGCACGTCGGCCCGTACGATCAAGGCCAAGTTCCCGGGCCGCTGCCTCTGCGGCCGCTCGTACGCGGCGGGCGAGCCCATCGCCAAGAACGGCCAGGGCTGGGGGCACCCCGAGTGCCGTACGGCCGAGCCCAGCAACGCCTAGTACTTTCCCTGCCTCGGTCTCCTTCGGGGGCTGTCCGCCGAACACTCGGCGGACAGCCCCCGAAGTGCGTGGCGGACACTGGTGCGAAGACGGGGCGGGTCGGGGAGGATGTGGGATCTTCGGCACCGGCCGGGGGCGTGGGGCCTTGCAGGGGGTTGCGTGGAGGCGTTCGAGGCGCTGGAGGCGGGGGACCCTCGCCAGGTGGGGCGCTACCGGATCGTGGCGCGGCTCGGTGCGGGCGGGATGGGGCGCGTCTACCTGGGGCGTTCGCCAGGAGGGCGGGCGGTCGCGGTCAAGGTGGTGCGCCCGGAACTGGCGGACGACGGTGACTTCCGGCGCCGGTTCGCCCGGGAGGTCGCCGCGGCCCGACGGGTGAACGGCGTGTTCACCGCGGGTGTGGTCGACGCCGATCCGGACGGGTCGCCCGCGTGGCTGGCGACCGCGTACGTGCCCGGGGTCCCGTTGGGCGACGCCGTGGCGGCGCACGGGCCCTGGCCCGAGGGCCCGGTGCTGGCGCTCGGCGCGGGCCTTGCCGAGGCCTTGGAGGCGATCCACGCGGCCGAGGTGGTCCACCGGGACCTCAAGCCGTCGAACATCCTGCTCGCCCCGGACGGACCGAGGGTGATCGACTTCGGGATCTCGGTGACCGGGGAGGCCAGCGCGCTGACCCGCACCGGCGTGGTGGTGGGCACGCCCGGGTTCATGTCTCCCGAGCTGCTGACCGGCAAGCCGGTCGGGCCGGCCAGCGATGTCTTCTCCCTGGGCGCGGTCCTGGCCTACACCGCCACCGGGGCCGGGCCGTTCGGGACCGGTTCGGCGCACGCCCTGAGCTTCCGTGTCGTCTACGAGGAACCCGACCTTCGCCGACTCCCGCCCGACGTACGGGACTTGGTGGCGGAGTGCCTCGTCAAGGAGCCCGGCGGACGGCCCACCGTGCCCACGTTGCTGGACCGGCTGGCCCGAGCGACCGGCGGCGCACCGGCCGTCAACTCCGCCCCGTCGCACCCTGGTTGGCTGCCCGAGCCGGTGGCCGCCGCCGTGCACACCCGTACCGCCACGCAGCCCACGCCCGAACCGTCGGCGTGGGTGGCGCCGCCCCGGACGGGGGAGTGGCCCGACGGCGACCGGCCGCCGTCCGTCGATGCCGCCGGTGGGCCGGCGGGGCCGTCGCGCCGACGGGCCCTGCTCGGCATGGGCGCCGGTGTCGCGGGTCTTGGGTTCGGCGGCTGGAGCATCTACGACAACAGGTCCTCCGCCACCCGAAGGCGCGAGGCCGGGCCCGGCGAGCAGCGCTGGCGGTTCCAGGTCGGCGGCCTGGTGTACGCGTCGCCGGCCGTGGTGGACGATCTGGTGTACATCAGCAGCAGCCGGAACCTGTGCGCGGTGGACGCCTCCACCGGCGAACAGCGCTGGAAGCGCCCCAGAACCGGTGTCGGGTATTCGTCACCGGTCGCCGTCCGGGGGACCGTCCTCCTCAGCAGCGTCGACGAGAACCTGTACGCACTGGACGGCGCCACCGGCAAGGAACAGTGGAAGTTCCACCTCGGCAGCGTCGGTTCCCAGTCGCCCACCGAGGTCGGTGGGATCGTCTATGCCGGCGGTGAGAACGGCAACCTGCATGCCGTGGACATCGCCGACGGCAGCGAAAAGTGGCACTTCTTCGCCGGCGGCGGGGTGTCCTCGTCTCCGACCGTGGCAGAGGCGGTGGTCTACTTCGGCAGTTTCCACAGCCTGTTCGCGGTGGACGCGGCCACCGGTGAGCAGCGGTGGAAGGCCACCACCGACGCCAGCGTGTTCACGCGGCCCGCCGTGGTCGACGGAGTGGTCTACGCCGGCTCCGAGGGCGGCACCCTCCTCGCGGTGGACGCGGTGACGGGCGATCAACGATGGAAGACAGCGGTCGGAGGTGTCGTGTCCTCGTCGCTGACCGTGTCCGACGGGGTGGTCTACGCCGGCAGTGCCGACGGCAACCTGTACGCGGTGGAGGCCGCCACCGGCAAGCGACGATGGAAGTTTCCCATCGGCAAACGCACGCTCTCCTCGCCGACCGTCTCCGACGGGGTGGTGTACGTCGGCGGTGGCGACCGGCACCTGTACGCGGTGAACGGCCCGACCGGCAAACAGCGGTGGAAGTTCGCCACCGGCGGGGCCGTGTACTCCACGCCCGCCGTGTCCGACGGCGTGGTGTACGTCGGCAGCGAGGACGGCTATCTGCACGCGGTGACACGGTAGCGACGGATTCGGGTGGGAGATGGGGGATGGGGGGATAGGCGATGAAAGATGGGGGATGGGGGATGGGGACGAAATGGGGCACGAAGAACTACTGACCGCGGACGTCGAGGCCCGCGTGCTGGCCGAAGCCGACCGATGGCTGCGGGCGGGGCTGAGTACCTAGCCCTGCGACCGGCCGAGGGCCGAGGCCTCGGTCGCCGCCGTGTACCGCGCCCATGGTCTGCCGGTCCCGCGGACCGTCGTGTGGATGGACTCCCCGCTGGGCGGCGCACCGGCGTCCTGGGCACTGCGCCACGGGCGCGAGGACGGGCTCGACGGGACGCTGTTCACCGACCTCGCCGCCGGTCCGCCGCTGCGGCTCTCGCCGGAGTTCGCGCGGAGGAACGGATGCGCGGGCAACTCCCGGCGGCGGGTGTCGGCCGGCTGCCGGCCGGTCGCGCGAGCGTTGACCGGCACCTTCTGGGACACCTCCGAAGCGAGGACACGACTGGTACGGGCCCTGGGCGAGCCCCTCTACGACACGCTCGGCCTGCACTGGGAACGCGGCGAGTCCGGCGCCTACGAACTGGAGGAGGAGATGAGCCGTGTCCTTTCCCGGTCGACGGACCCCGCGCCGGGGCGCTTCGGCGGGCTGGTGCGGCGCCGCCTTCAGGACAGGCTCCGCGGTCCGGTGCCGGAGCACATCGTTCGGCCCGTCCGTGTCATGGACGTCATCACCCCGCCACCGCCGCCGAGCCGGGAGGAGATCTACCTCTGATCTTGGCCAGTGCTCCGCCGTTTACGGCGGGGGTGAAGGCCGTCTCAGAACTGCTCTGAGTCGCGTGTGAGCATGGGTCTGTGCTGTCTGCGTCAGTTCGTGGGGCGCTGCTGGTTGTCGATGTACTGGCGTACGGCGGTCAGCGGTGCTCCGTCGCATGAGCCGCGAAGTAGGAGCCAGACCAGAAGTGCCCGCCCCGCAGATACTTGCGGACGTGGCTGTCGTACTTCTGGCGCAGGCGTCGGGATGAGACGCCCTTGAGGCTGTTGACCAGCTTGGAGAGCTGCACCTTGGGCGGGTAGTGCACGAGGAGGTGGATGTGGTCCTGTTCTGCGTTGAACTGCTTCAGCTCGGCCTCGAAGTTGGTGCAGACCTTGCGCATGACCTCCTCGCAGCGGGTCAGCATGGTGTCGGTGAACGCGTTCCGCCGGTACCTGGTGACGAAAACCAAGTGGACGTGCAGGCTGTGCAGGACGTGACGGCGGGTGCGCGCGCTGGGGTTTGGATTCCAGTGTGGTGACATAAACCAATACCGTAGGGTGTCGTCCGTGAGTGATCGCGGCCTGGAGGCACGGCAGTTCGGGCACCGCGCCCGGCTTGCACTGTCCCCTGCCCTGGCGCTCAAGGCTGACGATCAGGCGCACGCGGCCCGCACGATGTGGAATCTCCTGCACGTCTGGTGGCAGATGATGCCGAAGGAGAAGCGGACCCTGGCGAACGCGGACGCCGCGATCCGCCAGGCCCGCCAGGACATCGACTTCCTCGCCGTCCTCCCCGCCCAGGCCGCGCAAGCGGTACTCAAGACGTACTTCCAGGCGTGGAAGAACTGCTGGGACGGCCGCGCCGACACCCCGAACTTCAAGGGCCGGTTCCGCACGGTGATGTCCGTGGACATCCCGCAGGGCCGCGACCTGAACATCACCCGCGTGCACCGCCGCTGGGGCACGGTCAACATTCCCAAGGTAGGCCGGGTCCGCTTCCGCTGGACCAAAGACCTTCCGGTCGGCAAGCGTGCAGGCGCGGAGAACCGGATCACCGGTGCACGACTGAGCAGGGACGCGCTCGGCTGGCACATCGCCTTCCGAGTCCAGACCTTGGAGGTCAGGCCCGATCCCCACCAGGGGCCGGACGTCGGCGTCGACGTGGGCGTCACCGTGCCCATAGCCCTCTCGGACGGTGAAACGTACGAGCACGGCGAATGGCTGACCGGCAAGGAGAAAGCCAGGCTTCTGCACCTGGAGCAGCGCGCCGCGCAGCGTAGGCGGCACCGCAACCCAGGCGAGCGCACCAGCCGCCGGCTACGCCGCACCTACGACCAGATCGCAGAACTCCGCGCGAAAGCCAAGCGCCGGGCTTTGGACTGGCAGCACCAGACGACCACCGTCATCGCCCGCACATACGGCACCGTCGTGGTCGAAGCACTCACCATCACGAACATGGTCAAGTCCGCCAAGGGAACCATCGAGGAGCCGGGGAAGCACGTTGCCCAGAAGGCTGGGCTGAACCGCTCCATCAGCGGGGAGGCATGGGGCCGGACGGTCACCATGCTGACGTACAAGCTCGCCCAGCTCGGCGGCACCCTGCACAAGGTTCCTGCCCCCGGCACCTCCAGGCGCTGCTCAGTGTGCGGCTTCACCATGCCCGGCAACCGGGAGAGCCAGGCCGTGTTCGTGTGTAAGAACCCGGACTGCGGCTGGTCGGGTAACGCCGACCACAACGCGGCCCGGAACGTCTTGCACCTGTACCGGATGGGCCACGCGCTCATCCCGGCTGCCGGGAGGGCAGTCGCCAGGCGCGCACCGCGCGTCAAGCCCGCCACCGCAAGGTAGGCGGGAATCTCCCTGCTTTAGCTGGGAGAGCACTTCAATTCCGGCAGGAGTTCGGCGGCAGGCTGGACAGCTGGTCCGCCGCAGGGGAGTTGATCCACTGGCGCTGCATGCTCGCCGCCGCCGGGCTGCCCGGCTCGCCCGCCCTGGAGGCCATGCAGGAGGCCTTGTACCAGGTGGGCGCCTGGTGGCCGCTGGAGGACGCCGTCGTCCTCACCGAGCGCCCCGTCGTCCTGTTGCACCAGGACGGCACGGACACCACCGCGCCGCACGTACGGATCGGGTACGCGGACGGCTGGCAGGTGGAGGACGTCTAGACGAGCGGCGTGGGGCCCCGCTCTCCCCTCCCGGTGAGGAGCGGCGACCGGGGCTGGACCTGCGAACGCGCGGTCAGACGGTGTCGAAGGTGTAGAACGCGGTGTGATCCAGCAGCTCCGCCGGTTTCACGTCGTTCCACGGCTTCATGGTCTCGTCGAGGTCCACGACGTCGGGGGTGCCGGAGAGCGGCAGATAGCCGGAGGCGGGGTGGCGGCGCTGCCAGTCGGCCCAGAGCTTGTCTATGTAGGCGTGGTGCAGCCAGAAGACGGGGTCGTTGGGGGAGACACCGGTGGCCATCTGGCCGCCGACCCAGACGTGCACCCGGTTGTGGAGATTGACGCCTCGCCACCCTTCGAGGTGATTGCGGAAACCGTCCGAGGAACTGTTCCAGGGCGCCATGTCGTACGTCGCCATGCCGAGCACGGAGTCCACCTCGGCGCGGGTCGGCAGCTCACGGGTACCGCTGCCGAGCGAGCGCCGCAGATACGTACGGCCGTCGACGCGCACGCTGATCGGCCAGTTGCCCGCGGAGGCCGCGAAGGGGCCGTCCATCACCCGCCCGTCCAGGCTGCGTCCGGTGCCGCCGAGGAAGTCGGGGGCCCACAGGGTGGAACGGGGCGAACGGTCGGTGCTCCAGTCCCAGTACGGGAGGGCGACGGAGGCGTCCACGGACTGCAGTGCCCGCTCGAACTCCAGCAGGAATCTGCGGTGCCAGGGCAGGAAGGAGGGCGAACGATGGCCCGTCCGTTCGCCGTTGTCCGTGTCGCCGAGGATGAACGCGTTGTGCGTGGTGACGAAGGCGTCGTACCGGCCACTGCGCTTCAGCTGGAGGAGCGCGTCGGTGAAACGCCGCTTCTCGTCGGCGGTCAGGTTCGCCTGGTTCTTGCGTACGGTCATGTGCGGGACTCCACGGTGTGCTGACGGGGCTGGGTCACTGCTGAGGCATGGGCATGGGCATGCCGAGGGGGACGAGCGGTGCCCCCTGGAGTTCCACGACCGCGGCGCGGGCGGCGGCGCGCGGGGTGGGCACCGGGTCGTAGTGGCTGACGACGCTGATCCAGCTGCCGTCGGCGTTCTGCATCACGTGCAGCTCGACCCCGTCGACGAACACGGCGTACCCGGCGCCGTGTTCGTGATGGTGACCACCGCCGGCGGCGCGGCCCGTGATGCGACGACCCCGGTACACCTCGTCGAAGGCCTCGGGCCCGACGTGGTGTCCGGTGTCCGCGGCCCTGGCCACGGCGACGGTCTGGGTGCCGGCCGCGGCGGCGAGGGCGGCCGCGGCCCCGAGGGCACGGCGACGGGTGAGTTCCGGCATGCGGAGACCTCCTGCGATCAAGCTCGGTCGATGACCCGATATGCCTATCGGTTCGTCGGAGAGCGGGAGAAATCGCCGGATGTCGGTTGGCCGTGATCAGGACAATTAAGTAAATGTCGTGCAAGGTTGAACGAAGATGATCTTGCTGTGCGGGCATCCGCGATCGACCGGAAGGTGGAATTCCTCCGGTCGGCCGACGTTCCGCCGATGATCTTCCCGGGGCGGCCGATGGCGGGTGGCGCGGCTCACGCCCCCAAGCTGGCGCGAACCACGGGGGTCGCGCCGGTCTGCCGCTCTACGTGGTCAATTGAGGCCGATCCCGACTCCGCACGCGCCGTCCGCGACCACTCGCTGTGCGGGAGTGCACCTGGAGCCACGCGAACGGCGCCGCTGTCGGTGCAGAGCGCCGCCCGAAAGTAGGGCGCCCATTGGGTGAATAGCAATTCACCGGCTATGGTGAATTGCTATTCACCCCCCTTCTTCGCGCCGACTTCTGGAGAGTTCATGGTGGCACTGCGTGACCGACTGACGGTCCCGGTCCTCGCGCTCGGCGGGAGCCTCATGGCCGTCATGCAGGTGGTGGTGGTGCCGCTGCTGCCCGACCTGCCGCGGCTGACGGGCGCGTCGGCGGGCGCCGTGTCCTGGATGGTGACGGCGACGCTGCTGACCGGAGCGGTGCTCAACCCCGTACTCGGCCGCGCCGGCGACATGTACGGCAAGAAGAAGGTGCTGCTGATCGCCCTCGGGATGATGACGGTCGGCTCGCTCATGTGCGCCCTCACGTCCGACATCCGCATACTCATCGCGGCCCGGGCCCTGCAAGGGGCCGCGGCCGCCGTCGTACCGTTGTCGATCAGCCTCCTGCGGGACGAACTGCCGCCCGAGCGCACGGGTTCCGCGGTGGCGCTGATGAGCTCCACCGTCGGGATCGGCGCCGCCCTCGGCCTCCCGATCGCCGCGATCGTGGTTCAGTACGCCAGCTGGCACGTCATGTTCTGGGGGACGACCGCGGTCGGCGCCCTCGGGACGGCGCTGGCCTGGTGGGCGGTGCGCGAGTCGCCCGTCCGCGAGCCGGGCCGCTTCGACATGACCGGCGCGCTGGGCCTGGCCCTGGGGCTCTCCTGTCTGCTGCTGGGGGTGTCGCAGGGCGGCCAGTGGGGCTGGAGCAGCCCCCGGATCCTCGGCCTGTTCGTCGGGAGCGTCTGCGTCCTCGGCCTGTGGTGGGCGCAGCAACTGCGCGCCGCGCGCCCTCTGGTCGACCTGAAACTGGCGACCAGCCCCCGCGTCGCCCTGCCCCATGTCGCGGCGCTTCTGACCGGCTTCGCCTTCTACGCCAACTCCCTGGTGACGGCGCAGCTGGTGCAGGCGCCCAAGGCGACCGGCTACGGCCTCGAGCTGTCCATCGTGGCGACGGGTCTGGTCCTGCTGCCCGGCGGGGTGATCATGCTGCTGCTCTCGCCGGTCTCGGCGCGTATCTCGGCGGCCCGCGGCGCCCGGGTGACGCTGGCGCTGGGCACCCTGGTCATCGCCGCCGGCTACGGCATACGCATCATCAACAGCCACAGCCTGCTGGTGATCCTGCTGGGTTCCGCGGTCTGCGCGATGGGAACGGCGTTCTCCTACTCGGCGCTGCCCACCCTCATCCTGCGCGCGGTGCCCGCGGGGCAGACCGCGTCCGCGAACGGCGTCAACGTGCTGATGCGCACCGTCGGCCAGGCCGTGAGCAGTGCCGCCGTCGCCGCCATCCTGGTCCACCACACCAGCCTCGTCGGCGGCGCCCCGATCCCCACGCTGCACGGCTATCTGCTGGCCTTCGCCATGGCGGGTACGGTCGCACTGGTGGCCTGTGTCGCCGCCCTCGTCATACCCGCCGACCCCACCCTCCGTGACACCCGACGGGCCTCCGGCAGCTCGGACGCACCTCGGGACGAGGCATTCGAAGGAGCCTGAGCACCGTGTCCACTCCGCCCCCCGGCCTCAGCGCGAGCCCGATCGCCCCACCGCGCCGCGACGCCGAGGCCACGAAGGCGACCATCCTGCGCGCGGCCCGGCATCTGATGGCCCGGCACGCCCACGCGGACATCACGCTCAAGGCGATCGCCGACCGCGCGGGGGTGAGCGCTCCGCTGATCCTCAAGTACTTCGGGAACAAGGACGCGCTCTTCGGGCGCGTGATGTCCTTCGAGACGGATGCCGCCGCCCTCCTGGACGCGCCCCTGGACCAACTGGGCCCCCACATGGTCCGCCAGGTGCTCGTCGGCCAGACCGAGCGCGGAGCCGACCCCGTCCTGCGGATCATCTTCGCCCCGCGCCAGGGCGACCAGGGCGACGTCATGCGCGCCAACTTCCGCACTCAGGTCAGCGACCGCCTCGCCCTGCGGCTGAGCGGCCCCGACGCGGACCTGCGCGCCGAACTCGCCGTCGGCACACTGCTCGGGCTCGGCGCGATGTACGGCATCGCGCGCGGCACCCGGCTGCGCGCGACCGCGATCGAGGACATCGTCGACCGGTACGGCCCCACGGTCCAGGCACTCCTGACGCCGTGAGGCGATGGACGCCGCCGGACAGGAACGGCCGCCCCTCGCTCAGTTCACGCCGTCCGGGCGGAACTGGACGCTGATCCGCGGCCCCGCCGCCCGCGCCGTCTTGGGAATGGCGTGCTCCCAGGTGCGCTGGCAAGAGCCGCCCATCACGATCAGGTCGCCGTGTCCGAGTGGGCGCCGTACGGTCTCCCCGCCGCGGCGCGGGCGCAGCAACAGGTCGCGCGGAGCGCCCACGGAGAGGATCGCGACCATGGTGTCCTCCCGTGCGCCCCGCCCGATCCGGTCCCCGTGCCAGGCCACGCTGTCGCGGCCGTCCCGGTAGTAGCACAGGCCCGCGGTGGTGAACGGTTCGCCCAGCTCGCGGGCGTAGTGCGCGGACAGCGCCTGCCGCGCCTCGTCGAGGATCGGGTGCGGCGGCGCGTCGCTCGCCCGGTAGTACGCGAGCAGCCTCGGTACGTCCACGACGTGCTCGTACATCTGCCGCCGCTCCGCCCGCCACGGCACCTCCTCGACGAGCCGTGCGAACAGGGCGTCGGCGCCACTGAGCCATCCGGGCAACAGGTCGATCCAGGCCCCGTCGCCCAGGACCGTCCGGCGCGTCGCGTTCAACTGACTGAGGTGGAGCTCGTCGGTCTGGTCGAACAGCGAGCCCTGGAGGTGCGTGGACATGCCTCCAGCGTACTCCGTATTCGAATATACGTTCCATTGATGTCTCAGGGTCTGGCGTCGGCCTCCGTGAGGACCGCGTGGATGACGTGCTCGGCGTTGGCGGCGATCACCGGATTGGTGACGCGGTAGCACGGGAGCTGGATGAGCGCCATGGACAGGGCCCAGCCGCGCCCCCGCGCCCAGGCGGCGTCGTCGGCGCCCGCCGCCCGCCGGAAGGTGTCCCGCGCCTCGGCGGGGAGCAGGTTCCAGGCCGGGATGAGGTCGCAGGCCGGGTCGCCGACGCCGACGGTGCCGAAGTCCAGCACGGCGTCGAGCCGGTCCCCGCGGGTGAGCAGGTTGCCGGGCATCAGGTCGGAGTGGGCCCAGGTGGGCGGACCGGTCCACGCGGGCGCGGCGAGCGCCGCCTCCCAGGCGGCGGTGGCGGCGGAGGTGTCGATCGTGCCGCGCAGCTCGTCGAGCGCGGCGCGGGTCATTGCATCGGCGGTGGACAGGGGCACACCCCGGTAGGCGGTCGGCCCGTCGGGCAGCCGGACCCGGCGCAGCGCGGCCACGAAGGCGCCGAGGTCGGCGGCCAGGGGCAGCGGATCGCTGAGGCGGCCGGCGCGCGGGGGTTCGCCGTCGAGCCAGCGCTGCACCATCCAGGGCCACGGGTAGCCCTCGCCGGGTGTGCCGGTGGCGAGGATCTCGGGGACGGCGGCCGGGAGCAGCGGGGCGAGCCGCGGCACCCAGTGCGCTTCCCTGGCCACGTCCTCGGCGCCCCCCTCGATCCGGGGGAGGCGTACGGCCAGGTCGTCCCCGAGCCGGTACAGGGCGTTGACGGTACCCGCCGACGGGAAGCGCTTCAGGGGCAGCTCGGCCCACCGTGGGAACTGCGCGGCCAGCAGCCGTCGCACGAGCGAGGCGTCGATCGGGAACTCGCCGGGACGCATCGGGCCCTCGGGGATCGTTTGCGCTTCTGGATCTCTGTCTGACACGCGGCCCAACTATGCCTGGGGTGAAGGAGGTTCGCGCTTCTTTTTCGCGACAGGCAACCTGGCGCACGCCGTCGCCGTCTTGATCGACAACGGATGGGCGGCGCGACAACCGCGAAACGGCAGGGATTCCCGAGTGGAAATCCAGCACACTATACGCTCCGTGTATACAACGCGTGTATATACGGCGTGTATACGAGGGGTGCGGAGTCGAGTCGTCGGGTGCCGCCGGTCCGCGAAAGTCAGCCGATCGAAAGGGATCCATGTACGGCAAGGCCTTCGCCCCCGAGTACCAGGGCGCTTTGACCACCCTGTCCGTGAACTCCTCGCTGACCGATGTCCTGGCGGCGGGTACCGAGCAGCTGCGCGCCGCCGAGCGCGTGGGCGCCCGTGCCGAGGCGGCCCGGTCGGGCCTGGCGGTCGCCGAGGCGCACCGCAGGCTCGGGCAGGTGGCCGACGCCGACCGGGCGTGGAAGGCGAGCTACCGCACCGCCCGCGAGGCCCGGGACACCGGCGCGATGGCGTGGGCGCTGTGGAGCGGCGGCACCCTGGCCCGCCAGCGCGGGGCGTTCCCGCTGGCCTGGCGGCTGCTGCGACTGGCCGCCGAACTCGGCGAGCAGTCCGGGGACGTCGTCGTACGCGGCTACTCCCTGGCGGGCATGGCGGAGACCGGCCGCATCCAGGGCGACTACGCCGCCGTGACCGCCCTGCACGAACAACTGCTGGCCGAGGCCCGCAGGCGCGGCGAGGCCCGCCACACCGTGTGGGCCCTGGAGGGCATCGCGCAGATACACCGCAACACCGGCGCCTACGACACCGCGTACGCCCTGTTCGAGGAAGCGGCCGAGATCGCCGCGCGCGCCGAGGACCGGCGCGGCCACGCCTGGGCCTTGCGCGGCCTCGCGGACATCGTCTCCGTACGCGACCGGGACCCGGACCGCGCGCTGGCACTGCTGAGTGAGGCGGAGGTGTCCTGCCGGGCGATGAACCTGTCCGGGGCACTCGCCTACAACCACAAGATGCGCGGCAACGTCCTCTACCGGGCCGGGCGTTATGAGCGGGCGCGGGACCTCTACACGCGGGCACTGGCGGAGTTCGAGGCGATGAGCGAGCCGCGCGGCCGGGCGCTGTCCCGGCTCGGACTGGTCAAGTCCCTGGCCAGGCTCGGCCGTGACCACGCCGACACCGCCGCCGAACTCACCGAACTGGCCCGCGTGTTGGAGGGAATCGGGCTGCGACACGCCCAGGAGATGGTCGAACGGGCGCGGACGGAACTCGGCCTCACCCCGCCGGAGGGCGCGGACCCGGAGGCCGCCCGATGACCTCTCCCCGTACGGTCCTGACGGCGCCGCCCGCCGCCCCGGAGATCCTGGCGCGCTGCCGCGAACTGGTCGCCCCGGCCCTCGCGGAGGCGGTCGACGGACTGCACCCCTGGGTGGCGGAGATGGCCGGCTACGCGCTGGGCCGCTGCGAGGTCGGCGGAGCCCCCGCGACCCACCGCCAGGGCAAGGGCGTACGACAGGCACTCGCCGTACTCGGGGCCGAGGCGGCCGGCGGTTCCGCCGAGGCGGGCGTGCCGGGCGCGGTGGCGGTGGAACTGCTGCACACCTTCTCGCTCCTGCACGACGACATCATGGACGGCGACGCGCTGCGCCGCGGCCGTCCCGCCGTGTGGAAGGCGTACGGCACCGGCCCCGCCGTCCTCACGGGCGACGCGCTCTTCGCCCTGGCCGTCGAGACCCTCACCGCGGCGCCCGCGACCTCCCACGCCGCGGCGGCCGTGCGGCGGTTGACGAAGGCCTCGCGCGACCTGGTCCGGGGTCAGGCCGACGACCTGCTGTTCGCCCACCGCCCGTGGACCGGCCCCGACGCGGTGAGCGCGGGGGAGTACGAGGCGATGGCGGAGCACAAGACCGGTGCCCTGCTCGGCTGCGCGCTGGCCCTCGGTGCGGGGCTGGCGGGCGCGCCGCGGGAGACCGCCGCCGCCCTCGACCGCGCCGGACGGCATCTCGGGGTGGCCTTCCAGATCGCCGACGACCTGCTCGGCATCTGGGGCGATCCGGCCGTCACCGGGAAGCCGGTGCACGGTGATCTGCGGCAAGGGAAGAAGACCCTCCCCGTTCTCGCCGCCCTGGCCGCGCCGGACCGCTCCCCGCTCGCCGAACTCCTCGCCTCCACCGCCGTCCTCGACGACGGCGCCGTACGCCGGGCGGCGACCCTGGTCGAGCGCGCCGGTGGTCGCACGGCGGCCCTGGGCGCGGCGCGCCGGCATCTCACCGCGGCGGACACCCTGCTGGCGGGAGCCTCCCTGGCCCCACGTCCCGCCGCGGACCTGCGGACGCTCCTCTCCTCCCTCGCCCACCGCACGATCTGACACCTGCGTGCCTCCGGCTCCCCCGCTGTGGGCCGGAGGCGCTGCGACCTCGATCACATGTGCGGGTTGGTGGACCTCATCGGGCAACCACCGCCCCTCCCGTCGCATCTGTCGGGAGGGCCCGACAGCCTCCACGGCGTTCAACGGCGCCGTGTCTCAGGGCGGTTGGCGACGCCGGCCGCCCCCGTTCGAAGGAACTCAGTGCGTAGACCCCACATACGCCGCGTGGCGATCGCCGTCGCGGTGACGACGGCGGCCACGCTT
This sequence comes from Streptomyces sp. RLB3-17, assembly GCF_007113425.2. Classification (NCBI taxonomy): domain Bacteria; kingdom Bacillati; phylum Actinomycetota; class Actinomycetes; order Kitasatosporales; family Streptomycetaceae; genus Streptomyces; species Streptomyces sp. RLB3-17. Next base: position 1,583,243 of record NZ_CP041610.2, on the reverse strand, counting down.
CCGATGGCCCCCGCCTTCGCGGCGCCCGACTCGCCCGCCCGCGCCGCGACTTCGGCCTCCTCGCCGGTGGAGGCCGCCCGGGCCGCCGCGTTCGCCCACGCCTCGGCCACCGGTGTCGGCCCGGGTGACACCCTGCGGGCCACGGACGTCATGACGGACCCGGACGGCAAGCAGCACGTCCGCTTCGTCCGCAGCCACCAAGGGCTCCCGGTCCTCGGTGGCGACCTCGTCGTCCACCTCGGCAAGCAGTCCGCCTACCTGGGCGTGACCCGGGCCGCCGACCACGCCGTCAAGCCGGCCACGACCGAGGCGAAGCTGACGCCCCAGCAGGCCGAACAGAAGGCCGCCGCGGTCGCCCAGGGCGACGCGGGCAGCGCCGAACTCGTCGTCGACGCCCGCGACGGCGCCGCCGCCCTCGCCTACCAGGTGCGGGTGACCGACAGCGACACCACCGAGGCCGGTGGCTCCCGCACGGTCGTCGTGGACGCGCAGAGCGGCCGGATCCGCAGCAACACCCCCGACAGCGACGAGTTCATCTCGCCGCACCTGGAGGAGACGCTGCGCGAGAAGGGCGAGACGGCGAGCCCGGTGACGGGCGTGGCCACCCAGCCCGCCGGCCTCCTCGGCGCGACGACGGCCGCCCGCTACCCGGTCACGGCCACCGGCAGCGGCACCTCCCTCTTTGCCGGCAAGGTGACGCTGACCACGACCCGGACCGCGCGGACCAGCTTCCTCCTCAAGGACCCCACCCGCTGGAACACCGAGACCCGGGACGCGAAGGGCGCGGAACTGGAGGCCTTCTCGCGCGGCACGAAGTTCACCAGCACCACCAACAAGTGGGGCACGGGCACCACCGCCAACCGGACCACCGCCGCGGTCGACGCCCAGTACGGCATCACCCAGACGCTGGACTTCTACAAGAAGACCTTCGGCCGCAAGGGCATCAAGAACAACAGCACCGGCGCCCGCGCGATGGTCCACCTCGGCCGCAAGGTGGGCAACGCCTTCTGGGACTCGACGTGCGGCTGCATGCTCTACGGCGACGGTGACGGCGCCATGTTCAAGAAGCCGCTGGTCGTCCTGGACGTCACCGGCCACGAGCTGACCCACGGCGTCGTCGACGCCACCGCCGCCCTCGAACCCACCCGGGTGGACGCGCGCGGCAACCAGTACGGCGAGCCGGGCGCGCTCAACGAGTCCCTCGCCGACATCTTCGGGTCCAACGTCGAGTTCTCCGCCAACAACCCGAAGAACCCGCCGAACTACCTCATGGGCGAGAAGCTGGGCCTCGCCCAGAAGTTCCTGCGCCGCCTCGACCACCCCTCCCTGGACAAGCTGGAGGGCACCATCGACTACTGGTCGCCCGCGGCGTACGACACCGAGGTGCACGCCGGCTCCGGCGTCTCCTCGCACGCGTACTACCTGCTCGCCGAGGGCAGTGGCCGCAAGACGATCGGCGGGGTGAAGTACGACTCGCCGACGTTCGACGGCTCGCGGGTGACCGGCATCGGACGCGCCAAGGCGACCGCGATCTTCTACCGCGCGCTCACCCGCTACATGGTCTCCACGACCGACTTCCACGACGCGCGGACCGCGACCCTCGAGGCCGCCGCCGACATGTACGGGGCGACCAGCGCCGAGTACCAGGCGGTGGACGCGGCGTGGGCCGCCGTCAATGTGACCACCGCCAACACCCCGGCCGTCGGCCGCTGACGGACGGCACGAGAAGGACGGCACGAGAAGAGGGGCCCCGCCACTGGCGGGGCCCCTTTCGCCGTTTCCCCTCGGCGTCAGTGCTGCTGTGCCTTCTGCGGAGTCGCCTCACTCGGCCGTACGACGACCAGTCCGTCCCCCTCCAGCTTCAGCTGCACGGCCTCGCCCGAGCCGCCGCGGATCATCGAACCGATCGACTGCGAGCGGTGCAGCGAGGTGTGGAGCTGCGCGGTCCAGCCGACGACCGCGTCCGTGTCGACGTACACCGGCTGCTGCGGCGAGACGGGTATCACCAGCGGGTTGCCCTCGCAGATCAGCCCCAGACTGCCGTGACCGCTGAAGACGCTGTTGAAGATGCCGCCGCCGGTGACGCCCGCGCCCTTCACGGTCTTTATCTCGTACGACAGCGTGGAGTCGAAGCACAGGACGTTGCGCCCGTTCACGGTGAACAGGTCGCCCGGCTCGATGCCGATGATGAAACAGTTCTGCGCCTCGTGCGCGAACCAGGCCTCGCCCTGCCCGCGCACCGTCATCAGCGGCAGTCCCTCACCGGTGACCGCCCGCTTGAGCATGCCGCCCACGCCCTGGCCCTTGCGCTCGAACTGCAGATTCCCCCGGTAGGCGATCATCGCCCCCTGGCGCGCGAGCATGTCGCCGTTGACGGCGTACTTGATCGACTTGGCGTTCTGGATGGTCATGCCCGGCGTGACGGCGGGCTGCACCATGTGGTCACTGGAAAAGAGATCACCCTTCATGCGGGCATCTTGGCCCGGAGGGTTTGGTTCCGCCAAGATCGCCGACATCCGGGGACGGTTGGGGGTGGTCGGCGGCTGCCGGGAACGCGCGAAGGGCCGGTCCGGTGGCACCGGACCGGCCCTGGGGGGAGTCGTCAGGAGGCGCTGGCGGTGCCGACCTGGCTGTGCAGGCGGGCGACGACCTCGGTGAGCTGGGCGGCGACCTCGGCGTCGTCGACCGGGTGGGTCTCGGCGAAGCGGGTCACGGAGCCGGGAACGGAGAGCTTGAGGTCCTCCAGGACGGCGGCACCCGCGATGCCCAGGGCCTTGCGGGCCTCGTCCTGCGCCCAGACGCCACCGAACTGACCGAACGCGGTGCCGACCACGGCGGCGGGCTTGCCGGTGAAGGCGCTGGCGCCGTACGGACGCGACAGCCAGTCGATGGCGTTCTTCAGGACGGCCGTGATCGTGCCGTTGTACTCCGGCGAGAAGAGCAGGAAGGCGTCGGCACGGCCCGCGGCCTCACGCAGGGCGGTGGCGGCGGCCGGGACCTTGCCCTCGACGTCGAGGTCCTCGTTGTAGAAGGGGACCTCGGCGAGTCCCTCGAACAGCTCGATCTCCGCGCCCTCGGGGGCGAGCTTGATGGCCGCCTCCGCGAGCTGGCGGTTGTGGGAGCCGGCGCGAAGGCTGCCGACGAGCGCGAGGATGCGTACGGACATGGGAACTCCCGGGGACGAAACATTGCGGCAATAAAACGGACCGAGGTCCGCTTGCTGGTCTGTTTAATGTTGTAGCACCTAAACGGACCAGGGTCCAGTTGCCCCCTTCTGCCGTTACGCTGTGTTCATGTCCACCCCACTTCCGCCCTTCCCGAGGGGGCAGGAACCCTCGGGAGCCCCGGTCCCGCTGGAGCTGACCGTCGGGCCCGCCGCGCCGCAGCTCCGCGCCGATGCCGCGCGCAACCGCGCCCGGCTGCTGGAGGCCGCCACCCGGCTGGTGGAGGAGCACGGGGTCGCCAATGTGACGATGGAGGCCGTCGCCGCCGCGGCCTCGGTGGGCAAGGGAACCGTCTTCCGGCGCTTCGGTGACCGCACCGGCCTGCTGATGGCCCTGCTCGACCACACCGAGCAGCAGTTCCAGGCCGCCTTCCTCAGCGGCCCGCCACCTCTCGGCCCCGGCGCGGCCCCGGCGGACCGCCTGCACGCCTTCGGCTGCCGGGTCCTGCGCGAGATCCACGACCGGCTCGACCTGTACCTCGCCGCCGAGCCGGACGCCTCCCGCCGCTTCAGCTCCGCCCCTTACCGGGTCCGCTTCACCCACGTCGTCATGCTGCTGCGCGAGGCCGTGCCCGGCGCGGACGGCGTTCTCCTCGCCCAGACCCTCATGGGCTACCTGGAACCCGCCCTGATCCACCACCTGACGCGACAGTGCGGGATGCCGCTCGAACGCCTGGAGTCCGGCTGGCACGACCTCGTGAAGCGGACCACCTGCCCGGTGCCGGACAGGCCCTAGCCCTTCGGTTTCCGTCAGTTGAACGGGTCCAGCGTGACGTACGCCTGCTGGGGGTTGCCGTCGTGGACGAGGGACTCGTAGTTGCCCACGTCGTCGAAGGCGAACGCGTAGGCCTTGCCGTCGGCCATCTGCGCGTGGATCTTGCGGGCGTACTGGTTGGTCACCGTGTCCTGGTAGAAGCTCGCCGAGCTCGTGTCCGGCTGGTTGGGGTTGGTGAGAAGGGTCGAGCGGTTGAAGCCCGCGCACAGGGTCCGTGAAATGGGGCCGCGTACCAGGTCGTTCGGGGCGTCCAGCCGCTTGTAGCAACCGAAGATGCTGTCCGAGTCGGGCTTCTGGAAGCTGGTGACGACGGCTCCGGCGCTGTTGGTGAAGTTCATGACGTCACCGGAGACCCGCCCGAAGTACTTCGTGTTCGGCTGATCGGTGAACGGTGTCACGGTCAGCGTCGACGAACTGTACTTCTGCCACACGCGGTTGACGTAGTCGTCCATGACGGTGCCCGGCAGCGCGCCCGCCTCGATGCCGTGGCCGGGAGCCAGCGCCCGCAGGACGGTGCCGTCGGACCGGGTCTGGATCAGATTGGCCCAGCCGCCGGGCTGGCCGCGCAGGGCGTTGAAGAACCCGGTGTAGCCGCCCGCCTTGAGGTGGCCGGTGTTCTTGGTGCTCCCGTCGGCGAGCTGGACCCCGACGGCGTACGGGGCCGAGAACATGTCGACCTGGGTGCTGTTGATCCACAGTCCGGAGTCGTTGAGCGTGTACTCGGACCAGTTGAAGAGGATGTTGTGGTTGGGGTCGCTCGGGTTCTGCACGGCCGGCTGCACCAGGCCGCCGGTGGTCAGGCGGAAGTCGAGTTTCTGGCCGTAGGAGAAGTAGATCCGGCCGGAGAACTTGGGCATCCGGATCGTCATCGACTGGCCGTTGGCCGGTCCCGCGATCGAGGCGTCGGGCGCGGGCGTCGGCGGATTGCCGCCGGCCGGCCAGGCGTGGAACGTGCCGTTCGCGTCGGCCCAGCCCTGCTGGCCCGTCGAGAGGAGCGTTCCGAGGTCGTAGATGTACACGGGTTCGCTGCGGCCGGAGTTGTTGGTGAACTTGAGTGGGATCGTCGCCGGGACGGCCGCGTTCGCGTCGGAGGGGGCGCCGAACGTGAGAAGCGCCGTGGTGGCGGTGGCCGCAGCCACCGCCAGGGCATGCCATTTGAGACTCCTGAGCCTTCTGGGCACTCGCTCTCTCCTTGAGTGGGGGGATTCCAACGAGGTGGATTCCGGCGGAGTGGAGCCGTCCGGTTCTCGTTGAGAGCGCTCTCAGAATTGCGGCGGGTGCCGTACATGTCAACGATTCGGACAGGATTGGTCTGGTCCAACTGGGCCTGGGGTGGCGTTACACGGTGATGTCCGGGGCGGATCTGACCGGCAGCCGGCGGAAGCGATTTATCAGGTAGCCCTGACCTGCGCCGAAGCGATCATCGCAGTCCATTGCCTGCGTCGATGAGTCTTTGAGTGTCTTTCAAGGTGCATGGAGTTACGCAGTCGACTCTCCTCATGTGCTCCCCAGCGCCGCTCGTACTCCCTTAGTCAAAGGGTGTACTCGTGGCAGTAGGCGTTCCTTTGGGATCTGCCGACGCTCCGGATGAGCCAGGGGCCCTTGCGTCCCTGTTTGCGCCGGCCGGGTATGTGCGGCGGCCCGCGGTCGCCCCGGGCGCCCTGGCCGCCGAGCTCTTCCTCGAAGGAAGCGATGCGCAGGGCACCGCGACGCCGCACGAGCACCATCGGTAGTGCTCAAGTGGGAGCCGGCGGATGTGGGCCAGCAGCGCGGGCTGCCCCGAGCGCAGCGCTGTGTGCCGGGCGTCCCGGCCGCCCTCGTGGTCGGGGTGCAACAGCAGCCGGCCCCGCTTGTCGACGGTGCCGTCGGCACGAGCGACATGGCAGGCGGTGGCTGCAGTGATCCGGTGTCGTGCTGCCACGCCCGAGCAGCCCGCCGCGCCGGAACGGGACGGACGGCCCGAAGGTCACACCATCAGTTCTGCTGCAGCGGGCGGGTTCGCCCCCTCGCGCGCGCATGTAAGAGCGGCCGCTCGGGCGGCCACTGCCAGCGCCGCGGCGAGGGCCGTGGGCAGTCGGTCGGTCTCCGTCGCCGCGCGGAGTGCCGCGCGTGCCGTCGCCGCCTCGGCTTCGGCGCCGCCTCCCAGCAGCCCGGCGTGGAGTAGCCCGCTGGTCAGTCCGGCCATGAAGCGTCGCCCGCCCCCACGGTGTCCGTGACCCGGACGGGCAACGGTGCGATGTCCTGGCAGCCGTGTCGCCACCAGGCCCGGGCGCCGTCTGCTCCCAGGGTGAGGACGACCAATGCCGGGCCGTTTCGGGCCCAGCGAGCCGCCGTCCTGTCGGGGTCGACGTCCGGGTGGAGCCAGGCCAGGTCCTCCTCGCTCGCCTTCACCACGTCGCTGAGGGCGACGAGTTGTTCCACCCGTTCGCGTTCCCGCTCCCCGGAGCGGAGCAGCGCGGGCCTCAGGTTGGGGTCGTAGGAGACGGTTGCCGAGGCCCGTAGGCCGTGCAGGGCGCTGAGGACCTGGTCGGCTCCCGGAGCCAGGGCAGTGGCGATGGATCCGGTGTGGACGTGCGCCGGCGGGCCGTCGCGCAGCGACTCCTCGACGGCCGCTGGCAGTGCCCAGGTGAGGTCGAAGGCGTAGTTCGCGGCGCTCGTGTCGTCGAGTACGGCCGTTGCTGTGGAGGTCGCGATGCCGACCACGGAGCCCGGTGCCAGTTCGACCCCGCTGCCCTCCAGGTGCTCTCGCACCAGGCGACCGTGGGGGTCGTTTCCCACGCGGGTGGCGAGCCGGACCGGGTGGCCGAGCCGGCCCAGGCCCAGCGCCACGTTGGCGGGGCTGCCGCCGGGGTGGCTGCGGCGCGGGCCGTCGGGGCCGGCGATGATGTCCACCAGGGCTTCGCCGATGACGAGTGGCGGGAGTCTCCCGGTCACGGGAGGACCTGGATCTTCCGGGCCTTGCCGGCCTGGAACTGCCGTACGGCCTCGGCGTAGTCCGCCAGCGGCAGCCGGTCACTGATGAAGATCTCCGGGTCGAGCACGCCGCCGGCGAACAGTTCTGCGGCGCGCTCGTAGCTGTGCAGGACCGCCATCGAGCCGGTGATGGTGATCTCCTGGTTGTAGATGCGGTACGGGTCGATGGTGGCCCGGGTCGCGTAGTCGGCGACGCCGAACTGGAGGTAGGTGCCGCCCTTGCCGACCCGGCTCAGGGCGTCCTGGATGGCGTGGGCGTTGCCGGTGGCGTCGATGACGACGTCCCAGCCGCGCGGGCGCTCGATCGCGTCGGCGGTGGTCACCGCGTTGCTGCAGCCGAGGGTGCGGGCGGTGGCGAGCCGGTCCTCGTTGATGTCGACCATGTCGACCGTGGCCGCGCCGGTGCGCTTGGCGAGTTCCAGCATCATCAGGCCCATGGTGCCCGAGCCGTAGATCAGCACATTGCTGGCGAGCGTGGAGCGCAGGATGTCGTAGCCGCGCACCGCGCAGGACAGCGGTTCGATGAGGGCGGCGTCCTCGGTGCGGACGTGCTCGGGGAGCTTGACGCAGTTGGCGGCGGGGGCGGCCGTGTACTGTGCGGCGCCGCCGGGGACGGTGACACCGATGGCGTTCCAGCGCTCGCACATGTTGCCGCGCCCGATACGGCAGTAGTGGCACTCGTGGCAGTACAGGGAGGGGTCTACGGCGACGCGGTCGCCGACTTTCAGGTCGCGTACCCCGGAGCCCAGGGCGACGACCTCGCCGGCGAACTCGTGTCCGGGGATGATGGGCAGGGTGGGTGCGAACTCGCCCTGGAGTATGTGGAGATCGGTGCCGCACAGGCCGCAGGCCGAGACTTCGATCACCACCTGGCCGGGGCCCGGTGTGGGGTCGTCGACGGTCTCCACGCCGACCTGGCCGGGCGAGCTGATGACGGCGGCTTTCACTTGACTGCTCCAAGGGACAGGCCCTGGACCAGCTTGTCCTGGGCGGCGAATCCGGCGATGAGAACCGGCAGGGAGATGCAGACGGCGGCGGCGCACACCTTGGCCAGGAAGAGGCCCTGGCTGGTGACGAAGCCGGTGAGGAACACGGGTGCGGTGCCGGCGACGACGCCGGTGAGCACGCGTGCGAAGAGGAGTTCGTTCCAGCTGAAGATGAAGCAGATCAGCGAGGTGGCAGCGATGCCGGGCGCGACGACCGGTGCGACGATCCGGGCGAGGACGGTGGGCAGTCCGGCGCCGTCGATGGAGGCCGCCTCCAGGATCTCGACGGGGACCTCGGCGAGGAAGGAACGCATCATCCACACCGCGATCGGCAGGTTCATCGAGGTGTAGAGGACGACCAGCAGCGCGACGTTGTCGAGCATGCCGCTGTTCTGGGCGATCAGGTAGATCGGCAGCAGGCCGGCCACCACGGGCAGCATCTTGGTGGACAGGAAGAAGAACATCACGTCGGTCCACTTGCGCACCGGTTTGATGGACAGTGCGTAGGCGGCCGGGATGGACAGCACCAGCACCAGCAGCGTCGACATGAGGCTTGCGGAGAAGGAGTTGATGAGGGGCGGCCAGGGGGAGACTCCGGTACTCGCGCCGAAGAACTCCCGATAGCCCTGGAGGGTCAGCGGTGCCCCCAGGCTCGGCGGATTGGTCGCGGCGTCGGACTCGCGGTGCAGCGAGGTGAGCACCATCCAGGCGACCGGAAGGAAGAACACGGTTCCGCAGAGCCAGGCCAGCAGGCCGAGCGCACCGCGTCGGCCTCGGGCCGCAAAGCCCCTGGGGCGCTGGGGAGTGTCGAGGGTCGCGGCCATCAGCGAGTCTCCTCTCGGAGCAGGGATGAGACGGTCCGAAGCGCGAAGGAGCCCACGAGAAGGGAGCACAGGACGACGATGACGCCCTCCGCGGAGGCCTGGCCGTAGTCATGGGCCTGGTAGAAGGTCTCGTAGACCGCGTAGGGCAGGTTGGCGGTGCCGAGGCCGCCGCCGGTGAGGGTGAAGACGGCGTCGAAGTTCTGCACCACGTAGATGCTGCCGAGCAGTGCGGCGAGTTCCAGGTAGCGGCGCAGGTGGGGGAAGGTGAGGTAGCGGAAGACCTGCCAGGTGGTGGCGCCGTCCACGCGGGCCGCCTCGACGGCGTCCATGGGGCGGCTCTGCAGTCCGGCCAGCAGGATCAGCATCATGAAGGGCGTCCACTGCCAGATCAGCGACGCCTCCACGGACATCAGCGGTAGCGACGACAGCCAGTCGGGCTGCGGTGGGCTGTCGCTGCCGAACAGGCTCCACAGCCAGGTGAGCGATCCGTTGATCAGCCCGTAGGTGGCGTTGTACAGCGCGTGCTTCCACAGCAGCGCGGAGGCCACGGGCACGACGAGGAACGGTGTGATCAGCATCGTGCGGACAATGCCGCGGCCGCGGAACTGGCGGTCCAGCAACAGCGCCAGCCCCAACCCCAGGACCAGGCTGACCAGGACCACGCTGACGGTCAGCGTGACAGTCGTCAGCAGGGAGGAACGCAGCTGCGGATCGGTCACCGCCTCCTTGTAGTTCTGGAGGCCCGCGAAGGCCTTGTTGTCCGGATCGAGGGCGTTCCAGCGCATGAACGAGATCACCACGGTGCCGACGAACGGCAGCTGGGTGACCACGATCATGAAGATCAGGGCCGGGAGCAGCGGGGCCCGCCGGGCCCATGCCCCGCGGGATTGCCGCGGGGGTGTTGTCCGTCGGGCGGTCTGCGGTGCCCGGGCACGCCTGGTGAGCGAGTGAGTGATGGTCATCGGTGTGTCTCCGCTGTGCCCCCGTCTCCCGGTCCCACTGGTGCGGGAGAGGGGAGACGGGAGCGTCGGGTGGATCGGGCAGGGGTCACTTGGCCGCGTACTTGGCGGCGACCTTCTCGGCGAGCGCCTGGCTTGCCTTCAGCGCCTGCTCGACACTGGTCTTGCCGGCGATGGCGGAGCTGATCTGCTGGGAGACCTGTGTGCCCAGATCGGTGAACTCGGGGATGCCGACGAACTGGATGCCGGGCGCCGGCCGGGGCTGCACGCCAGGGTTGTTCGGGTCGGCGGTCTTCAGCGCGTTCGCGGTGGCGAAGGCCGACGCCGCGGCGACGTACTTCGGGTTGGTGTAGGTGGAGGTCCGCTTGCCGGCCGGGACCCGGGACCAGCCGAGCTTGGTGCCGACGAGGTCCTCGTACTTCTTGCTGGACGCCCAGGAGATGAACTTCCAGGCGTCGGCCTGGTGCGTGCTCGCCTTCTGCACGCCCCAGGCCCAGGTGAACAGCCAGCCCGAGCTCTTGCTCTGGTCGACCGGCGCGGGCACGTAGCCCACCTTTCCGGCCACCGGCGAATCGCTGGACTCGAGCGACCCGGCCGCGGAGGTCGCGTCGTACCACATGGCGACCTTGCTCTGCTCCATGTTGTTGAGGCACTCGGCGAACCCGGACTGCGGGGCGCCCGCCTCACCGTGGGCGCGCACGAGGTCGACGTAGAACTTGGTCGCCTTGGTGAAGGCGGCGCTGTCGACCTGGGCCTTCCAGTTCTTGTCGAACCAGGTGCCGCCCATGGTATTGACCACCGTGGTCAGCGGGGCCATCAGCTCACCCCAGCCGGGCAGGCCGCGCAGGCAGATGCCCTTCATCCCGGACTTGGCGCCGTCGGACTTGGCGGCCAGGGCAGCCACCTGCTGCCAGGTGGGGTTGGCCGGCATGGTCAGCCCCTTCTCCTTGAAGACGTCCTTGCGGTACATCAGGAAGGACGACTCGCCGTAGAACGGCTCGGCGTATACCTGGCCGGACGCAGTCAGGGACTGCTGCATGGCGGGCAGGATGTCGCTCTGGTCGAAGGCGGTGTCCTTCTTCGTGTACGAGGTCAGCGGGGCGAGCCAGCCGTTCTTGGCGTAGATCGGCGTCTCGTAGTTGCTGATCGTCGCCACGTCGTACTGGCCGGCCTGGCTGGAGAAGTCCTGGGTGATCTTGTCGCGGACGTCGTTCTCGGGCAGCACCGTGAAGTTGACCTTGATGCCGGTCTCCTTCGTGAAGTTGGCCGCCGTGAGCTTCTGCAGGTCCGCCATCTGCGGGTTGTTCACCATCAGCACGTTGATGGAGTGCGAACCTGAGCCGCCCCCGGAGCCACCGGCGCCGGCACAGGCGGTGAGCAGGGCGCCGCACACGGCCAGCGCTCCCAGTGGCACAGAGCGGCGCAGAACAGTCGGTCTCGAATTCATGATCGTCCCTTTCATGAAATGTCGGGTGTGAGCAGGCGGGGGAGAGGTGGAGGAGGATGTGGGATCGGGCAGAAGCGGTCTCGGCCGTGCGGGTAGGGGGTGCCGTCGGGGCGGCTCCGGCGGATCCGTCCCGTGCGGGTAGGGGGTGTGGGCTGAGCGGTCAGACCCGGTGGACGCGGGGTCCCATCAGTGAGTAGCGGTGCGCTTCGGCGCTGGAGAGCCCGGTATCGGTGACGATCGCCTCGAAGTCGTCCACCCCGGCGAAGCGGCAGAAGCTGCTCGCGCCGAACTTGCTGTGGTGCCCCATGAACACACGTCGGCGCGACACGGCCAGCGCCTTGGCTTTGACGTCCGCCACCACCGGATCGGGGGTGGTCAGACCGAGCTCCCGGGAGATGCCGTTCGACCCGAGGAAGGCCAGGTCGATCACGAATCCCTCGAGCATGCCGCAGGCCCATGAGCCCACCGTGGCCAGCGTCCGGGCCCGGACCCGGCCTCCCAGGAGCAACACGTTGAGCTGCGGGGAGTCCACGATCGCGGCTGCGGTGGACAGCGACGCGGTGACCACGGTCAGGGGCCGCTCGCCCGGAAGGAGCGCGGCGACGAGCTGCGGGGTGTAGCCCTCGTCCACGAACACGGTCTCCGCGTCACCGAGGAGCTTGACCGCCTCCGCGGCGATACGGCGCTTGTCCTTGACGTGCAGAGTCTCCCGTTCGGGGAGGCCCGTTTCGAAGCCCGCGCCCTCGACGGGGTACGCGCCGCCGTAGGTGCGGCGGAGCAGCCCCCTGCGTTCCAGCACGCCGAGATCGCGGCGGACGGTCTCAGGTGCGACAGCCAGGTCGACAGCCGTGGTGGTGACCTCGACCCGTCCCTGGTGACGGGCGAGCGCGAGAATCCGGCTCTGACGCTCTTCGGCGTTCATCGCACTCACCTCGCCGACGCCTTCTTCCCCGAGGACTACGACACCGGCAGCGTCGTGACGCTCCTGTCGGACGGTAACTGGATCCGACTGGCCGCCGAGCCGTACGACGCCTTCGGCTGGCAACTGCTCACCCTGGCTGCCGGGCTGCCGGGGCTGACCTTCCTCGCCGCGGGTGTCCTGGCCCGCCGCCGGGCCGCCGTGCTGCGCCGGGCGCCCGTTCCCTTGCTGCGGGTACTGCAACGTCTGGACCACAACGGTGACACCTGGATCTACGCCGCCGACGACACCACCGGCCGTACGCCGCTGCTGCGCTGCCTGGCCTACCCGGCCATCGATGACGAGGCCGGTGAGTTCGGCCCCCCTGATGACGAGGACGAGGATCGGCCCAGGGTCGACACCCGGCTGCGGGAGGCAGTGCTGTACGGTCCGCCGTACGACGCAGGCGAGTTGCTGATCGTCGCCGCCGCCCAGGGCGGGGTCCCGGTGGTCCTGCTCACGGCCGGTCCGGTGCGGTTGCCGACGGGCGATCAGAGGCCCGAACTCGAATGGCCTGTGGTGGATGCCGTTGAGCAGGATCCAGTGCTGGTGGGCCGGATCGCGGCGTCGATGCAGCCGGTCGCCCGTCCGATGCGCTGGGGGCCGAGCGTGTTCACCCGGTGCGCGGCGCTGCTCGGCGCAGTAATCGCTGCGGCGGTAATCAAGTTCATCCTGGACGAGGTGAAGGCGGGCACGCTGGGGTGGCATGTCCTGCCCATGCTCGGACTGGCGTTTGTGCCGGGATCGCTGGCGACCTTCCTCAACTGGCATATCACCGCAGACCGTTCAGGGCTGTGGCTGGCCGGAGCGTACAAGGTCCGGTATCTGGCCTGGGAAGAGCTGCGCACGGCCGTCTACACCAGCGGCGGCGTTCTCGAGATACACCGCGCCGACGGGAAGACCTGGGCACCGTCCCTGGGCTGGCCCTGGATGGAACGCCGCCTTGGCCTGCGCCCGTCGTACCTGAGAGCCGCAGAGGAGATCTCCGCCATGCACGCCCACCCCGAGCTCCGCCCCACCGAGGAGAGCCCGGCGCGCGCCCACGGCCTCCCGCTCGGCCCGTTGTTGGCGGTGCTCTACGCCCTCTGGGCGGCCGCTCTCCTCATCCTGTGACCGCAGCTGTCAGCCCGGACTATGCCGGATTCGTGTTTGGAGCCGACCACCACAGCCGTCGGCTGCCGCACGGACCTGCGCCAGCAGTACCCGACGCTGCGCCAAGCGGTCTTTGGACGGCGTCCGCGCAGCAAGTAGCCCGGCCCCGCAGAACGGTACGGGACCGGGCTAGCGCTGAGGGTCGGCCGGGACCTCAGCGTTGCGCGTGCTGTGACCGGAAACGATCACCGGGGCGGGCAGTCAGCGGGGGAGGGGGATGATGCGGGGATGACCACCTGCTCACGCGCCGATTCGTTCAACGCGGCGGCTGACCAGTACGCGGCCAGCCGGCCTTCGTATCCTTCCGCGCTCTTCGACTGCATCGAACAGCTCACGAGCCGTCCCCCGGCGAGTGCCCGCGTCGCCGATATCGGCGCGGGCACCGGAATTGCCACCGCTCTGCTGCGTGAGCGCGGGGCTGACGTGATCGCCGTTGAGCCGGGCGACGCCATGGCCGCCAAGTTCCACACCGTGCTCCCGGATGTGCCGATCATCAGAGGTGACGGCAACGCCCTCCCCCTCGCGGATGCCTCCCACGACCTCGTCACCTACGCGCAGTCCTGGCAGTGGACCGACACCATCCGCTCGGTCCCGGAGGCACTGCGGGTCCTGCTTCCGGGCGGTGCGCTCGCGATCTGGTGGAACACCACCGCCTTCGACGTGCCCTGGATCCGAGAGCAGCACCAGCGGATCGCGCACCACTGCGGAGTGAAGCCGACTTCTCGGGTGCGTCCCGACGACGGCGACGCCGTCCGACTCGCGGGCCTGTCGGGGCTCCGGGTCGCGCGCCGCCAGGTGCGATGGAGCCGCGCGGTCTCCCTTGACATGCACCTTGCCAATATCAGCAGCCGTTCGGCGTTCCTTGTGCTTGCCGAGGACGACAGGCGTGCCTTTCTCTCCGGGGAGCGCAGGCGGCTGCGCGAGTTCTTCCCCGACGAGGTGGTGGAAGAGACCTACGTGGTTGATCTGCTGGTGGCCACTCGTCCGTGACCTGGATGGTGTCCTGGGATCGGGAAGGGCAGTCAGGCCGCTCCGGCGGTGGGGCGGCCGCCGAATCGGGTGCCTTTCTCGCTGGGGACGCGGGCGCGTTCACACCGCTGTGCGGCCAGGACGTCGGGATGCCAGCCGTTGTGGGTGCGCCAGCGCAGGTAGCGGTGCAACTCGCGTGTCTGGGCGGTGTGGTTGGGGTGGTGGGAGTTGGCGAGGGTGAACTGCCGCAGCGGCCCGAAGTGCGCCTCGATCGGGTTCGCCCACGACGCGTTCGTCGGCAGGCGGCCGGTCAGCCGCGGGGGCCGCTCCCTTCGTGGCAGCCGAGTTCGAGGTAGCGGGTGCGGGTGTTCCAGGAGCCGAGGTCGGGTGTGTTGGCCAGGACGTCGTGCCAGGGCCGGGCGCCGGGAGCGGCCGCCTCGCCGGGAGCCGCCGCCTTGCCGGATCTTCGTCCCCCCAACGGGGATGATCAGCCCGTCGGGCGTCCTGCACGTCCGATCGGAACACGTGATTCGAGGGAGTGGACATGTCGCAGCGCCAGTCCGGCACCGTGAAGTGGTTCAACGAAGAGAAGGGGTTCGGTTTCATCACCCCCGAAAGCGGACCTGACCTATTCGTGCACTTCAGGGCGATCCAGGGCAACGGCTTCAAGAGCCTGAAGGAAGGCCAGAAGGTGACTTTCATTGCGGTGCAGGGCCAGAAGGGTATGCAGGCGGACGAGGTCATCGCAGAGCCCTGAGCTCCCACCACGGAACAGTCGGACCGCTACCGGCCCGGCACCGATACACAAGGGGACGCATGCTTGCGGCGGTGGTCAAGCTTCGGTGAGACGCGCTCAGGATTGAGCGAGACGGGATACTGTCCTTGGACAGTGACGCCAGTCGCCCTGTCATCCAATCGAGGCGTTTGACAGCGAGCCCAGGCATCCATGCCCTCGCGCCGCCCCCAACCGGCCGGAGGATCCCAAAACGAGGGTCCGCAGGCGACGTTGCGGGAAAGAATGGTTGCCATGACGTACGAAGGCTCCTCCATCGACCCGGCCAGGCCCAGCATCGCCCGCGTCTACGACTACCTGCTCGGCGGCAAGGACAACTACGCCGTGGACCGTGAGATCGGCGACGTGTTCAAGCGCGACCTGCCCGGTTCGGTGGCCATCGCCTTCGCCAACCGCGCGGCCCTGACCCGGGCGGTCAGGGAGATCGCGAAGACCACCGGCATTCGGCAGTTCATCGACCTGGGCAGTGGCCTGCCGACCGCGGACAACGTCCACCAGGTCGCGCAACGGCACGCCCCCGAGTCCCGGGTCGTCTACGTCGACATCGACCCCCAAGTGCTGGTCCACGGCCGCGCACTGCTGGAGAACAACGACCGGACCCGCGTCGTCGCGGTCGATGTGCGCAACCCCGAAGGCATCCGCACTCACCCCGACACCCTGGAGATCATCGATTTCACTCGTCCCGTCGCCGTCATCCTCAGCGCCATCCTCCACCACGTCAACGATGACGAGGACCCCGCCGGCATCGTCCGCTACTGGCGAGACCACGTCCCCTCCGGAAGCTACTTCTTCATCAGCCACTTCCGCTCCGGCAACAACCCGGAGACCGCGGAGGCCGAGACGGTCCTCCAGCAGACGTTCGGCCGCGGCCGGTGGCGCACCGACGCGGAGATCGCCTCCCTGCTGGACGGCCTGGAGATCCTCGACCCCGGGATCGTCCCCGCGTCCCTGTGGCGTCCCGACGAGAGCGACAACTCGTGGAACAGCGGCGAAAGACGAGAGCTCACGGTGTGGGAACACCTCATCGCCGCCGGACTGGCCCGGAAAGCACGTCACCGGGATCGACAAGTCGCCGGACATGATCGCCTGCGCACGGGAGTCCGCTGCCGGCCAGCCGCAACTCACCTTCGTCGAGGGAGACTTCCTCGCCGTGGAACTTCCCCGTGCGGAGTACGACTTCGTCTGCTCGGTGACCACGATCCATCACATGGACTTCGAGACGGCCCTCGTTCGCATGCGTGAGCTGCTGCGGCCTGGCGGCACGCTGGTGGTGGTCGGTCTGGCCTGCGAGGCGAGCGTGACGGAGTGGGCGGCGTTGATCGCGGCTGCCCCGATCGTGCGGATCACGAAGGTGCTGCGTCGCGCGCGTGGCCCGCAGGGCATGCCGGTCGCCGACCCGCAGATGAGCTATGGGCAGGTGCGGGCTGCTGCCCGGCGGCTGCTGCCCGGCGTGCGCTATCGCCGGCATGTGCTGCGCAGGTACTCGCTGACCTGGGAGAAGCCCGCCCGCTGATCCGGCATCGATGGCGGTTTTCACCATCTGGGGCGGTTTGAGATTCATGTGATTCTCTACGACGGTTCCTCCTTATTGACCATGGGTAGCGCGGAGTCCGGGATCGAGGGACCTGGTCGTCGCGGAGCTGTCCGTTTTCCTCGCCCCGTGGTTCGGCAGGCCGATGGGCAGCCCGGATGGCAAGGAGAACGTTCGTCGTGGTCGACATCACCGAGATCTACGTCCACTGGTACGCGGGCCGCTCGAAGAGCGCGCTGGCCGCGTCGCTGGGGGTAGACCGCAAGACAGTCAGGAAGTACCTGGCGCCGGCGGAGGCGTCCGGGATCACCCCGGGCGGCCCGCCGATGACCGACGCCGACTGGGCCGGGCTGATCGAAGGGTGGTTCCCCGGCCTCGTCGACAGGAGACTGCGGCAGGTCACCTGGTCCGACATCGACCAACATCGCGACTACATCAAGGACTTGCTGGGGACCGTGACGGTCTCCACGATCCACCAGCGGCTGCGGGACGAGCACAAACTGAAGGTGTCGATCTCCTCGTTCCGTCGCTGGGTGCACGCCACGCTGCCCGACGAGGTGAGCCGCTCGCAGGTCACCGTCCTGCGCGACGAAGTCGAGCCGGGCGAGGAGGCCCAGATCGACTATGGCTTCCTGGGCCAGTGGACCAACCCCCGCACAGGCAAGAGGCACCGCGTCTGGGCGTTCGTGATGGTGCTGCCCTGCTCACGGCACATGTTCGTCCGTGCTGGCCCGCTGGTCGACTGCCACGGTCGGCCCGGACATCCACATCAGGGTCGGCCGCACCCTCTACTCGGTGCCGTGGAAGCTGATCGGTCGCCGCGTCGACGTCCGCTCGACCGCCACGATGGTCCAGGTCTTCCACGAAGGCCAGCTCGTCAAGACCTCCCTTGAACAGGGGAAACGCACGGACAGGAGCGACTATCCGCCGGAGAAGATCGCCTTCCAGATGCGGACGCCGGTCTGGTGCCGCAGCCAGGCGTCCGAGGTCGGTGACGCCTGCCGCGAGGTCGTCGACCAGTTGCTGGAGGTCAACGTCCTCTATCGGCTCCACGCTGCCCAGGGGGTCCTCGGGCTGCGGAAGAAGTACGGCGGGACACGGCTGGAGGCCGCCTGCGCGAGGGCCATCGCGGTCGGCGACCCATCCTACCGCACCATCAAGGGCATCCTCGTCGCCGGCACCGAGACCGACCCCGAGCCCGAGACCAGCGGAGACGCCGGGGCCGCGGCCTTCCTCCACGGCCCCGCCCGGCTCTTCGCCACCGTCGCGACCCCCGACACGACGGACGACGACCATGATGACCAGGTCCACGACGAAGCCGAGGTGGAAGCCCGATGACCGTGATGGACGCCGCCCTGCGGGAGTCGCTCAAGGCCCTGCGACTGTCCGGCATGCTGGAAACCCTCGACGCCCGCCTCGCCCAGACCCACGGCGGTGAACTCGGCCACCTCGACTTCCTCCAGGTCCTCTGCCAGGACGAGATCACCCGCCGCGAGACCGTCGCTTTCCAACGGCGCCTGCAGCGAGCCAAGTTCGAGCAGTAGGTCACCCTGGAAGAGTTCGACTTCACCGCCTCATCGAAACTGCCCGCGGCACAGATCCGTGACCTCGGCGCCCTGCGCTGGCTCCACGCCGGCGAGTCGGTCATCCTCTTCGGCCCCGTCGGCGTCGGCAAGACCCACATCTCCCAGGCCCTCGGCCACCTCGCAGTCCGCCAGGGCGCCCACGTCCGCTTCGCCAAGACCAGCCGCATCCTCGCCGACCTGGCCGGCGGCCACGCGGACCGCACCTGGGGGAAACGGATCCGCGAACTCGTCCGCCCCGACGTCCTCATCCTCGACGACTTCGCCATGCGACAGCTGTCCGCGGCCCAGGCCGACGACCTCTACGAACTCGTCTCCGAGCGGCAGGGACGCTCGCTGATCATCACCAGCAACAGGGCACCCAGCGACTGGTATCCCCTCTTCCCCAACCCCGTCGTCGCCGAGTCCCTCCTGGACCGGCTCATCAACACCAGCCACCAGGTGATCATGAATGGCCCCAGCTACCGCCCGAACAGGCGGCCCAGGAACACTACCGACAAATAGGCTAAGTCCCTGATCAGCAGGGCTCACACTCGTCTCACGCAGGCCGCCGTTCCGAGGTGCGACAGGCTCCCTCAGAATGCCTGCATGAAGATCCTCGACATCGACACGATTGCCGGCTCACAGACGACGGCCTACGGCAGCCAAGGTGTCCGACGCGTCCGTGTTCACGGCGGAAGCGGTTCTGCCGCCGTGAACATCATGCACCTGGCGCCAGGCGGACGCCTCGGGCGGCATGTCGCGCCAGTGCCACAGGTCCTCATCGTTACAGAGGGCCAGGGGTGGGCCAGCGGCACAGACGGTGAACCTGAGGCCCTGACGAGGGGACAAGCTGCCTGTTGGGCCGCAGGTGAGGAGCACGAGACCTGGACCGACATTGGCATGACAGTACTCATCGTCGAGGCCCAGTCTCCGCCTCAGGAGAGCATGCTCGGGGAAGCTGCTCGGGGATAGCAGTACCCCGGCTCAACGCCAGGCCCTGGGGAATTACGTGAACTTGCCCCTGGGGAAATACGCGATCGTCCACACAGGGCGCTCCTCGCCGCACGATGGAGCTCGACTATCGAACGGAAGGCCCGGTCCGCGATCTTCTCCTTGGTGTGGGCCCAGAGTAGTTCGACAGGGTTCAACTCCGGTGCGTAGGAGGGCAGCTGGATGATCGTGAGCCAGTCCTGCTGCTGTGCGTACTGCTTCACATGCTTGCTGATGTGGCTGAAGTAGTTGTCCCAGACGACGGTGAACGGGCCTTCCAGGCGGGGGTGGAGCAGGGCGAGGAAGCGGGGGAAGGCGAATACCCCGCAGCCGGGGCGGGCCCGCGCGGTCACGTCCGTGGTCATCAGGTGCACCCGCCGGGTGCCGTTCGCGAGCAGCTCGACCTTCGTGACGGCCAGGCCGTCTAGGTCGAGCAGCAACGTCGTATTGTGGTCCAAGCCCGTGCGTCCAAGTGATCAAGCTGCGTGGAGAGTAGCCATGATCACCCGCGATCACGGGCTTCCTGCATCCAGGGCCCAATTCGCCCCACACTCACCATCAGCGACGGCAGGGTAGGCCGATCGACGCCAGACCCCGCTCAAGCTCGAAGACCCGACAAGGCTTGACTGTCGTGATCTTGTGCCTCCTGGCTGCCTGGTCCGGATGCTTCGCCTGGGGATTTGCGGCGTTGGCCGGGTGTTGTTCAGGTCAGTGACCGCTGTTGCCAGACGGTGTGAGCGCTGCGACGGGGTCGGTGTCGGCTGGTGGCGCGGGCCACCATGCGCCGTCGTCGTCCTGGAGGTAGGGGTACCAGCAGGCGTCGGGGCCCAGACGCAGCTGGATGCCCTGGCCGGGGAGGGTGAGGCGGTTGCGCCAGGCCCTGAGGGGGACAGGGGCGGTGGCCATCTCGGCGAGGGTCATGGTCAGGGCGGTGCGGGCGGCTGCCATCACCGCTGGGTCGGGGGTGTGGGGCTGCTCGGCGACGGTGAGGCCGGTGGGACCGCCGTGGCGCCAGGCGCGGACGAGGCGGGCGAACGCGGTCGGTTTGGTGCCGGTGTTCTGGATCAGGTTATGGAACCACTCGGGTCCGGGGCTGCTCGCGGCGATCCGTACGGCGTCCTGGTGCTGGGTCAGGTGCAGGCAAGTGGTGTCGCCGGACAACAGCTGCGTTGTGCGTGCCGCTGCGTCGGCCATGAGCCGTTCCAGGTCCGTGAGGGACAGGCCGCTGCCGGACGGTGGGGGGACCGGTAGTGCAGCGGCGTGGGGGGATGGTGCGGGGAGGTCGGGCAGCCCGGGTGTGTGTTCGGCCCAGGCGGCGTAGGCGCTGGCGGCGGGGATCCCGGCCGGAGCCGGCGGGGTGTCCGTCGCCGGGCTCGCGGTGCGGCGTGCGCGCAGTTGGGCGAGGACCTCCTCGCGGCTGCGACCGCGCAGCGCGAAGAGCACGAACGGGTCGGTGTCGATGGTGGCGGCGATGGCGTAGCAGAGCGCGGCGGCGTGCTTGCAGGGGTATCCCCAGTCGGGGCAGGAGCAGTCCGGGTCGAGTTCGGTGGGCTGCGGCAGCAGGGGGACGCCTGCCTGGCGGGCGGCGTCGACGAGTTGGGCGGGCATCTCGCCGTCGAGGAGCGCGGCGAGATGCCCGGCACGGGCCGCGACGGCATCCAGCAGTGTGTCCCACTGGGCGTCGGTGAGGACGGGCAGGTGGACCGAGGACCGGTAGGGGCGCGGCTGGCTGCCCTGGACAGAGGCCTTGATATGGCCGGGGGCGACGGTGGTCGGGCCGACCATGCCCTTGCGGGCGTAGGTGCGTCCGCGGGACAGACGCCCGGCGTCGAGGGTGGAGTCCTCCAGGGCGGTCACCCACGCCTGGCCCCACCAGGTTGCGGCGAAGGCGTGCCTGCCACGGGCGGGCGCACGGCGCTGGCCGGGCAGCGAGGGACTCATGACTGCCTCCCCAAGGCGACGAGTTCGGCGAGGTCGGCGTCGGACAGTTCGGTCAGGGCGGCCTCGCCGGAGCCGACGACGGCGTCGGCGAGCGCGCGCTTGGATTCCAGCAGCTTGGCCACCTTGTCCTCCACGGTGCCCTCTGCGAGGAGCTTGTGGACCTGGACGGGTTTGTCCTGGCCGATGCGGTAGGCGCGGTCGGTGGCCTGGTCCTCGACGGCAGGGTTCCACCAGCGGTCGTAGTGCACGACGTGGGTGGCGCGGGTGAGGTTGAGGCCGGTGCCTGCCGCTTTCAGTGACAGCAGGAATACCGGTACTTCACCGTGCTGGAAGCGGTCCACCATGTCCTCGCGTTGCGCGACGGGGGTGCCGCCGTGCAGGAGGAGGGTGGGGATGCCGCGTTCCGCGAGGTGTTTCTCCAGGAGGGCCGCCATCTTTGTGTACTGGGTGAAGACCAGGACCGACTCGCCCTCGGCGGTGATCGTGTCGATCAGCTCGTCGAGCAGGTCCAGTTTGCCGCTGCGGCCACGCAGCGGCGTGGACTGGCGCAGGTACTGGGCCGGGTGGTTGCAGATCTGCTTCAGAGCGGTGAGCAGCTTCAGCACCAGGCCGCGCCGGGCGATGCCCTCGGACCCCTCGATCTTCGCCATGGTCTCGCGGACCACCGCCTCGTACAGGCTGGTCTGCTCGGCCGTCAGCGACACGACGCGGTCGGTCTCGGTCTTGGCCGGCAGTTCGGGCGCGATCCCCGGGTCGGACTTCCTGCGGCGCAGCAGGAAGGGACGGACGAGACGGGACAGGCGCTCGGCGGCCTCGGGGTCCTCGCCCGTCTCGACCGGGCGGGCGTGCCGGTCGCGGAAGGTGGAGAGCGGGCCGAGGAGTCCGGGGGTGGTCCAGTCGAGCAGCGCCCACAGTTCGGAGAGGTTGTTCTCCACCGGGGTGCCGGTGAGGGCGACGCGGGCGAGGGCGGGCAGGGCGCGCAGCTCGCGGGCGGTGACGGCGTAGGGGTTCTTGACGTGCTGGGCCTCGTCGGCGGCGAGAAGCGACCAAGCCGTCTCGGCGAGGGCTTCGCGGTCGCGGCGCAGCACCCCGTAGGTGACCAGGACGATTTCATCGCCGGCCAGGTCGTCGAGGTGGCGGCTGCCGCCGTGGTAGCGGCGCACGGGCGTGGACGGCGCGAACCTGGCCGCCTCGCGCTGCCAGTTGCCGAGCAGGGAGGCGGGGCACACGACAAGGGTGGGGCCCGCGGTGGCGGGGTCGGTCTGGCGGTGCAGATGCAGGGCGAGGAGGGTGATGGTCTTGCCCAGGCCCATGTCGTCGGCGAGGCAGCCGCCGAGGCCGAGCTCGCACATCTCGGCCAGCCAGGCAAGGCCCCGCTTCTGGTAGTCGCGCAACGTGGCCTTGAGCGCGGCCGGCTGCTCGGCGGGGGTACGGGATTCGGGATCGCGGATACGAGCGACGAGGTCGCCGAACTGGCCGACCGCCGCGCAGGGGATCGCCTCGCCCTCCCTTTCCACCTCGCCGGTCAGCGCGGCGCTCAGCGCCTCCATGGGGGTGAGCGGTTGCATCCGGCGGCGCCTGGCGCGGGCCACCAGTTTCGGGTCGTCGACCACCCACTGGTCACGCAGCCGGACGAGGGGGCGGCGGGCCTCGGCGAGGGCGTCCATCTCGGCGTCGGTGAGCGGCTCGCCGCCGAGCGAGACCTGCCAACGGAAGTCGAGGAGGGCGTCGGCGTCGAGAAGACCGCCGGCGCTGGAGCCGGGGGCGGTGCGCTGCCCGATCTCCCCGGTCGCGGTGAGTGCCTTGACCAGCTCGCGCGGCCAGTGCACGTCGATACCGGTCGCGCGCAGCGCGTCGGTAGCGTCGCCCAGCAGGTCGAAGGCTTCGTCGTCGGTCAGCCGGAGTTCGTCGGGGGCGGCGTCTTTCAGCAGCCGCTGCAGCGGGGGCCAGACACGGGCACCGCGGCGCAGCGCGAGCAGCGTCTCGGTCTCGGCACGCGGACCGAGCAGCCGCTCGACCTCGGCCGGCTCGCTCCACAGCCGTGCCGCCTGGACGAGGAGCGCCGGATCCGCCGCGGTGTGCAACTGCAGGACGGCCCTGAACTGCCGGCGCCGCCCCTCGGGCAGGTCGACGCGCAGCGAGACACCGACCTCGGCGGTGAGCGCAGCGGTGGTCTCTTCGGACCACTCGCGCAGGGCGGGCACGGCACGCACCTCACGCCAGGCGTACGGCAGTGCTCCCACGGCGAGTGACGCGGCCGGGGTACGGACCAGGTCGTCGGCGACCGCGTCGCAGAACTGGCGTACCAGAGCCGCCGGTTCGGCGATCCGCAGCGGTGGCGGACCCGGTTCCGGCAGGCAGTGGGCGTGCGGCGGGAACGCGGCGGCCAGGGAGTCCAGCGTCTGCCGCTGGGCGGCGGTGAAGGGGCCCGCCTGCCAGGTGTCGTAACCGGCGGGGGTGAGGGCCGGGTAGAGGCGGCCGTCGGCGAGCAGCCGCAGCGCGAACCGGGCGGCGGCCTGCCAGGCGATGGCGGACGGATGCGGCGGCCGCGCCCCCTCCAGGGCAGACACGGCGACAGCGACGGGCAGCGCGTAACCCTCCACCCTGCGCCGTCTGACCGAGCGGCCGTGCGGCAGCACCAGTTCCACCGAGTCGGTCTCCACACTCGGACGCATGCCATTGTCCTCGGCGACCGCCCCAGCAGGCTGCCAGAGCAGCACACGCCCGAGACGGGCCGGCTCCCCGGGCAGGAACACCGCCGCCCAGCCCCCGTCGAGCAGCCCCCGTGCCCAAGTGGCAGCCTCGGGGGCGGCCAGCGGCGGTGCGCTCATCGTGCCCGTGCCCGGTTCTCGTACGACGATCCGTGCCACGCTCTTCCGCTCCATCGCCATCCGGGGCGGTCCTCACCGCACACGCCCACCAACGGACTTCACCACGCACTGTCACCCACCGGCAAGTTCGGGCCATACCGTCACGGATGGGGAGGAGATTTTACCGGCCGCGGGCCCGTAGAGGTCGGGCGGATGGGGACACGCTCGCCAAGTGGGCCGCCCCGTCTCCAACACCCTGGCGCTCGGCCTGATCAACGAGGGCATCGGTATGGGCCTGCCGATCGTCGTCCTTCCCCACTTCAACGACGCCCGGGCCGCATTCGGCCGTCGCCGGGCACGTCGACGTCCTGCGCAAGGGGGGCGTCACCGTGTTGCTCGGAGAGGGCGGCTTCACGCCCTGGCCCTGCTGGCAGGCGAAAGCCGATTCGGCCGGGCCGGGCCGGTACCGTACAGTTCACCCTACCGACGCGGGGTGGAGCAGCTCGGTAGCTCGCTGGGCTCATAACCCAGAGGTCGCAGGTTCAAATCCTGTCCCCGCTACTCAAACGTGAAGGCCCGGTGGATACCGGGCCTTCACTGTGTCTGGTCCCGCTCGAACCTGGTCCTTAGGCGACAGGGCTCCGGGACGAAGAAGACGTCAACATCCTGGGCACGAACCCGCACGTTCTGACACCTCGGTGATCTGGCCCCGCGAGCCAGGGCGGTCGCTGAGTCAGTGCTCATGGTTACCCGGATTTGCTCGGACAGTGCTCATGATCACTCGGAATTGCTTACTTCTTTGTTGAATCGGCGTGCTGAAGCCGATCAAGAGGGGTGCTGGCGCGATGAGTTGGCGGGTTTTCTGGGTGCCGCGTGACGCGGTGCGGGATGGAGTACGGAGGTCGCTGCTTGGGCAGTGGGAGGACCTGCCGGCTCGGGAGCAAGCGGTAGGGGTGCGAGCTGGCGACCCCATCTTCCTGTCGCCGGACCACCGGTGGATCCGCTCCTGAGTCGTTACGGACAGTCGAACGTCTTCCGCGCTTACACCGTGGAGACGCGGCGAAATTACGCGACCGATAGCGCGTTGTTTTTTGACCTCCCTGTGGAATCGCGGCCGGGGGTGGACGGAAGCGACGCAGAAGGATCTGGACGACTACGAGCACTGGCGACGCTTCGCGGAGACGAATCCGGAACGGATTGGGGGGTCGAAGTGGAACCGGGAACTGGCGGCAGATGCACACCAGCGAGGCCGCGGTCCTCGGGGTGAGTGGCCGTGGTCCCGCGACGCAGTGCCTCATCCTCGGCCTGCCGCACCGCGGAGGCCAGATGCGGGCGGTGGGAGTGAGCCTCCCGCTCGGCCAGGCGGTACGCCACGAGAGCCTCCCGCTGCTGCGGCCGGCCGGGGACACGGAGGCGGAGCTGCCCGGGACCGTGGGCGGACTGCCCGGGCACATGACCGAGGCAGCCCCGGAATTCCTCAAAGCGGTAGCGCTCGTTCAGGATGCACGGGCGGGTTTCACCCGCCCAGGAGGGCTGACCGGGGCGATTGCGGTGCCCGCCAAGTTGGGGAAGCAGGCCCGCTCGTACAGGGTGCTGCTGGGCAGAGCGCGAGGCCGACTCCCGAACGGGGCGTAGCAGCACGGCCTCGGCGGTCACTCCGAGTACCGGCTGCCGTCCCGGCAGCGGACTTGTCGTTCCAGCCGTTGGTCAGGTCGATCGAGCGGGTGATTCTGCCTCACCTGGGATCGCGGGAATCCAGATGCTTCTCCAGGAAGGAGATCTCCGCCGCGACGGCCTGTTCGTGCGACTCGAGGAACGGGGCATAGCGACGGCCCGTCAGGTGAACCACTTCGGACCGAAGCGCGTTCCGGGCGGCCTGGACGGCGGGGCCGGGAAGCGCGCTCTGGTCCTGGTCGCAGACGACGACCAGCAGGGGGCACCGGATCCGGGAGGCATGGCGGCCGGGCCGGTACCCGCCGATCTGCAGGGCGATCCGTGCGGCGACCGTCTGCTCCCAGTTCGCGTGGCGACGCTCGGGATCGAGGGCCCGGTCGCCGTCCATGGCGTCGGGCGTGGTGAGCAGCGCGCCGCCGAGGCCGACACGGCCTGCGATTCACGTGCTCGGGAACAGGGGCCCGCCCGCCATGAGGCCGCCGTCGACCACGAGAATGTGCCCGGTGACGTAGCTCGCCCTGTCCGAACCCAGGAACTGGACGGCCTCGGCGATCTCCTCCGGGGTGCCCGCCCGGTGCATGGGCAGCACCGAATCGACCGCGTCACGCGCCGTGTCGTCGCCGGTGAACCGCTCGTACATGGCGGTCCGGGTGTAGCCGGGCGCGACCGCGTTGACCCGGATACCGTGAGCGGCGCCTTCCAGTGCGGCCGCCTTGGTGATGCCGACGACGGCGTGCTTGCTCCCGACGTACAAGGTCGCCCCGGGGTAACCCATCAGGCCGTAGCCGGAGCTGACGTTGACGATGCTGCCGCCGCCCTGTTCCCTCATGACCCGGAACTCGTGCTTCAGGCACAGCAGCGTTCCCTTGACGTTGGTGTCGAAGGTGGCCTGGTAACCCTCGTCGGTCACCTCGGTGACAGGGCCGGGTGTTCCCTCGGTGCCGGCGTTGTTGAAGGCGACATCGATCCGCCCGAATCGCGCGACCGCGCGGTCGACGAGGTCCTTCACATCGGCGTCGAAGCGGACGTCGGCACGCACGAACTCGGCCGGGGCGCCGAGGTCGGAGAGTTCCCTGGCGAACTGCTCGCCCACGTCCTCGTGGCGGCCGGAGACCACAAGGTTCGCGCCTTGACGGGCGTAAGCCAAGGCGGTGGCGCGGCCGATACCGGTGAGCGCGCCCGTGATGAGGACGACGGGATCAGACACGTCGAGGGTCCTTCCTGCAACCACCCAGGTGAACGACGGGCAAGCGGTTCGGAACCCGCACGACACCGGGTTCCTCTTCGGGTAGGGGCGTATCCCCCGGTGCGCCCGCAAGGAACGTGCCCCAGCCGGACGACAGCCGCATCGGACCCGACCGCCGCATCCATCGAACGGCGGCACTTGATGGTCCCTATGGCCCAGGGACGGCAGCCGGGACAGACGACCCGAAAGCGGTCACGCAGGCGGGAGGCGAACGCCGCAAGCCCCCTGGTGACATCAAAACAAGCTGACATCGCAAACTTGCTCAGCCAGTGACTCCCACGGTCACATCGAAACGACTTCCGCGGTCACGTACAAAGCCAAGGGACGGGCGCAATCTCCCAGGCCATCGGTCCGAGGCAGGGCAGCGTCAGACCGCGCGTCGCAACGTGGGACGTGCGAGCGGCAGCCCGATCATGGAGAGAGCAGCGACACCATCGACGGAACAGGACCGCCCAACTGGGTGGCTGGGCGGGGATATCCGCAGCACAGCGTAGCGATCCTGCGACGCTGAGCGGCATGACGAAAGCCGTGGCGCCGGCCGTCCGGGAGGCCGCCCTCACCCGTACCTGCCCGGAATGCCGGGCCGCACCCGGACAGAAGTGCGCGCCCGGCCCGGGCGGCCGCTCGAACCTGCACCGCCATCGGATCCTCGACGCCAAGCAGGCCCTGGAGCCGATGCCGCCCTACCAGATCCTGCCGCCAGACGGTGATCGCACGTTCATGGAGATGGATCCGGACGACGCTGACACGTTCGTGTTCTCCGTGCACCACGACGTCATGGCATCGCTGGTCTTGTGCCCCTGACTTGTTGAATCGAGCCCAGACGCGCGGTCTGCAGCCGTAGCGTCCAGGGTGCCGGTCGGCACGGGTCCGTATGCCCCTTGCCGCCGCCTGGCTGGCTCTTCCATAGAGTGCCGCCGCCGGCCGGTACCCACGCGGTGTGGCTCGACAGAGGCATGAACGTGTGTGACTGCTACTTCAAGTCAGGGTGCCCACCGCATACTTCGTCTCTTCGAGCACAGACCGGGATGCGCGTGATCACCATTGGGATCGACCCCCACAAGTCCTCTCACACCGCAGTTGCCGTCGATACGACGGGCCACAAGATCAGCCAGCTGCGCTTTGTCGTCAACGCCGGCACCTTCAGGCAGCTGATGCGGTGGTGCGAGCAGTGGCCCGAGCGCCGCTTCGCAGTGGAAGGTGCCCGCGGCCTGGGCCGAACCCTTGCTCAGCAGCTCGCCGCCGCAGGGGAAGACGTTGTGGACGTTCCCTCCACCCTGTCCGCGCGGGCTCGCCTGCTGGCCACCGGCGGCGACCGCAAGACCGACCCAGCCGACGTCCTGCACGTCGCCCAGGTTGCTCTGTTCCGCCAGGACCTGCGGCCCGTTGAGCCTGAGGACCAGACCACGATCCTTCGCTTGCTGACCGAGCGGCACGACGATCTGGTCCACGAACGCACCCGCGTCCTGAACCGGCTCCATGCCGTCCTGCGTGACCTCGTTCCCGGCGGCGCCCCCACCGGGCTGTCCGCCGACAAGGCCGCTGCCATCATGAAGAGCCTCCGGCCCGAGACCGCCACGGACGCCTGCCGCCGGGACATAGCCCGCGATCTCCTGGCCGACCTGCGCCGCCTGGACCGGCAGGTCAAGGACAACGAAGCCGAGATGCGTGACGCGCTCGCTGCGACCCGCACCACGCTCACGGTCCTGCCGGGACTGGGCACCGTGCTGGCCGCCAAAGTCATCGGCCATGTCGGAGACGTCAGCCGCTTCCCCACCGAGCACCACTTCGCCAGCTACACCGGCAGCGCGCCCCTGGACGCTTCCAGCGGCAACAACGTCCGCCACCGGCTCAACACTGGCGGCAACCGGGCACTGAACTCGGTGCTGCATGTCATCGCCATCTGCCAAATCCGCGATGGCGGACGCGGGCAGGACTACTACCTGCGCAAGATCGCGGAAGGAAAGACGCCTGCGGAAGCCCGCAGGGCCCTGAAACGCCGCCTGCCCAACGTGGTCTACCGGATCATGAAACGAGACCAACGGACCCGCCTCGCTCAAGCCGCTTGACACACAGAGGCGCTATGAAGCGGCGATGCTGTTCTACCTGGCGATGGAGGAGCACGATCTGTTCCGCGACGGCGGGAGGGGCATCACCAACATCGGCGTGTGCATGATCCTCTCGCCCCTCGGCATACTGACGCCGCGGGAACATCAGGAGGCCATCGACCGTCTGATGGCACGAGGATTCGTCCACTTGGCAGCACCGGGGGAGTACTTCACCGATCCGCTGGTCGCCCGGGTCCAGCACCGGCGTGAGCTCCCGGCGCAGTTCCTCATGCAGTGGAACGCGGCCAAAGCGCAGTGGCCCCCGCCGCAGGACAGCCCAGAGCCGTACGACGGCAGCGCTCCCAGGCCGCGGCGGCCCAAGCCGGTGGCCGTCGGCTCCGGCCAGCTCACCCTTGATGACCTTGCAGACTCCCCGGCATGACCAGGTCGAGAGCGGGCCAGGGCTCGCGAGCGGTTCCCCCCATCGAGGGAGATCCACACTGGTGACGGCGTGGCCCTCCACGCACCCGTCTGCCGAACGCCAGCATGCCCTGCGGTGATCATCAGGCCAGACGGAAAGCAGGAGACGGAGTGAGGGCGGCTACAACTCCCCCGGGGCGGCGCTGGCTCGTACGCCTAGATCCGTACGGGACGCCCGCCGCCGGTGTATCGGTGATCAAGTGCCGGGGCGGGCTGTGCGTGCCGGATCCGACCAGATTCCGCGACCCGTTGCTGGCTCGTACCAAGGCACTGCAACACGTCCGCGAGCACATCGCCGCCGTGGGGCCGCTCTGGGAAGCGGCCCGCTGCCGGTGCCGCCACGAGGAATGCACCTGGCACGCCGCGAAGAGCGTGACCTGCACCGGTCCGATGACCCTGGTCCTCATCCCCGACCGGGTGGGCCGTCTCTGGATCCTGGCGGAGACGTGCGAGGCCTGCGCGACGGCCACACCACGAGCGAAAGTCATCCGCAGCAGCCGGCCCCCGTCCGAGCCCCCCGGACCAGCCAAGGCGGCCGCGCACGCCAACATGCCGCCCGCTCCGCTCGGTGAACAGCGCAGTGATGACCGAACCCCGGCGGCCCCGCGACCTTCCGACCGGGAACGCGCCCTCAACTGCGAGGTGTGCCAGGCCGAGGCGGCCCCCAAGCCGCCGGTGCACGAGGACGACAGCTTCGCGGCTGCCCAATCGGAGCCGACAAGCTGGGCAGTACCAGGCGCATACGGCGACTACGCACTCGCCGCCCTGCAGTACCTGCACCAGGCAGAGGTCGGCCACAGCCCCGAGGCCCGCCTCCTCGCACTGCTCATCGCGCTGCGCGTCCGTCCCGGCGGAATCGTCAAGATGGTCAGCGACGACCTGGGCCCGGGCCGGATGGACCTGCCGGACTGGGCGCTGGAGGAACTCATCGACGCAGAATAGGTGGACGCCTCGCTCGACGAGGTCCAGGGCGCCGTGCGCGGAGCGCCCGCACGCAGCTCCGTGTCCCCGACCTCGCCGCCAACTCGAGGCTCATGGGGATTCCAATGGGGACCGCCCGCGGCAAGCTGAACGGCTGGACGCAGCGGATGATCGACCATCCGCTCCTGCGCGGAAAGCCGGCGGCAGACCGTCTCGGCGCGTTCTTCGTCACCGCGCGGTGCGACCGGGAGGGACGCGCCCAGATCGTCCTCCGCCAGATGGCCACACTGTGCCGACTCACCTCCCGGGACCTCGCCCTGGAAGTGATGGAGACGCTGGCCCGAGCGCAATGGCTCGCGCACGTGACATCCGGCCCGAAGAGCGGCCACGCTGTCAACGTCACCTTGGCCCACCCCATCCGGCACCTCGCGCCAGGCTCCCCACCACGCCACACCACCCCACTCCACCCGCACAGCCAGGGCCGCGGCCCAACCCGATCAAACTTCGCGGCCGCGAGTTCGAGGTCGCCGCCTGGGTCGATGGCTACGTCGCTCGACACCGCCATGGCCCACGCCTGCACGAACTGATCGCCGCCCACTGCACGGAGAATCCCCGCACGCCCTGGCCCCAGCAGTGGACGGCCGGCGCCGTACAGCGCCTCGCCGACGAGGGATGGCTTCATCTTGACGGGAGCCGTTGGTATCGCACCCGTCCTGGCATGGCCTATCTGCGCCAACTTGCCCGCGAGCAAGCGGCGGCAGCCCCCGCTCCGCAGGCCACGGTGCCGCGCACTCTTCAGCAGCAGACCGGATCGGGCCAGCAAACTCAGGCACCAGGCATCTGGCTGATCCCAGGTGCGGAAGCCGTCCTTGGTCCGCGCTCCTGAGGCGGCGCGGACCTGATCGGTGGGGAGCGGGAGGTTGGCCATGAAGGACGCGATGGCGGTGTAGTACGGCGTAGTCGCCGCCGGTGGTCTACTCGTGCAGCTGGGCGAGGACGGCGTGCGCCTGGTCGCGAGCGTCGCGGGACGGCCTGGTGGAAGGCGAGGGCGCGTTCGAGCGCGGCCCGGGCGGCGGTGATGCCAGCGAAGTCAGCCTGCGGTGCGCAGGACGCGGACGCGGTGGTCCACGCCCATGCCGCTTGTCCCTTCTCAATTGGTCTGGCCCGAAGCTGTGCTCGTGACCTGCGGCGACCAGATCAGCTGAGATAAGCAGCGGCTCGGAATCTCAACCGATCCGGTTCGGTGCGTGCGGATGCTGCACGTCGTCTCAGCCGATCTGGTCTGCTGGTACCGGGGTGCCCGGAGACCAGTGGGTGGGCTTGGATGAACGCTGTGGGTCGCTGGAGCAATCTGCCGTTTTCCTACGCTGACAGACATGCGTCGCCTGTTGGGGGCCTCAGGGGGTGTTCGCAGTCGGCGGGCCCGTACTCAGCCCCTCGACTGGGTGGCCTTCGGGGCGTCAGCAGTGGGCAAAGGCCGCGGACATGGCCTTTCGCCGGATGGGGGCGGGGCCTGGGAGTGTGGGAGAGGGCGGGTAGACGGTCCTGCCCTCCTTGATGGTCTCCACGACGGTGATGTCCTTGATCTTCCGCTCGGGGATCGTGAGCGGGTTGTGGCTGAGGATCACGAAGTCGGCGAGCTTGCCGACCTCGATGCTGCCCTTGGTGTCCTCTTCGAAGTACTGGCGGGCGGCGTTGATGGTGATGGACTTCACCGCGTCCAGGGCCGACACACACTGGTCCGGGCCCAGGACGCTTCCTGAGCGGGTGACGCGGGTGACCTGGCTGGACAGGATGGCGATCGAGTTGGGCAGGGCGACGGGGGCGTCGTGGTGTGAGGTGTAGGCCATGCCGCGGTCCACCGCCCACCGGGCCGGTGAGATGTCGACAGCACGTTCGGGACCGAGCACGGTCTTGCGGTACCAGTCGCCCCAGTAGTAGGTGTGCATGGAGAAGAACGACGGGATGATCCCGAGTTCCCGAAACGCCTCGATCTGGTCCTCGCGGGCGGTCTGGCAGTGGATCGCCGTCGTACGCCGGTCCTGTCCGGCTTCTTTGGTGGCCGTGCGTACGCACTGGATGAACTGGTCGATGGCGGCGTCGCCGTTCACGTGCGCGATGACGTGCCAGTTGTTGGCGAAACCCGCCCGGACCTGGGCCAGGACGTCCTTGTCCGGCAGGGTCGCATAGCCGCGGTAGTTCTCGTTCTGACGGTCGGGAGGGGTGAGGTAGGGCTCGGTGAGCCAGGCGGTGCGCCCCTGGGGCGAGCCGTCCAGGAGCAGCTTCACTCCGGCCGTGCGCAGGCCTTTGGTGTACTCCCGGCTCGCCTGGACCGTGTCAGGGGATTTCATGGCCTGGTCGGCCTTGACGTAGACGACCACGTCGGTGGGCAGGCCATCGGGGTGGGCGTCCGCGACCTGCCGCAGGAGGCCCAGGACCTCCAGGCTCGCTCCACCCTCCTGCACGGTCGTGAAGCCGAATCTCGCCGCCGCCAGGAGGCCCATGGCCAGGAACTGCCCGCTGTCGATGGGGTCCATCCCGGCGACGGCCAGGTCGGCGGCGGGGTTGAACGCGGTCTCTTCCAGCACCCCGTTCGGCTCTCCGTACACGGGCTCGGATTCGGTCGCGCGCTCCAGCTTCCGCCGGATCACCCCGCCCTTCGGGTCCGGTGTCGTGGCGGTGTACTTGAGCCGTTCGAGCCCCAGGCTGTTGACCGCTCCCAGATGGAAGGACTGGTGGATCGCCAGAACGGGCTTCTCGGTGGAGACCACGTCCAGGTCGTGGCGGGTGGGGTGCTTGCCCTCGGTGAGCATGGAGTCGTCGTAACCGAAACCGATGATCCAGTCCGAGCGTTTCCCCACCTCGCTTTCGGCGAACGCGCGCAGCTTGTCCTGGAGGGATGCGATGTCGGTGACGTTGCCGTCGGGAGCGGCCAGGAGATTGGCGATGGTGGCCTGCAGGCCGGTGCCGGTGATGTGGCCGTGCGCATCGATGAAAC
The DNA here is from genome assembly GCF_007113425.2 of Streptomyces sp. RLB3-17. Lineage (NCBI taxonomy): Bacteria > Bacillati > Actinomycetota > Actinomycetes > Kitasatosporales > Streptomycetaceae > Streptomyces > Streptomyces sp. RLB3-17. Next base: position 1,549,980 of record NZ_CP041610.2, on the reverse strand, counting down.
CCGGCAGTAGAGCCTGGTCCGGCAGCAGGTCGTGCAACCGCGTGTCTGGCCCCTGCCACTTGGCCTGCGCCTGGGACAGGTTGCCGACGAAGACGATCCGGCCGTCCTTGACCGCCACCGCCTCGGGCGCTGCCGACTTCTCGTCGGTGACCGTCACGATGGAACCGCCGGAGAAGATGATGTCGGCATCTCCAGACCGCGTTCCCGTCGAGATTTCCTGGGACATCAAACACCACCTGTTCTCCTGGTAATGAAAGCCTTCGCCACGAAGGGTAGTCAATTACATGCGAAACGTGATTGATCGACGCCGGTCAGCAGCAGAAAGCCGCGCCCCGGACGCTGCCGACCATGAGACGCCCGTCGCAGGGCGGGAGACCAGGCGGACCAGGCCATCTGAGACGCCGAGCGAATCAGATCCATTCATCTGAGACTTGCACCAGGTCGACAGAGACCTGACACCGCTGGTGCCGGTGTTCGCCGTCATTCAATCGAGGCGTTTTACAGCGAATCCAGTCGTTCAGGCTTCCTTGTCAGCGAACCTGGTCGCTCTTCGGCCCGATGCCTTTGATCCTGGTCGGAGTTCCGTCCGGGGCGAACGAGTGGTGGAAGGTGAAGGCGTGCGGCGCGGAGCCGTGGTCGTGGAGGTGCTCCAGCCTGGAAACCCCGTTCTGCCAGGTGGGTATCACGTCGTCGGAGACCCACCAGAACACATAACCCGGGTGTCCTGTCCTCTCGAACCAGTCGTAACGCCTGTTCAGCGCCTCACGGTGCAGGCCGGTGTAGATGGCGTCGAAGGCGGGGCGCAGGTCGGTCCAGAGCGCGAGGGTCGCGGCCAGGGCGGTGGTTTCCACCGTACGGCCCTTGCCGTACCAGGTCGGTACGGCGAACTCTCCCCATGCACCCCAGTCCGCCTCGAAGTGTGAGCCCCGGTCACCGTCTGCCGCTTCGGCACGCGCGAGGTATTCGGGGTGCTGACTGATCTTCCGGTAGACGGCCTCACCACTGTCGTAGAACTCGCGCGTGAGAGGTGCGGGATCGGCGAGAGGTGACTTCAGGACGCCGAATGTGTACAGAGCAAGATGGGGCATGCTTCTCTCCCTGGTTGGGGGTGCCTGGTGTGGACCCGGTTCGGCGGCTTACGCATGGGGGCGAGGATTCGTGGGGCGTGCCAACTCATCCCGTCGCGGGCGGCTCAGCCTGAAGGAACCCCTGCGCGACCGTGGGCGATCGCCGAAGACCAGGTGAAGGTAGCTGCCTCTGCGAGCCATGTCGAAGTTGCGTTTTCCCTGTCCAAGTGGCCTCTTGCACAGGCCCTTGCGGGAGCTGGGGCGGTGGCGCTGCCTGCCGCCGTGGAAGTCCGCATCGGCCCAGCAAATGCCGAGAAGCAGCATCGACAACCCCGCTCAAGCCGGTGTGCCGGGGCGACGCCAGCGGCGTTGTCGGCATCGACTGGGTTGGATGACGGAGCGACTGGGTTCACTGTCAAAGGACACAAGCGGCTGGTCACGCGCAGGCGTACGGCCACCGTCCCCCTTATGGGGATGCTGACGAAATGGATGGTCCGGGTGACGAAATCTACGGGGCTGCTCGAAACGCTTCGCTAGCCCGCCCCCTTTTGAGTGGGATCACCGGACCTCGCGGTGCCTTGGTGATCACCGCGCGTTAGGCCGAGCACCTCACCCCACGAGAACGGGAGAATCCGATGCGGGTCCGCTCGATCGTCACCGCCCTGTTCCTAGCCAGCGCAGCCGTCATTCCCTTGTCCAGCCCCAGCGCCGCAGCAACCAGCCCGTCAGTCGGCTCCTGCCGGGAAGGGGCGATGTTCGCCGCAGGGCAGGGGTTCTATACCTGCGTCCAAGGCCAATACGTCTACCGTGAATGCGGCCCTGGCACCGTTCCCCAGCAGATCGCCCAGGACGTCGTCATCTGCAACTACGCCTGACGGATGTGACCGCCCGGCGCGGGGACTGGGCCCGCGAGGACTCAGCCCCCGCACCCTTCTCAGTCCGCACGCCGCAACTCCCGGGATTCCCCCGGCACGACAACGGGATCTTCACTCAGGAAACGCCGCAAACCTGCAGGTCAGCGAATTCCGTCGGTGACCCAATGAGCGCAACCCGGAGCGCAGTGGGTCTCTCCGCGGCTGTACTGGGTCGCGCTGCTGCCTGGCGGGTATCTCGGCTTCCGAGAGCAGGGGCCGAAAGCCAGTGGCAGAAGAGCGGTGGGGGCCAGGCGCCCTCCGGTGAGCTGAGGATGTAGTCAGGCGTGGCGGCCGGTCTACCTGACCGGGCCTTCATCTTCTCCTGACTGTGCGTCAGGCATGTCCAGGATGGCCTCTCGGGTGTACTGAGGGCTCTCTGGGGGTGGGGCCACGCTAGGGGCCATGAGTTCGGTGAGGAGCCTGCTCAGGTCATCCGTGGAGAGCGCCAGGCCCAGGGTCTGCACGATGCGCAGAGCGCAGTCCCGGATGGACTGAGCGTCCTGCTCGGGCGCCGCCGTGCTCCTAATCTCGTCACACACTCGGCTGAACTGTTCAGCGCTGATCGTTGGCCGGCTTATCGGTTGCGCCATGGTGCGCTCCTCCTGGAAGAGCGGGCGGTTCCACCCGCTCTTCCAGGAAGCGCTGAGCACACCCCAACGGCAACTGGAGAGAGCCAGCGCGCAGGCGCTCGACCAGAGCCGCTCAGAATCGTCGGCACGCGCTCAAGTTGCGCTGTCACAGGCCAGTTGTTGACCTCTCGCATTCAAGGTTGAGCGTTCTCACCGAACGTTGAGCGAAAGACATGCCGCAGGTCAGGGGACTGCGGAGCCCCTCGGGGCAGCGGCGACAGGGCCACGCGAGCAGTTGGAGCCGTAGCTGCCTGCTTCTTCCTGGCGTCCCGCGTACGCCAAGCCCTCGCTACACTCCCCACCGCCAGGCCGTTGACCAGGAGAAATACAGAAGTCCGGCTGGAGTATTAGGCCGTTCGCCTGCATGGTCGTGCACAGGTTGACACCGACGGTGACGATTCCAGGGTGATCACCGACGAGGTGATGCGCCGGTAGTCGGCCATTCGATCGGAGGAACGTGAAGAAGATGATGCACCGGATCGTCGCCCTCGCCGCGGTGAGCGTGCTGGCCACGGCGGTCCCGGCAGGCGCGGCTCTCGCCGGGCCCACATCCGACAGCGCGGGGCCACGGCCCCCCAAGCCGACCGCTCCGCCCGGGGCGGGGCTCAACGGTGAGGCCTGGGCGTGGACCCAGCTGACCAGTCAAGGCACCCGGATCCGCTACGTGTCCACCGATACCAGCCTGATGTGTCCCTCTGTGCTCCTCACCATGGGTGGGCAACAACCCAGTTCGATCCCCATGCAACTGGTGAGCACCCCCATGGGGTCACAATTCCCGACCACAGTCTGCGAGTTGGGAGGTATGACGGGGATCCCCCTCGCGGCGTCCAAGGCGGAGCTTGATCCAACGACGCTCCACGCGGCTACGCTGCATCCCGGGAGGCAGCTCCCGCTGCCGCAGTGGACCGCATCGACACGTCCCGCGAAGATCGGAGTCATCGGCGACACCGGCTGTAGCCTCCCGAAGAATCCAACCCCAACCAATCCCACTCAGAAGTGCGCGAAAGACTGGCCCTTCGGGCAGATCGCGACCAGCCTTGCCAAGGTGACGCAGCCGGATCTCGTGATCCACACCGGTGACTACCTCTACCGGGAAGACCCCTCCACGGCCGACGACAAGGCGAAGAATCCAGGCTGCCGGACAGCCCACCAAGCTGCCAGCTGGGACTGCGTCGTCGCCGACTTCTTCCGGCCCGCGGAAACGCTGCTGGCCAAAGCACCCGTCGCGTTGACCCGGGGCAACCACGAAAACTGCAACCAGACGCACCAGGGCGGCGCGGGCGGCGCATGGTTCCGCTACCTTGCCGACGTACTCCGCAGCAACGGCTCGTGCAGCGATTTCACCCCGCCCGCGTTCATCCGCGCCGGCACCCTGAACCTCGTCAATGTGGACTCCTCGATGGCCGATCCGAACGACAACGGAAGCACAGCGAACCTCGGCCGCTTCACCGGGTATTTCGATGCTGTGAACCAGAACGCGGCGCAGCCCGGTCACACGAACCAGGACTACTTCGTGTTCACGCACAAGCCACTGTGGATGGTAAAAGCAGCCGCCCCACCGCCGGCCCCTGGAGTGGAAGCGCCGACTCGCGTCCTTGCCACTGCCGTCGGCAACACCAACCTCGGCAGGCTGCGGGACAACGTGCGACTCGTCCTGTCGGGGCACATCCATCTCTACCAGATGCTGGACTTCAACACCCCTCGGCCGCCCCAGCTGACCGTGGGCTCCGCGGGCGGACCTCTGGACATGGGCCCGGTTGACGACAACGCCAACGGAAAGAGGATCGGTACGCCGCGGGAGCTCGTGAATCAGACGATGACTCAGGAACAGACTCCCGGGGGACTCGGGATCTTCGGCTACGCGGACCTGCGCGACGTCGGCGGGACCTGGGACCTCGTCTTCCGTGACAGAAACGGTGTCCCGCAGGGTTACCCACCGGGTGGCCAAGTGTGCAAACTCAGCAAGCTGACCACGGACCTCGCACACAAGTCGTTCGTCTGCCAATGAGCCGGGCACTGTTGTGCGGTGCGTCGGCGTGCACGGCGTAGGCGACCAGGCTTGCCGACCAGAATGATAGGCGCCTCCCCTCTCGCGGGGAGGCGCCAGAGCCCGGATTCCCCCAGCGCGGCTCTGTCAAGTTGCTGGAGTGATGGGCGAGTTGGGGCATGTTGGAGTTGCGGCTGGACCGTGGGGCCATCCCGGTCAGGCGGTCGTGGTCGTCCCGGTGGCGGTCTTCCAGATACGGAATCGTTCGGCCATCTCGGTGTGGTAGTCACTCGCTGTGAGCAGATGCCGTCGGGGTCGGAAGTGCGGGGAGATCCTCGAGAAGGCGGCGAGGAACCGCTGCGCCGTGCCCCGGGAGCGGAAGTTCTTCATGGCGCGCTCGCGCTGTCTCGTTGGCTGGTGACTGTTCTCGGCCCGGTTGTTCAGATACTTCGAACAGCGGTGCTCGACCGAGGGCATGACGTGGCGGTGGGCGGCGCCGTAGCTGCGCAGCTTGTCCGTGACGATCACCCTCGGCACGTGCTCGAGGTCCTTGAGGAGCTTGCGGAAGAACCGCTTCTCCGCGGCCGTGTCGCGCTTGGCGGTCACGAGGATGTCGAGGACGTTCCCGTCCTGGTCTACGGCCCTCCACAGGTACTGCATCTTCCCGTTGACCTTGATGAACACCTCGTCCAGATGCCATTTATCGCCGGGCCGTGGCTGCCGACGGCGCAGCTCCTTGGCGTAGGCCGGGCCGAACGTGGCGCACCAGGCGCGGACCGTCTCGTAGGACACCTGGAGACCGCGCGCAAAGAGGAGTTCCTCGACCTCCCGGAAGGAGAGCGGGAAACGATGGTAGAGCCACACTGCGTGACTGATCACCTCAGCCGGAAACCGGTAGCCCTTGTACGACGGTACTGCCCCGGACTCCACGAGCGCCCCCTCCCACGACGACCTACACCAAGATCATCTCACGCCCCACAGACAACTTGATAACGCCCGGCGAGGCGCCCTTCGGCCTCGCCGAGGCGGGCGGCGATCCGGGGCCGCAGGTCGGCCTTCACGTCAGCGCAGGCACCGGCCTCCCACACCGCGAGCAGCTCGCCGATCTCCTCCAGCGGGAGCCCGAGGTGCTTGGCCGCGCCGATGAACGCCAGCCGCTCCACCGCGTCCTCCCCGTACACGCGGTACCCGGAGGCGGTGCGGCCGGCGGGCAGCAGGCCCGCACCCTCGTAGAAGCGCAGGGTGGTCGCCGGGACGCCACAGCGCTCCGCGAGCTGGGAGTTTCGCATCGTGCTCACACCCTCGACGGTAAACCTTCCACCCGGCTCGAAGGTCAAGCACGCTGCGCGACGAGAACGCCCCGATGAGAGCTCTTTGGGCCGGTGCCCGAGACGGGTTCTAGGCTGGGCGCTGCCCCGCACCCGGGGATGTGTGGAGAGGCAGGAACGCTCATGCCGGACCAGGACCAGGACCAAGAGCTGGCCGAGGCGCAGCGTGCGCACTGGCAGCAGACGTACACGGCCCATCCCGGCATGTACGGCGACGAGCCCTCCACGCCCGCTGTCCATGCCGCAGACGTCTTCCGCGCCGCTGGTGTCGAACGCGTTCTTGAGCTGGGGGCCGGGCACGGGCGTGACGCCCTGTACTTCGCCCGGTGCGGCTTCATCGTCGCGGCAACCGACTTCAGCCCCGTGGGTCTGGACCAGCTGCGTGACGCGGCCGGCCACCTCGGTCTCGGCGACGTGGTGGACACCACCGTCCACGACGTACGCGAGAAGCTGCCGCTGGCGGACGCCTCGGTGGACGCGGTCTTCGCGCACATGCTGCTGTGCATGGCCCTGTCGACCGAGGAGATCCACGCTCTGGTGGGCGAGGTCCGGCGCGTGCTGCGGCCGGGCGGCACGTTCGTCTACACGGTCCGCCACACCGGCGACGCTCACTACGGCACCGGTACCGGGCACGGCGACGAGATCTTCGAGCACAGCGGCTTCGCCGTGCACTTCTTCGACCGTGTCCTCGTGGACGCCCTCGCCGAGGGATGGCGCCTCGACGAGGTGCACGCCTTCGAGGAGGGCGAACTGCCGCGCCGCCTGTGGCGGATCACCCAGACGCTGCCTGGATGAGACCGGCTCCCGTGCGGATCCGATGGTCGGCAGCGACACCTGCTGCACATACGACTCCTGCTGGACGCAGGCACGGGGTCGTCCACGATCTTGCTCATCGCCATTCGACGCCAATCGACGACAGTCGATGACGGGCTGACGGAGAGCTCCCGGCACTGCCGTGGATGCATGACGGCACCGTTGGATGCGAGGGTGGCCGGCGCGTACCCGATCCTTGTGGGCGCGGGTGACGACGCTGACGCCGAAGCGGCTGCCGTCGGCCTCGCCGGCCGGGACGGCGACGGCGGCCATGTCCAGGAGACCGAGGCGACCCCAGCCCTGCAGGACTCAGCGCCTCGACTCCCCAGGTGGGGAGTCGAGCGGGGGAACGTACTTCACCGCATCACCAGCGCGTATCGCCGCATGGACGCCGCCGTCCCTGCAGGGCTTGGCCTGGGCTGGCGGCGGTGAGCGGGCCTGGGGCGGCTCACAAACCGGTGACGGGCTGCCCTGTGAGTGATCGAGGCGGGCGAGGGTCTGGGAGCTGGCCTGTGCGAGCAGTCCGGCCGTCGACAGTAGCGTCATCGTGGACATCGAAGGCGTACTGGTGCTCGCACACTCCAGTTACCGGGGCGAGTCCAATCGCAGCACCGAGAGGGTCGTGCGTTGGGCCAGTATCACGCCCCGGGCAAGGTGATCATCCGCGAGCGGGGACATTCCTCGAGGTGCCGTCGTTGCTGCCATCTAAACTAGGGGTTGCCTTAACGGAGGTTGGCGGATACGAATAGGGACAATTCGGAGCGAAAGGTTTGTTTCACCTTTCTTGCGGGCTCCTGACCTCATCCCTGATCTTTGGGTGACTTCCTTGGGTCGAGCCGCGCGTGGCGGCGAACCCGAGAGCGGCGGACTCATAATCCGTCGGCCGTGGGTTCGAGTTCCACCCGCCCCACTTAAATGTGTCCTGACCTGCGGAAACGTTCCTCGCGAGGTGTTGGAGCGTCAACTCCGGATCAACGGACTCAATCCGCTGCTCGCGAGTTTGGGGCCGGGGCGGTCTGCGTCAGCTGTCACTCGTCTGACCTGCACAGATGCGCGCAAGCGCACACCTGGCGAGCTCCATTCTGGTCAGGTGCACTGCGACAGAGCCATGACTTGAGGCCATCCTGAGGCCGTCGGTATCGGGAAAGCGCCCAGGAGAGGCTGCACTCCGACCAGCCGGCTCCGTGTGTCTCAGAGTTCGGTGTGGGTGGCGATCGTCTAGATCTGCGGCCTTGTGACGAGCGTGTCTGGCGATGGCCGGTAGGCGCCAAGGAAACGGCCCCAAGAGGAAACGGACCACAGGGGTTACTCGGCCCTCTGATGTGGTGACCCACCTCCGCTGGCGCGGAGAGCGCGTATGTTTGGCATCGTTCACTTTCGGCGTGAAAACGGGCCAGGCCACTACTGCAGTGCGTGGACCGCGGCTGAGAACACCGGGGGCATCCGGGACGCTGCGGGGACGATGAGGCGGGCGGTGCCAGGACGGCGGCTCGCGGCCAGCAGGGCCCCGGTCAGCAGCCGGTGGCGCCGGGTCAGCCGGGCCCAGGCGCGCTCGTACTCGTCCGGTCGCCCGGCGGCCAGGCAGCGGACGGCGGCCCCGGCCGTCGCCAGCGAGAGGGCGATGCCCTCACCGGTGAGGGCATCCAGGTAGCCCGCGGCGTCGCCGACGAGCAGGACACGGCCGGCGACTCTGCGCCGCACCTGCTGCAACAGCGGTCCGGCGCCGCGTACCTCCGTCGCGGCCGGGCCGCGCAGCGAAGCGGTGAGGGCCGGGAAGCCGGCCAGGTGCTCGTCGTACCCGCGGCGGCTGCGACTGAGGACCGCGACGCCCACCAGGTCGTGGCTGACCGGTGTCACGTAGGCCTCGCCGTGCCGGGACCAGTGGACCTCCACGAAGTCCGTCCACGGCTCGACACGGAAGTGCCGGCGCAGTCCGTAGCGGCCGTGGGCGATGCCCGGCAACTCCAGCCCCAGGCCGCGGCGCACTGGGGAGTGCAGGCCGTCGGCGGCGATCAGCCAACGAGCCGTGGTGCCCACGGCGGTGACAGTGTCCGCGCTCTGGCGCACCTCGCCGACCTTGCCCGGCAGCATTCGCACGCCGAGGCTGAGCGCGCGCTGGTGCAGTGCGGAGTGTAGCGTCGTACGGCGAATTCCCAGCCCGCTACGGCCGCGGAAAGACGCTTCGGCGCGGGCGGCGCCGTCCACGTAACGGATGCCGCGCAGTTCGCGGCCGGTGACCTCGACGCCCAGTGCTCGCAGCGCGGTGACACCGCCGGGCATGACGCCTTCTCCGCAGGCTTTGTCCACAGGCCCGGTCCGGGGCTCGACGACGACGGTCTCCAGGCCGGCGAGCGCGGCGTGGATGGCGGCGGCCAGACCGGCCGGTCCGCCGCCGGCCACCAGTACGTCGATCACGCTTGCGCGGCCGCGGTTGGGGTGGTCGCGGCGGCCAGTGCCTGGTTCTCGCAGCGGATGCGCACGGTGAGCAGGGCGGTGTTGAGTACCGTGAACACGGCCGCGGTGATCCAGGCGGTGTGCACCAGTGGCAGGGCCACGCCCTCGGCGACGACGGCCACATAGTTCGGATGCCGCAGCCACCGCCACTGGTAGGGGCCGCCCGTCACCAGCGGCAGGCCGGGTACGACGATCACCCGGGTGTTCCAACGGGGTCCCAGGGTGCCGATGCACCACCACCGCAGTGCCTGAGCGGCCGCCAGCACGGTGAGCATCGGCCAGGCCAGGGCGGGTACGAAGGGTCGGTCGGCCAGCCACACCTCGGCCGGGCAGGCGACCAGCAGGCCGGTGTGGAGGGCGACCATCGCCGGGTAGTGGCCCTGCCCGGTCTCGGTCGCGCCGTGGGCGGTGCTCCACCGCTCGTTACGGCGGGCGACGACGAGTTCGGCGACGCGCTCGCCGGCGACGGCGGCCACCAGCAATCCGTACCAGATCATGTGTCCACTGTCCTTCGACGGTCCGAACTACCAGCGCAGCAGGACGAGTTCGCAGGCCATGCCGGGCCCCATTGCCAGCAGCAGACCCGGCGTGCCCGGCGGCGGGCGGCGTTCGGCCAGGGTGTCGCGCAGCACATGGAGCACCGATGACGAGGACAGGTTGCCCACGTCGGCCAGATGACGCCAGGTCACATCGAGGGCGTCGTCGGGCAGGTCGAGGGCCTCGGTGACGGCCTGAAGGACCTTGGGGCCGCCGGGGTGGCACACCCAGGCGGTCACTTCCTTCGGCTTGATCCCGTGGTCGCCGAGGAACCCCTCGACGTCATCGGCGAGGTAACGGCGCACCACATCGGGGACCTTCGGGTCGAGGACGACCTGGAAGCCGGTGTTCTTGATGTCCCAGCCCATGACGCGCCCGGTGTCCGGATACAGGTGGCTGCGGGAGTCCACGATCGTCGGGCCGGCGCTCTCGGCCGGGCGGTCCGCGCCGCACGCGACGACTGCGGCGGCGCCGTCGCCGAACAGTCCGGTGGCGACCAGGTTGGCCATGGAGGCGTCGTTGCGCTGGAAGGTGAGCGAGCACAGTTCGACCGACAGCAACACCGCCACGTGGTCGGGCCGGCCCAGCAGGTAGTCGTGCATACGGGCCAGGCCGGTGGCACCGCCGGCACAGCCCAGGCCGAACAGGGGCAGCCGTTTGACGTCCGGCCGCAGTCCGAGGCGGCCGACCAGCCGTGCGTCGATCGAGGGGGTGGCGATGCCGGTGACGGAGGTGAAGATCAGCAGGTCCACGTCGGCTGCGGACAGACCGGCGGCGTGCAGAGCGCCCCGGACGGCCTTGGCGCCCAGGTCGGTGGCGGCGGCGATGAAGACGTCGTTGGCCGCGCCGAATCCGCCCAGTTCCCCGTAGCGTTCGAGCGGCAGCGTCATGTGGCGCGAGCGGACCTTCGCGCTGCGGTGCAGCCGGTCCAGGACCCGACGGTCGGTGCCCTCGGGCAGGCAGGTGCGGGCCACCATGTCGGTGATCTCGGACTGGGTGCGACGGTGCGGGGCGAGGGCACCGTGCACTGCGGCGATCCGCGTCATAGGGTTCCCGTCCGGTTACCGACTGGGGTGAGTTGCTCCCCACGTGTTCCCCGGACCGGGACTTCGGCACCATGGATCGCCCGTCCGGCCGTTCGTCCTGAGGGCGCGGTGCTCCAGCCGGGTGGGGCCGGGGCGCCTACGATCGGCCGGGTGGGCACTCCCGAGCAGTCGACGGCCGGCGGCGCGGCCGCGAGTTGGGCGGGCCGGGTGGGTGGCCTGGCCGGGTCGTGCCACCCCGGGCCTGTCGTGGCGGTCACCGTCTTGATGGCCGCGCTGGCCGTGACCGCCGGCCAGAGCGCCGCGCGTTGTGTGCTGACCGGCGCCGCCGTTCTGACCGGGCAGTTGTCCGTCGGCTGGTGCAACGACGCGTTTGACGCGCGCCGGGACATTGCCGCGGGCCGCCGTGGCAAACCCGTCGTCGACGGCACGGTCGGCGTGACGGAGGTGTGGGTGGCCGCGTATGCCGCACTGGCGCTGTGCGTGCCGCTGTCGTTCGCCTGTGGGCTGTGGGCGGGCGCCGTTCACCTGGCCGGGGTGGCGGCGGCGTGGGCGTACGACCTGCGACTCAAGGCGACAGCATGGTCCTGGGCGCCTTACGCGGTGGGTTTCGCCGCGCTCCCGGCGTTCGTGGCGCTGGGGCTGCCGGGGCAGCCGTGGCCTGCCTGGTGGGTTGTCACCGCCGGGGCGTTGCTGGGAGTCGGCGCCCATCTGGGCGATGTGCTGCCGGACATCCGCGGGGATCTGGCGACGGGCGTACGGGGATGGCCGCACCGGCTGGGCCCGGACGGCGCGCGGCTGCTGCTGCCGGTGCCGCTGGTGGCCGCGTCCGCGACTCTGGTGCTGGGGCCTGCCGGACCACCCGGCATGTGGGGATTGGCAGTGCTCGTGGTGACCGCACTGATCGCAACGGCGGGGACGGTGCTGGGACGCCGCTGGGAGCGGTTGGCGTTCGCGGCAGCGGTCGCCGTGGCAGTGGTGGACGTGGCGTTGCTGCTGTTGCGCGGCACCGGGATCGCCTGACCGTTCGGCCTCGCCGGCCGGCTCACACCGTACGAAACCCGCAAGCGGAAACAGGAGTTCCCCGATCCCTGCTGCGGTTGCCGTCAGTTTGCGAGTGCTGTCCGCAGTCGCGGCCGATGAGGCTGCCATGTGCCGCTTTGCCGGTCCACGTGCCGGTGATGGCCGAGCCAGCCCCGCGACCGGCCCCCCGGACTTGTGTTCCGTCGTTCCTCACGTACGGATCGGTCCAAGGCACCGTGTCCTCCTCGGCGCTCCTGCGCGGCCGCTCCGACCGGACAACAGGCATCGGTGCGGACATTCTTGACACTAGGTCAGATTTCCCGGCCGGCTGAGAGTGAGCGCCCTTTTCGGCCGCGCCGAACACTCGTACCCCGCCCGTCGCGTGCCCCCAGGGCACACGCGTTCCCATCGGGTGGGCCCTCGACGGGGGTGCGAATCCGAGCGGGATTCGGACGGTGATCGGATTACGTTCCGCCCCAGCTCTCGCCGGACGTCAGCCTCAGCGAGATGCTGTTGATGCAGTTGCGCTGATCGGGGGGAGTCGGAAACCCCGCCCGCAAGGAGATACCCGAAGTCGGCCGAGAAGCGCGCGTCGAGGGGCACGAAGACCAGGCGCCGGCGAGTCGGGAGCCCGGTCCGTACGGTGACCACGGCTGGTTCGTCGGTGGTGGTGTCCACGTAGACCGCTTCGAGCACGCCGATCTTGTGCCCCTTCGGGTCGACGACGTCATGGGTGCGCCACTCGCGGATGTCGGCTGCATGGATCATGCGCTGTCCCTCCTGAGCGGGACACCCGTCGATGCGGGCCGCGTCCCTTGGAAGGTCGCGGCCTGGTCGGCACCGCCAGTGCGGCTTGACAACGACTCCGGCGCAAACACGCCGGAGTCGCCCTTCCGGGCGGCTGCACGTGAGAGTGAGCCAACCCACGATCCATGTTACTGCGGCTGGTGCGGCTCGCACTTTTCCCGAGCGTCGCATCAACCACGTTCTGCTTAGGATTCCGTGATCCATCCGCCTGTTCCGGTGAAACTGCTCGAACGAATTCGATCCTCCCTCAGCGCACGCCCGAGCAGTCCCACGGCGCGAACAGCCGGTTCCGGACGGCGCTGCACAACCTGTCCGGTCGGACAGGTCAATGGCATCCTCGCGAAGCTGTCGGCAGACCTCGACGGACGACGCGTTCGAGGTATTCCGCCTCTATGCCCGCGCCTGTCAGCTGGCCCAAGCCCGGCGGCGCTGGGGCCCGTCCGGCACCGCGTGCCGAAGGACGCGGCCCCACATGGACGCGTACTGGCGCCACAGCGGCCCGCTCGCGTACGTGATCCCGTGCCGGGCGCAGATCTCGCGCACCCGTGGCGCGAGTTCGGCGTAGCGGTTGCTGGGCAGGTCGGGGAAGACGTGGTGCTCGATCTGGTGGCTCAGGTTGCCGGTGAGCATGTGGAGGAGGGAACCGCCCTCGATGTTCGCCGAGCCCTGGATCTGGCGCAGGTACCACTGGCCGCGCGTCTCGCCCTCAAGTTGCTCCTCCTCGTACAAGAAGGTCTGGACGTCGCCGGGGAAGTGGCCGCAGAAGATCACGGTGTGCGCCCAGATGTTGCGAAGCCCGTTCGCGGTGACGTTGCCGACCAGGCAGGGCAGCGCGGAGGGGCCCGCGAGCAGGGGGAAGAGGACGTAGTCCTTGGCCGCCTGGCGCACGGCTTTGCGGGCCAGGCCGGCCAGGTCGCTGAGGAGGGCCCGCACGCTCTTGCGGCCGGACGGCACGGCGTCCGCCTCCAGGTCGTAGAGGGCGATGCCCCACTCGAAGAAGGGGGCGAGCAGCGCGGTGTACAGCGGCTGGAGGAGGTGGACCGGATGCCAGCGCTGGTCCGGGCTCATGCGCAGGATCGTGTAGCCGAGGTCCCGGTCGAGGCCGACGACGTTGGTGTAGGTGTGGTGCAGGTGGTTGTGGGTGTGCTTCCAGGCGTCGGCGGGGGTGAGGAAGTCCCACTCCCAGGTGGTGGAGTGGATCGCCGGGTCGCCCATCCAGTCCCACTGGCCGTGCAGGATGTTGTGGCCCAGTTCCATGTTCTCCAGGATCTTGGCGGTGGTCAGCATCGCGGTGCCCGCGAGCCAGGCGGGCGGAAAGAGGGATACGGCGAGAGCGACGCGGCCGCCGGTCTCCAGGCCGCGCTGGGCGGCGATCACCGTACGGATGTAGCGGGTGTCCTCGGCGCCGCGCGCCGCGACGACCTCGGCGCGGATCCGGTCGAGCTCCTCGCCGAGCAGCTCCGTGTGATCTTCGAGCGACTCAAAAGGTGTGACGGGTCCGGCAGTTGTGGACATCGCGGGCTCCTTGAGGGGCCTAGAGAGCGAGGGCGAGTGGACCTGCCGCACCATTGACGCAGGTCTGGATCAACTCGCCCGGTTCACCGTGCAGTTCACCGGTCCGCAGATCGCGGACCCGGCCGTGGACCAGCGGGACGAGGCAGCCGAAGCAGACCCCGCGGCGGCAGCCGTACGGCATCGCCACACCCGCCGCCTCGCCGGTCTCCAGGAGGGGGACGGCCGCGGCCGAGTCGGCCTCGACGCCGCTGCGGTCGAACCGGACCCGGCCGCCGGTCGTGCCGGCGCCCGGCGAAAGCACGGGCGCCAGCCGGAAACGCTCCACGCGCAGCCGCTCACCGGCGCCGGCCGCCGCCCAGTGCCGCTTCAGCGCGTCGAGCAGTCCGTCCGGACCGCAGGCCCAGGTCTCCCGGGCGTACCAGTCCGGACAGAGCACGCCCATGTGCTCCGGGACCAGCCGGCCGGCGGTACGGGTGTACCGCGCGTGGACGCTCAGCCAGGGCAACCGGGCTGCCAGCCCGGCCAGTTCGGCACGGAAGAGGAACCCGTCCGGGCCGGGTGCGCTGTGCAGGAGTACGACGTCGGGGGCGGGCCCGGAGAAGCGGCGGCGCGCGAGGGTGCGCAGGATCCCCGCCACCGGGGTGATGCCGCTGCCCGCCGTCACCATCAGCATCCGCGGCGGCAGCGGATCCTTCGGCAGCGTGAACTCGCCCTGCGCGGGGCCGAGTCGGAGCACCACGCCGGGACGGGTCCGGTGCACCAGGTGCGGGGAGACCCGGCCGCCGGGTTCCTCCTTGACCGTGATCGTCAGCGTCCGGCCCGGCGCCTCGGCGGGTGAGGTGATCGAGTACGTACGCCAGTGCCGTACGCCGTCGATCTCCACCCCCACCGGCAGGTACTGCCCGGCCCGGTGCCCCGCCCAGCCGCGCCCGGGACGGATCTCCAGCGTGGCCGCCCCGGCGCACTCCGGCCGCACGGCGACCACCCGGCCCGCGGGATGGCGAGCAGACAGCAGCGGGTCGATCAGGCCGAGGTAGTCGTCCGGAGCGAGGGGACTCGCCAGAGGGCTCACGAGAGCACTGGTGATCCGGCCCGCCACCGTCGGCACACGGCCGCCGCCCCACTCGGCGAGCCTGTCGGCAAGACCGACGAGAGCGGCGAACAAGCCGGCCGTCGTACCGGAGACGGCCGACTGCATCGACGGCATTGACGGGGTCGGCGCGTGCAGAACCGGCATGGGATGAAACCCCTCTCTCACCACAGGGCACACGCGGGGGCCGGGCGCGTCAGGCACATCATCAAACGCTAGCTCGCCGGGCGCATCACCGCATCACGTACCCGGGACCGCCTCGGTCACGTACGTCGCCCCCCGGGCGGCGGGCCGCAGCCAGCGTCCCGCCAGAGAACCACAACGACACGGCCCGTGGCGGACGCGGAACCAGATTCCGCCACCCCGCACGTCCCTCCCCCCACCCACGCCGAGCGACACGGGTGATCCCGCCCGGCCGCCGCGGAAGGACCTCGGAAACAAGGCGTACGAATTCCGCGCCTGTCCATCGCACCATGGCCGAATCCTGTTTGAGCGCACGCCGTGTCAGTGCCCGTGCGGCTCGACACACCCCAGCCCCAGGCGCTGGGCGCAACCTGCGACAGTGTCACTGACCGGCAGGCGCTGACATGTGCAGTAGCCGTTCGGTGATCTCCCGGCACTGCCTCAGCGCGAGCCGCGGTTCCTCGGTCTGCGCTGCGCTGTCCGGGTCCTGCCAACTCTCGCGGAGAACGCGCCGCTGTTCCGTCAGGGTGTTCGTGAGGTAGGTGGCGATTTCGTCGAAGACGGCGTCGGCCTCGCCCACGGCCTGGCATGGGCTGTCGACGAAGGTGCTGAGGGCCTGCTGGAGGCGCAGGGCCAGCTCGTCCCGTTCGCCCTGCGGGAGTAGCTCCGAGTCGGCGCCGGTCCGGGTCGGCCGGCTCTTCGGTGACCAGTGCCTCGAAGAGGCCTCGGGCTGCGACGATAGCCTCCCGCATCTCCTCGGTGCCGCTCTGGCCGCGGGCTGCTGTGTGCATGCTGCGGTAGCCCTGGACGAAGTAGGCGTGGTGGACGGAGAGGGCGGCCAACTGCTCCTCGGACTGCTCGCCGTCGGGGAAGCCGCGCTCCCCTGCCAGGCGCGCCAGCAGCGCGTCCGCCTCGGTGACGGCCTTCCACGGTGAGGTCGACGAACTGCTCCTGGACGGCGGCCCACTGAGCCACGTACTGCTCGCGGGTCTCGGGCGACAGCGGCTGTTCCCGGAGGGAGCCGTCGCTTGACGCGCTCGCCGAGTTCCCGCTCCGCAGCCCGGACACCACCACGTGGAAACACCGACCCGTCGGCTCTTCGCCCGTCAAATGCTGCTGGGGGGTGGGAGGGGCACGCTGGTGTGCGCGGTGTGCAGCACCAGATGCGGCCTCAGGGTGCGCCGTTCGCCTGGGTAACGAAACCGAGCGGCTCCGAGATGCCGTAGCTACCCCGCCAACTACCCGTGGCGGATGGCAACTGGTCACATGGGTGACATCGAGGGCCGGGACGATCGTGTGGTTCCTGCAGCGCCCGATCCTCCTTCCGGCTCGCCGGTTTCCCACACTTGGTGGGAACCCTGTGGCCAGTGGATGACAAGCTCTCGGTCGCTGTAGCCGAACTCTTCTGCCAGGGCCTGGATCCCGGCAATGGCACTGCCGCCGGCGCCACTCGCTCCGCGCAGGCACTCCACCAGACGGTGTGGCATGTGCGGGACACCCTGAACTACGTTCGGGCGCCCTCGCTTTGGGCGCCGTACATAGGCGCATAAATTGCAGGCTCCGCCGAGGATCTACCGGCACCGCCGAGGGGGGCGTCGGCCAGCCGACGCACGTACCGGACGACCACGCGCCACGACCGTATCCCGCACCCGGAACTTCTCGCCGCGTGGGATCACGCACGAAACGTGACCTCCCCTGCCGCACGGCCGATCGACTTGATGACCACACCAGTCAATGCGGTATCAAACGCGCCAACCCCCCTGAACCGCGCACCCGGTAGATGCCTGGTCAACACCGTCGGGACGGCAGGATTTGAACCTGCGACCCCTTGACCCCCAGAATTATCCCGACAATTCACTGTGAACAAAGACGCAGAACGTGCAATGGGCCGCGGGCGCCACGATGGTGCCCATCACCTGAGAAGCCGGCCCGGGGCCGGGAGCGGTTGGTCGCGCGCGACCGACCCGCTCGCCGTCGGCCGGTCCGCGCCGTGACCCGTCTGGCGGCTGGGGCAGACCGCCCGCATCGCCGCCTTCACCAGGGGCCCGGCAAAGAAACGGTCCGTTCGCAGGGCTGCTCCGGCTCAAGCTGCGGCCAGGGGCTCGGCGACGCGCGCGTCGCCGAGCACGCGGCAGACCTCGGCAACGACCCTGCCGTGCAGGGGCAGCGAGACGTGGCCGACAGCCCGTACGGGGACGTTGCTGATCTGAAGGTCTGGGTGGACAAGCCTGGCGTTGGCGGTGGGGACGACCATCTCGTCGAGGTCACTGTGGAACGCAACAAAGCGGGTTCCGCAACCGGGAGCGGGCCCTGCGAGTTCCACGAGCACGTCGCTGCCCGGGCGGAGCTGCCGGATCGCCTGATGCGGCAGCGGCACCATCGCGGCCAGCGTGCCCTGGTGCGGGGTGCCCAGGGTGACCAGCGTGTGCACGCGGGCGTCGCCGCCCATGCGCTGCACGTAGTAGCGGGCGATCACGCCTCCGAGGCTGTGGCCGATCACGTGGACGCGCTCGTGCTCGCTGCCCTCGCAAACCCGCTCCACCTCGTCTGCCAGCAACCGCGCAGCGCTGCGGACGTCGTTGCTGAGCCAGCTGTAGTTCAGCATGGCCACCCGGCGAAAGCCCGCTTGCCGCAGGCCGCGTCTCATGACGTGGAAGATCGCCCGGTTACTGCTCAGCCCGTGTACCAGCAGGACCGGGCTGTCAGCGGACATGGCCGGAAAAGGCACACTGCCGCCTGACGGCGCCTCCGGGCGGGATCCGGCCGTGTGGTGATCCTCGCCTGCGCCAGACGGGTACAGGGCCAGCGCCGCAATGATCGCGGCCACCTCCACGGTGGCGCCGAACACGGCTTCGGTGAGCAGGCGGACCGAGAGCAGGCACCTACGGGAACCCTGCGGCCCGGCCCGGCCCGGAAGTTGTACTCCCGTGCTGCGGCATCCGAAAAGAGGCATGGGACGACTCCTTACGCCGCACGGGGTGTGGGCTGTCGGAACCAGGCGGGGAAACGTGCCCCGCCGACGGAGAAGGCTCCACTCCGAGCGCGCACTCGAAGGCCGCCGCCGACCGGGAACCGGCCGGTAACGCGGTCCGCTCAAACGGATTGCGGGGACGTTAAGCCGAAGCGTCCGGTATCAGCAATGGATAGGTGACCCACCTCACGCCATGAGGGGTCGCTATGTCTGAATTAGCGCGATATTCCGAAATCTTGATGAGGCCTGATGGGTCTTTCGGAGCGCGGTTCGTGAGGTGATGTCCGTTTCCTGGTGAGGTTGGGGTAGGACTGCAGGTCGCGAGGCTTCGGTCGGCTGCTGCTTCCTGGTGAAGCTGTCGGCGTCGACCGCCGTGAGGGCCTCGAGCTTGACAAGGCGTTTCAGCTTGGCGCGAGCGCCTTCGACGTTCTTCGGTAAGTAGCAGTGTGTGATCGAGGGCTTCGCAGACGTCACGGGCCCAAAGCGGGCCGGTGCCTTCGTTGAAGACGGCGAGGGTGCGGGGGGTGGCCCGGGTGCTCGGGCAGGTCGGGCGAGGCAGCCTGGGCGGGGAGCCGCTCGGTGAGGTCCCTGCAGCACGTGCGGCGCCCCCGTCGGCGGGACCCTCCGGTGTTCCTCGTCGAGGTCACGCAGGTGTGGGGGTGGCGCTCCCGAAGCAGACCCCCGTCGCCTGTGGTGCTCGAGCTGAGCCTCTCGCTCCAGGGCCCGTTGACATCCTCACCCCCGAGGAATCCGACAAAAGTAGTAGAGAGTGCGAAAGTGTGTGCTTCCGGATCTCGCTGGCTCCCAGGCGTCCGACGCCGGGACTCCTGACTGCGATGTGTGCTCTGGTCGCTGATTATGGAGATGACAGCGGAGTGTTGCTCGGGCTGACGGCATGCTGTGCGGAACGAGGATGGGCGAATGGGCGAGCGACCGGCCCGGGTCTGGGTGGGCATCGACGCCGGCAAGCGGTCGAAGAAGATCGACAGCGGCGAGTCGGCGGCCCTTGCTGTGCCCAGCGAGATCCTGGAGCTGACTGACGAGGTCCACTGGTTGGTGGACAGCTCCGGCACTTCCTCATCGCTGCTGTTGGCTCTGCTCGCGGCCCACAGCCAGCAGGCTGTGTATGTGCCCGGCCGCACCGTCAACCGGAGGTCTGGCGCCTACCGGGGCGAGGCCAAGTCGTGCTCGCCTCGCTTCGCGTAGGCCGCGGCGGCCCGCGCGTCATTGCGCCGGGCGTGGCCCGCGCCACCGTGCGGGTCGATGGCGCGCAGGCCGTGGACGGTCTGCTCCCCGATGGCACGCAGCAGGTCCTTCAGCGATCCGATGGGCAGCACGCGCGTTCCTCCTGCGGCAAGCCGTCCCGGCCGCCTGGCAGGCCGCCGGAGAGAGCAAGGGATACTCTGTTTTCGGACGTAAAGCTACTGAATAGGGCGATTGGCCGCCCGTCGCTGGACCGTAACGACCGAAGGGTGTCGCGAGCCGCAATCCCGGACGATCGCGCGTTCGCATGCCAGGGCAGGGCTTTTGCCGCCCGACTTCAGAGGCTGGTCGGCGGGTTGTCGGGGAACACGCCGGACTCCCGGCAACACGCCGTTTGAGCTGCCCATGACCGCAGGGACCCGCTGTGGTGGGAAGGGAATCGGGTCGGCGCGCGCAATGTCCCCCCATACACGCGACGTTCCCCGTTTTGGTGAGACCAGCGCGAGCGCACGTAGAGAAGGTGAACGGCTACGAGCATTCCTGTCAGGACGCAACTGTTGGTGCCGGGGCTGTCACCGGTGCGCGGCGTCGGCGTCGAGGCAAGCAGGGCGGCGGTACGCCTGGCCCGTCTCCCGCTCGACATGGCCGCGGAGGGCGTCGGGCAGCTGAGCGGGCGGCTGGGTCGCGTCATGCTCTGGTGGTCGACGGAGCGGGAGGAGGCGCCGCCGACCGATTCGGGGATCCCGGTGTTGTTGGTGCACGGGCTGGCCGACGGGGCATCGGTCATCTCGCCGTTGCGGCGCGGGCTGCGCGGCTGCGGCGCGAGTCCCTTCATCCCGGTCAGCTACAACGCGCTCAAGCCGGACATCCGCACGGCGGCCCGGGCGCTGGGCGCCCAGGTGGAGATGGCGTGTGCCCGCAGCGCGGTGCGGCCCGTGGTCGTGATCGGGTACAGCCTGGGCGGGCTGATCGCCCGCTACTACGTGCAGCGGCTCGGCGGCGACACGTACGTGCCGCTGGTGATCACGCTCGCAACGCCGCACGGCGGGACCGCAACGGCTCTGCTGGCCCCACCCCATCCGCTAATGCGCCAGTTGCGGCCGGGAAGCGCGTTGCTGACCGAGCTCGCCGAGCCGGCCGAGGGATGCCGCACCCGCTTCGTGGCCTTTTACAGTGACCTGGACGAGGCCGTCATTCCCGCCGCCCGGGGCCGCATCGACCATCCCGACCTCACGGCCCGCAACGTGCTCGTGCCCGGTGTCGGCCACCTGACGCTGCCCCTCCACAAGCCGGTCATCGACCAGGTGCGCTCGCTGCTGACCGCAGCCCAGCAGGCCACGTTCACCGCATGCCCCCCATGCGTGACAGCAGGGATGAAACGGAGGACGCTGGAAGACAGTCGGTAAGAACGTCAGCACGTGTGCGGACGGACAGCATGGCCTTTTCACCCAGCCCTGAGAACGCGTCGGCGGTACGCCCGTATCGCCCCGAGGACGAACCAGGGGTGCGAGAGCTGATTGATGCCGACAGGCTGCCGGGACAGCCGCACTGCACCCCGGAGAAGCTGGCCGCGGCGCGGCGCGCTCCCGCCTCCCTGGTCGGCTGGGCAGGACCGGCCCGGCCGCAGATCAGCGTCCTGGCCGATGTCGAGGGCCGCGCCCACGGCGTCATCGCGTACCTGTCCTGGACCGATGTGAAAAGCGGAGTGATCTGCTGGGTTCACGCCCACGAGAACCCGCCTGCCCTGCGGGCCCTGCTTGGCCACGCCCTCGCCGCGCTCGCTCACTGCCCGCAGATCGAGGCATTTGTCGGCGCTCCGCCGGGGCCCCTCGGGCCGGGCGGCCTGCCCCGTACCCGCCGCGGCGCCACTCATGACGCTCTGCTGCGGACTGGCTTCACCGGCCGCCGCCAGGGCTGCTACTTGCACGTCGTGCTACCCGTCGAGCCCCCGCCCGCGAAGCTGGTCGCCGACGTTTTCCCCTGCGACTTCCCTCAGGGGCACCGACTGATCATCCGCGAGGCTGCCGAGCCGGTCGCGGAAGCCGTGATCAGCGTAGGACCCGATCGCACCGCGACCGTTTACTGGATCGAGACCCTGCTCACCCACCGCCGCTGTGGCCTGGGCCGCAAGCTGCTCAGCCAGGCCCTGGCCCTGCTGGCAGAGCAAGGTGCCAACGAGGTCGCCCTCGTGGTCGACGACGCCTCGCAGCCCACCACCGACTGCCAGGCCGCCCCTCAACTCTTCGACTCCTTCGGCTTCACCGTCGTAGACCAGCTGTGGACCTACCGGCACCTACCTCCCGGGGCCCACGCGGCCTGCCGCGTGGGCCCCGGGAGGTGACGCCGGCACTGAAACTGAACGGGTTGCGGCACCAGGTGGCCCCGCCGAACCCGGGCCGGTCAGGCGTGGGCTCGTTCGGCGGCCGCGAGGATGGTGGAACGTGCGTGATGGCGACGCTCGTAGTCCAGCACCCGCCGGGTGAGGCCCGACTCGGCGTCAGCGAGCCGCTTCAGGATCTCGTCCGCATGCATGGTGTCGTAGCCGGGCCAAGGCACGGGCCCGAGCAGGTCCGTGATCCTGCTCAGGACAACGGGGCGGCCCGCGTGGGTACGCTCATAGGCACCAAGCGTGGCCAGATCCGTCTGGGACAGGCGCGGGAGCCGGTCAATGATCATTTTGGTGCTGAGCCTGCGGTAGTCGGGGATCGGCAACTCGTCCTCCGAGATGAGGGACCCTTCCGGTGCACTCTGGAGCCGGTCCGCGCCTGGCATGCGCTCTGCCGTCTCCCGCAGCCAGTTGCTCCAGGCGCGGACCGCCTGGGCGGCGCCGGTGGTACCCAAGTCCTCGGCGGTCTCGGCGGTCTCGGCGGCCACCACGGCTGCCTCGGCGTGCTGCTCGAGGCTGCTGCCGAGCTCTTCCAGCGCCTCCTCGCCGTCGCGGCGGATGGAGCTGAGCAGATCCAAGCTGACGGCGTCCTCGGCCTCCTGGGCGATACGCTCAGAGGCCCGGCAGATGGCCACGGCGAACGCGGTGACCGCATACTCGTCCTCCGCGTTCTTCAGTAGCTGCTGCTCCGATGTCGTCCCCCAGCCACGGAGTACGGCGCTCGGGACGGCCATGGCCACGTCGAAGGGCAGCCGGGCAGCTTGCCCGGTGAGGCGCCAAACATTCCCGAGGACGGTCTGCGCCAGCCCGCGGGGGTGCAACGTGTCCAGGCGTTCGTTGACGCGGTACACATGACCCCGGGCGTCGCCGACACGGCGCTCCAAGACCTCCCGGTACTCTCCGGCGGGTGTGACTGCCACGTGCGTCTTGAAGCGATCGGCAAGCGCAGCTTCGGCCTCGCGGACCTCGCGCAGCGCCGGAACGAGCATGTCTGTTGCTACGGCCATCACGTTTCCCTCGGCTAGTGTGATGCTCGGTAAGAATCGGCCGCTAACGGCCCCCGCCCCCTCTTCCACACTGCGTCGAAACGGCCACTCTCGCATCTTCCCGCCCACGCCCGCGCGAGGGGATGACCGACCGTCCCCCCGGCTCACGGCTCCGCACCGAACTGGCAGCCGTGAGCAGGATCAGAGCGCCGTCGTACTGACTCTTCCGACCGGTCCGGCCGTCGGCACTCATGGACAAATGCCATGAAGGGGCATAAATCTGCGCCAAGGGCTTGGAAGGCGCGTGTTTCAACGGCTCACGCACTTGCTTTGATCTGCGGCTTCCGCTGGTAGGCGAGCTGTCAGGAATGGGTAGCCGACGGCAGCCAGGCACGGGATGCGAGCCAAACTGGGTTTGCCCTAGCGGAGTTTGGCGGACACGTCCGGAGCGTCAGGTCCGGCTGTCGTTCTTCGGGTAGCGGCACTGTAGGCGCGATATCCGGCCGTACCAAGCGGCGGTCAGCGCGACAGGAGCAGTGCCGAGCCGATCTCCGCCAGCCGGTCCGCGAGGTCCGGGCGCCGGCCCAGGAGGCCGGTGCGGACCGCGTTGTCGACCAGGGTGAGGGCCGCGCACACGGTGATCTTGGCCTTGGCCTTGGCCGTGTCGAGGCCCGGCCTGACCTCGTCGAGGACGCGGAGCCAGAGGGCGAGGTAGTCGCGCTGTGCCTGCTTCGACGCCTTGCGTTCCTTCTCCGGCAGCTGGTCGAGCTCGCCGATGAGCAGACCGATCAAGTGGCTGTGCTGGAGGGCGAATTCGATGTACGAGCGCAGCAGGAGGTGCAGGCTCTCGTCAGCGGTGGTGGCGCGGGCGAGCGCCGCCGCGGTGCCGGCGCGGCGCTGTTCGCCGGCGCGGGCTACCAGGCGACGTCGCTCGTACGGCCGAAGGGCATGTTCTCGATGCTGCCGCTCACGCCGGACCAGATGCGCCGACTGCGCGGGCAGCTCGGCATCTACGGCACGACCTCGGGGCGCATCAACATCGCGGGTGTCTTCGCGCACCGGATTCGATACCTGGCGCAGGGCATCGCCGCCGTCCTTGAGACGCCCCCTATGCCTCCGGGGGCGCCGGGCGGCACACCACGGCGGCCGGGGAGGGGCGGGCGCCGAACCGGGTGGTGAAGGCGATGCCGGCCGCGTACTCGGTGGGCAGGCACCGACCCTTGGTAGCGGGCGCCGCCGGTCGCACCGGCCGGGCGACTTCACATCCTGTCGCCCCGACTCCGTTTCAGCAGGTCGGAGGCCGGTCTCTCATCCGTGAGAGGGAGGCCTTCCGTGCGTCCGGGGCTGCTGCAGCCGGGCCGCGAGCTCCCCCGGCAGGACGTCCCGGTTTGCCGGAGTGAGCTGGACGACCTCGATGTCGGCGCGCCGCTTGAGGGCGTCGGTGAACGGATCGCGGTGCGTGTGGACCGTGGCGACGACGTCGACCTCTGCGACGAACAGCGCGTCGACCGCGTGCCGGAACGCCGTGCACGCCAGTTCCATCCGCCCCAGCTCGTCGATGAGCACCAGCCGCCCTGTTGCCTCCTCGGTTGCTGCCGGCCGAAGCGACGGCAGCGCCAGTCGTTCCAAGACGCCCAGGTCGACGCCGTATTTCCCTACCCGTGGCGGACCGGGCAGGTCGACATGGGCGAGCACCTCCCGCCGGCCTGCCAGGGTCTCCAGGGCGAAACCGACGCGGCCGCCGGATTGCCGGATCTCCTCCGTGGTGAAGCCGGTGGCCGTGTGGGTGGGCAGCAGCGCGGCCAGCCGACGGAGGGCGGTCGTCTTGCCCGAACCAGGGCGGCCCTCGAGCAGGATCCTTGTCGGCACACTGCCATCTTCACCCCCGCTTCCGGAGCGGCCCGGGTGGGCTCGGCCGAACGGGGGTTTTGGGGTGCGGACCGGTGCCGGTGCCGCCGTAGCGGGTATGGCGGCGCGCATGAGCGGAATCGAACTCAGCAGCACCGCGTTCGACGACAAAACGGTGATCCCCCTTCGGTACAGCGGGGAGGGTGAGAACATCTCACCGCCCCTGACCTGGTCGGGGGTGCCCCACGAGGCCACAGAGCTGGCGCTCCTGTGCGAGGACCCGGACGCGCCGGGGACGACCTTCCTGCACTGGCTGGTGACCGGCATCGATCCGGGGACCACCGGGGCGGCGGAGGGCCAGAAGCCCCACGGGGGCCTGCCGTGGCCCAACGGCTTCGGCCGCGTGGGCTGGGGAGGGCCGATGCCTCCACCGGGGCACGGGCCGCACCGCTACTTCTTCCGCCTGTACGCCCTGTCTGAGCCGCTTCCGCTGCACGACCACCCTGGCGCCGAGGACGTGCACCGTGCCCTGAAGGGCAGGGAGCTGGCCTCCGGCACCCTGGTCGGCACCTATCAGCGCTGAGCGCGTCACCGCTGGTCGTAGCCATGGGCGCCGTACAGCCGGACGAACCGGGCCGCGGTGACCGTCCTGCGGTGCACCAGGCCGCGGGCCCGCCGCTCGTACAGCTCGACGCGCTCCTGCCCGCCCTGCCCGATCGGCTGGACGAGCCGGCCACCGGTGCGGAGCTGATCCACGAGCGGCTCAGGCACTCGCGGGAAGGCCGCGCAGACGATGACGGCGTCGTACGGGGCACGGGTCGGCATCCCGAGGGTCCCGTCGCCGAGTACGACCTCGGCATTGCCGACGCCCTGCCCGGCCAGCCGCAGGCGGGCCTCGTCGACCAGGTCGGGCCAGCGCTCGACGCTGACGACGTACGCGGCCAAGCGGGCCAGCAGCGCGGTCTGCCAGCCGTATCCGGTCCCGACCTCCAGGACCTTTTCGTCTCCGGTGAGGCCGAGAGCGGAGACCATCATGGCGATCAGCGAGGGCTGGGTGGTCACCTGCCCGTGGGGGAGCGGAACGGGCGTGTCCCGGTACGCGGATGCCACCTCGTCCGCGGGGACGAATTCCGCCCGGGGGCTACCAACTGTTGCGTGGTTAATCAGTGAATCTCAACCTTTCTCAGTTGCTATCTTAATCGCGTGAAGCTTTCTGAGTGGGCGGCGCGCAACGGCGTGCACTACCAGACCGCGTGGGCGTGGGCGAAAGAGGGCCGTATGCCGGTCCCGGTGCGTCAGACGCCATCCGGGACGTGGCTGGTCGACGAGCCCGCCCCGGAGACGTCCGGCCGTGTCGTGGCGTACTGCCGGGTTTCGTCGGCGGACCAGAAGCCGGATCTTGACCGGCAGGTGGCCCGCGTGGTCCAGGGGGCTACCGGGCTCGGCCTGCCGGTTGCGGAGGTCGTGACCGAGGTCGGCTCGGGGCTGAACGGGCGTCGGCGCAAGTTGCACCGCCTGCTGTCCGACCCGCGGGCCGCGGTGATCGTGGTCGAGCACCGGGACCGGCTAGCCCGGTTCGGCGTCGAGCATCTCGAAGCCGTCCTGTCCGCCTCCGGGCGGCGCCTGGTCGTCCTCGACCCCACCGAGACCGCCGATGACCTGGTGCGCGACATCACCGAGGTGCTGACCTCGATGTGTGCCCGCCTGTACGGGCGGCGGGCGGCGAAGAACCGGGCCGCCCGCGCGGTGGCCGTGGCGACCGGTGAGGACGCCGAGTGAAGAAGTTCCGGCCGCAGCCCGGGTTCGTGGTCCAGGCGTACCGCTTCGCTCTGGACCCGAACGCCGTCCAGGAGCGTGCGCTGCGTTCGCACTGCGGCGCCGCGCGTGCCGCGTACAACTGGGCTGTGGGCTGGGTGACCGCCTCGTGGTGGCAGCGTAAGGCCGAGGAGACGTACGGCGTCCCCGAAGAGTCGCTGACCGAGTGGCGGCCGTGGTCGTTGCCATCGCTGCGGACGGCGTTCAACGCCGCCAAGCACACCGACCCCAGGTTCGCGCACTGGTGGGAGGAGAACTCCAAAGAGGCGTACTCCACCGGGCTGGCCAACGCGTCGGCCGCGTTCGACAACTACGCCAAGTCCAGGAGCGGCAAGCGCAGGGGTGCCCGCATGGGTGCGCCGCGGTTCAAGTCGAAGCGGAAGGCGCGCCTTGCCTGCCGGTTCACCACCGGTTCGATCCGTGTGGACGCCGACGGCCGGCACGTCACGCTGCCGAGGCTGGGCACGATCCGCACCCACGAGCCCACCGTCAAGCTCCTCGCCCGCGTCCAGGCCGGGACGGCCCGGGTCCTGTCCGCGACTGTGCGGCACGAGCGCGGGCGCTGGTTCGTCTCCTTCCAGGCCGAGGTGAAGCGGGACATCGAGCGAGTCAAGCGTCCGGACACGGCGGTCGGGATCGATCTCGGCGTGAAGACGCTCGCGGTGACGGCTGACAGTACGGGCGAGATCCGCACCGTCACCAACCCTGGGCACTACGACCAGGCACGCAAGCGACTGCGCCGCGCCTCCCGCGTCGTCTCCCGACGCCAGGGCCCCGACCGGCGCACCGGGCAGAAGCCGTCGAAGCGGTGGGAGAAGGCCAACGCCCATCGGAACAAGGTCCACCACCGAGTGGCGAACCTCCGCGAAGACGCCCTGCACAAGCTCACCACGGCCGTGGCCGCCGAGTACAGCACGATCGTGATCGAGGATCTCAACGTCGCCGGGATGCTCCGTAACCGGCGCCTGGCCCGACGGATCGCCGACGCCGGGTTCGGCGAGATCCGCCGCCAGCTCGCCTACAAGACCAGCCAGCGCCACGCCACCCGCATCGTGGTCGCGGACCGCTGGTACCCCTCCTCGAAGACCTGCTCCGGGTGCGGCGCGGTGAAAGCCAAGCTGCCGCTGCACGTCCGGACCTACGAATGCGACGCCTGCAACCTGGTCATCGACCGGGACGACAACGCCGCACTCAACCTCGCCGCGCTCGCGGCAGCCGCAGTAACTGGTACCGGAGTGGCTGGAGACCAGGACACCGCCCCGGCGGTGTCGAAGCCTCGTGGAGCCGACCAGAAGACCCGCGCCACCCGCCCCCGCCGCAAGGCGGAGGCGGGGCGGGCAGGTGGCGCAACCCTGCCGCGCCAGCGACAGACGGAAACGAGAGACCGCACTCAAGCCGAAGCCCTTACGCTTTGGTGATGAGACGGACCTTCCGGGCTGAAATGCCCGGGATGCTGAGAGCCGCTGAGGCCCCGAGCAACGGATGCTCCGTACGGCCTCCCAGGAGACGGTCGTCGGTCACGCCCCCGGCGTGGGCCGCGCGGACCAGGTCCTCGGGGGTCCCTTCATGGGCCATCGGACCGCGGGGCCGTGGCGGTGGCGCCGGGGAGGAGGATGGCGGCCTCGTTGCTGACGCGGCCCGATGTGTAGAAGGCGGCCTCGTCGGGGGAGTCCAGCTGAGCCAGTTCCCCGGCCAGGAGTGCGAAGGCCGCGTCCCAGCTGATGGGTTCGTAGTGGTCCGAGCCGGGCCGCTTGACCATCGGCTCGGTGAGCCGGCCCTGCTGGTTGAGCCGCTGGGCGGATCGTTCGGCCGGCTCGGGGACCGGGTGCTCCCGGAAGAACCCGGCCGTGATCCGTCGTGACGTCGCCTCGTCGCTCACGTGCTTGGCGCCGTTCTCGCAATACTCGTTGCGGTGCCGGTGAGCGGGGTACGGTTCCGGCCAGGCGCAGCCCGGGCAGACGAAGCCCTTGGTCTGGTTGAGGTTGAGCAGCGTCAGCCCCGTACGGCGGACCGTCCTCTGCTCCAGGGAGTACCGCAGCGCCTTGGCCATCGCCGGCACGCCTACCGCCCAGGACTTGGGCGGGGTGATCGAGATGTCCGTCTCCTCCGCGCCGCTCCTGCTCCTGTCCATGTGCCCCATCCGCCGCTCATCCGCCGCGCTGCCGCTCCAGCCCAGTGTCGGCACGTTCCGCGCGCGGCGCGATCCGGGGCGGTCGGGCGCAAGGGGCGACCCGTGATCCGGGAGGCGCAGCGCGTTGGCGTCAGGACGGAGTCCCTGGGTCGGTGTACCGCAGCAGGGCGCCCACGCCCTCGTGCAGCCTCAGCTCGCTCTCCGGTACGACGACCAGCTCGGCACCGGTGCCGACGAGGGCCCGGACGAGGGCCTCGTCGGCGCGTTCCTCGCGCGGGGCCCGCACGCCGAAGGACATCAGCTCCGCCTCGGTCAGGGCGAGCTGAGTGGGCTGGGAGCCCGCCCAGAGCTGCAGCGAAGACTCTGGCGGCCGGTTCAGCAGCAGTGCCGCGACCTGGCCGCGCTGGAGGGCGGCGACGGTGGCGGCCAGCCCCTCCGTCATGGGTCCGTGCAGGGCACGCCGGCCGATGAAGATGTCCACGAGGTCCCGGTCGTGCGCGGCCATGCGGCCGCGGAAGACGCTGTCGAGCTGTGGCTCCAACAGGGCGCGTCCGGTGTCGGTGGGGGTCCGGCCGCCCACGCGAACGACCTTGTCCCGCAGGGTGTGCGGCAGGCGGCGGATCAGTACGTTGCACGCCCACTCGTCCCCGCCCACGACGACGGCATCGGCATGGGCGCGCCGCGCCCGTTCGTCCAGCCGGTGGCCGAGCCGGAGGGAGGTGCGGTGCCAGGTCGCCACCGCGACCCTGCGGTGCAGCCGCTCACCCGGGGTGACGGTGGACGCGGGCCAGGTGCCGGTCTCCGCCTCCAGAGTTACCCAGCCGTGGGTCTCGGCGGTCGGAAGGCCGCCGTAGTGGACGACTACGGCCATGTAGGGGATCTCCGGAACGTGCTGGGTGACCAGGGGCATCGCGTCCGGCAGGGTGCTGTAGCGCGCGGAGTCGTGCTCGGGCGGCCTGGGCAGCTCCCCGTCCAGGACGAGCGTGCCGTGGGCGGCGAAGATGGCCTGACCGTGCACCCCCGGCACCTCTGTGTCGGCTCCGACCACCTCCTCCAGTACGTTCAGCAGCGCCCGGTCCGAGCCCTGACGGGACAGACTCTCGCGCAGCCGCCGCCAGCGCAGCGCGATCGCCCGCTCGGGATGCTCGACGTTTCGGGAGGTGTCCAGGTACACGGAGGCGAAGGGGCCCGGCTCCGCGTAGAGGGGTTCAAGGAACGACAACCTCATCGCCACTCCTCGTCGATGGTCTCCCCTCCTTTGATGATGCGCGCCCCGGGGGGCGATGGAGCTCGACGAGCGCAAAGCGGTGCGGAACGCGGGGCGGTCAGGCGCCAGCCGGCAGCAGCCGGCCCATCGTGAGCACGGTGGCGGCGACCAGGCCGTCCAGCACCGCCAAGCCGCGGGCCGGGACAGCAGGCCGCTGAGCAGCCGGGCTCCGTAGCCGGATGAAGGAGCAGTCTGTGCGCGAGCACCAGATTGTGGCGGGGGCCGCCTTGCCCCACGTGAATACCGGTTTCTGGGCCGTATTCGACAGACCGAGCGACGCGTTCGTGAGCTGCGGATCCAGCACCGGCCCACCCACTTCCGGAGGCCATCGCGGCACGCATGGAGTTGGATGAGCTGACGGGTCGCTCAGGCGATGCGCGTGGTGCGGTGGTGCACCTTTACGACGGACTCCGTCAGGACTGCTGCAGTTGGTTCGGTCCACATGACCGGAAGATACTCGACGCCTTTGAGGGCATCGCGCGCTGGATCGAGAGTACAGCGGGGTGTCGCCGCAGCCGTCGGCTCCTGCAAGACATCAGTTGAGACAGCCCCGGGACCGCAGTCTCCCATCGTTGTCATGGATCACCCATTGGAGCTGCGGCGGGCCTATCGGTAGGGTCGGGGTTGTCTTAGCGGAGTTTGGTGAACACGAAGGACACCGACTGGTGCTGGGCCAGCGCCAGAGTGAGCGCCCCGACGATCAGAGCGACGCCGAAGAGCTGCCACCACACGGAGATGCTGTTGAGGACGTTGACCAGCCGGACCCCGGCGGCGTTCAGCGCGCCGTGCAGGACCAGGATGCCCGCGAAGATCAGGATCGTCGTCTCCGGCGTGGGCGTCAGCCCCCACTGGAGACTGGCGAACGCGCCGACGAACAGGGCACAGCCGTAGTCGATGCCGGCGATGGCGCCGAGCAGACCCAGCAAGTTGAGCCAGCCGGTCACCCACGCCCAACGGGGCCCGCCGAGCCGGTGGGCCATGTAGTAGAGGCCGCCGGAGGTGGGGTAGGCGGACGTCACCTCGGCCAGGCACATCCCCAGAATTAAGGTCATGGCGCCGATGCCGACCCAGCCCCAGATCATCACGGCCGGGCCGCCGGTATTCATGCCGTAGCCGAACAGCGTCATGCCGCCGGCCAGGATGCAGATCACGCTGAAGCTGATCGCGAAATTGCCGAATCCTCCCATCCGGCGGGACAGTTCGGGCTGGTAGCCATGTGCGCGCAGTGCGGCATCATCGTCAAGGCGTGCATGGGCTCTACTCGGAGACAACGGAGAAATCCTCTGGTTGTAGGGGGCGGAGTGGTGTGCCAGGTATGGCCCGCATGAGGGCGGAGGTGCTCGACTGCTCATCGGCGACCGTTGCGGTCTCTGAGGGCTCTCTTGCGTGCGGAGCGGAAGTCGTCCATCCACCACGCGGGGTTCGTGCCGACGTGGGCCCACGGTGCGGGGTGGCGTAAGGGCCGATCGCGGTGAAGCTGGGTCGGGTCCTTGTCGGCCTTGGACCGGTTGGAGGTGGCGGAGACCGTGATGAGCGCGCGCGGGTCGTCCAGGTCGTTGGCGTAGGCCTCGCGCTCCTTGGGTGTCCAGGTGGAGGCGCCGGAGCGGGCAAGGGGAGAGGAGGAGGCCATGGCCCAACGGTCTGAACGGCGGGGCTTGACAACGATGTCGATCGGCGGCATCTATCTAGGTGACAGTGCGCGACAGCCGTACGGCCCCCGCCAACTCGCCGACGTCCGACGGATGTCTCTCGAGTGCCTGGATCAACTCGTCGGGTTCGGGGTGAAGGCAGTTGTCATCGCATGCAACACCGCCAGCGCCGCAGTGGTACGAGATGCCCGTGAACGCTACCAAGTCCCGGTGATCGAAGTGGTCGGATCGGCGAGTCGCATGGCGGCCTCCGCCACGAAGAACTTCCGCATCGGGGTGGTGTGCACCGAGGCCACACGTGTTTCCCGGGCCTACGAAGATTCCTTCGCTGCGGCTCCGCACATCAATCTCATCACCAAGGCGTGTCCACCGTTCGTGGACTTCGTCGAAGCGGGAGTGACAACTGGCCCGGAACTGGCTTCTGTCACGCAGCAGTATCTGACCCCGCTCGTCGAAGCGGACATCGACACGTTAATCCTCGGATGCACTCACTATCCGCTGATCAGCGAGGCGATCGCGGGAGTGATGGGTGAGCGCGTCGGCCTGGTCTCGAGTGCCGAGGCCGCTGCACACGACCTTGCGGCGTGCCTGAACCGCTTGGACCTCTGCCGTCCCATCTCCGCAGGACGGCCATCTCATCTTTTCCTGACGACCGGCGACGTCGAGTACTTCGAGGACATCGGCAGCCGCTTCCTGGGATTGCCTTTCCCTGGCGACGGTACCGGTGAGGCCAGCGAAGCCGTCTTCGCAGCAGCCACCCCCTGAACTTGCGGGCGGCAGCGGCGTTGAGTGTTTGAGAGGATCGCCTCATGGGTGAGATCATCTTGATGTCCGATCCTAAAGTCGCTGCCGTGCCGCTGCGGGAGTGCGGCGAGAGACTCGTGGATGTGCGCTGCAGCGGTCAGCTACTGATCGCCGGACGGAGGCGGGACAGGACCGGGGCGTTCGCCTATCTGCGCGAGCGGGTCTCGGAGCGGCTCCTTGAAGCCCAGCAGCGTCTGCCTGACGGCCTACGACTGCTCTTCGTCGAGGGATTCCGCCCGCCGGCTCTCCAACGGCACTACTTCGACCAGTACGCAGCCAGCCTGTGCGCTGCTCATCCTCACTGGTCCGCGCAACAGGTGCGTTCGGCAGCAAGCCGTTACGTGTCGCCCCCCGAGATCGCGCCGCACAGCGCCGGGGCAGCCGTTGACCTGACCCTCACGGACTCTGAAGGCCGTGAGCTCGATCTAGGCACGCGGCTTAACGCGAATCCGGAGGAGAGCGCGGGCGCCTGCTACACCGACGCCGACAACATCAGCGACGAGGCTCGCGCTCACCGACGGACTCTGGGAACTGCCCTGACTGCTGCTGGCCTGGTGAACTACCCGACAGAGTGGTGGCACTGGTCGTTCGGAGACCGGTATTGGGCCCTGGTCACGGAATCCGACGCGGCACTCTATGGTCCGCAGGAATGCGCTCCGGACCACAACCCGCAAGACCTCGCTTAGCTTGACTCTGCCGGGGATCTTGTAGTTTCCCGGTGCGGCAGCATGATCGGCGGGCATTCTCGGGGCGTTCTGAAGCTCCGTGCAAAAGGGGGGAGCACGAGGACATCATCAGCCCCGAACAGCTCATCCCCTACACCGCGGCCGAGATCCGCAAGCTCCTTACGCTCATCCACCCGCCGCCCCCACCCGAGCACGGTCGGGCCGCCCACGGACTGTGGTGGTCACGCTGGCGACGACATCACCAGGCCGACGCCAACGGGCATCATCGCAGACGCCGGACTCGCGAACTCGCCCTGAACTACAACTGAAGGGGCTGAGCCGGGTCGCATCCGGTCGTTGAATCTCGCCAGTTCAGAGGTCGCGCCCGATGCGGACTTCACGATGCGACCACTGTCATGTCACGAACGTGTCCTGAGCACGATCAAGAGGCAACGGGGACAACCACACCGACTCTCTGAGAGGACAGAGAGCCACACGGACGAACAGTCGCCCAGTTCACTCGCCCGCCCGCTCCCCAGGAGCGAGAGCCTCACGCAGAGGACAGATACCAGCATGCGTACTCGGAAGATCTCGGTACTGACCATGACCGCAGTGGCCCTCGGCCTGGCACTGACGGCATGCAACAACGACGGCGCCGGCAACGCGTCCCCTTCCGCAAGCAGCTCATCGGCATCGGCCACGAGCTCGGCCTCGGCCACGAGCACCCCGCAGTCCGACACTGCGAAGGGCAAGTCGTCGGGCACGCCCGCCAAGTCCGACACGAAGTGCACGGACCAGCTCAACTACGCCGGCGACCCGCGCTCCAACGCCGAGATCAACTCCATCGGCGAGGACACGGGCACGTGCCCGCCCGTCCAGAAGTCGCCGTCCGACACGAAGTGCACCGACCAGCTCAACTACGCCGGCGACTCCCGCTCCAACGCCGAGATCAACTCCATCGGTGCGCGCACGGGCACGTGCCCCGCGCCCCAGAAGTCCGACGGGGCGTCGGGTACGCCGAAGGATCCCGACACGAAGTGCACCGACCAGCTCAACTACGCCGGTGACCTGCGCTCCAACGCCGAGATCAACTCCATCGGCGAGGACACTGGCACGTGCCCGCCGGTCAAGCAGAAGTGAATTGCTGACCGTCCCTGAAAGAAGGAGCGCCGGGGCCTGCCAGCGGCTACAGTAGCGCCGCCAGGGCGCGGTCCATCGCGGCGTTGAACTCTTCCGGCGTCAGCGGCAGCCGGGACTTGACGTCCCGACTCCACTGGTCGGCGAGGACCTCGGCGGAGCCCGCCTCGACACCGTCGAGCGCCGCGTCGGCCAGGTCCGACGGCGCGATCTTGTCCACGGGCCAGTCCGCGGACATGTCGGTGTCGGCCAGACCGAGGTGCACCGCCGTCACAAGCGTGCCCTGCTCGGCGAGCTCCAGGCGGACGCCGTTGGTCATGGCCCAGGCGGCGGCCTTGGTCAGGTGGTAGGCATTGGCGCCCTTGCCCCCGAACCACGACATGGCGGAGAGGACGTTGACGATCGCGCCCCCGCCGTTCCTGGCGAGCGCCGGCGCGAACTCCCGAATCATTCCCAGGTGGCCGAACATGTTGGTCTCCAGCTCGTGCCGCACCGCGTCCAGCGAACCGGTCACCAGGTCGGTCCCCGTACTGATTCCCGCGTTGTTGATGAGTAGCGAGGCGTCCGGGGCGGCCTCGGCGGCGGCCCTCACAGATGCAGGATCGGCGATGTCGAGGGGCAGCACCTCGACCCCGGGCAGGTCCACGGTCTCCGGTCGGCGGGCCGTCGCGTAGACCTTGCGGGCGCCCCGTTCGAGCAGGCGCTGGGCGAAGGCGCGGCCTAGGCCGCGGTTGGCTCCGGTGACAAGGGCAACTGAGTTGTTGATATCCATGTCCGGTACGCTAAAACCTGACGTTGACGTCAGGGGCAAGTGCTGGTCGTCAGGACCGGGGTAAGAGGAATCACCATGACCGTCACGCAGGCCGCGGCCGAGCGGCTCATCCGCATCGGCGAGGTGGCGCGGGGCGCCGGCGTCTCGGTACGCGCCGTGCGCTACTACGAGCAGCAGGGACTGCTCATCGCGGAGCGCAGCCCATCCGGCCAGCGCCTCTACCGGCAGGACGCCGTCACCCTGGTGCGCTTCTTCCAGCAGATGTTCACCGCCGGCCTGACCAGCCGAACGATCGCGGAACTCCTTCCGTGCTGGGACTCCGGGCACACCGACGCCGAGCAACGAGCCATCCTGCGCGCCGAGCGCGACCGCATCCAGGCCAAGGTTGACGACCTGCAGGCCGCCCTGGACCGCCTCGACGAGGTCATCGCGATCACGGACACGCACCCGTAGGCGCGGTCGGTCGGACGGCGCACCAGCGATCTACGGCTGGAGTATTAGGAGGTAACGCGGAGCGTCAGGTCGCGAAGCTGGCGGCCGGTGGTAGTGATGTCGTATCGGCGCGCGTTATTGAGAGCCGCCTTGTTCAGGGCCTTGCGCTGGTGGAAGTCCCGGCCTATCTCGTCTAGGGCCACGGCCAGCGAGCGCGGGTCGCCAGGAGTGTAGGGGACGCCGGCGCTCCCGAGGATTTCCCTTACACCGGGAAGATCGGAGTAGATAACCGGAAGTCCGTGGGCTTGGGCCTCAATGAGGACGAGTCCGAAAGCCTCCAGACCTCTGGTTGTGAAGACGAAGGCGTCGAAGTTCGGCAGGCGGCGCCACAGTTCGGTGCGGGGCAGGAACGGATCAAAATGAACCCGGTCCCGGAGCCCGAGTTCGATGGCTCGCTGTTCCAGATGCTCCCGTAGGATTCCTTCGCCGATCACGGTCAAGTGGTGAGGCTGATCGGTTAAAGCGAGGGCTTCGACTGCGGTGATCGTGGATTTGTTGTCGTCCAGACGACCGGCGTGCACCAACGATAGCGGTCCGGTTCCAGTAGGTGGTTGATCGCGTACCCGGGCATCGCTCAAAGGGATGCCCCACGGGATGACGGTGAGTCGATCGGTGAATCGGCGTCGGGTGAGGCGGTCGATGCGGTCGGCGAGGGCGGAGGTCGGGGCGACGATTGCGGCGCTTGCGACAGCAACTTCATTCATGACCTCGCGTTCCGATGCGCTGCGCTCGGCCACCATCACGTCGGGGCCGTGGGCGATGGCGATGATCGGGATGTTGCCGGCAGTTCGGGTGAAGGCCAGGCTGAGAGCGAACCCGAGGTACTGGGCGTGAATGGCATTCGGCTGGATCTTCTTGATGAGCGCACCGACCTCACGCGTCAACTCGTCAACGTAGGGGTCGAAGTCCGGGCCGTGAGGGCGTTTCGTCGTGGAGAGGGTGATCAGCTGATCAAACGCAGCCTTCCAATCCTGATCGACCGGTGCCCTGCCCAGGAAGGTCGTGTGGAAATCAGTCATCGCGCCGTAGAGATCGTTGACGAGGATCATACTCCCGGACGAAGGCACGGCAGTGCGGTTGATGCCGGTCAATATGTTCAGGAATTTGGTGGTCATGCGGAAACTCCATTCATCGATAACCGTTGGGGGGAATCAGAGATCGGGCTTCCAGGGCCAACTCGACTCGTGAATCAGCGGTGGCGTTCTGCATCTCGCGCTGACGGGGTGGCGCCCACCACGACGCCAGGTGCGGCGTGAAGACGACCGTGACCTCCTCGGCCGGATGTAAATAGCCTTTGCTGTCCTTTTCTGCTGTCCACACCCTGACTGACGATCGGGGGTAGACGGGATTTATTCCAATTCTCTCCCTTGGGGAGGATTCCATTGAAGGGGGTGGGTATTCCCTCACTGTTCCAGTAGTCCCACGCCTCAAAAGCCTTGGCTTTCTCGAAGCAGTGGTACAACTGCCGATAGCGGGGCATGTATCGGATCTCGCGGAAGATCATCTGGCCGATCAGTCCAGGCGCGGCTTTCTGGATCGTACTGAGATCAGCGCCCTGGAAGGTGACCGATGCCGCGTCCTGGGATGGGTGCAGCGCGGTCCGGGTGAACAGGTGGGACAGTCGTCGCCGGACGTACTCGGCGACTCCCGGGCCGAGATCCGGTTCTATGCCTTCGATGAGCTGGACGAGCCGGTGATGGCGCGGATTGAAACGGGTCAGGTCGAACAACTGGTCCATGCCGTCCACGGCGGCGAAGGCGAGTCGTTTGTAGAGCCTGTTGTTCAGCTCTCCCGCCTGGGCATGGGTCTTGGTCTCCGGAGTAACGGAGTGGAGCATCAGGTATTCGGACAGAACCTCGAAGTACAGGTAGCCGAGGAACGGCACGTGGGCCACGGCGTCGGACAACTGGTCGATGAACTCGGGTGCCGGAGTGGCATGGCCGGCGGCGTTGCGCAGGGCGACGTCGAGGAACACGGCCGCAGCGCGCAGCCCGGCCAGCACGGCGCGGTCGAGCTGGTCGTTCTCGGCCGGGGTGAGGAAGCTCTGGTAGCGCAGGTAGGTACGCAGGTGGATGGTACCGAGATGCAGGTAGTCGACGCCTTTGGGCCGGATCGGGGCATCCGGGGTGACCTCGAAGATCATGGGTGTGATGGAGGGTTTCGTCCGCATCAGGTAGGCGCCGAGGTTGTGTGGGCGCAGTCCCTCGCGCTGACTGGCGAGAGGCGAGCAGTACAGGGCCCCGACCAGGCATCCGGTGGAGACGTGCAACTGCCGGCTGGTGCGGATGGCGTTGATGTCCTTGGTGGTGTGCAGCAGGTACATCGGCTTTCCGCTGACGAGCGCTTCGGTCATGGCGTTGTGTCGTATCAGCCAGCCGTTGGGGGTTGAGCCTGGATCCACCGGCTTGATGTCTGTGGACAGTTTCTCGGGGAACGAAGAAGTGCCTTGTGACCTGCGATGATGGGGTTTCTCTAGGACCACATCAGGCGCGATCAGCAAGGCACTTCCGAGATGCAATCTTCCCATGCCGCAGCGGCGGTCTCATCCGCGTTCGACGACCCGAACCTAATCGCGTACGGCGGCCTGGAGCCGGTGGTGCGGTTGGCCGAGCGGTGCGGTCTGCCCGCACTGGTCGGGGAGTACATCCGTCTGCCGGCCTCGAAGGACGGCACCGGTGCCTTCCCCGCGGCGAAAGTGATGTCGCTGGTGGGCGGCATGGTCGCGGGCGCCGACAGCATCGATGACATGCACCGGCTACGGCACGGCGCGATGGGCCGCCTGTTCTCCGGTGTGCGGGCCCCGTCCACGCTGGGGTCGTTTCTGCGTTCCTTCACGCACGGGCATGTGAAGCAATTGCACGCCGTGGCCCGCCGGTTCCTTCCCGAACTGGCCCGTCACGCCCCGCTGCTGCCCGGCGCGGACCAGGTCGCCTACGTGGACATCGATGACACCATCCGCCGCACCTACGGCTACGCCAAGCAGGGCACCGGTTACGGATACAGCAAGGTCAAGGGCCTGAACGCGCTGCTCGGCATCGTCTCCACACCCCTGGCCGCCCCGGTGATCGCCGCCACGAGGCTGCGCAAGGGACCATCGAACTCCGCGCGCGGGGCGGCAGCGTTCGTCGCCGAGACCATCCGCACCGCCCGCGCCTGCGGCGCGAATGGCCTGCTGGTGATGCGCGCGGACTCGGCGTTCTACGGCGCCGATGTCGTCAACTCCTGCCGGGCGCTGGGCGCGCGGTTCTCCATCACCGTGCGGATGAACGCTTCCGTCAAGGCCGCCATCGCCCGCATCGATGAGGACGCCTGGATGCCGATCAAGTACCCCAAGGCGGTCTGGGACGAGGAGGGCCAGTGCTGGATCTCCGACGCCGAGATAGCCGAGACCGGCTACACCGCCTTCACTTCCAAGCCGAAGAAGCAGCAGGTCACCGCCCGTCTGATCGTGCGCCGCGTCAAACGCCTGAGCACTGGCACCGTCCCCGCCGGACAGGGCACGCTGTTTGACACCTGGCGCTACCACGCCGCGTTCACCGACTCCCCGCTCTCCTTGAACGATGCCGAGCGTGATCACCGACGGCACGCTGTCGTCGAGCAGGTGATCGCGGATGTCAAGAACAGCGCCTTCGCCCACGCACCCTCCGGGCATTTCCAGGCCAATGCCGCGTGGCTCGCCCTGGCCGCCCTGGCGCACAACCTGACCCGCGCCGCTGGCGCACTGGCCGGCACGTTCCATGCCAGAGCGACCACCGCCACCATCCGTGACCACCTGATCAACGTGCCCGCCCGCCTGGCCCGCTCCGCCCGCCGCCTCACCCTGCACCTGCCCGAACGCTGGCCCTGGAGCACGGACTTCACCCAGCTCTTCAGCATCGTGCACGCGCCACCAGCCCCCTGACACTCCCCGACCGACCTGCCCGAAAGGGCCCGAGAACTGCGGAAAAGTGGAAAGGCTGGGCAGACCAGCGGCCGCCCCACGCCCGAATCCGCAACTCAGCCCCGACACGCCCTGCACGACCCCGAACCGATCACACCACAATCAAGCCGGTGGATCCGGGTTGAGCGTTCCAGGTGGTGGCGCCAGTCGCTCTCGCTTTCGGCCAGCGAGGCAGGAATTTGACGCTGCGCGGGCATGGTGTAGTCCGTGTGGGCGTGTTCCCATTCGTCGCGCAAGAGAACTCCTGGGGATGGAAGATCGGCAGCGGGGCGGGGGATTTCGAGAAGCTAAAGAGTTTCTACGTTCGGTCCGGAAAGGCGGTTTCGGCAGTCGAGAACGTAGGGCGCGTTCTTCTCGATCATCGCGAGGTCGAATCGGGTGTGGTCCATGAGGAGCACCACGGCATCAGCGGCCGCGACCTCCTCCGGGCTTGCATCCACCCAGGGCACGTTCAGCTTGGTGTCGTCGCCGTCCGGGATGTTGGGGTCGGCCCCGCGGACCTCGGCGCCGAGGTTGATGAGAAGTTCGGCGACCCGTGCCGAAGGTGAATTGCGAAGGTCGGTGGCGTTGTATTTGTAGGTCAGGCCGAGCAGCAGGATCCGGGATTCGCTGATGGTCATGCGGCGCTTGTCGAGTGCTTCCGTAAGACGCCGGACGACGTAGTCGGGCATGTGGCGGTTCACGTCGTCGGCGAGTTCCACGAATCGGAAAGGGGCGCCGAGCTCCTGCTGGACCTTCCAGGAGAGGAACAACGGGTCGACGGGCAGGCAGTGCCCGCCGACTCCCGGCCCCGGGGTGAACCGCGTGAATCCGAAGGGCTTGGTCGCGGCGGCGTCGATCGCCTCCCAGATGTTCACGCCGAGGGAAGCGGCCAGCATCGCCATCTCGTTGGCCATGGAGATGTTGACGAACCGGAAGATGTTCTCGATCAGCTTGGCCAGCTCGGCGACCCTGGTCCCGGACACCGGAACCGTGGTCTGAAAGATGGCGTCGTAGAAACCCTTGATCGCATCGAGTGATCTGGCGTCGATTCCGGACACCAATTTCGGCGTCCCGTCGAACGACCACCTCTTGTTTCCCGGAGCGATGCGTTCGGGACTGAATCCGGCCAGGAAGTCCACCCCGCCTTTGAGGCCCGAGGTCTTCTCCAGGATCGGCAGCAGCAGTTCCTCGGTGGTGCCGGGATAGGTCGTGGACTCCAGGACCACCGTCGCGCCGGGGCGAAGGTGCTCGCCCAGGGTCCGGGCGCAGGACTCGACGTAGGTCAGGTCGGGCACGCCGTCCCGCAGCGGGGTCGGCACGGTGATCACCGCGATGTCGAAGCCGGCCAGCGCAGCGGCGTCGGCGGTCGCGGAGTATGCCCCGGTGTCCAGGACCGCGCGGAGCCGGGAGGAGGCCACGTCCTCCACGTACGACTCACCGGCCGTGAGCTGCTCGATACGGTGCAGGTCCACGTCGTAGCCGACGACGCGATGACCCACCTCGGCGGCGCGCACGGCGAGCGGCAGCCCGACATAGCCCTGCCCGGCGATGATGACCTTCATGAACTGCTCCTTCGGCTGCGAGGGCGCTCGAATACAATCCGTGCTGGATACCGTCATTGCTGGTCGTGCTGGGAGGAGAGCCGTGCCGCTCGTGTCTGTCGTGATGCCTGTGCACAACTCGGCGGCGACGCTCGGCGCGTCGGTGCGCTCCGTGCTCGCACAGACCCACCCCGACGTGGAGCTGCTGGTCACCGACGACGCGTCCACCGACGGCTCCATGGACCTGCTGCAGGACCTGGCCCGCCGGGACGAGCGTGTGCGCCCGCAGGCGGCGCCCGAGCAGGGCGGCGCGGCCAGGGCCCGCAACCTCGCCCTGGCGCGAGCGCGGGGGGAGTACGTGGCGTTCCTGGACAGCGACGACATGTGGCTACCCGGCAAGGTGGAGCGGCAGCTCGCGTTCGCCGCCGACGGCGATGCTCCACTGACGTTCACCTCCTACTACAAGGTCGCTGGCGACTACACCGGTGAGGCTTGCGACTTCACGCCGAACGGGCGGGTGGTCGCGGCACGGGAGCGCGTGACGTACCGCGACATGCTGGTGCAGGACCACATCGGGGCCCTGACTGCTATGTACGACCGGACGGTGCTGGGCACGCGACTGATGCCGGACATGCCGAAGCGTCAGGACTACGCGCTGTGGCTGTCGATCATGAGAGATGGGCACCCCGCCCGGGGTCTGCAGGAACCGCTGGCGGTCTACAGGGCCGGCCGGGCGGGGTCGCTGTCCTCGAACAAGCTGGCGCTGGTGGAGCACAACTGGCGGCTGTACCGGGAGCACGAGCACCTGTCGGTGTTCCGGTCGACGCGGGCTCTGGCCGGGGCGACATGGCACTCGGTGCGGAAGTCGCACATCTAGCACCCGTTCGCGAGCCCGGGGAGCCCGGTGCCTGACCGTTTCCGGGTGGCGCCCGCCCCGTGGCCGTGCCGCGTGCTCGGCGGCTGGACCCGCAGGGGGGACTCGGCGTGTCACCGGTACCGTCTGCCGGCTACGCGGCCGAGCCAGCGCCGGCTCTCGCGCGCAGGAACAACTGGAGGAGCAGCCGCGTGTCGGTGACCGGGACGGTCTCCTGACCGCTGTGGAGCGCCTCCCGACCGTGCAGGAAGCGACGCTGGTTCACGATGAGGTAGTCCCCGGGCTGGAGCATGAAGGAGATCTGCCCCCGGACGAGCCAGGGCTTCGGCGTAGTCGCCGGGCGTCCGGTTCATGACGGTCCGCCAGGTTGGTCGGTCAGGGAGAGCGGAACAGGCACGGCTTCCAAGATCATGGAGTTCTCGACGCCCCGTGACCTGCCTGGAAGACCGTGCCTGCCGAAGCATCATCGCTGATCCCGCCTGCCCTTGACCAACTCCGCGAGCATCCAGAGGCCGCGCCGGAAGAAGTGCCCGGACTGCTGGGCCGCCTCGCCCAGGTGCCCGATCCGCGTGATCCCCGTGGAGTGCGCCACGCTCTGGTCGGCGTCCTTGCCCTGGTCGCCTGCGCGGTGCTGGCGGGGGCGACGTCGCTGCTGGCGGTCGGCGAATGGATCACCGACGCTCCGCCCCACGTGCTGGAACACGTCGGCGTGCGATTCGACCCCCTGTTCCCCAAACGGTGCCTGCCTGCGGAAACGACGGTCCGACGACTACTGGCCCGGATCGACGGCGACGCATTGGACCTGGCGGTCGGCCGCTGGCTCGCCGACCGCCGCCACCGAACCCGGGGCCGGCTGCGCGGCCTGGCGGTCGACGGCAAGAGCCTTCGCGGCGCGGCCAGGGCCAACGGCCGCAGGATCCACCTGCTCGCAGCCCTGGACCACACCACCGGCCTGGTCCTGGCCCAGCTGGACGTGCAGGAAAAGACGAACGAAATCACCTGCTTCCAGCCGTTGCTGGAGGCCATGGCCGACCTGGCCGGGGTGGTCGTCACCAGCGACGCCATGCACACCCAATGCGAGCACGCCGACTATCTCCTGGGCCGCGAAGCCCACTACATCGTGATCGTCAAGGGCAACCAGAAGAAGCTCCGCAAGCAGCTCAGATCCCTTCCGTGGACAGAGATCCCGCTGCAGGGCCGCGTGAAGGGCACCGGCCACGGACGCTCGGAGATCCGACGGATCAAGGCGGTCACGGTCAACAGCCTGCTCTTCCCCGGAGCCCGGCAGGCCGTCCAGATCAAACGCCGCCGCACCGACCGCAAGACCGGCAAGACCACCATCAAGACCGTCTACGCCGTCACCAGCCTCACCGCTGAGCAAGCCATCCCCGCCCAGCTGGCGACCCTGATCCGTGATCACTGGCAGATCGAAGCCCTGCACCACGTCAGAGACACCACGTTCGCCGAAGACGCCTCACAGCTGCGAACCGGCAACGCGCCCCGGGCGATGGCCACCTGGCGCAACCTCGCCATCGGCGCCCTACGGCTGGCCGGCGCGACCAGCATCGCCGCGGCGCTGCGACACAACGCCCGCAACGCGGACCGCCCGCTCGCCCTGCTCGGGCTCAAGTGATCACGAAACGGACGCCCGCCAACTACGCCGAAGCCCTGCCGGACGAGCTCCTCGGCGAGCTCCCTGGCGGCGTCGGCGTGCGTTTCGCCGAGCTCGGACCTCTTCAGCATCTTGGCGGTGAACCGGACGAACCCGCCCGGGTCGGAGCCGTTCAGGATCGGGAACGGCTTGTACTCCTCGCCGACGCCGTGC
Source organism: Streptomyces sp. RLB3-17 (assembly GCF_007113425.2). NCBI lineage: Bacteria > Bacillati > Actinomycetota > Actinomycetes > Kitasatosporales > Streptomycetaceae > Streptomyces > Streptomyces sp. RLB3-17. The sequence goes on along the minus strand of NZ_CP041610.2, from coordinate 1,506,302 downwards.
AGGTCGAAGAAGGTCCCGTAGTGGTAGGCCGTCTCGGCCAGGAGGGCGCGGCTGTTCTCCGACAGCCGCGCCACCGCCGCGTGGGCGTCGGAGAGGATGCTGGGGCCGCCGCCGAGCGGGTCGGGGCGGACGCACAGGAGCGTGGTGTAGTCCGGGGGCAGGGTCCCGTTCACCAGGTCCATGTGGAACGCGTTGTACCCGATGCCGCTGGACTTGCCGGGGTCCTTGTCGACCTTGACCCCGATGTCCTTCCACAGGGGCCACCGCGGGAAGGGCGAGAAGGGGACGGCCACCTCCGCCGCGAAGCCCGTCACCAGCCGCAGGAACCGGTCGGCGTCGGTCCCCAGCGCCTTGGCGAGGTTCCCGAGGCACAGCACGGCGTATCCGCCGCCCTCTCCGGTCAGCGCGTGGCGCAGCGTCGCGGCGGTTTCCTCGAACCGCGGGGTGGCCGTCAGCTCGGTCCGGTACTCCTCCATGGTGGACTGCGCCAGGAACGAACCGTCCAGCTTCCACGTCGGGAGAGAACGGTCGATCAGAGCGGCTTCGAGTTCGCTCGGGATGTCGATGAACACGCGGAGCCTCCTTCTCTCTTGGGGTTCTCGGGGTGTCGTTCGGGCGCTGCTGCTGTCGTCCGGGCGCCGAAGGCGGTCCGACGGCGGGTGGGTCTCGTCGGGCCGTGGGGCCTCGGGGTCGTGCCTGTCGCCAGGGTCGGGTCTGGCACAAGTTCCGTGAGCCGGTCACGCGTTGTAGTTGTTGATCTAGCTACGGGGCATGCGGAAGTCGCCTCGAAATCGCTCCTCGCACGGGTCGTATGGCTGACATTCGGTGGCCGTGAACGAGGTATTGTCCCGGCTGCACGAACTGTTGTTTCCATCGGTTCCCGGCGTCGCGGTCGTGGCCGTCCACACGGACGGCGAGGCGATACGTGTCGAGGTCCGGTGCACGCCCACCGGCGCCTCCTGCCCCGACTGCGCCTACTGGACGGAACGGATTCACAGCTCCTACCTGCCGTTTCCCGCAGACTTGCCCTGCTCCGGGCGGAGAGCGCAACTTGCGGTCAGCGCTGGCCGAGGGGTGCAGACGACTGGGCGTGAGCGGCGGTGTATTCGTTGATCCCGGCTTCGTGGTAGCCGAACATGCGGCCTCGCGTGGGCCAGTCATCGACGGGTGTAGAGGTACCCCAGCAGATAGTTCTCGGCTCCCACGGCGAGCCGAGCGGCTTACGCTGGCGGACCTTGGGATACCGCTCCGGATGTGCTTCCAGCTGCAGAATGACGATCAGTGCCTCGCCCCAGTTCCCGACGGTCACTTCCCCCGCTACGCGAACCCCGCCCACGGGCACCGCCAGCGGGCTCACGCCTGCGCCGGAGACCGGGGCTGAGCTGAGATCGAGGACGAGGCTCTGCTCGAGCAGACCGGGCTCCGCCAGACGCTGCGCAAGCGCCGCCCGCTCCCTGTCATCGGCGGATGTCTCCTGCACTGCTGCGTAGGCAGTCCGTCCGCGCGGGCGCCGGGGTACGTCCCAGGAGTCGAACTGCCGCCGCAGCCATCCGATTCCCACGCCGTAGTCACGGCAGAGCGCCGCCATAGACGCGCCCTCGTAGGTGTATCGGCGGACCACGGTCGCCTTCTGGGCGATAACTGCTGCGCGATTCTCTGAGACCTCGCGCTTGGTGCGGTGATTTGTCATCAGTCTGTCTCCCGGGCGGCCTCGAAGAGACCTGACGGCTGCGGGAATGGGGGCGGGGAATGAGGTCTGTCGGGTGCGTACCGCGGTGGACACCCGACAGACCGGGCCCGCGCCGGGGGCATGCAGGGGCTTCGAATTACTGAAGGAGGAAGAAGAGCGGCGGCCCGTTCGATGCCGCTGGGGACGGAGCTTTGGGAATGTCTGGGCGAGCGGGCCAGCTCCGCGAGGTCACCCATGTCCATGGCCGGTGCGGCCGCTGACGTCTGCTGCGCCGGCGTGAACTCCAAGGCGGCCATCAGACGGCAGGTTCCATCACTGCGGGCACGGTGAGAGAGCACCAGGTCTTCCTGCAGTCGGAGCTGACACCCCAGGAGCCGCTGTACTCGGAAGCGATGGCCGCAACGATCCACAGCCCCCGACCGCTCTCGGCATCCAGCTCCGGCGCTGCCAGCCGGGGACTCTCTCGCGAGCCGTCGTCGACCGTCAGCCGGACGGTCTGTCGCAGCCGCGCCGCGGCCGCGGAGCTCTGAGCGCGATCACCTGCTCCTGGGCGTACTGGTGGCCCTGCTCCTGGCGGCGGATCTTCTGCGCCGTCCGCTCGGAACCGGGCGGGTTCGCCGGTTCCTGAATGTAGTTGAGACGGAACCCGCACGCGAGGTGGCCGATGTGGTGGACTGACGTGGGCGTTCTCGTCGCCACGCAGCTGGAGCGGGGCCTCACGCCTTCAGGTGAACTTCGGGTGCGAAAACGTTCATTCACCCGATGTTGGGGGTGTTATGGGCAATTCTGGCAGCCGTCCAACGGAAGGCTTGCTCATGCGACGTCGCACGGTGATCGCCACTGCTCTTGTTTCCCTGTCGGCCGTTGGCGTGTCTGCGGCAGTGGCTGCGGGACCCGTGATGCCTGTCGCGGGGACGGTCACGTGGTGCTTGTCTTCAACGGCGGCTGAGCATCTGGCGGCTGACGGAGTTGTGATGGCGGCTGGTGCTCCGGCTGTGCTGGACTCTTCAGGACCGACCCCGTGCGTGCAGTGGCCGATGAAGGGCAAGATCAGTCTCGACCTGACCGAGGGGTCTTGGACGGCGGGTGGTGGCCTGACCTTCACCAGGGCCTCGGACGGGCGCAGTCTGCGCTTCACCGGGGCGCACGGTGACTTGGCGCGGCGGTCGATGCTGGTGGATGCGACGGTCGGAGATGAAGCGGCGCTGCCGGTTGATCTCTCCACGTACGAGCTCGACATGACGAAGATCACGGTCACTATGCCCTCCGTGAACTCGCCGGGCTCGGTTGAGGGCAGGCCGTTCAATACGACGCTCAAGCCGGACGGTGCGGCGGTGTTCTCTCGAGCGTTCGGCGCGTCGCTGGTTCCCACTGGGAGCGGCCTGGCCACGCTGGCGGGCCGTGTCGATGTGGTACCGGCGCTGGGCTGAATCGGATGTGGGGGGAGACTGGTGCCGGCCTTGTCAGTGCTGGTCTGCTGGGTGAGGTCCGGGCTGAGAAGACCGGCGCTGCGGTGCTGGCATGGGCGCGGGACTTGAGCGTGGTGGTTGACGCTTTTGAAGAAGGGCGTCTGCTTGCTATGCGGCTGGGGAAACTCGCTGAGCTGGCGGTGCCGGAGGCGAGCGACGCCGATCTGGAACTGACGGCGCAGTGGGCGGCATTCATCTGCCTGGTCGACGACCGGTTCGACCGCAGCCGGGTCGATATCCGGCCGGAAGAGGTCGCGTCGCTGTTCACCCGGCTGCTGAACGTGATCACTGGCGGCCCTGCCGGATCCGTCAGCGGGATTGAGCAGGCCCTGGATGATTTGTGGCGGCGTACGGCTCCGCGGATGTCCACTCAGTGGCGGGAGCGGTTCGTTGCCGACTACCGCGACTTCGCCCTGGCCATGCAGGAAGAGGCCGCCGGCCGCACCGACCGGGTCCCGATGGGGCTCAGCGACTACGTGCTGCGGCGTCGCAGGACCATCACCGCCCTGCCTCTGGCAGACATCCTGGAGTGCACCGCTGGCGCGCCCTGGCCCGGCCTGCCCATGGGGGAGGACCTCATGAGGGCCCTGCGGCGGGCCGTGGCTGATGTGGCCGGCTGGAGCAATGACCTGGTCTCGGAGGAGGATGACCTGCGGGAGGACCGCGACAACCTGGTGACGGTGCTGAGCCGTGAGCGCGGCTGCTCCCTGTCCTCGGCACGCGAGCAGGCCACGGCAATGCGCGATGGCCGTGTCAGGGATTTCCATGCCCTGGCCGCTTCGCTGGCGGCGATGACCCTTCCCGGAACTGAGCGGGAGGAAGTACGGCGTTACGTGGCGGCACTCGGGTCCTTTGTGGCCGCGACGCTGCACTGGCTTGGCGTCACCCATCGCTTCGATGCCCGTTGGGCGCCCCGGCCCGTGTGACCGACCTCGTTCGCCCCTTCACGCTCGACCGTGTTTCTCGTGCCATCCAAGGACTGTCCTACCGGTGAGACCCCCTGCCGCCAAGCAGCTCCCCCCGGCCTGGCTGTCGTCGTACTTCCCAGCAGCGCTGCCTGCCGGACGCAGACGTCTTTTGGTGCACGTGCTGAACCGGGTGGGAGCGGACGGTGCCGTGCGCGACGCCTGCCGCAGTCGGGTCCTCGAATCCGCGCTCGCCCTGGCGCTGGTGGAGCGGTGTGGATCTGGCCACCACGACGCGGGTACTCGCATCGTGAGCTACCTGGAGCGCCATCAGAACAGCGAAGACCTTATTGATACGACCGTAGCCGCCGCTGCCCTGGGCCGGGGCACCAGGCAGCCGGCGCGTCGCCAGGCCCTCGAGGACATTGTCAGCCGGGTACCGGACTTCACCGGATCACGCAAACGAGCCCTGGTGCAGGCCATCTTCACCATGCTGGGCGTGGCTACCGACCATGCCGACGTCGCTCCCCATGCTGTCGATGTGAGCGCGCTGCATCCCTGGGCTGCGGTGCAGACCGTTGCGGTGAACGCGATCCTGGGCCGGGCGGTAGGTGGAAATCGCGCTGGCGGGGAGGATGTCACTCGGCTGGCATCCACCCAACGTCCGGGAAGGGTGTGGGAGGGAAACCTCTTCATTCACCTGTCAGTCCTGCATGCCCTGGTGGACGTCCCCGGTATGGAGAGCGTCGTCGATGCCGGCCTGAGTACTGCCCTCAGGCATCAGCGGGAGGACGGCGGCCTGCCCTTCGTCACGGACACCGACACGTGGAGCACCGTCGTCGTGGGTCTGGCTCTGGGCAGTGCCGGCGCACCGCGTGAGGTGATGCACCGCATCGCCCGGCACCTTGTGCGTGTTCAGCACGCGAACGGCGGCTGGTCGTACACCGACCACGCTGAGCTCTCCGACACGGACTGCACCACGGTCGCAGTCGAGTTCTTGCATCAGCTGGACCCGGTCGCCTACCGCGACCCGATTGAGCGTGCCCTGGACGCACTGGTCGCGGTCCGCGGCGCCGACGGCGGATTCCCCACCTACGGAGCGGGCACTCCCTCCGAGGCGTGCATGACCGCCGCCGCGATCAACGCGCTCAGCACCCAAGACCGCCACCGTCACCTCATCCAGCCTGCTCTGCGCTTTCTCGCCGACCGTCAGGTGCCTGACGGCTCCTTTCCCCCCGGCTGGAGCAGCAGTCGCCTGCACACCCTCTTCAGGGCCTACCTCGCCACCCACCACTGGCAGGCCTCTCTGACTGTCCAGGACATGAGCGGTCGGATCGCCGGTCTGGTGCAGAGCACACAGAACGCGGACGGCGGCTTCGGACAGAGGGACGGCGCCTCAAGCGATGCCATCAGCACCGCCTACGCCCTGATCATCCTGGCCGGACAGCGCGACCCTGCTCCCGCTGCGCACGCCACTGGCTACCTGCTCACGCAGCAGCGTCCCGACGGCAGCATCATCTCCGTTCCCGACATGCTCGGCCCGCGTCCTTTCCCGTATCACGTCCCCGTATTGACCGACGCGTTCACTCTTCTCGCCCTGGGCCACCTCACCCCTCGTATCCGGCCATCACGCATTGCCGTGCCGGGCCGCCAGGACAGCAATGCGCAACTCGCCCAGAGGACAGCCCCATGAGTCCGCGCTCCAAACCGGCTTCCCCGCCCGGGCACGTATGCCTGGCCACGGGATGTGCAGCGGGCATCGACTGGCCCCTGCCCGTAGCCGGGAGCCACGTGCACGGATGCGACAAGTCCCCGACCAATCTCGACCGAGCCGCTGCCGACCGTCTGGAAGGGACCGAGCGGACCGCCGCCCGGGACCACCTCATCCAAGCCGGGCCAACCTACGTCTCCTTCGCCCAACGCTCGGGACACTTCCAGCCGATTCTCCGGCTCACACCGGCCTGACCTGACCTCTGTCCCCCCACCGAACCACCACCGCGGAGAACCCCGTGACCGTGCCCCTGCGTCCCACGCCCATGGACCTGACCATGCACGACATGGCCCAGGTCTATCCCACGATCTCCCAGACCATCGGAGTGATCCTCCACCTGGAAGGAACCACTCCAACCCTCAGCGAACTCCGCGCCTATGGCGGCTCCCACCTGAAAGACCAACCGCGCCTGACCCACTACCTCCACGGCCCCGGACTCAAAGCCCGCTGGCACCACGACCCAGCCCCCGACCTTAACCACCGCGTCCGCGAACAGCACCTCCCATCAGGCGACCAGCACCTCGATACAGCCCTGACCGGTCTCGTCGCGCACCCCTTGCCCGCCGAGGGCCCGCTGTGGGACATCTGGCTGCTGGCCGGGTACGCCCCGGGGCGTTATGCCATCTGCCTGCGAGCGCACCACAGCACCCAGGACGGTATGGGCCTGATCAGTACCCTGACCGCTCTGTTCGGCACCGCACCCGCGCCCACCACGCACCCAGCGCTCCGGGCAGGCGCCGCGGCCTACCTGAGCACCGTGCGCGGCATGCTCACCGCAAGCGCCATCAACAACGCCTGGAACGACACCGAACTGTCCCTGACCGGCCACCGCGATATCAACTGGGCGGATGTCCCCACCCAGCGGCTGCGGCAAGCCGCCACCGCCCGCGGCGGCGACACGAACGACGGCTTCCTGGCCGCCCTCAGCGGAGCCCTGCGCACATGGGCAGCACAATCCTGGCCCCGCGGCGCCGACAGGCCGCTCCCAGCGATCACGATGGTCAACCTGCGCCGGACCGAGGACCACGACCGGCCGGGAAACTACTTCACCTTCGCACCCGCGCCCCTGCCCTGCCACGAGCCGACAGCCGAAGGCCGCCTCGACCACGTCATCGCCGCCACCCGCACCACGAAAGACCCGGCCCGCCACAAGGCCATGCGCTCCGTGATGGACCTCGTCCCCGCACGCGCCTTCCATGCTCTGGCAACCCGGCTGACCACACCCGACCGGGCCACCATCAGCACGTCCTACCTCGCCGTCCACCGGCCGTTGCACTACAAACAGGACCCCGTCACCCGCCTCCAGCCCTTCACCTGGCTCCCCCGGCACCAGCCGGCATCGATCGTGGCCTGCAGCTACAACGGAACCACCAGCATCTGCTTCGTCACCGACGCCGCCCTCCCCGGCCTGAACCAGCTGCCCCGTCTGTTCCACGACGCCGTGGGCGACCTCCCGCGCTCTGACGACGACCCGCAGGCGGGCAGCCGAGCGGAGCAACTTCCCCACGCCGGCGTAACGCTCCCCGTACCTGCCGCTGCCTGTGATACCGCAGTCGTCATCGATTTTGACTTCATCAAAGGCATCCTGGTCCACCAGGGGAACCTGCCGGCCGAATCAATCACGCGCCAGGCGACGCAGGAGGAAGCCGGCATCGACTCCCTGGCGGTGACCGAGCTGTCCATGATTCTCGAAGAGCGCCTAGGCGTCGTGATCACCGAAAACGAGCTGGCGAAGCCGACCACCATGGACGACCTGGTCAGCCTCGTAGCTCAACGGACAGCATCATCCCCCGACCGCGAGAGTCCGCAAGAGCAGGGTCTCCACCCCCAGACAGAACGACCACACGCAGTGCCCGAGGCGTAGGCGCGCCCCGGCTCCCCAGTCAACAGCGCCGGTCATCACCGGCCGCAGCGGCAGCACGCCAGCGACAGCGGGATCACAACGAGCAGCCGGTCAGTCCGCAATTCCGAAGGCATCCCCTCCGCTGACGGTGACGCCAACGAGCAAGCACAGAGAAGACAAACCGTTGATCTTTGCACGTAAAGCCATGCCTCCGTCGCCAGCGCCTGCCGCGCGGTTGATCGGCCTGGGGTCCTATCTGCCCCCACTGAAAGTGAGCAACGCCGACCTTGCAGCACGCCTGGACACGACAGATGAATGGATCCGCACCCGTATCGGTATTGCCGAGCGACACATCGCCGATCCGGCGACTGCCACCAGTAACCTGGCCGTGGAGGCAGGACTCCGGGCAATGAAATCGGCGGAGCTCGAGCACGTCGACGCCGTCATCCTGGCCACCGCCACTCCGGACCATCACGTTCCTGGCACCGCACCGGTGGTGGCCCACCAACTCGGCCTGTGCCAAGTGCCTGCCTTCGACCTCGGTGCAGGATGCTCGGGCTTCGTCTACGCAACGACTGTCGCAGCGGGACTCATCCACGCGGGAACCGTCGGCACCGTACTGGTCATCGGAGCGGAGAAGATGTCGGCCGTCATCGACCCCGCCGACCGATCCACCGCGCCGATCTTCGGCGACGGGGCGGGTGCAGTCGTACTCACAGCCGGACACGCCGACGAACCCGGAGCCCTCGGACCAGCCGCATGGGGCAGCGACGGCGAGCACGCAGACGCCATCGTCATCCCCGGCGGCGGGTCCCGGAGCCCCTCACGTACCACTGCCGACCTGGAGAATCTCTACGTACGCATGAAAGGAAACGAGGTATTCCGTCACGCGGTGCGCCGCATCACTCACGTGACTCAAGAGGCAGCCACCGCAGCAGGATGGGCCGCCCAGGACATTGACAGGCTGATCGTCCACCAAGCAAACGCACGCATCAGCGCAGCAGTGGCCAACGCCCTGGGAATTCCGGCCGAACGCGTACCGTCCAACATCGCCCGAGTCGGCAATACTTCTGCAGCTTCGATCCCCCTGCTGCTAAGTCACGCCGCGATCGACGGGCAGCTGGAAGCCAGGCAACGAGTCGTCGTGACCTCCTTCGGCGCAGGCTTCACCTGGGCGGCCACCACTCTGCTGTGGCCCATTGGCCTCCAGGCTCTCGCCTGAGCGCCTATTGCACTCACCAGTGACGGGTTCGTTGCTCTGGTAGCGTCGCCAACCAGGCGGCAGCACGCGCCAACTGTCTGCAGAAGCGGTGGTGGCCGCCGTGGCGCACGTCCCGCGCGCCGACGTCGTGCAGGGCCTCCGCCAGCCACGCCCGGCCCGGCTCGCCCGCGCCACGAGGGCGAGCACCGAGGGTGACCAGGCGCCGCTCCACCCCGCCGCGGCCGCGCTCGCTGTTGCGGACCTTGGACATCGCACGGTCGGAAGCGCGCGAGTTCGCCGATCAGACAACCGGTCAGTCTGTGCCCGTACCTGAGGACGGCCAACCTGGTCGAGGCGCTTCGTCGGCTACCGGCGCCCCGCTTCGCTGTGCCCTTGGCCGAGGCATTCGGGGAGTTCCAATACGCGACTCCACCATGAGGCCGCTCCAAGGCCGACATGCTTGAGGCCCTGGACCAGGAGAAAGGCCTGGCCCTGGCCGAGACGCTCACCGAGGCCGACGAGCGCATCGCGGCCGGTGAAACGGTCAGCAGCTCAGCCGCCGACCGCTACCGCACTGCGGCCGCCGAGTTCTCCCATCGCTACGCCGGGACCTACCTCGGCAAACGCGAGCTGCGCGCGCTGGTCGCCAACCCCCGACTCCAGGTTTACGAAGACCCGAAGGCCTTCCTGGCCTGCAACCACGACGCCTTCACCGCACTGTGCAACCCGGAACCGCGGCCGCCCCCGCGGCGCCGGCCAGAGCACCCCCGACCACTCCCGCTGCAACCCGGCCTGCCCCAACATCAGCCTTGCCCAGGCTCACCTGATGGCTGGCGTCATCCAGGTGCTGGAGATCGAAAATGACCGCCTCAAAGAGACGAACACGGCCCTGGAACGGCAGGTGGACCAACGCAGGAGTGTCCGACCTCGCCAGTCGACGGCCGCCGCCGTAGGCCGTGCGCCCAGCGTAAGGAGGGAGCGGGGCCACTCGTGTATGCCCGCATCCGAAATATCCTGTTCGATCCCTGCGACCTGGGCTTCTTTCGGCCGTCTCATTCGTGGGCCATGACATCCATTGGGCGTGTACGAAACTTGGCTCTGACTTGATTTTCGTAGCGGGTGATCGTCCCGTTGACCCGAAGATCAGTTGAGCAGGATGCGCTGGCGGAGGAGGGCGAAGCCGGCTCGTCCGTAGGTCTGGCGCTTGAGGAGCTTGGTCTTGTTGTTGATGCCCTCGGTGGCTCCGTTGCTGTAGGGCAGGTCGAGACCGGCTTGAACGGCGTCTTGGTCCTTCTGAAGGCCGCGGACGAAGGCGTGCAGGGCGGGGAGGTCGTCGCCGTTCACGGCCTCGATCCATTCGGCCAGGGCCGCGTGCCCGGTGGTGGGATGTTCGTGGTGGGCCAGTAGCTTGGCGAAAGCGGTGACGTGGCTGGTCAAGGCGGTCATCTCGGGGCAGACGGCGGTGAGTTTGTCGCGGTGGGTCCCCGGCTCATCGGCCAGGTGGTCGGGGTCGGTCATGATCCAGGAGGTGAGGCGGCGGACGGACGGGTCGGCCAAAGACTCCTCGGCCCGGCCCTGTTCGAGGTAGCGGACTAGCAGGTTCGGGCTGCCGGTGTAGCCCAGTACGCGGATCTCCGCGAGGAGGGTGGTGGTGGCCACCGGACCGGCCGCGCGGCGAGTCCGCAGGTGGTCGCGGTAGGGATCGACCAGGCAGCGCCGGTACTGAGGGGGCCGGATCAGCTGCGCGGGGTCACCGACGCGGGCGTACCGTTTGACGGTGTTCAGCGCGAGGCCCAGGCGTCGGCCGGTCTCGCACAGACTCACCCCGGTCTCGAGTGAGGCGTGCACGGCGGCATGGGTCTGCAGGACACGCGCGTTGCGCGACCCGGGCGTCGCCTCGGGGGGCACCGCGCGCCAGCACGCGGCGTGCGCGGCCACCGTCTTCTCCACCGCGGCGGCGAGGTTGTGCCACAGGTGCCATCGGTCGCTGACCTGCACCGCGTCGGGGGCTCCCTGACGGATGCCCTCGGCGTAGCCGGCCGAGCCGTCCCGGCATACGACCTCCACCCCGGGGTGTGCACGCAGCCAGGCGGTCAGCGTCTCGGCGGTGCGGTCGGCCAGTACGTCGACGCGGGCGTGGGTGATCACGTCGATCAGGACGGTGGCGTAGCGGTGACCGCGCCGTAGCGCGAAATCATCGACTCCCAGCACCTGCGGAACCGGCAGGACGGGGAGCGGAAGTGCCATCAGCATGGTCAGCAACGTGCTGCAACTGACCAGTTGATGCAGGTGAGGCAGTAATCGGACGGCGGTCTTGCCGACGAGCGCCGCCGCGACAGCACTCAGCAGTTGCTGCAGGGCAGGGGTGCGTCGCTGGTAGCGCACGGTCAGTCCATCGACCTGCTCCACGAACGTGGTCTTCGAACACCCGGGGTTCTCGCAGTACAGGCGGCGGACCGAGAGGTCGACCGTGACCGGCCGGCCCCCGACCGCCTCGTCAGCGACATGCCGTTCGTACCGGCTGTGCACCCAGTCCGATAACCAGCCACAGCCCGAACACGCCACCGCGACACCGTCCCGGGTCCGGGCCATAATCTGGATCAGATCCCCGCCAGCCTGCACTTCCCGTACCTGCACCGCGGCCAGCTGCGGCAGCAGGACCTCCAACTCGAGGGCATACACCCACCAGTCTGCGCCCAGGGCAGGGAGAACCACGACGGGTTCGATCACCCGCTACGAAAATCAAGTCAGAGCCCGAAACTTTGTGTAAGTCCTCGACTTTCACTTGGTGTTGAGCCGGTTCTCGAAGAACAGTGAGAACTGGTTCAGTGCCTTCTTCCAGTGTGGCGCGACGTGGTTGACGTCGCGCGCTCTGGGGGTGATCTGCTCGCGGACGGCGAGGTAGAGCACCTTCAACGCGGCCTGCTCGGAGGGGAAGTGTCCGCGGTTGCGGGTGGCCTTCCGCAGCCGTGCGTTGATCGACTCGATCAGATTCGTCGAGTAGACGACCTTCCTTATCTCCGGCGGGAAGGCGAGGTAGGGGGTGAATTCGCTCCACGCGGCCTGCCAGAGGACACAGCACAGTGCCCCTGTTCGTGATGTTTCTGCAGATTCGCTGATGGTCACCCATCCGTTCCACCCGTGGTCGGGGCGCCGGGTGCGGGTGTGTCGGTCGGTGCGTCGCGGGGGCGGGCTCGTCTTCGTGTGCACGGCCGGTGACGGGATGACGGTGACGCTGCCGCAGGCGTGGACGGATCGCGTCCCGGTTCCGGGTGAGAACCGGCTCGCCGCTGACGGGCTCGGCGCGCTGTCTGCGCTGGTGAATGCCCTGATGAGCCGTTGCGGCGAGCCGGGCGGCGGAGGACCGTCGTGAGGGGCAGCCCACGCGTGGTGCCGGCGGGTGCCCAGTTGGGGGTGACGGACGGTGCCAGGTGTCGAGGGCTGGGACCGTACTGCCACGCTGTTGATCGCGAACATGGTCGAGTCGGCCCTGCGTGGGGAGGCCGGTGAGCATGAGCGGCTCCCAGAAGATCACCTCCTCGCACCGGTCTCGGCTCGCGTTGATCTATGTGAGGCAGTCGACGCTGCTGCAGGTGCGGGAGAACACCGAGTCGACGGCCCGGCAGTACGGACTGGCCGAGCGGGCCCGGCAGCTGGGCTGGGCCGAGTCGGACATCACGGTTGTCGACACGGATCTGGGGGTCTCGGGCCGGTTCTCCGGACTGCGGGCCGGATTCCAGCAGCTGGTGGCCCGGGTGTGCCTCGGGGAGGTCGGTGCGGTCTTCGGTCTGGAGGTGTCCCGACTGGCGCGTTCGTCGGCCGAGTTCGGTCGGCTGCTGGAGTTCGCGCGCCTGACCGACACCCTCCTGATCGACGGCGACGGCGTCTATGACCTGGGCGATTTCAACGACAGGCTGGTGCTGGGGCTGAAGTCCACGATGAGCGAGGCCGAACTGCACATCCTGGCCGGGCGTCTGCACGGCGCCCGCCGGGCCGCGGCCGAACGCGGCGACCTGCGGCTGCCGCTGCCGGTCGGACTGGTCCACGACGCAGAGGGCCGCATTGTCATCGACCCGGACGAGGAGGTCCGGGCCGCGGTCGCCGACATCTTCACGCTGTTCGACCAGCATGGTTCCGCACTCGGAGTGGTCCGCGCTTTCTCGGGCCGCCGCTTCCCGCGCCGGGACACCGGGGTGTGGGACGGACGCCTGGGCTGGGGCCGGCTCACGCACGGACGGGCTGCTGCCGTACTGAAGAACCCTGTCTATGCAGGTGCGTACGTCTTCGGCCGCGCGACAAGCACGCGCCGGGTGCGGCCCGACGGCACCGTGGTCAACACGGTCAACCGGCGTCCTCGCGATCAGTGGGCCGTTCTGATCCCTGAACACCACGAGGGCTATATCTCCTGGCAGCACTACCTGCGGATCGAGGCGAAACTGGCCGCGAACCGCACCAGCACCGGGGCACGACCGCCGCGCGAGGGCCCGCCGCTGTGTCAGGGCGTCATCTTCTGCGGTTCGTGCGGCTTCCCCATGAACACCAGCTACCGGCGCGCGGACAACACCCCGGACTACGTCTGCACCCGCTCACGCAGCGACGCGGTCAGCACCCCGGGCCGCCACTCGATCGCCGCCTCGGCCGTCGACGGGCAGGTGGCCCGACTGCTGCTGGCCGCGCTGACTCCCGAGCAGGTCCACCTGGCTCTGATGGCAGCCGACGAGGTCCACCACCGACACCAGCGCTCGCACCGGGCGGCCGAGCTCGCCGTCGAACGCGCCCGCTACGAAGCCGACCGCGCCGAGCGTGCGTTCAGCCAGGTCGAGCCGGAGAACCGGCTGGTCGCCCGCTCGCTCGAGTCCCGCTGGGAGGCCAAGCTCACGGCCCTGAACCAAGCCGAGGCCGCACTCGCCGACCTGATCATTTCCGAGCCGGCCCTGCCCGAGCCCGCACAACTGCAACAACTCGCCCGCGATCTGCCCACATTGTGGGAAGCGCCGACCACCACGGCCAAGGACCACAAGCGTCTGCTGAGGACCCTGATCGCGGACGTGACCGTGCGACATGTCGACGACACCCGAGCCCACATCGGCATCCGCTGGCACACCGGCGCCACTGACGAGATCACCTGCGACCGGCGGACCAACCGCAATCCCACCCGGGCTGTCGAGATCGTCCGTGAACTCCTGGACACCCGCAGCGATGCCGAGATCGCTGAGCACCTCAACACACTCGGCTTCAGCACCGGCAAGTGCCGTCCCTTCACCGTCGCCTCGGTCCGGCACATCCGTCAGCAGCACGCGATCGGCCCCAAACGCAACGACCCCACAGGCCCCGGCGAGATCACGGTGCCACAGGCCGCACGCATCCTCGGCATCCACGAGGCCACGATCTATCCCTGGCTCCGCAGTGGCGAGATGACCGCCCGCCAGGGACGCCACCGGCGCTGGTGCATCCCATGGAACAGCGAGGTCGAGGAGTACTGGCGCACCCGCGTCGCGACCTCCTCGCACCTCACGCGCACAAACCCCATCTACGAGACAGGACAGGCAGTATGAAGCCGACTTCCCAGGTCCGCACGATCGCGGGGTACCGCTGGCCCAGCTCGCCTGCGGCGAAGTCGGTGAGGGCCTGCTCGGCGGCCTGCTCGGTCGGGGCGGTGTAGATGGCCTTCAACTCCGCAACCAGCTTTGCGTGGTGCTGTTTGGAGGCGAACCTCAGCGAGGCACGGATCAAGTGGATCACACATGTCTGAACGGTGGCTTTGGGCCAGGTCGCGGTGACGGCGTCGGGTAGGCCCTTCAGTCCGTCGCAGGCGACGATGCAGACGTCCTCGACGCCGCGGTTGCGGAGCTCGGACAGCACGGTCATCCAGGTGGTGGCGCCTTCGCCCTCGTCGCCGGCCCACAGGCCGAGCACGTCCTTGCAGCCGTCCATGTCCACCCCGACGGCCAGGTAAACCGGCCGGGAGGCCACGGATCCGGAGCGGATCTTCACCCACAGCGCGTCGATGTAGATGATCGGCCAGACCGCGTCCAACGGTCTGTTCTGCCACGCCTCCAGCTCGTCGGTGACGGCGTCGGTGACCTTGCTGATCAGGTCCGGTGAGACCTCGACGCCGTACATGCCGGCCAGGTGCGAGCGGATGTCGCGCACCGACATGCCGCGTGCGTACAGCGACAGGACCTGCTCGTTGAAGCCTGCAAGCCGCCTGGCGTGCTTGGGCACCAGCTGCGGTTCGAAGGACCCGTCACGGTCCCTCGGAACGGCCAGCGTGACCGTCCCGGCATCGGTCAGCACCGTCTTGGGCGATGTGCCGTTGCGGCTGTTGCCCGAGCCGCGGCCCGCCCGATCGTGCTTCTCGTAGCCGAGGTGGTCGGTCATCTCCGCGTCCAGGGCCCGCTCCAGCACGGCCCGGGTCACCTCCGTGAGCAGCCCGCCCTCACCCAGCAGGGCAGCACCCGAGGCGTCGGCGCGGTCCATCAGCCGCTCGACGACCTCATCCACGAGCTTGTCCTCGACCGGTTCGACGGCCGGGATCTCCTTGTCGTTCATGTCCGTCCGTCCCGGCTGGTCAAAGACCCTGGTCAGAGCCCCGACCAGCCTGTCACATCACGGACTTACACGATCTTTCAGACACGCTCCATCCATTAACGGGCGAACGCGTGTGCGTATGCCTCGTCGAGCAGTTTCCGCAGTGTCGAGGTGGTGGGTGCGATGGCGGTGGCGAGCAGCGCCGGGCCGCTTGCCAGCGGTGCGAGGACGGCGCACCCGTCTTTGACCTCTTCGCCGAGCAGGACGGGGTCTCGTCGGACGTCGAGGCGCGGGTCCACGACGAGGAGTTGGCCGACGGCGCGGTGTCCGTTCAGGATGGCCGGGCCGTCCCAGCCTGGTTCGGGGGCCCCGTAGGCCGTGTGCTGGTCGAGTAGCGGGCGCCCGGCGCGGTGGACCAGGATCCGGCTGACGACGTGGCCTGGTTCCTCGTCGGCCCGGCCCAGGAGCTGTTCTTCTCGCAGCACCAGGTGTGAGGTGGCGGCGAGTTCGACGGTGTACGTCTGGTGCAGGTTGCTGCCGGCGGCGCTGATCAGGGGCTGTGGTAGCCAGCGCATACGGGCGTGTTCTCCAATGGTGAGGCGCACGTCGTAGGTGGCCGCGTCGGTGGTGGGGCCGCGTAGGGCGAGTGTGGCGGCGGCTGTGGTGATCTCCACTTCGGCCCGGTCCTCGGCGGTGATGTCGAGGGTGAGACGGTCGCCGCCGAGCGGTGCGCTCATCGCGCTGATGATGCCCACTTTGGCGGCGTTGCCGTGGGTGCGCAGTCGTCGAAGGTGGAAGGGGCCGTCGCTGTGCAGTTGCGGGAGGGTGGTGACGCGTCCGTTGTGCGCGGCACGGATCCGGGCGGTGGCAAGTACGCCGTCGGGGTGTCCGGCGGGCTCCTGGGCACCGGGTGAGGGAATGTCGGGGCCGGACGGGGGCCGGGCGGCGGTCAGTTGGCGGGAGGGGCTCATGCGGCTGTCCCGGCGTGCCATTGGCTGACGTGGCTGGTGACCCAGTCGGCGACTTCGCGGATGCCGTCGTCGGAGGTGAGGCTGGTGAAGATGACGGGGAGGTCGCCGCGTTGTCGTTTCGCGTCGCTGGCCATGGTGTCCAGGTCTGCGCCGACATGCGGGGCGAGGTCGGTCTTGTTGATGATGAGGAGGTCGGCGGTGGTGATGCCGGGGCCGCCCTTGCGGGGGATGTCGTCGCCACTGGCTACGTCGATGACGAAGATCTGCACGTCGACGAGGCCCTTGGAGAAGGTGGCGGTGAGGTTGTCCCCGCCGGACTCGATGAGCACGAGGTCGAGGGGGTGGAGGGCTGCTTCGAGGTGTTCGACGGCTTCCAGGTTGGCGGAGATGTCGTCGCGGATCGCGGTGTGGGGGCAGGCGCCGGTTTCGACGGCGGTGATGCGCTCGGGCGGCAGGACGGCTTCGCGCCGCAGGTATTCGGCGTCCTCGCGGGTGTAGATGTCGTTGGTGACGACGGCGATGGGCCAGCGGTCGCGCAGGGTGCGGCAGAGCGCGGCGACGGTCGCGGTCTTGCCGGAGCCGACGGGGCCGCCCAGGCCGACGCGCAGCGCGCGGCGGCTTCCGTCGGCGCGGAGCGGCTCGGCGCTGTGGGTGTGGCGCTGCGGCATGGGCACGGGATGGTCGAGGTGCACGAAGAACACTCCAGGTGGGAAGGGAAGGTTTCAGGAGGCGAAGAGCCGGACGGTCCAGGCGGCGTGCTGTTCACCGGTGATGTCCAGCAGCGGTGAGGACGCCGACGGCAGGACGTCGATGCCCTCGGCCGAGACGCGGTCCGCGGCTTGGGCGGCAGCCGTGGCGACGGCGTCGGTATCGGAGCTGAGGCGGGCCAGCATTCCCGAGGCGTCGAGCGGGTCGAGGCTCAGCAGGCGCACTGCCGCTGTGGCCGGGCCGCCGGCGTTCTCGTACGCGGCGGCATAGGCGGCGTCCAGCGGGGTGAGCCCCGCGGCCCGGGCGGCAAGGCCCAGCACGATGGGCTGGTGGGCGCCATGAGGACGCGCGGCGGCCAGCAGTTCCAAGGCTTCGGACGGGAAGATGGCACGGGCTGCGCGCATCATCTGCCGGCCGAGCCGACGGGCGACGCCGCGCAGTGCTGGGGCGGGGGTGCGCGCGTCGGCGGCGTCGTCCAGCAGCAGTGGGTCGACTCCGGCGGCGGCTGCGGCGGCCAGCCCCGCCGCCGTCAGACCGGTGGTGTGCAGACGTCCGCGGCAAAACGCCTCCAGGCTGGGGGTGTCGTGTACGGCTTTGTGGGCGACGGCGGCTTCGACACCGCCGGAGTGCGCGTGGCCGCCGGCGGGGAAACGGCCGTCGGCCAGCAGGAGCAGGGCTGCGCGGCTCATGGGTGAGCGGCTGCCTTTCGCAGGGTCGGAGGTGATGCGGCGGCCCGGGCGGGCACATCAAGTCCGCCCGGGGCCCAGCCGCAGCGGCGGGGCCGGCGGCAGGGCAGGTGTCGGATCAGAAGAGGAAGTACCGCTGGGCCAGGGGGACTTCGGTGACATAGGAGCGCGGCACGGTCGCGCCGTTGAGTTCGGTGCGGGCGTCGCTGGTGGTTGCACCGCCGATGGTGACCTCGAAGCTGTTGTGGTCGACTTCGAGGCTGTCGGGAACTGTGTCGTTCAGTTTCATGT
The DNA here is from genome assembly GCF_007113425.2 of Streptomyces sp. RLB3-17. Taxonomy (NCBI): domain Bacteria; kingdom Bacillati; phylum Actinomycetota; class Actinomycetes; order Kitasatosporales; family Streptomycetaceae; genus Streptomyces; species Streptomyces sp. RLB3-17. The sequence goes on along the minus strand of NZ_CP041610.2, from coordinate 1,488,236 downwards.
CGGCCTTCGTGACCTTCCGAGTGCTTGTAATGTCCACGAAGTCCTTGTCGAGTCCGAGACCCGGGTTACTGCTGGTGCCGTCTCCGTTCAGGTTGCCGGCCACGCCAGGAGCGACGAAGTTCACCGAGTTGCGTCCCGGGGAGCGGCTGGTGGAGCCCCAGACCGGGCGCGGCAGGTACGGCTGCGGCGTTGTGATCGACGCGTTGGCGTCGCCGACCTGCGCGTACGCGAGCTGGCCGCCCTTGAGGAGCATGTGCGGTTTGACGCCGAAGAACTTCGGCTCCCACAGCACCAGGTCGGCGAGCTTCCCGGTCTCCACGGAGCCGACGTATTTGGCGATGCCGTGGGTGATCGCCGGGTTGATCGTGTACTTGGCAACGTACCGGCGCGCGCGGAAGTTGTCGTTCGGCTGCAGCCGCTGGTCGTTGAAGGAGTGGTCTGTGTCGTTGGTGATCGTGCGGACCTTCGCGGCTTCGAGGTCCTCCTTCAGCGCCCCGTAGCGGCACTTCATGACGTGCGCGGTCTGCCAGGTACGCATGATCGTTTCGCCGATGCGGCCCATCGCCTGGGCGTCGGAGGACATCATGGAGATGGCGCCCATGTCGTGGAGGAGGTCCTCCGCGGCCATGGTGGAGGGCCGGATCCGGGAGTCGGCGAAGGCCATGTCTGCCGGAATCTCCGGGTTGAGGTGATGGCACACGATCATCATGTCGACGTGCTCCTTGACGGTGTTGACCGTCAGGGGACGCGTCGGGTTGGTCGAGGCCGGCAGGACGTTCGGGTCCTTGACCAGCTCGATCATGTCGGGCGCGTGACCGCCGCCGGCGCCCTCGACATGGAAGATGTGGATGGAGCGTGCCTTCTTCGTGAACTTCCCGTCTGCGTCCCTGGCGTCGCCTGTGAAGGCTGCCCGTGTGCTCTCCAGGAACCCCGACTCGTTCAGTGAGTCGGCGTGCAGGGCAAGCTGGACACCGCGCTCTTCGCAGATGTCCAGGGCCCGGTCGATCACCGCGGGCGTAGCGCCCCAGTCCTCGTGGACCTTGAAGCCGCAGACACCGGCGTCCACCTGTGCGTTGAGCTCGTGCTTGTTCATCGTGCTGCCCTTGCCGAGCAGGCCGATGTTGACGGGGAACTGATCCAGCGCCTCGAAGAGCCGCCTGATGTGCCATGCGCCCGGTGTGACGGTGGTGGCCGTACTGCCCTCGGCCGGTCCCGTGCCGCCGCCGATGAGGGTGGTCACGCCCGAGGCCAGAGCCTCGTGGATCTCCTCGGGGCAGATGAAGTGGACATGGGTGTCTACGCCGCCCGCGGTGAGGATCCGTCCGTTGCCGGAGATGACCTCGGTGCTCGGCCCGACCACGAAACTCACCGGCGTCACCGGAACAGGAATCGCGTTGCCGATAGTCGTACGAGTCGGCATCTCGAACCTGTTGCTCGGGATCGGATCCATCGTCTCGGGGTTGTACGCCTTGCCGATGGCCGCGATCCTGCCGTCGCGGATGCCGATGTCGGCCTTGACCACGCCCCACCAGTCGAGGGTCAGCGCGCCTGTGATGACGGTGTCCACGGGCCTGTGGTCCGTGGCGTCGCCTTTGCTGTTCCTCCCGTCCCTGGCGAGGTGCGACATTCCCATTGACTCGCGGATCACCTTGCCGCCGCCGAAGAGCATCTCATTGCCGCTGTATGAAGGGCCGCCGCTCCAGTCGGCCTCGATCTCCAACGTAAGGTCGGTGTCGGCGAGCCGGACCCGGTCCCGCGTGGTCGGCCCGTACAGCGCGGTGTAATCCGCCCGTGTCAGCTCATTGCTCGGCTTCGGCTGGCCCTTCCCACGCTTCGGCGCCTGGCCGCGGCCTCGTTCCTGCGGATTACTCATCGGACGATCCCTTCGCGCAGTCCCTGGATCTTGGTGAGGTCGCTGATGTTGCTGCCGCCGGCCGTGACATCACCCTGAATCTGCACCAGTTCCACACAGCACTCGTCGCCCGGTTCGAAACGCACGGAGGTGCCCGCGGCGATGTTGAGCCGCCGGCCCCTCGCTGCGTCGCAGTTCCAGAGACTGTGGTCCTGGGGGACTGTCTGACCGGCAGGGACCTCGACGCTGATGACCTTCAGCCCTGGGTTGACCTCGGCGAAGTGATAGTGGGAGCCGACCTGAATGGGACGGTCCGACTCGTTCTTCACCTTGATCTTCGTCTTGCCCGGCCCTGGCAAGGTGGTGGCGTCCGTCTGCAGGCTGACGCCCTGCGTGTCCCCGTCGAGGTGCACGTTGAAGCAGATCGCGTCGTACCGGGAGACTGTGTCGTCGTCCTCGTCGCAGCTTACGGACGAGTTGCCGCTGTCGTCGCAGTCGACCGGGGAGCCTGGCTTGCGGGGCGGCTGGGGGTGCTCGACCTTGCCCGGGTAGACCTCGGGTTCCTCCGTGGCCTCCGGGATGGGGTCGTGGATCGTGACCAGCTTGGTGCCGTCCGGGAAGGTCGCCTCCACCTGGACGTTCTTGATCATCTCCGGGACGCCGTCCATCACGTCGTCACGGGTGAGCACCCGTCGGCCCGAGTCCATGATGTCGCTGACCGTCTTACCGTCGCGCGCCGCTTCGAAGACGTGAGCGGTCAGCAGGGCCATCGTCTCGGGGTAGTTCAAACGCAGCCCCCGGTCGCGGCGCTTGCCGGCCACGTCGGCCGCGACGTGGATCAGCAAGCGCTCCTGCTCATGCGGAGTCAAATGCACGATGACTCGTCTCTGTTGTTCGGATGGTGCGTGCGACCGGGCATCCCAAAGGTCACCAACAATGCTCCCTGGATGGCACACAGGCGCTCTCCGAGCATCAGTGGAGAGGAACGGCGAGAGGATCAAACGGCGGTTGATCTACACCATCTGGTGAATCCGCGTGTAGGCCGACATCCCACCGGGCAGGTTGGGTAGCTGCTGGGGCCTCCGCGTCGGCCAGGCGGCAACACGCGGAACCCGTCCGCAGAAACGATGCGCGCCGCGGTGCCGGATGTTGCGGGCGCCGACCGCGGCCAGGGCCGTGTGCACGCCGAGGAGATCTTCACCTTCCCCGCCGTGATCGTTCTGGCCCTGCGCATCACCGATCCCGCCATGGCCGGTACCACAGACGAGGAGCCCGCCTTGTACTACCGGGTCTTTCACCTCTGCCACGACCAGGTCATCCGCATCCGCGACTACACCGAACGCGGCCATGCCCTCGCCTCCGCTCACGGATCAGCGGCCCCCGGCTTCTGACACGCAGACCGGCCCCCGTGGGAGATGCGGCGAGGGCGGGTCACCCACCAGGCCGGCGGACCGCCACGTCGGCGATGTCCGCACCGCGCTGCAAAACGTCGCGGAGCATCGCCGGGGTCAGTGTGTGCGTGGACACGTTGCGCTGGCTCGGGTGGTAGCCGCCGATCAGGTGCAACACCCGTTCACTTCGGGCGTCGGTAAGTTGCGCGTGTGCACCATGCCCGAAGGCCGGGCGTGGGCGGGGCACCTGCCACCCGGTGGCGGTGAGTACCGGCAGCAACGCCTGCCAGGCGAAGCCGCCGAGCACCACGATCGCGCGCAGGGCCGGGCGCAGGAGTTCCAGCTCCCGGGCGAGCCAGGGCCGGCAGGTGTCGCGCTCGGTGGTGGTGGGGCGGTTGTCGGGCGGTGCGCAGTGCACCGGCACGGTGATCCGCACGCCGTACAGCGTCATCCCGTCGTCGCGGCGCGTGGCCGCTGGCTGGGTGGCCAGGCCGAGGTCGTACAGGGCGGCGTACAGCACGTCGCCGGACGGGTCACCGGTGAAGATGCGTCGGGTGCGGTTGCCGCCGTGCGCGGCGGGAGCCAGTCCGATGATCGCCAACGGCGCGTCCGGCGGGCCGAAGCCCGGTACCGGCCTGGCCCAGTACTCCCAGTCCAGGAAGGCCCTGCGCTTGACGCGTGCGGCCTCCTCCCTCCAGGCCACCAACCGTGGGCAGGCCCGGCAGGTGGCCACGGCCTCGTCCAGTTCGCGCACGCAACCCAGCCGGGGTGCCGTCACCGAGGGGAAGTCGGGGGCCTGCGGTGTCGTACGGCTGCCGTGCATGTTCGTGCCTGCTCCTCTCACCGGCCGGCTCGCTCGGGCGAGCCCTGCCGAAGGCGATCCTTCTGCGGAAGCGCGTACTGCTCGCGCAGGGATCGCAATGTCAGCGGCTGATGCGAGGATCCCGGCGCAGCTACACGAGGAGATCAACATGGGCACCTGGGACACTGGCCCCTTCGACAACGACACGGCCGCGGACTTCACCAACGCTCTCGACGGCGCCAAACCCGAGGAACGCGAGGCACTGATCCGTGGCGTCCTCACACGCACCGTCGACGCCACCGGCTGGCTCACCGAAGGAGAAGAAGCGGGTGGCCGCAGCCGCACTGATTGCGGCGCAATGCCCTGGTGGCGACCCAATCGACACACCTTACGGCCCTGAAGAACCCATGCCCGCCTTCCCCAACGATCTCCGGACGCTCGCGGACAAGGCCCTCGATCGCATCATTAGTGACGAGGCCGGGCCAGGATCGAACTGGGTCGACCCGGAAAATTGGAAGCAGTGGCGAGCCAACCTCAACCGCCTTCGCACAGTCCTTGCTCCGCTATCACCGTCCATCCCGCTGTTCGATGTCGAGCAATGACAGAGCATCACCCGTCGCTGAGTAGGCCCGGAGCGCGGTGCCGGGATTGCTCCCGGTCCGTTTCTCCGGACCTCTCGCCGAACCCGCCGTGCGCCTCTCAACGCAACGGGCTCTCCACGGTCTCTGCCTTCAGGCGGGGTTCGCAGGCTGCCATGGGGTGGGGATCGTGGGCCGGTATCGGTAACGGCTGACCGTGACCGAGGCGATCCGGAACAGTTCGATCCCGTCTGCCGCGATCGGTTTCCACCGCCCTGCGGGGGTGGTGAACCGGCGGCGGACGTCGCCCCAACTCCAGCGGTGACGGGCCCGCAGCATGCGGATCAGTCGCCACCACACGAAGGCGTCAAGCTTGCTGAAGACATGCTTGGCGACCGCGTGCTTGAAGTAGTTGGCCCAACCGCGCATGATCTGGGTGAGTCTGATCAGCACGGCGGCAAGATCCTGCTGCGATGTCCTGCCCGTGATGGCACGGATCTTCGCCTTCAGCGACCGGAGGGGCCGGTCGGCGATGAAGGTGTAGACGTGCCACTTGTTCGTTCCCCCTTTGCGTTTCCACTGGATGTGGAAGCCCAGGAAGTCGAACCCGTCGCTCATGTGCACGATCCGCGTCTTGGCCTGCGACAGACGCAGACCCAACGGTTCGAGCACACCGGCGACTTCTTCGCGCAGTGCCGCTGTGTCGCTCTCGGTGCCGAACACCAGGACGACAAAGTCGTCCGCGTAGCGGACGACCCGCCACGTCGGTTGACCTTTGCGGCGCCGGTAGGCGCGTTTGCCTTCGGTGGCCATCGTCCCTCCCGGCGTCCAGGGCCCGTGCAGGTGCTCGTCGAGCACCGTCAGGGCGATGTTCGCCAGCAGCGGGGACAGCACGCCCCCAACGCAATGGGCAACTTCTGCTTCGAGGTGACGATCGGCTACCGGCGCTTGGAACTCCTCCCTCGCACGGAGGGTAAGGGTCGTCACAATGGGTAGTAGGTTTGTGACATGGTGCGTGGTGATCGTGTCGATAGCGTCGAGTACGCCCGGCGGGTCAACGCCGCCGCGGATCTGGCCGGGGCGGGGGTGCCCGCGGCCGCAGCCGCTCGCACGTTGGCGAGTAGGTACGGGGTGTCGGTGCGTCAGGCACGCCGGTATCTGGAGCAGGCCATGGCTGCTGGCCGAGTCGAAGTCCCCGAGTCGAGCGTGGTGTTCACCGTCAAGCTGCCGGAATCTCTGGCAGGACGGATTCGCAGCCGTGCCCACGAGAGTGACCGGGCGATCTCCGCGGTGGTGGCCCAGGCCCTGGCCGAGTTCCTTGAACGGGGTGCCCCGGAGGGCCGGCCTCGCAGGTGACCGGCCGGCGGGTGGAGGTGGAGGCGGTCTTCGACCGTCATGCGGCGGCGGACTTGTCCGCGGCCTACGCGGTGTTGGTGCCGCAGCGCCAGGCCCGAGTGCGGGCCGGCCCCGATCAGGCAGGAGGAGCCGATGACCAGCGCGGCGATCTACGCCCGGGTGTCGTCCGCCCGGCAGAAGAAAGACCAGACGATCGGCTCGCAGACCGCGGCCCTGCGGGCACACGCCGCCGGACAGCATCTTGAGCTGCCCGAGGAGTGGGTGTTCGAGGACGAGGGGCACTCCGGGGCGACGTTGGTGCGGCCCGCGCTGGAGCGGCTGCGAGATCTTGTCGCCCAGGTCGGCGTTGATGTGGTGCTGTGTTATGCACCCGACCGCCTGGCCCGCAAGTTCGCCTACCAGGCCCTGCTGATCGAGGAGTTCGCCCGCGCCGGCACCCGGGTGGAGTTCGTACGGGGCCCGCGCGGCGACACTCCCGAGGACCAGCTGATGGTCCAGTTCCAGGGCATGTTCGCCGAGTACGAGAAAGCCCAGCTGATGGAGCGCTACCGGCGGGGGAAGACCTACCGGGCCCGCTCGGGGTCCATCAACGTGCTGGGCGGCGCCCCGTTCGGCTACCGATACCTGCGCAAAACCCCTGAATGCGGGGCCACTTACGAGATCGTCGAGTCCGAAGCGGCGCTGGTGGTGGAGCTGTTCCGCCGCTACACCGACGACGGAGCCTCCATCGCGGACCTGACCCGCTGGCTCACCAGCAGCAGCACCCCCACCCGCACCGGGAAGACCCGCTGGGACCGAAGCGTGGTCTGGGGCATGCTCCGCAACCCCGTCTACCAAGGTCAGGCCGCCTTCGGCAAGACCCGGACCGTCCACGAGTCCCCGGGGCTGAACCGCCGCGCGAGGCTGGAGGGCCGCACCACCCCACGCGCTGTCAAGTACGAGGACCGGCCCCGCGAGGAGTGGATCACCATCCCCGTCCCCGCGCTCGTCAGCCCGGCCACCTTCGAACGCGCCGCCCAGCGACTCGCCGACAACAAGCGCTTCGCCTCGCGCAACAGCAAGGTCCCCTCCCTGCTCCAGGGCCTGTCGGCCTGCGTGAACTGCGGATACGGCTACTACCGCACCTCGACCACCACCACCTCAGGCAAGAAGATCTACTACTACCGGTGCCTGGGCTCCGACGACTACCGTTACGAGGGAGGCCGGGTCTGCACCAACAAGCCCGTCCGCGCCGACTACCTCGACACCCTCGTCTGGGACCACATCATCGGCATGATCGCCGACCCGCACCTGATCCGGTCCGAGATCGACAAGCGGCTGGACCGCGCCCGCACCAGCGACCCCGCCACCCGCCAGCGCAGCCGACTCGAACTGGCCCTGGCCAAGGCCACGGCAGCGATCACCCGCATGATCGAAGCGTTCCAGGAACAGCTGGTCACCATCGATGAACTGCGGGCCCGGATGCCCGGCCTGCGGGCCCGGGAGAGCAACCTGCGCGGCCAACTCGACGCGCTGGACGCCCAGCTCGCCGACCGTGATGCCTACCTCAAGCTTGCCGACGACCTCGAAGGCTTCCTCGCCCAGCTCCGCGACAACGCCCAGACAGCCGAGATCCCCGAGCGCCAGCGCGTCCTGCGGCTCCTCGTCAAGGACGTCCTCGTCGGCCCCGAGAAGATCACCATCCGGCACCGCATCCCCGTCCGTGAACATGCCCCCGACGACCGACATCAAGATCGAGACGCTACGGAGGGTGACTCATGCCCGAGTTACCCATTGCGTTGGGGGCGTGAGGATGCCGCCTTGGGGTGTGCCGGTGTTGGTGTCCCTGGTCTCGCCATCGGCGGACATGATGCCCGCCTTCAGAAACGCCTGGACCAGGGCGAGAACCCGCTTGTCTCCGACTCGTCGGCGCATCCGCTCAAGGAGAGCGGAGTGTGCGATGTTGTCGAAGCACGCTTCGATGTCCGCATCCAACACCCAGTGGTAGCCCTTGGTGCCGAAGTGGTGCACCTCAGCGATCGCGTCATGGGCTCGTCGTTCGGGGCGAAAGCCGTAGCTGACCGGCTTGAAGGACGCCTCGAAGATCGGCTCCAGGACCAGCACGAGCGCGGCTTGCACGAGCCTGTCCATCGCGGTGGGAATCCCCAGTCTCCTGAGCTTTCCCCCGCTGCCCGGCTTGGGGATCATGCGCTCCCGCACCGGCAGAGGGGTGAACGTGCGGGCCCTCAACTGCTCCCGCGTGTTCTTCAAGAAGGCCACGATGTCGGCGTCGTCGGCGATGAAGGCCGGGATGACCCGGTCCACGCCGGCGGTGCGCGCGCCCTTGTTGCCCCTCACCCTCTCCCACGCGACGGTGAGGAAGTCAGGGTGATGGACAAGGTTGTAGAGATCATCGAACCTGCGGTCGGGATCATCGACCGCCCATTGGTGCAGCTTGGTCTGCATCCGTCGTACCCGCAGCCAGGCCCCATCGGGGTCGGGCCACAGATCACCGGTATTCACCAGCGTCTCCGTCCATTGCAGTTCCTCAACTACCTGAATCCGCTGGGCTGCTTCGCCATGTGGACGGCTTTCCCGCCCCCGGACTACTACCAGCCCTCCGCCCCACCTCGGGCCGTCGGCGGACGTCGCGCCTTCCCGCCCCATCGCACCTGGAGAGTGCACTGAGACGAAAGCTTCGAGGTGGTTCCCACGTTCACTGTGATCCGCTCGTCGGGTGAGGCGGCCAGCTTTGCCCCTGCGGCATCGCCACGGTTACGCCGCAGTCCTTCTCCGTGGCCTCCCGACCGGCAAGATCAATCCGATCCAGGAGTTCCTGCCCATACGGGCAGTGCGCACCGCGATCCAGCCCAGATCCACCGGGTTTGAGCTGGCGGAGGTCTTGAGGGGCTTTACACCGCTGGTTCCTCGCGTCCACCTTCCCGTCTCGCTTGCCGGACCCGCGCCGTCCGGTAGTTCCGGTGCGTCCCGTCGTTGTCGGGGCTGCTCTCCACCAGACCCGGCCGACTCGCCGGACCCAGCTACCCCCTGCTTCTGTCGTCCCGCTGCGACGGGACGACGGTGCGGGTCTCACACCCGCACGCGGATCACAGCGCCTCGTGGCGCACGGTCTTTCACCTCCACTCGAACCAACAGCGCCTCCCGGCGCAAACAAAACCTGAGCCAGAACCCGAGAACGGACAGCGCTTGCTCGCCGCTTTGGGTGGCGGCGACGAGGTGCGAATCGAACGTTCACGAGTTTCGGCAGCACCTGCACCGGGGCTCGGGCACTGACTGGCGCCCGAAGGAGGGCAACTGGCCGCCCGTCTGCTCCCTCAGGCATCTACCACCGGGGCGGGGCTCACAGGTCCCTTCGCATGAGAACGCACATCGTCTCGTGGCGACGGATCAACCCGTCGGGACCTTCCTCGTCCCAGGCATCCGGCCCGCGGCCGTACGCGACGTAGCCCAAGCGCTCGTACAGGGCGCGGGCCCGAGGGCTGTCCTCCTCCACGGCGAGTTCGGCCCTGCGCAGGCCGCGGTTCCTGATCCTCTGTTCGGCGGCTCGGATCAACAGCGTTCCCAGGCCGCGGGACTGGAGTGCCGGGAGCACGGCGAGCTGCCACAAGGTTCCGGCATCCGCGCGAACCTGGTAGTCGATGCCGCCGATCGCCACCGGCAGGTCCACCGGGGTGCATACAGCCAGGTAGTCCACCTCGCCGGCCACAGCGCGCGCCAACTCTCGCTCTACTTGGCGCAGGTGGGTGGCCGAGCCCGACCAGGTGCATGCGGGCAGGTCTCGGGGCAGTAGGTCGCGCACGCTGACGGGCATGACGACGGTGGCATCGGTGGAGTCGTGTGCAGTGATCACAGCCATGAGCATGCCGACCGACGCGAGGGCACAGCAATGCATTTCTCCTGCCTCGGACCCGCGCGTGGCGCCGACCTGTCCCGCGGCGGCGTGCTGTCACTCCTCGTGAACATCGAACATGACCTGGCTTGTGCGCCTCCCGAAGCGCTGAACAAGTGCTGTCAAACTGGCGAACAAAGCCACACAGTTGAGAGCCACCCGTCCCGACCTGGTACGACATGCCGCTTTTGGCGTAATGGGCTCTTCAGGCTGGTCGGCCACGTCACTCTGTGCGGGTTGATCACGGTCGTGTCAGGAGCCCGTGTGTACCGATGAGTGGGTCTTCGAGCGGATCTGCCGTGAGGGCCGGGTGGACCCGAGCGTGTCGGGGCGGGCGTCGGCTCTGCGGTGCAAGGTGAGCGGGGCCAGCTCCAAGTCCCCGAGGCCGAACACTGTGCCGCCCCGTAAACGGCCCCCCGGAACACCCATCCAGCAGGCGAAATCGGCTCTGGTGGAGTGAAGGAGGCGGCCATGGCGGACAGCGAGCGGTGGCCTGACAAGGCCATGGTGGACCGGTCTGAAGGGTTCGGTGAGCGGCTGCTGGGGGTGCTGCTGGACCGGGCGCACGAGATGCCGCCGCAGCTGATCGCCCCGCTGGTCGCGGAAGAGGTGGCGAGGGTCGGCGGCCGCGACGTCTCGATCCTCCTGCAGGACTACGGCCAGCGGGTGCTGGTGCCGCTGCCGGGTAGGCGGCTGACCGTCGGCGAGCCCGAGCCGATCGGTGACTCCCACGCCGGCACGGCCTTCCTGTCCGCGACGCCTGTGGAGGTGCCACAGGCCGACGGTGTCCGGATGTACCTGCCGTTGCTGGACGGCAGCGACCAGGTGGGCGTGATGGCCCTCACCCTGGACACCGCCGATGATGACGACCGGCGACTGCTGCGCAGGCTCGCCGGCCTGGTCGCCGACACGCTGGTCACCAAGCACAGCTACACCGACCGGTTCTTCCAGGCCCGGCGCCGCGAGCCGATGAGCCTGGCCGCGGAGATCCAGTGGTCCCTGCTGCCCCCGCTGGCCATGTCCGTCCCGCAGGTCGAGGTGGCCGGAATCCTCGAGCCCGCCTACAAGGTCGCCGGCGACAGCTTCGACTACGCCCTCAATGACGACATCCTGCATCTGGCAGTGATCGACGCGATGGGCCACGGCCTGGACGCCGCCACCATGGCGACCGTCGCCATCGGCGCCTACCGGCACGCCAGACGCGCCGACATCGGACTGGCTGAGATCTACGCGTTCATGGACCAGGCCATCGCCGGGCAGTTCGGGCCCGAGCACTTCGTCACCGCGCAGATGATGCGCCTGGATATCGCAACGGGCCATCTGCAATGGGTCAACGCGGGCCATCCCGCACCGCTGCTGATCCGTCACCACGAGGTCGTCCAGCAACTGGAGAGCCCGACCACCCTGCCGGTCGGCTTCGGCGGTGAACAGCCCCGGATCAGCGAGCAGACCCTCCACCGCGGCGACCGGGTGCTGTGCTTCACCGACGGCCTCATCGAGGAGCACGAAGCCGGCGAAGAGCAGTTCGGCGAGGAACAACTCGTCCACTGGATCAACCGCATCGAGCACACAGAGAAACGAGTGCGTGCGGTGGTGCGCGCCCTCTCCCACGCCCTGATGGAGGAACGGGGCGGCACGACCACCGACGACGCGACCCTCTTCCTGATGGAGTGGCGCGGGGGCGCCGCCGATCACCTCGCCGCCCTGGACTGAGTCGAAAGCCGCACCACGATTGCGGAGCCCACGACACGGAGCCCCCGCTACCCGCCTGGCCAGAAGACCCGCTCACCGCCGAGGAGATCGATCTCCGCGAACGTCTCCGACGACGTACGCGAGCCCGCCGTCGTTTCACGGTGCTCCCGCCGCCCGCACCGCCGCTCGCCACAGCGCCTCCGCAGGAAAATACCTGGTCACACCGGTCATTGCCCATCGAACAGGCGTACAGTGAAAGCACCGGAAGTACTTCGCGCACCCGCTTTCATGCGGGTGTCATTTCCGGCGATCGCCTAAAAACCGGACTGCCGACGGGCAGTCCGGGGGCAGGTCCGCCTCATGACCACGACCCTCGACCGGACCGCGCCCCGCGACCTCGCCGCAGAGCTCCCGGCACGCTTGTCCCTCACCCCGAAGACCACCCTCGCCGGCCAGCTGGACGGGGCCTGGTGGCCCTACTCCCGCGACCTTGCAGCCGAGCTCCCACCGCTCGCCGCCGCCCTGGAGGAACCCTGGGGGCGCATCACCCGCGTCACCGTGAACCCCACCCGCTGGCCGGTCATCCCCCACACGGTGCCCGTGGACGGGCGCACGCTGCACGTGGCCTGGTTCACCGAACAGGACCCCGACAAGCTGATCCTGCTCTCCTACACCGTGGGGCGCTGGGACCTCCTCGTCATCCCGCCCGAGACCGAGCCCGCCGCCGCGGCCCGCCTGATGGCCGCCGCCGCGATCCCCGGCAGCGTCCTCACCGCCGGCGTCCTGATGGCCAACGAAGCCACCATCAGGCGCGGCATCCGCGACGCCGCGCGCCGGGAAGCCACCTGGGAGGGCGAAGGCGGGGCCTGCATGTCCCCCTTCGGGTACCCGATGAGACGATGCGCCCTCCCTCTGCCCGCAAGCACCTGGAGGTGAGCGACATGGAGACCATCGTCCTCGTCGCGCTGATCATCCTGGCAACCGGCATCGGAATGTACTGGATCCACCTGCTGAACGCCCAGCACGACGCGCGGATCGCGGCCTACCACTTCAGCGACCCCCTGCCGAGACCTCCCGGCCTGCCGGACGACACCAGTCGTCGAGCCCTCCGCACGGATGCCGACCGGTGAGGAACAGACCTTCCTCCGACCGGGGGCAGCGGGCGGGGCGCCATGGCGCCCCCGCCCGTCGGCTTCCCGCCCACTCCGAAAGGGAACACGCCCACGTGAAGTGCATCGAGACCCAGATACTGCCGTCGCTCGGGCAGGCCGAGGTCCGGATTATCGCGCACACGCCCGAAGCCGCCCGCGCGGTCGCGGAAGCGCTTCGTCACTGCTTCGCCGCAGCGGAACAGCGCAGCTATCCCGGCCCCGACGGCGACACTCGCCTCCACCTCACCGTGGACACGGCAGCAGCCGCCGGCCCCGCCCGCTCCTGGCTGGCCGCCAGCCGGACCCCTGCCGGCGCGGGCGCCCACTGCGACGAGATCTGAGAGCCCCGGGCCCGGAGCCCACCCCCGCACACGAGAGGACGCGGTCATGGCCACACTGCGGGAACGCAAGACCTACCGCGAACAGGTGCTCCGGGTCCTGTACGAAGCCGTCGAAGGCAACCGCCTCCTCGGCATCACCGGGGCACAGCTGCGGCGCGACCTCCACGTACCGGAACAGGACCTGGCCGCCGCCTGCATCCAGTGAGGACGTTGGGGACGACAGGTCTGCGTGGCCGTGTGCTCTGCCTCCATGCCGGTCTCCGCACCTCGCGGGCCGAAGGCAGAGAGTCGCACGGCCGCGCCCGCCGGTTCCCGCGACCTTCATGGCCCTCGTGTGACAGGTCGCGTTCAGCGGTTGACTGTCCCGACAAAGACAAAGAGCGCGGTGAGGACGGCCGCGAGAGTCATCGCCATCACAGCCGGGACCCCGAGAACTCGCCGGTCCACGGGCCGCTGCTGATGGGCGAGTGCGAGCGCCACCCACGCCGCCTGCGCGAGTACGCCGCCAACGAAGGCGAGCAGCAGCGGCATGATGCCGTCCGGAATGGGCAAAGCGCTCGCCACGAAGGCTCCCGCGACCAGGCTCAAGCAGGCCAGCCCGATCCACGGAGCCACACGCCGCCTCGGTTGCACCCCCAGCAGAGCGGCCAGCGCCAGGCCCTCGCTGGCCGCGTGCACGAGGAGCGCCGCCACCACGGCGACCGAGGCGGTCAGCGCCAGGGTCGCCCCCTCCAAGAAGCGGTGCAGAGCGAGCCCTGATGCCGCGCCGACGCCGCCCGCACGACCTGGCCTGCACGGGCAGCCGATACGGACCACGGCACCCATCACCCCGTACGAGGCGAGCGCGGTGACCGGCACCGCCCACAGCGGCACGCCGGCCTCATGGGCCTCGTCCCACGCGTCGGGCAGAAGATCGAGAACCGCCATGATCAGCAATATCCCTGACGCGGCGGCCAGCAGAAGCGCCGACCGGCCGGATCCGCGCCGTGTTAGCCAGGCGCCCACCACAGTGGCCACAGCCACCAGCACCACGGCCACCAGCGTTTCGGTGGAGGGCAGCTGCCACCCGGTTGCGTCGTCAGTGTGCGCGCCTGCTGCGTAGAGCACGGAGGACATGTCCCCTCCCTCCGAAGGTGGCGGGCTTACGTGTGCAGTGCCCGGGCGAACCGGCTCCGTCGGATGTGCTCGGATGCGACCCGCCGCTGCGCCGATATGTGCCGCCAAATCCTCGGCGCACTCCGCATCTAGCGGCCCCCGAGCCGAGTCGGAACAACACGACCTTCAGCAGGCCCTCGCGGAGCACAAGCGGTCAGCTGCGGTAGCAGTACGAATCCGAGGAGGCGTCGCCGCCTTGCAGGCGCGTCTGGTGCACGCGCAAGCCCAGGAAGTCCGGGCCGTGCGGGTAGAAGCGGCTGTCGACGGAGAGCCCGCCGTGCGAGGTGTCGGCGTCGAGTTTGACCATCCACGGGTCGATGCCCGCGGGATAGAACTGCGCGTCCCAGGCGCTGTACAAGGAGTTCGTCAGGTACACGCGCCGCCCATCGCGGCTGAGCTCGACCATCTGCGCTCCGCCGGTCAGCGGAGTGTCCGGCTCGGCGGGATGCGGCTGTCGGCTGGCGATGCCGCCAAGACGCACGGACGCGGTCTGCCTCGGATGGAACGGGTCGCTCACGTCGTACTGGTGCAGATCGCCGGTTCCCCATGTGGATACGTACAGCCATTGGTCGTCCACCGACAGGTCGATGTCGGTGATAAGTGGGGGAACGGCGCCGAACGGCTGCAGCGCCGGAGGCAGGTCCTCCGCTTGCGCGGGCTCGGCAGAGATGGTGATCACCTTGCGGACCACGAAGTCCTCGCCCTCCCGGTTCCACAGCCACACCGACGCCGACAGGTCCTCGACGTTGACCACGGCGTGTGCGAACCCCCACGTTGCCTCGGGGTCGTGCGCGGGACGCAGCTCCAGCACCATCTGGTTCTCGTCCCCCAGATCGACGCGCTGCAGGTGCCGACCGGAGTCCAGCTCCCAGAAGTGCAGCGAGTGGCCGTACTGGCGATCCAGCAGCAGTTCGGGGACGAGGCCGTCCTCGTACATCGAGGGGGTGCCCCACTCGCTGGTCACGGCGATGTTCTGGCGCAAATGCCACCAGAGGTCGTAGGCGAACCGCTGCGGTCCGCGGTCACTCTCCCAGGCGCGCAGCACTTCGAAGCTTTCGTGGTCCAGCAGCGCGACGCCGCCAGGCCCGTCCGCACCGTCCGCGCCGCCCAGGCAGGACAGGAACACCCCGTCGGGACCGCAGTGGAGTGTGTGCGGACGCGAATATTCGGCCTTGTCGGCCAACTCCTCGGACTCGACCACCTTGACCAGGCGCGGGCGGGCGGGATCGGGGCCGGTGTCGAAGATGTGCAGCCGGGAGGAGCGCAGTCCCGGGATGATGAGGTAGCGCCGCGCAGCGTGATGATGACCGGCATGGGCCAGCGCGCTCGAGCAGGCGTTCCAGCCGAAGTGGTGCAGTTCGTTGCCCAGGCCAGGCAGGTCGGCGCGGGAGATCACGCGGCCGTATTCGGCGGATTCGGGATCGGTGCCGACGGTGAACAACGCGTCCGCCCGCTGTGCGGCCGGGTCAAAACCGACGACATAGGCGAGTTTCTCCGGGGGCGCGGCGACGGCATCCGCCGGAGTGCGGTACAAGGTGGGGTCACTGTGGTCGTCGCGGTCGTGAGCGCGCTCAGTCGTCCTCATGGCTGTTCCTTACTCCCGAACGGGAGTCTGGATCCGGGGGACTTCCGAGAGACAGCCGGACTCAACCGTTCGAGATCGATGTCCCGACGCAGGACAGATATGCCATAAAACGAGCGTTTCACAGTCCCGGAGCCCTGCCAAGCCGACAGCGCGGGGGCGCGGACCGCCTCAACGCGCGGCTCGCTTCCGGCATGCCCGATAGCGACGGCGCCGAGCGGACACGGGCCTTCCGGCCGCCTTGCCAGTTGACCGTGTCAGATGCCGCTCGCTGATCCGGCCTGATAGACCAGACAGGACCTGGCGGGCCCGGCAGTGACAAGCCGGTGGAAGATCCGGTGATCGTGCGCCGCTGCTTGCGGGGCGCGTCGAGGTCCGTCCGCAGTATCCCGTCGATCACCGACGCTCGAGCTCCCGCATCTTCGTGCCGCCACGGCGATCACGTCGGATCGCCGCGTGCAGCTCGGCCTTCGAGATCTGCGTGACCAGGATCTTTCACCAGGAGCATCCCGATGCTCCCCTGGCAAGAACCCCAGCGCCTTCAAAAATCGTGAACATCACCCCGTCGTTGATCTGGGCGCCTCCCAAACCCGTGAACAGCTGCCTTCACTGGGAGTGTCTGGATCTTTGTGTGCGGCCTGGTGTGGATGATTCCTGTCAGTGGTTGGTGACGCGGTCCCCGTAGTAGCTGGCGAGGCTGTTGATGGCCTGCTTCCAGGCGGGTGTCTTGCCGGTGACGTTGGCCCGGTTCTTGATCGGGTTGCGGATGACCAGGTAGAGCACCTTCAATGCCGCGTCGTCGTCGGGGAAGTGGCCGCGCCGCCGCGTTGCTTGCCGGAAGCGGGAGTTGAGGGACTCGATCATGTTGGTGGTGTAGACGACGCGGCGGATCGGGGCCGGGAAGCGCATGAAGACGATCACGTGTTCCCAGTTGCGGCGCCAGGTGTCGATCACCGCGGGGTAGCGCTGGCCCCACTCCTCTTCGAAGCGGGCGAAGCGCTGCTCGGCCTCGTCGGCGGTCTTGGCCGTGTAGACCTCGCGAAGCTGGCGGGCGATGGCGGCCCAGTGCTGTTTGGCCGAGTAGCGCAGGCTGGTGCGCACGAGGTGGACCACGCAGAGCTGGACGTCGGTCTGGGGCCACACGTCGTTGATCGACTCCGGCAGCCCCTTGAGGCCGTCGCAGCAGGCGATCAGGACGTCCCCCACGCCGCGGTTGCGTAGTTCGGTCAGCCAGGTCATCCACTGCTTGGCGCCCTCGCCGCCGGTGCCGACCCACATCCCGAGCACGTCGCGGTCCCCGTCGAGGTTGATGCCGACCGCGATGTAGACCGGCTTGTTCGCGACCGCGCCGTCGCGGATCTTGATGTAGATGCAGTCGATCAGCAGCACCGCGTAGACGCGGTCCAGCGGCCGGGTGCGCCAGGCGGACAGGTCCTGGGCGACCTGGGCAGTGGCGCGGGAGACCAGGTCGCGGGAGACCTCCACGTCGTAGACCTCCGCGAGGTGGGCCTGGATCTCCCCGGTGGTCAGGCCCTTCGCGTACAGGGAGACGATGGTCTCGGTGAAGCCCTCGACGCGGCGGGCGTGCTTGGGCACGATCTGTGGCGTGAACGATCCCGCGCGGTCGCGGGGGATGTCGATGGTCACCGGCCCCGCCTGGGAGGGCACGGTCTTGCGGCTGGTGCCGTTGCGGTGGTTGCCCGGCCCCGCGCCGGCCGGGTCTCCTTTCTCGTAGCCCAGGTGCTCGGCCATCTCGGCCTCCAGCGCACCCTCCAGGACCAGCTTCACCAGCCCGGTGAGCAGACCGCTCTCGCCCACCAACTGGAGCCCGTCCCGTCGGGCCCGTTCCACCAACTCCTCGGCCAAGTCCCGGTTCTTCTCAGCGATCCGCGCCAACTCCGCCCCCGTCCGCACCTGGTGCTCGCTCTCAACGGGGCCTGGTTCGTCCTTGCTGCCCATCTGTGATCCTTCCCGGCAGAGAACCCATCTCATGCCAACTCGGGTCACACCAGGCCAGACACACAAACTTCAGGGCTCTGACTTGATTTTCGTAGCGGGTGATCGAACCCGTCGTGGTTCTCCCTGCCCTGGGCGCAGACTGGTGGGTGTATGCCCTCGAGTTGGAGGTCCTGCTGCCGCAGCTGGCCGCGGTGCAGGTACGGGAAGTGCAGGCTGGCGGGGATCTGATCCAGATTATGGCCCGGACCCGGGACGGTGTCGCGGTGGCGTGTTCGGGCTGTGGCTGGTTATCGGACTGGGTGCACAGCCGGTACGAACGGCATGTCGCTGACGAGGCGGTCGGGGGCCGGCCGGTCACGGTCGACCTCTCGGTCCGCCGCCTGTACTGCGAGAACCCCGGGTGTTCGAAGACCACGTTCGTGGAGCAGGTCGATGGACTGACCGTGCGCTACCAGCGACGCACCCCTGCCCTGCAGCAACTGCTGAGTGCTGTCGCGGCGGCGCTCGTCGGCAAGACCGCCGTCCGATTACTGCCTCACCTGCATCAACTGGTCAGTTGCAGCACGTTGCTGACCATGCTGATGGCACTTCCGCTCCCCGTCCTGCCGGTTCCGCAGGTGCTGGGAGTCGATGATTTCGCGCTACGGCGCGGTCACCGCTACGCCACCGTCCTGATCGACGTGATCACCCACGCCCGCGTCGACGTACTGGCCGACCGCACCGCCGAGACGCTGACCGCCTGGCTGCGTGCACACCCCGGGGTGGAGGTCGTATGCCGGGACGGCTCGGCCGGCTACGCCGAGGGCATCCGTCAGGGAGCCCCCGACGCGGTGCAGGTCAGCGACCGATGGCACCTGTGGCACAACCTCGCCGCCGCGGTGGAGAAGACGGTGGCCGCGCACGCCGCGTGCTGGCGCGCGGTGCCCCCCGAGGCGACGCCCGGGTCGCGCAACGCGCGTGTCCTGCAGACCCATGCCGCCGTGCACGCCTCACTCGAGACCGGGGTGAGTCTGTGCGAGACCGGCCGACGCCTGGGCCTCGCGCTGAACACCGTCAAACGGTACGCCCGCGTCGGTGACCCCGCGCAGCTGATCCGGCCCCCTCAGTACCGGCGCTGCCTGGTCGATCCCTACCGCGACCACCTGCGGACTCGCCGCGCGGCCGGTCCGGTGGCCACCACCACCCTCCTCGCGGAGATCCGCGTACTGGGCTACACCGGCAGCCCGAACCTGCTAGTCCGCTACCTCGAACAGGGCCGGGCCGAGGAGTCTTTGGCCGACCCGTCCGTCCGCCGCCTCACCTCCTGGATCATGACCGACCCCGACCACCTGGCCGATGAGCCGGGGACCCACCGCGACAAACTCACCGCCGTCTGCCCCGAGATGACCGCCTTGACCAGCCACGTCACCGCTTTCGCCAAGCTACTGGCCCACCACGAACATCCCACCACCGGGCACGCGGCCCTGGCCGAATGGATCGAGGCCGTGAACGGCGACGACCTCCCCGCCCTGCACGCCTTCGTCCGCGGCCTTCAGAAGGACCAAGACGCCGTTCAAGCCGGTCTCGACCTGCCCTACAGCAACGGAGCCACCGAGGGCATCAACAACAAGACCAAGCTCCTCAAGCGCCAGACCTACGGACGAGCCGGCTTCGCCCTCCTCCGCCAGCGCATCCTGCTCAACTGATCTTCGGGTCAACGGGACGATCACCCGCTACGAAAATCAAGTCAGAGCCAACTTCAGGACAGTCCCGCCCCACGCAGCCGTACGGTGAGCAACGACCAGGAAGAAGCACAGTTGCGGTCCTGGCGGTACAAAGCGAGCCGAGCTGGGGTTGGTGCTGACTCAGACGTAGTGGGTGAGTGCGAGGAGGACGAAGATGTCGGTGAGGACGGGGATGGTGTAGCGCAGCGGGCGGGGGGCGGCTTGGTCGGAGACGGAGCTGTATCCGCCGTCGGGGTTCTGCCGGCTGAGCAGGTAGTGCAGGCCCGCCTGGACGGTGGGGTGGTCGCGGTGGGTGGGGGCGAGCGCGGTGAGGGTGTAGGCGGTGCTCATCGGGTCGCTGTCCTCTCCAGGGGTCTGGCCCCAGCCGCCGTCGGCGTTCGAGGTGACGAGCAGGCGCTGGTGGATGGAGTCGATGGCCGGGCCCAGACGTCCCTGATGGTTTGCAGGGTTGTGGCGGTGGGCGAGTGTGAGGGCGTTCAGGGCGCGGAGCATGGCGTTGGCTTCGCTCAGGCTCCAGCTGCGTTCGAAAGTGCCGTCGGTTTTCTGCGCGTTGAGGAGGTAGCGGGTTGCCCCCTCCAGCAGGGAGGCGTGGGCGAAGTGGAACGGCTGTAGGGCGGTGATGGTGTTGGCGGTCATGGTCGGCTCGGAGGGCTGGCCGGGCAGGTAGGTGGGCACCCCTCCGTCGTCGCCCAGGTGTGTGGTCAGGTTCCGCCGGGCGGTGTGGATGTGTGCCCGGTATCGCTCGGGGTTGACCGTGTGCAGGAAGGCCATGGCGTGGGCGGTGGTGTCCGTGTCGGTCTGTCCGACGTCCTGGGCGTAGGCCCAGCCGCCGTTGCCGACCTGCTGGACCGCGAGGTAGTCGCCCATGACGAGCAGGACTTGCCGGTCGGCGCCGGCGCGGGCCAGGGCGAGGCCGGCGGTGGCGGTGCAGAAGATCTCCTCACTGGTGATGAAGGGCATGCCGCCGTCGTCGCGGACGGCTTTGGCCAGCGCGGTGATGCCTTCGTGGATGACCCGGTGTCCGGGCACCGTCCGCTGCAGCGACAGCAGCGCGAACAGGTGCGCGAACACGTTGCCCTCGGTGATCCCCCGGGCCTGGCCGCGCTCGGTCAGCCGCAGCAGTCGTGCGGTCAGTTCCGGGGCGACGGGGTCGGGCACGTGCAGGTGATGGATGGCGATCTGCCGCAGGCGGGTCCAGGTGGCCTCGTTGTGGTGCTCGAACGCGTGGGAGGGTGCTTCGACGTGGAAAGGCTCGGGTCCCACGACGGCGAGGATCGCCTCCAGAGCGAGCTTCTTTCGGTCGGAGGAGTGCTGGGCGGCGCCGGCAAAGGTCTGCTCGATGAGCCGGTGCCGGTCCGCCGGCACGATGCCGTGCAGGGTGGCGTCGATGACCGCGGCATCGAAGGTGTTGGCGGCCCTGCGGCTGCGCGACAGGTAGGCGTGCAGCCGGCTCTGCACGCCCGGCAGGGCCTTCGCCCGGCGCAGCAGGGTCAGCATCAGGGCCGACTCGGTGACCCGGCTGCAGCACTCGCCCGTGACGGCTCCCTGCCCACTGACCTGGGCCAGCAGCCGCTCAGTCAGTAGCCGGACCGCGCCGGCCACCGACATCGCCGCCATCGCGCGGTGAGCTGACGGCACGTCGCGGGCCGGGGCCGGCAGGGGCACGGTCAGGGCGGCTTGGTCGCGCAGGTGGGTGAGCAGGCTGGTGCGGTCACACACGGGCCAAGAGCGGTGGCGGGCCAGCAGCCTGAGAGCGGGCGTCGGCTCGAAGAGCACGGGTCGGCCGACCCGGCTCAGCGACGAGACGTCCCCCAGCGAGTTGCCCACTGCCAGCGAACCCGGCCAGTCGATGCGCTCGTCGCCCACCAGATCCTGTGCAGCTCCGTCCTTCCCGCCGACGACCGCGGCGGCGACGCGTCCGGTGTACAGCCCGTCAGCCGTCTCGAACCGGGTGCCGCGGAACAGGGGCACGCCCAGCTCACCGGCAAGATGGGCCACCATCTCCTGTGGGCCACCCGAGATCAGCAGGGGCACATAGCCGGCCTCCTTCAGTGCCGCGGCCAGCGGCCTGGTGAAGGCGAACAGCCGCGCACGTTGCCGCTGCCACAGCCGGGCCGTCACCGTGGACACCGCCCGGCACGGCACGTCGGTCAGCATCGCGGCGAACAGCTCGTTCATCCGCGCCACCGCCAGCGCGTCCTCCGCATCCGAGGCCACTTGCGCCCGGCGCAGCAGCCCCAGCCGGTCCTCGGGAGCAAGACCCGCCTCGGCCAGCATGGCCGGTAGCGGACCGGCCAGCGTGCCGGCGATCAGAGTCCCGTCCACATCCAGCACCGCGATACGCATGCTCCGAGCCTCGCGGGCACGCCACCGCACCGACGCCGATTCCCCGCCCTGTCACCCGATCGAAGACAGCGCCGGCGCGTCGGCCCGGGGCGGCGGCCGTAGAGGGGCGCAAGACCGTCACCGGTCAGAGCGGCTTGCTCGGGAAGTGCCCGCAGGCCTTGACCGTCCGGCGCATATCCGCGCGTTGACCGACTCGATCGCCTTCGAGGCGCGCATTTGTCGGTCCCCGCAGCCTGAGGGCGGGCCTCCGCAGCCAGTCGGATGACGGCCGCTGGAGGCTCCGAGACTCGTGACACGGACAGCGCGCCGGTGGCGGGCCGGTCCCGTGGCGGAAGCGTCAGAGGTTTTCAGGCGAGGACGACTGGCTCGCCGCTCAGCGCCACACCTGCTTGGCGTAGTTCACTGATCGCGGTGCTGGTGGTGTCGGCGGCGACGCCGGCGGTGTAGTCGAGCAGGACCTGGACGGCGAAGCCCGCTCGTACGCCGTCGAGCGCGGTGGCCTTCACACAGTGGTCGGTGGCGATGCCGACGACGTCGAGATCACTGATGTGGCGGGCACGCAGCCAGTCGGCCAGTGACGTGCCGTCCTGGGCCGAGCCCTCGAAACCGCTCTTCGAGGCGGAGTGTGCCCCCTTGTAGAAGACCTCGTCGACGCCGCCAGAGGTGACGGCGGGCGCGAAGTCCGGATGGAACTCGCTTCCCTCGCTGCCGACGACGCAGTGCTCGGGGAAGGAGTTCTGGAAGTCTGGGTGTTCGGAGAAGTGGGCCCCCGGGTCGATGTGGTGGTCACGGGTGGCGACGATGTGCGCGTAACTCCCGTCAGCGCGCCGAACCAGGTCGGCGATGGCGACGGCCCTGCCCGCGCCGCCCTTCACCGGAATACTGCCGCCCTCGCAGAAGTCCTTCTGCACATCAACGACGATCAATGCACGGCGCACGGCGATCCTTTCCCTCGGGAGAACCCATTGCCGGTATCGTCGCTCCCTCCGCCGGTAAACAGACGCAGCACTCGCCAGCACTCACCCGACTGCGACGCACCTGGTGAAAGCGTCCAGCTGCGAGTCGAGCACCTTGCCGAGAGCCGAGCACCTGGCGTAGCCCATGCGGATGTCCGCCGGTCGGGGCATCGGGCTCTTCTGCGTTCACCGCGGCTCCTGACCGCAACACCCTGAGTACCTGACCGGCCAGCTCCGCCCCGGGAGGATCTAGGCGTACGCCTATGTCGGCTCCGGATACTCGATGCCCCGCGGCCCGGTCACCTCACTCCGGCGCGTCTACGCGACACCCGAGTCGGTCGCCGAGGCGGCCGGCTCCCTCGTGCACACCGGACGGCCGCCGACCGAAGCTCACGAAGAGGAGTGGCCGCAAGAGGGCGCAGTACGCGCCGCGAGTGACGCGTACCGTCTGCGCTGTGCGCCTGTTTCTGTGCTGGCTTGAGCTTCCTGACCACTCGAATAGTGGGTTTGCCGGAAGCATCGATGTTACTCTGTGTGATCAAAGCTAACGTTCCAGTTATGACAGCGACGACGACTGCGGCCTCCGTACAGGGCGGTTCGCAATGGGTACAGACCGGTCCGCTTACCTTCAACCACGCCCTCACCACCACCGCAGAGCGCATCTCCGAGGTGCCGGAACTCACGATCCCCTTTCCCGGGGTGTGGGAGCTCACCTATCACGTCCGCACCTCGTTCACGTCGGGCAATCAGAAGGCCCTGTGGATCCACACGTGGTTAGGAAAGGACGGTGTGCGCATCGAGGGCAGTGAAACAACGCACGGCCGCCAGGGCCCGGACTCCGAATCCGTCCAGGACACGGTCGGACAGACGGTCCTGGTCACTTTCCAGACCGGGGAGAACGTGACGCTCCACGGCCGCTACAGCGGAGAGGGCAACGCGTCCGTTCTCAGCAACGACGGCGGACGCACCTCAGTCGTGGCGCACTGGGTGAGCCCAGGGTTCTGAGCGCCAGTGACCGTCGGTGCGGCCGGCCCAGCCGGCCGCACCGACGGTCTTGGCCAGCAGCACTCGACCCGCGAGACCAGGAGAGCTCGACGACCCGGCGGCGGGGCAGGGTGACGAACCCGGGGGGTGTTCTCCGGCCGGCTGACGGCCTTCAGAGTCAGTCCGAGGTTCACCTTCGCCCAGTTGACGAGCTGTCCGGCATAGCCGGAGTCCGCCCAGACGATGGTGATTTCGGGGTACATCAGCCGCAGCCGGAAGAGGACTTCCTTGGCCGCATCGCGGTCGGTCATGTCGGTTGGGGTGGCCATGACGAACAGCGGCAGCTCCTTGGTGTCCACGATCAGGTGCCGCTTGTGGCCATTGATTTTCTTCGTGCTGTCTCCGGATGGAGGCCGCCTCTTCGCGTATGTCACCTGCGGAGTCCAACGGGGTGACCTGGGAGCGTCGTGCGGGCGTGAACGTGCGTGCGGGTGTCACGGTTCAGATGATGATCTTGGCGCCTTCTGTGGAGGATGCAGTGAACGCTCGATTCGGAATCACCGGCAGCCGTGCGGCGGCCGGTGCGGTTGCGGGCATGGCGGGGCTGGTTTGCCTTGTGCCGTCCATGGCGCAGGCAACGCCGTCGGTTGGTCCGGCAACCCGTGCCCAGGTAGGCGCGGCTGAGCTGCCACCGGTCGGTGAGGTGGACTACGAGCCGTTGGCCGGAGACTTCGAGTTCACGCTGAAGGGCCAGACCTGCCGTGCACACGTGGCCGGGTCTGTCGAGGAGGACGTCGTTGCCCAGGACGCCGCGCACCGGGCGGACACGGTTGCGGAGAAGCACCTGAGGATGCGTGGCAGAGAGACGTGTGGGAGCGGACGGGCCTCCGGCGGGTCGATCACCATTGAGCAGAACGACGTGGATGTCGACCCGAAGTCGCTCCTGCGGCTCACGCAGCGCTTCCCTCCGAAGTTCGAGCAGGTCATGGTGCTGAGCTTCACCATGGTGATCGATCAGCCAGAGCGTGCTGCGGCCGAGCCGCTGGTCCTGACCACCAGGGCCCCGGCGAAGCTCATCGGCTCGCTCACCGAGTTCCCGCCGAAGGGCGACGTGTACCAGCTGCAGAACCCGGTCGACCTCATCGACCTCGAAAACCCGGACACCACCGTCGCGACGATCCAGAAGTTCCCCGTCAAGGTCGGCGGACTCTAACCGAGCTGGCTGGCTGGGCGTACTCGCCCGCGCACCGAAAGGGGGCCACAGATGGCAGGCCGCCATCTGTCGCCCCCTCCTTCGTCCGTCGCCGGCACGGGCGGACGCCCTCGGGAATTTCAGACCCGCACGGTGCGAACGTCCGGTGGGGCCGCTGCCCGATGACTGCGGCTCCACAGCGCAGGGCGAGTGTGGTCACAGTGACAGCCGGCACCCGCGGCCGCGAGAGTCCGGTGTGGTGCAGCCAGCGCCCGCCGAGCGGACGGGGTGCTGACAGCACACCTGGCCCCATCGTTTCGTTACGGGGGCGATCCGGGCTGAGGTCTGTCGCTCGAGTCGGGCGGGGGTGTGCTGCGTGATGCGTTCGAGGTGGGTCAGGCCCCGGTCGAGGTCGGCGAGATCCAGGAGCCGGTCGCGCTGTCGTCGTTGTGCTGACTCCGTGCGGTGGGTGGAGATGCCGGCGAGTACCGCGGTGAAGTTTTGGGTTCCCGCCCCGAGCAGGGTGGGGAGCAGGATGAGGACCGCGATCCAGGACGGGGCATTGCCGATTGCTCTCGCCCGTGGACGGGGCCGAACGAGGGGAAAGCTCCCGCAGCGTGGTGGGGGGCGGTGGTGGGGCCCCACCACCGCCCCCCACCACCGGTGTGGTCGGCCCTGTCCATCGCTGGTAGGGGCTGCGCGCGGTGGATACGTCTCTCGCACACCGGGCGCGCGGTTGAGCATCGCGGGCCGGGTGTGCCTGCGCGGTTGTGCAGCGGTGAGTTGCGCAGCGTCTGCGCAATCAGCCGACGTGGTCTGCGCAATCGCTGTGCATCGGCTGCGCGACGTTGTGACCTGCCGTGGACGGGTCTGTGGTCGGGGTGCGTCGTGCGCAGCCGATACGCAGAGGGGCGTGGGCGGCTGTGCCGGGCGGCTATGAGTGGGGGTGCATCCAGCTGACGCGTTGGTCGGGGTTTTGGACGGGGCGCCATACGGGTGCGGAGGGGCCGTGGTGGAGCAGGTCGGCCAGCGACGCCGCGAGGATGGGCACGTCCTGCAGGAAGCGGGACGGCGCCAACTGCCTGGCGGCGGCGTGCAGGTTTCGGTGATCCGGTTCTCGATGCCGGTGGGGCCGGTGCCGTCCAGGACAAACAGCAGCCGCGGGAACAGCGGGTAGTGCCGCCGCCAGTCCTCCAGTTCCGGCTTCTGGCCGATGGACGGCCGGCGGCGCCCCGGGATCGTGGGCACGTAGCGGTAGAAGCGCTCGTACGCGGGCAGCTTGGCGGCGAGGCGTTCGGGGCCCATGGTGGCCCGGTCGACTTCCACGAAGGCCCGCAGCATCGCACCGCTGTCGCCGTCCTGGCTGCCGCGGCGGTAGTACATGAGGGCGTCGGGGATGACGGCCTCGCCGCTCCCGATCGGGTGGTGGACCTCGGTCAGCCAGTCGAGGGGCCGGCACAGCTCGCCGCGGCGGCGGGCATCCTCGAGGAAGACGAGCGCGGTCTCGGTCACCGTCAGCGCGTGACCGGCACGCAGTCGCGCGGCGGTCGGGTCGGACACTGTCTTCGACGGCCGCCGGCCGCGCATCTCGGGCCATTCGGAGGCAAGTTGCACGCCGTAGCGGGTGGGGAACCACATCCTCAGCCGTCCGGCCTGCGGCAGGGTGATGCGCGCGGTCAGTCCCTCCTGGCGCAGTCGGGCCAGCCGTCGCCTCGTCTGTTCGATGCGTACCTCGGGGGCGATCATCCGGTGCATCTGCTCGGTGGTGGCCATTCGGTACTGCGTCAGCACGGCCAGCGCCAGCCGGTCCCCGTTGCCCGCGTCCACGTTCGTCATGGGTTTGCTCGCTTCCCATCCGGATGCGGCGCTGTCCTGGCGCCGCGTGTATCGCCCAGGCCAGCAGCCGGCCTCTACCGGAACCCCGACCACCAGAGCCCCCGGAGGTCACGATGCGACAACGCCTCCGTCGACCAGGCCGACATCCCCTCCGACAACCCGCCCGACAACCGACCGCACGTCCTCGCGCACCGACCCACAAACCCGCAGGCCACCACGCAGATCCGGCCGCGGTCGGCAGCCCGACATCCCCTCTACGCCCCCGGACCACGCCCCACAGCAGGAAGAACAAGGAAGTGGGTGGGTGGGACAGGCTCCGGGCGGCGGGCGAGGGGATTAGGCGCCGCCGGTGCTCCTCGCGCGTCGGCCGGGGCCGCCGCGCTGCGCCGCAGTCAGAGCGGCGTCAGGCGGGGGACGTCGGAGGGGGAGAGGTCGGGGCGGGCGCGGTGCCAGCGTGCGGGGTGGCGCCATCGGCCGGAGGCGTCGCGGGTGACGTCGACGCCGACTTCCACCACCAGCTCGGGCTCCACCAGCGTGACGTTCAGCGTCTCCCTGGTGCCCCACCTGGCGGAGAAGGACCAGCCCGTCCAGGGATGGCCGCGCTGGGCCGGAGCGAGAAATCCGCCCACCGCAGCACCCGTTGCCCGGGCGGTTAGCGGACCGGGGGCTTGGCGGGCTTGTCGGTGGGGTTAAGGGCGCGTTTGTCCTCGTCGGTAAGGATGTCGGCCCATTCGGGGTCGGCGAGCATGTCCTGGATCACGAGGTGGACCCACCCGTTGAGGAAGAAGGTGGCGGGGACGGTGACGGTTTTGACGGACGAGGGGTTTCTGGGCACGACGTACGTGTCGGGGGTCTGGTAGCTGCCCCGGCCGGTCTCCTTCATCAGCGTGAATCGGGCGGCGTGGCCGGAGATCGACTCCGTGACCGGTTCGACGACGAGGCGGGACAGGGTCCACTCCAGGGCCGGGCGGTTGATCCAGGGGTGGACCACCTCGACGAGGGTGGCCGTAGAGGTGATCACACGCAGGTCGTCGACGAGGGCGAGTCAGCCGGTGACGGTGCCGTCTCGCAGGACGGCCTTGGCGAGGCCCTCGCTGTCGAGGACGAGGGTGCCACCTGGGACGGCGGGGGAGCGGGTCACGCCGCGTCCGCCCCGCCCTGCGTCTGCTCGGTCTGCTGCGCGGCGTTGACCCGGACCCCGCGCGGGCCGTAGTCGGCAGGCTTTGGTCAGTAGGTTCACGGCCATCTTGCTCGAGCCGTACAGTGCCATTTCCGAGACGCCGAGCGCGGCCGCCATGGTGCTGACGTTGATGACCGCCCCGCTGCCCCGCTCGGCCATCGCCGGCGCGAGTACCGCCACCAGATTGTAAGGGGGTCTTCACATCCAGTGCGTACACGGCGTCAAACCCGCTCCGCGGCGTCTGCTCGGTGGCCCCCGAGAGGGTAGCTGCCCGCGCCGTTGACCAGGGTGTCCACCCGGCCACCGCCCAGTTCGACGGCTTGCCGAGCCTACTGTCGCACCGAGTCGGCGTCCAGCAGGTCGGCAACCGCGAAGTCCGCCGTGCCACCGTGTTACCGGATGGCCTCGACGACGGCCCCGCCGCGCCCTCGGCCCCGGCTCGCCACCAGTACGTGCGTGCCGCACTCGGCGTGCGTTTCCGCGGCGGCTGCCCCCGGTGCCGCTGGTCGCCCTGTCACCAGCGCGACTTTCCCTGTCAACGACGCGGTAGTTACAGAGCCTGTGCCCGGGCTCGCGACAGTCACGCTCAGTGATGCACGGTCCACCTGCCCGCTTCCGCGCCGACCGACTGGGCGACCCACGGGTCTCGGGGAGGCAGTCGGTGGGCGCCGGCGGCGACCTCGTTCGGTTTCGACGCGATGCACCAGTCCCGTGGAGCCCAGCAGGACGCTGAGGGTCACCCCGAGAACCAGCCAGAGTCGGAGGTCGCCCAGGATCTGCGCGTCGTTGGTCAGCCTCGGGGCGAGGTACAGGGCGCCGAAGGAGACCAGCGACCAGACGGGCACGGGCCGACGCAGCCCCAGGGCCTCCCAGAGCAAGGTGCCGAGCAGGAATCCCGCCGAGTAGTAGTCGTAGACGCCGGGATCCAGCAGGAGTCGCGCGCCGATGCCGAGCAGCGGCACCGCCACCCAGCGCCCCCGGAGGATCGCGGCCGCCCCAAGCACGCAGCCGAGCACGAGTTGCGCCGGCCGGTCCCACGACGGCGTCCCTGCCGCCGACACCCCGAGCGCGCGCAGCGCCGAGGACGGCTCGTTGACGATGTGGTACTGGGTCGCACCCAGCGTCGCGGGGTCGGCGACGACGAAGGGCAGCCAGGCCAGCAGCACGACGGCGACGGCGTAGAACGCGACATGCCGTCGTCGGTCGCGGGCCACGGCGAGAGCCAGCGGCAGGAAGACCAGAGCCCACGGCTTGGCGTCCACGGCCAAGCCCAGGCTCAGTCCCGCCAGTGCCGGGACGTCAGCGAGGACCGCCCGGATCGCCAGTGCCGCGAAGAGCAGCGCCAGCACGTCGTCGAGGTGGCTGTAGTGCACCGCCAGCGATGCCCAGACGATCAGGAACACCGCACCGGCGGCCGCGAGGGTCAGCCGCAGGGTCTGCGGGCGCGACCGCAGATCCGGCTGCCGGGCCAGTGCCGTCTGCTCGATCAGCCGCAGCACCAGAAGGCCGACGCTCATCATCGTCAGCTGGGCGGCGACGACCCCGCCGAGGTTCCCCAGAACCCAGGCGCAGAGAAAGGCCAGCGGTCCTATCTGCAGGTTCGGGTAGTTCGCATAGAGGTGCAGGCCCCCCGCCGGCGAGGCCCCGGAGCCGGAGAACAGCAAGGTGCTGCCGTTCGCGAAGTAGTGCCACGAGTAGCCGCCGCCGTGCAGGTCCGCCAGGAACCAGACCGTCGCCCAGAGTCCGAGGAACCACCAGTGCCAGGCGGCCCCGCTCCGCGCGGGGCGGCTGCTCTGATCAGCCATCCTCATGCCTCTCTGGTGGTCGACCCCCTGCCTGGAAAGAGTCCCCTGACCGCTCCCAGGTTCCTGCACAACCATGAGATTCAGGTGCGAAGCGTCTGAAACACCTCTGCGGTCGGCCCGGCGTGGTCTCTCACCATGTCCAGCCGTGGCCGCCGCTGTTGTGGGACAGGGCCAGGACGGCGGTGGCCACGGTGAGGTACTGGGTCGGGCGGCCCTGGCTGAACAGGGCCGTCAGGGCCCAGGCGAGAGCCGTGTACCACGGCATCGACCACGGTGCCGCGAGGACCCAGGCGAAGGCCAGCGCGAACGGCACGGCGATGACCGAGGGGGCGTCCGGAGCGGCACGGCGGCGTAGCACCCACGCCAGCGCCAGCATCACCACCGGCCACAGCACGCTGACGATCGCCGCGGTCGAACCAGGGCCCAGGACCGCCGTGGCGCACTGGTCGAAGACCGCCCAGACGGAGGGTGCGGAGACCAGTCGGGAGGCCGCGGAGAGCGGCACCAGCGCGTGCGCTCCGTAGGCTCCGTAGAGCGCGGCCAGGGTCAGCGCGGCCGCGCATGCCTGCCGGGCGGCCGGTCGCCAGCGGCCCGAACGCAGCAGCGGCCAGGCCAGCCCGACACCGAACAGGCAGGCACTGATCTTCACACCGCAGGCAAGGCCGACCAGCCCTCCCACGATCAGGTCGTGGTGCCACCGGGTCGTCCTGCGGGCGAGGTGAACGGCGCAGACGGCCAGGCCCGCGACGAGGGTGTCCAGGTGCCCACCCTCGACCAGCACACCGATCAGCAGCGGATTGACGCTCCACACCAGGCCCGCACGGACCGGATCGTCGGCGGTCCGCAGCAACAGGTACCCGGTACCCACGAAGACGGCGGCGTTCGCGAGCATCAGCGCCCAAATGGTCAGCCACGGCCGCTCCTGACCGATGAACGCCGCGGCGCCCTGCCACCACGTCGCCACCGGCCCGTACACGGAAGGGGTGTTCCGCCACGCCTCGCTCACCAGGTGGGCGTACGCGCCGCCCAGCCGGGCGGGAGTCGTCACGTACGGGTCACCGCCGAGCGCGGCGATACGGCCGTACGCGGCGTAGCTGGCCGTGTCGGAGGAGCCGACCGGGGTGAGGTTGGCGACGGCGAGCGCGGTCATGGCGCCGAGCCGGAACAGGAGCCGGGCATCGGGTCTCCAGCCCCGCTCATGGGCCTTGAGCATGCCCAGCGTGCCCCAGCACGACAGCACGATGGCCGCGATCGTGGCCGTCTGGGAGACGGTGCCGGCCATGGCAGGCAGCCGGAGCCAGGGGATCGGTGCCCTGAGCGTGTTGTGGTTGGGCGCGCTCGCGCCGACCAGAGCGAACAGTGCGATCCCGGCCCCGGCCATCCACACCGCTGGGCGCGGTGTCGGCCGGTCGACGACCATCGGCTTCCGCGGGGGGAGTCTCCGCATCGGGGCCGCGAGACGCAAAGTCCACCCATTGTGGTTGGTCGTCAAAGTCACTCTCCGGGGTGTTGCTTCAGTTCGCGGCAAGGGCTGCCATGACGATCTTGCCCGCGAACTTGTGGGTGCTCTCGCCGCTGTCGAGCACCACGGCCGCCCCCGCATCGCCGCTCACCGCTCCTCCGGCAGATTTCCCAGTGGTTGCCGCAGCAACTCTTCGTCCGTGGCGGGCAGCCTGTCAATGAACCGGGCGAGCACCGCCTCGGGGTCCGGGTCGGACTCCAACGCGAGGTGCATCCGGCAAGCGGTCGTGCCCTGACGTCGGTGAGCACACAGGAATGAACGACTACGGCAGAGCCTATCGTCTACATAGCTGTAGACGATAGGTGGCCGCAGGGGGTTCCCGCAGCTCGTGTCCGGCACCGGATGTCCGTGGTCGCAGAGCGGGCCGACCTCGTGGCCTCGCTGCGTGCAGGTGTCGAGGATGCGGGGGAGCGCGCCGAGCGCCAGGCGCCGGGGGCCGAGGTGCGGTCCGAGTCGTGCAGCAGGATAGTGCCGCCGCCGTCGAGGTCCGCGGTCACCGTGCGGTGCGCCGGGGGAGCGGTGTGCCGCGCTGCTCAGCAGGAAGAAGCTGGCGCGCACCCCGCGCTCGTCGAGCAGTCGCGGGAAGAACGGGGTGGACAGCGGATCGGGTCCGGCGTCGACATTGAGGACGATGTGGTCCGCGTGGGCCCGGCCGGACAGGCGCGGCATGGTGCGGTCGCGCAGCGGCCCGAACGTGGAGACGACGGGGCGCAGTGGACCGCTGCGAGGGCGGCGGAGGGCAGGGCGGCCAGCGCGGTCGTGCGCAGCGGGCGGGAGGTCGTCACGAGTGGTGCCCTTCCTGGTCGAGGGCGGGCGCGAGTTGGTCCAGGTCGAGACCGTGGCCCAGGGTGCGCATCAGCGCGGGTCCGTCGCAGGTCGTCGCGACCCCGGTGCCGACGGCGCACGCCCACACCGCGCAGGCGGTGGCGCCGGTGACCGCGAGCCGCCGGGTGCGCGGGCGGCGGGGCCGGCCGGGCCCGGCGGCGGGGGCGCGGCTGGTCAGGGAGAGCCGGCGGCCTAAGGTGACGGCCAGATCGGGGGCGAGCGCGAGACCGGTGCCCGTTCCCGGCCCTGCGGCACCGTAGACTGCGCTGTCGGCCGTCGGGGCCAGTCAGGTTGGGGACCCGCGCACCCCATCGGCCCGTGCGGCAGCTTCTTGAGGCGGAAAACGTGACGTCGAGTGCGGCATCTCTTGTACCGGTCAACCCAACCCTCGGCGTCCTGCTCGCCGTTCTGCTGTTGGTGGCGGCGGCGGTCGCGGGCTGGGCCCGTCTGGATCCGCACCCGTACAAGAGCCGGGCCCGGGAGATCCTCCTCGCCGGCTTCCGCGCGGCCGTCCAACTCGCCCTGGTCTCGGTGGTCATCACCTGGGCGGTCAAGTCAGTGCTGGGGCTCCTGGCGTTCCTCGC
This sequence comes from Streptomyces sp. RLB3-17, assembly GCF_007113425.2. Classification (NCBI taxonomy): domain Bacteria; kingdom Bacillati; phylum Actinomycetota; class Actinomycetes; order Kitasatosporales; family Streptomycetaceae; genus Streptomyces; species Streptomyces sp. RLB3-17. The sequence continues at coordinate 1,455,534 of NZ_CP041610.2, read as the reverse complement.
GGTCATGTTCGCGGTGGCCGTGCGCACGGCCGGGCGGAGACTCACCGGCAACCACACCTGGTGGCTGACGGCCGCCCCGATCTCCGCAGGTGTGATACCGGTCGTTGTGGCGCTCCTTGCCACCGGCCTCGTCCCTTTGACGGGCGTCGCCCTGATTCCGATCACGGGCATCCTCATCGGTGGGGCACTCACCGTGACCGTACTTGCCGGACGGCGTGCCCTGGACGAACTGTCCCAGCGTCGCGGGGAGGTGGAAGCCGCGATGGCGCTGGGGTTCCTGGACCGGGACGCGCGGATGGAGATCGCACGTCCCGCGGCCTCCGAGGCTCTCCTGCCCGGTCTGGACCAGACTCGTACGGTCGGGCTGGTCACGCTCCCCGGTGCGTTCGTCGGCATGCTTCTCGGAGGGGCCAGCCCCTTGCTGGCCGGAGTGGTGCAGCTGTTCGTCCTCATCGCGCTCATGGCTGTGCAGACCATCGCGGTGGCGGTGACCCTTGAGCTCGTCGCCCGGCACCGCCTGTATCGCCCGGGACCGGACACCCGCACAGGTTCGCCGCGCAGGGCCAGAAGGTTTCGCAGGGTCCCGGCGCCGAGCCGTCCTTCCGAGTAGAGGCCAGGCCGGCCATCCGCGGTCAGCACGAGCGCGATCACGAACTTGGCCATGCGGCCCGGGCGCGGCGGGCGCCCCCAGGGCCGTCAGGGTAGACACGTCGGTTGTCGCGCGCCGGCTCACAGGTCGCGCAGTTCCTCGATGGCGGGCGCCGGGCGCGGCGGATCCCGTTCAGGGCTGCGGCTGGTACGGCGATCAGGGCGGCCAGTGCTGTCGGGCCGAGGTGGGCGCCGGGCACGGCCGGGCTGGCGGGCGGGGGGCCGAAGACGCCGGTGAGGACCTTGACCAGCAGGTCCGACAGAGCCCAGCCGATGAGAATGCCTTCGGCCGGCACGGTGACGGCCAGGAGCAGGGCCTCGGGAAGTCGGCAGTCAGGATGCGTTCAGGTGCCCGGTGGCACGGTCGGACAACGTGACCTATGAAACGCGTGAGAGTCAGGTGGTTCCGCAGGCCGGTCAGCCCTCCGGTTCTCGGGGCCGGCTGCGTTCGAACAAGGTGCCCGAGGTCACCGTCTACTTCTGGATCATCAAGGTGCTGTGCACGACGGTCGGCGAGACCGCGGCGGACCTGCTGAACGAGAAGGCGGGTCTCGGGCTGACCGGTGTGTCGGTGCTGATGAGTGCCCTGCTGGGCGTCGTCCTGGTGGTCCAGTTCCGCTCCAGCGCCTACCGGCCGGGCGTGTACTGGTCGGCGGTGGCGCTGATCAGCGTCGTCGGCACGCTGATCAGCGACAACCTCACCGACAACATGGGCGTGCCGCTGGAGGCGAGCACCACGGTCTTCGCGATCGTCCTCGCGGTCGTGTTCGCCGTCTGGCACCGGCGCGAGCGGACCCTGTGCATCCACCACATCGACACCACCAGCCGTGAGTCCTTCTACTCGCTGGCGGTCCTGTTCACCTTCGCACTCGGCACCGCAGCCGGTGACCTGGTGTCCGAGCGCATAGACCTCGGCTACTGGCTGTCCGCCGTGCTCTTCGCGATGGCCATCGCCGCGGTGGCCATCGCGCACTTCGCGCTGGATCTGGACGCGGTGTTGAGTTTCTGGATCGCCTACATCCTGACCCGCCCGCTGGGCGCCTCGATCGGCGACTACCTCTCCCAGCCCACCAGCAACGGTGGCCTCGACCTGGGTGCCGTCGTGACCAGCGCTCTGTTCCTGGCGGTCATCCTCGGGCTGGTCACCTACCTCTCCGTCACCCGCAGGGATGTCGCCGAACCGGAGCACCCGTCGGGGTACGCCGCCTGAGCCACGAGCCGGTCCGGTACTTCCTGCCGTCAGCTGCGGCCGCGCTCGACGGCTGGTTCATCCCACCCGGGCCCTTTCGCGATCACGATGTACTGCGCGCCTCGGCCGAGCAGGTAGCCGGCGTGCTCCCGCTGGGTGTGCATGGCGTCGCTGGTCACGACCACGCCCGCCAGATCGGCGCGGGTCTTCAGCAGAGGCTGGAAGCAGGTGATCTCGTTGGTCTTCTCACCAACGTCGAGTGGGGCCAGGACCAGGCCGGAGAGGCCAGGACCAGGCCGGAGAGGAGGTCGCAGACGGCGAGTGGATGAATCGTGCGGCCCGTGGCCCTGGCTGCTCGGCGCAGGGTCTTGCCGTCGACCGCCACTGCGTGCAGCCGGCCGTCGGCCCCAGCGCGCCGGCCGGCCGGCGGCCACCGCCCGGTCCAACGCGGCTCCGTCGATGCGGCCAAGCAACCGACGCACCGTCGCCTCCGCCGCAGGCACCGCTTCGGGGACAGCGGATCGGGCCGTACGCCGAGACGCTCCAGGACGGACGGCGGGGCGTCGGTGATCCACTCACCCACCGCCGGCAGGGAGGTCGCTCCGGCCAGAACCGCGCACGCGGTCAGCGCAAGCATGACGACCAGAGCGTGCCGTACGCCGCGCGGATCGCGAGGGCCGGGCACCTCGGCCAGACGCTCCAGGAGGCCCGGGATCTCCCCGGGTACGGCCCCGGGATGCTCGCGGAGTCGGTCAAAGGCGAGCGGGATCGGCGATGACGCGTCGCAGGCACGGTTCATTCGCCCGCGGTGTCCTCGGCCTCCCAGCGAAGCAGGTCGCCCGGCTGGCACTTGAGCACCTCGCAGAGCGCGGCGAGTGTCGCGAAGCGCACCGCCTTGGCGCGGCCGTTCTTGAGTACCGCCAGGTTGGCGGGCGTGATCCCTACCCGGTCTGCGAGCTCGCCCACGGACATCTTCCGCCTGGCCAGCATCACGTCGATGTCGACGGCGATCGGCATCAGATCACCTCGTCCAACTCGGCCTGCATCTGCGCCGCTTCGACGTCGCGGGCGACGGCCTGGGCGAGCAGCGTCCGCAGCACGAGCACGATGAGCGCGACTCCCAGGATGGCCACGCCGATCCCGCCCATGATGAGGGTGACGCCCGGGTCGTCCCGCTGGCCGGGCGCATTGACGGCCGTGACCGCGAACCACATGAGAGCAGCCGCGACGATCGCGCCGATGATGACGTCCACGTACCGGAAGGCGGCGTGGGAGAACACGGTTCCGCGTCGCACCATCGTCACCAGTCGCCATACACAGACCAGGGCGACCTGGGCCGTCCCGATGCCCAGGATCGTGATCACGCGCAGCGGGGTCAGCGGGAGCGACCCGTCCTCCGGGTCACTCCCGCTGACCAACGCCCACACCATCAATGCCTGTACGAGCACCGTGCCGGTGAGCACCACCACGAGCACGGCGCGCAGCGCGCGCACTGTCAGCTTTCCCACGGCCCATCCTCCCATCGATCAACGATGGGAATCTATCGAATCTCGATAGGTGAAGCAAGGGTTGGGTCGGGGGGCGACGATTTCGCACCATGGCGGGATGCCGTCGCCCCCTCCCACGGCATGGCGCGATGCGAAGGTTTTCGATCTTGCCGAAGTCGACCTCGCTCAGCCACAAATCGGGCGCCATCCGACTGCGCCGAAGCCTTGGGGGGCGACCGCTACGGAGGGGAGGTGCGTGTGTGCTTGGAGTCATGCTGCTCGTGCTGCGCGAGTGGGGCGAGTGATGCGCGGTGGCAGTCAGGATGCGTTCAGGTTCCCGCTGGCACAGTCGGGCGGTATGACCAATGAAACCTCTGAGGCTCAGGTGGTTCCAGAGGCGGGCACCTGGCAAGGAGACCGGCAGTGAGTCGGCGAGCAACCAGCCGAGGCGGGTCCACACCGCCTCTCCGGCACTGGGTAGGGAGCGACAGGAGCGCCTTTGCGTGGCCAGGAGGGGGAGGCCGCATGGGGGATCGGGCGACGCGAATTCACGCGCTCCGCAGATTGAATTCTGGGACGAAGTTCCCAGAATTTCGGCCAAAGGCGTGTTCTGTATCACACAGGGCAATCTCAAGACCCCGCCTATAAGGTATGTCGCCCCCCGGGTCATAACAGGTGTACAGAAAGTCCTTGTGCAGGCCAAGGAAAGAATAAAAGCAGAGGTCATTCCGGGAATGCGAACCGTGCCGCGGATATCGCTCCCGGCGGCGCGGCCCGGGCGGGCCTGGCGGGCAATCGAAGTCGTCCCGCCGTCCTGCGGATCCGAGGCTGCGCTTGTCTACAAAGTTGTAGACAGTTAACGTTCCGCAGACGTGAGGGGCGCCCCCTCTGTGCTGCCGCCCGTTCTATGTGAGGGTTACATGACAACTGTGACGACGCCCGAGAGCTCTCGGACGCATGTCAAGCAGATGCTGAACAAGGTTCCCGAGGTCACGATCTGGTTCTGGATCATCAAGATCTTGTGCACCACGGTCGGCGAAAGCTTCGCCGACTGGATCAACATGAACCTCGGCGTCGGCCTGATCAACACCTCATTGATCTTCACCGCGGTTCTGGCCGGTGTCCTGGGCTGGCAACTCACCACCAAGCGCTACGTCCCGTTCGTGTACTGGCTCACCGTCGTGGTGGTCAGCGTGACCGGCACGCTTTACACCGACATCCTCACCGACAGCCAGGGCGTTCCCCTCGCGCTGAGCAGTAGCGTGTTCGCCTGCGTCCTCGCCGTTGTCTTCGGGATCTGGTACGCCCGCGAGCGGACCCTGTCGGTCCACACCATCACCACCCGCCCCCGTGAGCTCTTCTACTGGCTCGCGGTCCTGGTCACCTTTGCCCTTGGCACCGCGACCGGCGACTGGACCCTGGAACTGACCGGCTGGACCCCGGGCGTCTCCGTGCTCCTGCCGCTCGGGTTGATCGGCGCGATCGTCCTCGCATGGCGCCTCGGTGCCAACGCGGTGCTCTCCTTCTGGCTGGCCTACATCCTCACCCGCCCGCTCGGCGCCAACCTCGGCGACTGGCTCGGCTCGCCCAGCGGCGACGGCGGCCTGGGCCTCGGCACCGCGGTGACCAGCGTGATCTTCCTGGCGGCGATCCTCGCCACGGTCGTGTACCTCACGCTCAGCCGCAGCGATGTCATCGAGACCAACGACCTCACCGATGCCCCACGAGCGCTGAACCCGGCGCGTGAGCGGATCATGCTCGGTTACTACGCCGTCGTGGCGGTCGCGACCGCGGCTCTTCTCATCTGGGCACACCACCAGCCCCACGCGGCCGCGGCCAGCGAGTCCGACACCCCGGCACCTGTGACCGCCCACCTCACCCCGCAGCAGGCGACGTCGCCGTTCCCTCCGGCCGAGATCGCGAAGTTCCGCACGATCACGGCTGACACCCTGGCAAAACTCAACTCGGGCAACCAGCAAGGCGCGACCACCCGAGTGACCGACCTCGAGACCGCTTGGGACGATGGCCAGCCCACTCTTGAGCCCAAGAGCGAGCAGTCCTGGCGCTTCCTCGACAGCGAGATCGACCACGTCCTGAAGTCACTGCGCGCTTCGAACCCCGACAAGGCCACCGAGGTCAAGGCACTCAACACCCTCCTCACCTCTCTCGGCTGACCGGCCACGATGCCCGGACTGCCTCGACGCATCCCCTGCGTCGGGGCAGTCCGGCATTCCGAACCGGACTCGGCACATGGATCGCCAACCGCCGCGCCCGCCAGGTCGGCCAAAAGGCTGAGCGGGCACGGCATCGCTGCCGTCCGTACTTCCCAGACGCGTGTCGACGGACTCGCGGCCGTCGGATCACCGGAACGCGAGCGGGTGGACGCTGTCTTGGGGCCGAGCGAGCAGGTCATGAGTGATCTGCGCGCACGCGGTACGGAGAGTGGGCCTTCCGCCGCCGATCCGGAGGACGTGCGCACACGGAACTGGCGGCAGCGCTCGAACTGCTCCGGCGCAGGGCCGACGCGCCCCTGCGCCCGCTGCCGGCTCACCGCACCCCGGCCGATCTGACCAGTACCTCGCCGCTTTCGCCGAGAACCAACTGCTGGTCCCCACGGCTTGTTCACGGTCAGCTTCCGGGGCCGGCTGCTGCGGATCCCCCTGCTCTCGGCCGAGGCCAAGCCGCGTGCCGCCCGCAAACTGGCGCGGCAGCGCGTGGTCGTGCGCCTCGAAGCGCGCCACGCCCTGGAGACCGCCGCTCTCGCAGCCGACTGACCACGGCCACGACGATCACGAAGGTCCATACCGGACACGTCAAGTGATGGAGGAGCAGGTCGGGTCGAGGTGAGGCCCGTGGTCGGATTCCGAAGGGAACGCCGGGGGTGGCGCGCGGCGTTGCCCAAGTCGTCGGCCTCTTGCTGCCCCCGCATCGACGAACTGCCGTGGATTCGGCTTCAGTTGTTGACGCCGGGCAGGGGTGGGGCTACAACCCGGAGAGAGCGCTCTCACACCCGCTGTTGCTCCTGCCCCCCGCACGCCGAACCGGCTTGAGGAGACCCCCCATGCAGACTTCCGCCGGCGTATCCGGCACACTCGGCAGACCTTCGGCCGTTGCCGTACGCTCCCGAACGGCTCTCGGTCTGGTCGTCATCCTGATAGTCGCCTGCTTCGCCGCCCTGACTCCCTCGCCCGCCCGCGCTGCCGACCAGTTGCTGTCCCAAGGACGGCCCGCCACCGCGTCCTCGACCGAGAGCGGGTCCTTCCCCGCGAGCGCGGCCGTCGACGGCGACACCGGCACCCGATGGTCCTCGGCCTTCGCCGATCCGCAGTGGCTGCGGGTGGACCTCGGTTCCACGCAGCAGCTCACCCGCGTCTCGCTGAACTGGGAGGCCGCCTACGCCACCGGTTTCCAGATCCAGACCTCGACCGACGCGAACAGTTGGACCACCGTCTACTCCACCACGACCTCCACCGGCGGTACCCAGAACATCAACATCACAGGCAGCGGGCGCTACGTCCGGGTGTACGGCACCGCACGGGCCACCCCGTACGGCTACTCGCTGTGGGAGTTCCAGGTCTACGGCCCCGGCAGCACCACTCCGCCGGACGACTTCTGGGGCAGCACCAGTGACATACCCCCGGCGAGCAACGCCGTCGAGGTGAAGATCCTCAACCGCACCAACGGCAAGTACCCGGACAGCCAGGTGTACTGGAGCTTCAACGGGCAGGTGCACTCCATCGCCGAGCAGCCCTACCTGGACATGCCTGCCAACTCCGCGGGCCGCATGTACTTCTACCTGGGCTCGCCCAACGGCCCCTACTACGACTTCATCGAGTTCACGGTCGGCAACAACGTCTTCAACGGCAACACCACACGGGTCGACGCCTTCGGCCTCAAACTCGCCATGCGCCTGCACACCAAGGACGGTTACGACGTCGAGGTCGGCGAGAACCGGCAGACCTTCGCCGAGGACCGCGCCACCACCTTCCAGCGCTTCACCGACGCGGTTCCGTCCCAGTTCAAGGTCCTGGCGCAGACCCAGGCTCCGTACCGGATCATCGCACCCGGCAGCGACCCGAGCTTCCGCGCGGGTGGCGCGAGCGCCGCCTACTTCACGTCCTACGCCCAGTCGGTCGGCGTGAACGCGGCCACCTCCGACATCTTCGGCTGCGCCGCCTCGCTGGCCGTCAACCCCGACATGTGCGCCGCCCTCAACCGCCACGTGGCCACCCTGCCGGCGTCGCAGCAGTCCGACCCGGCGCAGTTCTACAAGGCGGCCCCCGCGAACTACTACGCCAAGTTCTGGCACGACAACGCCATCAACCAACTCGCCTACGGCTTCCCCTACGACGACGTCGCGGGGCAGTCCTCCTTCATCTCGCACGCCAACCCCCAGTGGCTCCTGGTCGCCGTCGGCTGGTAGGCACGGACACATCGCGAAACGGGGCCGCCCTCGTCAGGAAGGGCGGCCCCGCTTCATGGGGTGATGGTCCGAGTCACTGGACGTTGATCGTGAAGGTGGACGTGGTGTTGCGGATGTCCTGGGCGTTGCCGCTCATCCGCAGGTTGACGAAGGTGGCCGAACCGACGGCCGGTCCCTGACCGGGCTCGGGCAGCTCGTTGGCCCAGATGCCGAACCCGGACTTCGCGTCGAACGCGTCCCCACTCTTCTTGGAGTTGGTGATGGAGATGTCGGTGAAGATCGTGTCCTTCACCGGGAACTGCGGCTGGCCACCGACGTAGTTGGTCTGGAACATCACTCCTCCGTAGGTGGAGTCGTCGATGTCGACGTCGTTGACCCTGATGCCCTGGAAGACCTTCGAGGCGGAGAACGCCCAGATGGCCGGGAAGACCTGCGAGCCCCAGAAGTGGCCGCCCGTTCTGTCCAGGGAGACGTTCTCGATCGTCGTCGGATCGGTCCCGAAGCCGTTCATCGGGTAGCCGAAGTCCAGCGAGGAGATCGTGATGCCGGAGTAGACCAGGGTGTCGGCGACCCGGATGTTGCGGAAGGTGTTGTGGTAGCCGCCGTAGACGGCGATACCGGCCGCGCGCCAGGTGAGCGTCGACGTCAGGTTCTCGTAGAGGTTGTTCTTCTCGTCGGCGCCGCCCGCGTCGATCGCCGAGAAGAGCGCGAAGCTGTCGTCACCCGTGGCCCGGGCGTCGTTGTTGACCACGTGGTTGTCCGTGGAACCGTTCGTCATGTTGATGCCGTCGGCGAACGTGTCACGGATGCGGGAGTTCTTGATGGTCATGTTGTCGGTGTTGGCACCCCAGTAGAGGCACACCATGTGCTCGGCCCAGATGTCGTCGATGGTGATGCCCGAGACGTTGGAGAAGTCGAACACCTTGCCCGGACCGTCGATCCGGGACGTGTAGTTGCCGAAGTAGGCGAAGCCGGTGAACGACGAGCCGTTGGCGGTCGCCTCGGCCCGGAAGCCCACGTCGGTGTTCTCCTGCGAGGCGGGTGCGTGGAAGCGGGTGAACCACGACCCGGCTCCGACGACCTTGACCGCCTTGCCGTAGACCTGGAACTTGCTGGAGGTCTCGTAGTCTCCGGCGGGCAGGTAGACCCCGACGAGCTTGCCCGTGGTGTCCATGCGGACCTTGTCGAGCGCGTTCTGCACGTCCTGGTGGGAGAAGCCGGCCGGTACCGTGTAGGCGGCCGGGTCCGGGTTCGGGACCGCCGTCGCCTGTTCGAGGTTGATGAAGTCGACTGCGTAGGTGGAGGTGTTGGCCGAGTCCTTCTGGAGCCGGATCTTGGAGCCGGCCGGAACGGTCCTGCCGAGCTGCAGGTTCGCCTCGTCGTAGATGTGGCGCGGGGCACCGGAGCCGGGCGAGTTGCCCGGAGAGGTCTCGTTGCCGTAGAGCCAGGCGTACTTCGACGTGAGGTCGATCGGCTTGAGGAACTGGCCGTCCACGTAGACGTTGAGCGTCGTGTCGGTGCCGTCCGGGATCTCGAAGCGGGTCACCAGGGTGTTGGTGGCCGCCCGGGTGGTCCACTCGACGTACTGACCCGTCCCGGTGAGGGTCACCGCCTTGCGGCCGCTCGCCTCGCCCGCGATGTCGCCGATCGTGCGGTTCGGGCCGACGACCTTGGCGCCGCCGCCGACGGTGCCGTCCTCGGCCTCGTACATGTCGTACGGCATGTCCGCGCCGCGGCCGACGAACAGGGCCTGCGTGGTGGTGTTGTTGGCTCGCTTGACCGGCAGTTCGTTGGCGTCGTCGGCGATCACCGTCTTGACGGTGTACTTGCCGTTGGCGGCCGTCCAGGAGCCGAGGCCGACCGGTGCGGTCGTCTGGCCGGACGCGATGGCGCCGCTGTAGGAGCCGGTGAGCGTCTTGACGGTGGCGCCGTTGGAGTCCTGGACCGTCAGCGTGACGTTGTGGGCGCCGGAGGCCGAGGCCACCGTCCCCTGGTTCTTGATCGCGACGGTGAACGAGACGTTGTCGCCCGCCGAGGCGCTGGAGGGCGTCCAGGCGACCGGAGCGGCGACCAGGTCCGAGCTGGAGACGGGCTTGACGACGAGGGCGTCGGAGCGGGCGAAGACGTTGTTCGCCTCGTTCTGCTCGATGACCTTGTTCGACGGGTCCACCTCGGCTCCGAGCGGGTAACTGCCCGCATCGCGGGTGCCGATGCTCGCCGTGACCGTCGTCGAATCGCCGGCCGCGAGGGCCGGGACGTCCGCGGCGGCGGCCTTGGTGCCGCCGAGCGTGAAGTTCAGGTCCGTGGCCTTGGACGGCTTGCTGCCGCTGTTGGTGACGGTCGCTGTCAGGCTGATGGCGTCCGACTCGACCGGGGCCGCGGGCGTGTTGCTGATGCCGGTGACCTTGAGGTCCGGGTTGGCGGCCGGGGTGCCGATGACCTGGAACTCGGCGACCTGCGCGCCGGGGGCACCGGTGTTGGAGGCGAACTTGAGCTGGATGTCGGCGGCGGAGCCGGAGACCGGGATGGTCACCGTGTTGCCGCTCGCCGGGTTGAACGTGTAGTCCTTCGCGGCCACGAGGCTGGTGAACCCGGTCGCGTCCTGGTCGCGGCCGAGCACCTGGATGTTCTGCGTGCGGGTGGACCAGGCGGCATCGGGGTTGAGTTTGACGACGACCTGGCCGAGGTCGGCGTTGGCACCCAGCTTGGTGGTGAGGGTGGCCGGGTAGGCGCCGCCCCCGCTCTCCCAATAGGTGGCTGTCTGGCCGTCGTTGGCGTTCGCGGCGACGTAGGTGAAGGTGTACGAGGACGCCTCGATGGGCTTGCCCTGGGCGAGGTCGGAACCGCCGCCGGACCCCGCCCTGGTGACGCTGTTGCTCGCCACCGACACGTTCCCGGCGGCGTCCTTCGCCTTCACGTAATAGGTGACCGTGGCCGTCGGCGACGGGGTGTCGGTGTACGTCGTGACGTCGCCCGCCACGGTCTTGACGAGCTGGTCGCCCGCGTAGACGTCGTAGCCGGTGACCTGGACGTTGTCGCTCGACGCCTGCCAGGTGAGCTTCACGTCGTTGCCGGACTGCGTGTAGGCGAGGTTTCCGGGCGCGGTGGGGGCCTGGGTGTCGCCGCTGGATCCCTTGCGGGTGACGCTGTTGCTGTTCGCGGAGACGTTGCCCGCCGCGTCCTTGGCGCGCACGAAGTACGTGATGTCGCTGCCGGCCGGCTGGGTGTCGGTGTAGGTCAGGACGTTCCCGGCGACGCTCGCCCGCAACTGGCCGTTCGCGTAGATGTCGTAGCCCGTCACTGCCGTGTCGTCGGTGGCCGCGCTCCAGGTCAGCTTGATCTGCCCGGTGGCCGGCTCGGTGTAGCCCAGGTTGGACGGCGCCGTGGGCGCCTGGGTGTCGCCGGTCGCCGGTCCGTAGACCTCCAGCTCGGACGCCTGCCCGGCGGGCCAGCCGGTGTTGGCGGTGAACAGCACGCGCACGTACCGCGTGGTGGTCGTGTCGAAGGAGATGGTCGTCGACTGGTCGTTGGTGCTGTCGAAGGTGTACGCCTTCGACGCCGTGAGGTCGGTGAAGTTCTGGTTGTCGGTCGAGCCCTGGACCTTGAAGGTCTGGCTGCGGCTCGGCCAGCCGCTGGGCAGCCGCAACGTCACCTGGTTGATCTTGACCGACGAGCCGAGGTCGACCTGGAGCCACTGCGGGAAGGCGTTGTTCGTGCTCTCCCAGTAGGTGTTGCGGTTGCCGTCACCGGCGTTGGCCGCGCCGTAGACGTCGGCGTGCCCACTCTCGCTGAAGGGTTTGCCCTGGGCGAGGTTGGGGGTTGTGGCGGCGGTCGTGAGGACCTGCATCTCGGCGAGCTGAGCGGTGCCGGCGACCGAGTTGGCGCTGAAATCGGCCCGTACGTACCGGGCGAGGGTCGCGGGGAAGGAGACCTTCACCGTGTTGTCGTTGCCGGGGCTGAAGACGTACTGCGCCGACGACGTGAGCGTGGCGAAGCTCTTTCCGTCGGCGCTCGCCTGGAGCGCCAGCGTCTGTTTGCGGGTCTGCCAGTGTTCGGGCAGACGCAGCACGACCTGGCGGACGCGCTTGCTCCGCCCGAGGTCGGTCTGCACCCACTGGGCCGACTTCTTTCCGGCCTGCCAGTAGGTGTCGGTGTCGCCGTCGGTGACGTTGGCTGCGGCGTGTGCGCCGCGGCTGCTGCCCGCCGTGGTCACGGCGTCCGCGGCGGCGTTGGGGCCGCCGGCCGCGTGTGCGCCGACGGCGGGCAGGCCCAGAACCATGACGACGGAGGCGAGCGCGGCGGTCGCTGCGCGGCGCCTTGTGGATCTCTGCTTGTGTCGAGTCATGCGGGGTCACTTCCTGCGGAGGCTCGCGCGCCGAGGGGCGGCGAGGGCGGCTCATTCCTGGCGGAGTGGTGCAGAAAGGTGCAGGACGATCAGTGCGGAGCGGGGTGCGGTGCGTTGAGGCGGCAGGAGCCGACCTGGCGGAGAAGATCTTCTAAGGGCATCGGGGAGGCAGTATTTTGCGTTGTTTCATCGAAATATTGCAGAGCAGCATGGACGGGTCTACAGCTGGAACGGCACAATATTCACCAGAAGCACCCATCACTCAGGAGTCGTGGCGGCGCGCGCACCACATCCGAGCCGCTGAAGCAGTCAAATGGCAGGCGTCGGGACCGGCTTTGCGGGCCCGCACGGTCCGGTCCGCGACTCGGCGGCGGTTGCGGGCTTGCGCTCCGAGACCGCAAGTGAACGCAAGGAGCGCAAATTCTTGCGCGATCCATGCGTGATGGGTAGTGGGTTACCGGGGATCTTGCAGAAGGCGCCGGCGTTCACGCCGGGGATGAATGCATCTCAACACTGCTCCGGCGTGCAACCTCAGAGCGGGCGTTTGTGCTGCTCGATGTACTGGCGGACGATCGCCAACGGCGCTCCGCCGCAGGAGGCGGAGAAGTACGAGGGCGACCGCAGGTGCCCGTGCATGCTGGCGTGGTTGATGTGGCCGGTGAACTCCTGGCGTATCCGGCGGGCAGAGACGCCCTTGAGGCTGTTGACCAGCTTGGAGACGGCGGCCTTGGGCGGGTAGTTGATCAGGAGGTGGACGTGATCGCTTTCGCCGTCTCCTTCAGCTCCGCCTCGAAGTCCTCGCACACCTTGCGCATGATCTCTTCGCGGCGTGTGGGCATCTCGTCGTTGAAGACCCCTCGCCGGTATTTCGTCACGAAGACCAAGTGCACATGCATCGCTGAAATGACGTGCCTGCCACGTCTGTAGCCGTTCTCGTCATCTATGAGAGCAGTCGTATTTAGGATCGTGGTTGTGCAGCTCCGCTACAACTACCGGGCCTGCCCGGATGCCGCCCAGCGTCGTGCGCTGGCTCAGGCGTTCGGGTGTGCCCGCGTGGTGTGGAACGACTGCTTGCGCGACCGCAAGGAAGCGCACGCAGCGGGGCTGCCGTATGTGAAGTCGGCCCAGTTGTCCCGGCTTCGTATTACCCAGGCCAAGCGCACCGAGGAACGGGCCTGGCTCGCCGACGTGTCAGCGGTCGTCCTGCAACAGTCCCTCCGGGACCTGGATACCGCCTACAAGAACTTCTTCGACTCGATCAACGGCAAGCGGCAGGGCCGGAAGGTGGGGCCGCCCCGGTACAAGTCGAAGAAGGACACCCGTCAGTCGATCCGCCTCAACACCAACGCCTTCTGTCTTCAGGAGGACGGCACGGTATACGTGGCCAAGGTCGGCAACCTCAAGGTCGAGTGGTCCCGTCGGCTACCGGCCGTGCCCACGTCCCTGACTGTCACCAAGGACAGCTGTGGCCGGTACTTCCTCAGCTTCGTCGTCGACACCGAGCCGGACATCCTCCCCGGGCTGGAGGCGGAGTCCGGTATCGACCTCGGCCTGTCCGCCTTCGCGGTTCTGTCCGACGGCCGGAAGATCGACAGCCCCCGCTTCCTGCGCCGGGCGGAGAAGAAGCTCAAGCGCCTTCAGCGGGAGCTGTCCCGCAAGGCCAGGGGTTCGAAGAACACGGCCAAGGCCCGTATCAAGGTCGCCCGCCAGCACGCCAGGGTGGCGGACCGGCGCCGGGACTTCCACCACAAGGCTTCCACACAGATCATCCGCGACAGCCAAGCGGTGTATGTGGAAGACCTCGCGGTGTCCGCTCTCGGCCGCACCCGGCTCGCCAAGTCCGTGCATGACGCGGGATGGTCCGCGTTCGTCAACGGTCGTTCATACAGTCTTGGCTTCGGGAGGGGTGTGTCGTGTCACCGCCTCTTCCGGCTACCGGGCTGCGGGCATGTCGCCGTCGCGCCAGTCGTTCACGCGCTTGCGGATGCTGGGGAGCATCGGAAGCGCGTCGACCTCTTCGGACAGGAACCAGCGAACATCCGTGGATTCCTCGGACACCGCCAGTTGCCCGGCCACGGGCCGCGCCAGGAAGCAGATGGAGAACTCCTGTCGCACCTCACCGTCGTCGTAGGCGAAGACATGACGGGGGTTGGTGTACGTGCCGACGATGCCGGTGATCTCTACGTCGTAGCCGGTCTCTTCGCGGGTCTCGCGGACGGCGCAGTCAGGTAGCGACTCTCCGATGTTCATGGCGCCTCCGGGCAGGGCCCACATGCCGTTGTCACTGCGGCGCTGGAGGAGGATGCGCCCGGAGTCGTCGACAACGACCGTGGAAGCGGCGGGAACCAGGCTGTTCGCGGCCGGAGCGTTGGGATCGTCCTCGTAGTCGCGCCTAGCCATTGGCTTCCCTTTCCCATACCGGAGTGCCCCGGTTCCACAGTTCGTCAACGTGCGACGCGAAGCGATCAAACATGCCGTCGTCCTGGTGCCGACGCAGATGCAGCGTGGGGGCATCGTGGCCGACCCGGTGCGTCAGCAGGGGCGTGACGATCATGTCGTCATCGAAGCGGAACACGGACAGGTGGGCGTGTCCGTCACTGTACCTCGCGTCGATGCCCGGCTGGCTTCTGATCTTCTCCAGCTCGGCGAGCGTCACGCGGATGCGGGTGGAAAGTGTGAGCGCAACGTCTTCGTCCTGCTCACGCGACCGCGTGAGATCGCTGTCGGGGTCACCGAGCAGGAACCGGACTCGGCACCCCTGGGCCGCCTTCCGCCGGAGTGCGGTGCCGAACCGGGCCTGTTCAAGCCATAGGAAGTAGTTGGTGTACCCCGCGAAGGTCAGCTCTCGTTCAGCTTTGGTGATCAGCGACCGCCACAGAGAGGCCGGGCAACCGGACCGGTAGGGATAGACGGATACGACCTCGCGGTCCGGACCGACCTTGATCGCCTTCTTCGCGGCTGCTGGCCACAACACCGCCTCGTCCTCTCCGAGTGCTTCACAGACGGCCCACCGGTGACGGGCACGGGGAACCCGCCCCGTCTCGGTGATCCATCGGCCGACGGTCTTGATATCGACGTCGCACTTCTCCGCCAACTGACGATCTGTCATGCGGGCTTGGAGCATCGCACGGCGCAGAGCCTCATTCACTGGTACCCCCAGGGACGTTAGGCACGCTTCACACGGTAGACGTACTCCGTGCCTAACGGTCGCGGAACGCAGTAGGAACGCACCGCCAGGGGCGGAAGTGTGGTGATGGACAAGACCCCCGCGACCGCGCGAACGGCCCGGGGGCATGGACAACCTGAAAGAGCAGGTCGACATGAGTCAAGGTATCGCCCGCTTCGCCGAGTCGCCGTTGCGGCCCCGGCTCCTTTCTCCGAGGTGCCACCACTTCGCGCGCCTGATCCACGGTGTGGAGGCGTCGGCGTGACCGGACACATCAACGTAATGCGGCTCCTGCCGTGGTCAGGTCCGGAAGGCAAGCCGTGCTATCTCGCCGGGGACGGCTCCGGCGGCTATCTCTCGCGCCTCGCGGACAACATGGAGGCTGTGCAACTCGGCCTGGCCGCTGACCTCGTCGAGGAAGCCAAGAGAATCCTCGACGGGCGCAAGTGGACTCCGGGTGAACTCTACTTGCTGGCCGTTCAGCTGACCGAGGCTCTCACCGACGTGCACCGCGTCGCGGAGAGCCGGGGCGCACGCCTGGCCGATCCCGCATGGGATGACCCTGACGTGATCGACGACGAGGACGAAGACGACCCCGCACGGCCCGTTGAGGCATCCGCATGAGCCGCGTCGTTCTACGCTACGTGCCCCACACGATCCGGCATGTACCGGACGGCGGAGTCACCTTCGAAGCCTTCTGCGTGGCCTCCGGGTGCGACGAGACATCCGGCCCTCACGAGGAACAGGAAACGGCTCAGGACTGGTGCCTGCGTCATACCGGCCGCACGGGCCATGACCTCTTCCGCCGCGTCGCGACCGACCACGCCCGCGTCACCCGGGACGAATGACCCCGGCCCGCTGAGCGACGGCGAGCAACAACGCTCAGCGTGTCGGCTGCCCCGCCTGTGCGTCCTCCCCCGGTGGCGCAACGGGCGGGGCTCTCCGTTTTTCGGGGGCTGGTCCTGACTGGGGTAATGGCGCGCTGTGGGCACGTCGCCGGCCGCAGAGACTTTGGGCGGGAGCTGCCATGGGGCGAGTGAACAGGGGGCCTTACGCTCGCCAGCGGATCGGGCAGTCTCTTGGGAGCTGCCCGCAATAGCCCGATCGGCCCCCTGTTCTTCGAGGCTCGCCCCATGGTGGCTGCCTGAAGTCTCGGAGGCCGTCGACCCCCAGCCCACCACGTCCCGGGCCAAGACGGCTGGTCGACGCTCTCTTCCTCTGGCGTGCTGCGGTGCGGGGGCGCCCGGCGACCGGACGGGACCGGCGGTCACGCCGCATGCCCGGCCGGGGCGGCTGGGCGCCCCGGCGCGCCGTAGGCGCGCCCTTGAGGAAGTAAAGGCTGTTTCGACCGATGCCGATCGGTGTCGTGTTGTCTTGTCTCGGTTGATGCTTGACGCTGTGGCTTCAGTTGATGCTCGACACCGCTTGCCTCGGCTTGGATCAGCAGACCCACGGCCCAGGGAGCTCTCCACGAATGGTTTCGAGATCGGCAGGCGTACGTCCACGCGCGTGAATCCAGGACTGGTCCTCGATGCCGTCCCGGCGCACCAGTCGGCCGGGAGCCGCATACCAGCGCACCGGCGAGTCGTCCTTGCTCGCCCACATCGGATGGTCAGGCAGGTCCACCCGCGCATAGCGAGTGCGGAGGCTCGGCACGAGCGCGTCCGGGAGCTCGCAGGCGTCGTAGAGGCTGTCCGCTCCGAAGAGCGATTCGCTCAGCACGAGTTCCACCCAGGCCAGGGACATTCGATCGAAGAAGGGAATCCAACCCTCGTGTGATTCCACCACCACGGGCGGATCCTCGTGCTCGATCTCGTCCAGCGGAATCCCCCAGTACGCGCAGTCCTGGTTCTCACGCCGGAAGACCAGGACACCGTTCAAGGCTTCATCGACGTAGAGCCCAGTCGGCCGGACCAGAGGGTCCTGCTGTCGGGTCAGGTCGTCCCGCTGGCCGAAGAGCTCGAAACCCTCACGCAAGGCAGCCGGAAGCTCGAAGCCAAGATCAGCCTCCGCAGCCGCCAACTCGTCCTCGGCGCAACAGTCTTCCACTCGTAGAGGGCAACCGATCCATGCATCGGCGAACCAGCGCACGAAGTCCCAGGCCTGGGAGCGAGTTTGCACCCCGCCTCGCAGCACCACCGACACATCAGGGCCGTCCAGCATGCCGAAGACGCTACCGCCTCCTTCGACCACCCGACCGCGTGGGGAGGCATAAGCAACCCGGCCTCGTGATCGTTTCACGCACTATCAAATGAGACTCGAACCCGTTACTTACGGGGCGGGCGAGCAGCTGCCGGGCTCTCAGGCGGCGTTATTGAGACCGCTGTGTCAGACCTCGCTGCCATCATGTAAGGACGAGTGACGACGGATGTCGCATCGTAGCCGCAGAGTTGACGTGACGTCAGCAAGACCGAAAGGAGTGACGGCCATGGACTGCCGCGGCCCACCGACACCACCGACCTCGGAGGCTTACCCAGGTTGCGCGCACAGCGTTCCCATGACGATCAACGCACACGTGCTGTCAGACGACAGGCGGCGAAGTTCCCGGCACGGATAGGGCCGAAGAGTGCGGCACGGCTCGCACGACTCCTCGGCCCTCATAGCGATGACTGACGGCTAGTCGAGCGGGTTGGGCTCGATCTCTATGCGGTCGAAGTTCAGCCCCTGGCCCCGCTTGCTGGTGGGGTGGATGATCACGGCGGCGAACAGGAAGCGGAAGACGGCGTTCATGCGGGCGTAGTCCTTCTCCTCCTCCAGGCGTCGCCAGTTCTTCCGTGCGTCCGCTCCGACGATGCCTTCGAGCACCGCTACGGGCCGCAGCACGGTGCGGCGCTGCCGCTCCTTGATCCTGTCCTCGATGACGCGGCGCATGGACCGGTATTCCGGAGTCGGGATCTCCTTGGACAGCCACATCTGATTCAGCTCCGCGAGTTGCGCGGCGTCGTCCTCGTCGGCGGCCACATCCTGTGACGGCCGGGTGGTGGTGGCGGGCTGGCGGCCGGTGATGTCGAGCTTCTCCAGCACCTCAAGCGCCACGTCCCGGGTGAAGGCTTCGAGCGGCTCGGCGGTGATGGCACGCGTGCAGCGTTCCTGGCCGTAGGCGGCGGCCCGGGTGCACCGGTAGATCGGCTTGGTCCGGTTGCTGCTGCCCGACATCCGCATGCCACAGGTGCACATCACCACCCCGCGCAGCAGGTAGTAGCGGTGCTCGGCAGTGCTCCTGCCGCTGTGCGCAGCCCGGTAGGTGCGGAGCTGCTGGACCTCCTCCCACTGGCCCACATCAATGAGCGCGGGCCACTCGCCCATGCCGATCCGCTGTCCCCGGTGCACCTGGATTCCTGCCACGTACGGCACGGACAGCAGATTGCGGACCTTGTTGGGCTGCCACTGCGCCCCCTCGGCCGTCGTGAGCTGCCGTGCGTGCAGGTCCTTGGCTATGGCGCTGGCCGTCTCTCCGTCCAGGAAGCGACGGAAGACCTCCCGGACGACCTCGGCCTCCTCCTCGATCACGGTGCAACCGTCCTTGGCGTAGCCGTAGCGGCGTCCGCCGTGCGGCTTCCCGGCGCGGGCCCGGTCCTCCAGCGCGGAGCGGGTGCGGCGGGAGGTGTCATCGGACGAACGGCAGGCGTGCGCCACCTCGATGCGCAGGATGAACCGGTCATCCGGGTCCGACAGGTCCTTGCGGTTGGCCTGCCCGTGCAGCACCACGTGCTGATCGTCCGCGATGGTCAGCAGCTCTTCGAGGTCCTTGGGCTGCCGCATCAGCCGGTCGGGGTGGTAGACGATCACATGCCGGTACGCACCCTCACCCATCCGCACCAGTAACGCGTCCCAGCCCGGCCGCTTGCGGTTGCGCCGCCACGCGGAGCGGTTGTTGTCCACAAACACATCCGCCAGCCGCGCCCCCAGCCGCTCCGCCATCTCCCGGCAGATACGTTCCTGACGGTCCACACCGGTCTGGTCGTCGTCCCCAGCCTGCGAGATCCGGCAGTAGATCGCCGCATCCTCACCAACTGCGTTGCTTTGCCTGGCCGTTGTCGCCTCTTGAGTCATATCTAGACTGTATGAACGACCACTGACATTCGTCAGGATGCTGGAGTACAAGGCGGTCAGGCACGGCCGCACGTTCGCCAGGGTGGACCGTGCTTTCCCGTCGTCTCAGGTCTGCTCGGCCTGCGGATTCCGGGACGGTCCCAAGCCCCTGCACGTCCGGGAGTGGACGTGCGGCGCGTGCGGCATCGTGCACGACCGCGACCACAACGCAGCCCGCAACGTCCTCTTCGAAGGACGCCGTATCGTCGCCGCCGGACGGGCGGAGACACTAAACGCCTCGCAGAGCGCCGGTAAGACCAGGACGAAAGTCCCGGCACAGCGCGTTGAAGCAGGAAGCCCCCGGAAGGGTCAGACGACCCAGGCCGGAATCCCTGGACTTTAGGCCAGGGAGCACGTCAATGACCGGTCTGCACATCGGTGGCGTCGGCTTCACCGCCGAGCTGCACGACAGCCGGCCTGTGCTGGACGAGACGTGGGAGGAGATCGTCGAGGTCCCGTTCCGGCCGGTGTCCGAGGAGACGAAGCTGCGGCAGTGGAATTGGAAGAAGTGGTGGGAGTTGGGACTGGAGGTGCGCGACTACCGCGTGCGTTACTCTGCCACCGGTATGGACGCCGGCAGGAGTCAGAACGTCCGGGAGGACGACGAGCCTCAGACGGATGACCGGTATCTGCTGCAGTTCTGGCCTGCCCCGCCCGAACCGGCCAGGCTGCTCAAGCAGACCAGCCGTGCGGCCGCGTCCTGGCACGACTTCGCCACTTCGCCCGTGGGCTGACTGCTTGAACGGACCGGGTGCTGAACGCCCGGTGAGGACTCAGAGTCTGCGGGAGGGTTCCGGCTGCCAAAAGCTCGGCGGCCCTTGGCCTCTGAGAGGGTGGTTCGTGAGTCTCTTCCTGCCGGTGACCGGCTGCGGGCGAACTGCGGCAGCCCTGGTCGAGGCACTGGAGCTGATACTCACATGTTCTGGCGAGCAGGAGTTCCCCTCGTCGGCCGCGCCGCTCGACCAGGTCGTTTCCTGGAGCATCGCCCTGGTCCGGGTCCGGATCGGCACGTAGGCGGCTTCGGTGGCGGACGGTGATGGCGGCTCAGCCTTCCAGGTAGGCGAGTACTGCCAGGATCCGGCGGTTGTCGTCCTCGGACGGTTCGAGTCCGAGTTTGGTGAAGATGTTGTAGCTGTGCTTGCTGACGGTCTTCTCGCTGACGAACATCCGGCCGGCGATGGCGGCGTTGGAGCGGCCCTGGGCCATCAGTGAGAGCACCTGGTGCTCACGCGGGGTCAGCTCCAGTAGGAGAGGGTCTGCCGAGCGGTGGGTGAGGAGGGCGCCGACCACGTCGGGATCCATGACCGTACTACCGGCGGCGACCTGCCGGACGCCTGCGACGAACTGGCCGACGTCCAGCACCCGGTCCTTCAGCAGGTAGCCCATCGCCCCGGCGCGGTCCGACATCAGTTCCCTGGCGTACAGCTGCTCGACGTACTGGGAGAGCACCACGATGGGCAGGCCGGGGATCTGCTTGCGTACGTCGATCACGGAGCGCAAGCCCTCGTCGGTGAAGGTCGGGGGCAGCCGCACGTCGACGACTGCGACGTCGGGCCGGTGGGTCGTCAGCGCCCTGATCAGGGAAGGGCCGTTGTCGACGGCGTCGACGACCTCGAAGCCGTTGGCCTGGAAGATCCTGATTAGGCCTTCTCGGAGCAGGGCGAGGTCTTCGGCTATGACGATGCGCACGGCAGCGACATCCTTATCTCGGTGGGTCCGCCGGGCGGACTGTCGGCGGTCAGGGTGCCGTCGAAGGCCGCCAGGCGACGCGCGATGCCCCGAAGGCCGGTGCCGCCGTCGGGACGGGCGCCCCCGCGGCCGTCGTCCGACACCCGCATCGTCAGCAACCCCGCCGTCGTGCCCGGGTGGGGCGTGAACTCCACGGTGATCTGGATGTGCCGGGCTTGGGCGTGCTTGATGGCGTTCGCCAGGGCCTCGGCGACGGCGAAGTAGGCCGCGGACTCGACCGGCGCGGGCAACCGTCCAGGCAGGCGTGTGATCACCGTCGTGGGTATCGGGTTGGCCAGGGCCAGGGCCTGCAGGGCGCCGTCCAGGCCGCGGTCCGCGAGCACCGGCGGATGGATGCCGCGTACCAGGTCCCGGAGTTCGGCCAGGGCGCCTGCGGTCGATCCGTGGGCCTCGGCCAGCAGCTGCTGGACGGCCTGTGGATCGCCGGGCAGGAGTTGTTCGGCCAGGCCCAGGCTCATGCCCAGCGACACCAGTCGGGCCTGTGCGCCGTCGTGCAGGTCCCTTTCGATCCGGCGCAGTTCGCCCGCCTGGGTGTCGACGGTCTCGGCCCGTGAGGCGGCCAATTGCGCGACACGGGCCCGTAGTTGTTTCTGCGCGGTGGGCGCCAGCAGGGAGCGGATCACCAGGGCGTTGAGGTTCGCCAGCCGCTCGGCGGTGGTGTACCAGAGCTGGAAGAACACCGGGCCCAGCGGAACCAGCGCGAACGATTCCTGGACGCTGTGGAGTCGAAAGCTGTTGCCCAGTGGCGTACGGAACACCTGAGGAGGGGTCAGCGTGTACAGCAGCGGATAGCTCAGGTAGAAGACGCCGCAGAGGAAGAACAGGAACGACAGCCCGTAGGTGAACCACCCGGTGATCGAGTTGGCCACCAGCCAGGCCCAGTCCCGCCAGGTCGCCGGGTCGCGCAGGATCGCCCGCAGCCGCATCGGCCAACCGCCGTCGGGTGTCGGCAAGTAGGGCCGGGCCACCGGTTCGCCGAGTCGGTCGGCGGCCGACTGGCGGTGCAGGTCGGGCCACGAGCGCCCTGATCACCCACCTGCGCGAGGACGTCGTCCCCGCCGCGGAGCGGGGAAGCGGTCTGACGGTCTACGTCGGTGGCACGACCGCTGCCTCCGGTGACCTGGCCGACCTGCTGGCGGGCAAGCTGCCGCTGTTCCTCGGGGTGATCGTCGCACTCGGCTGCCTGCTGCTGATGGTCGCCTTCCGCAGCGTCCTGGTGCCGCTGACCGCCGCCGTGATGAACCTGCTCGCCTCGGCCGCGTCCTTCGGAGTCGTCGTCGCCGTGTTCCAGTGGGGATGGGGCTCCGAACTCCTGGGCCTGGGGAAGGCCGGGCCGGTGGAGGCCGAGCTTCCGGTGATCATGCTGGCCATCCTCTTCGGCCTCTCCATGGACTACCAGGTCTTCCTGGTCAGCCGGATGCACGAGGAGTGGGAGCACACCCGCGACGACCACCGCGCCATCCGGATCGGCCAGGCCGAGACCGGCCGGCTGATCAACGCCGCCGCCCTGATCATGATCTGCGCGTTCACGGCCTTCGTCTTCGGCGGCCAACGGGTCATCGCCGAGTACGGCGTGGGACTGGCCGCGGCCGTCGCGATCGACGCCTTCGTCCTGCGCACCGTGCTGGTTCCCTCGCTGATGCACCTGCTGGGACGGGCGAACTGGTGGCTGCCCGCCTGGCTGGAGCGGATCCTGCCGCGCGTGTCGATCGAGGGCGCACCCTCCCGCGAACCCGTGCCCGTCGTCCCGGTGCCCGTCGTCCCCGTGCCCGCGAGGGCCGCTAGGGTGGAGCGGACGGCGGGTCTTCACCGCACGGGTGTGGCGACGACCGCGAGCCGACCGGCGGTGGTGCCGCCGTCGGCTCGGCCCGAGCCGCCGCTGCGACAGGACAGCACGCCGCGCCCGGCGAAGTCGGTCGCTGTGGCCTACCTCTGGTGGTTCTTCCTCGGTCTGTTCGGCATGCACCACTTCTATCTCGGCAGGACCGGCCGTGGGCTGCTGCACCTGTGCACCCTCGGCATCTGCGGGCTGGGCTGGCTGGCCGACGCGTTCACCCTGCCCCACCAGGTCCGGAGTGCGAACGCCCGCATCGCGCAGCAGGACGTCGCACCCCGGGCCGACGCCCCGGCCCTGAACGACCCCGTCCACTGACCGACGGATTCGCCGACAGGCGGAGAGGCCCGGCTCAGGCCGCGTCGGCGGGGGAGGGGGCTTGGATGCTGTCGAGGAGCTGCCCGAAGGTGCTCTTCTCGTCGGTGGGGCCGCGGGCGGCGACCGGCCGGGCCGTCACTCCTGCGGCGTCTGCTGGATCTTGGCAAGCGTCAGGACACCGCCGCCGATGCCCCATCCGGCGTCGGCGACCTCTTCGACCAGTACGAGGGTGGTGGCCCGGGCGCCGTCGCCGAAGATCTCGGCGTACAGGTCGGTGGTGCGGGTGATGATCTGCTCCTTCTGCTCTGCGGTGAGGGCGCCGGCGGGGACCTTGAAATTCGCGAACGGCATGGTGCTCTCTCTCTTTGTGCGGGGGCGCCGGAGCTGCTCACAACGAGCAGGAGGTCGACCCCGATGGGGCAACCATCCGTCCGAGTCACCTGCTCCGGCCAGGGCTGAGCCCACCCAGGGGTCACCAGCCCCTGGCTCGGACACCGACGGAGAGGCGACGATGAGCGGGTGAACCTTCCCGAGCTTGCGGCGTTCCTCAGGTCCCGGCGTGATCGGATCCGGCCGGCCGACGTCGGCCTGCCCGCCGGGCCCCGGCGCAGGGTGCCCGGCCTGCGGCGCGAGGAGGTCGCGCAACTGGCGGGCCTGTCGGCCGACTACTACACGGAGCTGGAGCGCGGACGCGGCGCCCAGCCCTCGTCCCAGACGCTGGCCGCCCTCGCCCGGGCGCTGCGGCTGGGCGGCGACCAGCGCGACCACCTGTTCCATCTGGCCGACCGGCCGCTGCCCGCATCGGCGCACGGCGCAAGCACGCGGCACGTCCAGCCCGGCCTGCTCGGGCTGTTGGACCGGCTGGCCACCACCCCGGCCCAGGTCATCACGGACCTGCACGAGACCCTCGTCCAGAACGAGCTGGCCGTGGCACTGCTGGGCCGGGCTCCGGAGCCGCGCGGCCCCGCCACCGGCTTCGCGTACCGCTGGTTCACCGATCCGGCCGCCCGCGCGGTCTACCCGCCCGAGGACCATCCGCACCACTCACGGGTCTTCGTCGCCGACCTCCAGGCAGTCGCCGCCCGCCGCGGCCGCGACACCGAGGTCGCCGGGATGACGGCCGCGCTACGGCGGCGCAGCGCGGAGTTCGCTGCCCTGTGGGACGCCCACGACGTCGGCCTGCGCCGCACCGATCACAAGCGCATCGTGCACCCCGCGCTGGGCGTCATCGAGTTGGACTGCCACAGTCTGTTCAGCGAGGACGGCCGCCAGCGCCTCCTGTGGTTCACGGCCCCGCCCGGTACCGAGGGCGCCGCTCAGCTTGAGCTGCTCGGCGTCATCGGCACGCAGGACATGGCGGCGACCGAGGCCGCCTCCCGCACCGAAGGCGGCGTCCACGCGGACTGAAGGTGGATGGCCGGTCCCGGAACCCGCGGCGGAGACGGTTGCGGATCCGGTCGGCCCGCTCGGGCGTGGTGTGGTCGATTCCCCGCTCCCGCAGCCAGGCGCGGATGACCTTGGAGCGGCACCAGGACATCGACGGCGGCCAGCGGCTCGTCTCGTGGGAGCCCGCGGACGGACACCCGCGTCTGGACCGGCCCGACGGCATGGAGGGGCCAAGTCCCCACTGTCCGGGCGCACTTGGCTCCGCTGAAGCCTCGCGCCCGCTCCTCATTGCCGTGCGTCCGTGCTGAGCGGTCGATATACAGCTTCTTTAGCTTGCTCTTTGAACCCGTGGAGCTTCTCATGGCCTGTCACATGTACGGTGCCGTGGTGAAAGATGGGCTGTACCCACAGCTGGCGGATGCGTTCCCGGCACTTGCTTCCGAAATCGCTGAACTGCTGCGTGCTGAGGGTGAACCGCTGGCTGAGGCGGTCGCTGACCTGCCCTACTACGGCCCGTGCACCTGTACCGCAACTTGCATCAACCTGCTGACCGCGCCGCACGGTTCGTCGGGTTCCTCGATGATCCAACTCGAACGCGATGGCATGGACGTCATCTGGCTGAGCATGCATCCCTCCCGGACCACTATCACCGACATTGAAGTTCTGGACGGACGCGACCTCGGCCCAAGCGCCCAGCGATCTGGTTAACCACTTATCCTCCGCTGTCCGCCGAACGTCCAAGCGGCGCGGGGCTGATCCCATGACGGCCTCGAACGATGCCCCGAACATGATCGCCCGAACGGGGATTCCCCGGACGTGAACACGGCCTTCGTCTGACCCTGTGCTCCGACCAAAGAGGCACTTGACCGGTACGAAGGCCGTGGGGGAACCTCACGCCCTGAGCACAACATCAGACGACTGCGGTACCGCCGGACCCTGCGGAACCACAGTGATTTACCGGGTGGTGTCCCGCCCGGCGCGTCTGAGGCGGCCGGTGTCACCCGGTGGGCTTGCCTTCCCCGCCCTGGCGCTGTCCGGACGGGTGTCGGCGTCTACGGTCGGCGCACGCGTTCATGGGCACACCCTGGGGGAGTGGGATGAGGAGTTGGGAGAGGGCGTTGTCGGTGCTGGAGGCGCTGTGCGAGCGCGGGCAGGCGGCCGGGCACGGCTGGACGCTGGACACGGAGCTCCTCCCGCCGCATCAGCAGCAGGTGAACGCCCTGGAGAATCAGGGCCTGGTGGAGCTTGCCTGCCGGGAGGACCGCGCGGAGTTGTCGGCTCTGGAGGGTCGGCCCGTGCGGTGGGCGGCCCGTCTGACGCCGTACGGTCACGACACTCTCGCCTACGGCCAGTCCCGCCCCCGTTCGCCGCGTACAACAGGCCCATCGGATACGCGTGCGGGGACTCCGGTGCGGGCGGTCAACGGCGCAGATCCTGACGCACCAGCCGCTCGGTGATCCGCCGGGCGGCGAACTCGGTGCCGGCCACGAAGCGCAGCATGGGCCCGAACGTGGGCGCGGCCAGAGAGCCGGTGAAGTACAGCCCCGGCACGCTGGACTCGAACGCGACTGACAGGCGCGGTGCTTGCACCCCGGGCACGCGGGCCACCGCCTGGCGCACCGGCGGCGTAAGGAAGGGCAGGGCGTCCACGTCGAGTCGGTAGCCGGTGGCGGCCAGCACGTGGTCGACGACCAGTTCGGCCAGCCCATTGCCCCTGCCGCCGAGGCGCAGCTGCACCTCGTCCCCAGCCAGCCGCGCCTGCTCGACGCGGCAGGCGGTGCGGACGGGAACGACGCCTTCGACGCGCTCACGTAGCCACCAGCCGCCCGAGGGGCCGAGGGCGCGCCGGAACAGCTGCATCCGTGCGGCGGCCGGCAGGGGTCGAACGGTGCCAGGAGCGCGGCAGACTGCGGCCAGGATCCAGCCGGTGCCCAGCGGGGAAGCCGGCTGGGCCAGCCGCCGCGTCCACGGCCGCCGCAGCTGAGGGCGCTCGCCCCAACGCACCTGGGAGGCACGCACCAACACCTCGACGTCGGCGCCGGCCTCGTGAAGCAGCGCGGCACTCTCCAGCGCCGACTGGCCGCCCCCGACCACCGCGACGCGCCGCCCGGCGTACCGGGACAGGTCGGTGTGCTGGCTTGTGTGGGACAGCGCCGCCTTGAGCCCCGGCCCGCCCGGCGCCAGCGAGAGCAGTATGTCCGGGAGGTGCGCGAGCGTGGCCAGGCCGGTGGCCACCACCACGGCCGCGGTCTCGATCTCCTCGCCGCCCTCCAGACGGACGCAGAAGCCCGCCCCGTCCTGTTCCACCGCCGTGATCCGGGCCGACTCAACCGTGCCTACGTATCGCTGGGTGAACCACATCCCGTAGCGCACGAAGGTCTCGCACGGGATCGGCGTCAACTCCGTGAGCTCCGGCTCACCCGTCTCCCGGCAGAAGTCCGCCAACCGGCCCCCCGGAACCGGGGCGGACAGATCCGTCGCCGCGGGCGTCGACTTCAGGAACATCCCGGTCGCCATCGCATGCCGCCAACTGCCCATGACCTCGCCGAAGACCCGCACCGGCACCCCGGCCGCCCGCAGATGCGCGGCCACCGACAGTCCGTACGGACCGGCGCCGACCACCACCACCGGCCCGCCCCTCAGGCCGGAGTACGGGCCGTTTTCGGCACGGCGCTGCCCGGAAATCGAGTGCGTCAACTCATCCCCCCACCGCCACGGCGGCGCCCCCAAGGCTCACGCGGCCAGCGGCGGCTCACCGGCCCCCGGCCTGGTATGCCGCCCCCCTCCGCGTCAGTGTGCCCGCCTCCGCGCCATTCGCATGCGGTATGGGAACACGTTGCCCAAAAACTTACCTATCGGACAAGGCCGGGGCATCGCGTGTCACAGGCCCCTTCCCCGGGTGGCTGTGCACGTGAGTTGGGGACCGCCACAGCCCGACGACTCACCGCTGGGCCGAACGCCCGAACCGCCGACCACCAACCGGCGGCGGGCTCTCACTCGCGGGGTCTCCTAACGGTGTGCCGGCACGTATGTGTGAGGACATCAGCGCCGGTGGCCTCCGCCAATGACCAGTCGCAGCAGGGTGAAGCGCACCACGGTCACCAGGGCGAAGCTGGGTACCAGCACCAGAGTCTCGCGTGCAGGTGAGGCGCTGGGCCGGTAGTGGCGGAAGAGCAGGACTGCTCCGGATGTGACCAGGTACGCAAGGACGAACAGGACGCCTGCCACCAGGTGTGCCCGGACGGCACGGACCGGAGAGCCGCGGAAGGTCAGCCGTCGGTTCGCCTCGGTGTTGAGGACGGTGACGACGCCGAGCGAGGCGAGATTGGCCACGAGAGGAGGCGACCAGTGGCGCAGCCCCCAGTACAGCAGGGCCTGACCCGCTGTGGAGGCGACGCCGATCACGGCGAACCAGCCGGCCTGTCTGGTCAGGGTGGCGTGGCCGGGCCGGTCGGAGGCGCTGTGCCGCGCGCTGGGGCGTCGCACCTTTCCATCATGACCCGGGGCACGGGGGATCTGGGGGACTGCCTGAAGCAGTGGTTCGACCGTTCGGCTGGTGACAGACACCCGCTTGCACCTCAGGCCCGGTCAGCCGGCCTGGTGTGTGTCAGCTTGTGAATGTCTTGTCCGTCAGGCCGGGGCCACACATGGAACCGCCCCGTCGTTGGGGCCGCTGAGCGACTGGAGGCGAGGGCCGATGGAAAGTGGCGGACGGCCGTCGGGGCCGGCACCGTCCGGTGGGTCGCAACGCCGGGGATCGGCCGGAGAGCGCACGCGGGCGTGGCGTGAGCGCGCGGAGGCGGCTCTGGGAGCTGCGACCGTTCGTACCCGGGCGACAGCGCGGCGGATCGGTCAGATTCCCCCGCCACCGGGTCCGTTCCGTCCTGGGTTCTGGCGCAGTCCGATCCGCGGGCCCTGGCTGACGTCGGTGTTCGGCCTGGTGCTGCTGATCGGCATCCCGCTGCTGTTCGTCACCGGGCTGCTCTCCTACGCCTCCTACAACCCAGGGCTGAGCCCCCTCAATGACGAGACTCCCGACAAGGGCGTGCTGGGTTTCTATCTCTTCAGCTGGCCCACACACCCCTACTGGCTGTACCGGCTGCTCCAGGGCGTGCACGTGACGCTGGGTGTGGTCCTGGTGCCGGTGCTGCTGGCCAAGCTGTGGTCGGTGATCCCGAAGCTGTTCGAATGGCTGCCCGTGCGTTCCGTCGCCCACGGACTCGAGCGGCTGTCCCTGCTGCTGCTGGTCGGCGGCGTCATCTTCGAATTCGTCACGGGGATCATCAACATCCAGCTCTACTACGTCTTCCCGGGCTCGTTCTACCGCCTGCACTTCTACGGCGCCTGGGTGTTCATCGCCGCCTTCGTCGTCCACGTGTGCCTCAAACTCGGCCGGATGACCCGCGCCCTGCGCTCGCGCAGCCTGAGTACCGAACTGCGCACCGACCTCGCCCGCACCGTGCCCGAACCACCCGACCCCGACGGCCTGGTGGCGGCCGCCCCCGCCCCACCGACGATGACCCGCCGCGGCGCGGTGGGCATGGTGGGAGCGGGATCTTTGCTCCTCCTCGTCGTGACCGCCGGACAGAGCATCGGCGGCTGGATGCGCGCCACCGCGCTCCTCGCACCGCACAACCGCGACCCCGGCAGTGGCCCGAACGCCTTCCAGATCAACAAGACGGCGGCGAAAGTGGGCGTCACCCCCGCACTCGTCGGCCCCACCTGGCGACTGGAGGTCCACGGGCGCGGAGCGCCACAGGTCTTCACCCGCGAGCAGCTCCTGGCCATGCCCCAGCACGCCGCCGCACTCCCGATCGCCTGCGTGGAGGGATGGTCGACCGACGACCAGCACTGGAGCGGTCTCCGGCTGGCCGACCTCGCCGCCATGGCCGGTATGCCCGATGCAGGAAGCGTCTTGGTCCAGTCGATTCAACCCCCCGGCCCCTTCACCAGGGTGGTGCTGCGGGGCAACCAGATCCACGACCCCCGAGCGCTGCTCGCCCTGCGCGTCAACGGCGCACATCTCTCGCTCGACCACGGATACCCGGCCCGCATCATCGTCCCGGCCAACCCCGGCGTGAACAACACCAAGTGGGTCCACCGGCTCACCTTCAGGGCGTGACCATGGCACGATTTATCCGCTGGTACGGCTCCGGCCCCCTGCACCTTCTCGTCCTGATCGCCTCGTTCGCGCTCACCGGCTACGCCATGGTGCGCCTGTTCGCGGTCCAGCCTTGGGAGGTGGCGATCTGGTTCGTGGGGGCGGCGATCCTGCACGACCTGATCCTGCTGCCCCTGTACTCGCTGGCCGACCTCTCGGCCCTCTACGTACTCCGTCACCGTGCCGCCGACAGCCCGACGGTGCCATGGATCAACTATCTGCGCGTCCCCACCTTCCTGTCAGGTCTGCTCCTGCTGGTCTGGTTCCCCCTTATCTTCCGCCTCGCGGTCCCCTACCCCGGAGACACCGGGCTGTCCGACAGCGTCTACCTCGGCCGATGGCTGGCGATCACCGGTGTGCTTTTCGGTGCCTCGGCGCTGGCCTTCGCACTCAGACTGCGCCGCGTCCTCCTGGCCGCCCGCGCCGACGAGGAACGTCCACCGCCCGATCGTGACGACCCCCCGTGACGACCGAGGAGAACCGACCCGCACGCCGGGACCCCTACGCACTGGCCCTGCGGACCGGCGGCGGGCCGGTGTACCTACGGCTGACGGACGGACGGTGGACCTGGTTGCCGGTGCACCGCTGGTACGCACAGCCCACGAGGGCCGACGAAACCCTGCTGGAGCGCTGCGCCGGTCCCGTTCTGGACGTCGGCTGCGGACCGGGCCGGCTGTGCAGGGCACTCCTGCACCAGAGCATCTTCGCCGTCGGTATCGACGTTGCCCCGCGGGCGGTCGCCTGCACTATCGCTCTCGGTGGGACGGCACTGTGCCGGTCGGTGTTCGCCCCCCTTCCTGGCGAGGGAGCCTGGCAAACCCTCCTGCTGGCCGACGGGAACATCGGTATCGGCGGCGACCCCCGGGCCCTGCTCCGACGGTGTACGCAGCTCATCGCACCGACGGGTGTCCTGCTCGTCGAGGTCGAGCAGATCGACGTGGCAGAGCGCTGTACCGCATGGGTGGAAGACACCCATGGCCATCGGGGTCCACCGTTTCCCTGGGCACGTCTGGGCGCTCCGGCGCTCCGCCGCATCGCGCCAGAACTCGGCCTCGGCGTCACCGACGAGTGGCGGAGCGATCACCGGAACTTCCTTGCGCTCAGCCCTCAGTGCACTGCCCGGGGGCGTCCCAGCTGATGGGGGATCGGCGATCCGGTTGCCGCGGTCTGGATGGGTGGCACCAGTTCGCCGCCGGGCTGCGGCGCCGGGCCCAGAGGAGAACGCCGTGGTGCACCGGTCGGCAGGTTGCAGGGCGTTTCGTTCCCCGCCCTCGTGCGGTTAGAGGGGGCACCGCGCTAGGACGGCGCGGCCTTCGGATGAAAGCAGGAAACAATGCGGTCCAGGATCTGGCTCCTCGTTCTCGCGGCCACCGCCCTCATCAGTCCCACCACCCTGGCGTCTGGCGCTTCCGCGGCCGTCACGAAAGTCGAGTACGCCTACAGCTCGCCTGAGATCTCCGAAGACGGCGAGACCGTCACCTGGCATTGGACACTCGTCAACACCGGTGACGGGGACGCCGACAACGTCGTGTTGGTTCACCAGCTGACACCGGCGCTGAAGGTCATCCGCGTCAGTGCGCCGTGCGAAGCCGGGACCCAGACCACCACGTGCCGCTATGGCAGCCTCGCCGCCGGCGGCAGGCGCGAAGGCGAGCTCGTCGCTCAGGTGCCAGAGGGCTCCTCTGGCAGCGTCCAGATCAAGGGACGCGTGACCTGGCGGGAACCCGCACCTGGACAGAGCCCCGCCATCGGCAGCACGGACGGGCGGCGCTGAAAACAGCGCCGTCTCCCAATTCCTCATCCCACTCACCCGCGTGTGCCCATGTCCGTACGCGTTCGCCGACCGTAGACGCCGGTCTGGAAGGTGCGAAGGAGGGAAGGCAAGCCCACCGGGTGACACCGGCCGCCAGACGCGCGCCGGACGGGACGCCGCCCGGTAAGAGACTGCGGCGCTGCCGGATCCGGCAGCGCCGCAGAGCTGTCTGATGCTGTGCTCAGAGGGGTGCGGTCCAGTACCCGGACCGGTTCGCCGGCCCACTGGTGCGGGGCGGTGGTGGCGATGATCGCGCCGTCGGGGCGGTCCGGGGTGGGCTGCGCCGCGTACTGGCTGTGCGCCGCGGCTCAGGTCTCCTGCCGTGCGAGGGCCCGGGCGGCGGCCAGGTCCAGGACGGTGATGCCGGGGAGGAAGGCCAGATGTTCGGCCGTGCCGTGCCGGGCGCGGGAGGTTGCGATCAGTGCAGAGCGGGGTCCTTGCCGTAGTCCGCGTCGGCAGCCATCCAAGAGAACGGCAGCCCACCGGCCACCGCGCCCTGCAGCATGGCGATGCCCAGCTACGGCTTGGTGGCGAAGGCGACCTCGTCGGGGACTCCGGCCGCCCGGCTCGCGATCGCCGGTCCAGGACTGCGGCAGGTACAGACGCCGGTCGTAGAAGGTGTGGCCACTCGCGGCGGCATAGGTGAGCATCACCATGACTTGGCAGTTGCGGACGTCACCGGTCGTCCCGCAGTGCTGGTGGCCGACCCCGACGGACTTGTCACCCTTCTTGATCACCTGGGTGTCGTCCAGCACCAGCGTCGCGCTCGGATCCCCCAACTCCCGTGCCGCGTAAGCCTGCACCTCGGCCAGCAGTCCGTTCGCGCTCCAGGACGCCTCGCCCAGAAACTTCTGGATCCGGTGTGGGGTGGCATGCCCGGCTCGCCCTGCCATCGTCCAGCCGTTCTTCCGGCCCAGGTCAGACAGTAGCCCCTCGATCAGATCGGCGAACACCTCCTGCGGCTCCTGCCGGACGAACAGCTGCCCCAACCCGCCCGTCAGGGCAGCCAGTTCCTCTGCCCATCCCTCAACGCGCTCCACCCTCACATCCATCAGCATGACCGGACAACGGTCAGCACCGATCACCAGTCACAAGATCTGAGGTGGTACCTGACAGTGTTAGAAAAATCTATCTCTGCCAAATAGCAGCGAGGCCCGGCTAGCGTCACGACTCGTGCGACACCACCGGTGACCAAGTACGAAGACGGACGACGAGATTGATACGAGCCCTTAGCTCACTGACAGGCGGCCGCATACGGCAGCGTGAAGAACTGCCGATCCGAGGTCTGCCCTGCGGCTAAAGCTCAGGCCGATTAGTTTCCACAACGGCCATCGATGAACTTTGTTCTGAGTCTTTAACGAGCCCGGGACGCCCATCTATATGAAAGAGCCCATCATGGCCATGCATGTCGTTATCGGTGCCGGTTCCATCGGCACGAATGTCGCTCGCCTGCTCGCTGACCGCGGTGAAAGCGTCCGCATTGTCACGCGCAGCGGCTCGGGCCCGGAGTATCCGAAGGTCGAACGGGTCGCCGCGGATGCTTCCGACCCGGGCCGCTTGACCGAACTGTCTCGCGGCGCAAAGGTGATCTATCACTGTGCGAACCCGCCTTCCTACACAATGTGGGAACGGCTGTTGCCGCCCATACAGAATGCGGTCATCACAGCCGCGAAAGCAAACAGGGCCGTGCTGGCAATTACTGGCAGCATGTACGCTTACGGCCCGCAGCCTGGCGGCATGATGAACGAATACACCCCCATGGCCGCCACTGGGCCTAAAGGCCGTCTCCGTAAACGGCTGTGGGAGCAGGCCCTTAACGCCGGAATCCGCACCGTGGAGGTTCGCGGGTCCGACTACATCGGTAGGGACTCGAATGGCCTGTATTCCATAATCATTGAGCCGGCAATGAAGGCGGGCCGAGCAGCCTGGGTGCCTGCCGATCTGGATGCGCCACATACCTTCACCTTCAACGGAGACATGGCTCAGGCCCTGGTCGCACTTGGAAACGATGAGCGTGCGTGGGGTCAGGCGTGGCATGTGCCGTCGCCACCGGCCATCAGCATCCGTGAACTGGCGCGGCGCTACGCCGCCGCTGCAGGTCGGCCCCCGGTCAAGCTGATCCCGATGCCACGCGCGGCAATGCGCACAGCTGGGCTTTTTGTGCCGACAGCCCGTGAAATGGCCGAAATGGACTATCAGTGGTACTCGCCGTTCCTCATGGACGCCTCAAAAACAGCTGACACCTTCGGCCTCACCGCCACCGACCTGGACATCATTATCAATAATCAGGTGAGCGCGGCGGCGGCTTGATCCCGCCTCCCGATTTCGACAGCAAGCAGCGATTCCGGCACTGCGCTTCGTCATGACACGTCCGGTGAATCGGCCCTTATCGCATTTGAGTCAATCCTGCGATGAGGCCCACCATCTGGACTGTGTCGTGAAAGGCATCCCTATTCGGCAGTGAGAAACAACGACAGGAGTAGCCATGATCTACCACATCAACCGCGCGAAGGCTAAGGCCGAAGTCACCCCCGAGCAAATCGAGGCTGCATTGGAAAGTTGGCGCAACCAAGGACGGTCCAACCCGGCCGTGAAGTCTTTCATGGTTGGCCGCGATCTCGGCGGGGAATTCGACTACAGCTGTGTGTTCGTCGTTGAGGACCTCGACGGCCTCTACGAGTACCTGACCCACCCCGCGACTATCGGGACTGACCATCTGGGCCTGGCGCTGCTCGAACGCCTCGACATCTTCGACATCAGCGACGACGATGACCCTGACCTGTACGCGAAAATCGAAGAACTGCACCGCCGCCGCAGCGCCCTGAACCCGGAGATTCCCGGCATGCTTTCGGACGTCCCAGACTTTCGCGGCGCCGGCGCGAACGACTAGCCAGCACGTCACGACCGGCGGCACCTGCCGGTCAGGTCGTGACGCAATCACCGTAGAGCAGCGAGAAGGAGTATTTCTGTGCACCTAATTGACGCGGTAGATCGCCTTTGTGACGCCATCAATTCGCATACAGCGCAACGAGTCGCCGACTGCTTCACTGCCGACTACGCGGCGGAGGTGCCGCACCGTCCTGCAGAAAGTTTTACTGGGCGGGAGCAGGTGCTGATGAACTGGTCCTTGATATTTACCCGAGTACCCGATCTGAAAGCAAGAGTTCTGCGGACAGCGGTTTCGGGGTCCGAGGCGTGGTCCGAATGGGAAATGAGTGGAACTTCTATCGAGGGACTACCCGCTCTCTTGGTCGGACCTGTAGTAATGACCGTCCGCGACGGTCGGATAAATTGGACTCGTTTCTATGTGAGTCCGGTCCCGCCCGTCTCATCCTAAGGTAACTAATCAGGTCAGTTGATCGTGGGTACCCACGGTCAGCCGGATGCCAATTGGACGAGCGCGTCGAGCAGATTGATGCCGCATTTGGTGGCGGTGGCGAGGTAAGAACGCAGATGGCAGAAGTGTTCCGCGCCGGTCAGGGTCCGCATGCCACCGGAGATCTTCTGCCGGAATTTGAACATGCGGACTTCCCGTTCGGCGGCGTTGTTTTCGAACGGAAAACAGCGACCGAGCGGACCGGCACCACGCCATCGCCCGCTTCACACCCCCGTCTCGAACACAGGGGAAATCACAGCTCGCGGCGGCTCACTCCGCGCGCTTTTGGAGCTCGGTCAGGTAGTCGGCGATCGCGTGACGGTTGTGGGCCAGGATGTCGATGCGCTCGGTCAGACCGTCACGCTCTCGTTCGAGAGCCGCCACCGTCTCGGATGTGACGCCTTTGAAGGCGATCGGATCGCGCGGTGATTGCAGGCAGGGAAGGATCGCGCGGATTGCCTGCGTCGACAGGCCCGCGTTGAGCAGTTCTCGGATCTGCTGGACGCGGCCCAGGGCTGCTTCGCTGTAGTCGCGGTAGTTGTTGGGCCCGCGGGTCGAGGTGATCAAGCTCTTTGCCTCGTAGAACCGCACCTGGCGCGGAGATGCACCACGTGGTGGACCTGAGGGGTGGCCATCGCGATGCGGCACGCACACAGCCCTGGCAGCGCGACACTCACCGCCATCCACCGAGCCCTCGGTGCCGACTGAGTGCGCGGCAGCACCCGGCGACGATGCGACCCAGCCGACAAGAGAAACGATGCAGTTTCGATAACCGCAGCGTTAGCCTGAAACCCAAGGTGAACGAAACCGTTTCGTTCAGAGGGGGTGGGCGATGGCTGAGCACACACCCACTCGCAGCGATCACTGCCCGCGCCGATAATCCGCTTCCCGTTGAGAGAACGCCCACCATGACCTCCGTACTCATTGTCAATGAGCAGTCCTTGCAGCGCCGCGGACTGCGCATGCTCCTGGCGGAGGAGCCCGGCCTGACTGTCGTCGGCGAGGCCTCGAGCGGGGCCGAGGCGGTCCGCATGAGCGCCGCACTGTGCCCCGACGTCGTGGTGATGGACAGCCACATTTCCGACTCGGACGGCACCGAGACCATCCGCCGCATCACACGGCCTCCCACCCTCCCCTGGACCCCCGAACTCTCCAGAACGCAAGGGAACGGCCCACGCGTGCTGATCCTGACCCCCGCCAGCCACGAGCAGCGCGCCTACGCCGCCCTGCGCGCCGGTGCCGGTGGATTCCTTCTCCACGACGCCACCCCCGGCGAACTGACCGCGGCCATCCGTGTCGTGGCCGCCGGAGGCGCCGTCATCACCCCCGGCCTGACCCGCGCTCTCATCGACACCGTCCGACAGTTGCAACCCGCGCTCCCTGCCGAGCGGGAAGTCGGGATCGGCACGCTCACCGAGCGGGAGCGTGTCGTGCTCACCGCCGTCGCCTCCGGCTGGTCCAACGCCGAGATCGCTGCGCGGCTGTCCATCGCCACGACCACCGTCAAGGCCCACGTCAGCAGCATCCTCGCCAAGATCGGAGCCCGCGCCCGTGTCCAGGCGGTGGTCTTCGCCTACGAATCGGGGCTGGTGCGGCCGGCCGCCTGAACGGCCCGAAGTCCTGCCGCGGCCTCCAGCTGGTCGACCGCTGTGGGGGACCGCCTCCGACCTGAAGATCGTCGAGCAGGCGAACCGCCTGGTCCGACTGTCGCGCCAGGCCGGGGACCTGGTGGTGTGGGTGCTGCACTCCGGGCCCGGCACCGGCGACGTCTTCGACCCGGCCCTCGGCCATGTCCGGCTCATGAAGGAGCTGGAGCGAGCGGACGGGGTGCAGATATACCACCACCGCGGTCAGCCGGGGCCCGTACTGCACCGGCGCGTCCACCCCGGCCGGAGCATTTGCGCAGGTCGCCGTCGCGCATCCGCACCGCCGCGCCACGAGCCGGTGCTCGACAACCCGGGAAGTTGCCCATCACGCCGCCGAGAGATGATCACCCGCCAGGCCCGCACGGCACGGCCCCCCCGCAGCCACGCCGGTGTCAGGACAGGGGCCAGTGGCGCAAGGCGGCGTCGGCCAGCTCCTGCAAGTCGTCGCGGGCGACGCCGCTCGCGGCTTGGACGGCGATGCCGTAGGCGAGGGTGGTGAGGTAGCGGGCCAGGAGGCCGGGGTCGGTCTGCGGGGGCAGATCGCCGTCATCGACGGCGCGCCGGAACCGCTCGCGGATGCGGGTGTATCCGGCGGTGCGCCAGTCGACGAGGAGGGCGCGGACGTCCTGGCCGGAGTCGCTGGTGGTCAGGGCCCCCTGGACGCCCAGGCAGCCGTGGGGGTGGGCCGGGCGGGTGGTGGTGCGCACGGTGCCGGCCAGGATGGCGGTGGCGACGCCAAGGGCGGTCGGCTGCTCCAGGGCCTGGGCCAGGTAGGCGCTCGGGCCGTCGGTGTAGCGCTCCAGCACCTTGCGGAAGAGCTGCTCCTTGTTGCCGAACGCGGCGTACATGCTGGTGGTGGAGATCCCCATCGCGTGCGTCAGGCCGGCGGTGCTGGCCCCCTCGTAGCCATGCTGCCAGAACACCAGCATGGCGCGCTCAAGGGCGGCGTCGGCGTCGAATCCTCGCGGTCGGCCGATCGGGCCGGTCGGTTTCGTCTCCACCCCCACACCCTACCCCTTCCGCAGTGTTCGCTGCAGAAGTGCTACGGTCCACTTCTGTAGCGACTGCTGCAGAAATGGAAGGGGCGGCACACATGGGACTGCTCGACGGAAAGAGCGCTCTCGTCACCGGGGGCAGCGCCGGCATCGGCCTGGCCAGTGCGGTCCGGCTGGCAGCGGAAGGCGCGCACGTCTTCATCACCGGCCGGCGCGCGACCGAACTCGACGCGGCCGTCGACCTGATCGGTCCTGCGGCCACTCCGGTGACCGGCGACATCGCGAACCTGGACGACCTGGATCGGCTCTACGCCACCATCCGCAGCCGGGGCGGGGGGCTGGACGTGCTGTTCGCGAATGCCGCCGTCGCCGCGCTCGCTCCGCTGGAGCAGGTCACCGAGGAGCACTTCGACACCCTGTTCGGCATCAACGTCCGTGGCCTGCTGTTCACCGTCCAAAAGGCCCTGCCGCTGCTCAACGACGGCGCCTCGGTGATCGTGAACGGCTCGACCAACGGGGACGTCGGCGATGCGGAGCTCGGCGTGTACGCGGCGACCAAGGCCGCCACGCGCTCGTTCGCCCGGACCTGGGCAAACGAACTCAGGGGACGCGGCATCCGGGTCAACACCCTCACCCCCGGCCCGACCGACACCCCCGCCCTGGCGGGGCTGACCCCCGACCCGGAACGGTTCAAGCAGCACCTGGTGACGCGGGTGCCGCTGGGTCGGCTCGGGCGCCCGGAGGAGGTGGCCGCTGCCGTGGCCTTCCTGGCATCCGAGCAGAGCAGCTTCATCACCGGTTCGAGCCTGTACGTCGACGGCGGCCTGAACCAGATCTGAGAGGCGGACCCCATGCCCACCATCGGGATCATCGGCGCCGGCGAGGTCGGCAGCCAGATCGCCCGGGCGGCCCTGGCCCACGGCTACAGCATCGTGATCGCCAACTCGCGCGGACCGGAAACCCTGCAGCATCTGGTCGCGGAACTCGGCCCGTCCGCGCGGGCCGCCCGCGCTGCGGACGCTGCAGCCGCCGGCGATTTCGCTGTCGTGGCCGTCCCGCTGAAAGCGGTCAACAACCTGCCGGTCGACGCCCTCGCCGGCAAGATCGTATTGGATACGAACAACTACATGATCTGGCGCGACGGTCACTTCGCCCGCATCGACTCCGGCGAGACGACCGTACTCGAGCTGCGCCAGGAGCACCTGCCCGCCTCCCGGGTCGTCCAGGCATTCACCCATATCCAAGCTCCCCGCATCACCACCGCCGGCCGCCCCGCGGGCGCCCCCGACCGGCTGGCGCTTCCGACCTCCAGCAACTTCCCCGACGCCGCCGACCTCGTGACCCGGCTCTACGACCAGTTCGGCTTCGACACCGTCAACAACAGTCCATTGAGCGCCTCGTGGCGCACGGCCCCCGGTCAACCCGCCTGGACCGCGCTGGCGCACCAAACGCGCGACGAGCTCATCGCCAACCTGAGCCGAGCACAGCGCCTTGCTCCGACGTGACGCTGACCGCCGGGCCCCCGCCGCAGCCGCGGCCGTCCGGCGCGGCCGCGGCGGCATGCCCGCTCTGACCCTCCACGCGCGGCCCCGATCCGGAGCCACCCCACAGAAAGGCCCCTCACATGTCCGACAGTGATCTGCGCACGTTCTACCGGCGCTACCTCGAAGCGCTCAACGCCCACCAATTCGATGGCATGGACGCATTCATCAACGACCGGACCACGTTGAACGGGGAGCCCGCCACCCGCGACGACCTCCTGGCCGTGCAACGGCAGGACGTAGACGCGGTACCGGACCTGCACTGGGAGTTGCAGGAGCTGCTCTTCGACGGTGACCGTCTGGCTGCGCGCCTGGTCAACACCGGCACCCCCGTGAAGCCCTGGCTCGGCGTGGCTCCCACCGGCGCCTCGTTCGAGATCGTCGAGTACGCCATCTACCAGGTCCGCGACGGGCGGTTCGTGCACATGACCGCCCTGCACGACGCCGGTGAACTGCGCCGGCAGCTGACCGGCTGACCTGCAAGTTCGCGCCTGCCCCACTTAGACATGTCCGCATACCGAGAACGGCCCGCTCGGGCACTTCACTTGCGAGGATCTGCATGACCATCACACTGATCACCGGGGCCAACAAGGGCATCGGCTTCGAGACCGCCCGACAGCTGCTGGCGGTGGGCCACGTGGTCTACCTCGGCGCGCGGGACGTCGAGCGCGGACAGCAGGCCGCGGCGGCGTTGGACGCGAGATTCGTGCAGCTCGACGTGACCGATGACGCCTCCGTGCACAGCGCGCTGGCGGCCATCGACGCGGCCGAGGGCCGGCTCGACGTCCTGGTGAACAACGCAGGCATCTTGGGGGACGCAGCCCTCGACGGCCCCACCGCCCTGCGCGCCTTCGACACCAACGCGGTCGGCCTCGTGCGGGTCACGGAAGCGGCGCTGCCCCTGCTGCGCAAGTCCGCGAACCCCACCGTGGTGACCGTCTCCAGCAGCGCCGGATCCTTCTGGGCCGTGACCAACCCGGACCGTCCGGAGTACGCCTTGCCGCTGGCGCTGTACTCGGCGTCCAAGGCCGCCGCCACCATGCTCACAGTCCAGTACGCCAAGGCCCATCCGAGCATCAAGTTCAATGCCGTCGAACCCGGCACCACCGCGACGGACCTGACGGCGGCCTTCGGTGTCGGCAGGACGCCGGAGGAGAGCGCGAGGGTCGTCGTACGTCTCGCCACACTCGACGCGGACGGCCCGACCGGCACCTTCCAGGACGAAAACGGGAAGGTGCCCTGGTAGGCAGGCCGGCGCGGCTGGGAGGGCCCAGCCGCGCCCAGGCCGGCGGGTCACCGGCCACACCCATGCGGTGTCCCGTCCCCTGCGGGCGAGCGACGCCGGACACATCCTCGACGTCGTGCACGCCGACCGCCTCGCCCCCGCGCATCCACGACAGAGCGCTCTTTGCCATGGACCTCATCGCCCGCCACCCACACGGACGAGCTGCTGTCCAGCATGCAGTGCATGGTGCGGACCCTCGCCGCCCCCGGCGAGGGTCCGGCGCGAGCGCTGGTCGGCCGGACCCGAAGCGAGGGCATGAAGCTGACCGTTGCGGTGGTCTGCCGCAGCAGATGACCCAGCGAGTGCTGGAGGCCGCTGTGGAGGGCGAGATCACCGGCCACCTCGGTTGTGACCAGGTGGGAGGTCCAGGAGTGCGGTGGGCACGCCACCACATGGGAACGGATCGGCCAGGCACTCGCAGGTCTGCGGATTGCTTGCCCGATTGCGAAGCGCCTTTCCCCGTGAAGGCAAGGTGACGACACCAGGTGCCCCCAGATACGGGGCGAGCGGCATACAGCCCTTTCCCGGCCGGCCTGTGGTCCGACCCGCCCCACGCCCCGGTGAGTTCACTCAGTTCAAGCGGTTCCGTATCGCCCGAAGCGCGCCTCGGCCGCCCAGCGGCGGCCGGCCACCCGGTGCTGCCGGTCGGGCCACTGCCAGGAGGCGGACTTCGGCCCTCGCCCAGTTGTGGACGCGCGGGCCGTGCAACGCCGTTGCCGCACGAGCGGCGCTTCTGACGCCACCGCCCGGACGCGCGTCACATCTTGACGGCGCCTCACACCGCCCCGGCTTCAACGGCGTCCGCGCTCCCCGGGATTCGCCGGTGGATGTCCGCGAGCATGTTGCGCATCGCAAGGTGGAAGAGCTCAGCCTCGTGGTCCCCGAGGAACGAGGTGTGTCCGAACACCTCGAGGACGACCATGCCGTGCATGCGCCCCCATGCCTCCATGAGCAGGGCGATCGCGGGCGGCGGGAGGACTCCCGGCCCGTCCGGGGGCAGCTGGTCCAGGTAGGCCCGGAACTGGGGCGAGAGCGGGGGCATGTCGGCCGCCGCGAGTTGCTCCGGGCTGAAGCCGCC
Source organism: Streptomyces sp. RLB3-17 (assembly GCF_007113425.2). Classification (NCBI taxonomy): domain Bacteria; kingdom Bacillati; phylum Actinomycetota; class Actinomycetes; order Kitasatosporales; family Streptomycetaceae; genus Streptomyces; species Streptomyces sp. RLB3-17. The sequence goes on along the minus strand of NZ_CP041610.2, from coordinate 1,414,002 downwards.
GAAGAGCTCACGCTGGAAGATCGTACTCATCCGGCGGGCGGCCATGGTGGAGGCGCCGTCGGCCGGGGCCGCGTAGTCCCGCAGCGGTGTCCCGAACAGGAGCTTGAACCGCTCGGGGTGGGCGATGGCCCAGCCCCGGTAGCCCTCGGCCGCGTCCAGCAGACGCGACACGAACGGCCGGTCCGCCACCGAGTCCGCCGCAGTGCCCCCAGCGCCCGCAGCCGGGTCGGCCGTCGAGTCGACGGCGGCCTGGACGGCGGCGAACAGGTCCTCGTACCCCTTAGTGACGAGCATCGTGACGAGGGCATGTCGGTTGGGGAAGTAGTGGTAGAGCGCCTGCACGGTCATGCCGAGGCTGCGCGCGACGGCCCGCAGGGACAACCCCTCAGGACCGTGCTCGGTGATGTGTAGTTCGGCGGCGTCCAGGATCTCCCGCACCGCTGTGGCCCGCCGCCGCTCCCGCAGCGTGGGCGGAGCAGATGAGGCGGATCGAGCGGCCGGGGCGGAGGGAGCAGACGGCGCGGACGGAGCCGGCGGGGCGGCGGTCTTCGGTCGTTCGGGTACGGGCATGGGCCCACCCTACGGTGCACCTCTGACACCTGAACATAAACCGAGCACTGTCAGGTAAATCTCGCACTGCCAACTTCCCCATGGCCTCCCCTAGCGTCGTCGCGTCCCCGCAGACACATTGACCTCAAAGGAGATTTGGCGTGTTCGAACGCATAGCCGACCTGGCGATCCGCCGGGCCCGGCTGGTACTCATCGTCGCCGTCGTGGCGACAGCTCTCATGGGTGCCCTCGGTAGCGGCGCATTCACCAAGCTGCTGGGCGGCGGTTTCGACGACCCGGCTTCCCAGTCCACCCGGGCACGCGATCTCATCGACAAGAAATTCGGCGGCGAGACCAACCTCGTGCTGCTGGTCCGCGCCGGCGACGGCCGGGTCGACACCCCGTCTGCCGAGCAGAACGGCAAGGCACTGGTCGCGAGCCTGAAGAAGGAGAAGACGCTCGCGAACGTCGTCTCGTACTGGGACACGCGGAGCACCCAACTCCTGTCCAAGGACGGCCGCGAGGCCATGGTCCTCGCCCACGTCAAGGGCGACCCGACCCAGCAGCAGAAGAACGCCACGAGCCTGCTCGACGATTACGACGGCACGTACAACAAAGCCCTCACGGTACGGGCCGGCGGGGTGGCCGCCGTCGGCAACGACATGTCGACGCAGGTGGTCAAGGATCTTGAACTGGCCGAGCTGATCGCGATCCCGCTGACCCTCATCCTGCTGCTGTTCGTTTTCGGCAGCGTGGTCGCCGCGCTGCTGCCGCTGGCCATCGCCGTCATCGCCATCCTGGGCTCGTTCGCCGAACTGTCCCTGCTCGCCGACGTCACCAGCGTCTCGAACACGGCGACCAACCTCACCACGGCTCTCGGCCTGGGACTGGGCATCGACTACGGCCTGTTGATGATCAGCCGGTTCAGGGAACAGCTCGCGACCGGCGCGAGCGTGGAGGACGCCGTCCGCCGGACGGTGCACACCGCCGGCCGCACCGTCGCGTTCTCCGCCTCCACCGTGGCCGCCGCACTCGCGGCGCTTCTCGTCTTCCCACAGTATTTCCTGCGCTCGTTCGGCTTTGCCGGGGTCGGCGTCGTCGCCATCGCGGCCGTCAGCGCGCTGTTCGTCATGCCGCCGCTGCTCGTCGTCCTGGGGCACCGGGTCAACAAGGGGCAGATGCCCTGGGCGAAGACCGCGAACGTCACCACGCGCGTCTCCATATGGGCGCGGCTGGCGCGTACCGTCATGCGGCGGCCCGCGCTCACCGCGCTGCCCGTCCTCGCGGTCCTGCTGGTGGCGGCGAGCCCGCTGCTCGGCATCACCTTCGGCACCCCGGACGAACGCGTGCTGCCCAAGGACGCCGAGAGCCGCCAGGTCTCCGCGACGCTCCAGAAGAACTTCAACGGCAACGACAACGCCGCCCTCCAGATCGTCATCGGCCAGAACGTCGGCCAGAACGTCGGCCAGAACGTGGACAAAGCCCCGCTGGACAAGTACGCCGATCAACTGTCCCAGCTCAAGGGCGTGGTACGGGTCGAGACCAGCACCGGAACCTACACCCACGGGCAGGAATCGGCGGCCGGTCCCGGCAGCGCCAACCTCAGCCGCCCCGACGGCCAACGGATCAGCGTCGTCAGCTCCTTGACGCCGAAGTCCGACGCGGCACAGAGCCTGGTCGCCGACGTACGGGCGCTCACCCCGCCCCCCGGCACCCACCCGCTGGTGGGCGGCATCGACGCCGAACTGGTCGACGCCAAGCATTCCCTCAGTCGCCAACTCCCGCTCGCCATCGGCCTGGTGGTTGTGAGCACCTTCGTCCTGCTCTTCCTCTTCACCGGCAGCGTGGTGCAGCCGCTGCGCGCCCTGGCCCTGAACGCGATCACCCTGGTGGCGACGCTGGGCATCATGACCTGGATCTTCCAGGACGGCCATCTCTCCTCCCTGCTCGGCTTCACGGCGCAGCCGATGGAGATGTCGATGACCGTGCTGATGTTCTGCATCGTCTTCGGTCTGTCGATGGACTACGAGGTGTTCGTCACCAGCCGGATCAAGGAACTCCACGACCAGGGCGAGGACACCGAGTCCGCCGTCACCAACGGCCTCGGGCACACCGGGCGCATCGTCACCGCCGCCGCCTGCCTGCTCGCGGTGAGCTTCTTCGCCTTCGGTACGGCCAAGCTCAGTTTCATGCAGATGTTCGGTCTCGGCAGCGGACTGGCGATCCTGATCGACGCTGTCGCCATCCGTGGTGTGCTCGTTCCCGCCGCGATGCGCCTGCTCGGCGACTCGGCCTGGTACGCGCCCGGCTTCCTGCGCAGATTCCACGGCCGGTTCGGTCTCAGCGAAAGCGCGCCCGAACCCGCTGCCGAGCCCGAACCCGCAGTCTCACGGGGTTGACCCCGGCCCACAGCGTCCTGCCCTGCGCGGAGTCCGGCTGGGGCGACACCGCTCAGCGGGCCGCGAGCCTGCTGACGAGGCAGCGCCCCCGGCCGTTCTCGGCGTGCGGATGATCCAGGGCGCATGGCTCCGGCGGGGGCGGGGCGGCAGTTGCCGTCCGCCCCGCCGGTCCGTCAAGCGAGGACGACGCCGCAGGCGCTCATCAGCGCAGCTGAACGGCGGGCGCCCAAGCGGGGTCGCGGCCGGTGAAAGCGACCAGCCGGTCCAGAGGTGGTGCGCTTGCGTCGATGGCGATTTCGGGGCCGAAGGGCATGCCGGGGCCACGGTATTCCGGCTGGATCACGCCTTCGAGCACGGTGAGGGCATGCTGGCAGGTTTGCGGGTCCGGGTTCCATCGCTGGCCGGTCGCACGGGCCAGGTCCCAGCCGTGGCCGAGCGTTTCGATCAACAGCAGGTCGATGACTACGGAGCCCGGATAGGCGCCGCCCAGCAGCGGAACGTTCACGGTAGCTGTCGCGAGGCCGCCGGCCAGGGCCGATCGGATCGTGGTGGTGAGGTGCGCGATCACGGCACTCGGGTGGTCGGGGCCCGTGAACGCGGACGGGTCGGGCCGGTCGCTGCCGGACGGGTCAGTGAAGGCAGCGTCGAAGTAGGTGAGCCAGCCCAGCAGGTGGCGGCGCAACGTGCTCACGTCGAAGTCGTCGCACGGTGTGGGGAGCTTGTCCTGCTCAGGAGTGATGCCGGGGAACTGGCGAGCCAGGTCCTCGAGTACCGGAAAGATCATGGAACCACTTTCTCTGATAGGTGACTATATCGAGTATAGGCGACTGTCAACGATCAACGATCGGGCAGGGTCTACAGTCATAGGCGTGGTGACATCAGAGGCCGGACGGCGGGCCGAGTACGCAGCTGCGACACGTCAAGCGATCCTGCTGGCAGCGCGGGCACTGTTCGTCGAACGGGGCTATTTCGACACCCGAGTGCAGGACATCGCCCGCGCAGCGCGGGTAGCAGCGCCCACCGTCTACGCGGCGGTCGGAGGCAAGAGCGGTGTGCTACGCACACTCATCGAGGACGGGGTGCGCGCCGCTGAGGCCGGCGGCATCTACGAGCGGATCGCTGCGCAAACCGACCCCGGCGCGCTGCTTCGCATGCTCGTGGACGGCACGCGAAGCGAGTTCGAGCTCTGGTCGCCGATCATGCGTCAGGCGATCGCCGCCGCACCCCAGGACGCCGGGATCCGGGAGACCGTCGGCGCGGCGCACGACAGCCTGCGCCGCGGATTGCGGGCCACCGCGGCCCGGCTCGCAGAACTCGGCGCACTACGTGCCGAAGTCACCGTCGACGAGGCTGCGGATGTGCTCTGGTACTTCCTCGGCAACGCCTCCTACTTCACACTGACCGACGACTGCCACTGGCCGCTCGTCCGCTCCGCCGACTGGCTGCACCGATGCCTCACCGCCGCGCTGCTCGGCACGTAAGGAAGCAGCCGGCCAGAACCGCACGCCGTAGTGGGCGCGGCGGCCGCGCGACGGGCAGCGGCCGAAACGGCCGGCGCCTCGGCCGTAGACCTCCTTCGACCTGACTCGGCTGACGACCTGCCGTCGAAATCCCCGACGGCCCGCTGCCGTCCTTCCGCCAGGCCGACGTACGCCAGGTCACACCGGCGCCGCGCCGAGGAACGGTCGACAGGCGTAGGCGGCGCATTCCATGAGCTGTTCGTCCAGGCGAGCCCCGACGCTCCGTTGTCCGCGTGGGGCCTTGGCCCAAGCCCTAACTACCCGGCCTTGGGTCAAGGGCCGCCTACCACCTCCAGCAGCATCACTGGCGAGCCCTGCACCAGACCCGGGCCACCGTCAGCCACTACAACCGGCGCGGCGACCCCCTCCCAGCCCGCCTCCGCCCCTGGCGACAACCCGAGCAGAACCGATCACAACCTCAAGATCTGAGGCCGTAGTACTTGGCTGTGCTTCCTGCACGAATAGCTCCGGTGGAAAAACACCTACTCAGCGAGCCGGGTGTATCTGCTGCCTCAGCCCGGTACGTGCGTGGATTGAGGCATTGTCAAATCCTGTGGACTGACCAGACAGCCCAATGGCCGATCGATCAAGCAAGCGGCTTGCGGTATCGGACGTACTCGTTCTGCCGCCGGAACCCCACACTCTCGTAAAGGTCGTAGGACCGGTGCGGATTTGCCGTGCCCGTGAACAGTCGCGCGGTGGTTGCACCCTGCTCCCGAAGGCTCCGCAGCCCGTCCAGCAGCAGGACCCGGCCGATTCCGAGGCGTCGCTGGTCCGTCCGGACACTCAGCTCTTCCACCTCGCCGACGGTGTGGTCGTGACGGCGGATGGAGCAGAGGGCGACGCCGACCATGTCCTGCCCGTTCCAGGCAGCCCTCCAGCATGCCGGGTCGGCGGTGTCGACGAAGTCCTGGAAAGACCATCTCGGAGTGAAGCCGGTGTCCGCATACGAATCAACGACCGTCCTCCAAGCTGCACGGTAGTGGCTTGTCCCGATCGGCCCTGTCCGTATCCCGGCTGGCAGCTCGCTGCCCGGCTCGGGCAACTGCTGCAGATCGTCCAGCTCCAGCTCGACCAGGCTGAAGACACGTCGGTAGCCGGCTGCGAGCAGCAGCGCCGTGGCGTCCTGCTCGGAGGCCACGGCGTTCGCGCCGATCACTGCCGTCCGCGCCGTTCCATGCTGTTCGACGAGCTGGCGGATCCGCTCTTCGGCCCAGCCCAGCATGGCTGAGCCGATGCCCTGGTGGCGATGCTCGGGCAAGAGGTAGCCGCGGTGCATGTAGAGCCACGTATCGTCCCGCTCTTGCCACCACCGGATCGTCGAGTAGCCGACGACGCTCCCGTCGAGCACCACCAGGATCTGGTTCTTGGACGGCTCCTCCAACTTGGCAGAAGCTTCGGCGATCTCGGCCGCTGTCGGGAGCCCTTCCACAACCGATTGGACATCGACCTGGTCCCGTTCAACACACCCTAGCCGCACCGCGGCCATGGCGCCGTGGTCTTGGTCGTCGCGATACGGCCGGAACCCGAAGCCGACCGGAAGGTCCTGTCCTGCGGTGCCATCCAACATGGCCGGATGATCTCGAACTTCGAGGCAGGTCCGCCAACCTATTCACGCCGCGGTCGTCTGCGGCCGTTCAACGAGCTGGCCGCGTTCAAAGCGGGCCCCGGCGCGGACGAGGGCGACGAGATGGGGTGCGTTCACGGCTCGCCAGCGGGCCTGAGCGGACTCGACGAGCTTGAAGACCATCGCCAGGGCGGCGGCCCGGAATCCGGCGCCCTTGGTGACCTTGGTCCGCAGACGGACGGTCGCGAAGGTCGACTCGATGGGGTTGGTTGTCCGCCGGTGGATCCAGTGCTCAGCGGGGAAGTCGTAGAACAGGGGAAAATTCACCCGCGCGGTCAACTCGGTCGCGAGTAGCGTCCTTTGTCATGCACAGCGATCTAGGGGGCCCACCGGCTGGCTGTGTCCCAGACATCGGACGCTGACCGTTGGACAGCTTGCCTTCCGGCTTCTGCTCTGCGTTCGGCGAGCGGAGCTGGACGCCACTTGGGACTTCGACTCGACGACCGACTCCGAGGCATGAGAGCGCCTTCGGCGAGAGATCCGCCAAGCGCGTATGCCTGGCACCGGGAACCCGGTTCCTCACGGCTGCGTCTCTCCGTGCAGCACCACCGACTTGGCATCAATTCCTTTAGCGGCCACGGCAGATCACCCCCATGGCCTTGAGGTGGAGGAACCAACTTTGCGCCGTGGCTACAAGTGGGTGGACCGCGAGCTGGCTCGCATGGATCCGGACACCGAGTGGGAGAGGATGATCGCGCTCTACGTCAGCCACCGGGTCCCCGAGTTCGCCCTGGCGATGATGATCTATCCGGGCACCATGCACATGATGCAACCGGCCCTCGGGGCAGCCACGTTGGACCACACGCGAAAACTGGAGACGAAGCCGTACCGGCGCTTCCAGGACGGCAACGACTTCCTGGTGGCCTGGATGGTGGACGGCGTGTCCAGCGCGGCGGGCCGCACAGCCGCTGAGCGGCTGAATCGCATCCATATGGCCGTAGCCCGAAGAACGCCGAATTTACCCGGCAACTTCGACGACAAAGACGACTTCGTCTACCCGCTGGTCCTGCTGGCCACCTTTGCCCACCGACTCCAGACCTCGCTGGGTATGCCCGGCATCCCCGAACACATGCAACGCGCCTGGCACCACTGGGCGCAGGCCGTCTTTCACATTCTGGAACGCGAATCCGGCCCCCTGGCCGAGGAACCCTTCCCCGAGGACTGGCAGGCGATGGAGGAGTTCGCCCGGAAATTCGACTCCCGGCCCTACGAGCCGACCGATTCCGGACACCGTGTCGCCACCGCAATGATGCACTTCTTCGCCGAGCGCTGGTTCCCGGCCCCACTGCGTGCCTTCGGCCGTGATCTGACCCGCTACCTCGCCGGAGAACGGGTCTGCCAACTGCACCGGATCGGCTGGATCGGGCCGCGCCGCGAGCGAGCGATCCGCCTGTTCCTCAAGATGCTGTTCCTCGCCTACCGCGTGCTGCCCGACGCCCGCAAACCGCTGCCCGACCGACTCCGCCGGACCCGGCGCACCAACGCCCAGCTCAGGGAGCTTGAACCTTATTCCCGGCAAAGGCCTTTCAGCACAAGGTAGTTGACTGCACAGGACCACCGATGTGCTCCGCTGTGCTCGGCCTCGTTCGAACACACCGACGCCCGGCGAGCTCCTGCTCGAGCACGGTGAACAGTGCCTCACTCAGCTTGGGCCGTGAGACGGGCCCAGCAGACCGCAGCCCCTCGGTGCCGGCATTGCACCAGGCTCGGCGCCAGCGCTGCACCGAGCGCACACTCACCCGTAAGTCCCTGGCGACCTCCGCGCTGGAGGCACCCGCAGCGAATCGCTCCGCGGCCTCCAGCCGGATCCGCTCGCGAAACGCCTGCCGTTCAGGCGTCAGCCCACCACCCTGCGGATATCTCACACAACCGGCATGCCGCGACGACCACACATCGTCAGCCCCCAACGACATCACGCCGCAAAGGTCAGTAGTCCGAATCGTTAATGTATGGGCGTGTTGCCCCCGAACATGCCAAGTGATCCAGTGTGTGCAGTTCAAGCTCGCATCGGATGTAGGAGACATCTGAAACGCTTGAAACAAGGAGCACACATGAGTCCTGACCACAGGACACCTACGCCGTCCGGGCCCCTACTGCGAGGCAAGCGCAGGAAGATTGGCGGGCTCGCCACAACCGCGCTGCTGGTGGCGATCGGACTGGTCACCCCCGCCGCGGCCATCGCGCACACCGTGACTGGCCACGCGTCCGCCGATGATAGGTGCGAGAAGCCTGGCATGGGGGCGTTGGACAAGTGCAGGGGGCCGAGGCCGCCGGAGCCGACCCCTACCCCTACCCCGCCCCCGCCGCCGACGGGTTGCAACGACATCGACTCAGCAGTTCAAGGGATGACCAAGTACGTCTCGGTGGTTTGTAGCGGGCAGGTGCGGGTCCTGTCCGTCAATGAGGCTGGTCCGAATCCGCCGACCCCTGTTGCTAACGGAAGCAACGTCTTCTGGCAGCCGGTGGGAGGCCCGACCAACGTATTCGACGCCACGCTGTCGGTATTCGACGCTAGCCTCCTGGTCACCGAGCTGACTTGGGTGTAGTTCCTTTCGAGGGATAGCTGAGCTGGGAAGACGCTGATTGGGGTGTGGTCGGTGCCGTCGTGCTTCTACCGTGGCGGGGTGGAGGTGGGGCGCCATGGTGTCGTTGCCGGAAGAGCTTCAGGCGCGGGAGGCCGCGGCTCGACAGCGGGTGGAGGAACTCCAGGCTGAAGCGGCGGAGTTGGCCGTCCGGTTGGAGAGGGCCCGGGAGGATCTGTCGCGGTTGGAGATCACGCGGGAGACCGTCGCGCAGGTGCTGGCGGACTTGTCGGCCGCGGAGGCAGCGCCGGACGGGCCGGCGCACGATGTGCCGGAGTCCGAGGAGACGTCGGCACCTCACGGCATCGGGGTGATGGCGGTGCCGCCGTGGCGGGAGGGCCTGGTCGCTCAGGTGTTGCCGGACGTGTACCGGGACATCGTGGAGATTGTCGCTGATGCTCCAGGTCCACTGCAGGCCAAGCAGATCGTGCCGCGGATCGGGCTGGAGGCCACGACAGCAAAGATCGAGGGGACACGGGGGAAGCTGAAGCGTCTGGTGGAGCGGGGCTGGCTGGACGAGGACGCGCCGGGACGGTTTACCCTCGCCCGCCATGGGCCGGACGCCGACCGGGTCAACTCCCAGTGACCAAGGGGCTCTTCTCCGTAGATTCGAAGGTGCCAACCAAACGAATCGCAGAAGAGCAGAAGAAGAGCCCCAGATGGAACAGTACGACGCCTTATCCGAGCCTGATCCGTACGTCGCCTCCCGTGATGCCTTCGAATGCCTCGTCTCGACGCTGGCCGGTGCCCCGGCGCGGAGTATGGCCCACGACGAGCTGGAGCTGCTGCTTGAGCGGCAGGGACGCGAGCTGTTGCGGCAGTTGATACAGGATCACCTCGATATGCGGGCGAGGAACGAAGAGGACGCGGTGCGCACGGGCGGAGGGCAGCCGGTGGTGCGTGGGCCGGAAGGACAGGAGCGGACCTGGCGGGAGAAGGGCCATCGTCGCTGGCTGACCTGCGTGTTCGGGCCGGTGCGGGTGACCAGGATCGCTTATCGCGGCCGCGGCGTGTCCAACGTGCACCCGGCGGATGCGGACCTGTCGCTGCCCGCCGGCCGGCACTCCCGCGGTCTGGCCCGGCTCGCGGTCCTGGAAGCGGTCCGCGGCTCGTTCGACCAGGCCGCCGCTGCGATCGAGCGACGGTGCGGAAGAGTGCTCGGCAAGCGCCGCCTCGAAGAACTGGTGGTCGCCGCGGCCGTCGACATCGCCGCCTACTACACGGTGAAGATCCCCACCCCGTGCACCCGCGAGATGCCGCTGGTCATCCAGGTTGACGGCAAAGGCGTGGTGATGCGCCCCGAAGCACTGCGCGAGGCCACCCGCCGGGCCGCGGCCCAAAGCGCGGCGGCCGGGCGGCGCGGGCGCTTGGCCCCGGGTGAGAAACCCAACCGCAAGCGCATGGCGACGGTGGCCTGCGTCTTCGACACCGCGCCCGCCCCGCGTCGGCCACACGACATCGTCCATCCACCCGGCGGCCGCAGCGAGACCCGGCAGCCGAGGCCAGGTCCGAAAGCAGAGCGGAAATGGTGCACCGCCTCGGTGATCCGCCCTCCGGAACAGGTCGTCTCCGACGCCTTCGCCCAGGCCGAGGCCCGCGACCCGCAGCATCTGCGGGACTGGATCGTGCTCGTCGACGGCGCCCGCCACCAACTCGACCTGATCCACACCGAAGCCGCCCGCCGCGGCATCCGTCTGAACGTCCTGCTCGACTTCGTGCACGTCGCCGAATACTGCTGGACGGCCGCGCACGCCTTTCATCCACCCGGCAGCCGCGAGGCCGAAACCTGGGCCGCGGACAAACTCACCGCGATCCTCGCCGGACACGCCGACCGCGCCGCGACCGAGATGACCGCGCAGGCCGCAGCCGAACAGCTTCCCGCCGCCCGCCGCGACGCAGTCACCACCTGCCACCGCTACCTCACCGGCCACCTCGACCAGCTCCACTACGACACCGCCCTCACAGCCGGCTGGCCGATCGCCACCGGCGCCGTCGAAGGCGCCTGCCGCCACCTGATCGCCGACCGCCTCGACATCACCGGCGCCCGCTGGGGACTCAACGGCGCCGAAGCCGTCCTCCAACTCCGCGCACTGATCACGAACAACGACTTCGAGGACTACTGGAACTTCCACTCGGCCCGCGAACATCAACGTCTCTACCCCAGCCCTGACCAGCGGAACTACAGCCTCACCGCTTGATCCCGACCGTCACTTCAGAGGATCCGCACCCAACTGCCTTCCTTCCCCGAGTGACTGCCCTGGACGACGTCTGCGCAGATGAGCCCGGGTTGGCGTCGCGGCGAGTCGGATCCGGCCAGGCGTTGTCCCCTTCTGCAACAGCGATGAGGCCTCACGGCCGCCTGGGCGAGTTTGCGTGTGGCGAGGCGCCCTGCCGGGCCTATCAACCGGTGTCGGCAGCCATGGAGTTGAAGGTCTCCCGCATGAGCTGGTCGGTGGCGCCGGGCTGTTCGACCAGGCTGTCTAAGAAATCGGCGAGCAACCAGAGCACGAAGTTGTGTACCAGAGCCTCCTTCGGTGGGATCGTCCCGAACTGGTCGCGCCAGGCCACGGTGTCCATGCCCATGGCCGCGGCCATGAGGACGCCGGTGACCATCGGTACCTGGGCGGGGTCGGCCAGTTCGAAGCCGGGGAGCTTGCGGATCACGGCCGGGATCAGATCACTGAGCGGATCGAGGCGGTCCTCCTCTTCGCCGTCCTGCCGGCCGATGATGTGCGCGATCAGCACGCCCACCAGGCAGACCGAGCCCCGGGACACTTCCTCCCGGCCGTAGGTGTCCATCGCGGCCTGGACACGCTGCTGCGACAGCTGGCGCTCCTTCCCCGACGTGCGCTTTTCTAAGATCCGGTACGAGTCCCATGCCGCGCGGACTACCTCGTCCACGACTACACCGTCACTGGTCATGCGCTGACCGTAGTGAGTCGGCGGACTGCAGCGGCAGTATTCGCACGAACAGCCGGCCTGGACCCGGTGCGGCCCGCCGTGTTCCGGCCAGACCGTTGGTCGGAGCTGCGGAGTTTCACAGCCCTGCCTTCGTGCGCCGGTGCCGGGTAGTACGGTGCCGATCACTGTCCGTGCTGTGGGTGGGGGAGTGGCATGCGATTTCCGCCGTTCGACGACCGCGGAACGCTGACGACGATCGAGCTGGAGGCGCTGCGGTCGTTGCACGGAGCGTTTCTGACCGCGCGGTACGAGTGGCAGTCGGCCATCGCAGTCTGGGACCGCCTCTCCGCCGCTCGCGATCTGGCCGACCTGCGAGCAACGGAGCGGCCGCCGTTTCGGTACTACGAGGAAGCCCTCCATGAGATCGCGAGCGACGCGGACGACTACGAGCGGAAAACAGCGCTCACCACCTGGCGGTACGCGGCCTCGACTGTCGTCCTGGGCATCACCGTGCTCGAGCGCGTGGCCCAAGCGAAACCGCCGCTGACGGCCTCCGCCGTGGAAGAGCTGTGCCAGGAGCCGACCCTGGGCCAGCTGCGCGAGGCGCTGTCGGTGCCGGCGGCCGACTTCCTGCCCGCCCGCGACCGCGGTTCCCCTGAGGAGCGAAAGGAAATGGCGGAACGGTGGGCAGATCTGCGCGACGGCGTGGACACCGCGATCGAGATCGTTGTCGAGATCGCCGAAGAGGAGGGAGCCGCCCATCCCAAGACCAAGGAGGAGGCGGCGGGCTGCTTGATGACCAAGCACAGCCCACCCCACACAGATCCGGTGTACCTGGGAATCCTGGAACCGCTGTTCGTGGTGGCGGAGGAGGTTCCGTACGGGATCAGCCGGGTCATCAAGGGCCGTTGACGCCGATGGCTGATCATCGTCTCGTGCTGGCCGCGCGGCAGTGTTGCAGTCGGCCGCCCCCTGGCATTCCAGTTGCCCGGGGCGGGACGTTTCCAGTGCCGCAGGGTCAGTGGGAGCAGTGCGTGCAGGCGGTGCCGGTGAACGCATGGTCCGCCGCGGCGACGTCGCGGCCGGTGAGATGGGCGGCCGCGTCCAGCGAAGCGGACAAGGGCCGACGCGTGGCAGTGCTGAACTGGTACGGCGCGTCGGTGGTGATGTACCGGTCAGCCGACGCCGCGTACCTTCCGGGGTCCTTCCGCAAGGGACTGTCTGCCCGGGAGGTATGACGCCACCGTGCTTCCGCGCCTGCCCACCTCTTCTCCGCATCGGCTGCGCTCATGCGGAGGGCGTCCGCGATGGTCTCCCAGCCGGTCCCGCGGTCCCGCTCGGTGATCACCGCGGCCGTCAGGAACGTGGCCTCCATCGATTCGCAGATGCGCACCGCCCGGCGCACGTAGTCGCCAGCCTGCGTCAGATCCTCACCCATCATCTGCGCGTACTGGCCAAGGTCCGTCGCACGGGATTCGGCCCCCGAAACCAACCCGATCCTGGCGAGGTCGGAGCCGGTGAAACTGTCGGCCGGCAGCGTCTGCGGGTCCACCTGGACGGGAACCGTCTCGTTACTCACGGCGAGGATCGTAGGGGCGCGCTGAACAGCCCCAGCCTCCTGTCACCTGTGTGGCTCACAGGCCGTATCCCCAGGTGGGCGAGCTGATCTGCGGGGGTTGTGAGTCTGTGAGGAACCCCGCGACACTGCCGGTCTCCACTGACCTCTGACAGGGAATCTTGGCCGGTTGTCAGGAGAGTTTGACGACGAGTTGGTTTCTACCCGCGGACGTTTGACCCCTGCGGCAGCATCATCTGCTGCCGCAGGGCCCGGCAACCGATTCAGCTCCAAGCCAGCAGCAGACGCTTCCCTGATCAGGGGCTCAGCCCTCCGCGATGACGTCGTCCGCCTGCATACCCTTCTGGCCCTGCACCGCGATGAAGGTCACCTTCTGGCCTTCCTTGAGGCTCTTGAAGCCGTTCCCCTGGATCGACTTGAAGTGCACGAAGAGGTCCGGACCGCTCTCGGGGGTGATGAAGCCGAACCCCTTCTCTTCGTTGAACCACTTCACGGTGCCGGACTGCCGCTCCGCCATACCCACTCCCTCGAATCACGTGCTCGGGCTGGACGTGCAAAACGCCCAACGAGCTGATCATTCCCGATGACGGGGACGATCCCGGGAATCCCCGACCTTGTCGCACAAAGTGATCGGAGCCAGTCGATCAAACTCACTTGGCAAACGGTCAAGATCTTTCTGTCAGAGGTCATCCACCGCCGTGTTCACCCTGGTGTCCGTCACCAAGGACGCCGCGCCGCCCCTCTTGCGAGTGAATCCCGCACCCGCTGCTCCCCTCAGCTACTCCCTGCGGGTGACCGAGTGTCAGTCCCGCTCCCTACCGTCCAAACCGTGACACCCCCGCGCCCTGGCGGCGCCCGATGAACGGCGGTGATCCGTCATGTCCATGGTCGACGGGCTGCGCAGCCCCCACACCCCGTTACGCCGGTTTCTGGACCGCGAACTGTCCGCCGGCGCCAAGCCGTTGCGCGACAGCTACGCGCCCAGCACCGTGCCGACCACCTTCTGCTCCCCCCTCCCGGCGTCGGCACCGAGGCCGGCACCTTCGGCACGGCAATCGACCAACGGCTGCGCCTGGCCTTCACCACGGCCGCACCCGTCGACGACGCCTCCCTGGTCGGGATCGAGCTCACCGGCCAGATCGGCAGCCGTGGCGCTGGCCTGCGAATGCGCGCCGTCGGCAACCAGCTCGCGGTGCGCCTGGCGGAGACCGTGCACCGCCTGGACCTCGACAACCGCGAACTGCCCGTCGACCGCGGCCAGGACGAAGAGGAGGACCTGGCCCGCATGCTGATCGCCGCGGCCTGGTACCAGGTCCTCGCCCGTACGCCGATCGGCTTCGCCTACACCCCGCTCGCCAAGGCCGCCCTCGAGGACCCCGCCGCCTTCACGCTCACGCGGCTGCTGGAGCTCCCGGACCGAGACCTGGTGGCCGACGTCACCGCCCAGCTCCACAAGGCCGCCCACAGTCCCCTTCAGGCCCTGCGCGCTGGCACCCGGCCCGGGAACTGCGTCGGTGGGCCGACGTTCGCCGGCGCCCAGATCACCGCCGACGCCGACATCGTCGTCGACGGCCTGCTGCTCGACTTCAAGAGTGCCCGTCGGCCGCTGGCGGAGATGTCCCAACGCACCGCCTGGCAGCTGACCGGCTACCTGCTGCTCGATGCCGCCGACCAGTACCGGATCGACACCATCGGCCTCTACCTGACCCGCTCCGGGGTCCTCGCCTCCTGACCCGTCGACGACTACCTCGCCCTGCTGGGCGCCCGCCGCCGCGACCTCACCGAGCTGCGCGGCGTGTTCGCCGAACTGCTCGCCGGATGCCGGGGCCAGGCCGACGCCCGGTACTTCGCCACCCAGGAGCAGACCGAGCGCGTCCGGATCGTCGGCGAGCGCGACCAGGGCGACGGTGAAGTACCGGCGAACATCCTCGGACCGCCCCTTGAAGCGGCGGATCCAGCCGCGGACCGTGTCCTCGGCCCGGCCCAGATGCGCGGCGACCTGACGGTGTCCCATCCCCAGGGCCGCTATCTCCAGTCCGGCCCCGATCACCTCGGCCGCATCCGCCCGCCGCGGCCAGATCGTCTCCGGCAGCAGCACGTGCGTGATCCCGCAGCCCGAACCCCGCGACCGGCGAGGGCGTACGAACAGACGGGCCCCGAGATCACCGCGTACTTCCCGCGACCGCCCGTGCCCCCAGGGTGTGAGGACCGCACTGCAGGACGGGCAGTTCAACTGGACGGCCTGCAGCTGGCGTTCCACGCTCACCGCATCGGCGTCGACGATCAGCACGAGGCGGCCGCAGTGTCAGCGGCGGGACATGTAGAGGTCGAGGGCCCTGTGCAGCACCTTGTTGAGTGGGAAGTCCCACTCGCCGAGGTATTCGACGGCCTCGCCGCCGGTTCCGGACTTGAACCGCAGCAGTCCCAGCAGGTGGTTGCTCTCCTCCAGGGTGTCGGTGATGCCGCGGAAGTCGTAGACGTCGGCGCCGAGGGCGTGGGCGTCGGTCATCATCCGCCACTGGATGGCGTTGTTCGGCTGGACTTCGCGCTTGCGGCTGGTGGAGGCGCCGTAGGAGTACCAGACGTGCTGGCCGACCATCAGCATCGTGGCCGCCGCGAGCACCTCGCCCTCGTGGTGGGCGAGGTAGAGGCGCATGCGGTCGGAGTCCTCAGCTGTCAGCGCGGTCCACATCCGCTGGAAGTAGGCCAGCGGGCGGGGAATGAACCGGTCCCGCTCGGCGGTCTCCACGTAGAGGTCGTAGAAGGCGGGCAGGTCCTCGTAGCCGCCCTGGACGACCTTGACGCCGGCCTTCTCCGCCTTTTTGATGTTGCGGCGCCACTGCTGGTTGAGACCCCGCTGGATCTCCTCCAACGACCGCCCGGCAAAGGGAACTTGGAAGACGTAGCGCGGCTGGCCCGCGGCGAAGCCGTCCTCGCCGCCTGGCTCGGTCTGCTGCCAGCCCATCCGGCGCAGCCGGTCGGCGATGTCGAAGGCCCGCGGCTCGTGCACGGTGGCCTCCACATCCCGCAACCGCCCAGCCTGCGGGTCGGCGATCGCTGCCTTGACCGCCTCGGCACCCCAACGGCGGGCCACGACGGGCGGCCCCATCTTCACCGAGAACGCCCCCTGTTCCTTCAAGTACGCGAGCATCGGCTCAAGCCACCGCTCCAGATCCGGCGCAGCCCAGTCGATGACCGGCCCCTCGGGCAGGTAGGCGAGGTACCGCTTCAGCTTCGGCAACGGCCTCAGCAGTACCAGTCCCACGCCGACGAGACGGTCGCTCTCGTCGAACCAGCCCAGGCTCTCCGCCCGCCAGTCCGGCTTCACATCGCCCCACGAGGGAACCTGCATGTGACTCGCCGAGGGCCGGGCCCGGACGAAGGCCAGATGATCCTCACGGGTGATCGCCTTCAGACGAAAACTCATGCGCAGCGCTCCTTTGTTCGACGCACAAGCGTACTGAGGCGTACGGCCCGTCCAGTTCCCTCGTGCACACGCTGTCGTCGTGCACGAAGCAGGCACAGACTGCTCAGCAAGATCACAAATCATGCTCATCGCGGGCGTCGCGAACCCGATGCTTCATCAACATGCAGAGAGTCGTCCAACACACAGGCTGGTGATCAGCTTGCGGAAGTCGCGCGAGCTCAACCCGGTGAACGGGGCTATCCAGGACGGTTCCGACGCCGTGATCACACCAGCCACGCCAAGATCATCTCGTCGTGAGCGATTGGGTCGTAAGGCGTGGCGCTACAGCTTGATCTGCCCTGTCAGCCACCATTCAAGGTACTTGGCCAGGCTCGGTGCCACCCAGGTGCGGCTGTCGTCCTCATGGTTCCAGACGAAGACATCGGGCCGGTCGATCCTGGACAGGAGCGCGAACAGGTCTCCGTTTCCCGCGTCCGCGAAGAAGAGCAGCGGTCCGAACGGCATGTAGAGGGTGGCGAGCTCAGCGTCCTCGCGAAGGCTCTGGTTCTCAGAGGCGATTCGCTCGGCAGACCAGATGAGTCCGTCTCCGTACTCGCCCTCGATGCCGTTGCTCTCGCGGAGGAGAACAGCGAGGTCCGCAGGCAGTGGATGGCCGAGGACCGCAGTGCAGCGGATCAGCGACGACTCCGATGCAGGGGGCTGGAAGACGGCCGTGCCAGGCAGGGCCGCAACGACTTCGGTCCACACAGTCGATTCGACCTCCATGAGCCTGGTCTGGACGGAGTCGACGTACAGCCCGTCGGCGCAGGCCACGGGGTCCGCGCCTCGACCAGCGTGACTGATCAACGAGCGCACAGTACGGTCCCGGCCGAGCCAGCCACTCACCGCCCCAGCAATGCGGGACAGCCCTTAGAAGATCTTGTAAAGGGATCATCCAGCCTGTTGGATGGGCGGCATGCTCACGCGGTCTGACAGGGGCACCTTCGAGCAGCGGATCAGCCCTTACCCGAAATCGACGCCCCGCTCTACGTGGGAGCGGTTCAACATGGCGAAGACCGACTCTGGCTGGCTCTGGCTGATCGCGAACCTTCTGTTTGGTGTGGCAGCCGCCAGCGTGTTCACCTACCTCGGCGCATCGCGCGGTCGGTTGTTCCTGGTCTTCGGTATCGCCTTGATGGGACACGCCATCAGAACCATCTACGTCATGATCTGCGTTGCTCGAGGCGAAACCGATCGACTGGCTCCAGGAAGCACTGCTGGCGCTCGGAGGGGTGCCGGTCGGCACAGGTGAAGGTGCCTGAGCGATGTCGTGCCCCAGCCGTGCCCGATCGGGCCGTGCCCGATCGGAGGGCAAGCTACGAGGAATAGAGGTAGGTCACGGCGGAAAGCTGCCGGAAATCCCAGACGTAATAATGTCGAAGGTCAGGGCCGCTGCCCCGCGCCATTCCTCTAAAACCGGTGTCGCAGGTTCGAATCCTGCTTGGGGCACTCAAAGGGCTGATGGCCGTTTCGCTGTTCCCGGCTGTTCGACCGTTCCCGACAGACGACTTGACACGCTAAGCGCCTGAGGTGTCTCACAGCCCGTTTGCCCAGGTAGGGGTGCCGGTAAGAACCGATGTGCGTCCCTCGTTGCGGCTGGTGACAGGACGCACATCTGCCCACTTCTGTTTTGGCCCGGTGGGGGGCGGTAGCGGGCCACAGGCCGGGCGGAGACGCCCGGAAGTACTTCAAGCCCGGCGCGGCCGCGCTCGCCGAGGTCACCAGCCTGCTCGCCCCCAGCGACAGCCGGCGCTGAACGGCACACCGACGAAGCCCCGGGGGCCCACCCCCCGGGGCTTCTTTGTGCCCAACGGCCGCCCTCCAGCTGTCAGAAGAGCGCGCCGGACTCCGGTTCCGGTTCCGGGATGGTGAAGGGCAGTTGGCCCTGCACGGGCCGTTTGAGGACCTGGGGCGACCGCCGCGACCGCCGCCGGCCATGGCGCAGGCCCGTATCGGAGCGCTTCTCGTCCACCGCGACCTGGTAGAGCGAACCGATGCTCGTCACATCCAAGTGACCGTTGGCCGGTTGGAGCTTCCGGAGCCTCCGGAGCTCCCGGAGATTCCGCAGGGACTGCATTTCATTCAGGCCGGGCGGCTCCGTGCGCTCCGCCAGCGCCACCAAGGCGCGCGCGGTGGCCGACGGGTACGCGTCCCAGGCACTGACGGTACCCAGGGCGGCGAGGTCGTCCTGCTTCTCGTGCCGCAGCGGTCGGAACTGGACTCGCAATGAATCCGCGCGATCCGGTGTCGCCGCAGGGCGGAGGTCATTTTCGGCCCGAAGGCCCAAGGATTGGTAAAGTACCAGGCCAGAGGTCTGGGGCTTGCTTTTGTGGCCCGATTCCCGCTTTCGCGGCATGAGCTGAGATTGCCGGCGCCCCGGCCGGCGCGCTACGGCCGGCGCCCGCGGGCGGTGGCAGCCGGTCGGCACCGGCCGAGAAGTGCTCGGCGGGACGACAGGGGGATGAACGCGGCCCCGTCGAAGGGTGGGCCGACCGGCTGCGTGTGGCTACTTGAGCGGCGTGCCGCCCGAGTTGCGGTACGCGATCGTCTTGTTGATGAGGTTTCCGCCGTCGGACTCGACCGTGGTCTGTTCCTGCTGCCCCGGGCCGAACAGGAGGGCGGCGACGTGCGCGTTCGCCACCTGGTCCATGTGCGAGAGCAACCAGTCGACCTTGTCGTCCTTGTAGTGGCCGAAGGTGTTGTTCTGCGCCATGTTGCCCAGGGGGATCTGCCACAGGACCACCGGCTTGCCCACCGACTCGGCCATCGTCTTGTACCACCCCAGCGCGGCAGTGGCCTTCTGGTCGTTCCAGAAGGTGTCACGGCCGCCGTTCGCCGACTTCGCGTACCAGCCCGCGTCGCGGTCTACCACATCGGCGACCAGGAAGTCGGCGTTCTTCGCCCCGAGGTCCGAGTAGTCCTTGACGCATCCCTGCATGTTGCTCTGCCAGTCCCAGCAGGTGAGGTGGAACCCGGCGCCCGTGTTCGGTGCGTACTTGTGCGCCATCGTTATCAGGCACTGGGCCAGGCCGACGGCGCTGTTCTCCTGCGATCCGCAGTCCGTCGGGTTCGCGGCCTTGACCTGCGCGGCGACCTGGTGCGGATTGCCGAGCGACCGGACGTAGCCCCAGAAGTCGGGCTCGATGTCGATCATGTCCTGCGAGTTGCCGATCTTCTGGAGGAAGAAGCGGTAGTCGTTCATGTAGCGGGTGAGCAGGTCAACCCTGTTGATGGCCTTGACCTCGCCCGGACCATCGCCCTCGCCTGCCAGATCCCCGAGGTCGCGCAGCGAGTACCAGGTCCAGAAGAACTTCTGCGGGCGCGGCTTGCCCTGGTACGTCGCCTTGGTCACGTGGTCGTCGTTCCAGGTCACGTAGAAGCCGGGCGCCGTGGTCTCGCCGCTCCAGCAGCCCCACCAGCTCGACCACTCGGCCTTGCAGCGCGATGCCGAGTAGTAGTCCGACGAGGGCGCGGGCTGGCTGTGCACGTAGGCGTACCGCACGTCGAACGGCGCGGCGTTCGCCGAGGCGTCGTTCATCGAGCCGCCGACGAGCACCGTGTTACTGCCCATGAAACGCTTCGCCGAGCTGCCGCCGGCGGCCGGAGACGCCAGCGGCGCCGACGCCGGGCGGGTACCGCTCGGAGCCTGGCTCGCCGGAACGCTGCCGCCCGGCGTGGCAGGCGTGGCGCTGCTGCCGGAGCTCCCCGCGTTCCCGGTGCCGCTGACGCTACCGGCCGGGACGAGCTGCCACTGCTGGTTGGCGCCGCCCCGGTCGTGGTACTGGGCGATGTGGCCCCCGTCGGCCTTGGAGCGGCCCTGGACCTCAACGGCCATGCCACTGAAGCGGTTGATCAGACGCACGTAGCCGTCCGGCGAATTCTTCATGTGGAACTGCTGGTTGGCGTTGTTCAGGTCGCGCCACTGCACCAGCTTGGCGTCGGCGGTCTTCGACCAGTTGTAGTCGTCCAGCACCTTGCCGGAGTTCCGGTTCTTCAGCCGGTAGTTCCCGTTACCCGAGTCGATGAACTTCCACTGCTGATTGGTCCCGCCGTTACGGCTCCACTGCACCAGCGAAGCACCGTCGTTCGTGGCGTAGGCGGGGGCCTCCAGCACCTCGCCGCTGTTGCGGTTGACCAGCACGTACCAGGCGTTCGTGTCCACGGTTCCCGCTGAGGCCGTGTTGACCACGACCACGGAGGCACCCACGACCGCCAGGCTGACGGCCGCCCAGAAACTCCGACGCTGGTACAACCGACGGCCACGATGCGTCTGCCGCCGCCCCGGAATGGCCGAGCGGAACGACGCGCGACCACGGCGGGCGTGGCCGCCGGGCGACGCCTCCGGCGACGTGGATGGGCGAGGGAACATGTCGATGCTCTCTTTCAGCCGTTGCCTCTGACCAGACCGCCTGGCCGGACACCATCCAGTTGTCACCGCCCCCGGAAAGGTTGCCCTGGACTGCGAAGATTCTTTCGGGCACCGCGCGCCGGGTGGCGATCACGTCGTCGGGCGGGGCAAAACGCAGCCGACGACCGGTCAGCCGGTTGCCGGCGGTGGGTAGACGGTGGGTATCGGGAGCCGTCCGGCCCGTCGCCCGGCGCGGCACCGGCCGCACGGCCGAAAGTTCCGCTGCGGGCCAGGGCGGCGCGGGGTGATCGATGGTCGAACCCAGCAGGGGTTGCTCACCCAGCCACGGCCATAGGAGGCCGGCGAGTTCGCGACCAGCCCACCTACCCCAACTGAAACCGCGAAACGTGCGCCACGTCATTTACCGCCCTCTCAGACCTTTGGGAGGGGAATCGTGGCGAACATCTGGGCCATGCGGCCTGCGCGCCATGAACGTACGGCGCTACTTCCACCCCTCGGCGGAGGCGATCGCCGAAGTCACCAGCCTGCTTGCACCCGGCGACAGCAGGCGTTGAACAGCGGTTGACGCTCCCTGGCCCACTGCTAAGAGCGCGACCGGGGCTCGGGGTGCACGACGCGGAAGGGCTGTCCGCGCAGATCGGCGACTACGACCCCGGACTTTCCATTGCAGATCCAGTGCGCGCCGATGCGCCACCTGAAGTCGCCCGGCTCATCGGTGGTCACACGGATATAGAAGTGATCGGGAGCGAGGGGTGTGACCGTGTAGGGGAAGTCCGGTACGCCATCGGCAGGTCTCGGCGAGGGCGCCGGCTCCGTGGCGTTCGCAGAGAGTCTCACGTTGAGGTTCACGCGGAACTCTCGCAGTTGCCGGGGGGCCATCGGTTCAGCAGACGGAGGCTGGGCGAGGTGGCTGACGTGCGGAGGGGCGTCGCACGACTCCATGCGCACGTCCAGTTTGTTGATGATTGCTGTACGGTCACCGGCGGCCTCGACGATCAGATGGACGACGGAATCATAGAGCTGCACCACGTTGGCGGAGTCGCGCCATCGCTCCGTGGTCGGTGGCAGAGGGCCTACGTACCCTCTGGTGCCAGGAGGCTGGGAAGCGTGAACGGTGATGGGATCTTCCGGTGTCCGGGCCAGCACCGCCTCGCCCCCACGCGTGATGACCTTGTCGAAGTTGCGGGTGACGAGTCCCGTGACGGCCGCGCTCGCACCCGCGAGGACCGCCGTCAGGACCCACTTCTCCACCCCGGCGACAACTACAGCTACAACAGCGGCAGCAAGAGCCAGCGCAACTGCGCAAATCCGTATGACTAGTTGACGAGACGGCACCACATCCCCCCTTTGATGACCAGGATGCCCGATCGCCTTCAGGCGAATCAGTGGCCGACCTCGGCGAAATTCAGGACACGGAAACCACTCCGGATAGCGGCAGGTCACCTACCATGCGGCAGTGGATCGTGACTGGATGCGGCAACAGCTCGAAGCGTTCGACAACCTGGCCATGCGCTACGAAAACAGCGCCAGGCCCGGCGACTACATCGGGGACGAGGCCCTCCTGGAGCAACTGCATCGATCTGAACCCACGGTCAAGCAGATTCTGCGACGCCTTGACCCTCAGCTCGCGCAAGAGATCAACGTCGATCAGATGGCGGGAGAGTCGCACGCCCGGAGCCAGGTGCAGCGAGGGCTGGGCATCCTCACTGACATGGATGAATGGGCAGCCAGGCTGGCACCCGACGCTCCGTCCCTTCCGGCCGACCAGTTCCACCCCTGGGTCTGGGACGCAGCCCGCACCTTCTGGGACTCTCAGCACTACCGCGCGGCCGTGCACGCAGCCGCCAGCGCGATCAACGCTCACCTCCAAGCGAAGCTCGGGCGCCGAGACGTTGCTGACGACAAGCTCGTGCAAGAGGCATTCAGCGACAAACCAGCCGAGCCCGGCAAGCCTCGACTCCGTATCCCCGGCGACGCGACGAGTCCTACCGTCCAGAGCCGGCAACGCGGTGCCCTGCAACTCGGGCTCGGATCGTTCTTCGCGATCCGCAACCCCGCCGCACACGAGACGGGCGAGTGGACGGAACAGGAATCACTGGAACAGCTGGCCACCCTCAGCGTCCTTGCCCGCCTCATCGACAGCTGCCAAGTGTCCAGATAAATGTTGATGTGGTGCCGTACGAACGGCGAGAGGCGGGCCACGTCCTCGTCGCGGACGTCGAAGCCGTCCGCGATCAGGTGGTTCACCGCGGCGTCCATGTACCTGGTGTGGACACCCCGGGGCTACCCCGCTGCACGTGCAGCCACCCTGGTGCCGCCTGGGGTTGTGCAAATGCTGCGCTACATCACGAGAACCACCAGGACCACAAGCGGCACCAGGACTACAAGCAGCAGCACGGCGCTGCACACCACCACGAGCAGCACCAAGCAGCGGCACCGTGCAGCAGCCGCAGGCCCTGGCCGATGCCCCTCTGGGCAGCTCTACCAGCGATACCAGGACGGCATGGGCAGCGCTGCACTGCCGGGCGGTTGCAGCGCCGCGCCGCTGCAACGCTGCTATCGACGATGGGATAGCAGCGTCCTGCCCAGCATGCCGGGCCGTCCAGCCTGCACCCAGCGCAGCGAGCAACGCCTGCGCAGGCAGATCGGTCGGCTCAAGGAGCTGCGCGCTGCCGACGTGGAGGAGATCTCCCAGCTCAAGGCCGACGTCGAAGCCCTCGTCGGCACACTGCACCAGGCGACGGTCGAGAACCAGCTCCTTCACCAGCAGCTGGCGGAACGAACGGCCGTGCTCCGCCCGCTGCCCTCTCAGCCCCCTTGCTACGCCCTCTGACCTTCGTTGCGGTGCAGGGGCAGAAGGGCATGCAGGCGCCCGAGGTCATCGCAGAGTCCTGAGCCCCAGTAGCGGTCACAGGACGGTGCCGTGCAGGGCTCGGCGGTCTCCGGACGGACCTCTTCGGCATCCACGTCAACACCGCCGTCGAGTGGTCCGTACTGGCACAGGACAGCTGGGCGGGCTACCTGGCGGCCCGGAGAGCCACCGAATAGCGCACTTCGGAACGTCCCACTTTCAACCCCGAAGGAGTGGATCTACGTCGGTGACATGGACTCCTCCATCGTGGGTGAACCATGCACGCTCACCGTCCAACGCGTTCTTCACCATCCAGGCGAGACGTTCCCGGCCGCCAACGGTGCAGTCGAAGGGATCGGCGAGTTCCTCACCGACGATCGCAGAGATGGAACGCACCTCTGCAGCAGGCTGGCCGCTCACGGTCAGGACTGCTGGCGGTTCGAACCGTCGCGTCACGCGGTGGAGGGGCGTCAGCGGCTCCGTCATAGAGTTGAGTTCGCCATCCTGGAGGAGATCCATCACGCTCACACGTCGACCGCTCGGCTCCTCGATCTCAAGGCCATGGTTCAGTACCGGCCCATTCAGAGCGTCCGAGAGCAACGCGGAGACGTCCATGCCGACGTCCTTGACTACGGGGACGCGACCCGTCATCGAGATGTGGATCTTCATCAGCCGACCATCAACGTCCTTGTCGGTCGGAGTCCGCATCTCCAGAATGATCAAGCCATAGGTATCGGCGATCTTTCGAGCACCCCGTTGGAATCCGGTTAGATGCACCATGACCCCGGTGGTGGGGATCGATCCAAAGCCGACCTCCTCAACCACGCCCTTGAAAGCGAGAGCGTCGTTTTGCTCCAGCGAGCGATTCTTGCGACGACACTCGAAGATGACGCGGTGCGCATGACCGGACTCGACCGTGAACTCCCACAAGACGTCGATCTGATGAGCTGACGCACGGCCTGGCAGGACAACATCGTGCTCAAGCCGGGTCGTGACCACGGGGGCTCGCGCAGCGATTCGCTCGACCAGAAGCCGCGTCAGCTTCTCGTACTCGGTCGAGTTCATTGAACTGCTGTTGTCAGCCATCAGCGCCGTCCCGCGAACTGGTTCGTGTTCGACATGGACGGCAACCTATCCCCATCCAGTGACACCCGGCCGGTGCTTGACGCACGCACCCCGCGCCGCGGCGGCCACCAGCCAGGGGTGAATAGTGCAGGGGTAGAACATCACCCCTTCACCAGTAGACCAGGCTGCCGTCGACCAGTTCCGCGCGTTGCTCTCCGCCCTGCGTGACCCGGAGCCCTGGACCCCTGGCCACTGCCAGGACCTCGCCGTCCGCGTCGGGCCGTTCGTTGAGCGCGCTCACCCGCGCCCGGGTGACGACCACGGGCCCGACATCATCGCCGTCGCCCTGCAACACCCCGGCGGCTCGTACACGCCCTACGGCGCCCGCTACCGGAAGCTGGACTGGCTGCGCTGCGAGATGGACAAGATCCTCGGTGCGTGGAATCCGGCCTACGAGCCGCTCACCCACGCCGCAGCGGACCTGGACCTCCCCGACGACGTCGGCATGGCCCCGGCGAACTACGGCGTCCACGTCGAAGCACGCCGCAGCAAAGGCACTGGATACACGCTGCTCCACCTCGACCCCTACTGCCAGACCTGGCTCGCCTCCCGCGACGCCGACCGCCTCAACACCGAACTGGCGGGCAAGGCGGCCACCGTCCTCCCCGGATTCACGGTCACCGCGAAAGCGGCGCCGTTCCACGTCAGCGACCACGCGAGCTACACCGACCCGTCCGGCGCCGACGTCGCCGCGCTCCTGGCCGACGCCAACGCGGGGGTGAGCGCGTGACCACGGCCCTGTACGGGTCACCGCGACGACCGAGACCTACGACTGCAAGTGGTACCTGGAACTCGACTGGTCCTCCCAGGACCGCACCGGCACGGTCCGCATCGACGACCACGGCCGCCCGTTCCGCACCAGCAGCATCAAGGGCCTGTCCCACTACTGGTACGGCACGAACGGACACGGTGTGCGTCAGTGGGTGCCCACCGACTCTTGACGTACGCCACACGGCCAACGACGCCCCGGCCGGCCCTGAGTCCCGCCGGCCCCACTGACATCCAGCGCTGACGTCAACGGCCATAAACGGCCGCCGCTGTCTGCTCCTAAAGCGGGTGTCGCAGGTTCGAATCCTGCCGGGGCACAGAGAAGCCCCAGCCAGAGGCCCTTCCGTCCAGTGGACGGGAGGGCCTCTGCGCTTGCAGCGCACATATGGCACACATGGCCGTGCACGCAGATGGTGCGGAGCTGTGCAGGATGCCCGGCAAGGATGAGCTGACCCGACGTCGGCACGAGAAGCTGGTCGACCAGCTTGAGTCGCTGATGCGGGCCGCCCTCAGGCCCGAGTACCAGGGCTCCTACGGGCAGCTGATCCTGAGCGGCGATGCCGCTACGGACATGGACGAGCTCAAGGACGTCCGACGTGCCGCTCGTGAGGCAGGGCGTCGTCTCGGCTGGAAGACGACCACCCATCTCGTCGGCGGCCGGCTCTTCGGACTCGACGAGCGGGAGGTGCCCGAGGAGATCGAGCAGCCGGCCGGGGATGCGGCCCCTTCGGTTACGGCTCCCCGGCACGGATTGGACACACATCCGGTAGGCGCCTGCCGCGTTGGCCAACGCCTCGACCTGCATGTCGTCGAGGTAGACGTGGTCGGTCGGGGCCGCCTTCGGGAGGGGCACTCCTACAGCCGGATTGGCCTCCAGGTGACGGGACTTGACCACGTAGCCGAATGGCTGAGGATGACGTACGCCTTGCGGACCGAGCGCGGGCTGAGCTTCCGGCCGCCCGTCGCCTGGCCGGACAGCATGTCGGCGAGCCACTCGGAGACGTCTTCGAAATAGATGCCGTCCAAGGGCGTGGTGCCCCACCTCTGGATCACGTGGGCGTCGAGAACACCGCGGTACCAGTGGCGAGTTGATCGCTGGAGGTGGATCTGGGCGGCCAGCCAGGAGTCCGCCACCTCCGCGAACTTCACGCACACCGCGGCCGGGTCGCGACCCCACCTCCGCCGGCTGCAACCGCGACCGCCGCATCTTGAGGAACTCCCCCAACCACGGCTCCTTGTTCATGCGCCGAGTATCGAGCACCCGGACGCCAGGCAGCCTGCCCCTGGCAAGGGCAGGCTGCAAGCGCCCGGCGCCAGCACACTCGGAGCCACGAGCAGGGCTCAGGGTCGGCCCCCCTCGGCACTTCACTCTCCTTGCCGCGCCCCTGCCGCCTGCGGCCCGCCTGAACGACAAGGACACGTCGGCGCCGGCCGGTCTCGCCTCCGCCGTCGAAGCCCTGAGCCGCCGCTACCACTTCCCACAGCACAGAAACCGCGTACCCAGTGATCAATATTGGCCATACATCCGACGTCCCATTCGCCGCGTTCGACAAGAACGGTCTGCCCCCAC
Organism: Streptomyces sp. RLB3-17; assembly: GCF_007113425.2. Taxonomy (NCBI): domain Bacteria; kingdom Bacillati; phylum Actinomycetota; class Actinomycetes; order Kitasatosporales; family Streptomycetaceae; genus Streptomyces; species Streptomyces sp. RLB3-17. Next base: position 1,386,699 of record NZ_CP041610.2, on the reverse strand, counting down.
ACCTGCACATACTCGCGCGCGATGCCGTTCACCTGCCGAACGCCGGTACGACAACCGCCGACGGCACGTCGATATCCGCGATGTCTGCGGCCCTGTGGCAGTTCGTGCGAGTGCGCCACGGAACGCGGCCGGGCCCGCACGACGACGGCGGCAGCCCGGCATCCGCCGCCGCCCGGTCGACCGCGGACGGCAAGCAACGGACGGCGGACGGCGGTACGTACGCGTGAAGTCCAAGCTCGATCCGCTGTCCATGGCGGCGATGGCAGTCACCGTGGTCTCCGTCTCCGCCACCGCCCCGCTCACCGCCGCCGCCTCCGCCTCGCCGCTCGCCATGGCCTTCTGGCGCAACTGCCTGGGCTTCGCCGTACTCGGGCCTCTCCTGCTGTTATTGCGCCGGCGTGAGGTGGTGCGCGTCGCGCGGGGCGAGCGCGGCGTCCTGCGCCGGGAGCAGTGGCGGCCCCTGGTCTTCGGCTTTCTCGCGGCCACGGCGCTCGCCCTCCACTTTGCGGCCTTCATGACGAGCACCCGGCTGACCTCGGTCGCCATGTCCACGGCGCTCGTCGCCACCCAGCCCGTCTGGCAGGCTCTCATCGCCAGGGGCCAGGGCGTCCGGTCGTCCCGCCGGACGTGGGTGGGTCTCGCGCTGTCCGTGGTGGGAGCGGCAGCGGCGGGCGGTCTCGACATCAGGTCCGGCGGTACGGCGCTGCTGGGGGACCTGCTCGCCCTCGTCGGGGCCGTCGCCCAGGCCGGGTACACCGCGCTGAGCGAACGGTCTCGCGCGGATGTGAGCACACCGCTGTATTCGACGTTCACTTCGCTGGTCTGCGGTCTGGAACTGCTCGCCGTCTGCCGGTTGGCCCACATCCCGCTGACGGGCTTCGACAGATCCACGCAACTGTCGCTGCTCGGGCTGCTCATCCTTCCCCAGATCCTGGGGCTCGGCTCACTGAACTTCGCCCTCGGCAGGACATCGGCGACCACAATGAGCGTCCTGCTCCTGCTGGAGACCCCCGTGGCGGCGCTCGCCGCGTGGTGGTTCCTGGGGCAGGGCATCAAGCCCGCGACCGTGCCCGGGCTCCTGTTGATCATCGTCGGCGTCACGGTCGTGGTGACGAGCGGCGGCGTGGAACGAGCCACGGCACAGCAGGGCAGACACCGCAGTACAGGAACACCGGGGTACCCGGCCTACGCCCCGTACCCGGCCTACGCTCCGTACACACCCCAGCCCCCGTACACACCCCAGCACCTGACGTTCCCGCACTCCGTCAAACGGGACCCCAGAGTGGACTGGGCAACGTACACCGGGGACGAGAGCCCAACGGTCACCCTCACCTATCACGGTGCGGGGGCGTTCGACACCCTGTTCTTGCGCATGCCGCACGCGGCGGAAGAGGAGCCGGGCCGGGACAAGGACGACAGGTAGGAACCGGCCCTGCCGGCACCGGCGGCGGCGGGGCGAGGCCGCCAACGCCCGCGGCGCCGCCCGGCTCGGTCAGACCGTCGGTTTCGGCCGGAACGGACACCACCACGATCCCGAACGGCATCACTCCAGGTCAGGGCAGACAAAAGGATGCCGGTGAGTGCGCAGGAGAGGCTGGCGGCGAGGTGCCGTTCCCTGCTCCGCTGAGATGATGTTAGGTGCCCCGCCCCGCGCTCGCTTCACCAGCCCGCGGTGGGGCGCTGTCACGTTGTTAAGTGCGTGGATTTCTGACGCCATGTCAGGGTGTGGCGGAGGTCGGGTCTCGGGTCGGTGCTCAGGCTTCGGCGGGCAGGCCCGCGATGCCGGTGACCTGGTCCCAGATCGCGAAGCGGATGGTCATTTCGGATCGGTAGCCGGAGGCTGTCATCAGATGGCGGCGGGGCCGGAAGTGCGGTGAGATGCCGCTGAACGCGGACAGAAACCGCTGCGCTGCGCCCACACTACGGAAGCCTTTCATCGCCTGTTCACGCTGCCTGGTGGGCTGATGACTGTTCTCCGCCCGGTTGTTCAGACCCTTGTGTGAGCGGTGTTCGACCGAGGGCATGACCTCGCGGTGGGCCGCGCCGTAGGAACGCAGCCTGTCGGTGACGATCACCCGCGGCACCGCCCGGGTCCTCTTCATCAGACGGCGGAAGAAACGTCGAGCCGCGGCCTTGTTGCGACGGTTCTGGACAAGGATGTCGAGGACGTTGCCGTCCTGGTCGACGGCCCGCCACAGGTACTTCAGCTCCCCGTTGATCTTGATGAAGACCTCGTCCAGGTGCCACTTGTCGCCAGGCCGGGGCCGGCGGCGGCGCAGCGCGCCTGCGTAGCCCTGCCCGAACTTGACGCACCACCGCCGGACGGTCTCATACGAGACGACGACACCGCGCTCGAGCATCAGCTCCTCGACCTCGCGGAAGCTGAGCGGGAAGCGGTGGTAGAGCCACACGCAGTGGGCGATGATTTCCGCCGGGTACCGGTGCCCCTTGTATGACGGCGGCGCGCTACCCACGGACAACCCCCTCCACCATGATCAACCAGAAGATCATCCCACCCGGTCAGCCAAACGTGACAGTGCCCTGGAGGGCGCTGCTGCCGTTGATTCTGTGGAGTGACGACCTGCTGCATGTCGACGCGGTGTTCGACGTCGAGCGGGGGCGCAATTTCGGCCTGCACCAAAACCACGTCCCCACCACCCTCCAGGTCTACGAAAACCGCAACGGGGGGCAAGAAGAGGTCGAAGTCCGCGAGCGGCGAGGCTTCTACGTCACTCCGGCAGAGCTGCCGCGGCTGCAAGCCTTCTGCACCGCCGTGACGGCAAAGATCGACGCCGTCATGGACGGTGCCACCAGCGGCCGAAGCCTGCCCCGAAAGCGTGCCCGGCGCCTGGAGCGAGCCGCCCGGCACCTGCTGCAGGCCCACCAGCGCACCCACAGCGACTACGGCGTGTGGGAGCAAGAAGCCGACGAGCTGCACCTGGACTACGTCATCGCACTGGAAGCCCTGATGGCCAGCCCCAAGGACGATCACGCACAAGGCATCAGTGAAAGGATTCGGTCCCGCGCATCCGCCCTGTTCCTAACCCCGTCCGCGCGCGAGTGTGTCGAGAGCAAGGTGCAGGAGGCGTACAGCGCGCGCTCCAAATACGTGCACGGCGACGTGCTCAAGGACCAAGAGGAGACGGAAAAGCTGGCCGACCTGCGCAACCTCAGGCTTCTCGTGCGGCAGGTCGTCCTGCGTTGGCTCGTCCTCACCCCCTACGACACTGAAGACCTCGCCCCCCGTCTCGATGCCGCAGCCGACGGCACCAGCCGCGAACGCGCCATTGACGAGCCCCTGCGCGCCTTCTTCCAGGAAACGCCGCCACAGGAAGCCATTCGGGCCTGAGGCAGAAAAGAGGCGGCCCGCTGCCACCGCGGCCGACCTTGCCGCACGCGCAGGCGCCTGATACTCCCTGGGCCTGTCAGCACCGCTCACAGCACCTCATCGCCGAGGCGGGGTTCCCTTCTTCGCCAAGGCGGGATCACTCAGGTGCGCGGGCGAGCGCGGCAGTGAACCAGCTCCATGCCGAGGACGAGCAGCAGCTGCTGCCCGGCGCGGTCGAACTGCTCCTGCAGGGTGGGTTCGCGGAACAGGCCGGCCAGCTGTCCGGCCCCGGCTGCGAGTTCACCGCGCTGCGTGAGGTAGTCGGCCATGGAAGCCCGGTGGACGGCCCGTGCCCGTTCCAGCAGTGCGCCGTCCACCTTCCCGTCTACGGTGGAGCGCAGCGCGGTGCAGAGGGCCTCGACGTGGGTCGCGACCACGTCTGCGGTCATCGGCGTATGCGCGGGCCCGAGCGCGCGTACGAGCCCGCTGGCAGCGAATACCGTGTCCGGTTCCACCACGTCCCGCACGGCGTCCAGCAGTTCGGCGCGCCCGCGGACCGTCAACGGCTTGCCGTTGCCAAGCTCGGTGATGATCCGTACGAACCGGGTTCGTGCAGTCGGTGTGGCCAGCTGATGGCCGACCCGCTGCAGCAGACCTGCCGCGCCCCGCACAAAGCGCCTGAGCAGGTCGCGAGCTGGGACGGGGCCGAGTTCGTCGACCACTACACGGACGCGGCCGCCGAGCTCATCGCGGCGAAGCGGGAGGACAGGGAGCCGCTGAAGGCGCCTGAACGCCCCCTAGCCACTGAACGGGAGGCGCCGGCCGGCAGGGTGGTCGATCTGATGGCCGCCCTCCACGAGTCTGTCGCAAAGGCACGCTCCTCGCGCGGCGAAGCGTCCGACGAGGGCGGCACCGTTCACGGCATGCCGACGAAGAAGGCAACCGCGAAGAAAACGACAAAGAAGCGATCAGCCAAGACGGCCGCGAGCAAGAATGCTGCACGTAAGAAGGCGGTCACGAAGAAGCCGCCACGATTTGTTTGACGCCGCGGAAGTTCAGGTGGGGGCGATGGGGTTTCGACCGACAGAGATCAGCATCTTCGGTATCGGGGTGGGATGGGAGTTCAAGAAACCTGATCGGCAGACGGCACAGCAGATCATGGACTTCTTGTCGGACAAGCGGGTCTTGACCGTCGATCGGAACCGACCCACTGAGGATGCTGCCGCCTGCGTGGCCTCGGCGATGGAGTGCAGGAAGCGACTGTCTGAACTCCTGGACGAGGTACCGGCGAAGAGCGTGGATCTACGAAAGTGGCTTCGTGGCCTACGAGAGGCTTTCACCTCCTTCGTCGAGGCGTCGGAGCACCACGGCTTCGAGGGACAGGACGGCGAGTCGCGGTTCCGGGAATCGCTCCGGGACCTGCAGACCGGGGTGGAGACACTGTCCGGCGTCGTCTCGGAGAGATACAAGCTGACGGGCTTGAGGACGCTGGATTCGTAGGCCGGCCAGTCGACCACTCCGGGCTCGGTATCGGGCCGGGCAGAATTCGCAAGCCTCTGCGCCGATGACGGGGTCGTCGAGCGTGGCCCGGACCTTCTGCTCGCCAACCTGTCGAGCTCTGCGTTGCGTCATGGCGCAGGCGACGAGATGGATGACGACGGCAGCGTGCCGTGCGAGCGGCCCTGTCTCATGCGTGCGTGTCGCTCAGCTTGTCCTCCGACCGACAGAAGGCACAGCACTCAATGTGATCCGTATCGCGGCGGCCGACCCGAAACTGCGCTCGAGCCCGACCCCCCTCTTCACTCCCGTTCCCACCCCTCCAGGAAGAAAGGAAGGGAGGGGCGGGGCGGGTACGCGAGCGCTTCGGGGGATCGGGTGCCGGTGGGTGTGGTTGCGCGTCGGCAGTGGCCTTCGCGCTTCGGCGGGCCAGGACCCTGCCATGCCAGGGGGGAGGAGAGTGGCGATGGGATGCAGCGGAGCTGCCGTCAGTTAGTGTGCGACCGAGGAAGTGCTGGACAGGCCTACTGTCTGGCCAAGCAGGGGGATCGCCGAGGTAAGCCCAAAAGGGGCCACGGGATGATCTTTGTGTCCGAGTAGGAACGGACCAGGAAACCGGTGTTGCTGTCAGAAGTTTTGACAGTCCGTGATCGGCCGAAGCCACCTTGGATCCGAAGGCGCCTGTGACCAGCAGAACGGCGAAGGCCTTCGACGCCTCCCAGGTCGGAAGCCCCTCGGTTTTGAAGGCGCCAGAGTTCGGCCGAGATACGCGTCAAAGGGGCAACGGGGTGATCTTGAAGCCCGGATGGCTTGCTACGGGGTCTCGGTCCCGAGGGCGCTGACGCGGTTCGCGTACTCGCGGCGGGCCTTGCGCTGTGCCGGGATTGCCGAGGGGGCGTCGAGCGGCTGGCAACGGCCGAGGAGTTGGCGGTGGACCGAGGGCACTGCGGGGACGCGGAGTGTGTAGCCCTGGCCGCGCCGTACGGTCACGCCCTGGTCGAGCGCGACCCGCTCGGCGGGCTCCAGTTCGGCCGCGCGGAGGAAGTCGGCGACCTTGCCCGGCATGTCGAGAGTGACCGCGGTCTCCGGTGCCGGGGTGTCCTGGCGGTCGTCGGAGTGCTCGGGCATGAGGTCGGCGACGGCGGTGCGGATGGCACCCCGGCTGACGTGGTGGTCGCGGGCCAGGGCGGCGATGGACTGGCCGCCCACGTACGCGGCGCGCACGGCGACCGCCTTCGCGGCCGTGACGGCCGGGCGGCGTCCGCCCTTGCTGCCCTTGGCCTCGGCGGCCCGCAGCCCGTCGTAGGTCAGTTCACGCTGAAGATCGCGCTGGAGTTCGCCGGCGGCTGCAAGGGTCTGCACCATGAACTTCACGGTGGACAGCAGCTCTCCGGTGCGGGGGTGGCGGGCGGTGAGGTCCATCGCGGAGAACGCGCCGTCGTGGATGCGCAGGGAGAGGCGGTCGCGGTGGAGGACGTCGAGCACGTCGAGGATGTGCCCGGTGCCACGTACGAGGCGGAACATCTTGGAGATGTGCACGGTGTCGCCCGGCCGCGCGTACGTCAGCAGCTCGCTGAACTTCGGCCGCTGGAGAGGGTGGAGGCGGCTGGAGGTGCCCGGGTCCTCCTCGAAGACGACCGGGTCCTCGATCCCGGCCTCGTCCAGGACGAGATTCTGCCGGGCGGTCGACTGCTGGTCGGTCGAGACCCGCTTGTAGACCAGGTTCGCCACCGAGGGGCCCCTTCCGTACGGAGGATCGGACCCTATCTGTCGTCAAACCCTGTCAGTAATCACCATCGGATCTGATTGGATTCGAGCCGCCGCGAACCCAGTGATTCCGCGGGTTCATTGGACGCGTCGGCCGCCTGTCGTCAAACGATCGTTTGCCGACACTCAGGGTTGAGCCCGGCCAAGCCGTCCGGTCCGGGGAGATGAATCCAGCCCTCCATGGCAGCGGCTTGCTCCTCCTGTTCGTTTCGAGGCAGGGAGGTCAGGCCGAGGGCGGCGGCGCGGGCGACGAGAGCGGCGATCAGCGCATCGAAGGCGTGCTCGTTCTCGTACGCCTTCTGGGCTCCGGGTTCGAACCGCAGCCACGGCGCCGCCTGGAGCAGGGCCTGCGTGGAGCGCGGATCGCCCAGGCCCCACACAGCACGGGCACCGGCCGGATAGACCTCAACCACCTGTCCAGCGCCGGTCCGGTCAACGGGGCGGCGCCCCGCCGCAAGTTGGTCAGCGAGGTAGGCCCAGCGTGCCGCGGTCGCCCCGAGCTTGTCCATCGACACCGAGAGCGGACCGCGCCCCCTCAGGGGCCGGACCACCGCATCCGCGACATGGTCAGTCGTCCGCAGACGCAGGCGGGCATAGTGTTCCGCCCGCCCCGTATTCCCCGGCCACGGCTGGTGACCCGCGTGAGCGGCGATGGCCTCGACGAAGGCCGTTGGCCACCCGAACGGGCAGTCGATCCCCGCGCGCTCCCCTGACGCGAGACCCAACAGCAGATCCAGCAGATACTCGTCCGTACACCCGAGTCTCGGAAGCTTCACCTCTGCCCCGTCCCGGTTCCAACGGATCTCTGCAGCCGCGGTAGTCCCTGGCTGCACGGCCAGATCGACGCCGATGGTGCGCTCCACCTGTTCCTCCCCTGTTGGCATCCCGGGGCTCTCACCGAGAACAGCGGCAGACTACGGATTGCGTGCTGCTCCATGGAGTCCCTCGGCATGATCTGCGGCCCATGTGCTCGCATTCGATGGGCAACGACGGCACCGGCAAAGACGGTTCTGCCGCACGCCACTCCTCCTGCGCGGCCAGCCCGCCGGCTCCCGCTCCGCTGGCTGCTTCAGGCGACCGCACCGAAACCGGTCGCGGCCTTGCCGACCCCGAACGGGCCGACGTGCTCACCGACGAGGACAAGCGGGCCCTGACCGCGTTGTTCTGGATGCACATCCACCCGACGGGTGCGAGTGGTGAGGATCAATGGAGATGGCCCTCACCACTCGTCCGCGGTGGTTTGTCAGTCCGAGCTGGTCAGCACGGTGACTCGCTGCCCTGCGGGCACTGCGAGCGTGGCGGAGCCGTCGTCGCCCACGGTCAGGATGAAGTCGTTGATGACTGCTCGGCGGCCTTCGCCGGTGTCCTCGACGGTCGCGGTCCCCCCTGTGAGCACGGCAGTGTCCAAGTACTGGACAGGCCTGGCTTGTCCCTGAACCCAGGGCCTGCCGGGGTTCGGAGTCCCGATCAGGTGCCCGAATTTCGCGGAGGGGACACCGTTGAAGACCACTCGACCGTCGGCTTGACGCTCCCAGTCGACAACGTCGAAGGCGGTAACCACGGTGTTCTGGTAGATACCGAGGACTCCGTCGCCGTAGGAGTCCAGGGCCTCGTCCTTGATCTGCGCCCAAGCGCGGAGTGTCACGTCTTCTGGGGCCTTTTTCCCGGCGAGCACATCGGGCCATGATGAAGCGAGATGAACGAGGATCACAGCAGGCCTCCGACTCGGAAGATGATGCATTCATCATACGGTGATGATGTCGCATCATCAAGTCCAGCACGGCTCTGGGCGCTGTTGTCGGGGCTGCCGGGTCCTCCCCTTGGTCAGGCTGCTGCGGTGAAGCCGACAGTGGTCAGGTCCTGCTCGCGCAGGGGAGCGAAGTCGACGTCGAGTTTCGGGTCGTACGCCTCGGGGTCCCAGTAGTTCTCGCCGAAAAAACAACGCTAAGCGGATGGGGCGTCCCTGAGCTGGGGTGACGTCGATCGAGAGCCGTACCGTGATCGTGAGGGCACCCCATCCCCTCGGCGCGCACCGCGCCACCGTGCGTGCCCTGCACGCCGCACACCGGCGCCTGGTCTTCAGCCTCCTCGGCCACGCGCTGCGCCTCGGTGAACTCCGGCCCCCCGAACCCGCCGACCACTAGGCTTGATCCATGACCTCCGACGAGTCCACGCCCTACCCGGAACCCTCGCCGGAGGACATACAGGCTGACCCGCCGTCAGGAGACAGCGACGAGGAAAAGTCCCTGCACCGGCGCATCGTTGACGGATGGAACGGCCTCGGGGTCGCTGGCAAACTGGGTGTGGCCGCTGCGGTGGCCGGAGCCATCGTCCTCGTCGCCGCCGCCCTCTCCAGCACCGACGAGACCGAGACCGAATACAACCCCGACCAGTTCGACGACAGCACCGGCCCAGAACCCGTCACCCGCATGTACACCAACCATGCAGGTGGCTACTACGTGTGCAGTCACACGGGGTGCAGCAAGAAGATCAACCACATCTACATGACCGATCACGACTGCTGCGGCCGGTGCTCGCGCGGCAGAGACTGTATGAAAGCCGCGGCGAGCGAATACGACGGTCCCGGCGGCTTCCCTCACACCTACTTCGAGGGGCTCCTGTACCCCGGCGTCTGCACGGTCTGCGGCGAAGGACCCGAAGGCCACCGGTCAGACGATCCGAATCGCTGGCCAGACCGCTAGGAGTTGTCGTCAAATGTCACGCCCACATCAGGAGCGAGGCGAGGGTGACGGCTGCTTGGTAGGACTCGGCGGTCTTGTCGTAGCGGGTCGCGATGCCGCGCCATTGCTTGAGGCGGTTGAAGCAGCGTTCCACGACGTTGCGCCGCTTGTAGACCTGCTTGTCGAAGGCCGGCGGACGCCCGCCCCGGCTGCCGCGCCGGAGCCGGTTGCGGACTTGGTCCGCCCGCTCGGGGATGGTGTGCGGGATGTCTCGGTGTCGCAGCCAGGTCCGTATCGCGCGGGAGCTGTAGCCCTTGTCGCCGAGGACGTGGGCGGGCCGCACCCGGGGCCGTCCCGGCCCGAGACGGGGCACCCGGATCGCTTCCATCACGACGGTGAACTGCGTGCAGTCGTTGGTGTTCCCGCCCGTGAGGGTGAAGGCCAGCGGGCGGCCGAGCCCATCGCAGGCAAGGTGGATCTTGCTGGTCAGGCCACCCCGCGAGCGTCCGAGTGCCGGCGGGCAGAGCCCCCTTTTCGGGCCCCGGCCGCGTGCTGGTGGGCCCGCACGACGGTGGAGTCGACCGACACCAGCCAGTCGATGTCCCCGGCCGCGTCCGCCTTGGCCTGCGCGGCCCGCAGCATCCGCTCGAAGGTGCCGTCCTTGGCCCACCGGCGGAAACGGGTGTGCAGCGTGGCCCACGATCCGTACCGCTCGGGCACATCCCGCCAGGCCGTGCCGGTGCGGAACTTCCACACGATCCCGTTGAGGACCCTTCGGTCGTCCAACCGCTTGCGGCCCCGCAAGGACGCGGGCAGCAACGGCCGGACGAACTCCCACTCGGCATCGGACAGTTCATGACGACGTATCACCCGACCATGATCCACCACTCAAGATCATCATTTGACGACAGGGCCTAGCGGGGTCGGCGAAGGGGCGGGCCCCCTCCACCATGTCGGTGCAGAGGGGGCACTCGCGATGCTTCGCTGGGCGTCAGCAGTACAGGAGAGCGTCGTGGTTGTAGGTGAAGGAGGTCAGGGATCCGGCGTAGCCCGCGACGTAGTAGTCGTCGTGGCCAAGGTCCGACTCAACGACCACCGTGTGGCCGGTGTTGTTGACGATCGAGGCAGCGTGGTCGTACACCGTCTGCCCGTAACCAGAACTGTTCCCCCAGTGAGCGAACTTGAAGTCCGACAGACTGAGGCTCTGGCCAGGTGACCAGTCTTCCCACGCGCCCCAGCCGTACTGCGGCGAGTTGAAGTACAAGCACACGTTCCCGCTCGGGCAGGCCTCGGCCCCCGTCGGCGGCGTGGCGGCGAAAGCGCCTCCCGTGGCCAAGCTCAACGCGGCGACCGTGAGCGTCCCCACGATCGCAAGCTTGCCGGTGCGCCGCCCGAACCTGATACGCATTGCGTCCCCTCCCATGACAGCAGTGCCATGACGAAGCCCAGTCAGGCTGCCCGCATAGCGAGCCCGTGCTGACTGGACTCCGACAAGGATCACATCGCCTCCGCGCCAGCGCTATGTGTCCGCCTTCTTCCGGTTGTGGAGATCACCGCCCATTAATGAGCGGTGTGCATCGTGAAGCCGCAGGTCAAGGGCCTGGTGTGCGCGAGGTTCGGGGTGCTGGGGCTGGTGCACGGCTTCGCCCACCTCAAGAACTGGCGCGTGCTCGGCAAGGTCCGCACCGACCCGAAATGGGCGACCGCCCTGGTCAGGGCCCTGCTGTTCGTGCCGGGCCGCGGCCGATGCCGGTGAAGCCTGTGAGGTGTACGAAGAGGGTCCACCGGCGAGGCTGCCGCTCCGGCCCGCCGTCACCGCGGAGCACGATGTGGTCCTGGACCGAGCACCGTCCCTGGATTCGCTACGCCAATAGTTGCTCACCTGCGCTTTCCCGGCTCGCTGTGCACTGCGGCACCGGAACCCCCGCTTCACTGTGCAACTTGCCACTCCACACAATGCGTTGCCGGTCCTAGATTGACGTTCGAACGCGAACCGCGCCCCTGCTCACCAGCGTCACCTGCGAAGTTGTGCCCCTGACATACATGGTCTGGGAGCGGGTGTGCGGGATCGTGCGGGAATCGGAACTTCACCAAGCCGGCTCGGGCAGCCTGGTCTTGCCGCTTCGCGAAAGGCCGGCCCAAGCGGCGCAGCGACCGCTCGAAGTGTCAGGGGAACGTCAAGCCAGCGTCATTCCCCGGCTGACCGTGCACAGGCAAGCTGGTACGCGAATCCAACGGCCCCGCCGCGGGCCGCTGTCCACAACTCCCCGGCATCCATTGGAGGACTCCGGGGCCGACCGTAGGGGGAAACATGCCCGGAGGCATCACCAAGGCCGCCGTCGCGGCCGTCATCGCCGCAGCCGCAGCCGCAGCCGTCGCCAGCACCACGAGCGCGCAGGCCACCCCGCTTCCCAATCCGGTCACGGACCAGGTTTCGACCGGCAGCCACGTTGGTGTCTATTCGCACCCCTACGACACGCCTGCCAACAAGCTCGGCTACACCCCCCTGAGCAACGGGGACTATCTGATGATCGACTGCTGGGTCGCCGGCGGCCAAGTCGGCAACGCCGGCGACGTCTGGTACCGCACGTGGCAGGTCGAGTACGCCAACGGTTCCAGCTGGGCCACCGTTACCGACCCCTGGTGGACCTTCGCTCCTTATGTCGACGGCGCCCTCTACTTCCACCGCAACATCGTGCCGCCGTGCTGACCTGGTCCAGCCGTCCGGACCTCGGTCTGTGAGGGGCCGGACGACCGCGGTCAAGCTGCGGCGCCGGAGCACACGGCTGGCTGGCCGGCCCCCTGCGTCCTCGCGCTCTTTTCCGCGGTGCCGGTCAGGGCGTCAGACGAGGCGGACGGGGTTCGCGCCGGCGTGGCCGCCCGTGCCGAGGGTCCGTCGGGCTGTCGGGGGTGCTGATGATCGCTAGCATCGTCGCGGGACGTGGCCCGGCAGGAAGCCACGCCTGGTGGGCTGTGGTCCTGTATCCGTCGAGCAGTGTCCCTGCGTGGTCCCTGACTGCGGTACTGCTGGCAGTCGCAGGCATCCGTTCCGTCAAAGCCTCCGGGAAGCCGTAGCCTTTCCTGCGGGGCCAACCGGAGCCGTAATCGGCCACGCGGGCCCGCTCCAACTGGGCCTTCGTCGCCCCGACGTCCGCGGCGACCGTCGCCGCGTTCGGCCGCGGCCAGGCGGGCGCCGTGCCTTGGCGGACAGCGAGAGCACCATCTCTTCCACGCCGGTCAGCCGGCGCTGCCGCTTCTTGACGGTGGCCGGCTCGAAGGAGCCCTCCCGGTCGCGGGGCATGTCGATCTCGACCGGGCCGATGTCGGTCAGCACGGTCTTGGACCGGGTGCCGTTACGGGAGTTGCCGCCGTCCTTGCCCGCCGGATCGTGCTTGTCATAGCCGAGATGGTCGGTGATCTCGCCCTCCAGGGCGGACTCCAGAACCGTCTTGGTCAGCTGCTGCAGCAGCCCGCCCTCGCCGGTCAGCTGCAGTCCCTTGTTCCGGGCCTGCTCGACGAGCTGGTCGATCAGTTTCTGCTCGACCGTCGCGGCCTCCGGCGACGGTTCCGCCTGGTCATTGGCGGCCACGGACTCGGTCACGGTGTCAGCCACTCGATGTCTCTTCCATGATCATCAATTACACCGGTGAGCGTACAGACCCCCCACAGGGCGCGACCAACGACCGCGCCGTCACTGTTGGCATCGTGCAAGGTAACGACCTGGTCCGCGATAGACCTGGTCATTCTCGTCCGGCCTGCGGTAGGAAGATCAAATGACTCGCCTCCCTGCTTGCGGTCCTGAAGGGCCCATCCGTGCCAGGACCACCTCGCAGGCGCCGCTGGCCGTGCGGGCCGTCCTCTTCGACTTCTCCGGCACTCTGTTCCAGATCGATACGTATGCAGACCGGATCCGAGCGGCGATGGCTGAACCCGTGGACGAGGTGGCGATGGACGTCATGCTGAGCGGGCTCGAAGGCAGTCTGTCGGACCCCGACGTGGTCGAGGCCCAGCGTGGCCGTGACGTGTCCTCAAGGGCACATCACCATGCCTGCACAACCTGGTATGCCTCGGTTCCCGAGCTGGCACCGGTCGCTGACGTGCTCTATGAGCAACTGCAGGCCCCTGAGCATTGGGTGCCTTACGCGGATACCGAGTCCACACTGGTCCGGCTGACTCAGAGCTGCGTGGTTCTGGGGGTGGTCAGCGATGTGGGCTGGGATCTGCGGGCCACCTTCGCTCATCACGGCCTTGACCACTACTTTTCGTCCTGGGTGCACTCCTACGAACACGACACTGAAAAGCCGGACCCGTTGCTGTTTCAGCATGCCTGCCGTGAACTGGGTGTCGCTCCGGAGGAGACGCTGATGGTGGGTGACCATCCCGCGAAGGATGGCGGCGCGGCTGGGGCGGGACTGCGCTCGTATGTGCTGCCTGGTCGAGCCACTCCCGGTTCGTGTCGCGGACTGGATGCAGTGCTCCGTCTGGCCGATCGAGTGTGACCAAGAAGTGGGCCCGTGCGGCCTTGTTACATCCTGCTTTCTGCGGCATCTCCCGTTCACATCTCGGCGACTTGATCGAGGAGTTGGCAGACCCGTGGCTTGCCCGGTGCGAGTCGGCTCTGCATGAGCGGCGTGGCACCGAGCGGCAGCGGGAGGCTGGCGCCGGACCGAAGTACGGCCTGGTCTTCACTGACCGGGTGCTGGTCACCCTGGTGCACCTGCGCACTGGGCTCCCGCACGCCGCCCTGGCTGAGCTGTACGGTACCGCTCGCTCCACCGTTTCCCGCGCCATCGGCGAGGTCCGGCCGTTGCTGGCGTCGCGCGGCTTCGCCGTCCCCGACCGCCCCAGGGTGCGGTTGCGCACCCTGGCGGACGTGTTCGCCTACGCGGAAGCCGAGGGGATCACGCTGCGGATCGATGGAGCGGAGACCCAGGTCCGCCGGCCCAAGGCCAACCGGCCCGGACGGCGGGCCTTCGTCTCAGGCAAGAAGAAGCAGAACACCATGAAGACCACCACCGTCAGCGATGGCCAGGGTCGCCTGCTGTGGTCGGGCGCGGACCGGCCCGGTCGCATGCACGACCAGACCCCAATGCGCACTGAGGGCATCGCCGAACAGCTCCGGCTCCGTCCGAAGGTGAGAGCTGAGGTCGACGAGGGCTATCGGGGCCTGGCCAATGAGTTCCCCGACCAGGTCAGTGCCCCGCCGAAGAAACCGAAGGACGACGCACCGCTTGGCGAGCAGCACGCATGGCGGGAGATGCGCCGTCGGCAGTCCTCAGCCCGGATCTGCGTCGAGCACACCAATGCCGAACTGCGGCAGTGGCGCCCGCTCCAGCGATACATCGGTCGGCGCGAGGACTACGCCGAAACCCACGTCGTGATCGCCTCACTGGTCTCGGACCGCTCTGCCCGCCGGGTAACCCGCCGCAAGCCGAGCACTGAACTGGTGCTCGCCCGACAGGCGACCTATTGATCAACTACCAGCCGATCTGCCAGGCCAGCACGCCCCGACCCCAATCGCGGACCGAGTCGTTAGCTGATCAGAGACGCTACCGAAACCGCCAAGGCGCTCAGCAGGACGATGTGACCGCACCCTCGGCGGCCGCTTCGGACTGCTCCTTACGCCGCTTGAACGACGGGAGCGCGGGCACGGTGAGGAAGCCCTCGGCACGGGCGCTGGCGATGCCGATGCGCGGAAGATCGCTGCTCTTGGCGAAGAGGAGGAAGCGGGGCTCCCAGACCGGCCGGTACTTGGCGTTGGCGCGGTACAAGGACTCGATCTGCCACCAACGTGAGAAGAAGGAGAGGATCGAACGCCACAGCCGCAGGAAGGGCCCCGCGCCGAGGCGGGCGCCGCGCTCGAAGACCGCGCGGAACATCGCGAAGTTCAGCGACACCCGCTCGACGTCGATCTCCTTCGCGCGCAGCAGGAGCTCGACAACCATGAACTCCATCAGGCCGTTCTCGGAGTTGCGGTCCCGGCGCATCAGGTCCAGGGACAGCCCGTGCTCGCCCCACGGCACGAAGCTGAGCAGCGCCCGTGGTCTGTCGTCGCCGTCCCGGCACTCCAGCAGCACGCAGCGCCCGTCGCGCGGGTCACCGAGGCGGCCCAGGGCCATGGAGAAGCCGCGCTCGGTCGCGCCGTCGCGCCACTGGTCGGCCAGCTCGATCAGGGTGGCCATCTCGTCGTCGGGGATGTCCTCGTGACGGCGGATGCGCACGGTGTAGCCGGCCCGGCGGACCCGGTTGTGTGCCTGCCGTACCACGCGCATCGCGCGGCCTTCGAGCGAGAAGTCATCGACGTCGACGATGGCCTCGTCGCCCAGCTCCAGCGCGTCCAGGCCGTGCCGGGCGTAGATCGTGCCGGCCTCCTCGCCTGCGCCCATCACTGCGGGCGTCCAGGCGTGCCGGCGGGCCTCGGCGAGCCAGGCGTCGATGGCGCCGGGCCAGGCCTCGGGGTCGCCGATCGGATCGCCGGAGGCGAGACTGACCGCGCCGACGACGCGGTAGGTGACGGCGGCCTTGCCGGTCGGCGACCAGGTGACGGCCTTGTCGCGGCGCAGCGCGAAGTAACCGAGGGAGTCGCGGGCGCCGTGCTTGTCCAGTAGACGTCGCAGCCCCTCCTCGTCCTCCACGCTGAGCCGCCTGCGGCCGCGCGGCGAGCGGAAGCAGGCGTACAGGACCAGACAGAAGGCCGCCGCGAGCAGGATGTTGATCGTGATGTCCACCCAGCGCGGCGCGTGCACGTTGTCGATGTGGTCGGCGAGCGGGCCGACACTGACGCCGCGCAGCAGGGTGTAGACGATCTCGTCGGGCAGGCTGGCGCCGTGCAGCTTGTTGGTGGCGTGTACGAGCAGCGTGCCGAGTCCGCCGGTCACCAGGATGCTGCCGGCGCCGACGGCCAGGGCGAGCTTCGGGTTGGAGGGGTCGCCGACGGCGTTGAACTCGCGGCGGCCGATCAGCAGCGCGGCCACGAAGAGGCCGGTGAGGCCGGCGGAGCCCCAGTTGAAGACGTGGCTGCGGTATTGGTCCTGGGTGAGGGCGAGCAGGTAGAGCGCGAAGAGCGGGCCGGCGAGCAACAGGTTGGCCACCCAGGCGGCCCGCTTCCTGCGCCGCATCACCAGCACGAAAAAGATCGCGAGGGTGGCCGAGACCAGGCCGGCGGTGGCCAGGTATGGGGTGAAGAAACCGCCGGAGTGGTGCGCGTGCTCCCGGTGCATGGTGATCCGGCCGGTGTTGTGCTCGTTGACCTCTTGGCGGAACGGCACCGACAGCACCGCGACAACGTTGAGCACGGCGACCAGACGCAGGTACCAGACGGTGGCGGCGGCAGCCCGCGCCCGCAGGCGTGGACTGGGTGACGGGAGTGTGAGGCCGCGGCGGGCGTTGGGTTGTGGGGGAATGACGACCGACTGCTGAGCGGGCATGGTGACACGTCACCTTGGCGTGGGCCGGTGGGACCGGCGGGGGCGGGACGGGCAGCCGGACGCGCGGTCCGTCGCGCACCCTCGTCGCTGACCCTACAGTTTGTAGGGTCAGCGTAACGGAGCCAGTGCTGCCCCTGGAACCGTAGTGCAGGAGCTCACTCCGGCACGGAGGGCGTTCGGCTGTGATCACCGCCGTCCGCGGTCCGCCACGCTGGCGCCAGTATCCAGGCCAGGCTGACCGGCGCGGCTCTGGCCGTCATGGTGGCCACCATTGTCCCGAGCGAGACGAGGGCCACCATCAGTCTGAGCAGGAGTCGATGCAGTACGTCGCGCAACTTGTTGGCGGATGCGTAGTGCGCATGGCGGGGCGGTGCGTGCAGGCGCGTCACGGAGTCAGACCCGGCAGGAGGGCCACTTCAGGTGGCGGCCTCACCAGCCCCGGGGCCAGTGGTGAGCTGCAGCTGCACGGCGTATGCCGCCTGGACGTCATCACGGCCGATCAGGTCGCGTACGGGGGCGGCAGGGACGCCGGTGGCCGCGGCTTCGCGGAGCCGGGCCGCAGCGGCGGCGATGCTGTCGATGCCGACAGCGGGGTGGGTCTTGGGCATGACGTCCAATCTGCGACAAGGGTTGGGGTGAGCTCCAGGAGGTCTGTCCTGTCTGCTTCTTGGGATGTATGTGATGTTGGGTGGGGGACGCAGACAGGCGGCGGATCGGGGGCGAGGGTTCGGGGCGAGCCTGTCGTCTGTTGCGCGTCGGGCGGCGGCCCTCCGCGCTCGCGCCGGGCAGGGGCCGGCGTACCGGTGGGGCGGGCAGCGGCGGGGACGGATGTCAGGGCGGTGTGCCGGGTTCGGCTGACTGCTCGCGCTTGTAGACGATGCGGGCCTCGTTCACGGCGCGCTGCCAGCTGCGGTCGACACCGCCGTGTTCACGCGCCAGTTTTTTTGAAGACCCACTTTGGCGAGGAGGTCGAGGATCAGGACTGGCTGCTCGGTGAGTTCACCCGTCGGCGCGGCGGGAAGCCGTGTCACGGGCGTGAGGCCACGTCCTGACATTGAGTGTCCCGGTCGGTGCCGCTCAGCCTGCGCTACCCTCCGCGGACGGTGGCGCCCCGGGAGACGAAGCCGCGTGCGAGCTGAGGGAGCCTGGCGGCCTCGAAAGCGCTGTACATCCCGCTCGCGACGAGTTGGAACTTGACGCCCTCGCGGCCATCGGGGCGCTCGTAGCCGTCGGGGAGGAATCGGCGGTAGTGCTCGCTGGCGCGTTGGAAGAACTGCGGGCGCTCGGCGCGGGAGAGGCACCCCTCAAGATTGAGAAGGAAGAGGTAGTGACGAATCATGCGAGTGAAGAGAAAGGGAGCCAGAGCGTCCAGGGCGGTGCGCTCCTGCAGCAGACCGAAGCTCTCTTCGTACCTGGCGAAGACGTCGAAGTGGGTGCCGCCTGGCGCGTCTGCGGGGTGTTGGGTGAGCCGGCGGCGGATTTGCACGCAGTTCCATCTCAGAACGCCGATCCGGTCAGCGGCGAGCATGGCGCGGTGGACGGCCGAGACCTCCTCGTAGAGACCGTCGGGAAATGAGAGGTGCTGCCGGATCCACATGTCGCGGCGGAACAAGCGGTCCCAGGAGTAGGCGGGGGCACCGAACAATTCAGGCAGATCGATCGGGGCGAAGGACTCACGCCCCTGCTGGGCAATCAGCTCGGCGGCGGCACCGTGCCAGGAGCGACGGTGATGCAGACGCGTATGCCCGAAGAGAAGAACGTCCGGCTCGTCTGTAGCTTGCAGCTGGTCGGCCATGGCCTGAAGTGTTGTACCCCCGACGATGTGATCGCTGTCCAGGAACAGCAGGTAATCACCGGCGGCGTGCTCCGCGCCTGCGTTGCGTATCCGGCCGATGCCGACGACACCCTTCAAGCGCACGACGGACACGCGCCCGTCACGCTGAGCGTAGTCATCCACCACGTTCGCAGGGCACTCAGGCGACTGGTCCAGGACCGCGACGACCTCCAGATCCCGGAAGGACTGGTTCAGGATCGAACGCAGGCAGCTCTCCAGCTGACCCTGCAGGTCGTGAGCGGCGACTATGACGCTGATCATTGGGGATGTGCGCATGATCATCGAAACATAGGTCGGCAGCTCAAGGCATGACAAGCTATCGGACGTGAGGGTCTGGTGCACGACCGGGTGACATCTGAACTGGCTTGCCCTGTGGCGTCCGTCAGGGCCTGCCAGACCGCCGACTTCCGCTGTTTGACGAGCCACTTCCCGACGTCCATCCCGTGGACCGTGAACCCGGGCAGGACCTCCGCCTGGTCCTCGTCGCGCACCAGCTCCTGCAGCGCGGCGTAGTGCCGCTGCCACTCCGGCGGCCACCCCGGGTTCCAGTCCTCGTCGACGGCTTTCAACGCGGCCTCCCACTCCGGGTGTTCGGCCAGCGCGCCGGGCCGCCGCAGGTTGGACAGCCACTGCCCCACCGACCGGTCCAGCGCCGTCGCCGACCGGGGCGCGCACAGCGTCCAGTGCTCCGAAGTACGCGCGGGCCGCTTCCAGGTTCTCCTGGAAGCGTTCGTCTGCCAGGGACCAGACCATGCCGAGTTTCTCCAGCCGCTTGGCCCGCAGCCCGGTCATCTGTCCGGCGCCGTACGCCCTTCGTTGTTCTGCTGGCGCTGTCACGTCGACTGGCTGGGTGGGATGATCTTCTGGTTGGTCGTGGTGGAGGGGGATCGTCCGTGGAGAGCGCGTCGCCGTCGTATAGGGGGCACCGTTACCCGGTCGAGGTCATATCCCACTGCGTGTGGCTGTACCACCGATTCCCGCTCAGCTTCCGCGAGGTCGAGGAGCTGCTGCTCCAGCGCGGCGTGATCGTCTCCTACGAGACCATCCGCCGCTGGTGCGCCAAGTTCGGCCAGGCCTACGCGAACGGGCTGCGCCGCCGCCGTCCCCGGCCCGGCGACAAGTGGCACCTGGACGAGGTCTTCATCAAGATCAACGGGGAGCACAAGTACCTGTGGCGGGCCGTCGACCAGGACGGCAACGTGCTCGACATCCTCGTGCAGAACCGGCGGGACAAGGCCGCCGCCAGGCGCTTCTTCCGCCGCCTGATGAAGAAGACCGGCACGGTGCCGCGGGTGGTCGTCACCGACAAGCTCCGCTCCTACGGCGCGGCCCACCGCGAAGTCATGCCCTCGGTCGAGCACCGCTCCCACAAAGGACTGAACAACCGGGCCGAGAACAACCACCAGCCTACCCGGCAACGGGAACACGCGATGAAAGGCTTCCGCTCCGCCGGCGGGGCGCAGCGGTTCCTGTCCGCGTTCAGCGGCATCTCGCCCCACTTCCGGCCCCACCGCCACCTGATGAGCGCCCCCGACTACCGAGCCGAGATGACCATCCGCTTCGCCATCTGGGACCAGATCACCGGCGCCGCCGACCAGCCCGCCACGGACTGACCACAGGCCCCAACCGCAAACCCATCACGCCCCGACACACCGTCAGGCATCGGCCCCGCAACAACGTGACAGCGCCCCGCCGACGGCACTGTTGCGCCTGTGCATGCCAGGGGTGCCGCCCGCCCTGTTCAACGTTTTCTCAAGCTCTTCTCAACGTCTTCGGCAGGCGTCTCATACAGGCTGGTCGAGGCCGGTGCCTGCTTCACTTCCATCGCTCCGGCGTCACGGGCCCACGGTCTTACGTGGAGGGGCAAACACGGCGGGTTTGTCGAATGTTCAGATTCCGGCCGTTGCCGGGACAGAACCGGCGGCTACTCATGTCCCGCACCGCTGCCGCGTCGTCAGTAGCAACTGGAGTGAGTTGTGACCCGCCGATCCATACGACTGGCCGCCGCCCTCGGTATCGCCATGACCCTCGCCGGAGGCTCGCTCGCCGCGGCGTCGGAGTTCACCGGCGCCTCCGCCGCCGCCGCGCCGCAGAAGCCCGCGGCCGCCAAGCACGTCCTGCTGCTGTCCGTCGACGGTCTGCACCAGTCGGATCTGGCCTGGTACATCGCCCGACACCCCGGCTCCGCGCTGGCCCGGCTGGTGAACGGCGGCGTGCACTACACCGATGCGCAGACCACCAACCCCTCGGACTCCTTTCCCGGCATGACCGCCCAGGTCACCGGCGGCGGCCCGAGTACCACCGGCATCTACTACGACGACGTGTACAACCACGCCCTGCTCCCGGCCGGCACCACCAACTGCAAAGGCGTCAAACCCGGCGCAGAGGTGGACATGACCGAGGACATGGACAAGAACAAGGCCTCCCTCGATGCCGGCCAAGGGCTGAAGAACCTGCCCGGCAGCATCCTGCAGATGACGGGCCGGCCGCAGAGCCTGCTCGACCCGAGCAAGCTGCCCGTCGACCCCACGACCTGCAAGCCGGTCTACCCGCACTCGTACCTGCAGGTGAACACCGTCTTCAACGTGGCTCGCAAGGCCGGCCTGCGCACCGCCTGGTCGGACAAGCACATCGCCTACGACATCCTCAACGGCCCTTCGGGCACCGGCATCCAGGACCAGTTCTCCCCGGAGATCAACAGCGACGCAGGCGGCTACTCGGCCGGGAACGACTGGACCACCGACAACAAGGCGACCGAGCAGTACGACGGGTACAAGGTCAAGGCCGTGCTCAACGAGATCGACGGCTACGACCACTCCGGAGCCCACAAGTTCGGCACCCCGGCGATCTTCGGCATGAACTTCCAGTCGGTCTCCACCGCGCAGAAGCTGCCCTCCTCCGAGGGCCTCAAGGGCGGCTACGCCTCCAAGGGCGTCCCCGGCCCGCTGCTGCAGAAGAACCTCGACTACGTCAACACCGAGGTCGGTGCGATGGTCAAGGAGATCCAGGCCAAGGGCCTGGCCGCGAGCCCGGACATCGTGCTGTCCGCCAAGCACGGCCAGTCTCCCATCGACCCCAAGGCCCTGACCCGCGTCGACGACGGTCCGCTGCTCGACGGGCTCAACGCCGCCTGGAAGAAGAAGCACCCGGGCGCCGGCGATCTCGTCGCGCACTCCGTGGACGACGACGGCATGCTGCTGTGGCTGCACGACCGCTCCGCCAAGGCCACCTCTTTCGCCAAGCAGTACCTGCTCTCGCAGACCGGCAAGGGCACCGACATCAACGGCAAGCCCGCCAAATCCTTCACGAACGGCGGGCTGAGCAGGCTCTACGCGGGCGAGGAAGCGGCCACGTACTTCGGCGTCAAGCCCGGTGACGCCCGGGTCCCGGACCTGTTCGGCATCGCCAAGTACGGCGTGGTCTACACGGGCGGCACCAGGAAAATCGCCGAGCACGGCGGCGCCCACACCGACGACCTGAACGTCCCGCTCGTCATCTCCGGCGCAGGAACCCCCGAGGGCGTGACCAAGACTGCTCAGGTCGAGACCACCCAGATCGCCCCGACGATCCTGTCCCTCCTGGGCCTGAACCCCCACAACCTGCAGGCCGTCCAGAAGGACCACACCCAGGTCCTGCCGGTCCGCTGACCCTCGGCAACCTGTGACCCCGGCACGGGTGGGCCGCACGCACAACAGCGTGCGGCCCACCCGTACATGCGCGCCGTCAAGCGCTGCATGAGCTGACTACCTGACGGCAGGACACGTCCGCAGAGGCGGTGTGTCGCCAGGGGTGCACCGTGGCTGACAAGAGTCCCTCGGATGGCACCACAACCATGCGGTCTTCGTTGATCCGCTCAAGAATCTGCAGGGGAACGAGAGCCACGGATCGTCCGGCCGCATCATCGCCACGACGCCGGGCTCTCCAACGATCGTACGGACCTCGGTGCTGGAGCGGCACGGAACGCGCTGTCGACCTCGCCTCCGCGACCACCGCTTCGCAATCTTCTGCGAAACCCGGAGTCAGCCCGGTCCCTGCCGGGGCCGGGGTCAGATCCAGTCCTTGCGCTTGAAGGTCCAGTAGAGCAGCACCGATGCAACGACCATGACACCAGTGGAAGTCAGGAAACCCGCGGGGGTGTTGACACCTGGATACGGAACGTTCTGCCCGTAGAAACCGGTGACGGCCGTGGGTACGGCCACGATCGATGCCCAGCTGGTGACCTTCTTCATGATCAGGTTCATGCGATTGCCCTGAACGGTCAGATTGGTCTCCATGATGGACGTGATCATGTCCCGCAGCGCCTCGGTCCACTCGGTGGCCCTGAGGACATGGTCATACACATCCTGGTAATAGGGGAGCAAGGGCTCGGCGACGATGTGCAGGTCACGCCGGAGGAGGCTGTTCACGACCTCCCGCATCGGCAACACCACGCGGCGCAGCTTCGTGAGGTTCTTACGCAGCGCGTAGGAGTCACGCTGGACGGAGTCCATCTGCTGGCGCCCCTCGTCGAAGAGCAGATCCTCCACTGCTTCGATACGGTCGTCGAGATCCTGCACGGCGGCGAAGTGCCCGTCGACTATGTGGTCGAGCAGTCCGTGCAGCAGGAACCCCACCCCGTACTTGGCGAGATCACTGTTGTTGTCCCAGCGTTCGACGACCTTCTCGATGTCGAACCGGTGATCGGGGCGGATAGTGATCAACGCCGTAGGCGTTATGAACACGGACAATTCGCTGGCGGTCAGCTGTCCACCGGTCTCGTCGGTACTGGTGCCGTAGGCACTGAGGAAGGCATGGGTACGGTAGCGGTCCAACTTGGGCCGCTGATGCTCCTGACGTGCGTCCTCCACCGCGAGCTCGTGCAGACCGAACTCCTCGCTGATCATCGCGAAGTCGGCGGAGCACGGATCGCACAGGTCGAGCCAGACCGCCACGTCCGGATCGTTCACGTATTCCGAGATGTCCGCGGTCGGAAAGTCCTCCAGGATCAGGGAGCCGTTGCGGTAGAGCCGTGTGCGAGTCATGGCGACGCACCATAAGCAGCCCTGGTAAGAAGCCCGCTTCCGCTCCTTGCCGAGGGTTCGCCCGTCGACACGAGTGCGCGCGCCCGGGCGAGCAGTGGCGGGGACGGTCAGGAGCGTTCGTGGAAGCCGTCGAGGCGACCACGAGCGAGCACGTCTCCGGCAGCGGAGATCACCGGCCGGCCGCTGGCCCAGCCGGTCGACGCGTTCAACCAGCCCCGCCTGCTGGCCCGGGTGCACGTACGCATCCCGCCGTCGGCCGGCGAGGTCGAGACCCTGTTCGCCGGCTGGCGCTCCGGCCTGCCCGGCCAGCAGGGCAGCAAATTTCTGACCGGGGCCCGGGACTACGTGGCCGCATCCCTGTGGCGGCGGGCGGGCCTGCGCATCAACGAAACCGTCCGCCTGCCGGTGGGGGACTGGTACCCCCAGGTCGGCTCCAGCGGCGTCCTGCACGTGCGGTGCGGCAAGGGCGCCAAAGGAAGCGGACCCCGGCAACGCCTGGTCCCGGCCATCAACGGCGTCGACCGGCTACTGGCCTGGTGGATGTCCCAGGTACGCGGACAGTTCGGTGACGACCCCGCCGCTGCCGGCGCGGCGCTGCTGCCCAGCCGCTGCCACAACAGCGACGGCAGCCTGCGCCCGGCCTGTGCCGAGACCCTGCGCCAGGGCCTGGCCCAAGCCGTCGCCCATCGGCTGCCCGCCTGGACCGGACGCCTGACCCCGCACCCGCTGCGCCACTTCTGCGCCACCCACCTCTACCACCAGGGAATGGAGCTGGAAGCCATCGGAGCCCTGCTGGGCCACACCTGGATATCCACCACCGCCCGCTACATCCACGTCCCCGCCGAACGGATCGAGTGGCACTGGCAGCAGGCCAACGCCCGCGTCACCGGCCGCCTCCTGCCACCCGCCCCACCCGTCCCGCCCGCCGCCACTGCGGGGACCCCTACCACGCACGGCGGACGGTGACCATGCGGTGGCAACTGCGGCTGCGGGCAGCCGAACGCGGCGTGTTCAAAGCCGTCGAGATGCGCCGCCTGCTGGCCCAGGCCGGACTGCCCATCAGCGCGGGCAAGATGTCCGCCCTGTGGTCCACCGCCGTGGCACCCGTATCGATCCGGCTCGACGACCTCGACATCATCTGCCGCGTCCTGGGCTGCGACGCAGCCGGCCTCCTCGTCCTGGACCCCGCACCCGGCGACCCCACCACCCCGCCCCGGACCCCACCACCCGTGCCCGCCGCCGAGACCATCGGCGAGACCTGGGCATGGAACAACAGCCGGCGGCTCCCACGGCCGGCCGGCGGCCGCACACGGCCCTCGATACCACCGGTCTGAGCCCCGTGCACCCCACCCTGCCCTCACCCACCCAGCCGATCCCGTCGGCGACAGGAGATCAGCAGCCCAAGGACGCACGGGAGTTCGTGCGCAGCCGGGGCCGGCCCCGCGTGTGTCCCGGTTGCGGGGTGCGGCCGGTGGCCTTCACCGTCCCGCGCATCGACGTCTGTTTCGTCTGCCTGCCCGGCGGCCCGCACACCCCGCCCCCGTGCACGGTCTGCGGCCGCAGCGGCTTCTTCTTCCACCAGGGCCTGTGCACCGGCTGCCACCCCTTCTCACCTGACCGCCGGGATGCGTGTCCGGACTGCTACGCCTGGGGGACCAGTGCGGCCTCGCGGTGGCGGTGCTGGGGCTGCCTGGACTGGCACCGCAAGTTCTCCAGACACGGGCCGGGCGGCCCGTGCGCGTGGTGCCGGCGCACTGTCGCCCTCAACCGGGACCGGGCCTGCTGGATGTGCTGGCAGCAACGGGCCCGGCTGCGCCGTGCGACGGGAAATCCCCACGCCTCCTACGAACAGGCCGTCGACAGCGGCTGGGTGCAGCTGTCCATCGCCAACACCCGCCCCCAGGAACGCCGCCCCACACCCGCACGCGTGGGTGCCGGGTCCGGGCCGGAGCCGGTGGGCGACGGCACAGATCCTGCCGCCGCGCTGCCGGCAGCCGTTCTGGTGCCGTTCAGCCACCGGCAGTTGGTCCTGTTCGAGCCGCCGCCGCGCCTGGTGACGGCCTCCACCGGGGTGCCGCTCGATCCCGTGCTCGCCGGCTGGCTGCAGGCGTAACTGGCCGCCTGGGGGCGATCCCGCGGCTGGACGCCCTCGACGCTGACCCGCGGACGGCGGGGCCTGCGGATCCTACTGGCCACCCAGGACACCCCCGGCGGCCCCGTTCCGGCCAGCCTGCTCCAGCACCTGTCAGGCAAAAACCTCGCATCCCACCTGCTCCGCGAGTTCCTCACCGCTCACGGCTTCCTCGAGGACGACCTGCCGCAGACCATCGACGTCTGGTTCGCCCGTATGACAGCCGCCCTGCCCCAGCCCATGGGCCGCCAGCTCGCCCACTGGTTCACCACCCGCCTGCACGGCCGGAGCACCCCGCCCCGCAGCCCGGCCCGCTCCCCGGCCACCATGCGCCACCACCTGCAGTTCGCCCTTCCCGTCCTGGCCCGCCTTGCCGCGGTCGGCGTGAGTGACCTCACCCACGTCAGTGCCGCCCAGCTCCGGCAGGAACTGGACGCCTGCCACCTTGTGGGCAACGACTACACCGACACTGCCTCCGCCCTGCGCACCGTGTTCACCTTCCTGCACACCCACCACGGCGCACCGAGCAACCCCGCCGTCCACCTGCGCGTCGGCACCCTCCACCGCGGCATCCCGCTGCCGGCCGACCTCGACCCGATCCGTGAGGCCCTCACTTCACCCGACCCGTCCCGCGCCGCCGTTACCGCCCTGCTCGCCTTCCACGCCCTGCGCACCACCGAGATCCGCACCCTCACCCTCGACAGCCTGCGCGACCTCGACCAGAGCCGGCTCCACCTGCCGGATCGCACCGTCCTGCTCGCCGACCCGGTCAGAATCCGTCTGAGCGCCTACCTCGCCCACCGCACCGCGACCTGGCCCCGCACCGCCAACCCCCACCTGTTCCTCACCCGTCGCACCGCGATCTCCACCACGCCTGTCAGCCGGCCCTGGCTCTACCGCCGCTACCCCTCCTCCAGCCACCTCCTGCGCGCCGACCGCCTCGTCGACGAAGCCTAGGCCGCCGGGGACACCCGCATGATCTGCGAACTATTCGGCCTCACCTTCAAGGCCGCGGTCCGTTACACCCGCCTCTACGCGGCTGCGGTGGCGTCTTCAAGCGTCCTCGGGTGTTGACGAGGGGGCCACGCTCAGGTGTCGAAGGCACCGCACCCGCGTACGGCGCGCCCCGACGGGTCTGCGAGGATGTCCGGCGGCGTCCGCACCGGGCCCCGCAGCGCTCCGCGGGTCCGGAAATGCGCAGGCGGCGACGGGCGGACGGGGTCGGGCCCGGCGGGCGGGAGAGCGGAGTGGTGGGGGACGTGCCGGAGTACCCGGAGTACGTTGCCGCGGCGGTGTTCGCCGTGGGCGGCGTCGTCCATGCCGTGCTGGCGCCGCACCGGTTCTCCACCGCTGTCCTGTTCTGCCTCGCGGTGACGTCGGCTGGGCTCGGCGAGGCCGCCCGCAGTGCGGAGACTCACCCCACCGTCGTGACCGTGCTCGCCGTCGCCGCCCTGCTCATGACCCTCGCGCTGGGCCTGCTCCTGCTGGTCGACAGCATCGTCCTGGTCCGGCGCTACGGACCGCAGGCGTCCCTGCTGGCCACCGGCGCCGCCGGCTGCGCCCTGCTGGCGGTGCTCGGCCTCGACGCGGTCGTCCAGACTGCCGGGGGCGAGGTGGCGGGTGCCCTCATGGTGGCGGTGAACGCGGCCGCCGGATACCTCAGCCTGCTCTTCCTCGCCTTCACCGTCTACGTGTTCGTCCGGGGCCGCAGCACCCCGCCGCCGGAGACCACCCATGTCGTCGTCCTGGGCGCCGGGCTCAATGGCGACCGGCCCGGTCCGCTGCTGCGCCGCAGGCTGGAGCGGGCCCTCGCGGTCGACGACGCCGGCGCACCGGACGCAGACGGTGTGGTGTTCGTCGTCTCGGGCGGCCGGGGCGACGACGAGGTGCGCTCCGAGGCGGACGCCATGGCCGACTACCTGCGCGCACGCGGGGTGGCTGCCGACCGGATCGTGCGGGAGGACCGCTCCGTGAACACCGGGCAGAACCTCCGCTTCAGCGCGGCTCTCATGGACCGCACCGCTTCCGGGCACCGTGCCACGGTGGTCACCAGCGGCTTCCACGTCTACCGCACGGCCCTGCTGGCCTGTCGCTCCGGCGTCCTTGTCCACGTCGTGGGGGCGCCGACCTCTCCCGCGTACTGGCTCTCCGCGACCCTGCGTGAGTTCGCCGCCGTCCTGTGGTTGGACCGGCTGCCCCTGATCGGGCTCAGCCTGCTGCTGGCGGTGCCTGTGGCGACAGCGGTCTTCCAGCGCTGAGGCACCCGTCGCGCGTGCCGCCCCGGGCAGCAGGGTCGGCGTGGCTTCGCCAGCAACCCGCGCCCGCGCCGAACAGCGGGGGTGGCCGCTGGCTGACGGAGCTTGCAGGTCACAGCGCGATCGGATGGTATCTGAGAGCTTCGTGGACGATCTGCTCTGCATTGAAGTCATCGGGACTGGGAATGACTTCTCCGGCCAGGATGCGGCCGTCGAAGGTGCCGATGATAGCGACGCTCTGCTGGCGACAGCCTCCTCACCGAATTCCTTAAGGAGTTGGGCTGTACCAGTGGCGACCGACGACCCCGCGCGTCTTAGAAGGTGTCTCGGTTGGTGTGCGGTTCACATTCCGCGCTCCGGTCCGTACGTCTCCCACATGCGCTGACCCGGCCCTGTGGGCAGGTATTCCAGCAGAACAGGGCCGGGGTAGAAGACCGCGCTGTCCCAGCCGGTCATCTCCCCGCCGACCAGGTACCGGTACAGCCATTCTGCGAAGGTCATCGCGTGTCCCACCCAGTCACCTTCTGAGCCCTGGACTACTACGCCCATGGAAATCCCGTGAACTTGGGTAGCCCCGAAGATCACGGCCCCCTGGTCGGTGGAGGCGAGGGGGATCAGGCCCTCGGCGGTTCCAAAGCTGAGCTGCGGGAGGTTGCAGAAGACGCGAGGGTCGTCCTCCGGCTCAGTGACGTAGGACTCCCATGAACTCTTTGCCCAGGTGGCCGACGTCGAACGTATGCGCTCGGCCAGGTTGAACCATGCAGATGCCGGATGGTGGAGGTAGAGGTGCCCGTTGATCTGCACCGGCGCGTAAGCGTCGACGATCTGCTTGTAGTCCGCCGGCAGGGCTCTGCCGACTTCCTTCCGGCCTGGAGCTGATGACCGCCCTGCACCCGCCGACCCGGGCCTCCGAAGCGGACGCGACAGGCAAGCGGCACTCCGAGCACAACCCCGGCTCGCTGGGGAAGGAGCCGGTGGACTGCGCGCCGTGCGAGGCCCCGGACGGGCACCCGCTGCTCGCCGACCTGCCGCGCTTCCACCACCGCACCCCGGCCGAGGTCCTGGTGGAGGAGGCGTACGACTGGGCGCGCCCGCTCACCGACGCCGAATGCCTTCGCCGGAACCTGGTGGGCATCGACGTGAACATGGCCTTCGCCGCCGGAGTCGTGCACGTCGACGGCACGCCCAGCGCCAGCTGGTCTCCGCTGCCCACGTCCACGCCGATCGTCATGGTCTGCTCGCTTCTCGTACGGTGCGGCGCCGTCCTGCCCGGCGCCGCGCGTACTGGTCACAGCAGCAGCTGGCCCCCACCAGAACCCCGACCACGGTCACGAAGCGACAACGCCTCCGTGGACCGGGCTGGAATCCCCTCCGATAACCCGGCCGACAACCGTCCGCACCCACTCCCGCACCCGCCCGCGAACCCGCAGGCCACCACGCCTGGTCCTGCCGTGGTGGGGAGGCAGACATCCCCTCTACGCCCCCGGACCACGCCCCACAGCAGGAAGAACAGAGAAGTGGGTGGGTGGGACAGGTCCTGGGCGGCGGGCGAGGGGATCGGGCGCCGCCGGTGTTGCTCGCGCGCGACGGCGGGGCCGCGCGCGACGCTGGACGGACAAGCCGCCCGCCGGTCAGAGGGCCGTTGGCTGCTGCGGGTTTTGGTCGCGGTATCGGCGGAGGGCACTGAGGATGTGCTGCTGGTGCAGGTCCGGGGTTGCGAGGGTGGTGGAGAGCGGTAGCTGGGGCGGGGCGGCGTCGATCTGGGGCGCGAGTTGGGCCATGATGCGATCGAGCCCGATGAGGACGTTGAACCGGTCGAGGTCTACGGGACTCAGGAGAGGCATCCCGTTCATGAGCTGGCGGGGCGTCAGGCTGACGAGCAGAGCGAGGAGTTCCCAGTCCTGATTGTCCAGGCGCTTGCGAGTCCATTCACCTGCCTGTTGCGGGGCAAGCATCGTCCAGGCGAGAAGCAGTTCGCGCTCTAGGGGTGTGAGCTGGTCGGCGCCGTGTTGTGCCGCGGGCAGCAGGTGGTGGGCAAGGTGCGTGGCCAGGACGTCGCGGGCTGCGCGGGCCCAGTCGGCCAGGTTCGCGTCTGTGGTGAGGTCGCCAGGCTGCTGCTCTGCGGGGTAGATGGTGTTGCGGAGGGTCTGGACGGCGAGCACGCCGCCGTCTGGGGTCTGGGCCATGCGGGCCAGTGCCTCAGGGCGCTGCTCGCTTGGCAGGTCGGCCAGGACGCGCCGCGCGAGGTGCTGGACGGCTGACTCGGGCCGGAGCAGGCCGAAGGCCTCGGCGGGGCCCTGGGCGTTGCCGTACTCGTCGGCAAGCAGCGCCAACAGTGCCTCGGATTCGGTGGCAGCCAGTGGGAGGCGCTGTTCGAGGCGGCGTATCACGCGGTGGGTATCAGTGCGCAGCCGCTCGGCCAGGGCAGTTGCCTCGTCTGCGGTCTGTCCGCTGATGATCTGCTGGACGGCGCGGTCGAACGCGGCTTCCGAGAGGTCGTCGTCCGGCACACGGAAGGAGGTGTAGCGATCGAAGTAGTCGCTGCTGCCGATGCCGTGGCGCCGTTCCGCGTCGCCCGCGGCGGTTGCCTGCCAACTCTCCAGCACGTTGGCTACCGGGCTGAAGAGCATTCCGAGCAGGCCGATTACGCTGTCGATGTGTTCGTCCGCGACATTGGCGCGCTGGACGCGGTCTTGCCAGAGCTTCAGCACATCAAGCGGTGTGTGGTGCCCGGGCGTGTAGGTGGTGCCTGTCAGTTCCGCGCGGTGCCGCTTGATCATCGCGTACACGCCGGGTTCCATGGTTCGCAGGAACGTCACCAGCATGAAGTCGACGAGGTCCACGTCATCAACGACTGAGCCGAGGCTCGCGTCGACCTGGCACATGAACCGCTTGATCGACCGCGGCGTCTGCAGACGCTGCTGCAGATACGACGCATACGCTTCGCCGAGTCGGGACATGTCCGTCGGCGTCAACTGCCGCTCATGGCGCTCAAGGAGCGCGGCGACATACATATTCATCAGAACGAGCGCCTCTTGTTCGCGGAAAGCCGGCAAGTCGAGGCGGACTTGCACGATCTTCTCCAGGAACTCTCGGGCTCGCGAGACGTCGCCGCCAACCAGGTCGCTGCGTGTGAGCACATCGAGCAGTGTGTGCTCGTCGTAGCTGAGCAGGTAGTGCACATTGGGCAGGCGCCCGATCAGCCGCACGAGCTTGAAGACTAGGAGCAACTCGTCGGGAGTGAGGCGGTCCAGGTCGTCCATCACGACCAAGATGGGAGTGTCGGCCTCGCGCAGAACGGCCTCGACTTTGCGCTTCGTCGCCGTCGCACTGGTCTCGCCCGCGATGCGCTTGCCTATGACCTTCATAGCCCCCGAGGCGTTCACACCAGGGAGACCCGTCAGGCTGCCCAGCGGGGCTATCTCCTGGGCGAACTTCCCCAGGTTCTCCCTCGCCGTCGACCACCGCTTGTTCTTAGGCAATGCGGCGCGGATCTCCGCGAACAGCCCCGCCGTCAGCGATTCCAGGTCTGGGTACAACCACGGGTTGATCTCTGCAATCAGCCAGTGCTCTGTCTCAGCCGGTTCCTCGCGCAGCGCGTCCATCGTCATCGTCAGCACGGACGACTTCCCGGCCCCCCATGCTCCGATCAGCGCCAGCACGCTTGAGTCGCTCTGCGTGCGGACGCTGCGCACAAGAGCTGCTGCCTCGCGCGCGTAGCTTCGGCGGCCTAGCAGATCAGGAGCAGAGGGCGATCCGTCGACGGGGTCATCGCTGAACAACGACAGGGAAGGCATGCCGGACATCATGGCGTACCCCGCCGCTCTGCGGCCCACTCTCGTACCGACGTGCGGCGGCCCCAGGCTTCCTCGCCTGGGGCCTTCGCGGGGACACCGTCATGAACCCGAGCGGCTGCCATGCCGTTCGCGGCCGCCGTCTGGGCGCCTCCGGGTGTGACCAGTTTGGTGCTCTCTCCGAGGCGTCGGCGGTCCGCCAGGTCGCGTTCGTCGCCGTTGGCGCCGGTGAGGTCCTCGCGCGCCCGGCTGTCCTGGGCGACCGCGGCCGCGTCGATCCGAGCCCACTGCTCATAGGTGAGGTCGGGCAGCAGAGGCCGCAGTGTGGAGGGCGAAAGCAGCGCGGGGGCAGCGCCGTGCAGGAGGTTGGTGAGGCCGGCGCCGTGCGCGTTGCGGTGGAGTTCGCCACCGCCCGACAGGACTTACGCGGATTCGTAGGAGCAGGAGGCTTGGTCGCTGATGGTGATGGCCGACGTCACTGCCCGTGCGCGAGGAGAATCATGGTCAGCGGTACCGCTGACCATGATTCCTCTATCCCCCAAGGCCGGGGCCGTCGCGGAGATCTGGCGAGTCTTGCGTCCGGGAGTGCGGCGGCCTCGAAGGCCCTGACCGCCGTGCTTCTCGACGACGAGGAACTGCGGGCCGGCGGCGCCCCGGAGCAAGCTCACGTTGCCCTCCACGGTGCACAAGCCTGCGCCACCACGGCTGGTTTGCTGGCTCTGACCTGAACAACTCTCGATGGCTTGTACCGTCGAAATCCCACTGATGCCACAATGCGCGCTCGGCGTCCCCGCACCCTTGGTTGGGCACAGGAAGCGGCTGGCCGTTGCGCCAGGCACCGACGCACTCCACCGCATGCTGCAGAGCCTGCCGCATCGCCCAGGACGACACCGGAACGAACGTGTTGTCCGAGGCATCGACGACGGTGAGCACGTCGCTCAGACGGCTACGCGTCTCCCTGTCCGGGACCAACTGGACGCTGCTGTGCGTCTGGATGAGGGCTTCGCTCAATCGGCGCTCCAAGGCCGCGGATGTATCGCTGCCCGCCGCCGGATCCTCCGGCCTGTCAAGGACGACCTTGTGCAGAGCCATGAAGCCGTCGTTCAACTTGTTGGCCAGCGCCTCCTTCTGATCTTCGCTTCGGATGCGGCGGCCGTCTTTCAGCGACGCGCGGTTCAGGTACACGCCGCCCAGGCTCACGGCGGCACCAATCCAGGCGACGCCGAGGGCGGTGATGTCGGAGAGGTCCATGATGGCCAGTCTGGTCCTACGAACGGGTCCAGCGATACCAGCACCATCCCGGGTCCGTGAAGCGGGGACACTGATCACGTCGGCGTACTTCCATGCTGAGGTGCTGCTTCGTCTAAATTCCCTTATACGAGGCAGGTTGCCTGAGAGTGATTCTGAGGGGGAGTGGTAATGAGCGAGGAGAGCAAACCGAGTACTGGCGGGGCTCCCGGAGGACGTCCTACGGCATCGGCAAGGGGGAGGCGGCGCGCCTTCCTAGGCACCTATGCACCCGCCTTCTACGACTGGGCAAACCGCCACGACGTGTACGGATCGAACGAGCCGAACGCAGTGCTGGAGAACGCGATCGGGCTGATGCTCTGCTACGACGAACTATGGTTTCTTGACCGTCGCCACTGCCCGATGGACATGCAGGACCTGAACTTCGTGAAGTTCGTCTCCGATGACGCGGAGCTTGCGAGAACAGCCGGGGAAGTAGCTGGGGACGTGAGCAGCATGCTCTGGAAGCAGCTCGCCAGACCACGGGGCCATCCGGAGCGGCCGGCGTACTCGAGGAGGCGTATCAGCACGCATCCTCAGTACGCCAACCGTTGGAGCCAGCACCATCCCTTGCAAGATCATTTGTCGGGGGCTATGCAAGCCGCCGGCAACTCGTGCGACCTGCGGCCCCTCAAGGGAGCGACCATTCCATGGATGGGGCCGTGGGCGGACGTTCAGCAGATGTCTGAGTGGGTGGTCGCCGATGCTCTCCAGCTGGGCCCGATGGACTACATCGTCAATTCTGGCTCAGCCGTTCTCCTTGACTTGTGGCAGACGACCGAACACGACGAGTCCGGCGAGCCCGACGCAATGCAGTTCGAACAACACAAGGTTGCTGCTGTCGAAGAGCTCCTTCACCTGCGCAGCACCGAAGCCTTGACTTCTCAAGGCCCCTTCCACGAGTACGTCCTTGACCTTCGCAAGGACAGGCGTATTCACGAGCTGCGGGATGTCCTCGCGGGCGCCCCGTCATCCCAGGGCAGCGCCGCAGCACTCGTCGCCGAAGTGGAACAGCAGGTTGCGGATGTCACGCTTGAGGCCCTGAGCCCGGATCCACCGGCTTGATTGTGGTGTGATCGGTTCGGGGTCGTGCAGGGCGTGTCGGGGCTGAGTTGCGGATTCGGGCGTGGGGCGGCCGCTGGTCTGCCCAGCCTTTCCACTTTTCCGCAGTTCTCGGGCCCTTTCGGGCAGGTCGGTCGGGGAGTGTCAGGGGGCTGGTGGCGCGTGCACGATGCTGAAGAGCTGGGTGAAGTCCGTGCTCCAGGGCCAGCGTTCGGGCAGGTGCAGGGTGAGGCGGCGGGCGGAGCGGGCCAGGCGGGCGGGCACGTTGATCAGGTGGTCACGGATGGTGGCGGTGGTCGCTCTGGCATGGAACGTGCCGGCCAGTGCGCCAGCGGCGCGGGTCAGGTTGTGCGCCAGGGCGGCCAGGGCGAGCCACGCGGCATTGGCCTGGAAATGCCCGGAGGGTGCGTGGGCGAAGGCGCTGTTCTTGACATCCGCGATCACCTGCTCGACGACAGCGTGCCGTCGGTGATCACGCTCGGCATCGTTCAAGGAGAGCGGGGAGTCGGTGAACGCGGCGTGGTAGCGCCAGGTGTCAAACAGCGTGCCCTGTCCGGCGGGGACGGTGCCAGTGCTCAGGCGTTTGACGCGGCGCACGATCAGACGGGCGGTGACCTGCTGCTTCTTCGGCTTGGAAGTGAAGGCGGTGTAGCCGGTCTCGGCTATCTCGGCGTCGGAGATCCAGCACTGGCCCTCCTCGTCCCAGACCGCCTTGGGGTACTTGATCGGCATCCAGGCGTCCTCATCGATGCGGGCGATGGCGGCCTTGACGGAAGCGTTCATCCGCACGGTGATGGAGAACCGCGCGCCCAGCGCCCGGCAGGAGTTGACGACATCGGCGCCGTAGAACGCCGAGTCCGCGCGCATCACCAGCAGGCCATTCGCGCCGCAGGCGCGGGCGGTGCGGATGGTCTCGGCGACGAACGCTGCCGCCCCGCGCGCGGAGTTCGATGGTCCCTTGCGCAGCCTCGTGGCGGCGATCACCGGGGCGGCCAGGGGTGTGGAGACGATGCCGAGCAGCGCGTTCAGGCCCTTGACCTTGCTGTATCCGTAACCGGTGCCCTGCTTGGCGTAGCCGTAGGTGCGGCGGATGGTGTCATCGATGTCCACGTAGGCGACCTGGTCCGCGCCGGGCAGCAGCGGGGCGTGACGGGCCAGTTCGGGAAGGAACCGGCGGGCCACGGCGTGCAATTGCTTCACATGCCCGTGCGTGAAGGAACGCAGAAACGACCCCAGCGTGGACGGGGCCCGCACACCGGAGAACAGGCGGCCCATCGCGCCGTGCCGTAGCCGGTGCATGTCATCGATGCTGTCGGCGCCCGCGACCATGCCGCCCACCAGCGACATCACTTTCGCCGCGGGGAAGGCACCGGTGCCGTCCTTCGAGGCCGGCAGACGGATGTACTCCCCGACCAGTGCGGGCAGACCGCACCGCTCGGCCAACCGCACCACCGGCTCCAGGCCGCCGTACGCGATTAGGTTCGGGTCGTCGAACGCGGATGAGACCGCCGCTGCGGCATGGGAAGATTGCATCTCGGAAGTGCCTTGCTGATCGCGCCTGATGTGGTCCTAGAGAAACCCCATCATCGCAGGTCACAAGGCACTTCTTCGTTCCCCGAGAAACTGTCCACAGACATCAAGCCGGTGGATCCAGGCTGAGGCGAGACCACCGGCCCGCGCTGTTGCGCACCATCGGCAG
This sequence comes from Streptomyces sp. RLB3-17, assembly GCF_007113425.2. Taxonomy (NCBI): domain Bacteria; kingdom Bacillati; phylum Actinomycetota; class Actinomycetes; order Kitasatosporales; family Streptomycetaceae; genus Streptomyces; species Streptomyces sp. RLB3-17. The sequence goes on along the minus strand of NZ_CP041610.2, from coordinate 1,350,916 downwards.
TATGTCCCTCAGCGCCCTCGGCAATCACCTGATGCCGGGCCTCGGCGGCATCCTCGGGAGCCTGGTCAACGCTGACCGTGTTGTCTCCGACTTCAAGTTCCGCCAGGACACCACCTGGGCGATGTTCATCGTCGATGCGCGGGAGAAGCGTCCACAGCTGGACAGAGCCGACTCCCCCGCAACGTTCGTGGAGGGGAATGACGCAGGATGACCGGCACAATCGACGAGCGGCGGGCGGCCGAGCACGCCAGCTTGTGGAAGGCCGACCTCGGGAACCCCGCACTACACCCGAGCCCTCGTCAGCGCCGGACGCGCCGCCACCTCACCGCCCTGAGCACCAGCGTGGCCGGAGCCTCGGGCGTGGCCTCCGTCCCGGCAGCCAACAACTGGACGGAGTGGACCATTGACTCGCACCGAAGATCGTGCAAGTCCGCCTCGACTTGCCGGCCCCTGGGCACCACACGTCCGCCAGTGGCTTAAGCCGCTTGTCCAGGTCGCCGAAATCAGCCGGTACTGCCGTTCATGAGCCTCGTGAGGCCGTAGGAAACCTGTACTCGCCGTTCTTCGGATTCGAGAACCGCGCAGAACGTCGCCGTTGGTTCGCAGCCCTTTCAGTCGGCGCCTGGAACGCCTTTGGTCAGATCTGGACCTGATCGAGGCGGGAACCCGAGATCTTCCAGGGCCAGGACCACCGGGTCGAGCCAACCGCGCCGCCAACGCGGCCGCATCACTGGCCGCAGAATCGGCCGGTGCGGCCAGCGACGCCCGGGACGCTGCCAACGCGGCGGCCACGCATGCGGAGAACGCCGCCAAGGACGCCGATGACGCGGCAGCCCACGCCGGGCAGGCGGCCACCGCCGCTGCCCAGTCCGCGGCCCATGCCAAGGCCGCCCAGGCCGCAGCCGACGCGGCCACCGCGGCCGTCGACAAGGCCAAGAAGACCCACAACACCGCCGTCAAGATCGAGACGGAGGAGCTGACCGAACGCACCAACGCCGGCATCGCCCAGGCGAAAGACCTCAAGGCCCAGCAGGACCAGCAGACAGCCGCCGACACGGCAGCCGCCCAGCAGGTCAAGGACACCGACACCCAGGCCAAAACCCTGGCGACGCAGGCCACACAGCCCGGAGCCGACCCCAAGGCCCTCGCCCCGGCCGGTCGCAAGATTGCGCTGGCGACCATGCAGACCGGCAGACCCTGGAGCAGAGGCGCAGCCGAGGTGGCCCTCACCGGCAGCGACCAGGACGTCGTCGACTACCTCACCACCCGCCGCACACAAGCCGCCCACCAGGACGACCGCTACCAAGTACAGACCCTGGCCCAGGAAAGCTCCCTGGCCTCGGTGCGCACCGCCGCCGAGGAAGCCCTCAAGGGCAGCGACGACCAGGTCTCCGCGTTCCTGGCCACCGGGCAGTACGAGGCCGGGGCCCAGGACTTCCGCGTCGCCATCGCCCAGATCATCGACGCCGGCGGACCGGTGGTGCATGAGACCGGCCGGGCCGCGCTGGACTCCGACGACCCGCAGAAATTCAGGCAGTTCATCACCACCGGGCAATACCAGGCCCGTACCCAGGACGAACGGGTCCGCGCGGCCCAGCTGATCGACAGCGGCGGCCCCGACCTCAAGTCCGCAGCGCACATCGCCCTGGAAGGCCCCGACGACCTGCTGGACCAGTTCATCCAGGTCGGCCAGTACAAGGCCCAGCGCCAGGACTTCCTCGGCGCCACCCACACCGCGCAGATCGCCCAGCTGATCGCGGACGCCGCCGGCACCGCGGCCACCGCCCAGCAGAACGCCGCCGACGCCCACAAGGCCGCCGCCACCGCCGCCAAGGCAGCACAGCAGGCCGCCGACTGGGCGAAGAAGGCCGACGCATCCGGCAAACAGGCCAAGGGCTACGCCGACCAGGCCACCCAGTCCGCCAAGGACGCGCAGGCCTCCGCCGACCAGGCAGCCGCCTCCGCCCACACCGCGGCCAAGGCCGCCGCCTCCGCCGACAAGTCCGCGAGCGACGCGGCCACCTCCGCCGTCGACGCCGCCGGCTCCGCCCAGTGGGCCCAGGCATCCGCCACCGCCGCCTACACCGCAGGCGACCAAGCCCGCGCCTCCGCCACCGCCGCCGGCAAGGACTCCAAAGCCGCCGACCAGGCCTTCAAGGACGCCTTCCAGGCAGCCGTGGAGAAGAAGGAAGCCGAACGCAAGGCCGCCGAGAAGGACACCGGAAGCCAAGGCGAAGTACGACGCTACCGCTGCGGCATGCTCGGCTGTGAGCCCCGCGAACACCCGGCCCGCTGGTGCCAGCACAACGAGGTCCTCTGCGAGCTCTCCACCATGGGCCCCGCCGCCGATGCCGCGGGCAGGCAGGCGTGGACCTTCGAGAAGGACCTCCTGGGCCTTGGACAACTCGACGCCTGCAAGGGCGGGGACCCCGTGGCCTGCCTCCAACTCGCCGAGGACGTCACCCTCAGGTCCAAGTTCAAGCTCCTCGAACGAGGTATGGACGCGCTGCAGGACTTGCGCCTCAAGCGGTACGTGCCGGGATGCGCCCAGTGCTTCCCGGCCGGCACCAAGGTCCTCATGGCCGACAGCGGCACGCGGCGTATCGAGACGATCCACCCGGGTGACACCGTCCTGGCTACTGACCCGGCCACGGGCCGCACCGCAGCCCGCAAGGTCAGCCGTCTCATCATCACCGATGGCGACAAGCACTTCGATGAACTCACCATCACCACCCCTGACGGCCCCCGCAAACTCACCGCCACCTACGAACACCCCTTCTGGAACCCCTCAGCACATCAGTGGGTCAAAGCCCGCGACCTCACCCCCGGCACCACACTCCTCAGCACTCACCGCACCACCGTGCGGGTCAAGGCCAACCGCGCCTTCGATCAGCACACCCGCACCTACAACCTCACCGTCGACGACCTCCACACGTACTATGTGCTGGCGGGCGAGACACCGGTCCTGGTGCACAATTCCACCACCCCATGTCCGACCGTTGCGCGAATTGCTCCCGGGTCTCTTCCTCCAACGGAAGAGGCTGCTCTTGGTCGCACTTTGAGTCATATTGACGCGGGAACAGTCCCCACTGGTCCGACTGCGAGGCGATGGGGTATTCCATTCCAAAATCGAGAGGGGAAGTTGCCCGGTGGACAGGGGGCCAACTCTCCCTACCGCGAGTATCGTGTAGAGCCGCCTCCCGGCACCTCCGGGGCCGGCGCCCTTCGCGTGGTTCGCAACGATCAGACGGGTGAGACGTACTACACATGGACGCACTACGGCGATTCCGGAGACCCGGCATTTGTTCAGGTTCGGTGATCGGGCATGAATGATTTCGAGTCAGGGCTTACGTGGGTCCGTGGCGATGAAATGTGCTCTCTTGCGAGCAGTATCGCCCAGCAGGGGTATCGTGTGTACTCCATAACCACTGCTGACGGCTCAGGTCGCGCGGCATTCTTCAATGCCGTTCGCGCAGCACTTCCGTTGGATCCTCCGGTGGTAAGCTCGCGTAGCTTGGACGCGCTTTCAGATTCTCTGTGGGGCGGGATCCAGTCAACCGATGATCAGAAAATCGCGATCATCTGGGAAGACTCATCGCGCTTCTTCGAGGGGTCTCCCGAGGAATTTGAGGATGCGTGCTCGGTCCTGGCTGAAGTCGCCGAGTCTCTAGCTGATCGGACGTTTACAGCGGGACAGCCGAAACAGGTTCGCGTCTTCGTTTCAAGAGAGTAGTTCTCACGTCGAATCCAAGCCCAGAACTACTCCGATGATGGCGCCTTCGACGGTTATACGATGGGTGACCATCGACCGATTTGATCACCCCTCAGGGTGGCAGGTTGAGATCCTGTGGTGCGGGTGTTTCCTGAGCCCGCACCACAGTGGAGCTTCTCCGTCCAGACGGGCCTTACGGACTTACGCGGCCGTCGTCCGAGGATCCGGTACCGGCAGTTACTTTTCACGGCCGGTAAGGAGTTCGGTCCCCGGACGCTCTACTGGGCCGATCACGGAATGGGTTGGGTCGGAACACGCAGTATGAAATGCGATCCTGCAGCACCCCGCTGAACGGTTTGCGGGATTCTTGATTCCCTTGGGGGTTCCAGCGTTGTTGTCTCAGCCTTTCGACATACCGCCGCCGCAGACGCTCCTTCGCTCGCCGCGCGGACTCGCCACAGCCACGAGCGTGTTGCTCGGCCTGGTCGCCGCAGCCGACCTGTTCGCCCTGTACGCGGGGATGCGGATGCACAGTGTGAGCGGTGATCTGCTCAACCGCAGCGCCGACGACATCGCCGGCGCCGACGACCTGTACAAGCTGGCCGGGAACCTCCAACTGATCGGGATCCTCGCCACCGCCGTCGTGTTCGTCGTCTGGTTCTACCGGGTCCGCTGCAACGCGGACATGTTCGCGCAGGACGTGTGCACGCGGAGCCGGGGCTGGGCCATCGGCGGCTGGTTCATCCCGATCGGCAACCTGTGGATTCCGTTCACGATCGCCCGCGAGATCTGGACTGCGAGCGCGCAGAACGCACCGGACAGATCGTGGCGCGAGGTCTCCCAGCGGCCCGTAGGGCTGTGGTGGGCCGCCTGGACCGCAGCCCTGGTGATGGCCCGGATCGGTTCCACCATGCAGTCCCAGGCCGGGAGCCCCGAAACCCTCCAGCGCGCCGCTGACGTGACCATGATCGCCGATGCGTTGAACCTCACGGCCGCACTCCTCGCCATCGCCTTCGTAAGAAAGCTGACGGCGATGCAGCAGCACACCGAAGCGACCCCGGGACCGGTCGCCGCCGCCTAGAGGGTGCGTTTCATAAGCGGCTGTCCGCTGATGTCCGCAGCATGATCGGCCAGTACAGTCGCCCTCATGGCAACACCGGTACTGCGGGCGATTGAGTGGGACGGGACGTCATGGGACGACCCGTCTGACGAACATCTGCACGATCTGCTGGCCGACATGAGCCTGACTTGGCGATTTGTAGTTGTCCAGCGGCTCGACCTCGAACCTGTCGGCCAGCACTACATGCAGGTCTATCTCAACGATGAAGCTTCCCCGTGATCTTGGACACTTGATCTCTATGCTGCGAGGCCGTGTTGGTGCCGTTGCCGGGTCTCGGCTGGGGTGAGGTAGCCGAAGACCTTGTGCTTGCGCAGTCGGCGGCGGTTATAGAACGTCTCGATGAAGTCGGAAACGTCGGCGCGGGCGGTGGCCCGGTCGGGCCAGACTCTGGTGCCGATCTCTTCCTTGAGCAGGGCCCAGAAACTCTCCGCGGCGGCGTTGTCGAAGCATGATCCGGTGCGTCCGCAGCTTTGTCGGAGGTTCAACTCGCGTATTTCACAGCGGAATTGGCTGCTGGTGTATTCGCTGCCGCGGTCCGAATGCGCTATGCAGCCGGGCCGGAGCCGCCCACGGCCGGCGGCCATCTTCAGGGCATCCACGACCAGGTCTGCGCGGTGGTGGTCGGCCATCGAGTAGCCGACGACCTCGCGGGTGGCCAGGTCCAGCCAGCAGGCGAGGTAGAGCCAGCCCTCGGCGGTCGGGAGGCAGGTGATGTCGCCGACCAGCTTCGTGCCGGGGATCTCGGCGTGGAAATCGCGGCCGATCAGGTCCGGAGCCGGCTTCGCCTTCTTGTCCGGCCGGGTCAGCGACCGCCGCCTGCGGCGATGGGCTCCCTGAATACCGTGCTCGCGCATCAGGCGGGCGACCCGCTTGCGGTTCACGCGCTGCCCCAGACGCCGCATTTCGGCATGGATGCGCGGGACGCCGTAGGTCTGGCGTGAGCCGACGTGGATGACGGTGATCTCGTGTACCAGGGCCTCGTCGGCGGCCTTGCGGACCGTTCGGGTCCTGGCCGCGGCGAGCCAGGCGTAGAAGGAGGAGCGGGCCACCTTCAGCAGCCTGCAGAGGAAAGCGACGCCGTGGGTGGTCTTCTCCGCCTCGATGAACGCGTACGTGTCGTTCACCGAGCGCTCTCCTTCGCGAAGAAGACCGCGGCTTTTCGCAGCACCTCGATCGTCTTGGCCTGTTCGATGTTCTGCCGACGCAGCCGCCTGAGCTCCTCACGCTCGGCCGTGGTGAGCTCACCCGGGGCTCCCTCGCCCCGATCTGCCTTGGCCCGGCGATACCAGCCGCGCAGGGACTCGGAGCTGATGCCGAGATCCCGGGCGACCGCCGTGACCGTCTTGCCCGAAGAGTCGACGAGCGCGATCGCGTCCCGCTTGAACTCCTCGGTGTACCGCTTCGTGTATTTGCTTCCCACCTGGCGCTACTTCCTCTGGAACCTCAGGTCCCAGTCTCCAGGTGTCCACGATCAAGGGGAAGGTTCAGCCTGAGCCACACCCACCGCTTCCGTCATACCCAGCTGACCAGGCTCGCCGAACTCGGCCTGCCCGTCCATGTGTTGATGCGCTATGCCGGACACGCCACCCCGTCGATGTCCATGCACTACGTCGCCGCCCGCGAGGAACACGCCGAGCAGGCATTCCTGGCCACCACCAAGCTGCGGGCGGACGGCACCCACGTCACCTTCTCCCGCGACGACCACGACAGCATGCACCTGTTCAACCGGGCCGACCGGTTCCTGCCCCACGGCTGGTGCATGCTGCCGCCCCTGCAGACCTGCGACAAGGGAAATGCCTGCCTGACCTGCTCGGTCTTCGTCACCGACGCCTCGCACCAGCCCGCCCTGGAGCGGCAACTGGCCGAGACAGAGGCCCTGATCATCCGCACCACCACCGCCTTCCAGGAACAGCACGGCCGCCCGATGCCCGAGGACAACATCTGGCTCCTCCAACGGCGGGCCGAGCACGCAGCCCTCACCAAGCTGCTGGACACCATCCGCACCAAGCCCGGCCAGGCAGTCCAGGGCGCCGGCTGCGGAGCCGCCACTACCGGCCCCGTCGCTCTCACCCTCGACCTCGACCGTCACCGAAGGACCCGGCCATGACCGACCCACGCACCAAGCGCACCCAGACCCTGGCCGCCGCCGCGAAGGCAAAGTCCCAGGCCAAGACGGAGGCGGCGGAGAAGGCGATCCGAACATTGGTCAAGCGCGGCGAGCCGATCACCTTCCAGGCCGTCCAGCGCGAGGCCGACGTCTCCCATGCCTTCCTCTATAACCACCCTGACCTGCGCGGACGCATCGAACGTCTGCGGGCCCAGGCCCGTCCGGCCACACCGGCGCCTCCGGCCGACGAGCAGAGCACCCTCGTCCTCGCGCTGACCGGTCAGATCACCCGCCTGAAGCAACAGCACCGAGAGGAAGTACAGGCTCTGCGGGACGCACTCGAACAGGCCCACGGCGAGAACCTCGACCTCCGACGTGAACTCGCCCGCCGCGGCGCAGACATCACACCGACGCAAGCTCACGTAATCGGGCCCTGCTGACGTCAACACATCTCATCAAGACGGTCGACAAGCCGACGCAGCTCGCGGGAACTGCGCTCGGACATCGACGTCATGACGGTCTCCAGGAGCTGCCTGGCCTCCCATGGCGAACCACAGCACTCAAAGATCCCGCAGCCGCCGTCGGGATACTCCACCCACAGGCGACGATAGGGATGGCGGACGAACCCTCGCCACATCCGCAGTGCCGCACTCACCTTGCCGGGCCACAGATCATCCCGCGTCCACTCAAGCCGGGCGATCACTGCCAGGGCATACGGCGACAGCCCACGGATAACCGAGGTTCGTGGATGAGATCGGCACCGGAACGGAAGGCCGGCACGAACCTTGCCAGGCCGCCTACGCGGCATGGTCCTTTCTGGTCGCAGTCACACGGCGATTCTTCCATGTCCGGCAGTCCCGGCTCCACCCCCGGCATCCGGACCACGGCGAACGATTCATCGATTGAAGGAATGTCCTGAACTGGGAGATCATCTGTCAGCAGAGACCGAACCGTTGATAACGCCCGGGACCGGCAAGACCCACCTCGCCACCGGGCTCGGCATCCGGGCCTGCCAGGCCGGCCACCGGGTCGCCTTCGCCACCGCCGCCCAGTGGGTCACCCGCCTCGCCGAGGCCCACCAAGCCGGCCGCCTGAGCGACGAGTTGACGCGGCTGGGCCGGATCCCGCTGATCGTGGTCGACGAAGTGGGTTACATCCCCTTCGAACCCGAGGCGGCGAACCTGTTCTTCCAGTTCATCTCGGGCCGCTACGAACGCGCCTCGGTGATCGTGACCAGCAACAAGCCCTTCGGACGCTGGGGCGAGGTCTTCGGTGACGACACGGTCGCCGCCGCGATGATCGACCGCCTCGTCCACCACGCCGAGGTCATCTCGTTGAAGGGCGACAGCTACCGCATGCGCGGCCGCGACCTCGGACGGGTTCCCGCGGCCAACACCGGGGAATGACCAACATCAACTGACGCAGTGGGGGTCACTTTTCACCCGTCGGAACTGGGTCACGATTCACGCGTCGCCGACAGAAAGAAGAGCCGGTGGAACCCTACGACGCCTTCGATGCCATCGATCCATTTACTGCCGCGACAAGGGCCTTCGACCGCCTGAAAGGCGCGTTGGCCGGCCCGGAGTCGGCCGCGCTGTCCCATCACGCACTCGAAGACCTCATCGGGCTTCAAGGCCGTGAGCTGCTGCGGCTGCTCTTCCAGAGCCACCTCGATCTGCGGGAGAAGCGGGAGCGGGAACAGATTCGACAGACAACAGACAGGGCGGTCCGTGGTGCGGACGGGCAGGTCCGCCCGCATCGCGAGGTGGGTCACTCCCGCTTGCTGGCTTGCGTGTTCGGCACGGTCACCGTGACGCGGTGCGCCTGGCGGGGCAAGGGCCAAACCAGCGTGCACCCGGCCGACGCGGAGCTTTCGCTGCCCGCGCGCTTGCACTCCCACGGCCTGCGTCGCATCGCCGTCCTCGAAGCCGTCCGCGGCTCCTACGACCAGGCCAAAGAAGCGATCGACCGCAGCTGCGGGAAAGTCCTAGGCAACCGGCAGGCCGAGCAGCTCGTCGTCGCCGCGGCAGCCGACATCGACGCCTTCTACCAGGACAAGGCCCCTCTCCCGTCGACCGCCGCCACCGCGCTCGTCCTTCAGGTCGACGGCAAGGGCGTCGTGATGCGCCCCGAGGCCCTGCGGCCCGCGACATTCAAAGCGCACCAGAGGAAGAGGCGCGCTCTGCGCACCCGGCTGGCACCGGGCGAAAAGCCACACCGCAAACGAATGGCCACCCTGGCCTGCGTCTTTGACACCGATCCCGTTCCGCGCAGGCCCCACGACGTGATCGCTCCGCCCGAGCACGTGATCGCCGCCGCGTTCGACCAGGCCCAAGCCCGACGGGGCCCGCCACCAGCTCGAGCTGATCCAGACCGAAGCCGGCCGGCGCCACCTCGAAGTGCACGTCCTGCTCGACTTCGTCCACGTGGCCGAGTACGTCTGGGGCGCGGCACACTGCTTCCACAAGGTGGGCACGCCCGAAACCGAAGCCTGGGTCGCCAGCCACCTCACCACGATCCTCCACGGCCAGGCCGCCCGCGCCGCCACCGAGATCACCGCTCAGGCCGATCAGACAGGGCTGCGCGGAACCCGGCGCGAGGGAGCAGACGCCTGCGTCCGCTACCTCACCGGCCACCTCGACCACCTCCGTTATGACACCGCGCTCAGCGCGGGCTGGCCGATCGCCACCGGCCCGATCGAAGGCGCCCGCCGCCACTTGATCGGCGACCGCCTCGACATCACCGGCAGCCGCTGCGGCCTGGACGGCGCCGAAGCCGTCCTCAAGCTCCGCGCTCTCATCGACAACGGCGACTTCGACGCCTACTGGCGATACCACCTCGCACGCGAGCACGAACGCCTCTACCCAACCCCCGACCAGCACAACTACCAACTCACGGCCTGATATGGCGCTGATCGAACGGACTGACCCGCCAAAGTAGCCGATACTCCCGCCCCACGTGCAGGTCTCCCGAGGCACTTCCGCCTTCCAGCGCACCTTCAGATGGGCCTGTCAGGCCGATAGCGTGTGGTCGTGACGGACCATTCCTATGACGCGGCCAACATCGAGGTGCTCGAGTTCGATGCCGCCGTGCGCAGACGGCCGGGTATGTACATGGAGTGCCTGACCGCGACGGTCGCCCGTTTCACGCCGCGATGTGGCACCAGCCTACGGAACTGGGCGCCGAGGTAGGTGCGCTTCATCCGGGCGGCGCTTGAACCGGCCATGTACAAAGCAGTCTTGAGCCAGGTGTCGCCGTGCCGGGTCCGGCCGGACATTCGTTTGCCGGCGGACTCGTTGTTGCCCGGGCACATCCCCGCCCAGGAGGCGAGGTGGCCGGCGGTAGCGAACCTGCTCATGTCCACCCCGATCTCCGCGAAGATCACCTGAGCCAGGACCAGGCTGACGCCGGGGATCGTGGCCAGCAGCTCGGCCTGGCGCTGCAGCGGCTGCAGTTGACGAGCGATCTCCTGGCTCAGTTGAGCGATCCGGGCGTCTGCCTGGTCGATCGCCCGCAGCATCGCCGCGACCATGAACGCATGGTGAGCGGTGAAGCTGTTGGTCAGCGCGCGGGTCAGCAGCGGCACCTTCTCCAGCAGGACGCCGCGTAGTCAGACGTGGCTTCCGGCCGTGAGGCCGTACTGCGCCAGAGCCGGCGGCAGGCCGAGACCGTCGCCACCAGCAGCAGCCCGTCGCGGATCAGCAGGACGACTATGCCCGGCAGATTGCTCCGCACGACCTGGCCGAAGCCGACGGGGAATTCGAGCACCGTGAAGAAGCACGCGGCCAGGATGAGCAGCACAGGCCAGCGCTGGACGGTGGAGCGGCTGGTCAGGCAGAGCGCGCCGAGGCCGAGCAGCCAGATCAGGTACTGCGGGCTGATCACCCGGCTGGTGGTGACGAAGACCAGCACCGCGGCGAACGCCGCGTCGTACACCACAACGTCGCTGAAAGTGCGGGCGCGTACCCGCCACCAGATTAGCCAGCAGAAGGCCAGCACCGCGCCGGCCAGTGCGATCCGGGCCGCGGTGGGCACATACGGGCCAAGGAACTCGTACGACCCGTAGTGCAGCCGGGAGGCGCCGTGCCACAGACCGAGCCAGCGCAGGACATGGAACGGCAGGGCGCCCAGCGACTCGATCTCGACGCCGCGCTGACGCTGCTCGGTGAGGAACGCGAACGGACCCCGGGTGAACGCCAGGAACGCGGCGCTGACGCCGACGGTGGTGACCAGCGCCGCCCCCCAGGAGCGGCGGGTCGTGCCGCCCGGCCGCGCACCGGCGAGCACGAGTACCGGCCAGACCTTGACGAGCGCGCCGATCCCGGCCAGCGCGCCCGCCACCCGGGGGTGCCGTGCGGCGGCCAGCAGGGCGGCGACCGCGAGGGCGGTGACCATCACGTCGTAGCGGGCCAGGGCCAGCGGGCCGAGCACGGCGAACCCGGCGACCCACAGCCAGGCGCCGGCCAGGTCCCGGCCGTGGGCCCGCCCGGCCCGCAGCAGCATCGCCAGGACCGTCGCGTCGGCGGCGCAGGCGAGCAGGTAGAAGGCGTGCGAGTAAGTCAGGAACGGCAGCAGTGCCGGGGCGAGGAAGGCCGCCGCCGCAGCGGGCGGGTACTGCCAGGTGACGTCGCCGACCGGAAAGCTGCCGGTCAGCAGCCGTTCGTACCAGCCGTGGTAGATGACGACCACGTCGGGGCGGACGTCGTCACCAGGGAAGCGCAGGGCGCCGAAGAGCGTCAGCAGCAGTACGGCTCGCGTCACCGCCCAGGCCAGCACCGGCATCCATGTCCTTGAGCGACCCGCGGTCACCGTTCCACGCCACCGCACCGTCACGTTTCGGGGCCTCTCCGCCAACCGCCTTATACCGGTCAGACTGCCGGTGTCGGCCCGCATAAAGGTGACATCGCGATGAACATAGTGTGTCATCTTGTTGCACCACCCTGTGAATGACTGCAAGCCAGCGACCACGCTGCCACCCGTCACAGCGCGGCCCGGTTGCCGATGTCGGGGGACTTCGTGCCCGTGCTGGATCAGTTCCTCGGCTGGGCGGCCGGGCTGTCGCCGGCCACCGTGACCCGGCTGACGAAGCAGTGGCAGGACGACCACGCCGCCTTCCAGCAGCGCGACCTCGCCGACAGCGACTACGTGTATGTGCGGGCGGACGGGGTGCACCCCAAGGTGCGGCTCGAGCAGGCGTACTCCTGCGTCCTGGTGCTGACGGGTGTGCGCCTACCTGCTGCGTGACTGCCGCAGGCGCGGTTTGCGCGATCCCGAGTTGGTCGTCGGCGATGGCGCGATGGGCCTGAGGATGGCATGCGGACGCGGCTTCAGGTCGATCTTCGGTCTCAGCAACCTTGATCATCTGGTGTGGCGTCTCCTGCTTCCACTCCGGCAAACCGCCCATCGGATGCCAGGTCCGACGAACCGGCTCATCCCGCTAGCTGGGAACGCATCAGCCCTGATCGGGAAGCCGGTCCAGGACCGTCGACAACGAGGTCAGGTCGGGCAGTTCGGCGGGTCGGCAGGACAAGTCGACGTCCTTGCGGTGGCGTTGCAGGACACCGATCAGGGAGGATGACATGCGAACGCGACCCCTGTTCGTGATCAAAGGCTTCGACACCTTTGATCATCGGGGCCGCGTTCGTCGCCTCCAGTTGGTGCTCTCGGGTTTCACGGGGTGAGTTGTTTGGCGATCCTCAGGAGTTCGGCTTTGTGCAGGTCCTGATCCGTGGTGCCCACGATGAATGTGTAGGTCCCGTTCGTCCATGTCACGGTGTTATTGGAGTCCGGGGTGAGCCGACCGGCCCACCCGTGGATGGACTCCGGAGTTCCTGCGGCACTCACGGTGAGATGTCCGGCGATTTGCGTGATGCTCAAAGACGCCTTCTCCTGGGCGCGGTGGTAGAAACGGGTCCAGGCGGGGGCTGAGTTCCGGCCCCACATGAAGGGTGCCAGCTGGGCATGCTGGACGGGGTCGATCCATTGCACGTCAGTTGTCGGCGCATAGCCTGGCGGGAGATATCGCGGATTTGCCAGCCGCTTCTGGTCGAAGGGGGCGATGGTCCAGCCGTTACCGGGGTCTACCAGCCGCCGTGTCCCCAGCGGTGACTGCAGCCTCGTGCTGATCTGCTCGTCGATCCTGTTGCACTGAGGCCGGAGATCGACACCGCTTTCCTTCAGTACCAGGGTGACGGAATCTCGGGATTCGCTCGCCACCAGTTCGGGCGAGTCCTCCTGGCATGGGGCCCTGCTGTTCAGGGTGGTGATGGTGCGGCCGTCACCGCTCACCAGCACCTCACCCAAGAGACCCTCCCCACGCCTGGGGTCCTTCATGATCGATGCAGTAACGGCAAGGGCGAGAGCAGCCACTACGGCAACGGCCAACATGATGCGCAGGGTCCGCTGGTGCCTTTTCGGGTTCACGGTCGTGCTCCAAGGTGGGCGAGCCAGCTCCCTGGCTTCATTCGATGGGTCTTGCAGCCCTCGGGGCGACACCCCCCGCTTCGCATCACAGGGTTCAACGGCTCGTCCAACCCGAGGTAGAGGAGGGGACGGCAACAAGGTGCTCCTCTTCTCACCAGGCCGTATGGGTTGCGATGAACGTAGCCTGGCTCACCGCCACGGGACCCTCTGCCTCTCACGTGACCCAGACTGACATCCACGCATGACATCAATGACGGCTCCCGGAGGCGTGATCGCAGTGACCGTCCACAGACTGAGGAAAGCAAGGATTCGCCCCGAAGTCCAAGAGCCCACCCGGCCCACAAGGGGCGGGTCGTCTTGTGTACTCCGCCCCGTCACTTGGGGGCCATCGCTGGGCTGTCCCAGGCGTACCAAGGCCGACAGAGAACGACCGTCCCGCTCTGCCCGACCTGATGCCCTGTCCGAGTCGAGCGGCAGGGCCCTGCACGCACAGGGCTGCCATCACCCAGCCGGGGGTTCTACGGCGTCGACCTGAATCCGGTCACCGAATTTCGCGCCCAGCTCGCGCTTGGCCCGCTGCAGGTCGCCGTTAACACCGACCTCCACGACCCCACGGGTGAATCCGAGCTCATCCCCTCCGGTGCTGACGCTGACGATGCGGTAACCGGTGGTGTTTCCCACAAGCGGCACCAGGCGGTCGTGCGTCGCCCGCATCTCCTTCCTGGACCGTGGTGCGTCCTGGAGATCGACGTGCACCCCCAGTCCGAGCCCGGCGAGGGCGGCATTGAAGCGCGAGTCCGGTCTGCGGTAGACGATGAGGCGGTCGCCGGCAGTGTCCACCTCCACCCCCGTATACGTGTCCGGGAAGGAGCCACTCAGTTGTTCGATCGAGTCCGCGGCCCGATGGAGGGCCGCCTCGTTAGCCGGCCCGGATTTGCCCATGGACGGGTGGGCGACGGGGCTCGAGCCAGTAGACGGGGTGCCGGTCCGCGGAAGTTTGGACGGTGCGGCGGACACCATGCCCGCGGGGGCGCCGGCGGACTGCCGACTATGCTGCCCACAGGCGGCCGTGAGCAGGACAGCCGTCGCGGTCAGACTTATTCCGATCGCGCGCACGGATGCATGGGCGTGTGGCATGGGCGGGCCCTTACTTCGACAGGTCAGGGAATAGAGCTGGTTGACGTCGGGAGTTGCGGGATGTCACCGCGCCTCCGGAGGCGCCCGGATCGATGGCGACGCGGAGATTTCGGCGATCGTACCGTTCGGTCCATTTGCTAGTCGCACGCTCCTTGTCGGTCAAGGGCGGCCCGGAGTGCCAGGGTGGGGGCGGGAGGCGCCGACACGGTCGAGCAGAGCAGCGGTGACGACACACCCCGCGACGATCCAAGCTTTCGCGCGACGTGGCAGGCACGCCCCGTGCCCGATGAGACTCAAGTTCTCTCCCTCGTGCTGGTCCGCCGCCACGGTGCCAGACGACACAGAACCAGCGCAACAGACCTCAGCCATCGCTCTGATGGCAGCCCGGGCAGAGGAGAGGCCGCCACGTGTCACGTGGCGGGTCCGGGGACCGCGGGACCCGATGCGACAGCGCTGGCGGTATGGACGGAAGCGCGGCGACAGCCAACCAGGGTGAAGCCACCCACCGGCGGATGCGCCTCGGTCCTGCTCGCACCTGACTGACTGGGCCGTCTCCGGGCCGTGCGAGGCGAACCAACGCTAACCAACGTTGACAGGCGACGATACGGGCTAAACCGGCCCTAGATCGCAGCTTCGCGTCAAATTATTTCGCAATAGATAAGGTTGCTCATTTCCGACACGCATTTCGACGCTCACGATTTCCTTACCTGCGAGCCCCGTGGGTGCCTGATAGCGTGCGCCAAGATCGATTGCGAATCGTGTAATCGATCTTGGTGAACCATCTCTTGGGGGGAAATCATGAGTGGCAGAACCACCAAACGCCGGGTACGAGGGGTCCTTGCTGTCTCGCTACTGGCAGCAATCCCGCTCGTGGCCACGAGCCTCGCTGACGCCTCTCCGTCTGCAATCCCCGGGGAAGCCGCCAAGGTTGCCGCCAATCAGACTGCTGGCGGTCCCCCGCCGGGGACATCTCTCCAAGACATCCAGCAGCTGAACAACCAGCGGGTCCTCGACAAGATTGCCGACCAGATCACGGGAGGAAAGGGCGAGGCCGTCCTGGCTCAAATCCCAGGGTTCACGGATGCCGAGGTCATTCCGGCGCAGATGCACATTCGCCTGCATTGGAAAGGCGAAGTACCGGCCTATGTCAAGAGGATCCTCGCGTCGCTTCCGTCCGGCGTTACTGCTGAGGTCCTGCCCGCCAAGTATTCCAAAGCAGAGCTTCACGCGGCTCGGGACAAGCTGATCTCGAACCGCAAGCTCAAGAATATCGCTTCGAACTTGACTTCGGTCCCCAGTCGCATCACCAGTATCGCGCCCGCCGTCGACGGAAGTGGGCTGGACATCGGCTACGACGAAGACCGGGGAGTCGGCCAGCGCGACGATCACGATCGTCTCACGCCCACCGCGCGGCAGGACAAAACCCGTGAGGTCAAGGCCGCCGCCGACGGTGAAACCGGCGTGGAAACGCACGTCCGGTACAAACCTCTGGCCATCGATGCCTCAACCCGCCAGGTGGACTCCGCGCCTTGGTGGGGAGGAGCGGGCCTTCAGACGCCAGGCGGCACCATCTGCTCAACCGGGTTCGGCGTGACGACGGCGGACGGGCGGAAACTCATCACGACCGCCTATCACTGCGGTAATGGAAGCTTCCACACCTGGGGATACGGCGGAAACGGCCCACATAATTACGTCGGCTCGACGAGCTCTGCGGATCAGGCCAGCTCCAACGACGTTTCTGGCCTCTCTCCCGCACCGGGCGTCTTGACCGGCAGCCACGTCTACGACGGCGCCTGGGACGACATGAACGGGTACTCGAAGGCCGTCTCGGGATGGGAGCACAACTATAGAGGTGACAAGGTATGCACATCCGGCGCCAACGGAGGTGTGCACTGCGGCATCACCATCGCGAAGGTTGATACAACTGTCGTGGGTAGCAACGGCATCCTTCGGCCGGACGTCGATTTGGCGTACGCAAGCACCGGCGGCATCGCCGCGGTCAACGGGGACAGTGGCGGTCCAGTGTTCAGCGGCACCGCAAGTGGCTATACCACCGACGCAGCTCGGGGAACGATCACCGCTCTCGACACCACAACGGACTGCAATGGTCAGTCCACTGCGGACTCCTGGCAGCGGACCCCGTGGTGTTTTAACGGGTTGTATTACGTGCCTATCTCTGTGATCCTGGCCGACAAGAGCTGGACGCTCAACACCAGCACCAGCTGATCCACAAGGCTTCACGGCCCGTCACCGAGGTTCGTCACTCGATGGCGGGCCACCTGTGTCGCCCAGCCCCTCCAACAGGGAAGGGCGACTTCAAAGTCGAGTTGATCTTGTAGATGTGCTGGTCACGGGTACGTGATGATGGCTGGTGGGTGCGTCACGCACGCAAAGAAGTAAACGCGTGCACGGGCCGTCGACTCCCGCTGTTCCAGCTCTTCGATCAACGAGCCCATCGACGCTCCCAAGGTCCTGCCGAGACCGTAGGAGACGACCGCCTCTCACCGCAGCCCTACCGGACAACTTCCCTGCTCAGCACTTCCCTACAGAAGAGCTACACCCAATTCCTATGGCGGCTCACCCTCGCCTGCGCGGGGAGGACTGCATGACGACTCCCACGCTTCTGATCCCCGACGGCTCACCCCCGCCTGCGCAGGGAGGACTTCTTGTTGGTCCAGCCTCCACCCCAAGGATCGTCAAGCGCTGTTCCGGGGATGTTCGCCGTGAGCATTTCGGCGATGCAGCTGCGCAGCCCGACGCCGGTGGGGTCGACCCAGGTGAGCCATGGCACCGGCTGGAGCAGGTCGTCGTATTGACGGATGCCGGGGTCGGTGAGGAGGGTGCGGAGCTCGTCGGGGGCGGGGTCGGTTATCAGGCACAGCCAGGCCAGGCCGGCGCCGATGCGGACCTCGGGCGGTCGTCCGGGATCCGACCACAGGTCCCGGGCCCAGCTGGGAGCGTGTTCATCCTGGTGTTGGCGGGCGAGTTGGGCGATCGCCAGGATCAGGCTCACCCGGACCACCGCATCGTCTTCCTTCGCCAGCCTGAACTGCAGAGCCGAGGAGACGTGTGAGAGCTCGCCGGTCGCGGCCGCCAGGACGTAGGCGGTCACGGAGCGGACCTCGGGGTCGGGGCCGGAGAGAAGGGGGAGCAGAAGGTGCAGGTCGTCCGTGACGGCCTGACGGGCGGCCTGAATCGTCCAGTCCACCGGGCACATCGTGCTGCCCTCGATCATCAACGGCTCCTCGGCGACCTGGAGCAGGCCTTCCCGCGATCCGTCCCCCATGTGCTGACACCGGCCGATCTCGGCGACCAGGCGAAGGGTTCGGGCACGGAGTTCGGGGCGCCCGGTCGCCGCGATCCGGAGCAGGAACGGCACCGCCAGTGCTCCCACCGCGATCGTGCCGCCCTGGTGGTGAAGATTCATCCAGAGCTGCCGCAAGGCCCTGTCGGCAGCTTCGGCGTCTCCGGAGTCGAGCGTCGTGAGGAGTCCGGGGATCTCCTCGCCCGGGCCGTAGAAGTGCCGGAACCGCTGCCAGGGGACCTCGTCGTACCTGAACCCGTCCTTGACCACCCGCGAGATCGCGCCCACGGCCGTCTGTACGTCGCAGTCCGTGCCGACCCACCGTTCCGGCCAGCCAGCCCAACGGTCATCGTCCATGGCTTGGCCTTCCAGACCACCGACAGCATCCGAACCCCGGGAGTTTAACGACCGGTGATCAAGAGGCGGACCGCTTCTGCCGCACTCCGGTGGCACCGCACCACAGCGACGTCATTTGGCGTGCGAGGTCCTTGCCTGCCGGATCGTATGGAGTGGTGCTTGGGGTGGTGAGGGGCGAGGTCCCCCCGTCCAACCCCTGGCCAACGACGGGCGCAGCCTGCCCTGGTGCGGGGAGATTTTCCGTTCAGACCCTAGTAGGGCTTGGTCAGGTCTGTATTGGTGCTGGTATGTCGCGGTGGCAGGTCGGGCAGGCGCCGGTCCAGACCGCGAGCAGTGTCTGTAGCTCGCGGACGACCTGGTAGAGGCTCAGGCCGACGCCGTGTCTTTTGGGGCCCGGGCCAGTCGTTGCAGAGTGCAGAAGGCATGTGCGACAGAGACAAGGGTGACGTGGTGGTGCCAGCCGCCCCAGGTCCGGCCCTCGAAATGGGCCAGGCCCAGGGCCTGCTTCATCTCCCGGTAGTCGTGCTCGATGCGCCAGCGGAGCTTGGCGAGCCGGACCAGCGTGGTCAGGGGCATGCCGGAGGGCAGGTCGGACAGCCAGAACTGCACCGGCTCGGGCTCACCGGCAGGCCATTCGGCCAACAGCCAGCACTCCGGCAGCTCCGGGCCGTCAGTGGCCTGCCGAACCTCGCGTCCGGCAGGCCGGACCCGCAAGGCCACAAAGCGGGAGTACATCCGCTTGCGGCCGGAGCGGCCGGTGCCAGGCCGGGAGCCTTCACGCCACTGCACCGGCCGAGCTGCCTTCCGCCCCGCCGCGATGACCAACTCCTTCACCGACCGTGGCTTGTCGGGATACTTGGCCACCGGCGGGCGTCCGGTCCCGGAGTACGGCTCGGCCACCGGCACCGCGCCGGCGGGCTGAGCCGACAGCGTGGTGGAGATCCCCACCACGTAATTCAGGCCGCGGGCCTGCAGTCCGTGGCGGAACGCGGCAGCGTCGCCGTATCCGGCGTCCGCGACGGCCAGCGGCACCTCGATCCCCCACGAGCGGGTCTCGTCGAGCATGTCCAGGGCCAGCTGCCACTTCTCCACATGCCCGACATCGTCCGGGATGCCGCAGGCGGTGCGGCGGGCGATCTTGTCCGCATCGGCCTTCGGTGAGGCGGGATCCCAGGTCCGGGGCAGGAACAGCCGCCAGTTGACCGCCGCCGAGGCGGTCTCGGACGCGAGGTGGAGCGAGACGCCGACCTGGCAGTTGGTGACCTTGCCCGCGGTGCCGGTGTACTGCCGCGACACGCATGCCGAGGCAGTCCCGTCCTTGAGGAACCCGGTGTCGTCGAAGACCAGGGCTTCCGGCCCGATCACCTTCTCCATCCGCCAGGCGAGCTGGGCCCGGATATGTGCCGGGTCCCAGGGGCTGGTGGTGATGAAGTTGGCAAGCGCCTGACGATTGCCGTCCTCCCCGAGCCGGGCGGCCATCGGCTCGACCGACTTACGCTGCCCGTCGGTCAGCAGCCCCCGCAGATAAACCTGCCCCCACCGGCGCTGATCCTTGCGCGCGAACGGCTCGAACACCTCCGCCGCGAACGCCTCCAACTCACCACGCACCACAGCAATCTCGTCCGGAGTCACACACTCTCAACGCCACACCGGGCCGACAGGACACGCACCACCACAACCGACCTGACCAAGCCCTACTAGGGCGTCCGCGGCTCGGCGCCGGCGACATCGCGGGCTCTTCGACGTCGTCGGCCTGGACGGCCCGGAGGGGAGCCGCATGCGCTGATGGCGCGAGGCCTGCAGCTGACCGGCGAGGGCACGGACGAGTGCACGCAATATCAAGTGATCTTGCACGGCATGTCAACTCCGTCGCGCGGGCCGTTGGCATCTTCTACGGGGGTGCTTGGCAGCGACAGGCCTTCACTCGTGTGACGAGCCGGTCTGCCGGATGCCCGCACCCAATACCACAGCCCTGGAACGTTTTGAATGGAGCACCGTGAGTATGAGCATGATCCGCAGGCTTGCGACGGCCGCCGCGGCGGTCGGTCTGGCCGCATCCGCCCTCATCGGCACCGCCGGAACCGCATCGGCGGCCGCGGGCCAGAGCTTTCTGTACCGGGGTGAGGCCCTGCACGTCGGGCAGATGATCTATCGGTACTCCCCCCAAGGCTGGCAGATCCAGCTCGTCATGCAGAGCGACGGCAACCTGGTCGAGTACCTCCGGTTCGACGACGGCAGCCGCTATGCCTGCTGGGCGACGAACAGCTGGGGCTCCGGGGACAACAACTGGGCGGTCTACCAGACGGATGGCAACTTCGTGGTCTACAACAGCAGCGGCGGCGTGGTCTGGGCCTCGAACACCCAAGGGGGTGGGGGCTCGACCGTCGACATGAACTCGAACGGCGTCCTCTACGTCGGCACCAAGGCCATCAACAACGGCTGCTGACGTCATCGGGAACATCCGTCCGCGGGCAGTCGTAAGCCCGCGGACGGATGCGCTGATCGTCAGAATGTTCAAGGCCGGGGGAGCGAGTGAACCTGGATGACTCCCCGTCACATGCTGGAGCCTGGTGGGCGCCATCGCCTCCGCGAGCGCCTGGGTCGGCATTCCCCAGGGCGGCCCGCTCGCGCGCGGCAGTCGCTGGCTTCGGGCCAGGGCCTGTTGTGAGAGTCCTGGTCACAGCCATTCGTTGAGAGCTGCGATCAGTACTGTCGCTTCGGAGCGGACGGCGAGTTTGTCATACCGGGTGGCGACGGCGCGGTGGCGCTTCAGGCGGTTGCTGCCGGCCGCGGCCGAGCACGCCCAGCAGCGGCGCCACGAAGTGGACCGGATCTGGCGCCAGCGTCTGGAGCGGTCCGACTGTGCCGCTGACCGGGCCCGCTGCCAATATCAGCTGGCTGAACCGGAAAACCGCTTGGTCGTGCGCGAGTTGGAGTGGGCCTGGGAAACCGCGCTGGCCGATCGGTAGCACCGACCTCCCGGCCGTGCGGCAGGCGCCCACCACGACGGACAACGGACCGCAAACAGCTGATGCGACACCTGATCGACAAGGTCCGCGTGAGTGTCATCGACGACAGCGAACGCGTCGCCGTCCAGATCACCTGGGCCGACGGCCACCGCAGCGACGGCGAGACCGTCCGCCCCGTCGGCCGCCTGGACCAGCTCAGCTACTTCCCTCAACTCGCCGCCCGCGCACGGGAACTGGCCGCCGCTGGACAGGCCGCCCCCGCCATCCCCAAGCCTCCACGACCTCAAGCACCTCCGGGACGCACAGCGCCCGGAACTCGGTAGGGCTGAGTCCGTACGCCTCGCGGAAGGAACGGCTGAAGACCACTGATCCGCTAAAGCCCCAGCGGGCGGCTATGGCGCTCACATGGCGGGCCCGGAGACCGGGGTCGGCGAGGTCGCTGCGGCACTGCTCGAGGCGGCGTCGGCGTATCCGGGCGCGGACGCTCTCGCCCTGGTCGTGAAAGAGCTGATGGAGAGTGCGCACCGATATGTGGTGGTGGGCGGCGACTGCCGAAGGATTCAGCTCCGGGTCGCCGAGGTTGTGCTCGATGAAGGTGTGGATCCGCTGCACCAGCGCCTGCGTCCGGACTTCGGCAGGAAGCTGGTCCTCGGTGTCCAGGTGCTGGGCCAGGCAGGCCGTCGCGAGGTCGACGGCGACCGTGCCGAGACGACGTAGCTCTTCCGGAGTGCATTCGGCGCCGTGGTCTTCGAGTGAGGTCATGAAGGCCGCCAGGATCGCGGCCATGCCCCGGTCGCCCGGGATGCGGCGGGCCAGCACCTGGTCGAGGCGCTGGGTGCGGAGCGGCATGATGTTCCGGGGCAGCAGCAGGATCGTTGCCTGCACCTGGCCGCCCGCGGCGGGCATCTGGTTGTAGGAGGGGCGCGAGGTGTCCCAGAGCATGAGGTCACCGGCTCCGATGGTGCACTCGTTCCGGTGCTGCGACAGCGACGTGGCTCCCTTGCGCAACAGGGCCAGCTGGTACTGCTCCGGGTCGCCACGCCGGATCATCGCGGCCGTGCGCCGAGAGCGCAGGGGCGACAAGGAGAATCTCGACGCACGGATGTCCCCCAGGTCCAGCACTGCGGCCTCGCCCTGGAATTCGGCGGGCCGCTCACTGCTGAGCGCGGCGGGCATCACCTCACGCGAGACGATGTCGGAGTACCAGTCGAACCGTTCCCTCGCCGGTACCGCACCCGTTGACACCACTGACCACATCCAGCGCCCCCTATTGGATCTCTTCGACAAGAACCAGGATGCAGCAACAGAACCGCTGCCCGCCGTCCGGCGCGACGTGTGCGCGCTCACCCTGGCCTGGTACATGGCCGGGCGGGCCTCCGAACCGGCCGGGCTGAACATCCGGGAAGTCGCCGAGGACGTCGCCGAGCTCGTCGGCCCGGAAACGGGCGAGCTGCTCGAACTGCCCGCGCTGGTCATCACGCTGCACCGGTCCAAGACCAACCCGCACGGCCGCACCACGGACGTGGTGCGGATCGTGGCGCAGGACGACAAGACGTGTCCGCTGGCCGCCTGGCGGCAGTGGCGTCAAGTGCTGGCGGCCGCGGGCGTCGAGCGTGGGCCGCTGCTGCGGCGGGTGAAGAACGACAAGCTGACCACCGCCGGGCGGCCGCCCAGGGACCCGGCCCGGGCGGGCGGCATCGGGGACCGCACGATCCGCAACCTGATCCGCGACACCGCGGCGGCCGCCGGGCTGACCCGCGAACTCACCGCCGCGGAACGGCGGCTGCTGTCGACGGCCGCCGAGGCGGAGGACCTCGCCGCGCTCGATGACGCGGCCGAGCGGGAGGCCCTGGCCGCCGAGCGGCGCCGCCAACAGCGGCTGCTGCGGCAGTCGTTGCGCCGTTACTCCGGGCACAGCATGCGGCGCGGTCAGGTCCGCCACCAGCAAAGGCTCGGCGTCCCGCGGCACATCATCGAGACGACCAACCGCTACCGGCCCGGCTCCAAGGCCCTCTCCCGCTACCTCGACGGCCTGGTGTCCTGGCAGGACAACCCCACCGTGCTGATGCGGCAGCAGGGCCGGGCCGCGCCCCCGGGCGGCCGCGCACCGTGTGACCGGCCTCACGCGGAAAGCGGGCGGGAGGGGTTGCGAGGCTAACTACCCGCTCCTCCAAGTTCGGTGCTGCTCGCCGACCGGCGGGCGCACCGACTCATTGCCGGAGGCCTTCGCATGCCGTCCTCGCCCACCCCGCCGCCCGACCGGACCGCCCTCGCGGTCGCTGCACTCGGCGCCGCGCTCGCCGTCCGATGAGGCGGCGGCGCGCTGCGCGCGTTCCCGTAGTGGCAACCGGGGTGATCGGTGGCGGGTCCGCCGTCGGGGTCTAGGTGGCCGACGGCGTCGGCTCCGGCGAAGAGGCCTCCTCGAGGACCTGCCGCAGATCGGTGTACATCCGCAGCCGCACGCCGGGCTGGCCGGCATCCCGGGTGGTGCGCTCGGCGGTCGAGGTCCCCCGGGTCCGGGCGATCGCGGCCTGGAAGGCGAGGAGGGTGCCATCGTCGAAGCCCGCGACTTCTCTGAATTTTGGGCTGTCTCCCTGATCTTGCCGGGCTCGGCGCAGAGGGCAGGGCTAGGTGCGGGCGCAGTTCTGGGTCACTGTGTCAGCGAAGGCGCGGGCGAGGGGAGACAGGGCGTCCCATTTCCGTACTGCCCAGCCCGCTGACAGGGCGGGAATGGCCGGGATGGGGATGAAGCGCAGGGAGGGGTGACCGGGGCCGCGCCAGCCGGGGAGGGCGGGTACTACGGCGTGGCCGAGGCCGAGTTCGGCCAGGAGTATCGCTGTGTCCCAGTCGGCGACGCTGGTGTCCGAGGTGATGTGGATGCCCGACTCCGTGAAGATTGCGTCGAGCCGGGCCCGTGAGGTGGAGTTCTCGGGGAGCCGGATATGCCGGATGTCCGCGAGGTCCTCCAACTCAATCCGGCTCCGGGTTGCGAGTGAGTCGTCGGCATGGACGGCCAGTACCCAGGGCAGACCGATTACGGGGCGCTGCTCGATGCCGCGCACGGGCGCGCCGATGGTGATCCAGGCCAGGTCCAGGTCGTGGGCGGCCAGTGCGTCGAAGCAGCTGCGGCTGGAGTTCTCTGTCTGAAACTCCAGGCTGACCTGGGGGTATCGGCGCCGGAAGTCGACGACGGCCTCGGACATGAAGTGCCGCACGGTGGTGGCACCCGTGGTGATGCGTACCGACCCGCCGTCGCCGCGCACAAGATCCGCGAGACGCCGCAGCGCCAGGTCGAGGCCCGCGATGCCGTCGGCGGCGGCTGCCTGCAGGAGCCGGCCGGCCTGGGTGGGCACCACGCCACGCGGATGCCGCTCCACCAGGCTGGCACCGATCTCGCGCTCCAGCCGCTTCACATGCTGGCTCACCGCGGACTGGGTGCAAGACAGCTCCCGGGCGACAGCACTCAGGCTGCCGACGCGACACACGGCAACGAACACGCGCAGATCATCGAGGGTCATGAGGATAGAAGTTATTGCTTAGACCTACGCAAGAAAACCCTAGGATTGACTTGGAGATTGGCCACCGCGAAGATCTTCATCGGATCCAGGGCGGCAACCCGGACCGCGCGACGGCGCGTTCCGGGTGCCGACCCACCCATGTACGACGCCTCGGCTGTTCGAACCGTGCTCCGGTCTGCCGGGCGGCGACATCTCCTGCGCCAACTCTTGCGTCTTCTCCTGCGGCATCTCTTGCGACTTCTCTTGCGCGAGCCTCGCCGACGCCGCCGCATCCTTGCAGGTCACCCCCACCGTACGGGCGTGGTCGGGGCTCTGACATCCCCGTTGCGACCGCTTTTGCCCATGCCCTGGCTGGAGTTAGAGGAGAGGGAGAGCAGCAATGGGCGGCGCGGCTGCTGCCGGGGATCGGGGCGTGCTCGCTGGTGTTGCGCGCCGGGCGGGGCCGCCGCGCCGGGGCCGCCGACGGTGCGGCGGCCGGGGGCAGGAGTCGTCGGGGGCGGAGTCGGTGATGTGGTCGAAGCCATGGAGCAGAGGCGTCAGCTCCTGCGCTGCTCCGCACAGCCGGGTGCCTGGATGTTCTGCCGCGTCCAGGGCGCGGTCCACATTGAGCAGCGGCGCGCCCGCCGGCGCTTCCTCGCAGTCCGGTGTGTGCAGGACAGAGCGGGCCGGGCCGCGGCCGTCGCGCAGCTTCGCAAGCACCCACCCCGAAGGCCGGCGTCCCCCGAGGACCTCCCGGACCACCGCCTGCGGTGACCGCTCCAGCTTCTCGGTGACGACCTGGTCGTAGTCGACGCCGTCGACCGGCCGTACGTGGTCGGGGGCGCGCACCCACACCCGGTACTCCGCCGCCTCCACACCGCCGTCCAACCGGTGGAGAGGCAGTATTCCGACGTGCGCTATTCGGGGATTCAGGAACACCGTCCCTTCTCAGCAAAGTTTGTCAGTGACAAGTCGTGACAACGAGAGGTTTCGTAGACAGGCGGGTCCCTGACCACCTGGGCGGCCATCAGCCTGATAGCCCACCGTCTGGCACGCCGACCCAATGCACTCTCCGGACCGTCCACACGAGCAGTGAACCCCCTCCGTCGGCAGCTTGAACCCATCGGCGACAGACCTCAGAGTCGAGAAGCTGGCCGGATAGGCCGGTCCATGGCCTGCCATAATTGGGCGATCTGCTCCAGGGGTGGGGCTGACCAGCTGGGGAGGGGAGGGGACATGGCTCTGTTCAGACGCCGTACGAGCGACGGACCGGACTGGATTACGGATCTGCCTGGCAAGAGCAGGACGACGCGGAAGTTCTTCCAAGCCCTCGTTCAGGAGTACTTGTACTGGATTCAGAGGTCGCAAGGCGTCACTATCACCTCGGCGCCCGCGGGGACGTGGGGCCAGGTGGACTGGCTGGCTCTGGCACACAAGGGCTGCATGAACCGAGTTGGGCGCACGATCCGCGGCGTCAACATCCTCGCCCCGGAGATCCAGGATGCGATCCGCATCGCTACGGATCAGTTCGCGGCGCACCACGGCGTCCGAGGCAGCTTGGTCCGGGTCTGGGCGTTTGCGAAGCCGCTTAATGAACGCTTCGCATCAGGCTGGCAGCGTTCCGAGCTGTTTCGCATTGCCTGGTGGGAAGAGCGACCCGTCGCCTTCGCCTGCATCTTGCACCCCGCGAAGGAAGGTGAGCCGCTGATCGACGGGGTGCTGATCTTTGATCACGTCACTTACGAGTTCACACCTGACGCCGAAAGCCAGCCGCAGGTTGTGTGGCACAGAAGGCAGGTCCGCGACGCAGAAGAGCCGCACCTCGGCGCTACCGTTCTCCACCTGAATCGATCCACGGGCTATTCCCGCGCTGACATTGCCTCATCGATTCCGGTCATCCTGGAGACCCAGGCTGGACCGCTCTTTACGGCTCACAGCAGGCATACCCCTCGCGGGAGGCAGCGCCGCGACTGGGGTTCTGTGGGCTGACGCGAAGTCTGGCGTGGATGATGCACGCCCGCAGACATGCCCTGGGCTACGAACGGCTCGTCCAGCACTCCGAGAGCCAGGTCACCTGGGTTGCGATCACGCTCATGCCCCGTCGACTCACCTGGCCAAGCGCCGCAGCAGCGCGTCCCTGACCTCCGGTTCGCACCACGCGTCAGCCGGGGCGAACGCAACGGCTGACCATTCGCCTAGGAGCTGTCCGGCCGATCATTGGTCGGTGCGCACGGTCTGCGGCTGTCTGCGCGGTCCCATAACCTGCGGCCATGACCACCGAGAAGTACCTCTCGACGATTGACGCGTTGGCCGGGCAGCCGTTCCCGGAGGTGACCTATGTCGACGCCTCCGGGGGAGGTGGACCAGAGCATCATGTGCGCGAACTGCAGGTCAGTCGGGACTTCTGGGATGACGACGACGGACAGGCATGGGTTGAGGCTGAAGCCGAACTGCAGGCATGCCTCGACGACCTGGCCGCAAGCCTGACGACTCGATGGGGCAATGCGTTCGTCGTGGACCTCGGACCCTATCTCAGTGCTGGCTGCGAGGGAGAGCCGGTGCCCGAGCCGGTCGACTACCTCAGCCAACAGGCCGTGAGCATGCAGGTGTGGCCGCTCCCCGACAGCGGTCGTTGGCTCGCGCTGGCGATCGGACAGGCCGACAAGGAGCTGCCACTCATCCTGTTTGCTGCGGTCGGCCAGGCTTCCGCACTCGACTTGAACACGAGTGGCCGGTCATGAGCGGAGCCACACGATGACAGCTGCAGCTGAGACAGTGCCGAGGAACACATAGCCGCGCTTGTCATACCGCGTAGCCACCGCACGGAAGTTCTTGATCCTGTTCACGGCTCGTTCGACGGCGTTGCGCTTCTTGTACCGCTCCTCGTCGAACCCCGGTGGCCGTCCGCCTCGTGATCCCTTGCGCAGGCGGGCGGCCCGGCTGTCGGCCTTCTCCGGGATAATGTGCCGGATGCCGCGCCGCCGCAGGTACTCGCGGCAAGGGCCGTTGCTGTAGCCCTTGTCTGCTGCGACGCTGTCCGGCTTCTTGCGAGGCCGGCCCGACCCAGGCCGGGGGACCCGGATCTTCTCCAGCACCAGCGCGAACTGGGTGCAGTCGGCCCGCTGCCCCGGTGTGACGATCAGGGACAACGGGCGGCAGCGGCCGTCCGCGGTCAGGTGGATCTTGCTGGTGAAGCCGCCGCGCGAACGCCCCAGGCCCTCGCCTCCTGCACCACCTCCACCAGCCGGTCGACGAGGCTGCGCCACGGAGTTTCGCCCTGGTGTTCCAGCGGCTCGCCCCCCTTTGGGACGGCGAGGGCCGGCGGCGGGTCGGTGCGGGCGCCGGCCGCGTGCTGGTGCGCGCGCACGATGGCGGAATCCACCGAGACATCCCAGTCGATCTCGCCCACCGCGTCGGGCTCAGCCTGGACCTGCTGCAGCAGCCGTTCCCAGGTGCCGTCCGCAGACCAGAGCCGATGGCGCTCATAGACCGTTTTCCACGGCCCGAACCGCTCCGGCAGATCACGCCAGTGCACCCCGGTCCGCACCCGGTGCAATATCCCGTCGATCACCTGCCGGTGGTCACGCCAGCGCCCGCACCGACCATTGCTGACGGGCAGGAACGGCCGCAACCGTTCCCACTCCGCGTCCGACAGATCACCGTGTTCACCCCGCCCCATACACGGGACAACGATCCGATCAGGCGACAGTCACATGATCGGCCGGACAGCTCCTAGTCTTTGATCACCGCACCAGGGATCAGAATCTCGCGTTTTGTACTTCTGCCACCCGCGCACGAGGGCCTGTAGGGGGCATCGAGTGGTCTCCCGGCAACAGGTTCGGCGACTGGATGGATGCCCGGCTTCTGGTTCCCGGATGGCTGATGGACCGGTTCACAGAGGACTTGCTTGCGCGGATCCGGGACACCCTCTTGCCGATCGCCGAGCGGAACGGCGTCAAAGAGCGGAGTCAGCCTCTCGAACATGCGGGCGGGGAAGTTGACGCCGCTGGTGGGGAATTACGGGCTCTGTCGGAGATCTTGTGACGGGGCTGGTAATTTCCCAGGCGCCCGACAGGTCGGTCGGCATGTTCCGGTAGAACAACGACGCCTCACAGCTGATCACGGCGACGCTACTGCCGGCCTGCACTCGGCGCGGCCGGCCGTCGACCCCATGGCTTGAAGACGGACAGGATGACGTTGGCGAGATACAACAGGAGCGCGACGGCCGGGACGATCACCATGTTGTAGCGGATGAATCCCAGATCCATGGCTGAGATGGGGCCCACCGGATGGCGGGCCACCGCATCCGCCGCGTCGTGCAGTCTGGCAGTGAGGGCGAAAATCGAGGCCACCGTCGCCGCCAGGGTCAGCCAGAACTTGGCACTGACCCAGTAGTACCGAAACAGGCCCCACGGCGTGGCGAGCGCCAGCATCACACCGCTGACCAATGTGAGCAGGCTCAGCGGGATGATCAGAGCGTTCCCCAGCATCCCCATGGCCCGGTAGGCGGTCCGCAGGGTGTCGGCATTGTTCGTCGCCAGCGCCGTCGTCCCCAGGGTGAGCAGGCAGAGCATCAGGGCCAACCAACTGACAGAGACGACCACATGCACGACGACCACGCTCTTACGGGCCGTCTGAGGCAACC
Source organism: Streptomyces sp. RLB3-17 (assembly GCF_007113425.2). NCBI lineage: Bacteria > Bacillati > Actinomycetota > Actinomycetes > Kitasatosporales > Streptomycetaceae > Streptomyces > Streptomyces sp. RLB3-17. The sequence continues at coordinate 1,321,645 of NZ_CP041610.2, read as the reverse complement.
GGTGGCCTGAACGGCGTTGTGGGCCGCCGCCAGCGGACGTCGTCACCGTCGATGATCGGGCGGAGGGGGGCATAGATACCTCAATCGGGTCAGGGTCACAGGCAGGCGGCCAGGCTCGCCCTTCTGACCGTCCAGGGCGTCCGTCGGCGGAAGTAACTCCCGCTGCTCCGACGCGAGTACGGTCGGCACTCCGAGCAGTTCAGCGGATGGATCTGTACGCCACCGGGAGTACGCCCTCGGCCTTCCTGGGCGGGACGTCCCACAGGAGCCGCTCTGTGATGGTGAAGACAGCGGGGCCGGGACTTCCGCTCCGCCGTCACCACTTACCTCAGGAGGGTCGCCGCCGTGACCACCGCCACGCTCACCCGCACGAGCGCCCAGCGCCGGGACCTTGGCGCTCTGACCGGCGTGTTGTACGTCCTGTTCTTCGTGGCCAGTCTCGTCATCGCCGGGGCGCTGGGCCCGTCCGGCACGGTAACGCCGTACTCCAGCGACGCCGAAGTACAGGCGCATCGGCTGAAGGATCCAGCCACTCTGGAGAACCTCTTCCGCATCCTCGGCCTGCTCCAGGGGCTGTCTGCCCTCGCGCTGCTGGCGTTCGTCCCCTGTCTGACCGCGTTCGTCCGCAGGTACGGCAGCGACGCCCGGGCGGGCATGGTCCGCGCGCTGGCCACCGTCGCCGGAGCTCTCCTCCTGCTCTCCGCCAGCACCACCTGGGTTCTGGCTCAGATCAGCTCCAAGGCGGAACTGTCCACGTATCGGGCCGTCTCGGACCTGTCCTTCATCACCGGTGCCGGCCCGGCCATCGCCGCACTTGGCGTGGCGGTCTTCCTGGTCGCCGCGACGGGACGCGCCAGCCACGCCTTGCCCGCCTGGGTCACGTGGGGCGGCATGGTGATCGGGGTGGCCAGCGCATTGTCGATGAGCTCGCTCGTCGCCGAGGGCGGCTCGGTCTTCATCCCGGTCGGTCGTTTCCTTGGCTTCGTCTGGTTCGTCGCGCTCAGCGTGTTGCTGTGGCGGCGCGGTGGGCGAACGGATGATCTCACCGGTTCCACCACGCCGCGGTATCTGTGAGGCCGACGTCGAGCAGGAGCGTGGAAACCGAATCTGTGGTCACCGTCGGCGGCCGTGGTCCGCATGGGGAAACAGGCGCTGTCGGAGATCTTGTAACCGATGCGCGGTCATGGGCTGTGAAGGATGCGTTTGCGGAGAAGCCGGAGGTGCGCGCGACCGAATCCCATGCGCTTGAGGAGCTTGGCTCTGGTGAGAGCTCCCCCTGGCTATCGACGCAGAGCGAGTCCGCGAGCGCAACGGACTACTTCACCGCATGGGGACGGCCCGACGACAACAGGACGGGCGAAGCACTGGCCTCGCTCGCGACCGAGCGCCCCCGGCTGGTGGGCCTGTTCACCACCGCAAGCATGGTCGCCGCCATCAACAGCATCGTCGCAGGTGCCGGTGTCGTACTCGCCGGGGTGCTGCTCACCGGCGAGAGCCACGCCGTCGTGCTCGTGTCACTGGGACTAACTGCCGCCGTGCTCTGCATGGTGGCCTTCTACCGCTACCAGGACTCACGCTATCAAGCCCTGCGAGAGCACGGCGGAAAGGATTGAAATGATTTTGGTGACGGGTGCGTCCGGTCACGTCGGAGGCGAACTGGTCGAGTTGCTCGCCGATCGGGGACGGCAGGTGCGGGCGTTGGTCCGCGACCCCGCCGATTCCGGCGTACGGCCTGGAGTGGAGGTCGTGGGTGGTGACCTGAACCGACCCGAGAGCCTGTTCGAGGCCCTGCGCGGCGTGGACGGGGTTTTCCTGCTGGGCGGCTTTTCCGACATGTCCGGGGTGCTGGCGCGGGCGAAGGCGGCGGGCGTGGGCCATGTCGTGCTGCTGTCGTCGCGGTCGGTGGTGGGTGGTCATCTCGACAACGCCGTGGTCGGGATGCACATGGGCTCCGAGGCGGCGGTGCGCGAGTCCGGCATCGACTGGACCGTACTGCGGCCGAGCGGTTTCATGTCCAATACGTTCGAGTGGGTGGGGCAACTCAGCGCTGGGGACGTCGTACGCGCTCCCTTCGCCGACGTGCCGATCGCCACGATCGACCCTTACGACATTGCCTCGGTCGCGGCCGCCGTGCTCGGCCGCGCGGAGCACTTCGGCCAGAACCACCCGCTCAGTGGCCCGGCCGCGCTGCTCCCTGCGGACCGCGTCGAAATCCTGGCCAAGGTCCTCGGTCGGCCGCTGCGCTTCGAGGGTCAGCCCGACGGCGAGGCCAGAGACGAGATGAGCCGCACTATCCCGGCCAAGTACGTCGAGGCATTCTTCCGGTTCTTCGTGGACGGCGAGTTCGACGACACCCCGGTTCTACCGACCGTTGAGGAACTCACCGGTCGACCGCCGCGCACCTTTGAGGAATGGGCCGCAACGCACGCCAAGGCCTTCCGCTGACGCACTCCGGACGCGCCGACGCCACCCCTGCCGTTCTCCCCGAACTTCCCCAAGCCCTGCACCTCGTCAGCGAACTCCTCAACACCTGATACAGGCAGATCGGCGCTGTGGACGGATCACCACCGTCCGGACCGGCCCCGCACCGCGGGCTCAGCCGCCTCGCAGGTATGGCACCAGCGGCGTCGCCATCGCCTTTCCGGAGGATGACCTGCCGTTCCCATGGATCCGCGACCGGGTCGCACTTCCCGGCCGTCATACCGAGAGAACAGAGAGAAGCAAGATCATGAGCGTTTGGTTCATTACCGGCGCCTCCCGCGGCTTCGGCCTGGAGATCGCCCGCGAGGCGCTGAACCGCGGCCACCTGGTCGCCGCCACGCGCGCGCCGTACCGTCGGCATCGGTGACCTGCTGCCCGACGCGGGTGACCGGCTGCTCACCCTGGACCTGGACGTGACCGACGAAGCACAGGCCAAGCGGACGGTGGACGCCGCCGTCGAGCACTTCGGTCAGATCGACGTCGTCGTCAACAACGCAGGCCAGGGTTTGCTCGGCGCGGTCGAAGAAGCCTCGGACCAGGCAGTTCGCGCTGCCTTCGACGTGAATGTCTTCGGCGCCCTGAACATCCAGCGCGCCGTCCTGCGCAATCAGCGCTCCGGGCACATCGTCAACACCAGCTCGGTCGCCGGCGTGGTCGGGATCCCCGGCTGGGGTCTCTACAACGCGACCAAGTTCGCCATGGAGGGCTTCAGCGAGGCCATGTCCCTTGAGCTCGCCCCATCCTGTAGACCGTTCGGGTGACATTTGGCCGTCGTCGAGGAGCCCGTCGCAGCCGAGCGCCGCCGCTCAGCGCGGCATCGTGCAGCAGATCCTCGGTGGCCGTGCCCCGAAGGTCCTCCGGCCGACGGCGGGACCCCGCGAGCAGGTGTACACCGCGTACGGCGGCCTCACCGCCGACAGCATCCGCAAGCCGTGCACTGAAGCTGGCCAACCAGCTGTCTCCCGGAACCGATCTGCTGATGGTCGCTCGCGCCTACCGGTTCGAGCGGGAGCACACGGACCAGGACCGGCCCGCGCCGGTGGGTCCCTTTGAGCCATCCCCTCGTGCGTGGTACTGCGGTTGCAGGGAAGGTTGGGGTCAGGGCAGACAAAGGGCGGGAGTCCGCGTCGGACCCAGTTCGGGAGGGGTGCTTGGGTGGCTCTTAACTGTCGAGATCCTGCTGGGCTGCGGTGATGAAGGCGTTCCGGTGCTTGACGTAGTCGGTCTGGGTGCAGGTGTGGTCCGCGGTGGCGGGAGCTATCTCCGTGACGTATTTGGTGAGGCCTTCGGTCGGTCCGTGCAGGGCCTTGCTCGCAACGAGAAGAACGCGCGACTCCTGGGTGAGAACCTCGACGAAGGCGGCGTTGACCTTGTCCTGGCTCTGGCCGAGCGTGCTGCAGGTCTGGCCGGCGGAACGGATGAAGTCGGCATAGGCGGCCCGGCGCTGGTCCTGGATCTGGGCCGAGCGCTGACGGTCGAGCGTCTCCTGGATGCCCTTGTTGGCCCAGGAGCCGGCCAGGGCAGCGGCTCCGACGGTGCTGGCCAGGCTGATCACGGCAAGAATGAAGAGGAAAGGGCGGTCTCTCCGTGCTGGTGCTGGTGCTGGTGCTGGTGTGGGTGCTGGAGGCGTGGGCGGCTGTCCTGGAGTTGACACGAAACGTCCCTTCGAGGTCGAGGGAAGGCGTGGCTCTTGGAGCGCAACGTTCCGCGTGTGTTTATGGGTTGCGGGGAGGCTGCGCGGGTCCCGGGTAGGGTGCGGGTCGGTGTCGTGCGTTTTCCACGGACAGGGCCCAGAAGCGGAGAGTCAGCGCGGCCAGCCCGATGAGCGTCATCAGGACCACCTGGTAGACAAGGTCGGTCCCCGGGTAGTTCTTCGTCAGGGCACTGCCGAGCAAGCCCATTCCCGCGTATGCCATCGCCGCCAACGCCAGGTAGAAGGCCAGGCGAATCGACTTGGGTGCGGATCCTCTGAAGTGACGGTCGGGATCAAGCGGTGAGGCTGTAGTTCCGCTGGTCAGGGCTGGGGTAGAGACGTTGATGTTCGCGGGCCGAGTGGAAGTTCCAGTAGTCCTCGAAGTCGTTGTTCGTGATCAGTGCGCGGAGTTGGAGGACGGCTTCGGCGCCGTTGAGTCCCCAGCGGGCGCCGGTGATGTCGAGGCGGTCGGCGATCAGGTGGCGGCAGGCGCCTTCGACGGCGCCGGTGGCGATCGGCCAGCCGGCTGTGAGGGCGGTGTCGTAGTGGAGCTGGTCGAGGTGGCCGGTGAGGTAGCGGTGGCAGGTGGTGACTGCGTCGCGGCGGGCGGCGGGAAGCTGTTCGGCTGCGGCCTGCGCGGTCATCTCGGTCGCGGCGCGGTCGGCGTGTCCGGCGAGGATCGCGGTGAGTTTGTCCGCGGCCCAGGTTTCGGCCTCGCGGCTGCCGGGTGGATGAAAGGCGTGCGCGGCCGTCCAGCAGTATTCGGCGACGTGCACGAAGTCGAGCAGGACGTTCAGACGGATGCCGCGGCGGGCGGCTTCGGTGTGGATCAGGTCGAGTTGGTGGCGGGCGCCGTCGACGAGCACGATCCAGTCCCGCAGATGCTGCGGGTCGCGGGCCTCGGCCTGGGCGAAGGCGTCGGAGACGACCTGTTCCGGAGGGCGGATCACCGAGGCGGTGCACCATTTCCGCTCTGCTTTCGGACCTGGCCTCGGCTGCCGGGTCTCGCTGCGGCCGCCGGGTGGATGGACGATGTCGTGTGGCCGACGCGGGGCGGGCGCGGTGTCGAAGACGCAGGCCACCGTCGCCATGCGCTTGCGGTTGGGTTTCTCACCCGGGGCCAAGCGCCCGCGCCGCCCGGCCGCCGCGCTTTGGGCCGCGGCCCGGCGGGTGGCCTCGCGCAGTGCTTCGGGGCGCATCACCACGCCTTTGCCGTCAACCTGGATGACCAGCGGCATCTCGCGGGTGCACGGGGTGGGGATCTTCACCGTGTAGTAGGCGGCGATGTCGACGGCCGCGGCGACCACCAGTTCTTCGAGGCGGCGCTTGCCGAGCACTCTTCCGCACCGTCGCTCGATCGCAGCGGCGGCCTGGTCGAACGAGCCGCGGACCGCTTCCAGGACCGCGAGCCGGGCCAGACCGCGGGAGTGCCGGCCGGCGGGCAGCGACAGGTCCGCATCCGCCGGGTGCACGTTGGACACGCCGCGGCCGCGATAAGCGATCCTGGTCACCCGCACCGGCCCGAACACGCAGGTCAGCCAGCGACGATGGCCCTTCTCCCGCCAGGTCCGCTCCTGTCCTTCCGGCCCACGCACCACCGGCTGCCCTCCGCCCGTGCGCACCGCGTCCTCTTCGTTCCTCGCCCGCATATCGAGGTGATCCTGTATCAACTGCCGCAACAGCTCGCGTCCCTGCCGCTCAAGCAGCAGCTCCAGCTCGTCGTGGGCCATACTCCGCGCCGGGGCACCGGCCAGCGTCGAGACGAGGCATTCGAAGGCATCACGGGAGGCGACGTACGGATCAGGCTCGGATAAGGCGTCGTACTGTTCCATCTGGGGCTCTTCTTCTGCTCTTCTGCGATTCGTTTGGTTGGCACCTTCGAATCTACGGAGAAGAGCCCCTTGGTCACTGGGAGTTGACCCGGTCGGCGTCCGGCCCATGGCGGGCGAGGGTAAACCGTCCCGGCGCGTCCTCGTCCAGCCAGCCCCGCTCCACCAGACGCTTCAGCTTCCCCCGTGTCCCCTCGATCTTTGCTGTCGTGGCCTCCAGCCCGATCCGCGGCACGATCTGCTTGGCCTGCAGTGGACCTGGAGCATCAGCGACAATCTCCACGATGTCCCGGTACACGTCCGGCAACACCTGAGCGACCAGGCCCTCCCGCCACGGCGGCACCGCCATCACCCCGATGCCGTGAGGTGCCGACGTCTCCTCGGACTCCGGCACATCGTGCGCCGGCCCGTCCGGCGCTGCCTCCGCGGCCGACAAGTCCGCCAGCACCTGCGCGACGGTCTCCCGCGTGATCTCCAACCGCGACAGATCCTCCCGGGCCCTCTCCAACCGGACGGCCAACTCCGCCGCTTCAGCCTGGAGTTCCTCCACCCGCTGTCGAGCCGCGGCCTCCCGCGCCTGAAGCTCTTCCGGCAACGACACCATGGCGCCCCACCTCCACCCCGCCACGGTAGAAGCACGACGGCACCGACCACACCCCAATCAGCGTCTTCCCAGCTCAGCTATCCCTCGAAAGGAACTACACCCAATCGACTTCGCGGCGCGTCGATGAAAGCGGTAGAGCAGCAGGACACGGCTCGGTGAGGCACTTGGCGGATCCGTGTCGAGGTGACTCCTGCCGGCTTCGCTCGCCAGGGTCGCCGCTTGGTCTATCCAGCCCCGGGCTGTCGCCTCGGCGTCCTGGAGTGTCTGGGGTGTGGTGGAGAGCAATTGCTGAGCCTGCCACCACTCGACGGTGAAGGCGATCTGCCGGCTTGCGTCCTCGAAGGCAAGACGCCGACTGGCTGTGAGGGAGTTGCGAGCCTGGCGATTCTCCAGGAGAACGCTGACCGTTCCGGCGATCGCGGTCACGACGGGGACCAGCAGTGCGACGACGAGTGCGACTATGTTGTTCGAATTCATGATCGGAAACAGCTCCCCCCAGCTGTCAGACCCGGTGGGGTCAGCATGACAGTCGCTGGGGCAACAAGACGGTGTTTCGAGCATCTGTTGGCCGGGACCAACTCGCCGTGCAGAGGTATCCGGCACGTTTGGATGCTCAACTTTGCTTGCCGTGTGGACGTGCCGACCGTCGCGCGCAGGAGTTCCGCGGCGGTCTGTTCTCGTGTTCAGAGCCAGGGCTCTTCGCTTCGGCTCGTCGCTTCGGGCGGATCCGCCCGAAGCGACGACCGGGCCAGGTACCGCCCACCGTACGGTGGGCCTATGGGCAGCGACGGGGTGCCCGGCTGCGTCTGGTCGTCGTCGCGGTCGACGGCGACGGCCCGCGGTTGTGCCGGAAGTGCGGCGGACCGAAGACGCCGTCGGCGAAGTCGACGGCAGTGTTCTGTGAGGACGCGTGTGCTTCGAGGCACTGGCGGCGGATGCGTCGGGTGCAAGTCGGCTCGCCTGACGTACGTGCTGTACCGCCGCGTGACTCGGGTACGCACATGCCTGAGGGGCCAGCACATCGTGCCAGCCCCTCAGGCATCAGTAGCGGGGACAGGATTTGAACCTGCGACCTCTGGGTTATGAGCCCAGCGAGCTACCGAGCTGCTCCACCCCGCGTCGGATTCCTCCACCCTACGCGATCCCTCCCGGCCCCGAGACCATGATTGCCTGACTGCCGCGAGGTGCCGGCGATCGAGGCTGCCCCTTCCTCATCCGGTACTTGGCTGCTGGCGTCTGGGTCACCGAGGATCTGCCACTGCCTTGGGTCATCAAGGCGGCACAAGGCGGCCCGGACGGTTTCCGCGGCCCGGCGCGCACGCCCCCGTCCCCATAGCCCGGGGACGATTCAGCCGTCGTCGCCATCGCGCGTGAGCGAGTTCAAGACGTCTGCTGCCGGACTGGGCGACGACCCGGTCTGCTCTTGCACCCGACTGCGTTCCGGAGCCGGGCGAGACGGCTAAAATCGGCCACTCTCGTGAGATGTCGGCGGCATCCCCGCAACGCTCACTGACTGAGGTATTCCGGACTGTCTCGGGCTCCTGAAGATCGCCGTCGACACGCGACGAGCCCCGGTTCCTCACCCCGCAAGAGCTTCTGCAGATCGCGCAGGCCCTCCCGGGCGACCCGGGCTGTCGCGACCTGGGGATCCTCGACGCCGTCTGCGCCCGGGTCAAGGCCCACTACATGGGCCGCGACGTGTACGCGAGCGACTGGCTGAAGGCCGCGGCCATGCTCGAGACCGTCGCTCTGCACGACCCCCTGGACGCGAAGAACGAGTTCTTCGCCTGGCTGGTCGCTGAGACGTTCCTCAACACCAACGGCCAGACTCTGCACTACGAGCCCGAAGAAGCCCTCGCGCTCGTCATGCGCGCCAAGCACAAGGGCGCCCGCGTTCAGGAGATCGCCGCGCAGCTGCGTGCCTGGGCCACCGGCTGACGTTCCCGGCCTGCGAAGGCCGGCCCCTATCCGTCTTCGGCGGGTACCTCGAAGGTGATGGTCTGCTCGTTGGCCGCCTTCTCCTCAGCTTGTGGTTTATCCTCCGGCTTCGCGCATGTTTCACACGTGAGTGGGGTTTGCCCAGATCAGGGCACGTAGGAACGGCCTTCCGCTGATGCTGTGCTCCGTCACAGATACACCGCTCAGCAGGAAGACCGTGAGTATGAGCCTGTCGTGTGTGAGGGTCCCGCAGGATGCGATCGCGCAACTGTCATGCTTCCGGGCGGACTTCTACGACTCCTTGACCAGTCGTGCGGATGCGCTGTTCGAGCTGACGGACGCTCTGCTGTGCGCGGACGGGCCGGTGAAGACGCTGGTCGGACTGGCTCTTGAGCCCGAGCACCGGCGCGGGCACGGCGCGTTGTACAGCGGTCTCAACCGGGGCCGAATCGAGGTCGCCCGGTTGCGGCGGGTCCTGGCCTCGATGCCGCTGCCTCGGTCAGCCGACGGCCGTCTGGTCCTGGCCGTGGACGTCTCACCGTGGCTGCGGCCCGACGCCGCCACCAGCGACGCCCGCTCCTTCTGTCACACCTACGGCCGCGGCGAGAACAAGCACCTGATGATCCCGGGCTGGCCCGTCTCCTGGATCGTCGCCCTGGAGACGGGCCGCTCCTCCTGGACCGCGCCCCTGGACGCCGTACGGCTGCGGCCGGGCGACGACCTCGCGGCCGTGACCGCCGCCCAAGTGAGGGACCTGGTCAGGCGTCTGGTCGAGGCGGGCCAGTGGAACGTGGGCGACCCGCTCATCTGGATCGTGCTCGACGCCGGCTACGACGTGATGCGTCTGGCCTGGCTTCTGTCCGACCTGCCCGTCGAACTCCTCGGGCGCCTGCGCTCGGACCGGGTCATGCGCCGTCCGGCGCCCTCCCGCGAGGAGTACTACCGGGCCCATCCCCGCGGCGGCCACCCGCCCCGGCACGGCGGCGAGTTCATCTTCAAGGACCCCAGGACCTGGGACACCCCCGACGCGGAGACGAAGACCCTCACCACCCGCTACGGCACCGCCCACGCCCAGAGCTGGTACCGGCTCCACCCTGAACTGCAACAACGTGCCGCCTGGCGGAACCACCCCGGCAGGCTCCCTGTCATCGAGGGCACCGTCATCCGCCTTCAAGTCGACCACCTGCCCAACGGCGGTGACCCCAAGCCCCTGTGGCTTTGGTGGTCACAGCCCACAGCCACCCCGGCGGAGACCGACCAGGTCTGGCAGGCGTTCCTCAGACGATTCGACATCGAGCACTTCTTCAGAATGATCAAACAGACCCTCGGCTGGACCGCCCCGAAACTGCGCGACCCCGAGGCGGCGGACAACTGGACCTGGCTGATCATCGCCGCTTACACCCAGCTCCGCCTCGCCCGCCCCCTGGCCATCGACCTACGCCGCCCCTGGGAACGCCCCGTCCCTTCGAACAGGCTCACCCCCGCACGGGTCCGGCGCGGGTTCCGACACCTGCGTGCCAAGATCCCGACGCCGGCCGCAGTGCCGAAACCCTCCCGGCCCGGCCCCGGACGCCCACCCGGCTCGAAGAACCGCCACCCCGCCGAACGCTACGACGTCGGCCTGCTCCTCGTCACCGGCGAACTCCACCGCCGACCCACACATCACAAAATCGGCACCAAACCACGCCGCACTGGATAAACCACAAGCTCAGAAGCTGTGTCACATCCTCTTTCTGCAGCTCATGGCATTGTGAGACGTGATCATAATCCGGTCTGCCGTTCGGCTGGTCGTCGATGGACGGGCGACCGAACGGCAGTAACGGATGCCGCACCCACGGCACAACCGGGGCCCGGCATCGTCGTCCGTGACCACGACCAGCCTCGGCCGGGGCACCGCGCCCCTGCCCATGCAGGCCACCGTACGACCGACGTCGTCGCCGAGGGCAAGGCCGTCGCCCAAGACACCGGCTTCAGGCACCTCGAACGAGTTCCGGCACCTGAAACCTGCGCAGGTCAGCGCCTCATCTCAGGCTCAGCGGTTCGGGCGCCGCCGGGCGACGAGGGCAGCGATGTCGTCGTGGAGCTCGCCGCCGCTGTAGGTGATCAGGTCGCGGTGGAGATGGTCGAGGAGTTGGTGGGGCGCCTCGCCGCTCCATGAGCGGATGCGTTCGGCGAGGGGGTAGAAGGTGCCGGAGCGGTCGCGTGTCTCAGTGACTCCGTCGGTGTACAGCAGGAGCTGGTCTCCGGGGTGGAAGGGGGCGAGGTCGACGTGGTACCCGTCGCTCATCAGCATGCCCAGGTTGAGCGGCGGCGAGGGAGCGGCGGGCTGCAGTTCCCGGACCTCGCCGCGGTGCAGCAGTAGCGGGGGCGGGTGGCCGCAGGTGACGGTCCGGACGACCGGTTCGTCGTCCGGGATCTCGGCGAGGAGCGCAGTGATGAAGCGTTCAGCGATCTCCGAGCCCGGGACCCCCGGGTACTGGGACGCGTGGCGGCTCATGCTCGTCTCCAGGCGGCACGCGAGGTGGGGCAGGTCGGGCGCGTCGTGGGCGGCCTCGCGGAAGGCGCTGAGCAGCGTCGCGGCCGTCCGCACCGCGAGCAGGCCCTTGCCGCGTACGTCGCCGATGAGCAGCCGTACGCCGTGCGGGGTGCGTATCGCCTCGTACAGGTCGCCGCCGATCCGGGCTTCCGCCGCGGCGGCCAGGTAGAGGCTCTCGAGCGTGACGTGCCCGAGGTGTCTCGGTACCGGATGCAGCACCGCCAGCTGGGCGGTCTCGGCCACCGAGCGGACCTGAACCAGCTGATGGGCACGTCGGCCCAGCAGACGGTTGAAGAAGACGGCGAATGCCGCAATCGCCACGAGGGTGGCCAGCTCAGAGTAGGCGGTCGCATCCCGCAGCCCATTGAAGTCCACCATCAGGCAGACAAAGATGGCGCACGCGCCCACTCCGGTGAGCACGGTCCCCCGCAGGGACAGCAGCGCGGCGGCAGAAACCATGGCCGTGGCGAGGAAGGCATCCGGCCTCACATCGCGGGGTGTGAAGAGGCCGAAGAGCAGGCCGCCGAACAGCAGCAGAGCAGGCAGCACGGGCAGCAACCTGTCCCGCGCACCGGCGCTGTGCGGGACTCCGCGTTCCTGAGGAGACCTCGCCACCGTGCCGCTCCCTCGCACAGGTCGAGCGGCAGCCTGGGCCCGGAAGCCAAGCCACCGATTTGGGTAATTTTATCGCCCTTCGCCCGTAGCCACGAACAACCCGGTGACCTGGTGGTGACGCGCAGGCGTCACCAGGTCACCGTGCCGTTCGGCGACGAGATCGATGGAGAAGGTATGCAGAAGGTCACCGGGGTTCATCTCTGGTGAGCTCCGTTTCCCTGCCGCCCATGATGGCCGTGATCGCTCTCCTAGCCAGTTGAGCAGCCTCTCGCAGCCGCCTGAAGATCCTTCCATTGCCGTTCGGGCGCCTGCCCATCGATGCCCAACCCAACGTCAAGCGGGATCACTGCCGCGCGTCACGACCCCGTGACCTGCGAAAAGAGGATGTGACACAGCTTCTGAGCTTGACTCTGTCGGTGATCTTGGAGTGCCGAGGTTAGCTGCCCAGGGTTCGCCAGGACTTCAGCCGGCGTATCTCACGCTGGTCGAGGTAGTTCTGAAGGGCGGTTGGCCGGCGGGGCGTGGGTGTTTCTTCGGTCGGTGGCAGTTCGCTGAGGCGCTCGATGTTGACTGCGATGGCCGTCAGGACGTGCTGGATGTGGGCCTTTCCCTGGCCTCTGTAACGGCAGCGTCGCATGCCATGTCCGTGGGCGAACTCGTTGACCGTGCCCTCCACTCCGGAGCGGACCGCATATCGAGTCTTCCACTCGAGTGTCTGTTGCTCGGCGCGGACGCGGAGTTGCAGGTCGCGGGGCTCTCGCGGGGGAAAGCCCACGGTGCGGGCGCTGTCGGCGGTGCTGGTGCACTGGGTGCGGGCCGGGCAGGGGCGGCACTGGCTCTTGGCGAACCTAGCCACGATCAGCGGGGCCGCGGTGGGAGAGGAGGTCGGGTAGGGGCCGTGCCAACCCCCTGTCCCTGGAGGCAGGTGACCTGCTGACGGTCGTAGTCGATGTGGAAGTCGTCCCGGGCGAAGCCCTCGTTCCGGCGGTGCTGACGGGTGGGGTCGCTCCGGAGCGGTCCGGAGACGGTGACCTGGTGTTCACGGGTGGCTTGTTCCAGGTGGGGCAGGGAGGTGTAGCCGGCGTCGACCAGGTGCTCGGCGGGCAGCAGTCCGCGGCGGGCGAGGCGGGTGTGGATGCCGGGCAGGACCTGGCTGTCGTGGGTGGTGGCCGCGGTGGTGGCCACGTCCGTGATCACGTTGGGGCCGTCGGGAGCACAGGTCTCGGTCAGGTGAGCGGAGAACCCCTTCCAGCTGATGATGTGTCCGTGCCGTGCATAGCGGGCCGAGGTGTCGTAGGGGGAGACGACCGCCAGGGACGAGGGCGGCAGCCCGGGGTCGCCTTCCGTCTCGGCGGTGCGCCAGCGCAGGTGTCCTGCGCCGTCATGGTGATAGTTCTGCACCATGATCTGCCGCAGGGCCTGGATGCGAGGGCCGAACGTGTGGTCTGTCCCGTGCCGGTAGAGGTGTTCCAGGACCCGGACGGCGTCGTTTCCCGTGGCGAGGATCCTGGTCTTGGGCCGGGTGGGGTTCTTGCCCAGGCGGACCGGTCGGCCGTAGCGGAGCCCCCAGTCCTCATCGACCAACTCGTCGAGCAGGTGAGGAGATGTGCCGGCGACTTCTTCGAGTGCGGCGCGGACGGCCTCGGTGATCAGCTCCAGGCGGGTCAGGTCGCGCACCGCGGCCAGAACGTGGGTGGAGTCGGTGCGCTAAGTGGTGCGCTCGCGCACCAGTCCGGCCTCCTTGAGACGAGCCAGCGCGAGGTCCAGGAGACGGTCGGCACGGTCGCCTTCAGCGAGACGGTCGCGGAAGTCGGCCAGCACGCTGTGATGGAAGCCGGGATCGTCCAGCTCCATGGCCATCGCGTACTTGAAGTCGATGCGGCAGCGGACCGCCTCGGCCGCCTGCCGGTCCGACAGACCCAGCAGGAACTGCAGCACACAGACGGTGGCCAGTTGAGCAGGCGAGAGACCCGGCCGCCCGTCCCGCGGGTACCAGTCGGCGAAGTCCTCGTCGCACCACAGCCCGTCCAGCCGGTCACGCACCCATATCGCCGTCGTACCACCCGGGTTGCTCGCCCGCGCAACCTGCACGGTCAGAGACGGGACTTGCTCACCGGAACGGGGGCGAAGGGACAACAGACACCTCGACAACTGCATCGGTCGGCGGAACGACCCGAGCATGCCCGCCGATCATGCTGCCGCACCGGCAAACTCCAAGATCACCGACAGAGTCAAGCTCAGCGGCGAAGACGGACTCGGCGAGGTTTTCCCGGTAGGGGCGGCCGAGGGCCGCGTTGATGACGCTCCTTGAAAATCCCCACCCCCTGCTCGGGGGTGACCCCATACCTGCTCCACGCGTCTCCCCACTCATACGGCATCTGACCTGGGACGGGACGTCACTCAACTACCACCGCAGGGATTGGCGGAGCCTTGTCGCCGCCTCGACCGACGATCTAGCAAGCTCTAAGAAATAATCTTAGGCAGCTAGGAATGATTCTTAGATTCCTGTAAGGTTGCATGTATGAACCCACTCGAGGATGACCTGAAGCAGGTGAGGGTTGAGCTGGCTGCCGCCGAGCTCGAATCTCAGCGGCTCGAAGCTCAAATCGCGGCCCTGCGGGCCAAGGAAGCGACGCTGGAGGGGCTGATCGTCAAGGCCCCGGAGCTGAACGTCCAGGGGATGACGAAGGCGGAAGCCATCGTTGCTGCCCTCGCCCAGTCCTCAGAACCCATGACGCTGGGGCAGATCGCGGACACCGTGACTGCGGCGGGTTCGGTCCTGAAGCCAGACGGCGCCTCCGTGTATCTCGATGGGCTCCTGAAGATGGGGAAGGTTGTGCGAGTAAAACGCGGCCTCTATCGAGCCGCATAGTCGCCGTTGCTGAGGATGCGCCCCTTCCGCAATCAACAGGAAGCTGGCCCATCCTGGGACGAGTGGCGCCATGCGAGACCTTCTCGTCGCCGACCTGGGGCGGGCCAGCAGAATGCTGGACTTCTCCGAGCAGTTCGTCCCCAGAATCAAGTGAGTGGAGCATGACAGTGGCGCATGATGCATATGTGCGGCAGCTGATCGCACGGGCGAAGGACGGCACCATCCCGCCGCAGGAGGTGAAACAGATCGCTCAAGCCGTCACCGAGTGCCGGGCCGGCCGGGAGCTCTACCAGCGGCTGTATGCGGTGGCCCGTGCGGGCGGTCCGGCATACGAGCCGCTGATCGCCGCGTATCTGATCTACCCCGAGGATCCCGAGGTCTCGGCACTCGCCGTGCAGGTGCTCACCGCGCACTGGAGAGTGGGAGCGAAGTACAGGAAGCAGATCCTCGAGTTGCTGGGATCCCCCGAGTGGGACCTGGATGACGACGTGTTCATGGCCGCGGTCTCGGGGGCTGGGTGGATCCTGCACGACGGGTTCGACGCCGAACTCCTCCGCGCCCTGCTGAAGCTCGCCGAGGAAGGCCGCGGTGAGTACAACGACGATCTTATGCAGGGTCTCGCGGTGGAGGCGACCGCCCGCGCGCTGGGCGCCAGCCACGCCGAGTTGACCAGACTGCCCGAGGGAGTCACCCGTGCGGAGTGGTCGCAGGGCTTGCTGAGGGCCGCACGTGACCGACTGCACGAGGCGGCGCGTCAGCCCTGAATCCGCTGACACCCAAGCAGGCCCCGGCCGGACGCCGAAGCCTTCGTCGCAGCGGGCGGCGACGTACGTCAGACCCGGGCCGGACGCCACAGTGGAGGGGGCTGCCCGATGCCACCCAAGTCCAGGAGCGGGGCGAGCAGTCCAGGATGGGCGACCCCACTTCGCAGGGCCGCCGCAGGCGTCCTTGACGGCTCAACCCGGCCCGCACCTCCATTAGCGGGCGCCGGCCGAAGACCGGGCACGACGCTCGCTGAAGCTCCTCACATCTTTGAACAGCGGAGCGAGTGAGGTGAGGAGCATCCCCGGCCGATTTCAAGAATCGCCATCAGCGTAGGTCCTGTCTTTGCCCGCCCGGCGGTCGCTGCCGGTGTACTCCTGGATCAGGGACCGCTGGGCGTCCGTCCATGCCGAGCGGGCCGTCCAGAGGCTGTCGTCCCCCATGACAACGAAAGTGGCGTCCTTGGCCGTGCAGCCGTCCAGCAGCGACAGCACGGCCGGCTGGTCTCGGCCTCCGCAAGCATGCCGGGGTCCCTTTCGACGACGTCAATCTCAGCGAAGGCCTCGAGCAGGGCAGCGGGCACTTGCCCTGTGCCCGATCCAAGGTCGAGGAGGACCGGGTGCTGCTTGGCAGCGACCGTCTGGCTGACGAGACGGACGGCAGCCTCGGGGATGCCGGGCCGGTAGGTGGCGCCAGCGAACTCGCTCATGCTGTTCTCCATGTGGTGGGACGGCAGGCAAGACCGTCCCCGCGGACGCGGGTACGAACACAGCTCCTCAGCGACGGGCTCCCGATCCCCGGACGCGAGCGATGTTCCCGACCTGGAGGAGAACGGTCTATGCGGCTGTGAGCTGGAGGAGTTCCGGAACGCCTTGGGCACGGGCGTAGGGCTGGAAGCGGGGGAGCAGGTCGTCGACGAGCTGTACGCAGCGGGGTGCCCCGATGCGACGGGCCAGCAGTAGGGACTGGGTGGCGGCGGCCGCAGCGGCCTCGGGTTCCTTCAGGTCGAGGTAGCTCGCGGCGCGGTAGGCGAGGAACACGCCGCGGGTCTTGTCCCTAGCTGTGGGCAGCAGGCGTTCGCCTTCGGTGATGAGCTGGTGGGCGCGGGCAGTGTCGCCGAGGTCCAGGAGGGCCTGGCCGGAGTCCACCGCGAGATCCGCTGCGCCCACCCATGCGCACCAGGCGGGCCGTTCGGTGCCAGCGTCGTTGAGGTGTTTCTCGGCCGCGGCGAGGGCGCGCAGCACGGCGCGTCGTTCGCTGCGGTCGCCGCGTGCTGCGAGGGTGCGGGCGAGGCGGAGCTGGAGCAGGCAGCGGGCGGCGGGGTTCTGGGCGCGGGTCAGTGCGTGGCCGAGGATGCTGGCCGCAGTGATGTGATCGCGGCGCCAGGCGGCCTGGTAGGCGAGATCGCCCAGGAGGCCGGCGCCCATGTCATGGTCCCCTGCGGCGTGGGCGTTGTGCAGGCCTGCGACCCAGCTCTGGCTCGCATGTGTGTGGCGGCCCAGGTCGAAGGCGTGCCAGGCGACGGTCTGGGAGAGGGAGGCCGCCAGGGTGTGCAGGCGCAGCCCGAGGGCGGGCGTGTAGCGGCCGTTTTCGAGCAGTTCGGTCACCGTGGCGAGGTGGGCGTCCAGTAGCGCGGGGGTGTGCTGTCGCTGCTCGGTGGACAGGCCGGCGAGGTGTCGGGTGGAGTTCTCTAAGAAGGCGACGAGGTCTTCGCCGATGGGTTTACCGTCGTGGGCTTGGGCGAGCGCGTCTGCGGGGCCGCCCGCCCAGTCCGCGGCCAGGGCGGACAGGGCGGCGCCGGAGATCGTCAGGAAGGTGCGGCGTTCCATCGCTGTTCGCTGGGCCTCTCTCAGGGCGGGCACGGAGCTGTGGGGGCCGAGGGGGACTACCCCGTTGGCGGTGAGCGGCAGCCAGTTCGGCCAGTCGTCGGCGCGGACGATGTCCGCAGGCCAGCCGAGTGCTTCGGCGATGTAGATCTGGGATTCCTCGCTGGGTTGGACGCCGCGCTGCCATTTGCGCACCCGTGCTTCGTCGATGCCTGAACGCAGATTCCGCCGAGCGGCGGAGGCATGGATGCCGGAGACGAACTCCTCCATCGTCTTGCCGGCCGCATGACGCGCCACAACCAACGGGTGACCGGTGGTCTCTTCCACGTCTCCATCCAATCACTCAGCGCACAGGACTGGTGACTCCTTCACGAAGGCGGGACCCCCACGGGACCCCCCTCAACTGGTCGACGAACTCGAACAGTTGAGCCCATTCTCATGATGTCGCAGCACACCGCGGCTGTCCCGCCCGAGGCCGAAAGGGGGGTCCGCCATGACGTACGACCACTGATGTACATCGTGCTCCGCAACCCGTTCCGGTCCCGGCCGCCGACGTCTCGTCGGTGGCCGGGACCGGTCCGCCCCTTCTACCGCGTGAAGGAGACCACCGTGGCCGTGACGCCCACCTGCCCGGTGCGGTACGACCCGCTGGACGAAGCCACCCTCGCCGACCCGTATCCCGTGCTCGCGGCGCTGCGCGCGCAGGCGCCCCTGGTGTGGCACGACACCATGGAAAGCTGGCTGGTCACCGGCTACGACGACTGCGTACGCGTTCTGCGGGACCACGAGGCCTTCGCCCGTGACCCCAGGCGGCTGGGCCGCACGGTGCCGGAGGCCTCGCTGAGCGTGCAGGTCCTCGACCCGCCCCACCAGGCCGCCGTGCGGTCGGCCTTCATGACCTCGCTGCACGCGCAGGACCTGCCCGTGCTGCAGGAACGGACCCGACGCGACATCGCGGCCCGGCTGGAGGTTCTTGCCTCGCAGCCGGCGTGGGACGTGATGCGTGAACTCGCCCAGCCCGTCGCCCTGGACGCCATCGCCGACCTGCTCGGGGTCACCCCGCCGCCCCTGTCCGCATGGGTGCAGGTATCCGACACGATCATGCGGAGCATGGATGGAGGCCTCAACCCCGACCTTGTCGAGCCCGGCCGTCTCGCGCGGGAGAAGCTGAGCGAACTGGTGGCCTCCTGGTTCACCACCACCGGCAGCCCGGCCGGGCTGCTCGGCCACGTCCGTACCCGTACGGCCGACGCCGGCCCGGAGCTCGCACGGTACGTCGTGCACACGGCCCGCGTGATGTTCCAGGGCGGATACAGCACCCTGGCCGCGGCGATCGGCAACGCCGTCGACACGCTGGCCCGCAACCCGCAGGCCCAGCGCGCACTGCGCGAGACGCCGCAGCTGCGGGCCACGGGCGTCGACGAACTGGTCCGCTACGACGGCCCCGTCCAGGGCACCAGCCGTCTCGCCGCCACCGACGTCCTGCTCGGCGGGAGGACGGTGCACCGCGGCGAGAAGGTGACGGTGCTGTTCCAGGCCGCCAACCGCGACCCCGCGCACTTCGAGCACCCGGACCGGCTGGTGCTGGACCGCTCGCCGAACCGGCACCTCGGATACGGCTGGGGCACCCACGCCTGCCTCGGCACCACCCTCGCCCAGCGCGTCCTGGTCGCGCTCCTCGACGCCCTCGCCGACCACCCGGGCCTCCTGCACCCGGCCGGCCCCGCGCGGCGACGACACACCGCCACCATGCGGGCCTTCGACCATCTGCCCGTCACCCTCCAGCCCTGACCCGCCTCGTCACCTTCCCGACCTGGAGCATGCGTTGAGGATCATCATCGCCAACCACATCGACCCCGCCATCCGCGACCGCCATGACCTGCGGGCATGGACGCAGCGCGCCCTGTGGGGTGCGCGCAACGGCGACCTGGTCGTCCTGTGCGCCCCACCGGACCCCCACTTCCTGCGGTACGCGACCGCGCTGACCGGCACCGACCCGAACCGGCTGCACCTGGTCGTGGCGCCGACCGGCGCCTACGGCGGCCGCCTGCTCGACCCCCAGATGCTCACCCACCCCGACACCCTCGACCAGGTGCGCGCGTACCTCGCCAAGCACGGCGGCCCGGACGCGGTGGGGGAGATCTGGGCACTGTGGCCGTCAGCCTCCGTCGCCCGCTTCGCCACCGCCCTCGGCCTGACCGAGAAACTGCCCGGCTGCGACTTCCTTGCCCAGGGCGGCGGCGAACTCGTCAACAACAAGGCCGTGTTCCGCACGCTCGCGGCCGCGGCCGGAGTGCCGGTGGCAGCCGGCACCGTCGTACGCGACCCGGGCGAGGCCGCCGCCGCCACCCTGACCCTGCTGCAGCGCAGCGGGGCAGTGGTCGTGAAACAGGCACACAACGGGGCCGGGGTGGGCAACGAGCTGCTCGTCACCGATCCCACCCTGGCCACCGGCCACGCGGGCGCCCGTCACCTCCACCACCTGGGCCGCACGGACCTTCCCGCGGCGGCCGCCGCGTACTGGCGCGAGCGCTGGACGTGGGCCTCCGCCGACGGCCGGTTCCCCGTCGTCCTGGAGGAGTTCATCCCGGGTGCCTTCACGGTCTACTGCGAGCAGCACCTCACCGAGACCGGCACCCAGCCCACCGAGCGCGGCGAACTGCGCTACACCGACCGGCGCCTCAGCCACGAAAGCGTCCCCCTGCGCGACCTGTCCGCGGCCGTCGAGGAGCAGCTGCTCGACGGGTCCGCCCGCCTCGCCCACACCTACCGGTCCGTTGGCTACCGCGGCCGCATCAGCACCGACGCGATCGTGGGGCCCGACGGACGGCTGCTGTTCACCGAGGTCAACGCCCAGGTCTCCGGCTCGTGGCACATCTACGAGGTCTTCGCCCACCACATCGTGCACGCGAACGAGACCCCCGAGCGCACCGTCACCGAATCCCACATTCCGCCGGAGTGGACCTTGCCCGACGGCTCGACCTTCCACCGCGCGCTCGCCGAGCTCGGTCTCGGCTACGACCCCGCCACCCGCAGCGGCGTGATCGTGTCGATGCCCATCGTCGACCATCCCTCCCTCGGGGCGCAGTTCACGTTCTCCACCGTCCACGCCAGCCCGGCCGACCGCGACGCGATCTGGCACGCCCTCGAAGACCGGTTCACCACCACCTCCTCCACCGCGCGGCGGACTGACTCCAGGAAGGCACTCGCCAGATGACCACCACGACCCCCGCCCGGCCGGCGCCGGCGGCCCCCCTCACCCCGGCCTTCGACGCGGACCGCCTCGCGCACGAACTCTCCGCGGTCACCGGCCATCCTTGGCAGCGCCAGCGCACCCACTACGCCGCCGGACGCATCGGCCCGGACACCCCGACCGACTGGCGCGTGCTGCCGCTGCGCAGCCCCGGCGGCGACCCGACCCGCACCGACCCGGGCGGCCCCGGCCCCGACCACTACGCCGCCACCCGCTGGCTCGACCAGATGCCGTACCTCCGCGAGATCCTTGACGAGATCCCGGCCCCGCTGAACGCCGTACGGCTGCTCGCCCTCGGCCCGGGCGCCGCCTCCCAGCCACACCGCGACCCCAAATACGCGCTTCAGCGAGGCATGGTGCGCCTGCACATCCCGATCGCCACCCACCCCGGCGCGGTCCTCGTCCTGGACGGCACCGAACACCGCTGGCAGCCCGGCACCTTCTGGTACGGCGACTTCTCCCGCGAGCACATGGTCGCCAACACCGGCTCCGTCCGCAGGGTCCACGCGGTCATCGACGCGCTGTTCACCCGGGAACTCGCCACCCTGTTTCCCACCGAGTGGCAGGAGTCGCTCGGCTACGCCGACGTCCTCTTCAACCGGCTGCCCGACCCGGCCCTCCGGCCGAGCCCACCGCTGCCGCGCGCCGTGAACCTGCCAGCCGGGTTCACCGACTTCAGCCAGGACACCCCGCTGGAAGGCCCCACCGTGCCGGTCCGGCTCACCGAGCGCGACGGCGACCTGGTCCTCACCCATGCCGAGCGCGGCTTCGCCCTGGTGCACGTCGTCGACGGCGAGTACCGCTACGCCGGCTGGAGCGAGCAGCGCACGCTCCAGCTCGGCAACGACCACGTCGTGCTCCACGCACGGCACGGCCGTGCCCTGACCAGCCAGCACGTTTCCCTCCCGGCCGCCGACAGCAGCCCGGCCGGCGCCTGACACGACGAATCGAGGACGCAATGCGCACGCTGAACAGCTACGACGACTTCACCCCGCTGAGCGAGATCATCGTGGGGTCCGCGGAGAACTACGTGGGGCACGACCGGGACCTCACCTTCGAGTTGTTCTTCCACGAGGCCATCGGCGGCTACCGCTCCGACTGGGCCTATCCGCGCCTGGCCGCCGGCGGCAGCGAACAGGCCGAGACGTGGAAGATCGGCAAGCGGTACACGGAGGAGCTCCACGAGGACGTCGAGAACCTCGCCGCCACGCTCACCTCGCTCGGCATCACCGTGCACCGGCCGCTGCCGCTGCCCACCGACGCCTTACCGATCGCCGGGCTGGGCTGGCAGGCCGCCCCGACCCCAGCCCTCAACGTGCGGGACAACACCCTCGTCCTCGGCGACGAGATCATCGAGACGCCGCCGGCGGTCCGCTCCCGCTACCTGGAAACCCGGCTCCTCAGCCAGGTCTTCCGCTCCTACTTCGACACCGGAGCCCGCTGGACGACCATGCCCCGCCCCGTCCTGACCGACCGGTCCTTCGACCTCAGCTACGCCCAGTCCGCAGCCACCACCCTGGGCGGACCGACCGAGCCGATCACCGACCCACAGCCCAGCCCATACGACGTGGGCGTGGAGATGATGCTCGACGGGGCGCAGGTGCTGCGCCTGGGCCAGGACCTGATCGTCAACGTCGCGCAAGACAACCACCGGCTCGCGGTCGACTGGCTGAAGCGGCACGTGGAGGGCCGCTTCCGCGTGCACACCGTGTACCGGATGGCCGACAACCACATCGACTCCATGCTCCTGGTCCTCAAGCCCGGAGTGTTCCTCGCCCGGCACGCCGGGCTGCGCGAGATCCTCCCGGATGCCTTCCGGACATGGACGTTCATTGTGCCGCCCGAACCGGAGCCCGGCCAGTTCCCCGTCTACACAGACTCCGAGCTGCTGCTGACCAGCCCGTACATCGACATCAACGTGCTGTCCCTGGACGAGCAGCGGGTGCTGGTCAACGCCGACTGCCTCGGCCTGATCAAGACCCTGGAGAACGAGGGCTTCACCGTGATCCCGGTCCAGCACCGGCACCGCAGGCTCTTCGGCGGCGGATTCCACTGCTTCACCCTCGACACGCACCGCGCGGGCGGCCTGGTGGACTACCGGTGAGCGTGCCGGTCATGCTGCTGGAGGCGGCCGGCCCCGAGTCCGAGGCACTCGCCCGGACCGCGGCCGCCGCCGGCCACCCCGTGCACGCCGTCACGGACGCCGCCACCCTGGCCAGCTACTCCGGCGAGCTGCGCCAGCTCCTCGAGGGCTGCCTCGTCACCGGCTTCACCCGGCCCGGCCAAGCCGTCGCGGACATCACCGGCTACGGGCGCCGGATCGGCGTGAAGGCCCTGCTCACCGTCAACGAGTACCTCACCGAGGTGGCCGCCCGATCGTGCGCGGCCCTCGGCCTGCCGGGCAACGATCCCGAACGCGCCGCCGCCGCACGCAACAAGGCCCTCATGGCAACCGCGTTCGAAGCCGGCCACGTCACCATGCCCCGCACCAAGGCCGTCGCGGACCTGCGTGAGCTGCGGGGCCTGCACGAGGCCGGGGCGGTCGGCTTCCCGTGTGTCGTCAAACCGGCCGACGGCGCCGGATCGGCCGGCGTCACCGTGGTCACCGGTCCCGAAGAGCTCGAGCCGGCCTGGCATGCCGCCCGGACGGCCAGGGTGATGTACGGCATGCTGCGCGATGAGCGCATCCTGGTCCAAGAACACGTCCAGGGACGTGAGTTCAGCGTCGAGTACATCACCCAGCACGACGTCACCACCCATCTGTGCATCACCCGCAAGCACACCACCAGCGGCATCCACCGCGTCGAACTGGGCCACACGCTGCCCGCCCGCCTGCCCGCGGCCGCCGAGCGGGCCCTACTCGAACAGGCCGGACGGGCGATCGCCGCAGTCGGCGTACGCAACGGCGCCACCCACACCGAACTCGTCCTCAGCCCCGACGGCCGGTGCACCGTCCTGGAGATCGGCGCCCGACTCGGCGCCGGGCACATCGGCGTCCTGATGCAGCACGCTCTCGGCATCGACCCGTGGCGCACCGTGTGGGACATCGCCCTCGGCAGGCCGGTCACCATCACACAGGCACCCGGCGGTTACGCCACCGTACGGTTCCTGACCACTCACCATGCGGGACGGCTGGTCGCCGTCACCGGCCTGCCAGCGGTGACCACCACCATCCCCGCCGTACGCGTGCGTGCGGCCGAGGGCTCGGACGTAGGTCCGGCGACGTCCAACCGCGGCCGCCTCGGCCATGTCATCGTCACCGGCCACGATCCGCGCACCGTCGACGAGCGGGCTGACCAGATCCTGCGCCAGATCACCATCACGGTCGCCCCGGGGAGTAGGACATGAGCACACCACCCGCCGGCCGCGCGGCCGACACCGCCGGCCACCAGACCACCAGTGCGTTGGAGTTCGACCGCCTCTTCGGCACCGAGGGAACCGAGGGACATGGCAGCGCCTTCAGCACGATCGCGCGCCTGGTCGACCCGGACCTGCCGCCGGACCTCGACCTGTTCTCCTTCCTCTGCGCCGACCTGCTCCACCACCTCGCCCGCCAACTCGACTTGCGCCCCCGGCAGATCCTGGCCGATCTGGGCTGTGGCCGCGGCGGTCCCGGCCTGTGGCTCGCCGGCCGCGCGCACGCGACCCTGGTCGGCATCGACTTTTCCCCGGTCGCGATCGCCCAGGCCCGCCACCGGGCCGTACCGTTCGCGGCCGATGCGGCCTTCGCCGTGGCCGACCTCGCCCTCCTCCCCCTGACCAGCCAATGCGTCGACGAGGCCCTGTCGCTGGACGCCCTGCAGTACGCCCCCGACCGCGTCGCCGCCGCCCGCCAGGTCCTGCGCATCCTCAAGCCCGGCGGCCGACTGGTCCTCACCGGCTGGCACCCGCACACCCCCGGCGACGAGCGCCTGCCACCGCGCCACCGGCACACCGACAGGACTCGCGTGCTGCACACGGCGGGCTTCACCGACGTGCACTGCACCAGCACCCCGGCCTGGGACGACGCCTACCAGGGGATCTACCGCACCGCGCTGACCCTGCACGCCGAGCCCGGTTCGGCACTCGCCGGACTGCAGGGAGAGGCTCGTCGGCGCCTGCCCACCGCGCACCTGCTGCGCCGCGTTGCCGTCACTGCCGTACGAGACTGAACGGAGGCAGCCGCAGCAAACGCGAGGGCGCAATGTGCCGCTACACCGTCGCGGGCACGGTGCGTGCACAGAATCACCGACCGCGCCCTCTCGCCTCCGTCTGGGCGAGAACACGCGCCGCCCTTCCACTGGAGAAGTCGTCCAGGGTGGGGTCGTTGGCGAGGCGGGCCAGGTGGTGGGCGCCAGCTTTGCTGTCCACCTCGGCCAGTGCCCGCGCCGCCTCCACACGGAAGCTGTCGTTGAGGGTGGGGTCGTCGGCGAGGCGGGCCAGGTGGTGGGCGCCGGCTTTGCTGTCCACCTCGGCCAGTGCCCGCGCCGCCTCCACACGGAAGCTGTCGTTGAGGGTGGGGTCGTTGGCGAGGCGGGCCAGGTGGTGGGCGCCGGCTTTGCTGTCCACCTCGGCCAGTGCCCGCGCCGCCCGCACACGGAAGTCGTCGTTGAGGGTGGGGTCGTTGGCGAGGCGGGCCAGGTGGTGGGCGCCGGCTTTGCTGTCCACCTCGGCCAGTGCCCGCGCCGCCTCCAGATGGGAGCCGTCGTTGAGGGTGGGGTCGTTGGCGAGGCGGGCCAGGTGGTGGGCGCCGGCATTGCTGTCCACCTCCGCCAGTGCCCGCGCCGCCGTCACACGCGCGAGGCCGTCCAGGGCGGGGTTGTCAGCCAGCCGGGCCAGACACACGGCAGTGGGGCCTGGGGGCAAGTTGGTCTTCAGATAGACCTGGGTGGTGAGGAACCGATGGGTGCCTTCACCTCCGTGCTGCATTATCTCAACCACATATCGGGTGGTCTCGGCGGCGATGCGGCCGTGGAAGGCGCTGAGCCCGTCAAGGAGGAAGCCGAGGTAGGAGTCGGCGACTGCGGGCGGTGCTAGGCGGCCGTCGGAGCGAACGGTCGAGGACGCGATCAGGTCGTTGAGAAGCTGGGTGCAGGTCTGTTCGTTGCGGGTGGCGTGACGGGCCGCACGGTATTCGAGGAGCGTCTGGTGGAGGAAGTCGAAGTCATCCCCGTGTTGGGTCAGTATGCCGGTGGGCCGCATGAGGTCGCCAAGGAAGGCGTTCCACAGATGCTGCTCTACCTCCCGCGGCCGGTTGACCTGCAGGTGTGAGGCCAAGATGTCGACGGCCGCACCGCGTCTGCCATTGAGCCGTTCGTAGGCCAAGTGGTCGATCAACCCCCGCAGGTGCTGCCGTACCTGCTCGGCAGCGCTTTCCGCGGCGTCGCTTTCCTCGGGGATCTGGTGGCGGTCCTTCAGCCGGCGAATCGCCTGATCATGGGTGTTCTTGATGTTCTTGTGGGTGTTCTGTTCGTAGATCCACTTGACGAACTCCTGGTACGCGCCGGCACGGCCGGCAGGCAGGGGGCGCGTGGGATCGGTCAGGTAGAGCTGGCACAGCATGAGTGCCATCAGGGGGGTGCGGGCCAGGACCTCCAGGCCGGAGTGCGTCAGCCCGGCAATAAACGCTTCGGTGTGGCGCCTGGGATTGTCCAGGGACCGGAACCAGTGCGTGGCGTAGGTGTACAGGTCGTCGTGGGAGAACGGCTGCAGTTCATAATGCGCAACGCGGTCGCCGAGCTTGAGGAGTTCCTGTGCCGGCAAGGGGCGGGTCGCTACGACGAACCGGTACAGCCCTTCGCTGTTGGCGGAGACGTTGGCCAGCTTCGTCATCACGGCACTACGGGTGTCGGTGTCGGGGATCTCGTCGAGGCCGTCGACCAGCACTAGCCAGGACGCCCCGGTACGTGGAGGGCGGCGGAAGAATCCGGTGGGCAACTCGTCGAGCAGCCCGTCTTGCTGAAGGTCGGCGGTGACGGTGCGTGCGAGGGCTGCGGGGAGCGGGTCCGTGGTGGTGAGGGCAGCCGCTCTGAGGAGGATCGGGATCGTCTTCTCGGCCGTGTTGGAGAGCAGGGCCTCGGCGGTCTGAGCGAGGTGGGTGCGCAGCAGCGTGGATTTGCCGCCGCCGGGAGCGCCTAGGAGCAGACAGATGCTGTGGTCAGCACGGAAGACTTGGGCAGCGGGAACGGCGGCGGAAGCCTCGTTGCCCTGGGCGCGCGTGCGGGTGTGCTGGCGCACGTAGACGTCGGCCAGCGCGGGCAGTTTGAGGTCCTGGCGGGTGCTGCGATAAGGGTGCTGTCCGGCGGCGTCGCGTGCCGCCCGCAGGTATGCAGTGAGCAGCCGTGCGTTCTCCGGCGCGGGAGTCGGGGGGCGGGACCTCTTCGCATCCTCCCACCGAAGCCGCCACCCTTCCTCGGTGTAGTTCCAGGCTGCCTTCGCCTTGGCACCGACGGGGTCCTTGGGGGTGGTGGCTCCCTTCGGTGGAAGGCCCCCCGACCACTCCAGGAACACCCGGACCAAGGCCCACAGCACTAGGAAGTTCTTCGCCGGATTGCCCTTTTCGATCCAGTCGCTCACCGTGCTGGTCTTGAGCTTCGGTAGGCCGAGTGGCTCCAACTGTGCGTTTGCCTTCTCGATCGCGTCCGTACGGTTTTTGCCCTCGCGCTGAAGTGCCTTCCTTTCCAGCATCCGTAGTTCATCGCGCAGGACCCGTCGGCCGACTGGCAGCTGGATCGGCTCGCTCACCGGGCGCCCTCCCTCTTGTGACGCGTCCGGCGAGTCCGGCGGGCGGAGTGGTGGGCTCGGCCGTGACCTGGCTGTTCACTGCCACGATCCGGTCGGTCCGGCAACTCGTGACTGTCTTTTGCCGCTCCTGTCTCCTTTTGCTGTGCCGCTCGACAGACGGCGGCACGGACGGAGGGAATTCCATGGACATTACTGCCTGGGTCGTCTTGGTTCCGGTGGTCGCCATGCTGATCGCGGCTATCGCCGCCGTAGTGATCGTCGTGGTTGCGGTGCAGGACACCACCGCGTGCGCCCGCGCCGAGGTGTTGAAGGCAGTCGCCGAGGTGATCCGTGCGGTACGCGGCAGCCGCCGATGACGTCCGCCGCGAGGTGTCCTCCATCGCCACTGGCTGCCGCCCCATGCCCGAACATGATGCCGAAGTGTTTTGGTCGAGACCACAGAACTGTCAATCACGCCTGTTTGGCGGCTGATGACACGCTCGTTACAGCCGCCCGAGAAAGGCGAGCAGTTGCCAGCCAGGAAGGACGATACGGAGCACGGGCAGCACACGCGCAGAGAAGATCGAAAGAGACCCGGCGGAGATCGCCCCTGAACGTAGTCATTGTCACCGGGATCGCGGATTTGCGAATCTGCTGCTCACGGACTGCCTTCATTGCTAGCGGAGCCGCGGATCCTAGAACTCGGCAGTAGGCAGCAACGTTCAGATCAGCTGGGCCAGAACGGCGGCCATGGAGGAGTATGTGTCGTCAACACCGGAGGGGTTGTGGAGGCGGTGCCGCTCCAGCCGGATCGCCCCCAGATGCCGTGCCTCGTAGACAAGGGCCCGCCATGCATGGGCGGACGTGGCGGCGCGGGGCCCGTAGGTGTCCCAGAACGCCGTGCGCTCATCCGTCTTGGCGCTGGCCATACGGATGGTCCAGTCGGCAGCCGGATCGCCCCACAGGGTGCGGTCCAGGTCGAGGACACCGCTGATGACTGGCGTGGGTGCGGCCGCGAGCATCGTGTTGACGGTCCACAGATCGCCGGTGAGCAGCCGGGGTTCGGTGATCTCGTCCAGGACCTTGTGGTGTTCGGCGGCGAGGTCAGCGGCCTTGCGCACGTCCGCGGCGTCCAGCCCGACGCGGCTGACATCGTCCGCGATGGCGGTCAGGGAGGCCAGCACGGCCTCGCTCCACGTGGCGTAGCCGGGTCCGGCGACGGGCCCAAAGCGCGGGCCGGCTACGGCGTGGATGTTCCTCGTGATCGTGCCGAGCTGAGCGAAGAAGCCCTGCCAGAGAGTGCGGGGGTAGTCGCCGAGACGGTCGGGGGCGGGCGTGCCGTCGAGGTGGCTCTGCACCATCCAGTCCCGGCCGGTGATCTCCTGCGACCAGTCGGCGGCCAGGACCCGCGGAACGAGGTCGGCGATGGGAGCGAGGAAGGGGACGGTGGCGTACTCGTTGCGCATCAGCTCGTGCTCGCTGGCGAACTGCCGCTGCGGAGCGGGGGCGATACGCAGGATGACCGGCCCGTCGAGGCCTTCCGCCAAGAGCCGGTAGGTGTTGTTGTACATGCCTCCTCCCAGCTCGACCGCCGAGGTGATGCGGACACTGCGGCCGAAGGCACGCAGAGCGATCGCGTGGATGTCCTCGGCCGTGACGGACTGCTGGAAGGCTTCGGGGTCGCGGGGGACGGGGCGGAAGTCCATGACACTCCTTATACGGCCTTGTCCGGGGCCGGATCGGTCATCGCATGCTTGCTGTGCGCCAGATCGGCAGTGCTCCCGCGTCTTTCGTGCCGCGCGGATTCACAGGGGTGTGCCGTCGCAGTCGACGTAGCCGTCGGGGCCGAGGTGGGGTTCGACGCAGCCAGCGTGCGCCGCGTCAGGACCGTACGGGTCGTCGTCCGCGGCAGCGTGGCGGGCAAGGAAGGCGCCGGCGTGCGCAGCGGCCTCGGTCCGGTTTCCGTACGGTTCCTCGGCCTGACCGCTGGTGCCGTTGCCTCCTGTGGCCTTCCAGATGAACCCTCCCTCGTTGGGGAGTTGGATGATCTCGGCGAGACCCCCGCTGAGCCACAGCTCGAACGGTTCACCTTCGCCGCTGGTGTCGTCGGGTTTGCGCACGGCGCCGGGCCAGCGCAGTCTCGCTGCCTGCTTGGTGATCCCCCAGGCCGCCCCGAGCTGGGGATAGCTGGCTCCGGTGCCGCCAGCGGTGCGCGCCGCGCCGTCGGCAAGCCGCCGGGCGATGCCCTCGATCTCGTGAAGGGCGTACAGGTAAGCGAGTTGCCAGTCCGGCGAGAGAGCGATCCCGTCGGGGGCTTCCTGGCCGTCGGCGCGGTAGGCGGACTCCCGCGTGGAGATCGCACGGGCCAGATCGCGGGCGGCCTCCGCCACCTGGTCTTGGAGGTGCAGGACCTCGTCGTCGACGGGCTCTCGGTACGGGGGCTCCTGCAGTTTCATGACGTCACGCCAGAAGTCGTTCAGACCGGATTCCATAGCGACAAGAATACTTGTCGCAACAGTTGGTGACAAGTGGACTTGTCGCCAGTTGTGCCCCTCGCCACTGACTCATGGGGGGCCTCAGCGACACGGACGCCTTCGAGCACGACGTGTGCCGGGCCCTGACAGAGATCAGCCCGGCCAGCACGTTCGACGAGCTCGTCCGGACGGAAGCCATCGCCGCCACCCGTCCCTGACGTCCCTCCCGCCGGAACCGGGCCATGCACGCTGAGCTTCCCATGGAGTTCATCACCAAGGCGTCGAACGTCGTCGAGGACCCGGTCTCCTGATTCGAGAGTCCGCTGCCAGTACGATGTCCGCTCGCGCCCTCGTCGGGGGCTGGAACCAGCTGGCGAGGGATACATGTTCTGCACGTCCTGTGGCACTCCAGCCATACCGCAAGGGGTCTACTGCACCCGTTGCGGACAACCCCTGAAAGGGCCCACGGCCGTCTACGTCGAGGCTCCTCCACCTGCCTGGCGTATGTCTGCCGCAGCGCTGGGAATCGCGGCCGCTGTTTGCACACTCGCTGCATTGTTCCCGGTCTACGGGTACCAGGGGGCTGACGCTACTGCTCAGCGACTCAAGGACTCATCCTCAACCTGGATCCACCGGCTTGATGTCTGTGGACAGTTTCTCGGGGAACGAAGAAGTGCCTTGTGACCTGCGATGATGGGGTTTCTCTAGGACCACATCAGGCGCGATCAGCAAGGCACTTCCGAGATGCAATCTTCCCATGCCGCAGCGGCGGTCTCATCCGCGTTCGACGACCCGAACCTAATCGCGTACGGCGGCCTGGAGCCGGTGGTGCGGTTGGCCGAGCGGTGCGGTCTGCCCGCACTGGTCGGGGAGTACATCCGTCTGCCGGCCTCGAAGGACGGCACCGGTGCCTTCCCCGCGGCGAAAGTGATGTCGCTGGTGGGCGGCATGGTCGCGGGCGCCGACAGCATCGATGACATGCACCGGCTACGGCACGGCGCGATGGGCCGCCTGTTCTCCGGTGTGCGGGCCCCGTCCACGCTGGGGTCGTTTCTGCGTTCCTTCACGCACGGGCATGTGAAGCAATTGCACGCCGTGGCCCGCCGGTTCCTTCCCGAACTGGCCCGTCACGCCCCGCTGCTGCCCGGCGCGGACCAGGTCGCCTACGTGGACATCGATGACACCATCCGCCGCACCTACGGCTACGCCAAGCAGGGCACCGGTTACGGATACAGCAAGGTCAAGGGCCTGAACGCGCTGCTCGGCATCGTCTCCACACCCCTGGCCGCCCCGGTGATCGCCGCCACGAGGCTGCGCAAGGGACCATCGAACTCCGCGCGCGGGGCGGCAGCGTTCGTCGCCGAGACCATCCGCACCGCCCGCGCCTGCGGCGCGAATGGCCTGCTGGTGATGCGCGCGGACTCGGCGTTCTACGGCGCCGATGTCGTCAACTCCTGCCGGGCGCTGGGCGCGCGGTTCTCCATCACCGTGCGGATGAACGCTTCCGTCAAGGCCGCCATCGCCCGCATCGATGAGGACGCCTGGATGCCGATCAAGTACCCCAAGGCGGTCTGGGACGAGGAGGGCCAGTGCTGGATCTCCGACGCCGAGATAGCCGAGACCGGCTACACCGCCTTCACTTCCAAGCCGAAGAAGCAGCAGGTCACCGCCCGTCTGATCGTGCGCCGCGTCAAACGCCTGAGCACTGGCACCGTCCCCGCCGGACAGGGCACGCTGTTTGACACCTGGCGCTACCACGCCGCGTTCACCGACTCCCCGCTCTCCTTGAACGATGCCGAGCGTGATCACCGACGGCACGCTGTCGTCGAGCAGGTGATCGCGGATGTCAAGAACAGCGCCTTCGCCCACGCACCCTCCGGGCATTTCCAGGCCAATGCCGCGTGGCTCGCCCTGGCCGCCCTGGCGCACAACCTGACCCGCGCCGCTGGCGCACTGGCCGGCACGTTCCATGCCAGAGCGACCACCGCCACCATCCGTGACCACCTGATCAACGTGCCCGCCCGCCTGGCCCGCTCCGCCCGCCGCCTCACCCTGCACCTGCCCGAACGCTGGCCCTGGAGCACGGACTTCACCCAGCTCTTCAGCATCGTGCACGCGCCACCAGCCCCCTGACACTCCCCGACCGACCTGCCCGAAAGGGCCCGAGAACTGCGGAAAAGTGGAAAGGCTGGGCAGACCAGCGGCCGCCCCACGCCCGAATCCGCAACTCAGCCCCGACACGCCCTGCACGACCCCGAACCGATCACACCACAATCAAGCCGGTGGATCCGGGCTCAACTGTCGCCTTCAACGCCGTTTTCATTGGTTCCATCGTAATCGCGGCTCTCCTCGCCTTCCTTTCGCGCACGAGCAGGTTCGGTGCTGGCATGCTGGTCGGCGCCGGGTTGCTCACGGCTGCTCAGTTCATCTCGGACACCACCGACTTCTTGCGGAGCGGCACCGACGGCTCCGCCACGTACTACAGTCCGGGTCCGGGTTACTGGTGGGGAATCACCTCTTGCGCCCTGTGCCTGGCGAGCGCGGTTTTGGCTCTCATCGCTCTGCGACGCTGTGGTGCCCTGCGAATACGCGCCACCCGGGTCGGCATCTTCTGGGCGATTACTGGCATGGTCTTGGCTATCGGATGGTTGATCGGCACCTGGATGCCGTGGCAAAAGACCACGCTGACAAGCACAGTCGCCGACGCGACCAAGACCGTCACCCTCTCCGAGTGCTGTTCGCTCTCTGACATGCCCGGGCAGTTTCTCGCGGAAGCAGCCCTAGCTTTCGTTCTCTTGATCGCAGTGGCGTTGATCGGTGCCTGTATATCGAGTGCTGCCACCGCGTCCGGTGCCATCCTCGGCTCCGCCTTCTGCGCGGGAGCCAGCATCGTTCCGGGGCTCATGAACAAGGCTCCATCAATAGCCGATGTCGCAAGCGCTTGGGACACCGTCACGGAGGACCAACTTCGCCAAGCGCAAGCCGCGACAGCGCTGCATCATCTCCCTGGCCTGTGGTTGACAGCTGCGTCCGTGGTGGGCCTGATACTCCTAGCCACGGCCCGAGGGATGCATGGCATGGTCTCCGCTGCAGGGCCGGACTCGGTTGTTTATGCCGAACGCGAGTCGGCGGGCTCGCCAACCGCCGCTCAGGTCCTTCTCTCCCCGGAAAACTCTCCCAAGACAGGCCCTTGAGAACAGCCCTCGCCAGTCCGGCTGGATTTCGATGCCGGTCAGACCGCCAACATCCGTGAGACCCGCTGGTGGAACGTCAGCGAACTGCAGGCCACGCTGGGGGTCAACCGTCGTGCAGCGTGATCCGATAAGGATCGGTGCAGCTCAGCAGCAGTGTGAAGGACACTACCGCGCGCAACAGGTGTGGCGCTATCACCCGATCAGGTAGGGACGCGCCGTCTCATGGAGGCACGCATCGCGCGGACGGCTTGCCTCCCATCCAGCGTCCATGCCTTGTCCGTCGTAACGTGTGTATATGGACTTCAGCCGTGATCTGCGGGCGGGAGTGCTTTCCGGGTCGATCACCGTTTCATTCCGTCTCTGGCATCGGCCCCAGGTGAAGCCGGGTGGCCGTTACCAGGTTGGTGACGGACATATCGTGGTCGACTCGGTCGAGCAGGTCCCCTTCTCCGACATCAGCGAGGCCGATCTGCGCCGCACCGGAGATCCCGACCTCGAATCGCTACGTAGGCGTGCCGCCCAATCTGGCCCCATCCACGACGACACCCCCCTCTACCGCATCGGGTTCCACGCCGCCGAGTAGGCCAGTGATCTGCACAGCGTCGCCCCGTTCGCCGGTACACGCAATGAATCGGACCGAACGGACGCGTCTCGACTCGCAGGTCGCGTTCGGACTCCCGCATCTTCCGCAGGGCGCGTTGTCATCCCGTCCAGCTCGCGGCAAGCGGAAGCTGCGTGGAATCCGAGACGCGACAGTTCAGTCCCCGGCGAGCCCATCGGCCTGGCCGTTGGTCAGGAGTGTGTCGACCAGGACAGCATCTCGGTCTCCGGCGCATAGCTTTCGCCGTACAGCCGAACGTCAGTACGCCGACAGTAGCGTGCTGCTCGTCGGCAACCATATGACCTCGAAGCCCGACGGGTTGGGGACGTCGCTGTGGGAGGGCAACAACGGCGCAACGTTCGACCGGTGCCCGTGCCGCGGCAAGAGCCCGGTTGACGGTCTTCTCCGTGAGGGTGATTTCCCTGTTCCGGCGGCCCAGTTCGGGAGTCAAGCACCTGCTCCCAGATTCCCGTCCTGAGTGACGCTAATCGCCACAGGCGGGAAGCTCAATCAAGAGGGGGTTGGGAGAGAGAGGCTTTGAGTTGTCTGGTGGGCTCGTCAGCGAGAACTTCGGTCCGTCCCGCGGCGATCGCTTGCATGGTCTGCTCCGCAACGTCGGCGGCGGAGATCTTGGGTTCGTCGACCCGGGCACTGAGGTCGGTGTCGACGAAGCCCGCGTGGACACCCATCACCAGAATTCCCTGCTCGCGCAGGCCTTGGCGCAGGGAGTCGGTGAGTGACCACTGGGCTGCCTTG
This sequence comes from Streptomyces sp. RLB3-17, assembly GCF_007113425.2. Taxonomy (NCBI): domain Bacteria; kingdom Bacillati; phylum Actinomycetota; class Actinomycetes; order Kitasatosporales; family Streptomycetaceae; genus Streptomyces; species Streptomyces sp. RLB3-17. The sequence goes on along the minus strand of NZ_CP041610.2, from coordinate 1,287,509 downwards.
GAGGCTGCGTATCCGGGGAAGTCGGGCCGTCCGGTCCAGGAGGTCATGGAGAGCATGTTGACCAGGGCGCCGCCGCCATGGCGCCGCAGGACCGGAGCGAAGGCCCGGCAGACGGCCCAGGTACCGAAGAAGTTGACCTCCATGGCCTGGCGCGCACCGTCGAAGGGCCCTTCCAGGAGGCGGGTGTCGCCGCTCGAGGTTCCCGCGTTGTTGATGACGATCGTGACGTCGTCCGCGGTCGCTGCGGCTACGGCGACGTCCTCGGGGTCGGTGACGTCCAGACGCAGTGGGACGGCATCCTCACCGGTCACGGTTGCCGGGTCCCGGGCGCCGGCATAGACCTTGGCGGCGCCATGCTCGATCAGTGCGTGGACGAACGCGCGGCCGATACCGCGGTTGGCTCCCGTTACCAGGGCGACCGAACCCTCGATGTCCATAGTGTCTCCTTTGCCACCCGTGTGCCCTCGTCGGGCCGGCAGGTCGATCTGGGTGATTGCACGTCAGGACCGTCCTACGGCGCTCATCGCGAGGCATCTCCTCCGCGGTTGCGGCTGGACACGGGCCTAGCCGGGCAGTGCCCGCGTCCCTAGTCAGGATATGCGAGGGGCGCCCCTCGGGTTCAAGATGCGACCTGACATGCGGCGCCGTAGGCTCGACCCGTGCGCCGGTCCGAGGCGATGTCGGCGGTCGCCGCGGCCTCAGGCAAGAAGTCGGCCCATACGAGGCGGGGCCCTCTGAGCCCCCTACCTTTCGGCACACCATTCGGGCATGACGCGGCTGCGACGGACCACGCCTGATCCCCTGGTCTCGGTCAGACGACGAGGCGGTGGCGAGCCACTTGATCGGGGCGGCGGTCGCCCGTCCCGGCCGACCCGTGTGCTTGCCCGTGCGTCGCGAGCCGAGCCCCAGAAGCGACCGAAACGGAAGAGTTGATCGTCATGTCGACCAGCGACATCGCGCTGACCGCCCCGAACCAGTTCGTCGAGGGTGCCAACGGGGTCACGTACGCCTACCGGCGGTTCGGTACCGCCTCCGACGATGTGCTTCCGCTGGTGATGCTGCAGCACTTCCGCGGCAATCTGGACAACTGGGATCCGTTGCTGCTCGGCTCCCTCGCAGCCCATCGCGAGATCATCCCGGTCGACAACGCCGGTGTCGGTCTGTCGACCGGGACGGTGCCGTCCACCATCACGGGGATGGCCCGCGACGCCATCACCTTCATCGAGGCACTCGGGCTGTCCAGGATCGACCTGTTCGGGTTCTCCATCGGCGGGATGGTGGCCCAGGAACTCACTCTGATCCGTCCCCAGCTCGTCCGCCGGCTCGTGCTGGCCGGCACCGGGCCGCGCAGCGGTGTGCTGATGCACGGCTGGATCAACGACGTCCAGGCCCTCGCCAATGTTGCCGACAATCATCCCGAGGATCTGCTGTCCCTGTTCTTCGAAGTCTCCCCGACCAGCCAGCAAAAGGGCCGGGAGTTCTTGGAGCGGCGCGCCTCCCGCACCGAAGACCGGGACAAGCCCGCCGGTCTGCAGGCCCGCGACGCCCAGATGGACGCCATCACCGAATGGGGTATCCCCGACCCGTCCCAGCTGGACCGGCTGGCCGGGATCACCCAGCCGGTTCTGGTCGCCAACGGTGACAACGACATCATGATCCCGACACCGAACACCTGGCTGCTGGCCCAACACCTGCCCAACGCGCGCGTCAGGATCTACCCCGACTCCGGACACGGCTTCCTGTGGCAGTGGCCCGAGGAATTCGCCGCGCTGATCCATAGTTTCCTGTCGGGTGCCGGCGAAGAGAAGGCCCCATGATGGACATGACCGGCCGGGCACACGGGCAGCGGCGGGCATCGCATGTGGCGGCGACCGCCGGACTGCGGGCGCTGCTGTGGTCGACGGGGCACGGGCTGGTGCTGGCCACGCGGTGCAGCGCGGCGCTCCGGTCCCAGATCACGCGCGGTCTCACGGTGGAGATCTCCTCCGACGACGGTCCCGCGCGGCACTGGGACTTCGACGGACAGCGGCGCCGCGTCTCCACCTCGTCGGGCAGGGCCGCATCGCCCGACCTCGCGGTCCGCTTCACCAGCAGCTGTCACGCACTTCGTGACCTGCTCTCGCCGGACGCCATCGACGCGATCATGCGCGACCGCATTGACGGAACGGTCCGTGTCGAGGGCAATCATCTGCTTCTGATGTGGTTCCGTGGCCTGCTCCGGAAGGTGGTGCCCATCGGCGGGCCCGGCAATTCCCGACGGGCCCTCCCGGGCGCCTATGTGGCGCACGACCCGGCCGCGAACGGTGTCGAGACGATCATCATCGAGCCGGCTGTGCGACAGCTGGATCCGCAGTGGACGGGGGCCTGGAACGCAAGGGCCAGGCTGTGGATCGTACGCGGGACCAACGGGGAACCGCTGCGGGAGCCGTGATGAGCGCCCACGCCGTGACCCCCGAGACGGCAGCAGCCGCACCCGCGCTGAACGACCGTGCCCTGGGCTGGCTGCGCTACATCTGGGACAAGGCGACCACCCCGGACGACTGGAGCGACCAGGGCGAACCCCTGCCGTGGTGGGACCGTTACACCGCGCCGCCCATGTGCGCGTTCCCCCGGTTCGACGTCCACAACATGGCTTACGTCCTCCCGGTCATGCTGGAGGCGACCCCGGCATGGCGGGAGGTCTACACCCGCATCGCGGACGAACTCGTGCGCCGCTACACCTCGTTCTGGGGCGCGGTCGACTGGTGCACGCTGATCGGGCCCGATCCCGGTGCGGACCGCTATCCGCCCGCGTGGCAGGCATTCATCCCCGAACCGCTGCGCGGCCGCTACCCGGTACCGGGATGGACCGGAAACGGGATCGAACCATGGGGCCTGCAGCCCGACCCGTGCGGCGCCGACGGCAACGTCTTCTACCGGGGCTGGCTGAACCTGGTCCTCGGCATACGCCGCTACGTCTCCGCAGAGGCCACCGAGCACCGGCCGTTCGAGATCACCGGATACCAGAGCCGCCAGTTCACCTGGACCCACGCGCGGATCGCGGAATTCATCTCCGCCCAGTTCCGCAGCCGCCCCCAGGGCCCACACTGCGAGAACACCAAGATCTGGCCGTTCTGCGTCAGCGCCACCGGACTCGGGCTCAAGCTCTACGACTCGCAGCTCGGAACCACCCTGAGCGAGCCGGTCCCCCGCTGGTTCGACTACCTCCGCCGGCACTACATGAGCCTGACCCGCTCCGGCGAGCTGCGTACCTTCGCGCTCTACTACGACCCGATGGAGCAACGTCTCCACTCGCTGCCCGGTCCCTCCGTGGCCCACGGGGTGTTCCCCTGCCTGCTGTACATGTATCCGCAGGACCGCGAATTCTCCTTGTGGATTTACGAGTTGGCGATGCGGCGACTCGGCTGGTTCGACCCGGATCTCCCGCTGGGCAGGCTCCAGGCCGACCCCAACCACCTCAGCACAGCCCTGTGGATGGCACATGAGGTGCAGGACACCGCCACCGAGGACCGCATCCGGGACTACATCGAGAGCGAATACCAGCCCCGGTTCTTCGGCGAGGAGAACGACCGGTTCGGATTCTGGTTCGGCTACGACTCCACCTGGCCCCGCGGGCAGATCAACGCCATCCTGATGCTCGCCGAGAGCGGCGCCCCGGGAGCGTGGTGGCGGATCTTCAACGAACCCCTGCCCGCTTCGACGTCGGAACCGCGACTCAGGGACGTCGATTACCCCGGCATCGGCATCCGGCGCGCCCGGAACGACATGGTCCACCGCGTCCTCGACATCGAGACCACGGCTGCCACACCGTCCCGACGAGGAACACCCACCAGTTTTACGATCGATCGGCTGCCTGCCCCCGCCGGGGTTTCGGTCACCGTCGACAACCAGGACTCGGCCGGCTGGCATGTCACCGGTGCCGATTCGATCCAGCTCGACCTCGACATCGACGACCATCGCATCCGGGTCGCCTTCCCGGGCGGCAGCTCCCGGTGACACAGTCCCCGCACGAAAGGTGTCTCCATGACGTCCGCATCCGCATGGGCGGCTCCACTCGTCGAACTCCTGGACCTCGCGCACCCGCCGGTCGCGATCACCTTCGGCACACAGCCCGTCACCTCTCGCGACGGGAGTCTGCCCGCCCAGCCTGCGGGCTGCTGCTTCTGGGAACCCGCCCAGCGGCAGTCCCTCGACACGCGCGCCGCGGACCACGCCAACTGCAGCACCGGAAGCTATACACATGGCCTGGTCGACATGGCCGGCGCCGCGTCCGGGGCCGACACCGCCGCCCTGATCGACAGTGGCTGGATCACCCCGGCGGACCTCGGCCTTGTGGGACATCTGCCGTTCCGGCCGACGTCGATCCGCTACGAACCGCTCACGGCCGCGACCGGCCCGGATGTCGTACTCGTCCGCCTCTCGCCTGCCTCGCTCATGACGCTCCAGGGCGCGTGCCCGGACCTGCGGCTCTCCTCCAGGCCGCAATGCCAGATCGTTCCGCTGGCTTACAACGGCCAGATCGCGGTCAGTCCGGGATGCGCGGTCAGCCGCGCCCGTACCGGCCTTCCCGCACAGGAGTTGACCTGCGCGATGCCCGCCGCGAGCCTGCCCGCGGTCATCGACGGCCTGCAGCGGGCTGTCGCCGCCGACCGGGCGGTCGCCGGCTACGCCGTCGCCGACCGCCAGCGCTTCACCACCCTGGGCTGACCGTTTCAGCCTTGTCTGGCACGGTCAGCGCTGGGAGCCGAGTTGCCATACGTGTCGCGCAGGCCACGGGATTTGTTCCGGTTGCAGTGGCCCCGTATGAGTTCTTTACTAGTAAGTACAGATCGGGACGTACTGGCACATCTTTACGGCAAGGGCGATTTGGCGCCCGTGCGACCGGGATCGGTCCGGCTTATAGCCCGCCAGCTCGTTGCCGAGGATTCCACCGTGCACCTCACGGGCCGGACCGGGACCGAGCTGGATACTGCCGTGGAAACCGTCGGGAACGGGACGGTCGGCACCCAAAGCGATGGCTCGAACGAGGAAACGACAAAGCAAGGAGTCGTGGCCCATGCTTGCCATTCATCTCACTCGGTTCGGGGAGCCGGAGAAGAACCTGAAGGTAGTGGACGTGCCCGAGCTCCCGCCTCCCGCCGCCGGACAGTCGCTGGTCCAGGTCGAGTACGCCCCGCTCGACCACCACGACCTTCTCCTGGCGCAAGGTATCTACCCCGTACGCCCCGAGCTGCCGACGGCTATCGGAAACGAGGGTGTGGGGTCGGTCGTATCCGTGGGGCCCGGCGTCACGGAGGTCAGCCCCGGTGAGAGGGTTCTGCTTCCCTTCGGCGTCTTTTCCTGGTCCGAGCGGGTCGTGGCCGAGGCAGCGGACCTGACCGTTGTGGACAAGTCCATCAGTCTTGAACAGGCGGCGATGCTCACCATCAATCCCGTCACCGCGGGGCTCCTGGTCGGCCTGCGTGACCTTCCGGCCGGATCCTGGGTGGCGCAGAACGCGGCCAACAGCGGGGTAGGCCGGTCCGTCATCGTGTTCGCCAAGGAACGAGGGCTGCGCACGATCAACATCGTGCGCCGCGCGGAACTCGTGAGCGAACTCCGTGACCTCGGGGCCGACATCGTGGTGGTCGACTCCGCGGACGCCGGCGCGCGCGTGCGGGAAGCCATCGGCTCCGATCCGGTGCTCCTCGGCTTCGACGGTGTCAGCGGTACGGCGACCGCACTGCTGCTGGACGTACTGACCGACGGGGCCCTGCTGGCGATCTACGGGTACATGAGCGGCCAAGCGTTCACGCCCGATCCCGACGTGCTGGCGACGAAGAACATCACCACGACGGAATTCTGGATGTACCAGGACGAATTTCTTCCCCGGCTTCCGGCGTTGAACGCGGAGTCCGCGCAGCTGGTCTCCGAGGGAAAACTCGTCCTGCCCTCCGCGCCCGTCTACAAGGCGGCGGACTTTCCCGAGGCGCTCGCGTACTTCCGGGAGAACGGCAAGGTCCTCCTGGACTTCAACCCGCACCGCGCATAGGCGCCGCCGAAGCCGGGACCATCCCGGCAGGAAGCGGCCGGAGCCGATCACACAGCCGCTGCCGGAACGCCGGCACGGCCCCCGACACACGATCAAGGAGGGGCAGCATGGCCGCACAGAGCACCATCGGAATTCTCGGCGCGGGAGAGATCGGGCAGGCCGTCGCCGACAAGGCCGTCCGGCACGGACATGAGGTACTCATCGGCAACAGCCGGGGCCCGGAAACGCTCAAGGCAGTCGTGGAGCAGCTGGGACCGAAGGCCCACGCCGTGACAGCCGAGGAGGCGGCGCAGCCCGACCTCGTCTTCCTCGCGGTGCCGTTCTCCGCAGTGCCCGACCTGACCGGCCTCACCGCCTGGTCCGGGAAGATCGTCGTGGATACGACGAATCAGTTCGCCGCGGCCAACCCCTGGCGGGGCCGGTACGACGTCGGGGACCTCACGGGCAGCGAGTGGGTCGCCGAGCGCCTTCCCGGAGCTCGGATCGTGAAGGCGTTCAACACCCTGTTCGCCGCGTTCATCGCCGCGGACCCCCAGCACGAGGACGGCCGTCAGGTGGTCTTCTACGCGGGCGATGACGCCGACGCGAAGGCGGCCATGGCCGGCTTGCTCGGCGAATTCGGATTCGCCGCCCTGGACCTCGGCGGCCTGCGGGAGGGAGGCCGGCTGATGCAGCTGGACGGAGCACTCAGCGCGAAGCACCTGCTGCTCCAGGACGTCGGTTGATGCCCCGGCCAAAACCCATACACACCAGCGCAAAGAAGGAGAATCATGAACCGTCGTGTCGTCTGGACCCGTAGCGGGGCGCCCGCCGACGTCCTGACCGTCATCGAGGAGCCCGAACCGGAAGCGCCTGCGCACGGTCAGGTCCTCATCCGCACCACGGCCTTCCCGGTCCACCCCGGTGATCTCCTACGCCTCGATGCCTTCCCCGCGACTGCAGCAGAGCCGGTACCGATCGGCGTGGAAGCGACCGGCGTGGTGGAGGCCATCGGCCCGGACACGCGCGTAGCACCGGGCGTCGTAGTCGGCGGCCGTGTAACGGTCTTTCCCCTGGGGGGATGGGCACAGTGGATCCTGGCGGACGCCGGGATCGTCGTCCCCGTACCTGACGAGCTGTCGGACGAGGTCGCCGCGCAGATGCTGACGAATCCGCTCACCGCGGTGATGCTGCGCCGTGAGGCGGAGGAGCACCCGTCCTTGGGATACGACGGCTATCTGGTGCAGGCCGCCGCCGGCTCGTCGGTCGGACGGCTGGTAACGGGCGTGATGCAGTACCACAATGTGGGCCTGGTCAACGTCGTCCGCAGTGACCGCGGTGCCGCCGAGCTGCGTGAGCGGTTCCCGGACGTCCCGGTCGTGGTGACAGAGCATCCGGGCTGGGCCGACGAGGCCCGCAAGGCAGCCGATGGCCGCCCGATCAGTGTGGCCTTCGACCCTGTCGGCGGACAGCTGACGGAAAGCCTTCTCGACCTGTTGGCGCCGGGCGGCAGGCTGGTCATTTACGGGGAACTCGCCGAGGAGCCGATCTCGGTGCATGCGTCGACGCTGCTGCACCAAGCGCTGACGGTGCGGGGCGCGACCCTCGGCCGGTGGCTGGTGGAGGCATCCGCCGAGAGGCGGGCATCAGACGTCGTCGCCGCGACGCTGATCGCGCTGGAGTTCAAGGACAGGTTCGACGTGGCCGCCACGTACGGCCTTGACGAGCTGGCCACCGCCGTGACGCACGCGGTGCGGCCCGGCAAGGTCGGCACCGTCCTCATCCGCCCCTAGTAGCCGCTGCTACCACGGGCGGAAGTCCTGGTGGTCGGTGAAGCCGAGGGATCCGACGAAGCCGTGTAAGTGCAGTTATGGAAGCGAGGCAGCCATGAACGTGGACGACGTCCGGGAGCTGGCGCTCTCTTTCGCCGGAGTCAGCGAGTCGCGTCCGTTCGCCCCGGACCGCGTGGTGTTCAAGACAGCGGCGAACAACAAGGTGTTCGCCATCCTCAGTGGCCACGAGTTCCCGGACGACCAGGTGACAGTCAAGGCCGATCCGGAGCGGGTCGCCGAGTTGCGGAACCGCTTCGAGTCCGTGCACCCGGCGTACAAACTGAACAAGCGACACTGGGTCAACATTTCGCTGGCCGGCGATGTCCCGGAAGAACTGATCCGGGAACTGATAGGGGACAGCCACGACCTGGTCGCACCCTGAGCCCCGCGCTTCCAGGACCACCGGCCACTGGATGCCAGAGACCTCCCCCGACAGGCAGGTATCCGGCGTCGCCGCCGCGAAGATGATCGCGATGGCAGCCACGGACCAGTTCGACTAAATGGTGCATCTCGGCCAGTTTCCGCAGCCCGTGCCCGGAGCGCTCGGCCGGCAGGTTCAGTCCGGCGTCCAACGGATACAGATGCGACGCGCTGATCGCCCGGTAGGCCATCCGCGCGACGGTCACCGTCCCGAACAGTGTGAACAGCAACCGGGTGTGTCCGGGCTCGACGTTACGCCGCGTCACCTGGTCGGCGCCGACGACTTCTGTCTCGGCTCGCGTATGCACCGCAGGTCCATGTGGCCCTGCAGCAGTTGTCGCATCACCTCCCGGCCGTCAGCGTTCAGCCGGCGGGGCGCGTGCTGAGTTGCCGGACGGTGAACTCCAGCGGCTCCACCGAGCGGCGGGCCCGGGCCAGGATGACCGCGCCCTCGACGGCGTACATGAGCAGCGTCGCGCGCGAGGCGGCCTCGGCGGGCTCCAGTCCGACCTTGGCAAAGAGCGCGGTCAGTGCCTCGACGGTGGCGTCGAAGGCGGCGTTGGCACGCTCGAGGATGCCGGCGTCGTGCCCGCCGGTCACGGCCCCGGTGGTGGCGCAGCCGGCCCGGAAGTCGGTGCTTTCGACGACGCGCCGCCAGATGGCGATGTACCCGGCGACCACGTCGTCGGGCTGACGGGGGTCGATGGCGGCGATCTGGTCCTGCATCCAGGCCCGGGAGTGGTCGATGGCCGCCTCGATCAGCTCGGTGCGCCCGCCGGGGAAGTGGTGGTACACCGACCCGCGCGGTGCCCCCGTGCGGGCCAGGACTTCCCGGGTGGCCATGCCCTCCAGGCCCCGCTCGGCAATCAGTAGCCACGCCGCCTCGATCATCGCCTCACGCACGCTCTTCGACACGCCCGCCATTTTCCCTGATTCCTTGTCCGGCACGCCATCAACCCCAATGACTATGCTATGTTGCATAGCATAGTAAGGATGATCGGATCCTGGGCCCCTCGCACATCCGGAGGTAAAGCCTCCATCGAATCCACGGGGGGGGGGCTTAGCCCCGTACGTGCATCCCATCAGGACATCGCATGTCATTTGATCGCGACGTGTGATGAAGTCGGCACGCTGTGCATCGTGCCGGTCATCCTGACTCGAAGACTCGCCTGTCTCAGGACCAGGCGGAACCAGCGACGCGCGGAAGGTCCGCGCCCGCCGACGCGAATGGAAGCGACCGATGTCCACACCGCTCGAGTACGCCGTCTACATCACCGACCCCATCGAGCAGACCGCCCCGCCGCTGCCGAACGGCGAAACGCCGCGCTGGTCTCCGCTGTCGACCACACTGGTGTACGGCGAGAAGCACGCCGTGCTGGTCGACCCGCCGTTCACCATCGCCGAAACCGATGCGGTCGGCGACTGGGTGGAGAGTTACGGCCGCACCCTCACCCACATCTTCATCACGCACGGGCATGGCGACCATTGGTTCGGCGCGCCGCGCCTGGCGCAACGGTTCGGGGCGACGATCGTCGCCGCCGCGGGCACGGCCACGGCGATGGAGGCTTCGCGCGCGGGCCTTGCCTGGTGGGAGGCGTCATTCCCCGGCCAGATTCCCGACACGAAGCTCGAGGTGAGCACCCCCGGGGACGGCCTGATCCCCTTGGAGGGGCACGAGGTGCGCATCGTGGAAGCCGGCCACGGCGACACGGACCACTCTGCCGTGCTCCACGTGCCCGCGATCGGGCTCGTCGTCGCCGGCGACGTGATCTACGACGGCTACCACCAGATGCTGCGTGAGGCACAGGGCGACGGCGTCGAGCGGTGGATCGAGGCCATCGGCAAGGTCGCCGAGCTGAAGCCGAGCCTCATTGTTGCCGGTCACAAGCGCAAGGAGCGCGACAACGACGCCAACCGTCAGATCGCGGACACCAAGGCGTACCTCGTCGCGGCGCGTGAGGTCATCGACAGCAGCAGCGACCTGCAGCAGTTCTACGCCGGCCTCACCGGTCGCTTCCCCGAGCGCCTGAACCCGAACGCGGTGTACATCGGCGGTCTTGGCCTGTTCGGCTGACCGCGACAACCCGCGGCACAACGCTACCGGGAGCGCCGTCGGCCAACGAACGGCCGTCGATCGCGAAGTGCCGGTGATCGGGCGTGGCGTTGCCCCCACGGTTCGCCGCGGACGGCAGGGCCACGCCTGGTTCCAGCCGGTTCGTGAAGGAGCGCGCCCCGTGCAAACCGGCCAACGGGCCGAGGCCTTCCGCCAGCCATGCTGCCGGGGATCTTGCTCGATGGTTTTCGCCCGAATCAGGCTTCACATATCGTCTGGATCTTCATGGCATGACAGGTTGTCGTATCCCAGGTGGTGCAGGCGCCCAGGGACCCGGAGACAAGCCGATCTGCTGTGGAGGCTTCCTCAAGGCCATGCTCGAACTGCCGGCGACCGAACCCCCGCACCGCACTGTGGCGCTTGGCCCCGCATCGCCGTGGTCAAGCGAGGCTGAACCCCCGCCGCGCGGCGAGGCCCGCACGGCACGGCCGTGGTGGTCCGCCCGCCGGACAAGACCGCGGCACATGCACTTCGCGACCGGATCCCCAGGAGAAAAACCATGCCCATGATCGACGTCTACGCCGCGGCCAGCACCTTCGCCGACCCCAAGAAACTGGCCCAGGACCTCGCCCGCACGCTGATGGTCATCGAGCAGGTGCCCGACATCCCGATGTTCCGCAAGAACACCGCAGCGTTCGTCCACGACCAGCCCGCCACTCATGTCTCCAACGTCGACGGCGACAGCACGTACGTGCGTGTACAGGTGCTCACCAACGCTGACGCCCTGGACCGCGACAAGCAGCTCGCGGTCGTCCGCCAGTTCACCGATCTGATCGCCGAGGCGGCCGGCGACGCCACACTTGCCGAGCGGACTTGGGTGCTGCTCACCGAGGCGCCCGACGGCGGCTGGGGACTGGCCGGGTACGCGAACACCAACACCGAATTGGTCGCTGCGGCGCGCGCCGAGATCGCGGTGCTGTCGGCCGGAACCGACCCAAGCTGACCGCCCAGAAGCGCCCGGCCCGCAAAGCACGCGAGCCGACGTGGGCGGCCGACGATTCAAGCCGCGGCTCTCCAACTCACAGCGGCCTGGACCGCGGGCCCACGGTCCTGCGCCAGAACTTCGGGATGAGCTGGAGCATCGGTGGCTGGCTGCTCGGCCCCTTCCTGCAGAGCATCGGACCGGCCAGGCTCCAGGAGCTGCAGGAACGGGTGCCGGCCGGACTGAAGACCACATTCTCCAGCGGGTATACCCAGGAGAATTCACTGGCCGAACCGCTGCACCCGCAGGCGAACCTCGCCTACACCTGCAACGCCACCAGCGCGAAGTACCTGATCACACCGCACAAGCCATGACCGGCTGAGCCTTCCCGGCCCACCATCACATGTTCGTGCCCAGTTGTACCCGGACCGGGTCACGGCACTAAACGGCCTTCCTGCCGATCCGGCGCCCGCTCGTTCGTCGAAGCGCGGGGCAGAAGGGCCAAAGCCTGCTGGGCAGCCCCGATGACGACCTCCGCTGCGGCTCCCGCCCTGCCCAGGGCCTCCAGTCCTCGCAGTACGGCAAGGAGAAGGCTTGCGAGCCCGTCCGCGTCCGCGTCGGCATCCAGCGAACCCTCCTCTTGGGCCCGGACGATGCAGTCCGACAGCTCGCCGTACAGCCCGCGGACGGTGGCAGCTGTCCGCTCGGCAACGCTCTTGTCGACTGCGGCGAGTTCCGTAGCGCTCCTGGCCATCATGCAGCCGCGCCGCTCCACGTCCTTGCTGATCGCTTCGGAGATGTCGCATACAAGGCGCTCCAGCCGAGGCAGGGCAGGCCCCGGGCCGTGCAAGGCCGCATGCCAGACTCCGATCGCGTCACTGTTGTAGCTGTCCAGAGCCTGCAGGAACAGGGTGTGCTTGTCTCCGAAGGCCGCGTACAGGCTTCCGCGTCCCAAACCTGTGACAGCGCTCAGATCGTCGATAGAGGTTCGGTCGTAACCGTGGGACCAGAACTGGTCCCGAGCCGCCCGCACAACCTCTTCGTCGTCGAACTGCCGAGGCCGGGCCATATGAGAATCGTACGCGGTGTACGAGGCATTGCGGGCGAAGACAGGACTGCGCGCGCCTGTTTCGCTGCCTTCGATGCCGACTCGCCCGAACCGCCGTACTCGTGCCGCTCGCGTCGGCCCCTCAAAATGCAACAGCCCCGGACATCCCTATGACCCGATGAACGGAAGAAACGGCAGAGGCGCCTTCGCCGACTGCGGCTGCAACGCGCTTAATTGACCCATGCCGTACATCGCCTGCGGCAAAAACTCGTGGAATGCTCGTTTCAAAGGGAATAGGAGCGCGTTGCAGTTCCTTCCAGGCTGGCCCAAGATATGCGTCTGCAATGTGCACATCGGTATATATGAATCCGTCTTTGTCGGCTGCGCAGGCCTCATTCAGCCATGCGGTTGCCGGTGTCGCGCCAATGAAGCAGAAGAGTCCGCTGCAGCTCGCCAGTGACTCGAGGCCGGTAGCGGAATTTCTGATCCTGATGGCCTCCAGGGAGCCTTCCCCTTCGAGTGCTGTAACTTCGCTCGACGTGTGCACCGTGACGCGCGGATCCGCGAGAAGGCGGTGGACCAGATAAGAGGACATGCGAGCCCCGATATTGTCGCGGCGCACGATGATGCTGACCGCCAGTGACTTATCGGCCAGGAACAGAGCTGCTTGCCCTGCGGAGTTCGCTCCCCCCACCACGGCTACCGGCCTGCCCGCGCACGAGCGAGCTTCCAACTCAGTCGCAGCATAGTAGATTCCAGCCCCTTCGAAATATTTCCAGCGGGCAATGGGGAGCGACTGGTAATGCGCGCCGGTTGCGATAATAGCGGCGCGCGCGAGAATATCCGTGCCGTCGGACAGGGAAATTCTTATCCGGTCGGCGAGGGGCTGAAGGCTCACGGCGCGCGAAGGCGAGTAGAGGTGAGATCCAAACTTCAGTGCCTGTACGGCGGCAAGGCGGGTAAGTTCAGCACCGCTGATGCCGTTAGGAAATCCCAGGTAGTTCTCGATGCGGGAACTTGCTGCTGCCTGACCTCCAGGTCCCACGGCGTCAAGCAGGACGGTTCCAAGCCCTTCCGACGATCCGTACACCGCGGCGCCCAGCCCGGCGGGGCCGCCCCCGACGACAGCAAGGTCTATTTCTTGGTCCTTGATTTTTTCATGTGACAGTCCCAGATTCACCGCGAGGCTTCCTGGGGTAGCGTTGCGCAGAGTGCGTCCAGGAAGAAGAACGGCAGGCAAGTCACCGGCGGTGAGCGAAGCGAGCCGCATCAGCAGCAGTCCGTCGGGGGTGGCCTCGTCCATCCAGGAATACGGTAGTGCCATGCGTTCAAGATACGAGCGCAGCGCCATGCACCCGGCAGAAGAAGCGCCACCGATGATCTCGATGGTGTGAGAGGCCGACTCCATCAATATTTCACGTCGAGCCCTGAATGCGGTGATCAAAATGTCGGAGAGTGCTGTCTCGGTCTCCATGAGCGAGCGGAACCGGCCGGGTGGAATTCGATAGATGCGGCCATCCGTAACCGCGCGAGCAGGGAGGTACACGAACTGCCCAGTAAGAATACTGAGTTCACCGATAAACTCTCCGGGGCCGAAAGTTGCGATTACTTCCTCGGGATAGCCTGGTCCCGCTTCCTTGATGATTTCGAGCTGCCCTTTGTCGATGACCACCAGGTCATACTTGTCATCTCCTAGGCGGAATATGAATTGCCCTGCGGAGATTTTCTGGGAAACGCCGAACTCGGAAAGGCGGGCCAGTTGATCTTCCTCAAGGCGGGGATAGGCTCTCTCGCCCCAGACTCGGCGCCCTGGTTGTCGTGCGGGCATGACCAGCTCCTCCGGATCGAGCAGCTGCGGATCAGGCGGCCGCATAAGCTCGATCGCCTAAGAAAACCCATGAAAAAACCTCAGTCGACTGGCGGGCCTGGCCGTCTTCCTGCCCCTCTTCGCGCCTCCGCCGACGTATGGCGGTCGTATTCAGCCTGGATCCACCGGCTTGATGTCTGTGGACAGTTTCTCGGGGAACGAAGAAGTGCCTTGTGACCTGCGATGATGGGGTTTCTCTAGGACCACATCAGGCGCGATCAGCAAGGCACTTCCGAGATGCAATCTTCCCATGCCGCAGCGGCGGTCTCATCCGCGTTCGACGACCCGAACCTAATCGCGTACGGCGGCCTGGAGCCGGTGGTGCGGTTGGCCGAGCGGTGCGGTCTGCCCGCACTGGTCGGGGAGTACATCCGTCTGCCGGCCTCGAAGGACGGCACCGGTGCCTTCCCCGCGGCGAAAGTGATGTCGCTGGTGGGCGGCATGGTCGCGGGCGCCGACAGCATCGATGACATGCACCGGCTACGGCACGGCGCGATGGGCCGCCTGTTCTCCGGTGTGCGGGCCCCGTCCACGCTGGGGTCGTTTCTGCGTTCCTTCACGCACGGGCATGTGAAGCAATTGCACGCCGTGGCCCGCCGGTTCCTTCCCGAACTGGCCCGTCACGCCCCGCTGCTGCCCGGCGCGGACCAGGTCGCCTACGTGGACATCGATGACACCATCCGCCGCACCTACGGCTACGCCAAGCAGGGCACCGGTTACGGATACAGCAAGGTCAAGGGCCTGAACGCGCTGCTCGGCATCGTCTCCACACCCCTGGCCGCCCCGGTGATCGCCGCCACGAGGCTGCGCAAGGGACCATCGAACTCCGCGCGCGGGGCGGCAGCGTTCGTCGCCGAGACCATCCGCACCGCCCGCGCCTGCGGCGCGAATGGCCTGCTGGTGATGCGCGCGGACTCGGCGTTCTACGGCGCCGATGTCGTCAACTCCTGCCGGGCGCTGGGCGCGCGGTTCTCCATCACCGTGCGGATGAACGCTTCCGTCAAGGCCGCCATCGCCCGCATCGATGAGGACGCCTGGATGCCGATCAAGTACCCCAAGGCGGTCTGGGACGAGGAGGGCCAGTGCTGGATCTCCGACGCCGAGATAGCCGAGACCGGCTACACCGCCTTCACTTCCAAGCCGAAGAAGCAGCAGGTCACCGCCCGTCTGATCGTGCGCCGCGTCAAACGCCTGAGCACTGGCACCGTCCCCGCCGGACAGGGCACGCTGTTTGACACCTGGCGCTACCACGCCGCGTTCACCGACTCCCCGCTCTCCTTGAACGATGCCGAGCGTGATCACCGACGGCACGCTGTCGTCGAGCAGGTGATCGCGGATGTCAAGAACAGCGCCTTCGCCCACGCACCCTCCGGGCATTTCCAGGCCAATGCCGCGTGGCTCGCCCTGGCCGCCCTGGCGCACAACCTGACCCGCGCCGCTGGCGCACTGGCCGGCACGTTCCATGCCAGAGCGACCACCGCCACCATCCGTGACCACCTGATCAACGTGCCCGCCCGCCTGGCCCGCTCCGCCCGCCGCCTCACCCTGCACCTGCCCGAACGCTGGCCCTGGAGCACGGACTTCACCCAGCTCTTCAGCATCGTGCACGCGCCACCAGCCCCCTGACACTCCCCGACCGACCTGCCCGAAAGGGCCCGAGAACTGCGGAAAAGTGGAAAGGCTGGGCAGACCAGCGGCCGCCCCACGCCCGAATCCGCAACTCAGCCCCGACACGCCCTGCACGACCCCGAACCGATCACACCACAATCAAGCCGGTGGATCCGGGTTCAGACCTGGACGAGGCCGCCGTCGACGAAGAGTTCGGCTCCCGTGGTGAAGGAGCTCTGATCGGAGGCGAGGAAGACGGCTGTGGCGGCGACTTCGTCGGGGCGTCCTATCCTGCCGAGGGGAATCTCGTTGGCGAGACTGTCGGCCAGTTGTTCTTCGCCCTTTGACGGACTGCCCAGACCGCGGATGCCCGGGGTCTCTATCGGTCCCGGGCTCAGGGCGTTGACCCGGATACCGCGCCCCGCGAGTTCGGCAGCCCAGGTGCGGGCAAGGTTGCGGATGGCCGCCTTGGTGGCGCTGTAGACCGTCATGGCCTGGACGCCCATCGACGCGTTGGTGGACGAGAGCAGGATGACCGAGGCTCCGTCGGGGAGCAATGGGAGTGCCTTCTGGACCGTGAAGATGGTCCCCTTGACGTTGATGTCGAAGGTCGAACGGTACTGCTCCTCGGTGATCTCTCCCAGTCGCGCCAGCTCGCCGCCGCCAGCGTTGGCGACGACGACATCCAGCCGACCGCTACCTCCCTGGATGATCGCGAAGAGGTGATCCAGAGCCTCGAGATGCGAGACATCACTTTGTATGCCGATGGCCCGCCCCCCGAGGGCTTCCACGGCCGCATCAAGTTCGGTTTTGCGCCGGCCAGTGAGGTACACGGTGGCGCCCTCGGCGACGAACCGGCGGGCTATGGCCAGACCGATCCCGGTCGAGCCGCCAGTCACCAGGCTGATCTTTCCGTCAAGCTGTCCCATGATGTCCACGTCTCCCTTGCGGAAACTCGACCAGAGGCCTGCTGAAGGCCCAGCGCGCCGGCACACGGCAATGCGCCCTCGGCGACGGCGTAGTCCACCGCCGCCCCACCTCACGGACCGCATGGTTTGGATAGATTTGTACCTGCCAGTAAAGAACCTTGTGCGGGGCGCTGCAACCGGAGGGGCGCTCGCCTCCTCAGTGTCGGTCTCCGGAGAGGCGTCCTGCGGCTCCCCTCCCATAGGCGTGTACGGCGGTGCACAAAGAGGGGGGGTGGATAGGCCGTAACGGCGCATGTGCTCGACAGCTGGCGAGCTTACGTAACGCGATGCCCCGCCAGATCGTGGGCGACGGCGACCTGTTCGCCCTGACCGTGGTCGGCGACTCCATGATCGACGCGGCGATCTGCGACGGCGACATCGTCACCGTGCGGAAGACGGACAGTGCCGACCACGGCGACATCGTCGCCGCGCTCCCGGAGGACGAGGCCACGATCAAGGTGCTGCGCCGGCAGGACGGCCAGGTGTGGCTGATGCCCCGCAACCCCGCCTACAAGCCCATCCCCGGCGACGACGCGCAGATCCTCGGCAAGGTCGTCGGCGTCCTGCGCCTTCTCTGACAGGCCCCGCACCTCCCCACGCATGGCCGAGTGGGAACGACGGCCCGGATCCGCCCCCGGGCGGTCACGACCGGCGCGCTGCCCCCTCCCAGGGCACCGACATCCGTATTGTCGTAAGTGCCCGGCTCGCTGACAGGACAGCAGGGCACGCGGTCCCGCGCTCCGCTCGCACGCCGCGCGGGACCGCCCACGCCGTCTGCATCCCATGGGTCGATGACGAGATCACCGACGCGGCAGCATGCCCGCCTCGGCGCACTCGACCTGGCAGGCATGACAATGCTGCAGACCATCTTCGACACCGCGCGCGCCCACGGCGCCGAGGTGCGCCTCACGCCCGTGGTGGTCCCGACGTACTGGGACGGCCCCGTCTTCACGAGGGAGCCGGACGTGGCAGCTCTGCTGGAGGCGCAGGCCGACCGCGGTCGGCCGCTCGGTCAGTTGCCTCTGTCCTGAGGAGCCCGCGCCGGGTGAGAGCTTCGAGCACGTTGTCGGCGACCTGGATGTAGTCCGCGCCGGTGCGGCAGCCGTCTGCGATCGCGTCACAGAGACAGATCAGCCGGGCGACTTCCTCGCGTGCCGGCCGTCCGCCGTCGTCCGGGACGCGCAGGTCCCTATCTCCGTCCTGAATCATCGGCGTTCCTCGGCAGGGGTGCCCACCATCGCCTGCCGCGCGCTTATGTCGCGTGACGTCCGTGCGCGTCCTCTCAACGACGGCCTCGGTCCCACTGCCGGGCTGACGGTGGAGGTGAGCTGATGGCGAGGGCGGCGGGGTAGATCACCTGGTGTCCGTAACGGGCCCGGGCACGATCGGCGACGGCTTCGATCGCGAGGGGTTTGTCGTCACCGCCGTCGAGGGTGAGCTGCCGGGCGGCCCGGTCGGCGGGCCGAAGGGCGTCGGCGCGCAGCGCGATGCCGCGGACCCGGGCGCGCTGGAGACCGAGGGAGTCGTACAGCGCGTACGCGGCGCGGGCCAGGAGGACGGTGTGCTGGGTGGCTTCGGGCAGGGTCCGGCTGCGGCGGGTGGCCGTCTGGTCGGCGTAGCGGATCGTGCAGGTCACGCCGGTGGCGATCTGGTCGGTGGCGCGGAGGCGGGCACCGAGGTCGTCGGCGAGGGCGAGCAGGATGCGTCGGTGGGCGGCCGGGTCGAGTTCGTCCCGGGGGAAGCGGTGTTCCGTGCTGAGGCTCGCCGGGGCCGGGGTGGGGTCGACCGCCGTGGTGTCGTGGCCGCGGGCGTGCTCGTGGAGGGCGCGGCCGGCGCGGGCACCGAGGAGGCGCTGCAGTGTGTGCTGGGGGACGTCGGCGACGTCGCCGGCGGTGTGCAGTCCGTACTCGCCCAGCAGCGCGGCGGTCTTCCCTCCGACGCCGGGAAGTTCCCGCACGGGCCGGGGCCGGAGGAAGGCCGAGATCGCCTCGGGGGAGTCGTCGATGACGGTGCGCCGCCCGAGCGGCGTGAGGGCGCAGGCCATGGTGGCGAGCATCGGGGTGCTGGCCACGGCGGCCGAGCTGCGCACCCCGAAGTAGGCGAGCACGCGGAGCTGGACGAGTTCGGTGATGCCGCGGGCATCGCGCTGCCACCACCGGGTTGCTCCGGTGAGGTCGAGGAGGGCACCGTCCTCGAGCAGCTGCACGCGCGGCGTGAAGTCCTCCAGCAAGCGGCGCAGCCGTTCCGGGAGTTCGGCGTCGGCGTCGGGCGGCAGGTCGAAGGAGAGGCGGAGAATGCTGCGGCCGCACGTCATGATCACCCTGCACTTCCCCGACTTCGGTGTCCCAGACGGCGCAGGTCCGCCGAGCGGGAACCGGCGGGCTGGAGGTCGGCATACGGATGGAGACGTGCGCCGGGCCGTCGGCCAGCGTCCGCTGCGGCGCGGCGGGCTGCGCCGGGGTTGGGGCGGGGGCGGTGCGTCCGAGCAGTTCCAGCGCGGCCTGCGGGCCCAGGTCGCGGCGGGCCGCGGCGACTTCTTCCAGGTCCCAGGCCATCGCGCCGACGACGGTGCGGCGCGGTCCGCGGGCTTCGACGGTGCCGCGCACCAGCAGGAGCCCGGAGTGGAACACGGTGTGCGCGACGTGCTCGTGGGAGTCCTCGAAGAAGGCGATGTCGACCAGGCCCGAGCCGTCCTCCAGTGTCACGAAGATGACCCGCTTGCCGGACGGGATCGGCGGGGTCTGGGTGGAGGCCCGTACTCCGGCGACCAGGACCGGCTGTCCGGGGATCATTGCGCGGAGGTGGGCGGCGTCGGTGGCGCCGAGCTCGCGCAGGAGCCGGTGGTGGTGCTCCATCAGATGCTGGCTCACGTCGATGGAGAGGGTGTCGAGTTCGGCGCCGAGTTTGTCGCGGCTGGTCATCTCCGGCAGGCCGCTCGGGGTCGCGGTGACGAGTTCTCCGCCCAGCGGCAGCTGCCCGTCGGTGGCGGCGCGGTTGCGGTACTGCCGGTGGAGTTCGGCTGCCTGCAGCAGCAGGTCGCGGCGGGTCAGGTCTGCCGCGAGCTCATCGAGGGCGCCGATGCGGATCAGGCGTTGCGCAAGGGGCAGGGACGGGCGGGCGCGCTGCCACAGGTCCTGCAGGTTTGTGTAGGGCTGGCCGGCCGCGAGGCGGGCGGTCTCGGCCGCGGTGATGCCCTTGATGGTGGCGAAGGCGAGCCGGACGACCCACCCTTGTGGGGTCTGTTCGACGCTGTGCCCGGGCCGGGAGCGGTTGACGTCGACGGGCAGGATGGGAACGCCGTGGCGGCGGGCGTCGGCGACCAGGACGCGGCGCGGCCACATGCCCGGGTCGTGCTCGAGCAGCCCCGCATACAGATACGCCGGGAAGTGCGCCTTCAAATATGCGGACTGCAGGGCCGGGACGGCGAAGGCGACCGCGTGCGCGCGGCAGAAGCCGTACGCGCCGAAGGAGGCCACGGTCTCCCACACCTCGTCCAGCACGGACTTGTCGTAGCCGCGCTCGCCGGCAGTGCGGCGGAACCAGGCCTCGACCTTGGGCAGCCGGTCGCCGTCGGCCAGGGCGCGGCGGGCGACGTCGGCGGCGGCGCGGTCGCATCCGGTCATCTTCGACAGGATCGCGATGATCTGCTCGTGCCAGATCACCACCCCGTAGGTGTCGTTGAGGATCGGCTCCAGGTCCGGGTGCGGGTAGCGGGGCGCGGCGCCGTGACGGGCCGCGATGAACAAAGCGGGCATACCGCCGGAGACCGGGCCGGGCCGGAAGAGGCTGATGTCGGCGATGACGTCCTGCATGTGCCGCGGCTGCAGCCGCCCCACCAGGTCCTGCTGGCCAGGGGACTCGAGCTGGAACAGGCCCACAGTGTCCGAGGCCTGGATGAGTTCGAAGGCAAGCCGGTCGTTGAGGTCGACGTGGTCGGGGTTGTCGAGATCGAGCTGGCGGCCGGTGGTGCGGCGGATCTCGGTGACGGCATGTGCCATCGCCGACTGCATCCGCACCCCCAGGACGTCGAGCTTGAGCAGTCCGAGGTCTTCGACGTCCTCCTTGTCGGCCTGCACCATCGGGTAGCCGCCCGGGGTGGGCTGCACCGGCAGCCGCTCCAGCAGACTCGCGTCGGACAGGATGACGCCGCAGGGGTGCATGGCGTAGCCGCGGGGCAGCGCGTCCAGGCCTTCGGCCAGCTGCCACAGCGGCCCGAACTCCCTGGCCCGGGCGGCAAGTTGGCGCAGTTCCGGCAGCTCGGCCAGGGCGCCGCGGATGTCCCGCGCGCGGATGTGCGGGAACGACTTGGCGATCTCGTCCACGACCTGCGGGGCCAGCCCGAGGGCGAGGCCGGTGTCGCGCAGGGCGTGGCGGGCTCGGTAGGTCTCGGGCATGCCGGTGACTGCGACCCGGTCGCGCCCGAACCTTTCGATGATCTTGTCGTAGACGTCCAGGCGTCGGGCCGACTCCACATCCAGGTCGATGTCCGGAAGCGAGGTCCGCCGCTCGCTCAGAAAGCGTTCGAACAGCAGCCGGTGCTCGATCGGGTTGGCCGTGGCCACGAACAGGCTGTGGTTGACCATGGACCCGGCGCCGGAGCCACGCGCGGCGACCCGGATTCCCATCGCCCGTACATCCGCCACGACCTGGGCCACGGCCAGGAAGTAGCCCTCGAAGCCCAGGCGGCCGATCACGTCGAGCTCGTAGCCGAGCTGCCGCACGGCGCCCTCGTCGGTGTCCAGGCCGCGGGCGAGCATGCCCGCCTCGCAGCGCTGCCGCAGCAGCCGCATCGCCGAACCGGGCTCCGGTCCCGCGCCCACGACGGACGGCTCGGGAAAGTGCGGCCGCCCCAGCCCGAGATCGGCCGGGGTGAGCGCGCAGGACTGGCCGGTCGCCTCCGTCTCGGCCAGCAGACGCGCGCCCCGGTTCCGGTCGCCGCCGACAGCCTGGGCGATCCGCTCGGCGGCCGCTGCCATCGCGGCCGGGTCCTTCAGCCAGCGCTCGCCGCCGTCCAGGTACCGGCGGTCGACGGGCCGCAGCAGCCGCGCCGCATCGAGCACGTCGGCGAGCCGGTGCTGAGCGGGGTCGGCGTAGCGGACCGTGTTGGTCAGCACCACGGGCACACCGAGCTGATCGGCCAGGCCCACGGTCCGCGCGGCCAGCCGCAGCGATCCCGGACCGGTTCCCTCACGGCCCAGATACACGCTCTCCAGGCGCAGGCGCGGCCCTGCCAGCTCCCGCCACGGCGCGAGCAACTGCTCGGCGACGTCGATTCGGCCTGTGGACAGGGCCCGTACCGGCTCGGACCCCGGACCGAGCAGGACCACCAGGCCGGTGTCGGCGAACTCGCGCAGGACCGGCCAGGACACGACCGGCAGGCCTCCGTTCGCCTCGGCGTGCGCGGCGGACACGAGGCGGCACAGCCGTGCCCACCCGGCGAAGGTCTGCGCGAGCAGAGTGATCCGCAGCGGCGGCTCCGCCACGTGCGCGCCGCCGCGTACGGGCGTACGCGGCCGACCGGCTGCCGGGTCGGACGGGGTGATGGGGGCGACGGCGACGTCGACACCGAAGACGGGGCGGATGCCGGCGGCCGCGGCGGCCTTGGCGAAGCGGACCGTGCCCGCGACGGTGTCCCGGTCGGTCAGCGCGAGCGTCGTCATCCCACGCTCGACAGCACGCCGCACGAGGGCATGGGGGAGGGAGGCGCCGTAGCGGGCCGAATAGCCGGAAGCGACGCGCAGATGAGTAAATCCACGGCTTCGCACCTCCGTCTCTCGCGTGTCCCTCCCTGACCTGTGCCCTCTCCAGGTATCCACCATAACTCGAAATCGCACAAGCGTGCGAACAAGTGACTTGATGCTGTCCCACGCCCGACAGCGGCCGCTGTGACGGAGCACGACAGATTGCGAGTGGAGCACGCCAACCTGCGAGTCGTACGGCCGTCGCACTCCGTAATTCCGGGTCCGCCATGCAAGGTCCGTGCGGAAGTTAGGCTCCACCCATGTCCGAGCCAGCCCCCGATCCTCGTCTGCAGTCTCTGAT
Source organism: Streptomyces sp. RLB3-17 (assembly GCF_007113425.2). Lineage (NCBI taxonomy): Bacteria > Bacillati > Actinomycetota > Actinomycetes > Kitasatosporales > Streptomycetaceae > Streptomyces > Streptomyces sp. RLB3-17. The sequence goes on along the minus strand of NZ_CP041610.2, from coordinate 1,264,679 downwards.
CAACAAGCTCCGGCCGGGTTCCGTGAGGACCGTGACGGTTGCAGGGTTCGACGGAGCAGACGTCCTTGTCCTCCTTGGAGAGTCCGGCGAGGAAGGCAGCGAGGTCGGCCGCATTCCCCAAGACGAGGTGTCGATCCGTCGCACCAACCATCCGTCCGAGATCTTCACGATCGGCCAGCAGATCGAAGCCGAGGAGATCGGACGCTGGCGAGGGCAGCTGAACTTCTCGGCCCGTGCCTGCGAGAACCCCGAGCTACGCGCTTTCCTGGTGGCCATTCAGCCTGGACAGATCGTCTCCGGAACCGTGTCGGGGGTTCACAACTTCGGGGTCTTCGTTCATCTCGACGGCGAGCCCGAAGGGCTCTGCACTGGGTTCATTCGCGGGCCCGACCTGACGTGGGACCGGATCAATCACCCCTCGGAAGCAGCTGAGGTCGGCCAGCGGATCACCGGTGAGGTGCTCATGTCTGAGACGCGCAACGCCCAAGTCACGATCTCCCTGAAGGCCCTCCTGGAAGACCCCCTCGTGCGGTTCGCTGATCAAACAGGTCATGTCCTTGACGGGACTGTCACGAAGATCATCCCGTTCGGCGTGTTCGTGCGACTCGCCCCCGGCATCGAGGGGCTTCTGCACGTCTCCGAGATGACCGACTCGCCAGGCGAAAGCCCGGACCAACTCGTGAGCGAGGGCGACCAGATCACGGTGCGGGTTGCGGAAGTCGACCTTCAGCGACACCGCGTCAGGCTCTGCGCTCACGTCTCCTGAGTCCGGGTCGCCGGGTGATGCTGATCAGTAACCGGGGCTGGCCTCTGGGCAGTATGTCCCTGCGTCGAACTCGCAACCTATCGTGCTCCGCCCTCGCGAACCATCGCGCTCCCCGAAGCTCGTGACCAGCGCACTCCTTGCGATCACTCGCAAACAACCGTGCTCCGTCACAGCCGCATGGGACTCAGTGCTTCAGCGCTTCAGTTGGCCAGATGCGCGCAACGTCTGCGATGCCAAATTGCGGATGCTCGCGCCTCGGCTGCGCCACGATGGCCTCCTGCCACGGTCAGAGGACAGGGGGCGTTGATGGCGGCGTGGGGGGAGCGGGCTGCGGCCTGGACGGCGTCGGCTGCACCAGCGGGGGTCGGCCTCGGGATCTGGGTGAGCTTGGTGGTCACGTCCCAGCACCGGGAAGCCGACTTGTGGCCGGTGTGGGCGGCGCTTGCCTTCGGTTTGACCTGTGGGGCAGGGATTGTCTTCGCTTTGGGTGCCCAGCAGTGGCGCGCTCTGCCTGAGGCAGAACGCCGATCGCGGCGCGAGGCGGCCGTCATCGTGGGCACGGTAGTGCTGGGCGCGGCGCTCTATGGCGCGGTGGCGGCCTCTTCCAATGATCGTCCGGGAGCGTGGCGGGGGTCTCTGCTCGTGGGCACTGCCCTGGTTGGAGCAACGCCGATGGTGTGCGTTGCCTACGCGGTATGGAAGGCAACGCGCTCTGATCGAAGCGACGTGGCCGCAGGCGAGCTGACGGAATGGCTGTTGGCTCGCCGTCGGACCATGCGGGCGCTGGTGGCCAGCCTGGGGGCGCTGGTCGCGCTGTCCACGCTGGCGCTGGGGGCGGTCGTGCGATTGGAGGCTGAACTGGTGAAGGCGCACGCCCTGGCCTCAACCGATGCCACGCCCTTTGAATACGTCCTGGTTTTCGGCGGCGCGGGCACGCTGCTCGTAGCCATCGTCTACGCTCCGGCCGCGATCGGACTGCGCCATCAAGCGCACCATCTCACCGAGCGGCTGTTCACACTGACCGGCGTCGATGAGCCGGCGGCACTTCTTGAGCGAACCGAACAGCGTGCGAGGTTTGAACAACTGCTGGGTGCCGAGGCGGGCCCATTCGCCGATCTCCAAGCGGGCATCGTGGTCCTGACACCCCTGCTGGCCAGCGCCGTCGCGGTCTGGCTGCCGCACTGAGAGGGAGCTTCGCAGAGGTCCATGGGCCGTACCAGTGCAGCCAGGCGGCAAGACCCGGCTGGCAACTTGACCCCATGACGCTGGCTTCGCCACCTTGCCCCGGAACTCGATCTGCTTCTGCGCTCATCGAAGGCGTAGCGGGGTCACGACTGCGTGGCGGGTGGTGCCCGCGAGGACTTCCACGACGGCGAGGCCAGAAGGAATCCTGCTGTAGGCCTCACCGGTATCTGCGCGGCCCTGCTTTGCTGGACGGGCCGTGACCAAGACCTGCGCAATCTGCGCAGCGAGCCGTGCCGACAGCGTCTGCGTGAGTGCGGTACGTCCGTTCGGCAGACGCACCGCGAGCGCGCGGGGCCGGGTCTTCGGCCCGGTGTAGCCGATCACGTCGGCATCGACAGTCTCAGCATGCCGGATCTTCTGCCATCCCCCGGTGCGGCCGGCCCGGTAGGGGGAGGTGGTGCGTTTGGCGACGATGCCTTCGACGCCCTGGTTGTGGAGGGTGTTGTACCAGGTGAGTGCGGTGTCGCGGTCGGTGGTGGCGGAGACGGCCTGGATCGGGGTGTTCGCGGGCAGTTCTGCCAGGAGGCTAAGGAGGGCTGAGCGGCGCTCGCTGTACGGACGCGGCCGGACGTCGCCGGATGGCAGTTGCAGGGCGTCGAAGGCGATGTAGTGCGCGGGGCGATGGGCGGCCAGTTGGTGGGCGCGGGTGGGGGAGGAGGCGGCTCGGGCCTGTGCGGCCTCGAAGCTGATCCGTCCGTCTTCGGTGGTGATGACGGCCTCGCCGTCGAGGACGGTCCCGGCCGGGAGGTGGTGGCCGGCGAGGGCGAGGTCGCCCCATGCGGCGGTGACGTCGCGTCCGGAGCGGGCCTGCAGGCGGACCCCGTCGTCGGTCCGCCACATGATCATTCGGTGGCCGTCGAGTTTCACCTCGTAGCTCCAGTCCGTGCCGGTAGGCAGTTCCGGTACGGACTGGGCGAGGGCGACGGAAGCGGGCCAGTCCACCCGTCCAGCCTGCAGCGGCCGCGGCTGCGGCGCCCGCCGGTGTTGTGGGGGAGCGGGCCGCTCTGGGGGCTTTTAAGCTGGTGGGGCTCGGGGTTGTCGTGGAGGTCTGTGATGCCCCGACCGCTGTGGAGCGGCGCCATTTCCTTTGGCCTGGTGACCATTCCGGTGAAGCTGCTGAGCGCCACCGAGGACCGTTCGGTCCGTTTCCACCAGGTCCATACCGAAGACCTGGGCCGGGTGCGTGTGCGCAAGTACTGCGAAACGGAGGACCGCGAGGTGTCCGCGGCCGAGATCGGCAAGGGGTACGAGGTCTCCAAGGACACGCTGGTCGCGGTCACGGACGAAGAGCTGGAGCAGATGCCGCTGCCGACCGCGAAAGCGATCGAGATCGTCGCGTTCGTGCCGGCCGCGTCGATCGACCCGGTGCGGCTGAGCGGCGACAGCTACTTCCTGAAGTACGACGGCCAAGTCGCAGCGAAGCCGTACGCTCTGATCGCCCGGGCGCTGGCCCGCAACACGAAGGTGGCCGTGGCGAAGCTGGCGTGGCACGGGCGTGAGCGCCTGGTGCTGCTGCGCGTGCGGGACGGGGCACTGGTCGCGCACGTGCTCAAGTGGGACGACGAGGTGCGCGACCCCTCCGAGCTCGCCCCGAAGGACATCACGGTCACGGACTCCGAGATCGACGAAGCGCTGCTGCTGGTCGACTCGATGACGACGGACGACATCTCCGGCTACCAGGACGAGTACCGGAAGGCACTCGAGGCGGTCATCGAGGCGAAGGCCGAGGGCCGACAGCCGCCCGAACCGAGCACCGAGGCCGATGAGCCGGGCGGCCAGGTCGTCGACCTGATGGCCGCCCTCCAGGAGAGCGTCCGCAAGGCCCAGGCCGCACGCGACGGGGACGCCGGCGATGCCGAGGTCCACGAGATGCCGAAGAAGACGGCCACGACCAGGAAGACGGCGGGGAAGGCGTCTGCCAAGAAGACGGCGAAGAAGAAGACGGCGGCGAAGAAGCCGGGCCGGGGGCAGCGGGGCGCCTAGGGCGTGTCTCCTGATGTGTGGGCGCGTGGCCGGAACCGGTCAGTCCAGTTCACCCGCGGGGGTGGCAGGCGCGCCGGGTATCCGCGACACCGGGTGCTCTGACCTTTCCTCATCCCGTCGGCAGGGAAGTCTGAGCGGTGCTGACCAGCGGAGAGTGTGAGAGCTAGCGCGTCCCACGAAGGAGAAGAGAGGCCACGTGATCGGCACCATGATGAGGTCCCTGCGACGGCCGGCAGCGGCCGTAGCTGGCGCAGCAGTCCTTGCCTCCATGATCGGAGCAGCTCGGCCCGCGCAGCCCGCTTACCACCTCGTCCAGATCAAGACGTCCACGGGCAAGTGCCTGACCATCAGGAACCAGAGCACCAGCGACGGCGCTTCGCTTGAACAGAACCGGTGCCAGAATCTTCCCGCCCAACGCTTCAAGAGCATGAACGATGGCGTCGCGAACCCGACCCACGAGATCAGGACGTTCGCGGACAAGTGCCTGACTATCTACGGCACATCCGGGGGTAACGGGATCACTTGGCCGATCATCCAGCAGGAGTGCAGGGAGGGTTCCCTTCATCAGCGCTTCACGTACTTCGCCGAACACGGTCAGCCGGGCATCGGGTTCAGGTCGCTGTCCGTGGGGCTCTGCTGGACCGTGACCAGCGTCAGCGACGGTGCCAGGATCGAGGGCGATGCGTGCGACGGGTCCGACTCTCAGCGCTTCACACTCGTCGATGTGTGAGGCCGCGCCGCTGCTCCCCCGCAGCGACACGGTCCCCCTAGTTTCCTTGGTCAGCGTCGGGTCCAGATGAGGACGCCGGCGAGGTAGAGGGTGGCCTGGTAAGCGATGGCGACCTTGTCGCATCGCGTGGCCAGGCCGCGCCTCTGGCCTTGAGGCGGTTGATGCATCGCTCGCCGTGGCGTACCCGAGCCTGATCCCCGCCATGGCAAATATGGGCTCCCTTCCCGGGATCCCCGGGGCATGCGCCAGACTCCCGCCATGAGCACCATGCGACGCCGCCTCGGCACGGGCCCGACCGCCACCAGGAGCACGCCGTCCGCGGAGGAGTCCCCACGGCTTCTGCCCGTCGAACGAGTTGACCTCGGGGAACTCCCAGAGGCTCCAGAGCAGAGCGATCCAGAGCTGACGCGGCCGCGCGGGCGGCCGCTTCGCTCTCCTGCTGCGGGGACTGACCCCGACCACACCACCGTGTAGGCACGACACAGGCCCGGCCACGACAGGTCAGCTGAGCTCCTGGCGCACATCCAGGTAGCAGCGCAGCCGTACGCCCGGCTCGCCAGGCACCCGTGTCGTACGGTCCGTCGTCGCGGTCGCCCACCGCGCAGCGAGTACTTCCTACAGGGAAGGCCGTCTGGTCGTCGGCGGCCGCGACTTCCACGACAGCGATCCCCGGCTCCGCCACATGCACTTCGCTGATCGGTCCCATGCACAGCACTACGCACAGCCCCCGGCAGCGGTTCTCCGATCCTGGGGTCTTCACCCGACCGGGTAGGCCCGGGGACAGCGACGGCGGGTGGCTAGGCTTCACCCATGCTGACCAGCGAAGACGAGTCGTACGAGGCCGTCAGGCGACTGGCCGCCGGAGTTGCTCTGGACCAGGCGCTCGATGTGACGGATCCAGAGTCCTGGATCGGCCTTGACTTCGGGGTACGCGAACTGGCCTGGCAGCGGCCGGAGCTGTTCCACTCGAACGCGTCGCCGTCCGGGCGGCGGCTGAGCTGGGATCCGGATGCGTCGCTGCCCACCGTCACTTGGCACCATAGGCCCGGTGACGCCGAACTCGCCCTCGCCCTCTGCCACCCCGACGGCCGGATCCGTGAGGCCGCGCTGGACCATACCGAGGAGCGGCCCGCGCTGCTTGCGCTGGTCGTCATCCGCTGCGCGGACTGGGCGGAGCCGGTACGCGAACGGGCCCGCGTGCTCCTGGCCGAGGCGCCCCCGCACCGGCTGGCCGCGCATGCCGCGCTGATCCTGCGGGTCGGCCGCCGCTCCCGGGGCGGCTTCGCCCAGGAGCTGCTGACCGGGGCGCTGCGCGCGGGCCCGGCCGCGCAGGCGACGGCGCTGCTCGACAGCGGCGACCGAGCCACGGCCCGCCTCGCGCACCGCGTCGCCGTCGAGCGGCGGCTGCTCCCCGCGGCCCGGCTCGCTCAAACCGCCGCCCGACACCGCGACGTCGTAGTGCAGGACCTGTGCGCCGACGCGGCCGTGGCCGCCCTCGGCGAGGGCACCTTCGACGAGTTCACCGAGGTCGTGGCGCCGCTGCTCGCCTCCCGCCAGCCCCGGGTTCGCTCGGCGGGGGTGACCGCACTGCGCCGGGCCGGCCGGCACGCCGACGCCGAGCCGTACCTCACCGACCGGTCCGCCGTGGTACGGGCGTGCGCCCGGTGGGTACTGCGGCAGAGCGGCACCGACCCGGCACCGCTCTACCGCGCTCTCTGTGCCGACGCCGCGGGCCGACCCGCCGCCGCAGTGGGCCTCGGCGAGTGTGGGGTACGCGAGGACGCGGACCGGACCCGTGACGCGGATCGGATCCGGGTGCTCCTCGCGCACCCGGTCCCTGGGGTGCGCGCCTGCGCGGTGGCCGGGCTGCGGGCGCTTGAGGCGGTGCGCGTCGACGACGTACGACCGCTCCTGGACGACCCGTCGGCGGCGGTGGTCCGGCAGGCGACCGTGGCCCTGTTGCCGTGGGCCGACCGCATACCGCAGGAGCTGCTGCACCGGCTCCTGGTCGAGGACCGGCCGCGTCACCAGCGGGTCGCGGCAATCCGGCTGCTGCGGGCCGTCGGGGTGCATGCCTAGGGCTGCCACGCGGCTCCGAGCTGATCCGTCGGACAGGCCCTAACGGTGTGGGGTTCCCACGAAGGAGTGTGGAGTTTCCCGGTGAACCGCGGTACGCCGGTGTCGTCGATTTGGGTGCTCATGACCGGTTCCCGCCGACGTGTCACTGTAAGCATCGCGCTCACGCCGGCTGGTTGCCGGAGGCGCGGGTGTGGGTGAGGTCGAGACGGGCTGGCGGATACGGCGGCTCGGTTCCGTCTTCCGGCATGGGGAGCAGCAGGGCGTAGGCGCGGACCATCGTGAACGCGTTGGGTTCGGGCAGGTTCATGGCCGCCAAGGCCGCGGAGGCCGCTTCGTGACGTTCCCCGTTGACGCGGATCTCCGCCTGCATCTTGCCGGGTTGCCCACCGTAGAAGACCTTGATGCCGTTGAAGAACGGCGATTCCAGGTCTGCCGTGAACGTGTCCGCGATGTGGTGGAGCACGTTCGCGTCGACCAGGGAATTTTGCAGGCGACGGCTCTCCTCGGCGTCGGCGCCGAGGCCGACGGCCCCGGAGGCGATGCAGTGCCATCCGGGAACGCCGCGTTCGTCATCGGGACCGGCATGGTCGGCGAAGTACTGGCGCCGGTCCAGGAGTTCCAACATGCACGCACCGGCGGTTTGCACCCATGTGTCGGCCGCCTTGGGGGCGTCCCCGGCGATCGCCACAACGCAGTCCATGAAGCACGGCACGTCGGGCTGGAGGCTCGTGTCCGGCAGCGCGACCAGGTCGTAGTGGTGGGGACCGCCGTGCACGGGCGGCATCACGCCGATCGCCCACCCGTGCGGGCTGCTCAAGGAGTTGCCTTTCAGCTCGGTCCGTTCCGTCACACCTGGCGCGTACCTCTCCAGACTGGCCTTCACCAGAGCGAGGAACTCCAGGTCCGGCAGGCGTTCGGGCGGCGGTTCGGCGTCACGCGCTCGGCGACGTATCCAAGACATGCGGTGGATCTTAGAGCGCGGTCGCACATGCCGCCGGAGCCGCCGAGCAACAGCTCCAGGACATCGTGGCCGAAGGACTCCAGGAGATCTACTTCCAGGACCGCGGCCGGCGCGCGCACGGCCTGCTGGTGGACCTCACCGACATCGACTACCTCGACGTCGACTACTGACCGGGGCGGTGCTCCTTCCGCGCGCTCCGGCATTGTGACTGAGCAGTCCAGTTGGCCAAGGAGTACTTCAACTGGCCACGCTGATCCTCGGTTTCGTCTTGAGCGCCGTACGGCGGGCGCCGGGCATCTGTCGGTCTCCGCCCCGCCTGTTACTGCCCCCGCAGGGGGATATGAACCGAGGAAGCGATCAGGCTGCGCTGAACCTCGGCCTCGTGAGGGCCGTAGGCGACGACGACCGCTTCTTTGCTTTCGAAGTAGTTGAAGAACGTCCCACGTGCGACGTTGGCCGCAGCGGCGATTTCGTCGATGGTCACCGCATCGAACCCGCGCTCCTCGGACAGGGTCAGGGCTGCGGCGCGGATGGTCCGCCAGGTCTGCACCCCGCGGCACCGCGTTGCCCAGTGACCCGCAACCGGTGGCCGGCTTCGCAGTTCCCCGGACCGCGCGATCTTGGGTCCCTTTGTCGCGGGACGGTGACCCTCGTGATGGTGAACGGCACCAGTCGACTCGCGGAGGTGCCACGTTCGCGGCCACTCAGTCGAGACAGAACTCGTTGCCCTCGATGTCCTGCATCAGGAGGCACGACTCGTTGTGGCCATCGGCACGCAGTAGTCGCACGCGTACCGCGCCGAGCGCGACCAGTCGTGCGCACTCGGCCTCGAGTGCGGCGACGCGCTCTTCACCCACGAGCCCGGTGCCGACCCGCACGTCAAGATGCAGCCGATTCTTGACAACCTTGCCTTCGGGAACGCGCTGGAAGAACAGTCGCGGGCCCACACCTGAGGGATCCACGCATGCGAACGCTGAACCCTGACGCTCAGGCGGCAGTGCGCGATCGAAATCGTCCCAAGTAGCAAACCCCTCCGGGGGCGGCGGTACGACGTACCCCAACACCTCGCACCAGAAACGAGCGACGCGCTCAGGTTTTGCGCAGTCGAAGGTCACTTGGATCTGCTTGATCGACGCCATCGGTCCATCGTAGAGGTGCATTCGGGAGTTCAGCATGATCTAGCGCGGAACCCCGGGCGTCACGCCCGGGAGGAAGCGCTTCTTAACACTGCTCTGACCCGCACGGGCGCACGGGTCTGCACTGTCTGCCTCAGCCAGGACGCTTCTGGTTCTCGATGTACTCCTTGATGATCGCCAGCGGTGCGCCGCCGCAGGATGCGGCGAAGTAGGACGGCGACCAGAAGTGGTCACCCCACAGGTACTTGCGGATGTGGCCGGGGAACTCCTGGCGGAGCCTGCGGGCGGAGACGCCCTTGAGGGAGCCGACCAGGCGGGAGATGGCGACCTTGGGCGGATAGTGCACGAGCAGGTGGACGTGATCGGCCTCGCCGTTGAACTCCACCAGCTCGGTTTCGAAGTCGGCGCACACGGCCCGCATGATCTCTTCGCAGCGCGTAAGGATCTCGTCGGTGAACGGGCCGCGCCGGTACTTGGGCGTGAAGACCAAATGGGCGCGGAGGGTGTACGCGAGTACACGACCCTATGGCCCCTGCGGATGTTGGGGTTCGGCTCCCAGCGTGGTGACATAGACCAACGGTATGATCACCCCCCCGTGAAGATCGTGACGCAGGTGAAGCTGATGCCGGAGGCCGAGCAGGCCGCCGCGCTGCGCTCCACCCTGCGCACGGTCAACGACCTGGCGTGCTGGGTCTCCGAGGTGGCGTTCGCCCACGGCGTGCCGCGTGAGTACGAGCTGCGCAAGCACACGTACCCGCGCCTCAAGGCCGAAGGACTCGGGGCGCAGGCCGCCCAGCACACCATCAAGAAGGTGCGCGACGCCTACACCACCTTGAAGGCGAACATCCGGGCCGGGAATCTCGGCAAGGAAGGTTCGAAGCGCCACCGCAAGGCGGAGTCCAAGCCGATCGCCTTCCGGCCCGAGGCCGCGCAGCCGTATGACGACCGGTGTCTGAGCTGGCAGTACGACCAGCAGACCGTGTCGATCTGGACCACCGCCGGGCGTATCAAGAACGTCCGCTTCGTCTGCTCCGCCGACGCGCTCAAGACGCTCCGCGAGTGCCGCAAGGGCGAGTCGGATCTGATCGAGCGTGACGGCAGCTTCTACCTGGCCGCCACCTGCGAGGTTCCCGAGGCCGAGCAGTACGAGCCGGACGGCTTCATCGGCGTGGACCTCGGCATCGTCAACATCGCCACCACATCCACCGGCTACCAGGCCGCCGGGCGCGGCCTCAACCGCTACCGCAAGCGTCAACGTGCCCTGCGGGCCAAGCTCCAGAAGAAGCGCACCAAGTCCGCCAGGCGCCGGTTGAAGGAGCGCTCCCGCCGCGAGACGCGGCATGTCAAGAACACCAACCACATCATCGCCAAGACGATCGTGACCGAGGCTGAACGCACCTCCGCCGGGATCTCCCTGGAAGAACTCAAGGGAATCCGGCAGAGGGTACGGCTCCGCAAGCCCCAACGGGTCGCACTCCACTCCTGGGCATTCGCCCAGCTCGGAGACTTCATCGTCTACAAGGCCAAGCGGGCCGGTGTGCCCCTGGTCTTCGTTGATCCCGCATACTCCTCCCGTGAGTGCGCCGAGTGCGGCCACATCGACCGCCTCAACCGGATCTCCCAAGCCAAGTTCGCATGCCGGTCGTGCGGCGTCGTTGCGCACGCCGACCGGAACGCTTCCCACGTCCTCGCCCGCAGGGGCGAGGACGTGTGGACTGCGGGGCGTGAGTCACGCGTCCCTGCCACCCCATAGGGGTGTCTGGACGGAGGAGCCAACCCAGCAGCCAGTTGGGCGCTACCTCCAAGCCCGGTCCTTTAGGGCCGGGTCATGTTGACTGAGCCCGAGATCGACAACGAGGCCGGTCGAGAGATCCGACGCCTGGACGACTCGGCTCTTTCACCGCCGAGTGTCCGCGTGGTCGATCGGCCGGCGGACAGGCGGCCGTCCGGCGTGCCGAGGAGAACAGGTGTCTCGCGGGCAGTGCCCATGGCTTCGAGCTTTTGGGCTGGGTCGCCCCGGAGGAGTGGGCATCTGGCGCACGCATTTTCGGACCGGCACGGCGTTCCGTGGAGTGGCCGCAGACCTTGGCCGCAAGGTGCGGGGGCACCCCGGAGAGGATGGCGTCGGTGATGCAGGTCCTCCGGAAGTCGTGGGGCCGCCACCGCGCGGTGCGTGCGGCGGCGGGGCAAGGGTCCACGTCGTCGGCCGTGCCGTCGAGGACGACTGTGCAAGGGCTGCCGGGAGGAAGCCTCTGCCGCGTGCCCCTCCCTCCGGCCAGGTTCGGCTCCCGGGACCATGGTGACGGGCCGTGCGGTTGCGGCTCAGTTCCTGCCGGGACTTGTCGAAGGCATGCGACAGTGCGTACGACTCAGTCAGGCCGTCAGCCGCCGACGGGGCCGGTGTAGGTGCCGGGGTGCGTGGCGCCGTCCTGGAGCAGGACGCTGCCGCCGGGCCAGGCCAGGGTGGTCGAGGTGGTCTCGTTCGGCGGGGTGACGACGACCGAGGTGGCCTTGAACTCGGTGCCGTTGCCCTGGTTCCACGGCAGGAAGGTGATGGTGAACGTCGTGCTGCTGCCGGCGGCCAGGGTGACCTTCTTGGGTGTCGCACCGCTGCGGGTCAGCGACCAGCTGCCGCCGGAGGACTTCAGATCGACCCCGGGGAAGCCCTGGATGGTGCATGCGGCGGACGTCTTGTTCTTCAGCACCACGGCCAGCTGCTGCTGGTCGTCCGAGCTGCTGACCTTGCCGTCGCCGGAGCCGAACGAGAAGCCCAGCCCGGCGGTGTGGCATCGGCCCGCGCCGGTGCCGCCCCCGCTGCCGCCGGTGGTGGTGCCGGTACCGCCGCCCGTGCTGCTGCCCGTACTGCCGCCGCCCGTGCTGCTGCCCGCATCCTTCGTGGCGCCCGCGTTCTCGGTCTGGGCGCCGCCGGACGCAGTGGCGGAGGGCGAGGAAGCCGGTGCGGACGACTGGTCGCCCGACGCGTCGTTGCCGCTGCCGTTCCCGCAGGCGGTGAGCGTCAGGGCCAGCGCGGACGTGGCGGCGAGTGCGGTGGCGGCGTGGAACAGGCGCATGGTGGTTCTTCTCCGTAGCGTAAGGGGCGCTGGCGGGCGCCGTGTTGATCACCACAGTATGAGCGGATCATCAACGGCCTTGTAACAGAGGTGTCCTGACCTCGCGTCAGCCATGCAGAAGGCTTTCAGGGCACAGGTCAGGTTCCGCGGTCAGCGCCATCCTCAAGCGGACCGTCGTCGACGGCAGCGTTCGCTCCGGATCGGTAGTCATCAGGGGCCCGGTCAGGGCCGTGTGAATCCCCAGGTTGTCGCACGTGAGTGAGGAGCCGCATTTCTTCCAACCACCCTTGTTTTAAAGGGTCTTGTATGTATGGTCGGCTGCGGCCTCTCACCGGGAGGGGCCAACGCAGGGGGAGAACCGTGTCAGAGATTTCCCGGCGGACCGTGCTGGGCGCCGCCGGCACGGCCGCGACGGCAGCGCTTCTCACCGCGGCAGGGACAGCGCAGGCAGCCGCCACCGTGGACGACAAGAGCGCAGACACCCGGCAGGCCACGAACCAGGAGACCGATACACCCATGGCCGTCACCACCGAAGAGCAGAAGTACGAAGCCTACGTGGCCAACGACGAGGGCGAATGGCTGACCCACGCCATCTTCGACGCCCACGCCGATATCGGCGACATGTGGGCCTTCGTCGACGCGGCCCTGGCCCGCCTGCGGCCGAGGTACCCGAACTACACGTTCACCGGAACCGTTCGGCGGTACGACCAGGTGATCACCGACATCGCACACCCGTAAGGACTCGCTTCCGGAGCGGACACCACGCGAGCCGGGTCGAGCCCGGCGGTGCCGTACCGACTGTCGGGCTTGCTGGTCCCGACAGTCGGTCGGCGGCTGTGGCACCGGCGCTGAGGGGACCGAATCCGCCTGATGCGGACGGTCTCCCATCGCCGGACCGTTCCTCTGGAGTGGGAGACCCGTCGCTGACATCGAGGGCGGGCCAGCCTCCGGCGGCCCACCGGAGGCCTCGCCGTTCCCGAGGCCGTGGACGGGGGATTCGCACCGGAAGCCGCCAAACTCCCTATCCAGCCTCGGGCTTCACTGCATGGCGTTGTTCAGCCGAAAGCTACGGATGGGGCTTCTCGGCGCGGTCGGTCAAGGCAGGATCTCGACGTACCCGTCGCTTCCGTGCACGCGGATCCGCTGCCCGTCCCGGATCAGCCGGGTGGCCCGCTCCACGCCCACGACGGCCGGCAAGCCGTACTCCCGGGCGATCACCGCGCCATGGGTCATCAGGCCGCCCACCTCCGTCACCAGGCCCGCGACTGCGACGAACAGCGGCGACCAACTGGGGTCCGTGAAGGTCGTGACCAGGATGTCGCCCGCTTCGAGATCGGCCTCCGCGATGTCAAGGATGACGCGGGCCCTCCCCTCGATGGTCCCGGCGGAAACCGGGAGCCCGATCAGGGCGCCGGCCGGCACGTCGTCGCGCCGGTACGCCCCGGTGACGGCCTCACCATCCGAGGTGAGCACCCGGGGTGGAGTGTGCGCGTGGTACGACCGGAAGGCGTCCTTGCGTTGCTGGATGAGCCGGTCGTCCGCCTGGTTCGAGCGCACGACGTCGTGGAGTTCCTGGAACGTCAGGTAGAAGATGTCCTCCTTCTCAGGAAGCACGCCTGCCTGCACGAGGCGCTCGGCCTCCTCCAACAGGGCCTGCTTGTAGACGAAGTAGCGGCTGACGATGCCGTACTTCGGGTACTCCCGGTACCCGATGAAGGTTCTGACCCGGTCGATCATCCGCTTGGCCTCGCCGGCTTTCCGGTCCCCGTCCGGCAGGGCCCGCAAGCGTGACAGCACGTCCTGTTCCTTCTGCCGCGCCTTCTGCCGCCCTTGTTCGAAGCGCCGCTCGGCGGCGCCCGGCTCGAAGTTCCTGACGTTGTCGAGGAGCACGGGCACGAGCGTGGTGGGGCGTTCGCGCCAACGTGGCCTCGTGATGTCGATCTCGCCGACGCAGCGCATGCCGTACCGGTCGAGGTAGGCCTCTATGGCGTCGCGCGCTTCGGTCCCGCCCGCGAGCTTCGCCAGCTCGTCCAGGAAGCCCACGTCCTCGACGCCCTGCAGGAACGCCACCACCTCCGACTGCGGCCGGATCACGTCCGCGACGTCGAGCAGCGCCAGTCCCATCTCCGACGTGACGTTGTCGGGGGCGGACAGCGTCAGCGTGTCAGCCGCGTTCTTCTCGCCGAGCCACTCCTGCAGCGTGTCGTTGAGCCACCACGTGGCCTCCATCCCCGCCATGATCGCCTGCATGCTCAGCGGATCACTGAGGACTCGCTTGTGCTCCGCGAAGGCCTCCAGCAGGAACTCGAACAGCGCCGGTCCGGTCTTCGTCCGGATGTCGCGCTCCAGGGCGGCGATGGACACCTGGCTGCGTTCGATCAGCTCGGTGACGATGGCCGGATCGGTCTCGATCGTGGCGGACGCACCGCCGGTCGGCGGCCCGCCGGGACCCGCGTCCGGGAGCGACGGGACGAAGTCGTCGCGGTCGAGGACGGTCTCCAGAGCGTCCCTGACCAGCGGATCGCCTCTCCCCATGACGTCCAGGAGGCCGGCGCGGCTCGCGGGCGAGGCCAGGCGCCGGGTGACGTCGACGAACAGCCTCCCGCCGGCCGCGTGCATCGGCACCATGGCCGTCAGCTGCCACATGGAGAGCCCCAGGGGCTTCATGGGGTCGGTCATCATCTGCTGATGGCCGACGGAGACGTAGACGTGATTCTCCTGGTCGCCGGTCTCGGGGATGGGGAACAGCGTCGTGATCGGCCGGCTCTGAACGATCTGGAAGCCGTCATCGACCAGGCACCATTCGATGTCCTGCGGGCGGCCGAAGTGCGCTTCGATCCGCCGCCCGAGCTGCACGAGCCGTACGACCTGCGCATCCGTCAGCGCCGGCTGCTCCTGCCGCCGCGAGTCGATCGCCACTTCCTGGGTATCGCCGGTCGGCAGGGCGTGAACGGCACGCTGTTTGGCGGCGATCGCCTTGGCGACGACTTCGCCGTGTCGCACCTTGAAGACGTCCGGGTTCACCAGGCCGGAGACCAGGGCCTCGCCGAGACCGAAGCCGGCGTCCACGGTGGCGACCTTCCGGTTGCCCGTGACGGGGTCGGCCGTGAACAGGATGCCGGACGCGTGCGGGAAGACCATCCGCTGCACGACCACGGCCATGTGGACCGTACGGTGGTCGATGCCGTTCCGCTGGCGGTACGTCACGGCCCGCTCGGTGAACAGCGAGGCCCAGCAGCGGCTGACGTGCTGGAGGATCGCCGTCGGCCCCACGACGTTCAGGTACGTGTCCTGCTGGCCGGCGAAGGAGGCCGTCGGCAGGTCCTCTGCCGTCGCGCTGGACCGGACGGCGTAGGCGGCCTGCTCGCCGAGCCGGGTGAGCGCGCGGGTGATCGCCGCCGTGAGATCGTCCGGGATGGCGATCCCTTCGACGGTCCGGCGGATCTGCGCGCTGAGCGTGCGGATCGCCTCCCGGTCGTCCGGGTTCAGGCGCGACAGCTGATCGAGCCGATCGTCGAGCGACGGCGCTTTCGCCATGATCCGCCGGAAGGCGTCCGTCGTCACGCAAAAGCCGGCCGGCACGCGGATGCCTTCGATCCGCGACAGGCCGCCCAGGTGCGCGCCCTTGCCGCCGACGACCGCGACCTGCTTCTTGTCGACCTCTTGGAGATCCAGCACGTACCGCTCAGTCATCGCGGTACCTCCGAGGCATTCGTGCTCCGTATCCCTGGTTGCCGTCTCTCTGACGAGTCGGTCGGCCGCTCCGCCCGCTCGGGCCGATGCGTCGACAACAACACACGCACGTCGTGTCCCCATTTCCGCAGGTTGTGGCGTCGGCCGACGATTCTGCTCCGTGACCCGGGTCTTGCGGCAAGCCCCCCAGCGCGCTATACCTTGAGAGTGGCAAGGAGAGCTCTCTCCTTGCCTTTTTCTTTTGCCGTCCGCTGGAACCGACAACCTTCTCGCCAAGCGGCGGCGTGCCGCGCGAGTGCTGGGCCAAGCTCGGCAATCGGACGCTTGACGGTCGCCGACACCGCCGTCAGGTCAGGCCGGTGACGTGCCGGGCCGGCCGAGATGCCGGAGGAAGAACCGGGCCGCGTCCCTTTTCCTTCGAACGGGGAGTTCGCGGACCCACTCACGCGATCAGGCCGTGGCCCGCGTCCGGGCGGGAGCTGGCACGTCGACGGCCCGTGCGGCACGCCCGCACGAGACGCACGAGCCCGGTGTACGTCGGATCACCGCACCGGCGGAGCGGCCCGCCGGTGCCGGACAACCCCAACGGGTCAGCACCGATCGCGGACGCGGAGCCCGGCACGGAGCATGAGGGAGGCCCGCAGACCGGGTTTTCGGACCGGCAGGAAGAGGACGAGTTCCATGAGCAGACGCACCCACGGTGGCCCGGCACGGACCGGCCGCAGCCGCGCGACCGCGGCCCTCCTGGCCACCCTGACCTGCGGCGCCGCGCTCGTCTCGTGCAGCACGAACAGTGGCGGCGACAGCGGTGCCGCCTCCGTCGCCCCGCGCGCCACTCCGCCGGACACCTCGCGGTTCAGTGGCACACCGCCGTCCGCCCTGGCCTCGGCCGCCTCCTCGATCATCGGCTCCGCCCGGGCCTCGGCCTCGGCGGCGGCCTCGTCGCTGTCCGCCGCGGCGTCCGAGTTCGAGGCGTCCGTCTCGGCCGACACGGCGCGCGCGAGCGCGCAGGCACAGGCGGAGCTGAAGAAGGTGCAGGGCCCCGGGAACGCGCGGTCCGACGTCGCCATGACCGGCATGCCCAGGGCGAAGACGGGCGGCCTGCTCGCGGTGCTCGTCAACATCACCAACAACACCGATCGCACGGCCTCGTACGCCGTCCAGATCGACTTCAAGAACGCCGACGGCAAGGTCGTCGAGACCAGGTTCGTGGGCGCGGAGAACCTCAAGCCGGGTCAGCGCGCCCAGCCCGTCGCCATCAGCAGACAGCCCACCCAACCCCAGCTGACCCCGGTCCTGGCGAAGGCCCAGCGGTACTGACGGGCCCCCGACGGGCGAGAGCGACATGGGGTGGCCCACCAGCACTTTGACGGGGTGTCAGTCCTCCCGGACGAGGTGCACCGCCGTGCTGGACCAGTCGCCCGCCGGCAGCTCGAGGTCGATACCGTACTCGCCGAGCACCGTGGAGTGGTGCACGGCGCCGGTGCGCGCGTCGCGATAGCGGCCCCCGGGGGTCAGACCGCGCGGCCGGACCGGCAGCCTCGGCGCGCCGTGGCGGGAGACACGCCGGTAGGCGAGCACCAGAGTCTCCGAGGCGTCCGCGGCGGTGTACTGCACGACGCAGACCGAGTCCTCGGCGGGCGGCGACAGCCGGTCAAGGCTGCCGTGCTGGACGAGATGGCGGACCTTCTTGTACGTGGCGACCAGGTCGGCCCCCTCCCGCAGTTCCTCCTCGGACCAGTGGGTGAGATCGCCCCCGATGCCGAGCGCCCCGGCCATCGCGACGTGGAAGCGGAAGCGCAGCGGGACCGTGCGGCCGGTGAGCTGGTTGGGTACGTCGGTCACCCAGGCGCCCATCGTGCGGGCGGGGTAGATCTGGCCGTAGCCCTGCTGGATCCCCATCCGGTCGGCGGCGTCGGTGTTGTCCGACGCCCACGCCTGGTCCGTGCGGGAGAGAATGCCCAGGTCGACGCGGCCGCCGCCACCGCTGCACGTCTCGATCCGCAGCGCCGGATGGTCCGCGCGCAGACGGTCGAGGACGCCGTAGAGATTGCGTACGTACGCGGGGCCGAGGCGGTCGGTGCCGTCCTGCCGGTCGGGCCAGCCGGCCTCGCTGAACGCGCGGTTCATGTCCCACTTGAGGAAGTCGATGCCGTGGTCGCCGACCAGCCGGGTCAGCCAGCCGTGGGCCCAGTCGGCGACGTCGCGGCGGGCGAAGTTGAGGACCAGCTGATTGCGCAGCTCGGAGCGGGGGCGGCCGGGGAAGTGCAGTACCCAGTCGGGGTGTTCGCGGTACAGGTCGCTGTCCGGGTTCACCATCTCGGGCTCCACCCAGAGGCCGAAGCGCATCCCGAGCCCGTGCACCGTGCGGACCAGCGGGGCCAGTCCGTCCGGGAAGCGGTCGGGCGCCGGTGTCCAGTCGCCGAGGCCCGCACGGTCGCTGCGGCGCGCCCCGAACCAGCCGTCGTCGACGACGTAGAGTTCCACCCCGAGCGCCGCCGCCCGCTCGGCGAGCGCCTTCTGCCCGACCTCGTCGACGTCGAAGCCGGTCGCCTCCCAGGAGTTGTAGAGCACCGGGGCGAACTCGTCGGCATGGGGCAGGACATGGGCCAGGACGTACGCGTGCCAGGCGCGGCTGGCCGCGCCGAAGCCGCCGTCGGTGCACAGTCCCGCGAACGGGGGAGTGGCGAACTCCTCGCCCGGAGCGAGCGGCACGGTCGTGCCGTCCTGGCCGAGGCCGCCGGTGAATCCGGCCCGCCCGTCGGGGGTGCGCTGCACGGTGACGCGCCAGCTCCCGCTCCACGCGAGGGCGGCGCTCCACACCCGCCCGTGCTCCTCCGTCGCCTCACCCGCGTCGAGCATCAGCCACGGGTTCGCGTGGTGGCTGGTGATCCCGCGACGGCTGGTCAACACGGTTTCGCCGTACGGCAGCCGGTCGCGTCGCAACTGGCTCTCGGCGGACCACTGGCCCGTGACATGGCTGAGCCGGTAGTCCCGCTGCGGCGGCAGGGTCCAGGCGGCGGAGTCGGCACGCAGCAGCGTGACGGGCTCGTCGCCGTCGTTGCGGACGACGGTCCAGCGCTCGATGACGTCCGTGTCCTCGCGCACCCGGTAGTGGAGCGCCACCCGCAACGGGTAGCGGCGGTCGCGGAACGACAGGGTCAGCTCGCCCTCGTCGACCTCGTGACCGGTCGGCTGCCACTCGAAGGCGCGGGCGCCGTCCGCGAACCGGACCTGCAGTGACGGCGGTCCGTAGCGCGTGCCGCCGTCGACCGGCAGCTCCTCCCCGACGGTCGGCCTGCCCTCGAAGCTGCTGGCCTCGGGCGCGGGTGGCACGGCGAGCTCCGCGGCCTCCGCGGGCGTCAGTCGTGGACCCCACGCGACATGGCAGGGCGCTCCGGTCTCGTCGATCCGCAGCGCGTACGAGGTGCGCGGTGTGGACAGCAGCCAGACCCCGGTGTCCGGGGCGAAGGAGATCGGCGACATGAATCCTCGCGTTCAGGTGGTGCTCACGTACGAGACGAGGAAAAGCCAACCCTGACCTTGGATCACGTGTCAATGCTTGCTCGCATTCTGGAATTCACAGGTCACAGGTACCTCCTGGAGCATCCTCAGGAGAATCCTGCTTCTTTCATTGACAGCAGAAAATAAGGGCCTTAGGTTCCGGCCATGCGTTCGACCTCTCCCACCGAGGCGTTCCCGGCCCACACGCCGGCCGCTTCCCAGATCTTCACCACCGTGCTGTCCCACGGCCCGCTCACGCGGTCGGAGATAGCGGGGCGGACCCGGCTGTCGGCGGCGGCGGTCACCAAGGCGGTCCGGCCGCTGATCGAGGCCGGCTACCTCGTGGAGGACATCGCCGAGGACGCACGGCAGCCCGTCCTCGGGCGGCCCGCCAACCCGGTGCGGGTCGACGGAGGAAGGGCCCTGTTCCTGGGGATCAAGGTGACGGGCGACGAGCTCATCGCCGTACTCACCGACCTCTGCTGCCGCATCCGGGTCGCCCGGCGCGTTCCGCTCACCTCCCGCGAACCCAAGGCGGTACTGACCTCCGTCGCGGGACTCGTACAGGAACTCCTGACCGAGGCGGACGGCTTCGGGGTGCAGGTCCGGGGGCTCGGCATCGCCGTCTCGGGAGACGTGGACCGGGCGGCCGGGGTGGTGCGCTACTCGCCGTTCCTGGAGTGGCACGACGTTCCCCTCGCCGAACTGGCCGCGACCACGACCGGACTGCCGGTCACCCTCGACAACGACGTTCGGGCGCTGACGGTGGCCGAGCAGTGGTTCGGGGCCGGGGTCGGGCTGTCCGACTTCGCGCTGGTGACCGTCGGCGCGGGCATCGGCTGCGGTCTGGTGGTGCACGGACAGGTGGTGGCGGGAGCGCACGGCGTGGCCGGTGAGATCGGGCACGTGCCGATCGACCCGGCCGGTCCTCGCTGCCACTGCGGCAACCGGGGCTGCGTCGAGGCGATCGCCTCGGACCCCGCGATCGTCGCCCGGATCCGGGAGGTCACCGGCGCGAGTGTCGCCGACGCCACCGCGGCCCTGGCCCTCGCCCACGACGGCGACCCCGGCGCCCGGGAGGTGTACGCCCGGGCGGGAGCGGCGATCGGCCGGGGCATCGCGACCGTGGCCAACCTCCTCGGCCCCGAGCGCGTGATCATCTCCGGCGAAGGCCTGGCCGCCTACGACCTGTTCGCCGAACAGATCCGTGACGCGTTCGCCGCGGCCGCGTTCGGTTCGGCCGCGGACTGCGACGTACAGACCAGGCCGCTGCCCTTCGAGGAGTGGGCGCGTGGCGCGGCGGCCACCGCCATCCAGTCCTTCACCACCTCGGACGCGCGCTGAGGAGCACGACGCCCTGAGGGGCGAGCACGCGCCGACGAGCACACCACGCACCGACCAGCACGTACTGAAGCACAGCCTCGCACTGAAGATCAGACATGTACGGACACGCGTGAGGAGCAACAATGACGCAGCAGAGCCGCAATCCCCTGGCTGCGCGTGACCTGGGCCGCCGCAGAGTCGTCGGCGGACTGTTCGGACTCGGCGCCGCCGCACTGGCCGCGCCCGTTCTGACCGCTTGCGGCGGGGGAGCGGGGGCCGACCCGAAGACGGTCACCTTCGGATCCAACGGCGCCGACGCCACCCC
This sequence comes from Streptomyces sp. RLB3-17, assembly GCF_007113425.2. Lineage (NCBI taxonomy): Bacteria > Bacillati > Actinomycetota > Actinomycetes > Kitasatosporales > Streptomycetaceae > Streptomyces > Streptomyces sp. RLB3-17. Next base: position 1,243,863 of record NZ_CP041610.2, on the reverse strand, counting down.
CAAGAAGGCCTACGCCTCCGTCACCGGCGCGTTCGCCAAGGACAGCGGTCTGACGGTGAAGACGAACACCGTCGACCACGACACCTTCCAGAAGAGCATCTCCACCTATCTGCAGGGCACCCCCGACGACGTCTTCACCTGGTTCGCCGGCTACCGCATGCAGTACTTCGCCAAGAAGAAGCTCTGCAGCCCCCTCGACGACGTGTGGGACACGATAGGCGCCGACTTCAGCGACGCCACCAAGCAGCTCTCCCGCGGCGAGGACGGCAAGTACTACTTCGTGCCGCTGTACAACTACCCGTGGGCCGTCTTCTACCGCAAGAGCCTCTTCAAGGAGCGCGGCTACCAAGTCCCGCAGAAGTGGAGCGAGTTCATCGCGCTCGCGAAGCGGATGAAGAAGGACGGGCTCTCCCCGATCGCCTCCGGCTACGGCGGCGGCGACAGCTGGAGCATCCTCGGCGCCTTCGACTACGTGAACCTGCGAACCAACGGCTACGACTTCCACATGTCCCTGATGCGCGGCAAGGTCTCCTGGACCGACAAGCGCGCCCTCGCCACCCTCGACCACTGGCGCGAACTCGCCCCCTACTACCAGCAGGGTGCCGCCGGCCGTTCCTGGCAGGACGCCGCCCAGTCGCTGCTCGACAAGAAGTCCGGGATGGCCGTCATCGGCCTCTTCCTCGGACAGCAGATCACGGACGAGAAGATACGCGCCGACATCGACTTCTTCCCCTTCCCCGAGATCGACGCCGCGCACGGTCAGGACGCCGTCGAGGCACCCACCGACGGTTTCATGCTCAGCCGCCGGCCCAAGAACGAGGCCGGTGCCAAGAAGTTCCTGGAGTTCCTCGGCGGCGCCCACACCGAGGAGCTGTACATGGGCGTCGACCCGAGCAACCTCGCCGTCAACGACAAGGCGAGCACCGGCTCGTACAACGCGCTCCAGAAGAAGTCCGCCGACCTCATCGCCTCCGCCAAGCAGATCAGCCAGTTCGCGGACCGCGACAGCGACCCCGGCTTCATCTCCACCGTCGTACTCCCCGGCCTGACCGAGTGGCTCAGCCACCCCGACGACGGCTCGGGAACGCTGACGAAGATCGAGTCCCAGCGCTCGCGCTTCTTCACGGCCTGACCAGGACCGGAAAGGTCTCACGCACCGTGTCCTCCGCGCCCACCACGCCCCCCGCCCCGCGGGGCGCCCGCCCGCGCCGCCTCGGCACCGGCGACCGGATCTTCCTCACCGTCATCATCGGCATCCCGCTGGCGGCCCTGCTCTTCTTCGTCTGGCTGCCCGCGCTGGCCTCCCTGGGGCTGTCCTTCACCACCTGGGACGGCATCGACCTGGCCGACATCCACTGGATCGGCCTGGACAACTACAAGGAGATCTTCACCAACTACCCGCCGTTCTGGCCCGCGGTGCGGCACAACGTGATCTGGCTGCTCTTCACGGCGCTGCTGCCGACCCCGTTCGGCATCTTCCTCGCCTACCAGCTCGACCGGAAGATCCGCTTCACGAGGATCTACCAGACCGCCATCTTCCTGCCGATGGTGCTCTCCCTGGCCGTCGTCGGCTTCATCTGGGAGATCATCTACAACCCCGACACCGGGCTCCTCAACGGCATCCTGGGCGCCGCCGGATCCAGCCACCACATCGACTGGCTGGGCAACCCCGACCTCAACCTGTGGGCGGTCCTGGTCGCCTCCAGCTGGCGGCACACCGGATACATCATGATCCTCTACCTGGCCGGCCTGAAGGGCTTCGACCCGGCGCTCAAGGAGGCCGCCGCGCTCGACGGCGCCAACGGCCGCCAGACCTTCCTGCGGGTGGTCTTCCCGGCCCTGAAACCGGTCAACGTCATCATCCTGGTCATCACGGTCATGGAGTCCCTGCGCTCCTTCGACGTCGTCTACGTCCTCGGCGGCGGCGTCGGAAGCAAGCCTGGCATGGAACTCCTGTCCCTCCTCATCACCGACAACATCATCGGCGAGTCCAGTCACATCGGTTACGGCTCCGCCCTCGCGGTCGTCCTGCTCGTGGTCTCCCTTGCCGCCATCGGGACCTTCCTCGTCCAGAACTTCCGCAAGGAGGACCAGTGACCACGACCGTGCCGCGACCGGCCTCCCGACCGCGGACCCGGCGCGCGCAGCAGACGCCGAAGACCCCCTCCGGGCCGCGGCGCCAGACCGGCCGTCATCTGATGCTGGGCGGCATCGCCCTGCTGTGGCTCGTCCCGCTGCTGTGGGCCATGTACACCTCGCTGCGGCCCTACTCGGACACCGCGAAGCACGGCTATCTCTCCTGGCCCCACAGCCTCGGCCTCGGCAACTTCAGCGACGCCTGGAGCCAGTCCGGGATGCCGCACTTCTTCTGGAACTCCGTCCTCATCACGGTGCCGTCCGTCCTGTGCACCCTGCTGTTCTCGGCCGCGGTCGCCTTCTTCGTCTCCCGCTTCGACTTCCGCTGGAACATCGTCCTGCTGATGCTGTTCACCGCGGGCAACCTGCTCCCGGCACAGGTCCTCATCACCCCCCTGTACCGCCTCTACCTCCTCATCCCGCTGCCGCAGTGGATGAGCGACTCCCTCCTCCTCTACAACTCGGCCTGGGGCATCATCGCGATCCACATCGCCTACCAGTCGGGGTTCTGCACCTTCGTCCTCAGCAACTACATGAAGACGATCCCGAAGGAGATCTCCGAGGCGGCGCTCGTGGACGGCGCCCCCGTCTGGCGCCAGTTCTTCCAGATCATCCTGCCGCTGTGCCGCCCCGCGTTCGCGGCCCTCGCGACCCTCGAATCGATCTGGATCTACAACGACTTCTTCTGGCCGCTCGCGCTGATCGAGAGCGGCGACAAGCGCCCGATCACCTCCGCCCTGGCCAACCTCCAGGGTGCGTACTTCACCAATCCCAACCTCATCGCGGCCGGCGCCCTGATGACCGCGATCCCCACACTCCTGGTGTACTTCGCGCTCCAGCGCCAGTTCATCAGCGGACTCACCATCGGCTCGGGCAAGGGCTGAGCCGCCCCAACCCTGACCCCACAGGAGGCACGACCCATGCGGTCATCCTCGTATTCCGTCCTGCCCGCACGCACCCTGAGAGCCGTGGTGGTGTTCGCCCTCACGGCAGGACTCGCGACGACCGTCCCGGCCGCACAGGCCAAGACCCCGGTGCCGCGCGAGACCACCGCCACGACTCCCGTCGCCGCCAAGCCGTACATGGGCTGGTCGAGTTGGAGCATGCAGTCGTCGAAGTACCCGGGCCTCAACCCTGACGGCGACTACAGCTACCTCACCGAGGCGAACGTCCTGAAGCAGACGGACGCCCTCGCCGCCAGGCTGAAGAACTACGGCTACGACCATGTCAACATCGACGCCGGCTGGTGGATGGACAAGACCTGGAAGACGGGCTTCGACCAGTACGGTCGTCAGACGCCCGACCCGGTCCGCTTCCCCCACGGCATGAAGTCGGTCGCCGACCACATCCACTCCAAGGGCCTCAAGGCCGGCATCTACCTGCCCGTCGGCCTGGAGAAGGGCGCGTACGGCGACGGCAGTACGCCGATCTGGAACGCCACCGGCTGCACCACCGCCGACATCGTCTACCCGGACCTGCGCACCACCAACGGCTGGGACAACGCCTACAAGATCGACTTCGACAAGCCCTGCGCGCAGAAGTACATCGACTCGCAGGCACAGCAGTTCGCCGACTGGGGCTACGACTTCCTCAAGCTGGACGGCGTGGGCCCGGGCTCATTCAAGTCCGGTGACAACTACGACAACGTCCCCGACGTCGCCGCCTGGCAGAAGGCCATCGCCACCGCCGGGCGCCCGATCCACCTCGAACTCTCCTGGTCGCTCGACATCGGCCACGCCGCCGACTGGAAGAAGTACTCCAACGGCTGGCGCATCGACACCGACGTCGAGTGCTACTGCAACACCCTTGTCACCTGGGAGAACTCGGTCAACGACCGGTGGGACGACGCCCCCGCGTGGAGCCGCAAGGCGGGCCCGGGCGGCTGGAACGACCTGGACGGCATCGACGTCGGCAACGGCGAGATGGACGGCCTCACCAAGGCCGAGCGGCAGAGCTACATGACTCTGTGGGCCATCAACAAGTCGCCACTGTTCACCGGTGACGACCTCACCAAGCTGGACAGCTACGGGGTCTCCCTGCTGACCAACAAGGAAGTCATCGCCGTCGACCAGAACGACTCGCCCGTCGCGCGTCCGGTCACCACCGTCGGCGACCAGCAGGTCTGGGGCACCAAGAACGCCGACGGCAGCTACACCGTCGCCCTGTTCAACCTCGCCGACTCGCCGGCCTCCGTCACCGCTCAGTGGGCCTCCCTCGGATTCAGCGGGAACGCCTCCGTGCGCGACCTGTGGAACAAGGCGAACCTCGGGACCTACAAGAACAAGATCACGGAGGCGCTGCCCGCCCACGGCTCGCGGCTGTTCACCGTCAAGCCCGGCGGCGGCACGCTGACCACCACGAGTTACGAGGCGGAGTCCGCCGCCAACACCCTGTCGGGCAACGCCTCGGTCGCCGGCTGCGACGCCTGCTCCGGCGGCAAGAAGGTCGGCAACCTCTACACCGGCGGCAAGCTGCGGTTCAACGACGTCACGGTGAAGAAGGACGGCATCTACACCGTCCAGGTCGCCTACGTCAGCGGCGACCCCCGCTCGGCGACCGTCTTCTCCACCAGCGGCAACGGCACCAGCGAGAAGTTCCCCTCCACGGGCGACTGGAGCACGGCCGAGACGGTCAGCGTCCAACTGGCCCTGAAGGCGGGCTCCAACACGATCACCTTCGACAGCGGCAGCGGATACGCCCCCGACATCGACAGGATCGTCGTCCCACAGTCGGTCTGAGTTCCGCAGGCGGTTCTTGGTTCAGTGGTCGGTTCTCAGCTCAGCAGTCCGTCCGACCCGCTTCCCGCGGGGCCCGGTGACACGACCCGGGCCCCGCGGGGACCTGCAGCACGCCGACGGTCCGCAGCCGTCCTTCCCGCATGAGCAGCTCCCGGATATGGAGTGCAACACCGTGGACGTTCAGCACAACGCATCACGCGACAACACCCCCAACCGCAGAGGCTTCCTCGCCCTCGCCGCCGCGGCCGGCGCGGCCACCGCACTCGGTGGTCTGCCCGCCTTCACCGCCTCGGCGGCCCCCCTGCGCCCCACCGCGTCGCCCATGCTGTCCGCGGCCGACGCCGCGAAGAACCAGCTGTGGTGGGGGGCTCCCGGCTCCGCCAAGTCGATGATCGAGCAGGGGCTGCCGGTCGGGAACGGGCGCCTCGGGGTGCTCGCGAGCAACGACCCCGCCGGCGAACTCCTGATGATCACCGACGCCACCCTGTGGACCGGAGGTCTCAACGACAAGCTGCAGAGCGACGGTCAGTTCCCGTACGGCCGGGACGACTTCGGCTCCCTGACGATGCTGGCCGAGCTCACCGTCGCCCTCCCCGACCACGACCTGGGCAACGTCAACAACTACCGGCGCACCCTCGACCTGGCCCAGGGCCTGATCAGCACCTCGTACGACATCTCCGGCGTCACCTACCGGCGGCAAATCTTCGCCAGCCGACCCGATGACGCCATCGTCCTGTACTTCTCCCAGCAGGGCGGCGGCTCCTACACCGGTACCGTCTCCCTCGCGGGCACCCACGGCGAGTCCACCACCGCCAACAGCGCGGGCCGCTACGCGTCGTTCGGCGCCTCCTTGGCCAACGGCCTGAAGTACGGCGCCGCCGTCACCGCGTACAGCGACACGGGCAGGGTCCGCGTCGACGGTACGTCGATCGCGTTCCGCGGCTGCAAGGACCTCACCGTCGTCGTCAGCGGTGGTACCAACTACGTGCCCGACGCGGCGACGAAGTTCCGCGACCCGTCCCTGGCCCCGGAGCGCCTCGCCAGGACCAAGGTCCTGAACGCGGCCGGCCACTCGGCGAGCACCCTGCTGCACACACATGTCGCCGACTTCCGGGCCGTGTTCGGACAGCTGGACATCGACCTCGGCACGTCCTCCGCCGCGCAGCGTGAACTGGACACCTTCGAGCGGCTGCGGGCGCGTCACCGGGACGACATCCCCGACCCGGAACTCGAGGCCGCCTACCTGCAGTTCGGCCGCTACCTCATGATCTCCGGATCCCGGGGCAGCCTGCCGATGGGACTCCAGGGCCCCTGGCTTGACGGCAATGACCCGGACTGGATGGCCGATTACCACACCGACGTCAACCTCCAGATGAACTACTGGATGGCCGACCGGGCGGGCCTGTCCGACTGCTTCGACGCCTTCGCCGACTACTGCCTCGTACAGCTGCCCGACTGGACGGAGGTCACCCAGCGGCTGTTCAACGACTCCGCCAACCGGTACCGCAACTCCAGCGGAAAGATCGCCGGCTGGACCGTGGCGATCTCCACCAACCCCTATGGCGGGGGCGGCTGGTGGTGGCACCCGGCGGGCAACGCCTGGATCTGTCAGAGCCTGTTCGAGCACTACGAGTACACCCAGGACCGCGCCTACCTCAAGAAGATCTACCCCCTCCTCAAGGGCGCCGTGCAGTTCTGGGAGGCCCGCCTCATCACCACGACCGTCACCGACGCGTCCGGGACCGAGCGCGAGGTCCTCATCGCCGACAGCGACTGGTCGCCCGAACAGGGCCCGCTCGACGCCAAGGGCATCACGTACGCCCAGGAACTGGTGTGGAACCTCTTCGGCAACTACCGCACCGCGACCGAGGCGCTCGCCAGGGACGCCGCCTACCGCAAGACCATCGACGGACTGCGGGCGCGCCTCTACCTGCCCGTGGTCAGCCCCAAGACCGGCTGGCTCGAGGAGTGGATGTCGCCCGACAACCTCGGCGAGACCACCCACCGGCACCTCTCCCCGCTCATCGGCCTCTTCCCCGGCGACCGGATCCGTCCGGACGGCTCCACGCCGAAGGACATCCTCGACGGCGCGACCGCCCTGCTCACCGCGCGCGGGATGAACAGCTTCGGCTGGGCCAACGCCTGGCGCAGCCTGTGCTGGGCGCGGCTGAAGAACGCGGAGAAGGCCTACCAGCTGGTCGTCAACAACCTGAAGCCGTCGGTCAACGGCAGCAACGGCAGCGCGATGAACCTCTTCGACATCTACGAGGTGGAGACGGGCCGGGGCATCTTCCAGATCGAGGCGAACTTCGGCACCCCCGCGGCGATGGTCGAGATGCTGGTCTACTCGCGCCCCGGACACGTCGAGCTGCTGCCCGCCCTGCCCGCCGCCTGGGCGGCGTCCGGCTCGGTGTCCGGCGTGGGCGTCCGAGGCGGCTTCGTCGCCGACCTCAGCTGGAAGAACGGCAAGGTGACCCGGGCCACGCTGAAGAGCGTCGGGGGCCGCGAGACGACCGTGGTCGCGGGCGGCGCCTCGCGCAAGGTCAGCCTCAAGCCCGGTGAGTCCGTCACCCTGAGGGGCCTCGGGTGAGCGGCGCCCGGTTCCGACGCCGCGCCGTGGGCGTCGTATCGGCGCTGCTTCTCGCGGTCTGCGGACCCCTGACCGCCTCGGCGGCGGCGCAGCCGGGGGTCTCGTCGGGCACGCCGATGACGCCCGCCGCCGAGGCGCGGGCGAAGCACTCCGTGGTCACCTGGGGCGCCAGCGCCGACCGGCAGGGGGCGGGACCCGCCGACCGCAGCTACCGACTGATCGTGCGCACCAGCGTCGGCGGCACGAACCTGCGGATCCGGCTGTCCAACGCCTTCGGCGAGCACCCGGTGACCTTCGCGAGCGCGTACGCCGGGCTGCGGAAGCAGGGTGCGGAGCTGGTCCACGGCTCCAACCGGCGGCTGTCCTTCGGCGGGGCCGCGTCCGTCACCGTCCCGGCCGGCGAGACCGTGTTCAGCGATCCGCTGCCCGGAACACTGGCCGCCCAGAGCGACCTGGTCATCAGCCTGTACGTGACCGGCGCCCAGGGACCGACGACCGGTCACGGCATGGCCATGCAGACCAACTACGCGACCGCGGGCGACCACGCGGCCGAAGAGGGCGCGGCCAACTGGACCGATCCGATGGGCTCCTGGTACTGGCTGGACGCCGTCGACGTGGAGACGTCCGCCTCGGTCGGCTCGGTCGTGACCCTCGGCGACTCCATCACCGACGGATGGGCCTCGACCACCGACCAGAACCGCCGCTGGCCCGACTATCTGTCCCGGCGGCTCCAGGCCGCGTCCGGGCTCACCGTGAAGGGAGTGGCGAACGAGGGGATCTCGGGCAACAAGGTGCTCGCGGACGGCGCCGGGCAGGCGGCTCTGAACCGACTTCAGCGTGACGTCCTCTCCCAGCCCGGGGTCCGCACGGTCTTCCTCTTCGAAGGCATCAACGACATCAAGGCCCACTCCGGTGTCACGGTGGACGACATGATCGCCGGCTATCGGCAGATCATCGACCGGGCCCACGCGGCGGGCAAATGTGTCGTCGGCGCGACCGTCATGCCGTTCAAGGGCTGGTCCGAGTACGACGCCGCCTCCGAGGCCGTGCGCCAGGGCGTCAACGACTGGATCAGGAACAGCGGCGCGCTCGACGCCGTGACGGATTTCGACAGGATCACGCGCAATCCGTACGACCCGCAGCTGATCCTGCCGTTCTTCGACGGCGGCGATCACCTGCACCCCAACGACAAGGGGATGCAGGCGATGGCCGACGCGGTGGACCTCGGGAGCCTGACGTCCTGCTGAACCCAGGCTCCGCGCGGGGCGGTCAGGGGTACGAGACCACGGTGGACGGCACCGTCGAGGTGCCCGACGTGGGTGCGCCGGTCTCGTTGACGACGTGCTCGTACTGACCCTGGCCGCCCAGCGAGACGACCAGCAGGTCGTGGAACTTCACGCCCGGTGTGTTCGGCGCGGCGAAGCCGTTGTGCTGGACGATCGTCGGATCGACGTTGTAGTAGCAGTAGCTGCCCAGGCCCCATCCCTCGTGCGTGGTCACGGAGTCGGCGACCTTGTAGGCCGCGTACCCCTTGACGTTTCCGTTCTGGATGGCGGCCTGGTTCGGCGCGTCGTACGCCTTCTCGTTCTGGAAGAAGATGGTGCGCCCGCGCTGGCCATACCACTGGACGTCGTACTTGTTGAAGTGCTCGACGAACAGACCGGTGGCCAGGACGTCGTCGCCGTTGACACGGATGCCGTAGTCGGCCCGGTTGGTCTCCCAGCCGACGCCGGTGCCGTGGTCGGCGCGCCAGACCCAGGTGTGGTCGATGATCGTGTGGCGGCTGTTGATCACCACGCTGGTGGTGGCCTTGCCGGCGCCCGCGCCGCCGATCCGGATGAAGACGTCCTGGACCGTGGTCGGGTTGGCGGAGTGGCTCGCTGAAGCCCCCGTGGGGCCCACTTCGAGGAGCGTCGACGAGTTCACGGGACCGGCGTCGATGAGGAATCCCGCGAGCCGCACCCCGTCGACGTCGGCGGTCCTGAGCGCGGTGACGCCGTTGTCCGGGATCAAGGTGGCGTAACCGAGTCCGAGGACGACGGTGCCCGCGCGGTCGACCTGGATCGGCTGGTCGAGGTGGTAGATCCCCGGGGTCAGCAGCAGATGGAGGCCCTGGGTGAGCGCGGCGTTCAGGGTGGCGGCGCTGACGCCGGGCCTGGCCACGTAGAACTGGGTGAGCGGCAGCGACGTGCCGCGCGGGGTGCCGCTGCCCCAGGTGGTGCCGCGGGCATTGGTGCGCCGCTCCGGAAGGAAGACGCGGTACTCGCTGCCGTTGAGGTACAGGAACGGCTTCTCCCTCGACACCGGTGTGGTGTCGAGGGTGGTGTACGGCGGGTTCGGGAAGGACTGCGCGGGTGCGCCCTGGACACCGGAGAAGACCATGTTCCAGACGGCGTTGGCCCAGCCGCCCACCGAACTGTCGCGGGTGTACCACTGCTGCTGCGAGTACGGTCCGACCGAGCCGTCGATACGGCTGTCGGCGATGTAGCCGCCGCTGGCCCAGCCGTAGCCGGTGGGGGCGAGGTTGAGACCGCCCCTGACGTGCATCCGCCGGAAGGGCGCGGCCTGGGCGACCGCCCACCGGTTGGTCCCGCTGACCGGGGTGAGGGCGAGATTCTCCGCCGAACGCCAGAAGTTCTGGGTTGCGTTGCCGTTGAACCAGCCCGCGTCGACGGTCACATCGCCGTTGATCGCCGTGTCGTCCGGCGACAGGCCGAGGCCCGCGATCGAGGTGTAGAAGCCGAGTTGGGCGTTGAGCCCGTTGTAGGTGCCCGGCTTGAACAGCAGCGCGTAGCGGCCTGTGCCGAACTGGGCCGACTCCTGCTGTCGGAACACCTCGTCCAGCTTGGCCTGGATGCCGGAGGTCGAAGGGTCGAACACGATGACGTTCGGACCGAGATCGCCGCCGCCGGGCAGGGCTCGCGGCTGCGCGACGGGTGCCGCGGACGCGGCGGACGCCGGCGAGGACAGACCGAGCAGCGCGGGCGAGGCCGCGGTGGCGGCCATCGCTCCGAGGACGGACCGTCTGGCGGGAAGGGACCGGACGGAGTCCGGGGAATCCATGGGGAAGTGAGGCATGGGGGGCGACTCTCCTGGTTCAGAAAGTGAACGGTTGGAGGTGCGGGGAGCGCTCTCTTGCCGATGCATGCTTCATCCGCGTGAACACAGCGTCAAGAGTTGTCACACGAGTGCCGTGGATTGTTTCCCGATGAGACGTCAACAGGTGGATGTTTTGCGGTAGTTCGGTGATGTCTGGGCTCCGCCGAGGCTCCCTGGGCCGTGGGTGATTGCGTTCAAGAGGTGCGCTCACGAGGGTGGGTACTCCTCGGTGCCGTGGTGCGAGAGAGCGCTCTATGCCCTCGTGACGCCGGGCCGATAGGCTGCTGACATGAGCAGACGGGCCCCCACGCTTGAGGACGTCGCGCGGGAGGCCGGCGTGTCCCGCGCCACCGTCTCCCGCGTCGTCAACGGCGTCCAGAGCGTCGATCCCGCCCTTCAGGACGCGGTCCGCCAGGCCGTCGAACGGACCGGATACGCTCCCAACCGGGCCGCCAGGTCGCTGGTGACACGACGGACCGAGACGGTCGCGCTCATCGTCTCCGGCGCGGGCGACGTCTCCGGCGAGGAGCGGAACGCCTTCACGGCACGGGTGCTGGCGGACCCGTTCTTCGGCCGGGTCGTCACCGGCGTGGTGGACTACCTGCGTCCCCGGTCGATGCACCCGCTGCTGATGTTCGCCGACTCCGCTCAGACGCGACAGCAGGCGCTGAACGATCTGCGGCAGGGCAGCGCGGACGGCGCGCTCGTCGTCTCCACCCACGCCGACGACCCGCTGCCGGCGCTGCTCGCCGACGCCGGCCTGCCCGCGGTGCTCTTCGCCCGGCCGTCGCGCCCGGTGCCGCTCAGCTATGTCGACCTGGCCCACCGGGACGGCGCCCGGATGGCCGCCCACCATCTGCTGGACCGGGGCTGCCGACGGATCGTCACCGTCACGGGGCCACTGGGCGTCTACGCCAGCCAGGACCGGCTCGCCGGGTTCCGCGACACGATGGCGCGCAGGGGACATCCGTACGTACCCGTCGCCGAGGGCGGATTCACGCTCGACAGCGGCATGGCCGCGATGTCCGGACTGCTGACCGAACACCCCGACGTGGACGGGGTGTTCGCGGCCAACGACCTGATGGCCCAGGGGGTGTGTCAGGTGCTGCGGGAACGGGGCAGACGGGTGCCGGACGACGTCGCCGTCATCGGCTTCGACGACTCCAGCGCGGCGACGGCCTGCCGCCCGCCGCTGACCACCGTGCGTCAGCCCGTCGAGGAGATGGCCTCGGTGATGGCCCGACTCCTCGACGAGCACCTCCGGGGCGCGCGCACCGAGCCCACCTCGGTGATCTTCGATCCGGAGCTCGTGGTGCGCGAGTCGGCGTAGGCGGCACCCCGAGCCCTGCGCGACCCTGCGGTGGCGGTGACGGACACTGGACCGGTCAGCAGGATCGAGGGACCGGCACCGCGGGCGAGCCGGCGACGGAGAGGCAGGCGCATGACCGACAGGATCACCGTGGGCGTGGACGGATCCCCCGAGAGCCGGGCCGCGCTGGCCTGGGCGGGCAGGGAAGCCGTCCGGCGCGGGCTGCCCCTGCGCGCGGTGTACGCCTGGCAGTGGTCGCACCACGAACTGCTCGGCGGGGCGGACCGGGACGAGCAGGAGCGCTGGGCACGGGACATGGCCGAGGACGCGGCCCGCACCGTCACCGACCGGCACCCGGACCTGCCGGTGACGACCGAGGTCCTGGACGGCGGCGCCGTCGACTCGCTGCTGGCCGAGGCCGCGGCGGCCCGGACGCTGGTCCTCGGATCCCGCGGACACGGCACGATCGTCGGCTTCCTGCTCGGTTCCGTCGGCCAGCAGGTGATCGCCGAGGCCCCGTGCCCGGTCGTCCTGGTGCGGGCCGGTGACCGCGCAGCGTCCGAAGCGGGCGGCCGGGAGATCGTCGTGGGCCAGCAGGGCGGTCCGGACGACAGCGCGGCCGGCCTTCGGTTCGCCTTCGAGACCGCGGCGGCGCGTGGTGCCGGAGTGCGCGCCGTACGTGCGTGGACCCTGCCGCCGGTGTTCGCCTACAGCCCCGGTTCGCTGAAGCTGCTGGACGAGGCCGGGGGCCTGGAGCCGTACGAGAAGAAGGCGCTCGCCGAGGCGCTCCATCCGTGGCGGGAGCGCTTCCCCGGCGTGCCCGTCACACAGCACGTCGAGATGGGCAGCGCCGGGCAGGTCCTGCTGTCACTGGCCGACCGGGCCCAGCTGATGGTCGTCGGTCGCCGCGCACACCACTCGGCGGTAGGGGCACGGATCGGTTCGGTGACCCACGCGGTGATGCACCACGCGCCCTGCCCGGTGGCGGTGGTTCCGCACTCCTGACCCGGGGGTACGTTCCGACCCCGCGCCGGCACGGGCGGGGCCCTCGGGCGCGTTCAAGTCCCGAAGGCAAGGCCGGGGTTCAGGTTCGGCCCGGGCAATCTCGGCGTGTATTGACGGCACCATGACAGTCCGGTTGACTCCCCGCCCAGCGCCGGAACCGGTTCCGGTACCGCTTCCGGTACCGGTTCCACCCATGGCGCGGGAAGCCGCGATCCCCGTGTGCCGGGAGGCAGCTGTGGCCGTGACCATCGCCGATGTGGCCCAGGCGGCCGGCGTGAGCAAGACGACCGTGTCGCGGGTGCTGAACACCCGTGGCGAGGTCGACGCGTCGACTGCCGCCCGCGTCCGCGAGGTCATCGACCGCATGGGCTATGTACCCAGTTCGGGTGCCGTCGGGCTGGCCCGCGGCAGCAGCCGGACGGTGGGCATGCTGGTGCCCTCACTGACCTGGCCGTGGATGGGCGAGGTGCTGCAGGGCGTCGTCGACACGGTGGAGGCCGCCGACTTCGGGCTGCTGCTGTTCACCTGCAACAGGGGCGCCGAGTCCGTCGCCCGCTTCACCAGCCAGGTGTCGGCGCGCGCCTTCGACGGGCTGCTCGTGGTGGAGCCGGAGAACACCCTCGAGATGTTGACGGCGCTGCACCGCGACGGTCTGCCCGTGGTCCTCGTCGACGACCGGGGACACCACCCGGAGTTCCCGTCCGTCACGGCCGCCAACACCGAGGGCGGAGCGGCGGCCGCCCGTCACCTGCTGGCCGGGGGCCGGCGCAGGCCGCTGGTCCTCACCGGGCCCGCGCGGTTCGGCTGTGTACGCGACCGGCTCGCAGGGTTCCGGGCCGCCTGCGCCGAGCACGGCGTGGGGAACCTTTGGCAGTACCAGTCGAAGAAACCTTCAAGGACGACGCGGTCCTGTGGCGCGACATAGCGCAGTGCGTCAGCGCCAGCCGGAGGAAGCACCTTTCAGGCCGCCCTGCCGGCATGCCAGAACGCCGTCATCCATTGGTGGTGGGACTTCAGGTCGAGGCCGGGTGACGCCCTCAGGGTCGCCTCGTTCGTCCGAGGGTCGGCGGGGTCCTGGAAGTCCTTCATCGTGTCTCCGTGCTCGATCGGTCGGCGGCGTCCGCCGGGGTCCGGGGGCGGGGCACCGCAGGGCCGGCCCGAGGTCGAGGCGCTTGTCCATGTCCAGGCGGAAGGTGCCGTACGGGTTGACGTTGGACCAGAACAGCGCGGTCAAGCCCCGCCGGTCCTCGTCGCTGAGCTTCTTCGCCCACTTCGGCTCGGCCAGAATCTGCTGCACCAGCAGCGTGTTGACGTGCACAAGGCTGGACTGGAGCAGGTGCAGGGCGAGCATTGAGGTTTCGGCGTGCTCCTTGTCCGGGCCGGTCAGGGCGCCGTCCTTGCCGTCGTGCAGCACGGTGTTCGCCGAGTTCCAGTTCTCGACGACCTGGAGCCCACCGTGGATCTCGCGATGCAGGCCGGGGCTGGCCAAGAAGTCGCAAGCGCTGGCTGCACCATCCGGTGATCTGCGGCATGGAGACACGCGAGTTCGCCGCACTGCAGGCTGATGTCGAGCAGTACATCCTCGATCACCCGCCCATCAGCCTGCACCACAAGCGGGCCCGGCACCACACCTTGCGGCGCGGCCCGCTCTCGCTGTCCGACCGGCTGCTTGCCACCGTGATCCGAAACCGCTGGAAGACACAAGTCAGGGCGCTGACCGCGTTGTTGGGCTCCCCCAGGGAGGCGGTCGGCGACGCGGTCCACGAGGTCACGCCGCTCCTGGAAGGACTCAGCCACCCCATCAAGCCCGCCCCGATCACCGCAGCCACCGCCCAGGACCTCGCAAAGCTCATCGGGCAGAACGCCACCAGTACCGTCTGCGGCAGGCGGACGTACGCCTTTGACAGCCGCAACAACCGCACGTCTCTGACCACCCCAGCCGGCGCCCCCGGCCTGGACTGCCCCACCACGGGCGGCACCGCCAACAACCACACCTACGACAGTGCCGACCGCATCGTCGACACCGGCTGGCCTCCAAGGGTCCTGGCGGTGCCCGCTGCAAGCTCGATCCGGGACAACTGCGCGTTCTGGAAACGGCGTTGGATGCCGGTCCGGCCGCCTTCGGCTGGAGTGACCAGTGCTGGACGCCAGCCCGGATCGCCGAGATCGTGCGCCGCCGGTTCGGCGTCGAGTACACCGTGGCCGGGCTCACGCGGCCGGGAGGTCTGGCCGCTATTGCGTGAATCCCCAAGTCATTGTGCGATGCGGGAGCGCTTCTTGCGGGCACTGCCCCTGTTATGGGGGTCGTGGTGGTCGGAAGATGGCTCAGGCATGGGCGTGGGGAATCAGCCTTGGGAACCTTCCGGGAGGCGTGTGCATCTCCCTGTCCGGGAGTCAGAAGCGGGGGGCACACGGCCTTTGCAGGGGTGCTCCACCAGGGGGATGTACTCATGGCACGGCGAACAGCGGCAGTCTGCGCGATCAGCCTGGGGGTGGTTGTGGCTGCTGCAGCCTGCGGTCCAGAACACCGTGTTGCCGCGCAGCCGACCACCGGGCCGTCACGGACAACGGCGCCGACCGTCGAACCGTCACAGACGACCGTGTCGCCCTCGGCCTCGGCAGGCGTCCGACCAGGTGCCGCATGCGGCACCAAGCAGCTGCGATGGAGACTGACGCGCCTCGCCGACAAGTCGAGCAAGGCGCCGACGGCCCTGCTGAGCGCGACCAACGCCAGCACCGCGTCCTGCGCCTTCAACGGCTATCCGGAGCTTCACGCTTACGCGGGCAAAGGGCCGGCCGTCTGGTCGGAGCCGAAAGCGAAGGCGCCGGTCCGCCTGATGCTGGGCCCCGGCAACTCGGTCGACTTCCCGCTCTTCTACCCTGCGTCCCCTGCCCCTGACGGTTCCTGCTCGATACCGGTCGACGACGACCCACGCATCGAGGTGCTGCCGCCGCACCCCGCGCCCACCGACTATGGCGCTACCGTGCAGATCACCGACCTACACGGCCGGAATGTGACCCCGGTGTTCTGCGACACCGTTCACCTCGGCGCACCCCGACTGCGGTAGACGGCGCACGGCACACCGCCCCGTGCCGGCATTGCGTTCTCGTCGGTTGGTGGCCGTGGTGCCGGACTGAACTTCCCCAGGCAATTACCCGGCCTCGCACTCTGCGTCGGCCGTCAACCGCTTGCGTGGCCCCGGCTCATCGAGCCCTACGGCCTTCCTGACCTGGAGTTACTGTAACTTCGAAGACCCGACAACGCTCGTGGGGCCGGCTCACCCCCGCCTGCGCGGAGAGGACAGGGTCGGTATCCGGCGAGTCCACTCCACCGACGGCTCACCCCCGCCTGCGCGGGGAGGACAGGGCCGGAAGGATGCGCTCCAGTTCAAGCCGACACCTGACTATTCGTCGGCCTGAGCCCGCAGAGCAGCGCGCTTTGCATTCCGGCGTCGCCGCAGGCGGTCACCAAGCTCACCCAAGACGATCACAAGCGCAGAAGTGGCTGCACACCCTACGAGGCCTAGCGACTGATCCGTAACCTTGCTGAGCAGCCAAAAGCCGACTGTGACGACCGCCCACCACGCCATCCACACGCCGATCGCGGACCAACGGACTCTCTTCACAGCGTCACGATACGTCGACGTCGCTCTCCCGAGATCAGGAATAGGCACTCACCCTCGCCTGCGCGGAGGGACCGAATCGTCGGCGTGAGCACCCCGAGCACGGGTTACACCAGCCTGTTGTTCAAGTTGGCAGAGGCTCAGGCCCGTCCTTGGTGCCGGCGGTGCGGTATTCGCTGGGGGTCATGCTGGTGGCGGTGCGGAAGACGCGGGTGAAGTCGGACGGCCTGGGGTAGCCCCAGCGCATTGCTATGGCGGCGATGGGGACGGTGTGCTGGGCGGGGTCGGCCAGGTCGCGTCGGCAGCGGGTGAGGCGCTGCTGCCGGATGGTGTCGCCGACCGTGGTGCCGTGCTGCTGGAAGATGCGATGCAGGTAGCGCGTGGAGATGAAGTGGGCTGCGGCCACGGTGCTCGGGGTGAGGCCGGGATCGTGCAGGTGGGTGGTGATGTAGGCGCTGATCTGCTCGAACAGTGCGCGCTGCCGTGGGCCGGTCGGTAGCAGGCTCTGCTGGTCGGCGTGGTGGGCGAGCAGGGTTGCTGTGAGATCGATGACGGTGGTGCCCAGTCGGGCGGTGTCGGCGGAGGTGAGATCGGCGTGCGTGTCGGCCAGGCCGTTCAGCAACTGCCGCAGGAGCAACCCGACGCCCGTTCGTCCGTCGAGGGCCGCTCCGCACAGTGGTGCCGCGGTCTTCTCCGGCAGAGGCAGCAGGCGCCGGGGGAACTGCAACAGCATCGTCCGGGCTCCTGGAAGGTTCGGGCCCGCGGTGGCGGTGAACGGCCGCGAGCTGTCGTACAGGAGCAGGTCACCAGGACCGAGTGACGAGTACGTCCGTGCCTGTTCGATGCTCTGCTGTCCCTCGAGGGTCAGCGCGAGCTGGTACATCTCCGGATCGGACTGCCGGATGAGCCGCGGGGTGCGCTGGGATGACAGCGGCGTGTAGGACATCACCGATAGCTGGACCGGCCCGAGCGCCATGGCCTGGATCCGGGCTTTGACCCGGTCCCGTTCGAGGAAGGCGGTGCGGGTGGTGATCAGTGCCTGCCCCGTGGCCGCCACCCAGGCCGCCGCCCGGTCGGCGGCTGGCAGGTGGGCGGTGTCCAGCATGGTGGTCAGGATGACGTCCCCCCGAGTGATGCCGCCAGGTGGCACGGATGCGACGCGGACAGCCTGTCCGCCCGCCCTGACACGTGATCATCCTCGGTGGGCGGTGACCATTAGAAGTGCGTTGTGCGCCAAGTTGAGTGCGCTGTTTGCTCACGACGCGACCGGTGCCTTGACGGAACGATGCACTCAGACCACACAAGTGCCAGCCGTTGAACTCAACAGCGGGTGCTGGAGCAGCCAGCGCCCGCAAAGTACGGCCCACGAAGAACGACACCACGAGAATCGGCGAGCTCAGCGAAGAGGAGTGACAGCATGCGCATAACCAGGAAGTTCGGAGCTATTGCCGGCGGCATCGTGCTGACCGGTGGGCTGCTGGCCGGAAGCGCAGGTGCTGCCAGTGCAGCGGAGGCCACTCCGCTGGCGGCGTCGGACTGCCCGTCGGGCTACTTCTGCGTCTGGTCCGGGCAGAACTACACCGGCCACAGGCAACAGGTCGCGGGGCCCAACCCGGACCTGACCCAGTTCTCGGTCTTCCAGGACTTCATGTCGTGGTACAACCACGGCACTTCCTGTGACTACAAGTGGTACGACCAGACGAACTACGGCGGAAACAGCGGTGTCGTCGCCAGGGGGGCCAAGGGGACCGGCAGCACGCACTGGTACGAGAAGTCCAATAAGTGGGTCAACTGCAGCTGACCAGCGACCGTCAAACGCAAGAGGGCGGCGCCCCGCCAGGGGCATCCCTCGGGCCGTCATCGCTGTCAGCGCCCCACGCGGGTATGCGGCGACTCCCGGGCCGTGCCGGGGGCCGCTGGCATCCGGAGCGTGGCACGCCGCCAGCGGCTGGCGCTTCGACGGGCAGATGCCACAATGCCGGATGCGCTCCACGTGTCGGTGTCACGCCACGCGAGATGCCGCCGCGGCCCGGCCCCGGGCCTGTAGCGACGCAGATTCATGCGTTCTCCACGGTGGGTCGCGCGGCGTGGCCGGGGCCTTCCCCTCGCCTTCAGTGACTCAGCCGCGAAGCAGCTGGAGAACCTCACCGACGAACACCAGATCCATCTGCCGGACCTGCCCGTCCCCGGGCCGCAGGCGCGTCGTCTGGGTCGGTGAGGACTGGGGCGGCATGCCGTGGGTCAAGACTTGCTGCGACACCTGCTATTACGTGCCGTCATGTGATCGCTCCGGCCGGGAGCACCTGTCGCTCGTCGAGTACTACGAGGACCGCGGTTGACGGGGACGACAACACCGCGGGGCCCGATCGATCTCGCCGGGCTCACCCGCCAGTAGCCGGGAACTGCCGCGGTGAGAGCCAAGGCGGTCGATGACCCAGAAAGGTCCGGCCCGCAACGCGCGGCAGTCGATCAGGCGGTCGACACGGACGACGTCGACGAATTGCCTGCGCCACAGCCGCGCCGCGAGCACACCATTCGGCCAAACCAGCAGGGGTTATTTCTTAGCGGCCTTCAAAAGTTCATCGAGGCTGCGTTCGGCCCATCGGGAATGCGTGGTCATCCCATAGGGTTCCTGCTCCGAGTCGCTGAGAAGTTCCACACCTTCAGGGTCCCGCGAGATGGACGGGACAAGGTCGGGGTCGGTGTCGCCTTCGGCGAAATCAACGCCTTCCTGCCACTTGGGGAAGACCCACCAGGTTGTTGCGTAGTCGACGGCGTGCGTCAGATTCAGCATTTCGCTGCTGTGGTAAATCTTCGAGTGGTAGCGGTAGAAATCATCACCGGAACGCGCGACCCTGGAGGGAGCGTCCACAAGATGCTTCCCCGATGCCAGGTCCCAGGAAGGGGCGACAGAATCTCCGTAGCTGTTCCCCAGTTTGCCCCGGTCGGCTCGGATGAACGAGGCGGTCGCATCGATCTCCACACGACCGAGCCCCGTTCGCAGCGGTACGTCGACCACGAAGTCCTGCGAGAGGTCGACGCCGGGGTCCAACCGGTCCCCCGGCCCCGCGAATTTACCGGTTCCCAGCATGCGAGAGTAGAAGTAATCGACGTGCTTCAGTGCTCGATTGTAACCCAATGCGTCGCTTTTCCACGTGTCCTCACTGACGCCCTTCTCGGTGAATTTTGTAGGCCATCCATTGACTTTCCACATGGTGCCCACGACATAGATCCGCACGGATCCCATGTTACGGAACTCGATATGCGCCGGAACATGAAGCGAGGCGCCGTCCGCGCTCGCCGTGGGATCACCGAACGAGACACCGAAGGAAATCCTTACAGGCGCCGAATAAGGGACGTACATCTGTGAATAGGCCAGGCTCGCGATTCCGACTACGCCGGACACCACCACACTGAGGGCGACACCTTTGGGGTGCGGGACCCCTTGCCACGCCTTCTGACGGGTCAGCAGCCAGAACGCCCAAGCAGCCCACAGCACCAGGGTGATCCAGAGCCAGAGGAACGGCGTGTACGAGCGGCCCTGGATCTGTGTGAACAGGAACATCAGGTTCGTGACCGTCACGATGCCCACGCCCACCAGGACCGCCGCGCCCGAGTAGCGCAGGACCCTCTTACCCCAGTAGTCGCACACCGCGAGGGTCGCGACGGCTTCCACCAGCGCCGCGGTGACGAAGGCGACCCCCATGACTCGGCCCCCGTACGCCAGCGCGTTGAAGGCGTCTGCGCTGCCCACGTAGAAGAGCACCGACGCGGACGCGAGAAGTCCCAGCGCCATCAGGACGCTGGCTCCTCGTCTGCGCCATTGCCGGTCAGGCCAGCAAGACGGGTCCGCCAGCCAGTGGACCCGGGCGGGATCGTCGAGATCCAGCTCCGGCATACCCGCCCGACGTACGAGCCGCGCCAGGTCGCGCCGCGACCAGGCGCGGCCGACGGTCTCCCCGCGCACTCGCACACTCCGCAGTCCCCGGTCGTCCGGGGCCTCCACGACGACGAGAGGATGGTTGCTCATGAGCCAAAGGTGACCACGACCTCGCGACCGCTCAGGCAATGACGCGCACCGGCATCTCAGTCAACCTCGGCTGGCCTAGTGGCACCTCTCCGCCGACCACCTCGCACTCGTGACCCCGAGGCCAGTGAGGTCTTTCAGCGTTGCCACTGACCGGGTGACGGGGACGGTGTGCGCAACACACGGGGCTCCCGAGGCGAAACGCGTTGTGTAAGGGGCCCTGGTCCGTGTTGCCTTGGGCTCTTGAGAGTGGTGCGGATGGTGACCTGATGGAAAGACGGATGCCTTGAACGACCTGACGGCGGAGTTCTCCCGGGAGCAGACGGCGCTTTTCTTGATTTGCCCTTTTTCGTGGCTGTCTGTGCGCGAGATGCTGGACGCGGAAGGGGGATCATGACGGGCGAGCGGAGCGGGCGAGGGCGGTCCGCGTTACCCGGAACATCAGCCAGGTCTGCGTTGGTCCTTCGGTTCGTTCTCTTGCTGATGCTCGCGGCCGGTTGCGGCACGGGCAGCGGCGGCACGGGCGGCAGCGAGGCTTCCCCGCAGCATGTCTATGTTCAGGCGCTGGACAAAGCTCGTAAGTCCCTGTTTCAGGGCGACCTTGCATACGACGACCCGCGCCGCATGCACTTGGAGGCCGGGCAGCAGACTCCCTTTCACATCACGGTCTCCGGTGGCTGGCGTAACTCGACCAACGCACATGGACACTCCAGCGTGGACGTCGGGGCGATCGTGAGTGTACGGCTCCGCTGTCATGGCGATGCAGTCTGCAGCTCGGATTCATCGGTGCGGCAGCCGGTCCTGACGAAGGAGGATCGTGCCCAGTGGATCTGGTGGATCACACCGCGCACCGCCGGACCCCTGCCCCTGAGTATCACCGTGACCACGTACCTCCAGAACTCGGATACCGTCCTGCGCGAGACGACGATCCCTCTTGAGGCGCGCGCCAAGGCTGAGCCTCGCGGGTTCTTCACGGTTGTCTGGGACTGGTTGCGCACCGGCTGGGGTGTCTTCGTCGGCTTCACGACCGGTGTGGGGGCCGTGTGGGGAACGTGGTCGTTGATCACCGGTGCTGTACGGAGGCTTCGGCACAGCCAGGCTTCTGCGGACGATTCCCCGGAACCGGATCCCGAGGACACACCGCCCCCGGTCGGCGAACCGAGAGGGACTCAATGAGCTCTTTCAGCAGATACACCCGGCTCGCTGACTGCCGGGGCCGCGCCAGGTCTGCATCGGTTCGGGCAAGAGCGTCTCTCAGCGGCATAAGCGCATGATCGGGTACTGCAGTGACCGACGTCGAACTGGTTTCTCGCTCGGTGTTCTTGGCCTGGCCCGCTGTCAGTGGCTGCCCGTAATCTCGCTCGAGGCCATGTAGGGGTTCTGAGCCGGAGGCCCGATGGTCAGGGATTCACGCCGTGTGCAGACAGCGGTACTCGACAATGCCGATTCCGAGGATCCATTTGAACTGCCCATGGACGTGCCCGGGCTGGAGCTGTTCCGCGGTGCCCATCTGGGCCGCACCTTCTGGTGCGGGGTGTGGCTGGGCGGCTGTGGAGGCCGGCTGACGACCAGGCTCTGCATGGACAAGATCTGTTCCCTGTCAAGTCCAGCGTGTTGAGTTCATAGGGAGCCGCTGGCCATCATTCCGGTGCTGCCCGGCGCCTCACCGGACGGCGGCTCATCGCAGGGCGGTTTCAAGTTCCTAGTAGGGGCGGGCTGTCGGTGAGGCCCCAGATCCAGACGGCGTGTTCGGGTGCGTCCCGGATCGCTCGGGTGGTCTTGGTGATGTTGTCGGCTCCCAGCAGTCGTAGCCCGCCGACCCTCGGCCTCGGGGTCGACCACCGCGGCGTAGCCGCGGATGACGCCGCGCGGTTCGAGTGTGCGCGACGGGCAAACGTAGTACTGGTTGGCCCGCGACGACAGACATTCGGCTATGACCTGTCCGGCACCGCACACCACCGTGACGCCCAGATGCGGCACGCACTGATCCGGCTCCTGCACTGGGCGAAGCGGCACAACCTGGCGATCGCCGTCGAGGATTTGGACTCACGGCGGACACGACCCGGGAGAGGCACGGCCACCGCAAGAAGTTCCGCAAGCTCATCTGCGGTATGTCCGGCGGCGGACGGCACGCCCCCGCACGACCGGAGCGATCAGGCCGGACCGGGCACCTGAGGACACTGGCCCCCGTATCCCCGTGACACGGACACGATCCGTGTCACGGGGATACGGCGCGAAAGTGGGCGGCCGGGACATCCAACACCATTCGGGATGCCCGCAGTGACCAGGCATGGGTTCAAGACCCACTTCTGCTCACTGCTGAGGAACGGTAGGTCTTGATCACGATATGAATACCCGGCAGTCTCGTTCCGTCTTCACGCGGTGACCTTCATTACGTGATCGCTAATATGTTCGCCCTCACCCCTGCCCACTGCGGCTGACCTTCGAGGAACCAGTGACAACACCGCCCGCCTACCAAGATCCTGCCTACTCCGTACTGCCGCAGGCTCCGGTGCCGCAACCGCCCAAGAAGGGCGCCCGCGCCCTCAAGAAGCTGTTGATCCGCTTGGGTATCGGGCTGATCGCTCTCGTGATCTGGATGATCTACGACGAGGTGACCGGTGACCCCTCTACCGCCAACGCCGGTGACTGCGTCCAGGTGAGCGGTACGGACGACAACCCGGATGTGCACGTGATCGATTGCAAGGACCCCAAGGCCGCGTACAAGGTCCTGCGGGAGGACACCGGCAACGGTGACCAGTGCAAGAGCGTTCCCGGTGTGGTGGCCTGGTACACCGAGACCGGCCGCGCCAACGTGGTGCTCTGCCTGGGCAAGAACCAGTAGGGCGCTGTCGCGTTGGCTGACCGGCTGGGATGATCTTCTGGTTGATCACGCTGGGAGGGGTTGTCGGTGGGGAGTGCGTCGCCGTCGTACAGGGGGCACCGGTACCCGGTCGAGGTGATCTCGCACTGTGTGTGGCTGTACTTCCGCTTTCCGCTCAGTTTCCGCGAGGTCGAGGAGCTGATGCTCCAGCGCGGCGTCATCATCTCCTACGAGACAGTGCGCCGCTGGTGCGCCAAGTTCGGCCAGGCCTACGCGAACGGACTGCGCCGCCGCCGGCCCCGGCCCGGAGACAAGTGGCACCTGGACGAGGTGTTCGTCAGGATCAACGGGGAGCTGAACTACCTGTGGCGGGCTGTCGACCAGGACGGCAACGTCCTCGACATCCTCGTCCAGAACCGCCGCAACAAAGCCGCGGCCCGACGCTTCTTCCGCAGGCTGATGAAGAAGACCCGGGCGGTGCCGAGGGTGATCATCACGGACAAGCTGCGTTCCTACGGCGCCGCTCACCGCGAAGTCATGCCCTCCGTCGAGCACCGCTCCCACAAGGGACTGAACAACCGGGCCGAGAACAGCCACCAGCCCACCAGGCAGCGTGAACGCGCGATGAAAGGCTTCCGCTCCGTCGGCGCGGCCCAGCAGTTCCTGTCCGCGTTCAGCGGCATCTCACCCCACTTCCGACCCCACCGCCACCTGATGACAGCCTTCGACCACCGAGCCGAGATGACCATCCGCTTCGCCATCTGGGACCAGATCACCGGCACTGCCAGCCGGCCCACCACGGCCTGAACACAGGCCCGGACCGTGAGCCCACCACACCTCGACGCACCATCAGACAGTCACGCACCCAACAACGTGACAACGCCCGCCGCAGCGTCTCGTCTGTGAGTCCATGACCGGCTGGGTGGCCAAGGTCCGCGGCACGAACGAGAAGTACGTGTACGCGCGCACGTTCCTCAACCGCAGCCGCGAGCAGCCTTACGGATGGCCGCTCCCTGGCAACGGCTTGTACGAGTGCCGGGAGCTCGGCCCGTATGGAAAGTTCTCCGGCTTCTTCGTAGTGAAAGGCGTCTTCCGCCGCAGGGTGGTGCTGGTGACCCCGGAGGCGGCCGCGCGGATGGCTCGCCGGATGGGTCCGCGGCCCTCCGAGTGATTCAGGGCCAGGCGCCGCAGTGCCGAGATGCCGTGTGGCCGTCCCGCCGAGAGGGTGCCCGGGATTCGCCGGGGCCGGCCGATAGGCCCCGGCACCCTCTGGTGCGGCCTCGCGGTCAGCGCACCCTGACGGTCTCGGTCGGCGTGACAAATTGCAGGCGGAGCTTGTGCGAGTTCCAGTCCGTCTCGTAGAGCGCGCCGCGGAACTGTAGCGTGCCACGGTGCTTCGCCTGCACCCATGTGTTGACCGAGCCGCCGTCGAAGACTGCTCCGTGAGCGCACTTCACCGTGTGCCAGGATCCGGTGCCCTGTCGCTGCTGCACACAGAACTTCTGAAACAGGTCGCTGTCGTTCATGGCGTACCCCTTCACGTGGACACGCGCGCCGGCCTTCACGGTGTGCGGGCTCACCGTGAAGTCGTAACTGATCTTCGCGGAGGCCGTCACCGCGCTCAGCCCGAGTGCCGCTATATCGGCTGCCGTAACGACGGCCGCACGCGCAGCACGTCGGTTGAGAAAGCCCATCACGTGTCTCCCCCTTCGGATAGTCCCCTGCTCGGCGACAGTGAGAAGACGGAGGGCACGAACCTGTTCCACGGCCCGCTGCCGCTGTATCAGCTCACCGATCGCAACCTGTCAGAGGGTGAATGAGGGGGCGTCGTTGCCCCATAATTCATCATTTTTTGGGCGGCTCTCGACGACGTGGGGATACGCCCACGGCTGCCGCCGAGTTCGGCTCGGCGTCAACCGCCCGCGCTAAGGGGGCGGGTGCCACGTCACGGAGAACCTCGCAAATGACAGACCTTCCGGGCGAAGGTCTGTGACAGACAGCCTGTCCGTCTCAAGCGCCCGCGGGGTCACGATCTGGGCGTGACCCTTCCCAGAGGCGTTTCGCCCAGACCGAAGCCCAGGGGTCTAACTGCATAAGGGCTGCGGTTGTCCCTGCTCTGAACTGCGAATACGTGGCATGTTGGCACGCATGTGGCACATCAGGGATGGCGCGCACGGATCGCAGCCGCGGCCGATCTGCAGCCCGTCGGACATGGAGCGGCCCCGGCCGGGGATGGTCCGGCCGGAGCCCGTCTGTAGGTCAGCGGTGGGGGTAGTCCGGGTCGTCTTCGGCTCCCGGCAGTTCCGTGTCCCCCTGCGACCAGTGATTGACCCAGCCGCAGAGCCCGCAGGCGTAGCGCCCGTTCAGGCCGTGTACCTCTGCACCGCAGTCACGGCATCCCGTTGTCGTGATCTCGGAGCCGCCCTGCGCTGCGGCCGTGTCAGTGGGCGGCACGGCTTCCGGTGGCCATTCCTGCTTCATGCGGCGAGACTACCCGCGGGGCAGGCGCGCACCCGCTCTGCCATCCGCAGTTACCACACGGCCAGCCTCCGCTCGGCCCCTGCGAGGTTGCCGCGCCACAGTTCGGACAGGTCATAGCTGCCTCCTAATCCCGGGAAGATCCCGGTCTCCCAGCCGCAATGGTTGGAGCAGATCCATCGGCCTCGGTTGTCCTGGTAGGACCCGGCCCCACAGTTCGGACAGTTCATCGCTCAGTCCTCCGGCAGTGTCGTGGTGCGCAGCCCCGCCCGTCCCCTGCATGCGGGGGTACGGGACGGGCGGGGGGCTGGGTCAGCTGGCGCTGAGGTTCTCGTGGTGGTCGACCAGGGCGTTGAGGACGCGGGCGAGTCTGCGGGCATGCGCGGCACTGCCGCCCGTCCCCGGGCGCGCCTGCTGGCTCAGCTTCCCGCGGGCCTCCCCGACGCACGCCAAAGCTCAGTAGCGGGGCACGTCGTCCTTCGGCAGGCGGCCGGCTGTCGCCTCGACTACCGGGATGAGTAGTGCGATGTGTCCGCGCAGCTGCAGCGTGAGCGTCTCCAGCTCCTCAAGGCTGGGCAGTTGGGCGTCCTCGGCGAGCAGGCGGCGCACAGCGGAGCGCATGGTTGCAAGATCCGGAGGCGCCTGGTCCGGGTCTGCCGTAGCGGCGCCGTCTGTCGCGTTCTGTGTACGTCCGATAGCCACAACGCGATGATGAATGTGCACGGTGAGACGCGGATAGGTCGCGGCGTGGCCACGTGCGGCCACGTAGCGGCCACGGCCGGGAGAGAGCGCGATGACACCCCAGACTGGGCGCATGGGCCACAACGACGCGCTGAGAGCCGCACGGCTCCGTGCCGGCTGGCGCACGATCGGGCAGGCCGCGCTCGAGCTGACCGAGCACGGGCAACGGCTCCTCGACGACCACCAGTTCGCCGTGTCGGCGCGCACCTGGCGCCGATGGGAAGGGGAGCGCCCCGGCTGGCCGTCGGAGGAGACCGCGATCGTCCTGCACGACGCGCTCGGCCGGTGGCCCGAAGACCTGGGATTCACCACGCCGCCGGGGTGGATCCGCCCCGAGCATCATGAAGAGGCCGATGTGAAACGCCGTGCTTTCGTGTCCGTCACCGTCACCGCCGCCGCGCTCGTCGCCGGCCCCGTCGCACCCCAGCATGTCGACCCCGCCCTGATCGGCTACTTCCAGCAGCAGCTGGAGGGCCACTACCGGGCGGACATGTACCTCGGCCCCCACGACCTGATCGGCACCGTCTCGGCGCAGTACCAGCTGATCGACAAGCTGGTCCGCTCCGCGAAGGGCGAGACCCGCCGCGGCCTGCTCCGCGTTGGAGCGGCCTACGCCGCCTTGACCGGCTGGTTGTACCAGGACGCGGGCGACATGGACGGGGCGAGCTTTTGGCGTGGCGTCACTCAGGAGATCGCGATGCGCTCGAGGGACCCGCACCTCGTCGGCTACTCCCTCGTGAACCAAGCCCAGGTGCGCACCGACTTGGGGGACGGGCCCGCGGTCATCGACCTGTGTGAGGCCGCGATCGAGGACTCCGGCCGGCTTGTGCCGAAGGTTCGGATCATGGCCCTTCAGCAGCAGGCCCACGGCGCCAGCCTCACCGGAGACCGTGACGCGGTGGACCAGCTCATCGACCAGGCCGACGGGCTCCTCGGCCGCAGGTGGACGGCGACGCCCTGGGCGGCTCGGTCGCGGCCAACACGACCACCGGCGAGGCGACATCCAGTGCGATCTCCACGCTGAGCCCGGGATCGCACACGGTGGACGCCACCTACAGCGGAAACTCCAACTTCAAGACGGCTACGGCCTCCCTGACCCAACAGGTCAACAAAGCGCCTGTGGTCACAACACTCACCTCCAGCGCGACGTCGTCCGCGTTCGGCCACGCGGTGACCTTCACCGACACCGTCTGTCCGGGTCCCGACAGCACCTCCCCGAGCTCACCGCCGACGGGAACCGTCACCATCAAGGACGGCAGCACCGTGCTCGGCACACCGACCCTGGTCCCGGGGGGTGGAGCCAACTGCAGCCAGGTCCAAGTCACTTCGCCAAACCTGCTGCCCGGCACGCACACCATCACGGCCGACTACGGCGGCGACGGCAACTACCTGCCAGCCGGTACCGAGACCTTCACCCAGACGGTCTCCTGCACCCGCACCATCACCGGCCAGGTCAACGGCGCCGTCTTCGCGACCCGTGAGAGCACCTGCATCATTGACGCCACGGTGCGAGGCTGGGTGAACGGTGTCCCAGGCGGTGCACTGTTCATCAGCAACTCGACCATCGGAGGCAGCGTCCAGTCCTCGAACGGCACCCTGTTCAGCATCTGCGACAGCTCCGTCATTGGGTCGGTGCAGGTCAACGGCGCCACGGGCTTTGTCCTCATCGGTGACCCGGGTGACGACCACTGCCCCGGCAACCGCATCACCACCGGCAGCGTGCAGCTGACCAACAACCATGCCGGCGCCGAGCTCGTCGCCAATAACATTGGCGGCTCGGTCCAGGTGAGCGGCACGACAGGCACCGGGCCGTTCCCGGCGGACAGCAGCGCCGGGATCGTGGGCAACACCATCGGCGGCTCGCTGGCCTGTGCGGGCAACGTCCCGCCACCGACCAACCGCGGCACGCCCAACACGGTGACGGGAAGCCGCACAGGCCAGTGCGCGGCACTCTGAGACCTGGTCCCTAGCACCACCGCACCACATCCGGCCAGGCCCACCAGGGCCTGGCCGGATGTGGTGCCGCACCGGGGCTCTTGTCCCGGCCGGGAGCCGTACGGGGCGCCATGTCACGCTCGGCGCCGGTCAGGCGCCCATGTCGTAGATGTACCAGCCCTGCCAGCCGCCGTCCTGCGACCCGCCGTTGCAGGGGTAGCCGCGCAGCAGGTCGGAGCCGCCGTTACCGGCGTCGGAGTCGTCCAGGCAGCGGCCGGTGTTCGCGTTCTGGAGCACCTGCTGGTAGTAGGACGGGCTGGTGCCCGTATTGCGGTTGACGATCTTCCACTTCTGCCAGCCGCCGTCGTAACTACCCCCATTGCAGGAGTAGCCGCGGAGCAGCTCGGTCCCGTTCGGCCCGCCGTTTGAGTCGTCCAGGCACAGCCCAGTGCTCATGTTCTTGAGCTGGGCGTAGCCGTTGGGGTCCACGGAGATCACGTGCCACTTCTGCCAGCCCCCGCTGTAGCTGTTCTGGTAGCAGGGGAAGCCACGCAGGAGATTGCCGTCTTTGCTATTCGGGTCGATCGAGTCGTCCACGCATCGGTTGGTGTTGTCGTTCGGGCCGATCCAGTAGTCGTGCTCGACCTGCCAGTGGTCGGTGTTGACCCCGACCCCCGCGGCCGCCGTACCGGTCGCTACGGCAACGCCGCCGAGAGCGAGCCCGGCAGCCACAGCACCTTGGATAGCCCGCATGGTGACTTTCCGCATGGCGTTCACCCCATTCACGCATGGAAGGGTCAGTCCTGTCGCTTCCCTCGTGAGTGCCGTTCGGCCCGGTCCTGCGCGAAGCGGCAGGACCAGGCTGACGAGTTGATCTGGTGGAGTCCCGTTTCCCGTACGACTCCGGACAACCCCGCACACCCGGCCCGGCGGATTTTCACGCGCTCACCGCCGCTTCGCGCCAGGTGGAGGTGTTCGTGCCGGTGAGGCGGCGGATCAGTCAGCCGCCGCCCCAGTTGGGGGCGCCGAGGGTGTAGAGGAGGACGGTGACCGAGGCCAGGGTGAACGCGGTCAGCGTCAGGCGCTGCCAAGGGATGACTCGAAGCATTGAAGACTCCTTGAGTCGGTGGTGTCGGAGTGTGTCCGCCGGTGGATCAGTCAGCCGCCGGTCCAGGTGGGGGCGCCGAGGGTGTAGAGGAGGACGGTGACCGAGGCCAGGGTGAACGCGGTCAGCGTCAGGCGCTGCCAAGGGATGACTCGAAGCATTGAAGACTCCTTGAGTCGGTGGTGTCGGAGTGTGTCCGCCGGTGGATCAGTCAGCCGCCGCCCCAGCCGGGGGCGCCGAGGGTGTAGAGGAGGATGGTGACCGAGGCCAGGGTGAACGCGGTCAGCGTCAGGCGCTGCCAGGTGTGGGTGTGGGACATGGCTGGTTCCTTTCTTGAGCGGCGTTGGCTGGGTGGTGCATGGCGGTTGCGACGAGCAGGGCCGCGGCGATGGCCAGGAGCACGTCGCCGATACTGACGACGGCGTGGAGAGGCGGAAGGGGGATGGTGTCGCCCAGGGCGAGCAGACGGGTGCT
This sequence comes from Streptomyces sp. RLB3-17, assembly GCF_007113425.2. Lineage (NCBI taxonomy): Bacteria > Bacillati > Actinomycetota > Actinomycetes > Kitasatosporales > Streptomycetaceae > Streptomyces > Streptomyces sp. RLB3-17. Next base: position 1,213,779 of record NZ_CP041610.2, on the reverse strand, counting down.
GCGCCCGGCTGGCACGTTTTTGGCAGTCTGGGACCCGGCGCGCAGCCCGGCGACGGCCGCCGCGGAGAGGCTGTAGGGCATCCGGCCGTTGACGGCGATCGGCAGAGCGTTGAGGACGGCACCCGTGAGTGCCAGTCCCACCCCCGTCTTCAACGGCCAGGTCCTGTCTCGAGCGTTGACGCACAGCCAGAGGAGGGCAAGGGCGAAGGCCGACGCAAGCAGCGGTGCCCTGAGGTGGCGTTCGGCAGCGTCGGGAAGGCTGGTGGTAGCGAGCTGCGCGACCTGCACGGCGGCTGCGAGCCACAGCAGCCGCATCCATCGCAGCCGCACGCCCGGCAGCCTGCTCAGCCGGCCACCGCTGAGATACCCCGCAGCCGTTCCGACGGCAACCGGTCCTCCGAACAGGATCAGCGCGGTGGCGCTCATGGCCCCACCCCGCAGGTGACGCGCCCCTCCACGCTCGTCCCCCGCCTCACTGCATTCTGGCGCCGCAGGATCCAAGCGTTCCTGGGCGCGACTCCTCCAGTCCAACTGGGCATGCCTGATCCTTTCGGCGTACTCAAGTGGGGATCGGCTTGGAAGCGCGGCCGGTGCACCAACCTGCGGCAAGAATGGCAGTTATCGATAAACGTTTGAATGACGCACAGGCCACCGGTGAAAGAGGAATACGCCAGTCTGGATCCGTGGCATGGGTGCCTCCTTCCGCGATCGTCGTGACGCACGAGGGTTCCCGGCAGGGCGCATACCAGGGAACCCTCGTCTATCCCGTTACAAGCCCTCCGCGGTCACCACACCGAGGCGACCGGCGACTCCACGTCGCCGTAATAGCCGTACTTGCCGTTGATAGTGGCCCAGAAGCCCACCCGCACCACGTACGCGCCGCCAGTGTCAGGGTTGTAGTTCTGACCGTCGTCGCTGATCCAGATGGCGTCGTTGGTGCCAGGCCCGTACCAGCCCATGCAGTGGTAGTCGTGCACATAGGACCAGCCACCGCGGCCGTCCGACTTCCACAACTGCGCGCATGGGAAGACGGCCGGGTGGTCGGGGCCGCTGCCAGGGTCGAGCGTGACAGCAATGCGGGCGTAGAAGCCACGCCCGTTGTTGCCCAACTGGTCCTCGATGCAGGAGTCCAGGTGGATACCGTAGCCCTCGTAGGCGAAGCTGCCGTCTTGGGTGTGTTCGGAGCGGCAGCCCCAGTTGCTGGTCGCCGCCGAAGCGTTGCTCGTGCCTGCCACGACGCCGCCCAGCGCCAGCGTCCCCACCACGGCCGCGCGCGCTATCCGGCTGATCTTCTTCACAGAATCCCCCATTTCCCCAGGCCGCCATGTGACAGCCGGTGACAATCTTCGGTGGTCGTCATTGCGTGCCGGTGCCGGTGCCGGTGCCGGTGCCGGTGCCGGTGCCGGTGCCGACCCCGATGCCAGTGAGCACCGCGGCGGCGACGAGGCCGGCGCGGGCTATGTGGCTCATCTTCAAGGTCCGTTCCCTCCCCGTCAGTCTCCGGCGCTGTGCCGGAGGTCTCTTCGTCTGTATGAGTCTGCGGATGTTGACACCCGCGCGACAATGTTCTCGGTCAGGTCCGGACGGATCCGGTTGCCCCGGCTGGGCAGCGGGTCTTACAGGGGGAACGGCATGACGGAGGCACAGCCAGGCCCAGGAGCGTGTGAGCCGGCGGAAAGTGTGGCCGGCTACATTCACGACCTGCGGGCGCTGAAGGTGCGGGCGGGTCAGCCGTCCCTGCAGGAACTGCAGCGGCGCAGCGGCATCGCGCGCAGCACTTTGTCCGACGCACTCAACCCGCGTCGCCGTGAACTCCCGCGGTTGGAGGTCTGCCTCGCTCTCGTCCGCGCCTGCGGCGTGACACCGGCGGAGGAGGCGCAATGGCGGGCGCGGTGGCAGCACATTGCTCAGGCCCGCGAGGCGTTGCGCGCTATGCCGTCGGCTGGCGTGCCCGACCTGGCTGTCCCTGCGGAGTCGGCCGTGCCGCAGCAACTGCCGGCAGCGATACGGCACTTCACCGGGCGCGCCCGCGAGCTCAAAGAGCTCGACGCGCTGCTGGGCGATCAGATGCCCGGTTGCGGCACGGTCGTGATCTCGGCGATCGCCGGCACCGCCGGGGTGGGCAAGACCTCGTTGGCCCTGCACTTCGCGCACCGCGTGGCCCACCGCTTCCCCGACGGCCAGCTCTTCGCTAACCTGCGCGGCTTCGACCCCGCTGCCGCCCCGGTCGACGCCGCCGGCGTGGCGCGCGGCTTCCTGGACGCCCTCGGCGTACCGGCCCCTCGCATCCCACCCGACTCGGAGGGACAACTCGCGCTCTACCGCAGCCGACTGGCCGGCACCCGTACCCTGATCGTTCTCGACAACGCCCGCGAGGCGGAGCAGGTGCGCCCGCTGCTGCCGGGCTCGGACCGCTGCCTCGTGCTCGTCACCAGCAGAAACCGGCTCTCCGGCCTGATCGCCCTGGACGGCGCCGTTCCGCTCCCCCTTGACGTGCTCTCCCGTGAGGAGGCGCGCGAGTTGCTCTGGCGTCGGCTTGGCCCCGAGCCCGTCCTGGGCCATCCGGACGCGGCCGACGAGCTGATCGAGCTGTGCGCCCGGCTGCCGCTGGCCCTGAACATCGCTGCCGCACGCGCCGGCGACCACCCCGGCATCCCGTTGAGCGTCTGGGCGGACGAGCTGCGCGACACCCGCGCCCGTCTGGACCTGCTCGCAGCCGGCGACGGCTACGCCGATGTCCGGGCCGTGCTCTCCTGGTCCTACCGCGCCCTGGCCCCGGAGGCCGCCCGGCTGTTCCGGCTGCTCGGTCTGCACCCCGGGCCGGATATCAGTGCCGCCGCGGCGGCTAGCCTCGCGGGTCTGCCGCTGCCCCGGACCCGCACCCTCCTGGACGACCTCCACCGCGCCCATCTGGTCACCAGGCAGGGCCGTGAGCGGTACAGCTTCCACGACCTGCTGCGCGCGTACGCCATCGAGCAGATCGACGCGCACGACTCCACCGGCGTGCAGTCGGAGTCGACGCTGCGGATGCTCGACCACTATCTCCACACCGCGTACCGGGCGGGTTCCCTCGCCTACGCGGACGAAGCCTCCTGGCCGCCTTTGGACCTCGCGAAACGGGCCGTCGGGGTGACGCCCGAGGTCCTGACCGACCGTCAGCAGGCCCTGAGCTGGTACCGGGACGAGCAGACGGTGCTCGACCAGACCGTCGCCCGGGCCCGGCAGGAGGGGTTCGACAATCACGCCTGGCAGCTCGCCGGAACGCAGGTCTCCTACCTGCTCAAGTCGGGACTGTGGCAGCAGTGGCAGCAGATCAGCGAATTAGCGCTGGCCGCTGCCGAGCGAACCGGGGAACTCGACCGGCAGGCGCATGCCCACCGCTGGCTCGGCCAGGTACACCGCTCCCAGGGCCGCCAGCCCGAAGCCCATATCGAACTGCGGCGCGCCTTCGACCTCTTCGGCCAGGTCGGCGACCGCACGCGCCAGGGCAGGACCCAGATTGACATCGCCATCGCCTACGGCGAGGAACACGCCTACGTTGAGGCCATCGCCGAGGCACGCTTGGCGCTGGAGCTGTTCGAGGCTGTCGACGACCCCTCCGGACAAGCCACCGCCCTCAACAGCATCGGCTGGTACCTCACCCTCCGCGGTGAACCCCGGAAAGCGCTCCCGTACTGTCGCCGGGCGCTGGAACTGTCCCGCGCCTGCGGAAACCTGCCCGCCCAGTCGTCCACCCTGGACAGCATCGGCTTCATCCACCATCACCTGGGCGAGTACCACGAGGCGCTCCCCGCGTACCTCGAGTCCCTACAGCTGCGTCAGGCGATCGGCGACTACTTCCTCCAGGCCGAGATCCACACCCACATCGGCGACACCTATCTCGCGCTCGGCGACACCCTCGCAGCCCGCCGCTCCTGGAGGGCAAGCCTCGACATCCTGGACGACCTTCAGCACCGCGACGCCGACGCAGTCCGTGCCCGCCTGGACAGGCACCAGGACAAGAGCAGCTGACGGGTTGTACGGACTTCGGCGTAACTTCCCTTGGGCGTTTCCCCTTGAGCGTGGACACCCTGATCATTGGATCGTGCTCGAGCGGGAGATCCTGCGGAGGGCCGCGAAGTATTTTGCGGCGGAGACCAGCTGGTGAGCAGCCGCTTCCAGTTCGTCGAGGATCACCGTGGCGCCTTCGGCGTCAAGCGGCTGTGCCGGATACTCACGCTCTCGCGTTCCGGCTTCTACCGATGGCTGGCCGGCGCGGACGCGCGAGCCAGCCGGGCCCGGGCGGACGCCGAGCTCGCCGAACGCATCGCCCAGATCCATCAGGAATCGGACGGTACCTACGGGGTCCCGCGCGTCACCGCCGAGCTGAGGGACTCCGGTCGGAGGGGCAATCACAAGCGCGTCGAGCGCGTCATGCGCAAGTTCCACATCGTCGGGCTGCACCTGCGCAAGAAGGTCCGCACCACTATTCCCGAGCCGTCAGCGACACCGGTGCCAGACCTGCTCCAGCGAGACTTCACCGCCCAGGAGCCGAACACCAAGTACGTGGGCGACATAACCTATCTCCCCATCGGCAACGGCCAATTCCTATATCTGGCACCGGTGTTGGATCTGTGCTCGAAACGCCTGGCGGGCTGGTCGATCGCCGACCACATGCGCGCCGAGCTGATAACCGACGCGCTCAAGGCCGCCGCGAGAGCCCGGGGTGCCGACGGACTGCGCGGGGCGATCTTCCACAGCGACAACGGGGCGCAAGGTGGATTCAACTGGTCGTCGCAACACTTTGATCTCGGAGGTGTGCGACGTGGCCACGGCGGACTGGAGTTTGAAGACCAGCGATGTTCCGGAGGGTCGGCGTCGGCAGTGGCGCGCTGATCGTGCGTTGCGGCCGGCGATGCGTTCGCCGGGGCGGCCTGATCCGTCTCGAGTCGTGCAGCGCCAGTTCTGGCGACTGATCGCCACGGGGGTCACGACGGTGGAGGCGTCGTTGGCGGTCGGCGTGTCGTGGCCGGTGGGTGCGAGGTGGTTTCGTCACGCTGGCGGCATGCCTCCGATCTCGTTGGCCGAGCCCACGGGCCGGTACCTCGCGTTCGAGGAGCGCGAGGAGATCGCGATCCTCAGGGCGATGAACAAGGGCGTGCGCGAGATCGCCCGCGCCCTGGGGCGTGACCCCGGAACGATCTCTCGCGAACTGCGCCGCAACGCCGCCACGCGCAGCGGCAAGCAGGAGTACCGCGCGACGGTCGCCCAGTGGAAAGCACAGCAGGCCGCCAAGCGCCCGAAGACCGCGAAACTCACAGGCAACGACAGGTTGCGTGAGTACGTGCAGGACCGGCTCGCCGGCGGCGTCCGCCGCCCCGACAACACGATCGTCCCCGGACCCAGGACGCTCGCATGGAAAGGGCTGAACAAGCCGCACCGGCAGGACAGACGATGGGCGACGGCATGGAGCCCGGAGCAGATCTCGCACCGTCTCCCTGTCGACTTCCCCGATGATGAGTCCATGCGCATCAGCCACGAAGCGATCTACCAGGCGCTGTTCATCGAGGGCCGTGGCGCGCTCAAGCGGGAACTGGTCACGTGCCTGCGCACCGGCCGGGCGCTGCGGACTCCCCGTGCACGGTCGCAGAACAAACCGCAGGGGCATGTCACCGCGGACGTCATCCTCAGTGAACGCCCCGCCGAGGCCGCAGACCGCGCGGTCCCCGGACACTGGGAAGGAGATTTGATCATCGGGACGGGTCGCTCCGCGATCGGCACGCTGGTCGAGCGCAGCAGCCGCTCCACGCTCCTGGTGCACCTGCCCCGGCTCGAGGGCTGGGGCGAGAATCCGCCCGTGAAGAACGGCACCTCGCTCGGGGGCTATGGCGCGATCGCGATGAACGCGGCGCTCAGGACGTCGATGACGCAGCTGCCCGAGCAGCTACGCAAAACCCTCACCTGGGACCGCGGAAAGGAACTCTCCGGCCACGCCCAGTTCGCCCTCGATACCGGGACGAAGGTGTTCTTCGCCGATCCCCACTCGCCCTGGCAACGACCGACGAACGAGAACACGAACGGGCTGTTGCGTCAGTACTTCCCGAAGGGCACCGATCTGTCCCGGTGGTCGTCCACGGACCTCGAAGCCGTCGCCATGGCGATCAACAACCGGCCGCGCAAAGTCCTGGGTTGGCGGACGCCGGCCGAGGTCTTCGAAGAACAGCTACGCTCGCTGCAACAGCCCGGTGTTGCAACGACTGGTTGAACTCGCCCAATATGTGTCGAAGGAGTTCGCCCAGGTCTGCTCGGAGCTGGGCGTGACCAGATCGCGCGGCGCGGTCGGCACAAGCGCGGACAACGCCGCCGCGGAAAGTCTGAACGCGACCATGAAGCGCGAGACGCTCCAGGGCCGCAAGCGATGGAACGGGGCCAGTGAGGCACGCCTCGCGGTCTTCCGATGGGCGACCCGCTACGACACCCGCCGACGGCACTCGCGCCTCGGCCAGATCAGCCCCATCACCTACGAACAGCGATCAACTACGCTGGCCACCGCCGCATGACAACCGGTGTCCACAATCTTGGGGAAGCCCCCGTTGTCTACATCCACCACAGGACGACCGTCGGCAGCGTGGGCCAGCGTCATGGCAAGCCAGTACTCCACCGGTGGAGGCATGTCACCGCCGCTGGCGACCCCGAGGCAGAGTTCGAGCGGCAGCTCGCCCGCGAAGGTTCCCTGGATCCGCAACCAGATGCAGTACATCGAGCGGTTGCGGACGGCTCTCGGAGCCGCGGCTCCCGCCGCTTTCCACGAGCGGCTGCTGACCGACCTACGGCGGCTCCTCAAGGCCCGGGCCGGGAGCGCGGGCCCGGTCCGCCGCCACGCCCGGCGTCGCCCCGGCACGTCGACTGGTGCAGTCGCCGCGCTGCACCCGTCGTAGGCGGCCCCGACGACGGGTGCGAAGCACCACGCAGCCTGGGCCAGGATGGAAGGCGCTGGAAGCCATGCTGGGCCAGCTCTTTGCGACGCAGACCAGGGCCCCTTCGCCGCCCGACGCTGCCAACTCGCTCAAGTCGGCCACGCACGGCGGCCGTGGTCCTCGCCAGCCGTAACACGCGGCCGGTCGGGTGCGGATTGTTCCCGTGTCAGAGGCCCCGGCTCACGCTCGCCGAGCGATCCGACGCATTCGGCTGGCCGACCGCAGGGAATGACGACGCCCGGATCCGCCCCCTCACCCAGCAACTGATGGTCGTGTGGTGTGACGGTCCGGCTTCAACGAAACGCCCCAGGCGGTGTCACTGGCCGTCGGTAGCGTGGCCGCCGTGATGGTGGGCACCGGAGATATTGGTAACCCCGGCTGGTCGTGCTGCGCGGCAACAGCGCCTCGGGGAAGTCGTCCGTCGCGGCCGGCCTGCGCGAGAAGTTCGGCCGCGGCCTCGCCCTGGTCGGCCAGGACAACCTCCGTCGCACCGTGCTGCGCGAGCGCGACCGGCCAGGAGTGGCCAACATCGGCCTGATCGGACTGACGGCCGGCTATGCCCTGGACGCCGGATACCACGTCGTTGTCGACGGCATCGTGTACGCCGACCGTTATGGCGACATGCTCGCCCAACTGTGCGCCGACCACTGCGGCCCGACCCACGGCTATTACCTGGATGTGCCTTTCGCGGAAACCGTTGCCCGGCACGCCAGGACAGTGAGTCCTCACGTGCGCAGCCTCCACCCGATGCCCTCGGCCTCAAGCTTGCAACCTACCGGGTCGTCACCATCAAGTAGCCGATCTTCTTCACGCGGCCGTGGTGGGCGACAATCGTCACGGGGTAGCGGCCCGGCTTGATGTCTGTACGGACGGTGGCCGTGTTGAAGTAGCGGGGGTCGTCGCCGTCGGCGCTCTTGCTGGAGTCGCGGTTGAGGTGAAGTACGTGGGTGAACGCGGGTGAGGTGGCGGTCAGCCGTGTGTCCTCGCCCGCATCCGGTTCCTTGTCGTGCCACACGACCGAGACCCGCCCTCCGGCGCGGACCTTGAAGTCGTGTCCGTGACCGCTGTCGGGGCCGCCGGTGCTTGGGTCGTAGAAGTCGGGGCCGTACGCTGTGCCGAGGTAGTCGGGTTCGCCTGGACGGGACGCTCGGACCGTCAGGCCCCTTGCGGTGAGGGGGTGGCCGTGCGGACCGTACAGCTCGAAGGTGTAGGTGCCATCCGCAAGGCCGGGTTTGAGCTCCGGCTGGGCGGAAAAGGCCCGAGGGTTGTAGAAGTCGTATGTGGTGTCGTGGACGAGACGCACGGGCCTGGGCAGAGCTACGGACCGTACGGTGAAATCGGTGCCCCGCTCACCTGGGTACAGGTCGTCGAAGTGCAGCGACACCGACTCCCCGGGGCGGGCCACCCTCGACGACGCCAGCACGGTGAACGACGGGCTCTGGGAGCGCACGACCTGAACCTTGTCGCGAGCCACCGTGTGGCCTGCGACGGTGACCGACAGCGGGTACCAGCCGGGCTTGTCCGTCATCGCGAGGGCCGCCACGGTCCAGTAGACCCCGTCCTGCCATCGCATCCGTGCGGGTGCAGCGAACGCGCGCGAGTCGGCGGTCACCCCGTCGCGTCCCTGGGTGCGGCTGATGCCGTCGATTCGTATGTCGACCAGTTCCCCAGGGCGGGCGTCGAGCTGGCCGTTCAGGATCAGCACGGGCTTGCGGTGCGTGGCGGTAGACGTGCTCGCGGCGTTGTCCGGGGTCTTGTCCGCCCTGGTCGCGGACACGCCCGGACTCTGCCTCGCTCCGGGTGTACACGCCGACATGGCGCACCCGCACAGCGCGAGACCAGCCGCCGTGACGCCTATGAGCCTGGACCAGTTCATCCTCGCCCCCAGCCTTTGTCGTACCAAAAGACGATGGAATGGCGCTGTTGGTTGTCGGCGGACAGGTCCAGGTTGGTGGGTGGGGCAGGCCGGCCAGGGGACGGCGAGGGGATCGGCGCCTCGGGTGTGTTCTCGCGCGCGATGACGGGGCCACGCGCGACGTCTGGCAGACAAGTTGCCCGGCCGAACTCCTCTGCCGCGTCGGCGATCTCAAGCGCTGGGCCCGCGACCGGTCCTGCGCCGCCTCTTGCTCCACCGGCCTGGAGCGAACGGACCGTCGTGCGGGTGGCATTACTACCCCCGTGTCCGTGTTCAGAAGGGATGCAGTGCGTCCGGCGCAGGGATCGCGGCTGGTGGCCGGTAGGTGGGTTCGCGGTGCCGGCTGCCGTTGTTGAAGGCGAGTCGGGGTCGCGGTGCTGTAGCTCTTGGCGGAGTTGGGCGAGTGCCCGGTGCAGGTTTCAATCTCTCTGCGACTGGCGTGATCACGGCGCCGAACTGATCGTTTCAGAATGCTGTCCGACGCACAGCGCGTTAACGGTCTCGTGGCGGGCAATGGCGGCGGACGTCATCTGTAGTGGTGCTCCTTGAGGTTCGGTTGCGCGGTGATCAGCCGGTTGTTGGTGTTCACGGAGACCCCGGTAGTGCCCTGTTTCATGGCGCTGACGGCGAACCATCGCACAAGCCGACGCTGCTGTGTGGGGAGAGTTGAACGAGCAACTCGTCGCGTTCGGCCTCGATCTCGCGAATGGCGTCCTCGGTGATCCGCTTGTGCGGCCGCATCGCTACTGCCTGCTGTCCGCCGGCACTGCGCCGGTGGGTGTTGCGACCAGAGATATACGAGATGGGCTTCGCATGGCTGTTCACGGCGGCCAGGCGGCGCTACCACGCAGAACGGAAAAGGATCAGGGACAGGAAGAGCTGACCGACGACCCCGCCGCCTTGCAGACGCCACGGCCGGGGGCTGCTGGTGGAAAGCGCGTGTTTGCTTGGCTGGTGTGCGGTCTGCCGGATTGTCAGTGCCGTCAAGTTGGCGGAGGCTCACTGCACTGAGCGTTCCAATGCATCTCGATGATCGGAAACCCACTGATAGGCCGATTGAACTTGCCTCACTGCCCCTGCGTCACGGAGCCGGGCCATGGCGAGGTCACCCGCATCGGCCTGGGTCTCGATGCTCCGCCAGCACCGGTCCTGCCACCACAAGATCGTGGACACGAGACGTTGCCGGTCGGACAACTCGTAGCTGTCAACGATCAGCCTCATCCGTCGGGCTACCTTCTCGGCGTCGCCGCTTCACTGTGCGGACTGCGTCGGAGACTGGCCAGGGCGCTGCGCGCGGCAAAGGACGGCCCAGTCCTGGCATTGGGGGGTTTTCCCCAGTGGCGGCGGCAAAGCGGCTGCGTAGGATCGCGGCGACTGATCACCGATTCAACTCGCTTCACACGGGGGACTTTCATGAAACGCCCGCAGACGCGCATTCTCACAGCGGTGACTCTGGCTGCTCTCACGGTCAGCGGGCTGTCCTCGTGCTCGGCCCTGAGCCAGAAGACCTTCGAGGACGATGCCAAGGTGCCTCAGCGAATCACCTCAATCCGTCTCGACAACGGGAACGGAGATGTGAAGGTAGACGCTTCGGCCGACGCCTCCACGATCTCCGTGCACCGCAAGGTCAACTACCGCGGTGACAAGCCGAGTGGCACGTCCTTCCGCGCCAGGGACGGCGTCCTTGTGCTGTCCGGCTGCGGCAAGAACTGCGGCGTCGACTACATCGTCAAAGTGCCCGCCGGCCTTCCGGTGACGGGAGGCACGTCCAACGGTGACGTCGACGTCAAGGACGTCAAGGGCGGCGGCATCGACACGCAGACATCGAACGGCGAGGTGACGATCCAGACGGCCACCCCGCAGGACGTCACGGCTCGCACGACCAGCGGCAACCTCACGGTCACCACGCCACCTGCCAAGTACCAGATCGCGGCGAACGACTCCCACGGTGACAAGAACGTGGCGTTCAAGAACGATCCGTCAGGCACGTACCGCCTGGATCTGTCGACAACGAGCGGTGACTTGACTGTGAAGTCGGCAGCCTAGTACTCCAGCAGCACTTTGACGTTTTCCCTGTTCAGGGTCGGTCTGGGTGAGTGTAGAGGGCTGATGGCCGGCCTGTGTTCTCTTTCCCGGGCCGCCCCTCGATCGTGTGCAGCCGCCGCTGATAGTGACAGCGGTCCGGGCAGCCTCCCGGCGTGATCGACGAGCGTGCAGTTGAGATCTGGAACGACGAACTCGAGGAACTGTTCCTGCGTACCGGCCACCGCTTCAGGCGTGTCGAGCCGCGTCGCCGGATGCGTGACTACATCCGTGGACTACTGGGCCCGGTCGGCCGCAAAAACGGCTGGCAGCTGGCCGAATACGCCGGACACCGCACACCCGACCGCCTCCAGCGGCTCCTCAACGGCGCCCGCTGGGACGCCGATGAGCTCCGCGACGACCTCCAGCACTACGTAGCCGAACGGCTCGGCGAGCCCGACGGGATCCTCATCCTCGACGACACCGGCTTCCTCAAGAAAGGCACCACCTCGGCCGGCGTCCAGCGCCAGTACTCCGGCACCGCCGGCCGCACCGAAAACTGCCAGATCGGCGTGTTCGCCGCCTACGCCACCACACACGGACGCGCCCTGGTGGACCGGGAGTTGTACCTGCCCAAGACCTGGACCGACGACCGCGACCGCTGCCGCGCCGCTCACATCCCCAACGAGCGGACTTTCGCCACCAAACCCGACCTGGCCAAGGCCATGGTGCTGCGGGCGATCGCCTCACCGCTGCCGATCGCCTGGGTGACCGCGGACGCCGCCTACGGCCAGGAATGGCGGCTGCGCCACATGCTGGAGGAGACCAGCCTGGGGTATGTACTCGCGGTTCCCAAGTCCCAGCAGGTGCCCCACTTCGGACGCATCGACCACCTCTTCTCCCAAGCACCCGACGAAGCGTGGGAGAGACGTTCGTGCGGTGACGGGGCCAAGGGCCCGCGCGTCTACCACTGGGCCGCCCTGCAGATCACGCCCATCGAGGACTTCGACGACGAGATGCCCACCCACCAGCGGTGGGCACTGGCCCGCCGCAGCATCAACAAGCCCGAAGAGATCGCCTACTACCTCGCCTACGCACCGCTCGGCACCACCATCGAGCACTTGGTCCGCGTCGCCGGGACGCGCTGGGCCATCGAGGAAGCCTTCCAGGCCGCGAAGAACGAATGCGGCCTCGACCAGTACGAAGTCCGCCGCTACACCGGCTGGATGCGGCACATCACCCTGGCCATGCTGGCGCATGCCTTCCTGGCCGTCATGGCCGTCGACGCCGCGGCAAAAGGGGCAGCAGAAACGGTTCCTGCCTCGCGCCCCTCACCGTGGCAGAAATTCGGCGGCTCCTGGCAACTGGCCACTCATCCATCGCCGTTCACCAGCCCCTCATCAGCGCACGCGCGTTGAGGTGGTCACACTGGCGCAGACGACGCAAGCCGTCGCCCGCCGCTGTCACTATCAGCGGCGGCTGCACACGATCGAGGGGCGGCCCGGGAAAGAGAACACAGGCCGCCATCAGCCCTCTACACTCACCCAGACCGACCCTGAACAGGGAAAACGTCAGTGCTGCTGGAGTACTAGTACTCCAGCCGTAGATCGTGATCTTGTGGAGTGGGGGCGCCGCTGATATGGCGCGGCCACCATTGACCATCTCGACGAGACCGGCCGCGCCATCGGCGGCGTCCATCCCCTCTGCCTACTTGAGTCCACCGAGACGAAGGGCATCCTCGATCTCGCTGAGCTTCGCGGACGGCAGGACGCCCGCCTGCCCGGTCAGGGTCTTCCCTGGCCAGGGTGACCAGCCAAGTGCAAGGGATGAGGTCGGGACGTGGAAGTGCGACTCTCAGGACGCCTTCGAGAGGCAGTCCTTCGGGGGGCACCTACTGCCACCTCAACGGCCACGCCGCTGAGATCGGTGCCCGCGGGAGCGACGACCTGCATCGCCAAGAAACCGGACGCCTCTTCCCGACAGCAGTACGACTGCCCGCTGCTCGTTGAAATCTGCCCACCAGACTTCGCCACGTCGCATATGTCCTCCTGATACGGGACGGTGCGCCTGCGTCGCCCTTCGACCGCCGCCTACCCAGGCACAGATCGTAATGTTGGCTGGTCAGGGCCGACGATAAGACGGCTGCGGCCACCGTTGATCATCGTGAGTTGTGTGGACTGACGAAGAGACGGTGGCCGCAGGTCACAGCATAGAACCCGCCCGTTGGCGGGACGCGTTCGAGGGTCTGATGGGCCGGATCGCGGGGCGCTTCGCGCGGGTCGAACCCCGGCGCAGGGCGGCGCGGTTGGTGCTCGGTCTATTGGCCGACCTGCCACGCAAGAACTGCTGGACAATCGCGGAGTGGGCGGCGAGACCACTCCGGACGGTATGCAGCACCTGTTGGGCCGGGCCAAGTGGGATGCCGATGCGGTACGCGATGACGTACGGGAGTACGTGGTGGAGCATCTGCACGACGACCGGGCGGTACTGGTGGTCGACGAGACCGGGGACGTGAAGAAGGGCACCAGCACGGTCGGGGTACAGCGCCAGTACACCGGCACCGCTGGCAGGATTGAGAACTCCCAAGTCGCTGTCTATCTGGTCTACGCAGGTCAGCGCGGCCACACCGCCGTGGACCGGGAACTCTACGTTCCGCGCTCCTGGACCTTGGACCCCGACCGCTGCCGGGCTGCGGGCCTGGACGAGGACATCGTCTTCGCGACCAAGCCGGAGCTGGCCACTCGTATGGTCGCCCGGTTCCTGGACGCCGCCATCAGGCTGCCTGGGTGGCGGGGACGAGGTCTACGGCGGCAACCCGAAGCTGCGAACCGCACTGGAGGAACGCGGCACCGGCTACGTCCTTGCGGTGGCCTGCTCGCACGAAGTCACCACCGGTGCGGGGAAGTTCCGTGCGGACATCTTGTCCAAGAAGGTGCCCAAGCGGGCCTGGCAGAAGCTATCGGCAGGGGCCGGGGCCAAGGGGCACCGCTTCTACAACTGGGCAGTCATCGACCTCGCCGACCCCCGCCCCGGGAGTCGTCAGCTGCTGATCCGCCGTAACCGCAGCACCGGTGAACTCGCCTACTACCGCTGCTACTCGCCCGCGTCCGTGCCGTTGGCCGTGCTGGTCAGAGTCGCTGGATCAAGATGGCGGGTGGAGGAGTTCTTCCAATCCGGAAAGGGCCTGGCCGCACTCGACGAGCACCAGGTTCGCCGCTATACCTCCTGGTCCCGCTGGGTCACCCTCGCCATGCTCGCTCACGCCTTCCTCGCCGTCGTCCGCGCCGACGAACACGCCCGCCATCCCGCCCCGGACGAGCTGATCCCGCTCACCTGCAACGAGATCCAGCGACTGTTCACGACGCTGATCGTCCGGCTCGTGCACGATGCAGCCCACCGGCTCCGCTGGTCCGCCTGGCGCCGCCGCCACCAGGCCCGAGCCCAGGTCAGCCATTACCGCCGACAAGCCGCGAATCAGACATGAAGATCACGATCTACGGCTGGAGTACTAGTACTCCAGCAGCACTTTGACGTTTTCCCTGTTCAGGGTCGGTCTGGGTGAGTGTAGAGGGCTGATGGCGGCCTGTGTTCTCTTTCCCGGGCCGCCCCTCGATCGTGTGCAGCCGCCGCTGATAGTGACAGCGGCGGGCGACGGCTTGGCGTCGTCTGCGCCAGTGTGACCACCTCAACGCGCGTGCGCTGATGAGGGGCTGGTGAACGGCGATGGATGAGTGGCCAGTTGCCAGGAGCCGCCGAATTTCTGCCACGGTGAGGGGGCGAGGCAGGAACCGTTTCTGCTGCCCCTTTGCCGCGGCGTCGACGGCCATGACGGCCAGGAAGGCATGCGCCAGCATGGCCAGGGTGATGTGCCGCATCCAGCCGGTGTAGCGGCGGACTTCGTACTGGTCGAGGCCGCATTCGTTCTTCGCGGCCTGGAAGGCTTCCTCGATGGCCCAGCGCGTCCCGGCGACGCGGACCAAGTGCTCGATGGTGGTGCCGAGCGGTGCGTAGGCGAGGTAGTAGGCGATCTCTTCGGGCTTGTTGATGCTGCGGCGGGCCAGTGCCCACCGCTGGTGGGTGGGCATCTCGTCGTCGAAGTCCTCGATGGGCGTGATCTGCAGGGCGGCCCAGTGGTAGACGCGCGGGCCCTTGGCCCCGTCACCGCACGAACGTCTCTCCCACGCTTCGTCGGGTGCTTGGGAGAAGAGGTGGTCGATGCGTCCGAAGTGGGGCACCTGCTGGGACTTGGGAACCGCGAGTACATACCCCAGGCTGGTCTCCTCCAGCATGTGGCGCAGCCGCCATTCCTGGCCGTAGGCGGCGTCCGCGGTCACCCAGGCGATCGGCAGCGGTGAGGCGATCGCCCGCAGCACCATGGCCTTGGCCAGGTCGGGTTTGGTGGCGAAAGTCCGCTCGTTGGGGATGTGAGCGGCGCGGCAGCGGTCGCGGTCGTCGGTCCAGGTCTTGGGCAGGTACAACTCCCGGTCCACCAGGGCGCGTCCGTGTGTGGTGGCGTAGGCGGCGAACACGCCGATCTGGCAGTTTTCGGTGCGGCCGGCGGTGCCGGAGTACTGGCGCTGGACGCCGGCCGAGGTGGTGCCTTTCTTGAGGAAGCCGGTGTCGTCGAGGATGAGGATCCCGTCGGGCTCGCCGAGCCGTTCGGCTACGTAGTGCTGGAGGTCGTCGCGGAGCTCATCGGCGTCCCAGCGGGCGCCGTTGAGGAGCCGCTGGAGGCGGTCGGGTGTGCGGTGTCCGGCGTATTCGGCCAGCTGCCAGCCGTTTTTGCGGCCGACCGGGCCCAGTAGTCCACGGATGTAGTCACGCATCCGGCGACGCGGCTCGACACGCCTGAAGCGGTGGCCGGTACGCAGGAACAGTTCCTCGAGTTCGTCGTTCCAGATCTCAACTGCACGCTCGTCGATCACGCCGGGAGGCTGCCCGGACCGCTGTCACTATCAGCGGCGGCTGCACACGATCGAGGGGCGGCCCGGGAAAGAGAACACAGGCCGGCCATCAGCCCTCTACACTCACCCAGACCGACCCTGAACAGGGAAAACGTCAAAGTGCTGCTGGAGTACTAGCCTGTGGTCGGGGTCAGCGCAGGCGGACCACGGTGACCACTGCATGCCGGGTAGCGCCTGCCACGACCTCTACGACGACCTCCCCGCTTACGGGTGTATAGGCGTCGCCGTCCTGCGTGTGCGCGCGCCCGGACTGGGGGACCAGGCGTGGGGCGATCCGGGTGGCGAGTGCTGTGGTCAGGCGCTGGGACAGCGCGATCCGTCCGTCGGGGAGCCGTACGGCGAGTGCCTTCGGGTGCCGGGCGGTGCCGGTGAACCCGGCCACGGTCGCGTCGATCGTGTCGGCGTGGCGGATCTTCAACCACGCTCCGGTGCGGCCGGCCCGGTAGGGGGAGGTGGTGCGTTTGGAGACGATGCCTTCGATGCCCTGGTGGTGGAGGGTGTTGTACCAGGTGAGTGCGGTGTCTCGGTCGGTGGTGGCGGAGACGGCCTGGATCGGGGTGTTCGCGGGCAGGCCTGTCAGGAGGTTGAGGAGGGCTGGGCGGCGCTCGTTGTACGGGCGCGGCCGGACATTGCCGGACGGTAGTTGCAGGGTGTCGAAGGCGATGTAGTGGGCGGGGCGCTGGGCGGCCAGGCGGTGGGCGCGGGTGGGGGAGGAGGCGGCTCGGGCCTGTGCGGCCTCGAAGCTGATCCGTCCGTCCTCGGTGGTGATCACGGCTTCGCCGTCGAGGACGGTCCCGGCCTGGAGGTGGTGGCCGTCGAGGGCGAGGTCGCCCCATGCGGCGGTGACGTCGCGTCCGGAGCGGGCCTGGAGGCGGACGCCGTCGTCGGTCCGCCACATGATCATTCTGTGGCCGTCGAGTTTCATCTCGTAGCTCCAGTCCGCGCCGGTGGGAAGTTCCGGTACGGACTGGGCGAGGGCGACGGAGACGGGCCAGTCCACTCGTCCAGCCTGCGGCGGCTGCAGTCGTGGTGCCCGTTGGCGTCCTCGGGGGAGAGGGCCGTGACGGGGGCTGACTCCGTCGGTGGTGTGCCGAACCGCACCATGCCGCACCGCAGCGCCACCGTGGGTTCGGCGGTGAGACGTGCTGCGGCGGGGAGCCGAAGAGTGCTGTCAGGTGAGGAATTGCGGGGTCAGCTCGTAGTGGCGGCTCACGCGCACGCCGGTTTGGTCGAGTTCGAAGTTGACCTGCCAGATCTCGATGCCGCGCTTCACGGCTCGGGTCACCTGGGCTTTGATTTCGCTGTGGTGGCTGCTCTTTTGAACCTGGAAGCCGGGGTTGTCGTAGAGGAAGCAGACCAGGAGGATCGCGCGTTCGTGGGCTTCGAGGCTGCGGCCGAGTTCGCCGATGTGCCTGATGAGCCGGTCGGTTGCGGTCAGGGGCGGGCGTGGCCGGGTGTGGATGTGGTCGCCGAGGAGCACCTGGAGGTTGTCCAGGGGGGTCTTCACCTCGACGTAGGTGTCGTCGTTGACGAGGAAGTCGAGCCGTGACTGGCCGAGGAACTGCTCTCGTTGGACGGTTTCCGCGGTGACGATCTGCGGCAGGAGCCCGCTGATGAGGGCCTGTTCGACGTAGCGGTTGGCTGCGGTCTGGTTGATGCCGATCCAGGCGGGTTGTGGGGTGCCGGGCGGATCGACGCAGACCGCCTCGACGGTGTACGGGGTCTTGCGGGTGCTGCTGTGGCTGCGGGACAGCAGGCAGGGCAGGCCGTCCAGGACGAGGTTGCCGATGCGGCCGGTGGTCGGGCAGTGGCAGGCGACCGCCGTTCCCTCGACGTCGACGTCGATGACGAACCGGTTGGGGCGCCGGATGATGGTGGCCTGCGTCAGAGGCTCGGGGAAGTAGATCTTGTCGCCTCTCGCCTCGAGTGCTGCGGCGGTGTCCGTCATGCTGCCTTCGTTCATGTGCGTGCGGGTGACACGGCGGGCCCGGCCTGATCGAGGGCCGGGGCCCGCCGTGAGGTGGTGTGGCCGGCGGTCAGCTCTGGTGCTGGGCGAGGGCCTGGGCGACGGCTTCCTTGACGGCGGTGGTGGGGCGGCCGAGCAGGTTCTGCAACTCCCTGCTGTCGGTGTACCAGCCGCCGCGCGCGGCACCGGCGCTGTTGTCGGCGATGGCGTCGGTGAGGAACTGCGGCAGGCCCACGCTCGCGAGCGTCTGGGAGTACTCGGCCGGCGGCATGTCGGTGTAGGTGACGGTTGTGCCGGTCTGGGCGGTGGTCTCTGTGGCCAGGTCGTTCATGGTGAACGCGGTGCCGCCGAGCTCGTAGACCCTGTTGTCCACCGGTTCGCCGGCAGCCACGGAGGCGGCTGCGGCGGCGAGGTCCGCGCGGGTCGCGCCGGAGATCTTCCCGTCGCCCGCGGAGCCGATGATGGTGCCGTACTGGAGCCACATTCGGATGTTGGCGGTGTAGTTCTCGATGTAGGAGCCGTTGCGCAGGATCGCGTACGGGATGCCCGAGGCGCGGATGAGCTCCTCAGTGCGGGCGTGCGGCTCGGCCATGGCGATGCCGCTGCTGTCGGCGTTGAGGTAACTGGTGTAGATCAGCGCGGTGGCTCCGGCGTCCTTCGCCGCGCGGACCACGCCTGCGTGCTGCTCGGCCTGGCGGCCGAACTCGCTGGAGGAGATGAACAGCAGCCGCTCCACGCCGTTGAACGCGGAGGCGAGCGTCGCGGGATTGTCGTAGTCGGCCTCGCGGACCTGGATGCCACGCCCGGCCAGGTCGGTGGCCTTCTCCGGGGTCCGGACGGCCGCCACGATCTGGTCGGCGGGCACACCGCGCTCGAGGAGTTCGTCGATGACGAGGCGGCCGAAGTGACCGGTGGCGGCGGTGACGGTGATCATGGTGGGAAGCTTTCTTCGCAGGGGCCGGGGGCTGGGCTCTCGCGCCGCCGGCCGACGCATGGTGGTTGCGGTTGCCAGGGGGTGCGGTGGGGCCGGGGCGGGTCCGCCGCCGTCGCGCGGACGGACGGCAGCCCCGCTTTGCGGACTGGTCAGTGCTGGGGGTTGCCTCCGGCCTGGATCAGCGGGCTGAGGTCGAAGACGCTGATCACGTGGGTGATCTTGCCGTCCTTGACGGTGATGTAGTCGATGCCGCGGAAGTCCTTCTTGAAGGGCGTGTCGGTGGTGTAAACGGTCGCTGCGTGGGTGTCGTTGCCCAGCACGTCGATTACCGTGCCGCTGATGAGGGCGCTTGCGAACGGTTCCAGGAACTCGCGGTAGCGGGCCAGGCCTTCGAAGTGGCCGTTCGGGGCCTCGCACACGACGTCGTCGGCGAGGAAGCCCAGCGCCTTCTCGACGTCGCGGCCGAGCCAGGCGCGGACGAACTCGTCGGCGATCTTTTGGGCGGAGCCGTTGGTGGCAGTCATGGGAAGCATTCCTTTCAAGGTGTTTTCGTCCCTCACTGCGCGACAAACGTGGCATGGGCGCACGTGGGTCGCTTGTCGGGGGAGCCGGATCGCCGGGTGGGCGGCCGGGCAGGTTCGTGTCTCATCTTGGCCAGCGATACCTGACAGTGAGCGTCATGTATCTCCGGGATCTTCGGGGATTTGCTCCTTCGGGGTTCCGGGCCAACCTCGCGCTTCGGAACGCAGGAGGGTCTCGTCGCCTGCGGGGGAGTGAGAGTGCAGCTCACAGGGCCTTGAGCTGGGCGGCGACGACGTCCGCCAGCGCAGTGGCGGGCCGTCCGAGGAGCTGTTCGAGGTCGGTGCTGGGGGTGAACCAGTCGCCGTGTGTGACGGCCAGGCTGGTGTCGGCCAGCAGGTCGGCGAACGCCTGCGGCACGCCCTGGGCGGCAAGGGCCTGGGCGTACTGATCGACGGGCAGGTCCTGGTAGACCAAGGGCTTGCCGGCCTGCCGGGAGATCTCGGCGGCAACGTCCGCGAGTGTGAAGGGGGTGCCGCCGAGTTCGTAGACGCGGCCGGTGCTTCCCGCCCCGTAGACACCGCCTGCATGGCCCTGGCCGGTCAGGACCGCTGCCGCGGCGGCGGCGAGGTCGGCCCGTGAGGCCCCGGAGACCTTGCCGTCGGCTCCGCAGCCGTACATCACGCCGGAGTCCAGAGCGGGGGCGAGGTCACCGAGCTCGCCGGTATAGAGCTCGGTGTAGCCGCCGTTGCGCAGGAAGACGAACGGGATCCCGGACTGACGGATGTACGCCTCGGCCTGCTTGTGCTCGTCGGCCAGCCGCAGGGTGCTGGTGGGCGTGTTGACGAAGCCGGTGTAGGCGATTAGGGGAACCTGCGCATCGACCGCCGCATCGACGGCGTTCTTCATCTGCGGGAAGCGCCGACCGTACTCGGCGGACGGGATGAGCAGCAGCTGGTCGGCACCCGCGAAGGCCGGCGCGAGGGTGTGCGGCTCGGTGTAGTCCGCGTGGCGGACCTGCACTCCCAGCTCAGCGAGGTCGGTGGCCTTCTGCGGGGAACGCACGGCGGCGGTGATCTGGTCCGCGGGCATACCGCGCTGGAGCAGCTCGGCGACGACGAGGCGGCCGAGGCGGCCGGTGGCCGCAGTGACGGTGATCATTCTCAGGGACTCTTTCTAAGAAGCAGCACAGGAGCCTGTACGCCCAGCGCCGGGCCGTGCGTGAGCGGACTGAGCCCCCAGGATTAGGGCCGCACGCCCGCGGCAGGCGTACCCATCATCAGGACCCATACCTGACACATAGCGTCATGTTTCCCAGCGGATTTGTCTGGCTCGGAAGCGGATGAGTGTCCGTCTGAGGCAATGCCCTGCCGACGCCCGCGCCGCCGGGCAAGCGGCCGGGCGTCGTGAGCCACCGGCATCAGGTGGCCAGCCTGCACGAAGCCGGGGCGACACGCTGCCCTGGAGAAACCAGACATCACAGCGGTCCTGAGCTGGTGGAACCCGATGTTGCGCAGCCTGCGGCCCCGGCTCTGGGGGTTCGGAAAATCCCCTCACATACATGACGCGATGTGTCAGGTATGGCTGGATACGTTGGCTGGGCAACGAAACGAAGCGGCACCCGTGCCCGGCTCGCCGCCTGCCCGCACCCATAAGCGCGGCACATCGATGGAGCCAGGTTCGGACCCGCACGCGTGCCCCCGCTCGGGCAGCCAGGCATCCCCCAGGAGACACACATGCACAGGATTCAGTACCACACCTACGGCGGCCCGGAGACGATGCGGCTGGAGGAGTTCGAGCTCCCCTCCCCGGGGAAGGGTGAGGTCGCGGTCACGGTCAGGGCCACGTCGGTGAACCCGATCGACTGGAAGCTGCGCCAGGGCCAGCTGAAGATGATGACCGGCCGCTCCTTCCCCCGCGCGATGGGCTCGGACTTCTCCGGCGTTGTCGGCGCCGTAAGCCCGGACGTCACCCGGTTCAAGCCGGGCGATGAGGTCTTCGGCATCGCGCGTCTGAAGGAGAGCGGAGCGTTCGCCGAAGCCGTCGTCACGCTGGAGTCCTACCTGGCCGTCAAGCCTGCCGAGCTGTCCTTCGAGCAGGCCGCGGCGCTGCCGACCGGCGCGGTCATGGCCTGGAACGGGCTGGTCGAACGCGCCCGGCTGCGCTCCGGGCAGCGCGTGTTCGTCGCCGGCGCCACGGGCGGCGTCGGCGAGGCCGTCGTACAGGTGGCCCGCATGCTCGGTGCGACCGTCGCGGGCAGCACTGGTGCCGCATCACTCGAGCGCGCCCGCGACCTCGCTGTCGAGCCGGTCTTCGATTACGCGCGCACCGACCTTGGGCAGCGCGACGACCTGCGCGGCGCGTTCGACATCGTCTTCGACACCTCCGGATCCCTGCCCGTGAAGACCGCACTGCGCATGCTGAAGAAGAACGGCGTCTTCCTGGATGTCAACGCCACCCCGGCCAAGTTCCTCCACGCCGCCCTGATCCGGCGCCACAAGATCTTCTTCTGCACGCCGACCACGCAGATCCTCACCGACGCCGCCCGCGCGGCCGTCGACGGCCACATCCGGATGTCGATCGGCGAGACCGTACCCTTCGCATCCGGCATCGACCTGATCACCAGCCTGGAGAAGGGCCGCAAGATCCCCGGCAAGGGACTCATCGTCATGGACGCGCGTCCCTGAGCGGGCGCGTCAGCTCGCCGCTCCCCGCCGGTGCCACGGCCAGTACGGCGACGTTGGCCGTGCTCGGCGGCCGGTCCGCCTTTCAAAGAAGTCCGACTCCTGGCGGCCCCGGCACTGACCCAGGGGCGCCGGTGCCGGGTGTCAGGCGCCGCGGCCCTCGGTGTACACGGAGACGGTCTCCTGCGCCCGGCGCACCAAGATCTCGCGCAGTTCCGCGGGCTCCATCACCTCGACCGCCGGGCCGAACACCAGCAGCTGTTCGGCCGACCGAAGCGCCGGGAACCGCAGCTCCAGCTCCACCGGTTCCCCTTCGCCGGCCGCCTCCGTCTCAGCCTCCTCAAAGGCAGGCGCAGGACCTGCGAGGTCGGCTTCGTGGTAGCGCAGGAACCGGGCCAGCACCGACCGCTGCACCCGCGCGACCACCCGCACCGGGGCCGGGATCTGGTCGATGCTCTGCCGCAGCACCTCCCACACATCCGCCAGCTCCACCCCGTCACGGCGGTGCACCGGCTCGTCGACCAACGACGCCGACAGCATCCGGTCCGAACGGAACATCATCGGCTGCCCCCGGTGATCCGCCACCAAGTACCAGGCCCCGGCCTTGCTCACCAGCCCGTACGGATCCAGCGTGTACGAGCGCACCTGAGCGTCACGGCCGTGCCGGTAGCGCAGCCGCAGCCGCCGGTCGTTGAACACCGCCGCCTGCAGCACACCGAGATCGACCGCCGAAGGCCGCGGGCCGCTGCGCCAGCGCACCGGATCGATCATGATCCGCCTGCTCGCCAGATCGGCGTCCCCGCGAAACGGCGCCGGCAGGGCCGCCATCACCTTGCGCAACGCCGAACCGATCGCCTGCCCCAACCCCAGATCCGCATGCGCTTGCTCCGTGACCAAAACGAACAACGCACGAGCCTCGTCGGCGGTCAGACCGGTGACATCGGTCCGGTACCCCGGCAGCAACGCGATACCGCCCTTACTCCCGCGTTCCGCATACACCGGCACCCCTGCGGCCGACAGCGCCTCGACATCCCGGAAGATGGTGCGCACCGACACCTCCAGGCGCGACGCCAGCTCACTGGCAGGCACCTGCCCATGCGTCTGCAGCAACAGCAGGATGGACAGCAACCGGTCCGACTTCATACCCCAAGCATGATGCATATACATGACGGTCAGCGTCATGTATGCCCCGCGACACCGACGCGCAAGGCGGCGGGAGAGCGACCCCGCTGGGATACACCGCTCAACAGCGGGCCGAGCGGGGCGACTACGTCAGCTCCCAGCCTGCACCGGGGGATCCCTTAGAAGGACAACGGACAGCTGCAAACTCTGTCCATATTTTCATCTCGTAGCTCCAGTCCGTTCCGGTGGGCAGTTCCGGTACGGACTGTGCGAGGGAGATGGAGGCGGGCCAGTCCACCCGTCCAGCCTGCGGCGGCCGTGGCCGCGGCGCCTGTCGGTGCAGTCGGGAAGCGGGCCGTGCCGGGGGCTCACAGGCTGGTTGTAGGATCTCGCGCTTCGCTGCATACACCAAGGCTGTGACCTGCGGCTTCTCGCGGTGCCTCACGCTGCTTCATCTGCGGTTGTCTCGGCTCTCGGTGCATCCCCGCCAGGTTTGGCGACACGGGTGTGGTTCCTCCCGTGCCGCGCGGCGCCCTCGTGATGTCAGGCGGCGCGCTTCACGTGGCGGACCAGCCACATCAGCAGGGCGTCCAGGTCGGCGGCGGCCGAGAGGACCCGGTCGACCGCCTCGGGGGTGTGCAGCCACTCCTCGCAGCCGAGGGGACGGGCGGCTATCAGCGAACGGTGGCGCAGCAGGTTCGTACGGGTGTGGTTCGTCGGATAGCCGCGTGGGGGGCGTTTCATCAGGTCCCCGGAGATGTCGTAGCCCTTCCTCCGCACGTCCTCGACGATGGCGGCCAGTTCGCGGCCGCTCCCCTCGGAGGCCACGGCTTTGCGGAACATGTCCACCTGGCCGGGATCGGGGTACCACCAGGCACCCTGGACCCGCAGGCCGTCCAGGGCGAACCGCAGACCGATCTCGATCTTGCGGCCGAGCCGGATCACCGCGCTCTGGTGCTGCCACCACCAGGAGTCGGTGCGGTAGTGCCAGACGGAGAAGTCCTCGTATCGGGGGTCGGTGTCCGCGACCTCGTTGAGCAGGGCGATCATCGGCTGCCGCACCAGGCGTTCGCGGTCCGCGCGATAGCGCTCGCGGGTCGCGTGGGTCGGTTCGCCCTGGAGCTGCCACAACACGTCCATGGCCTGCTCCGGCCAGCCGGTGAACTGTCCGCGCATGCGGGCAGGTTAGCTCACCCATGGTCCGCGCGCGGAGAGTGAGACGGGTAGGGAGCCGTGCCCGGTTTCCTGGTGGTGTTCCGCAAGGGCGGCGGGCTTGATGACGTGAGTGCCGAAACGGCTGCGAGCAGCGTCGGTGACGACCTCCAGGCGGTGTGCTTTGTCGTCGGTGTCGCCGAGCTGCAGCTGGTGGTGAGCCGCGGCCGCGAGGGCGAGGCGGCCGTCAAGAGCGGCCTCAAGGAGCTTGAGAAGCACGGCTTCCTGCTCCGGGAACGCGAGCGCCACCCCGACGGCACCCTCCGCGCGGCCGCGTACTTCATCACCGATCTGCCCAGCCTGCACAACAGCAGGTCGCAACCGATGTCGGGTTTTCCACCGGTGGATAACCCGACGTCGGTTAATCGCCCCACTAAGAACACCAACGATCAGAAGACCAACAAGCAGAAGACCAGCACCGTCCCTCCGTGCGACCGCAGCGATATCGCGCGCACACCCGAAGGGACGGGCCAGCCCGACGCACCAGCGTCCCCGCCGGCTGCGCTCCCGGCGGATGAGATGCATCCGGGGATCCAGCTGCTGCTCGAGATCGGAGCGAGCCGTCCGGAACTCCTGCTGACCGGCAAGGTGCTGACCGATCAGGGCCGCGTGGCCACGGTGATGCTGGAGTCCGGCTGGAGCAGCGAGCAACTGCGCCACGTCATCACCGACCGGCCCCTGCCGCACCCGGTGCGCACCTCGGTCGGCGCGATCATCGCCGCCCGGCTCCGCGCCGCCCAGGCCTACCCGCCGCCCGCCACCGCAGCAGACCACCACGATGCGCCCCCGTGGGACGAGCCGTACGCCTCGGCGACAACCGAGCGGTCATCGATGGGGGCCGCCGCCCGCACCGTGACCGAGGCCCTGACCTACCGGGCCCTCGTCGAATGCGCAGGCTGCGGCGTGCCCGCAACCGCCCCCGGCGAAGACCTCTGCCCGGCCTGCCTCGGCTGGCCACTGTGCCGCACCTGCCCGGGCCCGACGCCCCGGCGCGCCCACCCTGACAGCGACGGCCGCTGCAGGACGTGCGCCTCCGCCTGACCGACCCACTGGCAGAAAGGAAGCAGCCCGTGACAGACACGCCCCGCACACCACCACCGACCGCAGCCGGCCAGCACCAGCGCCCCTTCACCCTCGACCCGGACCGGTGGGAGGCCGAACGCTCACGCGCCGTGCGCGGCGGGCACGTCTGCTGCGGCTCCAACTGCGCGGCCGGTTGCGAGCCCGTCCTGATCCGTGAACGGACGCGATGGGGGTGGATCGACTGGACGGTCCCGGCCGACGGCAGCCTGCCCGAACAGCCACACCGGATCGCCGTGTTCACCCCGATCGCGACCCGGTCCCAGCGCATCAGCCTGCGCTGGCTGGCCAGACGACCGGCACACCGGATCCGCCTCGGCAAAGTGACCGTACGGCCGGCCACGGCCGTCGTCACGGCCCTCCCCCTGGTGGTCGCCGCCCTTGCGCCCATGCACGGCATCCCCTTCAGCATCGTGCTGCCGGCGGCCGCCCTAACCCCGCTGCTCGTGGAGCACCTGCCTGACCGGCTCGGTACCCGCGTCGGCGAGAACGCCCGGATCGTCCGTTCTACCAGCGGCACACAAAGCACCCTGCAGTGCAGGTGAAAGACAACCTGGAGGCGCTGAAGCGCCACCACAGCATGTTCGACGATCGGTACGTGCACCTCGCCGGCGCAGCCTACTTGCACAACCTGAGGGATCCCGACTGCCAGTGGATCAGCATGGTGCGACCGGTGCCGGGAGTTCCGACCTTCACGGCGCGGCAACCAGCCGATCTCCGCAAGTTCCTCACCAAGCGCTTCAGTCCCGTCAAGGATGCCGAGGCAGCGCAGGCACTCCTGGGCCGTCGCCGTGCCAGTTCTCTACTCACGGACGAGATCGGGGCGATCGTCAACGGGCACACACATTTCAGCCTGACGGAGAAGCAGCTCGAAGCTGTGGACCAGGTCATGGAATCGGTCCGCAAACCGTCGCCTGGCGCGAAGAAGGTGTACGTCATCAGCGGGCGGCCGGGCACCGGAAAGTCGCTCCTGGCCCTGACGGCACTCGGCGAGTCGCTCAACAAGGGGTACGAAGCGCGGCTCGTGTCGGGCGGTGTCGCATCCCGAGATAACCTCAAGCGCGGTGCCAAGGGAAAGAAGAAGTACTTCACGACCTTGAACCAGGTCGCGAACAAGGTGGCACCCAACGGGCTTGACCTGCTGGTGTGCGACGAAGCGCACCGACTTACCGAGCGCCCACAGTCGGGCTCGTTCGCGATGCGGCCCGGCGAGTCGTCGGTGTCGGTGATCGTGACGCGGGCCAAAGTCCCTGTCTTCTTCGTGGACGGAGACCAGCGACTCTTCGCCGAGGACGCCTGGTCCGAAACGGATCTCATCGAGGCCATTCAGGACCTCAAGGCGGAGGTCGTGCCCATCAGGCTTGACAGGTCTCTTCGCGCGGTCGGGAGTTCCACCTACGACACGTGGGTGCGGCATCTCATGGCGGGCCGCCCTGTGCCGTGGAACGCGGACGACGACGAGAATCCGGAGCCGTTCGAGCTCTACTACACCGACAGGGCGGCCCGGATGGAGGAGTTCCTTCAGTCCAAGCTTGATGCGGGGCAGAGCGCCCGGATGACTGCCGGCATGTGCTGGGAGTGGACCGACACGTCCGGTACTTTCCCGGACGTCGCCCCGGAACCTGGGTGGGCTCGTCCATGGCACGCGGAGGACACGCACAACACGCCGGGTGTTCCCTCACGCCGGTTCTGGGCTACGGACGACGGCGGCTTCGGTCAGATCGGCTGCGTGCACACGGCCCAAGGCCTGGAATACGAGTGGGGCGGGGTCATCATGGGCCCTGACCTCACATGGGCCGGGGGCTCATGGGCCCTGGACCGGGACTGGGTGAAGAGCAAGGCCATCCGAATCGACTCCGACGAAATCCTGACGGAGCGGCTTCGTAACGCCTACGGCGTATTGATGAGTCGATCCATCCGCGGCACAGTGCTCTACTCCATGGACTCGGACACTAGGCAACTCTTCGCCGAACTTGGCATTCCGAAGCTCTGATCGTAGGAGGGCTTCCCAGGTTCGCATCCGAGAAATCGCCGCACAGGTATGGCTGCGTGGACGCTGTGCCGGGCCAACTCGGGGCGTCTTTGGAGCTGACAAGCGAAATATTGTGCCCAGCCGGTGCGGCCGGGACGAAGGGGGATGGCCCGTGTCGGCAACGGAATTCGCTTCCGGCTGGCCGCAAGTCCGGCTTGCCAGCGTCCTCGGCAGTCGATTGATCAGCGGCGGGTCCAAGACCACTGCCGCCAACGGCGGATGGCGTCCCACACCTGCAACCGATCCGCTCGAGACAATGGCGACGAAAGGGCACCAGAACCCAGCGGTCGACAGGGCAGGCGTCGGTGGACCTCCTCCAGTGGACGTTCGTGCAGGAGACTTTCTCGTCTGCCGCAACGCCGGAACACCGGACCGCCTTGGGCAGGGAGTACTGGTCGAAGACGACACGCAACTGCTGAGCTTCCCGAGCACGATGACGCGAGTCCGCGTGCGCCCCACACTCATGCATCCCGCGTACCTGGAACAGTTGTGGCAGTCCTCCCATGTCCGAGAACAGATCAAGGCCGCAGCACGCAGCGGCCGAACGCACTCGCTCACGATCAAGGCACTGCTGAACATCAGGCTTTCCCTGCCCCCCCCTTGCCCAGCAGGAACGCATCCTGGCGGCGCTTCGGGCACGGCTCAAACGCCTGGATCGTGCCGAAGCAGCCCTTAGCCGGGCCGCTGCGGCAGTCATTGCGTTGCAGGACGCCGCCCATCATGCACTGACGGCGCAGTGCGATGCCGCCACCCAAAAGCTTCCCCACGGCTGGCGTTGGGGGCGCCTGGACGATGTCATCAAGCGGATCGAGTCAGGGCACTCACCGCGGTGCCTCGAGCGGCCCGCCGAAAGCGACGAGAAGGCAGTGATCAAGACCAGTGCCATCACCAGAGGGAGGTTCCTCGAGGACGAGAACAAAGCGGTGCCCGCCGGAACGCTCCTCAAGGAACAGCACGAGATCAAGGCTGGCGACATCCTGCTGTGCCGTGCCAATAGCCTCGACCACGTCGGTGCGACCGTCCATGTCACCGAATGTCGGCCTGGCCTGTATCTGAGCGACAAAAGCCTGCGATTGGTGCCGAACACTGGCATCGACGACCGATGGCTGGTGTCGCTGCTGGCAGCCCCCTACGTACGTGCAGAGATGGCACGACGGAGCAACGGCACTCTGTCGTCGATGCGCAACATCATGCAAACCAATCTGCAAGACATCCCGATCCCCATTGCCCCACTACACGACCAGGTGCGGCTGGGCCGACAAGCCACTCAATGCCGGCACGCAGCAGACCACCTGCGTCTGCGGGTACAGAAGGCCCTGGAGTCATCGGCCCTACTGCGCCGGGCGCTAGCTGATGCGGCGTCAGCCGGACGGATCATGAGTCCTGCTAGCAGTAGCCCGCCGCAGGTGGAGATCGCCCTGCGCCTCCCGCCGCAGCCGTCTGTTCCCAACGACGGCGACTGGACTGCCCGCCAGGTGCACACCCCATGGATGGCCGCTGATCAGCACAGCCGGAACGTTCTCCCCGTACAACTGGAGCTTGAGCTATGACCTACGCCTCCGCCCTCACGACGGACCGAGGATCGCACGGCGCGAAGTCACACATCACCGAGCGGCTCTTAAACTACTACAACCTGCTGTATGACCGCGGGCTGTCTGCCGTGGAGGCCGTCGAGCAGCTCACGTATCTGCTCGTGCTCAAACTTGAGGACGAAGAGAGCCAAACCGCAGTAGTTGGCGAACAGCCCGCTCCACCTACACCACACGGTTGGACGTCGCTGACAAAGAAGCGGGCAGAGCCGCTTGTCGCCCAGTACACCGAGATACTTGCCCAGCGTTCGTCCAGTGCCTCCGGCACCGCCGTGGACGCTGTCTTCGCCGGCGCACAGAACCACGTACCCGATCCTGCACTGCTGCAGCGACTCGTTCTCGACCTCTTCGATGTGGAGCAATGGAGCGTGTACGGGAAGAGGCTGCTGGGCGAAGCATATGGTGAGCTTTTGCAAAGAACGATGAACGAGAGAAGATCTGGCGCCGGTGAGTTCTTCACGCCACGCCCACTCATCGATGCCATCGTCGAAGTGCTCCAACCAGAGCTCACCGACACCATCAGCGATCCAGCCTGCGGCATGGGTGGCTTCCTCCTCGGTGTCCATGACCATCTCGCACGGCATGTGACCAACCCCACCTCGGACGAGCTGCGCCAATACCGCAACCAACAGCGCCGGGGAGACGAGCTGGTCCCTGGTGCAGCCCGGTTGGCCACCGCGAACCTGCTCCTGCACGGAGCCGTCTCCGCCAGGCAACCGGCACCGATCACCGTGAGGGATGCGCTTGCTCAACAGCCCGACAGCAAAGCTTCGCTGGTGCTAACTCATCCGCCGTTCGGTAAGCATGCAGAGATCTCTGGGGAGGGCTCCCGCCACATGTATGGGCGGTCAGACTTCGTGACCGTCTCGAGCGACAAGCAGATCAATTTCCTGCAGCACGCCATGTCACTGACGGCCGTGCAGGGACGCGCAGCCGTTGTCGTACCCGACAGCATCCTCTTCGCCCTGGGCGCGGTAGAGATCGTGCGACGAGACCTGCTAAATAGATTTGACGTCCACACCGTACTCAGGCTGCCGACAGGCATCTTCCCCTCAGCTAGCGGCGTCATGGCGAGTGTCATCTGCTTCGATCTGCACCCCAATCATGCGGGCGAGTATCCTCAAACATCCAAAATCTGGGTCTACGACCTGCGGCCAAGACGACGATTCGACCCCAGGAGCAATCCGCTCAACCAACGGGACCTGAACGAATTCGTGTCCGCATACGGTCCGGGTCTCTCCCGAACGGATCGCCGGGAGACAGAACACTTCCGATACTTCGACATCCACGATGTGCTCGAGCATGATCACGCAAGCCTTGATCTCACACCGTCGAACGAAGTCTCAGGGGAGGGCTCCCTCGCCGCTCCCGAAGAGATCGCCCAAGGTGTTCTTGAGGACCTGCGCATAGCTCTGCAGGAGTTCGAGGAGCTGACTGCGGAGTTGCTGCGCGGCGACGCTGAGTGAGCGGCATATCGCCAGCCACGTCGGCCGTCGACGGTCACGTACTTCCCCAGGTGGTGGTTATGGCGGCGGTCGGGCGCGGAAGCCGAATGATCAGCACGGCAGTTACGGGACAACCCCTACGAGCTCGTGCATGGTTGGCGGTGAGGCGTCGAGGAGTTCGCTTAGGCTCCGGGTTCACGGCCCGGACGGGCTCTTCCAGTCGACTCGCTGGCCGGGGTCGTGGGCGGGGCGCCATATGGGTGCGGAGGGGCCGTGGTGGAGCAGGTCGGCCAGCGGCGCCGCGAGGACGGGAACGTCGTTGAGGAAGCGGGACGGCGCCAGCTTCCCGGCGGCCGCGTGCAGGGCGGTGATACGGGTCTCCACGCCAGTGGGGCCGGTGCCGTCCAAGACGAACAGCAGCCGCGGGAATAGCGGGTAGTGCCGTCGCCAGTCCTCCAGCGCGGGCTCCTGGCCGATGGTCGGCCGACGGCGCCCCGGGATGGTGGGCATGTAGCGGTGGAGGCGCTCGTAGGCGGGCAGCTTGGCGGCGAGGCGTTCGGGGCCCATGGTGGCCCGGTCGACTTCCACGAACGCCCGCACCATCGCGCCGTTGTCGCCGTCGGCGGGGCCGCGCCGGTAGTACATGAGAGCGTCGGGGATGACGGCCTCGCCGCTCCCGATCGGGTGGTGGACCTCCGTCAGCCAGTCCAGGGGCCGGCACAGCTCGCCGCGGCGGCGGGCGTCCTCGAGGAAGACGAGCGCGGTCTCGGTCACGGTCAGCGTGTGGCCGACCTTCAGCCGCACGGCCGTCGGATCGGACACGGTCCTGGAGGGCCGGTGCCCGCGCATCTCGGGCTACTCGGAGGCGAGTTGCACACCGTACGCGGTGGGGAACCACACCCGGGTCCGTCCGGCCTGCGGCAGGGTGATGCGGTCGACCAGCCCCTCGGCACGCAGTCGGGCCAGCCTGCGCCTCGTCTGCTCGATGCGCACCTCGGGGGCGATCACCCGGTGCATCTGCTCGGTGGTGGCCATCCGGTACTGCGTCAGCACGCCCAGCGCCAGCCGGTCCCCGCTGCCCACGTCCACGCCGATCATCACGGATCTGCTCGCTTTCCGTACGGTGCGGCGCCGTCCTTGCCGGGCGCCGCGCGTACCGGTCACAGCAGCAGACGGCCCCCACCAGAACCCCGACCACGAAGGCCCGACCACGGTCACGAAGCGACAACGCCTCCGTGGACCAGGCCCACATCCCCGCCGACAACAGTCCGCACCCGCACCCCACTCGCCCGCAAACCAGCAGGTCACCACGCTGGTCCTGCCGTGGTGGGGAGGCCGACATCCCCTCTACGCCCCCGAGTCCACGCCCCACAGCAGGAAGAACAAGGAAGGTGGGTGGTGGGACAGGCTCCGGGCGGCGGGCGAGGGGATCGGGCGCCGCTGGTGCTCCTCGCGCGCGACGGCGGGGCCGCGCGCGACGCCGGGCGGACAAGCCGCCCGACCGGGGATGCCAGGAAGCTAAGCGGGTCCGTGCCGACTGTGTTCGGCGCGGACCCGCTCACCCCGGACCTTACTGCCTGTGGCCTTCAGCGGCTCGCCGCCGCGGCAGCGTCCTCAAGGAAGACGAGCGCGGTCTCGGTCACCGTCAGAGCGTGACCGGCACGTAGCCGCGCGGCGGTCGGGTCGGACACCGTCTTCGGCGGCCGCCGGCCGCGCATCTCGGGCCACTCGCAGGCGAGTTGCACGCCGTAGCGGGTGGGGAACCACACCCGCAGCCGCCCGGCCTGCGACAGGGTGATGCGCTCGGTCAGCCCCCTCCTTGCGGAGCCGGGCCAGCCGTCGCCTCGTCTGCTCGATGCGCACCTCGGGGGCGATCACCCGGTGCATCTGCTCGGTGGTGGCCATCCGGTATGGCGTCAGCACCGCCAGCGTCAGCCGGTCCCTGCTGCCCGCGTCCACGTCCGTCATGGGTTTGCTTGCTTCCCGTCCGGATGCGGCGCCGTACCGGTGCCGCGCGTACCGCCCAGGCCACCAGCTGGCCCCTACCAGAACCCCGACCACCAGAGCCCCCGGAGGTCACGATGCGACAACGCCTCCGTCGACCAGGCCGACATCCCCGCTGACAACCGCCTGCACCTTCTCGCGAACCGGCTCTTAGCTCCGGCCGTGGTCGGCAGCCCGACATCCCCTCTACGCCCCCGGACCACGGCCCCACAGCAAGAACAAGAGAAGTGGGTGGGGGTGGGGCGGGCGGGCCGAGTGGCGGAGTCTTCGACCACAGCCAGTACGTCATCCTCAACCTCGCCCTGGGCGGCGCCTACCCCGCGGGATGGAACAAGGTCACCACTCCGTACTGGGGGCTGCCGCAGTCAAGTGTCGACCGGGTCGCGGCCGGGGGAGTGCGGGCCGAGGTCGACTGGGTGCGCGTGGAGCAGAAGAGTTGACCGGCACCCGGGCGTTCCGCACCGAGGAACGCCCGGGCCGGAAACCCTCGCGCCGGCCTCACTCCCGGGATCGGGACAGCCCCGGCAGGTCCTAGGTGTTGTCGGCCCTCGACATGCGCAGGGCGAGGTCCTGGAGCAGGTCGGCCGTCTTGACGTCGGTGCGTCCGGAGTCGTGGAGGTCGGCGAGTTCGGAGAAGAGGAACGCGAAGGCGCCCACGAGCGAGATGGTGGCGGGGAGGTAGGCGTCCGCGACGGCCTGCCCGGCCTCCGCGGGACCGGCGTCTCCCGGCACCTCCACCCTGGGGAACACCTCCGTGACGAGCGCGCCCAGTTGGGTCTCGGCCGAGTCGACCTCGGCGTTCTCGTCCTGGGCGATCCTGCGCACCATCGCGTTGGTCTCGGTGAGCACGCCGATGGCGCGCAGGATGATCTCCGTCTGTTCCATGCCGTGAGCCTAGACGGGCGAAGCCCCGCTGTGGCCTCGATGTTCGGGCCGGGATGGTAGACAGTGGTCATGAACCACTTCTCCCGCCCCCGCCCGGCCCGCACACGATGACCGCAGGAATCGACACCCCGGACCGCCGGGGCCGTACCGGACTCGACCGCGTCGGCCGCGACCTGACGGGCAACCCCCGGGTCAAGGTCCGCGAAGTCACGCTCCTGTCCAGCCACTGGTACGTGGAGCGCACCACCACCTTCGACTTCCGGCACGCCGACGGCACCTGGAGCACCCAGGAACGCGAGACGCACGACCGCGGCAACGGAGCCACGCTCCTGCTGTACGACGCCGAGCGCGAAACCGTGCTGCTGACCAGGCAGTTCCGCTACCCCGTGTACACCAACGGTCACCCCGACGGCATGCTGGTCGAGACCCCGGGGGGCCTGCTCGACGAGGACGACGAGCATCCCGAAGTCGCCGTACGGCGCGAGGTCATCGAGGAGACCGGGCACACCGTCGGCGACGTGCAGCACGTCTTCGACGTCTACATGAGTCCGGGTTCGGTCACCGAGCGGGTCAGTTTCTACGCGGCCACCTACGGCCCGTCCACCCGCACCCACGAAGGCGGCGGTCTTGACGAGGAGGGCGAGGACATCGAGATCGTCGAACTCCCCTTCCGCACCGCACTGGCCATGATCCGCTCGGGGGAGATCGCCGACGCCAAGACGATCATGCTGTTGCAGTGGGCGGCTCTGGAAGGACCGTTCAAGGCCTTGCGATGAAGGGTGACGCTCATCACCCTGACCGCCGAGCCCGGCATCCCCAGCCACGCCCTTCTGCGCATCCTCGCCTCATGGGCCGCACAAGCCGCCGACCACCCCGTGGCGGACCGCTAGGGCCTGCGCGGTGGATCATGCCGCAGACGCGGGATACCCACCTGCTGTCGGGGGAGCCGGCTGGTGAGTTCGGCGGGTCAGGGGCGGATCTCGCGGGTGGAGCGGCGGGTGGTGAGCAGGAGTGCGATGTCGTCGGGGCGTTCGGTGGCCTGCCGGGCCTCCTCGGTCAGCAGGTCCGCGGTGCCGGACAGGGAGGAGGCGCCGGGCCGGGCGTGCGGGGTGCCCGCGCGGGACAGCGTCGCGCGGATCTTCTCGATCCCATCGTCGATGTCGGCCCCGGGGCGCTCGACCAGACCGTCCGTGTAGAGGGCCAGCACCGCGTCGGGTTCCAGCAGCAGGTCCGTCACCGGGTAGCGGGCCCGCGGGGCCACGCCGAGCACCACGCCACCGGGCAGGTCGAGTAGCTCGGTGCGACCGTCGGGGTGGCGCAGCAGGGGCTGCGGGTGACCGGCGCGGGCGGCCCGGGCGACGCCGGTCACCGGGTCCAGCCTGACGTAGCAGCAACTGGCGAACTGGCCCGGATCGAGGTCGATGAGCAGCCGGTTGGTATGGCTCATCACCACGTCCGGAGGGTGGTCGCTGAGCGCGAACGCCCGTACCGCGCTGCGTAGTTGGCCCATGGTGGCCGCCGCCTGGACGCCATGGCCCTGGACGTCGCCGATGACCAGGGCCAGTGCGTCACCGGCCTCCACGACGTCGTACCAGTCGCCGCCCACGTCCATCCCCTTGGTGCCGGACAGATAGCGCCCGGCCGTCTCCACCTGCGGGTGCGACGACAGCCGGTGCGGGAGCAGCGCCTCCTGGAGGCCACGGGCGAGGGCGGCCTCGGAGTCGTAGCGCCGTGCCCTCTCCAGGGCCTGCGCGATGAGTCCGGTGAGCGCCGTCAGCACGGTACGTTCCTCCGTGCTGAAGTCGCGCGGCCCGTCGAAGCCGAGGATGCAGGAACCGACCGGCCGCCCCGAGGCGATCAGCGGCAGGAAGGCCCGGGCACCCACCTTCGCGTCCAGCGGGATGCCGGGGTAGGCGGCGGCCAGTTGGGGCATCGACTCGAAGAACAGCGGGCGGCCGGTGGTGAGCGTCTCCACCCCGGGCAGCTTGGCGTCCAGTCCCACCCCGTCGAACGGCGCGAGGAACCCCTGCGGGAATCCGGTCTCCCAGGCCAGGTACAGGCGCCGGTCCTGCAACAGGTAGATGGCCAGGCGCCGTCCGCCGAACGCGGGCAGCAGCTCCCGCATCACGGTCTCGGAGACCTGTCGGGCCGTCACGGCCTCGGTCAGGGCCATGGCCAGGACGACGGGTCGGTACAGCGCCGTTGTGGTGATGCCGGTGGCGGGCTCGGCGAGGGCGGACCCGTCCGCCACGGGCCCGCCGTGCAGCGGCGCGGCCTCGGGGGCCTCCGTGGTGTCCGCGACCCGCCCCATGGGGATCAGCTTGCAGGTCAGACTGCCGGGACCGGGATACACGGACATCGTCAGCCAGGTGTCGCCGTGGGCCGCCGCGGGTGTCCGGCGACCCCCGCTCGGGCGGGCGACCTGGAAGTGCACCGGCTCCGGCGTCAGCAGCGCGCCGCGCAGATGATCCTCGTAGGACGGCTGGTTCAGCCAGGGCACGGCCTGCCACAGCGGTCGCCCCAGGAGTTCCGGCCGCGGCCGGCCGAGGAGTTCGGCGGCGCGCGGGTTGACGTAGGTGATCAGCCCGAGCCGGTCCAGTGCGAAGACGCCCTCGGGGAGCAGGTCCGCGGCGCCGTCCGCCGCCGAGCCCGGGCCCGGATCGACCACCGCTCCGCCGACCGCGTACGGCGGCACGAGCGCGTTGCCCGAGGTCCACAACTCCAGCAGCCGCAGCCCGCCGTTGACCGTGTGCACGGGCAACGGGTGGGCCGGGGGACGCCCCGCCGCGGTCTCGTGCAGCGCGGCCAGCAGCACATGCGGATCGTCGAGGGCCAGCGTGTGGGTGAGTGCCTGCGGCGTCCAGGGAAAGGCACCGGGGCCGGTGCCGAGCAGGGCCCCCAGCGCGTCGTCCCCGGTGACCTCGCCCGTGACCGGGTCCCAGGTGAACCGCCCGACATAGCGGCGCGGCAGACCCTCGGCGGGCGGCCGTACGCACATCGGCTCCCCGTCCCAGACGACCTCGGCACCGTCCTTCTCCAGGACCGACAGAGCCGTCCCCAGGTTCTCGGCCACCGCCGTCATCCGGTCACGGTCCGGCAGTACGTCGGTGGCGTCCGAGGCCGAGGGGCGCAGCACCGTCAGGACCCCGAAGGACGAGGAGGCGCTCACGACGGGGACGTACAGCGAACCGAACTGGAACGGCAGACTCGCCGCGAGCTGCGGATAGCGGCGCATCGTCTCGGTGGCGTCGGTGAGCAGCACCTCCACGCCCAGCCGATGGGAGTCGGCGGCCGGGAACGGCCGGCCCAGAGGCATCCGCCACCAGGGACGGAACAACTGTCCCGGCAATCCGGCCAGCACGGCCAGCCGCAGCAGTTCGGGGGAGCTGGAGCGCAGGTACACACCCCCCGCGAAGCCGCGGGCCGCCCGGATCGCGTCCGCGACGGACCCGCTGAGCAGGGCGGCCAGGCTATTCAGCGCCTGGTCCTCACGCTCGGCGCTCCCAGTCATCGGTCTGCCCTCGTCCGCCCCCCCGTGAGGGGGATTCCACAGCAAGAATGCGCCTTACGGGTACCCACCCGCACCTCGACGCCTCAGCCGTGATGGTCGCTTGGAGTTGCACTCGGCCGCATCCGGCCGCGTACGGCCGTACTCGGCTTCGCCCAGCGCGAAGATACCGCGCCCGCGCCCCGTCCAGGAGCCCCGCGTAGATGTTGCTTCACGGCGCCTTCGGGCCTCGGCGTCTGCCAATCCCGGCCATTTCGGTGCTCAGCGTCTCAAGGTCTCCGCGGCGACGGCCGCCACCGCCTCGGCCACCGCCGCGAGGGCCGGGAAGTCGAGTTTCCACTGCTGCCAGAAGAGCGGTACGTCGACGATCCGGTCCGGCGCGAGACGGACCAGCCGTCCGGCCCGAAGCAGCGGCTCGGCCTGCACCTCGGGCACCATGCCCCAGCCCAGTCCGGCGACGACGGCGTCCACGAACCCCTCCGAGGTGGGCATGAAGTGCCGCAGCGCGCTCGCTCCGGGACCGACCCCAAGGCCCCGGACGAACTCGTCCTGGAGATCGTCGTTCCGGTCGAAGGCCACCACCGGAGCGTCGGCGATCAGCTCGTCCGGCGCCGCGTCCGTCCCCGCGCCGAGCCACCGCCCGGCGAAGTCCGGCGCGGCCACCGCGAGGTAGCGCATGCGACCCAGGGCGCGCACGGAACAGCCCGCCACCGGGTCCGGCCACGAGGTCACCGCCGCCATCACCACCCCCTCGCGCAGCAGGGCGGCCGTGTGGTCCTCGTCCTCACGGCGCAGTTCGAAACAGAGCCGCAGCTCGCGCGGTACGCGGGTGAGCGCGGGCAGGAACCAGGTCGCCAGCGAGTCGGCGTTCACCGCGATCGACAGCCGCGTCGGCTCCCCGGCCTCGCTCATGCCGAGCTCGGTACGGGCGTCGCGCTCCAGCCGGGCCAGCCGGCGCGCGAACCGCACGACGACCTCGCCGGACTCGGTCGCACGCACCGGCTTCGTCCGCATCAGCAGGACCCGGCCGGTGCGCTGTTCGAGTGCCTTGACCCGCTGGCTGACCGCCGAGGGCGTCACATGCAGAGCGGCGGCGGCCGCGTCGAAGGTGCCCTCGTCGACCACCGCGAGCAAGGTGCGTACCTGGTCGAGAGGGAGATCCGTCATCACAGGCGCTAATGATACGTAAGAATCTTTAGCTGTACTCTTGACGGCCGTGTTCCTAGCGTCTCTGGCATGAACAACGCCCTGACCGCCGCGGCCGCCGGGTTCGGCACCGGCCTCACCCTCATCGTCGCCATCGGCGCCCAGAACGCCTTCGTACTGCGCCAGGGGATCCGCCGCGAAGCGGTCCTGGCGGTGGTGGGCATCTGCGCGGTGTCCGACGCGCTGCTCATCGCGCTGGGCGTCGGCGGGGTCGGCGCGGTGGTCGTGGCCCGGCCCGAGGCGCTCACGGCGGTCGGACTGATCGGCGGCGGATTCCTCCTCTGCTACGGAATCCTGGCCGCACGGCGGGTGCTGCGGCCCTCGGCGCTGGAGGCCGCGGCCGGCGCGGCGGGCTCCCGGCGGCAGATCGTCCTCGCCTGTCTGGCGATGACCTGGCTCAACCCACACGTCTATCTCGACACCGTGTTCCTGCTCGGCTCCCTCGCGGCCGACCGCGGCCCGCTGCGCTGGACCTTCGGGCTCGGGGCCGCCATGGCCAGCCTGTGCTGGTTCGCCGCGCTGGGCTTCGGCGCCCGGCTGCTCGGCCGCTTCCTCGCCCGGCCGTCGTCGTGGCGGGTCCTGGACGGCGCGGTCGCCGCGACGATGATCACCATGGGCGCCCTGCTGATCGCCGACGCCTGAGACGGCGTACGCGATAGTGAACCCTGACAACTGAAAGATGTATCGAGCAGCCAGGACGGTCGTGGACACGAGCAGGAGCAGTACGGACGGGGCGGACGGCGGGGCGGACAGCGGGATCGACCGGGGGACGCACGGCGGGGCCGGGAACGGCTCGGCGGCCGGATCCGCCGAACACGACGAGGCGGCGGGAGCGGACCGCACCGGCTGGCGCCGCTGGGCGATGGACACCCGCCCGCTGCGCCGCCCCGCGTACCGCAGGCTCTGGTCCTCCACCATCGTCACGGCGGTGGGCAGCCAGCTCACCGCCGTCGCCGTGCCCAAACAGATCTACGACATCACCGGCTCCTCGGCCTGGGTCGGTTACGCGAGCCTGGCCGGACTGCTGCCGCTCGTGGTCTTCGCGCTGTGGGGCGGCGCGGTCGCCGACAGCATGGACCGGCGCAAACTGCTCCTCATCACCAACACCGGCATAGCCGTCACCTCGGTGCTGTTCTGGATACAGGCCGTCGTCGGACTCGATTCGGTGTTCGTCCTGATGGCGCTGCTCGCCGTCCAGCAGGCCTTCTTCGGACTGAACTCCCCGGCCCGCAACGCCTCCATCGCCCGGCTCGTCCCCGAGGACGAACTGCCCGCGGCGAACGCCCTCGGTTCGACCGTCATGCAGACGGGCCTGGTGGCGGGGCCACTGCTCGCGGGTGCCCTGATCCCCGTCATCGGCCTGGGCGAGCTCTATCTGATCGACGCCCTGGCGCTGTGCGTCACCGTGTGGGCCGTGATTCGGCTGCCCGCACTGCCGCCCCTGACGGGCTCCGCGGCCAAACGGGCGGGCTGGCGCGAGGTCGCCGCCGGTTTCCGCTACATCGCGCTGCACAAGGTGCTGCTGCTGTCCTTCCTCGCCGACATCATCGCCATGGTCCTCGGCATGCCCCGGGCCCTGTTCCCGCAGCTGGCCGCCGAAACCTACGCGTCCTACGGCGAAGGGCTCGCGCTCGGCCTGCTGTTCGCGGCGATCCCGATCGGCGCGGTGATCGGCGGACTGATGTCGGGCACGTTCTCCCGGGCCCGTCGGCACGGGCTCATGGTGATCGCCGCGGTGATGGCCTGGGGAGCGGCGATCACCGGCTTCGGCCTGAGCACCAGCCTCTGGGTGGCCGTGGCGTTCCTCGCCGCCGCCGGGGTCGCCGACATGGTCTCCATGGTCTTCCGCGGCGCGATCCTGCTGTCGGCCGCCACGGACGAGATGCGCGGCCGGATGCAGGGCGTGTTCACCGTGGTGGTCGCGGGCGGCCCGCGGTTGGCCGACGTCCTGCACGGAACGGCCGGCTCCCTCCTGGGCGCCCGCGCCGCCGTCGCGGGCGGCGGACTGCTGGTGGTCGTCGCCATGGCGATCCTGGCGGTCGCGGCGCCGGCGCTGCGACGCTACTCGTGACCTTCCGTGCCGGGCGTCAGCTCTCCGAGGCCTGCGCCATCAGCGTCTGGAGGTGAAGTCCCCGGTGGACGTCGAGTTCGCCGGACACCCCGGTGCGTACGGCCGTGGCGAACTCCCGGCGCAGCACCGACCAGGTCTCCTCGTGGTCGAGTTCGGTGGCGTCGTAGACCAGCGGGGCCTGCGGACCGAAGAGTTCGATACGCGTGTTGCCCTGCTCGACGTGGACCGATCCGGACAGTGAGGCCTGACTGACGACACCGTCGGCGTGTTCGCAGGTCAGCTCGATCCAGCGGCGGGGGTCACCGGTACCGCGGACCCGGACGATCGGTCCGACAGCGGCGTCCAGGAGATCCAGGAGATGGGGACCCAGGTCGAGCAGGGCGCCGTGCTCGAGCCGCCAGGTGGTGGCGAACTCGCCGCCCAGGAAGGCCCCGTGCAGGAGACACGAACGGGCCCCGGTGATCTCCAGCTCCCGCGCTCTGCTCAGGAACTTCCGGGTGGCCGGGTGGTAGCGGTTGGTCAGGACGAGCTGGGAGACGACCCCGGCCTCGTCGACGGCGTCGGCGAGGCGCCGCGCCGACGCCAGATCCACACCGAGCGGCTTCTCCAGGAGCAGTGCCTTGCCCGCCTTCGCGGCCAGCGGAGCGAGTTCCGCCTGCACCGCGGGCGGAACGGCGAACGCGACCGCCTCGCAGCCGTCGAGCAGCTCCTCGAAACGTGTGACCGCCGCGGCCCCGTGGGGCTCGGCGGTCTCCCGGGCCGCCTCGGCGCGCCGCGCCCACACCGAGGTCAGCCGTGTCTCGGGACCGGCGGCGAGCACGCGCGCGTGCACGGCCCGCGCCCAGGGCCCGGCACCGACCAGCCCGACCTTCACCGGGGGATGGGGCCACGGCTGCGCGGCATCGGTCTCGATCGCGGTCACGGAGGTCTCCTTGTCCTGGCGCCCGGAGCGGGCTGGGGAAACTCCATCACGGGGACCGGGCTCTCCACCAGGGGGTGCGGTGCGCCGCGGCCCGGCGGGCGGGCCTTCCGGTGAGCGGTTCTTGACCCTCCCTTTCCTTCATTACCTCTGATACAGAGCTATTCTCAAAACGTGGAGTCCGAGAGCTTTCCCGAGGCGCTGGCAGACGCCCTCGCCGGAGTGCAGCGACTGATCCGGCGGCGACTGCGCAGTGGCACGACCGCGCCGCGGCTGCGCGGCGCGGAGGTCGAGCTGCTGCGGCTGGTCGTGGCCCGCCCCGGCATCGGTGTGTCGGAGGCCGCCAAGGAGCTCTATCTGGCCAGCAATTCGGTCTCGACGCTGGTCAACCAGCTGGCCCGGGACGGCTATCTGAACCGCGAGACGGACCCGGCCGACCGGCGGGCGGCACGCCTGCTGCCCACACCGGCGGCGGACGCGCGACTGCGCGACTGGCGTGAGCGGCGCACGGCTCTCGTACGCCGCCAGGTGGCCCGTCTCGACGAGGCCGAACGCGCGGCCCTGGAGGCGGCCCTTCCAGCCCTCCGCAAGCTGGCGGTGAACCTGCACGAGGAGGCCGAGGAGACATGACGCGGAACCCGACGGGCGGGGGAGACCCCACCGAGGAGACGGAGACGGAGACGGAAACGGAGACGGAGACGGAGACGGAGAGGGAAACGGAGACGGAGACGGAGACCGTGGTGACGGAGACGGTGACCGTGGCGATGGGGGCGGCGGATGCCGGTACGGAGGCCGTCAGCTGTGTCGGGCTCGTCTACGCCTTCGGCGAGACCACCGCGGTCGACGGTCTCGACCTTTCCGTCCACGACGGAGAGGTGTTCGGGCTGCTCGGGCCCAACGGCGCGGGCAAGACCACCGCGATCCGCTGCATCACCACCCTCCTGCCGGTCCCCACCGGCATGGTCCGCGTCTTCGGGCACGACGCCACCCGCGAACGCATGGCGGTACGCCGCCTGCTGGGCTACGTACCGCAGCAGTTGTCCGCCGACGCGGGTCTCACCGGCCGGGAGAACGTGGCCTTGTTCGCCCGCGTCTTCGACGTCGCCCGCAAGGAGCGCGCGGCACGCGTCGAGCAGGCGCTGGCGGCGGTCGACCTCACCGACGCGGCCGACCGGCTCGCCAAGACGTACTCCGGCGGCATGGTCCGCCGCCTCGAACTCGCCCAGGCACTGG
Organism: Streptomyces sp. RLB3-17; assembly: GCF_007113425.2. Classification (NCBI taxonomy): domain Bacteria; kingdom Bacillati; phylum Actinomycetota; class Actinomycetes; order Kitasatosporales; family Streptomycetaceae; genus Streptomyces; species Streptomyces sp. RLB3-17. The sequence continues at coordinate 1,171,513 of NZ_CP041610.2, read as the reverse complement.
TGAGCGCACCCCGGCTGCTGATCCTCGACGAACCGACCATCGGTCTCGACCCGATCGCCCGCACGAGCGTGTGGGAGCACATCAACGCCGTACGCGCCGCCACCGGAATGACCGTCCTGGTGACGACCCACTACATGGACGAGGCCGACCAGTACTGCGACCGGGTCGCGCTGATGCACCGCAGCCGCGTCCGTGCCCTGGGCACCCCCGACGAACTGCGCAGGGGCCTCGGCGAGCGGCGCGGCGCCGGGAAGAACGGTGAACTGCCCACGCTGGAGGACGTCTTCCGCGACATCGCCGGCAGCGGCCTCGACGAACAGTCAGGAGACTTCAGCGATGTCCGAAGCACCCGTCGTACAGCGTCCCGTGTCGGCTGAGCGCGTCCACCCGGGCGGCCTCGACCTGCTCGTCGTCCCACCACGGGCCCGTACCGGCTGGCGGGTGCTGCCCGCCCGGGTCGGCGCGATGTGCGCGGTCGAACTGCAGAAGCTGCGCCACGACCGCACCGAGCTGTACACCAGGGCGGTCCAGCCGGCGCTCTGGCTGCTGATCTTCGGTGAGACCTTCACCCGGATCAAGGCGATACCCACCGGCGGCATCCCCTATCTCGACTACCTGGCGCCCGGCATCATCGCCCAGTCCGCGATGTTCATCTGATCCCTCCGTGGATACTCCGCCCTTCAGGGCGGAGAGGAAACGGACTCCTGCGGAGCAGGGCAGGGAAAGACGATCCGCCGCCAGGGCGGATCGTCGTTCGCGACCAACTATCCGCAGATTGCCGCAATTTGATGCGATAGTTTGTGAGCTGTGACCATTCACGTGAAGCGGGCATTCAAGTACCGCTTCTGTCCGACCGATGCGCAGGCAGCCGAGCTGTCGCGCACGTTCGGGTGCGTGCGGAAGGTCTACAACATGGCGCTCGCCGCGCGCACGGAGGCGTGGGTGACCCGTCAGGAGCGGGTGAACTACAACGCCACCTCCGCGATGCTGACGGCGTGGAAGAAGACCGAGGAGCTGGCCTACCTCAACGAGGTGTCCTCGGTTCCCCTCCAGCAGGCGCTGCGGCACCTGCAGACGGCGTTCACCCATTTCTTCGGCAAGCGGGCGAAGTACCCGCGTTTCAAGTCGCGCAAGAAGTCGCGCAGGAGTGCGGAGTACACCACCAGCGCATTCCGCTTCCGCGACGGAGCGCTGACACTGGCGAAGATGACCGAGCCGCTGGCCGTCGTGTGGTCGCGCCCGCTGCCCGAGGGAGCGAAGCCGTCCACCGTGACGGTCTCGCAGGACGCGGCGGGACGCTGGTTCGTCTCCCTGCTGTGTGACGACCCCGGCGTCAAGCCGCTCCCTGAGAACGGGAATGCGGTCGGCATCGACGTCGGGCTGGAGCATCTTCTGACCCTCTCGACCGGGGAGAAGATCGCCAACCCCCGGCACGAGCGCCGTGACCGGGCCGCGCTGGCCAAGGCACAGCGCTGTCTTGCGAAGAAGGAGAAAGGGTCGGCGAACCGGGCCAGGGTCCGGCTGAAGGTTGCGAAGGTCCATGCGCGGATCGCTGACCGGCGTCGCGACATGCTGCACAAGATCACCACTCGGCTCGTTCGTGAAAATCAAACGATCGTGATCGAGGACCTGACCGTGCGCAACATGGTCAAAAACCACCGGCTCGCCCGCGCCATCAGTGACGCGGCGTGGAGCGAGTTCAGGAGCATGCTGGAGTACAAAGCCCAGTGGTACGGGCGCGAGGTGATCGCCGTGGACCGGTGGTTCCCTTCCTCCAAGCTGTGCTCCGCCTGCGGCACCTTGCAGGACAGAATGCCGCTGAACGTCCGCGCCTGGACGTGCGGCTGCGGCATCACTCACGACCGCGACGTGAACGCGGCGCACAACCTTCTGGCCGCCGGGCTGGCGGTGACAGTCTGTGGAGCTGGTGTAAGACCTCAACGGAGTACTCCGGGCGGGCGGTCGGCGACGAAGCAGAAACCCTCACGGCGCGAGCCGTAAGAATCCCCCTCCTTCAGGAGGGGGAGAAGTCAACGCCATCTTCTACGGCATCGTGATCATCTGGGAGCGGGACGCCGGGATCCTCACCAAACTGCTCGTCACCCCGACCCCGCGTTCGGCGCTCATCACCGGCAAGGCCTTCGCCGCCGGGGTCAAGGCGCTGATCCAGGCGGTGGTGGTCGTCGTCATCGCGGCGCTGCTCGGGGTCGTGATGACCTGGAACCCGCTCCGTCTGCTGGGCGTGGCGGTGGCCGTCGTCCTGGGCTCCGCCTTCTTCTCCTGTCTCTCGATGACCATCGCGGGCATCGTGCTCACCCGGGACCGGCTGATGGGTATCGGCCAGGCGATTGCCACCTCCTCGCGAGCAGCCGCCAGGTACTCAACCGACCGCGCGATACGCAGGCTCACCGGAACCGGCGAGAGCCGGAAGAGCGCATTCTCCCCGAGCCGGATCACCCGCGCTTCTGTCGTCGAGTCCTGCAACCCGGCACGCGCCAACCCTCACTGGCGTCGCCCCTGCCGACGTGAACCCCACTTCCGAACCCCGAGCGGCGCCAACCACTATGCCCGCACCAGCTCCCCAGTCGCGCGCGATCAACCGGCACACGCCTACGGGTGACCAACCCGCGCGCACCAGACACGACTCTGACCGTACCCGCACTCAAACGATCAAGGCGAGTGCGCGAATCAGTAGCGGGTCTCGCCGAGCCCTCAGCTTGGGAAGCTGAGGTGATTTGGGGCTTGCTGAGGGACTGACCTGGGGCGGAGGGGCGTCGACCACCTGGTGGCGGGTCTTCTGATTCCCCGGTGTTCCCTGCGGTTCCCCATACGATCTGGCACACGTCTGGCGCGACCTCTTCGTGCCGAACTTTCGGCTAGTAGGTCACTGATGGTTCTCGGGCTGCTCAATCAGCCGTAGACGGCGCTTGGGGTACAGCCTTAGTCGCTGAGGGCTGTATGGCTTGGACGGCTCGGCGCGCACTGGCGAGGTTGTTGCGGCTGATCAGGGTGTCGGGGTGAGTGTCACCCAGGACCTGCTCGCGCTGGGCGAGCGTCGCCTCGTACAGAGGGATCGCCTGTCGCAGGTCCCCCGCCGACTCGTAGGCGCTGGCGAGGTTGTTGCGGCTGTTCAGGGTGCTCGGGTGGGTGTCGCCCGGGGCCTGCTCGCGCTGGGCGAGGACGGCGTTCAGTAGAGGGATGGCCCGTCGCAGGTCCCCCGCTGCCTGGTAGGCGTAGGCGAGGGCTCGGCACCGACCAACCGACGAGAACGCAATGCCGGCACGGGGCGGTGTGCCGTGCGCCGTCTACCGCAGTCGGGGTGCGCCGAGGTGAACGGTGTCGCAGAACACCGGGGTCACATTCCGGCCGTGTAGGTCGGTGATCTGCACGGTAGCGCCATAGTCGGTGGGCGCGGGGTGCGGCGGCAGCACCTCGATGCGTGGGTCGTCGTCGACCGGTATCGAGCAGGAACCGTCAGGGGCAGGGGACGCAGGGTAGAAGAGCGGGAAGTCGACCGAGTTGCCGGGGCCCAGCATCAGGCGGACCGGCGCCTTCGCTTTCGGCTCCGACCAGACGGCCGGCCCTTTGCCCGCGTAAGCGTGAAGCTCCGGATAGCCGTTGAAGGCGCAGGACGCGGTGCTGGCGTTGGTCGCGCTCAGCAGGGCCGTCGGCGCCTTGCTCGACTTGTCGGCGAGGCGCGTCAGTCTCCATCGCAGCTGCTTGGTGCCGCATGCGGCACCTGGTCGGACGCCTGCCGAGGCCGAGGGCGACACGGTCGTCTGTGACGGTTCGACGGTCGGCGCCGTTGTCCGTGACGGCCCGGTGGTCGGCTGCGCGGCAACACGGTGTTCTGGACCGCAGGCTGCAGCAGCCACAACCACCCCCAGGCTGATCGCGCAGACTGCCGCTGTTCGCCGTGCCATGAGTACATCCCCCTGGTGGAGCACCCCTGCAAAGGCCGTGTGCCCCCCGCTTCTGACTCCCGGACAGGGAGATGCACACGCCTCCCGGAAGGTTCCCAAGGCTGATTCCCCACGCCCATGCCTGAGCCATCTTCCGACCACCACGGCCCCCATAACAGGGGCAGTGCCCGCAAGAAGCGCTCCCGCATCGCACAATGACTTGGGGATTCACGCAATAGCGGCCAGACCTCCCGGCCGCGTGAGCCCGGCCACGGTGTACTCGACGCCGAACCGGCGGCGCACGATCTCGGCGATCCGGGCTGGCGTCCAGCACTGGTCACTCCAGCCGTTCAATATGGCTTGTGGACCGGGATTGACCCGGCCATCACCATGCCGCTGTTCTTCGGCTCCAACGCCCTCTACCCGGTGGCCGTCATGCCCGGCTGGCTCCAGGCAGTCAGCCTGGTCAACCCGCTCAGCTACCAAGTCGACGCCCTGCGCGGCCTGTTGCTCGGCACACCCGCGCACCTGCCCCTCGACTACGCCGTACTGACCGTGGCGGCGGCCCTCGGCGTATGGTCGGCGTCGTCACTGCTGGGGCGGCTGGCCAGGTGAGACGGCGATCCGGGCTCCCGCCCAGGGGGGCGCTGGCCGAGGCCGTCAGCAACGGCCAGGTGAGGTAGATCGCAAGCTGCCACCGGGAATGGCTGACGCGGCAACACCACTAGCTCGAACAGCTCTTGCACCTTGCCGACCAGCACAACGTCACCCTGCACGGCCAGGCCCAACTGTCGAGATCTCGCCGACCCCGACGACCCTTTCTTCCTCCGCATCGAGGTGGCACAGGCCTGCCGATCCAGTGACGACACCTCGCGACGCCACGGCTGATCGAGCCGGGGATGGCCGGCCGCACGGCGGCAAGCGTCGAGGTCGAAGCGGACCCACACGGTCTTGCCTCCCGGGCCCTTTGGGGACCACCACGCCGCGTCGGGCAGTCGTCAGCAACCTGGCGTCAGCCGACTACGCCGAAGTCCTGATCGAAGAGGGCGCGGTAGTACGCGACTTCCGGTTCGGGCTCCATCCAGATGTTGCCGGTGGGGAGCTCTGTTGTTGCGTTGTCGGACCACCCGGTTGGTTTCCGCTGCGCTCTTCGAGATGCACGACGAATGGATCGCCTTACCTCGCCGCCACCTCCCCGAAGGTGATATGGGTGATATCTACCGTAAACTCTCTTTTAGTTCCTCCGTGCTACCCAACGCGCCGAAATGCAACCGCCAGTTGATCCCCAACGCGATGACGAGGGCCACTACCTGGCGGATGCGTGTTCCCGACCGAGTGGCACTCGCTTCGGTATCCTTCCGTGCAGGTCATCGGAGGTCATTTACCCAAAGATTGCTGGGCAGTTGACCTCGGGGTTTCGTGGTAGCGTCCTTGTTCGGAGGGACAGTGCAACCTGAAAGGGAAATCGTGAACACGGAGAAGATTGCCGCTCGCCGCCTCTCGCTGGAAGAGGTGACGAAGCTCGGCGTGAAGGACAGGCTCTTCATTTCCGCCGATACGGCAGAACTCAAGCTTCCCGGCTGCTATGTCCCTGCTTTTCTGACCGAGTCCGGTGAGCATTTCGAGGGCGGCTCGATCACGGCGAGAACCGTATTCCAGGAAGAGGTCTCCTGCCTTCCTGACGACGAGAATGAAGCCGGAATCTACTTGGCCGACGAGAACGGCTCGGTGACCATTGAGGTTCTCCAGTCCGCCGGTGTCGTGCTGGACCTGGCACTTTTCGTCCCTGGTGGGGACAAGGGGGCCCTCACGGCCCTTTACGCTGCGGCCCGGCAGGCATTCGGCGCCGACATCGTGCAGATCTGGCGCCAGGGCCTCAAGGAGGTTCCCGACGTGAAGGTCGACATCTTCGAGGAGCAGATTCCCCGGGGGCGTAAGGGGAGCGACAGCCCCAAGCGTGACCGTCGCGCGATCGACACCTACCCCACCCGTGCGGACTTCATCGAGTTCTCCGCGGGGTGGAAGCCGGTCGTTGAGATTCACAGGCCGATTGTTGACAACACCCCGACCATCTGAGGTGGCGTCACCTCTCGGTCTCGGCCTGAGAGAACGCCGAGAACGCATGCGCCGGACCCGCAGGGCTTCGGCGTAGTCGGCGGGCGTCACACGCGAGGTTGTTGCGGCTGCTTAGTGTGTCGGGGTGAGTGTCGCCCAAGACCTGCTCGTACTGGGCGAGGGTGGCCTCGTACAGGGGCATGGCCCGGCAGCAGCCAGCCCGAGTGGGCCTGCGGTACGGGCCTCACCTCGAACAGCTTCATCGACTACGGATGGTCGACGGACTGCGATCACGGCGGCGGCACCTACACCTACTACCCTGTGATGCAGGGCTACGCCAGCGGCATCGGCTGGGGCCCGAAGACCCGCTCCGACAATGAACTGCCCAAGAGATGCGGGACCAGGTCTCCGAATCCGTAGGAGAAGCGCATCGTTGAACAGCCCCCCACGCGTTACTCACCCGAGGGCACCCCCTTGGGCCGCAGCGCGGACAACATCTGGCTGAGCAACAGCTATTCCACCGAAACCCCGCGCACCCGCAAGCTGTGGTGGCGTATCAGGGATGCGCTCCGCCGGCCGGTGAAGAACAGTGAGCAGCGCCACTGAAGCACGCGGACCGGCAGGGCCTCCATCTGGCCGGCCGTCTCGACCAGTTCCACTACGACACCGCACCGGCCAACGGCTGGCCCATCGCCGCAAATGGTGACTTCGAGGACTAGTGGCGCTACCACGGGCATCGCGGACGCCGGCGTCTCCATCCCGTATCCCACCAGCAGGAGCACGGGCCTACAGTCTGATCGGGAGCTAGCGACGGTCCCCGTCTCAACCTCCTCCCTGGCGCTGAACTGGCAAGGCAAGGGGGGCAGGCGACCGTCAGACGCAGATCCAGCAGTAGAGGCGATGCCCTCGCTCGACCGCCCGGCCCGCCAGGTCGATGGCCTGCTCGAGGAACTCCGCAAGGCCCTGTGGATCCGGCGGCGTGGGGAACACGTCCGATGCGGCCCATACCTGGGCCACGTGGTGCAATGAACCGCGGTCAGCGGCGGCGAGCGCGTCACGCAGGGCATCTGTCAGCGACAGGCACAACAGTTGCCCATCGTCGGCCGTCGCGAGCAGGTGACCGTACCGCGGGTCCGCCTGGATGGTCTCGGCAGACCGGCCCGAAAGGATCACCTCCGCTGGCAGCAGGTCGACGGTCGGATCCATACCGTTGACGTCGAACCCGTCATAGCCCGTCGCGGTCGGTTCGTCGTCCTCACGCATCACGGCCCGGACCGCGTCGTCATCGTCAGCAGCAGCGAAGTAGCCATAGATAACTCCCATGCGGCGATCTTGGCACCCGCCCCTGACACCCGCTCTCGATCAGTCCATCACTCCGGAGGAACCGCACCCAACCCGGATCGCATGCGCCGTCGCTTCACAACGCCGGGTGCGGGGTCCGGTCGTCGCCGCGCAAGCGCGTGCTGTGAGTCGGGTGACGGCTGCGCTCATCGCCGTAACCACCTTTGAACGCGCGTGGCGTCGGCTATGCGGACTCCGACCGGCGTCCTCTCCTGCCGCTGTCGTCGCTGGTGGTGTCCGTACCGCCGGATCCTTGGGGCTGTGAACGCTGTGGCGCCTGTGCGTCTTGGGCCGCGGCGAGCGGCGCCAGGTGTGCCGAGGCGCTGTCCAGCAGCCCGAGGTCGGCCTTGGTGTGCGCGATGGCGGCGTCGATCAGGACCGCGACCAGCGGCTCGGCGGCGTGGGCTCGGCGTTGCTGTGCCAGGCCGGCGAGTTCGGACAGGTATGTCTGCCGCTGTGCCTCGATCAGTGTGGTCAGGGCGTGCGGGCCCAGGGCGACGGCGCCGAGGAGTTTCAGGAACAGCTCGTCGCGGAAGCCGCCGACACGTACCCAGGCGCTGGTCGCCCACGTGTTCAGCTCGGTCCTGCCGGCCTCGGTGAGTGTGTAGAGGTTCTTGTCGGGCCGGTCGGTCTGCGTGACCTGTGAGCGTGAGACATAGCCGTCACGGACCAGCCGTTCGAGGATCTGGTAGAGGTGGCCGATGTTCAGGCCACCCCACTGCGGGCCGATGGCCTCCTCGAACCGGGCTTTGAGTTCGTATCCGTGGTTCGGCCGCTGGGTCAGCAGCGCGAGTACTGCGTGGTGGAGCGGCATGTACCTCTCCCTTCGGCATTGCTCTCTCCTGCATTGTGACAACATACCCTTGAATTGCGACAATGTATGAGGGTGAGGCTGCATCTATGGCTGTGAGCGTGGCGTTGCGCGGGGTGAGCCGCCGGTATCCCGGGCTGACCGCTCTGGACGGGATCGACCTGGAGGTCGCGGCCGGCGAGGTGGTGATGCTGACCGGGGCTTCCGGTGCCGGCAAGTCCACCGTGCTGCATGTGACGGGCGGTATGGACCAGCCCGACGAGGGGCATGTCGAGATCGACGGTACGGAGCTGGTGCCCCGGAACCTCGACCGCCACCGGCGGCGTATCGGCTTCGTCTTCCAGCGCTTCCATCTGCTGCCCGCGCTGACCGCGCTGGACAACGTGCTCGCCCCCGTCCTGCCCCGCAGAGTGGACTTCGACCGGCGCGAGCGCGGCATGGAACTGCTCGAAGCGGTCGGCCTGGGAGACCGGTCCGACGCCCTGCCCTCGCAGCTGTCGGGCGGTCAGCAGCAACGCGTCGCCGTCGCCCGCGCGTTGGTCAACCGGCCGGGACTGCTGCTGGCCGACGAGCCGACCGGCAACCTGGACAGCGTCATCGGGCGGGAGATCATCGATCTGCTGATGTCGCTGCGCGAGCGGTACGCGATGACGATGCTGATCGCCACCCACGACGCGGAGGTCGCCGCCAACGGCGACCGGGTGGTGCGTCTGCAGGACGGCAGGATCACCTCCGACCAGCGGGTCACGCCGTCCGGCGACGTGCTGAACCGGCTGGGGGGCCTGCGCCCGTGATAACGATGATCCTCGATCAGCTCCGGCGGCGGCGCGGGCGGGCGCTGGCCCTGGCCGCCGGCATCCTGGTGGCGGCGACCAGCTTCACCCTGCTGACCGCGACGGTGAGCACCAGCAGGGCGACCACCGTGGGCACGCTCCGCAAGAACGCACGGTCCGCCTACGACGTCCTGGTGCGCCCGCCGAACTCGCAGACGGACGTGGAACGGCAGAGCGGACTGGTCGAGCCGAACTTCCTGTCCGGCACGTTCGGCGGCATCACCATGGACCAGTACCGGCACATCCGCGGCATGGCCGGGATCGACGTGGCCGCACCGGTCGCCAACATCGGGTACCTCATGGTGATGAGCACCGTCACCGTGGACGTCTCCCGCTTCCTGGACAGCAAGGCGTCCCGGCAGATCCTGCGCATCAGCCCGACGCTCACGGCCGGACTGGGCGCCTATCGCACCTCCGACGAGTACGTCTACCTCACCCGCTCCCCCCTGACGTCGGGGTCGTCGTCGGATCAGGTCTTCCAGTCCGACACCCTGGAGAAGGGCGCGGTCGACAAGAGCACCCAGCGCTATCAGCTGAAGGGTAAGTACGACGTCTGCTTCTACTTCAACCGGGACAAGACCGAGCAGACGGACTTCAACCTGCAACTGCCGATGAGGCCGAACCTCATCGCCGAGGATCTCAGTGACAGGTCGGCGTTCGACCGGGACCTGAATTCGTGGATGAACTGTCAGTCCGGGCAGGGCAAGGCCACCATCGACGTTCCGGTCAGTTACCCCGTACTGCTGTCCGCCGTCGATCCTGAGGCCGAGAACCGCCTGGTGGGCCTGGGCGGCGCGATCGCCTCGGGCCGCATGCTCACCGAGCAGGACAAGCCGTGGACGCTGCCGTCCTCCAAGAGCATCCACGGACAGCACGACTCGTACATCCCGGCGCTGCTCAGCAGCAGCCCGCTGACCGCCGGAACGCTCAACGCCGCCGTCGAGCGGCTCGATGTCGGTGACCCGGCCGAACTGCCCTCCAAACTGGGCAATCCGACAGCCGCCAGTTTCGTCCGCGGCCTGCACGGGACCCGTGTGGGCAAGGTCGGCGTCGATCTGAGCAAGGGCTACCAGAAGGCGCTGGAGGAGGATTCCTTCGACACCGGCGCCTACTGGACGGTGGGCCCTGTCACCTACCGCCGGACATCCGACGGCGGCCTCGCCGTGCAGGCACAGCCGCGGCAGAAGCCCGGCCTGTGGGTGACCAACCAAGAACAGCGGCCCGTCCCCTACGTCCCCGAGGAGAACCAGGGCAAGCAGTACCGGAAGGTGATCAGCCATGCCTCCACGGACTGCCTCGGCCTGGGATACTGCGACCACGTCGACTCCGGGCGCCTGCCCAATCCCTTCGTCCGCCTGGTCGGCCGCTACGACACCGGCAAACTGCGCGGCTTCTCGGCACTGTCCGACGTCCCGTTGGAGACCTACCAGTCGCCACAGGTCACCGGCGCAGACCCCGCCACACGCGCGGTGCTCCACGACAAGCCGCTGCGGCCCGACCGCAACCTGGGCGGTTACGCCAGCCCGCCACCCACCATGCTGACGACGATGGACTCCATCACCGCGCTCACCAAGAGCCGCCGGGTCCCGAGCCTGCAGGACAAGGCGCCGGTCAGCGCGATCAGGATCCGGGTGGCCGGCGTGAGCGGCGTCGACACCGCCTCCCGTGCGCGGGTGAACGCCGTGGCCGGGGCGATCCGGGCCGCCTACCCCCGGCTCCAGGTCGACGTCACCGTCGGCAGTTCCCCCGCCCCTCAGACGGTGGCGCTGAGTCCCTCGGCGCATGTGACGGAGCGCTGGGTCGCCAAGGGCGTGGCACTGCGGATCCTCAGGGCGGTGGACACCAAGAGCGCGGTGCTCTTCGTACTGGTCCTCGTCGTGTGCGCGCTCTTCCTCGGGCAGGCGGCGCTGGCCTCGGTGCGCTCACGCCGCACCGAGATCGGCACGCTGCGCTGCCTGGGCTGGAGCGGCGGTGAAGTACTCCGCCTGGTCCTCGGCGAACTAGCGGTCATCGGCCTCGCTGCCGGAGCCGCGGGCACGGTCCTCGCCTACGCCCTCGGCCGCATGCTGGGACAGCCCGACGCCGGCGCCAAGTCACTCCTCGTCCTGCCGGTGGCGCTCCTCGTGGCCCTGGCGGCGGGATTGATCCCCGCCTGGCTCGCCGCCCGGCTGGGGCCTATGGCAGCCGTCCGACCCCCTGTGACCGCGGCCCGCCACTCCCGCCCGGTGGGTTCGGTGGCCGGACTGGCCGTGCTCAACCTGCTGCGGGTGCGGGGCCGCACGCTGCTGGGCGCGGCAGGGCTGGCGCTGGGAGTGGCCGCCTTCACCGTGCTGCTCGCCCTGACACTGGCCTTCCGCGGCGAGGCAGCCGGCTCGCTGCTCGGCAACGCCGTGGTGGCGCAGGCACGCGGGGCCGACTACCTCAGCGTCGCCCTCTCCCTGCTGCTGGGTGCCGCCGGCGCCATCGACGTACTGATCATCTCGCAGCGCGAGCGCGCCGCCGATCTCGCGGTGCTCCGGGCGACCGGCTGGACCAACCGCGAGCTGGCGATGCTGACCCTGTACGAGGGGATCGGACTGGCTCTGCTGGGCGGCCTGACCGGCGCGGTGGCCGGCCTGCTCGTGGTGCTGTCGCTCGGTCAGGGCGTGCTGCACGGACACCTCCTTGCGGTCGCCGGCGCCGCACTGCTGGCCACGCTTGCCGCGACCGCCCTGGTGAGCGCGGCTCTGACAGTCCCGATCCGGGGGCTGTCCCGGATCGCCCCCGCCCACCTGCTCGCCGCCGACTGACAGTGAGGATGCGACGTGGTGACGCTGCTGGTGGGTCTGACCCTCCGACTGACTGACGTTTCGACTGTCCTGTTTGGGATTTGTCGGCCCATCGGGTGTTTCCACGCACGCGGCCGGACGGGCGCTTGTGACTTCATAGGAGCTTGGTCCAGAAGCCCCGTCACTGTCTTGTCCACCCGCCCGACCGGCGCGTGCCGCCCTCGGATCGGACACGCAAGGACGGACATGACCAGCATGACGCACGACGGCCGGCAGATCACCGGCGGAGTCGACACCCACGGCCTGACCCACCACGCCGCAGTGATCGACCGGATCGGCCGGCACCTGGCCGAGGGTGCGGATCCTGTCGAGTGAAGGCCGTTGATCAGGCGCCGAGTTGGTAGTCGTGCTGGTCGGGGTAGGTGCGCTGGTGTTCGCGGGTGTGGTGGTAGGTGAGGTAGTCGTCGAGGTCGCCGTTGGCTTGGACGGCGCGGAGTTTGAGGACGGCTTCGGCGTCGGCGACTACCTCACCTACCACCACACCCGCAAAACCCCAGCTCAACCGTCCCCCGAGAGGATCCACACCCAACGGCGACTTCGAGGACTACTGGAACTTCCACGTGGCCCGCGAACATCAACGCCTCTACCTCAGCCCTGACCAGCAGCACTACCGCCTCACCGCTTGATCCCGACCTTCACTCCAGAGGATCCGCACCCAACGAGGAAGGGGCTCAAAGACCACGTGGCTGTACACAAACCTGGACCCGGCCTTCGGGCTCACCCCGCCTCGGAGGCGATCCGCGATGCGTCTCCAGGACCCACCGGGGACAGGCTCAAGATCGCGTTCTTAGTGCCCTTGGGCGCAGGCTAGTACGCGTTTGTGGCGCGCACCGACCGCCCCGGCAGTCGGACGTCAGTCGACAGCCAATACCTTGTGTACCGGCATTGACCCAGGCCATCACGATGCCGTTGTTCTTCGGCTCCAACGCCCTCTACCCGGTGGCGGTCATGCCCGGCTGGCTCCAGGCCATCCTGTCTCCTTCGTGGGTTCCCCCGGCTTCAGCCGGGGGTGAAACGAAGCTCCCGCGGAGCGGGGCAAGGGGCGGCGATTCGCCGCTAGGCGGACCGCCGTTGTCAGTGGCGTGCACTACGTTGATCACACGAGTTGGAGGGGGTGACTCCATTGATCCGCGCGTACAAGTTCCTTCTGTATCCGACCATGCGTCAGACCTGGGCGTTGGGCGAGATGCTGCGGGATCACTGCTCCCTCTACAACGGGGCGCTTGAAGAGAGGCGGTCCGCGTACCGGCACGCGTCGAGGACGACCGTGCGCTACGGCCGGCAGTCCGGACAGCTCAAGGACATTCGGGCGTTCGATCCGGAGCGTCAGGGCCGGTGGTCTTTCTCCTCGCAGCAGGCGACGTTGCGCCGCCTGGACAAGGCGTTCGCCGCGTTCTTCCGCCGCATCAAGTCCGGTGAGGCTCCCGGCTACCCCAGGTTCCGGGGTGTGCGCCGGTTCGACACGGTGGACTTCCCCAAGGACGGGGACGGCTGCCGGTGGGACTCCACGCCGCACGATCCGCAGACCCGTGTCCGCTTCCAGGGCGTCGGGCACGTCAAGGTCAAGCAGCACCGGCCGGTGGCCGGGAAGGTCAAGACCGTTTCCGTCAAGCGTGAAGGGCGCCGCTGGTACGTGATCCTCACGGCCGACCAGGCACCGCCCGAACCGCTCCCCGCGACCGGAGCCGTGGTCGGTATCGATCTGGGGATCGCCTCGTTTCTGACCACCTCCGACGGCCGGCACGTCGACAACCCGCGCCACAGCCGCAACGCCGCGAAAAAGCTGGAGGCGGCGCAACAGGCCCTCGCCCGCAGCAAGCGCGGGTCGAAGCGACGACGCAAGGCCGTGGAACGCGTCGCCACCCTGCACCGCAAGGTGCGCCGCCAACGCCTCGACCACGCACACAAGACCGCGCTCGGTCTCGTCCGCGACAACGATCTGATCGCGCACGAAGACCTCAAGATCCGCAACATGAGCAAGGCCCCCGAGCCGCGCCCGAACGGGGACGGAACCTACGCCCCGAACGGAGCCGCGGCGAAGGCCGGACTCAACCGAAGCATCGCCGACGCCGGGTGGGGGGTGTTCCTCGCGATCCTGGCCGCCAAGGCGGAAGGTGCCGGACGGGAAGTGATCGCCGTGGATCCCCGCAACACCTCCCGCACCTGCCCCGACTGCGGGCACGTCGCCAAGGAGAACCGGCCTACCCAGGAAAAGTTCCACTGCCAGGCCTGCGGCCACACCGCACACGCCGACGTCGTAGGGGCTTCCAACGTACTGCGGGCCGGGCTGGCCCGTCGTCAAGCCCAACCAGCTTGACGAGAAGCCCCCTCGTTCACGAGGGGGAGTAGTCACCAGCAAGGTCAACCCGTTGAGCTGTCAAGTGGACGCGTTGCGCGGCCTGCGGCTCGGCACACACGCCCACCTGGCCCTCGACTACGGGGTCCTCGCCCTGGCCGCCGCCCTCGGCATCCTGTCCGCCTCGTCCCTGCTGGGCCGCCTGGTCCGCTGATGGGGGCGTGGTCTCGAACTTCCTGCCGGGTCCCTCCAGTACGACGGTGCGTGTGCACCGCCCCCGCCGCGACTTGACCAGATGATGAGGGTCACCGGCCCGCGGGGCTCATAGGCTGTGCGTCATTGATCACTTGATCCGCTGATCACCTGATTGCCGTCGCACCGGAGGAGCCAACGTGACGCCACGTCCGCATCAGACCACCAGACGCACAACTGTCCTTCGAAGGGAGGCAGTTGTGGCCGCGGTTCCCGTCGCCGTCGCGGCGTTGCTCGTCGCGGCGGGCCCGGCGGCGGCCGGTACGGTGGGCTCGTCCGGTGCGGGGGACGCGTACTTCCCGCTCTCGGGCAACGGCGGCTACGACGTCCGGCACTACGACCTGACCCTCGGTTACGATCCCCAGAGCCGCCACCTCGACGGCAAAGCGGTCATCACCGCCCGGGCCACCCAGCGACTGACCCGCTTCGACCTCGACCTCAAAGGGCTGAAGGTCACCGGCGTCACCGTCGACCACGCCAAGGCGTCCTACCGGCGTGACGGCCAGGAACTGGTGGTCACCCCCCGCCACTCCCTCCGGCGGAACCAGGAATTCCGAGTCACCGTCACCTACTCGGGCACGCCCAAGCCGGCCACCGACCCGGACGGTTCCTCGGACGGGTGGATCCCCACCGACGACGGCGCGTTCGTGGCCGGCGAACCGCAGGGCGCCATGACGTGGTTCCCCGCCGACAGCCACCCCAAGGACAAGGCCTCCTACGACTTCACCATCACCGTCCCCGAGGGACACACCGCCGTGGCCAACGGAATCCTCCGCGGACAGTCGACCAGCCACGGCCGTACGACCTTCCGCTGGCGGCAGTCCGAGCCGATGGCGGCCTACCTCGCCACGGCGACGGTCGGGAAGTTCAAGGTCGAGCAGTACACCACCCGCGACGGACTCAAGGTCTACAACGCCGTCGACCCCCGTGAGGCGACCGCCGCGGCGCCCGTACTGAAGAAGCTGCCGTCCGTGCTGGCGTGGGAGAGCGGTGTCTTCGGGCCCTACCCCTTCCGGGCCGCCGGGGCCATCGTCGACCGGGCTCCGCAGGTCGGATACGCGCTGGAGACCCAGACGCGTCCCGTGTACGACTCCGCGCCCGACCTGAGCACCCTCGTCCACGAAAGCGCGCACCAGTGGTTCGGGGACTCCGTCAGCCTCACCGCGTGGCAGGACATCTGGCTCAACGAGGGCTTCGCGACGTATGCCGAGTGGCTGTACGCCGAGCAGCACGGTGGGAAGACGGCGCAGCAGACGTTCGACTCCCTGTACGCCAGTCCTGCCGGCAGCGGTCTGTGGGCGTTTCCGCCGGCGGATCCCGGGAGTGGGGCGCACATCTTCGACACGCCCGTGTACGCGCGGGGTGCGATGGCTCTGCAGAAGCTGCGTACGGCTGTGGGGGACGGGGTGTTCTTCCGCATCCTGCGGACCTGGGCCACGGAGCACCGTGGCGGCCATGGCACCACCGCCCAGTTCATTCACCTCTCGGAGCGGTTGTCCGGGAAGGACCTCGGCGCGCTGTTCCACACGTGGATCGGCACGGCGGGCAAGCCGACCGCTCCCTGACCGGTTCCTTCGCCCCCGCGCCCCTGGTGCGGGGGCGAGAACGCGTCAGGTGGGGCGGAGCCAGATGGTGGCCAGGGGAGGGAGCGTCAGGCGCAGGCCGCCGTCGTCGGCCCGGGGGTGGGGGTTGTGGATGTCGCTGCCGCCGTAGCGGGCGGCGTCGGTGTTGAGGACTTCGTGCCAGGCGGGGATGTCTTCGGGGATGCCGAGGCGGTAGTCGTGGCGGACGACGGGGGAGAAGTGGGAGACGGCGAGGAGGGGGGTGCCGTCGGTGTCGTGGCGGAGGAAGGCGAGGACGTTGTCGTCGGCGGCGTCGCCGGCGATCCAGGTGAAGCCGGCGGGGTCGGTGTCGCGTTGCCAGAGGGCGGGTTCGTGGCGGTAGACGGTGTTGAGGTCGCGGACGAGGTCGCGGACGCCGCGGTGGTCGGGTTCGGCGGGGTAGGCGGGGTCCAGGAGCCACCAGTCGGGGCCGTGGGTTTCGGACCATTCGGCGCCCTGGGCGAATTCCTGGCCCATGAAGAGGAGTTGTTTGCCGGGGTGGGCCCACATGAAGCCGAGGTAGGCGCGGGTGGTGGCGCGTTGTTGCCACCAGTCGCCGGGCATTTTCGACACGAGTGAGCGTTTGCCGTGGACGGCCTCGTCGTGGGAGATGGGCAGGACGTAGTTCTCGCTGTAGGCGTACACCATCGAGAACGTCATCTCGTTGTGGTGGTACTTGCGGTGCACGGGGTCATGGGCGATGTACTCGAGCGAGTCGTGCATCCATCCCATGTTCCATTTCAGCCCGAATCCCAGTCCACCGTCCGAGGTCGACCGCGTGACGCCGTCCCAGGCGGTGGACTCCTCGGCGATCGTCACGACGCCGGGTGCGCGGCGGTAGACGGTGGCGTTCATCTCCTGGAGGAAGGCGACGGCGTCGAGGTTCTCCCGGCCGCCGTGTTCGTTGGGGGTCCACTGTCCCGGTTCGCGCGAGTAGTCGAGGTAGAGCATCGAGGCGACGGCGTCGACGCGCAGGCCGTCGATGTGGAACTCCTCGCACCAGTAGACGGCGTTGGCGACGAGGAAGTTGCGTACCTCGCGGCGTCCGTAGTCGAATTCGAGGGTGCCCCAGTCGGGGTGGGCGGCGCGCTGGGGGTCCGCGTGTTCGTAGAGGGGGCGTCCGTCGAATTCGGCGAGGGCCCATGCGTCGCGGGGGAAGTGGGCCGGTACCCAGTCCATGAGGACGCCGATCCCGGCCCGGTGCAGGGCGTCGACGAGGTGTTTGAAGTCGTCGGGGGTGCCCAGTCGTGCGGTGGGGGCGTAGAAGCCGGTGACCTGGTAGCCCCAGGAGCCGCCGAAGGGGTGTTCGGCGACCGGCATCAGCTCGACATGGGTGAAGCCCAGGTCGGAGACGTAGGCGGGCAGTTGCTCGGCCAGTTGGCGGTAGGTCAGGCCCGGACGCCACGAGGGCAGGTGGACCTCGTACACCGACAGCGGTGCCTCGTGCACGGGACGAGCGCCCCGTTCCGCCATCCACTCCTCGTCCCTCCACACGTGGGACGACTCCGTGACGATCGAGGCGGTGGCCGGAGGCACTTCGGTGCGGCGGGCCATCGGGTCGGCGCGCATCGTGTGCGTACCGTCGGGCCGGGTGATGTCGAACTTGTACGGCGTTCCCTCGCCGATGCCGGGCATGAACAGCTCCCAGACGCCCGAGGAACCGAGCGACCGCATGGGGTAGGCGGTGCCGTCCCAGTGGCAGAAGTCCCCGCAGACCCTGACCCCCTGGGCGTTGGGTGCCCAGACCGTGAAGCGGGTGCCGGTCACGCACTGGTGGGTCATGGGGTGAGCCCCGAGCGCGCGCCACAGCTCCTCGTGGCGTCCCTCGCCGATGAGATGGAGATCGACCTCGCCCAGCGCGGGCAGGAAGCGATACGGGTCCTGCACCTCGTACGCGTGGCCCGCATACGTCACGGACAGCAGGTACTCGGGGATCGTGTCGAGCGGCAGGACGCCCGAGAAGAGGCCGTCCCCGACCCCCCGTAGCTCCGTGCGGCGGCCGTCCACCACCACCGCGACGGACTCGGCGTACGGTCGTAGCACGCGGAACACGACACCGCCCGGTACCGGGTGTGCGCCGAGCAGCGCGTGCGGATCGTGGTGGGCGCCCGACAACAGGCGCGCGCGGTCCGTCGCGTCCAGCGCGGCTACCGGCCTGGTGCCAACGGCGGTGGTGGGAACTGCCACGGCTTCAGCCTCCTCGGGGAAAGCGGTGGGGCGGATGGATCCTGGGCTCCGCGTCGTCGTCAGAGGCGTTCAGCGGGACGTTCGACGCGGGGTTCGGCCGGATGCTCGACGCGATGGTCGCCTGGATGTCGGGCAGGACGCCCGGTGGGGTGTTCGCCACGCAGTTCCCCCGCGCCTTCGGCGAGGCGACCGACCGCCGCCATCGGGACCGGCAGCCAGTCGGGCCGGTGCCTCGCCTCGTACAGCACCTCGTACACGGCCCTGTCGGTCTCGTACGCGCGCAGCAGTTCGGGCTCCTCGCGCGGGTCCCACGCGGCCGCGGCGGCGTACCCCGCGCAGAAGGCCTCCCGGCAGCGCTGCGCCCACTCGGGGCGCCACGGCCGGCGGGAGCGCGCGGCGTAGTCGAAGGAGCGCAGCATGCCCGCGACATCGCGTACGGGGGACTGGAGGCGTCGGCGCTCGGTGAGCGGACGGGCCGGCTCGCCCTCGAAGTCGATGACGGACCACTGCCGTCCGGCCCGCAGCACCTGCCCCAGGTGGAGGTCGCCGTGAATCCGCTGCGCCGGCCGAATCGCCGCGTCGAGCGCCGCGAGCGCGTCGAAGGCCGAGCGCAGCCCCGCCGCGTACGGCCGGAGTTCGGGCACGGAGCGGGCCGTGGTGTCGAGCCGTTCACTCATCGAGGCCGCGAGTTGCCGGTGCTGCAACGGACTGGGCGCTCGTACGGGGAACGCCGCCGCCAGCGCCACATGTATCTCGGCGGTGGCCCGGCCGAGTTCGTATGCCTCTTCGGTGAACTCCCCGCCCAAGATGAGTGATTGGAGTGCCAGGGTCCAGCCGTCGGAGGCGTCGCGCAGGAACGGCTGGAGCACCCCGAGCGTCGCCTCCCGCGGCTGCGAGGTGCCGAACCACGCCGCGGGGGCGGGTACGCGGGTGCAGCCCTGCCGGGCCAGCGCCCAGGGCACCTCCAGGTCGGGGTTGATGCCCGGCTGGACGCGGCGGAAGACCTTCAGGATGAAGGAGTTCCCGTACACGAGGGAGGAGTTCGACTGCTCGGTGTCGAGGAGCCGGGGGGCGAGACCGCAGGGGACCGTCACCTGGGGATCCCGCTCGAAGAGCAAGGGTCCTGCGGCCCCGGGCGTGCGCAGCCGTTCCAGGAGCAGACCCGCCGCGTCGGGATCGTGGAAGGCGTCGTACACGCTGAGGTCGGCCAGGGGTCCCGCGCTCGGACGGCCTATGAAGGCGGGGGCGAGCCGGGGTGGCAGGACCTCGCGTGCGCCGAGCAGGAGCTGGTAGCAGTCGTCGGGCGGGGGAGTGCCGGGACCTTCGGGTTCGGAGCCGCCGAGGTGTTCGGTGCGTATCAGGAGATGCAGGCAGCCCGGGTACAGCTCGGTCGACGACACCACGCTCAGGCCGGTGACGGGGTGGCCCTTGCCCGCGAACCAGCGCTGCCGCGGCAGCCACTGCCGCAGCAGTTCGGCGAGCGAGGTGAGCAGTGCGGCGGGGGCATGGCTGCCCGGACGGTGCAACGCGGTCTTCGGCATGGCGACACGTCCTTTCAGAGGCAAGCGATCTTCGATGGGCACACGATCACGTGCGATCACGTGCGGTCAGGATCGCCTGGCGGTGCCGGGGGTGATCGCGCGTCGCAGCCGGAACCAGTAGAAGCCGTGGCCCGCGAGGGTGAGCAAGTACGGCAGCTCTCCGATGGCCGGGAATCGCACCCCGCCGATGAGTTCGACCGGGTGGCGGCCGTTGAAGGCCCGCAGGTCCAGTTCGGTGGGCTGGGCGAAGCGGGAGAAGTTGTGCACGCACAGGACGAGGTCGTCCTCTTTGCCCTCGGTGGAGGGGGCCTCGCGCAGGAACGCGATGACGGCGGGGTTGGAGGACTGGAGTTCCGTGTAGGAGCCGAGGCCGAAGGCCTGGTTCTGTTTGCGGATCTCGATCATGCGGCGGGTCCAGTGCAGCAGGGACGAGGGCGAGGACATGGAGGCCTCGACGTTCGTCACCTGGTAGCCGTAGACGGGGTCCATGATCGTGGGCAGGAACAGCCGGCCGGGATCCGAGGAGGAGAAGCCCGCGTTGCGGTCGGGTGTCCACTGCATCGGGGTGCGGACCGCGTCGCGGTCGCCGAGCCAGATGTTGTCGCCCATTCCGATCTCGTCGCCGTAGTAGAGGATCGGCGAGCCGGGCAGGGACAGCAGCAGGGCGGTGAACAGCTCGATCTGGTTGCGGTCGTTGTCGAGCAGTGGGGCGAGCCGCCGCCGGATGCCGATGTTGGCGCGCATCCGCGGGTCCTTGGCGTACTCCGCGTACATGTAGTCGCGTTCCTCGTCGGTGACCATTTCGAGGGTGAGTTCGTCGTGGTTGCGCAGGAAGATGCCCCACTGGCAGCCGGACGGGATCGCCGGGGTCTTCGACAGGATTTCCGAGACCGGGTACCGGGATTCCCTGCGTACCGCCATGAAGATCCGCGGCATGACGGGGAAGTGGAACGCCATGTGGCACTCGTCGCCGCCGGAGGGGAAGTCGCCGAAGTAGTCGACGACGTCCTCGGGCCACTGGTTCGCCTCCGCCAGCAACACCGTGTCCGGATAGTGCGTGTCGATCTCCTTGCGCACCCGCTTCAGGAACTCGTGCGTTGCCGGAAGGTTTTCGCAGTTCGTTCCCTCGACCTGGTACAGGTACGGCACCGCGTCCAGCCGGAACCCGTCGATGCCCAGGTCCAGCCAGAACCGCAGCGCGGAGATGATCTCTTCCTGGACGGCGGGGTTCTCGTAGTTGAGGTCGGGCTGGTGGGAGAAGAAGCGGTGCCAGAAGTACTGCTTGCGGACCGGGTCGAAGGTCCAGTTGGAGGCCTCGGTGTCGACGAAGATGATCCGGGCGTCCTCGTACTGTTTGTCGTCGTCGGCCCAGACGTAGTAGTCGCCGTAGGGTCCGTCGGGGTTGGTGCGGGACTCCTGGAACCACGGGTGCTGGTCGCTGGTGTGGTTCATGACGAAGTCGATGATGACGCGCATGCCGCGCTGGTGGGCGGCGTCGACGAACTCGACGAAGTCGGCGAGGTCACCGAACTCGGGCAGGACGGCGGTGTAGTCGGAGACGTCGTAGCCGCCGTCCCTGAGGGGTGATTTGAAGAACGGGGGCAGCCACAGGCAGTCGATGCCCAGCCATTGCAGGTAGTCGAGTTTCGCGGTGAGGCCCTTGAGGTCGCCGACGCCGTCGCCGTTGCTGTCCTGGAAGGAGCGGACCAGGACCTCGTAGAAGACGGCGCGTTTGAACCAGTCGGGGTCGCGGTCCCTGGCCGGGGTGTCCTCGAAAGTGTCCGGGACGGGCTCGTTGACGATCATGTGGTGGGTGACCCTCCGATCCGCGGTGAGGTGTCGACGGCGAGCACATGCGCACCGCCCGGCCCCAGTCGCACGAAGTTGGCCCTGCCCCAGCGGTAGGTCTCGCCGGTGAGCTCGTCGTGCACGGGCACGGACTCGTGCCAGTCCAGGCCGAGTCGCGGCATGTCCAACGAGACCGTCGCCTCCTGGGTGTGGTGGGGGTCGAGGTTGACCACCACCACGACCGTGTCGTCGTCCGAGCGCTTGCTGTAGGCGATCAGGGCCTCGTTGTCGGTCCGGTGGAAGTGCAGGTTCCGTAGCGCGTGCAGAGCCTTGTGGCGCCGTCTGATCCGGTTCAGCTCCGTGATCAGCGGTGCGATCGTGCGGCCCTCGCGCGCGGCGGACTCCCAGTCACGCGGACGCAGTTCGTACTTCTCGGAGTTCCGGTACTCCTCGCTCGCGGGCCCAACCGGAGCGTTCTCGCACAGCTCGTACCCGGCGTAGACCCCCCACGAGGGCGAGAGGGTGGCGGCGAGCACGGCGCGTACCTCGAAGGCGGGCCGGCCGCCCCGCTGGAGATGGCCGGGCAGGATGTCGGGGGTGTTCACGAAGAGGTTGGGCCGCATGAAGGCGGCCGTCGCGCCCGACAGTTCGGTGAGGTAGTCGGTCAGCTCCTGCTTGGTGTTGCGCCAGGTGAAATAGGTGTACGACTGCTGGAAGCCGACCGCCGCGAGCGTGTGCATGATCGCGGGCCGGGTGAACGCCTCGGCCAGGAAGATCACGTCCGGGTCGGTGCGGTTGATGTCCGCGATGACCCGCTCCCAGAAGACGACCGGCTTGGTGTGCGGGTTGTCGACGCGGAAGATCCGCACACCGTGGTCCATCCAGTGCCGCAGCACCCGCACCGTCTCCTGGATCAGCCCCGGCATGTCCTTATCGAAGGCGATCGGATAGATGTCCTGGTACTTCTTCGGCGGATTCTCCGCGTACGCGATCGACCCGTCCGCCCGGTGGTGGAACCACTCGGGATGCTTCTGCACCCACGGGTGGTCCGGGGAGCACTGGAGCGCGAAGTCGAGCGCGACCTCGAGCCGCAGTTCCGTGGCCCGGCGCACGAACGCGTCGAAGTCCTCGATCGTGCCGAGATCCGGGTGGATCGCGTCGTGGCCGCCCTCGGGAGAACCGATCGCCCAGGGCACGCCGACATCCCGACGGCTCGCCGACAGGCTGTTGTTGGGGCCCTTGCGGAAGGTGGTGCCGATGGGGTGGACGGGCGGGAGGTACACGACGTCGAAGCCCATCTCGGCGATGGCGGGCAGGCGTTCGGCGGCGCTGCGGAACGTGCCGTGCACCGACGGGTCCAGCTGTCCGCTCTCCGAACGCGGGAAGAACTCGTACCAGGCGCCGTACAACGCCCGCTTGCGTTCCACGAGCAGAGGCATCGGCAGCGAGCGGGAGACCCGTTCGCGCAGGGGGTGTGCGGTGAGAACGGCGACCGCTTCCGGGGCCA
This sequence comes from Streptomyces sp. RLB3-17, assembly GCF_007113425.2. Classification (NCBI taxonomy): domain Bacteria; kingdom Bacillati; phylum Actinomycetota; class Actinomycetes; order Kitasatosporales; family Streptomycetaceae; genus Streptomyces; species Streptomyces sp. RLB3-17. The sequence goes on along the minus strand of NZ_CP041610.2, from coordinate 1,148,571 downwards.
GGGCGGCGGCGAGCCGGGCCGTCGGCCGCCAGGAGTCGTCGCGCAGGGCGTGCGCCGCGGCGCGTACGACCGCTTGGCCGGCCGGGTCCGGTACCGCGTCCGCGGCCCGCTCGTACAGCGCGGCGCCCTCCTCCAGGACCAGACCGGCGTCGATCCCGGCGGGGACCTTGATCGCGGCGGTGTGGCGCCAGACGGCCACGGGATCGCTCCAGGCCTCCACCACAAAGGTCCAGTGGCCCACGGATTCCGGTGTGACCTCGGCGCCCCAGCGGTCGGTGCCCGGGGCGAGTTCACGCATCGGGGCGCGCGGGCCGGGCCGGCCGCTCTGGTCGCACAGGACGACTTCGGCGCCGAGCACATCCCGGCCCTCGCCGAAGAGGGTGGCGGTGACCTCGAAGGTCTCCCCGACGACCGCCTTCGCGGGGCGCCGGCCGTGCTCGACGACCGGCTGGACGTCCACGATCGGGATACGGCCGATCGGGTCACGGCCATGGGCCGGATGTGCCTCCATGTTTCGCCTCCGCCGTCCTCGCGCCCTGCCCCCTCGGTTCAGAGCTGCACCGAAAATTCCCGACACCACGGTCCGCCTCAGGGATGCCTGCCGACCGCTCGACCCGCTCCCCGCCCCTGAGGCTCCTGGGGGAGCTGAGAGCCCCGCGTGCCGTGCGCCACCGTCATCGACGACAGCGCGGCAGCCGGTGCCTCGTCCCGCAGATAGAGCTCGGCGGCGTCCACCGCCTCCCGCGCGCAGCGCTTCCCCATCAGCACGCACAGGGTGTACCCCGCGTTCTCGAAGTTGCCCCGCACCGTGTGGTCGGCGGGGGCCACGAGCAACAGGCGTTCCCAGGCCCGGTATTGCTCCAGATGCCTGGCGACCTCGGCTTTGGCAGGAAGCAGCATGGGCCGGTCACCTTTCCACTCTCGCGACTGCGCACGGGACACCCGGCTGATGCCGTACGGCCGTGCACGGAAGGGCACCGACCCGTTACGGAGGGCGGTGCCCTCACTCATGGTGCCTGCACGGACACTCAGCGTCTTGTTGGCTCTTCAATCACATGGGGTCGGGCTCTCGTGTTGCACGAACGGAGTAGTGCTCGCACTCTGGGAATGACTCAAAAGCGATCAGTGCTCACGCTTCGTGATCGGGGCTCGGTCCGAGAAGGGCGAGGAGAGGCGAGAGCTTCGCCGTGAGGAGCCAACGAAGATGAAACCTGCAGTGCCCTGCTACTACCACCTCGACGTGGAGGTCAGCCCGGAGCGGGTTGGCCAGGTCAAGCGCATATTGGGGGCCCATCTCCGGTACTGGAACCTGGATACGCTCGTCGATTCCGTCTGCCACTGTGCGGAAGCGCTGCTGCACACGATCGACCGGCACGCGACGGACAAGAACACCACCATCGAGATGTGGTGGAACGGTTCCCACCTCATCACCGCGGTCTCCGACAACGACCAGGATCTCCGCCCGCACAACGAGCCCCAGGGCTGTCTGGCGCAGATCGCCGCCCTCAGCGACGGCTGGGGCTGCTGCGCCACCGGCGCCGGCGGCAAGATCATCTGGTTCTCCTGGCGGGCCCGCGCCGCCGAGCATGCTCCGCTGGTCCCGACCACGCCCATGCCCAGCCTGCGCGAGGCGCGCCGGACGCCGCGTCAGGTGGCGTTGCCGGAACCGGCGCTCGCGGTGTCCCGTCATGACACGGAGGCCGTGATCGCCGTGACGTGATCACGGCGACCGAGGGGCGGGGACCACCCGCCCCAGCGGTTGTACAGAACAGGCGCGTCGGATCCATCGGAGGGAGACTGGAGCCAAGGCCCCGGACACGGGCGCCCTGAAACCGGCCCCCAGGCGGGGGGAGGCGTATGTCCATCACGACGGCAGAGGCAGCGCGCCAGGAACTGACGGCATTCAAGGGGCAGTTGATCGGTCCCGGCGACTCCGGGTACGACGAGGCACGCACCGTCTACAACGCGATGATCGACCGGCGGCCCGCCCTGGTGGCGAGGTGCACCAGCGCCGAGGACGTCTCCCACGTCATCGGCTTCGCCCGCGACCACGGCCTCCCGCTCGCCGTGCGGGGCGGCGGCCACCACGGCGCGGGCCTGGGGGTCTGCGACGACGGCGTGGTCCTCGACCTCTCACCGCTCAAAAGCATCGAGGTCGATCCGGGGGCCCGTACGGTACGGGTCGCAGGCGGCTGTGTGTGGAGCGAGGTCGACCGTGCCACCCACGAGTACGGTCTGGCCACACCCGCCGGCATCATCTCCACGACGGGAGTCGCCGGCCTCACCCTGGGCGGCGGCATCGGGCATCTCTCCCGCAAGTACGGGCTGACGGTCGACAATCTCCTGGCGGCCGACCTCGTCCTGGCGAGCGGCGAGCGCGTGCGCGCGAGCGACACGGAGAACACCGACCTGTACTGGGCGATCCGCGGGGGCGGCGGCAACTTCGGAGTCGTCACCTCGTTCCTGTTCCGGCTGCGTGAGGTGAGCACCGTCGTCGCCGGCCCCACCTTCTGGCCCGTCGAAGTCGGCGCCGAAGTCCTCACCGCCTACCGCGACTTCCTCCCGGACGCTCCCCGCGAACTGAACGGCTTCTTCCTGTTCGGCTCCGTGCCGCCCGGCCCGCCGTTCCCCGAGGAGATCCATCTGCGCAAGGTCTGCGGGGTCGTCTGGTGCCGCGTCGGTGACGACACCGAGGCGGCGGCCGCGGAGATGGCACCCCTCCTCGACGCCGTGCCCGAGCCGCTGCTGCACGGAGCCGCGCCGATGCCGTACCCCGCGCTCCAGTCCGCGTTCGACGGGATCTACCCGCCCGGCGACCAGTGGTACTGGCGCGCGGACTTCGTCGACGAGATCCCCGACGAGGCGGTCGCGTCGCACCTCGGATACGGCGCCGAACCGCCGACCTGGAAATCGACGATGCACCTGTACCCGATCGACGGCGCCGTCCACGACATCGCACCGGCGGACACCGCCTGGAGCTACCGGAACGCGCACTGGGCGACCGTGTACGCGGGCGTGGACTCCGATCCGGCCGGCGCCGAGCGCGTCAAGCGGTGGAGCGTCGACTACTCCGACGCCCTGCACCCGTACTCCGCGGGCGGGGCCTACGTGAACATGATGATGGACGAGGGGCAGGAGCGCGTACGGGCCAGCTACGGCGACAACTACGCCCGCCTGGCCCGAATCAAGGCCGACCGTGACCCGGACAACCTGTTCCGCCTCAACCAGAACATCCAACCGGCGCCGCGCACCTGATCACGGCTTGAGGGCCACCCCGCCGTGCACGTCCGTGGGCTCCGGCGCGGTGCCGGGCTCCGGGCGCCACAGGGGGCAGGAGACGATGCCGGGTTCGATCAGCTCCAGGCCCTCGTAGTACGCGGTGATCTGCTCCGGGCTGCGCAGCACGTAGGGGACGGCGCCCGTGTCGTCGTAACCCTGCTGGGCCTGCTTGAGCGCGGCGTCGGTGTCGGTGCTGTCGTAGTGCACGAAGTAGCTGCCGGAGGGCAGGGCGGCCTGGAGGGTGCGGACGATCGACTTGGCCTCCTCGTAGTCCTGGATGTGACCGAGGATGCCCATCAGCATCAGGGCGACGGGCCGGTCGAAGTCCAGGATCCGGCTCGCCGCCTCGACGATCTTCTCGGGCTCGTGCAGATCCGCGTCGATGTAGTTGGTGACGCCCTCGGGGGTGCTGGTCAGCAGCGCCTGGGCGTGCCGCAGCACCAGGGGGTCGTTGTCCACGTAGACGATGCGCGACTCGGGCGCCACCCGCTGGGCGACCTGGTGGGTGTTGTCGTACGAGGGCAGACCGGTGCCGATGTCCAGGAACTGGCGGATGCCGAGCTCACCGGCGACGAAGGTCACGGTCCGGATCAGGTACTCGCGCGAGGCCCGGGCCATCGTCTCGATGTTCGGCGCGACGTCGCGGTAGGCGTCGCCCGCGATCCGGTCGACCTCGTAGTTGTCCTTCCCGCCCATCCAGTAGTTCCAGATGCGGGCCGAGTGCGGCACCGTGGTGTCGATCTTGGACAACGCCTCTTGGTCGGGGTTGGGCCGGCCGTCTGCCATGGATGTCTCCTGCCTCCGTCACGCGGTCTGTCAATAACCTACCGTCAACTACCTCTAACACAGGCCGAGTTGATGTTCCGGGCAGGCAGGGCCGCGGATGGGGTGGCCGAGGTCCTTGGCCTCCAGGGTCACCACGGGGACGTGCTGGGCGAGGGTGTGCAGCGCCCGCTCGTACGCGTCGACCGCCTCCGTGTCGTCCGTCTCGCCGGTCACATGGACGAGGGCTCCGTCGCGTTCCGCCACCGCTTCGGCGAAGTCGAGGGCCTGGATCCAGGTCACCCGGGAGCGTCCGCGGCGCAGCGGTCCGTAGACCAGCTCGTGGACGAGACTGCCGTCGACGGCCAACCGGCCCGACGAGGCGAGGAGTTCGCGATACGGCTGGGTGGGGTCCACGTGATGGAGGGGCCCGCGGCAGAGCCGGACCAGGAAACCGTGACGGGCCAGCTCGGCGATCAGGGCGCCTCTGCCGATGCCGTCCGGACCGTCGACGACCAGGGTCCGGCACTGGGCGAGGGCCTGGCCGAGGATCATCCCCGCACCTCGCGACAAGGACCGGCGCGCATACCGCTCCCTCCGGGACGACCGATTCCCTCAGTGTGAACGGACGACCCGCACGGCGGGAGTGGGCGTGCGGGTTGTCCGGTTGTGCGGGCGTAGTGGTGGTGCGGGCGTGGTGATGGCGCGGCTCCGGTGGTTGCCCGAGGGGCGGACGGCTCTCCCGGCCTCAGGCGGTCTGTCAGCGCCTCAGGCGACGAGGAAGTCGGCCTGGCCGGACTTCGCGCCTTCGAGGAACGAGATCATCTCGTCCCGGGTGTACACCAGCGCGGGCCCGTCCGGGTCCGTGGACTGGCGGAAGGCCACACTGCCGTCGGGCAGCCGCTTGGCCTCGACACAACTCCCGCCGTTCGTACCGCTCCAGGGCTTCTCCCAGCCCTCGGTGCCCAGGTCGACGGCCGGCATGCCACTGTAGATGGGGCCCTTGGATCCCATGGATCACAACTCCTTACGCAATTCAGCCAGGATGGCCCTGGTCCGAGCGACCGGTTCCGCCTGCACGGACATCCGGTCCAGTACTTCGAGATAGGTGACGACGTCGCCGGGCCGGTCGACATAGACCGCGCCGGCGAGGCTTTCCGTGTAGATGACGTCGGGCAGTTCGGAGAAACCGAAGCGGAAGTGGTGGAACGGGCCGAAGGCGCCGGGGTGTGCCCCCACCCCGAAGCGCATGACCTGGATCCGGACCTTCGGCATGTCCAGGACCTCGTGCAGCCGGTCGATCTGAGCCCGCATCACCTCGGCCCCGCCCACAGGCCGGCGCAGCACCGTCTCGTCGAGGATGGCCCAGATGGCGGGCGCGTCCGGCTTGGCGAGCAGGTCCTGCCGCCTGGTCCGCAGGGCGACTCGGCGGGCGACGTCCTCCTTCGACTCGTTGGGGAAGCCCACGCGCATGAGCGCGGTGGCGTAGTCGTTCGTCTGCAACAGGCCCGGAACGTAGTGGGGTTCGTAGAGACGGATGACGCTGGCTTCGCTCTCCAGGCTCACGTAGGCGCTGAACCACTCGGGCAGCACGTCGCGGTACTTGTACCACCAGCCCGGCTGGTTGGCCTCCCGGGCCAGCGCGAGGAAGTCGTCGATCTCCGTCGCCGGCACCCCGTAGGTGCGCAGCAACTCCTTCACATAGGGGATCCGGAGGCCGACCTCGGCCTTCTCGATCCGGCGGACCGTCAGTGGAGTGACCTCGATCGCCCGTGCCGCCTCCTCGAACGACACTCCCGCCTGTTCCCTCAGCTGCCTCAGCCGCTTGCCGAGAACCATCCGCAGGACCGTGGGTGCGCTGCCGCCCGAGCGGTTGTCACTCACGTCCTACCTCCCGGTACGGCTGTATCACAGCGTGCAGTGTGCCACGCGGTCGTTGACAGAGACAGGGTGATGCAGATCGTTCTGAAATTATCAGAACGCCGGTTGCGTGTTGAGCCTGTCGGCGACCATAGTGATCGAGCGACCTGTCGCACAGCCCCTGGTGCCATACGTTCAACTGTGCTGTGTGGCAACGGAATTGATGGATCAGCAGATACGGGCGCAGCCGTACGGACCGTGATGCGAGACCTGGGTGGCCACCGTGACCGACGGACAATCAAGGAGCGCAGGCAAGGGCCCCGGCGGGGCCAACTCGGCGCTGGCGGTCGCCCTCAAGGAAGCCGGTTGCTCCTACGCCTCCCTCGCCCTCAGGGTCAACGAACTGGGCCGCCGCCAGGGCGTGGACTCCAACTACGACAAGGCGTCGGTCACCCGCTGGCTCCAGGGCCAGCAACCGCGCGGCACCACCCCGGAGTTGATCGCCGCCGTGCTCTCCGGGCGGCTCGGCCGCGCCGTCTCGCCCGCGGACCTCGGCTTCCACTCCGATCAGCAGCGCCCGGTCGCGGGCCGGGCCCTGGTCTACGGCGAAGACGTGGCGGAAACCCTGCACACCCTGGCCGAACTGGGCTCCACCGACATCTCCCGCCGCAGCCTCCTCGGCTCGGTGCCCTTCGTCGCCGCCGCGCTGACGAACCCCCAACGCGAGTGGCTGCTGTGGCTGTTGGAGCAGCAGGAGGCCTTCCGCCCCACGGCGGTGACGAGCGGCGGTCCGGTCGAGCAGGTGCACGCGATGATCGCCATGTTCGACCAGATGGACAACCACTACGGCGGTGGCGGAGTGCGCACCAGCATCGTGCACTACCTCTCCACCGAGGTCGTCCCCATGCTCCAGCGCCGCGGCACCCCGCCACAGCTGCAACGGCAGTTGTACGCCGCGGCCGCGCGCCTCGCCGCGATGGCCGGCTGGAGCTCGTACGACGCGGGGGAGTACGGGCTCGCGCAGCGGTACATGACCCAGGGGCTGCGTCTGTGCGCCGAAGGGCGCGACCGGGTGCTGGGCGGCCAGATTCTGGCCGGGCTCTCCCATCTGGCCACCAACCTCGGCCGCCCCGACGAGGGGGTGGCACTGGCCCGGGCCGGAGTCGCCACCGCGAAGGGGGCGGGCAGCCCGCTCGGACTGATGCGCCTGTACGCCATGGCGGCACGCGGACATGCCGCGCAGGGGCAGTCGTGCGAGGCCTCGGAGGCGCTGCGCCTGGCGGAAGGGCAACTGGACACGAGCCGGGGCCCCGACCAGGAATCCGTCTGGGTGCGCTACCTCGACCACCACTATCTTCAGGCCGAGGCCGCCCTGTGCTTCCGTGACCTGGGGCTCGCCGCCCAGGCCGAACGTACGGCGAGCGAGTCGCTGAGCGCGAACGCCGACCGGCGCAGACGCCAGGCCATCAGCCGCTCGGTGCTCGCGACCGCGCATCTCCAGCAGGACCGACTCGACGAGGCCGTCGGTACGGCCACCGAAGCGCTGGACACCCTCAGGACCGTGCACAGTGAACGGTCGATCCAGGCCCTGCGTGACTTCCGTACCCGTCTGGAGCCACGCCGCCACGAGCCGATGGTGCAGGAGTTCGAGCGCAGGTCCCGTGCGGTGCTGGGGGCGGTCGCATGACGGGGAGCGCGGCGGTCGGTCCGGTGGGTGACTTGGCGGGAACGGTCTGCTCAGTAGCCGTCCGGCGAGGGTGCGTTCTGGGCGCGGTCGACGGGGAGGTGCGCTCCGGAGATACCGCTCGACCAGTCGGACAGCAGAAACGCCACCACCCGGGCGACCTCCTCCGGAGCGACCGGCGCCCCGCTCGGAAGCTCCGTCGCCACGAATCCCGCGTACGCCTCGGAGTCCTCCCGGCGCATCCGGTCCCAACGCCTGCCCGGGATGAGCATCGACCCGGGGGAGACGGCGTTCACCCGGATTCCGTCCGGCCCCAGTTCACGGGCGAGCGAGGCGGCCAACTGGATCTGGGCGGACTTCGCCACCCCGTACTGGACGGGCGGCCCGGGCTTCCAGCCGGAGATCGACGAGATCACCACGACCGATCCGCCCCCGGCGGCCCGCAGATGCGGCACGGCGGCCCGGACGAGGCGCGCGGCATGGCCGACGTTCACTTCCCAGGTCGCCGCCCAGTCCTCGGCGTCCGTCTCCTCGAAGCGACCGCCGCGCGAACCGCCCGCACAGGCCACCACCCCGTCGAGCCCGCCGAAACGATTCGCCATGGCCGCGACAAATTCCTCCAGGCGCTCCGGCTCCGTGACGTCGAGCGCCTGGGTGAACAGCGGGGAGTCCAGCGATGCCGCCAGCGCCGCCAGGTCGCCCGCGCCGCGCGCGCAGGTAGCCACCCGGGCCCCTTCGGCCGCGAGCAGCCGCACGATCTGCTCGCCCAGGCCCCGCGTTCCACCGGTGACCAGGACGCGCTTGCCGCGCACCCCCGACCACCCGGTGGGATCGCCTGGGCGCACCGGCGTCCGGCTCCCGCTCACGTTCCTCACTTGATCGAACATACATCCCATGCCACTACGTGCCTGCAACCGGACAACCCCGATACCCCCTGGTCGGCGAAGGGTCGTGCCCTGTTGGCTGCACGGGCAGCCATCGAGCACATCCCCCACCCGCGCTGCGATGAAGGAGGACCGATGACGGCATCCAGGGCTCATCGCCGCGGGCCGTCGCCCTCACCGCAGCACGACGCCGTCGTGCTGCCCAGGACGCACCCCAGCCTGGTGCGGACCACGGTCCCCGCCCAACCCTCGCGCGCGGCCGGCGTGCGGGACATGGTCGCCGAGCACCTCACCGCTCTGCGCCTGCCCTCCGAGTGCCTCGACAACGCTGTCCTCGCCACGGACGAGCTGTTCGCCAACGCGGTCAGACACGGCAGTCCCGGCCCCCGCGACACGATCACCGTCACCCTGGAACACCTCGGGCACGAGCTGCGTGTGACGGTCGCCGACCGTTCGTCCGCACTGCCGCGAGCACGCGACACGGGCGACGCCGAGGAGTCGGGACGCGGACTGGCCATCGTGGCCGCTCTGACGGACGACTGGGGCATCGCACCGGCCGACCCCGGCACCACGGGCAAGAAGGTGTGGTTCACCCTGGCGCTCCGGGGCATGCCATGAAGCGATTACCCGGGCACCTGGCGGTCGGCAAGCCGACGGAGCCGGACGGAACACCGGTGGAGCCGGGGCCCGCGTCCCCGGGGATCCTCCCGGCACTCGCCGCCGCGCTCGCCCGGGAACTCTCGCGCCGGGCCGACGAGGAGCGGCACCTGATGCGGCAGGCGCGGACGAACCCCACCCCACAGGTCCGGCGCGGCCTCGTCGAATGCCGCAGGACCAATGCCGACGCCCTAGGGACGATCGTCCGCCGACACGGCTGGCCGGCCACGGACCTGGTCGGCGCGCCCGCCTCGACCGCGGCCCTGATGATCCTGCTGCACGCCCCGGACCTCGACTTCCAGCTCCGCTGCCGCGACCTGATCGCCCAGGCCACCGCCGACGGCCGCTGCCCCGGTCCGCACCACGCCTACATCGCCGATCACTGCGCGGTCGAACTGGGCCAGCCCCAGTTCTACGGCACCAGGGTCGACCCCGCGACCTTCCGCCCGTATCCGATCCGACGGCCCGAGACCCTCGAGGAGCGGCGCCGCGACGTCGGCCTCGGCCCCCTCGACGAGCAGATGCGGACGCTGCGTCGCGGCGCCTGAGAACGTGATGTGCAGCACGCACGGAAATGTCCTCGCAACGGCAGGGACACGGGTTCTGGCTGGGCACGGCTTGATCGCCGATCAAGGAGGGCAAAAACGCTGGCCACGGTGCGTTCCGCCCATTTGACACCCCGTTGAGGGCACAGATAGGAAACAGCTCTCTGAGGTGGAGAGGTGGACCGTGCACGAACCGAACGTGGTCGGGGACTGGCAGGAGTACGACGAGCACGCCGGCCTGCGCGTCCGCGTCCACGGGGTGGAGCGGGCGGAGCCGCCGCGCGGGCGCGACGACGCCGCCGAAGGGCTGACCTACTTCCGGTGCCGGGTGACCGTCGAGAACCGTGGTGGCGAGCACTTCGGCATCCATCTCGAGGACGGCCAGATGGACATCCGGGTCGGCCCCGACGGCGAGAGCGCCTTCCTGGACTGGCGGAACTCCCAGTTCATCGAGGGCTACGACGTCTACCCCCTGCGCCGGGCCACCGCGGTCCTCTTCGCCGCGGGCCCCGACGCCTCCCTGTCCCGGCTGGACATCCAGATCCAGCTGAAGGTCGACGACGAGTGGACCGACCGGTACCTGTGGGTCGGCGGCATCGACCTCTACGAGGGTTCGGTCGACGCCGCCGCCCGCTCCGACTCGGCGCGGGACAGCCTCGCCTGTCAGGTGAGCAACTTCCTGCGGGGGGAAGCGGGATCGTGACCCGCTCCCGGGGTCACTGATCAGGCCGTACGGCGTTCCGTCGTCCAGTGGAGCAGGCCCAGCACCGGCAGGGCGGCGCCCAGGACGGTGACCGCGGTCCAGCCGGCCGCGTGGTAGGCGATCGAGCCGAGCTGGGAGCCGAGCGCGCCGCCGACGAAGAAGATCGCGATGAACGCGCTGTTGAGGCGGGCGCGGGCGTTCGGGTCGAGCTGGTAGATGGTGTGCTGGCCGAGGATCAGGGTGGACTGCACGGCCGTGTCGATCAGGATCGCGGCCAGGGCGATCAGGGTGATGTGGGACTGACCGAAGCCCGCGACCGCGAAGGCCAGGGCCGCGACGGCGAAGGCGATCCCGGTCATGGGACGGACGAGCCCGCGGTCGGCCCAGTGACCGGCGAACGGGGCGACGGCCGCACCGGCCGCGCCGACGAGCGCGAAGAGGCCGACACCGATGGGCGAGTAGTGGAAGTGGGGGCCGGTCAGGACGTACGACACGGTGGTCCAGAACGCGCTGAACGCACCGAACATCGCCGCCTGGTAGAGACCCCGGCGCAGCAACACGGGGTGGCGGCGTACCAGTTGGAGCGTCGAGCGCAGGACATGGGCGTACGGCATGGTCGTGGTCGGCGCGTGCTGCGGCAGGGCCGCGCGCAGGGCCAGGGCCAGCAGGGCCATCAGGACGGCGGAGCCGAGGTACACCACCCGCCAGCCCGCCACGTCGGAGACCAGGCTGCTGAGGGTGCGGGAGAGCAGGATGCCGGTGAGCAGGCCGCTCATCACCCGTCCGACGATCCGGCCACGGGCGTGGTCGGGGGCGAGGCTCGCCGCGAAGGGGATCAGTATCTGGGCGACGACCGAGGTGCCTCCGCTGATCAGGGAGGCGATCAGCAGCATGGGGAAGTTGGTGGCGAGACCCGCGGCGACCAGGGCGAGCGTGGTGACCGTCAGGAGCACGCTGATCAGTCCGCGCTTCTCCAGCCGGTCGCCGAGCGGGACCAGGAAGAGCATGCCCAGGACGTAGCCGACCTGGGTGAGGGTGATGAGTCCGCCTGCGGCCGCCGTGCCGACATGGAACACGTCGCGCAGCGAGGACAGCAGGGGCTGGGCGTAGTACAGGTTGGCGACCGTCATGCCGGAGGCCACGGCGAAGAGGGCGACCAGCCAGCCCGGCACGCCGTGCTCCGCCTGCGCGGTGGCGGACCGGCCCGGTGACTTGAGGACGGAGGACTTGGACACGGGCACCTTCTCGGGAAGGGAACCGGTGGAGCGGTTCGGGAAACGCTGGGTGGTGGTCGAGCGGCCTCGTTGCCGCTCGCACGGTTTCCTCAGCGCCCGTGGAGCCTCCGTGCTTCCCCTGCCGTGGCGATGATTTCGAATGTCAGTCATCTCCGAACGAGATGGGCGGAGACCCCGTGAACAAACCGATCGTCGAGGACGGGTGGGAATCGGCGAAGTGACGTGCACGGCCGCCGTCCGTCCGGAGGAGTAGGACCGTGTGCCCGCTGTGGCTCGACCGCCCCGGTAACCCCCTCCTGGCGCTCGTGACGGCGGAACCGTTTCACCGGGCGCCGTGTCCTCCTTCGCGGAAGGTGGTTCCACGCCGCGGGACCACCTGCGAAGGGGGATGGCCATGGGGCAGGTACGCGAGGGGGCACGGTTAGGGGCTTGGGCCGTCGCCGGGGTCATCGGTCTGGCGGTGCTGTACGTGATCGGGGCGTTCGCCTTCGGCGCCGCGGGGTGGATCACCGCCCCGTTCCGCGGTGAGGCGGACAAGCGCGAGAACACCGTCGGCTCGGGCGAGTTCCGGCAGACCACGTACGAGGAGTTCTTCGATCTGTGCGAGGCCGTGCAGAACGCCGAAGGGACGATCCAGGTGCTCCAGGAGGAGCGGAAGACCGCTTCGGAGACTCGCACGACGCAGATCGACCAGTCGATCACCGCGCTGAAGGCCAGTCGGATCGAGTCGGTCAACGACTACAACTCGAAGGCCGCCCAGGAGCACCGCGCACCCTTCCGTGACAAGGATCTGCCGTACCGGCTGGACGCCGGCGCCGAGCGCACGACGTGCACCAACTGATCCCCATCTCATCCCGGGAAGAGGGCAGCACCGCATGAAGAAGTTCGTACGCATGGCCCTGGCCACCGTCGTCGCGCTCGTCCTGGGCCTTGCCCTGACGTCCTGCACCGAGGACTCCAGCCAGGACAAGGAGAACAAGGCCAAGCAGGACACCTACGACCACCTCGTGGCCCAGCAGCCGGCGGGTCGCATGGAGTACTCGCCGACCCGCGAAGCGATCAACCAGTGGATCAAGACGTGGGGGAAGCGGGGCAAACTCTCGTACGTCTACATCCAGAACGCCAAGGGCGAGTACGGGTACTTCATCATGAAGGGTCTGCCCGTGCCGCGTTGCAAGATGCTCACTCCGACGGAGAGGGTGGAGTCCTACTCCAACGGCGTCGCGGTTCTCTCGCAGCCCGGCATGGACGGCACGTACACGACGGGTTCCACCTGCAACGCCTACTACGGTTTCGACGCCACGACGGGCGCGTACATGGAGTTCACGGTCGGCACGAACCAGTCGTTCTTCCTGTTCGACAAGCCCATGACGATGCCGGAGTACGCCAGCGCCAAGCAGTTGGGGCCGACCTCGGTGAAGGACGTCGAGAAGCAACCTTGAGCGGTCGGGGGCAGTTTGTTCGCGGGGGCTGAGGGATTGAGGCGAGGGATGGGCCACTTCGTCCCTCCGTCGCCTCTGACGCCACGCCCGTCAGGCCATGTGCCGCAGCAGGGCCGCGACCGCCGGGGGCGCCTCCCCGCGTGGCTGGACCACCATGACCTTCCAGCTCGGCGCGTGCCGGTCGAACCGGTGCTTGTCCAGGTCGGGGAAGCGGTCGGCGATCGAGATGGGCATGACGCACACACCGAGGTCGGCGCGGACGAGTTCGGACGCCGCGACGATGTCGTTCACCTCGAAGGTCGACTCGCGCTCGACGGCGGCGGCACGAAAGGCCCGGTCGACGGCGAGGCGGATCGCCCAGCCGGGCGTGAAGTCCACCAGCGGCAGCCGGGCCGCTTCGGCGAGCGTGACCCTCCCGTCGGGCCCCGTCCCGCCCAGGACCCGGCCCGGCGCGGACACCAGCACCATCTCCTCCCGGGCGAGCAGCCGGGTCACAAGACCGCGCTGCTGCTGACGGTCTAGGGCGACCACCGCCAGATCCACCGTGCCCTCGCGCAACGCCTGGCGGATGTCGGTCACGGCCCCCTGCCGCAGCCGCACCGCCACTCCCGGGTGCTCCGCGCGCAGCGCGGCCAGCGGGCGGTGCAGGTCGGCCCACACCCCCTGCATGGTGCCGACCGTCACCCGTCCGCGCAGCTGTCCCCGCGCGGCGTCGACCGCCGACCGCGCCTGTTCGGCGGCCCGCAACGTCGCCCGCGCTGCCGGGACGAAGGCCTCGCCCGCCGGAGTCAGCGACACCCGGTGAGTGGTGCGGTCGAACAGCGGGGTCCCGAGCTCCCGCTCCAGTGCGCGCACGGTGCTCGACACGGCCGACTGCACCACGTGCAGCCGTTGCGCCGCGGCGGTGAATCCGCCTTCCTCGGCCACCGCGACGACGACCTCCATCTGCCGCAGATCCATGTCCTCTCCCGATGCCCCGGTCCATCTCTCACAGAGATGGTGGTCCTCCTGGGTTATCACAGAACGGGGCGGGGCTGCCTCCCGGCGTGGTGCGGGGTCAGGGAGTGGGGGGTGCGGGGGTGACGAGGCCGGTCTGGTAGGCGATGACGACGAGTTGGGCGCGGTCGCGGGCGCCGAGTTTGGTCATGGCGCGGTGGATGTGGGTGCGGACGGTGAGAGGGCTGACGGTGAGTTGGTCGGCGATTTCGTTGTTGGAGTGGCCTTCGGCGGCGAGGGCCATGACCTCGCGTTCGCGGGCGGTGAGGGTGGTGAGGGCTTCGGGGGGTGCGAGGGGGGCGTTGGGGGTGGGAGTGGTGAGGAATCGGGTGATGAGGGTGCGGGTGGCTTGGGGGGAGAGGAGGGTGTCGCCGGCGGCGACGGTGCGGATGGCGTCCAGGAGGGCGTCCGCGCCCACGTCTTTGCCGAGGAAGCCGCTGGCTCCGGCGCGCAGGGCCTGGGCGACGTATTCGTCGATTTCGAAGGTGGTGAGGATGAGGACACGGGTGGTGTCGAGGTCGGGGTCGGCGCAGATGGTGGCGGTGGCGGTGAGGCCGTCGGTGTGGGGCATGCGGATGTCCATGAGGACGATGTCGGGTTTGTGGATGCGGGCGAGGTCGACGGCTTCTTTGCCGTTGGTGGCTTCGTCGACGACTTCGAGGTCGGGGCAGGAGTCGATCAGGATGCGGAAGGTCGCCCGGAGCAGGGCCTGGTCGTCGGCAAGCAGCACGCTGATGGTCATGGGGTGCGGTCCTCTTCCGGGGCGGGGGTGTACAGCGGCAGATCCGTGGTGACCTCGAAGCCGCCCCCGGCCCGGTGATCGGCCCTGAGCCGGCCGCCCACGGACAGGGCGCGCTCACGCATGCCGATGAGACCGAAACCGTGGCCCGGGGCCGGAGCGGCGGTCACCGTGCTCGCTCCCTCGTCGGTGACCGTGATGGTCAGCCGGTTGTGGGAGTAGACGAGCCGCACGTGTGCGGTGTCCGAGGCGGCGTGCTTGGTGACGTTGGTCAGCGCCTCCTGGATGATGCGGAAGGCGGTCAGGTCCACTCCCGGTGACAGCGGGCGCGCCGCGCCCGCGGTGGTGACGTCGACCTTGAGCCCGGCGGTCGCGAACGCGGCCGTGAGTTCCGGGAGCTGGTCCAGGCCCGGGGAGGGTTCCAGCGGCGCGTCGGGGTCGTTGGTCTGGCGCAGCAGCCCGACGGTGGCCTTGAGTTCGCGCAGCGCCGACGCGGTGGTGCCGGCGAGGTCGTCGAGGATCCTCTGCACCTGCTGGGGATGGGTGCGCTGGAGATGGGCGGCCGTCCCGGCCTGCGCGTTGGCCAGCGCGAGGTGGTGGGCGACGACGTCGTGCAGCTCCCGGGCGATGCGCATGCGCTCCTCGGCCACCCGGTGCCGCGCCTCCTCCTCACGGGTGCGCTCGGCGATCTCCGCGCGGGCGTGCACGGCCTCCAGGTAGTCGGCCCGCAGTCGGGTCGCGGTGCCCCAGGTGATGGGCACCAGCACCCAGAAGACGGGGCCGACCGTCGCGAGGACGAGGGACAGCGGATGGTGAGGGGAGTCGACGACCAGCGCGGTGGTGACCAGCAGTGCGGCGGTGCCGGCCAGACCGATGCGCCCGGTCCTGCGGTCGGTGTGGACGGCCAGCCAGTACAGGGCGGCCATGAGCGGTGCCAGCAGCAGGGGAGTGACCAGATAGCCCAGGGCGTTGGCTGCGTTGGCGGCGGCCGCGGTCACCGCCACCACGGTGAGCGGGTACCTGCGGTGCCACAGCAGGGCCAGGGCACCGATGCCGCCCAGGAGAATGCCGGGCCACGGGGTGAGGTGCCGTCCGGTGGGTTCCGCGCTGGTCCAGGTGCTGCCGAGAGCGGCGGCGGCGAACAGCAGCAGAACGACCGTCACCCGCATGACGCGGGGATGGTCCTTGGCGAACCGCTGCCGGCTGGTGTTCATCGGGAGGGTTTCCTGTCGGGTGCTGTGACCATGGTGAACCTTCTCAGCTTGCCTGAGCAGGGGCGTCCCGTCGTCATGTGTCGGCCGACACTCCCGGCTACTGAGAACGCAGTAGCAAACGACCGGTATGTCCTACCTGAGCATGACGAGCGGTCCGGCGTGCACGTCTGCCGCGCGCGGGGGACACGGGTGCCGGACAGGCCCTAGTCGTCGGTCACCAGGATGAGGTCGAGGAAACGGTTCAGCGGTTCGATGATGTCGAGGCGCTGGTTGAGCAGCCACTGCGCCTGCAGGCCGTTGAGTACCGCCTGGAAAAGGGTCGCCGCACTGTCCGGACCGAGGCCCTCCCGCAGCTTCCCCTCCGCCTCCAGCTCCCTCAGGCGCCGCGTGACATGGGTGCGGCTGCGCTCGTACCGCTCGACGAAGTAACCGTGCGCGGGGTGGTCCGGCCGCGAGGCGGCCGCCGCCAGCTCCAGCCACAGACGCATCAGCTCGGGGGTCTTCTGGTGGCGCACCAGCAGAGTGCCGAGGTAGGGCGCGAGCGCTTCCAGGCTGTCGACCTCGGCCACGCCCTCCTCCCACTCCTCGGTGTCGCGCTGGGCGAGCACCTCGGCGAGCAGCTCGTCCTTGCTGCGGAAGTGGTGCAGGAGGCCGGCGTGGGTGATGCCGGCCCGCTCGGCGATGTCGCGGAGGGAGGCCCGGGCGTATCCGCGCTCGGCGAAGCTGTCGCGCGCCGCACGCACGATCTCCGCTCGCCGGGCCGGTGTCTTCGCGTACGGGCCACGTGCCTTCCCCTGATCCACCAGCGCATCGTAGCGCTGTGTGAGCGCTTGCTACGGGGACGGCATCAACCGGGTCCGCGCGGCAAGGCTTCGGTGACGAACGTCAGTCATGAACGTCAGTCACGAACGCCGGTGACGAACTCCGGTCTCGAACTCCGGTCACGATCTCGGGACGCGCACACCGGCGCCCGCTTCGGCGTCGGTGTGCTCCGCACGGTCCTTGTCCGCATCCGAGCGCGTCCGCGCCTTGCCCGGCGCACTCGATCGGAGGGGGCTCGGCCTGTGCCCGAGCCCCTCTCGGAACTTACTTGAGTCAGGCAAGCAGTGCTACCTTGGGTCCATGCCTACACCAGTGCCGCAGGCGCCCGCCTCGTCCGACGTGGTCGAGATCGAGCGAGCCCTCAATCGCATCTCCTACCTGAACAGCCGGGTCCGGCAGCACGATCGCCTGATGGCCATGGCAGGACTGCGGCTGGACCGTGCCGCCGTGGCGCTGCTGCGGCAGATGGCCGACTCCGATCCCCTGCGCCCCGGTGAGCTGGCGGCCCGGCTGGGGGTGGAGGCGTCCCACGTCACCCGTCAGGCGCAGCAACTGCAGAAGGCGGGCTATGTGAGCCGCGCGCCGGACCCGGACGACCGGCGGGCCCAGCGCATCGAGCTGACGCCGGCCGGCCGGGACGCGATCGACCGGATCCGTGCGACGAGCTCGCGAGGCATGCAGATGGCGTTGGCGGAGTGGACACCGGCGGAGCTGCGGCGCCTCGCGACGCTGTTCCACGGGATGGTCGACGACTTTCTCGCGCATGCCACCGAGGACGAGGAGAGCGAGGGTCGGCCCGGGGTGGCCGGGCCCTCGGGTGGTGTGGGCGAGGTGCGGGATGGGGTGGCCGGGGGTGGAGGGGTGACGTGGTCGGAGTGAGGATGCGGAGGTATCGCCCTTGAGGGGGAGGGGTGTGGTCGCCCGTGGAGGGGGCCCGCGCGAACTCCAGCCCCTGGGTGGGCGCGGCGTCGATGTGGTGAGCGCCTGGTCGTCCGTGGCGACCCTGGCCGGTAGGTCGGCGGCCGTCATTCGGACGTTCTGACGCACCGACCGGCGAGGTCGACCGGGTGAGGCCGTGAAGTCGTGATGTTCCAGCTCCGCACGAATGGTCGTTCCAGGGATGGAAACATGAGTGAGAAGCGGTCGCCGGCTCGCGGCGACGGACCACATGTGCTGGTCGTCGTCGAGGACGCCGAGACCACCGAACTGCTCGCGACGACCATGGAGTTGGCGGGCTATCGGGTCAGTGCGGTGAGCACCGGCGCCGAGGCCATGGTGCGCCTCGTCGAGCACCGCTTCGACCTGGTCGTCCTCGACGTGACCCTGCCCGATCTGCAGGGCCTCTCCCGCGGGAGCCGCTTCACGCCCGCCGAGCGCCCCCCGGTGCTCTTCCTGACCACCTATCAGACCCTGGCTCGACTCGTCCCCGAACTCGGTGCCGGCAGGGAGGACTACGTCACCAAGCCGTTCCGGATCGCCGAGGTCCTCGCGCGGGCCGAGGTGCTGCTGCGCGACCGGGGTCCCGAACGGGAAGGACCGTCCTACGGAGACCTGGTCCTGGACGACGACACCTGTCAGGCGTGGCGCGGCCAACGGGAGATCGACCTCACCCCCGCGGAATACCGACTGTTGCGGCATCTGCTGGTCAACGCCGAGCGGGTGCTGTCCAAGGAACAGATCTGCCGTCATGTGTGGGGCGAGGGCCGCGCCGACAACGCGATCGAGAAGCTCGTCTCCCGTCTGCGCCACAAGGTGGACCGGGAAGGTCCCGCGCTGATCCACACCCGCAGGGGCTTCGGGTACTGGCTCGGCCACTGACCTCGCCCGGGGTGGTGATCTGCGTCACGTCAGCTTGTGGTCAGGGAACTGACCGGAGCGTGTCAGTCCGGTCCGGTTGCCTATGCGTACTGGCCTTTCCGCCGTTCTTCGTTCTCCGTCCCGACGGAGCCCCCGCCGAGGAGTGACATGGCTGCGCCCCTGGCAGGCGCCGTGCGCGACGCGGCCCGCCTGATCGCCGGGTTCTCGACGTCCGCGGCTACGAGCGGCCGCCCCTGCGCGTCGGCCCCGGTACCGGTGGAGCCGCGTGACCCGAAGACGGTCGCAAAGGTTCGCATGTGGGACGAGAGCACATCTTGGCTCATCGCCCACTTGGGCGGTTTCCCGCATGTGACCGAGCACCGGGAGTGGATCGCGAAGATCACCCCGATGTGAGTTCTCCCCTTGCGAATGCGATCGCGGCCGCGCGCCGACCTGTACCGACCGAAAGGAAAAGATCATGCGTGTGGAACTGGACGAACCGAAGTGCGTCGCGTCGGGGCAGTGCGTGATGGCCTCGCCGGAGGTGTTCGACCAGCGGGAGGACGACGGCGTCGCGATCCTCCTGGCGGAGGAGCCCGGCGCCGAACTGCTCGACGGCGTGCGCGAGGCCGTCGCGATCTGCCCGGCCGCGGCGATCCGGCTGGTCGAGAAGTGAGGCGGATCCTGGTCGTCGGCGCCTCGGCCGCCGGGCTCGCGGCGGCCGAGACGCTGCGCCGGGAGGGGTACGACGGCACGCTCACCCTCGTCGGTGAGGAGGCCCACCCGCCCTACGACCGTCCGCCGCTGTCCAAGCAGATCCTCTCCGGCGAGTGGAGCCCGGAGCGGCTGCCGCTGCGCGCCCGTGCCGATCTCGACGCCCTCGACCTCGATCTGCTTCTGGGGCACGCCGCGACCGGCCTCGACCTCGCCGGGCGCGCGGTACTGCTGGCCGACGGGGCGCGACTGCCGTACGACGGCCTGATCGTGGCGACCGGCGTACGGCCGCGCAGGCTGCCCGGCGAGGGGGACGCGCATGTGCTGCGCACCCTGGACGACGCGCTGGCCCTCAGGGACCGGCTGGGTCCCGGGCGGCGACTCGTGGTCGTCGGTGCGGGGTTCCTCGGCGCGGAGGCCGCCGCGGTGGCGCGGGGGCTGGGCACGGAGGTCACGCTCCTCGAGCCGGCGCCGGTTCCGCTGGCGCACGCGGTCGGTGAGCAGGTGGGACGGGTCCTGTCGGGGGCTCATCTGGACCATGGCGTGGACCTGCGCACCGGGGTCGGTGTGGCCGAGGTGTCCGACAGCGGCGTACGGCTCACGGACGGGGAACTGGTCGCGGCCGACGAGGTGTTGGTGGCGATCGGTTCGCTGCCGAACACCGAGTGGCTGGAGGGCAGCGGTCTGAAGGTGGCGGACGGGCTCGTGTGCGACGAGTACAGCGCCGCCGCGCCGGGTGTGTACGGGGCCGGGGACGTGGCACGCTGGCACAATCCGCTGTTCGGTACGTCGATGCGGATCGAGCACCGGACCAACGCCGCCGAGCAGGGCATGGCCGCCGCCCGCAATCTGCTCCGTCCGGACGCGCGCAAGCCGTTCGCGCCGGTGCCGTACTTCTGGTCGGACCAGTACGACATGAAGGTGCAGGCGTTCGGCCATCTGCGGGGACACGACGAAGTCGCCGTGGTGGAAGGCGAGTTGGCCGCACGTCGGTTCGTGGTCGCCTACCGTACCGGTGACCGTCTGGTGGGGGCCCTGGCGATCGGCATGCCGCCCAAGGCGATCCGCGGCTGGCGGCAGGCCGTGGCCACCGGCGCGTCATGGCACGAGGCCGTCGACACGCCGCCGCCCACCGGGGCCGCGGCCCGCCGGACGCAGGACACGGCGCCGAAGATCCCGTAACGGCCCATGGCCTGCGTGCCGTTGTCGCTCAGCGGCTCACCCGAGCCGGGCCACGATGTGCGGAAGGTCGGCCGTCGAGCGGATCCCGGGGGACGCCTCGCACAGCACCGGTACGGCGTTGACGGCGCGGTTCGCCGTGTACGAGGGCGACATGGCGGCCATCCGGTCCAGGGGCACCGGGAAGCGCAGGTCGATGTCGAGCGGTGCGTCGCCGTCGACCGTGATGTGCCAGCCGGTGGCGCGGACGTCCCAGGCGCGGTCGAGGTCGGTGGTGCAGTACCAGGTGGCCCGGAAGCGCAGCAACGGTCGGCCGCCGCGCAGTCCCGAGACCGTGATCCGCTGGGCGGCCACGGTGTTCGGCCGCAGGGTGCCCGCCGCGATGTGGACGGGGCGGGGCGCGGTCGCGACCTCCCCCTCGGCCTCCACCGAGTCGAGCGGGATCGAGAGCGTGTCGGCGACCATGTGCAGCGACGGGCCGAAGCTGTCGCGCACCACGGACAGCCGCCGCTCGTCGTACTCGGCGGGGGGTTTGCCGAACCCCATCACGTCGAAGAGGAGTCCGGGGGAGTCGCGCTGGGAGAGATCGGCGAACTCCTCGATCGTCAGGCCGTCGAGCCGCCGTTGGATCGAGCTCAGGGCGAGGGGCAGCGCCTCCGTGATGAACCCCGGGCTGCTGCCGGTGCTGTGGATCGAGGACTTGCCGCTCTCGCACGCGGCCTCGACCCGCTCGCGCACCGCGGGGTCGAGACTGGCGGCGCGATGGAACTCGCCCCGCGTCGTCACGACGTTCGCGCCCGAGGCCAGCAACCGGCACACCTCGTCCATGTCGCAGGCGCGCGGCATGTAGAGGACACAGTCGGCGCCGAGCGCCACGATCTCGTCGATGTCGTGGGTGGCGATCACACCCGTCGGGCCCAGGCCGCACAGCTCGCCCGCGTCACGTCCCGCCTTGTCCGGCGTGTGCGCGTACAGCCCCGCCAGCGTCAGGTCCGGATGTTCGAGGACCGCCCGCAGCGCGCGGGAGCCGATGTTGCCGCTGGCCCATTGGACGACCCGGAGTTGAGGCCTGGCGTCCGTCCGTACGGTCATGGGAACCCCCTGATCCTCCGGCACAGTGGTGAGAACCATACTCTCCGAAATAGAGAATGGAACTCCCCAGCGGGAGGGTCAGGGGGACGGAACCCGTGTTACGCGGAGGCGGACCTGCCCGCCGTGGCCGGAACGCCCGAGATGCCACCCAGGCAGAACTGCCAGACCTCCTCGGAGGTCACGGGGTGGGCGTGGCTGTCGGCGGGGACGCCGTGGGCCTGCGAGGCGAACATGACCGTCTGCATGACGAGAGCGGCCTGACGGCGGGGTTTCCCGCCGGAGATGAGACCGGCCTCGGCGGCCTGCTCGATGATCTCGGTGAAGACCGTGAGCAGCGGGATGTGGGCGGTCGCCACCTGCTCGGGGTGCTTGACCAGCAGTTGCAGCGCGAAGTCGTTGAACAGCGGGCGCTGGACGCCGGGGCTGGGGTGCGACTGTTCGTAGAGCGTCTCGACGGCGATCCGCAGGCGCTGCAGCGGGTCGCTCTCGGTGGCGGCCGCCTCACGGACCTTGGCGGCGCCCATCGAGAGGGCGTCCTCGAACAGGGCGAGGAGCAGCTCGTGCTTGCCGTCGAAGTGCTGGTAGAAGCTGCGCAGGGACTGCTTCGAGCGGTCGACGACCTCCTGGACGGTGAAGTCGGTCGTGCCCTTCTCGACGATCAACTCCTGTGCCGAGTCCAGGAAGCGCTGCACGCGTTGCTCGGCGCGAAGCTTCGCGGCACGGGTCGATCGCTCTACGGCGCGCTGGCGCCACGCGGGTTCTTCGGGGACTGCGGTCACTTGCAGAACGATACTCCACTTCAGTGGGAATAAGTTGCGGCGCCCTACCGAATCGCGCATCACAGGTTCCGAGACTCTTACTTGCATTCACTGAGAATGATATTCTCACCGCATGCATCTGGGATGGCAGGCGAAGCAGCGCCCCGACGCGATCGCGGTCATCGAGAGCGGCGGCAGGACCGTCACGTACGCCGAGCTCGACGCACGGTCCCGGCAGCTGGCGGCGGCCATCGGCCTCAGGCCGGGAGACGCCATCGCGATCCGTATGCCCAGCGGCGCGGCCTTCCTGGAAGTCGCCTGGGCCGCCCAGCGCTCCGGCCTCCTCTACACGCCGGTCAACACCCACCTCCTCCCCGCCGAGGTCGAGGAGATGGCGCGGGGCAAGCTGCTCATCACCGAGGAGGTGTACGAGCGCCTGCTCGCGGCGCCCGGCACGGGGGAGTTCGAGGAGTGCGAGGGGCGCGAGCTCCCCTTCTCGGGAGGGACCACCGGGCGCCCCAAGGCCGTGCGCAAGCAGCTCACCGCGGGCCCGATGGGCGACCCCGCCGCCGAGTGCGTACAAGTGGCCCAGGGGCTGGCCCACTACGGCTTCGGCCCCGACGCCGTGTACCTCTCGACGGCCCCGTTCCACCACGCCTCGCCGCTCGTCCACTGCATGTCGCTGCTCCGGCTCGGCGCGACCCTCGTGGTCATGGACCGCTTCGACGCGGCCGAGTGCCTGGAGCTGATCGAGCGTCACCGGGTCACGCACGCACAGTTCGTCCCCACCATGTTCGTCCGCATGCTGAAGCTGCCCGCCGCGCGGCGCGCCCGTGACCTGAGCAGCTTGCGCGTGGTCCTGCACGGCGCCGCGCCCTGCCCGGTGGAGGTCAAGCGGCGGATGCTCGACTGGTTCGGCCCGATCATCCACGAGTTCTACTCCGGGACCGAGGCGTACGGCTTCACGGTCATCGGTCCGCAGGAGTGGCTGGCCCACCCGGGATCGGTGGGCCGGGCGGGCGACGACGTCCGCATCGTCGACGGCGTCGTCCACTTCGGCGAGAACACCCTGGGCGACATCGGACACCTCGACGAGGACGGCTATCTGTATCTGACCGACCGGGTCGCGCACACGATCGTGTCCGGTGGGGTCAACATCTACCCGCAGGAGGCCGAGGACGTCCTGGTCATGCACCCGGGGGTGGCCGACGTCGCGGTGATCGGGGTCCCGGACCCCGAGAGGGGCGAACGGGTCCTCGCGGTGGTCCAGCCGGCCGCCGCCGACGTGACCGCCGACGAGCTGCTCGCGTACTGCCGGGAGCGTCTCGCCCCGTACAAGTGCCCGCGCGCCGTCGACTTCGTCCTCGGTCTGCCCAGGGACCCCAGCGGCAAGCTGCGCAAGGGCCTGCTCCGGGAGACGTACTGGCGGAACCACGAAACGAGGATCGTCTGACATGGCATGGGACTTTTCCACCGAGCCGGAGTTCGAGAGGAAACTGGAGTGGATCAGGTGGTTCCGCGCCGAGCGTGTGGACCCGCTGGACCTGGTCTATCCGGACCGGGCCTTCCACCCCCTCGACGAGGAGACCGGCCCGGTCGTCCGGGCCCTCAAGCAACAGGTGCGCGACCAGGGCCTGTGGGCGCCCCACCTCGGCCCGGAGCTCGGCGGACGCGGCTTCGGGCAGCTCAAGCTGGCCCTCATCAACGAGATCCTGGGCGAGTCCAGTTGGGCCCCCGTCATCTTCGGCACGGCCGCCCCGGACACGGGCAACGCGGAGATCATCGCCCGCTACGGCACCGAGGAGCAGAAGGAGCGCTATCTCAAGCCGCTGCTCGAAGGCGAGTGCTTCTCCTGCTTCTCCATGACCGAGCCGCAGGCCGGCGCCGACCCGAAGATGTTCACCACACGCGCCGAACGGGACGGCGACGACTGGGTCATCACGGGCCGCAAGTTCTTCTCCTCCAACGCGCGGACCTCCAAGTTCGTCATCGTGATGGCGGTGACCGACCCGGACGTCAGCGCGTACCGGGGCATGTCGATGTTCCTGGTGCCCAGCGACACCCCCGGCATCCGGATGGAACGCCACCTCGGTCTGATGAGCGAGGCCCCGGACGAGGGCATGCACGCGCTCATCGAGTACGACGGCGTCCGCGTCCCCGGTGACGCCCTGCTCGGCGGCGAGGGCCAGGCCTTCGCCATCGCGCAGACCCGGCTCGGTGGCGGGCGGGTCCACCATGCGATGCGGGTCGTGGGCCAGTGCCAGAAGGCGTTGGACATGATGGCCGAGCGTGCCCTGTCCCGGGAGACCCAGGGCAGCAGGCTGGCCGACAAGCAGCTCGTCCAGGCCGACCTGGCCGACTCCTACGCGCAGTTGCAGCAGTTCCGGCTGTTCGTGCTGCACACGGCCTGGCAGATCGACCGGTACCAGGACTACAAGCGGGTCCGCAAGGACATCTCCGCCATCAAGTTCCTGACGCCGAAGGTGCTGCACGACATCGTGTACCGCTCCATGCACCTGCACGGCGCCCTGGGTGTGTCCAACGAGATGCCCTTCGCCGACATGTGGACCGGCGCGGCCGTCATGGCGGTCGTCGACGGGCCCTCGGAGATCCACAAGGTCACGGTGGCCAAGGACCTCCTGCGCGGCTACGAGGCCGCGCCGGGGCCCTGGCCCTCACAGCATCTGCCCGCTCGCCGGGAGTGGGCCCGCAAGCAGCTGGAGAACATGTGAACATCGAGTCGCTCGCCCGCTGGCTGGACGGTCAGGACATCGCTCCGGGGGGACCGGTCGAGGTGTCCCTCATATCCGGGGGCACCTCCAACGACATCTTCGACATCCGGCGCGGCGAGCGGCGGATGGTGCTGCGCAAGCCCCCGGAGAAGGTCCCGCCGGGCCGCAACGAGACCATGCTGCGGGAGTTCCGGGTACTGAACGCGCTGGGCGGGACGGAGGTGCCGCACCCGGAGGCCATCGCGGTCTGCGACGACACCGACGTGATCGGCTCGTGCTTCTACCTCATGGGCCATGTGAACGGCTGGTCGCCGATGAACACCGACGGCTGGCCCGAGCCCTTCAAGAGCGATCTGTCCCTGCGCCCCGGTCTCGCCTACGAGCTGGTGGAGGGCATCGCCAAGCTGGGCAACGTCGACTGGCGGGCCCGGGGACTCGAGGGGTTCGGCCGGCCGGACGGCTTCCACGACCGCCAGGTGGACCGCTGGCAGGCGCACCTGGCGAAGTTCAGGTTCCGCGAGATACCGGGACTGGACGCGGCGGCCGCGTGGCTGCGCACGCACCGGCCCCGGCACTGGGAGCCGGGCATCATCCACGGCGACTACCAGTTCGCCAACGTGATGTTCAAGCACGGGGCGCCCGCCGAGCTCGCCGCCCTGGTCGACTTCGAGATGGCCACCGTGGGCGACCCGCTGCTCGACCTCGGCTGGGTCGTCATGGGCTGGCCGAACGCCGACGAGGACCGGGACGCGGCGGGCCGGTACGCCGACTACACGGGCATGCCGGACCGGGCCGACATCATCGAGCACTACGCCAAGGTCAGCGGCCGGGACGTCGCCGACATCGACTACTACGTGATCCTCGCCCGGTTCAAGATGGCGATCGTGCTGGAGGGCGGCTACGCCCGCCATGTGCAGGGCGACGGCGGCAACCCGAAGATGGCCTACTACGGGGACGCGGTCCTGCAGATGGCGGCCCAGGCGGCCGAACTGGCCGCGACGACACGGCTATGAGAGCGGCCCGATGCCATGCCGTCGGCGGCCCGGTGGTCGTCGAGGAGATGCCCGACCCGGACGGTGAGGTACCCGTCGACGTGCACTACGCGGCGGTGAACTTCGCCGACGTCCTGGTGATCGAAGGCACCTACCAGGTGAAGGCGGAACCGCCGTTCACTCCCGGCAGCGAGTTCGCCGGAGTGGTCGCCGAGTCGGGGCACGGGTTCGAGAAGGGCGAGCGGGTCTTCGGGTCCGTCTTCGTCGGCGCCTTCGCCGAGCGGGTCGCCGTCCGGGCGGCCAGCCTGTACCGGATCCCCGACACGATCCCGACCCGGCGCGCGGCGGCCTTCGGGGTCTCGCACGCCACCGCCTACAACGCGCTGACGCTGATCGGCCGCCTCCAGGAGGGGGAGCGGGTGGCGGTGCTGGGCGCGGCCGGCGGGGTCGGTCTCGCGGCCGTCGAACTGGCCGCGCTGCTCGGGGCGGAGGTGGTCGCCGTGGCCTCCACCGAGGAGAAGCGGGCGGCCTGTCTGGAACAGGGCGCCCATGAAGCGCTCCCGTACGACGACCTCAAGCGGCGGCTGCGGGACTCGGGCGGCGCCGACCTTGTGATCGACCCGGTGGGGGGACCGCACTCCGAACAGGCGCTGCGGGCCATGCGCTGGGGCGGCCGGTTCGTGAACGTCGGCTTCGCCAGCGGCGAGGTGCCCCGGCTCCCGCTCAATCTGGCGATGCTCAAGGGCGTCACGATCCACGGCTTCGACTTCGGCGGCTGGGCGCGGCACGGCCGGGAACAGCTGGCCGTCACCCGCGGCGAGCTGAACCGCATGTTCGCCGAGGACCTGATCCACCCCCGGGTCCACGCCGTCCACCCGCTCGACGAGGTGGCGACGGCCCTGGACCTGGACCGCCGTGCCATCGGCAAGACCCTTCTGGAGGTGGGCCGTGGAGTTTGAGTTCGACGAGGACCAACGGCTGCTGCAACGGCTGGTACGGGAGACGGTCGCCAAGTCCCGCTCACAGCCACCGGACCAGCTCTGGGCGACCTATCTGGAACTGGGGTGGCTGGAGGCCCCTCCGGTGGAACTCGCCATCGTCCTGGAGGAGTTGGGGTACGCCGCCGATCCCACCCCCTTCCTGGCCACGGCCACCTGGTTCGCTCCGCTCGCCGGGCGGCTGCCGAGCGGCTCGGGAACCGGAGTGTTCGACGGCACCGGCCGGTTCGTCCTCGACGCGGACCGGGCGGACGAGATCGCCCTGCTCACCCGCGACGGCGTGCGGATCGTGACGGGCCCGGAGCTCGGCGCGGCACGCGTCGACATCTTCGACCCCACCCTCCATGCGGCCCATGTCGAGGTCCCCGACCTGGTCCCCGGGATCCCGGACCTCGCCCTGATGGGCCTCGCGATCTCCACGGTCGGCAGCTGCCGGCGCATCCTGGACCTGGCGGTGGCCCATGTGAAGGAACGCGTCCAGTTCGACGTGCCCATCGGCTCCTTCCAGGCCGTCAAGCACAAGGCGGCGGACATGTACGTCGCCATCGAACGGGCCCGCGCCCTCGCCTACTTCTCCGCGCTGACCAGCGCCGAGGACGACCCACGGCGTGGCAGGGCGGCCTCGATGGCCAAGGCCGCCGCCGGGGAGTGCCAGCGGATCGTCTTCCGTAACGGCTTCCAGCTGTTCGGAGCGATGGGCTTCACCTGGGAGAACGAACTGCAGATCCACCTCAAGCGGGCCAAGGCCGGCGATCTGCTGCTGGGGACGGCGGCCGTACACCGCAGGGCGTTGCTGGAGAAGACGCGGCAGCTACAGGAGAAGGCGCGGCAGGAACGGGAGAGGTCCGGGCCGCAGCGACGGAGGTCCGGACCGGATCGGGAGACGAGCGGGCAGGAAGGGGTGGTGGCGGGATGAAGCTGGACTCCGGCTCCGAAGTGGAGGAGTTCCGCGCCGAGTTCGCCGCCTTCCTCGACGCCCATCTGCCCACCCCGGACGAGGCCCACCCCACGTCGCGGTCGAGCGCCGACGTCCCCGCCTGGGCGCGCCGCTGGCAGCGCACACTGTTCGACGCGGGCTGGCTGCTGCCCGGCAAACCCCCCGAGTACGGCGGCCGGAACGCCACCCTGCCGCAGCAACTCGCCCACCTGGAGGAGCTGTCGAGGCGACGGATCTACCACAGCTTCAACCCCCAGGGCATCGGCATCATCGCGGCCTCGATCCTCACCTTCGGGACCGAGGAGCAGAAGAAGCGGTGGGCGATTCCCCTCCTGCGCACCGAGATCACGGCGGCGCTCGGCATGAGCGAGCCGGGCGCCGGATCCGACCTCGCCGGGCTGCGCACCCGCGCGGTCCTGGACGGCGACCACTTCGTCGTCAACGGGCAGAAGGTGTGGACGTCGGGCGCGCACGACGCGGACGTCCTGCTGACTTTCGTCCGCACCGACCCTGCCGCGCCCAAACACAAGGGCATCAGCGTGCTGCTCATCCCCACCGACACCGAGGGCGTGGTGCGCAGGCCGTTCGCGTCCATGGCCGCGCAGGACGACCTCGACTTCAACGAGGTGTTCTTCACCGACGTCCGGGTCCCGCGCGAGAACCTCGTCGGTCCTCTGAACAAGGGCTGGTCGGTGGCGCACGGCTCGCTCGGGCACGAGCGGACCATGCTGTGGCTGAGCTTCGCCGAGCGCCTCGACGACCTGATCCGGGACGCGCCCAGCGACGAGGAGTGGTACGCGACGCTCCTCATGGACGCCCAGGCGCTCAGGCTGCTCGGCTACCGCCAGTTGGGCGGCGACCGTGACCCGGCGGAGCTGTCGGTCCTCAAGCTGCTCGGCTCCGAGGCGATCCAGGTCGCGAGTCTGCACGCACTGGAGGACCGCGGGCCGGAGGGGCTGGTCCATCCCGAAGTGACCGGTCCGCCCAACCACATGAGCACGGACGACTTCATCTCCAGCTGGTTCGAGCGGTACGCGCGCAGCTTCGCCGGGACGATCGCGGGCGGCACCTCGGAGATCCAGCACAACATCATCGCCGAGCGCATCCTCGGCCTGCCGAGATAACCCAGGAGGACGTGGATGGACCAGATTCTGTACGAGGTCCAGGACCGGGTCGCGGTCATCAGCCTCAACCGTCCCGAGGTCGCCAACGCCCAGACCATGGGCCTCCTCGACGACCTGGACGCGGCCTGGACCCGCGCCGCGGCCGACGAGGACGTAAGGGTGATCGTGCTGCGGGGCAACGGACGGCACTTCTCGGCCGGCCACGACCTGAAGGACCGCTGGCCGAGCCCCGACAAGATCACCCTGGAGTGGATCTACACCGCTGAGGCGCGCCGGTACCTGGAGTACACCCTGCGCTGGCGCAATGTGCCCAAGCCGTCGATCGCCGCGGTCCAGGGCAAGTGCATCGCGGGCGGCCTGATGCTGTGCTGGCCCTGCGATCTGATCGTGGCCGCCGAGAACGCCGAGTTCTCCGATCCCGTGGTGCACATGGGCATTGGGGGAGTGGAGTACCACGGTCACACCTGGGAGCTCGGACCGCGCAAGGCGAAGGAGATCCTCTTCACCGGCCGGGCCGTCACCGCCGAGGAGGCGGAGAAGGTCGGCATGGTCAACCGTGTCGTCCCGCTGGGGGAACTGGACGCGGCCACCCTGGAGTTGGCCGGTCAGATCGCGCGGATGCACCCCTTCGCGCTCCGCCAGGCCAAGCGGGCCGTCAACCAGACCCTGGACGTGCAGGGCTTCTACGCGGCCGTCCAGTCGGTGTTCGACATCCATGAGACCGGGCACGGGAACGCGCTGAGCGTGGGCGGCTACCCGATCCTCACACGGCTGGAGGAGATGAAGGACCACATCAAGGCGCAGTGAACGCGGCTGGCTTGAGGACGACGTCTTGAGGGGCGGGGCGCGAAACGCGCCCCGCCCCTCGGAACAACCCGGCGGGCAGACCTTGTTCAGCCGCGTTCGTGACGGAAGACCTTCCCTCCCTTCATCACGAAGCGGACGTCGGCCATCACCGAGATGTCCTCCAGCGGATTACCGGGTACGGCGATCAGGTCCGCGAGGAGCCCCTCGGCGATCCGTCCGCGGTCCTCGGCGTCGATCAGTTCGGCCGCGTTGACCGTCGCCGCCCTGAGCACCTCCAGCGGGGTCATCCCGCGCTCGACGAGGGCGATGAGCTCCTGGGCGCCGCGACCGTGCGGGATCGCCGGCGCGTCGGTGCCGACCGCGATCTTCACGCCCGCCTTGAGGGCCCGGGCGACGACCGTCCTGGCGTGCGGGAAGATCTCGCCGGCCTTGGCCTTCAGTTCGGGCGGGGCCTTGGAGATGTCCATGCCGTCGATCAGGGCGGTCGTCGCGACGAGGAAGGTGCCGCGCTCGGCCATCAGCTCGATGGTCGCGTCGTCCAGCAGGAAGCCGTGCTCGATGCAGTCGATGCCGGCCTCCACGGCCGACCGGACGGCGGCGGCGCCGTGGGTGTGCGCCGCCACCTTGAGTCCGCGCCGGTGGGCCTCGTCCACGATGGCCCGCAACTCCTCGTCGGAGTAGTGCTGGGCGCCCGCGGTGCCGGTGTGGGACATGACCCCGCCCGACGCGCAGACCTTGATGAGCTGGGCGCCGTACTTGATCTGGTGGCGGACGGCCTTGCGCACCTCGTCGACGCCGTTGGCGATGCCCTCCTCCAGGGAGAGGGGCATGATGCCGGGGGCGTACGCGGCGAACATCGTGGGGTCCAGATGCCCTCCGGTCGGGGTGATCGCGTGCCCCGCGGGGACGATGCGGGGGCCGTCGATCCAGCCGGCGTCGATGGCCTTGGCCAGGGCGACGTCCAGCAGATAGCCGCCGGTCTTCACGAACAGGCCGAGGTTCCTGACGGTGGTGAAACCCGAGCGCAGGGTCCGGCGTGCGTTGGCGACCCCGCGGAGCATGCGCAGCGGCGGGTCGTCCTGGACGGGGGAGAGGCCCGGGACCTCGCCCCGGCCTCCCATGAGGAGGTTGACCTCCATGTCCATCAGGCCGGGCAGCAGGGTGACGTCGCCCAGATCCAGGATGTCACCCTCGCCGCCTACTCCGCCGTCTGCGATGCGGTCGCCGTCGACGGTGACCAGGCCCGGTGCCTCGATCCGTCCCGTCTCGACGTGCAGGACGCGGGCGGCCTTGAGCGTGACCACCTCAGACCTGCGGCTCGGCGATGACGTCGAGGTAGGCGGCGCCCGAGTCGGGGACGCGGGGCTGCTTCCAGACCTCGATGGGGAACGACACCATGACGAGGGAGAACATGAGCAGCATCAGGTTGCGTTCGGGCTCGGGCAGGTCGTCGAGCGGGAACTTGTCGAGGTGTGTCGTCGCGCGGTCCAGCAGGGGGAACGCCGCGTCGTAGAACGCCTGCATGTCCGCCATGCTGCTGGCGAGGCGCTTGGCGTAGCGCTCGCGTTCGCTGCCGAGGATCCAGTCGCTGTGGGGCTCGAGTTCGGCGAAGTCACTCGGCAGCATCGGCGTGCTCCTTCACGTAGTCCCTGACGACCTTGTGGAGGTGGCGCAGGAGGATCTCCTGGTCGTTGAGGGGGAAGTCGGTGACATAGCGGCCCTTGAGCATGGTCTGGGTGGCCTCGAGGGTGTTGGCGTCCTGGAGGGCGTACTCCTTGAAGGTGACGGCGGTGAGCTCCTGGGCGAGGCGGTCGCGGGCCGTCTTCGCGGGGACGAAGTAGAGGTTCGCCTCGAACAGGTGCTTGTCCACGGCCGTCGGCCAGTAGTGGTACGTCAGATACCAGCCGGGTGCCCACAGGAGCAGCATGAAGTTGGGGAACAGCACGAAGGAGTCGGTGCCCCAGGAGCGGTGGCGGGCCGGGTTGACACCGGCCGGCAGCGGGTCGAGGCCCGCGATGTCGGGCCGGTCCCAGGGGCCGAACAGGCCGCTGCGCAGCTCCCGTTCGATCGGCTTGACCATCGAGGGGTCCTTCGGCGGCGCCATGCCGCCCCAGGACGAGATCATCGAGTGGGGGCTGTGCAGCTCGTAGTGGAGTGCCTCGAAGCCGTAGCCCAGGAGCTTCTCCGCCTCCTCCTTGGTGGCCTGCTTCTGGTGCAGGACGGGAGCGTGGTAGAACTCCGCGAAGGCGTCGATGAACAGCTTCCAGTTACTGCCGATCTCGGCTTTGTAGGTGAAGACGTCGGTCATCTCGTGGAAGGGGTAACCCTCCAGGCCCTTGGCCATGTCCCCGAGGTACTCCCGCAGGCTCTGCCGGGGGTCGAGGTTGACGAAGACGAAGCCTTCCCAGATGTCGCAGGCGACTTCCTTGAGGCCGTAGTCGTCCTTGTCGAGGTCGAAGAACTCGCCCTCCTGCTGGACGAAGGTGAGCTTGCCGGTGAGGTCGTAGCGCCAGGCGTGGTACTTGCAGGTGAACTGGCGGCAGGTGCCCTTGACCTCCTCGCCCGGGAAGTCGTTCCAGACGAGCTTGTTGCCGCGGTGGCGGCAGACGTTGTGGAAGGCGCGGATCTGCTGGTCGCGGCCGCGGACGATGATCAGTGAGGTGCCGGCCGCGGCGAGTTCCTTGGTGAAGTAGTGGCCGGGCTTGGGGACCTGTTCGACGCGGCCGACGTTGAGCCAGGTCCGCTTGAAGATGGCCTCCCGCTCGGCCTCGTAGTAGGCGGGATCGATCGAGTCCTCGTAGTTCACGGGACTCGTGCCCAGTTCGGGGTACTGCTCGGTCCAGCTTCCGGCCTCAGGCTTGCTGAAGTGTGGCATGGCTGCTCCCCTTTCCTGAATGAGAATAGCATTCTCATTCAGTGATAGTGAAGTTCTCCGCAGGGAGGCCGGGATCGAGCTCCACCTCGAAGGTGTTGAGGACCATGGCCAGCAGGCCGTACGTGCCGATGGTGAAGACCAGATCCATCAGCTGCCGGTCGTTCAGCTCGGCGGCGAGCGCCCGGTAGGTGTCGTCGGACAGGCCCGAATCCGCCTCCAGTTCGTCCACCGCCCGGGTGATCGCCGTCGGCTCGCCGGCACGGATCGCGTCGATCTCCTCGTCGGTGACGCCGGCCTTCCGGGCGATCAGCACGTGCTGGACCCACTCGTACTGGCAGCGTCTGCGCCAGGCCACCCGCAGGATGGCCAGTTCGCGGGTACGCGGTGACAGTGTCGAACGGCGGCTCAGTAGGTATCGGTTGTAGCCCAGGAAGGCCGTGGCCAGTTCCGGGTGCTGCGCGAAGAGCCCCAGGGCGTTGGACGGCAGCAGTTTGCGCCCCGGCGCGAAGGACGCCATCGCCTCGGTGTCCCACTCGTCGTAGGGGAGCGGCGGGATGCGGTTCATGTGTTGCGGCCCCCGTTCACGCCCAGGATCTGGCCCGTGATGTAGCCGGCCTCCTCCGACACGAGGAACGCGCAGGCCGCGGCGATGTCCTCCGGGCGGCCGACCCGTCGTACCGGAGTGCGCTGGATGTGCTCCTCGACCGTCCCGCCGAGCAGTTCGCGCGCTTCCGCCTTGCGCAGCATCGGCGTGTCGATGAAACCGGGCGGCACCGCGTTGACGGTCACGCCGAACGGGCCCAGCTCCAGGGCCAGCGCCTTCGTCAGGCCGTTGACCGCCGACTTGGACGCCACGTAGTGCGTCATGAACGGCTGGCCCGACTGGGCGCTCGAGGAGGAGATGTTGACGATCCGTCCCCAGCCCGCCTCCATCATGTCCGGCAGCGCGGCCTGCACGCAGTGGAAGACGCCGTTCAGATTGACGTTGATCACCCGCTGCCAGGCCTCGAAGGTGAGGTCGGAGAAGCGCTTGAAGCCGTCCATTCCGGCCGCGTTGACCAGGATCGTGACCGGTCCCAGCCGCTCCCTCACCGCGGCCAGCGCCGCGTCCACCTGGGCCCGGTCGGCGACGTCGGTGGCGGGCACGACACTCGTGTCCGACGGATTGAGGTCGAGCGCGGCGACCCGGTAGCCGTCCTTGGCCAGCCGCTCCGCGATGGCCAGACCGATACCGGAAGCGCCGCCGGTGACGACCGCCGTCCTCATGACAGCTCCTCGTCGCCGACGATGGTGGTGCGCTGGAGCGTCCGCTCCGAGTCGGCGGTGTACGGCAGCGCCCGGTGCAGCATCCCGGTGTTGTCCCACACCACCAGGTCGCCGACCCGCCAGTCGTGGGTGTAGCGGAACCTCTCCCGGGTGGTCCACTCCAGCAAGTGGTCCAGCAGGGCCCGGCTTTCGGCGGCGTCCATGCCGACGATGTGGTCCGCCGTCGCCCCGATCACCAGTGAGCGGCGCCCGTCACGGCGCTTCCACACCAACGGCGTCTCGTGGGTGGGGACTCTGCGCCAGCCCGCGAGCATCTCGGGACCTGGGTCGGGCGTCACCAGCCGCTGGGCCGCCTCGAAGCTGTGCACCACGCGCAGGTCGTCGTACTGCTTGCGGTCCGCCTCCGGAAGGTTCTCGTACGCCGCGTAGGTACTGGCGAACTCGGTCCCGCCGCCGGTCATGGCCACGTGCCGGGCGGTCAGGGTGGTCGTCCTGGTCGGTACGGGGTCGGTGGTGCCGTCGATGTGCCAGTGGAACGTCCCCTTGAGGTACTCGGCCGTCGGGTTCCTTGCCGGGTCGAGCGAGACGGTGAAGATCTCCTTGCCCCGCACCGCGAAGACCTTGCCCAGCCTGCGGCTGAAGGCCAGTTGGCCTTCGTCGTCGAGGTGCAGTCCGCGGATGAGAAGGATGCCGCGCCACTGGAGCGCCTCCGCGCACCGGCTGATCAGTCGATCGTCGAGCGGATTGCCGACACCGGTGACCTCTACGCCCAGGCTCGGGCTGAGGGCCTTCGTTGCGATCATGAAAATCTCCCTTCCGGATGCGAGAATAGTATTCTCGCCAGTCGGTCGACCGGAAGGCCCGGGACGACGGGCCTCTCGCCTCCCGCTGTCCGCCGGGATGGGTCTCCGATCCTGAATGATGGTCAGGTTTGGCCGGTCCTCACCTTCTCTTGCCTGTCATGACGTTCTCGTTTCCGGAATATTGATTTGCGTAAGCTGAGAATGTAGTTTCCACCACATCCGAGCAAGGAGGCAGGATGCGGTTCCAGGACAAGGTTGCGATCGTCACCGGCGCAGGCCAGGGCATCGGCGAGGGCTATGCCCGGGCACTGGCGGCCGAGGGCGCACGCGTGGTGGTCGCCGAACTCAACGAGGAACAGGGCGAGCGGGTCGCCAAGGAGATCGGCGACGCGGCTCTGTTCGTCAAGGTGGACGTGGCCGACCCGGCGTCGGCGGAGGCGATGGCGGCCGCCGTGATGGCGGAGTTCGGACGCATCGATTACCTGGTCAACAACGCTGCCATCTTCCACAGCATGAGGCGCGACGGCCTCACCACGGTCCCCCTCGACTACCTCAACCGCTTCCTCCAGGTGAACCTGATGGGCGCGCTGCACTGCACCCGCGCCGTCGTCCCGCACATGCCCGAGGGCGGCGCCATCGTCAACCAGTCGTCCACCGCCGCCTGGCTCGGCGGGGGTTACTACGGACTGGCCAAGGCCGGGATCAACAGCCTGACCGCCTCGCTCGCCGCCGAACTCGGCGGCAAGAACATCCGGGTCAACGGGATCGCGCCGGGGCCCACGGACACCGACGCCACCCGGAGCGTCGTGCCCGATCAGTTCCTGGAGCAGATGACGAACACCCTGGCCATCAAACGGATGGGCACCCCCGAAGACCTGGCGCCCGCCGTCCTGTTCCTGCTCTCCGACGAGGCGCGCTGGCTGACCGGTCAGGTCGTCAGCGTCGACGGCGGACAGGTGGTCCGGCTGTGAAGCGCCTGCTCATCGACGGCCGGCTCGTCGAGACCGAGAAGACCTTCCCCTCGCTCAACCCCGCGACCGGCGAGGTGCTCGACCAGGCCCCCGACGCCACGGCCGCCGACGCCGAAGCCGCCGTCGTGGCGGCCCGCCGCGCCTTCGACACCACGAGCTGGGCGACCGACACCGCCCAGCGCCTGCGCTGTCTCCGCCAGTTGCACCAGGCGCTGACCGACCATCAGGAAGAGCTGCGCGACCTGACGATCGCCGAGGTCGGCGCGCCCCGCATGCTCACCCACGGCCCCCAGCTGGACGAGCCGATCAAACTGGTCCCGTACTACACCGACCTGCTGGAGAAGTACCCCCTGACCGAGGAGCTCGGCGAGACCGAGATCCGCGGGCAGCGCCACCGCCGCTGGGTGGAGAAGGAGGCGGCCGGGGTCGTCGCCGCGATCATCCCGTACAACTACCCGAACCAACTGGCGCTCGCCAAGCTGGTCCCCGCGCTCGCCGCCGGCTGCACGGTCGTCCTCAAGGGCGCCCCGGACACCCCGCTGACCACGCTGTACCTGGGCGAACTGATCGCCGAGCACACGGACATCCCGCCCGGCGTGGTCAACGTCATCGTCTCCTCCGGGGTCGAGGCCGGCGAGGTGCTCACCAAGCACCCCGACGTCGACATGATCACCTTCACCGGCTCCACCGCGACCGGCCGCCGGATCATGGAGGCCGCGAGCGTCACCGTGAAGAAGGTCTTCCTGGAACTCGGCGGCAAGTCCGCCATGATCGTGCTCGACGACGCCGACTTCCGCGCCGCCTCCATGTTCGCGGCCTTCACCATCTGCTCCCACTCGGGCCAGGGCTGCGCGCTCACCTCCCGGCTGCTCGTGCCGAGGGAGCACCACGACGAGATCGTCGCCATGGTCGCGGCCGGCCTCGAACGCGTGTCGTACGGCGATCCGACCGACCCCAAGACCTTCATGGGACCGCTCATCAGCGAACGCCAGCGCGACAAGGTCGACGGCATGGTCCAGCGGGCCGTCGCGGCCGGCGCCACCCTGGTCACCGGCGGCAAGCGCGTCGACCCCGGCTTCTTCTACACGCCCACCCTGCTCAGCAACGTCGACCCGAGCAGCGAGATCGCCCAGGACGAGGTCTTCGGGCCGGTGCTCGCGGTCATCCCGTACGACGGCGAGGACGACGCCGTACGCATCGCCAACGACTCGATCTTCGGCCTGTCGGGCGCGGTGCACAGCGCCGACGACCAGCGGGCCATCGCCGTGGCGCGCCGGATCCGTACCGGCACCTTCAGCATCAACGGCGGCAACTACTTCTCCCAGGAAGTCCCCTTCGGCGGATACAAGCAGTCGGGCGTCGGCCGGGAGAGCGGGGTCGCCGGGCTGGAGGAGTTCCTGGAGACCAAGTCGTTCGCGGTGGTGGTCCCGTAATGCGCCCGCTCGAAGGCATCCGCGTCCTCGAAGTCGCCATGTACGGGTTCGTGCCCTCGGCGGGAGCCGTGCTCGCCGACTGGGGCGCGGACGTCATCAAGGTCGAGCACGCCGTCACGGGCGATCCGCAGCGCGGTCTGCGGCAGACCGGCACCCTGCGCGTCGAGGGCGACCCCAACCCCAACGTCGAGCACGCCAACCGGGGCAAGCGCAGCCTGGGCCTCGACATGACGCGGCCCGAGGGCAAGGAAGTGCTCTACGACCTGGCCCGCCGCTCCGACGTGTTCCTGACCAGCTTCCTGCCCGGACACCGGCGGCGGTTCGGCATCGACGTGGACGACATCCGCGCGGTCAACCCCCGGATCATCTACGCCCGGGGCAGCGCGCTCGGGCCGCGCGGACCGGAATCCGAGAAGGGCGGGTACGACATGACCGCCTTCTGGGCCCGGGGCGGCAGCGCCGCCAGCATCACCCCGCCCGGTGTCGAGGGGATGATCAATCCCATGCCCGCCTACGGGGACACGATCTCCGGCACGAACCTCGCCGGAGGGATCGCGGCGGCACTGCTCCAGCGCGAGCGCACCGGCGAACCGTCGGTCGTGGACGTCTCCCTGCTCGGCAGCGGCGTATGGGCCAACGGCCACGCCACCGCGGTCTCGCTGCACCTCGACAAGCCCTGGGTGGCGCCGATGCCCGGTGCCCACGGCTCACCGAACAACCCGCTGTCCGGCGTCTACGTCACGGCGGATGGCCGCTATCTGGCCTTCGTCATGCTGCAGCCCGGCAAGTTCTGGGCCGACGTGTGCCACCACATCGACCACCCGGAGTTGGCCGACGATCCCCGGTTCGCCACGGCGGAGCTGCTCGCCGCCCACACCGAAGAGGCCGTCAAGATCCTGAGGGCGGCGCTGGCCGGCCGCACCCTCGCCGAGTGGACCGAACGCTTCGCCACCCTCGCCGGGCCGTGGGCACCGGTGCAGGACACCCTCCGGGTGGGCGCCGACGTGCAGATCCGGGCGAACGAGTACCTGCTCCGGGTCGGCGAGATCGATCTGGCCGCCAGCCCCGTGCAGTTCGACACCACCGCTCCCTCACTCGGGCCGGCGCCCGAGTTCGCCGCCCAGACCGAGGAAATCCTCCTGGAACTGGGACTGGACTGGCCCCGCATCATCGAGCTGAAAGAAGCGGGCGCGGTCACCTGACCACCCTTTGTCGGGGAACGAATCCTAGGAGAACCGATGAGACGCTTGCTCATCGCTGTGGCCGTCCTGGCCCTGGCCGGGTGTTCCGCCCGCTCCACCACGTCGCCGAGCGGCGACAATCCCTCCGCTTCGGCGTCCGACTCCGCCGCGGCGGCCGACTTCGGCACGCTCAAGAACGTCTGCCACTCCGGCACCGCCAAGGCCTCCACCTCCCAGGGAGTCACCAACTCCGAGATCAAGGTCGGCGTCTTCAGCGACGTCGGCTTCACCAAGAACCCGGAGTTCGTCGACGCGGCCAAGGTGTTCACCTCCTGGTGCAACGACGCGGGCGGCATCAACGGACGCAAACTCGTCCCCGTCACCCACGACTCCAAGCTCGTCGAGGTCCGCCAGCGGATGATCGAGGCCTGTCGCTCGGACTTCGCGCTCGTCGGCGGCGGCGCCGCGCTCGACGGCATGGGCGTCAAGGACAGGCTGAACTGCCTGCTCCCCGACTTCCCCGGTCAGACCAGCCAGGCCATCGGAGCGGACCTCCAGGTGACCGTCCAGGGCGCCGCCACCGGTTACTCGCCCTACGGGGGCTACTTCTCCTGGCTGCTCAAGGAGGCGTACCCGGCCTCGGCGAGCAGCGTCGGGATCATCGCGGGTGACTCCCCGGTCGTCAAGCCCATCACCGCGCAGGACAAGGAGACGCTGACCGCGGCGGGCGGCAAGATCACCTACTCGGACCTGTATCCGGCCCAGGGTGTCTCCGACTGGACACCGTACGCGCAGTCCATCAAGAACAAGAAGGTCAAGGGGCTGGTCTTCCTCGGCGACTTCGCCAGTCTGGCCAAGCTGGAGCAGGTCCTCACCAACATCGGCTACGCACCCGACTGGATCGACGCCAACAGCAACGCCTACGGCCCCGCCTTCATCCAGCTGGCCGGCACCGCGCTGGCGAAACAGGCCAACTTCGCCGACCTCGGCGGCTTCTCGCCGCTGGAGGACGCCTCCGCCAACCCGGCGACCAAGAGGGTCGAGGAGCTCTACAAGAAGTACGCCCCCAACGCCCAGGTCACCCTGCCGGCGCTGAAGGCCTTCTCCAGCTGGCTGCTGTTCGCCACGGCCGCAGGCGACTGCGCCGAGCTCACCCGCACCTGTGTGTACGACAACGCGCGCAAGCAGACCGCCTGGACGGGCGGTGGCCTGCAGGCCCCGATGGACCTGTCGTCCTCCACCGTGCCTCCCAAGTGCTTCGACCCGGTCAAGGCGACCGCCAAGGGCTGGGTGGCCGCCGACTTCAAGCCCGACACCGGCGCCTATCGCTGCAACGGGACCCCCTACAAGTTCAAGGGCACCTATCCCAAGCCCATGACCCTGGCCGATGTCGGCAAGTCGTTGGCCGACCTCAAGTAGCCATGCCCCGCGGTAGGAAGGAAACGACGTGAAGGTACGGGTAGACCCGGAGCGCTGCCAGGGTCACACGCTCTGCGCCATGCGTGCTCCGGACATCTTCGAGCTCAGCGAGATCGACGGTCACTCATCGGTGATCAAGGAAGAGGTCTCGGACGACCAGCAGGACGAGGCCGTCGAGGCCGTCAGGTCCTGCCCCGAGCGAGCGATCTTCATCTCCTGAGGGGAGAACACTCCGATGACCACGGACGACACCGTCAACGACGACCCCAAGAGGAACCCGGTGCACTTCGACCGGCACACTCCCGAGTACCGCCACGAATTCCAAGCGGTCACCCAGGAGTTGCAGTCCAAGTGCCCCATCGCCTGGTCGGAGACCTACGGCGGTCACTGGGTCGCCAGTGGCAACCGCGAGGTCTTCGAGCTGGCCCGGTCCGCCGAGTTCCTCTCCAACGACCATGACGTCAAGGGCGAGCGGCGCGGGTACCAGGGCATCACCATCCCGCCGCCGCCCCGGGCGAAGGCCGTCAGGGGCGGGTTCCTGGAGATGGATCCGCCCGAGCAGCGCTACTACCGCCAGACGCTCAACCCCTATCTGTCGCCCGCCGCCATCAGCCGCTGGATTCCCTTGATCGACGAGGTGGCGCGCGCCTGCATCGACGAGAACATCGAGTCGGGGCGGATCGACTTCGTCGACGACCTCGCGAACGTCGTGCCGGCCGTGCTCACGCTCGCCATGATGGGCATTCCGGTCAGGAAGTGGACCATCTACAACGAGGCGGCGCACGCCTCGGTCTACACACCGCCGAACTCGCCCGACCAGGCCCGCGTCGTCGAACTGCAGAAGGCGATGGGCACGGACCTGGCCCTGACCATCGCGGAGATCCGACAGACACCGCGGCCGGGTCTGGTGGACGCCCTGGTCCGCGCGGAGATCAACGGCCAGACCCCGCCCGACGACGAACTCCTCGGCGTGCTCGCCCTGTTGATCGGCGGCGGCTTCGACACCACCACGGCGCTCACCGCGCACGCACTGGAGTGGCTCTCGGAGCACCCGGCCGAACGGGACCGCCTAAGCCGGGACCGCAGGGCACTGCTGGACTCCGCGACCGAGGAGTTCCTGCGCTTCTACGCCCCCGCGCCCGGGGACGGACGGACCTTCTCCGCGGACTGCGAGATCGCCGGCACCCGGTTCAAGGAGGGCGAACGGCTCTGGCTGTCCTGGGCGATGGCGAACCGGGACCCACAGGTGTTCCCGGAGCCCGACTCCATCGACATGGAACGCAAGGGCAACCGGCACAGCAGCTTCGGCCTCGGCATCCACCGCTGCATCGGCTCCAACGTGGCACGCACGGTGTTCAAGCGGATGGTCACCCAGGTCCTCGACCGGATGCCCGACTTCCGCTGCGACCCCGAGGGCGCCGAGCACTACGAGACCATCGGCGTCATCCAGGGCATGCGCCACCTCCCGGCGACCTTCACGCCGGGCCCCCGGACCGGTGCCGGGCTCGACGAGACCCTGGAGACCCTCCAGAGGGTCGTCGACGAACAAAGGCTCGCCGAGCCGGTCACGGTACGCAAGGGGCAGGCGAGGATCGACCGCTGATCTTCGGCGGCCCGTCAGGAGTACGTGTGCCACCCGAGCGGTGGCACGGTGAGGAGACGATGTGGCCGGACCCACGGGACGTCCGCTGCCGGTGATCACAGAGGAGAACGAGTTCTTCTGGACCTCCGGCGCGGACGGACGGTTGCGCCTGACGGAGTGTGAGTCCTGCTCGGCACTGCTGCATCCACCCCGGCCCGTCTGCCGCTACTGCCGGGGGCACGAGACCGGGGTGCGGGCCGTCTCCGGGTACGCGACGCTGATCGGCTTCACCGTCAACCACCGGTTCAGCGCGCCCGGCATGCCCGCGCCCTACGTGGTGGCGCAGGTCGCCGTCGAGGAGGACACCCGGGTCCGGCTCACCACCAACCTCGTGGAATGCGACCCCGACGAGCTCGAACTGGGCATGCGGCTGGAGGTCGTCTTCGAACAGGTCGAGGACGTGTGGCTGCCGCTCTTCCGCCCCGCGGCCGAGCACGGGCCCCCGGCTCCGCTGCCCTCGGACGAGGTGGAACCCGAGCACATGCGGCGCCACGTACGCCCCATGGCCACGCCCGAGAAGTTCGAGGACAAGGTCGCGATCAGCGGCATCGGGATGTCGGAGATCGGGCGCCGGCTGATGGTCCCGCCGCTGTCGCTGACCGTGCGGGCCTGCGAACGCGCGGTCGCGGACGCGGGCCTGACCCTCGACGACATCGACGGCCTGGCCACCTACCCGGGCGCGGGCGCCTACGGCGGCTTCGCCGAGGGTGGCATCACCGCGCTGGAGGACGCCCTCGGCATCAGGCCGACCTGGTACAACGGCGGCGCCGAGACCTTCGGTCCCGGCGGCTCACTCATCGCCGCGATGCTGGCCGTCGCGGGGGGACTCGCCCGGCATGTGCTGTGCTTCCGTACGGTCTGGGAGGCCTCCTACGGCGAGCTGATCCGGCGCGGCCGGATCACCCAGGAAGCCGGTCGCAGGGTCACGGGCTGGCAGAAGCCCTTCGGGGCGATCTCGGCGGCCCACACCCTGGCCCAGAACGCCCAGCGGCACTTCCACCGTTACGGAACCTCGCGCGAGACGCTGGGCTGGATCGCGCTCAACCAGCGTGCGAACGCCGCGCTCAACCCGACCGCGATCTACCGGGATCCGATGACCATGGACGACTACTTGTCGGCCAGGACGGTCACCACCCCCTTCGGGCTGTACGACTGCGACGTGCCCTGCGACGGATCGGTGGCCGTCATCGTGTCGGCCGTGGACGCCGCGCGGGACCTCGCCAAGTCTCCCGTCCTGGTGGAGGCCGTCGGCACCCAGATCATGGAGCGGCTCGAATGGGAACAGAGCTCCCTCACCCACGAACCACAGGTGCTCGGCCAGGCCGCCCACCTGTGGACGCGCACGTCACTGCGTCCCTCGGACGTCGACGTGGCCCAGCTCTACGACGGCTTCACCTTCAACTGCCTCTCCTGGATCGAGGGGCTCGGCTTCTGCGGCATCGGTGAGGCCAAGGACTTCCTCGACGGAGGCAAGAACATCGCCAGGGACGGACTGCTCCCGCTGAACACCCACGGCGGCCAGCTCTCGCACGGCCGCACCCACGGCCTGGGGCTCGTCCACGAGGCCGTCACACAGGTGCGCGGCGAGGCCGGAGCGCGCCAGGTGGACGGCGCCCGGGTCGCCGTGACGAGCACCGGCGGCCTCACCCCGAGCGGGGTCATCCTGCTGCGGGCGGACACATGACCGGCGTCTCCCGTGTCGTCGACGTCGACGGCATCCCCGTATCGGCGCTGCTCCAGGAGGCGCGCCGGCCCCGGGCCGTCGTCCTGGCGCTGCACGGCGGGGCGGCGCACTCGGGGTACTTCGACTACCCGGGCAGGCCGCACCTGTCGCTGCTGCGCACCGGTTCGGCGCTCGGGTTCACCGTCCTCGCGCTCGACCGGCCGGGATACGGCAGCTCCGCCCCGCACGGTGGGGAGCTGGCCCCGGTGGAGCGGCGGGTCGACCTCGCCTACGCGGCGGTGGACCGGCTGCTCGCCTCGCGTCCGCGCGGAGCGGGCGTCTTCGTGCTGGCGCACTCGATCGGCTGCGAGCTGGCGCTGCGCATGGCGGCCGACGAACGGGGGAGCGACCTGCTGGGCGTGGAGATCGCCGGCATCGGGCGCCACCACCACGACGACGCGGTGGACATCCTGGGCGTACGGCACAACGAGTCGTGGCCGAGGCCGGCGGCCGGCAGCGTCCGGGACCTGCTGTGGAATCCCTCGCACCTCTACGAGGAC
Organism: Streptomyces sp. RLB3-17; assembly: GCF_007113425.2. Taxonomy (NCBI): domain Bacteria; kingdom Bacillati; phylum Actinomycetota; class Actinomycetes; order Kitasatosporales; family Streptomycetaceae; genus Streptomyces; species Streptomyces sp. RLB3-17. Next base: position 1,104,806 of record NZ_CP041610.2, on the reverse strand, counting down.
GATGTCGTCGGCGGCGCCCGGTTCGCCTCGCCCTCGCCCTCCTACGAGGGGGTCGTGGCCAGGAGTTGGCCGCTGGTCCTTCCCGAACTCGCCCCACTGGTGCGCGTCCCCGTGCACTACAGCCTCGGCGAGCACGAGCGGGTGTGGCGGTCCGGGCCCGCGGCGCTGGCCGACATCGCGTCCCTGTTCACCGCCTCGCCGCGCGTCGTGGTCGACGAACAGGCGGACGGCGGCCACAACTTGAGCATCGGGCTGACGGCGATGGCGTACCACCTCAAGATCCTGTCCTTCGTCGAGGAGTGTGTGCTGGCTCGCGCGAGCGCGGCACAAGAGCGGCCCGGGAGGGCGAGTTGAGCGACGCGGACGTGGCAGCGCTGCTGCTGGTACGGGTGGTCCTGGGGATCGTGATGATCGCGCACGGACTCAATCACTGGCGGGGCGGCGGCCGGATCGAGGGCACCGCCCGCTGGTTCACCGGCCTCGGCCTGCGCGGCGGCACGCTTCAGGCGTGGATGAGCGTGGTCACCGAGATCGGCGCGGGCGTCCTGCTGATCGCCGGGCTGCTCACCCCGCTGGCCTGCGCGGCGGTCATCTCCGTGATGCTGGTCGCGGGGGTCCTCGCGCACCGGCCCAACGGGTTCTTCGTCTTCAAGGAGGGCTACGAGTACGTCCTCGTCCTCGCGGTGGTCTCGCTGGCCCTGGCGGTACTGGGCCCCGGCCGGCTCTCCGTGGACCATGCCGGGGACATCGAGGTGACCGGCTGGGCCGGCGGCGGCATCGCCCTCGGGGTGGCCGTGGCGGCGACGGCCGGTCTGCTCGGCGTGTTCTGGCGCCCGGCAACGAAGTCGGCCGAACCGCAGCCGACCGACACGGCGGAAGCCCCCGCCGCGCCCGGTCAACCGGCCGAGCAGGAGACCCGTTGATGCGCGTCGGATTCATAGGCCTGGGCAGTCAGGGCGCCCCCATGGCACGCCGGATCGTCGACGCGGGCTTCGAGACGACCCTGTGGGCACGCCGACCCGCCTCGCTCGCCCCCTTCGACGACACGCCCGCGAAGCGCGCCGTGTCCCCGGCCGAACTGGCCGCCGGCAGCGACCTCGTGTGCGTGTGTGTCGTCGACGACGCGGACGTCGAGGAGGTCGTCGCGGGGGATCGCGGGGTGCTGGCGGGGCTTCGGCGGGGAGGGGTGATCGCCGTGCACAGCACCGTCCACCCCGACACCTGCCACCGTCTCGCCGACCGGGCCCGCGCCCATGGCGTCACGCTCATCGACGCGCCGGTGAGCGGCGGCGGCCCGGCGGCGGCCGAGGGCCGTCTGCTGGTGCTGGTCGGGGGCGAGTCCGGCACCGTCCGGTTCTGCCGCAAGGTGTTCGAGACGTACGGCGATCCCGTGGTCCACATGGGCCCGCTGGGCTCCGGGCAGCTCACCAAACTCCTCAACAACGTGCTGTTCACGGCCAATCTCGCGACCGCGGCGGGCACCCTCGCGCTCGGCCGGGAGTTCGACGTCGATCCCGCCGCTCTCGCCGAGGTGATGGCCCACGGCAGTGGATCGAGCTTCGCGCTGGGCCGGATCGCGGCGGCCGGCGGGACGCTCGACCGCATCGCGTCCCAGGCCGGAGCGCTGCTGCGCAAGGACGTCCGGCTGGTGGCCGATCTGGCCGGCGCGGCCAAGGCCTCGACGGGCATCGTGCTGGACGCGGCCGACGCCACCCTCGCCCTGATCGAACACGAGCGCTGAGCCCCGGTCGTACGGGCGCCGGGCGCCGAACGGCGCGTGTTCGAGGGGTCCCCCGACGGCGACGGCGACCGTAGTGTTACGTCGGCACGGTCCGTCGCGGGAGGGGTACCGGATGGAAGAGACCCGGCGCGAGGAGATCCTCGAGGCGGCCCTGCGGGTGTTCGCGGAGCGGGGCTTCCGGGGGACCTCGATCGACGCGGTCGCCGAGCGGGCGGGGCTGACCCGGCAGGGTGTGCTGCACTACTTTCCGAGTAAGAAGAAGCTCTTCATGGCGCTCCTGCGCTTCAGGGAGAAGCTCAACCGCGAGCATCTCGAGGGCCATGACGACAAGGACGACTGGCCGGGGATGCTCGCCGCTGCGGTCGCCTACGACCACACCTACCCCTGTCTGGCCCAGGTTCACAGTGTGATGCTGGCCGAAGGGGTCACGGGAGCCGCTCCGGCGCAGCAGTACCTGCACGACCACTACGAGACCATGCAGGCGCTGATGATCGCCCAGCTCACCGAGCGGTACGGCGAGCGTCTTCCCAGCGGTCTGTCCCCGCGGGCCGCGGCCCGGGCCATGCTGGCGATGCTCGACGGAATGCAGCAGCAGTGGCTGTTGGACGGCGAGCAGGACGACTACCCCGAGATCATGCGTGATGTGCTGTCCGTGCTGCTGGGGTCCACGCCCGTATGAAGTCGCCCATGGCGGTGACGGACTCCGGGTGCAGGCTCGTCGCGTCGGGCCGGATCCGCAGGTCCACCGTGACCCCGGAGTGCGCCGCGCGGGTGGCGAACCCCAGGGAGTCGTCCAGCAGGGGATCGGTGCCCGCCGCGAGCAGCTGGACGGGGGGCAGCCCGTGGAGGTTCGCGTGCAACGGGCTCAGCAGCGGATCGGTCCGCGAGGTGCCCGCGGCGTAGTGCGCGCAGCGGCGCCGCAGTTCGGAGACGTCGAAGGTCGGATCTGCTGCCGCGTTGAGCAACAGGCTCGGGGAGTCCAGGGTCAGGTCGAGCAGCGCCGAGTTCAGCACCCCGCACAGGGGCGGCGGGGCTCCGAGGTCCCGCAGCCGCACCAGCAGGGCCGCCGCGAGCCCGGCCCCCAACCGCTCGCCCGCCACCGCCACCGGTCCCCTGGACTCGCAGTAGTCGTACGCGGCGTGCACGTCGTCCAGCGCGTCCGGGAAGGTGCCCCCGTAGCGGGCGCAGACCACGACGGCGTCCGTCCACAGGGCGAGGCGGCCGGCCAGGTCGAGCGCGGCCTCCGGGGTGCACGAGAGGTGCCGGTCGCCGTGCAGATAGAGCACGACCAGTTCGGGGCCGCCGGGCGGCCGTACGACCGGACCGACGGGGCTCGTCTCCACCTGGACCTCACTTGCCACGGGACATCACCTTCTCCGCTGCGTGCCAGTGTTCGTCGGCCACCCACAGGCGGGCGAAGGCGCGCGCCGCCTCGGTGGCCGGTACGGCCCCGCTCATGACGTGCTTGATCTCCCGCGCCGGGACGGAGGCGAGGGAGCGGGCCAGGGCGCGCCAGCCCTGGTCGAAGTCGGCCCGCGGCAGCACCCGGTCGATCACCCCGAGCCGCTGGGCCTCCTCGGCGCCGAGCACGGTTCCGGAGCCGGCGAGCATCAACGCCCGCCCCCGGCCGATCAGTTCCGCGAGCCGCTCGGCGCCGCCCCACGCCGGCATGATCGCGAGGTTCACCTGGGTGAAGCCGATCCTGATGTCGTCCGCGGCCACCCGGATGTCGGCGGCCATGGCGAACTCGGCGCCGCCGCCCAGGGCATGGCCGTTCAGGGCGGCGATCACCGGTCCGGGGAAGTGCGCGAGCCGGTCGCAGATCCCGCGCATCCGCAGGGCCATGGCCGTCGCCTCGTCCTCGGTGCGGATCGCGGCCAGTTCCTTCAGGTCGCCGCCCGAGACGAACGCCCGGTCGCCCGCGCCCCTGACGACCAGGGCCAGGGCGTCGGCGGCCGTGTCGAGGGCCTTGTCCAACTGGTCCATGGTGGCCGGCGCGATGGCGTTGCGGGCGTGCGGACGGTCGATGGTGATGACCGCGAGCCCCTGGTCCAGTTCAAGATCAACCATGCAGGCTTCTCCATGAGGGAGAGTGGGATTCTCGCTGAGTGAATATCATATTCTTACGAAGGGTGGCGGTCCAGACCGACGCGGCCCCCATCTGGTCGCGCGTCGCACGTCAGTCCTCGTAGACGACGGTGATGTCCGGGGTCACCGGCTCGCCCTGACAGGTCAGCACCCAGCCCTCGGTGACCTCGTCGTCGTCGAGCGCGTTGTTGACGCGCATCTTGGCCTCGCCCTCGGTGACCTGGGCGATGCAGGTACCGCAGTTGCCCGACTCGCAGGAGAACGGCGGCATGAGACCGGCCCGGCGGGCGCTCTCCAGCAGGGTCTCGCCGGAGTGCCGCGGCACCGAGCGCCGCTTGCCGGCGAGGACGATGCTGACCGTGCCCTCCCTCTCCGCAGTGTCCGTGCCCCCGCTCCCGGGGCTGCCGGGAGTCTCCCCGGCCGCCGGGGTGAAGCGCTCGGCGAAGATCTGCTCGGCCTCGACGCCGTGCACGAGCAGGGCGCGCTCCGCCAGGTCCATGAAGGGCGCGGGGCCGCAGAGATAGAAGTCCGCGTCCACATCGACGCCGGCGAACTCGCGCACCTGGAGATCCGTGAGGAAACCGCCCTGGTCGTCCAGGTGGTGGCGGATCTCGAACCGGTCCGGATGTCGCTCGGCCAGTTCGGTCAGCGCGGACCCGAAGATGATCGAGTCGGCGTCCCGGTTGGCCGACAGGACGCGCACGCGCCGGTCCGTTCTCGCCAGCGCGGTCTTGACGAGTGACAGGACCGGCGTGATGCCACTGCCCCCGCAATAGGCCACCAGGGGCTCGTCGGTCTCCCGCAGGCAGAACACCCCGGCGGGCGCCGTGGTCTCTATGACGTCCCCGGGTGCGAGATGTTCGTGCATCCAGTTCGACACCAGGCCGCCCGGCACGCGCTTCACCGTCGTCATCAGCTCGTCGTCGGTCTCCGGGGAACTCGACATCGAGTAGCTGCGCAGGGCGCCGCAGGCCCTGACCGTCAGGAACTGCCCGGCCCGGTAGGCGAACGGCGCGTCGAGCACGTATGTGCGCGTGTCGGCTGTCTCCTGGACGATCCGCTTGATCCGGACCGGGTGGAAGCCGTGGTCTCGTACCATGTATGGAATTTAGCTTCTCCCTCTGCGAGAGTGCAATTCTCGCACCGAGGAGGGAGCTCTCGCCATGCGGACCGCCATGCGAACGATGCCCGCCGAGCTGATCGAACGGTACGAAGCGGAGGGCTGGTGGACTCGGGAGACGATCGGGGACCTGCTGGCGTACGGCCTCGACGCCACCCCCGATGCCGAGTTCCGAGTGCACTCGGCCGTGCGGCCCTGGGAAGGGACCTTCGCCGACGTCGAACGGACGGCCCGCAGGCTCGCGGCGGGGCTGCGCGCCCGAGGAGTGGGCCCCGGTGACGTCATCGCCTTCCAGCTGCCCAACTGGATGGAAGCCGCCGCGGTGTTCTGGGCCTCGGCCTTCCTCGGAGCGGTCGTGGTGCCCATCGTCCACTTCTACGGGCGCAAGGAGGTCGGCTACATCCTCGACGCCGTCGCGCCCCGCGTCTTCGTCACGGCCGAGCGCTTCGGCCGGATGGAACACCAGCCGGACCTGTCGGCCGCCGTGCCCGTCGTCGGCGTCGTGGGGCGGGACTTCGACGACCTGCTCGCCGACGAGCCGCTGTCCGGTGTCCTCGCGACCGACCCGGCGGCGCCCGCGCTGATCGCGTTCACCTCCGGGACCACCCGTGACCCCAAGGGTGTCGTCCACTCCCATCAGACACTGGGCTTCGAGACGCGCCAGCTCGCCGGGCTCTACCCGCCCGATCGGGGCCGTCAGCTCACCGCGGCCCCGGTCGGGCACTTCATCGGGATGGTGAACTCCTTCCTCATCCCCGTCCTCGACGGCTCAGCGGTGAACCTCGCCGACGTCTGGGACCCCGGGCGGGTGCTGGAGTTGATGGAGAGCGACGGGCTCACCGTGGGCGGCGGGGCGGCGTACTTCATGACGAGCCTGCTCGACCACCCCGACTTCACCCCCCGGCACCTGGCCGCCATGAAATACGCGGGTCTCGGCGGGGCGGCGGTCCCGGTCGCGGTCACCACCCGCCTCACGGAACTCGGCATGACGGTCTTCCGCTCGTACGGCAGCACGGAACACCCCTCGATCACCGGCTCCCGGTACACCGCTCCCGAGGTCAAGCGGCTCCACACGGACGGCGACGCCCTGCCCGGCACGGAGATCCGGCTGGCCGAGGACGGCGAGATCCTCAGCCGCGGACCCGACCTCTGCCTCGGGTACACCGATCCGGCCCTGACCGAGCGCGCCTTCGACGGCGAGGGCTGGTACCGCACCGGTGACATCGGGGTGATCGACGAGGACGGCTACCTCACCATCACCGACCGCAAGGCCGACATCATCATCCGCGGCGGCGAGAACATCGGCGCCCTGGAGGTCGAGGAGGCGCTGCTCGCCCTGCCGGCCGTGGCCGAGGCCGCCGTGGTGGCGGCCCCCGACGCCCGCTTCGGCGAACACGCGGCTGCGGTCCTGCGGCTGAGGCCCGGTCACCCCGCGCCCACGCTCGACGAGATGCGCGCCCACCTCGAACGGGCGGGCCTGGCCCGGCAGAAGTGGCCGGAGGAGCTGCATGTCGTGCCGGAGTTCCCGCGGACGGCGAGCGGCAAGGTGCAGAAGTTCGTTCTCCGTCGAGACATTGCCGCACGAGAAAATTGAGAATAGGATTCTCATAATCAGCGAAGGAGGATCTCATGCCGTCGCGCGTGTTGCCGTATCCGTTGTTCGACGCCGACAACCACCTGTACGAGACGGAGGATGCGCTCACCCGGTACCTGCCGAAGCAGTACGAGGGCGCCATCCAGTACGTGCAGGTGAAGGGTCGTACGAAGATCGCGATCCGTGGTCGGATCAGCGACTACATCCCCAACCCCACGTTCTCGGTGGTGGCCCGGCCGGGGGCGTGGGAGCAGTACTTCCGGGAGGGCAATCCGGAGGGCAAGTCGCACCGCGAGCTGTTCGGCGAGCCGATGAAGTCGATTCCCGCGTTCCGTGAGCCCGGGCCGCGTCTGGAGCTCATGGACGAGATGGGGATCCAGCAGGCGCTGAACTTCCCGACTCTGGCCAGTCTCATCGAGGAGCGGATGCGGGACGACCCGGAGCTCATCCACGCGGTCGTCCACTCGCTGAACGAGTGGCTGTACGACACCTGGAAGTTCAACTACAAGGACCGGATCTTCACCACGCCGGTGATCAGCCTGCCGATCCTGGACAAGGCGATCGCCGAGCTGGAGTGGTGTCTGGAGCGCGGCGCGCGGTCGATCCTCGTCCGGCCCGCCCCGGTCCCCGGGTTCGGCGGCTCGCGGTCCTTCGCGCTGCCGGAGTTCGACCCCTTCTGGAAGCGGGTCGAGGAGGCCGGGGTGCTGGTGTCGATGCACTCCTCCGACAGCGGCTACTCCCGCTACTCCAGCGACTGGGAGGGCAAGAGCCAGGAGATGACGCCGTTCCAGGCGCAGACCTTCCGGATGCTGGGCGAATGGCGGCCGGTCACCGACTCCGTGGCCTCCTGGGTCTGCCATGGAGCGCTGTTCAGGTTCCCCGAACTCAAGGTCTCGGTCATCGAGAACGGATCCTCCTGGCTGGTGCCGCTCCTCGACCAGCTGGCCGACGTCTACAAGAAGCAGCCGCAGGGCTTCCTGGGCGATCCGGTCGAAGAGGTCAAGAACCGGATCCACATCAGCCCGTTCTGGGAGGAGGACATGGCCGAGCTGGCCGGGATCATCGGCGTCGAGCGGGTGCTGTTCGGCTCCGACTACCCCCACCCCGAGGGCCTGGCCGACCCGGTCACCTACATCGACGCGATCCAGGGCATGAAGGAGGCCGACCAGGCCATGATCATGGGCGGCAACCTGGCCCGGTTGATCGGCGTATGAAAGGGGAGACCATCCCGCGGATGGTGCTGGGCGCGGCCGACCGCTTCGGTGACGCCGAAGCGGTCGTGGACGGTCAACTTCGGCTCACCTTCAGGGAGTTGGCCGATCGCGTGCGCACCGCCGCAGGGGCGTTCGCGGCGGCGGGCGTCGGCAGGGGCGACCGGGCGGCGATCTGGGCGCCCAACTCCGCCGAGTGGATCATCGCGGCCTTCGGGCTGCTGACCGCCGGCGGTGTCCTGGTCCCGGTCAACACCCGGTTCAAGGCGGACGAGGCGGGTGACATCATCCGCCGCAGCGGAGCCAAGGTCGTCCTCGTCGAGAAGGGCTTCCTCGGTCTGGACTTCGAGGTGCCGTCCGGCGTGCCCGTGTTCGACATCAAGTCGGACTTCCTCGCGAGCGGTTCGCCCTACGAGGCCGAGGTGAGCGGCGACGACGTGTGCGACATCGTGTTCACCTCGGGGACCACCGGGCGGCCCAAGGGCGTGCTGATGACACACGCCCAGACACTCCGGCTGTACGCGGAGTGGTGCGACCTGGCGGACCTCAGGGAGGGCGACCGCTATCTGATCGTCAACCCGTTCTTCCACATCTTCGGCTACAAGGCGGGCTGCATCACGTCCCTGATCAGGGGCGCGACCATCCTCCCGGTGCCGGTCTTCGACGTGGACCGGGTCCTCGCACTGGTCGAGCGCGAGAAGGTGACGGTCCTGCCGGGCCCGCCCACCCTCTACCACTCACTGCTGGCCGCACAGGGCGGCCACGACCTGTCCTCGCTGCGGGTCGCCGTCACCGGAGCCGCCGACATCCCGGTCGACCTCGTCCGCAGAATCGTCACCGACCTGCCCTTCCGCACCGTCATGACGGGCTACGGCCTGACCGAGGCGGGTACGGCCACGGCCTCGCGCCCCGGCGACTCCTTCGAGGACATCGCGACGACCGTCGGCACCCCCTGCGACGGCGTCGAGATCCGGATCGCGGACGACGGAGAGGTCCTGGTGCGCGGGTACAGCGTCATGCGCGGCTACCTCGACGACCCGGCCGCGACCGCCGAGGCGATCGACCCGGACGGCTGGCTGCACACCGGGGACCTCGGGACGCTCGACGAGCGGGGTCGGCTGCGGATCGTCGGCCGCAAGAAGGACATGTTCGTCGTGGGCGGCTTCAACGCCTACCCGGCCGAGATCGAGGGCTTCCTGATGGAGCATCCGGCCGTCGCCCAGGCCGCCGTGATCGGCGTACCGGACGAGCGGCTCGGCCAGGTGGGCAAGGCTTTCGTGGTCCCTCGCGGGGCCCTCGCGGCGGGTGAGCTGATCGCCTGGAGCCGGGAGCGGATGGCCGGGTTCAAGGTGCCCAGGTATGTGGAGTTCCTCGAAGAGCTGCCGCTGAACGCCACCGGCAAGGTGATGAAGGACCAATTGCGATGACGTCTGAAGCGAAGCCACCGGAGAAGAGTCCCGTGAAGCCGCCTGAGAAGGACGACTTCTCCCGCACGGCCTCCGGGATTCCCCTCAAGGCGGTCTACGGGCCCGGGGACCGGACCGTCGAGCCGCCCGCACCGGGGCGCTTCCCCTTCACCCGCGGCAACTACTCCGCCGGCTACCGGGGGCGGCTGTGGACGCTGCGTCAGTACTCCGGCTTCGGCACCGCCGAGGAGTCCAACCGGCGCTACCGCTACCTCCTCGAACAGGGCGGCACCGGACTGTCCGTGGCGCTCGACCTGCCCACCCAGTGCGGCTACGACTCCGACGATCCGGAGGTGAGCGAGGAGGTCGGCCGGGTCGGCGTCGCCCTCGACACGCTCGCCGACGCCGAGGTGCTCTTCGAGGACATCCCCCTCGACCGGATCAGCACCAGCTTCACCATCAACGGCACGGCGGCGATCCTGCTGGCGTTCTACGTGGCCGCCGCCGAGCGCGGCGGAGTACCCCGGGCGAAACTCACCGGGACGATCCAGAACGACATCCTCAAGGAGTACGCGTCCCGGGGCACCTGGATCTGGCCGCCGGAACCGTCGCTGCGGCTGATCGCCGACACCATCGAGTTCTGCGCCGCCGAGGTGCCGCGGTTCAACGCGATCTCGGTGGCCGGCGCGCACTTCCGCGACGCCGGCGCCAACGCCGTGCAGGAGATGGCGTTCACGCTCGCCGACGGCGTCACCTACTGCGACACGGTGCTGGCGCGCGGCCGGATGACGATCGACCGGTTCGCCCCGCAGATCTCCTTCTTCTTCTACACCCACGGCGACTTCTTCGAGGAGATCGCCAAGTACCGTGCGGGCCGCAGACGTTGGGCGACCATCGTCCGCGAGCGGTACGGCGCGAGCACCGACAGGGCGTCGATGTTCCGCTTCGGCTGTGTGGCCGGCGGGGCCTCCCTGTACGCGCCGCAGGCGCAGAACAACACGGTCCGGGTGGCGTACGAGGCGATGGCCTCGGTGCTGGGCGGCGTCCAGTCGATGTTCACGGCGGCCTGGGACGAGCCGTTCGCGCTGCCCAGCGAGGAGTCGGCGACGCTCGCCCTGCGCACCCAGCAGATCCTCGCCCACGAGACCGGCGTCGCCCGGGTCGCGGACCCACTCGGCGGCTCGTACTTCGTGGAAGCCCTCACGGACGCCACCGAGGAACGCATCGTCGAGATCATGGCGGACCTGGAACACCACGGGGGAATGGTCCGGGCGATCGAGGACGGCTACCTCCAGGGCCTCATCGCCGACGAGGCCTACCGCCTCCACCAGGACGTCGAAGCGGGCACCCGGCCGGTCGTCGGCGTCAACCGCTTCGCCACGCCCGAGCCGCCGCCCCGGCTGGAGACGTACGAGCTCGACGGAGAAGGCCGCGACCGGCAGTTGAAGCGGCTCGCCGACGTGAAGGCCACCCGCGACGCCGCGGCCGTACGGGACCGCCTCGCCGCCCTCGCCCGCGGCGCCGAGGGCACCGACAACCTCATGCCCCTGCTCATCGACTGCGCCAAGGCCTACTGCACGGTCGGCGAGATGGTCGCCGCCCTCAAGGCGGTCTGGGGCGAGTTCCGGCAACCGGTGGTGTTCTGATGTCGTCCCGTGTGCTCATCGCCAAACCCGGTCTGGACGGCCACGACCGGGGGGCCAAGATCGTCGCGCGGACGCTGCGGGACGCCGGGTTCGAGGTGGTCTTCACCGGCATCCGTCAGCGCGTCGACACCATCGTGGCGACCGCGCTCCAGGAGGACGTGGCCGTGGTCGGCCTCAGCATCCTCTCCGGCGCGCACCTGGCACTGACGACGCGGGTCGTGGAGGGGCTGCGGGCCGCCGGGGCCGAGGACATCGCCGTCGTCGTGGGCGGCACCATCCCGCCGGACGACGTGCCCCGCATGAAGGCGGCGGGTGCGGCGGCGGTCTTCCCCACCGGAACCCCCCTCGACGCCATCGTGGCGCAGATGCGTGCCCTGACGGCGGTCGTCCCCGCCTCGCCCGCGACCCCCTGACCTGCCGCCGCCGGACGACGCGGGAGGCCGGCCACTCGAAATACCCGAACCTCGGAACAACGGAACAACGGAACCCGGGAACCCCGGAACCCCGAAACCTCGAAAACTGGGAGGCACTGTGCGGGTCGGTGTGATGATCGGGCCGGAGCGTGGGGACTCCGCGCGCAAGGTCGCGCGGATGATCGACGACGTGACCTGGGCGGAGCGGGCGGGCCTCGACACCGCCTGGGTGCCCCAGATCCCCACGGACTTCGACGCGTTGACGGCCGTGGCCCTGATGGGCGCGCGGACCGAGCGGATCGAGATCGGGACCGCGGTCGTACCGCTCCAGACACAGCACCCGATCGCCCTCGCGCGCCAGGCGCTGTCCGCACAGGGCGCCGCGAACGGGCGGCTCGCCCTGGGCCTCGGACCCTCCCACCACTGGATCGTCCAGGACATGCTCGGACTGCCCTACGAGCGGCCCGCCGCCTTCACCCGTGACTATCTGGAGGTCCTGGACGCGGCGCTGCGCGGACCGGGCCCGGTCGACGTCGAGAACGGCACGTTCACCGTGCACAACCCGCTCGACCTCGGCCCCGTGGCCCCCCTTCCGGTGCTGCTCGCCGCGCTCGGCCCGGTCATGCTGGCACTCGCGGGCGAGCGGGCGGACGGGACCGTGCTGTGGATGGCCGACGAACGCGCGGTCGCCGACCACGTCGTACCCCGTATCACCAAGGCGGCGGACGGCGCGGGGCGTCCGGCGCCACGGATCGTCGCGGGCATCCCGGTGTGTCTGTGCCGGCCCGGCGAGGTCGACGCGGCGCGCGAGCGGGCCAACCGGATCCTCGGGGAGGCCGAGATCTCGCCCAACTACCAGCGGCTCCTCGACTACGGCGACGCCCGGGACATCGGCGACCTGTGCGCGGCCGGTGACGAGAGGGCCATCGCGGCCCGCTTCCGGCGCTTCGCCGACGCCGGCGTCACCGATCTGTCGGTACGGCTGCTGCCGATCGGCGAGGGCCGCGAGGAACTGATCGCCTCCAAGCGCCGGACCCGTGAGGTGCTCGCAGGGATCGCGGCGGACTTCCGATGACCACCGGCCCCGAGACCACCGGCCCCGAGACCGCCGGGCCGCTGTCCGGCATCCGCGTCCTGGAGGTCGGCCACATGCTGGCGGGCCCCTACGCCACGATGATGCTCGCCGACCTCGGCGCCGAGGTCATCAAGATCGAGCCGCCGGGCGGGGACATCTCCCGGCAGGTGAGCGACGCGTACTTCGCCAGCCTCAACCGGGGCAAGCGCAGTGTCCGCCTCGACCTGACCACGCCGAGCGGTCAGGAACGACTCGGCGAACTCGTCGCGGACGCCCACGCGTTGCTGGTCAACCTGAAACCGTCGGCGATCCGCCGGCTCGGCCTCACCTACGAGGCGCTGAAGAAGTGGAACGAACGGATCGTCTGTGTCGCGCTCACGGGCTTCGGCCTGGACGCGGGCGACGACCCGGCCTTCGACTACGTCGTCCAGGCGGCCACCGGCGTCGCCGCGCTGACCGGCGACCCGGCGGGGCCGCCGACCCTGCCCGGCTACTCCTCGGCCGACAACTCCTCCGGCCTCACCGCGGCACTGGGACTGCTCGCGCAGATCGTCTCGGGCCGCGGCGGGCAGGTCGAGGTGTCACTGCGGGACGTGATGCTCTCCCAGCTCAACTACCGGGCGTCCGCCTACCTCAACGAGGGGGTCGAGCCGCGCCGTCTGCCGCTGGGCGCGCACTCCTACTACGTACCGGCGCAGCTCTTCCCCACGGCGGACGGCCACTTGGCCCTGTTCATCACCCACGACAGCTTCTGGAAGTCCTTCGCCGGGGAGGCGGGCATCGAGGGCTTCGCGGCGATGGCCGAACGGGCGGCGCGTCGTGAGGAGGTGCTCGACCTGGTGACGAAGGCGCTGGCGAGCGACACCGCGACCGCCTGGGAGACACGCCTGCGCCCCCTGGGCGTGCCCGCGGCGGCCGTACGGACGTTGCCGCAGGCGCTGGCGGCGACGCCGGAGGCGATCGTGACGGCCGGGGACTTCCGCCTCGTACGCGGTCCCGTGCGGGTGGCCGGGTACGAGCCCGTGTACGGACCCCCGCCCCGCCTGGGCGAGCACGGCTCGTAGGGCGTGGGCCGCGCGCAGCGACATGCGAAGGGGTCCCGGGAGTTCGACTCCCGGGACCCCTTCCGTTCACCCCGGCATCGACTCCGACTTCTGCACCGTGCCGGTGATACCGCTCGCGTCCTGGCCGGCCAGGCGTATCGCGGCGTGGGCCATCGCCTCCGGGGGCTCGATCATCTCCGGTGGGATCTCGCGTCCGCCGCCCCCGGCCCGCCAGCCCTCGGTGACGACGACACGCGACGGGGCCAGGCAGTTGACCGCGATGTTGTCGGACTTGAGGGTGGCGGCGAGCCCGAGATAGAGGCGCTCGACCCCCGCCTTGGAGACCCAGTACGCGTTGGCGCCCCGGTCGGTCATGCCGACCCCGTTGGTCGTCACCGCCACCAGCGAGCCCCCGCCGCGCGCCCTGATGTGCGGGATGACCGCCTTGGTGACGAGGAAGACCCCGGTGAGATTGACGTCCAGGCACAACTGCCAGCGCTTGAGCGGTGTGGACTCGACCGGGCCGAGCCACATGACCCCGGCGTTGGCGATCAGGATGTCGATCCCGCCGAACTCCGCGACGGTCGCGGCCACGGCGGCCTCGACCGACGCCTCGGAGGTCACGTCGCACGCGACCGCGAGGGCGCGGCCACCCGCCGACGTGATCCGCTCGGCGACGGCGTGGATCGTGCCCGGTATCCGGCCCTCCTCCTCGGAGCGCGCGGCGACCGCGACCGCGGCTCCGGCCCCCGCGAGTCCGCGCGCGATGTTGCGGCCGATGCCCCGGCTCGCCCCGGCGACGAACGCCACCTTCCCCTTCAGCTCGCCGCTCACGTTCGGTCGGCCGTTCACTTCGGCGGGAAGCGGAGGGCGCCGTCGAGGCGGATGACCTCGCCGTTGAGGTAGTCGTTCTCGCAGATGTGCTCCACGAGAGCCGCGTACTCGGGGGAGCGGCCCATGCGCTGGGGATGCGGGACCTTGGGCCCCCAGTAGGCCTCCAGTTGGTCGCCCGCCGCGCCGTAGGCCGGGGTGAGGAAGGTGCCCGGGGCGATCGTGACGACCCGGATGCCCAGCGGCGAGAGGTCGCGCGCGGCGACGAGGGTCATGGCGACCACCCCGCCCTTGGCGGCGGCGTACGGGATCTGCCCGATCTGCCCCTCGTACGCCGCGATCGACGCGGTGTTGACGATGACGCCCCGGTCGCCGTCGACCGCCTCCTGGCGTGCGATGGCCGCGGCCGCCAGGCGCATGACGTTGAAGACGGCCGTGAGGTAGAAGTCGATGGTCTTCCGGAAGCCCGCGAGGTCCAGGGGTTCGCCGTCCTTGCCGACGAGGCGGCCGCCACTGGCCGGGCCGCCGTGCGCGTCCACCGAGATCCTGAGCGGTCCCGCCGCCTCGGCCTCGGCCATCGCCGCCTTGACGTCGTTCTCGTCGGTGGCGTCCGTCCGTACGTATCGCACCCCCAACTCCGCCTCGAGCGCCTTGCCCTTCTCGTCGGCGAGGTCGGCCACGACCACCTTCGCTCCGGCCGCGTGGAGGCGACGGACGGTGGCCTCGCCCAGGCCCCCCGCCCCACCGACCACGACCGCGGAACTCCCACTGATCTGCATCAAGGTTATCCTCTCTTGCAAGCAGGGCTCTGTGTATATGAGAATAGCATTCTCATGAATATCACCATGATCCTTGAGATGGCGGCTTCGGCCGGCGATCGGGCGGTGATAACGGCGGGCGGCCGTTCGCTGACCGCCGCCGGACTGCTGCGCCGCGCCCATGCCGCCGCCCACCGCTTCCGGGGCCGTCAGGCCGTCGTCCACCTCGGCGCCAACCAACTCGCCTATCCCGTCGCCCTGTTCGGAGCCGCTCTGGCGGGCGTTCCCTTCGTCCCGGTCAACTACCGGCTGGGCGAGCAGCAGTTGAACGCCCTGCTGGCCCGTCATCCCGGCGCCGTGGTCCTGCGCCCGGCCGACCTCGAAGCCCTCCTCGACGAGCGGCAGGACGTGGAGTTCCTGGACCCGCCGCAGGACCAGGACTCCGTCGCCGTGCTGCTCTACACCAGCGGCACGACCGCCGAGCCCAAGGCGGCCGTGCTCCGGCACCGCCATCTGCTCGCCTACGTGCTGAACACCCAGGAGTTCGCCTCGGCCGAGGAGGACGACGCGTCGCTGGTGGCGGTACCGCCGTACCACGTCGCGGGACTGATGAACCTGCTGACGAACCTCTACTCCGGCCGCCGGATCGTGTACCTGCAGGCCTTCGAACCACGGCAGTGGCTGGAGACCGTGCGCGAAGAGCGGATCACCCACGCCCTCGTGGTCCCCACCATGCTCGCCCGGATCGTCGCCGAGGTGCCCGGCGACGACGCCGGGACGCCCCTGCTGCGCAGCCTCGCCTACGGCGGTGCGCGCACCCCGGGGCCCATCGTGGAACGGGCGTTGCGCATCTTCCCGCAGACCGGCTTCGTCAACGCCTACGGCCTGACCGAGACCGCCTCCTCCATCGCCGTCCTCGGCCCCGACGACCACTGGCAGGCGTCCGTGTCGGACGACCCCGCGGTACGCGACCGCCTCGGCTCGGTGGGCCGGGCGCTGCCCGGAATCGAGATCCAGATCCGCACGGACGACGACAAGCCGGCCCCGGCGGGAGAGACCGGGCTGGTCTTCGTGCGGGGTGAGCAGATCTCCGGCGAGTACGGCGGGCGTAGCGCCCTGGACGCGGCGGGCTGGTTCGCCACCCGGGACCGCGGACGGCTCGACGCCGAGGGTTACCTCTTCATCGAGGGGCGCGCCGACGACACCATCATCCGTGGCGGCGAGAACATCGCCCCGGCCGAGATCGAGGACGTACTCCTCGCCCACCCCGGCATCGTCGAGGCGGCCGTCGTCGGGCTGCCCGACCCCGAGTGGGGGCATCGGATCGTCGCCATCGTCGTCGGCGCGGGCGACCCGGCCGAGATCCGGCAGTGGGTCAAGGACCGGCTCCGCTCGTCCAAGACCCCGGACGCCATCGTGTTCCGAGCCGAACTCCCCAAGACCGAGACCGGAAAACTGCTGCGCCGCACCCTCCTGGCCGAGTTGGAGACCACCCATGCCTGAAGCAGTCATCGCGTCCGCCCTGCGCACCCCCATCGGCACCGCCCTCAAGGGCACCCTGCGCGACACGACCGCGTTCGACCTGGCCCACCACATCGTCACCGCGGCGGCCGAGGGCCTCGACCCGGCCCTCATCGACGACGTGATCCTCGGCGAGGGCCTCTACGGCGGTGGCGTCCTGGCCCGGCACGCCGCGGTCACCGCGGGGCTCACCTCGGTCGCGGGGCTGGCCAACAACCGGCACTGCGCCGCGGGCATGGCCGCCGTCCAGAGCGCCGCCGCGAGCGTGATGGCGGGCATGGACGAACTCGTCATCGCCGGCGGCGTCAACTCGGCCTCCACCTCCCCGAAGGCGCTCTTCCGGGTCGACGGCGAGTGGGAACCCTGGATGTCACCCACCCACCCCGACCGCCCCGACGCCCCCAACAAGGACATGTCGATCACGGTGGGCTGGAACACCGCCGTCGCGGTGGGCCTCACCCGCGCCGAACTGGACGCCTGGGCACTGCGCTCCCACCGCAACGCCGTGGCGGCCATCGACGAGGGCCGCTTCAAGGAGGAGATCGTCCCGATCGAGACCCCGCACGGGCTGTTCTCCGTCGACGAGCACCCGCGCCGGGACACCAGCGCCGAGAAACTGGCCAAGCTGAAGCCCCTGCACCCGGAGATCGACGGGTTCAGCATCACGGCGGGCAACGCGGGCGGTGCGAACGACGCCGCGGTCGCTCTGGTCGTCGCGAGCGAGGCGACGGCGGCCCGCGAGGGGCTGACGGCCCTCGCCACCGTACGGTCCTGGGCGTCCGTCGGCGTCGACCCCGCCGAGATGGGCCTCGCCCCGGTGAAGGCGATCCCCAAGGCCCTGGCCCGCGGGGGCCTGTCGATCGCCGACGTCGACCTGTTCGAGATCAACGAGGCGTTCGCCTCGGTGCCCGTCGCCGCAGTCCGGCTGCTCGAACTCGACCCGGACACGGTGAACTTCAGCGGCAGCGGCTGCTCCCTCGGCCACCCGGTCGCCGCCACCGGGGCCCGCATGCTGGTCACGCTCGTCCACGAACTGCGCAGGCGCGGCGGTGGCATCGGGGTGGCAGCCCTTTGTGCGGGCGGCGGTATGGGGTCGGCGACGGTCATCGAGGTCCCGGCTCCCTGACCGTCCGGGGCGCCCCACTGATCGGCACCCCGGACCAACCCCGCCGCCGGTGCATCAGCCTAGGAAGTCGACGCTGGATCAGCTCCGGAAGCGGAGCAGTGCCTCCTGGGCGTACGAGGCGACGAGAGCGCCGTCCTCGGTCAGGACGTCCCCCCGGCCGAAGCAGCGGCCGTGGGCGAGGATCGGGCTGTGCTGGTGCAGCAGCAGCCAGTCCTCGGTGCGCGGTGGCCGGTGGAACCAGAGGCTGTGCGAGGTGACGGCGGAGGTGAACGCCGTGCGCGAGTCCCGCTGGGAGATCCCGTCGAGGCGGCGCACGGCGGTGCCGATGAGCGTCAGGTCGGTGGCGTAGGAGATGAGCGCCGGGGCGAGTTCGGGGGCGACCTCCGGCGTGCGCATCCACAGGTCGTACGCGGGCGGCTCCGCCTTCGGGGACTCCAGGTCGGTGACCGACCGGGTCGTCCAGGGGATGAGGCCGAGGTCCGTGTCGTGCTCCGCGCCGGGCACGGAGGGGACCTCGAAGTCGCTCTGCTGGTCGAGTCCGTCCTCCTCGGCGTGCAGGGACACCGAGGCGGTGGCGATGACGCCCGGCGTCTGCCGGGCGACGATCGTCAGCGTCGCGAAGGTGCCCCCCTCGCGATGGCGCGTCACTTCGTAGCGCACGGGTTCGTCGGTCAGGCCCTCGCGCGGGAACTGGGCGTGCAGGGACTTGACGGCCTTGTCCGGGCAGGTGAGAGCGGCGGCCCGGACGAACTGGGCGAGCAGCTGCCCGCCGAACAGCCGGTGATAGCTGAGGTGTTGGTTGGAGCCCTCGAAGCCCGTGACGGCCTCGGGTGCCGAGGGGGCGGGGCGCAGTTCCAGGCAGGTGAGCAGGTCGTTCCAGAGGTCGGTCACAGGCACTCCCGGTGCGGTTCGGTGGGATGCGAGGGGATGAGAGGGGTGCGATGGGTGCGATGGGTTGTGGTGCGGCGTGGTTCAGCAGGCGCGCAGACGCGCGACGAGGTCCATGGCGGCTTCACGGTCCAGGCTCGGCGGAGGGGTGAACGAGAGACGGGTCAGCAGCCCGCCGAAGCGGTCGGCGACTCGGGCGGGCAACTCGTCCGCGGGGGCGACGACCGCGAACGCGTCGACCATCTCGTCCGTGATCAGCCCCGCCATGTCCTGCCAGCGCCCCGCCTTCGACAGCGCGGTCAGCTCCTCGCTCGCGGCGTCCCATCCGTGCAGTGCGAAGACGCCCCGGTACGCCGGTGTGGAGGCGTAGAAGGCGATACGGCCGCGGAGCACCGGGAGGGTCGTTTCGATCTCCTTGTCGGTGCCCGTGACGAGGAACGGGGTGCCCAGCACCTCGAAGTCGTCGAGGGACGCGCCCGCGCGTGCGCGCCCCTCGCGCAGGGCGGGCAGCGTCCGTTCGCGGATCCAGCGGGCGGTGGTGTAGCCGTGGCAGAGGAAGCCGTCCGCGACCTCACCCGCGACCCGGGTCATCACGTCGCCGACGCCGGCGAGCAGCACGCGTGGCGGCCCGAAGTCGTGCGGGGGCGGCACGAAGTCCGGGGGCATCAGGGTGTGGCGGTAGTACTCGCCCTGGAAGTCCAGGGGGGTGCCGTCGTGCCACGCCGACCAGATCGCCCGCAGGGCGAGGACGTACTCGCGCATCTGCGCGGCCGGTCTGCCCCACGGCATGGAGAAGCGGCGTACGACATGGGCCTTCACCTGGGAGCCGAGTCCGAGCACGAACCGGCCGCGGCTGTGTCGTTGGAGGTCGTCGGCGGTGTGGGCGAGGGTCATCGGGGAGCGGGCGAGCGCCACCGCGACGGACGTGCCCAGGGTGATGCGCCCGGTCGCCCCGGCGGCGACGGCCAGGGGGAGGAAGGGGTCCTGATTGACCTCTCCGGCCCACGCGGCGTCGTAGCCGTGCTCCTCGAGGGTGCGAGCCCGTTCCGCGGCGTCCGACAACCCGCGGACCGTACCGTCTATTTTCATGTGACGATATTAAGGTATGCACATTCTGAGAACGAGGTTCTTGCGGCTGTGAGGTCGCGTCGGCTGTGAGGTGCTTTCGGGTGGAGGGTGGAGGTGGCGTTTTGGCCGGGCGGGAGCCTGTTGTCCTTGTCGACGTCGAGGAGCGGATCGCGACGGTGACGCTCAACCGGCCCGAGGCGCGCAACGCGCTGAGCCGGGAGGTCATCTTCGCGCTGTGGGACGCGATCACGGCCGCGGGCAAGTCCCTCGACGTCGATGCCGTGATCCTGACCGGCACGGATCCCGCCTTCTGCGCCGGGGTCGACCTCAAGGAGGTGTCGGGGGAGTCGCCGCCGACCGCGATCCCCCGGGCGCCCGGTCAAGGGCCGGAGCGCGACGCCAACGGACTCTTCCGCTTCCTGCCGGTGATCGGCAAGCCCGTCATCGGAGCGGTCAACGGCGTCGCGGTGACGGGCGGGCTCGAAGTGGCCCTGCAGTGCACGTTCCTGGTGGCGTCGCGGCGCGCCCGGTTCGCCGACACCCACGCCCGGCTCGGCATCATGCCGGGCGGCGGCGCGACCGTACTCCTCGCCCAGGCCGTCGGGCACCGGCGGGCCGTCGAGATGTCGCTCACCGGCAACTTCCTGACCGCCGAGGAGGCGCTCGGCCTCGGACTGGTCAACCATGTCGTGCCGCACGACGAGTTGCTCCCCTTCACCCATAGGCTGGCCGCCGACATCGTGAACAACGACCAGCGCGGTGTCCACCGGTTGCTGCGGCACTACCGCCAGATCGCCGGCGCGGCCACCCTCGACGAGGCGCACCTCATCGAGGGGTATATGGCCGAGACCTGGCAGCCGGGCACGAGCGAGGTCGCCGCCCGGCGCGCCGACGTCACCGCGCGGGGACGGACGCAGGCACGGTTCTGACGTCACGGCAGAAGGGCACGGACGGTATGACGGCGTACGTCGTGGACACGACCGGCGGCAAGGTGCGGGGCGCCGAGATCGACGAGGGCGTCCTCGCCTGGCGAGGCATCCCCTACGCGGCTCCGCCCGTGGGCCCGTCGCGCCTGCGACTGCCGCGTCGGGCCGAGCCGTGGAGCGGGGTGCGCGACGCGACGGCGTACGGGGCACCCGCCCCGCAACCGCCGATGCCAGTCCCCGCCGGTGCGGCAGGTCCCACCGACGCTCCCGTGCTGCCGGAACCGTCCGAGGACTGCCTGTACGTCAATGTGACGGCCCCGGCCGACGCGGGGGGCCTCCCCGTCCTGCTGTGGATCCACGGCGGCGGATACCAGGTCGGTACCGGGAGCGACATCGCCGGGGACGGCCGTACCTTCGCACGCCGCCACGGCGTGGTCGTCGTGACGTTCAACTACCGGCTGGGCGCGCTCGGGTTCCTCGCCGTGGACGGCGAGGAGCACACGGGCGCCTTCGGTCTGCACGACCAGATCGCCGCGCTGCGCTGGGTTCGCGAGAACATCGCCGGCTTCGGCGGCGACCCGGACCGGATCACGCTCTACGGACTGTCCGCCGGCGCCAAGTCCGTCGCCAACCTGCTCGCCTCACCCCTCACCCGGGGCATGATCCACCGGGCCGCCTCGTCGAGCGGCGGGGCGGACCACATCGCCGACCGGGACCAGGACGCCGCGATCACCCGACGGTTCCTGCGCACACTGGGAGCCGGAACGCGGCACCTCCGGAAGGTGAGCGCCGAGGAGATCCTCGCCGCGCAGACCATGCTGGGCGAGGGCACGCGGGCCGGCTGGCTGTGGCGCCCGTCCCTCGACGGTCTCGCCCTCACCGTCAGGCCGTTGGACGCCATCGAGGCGGGCGCCGCCGCGGGGATCCCACTGCTGGTGCAGACGTGCGTCAACGAATGCGCCCTCTACCAACTGCTGGATCCCGACGCGGCCGAGCAGGCCGACCGCGTGCTGGAGGAGTACTTCGGTACCGCCGCGCGCGACCGGATCCTCGCCGCGTACATTGCGGCGCGTCCCGAACTCGCCCAAGATCCGCTCCAGTTGCGGGTCGACCTCATGACCGACGAACGGTACGGCATCCCCTCGACCCGCCTCGCCGACGCCCAGTCCGCGCACGCCCCCGTGTGGCGCTCCCGCTACGACGTGCCGCTGACCGGCCTGCCGCCCGCCGTCGCCCCGTCCGGTGCCCTGCCCGCGATGCATGGCACGGACGGCGACGCCGTCTGGCTCGGCGGGCAGGGCGTGAACCAGCGGCTGCACGAGGCCTGGGCGGCGTTCGTCACGACCGGCGTCCCCACCGCCGAAGGCCTGCCGAGCTGGCCCGCTTATGGCGTCGCCCGGCGCACCACCATGGTCCTCGACGCGGCCGGGGCCCACACCCTCGACGACCCCCGTGGCGCCCAACGCGCCGTCTGGGACGGCCGCCTGTGGCAGTCGGGCACGTGGTGGACCCTGGACGACATCGCGGGTCACGGGTGAGTGTCACAGCTGAACAAGTCGCGGAGCCGAGCGGCCCTCCCGTACGAGGCGCCCAGCCTCCCGCGTCAACTCCCGGGCGCTGCCCAGCAGTCCGTCCAGCACGAGGGCGCGCCGGACGTGCCGGTGCAGATCGTGCTCGGCGGTGAAGCCGATCCCGCCGAGGACCTGCTGACAGTGCCGGGCGGCCGTCAGCGCTGCCTGTCCGGCCGCCGCCTTGGCGAGCAGGCAGCCGAGGTCGTCCTCGGCGGCCAGGAGGGTCGCCTCGGCGCCGTCGAGCGCGACGAGGGTCTCGGCGAGCCGGTGCCGTACGGCCTGGAAGGAGGCCAGGGGACGGCCGAACTGGGTCCGGTCGAGCACGTGCGAGCGGGCGAGCGCGAGCATCGCCCGGCCGGTGCCCAGGAGCCACCAGCCGAGCGCCCGGCGTCCCGCGGCGAGCGGGACGGGATCCCCGGCCGCGACGGTCCGCAGCGGCAGCTCGCCGTCCAGCGTGCCGCCCGCCTCGTCCGTGCGCTCCCACACGACCCACGCGCCGCCCGTGTACGGCAGGGGCAGGGTGCCCCCGACGGCACGTCCCGCCGCGTGCAGCAGGACGTCGTTGAGCAGCGGCGCGTGCGCGCCGGTCTCGCCGAGCAGCCCGAAGGCGAGCGGGACCGCCACGTCCGGCACTTCGGTCAGCAGATCGGACCAGCCGAGGTCGGCCAGGGCCGTGTCGAGGGCGCGGCCCGACGCCGCCGTCATCGTCTTGCGGAGCGTCTGCGCGAACAGGTCCCGCTCGACGGCATCCATCCTGTCTCCTTCGTGGGTTCCCCCGGCTTCAGCCGGGGGGTGAAACGAAGCTCCCGCGGAGCGGGGCAAGCGGCGGCGATTCGCCGCTAGGCGGACCGCCGTTGTCAGTGGCGTGCACTACGTTGATCACACGAGTTGGAGGGGGTGACTCCATTGATCCGCGCGTACAAGTTCCTTCTGTATCCGACCATGCGTCAGACCTGGGCGTTGGGCGAGATGCTGCGGGATCACTGCTCCCTCTACAACGGGGCGCTTGAAGAGAGGCGGTCCGCGTACCGGCACGCGTCGAGGACGACCGTGCGCTACGGCCGGCAGTCCGGACAGCTCAAGGACATTCGGGCGTTCGATCCGGAGCGTCAGGGCCGGTGGTCTTTCTCCTCGCAGCAGGCGACGTTGCGCCGCCTGGACAAGGCGTTCGCCGCGTTCTTCCGCCGCATCAAGTCCGGTGAGGCTCCCGGCTACCCCAGGTTCCGGGGTGTGCGCCGGTTCGACACGGTGGACTTCCCCAAGGACGGGGACGGCTGCCGGTGGGACTCCACGCCGCACGATCCGCAGACCCGTGTCCGCTTCCAGGGCGTCGGGCACGTCAAGGTCAAGCAGCACCGGCCGGTGGCCGGGAAGGTCAAGACCGTTTCCGTCAAGCGTGAAGGGCGCCGCTGGTACGTGATCCTCACGGCCGACCAGGCACCGCCCGAACCGCTCCCCGCGACCGGAGCCGTGGTCGGTATCGATCTGGGGATCGCCTCGTTTCTGACCACCTCCGACGGCCGGCACGTCGACAACCCGCGCCACAGCCGCAACGCCGCGAAAAAGCTGGAGGCGGCGCAACAGGCCCTCGCCCGCAGCAAGCGCGGGTCGAAGCGACGACGCAAGGCCGTGGAACGCGTCGCCACCCTGCACCGCAAGGTGCGCCGCCAACGCCTCGACCACGCACACAAGACCGCGCTCGGTCTCGTCCGCGACAACGATCTGATCGCGCACGAAGACCTCAAGATCCGCAACATGAGCAAGGCCCCCGAGCCGCGCCCGAACGGGGACGGAACCTACGCCCCGAACGGAGCCGCGGCGAAGGCCGGACTCAACCGAAGCATCGCCGACGCCGGGTGGGGGGTGTTCCTCGCGATCCTGGCCGCCAAGGCGGAAGGTGCCGGACGGGAAGTGATCGCCGTGGATCCCCGCAACACCTCCCGCACCTGCCCCGACTGCGGGCACGTCGCCAAGGAGAACCGGCCTACCCAGGAAAAGTTCCACTGCCAGGCCTGCGGCCACACCGCACACGCCGACGTCGTAGGGGCTTCCAACGTACTGCGGGCCGGGCTGGCCCGTCGTCAAGCCCAACCAGCTTGACGAGAAGCCCCCTCGTTCACGAGGGGGAGTAGTCACCGTGTGTCAGTCCCTTCCCAGGTCCAGCAGCCGACGGGCGATGATGTTGCGCTGGATCTCGGCGGTGCCGCCGTAGATGGTCGCCGCCCGCGAGTACAGGTACTCCTCCCGCCATGGCGCGTCCGTCAGTTCCAGTACGCCGGGGAGCAGGTCCCGGGCGGTGTCGAAGAGTTGCTGCTCGGCGGTGGCAAGCAGCACCTTGTCGACGGAGGTCTCCGGGCCGAGCCGGGCGCCCGCCGCGAGGCGCCGCTGGGTGCCGTGGGAGCGGCAGCGCACGGTGTGCAGCGTCAGATAGGCGGCGCCCAGGGCCAGGTCCTCCCCGGCGTCCTGCGGTTCGGCCAGTTCCGTGAGCAGCCGGTCGAGCCGGGTGTAGAGGTGGGCGACGCGGTGCCAGAAGCAGGTGGAGCGCTCGTGCGGGAGCAGGTCCATCGCGAGTCGCCAGCCGTCGCCGGGGCGGCCGAGCATCCGGTCGGGGGGGACGACCACGTCGTCGAAGAACACCTCGGCGAACTCGTCCACGCCGTGCATCGTGCGCAACGGCCGCACGGTGATGCCGGGGGTGTCCATGTCGACGAAGAAGGCGGTGATCCCGTCGTGGCCCGGCGCGGTGCGGGTGAGCAGGACACAGCGGGCCGCGTACTGCGCGAGGCTCGTCCACACCTTCTGGCCCGTCACCACCCAGTCCCCGCCGCGGGGGACGGCCCGGGTGGTGAGGGAGGCGAGGTCGCTGCCCGAGCCGGGTTCGGAGAAGCCCTGGCACCACTGCTCCCGGCCGCCGAGCAGCAGCGGGACCATCTCTGCCGCCAGTTCCGGACGGGCGTACGAGATCATCGTCGGGGTGAGCACCTCGATCATCGAGTAGATGCCGGGCTCGGCCAGGCCCCGGGAGGCGATCTCCTCGCCGAGCGCGGCCCGCAGCACGGCCGGCCCGCCGAGGCCTCCCACCTCGGCGGGCCAGCCGTACCGCATCCAGTCCGCCTCGTAGAGCGCGCGCCGGACCCGGGCCAGCTGCGCGACCTGGCCGTCGAGGGAGTGATCGGGCCCGGGGGAGAGGTCGTTCCGGTCGAGCCAGTGGCGCAGACCCGACCGGAACTCCGTGACGTTCACGCGTCCGGGCGTTCGAAGGCGTGCGGGCGTCCTGAGTCGTGCGCCCCGCTGCGGCGGATGAACGTCATCGCCCGCGTCCGCAGCCGCCAGCCGTCGGCGGTCCGCAGATAGGTGTCGTTGTAGTAGCCGATCCGCATGGCGTGGGTGGCGTGGTCGATGAAGCACAGCGGCTGGGTGCCGGTCGCGGTGTTCCTGTCCGTCTCCCCGTGCTCGGGCGGCTCGATCACGGCCGTACCCACCAGGAACAGACCCTTGGGAGCGGCGGCGACCAGGGCCGGGAACTCGTCGAGGCCATAGGTGTCCCCGAAGGCGCTGTAGGTGCCGTCGGGGGTGAAGACCGCGAGCACCCCGTCGATGTCGCCCCGGGTCATGTGGACCGCGTAGCGGCCCAGCAACTGCTGAATCTCCATCAGGTCGTCAGTGGACAAGGACCTTCCCGCCCTTCGATGAGAATGGCATTCTCAATTCATGAGTGGCAGGTTTCCATGTGTGGGTCATGGCGTCAACGGGCGTGGCGTCGACGGTCATGGCGTCAACGGTCGCGGCGGAGCTTCGCGAAGTCCCAGCTCACGACCTTCTCCGCGGTGAGCCGGAGCCAGCCGTGCTTCCTGTCGTACCGGAACGCGCCGCCGCCCATGTACTTGTCCGCGAAGAGCTGTTCGGGGCGCACGAGCTCGTCCAGGGGGTCCCCCTTGCGGGGTGCCTCGCCGACGACCTCGATGCTGCCCCGCAGTTCGACGCCGCGCAGAGCCATGAAGTCCGTGCCCCCGTCGTCGACGATCACGCTGAGCCGGCGATCCCGGTCCAGATCGGTCCAGCGTTGGCTGCGTACCAGCGAGTTGAGCCACAGCGTGGACCCGTCCCACACGAACCACAGGGCGCTGACGTGGGGATCTCCGTCCCGTCCGACGGTCGCGACCCGGCACAGCGGCTGGGTTCGCAGGAAGGTGTCCCGCTCGGGGTCGGTCATGGCGATCGCGGTTCCCCTGCGCTGTCCGCTCATCGTCTCTCCTGCCTTTGTGTGAATGGTTGATTCTCTCTTATTGAGAAGCTAGTTTCCACCAATAGAGAGGAGGAGAACCACCTCGCGCTCAAGGTGGCCGGGGCGATCACCTGTTCCCGCCGGCCGCTCGGGGACAGCACCGAGGAGGAGACCCCTTGAACCAGCCCACACCCTTCGCCGCCCTGGGGGCGGTCGCCAGGTACGCCTTGCAGCAGATGGCACCGCCGCCGCTGCGGCCCTTTCAGGCCTGGTTGACGTTCGCCACGTCCGCCGCGCCCTGCGAGGACGCGGCCCTCTGCTCGTGCGCCACCACGACCGGCTCCGCCGCCACCACAACCGGCTCCGCCGCCACCGCTACCGTCACCGCCTCCCGGCCGACCGGCCGCCGAGACCATTCGTCCTCGCCGGCCTCGGCGAGAGCGTGAGTGACGGCCCGTCATGGAGCAGTTCCTCACCTTCGGGATCGTCGGCCTGAGCACCGCCGCGATCTACGCGGTCATCGGCAGCGGACTGGTGCTCACCTACACGACGACCGGCGTCTTCAACTTCGCGCACGGCGCGGCGGGCATGCTGTCGGCCTTCACCTACTGGCAGCTCACCGGCGGCTGGGGCTGGCCGGTACCGGTGGCGCTGGCCGTGGTCCTGCTCGTCCTCGCCCCGGCCTTCGGCCTGTTCGTCGAGAAGGTCGTCCTCCGGCCCGTCCAGGCGCTGGGCGAGGCCGAACGGCTGGTCATGACGGTGGCGCTGCTGAGCGGCCTCATCGCCGTCGCCCGCTGGATCTGGGACCCCAACGTGCCGCGCACGCTGCCCACGTTCTTCGCCGACCGGAAGCCCTTCCACATCGGCTCGGCCGTGGTCACCTGGCACCAGGCCCTCACCATGACCGTCGCGGTGCTGGTCGCGGTCGGCCTGCGGATCCTGCTCTACCGCACCCGCCCCGGCGCCGAGATGCGGGCGACCGTCGACGACCGCGCCCTGGTCGGGCTGACGGGAGCCCATCCCGTACGGGCCAACAAGACCGCCTGGATCCTCGGCACCCAACTCGCCGCGATCGGCGGCATCCTCATCGCGCCGACCGTCACCCTCGACGCCGCCCAGCTCTCGCTGCTGATCGTCAGCGCCTACACCGCGGCCATCTTCGGCCGACTCCGCAGCGTGCCCCTGACCTTCGTCGGCGCGATCGTGGTCGGCTGCATGGAGAGCTATCTGACCGGCTATCTCCCGCAGAACGCCTACCTGCCCGGCCTCAGGCTGGCCGCCCCCGCGCTGCTGCTGTTCGTGGCCCTGCTGGCGTTCCCGCACCGGCGAATGCGCGGCCGGGACCGCAAGCTGCGCCCGGTGCCGGTTCCGACGGCCCGCGGCACGGCCGTGTTCGCCGTCTGTGTCGTCGCGTTCGGCGCGGTACTGGCCTCGGTCCTCGGCGAGGCCGACCTCATCACCTACGGCGCCATCTTCTCGCTCGGCGTGGTCGCCCTGTCGTACGTACCCCTGGCCGGGTACGCCGGACAGATCTCGCTCTGCCAGCTGAGCATGGCCGGGATCGGGGCCGTCGTCTGGGCCCACCTCGGCGCGCACGGGGAGTTCTGGGCCCTCGGGGCCGCGATCCTGGTGTCCGCCGTGGCCGGCGCCGTCGTCGCGCTGCCCGCGCTGCGGCTGTCCGGGGTGTACCTGGCGCTCGGGACCGCCGCCTTCGCGGTCGTCCTGGACCGGTGGATCTTCACCCTGCCGTCGTTCCACCTGTTCGGGATGCGGATCGCCCTGTTCGACCAGGGCTCGGTGGACGTGGCCGGACCCCGGCTCTTCGGCCTCGAACTGGACACAGCCGCGAAGCAGTTGGTGTTCGCGGCCGTCTGCCTCGCGCTCGCCTCACTGGTCGTGGCGGCGGTGCGCCGTGGCCGGTTCGGACGGCGGCTGATCGCGCTGCGCGACAGCGAGGCCGCCTACGCCACCCTCGGCGGCAGCCTGCTGCGGGCCAAGGTCCTGGTGTTCGCGCTCTCCTCGGGCATTGCCGGGCTCGGCGGCGCGCTGTACGGAATGC
Organism: Streptomyces sp. RLB3-17; assembly: GCF_007113425.2. NCBI lineage: Bacteria > Bacillati > Actinomycetota > Actinomycetes > Kitasatosporales > Streptomycetaceae > Streptomyces > Streptomyces sp. RLB3-17. The sequence continues at coordinate 1,076,496 of NZ_CP041610.2, read as the reverse complement.
AGCAACGCTCGATTACCGCCGACCAGTTCAACCTGGTGGCGGGACTGCCGGTCTTCCTCGTCGCGGTGGTCGGCGGCCTCGGCGCGGTGGGCAACGGACTGTTCGCCGGGACCGCGTACATCGGCCCGACGAACGCGCTGGTCGCCGTGGCGCCCTGGGCGCAGAACCTCGTCGCCCTGCTGCCCGGCCTCGCCGGCATCGGACTCGGTCACAACCCCGACGGCATCGTGGTCCGCTTCCGCCGCGAGTGGGAGCCGCTCGGCCGGGACCGGATCGCCCTGCCCGGCCTGCTCTGCGTGCTCGTCCTGCTGTGGGTCCTGCGACTCGGCGACCTGATCAACGGCTGGACGTTCCTGGGCTGTTCGGTGGCCGCCGGGGTGGCGCTGCGGATCTGCGCGACGGCGCGGCAGACCGCCGCACCGACCGAACCGGAGGTCCCCGTCGAATGGTGGGGACTGCGGCGCGCCTGGCGCCCCGAGGACAGGGAGGTGCTCGCCCGTGGCCTCGCTGCGGATTAGCGGAGTGACCGTCGCCTTCGGCGGCAACCGGGCCCTGGACGGCGTCGCCCTGAGCGCCGAACCGGGCCGCGTGACCGGACTCATCGGCCCCAACGGAGCAGGCAAGAGCACCCTGTTCGACGTCGCCTCCGGGCTGCGCAGGCCCTCCTGCGGACAGGTGTTCCTCGACGGCCAGGACGTCACCCGGACCAGCCCCGCGGGCCGCGCCCGGCGCGGACTCGCCCGCACCTTCCAGCGGCTGGAGCTCTTCGGCCGACTCACCGTCCGCGACAACCTCCTCGTCGCGGCCGAACTCGGTCCCGACCGGCGTCGGGCCCACCACGCCGTCACCGAGACCCTCACCAGGCTCGGCCTGACCCATCTCGCCGACAGCCCACCCGACGCACTGCCCACCGGAGTCGGCCGCCTGGTCGAGGTCGGCCGCGCGATGGTCATCCGGCCCAAGGTGCTCCTCCTCGACGAACCCGCCGCAGGACAGGACAGCGAGGAGACCGAACGGTTCGCCGCGCTGCTGCGCTCGCTGACTGACGACGGCACGGCCGTGGTCCTCGTCGAACACGACATGAGCCTCGTCATGGGCGTGTGCGACGAGGTGTACGTACTCGATCTCGGCAAGGTCATCGCGTCCGGCCCGCCCGAGGTGATCCGGAACGACGAGACCGTCCTGGCGGCCTACCTGGGGGACGCGTGAGCGCCATTCTCGAACTGAGCGGCGTCCGTGCCGCCTACGACCGGATCACGGTCCTGCACGGCGTCGACCTCCAGGTCGCCGCCGGGCAGGTGGTGGCCCTGCTGGGCCCGAACGGGGCGGGCAAGACCACCACCCTGCGCGTGGCCTCCGGAGTCCACCCCCTCGAATCCGGCCGTCTCCGGCTGGGCGGCCGGGACATGACCGGAGCCGACCCCCGAGACCTGGCCCGCGCCGGGGTCTGTCTGATCCCCGAGGGCCGTGGCGTGTTCCCCAACCTGTCCGTCCGCGACAACCTCCTGATGATGACCTTCACCGGCCGGGGCCGCGCGGAGATCGAGGAGATCGCCTTCCAACGCTTCCCGATCCTCCACCGCCGCGCCTCGCAGGCGGCCGGCACCCTCTCCGGCGGCGAGCAGCAGATGCTCGCCCTCGCCCGCGGCCTCGCCACCGACCCCGCCGTCCTGCTGCTCGACGAACTCTCCATGGGACTGGCCCCGTTGATCGTCCGCCGGCTCTACGAACAGGTCGCCGAGATCGCCCGGCAGGGCGTGGCCGTCCTGGTGGTCGAGCAGTTCGCGGCCGCCGTCCTCGACATCGCCGACCACGCGGCCGTCCTCGTACGTGGCCGGGTCCAACGGCAGGGCCACCCCGACGGCGGGCTGCGCGCCGAACTGTCCGCCCTCTACCTGGGGAGTTCCGCATGACCACCACCGAGCCGCGCGCGGACCGCTTCGTCCGAGAACTGGCGGTACTGAAGATCCCCGACCCGGCCGCCGCCCGCGCCACCCTCTGGCTGCGCCTCGGAGTCGTGCTGATGGTGGGCGGCCTGGTGCTCGGCGTGTCGGGCTACCTGGTGTCCCACAACACCGTCGACCCGCTCGTGCAGGGCGACGGACTCGCACTCGGACTGGGCGGCATCTGCGCGACCGTGGTGGGCTCCGCGCTCTTCCTGCGGTACTCGCTGACCGGCTTCCTGCGGTTCTGGATGGCCCGCCAGTCCTACGACATCAACCTGCTCGCCGATCGCCTGCTCGAAAGGGACATCCACCATGACCCCACCGGTACCGACGCCGCGCCCCGGTGACCAGCTCGCCAGCGCCGTCTGCAGCACGCGGGTGGTCGTCGTCCGCGCCCCCTCGGGCGGCTCGGTCCAGCTCTCCTGCGGAGGCAGTCCGATGGTCCCCGCGACCGCCGCGAAGCCGGCGCCAGGCGACGCGGCCGAGGCCGTCACCCTCATCGGCAAGCGGTACGTGGACGCCGACGGGGCCCTCGAAGTGCTCTGCACCTCCTCAGGCACCGGCGAACTGAGCTGCGACGGCGTCCCGATGACCCTCAAGGCGGCCAAGCCGCTGCCCGCCTCCGACTAGACGTACGCCCCTCCACCCCCACCTGAGCCGCCTGCCTCCCCCTTCCGGAAGGGAACCCGTCATGGATCGAGACGATCTCATCCTCATCAGCGTCGACGACCACATCATCGAACCCCCCGACATGTTCGTGAACCACCTCCCCGAGCGGTACAAGGACGACGCGCCCCAATTGGTCCACCAGGACGACGGCACCGACACCTGGACGTTCCGGGAGACGGTGATCCGCACCGCCGCGCTGAACGCGGTGGCCGGCCGGCCCAAGGAGGAGTACGGCCTCGAACCGCAGGCCCTGGACGAGATCCGTCCCGGTTGCTACGACGTGAACGAGCGCGTCGCCGACATGAACGCGGGCGGCATCCTGGCCCAGATGAACTTCCCGTCCTTCCCGGGGTTCGCGGCCAGGCTGTTCGCCACGGAGGACGCCGACTTCTCGCTCGCGCTGGTACGGGCCTACAACGACTGGCACATCGACGAATGGTGCGGAGCGCATCCCGGGCGGTTCATCCCGATGGCGATCCCGGTCATCTGGGACGCCGAACTGTGCGCGGCGGAGGTCCGCCGGGTGGCCGCCAAGGGCTGCCACTCGCTCACGTTCACCGAGAACCCCGCGGTGCTCGGGTATCCGAGCTTCCACGACCCGTACTGGAACCCGCTGTGGCGGGCGCTGTCCGACACCGGCACCGTCCTGTCGGTGCACATCGGTTCCTCGGGCAAGCTGGCGATCCCGGCGGTCGACTCGCCGCCCGACGTCATGATCACCCTGCAGCCGATGAACATCGTCTCGGCCGCCGCCGACCTGCTGTGGTCCCAGCCCGTCAAGGACTTCCCCGATCTGAAGATCGCCCTGTCGGAGGGCGGCACGGGCTGGATCCCCTACTTCCTGGAGCGGGTGGACCGCACCTTCGAGATGCACGCGGCCTGGACCCTCCAGGACTTCGGCGGGAAGCTGCCGTCGGAGGTCTTCCGGGAGCACTTCCTCACCTGCTTCATCAGTGACCCGATGGGGGTGAAACTCCGTCACGAGATCGGCATCGACAACATCGCCTGGGAGTGCGACTACCCGCACAGCGACTCGATGTGGCCGGAGGCGCCCGAGGAACTCATGGGCGTGATGGAGCGCTTCGACGTGTCCGACCCGGACATCAACAAGATGACCCACGAGAACGCGATGCGCTGGTACTCCTTCGATCCCTTCACCCATGTCCCGCGCGAGCAGGCCACGGTGGGAGCGCTGCGCAAGCGGGCCGAGGGCCACGACGTGTCCATCCGTTCGCGCAGCCACCGTCTGATCGAACCCGCAGAGAAGCTGGAGGCGTACCGCTCCCGGGCACGCGCGGCGACGGGCGCCGCCCGATGAGCGACCTGGTCCTGACCGAACGGGTCGACAACGTCCTCGTCGCCACCCTGAACCGGCCCGAGGCCCGCAACGCCCTGAGTCCGGAGCTGATCGACGACCTGTCGGACGTACTGCGGGAGGCGGACGCCGATCCGGGGGTCCGGGCGATCGTCCTGACGGGCGCCGGAACCGTGTTCTGCGCCGGCATGGACCTCAAGGCGTTCGCGAAGGGCGGCGGCAAGTTCGACGGCCTGGTGTGGTTCTTCCGCGACGGCGTCGGCACCCCCGTGATCGCGGCGCTGAACGGCTCCGCGCTCGGCGGCGGCTTCGAGATGGTGCTGGCCTGCGACCTGGTCGTCGCGGCCGAGGACGCCAGGCTCGGGATTGCCGAGGTCAAGCGGGGTCTGTTCGCGGCAGGGGGCGGTACGACGCTCGCCGACCGGGTGCCGCTGGCGGTCGCCCTGGAGATGGGCCTGACCGGCGATCCGGTCACGGCCGCGCAGGCCGAGCGGGCCGGCCTGGTGAACCGTGCGGTCCCCGCCGACCGGGTACGGGAGGAGGCGCTCGCCCTGGCCGGGCGGATCGCCGCCAACGGTCCGCTGGGCGTCGCCATGACCAAGAAGCTGATGAGGGAACGCCGTTGGGCCGAACCGGACGAGGCCATGTCGGTGTTCCGCAGCAAGGACGCGGCGGAGGGTGCCCGGGCCTTCGCGGAGCGCAGGACACCGGTGTGGAACGGCAGTTGACGCGCGGCATCCCCCGGCCGTCGTACGGCGCCCACGTGACCCGCTGACCACCGCGCCGCGCGGTGGGTTCAGCGCCCGGCCGTCGTCGCGTCGGACGAGGAGGGGGCGTCCGACGCCGTGGCGGCTGGGGTGCCGGTGGCTGTGGCGGGCGGGGCATCGGTCACCGTGGCGGGCGGTGCGGGAGCGCCCGTCGCGGTGACCTCGCCGATCTCGTCGACCAGGCCCCAGCCGAGCGCCTGCGCCGCGCTCAACGTGTCGCCCGACAGGGCGAGATACGCGGTGCGCTCCCGGCCGATCCGGACCGGGAGACTCGCCGTGCCGCCCGCGCCCGGGATCAGCCCCATCCCGACCTCCGGCAACCGGATCACCGTGTCCGGCGCGGCCAGCACCCGCCCCGCGAACGCCGCCAGTTCGATCCCGGCGCCGACACAGGCGCCGTGCAGATGCGCGGTCACCCGGGGACCGCACTCCTGGAGCAGCGCGGCCGGACTGCGCCGCACCCGCAGCAGGTGGGCCTGGGCCGGATCGCGGGACGTCCCGAACTCCGCCAGGTCACCTCCGCTGCAGAACGCGGCACCGTTCCCGTACAGGTCGACGTGCGCGATCGACGGATCCGCCACGGCGACGTGCAGCGCCTCGCACAGGGCGTCCCGGGTCCGGGCGTCGAACGCGTTGCGTACCCACGGCCGGTCGAAGGTGATGGCAAGCCGGTCGCCGTCACGACACAGCCGTACGGGCTCGGCGGCCGGACGTGGAGTGCGCGGGCGCGCCGAGGCCAGCCAGGCTCGGAAGCCCGCGCCGCTCTGCAGCATCGAGTAGGCGAGGGACTCCAGCACCAGCCGCTCGGGCGGAGTGACTCGGCCGCCCATGCGCAGCACCTGCGTGAGCGCGACGGAGGCGGCCGGCTGCGCCGCGACGACCGCCCCGAGGCGCTGGGCGACGGCGTACGGGTCCGCGCATCCCACCCACGGTCGCGGGGGGTCGGCGACACCGGTGAGCAGGATGTCGAACTCCGGGCCAGCGTCGGCCGGTTCCGCCGCCACACCGACGCGGACCCGATCCTTCGCGTCGGCCCGCACCGGCGCCTCCCGGTCGAGGTCGACCAGGTGGAAGGGCGAGTCCAAGGTCATGTCGTTCCCCTCCCCAACCGGCGGCGACTGGAGTGTAATGGGAGATCGCCACGGCCGAGAAGGGAGTTCATGAATTGGAGAACGGTACTCTCCGCGGCTGGATGGAACCCGTCGAGCCGTTCCTCGGCCCCCTCCATGACGTGGCGAAGGCCTTCACCGGCCTCACCGGCGTGCGCGTGGACCTACCGGCGGCCCTCTTCCTCCGTGCCCGCCTCACCGGCCTCCCCCTGCCCGACAGGGTCTCGGCCGGCGGTTCCTGCCACCTCCTCGAGACCGCCGACGGCTGGGCCGCCGTCAATCTGGCCCGCCCCGACGACCTGGCCGCCGTACCCGCTCTCGTTGCGCTGCTCGGGGGAACCGGGACGGAGGAACCGCACGAGGCCGCGCGCCGCGCCGCGGCGGCCGACGTCGCGGCGCACGCGCAGCTGCTCGGGATCGCGGCCGCCGCCCACGGTTCGGCCCGCGGCACCCGCGCTCCCGTACGTGCCGAGCGAGGCGGGGCGGCAAGCCCAGGGGGCCCGGCCGGGCTGCGGATCGTCGACTTCTCGGCCCTGTGGGCGGGCCCCCTGTGCGCCCGGCTGCTGGGGGCGGCGGGCGCGAGGGTCGTGAAGGTGGAGAGCACCACCAGACCGGACGGCGCCCGCCGCGGATCGCCCGCCTTCTACCGCTGGCTGCACGACGGACACGAGAGCCTGGTGCTCGACTTCGCCTCCGGCGCGCCCGCCGAGGTCGTCGCCGAGGCGGACGTCGTCATCGAGGCGTCGCGCCCGAGGGCACTGCGCCGACTCGGTATCCACGCCGAGGAGTTCCTCGCGGCCCGCCCCGGTCGTGTCTGGCTGAGCATCACCGGCTACGGGCGCGACGAGGACCGTATCGCCTTCGGCGACGACGCGGCGGTCGCGGGCGGCCTCACCGGTCTCGACCGCGCCGGCGACCCCGTCTTTCTGGGTGACGCGCTCGCCGACCCCGTCACCGGCGTCTTCGCCGCCCACGCCGTCGCCCGCTCGCTGGCCGACGGCGGAGGCGAGTTGCTCAGCCTCTCCCTGGCCGCCTGTGCCGCCGCCCTCGCCGACAGCCTTTGACGTGCTGATCACGGACGTGGAGGTCGAGGGGTACGGCCGGGTGGACGTGCGCCTCGGGGGAGGACGGGTCGTGGGGATCGGCCGACCGGGGGCGCGGCGCGGCGATGTCGACGGCCGGGGCGGCGCGTTGCTGGTCGGTCTGCACGACCACCACGTACACCTGGCGGCGCTGGCGGCCGAGGCCGCGTCGGTGCGGGTCGGTCCGGCGGAGGCGGGCGACAGGGACGGACTGGTGGGGGCCCTGCGGAGCGGGCCGCCGGGGGAGTGGGTGCGGGCCGTCGGCTACCACGAGAGTGTCGCGGGGGAGCTCGACCGGTGGGTGCTGGACGACTTCGCGCCGGATCGGCCGGTGCGCGTCCAGCAGCGCAGCGGGGCGCTGTGGGTGTGGAACAGCGCCGCACTCCGGGCCGCCGGGCTGGACGGCGGGGGCCTCGGCGGCGACGGGGGCGACGGGCGGTTCTGGCGGGAGGACGAGCGGCTGCGCGGGTTCACCCCGCCCGTACGGCTGGATCTGCGCGGCGTGGGAGCCCGCGCCGCGGCGTACGGGATCACCGGGTTCACGAACGCGGATCCGCATCCGGGCCAGGACCTGCCGGAGTTGCTGTCGGTACTGCCGCAGCGGCTCGTCGTGATGGGGATCGGCGACGCGCCGGTGAAGTTCCTGCTCGACGACGCGACCCTGCCGACGCCGGGTGAGCTGGCGGCATCCGTGGCGGCCGTGCGGCCCCGCCCGGTGGCCGTGCACTGCGTGACCCGGGTGCAGTTGCTCGTGACGCTGCTCGCCCTGGAGGAGACCGGGCCGGTCGCGGGCGACCGGATCGAGCACGGGTCGGTGATCCCGGCCGAGACGATGCCCTGGCTCGCGCGGCTCGGCGTGACGGTCGTGACGCAGCCGCACTTTCCCGTGGAGCGGGGACGGGAGTACGCGACCGATGTGGACCCGGACGACCAGGCCCACCTGTACCGCTGCCGGTCCCTGGCCGAGGCGGGGATTCCGCTCGCCGCCGGGACCGACGCGCCGTACGGGAGTGCCGACCCCTGGGCGGTGATGCGCGCGGCCGTCGAGCGGTCCGGTGGCGAGGCGGTGGCCCGGCGCGCGGCGCTGGACCTGTTCGCGGGAGAGCCCCAACACGCCTCCCGGGTACGGCGGTTGGCGGTCGGGTCGGTCGCCGACCTGTGCCTCCTCCACGTACCGCTGAAGGAAGCCCTCGACCTCATGTCCGCCGACGTCGTACGCGCGACGTTCGTCGGCGGACGGCGGATCACGCCGCCGGAGTGAACTCCCGGGCCACTAGACGCTGTACCCGCCGTCCACCCCCAGCGCCTGCCCGGTGATGAAACCGGCTCGGTCCGAGGCGAGGAACGCCACCGCCTCCGCGATGTCCTTCGCCTCGCCGAAACGGCGCAGCGGGATGTTGCGCCGGGTGATGTCCAGGGCCGCCGTGTCGAGTTCGCCGGAGCTGATCAGACGGGCGGCGATGCCGTCGGTCAGCATGCCGGGGCCGACGCAGTTCACGCGGACCCCGTAGCGGCCCTCCTCGGCGGCCAGCGCCCGCGCCACCGCCTCGACCGCCCCCTTCGTACCCGACGACAGCCCGTCGCGCACGGGGAACCGTCGGGTGGCCACGGTGGTGACGGCGACGATGGAGCCCCGCGTCTCCCGCAGCCGGGGCAGCGCGGGATGGACGAGGTTGAAGAACGCCACCGCGTCCGCGTCGAGTTGGGCCCGATACTGACCCGGCGTCACCTTGCTGAGGTGCACCATCGGCACATGCGGGCCCGCCGCGTACACCAGCGTGTGCAGGCCCCCGAAGGCGTCGGACGCCTCGGTGACCGCCTCCGCCGTGGCCCGCTCGTCGCCCAGGTCGAGGCGCAGCGCGAGGACTTGGCGCCCGTACGCCTTCACCTCGGCCGCCAGGGCGTCGGCCCCGGCCTGGCTGGAGCGGTAGGTGAACGCCACGTCGCTGCCGCGCTCGGCCAGCATGCGTACGACGGCCGCGCCGATGCCGCCGGTGCCGCCCGCGACGAACGCGACGCCGGTCCTGCTGGAGAAGTCCGCCATGCTGCTCACAGTCCCAGGGATTTGGCGATGATGACCTTCATGACCTCGCTCGTGCCGGCGTAGATGCGGGTGATGCGCGCATCCGCGTACAGCCGGGCGATGGGGTACTCCAGGATGTACCCGTACCCACCGAAGAGTTGCAGACAGCGGTCGACCGCGCGTGCCTGCATCTCCGTGCAGAACAGTTTGACCTTGGCCGCGTCCGCGCCGGAGAGGTCGCCGTCGACGAGCTCGCGCACCGCGCGGTCGAGCATCGTCTGCGCGGCCTCGATCTCGGCGGCCACCGCGGCGAGTTCGAACTTCGTGTTCTGGAAGGAGGCGACCGGGGTCCCGAACACCTGCCGCTCCTTGACGTACGCGAGGGTCGTCTCGAGTGCCGCCTTCGCCTGCGCGACCGAGCCGACCGCCACCGTCATCCGCTCCTGGGGAAGGTTGTGGCCGAGATAGCCGAAGGCCGCACCCTCCTCGCCGAGCCGGTTGGCGACCGGGACCCGCACCTCGTCGAAGGACAACTCCACCGTGTCCTGCACCTTGATGCCCATCTTGTCGAGCACCCGGCCGCGCGCGAACCCGGGCATGCCGTCCTCCACGACCAGCAGGGTCAGGCCCGCCCGCCGGTCGCCCGGATCGGTCGACGTGCGCGCCACCACGATCACCAGGTCGGCGAGGAGACCGCCCGTGATGAACGTCTTGGCCCCGTTGAGGACGTAGGTGTCCCCGTCGCGTACGGCGGTGGTGCGGATGCCCGCGAGATCGGAGCCCGTGCCCGGTTCGGTCATGGCGACGGCGGTCAGGAGCCGGCCCGCCGCGAGGCCGGGGAACCAGCGCTCACGCTGGTGCTCGTCGGCGTACGCGAGGAAGTACGGCAGGACGACGTCGAGTTGGGTGCGTACCGTGCCGAGCGTGACCAGGGCGCGGGCCGCCTCCTCCTGGAGCACGACGTTGTAGCGGTAGTCGCGCAGGCCCGCTCCGCCGTACGCCTCGGGTATGGACATGCCCAGTACTCCGAGTGAGCCGAGCTTCTCGAAGAGCTCGCGCGGCAGCCGGCCCGCGTGCTCCCACTCCGTGTAGTGGGGGACCACCTCCTTGGCCACGAACTCCCGGACGAGCTGCCGGAACGCTTCGTGGTCGGCGGTGAGGAGTTCTCGGCGCACGACGTCCTCCGTGAGGGTGCTCAGGATGCGGGGGATACGAGCTCTACGAGGGTCGCGTTGGCGGTGCCGCCGCCCTCGCACATGGTCTGCAGGCCGTAGCGGATCCCGTGGTCCCGCATGTGGTGGACCATGCGGGTCATCAGCACGGCCCCCGACGCGCCCAGCGGATGGCCGAGCGCGATCGCGCCGCCCAGCGGATTGAGCAGCGCGGGGTCCGCGCCGGTCTCGGCGAGCCAGGCCAGGGGTACGGGCGCGAAGGCCTCGTTCACCTCGAAGACGCCGACCTCCGGCAGGCCCACGCCCGCCTTCCGCAGCACCTTCTCGGTCGCGGGGATCGGACCGGTGAGCATGAGCACCGGGTCGGAGCCGGTGACCACACCCGCGCGGTAGCGCACGAGCGGCGTCAGCCCCAGCTCGCGCGCCTTCTGCGGTGTCGTCACCAGCAGCGCCGCCGACCCGTCGGAGATCTGCGAGGCGTTGCCCGCGTGGATCACACCCTCCTCGGTGAACGCCGGCCTGAGCTTGGCGAGGGTCTCGACGCTCGTACCCCGCCGGATGCCCTCGTCGAGGGTCACGGTCGTCGCCCCCTCGGTCGACACGGCGGAGATCTGGGCCTCGAAGGCACCGGCGTCCTGCGCCGCCGCGGCCCGCTCGTGCGACAGCGCCGAGAACGCGTCGAGCCGCTCCCGAGCGAAGCCCCACTTCTGCGCGATCTTCTCGGCGGAGACGCCCTGGTTGAAGGAGAAGTCCTGGTAACGGGTGAGGACCTGCGGACCGTACGGCATGCCGGTGGAGCGCGCGGAGCCGAGCGGCACCCGGCTCATCACCTCGACCCCGCCCGCCACGACGACGTCCTGCTGGCCGGACATGACCGCCTGCGCGGCGAAGTCCAGCGCCTGCTGGCTCGATCCGCAGGCCCGGTTGACCGTGGTCCCCGGGATGCTCTCGGGCCAGCCCGCGGCCAGCACCGCATAGCGTCCGATATTGCTCGACTGGTCCCCGACCTGGGAGACACAGCCCCAGATCACGTCGTCGACGACCTCCGGATCGATGCCCGTCCGCTCGACGAGCGCGGCCAGGACGACCGCGGAGAGGTCGGCGGCGTGCATGCCCGACAGCCCGCCGTCGCGCTTGCCGACGGCGGTACGGACCGCCTCCACGATCACTGCTTCCCGCATGGCGACCCTTCCGGTCGTTGAGATGGCCTCCAACTCGCCACCGCCCAGCGGCCCGTGAAGACCGGCGTGCGCTTCTCCTTGAACGCGGAGTACGCCTCCGGGACGTCCGCCGTGGCGAAGTTGACGGCCTGGGCCCGCGCCTCGTTCGCGAGCGCGTCCCGCAGGGTGCGGTCGGCCCCCTCGTTCAGCAGCGCCTTGTTCTGGGCGAGGGCCACCGGGGCGCCCGCCACCAGCCTCGCGCCGAGGCGCGCCACGAAGTCGTCGATCTCCTCCGCGCGCACCACCCACGTCACCAGGTTCAGCGACCGCGCCTCCTCGGCGTCGATCGTCTCGGCGAGCAGCGCGAGCCGTTTGGCCTGCTGCAGACCCACGAGCCTCGGCAACAGCCAGGATCCCCCGCAGTCGAGGGACAGCCCGCGCCGCGCGAAGATCTGCGAGAACCGCGCCTCGGGAGTGGCGACCACCAGATCGCACCCGAGCGCCAGGTTCCAGCCCGCGCCGACCGCCACCCCGCTGACCCTGGCGACGGTCGGGACGGGCAACTCGTGCAGCAGCAGGGTCACTTCGCTCAGGGTGCGCATCCGGTACATGGGGTGCGCGGCACTGAGTCCCCCCGAGATGTCCGCGCCGGAGCAGAACGCGCCACCGGCCCCGGTCAGCACGAGTGCCCGTACGGACCGATCGTTCCCCGCGTCCGTGAGCGCGTCCCGCAGGGCGCGCCACAACTCCTCGTCGATCGCGTTCCTGCGGTGCGGACGGTTCAGCGTCAGCGTCCGTACGCCGCCCGAGTCGTCGCGGAGCAGCACCGGCTCCTCGCTCACAGCGACTCCCCGTCGGCGCCGATCCCCAGCTCGGCGAGGACGGCCGCGGTGTGTTCGCCGAGGGCCGGGATCGGCCCCATCGGCTGCTCGTAGCCGGAGATGACCGGGGGCGGCAGCAGCGCGGGCACCGGACCGCCCGGCGTGTCGATCTCGCGCCAGCGGTCGCGGGCCGTCAGATGCGGGTGCGCGACGACGTCGCTCGGGGTGTTGTAGCGGGAGTTCCCTATCCCCGCGGCATCCGCACGGTCCTGGACGTACGCCAGATCATGACGCGCGCACCAGGCGCCGATCTCCGCGTCGAGGACCTCACTGTGCGCGACCCGGCCGGAGTTGCTCCGCAAGCGCTCGTCGTCCGCCAGGTCCGGGCGGCCGAGCAGCTCACGCGCGAGCCGCTGCCACTCGCCGTCGTTGGTGGTGCCGAGGACGACGGTGTGACCGTCGGCCGTGGGATAGGCACCGTACGGCGCCACCGCGGGCGAGCCCATGCCCTTCGGCTCCTGGTCCACGCCCGTGTGCCGGGTGTAGGTCAGCGAATAGCCCATCAACTCCGTCATGGTGTCGAACAGGCTGACCGCGGCGGACGTGGGCCCCTGCACCCGGCCGCGCTCCTTCCCGCAGAGCAGCGCCATGATCGACAGGGCGGCGTACAGGCCGGTGCTCACATCGGCCATCGGCGGTCCCGCCTTGGCCGGCGCGCCCGGCCGGCCCGTGGTCGCGCACGCCCCCGACTCGGCCTGGACCAGCAGGTCGTAGGCGCGCTTGTGGGAGAGCGGCCCGCCGGGCCCGTACCCGTCGATCTCCACCGCGATGAGCCCGGGATGACTCACGGCCAGGTCGGCCGGGGCGATGCCGAGTTTCGCGGTCGCGCCGGGCGCGAGGTTGGAGACCAGGACGTCGGCGCGGTCGAGCAGCCGGCGCAGCACCGCCATCCCGGCCGGGGACTTGAGGTCCAGGGCCACCGACTCCTTGCCCCGGTTGAGCCAGACGAAATGGGCAGCGAGGCCGCCCACCACGTCGTCGTAATGCCGGGCGAAGTCGCCGCCCCGGGGGTTCTCCACCTTGATCACCCGCGCTCCGAAGTCACCCAGCGTGCGGGTGCACATGGGAGCCGACACCGCCTGCTCCAGGGTCACCACGGTGATGCCCGCGAGGGGACCGGCCGAGCCATGTCCTGGCGTGTCCACACGATCAGTTGTCACTCGGCTTGCTCCAATCGCGCCGCAGCCCGTCCTTCAGCACCTTCTGACTGGCGTTGCGCGGCAGCGCGTCGACGAACCGGACATGCCGGGGGACCTTGAAGTTGGCCATGTTCTCGCGTGCCCACGCGACGACGTCGGCCTCGGTGAGCCGGTGGCCCGGTCTCACGACGAGGAACGCGCAGCCGACCTCACCGAGACGCTCGTCCGGCACTCCGATGACGGCGGCCTGCTCGACGGCCTCGTTCCCGAGCAGCAGCTTCTCTATCTCGGCCGGATAGGCGTTGAAACCGCCGACGATGTACAGGTCCTTCTTTCGGTCGACGATGGCGAGGTTCCCCCTCTCGTCGAGGCGCCCGACATCACCGGTGTGCAGCCAGCCCTCGGCGTCGACGGCCGCGGCGGTGGCCTCGGGGTCGTCCCAGTACCCGCGCGTGACGTTGTAGCCGCGTACCAGGACCTCGCCGTCCTGCCCGGTGGGAACGGCCACGCCCCGGTCGTCGACGATGCTCACCTCGACGTCCGGGATGGTCCGTCCCGTGGTCCGCGCGACCGTCTCCTCCGAGTCCCCGATCCGGGTGGTCGTCACCAACGCGGTCGACTCCGTCAGCCCGTACGCGCTCATCACGATGTCGAAGGACAGTTCCGACTTCATGGCGCGGATCAGCGATTCCGGAATGGTGGTGCCGCCCGTCATGGACACCCGCAGTGAGGAAAGGTCGAACGCGGAACGGTCCGGATGGTTGACCAGGTCCTGGAAAATGGTCGGAGGCCCCAGGAGAATACTGACCCGTTCCCGGCCGATGATCTCGAGCGCCCGCCCCGCGTCGAAGGTGCGCATGGGGACGACCTTCACACCGTGGATCAGGGAAGCGAGCCACCCCGCCTTGTAACCGAAGCAGTGGAAGAACGGCGGGATGATCAGAAAGCTGTCGGAATGCGTGAACGTGTATTCCTCGGACATCCAGCCATAGGCGCGCAGGGACTGTCCATGGGTCAGCACGACGCCCTTGGGATGGCCGGTGGTGCCGGAGGTGAACATCACGTCGGACACGTCGTCCGGAGTCAGCCGGTCGATCAAGTCGTGGGCCGTGGACGACGAGTCGGCCTCTCCCGCGCGAAGGAAGTCCTCCCAGGCGAGTTCCGCCGCCCCCTGCGGGCCGAGAATCGACACCGTCCTGCGCAACGCGGGCAGATCCGGATCGGCGTTCCTCAACCCGGCTATGTAGTCATGGCCGAGGAAGGACGAGGCGAAGACGGCCTTCGCTCCGGACCTGCGCAGAATGTAGGCGATCTCCTGTGCCTTGAACCTCGTGTTGAGCGGCACCACGATGCCCCCGGCGCCCTGGATGCCGAGCGCGGCCAGGATCCACTCGGCGGAGTTCGGAGCGCACAGACCGACACGGTCCCCCGGCTCGACCCCCAGCGCGACGGCGGCCTTCACGGCCCGGACCATGTGGTGCTCCAACTCACGGAAACTCCACCGGCTACTCTCGTCGACGAGGGCCGGCGCGTCCGCGAATTGCTTGGCGGCAACCCTGATCACATGGGGAATGCTCCGGTATTCGAGGTCGTATCGCACGGGTGAACTCCCATCGGACATGAAATCCCGCTGATCCAGGTGCTAGTCGCCGGACGGCAGACCCAGGACCCGTTTCGCGATGATGTTGCGCTGGATCTGCGACGTTCCGCCGTACACGGACGCGGCTCTGGAATAGAGGTAGTCCCCGAAGAGCTCGCTCGCCCCCGCGCGCTCCTCGCCCTCGCCCCGGAGTTGTTCTTCGGGGAAGACCTTGAGGGCCGTCTCGTAGAGCCGCTGCTCGGTCCTGGTCATCAGCAGCTTGTCGATGGACGACTCCGGTCCGGCGAGCTGTCCGCCCAGCCGCTCGGCTGTGCGCCGCCGGGCGTGCGCCACCAGGACCTCGTAGTCCACGAAGCACCGGCCGATCTCGGACAGCAGCCCGTCAGGGAAGTCTGCCCGGCGTTCCCGGGCGGTGCGCCGCAGCCGTTCGACGAGCAGCCCGTACTTCGAGAGGTGTCCGGTGTCCAGGGCGTTGCGCTCGTACGACACCGTCGTCATGGCCAGTGGCCAGCCGTCGCCCTCGGCGCCGATGCGCTCGGAGCGGGCGACGCGTACGTCGTCGAGGAACAGCTCGCAGAACTCGTCGTCGCCGTTCGCCGCCCTGAGCGGCCGTACCGTCACGCCCGGCCGGTCCAGCGGCAGGGCGAACGCCGAGATCGACCGGTGCGCGGGCGCCGACCGGTCGGTCCTCGCGAGCAGCAGGCACAGACCGGAGTACTGCGCGTAGCTGGTCCAGAGCTTCTGCCCCCGTACGGTGTAGTGGTCCTCGTGCGGGGTCGCGACCGTGCTCATCCCCGCGAGGTCCGATCCGGCTCCCGGCTCGCTGAAGCCCTGACACCACACGTCGTCACCGGCGAGCATGCGCGGCAGCCACCGCCGGCGCTGCTCCTCGGAGCCGAACTCCAGGAGCGCGTGGGCGAGATAGCCGATCCGGGGGACTCCGGGGGCGTGACAGGCGCCGAGTTCATCGCTGATGGCGACCTGGTGCAGCGCGCTCAGGCCCTGGCCGCCGTACCGGACGGGGACGTCGAGGCCCACCCAGCCGCCCGAGTACAGCAGGCGGTGCCACCGGTGGAGGAAGACCGGGACCGGCTCGTCCGGGAGGCGTTCGGGCAGCGGGTGGTCGGCCAGCCAGGCACGGAACCGACGGCGCAGCCGGTCGAGGTCCGCGGGGTCGCCGAAGTCCAGGGGCGTGTCGGTCATCGGGTCAGCTCCGGCTGGGCCAGCGTCGTCAGGAGGTCGGCCGTCGACGCCAGCGTCATGGCGCCCAGGCGGACCTTGCGGAGGTACAGGTGCGCGACGTGCTCCCAGGTCTGGGCGATACCACCGAAGACCTGCATGCCCGTGTACACCGCGTCGAGGGCCGACGTGTTCACCTCGGCCTTGGCGACGCGCGCGGCCGTCAGGGCCCTCGTGGACGACTCGTTGTCCAGGCACCACGCGGCGTACCGGGTGGCACTGGTGCAGGCATCGACGAGGACCGTCGCGTCGGCGAGCAGATGCTGGACCGCCTGGAACGAGCCGACCGCCCGCCCGTACTGACGGCGCTCCCGTGCGTACTCCACGCTCAGCCGGACGAACGACCCCGCCGCGCCGACGAGTTCACTGCTCACCATGACGAGCGCGTAGGCCTGCCAGTGCCGGTACTCCTGTGCGTCGAGCCGGCCGAGGACCCGTGCGGGCGACTCGGGCGACACCGAGCGGATGCCGCGCAGGAGATCGATGCCCGGTGCGGTCGCGCCGAGTGCGAGGGCGGTCACCGTTCCGTCGGGTGTGACGCACAGCGCGCTGTCCGCTCCCTCGCAGTCCCAGGCGAGGAGCCGGGACGGGGAGGAGTCCGGAGCGGAGTCCGGGAAGCGCAGGTCGTGGCCGAGGGCGATCGTCGGTGTCCCGCCGTGGGCCGAGGGCTCGGCCCGCTCAAGGAGTCGCAGTAGTTCCGGGGCGAGGAGCACGGTGCCGACCAGGGAGGTGGTCAGGGGCTGCCGGCCGTGTTCCTCGGCGAGCAGGGCGCACTCCTGGACGGTGGCGGCCGGGGGTGAGGAGCGGCGCAGTTCGGCGAGACCCAGTTCGCCGAGCGCCTCCTGCGCGGCGGTGCGCGCGGTCGGCTTCACCTCGTCGGCCGAGCCGATCCGAAACCGTGCGGCGAACGTGCGGAACATGTCCCGCACGAGCAGGAACTCCTCGGCCTCCACCGTCAGTCCTCCCCGGCCCCGGCCCCGGCCCCGGCCCCGGCCCCGGCCCCGGCCCCGGCATCGGCGTCGGTCGGCCGGCGCCGGGCGCGGGATGCCAACTCCTCGACGATCCGGATGTGGTCGGGGCTGGTCATGGTCGCCCGCTCGGCCATCAGCGCCGCCTCCATGCCGCCCCGGGACACCTGCTCGACCACCACGGCGAGGGCCATCTTGGTGGCGCGCAGCGCCTCGGCCGGCTGGGCCGCCAGCCGCCGGGCCAGCGCGAGGGCCTCCTTCTGCAGGTCCTCGGGGGGAACGGTGCGGTTCGCCAGGCCCAGTTCGACCGCCGTGGCGGCCGGAATGCGGTCGCCGGTGAAGAGGTACTCCTTCGCGCGGAGCAGGCTGGTGAGCAGGGGCCAGAGGGTCACCCCGCCGTCGCCCGCCACCAGGCCGACCGAGACATGGGGGTCGGCGAGGTAGGCGTCCTCCGCCATCAGGACCAGGTCGCAGCCCAGGGCCAAGCTGCAACCCAGCCCGACCGCGGGGCCGTTGACCGCCGCGACGATGGGCAGCGGGAAGCGGATCATCGCCGTCTGGATGCTGCGGTCGAGCCGGATCGACCGCTCGCGCAGCTCCGGATCGCCGTGGTGGCGCCGCAGGTGCTCGAAGTCGCCGCCCGCGCTGAACGCCCGGCCCGCGCCGGTGAGGACGACGGCCCGTGCGCCGGGATCGTCCGCCAACTCCCGCCAGACGTCGGCCAGTCGGCGGTGGAGCTCCTCGGACACGCCGTTCAGCCGCTCGGGCCTGTTGAGCGTGACGATACGGATGTCGCCGTCCGCCTCGACGGTGATGACGGAGCTGACCTCGCCCATGGGGACCCCATCTCCAGTGCCTCAGTCGCCCCAACCTCAGATGATATTAAAGGTCAGACCGAATGGCCGTCAATGATCCGGGGAGGCCCGCCTCGGGCTCGCGGGAGTCAGCCCTCGGTGGGCCCGGACAGTTCCACCTGGCCCCGCCGGTCCACCCGCGCGGCCGCGTCGGCGAATCCGCACACATGGCGCGCCATGCGCCGCATCGCCGCCGGGCCGTCCTGGTCGCGGATCGCGTCGGTGATCTTCGCGTGCGCGCGGGCGGTGATCGAGCGGATCTCGGCGTCCATGAACTGTTCGAGGTTCGTGGCGGCGTAGATCGACTGCGAGAGCGCGCTCATGAACCCGATCAGGAGTTCGTTGTCGCTGGCCCTCGCCACCGCGCTGTGCCAGTCGATGTTCGCCCGCAGGAAGCGCGGGATGTCGTCCCCGGCCTCGACGAGATCCCGCTGGGCCGCGTCCAGTTCGTCGAGGTCGCGGTCGGTGCGGCGCACCGCCGCCAGCGCGGCACACGTGGGCTCGATCGCCTCCCGCGTCTCGTGCAGCGCCTCCAGCCGGATCCGCTGCCCGCGGATGACCAACTGCACGGTACTGGCGAGCGATTCACGGCCCGGCCGGTGCACGAAGGCCCCGCCGCCGCGGCCCGGCCTGATCTGGAGCAGCTTCTCCACCTCGAGGATCCGCAGCGCCTCCCGTACCGTGGCGCGGCTCAGCCCCGTCTGCTCGACGAGTTGACGCTCCGGCGGCAGCGCCATGCCCTCGGTGAACTCGCCGGAGAGAATGCGCTCACGTACCTCCGACGCCAGCACGTCCGACGCCTTCGGAACCGTCAGGGCGTCGAAGCGCGGGTGAGACCTACCGGGCATGTACGTACTCCTGGGACCGATGCCACTGCTTTGGTTGAATCATTCAGCATAGTACGGATGCTCATGGCCACCACGAGCCGCGGCCGCGGGTCACATGACCATGCCGCCGTCTACGGGCAGCACCTGCCCGGTGACGAAGGAGGCGGCGTCCGAGGCGAGGAAGACGAAGCCTCCGGCGATCTCCTCGGGCTCGGCCCAGCGTCCCAGCGGGATCCGGGCGAGCATCGCGTCCGCGAACTTCTTGTCGGTGCGGATCGTCTCCGTCATCGGCGTCGCGGCCAGTGGCGCGAGCGCGTTGACCTTGATCTGCTTGCGCGCCAGTTCACGCGCCAGGGACTTCGTCAGGCCGATGATGCCCGCCTTGGCCGCCGAGTAGTTCACCTGGCCGAGGGTGCCGACGATGCCGGCCGACGAGGTGACGTTGATGATCCGCCCCGTGCCGTCCGTGGGCAGGTACGGCAGCGCGGCCTGGGCGCAGTGGAAGGCGCCCATCAGGTGGATGTCGACGATCCGGCGGAACGCCTCCTCCTGGAGGTTCTCGAACATGTCCGGCGCGATGATTCCGGCGTTGTTGACGAGGATGTGCAGCTTCCCGCCGGTCAGCGCCGCCGCCCGGGCCATCGCCGCGTCGGCGGACGCGCGGTCCCGTACGTCCAGTACGGCACTGTCCGCCCGCTCGCCGGCCGCGGAGATCTTCTCGGCGACCGCCGCGGCCGCCGCCCCGTCGACGTCGGTGACGAGCACCGCCGCCCCGGCGTGCGCGAGCGCCTGGGCGACCGCGGAACCGATGCCCCCCGCGGCGCCGGTGACCAGGGCCGATCGTCCACTGAGATCGAACAGACCGGTGTTGTCGGCCATCAATAGCTCCTCGGCATTCCCAGAGTGTGCGATCCCAGATAGTTCAGGATCATTTCCTGACTGATCGGCGCGATCTTCATCAGACGGGCCTCGCGGAAGTAGCGGGCCACGTTGTATTCCTCGGAGTAGCCCATGCCGCCATGGGTCTGCAGGGCCCGGTCGGCGGCGGTGAATCCGGCGTCCGCGCAGAGGTACTTGGCGGTGTTCGCCTCACGCCCGCACGGCCGGCCGTTGTCGTAGAGCCAGGTCGCCTTGCGCAGGATCAGCTCGGCCGCGTCCAGCCGGGCGAGCGAGTCCGCGAGCGGGAACTGGATGGCCTGGTTCATGCCGATCGGCCTGCCGAACACCACGCGCTCGTTGCCGTAGCTCACGGCCTTCTCCAGCGCCACCCTGCCGATCCCGAGTGCCTCGGCGGCGATCAGCATGCGCTCCGGATTGAGTCCGTCGAGGAGGTAGCGGAACCCCTGACCCTCCTCGCCCACCCGGTCCTCGACCGGTACGCGCAAGTCGTCGATGAACAACTCGTTCGAGGTGACGGCGTTGCGGCCCATCTTCGGGATGGGGCGCACGTCGATCCGGTCGCGGTCCAGGTCGGTGAGGAACAGCGTCATTCCGTCGGTCCGCCTGGCGACCTCGTCGACCTTCGTGGTGCGGGTCAGCAGCAGGATCTTCTCGGACTCCACGGCTTTGGAGATCCACACCTTGCGGCCGTTGACGACGTAGTGGTCACCGTCCCGCCGGGCGAAGGTCGTGATGCTCGTCGTGTCCAGGCCGGCCTCCGGCTCGGTCACCCCGAAGCAGACGTGGAGATCGCCGGTGGCGACGCGGGGGAGCGTGCGCCGCTTGAGTTCCTCGGAGCCGTGCACCACCACGGGCTGCATTCCGAAGATCGACATGTGGATCGAGCTCGCGGCGTTCATCCCGCCGCCGGATCGCGCCACTTCCTCGAGCAGCAGCGTGGCCTCGGTGATGCCGAGACCGTGACCGCCGTACTCCTCCGGAATGGTGAGCCCCAGCCACCCGCCGTTCGCGACGGCGGCGTAGAACTCCTCGGGAAACCGGTGGTCCCGGTCCTTCTCCATCCAGTACCGGTCGTCGAAGTCGCGCAGGAGCCCGACGACTGCCTTGCGGATGGTTTCCTGATCTTCGGTCAGCTCAAAGTCCACGATGTGGGACCCCTCCGCAGCTTTGATATCTGCGAAACATAACAAAGGTCAGACCGTAAGTACAGTGTGGATGCGGCGACCCTCTGTGAGCGTGTGCGACCTGTCCTAGCGGTCCGCGGCCGGGTTGCCCTCGACCCACTGGATGAGGAGCCGGCGTACGTACGGGTTGCCCTCCTGCGCGGAGTGCGCCAGGTGCTCGGCGCTCGCGCGTGCCGCCCGCCAGGCCACCGGGGTGTCCTCGGTGTGCGCGGTGTCGGCGGCGGCCAGCGCGTCGGCCGCCAGGCCCCGGAGATCCTCGGCGAGGTCGTCGTGCGCCGCGGCCCGGTACGCCTCCAGACGCAGCGCCGCCAGTTCCTCGGCGGTGGGTGCGGGCCGCGCCGGGGGCTGGGCGTAGCCGCTGACCGCGATGACCACGCAGAAGGTCGCCACGTCCCGGCGGCTCTCCCGCTGTCCCCGCGCGATGGCGGGTCCGAGCCAGGAGGCGGCCTTCCAGTGGGCCATGGTGGTGGCCGCGAGGAGGGAGACGGTGAGCGCGGTAAGAGGAATCCAGCCACCGAGGAAGTAGCCGATCGGGCCGAGCACGAGCAGGCAGGCCCCGCTGAGCATCCAGATGCGACGGCGGCCGATTCTGAGGTGTCGGGACTCCATGCCCTTCAGTGTCGCAGGGGCGCGCAGGGAGCGGTGAGGCGGCGCGGGATTCCCGGAGCGCGCCGCCCGACGCCGGGGGAGCGGAGTCGTGCGGCCCGGGTGCCCACCCGGGCCGCACGCCCGGCGCTAACGTGGCGGACATGCGCCGTGGGAACTGGCTCGGATCCGTCGTGACGGCAGCCGTGGTGGCCCTCACCGCGGGGTGCGGGGGCGCCTCGAGGACACCCGCCGCGTCCGCGGCACCGACGCCGGGCGCCTCGGCGGCGATCGCGGTGACGAGCCCGGCCTTCGGGGACGGCGGCACCGTCCCACGCCGTTTCACCTGCGACGGTGCGAACGTGTCCCCGCCGCTGCGCCTCTCCGGTGTGCCGGGTGGCGCGGCCGAGCTGGTCGTGCTGGCCGAGGACCCGGACGCCGCGTCCGGCACCTTCGTGCACTGGCTCATGTGGGGCGTCGACCCGCACGAGACGACGCTGGGTGCGGGCGCCGTCCCGAAGGGCGCCGTGCAGGGCCGCAACGGCTTCGGGCAGCGCCGCTACGGCGGTCCCTGCCCGCCCGCGGGCAAACCCCACCACTACGTCTTCTCGGTCCTCGCCGCCGACGTGAGGCTGGACCTTCCCGGGGATGCCACCGTCGACGCCGTACGGCGCGCGCTGGCCGGTCACACCGTGGGCTCCGGCACCCTCGTCGGGCGCTACGGACGTACGGGCTGAATGGCCGGAGATCGCCCTGCCCAAGCGTGACGGGCGTACATACGATGCGGTCGATCCCGGCCTTCACAGCTCCTTCACAGGGCGGGGTCGCATAGGCATGTACTTGACATGTCCATGCTTCAACGATCCGCGCTTGATCCAACGCACTGGTCTGCGACGGCGCCGCACGTCCGCGTGAGGCGCCGCACCCCCCAATTCACGGCGGCACACGTTCCGTGCAGCCGTAGACACCAACGCAACGGATTGGAGCACCATGGCTGGTGGGCTGCTTCTGGGTGGCGCGATAGCCGCCCTGTTCGCCACCGCACTACCGGGTCCGGACCCGTCCTCCGGGATCGTCGACCCGCCCCCGGACAAGATCGTCATCAAGGTCGCCACCGTGAACGGCTCCGGCTGCCCGCAGGGAACCGCCGCCGTCGCGGTCTCCCCGGACAACACGGCCTTCACGGTCACCTACAGCGACTACCTCGCCCAGGTCGGAGGCAACTCCGACCCCACCGCCTTCCGCAAGAACTGCCAGCTCAACCTGATCGTCCACGTGCCGCAGGGCTTCACGTACGCCATCGCCAGCGCGGACTACCGCGGCTTCGCCGCACTCCAGTCGGGCGCGAGCAGCTCCGAGAAGGCCTCGTACTACTTCCAGGGCTCGTCGAGCACGGCGGCCATCACCCACCCCTTCCGCGGCCCCTACAACGACAACTGGCAGTCCACGGACGTCACCGACTGGGCCCAACTGGTGTGGGCACCCTGTGGTGTCCAGCGGAACTTCAACATCAACACCGAGCTGCGGGTCAACGCGGGCACGTCCACGCCCGGCAGCAGCAGTTTCATGACCATGGACTCCACGGACGGTGACATCAGCACCATCTACCACCTCGCCTGGAAGGAGTGTCCCGCCTCCTGACCCCCGCTCCGTCGGCACGACCTTGACCGGCTCCGCCGCATCGGAGCCGGTCAAGTGGAGCCGGCGAACTGAGTGGCCGGGTAGTCGGGTAGTCGGGTAGCCGGGCGAGCTAGGGAAGCAGTCGTTCGATGGCTGTGGGTCCGTCCTCCCGCAGCCTGCGCTCGGCCCAGGCGAGGTTCTTCGGACTGAGGTCGCGACCCGCGGCGAGCACCATGTCCTCGGCGGTCACGGGGCCTTCGGAGCCGGTGTGCAGCAGCGCGTCGGGGGTCGCCCTGTCGTCGGACGGTGAGGACGAATCGGGCTGGCTTGTTGGCATGATTTCTCCCTCTTCCACCTGACCTGTTCTCACGCTACGGGCATTCCGCACACCCCGCGCGACACGCCCCGTGCGGACGCTGTTCAGGGAGGGTTCGGGGTGCCCGCGCCCCATTCGGACGTACAACGATGTCGGTCGTCGGTCGCGGAGGTGATGGTGGAAGCACTCGCACCCCTGCGACTGATCGGAGCATGTAATGCGTATTCGTCTGATGGCCGCCGCCGGGCTGGCAGGTGTGGCCCTGCTGGCCACCGCCGGGACCGCCGCCGCCGACCCCACCCCGGTCGGTGTCGCCTCGAACAGTCCTGGTGTCCTGTCCGGCAACGTCATCCAGATCCCCCTCGACCTCGGCCTCAACCTCTGCGGCAACTCCCTCGATCTGCTGAGTCTGCTGAACCCGGCCACGGGGAACACCTGCACGAACAACTGAACCGGCTGACCGCCGAGCCGCGCCGGGCAGGTCTTCCCCTGCCCGGCGGACGGCCACCGTTTCCCGGCCACCATTTCTTGGCGGACGGCGATCGGCTTGAGCGGGTGGTCTCGTGCTTTGGCGGACGACTGCCGGTCATGGCGGACGACCGTCGACGTCGGCGCACGGTCGCCGGTGTTTGGCGGACGGCTACCGGTTCTGGCGGACGGCTGCCGGATGTGGTGGATGGGGACTGGTTCTGGCGGACGGTTCCGGCTTCGGCGCCGGGTCGCCGGTCCTGGCGGAGGGGGATCTGTCCTGGCGGACGGCCGCCGGCTATGGCGCACGGTCGTCGGCTTTGGCGAACCGGTGCCGGAGGCTGGTCGGCCAACGGTCCTGGCGGACGATCACCGGCTTCGGCGTGTGTCGTCGGTCTTGGCGGACGGCTGCCGGTTCTGGCGGACGATTGCCGGTCATGGCGGACGGCCGTCGACGTCGGCGCACGGTCGCCGGTGTTTGGCGGACGGCTACCGGTTCTGGCGGACGGCTGCCGGATGTGGTGGACGGGGACTGGTTCTGGCGGACGGTTCCGGCTTCGGCGCCGGGTCGCCGGTCCTGGCGGAGGGGGATCTGTCCTGGCGGACGGCCGCCGGCTATGGCGCACGGTCGTCGGTCTTGGCGAACCGGTGCCGGAGGCTGGTCGGCCATGTGTCATGGCGGACGATCACCGGCTTCGGCGTGTGTCGTCGGTCTTGGCGGACGGCTGCCGGATTTGGCGGACGGTCGCCGGTTCCGGCGAACGGCTGTCGGACGTGGTGGACGGCGACCGGATCTGGCGTACGGCTATGGCTACGGCTACGGCTTCGGTGCCGGGTCGCCGGTCTTGGCAGACGGCCATCGGTTCTGGCGGAGGAGGATCCGTCCTGGCGGATTGCCACGAGCGTCGGCGGGCCGCTGCTCGTCCTGGCGGATGGCCATCGATCCCGGCGGGCAGCCACCCGACCTGGCGGGCCGTCACCCGACCCGGCGGGCTGCCCCCAGACCCGGCGGGCCGTCACCTGTTCTGGCAGGCGGCCACCGGTCCCGGTGGGCTGTCACCCGCAGGCAGCCACTGGTTCTGGTGGAGCGCTACCAGGCCCCGCGATCCGTCATCCGAGCCGGGAATCTTTCCCCCGACCCGGCAGTCTGCCCCCCACCCGGCGAGGCGCCGCCCGTCCCGGTGGGGGTTCTGGGCCCAGCCGCCTGGTGCGGTCAGCGAGATCATCGAGATCGGACTGACCGTCATCGACCTAGACGCCGGTGAGCGCCTCGCCCGGCACCGGACCCTGGTGAGGCCCGTCAGGTCCACGATTAGCGAGTTCTGCACGGAGCTGACCGGCCTCACCCCACACGAGGTCGATCAGGGGGTCAGCTTCGCCGAGGCGTGCCAGCTGCTGGCGGCCGAGCACCGCGCAGGCACCCGGCCGTGGGTCAGTTGGGGCGACTACGACCGAAACCAGTTCACCCGGCAGTGCCAGGCCACACGGACGCCCTACCCCTTCGGCCGCCACTACACCAACGCCAAGGCGGTCTTTACCGAGGCGTATGGTCTGCGCAAACGTCCCGGCATGGCACAGGCCCTGGAGATCGCCGGGCGGCGGCTTGAAGGCCGTCACCACCGGGGCGAGGACGATGCCTGGAACATCGCGGCCCTCGTGCTCCACCTGTCCGAACGGGGTGTCTGGCCGGCCACGGTCGAACACCCCGCCTGACGCACCCACCCGGACCAGCAGAACCACCCGATCGAAGTGGGGCCGATTCACCTTGCTACAGGGGCGCGAATACCCTCCCCGCACGCCCCCTCCAGCCCGCCTATGGAGCCAAAAGAACTCCGTGCAGTGGGAAAGTGCTTACAGACACCCGCCTGCGCAGGGAGGACATGACGCTCGTACGGAACGGCGGCAACTCCGCCGGCTCACCCCCGCCTGCGCGGGGAAAGCACCTTCGCCGTGAATTTCGACCACGGCGAAGCCGGCTCACCCCCGCCCGCGCGACCGTTTCAGAATGAGGTGCGTAGTCGTCTCAAGTCCGGTCACAGCACTCCTAGCGGATCCTGCCGAGCCGGAACGCAGAAGCGGCGGGGGGGCCGGAAAGCCCTCCGCCCCCCCGCCACGGTCGACGACACGGTCACCGCGTCGCGTCCGAGCGCGGCAACGCGGGGCCGCGCGTCAGGGGGGCAGGAGGTCGTCGGCGGTGTACGGGTGGAGATGGAGGGGGAACGCCAACCGGCGGGTGACGAACCACTCGGCCATCGGCCCGCTCAGGCGCGCCAGTTCCCCGGGGTCGAGGACGGCCAGCTCATACGTCTCGGCGAACCATTCGGCCCGGCTCACCTTGGAGTACTCCGTGAAGGGGTTGAATCCGGATGCCCGGACCACCCACTGGAAGTACTCCAGGTACCGGGCGGATCCGCCGTACGCGAGGGCCTGTCGCAGCACCTTCGGCGTCTCGGCGAAGAGCATGTCGCAGACCTTGAGGAACCCCAGGCACTGGGCGCGCAGACCGGGGGTGCCGAAGGTGGCCTTCGCCAGCAGTAGGTCCCCGTAGGCCTTGATCTCCTCGTCGATCTCCTTGCCCACCCCGTAGGCCCAGCCGCCGAGGTCCTCGCACGCGTTCCGGGCGCCGTTGACGACGCGTCCCCATCCGGCCATCTCGTCACGCGAGACGCCGTAGCGTTCGAAGACGTCCGTGTAGGCCCAGAGGTCGTCGAAGTCCCGCCGGAGCGATTCCAGGTGCTCGCGGAGGCGCGCGTAATCGGACGTCCAGCGCCCGTGGAGCCGTAGGACGAATTCCCTCACCTTCGGCGCGTCCGCGTCGGTCGGCACGAACCGGTCGGCCTGCGCGACGGCCTCGCCGTGGAGAGCGAGGACCCGGTCGACGCCGTCGAGGAACGCTCTCCTGTTCCCGCGCACCAGGGTCGCTTCGGCGCGCAGATGACCCAGCTCGTGCAGGAGGGGGAAGTTCTCCCGTGCTTCGAAGAACACTCGTTTGTCGAAGGCGGCGTCGTAGAAGTGGATGTGCTTGACGTCTGTGTACCCGTAGACGTTCTTGCCGTCCTTGGCGTCATTCCACTTGTAGTGAGAGTTGGCCTCGACACGGCCGAGGGGGCTGGAGAGATCGCCTTCCCGGTACATCCAGCAGTCCCGCAGAACCCCCAGGTCCCATTCCGGAACGCAAGCCAGCTGTTCCAGGATCCGGGTCGCCTCGACCGCCGTCCACCGGCCGTCGCCGTCGTTCAGGGTCACGCCGTACCGCTCCGCGACATCGGCTTTGATCTCCGTGATGCCGCGAGCGGGGGGCAAAGCGCCCGCCAGGACCCTGTCCTCGCCGCCCAGGGCAGCGGGGTCGAGCACCTTCACCTCGTCCCCCGCCGTACCCGGCAGCACCGCCTGCGCCCGCAACGCCCGATCGGACCGCGGATCCCGCGCGGTTTCATGGAACACGGAGGCCGTCCGTCCCACTCGGGGTGCCGTCGCCGTCGGCGCCGCCCGGGACGCCGGCGCCCGGCACTCCCGTCATCGCGGCGTGGTCGATCTGGTTGACGATCTGCGGGCGCACGAACATCTGCTGGTACAGCCGCATGCGCTGCTCGTCGTTGTCCGACACGATCTTCAGCGCCAGCCGCAGCCGTTCCGCCTCCAGTTCGCGGAGCTGGTTCGCCGCCTCCTTGGCGCGTACCTCCTGCTCCTGCAGGCCGGTCGAGTAGGTGTCCAGGCCGTTGCCCTCGCCGAGGAAGGCCTCCACCACCACGCCGTCGGTGCGCAGTACGTGCTGCTCGGCGCCAACGATCACGCCGGGCACCGTCAGCGTCCGCCCGTCCGGCGAGGGGTAGGAGGAGGTCGCGTCCGGGTTGACGCGGGCGTAGGCGGTGGCGGGTTCGTCGCCGTCGCGGACGACCTCCACGAAGTCGGCCCGAGTCTCGCCGCGGTGGTCGGTGATCCCGCGCAGCTGCCCGAGCAGGTTCTCGTACACCGCGTCGACCCGCGCGGGCAGGACGCAGTCCTCCAGCAGGCGCCGGAGCTCGCCGAGCGGGACCTCGTCGCGGGATTCCGCGTGACCGTTGAAGAACGCCACCCGCACGTCCACCAGATGCAGCAGCGACACGTACTCCTGGTTCATCTGACGGAAGACGAAGTTGAGGGTGCGGCTGACGTTGATGTTCTCCAGGGTCCGTTCGACCGCCTGCTCCTCGCCCTCCTCCAGCTTGGTGTCCAGGCTGGTGTCGACCTGGATGTCGCGGCGGGAGGTCGCGCGTGCGGCGTTCTGGCTGACCGCGTTGGTGAGGTTCTTCGCGAACTCCTCCCGGGCGCTGTTGTTGCCGCCGGAGACGCCGCCGCTCACCTTGGCCTTCGCGCTGCCCCAGCCCCAGGTGGCCTGTCCCTCGGCCTCGGCGGACGCCCGGTACTCGAAGTTCTTGCTGGCGTTCTCCTGGGTGGACTGCTCCCGGTTGACGCTGTTGGTGAACTCCTGCTCGGTCTCGCTGTTGGTGGAGTCCAGGATCGACGACGCCTGCTGGAGGGCACTGCTGGACCGCTTGTAGGTGTTCAGCCGGATGTTCGTCCGCTCGCCCGGGAGCAGGGAGAACGTCTTGATCACCCGGCCGGCCCCGTAGCGGGCGGGATAGGCGGTCAGCCGGTAGTTCTCGACGAGGACGAGCCCGGGGTGGCAGTGCGCCGGGACGTCCAGGAAGCGGTAGTCGTACTCCCCGGTGACCCCGCGCTGGACCGCCAGGCGTGCGCCGGACAGCAGTTGTTTCACCACGGTCGTCTCGTCCAGCGGCGCCAGCGCCGCCATCACTCCGGCCAGCCCCGCCGCGTCCTGCGCGCCGCCGATGTTCGGGAACACCGCGGGGTCGAACCAGCCGGTGGACTTGGCGGTGCGCCACGCGGCGCCGATGCGCTCCGGGGTCAGCGCGATCGGCGGCACCCGGGTGATCGGCGTCTCGTAGCCGGAGTCCGGGTCCTCGTAGCCGTGCAGGTACAGCAGCGGCGTGTCGGCGTCCGTGGCGGGCAGGTCCCGCTCCCGGCGGTCGAGGGTGGTGTCCGCGACCGGCCGCTGGGCCAGGGTGAAGTTGATGGAACGGCGGTTGAGCGCCACCACCAGGGCGTCCCCGAAGTCGAGGGTGAGGATCAGGTCACGGACGTTCACGCTGTTGCGGTAGTTGAACCGGAACGTCAGCGACGTCCCAGGGAAACGGTCGAGTGTCAGGGGCACGCCCACGGCGTCGCCGCCCCACGGCCGCTTCGGGTTCTCCACCACGAGGTCCTGGACGTGCTCTCCGGTCTCGTTGAAGATTTGGCAGGTCAGCTCCAATTCCTCGTCCACGACGCGCAGACCGAACGATGTCGTGGAGACCGGAATCCCGATGTTGGGAGCGACGTGGTAACTGATTCCGAGGAACCGGAGCCAGTCCTGGTCGTCCACGCCCAGCGGAATGACGTACTGGCCGCGGTGGACCGCCGGTTCGGGCAGGTCGTCCCCCACCGCGGCGATCGCCGGCGACCATGACTCGATCTTCGCAGAACCCTCTGGCATGTTTCCCCCCCATATTGGCCTTCGGACTCGACAACGTTTCTACGGGGAGGTCGCACCGGCAAGGCGCGGTAGTGTCATGAGAGCCCAAAATGAAGTCGACGGCGAACGTCCGGTTCCCCTGCCTTTCAAGTACCGCCGACTGCTGTGGAAGCGCGGCATCAAGCCCCTCATCGCCCGCCGCGGCGTCACCCACGGCTTCCGGCCTGGGCAAAGCCCGCTGGGTCGTCGAGCGCACCTTCGCCTGGCTCCACCGGTTCAAACGACTCCGGACCCGCTACGAACGCCGCGCCGATCTCCACCAAGGCCTCCTGGAGCTGGCCTGCAGCATCATCTGCCTCAGGCGACTCCGCACGTCATTCTGAAACGATCAGTAAAAGAGCGTTTTGTCCCGGTGGGGTTGTTTGGTGGCGCTTCACCGGGACGAGTTGAGAAGACTGCCGGGGCGAGAGTGTTCCATGTGGTGGATGGGGCAGGCGTCGCCCTTCGGTCGCCCGTTTCCGCCAGTTCGCTCCTGTCTGATCCCAAGGCGCCCCCGCTTGGCCCCGTTTGCGCCCTGCAGGAACGGGCTGCCCGACGGTACTACCTAAACATGACGCGACAACGCCCATATCCCAGCGACCTCTCCGATGCACGCTGGGAACTGATCGGGCCCACACTCACCACCTGGCGGACCGAGCGCAGGAGCAAGGCGCTCGACATCGGCCGGCCGCCCGAGCACGATCTGCGCCGCATCATGGATGCCATCCTCTATGTCGACCGCACCGGCATTGCTTGGCGCTACCTACCTCATGACTTCCCGCCGTGGGAGACGGTCTACGGCTACTTCGCCGCCTGGCAGAAAGTAGGCGTCTTCGACCAACTCAACGGCCTTCTGCGGCACCTGCTCCGGGAGGCCGAAGGCCGCGACGGTGAGCCAACCGCCTGCGTGCTGGACGCGCAGAGCGTGAAGACCTCCGCGAACGTGCCCGCGGCCGGACAGGGCATCGACGCCGGCAAGAAAATCGCAGGTCGCGAGCGTCATATCGGAGTGGATACTCTCGGCCTGCTGCTGGCGGTCTGGGTCACCGCGGCGAGCGTCTCCGACAACGTCGGCGGCATGCACCTGATGTCCCACATCGCCGCCACTCACCCGCGCGTGACCAAAGCATGGGCCGACACCGGCTACCGCACCAAAGCCATCGACCACGGCGCACGCCTCGGCCTCGACGTCGAAGTCGTCCAACGCGACCCCGGCGTCAAAGGCTTCAAAGTGATTCCCCGTCGCTGGGTCGTCGAGCGCACCTTCGGCTGGCTCATGCACCACCGCCGCCTGGCCCGCGACTACGAAACCCACCCCCACCGCTCCGAAGCCATAATCCACGTCGCGATGATCGACCTCATAAGCCGCAGACTCACCCGCGAATCCACCCCCAACTGGCGCAACACCTGAACCTCGAACCAAACAACCTCGCCGGGACAAAACGCTCTTTAAGAGCAGCGGGCCGGCTCACCCCCGCCCAGGCGGGGGTGAGCCGACTCTGGTAATGCCGAACGCCGTTCAGGGGTAGCAAGAAACCTCCCGACACACGGTTTGTGCGGGAGGTCTTGTACTACCTACGGTAACTTAGGTAACCCTAAATTCTAGTCTTCGTCCGGGAGGTCCAGCGCGGCCCGAAGCTCCTCCGCGGGAAGCTCACGGCCCTCAGGCCAACGGATCACCATGCGCCCGTTTGAGGGCTCACGAGGCAGGGAACCCACGGCCCGCCAGGCATCCCAGGCTGAAGGTCCAAAACGGCGTTGTGCTCCTTGAGCAGGCGCTCGAATCGCTCTGCGGCAGTGCGCTGATTTTTAGTGAGCGCAGGGTCTCTGAGCCTGGATCCACCGGCTTGATGTCTGTGGACAGTTTCTCGGGGAACGAAGAAGTGCCTTGTGACCTGCGATGATGGGGTTTCTCTAGGACCACATCAGGCGCGATCAGCAAGGCACTTCCGAGATGCAATCTTCCCATGCCGCAGCGGCGGTCTCATCCGCGTTCGACGACCCGAACCTAATCGCGTACGGCGGCCTGGAGCCGGTGGTGCGGTTGGCCGAGCGGTGCGGTCTGCCCGCACTGGTCGGGGAGTACATCCGTCTGCCGGCCTCGAAGGACGGCACCGGTGCCTTCCCCGCGGCGAAAGTGATGTCGCTGGTGGGCGGCATGGTCGCGGGCGCCGACAGCATCGATGACATGCACCGGCTACGGCACGGCGCGATGGGCCGCCTGTTCTCCGGTGTGCGGGCCCCGTCCACGCTGGGGTCGTTTCTGCGTTCCTTCACGCACGGGCATGTGAAGCAATTGCACGCCGTGGCCCGCCGGTTCCTTCCCGAACTGGCCCGTCACGCCCCGCTGCTGCCCGGCGCGGACCAGGTCGCCTACGTGGACATCGATGACACCATCCGCCGCACCTACGGCTACGCCAAGCAGGGCACCGGTTACGGATACAGCAAGGTCAAGGGCCTGAACGCGCTGCTCGGCATCGTCTCCACACCCCTGGCCGCCCCGGTGATCGCCGCCACGAGGCTGCGCAAGGGACCATCGAACTCCGCGCGCGGGGCGGCAGCGTTCGTCGCCGAGACCATCCGCACCGCCCGCGCCTGCGGCGCGAATGGCCTGCTGGTGATGCGCGCGGACTCGGCGTTCTACGGCGCCGATGTCGTCAACTCCTGCCGGGCGCTGGGCGCGCGGTTCTCCATCACCGTGCGGATGAACGCTTCCGTCAAGGCCGCCATCGCCCGCATCGATGAGGACGCCTGGATGCCGATCAAGTACCCCAAGGCGGTCTGGGACGAGGAGGGCCAGTGCTGGATCTCCGACGCCGAGATAGCCGAGACCGGCTACACCGCCTTCACTTCCAAGCCGAAGAAGCAGCAGGTCACCGCCCGTCTGATCGTGCGCCGCGTCAAACGCCTGAGCACTGGCACCGTCCCCGCCGGACAGGGCACGCTGTTTGACACCTGGCGCTACCACGCCGCGTTCACCGACTCCCCGCTCTCCTTGAACGATGCCGAGCGTGATCACCGACGGCACGCTGTCGTCGAGCAGGTGATCGCGGATGTCAAGAACAGCGCCTTCGCCCACGCACCCTCCGGGCATTTCCAGGCCAATGCCGCGTGGCTCGCCCTGGCCGCCCTGGCGCACAACCTGACCCGCGCCGCTGGCGCACTGGCCGGCACGTTCCATGCCAGAGCGACCACCGCCACCATCCGTGACCACCTGATCAACGTGCCCGCCCGCCTGGCCCGCTCCGCCCGCCGCCTCACCCTGCACCTGCCCGAACGCTGGCCCTGGAGCACGGACTTCACCCAGCTCTTCAGCATCGTGCACGCGCCACCAGCCCCCTGACACTCCCCGACCGACCTGCCCGAAAGGGCCCGAGAACTGCGGAAAAGTGGAAAGGCTGGGCAGACCAGCGGCCGCCCCACGCCCGAATCCGCAACTCAGCCCCGACACGCCCTGCACGACCCCGAACCGATCACACCACAATCAAGCCGGTGGATCCGGGCTGAGTTGCCGACGCAGGAATGCATAAAGATCACGCGCACGATTCAGGTGAATGAATTCACCCCGTCGCGTTTCTATCGAAGGCCACGCAGCTTCGAGTATTTCCTTTGCCGTAGTCCGGAAAGGTGCACGCTTAATTCCCATTTGCTGAAGTCGCATATTGACAGCCTGAACGGTGACGTCGAACTGTACGGCAATTTCCTTATCGGAAAATCCGTTTCTGTAGAGCTTCAATAGCTCCGGGTTGTCCGGCAGTTTCGTCATCTTTTCCGAGTCCTGTCAGTGCGGTTTCATCACTGGGCGGTCAGTAAGGCGGCGGGAGCAATCACCGATACCAGCTCCCCTTGGAACGCGACAGGCTCTGCCGGATGAGACGGGCAATATGGGCTTCCCTCACGTCCCGCGTGCACCCCAAGTACTGGACAGTCCGCTTTCGTAGGCGGCGATGACGAGTTGGGCCCGGTCCCTGGCCCCCAGCTTTGTCAGCAGACGGCTGACGTGGGTCTTGACCGTGCCAACGGTCAGATACAGCTCGGCTGCGATTTCGTTGTTGGACAGGCCATGTGCGATCAGACCCAGCACGTCACGCTCGCGGCCGGTCACCCCGTCCAGGGCATGGGTGACCGGGCCTGTGTAGCCGGGGCGGCGGACGTAGGTCTCGATGAGCCTGCGGGTGACGCCGGGTGACAGCAACGACTCCCCGGTGGCGATCACCCGCACGGCGTCGATCAGGCGTGCGGGTGGAGTGTCCTTGAGGAGGAAGCCCGCGGCGCCTGCGCGGAGCGCCTCGAAGACATACTCGTCCAGGTCGAAGGTGGTGAGCACCAGGACGTGGACGGGCACCGGAGACGGGCCGCCGAGCAGCGTGCGGATGGCCTCGATGCCATTGATGCCGGGCATCCGGATGTCCATCAGGGCTACATCGGGGCGCAGTTCGCGGATCACCCTGACCGCCTCGGTCCCGTCGGCCGCCTCGCCGACGACCTGGAGATCGGTTTCCGACTCGAGCAGCACCCGGAACCCGGCACGCACCAGCGTCTCGTCGTCCACCACGACGACCCGCACCGTCATGCGCCCTCCAGATCGGCGCCCACGGGGAACTGGGCTGTTCGCTCGTTCGCGGCGTACGGCAGCCGGGCGGCGACGCGAAAGCCGTGCGGCGAGAGCGGGCCCGCGTGAACCTCGCCGCCGTAAAGGGCGGCGCGTTCCTTCATGCCGGTCAGGCCGTGGCCCTCGGTGATCGGGGTGGACGTGCGGCCGGCTCCGGCATCGACGACCGTGAAAGCGACCTCGCCCGGCGCGTAGGCGACCGTCGCCCGGGCGTGGCTGGTGCGGGCATGCTTGACGACGTTGGTCAGGGCTTCCTGCACGATGCGGTAGGCGGCGCGGTCCAGACCTCGGGGCACGGCGTGCGGGTGACCGCTGATCGTCAACTCGACCTGTACACCGGCCCGTCGGATCTGCTCGAGGAGCGTGTTGAGGTCGTCCAGGCCGCCGGGCAGCCATTCGGCACCGTCGTCATCGCGCAGGACACCCAGCAGCGAACGCAGCTCTCCCAGGGCATCCCTGCTCGTCGTCTCGATCGCGGAGAGGGACTTCGCGGCCTCGTCAGGTCGGCTGCCGATCACGTGGTGGCCGACGCCCGCCTGGACCGCGACGATGCTCAGGCTGTGCGCGACGACGTCGTGCAACTCCCGGGCGATACGCATGCGTTCCTCGACGAGGAGGAGCTGTGCTCGCTCTTCGGCCTGCTCGACGAGGCCTCGGGTGTAGGCGCGGCCCCGTCTGGTGGACCATCCGATCGCCCAGGCGGCGGCCTCGACGATGAGGCTTTGGCTCATCCCCGGCCACCCCCAGTAGTCGTGCCCTGTTATGCCCTGCATAGGGATCATCAAGGCGAGTTGTGCGGCGCCTGCCACCGCGCCCGCGTACGCCGCGACACGCGTGGGTCGGGCAACCGCCACCCCGTACACCAGCAAGGCAGTCGCCAGCACCCCCGTCAGGCTGAGCGCGCCGTCGGTGGCCATCACCACCGACGCCACCGCCAGTGCAGGCAGTGGCAGCAGCCGCCGGACGGCGACGGCCGCGCCCAACGAGCACGTCAGCACGGTCTGCCATGTCGGCCAGCCCGTGCGGTGCGTGCCAAGCGTCCACCACACGACGTTCGACGCCATCAGGACCACGGCGAAAAGCACATCCAGCGCGATCAGCTAAGTCGGCGTCAGCTTCCCGGCATGGGACGCCGCGTCATGCCTCACCATCATGCCTCGCATGCATCCGACCCTAGCCGGGAGGGCGATCATCCGCCTCTGTCCAGGGATAGAGATCAGCCGGTCATTCCGTGGTCAGATCCGCGGGGCGGGCACCCTCTGCCAGGGTCGGCCACATGGATCTCTCCCGGACGCCCGCCCGCCGATGGCTTTCCCCTGTGCCCTGGGGCTTCGCCCTGCTCGCCGCCGCGTCGTCCCTGACGTACGGCGGTGATCACGCGGTGAACGCCTGGGCATCGACCAACCTGGCCAATATGGGTGATCATCCTGTGGAGGCGCTCATCACCTCCGCCTTCCTGTTCGGCGCCGATCCCTGGGCCTGTCTGCGCAGCATCGCCCTCGCCGGGGCCATACTGGCGTTTCTCGTCATCCGGTTCGGCAACGTGCGGGCGGTCGCGCTGATCGCGGCCGGCCAAGTCCTCGGCACACTGGTGAGCGAAGGGCTGCTGGCAGCACGGATCGCGGCGGGCCAAGCAGACCCGGCGCTGCGTACGACGCTGGACGTCGGCCCGTCCTACGTGATCGTCTCGGCCCTGGCCGCTGTGGCGGTAGCGGGGGCCAGGCGGTGGCACCGATGGACCGCGCTCGCCGCGCTCGCGGTGCGCGCACCGCACATCACGAGCGGCCTGACCACGCTGGGGGTCACTCCCGTCGGCCACGTGACAGCACTGTCCACCGGGATGCTGCTGGCATGGGGTCCCCGGTCGTCCGACGCCCGCCACCGCTACCTGCACCGACTGACGTTACGCGCAGCGCCGCTTCAGACCGAGGAGCGTACCAATGGTCGGGCATTGTCAACTTGAGCTGGTGGCCTTGGGGCTGGGATGATCGCCGGGTTTGTTGATCACCGGGGAGGGCTGGCTGTGGGGACCGGGGCGGCGGTGTCGTAGAAGGGGTTCAGGTTCCCGGCGGAGATCACCGCCCATGCGGTGTGGCTGTATGAGGTGGAGGAGCTGCTGCTCAGCGCGGGGTCATCGTGCCCAGCGCCGTGTTCTCTCTCGAAGCCGACCGCAACGAGATCGGCATGCGGATCCTGTCCGCCGAAGCCCGCGTCGCGCTGCACCACATGCGCTCCGGCACCATGACCGACGAGGACTGGACCCGCCTCGCCCGGCGAATGCCGGACGTCAGCGCCGCCCCGGTCTACATCCAGGACGGCTCCTACTCCAACGTCCACGACCTGCGCACCCACTGTCGCTACCTGCAGGCCCGGGCAGGCGTGCGGCTCATCGTCGTCGACGCCGTGCACCTGCTCACCTAGGGCACCAGGCCGCTGGGCTCCCGCTATGAGGAGATCTCCGAGATCGCCCGCTGCCTGAAACTCCTCGCTAAGGAGCTCCGCCTCCCGATCGTCGCGATCTCCACCCTCAACCGCAGTCCCGAACAGCGCGCAGACAGGAAGCTGATGATCAACGATCTGCAGGACTCCGGAACCCTCGAGGACAACGCCGACGTCGTGATCCTCCTGCACCGCGAGGACGCGTACGAGAAAGACTCGCCCAGGGCCGGCGAGGCCGACTTCATCGTCGCCGAGCACCGCCACGGCCCCACCGCGACCATCACGGTTGCCTTCCAAGGCCACTACTCCCGCTTCGTCGACATGGCCCAGACGTAGCACACCGACTTGTAGGGTCTCAGATTTCGCTGCACAGTCTCATGCTCCGCTTCATATCGGCTGCACTTATGAAGTGGCCATGAGACTTGCAGTTCAGGGGTGTCCGTTCTCACTGGTCCTTTCAGCGTCTCACTGTGTTGCGCGCAGATCTGGCGAATTCTCAGGCGGCGGCCTAGCTGACAGGCTGGTTCGCCTCGTTTACACCAGTTTGGGTTGATGTGAGTCTCATCGGAGTTGGCGTTTCTCCCCAATGTCTGCCGTGACCGATGAGTTTTGTGCGGATCCGTGGTCGATACGGCTGGATACACCGACAGCGGTGGGCCTGTGCTGGGGACGTTCCAGCGCGGGAGGAAGCAGATGGAGGCTGTGATGAGCGTCGACGACTCCGAGCAGGAGCACACCATCCGGACGGGCGGGCAGGGGACGCGGGTGAGCGGTCCCAGGGTGTTGGTGGCGGGAGCGAGCATCGCGGGACCCGCGCTGGCCCACTGGCTGCGTCGGCGGGGGGCCGAGGTGACCGTGGTGGAGCGGGCTCCCGAGCTGCGTCCCGGCGGGCAGGCGGTGGACGCGCGCGGGGTCGCCAAGGAGGCCATCGGGCGCATGGGGCTGGACGCGGCGGTGCGCGCGGCGTGCACCGACACCGCCGGCGCCCACACCGTGGACGCGGACGGGCAGGTGCTGGAGACCTTCCGTGCCGACGACGACGGTGGCGACGGGTTCATCGCGGACATCGAGATCCTGCGCGGGGACCTGTCCCAGGTGCTCTACGACGACACCCGCGACGGCGTCGAGTACGTCTTCGGCGACCGAATCGCCGAGCTCGCCCAGGACGAGGACGGGGTCGACGTGGTCTTCGCGGGCGGCAACCGGCGGCGCTTCGACTTGGTGGTCGGGGCAGACGGACTGCACTCGGAGCTGCGAGCGATGGTCTTCGGGCCGCATAAGCGGTTCCTCCGCCACCTCGAGCACGTGCTGGCCTTCTACAGTGTGCCCAACGAGTTCGGGCTGGACCGCTGGCTGCTGGAGTACCGGGATCAGGAGTCCGGGCGCTCCGCCCTCCTGCGGCCCATCCAGGACGCTACCCGGGCGATGGCCATGTTCTACTTCCCCTCGGCTGACTTCGACGTCGACCACCGTGACGTCGCGGCCCAGAAGGTCCTGCTGCGGGAGCGGATGGCGGGCCTGGGCTGGTTGACCCCGGACATCCTCGCGCACCTGGACGACACTCCGGACTTCTACCTCGACCAGGTCGCCCAGGTGGTGATGGACCGCTGGTCGAGTGGACGGGTGGGGTTGCTCGGGGACGCGGCGTTCAGCTCGTCGCCGATGTCCGGGCAGGGCACCGGGCTGGCACTGGTCGGTGCCTACCTGCTGGCCGGAGAGCTGGCCGCTGCCGGATGGGACCCCGACGCCGGATTCGCCCGCTACGAGGCGCGGATGCGCTCGTTCGTCGAGGCCAACCAGGAGATCGGCCGGTTGAACGCCCGCAGCCGCGACCTCCCCGGGCCAGACGCCGAGCCGCGCCCTGATTTCGCCAGCGAATGGTTCACCGAGCTGGTCGGGCGCGCGATCAACGGCGTCGAGCTGCCCGACTACGCGGGGGTGCCGGACTCCGCAGCCCCGGCCGGATCGCCGATCACCTCGTCGGCCAAGCCGTAGGTGTCACATAACGTGTCGAGAGGGACCACGCTTCAGTAGGACACCGCCGGACGACCTCCGCTCATGTCGCATGGTGCGCGTTGGAGCGCCCGTTCGGCGGCCAGGCCACGTTCCGATGAGGCGGTGTTGGCTCGGAAAACTGACAAGATCGATGAGATTCCACCGCGCGGGGTCTCTGTGGTTCTGTCACTTGCCTGGTCGGCGCTCACCGGAGCTGACAAGACCATTGGGACATCGACCCCGTGACGTCCAAGCCCATTGATCCCCAGCCGGATCGCTCGCCCGTCTTGTCTCAAGGCAGTTGTCAGTGCGCAGCTCGCCGACATGGCTCCCTGACACGATGGATGAGAACGGACAAGGGGCTTCACTCGTTTGGTAGTCCGGGTCACCCAGGGGGTATCACCCGCGGAGCATATGGCCCGTGGCTCCCGGACGGGCGCTCAGCGCCTCGTCTCGTACCTGGTCAGGATCACGCCGCTGGGAAACGCCCGCGTCTCCACCAGGTTCAGGTTCACCCAGTTGTCCAGCGCGGTGAAGAACGGCGTGCCGCCGCCCACCAGGACCGGCGCGGTGGCCAGTACGTACTCGTCAATCAGCCCGGCCCGCATGGCCGCCCCGGCGAGCGTCGCGCCGCCGATGTCCATCGGGCCGCCGTCCTCGGCCTTGAGCCGGGTGATCTCGGCGACCGCGTCGCCGGTGACCAGGCGGGTGTTCCAGTCGACCTTGTCGATCGTCGAGGAGAACACCACCTTCGACATGTCCCGCCAGCGGCGCGCGAACTCGATCTCCGCCGGGGTGGCGTTGGGCTGCTGGTCGCCGGTCGGCCAGTAGGAGCTCATCGTCTGCCACAGCTTGCGCCCGTACAGCGACAGGTCGGTCGCCTGCAACTGGTCGGACCAAAACTGGAACAGCTCGTCGCTCGGCACGCTCCAGCCGATGTCGTCGCCGGGCGCGGCGATGTAGCCGTCCAGGGTCAGGTTCATGCCGTAGATCAGTTTCCGCATGGCGCCAGCCTTCCGTGAGTCGGTCTCACGCGTACAGACCGGCGCGGCGCGGGAAACTCATCGGTGCGCGATCTGAGCCCACGTGTAGTCCTCGTGCTCGGTGGCTCAGCCGCAGACTCATCGTTCCGCCGAGGAAATGGCATCGATCTGAGACTGATCTTGGATGACATCGCGGTGAGACAGCAGAGAACCAGCAGGTCACAGAAGATAGACATGTCATCGGCGGCGAGACACTGTCGACGCCCCCATGTGACAGGATCACGCTCATGATGGATGAGCCCAACGTCGGTGCTGACACTCACATACGGCTGCTGGCGGGCCACAACAGCATTGGACGGCCTGTCTTCGAGGTGCTTCCTGCCCGGGTACTGGGAGAGCACTCGTTCGAGCTGAGCGGCAGCCCCGGCCTGGTGCTGGGATGCGCTGCTGGAGACGTGCTGCAGGTCGCCGACGACGGGACGTTCGAGGTGGCCAGGCGCGGGGCTAACGTCTGCATCCAGGCCTACCGCGGAGGCCCCTTCTCATTGGAGGAACTGGCAGGGCTGGAGGCTGGCCTCACCGCGCTGAACGGGCTGGCCGAGGCGCCGGCGGACCGACGGTTCATCGTGGGGACGGTTGCCCGTGAGGTTGGATTCCCCGTCATCGAGCGAGTCATGAACGACTGGGCCGCCAGCGTGGACAACACGGAGTGGTGGTTCGGCAACGCCGACTGAACGGGCGGGGTCTGCTGTCGGACCGCGTCGTTAGGTTGGTTGGATTCGGTCAGAGGAGGGCACCCAGATGGTGGAACACCCGGGCGTGGCAGCGCTAACGCAGATCATGTCGCCGGACCACGGTGCCGACGAACAGGTCGACTGGGCGGTCGCTGAGACCACTTGGAACGTTCGGTTCCCTACTGACTACAAGGCCTTCATGTCTGTCTATGGCGGCGGGTCGATCAACGGCGAGGCCGGAGTCCTGCTCCCCGTCCCTACGGAAGGCATCCAATGGGATCCCGGCGACATGGCAGGGGAGACCGAGAACGCCCGCCATGGCTGGGAGATGGAGGGCGGCAGGGCTGCTCTCGACGTCGACCCGGCGCACATCCTTGCCTGGGGCATCACGTCTGGACCGGACATCCTCTGCTGGCTGACCGAAGACAGTGACCCGGACCGCTGGCCGGTCTTGGTCCACGGGCGGCACACAAGCCCGACCTTCACGGTCCACCCGTTCGGGATGGTCGAGTTCCTCCGTCGGCTGGTCCACGAGGACTATGACGGGTGGTCGTCCTGGCCGATCAGCATCGGTGGCGAGCTGTGGAACTGCTCGCCACCGACGTTCGTCCATTGGCGGGTGGGGCAACTCCGCTGGAAGGCAGGACTCGACCCGGCCACCGGCGAACCGGACCCCTACGCCGACATGTTTCCGCGCTGACCGTCCACGCTGGGCGAGGAATCCGCCGCCGGACTCGGACGGGACTGTACCCCGCCAACGATCTGGACCAACGGTATAGCGGCCGCTGAACGTCTGGAGGCACCGCCACGGGAAACCGGACCTTACACCGATGTAGGAGACTGATCTAGTTCATCAAGTGGCCGGGTATTTCAGCACTGCATCAGCAACATCCAGTAGTTCAGCATGGGTCAGTCGACACGGCAGCGCGGAGGCGTGATGCGGCAGGGCATGCGCTCGGCACGAGTGACGACGTTCACTTCCGAGCCAGGGCGCATCCTTTGGCCGACATTGGCGCGGGCCCAGTCGGGGCAGGTGGTGCTGCTCTCATCGTGCGAAGGCCAGGAGATCCGCCGCTGGGACATGTTCACCGGCCGAATGCTGTGGTGTTCGGCTGATGCATGGTCTGCCAATGCGCTCGCGGTCGCCTCACCGCCGGGCGGCAACCCGGTGGTCGCCGTGGCCACGGAGGACGGCGTCGTGCGGCTCGACGCGCTGACCGGCGCGGAGCTGGATGGGCACGAGATGGCCGCCGATGACACCATCTGGGACGTGGCCACCGGGATCCTGCCGAACGGCCGCGCGTTCATCGCCGGGGCCGGCCATTGCGGCTTTCGGGTGTACCGATGGGACGCGGCGACAGGTGAGCCCCTGGGCCCGCCGCTGGTCGGCCACACCACCTGCGTCAAGGCCGTCACAGCCATCACACTGCCCGACGGCACTGCGCTGATCGCCTCGGAGGACGAGGCAGGCCGCATCCTCCGCTGGAACGCCGCATCCGGCCAACCGTACGGAAACCCCATCCACGGGCCCGGTGACTACAACATGCAGTTGGTCTCCCTCGCCCTGAACGACGGGCGAGTCATGCTCGCCTCCCTGGACATGAACGGCACCCTGTCGCGCTGGGACGCGGTCACCGGCGAACCGATCGGCCCGCTCATGCGACCAGGCCCGGAAACCCGCCTGGCCTGCGCCACCGCAGCAGGCGGCGGCGTGCTGTTCATCGCTCCGTACGGCGGACCGATCCGGCTGTGGGACGCCGTCAGCGGCGAGGTACTGGGTGCTCCACTGCCGGGAACCGGCCCCGCTGCCCTGAGCTGTTCTGACGGATCGGTGTCGCTGGCGACCCGGGCCGGCGACACGGAAATGACCGTCCGTCGCCTGGTCGATCCACCCCGCTGAGCGGCGGCGAGGTGTCGGGCGTCGACCTGGCCAGGGTCGCGCTGCGGGCCGCGCTGGAGACGGCGCGCAAGAACGGCAGCCGTACGACGAAGGCGAAGCCGACGTCGTCGGTGATCCGGCGAGGCGGAAGGGATCCGATGGGACTGGGCGACGCCATCGGCATGCTCGTTGGCCTGGGAACTTCCGGCCGCGGGCGCGTCCCTGCGGGAGCGGTGGTCGGCCAGCGCCCCCGACCTCGCCGGGCACGTCACGCCGGTCGGCTCACCGTGTGCATGAAATCGGCGGCTTGGGCGACGAAACTGCGCCTGGGGCAGGCCCGCGTAAAATCGAGGATATCGAGAGCTGAAGCACGGGCACAGAGCTGAAGGTCCTGCTGGCTTCTGGGGTTGTTGCCTGGGAGGCCGGGAGCGTGGCGGGTGCTGGTGACATGCAAGATCGGCGCTCCGTACTCAGAGCGCCGATCTTGTGCGGGTTCACGCGGCAACGTGTATCCGCTGGTTCCTGATCGCATGGGTGGAGCCCGCAACTCACAGGAGTGGCCGGACGATTCCGACGACCGGCCGGTTTCGACGCAGAGAAGCGTCTCGCGGAGCCGCAAACGTTTGATGGACCTCCGGGCGTGGCGCTGCTTCGCCTGCCGACTGTCAGATCCGCGAAGCGCGTACTGCCAGGTCAGGGCCGTGATGATCGCCGGAAGGGTCTGTTCCGACGCCCAGCTGCAGCGCTGCACGGCCACTGGTTCACCGTGATGGCCGGGCGCCGGGGCAGGTCGTCCGCTCCCGGTCGTCGCCCGGCCGGACTACGGCAGAGGGCCGCCGGGTGCGGAGGGTTCGGCGTACGCCGGGCTGCGCGAGTCGGTCAACTGGGCGGCGACGCAGACGGGTTGGGCAACCGGCCCGGTTCGCGCTCAGCGGCGTCCGTGGCGGCGCTCGGCCCGGTTGCGGGGCGGGAGCGGTCGGGCGGCCTCGGCCCGCTCCTCCTGCTCGCGCACCCGGCGCTC
Source organism: Streptomyces sp. RLB3-17 (assembly GCF_007113425.2). Classification (NCBI taxonomy): domain Bacteria; kingdom Bacillati; phylum Actinomycetota; class Actinomycetes; order Kitasatosporales; family Streptomycetaceae; genus Streptomyces; species Streptomyces sp. RLB3-17. The sequence goes on along the minus strand of NZ_CP041610.2, from coordinate 1,033,455 downwards.
GTAGTCCTCGCGGGCGCCGATCTCGGCGGCGGTGCGGCGCGCGAGCGTCGGGGCGGCCCAGGTGCCGATCGCCCAGGCGACGGTGGCGGGCAGGACGGGCGCGAGGAGCAGCAGCGTCCAGCGGCCGCCGGCGGCCGAAGCGGCGTTCCTGCGCTGCCGGGAACGGTGCTCCCGCCATGCCTGTTCGGGGGTGGGGATCTCCACCGGTGCGCGCCGGGTGCGCACGAAACCCGCGACGAGGCTGAGCAGGCAGGCGACCGCCGTCACCGCGTACACCGCGGTACGTGCGGAGCGGGGCACCCCCACCGCTTCCCAGAACCCCGCGTAGAAGGCGGTCACGACGAGCCCGGCGAACAGCAGCAGGGCGAGCTGGAAGCAGCCATGTGCGATCCGGCGCAGCCAGTACCCGGCGCCCCGGTCGAACCAGGTGGTGCCCAGGCGTGGAATCGCCGCCGGCTCCACCTGCTCCCCGGGGACGCCGTCCGCCGTACTTTTCATGTCGTCCCCACCAACATCAGAAGATCTTGTGCCACAGCGCCTTGGACTTGTCGCCGATCCAGTGACCGGTGCCGGTCACCATACCTTCGCCCGCGTGCCACGCCTGGGCCCCGGAGTGGCCGATGCCGTGCAGTGTGCCCACGACCGCGCCGTGGTCGTCCCAGTCCTCGCTCCAGTGCTCGTGGAACAGCTTGTCGGCGAAGGTTCCCACGCCGACGACGACCGCGCCGCCGACCGCGGCCGTGGCGACCACCCCGTCCACCGGGATCGAGGCCGCGAGACCGACACCGGCACCCAGGGCCACCAGGCCGCCGCCCACGTCGACGAGCACCGAGTGGCCCCAGGACCAGCCCTCGTCGTGGTCCTGCTTGGCCTCCAGACCACCGACGGCCACCGTGGCCGCGACGTCGATGACCGGGATCTCCTTGAGGAACCGGGGAGCGCCCTCGGCGAGTTCACTGCCGCGCAGGACGTCCGCCATCTTGTAGTTGAGGTACCGGTCGTACGGGACATGGGAGCTGCCGTTCTCCAGCCCGGCCAGCCGCCCTTCCAGGCTGTCGAGTTGGTCGGCGGCGGCCTGCCACTCCCCGCGCAGCTTGAACGCCTTGGGGAGGTTCGCGTCCGCCGTCCGGAACTTGGCCTCCTCGTCCTTCAGCGCGGACAGCGCCTTGTCGTGCTCCTCCTGGGCGTGCTTGATGTCGTCGGCCATGTCCAGGCCGAGCGCCCGGTCGCCCTCCGCCCCAGCGGTCCACAGGCCGCGCAGGTAGTCGGCGACCACGATCTTGTCGCCCTTCTGCATCGGCTCGCTGGGGTCGATCTCGGCGTAGAGCTGGCCGATGTGCTTGGCGGCGAGGAGCCGGGCACGCTGGGCCTGGTGCATCAGCTCCGTGTAGAGGGTGGTGTAGTCGTTGTTGTCCTTTATTGCCTGCTCCTCCTTCACGGAGGGCGGGTTGTTCGTCGCGAGGGGGATGGGCTCCCCCCTTGGCCCCATGGACACGCCCTTCTTCTGGGCGACATAGGCGGCGTTCTGCAGTGCCGTGTTGGCCGAGGACAGGTTGGTGGACAGGTCGGTGAGCTCCTTACCCACCGCGTACACCAGTTCGGCGAAGCCGCCGGCGGTGATCGCGTCCTTGGTCCAGGCGGCCTCGAACTTCTCCGCAGCCTCGCCCTTCCAGCCCGCGTCCTTGACGAGCTTGTCGACTCCCTTGCTGAGCGGTTTGACGATGTCGTCCAGGTGCTCCTTAGCACCGGTGAGGGCGGTGCCCATAGCGGCCAGACCGTCGATGTCGCCGCCCACCCAGGAATCCGTCACAGCTTGTGCCCCCCCGTCTCGCTATCCCATCAGGTCTTCGAAAAGCCCGTGCACGTCGATGTCGCGGTGCGTCAAGTGCTTGACCGCGGCGTCAAGGAGATCCCCTTGCTCCTCGATCCGGCCGGCGAGTCTGGCATGCAGACCGGAGATCGCGTCCATCATCGACTGGATCGTGTGGTCAAGACCGTCATCGCCTGACTTTGCGACGGCGGGGCTCACGGATGTGTGGAGTTTCGCGTAGAACTTGGCCTCCGTGTGAAACGTGGACGCCATTTTCGTCACGTCCGACGTAACGATTTTCAGGTCGGTCACTGGACTGCCTCCGTGTAGGTTCTGACGTCCTCGGCGCTCCAGACCCGTACACCGGGTGGGAGTTGCGGGTCGACGCGAACCGGGCCGAGCCCGTTGTTGTGCATCGCCCGGGCGAACCATCCGACGGGCACCGCCACCCACGGCTGCGCGTCGCCGAGCGCGGCGACCAGCTTCGCGGGGCTGGTGAACGCCACCGCCACCGGGTTTCCGTCGGCCCCCTGGAGGAGTTCAAAACCTATCGCGGGGCGGCGCCCTGGATCCGCGGCGTACCGCGGGTGTGCGGGGACGAGTACCTCCGCGTCCGGTTCGATCGGTGCTTTCGGACGCTCGGCGGGCGGCGTCAGATTCCGGTCATAGCCATCGAACGGAGAGGAATATGAAGTAGACATGCGCACCTGGGATCGACACCGGCCGTCGGTGTGATTACGGAATTCCGACGGCGCCTTGTCACTTTACGCGCAGTCGAACACCAGGGAACCGCGAGGCAGAGCGACGACCCATCAAGGTTTACTAAAAAGGCGAGTTGACCGCGTCCTTTTACGCAGACAAGTCCATCCATGCCATTCTTCCCACTGGCAGGCAATCCGCCGGAAAGAGCGTGAATCGCATTTTTTGCCCTGCTGAAGCAGGTACTACAGCCGGAGATCTTGTGACGGAGCCTGCGTGGTGTCGTTGACCGGGCATGATGCTGGGTGTGACGGCTGAGCAGATAGCCGGGTGGGATGCTGAACTGGCCACCTTGACTGGTTCGTTGGGGTACTTGTTCAACCGGCTGGAGCCTCGGGCGGTGTTCGCGTAGTTCATTGAGGGGCTGCTGGCGGAGCTGCCGAAGAAGAACGGCTGGACGCTGTCGGAACGTGCCGGGCATGTGACCGCGGACCGGATGCGGTGGCTGCTCAACGGATCGGTGTGGGACGACGACCGGCTGCGTGACGCGGTCCGCAGCTACGTCATCACGCAGCCGGGCTGCGAGGACGCCTCACTCGTCATCCAGGGCGGTGCCGTTCAGGGGATCTGTCCGGTTGGTCAGCGACTTCACACCAACCAGGACCGTGGGCGTCGCCATTCCCGGCGCAGATCAAGGAGCGAGCGACCGGTTGGGCAGAGATGGGAGGCGCTGGGTGGTGCGTCGGATGAGCGCGATGACCCGCCCAGGCGTGGGCTCGCGAGCACCGGTGGGCGCAGGTTCGGGCCCGGCAGGAGGCGGCCGCCAAGTCCCACGCCGAAGCCGCCGCCGGTGAACCGGCCGCTCCGTCGGCCCCGATCGTGATGCCCACCGCTATGGGGTGCGGTAGCGGTCGTGAAGGGCCTTGACGGTGTCGGTCCACGTGCTGCTGGCCTGCTGGGGCAGGTGGTGGCCGGCATGGTTGGCCAGCTGCCGGTAGATCGGGTGCATGGTCCCTGCCTCGGTGCTGATCAGGGCGGTGAGCAGGTCAGGGCTCTGGGGTTTGGGACTGCGGGGGCGAGCGGTGGGCTTGACCCGCCGAAGCACCTGCACCTGATCAGACTCCGGCAGTTCCCCCAGGGCCTTGACCTGAGCACACAGATCGGCGAAGGCCACGGTCTTCCCCACCCGGGCTGCGTGCTCCAGGACGTCCCGGACCGCGTCGGCAAGGCCGGCCGCGTCGAAGCGTGCGGAGTGTGGGGCCGCAGGAGGAATGCGCCGCGCCACGGCACGCACCGGCGGCTGAGGGTCGGCGCGGCGCGGGGGGGGTCTGTTCGTTGAATCCGGGGACCTCTGGGGGGTTGCAGGTCTTGACCGCTTCGCGCTGTTCGATCCCGGTGCGGGGCGCTCGGTGGGTCACTCGTCCCTTCCGACCAGCGGCTCGTTCGACGGGGGGATGATGCGGGCCGTGAGGTCCGGGTCGGGCATGTGCGGGTCGAAGGGGAACATGGGGCGGCGGATGCGGTGGTGGCCCAGCCGGACGAGGTCCTGGTCGACGCCGCCCGGGGTCAGCGCCATCTTCCAGCCGGCGGACATGGCGAACAGTTCCGGTTCCAGATAGCCGATCTTGACCACGACGACATCGGCGCCGCGCGGGTCGAGCGCCAGGCCGGTGAAGTCGTGCTCGTAGTGGTACGGCTTACGGAGCCGCGTGATGATCACGTACACGCTTCCGACCCGCAGGACGACCTCCGTCCCGGCGTCCCGGTCCCCGTGCCGGACCGCGTGGACCACGCCGGTCATGGTGAGCGGCCCGGCGTGCCGGTCGTCCACCTCGGCACCGGCCGTGACCGTGACGGTCGCGCCGACGCCCGCCTTCTCCGCGGCCTCGACGGCGGCCGGCCCCGGCACGGACGCGTAGATGACCGTCGGCCCGGACGGTTCCTTGAACTCCGGCCGGGAGAGGACGCGTTGGAGCCCCCACGTGACATCGCCCGCCCCGCCCGCCGTCGGGTTGTCGCCGGTGTCGCTGATGAAGAACGGCCGGGCGTCGGGCGAGGAGGCCAGCGCCTCGGCGAGGCACTCGTCCAGTGACCCGGTCGGCGCGACGAACGCGAACGCGCGCCGCGCCTCCCAGAATCCGCGCGCCAGCCGCTCGGCGCCCCGCCCGACGACGGCCTCGGACGGCCCGGTGACCACGACCGCGGCGCGGTTGCGCGGCTCGTCCGCCCACGCGTACCCGACCCAGATCGCGGCGTCGGTCACACCGGCCGTCGCCTCCACCTCGTCGATGGCCGCGTACACGCTCCTGGCGGGCTCGATACGCGTCGAGGTCTGCTCACCGGCCAGCAGCACGGGTACCGGGATCCAGGCCTTGACCGGCCGGGGCGCACCCGTGGCGAGCAGATCCACGAGATGACGGGCGGCCCGCTCCTTCGTCTCCATGTGGTCCTCGTGCGGAGCCATCCGGTAGCAGGTGATGAGGTCGCTCATGTGCGCGAGCTCGCGCGAGACGTTGCCGTGCAGGTCCATGGAGGTGGACACGATGACGTCGGCTCCGACGGTCTCGCGGATCCGGGCGAGCAGGACGGCCTCGGCGTCGTCGACACCCTCCACCGTCATGGCGCCGTGGATGTCGTACCAGAGCCCGTCGAGGCGCGGCAGCTCCCCGAGCCGCCGCAGGAGCTCCGCGGAGAGCTCCGCGAACGCGGCCGCGGTCACCGTACCCCCGGGCAGCGCCTTGCCGACGAGCGCGCCGCGCCAGGAGGCCTCGTCCCGCAGGGGCGTCCCGGGCGCGAGGAAGGGATAGCGCGTGAGGACGTCCTCGCCGCGCTGCGGGTGGAAGGCGGGTGCCTCGGTACGCGCCGGTGAGAACGTCGACGACTCGATGCCGAGTCCGGCGATGGCGATGACGGGCCGGGCGACGGCGGTACGGGGGTGCGTCATGGCTCCTCGATTCGTATGCGCTGGTCGGTATGGGGTCCCGTTCCTGCTCCCGCTCCGGTCACGGCCTGGAGTGCGTGGACCAGCGCCCGTTGGAGCGCGAACTGGCCCGCGCCGACCAGCCCCGCGTCCGCGCCGAGGCTCGCCCGCTCGATCACCAGGTGCTTGGTCACCAGCGGATGGCACCCCTCGTACAGCTGACTGCGGACGGCGGCGACGAACGGTTCGAGCGTGGAGAGGATGCCGCCGAGGTACACGGCGTCCGGGTTGAAGAAGTTGACGTTGGCGGCCAGCACCATGCCGAGGTAGCGGCCGGCCTGACGGACGGCGCGGGTCGCCTCCGGGTCGGCGTCGGACGCGAACCGGACGACGTCCTCGATCGAGTCGACGTCGAGCCCCCGCTCACGCAGGACGCGCACCAGCGCCGCGCCCGACGCGACGGTCTCCAGACACCCGGTGTTGCCGCAGGAGCAGGGAATGTCGTGGCCCGCCTCGACCCGTACGTGGGTGATCTCGCCGGCGGCGCCGGTCCCGCCCCGGTAGAGCCGTCCGTCGGCGATGACGCCCGCGCCGATCGCGGAACCCATCTTCACCATGATCGACTGGCGGCGCTCGGCCGGCTGGACACTGTGCTCGCCGACGGCCATGCAGTTGGCGTCGTTCTCGATCGCCGCCGGAACGCCGAAGCGGTCCTCGAGCCAGGCCCGGACGGGGAACCGGTTCCAGCCGGGCATGCGTGACGGCAGCGTCACCACCCCGGAGGCGACGTCGACCGGCCCCGGCAGCGAGAGACCGACCCCCTTGAGCAACTCCCGCCCATGCTGCTCGGCGAGGCCCTCCAGAGTCTCGGCGAGCCCGGGCAGCGCGGTCTCGGGCCCCTCCGCCGTCGGGAACGGCACCGTCGACACGTCCGTGAGCCCGCCGCCCGGCAGCACGACACCGACGTGCGCGTGTCTGCCCCCGAGTTCGGCCGCGACCGCGAACCCGTCGCTGCCGCCGAGCCGCAGGACCTTGCGCGGACGCCCTCCCGTGGAGGAGCGGGTGCCCTGCTCGGCCACCAGTCCGTGGGCGACGAGCTGACCGACCGTCAGGGAGATCGTCGAGGGCGCGGCCCCGAGCAGATCGGCTAGTTCGGTGCGCGTGGTCGCCTGCCCGGAGGCGAGGAGTTCGAGGACGCGCTCGGCCAGGGACGAGACGCCCGTGGCACCCCTGCGGTGTACCGCACTTTTTTCAGGCATGGACGAAGTAACTTCCGACGACGGGATCGGGATGCCGAGCGTACGTCCCTGAAGCCGCCTCTCCACTTTTTTCAGAACAGCAGAAACAGGCTTTTTACAGCAGGGCGTCTGTTTCTTCGAACAGTCGGGTCGTTGACTGGCTCCGCCACGCCCGTTGCCCCTTTGTTCACCCCTGTTCACCCCGAGGAGAGTCATGTCCCCTGCTCGCGCGACACTCGTCGCCGGTGCCGTCGTCTCGGCGGGCACGCTGCTGCTCGCGGGCTGCTCCGGGACGAGCGGCACGTCGTCCACGTCCCCCGACTCCATCAACTACGCGCTGCCCGCGAACTTCACCCCGAACTGGATCCTGCCGATCGGCACGGCGGCGCACCTCAACACCAACAACATCTCCATCGCCAACAGCCTTTGGGAGCCGCTCGTCGCGTACGACGGCTCGACCGGCAAGATCGCCTGGAACAAGAAAGGGTCCGTCGCCACCGCCGCCGCCTTCGCCCCCGACGGCAAGAGTGTCACCCTCACACTCGGCGACCGCAGATGGAGCGACGGCAAGCCGATCACCTCGCGCGACGTGGAGTTCTGGTTCAACCTCATCAAGGCGAACAAGGAACAGTGGGCGGGCTACAACCCCGGCAAGGCGCCGGACAACTGGACCTCGTTCAAGACCGTCGACGACCACCACTTCACGCTCACGTTCGACAAGGCCTACAACTCCGCCTGGATGCTCGCCAACGAGCTGAGCGCGATCAACCCGCTCCCACAGCACGCATGGGACAAGACCGACGCATCCGCCGCGGTGTCGGACGCCGACCGGACGGCCGCCGGCGCCAAGCGGGTGTGGACGTACCTCAACACCGCCGCGAAGAACATCTCCGGCTACGAGAAGGACGCGCTGTGGAAGACCATCAGCGGTCCCTACGCGGTCAAGTCCTTCTCGACCGCGGGCAAGGTCGTGCTCACCGCCAACAAGAAGTACGACGGTGGTGAGAAGCCGGACATCGCCACCGTGAACCTCCTCCCGTTCACGACGGCGGACGCCGAGAAGAACGCACTGCGCTCGGGGAGCGTCGACTACGGCTACATCGAGGCGACCGACCTCGACCAGAAGGACCGGTTCACCGCCCAGGGGTACACGGTCAAGCCCTGGTCGGGCTGGGCGATCACCTACATGCCGTACAACTTCAACAACCCTTCTATGGGCGCCGTGTTCAAGCAGCTGTACGCCCGTCAGGCGGTCCAGCGGTCGATCGACCAGAGCAGCCTGGCGAAGGTCATCTTCAACGGCACCGCGGTCCCCGGCTACGGCCCCATCCCGCAGGCGCAGTCGAGCGACTTCCTCTCGCCCACGCAGAAGGGCAATCCGTACCCGTTCTCGACCGCGGCCGCCAAGTCCCTGCTGACCGGGCACGGTTGGACCGAACAGGGCGGAGTCATGGTGTGCACGGATCCGGGCGCGGGTGCCTCACAGTGCGGTGACGGGGTCGCCAAGGGGACCAGATTCCAGATGCAGGTGCTGTCGCAGTCCGGCTCGACCGTCACCGACAACATGATGAGCGCGATCCAGTCCTCGCTGGAGAAGACCGGGATCAAATTCACGATCAAGACCGCGCCCGTGAACTCGGTGCTGTCCCAGACGCCGCCGTGCACCGCGAGCCAGTCGATCTGCGCGTGGCAGCTGTCGTTCTTCGGCACCGCCGGCAGCTGGTACTTCAACGCCTTCCCGACCGGCGACTCGCTCTTCCAGAGCAAGGGCGGCTCGAACTTCGGCAGCTACTCCAACCCGGAGATCGACCAGCTGATCACGGCCTCCACCACGTCGAACTCCGCGCAGGCCGTACGGGACTACAGCGCGGCCGTCGCCAAGGACCTCCCGGTCATCTGGCTGCCGGAGCCCGACTACCAGATCTCGGTCGTCAAGAACGGCCTCGGCGGCTTCTCACAGGACTCACTGGCCAACTTCCACCCGGCGCAGTGGAAGTGGAACCGCTGACCGCATGGACACCCTCCTCTATCTCACCCGGCGCGTCCTGCAGTCCCTCGCGGTGATCCTCATCGTGACGGTGGTGGTCTTCTGCCTGCTGCACGCGCTGCCAGGGGGACCCGCGCGCGGGATCCTCGGCCCGCAGGCGACGGCCCAGCAGATCGCGCAGTTCGACCACGAGCAGGGCCTCGACCGCTCGCTCCCCGTCCAGTACCTCTACTACCTGCGCACCCTGCTGCACGGCGACCTCGGCACCTCGTACACGCTGAACGAGGCGGTCTCCCGGCTCATCGAACAGCGTCTCCCGAAGACCCTGGTCCTCACCGTGCTGTCCGCACTGACCGGGCTCGCGCTCGCGATCCCGCTCGGCATGTGGCAGGCGGTCCGGCGCAACAAGCCGGTGGACTACGTCATCACGACGCTGAGCTTCGTCGCGTACTCGACTCCCGTGTACTTCCTCGGGCTCGTCCTGGTCCTGGTCTTCACGCAGCTGCTGCCCTGGTTCCCCTCGCAGGCGCCGCAGGGCGACACGCTCGGGCAGGTGCTCTCGCAGCCGAACGCGCTGGTCCTGCCGGTCGTCGCGGGAGCCGCGTCCATGGTCGCCGTCTTCAGCCGGTACATGCGCGCCGCGACCCTGGAGAACCTCTCCGAGGACTACGTACGCACCGCGCGGGCCGGCGGCTCCCGGCCCCGCGCGATCCTGTGGCGGCACGTGTTCCGCAACTCGCTGACCCCCGTCGTCGCGATGCTCGGCTACTACGTGCCCGTCCTCTTCGGCGGCGCCCTCGTCGTCGAGCAGCTCTTCAACTACCCAGGAATGGGGCTGCTGTTCTGGAGCGCCGCGCAGTCCTCCGACTATCCGGTGCTGCTCGGCTGCGTCCTTGTCATCTCCGTCGCGACGGTCGTCGGCACCCTGCTCGCCGACATCGTCCAGCGGATCGTCGATCCCCGAGTGAAGGCGGGCCGGTCATGAGCGCCGTATTGCCGGTGACACCCACCGTGGAGGCGGCCGCCGGCCACCGCCTCGTCCTGCGCCGCTTCACGCGCAACAGGCTCGCGGTCGCGGGTCTGGCGGTCGTCGTCCTGTTCCTGCTCTTCTGCTTCGCCGGCCCGCTGCTCCACTCGACCGACCAGACCCACACCCACCTGACCCAGGTGAACCTGGCGCCGAGCGGCGCGCACCTGCTCGGCACCGACGCCGTCGGACACGACGAGCTCGGGCGCCTCATGTACGGCGGCAAGGTGTCACTGCTCGTCGGCCTCGCCTCCGGCCTGCTGGCGACCGTCATCGGCACGCTCTGGGGCGCGGTCGCGGGCTACGCGGGCGGCTGGATCGACGCCGTGATGATGCGGGTCGTGGACGCCGGAATCGCCATCCCGGCGCTCTTCATCCTCCTCGTCGTCTCCGCCATCACCACCCCGGACACCTGGGGGCTGGTCGTCATCCTCGGCCTGGTCTCCTGGCTGGTCCCCTCCCGTCTCGTCCGGGCCGAGACACTCACCCTGAAGGGCCGGGACTACGTGCTGACACTGCGCGCCATCGGCGGCACGCACGGCCGGGCGATCGGCCGGCACATCCTGCCGAACTCCGTCTCGACGGTCGTGGTCGCCGCCACCTTCCAGGTCGCCGACGCGATCCTCCTCGTCGCCTACGTGTCCTATCTCGGCCTGGGCGTCCAACCCCCGTCGACCGACTGGGGCGGCATGCTCTCGGCCGGTCTGACAGCCGCGTACTCGGGACGCTGGTGGCTCATCGTGCCGCCCGGCCTCGCCATCATCCTCGTCGTCTGCGCCTTCAACGCCATCGGCGACGGACTGCGCGACGCCTTCGACGTGAGGGGACGCGGATGACAGCCGACATCCTGCGGATCGAGAACCTGGGCGTCACCTTCTCCACGGAGACGGGTGAAGTGGCCGCGGTACGAGAGGTCTCGCTGCGGATCCGGCCCGGTGAGACGCTCGCCCTCGTCGGCGAGTCGGGCTCCGGCAAGTCGACCGTCGCGCTCGCCGCGATGGGGCTGCTGCCGGGCACCGCCCGCGCCACGGGCCACGCCGTCGTCGGCGGCACCGACGTCGTCGGCGCCACCGAGGCCGACCTCGCGGGTCTACGGGGTCGCACCGCGTCGATGGTGTTCCAGGAACCCGCGACCGCGCTCGACCCGCTCACCCGCATCGGCGCCCAGATCGCCGAGGTCATCCGCAACCACCGTCCCGTCACGGCCAAGGAGGCCGCCGGGGAGGCGGTCGAACTCCTGCGCCGCGTCGGCATCCCGGATCCGGGGACACGGGCGTCCGCGTTCCCGTTCCAGCTCTCCGGGGGACAGCGGCAGCGCGTGGTCATCGCCATGGCGATCGCCAACGCCCCGAGCCTGCTCATCGCCGACGAACCGACCACCGCGCTCGACGTGACCGTGCAGGCCGAGATCCTCGACCTGTTGCGGTCGCTCGCCGCCGACTTCGACACGGGGGTGCTGCTGGTCACGCACAACATGGGCGTGGTCGCCGACTTCGCGGACCGCGTCGCCGTCATGCTCCAGGGGGAGATCGTGGAGACGGGGCCGGTGGAGGAGGTGCTCCTGCGGCCCACGCACGAGTACACCAGGCGCCTGCTCGGGGCGGTGCCGCGACTGACCGTCGCCGAGCCGGGGGCCGACCCCCGGCGAACCGAAGGGGATCGGCCCGCCGCGGACCCGGTGGTTCGCCTGCGGGACGTGAGCGTGCGGTTCGGCCGCGGCCGTCGCGCCGTCCGCGCACTCGACGGCGTCTCGCTGACGGTCGGGGCCGGAGAGACCGTGGGTCTGGTGGGGGAGTCGGGCTCGGGCAAGTCGACCGCGGCGCGCGTCGCGCTGGGCCTCGTACCACCATCGTCCGGCTCGGTGTCGCTGTTCGGCGCCGACCTCGGCAGGACCCGGGGGCGGGCCCGGCGAGCCCTGCTGGCCGGTGTCGGCGTGGTCCTGCAGGACCCGGTGGCCTCGCTCGACGCACGCATGAGCGTGGCCGAGTGCGTCGCCGAGCCGCTGCGCGTGCACCGCCGGGGCATGCCGGCGGCCGAGCGCCGGACCCGGGTCGGGGACGCACTCGAACTCGTCCGTCTGCCGAGGGAGTTGGCCCGGCGGGGTCCGCGCGAGTTGTCCGGTGGCCAGCGGCAGCGGGTGAGCCTCGCCCGGGCGCTGGTCCTCGAGCCGCGGTTGCTGGTCGCGGACGAACCGACGAGCGCGCTCGACGTGAGTGTGCAGCAGTCGGTCCTCGAGGTGATCGCGGGGCTCCAGGGCGAGCTGGGGTTCGCCTGCCTGTTCGTGTCCCACGACCTCGCCGTCGTACAGCAATTCGCCCAGCACGTGGTCGTCCTGCGGGCCGGGCGCATCGAGGAGGAGGGCAGTACCGCGACCACGCTCCTGCACCCGCGCACGGACTACACGCGACGGCTCATCGCCGCCGTGCCCGTGCCGGACCCGGTGCTGCAACGCCGTCGGCGCGAGGAACGGCGGGCCGCCACGGGGGTCACGGCGTGACCGTATCCGCGGACCGCACCCCGACGCCCGAGGTGTACGCCGGTGTCGACATCGGCGGTACGACCACCCAGGTCGTGCTCTGCGCGGCGGATCTGACCGTCGTCGACTCCGTGGAGGTGCCGACACCGGCGGCCGAGGGCGGACGTGCGATGGTCGGCGCCGCGCTCGCCGCTCTGCATCTGCTCCGCGAACGCGTGCCCTCGCGGCTGCTCGGCGTCGGCGTCGGTGCGGCAGGTGTCGTCGACAGCCGGGCCGGCCGCGTCCTCGTGGCGAGCGACTCCTTCCGCTCCTGGGCCGGGTTCCCCGTGACGGCGACGGTCGAGGAAGCGCTCGGCGTACCGGCCTTCCTGGACAACGACGTCAACGCCTTCCTGCGCGGGGAGGTCGCGAAGGGGGCCGTCGCGGGAGAGCCCGCCGCACTCGGGATGACGCTCGGCACCGGGGTCGGGGGCGCGCTGTGGCTGGACGGCGCGCTGTTCGAGGGGGCGCACGGGGCGGCGGGCGAGATCGGCCATCTCCCCGGTTTCGGCGACCTGCCGTGCACCTGCGGCGGCCGTGGCCACCTGGAGACGCTTGCCTCCGGCCGCTCCCTGGCGGCCCGCTACGGCGAGCGGACGGGCCGCTCACTGACCGCCCGGGGCATCGCCGAGGCGGCGGTCGACGGCGACCCCGACGCGCTCGCCGTCTACGAGGCCGCGGGGGCGGGAGTCGCCCGCGCGATCCTGATCACGGCGGGTCTGGTGGACCTCACGACCTTCGTGATCGGCGGCGGGGTCAGCCGGGCCTGGGACCTCCTCGAACCGTCGATCGCCGCCGCGCTCGCCGCCGAGCCACCGGTCAGCGGACAGCCGCTCCGGGTCGTACGGGCCCGACTGGGGAGCCGCGCGGTGGCTATCGGCGCGGCGTCCCGGGCCCGGACGGAACTCGGGGCGGTGACCAGGGTGTAGGGGGCGGGGTGGGTAACTGCCGTTGACCGGTTGGTGAGTTGACGGCCAACGCTCCTTCATTGGTCTGTACATGACCGCAGTTGACGGGTCAGACTGTGCGCCGAAACCGCACCCCCCACCGAGGAGCACCTCATGCGCATGCCCGCCCGGCAACGTTGTCACGCGGTCCTGGCCGGACTCGTCACCCTCGCCACGGCCGCCGTGCTGTCCGTCTCCGTCACCACGCCCGCCGCGGCCGCCGACACCTGGACCGAGGTCGGTTCCGACCGCGCCGATCCGCTGACCGAGAGCCAGGGCCTGACCTCGGTCGAGGTCCCGGCCGGCAGCCCCAACCACTACACCGGGATCGGCACCATCCCGATCGGCGTCAGCAGCCGCGGCTGGAACCACGTCGGCGACCCGGACGCCTCCTACAACGGCTACTACGTCGAGCCGTACCAGGCCGACTCCGGCAGCGCCAAGATGTTCCGGGTGCAGGCGCCCGGCGGCGCCTGGTCGGAGTACGTCCACGCGCTGAGCCCCGGCGAGGCGCTGAACAACTCCTTCGACACGATCTCCCCGGACGGCCAGTGGATGGTGTCGGGGGAGTGGGGCACGATGACCCGGCTGCTGGTGTTCCCGACCCCCGGCGTGAACCCGAGCACCTCCCCCTCGGCCAACCTCCCGCAGGCATCCACGATCAACCTCGACCACGCCGTCCGTGACGTACAGGGCTGCGACTTCGTCACCGCGACCCAGCTGCTGTGCTCCTCCGACGACCCGGCGGGCACCCTCTTCGGCATCACCAAGCCGCTGCTTCAGATCGACCTGTCCGCCGCCCCCAGTGGCAGCGGCGACGTGACGGGCCATGTCACCGCCCTGCGTCAGCTCCCGCTGCGCAGCTCCTGCTCGGGCACCTTCGAGGCCGAGGGCATCGACTACGACCGGCGCACCGGCACACTGCGGGTGATCGTCGTGTCGCCCGGTTTCTGCGTCCTGACCGACAGCAAGACCTACCGGTTCACCAAGAGCTGAGCGTCCGTACCCGGGGCGTGACACCGGCAGCGACGGGAGCGTAGGCGTCCGAGGTGGGGGAGGTCTAAGGTCGGAAGCAGAACCAGAGCAATGGGGAGGCGGCCGACAGTGGTGCAGGACGAGGCCGTGATCGGCTGTACCGGGGAGCTGCTCATCGGCACACGGGGAACCGCCGGTCCCGGCGAGATCCTCGTGCGGATCAGAGGCGGATCCGAGACCTTCCTCGCCTGGTCGCAGGAGCCCCTGCCCATAGGGGCTACCGTGCTCGTGGTCGAATCCCGGGGATGCCGTGAGGTCGACGTCATCCGCTGGGTCGATCCGCTGGACGCGTTGGACGGCGACTCCGTCGACGCCGGTTAAGGAGAAACAGGATGTTCGGTTACCGCGTTCCCGCTCCCGACGAGGCGATGCTGATCTCGGGAGGCAGGCGGGGACTGGGGGGCGCGCCGTTCCGAGTGGTGACAGGGCACGGAAAGTTCGTGCTCCCTGTCTTTCGCAAGACCCGCTTCCTCACGTTGTCGATGTGCGAGGCCGAGGTCACCGAGACCTGTGTGACCCGGCAGGGCATCGCGCTGCACGTCCGCGCCGTGATCGCGTTCAAGGTCGGCAACGACCACGAGAGCATCATCAATGCCGGTCAGCGGTTCCTCTCCGACCAGGACCAGATGTCGGTGCTGACCGGCCGGATCTTCGCCGGTCATCTGCGCGCCATCATCGGCTCGATGACCGTCGAGGAGATCGTCACCGAGCGGCAGAAGCTCGCCGCGGAGGTCCTGGACACCTCGAAGGTCGAGATGGCCAAGATCGGCCTGATCGTGGACTCGTTGCAGATCCAGTCGATCGACGACGGCGACGTCGGTTACATCGAGGCCATGTCCGCACCGCACAAGGCGGCCATCCAGCGCCAGGCCCAGATCGCGCAGGCCCAGGCCACCCAGGCGTCCGTCGAGGCGGAGCAGGTGGCCGCGCGCAACCAGGCCGAGTACGCCCGGCAGACCGCGGTCGTCAAGGCGGAGTACTCGGCCGAGGTGGACCGCGCGCAGGCGCAGGCCGCCCAGGCCGGACCGCTGGCGCAGGCGCACGCCCAGCAGGAGGTGCTCGCCGCGCAGACCGAACTGGCCCAGCGGGCGGCCCAGTTGCGTCAGCAGCAGCTCGTCGCCGAGATCGTCAAGCCCGCCGAGGCCGAGGCGGAGCGGATCAAGGTGCTCGCCATCGCCGAGGCGGAACGCATGAAGATCCAGGCCGAGGCCGCCGCCTCGCACGACCGCGTGGCGCTCGACCGGATGCTGATCGACCAGCTCCCGCTGATCGTGAAGGAGGCCGCGGGCGGACTCGCCGGCGCCAACGTCAACGTCCTGAACGGCGCGGACGGCCTGGGTGAGATCGCCGCCGGGCTGGTCGCCCAGGGCCTGACGATCCTGGACTCGGTCCGCCAGAACCTGAACGGTCAGAACGCGGGCGACCACAAGTCCGGGGGTCGTTCGGAGAAGACGGAAGGACTGCTGGAGCTCCAGAGCTACCGGCGGACCCCGGAACAGCAGGACAGGGACGGGAACGAGCCGGAGGGCGGTCCGTCCTCGACGACCTGACCCGAAGTTCCGCTACCGCAATGCCGCGGGCGCCCGGTTCGGTGCGGTGATGGACGAGTGACGGAGTGAAGCGGCCGCCGTTCCCTGGGGACGGCGGCACGCTCCCACCCGGGCGGCACACCGGAATTGACGTACCGTCAGGAAAGCCAGCCGGTGGAGCTGTTCCCGGGAGGAAGAGACGGGGGCAGCGCGCGAGGGCCGGGGCCCGGAGCGCCGGGCGGTCTCGGGAGGAGACCGCCCGACGAGGGATCCCTGTTGAGGATCCACTCGAGATCGCGCTGGATTCTGCGGGCCTCGTTGCGGACCTGCAGGGGTATGTCCCCTCGTTCGGAGATCAGTTGGGCGTAGATCGGTGCGTCGTGCACAGGTGGCGCTTCTCCTCGGGTCTGGTGCCTTCCCTCTACGGTAAGGCCGCGGCGGTACCGCGGGACTCATCCTCCCAGTTCGGCCAGAACCGGAAGCACCCGACCAAGGAATGGCACCTTCCCCACGAGCCTTCGGTGTGCCTACGAGTCGTTGGCGCTCGACGGACCGAACAACTCGATCTCGGCTATGGAGACCTGCTTGTCCCGGGCGGTGCCATAGGCCGAGCGGATGATGAAACGGACCGACGTGACATCACCCACGCGGAACGTGCGCTGCTGACCGCCCGCGACCTGGTCGAGGGTGAGGAAGCGGGTGCTCGTCTTGCCGTTCGCCGTGGTGATCCGGGCCTCGATACGGTGCGGCAGCGCCGACTTCGTGAGCTGGTCCGGGCGGGCGGAGGTGCCCGAGGTGATGATCACGTCCAACAGCCGGGTGGGCTGTTCGAAGCTGGCCTCGAGCCACTCTCCGTCGCCGGACTCCGAGACGCCGGGTCCCCACCAGGTGTTGTTGAGCTTGTCGAAGGCGAGCCCCGCGCCGTGACCGGCGAAGGAACGGGACGCCTTCACGTGGTCCGGGCCGACCGGAACCCGCTTGGCGAAGTGGTCCTTGACCGCCTGCACGGCCGTACCGGTGTTCGTCACGGCGAACACCAGCAGACCGAGCACCACCGCGCCGACCACCCAGTTCATGACGCGTCCGAAGCCCCGCCGCAGTCGCGGCCGGTCCCCGGCCCACGGCACCTCCCCGTTGCGGGAGTTGAGCACCCGACGCCACCAGGGCAGCCGGCCCGGCGCCTGCCGTTCCCCGGCCATGGACAGCGCGCAACGCCCGCAGAAGTGCCGGTCCGGCCGGTTGGTAGTGGCGCACCAGGGACAGGGCACACCCCCGTCCGCACCGGGCTCCGCGACCGGGGTACGGACCTGTGGGCGGCTCGCCGCGGGGCGGCCGGGCAGTACGGGTGCCACCGACGGCGCGACCCGCGGTTCCGGGTCCGCCACCGGCACCAGCAGGGACCTGGCCCGCTCGGCCGCGGAGTCCCGGTCGGGGGCGGCGGAGGGCAGGGGCTCGGTGGCCGCGGTCTCGTCCGGCCGCGCGGGAGCGGCCGGTACGGAATCGTGGGGGGCGACGGGGGCCGGGTGGGGACGCGCGGTGTCGTCGCTCATCGGGCTCGGATCCGCCGCGTCACCGAACACCGGCGCATCGGATACCGGCGTACTGGGGGCCGACGCCTCCGGTGCACTGCCGACGGTATCGTCCTCGTGCGGATCGGGTGCGGGTCGCGCGGTGCCTGCCCCGCCGGCGCTCACGGTGTCCGCCTCCGCGATGGAGCCCGCCGTGTCGTGCGCCGTACGAGCCGTTCCCGTACCGGCGCCCGGTCGCGCGAACGCGTCCCAGCCCGGCTCGCCCTCGGCCGACCCGGCGGATCCCGCCGCCCGGGAGCCCTGGTCGCCGGCCGTCGGTGCCGCCTCTTCGGCGGCAGCCGCGGGGCGACGGGTCCGGGCCGCGACCCCCGCCGGAGCCGGGTCCCCGGCCCAGTCGAGCACCGCGCCGCAGGCGTCGCAGAAGGACTGGCCGGGCTCCGCCCGGGTGCCGCACTCGGCGCAGGCCGGGGCGCGCCCGGGGCCGGTGCCTGGGGTCTGGGTGGTCATTTCTCGGGGATCCTTTCGGCGGCGGTCACCTGGACCGTGTAGGGCATGTGGGCGGGACGGGCTGCCGCCACGAGGTTCTCCAGCCGGTACTCGTCCGCCGGGGTCGGCTCGGGCAGCCGGAGCGTGACGTGCAGCCGGGGGCGGCGGTCGCCGGGGACCGGGCCGAGCGGACGCGGGTCCCAGGCGGCGGCGCCGCTCTCGGTGATCTCCGGCTCGACACCGAAGGCGAGGCGCACCGCTTCGGACAGGCCGCGGCGGGTGCCTCGTACGCGATGCAGGTACGCGGCGGCGGCGACGGCCGCGCGCAGCCGCGCGTCCGGTTCCGTGCCGTCGACCTCGGCGCCGACCCAGGTGCCCAGCCAGCGGGCGAAGTCGGCCGGAGCGAGCGCCGGGTCGAAGTAGGTGTGCAGACAGTCGAGGGCCAGCAGGATCGGCGCGACCACCTCGTCAAGTCCCGCGACGAAGCGCAGCGCCAGGTCGTCGTCGGCGAAGACCGCGGGAAGCATGCCGCCGATCGGCGCCGAGGACTCCAGACCGTCGATGGAGCCCCTCATGAGCCGTCTCCGATGACGCGGACCCGGTGGTCGAAGGAGAACACCAGCGAGGGGGCCTCCAGGTCGATCCGGTCGGTCGGGTCGCCGCGCTTGCCGGTCAGCGGGTCGGCGGGGTGGAGCTGCACCGCGTCGACGAGTTCGACGCCGGGCACACGTTGCAGCACCGCGAAGACCTCGCCGGCCTGCACGGGTCGGCCGAACGGCCAGCCGGTGCCGTCCGCGCCGCCGGTGAGCGGGTCCAGATGGCGGTAGAGGGCGTCGTGGGTCTGGCGGCGCACCCGGTCGGTGTCGACCCCGCGGAAGGCGTGCACGGTGGCGACGACGGTGACGCCCTGGTAGAAGGGCGGCCCGACCGCGAGCCGGGTGCCGATGAGCCGGCGCTCGTCGAGGTGGCGGGTGATGCGCTGCAACAGGGCGTCGCCGGGGACGAGTTGCTCGAAGCGCAGCCGGCCGCCGGGGTCGGGCACGGCCTGCGGGACGACCAGGACGCGGACCGCGTAGGCGCCGTGCTCGCCCTCCTCGCCCTCCAGGCAGGTGATACGGGCCGTCTCGGGGGCCGCGCGCCGGGCCAGTTCCTCGTAGTCGCGCAGGGTCACGGCCCGCTCCTGGGCGCGCAGCGTGATCGGCGCCCGGGTCTTCGCCTCCTCGACCGTCTCGCCCTCGACGCCGCCCCGGGCGGCCTCCCGGTTGACGACGTCGGCCACGTACGGCACCGAGCTGCGCAGCACCTGGACGGCGCCCCGGGCGACGTTCCCGGCCCGGCCGCCACCGGTGCGGTAGCGGCGGGCGCGGATCACGGCCCCCTTGGGCGCCGCCGTCCCGTACTGGCGCATCGTGCCGTCGGCTTCGCGGACGGCGGGGCCGAAGGCGATCTCGCCGGTCGCCGCGTCCAGCGTGATGTGCCGGTCGGTGGGACCGGACGCGGCGAAGTGCGGGACGACGTCCCAGTCGACCCAGCCGTCCCGCTCGGCGGTCTGCAAGAGCACCGGCGGAGTGTCGCCCACGACGGGGAAGTGGGCGAGCCGCAGCCGCTGCCCGGGCAGACCGGTGGACTCGCCGAGCGCCTCGTCCTGGACGGTCTCCGCGTGGATGGCCGAGGTGGTTCCGCCGAGGGTGAACGCCTCGGCAGACCGGATCGTCGGAGACGTGGTGTAGAAGGGCTGGTCGGACAGCGGTTCGGTGACCCGGCAGCGCAGCCAGCCCGCCTCCTGCCCGCCGGTGCGCGACAGGGTGTGGCCGCCCGGGATGTGCAGGACCACCTCACCGGGCCGGTTCAGACCACCGGTGCCGTCCCGGTCCACCTCGCAGGCCGCCCAGCCGTCCTCGGTCCACGCCTCCCAGACCAGCGGTGGCTGCCGCGGATCGACACCGACACCGTCGACCCGGCTGTCGAGCTCCAGGCCCAGCGCGCAGTGCGGTACGGCGGCGGTGAGGCCCAGGAGCATGCAGTCACCGGGGCTCGGCGACTCCGCGAAACACAATACGTCCTTGCCCTCGGCGAGATCGGCGGTCCGGTCGGTGACCGCGCCACCGTTCTGCTGCACGACGAGACGACGCAACGAGCAGGGAACCATGGTCAGTTCGCGCTCGGTCGCGAAGACGACCGCCTCCTCGTTCTCGGTGCGCACGGTGGCGGCCTCGGTTCCCACGGGCAGCACGATCGGCTCCTCGTGCGGCGCGGACAGCCAGAACGTGAGATCCGTACGGGCGGCCGAGGGCGGGAACAGCGTGATGCCGACGAGGTCGAGGAACGCCAGGTGGTTCTTCTCGGGGACCCGGTTGAGCCGGTAGACGATCTGGTCGGCCATGTGGGCGACCGTTTCCACGAGGGTGACGCCGGGGTCCGACACGTTGTGGTCGGTCCATTCGGGGGCGCGCTGCTGGATGTAGCGCTTGGCGTCGTCGACGAACTGCTGGAAGCGGCGGTCGTCGAGGTTCGGGGAGGGCAGTGCCATCAGCGGTCGCTTTCAAGGGAGTTGCCCGCACCGGAGGTGTCGGGCTCCTCGTGGGATGGGATGACGTAGAACGGAAAGACCAGGCTGCGCGGGTTGTTGGTGCCGCGGATCGAATAGCGCACGTCGATGAAGAGCACGCCCTGGTCGGGCCCCGCCGTCACCTCGACGTCGTTGACCTCGATCCGCGGCTCCCAGCGGTCGAGAGTGGTGTACACCTCGTGCTGGATCCGGCCCGCCGTCGCCTCGTTGACCGGCGCGAACACCAGGTCGTGGATGGCGCAGCCGAACTCGGGCCGCATCGGCCGCTCGCCCGGCGCGGTGGCCAGCACCAGCCGGATGGCCTCCTCGATCTCCCGCTCCCCGCTGACCATGGCGATGCCCCCGGTGGGACCGATGCGCATGGGGAACGCCCAGCCGGATCCAACGAACTGCTCGGCCATCAGAGGGCCACCCGCCTACTCCTGAAGTACGTCCCGGCCGTCACGGCAGCGGATACGGCTTGTTGTTGACCAGCACCACACCCTGCAGGGCGAGCGTGATGGCCCGAATGCCCACATTCGCGATGGAGTTGACCTGCACGCTGCCACCGGCGGTGAGCGTCGCGGCGCCTATCGCCTTGAGACTGAGCGCCCCCATCGCGTCGACGGTGACCGCACCGCCGAGCGACTTGAGGTTGACGAGCCCGCGGCCCTCGATGTTGAGCGGGCCGCCGCTCTTGATGGTCAGACTCCGGCGCGCGCTCAGGGTGAGATCGGTGCCGGCCTCGACCGACACCGACCGGCTGCCCTTGATGGAGACGGACCCCTTGCTGTCCACGGTGATCTCGGTCTTCGTGCGATCGAGATTGATGATCAGCCTGTCGTTGCCGGAGGCGATCCGCACCCCCTGCTTGCGGGCCCCGGTCTGCTGGCTGAGCAGGTCCACCCGGTTGCCCTTCCGGTCGGACAGGGTGTGCCGGATCGCCTGCTTCTTCAGCCCGTCGTGCAGCGGTACGTCACTGACCACGGTCGGTTTGTCCTTGCCGTTGTAGAGGCCACCGATGACGAACGGGTGGTCCAGGGCGCCGCGGTCGAAGGCCACCAGCACCTCGTCGTTGACGTCGAACGGGAACACCCCGCCGCCGCCCTTCCCGCCGAGCTGCACGGTCCGCGTCCAGTCGCTCTCGTACGCGTCGTCCAGCCAGGGGAACTGGAGCTTGACCCGGCCCTGCTTCAGCGGGTCCTGCACATTCGTCACCAGGGCGTTGGCCACGCTCGGCAGCTTCGGCGCGGTGGCCGTGCCCCCGCCGGACGTGAGGCCGTACAGGGAGCGCCACTGCCGGCCGCTGACGGTGATCCAGGTCTGGTAGTGCTCGTCGTAGCCGAAGACGTGCCGCACGGACGTCACCGTGTACTTGCCCTCGAACGGCTTGCCCACGTCGGTCAGCGTGACCGGAACGCCGGGACGCAGCTTGGGATTGCCGAACACCATGACCTCGAGCTCGGCGAAGGAGGACGTCACGTCGTCGGCGAGGGCCTTGGCGGCGACCTTCACCTCGGCCAGGCGGTCGTAGGGTGTGTCGGTCTCGACAAGCTTGGCCGTCTTGAACTTCTTCGCCGTCTTCTGCGGGGTGGTGCCGATCGCGAAGCCGTCGTTGGACGTCGCGGGCGACATGGCGGTGAGCTTCTTCTTGGTCGTGACGTTCCAGCCGCGCGCCTCGGTCTTGGCGACCTGGTCGGCGGAGGTCACCGCGGCCCGGCAGCGCAGTACGTCGACGCCGCCCTGCAGCACGAAGGGGCTCTTGTCGCCGGGGGTGCTGGTCGGCGGCGCGGTGGAGGCCGGGTCGGACTTGGCGAACTGGAACTTCCCCTCGGAGTCCAGCGACATGACCACGTCGTTCTCGTCGGCGAGCCGGGCGAGGAAGTCCCAGTCGGTCACGTTGGCCTGACTGATGAACTCGTAGACCGTCGTGGTGGGCTTGATGCCGCCCTTCCCCCTGCCGATCGGAATGCCGTTCATCGTGGCCAGTTTCTTCGCGATGTCCGCGGCCGTCTGGTTGCGGTACGCGGCCACCCTGCGCTGGCGCATCAGGCGGTGGCCCATGTCGTAGCCGCGGATGACGGTGAAGGTGCCGGTGCCGTCGTAGTCGGTCTCCATGCCGGTCACCTCGCCGGTCAGCAGCGGGGAGGCCGCGCCCTGGCCGTCCGCGACCGGCGCGAGCGTCACCGGGGTGCCGCACTGGATGTTGAGTTCGCCGAGCACCAGCCGGTCCGGGTCGCGGAAGGTCAGCCGGAACGCGGCCGGCACCCCCGCCCCGAGGTCGACCCAGCAGCCGACGAGGTCGGAGGCGATCTTCTCCGGGACCGGACTGCCGTCCACGGTCACGTGGACGACGTTGGAGTACGAAGGCTGGACCATCAGAAACCCACCTCTTCGGCGGCGGGCAGCACGAGCTCGGTGCCGTTCGAGAGCCGGTTCGGGTCGTCGATGTTGTTCGCCTCGGCGATCGCCCGCCAAGCCGCCGCGTCCCCGTACTCCCGCCACGCCAGCGACTGCAGCGAGTCGCCCGCGACGACGCGGTGCACACGCTGCGCGGTGAGCGCGCCCGACGTCGGGTTCTGCCCCTTGGTCTTGCTGGGGATCTCGTGCAGATGCACCTGACAGGTGGCGCGGATCGGCACGCCCGTCGTGCCGAACAGGGAGTAACTGGCGTCCACCGAGCTGACGTACGCAGTGAACCGCGCGGTCGAGAACGACCCCCACTGGAACACCACCCACGGAGTGGACGGCTGCTTGGCGGCGATGCTCTTCTCCGTCACCTCGCAGCAGGAGAACAGCGACTCGACCTTCTTCAGCACCGAATTGCTGGTCGGGTCGTCGGACGAGTCGAGGAAGATCTCGACGGTCATCTCTTGGGGCTCGGGCCCCATGAACTCCGGGAGTGAGCCCTTCCGTACGGCCGCGGTCGGGGTGGTCTTCCAGCGCGCGCGACGGCTGAGTGAGAGCGTCGAGGGGTTGAAGTCGAAGTTGAACGTCTTGATCAACGCGCCCGGAGTGGTGCTGCGGCCGATGGGCGGCTCGTGAATGGCCAGCGAGGCCCTCACAAGACTCTTGCCCGCGCCCTTTCCTGACTTGCCTGCCATGTTCTTCGCCGTTCCCTAGTCCGTGAACCCGTGGTGGGTGATTTCCAGCACCTCCGTGGCCACGGCCGGGCTGGCCGGGTCGAGGGAGGGCCCCTGCCAACTGACCGGGAGCACGTCGAGCAGACCCCAGCGGGCCACCTCCGAGCCGTCCGCGCGCAGCGCCGCGATCTGCGCCGTCGGCCGCTTGACCCCCGTGGTCACGGAGGACACCCAGGCCGCGACCTTCGCGGTGTCCGGTGTCAGGGGGCGGGTCAGCCGGATGTTGGAGAAGGTCACGCGGGACGGAAGCTGCCACACGAACCCGTTGTTGCCGCCCTCCTGGCGCTGCTCGATCTCCACCTGCGACGAGAGTCCTTCACACCCGTTGAAGTAACCGAGGCTCTCGCCGTCGATGGTGAGGGTGAAGAAGATGGTGGAGCCCGGGTCTCGATCGGTGGCCATCGGGGATCGGCCTTTCTTGGGGTGGCGTGTCGTTCGGGGTGGTGGGGGTCAGCGACGGGGATCGCGCAACTTGCCGATCCGCTCCCGCTCGAGGCGGAGTTCGGTCCGCAGCAAGCGGGTGATCGGCCCGGCCATCTTGTGTGTCAGCTCGTCGATCTGACCCTGGGTCAGGGACCGGGGATCGAAATCGACGGCGGTGTACGTGGGCGGGGCCTCTTCGCGCTCGGCGTGCGAGGGCAGTGGCCGACGGGGCGGCTCGGTCGCGGAGTACGGGGGCGGGGGGCCGCTCGGAGGAGGCGGCGGTGGCGGTGGCGTCGGCGGGGGAGAGGCGGGCGAGTACGCGGGAGGGGACATCGGGTTGACGTCCCGCTGGACCGTGGGCAGGGCTGGGGGCATGGCGGGGGTGGCGGGTGTGGTGATGGTGGTGGGTGCGGTGCCGATGGTGGTGGGTGCGGGAAATACGAGGGGTGGGGCGGGGAGGTACGGGAGGCACGGCCGAGGAACTACGGGCGGAGCGGCGGGGGGTTGCGTTGAGGGGAACGGCCGCTTTGGGGGTGGGGCTCGCGGAACTCGTCGAGGGCGCTGGGGGTGTTGGCTGCGCTGGGGTCGTCGACTTCAAGAGCTGAATCGGTGACGTAGGTCGCGTCGGTCGCGCCGTGTCTGTCGGGGCTGCCGGAAGGAGGAGTCCGTCCGACGGGCGAGGCATGGGCGCGCTCGGAGTGGAGGAACGCTGTACGACGGGGGTGGCGCTGTGCGTCGTCGGGGGCGTGAGACCGGGGGAAACGCCTTCGGCGGGCAGCGGGTGCGCAGGGGTGTGGCGAGCGGTCGGGCGCTGAACGGCGGGTGTGTCGGGCGCCTGCCGCGGCGGAGCGGGCTCGGAGGCGACTCGCTGGACGACAGGGACGCCGAGACCGAGACGGCGTGGGGTCGAGGCAGCGGAGTGAGGAGCGCGGTACTGCTTCGCGGACACCTGGGGTTGGGGTGCGGGTGTCGAGGTCTCGGGCTGCCGAACTGCCGAGCGCTGCACGGGGGGAACGGGGGGCATGGCGGGCCCGGCGACATTCGTACGGGCGATCCCGAGATGCTCGGGAACTGGAACTGGAGGTGGAGTCGGCACAGATGCGCGAGGGGCGAGTGGTTCTGTGGCACCCGTGGGTGTTGCCGGTGACGCACTCGCGCGGGGCAGCGGTGCCGACGGAGTCGAGGAAGTTGGGGGAGTCGAGGAGGCAACGCGCTGGACCACAGGGGCAGTTGTCGTCGGTGAGCCAGGCGTCGACGGCCTCGTAGAGCCTGCGGAGGCCGCGCTGCGTCGCGCCGACGAGCCGCTCGCAACGGTGCCCGGTCGAGCAAGGGGGACGCTGGCAAGGCGCCGGAGGACCGGAGCACCGGCGCCGGGAGCCTCGGAGCCACGCGCTGCCTGACCGCCGTGGGCACCGGCGACGGGCCCACCAACCGGGGGTTGCGACACCGCCCGCTGCACCACGGCACCGGCGCCACCGGCAACCCCAGGCGCCCTGGTCGACGAAGGTGCCGTTCCCGGTGCCTCAGGCGATCGGCGTATCGGACGGGGTACCAGACTGCCACCAGGCCCGGGACGGGTCCCGGTCGCCGAGGAACGTTGTACGGCCGGGGTCGTGGCCGGCGGCGAGGTCGGGGCCGTTCCGGCTGGGGCCCCACCGGGGACGAGGGACGTGCCCCCTGTCGGGCCGGCTGCTCCTGCCGGCCCGGCCCCGTCGGAGCGCCGCGCCGACGGGCCGTTCGCGGAACCGCCGTCGGAGCCGCCGGCACGGGACCCGCTCCGGCCGTTGTCGGCTGTTGTGGCGCGCCGCAGCGGTACGGCCGCGGGAGCGGTACGGCGCTGTACGGCGGCGGCAGGAGGCGTGCTGGGCAGCAGCGAGGTCAGTGCGCGTGCGGGAGCGAGCGGGCGCACCGGTGGACGCGGCGACGGCGGGGAGGTGGGAGCGACCGGCTCCGCGCCACCGTCCTGCCGGGGGACGACGGGCCGACTGCCCTCCGGACTCTTCGCCGTTCCCTCCACCGCACTCGTATGTTCCTGGGCGCGAGGCTCCGCCACGACGGCCCGCTGTACGACAGGGCTGCTCGCCGTGGCCGTCCCTGACGCGGCGGAACCTGCTGGAGCTGGAGCCGGAGCCGGGGAAGATACCGCACGCTGAACAGGCAGGTCCCCGGACGGGGCTCCCGCCTCGGGAATCTCCAGTCGAGACGGTGCCGCACCTGATGACGACGAACCCGAAGGTGGCATCCCTGGCTCAGGGGACGGCGTCCTGGGAGATGTAGTCGCGGAGGGAGCGGGGGGAGTCGTCGCACCGGTGTGTGCGGCCGGTCGTCCCGTTGGGGTTCCCGCCGCACGCTGCACCGGACGTCGTACCGGCGTCGCGTTCGAAGGCGGAGTGGACAAGGGCGCGCCCAGCCCCGAGCGTCGACGGGGCGGCCCCGCAGTCGGGTTGCCGCCCGGAGTCACCGGAGCCACTGGAGCGCTCGGTGCCGCCGATGCCGCCGGAAGGGGCGACGCCGGTACGGATGCCCCGGCCGACGGCTCGTCCCCAACGGACGGCGCCCCCAGCCCCGTACGCCCGGAACCACCTGACGTACTCCGCTGGACCGGAAGATCGGACCGGGCGGCGGAACCGTCGCGCGATCGCGGCACGGAGACGGGAGGCGCGGCCGGGCCGACGGAGGCAGCCGGTGTCCCGGAACCCGGGAGCGGGGCGGCGGCAGCCGAAGCCCGGGGAGCGGCGCCCGATGTCCGGGAAGCACTTACCGAAGCGGCAGAACCGACCGACGTTCCCCCACTGCCACTGCCACTGTCGCCGCCACCGGAAGCCGGGACGGTGACGGCGGGCGTCGACGACGGCTGCGGTACGGACTGCTGCGATACGGACGGCAACGGCGCGGACGGCAACGGTGCGGACGGCTTCATCGCCGGCAGAGCCCGTCGTTGTACCGCGGGCCTGGCCGGTGCCTTGGTCAGCGAGGTCGGCCGTGTGGGCCGGGGAGCGGCGGGCGTCACCCGTGGGCCTGCCGGGCCGAGGGCCGCCACCGGGGAAGTCATGCGCTGCACGGGCAGCGCACCGGTCTCCTCGCCCGACTCCACGGGCGAGGCCACCGGCAGGGACAGCGAGGGGAGTTCGAGCCCGGATGCAGGTCCCACCGGGGCGGCGAGCAGGCCCTTGACCAGTCCGCCGGGCGCGCCGTCGAGGACGGCGTGCGACAGCGTGCCGGTGAAGGAGGGGTTCTGCCAGGTCGTCAGCCGGCCACCGAACCCGGCGTCGGCGACGGCGCCCGGCCGGTCCATGGCCCGCTGGATCGGCGGCAGCGCGGGCCAGGCGGCAGGCCGGACCACACGCGCTCCGGCTCCCCGCCCCGCACCGCCGGCCGTGGACGTATCGCTCACCCCGGCATCCGTACCGTCGGCCGAAGCCGAAGCGCCCGCCGCTCCGGAAGCGGACGCGGCGGCGGAACCGCTGCCGGATCCCCGCTCGGGTCCGCCGCCCCCGCCGCCCCGCAGCCGATCAAAAAGCCCCACGCCGTGTCACCCTTCTCCGGCGCCGCGGTTGACGAGTGCCGCGATCTGTTCCGTGTAGCCGCGCCGGTCGCGGTGTTCGAGATCCAGGATGGTCTCCAGGCTCCAGTGGAAGTGATAGGCGATGTACGCGATCTCCTCCTGGATGCGGTCGGTCGCGTACGTCACGATTCCCCCAGGCGGCTCCCGCCGAGTTCGACCTCGAACGGCTCCTCGCAGTGCGGGCAGGTCACGGCGGCACGGGTGTGGCCCTCCGCGTTGACCTGACGGTAGAAGTCCTGCAGGAAGGCCAGGTCCGAGGCGAACATGTTCTCCACCACCCCGTCGTGCACCAGCGGAAGCGTGCCGAGCCGGGTGATGACCCGACCGAGCAGCACGACCGACAGATACGCCGGGTTCTCCTGCACCCGCATGTCCCGCAAGGGGACCAGCTCGTCGCGAGCGGTGGCGAGCCGCATCACGCCGTGCCGGTGCACGGTGCCGGAGTCGTCCACGTAGCCGCGCGGCAGCTCGAACTCGAACTCGGTGCGCAGCGGTTGCGCGGCTGCGGTCGGGGCCGGGCCCGGGGCCGGAGCCGGAGCAGCGGTCTGCTCCGGCTCCGGTTCGGCGACGGCCGCGGCCGTCGCCCGGGGAGCCGTACGGCGCATTACTCGATGACCAGTTCTTCGAAGGTGATCGTCACGGTCTCGGTGAGCGCGGACGCCTCGCCGGCCTTCACGGTGCTGGTGTCGATCTTGCTGCACCAGGCGTTGCGCATGTTGTACCGCTTGACCGGGTTGTTCATGTAGTCCATCACCATGATGGTCGCGTTCTTGCGGGCGGTGCTCATCTGACCGGCGACGGACTCGGTGATCCACTGGTTGAAGGCCGCCGACTGCGTCATGCCGCGGACGACCGTGCAGGTGCCGGCCTTCTTCACACCCGGCAGCTTCTTCGTGACGGGGATGCCCTGAGAGGAGACCTGCTGGTACTCGATGACGTCCTGCTCGATGCTGAGGCCGCTGACCTCCGCGAGGTACTCGACCATCACACCGTCGATCTGGAGGCCGAAATTGTGTGAAGTAAGGGCGTCACCCGGCTGGAGACTCATCTGTTCTCTGTCCTTCTAGGGTTTCTTGGGCGTACGGGGCGGAGCTGGTGGCCGAGAGGGCGGTACTACTCCTCCAACTCACCGCTGCCGCTGGAGAACTGGGCCAGCCGGAAGATCACGAACTCGGCGGGCTTGACCGGCGCGATACCGATCTCGCAGATGACGCGGCCGAGGTCGACCGACTCCGGCGGGTTGGTCTCCTCGTCACACTTGACGTAGTACGCCTCCTCCGGCCGCGAGCCGAAGAGGGCGCCGTTGCGCCACTCGTTGACCAGGAAGGCGGAGACATTGCGCCGGATCCGGGCCCAGAGGGCGTGGTCGTTCGGCTCGAACACCACCCACTGGGTGCCGATCAGGATCGACTCCTCCAGGTAGTTGAAGTACCGGCGGATGTTGAGGTAGCGCCAGGCCGGGTCGGAGGACATGGTGCGGGCGCCCCAGACGCGGATGCCGCGGCCGGGGAAGGCGCGGATGCAGTTGACGCCGATGGGGTTGAGCAGGTCCTGCTCACCGCGGGTGATCTGGAGCTCCAGGTCCACCGCTCCGCGTACGACCTCGTTCGCGGGCGCCTTGTGCACTCCGCGCTCGGAGTCGTTGCGGGCCCAGATGCCGGCGACGTGGCCGCTCGGCGGGATCAGCCGGGACTGACCTGTGGCCGGGTCGAAGGCCTTGACCCAGGGGTAGTAGAGGGCGGCGTACTTGGAGTCGTAGCCGGCCGTCTCCTGGCGCCACACCCGGATCTGACGGGCGTTGAGGCCGGGCGGCGGGTCGATGACCGCGACCCGGTCACCCATCAGCTCGCAGTGCGCGATCAGACCGAGCTGGACGGCCTTGACGGCCTCCAGGTCGATGGCGCCGCGCTGGTAGGCGGCCATCAGGTCGGGGACGGCGACCATCGAGACCTCGTCCACGGCCTCCAGGCCGCCGAAGCCGGTGCGGTCGGCGGAGTCGCCGAGGTACTGGGCGGGTCCGGGGTGGCCGCCGTCCGTGGTGGCCGGGACGGCGGGGGCGGAAGCGGACGGGGCGGCGAGCGCCACCGTCTGGTTGTCGGGGCGGGCCAGCTGGGCGGCGGGCGCGGCCTCCTGCACGGCGATGAGCTTCGAGCGCTCCTTCACCTGGGTGACCACGTAGTTGCGACCGCCCTTCTTGGCGGTCACGTCGAAGGTCTCGGCGACCTTGTCGCCGTCCTTGACGATCAGCTTGAACCGCTCGGCCGGCCCCTCGCCCTCGGGGTCGGCGACCTCGACGCTCAGCGAGCCGCCCGCGACGGCGCTCACCGAGAACGTGCCGAGCTGCTTCGGCTCACCCGGCGGCAGCGCGGCCTGCGCGCCGGAGCCGGTCACCGCGGCGGGGGCCGCGGAGTCGCCCGAGGCGCCGCCGGGCGTTCCGCCGACCCGGACGACATAGGCGGCGCTGCCGCCGTTGTTGAAGAAACCGTAGACGGAGTGCGCGAGGTAGTACCCGTCGGTGAACTCACCGAAGGCCGCCACGTACTGCGTCCAGTTGGTCACCAGAGTCGGCTCGTGCAGGGGGCCGATCGGGGCGAGACCGACGAAGGCCGCCACCGAGGTGCCCACGCCCTCGATCGGACGCGAGCCGCTGGCCACCTCCTCGACGTAGACGCCCGGCGACAGGTAGGACGGCATGCTCTGCTCTCCTCGGGGTACGAGATGGGACGTCACTCACCCTCACGCGCGAAGCGCGCCCCCCGAAACGTCCTGCGGTGCCGGGTCGGGGGCAGCTGTGTTGCCCCCAGGGGCAATTCAGGAGGGGGATTGCGGGAGCGGAGGGGCCCTGGCCCCCCGAGGGCCGGTGCACACACCTTTGCCGTACGGGTTGTTGTCTGCCGTACTAGTTGCTGATGCTCCACGCCCACGCGGCGCCCTTCGCGATTCTCGCGGCGAGCGTCAGGAAGTCCTGCTTGACGGCCTCCGGGGTTTTCTCCGGAGGGAAGAGCGGCTTGATCCGCGAGTCTTCGGGGAAGTCGGCCGACAGCAGGGCCCGGTAGCGGTTGTAGACCTGCGCGATGTCATTGCGGACCGCCTCCGATCCGCTCTTCGCGGGCGCTCCGAGGAGCCGGTTGTCATTCGTCGCCGCGATGGAGGCGACATCCATCAGGAAGCAGTCCAGAAGGTCGGTCACGTCCTCATGCTTGGCGCCGTCCACCTTGTCCTGCACGTCCTGCAGCAGACGTTCCGCCATTTCCGTGGTGACCGCCTTGTAGATCCCGTAGCGGGGGCCCTGGGGGATCACGCCGAGCACGTGGTCGGCCTGCTTCGCCTCGGCCGAGTTCATGAACTTGGGCTGCTCCTCGAGACCCGGAACGGGGAAGGGCATCCCCTTCAAATGCTGCTCTTCGTCGAGGAGTTGAGGCTTTGCCTCCGCGAGAGGATGTATGCCGAACTCGTGGGAGAGCATTCCGACGATGTAACCGATGTCGTAGTTCTCGAAGTAGTACGCGGCGAGAATGACCTTCACGCCCGCGTCCCCGTTGTCCTTGACCTCGGCCGGAGTGTCCGCGATCCGCTTCTCCAGGACGATGTCGCACGGGCGGCCGCGGAGATAGTCCTGGATGAGCTTGTGCTCCGACAGCAACTGAAGAACGCGCTGGGCCTTGCCGAAATACTGCGGGTATTTGTTGGCCACGTTGGTGAACGCGATCTTCCCGCTGGCCATGCGGGCCCGCTGGATCGGCAGTGCGGCGCGCTGCACCGGAGCCGCCTCGACCG
The DNA here is from genome assembly GCF_007113425.2 of Streptomyces sp. RLB3-17. NCBI lineage: Bacteria > Bacillati > Actinomycetota > Actinomycetes > Kitasatosporales > Streptomycetaceae > Streptomyces > Streptomyces sp. RLB3-17. Next base: position 1,002,277 of record NZ_CP041610.2, on the reverse strand, counting down.
CACCGGCGGAGGCCGGCCGGTTCTCCAGTGGGACCGGCCCGGACATGACGCGTTTCGCATTGGCCTCGGCCGCTTGCTCGAAGCTGTCCCCGGGGTCGGACATGTGCAGTCCGTTGCCGTGGTCGGTACCCGCCACGGGACCCTGCCGCTGCTGGACCACATGCGTGAGTTCATGAGCGAGCGTGTGCTTGTCGGCGCCCCCGGGGCCGATGACCACATGGCTGCCCGAGGTGTACGCATGGGCGCCGATCTCGGCCGCGGAACGCTGCGCCACGGTGTCCGTGTGCAGACGTACGTCGGAGAAGTCGGCGCCGAGACGGGCCTCCATCTCTGTCCGGACACCCGTCTCGAGCGGGCTTCCCGTGCTGCGCAGGACGTCATGGACCGCCGATCGCTGCACCGGTGCGGAGTGCCCGCACGTCGGGCCGTGTTCGTGAGCCTCCCGGGCCAGCAGTCCGGCGACCGCCGCGTTGCCCGCGGTGCGCTGGAGCGCGGTCACGGCCGAGGGGGAGAATCCGCCGCCGGGCAGCAGGGCGGGTCCAGGTACCGGGCCCACGCCCGCGGCCCCGTCCGTCCGCCGTGCAGCCGCCCGATCGGCAGGCCCACCTTTTCGGGCCTGCTGCTGGTCTGTCTGGCGTTCCTGCACCGTCTGCCTCCTCGGCCGTCCGCGTGTGGTCCGCCGAGCGCACGGTCACACAACTCACCAGAGGAATGATGCGAGCGTCCTCCGCCCGCCCCGCAAGGTCATGGGGGACCTGTTCGGGAGCAGACCCCGTGCCCGAATGGGCCACGGGGTGGGTCCGCGTGACGTCTGGCGCTCCGTCCGGGTGCCGTGGCAGGGGACTTGAGGGCAGCGTTTCTGCCCTCTGGTCTCCTGACCGGAGCCGGTTGTCCTCATAGCGTCGACGGGTGAGCCTTTGGACTTCGCTGGAGCCTGCCTCCAGCACTGTGGATCCCGGTGGTAGCACGAAGGTGCGGTTGCGGTTGCGCAACACCGGTGACGTGGTGGATGAGTACCGGTTCGAGCCGGTGGGTGATGTGGCGCCCTGGACGGTGGTGGAGCCGCAGACGTTGCGGTTGTATCCGGGGACGACGGGGACGGTGGAGTTGACGTTCTCGCCACCTCGTTCTCCCGATGCGGTGGCGGGTCCGAATCCGTTCGCGGTGCGGATCACGCCGACGGAGCATCCGGAGGCGACGACGGTTCCTGAGGGGAATCTGACGATCACGCCGTTCACTGAGGTGCGGGCGGAGTTGGTGCCGCCGACGGTGAAGGGGCGTTTTCGTGGGCGGCCGAAGCTGGCGGTGGACAATCTGGGCAATACGAGGTTGACGGCGTCGGTCAGTGGCAGTGACAACGGCGATCATCTGTCGTACGACATCCATCCGAGCAATGTTCAGATCGAGCCGGGTCGTGCGGCGTTCGTGAAGGCGACGTTGAAGCCGCGGCAGATCATCTGGTTCGGGTCGAAGGAGCAGCGGCCGTACACGCTGGCGATTCAGCGTTCGGGTACGGGGCCGCAGCCGGTGGAGGGCACGTATGTGCAGCGCGGGTTCCTGCCGCGCTGGCTCGCCACGTTCCTGGGTGTGTTCATGGCGCTGGCGATCACATTCGTGATGCTGTGGATCGCGTACAAGCCCCAGGTGCGCACGTCCGCCACGGAGAAGCTCCAGGAAGCCGGCATCAGCACGCTCCCGGCACCCACCCCGTCCTTGTCGCAGGCGCCGAGTTCCGCACCGGCGGACGTCCCGGCGGCTCCGTCCCAGCCACAGCAGACGCCCGAGAGCGGCGGTGGAGGGAGCGGTGACGGGGCGGCGGCCAGTCCCAAGGCGACGAAGAAGCCGGCGACCGGGCCGCTGCCCGCGAACAACATCGTGCTCAGAAACCCCACGACCAAGAAGTGCGCCGACATCCCGGGCTACGACAAGGGTTCGGTGAACGGCCCGGTCAGGGAGTTCACCTGCGACGGCACCACCCATGACAACCAGCTCTGGAACCTCGAAGTGCGCGAGAAGGGCGGCGGTCCCGAGAAGTCGGACCTCTTCCAGATCCGCAACGTCAAGGACCAGATGTGCATGGACCTGCCGGACTACGGCGCCAAGCCCGCACAGACGGGTGTGTTCGAGTTCCAGTGCGACGGCACGACCGCCGACAACCAGCTGTGGTGGCTCGACAAGCAGGACGACGGCCACTACTGGATCCGCAACTACTCCAGCAACCACCTGTGCCTGGACGTCGCCGGCTTCAGCACCGGAGGCAACGACACCCCGCTCACGATCTACTACTGCAGCAAGACCGACGACCAGGAGTGGGACATCGTCCACCCGTCCTGACCCACAAAGGGCAGTGCCCCGCAGCTCTTTGGGCAGCCGTCATGCCCCGACGCTTGCAGACGGGAGCGAGGTCCCGGCCATAGCGTCGACGGGTGAGCCTTTGGACTTCGCTGGAGCCTGCCTCCAGCACTGTGGATCCCGGTGGTAGCACGAAGGTGCGGTTGCGGTTGCGCAACACCGGTGACGTGGTGGATGAGTACCGGTTCGAGCCGGTGGGTGATGTGGCGCCCTGGACGGTGGTGGAGCCGCAGACGTTGCGGTTGTATCCGGGGACGACGGGGACGGTGGAGTTGACGTTCTCGCCACCTCGTTCTCCCGATGCGGTGGCGGGTCCGAATCCGTTCGCGGTGCGGATCACGCCGACGGAGCATCCGGAGGCGACGACGGTTCCTGAGGGGAATCTGACGATCACGCCGTTCACTGAGGTGCGGGCGGAGTTGGTGCCGCCGACGGTGAAGGGGCGTTTTCGTGGGCGGCCGAAGCTGGCGGTGGACAATCTGGGCAATACGAGGTTGACGGCGTCGGTCAGTGGCAGTGACAACGGCGATCATCTGTCGTACGACATCCATCCGAGCAATGTTCAGATCGAGCCGGGTCGTGCGGCGTTCGTGAAGGCGACGTTGAAGCCGCGGCAGATCATCTGGTTCGGGTCGAAGGAGCAGCGGCCGTACACGCTGGCGATTCAGCGTTCGGGTACGGGGCCGCAGCCGGTGGAGGGCACGTATGTGCAGCGCGGGTTCCTGCCGCGCTGGCTCGCCACGTTCCTGGGTGTGTTCATGGCGCTGGCGATCACATTCGTGATGCTGTGGATCGCGTACAAGCCCCAGGTGCGCACGTCCGCCACGGAGAAGCTCCAGGAAGCCGGCATCAGCACGCTGCCGCCCAGCCCCTCGACCTCCGCCGCGCCACCCACGCCGCCCTCGCCCAGCGCCGCGGCCCCGGTCGTGCCCTCGGCGCCCGAGACACAGGCCGCGAGCGGTTCCGGAGGGGGCGGTGGAGGTTCCTCCGAGACCAAGCCGAAGGAGTCGGCCGCACCGCCGGAGGACACGGCGGCGACCGCCGTCGCGCAACTGGCCGCGCAGGACCCCGGACGGCACATCTGCTACCGGGCCTATCTGACGGACGAGGGCTGGACCAAACCGGTGTGCGACGGCGCCATGGCCGGCACCGTGGGACAGAACCGCCCGATCAAGTCCCTCAACCTCGCCACGTCCGACACCGACGGCACCGCTGCCACTGCCTTCGTCTACGACTCCCAGTCGACCAACGGCAACGGGCACTATTTCGGGCCGTGGAAGGGCGTGGTCGACGGCGCCGACCTCTACATCGGCAGCACCAAGAAGGACGACCCCTACATGCTGGGCTTCGCCATGAACGTCGGCCAGAGCAAGAGCGTCGTCTGCCAGACCACGCACGTCCACAACGAGGGCTGGCACGGCCTGGGCTGCGACGAGCCCGGCGGGGACAACTACATCTTCGGCGGGACCCTGAGCAACCTGCTCTGGCTCGAGGCCGTCAAGTTCACCGTTTGACTGCTCCCCTCCCTGAAGGGAGGGGATTCCTTCCTTCAGGGCTGAGCGGGGATTCCTGGCTCAGGCTGCCTCTGGGAGCAGCGCTCCCGGTGGTCTTACGCCCTCGACACCAGCCGGGTTCAGACCTGCCCGGACGAGCATCACGCGGGCGGAGTTCTTGTCTCTGGGGGAGACGACTCCGCATGCGGTGCAGGTGTAGGTGCGTTCGGACAACGGCAGTGCGTGCTTGGTTCTCGCTCCGCACGATGCGCAGTCCATGGTGGTGTGCGCGGGATGCACGAGACGGATGTCCCGTCCGTGCTTGCGGCCCATCTCGATCAGGGCCTTCTTCGTGGCGCCGAGCGCGGCGTCCGCCGCCTTGCGCGCCATCGAGGACCTGGCGAGGAACTTCGGCCTGAAGTCCTCGACAGCGATGGCGTCATGGTCCGTCACGACCTTCTTCGCCCACTTGCGGCCGGCATCCTGCCGCTGCCGGGCGATCTTCGCGTAGGTCTTCGCCCGCCACTTCTTCGCCTCGCGGTAGCCCTTCGAGGCAGCCTGCCCCTTCTTCGGCCGGCGACGGGCCATCATCCGGTCGTAACGCGTCAGCCGGGTCTGCGCCTTACGGCCATACTGGGCGTGCGGCAAGTCGTGCGCGTCCGAGGTGGTGGTCGCGGTCTCCCTCACCCCCCAGTCCACGCCGAGCACCCGGCCGGTCTCCGGCAGCGGCCACACCTCGGCGCGGACCACGAACGATGCGTACCAGTGCCCGACACTGTCCCGGTACACACGCACCGAGGAAGGCTCACCAGACAGGTCGCGCGACCACACCACCGACAGCACGATCCCACCCGCCACATGCAGGCGACCGTCCTTCAGCCGGAACCCGCGCCGCGTGTAGTTCAGCGACGGCAACGCCTCACGCTTCTTCTTCCACCCCGGCATACCAGCCCGCTGCCGCTGAGGCAGGCCCTCCCGAATGTCCTTGTGCGCCTTCGCGCGGGACCTGCCGAAGTCCCGGATCAGCTGCTGCTGAACAACCGAACTACCCTCACGCAGCCACGGCATACGCTCCCGCGCCCCGGTCAATATCCGGTCGAGCTGCGCCGGGCCACAGGTCCGCTTCTCCCCCGTGGTCTTGTTGTGCAGGTGGACCGCCCTGGACCTGGCGACGCACTCGTTCCAGATCCACCGGCACCGTGCCCACTCCGCCTCCAGCGCCGTACGGGCAGTCGACGACACGCGAAGCCGGTAGGTGTACCGGGCGTGCCCGGCCCCGTCGGCTTCCCTTGGCGTCGCCATGATGCCACCGTAGCGTCATGATTCGCTTCTCACTCCGGATCCCGGCAGACCTACACGAACAGGTGACCGCCCAGGCCGCCGCGGACCGGCGGTCCCTCAACTCCGAGATCCTCCACCTCCTGGAGGTCGCCCTCACCGCTCCCCGGCCGGACGCCGGATCACCCGGCGGAGATCCGGCTTCCCCTGCCCCGCTCCGCGGGAAACCGGATTCCTCCCCGGCCTGAAGGACAGGGCATCCTCCGGGAACCCCGGTGAAGCGACCCTGCCCGGCCGACAGTCGTCGGCCGGGCAGGGTCGTCTGCGCGAGCAGCCGGGCGAGGAGCTACCAGGTGCCCTCGCCCGGCACCAGCCGGCCCGCCTTGCGGTACTCGCGGCGCGCGCCCTCCAGGAGGTCGGCCGTGTCGACCGGCGCACCGCGGCCGGCGGCGCCGTAGGCGGCCGTGACCACGGCGCTGCGGATCGAACCACCGGCCAGCTCGAAGTCACGGGCGACGGCCCGCGGATCGGTGTCCTCGACGCACGGCACATGGGTCAGGGCGTGCTGCCACAGGGCCAGCCGCTGGTCGGCGTCCGGGAACGGGAAGTCGATCACGAGGTCGAGACGGCGGGTGAACGCCTCGTCGATGTTGGCGCGCAGATTGGTCGTGAGCAGCGCGATGCCGTCGAAGGACTCGAGCCGCTGGAGCAGATAGGAGCTCTCCATGTTGGCGTACCTGTCGTGCGAGTCCTTGACCTCGGACCGCTTGCCGAACACGGAGTCCGCCTCGTCGAAGAGGAGCACGGCGTCGGTGCGGTCCGCCTCCGTGAAGATGCGCTCCAGGTTCTTCTCCGTCTCGCCGACGTACTTGTCGACGATCGAGGAGAGCTGCACGACGTAGAGGTCGAGGCCGAGTTCGGCGGCCACGACCTCCGCGGACAGGGTCTTGCCGGTGCCGGAATCGCCCGCGAAGAGGCCGAGGACGCCCCGGCCACGCCCGCCGCCCGCGCTCAGTCGCCAGTCACCGAGCACCTGGTCACGGTGGCGGGCGCGCAACGCCAGCTCGTGCAGTTGCACCAGCGGTTTGTCGGGCAGGACGAGATCCTCCCAGCCGACGTCCGGACGGATCCGGCGCGCGTGCCGCTCCAGCCCGGAGGCGGACTGCTGCCGGGCGGCCAGCCGCAGATGAGCGGGGGTCAGCGCGGTCCCTTCGAAGACGGCGAGGCGTTGCGCGGCACGGGCGGCGCGCAGGATCCGGTCGCCACCGAGCCGGTACGGCGCGACCACCGGGGCGAGGTCGAAGCCGGGGGCGGGTTCCGGTACGGGGGCGACATGAGCGGAGGTCTCGGTGTCGACCCCGGTGCCGAGCGCCACCGCCCAGGCGTCCACCGCTCCGGAGCGCAGCCGGGGCGCGTCGAGGACGAGCGGATCGCGATGGTCGTACCAGTGCGGATCGTACGGACGCGGATCGGTGAACAGCACGGACACGTCGTCCACCGCCAGCGCCCGCATCAACGGGGCTGGATCCTCCGGCAGCGGTGACACGACGATCGCGCAGTCACGCAGCCGGGCCTCGCGGAGCAGCTCGGCGATCGGCTCCTGTCCGGCGGTCCTGTCCGGAGCGAAGTGGAGCGCCTCCTGCCCCGAAGCGTCGCGCAGCGCGCCCGCGGCACAGGCGAGACCGTCTCCCGCCCGGTGTTCGCGCAGATAGACGGTGAGCGGGGCGGCCGCCAGCCGGCCGGCGAGCCTGCGCAGGAAGACCTCGTCGTACTGCTCGCCCCGCACCGGCGCCCGGAGTCGGTGGACATGGCCGGTCAGTGCGGCGTCCAGGGTGTCGTCGCCCAGCAGGTGCGCGATCAGCCGGTCGGGTACGCGCAACGACCTGCTCAGAAAGGGGCGTTCGGGCTCCTCGATCACTGCCAGGCCCAGCGCGGCCAGCGGAGCCGAGGGATGGAACCGGGCCCGGGCCTCGGCACGGTGTGCCGGAAGTCCGCACAGGTCGAGCGCGAGCCCGGTGGTGGCCCGGCGGCGGCTGACGTCGTCGTTGAGGTAGCCGTACAGCGGCTCGAAGGTGCGGTCGAGGTCCGGGGCCAGCGCGATGAGCAGGATCCGGACGTCCAGCTCGGTCAGCCCGAGCCGCCCGGCCAGCAGATCCAGCCGGTCGCCCCGCTCGGAGTCCCAGCTCTCGGGGGCGGGGTCCTGACCGGCCGGCTCCAGCAGATGCCGTACCGCGTCCTCGGACAGATACAGGCCGCGCAGCGGATCGGCCGCGGTGGGATCGGTCGCGCTGCGGTGTTCGACCAGCAGCGCCACCTGCTCGCGGAGTCGGGACACCCGGACCAGGAGCGCGTCGGCGGATCCCTCGAAGGCGGTGGCGGGTGACGTGTCGTCGGTGGACGACGAGGTGTCGGTGGCGGCCGACGCCGGGACGTGCGGGGTCACTTCGCTCGCTTCTCTCCGTTTCGATCCTCCGCGACCGGGCGGTCCCCGGCCGGGAGTTCCGTGCCCGCCGCCGTGTCGGCCGCGGTCGTGGACGCCAAGTGCCGTGCCCGGTGCCGCCGTTCGGGCGAGCCCTCCAGGGTTCCGTCCATCCCGCGTACGCGCACGCCGGCGCCCTCCGTGACCGGCGGCCCGGCGTCGTACTCCGGGAACGACGGGAACGGCGCGGTCACCACCAGATCCAGCGACGGCTTCAGCTCGCCGCCGAGCGCGGACCAGATCTCCGCGAGGGACCGGGACTCGGTGTGCAGATTCGCCACCGAGAGCGGCACGGACAGCCCCAGTGCGGCCAGCGCGTCGGGCAGTGCGTGCGGGGGCAGGATCTCGTGGGGGAGCAGTGTCGCCAACACCGCGGACAGCAGCCGGTGTTCGTCCTGCGGCTGCTTGGTCCAGGCCGTCACGAGATACGAAAGCCGGAACCAGCGGGGCGGCTGGCGGCGGCGCAGCACGATGCCGCGTTCGTCCCGCACGGCCATGGCGCCGCGCTCACGGCGCCGCACGTCCTCGCGGATGTCGTACAAGTAGGCGTTGATGGCGGGCGCGTTGCGGCGGGCGGCCCATTCGCGGCTCGGCGCGTCGAAGGCGACCTCGATACCGGAACCGGCCAGCGCACCGCTCCTGAGCAGCCCTTTGAGGACCTCGTCCACCTCGTGAATCACCGTCGTGCTCCCGCCGTGCCGTCACGTCCTGGCGCGTACCAGCCGTGGGCCGGCTGAGTACCCGCTGTGTACCCGTCTGCTGTGATCCGCCCGGTACCCCGTTCGGCAGGCCCCGTGCGAACGATCGGCCGCCTCAGATGTAGCCTTCCCTGAGTGCATAGGCCACGGCGTGGGCGCGATTGCGCAGATGGAGCCGGGTGGTCAGCCCGTGCATCACGTTCTTGACGGTACGTTCGGAGTAGGAGAGCTTGCTCGCTATCTCCCCGGTGTCCAGCCCCTCGGCGACGAGCCTCAGCACATCGATCTCGCGTGGCACCAGGCCGGAGAGCGGAACACCGGTCTGGCCGGAAGCGGTGCGCTGGAGCGATCCCACCTGAGTGATGAGGCGTCCCAGCAGATCCGCGGGCAGATCCCCGTCGCCCCGCGCGGCCGCGAGCACGGCCTGTACCAACCGGTGCGCACTGGCCTCGTGGCGCCAGACGATGGCCCCGACACCGCACTCGATGACGTCGAGCAGCTCGGCCTCGCGGATCGCGTTCACCACCAGCACGGCACGCGCCCCGTCGCTGCGTACGAGTCGGCGCAGCCGGGACAGCGTGGTCTCGTCCGGTCCCTCGTTGACCAGGACGGCCACGGTGCCGGGCCCGGCCTCCGCGCTGTCGAGGAGGTTGATCACCGGGTGCTGCGCCAACTGGCTGCGCACCCCGGCCCGGGAGATCGGGTCGGGTGCCTGGACCACCACCGGTATGCGGTTTCCGGAATCCACCGCACCGGTGTCGGCGGGCCGCTGTGACACGCCTGCGTCAGTGGTCCGTAATGAACTGCGCAACCGTTTCTCCCAAATTCCACGTGCTGGTCGCCCCTGTGTCGCCAGTGGCCGAAGGGCTTGTCCCAGACTTCTGTGCTCGGCGTGCCTCGCGCAATCGTGGAGGACCACGAGACGTACCACGAGATGGATCATGAAACGTCCCCGACAGGAGACATCGATGGGCGAGACCGAGGCGCTGCGTGAACGACGGGAGGCACTCGAGCTGGTGGCCGCCGAGGCGGACCGCGCCCGCGCCGGGTCCGGCCGTCTGGTGCTGCTCAAAGGGGCCACCGGCACGGGGCGCACCGCCCTCCTGGAGGCCGTCACCGAGCGGGCGGCGGCCCGTGGCATGCGGGTGCTGCGGACCCGCTGCTCGCCCGACGGCGAGGCCGGGGAGTTCGCGGCGGTCCTCCAACTTCTGTCATCGGGCGGCGAATCCGATGCCGGAACCAAGCTGTTTCCGGACGTTTTCGACGACAACCCGCACCACTGGTCGTACGCCGAACACCTGTGGAGGCGGCTGCGCTCCCACGCCGCCGACGCCCCGCTGCTGCTGGCCGTGGACGACGTCCACTGCGCCGACGAACCCTCGCGCCGCTGGCTCGTCGACGCCGCCCGGCGGATCGACGCACTGCCCGTCCTCCTGGTGGCGACCGAGCGCAGCCAGTACGACATCGACCCGCCGTCCGCCGGCCTGGCGCACGCGCTCTCGCCCACCCTGGTGCGCACCCACACCCTCGCCCCGCTGAGCGCGAACGCGGCGGCGCAGCTGGTCCGTTCGGACATCGACGCCGCCACGCCCGCCTGGGTGGACGACTGCGTCCGGGCCGGCGCGGGCAGCCCCCTGCTGCTGCGCGCCCTGCTCGACGACCTCCGCGCACAGGAACCGGACGGCGCGCCCCCGAGGCCCGTGCCGGACACCTGTGCCGCGCTCTACCCGGGTGCCTATCCGGCCGCCGTCTCCTGGTGGCTGGACAGCGCCGGAGAGGCGACGGCGAGGGTGGCCCGCGCCCTCGCGGCGCTGGACGCGGACGTGTGGGAGGAGGGCCACGCGGAGGAGTTCACCGAACTGCTCGCCGAGACGGCCGGCGCGGACCCCGCCCGGGTACCCGGCTGGCTGACCGCCATGACCCGCCTCGGCCTGCTGCGGCCCGATCCCGACGGGCGGCCGCGCTTCGCCCACCCGCTGCTGCGGGACGCGGTGCTCAGCGGCTGGCCCACCGTCCGGCGGCAGGCGGCCCACCGTACGGCGGCCGAAGTGATGCTGGGCCGTGGCGACCGCGCCGAAGCGGTGGCCGGACAACTGTTGAGGACCCAGGCCGTGGGCGCGGCCTGGGCCACCGTGGCGCTGCAGGACGCCGCGTCCGTGGCGGTGCGGGACGACAGGCCCGACGACGCCGTGTCGTATCTGCGTCGTGCGCTGGACGAACCGCTGACGCCGGCCCGCCGGACCATGGTCCTCACCGAGTTGGGTTCCCTGGAGTTCGCCGCCGCCCGCTCCTCGGCCGGGATACCCCGGCTGACCGAGGCGACCCGGCTGCCGGGCATGCCGCAGGACCGGGTACGGGCGGCCGTGGCCCTGGGCACCGTACTGGCCCGGCGCGGCAAGGCGCGCGCCGCGATGGACGTCCTGCGCGACCTGGACGAGCAACTGACCGGCCATCCGGACCTGACACGGCTGCTGGGGACCGCCTCGGCGCTGCTGTCGGACCACGACCAGGGCATCCGTCAGGAGGCGTACCGCTGGCTGCACGGTGCCGCCGAGCGGTCCCCGGACCTGGTCGGAACGGCAGGTCAGGCCCTTCTGGTCCGCTACGACGCGACGGCCGGACTGATCCCCGCCGCCACGGCCATGAAGCGGATCCACGCCCTGCTGGACGAACCGATCGACGCGCTCGCCGAACCCTTCCTGCTGGGTACGGCCGCCGCCGTCGCCCAGTGGGCCGACGAACTGGCCGAGGCCGAGGGGCTGGTACGCCGGGGACTGGACCGGCAGAGCCCGTCCCTGTTGCACCCCATGCACCTGGCGCTGCTCAACGTACGGGCGGACATCGCCGCGACGCGCGGACAGTACGCCGATCTGCTCGCCGAACCGGCGTCCTGGCAGGTCACCGAAGCCACCCGGCACCGGCCCGACCCGGCCAACGCGCACGGACACGCCGTGATCGCCCTGGTCGAGACGGGCCGCACCGAAGAGGCGGCCCGCCTTGCCGACAGCTTCGCCCTGGGCGACGCACACGACTCCTGGGAACTCAACCGGTTCCTCTACGCGCGGGGCGTGTTGCGGTCCGCGCAGGGGGATCACGCCGGCGCGCTGGACGACTTCCTGGAATGTGGCCGCCGGCAGACGGCACGGGACGTGGTGAGCCCCGTGGTCACCCCCTGGCGGACCGCGGCGGCCGAGTGCCGCAGCGCGCTGGGCCGTCCGCAGGAGGCTCTCACGCTGGCCCGCGAAGAACTGCGGCTCGCCCAGGTGTGGGACACCCCCCGGCTGGTGGGGCGGGCGCTGCGCGGGCTCGCCACCGCTACCGGGGGCCGTCGCGGTCTGGAACTCGCCGACCGTGCCGTCCGCATCCTGCGGGACGCCTCCGCGCAGACCGAGCTGATCCCCGCGCTGATCGGACAGGGGCGTCAGCTCGTCGCGGCGGGGGACCGGAGCCGGGCCCGTGACGCGCTGCGCGAGGCGGCCGAGCACGCCGAACGGCTGGGCGCGGTAAGGATGCGGGCGCTGGCCGAGGAGGTTCTCCCCGAAGGCCGCTCCCGCGGCTCGGCGACCGCGCTCACCGGTTGGGAGGCGCTGACCGGCAGTGAACGCCGGATCGCCGCCCTCGCGGCCGACGGGCGGACGAACGCCGAGATAGCCGAACTCCTGCACCTGGCCCGGCGCACCGTCGAGACCCATCTGACCAGCGCCTACCGCAAGCTGGGCATCCGCCGCAGGACGGAACTCACCGCGGTCATCGGCGAGCGGCCGGCGGATCCGGCGGAGGCGGTGGAGGAGCCGGGCGGCTGACACGCCCCCGCATCAGGACCTGAGGCGGCCGTCCGGGTCGTGGAGTTTGGTGTGGTTGGACGGATCCTGGAGCATACGGCGGGCCACGGGCGCCGGGATCCGCACGACGACCGGAGTGGGGACGGTGAAGTCCCGCACGGCGACGGAGGGGGCGCCGGGGCGGCCCCGGTTGCTCACCCGGGCCACCACCCGCACGTCCAGGGTGAACTGCACCAGCGTCGCCTCGAACTTGGGTTTGTGCAGAGGCATCGAGCCGGACCCGTGGGCCGAGCTGTCGGTGGCGCCGCCGACCTGGTCGACGTTGCCGAGGAGCTGGTTCATCCGGAACTCGTCCGCGTTGAGCACACCGGCGCCGCCCAGTCCCCGCACCGACTTGTTGTGCTCCACCGCCTGCTGGTGGTCCGTCCCCGTGGGCCGGGGCGCGTCCAGGGCGCTCTGCGCCACCGTCTCGAAGGTCATCTTGTCGCCGACGCCCAGCACACGTCCGGCGCGCAGCCGGGCGTGCAGTGAGGTCCGCAGATCCTGCCCCTGCGCGCCGGAGGCGTGCACGACGGGAAGGTCGACCCCCGCCGCGGTGAGCAGTGGCAGGGCGGAGATCAGCCACTCGGTGGACACTGCCTCGCGCTGCGCGTACGCCGCCGCGTCGCCCGTCTTGCGGTAGCGCTCCCCGCCGTGCGCCGCCCGCACCGCGTCGTCGATCACCCGGCGGATCTCGGGAGCGCCGCGGAACCCGTTGACCTGCGCCTCCATCGGCAGGCTCACCCCGCGGCCGTGCCAGGGGCCCAGCCGGCTCGCTTCGGCGTCGTCCTGCCGCAGGAACGCCTGTCCCGCCTCCGCGCGCGGCACCGGCCGCAGCCGGGACAGTGCCTCGAGGTCCTTGACCAGAACGCGGTGGACCAGGGACTGGCCGCCGAGGGTGGCGAGGCTCACCCGCCCACGGGACGAGTGCAGTTCGAGGGTCGCCTCGATCGGCACCCGCATTCTGACGGAACGGGCGGAGGCCTCGGCGACGGTCTTCATTCCGAGCTGACCGCGCCCCACGGTGGCCGACTTCGTGACATCGCTGACGCCGACGCCGAGCCCGCCGGAGCCGCCGACGCTCTTGAGTGGACCGCCGCCGCCCTCCGGCTTGCCCGCACCGGCCACGACCCCCTCGACGGTCCGCGTGTCGCTCGTCTCGCGGGTGTCCGCCCGCTGCGCGGCGGCCGAGGTGATGTACTCCATGTCGCGGCCGTCCTTCGCCTCGCCCTCGGACGTGCCCTGCCGAGTGCGGCGTACGCGGAACACGGCCCAGTACGGTGTGTCGCGCCCGCGGAAGAGTTCGACGGGCACCCCGCCGTCCATGGCCCCGGAGAGCAGTCCGGCCGACCCGTCCCGGTCCAGGACGCGCAGCAGCCGCTGCATGTTGTCGTGCGGATCGGCCAGTTGCCGCTTCGGCAGGAGTTCGTCGGCGAGAGACCGGTCACGCCGGCCGACGTCGGCGCGCAGCCGCTCGAGCAGGGGAACGAAGTCGGGCAGTTCCTCGATCATGCCGAAGCCGAGCGGCAGCTCCTGGGCGAGGGCGGGCGCCGCCGGGGCGGTCGTGCTCGACGACTCCCCGCTGCGGGACGCCTCGGTCTGCTCCTGGGTGGCCTTCCCGTTGCCCTTGGACTCTTCGCCCTTGGATTCCGGGCCCCTGGGCTCCGTGCCCTGGCGTGCGGACTCCCCCGGCGAGGACGTCTGCCCGGCGGCCCCGGGAACGCGCAGGCCGGCCGCCGCCAACTGTTCCTGGGTGAGCCAGACGGCGGCCGCGGCGGGCAGCGTCCGCTCGCCCTTCGCGACGTACGGGCCGCCTCCCGTGACCTTGACCTCGCTGACCATCCGGACCACCAGGTCGCAGTGGACCAGGTAGAGGGGCCGGGTGCGCGGGGTGTGGGCGTTGCGTTCGACGGTGCCGCTCAGCGTCGTCGCCGTCGCCGCGCTCCGGCCCAGGCTCCGCCCGGCCGACACGCCCTCGCCCAGCCGCCAGCCGGGGCCGTTCTCCGATCCGAGGGCGCCGCCCTGCACGGTCGTGGAGGTACCGCTGCCCTCCTGCCCGGTCATCTGGTGGCCGCCGAGCAGGAACGTCTCGGTACCCGCCCCGGTGCCCTCCGCCACCACCTCCGGGTTGGTGAGGGCGAACCGGGTACCGACCGCGCCGTTGAGCGCGTGGAGCCTGCGGGGGTACTGCAGGTTCTTCACCACCCACCCGGAGGACACCGCCTGGCGCAGCGCCGAGGTGATGGCCTGCGGACTGAAGCGTTCCTCGATCGCCAGTCGTGGCGCGAGGCCCTCCGTCCGCAGCGCGTGGTCCTCCCGCAGTTCCCGGTTGCGGCTCGCGGCCCGCGACAGGAGCTCGAAGGCGAGGTCCCGGATGGGTCCGCCGCCTCCGACGGTCTCCACCAGCGTCCAGTCCCGGACCGCCCGGCCCGCGATCGAGCGCGGCGCCATGGTCGACAGATCGCCGATGCCCGACGCGTTGAACTGCCGCTGCGGCGGCGCCAGTCCGGCGGTGCGCCTGCGGGTCCTGGCCGTCAGCCGGTCCTTCCCGGCCGTGTCCATGGTGAACGCGGTCGGGGTGAGCAGCCGTACGTCCTGCTCGGCCAGATCGAGAGCCTCGGTGTCCGCGGTCGAGGCGATGTGCACGGCGTCGGGTGTGTCCCGCCCCGGCATGCCCGGTGTGAGGGCACGTGTGGCGGTCCGCTCCCGTGTCGTCATGGTGACGTCCACGTCCAGGCGCAGGGCGCCGCCGAACGCGCTGGTCTTCTCACCGCCGTTGGTGAGCACGTCGGAGCGTGTCGCCGGACCCGCCTGGTTGCGCCGGGTGCTCTGCCGGGTCCGCTCGCCGCGCACCGTGGCGGACAGGGCACCGGGGATCAGCCGGAACTGGCCGAGCGCCAGTCCGCCGATCGATCGTGAACTGGACCGCCCGCTCTGCGAGTTGCTGGTGACGCCGCTGTGGCTGCGCACCAGCCAGTCCTTCGTCTCCCCCTGGTGGCCCGTCTCGCGCAGGGCGCCGACGACCTTGATCTGCACGTCGTGCGCGTGCCATCGGCTCTTGCGCCGCATCCGGACCCGGATCCCGGAGGAGAGCAACTGGTCCTTGTTGACCCGCAGGTTGGTCTCCGAGAGTACGGTGATCAGCTCGCGGTAGTTGCGCCGCTGCACCTCGCCCTCCTCGCGGCTCACCTCGGTCCCCGCCCCCGCGCCGAACGCGGGCAGATAGCCCGCGAGTCGCGGATCGGTGGCGAAGAGCTGCTCGATGCCGGAGAGCAGGGGAGCGGTGTCCAGCTGGCTGATCGCCACGCTCGACCCCATGGCTCCGAACGGCAGATGGCGCTCGGTGTCCTGACCGGCCGACGACCCGGCCCCGTCCCGTGCCTCTTCACCTTGCCGCCGGTCGAGCTTCTTCCCGTCCGCGTCCGTTCCCGGCTCCCTGATCATGGAGCCCGCCGTGACGCCTTCGGGCAGTTCGAGGCCCAGCGACCGGGCCTCGTCGGCGCGCAGACTGACCCACACATCCATCGAGTGCCGGGCCGTGCGGGCCCCGGAGCGCACCTTCATGGCGGGGGAGAGCGGTCCGGTGCCCTCGACGCTGAACCGCACCTTGCCGAGGTAGAGCACCTTGTCGCCCCTGACCTCGGCTCCCTGACGGCTCGACACCGTCTGCTCGGCCACCGTGAACCGCGCTTTGCGCGCGCCGGCCGTGGGCATGACCGTCGCGCGCACCGCGGCGGCGTTGCCCAGCACGCCGAACCCCGCCGCAGGGCCCGCGCCGAAGGTCCCTCCTCGGCCCTTGGCCGCCGTGTGGGACACCGAGTGCTGTGCCTGCTGGTGCGTACGCAGTTGGGTCTTGCCGGTCGTCCAGGTGGGCGACAGGGCGGTGAGGTCGGCGCGCATCCGGTAGGTGCCCGTGGCACTGCCGTCCTTGGAGACGAGATCCTCCCCGATCACCCAGCCGCTCAGCAGCCGGGGCAGGTCCTCCAGGACGGTCGTGGCGGAGGTGGCGTCGTGGAGCCGGGCCCGCCCGGGCGCACCGCGGGAGGTCAGGGAGGGATGCAGCACGGAGCGGACCGTGTCGAACAGGCCGCCGCCGCCCGGATGGGGGGCCGCGGCGTCGTCCAGGGCGACCGGGGCCAGCGAGTCCGCGAGCCGCACGCTCCGGGCGGTCCCCGTGCTGAGGGGGCGCGGTCGCGCGGGTGCCTCGGCGGTGACCGGCACCAGGTGTTCGGTGGGTACCCGCATCATGAGGGACCCGGAGCCGCTGAACGTCTGCGCCCGGCCGCCCCGCCCCTCGTCCTGGGGCTGGACCCGGACGCCGTAGCGCACCCGGCGCCGCATCTCGACGGACCCCTTGTCGCTGCGCAGCACCCGCGGTTCGGACATGGCCTTCTGCACACGGGAGTCGGTGGAGGACTGGAACGGCTGTGCGTTGGCCATGACCGCCCCGCCGAGCCAGACGCCCGGGACGACCGGCGCCAGCCCGAACGCCATGAAGTTGACACCCTTGCTGGACGAACCGCCCGAGGAGTGGCTCACCACGCCCGAGGTGTTGTGCTGGGCGTCCACTTTGACGGTGGCGCCCTCGGCCATCCGCGCGTCCTGGGCGGCCTGCCGGGGGACGACCTCGGTGCCGGTGCCGGTGCCGCCGTCGTGATCGTCGGCTCGGGCCTTCCCCTTCCCCTTGCCCATGGCGGCCTCCGACTCGGCCAGCAACGCGGCCATGGCCTTGGCCTGTTCCACGGCCGCGGCCTGAGCCTTCACGGCCTCCGGGGAGACGAAGGTCTCGGGCAGGTCGGTGCCGTCCCGGGAGATGGTGACGGTGACGTCGTACCAGCCCTTGCCCTCCGGCCCCTCGACGGCGAAGGAGCGGCCCTGGCCGTAGAACGTCTCCGGCCGCCCGGCCAGCTCCTCGCGTATCTCGGCCACCGTCCCGTCGGACCGTCCGACGACCGTCCCCAGGGCGGTGGACACGAACTCGTGCCCGGTGAGCCCGTACGCCGTGGAGAGCCCCGCCGCCCGTAACTCCCGCAGGTACGGCGGCAGTCCGAGCGGCGGATGGGAGGAGCCGGGTCCGCTGCCGGTCGGACGGGGGACCGGCCGACGTGTGCCCGCCCGTCGGGGGCGTGTCGTGGTGGCGGCGCGCGGCCGGGCGTTCTCCACGCCTTCCTCGGACTCCTCCGCCGCCTCGTCGATCGCGGGAAGCACCGCGGGCAGCCGGGTGGCGGCACTGCTCTCGGGCAGTTCCTCAAGGGTGGGCAGCACGGAAGGGGAGGGCCTCGGCGCACGCGTGGCGCCCGCCACGCCCTCGGCGGCCGGGAGCCGTCCACGCAGGGCGCGCGCGGTCGCCGCGTTGCCCGCGTCCCGCTGCAGGGCCAGCAGCGCCTGGGGAGTCATCCCCGGGCCGGCGGTCGTCGGGAACGCCGGGTGCGGCGCCGTGACCTCCGCGCCGTTCCTGGCGGCCGAGGCCGTGTCCCGGCCGACGGCTCCCCGGCCGTGGTCCCCGGTCCTGCCGTTCCCGCCCGATGCCTGCCGCTGCCTACGCACAGTGAGCCATTCCCGTCATGAGGACCGCCGTCCCGCCCCCATCGGATCCGTCCGCTGGGGAGCGTAACCACTGCGTAGGCCCCACAGGGAGCAAGATCATGGACTCGGACATATGGACGCCCGCCGACCACCGAAGGGACAACGGCAGTACACCCGCGCTCCATCTTCCGCAGCCGTGCGCTCACTTCGAACAGCGTTGAATGGCATTGCCGCCGTGCTCCCTCGGCGCCCACTGTGGCGGTGGTCGAAAGCGAAACACCACACACAGGGGGAGTTCCTCATGCGCCGTATTCCGGCCGTCGTCACCACGTGCGCCGCGACGCTCGCCTTCCTCGTCCCGGCCGGCCTGGCCGCCGCCGTGCCTGCCTCGCCCGCCGAGCAGTCGTACACCGTCGTGCCCTACGAGAACGTCAAGGTCCGCCAGCTGCCGACGCAGGACAGCGCCTACCTGGCCACCCTGACCGCCGGTCAGTCCTACACCGCGTACTGCTGGACCCACGGGCAGACCATCACGGACCACGGCTACACGAACGACATCTGGATCGGATTCGCCGACGGATTCAGCAGCGCCGTCTATTTCAAGGGCGACCAGTACGCGAATCTGCCGGCCTCCGCCCAGTGCTGATGGCAGCGGAACTCACCGGAATGCACCGCGATCGTCCCTCCGTGCCAAGGAGTTCACCCATGAGCATCCGACGCAAGGCCGCCGCCGTCCTCGCCGGAACCGTACTCGCGTGCGGCCTTCTGAGCGCGGGAACCGCCTCGGCCGCGGCGCCGACCGGTCACACGCGGCAGGCCGCCTTCGAGACGTACACCGTCGTGTCCCTCGTCGACGCGCCCATCCGTTCCGGTCCGGGCAACGGCCACCCCGTGATCGGCAGGCTGCGCGCCGGGTACAGCTACTCCGCCTTCTGCTGGCTCTCCGGCGAGACGGTCGTCGACCACGGTTCCACCAGCCACATCTGGGTCTATCTCTCCGGCGGCCCCGGCATCGGCAACGGCTGGGTCAGCGCCCTGTACCTGCGCGGCGACGAGCGGGCCGATCTTCCGGCCTCGGCGCAGTGCTGACCCGCTCGGACGGACCAGTCAGATGACTGAAGCTTCCTCGAGCCACCGCTTCGCACAATGGACGAGGCCCCGCCCGACCGCCTCACGAAGCGAAGGATCAGCATGCACGTGGACGCCCATGACGATGAGATCTGGGCCGTACTCGAAGGTGAGATCACCTTCTTCGTCGGAGAGCAGCGCTACGACCTGGGTCCGGGCGACGTCGCCTTCGGTCCGCGCGGCGTCCCGCGCCGCCATGTCGTGCGCAGCCCGGAATCCCGTCTGCTCGTGACCTCGGTGTCGACCGGGGTCGCGGAATGGTTCACCCGCAACGGCACACCGGTGGCCTTTGCCGGTGAACTGCCCCCGTCCCTCGGCCTCGACGCCGCCGCCGGCCTGGTGGGCGCCTACGACCTTCATGTCGTCGGGCCGCCGGCCAAGGGCGAGTGACGCGGGCGCGCCGGGCCGGGGCACGACGATCCGGCCGCCGCGGGGGAGCCGAAGGTCAGCCCTGATGGGCCCGCAGCGCGGCGAGGGCCCGGTCCGCGTGGGCGCTCATCCGCAGTTCGCTGCGCACCACCTCCAGGACGGTGCGGTCCTGCGCGATGACGAAGGTGACCCGCTTCGTGGGTGCCAGGGAGAAGCCGCGCTTCACCCCGAACCGCTCGCGGACCGTGCCGTCGACATCGGACAGCAGCGGGTATCCGAGCGTGTGACGCCCGGCGAACTCCTGCTGCTTGTCGACCGCGTCACCACTGATGCCGACCGGCCGCCCGCCGGCGGCGGTGAACTCGGCGGCCAGATCACGGAAGTGGCACGCCTCGGTGGTGCAGCCGGCGGAGAGCGCGGCGGGGTAGAAGAACAGCACGACCGGTCCCTCGCCGAGCAAATCGGTCAGCTTGCGCTCCGTGCCGGTCTCGTCGGGCAGGGCGAAGTCCTCGACCTTGTCGCCCACATCCACACCACGCGTCATGACTGACCCTTCCCACCATTGGCAACGCTGCGTGCCCACAGTACAAGGGGCACCTGCAAGGGGAGTCGCGCGATCGCCGCGGCCTTCTGCGGGGCGGGACGCCGACGCCAGTCCACGGCCATCTGGACGTTGGCGGGGAACACTCCGACGAAGAAGGCCGCGGTGGCCAGCGCGGCCACCCGCCGGGTACGGGGCACCGCCACCCCGGCGGCCAGCGCCAGTTCGGCGACACCGCTCGCGTACGTCCAGGTCCGGGGTGCCCCCGGCAGCGCCCGCGGAATGGTCGCGTCGAACTGCCGCGGCGACACGAAGTGACCGACACCCGCGGTGGCCAGCAGGCCGGCGAGCAACAGAGCTGAGCGTTCCGACCGTGGCACGGTTCCTCCTCCAGGGGACTGCCGCGAGATATTACTGGAGGGTAAGTGCGGTGTGGGCGACGGGGCGCACGAAGGGGTAGGAGTCCCCTCCTGCCCCGGGCCGATGTCAGCGCGCGGCGCGGACGCCGTCCAGCGCGACCGTGAGGACCCGGTCGCGCTGGGTGTCGTCGAGGAAGTTCGTCGAGGTGATCCCGGCGACCATGCGCAGCAGGTCGTCGAAGTCCATGTCCGCGCGCGCCTCGCCGGCCTTCTGCGCCCGCTCGAACAGCGGGCCGCCCGCCTGGTACATCGAGTCCCGGCAGGTCAGGAAGATCTCCGACTCGTTGTCGAGCGCCTCACGGATGGCCCGTTTGGTCACGGTGTAGTCCACGAACCGCCGCAGCCACGAGGTCAGCGCCTCCCAGGGCTCCCGCTCGGCGACTCCCAGGGCCACCTGGCACAGGGCGTCCACCTCGTCCGCGTACACGCTCTCGAAGAGGTGGCGGCGGGTGGGGAAGTTCCGGTAGAGGGTGCCGATGCCCACGCCCGCGCGCCGGGCGATGTCCTCCAGGGACGCCTCCGCGCCGTGCTCCGCGAAGGCCTCGCGTGCGGCGGTCAGCAGGGCGTCGTAGTTGCGCGCGGCGTCTTTGCGGTGCGGGCGCCGGGACGCCACGATCTCGCTGATGGGGAACGGCTGAGCCGTCACTTGGTGCCTCCCGGCCGAGAAGAAGTTGAAGCGGAGGGTTGCCTCCGTTACAGTGGAGGCATACCTCCACTTTAGCAGTCGGGGGTGCGTCCCCGTGGTGCCGTGCGTCCGCACGCACCGTCGACGCGCTCGTACCCCCTGTGACCTCGATCGGGCCGTGCGCAGCCCGCCCCCGCTCCTTGAGTGGCCGTTCCGCTTGCTCTGTTTCGTTCCCTGTTCCGATCCGCTCCGTTCGGAGAGGCCTTTCATGCCCACGAAGTCCACCCGCCTCACCTTCGCGGTCCTCGCGACCGGTGCGGGCGTGTTCTCCATGCTCCAGTCGCTGATCGCACCGGCCCTGCCGACCGTCCAGCACGCCCTGAACACCTCGCAGTCCACCGTGACCTGGGTGATGACGGCCTACCTGCTGTCCGCCTCGGTCTTCACCCCGATCCTCGGCCGGGTCGGCGACCTGATCGGCAAGAAGCGCACCCTCGTCGCCGTCCTCGTGACCGTGACACTCGGCTGTCTGCTCGCCGCGCTCGCGCCGAACATCGGCGTGCTGATCGTCGCCCGGGTCGTCCAGGGCATAGGCGGTGCGCTGTTCCCGCTCTCCTTCGGCATCATCCGGGACGAGTTCACCGCGGCCGAGGTCGGCCCCAGCATCAGCAACCTGTCCGCCGTGATCGCCGCGGGCGGCGGCGTCGGACTGGTGGCGGCCGGTCCCATCGTGTCCGCGCTCGACTACCGCTGGCTGTTCTGGCTGCCCGTCGGTGTCGTCGCGGTCACCACGCTGATCGCCCTGCGCTACGTCCCCGAATCCCCGAGCCGGGCCGAGGGACGCGTCAGCTGGCTCGGTGCCGTCCTGCTGTCGGGCTGGCTGGTAGCGCTGCTGCTCCCGCTCAGCCAGGCGGGCCAGTGGGGCTGGGGATCGGCCCGGGTGATCGGGCTGTTCGCCGCCGCCGTCCTGCTCTTCGCGCTGTGGCTGCTGGTCGAGGCGCGCTCCCGCACCCCGCTGATCGACCTGCGCGTCATGCGGCTGCCCGCGGTGTGGACCACCAACACCGCCGCGCTCCTGTTCGGCGCGGGCATGTACGCGATCTGGTCCTTCCTCCCCGGCTTCGTGCAGACCCCGAGCTCCGCCGGATACGGCTTCGGCGCCAGTGTCACCGCGGCCGGACTGCTCATGCTGCCGATGCTGCTCGCCATGTTCTGCTCGGGTGTGCTCAGTGGTCGGCTGGAGCCCGTCCTCGGCGCCAAGAAGCTGCTCACGACCGGTGCCGCGCTCGGTGCGGTCGCCTGTGCCTTCCTCGCCCTGTGGCACGACCAGCAGTGGCAAGTGGCCTTCGCCGCGGGCATCTTCGGCCTGGGCATCGGACTCGCCTTCGCCTCGATGGCCAACCTGATCGTCGGCAGCGTGCCGCCCGAGCAGACCGGCGCCGCGACCGGGATGAACGCCAACATCCGCACCATCGGAGGGTCCATCGGCGCGGCCGTGACCAGCGTTCTGGTGACCGGCCGGCTCCAGTCCTCGGGCCTTCCCTACGGCTCGGGATACACCCACGGGTTCACCCTGCTCGCCCTGCTCTGTCTGGCCGCGGCGCTGGCCGCCCTTCTCGTGCCGGTCCAGCGTGCCGGCCGGCTCTCCGCCTCGGCCCGCGCGGAAGCCCACTCCGCGCGTACGGAAACGGAACCGGAGGCGGCCGTCGCTCCGGGCACGCGGAGCTGACCTGGTCCACGCTCGGCGTGACCACGCTCGGCGCGACCGCGTCGATGCGTGAAATTGGTGGGTGAAGATGCTTGTCGGACAGGGTCATGGCTCCGAACGGGCGGCGCGTTCACCCGACTCGGTGAGCGGTACCACGGGCGCGTACCACCAGCGCGCGCACCGCCGTTGCTCCGACATGGACAGCACTCACACGGCCCAGCGGCGCCGTCCGGAGCAGGGCCTCGCGGGTCGGCCCTACGCCGAGCTGACGGACGGGCGCCTGGGTCACCCGCCGATCCACGACCAACCGGTCGCGGAGTGGCGGGTCAAGGGCCGGGTGGTTCCGGAGCACCGTGAGGTGGTCGCGGTGCTGTGGGCCTCCTTCGCCGCCTCCAGCCCCTTCGACAGCGCGGCGTGGCCGGTCGACTCCTGCGCGGAGAGGCGGGACGAGAAGACCGCCGGACCGGTACCCGCCGAACCCCGGACCGTACCTGCCGTCCCCGTACCTGCCGTCCCCGTACCCGCTGTCCCCGTACCCGCTGTCCCCGTACCCCGTGGCCTGCTGGGCTGGTGAACCTCTCCGCGCGCTGCCGCGGAGTACCGGTCACCCTCCGGGCGGGGGTGCGAGGACGGCGAGCGTCCCGTTGGCCCGCTGCAACGCCAGTTCCAAGGGGACCGCGGCATGCAGGTCTCCGGTCCCGTCGGGCGGGATCAGCCATTCCAGGAACCGCGCGGCGCGGTACGGCGGTGGAACGGCGACCCACGAGCCCTTGCCCGCGTGACGGAGCCCGGAGCCGACCCAGCGGCTGGCCGGGTCCGGCGGCAGGAAGAAGCCCACTCTCCGTGATGCGGTGTCCACCAGGGTGGGGCCGGGGGCGCGCAGCGGGTCGTTCCACAGGATGTCCAGGGCGAGCAGCCCGAGTTGCTCGGGAACGCTGAGTACGTCCCAGAACCGTCCGGCCTCCATGAGCACGGTCCCCGTCCCCTGATCCCACTCGCGCTTGCAGGCCCGGGGGTCCGAGGCGGCAGCCGCGAGCCACTCGACACCTTGCATCCACATCACATCCGGCATGACCAACTCCAGGACATTCGCAGGCCGTCTGACCAGGTGTGGAGCGGCGCACTCGGATGCGGAACCCGCACCTGGGCGCCGACCCGGCGCGTTCATGCTGGTAGATATCTCTATGTGACGGAAGGGGTGGCGCGGTCTGGCGTTTTCGCCGAAACGTTCTTCTGGGGACGTCCGTTGCCCGGATTTCCGTCAGGTCCGTGAAGTGTCCGTCAACTTCGTGCAGCCAGAATGCCGAGCACGTTGGCCGCGACGACGGCGCCGATGCCCGTCCACTCCGTCCAGTCCAGGCTCTGACCGAGGACGATCCACCCGACCAGACCGGCCAGGACGGGATTGACGCTCATGAAGAGACCGAAGGCCGGGGCCGGGACGCGGCGCAGGGTGAACAGGTCCGCGAGGCAGGGCACCGCGGAGGACAGCACGCCGGCGGCCACGGCGCAGCCGACCGCCGTCGGCGTCGGAGGATGCCGGACCGCGACGGCGACGCCGACCGGCAGGAACAGTAGGGCGGAGAGCCCGGCGGCAGCAGCGGACCCCGCGGCCCCGGGGATACGGCGGCCGACGGTGCGGTTGAGCAGGATGTACGACGCCCAGCAGCCGGCGGCCAGCAGCCCGAGGCCCATTCCGAGGAAGTCGGCGGAGGGGCGCGGACGCATCAGCGTGACGACACCCGCCGCGGCGATCACCGCACAGCACGCGTCCACGCGGCGGCGGGAGGCGGCCAGCGCGATGCTGAGCGGGCCCAGGAATTCGAGGGTCACCGCCAGCCCCAGGCCGATGCGGTCGATCGCCGTATAGAGGGACAGGTTCATGGTCCCGAACACCAGCGCCAGCAGCACGACCGGCCACCACTGCGCCCAGGTGAACGTCCGCAGCCGGGGGCGGCCCACTGCCAGCAGGACGACCGCGGCGACGTACTGACGGACCGCGACCACACCGACGGGGCCGAGGACGGGGAAGGCCAGGGAGCCGATCGCGGCACCGGTCTGGTTGGACAGGCCACTGCCGACCATGGTGACCACGCCGGTCAGGCGCGTGCCGTCCGGCTTCGGGGCCGTGGGTGCCGGGGGAGTGCGACGCGCGGGTGCTGCCGGGCGTGCGGAGGCTGCGTGCATGTCTCGATGCTGGGAGGCCGGGGCTCTTGCGCAAAATGCATCAGCCGATCCATCTATACGCTGGGGTCATGGATCCTTCAGCCGAAGACGCATCCGGCAAGGACGCTTCCGACGAGGACGCATCCGGCAAGGGCGCCTCCTTCGAGGACACCTCGGGCAAGGGCGCTTCCGACGAGGACGCATCCGTCAGGGACGCCTACGCCAAGGACGCCTCCGTCATGAATGTGGAGCTGCGGCAGTTGCGCTGTCTCGTCGCGATCGTCGATGAGGGCACCTTCACCGACGCCGCCATCGCGCTCGGGGTCTCCCAGGCCGCCGTGTCCCGCACACTGGCCTCGCTCGAGCGCGTCCTCGGGGTGCGGCTGCTGCGGCGCACCTCCCGCGAGGTCGCCCCGACGGTGACGGGACTGCGGGTGCTGGCGCATGCCCGGCGGGTACTCGGCGAGGTGGCCGACCTGGTCCAGGAGGCCACGTCGGGTCGCGCCTCGCTGCGGATCGGGTACGCCTGGTCCGCACTCGGCCGTCACACCCTGGCCTTTCAGCGCGACTGGGCGCGGGCGCACCCCGAGACGGAGCTGCGGCTCGTGCGTGTCAACTCCGTCACCGCCGGCCTCGCCGAGGGAGCCTGCGACGCGGCCGTGGTGCGCAGACCCCTGGACGACCGGCGGTTCGACTCCGCGATCGTGGGGCTGGAACGGCGGCTGTGCGCCGTGGCAGCCGACGATCCGCTGGCCGGACGCCGCTCGGTGCGACTCGCCGACCTCGGCGGGCGCGTCCTGCTGATCGACCGCAGGACCGGCACCACCACGACCGAGCTGTTCCCGCCCGACTCCCGCCCGGTGACCAGGGAGACCCACGATGTCGACGAGTGGCTCACCGAGATCTCCACGGGGCGCTGTGTGGGCATGACGGCCGAGTCCACCGCGCACCAGTACCCGCGGCCCGGCGTCGTCTACCGGCCGGTGCGCGACGCCGAGCCGATCGCGGTCCGGCTCGCCTGGTGGCGGGACGCCCCGCACCCAGCCGCCCCCGCCGCCATCGAACTCCTGACGGAGCTCTATCGCCGAGCCGCGTAGTCGACGCCGGGGCGGGCAACGCCATCGCGAGGTGGGTGTGGCCGCGGTCGGCGAGGTGTCGAATCCGCAGGGCGGCGTTCGCGGCGAACCCCGCCCGCCAGTCGCCCGCCGCCCCGGGCTCGTGGTCGGCGAGATGGTCCGGTGCGGATCGTCGGTGAGGACGAAGCTCACGGGTGCCCGCGAGACGCCGCTCGCCGTGGCGACGTCGCTCAGCGTCACGCGCCGTGCACCGGTCGTCATCACGCCCCCGATCGGTTGTGTCGCGGCGCTACCGGGACCGTGGACGACCGCCAGTGCAGGTCGTACGGCCGCACGCCGAACGGTCCCGTGTCGTCGGCGCGACGCGGGACCGTTCGGACAAGACCAGCCGTCTTCGGCGAGATGACGGGCCGTCAATCTTCAGATGTCAGTTGCGACCACTGGGGTCAGCGTCCGCCACCGCCACCACCGCCGTGGCCGCCCCCACCGCCACCGCCGCCGCCGTGGTCTCCGCCACCGCCGCCGTGGTCTCCGCCACCGCCGCCGTGGTCTCCGCCGCCGCCGCCGTGGTCTCCGCCGCCGCCGTGGTCTCCGCCACCGCCGCCGCCGTGGTCTCCGCCACCACCGTGGTCACCACCGCCGTAGTCACCGCCGCCGTGGTCTCCACCGCCGCCGTGGTCTCCGTTGTCGTTCCAGTTGCTGCTGTAGGAGTAGTCGGAGGAGTGATCCGAGTGGCTGGCCGCGCTGGCGATGCCGGCTGTGCCGAATGCCAGGGCCAGAGCGGCGAACAGGCTGGCGACCAGCCGGAACGTCGTTGAAGTGATGATCCGCATGGTGCTTTCCCTTCCCGGGAGCATAGACAGGTGCCGGCTCTGCACGGCCGCGGTGACGTCGGCAGCTTGGAGGCACTGAGACGTTCGCGATAAGGGTCCGGTACATCGGCGTTGAGAGTGACGGGAGTTGCCGTCGCCGACTCGCGCGCTGAGCACGCGTCATCGGGCCCACCCAGGCTGCTGAAGTGCAGCGAACCCCGCGGCGGGGCGCCCGTCCGTCTGTTAACCGACGACCGGGTTGTCGTCGGTCGGGATGTAGTCGGTCGGGATGTTGAGATTGTTTCTCTCTCACCAGGCAAAACGGATGTTTTCTGTTCAACCCGTACCTAACCTACGCATATAGGGACATTGAAGTCAAGCGCAGCAGGTGGCCCCTGGGGTGCGGGAAGTGGGCCGTGGCGCCGCGGGTAACTCCCTTTACTTTCTCTTGGCGTTGGGCGGCTGACGCCCGCCCAGGTCGGGGCTGGTCGGGGCGGTCCCGGTCGTCACCCTCGGCCCGTACGGCGCGTGACGCGCGCCCGGCCCGACCCACCCAAGGAATCGGATCCGGCCTCGAGTTGGCATTTCCCGCGACGGACCCTCGGCGGTCGTGCCCTCGGGTCGCCGGCATCCGCCGGTGTCCGCTGAGTGAACTGCGCCCTTGCCCGGCCCGGGAGATGAGGCGATGGCGTCCCCCTGTCGAGCGGCCGTGGGACGCTTGCGGCCGGTCAGCGCCCGGTGGTGGTGAGTGACCGTTCCGCCGACGAAGTATGTCGGCAACATAGAGAACAAAATTGTTGACAATCTTGTTGGGCTGGATTTAGGTTCGACAGGCACTCACTCAGGGAGGGCGCGATGCCGAAGGAAGCCCGACCAGGCACCGGCGAGCAGGCCAAGCAGCACGCACTGGTGCACCTGCGGCAGGCGATCCTGCACGGCGACATGGCACCGGCCCAACGGCTGGTCGAGAACGAGCTCGCCGAGCAGTTCGGTGTCACGCGGGCCAGCGTCCGGGCGGCGCTGATCGAGCTGGAGTCGGAGGGACTGGTCGAGCGGATCCGCAACCGCGGCTCGCGGGTGCGGGTGGTGACGGTCGAGGAAGCGGTGGCCATCACCGAGTGCCGCATGGTCCTGGAGGGCCTCTGCGCGGCCAAGGCGGCCGTCGAGGCGAGCGAGGACCAGCTGGACCAGCTGACCGACCTGGGCACGGCGATGTCCAAGGCGGTCGCGGGCGGCGAGCCACTGGTCTACTCCCGGCTCAACCACGAACTGCACGACCGGATCAGGGAGTTCTCCGGCCAGCAGGTCGCCGTGGGGCTGCTGGAGCGGCTCAACGGGCAGCTGGTGCGCCACCGTTTCCAGCTCGCGCTGAGACCGGGGCGCCCCCAGCAATCGCTGAGTGAGCACCTGGCCATGATCGATTCGATCAGGGCCCGGGACCCGCAGGCGGCCGAAGCGGCCGTCCGTATCCACCTCGCGGGAGTCATCGACGCGCTGCGCCAATGACGTCGCGGAGGTGGGGCATCCGGCCTGTCCACCAAGGAGATGTGAGCAATGACGCACGGCAAGGCGCCCACCACCCCACGATCGACACTTGTCATCACCGCGCATGCCGGGGACTTCGTCTGGCGGGCCGGGGGAGCCATCGCCCTGGCCGCCTCCCGTGGAGAGAAGGTGACCATCGCGTGCCTCACCTACGGGGAGCGCGGTGAGTCCGCCAAAGCCTGGCGCGAGGGCAATTCGCTGGCGGAGATCAAGGAGATCCGCCGTGCCGAGGCCGAGGCGGCGGCCTCGACCCTGGGCGCCCGCGTGCGCTTCCTCGACGCCGGCGACTACCCCCTGCTCGTCACTCAGGAGCTGACCGACCAGCTCGTACGCATCTACCGCGACACCCAGCCCGACGTGGTGCTGACCCACCCCCTGGACGATCCCTACAACGGTGACCACCCGTCGGCCGCCCGCATGGCCCTGGACGCCCGGGTCCTCGCCCAGGCCATCGGCTATCCCTCCGAGGGCGAGATCATCGGAGCCCCGCCGGTGTTCTTCTTCGAGCCGCACCAGCCGGAGATGTGCGGCTTCCGGCCCGAGGTCCTCCTCGACATCACCCCGGTCTGGGAGACCAAGCGCAAGGCCATGGAGTGCCTCGCCGCCCAGCAGCACCTGTGGGACTACTACACCGACCTGGGCAAGCGGCGCGGCGTACAGCTCAAGCGCAACGCGGGCCCCAACCTCGGCCTGCCGCACGCCACCTACGGCGAGGCCTACATGCGTCCCTACCCGCAGGTCACGGAGGAGCTGGGATGAGCGGCCTGATCGTCACCAACCCGCCGCGCGCCCAGGCCGAGGACGTCGAGGCACTCGGCGGCTACGGCGTGGCCACCGTCCAGGAGGGCATGGGCCGAACCGGCAGTCTCGGTCCCGGGTTCCGGCCCGTCCAGCAGGACGTGCGCATCGCGGGCACCGCGGTCACCGCCCTGTGCTGGCCCGGCGACAACCTCATGATCCACGCGGCGGTCGAGCAGTGCCGCGACGGCGACATCCTCGTGGTGACCACCACCTCGCCGTCCACCGACGGCATGTTCGGCGACCTCTTCGCCACCGCGCTCCAGTACCGCGGGGTGCGCGGCCTGATCATCGACGCCGGGGTGCGCGACACCGCCGACCTGCGAGCCATGGGCTTCCCCGTCTGGTCGAGGGCCGTCTGCGCCCAGGGCACGGTCAAGGCCACGGCCGGCTCGGTGAACGTACCCGTCGTGCTCGGCGGACAGGTCGTCCGCCCCGGTGACGTCATCGTCGCCGACGACGACGGCGTGGTGTGCGTACCCCGCGAGCGGGCCGGTACGGCCGTCAAGGCGGCCGAGGCGCGCACCGCCAAGGAGGACGCCTCCCGGGCCGCCTTCGCCGGGGGCCAGTTGGGCCTGGACCGCTACGGCCTGCGCGAGACCCTCGTACGGCTCGGGGTGCGGTACCAGGCCTACGACGAGTACGAACGCAACGGTTCCCCGTCATGAGCACCGACGAGGAACTGCGCTGCATGCTGATGCGCGGTGGGACCTCGAAGGGCGCCTACTTCCTGGCCGAGGACCTGCCGGCCGACGCCGGGGCGCGCGACGACCTGCTGCTGCGGGTCATGGGCAGCCCCGACCCCCGGCAGATCGACGGACTCGGCGGAGCGCACCCGCTCACCAGCAAGGTCGCGGTGGTCTCCCGCTCCCAGAGCCCCGACGCGGAGGTCGACTACCTCTTCCTCCAGGTGGGAGTGGACCGGGCCGAGGTCTCCGACCGGCAGAACTGCGGCAACCTCCTTGCGGGGGTCGGCCCGTTCGCCGTCGAACGCGGTCTGGTCGCCGCCCGGGACGGGCACACCTCGGTACGGATCCGGATGGTCAACAGCGGTGACCACGCCACCGCCACTTTTCCCACGCCGGACCGGCGCGTCTCCTACGCGGGGCCGGCCGAGATCTCGGGCGTGCCGGGCACCGCCGCACCCGTGGTGATCGAGTTCGAGCGGGGCAGCAGCCCCCTGCTGCCCACCGGGCACGCCCGGGACATCGTCGCGGACACGCCGGTGACCTGCGTGGACAACGGCATGCCGACCGTGCTGATCGCCGCCTCCTCCCTGCACGTCACCGGCTACGAAAGGCCGCGGGACCTGGAGGAGGACCTGACCCTGCACGACCGGCTCCAGCGGATCCGCCTGGAGGCGGGCCTGCTGATGGGCCTGGGCGACGTCAGCGAGACGACCGTGCCCAAGCTCAGCCTGCTGGCACCGCCCACGAACGGCGGCGCGGTCATGACCCGCACCTTCATCCCGGTCCGCTGCCACACCGCCATCGGTGTCCTGGGAGCCGCCAGTGTCGCCGCCGGGCTGCGCGTCCACGGCGGCGTCGGCCAGGACGTCGCCCGTCTGTCCGACAACGGCGGACGGTTGCGCATCGAGCATCCCACCGGATTCCTCGACATCGAGAGCGAGATCGACGACGGCACCCCGGGGGCCGCCCCCGTGGCCCGCCGTACCGCCGTCGTCCGCACCGCACGCAAGATCTTCGACGGTACGGTCTTCCCCCGGCCGGCCGGAGCCGCACTCCACCCTTAAGGAGGCCCGCATGGCCCCGCCCCTCGGCGACATCGCCCACCTCGGGCACGTCGAACTGCTCACCCCGGACCTGGACGGAAGTCTGCGGTTCTTCACCGACTACCTCGGTCTGACGGTCAACGGCCGCAGCGGTGACTCGGTCTACCTGCGGACCTGGGACGACTACGAGCACCACAGCCTCGTCCTCACCACGCACCAGACCTCCGGTCTGCGCCGCACGGCCCTGCGCGCCTCCAGCGAGGAGGCCCTGCAGCGGAGGGTCAAGGAACTGGAGGCCGCCGGTCACCAGGGCCGCTGGACCGAGGATGAGCCGGGCCTCGGCCCGCTGTACGTCACCACCGACCCCGACGGCCACGAACTGGCCCTGTACTGGGAGTCCGAGTGGTACCAGGCCCCGGACGAGCTGAAGCCGGGGCTGAAGAACCAGCCCCAGGCCAAGCCCGGTCACGGGGTGGGCGTACGCCGCCTGGACCATGTGAACTACCTGGCCGCCGACGTCGCCGCCAACGCCGACTTCCACCAGCACCTCCTGGGCGCCCGGCCGACCGAGCAGATCCAGCTCGACGGCGGCCGGATCGCCGCGAAGTGGCTGACGTTCACGAACAAGTCGTACGACGTCGTCTACACCGAGGACTGGACGGGCTCGCGCGGGCGGCTGCACCACATCGCGTTCGCGACCGACACCCGCGAGGACATCCTGCGCGCCGCCGATCTCGCCCTCGACACCGGTGTGTTCATCGAGACGGGCCCGCACAAGCACGCCATCCAGCAGACGTTCTTCCTCTACGTCTACGAGCCGGGCGGCAACCGCATCGAGCTGTGCAACCCGCTCACCCGTCTCGTACTGGCCCCCGACTGGCCCCTGATCACGTGGACCCAGGCCGAGCGTGCCAAGGGGCAGGCGTGGGGTCTGAAGACCATCGAGTCCTTCCACACCCATGGCACACCGCCGCTGGACCCGACCGCGGACCACTGAGAACAAGTCAGCAAGAACAAGTCAGCGAAACAGGCAGGGCGGCACATGGCTGTGTGCCGCCCATGGCCGTTTCACCTGCTGTTTCTCTCCTGTTGCAGCCTCTCGGAACCGGTGGCTGGATTGTTCCTGAGATTGTTGACAAAAGCGTTGACACTTAGGGAACCGGAACCCTAGCGTCGTGCGCACCATCGGGTCAGGCCGCTCGAGCCGCACCGACCCGCCTCACTCATCCCCTCCAGGGACACTTCTCCCGGACGAGAGGAAACAATGATGTCTCCCTCCCCAGACCTGCGCGCCCGCGGGACCGGACTGGCCACGCTGGTCGTCGGCCTGTGCTGGCTGGTCGTGCTCTTCGACGGCCTCGACATGTTCGTCTACGGCTCCGTGCTGCCCAACATGCTCGCCGAGCACGCCCTCGGGCTCCAGCCGTCCCAGGCCGGCGACCTGGGCAGTTACGCCACCTTCGGCATGCTGATCGGCGCGCTGTCCGCGGGTACGGTCACCGACTGGATCGGCCGCAAGAAGGTGATCATCACCTGTACGGCGGTCTTCTCGCTCGCGTCCGCCCTCTGCGCCGTCGCCCCCAGCCTCGGTGTCTTCGGACTCGGCCGGTTCGTCGCGGGTCTCGGACTCGGCGGTCTGCTCCCCACCACGATCACGATGGTCGCCGAGTACGCACCGCGTGGCCGCCGCGCTCTGATAGTCGGCACGTTGATGACCGCCCACCAGGCAGGCGGCATCCTGGCGGGCTTCGTCGGCCTGTGGACCACCGGCGCCGGCCAGTGGCGCGTCGCCTACTGGATCTGCGTGGTCCCGCTGCTCATCGGCGTCCCGCTGATCGCCAAGTACCTCCCCGAGTCGCTGAACTTCCTGGTCGCCAAGGGACGCACACGCGAAGCCCGCGAGCTCGCCGAGCGCTACGACGTCGAACTGCCCGCCCCCGCGGCGGAGCGTCCCGCGGCCGGGGACCGCTGGAGCGCCGTCGTCGCCCTGTTCCGCGGCGGCCTGTGGCGCACCACGCTGCTGTTCTGGCTGGCCTCGTTCTGTGGCCTGCTGCTCGTCTACGGCGTCAGCAACTGGCTGCCCACCATGATGCGCGGCGCGGGCTACGAGCTTGGCTCCTCGCTCTCGTTCGTCATCGTCATCAACCTCGGCGGCATCGCGGGCATGCTGATCGCCGGCCGCTTCTCCGACCACTTCGGCGGTGCGCGCGTCGCCACCGTCTGGTTCGCGGCCACCGCCCTGGGCGTCTATCTGCTCGGCATCCACATGGCGCTGCCGCTCACCTACGTCGTGGTGTTCCTGACCGGCCTGTTCCTCTTCAGCGCCCAGGCCATGATCTACGCGACGGTCGCAGGCCGCTCCAGCGACGACAACCGTGCCACCGCCGTGGGCTGGGTCTCCGGCATCGGCCGCTTCGGCGCCGTGTTCGGACCGTGGCTCGGCGGTCAGCTCGTCGCGGCCAAGTCCGAGAGCTGGGGCTTCACGGCGTTCGCCATCGCCGCCGTGCTCGCCACGGTCTTCGTCGCCCTCACCGGCCTGCGCGGCCCCCAGCGGACCCCGCGGCGCGACGCCGCCCAGCAGCTGACCACCACCGGCTGACCGCGACGACATGCCTGAGGCCGGGACCTGGCGGGGCCCGGCCTCAGGCATGTCCGGACCAGATCCGACCAGCGGCACCCATGGCCCTTCTCAGCCCATCTGGTCCTGTGCCGACAGGTGTTCCACCGTCACCCCGGTCCCGGTGAACGTACGCGTGACCGTGCCCGAGGTGTACACCCCCAGCATGCGCAGCGGGCGGTCGCCGATGTTGCGCGAGGATCGGCCCGGCCGTGGTGCGCGTTACGGGGCGTCGCCAAGAGCTTCGGCGGGGCGGCCACGCTCAAGGGCGTGGACCTCGATCTGTACCCCGGCGAAGTGCACGCGCGCTGTCCGGCCTCGGCATCGACATCGACGTGGAGCGCACCGCGCGTTCGCTCACCGTCGCCGAACAGACCATGGTCGTGGTGGCGCGTGAGGTCCGCCGCGGCGGCCGGATCCTGATCCTCGACGAGCCGACCGCCTGCCTGAGCGCCGAGGCGGCGCACCGTTCTGCCCCGGTGAGCGCGGTGCCGCCGTGAGTGTGCGGCGTGCCGAGAAGGGGGTACCCGTGCAGGCGAAGGTGTGGCGTGAACTGACGTAGAGCGCCCACAAGTTGGGCATCACGCCACCCGAGGCCCGCTCGCAGGGCCTGACAGTCACCTCCATGGAGAGGGGGATGGAGGAGCGGGTGGTCGGGGCGTCCGACGTGCGGCGGGCGCCTCGTCCGTCCCGGGGCCGCCCGCCCAACCGCCTCCGGGCCGTCTTGCCGATCCCGGCGTGCGACGCCGCTCAACCGGCCTCGCGGACCCCGGGGTTGACGGCGCGCCGCACATGACGGGCGATCACGGCGTAGGTCTCCAGGGCCTTCTTGTCGTCCTTGCCGTCGTACCCGTGGTCGACTCCGAGCACGTCGTGGTGCTCGACGAGGGCGCCCGCCCGCCGAAGACGCTCGGCGTAGCGCACGGCTTCCGCCTTGAGGAGGTCGTGCTCCGCCGTGACGACCAGAGCCGGGGCGATGCCCTTCAGGTCGGCGGTGTCGGCCGCGCCCGCGGGGGACACCAGTCGGTCGGCGCGCTCGCGCGGGTCGGGGACGTACGAGCTGTCGAAGATCTCTCCCATCCAGGGGCGCAGCACCGGCTTGGCGATGGCGGCGCGCTTGTCCCGGGCGCTCGTCGAGAGGTCCAACGGCGGGTAGTGCAGGACCTGCAGGGCTATAGCGGGCCCGCCCTCCTCGAGCGCCTGGCGCGCGACGGCCGCGGCGAGACCGCCTCCGGCGCTCTGCCCGCCCACGGACAGGCGGCTGCCGTCCCAGCCGTGCTCGCCGCCGTGCTCGGCGATCCACCGGACGACCTCGAAGGCCTGCCGGGGCGGGGCGGGGAACGGGTGCTGCGGGGCCACGACGTAGTCGACGTTGACCACGGCCACCCCTGCCTCGGCGGCGAGGAAACGACAGAGCGGATCGTCGATCTCCGTCAGCGGCATCACGTACCCGCCACCGTGGAAGTTGACGTGAACCGGCGGCGGACCCTCGGACGTCGGCAGGTACACCACGACCCGGGCCGGAGCGACCGAGGTCGGGACCGTCAACTCGCTCACGAAGCGCGGGAATTCGGGGAATCGGCCGTGTGAGGCGGCCGCCGAACCGCGGCCGCTCGGGCGCCGGTCGGCCGCCACGGCGAGGCGCTGTATCGACTTGGCGGCGAAGGAGGCCACTCCGGGCCGGGCAAGGAGAGACATACGGTTCCGATCGTCGAGCCGCGTCGCCAATCAACAGGATTCCTGGCAATTGGTGGGGTGATGCTAGCACGGGCACCGAGCCTGCGACCTTCGCCTTCGCACACTGCCGCGCTGCCCTTCTCCTGCGCGCCGGGCCCACGCCGGACGTCGGCGTGACGTGGCAGCCGCCGCGCCGCACGTCCGTAGGCTTCCCAGCGAGCCCCCGTGATGGACCCGACGAGTCCTAGGCGGTCCCCCCGTTGTTCCACAGTTGCTGGGGCTCGTCGCTGTTGCAGGTGGCCACCATCACCTGCTTGCCGCCGCCGTACGCCGGGGAGGCGATCTCCAGGCAATGCCCGGTCGCGGTGTTCTTCAGGGTCTGGCCTGCCGCGGTGGAGCTCCCGATACGCCACACCACGTAGCCAGTGCCTCCGACGCCGCCGCAGGCTTCCAGCCCGGCCCTGTAGTTGTTGTTGAAGGGCGCCGACAGGCAGTTTCCACTCGCGTGGTTGACCAGCTCGAAGGTGCCGCCGCCGGAGGAGCGCAACGTCCACACGTAGGCATCGCTGGAATCGCAGGTCCCGAAGCCGGGGTAGACGGAACCGTCGCCGGACGCGCACTGGTTGGCGGAGACGTTCCGCAGGCGCGACACGGACCCGGGGGAAAGCGTGGTTGCCCCGGACTCCACGGAGGGCGGCGCCCCGGCTTCGGGCGTGGCCGCCGCACCGGTCCGCTCCGGCTGGGTCACGGCTGCCGTGGAACCGGACGCGCGCACGATCGGTGCCGACGGGGACGCGGTGG
Organism: Streptomyces sp. RLB3-17; assembly: GCF_007113425.2. Lineage (NCBI taxonomy): Bacteria > Bacillati > Actinomycetota > Actinomycetes > Kitasatosporales > Streptomycetaceae > Streptomyces > Streptomyces sp. RLB3-17. The sequence continues at coordinate 966,616 of NZ_CP041610.2, read as the reverse complement.
CGGACGGGGAACCGGTGGCGGACGGCGGCCCGGAAGGTGACGGTGTCGCGGCGAACCACGGTGCCGTGGAGGACCGCCCCGGGCCCGACGGGGACGAGTCAGGCCCGAGAGTGACGGCCGTGATCGTCCCGCCCGCCACGACGACGGGTACGACCAGCATCCGCAAGCGGCGTGCACGCTGCTTGCGGATGTACGTGACATGGTCGGCGTGGCCGACCGCCACCGACCCATGGGAGGCGGTGACGTGCGGGGCCCGGCTGTCACCGGCGGTGCCGAGGCCCGCCACGTGCAGCAGTCTTCCGAGGAACGCGCCGCGGTCACGGCGCTGTTGAGGTGAGGAGCCGGGGGCGGTCAGTCCTGGACCGGCCCCGGCTTGGGAGGGTCCACGCGCACACCTCCGTTGACCACACCGGCGACAACCGATCCGTTTGTGGCCTTCATGGTGACGTCGCCGCTGACCGCGAACCCACCGGTACCGGCCGAGGCGCCGGAGCCGGGAGCGTGCTGCCGGGCCATTCAACACGCCTCGTCGGGTGCGGGGGCGGCGAATCCGACAACGGGGCGACCGACCGGGAAGACGGCTCGGCCCTCGGAACTCGCCGGACCGGCCACCTTCGCCGACGCGCACCCCGCTCTCCCGCCGGCGGCCGTTGACAAAGCGGAACGTCGCTCCGTATCGTAATCGGAACGACGCTCCGTTTGGTGCGGAGCCGATGCCGGACGCCCCTGACGGGGCCTGACCGCCTCACCCGCCGTCAGCCGAATGAGACCGGCAGCAGAGGTCATTGAAGGGAAATACGCATCATGAGTGAATCGACTTACCCCGCCCACACCTTCGGTCCGCCCACTCCAGTGCTCTCGGTCAGTCCCGTAGTGCTGCAAGCCCCCGGTCGAGCCGTGGACCTGGAGGTACGCGTCTCCGCGCCCGTGACCGGGAGCGACCTGCCGGTCATCCTGCTCTCGCACGGCCAGGGTTTCTCGAACCACCTTTCCTCGCTGAACGGCTACGCCCCCCTCGCCAACTTCTGGGCGGCGCACGGCTTCGTCGTGATCCAGCCCACCCATCTGAGCTCGAGGACGCTGAGCCTGGATCCCGGTACCCCCGGGGGACCTCTGCACTGGCGCTCACGGGCCGAGGACATGACGCGCATCCTCGACCAGCTCGACGTCATCGAGGCCGCCGTACCGCAGCTTCTCGGGCGCCTGGACCACGACAAGGTCGCCGTGGCCGGGCACTCGATGGGCGGGCACACCGCGAGCCTGCTGCTCGGCGCCCGGCTCACCGACCCGGACGACGGAACGGAAGTGAACCTGGCCGAGCCCCGGATCAAGGCGGGTGTACTGCTTGCCGCGCCCGGCAGGGGCGGCGATGCCGTCACCGAGTTCGTGGCCGAGAACTATTCGTTCTTCTCGACCATGGACTTCTCCAAGATGGCGACGCCCACGCTCGTGGTCGCCGGCGACAAGGACGCCTCCACCCACCTGACGGTTCGGGGCCCGGACTGGCACGCCGATCCGTACGTCCTCTCCCCGGGCCCCAAGTCCCTGCTCACCCTGTTCGACGCGGAGCACGGACTCGGCGGGGTTTCCGGATACGACGTCGCCGAGACCACGGACGAGAACCCCGAGCGAGTCGCCGCGGTCCAGCGGCTCACCTGGGCCTACCTCCGCACCGAGCTCCACCCCGGGGATTCCGCTTGGCAGGCGGCGCGTGACGCGCTGACGGCCGATCCCGACCCGCTCGGACGAGTCGAATCCAAGTGATCAGCAATACGGTGGCTGGTTGGTGAGGGACGCCGCTACTCGCATCCACACTCCGAACTGCCGGTAGAGGCTGGGCAGAGGGCCCTGCGCCTGCACGGTCCGCGTGTCCGTCGAGGTGACCCCTGGAATTCCCGGGAGGGTGGAGGCCACTGAAGCCGACTGCCAGCGGACGGTGAGCGTGGAGGGGCCCGATGGGACCACCGTGGCCGGTCGTTGCGCGGACAGACTGGCGACGACCGCCTCCTCGATCGCGGCACGTGCTTCCTCGGCAGGCCGCAGATCCGCCGCGAATCTGTCCCGCGCATTCTTCACGGCCACGGTGGTGACGGAGGCGTCCCACTCGGCCATCTCCGCGCAGGCGCGGTCGTCACCGGTGAGGACCGCAACCGGAACGCCGATGGCCTCCGCGGTGGCGTGGGCCAGGCCGATCTCACCCACCGGCCGGCCGTCCAGCCACATGTCCTCGATCTCGTGGCCCATGAAGCTGTGGCTCAGCACCCCGAGTGCGCCGGCCCGCGAGTGATAGCCGACGCAGACCATGGCATCGTGCTCGGGCGCGAGACCTTCGAGCATGAGCATGTGCTTGGGCTTGCCGCGGATGAGGCGGGCCGCCGGGTGCAGGGCCTCCGGAAGGATGTTGCGCATCGGTCCGTGAGCATCGTTGACAGTGATGTCGGTGGCACCGGCCGCGAGGGCACCCCGGATCGCGGCGTTGACGTCCTCCGCCATCATCAACCGCCCACGCTCGTAGTCCCGGCCGCCGGGCTGCACATCGTCGGCGTCGACGAGCCCTGTGACGCCCTCCATGTCCGCGCTGATGTAGATCCGCACTGCGCACACTCCTCAAGCTTGATCGCTGAGGAGACGACTGCCACTCCTCCTACGGTTCCGCTGGGCGCGATGGCCTGCGTCACGGTGTGGACGGGAGCGCGGACTTGCCTGTTGGTCCGCGGAGTGACCTGCCTCACATGCTGTCACAGCGATCGATTCCGCGGTGTCTTGAGGCCGAACCCCCGGAAACGAAGGAGACACCATGACGGAGAACACCGATGTGGTCGTGGTCGGCGGCGGATACGCCGGCGTCATGGCGGCCAATCGCCTGACACAGCGCGACGACGTGACAGTGACTCTGATCAACCCGCGCCCGACCTTCGTCGAGCGGATCCGCCTGCACCAACTGGTGGGCGGATCCCACGACGCGGTCCTCGACTACCGCAAGGTCATGAGCGAGCGCGTCCGGCTGGTGGTCGACACCGTGACCCGGATCGACGCGGCCGCGCGCAGCGTGACGCTCGCGACCCGCGGCACGGTCGGCTACGACTATCTGGTCTACGCGGTGGGCAGTGGCAGCGCCGACCCGCAGGTGCCCGGGGCGGCCGAGTTCGCCCACCCGATCGCCGGCCTGGAGGAGGCGCAGCGGCTGCGGCCGGTCGTCGACGCCGCGCCCGCAACGGCCGCGGTGACCGTTGTCGGAGCCGGTGCGACCGGCATCGAGACCGCCGCCGAACTGGCCGAGGAGGGGCGCACCGTGACCCTGGTCTGCGGCGGGGTGCTCGGCCCTGCCCTGCACCCTCGGGGTCGGCGCTCGGTCGCCAGGCGGCTGGCCGTACTGGGTGTGACCGTGCTCGAAGGCCCCGACACGAAGGTGACGGCGGTGAGTCGTGATGCCGTACGGCTCAGCGACGGCCGCGAGCTGCCGAGCGAGGTGACCATCTGGACCACCGGATTCGGTGTGCCGGACCTGGCCGCGCGCAGCGGACTGAGCACCGACGCCTTGGGCCGCCTGCTCACGGACGAGACCTTGACGAGCGTGGACGACGTGCGCATCGTCGCGGCCGGGGACTCGGCGGCACCCTCGGACCTGCCGTTCCGGATGAGCTGCCAGGCCGCCGTCCAACTGGGCCCGCAGGCCGCCGAGACAGTGCTCAGCCGGCTCGCGGGCGAGCAGCCCGCGCCCATCGACGTCGGGTTCGTCAGTCAGTGCATCAGTCTGGGCCGGCGCGGCGGCAGTCGTGGTCGGCGGCGGATACGCCGGCGTCATGGCGGCCAATCGCCTGACACAGCGCGACGACGTGACAGTGACTCTGATCAACCCGCGCCCGACCTTCGTCGAGCGGATCCGCCTGCACCAACTGGTGGGCGGATCCCACGACGCGGTCCTCGACTACCGCAAGGTCATGAGCGAGCGCGTCCGGCTGGTGGTCGACACCGTGACCCGGATCGACGCGGCCGCGCGCAGCGTGACGCTCGCGACCCGCGGCACGGTCGGCTACGACTATCTGGTCTACGCGGTGGGCAGTGGCAGCGCCGACCCGCAGGTGCCCGGGGCGGCCGAGTTCGCCCACCCGATCGCCGGCCTGGAGGAGGCGCAGCGGCTGCGGCCGGTCGTCGACGCCGCGCCCGCAACGGCCGCGGTGACCGTTGTCGGAGCCGGTGCGACCGGCATCGAGACCGCCGCCGAACTGGCCGAGGAGGGGCGCACCGTGACCCTGGTCTGCGGCGGGGTGCTCGGCCCTGCCCTGCACCCTCGGGGTCGGCGCTCGGTCGCCAGGCGGCTGGCCGTACTGGGTGTGACCGTGCTCGAAGGCCCCGACACGAAGGTGACGGCGGTGAGTCGTGATGCCGTACGGCTCAGCGACGGCCGCGAGCTGCCGAGCGAGGTGACCATCTGGACCACCGGATTCGGTGTGCCGGACCTGGCCGCGCGCAGCGGACTGAGCACCGACGCCTTGGGCCGCCTGCTCACGGACGAGACCTTGACGAGCGTGGACGACGTGCGCATCGTCGCGGCCGGGGACTCGGCGGCACCCTCGGACCTGCCGTTCCGGATGAGCTGCCAGGCCGCCGTCCAACTGGGCCCGCAGGCCGCCGAGACAGTGCTCAGCCGGCTCGCGGGCGAGCAGCCCGCGCCCATCGACGTCGGGTTCGTCAGTCAGTGCATCAGTCTGGGCCGCCGCGCCGGCGTCTTTCAGCTCACCGGCAGGGATGACACCGCGAAGGGGTTCTACCTCGGCGGCCGCCCGGGTGCGAAGATCAAGGAGCTCATTTGCCGGGGCATCCCCTGGCAACTGGCGTACGAGGCACGCAAGCCCGGTGCGCGCACCTGGTGGGCCAAGGACGCCAAACGCCGACAACTGTTGCAGACCAGGCGTCACGAGGCGCCTGCCACTGAACGGACGGCCTGACCAGGCACTCGTAGGGCGTCGCCTCGGGCCCAGGGCGCCTGATCACCACTCGGCAAATCCACGGGTATGGACGATTGCTCATGAGAAGGATCTCGCTGTGGATGCACGCATGAAGGACTTCGGCGACCGGCGTCGGCCGCGCAGGAGAGGGGCCGAGACATGAGCGACCACGTCACCGACACGGCGACCGAGACGTTCCTCGCCCACCGCAACCTGCTCTTCACCGTGGCATACGAGATGCTCGGATCGGCCGCCGACGCCGAAGACGTCCTCCAGGAAACCTGGTTGCGGTGGGTCAAGGTCGACTTGGGGCAGGTACGCGACCCGCGCGCCTACCTGGTCCGGATCACGACCCGGCAGTCGCTCAACCGGCTGCGCACAATGAGTCGCCGCAAGGAGGTGTACGTCGGTCCCTGGCTGCCCGAGCCGCTGCTCACCGCGCCGGACGTGGCCGAGGACGTCGAACTCGCCGAGAGTGTGTCGATGGCGATGATGCTCGTCCTCGAGACGCTGTCGCCGACCGAGCGCGCGGTCTTCGTGCTGCGCGAGGTCTTCGACGTCGGCTACGACGAGATCGCGGCCGCCGTCGACAAGACCCCCGCGGCCGTCCGTCAGATCGCACATCGCGCACGTCGGCACGTCGATGCCCGCCGCCCCCGCGAGGTGGTCCCCTCGGGCAGGATCCGGGCGGCTCTGGAGTCGTTCCAGCGCGCGTTCGAAGCCAGGGACCTGCAGGGTCTCATGGACGTGCTCGCTCCCGAGGTCGTCCTGGTGAGCGACGGTGGCGGCCTCAAGCAGGCCGCGCTGCGGCCGATCAGCGGCGCCGAGAAGGTGGTCCGCTTCATCGTCGGCGGGACCGGCAAGGCCGAAGGCACGCTCACCAGTGACCCCACCGTGGTCAACGGCAACCCGGCACTCGTCCTGCGCCTGGACGGCGAGGTCGACGGCATCATGGCGATCCGTGTCGAGGACGCCCGCATCACCGGCCTCTACTACGTCCGCAACCCGGAGAAACTGACCCGCGTCGCATCCGAGACCCCGCTCACCCTGCGATGACGACCGGTGGCGCAACGGCCCCCCGGGTATCAAGTGCCGCGTCCGGCGCGCGGTGTGTCGTGCGGGACCGGGCCAGATGCTCGTCCCGCTTCGGCCGTCAGCCGATCTTGTCGGTGAAGCCCACTGACAGGAACGTCTGACGGGTGACGGGCAGTTCGGCCGGCGCCCGGCGCAGTGCGGGGCCGGGCCTTCGACGTGGTCGGTGTGTGCCGAGTCAGCCGTTGACCCGGCCCGGGATCGTCGGCAGCACCTTCTCGGCGACGCTGAGCAGTGCCGCGTCGTCGGGTACGACGGAGTCCTGGCGCCAGATGGCGATGGCGATGGTCCGGTCCGAGTAGAGGACCGCCAGGTGTCCCAGGACCGTTCTCTTCTGCGCGGTCGCAGGACGCGGAGATCTTCACCGAGTAGGTCTTCAGCGTGACAGTGGCCTCGGGGTGGCGATCTCGGTGCCGCCGGCGAGCTTGACCGAGCTCTCGTTGCCTCCGGCCGTCTCCGCCTGCTCTGCCGGGGTTCCGAGGAGCGCCGGCAGGTCCGAGCGGTTCAGCGCCGTGCACAGCTGGGCTCCGGAGACGTGCTTCGACGACCCGGGGTCCTGCGTAGCCGGCGTGGCCTTCGAGGACGTGCAGATGGCCGGGTCCCTGTCACCGGAGTTCCGCTCGGAGACCCCCTGCAGCACCAGCAACCCGGCTCCCAGTCCACCACCGCCGCCGCGCTTGCAGGGCCCCAACTGTGCGGAGAGACACGCCGATACGCGTGTTCAGCCCCGCGCGTCCCCAGCCATGGACACCAAGCCGGGACGTGTTGGTCCTTGCAGTGGAATGACGGGAAACGGCCCGCGGTGACTCACGCGGCGATGACGGCGGCACCCACGCGACCGCCGTCGACGTCCACCACCGATCCGTGCACGAAGGAGGCCTCGTCACCGGCCAGCCAGACGGCGGCGCGCGCGATGGCGTCCGGGCTGCCGACTTCGCCGGCCGGTGTCCCCTTCATCATGACCTCGCCGGGGTGCGGGTCGCTCCCTTCCGCGGTGCGGGGGAGGATCACGCCCGGCGAGATGGCGTTCACCCGCACTCCCCGCGGTCCGAACTCCGCGGCCCATGCCCGGGTGAGGGTCTCCATGGCCCCCTTGGTGGAGCTGTAGAGCGCGCCGACCGGAATACCCAGGCGTGCGACCCATGACCCGAGATTGATGATGCTGCCCCCTCCGGCCTCCGCCATGGCCGGTGCGACGGCGGCGGTCAGGAAGAACGGTGCCTTGACGTTCACCGCGTAGACCCGGTCGAAGGTCTCCTCGTCCGTGGCGGTCGTCACGGCGCCCGGGTAGATGCCGGCGTTGTTCACCAGGATGTCGATGCGCCCGCCGAGGGACCTAAGTGCCAGCTCGGCCAGGTCCCGGGAGGCCCCGGCACTGCCGTCGAGGTCCGCCACGAGGAAATCGGCCCGCCCGCCGGCGGCGCGGATGCCTTCGACGACTCGGGCCGCCCGCTCCCGATCGCGCCCCGACACGATGACATGGGCCCCCTCGGCGGCGAACGCCTCGGCGATCGCCCGCCCGATATTGCTCGTCGACCCCGTGACGAGCGCGGTCTTGTTGTGCAGTCGTTCACCCATGATGTGGTTCCTCGTCCCGCTCTCAGCGGTCGGCCAGGCCGACCGGCTCCGTACGGCGGTCCACCAGTGGGCTGAACCGCGCGACCCACTGTGCATCGGCAAAAATGGACCGGCAAGTCCAGTCTGGGGCGCCTGTGAGGGCGTAAAATGGACTCGTCGGTCCAGTGAGTCAGCAGTGAGTCGGTCCAGCGAGTCGGGTCAGTACGCCGGTCCAGGGATGAAGGGAGCACGCCATGTCGCAGGCGCCGACCACGAAAGGCCGAGCCACGCGGGCCCGCATCATCGAGGGTGCCGCCGAGGTGCTCCGCGAAAGGGGTGTCGCCTTCACCACCCTCGACGACATCCGCGCCCGGACCGGCACGAGCAAGAGCCAGCTCTTCCACTACTTCCCCGAAGGCAAGGACGAACTACTGCTGGCGGTGGCACAGTTCGAGGCGGACCGCGTCCTGGAGGACCAGCAGCCGCATCTGGGATGCCTGGACTCCTGGGAGTCCTGGTACCAGTGGCGGGACGCGGTCGTGGAACGCTATGAACGCCAGGGTGATCAGTGCCCGTTGGGATCCCTGTTCCTCCAGGTCGGGCGATCCCGGCCGGGCGCACGGGCCATCGTGGCCGAGCTGATGCGTCAGTGGCAGGAGCAACTCGCCCGGGGCATTCGCGCGCTCCGGGCGCGTGGCCTGGTGTCGTCCACCCTCGACGTCGACACGACGGCCGCCGCACTGCTGGCCGGAGTCCAGGGAGGTGTGACGGTGATGATGTCCACGGGTGACTCGACCCACCTGAAGGCCGCGCTCGACACCGGTATCGAGTACCTGCGCGTGACGGCGGACCGGCACAGCCCGCGCTGACCGCGGCGCTCCCCGTGCCCGCGATCGGTGATCACGCGGGCGTGCCATGCGATGGTCAGGCGCTCGCTCCCCGAGGCCCCGTCAGGACGTTCCGCGCGGGACGACCAGGCCGCAGTCGTACGCCAGGATCACGGCCTGGACGCGATCGCGCAGCTGGTACTTCTCCAGGATGTGGGCGACGTGCGTCTTGACCGTGGTCTCACCCACGCCGAGTTCGCGCGCGATCTCCGCGTTGGACAGACCACGGGTGAGGGCGCGCAGCACGTCGAGTTCGCGCCCGGTCAGGGCGTCGAGCTTCGTCGGCACGGCCGACGTCGCGGGCGCGGCGAGGTCGGCGAAGCGGTCCAGCAGCCGGTGGGTGACGCGCGGGGAGAGTACGGCCTCACCGTCGGCCACCGTACGGATGGCGCCCACCAGGGAGTCGGCGGGACCGTCCTTGACCAGGAAACCGCTGGCCCCGGCGCGCAGGGCGTCCACGACGTGCGCGTCCAGGTCGAAGGTGGTGAGGATGACGATCCGGCTGGGTGAACCCGCCCCCACGATCCGGCGGGTGGCCTCCACACCGTCCATGTGCGGCATCCGGATGTCCATCAGGACGACGTCCGGGGTGAGGGCCTCGGCGCTCTCGACGGCGGCCACGCCGTCCGACGCCTCGCCGACGACGACGATGTCCGGTTCGGCCTCGAGGATGAGCCGGAACCCCGTCCGGATCATGGGCTGGTCATCGACCAGCAGGACGCGGATGGCTTGCATGCGGGGAGTGCCCTTCGTGCTGGGGGTCGGGTTCGGGGGAGGGGAGCGGGACGACCGCGTGGACGCAGTATCCGCCGCCCGGGCGGTTGCCGGTGTGCAGGGAGCCGCCCACGGCGCCGATCCGTTCCCGCATACCGACCAGACCGTGGCCGGAACCCCTCGCCGGCTTGGGCGGTCGCGATGTTTCGTCTCCCTGCCGCGGCCCGTCGTCGCAGAGCCGCAGGGTGAGCCGGTGCCGCTCCGGCTCCCAGGAGACGGTCAGCGCGGTGTGCGTGTGACCGGCGTGCTTGAGGGTGTTGGTGAGGGCTTCCTGTACGACGCGGTAGACGGCGAGTTGTGAACCGGCCGGGAGCTCGGCGGGGGTTCCCTTGGTGTCGAACTCGACCTGGAGACCGGCGGCGCGCACCGACTCCACGAGCGCCGGCAGGGCGTCGATGGTGGGCTGGGGCGGTTCCTTGTTCGGGTCGCTCTCCGCCTCCTCGTCGGTCCGCAGCACGTCAAGGAGCCTGCGCAGCTCGGTGACGGTGGCCCGTCCCGTCTCCTCGATGGTGCCGTGCAGTTCGTGGGCCTTGGCGCTGTCGCGGTCCTGGACCCGGTCGGCGGCGATGGTCTGCACCACCATGAGACTGACGTTGTGGGCGACGATGTCGTGCAACTCGCGGGCGATCCGGGCCCGTTCCTCCATCACGGCGGCGCGTGCGTTGGCGACCTGTTCGCGCTCGATCGCAGCGGCCCGTTCCAGCGCCTGGTTCCGGATGGCGGCGCGCGCCCTGGAGAGCCGGCCCAGCGCCCACGCGGCGACCAGGAGCACCGTCTCGATCAGCAGGGTGGTGACGCGGTACCCGGCCGGCGCGAGCAGCGACTCGGTGACGGCCGCGGCCGGGATGAGCGCCGCCACGACCAGGGTCGCCGTACGGGGGGTGGACCGTACGGCGGTGAGGAACACGCCCGTGGCCACGCCCACGTAGGTCGGTCCGATGGAGGTGCCCTCGGGTCCGGAGAGCTGCGGGATGTAGTGGAGGCCCTGGAGCGCGGCGGCCGCCGCCGCCATCACCAGCAGCGCGGGCAGCGGAGCCCGGCGGTGGAAGGCGAGCGGCAGCGCGGACACCAGCACGAGCACCAGGAACCAGGTGTCCGGCGCACGCAGTTCGGGCCCGCCGGGCGGGATCGCCAGCGGCGTGGCCGCGCATCCGGCGATGAGCAGCAGGGCCAGACCCGCGTCGGTGATGGCCGGGGGCACACGGCGCCCGGCGAACGAGTCCATCAGGTCCATGCGCCCCACGTTAGACGGCTCACCCGGTGCCCTGATCTGCCCCGAGGGTGAGAGCGCGCGGCCGGTCTCCTCCGCGGCGGCATCCTCCGCAAGGAGGAGGCGCCCCGCGCGGCCGGCGGCGCGAGGAGACCCTGCCCTCCTCCGTACGACGGAGGGCATCGCGGATCTCGCCCGACCGGCGGAGACCACGGTTCGACGGTGCGGCCGAGGCCGGGGCCCGTTGCCGCCGCTGGACTGGGAGCACCACTCACGGAACGCCGTGCGAGAAGCCGGAACTTGAGCAGCCGGACCTTTGGCATCCGGAACTTGAGAAGTCGGAAATTGAGAAGTCGAGGAGTCACAGTGCGGTCTTGGGGCCAACAACCGGACGGGCCGGCCGACGGCCGGTACGCGGTGCAGCTGACGGACGTGACCAAGCGGTACGGCGACGGCCCCTCGGCCGTGCTGGCGCTCGACAAGGTCGGCGCGGGCATCGCCCCCGGCACGTTCACGGCCGTGATGGGCCCTTCGGGATCCGGCAAGAGCACCTTCCTGCACTGCGCGGCGGGCCTCGACAGGCCCACCTCGGGCTCGGTCCGGCTGGGCGCACAGGACCTGTCGACACTGAAGGAGCGACGACTCACGGAGCTGCGACGCACCCGCATCGGCTTCGTGTTCCAGGCGTTCAACCTGCTGCCCTCGCTGACCGTCGAGCAGAACATCACGCTGCCCCTGCGGCTGGCCGGACGGCAGGTCGACGCGGGCTGGTTCGACCACATCGTGAAGGCCGTCGACCTCGGCGACCGGCTCGCGCGCTTCCCCGCCCAGCTGTCCGGCGGCCAGCAGCAGCGGGTGGCGATCGCGCGCGCCCTGGTCACCCGGCCCGAGGTGATCTTCGCCGACGAGCCGACCGGGGCGCTCGATCCGGAGACCGCTCGGGACATCCTCGGGCTGCTGCGGCAGGCGGTCACCGATCTGCATCAGACGGTGGTCATGTCCCCCACGATCCGGTGGCCGCCGCACACACCGACCACGCTCTCTTCCTGAGCGCGGGACACCTCGTCGACGCCTTGACCGAGCCGAGCGCCGACCGCGTCGCGGACGTCATGGCCGGCCTGCGGAGGGCCGCCTGATGCTGAGTCTCGCCCTGCTGACGCTCAAGGCCCGCAAGGGCGGTTTCGTCGGCACCTTCGTCGCCCTGCTGCTGGGCGCCGCCGTCCTGAGCGCGTGCGGGATCCTGCTGGAGTCGGGCATACGGGCCGGATCCTCCGCCGAGCGGTACGCGGCGGCCGATGTCGTCGTCACGGGCCGCCAGGAGGTGGAACTGACCTTCAAGGACCTCGACGGATCGACCCTGAAGGAGTCCCAGCCGCTGCCCGAACGCGTACCGCTGCGGGCCTCGTCGGCCGACCGGATCACCGGCGTGGACGGAGCGAAGACGGTGATCACGGACGTGGGCGCCCCGGTGCGGCTGGTGACCGATGCCGGTCAGCCGGTGCCGGGACACCACGGCGCGGGGGTGGAGGCGCACAACTGGTCGAGCCTGGGCCTCGGCGACTTCCGGCTGACCACCGGTCACGCGCCCCGCGCCGCCGGAGAGATCGTCCTGGACACCGAACTCGCCGCGCAGGCGGACGTCCGCCCCGGCGACGACATCCGTCTGATGACCACCTCGGTGCCCCGTACCTTCCAGGTCGCCGGACTGGTCGCCCTGAAGGACGGCGGCGCCCCCCGCCGGTCCGTGGCGTTCCTGGCCGACGCGACCCTGCGCCGGTCGGTTCCCGAAGCCTCCGTCCAGGCCTTCGGCGTCCTCGCCGCGCCCGGCGCGTCACCGCACCGACTCGCCGACGCCGTCCAGTCCGCGCTCCACGACGACACCCTCGCCGTGCACACCGGGGAGGGGCGCGGACGGGCCGAGTTCCTCGACGTCACCGTCAGCGGCTCCAACCTGGTCGTCCTGGCGGCCGCGATCGGCGGCAACGTCCTGCTCGTCGCCGTCTTCGTCCTGTACGCCACCACGTCCCTGTCGATCCGACACCGCCGCCGGGAGATCGCCCTGCTGCGCGCGATCGGTACCACCCCCGGCCAGATCCGGCGCATGGTCGCCGCCGAGGCCGCTGCCACCGGCCTGCTCGCCGGAGTGGTCGGCTGCCCGGCGGGTCTGCTCCTCGTGTACTGGCTGCGCGACCGGTTCGCCGGACACGGCATCGTGCCCTCCGACTTCGATCTCGCCCTCAGCCCCCTGCCCTTCCTCGCGGCGGTGCTCGTCACCGTCCTGACCGCGCTGGTCGCGGTGTTGTCCGCCGCGCATCGCGCGACCCGGATCCGGCCCACCGAGGCGCTCGGCGAGGCCGCCGTGGAGACCCCGGGGCTCGGCCGCGGACGCCGGATCACCGGCGGTGTGCTGCTCGTGCTGTCGGCCGGGATCTTCGTCACCGGACTGGCACAGGACGCCGACTTCTTCACCCTCGTCGGGCTCGCCAACTCCCTCGTCCTCGTCCTCGTCGTCGCGGTCGCCGTCCTCGGCCCGCTGGTCTCCCGTACCGCCGTACGCCTGCTCGCCCCGCTGCTGAACCGGACCGGTGTCACCGGCTACCTCGCGGCGGCCAACACCCGGGCCAACGTGGCCCGGCTGGCCGGCGCGATCACCCCGCTCGTGCTCGCCGTCTCCTTCTCGTCGACCGTCGTCTTCGCGCAGACCACCGGGCTCAGGGAGTCGGCCGACCAGCTGCGGGCCGGGCTCGTCGCCGACCACGTCCTCACCGCGCCGTCCGGAGTGTCACCCGAACTAGCCGAGAAGGCGAGGGGCATGAAGCAGGTGGCGTCGGCCACCGGACTGGTCAGGTCCAAGGTCGTCGCCATGGGCAGGATGCTGGGCGCCCAGGAGTCCGTCTCGCTCAGCGCGCAGGGCGTGGATCCCCGGGCGCTCGGCAGCGCCCTCGATCTGCGGCCGCGGGAAGGGAACATGAAGGCCCTGTCACGGGACACCGTGGCGATCAGCACCACCGCGGCCTCCTGGCTCGGGCTCGGCCTCGGCGACACCGCCCGGCTCCACCTCGGCGACGGCACCCCGTTGCGGGCCGAGGTCGTCGCCGTGTACGAACGCGGCTTCGGATTCACCGATGTGACCATGGACCACGACCTGCTGCTCGCCCACACCACAGGGAAGGTCGACGAGTCCGTCCTCGTACGCTCCGCCCCCTCGGCACCCGATCTGACCCAGGCCCTGTCGCACCTGGCCGCGGCCTACCCCGGCACGGTGCTCCGGGACGGCCTCGCCGTCGACGACCAGCTCGCGGAACAGCGGGCGAACGCGTGGGTCAACTACCTCGTCGTCGGCGTGATCATCGCCTACACGGCGATCACCGTCGTCAACACGCTGGCGATGAGCACGGCCGCGCGACGCCGCGAGTTCGCTCTGCTGCGGCTGTCCGGCACGGCCCGCGGGCAGGTCGTGGGCATGATGCGGCGGGAGAGCGTCATCGTCATCGCGGCCGGGGTGGGCATCGGGACCCTGCTCTCCGCGTTCCCGCTCGTCCTCGTGTCGTTGGCGGTGAGCGGCACCCCGATCCCGGCCGTACCCGGCCTCGGCTACCTGGCGATCGCCGGCGCGACGGCGGCCCTCGCGGCCGCGGGCACGATGCTGCCGACGCGGATGCTGCTGAGGATCCGGCCGGTCGAGGCGATCGGCGCGAGGGAATGACCTCGGCGTGAGCGGGCCCGGGGTGCCTCACCAGGCATCCCGGGCCCCGCCCGTGCCGGACCTCGATACGGGCCTCGCCGGGCCCCGGCGGTGGTCAGTCCCTCAGGCGGTCTATCTGGCGGATCTTGTTGGTGGCGTCCAGGGCGGCGACCTTGTAGGACTCGGCCAGCGTGGGGTAGTTGAACACCGCGTCGACGAGGTAGTCGACCGTGCCGCCGCACCCCATCACGGACTGCCCGATGTGGATCAGCTCGGTGGCCCCGGTACCGAAGCAGTGCACGCCGAGCAGCTTGCGGTCGTCCGGGGAGACCAGGAGCTTGAGCATGCCGTGCGAGTCACCGATGATCTGGCCTCGGGCCAGTTCGCGGTAACGGGAGATGCCGACCTCGAAGGGCACGCACTCCTCGGTGAGCTGGTCCTCGGTGCGCCCGATGAAGCTGATCTCCGGGATGGTGTAGATGCCGATCGGCTGGAGGTCGTGCATCGGGTGCACCGGCTCGCCGAAGGCGTGGTACGCGGCCGTACGGCCCTGCTCCATCGAGGTCGCCGCCAGCGCCGGGAAGCCGATGACGTCGCCCACCGCGTAGATGTGCGGCACCTCGGTGCGGTAGTTCTCGTCGACCTTGATACGGCCGCGCGGGTCGGCGGACAACCCGGCCTTGTCCAGGTCGAGTTCGTCGGTGAGGCCCTGTCGGCCCGCGGAGTACATCACGGTGTCCGCGGGGATCTTCTTGCCGCTCTCCAGGACGGTGAGAGTGCCCCCGGGATGATGCTCGACCGCGGCGACCGTCTCCCCGAAGCGGAAGGTGACGGCGAGGTCCCGCAGGTGGTACTTGAGCGACTCGATCACCTCGACATCGCAGAAGTCGAGCATCCCGGCCCGCTTCTCGACCACCGTGATCTTGCTGCCGAGGGCCGCGAACATGGAGGCGTACTCCATGCCGATCACCCCGGCCCCGACGATGACCATGGAGCGCGGCACCCGCTCCAGGTTGAGAACGTTGTCCGAGTCCATGATCGTGCGTCCGTCGAACGCGACGCTCGCGGGACGGGCCGGCCGGGTGCCGGTGGCGATCACGATGTGCTCGGCGGTCAACAGCTTTTCGTTGCCGTTCGCCTCGACCAGGGCGACCGTGTGGTCGTCCACGAAGCGGCCGGTGCCGGCGAACAGGGAGACGTGGTTGCGGGACAGTTGGCTGCGGATGACGTCGACCTCGCGGCTGACCACGTGCTGGGTGCGCGCGGTCAGGTCGGCGACGGTGATGTCCTCCTTGAGGCGGTAACTCTGGCCGTACATATCGCGTTGGGTGAGGCCGGTGAGATAGAGGACCGCCTCGCGCAAGGTCTTGGAGGGGATGGTCCCGGTGTGGATGGAGACCCCGCCGACCATGTCGGGGCGGTCGAGGACGGCGACCCGGCGGCCGAGCTTGGCCGCAGCGATGGCGGCCTTCTGACCACCCGGGCCGGATCCGATGACAAGCATGTCGAAGTCGCGCACCCTCCGGAGTCTGTCAGGCCGAAGTCCTCACCCGGAAGGGTGAATGGACAACAGTCGGTCCCGCGACGGAAATGAGAGTGGCTCAACGCACCAGACACGGACGCTTGCTGTCGAACTCCCAGCCGGGGACCAGGTAGCGCATCCCGACCGCGTCGTCACGCGCCCCCAACGCCTTCTCCTGGTAGAGCTCGTGGGCCGCCAGCAGCCGCTCCCTGTCGAGTCGGACACCGAGACCGGGCGCGTCCGGCACGGCGATCTCCCCGTCGACGATGCGCGGCGGTTCGACGGTCAGGCGCTCCAGACCTTCCTGCCAGATCCAGTGCGTGTCCAGGGCGTTGTACGCGCCCGGAGCCGCGGCCCCGCAGTGCGTCACCATCGCCAGCGAGATGTCGAAGTGGTTGTTCGAGTGGCAACCCCAGGTCAGCCCCATCGCGTTGCACAACTGCGCCACGCGCACCGAGCCCTGCATGGTCCAGAAGTGCGGGTCGGCCAGCGGGATGGACACCGACTGCAGGGCCAGGGCATGGGTCAGCTGCCGCCAGTCGGTGGCGATCATGTTGGTCGCGGTCGGCAGGCCCGTCGCGCGGCGGAACTCGGCCAGGATCTCCCGACCGGAGTAGCCGCCCTCGGCTCCGCAGGGGTCCTCGGCGTAGGCGAGTGTGCCCACCAGGGGCGAACACAGCTCGATCGCCTCGCGCAGCGACCACGCGCCGTTCGGGTCGAGGGTGATCCGCGCCTCGGGGAAGCGGTCCTTGAGCGCCCGTACGGCCTTGACCTCCTCCGCGCCCGCGAGGACACCGCCCTTCAGCTTGAAGTCCCGGAAGCCGTACAGGTCGTGGGTCGCCTCGGCCTGCCGGACGATCGCCTCCGGCGACAGGGCCTCCTCGTGCCGGATCCGGTACCAGTCCTCGGCCGCGTCCGGCTCGCGGACGTACTCCAGTTCCGTGCGGCCGGGGTCACCGACGTAGAACAGATAGCCGAGGACCCGTACGGAGTCGCGCTGCTGTCCGTCGCCCAGGAGCGCCGCGACGGGTACGTCGAGATGCTGCCCCAGCAGGTCGAGCAGCGCCGACTCGACCGCGGTGACGGCGTGGACGGTGGTCCGCAGGTCGAAGGTCTGGGCGCCGCGCCCACCGGCGTCGCGGTCGGCGAAACGGTCACCGATCTCGCGCAGGACGCGCTTGTAGTCACCGACCTTCGCTCCGACGACCAGGGACTCGGCATCCCGCAGCGTCCGGGTGATCTTCTCCCCGCCGGGGACCTCACCGAGACCCGTACGCCCCTCGGAGTCCGTCAGGACGACGACATTGCGGGTGAAGTAGGGGCCGTGCGCGCCGGAGAGGTTCAGCTCCATGGAGTCCCGGCCGGCGACCGGGTAGACGGAGAAGGCGGTGACGGTCGGCTGGCTCTTGCTCATGCGTCTCAAAGTCCTTGGGTACGGGGGTGACAGGGGCTGTGGTCAGAGGCTGAGGACGTCGAGGGCCCGTTCGACCGCCAGGACACCGCCCAGACCGAGGACGGCCAGCACGGTGGTGTACGTGGTGCGGACCTTGATCGCCTCGACGACCGAGAGGTCGAAGTACTCCTTGAACAGCCAGAATCCGGGGTCGTTGACGTGGGAGAAGGCGATCGAACCGCAGCAGACGGCGAGCACCATCATCTCGGGGTGTACCCCGCCGCCCGCCAGGAGCGGCAGCACCACGCCGGAGGCCGTGACGACGGCGACCGTCGCCGAGCCCAGTGCCACCCGGAGGATGACCGCGATGAGCCACGCGAGGACGATCGGCGAGATGGACCAACCGTGCGTCTGGTCCTTGATGTAGTCGGATATCCCGCCCTCGACGAGGACGTTCTTGTAGGCGCCGCCGGCACCGATCACCAGCAGGATCATGGCCATCGCCTGGGCGGCGGAGTTGCAGGAGGCGCTGACCTCCGCGAGGCTCCGCCCTATGCGCGGGCCGAACGCCCAGACCGCCAGCAGCAGGGTCAGCAGCAGTGCGATCGGCGCGGATCCGATGAAGGCGACGAAGTGCAGGACCGGGCTCGAACCGGACGTGGCCATGTCGGTCACGGCGGCACCGGCGATCAGCGCGACGGGGAACAGGGCCACGCCCAGTGACCAGCCGAGCCCGGGCATCTCCTCGTCCTCGAAGACCCGCTCGCTGACCAGGCCCGGGGGGATCGAGGGATTCATCGCCCTGACGAACGGCAGCCGTGGCCACACCAGAGCGATGAGCGCGCCGACCGGGACGGCGATGAACAGGCCGTAGAAGAGCGTCAGACCGACGGACGCGTGGAAGGTCGCGGCCACCGCGGTGGGACCGGGGTGGGGCGGCAGGAAGCTGTGCATGGTCGACAGGGCGATCGACATCGGCAGCCCGACCCACAGCAGCTTCGCGCCGGTCACCCGTACCAGGATGAACGCGATGGGCACGATGATGATGAACGCGACCTCGTAGAACATCGTCACGCCGATGAGCATCGACGTCACCACCATGGCGACCTGGACGCCGCGCGGGCCGAAGGCGTCGAGGAGCTTGCCGGCGATGCGCTGGGCGGCGCCGGAATCCCCCATGACACGGCCGACCATCGCGCCCAGCCCGATGGTGAGCATCGTGTCGCCGACCTGGCCGCCGATGCCCTCCGAGAGGACGTCAGGGATCTTCTCCAGCGGAATCCCACGGACCAGACCGACGCCGACCGCCACCAGTAGCAGGGCGGCGAAGCCGTTCAGTTTGAGCTTGGTCATGAGCAGCAGCAGGACCAGCACGCTGATCCCGACTACGAGAAGCGGCACGTCTCAGTTCCCCTTTGAACTGGTTGGACCGGGTGACGGGTGACGGGGGATGGGCGACGGATGGCGGAGGGCGGATGACGGATTGCGGCTGACAGGTGACAGATCACAGATGACAGATAACGTCAGCTGTCAGCCGGATCCCCGTACGGCCCCGACCACCTTCAGACCGTCGTCGAGCACCTTCGCCAGCGCGTCGAGATCCTCCGGCCCCGGGTCCGTGAGCGGCGCGCGTACCGGCCCCACCGGCAGACCGCGCAGCCCGGCGGCGGCCTTGACCAGCGACACCGCATAGCCGGGGACCCGGTCGCGCAGTTCGACGAGCGGGACGTAGAAGTCGCGCAGGAGCTTGGTCACTCCCGCGTCGTCGCCGTCCCGCAGGGCGGCGAAGAAGGCGTTCGCGATCTCGGGCGCGAAGGCGTGGACCGCCGAGGAGTAGGCGGGGACGCCCACGGTGGCGTAGGCGCGGGCCTGGATCTCGGCGGTGGAGGCGCCGTTGAAGAAGAGGAAATCGTCGGGCGCCGCGAGTGTGAGGCGCTGGAGGCGGTCGAGGTCGCTGTGTCCGTCCTTGAGGCCGATGACCGTGGGGATCTCCGCGATCCGGCGCAGACTGTCGGCGGTGAAGTCGACCTGGCCGCGCTGGTAGGCGATCAGCGGCAGAGAGGTGCCGGAGGCGATCCGCCGCAGTTGTTCCACCAGCCCGTCCTGCGGGGCGGCGACCAGGTAGTGGGGGAGTACCAGCGCGGCGTCCGCGCCCGCCTCCTCCGCGATCCGGGCGAAGCGCAGGGCCTGCGCCCAGCCGTAGCCGATGCCCGCGACGACCGGCAGTCGTCCGTCGGCGATCTCGACCGTGGCCCGGACGACCGTGCGGTACTCGTCCTCGTCCAGCGAGAAGAACTCCCCGGTGCCGCAGGCGGGGAACACCGCGCCCGGCGCGCTGTCCAACTGGGCGGTCAGGTAGGCCCGGTACGCCTCCAGATCGAGACCGCCGTCCTCCCGGAAGCTCGTGAGCGGGAAGGACAGCACTCCGCCCACCATGCCGTCCCGCAGTCGCTTGGCCACGTCCTCGGCCGCCGCAGTGAACCGTGTCATGAACTCTGTCCTCATATGCAGATGACGTCTATATATGAAGATGGAGGCTAGGGTCGTGAACGCGCGGGGTCAATGGGTGCGGCAGGGCGGATTTACGATGGGCCCCATGCCGGAGAGCAGTGGTGTCCGAGAAGTGAAGTCGGCGGCCCGCACGGTCGCGCTGCTGGAACTGCTCGCCGGGCGGGGCGACCGGCCGGCCCGGCTGGACGAACTCGCCGCGCAACTGGGGGTGCCGCGCAGCAGCATGTACCAGTTGCTGCAGACCCTCGTCGACCGCGGCTGGGTGCGCGCCGACACCACCGGTTCGCTGTACGGGATAGGGATCCGTGCCCTGCTCACGGGCACCAGCTATCTCGACAGCGACCGGCATGTAAGGGTGGTCCGCCCCTACCTCGACGAAGCCTCGGACGCGCTCGGGGAGACCATTCACCTGGCCCGCCTCGACGGCGCCGACGTCGTCTATCTCGCGACCCGCGAGTCCCACGAGTACGCGCGCACCCTCAGCCGGGTGGGCCGCCGGGTCCCGGCCCACGCCGGTGCCCTCGGCAAGGCCCTGCTCGCCGAGCGTCCGGACAGCGAACTGTCGCTTCCGGCGCAGCCGTTGACCGCTCTCACGGAGAACACGCACACCGAGTCGGCCACCCTGCTCGCGGACCTCGCGGAGGTACGGGAGCGCGGCTACTCCATCGACCGCGAGGAGACGGTGCCCGGTATCGCGGGCTTCGGCTTCGCCCTGCGTTACGACACGCCGGCCGTCGACGCGATCAGCTGCTCGGTTCTGGTGGCCCGGCTCACCGGCGAGCACGAGGCCCGTATCGTCGCCGTCATGCGGGAGATGCGGATGAAGATCGAGTCCCTGCTGTCGCCCGCCTCGGGTGCTCCCGACTGGCGTTGACCGGTTCGGTGGCGACGGTTTCGGTGGAACGGCCGGTGCGCCATCGGCCGCCGTTGTTACCGTCAATCATGGACACGACCTTGTACGGCCCCAGGGCCTGGGAGGGGCCGACGCGCCGCTACGGTCCCATGCGACGGGTCGCGGTCGTTTCCGACGTCCACGCGAACGTGCCGGCGCTGACCGCGGTCCTGGCGGAGATCGAGGGGGCCGGCGTCGATCTGGTGGTCTCGTGCGGAGACCTGACCTGGGGTGCCGAACCCGACCGTACGGTGGAGCTGATGGCCGGGCTGCCGCGGGCCCTGTGCGTCCGGGGCAACGGGGAGCGCGCCGTCGTGGACATTCACCGCGGGGTCCGTCGGCCGAGCACCGAACGTGAGGCGTGGGTGCCGCGGCAGCACTCGGACGCGAGCGTCGCGTTCGTCGCCGGGATCCCCTTCAGCGTCGTCGTGGACGTCGTCGGGCTGGGACCCGTGCGGTTCTGCCACGGATCGCCGCGCGGCGACACGGAGTTGGTCACACCCGCCACGCCTGCCGGGCGATTCGCGGAACTGGCCGCGGACGTCGAGGAGGCGGTGATCGTCACCGGGCACACGCACCTCCAGTTCGACCGCACCGTCGCCGGACGGCGCAGCGTCAACCCGGGCAGCGTCGGGCTCCCCTTCCACGAGGGCCCGCCGGGCACCGCCTTCTGGGCCCTGCTCGGCCCGGATGTGGAGCTGCGGCAGACCTCGTACGACGTCGACGCCGCCCGTGCCGCCGGGCCCCGCACGGGCGACCCCGCCGCCGAACGCATCACCGCCCTGCTGAACTCCCCGCCCACGCCGGCCGAGATCACCTCGGACGCGGAGGCGCGGGTCTTCTCCGACTAGTAGCGGGGCGCCCGGCCCACGGGGCGCCGGACAGCGGGCGACGTGTGTGGGGTTCACCCTGCTGGGGCCGTGCCCGCGTTCGCGCGGCCCGGTTCAACGACGGGCGGCCAGGGTCTCCTCCACCCACTGCCTCAGCGCCGGCGCGGGCGCCGCTCCCGTCTTGCGTGCGATCACCTCTCCCTTGTCGAGCAACAGGAGCGTCGGCACGGCCTGTACCTGGAACCGCTGGGCGAGCCGCGGGTTCTGGTCGATGTCGACCTTGACCAGCTTGACCCGCCCGGCGAGTTCGTGGGCGACCTGCTCCAGCGCGGGGCTGACCATCCGGCAGGGCCCGCACCAGGTGGCCCACAGGTCGACGACGACGTACGGCTTCGCCTGTTCGGCGACCTCCGCGAAGTCGGCGTCGCCGGCGTCGGCGATCCACGCGAGCGGGGACGCGCAGTTCCCGCAGCGCGGCGTGCCGGCGGCCGCCGCCGGCACCCGGTTCTTGCGACCGCAGTGGTCGCAGACGACCGTCGTGCTTGTGCCCGTACTCGTGGTCACCGCACTCACGCGGCTTTCCGCACGTCCGGTGCGGCCTGTCCGCCGTAGGTGACGACGAGTTCGCCGTTCTGGGCGTCGACGCGGATCGTCGTGCCGTCCTGCACGTCACCGCGGATCAACGCCCGGCCGACCATCGTCTCGACCTCGTGCGAGATGTACCGGCGCAGCGGCCGGGCTCCGTACACGGGGTCGAAGCCCTGCTCGGCGATGAGTTCGCGGGCGGCGTCGGTGAGCTCGACCGTGATCTGCCGTTCGGCCAGCCGTCGGCGCAGGTCGTCGAACTGCAGCTCCACGATCCGCTCGATCTGCGTCATGCCCAGCGGCTTGAACAGCACGATGTCGTCGACGCGGTTGAGGAACTCGGGCCGGAAGTGGCCCCGCAGATCGCTCATCACCAGTGCTCGCGCGTCGGACTTGATCTCGCCGTCGGCGGTCACCCCGTCCAGCAGGTGGGCCGAGCCGATGTTGGAGGTCATGATGATCACGGTGTTGCGGAAGTCGACGGTGCGGCCCTGGGAGTCGGTGACGCGGCCGTCGTCGAGGACCTGCAGCAGGATGTTGAAGACGTCGGGGTGGGCCTTCTCGATCTCGTCGAACAGGACCACGGAGTACGGCTTGCGGCGCACCGCCTCGGTGAGCTGGCCGCCCTCCTCGTAGCCGACGTATCCGGGAGGCGCTCCCACCAGCCTGCTGACGGTGTGCCGTTCCTGGTACTCGCTCATGTCCAGGCGGACGATGCTCTCCTCCGAGTCGAACAGCGCCGCGGCGAGCGCCT
Source organism: Streptomyces sp. RLB3-17 (assembly GCF_007113425.2). NCBI lineage: Bacteria > Bacillati > Actinomycetota > Actinomycetes > Kitasatosporales > Streptomycetaceae > Streptomyces > Streptomyces sp. RLB3-17. The sequence continues at coordinate 943,975 of NZ_CP041610.2, read as the reverse complement.
TGGCCAGTTCGGTCTTCCCGACGCCGGTGGGGCCGAGGAAGATGAATGAGCCGATCGGCCGGCGCGGGTCCCGGATCCCGGAGCGGGCCCTGATGATCGCGTCGGTGACCAGCTTGACCGCCTCGTCCTGGCCGATCACCCGCTCGGTGAGGATCTCGTCGAGGCGCAGCAGCTTCTCGCGCTCGCCCTCCTGGAGGCGGGTGACGGGGATGCCGGTCCAGGCGGCGACGATCTCCGCGATCTCGTCCTCGGTGACGACCTCGCGCAGCAGCCGGTTCTCGCCCTGCTTGGCGGCCAGCGCCTCCTCCTCCGCCGTGAGGCGGCGTTCGAGTTCGGTGAGCCTGCCGTAGCGCAGTTCGGCGGCCCGGTTGAGGTCGTAGCTGCGTTCGGCCTCCTCGGCCTCCTGCCGGACGTGCTCCAGTTCCTGGCGCAGCTCCTGCACCCGGCGGATGGCCTGGCGTTCGGCCTCCCACTGGGCGTGCATGGCGTCGGCCTCGGCGCGCAGGTCGGCCAGTTCGCGGCGCAGCTCGTCGAGTCGCTTCTGGCTGGCGGCGTCGGTCTCCTTGGCGAGCGCCGCGTCCTCGATCTCCAGACGGGTCACCCGGCGGGTGATCTCGTCCAGTTCGGCGGGCATGGAGTCGATCTCGGTACGCAGCCGCGCGCACGCCTCGTCGACCAGGTCGATGGCCTTGTCCGGCAGGAACCGGTCGGAGATGTAGCGGTGGCTGAGAGTCGCCGCCGCGACCAGCGCGGTGTCCTGGATCTTCACACCGTGGAAGACCTCCAGGCGCTCGCGCAGTCCGCGCAGGATGGAGATGGTGTCCTCGACGCTCGGCTCGTCCACCTGCACCTGCTGGAAGCGGCGTTCGAGGGCCGCGTCGGACTCGACGTACTTGCGGTACTCGTCGAGGGTGGTGGCGCCGATCATGTGCAGCTCGCCGCGTGCCAGCATGGGCTTGAGCATGTTCCCGGCGTCCATCGCGCCCTCGGCACCGCCGCCCGCGCCGACGACCGTGTGCAGTTCGTCGATGAAGAGCAGGATGCGCCCCTCGCCCGCCTTGACCTCGCTCAGTACGGCCTGCAGCCGTTCCTCGAACTCGCCGCGGTACTTGGCGCCCGCTACCAGCGAACTCATGTCGAGCGAGAAGATCGTCCGGTCGCGCAGCCCGTCGGGCACGTCGCCCCGCACGATGCGCTGGGCGAGTCCCTCCACGATGGCGGTCTTGCCGACCCCCGGGTCACCGATGAGGACGGGGTTGTTCTTCGTCTTGCGGCTCAGGATCTGGATGACCCGGCGGATCTCCGCGTCCCGGCCGATCACCGGGTCCATCCTGCCGCTGCGTGCCTCGGCGACCAGATCACGGCCGTACTTCTCCAGTGCCTCGTACGCCGCTTCGGGCGTCGCCGAGGTGACGCGCTGGTTGCCACGGATCCGGGTGAGCGCGGACAGGAACCCGTCCTTGCTGACGCCGTGCTCCTTGAGCAGTCGGCCGGATGCCGTGCGGGAGCCCTCGTCGGCGAGTGCGAGCACCAGGTGCTCGACGGACACGTACTCGTCCTTGAGCCGCCTGGCCTCCTGCTCGGCCGAGTCCAGTACCTTCGCCAGCCGTTGGGTGACGTACACCTGTCCTGGGGTGGCACCGGGGCCGGTCACTTTCGGCCTGCGGGCCAACTCCTCGTTCAGCGCGGTGCGCAGGGCCCGGGTGTCGGCGCCCGACTGGTCGATCAGCCGCGGTATCAGGCCGTCGGGCTGGTCGAGCAGGGCGAGGAGCAGATGCTCGCCGTCGACCTCGGTCTGGTTCAGCCGGCCGGCGATGGTCTGCGCTTCCTGGAGCGCCTCCTGGGACTTCTGGGTGAGCCGGTTCATATCCACGATTCATCACTCCTGGAGCCGGCGTTGCTGCGCCTCAGAGCGTCCTCCAACTCACTGATCCGGTCGAGCAGATCGAGCACCAGACCCAGGGAGGCGTAGTTGAGGGGGAGCGCGGCCCGTAGTCGTTGGACGCGGGCGAGGGTGGCGGGAGCGGACGGCTCGAACCACAGTCGCCCGGTGGCGTCCCGGGTGGCGTCGACGAGGCCGAGGGTGACGAACCGGCGCACGAGATCCGGATGGAGACCGGAACGGGTGGCGACGGCGTCGAGACCGAGCCGATGGGCCGGTCCGAGCGGGGCGGCGCGGACCACGATGTTCAAGGCCGGCCGGGCTACCGGGGTGGCGGAACGGCGGTGCGCACCGCCGGGGCGGGGGGCTGTGGTCATCGGGGCCTCCTCGGGTCGAAGGCGGACGCGGCGGCCAGTTCCTCGAAGAGCTCACGCTCACGGGCGGTCGGCTCGGGCGGCACCATGATGCGGACCTCCGCGTACAGGTTGCCGTCCTCGCCGCGCGGGTTGGGCATGCCCTCGCCGCGCAACCGCAGCCGGCGGCCGCTGGAGGAGCCCGCGGGGACGGTGACCTTGGCCGTGCCGCCGGGGGTGGACACCGGCACGGTCGCGCCGAGTGCCGCCTCCCACGGTGTCACCGGGAGGACCACGTGGATGTCGCGGCCCTCCAGCCGGAACCGCCCGTCGGGCTTGATCCGCACGCGCAGATACAGGTCGCCCGGCGGGGCGTCGGGGCTGCCCCTGCCGCCTTCTCCGGCCAGCCGGATGCGCTGCCCGTCCACCACCCCGCGCGGGATGTTGACGTCGTAGGTGCGCTGTCCGGTGGGGCCGCCCAGGGTGATGCCGCGCTTGCCGCCCCGGTACGCCTCCTCGACGCCGAGCTGGATCTCGGCCTCCTGGTCGGCACCCGGTACCGGACCCCAGCCGCCCCCCGCCCCCGCGCCCCCGCCGCGTCCGAAGATCCCGCCGAACAGGTCCTCGAAGTCGACGCCGGAGCCGTCGAAGTCGACACCGTCCGCCGTACGGAAGCGCACCCCCCTTCCGCCTCCTCCGCCGGCCCCTCCGACGCCCGCGCTCCAGCCGCCCCGGGCACCCGCTCCCGCGGCCACCCGCTCGTCGTAGTCCTCCGGGATCTGCCGGAAGTTCTCACCGAAGCGGTCGTAGCGCCGCCTGGTCTTCGGGTCGGACAGCACGCTGTACGCGTCGTTGATCTCCTTGAAGCGCTCCTCGGCTCCCGGGTCCTTGTTGATGTCGGGGTGGTGTCTGCGCGCCAGCTTGCGGAAGGCCTGCTGGATCTCCTCCGCGCTCGCGGTGCGCGGCACCCCGAGCACGTCGTAGTAGTCCCGTGCCATGGGGCGTCACTCCTGCCGCTTGCTGACCACGACGAAGGCGGGGCGCAACTGCTTGCCGTCCGCCCCGTAGCCCGGGCTCACCACCTGGGCCACGGTGTTCGGCTCGGCGTCGGGGGTGTCGACGACTCCGACGACCTCGTGCCGGGTCGGGTCGAAGGGCACCCCGGTCTCCTCGTAGCGGGGATACCCGAGGCCGCGCAGCACCTCGACCGCCTGGTCGCGTACGGCTTCGACGCCCTTCAGCACGGCGGAGGGGTCGGAGTCGGAGTGGGCCAGCGCCCGTTCCAGGTTGTCGAGGACGGGCAGCCAGGCCCCGGCGGTGCGGGCGCGCTCCTCGGCCCGCACGCGTTCCAGTTCCTTCGCGTGACGCTTGCGGAGGTTGTCCAGGTCGGCGAGCGCGCGGCGCCAGCGGTCGCGCATCTCGTCGAGGGCGGCGGTCTGTTCGTCCGCCTCCGGCGCCTGCGAGGGGGTCTCGCCCGGCTGTTCCGGGGGCGTCATCGGCTCCTGCTCGGTGGCCATGACCGCTCCTCAGCTCTTGTCGAATTCCGCGTCGATCACGTCGTCGCCGGCTGTTGCCGAGGCGCTCGCGGTGTCCTCCGTCCCGGTTCCGGTTCCGGCCTGGGCCTGTGCGGCCGCACCGGCCTGGTACTGGGCGAGCGACGCCAGCACCTGCTGGAGTTCGGAGGTCAGCGGCCTGGCCTTGTCCGGGGACGCCTGCTGCTGGACCGCCTCACGGGCATCGGCGACGAGCATGTCCGCCCGGGCCCGCTCGTGCGAGGGCACCGCGTCGCCCAGCTCGGTCAGCCGGCGCTCCACCTGGTAGGCCACGGCGTCCAGTTCGTTGCGGGCGTCCACGGCATCGCGCAGCGCCTGGTCCTCGCCGCGGTGCTGCTCGGCCTCCTGGACCATCCGCTCGACCTCGCCCTGGTCGAGGTTGGAGCCCTCGCTGATGGTGATGGTCTGTTCCTTGCTGGTGTCCTTGTCCCGTGCGGTGACGTTCAGGATGCCGTTGGCGTCGATGTCGAAGATGACCTCGACCTGCGGCTCGCCGCGCGGGGCGGGGCGGATGTCCTTCAGCTGGAAGCGGCCGAGGATCCGGTTGTCGGCGGCCATCTCGCGCTCGCCCTGCAGGACGACGACGTCCACGGCCTCCTGGTTGTCCTCCGCGGTGGAGAAGGTCTCCGAGCGGCGGACCGGGATCGTGGTGTTCCGGTCGATGATCTTCGTCATCACACCGCCACGGGTCTCCACGCCCAGCGACAGCGGAGTCACGTCGAGCAGCAGGACGTCCTTGACCTCGCCCTTGAGCACGCCCGCCTGGATCGCGGCGCCCAGCGCCACGACCTCGTCGGGGTTGACGCTCATGTTCGGGTCCTTACCGCCGGTCAGTCGGCGGACCAGGTTCTGCACGGCCGGGATGCGCGTCGAGCCGCCGACGAGGATGACCTCGTCGATGTCGTTCGCGCTGGCCTTGGCGTCGGCCATCGCCTGCTTGACCGGCTCCATGGTCCGCTCGACCAGGTCGGCGGTGATCTTCTCGAACGTGGACCGCATGATCGTCTCGGTCAGGTGCTTGGGGCCGGAGGCGTCCGCGGTGATGAACGGCAGGCTGACCTGCGTCTGCGTGACCGAGCTCAGCTCCGTCTTGGCCTTCTCCGCGGCTTCGAACAGTCGTTGCAGCGCCTGCGGGTCCTTGCGCAGGTCGATCCCGTTCTCCTTCTGGAAGCCGTCCGCGAGCAGGTCGACGAGGCGACGGTCGAAGTCGTCGCCGCCGAGGTGGCTGTCGCCCGCCGTCGAGCGCACTTCCACGACCCCGTCACCGACGTCCAGGATGCTCACGTCGAAGGTGCCGCCACCGAGGTCGAAGACGAGCACCGTCTCGTGCTGCTTCTTCTCCATGCCGTACGCCAGTGCCGCCGCCGTCGGCTCGTTGATGATCCGCAGTACCTCGAGCCCCGCGATGCGCCCCGCGTCCTTGGTCGCCTGGCGCTGGGCGTCGTTGAAGTACGCGGGCACGGTGATGACGGCCTCGGTGACCTTCTCGCCCAGCTGCTTGCCGGCGTCGTCGGCGAGCTTGCGCAGCACCAGCGCGCTGATCTCCTCCGGCGCGTACAGCTTGTCGCGCACCTTGAAGCGCGCGACTCCGCCCTCGCCCTCGACGACGTCGTACGCCACCGCCTTGGCCTCGTCGGAGATCTCGTCGAAGTGCCGGCCGATGAACCGCTTGGCCGAGTAGATGGTGCCCTTGGGATTGAGGATCGCCTGGCGCCTGGCGAGCTGACCCACCAGCCGTTCGCCGCTGTCGGTGAAGGCGACGATGGAGGGCGTGGTGCGCGAGCCCTCGGCATTGGGTATGACGGTCGCTTCACCGCCCTCCCATACGGCGATCACCGAGTTGGTGGTGCCCAGGTCGATTCCGACTGCCTTGCCCATGAGGAACTCCTTCGCCTGCCACCCCCGGCGTCCGCGCGTCTCCGGCGGCGGCGGTTGTCTTCAGGTGCGGTCGCGTGTCCGCGGGCGCGTCGGCGGGCGGACACGGGTCGTGGGTTCCGTCCTTGCCAGGGTGTTACGGGACGAAGGGCGACGCCTGCTCCCGGCGGGGCGAAATTCGGCCCCTCCTCTCCCCCCGGGAGTGCAGGAGGCCACGCGGCACGCGCCACCTCCAGGGGTGCCCGGCGCAAGAAGCGGCGAAAGGGGGTGAAAGCTAGTATTACGGCATGTCTGGCACGGCCGACGACGCGACCAGTGCGACGCACCGGAGCATCGCACCACGCGGCCTCGGCAGCCGGGCGCCGACCACCGCACTGACCGGCTGGGGGCGCAAGCAGTCGGCGAGCCTGTACGACGTGTTCGTGCTGGCCGTGACCATGCTCGACGGCCGCCCGGTGGACGAGATCCTCCAGTTGGCCATGGACGAGGTGCCACACCTCCTCGACTGCCGGCCCGAGGGCTGCTACATGCTCAGGGACGGCCGCTTCGAGCTCGAGGCCACGCCGAGCACACGGGCCCTCGGCGGCCGGGCGCCGCGCGATCTGACCGACCCGGTCGAACAGCTGACCGCGCTCGAAGGGGAGGACGGCGCCGTCCACTTCCGGGAGGGCGGCTGGGGCTGGGCAGTGGGCCTGCGCAGCTCCGGCGGAATGCTCGGCTACCTGCTCGTCAGCGCCGGGAAACCGCCTCCCGACGAGGACCGCTTCCTCGTCTACGCCCTTGCTCAGCCGACCGGCGCCGCGCTCTACAACGCCGAGGCCCGCCGCCGCGACCGCGAGTACGCCCGACAGCTGTTCCGGGCGATCGAGGAGCGGGACGCGGTCAACGAACGACTCACCGCGCTGGTGGCGGAGCTGGAGGAGCAGCGCACCGTGCACGACGTCCTCGCCCGGACCTCCCTCACCGACGAGGGCGAGCACGGCATCGCCGCCGCCGTGTACGAGCTGACCGGTCTCGCCACCCGTGTCGAGGACCGCTTCGGAAACCTCCTCGCCCGCGCCGGGCCGGTCCCGCCCGAGCTCGACACCAAGCCCGATCCGCTCCAGCGCGAGCAACTCATGCACGACGCGATGCGCGAACTCGGTCCGATCCGCCACGAGGGACGCCTCGTCGGACTGGCCCGCCACCACGGGGAGCCCCTCGGCAGCATCGAGCTGATCGACCCCGACGGCACGGCGGGCGAGGCCGAAAAGTTCGCACTCGAACACGCGTGCACGGCACTGTCCCTGGAACTGGCCCACCGCCGCAGTCTGGCGGAGGCCGAACTGCGCCTGCGCCGGGAACTCGTGGACGACCTGCTCACCGGCGCCGACGCCGGCGGCGCGTACGCCAGGGCCGAGGCCATCGGCCACGACCTGCACGGACCGCACCACGTCACGGTCGCGCAGTGGCGGGGAACGGCCGCCGACGACCGCTTCCTGGGAGCGGTGGGACGTGCCGCGCAGGGACGGGGCCTGCGGTCGCTGCTGGCCCGACGAGGCGACATGGCGGTGCTCGTGGTCCGGGGCGAGCCGCGCGACTCGGGTCTGTACCAGGCCCTCGCCGACGAAGTGGGCTCCCCGCACGGCGCGGTGGGCGTCGGCAGCCTGTGCGAGGCGGTGGCGGACATCCCGCGCTCCTTCGACCAGGCCGTCCGCGCGCTCGCCGTACGCCGCCAGTCCCACCCCGCGGACGGCACCACGACCTGCGAGGAACTCGGCCTCTACCGCATTCTGGCCCGGGACAAGGACGCGGGGGACGTCACCGACTTCGTCCGCGAATGGCTCGGCGCGCTCCTCGACTACGACGACGCCCATGGCACCGACCTGGTGCACACCCTCACCCGGTACTTCGACCACGGCGGCAACTACGACGAGACGGCGCAGGCCCTCGCCGTGCACCGCAGCACGCTTCGCTACCGTCTGCAGCGCATCAGGGAGGTCAGCGGCCGCCGGCTCGACGAGGTGGACAGCCGCTTCAACCTCCAGGTCGCCACCCGGATCTGGAAGGTCAGCGGCCCCGCCTTCTGACCGCCCGCCTCGCCCCGCACACTCGACTCACTCGAACCGGGAGGGATCGCCCGCCCCTCGTCGTACGATCTCGGGCTCGCCCTGCGAGAAGTCGATGACGGTCGTCGGCTCGACGCCGCAGTCGCCGGAGTCGAGGACCGCGTCCACCACGTGGTCGAGTTCCTCCTTGATCTCCCAGCCCTGGGTCAGCGGCTTCTCCTGATCGGGCAGGAGCAGGGTGCTCGACAGCAGGGGCTCGCCGAGCTCGGCGAGGAGCGCGCGGGCGACGACATGGTCGGGAATCCGGACACCGACCGTCTTCTTCTTCGGGTGCAGCAGCCTGCGCGGTGCCTCCTTCGTCGCCGGGAGGATGAAGGTGTAACTACCCGGAGTCGAGGCCTTGATCGCACGGAACACCGCGTTGTCCAGGCGTACGAAGTGGGCCAGCTGCGCGAAGTCCTGGCACATCAGGGTGAAGTGGTGCCGGTCGTCCAGCCGGCGGATCGAACGGATCCGGTCGAGTCCGTCCCGGTTGCCCAGCTGAGCCCCGAGGGCGAAGCAGGAGTCGGTCGGATAGGCGACGAGCCCGCCGCCGCGGATGATGTCCGCCACCTGGCTGAGAGTGCGCTGCTGAGGGTTCTCGGGATGCACGTCGAAGTACTTGGCCATGCGCCGAGCTTAGATCGGCGGCGTCGGGCGCCTGACGATTCGCCCCAGGGGCATTCGTTCGGTCGGCCCTGAGGCCTCGCACCCCAGGTACCAACCAGGTACCATCCGTGTATGCCATCACTGAACGTGACCTTCACGGAAGCGGAGCTCGAGGGAGTGCGCGCGGCCGCCGCGGCCGACGGCAAGAGCCTCAAGCAGTATCTGCACGACCTCGGTGTCCGGGAGATGCAGCGCAGGCAGTTCGTCGCAGGCGCCACCGCCTGGGCCGACCGGCTGCGCGGCGAGTTCGACGACGCCTTCCCCGACGAGGTGCCGCCCGCCGAGCGCCGGGACGGATCCGCGGCCGCCTGATGCACCTGACCATCGATGTCGCCTGGCTGCTCGACGTCCAGGAGGCCGCCCTCGCCCGCGAGGACATGTCCGTGTCGGACTACTCCGCGCTCGTCGCGGCCGTCGCCCGGCACAAGACCAAGCTCCCCACGCTCGCCGCGGCCGACCCGGACGCGGCCTGGCGCGCCGCCGCGCTGATGCACACCATCGTGCGCCTGGAGCCGCTGCCGCACCGCAACAGCCTGTTCGCGGCATTCGTCGCCGCCCAGTACATGGACCAGTCGGGCGAGGGAATCGACCCGCCCTACGGAGCCCTGTCCGACCTCGTCCGCAAGATCCGCGACACCCGCGTCGGCGTCCCCGCCGTCGCCGACCAGCTGCGCTCCTGGAAGGTCTGAGGACGCCTGTCCACCAGAGCCACCGCCGCGCCCCCGAGTCGTCATCGCAGGCAGGCGTGAGAGTGCGGGTCCCGATATCGGGACCCATACTTTTTGGACGGCCGGAATGTCCCTTCTATTGAAGGGGACAGTCGCCTGAATTCCCGGTTGTTCCGAGCTGGACGCGGCGCTGCCGCCGCTCTGGACGCTCTGCGAGCAAGTACAGGACGACTCGATCGGAAAGACTCATGCGAGCAACTCTGATTTACGGTGCCGGTGACGTGCGTGTGGAGGAGGTTCCCGACCCGAAGATCCAGCGGCCCACGGACGCGGTCGTACGCGTGCTGCGGTCCTGCATCTGCGGCAGCGACCTGTGGCCGTACGGGTCGCGCCCACCCTCCGAGCAGGGCGACCGCATCGGCCACGAGTTCCTGGGTGTCGTCGAGGACATCGGCGCGGAGGTGTCCGGACTGAGGACCGGAGACCTGGTGGTGGCCCCCTTCGTCTATTCGGACAACACCTGCGACTTCTGTCTCGAGGGCCTGCACACCTCGTGCCGACACGGGGGCTTCTGGGCCACGGACGGGGTGGACGGTGGCCAGGGAGAGGCGGTGCGGGTACCGCAGGCCCAGGGCACGCTGGTGAAGCTGCCCGTCGGCGAGGACTCCGCCCTGCTGCCGTCGCTGCTGACCCTGTCGGACGTGTTCTGCACCGGCCACCACTGCGCGGTGACGGCGGGCGTCACCCCGCGTACGACCGTGGCCGTGGTCGGTGACGGAGCGGTCGGGCTGTCGGCGGTGTTGTCCGCCAAGCGGCTCGGCGCCGAGCGGATCATCCTGATGGGGCGGCACAAGGACCGCACCGATCTCGGCCGCGACTTCGGTGCCACCGACATCGTCGCCGAACGCGGTGAGGAAGGCGTCGCGCGTGTGCGCGAGCTGACCGGCGGCGACGGTACGCACACAGTGCTGGAGTGCGTCGGTACGCTGCCCGCGCTGGAGACGGCGCTGGGCGTGGTGCGCGCGGGCGGCACGATCAGCAGGGTGGGCGCCCCGCAGTACGACCAGGCGCCACTGGGCTTCGAGGTGTTCATGAACAACATCACCGTCACCGGCGGTGTGGCTCCGGCCCGCGCCTACATCGAGGAACTCCTCCCCGACGTCCTCGAGGGGAAGATCGAACCCGGGCGCGTCTTCGACCGCACGGTGAGCGTCGACGAGGTACCCGACGGCTATCGCGCGATGGCCGCCCGGGAGGCACTGAAGGTGCTCGTCCAGCCCTGACACCGGGTGGTGCGCCCCACTCCGGCGCCCCCGTGACCTGCGCGGCAGCCCCGTGGGGGGCCCTGGCACGCCCCGGAACACCGCTCCCCTGAACAGCACGGTCTGCCGGGATGCGGGCCGGGCGAGCAGGCTGGATGCTCGTTGAAGATCCCATGTCCCGGGAGCATCCCATGCCCGTCCCCGTCACTCCGGCCCGGCGACCCGTCGGCGATCCCCCGGGGCAAACCCTCCCAAGTCCCGCGCCGGCGCTGGCGGCGGCCGTCCTCGGCTTCTTCGTGATCACCCTCGACGCGCTGGTCGTCAACGTCGCGCTCCCCTCGATCCAGGACGACCTCGGCGGTGGCGTCACGGGCCTGCAGTGGGTCATGGACGGCTACACACTGATGTTCGCCGCGCTGCTGCTCTCCTCGGGGGCCCTCTCCGACCGGATCGGCGCGCGCCAGGCGTACGCGGCCGGGTTCGCGCTGTTCATCGCCGCCTCCGCGGCCTGCGGATGCGCCCCCACGCTGGGCGTTCTGATCGGGGCACGCCTGCTGCAGGGGCTCGGCGCGGCGGTCATGCTGCCCGCCTCCATGGCCCTCATCCGCGAGGCCTACCCGGACCAGGTCGAGCGCGCCCGCGCCATCTCCATCTGGGCGATGGGCGGCGCGGTCGCCTCGGCGGCAGGACCGGTGCTCGGCGGCTTCCTGACCCTGCTCAGCTGGCGGGCGATCTTCTTCATCAACCTGCCGGTGGGCCTGGTCGCGCTGCTGCTGTTCACGAGGATCGCGCGCTCACCCCGCCGGGAGGCGCCGCTGGACCGGACCGGGCAGATCGCCGCGGTGGTGGCCATGGGCGGACTGACGTACGGCGTGATCGAGGCCGGTGCCGACGGCGTCGGCGCGCCCAGGGTGCTGATCGCGCTGGGCCTCGCGATCGTCGCGCTGATCGTGTTCCTGACGTCCCAGGCACGCGGCAGGCACCCCATGGTGCCCCTGGACCTGTTCAGGTCCCGCGGTGTCGTGGTCCCGCTGCTGGGCGGCTTCGCCTTCACCGTCGGCTTCTACGGACTGGTGTTCCTGCTCAGCCTGTACTTCCAGGAACTGCGCGGCCTGTCCTCGTCGGCCACGGGCCTCGCGTTCCTGCCGATGACCGTCGTGACCGCCTTCATGAACCTGGTGGCCGCCCGGGCCGCGGAGAGGTTCGGGGCGCGCGTACCGATCGCTGTCGGACTGTTCCTCATGGCCGTGGGCCTGATGGTGCTGTGCGTCGTCCCGCAGTCGACGCCCGTCCGGCTGATGGCCGTCCTGCTGGTCCCGGTCGGGGCCGGCGGCGCGCTGGCCGTGCCCGCGCTCACGGCGGTGCTGCTGGACAACGTCCCGGCCGAGCGGGCGGGCACCGCGAGCGGCGTGCTCAACACCTTCCGGCAGTTGGGCGGCGCCCTGGCCGTGGCGGTCTACGGCGCCCTGATCACCACCGACTTCCTGCACGGCATGCGCGTCGGCCTCACGATCTCGACGGTCCTGCTGCTCGTGATGGCCGCGGCCGCTCTCACGCTGAAGCGCCCGGCAGAAATGACCACATCCATGAAGGAGACCAGGCCATGACCGCGTCGTGGACGAGCGACGAACTCACCAGCATCGGCCGGGCGGAGGAGCTGGAGATCGCGTCCGTGCGCCGCGACGGCGCGCTGAGCAGCCCCCGGACGATATGGGTCGTCCGGGTCGGCGACGAGATCTACGTCCGCTCCGTGAACGGCCCGGGCTCCGACTGGTTCCGCGGCACCCGGGCCCGCCGCGAAGGCCGCATCGAGGCCGACGGCGTCGAGAAGGACGTCACCCTGACGGACGCCGACGGCGAGATCAACAGCGAGGTCGACGCCGCCTACCGCACCAAGTACGGCCGCTACTCCGCGAACACCATCGCCCGCATCACGAGCCCCGTGGCGGGCTCCACGACGACGCGACTGAGGCCACGCGGCGCAGCGGACGCCTAGTCAGACCTCGGCACCCGTCCGGCTGCCGACGACCCCATCAACCTCACCCCCCACTGGAGAACCGGTGCTTACCGTCCCCGCATACGCCGCCACTTCGGCGACCGAACCGCTCGCGCCGACCACCGTCGAGCGCCGTGACGTCGGCCCGCACGACGTCCTCATCGACATCAAGTACTGCGGCATCTGCCACTCCGACATCCACAACGTCCGCAGCGAGTGGGGCCCGGCGACCTACCCCCTGGTCCCCGGCCACGAGATCGCCGGCATCGTCACCCAGGTCGGTTCCGAGGTCACCCGGCACGCCGTGGGCGACCGGGTCGGCGTCGGCTGCATGGTCAACTCCTGCCGTGAGTGCGTGCCCTGTCTGCGGGGCGAGGAGCAGTACTGCCTCAAGGGCAACACCCTCACCTACGGCTCGATCGACGCCGACGGCACCCTGACCCAGGGCGGCTACTCCACCCACGTCGTGGTCAACGACGACTTCGTCGTCACCATCCCCGAGGGCCTCGGCCTCGACGAGGCCGCCCCGCTGCTGTGCGCGGGCATCACCACGTACTCCCCGTTGCGCCGCTGGGGCGCGGGCCCCGACAAGAAGGTCGCGGTCATCGGCCTCGGCGGACTCGGTCACATGGCGGTCAAGATCGCACACGCGATGGGCGCCGAGGTCACCGTCCTGTCGCAGTCGCTGAAGAAGATGGACGACGGCCTGCGGCTGGGCGCCGACCACTACTACGCCACCGGCGACCCGGCCACCTTCGAACAGCTCGCCGGCACCTTCGACGTCATCCTCAACACGGTCAGCGCCAAGCTCGACCTCGACACCTTCCTCGGCCTGCTCGCCGTGGGCGGCACGATGGTCAACGTCGGCGCTCCCGCGGAGCCGCTGTCGCTGAACGTGTTCTCGCTGATCATGCAGGGCCGCGTGTACGCGGGGTCGCTGATCGGCGGCATCCGCGAGACGCAGGAGATGCTCGACTTCTGCGCCGAGCACGGCATCGGCGCCGAGGTCGAGATCATCCCCGCCGAGAAGATCAACGAGGCGTACGAGCGTGTCCTGGCCTCGGACGTGCGCTACCGCTTCGTGATCGACACCGCGACCCTGGCCTGACCCGCCGCGGCACCGTCCGCCCGAGACCACCCCGTACGAGGCGTGCCCCCGAGCCCTCGTACGGGGTGCTGCCGCACGTGCCGAGGTCACCCGAGGGGCACGTGAAGAGGGGAGTGCTAGGGCCTGTCCGGCGGATCAGGTCGGAGGGAAGTAACGGCGCCTCATCAGCGCAGGTGAGCGGGGTCTGGTGCGTGCAGCTGCAAGGCGGAGGAGGGAGTCGACGCGGAGCGTCGGCGAGTGACGACAACGCCGCAGATGGGCGTGCCAGACCCCGCGTCTCCGGCATGATCCGCCGGACAGGCCCTAGCCGGCCGCGGGCCGGCCGGCCCCCGCCCGGGGGGCGGGCCGCTCTCCGGCCTTCCCTGCCGCGTCGAGCAGGAGCATCGCGTCGTACTCGGGGGTGCCGGGCGGGGCGTGGTACGCGACCAGGCGGTGGCCGTCGGTACCCTCCAGCGTCATGGACTGGTAGCCGAAGGTGACGTCGCCGACCCGGGGATGGTGGAAGGTCTTGCGGCCCGAGGAATGGCCCTTCACGTCGTACGCCTCCCACAGGCGCGCGAAGTCCGGGCTCTTGAGCAGGAGTTCGTCGACGAGGTCGGCGAGGTCCGGCGCGTCGGGGTCGGTGCCGGCGAGGGTGCGCAGCCGGGCGACGCAGCCGCGGATCTGGTTCTCCCAGTCGTCGAAGAGCGCGCGGGCGGCGGGGTGGAGGAAGACGTAGCGCACGATGTTGCGCTGCTTCTCGGGCCACTCCTCCAGCCCGGTCATCAGACGCAGGCCGCCCGGATTGGCGGCGATCAAGTCCATGGTGCGGCTGACCACGTGCGCGGGATGGGGCCGCATGCTCTCCAGCAGCAGCTCGACACCGGGATCCACCGAGCCGCCGGGAAGCCCGGAGCCGCCGGGCGCCGGCGACAGCTCCGGGACGGTGCGCGAGGCGCGCGCGGCGAGGTCGCGCAGATGCTCGCGTTCGGTCCCGTCCAGCCGGAGGGCGGCGGCGAGGGCGTCGACGACGGACGGGCTCGGATTGGTCTCCTTGCCCCGCTCCAGACGCGTGTAGTAGTCGATGCTGACCCCCGCCAGCGTGGCCAGCTCCTCGCGGCGCAGCCCGGGCGTGCGGCGCAGCCCGGGGCCCTCCGGTAGACCGACGTCGGCGGGTGTCACCCGGGCGCGGCGGGCGCGCAGGAAGTGCCCCAGTCCCGTACCGCCCCTGCCACCTGTGCTGCCGCTGCGCTGCTCACGTGCCATGCGATCCAGTGTGGCAGTCCCGTGACCTGGTCGGCAGCCGCGTGGGGGGCCCTGCCACACCCCCGAACACACCCAGGCGCGCGGCAGGAACCCGAGGGGCGGGCCGCCCACCCCACGGAAGTGACCCACGCGGCCCGAGCCCCTGTCAGGCGGTGGTTTCGGGGCGGTCGGGCTGCGACCAGTGGGTGTGGAAGGAGCCCTCACGGTCGGTGCGCCGGTAGGTGTGGGCGCCGAAGTAGTCGCGCTGCCCCTGGAGGAGGGCGGCGGGCAGGCGGTCGGCGCGCAGGGTGTCGTAGTGCGCGAGCGCGGCGGAGAACGCGGGGACGGGGATGCCACGCCGCGCGGCGGAGGCGACGATCTCCCGCCAGGGCACCTGGGCGTCGCTGATCTCCTGGGCGAAACCGGCCTCGGCGAGCAGGCTGACGAGGTCGGGGTCGGTGGCGTAGGCGGCGCGGATACGGTCGAGGAAGGAGGCGCGGATGATGCAGCCGCCGCGCCAGATGCGCGCGACCGAGCCGAGGTCGATCTTCCAGCCGTACTCGGCGGCGGCGTCCAGGATCATCTTCCAGCCCTGGTCGTAGGCGATGACCTTCGAGGCGTACAGGGCGTGTTCGACCTGGGCGGTGAAGCGTGCGGCCTCGGTGCGGCTGAGCGGGGGAGTCGTGCCGCCGGGCAGCCCTCGGTAGGCGGCGCGCAGGTCGCTCTGGCCGGAGGCGGCGCGGGCGAAGGTGGCCTGGGCGATGGCGGTGACCGGGGAGGCCAGGTCGAGGGCGGTCTGCACGGTCCAGCGGCCGGTGCCCTTCTGCCCGGCGGCGTCGTCGACGATGTCGACGAACGCGCCACCGGTGCGCGGGTCGGTGTGGGCGAGGACCTCGGCGGTGATCTCGACCAGATAGGAGCCGAGGCGGCCCTCGTTCCAGGTGCGGAAGACGTCGGCGATCTCGGCGGGGCTGTACCCGGCGACCTGGCGCAGCAGGTCGTAGGCCTCGGCGATGAGCTGCATGTCGGCGTATTCGATGCCGTTGTGGACCATCTTGACGAAGTGTCCGGCGCCGTCGGTGCCGATGTGGGTGGCGCAGGGTTCGCCGTCGACCTTGGCGCTGATGCTCTCGAACATCGGGCCGAGGACGGCGTACGACTCCGCCGAGCCGCCGGGCATGATGCTCGGCCCGTTGAGGGCGCCCTCCTCACCCCCGGAGATGCCCGCGCCGACGAAGTGCAGGCCGCGTTCGCGCAGCGCGGCCTCGCGGCGGCGGGTGTCGGCGAAGTGGGCGTTGCCGCCGTCGATGATCATGTCGCCGTTCTCGAGGAGCGGGGCGAACTCGTCGATGACGGCGTCGGTGGCCGCGCCCGCCTGCACCATGATCATGAGGCGGCGGGGGCGGGCGAGCGCGGCCACGAACTCCTCGGCCGTCTCGGCCGGGACGAAGGAGCCCTCGTGGCCGAACTCGTCCACCAGCGCGCGGGTGCGGCCGGCGGAGCGGTTGTGGACGGCGACGGTGTAACCGTTCCGGGCGAAGTTACGGGCCAGGTTGCGGCCCATCACTCCGAGGCCGGTGACGCCGATGGAAGCGGATGCGTTCATGAGGCTGCCTGTTCTTCGAATGTCGGCCATGTCAGGGGCGGGGCGACCCCATGACCATGGGTACGGGCCGACGGCCCGGTCTTCTCGATGTCGCGGCGGCCAATCTTGATCAGGTTCCCGGAGGACGTCGTCGTTGCGCGGTCCACGCCGGTCGTGACCTCCGGGGCGTGGGGGAGCTCGGCGCCGGTGAGTCGGCACCCCCGCCGGTCGGCGCCGACTCACCGCCTGTGGCAGCGGTCGGATGTTTCGGGTCATGGCTACGGGTAATGCGGAAGATATGGTGCAAATCGGCTACACGATGATGACCGAGCAGGCCGGCCCTCGCGACCTCGTGGAACACGTGGTCGAGGCGGAGCGGGCCGGTTTCGACTTCTCCGTCACGTCCGATCACTACTTTCCCTGGCTGGAGTCGCAGGGGCACGCCCCCTACGCGTGGAGCGTGCTCGGCGCCGCCGCCCAGGCGACGGCGCGGATACCGCTCATGACGTACGTGACCTGCCCGACGACCCGCTATCACCCGGCCGTCGTCGCGCAGAAGGCGGCGACCCTGCAACTGCTCTCGGAGGGCCGGTTCCGGCTCGGGCTCGGCTCGGGCGAGAACCTCAACGAGCATGTGGTGGGCGGTGGTTGGCCCTCCCCGCAGATCCGTCTGGAGATGCTCGAAGAAGCCGTGGAGATCATCCGAGAGCTCTTCGGGGGCGGCGACGTGCATCACCGGGGCACACACTTCGAGGTGGCGAACGCCCGGCTGTGGGACCTGCCGGACGAACCGCCCCCGATCGGGGTGGCCGTATCCGGCAAGCGGTCCTGTTCCCTGGCCGGCCGACTCGCGGACCTCGTCATCGCCACCGAGCCCGAGCCGGAACTCATCGAGGCCTTCGACCGAAGTGGCGGCCGGGGCAAACCACGCGTCGGGCAGCTGCCCGTCTGCTATGACCCGGACCGGGAGGCCGCGGTGGCCCGCGCGCACGAACAGTTCCGCTGGGCCCTCGGCGGCTGGCCCGTCAACGCCGAACTGCCGGGCCCCTCGGGCTTCGAGGACGCCACCCGGTACGTCACCCCGGAGGACACCGCGGGAGCCATCCCGTGCGGCGACGACATCGACACCTTCATGGAGGCGGTCCGGCCCTACATGGAGGCGGGCTTCACCGAGATCGCCCTGGTGCAGGTGGGCGGCGACCAGCAACTCCCGTTCATCGCCTGGGCCGAGAAGACACTGCTGCCCGCCCTGCGCGAACTCTGACGACGACGCGACCCGCACGCGGTTCGGCTCGGCTCCGCCGGTGCCGGGCCCGACCAGCAGACGTGAGAGGACACCATGAACAGCACGGCGCACCACACCGACACCGCGCACCACACCTCGTCATCCCCCGACCCGGCCGATCGGTCGGCCTCCTCCCCTGAGCGGGTGCAGGTCGTCCTGGACGCCTGTTCCGTCGCGGACGCGGACACCGTGTTGCGCGTCCTGGGTACACGCTTCGCTGAGGAGAGCGGTGACGACATGCCGCGGCACGACAGCACCGCGCGGTCCGACACCTGGACCGGAGCCTTCCTCGTGGGGCGGGACGCGCGCGACGCCGCGCTCCCGTCCGACCTCTCCCTGGACGGTTCCGTCGCCGTGGAGCTCCAAGGCGGTCCCGTGGCGGTGGACCGGCTGCGGCAGACCCTCACGTCCGCCTTCGGCGTCCAGGTGTCCGGGTCCGCCTCCGGCGACCAGGAGATCGACCTACGGCTCCGGCTGACGCACGCTTAGGCCCGCCCGGGGAACGAGTCGCCTCCTCGGACCCTCAGATCTCCTCCTCCATCCGGATCACGTTCCTGAGGTTCTCGTGCGCCTTTCCGGGTTCACCTTCCTGTGCTTCGAGCAGAGCGGCGGCGATGGCGTCCAACTTGCGCTGAATCGCTCGCTCGGCCCGGAGTTCCGAATTCTTGAGCAGCGCGAGGAGCAGCAAGGTCACCGCCGTCATGGAGTCGCCGGCGAGAAGGAGCCACTCCGTCGCGATTCCCGCGATGTGCACGGCGACAGTGAAGGAAACCAGCGCGAGACAGAAGACGAAGAAGGCCGGTGAACTGGTCACCGTCGACACGGACTCCGCGAATCGTTCGAACTTGCCGCGTCCGACACCGCCGCGGTCGGCGGGATGCTGAAGAGTCATGGTCCTGCGCGCCCTCCGTTGCGGGGTTCGGGCCCGACCCGGGCGGAGCCTCCGGCGCGTCGCGGACCCTGCCCGGTGGCGTGGTCGCGCACGCCGCCGAGAGGAACACGCCGCCGAGAGGAAGGGGCCGTCGAGAGGAAGGGGTTGTCGCCGGCATCGATCCCGGGCCGCTGACCTCGCAGGGCGACCTCGCAGGGCGCCGACCACCGCGATGGAGCAGGCGGGCCGGAACACGGTTCGTCACCGTGAGCGGATCGAGCGGCACCGTCCCATCCGCCGGAGGGGCGACGCCGAGGACCGCACCCCGGGGCGCCGAAGACCCTGCTCGGGCGCCGACGACCGTATCCGGGACGCCCGGGCCGTCGTCCTCAGTGCTTGGTCCGCTGGCGGATCTGGCCCGCGGCCTTTTCGGTCATCTCCTGGGCCTTTCCGCGCAGCTGTTCGCCGCGGCCCGCCCTCTGCATGGACTTGTTGCCCAGGGCTCTGCCGAGGGTCTCCCTCATCTTGCCCTTGAGCTGCTTCGTTCTGGCGTTGCCCTTCATCATCACAGTCGCTTTCCTCGAGGCCGCCGACGAGTGGGATGCGGCGACATGCCTTTCTTCACCGTGTGGCCAGGAGGTGGACACCGCAAACCGGCATGCGCGATTTCACCGTTCGGGTTCTCTTCCGTCAGTTCGCCACGGGAGGCCTCGTCGCGATCCCCTCACGTGCCGTGGACGAGGCCACCGGGGCGGTCACGAACACGGCCCCGGGCGTCCCCCTCTTGACGTCCTGGATCCCACCGCCCGACGCGTCCGTTCCGCGCACCGTCCCGTACGACGGTCCGGCGGGATCCGGCGCACCTCTTGCACGGCCCGGCGGTTGCTGATGTCATATTCAGCCGCAGGTCGGTGACTTTGGCTGATTACGCTTTCGGGTGATCCGAAAGTTTCGGCTACCTTGTGGCTGCACAGATGTTGATGCCTAAACAAGGCCTGCGTCGATGCCCTTCCCCGGTCTCGGTCGTGTCGATTCATCCCGCATGCCCGTTTCCCGACTCGCCCTCGTTCCGAGCGGAGTTCGTGTGACCCGACATCGCGCCATGGCATGGACGAGCAGTCCTCTCTCCACCGGTCCCGGTGGAGAGGCCCCCGCCGGTCCTGGCGCCGAGGCGGTCCGCACCACCCCGTAGGTGCCGCCGGTGTCGAACGGACCGCCGCCGGGGCGTCACGCCGTGGACGGCGGGTGGCTCTCCGGCTCGACGAACGTCGTGCGCCTGCCCGCCTGAGGGTCCTTCGAGCCCGCCGGGCGTTCCCCATCACAGCTGAGTGAAAGCCCCCCATACTCCGTGACCATTCAACTGTACGAGGGCCGACCGGCCGGTCGGCATGCCGCCGTACCACCCGGCAGCCTGCTCCGCCGGGTCTACGCACCGCGGGCCTTCGACGCACTCGCCTTCTCCATGTCGACGTACGCCATGCCGCTCCTGGTGCTGGCCACGACCGAATCCGCCTCGCTGACCGGGCTGGCCTTCGCGCTGGAATGGATACCTCGGGTGGCGGCCTTCGGCCTCGCCGGTGACCTGGTCGACCGGCGCGGAGCCGCCATCGTGTTCTTCCTCGCGTCCTCGGCGCGCGCGGTCCTCGTGGCCGGCGGGAGCGTCGCGCTGACGATGCTGGAACAAGGGTCGGCGCAGACACTCGTCGTGATGGCGCTGGCCGCCGCGACGGGCACCCTGACGCAGTTCAGCTTCATCGCCAACGAAGCCGTGGGCGCGATCGTGAGCCGCCGTGCGGACACCCAGGCACACAAGGTGCAGGCCGTCCTGATCGGCATCGACCAGACGGCCACGCTCACCGGACCCGCGCTCGGCGGCGTCCTGTTGCTGGCGGGGCCGACCCACATGCTCGCCGTTCTGAGCGTGCTGTCGTGCCTGGCGGCGGCCCTCGCCCTGCAGACCCCGCCGACCCCCCTTCGCGGCTCCCAGCCCGGCACCACACAGCGGGGAGCGGGCCTCAAGACGGGCTGGCGGACGCTGCGTTCGCTGCCCGCGCTCGGCTGGCTGGTGGGCGGCCTGACCGTCTCCAACCTCGCGCTCGGGCTGCTCCAGTCCGCCAGCCCGATCATCGTCGTCGAGCGCTTCGGTCTGTCCCCGGCGGCCGTCGGCACCCTCTGGTCGGCAGCCGCGGCCTCCACGCTCCTGACGGTCACCGTCTGCCGCTTCGCGCTCAACCGGCTGGGCCTGTGGGGAGTCGGCGTGGTGTGTTCCACCGTCGCGTCCGCGGCCTGTCTCGCCCTGGCCCACGCGCCCACGTACACCGCGTACGTCGTCCTCATGGCGCTGTTCATGGCGGGCGACGGCGGCCTGACCGTCGTCCTGCGCACGCTGCGCTCCCTGCTCATCCCGGCCGCGGTCTTCGGCAGCACCCTCTCCCTGACCATCCTGCTTCTGCTGCTGCCCTTCCCGCTCGCGGGCATCGTTGTCGCCCTCACCTCGCCGTGGGCCCTCGACTACGTCATCGCGGTGTGCGCCGCGCTGCAGGCCGTCGCCCTCGGTCTTGCCTTCCTGCGCCTGCGCACCGACCCGGTCCTGCGCACTCCGGGCAAACCAGCGCAGGTCACGGCCTGAACCACGGCCTGAATCAACGGGCGCCCCGCGGCGGCCCGTTCGTGCGGGCTGGGGTAGGGTCTGGCACCGGTTCGTAGCCGCTGAAGGGCCACGAACCGGTGGCGGGGAGCGTCGAAGGGCTGCGAACGGTGGAATCCCACATGGGGGACGGCGGATCCATGGACGTGGACGACACGCGGTTGGAGGCGATGACCGCGCAGCCGTTGCTGACCCGGGACTACGAGACGCGCCCCGCGCTCGTCTACGAGCGGCTCAGGCAGCGGCACGGCCCCGTCGCGCCGGTCGATCTGCTGGGCGTACCGGCGTGGTTGGTGCTGGGGTACCGCGAGTCGCTTCAGGTCCTCCAGGACGACGACGCGTGGCCCAAGGGGCTGGAGAACTGGCGGGCCCGGTCGGAGGGCAGGGTTCCCGCCGACTGGCCGCTCGGACCCTCCCTCGAGGTGAACCACGTGCTGATCCAGGGCGGTCCCGGCTACCCACCGCTGCGGACGGCGTGGGACGCGGCGCTCAAGCCCTTCCAGGATCCGCGCCACCCGCAGACCAAGCGGCTGAAAGCGGCCGTCACCGCCCACGCCGACGAGCTGATCACGCTGTTGGGACAGGGCGGCGGCACGGGCGTGGCCGACCTGTCGGCGCAGTTCGCGCGACCGCTGCCGCTGATGGTGGCAAGTCATCTGCTCGGCTTCCCCGGCTCGCAGGGCGACGACGCGCTGATGGACATGTGGCGGGTGCTCGACGCGGGGCCGGACGCGGAACCCGCCCTGGAACGCCTGTTGGAGACGCTGGTGGAGCTGGCGGCGGCCAAGCGGACGCGGCCGGGCGACGACTTCCCCTCCTACCTGCTGGCAGCCCACCCAGACCTTTCTCTCGACGCGCTCGCCCGTGAGCTGTTCATGCTGCTCGGCATGACGTCCGACCACGTCGGCATCCTGATCTCGAACACCGTGGTCGAGGTCATCGCGGGGGAGGGCAGCGCACGGGCAAGTCTGTCCGCCGGGATGGTCAGGGAGACCATGAACCGGGTCGTCATGCGCAAACCGCCGCTGGTGAACTTCGTACCGAGGTTCGCGGCCAAGGACACTCCGCTCGGCAACTACACGATCCGCGAAGGAGATCCGGTCTGGGTGTCCTCCGCCGCCGCGCACGCCGATCCCGTCTTCGCCGACCACGCGGCGGCCAATACGACGATCAGCAGCCGGGCGCACCTCGCGTGGGGCGCGGGCCGACGCCAGTGCCCGGCACGCGAGCTGGCGTCGACGGTCGCCGCGGTGGGGGTGAGCCGCTTGTTCGAGCGCTTCTCCCACCTGGAACTGGCGCTCCCGGTGGACCAACTGCCCTGGCGCTCCTCCCCGTTCATGCGCGGCCTGCGATCACTGCCCGTACGGTACGAACTCGCCTCGCCGGTCGCCGCGTTGGCGCCGGACGGGCAGGAGCGCGTCGCGGGCCCGGAGTCCGACACCCCTGACACCCCCGACGTGTCCGGGACGGTGACGACGGACCAGGCCGTCCAGCGCCGCTCGTCGCTCTGGCGCTACCTGACGGGCCTGATCCGGACGGGCCGTTGAGCCTCCGCCCCCCACACCGCAATCGACGCACCAGGCACACACCATGCCCGCCCCCGGGACACCGGCCGGCCATGGCGTCCCGGCCGAGGCGTACGCGGTGCTGCACGGCGTCCGGAACGCCCGGCGTGCCGCCCCGGGGAGCATTCAAAGGGACAGTTCCAGCACGAGCGGGCGATGGTCCGAGATCCCCGTCGCGGGCGTGCGCACTCCGCTCGCCGCTGTCACGCCGACGCCGGTCGCGAGCACATGGTCGAACTGCACGACCGGGCGGTGCGCGGGATAGGTCGGGGTGCGGGCCAGATCGAACCAGCCGCGGGGCGACGGTGGGGTGCGGGTCTTCCGGGGAGCGTTCAGTACGACCCTGGGCAGGGCACCGATCAGGTTGAAGTCGCCCAGCAGCACATGAGGTGAGGGCAGGTCGGCGATCCAGTCGCGGACGGCGAGCAACTGTGCGACGTTCCAGCCCGGTACGAACGACAGGTGCACCGCCACCGCCGTGAACGGACCACCCGGTCCCTCCAGTACGGCGGCCAGCGCGGCGCGCGGCTGGTCCCGGACCAGGGTGAGCCCGGGCCGCCCGGCCAACCTCAGGGGCATACCGAGGGGCGCCGGGGCCAACCGCCGGGCCCGCCAGTGCCGTACCGGAAACCGGGTCAGCAACGCGATCCCGTGCGAGGGGACGTCCGTGGCCGAGCCGACGTCCTGCGGGCCGTACACCCGCAGCCCCGGCTCGGCCGGGTCGCGGACCCACCCGTGGTCCGCCGTGGAACGGGCGTGGAACGCGCTCGCGTAGCGCCAGTGCTTCAGCCCCGCCGCGTCGGCGGCGACCGACGCCTGGTCCGCCCCGCCCGATCGCTCCTGGAGGCGGTCCAGTTCCTGCAGCGCCAGGACATCGGCGTCCAGGGACACGACGGCTCGGGCGAGCGGTCCTTCGGCCGGGTTCGCGGCGGGGGAGAGGGGCCCTCCGTCCGGCAGCGCCCTGCCGTGCAGCACATTGAACGTCGTGAGCCGCACCGTCCGACGGCGCGTGTCCGGGTCCCGCCGACTTCGCTGATTCATCGTCAGGCCAGTGTCCCCGTCGATGCGGTTCGCGGAAACCGGCGTGCGCGGCTTCCCGCGCTCGGCAACCCGTGCCACCCGTGCCACCCGTGCCACCCGTGCCACCCGGACCGTCCGGCTCCGGCCGAAAAGTGCCCTGAGCCGGGGTGAACACCCAGCAATCAATAGCCAATTTCAGCCGTTGCTTTGTCATCTCCATGACAAAACTGTGCATGCGATGCCAGTCTGCTCTTGAACGTTCACCGTTCCTTCACACCCCCCACCTGTCGCGCGCCGCCGAGTTCCGACACTCCCCTCGTGGGTCACCTCGTGCAGCGCCCTTCCCTGCTCAGCGCGTTGCCAGCCGGCCACACCCTGTCGGCCCGCTCTCTCGGCCTCGACCACGGGCCGATCGTCGCCAGAAGGAGAAGCCCTTGCTCCCGCCCCACCGCACCTCGCACCGACGCAGATACACCGCGGCGTTGGCGCTCACCGCCGCCGGCACGCTGCTCGCCGCCGGTTTCCACACCGGCGTCGCGTCCGCGGCCCCCCGTGACCGCGGCCACGCGAAGATCGTCGCCACCCCCCGGGCCGCCGCGGCCCCGGCGAAACTGTCTCCCGCCGCGCACGCCGCGCTGCTCAAGAGCGCCAGCGCCGCGGCCGGCGCCACCGCGAAGATCCTCGACCTCGGCTCCAAGGAGAAGCTGATCGTCAAGGACGTCTCCAAGGACGCCGACGGCACCACACACACCCGCTACGAGCGCACCTACGCCGGACTGCCGGTCCTCGGCGGCGACCTCGTCGTACACGTCAGGAACGGTCTGTCCACCGTGTCCGAGGCGAGCAAGGCCGACCTCAAGGTGCCGACCACCACCGCCCGCGTCACGTCCGCCACCGCCGCCCACAAGGCACTCGCGGTCGCGAAGAAGGCCGACGCCACGCGTCCCGCGGTCGACGGCGCTCCCCGGCTCGTCGTCTGGGCCGCCGGCGCCGAGCCGGTGCTGGCCTGGGAGTCGGTGGTCGGCGGCACCCAGGACGACGGCACGCCGAGCGAGCTCCATGTCATCACCGACGCCACCTCGGGCAAGGCCCTGTTCGACTTCCAGGCGGTACGCACGGGCACGGGCACGGGTCAGTACAGCGGATCGGTTCCGCTCAGCAC
This sequence comes from Streptomyces sp. RLB3-17, assembly GCF_007113425.2. Classification (NCBI taxonomy): domain Bacteria; kingdom Bacillati; phylum Actinomycetota; class Actinomycetes; order Kitasatosporales; family Streptomycetaceae; genus Streptomyces; species Streptomyces sp. RLB3-17. The sequence goes on along the minus strand of NZ_CP041610.2, from coordinate 919,163 downwards.
CACGCCGTCCGGCTCCACATACCAGCTGGTGGACGGCGACCGCGCGGGTCACCGCACCTACGACCTCAACCAGGGCACCTCCGGCACCGGCACCCTCTTCACGGATGACAACGATGTCTGGGGAGACGGCACCCAGAGCAACCGGCAGACGGCCGGCGTGGACGTGGCCTTCGGCGCCGCGGCCACCTGGGACTACTACAAGGACGTCTTCGGCCGCAACGGCATCCGCAACGACGGCGTGGCCGCCTACAGCCGGGCGCACTACGGCAACAGCTACGTCAACGCCTTCTGGTCCGACACCTGCTTCTGCATGACGTACGGGGACGGCGCGAGCAACGCGCACCCGCTGACCGCCCTGGACGTCGCCGCGCACGAGATGAGCCACGGCGTGACCGCCGCCACCGCGGGCCTCACCTACTCGGGCGAGTCCGGTGGCCTCAACGAGGCGACCTCGGACATCTTCGCCGCCGCGGTGGAGTTCCACGCCAACCTGTCCGCCGACGTCCCCGACTACCTGGTCGGCGAGAAGATCGACATCAACGGCAACGGCACCCCGCTGCGGTACATGGACAAGCCGTCCAAGGACGGGGCGTCCCGCGACAACTGGGACTCCTCGCTGGGCGGCCTCGACGTCCACTACTCCTCCGGACCGGCCAACCACTTCTTCTACCTGCTCTCCGAGGGCAGCGGCGCCAAGACCGTCAACGGGGTCTCCTACGACAGCCCGACCTACGACGGCGTCCCCGTGACCGGCATCGGCATCGAGAACGCCCAGCGGATCTGGTACCGGGCCCTGACCACCTACATGACCTCCAGCACCAACTACGCCGGCGCCCGCACCGCGACCCTCCAGGCCGCCGCCGACCTCTTCGGCGCGTACAGCGACACCTACCTCGCCGTCGCCGCCGCCTGGGCCGGGATCCATGTCGGCGACCGGATCGCGCTGGGTGTCAACGTGGCGCCGATCGACGACCAGACCAGTGGCGTCGGCCAGCAGGTCTCCCTCCAGACCAGCGCCTACACCACCAACTCCGGCGCGGGCCTGACCTATGCGGCCACCGGCCTGCCGGACGGTCTGACGATCAGCGACACCGGCCTGATCTCGGGAGTTCCCACCACCACCGGGACCAGCCCCGTGACCGTGACGGTCACCGACAGCACGGGAGCGTCCGTCTCGGTGAGCTTCACCTGGCGGGTGGCGAACATCTACGCCAACAGCACGCGGGTGGACATCCCCGACGCCGGAGCCGCGGTCGAGTCACCCATCACCGTCACCGGCCGGACCGGCAACGCCTCGGCCACCACCCAGGTCTACGTCAAGATCATCCACACCTACCGCGGTGACCTGACGGTCTCCCTGGTGGGCCCCGACGGCACCGTCTACTCGCTCCTGAACCACAGCGGCGGCAGCGCCGACAACGTCGACCAGACCTTCACGGTCGACGCCTCCGCGCAACCCGTCAACGGCACCTGGAAACTGAGGGTCCAGGACACCGCCGCGATCGACGTCGGCTACATCCAGCAGTGGCAGCTCACCCCCTGACCTGTCCGCCCGCCGACCTCGCCCGTCCGGCCCGCCCCGCGCGGTCCGGGCGGGCGAACCGTCCTCACCCCCGATCGCCCTGGGCGTCGGGTGTGAGGACCAGCATCGCGACGTCGTCACGCACGGCGGTGCAGAACCGCAGGAGGTCCTCCCAGAGGCGGTCGGTGAGGTCGGCCGGTCTCTCCCGGGCCAACGTGGTCAGGCGCTCGGCCAGGGGATAGAAGGCGCCCGTCGCGTCCCGGCTCTCGGTCACTCCGTCGGAGCCGAGGAACAGTCGGTCGCCGCGCTCCAGCCGCACGGTGCAGATCTGCGGCGGAGAGATCTCGAAGAACCCGAGACCGAGGGGGGCTCCTGGTTCGAGTACGAGCTCGACGGCCTTGCCGTCGCGCAGCAGAAACGGATGCGGGTGTCCGCAGGACGTCAGGCGCACCGCGTCCGCGTCGGCCGAGAACTCCAGCAGCAGAGCGGTCGCGAACAGTTCGGCGTGAGCGGTCTGGGCCGAGTCCACGACGAGCCGGCGATCGAGGCGGGCCGCGGCCGATTTCAGGTCGCCCTGGTCGAGCACGGTCTCCCGGAACGCCCCGAGGAGGGAGGCGACGGTCGAGACGGCCGACAGCCCGTGCCCCTGCACATCGCCCATCACCGCCCGCACACCGTACGGGCCGGCGCGCACGTCGAAGAAGTCGCCACCCACCAGTGTCTCGCGCTGCGCCGCCCGGTAGAGCGCCGTGCAGCGCACCGGGCCGACGCGTCCGGGAAGCGGCGGCAGCACGGCGAGCTGGGCGGCCTCCGCGACGCTGCGCACCGTGACCAGGTGGGCGTCGCGCCGACTGCGCACCAGGGAGATGGCGACGCTCAGGATCGCGACGAACGTGATGGTCAGCAGGTCGGTGTTGCCCGGATGGTTGAGCTGGAGCGGCGGTACGAACAGGAACAGGATGACGATGGCGCCGAAGACGGCCGTCGCCACGGGTCCGTAGGAGAGCACGGCCAGCGACGGGATGGCGCCCAGCAGGAAGCCGATGTCCAAGGGGTACCGACTCAGGAGTTCGGCGGTGCAGACCGCCACCAGCAGGGAGGGCGGCAGCACCCGCACCCAGCGCGGTGGTGGTGCTCCGCGCAGCCAGCCTTGGCTCTCCCGGATGTGATGCCGGTGGTCGGCCGTGCCCATAACGCTCCTCCCTACCCCACCACGCTCCTCCTTCCGGCGGTCGTGCGCATCACGGTGGGTCGGGCGGCCCGCGGCTGCCGAGGATTTCCCTGCTCCGTGCCGAGTTGCGTGCGGAGAATTCCCGCTGTTGGTTGAAAGTCGCAATTCTCTGAGAATTCTCTTCGGGAAAAAGAGTGTCGGCGCGCGCTGAACGGACACCCGGTGTTTTCAAGCGCACCGCGACATAGCTGGAGGATTTCTTCATGTACGAGAATCTGTGGGCCTACACTCCGACCAGCGGCCACACCCCCGACTCGGATCTCACCGGGTACCGGGTGGAAGCGACCGATGGGCACATCGGGAAGGTCGACAAGCACTCGGACGAGGTCGGTTCCCAGTACATCGTGGTCGACACCGGCATCTGGATCTTCGGCAAGGAGGTCCTGCTGCCCGCCGGGACGATCACCACGATCGCCCACGAGGACAAGACCGTCCACGTCGCCCGGACGAAGGACGAAATCAAGTCGGCACCGGAGTTCGACAAGGAGAAGCACCTCGGCGACCCGCATTACCGCGATCAGCTCGGCGGACACTACGGGTCCGGACACTGACACCGCCCCGTCCGCCGGTGCTGCCCCTTTCGGGGGCGGTGCCGGCGTTTCCGCGCCGGGCATCACCGCGCCGGGCATCACCGCGACGACGGAGCCGTTGATCGAAGGAGTGTTCCCATGGTCGCCACCCGTGGTGGGCCGGATGTGCTGGTGGTCGGCGCCGGACTTGCCTGTGCCCGCGACCTGACCGGGGCGGGACTCGGTGTCCGCGTCCTGGAGGCCTCGGACGGGGTCGGCGGGCGCATGCGCTCCGACCGTCACGAGGGGTTCGTCATCGACCGCGGCTTTCAGGTGTTCAACACCTCCTACCCCCAGGTCCGACGGCGCCTCGCACTGCGCGCGCTGCGGTTGCGGCCCTTCACCCCGGGGGTCCTCGTGCACACCGACGACGGCCCGCTCCGCTTCAGTGACCCGACCCGGGGCCCCGCAGGCTCGGCGACCTGCGTCCGGGACGGCTCGCAGGCAGTCAGGACCTGGCCGCCACCACCGCGCCACCGGCTCCGTCCAGGGGGCCCTGGCCTCGGGGGCCCGCGCGGCCCGTGAGGTGGCCCGGGACCTGGCGGCACAGTCACCCATGGGCGGCTAGGCGTGTGAGGCGTTCGTCAGGGACGTGGGGCGCTTGGAGAACCAGGAGCCGATCAGGGTGGGGAGCGAGGGACCGCCGCGCAGGCACCAGAGGGCGATCACCGGGTCGCAGATCGCGCAGCCGAGCGACGAGTGCGTGGCGAACGGGATGATCGGGGCTCCCCGCAGGTAGTGCAGGGCGTCCCAGGCGGTGTGCAGCAGCCAGGCGACGCCGATCCAGACGTACGAGTCGAGGCCGCGGTAGGCGCAGTAGGTGACCGCGGCGGTGAAGACGAACTCCCAGGCGCCGAAACTGCCACTGCTCAGATAGGCGGCTCCGGCCCCGGCGACCATGATGGCGTTGAACCGCCGCCTCGTGGGCTCGCGGAGCAGGGACATGAGGAACGCGTAGAGAACACCGATGAGTACGGGTGCGACGAAGAGCATGTGCGAGACGCTACGAGGGTGATCGCGGCCCCGGCAGTGGCCGGAATGACAGAGTGCGACGGGTTCTCGCCAGTCTGCACCATCGACTCCGGGGACCGTTCCATCGTCGCGAGGCGGGGCGAGAGGTGGGGCGCGACGGCCGGGCCCGGGGGCCGCGGATCAGGAGCCGCCTCAGGAGGTCACGTCGGCGTCGAGGTGCCGGGCGAGTTCCTCCACGACCGCCGGGATCTCGCGGCGGAACGCGGCGAGGTCGAGACCTTCGTCGGCGACCACGACGAGCAACGCGCGGCTGCCGACCGCCGTGACGATCACGTGTCCCGTGCCGCAGCGGGCGCTCACTGATCACCCTCGGCGAGCAGTACCACCTCATCAGGCCGCTCAACGCCACCTCCGGCACGCTCTTCCTCTACCTGGCACTCGACCGTGGCCGCAGCAACCTCGCGCCGGCCCGGCACAACCTCAAGCGCCTGGAATCCGCTCTGGAGGTGTGACCGGTACGGTGCCGGTGGCGACCCGTCCGCGTGGCGGCCGGCGACGGACGACCCGTGGGCGGTGGGACACTTCTCCCACAGGCGGAGTCGGAACACGGGAAGAGCTGTGATGCGCGGCCGAACGCGGACAAGGACCTCTGGCGGACCGGCGCGTGGACCGGTCGGGGCCGACACCGCCCTGGTGCCGGTCCGTCACTCGGACGCGGCGCGTGCGGCCGTGCTCGTCCTGCACGGGGGCCGGGCCGACAGCCTGGCCCGCTCACGGCCCTGGAACGTGGCGGCGCTGCGGATGAGGCCCGTGGTCCGGGCCGTCGCCGCGGCCGTGCCGGACGACGAGGTCTTCCTCGGACAGGTGCGCTACCGCCTCCAGGGCTGGAACGGTTCACGGGCCGACCCCGTCGGTGACGTCCGGCGGGCGCTCGCGGAGCTCGTCCGCCTCGTCGGTGAGGTGCCGGTGATTCTCGTGGGTCATTCGATGGGCGGCCGGGCGGCTCTGCGCGTCGCGGCGGCGACACAGGTGGGCGGAGTGGTGGCGCTGGCGCCCTGGTGCCCGGAGGGCGAACCGGTGGCCCACCTCCAGGACAAGAAGGTCATCGCGCTCCACGGTGACCGCGACCGCGTCACCGATCCCTCGGAGTCGATCGCGTTCGTCCGCCGGGCCAGGGCCGCCGGTTCCCGCGCGGGTGTGCTGCTGGTCAAGGGCGGTGACCACGCCATGCTCCGACGGTACGGAACCTGGCACGGCGCCACGGGAGCGGCCGTCGCCGAACTGCTGAGGCCCACGGAGCCGCCCGGCGGACTGCTCGCCCGGGCGCTTTCGGCGGCCGACTCCGGCCTGCTCTGACCGGACGTGCCCCGAACCAACTCCGGGGCCGGGCGCGGCGCGAGGAGCGAAATTCCGGTGCGCCGACCGCTTCGCGCTCCCTACACTCACCCCACAACGCGCGCTCACCGCACCTGCGGAACATCACGGCGCGCGTCCTGACGAGTGAGGGGAGCCGGGCCGTGCGTCACCGCACCGCAGTCGTCGTTCCCCCTTCGCGCTACGAGGTGATCCTCGTGTCTCCGGGTCCCCGGTGCCGGCTGCGCGGCCGGCACCGGTGGTCCGTGACGAACATCTGACCTCTCTCCGCCCGTCACCGGGCAGATCGGCTCCGTACGCCCCCATGGGGATGTGCCGTGGCCGGAGGTCCCCGCACGGCCCGTGGCACGACCGCGGGCCGCTTCGTCCGGGAAATCGCGCCGTCCCGTCCGGATCATTCCGAAAGGCCATGGGCCGTGCGTACCGACCTGCACCGTCACCTCGACACTCCGCTCGCCGCCGTCCGCAACCTGGGCATCCTCGCCCACGTCGACGCCGGGAAGACCACCCTCACCGAGCGGATCCTCTACCTCACCGGGACCACCCACAAGCGGGGCGAGGTCCATGACGGCACCACCGTCACCGACTTCGACCCCCAGGAACGCGATCGTGGCATCACCATCTTCGCCGCGGCCGTGAGCTGTGCCTGGGACGCGCACCGGATCAACCTGATCGACACCCCGGGCCACGTCGACTTCTCCGACGAGGTGGCGCGCTCCCTGCGGGTGCTCGACGGCGCCGTGGCGGTCTTCGACGCCGTCGCGGGAGTCGAACCGCAGAGCGAGGCGGTGTGGCGCCAGGCGGACCGGTACGGCGTGCCGAGGATCGCCTTCGTCAACAAGCTCGACCGCGCCGGTGCCGACCTCGACACCGCGGTCGAGTCGATCAGGGAGCGGCTCCATCCGGCCCCGCTGGTCGTCCAGTTGCCGATCGGATCGGAGGCCGGGTTCACCGGTGTGGTGGATCTGCCGCGCATGCGGTCACTGGTCTGGCCCGAAGGCCGTGACACGGTCGAGGAAGGCCCGGTGCCCGAGGCGCTGAGGGACGCCGCGGAAGGCCGCCGCCGACAGCTGGAGGAAGCGGTGGCGGAACTCCACCCCGGCGCGCTCGAGGAGTTCTGCGCGGAAGGGACGCTCTCCGCGCGGACCCTGACCGCCGCGCTGCGCGACCTGACCCGTTCCGGCGACGGCGTGGTGGTGCTGTGCGGCTCGGCCTACCGCAACCGCGGGATCGAGCCACTGCTCGATGCCGTGGTGGCCTACCTGCCGTCGCCGCGCGACGTGCCCGCGGTACGCGGCACCCGGGACGGTGGGGAACAGGAGCGGTTCGCCGACCCGGCGGCACCGTTCGCGGCACTGGTGTTCAAGGTGAACGGGACCGCCACGGGCCGGCTGACGTACCTGCGTGTCTATTCGGGCACGATCGGGAAGGGAGAGACGGTGTGGGACTCGGGCACGGGGCGCACCGAGCGCATCGGCCGGATCCTGCGGGTGCAGGCCGACCGCCACGCCCCACTGGAGCGGGCGGTGGCGGGCGACATCGTCGCGGTGGTCGGGCTGAAGTCGGCCCGCGCCGGGTCGACCCTGTGCGCCCCCGGGGCTCCGTTGGTCCTCGAACCGCCGACCGTCGCCGATCCGGTCGTCTCGGTGGCCGTCGAGGCCGTCGGCAGCGCCGAGGCGGAGCTGTTGGTGTCCGCGTTGACGCGGCTGGTCGAGGAGGATCCCTCGCTGGTCGTACGCACCGACCCCGAGACCGGGCAGCTGGTCCTGTCGGGCATGGGCGAACTGCATCTGGAGGTGGCGGTGGAGAAGATCCGGCTCGCCCACGGTCTGGACGTCCGGGTCGGCCGGCCGAGGGTGGCCTACCGGGAGACGGTCGTCCGGGGAGTGTCGGGGCTGGTCCACCGGCACGTCAAACAGGACGGCGGCGCCGGTGAGTTCGCCCATGTCGTGCTCGACGTGGAGCCGCTGGAGGACGTCCCGGGCGACGGCGACGGGGGCGCGACGCGCTTCGAGTTCCGCTCGACCGTCGTCGGCGGACGGGTGCCACAGGAGTACGTCCGGGCGCTGGAGGCCGGGTGCCGTGACGCGCTGGCCGACGGGCCGCTCGGCGGGCATCCGGTCACCGGGGTGCGTGTCGTCCTCACCGATGGAGCGACCCATCCGAAGGACTCTTCGGAGCGGGCGTTCCGGACGGCCGGCCGGTTCGCGCTTCGGGAGGCACTGCGCGCCTGCGCGATGGTTCTCCTGGAACCGGTGGCCGACGTCACGGTCACCGTGCCGGACGACGCCGTGGGCGGGGTCCTCGGTGACCTGGCGGCGCGACGCGGGCAGGTCTCGGGGTCCGTCGCGCGGGCGGGCGTCGTGGTGATCACCGCGACCGTGCCGCTGGTCGAGCTGTTCGGCTACGCGACCCGGCTGCGCAGCCGGACCCGGGGCCGGGGAGTCTTCACCGCCCGGCCCGCCGGGTACGCCCCGGCACCGAGCACGGCGGCATCCGGGACTGTGACCCGGTGACGCACAGGACGGTCCCGCCCGATTTCGGGCGGGACCGTCCCGCGGCGCCCCGGTCGAACGCTGTCCCTGTAGAACGCTGCCCGGGGCGGGTGCGTCGGACGAACGTGGCGCGTCAGGCGACCGCGGGATCGAGCAGCCCGGTGCGAAGACGCTTGATGATGCGGGTGATCAGACGCGAGACGTGCATCTGCGAGATGCCGAGTTCCTCGCCGATCTGGGCCTGGGTGCGCTCCTCGACGAAACGCATGTGGATGATCCGGCGCTGACGTTCGTCCAGTTCGGCGATGAGCGGGGCCAGGGACTGGAAGTCGTCGACGAGTTCGAGCGAGGGATCGTCCTCGCCGATGAAGTCCGCGAGAACGGTGTCCCCGTCCGCGCCGTCGTCGGCCGTGAGCGCGGCGTCGAGGGACGAGGAGTTGTAGCCGTTGGAGGCCTTGCGCGCCTCGATGACCTCCTCCTCGGAGAGGGACATCAGCGCGGCCAGCTCACGCGTGGTCGGAGTGCGGCCGAGGCGGGTGCGCAGTTCTTCCGTCGCCTTGGCGAGTTCGATCCGCGCCTCCTGAAGACGGCGGGGCACGTGGACGGCCCAGCTGGTGTCGCGGAAGAAACGCTTGATCTCGCCGACGATGTACGGAACGGCGAAGGAGGTGAACTCGACCTCGCGGGTCAGCTCGAAACGGTCGATCGCCTTGATGAGTCCGATCGTGCCGACCTGGACGATGTCCTCCATCTCGTCCTGGTTGCGGCTGCGGAAGCGGGCCGCCGCGTACCGCACGAGGGAGAGGTTCATCTCTATGAGCGTGTTGCGCGCGTACTGGTAGTCGTGCGTGCCTTCCTCCAGCACGGCCAGCCGGTCGAAGAACTGACGCGACAACGAGCGCGCGTCCTTCGGGCTGATCTTCAGCGGCTCGTCGATCAGGGGGAGTGCCTCCTCCTGTGCCGTCCCTGCCTGCTGTGCCGTGTTGGTTGCCTTCGCTGCCGTCACGGCTGCCATGCGGTCCACCCCAGTTCGTTCGAAGGAATTGAAGACAGTGCCCGTCTGCCCCGTCTCAAGCCAGGCATGCCACCCAATCTCCGAAACCCGCGAAACGTCTCTGTTCCGCGGCCCGCCGGAGGTGGGGCCACTACCACTTCTCGCCGAAGCCCTCCGCCGGATGCACACCGACGGCAACCGTCGCCGCCTACAGTGGGATCCGAGGTGAGCCAGTGGGCATGGAGCAGGGAGAAGACGGAGCGCGGTCGCCCTTCGTCCGAGACCGGGCGGAGCCGTTCGCGCACCCCGCGCTCCTGTACCGCTCCGAGCAGGAGTACGCGCAAGGCACGCTGCCGTTCGTGTCCGAGGGCCTCGCCGCCGGCCTGCCCGTGGCGGTGGCGGCGCCTCCGTCTCGACTGGCGCTGCTCAAGGCGGAACTCGGACCGGTCGCCCACGAGGTCCGATGGATCGACATGACACAGGCCGGCCGGAACCCCGGCCGGATCATCCCCGCCGTCCTGCGATCCTTCGCCGACGCCCACCCCGGACGCCCTGTGCGCATCATCGGGGAGCCGATCTGGTACGGCCGTACGCCGATCGAGTACCCGGCCTGCGTCCAGCACGAAGCCCTCATCAACACGGCGTTCCACGGCCGCGACGCGACCATCCTCTGCCCTTACGACGCCCGAACCCTCTCCGACGACGTGATCGCCGACGCACACGCCACGCACCCCGTGGTGATCTGCGACGGGCGGCCGGGCGTCAGCCACGCCTACGATCCCGGACGCGTCCTCGCGCGCTACAACGAGTCCTTGCCGTATCCGCCGGGAGCGGCCACGGTCCGCTTCGCCGCCGGACTGCTGCCTGCCGCACGCGACTTCGCGCTGCGTGAGGCACGGGAGCGGGGGATGGCGCCGCCCCGGCTGCAGGATCTGAACCTCGTCGTCGCGGAGTTGACGACCAACAGCGTGGTGCACGGAGGCGGTTCGGGGACGCTGCGGATCTGGGCCGAGAGCGAGCAGATCGTCTGCGAGGTGCGTGACGAGGGACACCTGACCGACCCCCTGGCCGGCCGCCGCCCGGTGCGCCCGGACCAACTCGGCGGACGGGGCCTGCTCCTCGTCCACTTCCTGTCCGACCTGGTACGCGTCCACACCGCCGCGTCCGGAACGACCGTACGCAGCTATCTCGCCCGAAGATGACCGCGGTCGCTCCACCCGGGGCCGGCCGTGCCGCTCGCTGCTCGCCGTACGCGCTCTACTCGCCGCGGTGCCGCCAGTACCAGGCCAGGACCGCGACGAGCCCGCAGAGATAGACCAGGGGCAGGACCAGTCCCGGGACACGGGCCGCGTTCACGAAGCGGCCCCGACGGGAGAACAGGCCGATCCGGCCGGGGTGTGTGCCATGGCTGTCTGCTTTCGATGAGCTGCGGGCCGGTGGGGGCGTGTGCGGCGACAGGTGCGGACTGATCGGCACTCGCGGCCGGGTGGTGGGCTCAATGATGACGGCAGGACCCGCGGTTCGGCCCCGTCCGGGCCGGCCGGACTTGTGTACGGGGGTTCCGCCCGCGCGAGCGGTACGTGAGACCGGCTCCCGTTCCGGGCCCGCACCGACGCGCGAAGTTGTGTCGACAGGATTCCTGGGGGCACTCGGACTCCACCACCACTTCGGATGAGGAGAGTTCATGCTCGGAATCGTCGCGGCGATCGTGTTGTTCATCGCGTTCTTGATCAATGCCGCGGACCTCTCGACCAACGACGTCTTCACGTCGACCAACGTCATGCTCATAGGCCTCGCCCTGCTCGCCCTGCACGTCTCCGGCGTCGGCGGCGGCTGGGCGACCCGCGGCCGCAGGCGCTGACACCTGGGGTGGACGGTTCAGGAGGAACAGCATGACGATCGACAGAATCTGGTCGTACGCGCCGGGGTTCGGCAGCCCCGAGGCGCTGGACCTCACGGGCTACACCGTCGAGGCGAGCGACGGGACGATGGGACACGTGGACCGACAGGCCGACGATCGCGGTATGCGTCATCTGATCGTCGACACCGGCGTGTGGGTTTTCGGCAAGAGTGTTCTGGTACCTGTGGGTGTCGTCGCCGACATCGACACACAGGAGCGGAAGGTGACCATGGCCCGCACCCGGGAGGAGATGACCTCGGCACCGGTCTTCCAGACCGACCGCGAGACCCTGGACCCCGCATACCTGGCCCGGGTCGGCAGCTACTACCGAAGCCTGCCGCCCGGACAACTCGCCTGATGTCGTCGTCCCCGAGCGGACGACGACATCGCAGCCCAAGGAGCCCGAGTGACCTACGACGTCGGCGCGTTGCGCGCCCAGATCCCCGCCCTGCGGACCGGCATCGCGTATTTCGACGGTCCGGGAGGCACCCAGACGCCGGCGCCGGTCGGCGCGGCGATCGCCGACGCGCTCACCCGCCCGCTGTCGAACCGGGGGAGTGTCACGGCGGGAGAGGCGAACGCGGAGGCTCTCGTCAGGGAGTTCCGGCAGACCATGGCCGACCTGTTGGGCGGGGAGTCCTCGGGAGTCGTCTTCGGTCGCAGCGCCACCCAACTCACGTACGACTTCTCCCGGGCGCTCGCCAAGGACTGGGCCCCCGGCGACGAGATCGTGGTGAGCCGGCTCGACCACGACGCCAACATCCGCCCCTGGCTCCAGGCCGCGGAGCGGACCGGCGCCCGGGTGCGATGGGCCGACTTCGATCCGGTCACCGGCGAACTCCCGCCCTCGGCCGTCGGCGAACTGCTCACGGAACGCACCCGGCTGGTCGCCGTCACCGCCGCCTCCAACCTGATCGGCACGCTCCCCGACGTCGCGGAGATCGCCCGTCTGGTCCACCGCACGGACGCACTGCTCTACGTCGACGGCGTGCACTACACGGCGCACACGTTCGTGGACCTCGCACGGCTCGGCGCCGACTTCTTCGTCTGCTCGCCGTACAAGTTCCTCGGCCCGCACCACGGCGTGCTCGCCGCCGCACCGGCCCTGCTGGAGACGCTGCGTCCCGACAAGCTGCTGCCCTCCTCCGACGCGGTTCCGGAGCGTTTCGAGCTCGGGACGCTGCCCTATGAGCTCCTCGCCGGCACCCGCGCCGCCGTCGACCTGCTCGCCGGTCTCGGGACCGGTCCGGCGGACGACCGGCGCGCCCGGCTGCGGTCCGCGTTCGCGTCGATCGAGCGGCACGAGCGAGCGCTGCGGGACCGGATGGAGAACGGCCTGGCCGCACTCGCGGGCGTCACGATCCACTCCCGGGCGGCCGACCGCACCCCCACGCTGCTCCTGACCTTCGACGACCGCGACACGGACGACGCCTACCGCTTCCTGGCGGCGCGGAGCGTGCACGCGCCCGCGGGAACGTTCTACGCGCTGGAGGCATCGCGCCACCTCGGCCTGGGCGACACCGGAGGCCTGCGCCTCGGACTGTCGCCGTACAACGACGAGGACGACGTGGAACGGCTGCTGGAGGGCCTGGCGGCATTCCTGAAGTCGTGACCCCCGCGACCCCCGACATCGCGACCACCCGCACTTCCCGGGCCGCGACCACCGGCACTTCCTAGGCGGCGGGTCCCCGGGACGCCGTGTTCGCGGGGGTCGACACCGGTACTCCGAGGGGGCGGGCGAGGCCGATCACGCCTTCGTCCAGGCGCTGCAGATGCCGTAGGACCCGGTCGGTCACGCGGTCGTGCCGGGGAAGACCCGGCCGGTCCGTCTCCAGCATGGACGCGAGGCTGGGGCCGGTCTCGGCCACGCCCTCGGTGTCGTCGTCCTCGACGCGTGCGACAAGGACGTCGATGTTGTGCGCGATACGCCGGCCGGCTCCCTTGAGCCGGGGATCGGCCGCGACGGTCTTGCTGTAGGGCAGCAGCTCGGCCGTCGCCGCCAGGGAACGCGCGTGGTACGCGCATGTCTCCAGGAGCGCCACGAGGTAGCGCGCGGTCTGCCGGCGGGCCCGCAGCGGGGTGATCGGGTGGGTCAACGGCTGCGTGGAGGACCGTAGATCGTCCAGAGCCGTGTCGAGATCCCGCGCCTTGTCCAGCAGCTCGATCGCCGGGCCGCCGCTCAGCTGGTCGACCGCCGCACCGGTGACCTCCCCGAGCCGCTTCAGAACCGTGGCCAGCAGCTCGTCGGTGCGGCGGTCCGTGTTCACCGGCAGCACCAGGGCGGCCGCGATGACACCACAGGTGGCGCCGAGCGCCGTCTCCTCGATACGAAGGACGAGCACCCCGGTGCTGTAGGTGTTCAGCAGCGTGTACAGCAGGCCCAGCATCGCCGTGACGAAGAAGGACATCAGGGCGTACGACAGCGGCGCGGTGAAGAACATCGCGAAGATGAACAGCAGCACCAGGGCGAACGCGGTCCAGGTGTGCGAGCCGACCAGACTCGCCAGCAGGGCACCGGCGACGACGCCGAGGACGGTGCCGAGCAGCCGCCGGTACCCCTTGACCAGGATCTCTCCGGTGGACGCCGTGTTCAGGAAGACCACCCAGCAGGTCAGCACGGCCCAGTACCAGCGCTGACTGGAGAGGAACTCCCCACCGACGATGGCCAGGGCCGAACCCACCGACACCTGGACCGCGGTGCGGGTCGTCGGACGTTTCCACCCCGTGGGGCCGTGCGCGTCCTCCTCGTCCTCCTCTTCCCTGGCGATGGCGATGTCCTCGGCGTCCAACTCCTCACGGGAACGGGTCGTCGACGGTGTGTCGTCGGACTCGTCCTGCGGCCCGTCGAGGGCGAGCCGCAGTCCGAGGACGGAACGCCCCGTCTCCCCGATCCCGCGGAAGACGTCCTGGACGGCCGCCGAGGCGCGCGGCAGGTTCTCCTCGTCGCGGTAACCGAGCAGCCGGTTGCGCACATGGGCCACCCCGGTGCCGCGGTCCTCGGCGACCGGGCGCAGGACGAGCAGGCGCAGCGCTTCGAGATCACGGCGCAGGGTGGCGGTGGTGTCGTCCTGCGCCCGGAGCCGGTCGCTCGCCGCGGGCACGGGCGCGTTCGGCAGATGCAGGGTGAGCGTGTCGGCGCGTTCCGCGCTGCGGGCGGTCAGGATGAGCACCCCGAGCCGCTCGGCGGCGATCTCGGCGTCGGCGATACGCCGCTGCACGAGCGCGGCGGTGGCGCTGTCGCTGGTCCCCTCCGCCAGCCGTCCCTGGATCATCATCGCGCTCTCGTGGAGCCGGGCGGTGTGCCGCCTGACCTCCTCCAGAGCCTTCTCCACCCGGTCAGGTCCGGCGTCCAGCAACTCGATCTGGGCGGACACCAGTTGCGCCAGACGGGCCCGGAAGGCCGCGCGCAGCCGACGCAGCACACGCTCGGGCGTCTCCGGCACGACGACGAAACGCACCAGCGCGCTGCACACGAACGCGACGACCAGGGTCCCGCACAGTCCCGGCAGACCGGAGACGCCGGCCCTGACGAACAGCGACACGAAGTAGACCTGGAACCCGATGAGGCCCAGCGCCGTTCCGCGATCACCGAAGCGGCGGCTGTACACGGCGGCGAAGATCAGCGCCAGGAAGAAGAGGTCACCCGCGACCACGTGGGTGCTGAGCAGCGCCCCCAGCGACATCGCGGCGAGCGCCACGACCAGCCCGAGCGCGAGCGTGACCGCCTGTTTGCGCTGCTGCTTCTCCTTGATGGCGAAGGTCGCGGCCATGGCCGAGATGGCACCGGCGACCAAGTGAGTCTTACTGGCCCCGAGCAGCGCCAGTACGGCGAGCGTGAGCGCGATGGCCCCCACCGTCCGCAGCCCGGCCATGAGCCGCAGCAGCCCGGGGTCCGATGCCGCGAATCGGTCCCAGATCCTCGTCCGGCCCGGCCGTGTCGCTGTCCTCACGCTGTTGTTCTGCCTCGCTCTCCGCCATGATCAGCGCTTCCAGCATGGCACGTGTCGACGCCCGCGCGTCCTTCCCGGCGTCCGCGGCGACCCCGGGCTCAGTCGGCCTCGCTCAGCGCGGGCGTCAACTGCGCCCAGGGATTGGGCGGTTCTCCCGTCACGGGACCGCAGACCGCCGCGCCGCGTTCGCGCGCGGTGCGCACGGTGAGCGGTACGAGCGCCTCGGGCACACCGTGGACGAGATGGCAGAACCGGTCGGGCGGGTGCCGGGCGGTCCACGCCGGTCTGCTGAACGCCGACACATAGGTCGTCCAGTGCCCCTCGAAGGTCACCGTCAGGTCGGCGACACGCGCGTACCCCGGCGCCGGGTGCACCCCGGGGTTGAGCACGACGGTCGTGGCGCCCAGCCGGCGTACGGACCGCACCAGCCTTCGGCAGGCGGGCAGTTCGGCCGGGTCCGAGGTCACCCGCTCAAGGAAGCAGCCGTCGGCCCCGTACCACTCCCGGTGCCGTACGACGTCCTGCGCGACCTCGGCCGTGGAACGCGCACCGTAGTCGGTGTCCACGTAGCCGAGCAGGTGGGCGCCGGCCGCCCGCAGAGCTTCGGCCGCCGCCGTGAACGCCGGGTCGGGGCTCGGGCCCGGACCGTTCGCGGGATTGATCACCACCGCGTACGTACGGGCCGCGGCCGTGATCAGCCGGTGCCAGGCGCCCGGATCCTCGGCCGGGTGGACGTAGAGCGGGATGAGCAGGCTCACGGCGCCCGACCGCCTTCCGGACGGACGGACGTCGCCGCCCAGAGCGCGGCCAGCGACTCCTCCAGGGCGTACGACGGCCGCCAGTCCAGGCCCTCACCGGCGGCGGCGATGTCGGAGCACTGCCACGACACCGCCCCCGAGCGCGCCGAGCCGCCGCCGTCCTCCTCGATCCGGCCCCGGAACCCGGCGGTGCGGGCCAGCGTCCGTACGAGCTCGCGCACCGGGACGGCGCGTCCGCCCCCGATGTTGAGGACGTGCGGCAGGGGCCCGGGCGACGTGGCCGCGAGCACCGCCGCCCGCGCCACATCTCGTACGTCCACGAAGTCGCGGTAGGCCGACAGGTCACCCAGCCGGATCACCGCGTCCGGGTCCGGGCCGGCCGCGAGCAGCAGCCCGGCGATCCGACCGGGCAGCCCGGCGGGCGGGGCGCCGGGCCCCACCGGGTTGCTGGACGAGCCGGGCCGAGGGCGCTGCCTCCCGCAGCGCCGCGCACAGGACGGCGGGGCCACGGGAGTTGACCTCCGCGAGGGTCACGGCGTCCCCGTCGGTCGAGCCCGCGCAGTTGATCACGGCATCGGGTGCCGCCGACGCCAGGGTCTTCGCCAGCCCGTCCGTACGGGCGGTGGCCGGGTCGATGTCCAGCTCCGCGTGGGGCGAGCGACCGCCGCCGAACACCCGGGCGCCCGGCAGGGCGCGCAGGTGCTCGACGACGTGACCGCCCAGATAGCCGGTGAAGCCGAGGACGAGAATGCGCATGCGGTGGTCAGGCTCCCTTGAGCAGCATCGACTTGCGGGTGGTGAACTCGGCGTTGGCCCGGTCGTAGTCGTCGGGGCGGCCGATGTCGAGCCAGTACCCGTCGAAGTCGTAGGCGTGCGGGGGGTCCTGTGCTTCGAGCAGATCGAGGACGAGTTCGTCGAAGCCCAGCGGCAGCCCGGGCGTGTAGCCGTCGAGGGTCGTCCTGGACAGCCCGTAGACACCCATGGAGACGCGGTAGTCCATGCTCGGTTTCTCGGTGAACGCGACGACCTTGCTCGGGGAGCTGTGCGGTCAGCCACGTGGGGTCGATCGTCTGGTAGAGGAACCAGACGTCGTACGCCGCGCGATCACCCGCATCCGCCCATGACACCGAAGGTGCGGCCGACCGACCCCGGCGACTTCCGCCACCATACGGCTCCACAGGGTGACGGAGCGCTATTGGCCCGTACCGTCCGGGCCGGGAACGGCGGAACCGTTCCTACCGCTCGTGAGGCGCAGACGTTCTCGGCCGACGCGTGATTTCCGGCCGCGGGGCTGACCGCGTCGAGTGCGTGGCGGCCAAGGCGTGGCCTCGTCCGTGGTCCGGGCAACGGCACCTGGGTGTGCCAGGGGGCGGACTCCATGGTGGCGCGGGAGCATGGGGGTGACCCGTGCGCCTCGGTCGGTGCCCGTGGGAGAAAGCGGGAGAGGAGCGGGAGAGAAGGAGGGGCAAGCCGGTGGCGTTGGTGTTCTCCGTCGTCTTCGCGGTGCTGGCCGCGGTCAGCAACGCGACCGCCACTGTCCTCCAGCGCCGCGCGGCACAGGACGTGCCGTTGTCCGAGGGCTTCCACGCCAGGCTGCTCGTCGAGCTGCTGCACCGGCCGGTGTGGCTGGGCGGGATGGCCGCGGTCATGGCGGCGGCATGCTTCCAGGCGCTGGCGCTGGTCAACGGAGCGCTGTCCGTCGTACAGCCGATCTTCGTCCTGGAACTGCCGTTCGCTCTGCTCATCGGCGGTCTGGTGCTACGGCGTCGGGTGACCCGGCGCGGGTGGATCGCCGTGGTGTGCATCGCCGTCGGGCTGGGTACCGTGCTGGCCGCGGCCGCCCCCTCGGTCGGGACCGACCGGCCCACCACAGGCGGCTGGATCCTGGCCATCGTGTGCTGCGTCGGCGTCATCGTGGCTGCCGTCGGTGTCGCCCTGCGGTGCCCGGCCGGACGCGCCCGCGCGGCCTGTTTCGGCGCCGCGGCGGCCATCGGCTACGCACTCACCGCGGCCCTGATCAAGGACGCCACGCACGCCTGGGAGACGGGCGGCGTCACCGGGTTCTTCCTCGCCTGGCAGACCTACGCCTTCGCCGCCACCGGAGTCTGCGCGCTGTTCCTCCTGCAGAACGCCGTCCAGTCCGGCCCCCTCGTCGCTTCCCAGCCCGCGCTCACCCTCGGTGACGCCCTGGTCAGCCTCGTCCTGGGCGTCACCTTGTACGCGGAGCGGGTACGCACCGGCTGGTGGCTGATCCCCGAGACCGTCGGGGCCGCCCTGATCCTGTACGGAGCGATCCTGCTGGCGCGGATCCCGCTCACCCAGGTGCTCGTCGCGTCGCCGGCCGCGCCGGACCGTACCAGGGCATGAACCGCGGGAACCGACGACTCGGCGGGTTCAGGCCTGGAACTCGGTGAGATCGATGACGTGAACGAACAGTGGATAGCCGTACACCGGGTGCGTCGTCTCGCGCTCCAGCGTCATACCGAGCTTGCGGATGACGTTCTCGGACGCGTCGTCCCCCGGTCGGGTGATGCTGATGACGCGGTCGAGGCCACGGTCCTGGAGCGCGAACTCCAACGTGGCATGGGCGGCTTCGGAGGCGTACCCCTGACCCCAGAACGGTGAGCCGAGCCGCCAGCTGATGGCGACGGCGGGCAGTACCTCCGGCAGGAACTCGGGCACGGACAGGCCCACGAAGCCGGCCAGTTCGCCGGAGGCCAGCAGTTCGACGGCGAAGAGGCCGAATCCCTCCTCGTCCCATTCCTCTTCCCACTGTTCGATGGCCTCCGCCGTGTGGTCCAGGTCGCGAACGGAGCCGTCGTCGATCCAGTGCATGACTCGGGGGTCGGCATTGATGTCCGCCATCGGCACGAGGTCGTCGTCGGACCAGCGGCGGAGGAGGAGGCGGGGCGTGTGGATCTCGGTCATGGCGCCCATCCTGCCCGACGGGCGACCTCGGCCCGACGGCGGCGGCGCCAAGACCGTGCTGCCGGTGTTCGGGAGGGCCCTCAACGACCGGTGGGACGGGACAAGAGGTCGGTGACCAGTTCGTCGACCGCTTCCCGGGCCGTGGCGTGCAGTGCGCCGACAGCCGTGCGACGCAGATCGTCGAGGACCTGTTCGACGTCGGAGGCCGAGTCGGAACCGGCGTCGTACTCGGTGCTCTCGGTGAGTACGTCGTACCCGTCGCGGACGGCGACGCGCAGGCGCGTTCCTCCGGTGCCGACGGTGTGCAGAGCGGCGGCGACGACCAGTGGTGGCGGACCGCCCGCTTCGCCGGGCAGCTTGCGGTACGTGCTGGTGATGGGCTCGCGCCAGCGGAGGCCGAGCAGCAGGTGGCCCTTGGCCAGTACCTCGGTCAGGTCGGTCTCGTAGACGCTGTCCGGATCCAGGACCACCGCGCGCGCTTCCAGCACGAGTGCGGCGGGCAGCAGACAGCGCAGGGTGCTCCCGACGATGTTGCCGCCGACGGTGGCCGTGCGGCGCACGGCTCCGGTCCCCACGGTGGCGGCCGCCCGGCGCAGTGCTTCGGGCACGCGGTCGTCGATCCGGTTCAGTATCACGGCCCCGCCCAGCGTCTCGCGGCCGATCGTGTTGGCTTCCGGCAGGTCGCGCAGCGACATGGCCTGCTCGGGGAAGCCGTCCCGCTGCCAGGTGGCCCATATCAGGGTCGCCCCGCCTATGGGCACCGCCCCCTCGGCCATGCACTCCTGGGTTTCGGAAACGGACGTGGGCAGACGCAAGAGCACGGCAGCCGACCTGCTTTCTGGAAAATGAGCGGCTGAGTACGCACCACCCCAGCCATATGACCGTCGACATGGCGGATTTTCCCCCGGTACACAGGGGCGCGTACAGGGCTCACCGCATCACCCGGTGCGCCCTGTACGCGGTTCAGCCGCGCTCGCCGCCGAACACCCCCAGGATCCGCTCGGCGGCCAGCGTGGCCGTCAACTCCCCGTCCCGCACCTGCTGTTCGAGGCCGGGGGTGAGGGCGCGTACGGCCGCGTCGGCGTGCAGGCGGCCGAGGAGTTCGTCGCGGACCATCGTCCACGTCCAGTCCACCTGCTGGTCGCGGCGCTTGGCGGCGAGGCGGCCGGTGGAGTCGAGGAGCGTGCGGTGCTGTTCGAGGCGCTCCCACACCGTGCCCAGACCTGTCGACTCACGGGCACTGCAACTCAGCACCGGCGGCGTCCAGGCGGCGTCGACGGGATGCATCAGCCGCAGCGCGCCCGCCAACTCCCGTGCCGCACCACGGGCGTCGCGCTCGTGCGGGCCGTCCGCCTTGTTGACGGCGATGACGTCCGCCAGTTCCAGGACGCCCTTCTTGATGCCCTGCAACTGGTCCCCGGTACGGGCGAGGGTCAGGAGCAGGAAGGAGTCGACCATGTTCGCAACCGCGGTCTCGGACTGGCCGACGCCGACCGTCTCCACCAGGACCACGTCGTAGCCCGCCGCCTCCATCACCACGATCGACTCCCGGGTCGCCTTCGCGACCCCGCCGAGCGTGCCCGCGGTGGGGGAGGGGCGTACGAAGGCCGCCGGGTCGACGGCCAGGCGCTCCATCCGGGTCTTGTCACCCAGGATCGAACCGCCGGTCCGACTCGACGACGGATCGACGGCGAGCACCGCGACCCGGTACCCGAGCGAGGTGAGCAGCGTGCCGAACGCGTCGATGAACGTCGACTTGCCCACACCGGGTACGCCGCTGATGCCGATCCGCCGCGCCTTCCCGCTGTGCGGCAGCAGCTCGGTCAGCAACTCCTGTGCCAGGGCACGGTGTTGGGGCCTCGTCGACTCCACGAGCGTGATGGCGCGCGCCACCAGCGCCCGCCTTCCGTCGAGTACGCCCTTCACATAGATGTCGAGGTCGATCGCCATGGGGGTCAGAGGTCGTGGCCGAGGTCGGCGGACAGCCGCCGCACCAGGTCGTACGCCGCGTCCGGGATCACCGTCCCGGGCGGGAAGACGGCCGCCGCGCCCATCTCGAGGAGCGTGGGCACGTCCTGCGGCGGGATCACCCCGCCGACCACGACCATGATGTCCTCGCGGCCCTCCTCGGCGAGCGACTCCCTGAGCGCCGGTACGAGGGTGAGGTGCCCGGCGGCCAGCGAGGACACCCCGACGATGTGCACGTCCGCCTCGACGGCCTGGCGCGCGACCTCGCCCGGGGTCTGGAACAGCGGGCCGACGTCGACGTCGAAGCCGAGGTCGGCGAAGGCGGTGGCGATCACCTTCTGGCCGCGGTCGTGCCCGTCCTGGCCCATCTTGGCGACCAGGATGCGGGGCCGACGGCCCTCGGCCTCCTCGAAGGAGGACACCAGGGTGCGGGTGCGTTCGACGGACGGCGACTCGCCGGCTTCGGTGCGGTACACACCCGAGATCGTACGGATCTGGCTCGCGTGCCGCCCGTAGACCTTCTCCAGGGCGTCGGAGATCTCGCCGACCGTGGCCTTCGCGCGGGCCGCGTTCACCGCCAGCTCCAGGAGATTGCCGGTGCCTTCGGCAGCCCGGGTCAGGGCGTGCAGGGCGTCCTGGCACGCCTGTTCGTCGCGCTCCGCGCGCAGCCGCCGCAGCTTCTCGATCTGCTGCGTGCGCACGGAGGAGTTGTCGACCTTGAGGACGTCGATCTGCTCGTCGGTCTCCACCCGGTACTTGTTCACGCCGATGACCGGCTGGCGTCCGGAGTCGATCCGGGCCTGGGTGCGGGCAGCCGCCTCCTCGATGCGCAGCTTGGGGATGCCCGCGTCGATGGCCTTGGCCATGCCGCCCGCCGCCTCGACCTCCTCGATGTGCTGCCAGGCACGGCGGGCGAGGTCGTACGTCAGCTTCTCGACGTACGCGCTGCCACCCCAGGGGTCGATCGCCCGTGTCGTGCCCGACTCCTGCTGGATCAGCAGCTGGGTGTTGCGGGCGATGCGCGCCGAGAAGTCGGTGGGCAGGGCGAGCGCCTCGTCGAGGGCGTTGGTGTGCAGCGACTGGGTGTGCCCCTGCGTCGCCGCCATCGCCTCCACGCACGTGCGCGTGACGTTGTTGAACACGTCCTGTGCGGTCAGCGACCAGCCGGAGGTCTGCGAATGGGTGCGCAGGGAAAGGGACTTGGCGTTCTGTGGATCGAACTGCTTGACCAGCTTGGCCCACAGCAGCCGCGCCGCCCGCATCTTGGCGATCTCCATGAAGAAGTTCATGCCGATCGCCCAGAAGAAGGAGAGCCGGGGCGCGAACGTGTCCACGTCCATCCCCGCCTCCCGCCCCGCCCGGATGTACTCCACCCCGTCGGCCAGCGTGTACGCCAGCTCCAGGTCGGCCGTCGCGCCCGCCTCCTGGATGTGGTAGCCGGAGATGGAGATGGAGTTGTAGCGCGGCATCCGCTGCGAGGTGAAGGCGAAGATGTCGGAGATGATCCGCATCGACGGCTTCGGCGGATAGATGTAGGTGTTGCGGACCATGAACTCCTTGAGGATGTCGTTCTGGATGGTCCCGGCCAACTTCTCGGGCGGTACGCCCTGTTCCTCGGCGGCCACGATGTAGAGCGCGAGTACGGGCAGTACCGCACCGTTCATGGTCATCGACACGGTCATCTTGTCCAGCGGGATGCCGTCGAAGAGCTGGCGCATGTCGTAGATCGAGTCGATCGCCACGCCCGCCATGCCGACGTCACCGGTCACGCGCGGGTGGTCGCTGTCGTAGCCGCGGTGGGTGGGCAGGTCGAAGGCGACGGACAGGCCCTTCTGACCGGCCGCGAGATTGCGCCGGTAGAAGGCGTTGGACTCCTCCGCAGTGGAGAAGCCCGCGTACTGACGGATCGTCCAGGGCTGGTTGACGTACATCGTCGGGTACGGGCCGCGCAGATACGGGGCGATGCCCGGGTAGGTGCCCAGGAAGTCCAGGCCCTCCAGGTCCTGCCCGGTGTACAGCGGCTCGACCGCGATGCCCTCCGGGGTCTCCCACAGGAGATCGGCCCCGCCCGTGGCCTTCTTGACGGCGCTTCGCCACTCGTCGTTCCCGCCGTCGGCCTTCGGGACCCCCAGCTCGATCCCGGAGAAGTCGGGGATTCCCCTCGCTGCCATCAGGACACTCCCATACGGTCGAGGGTGGCGGAGAGCACGGCGACGGCGTCGCACCCCGCGAAGACATAGGCATCGACATCCGGGTACTGCCCGGGACGGCCCGCGAGGAACACGTGCCCGGCGCCCGTCGCCTTCAGCTCCTCGGCGACCTCCGCGGCCCGCTCCTCGTACAGCGTGTCGCTGGAGCACAGGCAGACCTCGGTGGCACCGCTGTCCTCGAAGGCGCCCTCGGTGACGGGCTCGATGCCACCCGCCTGGAACAGGTTCGAGGCGAAGGTGAGGCGGGCGGTGTGCGCGGCGGCCGGGCCGAGGGCGGCCAGGAAGATCCGCGGCCGGGAACCGGTCGCCGCCAGGTGGGCGTCGGACCGGGCTCGCAGCGCCTCGAACGCCTCGTCGCGCCGCACCCGCGGCAGCCCGCCGGACGGCGGTACGGGGGCGGGAGCGCGTTCTACGAGGCGTTCGGCGAGGTTCGGGAACTCGCTGACCCCGGTGACGGGTTCGCGCCGCTTGGCGAGCTTCGCGCTGCGCGCCTCCCAGGTGCGGGCGAGGTCCTGGCCGAGCCGTCCGGAGCGCAGGGCCGCCGCCTGGCCGCCCTCCCGCTCGATCCACTGGAAGAACTCCCAGCCCGCGTGGGCGAGTTCGTCCGTGAGTCGCTCCACGTACCAGGAGCCGCCCGCCGGGTCGATCACCCGGGACAGATGCGACTCCTCGACCAGGATGGTCGAGGTGTTGCGGGCGATCCGCCGGGCGAACGCGTCCGGCAGCCCCAGGGCGTGGTCGAAGGGCAGCACGGTGACGGCGTCGGCGCCACCCACTCCGGCGGCCAGAGTCGCGACCGTCGTGCGCAGCATGTTCACCCACGGATCGCGGCGGGACATCATCACCGGCGAGGTCACCGCGTGCTGCACCTGCCCGCCCGGGGCCCCGCAGACCTCGGTCACCCGCGCCCAGAGCCGGCGCGCCGCCCGCAGCTTGGCGATGGTCAGGAACTGGTCGGCGGTGGCCGCGTACCGGAACTCCAACTGGGCGGCGGCCTGTTGGACGCTCAGGCCCGCCTCGGTCAGCTCCCGCAGATAGGCGACGCCGGTCGCCAGCGAACTGCCCAGCTCCTGCGCCGCCGAGCCACCGGCCTCGTGGTACGGCAGCGCGTCCACGGTCAGCGCCCGCAGCCCCGGGTACTCCTCGGCGCACAGCCCCGCGAGGGAGGCGACGGGCGCGAAGTCGAGCCCGCCGTCTCCCGTGCGGGCCTCGTGGCCCAGCGGGTCGGCTCCCAGGTTGCCGCGCGCCGCCTCCTTGGCGACCCCGCGCTCCTGGTAGAGCCGTAGCAACTCGCGTGCGGCGGGCTCGACGTCACGTCCCGCGTCGAGGACGACGGGCGCCAGGTCGAGATAGACGCCGTCGAGGACCCGGTCGAGCGAGGACACCGGAATGCCGTCCGCACCGGCGACCAGCCAGAGCGAGGTGACGCCGTTCTCCAGGTCCCCGAGGACCGCAGCGCCGTCGGCGGCCGTGTGCTGCTGCCGTACGTCCCAGCCGCCGAGGGTGTTGCCCTCGGGGCGTCCGCCCCGTACGAAGGGAGCGAAACCGGGCAGGCCGGGATCGGGCGCGGAGTCGTCCGCGGTGTACAGGGGACGGGCGCGCAGCCCGTCCTCCAGCGTGGTGGACAGGGCGTCTTCCGCTGCCGCGCCCGAGACTTCCTTGCCCGACTTGCGCAGGACGCCTTCAACCAGGCGTTGCCACTGCTCATGGGTCGCGTCAGGGAACTCGGCGGCCAGCGAGAGCCCGTCGTCAGGCAGGACCGTCATGCTCGGATGCTAGGCCAGATACGCAGGTGAGCAGCAGAGGACGCGGCTGTGACCTTGACCTCCCAGGGGTGGTCTTGATCAACAGGCCGGGTTCGTACTACGGCAGCACAGGGATCTCGGACACCGCCGGGTACCGCGGAGCGAGGAGGACGATCTGCGCGGGGTGCGCCCCTGGCCGCGGGTACACGGTCTGGCGCCGGCCCCGGCAGCGGAGGAAGTTCAGCGCCGCGGTGTCCTGATGATCGGTCACCGCCCGGGCTCGGTCGTCCAGGGCGGGCAGCAGCAGTACGTCGAGGATCCCGGTGGCGACACCACGCCCCCGTCGGCCGCGGCTTCGGCACGATTGTTAGCCTTGGTTGTGATCCAATTCCCCGTGCCCGGCCAAGGCTTGCGATGAGCGCCGTCGGCTCCTTCCCGCTCGGTGCCGCGACCACGCTCGCCGAACTCGCCGCGGATCCGCATCCGCGCCTGGCGCGACTCCGCGCCCACGAGCCCGTTTCCTGGCTGCCCGAGCTGGACGGCTGGCTGGTGACCCGCCGCGATCTCGCGCTGAACGTGATGCGCGACCCCGCGACCTTCACCGTCGACGACCCCCGGTTCTCCACCGCACAGGTCGTCGGCCCGAGCATGCTGTCCCTGGACGGTGACGAGCACGCACGCCACCGGGAGCCCTTCACCGCTCCCTTCCGCCCCAGGGAAGTACGCGTCGGCTTCGCCGCGTTCATCGAGCGGGAGACCGACCGGCTCATCACCGCGCTGGAACCGGCGGGCGCCGTCGAACTGCGACGCGCCTTCGCCGGCCCGCTCGCCGTCGCCGTCGTGACCGAGGCGCTCGGGCTGGTCGGCACCACCGCGGACACGGTGCTCTCCTGGTACGACTCCATCGTGCGGTCGGTCTCGGACATCACCGCAGGACACGAGGCGGCACCCGCGGGCGCCGAGGCGTACGCGCGGCTGAGGGCCGCCGTCGAGGCCACCGTCGCCGACCCGGGTACGGCGTCGCTCCTCGGCTCCGCCGCCGAGCGGCTGGCACTGCCCGAAGTGGCGTCCAACGCCGCGGTGCTGATGTTCGGTGGGATAGAGACCACCGAGGCGATGATCACCAACGCGTTGCTGCACCTGCTGCGACACCCCGACCAACTCGCCCTCGTCCGTGATGACGACGGCCTGCTGGACGGAGCGATCGAGGAATCGCTGCGCCTCGAACCCGGAGCGGCGGTCGTGGACCGCTACGCCACCCGTGACACCGTCCTCGGCCCGGCCACGATCCGCCGGGGTGAACTGGTCACCGTCTCCCTGTCCGGCGCCAACCGCGACCCGGCCGTCTTCGCCGATCCCGATCGGTTCGACGTCCGCCGCGAGAACGCGCGTCTCCAGCTGGCCTTCGCGCACGGCCCGCACTACTGCCTCGCCGCGCACCTCGCCCGACTGGAGACCCGGATCGCCCTTCAGCGCCTGCTCGAACGCCTCCCCGCCCTGCGCCTCGACCCGGCCCGTCCGGCCACTCCGCAGGGGCTGGTCTTCCGCAAGCCGCCCACCCTGCATGTCCTGTGGGACAGCCCCGCCTGATCAACGCGACACCGGGGTGCGTCGCAGGGATCTCAGGAAGGGCCGCAGAAGCCATCGCCGGGCGGGTACCTCCACGTACTCGTACAGGAGCCAGGCGAGAGCAAGGGACACCCCGAAGGCGGTGAGCGCGCCGATCGGCGACGGTTTGAACAGGTGCTGCCCCGCGCGCAGCACGAGCAGGTGGACCATGTAGAAGGCGAAGGAGAGTTCACCCAGTCGGACGAGGGCCGGATGCCGCCACAAGCTGGGCAGGCCGCGTACGTCGGCCAGGGCGGCCGCGGGGATCAGACAGGTGAAACCGACCAAGGTGCAGGCGACGCAGGCGTACGATCCGCCGACCTGGGAGACCAGGAAGTAGCCGATGATCGTCAGGGCCACCGACGCCTCCAGGCCGGGGCCGCGCCAGCGGCCGAGGAGCACGAGGCGGGCGACGGCGACTCCGAGGACGAACTCCGGCAGCCGGGCGGCGGGGAAGGAGTACAGGGTGCGGCCGACCCCCAGATGCAGGTCCGCCCGGGTCAGGATGAGCACGGTCAGGACGCTCGCGCCGGCGAGCGCGGTCGCGGTGAGGGCCCCGGCGTGCCGCAGCAGCAGGGCGAACGCGGGGAAGGTCGCGTAGAAGAACGCCTCGCACGCGAGCGACCAGCTGACGGGGTCGAGTGTCTGCCACCACGGGTGCCACCAGGAGTGGACGAGGAGCAGATTCGCCGCGCTGCCGGCCGGCTTGCCCATGCCCATGACGAATACCGCGATACAGGCCGTGACCAGGTGGACGGGGTAGAGGCGGGCGAAGCGGCGGCGCCAGAAGGCCGTGGGGCGGTCGTCGGACCGGGCGGACCAGCCGAGGACGAAGCCGGAGAGCAGAAAGAAGAAGGAGACCCCGGTGGAGCCCGCCCCGAAGCCCCAGTCGGCGAAGTGACGGGCCTGCCCGTTGAAGTAGCCCAGATTGCGGGTGTGCAGGCAGAAGACGAGAAGGGCCGCCACCCAGCGCAGACCGGTGAGGGAGGGCAGTGGACCGGGGTGAGTCACCTCGCGGTGGTGAGTCTTCGATCGGACCGGCGATTCGGATTGCTCCGGCTCGGCGAAGGAAGACTTGCTCACGATGGGACCGCCTGTGTTGGTCAAGGAGAGGTGCTCGCTGGGGGACTGGGGTGGTGAACTGGGCATGTTTGGGGTGGTTGTCGTCGACGCGTCTTCCCCGAGGAGCCGATAAGTATGCGTGTCGAATTACCGTTCGATCTGGTGATGGGCACCAGCTGCTGCGATGCCTTGTCAAGGTGTGAACGCCTGGTCGGACGCTGGGTCACCCTCCATCCGACGGTGGACGGGACATCTTCGGGCAACGGGATGGCCGATGGACTGTGACACGCACGGGGCCCGCGTCACGTACCGAGCGCTGGGGCGCCGGCACAGGAGGGGGTCGGCACGGTCGCCGTGGGCGCGGCGGTCGACGCCGCGGCGATCGGGAGCCGGGGCCACACGGGCCCGGGCGGTCGCTTTCAGGCCCCGGTCAGCAGCGTCACCAGGAACCGCACAAGCCGCCCGGCAGGCCGGTGGTGAGCGCACCACGGTCCACCGTCCCGCGGGGCCGGGGCTGCCGGCAACGCGCAGCGGGTTTCCAAGCCCTTCAGGGGGCGACGCCGCGAACCCTACGGAAGCACCAAGGCGGTCGCCGGCCCCGGGGAACGGGGGCGGCGACCGCCTTGGATCTGGTGTCGGCGGGGTACGGCAGGCCCGTACCCCGCCTCCGTGACCGCTACGACTTCGCCCCGGAGACCTCCGCGGGCCGCTCGGCCGGCCCACCGGCCACCGGCGTCGCCGAGCCCGCCGCCCGCCGGCCGGGCAGGAAGGCGGCGAGGGCGAGGGCGAGGAGGGCGGCACCGGCACCGATGGCCATGACCACCTTGAAGCCGTTCTCCGAGGGCAGCGCGGTGGTGCCGAAGTCGGTGGTCATCTGCGCCAGGACGACACCGGCGATGGCACTGGCGAACGATGTACCGATGGACCGCATCAGGGTGTTCAGGCTGTTGGCGGCGGCCGTCTCGGAGGCGGGCACGGCGCCCATGATGAGGGCGGGCATGGCGCCGTAGGCGAACCCGACGCCGCCGCCGATGATGCAGGAGACCAGGACGAGGTGCCAGACCTCGGACATCAGCACGATGTTGAGGCCGTAGCCCGCGGCGACGATGACGGCGCCGAGCATCAGGGTGGTCTTGGGGCCCTTGGCCCTCGTGATGGCGGCGGACAGCGGCGCCATCGCCATCATCACCAGACCCTGCGGGGCGAGGACCAGACCGACGGTCATCATGGACTTGCCGAGGCCGTAGCCGGTCTGCTCGGGCAGCTGGAGGAGCTGCGGCAGCACCAGGGACATGGCGAACATCGAGAAGCCGAAGGCCACCGAGGCGAGGTTGGTGAACAGCACCTGGCGACGGGCGGTGGTGCGCAGGTCGACCAGCGGCTTGGCGATGCGCAGCTCGTAGACGCCCCACGCCGACAGGACGACGACCGCGACGGCGAGCAGGCCGAGGGTGGTGGCGCTGCCCCAGCCCCAGTCGGCGCCCTTGGAGACGGCCAGCAGCAGGGAGACCAGGCCGACCGCCATGCCGACGGAGCCGAGCAGGTCGAAGCGGCCGCCGGTGCGGACCTTGGACTCGGGCACGAGGACCAGGACGAGCACGAGGGCGACGGCGCCGAGCGCGGCCGAGGTCCAGAACAGGATGTGCCAGTCGAAGTTGTCGGCGATGAAGGCCGCGGAGGGCAGGCCGAGGGCGCCGCCGACGCCGAGGGAGGCGCTCATGAGCGCGGTCGAGCCGGCGAGCCGCTCCGAAGGCAGTACGTCACGCATGATGCTGATGCCGAGCGGGACCACGGCGGCGGCCAGGCCCTGGAGGGCGCGTCCGGCGATCATCGGGATGAGGGAGTCGCTGAGCGCGCAGACCACCGAGCCGGAGATCAGCAGAACGATGCTGACCAGGAGCATGCGGCGCTTGCCGAACATGTCCCCGAGGCGGCCGACGACCGGGGTGGCGACGGCGGCGGCGAGGAGGGTGGCGGTGACCGCCCACGCGGTGTTCGACGCCGAGGCGTCGAGGAGCTTCGGCAGCTCGGGGACGATCGGGATGACCAGGGTCTGCATCAGCGAGACCACGATGCCGGCGAAGGCCAGAACCGCGACCACGGCGGTCGACCTCGGCGGGGCGGAGCCCTCGGCGTCGGTGGGTCGGGCAAGGGCGTCGGACATGGACGTGCCTCCGTCGGGCGAGCCGGTTTGCTTAACTCACTCAACCATAATCCAGATTGATTGACTTAAGCAAGCGTGTCCATGCGAGGTCACCGCGTGGCGGTGGAGGACGGTGCGGGTGACGGCGGCAATCCCGCGTAGATCTCGTCGAGAACGGTGGGGAGCAAGGCGTTCGCCGTGGTCCTGCCGTCCGGTGACAGGGTCAGGTTCGTCCAGATGACGAGCGTGACGTCGTTGTCCGGGTCGTGGCCGATGAACGAGTTGAAGCCCGGAAGCTCGCCGCCGTGGTAGTACATCGCGGCGTTCGGGCCGAAACGCTGATAGCCGATGCCGTAGCCGTATCGCTGTCCTTCGGGTGCCTCGGGGTCCTCGGGTTGCGGGCTGTGGAGCCATTCCCGCTGGTACGTGGGGTTCAGGACCTTCCCCGAGACCAGTGCCCGGATCCATGTGGACAGGTCGTCCGCCGTGGAGATGACGCCGCCGGCGGCGGTGGCGTACGAGGGGTTCTGGCGGGTGTAGTCGACGGGCGGGAGTTTCCCGGTCCGCGCGGCGGCCTGCAGCTCGGGCGGATACGGCTTGTCGACCAGCGCGTAGGACGACCCCCCGTACATGTAGCCGTGGGAGAAGCGGTCCGGCAGGGAGCTGTCGTCGGCGGCGGGGAGCGAGGTCCGCCGCAGCCCCAGTGGGCCGAACAGACGGTCCTGGAACTGCTGGGCCAAGGGGCGCCCGCCGGCCTTCTCGGCTACGAGACCCAGCAGTGCGTAGTTGGTGTTGCAGTACTCGAAGGACGCGTCGGGCGGGAACTCCGGTGGATGCCGGAACGCCATGGCCAGTACCTCGTGTGGGGTCCAGGCCTTCGCCGGGTCGGCGTCCAGAGTCGCCGCCAGTTCGGGGGCGCTCGTGTAGTCGTAGAGTCCGCTGCGCATTTTCAGCAGGTCGGCGATGGTGATGTGCTTGCCGCCCGGCACGTCCGGGACGTAGGCGGACACCGGGTCGCCGAGGTGGAGCCTGCCGTCCTGGGCGAGCAACATGATCAGCGCCGATGTCATGGTCTTGGTGTTGGAGGCGATCCGGAAATGCGTGCCCGCGTCGGGCGGAGTGTGGCCGCTCAGATCGGTGGCGCCGACCTTTGCCTCGAAGGTGCCCTGCGGGGTGCGCAGCAGGACCACCGCCCCGGGGACGAACAGTTTCCTGGCGGCGCCGGCCACGGCGGATCGGAATGCGGCCGGATCGATCGGCTTCAGCGCCGGCCGCCGGGAAGCGGAACCGGTCGCGTTCGTGGCGCCGGGCGACGCGTCCGGGAGCGCCGTGGTGACTGCCGTCCCTGAAGTGACCCAGCAGCTCGCGATCAAGAGGGCGCAGCAAGGCGCGAGCACGCCGAAACGGGTGCGGCGCGCCTTTCGGGGAGGACTCATCGTCGGCATCACGGCCCTCGCGCCCAGAGATCGGGACCACGCCGAAAAGCGGTGCGCGGTCCCGTTCGGGACCAGTCACTCGACCATTTCACGGCATTCGTACAGGTGCACGCCGATGTCGACGCTCCCGCGCCTGCGGTGGGCGGCAGGCGCGGGAGCGTTCGGCCGGGCGCTCGACGCGACATTCGGTCGGGCACTCAGCGCGAGGTGAGTTTCCACAGATGGTCGGCGGTGCCGTTGTCGTCCCACTGGAGGACCTGGGCGCCGGCAGAGGTGCTCATGTTGGTGACCCCGAGCAGGAGGCCGCTGTTGTAGTTGGCGATCTTGTAGGAGCCGTTGTCGGCGGGGATCAGTTGCCAGAGGTGGTCGGCGGTGCCGTTGTCGCCCCAGACCAGGGCCGTACCTCCGGCGGCGGTGCTCATGCCGTTGATGCCGAGCAGCAGACCACTGGCCTGGTTCACGATCTTGTAGAGGCCCGAACCCGCCGACACCAGCGTCCAGTTCTGGTCGGTGCCGGTGGTCGAGGTGGCCTGGACGACGGCGGTGCCCTGTGCGGTGCCCGCGTTCTGTGGGTCCAGCGCGAGCCCGCTGTTCTTGTTGCTGATCTGATAGCGCCCGGCGAGCGAGGTGGACGTCCCGCTGGGCGTGACGACCAGGTGGTAGCCGTCGGACGCGTTCATCGCGACGGGGACGGTGATGGAGCCGTTGCTGACCGGATAGTCGCTCTCGGAGATGGTGTACGGGGCGGAGACGGCCGTGGTGCGGCCCTTGGACGGGGTGTACTCCAGCTTGACGTGGACCGTGCCGCCGAAGGCGGACAGGGAGCCGAGTCCGTTGACGGTGACGGCCGTCGAACCGGTGCCTCCGCCGAAGATCACGCTGATCTGCCGGCCGTCACCGGTGAGCGAGGCGGCGCCGTCGATGCCGGTCTGCGCCGGGGGAGTGGTGGTGAGCATGTTCCCGGACATGTCGCCGTACCACTTGTAGAGCCAGTAGGAGCCGTTGGGCGATCCGCCGGTGTCGGTGAGGGTGTCGCCCAGGGTTCCGTAGTGGTTCCAGAAGGCGAGTTCCGCGTCGTGGACGCCCGCCCGCTCGAACTTGGCGACGTAACCGACGAGAGCGCCCGGTATGCCCATCTCACTCGGTGTCGCGTACTCCTCGATGGAGATCGGCCGCGGGCTGATGCCGAGGCCGCTCTCCAGGGAGCGGTAGGCGGACACGTGCGCGGCGATGTCCTTGCTGCCCTGGAGCTCGTGCCAGGCGATGACGTCCGGGACGGTGCCACTGGCCTTGGCGTCGGTGAGGAACTGGCTCATCCAGCTCTGGTTCCACGCCGAGTAACTGGGCCCCTGGATGGGAGTGGCGGTGTCCTTGACACGTACCTCCTTGTACGTCCGTGCCCAACCCGCGTCGAAAGCACCGGCGTTGGCGGTGGCCCAGGTCCAGTCGGGCTCGTTCCACAACTCGTACGCGCTGATGTTTCCGGCGCCGGAGGACTTGACCGAGGCGACCTGGGTGTCGACGGCGGACAGCCAGTCGTTCCAGCTCACCCACTTGTAGGGGAAGTCGGGGTACCAGTCGGGCATCCGGACGACGACCTTCGCACCGGCCCTGGCGGCCTTGGGGGCGACGACCAGGGAGTCTCCGGCGGGGCTCGGCTCACCGTTGGGCAACTGGTGGCCGCCGGGTGCCATCTGGACGAAGGTGTTCGGCTTCAGCGGCTGGACGAGGCTGTCGGCCGGGGTGCTCGCGTCGGCGAGGCCGTAGAGGCTGCCCGTGGCGACATGGGTGACGGACCGCAGGGTCTGGGCGGCGTTGACGACCAGGGTCGTGGACGCGGTGGGGGCCGCCTGGGCGGGCGTGCCGGTGAGGGCGGTCGCGGCGGCGGCCAGGGCCGTCGCGAGGACGGCGGCGGCCGTGCGGTCGAACGGCCTTCTGGGCGCGCGTGGTTGAGATCTCAAAACAGGCATGGGTGGCGGCTCTCCTGACGGATGAGGAGGTGGACGGGGGCTGACGTCCCGGTCAGTCCTTGACCGCGCCCGCGGTGACCCCGGCGGCCACGTACCGCTGCGCGAGGACGAGCAGGACGGCGGCGGGTACGGACGCGACGACGGCGGTGGCCATGATCGCGTTCCATTCCTGGTTGTTGTTGCCGATGTAGCGGTAGATGCCGAGGGTGATCGGGCGAAGATCGCCGCCGCCGTCGAGGGTGTTGGCGAAGACGAAGTCGGACCAGGCCCACAGGAAACTGAACAGCGAGACGGTGACCACGGCGTTACGGCTCACCGGCAGGACGACGGACCAGAAGGTGCGCCAGGTACCCGCGCCGTCGATGCGCGCGGCGGCGGTGAGCTCGTCGGGGATGCCCGACATGAACGCCGTGAAGATCATGACGCCGAAGGGCACGGCGATGGTGGAGTCCGCGATGATCAGGCCCCACCAGGAGTTCAGCAGGCCGAGGTTGAGGAAGATCCCGTAGAACCCCATCGCCATGACGATGCCGGGGATCATCTGGGCGACGAGGAGGGCGAGGCCCATGATGCCGCCGCCGCGGGGGCGGAGTTTCGCCAGTGAGTAGCCGGCCGGCGCGGCGAGGACGAGGGTGGCGGCGACCGTGCCGAGGCCGATCAGCAGACTGGTGCCGAGATAGGGCATCTGGTCGTGCAGCACGGCCCGGTAGCCCGCGAACGTGGGGTGCAGCGGGAACAGGTCGGGCGGGGACTTGCGCATGTCCTGCTGCGGGGTGAGGGACACGTTCAGCATCCAGTACACCGGGAACAGCATGATCCCGGTCAGCAGGAGTCCGACGGCGGTGTGACGGCGGGAACTCGCGGGAGACTTCACGCTTCCTGCCTCCTCTGGACGCGGATGTACAGCAGGCCGAAGACGAGGGCGATGAGGATGAGGATGTTGCCGACGGCGGCACCGGGACCGAAGTGCGGGAGCAGAGTGCCGAACGCGAGCTGGTACGACCAGGTCGCCAGCGTCGACGAGGAGTCGCCGGGACCTCCCTTGGTCATGATCCAGATCAGGTCGAACACCTTGAGCGTGTAGACCAGTCCGAGCAGCAGCGTGATCGCGGAGACCGGCCGCAGCAGGGGAAAGGTGATGCGCCGGAACTGCTGCCGACCGCTCGCCCCGTCCAGTGAGGCGGCCTCGTACAGCTCCCCGGGGATGTTCTGCAGACCGCTGTAGAGGATGACGAGGTTGAAGGGGATGCCGATCCAGACGTTGGCGATGACGACCGAGGCGAGCGCCCAGTGCGGCGAGGTCAGCCAGTCGACGGGCGGAACACCGACGAGGTGGAGGGCGTAATTGACCACGCCCGACTCGCTGTTCAGCATCCAGGACCAGGTCGACGCCGACACGATCAGCGGCAGCAGCCACGGGATGAGGAACAGCGCCCGCAGCGTGGTGGAGAGACGGAAGTGCCGGTTGAAGAAGACCGCGAGCGCCAGCCCGGCCGCGTACTGGAGCGCGATCGACACGAAGGTGAACACCATCGTGTTGCGCAGCGCGGGCCCGAAGGTCGGGTCGTTCAGAATCTGGGAGAAGTTGTCCCAGCCCGAGAACGGCGCGTCGCCCGCCACGAACGAGCGGACCGTGTAGTCACGCAGGCTCAGATCGAGGTTGCGGTAGAGCGGATAGAGGTAGAAGGCGGCGAGGTAGGCCACGAGCGGGGCGAGGAAGCCCAGCGCGGTCAGCCGGTCCCTGCCGCGCCGACGGCGTGGCGGCACGTCACGCCGGTCGGCGCCGCCCGCCGCTCCGGACACGGCCGGGGACCGCTTGGGACGGCGGTCGACTCGGGCGATGGTCATACGAACTCCTGGATGCGGGTGGCGGTGTCCGGACGCGGCCTGCGGCGCCGCGCGCTGTCGGTCCTTGCTCTGGCCGGTCGCGTCAGCCCTTGCTCTTGCCGGCCGCCGTCTGCGCGGCGTCGAGAGCCGCCTTGGGGCTCTTGCCACCGGACAGGGCCGCCTGTACGGCCGTCCACATCGGCTGCGAGATGGTGGGGTACTTCGTGCCGAGACCGCCGCTGGTACGGCCACGCGCGGCGGCCACGGCCGCCACCCATGGCTTGAGCTTCGGGTTCGCCTCGACCTGCTGGGCCTGGACCGCCGCGGTGGGTGCGACGTACGTCAGGGCGGTGTCGCTCGCCAGCAGGCTCTCCGAGCTGGTCAGACAGGTGACGATCTTCTTGCTGATGTCGTAGCGCGCGGTGTCCCGCTGCACGGGTACGGTGACGAACTCGCCGCCGGTCGGCACCGGCGCCGAACCGCCGTTCTGCCCGGGAATGCTGACGACCCCGTAGGGGAATCCGGCCTTCTCCGCGTTGGCGAGCTGCCAGGTGCCGTTCTCGCCGAAGGCGTAGTCGCCGGTGGCGAATTCCTGCCAGCTGGTGGTCTGGGTGTTGTTCAGGACGTCCTTGGGCGCGAGACCCTCGTCGACCCACTGCTTCCACAGTGACAGCGCGGCGGCGCTCTTCGGCGAGTCGAGGTGGGTGAGGTCGCCGCCCGCGCCCCAGAACCACGGCAGGAACTGGAAGCTGCCCTCCTCCGTCCCGATCGCCGAGAAGGTGATGCCCTTCTTCCCGGCCGACTTGACCTTCTTCAGGGCGGCCGTGAGCGACGCCCAGTCCTTGATGGAGGCGGGGTCGACGTGGGCCGCGGTCAGGATCTTCTTGTTGTAGTAGAGGGCGAGCGTGTTGGCGCCGATCGGTACGCCGTAGGAGGCGCCGTCGATGGTGCCCGCGCCGATGATGTTCTTCTGGATCGCGGACGTGTCCAGACCGAGGTCGTTCGTCTTGTTGAGGATCCCCGCCTCGACCAGTGTGGAGACGACCGGGTTGTCCACGAGCATCACGTCGGGCGCGTTGCCCTGCTGGGCGGCCAGCAGCGCCTTGTTGCCCAGGTCGGTGGTGTCGTAGCCGGTGCGCTTGATCTTGACGCCCGCCGAGGTACCGCACTGGGCGACGCGCTTGCCCCAGTCCGAGGAGGCGTCGAACTGCGGGTACGGGTCCCAGAAGGTGTACGTCGCCGACTTGCCGGTGGAGTCGGAGGAACCCGAACCGCCGCCCCCGCAGGCCGTGACGGAGGCGAGGGTGCCGGCGGCGACACAGGCGGCGAGGAGAGTTCTGCGGGTGTTTCGCATTGCGGTGACCTCGTTGTCATGAGTGGTCATGAGTGGTCGTGCGGGGTGACGGGGTGACGGCGTGACGGGGTGTATGCGGATGCCGGGCGGATGCCGTGGAGGGCGGCCGGCGTCAGGAGGTGGGCAGCCAGACGCGCATGCTGCCGTCCTGCCGGTTGGCCCAGGCGTAGTAGGGGATCGCGGTGAGCTCGACGGACTCGCCCGAGGGTGCGATGGCCGGGTCGGCGTCGGCGGACCGATAGGGCCACCAACCGGTGTCCGGGACCGCGCGGCGACGGCCCGTGGCGACCACGGTGGTGACACCGCCGAGCAGATCCGGCCGCTGCTTCACGGCGAGCGGGTGCGCGGTGTCGATGACGACATCGTCCAGACCGCCCCCGGGGTGGTCCACCTGCTCCAGGCAGTACACGAGCGGTCCCCGCTCGATGGCCACACAGCCGCGGACCGCGTCCACCCGGGGGTCGGCCGCGGTGAGGCGGGGCTCCAGGCCGAGTTCGAGGACGACCCGGTCGCCCGGCGCCCAGGTGCGTTCCAGGCGCAGCCAGCCGTCGGTGACGGGGGCGTCGGCCTCGTCGTACGTCCGGTCGCCGCACCGCACGCGGTACTCGTGGCACCACTGAGGGATGCGCAGGGACAGCGTCCAGGGCCGCTCGCGCGGAGTCTCCTCGACGGTCAGGGACACCGCGCCGTGCCAGGGATAGTCGGTCTCGGCGGACACGGTGACGGGCGTGCCGGCGAGGTCACCGCGGTAGTGGCCGGTGACGTACTGGTGGATCTGCAGGCCCTGGCCCCCGGCGTCGGTCGAGGAGAGGTAGTGCTCGAGTCCGGCCAGGAGTCGCATCACGTTCGGGGGGCAGCAGGCGCAGCGGAACCAGCGGGTGCGGCGGGCCGACTGGTCGCCACCCGGGTCCGTGTGGCCGTCGCGGACCTGGAGCGGATTGACGTACAACCAGCTCTCGCCGTCCAGCGAGACACCGGCGAGGAAACCGTTGTAGAGGGTGCGCTCGATCAGGTCGCTGTAGCGGGCCTCGCCGGTGAGCAGGGCCATGCGCCAGCTCCACTGGATCGAGGCGATGGCGGCGCAGGTCTCGCAGTAGGCGCGTTCGTTGGGCAGCTCGAACGGGTCGCCGAAGTCCTCCTCGTCGTGGTGCGCCCCGAGACCACCGGTCAGATGGGTCTTGGTCGTGGTCATCGCCCGCCACAACCGCTCGGCGGCGGAACGGAGTTCGGCGTCGCCCGTCTCGGTGGCCACGTCCGTCGCACCGGCCAGCAGATACAACTGACGCACGGCGTGCCCCTCGACGGTGACCGCCTCGCGCAACGGCACGCGGTCCTGGCAGTACGCCTCGCCGCCGAGCAGGCCGTGGCCGTAACGGTCGACGAAGTAGCCGGCGAGATCCAGATAGCGTCGCTCGCCGGTCTCCCGGTACAGCTCGACCAGGGCGGTCTCCACCTCCGGATGCCCGTCGACGCCGTCGATCGGCCTGCCGCTGCCGGGAAGGCCGAAGACGGAGTCGAGGTGGTCGGCGAACCGTCGTGCCACGACGAGGAGTTCGTCGCGACCGGTCGCACGGTGATGGGCCACCGCCGCCTGGATCAGATGGCCCGCGCAGTACAACTCGTGCCCCCAGCGCAGGTCCTGGTAGCGCTCACCGTTCTTGCGGACCTGGAACCAGGTGTTGAGGTAGCCGTCGGACTGCTGGGCGTCGGCGACCAGGGCGATGATCCGCTCGACTTCGGCGGCGAGTTGACGCAGGTGGGGGCTGTTCTCCTCGCCGTCGCCCGACGGCCCGCTGGGGGCGAGCTGCCAGGAGGCGGCCTCCAGCCACTTGTAGACGTCGGTGTCGACGAAGGGGTAGCCACCCTGGAACTCGCCCTGGGCCGTGCCGGCCGCCAGGCGCAGGTTGTGCAGGTTGCCCGCGGACTCCAGCAGAGCGGGGCCCTGCGGGATCGAGGTGTGCGCGTTGACCTCGCGCCGGGCGTGCCAGAAGCCGGTGCGCACCTGCGCGGCGGCGGGGCGCAGCGCGGCGGGGGCGTCCGGGCCGAGCCGGACCGGGCCCACGGGGGCAGCACCCTGTTCGGCGGCGGCCGAGACGTCGGTGCGGGAGGGCAGGGCGGAGTCTGTGCGGGGCATGGTTCTCCGAGAGGGGTGGTGGCGGGAGGGGCCGGGCTGCGGGGCAGGGCACGACGGCCCCCGTGCTCAAGAGGCGAGAGGTTCTCGGAACTCGTTTGAGCAACCGTTTTTCCTGTCGAGAAGTAGAGGGCAGCGGGGTAGTCGGGTCAAGAGTCGCGGCAAGAGATTTTTCTGTTGCCCGGTGGCTGGCACTCACCCCCGTGAGGCTGCGACGATGGACGGGTCGTTGCCATCCAGGAAAAGGTTTGCTCGTGACCGTTGCTCCAGGTTCCCGCTCCGCCGGCCCGGCGAAGCTCGCCGACGTCGCCGCCCTGGCGGGCGTCAGTGTGGGTACGGCGTCGAAGGCGCTGAACGGCGGCGGGCGGATGCGTCCCGAGACCCGCCAGCGGGTCCTTGACGCCGTCGACGCACTCGGGTTCCGGCCCAACCAGCACGCGCAGAGCCTGCACACCGGGCGGAGCTGGACGGTCGGGCTGATGACGACCGACGGCATCGGCCGCTTCAGCACCCCCGTACTGCTCGGCGCCGAGGACGCGCTCGGGGCCGGCAAGATCTCCGTGCTGCTGTGCGACACCCGCGGTGACGCGATCCGGGAACAGCACCACCTGCGCAACCTGATGGACCGCCGGGTGGACGGCATCATCGTCACCGGCCGCCGTACGGACCCCCGTCCGCCCCTGGACGGCATCGAGGCCGTCCCCATCGTCTACGCGCTCTCGCCGTCCACCGATCCGGCCGACACCTCGGTGGTCTCCGACGACCGGGGCGGGGCCGTACTGGCCGTCGAGCACCTGCTGGCCGCGGGCCGCACGCGCATCGCCCACATCACCGGCCCGGAACACCACGCGGCCGCCCGCGACCGGGCCCGGCACGCGGTCGAGCATCTGGAGCGGGCCTCCCTCGGACTCTCGACGGGGCGAGTGCACCACGGGGAGTGGAGCGAGGCGTGGGGGCGGCGCGCCGCCGACGCGGTCCTGCGCACGGCACCGGACACGGACGCCTTCTTCTGCGGCAACGACCAGATCGCCCGGGGTGTGGCGGACGCGCTGCGCGAGCGGGGCGTCAACGTGCCCGGCGACATCGCGGTCGTCGGCTACGACAACTGGGACACCATGGCCCTGGCCAGCAGGCCGCCCCTCACGACGATCGACATGGATCTCACCGAGATCGGCCGGATCGCCGCCCTGCGACTCCTCGAAGCCATCGACGCCGACCCGGCACCGGGGGTGCACACCGTCCCGTGCCGACTGATCGTCCGCGAGTCCAGCTGAAGCGATCCGAGTCGCGGCGGGTCCCCGTGATCCGATCCCACGGTCGGCCGGGCGCAGCCGTCAGGTCGCCTGCGTCAGGTCAGTGGGTGCTGCCCTGATCGCCACCCGCGGCGGGACCGAGCGGTCTCCCGAACGTCGCGTTCCAGCGTCCGGCACGACCGCTGAACTCGGTGGCGGTCAGCGGCGGTACATCGATCCGCCAGAACGCCGACTCCGGTGCCCCGAGTGCCCGAACGGCCGCGGCTCGTACGACTTCCGGCTCCACCACGGCGACGGTCCGTCCGGAGAACCCCGTGGCCTCGTCCAGCCAGGCCGCGACCCGCTCGCACAACTGGTGCACCGACTCACCGCCGTGCGGTGCGGCGGTCGGGTCCGCCAGCCAGAGGGCGACGGCGTCCGGGGCGTCGGCGCTGACGTCGCCCAGCGTACGGCCCCGCCAACCACCCACGTCGAGCCCGGCAGGCGCGCTCTCGACAGCGCCGTCGAACCCCAACGCCGACGCGGTCTCCCGGCATCGCGGAGTGGGGGATACGAGTACCCGCTGTGCTGCTGGAAGGGAGCCCGCGGCCGATCGCGCACGCGCGGCGCCGGTGGCGTCGAGCGGGCATCCGTCGTCGAAGCGCGCCTCCCGCAGCGCCGCACTGATCGCGGGAGAGATCATCATCACTCGGCTCGTCATTCGCCCACCGTCATGTCCGACTTCCCTGTCCGCCCGGGCCGGTGAGACTCCGGACCACCGGGTGTGTCGTGGAGGGCGGCGAGGTGCTCGAGCAGCAGGCCTTCGCGGGTGGACCAGGGGCAGACCTCGACCGCCTTCGCCTCGCAGGCCTCCATGAGGGCCTCGGCGACCAGAGCTCCGGCCAGGGACTGCTCGGCGCGGTGCCGGGAGATGCCGGGGAGCTTGGCGCGGCGCGCCGGATTCGCGGCGGCCAGTACCGGGACGCAGGCATGCAACTGGGACAGGGCCAGCCTCCGTTGCGAGCGGTGTGCCTTGCCCCGGGCGGCGGCGAGCCGGGCGAGCTGCTCGAAGGTCTTGGAGCAGGCCAGCACGCGGGTGCCCGGTTCCGCCCGCGGCAGATCGGGGACGGCTTCCAGCTTTCGACGCAGATACCGACGGATCTCGGTGAGACCCTGTTTGGACGGGGCGATGCCGCCGGGCAGCCAGTCCCGGGTGATTCTGCGGGCGCCCAGGGGCAGGGAATGGACGCTGTTCGGCTGGTCTCCGGTACCCGAGGCGATCTCCACGGTGCCGCCGCCGACGTCCAGGACCAGCAGTCGGCCGGCCGCCGGGCCGACCCACTGGCGGGCGGCCACGTAGGCGAGCCGCGCTTCCTCTTCGCCGTCCAGCACGCTCAGTTGGGTGCCGGTTCTGCGCGCCACGCGCCTGATGACCTCGTCGCGGTTGGGTGCGTCCCGGATGACGGAGGTGGCGAACGCGAACATGTCGGTGCCGCGCAGCCGGGGGTCGGAGGCGATCGCCTGGGCGACGGCGCGCTCGACGCTCTCCACCCCGGCGTCGTCGAGTCGGCCCTTGCGGTCGAGCGTCTCGTGCAGTCGCAGCCGCACCTTGTGGGAGAACACCGGCTCCATCACATGGCCCGGCCGCGATCGCACCACCGTGAGCAGAGCGCTGTGGCACCCGACGTCGAGTACACCGGCCTGCCGCATCCCATCGCCTCCCCTGGTCTCGTTTCCTCCATGTCGGAACGGATCGACTGCGTCTCCCCGTCGTCCGACGGCCCCGTCACCGACGCGCCGGGACTTCCGGTTCACTGCGTGCACGTTCCCTCACCAACCGTGTACCCTACGTCCCGCTCGTATGAGAGGGAGCCGCGGTCTACGCGAACCTGGAGGGAGGGCCGACGGCCTCACGCCTCCGGCCGGACATCGATCTCGCTGATCAGGTTCTCGACACGGGCCTTGATCTCGTCCCGGATGGGGCGCACGGACTCCACACCCTTGCCTGCCGGGTCCTCCAGGGCCCAGTCGAGGTACTTCTTGCCGGGGAAGACCGGGCAGGCGTCGCCGCATCCCATGGTGATCACGTAGTCGGACGCCTGGACGGCCTCGGTGGTGAGGAGCTTCGGCTGTCGGCGGGCGATGTCGACGCCGACCTCCCGCATGGCCTCGACCGCGGCCGGGTTGACCTGCTCGCCCGGGATCGAACCGGCCGAGCGGACCTCGATCCGGTCGCCCGCGAGATGCGAAAGGAAGCCGGCCGCCATCTGTGAACGCCCGGCGTTGTGCACACAGACGAACAGCACGGAGGCGAGCGGAGTGGCAGACATCGGTACTTCTTTCGCGGTCAACGGGTCGTGCGGGGGTGAGTGTCGGCCCGGAGGGCGTGAACCCTGGTCGGTGTCGGCCGGAACTCGTATCAGCCTCGAGTGATGTGACAGTATCAGTCCATGCTGACGTCAGCCGATGCTGATCTGATGCGGGTCCTGGCCGACCCCCTCAGACTCCGGATCGTGACCCTCCTCGCCCGGGAGACGCTCTGCACCACGCACTTGATCGAGGAGACGGGCGCCAAGCAGACCAACCTCT
Source organism: Streptomyces sp. RLB3-17 (assembly GCF_007113425.2). NCBI lineage: Bacteria > Bacillati > Actinomycetota > Actinomycetes > Kitasatosporales > Streptomycetaceae > Streptomyces > Streptomyces sp. RLB3-17. The sequence continues at coordinate 877,195 of NZ_CP041610.2, read as the reverse complement.
CCAACCACCTGAAGGTGCTGCGCGAGTCCGGGATCGTGGAGACGGAGCCGTGCGGCCGGTTCGTCTACTACCGGCTCAGGCCCGAGGCTCTCGCCGCCCTCGCCGGTCGATTCGCCGACTTCGCCGCAACCGCGCGCACCACCGCCGAGAACGACACCAAGCGGTCCTGCCCCTGACTTTCCGTCAGTTTCCTTCCCCCGGTTCTCTTCCCCGGTTGCGGGGCGCTGAACGGACACGGGGTCAGGCCGCCCGGGACGTGCCGGTCAACGCCTGGGACGTGCCGGTCAACGCCTGGGAGTCGACGGCGTCCTCGCCGTACAGGTCCCGCACCCAGTTGGTCTGGTAGATGGTCTCCAGATACCGCTCACCCAGATCCGGGGCGATGGCCACCGCGGTCAACTCCCGCCCCTCGTGCCGGGCCAGCCAGTCCATCGCGCCGCTGACCACCGTGCCGGTGGACCCTCCGAACAGAAACCCGCGCCCGGCCAGCCGGTGACAGGCCCGGATGGTGTCGGTCTCCGCCACGCGCACCACGTCGTCCACATACGACTCGTCCAGCATCGGCGGGCGTCTGCCGGCGCCCAGGCCGGGAATCATCCGCCGACCGGCGTCGCCCCCGAACGTCACGGAGCCCACGCTGTCCACGGCCACGACGCGCACCGGGCGGTGCCACTCGCGGAAGTAACGCGCGCAGCCCATCAGGGTCCCGGTCGTGCCGGCCCCGACGAACAGGACGTCCAGGTCCGGGAACTGCCGGGCGATGGCCGGTGCGGTCCTGCGGTAGTGGGCCATGCCGTTGTTGGGGTTGGTGTACTGGTTGAGCCACACATAGCGGTCCTCGGAGGCGCACAGCGCGCGGACGTGGTCGATGCGCGCGCCGAGGAAGCCGCTGACGGGGTCGGGTTCGGTGATGACATGGACCTGGCCTCCCAGGGCCTCCATCATCAGCCGGGTCGCCAGGTTGCAGCGGGAGTCGGTCACGCACAGGAACGGGTAGCCCTTGGTGGCAGCGATCATGCTCAGAGCCACGCCCAGGTTGCCCGAGGACGACTCGACCAGAACCGAGCCCGGCCTCAGCAGGCCGTCGCGTTCGGCGGCCTCGACCATTTCGGCGGCGGCCTTGAGTTTGATCGAACCGGCGAAATTGAAGCCCTCGCACTTGAGGAACAGCGAGTGCCCGAATATTCCCTCGAGGTCGACGAAGAGATCGTCCTCGTTGAAGTCCTGGGGGACGGATATGACGGGCATGGTCGTCTCCTTCACTGCGGGGGTGGGATAGTCATCCGGTCTTCCTGCCGCTGGTCCGTCCGGGTGTGGCGTGGAGAGGAATTCGGAGCGGCGGGTCGCGAGTCGCCGGAACGACTCCAGTACGCCCGAATCCAGGCCCCCTGTCATGCCACCGAAATTCGGGACTTGACACGCGCTGTCTGCGTGCAAAAGCAGTCGTGACCGGGCCGGGCGGGGCCGTTCAGCGCAATTCCCGGGTGGTTTTCCCGCGGGTCGAACGGGTCTGTGTGAGGCGTGGTCGTATGCCTGCGCGACGCGCACGGAAAGCACGGGATCGCGGGGCGACGACGGGCAAAATGGCCGGACTATCAAGACCCATGCGCTTCGTCAAGCCCCGAAATTCAGGGGCAGGACACGAAGCCCTCGGCCGGGCCTACTGGAGAGGCGCGGACATCACGAATCCGTCCGTACCGACCGACGCCGAATGAAACGTCATCGAGGAGCTCACGTGCTAGAGAAATCCGTGGAGGTCTTGACGGCCGAACCGGCTGACATCCCACCCCTCCAGGACAGCGGGGACGCCGATGCGGCGACCGACACCGAAAGGCTTCTGGCCGACGTGCTGGCCGGGGTCGTCCGCGTCGAGCAGATCCCGGTCGACAGCCACTTCTTCAACGACCTGGGTGCCGATTCCCTGGTGATGGCCCAGTTCTGCGCGCGCGTCAGGAAGCGGGGGGACATGCCGGCGGTGTCGATGAAGGACATCTACCGGCACCCCACCATCCGGAGCCTGGCCACCGCGCTCGTCGATGCCGCTCCCGCTCCCGCCCCCGTCGCCGCCCCCGTCGCCGCCCCCGTCCCGTCCCCGTCCGCGGAGGCGCCGTCACCGGCACGGACACCGACCGACGTACGGGCATCGGCAGAGGGGACGGCCCGGGCCGAGGCGCAGGCGGCGGCTCGTACACGGCGCTACATCGTCTGTGGAGTGCTGCAGTTCCTGATCTTCCTGGGCTATTCCTGCCTGGTCGCCCTGGCCGTCGAGGAAGGTCATGAGTGGATCTCCGCGGGATCAGGCCTGTTCGACCTCTATCTGCGGTCCGTCCTGCTCGCCGGCGCGGGCTTCCTCGGCCTGTGCGCGCTTCCGATCGTGGTGAAGTGGACGCTCGTCGGCCGCTGGCGGTCCGGGGAGTTCCCCCTGTGGGGTATGGCCTATGTGCGTTTCTGGGTCGTCAAGACGTTGATCCGCACCAGCCCCGTGCGTCTGTTCGCCGGTTCACCGCTCTACGTGCTCTACCTCAGGGCGCTCGGGGCACGGATCGGCAAGGGCGTCACGATCCTCTCCCACACGATCCCGGTCTGCACCGACCTGCTCACCGTCGGCGAGGGCACGATCATCCGCAAGGACGTGCTGCTGTCCTGCTACCGCGCCCACGCCGGCGTGATCCAGACCGGTCCGGTCACTCTCGGCAGCAACGTGCTCGTCAGCGAGCACACGGTCCTGGACATCGAGACCTCGATGGGCGACGGCGCCCAGCTGGGTCACGCCTCCTCCCTGCACACCGGCCAGGTGGTGCCCGCCGGCGAACGCCGACACGGCTCCCCCGCGCAGCCGACCGAGGTGGACTACCGGAGGGTCGCCCCCGCCGACTGCCCCACCTCCAAAAGGACCGTGTACAGCGTTGTACAGCTGCTGAGCCTGCTGGCGGTGTACCTGCCGCTGGCGCTGGGCGGCGTGACCGCCCTGCTCACGGGTCTTCCGCAGCTTCAGACGCTCCTGAACCCGCAGCCGATGGCCAGCCCGGCGTTCTACGTCGATGCCCTGATCGCCTCCGTGGTCCTCCTGTTCGGATCCCTGCTCGCCGGCCTCCTCGTCGTGGGCACCGTGCCGCGTCTTCTGAGCCGGGCCGTCCAACCCGGCAAGGTCTATCCGCTGTACGGCTTCCACTACGGCATTCAGCGGGCGATCGCGGTGATGACCAACAGGAAGTCCCTCACCACCCTCTTCGGCGACAGTTCCGGCATCGTCCACTACCTGCGCTACCTCGGATACGACCTGTCCCGCGTCGAGCAGACCGGATCGAACTTCGGCACCGAAGTGCAGCACGAGAACCCGTACCTGAGCTCGGTCGGCACCGGCACCATGATCGCCGACGGACTGTCCATCATGAACGCCGACTTCTCCAGCACGTCCTTCCGTGTGTCCCGCACGTCGATCGGGCCGCACAACTTCCTCGGAAACCGCATCGCCTACCCCGCGCAGGGCAGGACCGGAGACAACTGTCTGCTCGCGACGAAGGTCATGGTCCCCATCGACGGACCCGTGCGCGAAGGCGTGGGCCTGCTGGGCTCACCCAGCTTCGAGATCCCGCGCACGGTGATGCGCGACAACCGGTTCAACCACCTCGAGACCGGCGACGAACTGCTCCGCCGCCTGGCCGCCAAGAACAGGCACAACGCGGCGACCGCCGGCCTGTACCTGCTCGCGCGACTGATCCACTTGTTCGTGATCACCCTCATCACCATGGGCGCGGTCGACCTCTACCCCTCGTTCGGCGCACCGGCGATCGCACTGGCCAGCGTCCTCACCCTCACGTACACCGTCGTCCACTTCGCGCTCGTCGAGCGGGCCTCCACCGGATTCAAGCCCCAGAAGCCGCTGTACTGCTCGATCTACGAACCCTCCTTCTGGCGCCACGAACGCTTCTGGAAGATGGCCTCGGTCCACTACATCCAGGCCTTCGACGGCACCCCGTTCAAGAACGTGATCTGGCGGCTGCTGGGCGCCCGGATCGGCAAGCGGGTCTTCGACGACGGCTGCTTCTTCCCGGAGCGCACCCTCGTCACCATCGGCGACGACAGCACGCTGAACGCGGGCACCGTGGTCCAGTGCCACTCGCAGGAGGACGGCGCCTTCAAGTCCGACCGCAGCGCCCTCGGCAACGGCTGCACCCTCGGCGTCGGCGCCTTCGTCCACTACGGCGTGACCATCGCGGACGGCGCCGCGCTGGCCCCCGACTCCTTCCTCATGAAGGGCGAGGAGATCCCCTCGCACGCCCAATGGGGAGGCAACCCTGCCCGGGACATGCCGGACCACAAGACCCAGGTCGAGGCCGGTAAGGAACCCCACACCAGCCAGTCCGCCCCGGCTCGCGGCCTCTGACACCGCGCGCCGCCGACAAGCAGAGGAAAGACCCGATGGACACGCATGTGAGTCCCGGCCGGACCGCCCGCGCATACTGGCGCGGCGCACTGACAGCCGGGGGCTTCACCCCCGCCCCACGCTGGACCCTTCAGCCCGTGCCCGGCGTGGGGGAGTACGAGACACCGGTCCCCGAGGACACCGTGACCGGGCTGCGCCGACTGGCGGCGGAGCTGGCGGTACCACCGGCCTCGCTCCTGCTGACCGCGCACGCCAAGGTTGTCGCGGCACTGTCCGGAGAGCGGGAGATCACCACCGGCTACGTCGCCCGGGGCGGCAGCCCGCTCCTGTGCCGGCTCACCACCGCACCCGCCTCCTGGCGCGAGTTGCTGCACCACGTCCATCAGGTCGCCACCGAACTGCCGGCGCACCAGGACGTCCCGGCCGAGGACATCGAGGCTCTGAAGAGCGAACTGGGCCTGACCGGGCCGCTGTTCGAGACGGTCCTCGACCTCACCGAGACCGTCTTCGAGCCCACCGAGTCCGTCCTCGATGCCGCCGCGATCGACGGAGCCCTCACCGAGGACACCGCACTGCGGGTGGGCATCCGTCACCGAGACGGGCGGCTCGTACTGCGGCTGCGCTACCGCACCGACGCGCTGGACGCCGACAGCGCCGCCCGTATCGCCGGCTACCACCTGACCGCGCTCGCGCTGATCACCGCCGACCCCGATGCCGAGCACACGCACCAGAGCCTGCTGTCCGCCGAGGAATTGCGGTTCCAGCTCGACCAACTGGCTGGACCGGTCCGGGAGCTGCCCGATGCGCGGATGCACGAGCTGTTCGAGGAGCGGGTGCGCAAGCATCCGGACGCCGTCGCGGCCGTGCACGCCGACCGGCAGTGGACGTACGCGGAACTCAACGCCCGGGCCAACCGGCTCGCCCGCGCCCTGGTAGCTCGTGGGCTCGCCCGCGAAAGCGTGGTCGCGGTGGTGACCGAACGCAATCTGGACTGGCTGGCCGCCGTCATCGCGGTCTTCAAGGCCGGAGGCGCCTACCTCCCCATCGAGCCGCACTTCCCGGCCGCACGCATCGCCGCCACCCTCTCCCGCGCCGCATGCACGCTGGTGCTGACCGAACCCGGCAGCACCACCACCCTCGACCGGGCCCTCGACTCCCTTCCGGGAACCGAGCGGCTCCTCGTCGACACGGCCTACGCGGAAGGCCACCCCGACGGTGATCTCGGCATCCCGGTCACGCCGGACCAACTCGCCTACATCTACTTCACCTCCGGCTCCACCGGTGAGTCGAAGGGCGCGATGTGCGAGCACGCGGGGATGCTCAACCACCTCTACGCCAAGATCGACGACCTCCAGGTCGGCGAGGGACACGTGGTCGCCCAGACCGCGCCCCAGTGCTTCGACATCTCCCTGTGGCAGTTGGTCTGCGCGCTGCTGGTCGGCGGGCGGACCCTGCTGGTCGCACAGGACGTCATCCTCGACGTACCCCGCTTCCTCGACACCCTCATCGACGGCGAGGTCACCGTCCTCCAGGTCGTGCCCTCCTACCTCGAAGCCGTCCTGACGGAGCTCGAACAGCGCCCCCGCCCGCTGCCGGACCTGCGATGCGTGTCGGTCACCGGCGAGGCGCTGAAGAAGGAGCTCACGGAGCGCTGGTTCGCCGTCCAGCCCGGGATCAAGCTGGTCAACGCCTACGGGCTGACCGAGACCTCGGACGACACCAACCACGAGGTCATGGACCGGGCGCCGGACCGCATCCTGCTCGGCCGCGCGGTCAACAACGTACGCGTCTACGTCGTCGACGAACACCTCACCCCGGTGCCGCTCGGCGCCCCGGGTTTGATCGCGTTCTCCGGGGTCTGCGTCGGCCGCGGCTACATCAACGACCCCGAACTCACCCGGGCCTCCTATCTGGTCGATCCGCACCGCGAAGGCACACGGCTGTACCTCGGCGGCGACCACGGCCGCTGGCACCCTTCGGGCAAGCTGGAGTTCCTCGGCCGCCGCGACGCCCAGGTCAAGATCCGCGGCTTCCGGATCGAGATCGGCGAGATCGAGAACACCCTGCTTCGTGTCCCCGGTGTCCGCGACGGCGCGGTGGTGACGGTCGAACGCGCCGACCGGAGCAAGCACCTGGTCGCCTTCTACTCCGGCCCGAAGCCCCTGGACACGGGGACCCTCAGCGACCGGCTCGCCGAGTCGCTGCCCGAGTACATGGTCCCGTCGGCCTTCCACTGGCGCGAAAGCCTGCCGCTGACCGCGAACAGCAAGATCGACAAGAAGGCCCTGGCGGCACTCGCCGAAGCGCCCGCCACCACCGACGACGAGCACCAGCCGCCGGTCACCTCGACCGAGCAGCGCCTGGCGGCCGCCTGGGCGAAGGTCCTCGGCGTCCCGCAGGACCGGATCGGACGCCGCGACCACTTCTTCGACCGCGGCGGCACCTCCCTCTCGGCGGTGAAGCTCGCCATCGCCCTGGACCGTGCGGTGTCCCTCAAGGACGTCACCGCACACCCGGTCCTCACCGACCTCGCCGCGCTGGTCGACCACGGACCCCAACGCCACACGACCCCACCACCGGCCTCCGCCTGACCGGCATCGAAAGGACCTGACCGACATCGAAAGGATCAGCACCATGCCGTACGCGACCCCGGCGCCCCTCCTCGAGGTGGGTTCTCGCCACGGCCGAGCCGCTGCGCCGGGCCGCGTGGCCGCCGACCGGCGAGGTGAGCGCCGTACGACCCCCGTCCGTTCCCTCGCACTGGAGCCCGTCATGTCCCAGCCACACCTCGTGCCGACCTTCGCAGTGATCTCCGGCGCCCAGGTCCAGCACGCCCTTCAGGACCGGGAGAAGCAGATCGTGGACCTCGTCGAGGCCACCTATCACCTGCACGCCGCCGGAGAGTCGGTCAACCCCCCGTCCTACTTCCTGCGCTTTCCCGACCGGCCCACCGCCCGGATCATCGCGCTGCCCGCCTCGATCGGCGGACCGGCGCCGGTGGACGGCGTCAAATGGATCTCCAGCTTTCCCGACAACGTCCAGGCCGGCATCCCCAGGGCCTCCGCGGTACTGATCCTCAACGACCACGACACGGGCTACCCCTTCGCCTGCCTGGAAAGCTCCATCATCAGCGCCACCAGAACCGCCGCGTCGGCGGCGCTGGCCGCCGACCACCTCACCCGCAACCGGCTGCGCCCCACCCGCATCGGGTTCTTCGGCACGGGCCTGATCGCCCGCTACATCCACACCTTCCTGACCGCCCTGGGATGGTCCTTCGAGGAGACCGGCGTCCACGACCTGTCCGGCGACAGCGCCGCAGGTTTCCGCGACCACGTCCAACAGAGCGACGCCACGGGACAGGTCACCGTGCACGAGACTGCCGAGGCGGTCATCCGCTCCAGCGACCTCGTCGTCTTCGCCACCATCGCGGGCGAGCCGCACATCGGCGACCCGGCCTGGTTCGACCACAACCCCCTGGTCCTGCATGTGTCCCTGCGCGACCTCGCACCCGAGGTCATCCTCGCCTCGGCGAACATCGTCGACGACGTGGATCACTGCCTCAAGGCCGGCACGTCCCCCCATCTGGCCGAGCAGCTCACCGGCAACCGTGACTTCCTGCACGGAACACTCGCCGACGTCATGACCGGCCGAGTGACACCGCCCACCGACCGGCCCCTGGTGTTCTCACCCTTCGGACTCGGTGTGCTCGACCTCGCCGTCGGCGCATACGTCTACAACGAGACCGCCCGCTCCGGGCACCTCCACGTCATCGAGGATTTCTTCCACGACCTGCGCCGACACGGCTGATCGGCAGAGCTCGTTTCATACGGAGTGAGACATGGGTTCTCCCCAACGAGAGGTTCGCTCTCAGGGTGCGACGAGATCGGCCCAGCGAGTGATCCCGCCGGAGTGGACACGTATGCCGTGCCGAGCCGCCAGCGCGTGGACGATCTCCTGGCCCCGGCCGTGCTCGTCCGGATCGATTCCCGGGGGCGACTGTCCGGCCGGAAGCTTGGATCCCGCGTCGGTGACTTCGACGCGCAGCGTGCTGAGCCCCTCGGCCCGTACCCAGGACAGCCGCAGCTCCGCCGGGGGCAGGGCGTGGACGATCGCGTTCGTGAGCAGCTCCGACACCACCAGGAGACAGTCCTCGGCGATCTCGCAGGACACGTTCCAGTCGGCGAGGACCGCCTTCACCCGTCGGCGTGCGGCCGAGACGACCTCGGCGACGTGGGGCAGCGGACCGACGTGTTCGACCGCCTCCCGAAGCATCGTATTGAGCTGTGCCGCCATGTCTTCTCCTCCGGAGCGCTGTCGGCGGGTTGCCGAGCCTCAGCGCGCGTTGCCGGGCCTCAGTGAACGGTAGGAAGCGAAGTGGGGCCGGTCAATGAACGGCGGTCGCCATTACCGAACGCTCACCTTCGCCGGGGGTGAACCGACGGTGGCCTGCACGTAAAGCGAACCCTCCGTGACGGTACTAGGCTCGCCTCATGGCCGGCCCAGTCCAGTCGATCGAACGGGCGGCGGCGATCTTGCGTCTGCTCGCCGGTGGGCCCCGTCGACTCGGGCTCGGCGAGGTGGCGGCCTCGCTCGGGCTGGCGAAGGGCACGGCGCACGGCATTCTCCGCACCCTCCAGCACGTGGATTTCGTGGAGCAGGACGCGTCGACGGGAAAGTACCAGCTCGGCGCGGCGCTGCTGCACCTCGGCACGAGCTACCTCGACATCAATGAGCTGCGGTCGCGCTCCATCAACTGGGCCGATGCCCTGGCCGCCCGTAGTGGGGAAGCGGTCCGCCTGGGCACCCCCTTCGAGGGCCAGGTCCTCGTGATCCATCACGTGTTCCGGCCGGACGACACCCTCCAGACCCTGGACGTGGGTTCACTGCTGCCTCTGCACGCCTCCTCGCTCGGCAAGGTGCTGCTGGCGTACGGAACCGCGTCCCTGGAGTCGGCCTCGGAAGCCGGGCTGGAGGCCTATACCCGGCACACCCTGGTCGCACGGGAGAAACTCACCCGCGCGCTCGCCGAGGTCCGGGAAGTCGGCTGGGCCGCGGAGATCCAGGAAATGAGCATGGGGGAGGCCGGTATCGCCTCGCCGATCCGGGGGCACGGCGGCCTCGTCGTGGGCGCCGTCGGCCTCTCCGGCCCGGTCGAGAGGATCTGCGACAGCCACGGCCGTCCCCGGCCGAACCTGATCACCCTGCTCCGCGAGGCCGCACGGGCGATCTCCAGAGATCTGGGAGCAGCACGCTAGGAGAACCCCGCCTCCTCGACACATCGGAAGGCAGACCGGATCATGGTTGAACGGTATGTGATGTCCATCGATCAGGGCACCAACTCCACCCGATGCATTCTGTTCGACCACCACGGGCGGCTGGTGTCGGTCGTCCAGCGGGAGCATCAGCAGCACTTCCCCAAGCCCGGCTGGGTCGAGCACGACGCCGTCGAGATCTGGCGCAATCTGCGGCGCATCATGCCCGAGGCACTCTCCGACGCCAGTGTCGGCGCGGGAGAGGTCGCCGCCATCGGTATCGCCAATCAGCGCGAGACGACGGTGCTGTGGGACCGGCGGACGGGTGCGCCGCTGGGCAGGGCGATCGTCTGGCAGGACACGCGTACGGCACCGCTCGTCGAGGACCTGAGAAAACGGCCCGGGGACGAATTCTTTCTCGAGCGTTGCGGTCTGCCCCCCTCGACCTACTTCTCGGCACCGCGGATCCGCTGGCTGTTCGACCACGTGAACGGACTGGACCAGCGCGCCAAGGACGGCGAGGTGCTGTTCGGCACGATGGAGACCTGGCTGATCTGGAACCTCACCGGGGGCGCGGACGGTGGCCTGCACATCACCGACGTCACCAACGCCAGTCGCACCATGCTGATGAACATCCGGGCCCTCACCTGGGACGAGGAGCTGCTGGAGTTCTTCGGGGTTCCCCGCCCCATGCTGCCCGAGATCCGGTCCTCGGCCGAGGGCTACGGGGATGCCCGCTCGGTCCTCCCGGGTGTCCGCATCACGGCAGCCCTTGGTGATCAGCAGGCCGCCCTGTTCGGCCAGACCTGCTTCACACCGGGTGAGGCGAAGTGCACGTACGGAACGGGCAGCTTTCTGCTGCTCAACACCGGTACCGATCTCGTGCGGTCCCGGCACGGACTCCTCACGACCGTCGCATACAAGATCGGGGACCAGCCCCCGGCCTATGCCCTGGAAGGATCGATAGCCGTCACCGGCTCGCTGGTCCAGTGGTTCCGTGACCGTCTGGGACTGATCAACAGCGCGCCGGAGATCGAGACGCTCGCGCGGACGGTCGATGACAACGGCGGTTGCTACATCGTCCCCGCGTTCTCGGGTCTCTTCGCACCTCACTGGCGCAGCGACGCACGCGGTGTCATCGTCGGTCTCACCTCCTACATCACCAAGGGACACCTGGCCAGAGCCGTCCTGGAGGCCACCGGCTGGCAGACGCGCGAGGTCGTCGACGCCATGAACGCCGACTTCCGGGTCGCGCTGAAGGAGCTCAAGGTGGACGGCGGCATGACGGCGGACAACCTGCTCATGCAGTTCGTCGCCGATGTGCTCGATGTGCCCGTGGTGCGGCCCATGGTCGCCGAGACGGTCTCCCTCGGCGCCGCCTACGCCGCGGGGCTTGCCTCCGGCTACTGGCCGGACCTGGAAGTGCTGCGCCGCAACTGGCACCGGGCCGCCCAGTGGCTGCCGGACATGGACCCCGAGCGGCGGGACCTGGAATACGACAACTGGCAGCGCGCCGTCGAGCGGTCGCTGGGGTGGATCAAACCGCCGAGGGTCAGGTGATTCCCGGTCGACGTCGACCGCGCGCCGGAGTGCCCGGCAGTGGGCGGCCGGGAACGGCGAACACCGCGCCGCCCGTACCCGCGGAGTGCGGGTACGGGCGGCGCGGTGTGTGCGGCTCGGGGGTGTCGTTACCCCGGGGGTGTTGTTACACGGAGCCGCGCCGGATGCGGCGCAGGAGCACCAGGCCCGCGATCACGAGAACCCCTCCGGCCGCGGCCGGCCAGAGGTTCGTGCCGGTGTCGGCGAGATCGCCGGTGACCGCCTGCGGTTCGGTCTGCGACTGCGACTGCGAACCTGCCGGTGACGTGTCCTGCGCTGTCGCCTGCGTGGACGGGGTGTCCGCGCCCGCTGCCGGCGTCTGCGGGCGGTGGGTCGCTTCGCTGCCATGGTGCTCGTGCGCGCCGCCCTGCGGTGCGGCGGCCGTGTCGCTCGCCGCGGCCGAGGGCGATGTGTCCGCCTTGGGCACGACGACAGTGTGGCCGGTACCGGTGCCTGTGGTCTGGCCGCCGCGCGTCGGTTCGGTGGTGCCGGGCGTACCGGCCGGAGGCTGCGTGGTCTGCGTGTCCGTGGGGGTTGCGGAGGCTGTCGCGTCGTTGCCGCCGGACGAGGCGTCAGGACTCGGGGACGGCTCGCCCGTGCCGGCTCCGCCGTTGCCACCGGTACCGCCGTTGCCACCGGTACCGCCGTTGCCTCCGGCTCCGCCGTTGCCGCCGGCACCGCCATTGCCGCCGGCACCGCCATTGTCACCGGCACCGCCATTGTCACCGGTACCGCCGCCGGCCCCTCCACCAGCACCGTCGCCGCACTGTCGCCCGGCGTTGATGCAGTCCACCATCTCCCGCATGAGGGATGCGTCGAAGACGTTGATGAAGTCGTCGTGGTCGGTGATCGCCTTGTGCACCTGCTCCGGGAACCCGTCCACGGCGTACGGGTTCTTCACCTGGCCGTTCTCGAGGGTCGGCGCCGGAACGTCGTAGACCAGGCGCATCGTCAGCTGCGGGATCGCCTTGAAGCCGCCCGCGCAGTTGCCGTTGGCGTCGGCGAAGGCGACGTGCGTGCGGTGGTTGGCGCTGTCGATGTTCTGACCGTCCCAGCAGCTCTGGAAGGCGAACGACCGCACCACGCTGCTGCCCTGGGGACAGATCGGGTACTTGTCCGTCAGCTGCACCTTGTCCTCGAAGCCGGTGCAGCTCCAGTGGGCGTTGGCGTTCGCGGGGCCGTTGGTGAACGCCTTCGCGTCGCCCGTGATGATGCGCAGGAACGTCGGCATCTCGACGACCTTGCTCTGCGGGTTGCCGATGAACTCGATCTGCGCCTGCTTCGCCTGCAGGACCTTTCCGACGTTGCCCTCCAGGCCGCCGCCGTTCTTGTCGGCGTCGAACTCCTGCGTACCGTCCTGCACTCGGAGCACCGGCCAGTAGTACGTGGACTTGTCGCCCTGGTTCTGGCACGTGGTCGCGGCTTTGGCGAGATCGTCGTTCGTGGCGAACGCGTCGTTCGACTGGTTGCCGACGTAGTCGTGCAGGTGATGGGCGCCGTTGGTGACACCGGGGGCGACGATCACGTTGTCGGTGTTGAACTTCTTGTTGGCGTTCACACCGCACGAGCTGGTGAACGTGCCGGTCGAGGCGTTGCCGCCGCTGCCCGGCTTCTGCGGCACGTTCGGCTGGAGTGTCGTGATGTCCACGAAGTCCGCTGCGACGGGGCCGCTGACGGCGCTCGCGCCGCCGCCCTGCTGGCCGCCGCCCTGTTGCCCGCCCTGCTGGCCGCCGTTGTTGTTCTGCTGCTGGCCGTTGCCGTTCTGGCCACCGGCGTTGTTCTGGGTCGGGTCCGCGGGGACCGCGGTGCAGGTGGCCAGAGCGTCGAGCGAGTTCGGGGCTTCGGCGCCCGCGTTCTTGAAGCCGGTCTTGATGCGGTCGATGACCGCGCCCCGCTTCTCCTTCAGCGGACCGAGGATCGCGTTCTGGACGAAGTCCGCGTCCTGTGCCTTGGCCTGCTGCTCCGAGGCCATTCGTGCGTACGCCTCGGAGACCTGCTGGTCGAGAAGGGCGAGTTCCTTGTCGACGTCCGCCCGCGCCTGCTGTGGCACCTCGGCGAGTTTGCTGCCCACGTCCGGACAGTCGATCGTGCCGGCTCCCGACCAGGTCTGGTTGCTCGGGTTCGCCTGACCGGGCGCACCGGCCGAGCCGCTCTCGGTCGCTGAAGCGTAGACATTGACCGCTACGAGCCCTCCTCCGCCCAGTATCAGTGCGGCTGCGGCAAAAGTTGCACGCTGTGCCCCCATGGGGCGTCTGCGCGTGTTGCGTCTCACGTGTGTACTCCTACGTCCCGTGGCAGGCCAGGCATGGAAATCCCCCGTCCCATACGCAGGCGAGCCCGGTAGCGTTCAAACGCCGCACGAATTCACAGCAGCCTCGTAGCTCGCGGCCAAACCTGCCGCGGTGATCTCGGGCCGCACTCGTCAAGCCCGCCCGTGTGCCTTCTGTGAGCGGCGTGACAGCGAGTCGATGACCACCGCGGCGAAGAGCACCCCGCCCGTGATGACGAACTGGACGGCAGCGGGGGTGTCCGTGAGCGCCATGCCCGAGGCGATCGACTGGATGATCAGCATGCCGAGCGCGGCAGACCAGGTCGTGCCGCGTCCTCCGAACAGGCTGGTGCCCCCGATGACGGCTGCCGCGATGGCATTGAGCAGCAGGACGCCCGAGCCCGAACTCTGGCTCACCGAGGTGATGCGCGAGGCCAGGAACAGACCGCCGATCGCGGCCATGGTGCCCGAGATCGCGAGCACCGCGGTCTGCACCCCCGTGACACTGAGACTGGCGCGGCGGGCTGCCTCGAGGCTCCCGCCGAGTGCGTAGATCTGCCGCCCGTAGTGCGTGCGGCGCAGCACGATGTCCAGGCCGGCCACCACGACGAGGAAGATCAGGAGGGCGAGCGGCAGGCCCTGGAAACGGTTGAGCAGATACGCGCCGGTGAACGCGATCGCCGCGAGTACTCCGGTGCGCCCCACGATTCCCCGCAGCGAGCGGTACGGCATGCCGACGGTCTTGCGGCGCCGCCTGTCCTGGTAGCACACGAGGAAGACCAGGGCCGCGGCGATCGCCGCGAGGCCGTAGGCGACGGCGTCGTTGGTGAAGTAGTAGCTGGTCAGCTTGGCGACCAGCCCGTTCTCGTCGAGGTTGACGGTGCCGCTGGCCCCGAGGATGTACAGCATGAAGCCGTTCCAGGTGAGCAGTCCCGCGAGTGTGACGACGAACGCCGGCACCCGGGTTTTCGCGAAGGAGAAGCCCTGGATGGTTCCCGCCGCGGTACCCGTGAGCACCCCGATGATGGCGGCAAGCCATTCGGGCACGCCGTTGTTCACGTTGAGGACGGCGAAGACGGCCGCCGCGAGACCGCTGATCGAGCCGACCGACAGGTCGAGTTCACCGATCAGCAGGACGAAGACGATGCCGACCGCGATGAGACCGGTGCCCGCGACGTCCACGCTGAGATTGGACAGGTTCCGGGGCGAGAGGAAGCTCTGGTTCAGGGACTGGAAGGTGGTCCAGACCGCGGCGAGGACGAGGACGACGGGCAGTGAGCCCAGTTCGCCGGCGCTGAGCTTGCGCCGGGTGACGGCGGCCCAGCGATCGACGACACCAACGACGGCGCGGACGTAGGCCTGCCCGTGACGGGGCTGCGGGGCCTCGGCGTCGGGTTCGGTGGGTTCGGCCCGAGCGTTGTCCGCCGTCCTGCGCATCCCTTTCACCACCTCGACTCGTGGGAGGCCATCCGGTGGGGCTCGTTCTCCGTGGCGCCGGTGACGGAGGAGATGATCTGTTCCTGAGATGCGGTGTTCACGTCGAAGAAGCCGTTGTTGCGACCGAGCCGCAGCACGGCGGCCCGGTCCGCGAGAGCTTTGACGTCGCCCATGTTGTGACTGATGAGCAGTACTCCCAGGCCGCGGTCGCGCAGCTGGTCGACGAGGTCCAGGACCTCGCGTGTCTGCTCGAATCCCAGAGCCGCGGTCGGTTCGTCCAGGAGGAGAACCCGCGGGTTGCCGAGGAGCGAGCGGGCGATCGCGATCGTCTGCCGCTGGCCGCTGGAGAGTGAGACGGTGGGGACCCGCAGATCGGGGACACCTTTGGTCAGGCGTTCCAGCAGGTGCCTGGTGCGGCGCTCCATCTCCACCTCGTCGAGGAACCCGAACCTGCGGATCTCGCGCCCGAGGAAGAGGTTGCCGACGACATCGAGGTTCCCGCACAGCGCGAGGTCCTGGTAGACGGTGGCGATACCGAGGTCCCGGGCGTCGTGGGGGCGTTTGATGGGGACGGCCCGCCCTTCCCACTCGATGGTGCCCTTGTCCGCGGGGGCGACGCCGGAGATGACATTGACGAGGGTGGACTTGCCGGCACCGTTGTCCCCCAGGAGAGCGACGACCTGTCCGGCGTAAATCTCCAGTTCGATGTCGGTGAGGACCTCGACGACGCCATAGCGCTTGCACACGCCGCGCAGCGCCAGCAAGGGGGGAGTCGGCACGGTCACCATCTCCTTCCCGGGGCCCGGGCCTGCTCGGTACCTGCCCGTCAGGTGAGCCCCGCCTTGCCGCAGGCGGCCGCGAGTTGGGGGGTGCAGATCTGCCGGATCGTGTAGACGCCGTCCTTCACCAGGGTGTTCTTGATGTTGCCGGCGGTCACGGACACGGGGGTGAGCATGGTGGCGGGAACCGTCCTCCCGTCGCGGGTCCTCACCTTGCCCGTGGCGACCCGGTCGAGGTTTTCATGGCGGGCCGCGGCCACGGCCATGGCCGCGGCGGCGGAAGCCTCGGGTGCGAAGGGTTTGTAGACGGTCATGTACTGATCGCCTGCGACGATGCGCCGCAGGGCTCCCAGTTCGGCGTCCTGCCCGGTGACGGGAGGCAGTGGGGCGACCTTGTTCGCCTTGAGGGCGGAGATGCTGCCGGCGGCGAGGCCGTCGTTGGCTGCGTAGACCCCGTGGATGGTGGAGACACCGAGAGCGGAGATGGCGCCGGACATGTCGAGGTTCGCGCCCTCCGGCCGCCACTGGAGGATGTCGTACGCCTTGCCGATCTTCACCTTCCCGTTGAGCACGGACAGCGCGCCCTTCTTGAACGCCACCGCGTTGGGGTCGCTGGGATCGCCGTTCATCATGACGACCGCGCCGGTGCGGGCCTTGGCGCCCATCGCCTTCAGCAGTGCCCTGCCCTGGAGCCTGCCGACCTCTTCGCCGTCGAAGGAGGCATAACCGGAGATCGGGCCCTCGGAGAGACGGTCGTAGGCGATGACCGGGATGCCTGCCGCATGGGCCTTCTTGACCGCGACGCCGAGCGATCTGGCGTCGACGGCCACGAGCACGATGGCGTCGACCCCCCTGGTGATCATCGAGTCCATCTGCTCCTGCTGGGTGGCCACATCGCCCTTGGCGTTGACGTGCTCGACCGTGCAGTCGTGGCACAGCTCCTTGATCTTCTTCGTGAGCAGTGGCGCGTCCTGTGTCTCCCAACGGGTCGTGGCGGCGTCGGGCAGCAGCACACCGATCGTCAGGTTGTTGCCACCGCCGGAGCCGCTCCCGGCGTCATGCCCGCAGGCCGTGAGAGCGACGGCCGTCGAGATCGCGGTCACGACGACAGCCGCGCCCCGGATGCAGGCCTTCATGCGAGAGACCTCCCTGTCTTTCACCTCGCGCGGCGAGGGCCCGGTGGCAGGACGACCACGTCGTAAGTGTGACACCGGCAGATGGATATGTCCTATTGATACCCATATACGATTCTGGTGTGCGGGTGCCTGATTTCCATCCGTCGGCACCTGACGCATCGACGGGAGGTAGGTCGCCGACATGCCTCATGACGGCCGTGCCCGGACCGGGGTCTCGGAGCCACGGGCACGCGAGGCCGACGCCGCCGACACCGGTTCACCGCCTCCGGTGCCGGAGGCGGTCACGAGCGAGCGGGCCCTGACGTTCGTGGGGGCGGCGCTGACAGCGGTCTATCTGCCCGGTGCCGGGAATCAGGAGCTCCGGCTGGTGGAAACGGCCGGAAGCGCCCGTTGCGAGTACGGGCTGCCGGAGCGTTTGCCGCTGTCCGGCGACTCACCCGCGGCGCACACCTTTCGCACCGGCCGGCCACTGTGGCTGACGGCCGAGGCGCTCGCCTCCTACTCCACGGGCGGGCCCACGCCCCCGCGGCCGGAGACGTCGCTCGCCGCACTGCCGCTCGGGACGGGGCGCGGTCGCCTGGGCTGCCTCGTCGTCGTGGGGGATTCGACGGACGGCTTCGAGGCCGAACAACGCCGCTTCCTGGAGCAGTACGCCGACGCGGTCCTCGCCGTGCTCCGGACCGGAACCAGCAGGCCCGCTCCGTCGCCGCTACTGAGTCCGGCCCTGCGGAGTCTGTGCGTCGGCTCCTTCGTCATCACGCCGGACACCGGCCTGATCGAGGCGGACGAGACGCTGCTCGAGCTGGCCGGTATCACGCCCGACGACTTCGACGGCAAGGCGGACACCCTGCTCGCGCACGCCCTCCCGGAGGACATGCACGCGCTGATGTCGGTCCTGGAGCCCTCCACCCAGACGGTCGGCCGGCGGGAGCTGGAATTCCGTGTCCGCCGTCCGACCGGCGAGATGCGCTGGCTGAGCCTGAGCTGCCAGGTGGCGGCCGGCTGTGACGGCCGGCCGGAACAGGTACTGGGTGTGGTGACGGCGACCTCGGTCCTGCGGCAGAGCGCCGACGACGTGTCCAGGATCCAGTGGCTGACTGCCGCACTCGACGATGCCGTAACGGTCCGTGACGTCAGCCGGGTGGTGGTCACCGCGCTGGGCGAGCCGCTGGGCGCCGACCGGGTGGCGCTCGCCGAGCTGCAGGACGACCGGCTCGCCGTCACCGTGCTCGATCCGCCCGAGCCCGCCGCCTGGCCGCAGTGGTGGCGTTCCGAGTGGCGTTCGGAGTGGCCCGACGCGCCGGTCAGCGCCCTGCCCACCCTTCAGATGGCCCTGCGGGACGGACGTATGGATCTGTGGTCCGCCGGCGCGGCCCTCGAACCCGGGCTCGCGGGCATCGGCGCCGGAGGTCTGGCCGTCCTGCCGCTCCCCGCCAAGGGCTGGGTCGCCGGCGTGTGCCTGGTCGGCTGGGACCAGCCGCACGAGTTCGTCCCCGAGGAGCGGTTCCTGCTGACCGCCACCGCGGCACTGGTGGGACAGGCCCTCAAACGTGCGCGCGCACACGACGCCGAACAGGAACTCGCGACGATGCTGCAGCGCAGTCTCCTGCCCCGGCGCCTGCCCGAGCTGCCCGGCGGGACGGCCGTCGCCCGCTATCTGCCCGCGAAGCGGGGGTTGCAGGTGGGCGGTGACTGGTACGACGTCATAGCCCTCTCCGACGACCGGGTGGCGCTCGTTATCGGTGACGTCCAGGGACACAGCGCCGGAGCCGCGACGATCATGGGTCAGATGCGTACCGCGATCAGGGCGTACGCCGTGGAGGGCCATCCGCCCGACGTGGTCGTCTCGCACGCCAACCGGCTCCTCGTCGGTATGGAGACTGATCTGTTCGCCACCTGCTGCTATGCCGAGTTGGACATGGAGGAGGGCAACGCCCTGTTCGTACGGGCCGGGCACCTCGCACCGCTCCTGCGCCACCCCGACGGCAGGACCGAGGAGGTACAGGTCGAGGGCGGACTCCCGCTGGGCATTCTCGCGGACGCGGAGTTCCCCATGACCACCTGCGCCCTGGCCCCCGGCACGGTGATCGTCATGGTCACCGACGGCCTGGTCGAGGCCGTCGACCTGCCGCTGGACGAGGGCATGGACCGGACCCGCACCGCGCTCGCCGGGGCCGATCCGGCGGATCCGGGGGAAATGGCCGACGAACTGCTCGGCGAACTCGACCCTCGGGAGGACGACGTGGCGCTGTTGCTGCTGCGCTACGACGGCATGAAGACCCGACCGATACGGGCCGGCTGGGCGGTGTGGCGGCTGCCCGACGCCGTCATGCACGCACGCCGCTTCACCGCACGCGCGCTGCGTCGGTGGAAGGTCGAAGAAGTGACCGACGCGGCGTTGCTGGTGGTGTCGGAACTGGTCACCAACGGCCTCGTGCACACTCAGGGCCCGGTCCGCGTCGACCTGATGCTCCGCGGAGACCGGGTGCGGGTCAGCGTGAGCGACTGCTCGCCGCGTTCCCCGGCCAAGCCGGTGATCGTGGACTGGGACGCGACCGGCGGCCGAGGTCTGCTGCTCGTCGAAGCGATGTCGGAGTCCTTCGGCTCCGTGCCGGTGGCCGGCGGCAAGCAGGTGTGGAGCGAGCTCGTCGTGCCGCACTGCGATCAGGCCCACGTGGACTCGGGGCCCCGGACGCAGCGAAGGGGGCTGCCATGAGGACCTGTACATGGCACGTCGTCGCGGTGCTCGTCGCGGGATTCATGACGACGTCCCTGGCCGCCTGCGAAGAACTGGAAGAGGAGAGGGGCAAGGACGGCTTCACCGTCGGCCTGCTGCTCCCGAGCCGAACCGTCCCCCGCTGGGAGCGGTCCGACAAGCCGCTGATCGAGAAGCGGCTGAAGCAACTGTGCCCGCACTGCACCTTGGAGTACGCCAACGCCCAGAACGACGCGATGAGGCAGCGGCAACAGATGGCCTCCATGATCACCAAAGGGGTCAGGGTCCTGATCCTGGACGCCACCGACACCAGGGCGCTGCGCTCCTCGATCCAGGAGGCGCACGAGTCGGGTGTCCCGGTCGTCGCCTACGACCGGCTCGCCGAAGGCCCGATCTCGGGCTACGTCAGTTTCGACGGCGCGCAGGTCGGCCGGCTCCAGGGCGAGGCGCTCCTGAAGGCGATGGGCGCCAAGGCGAACGGCGGAAACGTCGTCATGATGAACGGTGATCCCAGCAGCCCCAACGCGGATTGGTTCCGTCGCGGCGCACTGTCCGTCGTCTCCGGCAAGGTGAAGATCGGAAGGGCGTACGACACCCAGGGCTGGAGCATGGACAGTGCTCACGCCAACATGTCCGCCGCGATGGCGGCCCTGGGCCCGGACCGGATCGACGGCGTCCTGGCGGCCAACGACACCATCGCCGCGGGCGTCATCGCCGCTCTCAAGAGCGCCCGGGTCAAGGACCTTCCTCCCGTCACCGGCCAGGACGCCGACATCGACGCCGTGCGGCGCATCGTCAAGGGCGAGCAGTACATGACGGTCTACAAACCCTTCAAGGCGGAGGCCGACGCGGCCGCCGCCATGGCCGTCGCCCTGGGACGCGGAGAGAGCCTGCGCAAGATCGCCACGACGACGACCGACAGCCCCACCACCAGGCACATCCCCTCCGTCCTGCTCACGCCGAGGGCGGTGACGGTGGACAAGATCAAGCCGACGCTCCTCAAGGACGGCATGTACAGGATCGACGAGATCTGCACCGCCGAGCTCCGGCCCGCCTGCGAAAAGGACGGACTCACCCGCTGAAGGGTCGGACGCACCCGCTGAGAGGACGAGTGGCGGGTACTCAGCGCACGGGAAAGCCGAAGGAGTAGCCCTGCTGCTTCAGCCAGGGCAGGACCTCACGCAGGGCGGCCACGGTCTGGGAGCGGTCCCCGCCGGCGTCGTGGAAGAGGATGGTCGGGCCGTTGGAGATCTCGCTCTTGACGGTGGCGACGATGGCGCCCGTGCCGGGGTGTTCGAAGTCCTTGGAGTCGACGTTCCAGCCGAGCGGTCGCATGCCGTGGGAGGCGGCGAGGTGGCGGCTGTAGGGGGTGAAGGCGCCGCCCGGGGCGCGGTAGTACTCCGGCCGGACGCCTCCGGAGGCCTGAGTGATCATGCGTTCGGCGTCCAGGATCTGCTGGGACTGGTAGGCCTGGGACTTGGTGTCCATGGTGGTGTCGTGCGAGACGGTGTGGTCGCACAGCCGGTGCCCGGCGGCCACCACCGCCTTGACCAGGTCAGGGTGGGCCTGGGCCTGGGTGCCCACCATGCAGAAGGTGGCCTTCACACCGTTGTCCCGCAGCACCTGGAGGACCTGCGGCGTCCACGTCGGGTCCGGTCCGTCGTCGATGGTGATGTTGACACCGCGGGCCCCGCGGTCCGAGGAATGGGCGATATCCACCGACACCGGCGTCCCGCCCGGAGCCTTGGACCCGGCGTTCGGCGCGCCGGAGTGCGCCGAGCCGGCGGCCGGCGCGTGCTGCCCCTCGACGGGATTGGCCTGCGCGGTCCACATCGAGGTGGCGGCAGCCGCCGCCGTCACCCCGAGCGCCGCCGCGAGAACCCGACCGTGCCAACCCCGTCCCCCATGCCGCGACATGTCCGCCCCACTCCTCGTCGTGCTTGTGGATCTCGTGCACCCGTGAGGACGGAGATGGGCCGCCGGGGGATGCGTCCGTTACCGATCACGGACAATTCCGCGGGGATTCGGAGACAGAGCGGCGACACCACGCAGGGAAAGTCCTCCGAACGAGCGGCGGTGAGCCCGGTGTTGGTGACCCCGACCCCCTTCTCCGGTACGGGGCCCGGGCTATGCGTTCTGGTGGACGCCGTCGTTCTTCGTGTCGAACGGGCCTGTGGCCTGGGGAGGTTCGGGCGCCGGCAGGTCGGGTTCCTTGAGCACGAGGAGGGACGGGTCGCTGGTGCTCCGCCGTCGGTGGCGGTGGCGTACGGGAGGTCCTCGATGCTTCAGGCGTGCGGAAGGTCGAGCGGCCGCCAGGACCGTCGTCGAAGGACGGCGCCGCGGCGTCGCTCGTGTCGCCGCGGAAGAAGAGCCACCCTTAGTCGAACGACCGCTCCCTGGCCCACCCGACCCGGGCCGGACCCTCATGGTCGACCGACTTCGGCCGGACGAGCGTGGGAACTGGGGCCTGCTGACAGGATGAGGGCCATGTCGAGAGAACCGCTGCTGGTCAGAGCCCGTGGGCTGTGGGAGGGCCTGGCCCGGGTGCCGGTGTCGTTCGCGCCGACGGGCGGTGTGAGCGTGGTGGTCTCCCCGGAGTCCGGGATGTGCCCGGTCGGCTGGGTCGGTGTGGTCGCCCTGGGCGGATCGGCGATCGTGACCGTGCCGAGCGCGCGTGCCGCCGTGATCGTTCGCGACGCGGTGGCGGGCCTGTCGGTGGAAGACGTCGTGGAGGGCGTTGCGGTCCGGGAGGTGCTGCCCGTGGCCCGGGTGCTGGGGCCGGCAGCGCTGGCGTACGTGTCCCCGGAGGCTTTCCGTCCGGTGGAAGCCGGTGCGTCGACGGTGGAGCAACTGCCCGCCAGTCACCCGGAACTGCGGCTCCTGGAGCGGGCGGCCGGCCGTGAGGACGCCGGCGAGGCCGCACTCGACGAGATCACGTCGCCCGTGTTCGTGGTCCGAGAGCATGGTCAGGTGGTTGCCGCTGCCGGGTATCGGGCCTGGCCGAGTCGGACCGCACACATCGGCGTGCTGACGGCGCCAGGAGCGCGAGGACGCGGGCTGGCGCGGGTGACCGGCTCGGCGACGGTCGCGCATGCCCTCGCCGCCGGACTCCTGCCGCAATGGCGCGCGCGGCCTCCCGCCTCCCGGCGTGTTGCCGCCGTACTGGGTTTCGAGGAACTGGGCTCCCAACTCAGCGTTGATATCGCCGGTTGAGACCGCCCGGAAGCGGTCGACGGCCGTTCTCGCGCCGCCCGTACCGGCGTCGCACCGCCGGCCTGGGCGACGACCCGCGCCTACGAGGGTGCGTTGTTCCGGCGCTGTTCCGCCGGTGCCGGGTCGGCCACAGTGGGCGGTCGGCTCCGCGGCGGGTTGTCCAGAGCGGTACGCGGCCCGCCGCGTAGGGCAGAGGCGAGGGCGGAGACCAGCGCCATGCCCGCGGCGACGCCGAAGACGATGGCCAGGCCGTGGTGGAACGGACCGGAGACCAGCTGCGGGAAGAAGGTGTGACCGGTCAGGGTGGCGTGCTGGGCCGCGCTGAGGTGGGTGAGGGTTCCACCGGATCCGAGCAGGTGCTCGATGGGGTTGTTGCCGAGGAACGTGGCGAACAACGTGCTCACCGGCGGCAGCGACGCGGCATGCTCGGCGGTGCCGGCCGGTACGCCGTGCGCCTGGAGTCCGCTGCTGAGCGCCCCGGGCAGGGATGAGGCCAGTCCGGAGACCATCAGGGAGAAGAACACACCGATGGACAGAGCCGTGCCCGAGTTCTGGAACGTGGAGCGCATGCCCGAGGCGACGCCCCGGTACTCGGGCGGCACGCTGCCCATGATCGAGGACGTGTTCGGCGCGGAGAACATGCCCTGGCCCAGCCCGTTGAGCAGGAGCAGCGCCGCGAAGAGTCCGTAGTCGAAGTCGATGGGCAGCGCGAGCAGCCCGAGGAAGGAGACCGCGACCACGACCAGACCGGTCGTGGAGAACATCCGGGCGCCGAACCGGTCCGACAGGTAACCCGACACCGGACCCGCGATCAGGAAGCCGAGGGTCAGCGGCAGCATGAAGATGCCCGCCCACAGCGGGGTGTCCTCGAACGCGTAGCCGTGCAGGGGCAGCCAGATGCCCTGCAGCCAGATGATGAGCATGAACTGCAGCCCGCCGCGTGCGATCGCGGTCAGCAGCGCCGCCAGGTTGCCCGCGGCGAACGCCCGTATCTTGAACAGCGACAGGGTGAACATGGGGTCGGTGACGCGCGACTCGACGTAGCAGAAGAGCAGCAGCAGTACGACGCCGCCGATCAGGCCGCTGAGCACCCAGGGATTTCCCCAGCCGGTGGCGTCGGAGCCGTAGGGCTGGATGCCGTAGGTGATGCCGGCCAGCAGGATTCCGGCGCCCGCGGCGAAGGTGATGTTGCCCAGCCAGTCGATGCGGCCGGGGCGTCCCGCCGCGGTCTCGCGCAGGCTCAGGTACGACCAGACGGTGCCGGTGATGCTGATCGGCACGCTCACCCAGAACACCGCGCGCCAGTCGACGGCGGCGAGGAGGCCACCGGCGAGGAGGCCGAGGAACTGGCCGGCGAGCGCGGTGATCTGGTTGATGCCGAGGGCCATGCCGCGCTGCCGGGTGGGGAAGGCGTCGGTGAGGATCGCGGCCGAGTTGGCGGTGAGCATGGAGCCGCCGAAGGCCTGCACGATGCGCCAGAGAATCAGCCACATCGCGCCGGCGCCGGCCCGGAAGGGGTCGAGGGACAGCGCGACGGAGGCACAGGCGAAGATGAGGAAACCGAGGTTGTAGATCTTGACCCGGCCGTACATGTCGCCGAGTCGGCCGAGGACGACGACGAGTACGGCCGACACCAGGAGATAACCCAGGATCATCCAGAGCAGATAGCCGATGTTGCCGGGCGCGAGCGGGTCGAGCCCGATCCCGCGGAAGATCGCGGGCAGCGAGATGATCACGATGGAGGCGTCCATCGTGGCGATCAGTACACCGAGCGTGGTGTTGGACAGGGCGACCCACTTGTAGCCGGGGCCCGCGGGGGTGTCCTTCCGGCGCGTCCAGCGTGAGGTGCGCGCGGTCACAGCCGTTCCGCCAGTCGGTCGAGGAGGGGCAGGGCCGACGCGAGTGTCCCGCGCTCCTCCGGGGTGAACTCGTCGAGGACGGCCGAGAGCCGGTGTACGGACTCGGAGCGCCGCTCCGCCAGCATGGCCCGTCCCTCCTCGGTGATCGCCACGATGATCCGCCGCCCGTCCGCCGCGTCGGGGCCACGACCGACGAGCCCGCGCTGTTCGAGTACGGCGAGCGTGCTGGCCATCGCCTGTGGCCGTACGCGTTCCAGGTCGGCGAGGGATCCCGGGGAGCCGGGGCCGTCGGCGGCGAGCCGCGCGAGCACCGAAACGCCGGAGAGTGACACGTCCCCCACGGCGTGGGCCTGGCGCAGTCGCCTGGTCATGCGGCCCACGGCGAGGCGCAGGTCGGAGGCGAGCCGGACGGTGTCGTGCGGTCCGTGGGTGTGATCGGTACCTGCTTCTGTATCCACCTGCACAAGTACTAACAATAGGTTTATCAGTCTGAACTGGCCAATCAAATGTTAGTAATGACGAGCGGGTGATCTCCGGCGACGACACTCCGCTTCCCGTGGGTCCGCACTGTCTCGGCGCACCCTCTGCCGCGGCGCACCCTCTGTCGCGCCCGAAAGATTGAACGTACTCTGACAAGTCATAGAACTTCGGGCGTGATTGACTGGGGGAGCCGTCATGTCCTGGGACAACAACGGCCCGCGCGCCGGATTCGTCGTACCACCGATGCCGAGCGCACCGCCGCCCGCTCCGGCTGACGGGCTGCGAGCGGCCGCGGTGGCACTGCTGAACCTGTGCGGACTGGGCCTGGGTTATGCGCTGGTGCGCCGGCGGGGACTCATGGCGCTGTGCTGGGTCGCGACCGCGCTGCTGCTCTTGGTGGCCCTTCCCGCGGACCCGGACGGCGTCCCGGGCGCCGCCGTCGTCGCCTACCTGGTCTTCCTCGGTCTCGCGGCCGTTCACGGTGCGGTCGTGGGTCTGCGGACCCGTCTGGTGTGGCCGCCGCGCGCCTGGCTCGCGATCGCGCTCGGGGTCGTCCTTCTGGCCGTGCCGACCGGAGGCGTCGTCCTCTACGACGGCGCGCGTGACGAGGCCACCGAGGCGATGCTCATGGACCGGTTGGAGCGGGCGGACAAGCTCGTCCAGACCGCCGGCAAGCAGCCGTTCGCGACGGCGGAGGCCGACTACCGCCGGGCACTGACGGTCTATCGGGGCCTGCGCGGCGACCATCCCGGCTCACGCGCGGCCGCCCGCGTCCCCGACCGGCTCAAGACGTACTACGCCACAGTCGGTGCGCCCTTCGACCAGAAGAACTACTGCGACGCCATAGCGCCCTTGAAGTACCTGCGCACGGTACCGAGGACCATGGGCAAGCGGGACCTCGGAGCACTGTCCACGTGGCCCGACGACCGGCTGGCGACCTCGCTCTACGAGTGCGCGTCGCGGTCGCTGAGCGGTGGCGAGGCGGACTGGACCACGCACTTCAGTGATCTCCTGACGACGTTCCCGCGATCCGCGTCGGCCGCGAAGGTGGAGCCGGCGGTCAAGACCGCGGTCGACAAGGCGGTGAAACAGGTGGCCGGCGGCGATCCCTGCACGGCCGTCCAGCACCTCAACAGCCTGGGTACCCAGGTCCGCGCGTTGCCGGGAGAAGAGGCGGGTGTGGCCGCGGACCTCGGCAAGGACGCCGAACGGGCCGACAGGACCGCGGACTCGGGTACGTACGCCTGCGGAGTGGACCAGTTCAAGAACGGGCGCTTCGACGAGGCCGTCACCACGATGAACGACTTCGTCAAGAACCATCCGCACCACACGAACCGAGCCCGCGCCCAGAAGATCGCCATCGCGGCGGAAATCGCCCAGACGGTGCCCGCCGCGGGCAAGAGACTGCCCACGACGGCATCCGGCGGCAGTATCTCCGTCACCGTCAAGAACGACAGCCCCGACGACATCACCGTGATGTACACCGGGCCGGTGACGGGAAGCTTCCCTCTCAAGGCCTGCGGGAGATGCACGTCCTACTCCCTCGCCAGCACGCTCGTGCGAGGCTTCACACCGTGCAACGACAGCGGGAAGAACTATCCGCAACGGACCATCCAACTGCCCGCGGGCACCACGTACTTCGTGCACAAAGCTCGGAGCGGAACCGGGAAGTCCCCCGCCTCGGACACGGCCGAGCTGCGGTCCGGCTACATCTACACCGAGTGCGCCTACACGACGAGCTTCGGCTACTGAGGCCGCGGCGTGTGGGATGGTCGTGGCCCCGACTGATCGCGACACTGCCGCCCGGTGCTCCCGGAACCCACGTCGCGGTGGTCCACGGCCGACTCGGGGACCGACCGCAAGGAGAGGGGCATCGTGGCGGACGAGCAGAGCGAGGTGCCGGACAGCACCGCGGTGCGCGTCGCCCTCTGGCGGGCGATGCACGTGCGGGTCGACTCGCCGCCCCACGTGATCGAGGACGAGATCGGGCTGCGTCTGGCGGCACCTGATGAGGGATGGCGGCGCCGCCCGGACATGGACCCGCGGGACACCAGCGGGTTCCGGGCGGCCATCGTGGCCCGAGCCCGGTTCATCGAGGACCTGGTGGCCGAGCAGGCCGGCCACGGCGTCGCCCAGTACGTCGTGCTGGGCGCCGGTCTTGACACCTTCGCCCAGCGCAGGCCCGAGATCGCCGCCCGCCTGAGGGTGTTCGAGATCGACCAGCCGGGCACCCAGTCCTGGAAGCGCCGACGCCTGATCGAACTCGGCTACGGGATCCCCGACTGGCTGCGACTCGTGCCGGTTGACTTCGAGGCGGGTGCGGACTGGTGGGAGCAACTGTCCGACGCCGGCTTCGATCCCGGCCGACCGACGGTCGTCGCCTGCACCGGCGTCACCATGTACCTCACGAAAGACGCCACCGCGGCGACCCTGCGGCGGCTCGCCCTGCTCGCCCCCGGCTCGACGCTCGCCATGACCTTCATGCTGCCGGCCGCACTCGTCGATGACGCCGACCGCCCCGCGCTCGAGGCGACCGAGCCACAGGCGCGAGCGGCCGGAACGCCGTTCATCAGCTTCTACGCCCCGCAGGAGATGCTGGCGTTGGCCCGCGACGCCGGCTTCAAGGACGTCCACCACGTGTCGGGAACCGTCCTCGCCGCACGCTACTTCGCCGATCGGACCGACGGCCTTCGCCCGTCGAGCGGAGAAGATCTGTTGCTGGCCACTACCTGACGGGTGCTCGCATGGCAGGTGACGTGAGGTTCGAGCCCGATCTGTACCACGGCACGGCCGACTACTACGACCGGTTCCGGCTTCCCTACCCCGACGCGATGATCGCCGATCTCGTACGCCGGGCAGCCCCCTCGGGGCGTGGGCGGCTGCTCGACCTGGCATGCGGCACCGGCCAACTCGCCTTCCCGCTGCGCGGCTCGTTCGCGGAGGTGTGGTGCGTGGACGCCGAACCCGATATGACCGAAGTGGTCCGCGCCAAGGCCCTCGCCGTCGGCGCGACACACATGCGCGCGATCACCGTCGGCGCCGAGGATCTGCCCGCCGGGCCGGACAGCTTCGAGTCGATCGTCATCGGCAATGCCTTCCACCGGCTCCGCCGCGCCGCGGTCGCCGGACTCGCCCACACCTGGCTCAGGCCCGGTGGCTGCCTCGCACTGTGCTGGTCGACCTCGCCCTGGGCGGGTTCCCGGGACTGGCAGCGGGCGCTCGCCGGCGTGCTGCGCACATGGCAGAACGCCCTCGGCGCGGCCGGACGCGTTCCGCCCGGCTGGGACCGGCCGAGGCAGCGGGACCCTGACCACGACGTGTTGTCCCGTGCCGGGTTCGAGCCCGCCGGACGCCACGCGTTCTCGGTCGAGCACCACTGGACGATCCGTGAACTCGCCGGACACATCCGGTCGACATCGTTCCTGCCGCCGCCGGTGCTCGCGGACCACGCCGCCGCCTTCGACGCCGACCTCACCGCCGAACTCAGCCGCCACACGGCCGACGACCGCCTCACCGAGACGGTCGGCTTCGCCTACGAACTGGCCCGCAAGCCGGCACGGGCGTGACAGCCGGCGGGCGGCGGTGGTGGGTTGTGGTTGTGGGTTGCTTCAGGACGGCATCGGCTCGTCGAGGAGGGTGCGGGCGAGGCGGCGCAGCTCGTCGTCGTCCTTCCACGCGACGCGACGCGGAGAGGTGGCACAGAGTTCCAGCAGGGGCCGCAGCTCCGGCGGGGTGGTCGCGAGGGCGCCGGCTGTCCGCATGCCGGCAAGGACGCACAGGGCATCACGGCGGTCGTACCAGGCGGTGTCGTTCGGGGCGTAAGTGGTGGTGGGCGCGGCCCGAGCGAGAAGGAGGGGGAGCACGGGCCGAGGGTTGCCGGTGATGCGCCAGTAGACGTCGGCGGCCTGCGAACGGCCGTACTCCCGTGGGTCGTTGAGCAACGCGACGACCTCCGGCGCGAGTGGCGCACCGAGTGGGCCCAGCCGCCCGACGGCAGGGAGGATGCCGGGCGGGGACTGCGTGCGCAGCAGGCCGCGCAGGGTCTCGACGGCCGGTTCGGCATCCCCGGTGATCAGGGCCCTGGAAACGGCGGCCTCCGCTTGGATGTCGTGCCGCGCGGTGGGGTCCAGGGTGGCCAGCAGGTCGGCGGTCTCGGCGTCGGTGTCGGACGGGCCGAGTTCCCCCAGCAGACGGGCGGCCGCGACGGTGGGGTGCTCGCGCAGGGCCTGCTTGAGCTGGGGGAGGTGGGCGGCGGCCAGGTCGGGTCCGAGGGCGTCGAGGAGCTCCGCACTGCCGCGAGCGATCAGCTCGGGAAGCACCGGGTGCAGGCGGGGCAGGGCCTCGTCGCGGTGGTGGGTCAGGAACGTGGCGAGGACCGGTCCGCTGAGGTTGCCGGGCTGTTCGAGCAGGCGCAGGTCGCCGCAGCCCGCCAGCGCGAGGCGCGCGCACTCGACCACTTCGGCGCGGGCCAGGGCCCGTTGGGCTGCCCGGATCGTCCGCTCCCGCCCCGTGGAGCGGGGTCGGACGATTTCCGGACCGTCGGTGACCGTGGCAGCGGCGCTCTGCGGGACCACGGCACGGTCGTCGTCCGCGCCTTCGACGTCGACCCACAGGAGCCCGTGCCCCTTCCCCCGGCTCGACTCGCGGCCGGAGACGCCGGGAGCGTACGGGGAGCCGGCCGCGTAGTCCTGCTCGTCACCGGCGGCCTCGGCGAGCAGCAGGTCGAGGAGGTGGCTGCCGGGATCCCCGGCCCGGGGCGTCAGGCCTGCGATCGCGCGCACGATCGAGGAGCGCGCGGCGCCGTCCTGGTGCAGGGGCAGTGCCTCGGCCAGCGCCGCCACGCACTGGGCCTCACGGTCCCGCCACCGCTGATCGACTTGTCCGACCAGGCGGGAGCCCCATCGATGCGTGTCACCGGCCGCGATCCATGCCCGCGCGACGCTCAGCGCGCCCTCCGGGTCCTCGGTCAGGAGCTCGTTCTCGCGGTCGTGGGGCGCACCGGGATACGGGAAGGGCCTCGGGCGGGCGGTGAAACGGTGTGAGCCCGGGAGAGCGGCGCCGTCAGCCGCGACGACCGCCGCCAGGGCTGCGGGGTAGGGCGGTTCGGTCCGGTCCAGGCCCGACAGCGCGGCAGCCAGGCGGACTTCCCGATCGCGGTCGTCAACGGCCGCGGCCTCGCGGGCCCGTACGGTCGATGGATCAGGATCGAGCAGGGCGAGGGCGGTAAGGGCGTCGGCCCGGGTCAGGGCGGACGGATCGCTCTCGTAGAGGTCCGCGAGCGTGCGGAGCACGGCAGGGTCGGCCGGACGCGTCCCGACGCACGCCAGCCGGATCGCGGCCTGCCGCACGAAGGGATCGGGGTCGGTCAAACACCCCATCAGCAGCGGAAGTTCGGCCAGGACCGCCGCGCGAACCCGTCCACCGAGAGACAACGTCGCCGGCCGGCCCATAGGCATGCTCAAGGGCCGCCCAGTCCACCTCGTTCAGCTCTTCGGGTGCGCGCACGCCCGCACCCTACCGACCTCGGCGGCGACCTCGACGGTGGCATCGTCGACGGACGGAGCAAGGGACGCAGTAGAGTGCTCGAACGGGCGCGCGGGGCGCCTCCGGGTCCGCGGGAAGGGCAGAGCCCACCTGGTGTACACGAGCGCGTCATGATGGCCTACCGTCCCTTCGGCCGGTTCGGCGGACCACCGGTTCACCGAAGGAGGCTCCGTGCCGACCACACCAAAGACCGTGCCCCTGCCCGAGCGCGCCAGTCTGGAACAGCTCAAGAAGCGGGCGAAGGACTTGCGGCGGGCCGTGCGCTCCCAGAAGCCCACCGCCTTGGCGCTCGTTGCGCGGCACGCGCCCGAGAGTCGGGATCCGCTGGTCGAATTCAGCCTCGACACCGCGCAGTTGGTGATCGCCCGCCTGCATGGATTCCCGAGTTGGCCGCGCCTGCGGCAGCACCTCGCCGCGCATCCCGGGGCGTCCGGTGACCAACCACGCTCCGGCATTCGTAAGGTGGAGGACTTCTATCGTCTGCGGACCGGGTGGGCCTCCACGGCGGACGTACGCCGCTGCGCCGCGGCCGCGACGCGTGCGCATCCCGATCCGGCCGACTGGCAGCCGTTGCTCACCGCGGGCCGCAACGGCATCCGGGTCATCGCTTTCGGCTCGCCGGACGGAGTGGTGTTCGCGGAACTCACTCCGAAGCGGGTCACGTTGTCCCGGCCGGCCGTCGGCGCGTCGGCCGGCGAAGGAGCGTCGGTGACGTTCCACACCGAGTTCGGCACCATCGCGGGTGTTGCCGCACCCGAGGTCGGCAGCATGGTCGTGGAACGGCCCGCGGACCGGCGCCCGCTGGGATGGACGTTGGTCGCCGACGGTGTGTTCGTGGCTCCCAACGCGTTCTTCGTCGACGCCACCGGCCTCGTGCTGCGGACCAACGGCAGCCCGAAGGGTGAGATCGTGCCCGTCGCGGCACTGCCGGCGCGCGTGACCGCCGTCGTGGACCGGCCCGTGCCGGCCGTCGAGGACTCCGCGCTCGCCACCGAGGAGCTGACCGCGGTTCTCGCGGCGGCCGACGCGCCTCCGATCGTCGATCCGGAGCAGTGGCGACCCGGTGCTCACGCCGATCTCACACCGCACGAACGAGTCCGGCTCGGCCGCTACGGCAAGCTGCTCGTCTGGCACACCACCGGTGACCGGCCGAGTGCCGAGGACCCGTTCGTGTTCGACTTCACTCCTCAACAGGGCCCGGTTCGGGACTTCGCCGTGGTCGGCAGGAACCTCGCGGCCACCCGGATGTACTACGACTTCGCGGACGGCGCCAGTGGCACCATCGCGGTTGTGGGCCTGGTGGAAGACGCCCACATCGCCTCGGTCGTCCTGCGCCGCGACGGCATGCCCGACCTGGCGGCACGAATCACCGGAGGGACGTTCCTCATCGCCGGGCCCGACCTCACCGACCTGCCGGAACGCGGCCCCGTCACGGCCGTCCTGGTCGCCCGGGACCACTCCGGAAACGTACGCGAAGAGCTTCCCTACCAGCGGCAGGACTGACGCGACCGCACGGGAAGGACGTGGACGAATACGCGCAGGTGCGGCGCGTGGACGTCGTAGAGGGGGCGTGACGGAGCACTCGGGCAGCGTGCCCTTAATTCCCCTTACGCCCCTTATGCCTTCTATGCCCGTTCGCCTAGCGTGGTGGCGCACGACCACCGCCGGGTCCGGACCGCCGACGCGGGGGTGGTCGGCGTGAACAGGGGGGTGGGGACGATCAACAACGGAATGGCACGCCCACGGGGTCGGCGCTCTCGGGCGCGCGGGGTTCTGGGATTCGTCGCGGCCGTCTGCGCGGTGCTCATGCTGAGCACCGCGCCGGCACAGGCAGCACAACACCAGGACGCCAACGAGTACGCGATATGGAACTTCCACGGCGCCAACGGGTTCTGGAACATCGACCAGCGGGTGCAGATCACACAGAAGGCGAACCACTCGTACTGGGCCATGATGTGGGACTTCACGGCCACACCGGGCAACGGCGGGTACATGGGCCTGCAGACCGACGGGACGCGCTTCAACCACACGACCGGTGAGACGGCGATCTTCTCGCTGTGGAACGCCAACGCCGGCAGGGGGAGCTGCGGGCCGTTCGGCGGCGAGGGAACGGGACTCAGCTGCCGGCTCGCTTATGCCATCGACCGGCAGACCGACTACCGGCTCCGGGTGTGGCGCCTGAACGCGGACGCGGGAGGGCAGTGGTGGGGCGCGTGGATCCGGAACATGAAGACTGGCGTCGACACCGCCATCGGAAGTCTCCGGGTGCCGCGCAACCAGACCCTGCTCGGCGTCCCGTCCAACTTCAGCGAGTACTTCGGCCCCGCCGTCGCCTGCGCCAAGGTGCCGCAGTCGGTCGCCTACTTCACCCAGCCCGCGGCGAACGCACAGGGCAACGGCACCTACCGATACGGATCCACGTACGAACGCTCGACCCGCGGCCGTTGCACGGGCGGAAACGTGCGGCTGGTCGACCTGGGCCACACGAAGGCCGCCAAGGTGACGCTCGGCGGACGGTGACAAGTTGCCCTTCCAACCAGCTACAGGTTGGCCGGGGCTGTCTCCCGGTCGTGTGACCGGGTGACCTGGGGCAGCCGATGGCCCCGTGTCTGTCAGTGGCCCCGTGCCCGTCGGTGGGCACGGGGCTGTGCGGTGCGGGGAGCTACAGGGCGGTCGCGGCGCTCTGTAGGTTTTTGGCGGCCAGGGCCAGTCCCTCGGTCTGGGAGTAGGCGGCGTCCTCGTGTTCGATGTTCACGGCCATGTCCGGGTCGATCTCGGCGAGGGCGCGCAGGAACTCCGTCCAGTAGGGCACGTCGTGTCCGACGCCGACCGCCACGAACTTCCACGCGGGGTTCTCCGGCCAGGCGTTGCACCAGAACCCGTAGCCGGTGGGCACCTTGCCCGGCGCGTCGGCGGGCACGCGGGTGAACGAGGTGTCCAGCACGCCACGGATGTCGGCGCCGGGGCAGAGCGTCGCGTCCTTGGCCGCGGCGTGGAACACCAGCGGGCCCAGCCACTTGATGCAGGCGACGACGTCCATGCCCTGCCACATCAGGTGTGAGGGGTCCATCTCCGCGCCCACGTTCGTCGCGCCGGTCTCGTCGACGAGCCGCTTCAGGGTGACCGGGGAGAAGACCAGGTTGTGCGGGTGCATCTCGATGGCGACCCGGACGTCGTTCTCCCGGGCCAGCGCGTCGATCTCCTTCCAGAACTCGACGGCCACGCCCCACTGGTAGTCCAGGACGTCCATGTAGACGCCGTCCCAGGGATTGACGACCCAGGACGGGTACGTGGCGTCGGGGTCGGAGCCCGGTGTGCCGGACATGGTCACCACGTGCCGCACCCCGAGCAGGCCGGCGAGGCGGATGGTGCGACGCAGGTCGTCGGCGTGCTTCGGGCCGACGCCGGGGAGCGGGTTGAGCGGATTGCCGTTGCAGTTGAGGCCGGTCAGCTCCATCCCGCGGCCGGCGAAGGTCGCCAGATACTCCTCGCGCGCGGTGGCCGAGGACAGCAGCAGGTCGACCGGGCAGTGCGGGGACGGAATGAAGCCGCCGGTGTTGACCTCCACGGAGGTCAGGCCGTTCTCCTTGAGGATGTCGAGGGTCTCGGTGAGGGGCCGGTCGTGCAGACAGGCGGTGTAGGCGCCGAGCTTGAGGGCCATGTGTGTGCTCCTTGGACGCGGGTGGGGGCAGGCGGTCAGGCGGCGGGCGGAACCGTGACGGCGGCGCCACCGCCCAGGGAGGACTCGACGACGGCCCGGATGATCTCCATGGTCCGCAGCGCGTCGGCGAATGTGGCGCAGGCCGGCAGCGGCTCGGCGACGCCCGCGACCTGGTCGAGGAAGGCCCGGGCCTGGTAGGTGAAGTTGTCGGCGTTGCTGGCGCCCACACCCGGCGCCTCCATCGGGACCCCGCCCGCGAAGTACGGCAGCTGCGGGCCGGCGATGATCTGACGCGCGCCTCGGGTACGAGCCTCGGGCTGGGCGTCGTCGAAGAGGTACTCGGCGGGCCGGTGCTGGTCGAACGCGGCCCGGCCACCGACCCCCAGGATGTCGAAGGACAGTCCGTTGGGCAGGCCGAAGCCGGTGCGTGTCACCGAGAAGGTGCCGACGAGACCGGACTCGAAGCGGGCGGTGAAGGACGCGGTGTCCTCGTTCTCGACCTCACCGAACTCGTCAGAGACGGGAGCCGCGTTGTGCCCCACGACCGCGCCCAGCGGCAGGGGCCGCTTGGGGATCTGCGTCGACAGCGAGGCACCGGAGACCGAGGCGATGGGCCCCGCGACGTACTCGGCGGCGTCGATGACGTGTGAGCCGATGTCGCCGAGCGCCCCGGAACCGAGGCCGCCCTTGAACCGCCAGCTCAGCGGCCCGTTCGGGTCGGTCGCGTAGTCGCACCAGTAGCGGCCGCTGAACAAGGTCGGGTCACCCAGCTCGCCACGCCGGACGTGCTCACGGATCGCGGCGATGGCGGGGGAGCGGCGGAAGGTGTAGCCGACGGCGGTCACGACATCGGCGGAGCGCTCCAACTCGGCCATGGCGCGGGCGTCTTCCAACGAACCGGCAAGCGGCTTCTCGCACAGCACGTGCTTGCCCGCGGCGACCAGTGCCTCGGCGATCGGTCGGTGCAGCGCGTTGCCGACGACGATGCTGACGGCGTCGATCGTCGGGTCCTCGGCTACGGCCTCCCAGCTCGGGAGTGCCTTCTCGAAGCCGTAGCGGCGGGCGGCGTCCGCACCGAGTTCGACGTTGGCATCGGCGATCGCGGCCAGCCGGACCGGCGGCAGACCGGCGCCGAAGACCGTGTTGACGTTGCGGTAGCCGGCGGCGTGGCTGCGGCCTGCCATACCGGCGCCGATCACCGCGACGGAGAGGGGTTTGGCGGACGTGGTCATGGGGGTGCCTCTCTCAGGGAAGGTTCGCAAGGAAGGAATGTCGGCCCGCACCCGGGACGTCCGTGCCGGGGCGGTCGTGGTCCGTCAGGACCAGGTGGCCAGGTACTCGTCGATCTTCTTCCGCATGAAGACGGAGGATTCCTTGGCGCGTTCTTCCCAGGCGAAGACACAGGCTGTGAGGGTGCCGTCGAATCCGTGCGCGCGCAGCTCGCGGAAGAGTGCGTCGAAGTCGACCTCGCCCTGGCCGATGTCGAGGTGCTGATGGATCCGGGCCGACGTGCCGGGCGGGTTGAGGATGTAGCGGTTGCCGGAGGACGCGGTGTGGTCCAGGGCGTCGGCGAGGTGGACGTGGGTGAGCAGGTCGCCGGCGTGCTTGATGATGCCGGGAGCGTCGTTGCCGATGTGGAAGGTGTGCGGAGCGCAGTACAGGAAGCTGACGTTCGGGTGGTTGATGCCGCGGATCAGGTTGATCGCGTCGTGGCCGTTCTCGATGAAGTCGTCGGGGTGCGGCTCCAGGGTGAGGCGGATGCCCTCCTGCTCCAGGAGCGGCAGCAGATCGTCCATCGACTTCCAGAACTGGGCCTCGCTGCGGTCCGGATCCTCGGGGCGGCCGTTGAGCTCGGAGATCATGCTGTCGACGCCGAGATCGGCGGTGATCCGGATGGCGCGCTTCCAGTAGCGGACGGCGGCCTGCCGGGCCTCCTCGTCCGGTCCCGACCAGCGGAACAGGGGCAGGACGGAGGAGACGCCGACGCCCGCCGAGTCCAGCGCCTTGCGGAACTTCCGTACGGTCGCGTCGTCGACGCGCGGGTGCCGGAAGAAGGGGATGAAGTCCTCCCGGGGGGAGAGTTCGATCCATTCGTAGCCCAACTCGGCGACCACAGCGGGCAGTTCGAGGAGCGGAACGTTGCGGATCATGTAGGGGTCGAGGGCGATCTTCACGAGAGTGTGCCTTTCGGTCACGGGGAGACGGTGGAGCGTTGGGGCAGGACGTCCTCGGTCCAGCGGCGGTGCCCGGCGGTGCTCGGCGGTGCCTGGCGGTGCTCGGCGGTGCCTGGCGGTGGGCGGCGGTGCCCGGCGGTGGGCGGAGGTGGGCCGCCGCCGCGTGCGGGAGGTGGGTGGAGACGGGCGGAGGTTGGTGGACCGCCTTGTGCGCCGGGATGCCGCCACGTCGTGTCCGCCCTGCGTGTGGGGTCTTTACGTGCCCGAGCGAGATCTCGCTCTTGGCGCACGGGGGAGGACGCGCGTCAGGGAGCGCCGCGCGGCCGGCCCGTCGGTCTCCTTGGGGCCGGGGGCCGGCGGTGTGGTCACCGCCGGCTCGGCCTGCTGGGCCATGCGCATCACCGGGTGCCCTTGGCGGCGAACTGGGCGACGGCGTCGACGTTGGACTTGTCGACGAAGGCCGGGCCGGTCAGGATCGGCTGCTCTCCGCCGCCGCTGTAGTTGCCGTTCGTCTTGTAGAGCCACAGCGAGTCGACGGCCAGGTAGCCCTGGAGGTAGGGCTGCTGGTCGACCGCGAACTGGATGCTGCCCTTCTCGATGGCGGAGATGAGGTCCTTGTTGAGGTCGAAGGTCGCCACCTTCGCCTTGCTGCCGGACTCGGACGTCGCCTGCGCGGCCGTCAGCGCGAACGGGGCACCGAGCGTGACGACCTCGTCGATGGACTTGTCCTGCGCGAGCTTGGCGGTGATCGTCGACTTCACTGACGGCATGTCGGTGCCGTTGACGTAGAGGTTGTCGGTCGTGCCGCTGAAGGTCTTCTTCACACCGGCGCACCGCTGTTCCAGGTTGACGTCCCCCTGGGCCTGCACGACGCACAGGGCGTGCTTGGCGCCGGTGTCGTTGAGCCTGGTGCCGAGCGCCTGGCCGGAGACGGACTCGTCCTGACCGAAGAACGACAGCAGCCCCTGCTTCTTCCATTCGGACAGGCCGGCGTTGAAGCCGACGACCGGGATGCCGGCCGCCTCGGCCTTGGCGACCACGGCCTTCATGGCGTCGGGCTTGGCCAGGGTGACCGCGATGCCGTCGACCTTCTGGTCGATCGCGTTCTGCACGAGGTTGGCCTGGTCGGCGGCGGTCTCGTCGTTGGAGTAGATGAGCTTGACGTTGTCCTTGGCGGCGGCGGCCTCGGCGCCCTTGCGGATGGTGTCCCAGAAGGTGTCGCCGGAGGGTGCGTGGGTGACCATGGCGATCGTCATGCGGGGGGTGTCGGCCTTGCCGGCCGACACCGCGGCCCCGCTCTCGGCGGCCTTCTTCCCGCCGGAGCTGCTGGAACAGCCGGCGAGGGTGAGAGCGGCCGCGGCGGCCACCGCCACGACGGGGGCGGTTCTGCGGAATCGGGGAGAACGGGGAAGGGATGTGTGGCTCATGGCGCGTGCACCTCGCTGTGCAAGTGAGAGGGAGTGACGGGCAGTGGGCTGTGGATTCGCGGCTGCTGGATGGGGCCGGGGAGGCCGCGGCGGCCTCGGTCGGGGCGCGGTGCGCGGGAGAGACCTGCCGCATCGGGTGCGGCGGGGCTCAGAAGCGGTGGGGTGCCCGGAAGCTGTTGGCAGCCGGACACAGGCCCTGGACCCGGTGGAGTCGGTGGCCTTGGGGGCGATGACCGTCCCGGGGTCGAGACGGTGCGGTGGCTCGGGGAACTCGGTCTGCGGGACGGTGATGCGGCCGGGCTCGGAATGCCGGGAGCCGTAGCGGTCCGAGCTGACTTCGTTGGAACGTCAGGACAATTTAAAGCGCTTTAAGTCCTGGTACTATCGGCTCGTTTCGTGAACGTGTCAAGGGTGTTGCCCGAGGAGATCTGCCGGGAGGTGCGAGTGGACGACGACGCTTCCGCGAGTCGCAGGGACGGCGCGAGCAAACGCCCCCGGCTGGAGGACGTGGCCGCCCGCGTGGGCGTGTCCACCGCGTCCGTCTCCCTGGTGCTGCGTGGTGTGCCCGGCCCCAGCGAGCGCACCCGGCAACGCGTCCTGAAAGCCGCCGCCGAGCTCGGTTACCAGGTGGACCGCACCGCCAGTCTGCTGGCCAGCAGACGCACCCGGCTGCTCGGCGTCATGGTCGACATCCACAGCCCCTTCCACGCGGATCTGGTCGAGCACCTCCACACGGCCGCCGAGGAGGTCGGCTACGACCTCGTCCTCAGCACCCAGACCCGCACCCGCGACGAACACACCGCCGTCGAGACGCTGCTGGCCTTCCGCAGCGAGGCTCTGATCCTGCTCGGCCCGACCGCCTCGGGGGACGCACTCGCCGCGCTTGACCGCAAGGCTCCCGTCATCGCCGTCGGCCGCCGGATCGCCGACGCCGACCTCGATGTCGTCCGCTCGGCCGACGACGACGGGGTCGGCCAGGTGGTCGACCACCTGGTGGAGCTCGGCCACCGCGCGATCACCTACGTCGACGGCGGCAAGGGGGTCATCGCCACCGACCGTCGCCGCGGCTACCGCGCCGCCATGCGCCGTCACGGCCTGGACGCGCACATCGGGGTTCTGCGCGGCGACAACACCGAGGCGGCCGGCGAACGTGCCGCCCGCCAGCTGCTCGACGGCGCCGAACTCCCCACCGCCATCGTCGCGTTCAACGACCAGTCCGCCATCGGCGTCCTGGCCGCTCTGTCCCGTGCCGGGGTCGCCGTTCCGGGCGAGGTGTCCGTGGTCGGCTACGACGACGACGCCCTCTCCCGCCTGAGCTGTTTCAATCTGACCACGGTCAGCCAGAGCGCCCGTGAGCAGGCCCGGCATGCGGTGATCGCCGCCGTCGAGCGCCTGGACCAGGGCCGCACCGAGTCCCGCGAGGTCGTACTGACCCCACGGCTCGTCCTGCGTGGCACCACCGCGGAGCGCGTCTGACAGGCGTTTTGGGGCCACCGCCTGCACGCGGGCGCGGCGCGAGGGGGAGGCGTGGCCTACGGGGAGTGGTACCGCGACGCCGACCTGCTCGCGGAGTCGGCGGCCGTGCGGTGGGGGTCGGCGTCAGGCGGCCGGTCGCACCAGGCCCGACTCGTAGGCGAAGGCCACCGCCTGTACGCGGGCGCGGGCGCCGATCTTGGCGAGGATGTGGCTGACGTGTGACTTGACGGTGGTCGGCGCGATGGACAGCCGCGTGGCGATCTCGGCGTTGGACCAGCCGGAGGCGACGGCGGTGAGGACGTCGCGTTCCCGCTCGGTGAGCATGTCGAGCCCTGTTTCCCGCTCGGGGGTGCGGGCCGGGCGCTCCTGGCGGACGGCGTCGATGAGCGCACGGGTGACGCTGGGAGTGGTGACGGCGTCTCCGGCGGCCACGATACGGACGGCCGCGGTCAGTTCGTCGGGGGTGGCGTCCTGGGGGAGGAACCCACCGGCTCCGGCGCGCAGTGCCGCGTAGGCGTACCCCTCGTGGCCGCTGGGAGTCAGGACCAGTACGCGCGGAGGGCGCCCGCCGGCTCTGACGGGCTCGGGCGCCGGAAGCGTGGTGAGGGGCCGGGTGATGCGGCGGATGGCCTCGACGCCGTTCGGATCGGCTGCGTGGTCGCCCATCACGACGACGTCGGGACCGAGCCCGGCGCTCACGCGGACCGCCTCGGTGCCACTCGTCGCCTCGCCGACGACGGTCAGGTCGGGCTCGGACGCCAGCAGCATGTGCAGACCGAGCCGGTGCAGGGACTGGCTGTGCACGACGAGTACGGAGGTCATGACGGGCGCCCTTCGTGAGGGTGGGGGCGCCCGCCGACGTGGGTCGGGTGTCCGCCACCGCACTCCCTGTGAACGAAACGGTTTCGTTCACTTCGATGTCGTCAGCGTAGCTCCGGCACTATCGAAACGGCGTCGTTTTCTTTGTGGTCTCGGTCACTTCCTCATCGGCGGGGCACCCGACCGTCGGCAGAGCGGCCTTGCATGACCATGCGAGATGTTGCATAATTTTGCCATGTCCAAGGTCCTCACTTCCCTCCCCACCGGCGAGCGCGTCGGCATTGCCTTCTCCGGCGGGCTCGACACTTCGGTCGCCGTCGCCTGGATGCGCGACAAGGGCGCCGTCCCGTGCACGTACACCGCCGACATCGGTCAGTACGACGAGCCCGACATCGCGTCCGTGCCCGGCCGTGCCACCGCGTACGGCGCCGAGATCACCCGGCTCGTCGACTGCCGTGCCGCGCTGGTCGAGGAGGGGCTGGCCGCGCTCGCCTGCGGCGCGTTCCACATCAGGTCGGGCGGGCGCCCGTACTTCAACACCACGCCGCTGGGGCGTGCCGTGACCGGCACGCTGCTGGTGCGGGCCATGCTTGAGGACGGGGTGCAGATCTGGGGCGACGGCTCCACGTTCAAGGGCAATGACATCGAGCGGTTCTACCGGTACGGGCTGCTCGCCAACCCGCACCTGCGGATCTACAAGCCCTGGCTGGACGCGGACTTCGTCACGGAGCTCGGCGGCCGCAAGGAGATGTCGGAGTGGCTGCTCGCGCACGGGCTGCCGTACCGGGACTCGACGGAGAAGGCGTACTCCA
Source organism: Streptomyces sp. RLB3-17 (assembly GCF_007113425.2). Taxonomy (NCBI): domain Bacteria; kingdom Bacillati; phylum Actinomycetota; class Actinomycetes; order Kitasatosporales; family Streptomycetaceae; genus Streptomyces; species Streptomyces sp. RLB3-17. The sequence goes on along the minus strand of NZ_CP041610.2, from coordinate 836,155 downwards.
CGGACGCCAACATCTGGGGCGCCACGCACGAGGCCAAGACCTTGGAGCACCTCGACACCGGCATCGAGACGGTCGAACCGATCATGGGCGTGCGGTTCTGGGACCCGTCGGTGGAGATCGCCACGGAGGACGTGACGGTCGGCTTCGACCAGGGCCGTCCGGTCACCGTCAACGGCAAGGAGTTCGGCTCCCCGGTCGACCTCGTCATGGAGGTCAACGCGATCGGTGGCCGGCACGGCCTCGGCATGTCAGACCAGATCGAGAACCGGATCATCGAGGCCAAGAGCCGCGGCATCTACGAGGCCCCCGGCATGGCGCTGCTGCACATCGCCTACGAGCGTCTGGTCAACGCGGTCCACAACGAGGACACCGTGGCCGCGTACCACAATGAGGGTCGCCGGCTGGGCAGGCTGCTCTACGAGGGCCGCTGGCTGGACCCGCAGGCGCTGATGGTGCGCGAGTCGCTGCAGCGCTGGGTCGGCACGGCGATCACCGGCGAGGTGACCCTGCGGCTGCGCCGCGGCGAGGACTACTCGGTCCTCGACACCCGGGGCCCGGCGCTCAGTTACCACCCGGACAAGCTCTCCATGGAGCGGACCGAGGACTCGGCGTTCGGCCCGGTGGACCGCATCGGCCAGCTCACCATGCGCAACCTGGACATCGCCGACTCCCGTGCCCGTCTCGAGCAGTACGCGGGCCTGGGCCTGGTCGGCAGCGACCACCCGACGCCGATCGGCGCCGCGCAGGCGGCCTCGACCGGTCTGATCGGCGCCATGGACGAGGGTGGCGCCGAGGTGATCGCCTCGCGGGGCGAGGCCACGGACGAGGAGACGATGCTGGACCGCGCCGCGATGGAGTCCGGCACGGACTGACGCGGGTCACCGGTCGTACGTACCCGGGCGGCGGGCCCCGGCGGATTCTGTTCCGCCGGGGCCCGCCGTCGTCCGCTGCGCGAGCGGAGGGGTTCACCGCCTTGGCTCCCGTCGCCGAAAGCGACCTCGCGCATGGGGAGTGGCGGGGCCAGGCTCACGCACACACCGTCGGCCGACGTTCCCTGCCCGCCGGGAAACTCCCGGCGCACCTGGCAGGGCATCACATCGCGACAGCCGGCGAGCGCCAGTGGCCGGAGGCCGCGGTCCGCAGGGCTACGGGTGCAGTATCACCTTCGTGTAGCCCTCGATCCGCTTGTCGAACTTGTCGTAGCCCGACGGTGCCTGATCCAGGGGCAGTTCGTGGGAGACCACGAAACTGGGCTTCGCCCTGCCCTCGATGATCATGTCGCGCAGGTACCGGTTGTAGCGCTTCACGTTGCACTGTCCCGTCCCCATCCGCAGGCCCTTCTCGAAGAGCTTGCCGATCGAGACGAGGAGCTTGCCCTGCTTGGCCTGCTCGTCCGGGCCGCCGGGGTCGGAGGGCACATAGAGGCCGGGCACGCCGAGCGCTCCGGTGGCTCGAACCGTGCCGACGAGCGAGTTCAGGACGGTCGCCGGTTCTTCGCGGTCCGTGCCGTGCCCTGTCGCCTGGTAGCCGACGGCGTCAATGCCCTTGTCCGTGCCGATGCCGTCCGTCTGGTCCTTGATCTGCTCGATCGGGTTGCCCTCGGAGAAGTTGATCGGAACCGCGCCTATCTCCTCGGCCTTCTGCAGCCGTTCGGGGACCCGGTCCACGACGAAGACCTTCTTCGCGCCGCGCATCAGAGCCGAGTAGGCGGCCATGAGTCCGACAGGCCCTCCGCCGTACACCGCGACGCTCTCGCCCGGGCGGACCTGGGCGAGCTCACAACCGTGGTATCCGGTGGGGAAAATGTCGGCGAGCAATATGAAATCACTCTCGTGCTCGTTTCCCGGCGGCAGCTTCAGGCAGTTGAAGTCGGCGAACGGTACGCGTAGGTATTCGGCCTGGCCGCCCTTCCAGGGGCCCATGGCGACGTATCCGTACGCGCCGCCCGCGAAACCGGGATTGACGGTCAGACAGTAACCGGTGAATCCCTCGACGCAGTTCATGCAGAACCCGCAGGCGACGTTGAAGGGCATGACCACACGGTCGCCCTCCTTGAGTGAGGTGATGCCCTGACCGAGTTCTTCGATGATTCCCATGTTCTCGTGGCCGAAGACGATGCCGGGCTCGGCGGCGGTACGGCCCTCGTACATGTGCAGATCGGATCCGCATATCGCGGTGGAAGTGACCCGTACGATCACATCGTTCGGATGCTGGATGCTGGGCTTTTCAACCTCTTCGACCGCAACGCTGAACGGCCCTTTGTAAACGACGGCCTTCACGGCTGCCACCTCCGCTCGGTGACGCATGTATGTGATGTCCACGCCCCCGCCCACATTCTCCGCGTGACCCATCTCTCATGATTCTCCGTCCTGCGCGATCGGACAAGCCGGTAACGTCGATGTGAATAACTGCCCGGTGCCGTGCAGAGAAATGCAGTGGAGAGGGAGGCCGAAAGATGTCAGCACAGCGACTGGGAACGCTGCTTGTTCCCGTGCCGGGATTGTCCGGCACCACCTACCCGCCGGGAACGACCGTGACGGTCCGCGGCCGAGGCGCTACGGTCGACGGCTTCGTCAACGGCGACTGGCTTCCGCTGTCATGGTGGGAATTCTCCGACGGCCTGCGCGAGGACATCGCCGACCGCTGACCTTTCGCGCCGATGCCGTCGCGGGCGTCGGTGGTGACGACGGTCCTGGGCGCGGTCGTGTCGTTCCTCTGGAAATCAAAGCTCCCCGGCAGTGGGCCTCTGTGCCTGCCGGGGGCTTCGTGTGCCCACCCACCCGTCATGGACGGGTGGTGAGGGTGTCCGTGTCGGAGTCTCTCTAGTGGTGGGCCGTGGCGGGCCGGCCGCACTGGCCGGTGTTCCTGGCCCGTCCCGTGCGGAGCCGTTGGGCGGCGAGCGCGAGGGCGCTGAAGGCGATGACGGCCACGCTGTAGACGACCGAGGTCTCGTGCAGGCCGACGTTCGTGGCGGCGATCCCTGCGACCACGGCCGGGATGCTGAAGGCCAGGTAGGAGATCACGAACGCGACCGCGAACAGTTCGCCCCGCTCGGCCGGCTCGGCGATCCGGGCCAGTGTGCCGAAGCTGGCGAGAGCCGAGCCGCCGAAGCCGACTCCCGCTAGGGCGGTGCCGGACGCGGCCATGGTGAGCGAGTTCGACTCCACACCGCCCAGACCCACGGCCGTGCCGAGCAGCAGCAAGGTGGCCGAAAGCGCGAGCGTGCGCTCGGTGGGCCAGCCGCGCAGCGCGAACGCCGTGATCGAGGCGGGCACGCAGAGCAGGGTGACCACGAGGCCGCCGATGACATGGCTGGACAGGCCGAACAGGTTGGCGGCCACTGACGGACCGAGTGAGAGATACAGTCCGCCCAGTGCCCAGCTCGCCACCAGGATCGGCACGAGTGCCATCAGGTCCGTGCGCAGCCGCGGAGCGACGCCGAGGCGCGGCTGAAGCGACCGTACGACGCCGGGCCGGCGCTGTGCCGTCTCGGGTATGAGGGCGATGAGCAGTCCGGCGAGGACCAGAGCCGCGAGCAGCAGCACGTAGACCAGTCGGGTCGGGTGCGGCCCGTACTCCGCGAGGACACCACAGCCCAGTGCGCCGAGGCCCAGCCCGAAGGTGGGGGCCGCACCGGTGATGACGCCGGCGCGGTGCGGCGCGTGGGGCGGGTTGAGATCGACGAGGGTCGCGCCGAGCGTGGTCATGGCCGCGCCGGTGGCGATGCCCTGGACGAAGCGGGCCACGAGAAGGATCGAGACGTCGTCGGCGACGATGAACAGTGCCATCGCCACCGCTTCGAGGGCGATGGCCGATGCCAGGACCGGTCGGCGGCCGATGTGATCGGACAGTGCGCCGAGCACCAGGAGTGCCCCGATCATTCCTACGACGTACACCGCGAATACGGTGGTCAGCGTGGTCGCAGAGAAGCTCCACTCGTGCTGGTAGATGACGTAGAGCGGCGACGGCGCGCTCGACGCGGCCATGAAGAGGACGAAGACGGCCGCGATGGAGGCGAAGGCCACCGGTCGGCTCAGCCCCCGCCGCACGCGACCGGACGGCGGGCCACCTGGGGCTGAGGCCGACGGGACCTTCTTGTGGGACGTGGATACGTCAGGCATGCGCTCTCTCTCCGAATGCAGTGATCGCTGCGTTAGCGGTCCTCCCCTAACGCAGCGATCAGTGCGATAATTTCCGCATGACCGAAGCAACAGTCCAGCCCCGTCCCGGCGGCCGCTCCGCGCGGGTGCGCGCGGCCGTTCACCGCGCGGTCGGGGAGCTGCTCGCCGATGAGCCGGCCGAGGCGCTGACCATTCCCGCCATCGCGGCGCGCGCCGGCGTGCACGCGACCACGGTGTACCGGCGGTGGGGTTCAGTGGCGCAGCTCCTGGCAGACGTCGCCACGAGTCGGTTCAGTGGCGACGTCGTGGTGCCGGACACCGGCTCCCTGGTGGGTGACCTGGAGCGGTGGACGGGCGATGTCGCCACCGACCTCGCCGATCCCGACGTCCTCGCCCTGATGCGGGCGACGATCGGCTCGGGCCCTGAGGGCGGCAGCGCCTGCACGGCCGACCGGCACGCTCAGCTCGGGGCGATCATCGAGCGGGAGCGAGCTCGAGGAGGCAAGGTGCCGAGCGTGGAGCGGGCCGTCGACGGACTGCTCGGTCCGCTGTACTACCGCGCGATCTTCAGCGGGGAGCCCGCGTCAGGCGAGTGGGCGCGGGGTCTGGTCGCGCCGTTGCTCGCGGCGGTCTAGGTGTACTGACCTGTGAGGTTGGGGACGCGGCTGGCGGGTGGTTGGCCCTTGAGCGCGGTGTGTCCGCGGTGGTGATTGTAGGTGTGGAGCCAGACGGGGTATGCCTCGCGTCGCTCGGCTTCGCTCCGGTAGGGCTGTGCGTAGGCCCATTCGTCGAGGAGGGTTCGGTTGAACCTCTCCACTTTCCCGTTGGTCTGGGGCCGGTAGGGGCGGGTGCGTTTGTGTGAAATCCCCGACTCTGCAAGGGAGTTGCGCCAGAGGTGCGATTTGTAGCAGGAGCCGTTGTCGGTCAGGACGCGTTCGACGGTGATCCCGGCCTGGGTGAAGAAGGCGTGGGCGCGGGTCCAGAAGGCGACGGCGGTCTCCTTCTTCTCGTCGGTGAGGATCTCGCTGTAGGCGAGGCGGGAGTGGTCGTCGACGGCGTTGTGGAGGTAGCTGTAGCCGGCGCCGGAGCGGGTCTTGCGGCCCGCCTGGCGTCCGAGGGTCTTGTGTCCGCCGCCGTCGGGGATGTTGCCGAGCTTCTTGATGTCGACGTGCACCAGCTCGCCCGGGCGGTCGCGCTCGTAGCGGCGGATCACCCGGCCGGTGGCCCGGTCCAGGTGCGTGAGCCGGGCCAGGCGGTAGCGGGTCAGGACGCGGTGGACGGTGGCCGGGTTCAGGCCCAGGAGGTAGGCGATGCGGGCCGGTCCCCAGCGGCGCAGCACGCGGACCTTGATGATCCGGCGTTCGGTGCGGGTCGGGGTCCGGCGCGGGCTGCGGTGTGGGCGCGAGGACCGGTCGGCCATGCCTGCCTCGCCGAGTTCGCGGTAGCGGCCGGCCCATCGCTGAGCCGTCGTGGGTGAGACCTGGAAGCGTTCGGCGGCCCGGCGCAGCGTCCAGCCGTCCTCTACGACGCAGCGGGCCAGACGCAGGCGTCCGGTCTCGGTCAGGGGTGCATTACGGTGGAGCACGAGGGCCTTTCGGTCGGTGTAGACGTCGCAATCCACACCGAACCCGGAAGGCCCTCACTCGTTCAAGATCACCCCACCGTGAAACCTGTCACCAACCTCCGTGGACAGAACATCTAGGGCCTGTCCGGCGGATCATGCCGGAGACGCGGGGTCTGGCACGCCCATCTGCGGCGTTGTCGTCACTCGCCGACGCTCCGCGTCGACTCCCTCCTCCGCCTTGCAGCTGCACGCGCCAGACCCCGCTCACCTGCGCTGATGAGGCGCCGTTGCTTCCCTCCGACCTGATCCGCCGGGCAGACCCTAGTTCTGTGACCGCACAGGTCGGTCGGGGCGGAAGGGCAGCGGCAACCGTTCGTGCGGGAGGTGGCGTCGGCTGCGTCACACGTCGTACGCCGAGAAGTCGACGACCGCTGTCGAGTCCTCGCCGTACTGCACGGTGAGGTCCACCGCCATCGCCCCGCCTTCGGCTTCGGGGTGCAGATCGATGTGAGCGCAGACGTCCACCGGTGTCCCGGAGCAGTACTCCGACGTGAGACGGGTGCCGGGATAGGCCTCCTTCAGCCACGCGTCCAGATCCGTTCGTGTGATCGTGAATCGCGCCCGGTATTCCGTGTCCAGCCAGGCGCGGACGGTGCACTTCGCGTCTTGAGCCCCCTTGGGCAGCCCGTCCTGGTCCGCGTAGCGCATGGCGTCCTCGCACGAGGCGGCTTCCACCTGGGTCATCGGGTCGGCAGTGAGGGCCGTGAAGACCGTCCAGGCGATCCACCCCACGAAAGCCGCCGGAAACGCCACGACTGCGGCGAGCACCCATCTCCGCCTCATGATCACCCTTTGCTGTTGTTCGCGCCCCGAGCGGCGGTCGTCACTCTGCAAGACAGACAGGACGCATAAAAGTGCCCTGCGGTTCTCGGCCCTTAGTTCCGGGCGCCCATGGCCAGGTCGGCGCCCATGGCAAGGTCATGGCTCTCGGTGCTCATGGGCCGCCGATTCCAGCGTCGCGATCTCCGCCTCGGCCAGGCGGGCCTCGGCATCGACGTCGATCGACCGGGTGAGCAGCCAGTACAGCGCCGCGGAGACGGGCAGCCCGATGAACAGGGCGATGTCCGCACCGCCGAGCGCGTGGGCGGCGGGTCCGACGAAGAGCGTGCCGACGGAGAAGAACGGCACCATGACCGCGAAGCCGACCAGGTAGGCGATGATGCCGTGCCAGCCCCAGCGGCCGTAGATGCCGTGCGGGTTGAAGATCTCGGCGACCGCGTAGTGGCCGCGGCGCACCACGTAGTAGTCCATGAGGTTCACGGCGGTCCACGGAATGAACAGGTAGAGCACCAACAGCAGGAAGTTGTTGAAGTTCTCGAGGAAGTGGGCGGTGGAGGCCAGCGCCCCCACCACGGAGAGCGCCGCGGTGAGGCCGATCGTCACGAGCCGTACGGCGACGGTCGGCCGCACTCTCTTGAACGAGTCGATCGCGCTGATGAGTGTGAGAGACCCGCCGTACATGTTCAGAGCGGTCACCGAGATCAGGCCCAGGGCGGAGAACAGCAGGACGATCGCGCCGAAGCCGCTGAAGACCTTGTCGCCCGCCGCGTTGATCGAGCGGACGGTCTCGAAGTCCTTGCCCGCCCACGCGGCGAGCAGAGCCCCGAGGCACATCAGCCAGATGCCGCCGAGCGCCGACCCGAAGTACGTCCAGTAGAAGGTCTTGCGGACGGTCACGTCCGGCGGGAGGTAGCGGGAGTAGTCCGAGACGTAGATGGCCCAGCTGATCTGGTATCCGGCGACCACGCCGAACTGCGCGAGGAACGGGGTCCACTGGAAGCCGCCGAGGTCGAAGGAGCCCGGGGGATAGTGCAGGGTGAGCAGGATGCCCACGGTGAAGATCCCGAAGACGACCAGGAAGGTGTAGGTGAGGATCCGCTCGGCGCGGTGGATGACGTCGTAGCCCACCAGTGCGATGACGAACCCGATGAGTGTGACCACGACGACCCACAGCTTGACGCCGCCGTGCAATGTGGTGTGCAGGGCCTCACCGGCCAGGATCGTGTTGAAGATGTTGAACCCCGCGTACTGCACATAGGCGAACAGCCATACGAGCAGGGCCCCGACGTAGCCGAACTGCGGCCGTGACTGGATCATCTGCGGCAGTCCCAGCTGCGGGCCCTGCGCGGAGTGGAAGGCCATGAAGAACGTGCCGAGGATGGTGCCCGTGGCGATCGCGATCAGCGACCAGATGAGGTTGCCGCCCTCGGTGATGCTGATCAGCCCTACCGCCAGGGTGGCGATCTGCGCGTTGGACATGAACCACAGAGGCCCCAGGTGCCAGAGTTTTCCGTGCCGCTCGTCGAGGGGGACGTAGTCGATGGAGCGGATTTCCAGACCCGATACCCGTGGCTGCGACGATGTGGTCACGAGTGCCTCCTTTGAGCGGGTTCATCATGTGATGAGAAGATTAACCATCTGTAATCACGTTCATACTCTTGTCGTACAAGCCGAGGGGGGCCGTACCGGTCACTATGTCCGGCCGGTATGCAGTGCAACCCCAGGTGCTCCACGCCACTGAAAGGATGAAAACGGCCCCCTGCCGGGCTGCTCCGGCGACGCGCCCTGGAAGGGATCCCGCGTCAGGTGATCGCGACGACCCCCGTGGGGCATCCGTGCCGGAGAACCGTCGGAAGGGACCGGGGCGTCTGGGCGTCCTGTCCTGCAGTGCCGTCGTCCTCGCGGCGACCGCCCTCGTAGGAGCGGGGGAGGCGCAGGCCGCCGTGCGAGTGCCCACTTGTTTCGGCCGGCCGGCGACGACCACGGGCACCAGCGGGACACCGGGGCCGGACGTGATCATCGGCACCGCGGGCGCCGACGTCATCGACGGCCTCGGTGGCAACGACCTGATCTGCGGTCTGGGCGGGGACGATCGTCTCATCGGTGGACCGGGTGCCGACTCCCTCGACGGCGGAGACGGCGACGACAGCCTGATCGGCGACAATTTCGGCGCCACCGGAGCCGTGAACGCCGCCACGGGCCGGGACCTGCTGTTCGGCCGTGCAGGGAACGACACTCTGGTGGGCGACAACTCCGCTCAGCAGGGCGCCGCGGCCGGCGCCTCGGCCGACCGCCTGTTCGGCGGCCCCGGAGACGACAGCATGGTCGGTGACAGCAGGGGCGACACCGCCTCCGGGGGTGCGAACGACCGTCTCGAGGGCGGCGACGGCAACGACAGCCTCATCGGGGACGCCTTGGGATTCTTCGGCGCCTCGGGGGCCGGCGACGACGTACTCCTGGAGGGGCCCGGGGAGTTGGGTGACGCGACGGGCGACAGCGTCGCCGTCTCGGGGAACGCGAGTGGGGCCGGCGGTGACGACGTCATCGACCTCGGCGAGGACGGCGGCACGATCGCGATCGGGGACCACTCCGCTTCCGGGGGCACCGCGGTCGGCTCCGGCAACGACCGGATCGCGGGAGGAAGCGCGGGGGAGTTCCTCATCGTCGGCGACAGTTCCCTGGGGGACGCCACCGGGGCGACCGCCGGGCGCGATGTGATCTACGGGCGCGGTGGCAACGACCTGCTGTTCGGCGACAACATCGACCAGAACACCCGGAGCGTCCCGGGAGTGGGCGCGATCGACTCGATCGACGGAGGAGCCGGGGACGACATCCTCAGGGGCGGCCCCAACGCCGATTTCCTCAACGGCAACACCGGTAGGGACGACTGCGACGGCGAGCAGGGGACCGACGTAGAGATCAACTGCGAGATCTGACCGCCCAGGGTTCCGATGACCGAGCCGGAGCCGACCGTCCCGCGCGAGATTCGGCCTGCACCGGCAGACTCCTCGCCACCAGGAGAGGCACCCAACTCCCGGGCCTGCCTGCGGAGTTGTTCACGTAACCGGTTTACGTATTCCTCCGGGCACAGGGCCCGGGGTCTCCACGGGCCGCGGGCCGGGGATCACGCGCGGCCGGGGAGCTTGCTCGCGAGCACGTCGACGTACTCGATGGAGGGCGGTTCACGGAGCAGCTCGGGTCCCTTGTCCGCGAGTGCCTTGCCCACGCCGCCGACCAGGTGGGCCCGGCGGCCGGCGTCGTCGGGGAACGCGTCGAAGATGGCGAAGGTGGACTCGTCCAGCTGCACGGCGAACCACGCCACCGTTTCGGGTTCATCCTCGACGACGGACCGAGCGCCGGTCAGAAACTCCGCGAGGTCCCTCTCCCTGCCGGGTTTGGCCTGGACCCGGACCCACAAGCCGACGTTGACCATGTCAGCCGCCTCCCAGCACGCAGCTTGTGGTCGTTTTGTCACTGCCTCAACCCTGCCACGCCCAAGGGGCATGTCAACCGGGGCCTCCTTGTCCGCAAAGGCGCTCGCGGCGGCGTCCGGGTTCCGTGGCCAGACACGCGATGATCAGGTCACGCAGCGAGGGGGCGGCGACGGCGCTCTCGTTCCGGCCGCGGAGGTCAGTCCGTCGCGCGCCGAGCGGAATGGTCGAACGCCAGCGAGTGCTGCTCGGGCTCGGGCCTGCCGTCGCGCCGTGCCTCGTGCTGGTCGAGGAGGGTCAGCAAGCCCTCTACGCTCAACCCGGCCTCCGCCGGGTGCCGGAGGATGGTCCCCGGTTCGATGTGGTAGACGTTGGAGCGGCCCTGGCGGGTGTGGGTGAGGTAGCCGTCCTGCTCCAGATCGGAAATGATCTTCTGGACGGCGCGCTCGGTGAGTCGGCACCGTGCGGCGATGTCGCGGATACGGGTTCCCTGATCCCTGGAGATCGCAGCCAGCACTCGGGCGTGGTTGGTGAGAAACGTCCAGCCGGTATGTCCCTGCGGTACTTCACCCATGTCTCGAGGATACGGCGCGGCATTCGCGCATTCAAAAGGGTGAAAGAAAGTTCCTGTATCTCTTGACGTGTGAGGATCCGAAGGCCGACGCTTGGAGTAGTGAGATAGGCGGATGCCCCAGGAGCGACTGCCATGCACGAACGTCCACTCTCCGTCCAGGTCGGCAGCGAAGGCTTTTGCCCGCTTCTGAAGGTCGTGGCACGTTCGGCCGGTGGGCGGGCTGCCGCCGCGATCTCCGGTGACATCGACACCGAGCACCAACTCCAGCGCTCCCTGTGCGAAGCCCCTGCGCGGTCGATCGGCGGACCGCCGACGGCCGTGACGGGCATCCCGGCAAGAACGACTGAGCGCACAAGGAGGATGGGTTGAGCGACGACGCCGAGCAGGACCTGCGCACCGAAGTCGTCCAGCTCAAACGGGCCATGCAGACCCGGCCGGTCATCGATCTGGCCCGGGGAGTCCTGATGGCCTCGTTCGGCCTGAGTGCCGCCGACGCCTGGAACGTATTGGTCGAGGTGTCCCAGCACACCAACACCAAAGTCCACCATGTCGCCGAAGACCTGGTCGGCGCCGTCAACGGAGATCCGCTTCCCGACCCGCTCCGGCAACACGTGTCCGTGGCGGTCGCCGAAGTCCTCGGTCCCCATGCCCCCAACCATCCGAGCGCCGGGTGGACCTCTCCCACCGACCGGACGTCACGGGCGGGCGGTGACGAGGACACGCCGCCGATGTCCGACCGACGTCGTGATCTGTCGTCGGACCCGCTCTGACCCCTGGCCGTTGGCTCCGTCACGCACGCTTGCGGCCGACGCCCGCGTACACCCAGTACTCCGACGGGTTCTCCGGGACGTGGTCGTCAGGGGCCGGGCGCCACAGGGGTACGTAGACGAGGTCGGGCTCCACGAGGTCGAAGCCGTCGAAGAGGTCCCGGATCTCGCCGCGGGAGCGGGCGGTCACCGGTGATGTGGCCTTGGACCGGTACAGCTGCCCCACGGCGGCGGCCGTGTCCGGGCGATCCTGGTTCGTCGCATGCGTGAGCGCCAGCCAGCTCCCCTCGGGGAGGGCGTCCCGGAACGCGGCCACGATGCCGGCGGGGTTCTCCTCGGGCGTGATGAAGTGCAGGATCGTGATCATCAGCACCGCGACGGGCTGCTCGAAGTCGATCAGCTTCCGCACCTGCGGGGACGACAGGATGTCGGCCGGCCGGCGGATGTCGGCGTCGACGATGTCCGCGCCGGGGTTGTCGGCGAGCAGGGCGGTGCTGTGGGCCACGGCCACCGGGTCGCTGTCCACGTAGACCACCCGGGCGTCCGGGCTGGCCGCCTGTGCCACCTCGTGCACGTTGCCCTGTGTCGGGATGCCCGATCCGAGGTCGATGAACTGCCGTACCCCGGCCTCGACCAGAAATCGCACGGCCCGGCCGAGAAAGGCGCGATTGGCCCGCGCCAGCGTGCGCACCTGGGGGTCGATCGCCGTGAAGGCCGCCAACGCCTCCCGGTCTATGGGGAAATTGTGCTGTCCGCCGAGCATCGCGTCGTACATCCGGGCAACGCTCGCCTTGTCGGGATCGATCCCCTGCGGGAGACCGTCGTTGTCGGCCAACTCAACTCCCTGTCATGTACGTGATCTTGACGCCCCATCATATAGTTGCCGACCATGTGTGGCGGGACGATGCCCAGGCCACGCTGCCGGAGCCGCGCCCCACCGGAAAGGCACAACCCTGCGGAACGAAGCGCACTGTCCCATGGACGACGAACCCGCCACCGCGCGTGCACCCCGCCGGCCGGTCTTTTCCCCCGCGGCCGACGCCATCGGCTCGGAACTCGACCTGCGCCTGACCGGCAGCCATGTCGTCGACGCGCTGACGCCCGGGTTCTGCGACGCGGCCTCCGTCTACCTGTTGGAGCGCTGGCTGCTGGAGGAGAACGCGTACGCCTCCGCGGAACCACCCCAGATCGAGGCCCGTCGACTCGCGCTGCGCATCGGAACGGACGCGCCCGAGGACTGGGAGGGGCTGCTGCCGGTCGGCGAGGTCATCGTCTTTCCACGCGGGACGCCCTACACACGTGCCATCGCCACTCTTGAGACGCAACTGCTCGACACGGTCGACGCCCATACGTCCGCGCGGCTCAGCACCTCCGGCGGCGGCGACGCCCGCATGGACGTCCTCCTGCGCACGGCTTCCTTCCTCGTCGTCCCGCTGCATCTGCGTGGTATCGCCGTCGGATTCATCGCCTGCACGCGCGGCCCGGACCGGGCGCCCTTCCTGCCCGTCGAAGCCGAGGCCGTGGAGTCGCTGGCGGCGCGCGCCTGTGTGGCCCTGGACAACGCGCGCCGGTACGAACGCGAACGCCGTACGGCACTGGCCATCCGGCGAAGCCTGCTCCCCGCCACCGAGCAGGTGTTCGAGGGATGCCGTATCGCCCACGGCTACCTCCCCGCCGGGCACGACAACATCATCGGCGGTGACTGGTTCGACGTACTGCCCCGGTCGGGAGGCCGCGTCAGTCTGATCGTCGGGGACGCCATGGGGCACGGTCCGGAATCGGCCGTCGCCATGATCCAGCTGCGCACCGCCGTCCGTACCCTGGCGGGGCTGGACATCGGCCCGGCCGAGTTGATGCACCGTCTCGACGCGCTCGCCTGTGACACACCGGGAGCTTCCTTCGCCACGTGCATGTACGCCGAATGGGACGCGAGGCGCCGCGTCTGCACCTTCGTCGGAGCCGGCCATCCGCCGCCGCTGATCCGCGATCCGGGCGGACGGACCGGGCCGGTCACTCTCACCAGCCCGGGTCTGCCCCTCGGACTCGGCATGGGGACGTACGAACCCACCGTTCTGCACGTGCCCGACCCGGTGCTGCTCCTGCTCTACAGCGACGGCCTGGTCGAGTCCCGCCACACCGACATCGACCAGGGCATCGCCCGCCTCGCGGGCCTTCTCGACACGGACGGCGAGGACCCCGACCGCGTCACCGGCCCGGACACCCTGGAGTCGCTGTGCCGACGGCTGCTGCGCGGCACGTCGGCCACCAACGACGGAGCGGACGACCGTACGCTCCTGCTCACCGAACTCGTACCCGCGAAGAGCGCGCCCCCGCCGCGGGAGCCGGAGAGCTCCCCCGATCGCCTGCCGCAACCGCGTTAATCGCCTGCCGCGACCGCGTTAGGAGTTGCCCTGCGGTGGTACACGGAGGTGACGAGGGGGGCTCATTGCGGGAGGTTGCCATGCTTGTACTCGGCATCATTCTGCTCGTCGTCGGTTTCGTCACGGGCATCAGCATTCTTTGGACGATCGGCGTGATCCTTGTGATCATCGGACTCGTCCTGTGGATCCTCGGGGCTGCCGGACACGCTGTCGGTGGTCGCCGCCACTATTGGTGACTGGGCACTCGCGCGTCCTGCCGCACGGAAAGGCGGAGCAGTCTCACGGACACACACCCGCCCGCGGCTCCCGAGCCGCGGGCAGGTCCGTGCCCGTTACGTCGTGAAGCGGTGCTCGCCGGAGCCGACCCGGTACACCACGCAGCCGTCCTCCGTGCGCAGAAACGTCGCGTGGGTGTGGGTCACCGCGTCCGGGTCTTCCCCGGGGACCCACACCTCCGCGGTCGTGTTGGGAGGCACGGCGCAGCTCAGTACGAACGCGCCGGATCGCTGCCGCCATCGCGTGGAGACCAGGCCGTAGCCGGAGGTGAACGTGGCGCGGGAGGAGGTGACGTCGCCGCCCGGGCGGGGGCGTATGACGATCTCGCGGTAGCCGGGCCGACCCGCCGAGATACCGGCGATGTTGGCGTACATCCACTCGCCCACCGAGCCGTACGCGTAGTGGTTGAAGGAGTTCATGGCCGGGGTCTGGAAGCTGCCGTCGGGCTGGATGGAGTCCCAGCGCTCCCACATCGTGGTGGAGCCCTTGTCGATCTGGTAGCCCCAGCTGGGGAAGGAGCGTTGCCGAAGCAGCCGGTGGGCGACGTCGGTGTGGCCGGTGTCGGTGAGGACGGGCAGCAGCCGGGGTGTGCCGAGGAAGCCCGTCGAAAGGTGCCAGTCCTTGGCCTCGATGAGCGCGACGAGGCGGTCGGCCGACGCCTTGCGCAGCGCGTCCGGCAGCAGGTTCATCGACAGGGCGAGGACATAGGCCGTCTGCGTGTCGCCCTTCACCCTGCCCACGGCGGTGACGTAGGCGTTCTGGAAAGCGGCGCGGACGCGCTCGAAGAGGTCGAGGTAGGGGGCGGAGTCCTTGCCGAGCTCCTTGGCCGTGCGGGCCGCGAGGTCGGCGCTGTGCGCGAAGTACGCGGTCGCGATGACGTCCTTGGGAGTCTCGTCGGAGACGTTCAGCCAGTCGCCGTACCCGCCGGCCGGCCGCAGCAGGTGGTCGCTGTTCTTCTCCAGGTACTTCAGCCACGCCTGGATGGAGGGCCAGGCATCTTCCAGGACCTGTCGGTCCCCGTACGCCTGGTACAGGGACCAGGGGACCGTGACGCCCGCGTCGCCCCATCCGGCGACACCGTTGCCGACCGTACCGACCATGGGTGCCACGTCCGTGAAGGCGCCCTCCGGAGTCTGTGCGTCGCGCAGGTCCACGAGCCACTTGGTGAGGAAGCGGGCCGATTCCATCGTGTACGCCGCCGTGGGCGCGAAGACGTTGATGTCGCCCGTCCACCCCAGGCGCTCGTCGCGAGCGGGCGTGTCCGTCGGTATGGACAGGAAGTTGCCGCGCTGCCCCCAAGTGATGTTGCTGTGCAGCTTGTTGAGCATCGGGACGTCGGTCTCGAAGTCGAGGGTGAAGGGTGCGGAGGTGTGCATGACGCGGCCGGTCACGGCCGTCGCCGGGGGAGTGCCGGGGAACCCGGTCACCTCGACGTAGCGGAATCCGTGGAAGGTGAAGCGCGGCTCGTACGTCTCCTCGCCGCCGCCCTTGAGGGTGTACGTGTCGGTGGCCGCGGCGGTGCGCAGATTCGCGGTGTAGAGGGTGCCGTCGGGGTTGAGCACCTCGGCATGCCGCAGACGTACGGTCGTTCCCGCCTCGCCCGAGACGCGCAGCCGTACCGATCCGACCATGTTCTGGCCGAGATCGAAGACGAAGACGCCCGGTTCTGGTTCGGTCACCGTCTTTGCCGTGAGTTCCCCGGCCACCCGGACCGGGCCGTCCACCTGCGCGACGATCAGGCCGGGAGCGGCGTCGCCCGCGGCGCGGACGTCGAGCCAGGTACGGTCGTCGAAGCCGGGTGAGGTCCAGCCGGAGGTCTCCTTGCGCGCGTCGTACGTCTCGCCGCCCAGCAGGTCGGCGGAGACGATCGGTCCGGAGGCGGCCCGCCAGTTGGTGCCCGAGACGACGCGCTCACTCGTCCCGTCGGTGTACTCGACCTCCAACTGCGCGAGCAGCGCGGGGCGTTCGCCGTACTGATGGGGTCCGAACATACCGACGTTGCCCGCGTACCAGCCCGGAGCCACGTACGCGCCCACGGCGTTGGCGCCGGGCCGCAGGAGCGTGGTGACGTCGTACGTCTGGTACTGGACGCGTTGATGGTAGTCCGTCCAGCCGGGAGCGAGCTGGTCGCGGCCCACGCGGCGGCCGTTGAGGTGGGCTTCGTACAGGCCGAGAGCCGTGGCGTACAGGCGGGCGCGGGCCACCTTCTTGCCCGGGAGCCTGAACTCGTGGCGCAGCTGGTTGGCCGCGTACGACGCCGGGACGACCCGCCCCCAAGGCCCGGCTCCCCAGGCGGCGGCCTCCTTCGCCGCCGGCCAGCCGCTGTCGTCGAAGTCCGCCTCGCGCCAGCCGGCGGCGGGCTCCATGTCCGTCGACCTCCAGGAGTCGTCGGTGACGATTCGCTGTTCGCCGGTTGCCGTGTGCAGGACGAGGACGGCTACCAGACCGGCGGGTCCCTCGGTCGCGTTGGTCGCCGAGACCGCGAGGACGTTCTTCCCGGAGCGGACCTGAGCGAGGACGTCGATCACGGCCGGCCGGCGCCAACCCTCGTTGTCCGTCGCCAGGTCGGTACGGGCCACCTCGGTGCCGTTCACGGAGACGGCGTACACGTTGTCGGCGGTGATGGCCAGGGTCGCCGCCGTGACGCCGTCCGGGAGATCGAGGGTGCGGCGGAACCAACGGGTGGCCGCTGGCGCGCTGTTGGCCGGTTCGCCCTCGGGGAACCAGATCCAGGCGCTGCCCTCCAGCGACGGTGCGTCGGTGAGAGCGGGAGGGGCCGAGACCCATTCCGCCGACCACTGCGCGGCGTCCATGAGGCCCGTCTCCCACCATGCCGCCGCGCTCCAGGCCGAGGCGTCGCCCTTGGCGTCCCAGACACGTACGGACCAGAAGTAGCGCGTCCGCGGCTTCAGTTGGGGGCCCGCGTACGGGACGAGTACGGACTCACCGGAGGTGACCTTCCCGCTGTCCCAGACATCCGGGTGCGAGAGGCCCGATGCACTGGAGGCGACACGGATCTGATAGGCGCTCTGGCGCACCCCCGGTTCGTCCGAGGCCATCGGCCAGCTCAGCCGCGGGTGTTGCGCGTCGAGGCCCAGGGGGTGCTGAACGTACTCGACGGCGGGCGTGGTGATGCGCAGGGCACCGCGTGGCGCACCCGTTCGGGCTGGTGCGGACGCCGTTGCGGCCACTGCTGATCCGGTGTCGGCGACGGCCGCGGCCGTTGTGGCCGCCGATGCCGCCAGGAAGTTCCTCCTGCTGATCACTGGGGCCCCTCACGTAGAAACGATGAATCGATTCACGGCGGTGAACGTAGGGGCGTGCGGGATGGAGGTCAATGAGTGTGCGGGATTTTCTTGCAGAGCTTCCGGGTGGGCACGTGCTTTGGGTGAAGCCGGACGCGTTCGGGACGTGGGCGATTGAACGGTTTCAATCGCCCCGTGCGCTCAGGACGAACCGACGAGGCGGTCCAAGGAGTCGGCGAGGACGGGGGTGAGGGCCGCGGCGTAAGCCTCGGAGAGGTGGCTTTCGTCGCGGTAGACGACGGTGTTGGCGACGACGACGGGGCAGATGCCGGTACGGACCGCGCAGACCCAGGGGCGGGGGTCGACGACCGCGGCGCCGGTCGCGGCGGCGGCGCCGCGGATGGCGGACTGGCGGGTCGCATCGTGGATCGCGCCCGGCAGGTGGTTCGCGCAGGCGTGCAGTTGCAGGGAGTTGTCGGCGGCGCAGTCGACCGGGTCGCCCTTGGGCCATGGGGTGTCGAGCAGGGCGGCCACATGGGCGCCGGAGGTTCCGAGGTCCCGGAAGGTGTCCTCGAAGCCGGTGGTCCACTGCCGCAGGGTGTCGTCGGCGGGCTCGGCGGGGTCGCCCGCGTCCGAGGAGGAGACGACCACCAGGGCAGGGTGAAGGGCGTTGATCCTCGCCACGGCGTTGGAACGCCAGGTGTCGCAGGCCGTGTACGGCTTGTGGCGGTTGACGATGGTCACGCCGGCGACCTTGCAGGAGGCCTTCGTTAGTGAGACCAGCTTCCATCCGCGCTCGGTCGCGAGGCCCTGCAGCGCCGGGAACCACTGGGCCGCGTGGGAGTCGCCGAAGAGCACGACGGTTCGGGAGGACGCGCGGTTGCCGTAGACGCACGGCGGATTGCGCGTGCTGTCGTAGTCGACGTGGCAGCCGTCCCGGTAGACCGCGGACCGCGAGGACTTCACCTTCGGCAGGGCCGGGGCGAGGTTGTTCGGCAGGCTGCCGGAGGACGCGGCCAGGAGCTCGGCCAGCCGCGCCTGCGGGTCCGCCGCGTCGGCCAGCTCCTGCGCCAGTACGGGCGCGGGGCCGCCGACTTCGATCGTCGGCGGGACCGCCGCCGCCGTCAGCGCCAGCACCGTCGCCCCCGCCGACAGCCCGACGCCGAGCGCCAGGGCCCGGTTCGGCCGTCCCCGGAGCGCCCGGTGGAAGCGGACCGGGTTCTCGACGAGGCGCAGCGTCAGCCAGGCCAGGCCCAGCGCGACCGCGCACAGCCCGAGCGCGAGCGGCACCCCGGCGGTGCCGTCCGTGAGGCCCAGCGCCACCGGGGCTACGACCAGCAGCGGCCAGTGCCACAGGTACCAGCCGTACGAGAGCCCGCCCAGCCACACCATCGGCCGCCGCCCGAGCAGCCACCCCGCGCCGTGCGGGGCGGGCGCGCAGCCGCCGGCCAGGACGAGCGCGACGCCGAGGACCGGCAGGAGGGCGTGGTAGCCCGGGAAGGGCGTCTCGCCGTCGTACCAGACCGCCGCCAGCGCGACGCAGGCCAGGCCGAGCCAGGTCAGCGGGGCCGCGAGGGCGGCGGGCAGCCGTTCCAGCCGGGCCGTGGCCAGCGCCACCAACGCGCCGGCGCCGAGCTCCCAGCCCCGGGTGGGGGAGCCGAAGTACGCCCAGGGCGCCGAGGAGTTCGTCACCAGGACGCTGACCACGAACGACCCCACACACAGCGCCCCGAGCACCAGCGCGATCGGTCGGCGCCGACCGCGGGCGGCCCGCCAGCTGAGCAGCAGGAGCAGCGGCCACACCAGGTAGAACTGCTCCTCCACGGCGAGCGACCAGAAGTGCTGGAACGGCGAAGGCGGACTGTTCTGGGCGAGATAGTCCGTACCGGCCGCCGCCAGCCGGAAGTTGACCGCGTACAGCGCGCTGCCGAGGGCGTCGCCCGCGTACTCGGCGAGCCGCGCCTTCGACAGGAACAGCCATGACCCGGCCAGCGTGACCGCGATGACCAGGGACGACGCGGGCAGTAGCCGCAGAGCGCGGCGGGCGTAGAAGGTGCGGACCGACAAGCGGCCGGTGGTAGCGAGTTCGCGCAGCAGCAAGGACGTGATGAGGAAGCCGGAGATCACGAAGAAGACGTCGACCCCGACGTATCCGCCGCTGACCTGAGACACCCCGGCGTGGGAGAGCACCACGAGCGTGACGGCCACCGCGCGCAGCCCCTGGATGTCCAACCTCAAAGAGTGGCCTCCGGGTGGTGCGGTTCTGCCGCCCGCTGGGATGGTACGGACCTCGGCGGGCGTGGTGCTCGGCATCAGGCGCAACTCCTTGGGGGACTGACATGGATTGATGCCGTACTGTCCGGCCGCCGCCCGGAGTTCGGGTGAACAACGCCTCAACTTCACGAGAATCCCCGGTGTGACGAGAAGCCCCGGCGCGCGCGTCCCGATCCCGCTGGTCGGAGGGCTGACCCCGCCGTACGGATGTCGGGCGGTCGAATGGGGGAGGGGAGGTAATCCGTTCGAGCGTCGCGGTCCGCCACCTGTCCGTGGCGATGGTGGCGGCGGGTCGGCTCCCGCACGATCTCCCGGGGGATTCCTGGAATGTCGTGCTCGAGTGAGGGACGTCTTGTCGACCGATTCCGCGACGATGACCGACCATGCCGCCGTTCGTGCCATGCCGCTGGGCGAGGCGCTGGACGGCGCGCCGATGTCCCGGTTCCATGTCCGGTTCTGGCTGCTGGCGGGACTGGGCATCCTGCTGGACGGCTTCGACTTCTTCATCATCGGGGTGGCCAATCCGCTGGTCGCCAAGGACTTCACGGTCGGCTCCGCGCTGCAGGGACTGGTCTCGGCTGCCGCGATCGTCGGTGCGATGTGCGGCGCCGCGCTGCTGGGGCCGTTGGGGGACCGGATCGGCCGCAGCCGGATCTTCCGGCTGGACCTGTGGATGTTCGTGGTCTTCTCGGTGCTGTGCACCCTCGCCTGGGACGCCTGGTCGCTGGCGGCGTTCAGATTCGCACTGGGGCTGGCGGTCGGTCTCGACTACCCCATCGCCGCCGGCTACCTCGCCGAGATCCTGCCGTCCAAGAACCGCGGGCGGTGGTTGGTGGGCGCGTTCAGTCTGCAGGCCGCCGGGATCCTGCTCGGCGCGGTGGTCGGTGTCGTGGTCCTCAACGTCCGGCCGGAGGTCGACTCCTGGCGGATCATGCTGGGGTTCGGCGTGCTGCCCGCCCTCCTGATCATCTGGCTGCGGCGCGCGGTGCCGGAGAGTCCGCGCTGGCTCGCCCAGAACGGACACGAGGAGGAAGCCTGCGAGATCGGGCGGGCACTCGCGGGTGTACCCGTGAC
This sequence comes from Streptomyces sp. RLB3-17, assembly GCF_007113425.2. Taxonomy (NCBI): domain Bacteria; kingdom Bacillati; phylum Actinomycetota; class Actinomycetes; order Kitasatosporales; family Streptomycetaceae; genus Streptomyces; species Streptomyces sp. RLB3-17. The sequence goes on along the minus strand of NZ_CP041610.2, from coordinate 815,608 downwards.
GGTGACCGGTGCCGACCGGGAACGCCTGGAGGGTCCCCCGGAGGGGTTGCGCGCGTTCCTCCAGCCGCAACTGTTCTCCCGACGGTGGAGGCGGCGCACGATCTTCACCGCGGTGCCCTGGTTCCTGATGGACATCGCCACCTACGGCGTGGGCATCTTCACCCCCACCCTGCTGGCCTCGTTCGCACTGGCCGGCGCCAACAGCACGTTCATCGCCGATGACATCGCCTCCACCAAGGGCACCGCGGTGCTGGACGTCTTCCTGGTCATCGGCTTCTGGCTGGCCATCGTGCTGGTCGACCGGGTCGGCCGGGTACCGCTGCAACTGACCGGATTCGGCGTCATGGCCCTCGCGCTGTGCATCCTGGCCGGGAGCGCCCAACTGCCGGGCGGACCGCAGGCACACCTCTCCATGGTCGTGGTCGGGTTCGCCCTGTTCAACACCTTCATGAACCTGGGCCCCAACTCCACCACCTTCACGCTGCCCGCCGAGGTGTTCCCCTCCGAAATGCGAGCCGCCGGCCACGGATTCGCCACCGGGTGCGGCAAGTTGGGCGCGGCCCTGGGCACCTTCCTGTTCCCGGTGCTCCTGGCGCGGCTCGGCGAGAGCCTGTTGCTCTACGGCGTGGCGGTCACCAGCGCGCTCGGCTTCCTGGTGACGTACCTCTTCCGCATCGAGCCGCGCGGACGGTCGTTGCAGGAACTGTCGGGACTCGATGCCGCCGCACTGGCGCCCCGTATCACCCCTCCGTGACCCGTCCGCGTCACCGGTCGCGCTCAGGCTTGCGAAGCGGACTGGCGGTCCGTATGCTCCGGTGCATACGGACTGTCGGTCCGTTTTCATTCGGGTGTCCCGCCGCGGGAAACCGTCATCACTGGATAGCGCGCTTCTCGTGACGAGTGGCCGTACCCCACGGGCTGGGATCACCGTGTCTTCGAGCAGAACGGAAACCTTGATCATGGCAATGCCGATGACGGCCGCTGAGCTGTACCGCCACGGTCTGCGACTGCTGGTGGAGAAGGAGATCCCCGGCTGGGTGGACCTGTGGGACGAGGCAGGCGTCCTCGAGTTCCCCTTCGCGCCCCAGGGCTGGCCCCAGCGGCTGGAGGGCCGGCAGGCCGTCGGGGAGTACATGCGCCACTACCCCGACCACGTGGACGTGCACGACTTCCCCGACGTGACGATTCACCAGACCACCGTCCCCGAGACGATCGTGGTGGAGATGCGCGGAGTCGGCCGCCTGGTCGAGACCGACAGCCCCTTCGACATGACCTACATCGCCGTGGTCACGGTCAGGGACGGACGCATCACCTCCTACCGCGACTACTGGAACCCCCTCGCCGTTCAGCAGCCCGGCGCCGACTTCGTAGGAGCCAACTGATGAACGCCCCCAGTGCCACCCTGGTCATCGGGGCCACCGGCACCACCGGTAGCCGTGTCGTCGCCGGGCTGATCGCCGAAGGCCACCGCGTAAAGGCGGCCGGCCGAAGCGCCACCCCGGTGGAGGGTGCGGAGGCTGTCCGCTTCGACTGGAACGAGCCCGCGACCTTCGGTGCGGCCCTCGACGGCGTCGACCGCGTCTACCTCATCCCGCCGATCGGCTCCTCGGACCCGGCCGCGGTCATGCTGCCCTTCCTCCGCCGGGCCCGATCGGCCGGCGTGCACCGCGCGGTGCTGCTCAGCTCGTCGGCGATCCCCTCGGGCGGTCCTGCGGTGGGACAGGTCCACCAGGCCCTTCCCGGCCTGTTCGAGCAGTGGGCGGTACTGCGGCCGTCCTGGTTCATGCGGAACTTCGCCGGCTTCACCCCCCACGCGCGCAGCATCCGCGAGGACGGCGTCATCCTGACGGCCACGGGAGACGGCCGCGTCGGGTTCGTCGACGCGGAGGACATCGCCGCCGTCGCCGTACGTGCCCTGACCGACGAGCAGGCCCCCGACGCCGACCTGATCCTGACCGGTCCGCAGGCGCTGAGCTACGACGACGTCGCCGCGATCATCACCGAGGTCGGCGGCCGGCCCGTCGTGCACCGGCATCTGACGTTCGACCAGCTGCGCGACCGCTGGGTGGCGGAGATACCGCTGGAGTTCGCCACGATGCTGGCCGGCATGGACCGTGCCATCGCCGACGGCGCGGAGGACCGTACCTCGGACACCGTCCAGCGCCTCACCGGCCGCCCTCCGGGCACGTTCCGCGCCTTCGCCGAACGGGAGTTGTCATGAAACAGCCGATGTTCCACGACGATCCACCCTTCTGGTTCGAGACCCTGCGCAACCTGGGTCTCGCCGCCTACGGCGGCTCGGACGTCGGCGAAGTCATCGCCACCGCCGCCCGCGTCACTCCCGGCGACTACGACAGCTGGCACGACGCCTGGCTCTCCACCGCCGAACGCCTGGAGGCCGAGGCACGCGGAAGCCACCCCGTCAGCGCACGCGACGGACTGCTGCGCGCCTCCAGTTACTACCGGGCGGCCGAGTTCTTCCTCCACGGCCACCCCGAGGACCCGCGCGTCGACCACGCCTACGAGCGCGGCGTCTCCTGCTTCCGCGACGCCATCGCCCACTTCCCCGGCGTCACGCCCGTGGAGATCCCCTACGAGGACACCGTGCTGCACGGCTACCTCTACCGGGCGACGGGCGAGGGCCCGAGGCCGGCGGTGGTGATGCACAACGGATTCGACGGCGCCGCCGAGGAACTGCACTTCTCCGGCGCACTCGGCGGGCAGGAACGCGGCTACCACGTCCTGACGTTCGACGGCCCGGGGCAGCCCGCGGCCATCCACCGGGACGGGCCGGCCTTCCGGCCGGACTGGGAGAACGTGGTCGGTCCCGTCCTGGACTTCCTCACCCGGGACCCCGGTGTCGATCCGGCCCGCACCGCGCTGCTCGGCGTCAGTCTCGGCGGCTACCTCGCGCCCCGCGCGGCCGCCTACGAGCCGCGCCTGGCAGCCGTCGTCGCCCTCGACGGTGTCTCGACGCCGTCTCCGCCCTGACCGCGCACCTTCCGCTGCCGCACGAGGAAGCCGTCCGGCGCGCGGCAGCCGAGCACGACGAGGAAGCTTCAAGGACGGGAGCGCCGGGAAGATCGCCTGCCCCGTACTGGTCTGCGAGGCGACCGACGACCTGTTCTACTCCACCACCGAGGAATCCGATCCGCGCAAGCTGTACCGGCACCTCACCGCACCCAAGACGCTTCTCAGCTTCACCGAGGAGGAAGGCGGCGACGCCCACTGCCACCCGGGTGCCCTCCGTCTGGCGGTCGCGCGTATCTTCGACTGGCTCGACGACACGATCTGACCCGTTGCGCGTCACGCGGAACGCTCGGCTGCAGCCCCTGTGCGCGGGAGGCGCAAGCCGGGCGCGAGCCGCCACTCACGCGAACCCACCGCATATCATTCCCGGGGGCCGGGACAGGCCGAAGACCAAGGAGGCCCCGTGGCCCAGCGCACAGAACGCGCGGACGCCCTGCGCAACCGAGAAGCCGTCCTGGCTGCCGCCGACGCCCTCTTCGCGGCCAGCAGCAGCCCCCACGGCGTGTCGATGGACGACATCGCCGCGGCCGCGGGTGTGGGCAAGGGCACCCTCTTCCGCCGCTTCGGCGACCGCGCCGGCCTGATCGGCGCTGTGATCGCCTCCCGTCTCGACCCCCTGCAGCGAGCCGTACGGGAAGCGCAGGACGCGGCCGGCTCCTCACCGCGGCAGCTGGTGCTGGACCTCCTCGATGCCTCACTCCGCTTCAAGATCGAGAACCGGAACCTGATGACGGCCGCGGAGGACGCCGGTCTGAGCAGCCCCTACCAGGCCGAGCACTACGGCTGGTGGCACGAAATCCTCCGTGCGGCACTGGAACGGGTGCCAGGCGTCCACAACGCGGATTTCACCGCCCACGCCCTGCTGGCCGCCATCCGCGCCGACCTCGTGGCGCACCTGATCGACGATCAGAAGATGACGCCCGAAGGCCTGCGCTCCTCGCTCGCGGTCTACATCGACAGCGTCCTTGGCGGCAGTTCCGATCAACCCGGCACGCGCAAGGACGCGTGAGTGACCGCTCCCGGCCCGCAAGCCGATGTTCGCCACCGGCCTGGACGCCGCCGCACGTAGCGCGTCATCGCCGACCACGGGCCGGCAGGGGATGACCAGTCCGGTGAGTTCCCGGGCGGAGGACGTCACGCGAGAACCGTCCCCGCAGGTCAGGAGAGAGGTACACGAGTACCTACTTCGGCGGGCGCGCCTGCCCTCGCCGCCGCGCGAAGCGCGATGTCAGCCCTGAGCCTCGTTCAAAAGGGCGCGCGCCTTGCGTTCGACCAGGACCGGAACGAAGTCGCGCACGGGCCGCTCACTGAAGGCGGTGTGAGCCGTGGCTACGGCCGCCTCGACCTGCTCGGGCGTACATGTCTTCTCGTAGGCGCTCGTGAGACGTTCGACGACTCCGCGGATGGCGTCTTCCTCGCGCGTCTCGACAGCCACGACGTCCCCTGCCCGAAAGATGTGTTCCTCAGCTTCCGCCGGAATTGTCACGCGGAAGCGCCATGTCGTGGTGATCATTGCACTCGGCCGACGGCGCGTCGCGGGAAACCGGCCACGCCTGATGGGCCTGAAGAGCGAGGCTCACCAGGGTCAGCAGCAGATCCATGTCCGTCTCGACTTCGAGGCGTATCGTCACCCACCGCGAACCGGGCACCAAACGGACCGCGGTCGCGCCCCTGAGGTGGTCTTCGAAACGCCGGATGGCGCGGGCGGTGAGGTGCAGGTCAACGTCCTGGTCCGTATGGAAGTGGACGATCTCGTGATGGACCGTGCGCAGCGCCCGCCCCGTGCCACAGCTGGGCGGTGTCTCCGTGAGGTCCGGCCAACTCGCCAGTTGCGCCATGGCGCGCAAGGCCATCGTCATGTACCCATCATGCCCAGCTCACCACGAAGTCACCATGACTTGGGGAAGCCGTAACTGAGGCGCACCGTCTGAATGTCCGGATACCGGCTCGCAGGCCGACGGGGCCTCTGCGGCGCCTTTGGCTCCCGGCGTCCGCCGTGGGTGACGTGCCATCACTGAGGCGGCATGTCGGAGCGGTCGCCGAAGCCGACGTGGACAAGGTGGTCGTCGACCTGCGGCTCTCACGCCCCGAGCCACGAGGCGGTCAGAGCCTGTACGGCCGAGCCGTCGGCGTCGGCCAGCTTGACCGCGGTGAAGCTGGCCGCGGACTCGGAGCTCTGGTAGCGGAATCGGGGCTCGGCGGCGGTCAGCGCGCCCACGACGGTCTCCGCGCACTCCCGGGCCGACTGCGCCGCGGAGAACGCCTGCTGGGTGCGGGCCAGATAGCTGTTGATCACCGACTGGTAGTCCCCGGCTCCGGCGACCAGAGCCTCGACGTCCCGGTCGGCCCGCACGTTCGCGACGAACTCGGTGGCCACCGCGCCGGGCTCGATCACGCTCACCGGGACACCGAGCTTGCCGACGACCGGGGCGAGACTCTCCATCCAGCCCTCGACCGCGAACTTGGCCGCGCAATAAGCCTCGTTGAACGGCTGGCCGACCACGCCTCCCACGCTGGTGACCGTGATCAGACGCCCTTCGGCAGCGCGAAGGTGCGGCAGCGCGGCCTTGGTGACCTGGACGACTCCGAAGAAGTTGACCTCCATGACGTCGCGGACGTCGTCGACGCTCTCCAGCTCGATGGTGCCGAGGTGTCCGGCCCCGGCGTTGTTGATCAGCGCGTCCAGCCGTCCGTGATCGGCGATCACACCGTCGACGCAGGCCCTGACCGAGTCGGGATCCGTCACGTCGAGCTGTCGGACGTCGGCGTCGGGCAGCCGCTCGAGGAGTGCCGAGGCCTTGGCGGTGTTCCGCATGGTCGCGACGACCTTGTAGCCCGCCTTTGCGGCGAGTACGGCGGTTTCCAGACCGATGCCGGTCGACGTGCCGGTGACGAGGGCGATCTTCATGACGAACCTCCATGGTTGCGTGTACACACACATATTAGAGTTGTGTGTGCGTGCACGCAAATTGGTAGACTCACCTGGTGACGGACATCAGGCTCAAGCAGGCGGAACTGCCTGTCGAGGACCAGGCGTACTACCGCCTCGTGGGGGTGAGCACTGCCCTCACCGCACGCGCGAGCGCCCGGTTGGAGGAGGACTTCCGCCTGCCGGCCTCGTGGTTCGAGGTACTGCTGTGGCTCTACCACCAGGACGGGCCGCTGTCGGCCACCGATCTCGGCTCCTGTGCGTTGATCAGCCGCAGCCAGGTCTCCCGGGTGATCGACGCCCTCCAGGCCCGCGAACTGGTCATCCGCGCCCCCTCGGCCACCGACGCCAGGTCCGTCGAGGTGACCATCACACCGCAGGGCCGCGACCTCTTCGAGCGCGCGGACGCCGCCCGCCGCGAAACCCTGTCGCCGGTCCTGGCGGACAGGCTGGACCCGGCCGAGCTCGAAGAACTGGCCCGCATTCTCCTCAAGCTCAAGGGCTGACGGCGGTATCGGCCGGCGCCGCCCCGGTGCGTGTCTGAGGGCGCACCGGGACCGGACCGCCGGACAACGCCGGCTCAACCTGAGGTGTCGACGCCGGCCAACGCCGGGGCGAGCCATTCCAACTGGTCCACGCCGACCGAGAAGTCGGTGCCGACCTGCGACAGCAGCGCAACGTGATCCGCCCCGGCGGCCAGGTGCTCGCGCACCTTGGCCGCGATCGCGGCCGGATCGCCGTGGGCGATGATCGCGTCCACCAGCCGGTCACTCACCTCGGCGATGTCCTGGTCCGAGTAGCCCAGCCGGGCCAGCCCGGCGGCGTACGACGGCTGGCCGAGGCCGGCCGACACCCGCTCCCGCGCGATCGCCCGCGCCCGGTCGCGGTCGCTGTCGGGGACCACGGACAGTCCCACGACCAGCAGCTTGTCCGGGCCGAGCACCTGCCGGGCCTGCGCGGTGAACTCGGGGGGCTGTACGGCGGGCAGCGCTCCGTCGGCGATCTCGCCGGCCAGCGCCAGCATCTTCGGACCGTTCGCGGCGATGATCCGGGGAACGGCGACGTCGGGCGCGGGCGGCTGGGTCGGGGCGGCCATCCGTTCCACGTAGTCGCGCATGGTGGCCAGCGGGCTGCCGAACTCCTGGCCCACGTCGGCCGCCTGCTGCGGGTGGCCGACCCCCAGGCCGAGCACGAACCGGCCGGGATGGGCCTGGGCGAGTACGGCCGCCGCACCGTGCATGGTCTGCGGTTGCCGGGCCCAGATATTCGCGATGCTGGTGCCGAACGCCAGCCGCTCCGTCGCCGACAGCAGCACGGCCAGCTGGACGAGGGCATCCTTGCCACCGATGACCTCGTTGGTCCACACGGCCTGGTAGCCGACGCGTTCCAGGCGGCGGACGGCCTCGCGCTGGAGATCGATGGACAGGGGGGTGGTGAAGGAGACCGGCAGGGTCACGCCGACCGGCCCCAGGGCCCGGCGGGCCGCGTCGATCACGGTAGTGGTCCCCGTGGACCCCATGAATATCCTCCTCGGATCGCCGGCCCGACACGGAGCTGGACGGTGTCCGACCGGTGATTCCACTGTGTGACCCCCGTGCACTCCAGGTCCAATGAATGTTTCGCACTACGCATCCCGATTTGCGCAACACCCCAGTTCGCGGCGGCCATTCGGGCATACGTCGATCGGCGAGGGGCTACGCTGCAGATGTGCCCGACTCGCCACCACCTGCCCAGGACCTCGACCTGAAGCTCGTGCGGTGCTTCACCGTCGTCGCCGAGCACCGGCACTTCGGTCGCGCGGCCACCGCCCTGCACCTCACCGCGTCCTCGCTGAGCCGGCAGATCAGTCGTCTCGAACAGCTCGTGGGCGCCCAACTGCTGGACCGCACCCCGCAGGGCAGCCGGCTCACCGAGGCCGGCGAGGTCTTCCTCCCGCTCGCCACAGCACTCCTGCGCTCCGCCCACCAGGCCACGGCACGGGCCCGGGCCGCCGCCCGGCCGGCCCGGATCACCATCGGCTACATCGCGAACATCATCGTCACTCCGGCGGTGCGCGAGTTGCGACGGCGGCACCCCGACGCCGAGGTGCGCTCCGTCCACCTGCCCTGGAACGAACCACGGGCCGCGCTGCTCGATCACCGGGTGGACGTGGCGGTGGCCCGGCTGCCGTTTCCCACCGACGAACTGCACGTCACGGTCCTCTACGACGAACCCCGGGCGCTGCTGGTGCCCCTGGACCATCGCCTGGTCGGCAAGGAATCGGTCACCCTCGACGACATCGCCGACGAACCCCTGTCCCGGACGCTCGACCCCATCTGGAACGCCTTCTGGCGAGTCGATCCCCGACCCGACGGACGCCCGGCACCCGATGGTCCGCTCGTCGAGGGGACCATCGAGGACAAGATCGAACTCATCGCGGGCGGGCAGGCCGTGGCCATCGTCCCGGCCTGCGCCCGCATCAACAGCCTGCGTCCCGACCTCACCACGATCCCGCTGGAGGGTGTCGAACCCAGCCACGTCGTGCTGGCCACCCGCGCCGGCGAGCGCGGCCGTCTCGTGACCGCCTTCCGCCGATACGCCGAAGCCCACCTCACCGTTCCCGACCCAGGGAGCCCTGAGGTTGGCCCTCCCGCGTGATCCGCGGAATGACTCCGTGGCGCGGCTGGCAAATGGCTGACGGCTGACGGCTGGCGAACGGCTACTGGCTACTGGCGAATGGTTAGAGGATGAGGACGATCGCGGCGCCTGTTCCGCCCAGGAACAGAGCGAGGGCCGCTTCGGCCCAGCCTCCTTTGCCCCACGGGAAAAGACGGTCGACGGCCAGCTTTCCCGGGCCGATGGCCGCGACGGCGAGTGCGGTGACAGTGATGCACACGCTGTACTCCACACCGCCTTGGGTGTCCCACAATCCATGCGCCCCGCTCACGGTCGCCATCGCATTGATCATCACGCCGATCAGGGCAGCCGCCGCCAGCGGCGTGAACAGGCCCAGAGCGAAGCCGATCCCGCCCAGGAATTCGGAGCCGCCGCCCATGGCGGCGTAGACCTTTCCGGGACGGTACCCCAGCGCGGCGAATCCCTTGCCCGTGGCGGTGAGGCCGTCGCCACCGAATATCCCGAAGAGCTTCTGGGCGCCGTGTCCTGCCATGAGCAGGCCGAACGTAAGTCTGATGAGAAGCAGGCCGCAGTCACCGGCGGAGACCGCTGCCCGCGCGGGGGCGTCGACTGTCGGAGCGGTGGGAGAGCGCAGTCGCTGCGTTAGGTAATTCACGGGGTGCTCTTCTCCGCAACGCGCTCCGGAACGGTACCGGCTGACCATCCAGGAGCTCGCAGAGCTGATCGTCCGGTCGCCCTGGCGCGTTGAACACCTTCAAGACCTTCAGGACGCCATGTACGGAGGGCTACAACGCTGCCGCACGCGGCCGGAAAGGAAGTTCTCGCGTCGGATCGCGTCGGGCCGCCGGTCGTTTTCTCGTGCGGCGATACGGCCGCACTCTCCCATCCTTACTCCATTCCTTTCCGCACGGTCGAGCGTTCGACGGGGAAGGTGCGCGAGCACTACAGGCGGGATACGAAGCGCGACTCACGGTCCGCCGGGAGTCTGGGCGATGTCCACCACGACCTTTCCTGCCGCGGTGCCCTGTTCGACCGCCGCGTGTGCGTCGGCGACGGAGTCGAGGGTGAAGGTGCGTGGGTCGAGCCGTGGCTTGAGGGAGCCCGCGTCGGCGAGGGCGGTGGCCTCGCGCATGATCTCGCCGTGGTGCGCGCGGTGGCTGCCGGTGAGCATGGGCATGAGGGTGAACACGCCGGAATAGGTGGCGCCCCGGAAGGAGAGGGGAGCGAGGGCGTGGGTGCCCCAACCGAGGGCGCTGACGACGTGGCCGGTGTACGTGCGCACGGCGGTGAAGGAGGCGTCGAGCACGGGACCGCCGACGGTGTCGAAGACGATGTCGAAGCCCTCGCCGCCGGTGTGTTTGCCGACGTACTCCGCCACGGACATCGCGGTGCGGTCGATGGGCGTGGCGCCGAGGCGCGCGACCGTCTCGGCGTGGGCGGGGGAGGTGGTGGCGTAGACGTCGGCGCCGTGGGCGCGGGCGATCTGGATGGCCACGTGTCCGATGCCGCCGGCTCCGCCGTGGATGAGGACCTTGTGTCCGGGACGGACTCGGGCGCGGTCGATCAGGCCCTCCCACGCGGTGATGAAGACCAGCGGCAGTGCGGCGGCTTCGCGCATGGACAGGGCGGCGGGTTTGACGGCCAGCAACCGGGCGTCGACCGCCGCGTACTGGGCGAGGGAGCCTTGGAGGTCGCCGACCCCGCCCGTGAGTCCGTAGACCTCGTCGCCGACTTCGAATCCGGTGACGTCGGCACCGACTTGCTCGACGACACCGGCGAGGTCGAGGCCGAGTACGGCGGGCAGGACGGTCCGGGCGTGTGCGGCCTTCCCCGCCCGGATCTTGATGTCGAGCGGGTTCACTCCGCTGGCCGCGATCTTCACCAGGACCTCGCCCGGGTCGGGGGCGGGCCGGGGGAGGTCCTTGAGGATCAGGGGTGCCCCGAACTGTTCGAGGATCGCTGCGCGCATGGCCCTGCCTTCCTTCCTGGAAGTTGTTCGTGCGTACGGAGCCGGAGGCGTGGGGCGTCTCGCGGTCACGGGTGTGCCCGGTGGCCGGTCACGGGAGGTCGTCGGTCCTGTCACGGCGGGTGTGGTCGACGAGGAGGCGCCGGGCCGCGGATCTGGCCTGATCCACCACCGCGCGGTCCTGGAGCAGCCGTCCGGACGCGAGGGCGCCGTCTATCAGGAGGCCGAGGTGGCGGGCGAGGGAGTCGGGGTCGGCGGCGCCCGCCTCTGTGCTGAGCCGTGTCAGCCAGGTGTGACGGCGTTCGGTGTGCTGCACGGTGATGGCCCGGGCCTCGGAGTCGAGCGCGGTCTCGACGGCGGCACTGACGAAAGGGCAGCCGAAGAAGCCGTGCCGGTCGAAGGCGTCGGTCAGTGCGTCGAAGAGCCCGGTGATCCGGGCCGCCGCGTCGTCGCCCGCCCGCTCGGCGGCCGCCTCCAGTTGGGCGCGCCAGGATATGTCGGTTCTGCGCAGGTAGGCCGCGACCAGCTCGTCCTTGGTGCGGAAGTGGACGTAGAGGGTGGATTTCGCCACCCCTGAGGCGGCGATCACCTGGTCCACGCCGACGCCCCGCAGGCCGTTCGCGTAGAACAGCTCGGCCGCCGTGTCCAGGATCTTCTCGACCGTGTTCGTCCTTCTCGTGCGCGTCGCCATGTGCGGGCACCTCCCTTAATCGAACAGACTAGTCCGTTCGATTAAGGGGGGCAATGTCGGCCAACGAGATCGACACCCGTCGGCGCCGAACGTTTTGGACCACCGCTCCACTGTCCCGCCGTGCGTCTGGGGTCCCGAGCCCGGCCCGACCGCCCGGTGCCCCGCTCCATATCCACTTCGACCGATATGATGCGTTTTGTGATCATGTCCGGACGGCTGCGGCGCCGTCGTTCCCCCGGCGGTGGCTGGTGGGAAGCTGCCCCGCTGTCACCGGTGGTCCTCACCGTCCTCATCACCTGCCTGGCGTTCTCCACACCGAGGGAGATCGCCGTCAGCCGACTCCTGCCCGCCGCCCCCGCCCTGGCCGCCGCGATGTGGCCCGTACTGCCCACGATCCTGCTGGGCACGTTCTGCCTGCTGGTCATGATCGGCCTCAGCTTCGTCTACACCGACCTGGGGACGCAGTACACCGCGGCCGCGATCGTCGCGGTCACCCTGGCGGCCGCCTACGCCAGCCATGTCCGACTTCAGCGGGAGGAGGCGCTCTTCCACATCCGCCTCGTCGCCGACGCGGCCCAGAAGGTACTGCTGCGCCCTCTGCCACGCCGCATGGAGGACGTCGAGATCGAGTCGCTGTATCTGGCGGCCCAACAACAGGCCAGGATCGGCGGTGACTTCTACGAAGCCGCCGCTACGCCGTACGGGGTCCGGCTGCTCATCGGCGACGTACGCGGCAAGGGCCTGTCCGCGGTGGGGGCGGCGTCGGCGGTGATCAGCTGCTTCAGGGAGGCCGCGTACGACGAGCCCGACCTGAGAGGCGTCATCCATCGTCTGGAGGTCAGCATCATCCGCTACAGCGCCGCGTTTCCGGCGCAGGACCTGCCGGAGCGCTTCGCCACCGCTCTCATCGCCGAGATCCCGCACGGCGGCGGCCACGTCAGACTTCTCAACTGTGGGCACCCTCCGCCGTTGCTCGCGCATCGCGGGAAGATCCGCGTCCTGGATCCCACCGCTCCCTCGCCGCCTCTCCATCTCGCGGCGCTCCTCGGAGACCACTACTGCGTCGACACCGTCGCCTTCACCCCGGGCGACCAGCTACTGCTCTACACCGACGGCGTGTCCGAGACCCGGGGCCGCACCGGCGAGTTCTTCCCGCTCCCGGACTGGATGCGGCGGCAGGGCCCGAGGCCGCCGCGTGAGCTGCTCGACCGGCTTCACCAGGACCTGCTGCACTACAGCGGCGGCAGGCTCAACGACGACGTCGCGGCCCTCGCGGTGAGGGTCCCGAGCACCCAGCCACCGGAGTACCCGGTGTAGGTGGCCGGATGCCGTGGTCGGGGCCCGCGGTCGGATCCGCGGTGCGGCGTGGGCGGTGACGCGACGAAGCCGACCAAGGCTCGTTGATCACCGCATGAAGAACGTCATCATGCGGCGGCAGTTGCACGTCCTGGCCACGGTTGCCGCCCTGACGCTGGGAGTTGCGGACGCGGGAAGCGCGCAGGCAGGCCCGGCGGCTCGGGGTTGCCCCACTGCGGAGATCTTCGCCACCGACAACACCGCGATCATCACGGATCCGGCCGACTCCCGGCTCAACACCCGCCTGACGCGCTTCGACCAGGAGGTGCGCAAGATCATCCACGCCCACGGAGCCAGGTCCGGCTCCTCGACGCTCCTGGACGGCGTCTTCTGGTCCGGCGACCTGAGGAAGGCCACCTACGAGCGTTCACGCGAGTTCGACGTCGACCGGGTCGGCCGCGACGGGCTCCACCACATCGCCGACGTCGTCGCCAAGCAGTACCACCAGGAATCGGTGCTCACGTTCCGCTGCCTGCCGCGCACCTCGACGGACACCGACGCGGTCGAGATCCAGGCCCCCGGCGTCAGCCGGACCCGTCTGCATGACGCGCTGCTCGCGGACGCGGAGGCCCGCGACCGGCTCGGCGGCGGCTCGGTCACCCTGGACGGGCGGCTCGTCCTCATCGCCCCGCTCGCCGACCTGCCGGTGGCCCAGAGGTTCACGGCCGAACTCGGCGTCGACTGGAACAGAGCCGAGGTGCGCTACGGGGACGAGGAGTCCGTGAGCTGAGACTGCGTCCCGCCCGGCTGAACGTCACGCGCGCCGGGGGCCGGCCGGTATGTGCGTGACGGCCACGAAGGTCACGAAGGCGGCCAGACTCCCGCACGCGAGACCGGGCCAGTCGGCCCAGTCGGCCCAGTCGGGATCGGTGGGAGCGGACATCACGGCTCTGATGAGCCTGTCCGTGGACCATGCTGTCAGCTGGACGCACGGCAGGGAACGAAGGTTGCGGCGTCAGCAACGGGAAGGGGCGGTATCCGTCGGCCCTCCGTCGCGCACTCAGTGCGCGGGCCACGGATACCGCCCCGACGGACACGGCTACGGCCGTGTCCGATGGGTCGCGTGCTCCCACAGTCGCGACCCTCCTGCAGCCGTGTCAGCCATCACGGGGTGCAGGCGGCTTGGACGGCGACGCCGGTCGGCTTGAGGGGGAACACCTCACGAGGCGATCAGCTCCCGCACCCGCGGGGCCACCTTGGTGCCGAAGAGCTCGATGGTGGTCATGAGCGTCTCGTGCGGCAGACCGTTCATCCCGTACTTGAGGTCGAAGCGGCTCGCGTCGAGCTCCCGGAGGGTGGTGGCGATCTTCTGTGCCACGGTCTCCGGTGATCCGACGAACAGCCCGCCGCCGGGGCCGACATCGTTCATGAAGTGCTCGAAGGTCGGGACGCGGAATCCTCGCTGCCGGGCCATCATGCGGATGGTCTTCTCGTAGTACGGCCAGAACTCCTCCACCGCCTGCTCGTCGGTCGCGGCCACATGCCCCGGACTGTGCACGCCGACCGGCACATCGGGCCGGTCGAACTTCTCCAGTGCCTGGCGGAAGAGCTGCGAGAAGGGGGCGAACCGCGCGGTCGGACCGCTGATGATCGCGAGCATCAGCGGGAATCCGTAGCGTGCGGCACGGACGACGGACTGAGGATTGCCGCCGACGCCGATCCAGGTGGGGATCGCTCCGGACTCGCTGTGCGGGTAGACGGGCTGGTTCGCCAGCGCCGGCCGGGTGCTGCCGGACCAGGAGACGGGCTTCTCCTTGCGCAGTTCGGCGAAGAGGCCGACCTTCTCCTCGAAGAGGGTGTCGTAGTCGCCGAGGTCGTAGCCGAACAGCGGGAAGGACTCCGTGCTCGAGCCCCGGCCGAGGATCACCTCGGCACGGCCGTCGGACACGGCGTCGAGGGTCGCGTACCGCTGGTAGACGCGCACGGGGTCGTCCGAGCTGATGACGGTGACACCGGATCCCAGACGTATGCGCGACGTACGCGACGCGATCGCCCCGAGCACCACATCCGCCGCCGAGAGCGGCATCCAGTCGACGTGGTGCTCACCGATGGCGAAGTGGTCGAGTCCGACCTCGTCGGCGAGGACACCCTCCGCCACCAGGTTGCGGATCGTCTCGCCGTGCGAGAGCGGTCGGCCCTGGGCGTCGTCGGTCACGTCGCCGAACGTGTCCAGTCCCAGCGTGATCGGGTGCCCGCCCGCGGGGGAGGCAGCACGTTCTGACATCGGCGGATTTCTCTTTTCCCGTAGCGGTCGAAAGGGGGCTCAGGCTCCCGCACCCCGCACCGGTGTCGGACGCCGGTGCGGGGCATGGGTGGGCGGCGGCGCCCCGTGATGGCTCGCGTCAGGCGGCGCGCAGCGGAGCGAGGGCGTTGCTCCACGCCACGACCTGGTCGAGGGTGGCGGTGACGGCGGCATGGTGGCTCTCGGCGGGCTTGAAGACGCTGAAGTTCTCGAAGTCGGTGAACAGGGAGAGCGCCACCTGGGAGCGGACGTCCGCCATCTGCAGTTCACCGGCGATCAGGCGCAGGTGCTCGACGGCGCGGACGCCCCCGGTGGAGCCGTAACTGACGAAGCCGACAGCCTTGTTGGCCCACTCGGCCGCCAGGAAGTCGATGGCGTTCTTCAGCGCGCCGGGCACCGAGTGGTTGTACTCGGGGGTCACGATGACGAAGCCGTCGAACGAGGCGATCTTCGCGGCCCACTGTTGCGTGTGCGGCTGGCTGTACTGGCCCATCGCCGGCGGATAGGCCTCATCCAGCAGCGGCAGCTTGTAGTCCACCAGGTCGACGAGCTCGTACTGTGCGTCGGTGCGGCGCGTGGCCAGCTCGTGCACCCAGTGGGCGACGGCCTCGCCGTTGCGTCCGGGGCGCGTGCTGCCGAGGATGATGCCGATCCTTGTCATGGTGTGCACCTTCGCTTGTATGTGTGCTTGCCGTGTCAAGTAAATGTATGAGTGCTTGCCGTGTCAAGGAGATAGGGTGTGAGGCATGCCCTACGACGAGCAGCCCCTGCGCCCCTTGGACCAGACCGAGGAGTCGCTCGTGCGCGCCCTGGCCCACGTCATGATGGCCCTGCCCCGACTGGTGGACGCGGACATGGTCGGCGACGGAGGGCTGCCCCTCTCCGAGTACACCCCGCTCATGTTCCTGTCCGAGGCGCCCCACCGCCGGATGCGGATGAGTGAGCTCGCCACCGCCTGCAATCTCTCGCTCAGCGGCATGACCCGTGTCGTCAACCGCCTCGAGAAGCAGGGATTCGTCCAACGAGCCAAGTGCCAGGAAGACCTGCGCGGTTGGAACGCCGTCCTCACCGACGACGGTCTCGCCCGCCTCCAGGAGGCCTGGCCCGCCCACCTGGCCAGCATCCGACGGCACGTCCTCGACAACCTCGCCGGCCATGACCTCGCCGCACTCACCGCCGCACTCGAACGCGTGGCGACGACACCCTGACCCGGTGGCGGTCGCCTCAGCGCTCCAGGACCAGGGCCAGGCCCTGCCCGACACCGATGCAGAGCGCGGCCAGGCCCGTGCCCGAGCCGGCTTCCGCGAGCTGATGGGCGACCGCTCCGGTGATGCGAGCGCCGGAGGCGCCGAGGGGATGCCCGATGGCGACGGCGCCGCCCTTCGGGTTGAGGATGCCGGAGTCGAGTTCCGGCAGGGCGGCGAGACAGCCCAGCGCCTGGGCGGCGTACGCCTCGTTGAGTTCGACGGTGTGCAGGGCGTCGAAGGTGCGGCCCGCCTTCGTCAGGGCCTTGCGGATGGCGTCGACCGGGCCGAGGCCGAAGTACTGCGGCTCGATGCCCGTCACCGCACTGGCGCGGATTCTGGCCAGTGGCTCACGGCCCGTCTCGGCCAGCCCGGCCTCGTCGACCAGGAGCAGGGCAGCCGCGCCGTCGTTGAGAGGCGAGGCGTTGCCGGCCGTGACCGTGCCGCCCGCACGGAAGACCGGCTTGAGGCGGGCCAGCGCTTCGAGTGAGGTGTCGTCCCGGATCCCCTCGTCGCGGGGCAGGTCCACACTCTCGACGGGGACCACCTCGGCGTCGTACGCACCCTCCTTCCACGCCCGGGCGGCCTTCTCGTGACTGGCGAGCGCGAAGGCGTCCTGGGCCTCGCGGGTGATGCCGTACTTGTCGGCGATCAGCTCTGCGCTCTCGCCGAGCGGGATAGTCCACGCCTCGGGCATCCGCGGGTTGACCATCCGCCAGCCGAGGGTGGTGGAGTACAGCTCCTGGTTGCCGACCGGGAAGGCCCGCCCCGGTTTGGGCAGGACCCACGGGGCACGGCTCATGGACTCCACTCCGCCGGCCACGGCGACGGAGGCGTCGCCGAGCGCCACCGCGCGGGCGGCCTGGATGACCGCCTCCATCCCCGAGCCGCACAGCCGGTTGACGGTGGTTCCGGGGACCGTCACGGGAAGACCGGCCAGCAGCACGGCCATACGGGCGACGTCCCGGTTGTCCTCCCCGGCGCCGTTGGCGTTTCCGAAGAACACGTCACCGATGAGGGACGGGTCCAGGGCGGGACTGCGGCCGAGCAGTTCACGTACGACTCCGGCGGCGAGGTCGTCGGGGCGCACGGCGGACAGGGCACCGCCGTAGCGGCCGATCGGGGTGCGGACGGCGTCGACGACGTAGACGTCCCGCAGGCGCTCGTTCATCGGGACTCCTTGTGGTGGGGGGGAGTTGGGCAGGGGAGGGCTGAAGCGGGGTCAGCCGACGGTGTCCGGCACGCGCACGGGGGCGCCGGTACGGCTGACGATCTCGTCCGTGCTGACGCCGGGAGCGGTCTCCACGAGGACGAGTCCGTCCTCGGTGACGTCCAGCACGCCGAGGTCGGTGATGACGCGGTCGACGCAGGCCACGCCGGTGAGGGGCAGGGAGCACACGTCGACGAGCTTCGGACTGCCGTCCTTGGCGCAGTGGTCCATGACGACGACGACCCGGCGGGCGCCGTGGATGAGGTCCATCGCACCGCCCATGCCCTTCACCATCTTGCCCGGGATCATCCAGTTGGCGAGGTCTCCGGTGGCGGAGACCTGCATGGCTCCCAGAATGGCGGTGTCGATGTGACCGCCCCTGATCATTCCGAAGGACAACGCGGAGTCGAAGAAACTCGCACCCGGCAGTACGGTGACCGTCTCCTTGCCCGCGTTGATCAGGTCGGGGTCCACGTCCTCCTCGGCCGGGTACGGCCCGACGCCGAGGACACCGTTCTCCGACTGGAGCACCACGTGCACTCCTTCGGCCACGTGCTCGGGCACCAGCGTGGGCAGTCCGATGCCGAGGTTGACGTAGTCGCCGTCCTGGATCTCCGCCGCCGCGCGCGCGGCCATCTCGTTCCTGGTCCATGGCATCAGTGCCGCACCGTCCCTCGTGCCGACGGCGCGGAGACAGTGCGCCGTTCGATGTGTTTGTCCGCGGCCTGTTCCGGCGTCAGTTCCACCACACGCTGGACGAACACGCCGGGGAGATGGATCTCGTCCGGGTCGAGCTCGCCGGGCTCGGCCAACTGCTCGACCTCGGCGATCGTGACGCGGCCGGCCATCGCGGCGAGCGGGTTGAAGTTACGGGCCGAGCGGTGGAAGACGAGATTGCCGTGGCGGTCGCCCCTGGCCGCCCGCACCAGTGCGAAGTCGGTGGTGATGCCGTGCTCGAGCACATGACGCCGGCCGTCGAACTCGCGGACCTCCTTGGGCGGTGAGGTGACGGCCACGCTGCCGTCGGGGGCGTAGCGCCAGGGCAGGCCGCCCTCGGCGACCTGGGTACCGACACCGGCGGGCGTGAAGAAGGCGGGGATGCCGCATCCGCCGGCGCGCAGGCGCTCGGCGAGCGTGCCCTGGGGCGTCAGTTCGACCAGCAGTTCACCGGAGAGGTACTGGCGGGCGAACTCCTTGTTGTCGCCGACGTACGAGCCGGTGACGCGGGCTATGCGACCGGCGGCGAGCAGGATGCCCAGGCCGCCGCCGTCCACGCCGCAGTTGTTGGAGACCACGCTCAGTCCGGTCACACCGGTCGCGTACAGCGCGTGGATCAGCACGTCGGGGACGCCGCTGAGGCCGAAGCCGCCCACGGCCAGGGACGCTCCGTCCATGACGCCTGCCAGTGCCTCCTCGGCCGTGGCAACCACCTTGTCCATGTGCACTGCGCTCCGTTCCGGTCCGGCAGACTCGCCGTCAACGGTGCAGTACGGTCCTCAGGGCTTCGAGCAGCTCGCCGTACGCCGCGGAGTCGGCGTCCGGCGCCGAGGAGGCCCGCCAGGCGATGTGTCCGTCCGGGCGGACGAGCAGGCACCCGTCCTCGGCCACCTCCGATGCCCGGCGCCACTCGCCGTAGGCGTCGCGGCTGTCCTCGGCGCCGATGCGGACGCACTTCAGAGGAATCCCCAGGGCCTCGGCGCAGTCGGCCGCGGCCGACTCCCACACGCCCCCGGACAGGCCGGTGATCAGTGTCAGGGTTCCCTTGCCGACGACGTCCAGCGTGGACAGGCGGTGGCCGTTGCCGTCGACGAGCCAGGCGTGCGGGAGTTTCGCGCCGGGGCGGGTCGTCGGCTGGTGGAAGAGCTCCGGATCCCGGGTCCATTCCTCGGCGGCACCGGTGTCCTGGACGACCGCGGAGGAGTCGTAGCGCTGGTTCATCTCGACGCCATGAGCGTTGAACTCGTAGTTCTTCAGCTGAATGGCCTCTTCCAGCGCCTGCCGTCGCTTGGTGCCCTCGGCCGTCCCGCTGCGGCACGCGGCGAGACCGTCGACGATGTCCTCCTCCTCGCTGTACTCGTCGAGTCCCAGTGCCTGGAAGATCGGGCCGAACTGGTCACGGCTGAGGTTGGCGCGATCGACGATCTGCCGGCCGACCGGTGCCCGCTCCGCGGTGTACGTGTCGAGGAGCCCCGGGCCGGCCTGACCGCGGATGACCATCGCGAGCTTCCAGGCGAGGTTGTACGAGTCCTGGATCGAGGTGTTGGAACCGAGGCCGTTGGACGGCGGGTGCCGGTGCACCGCGTCCCCGGCGCAGAAGACCCGTCCGGCCGAATACGTCGTGGCATAGCTGTGGTTGACCGTCCACAGCGAGCTCGACATGATCTCGACGGGAATGTCGCGGTCGCCGATGAGGTCGTGGACGATGTCACGGGCGGTCGCCTCGTCCATGTGGGGCGGGGGCTGGTCGATGTCGTATCCCCACACCAGCAGCCATTCGTTCCACGGCCGCACCATGCGCACCAGCCCCATGCCGATGCCGCCCATGTGGGCGCCGGGACGCATCACCCAGTACAGAACGCTCGGGCGGTGGGCCACGTGCCGGGACAGGTCGGCCTTGAAGACGATGTTCATGCTGCCGGCCTTGCCGCTCTGCCCGGCGATCGGCAGTCCGATCTGCTCCGCCACGCCGCTGCGGCCGCCGTCCGCACCGATCAGGTAGCGAGCTCGCACGGTGAACTCGTCTCCGCGCACCCGGTCCCGGAGCCGGGCGGTGACGCCGTCGGCGTCCTGTTCCAGGCTGAGGAACTCGGTGTCGAAACGGATCTTGGCTCCCCGCGCCGCGGCGTTCTTCACCAGGATCGGTTCCAGAAAGGTCTGCGGAAGGTCGATCATCTGCGCGGGGCTGGCGGCACCGTACTCGGTCGCCGCGTGCGGGCCGGTGCCCCAGCTGCGGATCCGGCCGATCTCCTCGCCGGCCAGGGCGGTGCACAGAACGGTGTCGCCCATGAGTTCGGCGGGGCTCCCGGCCGCGGCGGCCTCGCCGTCCACGCCGAGGTCGCGCAGTACCTCCATGGTGCGCTGGTTGGTGATGTGCGCACGTGGGGTGTCGGCCAGCCAGCCGTACTTGGTGACGAGCAGGGTGCGAATGCCGTACGTGGCCAGGAGCAGGGCCGCGGATCCACCGGCGGGGCCACTGCCGACCACGAGGACGTCGGTGTCGTAGGTGTGGGTCGAGTCCATGAGACTGCTCCAGGTCAGTGTGCGGGGCCGTCGGCCAGGCGGGCGATGCGGAAGGTGAACTGCAGGCTGCGCCACTCCCCGTCGACGGCACGGCCGTCCGGGGTCGGTCCGACCCGGGGGGTGAAATCCACGATCAGGCCCTCCTTGACGCCGAACACGGTGTCGGAGTCGATGTAGTGGCCGCCCTTCACGAACAGCTGGGTGACCAGGCGCTGGTGGCCGGCGGCGGAGATCATGAAGTGCAGGTGGGGCGCACGGTAGGGATGTCGTTCGACGGCCTGGAGCAGCTGTCCCACCGGTCCGTCGTCCGGGATCGGGTACTCGGCCGGCAGGGTCGTCCAGAAGCGCAGGCGTCCCTGCTCGTCGGTGCGCAGGCGGCCCCGCAGCACCGGCCCGTCCAACTCGGGCAACTGGACGTCGTAGAAACCGTCCTTGTTGGCCTGCCAGACGTCCGTGACGGCATCGGGCACGGGCCGTCCGTCCGTGTCGGTGATGAGGATGTCGGCCCACAGGGGAGTGCCGGCCACCCCCTGCGAGATGTCGCCGCCCTGCGCGGTTTCCGGCGGCCCGTCCGTGTAGAAGGGGCCGAGGACCGCTGACGGTGTGGTCTGCGGGGTGCGTGAGTGGGTGAGCAGGTCGACGATGCTGGAGACACCGAGTGTGTCGGACAGCAGCACGAACTCCTGGCGGGTGCTGGTGGAGATCTGTCCGGTACGGGTCAGGAAGTCGATGGCCTGCTCCCACTCGGATTCGGTGACGTCATTGCTCGTCACGAAGTGGTGCAGGTGCCGTACCAGGTCGCTGAGCAGCTGCCTGCCCCGCGGATCGGGTGCGTCCGCGAAGCTCTCCACCACCTGGGCGGTCAGGCGCTCCACGTCCGAAGCCACTCCGTGCGCCGCGGGGGCCGCCAGTCCAGGGGTTCGCTGAGCAGGAGTCGACGCCGCGGGAACCGCCGGACGACGGCCCTGCCAGGCGTCGCGCAACAGGCTCTCGATTCCCGTGGGCGTCAGCTCCCGGGGGTTGGGGTACGGGGTGGCGACCGCGAGCCGCGCGGCCTGCGGCAGATCCGTCTCCGCCATGCCCAGCTCGCGCAGCGAGGTGGGGCCCCCGAGCGAGGTGATCAGGTCGAACATCCCGCTCGGAGCGTCCGGCACGCCGAGTGCGCCGGCGATGCGGCTCATGGCGTCCCGAGCGGCCGGGGCGTTGTAGGCCATCGCGTGCGGCAGGATCACGGTGTGTGTCGCGGCGTGCGGCAAGTCGAACGCGCCCCCCAGCGTGTGGCACAGCTTGTGATGCAGGCCCATACCGACGGAGCCGAGGCAGGTGCCGGCCAGCCACGCGGCACGCAGGAGGTCGGCGCGAGCCGCGGTGTCGGACGGCTCGGCCACGAGAGCCGGCAGGGCGCGGGCGCTCAGCGCGATCGCGTCGAGCGCCATGGCGTCGATGACGGGGTTCGCCTGTGGCGCGTACAGGGCTTCCACGGCGTGTGCCATGGCGTTGACCGCGCTGGTGACCGACAGGCCCACCGGCAGGCCGAGGGTGAACTCGACGTCGTAGACGACGGTCTCGGGCAGGATCGCGGGCGAGGCCACCGTGGTCTTGCGTCCGTTCTGTGTCTCTCCGAGGACGGGGGTGACTTCCGAACCCGCGTAGGTGGTGGGAAGGATCAGCTGCGGCAGATCGGTGCGGAGCGCGAGTGCCTTGGCCAGCCCCGTGGTGGAACCGCCGCCGACGGCCACCAGGCAGTCGACGGAGTGTTCCCGAAGGACGTCGAGGGCCCGCTCGGTCACCTCGACCGGAGTGTGCATGGTGGCACCGTCGAACTCCGCCACGACGACGTCACCGAGGACGTCACGGACCCGGGCGGCGGCCTTGGCCACCGACGGAGTGGACAGGAGGAGGACTCGCGAACTGCCGAGTCGCTCGACCTCCTCGCGGACCTGGCCGACCGTTCCGGTGCCGAAGACGATCCGCGAGGGATGGGAGGTGTACACGAAATTCCTCATGGGGGTCCGCCTTCGCGTTGCCGTGGGTCCCTGAATTTCTGACACCGAGTGTGGGGACGGCGGGCCCTCGGACTCCTGCACGTTTCGAGCGTGTTTCTGCAGGATCGGCGCGGTGCGGTGGCTCTGGCGGGGGGCGCGGGGCGGATGCCGTGCCCGTGGCGTGCCGGAGGAAAGGGGCGGGCGGGCAGGGCCGGGGCGGGCCGCGGAACGCTGCGTCAGCCCGCGCGTCGGACCGCGGCGGGGGTCGTGCCGAGCTTGGCGCGCATCACGCGCGTCAGGTGTTCCTGATGGGAGAAACCGCAGTGGACGGCCACGTCGGGGATGGGCAGGACCGTGGTGCGCAGCATCCGGCGCGCGTGGTCCAGCCGCAGTTGCAACAGGAACTGGTGCGGAGACTTTCCGGTGCTGGTCCTGAACTGCCGACTGAACTGGCTCGCACTCAGCCCGGTGGCCGCGGCCAGATCGGAGACGCGCAGTGGGTCGGAGATGTGCTGCTCCATCAACTCCCGTGCGGACACGAGCTGCTGAGAGGTCAGCCCCGACATCGCGCCGGCCGGGGCCGCGGGCCGACCGGCCGTGTGCGCGTGGGCGAGCTGGGCGGCGAGCATGCCGACGAGGTGATCGACGTAGGTGCGCGCGGAGGGCTCCCACTGCCGCACGACGCCGTCCAGAGTCAGCATGACCTGCTCGATCAGGGGATCCGAGCTGCCCAGTTCCTCGGCGAGTTCGACCGCCTCACGGCCGCCGTGCGCTTCCTGGAGGGCCGAGTCGCTGAGATAGAGGTGGACGGTGTCGAGGCCCCCCTGGAGTTCGACATCCAGCGCGCGACCTGCCGGGTGGACGAAGAGCCCCCCTGCCGGGATCCGCTGGGCCCGCATCGACCGGCCGGACCGGCGTCGGACGGTCACCGGGCCACTGAGGTGGAGGATCAGCAGATGAGTGGGGGCACCGTCGAAGGTCGAGTGGTACGGCGTTTCCCGCTGGGTGGACAGATACGCGTGCTCCCAGCCCAGACCCGAG
Organism: Streptomyces sp. RLB3-17; assembly: GCF_007113425.2. NCBI lineage: Bacteria > Bacillati > Actinomycetota > Actinomycetes > Kitasatosporales > Streptomycetaceae > Streptomyces > Streptomyces sp. RLB3-17. The sequence continues at coordinate 792,058 of NZ_CP041610.2, read as the reverse complement.
CTCGTCCGGTCCGGGGCGACCCATGCCTGGCGCAGGATGCCGCCGGTGTCGAGGAGCCCCAGCTCAGACATAGTTCCATCCCCGATCTCGGCGGTGGTGCCCATGCGAGCCTCCCATACGGTCGGCGATCAGGTCCATATTGTTGAGTGCTAAATCATTGTCGGATATTCCCGCCGGGGGAGGGAGTGAATCGGTCGGCGGGACGCCGACGAATGGTCGGGTCGGCCGGGCAGGCCGGGGCCGGAACGCACGGTCGTCGCGTGGTCGCGTGAATGTTGTCCCTGTAGTCCCGGCGGGGCCTGGCCTGCCGGGACGTCGAGGAGGCTTTCGGTTCAGCCGCTCAGCCGCTCAGCGACTCAGCAGTTCAGCGGTTCAGTGGCTCGGTCCCGGGGTGCCCTGCGGGCGGCCGGCCGCCTCGACGGCTTTCGCCGTGACGTCGGTCGCGGCGCGCGTGGCCCTTCCGGTCACTCGCCAGGCGACCATGCGCAGCGCGGTGGCCGGAGCGGGCGGGAAGACGCCGAGCTGGCCGAGCATGGTCATGTCGTCGCGCACCGCCTCGTGTCCGACCACCTGGCCGTCGCGGAGTTCGAGCACGTGGATCTGTTCGAAGTCGATGTCACGCCCGGTGGGGGGTATGGCCTGGTCGAGAGCGCCGTCACGGAAGCGGACGAAGGGACCTGTGTGGCGGCCCTGCATGCGAAGCCGTACCCAGACCTGCTCGTCGTTGCGGGCGATGCCGAGAACGGGGAAGGTCAGGCCGCTGAAGGCGAAGCGCATCCACGCGCCGGAGGCAAGGACTCCCGCCGGTCCGGGCAGTGCACAGGCCGTGGGCGCCACGGCTGCCTCGCGATTGTGGAAGTCCTTGTGCACCACCTCGGCGGCCAGTGCCGGATCGCCTGTCTCGAGGACCCGGAAGAGTCCGTGGGCCAGGTCCGTGGCATCCATGCCCATTGCGTTGATCCCTTTCGACGGGTGTGTGATCCGAGGGGTGACGCCGACCGGTCCGAGGGGGACGGGTGGTGCGGTCGTGGCCGGGGCCGAGCGCGAGGCCGACCGGCGATATTGAGGTTATAGCACGCCTAATGAATTCACGCCTTAGGATGACGTCATGCCGTCCAAGCGCCGCTACGTCTCTCCGCTGCGCGAGCAGGCCGCCGCACGGACGCGGGCGCTGATCCTGGGTCAGGCCACGGAACTGTTCGCCGAACACGGCTACGGTCGCGTGACCGTCGCCGACATCGCTTCAGCGGCCGGCGTCGCCTCGAAGACCGTCTTCGCGAGTGTCGGGAGCAAGAGCGACATCCTGAACCGGATCGTCGACCAGGGTGTGATCGCTTCTGGTTACGAGCAGGCCATGGAGGACCTGCTCGCCCTGCGGACGCCGGAGTCGGTCCTGAAGGCCTTGGCCCACGGCACGCGGATGGGCAACGAGGGGCAGTTCGCCGTGCATGAAGCGATCCGCAAGGCGCTGCCCGTGCATGAGAACGGCGAGGCCCTGTGGGAGCGCGCGACCGCGGCGTACCGGGACGCGCTCCGCGCGACCGCCCAGCACCTGCACCACCTGACTCCGCCGCCCTCCCACTCGGTGAAGGAGACGGCCGACCTTCTCTGGTACTGGTTCGGTCCCACCGGCTGGCGAACGCTCGTGGTGGAGAACGGCTGGTCATGGGAGCGCGCCGAGGAAGTCCTCTACCGCACTTCGGTCGCCACCCTTCGCTGACACCGTTCGCCGAAATCCGCCGGCACGACGACGCTGGTCCGGACGCCGCTCGACAGCTCCACACGCTCAGGACTCACTCCGGCGGCTGAAGCCGCGCCACGCACCGCGATGCCGCGTCGCTCTCTACGACCGTTCGAAGAACCGGAGACGGTTGTGTCCGAAGAGGGCAGGGACTTCGAAACGGATGGGTTCCTCAGGGTGCGATCAGCGGCAGACTTTGGAAGGGTCCCGGCTGTGGGCCGGGGCGATCCGCGGGTCCGGAAGGGAGATCGAGATGGCACGAGTTCTCTACACGGCGGAGGCAACCGTGACCGGCGGCCGTGTCAGCGGCCACGGGCGCACCCATGACGGAGTCCTGGACGTCCAGCTCCGTGTGCCGAAGGAGATGGGTGGCGACGGGGGTGGCACGAACCCCGAACAGCTCTTCGCGGTGGGTTATGCGGCCTGCTTCGAGGGCGCACTCGGCGTGGTGGGCCGTCGCGAAAGGGTCGAAACCGGCGACGCCACGATCGAGAGCCGTGTCAGCCTCCTGCCCACCGAGGATCGTGGGTTCGCACTCGCCGTGGAGCTCCACGTGACCCTGCCGCAGATCTCGGATCCCGAGCGGGCGGCGCAGATCGTCGCGGCCGCACATCAGGTGTGTCCCTACTCGAACGCCACCCGGGGCAACATCGACGTCACCTTGACCGCCAACGGTCACGAGGTCGACTCGGGCGTCGGCGACTGAGTCGGCGCGGCCCAGGCCCGGCCCACTCCCGGCGGGGGAGCGGCTCCTACTGGGGCGGGCCATCACGACGACGGGTGCGCGCGGTCGACGACGACGCGATCGACGACAGGTGCGCGCGGTCGGCGACGACGGTTGCGCGCGGTCGCCGTCGGGCGGTCCGTCTCAGTCCGGGACGGCGGCCTCGACCAGGGTCGCGGCTACGGAACGGGCCGCTGTTTCGGCGCTGGGGTCGCGGTCCAGCCAGGCACTGATCCCGGCGCCGTCGTAGAGCAGGATCAGTTGGTGGGCGAGTGACTTCGCGTCCGTGGCGCCTGCCTGCTGGGCGAGGTCGAAGAACAGCTCGTGCAGCCAGGTGCGGTAGTCCTGCGCGGCCTGTTCGACGACACCGCCGGGCGGGGCGTCGGCACTCGCGCTGATGAACGCGCAGCCGCGGAACCCCGGCTCGGTGAACGACAGCCCCTGCACCTCGAACGCGCCGACCAGGCGCTCTTTCGGGGTGTCGTAGCGGGCTTCGAGTTCGCGTGCCATGCGCTCGGCGGTCGCCGCGTGCCGTGCCTGGAGATAGGCGCGGACCAGGCCGTCCTTGCTCCCGAAGGCGCTGTACAGCGTTGCCTTGGCGACTCCGGCGTGCTCGATGACGCGGTCGATCCCGACCGACTGGACTCCCTCGGCGTAGAACAGCTCGTTGGCGGCGGCCAGCAGCCGCGCCCGCGCGGCCACGCTGCGCTCCCGGGGGGACAGCACCTTCTCGGACATGGATGAACATTAGCAGACAGATCTGTCTGTCTTCAATTGGTCGCCCCTTTCCCACCCATCTCCCTTGACGCATCCAGACAGGTCTGTCTAGGTTGGAATTGTTGCCAGACAGACCGGTCTGGATAACATCTTCGGAAGGCGCATCCCATGTCTGTGGAGCGCGAGGACAACCTCGATCTGCGACCCATCACCGCCCTGGTCACCGGGGCCACGTCCGGCATCGGCCGGGCGATCGCCAAGCGGCTCGCCGCCGACGGCATGTCCGTCGTCGTGACCGGCCGCAACGCCCAGCGCGGCGCCGAGACCGTCGACGAGATCACCGCGGACGGCGGCCGCGCCCGGTTCGTCGAGGCGGACCTCGAGGACCCGGCCGGCATCGACCGGCTCGCCGCCGAGGCCGGTGAGATCGACGTCCTGGTCAACAACGCCGGGCGCGCGGTCTGGGCACCGACCGAGGAGATGAAGGTCTCCGACTACGACGCGATGTTCGCCGGGAACGTCCGCGCGGCGTTCTTCCTCGTGGCGGCATTCGCCCCCGCGATGGCGGCGAAGGGATCGGGTAACGTGATCAATATCGGCAGCATGGCGGGCAGCCTCGGCCTGGCCACCGGTGCCGCGTACGGCGCGACCAAGGCCGCGCTGGCATCCTTGACGCAAGGCTGGACGGCCGAGTACAGCGGCCGCGGTGTCCGCTTCAACACCGTCGCCCCCGGTCCTGTCTACACCCGGCCCGAGGCCCGCGACCTGTTCGACGCCCTTGGCGAGACCACCGCGATGAAACGCGCGGCCGAGCCGGCCGAGGTCGCCGAGGTCGTCGCCTTCCTCGTCTCGCCGAAGGCCGGCTATGTCACCGGTGCGACCATCGCCGTCGACGGCGGCCGCACCGCCATCTGAACCCGCCCGCTCTTTATGCGGGGATCGGGCGCCAGAGCTGATATGACGCACATATGAAAGGTCACAGCCATGAACAGGCTGGACGGCAAGGTCGCCGTCGTCACCGGCGGCAGTAGCGGTATCGGATTTGCGACCGCGCAACAGTTCGTGGAGGAAGGTGCCTTCGTGTTCATCACCGGACGGCGCCGGCCCGAACTGGACAAGGCGAAAGACGAGATCGGCAGGAACGTCACGACCGTCCAGGGTGACGTCAGCGTCTCCGCCGACCTCGACCGGCTCTTTGGGACCGTCGCGGAGGAGAAGGGGAAGATCGACGTCGTCGTCGCCAACTCGGGTCTGGTCGATCCGCAGGTGTTCGGCCAGATCACCGAAGCGAGTTTCGACCGTATCTTCAACGTCAACGCCCGGGGCACGCTCTTCACCGCCCAGAAGGCCTTGCCCTTGATGAACGACGGCGGTTCGATCATCCTCGTCGGATCGATCGCGGGCCACGTCGGCGTCGAGGGCTACACCACCTACAGCGCCACCAAAGCCGCCCTGCGCTCCTACGCCCGCACCTGGACCAAGGAGCTCAAGGGCCGCGGCATCCGGGTCAACGTCCTCAGCCCCGGCCCGATCGACACCCCGATCATGGACAGCCAGGCGGACTCCAAGGAAGGCGCCGACGCGATCAGGGCTGCCTTCGCATCCGTCGTCCCGCTCGGACGCATGGGACGTCCCGAGGAAGTCGCCGCGGCCGCCGTCTTCCTCGCATCCGACGAGAGCAGCTTCTGCGCAGGCATGGAACTGAGCGTCGACGGCGGCATGGCACAAGTCTGAGGCGGAGCAGGTCGAACGGGGGCTCTCGACCCCGTCACGTCGCGGCAGGTCAGGAGGCTCCCGACAGGGCCGCCCGGAGGACGTCGAGCAACTGGTCCAAGTTCCCCAGCTGTTCGGCGCCCATCGCCCCGAAGACCTCCCGCAACACCTGTTCCCCCGCCGCGGTCCCCGAGATGAGCGCCCTGGTGCCCTCCGGGGTGAGGCGCACCTGCTTGGAGCGCCCGTCATGAGGATCCGCCGTCCGCTCGACCAGTCCCTCACGCTCCAGGGCCTCGACGGACTGGGTGACCGACCGTGGGGCCTGGCCGAGCTCCTGCGCCAGGACCGACTGACGTACGGTGCCCCGACGGTCGAGCACCTGCAAGACCTTCGTACGGGCAAGGGAAAGACCGCCGGTGGTCATGCTGTCGTCGACCACTCTGCGCAGGTCGTATCCGAGCGACAGATATCGCAGCCCGACCTCTACGGGCGTCACCTTCCGACCACTCACGGCCTTCGCTCCTCGGGGCTCTGTCCGGGTTCTCTCCCGGCCCTGGATTGGTGAGGTACCTCAGTGAATGTTACGTTGATGAGGTACCTCAATATCAACTCGAGGAGAGAACCGCATGGATCTGCGGCCCGTCATCGTCATGACCGGCGCGACGAACGGCATCGGCCGGCTCGCCGCTCTCGACCTGGCCCGCCGCGGTGCCCGCCTCGGCATCGTCGCCCGCAGTCGACCGAAGGCCGATGCGCTGCGGGAGGAGATCGAACGAGCGGCGCCGGGGACCCCGATCGACGTCTTCCGGGCCGATCTGTCCCTGCTGGCCGAGGTCCTTCGGGCGGGCGGGGAGATCGCTGCGCACTATCCGCGGATCGACGTGCTGATCAACAACGCGGGCTTGCATGCCTTCTCCCAGCGGGTCACTTCGGAGGGGTACGCCGAGATGACCGCCGTGAACTACCTCGCGCCGTGGGTGCTCACCGACACCCTGCGTGACAGGCTCACCGCATCCGCACCCGCCCGGATCGTCACGGTCGCCTCCCGGGCCTCGCTGCGGGCTCACACCATCGACCCGTCGCTGGACCTGACCGACACCGCGGACTTCACGCGCGTCGGGTCGAGCCCGCGCTACGGCCGGTCCAAGCTGATGGACATCATGTTCACCCAGGAACTCGGCCGCCGGCTCCAGGGCACGGGCGTCGCGGTCACCTGCTGCTGTCCCGGCTTCAACGCCACCGGCCTTGGGCGTGAACTCCCTCTCGCCGGTGCCCTGGAAAGGGCCCTCGCCGCGCTGGGCATCGGCAACCCCCAGCACGGGGCCGACATCATCGTGAAGCTCGCGACCGACCCCGAGTTCGCCGACAGTACCGGTGGCTACTTCGCCGCCAGGACCGCAAAGCCCCTGCAGTGCCCTGAGATCGGGAGGGGCGAAGCGGCTCAGCGTGCGCTGTGGGAGGCCACGGCCGAGCTCGTCCACGACATCCGGCGGCCGTACAACGCCTGAACGCCCCGCCCGCCCCGCCCGTCGGGAGTGCTCCAGTCGGCGAATGGCCATGCCCAGAAGATGTAGACACTGGCGACATTGTTGTCGTTGACATCATTGTTTCCAGTGACTACATTCAGGGGCGCAGATCCTGCGGAAACCCCGAGGGCTGTTGGTCGAGGCGACAGGTCGACAGTGAACCTTCCGTCTCACCTCAGCCTCGGCCCACCCGGCTATCACTACGGAGACCTCTCATGCCTCTGCCGCGCCTCGGGCGGTTGCTTCGCCCCGCCGCCTTCGGTGGCATCCCCACCGGTGCACGACTGGAACGTATGCAGGCATCTCCTCAGTACGCCGACGGCAGCTTCCGCAACCCGACCAACACCCTGACCATGGCCTCCGGCTCCGCGCTCGACTTGGCCCGGACGAACGTCCACCGTGCCGATCGCGTCCGGCGCAGGCCGGCCACGGCGATCCCCCTGCACCGACCGGCCGTTACGGGACCCGACGCGGCGCCGGAATCCGGTCTGCGACTGACCTGGACGGGGCACTCCACCGTTCTCACCGAGATCGACGGCGCGAGGCTGCTGTTCGACCCGGTATGGGGCGAGCGTTGTTCACCGGTGGGCTTCGCGGGACCCCGACGACTCCACCCGGTCCCGCTGTCCCTTGAGGACCTCGGCCCCGTGGACGTGGTGGTGATCTCCCACGACCACTACGACCATCTGGACATGCCCACCATTCGCGCCCTCGTCGGCACGGGCGCCCAGTTCGCGGTCCCGCTGGGTGTGGGGGCGCACCTGGAGCGCTGGGGAGTCGCCCCCGAACGGATCACGGAACTGGACTGGCACGAGTCGACGCAGGTCGCAGGTCTGACACTGACTGCCACACCGGCCCGGCACTTCTGCGGACGAGCCGTGCACCGCCGCACGCTCTGGGCATCCTGGGTGGCGAGCGGTCCCAGGCACCGGGTCTTCCACAGCGGGGACACGGGCTACTTTCCCGGCTTCGCCGAAATCGGGGCGGCACACGGTCCGTTCGACGCGGTGATGATGCAGATCGGCGCCTACAGCGACTTCTGGCCGGACATCCACATGACACCGGAGGAGGGTCTCCGCGCCCACCTCGACCTGGGCGGAGGCGAGCCCCACGGCGTGCTGCTGCCGATCCACTGGGGCACCTTCAACCTGGCCCCGCATCCGTGGGAGGAGCCCGCCGAGCGCACGTACGCGGCCGCTGCTGAAGCAGGTGCTCGGGTTGCCCTGCCGATACCGGGTCAACCCTTCGAACCTGGCGGCGAATTGCCTCAAGCCCCGTGGTGGCGCACGGTGGCAGCGCCCGCATCCGACGCAGCCTCGACCGTCTCCAAGGCTCGCCGCCCGGCGAGCGCTCGCCCCGCTCCGGCCCAGCAGCAGCCGTAACTCCGACACACAACAGGGCCGCGAGTGGTGTCTCGCGGCCCTGCATCGACCCGCGTCGCGCTGGCGCCTGCGCGGAGATTTCCGCGCGCTGTCGCGGACGGCCGCCGTGGTGGAACCTCATGTTTCCCCGAAGGGGCAGCCGACTTCGTCTCATGGCTGTGACGCTCGAGAGGGTTGTCTATCCGTGGTCCGGACCTGGTGGGGCGGTGTCGTTCGAGGTTGCTTCGGGTTTGGTGTGGAGGACTTCGCGGGCCTGTTCGGCGGCGCGGGTGATGCTTTCGCTGATGAAGTCGAGGAAGCGGGCGATGTTCTCCAGGCGGGTGGCGGCGGGGGTGTGGGGGCCGAGGATGGCGACGCCTTGGCGTGCGGTTTCGACGAGTTGGTCGTTGGCTCGGGCGCTGGCGATCGTCGCCTGGTAGAAGAGTTCGTCGTCGACGACGTAGCGGTCGCGGCGGCGTTCGTCGCGTTCTCGGCGGACGAGGCTCTGGCTCTCCAGGAAGGCGATCGCCTTGGAGATGGACGCCGGGCTGACCTGGAGGCGCTGGGCGAGCTGGGACGCGGTGAGGCTGCCCGCGTCGGTGGTGAACAGGCAGGTCAGCACCCGGGCCGTCATCTTGGTCAGGCCCGAAGCCATGAGGACGGTGGTGAACGTCTCCTCGTACTCGGCCACGGCCTCGGCGTCACGTCCGTGCGGCTGGGCGACTGACTCCGGTCCTCGGGAGGAGGCGGGCCTGCGCCGGTGGGCGCGGCGTTCGGTGGCGCGGTGGGCCAGGTCGGCGCGGTAGGCGGTGGGGCCGCCGTTGCGCATCACCTCACGCGTGACCGTCGAGGTCGGGCGGTCGAGGCGTCGGGCGATCTCGGCGTAGGGGAGGCTGTCGGCCAGCCCCAGCGCGATCTGCTGGCGTTCCTGCTGGGTGAGCCTGCCTCCCGGCATCGCAATCTCCTCGGTGGTCCTTCGCGGCGGTACCTGATCCCCCCACTGTAGCGTTCACCTCTCATCCATTGCAATGATCAGGGCAGCTCCCGTTGCGTTACTCTCAAGGCTGTTGCAACAGTTTCCTGCCATCTACCTGGGTAGATGTCAATTCGGTGCAACAAGCTCGTTGTCGGATAGTGGAAAGCAACGTAGCGTTTCCGATGTCAGAAACACCGAGCGAGCACGGGAGAGCATGATGCAGAAGTTCGACACCCCCGCCCCGATCTCCGCCGTCCTGGACATCCCTGCCGGACGCATCCAGTTCATCGCCGCGGACCGCGCCGACACCACCGTCGAGGTCCTGCCCGCCGACCCCTCCAAGAGCCGCGACACCAAGACCGCCGAGCAGACAGAAGTCGCCTACGCCGACGGCGTCCTGCGGATCACGGCCTCGGCCTCCCACAACCAGCTCTTCGGCCCCTCCGGATCCCTGGAGGTCACCGTCCAACTGCCCGCCGGCTCCCGCATCGAGGCCAAGACCGCCAGCGCCGAGCTCCGCGGCGTCGGACGACTCGGCGACGTCGCCTTCGAAGGCGCGTACCGCCAGATCAAGATCGACGAGGCCGCGAGTGTCCGTCTCACCGCGATCGACGGCGACGTCGAGGTCGGCCGACTGGGCGGCTCCGCGGAGATCAGCACCGCAAGGGGCGACATCCGGATCACCGAGGCCGTACGCGGCACGGTCGTGCTCAGCACCCAGTCCGGCGACATCTCGGTCGGCGCCGCCGCCGGCGTCTCCGCCGCCCTGGACGCCGGCACCGGCCACGGCCGCGTCAGCAACGCCCTCAAGAACGACGGCACCGCCGAACTCGACATCCGCGCCACCACCTCCCGCGGCGACATCACCGCCCGCAGCCTCTGAACGAACTGAACCAGAACCAGCCAGGGGGAACACATGACGAAGAACAGCACATCCTCGATCAGTTCGAACCGTTCGAAGTGGACCGGCATGGTGCCGGTCGACGACACGGCCCTGGCCGTCACCGACACGGGCGGACCCGGCATCCCCGTGGTCTACCTCAATGGCCAGTTCGCCACTCAGGGGTACTGGCGGCGGGTCATCGCCGAACTGGGCACGGGGTGGCGGCACATCACCTACGACGAGCGGGCCCGCGGCAGATCGAAGCGCTCGGCGGACTATTCCTTCGAGGCGGCCGTCCGGGACGTCGATGCCGTTCTCGCGGCCAGGGGTGTGGACCGGGCGCTGCTGGTGGGCTGGTCCTACGGGGCGGTCGTCGGGGCGCACTGGGCCGGCCGGAATCCGGAGCGTGCCCTGGGCGCGGTCCTGGTCGACGGCGCGTTCCCCTACGACTGGCTGGACGAGGCCATGGAGCAGCGGATCCGGAAGCTGTTCCGGCGGATGGGCTGGTTCCTGCCGCTGCTGCGCCCGACGGGCCTGGCCCCGCGGATGACCGCCGAACAGCAGGCGAACAGCAACATCGAGCTCGGCAGGCTCTCCCGCGAGCGCGAACTGGGCCCCGTGCTGGACGACATCACCGTCCCGGTGCGGTACGTGGTCGCTTCGGGGACGTCCTTCGGGAGCCGCGGCGACGAGCAGGAACGGATACGCACCGGCCTCGACGCGGTGACCGCCCGCAACCCGAACATCCAGATCAGTGCGAAGGTCGCCGGCAACCACGGTGCGATCCTCAAGAAGGACTTCCCGTCCATCGCCGAGGCCGTACGCGAGGTCGCCAGCCTCGACCGCGCGGGGCGGACGGGGTGAAGCTGTAGCGGCCGAGCGCGTTGAGGGGGCCATGGAAGCGCGGGGAGAAGCGCAGGCGAACTTCCCGTAGGGCTCGGCCTGTTCATCCGTAGTGCCGGTTCGGGCCCCTTGGGCGCGGACCGGCACACGCGGGTCGATCGATCCCGTCAGTGGCCGTGGCCGCCACCGCGGTGGCCGCCGTCGCGGCCGACGATCGTCCACGGACGCATCAGGTCGTCGTCTTCGTGTTCGAGGAGGTGGCAGTGGTGGATGTACGTCGCCGGGAGCTCGGCACCGCTGTTCGGAATCGACGCGATATCACGCTTCGTCCGCGATGGCTGTCATCGGCGCCGCCGCCTCAGGTAGCGCCCAAGGAATTCAGGGACCGATTCGGAACGTAACCGCAGCACGCCAGTCCGTTCCGGGAAGGACAGTCATTGAGCCGATCTCGGCAGCGAATCACAAGGCATCGGGATCGCGGGGGCGCGATCTGACGATCGGTGAAGTTTCGTCCTCGGTCACCGTGAACCGTGGTCAACATCGTCCTAGCATCGGTCAGTTGGAGATCCATGGAATATTCAAAAAGGGCCTGAGACCCGCTGCGGCCACCGCGTATTTGGCGGTGGCCGCAGCGGGGTCGACCAGGTCCTCGCCAGTGCCAACCACCCGATGCGGAACGCGGCGGACTGCTACGGCACCGAGACGGCCGCCCTACCGGTGAAACCGACCGCTGAGTCCGCGTACTGCTGGGACACCGGTGACGCGGTGACACACAGGACTGGCTGCCGCAGTCCGTGACCTCCTCCGGAGACGCGGACAACGACGGCGTGTGGGGCACCAACAAGGTCATCCTGTCCGGGTGGGGACAGAACGGCACGACCACCACCGACCACATGGGCCGTATCGCCTTCATCGACGCCAACGACCCGAACAACCTCAAGTACCGCTGGGTGCTGCCGGTCATCCCGCTCAACGGCGGCACCGACTACCGCGCGCTCAAGTCCCACATGGGCGGCATGGTCTGGTACCAGGACAAGCTGATCGTCACGTCGTGGGAGAAGGACTCCGACAACAACGTGATGTACATCTTCGACATGAAGCGCATCCTCCAGGCGACCGTCAACAGTTCCGCGGTCGGCAAGGTGAGTGGCGGATGGTCGGCGGACGGCTACCAGTACGTGATGCCGGCCGTCGGCTCCTACAGCCTCGCCGGAGGAGCCTGTAGTTCGACCAACGACGACTCCCGGCCGTGCTTCGGCTCCATCTCGCTGGACTGCGGCAGCGTGCCGGACAGCCTGGTCGCCACCGAGTGGTTCTCCTCCGGCGGCACGGAGCCGGCCCGCATCTGGCGGTACGACTTCAGCTCCGAGCCCGGCTACCTCGCCACGGACAGCAGCAGCCACGTGAACGCCTCGGCGGCGTACGAGACGAACGCCGTCGGGCTGCAGGGCGTGCTGTCGCACAGTGTCACCAGCGGTGGCACTCCGAACTTCTACGTCGACGACGCGCGCGGCGGTGTCGGCCAGCACGGCATCCTGTGGCGGCAGAACACCAGCGGAGCCACGGCGGCAGCCAACTGCGGGCGGGACATCATGTACGCCTGCTGGGGCCAGCACACCGAGAGCATGTCCTACTGGTGGAGTACGGGCCGGGTGTGGACGCTCACCGAATGGGCGGCCGACAGCACAGGGCACTGGACAGGAACCGACCATGCGATTCCGCAACGGGTGCTGTTCTCCGTACCGTTGGCGTCGATGGACAGCTCACTCAGCTGACCGATGTGTGCCCCGGGCCGGAGATTCCCGGGGCACACATCCCGTCACGCGTCACCGGGCGGTTCGCCCAGTTCCTCAAGGCGGACACGGACGCGCTCGGCGTCGGGGTGGGCGAGTTCGGTGAAGAGGGTGAGGGCGCTGCGCCAGGCGGCGCGGGCGGCCTCGTGGTCGCCTGTCGCACGGTGTGTGTCACCGATACGGACGAGGGTGCCGGCCTCCTCGGCCGGCACGCCCAGGTCCCGGAAGATGGTGAGAGCGTTGCGGTAACTGGTCAGGGCCTGCGGGTGGTCGCCGAGGTTGTGGTGGGCGTAGGCGATGCTGTCCCAGGTGGCGGCCTGGCCGACGTGGTCTCCGAGATCCCTCTGAATGGTCAAGGCCTCGAGGCAGTGGTCGAGGGCCTGTTGGTGATCCCCGAGCGTCGCGTGGTCCCAGCCGACCGCGTTGAGGGCGGTCGCCTGCGCGGCCTGCCGACCGGTGGCCCGGAAGAGATCCAGGGCCAGTTGGTCGTGCCGGAGGGCGCCGGGGAGGTCACCGCGCTGCTCGGCCTCCCAGCCGAGGCTCAGATGGACGTAGGCCCGTCCGACGTCGTCGCCGAGTTCGGTGAAGAGTCCCAGGACACGGTCGAGGTGGGCACCGGCTTCGTCGCGCAGGCCCAGTCGGCCCGCCACCCGGGCCAAACCGAGCAGGCCGTGAGCCTCCACGACGGGATCGGACAGCCGCAGTGCGGCCTCGAGTGCGGTCCGTTGGACGGCCGCCCAGTCGTGCCAGTGCCCCTGCCGGTCGAAGAAGCGCTCCAGGGACGAGACGAGCAGGCAGACAAGGCGGTCCGCACCCGAGTCGGTGGCCACGTCGATGACGGCGAGCAGCACCGCGTACTCGGCCGCGAGCCAAGCCAGGGCCGACTCGTCGTCGGCGAGCGGTTCGGGGAGGATCCCCTCGGGGAGAGGCGGGAGCGGCATGGTGTCCACGTACGGTGCGATCAGCCGACCGGCGGCGTGCGCCGTGTACAGATAGTGCTCGAACAGCTGGTTCACGGCCGCCCGGCACTCGGCCTCGCCGTGCTGGGTGTGCGCCAGTTCGGCGGCGTAGGCGCGGAGCAGGTCGTGGAAGGCGTACCGGCCGGGGGCGTGCTCGTTGATGAGATGCACGCGGGAGAGCTCGGTCAGCAACAGCCGCGCCTCCCGTACCGCGAGCCCGGCCAGGGCGGCCGCGGCCGGCGCGGTGAAATCAGGTCCGGGATGCAGTCCGAGCAGTCGGAACAGGCGGGCTGCGGCAGGAGAGAGGGCGCGGGAGGACCAGGAGAAGACCGCGCCGACATCGGCCGACGTGTCGGCCTCGATGAAGGCGTCGAGGCTGCCATGGGCCTCGCGCAGCTCGGCGGCGACGGCCGACAGCGAGAAGTGCGGATGGGTGGCCGCGCGGGCGGCGACACAGGCCAGGGCCAGCGGCAGACCGCCGCACAGTGCCGTGATCTCGGCCGCCGCCTCCCGCTCGGCGGAGACCCGCTCGGCCCCCAGTCGGCGGATGAGGAGTTCCCGTCCCTCGTCGGTGCCGAGCGGACGCAGGGTGAGGGAGTGGGCCCCATGAGCGGCCACCAGACCGGAGAGCTGGTTGCGGCTGGTGACGATCGTGAGGCAGCCGGGCGTGCCGGGCAGCAGCGGCCGCACGTGATCGGAATCCCGCGCGTTGTCCAGCAGGACGAGGAACCGGCGTCCGGCCAGCATGCTGCGGTAGAGCGCGGCCTGGGCGTCCAGACCGTGCGGGACGCGTTCCGGCGGTACCCCCAGCGTGTCCAGAAAGCCGCGGACCGCTTCGTCGGGACGCATGACGGCCCCCGATGGGTCGAACCCCCGCAGATTGACGTAGAGCTGCCCGTCGGGATAGCGGTCCGCGACCCGATGGGCCCAGTGCACGGCGAGCGTGGTCTTTCCGATTCCGGCCATTCCGCCGATGGCACTGATGACCACCGTTTCGGCGGACCGCCCCTCGCTGGACCGCGGTGCGAGGACCTCGGCCAGTTCGGCCCGCCGACCGGTGAACGTCGCTAGATCGAGCGGCAGTTGCGCGGGCACCGGCAGGGAGGTCGCTCGCGGACCGACGAGGTCCGAGGCCGCTGGACCCTGGGCGGTGCGCGCCTCGGAGACGCCGGCCGCGGGCCCGGCCGCCGTGGATGCCGTGTCGCGCAGCACCGCCTGGTGGGCGTCGCGCAGCTCCGGTCCAGGATCGATGCCCAACTCGTCGGCGAGACGGTTCGACACGGTGACGTATGTGCTCAGCGCCTCGGGCCGTCGACCGGTGGCCGAAAGAGCGAGCATCAGCCTGGCCATCAGCGGTTCGTCCAACGGGCTGTCGGCAGCGGCCTCCCGGAGCCGGGGGAGGACCACACCCGGCACGTCCGCACGCAGCGCGACATCGGCGGCCTCCTTCACGGTCGCGAGGCGCTCGCCCTCCAGCGAGACGAACGCCGGGTGCGCGCGCGCCTCCACGGGGATCCCGTGGGCCGTCGGCCCCTGCCACAGCGACAATGCCTCGGTGAGGAGATCCACGGCCCGTTCGGGTGCCCCGTCCGAGGCGGCCCGCCGGGCCTCGACCCGCAACGCACGGAAGCGCAACAGGTCCAGAGAGTCGCTGTCGGCCACCAGCCGGTATCCGCCCGTGTCGCGGAGCAGCCACTGGCCCGTCGCCCGCGTGGGAAGGCCGGGCTCCAACAGGCGGCGCAGTGCCCCGACATGCCGGTGGACCACATTGACCGCGGTGTCCGGCGGACGCCCGCCCCACAGGACGTCGACGATCTCGCTCACGGAGACCGGCTGACCTGCCCGTACCAACAGCAGTGCCAGCAACGCCCTTTCCTGTGGACGTCCGAGGTGCAGCTCCGTCGCCGCCCGCCAGACCCGAACCGGTCCGAGTACCGCGAACCGCACCGGATCCGGCGCCACCTCTTGCCCCCTCTGGTCATCCATCCCCGGCGCTCACCCTACGTCACGCCGCTGGGACACCTGTCCGAAGGACGACCGGCATACGGCAGTGCCCTGAAGGCCTCCGGCATCGTCTGAACTCCCCGCCGTGTGTGCCGTCACTCCTCCGTCGGCTGCCGGCATCCGTGCAGTCCCAGTGGCACTCGCACCGGGATCCGTACGCGTGCCACCGGGCCCGCCTCCGGTTCCCGCGCCGCGAAGACCAGCAGCCGGCTCGTCCCGTCCGTCGCGTACGTCGTCCAGTACCCGTGATCCTCCGACGGGTCACCCGGCCCCGGCGCGAACACCGGTTCCCCGACCGAGAGGTTCCCCGCATGCCACGAGCCCGCGGCGCCCTGGGTGTCGTAGCAGCGCAACGCGTCGAATTCGCCCGAGAGGGGTTTCGCACCAGGGGTACGCGCCGCCGGCGCGCAGCGTCCGTGGCGGCGGCGATCAGACGGTCGTCGACGCCCGGGAACTCCACGTGCGAGTCGTCGAGCAGGGTGCGCCACAGCCAGAAGGCCTCGTCCTCGGCCCATAGCGCACCGGCCCCCGTTCCGTGGTACGAGCGCCACCGTGTGCCGCGCTCGGGGCGCCGCTTCCGCAGCGGATGCGGCGGGGTTGGGGCGGCCGCAGCATGAGAAGCAGAGGTCCTCGCCTCAGCGCCCGGCCGGGGGTTTCCTCGCGCTCTCGGTTTCCGACATGGAGGCGCCATCCGCGGAGGTGTCCGATGGCTCAACCCGATGCGAATCGAGGACTCGGAGTGACGGGGAGCGGCGAGTCTCCGCCGTCCGGAATGACGTCGTCCGGAATGCCGTCGGCCGATGCGCAGACCGATGTGCGGGCCGATGTGTCCATCGGCGAAGCCCCGCGCACCAACAGTGTCTTCCTCGGTTTCGCCCCCTGGATCATCTTTGACGTGGTGGCGAGCCCCAGTACGTGGAAGTACGCCGCGCTGGCGGCGCTCATCGCCGCCCTGGTGCTCAATGTCCCCGACCTGCGGCGCGGGAGCTTCAAGATTCTGGAGGCGGCGAGCTTGGTGTTCTTCGCCGTCCTGTTCGTACTCGGGCTCGCGGTGGACCGCCAGGACCTGTTGTGGCTGGAGACCTACGCGCAGACGCTGGCCAACGGGGTGATCGCCGTCGTGGCACTCGGTTCCCTCGCCTTCACACCGTTCACCGAGCAGTACGCACGTGAGTCGGTGCCCCGCCAGTACTGGGACACACCCTTGTTCCGGAGCACCAACAGGATCCTGACGGCGATGTGGGGCGGGGTGTTCCTGGTCACGGCCCTGCTGGGGCTGCTCGCACTGCATGTGAGGTCGGGGTCGGACTGGCTCAACTGGGTCATCCCGATCGCCTTGCTGGTCGCAGCGATCCGCTTCACGAAGTGGTACCCGGCACATGTCAGGGCGCGGGCGCGGGGCTGACCCGGCGGAGGCCACGCTCCGCGGTGCGTGTGCGTCGACCGTGATGTCTCACCATGTTCGGTTCCTCCCGTAGCGGGGGAGAGGTAAAGCAATCGTATGGTCTAGTCCAAGAGTTATCTGGTCTAGGCCAATCTATTGGCATGGACGCAACACCTGCAGGAAGCTGGGGCGACTCTCCCCCACCTCCTGGAGGCACGCAGTGAGACGTCTTCGCGCATGTCTGGGCGCGGCAGCCGCCGTTGGACTCGCCGCAGCGGGCACGACCGCACTGGTCGCGGGCAGCGCTTCCGGCGCGACCTCCGCACTCGGCAACCGCTGGTACGCCGCGGCTCCCTACCTGATGCCGCTCGACAACGACCCGCCGGACCCGGCCGCCATCATGGACGCCACCGGCCTCAAGGCGTTCCAGCTGGCCTTCGTCCTCGCCCCCAACGGCGGTGGCTGCAGCCCCACATGGGGCGGTACGGCCGCGGTCTCCTCGGACACCGCCGTGCAGTCGGTCGTCAACACCATCCGAGCCAAGGGCGGCGACGTCTCCGTCTCCATCGGCGGTTACGGCGGCACCAAGCTCGGCCAGGTGTGCTCGGACGCGGCTGCCACGGCGGCGGCGTACCAGCAGGTCATCACCAAGTACGGTCTGCACGCCATCGATTTCGACCTCGAAGAGCCGGAGTACGAGAACACGGCGGCCATCAAGAACGAGATCGGCGCCGCGAAGATCCTCCAGCAGAACAACCCCGGACTCTACGTCTCCGTCACCACCGCCGGCACCGCCGACGGCACAGGCTGGTTCGGCAAGCAGATGCTGCTGGAGGCCAAGTCGCAGGGTTTCACCCCGAACAACTTCTCCATCATGCCGTTCGACGGCGGCTTCAACGGCGCCGCGTCGCAGACCGGCGCGCTGACCAACTTCAACCAGATCCTGCAGTCCACCTTCGGATGGGACCAGGCGACCGCCTACGCCCACGAGGGCTTCTCCGGGATGAACGGGCGCAGCGACACCGGCGAGTTCTTCACGCAGACCGACTTCCAGACCGTGCTGGACTACGCCACCAGCCACAACATGGACCGCTTCACGTTCTGGTCCCTCAACCGCGACCGTCAGTGCACCCCGGCCGACAACGGGGGCCGGACCTCGGGCACCTGCTCCAGCGTGGCGCAGAACTCCTGGGACTTCGCCAAGTACTCGGTGAAGTTCGCCGGGGCCACGCCGCCCTCCTCGACCCCCACCCCGACGCCGACGCCCACGCCCCCTGGTACCGGGTGCAAGCCGGCCTGGAGCTCGACCGCGGTCTACACCGCCGGCAACGAGGTGTCGTACAACAACCACAACTGGAAGGCCAAGTGGTGGACTCAGAACGAGACCCCCGTCGCCTCCGACTGGGGTGTCTGGCAGGACGAGGGTGCCTGCTGACGATCTGACCGCCTGACGGCCTGACCGCCCGAGGTCTGCCGGACCGGATCGGCGGGGCCCGTGAGGTGCCCCGCCCACCGGGCGCCGCGCGGCCCGGAGCCCAGTGCCTGGTGCGTGCCCGTGCGTCGATCAGGGCCGCCACCACGTGCGCCGGCCCTTCAGAGGGTCGAAAATGGGCAGAGGCCCGGTCGTCGAGGACACGCGGTGCCTGCCGAGAGGAATGTCGCCATGCGCGGACAGCCGCCACTGCCGTCAGGGGCCGTTCGCGGTGCACGTACCGGCGCGGGTGGCGAGCAGGCATGAAGCCGGGGCCGGGCGGCGCCGTGATCCTGCGACGGTCGATTCAGGTCACCTGCTCGGCGAGCGTCGGCTTCTACACGTTCCTCTACGGTCTTCAGCAACCCGTGGCGGCGCTGTACGCACTGTTCACACCGATCGCGCTCGGGCTGCTGTCCACCATTCCCGGGACCGGCCGGCAGCAGGCATGGATCACCTTGCGGACCCTGCCGTTCGGAGTGGCCTTCGTCGCGCTGGGCACGGCACTCGCGGTGAGCACGGCAGCCGCCGTGGCCGGCATGCTGATCGCCGGATTCCTGTTGAGTTTCACCGTGGTGGCCGGACCTCGTACGGCGGGTCCCGCCCCAGGTCTCCAACTCCTCTACATCCTGGCCTGCTTCCCGCCGTACGCCCCTCAGACGCTGGGCGCCCGGCTGACGGGCGTGGCCGTGGGCGTCGTGCTCCTCTCCCTGTGTCAGGTGTTCGTGCTGTCCGGTCCACCTGCCACGAGCTACCGGATCGTGCTCGCCGACGCGCTGGAGACGGCCGCCGCGGCAGTGGTCGATCCGGCCCGCGTCTCCGTCGCGAGGCTGCATGATCTCAGCGAGGGGATGCGGCTGTCGCAGGTTTCCCCGGGTGAGCGCCCGACCGGCCCGGGGCGCCGGGACCGGGCCCTGGCACAGGCGGGAGCCGCGGTCCGCCGGGTCGTGGACCAGTTGGCGTCGCGGAGCACGACGTCCGTGCCCCCTGGCGCGGCACCGCGCACGGATCGATCGTCCGCCGCGCTCCGCGAACGCGTCGCGCGGACGTGCGAGGACACGGGTGCGGCCCTGCGCGCCGGTGAGCGGCCACCGACGGCCGACGCGCTCGACAAGGCGATCCGGCAGTTCCAGGCGGAACGGATCCGCCGTGCGGCCGACCCGCGGGCACCGGGCGCGGACACCGACGTCCTGCGGCGACAGGCGACGGAGCTGACACTGGCCGAGTCGACGTGGATCGCGGTGACAGCCGTCGGTGTCTCTGCCGCCGGGCGCAGAACCTCACCTCTCCGGCCCCGCGAACTCTTCTGGTACGCCGACCTGCCCACGACGCAGTTGTGGGCGCGTCGCATCGTGGGCAACGCGACACATCGCTCGGTGTGGTTCCAGAACGCGGTACGGGTCGCGTGCGGCCTCGCCATCGCCCGTCTTGTCGCCGGCACCCTCGACCTCGCGCACGGATTCTGGGTGCTCCTCGCGGTCCTCACGCTGGGGCGTACCACGGTCGGCGCCACCTGGCGGGCCGTGCGCCAGGCCATGGTCGGCAACCTGGTGGGGGCTGTCGCGGCAGGTGCGCTGCTCATCGCCCTCGGCCGGCACCTGGACGCCTACGCCGTCCTGCTCGTGCCGGGCATGCTCATCGCCTTCGCTCTGGGCCCGCGGCTCGGAATCGCCTACGCACAAGGGCTGTTCACGCTGGTGGTCACCCTCGCCTTCGCCCAGATCACCCCGACCAGCTGGCGACTGTCGGAAGCCCGCATCGTCGATGTCGTCACCGGCAGTGTCATCGGCCTCCTGTGTGGGCTGCTCGCCTGGCCGGCGGGGGCACGGAGAGAGGTCCACCGCACCATGGCGGGCCTACTGCGGTCGTGCGGGACGCTGGTACCCGCCACGGTCGAGGCGCTGCTGGCCCCGTCGGCGGCCGGTCCGTCTCCGCCCGCGACGTTGCCGACGCTGCGGCATCTGCGTCTGGCGGAGGCCGCCTACGCGCAGTTCCGCAGCGAGCCACCCACCGCCTGGGAGGGCGCCCAGGCCGACTGGCACGGGGTGCTCATCGTGGCGTACCACACGGTGCTCGGTGCCCAGCGGCTTCCTTGCTTCGAAGCCCCCCTGGCCGATGTGCCGCCGGACGCGCGCGCATGGGTCCGCGGGACGGCCGCCGAGCTGACGACGGACGCCGACCGCATCGCCACGTACTTCACCACCCACGAACGCCCCGCACCCGGCCGGAGCCCCCCTGGCCCACCGCTTCCGGAGCACCTCCCGGCCCTGCCCACGCTCATCGATCTCGAAGTGTGGTTGACCGACATCGACCACCAGCTCGCCCGCATCGAGGACTCCGTCGGACCCACGACCTGATCCCCACGGGCCCCGGCGGGTCGTCGCGGCCCGCCATTCGCCGGGCGTCCACCGCGGCGGGGAAGGCTCCGTGCGCATAGAATTCGAATGGCTGGTCCGTTATGCGGCCATTTGAGGAGTCGCGTCATGGAGGGCATCGCTGACATGGGGGGCACCTCGGGATGGGGCCCCGCGCGCCCGCCCAGGGCCGATGAGCCGGTCTTCGCGGAGCCCTGGCAGGGCCGGGCCGCCGCGCTGACGATCCTGGCCACCCGGGTGTCCGGTCGGAATGTGGACGCCTTCCGGCATGCGCAGGAACGCCTGGACCGAGCCGCCTACCTCGATGAGGGCTACTTCGGCCGCTGGCTCAACGCCGCCGAACTGATGCTCATCGAGGGCGCCATCCTCGCCCCCGGTGAGATCGACGCCCGGGCCCGCGACCTGCGCGGCGAACACGTCGAAAATCCCCCCGTCTCCGTCCCCGAATCCGCCCGGCCCGACGCCGGCCCACCCACCGCGGCGATCGCCGCCTGGCGGTCCGCTCCAGGTTCGCTGCGCACCATCGACGCCGCCCCTGCCTTCGCCGTCGGCCAACGGGTCCGCGCCAAGAACATCTCGCCGCCCGGGCACACCCGCCTGCCCGGCTACGTCCGGGGACACGCCGGAATCGTCGAGGTCATCCAGCCCGCCGCCGTCTTCCCCGACACCCACGCGCACTTCCTGGGCGAGAACCCCCAACACGTCTACTCCGTACGGTTCGCCTCGCACGAACTGTGGGGTGAGGGTGCCGACTCCTTCTCCGTCACCGTGGACCTGTTCGAGAACTACCTGGAGACCACCTCATGACGACCTCCAGCGAATCCGGCGAGACCCCTTCCGCGGCCCTGCGTACCGAGGCACTCGAACAGCTGCTCACCGAACGCGGTCTGATCGACCCCGAGATGGTCGATGCGTTCATCACCAACTACGAGACCAATGTGGGTCCGCTCAACGGCGCCAAGGTGGTCGCCAAGGCCTGGACCGACCCCGAGTACCGCCGACGGCTCCTGACGGACGGCACCTCCGCCATCAAGGAACTCGGCTTCGGCGGCCCCCAGGGCGAGCACATCGTCGTCGTCGAGAACACTCCCACGACCCACAACGTCGTCGTCTGCACCCTGTGCTCCTGCTACCCCTGGCCCGTGCTCGGCCTTCCGCCGAGCTGGTACAAGGACCCTGCCTACCGTGCACGCGTGGTCAAGGAACCCCGCACCGTCCTCTCCGAGATGGGCCTCGACCTCGGCGACGACGTCGAGATCACCGTGCGGGACTCCACGAGCGAGGTTCGCTGGCTCGTCCTGCCCGAGCGGCCCGCCGGCACCGAGCACCTGACCGAGGAGGAGCTCGTCCCGCTCATCACCCGGGACGCCATGGTCGGCGTGGCGAAGGTGGCAGCCGCGTGACCGCCCCCCTCGACATCGACGGGACCGCGGCCCCACCCCGCGCCAACGGGGAACTAGTCTTCTCCGAACCCTGGGAGAGCCGTGCCTTCGGCATGGCCGTCACCCTCTACGAGGCAGGCGCCTTCACCTGGCCCCAGTTCCAGAGCGCACTCATCGCCCGCATCGCCGCCTGGGAGAACGCACTCGACCAGGACCGGCCGTGGAGCTACTACCACCATTGGCTCGCCGCGCTGGAAGACGTACTGGACGAGCAGGGAACCGTCTCCTGCGACGAAGTCGCCACGCGTGCACTCACCCTGGCCCAACGCCCGGCCGGTCACGACCACCACCACTGACCCCGGCGCCCCCGCACCACCATCGCGCACCCGACGGCGCCCTCGAGCTCCCCCGGTTGTGAGCCACCTCTGATCCGGCTCTGATCAAACCCTGATGGAGCGCTGCGAGGCTCATGAACGAGATGAACGCCGATCGCACGTCGCCGAAATTCCTCCACCGCAGTCGGCGCGACATCCCCCGAAATCCGCCCTCCTCATGGAGTGATCAATGGCATTCGCGCACCGCAGGAACGGATCGGCCAGGCATATCTCCCGTACGGCCGGGACGCTCGCAGCTCTGACCATGGGCGCTTCACTGATCGTGGCCCCCCAGGCATTCGCGGCCAGTAGTCCGACCAACGCCGAACTCCTGAAGGCCTGCAACTGGGCAAGTCTCTGCAAGTTCCACCCGCAGAGCTACTGGGGTTACACCGGGCCGAAGCACCAGGTCGGCAGCACCGCGTACAACTGCGGGAGCAACACCAACCAGCACCGGATCGACTGGTCGGACACGACCACCGCCGGCAACACGGTCGGCGTCTCCGTCTCGGCGACCTACAAGTTCTCGTTGGTCTTCGAGGCCTCCGTGGAGACCAGCTACAGCCACAGCTGGGAGAACTCCCACACCGACACCGAGTCCAACACGATCAACATCTCGCCGAGAAGTGTCGGGTGGCTCGAGCGCGGAACCTCGAAGCAGCAGGCCAAGGGCTGGTGGGAGATCCAGTTCAAGAACAAGTACTACGACCACTACGTCTGGTACATCTACGACTTCCAGCAGTCCGGCTTCAACAAGGACAACCCCAGCTACGGCTACGTCAACTTCAAGGACCGGCCGATGACCCCGGCCGAAATCGGCGCACACTGCTGACGGCTCCGGCCCGTCTCGACAACCCGCTGTCCAACCCGGTCCAACCGGTCCAAGAACAAGAATGGTGACAGTCCCATGCACAGTCTCAAGCGCAAAGTCGCCACGGCGGCACTCGTCGCAGGCGCACTGTTCGGCAGCCTGGCGGTTCCGGGAACGGCCTACGCCGCCAACAAGTACGTACAGCTCAAGGTCTGCAGCGGGTCCACCGAGACGGTGAAGTTCTACTTCGTCGGGGAGAACCAGTACGGCGACTGGGGCGGTTCGAGGTTCTGGGAGATCGCCCCGAAGGGGTGCACCGTGGCGGAAGGCTACTGGTGGATAGCCGGGCAGTCGGTCGAGTTCCACCACCGCAAGCCCAGCACCGGATGGCGGTGGGAACCCCGGCTCATCTCGGCGAACGACACCAGCAACGGCGCCACATACCAGCTCTACATCGGCTGAGCGGGGCCCCGCGCACGGGTCCGTGGGCCGCCACGCGCGGCCTGCGGACCCGTCAGGTCACTCGACGCGGGTGAGCGCAGGGCATTCCCATACCGCGTCCACGACCTCGCGGTGCGGACGGTACATGCGCAGGATCACGAACCAGGTGCCGGTTTCGGGTGTGGGCAGCCAGTTGGACTCGCGGTCCTCTCCCGGTGATGTGGACTGCAGATGGAGGGTCAGACCGCCGTCAGGGTCCATGACGAGCCCGGTCGTGCGGTCCCCGACCGAGTAGCGGCCGGCCGGGTTGGGGATCAGGTTCATGTCGTCGCCGTACGCGGACAGGGACCAGAAGGCATCGACGGGTGGCATCGCGCCCGCGTCGAAGCGCAGCGCGTACCGGCCGGACGACAGCTTGTTGCCGTCCGCGTCGTCGTAGTTGAGCAGATAGACCGCCTCGTCGGGATCGTTGGCCATGATGCCCGCCAACGACTGGTCGGCGGCACGCTTGACGAAGTCGTCGCCGAAGCGGCCCATCTGCGGTGGCGGATAACGCCAACCGTTGACCACATGTGCCCACCCACCGCTGAGCATCTGCTGTTTGAGCATCGGCGTGCCGACAGCCGCAGCCCTGATGAGGTTCTGTCTGACCGCCTCAGGCTGGACCTCGACGTCGAGACCGGGACCGATGCCGACCTCGGCGAACTGCTTGAGCAGGATCGCGTGGTGCGCCGGTGGCGGGTTCTCGGCCAGCATGGCGTTGAGCGTCTTCCAGGGGCCGAGGGGATCCTGCGCGGGGTCCACCGGCGCCGGCACCTCATGGCTCGCCGGGAGCCGCGCCGGGTCAACGGGCCCGCCGCCCTTGTCGAAGAAGCTGAGCGGAGTGAGCCGGTACTGGGCCTGGAGCGTCTGCACGTTCGGCACGTCGTCCTCGCCGTCGACCAGCGTCCTGCCGAGGATCAGGATCCACGGGCTCGGCGCGGTCGCGACACGGCGCACACCATCGGGGAGCTTCCCGCTCCAGTCCGGACCGACGATCGCGAAGTGGCCCGCCTCGGATCCCGTGGTGCGCTGGCCTATGTAGTCGAAGTTGTCGGAGGTGATGCCCATCAGCTCGAAGGAGAAGTAGCGATCACCCATGTCCGGATGCGAGAGAATGACCGGCTCGCCGCGCAGGTGCACCCACGCGGTCGAGTACAGGGTGTCGTTGTTGGGACAACCGCCGTCCCGGTACGAGGCGTCCAGGAGTTGCTGTGCGTGCCAGAAATGGTTGACCGCGGCGTACGGCACCGTCGCCGGGTCACGCGGCTGGGTCACCCACTGGTGGCGCAGCCTGGCGTTGTAGATGTACGGAAAACCGTAGACGAATGCCTGCTCACCCAACGTGTAGGCGTACTCGCCACGCCAGTCACGCACTCGTCCGGTGAGGATGGGTGTCACCGCCTGCCGCACCAGCGGCAGTGTCTGAGGCAGCTGCCGCAACCGGTCCACCACGGCCTGGGGGTGCCGTACGGCTTCCGCCGCGGCCCGACCGGCGGCGCCCGCGGCGCTCGCTGCCCGGTTGATGGTGGCCGTGACGCCTGTGGCATCGTCGTGCGTCCGCCGAAGCGGACGGTGATGTGTGGGATGTGTGGCTTCGGACATGATCATGTCCTCCCCGTTGTGAACACCTCGTGGGAAGCCTCTGCACCACTTCCCACCATAGGTCGCATCAGCAGGAGCGCCAACGCGGGGGAGACGTCAGACGCGGTCGGCCGCGATGAGCAGGTACTGGAAGCTGCCGTTCTCGTAGGCGCTCAGGAACGTTTCCTCGATGCCGGTGACCAGGTGGTCGGCCTGCTTGCGGAGTTCCCAGTAGGGGATGGTGTCGGCGGTCAGGTCCTGGACGTGGACGGGTACGAGGCGGTTGCGGGCCATGGCGCGGAAGTATTCCGACCGTGGGTGGATGTCGCAGATGTAGTGGGCGTTGATGAGAGACACCTCCCGGGAGGCCCGCCCGTAGGCGTCGTTGTAGCAGCCGGTGATGGTCACGTAGCGTCCGCCGCGGCGCAGCAGCCGTGCGTGCTCGGCGAACAGCAGGTCGAGTTCCACGTACATGGTGGACTCGTTGTTCCAGGAAGCCGCATACGCGCCGGAGGGCAGGCCGGTGTCGAGCATGTTCCGGTGGTGGTAGCGGACCTTGTCGTCGATGTTCCGAGTGCGGGCCTGGGCGTTGGCGAAGTCGGCCTGTTTCCTCGAGATGGTGACGCCGTCGGTGTGGCATCCGTACCGCAGATGGGCCACCACACTTCCGCCGCCGCGCCCGCAGCCGGCGTCGAGGACGCGGTCGGCGCGGGAGAGGGGGCCGAGATGGGAGGCGAGGAGGTCGGCCTGTGCCTGTTCCAGACGGTGCAGTTCGGCGGTGATCCGGTCACGGCGCAGGGCAGCGCCGTCTCCGCCCCCATCCCGGCTCTCGTCGAGTACCGACCAGTCGACGTCCCCGATGCCGTAGTGGTGGTGGTACAGGTCGTCGATCTTTCCGAGTTCGAGGTTGACCGGGTTCTCCTCGGCGTTCCAGTAGTCCGCGACGCGGGTCTGGTACGTCGACTGGCAGGTGGCCTGGGTCGGCATCGGTGCTGCCGCGGTACCGGCATCGGTGATGGGCAAAGGTGACTCCTCGTGGCGCGGTGGACGACGGGCCGGGCGGCAGGGCGTTACCAGTAGTTCGGCAGGTGGTAGCGGTGGGTGTTGGTGGCGTGCCATTCGTGGTTGCCGGACACCCAGGCGGCCAGGCCCCCGGCGTAACGCTCTACGAGCGGCGAGGTGGCGGACAGAGCCGCCGCCTCCTCCTCGAACGCCTCCATGACCTGGTTGTGGATCTCGACGGCCTTCAGGAAGGCGGCCTTCAGCCCGCACCGTTCGTTCGCGGCGATGACCTGAGGCAGATTGAGATGGCTGGGATCGTTGGCCAGTTCCTTGGTGAAGGAGTACAGGTCGTTGACGATCGTCGTGGCGTTGCCGGCGAGTGCGGTGATCCGCTGGATCTCGGGCCGGACGTAGAGGGCCTCGGGCAGCTCGTAGCCGTCCACGGCGTCGACGATCGACAGGCAGGGGCGGAAGTTGTTGAACTGCCGCATCATCAGGTACTCCCAGACCGGTGGCACGTACCGGATCTCGGCCCAGGCGGCCTCACCGAGATAGCCCAGATGCAGCCGGGCGAGATCGTGCACCAGCCGGTCGGTCTGGCTGGGGGTGGCGAAGACGGCGTAGTCCTTGAGGGCCCCGTGATACGAGCGCAGCGGCCCGTCGGCCTGTACGCCGCGCCGCCACCGCGCTTCCAGTTCGGGAGTGGAATGGAAGGGGTCGAGTGCGGACTGGGCCCTGATCAGCCTGCCGCCGAGGCCGCGTGATGAGCCGCCTCTGTCCTCGTCCTCCTCGCAGTAGCAGTTGTCGACGAGGTTCTCGGCCAGCAGCAGCTTGCCGGCCGCGGTGAGACGTTCGAGGTCGGCCGCGCCCGGATGCTGGAGTACGACGGCCCGGCCGAACTGGAACCCCGCGAAGTCCCCCGTCCACGCCTTGGGGAACGCGTCGAGCCGACGGACCCAGGCCTCCAGCCTGCGGTCGACCTCCGCCGCCTTCCCCGCGTCCGCGGGGCCGGCGGGCCGGTGGCGCAGCCCGGGGATCGCCCCGCTCCGCCGGGCTTGTGTGACGGGGACGAGGCGGGGCGGCCCGGGCAGTCGCGTCGGCGATCCGGAAGCCGATGATGTGCTCATTCCGCGGTCCGCCCGATCTGGACGTTCTCCAGGATCCCCGCGGCGTCGGGTACGAGGATGGCCATCGCGTAGTAGGCGGTGACCAGGTAACTCATGATCGCGGTGCTGTCGATGCCCATGAACCGTACGTTCAGACCCGGCTCGTACTCCTCCGGAATGCCCGTCTGGTGCAGGCCTACGACCCCTTGGTCCTTCTCTCCCGTGCGCAGCGCGATGATGCTGCTGGTGTGCTGGGGGCTGATCGGGATCTTGCTGCACGGAAAGAGCGGAACGCCGCGCCACGCCGGTACTTCGTGGCCGTCGAGGTTCACGGTGCCGGGCACCAGCCCGCGCCGGTTGCACTGCCGGAAGAAGGCCGCTATCGCCTTCGGGTGGGCCAGGAAGAGGCGGGTCTTGCGGCGCATCGACAGCAGTTCGTCGAGATCGTCGGGCGTGGGGGGACCGGAGAAGGTACTGACGCGCTGGCCGTAGTCGACGTTGTGCAGGAGGCCGAACTCGCGGTTGTTGACCAGCTCCCACTCCTGGCGCTCGCGGATCTCCTCGATGGTCAGGCGGAGTTGCTGCTCGGTCTGGTTCATCGGATGGTTGTAGAGGTCGGCGACCCTGGTGTGGACGCGCAGGACGGTCTGGGTCAGGGACAGCTCGTATTCGCGCGGGGCGAGGTCGTAGTCGACGAAGCCGCCGGCGAGGACCGGTTCGCCCACGTGCCCGGCCTGTACGGGTACGTCGGCCTCGCCCTTGCGGTTCATGGGCTTGCTCTGCTGCTGTGCGAAGGCGTCCAATTGGGCGGCGAGCGACGGGGTGCGCTCCACGCACGCCATGAGCGTGTCCCAGTTGAGTGCCAGCACCACGCCCGGAGTCTCGGCCCGTACCGAGCTGAACCACAGCGGGTCGGCCTGGCCGATGGCCTCGTCCCCCATTCCGTCGCCGTCCGTGATGACTCCGGTGACTTCCTGCTCGCCGTACTTGCCGGTGGTGTAGCGGGTGAACCGGCCGTGGACGACGAGATAGGCCTCGGTGACGGGCTGTCCGGCGTCGAAGAGGACCTGGCCCGTACGCACCTCACGCACCCTGAACCGTGAGGAGATCTCCTGCAGGGCCACGGTGTCGGAGTAGCCGCGCAGGGCGGGCAGCTCGGTCAGTGTCTCGGGGATGACCCTGATGTCGTCCGCGCCGTTCTGCTCGAACTGCACCCGGCCCCGGCCGAGGCGGAGTTGGAGTCGCCGGTTCACCCGGTAGGCGCCGCCCTTGACGTCCACCCAAGGCAGCATCTTGAGCAGCCATCGCGAGGTGATGGCCTGCATCTGAGGTTCGGACTTGGTGGTGGTGGCCAGCTGACGTGCCGCGTCGGTGCTGAGACTGGTGGACCGTGGTCCGTCGGCGGTGGGCCCGGCGGCGCTTTCTGGGGAGCTTTCCGGGACTGTCACATGTCCTCCCGATACGTGAGCGGGCGTGGGTGGATACGCACGAAGATCAGTGATCAAGGCGGGGCGTCGACGCCGTACGCCTCGGGCAGGGGCTCCTATGGCCCGGCCATGGACGACGTCTGCCTGAACCCGTGTCGAAGGTGCGCCCCGGCGACGCGTGAGAAGCCGTGCGGCGTGGGTTCACGGAGGCGGTGGAGGTCGAAGACGGATTCCGGGGAGGTGGGCGCCAGGACAGTAATCTCGTGACGGTCCGGGCAGTTGGGCAGCGCGCGCCCCATGTCAAGCGAAACAGTCACCGGTGGCGGTCGGAACCGCGTGAATGGGGCGCATTCGTGTCCTCGAAGTGGGCGTCCAAGGCGCGAGGCAGACCGGCCATGAGGGCGCGCTCGCACGCCGGTCGCCGGGACCCGCGCCACCGGCGCGAGGGCGCACGAGCGGCTCAGCTGCGTGTTCCTCTTGATCAGGTGGCCCCGCTCGAATGATCAAAAGAGGGTCGGGCTACCATCTGAGCGCCACCTAGCTCGAAAGATGAATCTGTGACTGTCAATGACGACTCGTTCACCAACTGGAACAACCGCGAGGAGATCGCGGAGTCGATGATCCCGATCATCGGGAAGCTGCACCGGGAGCGGGACGTCACGGTCCTGCTGCACAGCCGTTCCCTGGTGAACAAGTCGGTGGTGAGCATCCTCAAGACCCACCGGTTCGCCCGGCAGATCGCCGGCGAGGAACTCTCGGTCATCCAGACGCTGCCGTTCCTGCAGGCGCTCACCACGCTCGATCTCGGCCCGTCGCAGATCGACATCGGCATGCTCGCCGCGACCTACAAGTCCGACGACCGTGGTCTGTCGGTGGCGGAGTTCACCGCCGAGGCCGTGGCCGGCGCCACGGGCGTCAACAAGATCGAGCGCCAGGAGCCGCGCGACGTCGTCCTCTACGGGTTCGGCCGCATCGGCCGCCTCGTCGCCCGCCTGCTCATCGAGAAGGCCGGCTCAGGCAACGGCCTGCGGCTGCGCGCCGTCGTCGTCCGCAAGGGTGCCGGCCAGGACATCGTCAAGCGCGCCTCGCTGCTGCGGCGTGACTCCATTCACGGCCAGTTCCGGGGCACGATCACCGTCGACGAGGCGAACAGCAAGATCGTCGCCAACGGCAACGAGATCAAGGTGATCTACTCCGACGACCCGCTGTCGGTGGACTACACGGAGTACGGCATCAAGGACGCCATCCTCATCGACAACACCGGCAGGTGGCGTGACCGTGAGGGCCTGTCCCAGCACCTTCGCCCCGGCATCGCCAAGGTCGTCCTGACCGCACCGGGCAAGGGCGACGTTCCCAACATCGTCCACGGCGTCAACCACGACACGATCAAGCCGGACGAGCAGATCATGTCCTGCGCCTCCTGCACCACCAACGCGATCGTCCCGCCGCTGAAGGCGATGGCGGACGAGTACGGCGTTCTGCGGGGTCACGTGGAGACCGTCCACTCGTTCACCAACGACCAGAACCTGCTGGACAACTACCACAACTCCGACCGCCGCGGTCGTTCGGCGCCGCTCAACATGGTCATCACCGAGACCGGTGCCGCCTCCGCCGTCGCGAAGGCGCTGCCCGACCTCAAGGCGAAGATCACCGGCAGCTCCATCCGCGTCCCGGTGCCGGATGTGTCGATCGCCATCCTCAACCTGCAACTCGCCCGCGAGACCACGCGCGAGGAAGTCCTCGACCACCTCCGCGATGTCTCGCTGACCTCGCCGCTCAAGCGCCAGATCGACTTCATCAGCGCCCCCGACGCGGTCTCGAGCGACTTCATCGGCTCGCGTCATGCCTCGATCGTCGACGCCGGCGCGACCAAGGTGGAAGGCGACAACGCGATCCTCTACCTCTGGTACGACAACGAGTTCGGCTACTCCTGCCAGGTCGTCCGCGTCGTCCAGCACGTCTCCGGCGTGGAGTACCCGACCTTCCCGGCCCCGGCGGTCTGATCGCGGCGGCCTCTCCCGGTCGGCATCCAGGTGCCCTCCACTCCCACCGTGCCCCGGCGGTCTTCCGACCGTCGGGGCACGGTGGGTCGCGCGCGCGTATGGGCGCGGAACATGTACGGGTCGAGGGCGATCTTCATGCGGCGCCTCCGTAGAGGGCGGGGCGGGGCTTCATGTCCACGGTGGCGACGGTGCCGTCGGACTCCAGGGAGCGGAGCGGAGGGTGGCGGCGTAGCCGTCCCAGGCGGACGGGCCGGTGGGCTCGCTGCCGGTGCCGACGGCCGCGAACCATTCGCGGAACTCGGTGTCGAAGGCGTCGGCGAAACGCCCCTGCCAGTCCTGCGGTACGGCGGTCTCGTGGTGTCCGGTGGTGCGGACCCCGACGGCGGCCGGGTCGGGCAGTCGGACCAGGTCCTCCTCACCGACGGTCTCGCACGGGATGTCGTAGCCGTACCGGCAGTTGACGAAGACCTCCAGGCCGATGCGGACCCCGTTCGCGGTCTCGAAGAGCATGATCTGCGGGTCCTTGAGGTGCGCGAACCGCTTGCTCGTGGCGCGTGGGGTGATCACCTGGGCGGAGACGATCTCGTCGTCGAGTAGCCGGCGCAGCACGTCGATCTCGTGCACGGCCGTGTCCTGCGCGGCCATCACGGAGGTGTACGCCTTGGGCACGGCCGGGATGCGGTGGGCGCAGTGCACGATCAGCGGGGCGCCGATCGATCCGGACGCGAGGACCTCCTTCGGTGCCCGGATGTGGCGGTGGGGGCCCTCGGTGGCCGTCGACTGCTTGGGTGCCGGCATCGGAGACCGCCAGTGCGCTTGTTGGCCAAGTGACCGGTCTGGACCGGGACATGAGGGTGCGCGGGATCGGGGTCGTTCGGTTGCCGACCGGCCCGCGATGACCGGACGAGCGCCGAGGCGCCCTTACTCCGCTCCTCAGGGGCTCCCCGTAGGTGCGCAGCCCAGGCCGGAGCTTGCCGTCGGAGTCTCGGCGTCCGCTGCGCCCGCCCGGTCGGCGCTCGGCCGTGCGACCGTCCCACCCGTCCCGTGGGAGGCGGCAGGCCGCATGAACACCACATGGCTTTGGCCAGATTGGACGTCTGACGGGTGTTCGAACCCGGCGATACTCAGGGCTGGGCAATCCGCCCCAATCCCCACATCCACCGGAGGTCTCTCATGCCCCAGACCAGCGTTGCCACCACCGCCGTGCTCGATGCCTGGCTGGCGGGCGCCGAGAGCGCGTACGGCCAGACCAACCCCGCCGGGCCCCTCTACGTCGGCGGCGCCGCCGCCGAGGCCGCGCTCACCGACCCGAGCGACTCCCTCTACGGCTTCTGTTCCAGCCCGAGTGGGTCGCACGGCAGCTGGTGTTGCTGATCGCCCGCGGTGACTCCAGGGCCCTTTGCGGAGGGCCTGCCCGCTGAGTGCCCTCTCCAGGGCGCGCTCATCGACCGTATCGCCTGCGGAGCACGCCTCTTCGGGAGCGCCCCTGCGGAGTGCGGTTCATAAAGCCGGAGCGTGGGAAACCGCGCGCCAAGCCACGACGCGTCCGCACCCGGGAACGCGCCGCAGCCTGCCGAGTCGGTTGCCGCCCGCCCCGCGCGCGTCGGGGATGCGGGGGTGTGCGGCTCGGTCGGTTGCTGCCGGGTGCGGACGGGTCCGGGCTGGTCGCACAGTTGCCGTGCTCCCTGGGAACGACCGCAAGAAGCGAGTTCACGGCGGAATGGGGAGGGTGGACGGTGAGCGGATCGGCGCCGGAAAGATCGGAAAGGCCGGGGAAGCCGGGGGAGTCGGGAAGGCGGGACGAGGCGGAATGGTTCGCCCGACCCGTACGGACCATCGCCCGGCCTTGGCGGGAAGAGCTGGCCCGGCGGCTGGCCTCCATTGACGCCCTGAGCCGGAAAGAACAAGAAGCGGTGCTGGAAGCCGGCCACACCGCCCTGCTCAAGTCCCTGCACGCGAAGCTGTCCCGCCTGTTCCTGATCGAACTGCACGCGCTGCGCATGACAGCGGGCGGCGGACACCACACCGAGGGCGCGGGGACGGGATCCGACACGCGGACGTGGACCGCGTTCCTGGAGCAGGCCGAAGAGGAGGGCTACCTCGACCGGCTGGGCGGCCGATACCCGAACGTCGGCCCGCGGATCGCGTCGGTGGCGCGGCTCTCGGTGGCGGCGACGGCCGGATTCGCGGAACGGCTCGCCGCGGACCGCGAAGTGCTGCGGCCGCTGCTGGGGGGACCCGCGGGGGAGATGCGAGCCGTCGCCTTCGGGGCGGGCGACACCCACCGGGGCGGCCTGACGGTCAGTCGGGTCGACTTCGCCGGCGGGAGCGTCATGTACAAGCCTCGGCCGTCCGAGTCCGACGTGGCGCTGGGCGCGCTGTTGGACGAGCTCTACACGGACTTCCCCGGCGCACCGTCGCCCGACGAGCGCATCCGGGTGCCGCGGACACAAGCACGCGAGGGCTACGGCTGGGCCGAGTTCGTCCACCACCGCTACTGCGCGGGCGAGGCCGAACTCGCCGCGTTCTACCGGAACGTAGGGCACTGGCTGGCCGTCCTCCGCTTCACCGGCGGCACCGACATGCACGCGGAGAACATGATCGCCGCGGGTCCGGTGCCGGTGATCGTGGACGCCGAGACGCTCTTCGACGCCCCCGCGCCCTTCCCGCCCAGCGGCCGGGGCGACGCCGTGGACGTGGCCGCGGCGGCCATCCGCCGTACGGTGCTGCGTACCGGACTGCTGCCCGTACGCGGCACCGGCTTCGCGCTCGGCGGGGTCGACATCTCCGGAGTCGGGTCGCTGCCCGGCCAGCAGCCGCTGATCCCGAACCCGGTGATCGCGGACGCCGGCACCGCGGCGGCCCGCTTCCAGGTTGACCTGGTGGCGATGCCCACCGCGGGCAACCACCCCAGCCCCACTCCCGTGCTGAGCGCGTACTGGGACCGGATTCTGGCCGGCTTCCGCGAGATGACCGCGCACCTGCGCCGGCCCGGGACGGATCCGCACCGGCTGCTGCGCCGCTTCGAAGGCGCCCAGGCGCGGCGGATCCTGCGGCCGACGCAGGCGTACGTCGACATCGGCCGGATGCTCTGGCACCCGGCGTCGTTGCACGACGAGGCGGCCGCGGTCGAACGGGCCCGGGACATCCTGCGGCGCAACGCCGAGGTGCTGCCCGGCGCGCCGACCGAGCGCGCGGCCATCGACGGCGAGATCGCGGACCTGTTGGCCGGTGACGTGCCGATGTTCACCTTCACCGTGGACTCGGCCGCCGTACGGACCACCGTGGAGGACTGGCGCACCGCCGACCTGGCGCTGGAGGAGGCGGTGATCCAGGACGCGCTGGTCGGTGCGTATCTCAACGAGCGTTCGCTGCCCACGCGGACGCAGGCCGCCGCCCGCGACCCGCACGCCCGGGACCGGGAGCGCCGCCGCCGCGACCTGGCCGCGCAGATGGTACGGCGGCTGTGCGACGGGGCGGTGCGCGGCGAGGACGGTACGGTCACCTGGATCAGCCCCGTCTTCACCCCCGCGGGGTGGTCGATCAGGGTGCTGCCCGCCGACCTCTACACCGGGCAGGGCGGGGTGGCGCTGACGCTCGCGGAGTACGTGACCGAGGTGCGGGCCGGGCGGGCGGAGGAGGTGCCGGGCGTCGCCGAGACGTTCCAGGGGGCGCTGCGGGTCCTGGTCGGCACCGAGGACCGGACACCGACGCCCTCACCCGGGGCGTTCAGCGGTGCCGCGTCGCAGGTGTGGACGTGGCTGGCGCTGCACCGGGTGCTCGGTGAGGACTGGCTTCTGGAGCGGGCCGCCGAGAGGGCCCTGTTGCTCGCGGAGGGCCGACTGGTCGAGGACGACGTCGAGGTGGACCTCCTCAACGGGGCGGCAGGCGCGGTCGTCCCCCTGCTCAACCTGGCCGCGGCGACCGGGCAGGACCGCTGGCTCGACGCCGCCGCGCACATCGGCCGCCGACTGACCGGGCTGGCCAACCTCGACGCGAGCGGCGCCCGCTGGACGACCCGGCTCAACCCCGAGGGCATCGGCGGCTTCGCCCACGGCGCCACCGGCATCGGCTGGGCGCTGACCCGGCTCGCGCTCGGCGACGCGGGTTCCGCGGCCGAGCGGCGCGACTGGAACCGCCTCGCCGAGCGGGCCTTCACCTATCAGGAGTCCCTCTACCAACCCGAGCACGGCAACTGGCTCGATGTCCGCATCGGCGCCGAGGAGGACTTCTTCACCAGTTGGTGCCACGGCAGCGCGGGGGTGGGCATCGGCATGCTCGACCTCCACCGGCGCACGGGCGATCCCGCCCACCTCGACATGGCCCGTCGGGCCGCACGTGCCTGCGCCGCCGAGGGCTTCGGCTGGAGCCATACCCTGTGCCACGGCGACCTCGGCCTCTGGGAATTCCTCACGTCCATGGACTTCGGCGATCCCACCGACCTCGACGCCGAAATCCTCACCGGCCTCGAGCAACGCGGCCCGGTCGGCGGCCTGGCCCGCGAGGCGTTCTCGCCCAGCCTCATGTCCGGCCTCTCAGGAGTACTTCACACCCTCCTGCGCATGCAC
This sequence comes from Streptomyces sp. RLB3-17, assembly GCF_007113425.2. NCBI lineage: Bacteria > Bacillati > Actinomycetota > Actinomycetes > Kitasatosporales > Streptomycetaceae > Streptomyces > Streptomyces sp. RLB3-17. Next base: position 756,851 of record NZ_CP041610.2, on the reverse strand, counting down.
CCCGAGGCCACCCTGCCGAATCCCCTCCTCCTCGACTGATCCGACCTCGGGCGTCGCAACGGAGGTGGTCGCGCTCCGTATCCGACCGGGCTCGTGGTGGCCGCGACGCCGGACGGGCAGCGTGAGCCCCCTGGTCGCATGCGGTGGGCAGCCGGGCGGCAGCCCTGCCGACCCCGCGCCGACGCCGGTGCGGGGTCGGTCCCGTCGACGCGCGGTCCGGCGCGTGCGGGACGCGCTGGGCAGTCCCGCCGGCGCATTGCCGAGAGATCTTGGCTGCGCTCGCAAGCTGTCCTGGGGCGGTGCACTGTGGAACATGTGGGGATCTGGAATCGCTCTACCGGCCTCGGCCCGGGGCCGTCGAAGCATGTGCTGCTGGCGATCCCCGTCCTGCTGGTCGTGGTGATCACGGTCATCGACATCGTTGCCCCGGCCGACGTCCACCTGGGCCCGCTGCTGGTGATCGCGCCGGCGATCACCGCATCCTTCGCCGGTCCCCGGCTGACCGGGGCGATCGGCGTCCTGGCGCTCGCGGCCGAGGCCGGCATCGCGCTGCACGACGGCATCCTCTTCTCGCGCAACGTCGTCGTGCAGATGGTCGCCCTCGCCGTACTGAGCCTTCTGATCGTGGGCTACTCCGTGGTACGCGAGCGACACGGACGGGAACTGGCCCAGGTGAGATCGGTCGCCGAGGCCGCACAGCACGTACTGCTGTGGCCGCTGCCCAGCGGGATCGGCCCCCTGCGTACGGCGTCCGTATATCTGGCCGCCGAGGACGAGGCCGAGATCGGTGGAGACCTGTACGCCGTCACGCGTACCGACGACGCCACGCGCGTGCTCATCGGAGATGTCCGGGGCAAGGGCTTGGCGGCCATCGGCGAGGCCGCCCTGCTGCTCGGCGCGTTCCGCGAAGCCTCCCATCAGCACGCCGACCTCACCGCGCTGACGGACGCGCTGGAACAGAGCGTCGGCCGCTACCACGGCGAATTCACCCCGCCGGAGGACGAGGCCGGGGCCGAGGAGCGCTTCGTCACCGCCCTGTTGCTGGAGATCCCCGACGATGCCACCCTCGTCAAAATGACCAGCTGCGGGCACCCCGCGCCCCTGCTGCTCAGCCCGGAACACTCCGTCACCGCACTGAGGCTGCACCCAGCACCCCCGCTGGGAGTCGGCGTCCTGGTCCCATCGCCGCGCACGCTGGACGTGTTCACCTTCGAAGTCGGGGAAACCCTCCTGCTCTACACCGACGGTGTCATGGAGGCGCGCAATCGGAGCGGTGACTTCTATCCGTTCGCCGAACGAGCCGCCCAGTGGACCGAGTGCGGCCCCGAACCGCTCCTGCGTCACATCCGGCGTGACCTCCTCGCCCACGTCGGTGGACGCCTAGGCGACGACGCCGCGCTCATCGCCCTTCGCCGGGCGCCCACCCACTCCGGCCACCACCTCGCCAGGCTCATCCGCGCCGAGTCCTCCAGAGGGCGGGTGCGGGACTCCCCGGAACGCAGCTTCTGAGAAAGTCGTGGCCTGTTACCCGTGCGTCGGGGCGTGACCGTCGAGCCATGAACACGAACGGCACCGACGTGGGAAGCCCGGAACTGATCGTTGTCGTCGCCGTCGGCGTACTGGCGACGGGCCGGCCATCGCGTCGTACGGGCCTGAGTGAACCGCTGCCGCTGCTCGGCGCGGGCTGCCTCGTAGGACTGACACCCGCCTTCGCAGGGTTCGCGCTGTCCCCGAAGTCCTGCCGGCCGTGGCCATCGAGGCCGTCACCGACGAGCGACCCTGCTCCTGGTCCGGTACGGCGCTCGCTTTCGTCGAGTCCTACGCCGGCGGAATCGTGATCGGTGCCGCGATCGCACTGCTCCTGATCCCCGTCAGGCGTCGGCCGCCCGAGCCCCTGCTCCACAGCGTGCTGAGTGTCGCCACCCCTCTCCTCGCCTACCTGTCCGCCGAACCTCTGCACGTGTCCGGCGTCCTCGCCGTCGTCACCTGCGGCCTTGTGACCACCCGGTTCGGCCCTCGCGTCATCGGTTCCGACGCCCGGATCCAGGTCATCGTCTTCTGGGAGGTGGCCGGTTACCTGCTCAACAGCGCGCTGTTCATGTTCGTCGGTATCCAACTGCCCGCCGCGGTCGGGGCATTGACCTCGCTCTCCCTGGCGCAGGCGGCGATCGCCGCCTGCGCCGTGAGCGTCGCTGTGATCGGGACACGGCTGCTGTGGTTCTACTCGGTCCTTGTCCGGTCAGGTCCTGGACCGGCGTCCTCAGCAGCGGGACCGCCGAATCACCGCCCCTCAGCGCCTGCCGCGGGCATGGGCGGGGATGCGCGGAGCCATCTCGCCGGCCGCGGCACCGACCGAGCCCGCCGTGACCGCCGAAGGACATGTCGTCGAGCATGCGACGCCGTCGGGCCCCCGCTCCCGGCTCCATTCGACGCCGTGAGAGCGTGCGGCGCCTCGAACCCGCCCTGCTTCAGGTCGAGCGGGACACGCTCAGGGACCTGCGCGACGCCGGCCGCATCTGATCGCGTCCTGCGGCGTGGAAAGACCCGGGGCTTGGTCAGTGGACGACGTCGAGGACGTTCATCTGCAGGCCGTTGGAGTACACGGCGTGCTCGACGAGCTTGAGCTTCTGGGTGTCCTTGTCGGTGGCGGGGAACAGGCGCTTGCCCGCGCCGAGCAGCAGCGGGTGGACGAGCAGGTGGTAACGGTCGATCAGGCCGGCGTCGGCGAGGCCATGGTTCAGGGCGACGCTGCCGTGGACGATGATCGGGCCTCCGTCGGTCTCCTTGAGGGCGGCGACCTCGTCGAGGGAGCGCAGGATGGTGGTCTCGCCCCAGTTCGAGACGAGCTTGTCCTCGGTGAGGGTGGTGGAGACGACGTACTTCGGCATGGTCTTGTAGTGGGCGAACTCGTTCATGTCCGGCCACACCGGGCTGAACGCCTCGTAGCTGGTCCGGCCCATCAGGACGGCGGTGGACTCCTGCTGTTCCCGTGCCTTGATGTCGAACGCCTCGGGGACGAACTCGACGTCCTTGAAGGTCCATCCGGAATTGCGGTAGCCGGGTTCGCCGCCGGGGCCCTCCACGACGCCGTCGAGCGAGATGAAGGCGGAGCTGATCAGGGTACGCATGCTGATTCCTTCGGGGTTTCTGGTGTGCGGTTTTCGATTGCTGGCCGCCCCTTGGAGGGAGGCCGGTGCGACGCCGTCGGTATCCGGTGCGGTCCCGTGGCGGGCCAGGGCGCAGGCCGCGCGGACGGGTGTCCGGACGCGTCTGCGGACGTCGGTCGAGAAGCCCCTCCTGCGGAGCGGACCTGGATGCCCTCGTCGTCCGACCAGGCCGGCTCGCCGTCCAGCGGCGGCAGGCCCGTCGGTCGGCTCGGCATGCGCCCCAGCTCCTTCAGGTGGTCGTTGACCTTCTGGCGGGGCAGCCCCGGGCCGGGCTCGGCCAGGGCGCCGAGGATCCGGGCCCGTATCGGGTCCAGGGACGCCTCGGCCGCGGCGGGTTCTCGATCACGGCGTCGTCCAGCACCGCTCCAGAATCTCTCCGACAAAAAAAATTGTCAAGGCGGGAAATGTTGTCGGTGGGGGATCGGCGGTGGGCAGGGCGGGCGTGGGAACCGTCGGACACTGGGAAACGGTCTGGGATCCAGACGGCGGTGGGTCCCCAACGCCTCTGCCCGCAAGTCTCACGAAGCCGGTTTCATGAGCGCTTGTGATCCACGGCTGGTGAGGTCCTCGGCTCGTGCAGCGAGGGCGGTCGGTGCCCCCTTGCGCGCGGTGTGAACCGGCAAGCGGGACCCGTTGAGTTGCTGGGGCATGCCGTGCGTTCGAGATCGGCTTGCCCGGGACCACGCCCGGGAAGTGCCACTGTGACCTGGGTGGATCAGCGAGAGCCGCGGCCGTAGCCGGGGCTGTTCGGCCTTCGGCGAGGCGCCGGAGGAGCTCGTCGAGTCGGGGAGGGCCGAGCGCGCCCACGCCGACCGGCTCGCACGTGGGTCGGGGACCCGCGTGCGAGCCGGCTCCCGGAACCGGTCGTCAGCCCGCGGCGGCGGTGAGCGCTTCGAGGGCGCCCGCCTGGGTACGCCAGTCGGTCTGGTTGGGGCTGGTACCGGCCCAGCGTTCGCCCAGGGCGTTGAGGGAGCTACGGTCCCGCGCCCACAGTGTGTCGGCCTGCTTCTGGACGTAACTCTGGTAGGTGCCGGAACCTGTGGCCTTCGCGAGGTCGGCGAAGTTCCGCATGAAGATGCCCTTGAACTGCTTCTGGTTGTCGTCGCAGGACGCCGAGCCGACGTCGCAGGACTCGGTGAGCACTCCACCGGAGGTCAGCGTAGGGCTGCTGATCGCGGCGTCGGCCAGGGTGCGCGCGGTGGTCAGCAGCGAGCCGTCCCCGGTCGTTCTCCACAGTTCGGTGAAGCCGCCGATGGCCAGTCCCTGGTTGTAACTCCACACGGTGGAGCCGTTGTTGGCGCAGGCGGAGGTGAGCCCGTCGTTCACCAGACCCGAGGAGTTGATCATCCCGCTGGACCGGTACCAGGCGGCGGACGTCTTGGCCCGCTGCAGCCATACGGTGTCGCCCGGGATGCGCTGGTGCAGCGCCGTGGTCAGCCAGAGGTACTGCCCGTTCGTCACGGCGTTCTTGTAGGTGCGCTCGCGGTCCCACCACACGCCGCCCCCGCAGGTGCCGGGGTCCCAGTACCGCTGGACGTAGTCGGCGATGGTGACCGCCTCGTTCAGATAGCGGGAGTCACCGGTGTAGTCGTACGCGTCGATCCAGGCGATGGCCCACCAGCCCGAGTCGTCGATGGAACGGCTGATGAAGTCGCCCTCGATCGCGTCCGAACTGCGCACACCGGCCGCGAAGATGCCCTTGTTCTGGTCGAAGGTGCGCGCGATGACCCAGTCGTAGTCGTGCCTGCCGGTGGCCCGGGAGGAGTCGATGAGCGCGGTGAGGGTGGCGGCGGAGTTCCACCAACTGCTCGGCCACCAGCCGTTGTAGGGGTCGTACGAGGACATCAGCGCGTCGGCCGCCGCGCGCGTCCTGGTCTGCACGGGTCTGACCCACGCGGTGCAACTGCCCTCGTTGTGGCTCGCCTCCCGGCCGCAGGCGCGGACCGCGCCGCCGTACAGGAGCCCGCGCGGATCGCGGGTGGCGTACATCGCGGTACGGGTGCCGGTGGCACCGGACGGGGTGCTGGTGCGGCCGAGTGAGGAGCCGTCCGGCCAGGTCGAGCCGCCGTCCCAGGAGCGGTCGAGCCAGATCTCGTCGCCGGCGCCACCGGTGTCGATGCTCGCCCAGGCCATGGAGTTCTTCTGGTCGACGTGCAGCCGGATCGTGCGGCCGTAGAGAGTCGTCGACGGCGCCGGCTGGTCGTCGCCGGCCGCCTTGCTCGCGTCGGTGCCGTCGCAGAGCGTGTCGCAGACCGTGGGGTAGACCCAGTTCGTACAGCCGACCCCCGCGGCGTCTCCGCAGGCCCGCACGAGACCGCGCCGGTGGTTGCGAGGGTCGGTGATGTCGTACATCAGCGTCCTGGTGCCGGTCCAGGTTCCCGGGACGCTCGCCTTGCCGAGCAGTCCTTCCCAGGTCGCGCCGCCGTCCCAGGAGCGGTCCAGCCACACCGAGTCGCCGGTCACGCCGTTGTCGATGCTCGCCCAGGCCATGTCGTCCGCGTCGGACACGTGCAGTTCGAGGCGACGGCCGTTGAGGTCCTTGTTCGGCACCGGGAAGCTCTCCTGCCGGGCCTGCGAGGGGTCCAGCGTGTCACAGGCCAGTACGCACACCTGGGTTGCGGCGGCCGCGGGCGTCGCGACCGGGACCAGTGCCACGAACGCGAGAGCGGCCGTCAGCAGGAAGCTGAGAAGCCGTGGTCTGACAACGATGTCGGATTGCTGTGAGGGCACCGGAACTCGCCTCGATTTCAGGGTGGGGGACGCCGGTTGGGTCTCACTGAGCCGGGCGGGGGACGGGCACTGGTCCATACCTGCCCGGGAGGCAGTGAACCGGCTTGGTGGGGGACTGTCAATGTCTCCAACGGGAGTGATTCCAGGGGTGGTTCACACCGGCTGTGACGGGTTGACACCCCGCTGTGGGGCGCACATCATCGGTGGAACTTCGGCGAGGCGCCTCGCACACCCACCGCTTCATGAGTCACAGGCTTTCGTCAGCAATCGATTTGAATCGATTCAAGAACCTCGTTCCCGCATCCAGACCCGGGAGGTACCCATGCGGCGCCGCCGCCCCTCGCTGATCCGAACGCCCAGCCCAGGGCGCCTACTCGGCCTCGCCACCGTGGTGGCCGCCGCACTGCTCATGGCTCCCGCGCCTGCCACATCGGCGGCCGCCTCGTCGACCGCAACAGGGGTCGGCAAGGCGACCCTTGACGCCCTGAACTACTCGCCGACCTCGCGCACCCTCAAGCCGACCGCGATCTATCGGACGTCCGGCAGTGTCGCGAACCCGCAGAACGTCCTCAGCGGTCAGCCGACGCGGATCTCCGGCTCGCAGTCGGCCGTCACCCTCGACTTCGGCAAAGAGGTCGGTGGCGTGACAACGTTGTCCTTCGGTAGTGCGAGCGACAGCGGCCAGCGCGTCGGCCTGGCCTTCAGCGAGTCGTCCCTGTACGTGGGCAACAACAGCGACCGCAGCAGCGGACGCGACGGCGAGGACGGGGCGCTCTACGCCACGGCCTCCGCCAACGGCACCTACACGGTGCCCACCGCTCAACAGCGCGGTGGCTTCCGCTACTTGACGGTCTTCCTGGACACCTCGGGTTGGGTGGATCTCACGGGCGTCAGCCTCAACTTCACCGCGGCTCCGGGCAAGACCGACCCGGCCGACTACGCCAACTACTTCTCCTCCAGCGACGACCTTCTCAACCGCATCTGGTATGCCGGGGCGTACACCGTGCAGCTCAACACGATCGCCTCCCACCAGGGACGCGCCTGGCCCCCGCCGTCCTCGGCGTGGGACAACGGCGCCACCGTCGGCGTCGGTGACTCCGTCCTGGTCGACGGGGCCAAGCGCGACCGTACGGTGTGGCCCGGCGACATGGGTATCGCCGTACCCACGCAGTACGCGTACTCCAACGACCTCGTCTCGACCCGCAACGCGCTCACCACGATGTACAACGCGCAGTCGGCGGAAGGTGAAATCCCCTGGTCGGGACCGCCGTTCAACCTCACCGGCTCGGACACGTACCACACCTGGACGCTGCTGGGGACGTCGACGTACTACTCCTACTCGGCCGACCGGGCGTGGCTGGACTCCGCATGGTCCGACTACAAGCGCGGGATGGCCTTCATCACCAACAAGATCGACGGCAACAACCTGCTCAACGTGACGCGCACCCAGGACTGGGCCCGGGTCGGCCAGGGCGGCGAGAACATCTCCGCCAACGCGCTGCTGTACGCCGCGCTCAAGGGCGGCGCCACCCTGGCCGCGGTCGAGGGCGACAGCGCGCTCGCCGCGAGCTGGAACGGCAAGGCGGCCGCCATCAAGACGGCGGCCAACTCCCTGCTGTGGGACGCCGCGAAGGGCATGTACAAGGACAACCCGACCAGTGGCCTGTACCCGCAGGACGGCAACTCGCTCGCCGTCTGGTACGGGTTGACCGACTCCGCGGCCAAGTCGAAGAGTGTCATCGCGGGGCTCGGGAAGAACTGGGGCATCTACGGCCCGACGACCCCCGAATGGGGCGGCAACGTGTCGCCCTTCGCCGGCGGCATGGAGCTCAACGCCCGCTTCACCGCCAATGACGACTACACCGCCCTGGACCAGATCCGCCGCACCTGGGGCCACATGCTCACCAGCGACATCGGTACCAAGAGCACCTTCTGGGAGGGCATCAAGGCCGACGGCGGCCTCGCCTACGGCGGTTCGTTCATGAGCCTGGCCCACGGCTGGTCCACCGCGCCCACCTCCACGCTCACCTTCGACGTGCTCGGCACCGCACCCGAGTCCGCGACCGGCACGTACCGCTTCGTCCCGCACCCCGGCGACCTGACCAGCGTCGAGGGCCGCATCACCCTGCCCCAGGGCGCCGTCAACGCCTCCTGGTCCCGCGACCCCGCCGCCGGCACGTACTCGGCGCACCTCACCAGCCCGGCAGGCACCACCGGCCGCATCGGCGTCCCGAAGTTCGGCGGCGGCAACATCTCGGTGTCCGTGAACGGCACCGTCGTCTGGAGCAACGGAACGTTCACACCCACCTCGGGAATCACCGGCGCGAGCCAGGACGACACCTACGTCTACCTCACCGGCGTCACCCCGGGCGGCTACACCGTGACCGCCACCGGACTGGGCAATCCGTCGCCGCCCGCCGATCCCGGTACCGGCGCGCTGCGGCCGGGCTTCACCCGGTGCGCGGGCGAGGGCGGCACCTGCTCCTTCAGCGGCACCCGCTCGGTGGCCTACGGGGCTGGGACCTACACGTACAAAACAGTGACCGGCAGCACCGCCTGCACCAACGACTCCTTCGGTGGCGACCCGGCGTCGAATCTCGTCAAGTCCTGCTACGTCGCCGACGCGGGCGGCCCGCCCGGATACACCGTCTGCGCGGCGGAGGGCGGCACCTGCGCCGTGCCCGGCTACAACCGTGACGTCGTCTACGGCGCCAACGGCAACTTCGCCCACCAGGTCACCAACGGGTCCGTCGCCTGCACCAACGCCCACTTCGGCGATCCCATCGACGGAGTGGCCAAGTCCTGCTACGTGGCGTCCGCAGGAGGACCGTCCGGCGGCTGGACCAAGTGTGCGGACCAGAACGGCACCTGCCCGGCCGCCGCGGGGCAGCCGGTGACATACGGCGCCTTCGGCGCGTTCACGACGATCACGGCCACCGGCGACACCCCGTGCACCGACGCCACGTTCGGGGATCCGATCCCCGGCGAGTCGAAGACCTGCTACACCGCCACCGGCGGTCCGGTCGGCTACGCCACCTCCTGCTCCACCGAAGGCGGCACGTGCGCCTTCAGCGGACAGCAGACCGTCGCCTACGGTGCCCGGGGCCGTTTCCTCTACAAGGCGTTCACCGGCGGCACCGGCTGCACGACGGCGGCGTTCGGCACCGATCCGCTGCCGGGCGTGAGCAAAACCTGCTACCTCACCTCCTGAGCAGCGCACCACCTCCGGCAGCCTCCGTTCCCCGCGTGTCAGGGGGCTGCCGGATCACTCCGGATGGGCCACTGCCTCCTTCTGCAGTTGCACCGCCGCCAGCAGGCTCAGTTTCGGTTCCGCCTGGCGCAGCGCCCGCACCGCCGCGACCGAGGTGATGTCCCCGGTGAAGCCGACCTCGGCCAGCCGGGAGCGGACCCAGCGGGCACGCAGCTGGGTCTCGGTGGCTGAGGCGGTGGACTCGACGAGCGCGGCAGCGCGTTCCAGACCGAGGCGCTCTTCCGGCGAGGCCTCGGCCAGTGCCCGGCGCAGGGTCGCCGCGACCACGTCCGCGTCCCGGATGGCCAGCACGAAGTTGTTCTTCTTGCTCAGTCCCGTGATTCCTGTCATGGGGATCAGCCTGACTGCCATGTTCGCCGCGCGCCAAGCGACTTGAGGAGGCTCAGAGGGTCGGCCACTCGCCGTCGGCCCGTGCGGTCGGGGCGGCGGACCGCGCACCCGGTGCGTGCCTGCGCGCCGGGTGTGCGGTCGCCCCGGCCTTTCGTCATCGGGCGATGGGATCAGCTGCTGGGGACGGTGTCCTCGAACGTGGTGCCCGCGCTGCGGTACGCCGTCACCTTGGCGGCGACCTGCGCCGGTGTGAGGACCTGGTCCTTGACGTGCAGGACGTAATCGACCTGCTCGTCGTACGCCCGCGCGGTGGTGCTGGTCTGGCCCGCGAGGTCGATCAGCCACTGGTTGAAGTTGATCGACATCGGCCGCTCCGGCAGGTACGCGGAGTCATGGGTGCCGAAGAGCTGTCCGTCGATGTAGTACTTGATGCTGCTGTTGTCGATGGTCAGCACCAGGTCGTGCCAGCCGTCGTAGCTCTGCCGGCCCTCGGTGTGCTGGTTGACCGCCACCCACGGGTCGGCCTGGTAGGTCTCCCAGGACGTCGTGTAGAGGATGTCGGAGGTCTCGCCCCAGCCGCCGTTGGGCAGGTACTCGAAGTCGTACTCGGAGTAGTCGTCCGCCATCGGTGCCGTGAGGTCGTTGATGGTGAAGAACGTCTGGACGAGGTGGTCGCCGTCCGGGCCGTACTTGGGCGCGTCGTTGAACTTGACCCGGGCCGCGTAGGTGCCGTTCTTGAACTTCCGTGCGTTGGTGACGACTTCGGTCTGCTTGGTGCTCTCGCCGGTGCCCGCGGTCGAGGTCTCCAGGTTCATGACGGAGTTGCCGCTCGTGGTGGCGAAGGTGACGTTCTCGGGCGCCCACGTGGCGCCGGACACGCCGGGGCCGCCGGAGGCGGAGCGCACGCTCCAGCCGTGCGCCGAGATCTTCGGGTCGTTGTAGGCGCTGTAATTGAAGTCGTCGAACAGCGTGGCGCCGGTGGCCGGCGGGTCGGTCGGCGGGTCGGTGGGCGGGTTCGTCGGGTCGTTGCCCGCGGGGGCCTGGCCCCACAGCGTGGTGTTGGACAGCTGCGCGGTGACCTTGGACCAGTCGGCGTACGACGTCTGGGAGGCGCCGAAGGAGTAGTCGTCGCTCTGGTTCAGCGACTGCCACGTCGACTGGTAGAAGCGCAGCTGCATGTCGCCGGTGTCGGCGCCCGGCGCGAGCGTGCCGGCGCCGGAGGTGAAGCCGATCTCCAGGTAGCGGTCGGCCGTGGCGGTCGGGTTGGCGAGCGTGCCGAAGGTGCCCGTGACGTTGGCGCAGCCCTTGACGGCCCAGGAACAGGCGAAGCGATAGGACGCGCCGGCCGAGTCGGACCTGAAGTAGTAGCGGATCTTGACGTTCGCCAGTTGCACGGTCGTGGTGCCGGTGTTCTTCACCTTGAACCAGGGTTCGGACTGGTCGGCGGTGGCTCCCGTGGCGCTCGTACGGTACTGGACGCTCAGCCCGTCGTCGGCGGCGCTTGCGGTGGCCGGGAGCGCGGTGAGCGCCGCGGCGCCCATGGCCACCGCGACGGCGGCGGACGCCGCGGCGCGTAGCCGGTTCTTCGCGAATCTCATATGTTCCCTCCGTAGACACTCCGTCCTTCAGGGCGGAGAGGACTCGGACTCCTGCGGAACAGGGCAGGGAAAGACAATTCGCCGACAGGGCGGATCGTCGTTCACCACCAACTACCCTTAGGGAGTCACATGTTGACGTGGTATTTTGTGGGCTTATGTCCATTCGCGTGAAGCGGGCGTTCAAGTACCGCTTCTATCCGACCGATGCGCAGGCAGCGGAGCTGTCGCGCACGTTCGGGTGCGTGCGGAAGGTCTACAACATGGCGCTCGCGGCCCGTACCGAGGCGTGGGCTCGGCAGGAGCGGGTCAACTACCACCAGTCCTCCGCAATGCTGACGGCCTGGAAGAAGACCGAGGAACTGGCCTTCCTCAACGAGGTGTCGTCGGTTCCGCTCCAGCAGACGCTGCGTCACCTGCAAGGGGCGTTCGCGAACTTCTTCTCCAAGCGCGCCAGGTACCCACGGTTCAAGTCGAAGCGGAAGTCCCGCGCCTCGGCGGAGTACACCAGCTCGGCGTTCACGTTCCGTGACGGCCGGTTGAAGCTCGCGAAGATGGCCGGGCCGCTGGACATCGTCTGGTCCCGCCCCCTGCCCGAGGGCAGTGTGCCGACGACCGTGACCGTGTCGCGGGACGCGGCCGGCCGCTGGTTCGTGTCGATGCTGTGCGACGACCCGACGGTGAAACCGCTCGCGGCCACGGATGCGGCGGTGGGGATCGACGTCGGCCTGGACCACCTGCTGGCCCTGTCGACCGGTGAGAAGATCGCCAACCCCCGGCACGAACGCCGCGACCGCGACCGCCTCGCCACGGCACAGCGCCACTGTGCCCGCAAGGAGAAGGGCTCCGCGAACCGGGAGAAGGCACGCCGCAAGGTCGCCAGGATCCACGCCCGGATCACGGACCGGCGCAGGGACGGCCTGCACAAGATCACCACTCGACTCGTGCGCGAAAACCAAACGCTCGTGATCGAGGACCTGACCGTGCGCAATATGGTCAGGAACCGGAAACTCGCCCGCGCCATCAGCGATGCCGCGTGGGCAGAGTTCCGGAGCCTTCTGGAGTACAAGGCCACCTGGTACGGGCGGGACGTGGTGGTCGTGGACCGCTTTTTCCCCTCCTCCAAGTTGTGCTCCCACTGCGGTGCCCTGCAGGACAGGATGCCGCTGAATGTCCGCACCTGGACGTGTGACTGCGGAACGGTCCACGACCGGGACGTGAACGCGGCGAAGAACCTTCTGGCCGCCGGGCTGGCGGTGTCTGTCTGTGGAGCTGGTGTAAGACCTCAACGGAGAACTCCGGGCGGGCAGTCGGCGACGAAGCAGAAAATCTCACGGCGCGAGCCGTAGGAATCCCCCTCGTTTACGAGGGGGAGGAAGTCAAGGTTGTTCCTCTCCAGAAAGGTGGGGTGATTCCCGGAACGGGACAGGGTCAGGGGTGTTGCCGGACATCGAGGGCGTCGAGCCGTACGGTGTGCTCGTCGAGGCGGGAGCGGAAGTCGGCCCAGTCGGTCGCGCCGCTCCAGGCGCGGTCGGCGAGGGCACACAGCCGCGGGTAGGTGAGGTACTCGATGTGGGCGGGCGTCGTGACGAACTCGGTCCACAGCTGGGTCTGGGTGCCGAGCACCCGCCCGGCCACGTCTCGGTCCGCGTTCTCGGGTACGGGATCGTGGGCGTGGACGGCGCGCAGATCGACGACGCCTCCGGGCTGGGCCAGTGGCTCGCGTGGGTCGCCGGACTGGGCGTAGTCGAGGTAGGTGGCGCGGTGGTAGGCGTTGACGACGGGGTGGCCGCGGCGGGCCGCCGTCAGCGTGTGGGCCGAGTCGCGCCAGGTCATCACGGTGAAGTCGAGGGGCAGTTCGGCGCCGGTCTCGGCCCAGCCGACCGGGCGGCGTCCGTGCCGGACAAGGAAGTCGCCGATCTGCCCGAGGAACCAGCCGTGCAGGGCCGCGGGGCCCGGCAGGCCCTGCGCCACCGCTCGTTCCCGCGCGGCGACACTGTGCGTCCACTCGGTGGTGGGGCACTCCTCGCCGCCGACGTGGATGTACGGCGAGGGGAAGACGTCCATGACCTCGTCGAGGACGGTGCGGCAGAAGTCGAGGACGCCGTCGTGGACACCGAGGACGGTGTCGCACACGCCCCAGCGGGTCCAGACGTCGAGGGTGCGCTCCGGATGGTTGCCCAGGTCGGGGTAGGCGGCGAGGGCGGCGCGTACATGGCCGGGCATCTCTATCTCCGGCATGACGGTGACGCCGCGAGCGGCCGCGTACCGGACCAGGCCGACGAGTTCGTCCCGTGTGTACGCCCCGCCGTGCGGGATGCCGTCGTAGGTGTCGCTGCCGGCCGGGCCCTTCTGGGACTCGGCGCGGTGGCCGCCGACCTCGGTGAGCTTGGGCAGTGCGGCGATGGGCATGCGCCAGCCCTGGTCGTCGGTCAGATGCAGGTGGAACACGCTGATCTTGTGCAGGGCCAGCAGGTCGACGTACCGGCGCAGGTAGGAGACGGGCTGGAAGTGGCGTGCCACGTCCAGCATCGCGCCGCGCCAGGGGTGGCGGGGGACGTCGGTGATCTCGGCGCACGGCAGCAGCCACCGTGTACCGCGCTGCGGAGTGTCCAACAAGGCTTGAGGAGGAAGGAGTTGACGGAGCGTCTGGATGCCGCGCAGCAGACCGGTCAGGTGTGCGGCGCGCAGCAGCACGGCGTGCGGGGCGACGGTGAGCCCGTACCCCTCTTCACCGAGGCCGGTGAGTCCGGGGTCGAGCGTCAGGGCGAACTGTCCGTCCGGGGACGGCCGCAGGGACAGCCCGGTGGCGGGGGTGAGCAGGGTGCGCAGCAGGTCCGCGGCCGGTTCGGCGCCCGCGCCGATGTGCAGAGCGGTGCCGGCGTCGAGCGTGAAGTGTCCCGGACGGAGTGCGGCCTTGGTGGGGCGGGGTACGAGGGTGAGCACGGATCGCTGTGCGGGCATGGATCAGCTCCGGGACGGGGTCGCGTGGGGGTGGGGTGTGAGGTCAGCCCTTGACTGCGCCGGCGGCGAAGCCGGAGGTGACATGGCGCTGGAGCAGCAGGAACACCACGAGCGCCGGGGCGGCGAAGAGGGTCGAGGCGGCCATCGTGGCGCCCCAGTCGGTGCCGAAGACGTTCTGGAACGAGGACAGCCACACGGGCAGGGTGCGGTTGTCCTGATGCTTGATGATCAGGAAGTTGGCGTAGGCGAACTCGTTCCAGGCGGTGATGTAGCCGAACAGCGAGGTGGCCATCAGGCCTGGTGCGAGCAGCGGGAACGCCACATGCCGGAACGCGCCGAGCCGGGTGCAGCCGTCGACCTGGGCGGACTCCTCCAGCTCCGGGGGGATCGTGCCGATGAAGCCGCGCAGGACGATGATGGTGAAGGGCAGCGTCATCATGAAGTAGACGAGGGTCAGGGTCGGCAGCCGGTCGAGCATGTCGGTGTCCCGGGAGATGATGTAGACCGGGATGATCAGTGATTCCCAGGGCGCCATCTGCGCGATGAAGACCATGAGCATGAACTGCCGGCGCCCCTTCCACCTCATCCGGGCGACCGCGTAGGCGGCGCCGAGCGCGATGACGAGGGCGAGCAGGACGGCGCTCAGTGTGACGAGGATGCTGTTGCGCCAGAACAGGCCGAAGCCGGCGGCGCCGACGGCCGTGCGGAAGTGGTCGAGTGTCCAGGTCCGAGGGACGATCCGGGGGTTGTCGGACTGGATGTCTCGGGTCGGGGTGAACGCGGTGGCGACCATCCAGTAGACCGGGAAGAGACAGACCACGACCGTGACGACGGCGGCGGCGTTCAGGGGCAGGCGGCGGATGCGGGGCCGGGTCGTGCTCATGCGAGCTCGTCCTCCTGGCGGAACATCTGGCGGAAGTAGAAGACGAGCACGCCCGACATCAGCACGACGGTGACCATGGAGGCCGCCGAGCCGAGGTCGTAGCGCTGGCTCGACAGGGCGGTCTGTACCGCGTACACGGGCAGGATCGTGGTCGCGTCGCCGGGCCCGCCGTTGGTCATCACCCAGATCTGGACGAAGGCCTTGAAGGTCCAGATCACTTCGAGCGAGAACACCAGCATGAAGATCGGCCGGACCATGGGGAAGGTGATGGAGCCGAAGATTCGCGGCCCCGACGCCCCGTCGAGCCGCGCCGACTCGTACAGCTCGGTGGGGACGGTGGTGAGGGCCGAGTACAGGGTGATCGCGGCGAAGGGCACGGACTGCCATGCGACGAGGACGACCACGATGGCGAAGGCGGCCGGACCGTGCGCGAACCAGGGGTAGCGGTGGAAGGACTCGAACCCCAGGTCGGTCAGGACCGCGTTGACGATGCCGAACTCCGAGTGGAACAGCCACTGGAAGACGGTGGTCGCCGCGATGACGGGCATCGCCCAGGTCAGCACGAGCGCGCTGAGGACCGCGGTCCTGCCGAACCGGCCGAGCCGCTCGACCATGAGCGCGACCAGCGTGGACAGCACCATGATCAGGACGACGTTGATCGCCATGAAGAGGAAGGTGCGGCGCACGACCTCCCAGAAGCGGCCGTCCCCCAGCAGCGTTCCGTAGTTCTTGAATCCGACGAAACGCGCGCCGCCCAGGATGAGTTGGCGCAGGCCGAAGTCCTGCAGCGATATCACCACGGCGCGGACCAGGGGATAGACGAGCAGATAGAGCGTGCCGAGGACGGCGGGCGCGATCAGCACGTACGGCCAGATCCCACGGCCGGTGGACTTCGACGGGCGGCGCGGCCCCGGACCGGTGGAGCGCCGGGGCGGCCCGGTACCGAGTGGGGGGCGGGGGACGGTCTGCTCGCGGACGGCCGGCACGGCGCTCCTCCTTCCGGTGCGTGGACGGTTCAGGAGCCGGAGTTCATGGCGGCGGTGATGGCCTCGGACGCGGTGGCGGCCTTCTTCTGGATGTCGCCCCCGGTGAGGACGGCCGTCATGTAGTCCTTGATCGGGTTCTTGGCCTCCACGGCGGCCCAGCCCGGGGTGTTGGGTGTGGCGTGGCCCTGGGCGGCGCCGACCGCCATGGCCGCAGCGCCGGGGTCGGCTGCGACCGCGGAGGCCAGGGTGGTCTTGTTCGGGACGTAGCTCATGGCGACGGCGAGCTTCTTCTGCCAGGTGTCGCCGGTGAGTTCCTTGACGAAGGTGTAGGCCGCGTCCTGCTTGGTGGACGCCGTGGGGATGACGAGGTCGGAGCCGCCGGTGAAGACCGCGCCGGGCTTGTCGGCGGCCTTCCCCGGGATCGGGAAGAAGCCGAGCTTTCCCTTCAGCGCCGGGTTGTTCTGGATGACGACGTTGGCGCCGCCGGGTGTCGAGATGACCTGGGCGACCTTCCCCTTGGCCATGACGTCCGCCTGCGGAGGGTTGGCCTCGTCGGAGTCCCTGGGGCCCTTGCCGAGGGCCTGGAGCTTCTCGTAGAACTCCATACCGCGGATCGCCTCGGGGGAGTCCAGCGTGCCCTTCCACTTGCCGCCGGACTCGGTGGCGAGGTCGCCGCCCTCGTCCCAGACGAAGCCCGCGAGGGTGTACCAGTTCTGGCCGGGCAGATAGATGCCTTGCGTGCCACCGGTGTTGAGCTTCTTGGTGGCGGCGATCCACTGGTCGCGGGTCTTGATGGCGGTCGCGTCGACGCCCGCCTCCTTGAAGAGGTCGGTCCGGTAGATCACGACGCGGTTGGCGGCGTAGTACGGAATGCCGTACTGCTTGCCCTCATAGACGCCGGGCTCCGCGAGACCCTTGAGCCAGTTCTTCCCCCCGAGGCCGTCGACCTTGTCACTGAGGTCGAGCAGCCCCCCGCTCTGCGCGAACTGGGCGACCTGGGTGTTGCCGGTCTCGATGACGTCCGGTGCGTCGTTGCTGGCGAGCGCGGCCGTGACCTTCTCGCCGATCCCGTCCCACTCCTGGATCTGCACCTTGACCTTGATGTCCGGGTGAGCGGTCTCGAAGCCCTTGACGAACTCGTTCTGGAACTGGGCCGAGACGCTGTCGCGCATCAGCCAGACGTCGATGGTGGTGTTCCCGCCGGAGCTGTCGCCGGAGGTATCGGAGGAGCTACTGCAGGCACTCAGCCCGGCCGTCATCACGAGCGCGGACACACCGGCAAACAAGCGGAGCTTCACGGTTCACCTCTGGAGGACATGACCTGACCACCTGACCAGTGAAGTCCACTGGACAGCTCACCTCTTGATGTGGGGTTGAAGGTGGCATAGACCAATCGAGGCGTCAACCCCCCGTACTTCAAAGGGTTTTAGGGCGCAGGCCAGTCGAGATCTGGGCGATCAGCCCTCGGTGGCAGTTACACTCGCTTGATCAAGGGGGCAGTTGCGAGTGACCACTGGTCAACTGGTTAACTGGATATTCCGCGCATGAGGGAGGGCACCATGAAGGCTGACGCACCAGGTGCGGTGCTCAAACGGGAGCGAGTTCGCGACTTCATCCTCGACCTCATCGAGTCACACCGCCCGGGGGACGCGATCCCCTCCGAGCGTTCCCTGTGTGCCCGCCTGGGGGTGTCCCGCCCGACCCTGCGCGCGGCGGTCGACGAACTCGTCGCCGCGGGTCTTCTGGTACGGGAGCACGGTCGCGGCATGTTCGTGGCACCCGAGAAGATCACCCAGGAACTCGTCTCGGGTCAGCAGGCCATGACGGTGCCCCAGGCCTCCGGGACCTGGTCGAGCCGCCTGCTGGAGTTCACCACCATCCCGGCCGGCGCGCGCGTCGGCCGCAAGTTGCGCATCTCGCCCGCTGTCGAGATCGTGTACGTGGCACGGCTGCGCCAGGTCGACGGCGCCCCGATGGCCATCGAGCATCTGCACATCAGAGCCGATCTGGTCCCCACCCTCTCCGCCCAGGAACTGGAAGCCGGCGACCTGTACGAGCACCTGCGCGAACAGCATGGCGTGCACGTCCAGGAGGCCGTACAGGCGATCGAGCCGACCGTCGTCACCCGGGCGGAGGCCGAGCTGCTCGACGTGCCGGAGCTGTCCCCGGCGCTGCTCTTCGAGCGGCTCACCTCGGACACCACGGGGCAGCCCGTCGAATACGTCCACTCGATCTACCGTGGCGACCGCTATCGCATCGTCTCCCGGCTCACCCTCGGCCCCTCGGCCGCGGTGCCGCCGGCCCGGCTCGGACACCACCCCGGCATCCCCCCGGGCGACTTCGCCCACCGCGACACCATCGAGTCCTCCACACGCGGGGACATCCAGTCGGCACCGTGAGTCACCGCGGTTTCCGGCTGGGCGGGGGAGAGGCGCCCCGGCGAGCGCCGGTCGTCCATCAATGTGCGGGGGCGGGGGAGGAACAGCCGAGTGCTGTTCCTCCCCCGCCACGACGGGACGGACCTCAGATGGCCTGGGCCGTGGGCAGGATGGTGATCTCGGTGAGGTTGACGTGGCGCGGGACGGCGGCCATGAATGCGACGGTTTCGGCGATGTCGGCGCTCTGGAGGACATCGATGTCATGGATGAGGTCGGCCATCAGCCTGGAGGCGTCGGGGTCGGTCACGTGGTCGGGGAGTTCGGTGTCGACCATGCCGGGTTCGATGGTGGCGACGCGGACCATCTTGGGGCCGAGTTCGACGCGGAGCAGTCGGGTGAGGTGGCTGATGTAGGCCTTCGTGCCGGAGTAGATCGAGAACTTCGCCAGGATGCGGGTGGCCGCGATGGACGAGGTGTTGATCAGGTCGGCGGCCTTGCCCTGGGCGGCGGATTCCGTCAGGTGGGGGAGGAACGCGGCGATGACGTTCATCAGGCCGGTGATGTTGAGGTCGATCTGGCGCTGCCAGTCGTCGACCTTGAGTTCCTCGATGCCGGAGATGAGCTGGACTCCGGCGTTGTTGAACACGAGGTCGGCCTTGCCGAAGCGCTCGGCGACCTGGTCGGCGGCGGTCTGGACGGCGGCGCGGTCGGTGACGTCGACGGCCAGGGCGAGTGCGGTGCCGCCGGCGGCCTCGATGTTCTTGACCAGGCTGTCGAGGCGTTCCTTGCGCCGGGCCAGTACGACCACCGTGGCACCGAGCTCGGCGAGGCGCTCGGCGGTGACGGCACCCATGCCGCTGGAGGCGCCGGAGACGACAGCGACACGGCCGGTCAGGGGAGTGCCGGTGAGCAGAGCAGCAGACATCACAAAACCTCGGTCTCTTTGATCGCAGGGCGGGGAGTGCGGGATTGATCGGAAGGCGGGGACGGCCGCATCGGTGTGGTGCCCGGCCGGGCCGGTCATCCTGCCCGGCAGGGCTGCTCGAAGGGGCTGTGGGTGCCCGATCGCGCCGGGGTCAGGCGGCGTCGTGGTGCGCGGTGGCGGCGGACTTCTCGCGCCACGGGGCGAGGTCGTCCTGCACCTGCTGGTACTTGACCTCGAGCCGCTCGATGGTGTCGCGCCCGAGGTAGAGGTGCGTGGGCAGCTTCTCGGTGGAGGCGACCTCGACGATGAGCGCGGCGCCCTTGACGGGGTCGCCGAGCTGGGCGTGGTTGGCCTGGTCGATCCAGTCCAGCGTCACGTGCGCGGGGGTGTCGTCGTAGTCGGTGATGCGGTGCGCGGCGACCGACAGCGAGCTGGCGTCGAGGAAGTCGGTGCGGAAGACGCCCGGCTCGACGACCATCGACTGGATCCCGAACGGTGCCATCTCCGCGGAGAGCGCTTCGCTGATGCCGGCGACCGCGAACTTCGACGCGCTGTACAGGCTGACGCCGGGCTCGCCCTCGAAACCCGACCGGGAACCGATGTGCACCAGCCTCCCGGACCCCTGCTTGCGCATGACGGGCAGCACGTCACGGGTGACATTGATCAGGCCGAAGACGTTGAGGTCGAACAGCGACCGGGCCTCCGCGTCGGTGATCTCCTCCAACGCGCCGAGCAAGCCGCGGCCGGCGTTGTTGACCAGGACGTCGATGCCCCCGAACCGGTCCACGGCGGCCTCGACCGCCTGCGGGATGCTGTCGTTGTCCGTCACGTCCAGGGCGACCGCGAAGACGTTGTCGGAGCTCTTCAGATCGGCCGGCACGCGTTCCGGGTTTCGTACGGCGACCACGACATTGTTACCGCCTGCCAGCGCGGCGCGGGCGATTTCAGCGCCGATTCCACGGGAGGCGCCGGTGACAAACCACGTAGCCATGGGAAATACCTCTTTCGTCGCTTCCCCTTCTCGGGGATTTCCTGTTGACGTATTCGAGTGTGCCCGTCGGCCACGGCGGTATGAAGGCTGCGCTTTTCCTGGGAGTCCCACACCCAGGAAGACGTGGCGGCCCTTTCTTGGATCGAATTCCGGGTGCCGTCGACGGCACCCGGCTCAGGCGCCGTGCGCGGGATTCTGCTGGTGAGGTACTTCAGGTGCGCCGATGGAGCCCAGCAGGGCCAGGCCGTCGGCGGAGGGGGAGCCCGGCTCGGCCTGCAGGATGACGAGCTGCTGTCCCGGAGAGCTGCGGATGTTGAGGGCCTCATGCCGCAACTCCAGGTCTCCCACGCCGGAGTGGTGGATCTGCTTGACGTCGTAGGGCGGCACCCGGGTGTACTCGCGTGCCCACAGGGAACGGAACTCCGGGCTGCGCACCGACAGTTCACCGACGAGCTCCAGGATGCGGGGATCCTCGGGCGTGCTCGCGGCGGACTGCTGAAGGTCGGCGACCGCACGGTGCTTGGCCCGCTCCGCGTTCCTGTAGAAGGTCTTCGCCGCGGGGTCCAGGAAGAGCATGCGCAGCACGTTGTCGCGCTGCGCGAAGTCGCGGTAGAGGGCATCGGCCAAGGCGTTGGTGGCCAGCAGGTCCTGGGCATGCCCGACGATGAAGGCCGGCGTCCTGGTCCAGCTTTCGATCAGTTGCCGCAGGTGCGGGCGGACACGCTCGACCCGGAAAGGTCGCTTCGTGCGGCGGGTTGCCGGCCGGGCCAGCCGGAAGAGTTCCCGCTTGTCCTCTTCCCCGAGTTGCAGGACCCGGGCCATGGCCTCCAGCACCCGGAGCGAGGGGCTGAGTTCACGGCCCTGCTCGAGTCGGCTGTAGTAGCTCGGACTGACACCCGAGAGCGTCGCGACCTCGTCACGGCGCAAGCCGGGCACTCGTCGCCGGCCGGCGACGGGCAGTCCTGCGTCCACGGGGCTGAGGCGTTCCCTGTGGGCGCGGAGGAACTGACCCAGCCCTTCAACCGAGTCAGGGCGCGTGTCCTTGTCCATGTTGCCGAGGCTAGGCGGAAAACGTCCGGAAAACTTCCGTCGACGGTGGGTGCATTACACCCAGGATTGCGGGCCCCCGGCCGGCGCAAGGAGCTGACGGACGACGAGAGGCCTCCCAGGCGTGCCAAGAGGGCGAATTACTCTGTGTGCCGGGTGTGCCACCTGATGCAATAGTCCGCGACCGGCACTTCTCATCGGCCGGAAACCATCTAGTCTTGCCACATGAGCAATGGGACACCTTTGGGTGATTTCCTCCGAGCCCGCCGAGAGGCCCTCAAGCCGCACGATGTCGGTCTCCCCGAACACGGGCGACGTCGGGTGCCGGGACTGCGCAGAGAGGAAGTCGCGCTGCTCGCCGGAGTCAGTTCCGACTACTACGTCAGGCTGGAACAGGGGCGCGAAAACAGTCCGTCCCCGCAGGTGCTCGAGGCCGTGGCACAAGCGCTGAAACTGGATGCGGAGGCTGCCGACCATCTCAACCGCCTCTGTCTGACCGCCTCGCAGCGCCCCCACGACTGGGGCGAGGCGGACGTCAGCCGACAGCTGTTGCAGCTGATGGACGGATGGGAGCACACTCCGGCCTTCGTCATCGGCCCGGCCCTCGACATCATGGCGGGCAACTCCCTCGCCACGGCTCTCCACAGCGGGTTCGACCAGTTCGACAACCTCGCCCGCATGGTGTTCGTCGACCCGGCGGGGCGCGAGTTCTACCAGGAATGGGAGCGCGCCGCGCACTCCTGTGTCGCCGAACTCAGGGCGGCCTACGGCCACGATCCCGAATCGGCCCGCATCGCCGAGGTCGTGGCGGAACTGTCCGCCCAGAGCGAGGAGTTCGCAGGGATCTGGCAGATGCACGAGGTCAAGGGAAAGTCCCAGGAAGGAAAACATCTCAAGCATCCCCTGGTCGGAGACCTGCACATCAAGTTCGCGGCTTTCACGGTCAATGGGGCCCCGCACCAGCAACTGGTGGTCTATCAGGCTGAACCCGCCAGCCCGACCGCGGATGCCTTCGAGACGCTGAGGACCATGGCCGCCGAGCCGAAGCATGTCCAGGCGGCTGTGCCCGCGGCCGACCTCGCCGCCAAGGAGCAGTAGCGGGACACATGAGCATGTGCGCCCGGTGGAGGCTGGTCCTGCCGCACCCAGGAACAACGCGGCCTTCATAGCGGTGTGCCCGTCTGCCGACACTCGACGCGACAGACAGTGCGCCGGCCAGGATGCCGACGCGCGGAGCGCACGGCAGCAGGAGCACACATGATCACCGTGAAGGACCTTCAGCCCCACCCCCTGGACCAGGTTCACCGGCTGATCGAACCTGGCCCCGTCATCCTGGTCACCACCCGGCATCGCGGAATCCCGAACGTGATGACCAACGGGTTCAACATGATGGTGCGCCATGACCCGCCCCTGATCGCGTGCACCATCGGCCCCTGGGACCACAGCTACCAGGCCCTGGTCGAAACCGGCGAGTGCGTCATCTCGGTCCCGACGGCGGACATGGCGGCCACCGTGGTCGACATCGGGAACTGCTCGGGCGCCGACGTGGAAAAGTTCGAGGAGTTCGACCTGACCGCCGTATCCGGCGCGGAGGTCCAGGCACCACTCGTGGCCGAATGCTTCGCCAACATCGAGTGCAGGGTCGCCGACAGCAGCCTCGTGGCCCCCTACAGCCTCTTCCTGCTGGAGGCCGTCCGGGCGTGGACAGACCCCTCTCAGCCCCAACCCCAGCTGTTTCACCATCGCGGAGACGGGACCTTCACCCTGGACGGGCCGACCGTGGACCTGAAGGACCGCATGACCAAGTGGCAGTACCTCGTGTAGGCCAGTAGGGCCAGTGGGCCACTAGGCCAATGGCAGGCCAAGGTGAAGACCGGGGTCACATGGGCTCAACTGGCCGAAGCGGTCGGCAAGCCGTCGGCCTGGACGACGACGGCCCTGCTCGGTCAGCACCCGATGGGCAAGGACGAGGCGGCCACAGCGGCGGCCCTGCTCGAACTCGGTGACGACGCCGCCCTCGCCTTCCAACTCCAGCCGCCCCGGGGAGCCCTGGATGCGGCCGTCCCCATGGATCCCACGATCTAGCTTTGATCTTGGCCGGTGCTCCGTCGTTTACGGCAGGGGTGAAGGCCATCTCGGAACTGCTCTGACTTGAGTGTGAGCTTGGGTCTGTGCTGTCTGCCGCAGCTCTTGGGGCGCTGCTGGTTTTCGATGTACTGGCGTACGGCGGTCAGCGGTGCTCCGTCGCATGAGCCGCGAAGTAGGAGCCAGACCAGAAGTGCCCGCCCCACAGATACTTGCGGACGTGGCTGTCGTACTCCTGGCGCAGGCGTCGGGATGAGACGCCCTTGAGGCTGTTGACCAGCTTGGAGAGCTGCACCTTGGGCGGGTAGTGCACGAGGAGGTGGACGTGGTCCTGTTCTGCGTTGAACTGCTTCAGCTCGGCCTCGAAGTTGGTGCAGACCTCGCGCATGACCTCCTCGCAGCGGGTCAGCAAGGTGTCGGTGAACGCGTTCCGCCGGTATTTGGTGACGAAAACCAAGTGGACGTGCAGGTTGTGCAGGACGTGACGGCCGGTGCGCGCACCGGGGTTTGGATTCCAGCGTGGTGACATAAACCAATACCGTAGTGTGTCGTTTGTGAGTGATCGCGGCCTGGAGGCACGGCAGTTCGGGCACCGGGCCCGGCTTGCACTGTCCCCTGCCCTGGCGCTCAAGGCTGACGATCAGGCGCACGCGGCCCGCACGATGTGGAACTGCCTGCACGCGTGGTGGCAGATGATGCCGAAGGAGAAGCGGACCCTGGCGAACGCGGACGCCGCGATCCGTCAGGCCCGCAGGGACGTCGACTTCCTCGCCGTCCTTCCCGCGCAGGCCGCGCAGGCGGTGTTGAAGACGTATTTCCAGGCGTGGAAAAGCTGCTGGGCCGGCCGGGCGGACGCCCCGAACTTCAAGGCCCGCTTCCGCAGCACTCTGACCGTTGATGTGCCGCAGGGCAGGGACCTGAACATCGTCCGTGTCCACCGCCGGTGGGGCATGGCCAGTCTGCCGAAGATCGGCCGTGTCCGTTTCCGCTGGACCAAAGAGCTCCCCGTGGGCAAGCAGGCCGGCGAGGAAAACCGCATCACCGGTGCGCGCCTGGTGAAAGACACGCTCGGCTGGCACATCGCCTTCCGCGTCCAGACTCTCGAAAGGGTGCCGGAAGCCCACCAGGGGCCTCAGGTTGGCATCGACATCGGTATCACCGTGCCCCTGGCCCTCTCCGACGGTGAGACGTACGAGCACGGCCAGTGGCTGACCAGCCGGGAACAGGCCAGGCTCCTGGGCCTGGAACAGCGCGCCGCGCAGCGCATGAAGCGCCGCAAGCCCGGCGAACGCACCTCCCGCCGGCTGCACCACACCTACGACCAGATCGCAGGACTGCGCGCGAAAGCCAAGCGCCGGGCACTGGACTGGCAGCACAAGACCACCACCGACATCGCCCGCACTTACAGCGTCGCGGTGGTGGAGGCATTGCAGATCACGAGCATGGTCAAGTCCGCCAAAGGGACCATCGAGAAGCCGGGGAAGAACGTCGCCCAGAAATCCGGGCTGAACCGCTCGATCAGCGGGGAGGCATGGGGCCGCACAGTCACCATGCTGACGTACAAGCTCGCCCGCCAAGGCGGCACTTTGGCCAAGGTCCCCGCCCCGGGCACCTCCCGACGCTGCTCCGCGTGCGGTCTCACCACGCCTGGCAGCCGGCAGACCCAGGCCCTGTTCGTATGCAGGAACTCCGACTGCGGATGGTCCGCCAACGCCGACCACAACGCGGCCCGCAACATCCTTCACCTGTACCGGATGGGCCACGCGCTCATCCCGGCTGCCGGGAGGGCAGTCGCCAGGCGCGCACCGCGCGTCAAGCCCGCCACCGCAAGGTAGGCGGGAATCTCCCTGCTTCAGCTGGGAGAGCACTTCAAGGGCCGACCATCAAGGCCGCCGCTCGGGCGCTCGGCGCTCGAGCTGATGAGCTGATCCATGAGCAGCGCGGCGACGGCATCATGAGCGCGATCAACTTCCGGCTCGATGTCCGGCGTGTTCCCGACCCCGCGGGCGACCGGGTCGTCATCACCCTCGACGGGAAGTACCTGCCTTACCGCCAGTAATGGACGGTCTGTCCGTCACGCCGCTTCGTCCCTGGTCAGAGCGTTGATGCGCCCTGGGTTCACTCACGTGGTCGAATCGGGGTCGAATCAGGCAAGCAGGTCGTTCCACGGACCAGGCTTACCCTCGTACCGCGATGGTTGGCCTCGAATCAACATTGAGCTTGCACATCAAGCGCTGCCACCACACGATCCTCTCGTGCCGTCACCCGACTCGGCATGCACCAAGGCCCGCGCCCACGGCGAATCCCTTTGACAGCGGCCAGAAATCAGCAACGCGCACGCATCCGGCTGGGTTATACGCGCTGGGGGTGGCCGAACAGCAGGTCGTAGCCTGCTGGGAGCTGGAGCACGATGCGTGGTGGGCGTCAGAGGAACATCCCCGCAGGTGCGGGGAGCAGGGCATGGCCAAGCGTGTCGGCTGGGCTGCCGACCTGGTGTCCCGCCTGGCGGGGGTCACCGACCACGAGGAGCAGCACTGGGCGCGGGGTTCCACCTGCACGCTCACGCCAGCCCTCCACGGTGGGCAGATCCCCCGTCAGAAACTACGTCTGCCATGGGATCGCTCAGCTGATCGGAGACGCTTCGGCCACCGAGGTACGCGGTACCCGCCGACGGCTAATCGTTGCTTCCGAAGAATGACCCCCGCACATGGCTCCATGCCGAAGGACCGAACGTGGCCTCGGGTACTGCCGAAGAGTCCGGAAAGGTCCGCCAGACCATCAACGAACCACTGGGCAGAACCTCATACTTGTACACCGCGGCGCCAGGCTCGTCTTCATACGGCATAGCCAGGGCTTCTCGGTCTTCACGGCGATCGACGTCCGCGATCGCCTCCGGCAACAGAATGACGTAAACGCTCATTCCTCGACGGTATGGCGGGCCAGCAGGTTCCGCCTGCCAAGTGGTGGTGGACATCTATCTCGAAGGTCGGTCTCCACGGACTCGGCGGTGGCGCCACGGGCGGTAGATCAGGGTGGGCTTCCTCCTTCGCGAAATGCGCCCGCTGCCGGCCTGGAGACTGGTGTGGTGACCGGGTCGGTGATGCCGCCGGGGCAGATGCCGCGTGTGGTGTCCCAGCCAGCGAGTCGGGCACCCGCGTGATAGGCGCTGTCCAGGAAGGAGCGGACGGTATCGCGAGGACGACCTTCGCCGCCTGGGCGGCGGGCGACCCGGCAATCGGCGCCTATGGATCTGTCCTGTGAACAGTCCGCTTCGATGCCTGTTCCCGCGACGGCCCCACGCACGGATGGCGACGGCACGCGGGTGCGCCTAGCCTGAGGGCTGCCGGCACACCCCGAACTTCCGGAGGCGGATATGGATGATCTCCGCTATAAAATGATCATGGCATTGACCGCCGCGGACTTCGGCAACCCCCTCTGCGAGCAGGCGGCCGACATCTGCGCCGAGATCGCCGACCAGCACTGTGCACAACTGCACGTCGCCGACCGGGTGTCGCCCGACGCTGTGCCCGCGGTGACGGTTCCGCCCGGCGCACGGGGGCGGCTGTGAGCGCGGCGGCACACCGGGAGTGGAGAGGACTCATGCGATGACCGCCGCTCTGCAGCCGACGGTGGACATCCGCCGCAGCCAGGAACGGTACAAGACGGAGCTGTCCTGGCTTGATTCCAAGCACTCCTTCTCCTTCTCGCACCACTACGACCCTCAGAACACCCACCATGGACTGCTGCTGGTCAACAACGACGACATCGTCACCGCCGGCACCGGCTTCGAAACGCATCCACACCAGGACATGGAGATCGTCACGTGGGTGCTGCAGGGATCACTGGTCCACCAGGACTCCACCGGCCACACCGGGCTGATCTACCCCGGACTCGCCCAGCGCATGAGCGCTGGGACCGGCATCCTGCACTCGGAGAAGAACGACTCCTGGCGACTTGATGGCGCCAGCACCCACACCGACCCTGTGCACTTCGTGCAGATGTGGGTCGTTCCCGACGAGGAGGGCATCACTCCCGGCTACGAACAGTTGGAGATCGACGATGCTCTGTTGCACGGCGGCGGCCTGGTCACCGTGGCCTCGGGCATGGACCGGCATGCCGACGCCGCGGCGATCCGCATCAAGAACAAGTACGCCGGACTGCACGCGGCACGACTGAACACGGGCGACTCGGTGATCCTTCCAGATGCCCCGTTCCTGCACCTCTTCGTTCCCCGTGGCACTGTCACGCTGGAAGCATCCGGAAAACTCGAAGCCGGGGATTCCGTGCGCTTCACCGCGACCGGAGGCCAGCGGATCACCGCCGACGAACCCGCCGAAATCCTCGTCTGGGAAATGCACGCCACTGTCAAAGGCTGGTAAGAGGTCGTCCCTGCTCCGGACACGTCCTGCTTACCGGCGGGTGGCTTGCGGTCGGCTCGTCTGATCAGGTTCAGGCGAAGTCCACCAACTGAGACATCCTTCGCCACAGTTGTTGTGACCACGCTTGCCCCGTGCCGGACCACCCCGTGGGGTCACTGGCCACCGTCGTGCTCACCACGTCGTACGACACCGAGGTGATCGTGGTGACCGGCTGCACTTCGTTCGGAGCCACCGACCAGCTGAGGCAGCTGCTGGTCGAGCACGGAGCCCGGTGGGTGGTGGACGCGGTCGCGGTCCGCCCCGGCCACCCTCAACTGCTCGCCCAACTCCCCGACCACCGCTGGATCGTGGGCCTTCCCGGAAATCCGTACGCGGCCCTCACTGCTGCCCACACCCTGCTCGCCCCACTCCTCGCAGGTCTGACCGGACGCCCACTGCCGGCCCTGCCCCGCATCCCGCTGACCGGTGACACAACCGCCGCCCCCGGCCGTACCCGGCTGATCCCCGTCACCTGGGACGGCGCCACCGCCCGCCCCGTCGGCGGACACCGGCCCGCGTTCCTGCACGGCGCCGCCCTCGCCGCCGTACCACTGGACTGGCAGCCCCACACCCCGGTGCCGCTGATCCTGCTGACGGGATGAGGGGCACCGCACGCCGCTGCGCCGGACTGTCCAGCACTGCGGTCATAGGGCGTGGACAGGTCCTGGCAGCGAGTGCAGCCGTGACGAACCAGGTTGCCGGACGATGATTCGCACGCCTACGGTCGGCCCCATGGCGGATGACGAACCCACGCGCGCCGCGCGTCTGCTGGATGCACAGGCGAAGGCCGAGCGGTTGTTCGCGGAGATAGAGGAGCGCGGGCTGGTAGCGCCGGGGGAGGGCGAGCGGGCGGTCAGTGACCGGATCCGGGACCTGGCGAACGAACTGTTCGGCACGACCCGCCACTGGCACAAACGCATCGTGCGCTCGGGCCCGAACACGCTGAAGCCCTATCGGGAGAACCCGCCGGACCGGGTGATCGGCGCGGACGACATCGTGTTCGCCGACTTCGGGCCCATCTTCGAGGAGTACGAGGCCGACTTCGGGCGTACGTTCGTCCTCGGCGACGACCCGGTCAAGCAGCGGCTGCGCGACGACCTGCCCGAGGTCTTCGCGGCCGGTCGTCGCTTCTTCGAGAGCGACCCGGACATCACGGGCAAGCGGCTGTACGCCGAGGTCGAGCGGCTTGCCATCGACGCGGGCTGGGAACTGGGCGGCTGGCACGCCGGACACCTGGTCGGCGAGTTCCCGCACGAGACGATCGACGGTGCGGACGTGGAGTCGTACATCGCGCCGGGCAATGACACCCCGCTACGACGCACCGACAAGGCCGGGCGCCGCTGCCACTGGATCCTCGAGATCCACCTCGTCGACCGGGGGCGCGAGTTCGGCGGCTTCCACGAGGAACTGCTCGACCTCGGCTGATCCGTCACGCTCGCTCGACGAAGGGCGACCGGCTCGAAGGGACCCTCCCTCATCGATGGTCGTGGCCCGGTCACGTCAACGGCGGGGCGGCCACTGGCAAAGGCAGGGGCAAGAATCGCCTCCGTGGCCCGCCACTCGCGGCGCAATGACCGTCTGGCAACGCACCGTTCACTCAGGGGCCGCTGGGGCGCGCCAGGGTGCGGTCGTTGTCAGCTCCACTGCTCGCCAGAGAGGGCACCATGGCCACACAGACAGGGACATCGGACGAGTCGACGAAGTCTTCCGAGGGGGTCAGCCGTCGTCACGCGCTGGGCCTTCTCGGTACGGCAGGGGCCGGCGCGGCCGTCACCCCGTTGCTGGGAGCAGGTACGGCGCAGGCCGCTCCGCTCGCCGCCCCGGCCCTTCACCTCACCGCGGACTCGGCCGGTGCGCCCCCGGTCCAAGGGCTGCACCTGACCTTCGGGGCGGACCCGCGCACCCAGATGACGGTGTCGTGGATCACCGACAGACCGGTGACCAGACCCGTTGTGCACTACGGCACGCTGGAGCACGGCTTCGGATCCAGCGCCGACGCCCGGACCGTCACCTACGTGGACGGCACCTCCAGCCGTACCGTCTACGTCCACCATGCCGCGCTGAACCGGCTCACCCCGGGCACCGACTACGTCTACCTCGCCACCCACGAGGGGACGACGCCCGACAGCGGTACGTTCCGCACCGCCCCGCGTGGACGGAAGCCGTTCACCTTCACCAGCTTCGGCGACCAGTCCGCTCCGCAGGTGACCTGGGCGGCCGACGGCAAGGTGGCGCTCGACGCGAACTCCACCCCCGCGACGAAGGACATCGTCACGGGCATCGAGCAGGTCGCCCCGCTCTTCCATCTGCTCAACGGTGACCTGTGCTACGCGAACCTGGACGTCGACCGGGTGCGTACCTGGAACAACTTCTTCACCAACAACACCCGTTCCGCGCGCTTCCGCCCCTGGATGCCCGCGGCCGGCAACCACGAGATCGAGAAGGCCAACGGCCCGCTCGGGCTCGGCGCCTACCAGACCTACTTCACCCTGCCCTCCACCGAGACCGACGCCGAACTCGCGGGCCTGTGGTACGCGTTCACGGTCGGCTCCGTCCGTGTGATCGTGCTGCAGAACGACGACAACTGCCTCCAGGACGGTGGCGACGTCTACATCAGTGGCTACTCCGGCGGGCGGCAACTCGCCTTCCTGGAGAAGGAGCTGAAGGCGGCGCGCTCCTCCGGTGACGTCGACTGGGTGGTCGTCGCCATGCACCAGGTCATGATCAGTTCCTCGGACGCGAACGGCGCCGACCTGGGCCTGCGCCAGAAGTACGGCCCCCTGTTCGACCGTTACGGTGTGGACTTGGTCCTGTGCGGCCATGAGCACAACTACGAGCGCTCGCTCGCCGTTCGCGGCGTCGTCACCGGCAGCGAGACGCTGACCCCGCGCCCGGTCTCCCAGGCCACCGACTCCATCGACACCGGTCTTGGCACCGTGCACATGATTCTCGGCGGCGGAGGCGTCTCGGGCACGACGAACGAGAAGTTCTTCACGGACGGCACCGCCAAGGTGATCACCGCTGTGTCGGCGACCCCCGGCTCCAACGGCAAGCGCACCTCCACCTACACCAAGGAGGAGGCGGTCTGGACCGGAGTCCGGGACATCGAGCACCCCTACGGCTTCGCCGCCTTCACCGTCGACCCCGGACGGCACGCCGGTGACACCACCCGCATGCACGTGACCTACTACAACGTGAACAAGCCGAACGGCGACCTGTCGGTGTTCGAGACCTTCACGCTCCACCGCCGGCGCTCCGACGGCCACTCGAGGTGACCCTGCCGCCGGTCCGTCACCGGCACCGGCCCATGGACGTGGTCGCGTCGGGACGAGGCAGGGGTGAACCGCATTCCGGCACACCGGGATGCAGTTCTGGCTCTGCATCGGTGTAGGCCGTGCCGAATGCGCTTGACGCTCATCGAGCAGTCCCTGAGCCGAGAGCACGGCGCGTGAAAGGTGCCTGACGGGTACACGCCCAGGTCAGGCGCCTTTCTTTGCGGGTCTGGAAGAAGCCCGACTTCTTCGGTGAGTGCCACACCAGCAGATTCATCGTCTGCTGGTGGTACACGGGCTGCTGCCCGGCTGACCTGTGCGAACGGGCGAAATCCCCGATGGGGAGGGAGTATTGGGCCGGGCCTGGTCCGGATCTTGGGCACGACCTGACCGACTGTGTGCGTATGGGCGACGTGACCGTGTTTCAGGACCGGGGCAACGGCGAGCAGGACGTCCTTCTGTACGAGCTGACGACGAATCCGAGGCGGCGGGAGAGCACCCGACCGACCCGGACGCGATGGGCCGCTGAGGCCCTGTACACGGGCGGGCCGCTCCCCGGTGGGCACATCACGGGATTGTTCATGTAGGGGTGCAGACAGCTCTCCACTACTACGGCGAGTCGAGTCCCGGACCAGGTTCACGTGCGTCGGCCCGAAGAGGACCGACGCACGTCGTGGGGTGCCTCCGGCTGCCTACACGGCGCCGTCCTGCGCGGAGGTGGTCCGAAGGACGAAGTCACGGACGGCGCCCGCGAACAGCTCGGGCTCCTCGATGTGTCCCATGTGCCCGCTGTTCTCCAGCACCAGCAGCTGCGAGTCGGGGATCAGCTCGTCGAGTTCGAGCGCCCAGCGAGGCCCGCAGATCACGTCGTGCCGGCCCACGACGACCAGAGCCGGCGGCTCCAGTCCCTTGAGGGCGGCACGATCGTCGATGACATCGGGCGCGAGGTACTCGTCCAGGCCTGAGATGTACGTGGCCCGGACCGCGTCCCGGAACGGGGCCAGCCGCTCCTCGTTGCCCCAGTAGTCGGCGAAGTACGACGGCAGTACACCGCGGGCGACCGCCAGGGTCTGCTCGTCGCTGGAGATGCCGGCCATCGCGCCGAACGCGGCCAGCACATCGGGCAGCCCGGGGTGACTGGCGTGCTTCGCGGCGAAGGCCTCCACCCTGCGGCCCGCCTCCGCGCCGTGCTCGGGACCGGTAACGGGCGCGCCTTCGTACAGCACGACGCCCGCCAGCTGCTCGGGGCGGTGCAGGGCGTGGTGGGCGGCCACGAACGCGCCGTGCGAATGCCCCAGCAGGTGCACCTTGGGCACGCCGAGCCGGTTGATCAGTATCTGCAGGAAGCGGCTGTACCTCTCCCGGGTGTAACCGTGCGGGTGCGAGGGGAGACGGCTGTCCTCGGCGGTGCCGACGGGCTCGACGTAGACCACGGTCAGGTGTTCTTCGAGGGCCGGCATGCGCAGGTAGTCCCAGAAGATGCCGGGACCGCCGGAGTGCGCCACGCACACCGGGCCGCTGCCGTGGACGTGATAGCGCTGGACGATTCCGCCCATCCGGTACGAGTGGGTTCCGGGGGAGAGGGGGCCGGCACTGGACATCGAGCCGTCGGCGTGCGCGGTGGATGCGTTCATCGGGATCTCCACGGTTTGCATGTGTCTGGGACACCGACAAGATGCACCGGGAGCCGAGAAGTCCTATCGCCGGAATGTGATCTGCGTCATGTTGCCGGGGCGATGCGGCGGGCCCCGGACTCAGACCGCGGCAGGAGCGGGGGTTGCCTCAGGGCGTGATGCGTGATGGAGGGAGACCCGGTCGAAGCGGCCGCCGTCCAGCGACATGATCCAGGCGACACCCGGCGGGCAGTGGTCCGGGTCGTCAGGCGGGTTGATCAGTTCCATCTCCCAGACGACCAGGGACCGGCCGGCCACCACGTGCAGGGGCCGCTGGCGCACACCCGCTGAGAGGTCCCCGTCCATCCCCGCCAGCAGAAGGTCGACGCCGCCGAGCCGCCGGCCTCCGGTCAGCAACGCGACCCCGGAGGAGTATCGGTCCTTGACCACCTTGCCGAACTCGCCGCGCTCGGCAGCCGCGAGTGTCTCGTGCGCCTCCTGCCAGCTGGCTTGGGTACGGCGTGTCGCGTCCTCGTGCGCCGTGGCCGCGGTGGCGGTGAGGGCCTGGGCGAGGGCGCCGCGTGCCTGGCTCAGCCGGCTGCGCACAGTGCTGACGGGAACCGAGCAGGCTTCGGCTATCTGCTGGTACGAGGTGATCCCGGTGGAGAAGTAGCGCAGGACGAGCGGCAGTCGCAGGGTCGGGGACAATGCCTCGACGGCCTCCCAGATCCAGTCCCGCAGCGCGTGGCTCTGCAGGATCTTCTCGGGCGTGGCGCCGTCCGACGGCAGCGGCACCGACTCCATGGGCTCGACACGTCGCGCGGCGCGCAGCAGCGTCCGGCAGCCGTTGCGTACGACCATGCGCAGCCATGGCCCCACGGCTTCCGGATCGCGTACGTCCACGATCCGGCGCAGCGCCACCAGTGCCGCTTCCTGCATGACGTCGTCCACGTCCGGGCCCGGTCCCAGCAGGCTGACCGCCACCGCACGCATCCCGGGCCGGTGCCGCTCCAGCAGCAGGGCCAGTGCCGAAACGTCACCCGCCTGCGCGGACCGTGTCAGTGCCGCGTCCTCCGCCGGTCCGGTGTCTCCCGGTATCCCGCTCATACCTCGTCCTCCCGGTCACGACACCTGTCTTCTCCCGACCCTAAGCGCTTCGAGGCACATGCCGCCCGTGACGCCGACAGAGGGAGCCGTGCGTGATGTCACGGTACGTGTGCCCGGACAGGTCGGGGCCTCAGTACCAGCGGTTGGCCTGCCAGAACGCCCAGGCGCCACAGGGGCTGTCGTAGACGCTGTTCATGTGGTTGAGGCCCCACTTGATCCGGGCGGCCGGGTTGGTCCGCCACCGGTGCCGACGGAGGACGTCTTGGAGTCCTCCGGTGCCTGGAAGAGGCCGCAGGCACCGGAGGAGGGATTCGCGGCCTGGTAGTTCCGACTGGACTCGTGCTCCACGATGTTGCTGAAGCACTCGAACTGGCTGCCCGGCACCATCTCCGCGGCCATCGCCTGGATCTGCGCGACGGTGTACGAGCTCTGCACGGGGACGCCGGAAGTGTCCCGGGAGGCCGCCGCCTTGGTCTCGGCGCGCTCCTCAGCCTCCTGTTCCGCCTGCTCGGGCACGGATGGAGGGCATCGACGTACTGGAGCGGGCGCTGGGTCCGGCGCGGGCGGAGTTGGCCGCCGCGGATCCGGCGGTGGCCGCCAGGTGGACGGCTGTGCGTATCGGGGCTCCCGGCGCGGGGCGGGCTTCCCCGGGGCGCTCGGGCCCTGAAGGTGCCGCGGGCCGTGAACATTAAGTCATTCGACTGTCGCCTCCGACCTGCGCCTGAACGATCCTGAAACTGTCGCCGGCGTGCCAGTGCCGCCTGATCGTCATGCTCGGAGGGCCAGCCGTGAACCACACTCCCGTCGTCTTCATCCATGGCACCTGGCTGCACGCGCTCTCCTGGGAGTCATGGGTGGAGCGCTTTGCCAACCGGGGGTTCCTCGCCTTCGCGCCGGGTTGGCCGGGGGAGGCGGCCGCCGCCTGGGAGATGCGCAGGTCCGAGGCGCTCGCCGGCATCGGCCTGGACGTGCTGACAGACCACTACGCGAAGATCGTACGGTCGTTTGAAACCGCGCCGGTGATCGTCGGCCACTCGGTCGGCGGCCTCATCGCGCAGCATCTCGTCGGCGCCAACATCGGCCGGGCCGCGGTGGCCATCGCACCCGCCCCGATCAACGACATTCCACTGCCCGCCCCCCCGGCCCGGTTGTGGACCCCCGGCCAGGCCGACGCCGCCGACCAGCTGGTGTCCCTGTCTCCGGAGCAGTTCCACCACGCCTTCGCGAACACCATGGGGGCGGAGGAGTCGCTCCGGCTCTTCGAGCGCTATGTCGTGCCGACGCCCCACCGTCTGCTCGCCGACCTCGGGTGCGCGGGCGCGGTGCGCAGCCCGCGTGCCGTGGTGGATGCCGGCAACGCGGACCGTGGCCCGCTCCTGCTGATCTCCGGGCAGGAGGACCTGCTGGTGCCCGACTCCGTCACGCGCGCGGTGTACAAGCAGTACGGCGACTCCACGGCCGTGACCGACCTGAAGCAGTTCCCGGACCGCGCCCACTCCCTGGTCATCGACAGCGGATGGAGCTTCGTCGCCGACTACGTGCTCGGCTGGCTGGACGAACGCGGCCTCCGGGCCTACCCCGCGTAGGGTCCCGACGTGCCGCGGCCGCAGGCCGGCACGGTCACGCGTTCTGGTCGCCGGGGATCTTGCCCAGTGCGTCGCGCAGGGCGGCGCGTGAGGTGATGCCGAGTTTGGGGAAGACGCGGTAGAGGTGTGAGCTGACGGTGCGGGGGGACAGGTGCATGCGTTCGCCGATCTCTTTGTTGGTCAGGCCGCTGGCGGCGAGGTCGGCGATCCGGCGTTCCTGCCAGGTGAGTTCGGCGAGCTGGGCGGACGTGGTGTGCGTGGTCAGGCCTGATGCCTTGAGTTCGGCCCGGGCGCGTTCGGTCCAGGTGGGTGCGCCCAGCCGCTCGAATGATTCCATGGCCTGGATGAGGAATCGCCGCGCGGCTTTGGGTCCTTGGGTGTGGCGTTGGCGGATGCCGTGGGCGAGGCGGATGCGGGCGAGTTCGTAGGGGAAGTGGGGGGCGGCGGGGTGGGATTCGGCGCGGTGGTACATGTGGTCGGCTTCGGTGGGGTCGGGGGTGGTGATGGCGAGGGCGCCGTAGGTGGTGAGGGCGAGCCGGGGGGAGATGTCCGGGAGGCCTGCGTTTTGGGCGGCGAGGGCGTGTGCGCGGGCTTGTTGGGTGCGGCCGGTGTGGAGGGCTGCTTCGACGAGGTCGAGGAGGGTGCGGGGGGCTTGGTGGGCGTAGGGCTGGAAGGTGCCGGGGGGTGTGATGCCGATGGCGTGGAGGTAGGCGGCTTCGTAGTCGCCTTCGGCGAGGGCGGCGGTGGTGCCGATGGCGTCGGTGATCTGGGTGAGGAATCCGACGCCGCGGGGGCGGGCCCAGGCCTCGACGGCGGCTTGTAGTTCGCGGGCGCGTTCGACCTCGCCGCGCAGCGCGGCCAACAGCCCCAGATACGCCTGGGTGTGAAGAACGAACAGGGCGTGCCCGTGCGCTGTCGTCAGCTCCAGGCAGCGCTGTCCGGTGTGTTCGGCCTCGGCCCACTCGCCGACCCCGATCTGGTCGAGCATGATCAGGTGCAGCATGGTCATGGCGTCGGCCACGGCCCCCGTCTCCACCTCGCGGTCCACGGTGCGCTGCAGATGCGGCCGGTGATGGCTGAGGGTGTCCACGTGGTAGGCGGCGACCCCCAGCCGGGTGATGTCCCACGGCTCCAGGTCGCGGAGGTCGGCGAAGGCGCGTTCCACCCGCTCCTGCACCCCGGCGCCGCGACGCACCACGTCGCCCCAGGCGTCCTGGTAGATGCGTGAATGCGAGGGCACCAGGTCGCCCAGGGGGCCCAGAAGTTCATGAGTCCGCTCCCACGCGGCCTCGTCACTCGCGTACTGGTTGATGGCCAGCAGCAGGTCGACCAGTCGTGTGAGCACCTCGTCCGGCTCCCGCACCCCGCTGTCGCGCATGCTCTCGATCGCCGCGAAGACCTGGCGCTGCGAGGACCGTACGTCCCCGTCCTCGAAGAGCGCGACATAGCCCGACGTGACCGCCGAGGCCGGGGAATCGGTGATGCCGGACCCGGTGCCCGAGCGGACCAGTCGCCGGGCCTGGTCCAGTCGGCCGGAGTGCCCGGCGATGTAGGCCGCGCTGCCCAGCCGTCTGGACCGTTCCTCGGGGCTCTCGCTCAGTTCCGCGGCTCGGGTCAGCCAGGCCACCGCGGCCAGCGCGCCACCCCGCAGGATGGCGGAGTCCGCGGCTGCCTCCAGCGTCGCCGCGGCCTCCTCGTCGGGGTCGACCGTCGAGGCCGCCAGGTGCGTAGCACGCCGTTCCAGATCGTCACGGTGTACCTGAGCGAGCACGGCGTGCGCCGCACGCCGTTCGTTGGGTGTCGCCTTCTGGACGACGGCCGAACGCACCAGCGGATGCCGGAAGACGAAGTCACCGCTGAGCGGGTCGATGTCCAGCAGGCCGCAGGCCGCGGCCTCGTCGGCTTCCACCATGCGGTAACGCGTGCCCCCCGCGAGGACGGTCGTCGTACCGGCACCGACGCCGTCCAGGGCGCCTCGCAGCAGCTCCGCGCGCACGGCGTCGCCGAGGGCCGCGATACGGGCGCCGTACACGTGCTGCAGACGCAGGGGGAGTGGGATGCCGGTGTACCCGAACAGTTCCTCGGGAGTGCGTCCGGTCCGGTTGCCGCGCACGTACGGCGGCAGTTCCAGCAGGGCCAGCGGGTTCCCCTGCGCCTCGTCCAGGACCAGACGCCGGATCCGGGGGTCAAGACCGGGGTGGTGCCTGTCCAGCAGTTGCTCGGAGGCCTTCTCCGACAGCGTGGTCACCGGCAGTTCCGGCAGCGCGGCGGTGTCGAAGCCCGAGGGCACCTCGGAGCGCAGGCCGACGACGAGTCTCACCGAGCTGCCGGTCAGCCGGCGCCCCACGAAACCGCACACCTGGGTGCTGGAGGTGTCGAGCCACTGGCCGTCGTCGAGCACCAGCAGGAGGGGTTTCTGCGACGCCGCGAGGGCGAGCAGGTCGAGGACGGCGATCCCGAGCGTCATGACCGAGGGGGGTGTGCCCCCACCCCTGCCGAAGACGACGTCGAAGACTCCCCGGTGGGCGTCGTCCAGTCGGTCGATGTAGGTGAGCAGCGGATACAGGAACTGGTGCAGACCGGCGAACGGCAGCTCCGACTCGGCCTCGACGCCGGCCGCCCTGATCACCCTGTGTTGCTGCGCCGTCGCGAGTTCGGCGACGTGGTCCAGCAGGGCACTCTTGCCCACACCTGCGTCACCGCGCAGAACGAGTGCCCGGCCCCCGGGGGCCGCAACGAACGCCGACAGCCCTTCCTGCTCGCTTTCGCGGCCGACCATGGTCCCGAAGACAGACTCCACCGTCCCCCACTCCCTTCACCCCGAACGCTCTCGCGTCCGTGCATACGTATCACGCCAGGCGCGATCGCGAGGGTACGTCGTCGTCCCTCGCCGCCCGGACCTCGAGGGTGGTGCGTTCCCGGCAGCCACATGTCGGGCAGCCGCGCGTGTGACAGCACGGCGGTGGCCGGCCCCTCACATGCTGGGTGCGGTCCCCCCTCACACCTCACGCAGAAGATTAGATGCCTCCGGCGGATTCCGTCAGCCGATATGGCCGAAGGAGTTCTCGCTGTACGGCCATCCCGCCCTCCGAATGCGGCTCGCCGCAGCCCGCCCGGCACGCAGTCCCAGGTGTGTACCTTCTGTTGCGAGATATGTTTCGTCGGCTCGACGAATACGTATGGGCTCGGCAGGTCGTGGAATGAGTTGAGCGGGGGCGGGATGCGACCCGTGTGTACCGCCGTCTGTGTGTCAGGATGTTCCCCCGAGGCCGTTCAGCAGGGTGTCGACGACGACGTCCGCCGCTTGTCCGGGGCTCAGCTCGGGCAGCTGCCGGGACACGAGGTGCATGAGCTGGGGCAGCAGTGCGCTCGCCCATCCCTCCGGGAGTCCGGGGCGTAGGAGGCCTTCGTCGGTGGCGCGTTGGAGGAAGGCGTCGACCTCGGCGATGGATGCGTCGCGGCGTGTGTGGACAGTGTCGTCGGTGAGCATGCGGGTGAGGTCGACGGGCCAGGTGCGGTTGACGGTGATGATGTTCTCGACGTAACGGTGCAGGGCGACGGCGACGGGTGCCTCGCGCAGTCGTGCGTCCTCGATGGCGTGCTCGATGGCCGTGAGGCGGGATTCGTAGATGGCCGCCAGGAGGTCCTCGCGGGAGGCGAAGCGGCGGTAGACGGTGCGCCGGTCCACACCTGCCTCAGTGGCGATGCTCGTGATGCTGGCGCCGGGATCGGCGGCGAGCATGCGTGCTCCGGTGGTCAGGACGGCTTCCAGGTTGCGTGCTGCGTCGGCTCTCACCGCACCGAGTCTAGTGGCGGAATGTGAAGCCTGAGACATCTAACGCCTCTTGGGAGTGGAACCCTCTTCAGTAACTGCTACAGTGATGCGACACATAAGGTCACTAGCGTCATACCCATGAGTCCGATCGACTGATGGCGGTCGGCGCACCGTCCCTGTGCACCACTTCCAGAAAGGCAAGTTCCGATGTCGAAGGCACAGCAGTCCGCATCACCCAAGGCAGGTGGTGTGGCGGCCGCCATGAGCGCGCTGATCCTGGCGGTCCTCTTGGCGGCCCTGGACCAGACGATCGTCTCGACCGCGTTGCCCCGGATAGCGGAGGACCTGAACGGGTTCGACGACATCGCATGGGTCAGCGCCGCGTATTTGCTCGCGTCGACGGCGGTGACCCCGCTGTGGGGCAAGCTCGGCGACATGTTCGGCCGCAAGCGGCTGTACCTGGCCTCGACCTCGATCTTCCTGATCGCCTCGGTGGTCTGTGGCCTGGCGCGGAACCTGCCCGAGCTGATCGGCGCCCGCGTGCTGCAGGGCGTGGGCGGCGGCGGCATGATCGTGCTGACCTTCGCCCTCGTCGGTGACATCGTCGCCCCGAGCGAACGCGGTCGCTACCAGGGCATGTTCGGTTCGGTCTACGGCGTCGCCAGCATCGTCGGCCCCCTGCTGGGCGGCGTCTTCACCGACCAGCTGTCCTGGCGGTGGGCCTTCCTGGTCAACCTGCCCGTTGGCATCATCGCCCTGGCCATCGCCGCGCGGGCGCTGCCCGCGGCCACCCGGGGCGCCAAGGCCCGCATCGACTACCTCGGCGCCACCATCCTGGCCGCCATCGCCACCGGCCTGGTCCTGATCACATCTTTCGGTGAGCGCTGGGGCTGGGGCTCGCCGGCCATCGTCGGCCTGATCATCGCCACCGTCGCGCTGACCGTCGCGCTGGTGCCGGTCGAGCGCCGCGCCGCTGCCCCTGTCCTGCCGCCGGCCATGCTTGCCTCCCGGACCGTGGTCTTCTCCTCGCTGATCGGGTTCTTCGCCAACGCCGCGATGTTCTCCGTGCTGGTCTATCTGCCGACCTACCTCCAGATCGTTCACGGGGTCTCGGCCACTCTCTCCGGCATCCACATGCTGCCCCTGGTCGCCGGTCTGGTCGTCAGCCAGTCCCTGGCCGGACGCTGGGCCGCACACGTCGACCGGCTGCGAGCGATCCTCCTGGTGGGCCTGCTCGCCAACCTCGCCGGGCTGCTCCTGCTGGGCACCATCGGGGCGGCCACCAACACCCTTGTGCTGAGCGTCTACTTCCTGATCACCGGCGTCGGCATCGGCATGGTGCCCATGGTCGTGCTGACCACGGTCCAGAACAGCGTGCCCACCGCCGATCTCGGCGCGGCCAGCGCCGTGGTCACCTTCGCCCGTTCCATCGGCGCGGCCTTCGGTGTCGCTGTCTTCGGCACCCTCCTCAACACCGGCTTCGCCGACCGCACCCACGGCCTGGCGACCGCCGGCGGCTTCGACGCCGCCCGCCCCGACACCATCGGCCGTCTGCCCGCCGACCTGCGCGACACCGCACTCGACGCCTTCGACCACGCGACGGCCACCGGCTACCTCTGGATCGCCCCCACCCTCGCCGTCGGCATCCTCCTCGCCCTCTTCCTCAAGCCGGCGCGGAAGACCGCCGAGACGCCCCGTACCCCCGAGCCCGCCCCCGCCAAGGACGCCGTCCCGGCCGCCTGACCCCCGGACAACACTCCCTCGACCGGCCGACGCCCTCACCGGGTGCCGGCCGGCGGCGTTGCGGGACACCCGCGGTGCACGCCACGGTGTCGGCTACGCGCTGCCGTCTCCCGGGGCACTCTCCGAGAGCCTCTTGAGCTGGGCGACCCACAGGGGTTCAAGCGCTGGCGGTCGTCGGCTCCACCACCGCGGAACCGGTCAGCGGATGCCGGAAGGGCAGCCGGCGGTCGTCGGCCGAGACCGTCACCAGGTGGTTCCGCTCGGCGGGAACGAAGTCGTCGACGGAAGCTCGGCCAACCGCGGCCGCCTAGGTGGAGCCAGGTCACCGGTTCCGTCGAGGTCGGCGATCAGCAGCAGCTCCCGGCTGCGGTCGGGCAGGTCGGCGACGTGTGGCGAACATGACCTGGAGGCACTCGCTCAGGGGCGTGGGCGCCGCCGTCAGGATCGCGGGCTGCTCGGCGGAGCGCGCCATCGGCAGCTCCACCAGCGCCGACGGGTTGCCGCGTGCCTCGGCCGCGATGTGGCGCCGTACCGGGGGGAGACGTCGGGGTGTGCGAGTGCGAGCAGCTCGGCCGACGAAGCGTCGTCCAGCGGCTCGAGCCGGTGCTCGGACAGGTCACTCGACTCGTAGAAGCTGTCGGAGCCCTCACGGGAGGCCGCGAGGAAGCTGATACGGCTGCGGACGAGCCGTCGGGCCACGAAGCCGAGCACGGCGTTGGTCGCCCGGTCCAGCCAGGGCAGTTCGTCGATGACGAGCAGGAGCGGCGTTCGGGGGCGGAGATCAGCCGGAGCAGCAGGAGGACCGCGGTGGAGGTCAGGAGACCGTCGGGAGCAGGTCTGCAGCGGATGCCGACCGCGGCCCGCAGGGCGTCGCGGTGGACGTCGTCCAGGATGTCGAAGTCGTTGAAGAGCGGTACGAGGAGCGGCTTGAGACCGGCGTAGTTGATGTCTGCCTCGATCCGCATGCCGGCCGCGCGCAGGACTCGGACGCCGTTGTGCGCGGCGCCGGTCGTCACCGTGTCGAGCACGGTGGTCTTGCCCACCCCCGCCGCACCAGAGGGCAGCAGTGCCGCCCCCTGGACCTCCGAATTGCCGAAGAAGGAGTGGATGAACCTTGTCGCAATTCCGAATTGCGGTTCGGCCCGGCCCCGGGGGAGGGCTACCGCTGTGCGCCGGCCTGGCGCAGATGGCGCCTGACATCGCCGACGAGGCTGATGCGGACCTGCCGCTCCACGAAGCGCCACTGCCCAGCACGGCGCTCGAAGCGGTCGTGGTAACGGCCACCGGCAATGGGTTGCAGCGGCAGATCGGGCAGCGCCTGCAACACGGTGACGTATGAACGCGAGACCGCCGTACCCGTCTGTTCGTCGACCTCGATGGCGACATTGGTCGTCACATGCTGGGTTCGCGGTGTGCCGTCCTCGTAGAGGATCACAGTGTCCTGGAACATCTTCTCGATCGCGTCGCGGCCGCTCACCGGCTCGCCGCTGCCGGTGAAGGTGGCGTCGGCGAGAAGGACTCCGAGCCCCGCGAAATCTCCGCCGTCCACGAGCTCGGCGTAACGTGCGATGAGGTTCTCGATGGCCCGGTGGCTCGACGCCGGATCGGCGGGCATGCGGGTGGACGCAGACATGGTTTCCTCCAGGCGACATGGGCCATCTTCAGTGTGCTGCCCTGTTGACAGAGCAGCACCCGGGTGGGGGCGTGCGGGTTCACCTGCCCGGAACGCGGCCGGGCCGCTGGGCACGCCGGCCGCACGCACGACGGTCGCGCGCTGGGTCCCTCCGGCGGTCAGGTGGTCACGGTGTCCTGTCCTTCGCCCGGCCGGGTTCCGCCCGCTCCGCGGTCCAGGAGGTGAGGATGCGCAGGGCGTCGTGGGCGGGGCTGTCGGGTTGCGCGGTCAGGACCATCAGGCGTTGTCCGGCGCCGTCGGGGCCGGCCCAGGTGTCGCAGTCGAGGGTGGGGTCGCCCACCAAAGGGTGGCGGTACTGCTTGGTGCCGTAGGTCGCGCTGTTGACGCGGTGTTCGGCCCACCAGGTGCGGAAGTCCGCGTCCTGGATCGTCAGTTCGCCGACGAGGCGGGCGCGTCGGGGTCAGCCGCGGCCTCCATGCGCAAAGCGGCGACGGCGGCGCGGGAGTCGTGTGCCCCATCCTGGTGCATCCCGCGGATCGCGGGGTCGGTGAACAGGGTGGGTGTGTGGGTGAGTTGGTCGAGGAGGCGGCGCATGGCGGGCCGTGTGCGTTGGGCGGGTCGGCGGTGGCGTGGGCGTGCGTAGGCGGCCGGCGAGTTCGTAGACGTAATGCCGCTGGTCGTCGTCGAGGCGCAGGGCGCGGGCCAGGGTGGTGAGGACGGGGGCGGAGGCGCGGACGCGGCCCTGTTCGAGGCGGGTGTAGTAGTCCACGCTGATCGCGGCGAGTTGGGCGACCTCCTCGCGGCGCACTCCCGCGACCCTGCGCGCGGAGTCCGTCTCCGGCAGGCCGCACTCCCGCGGATCCAGCTGCGCCCGACGGGCCCTGAGAAAGGCACCGAGCGCCCGGGGGTCGGAGCGTGAGGTCATGGCGTCCATTCTTGTGCGGGCCGCACACCTGTGTGGTGTGCCGTTGATGTCCCGAGGACGGCGGGACCTGGAGTCCCGCCGTCCTTCGAGGGGTGTCAGCGGGCGGTGGCGTGGGCGGCCCGCTCGATCACGTCCGCCACCAGGCGGGGGTGGGAGACGGCGACCGAGTGGGAGGCGGCGACCTCGGTGGTGTGCGCGTGGGCGCGCTTGGCCATGAAGCGCTGGACGGCGGCGGGGATGTTGAGGTCGCGGGTGGTGACAACGTCCCAGCTGGGCTTGGTCTTCCAGGCCGCGGTGGTGGCCTTCTCCTCCAGGGCGGCCTGGGCGATGGGACGCTGCTCGGCGGCCATCAGGGCGGCCTGCTGGGCGGGCACGTCAGCGGCGAACTGGTGACGGAACTTGTCCTGCTGGATGTACAGGTCGGTGGCGGTGGAGCCGTCGGCCTGCTTGTAGGTGACCGGAT
The DNA here is from genome assembly GCF_007113425.2 of Streptomyces sp. RLB3-17. Taxonomy (NCBI): domain Bacteria; kingdom Bacillati; phylum Actinomycetota; class Actinomycetes; order Kitasatosporales; family Streptomycetaceae; genus Streptomyces; species Streptomyces sp. RLB3-17. The sequence goes on along the minus strand of NZ_CP041610.2, from coordinate 712,964 downwards.
CGAGGGCGTCGGGGAGGGTGGAGCCCGGGTATTTGTTGGTGAGCTCCAGGGCGCTCTCGCCGGGGGCGGGCAGGAAGGCGGCGACGTAGACCAGGGCCTTGACCTCGGGGTCGTCGGTGGCGGCCTGGCTGATGACGTTGCCGCCGTAGGAGTGGCCGACGAGGATCTTCGGGCCTTTGACGTGGTCGAGGACCGTGCGCAGGGCGGCGGCGTCGGAGGCCGGGCCGCGCAGCGGGTTGGCGGCGGCGATGACCGGGTAGCCGTCGGCGCGCAGGTCAGCGATGACGCCGTTCCAGCTGGAGCCGTCGGCGAACGCGCCGTGCTCCAGGACGATGGTCGGCTTGGCGTGTCGGCCTGCGTCGGCGGCCTCGGCGGCCTCGGCGGTCTCGGCGGTCTTGGCCGCGCCGTTGGCGGTGCCGCTGAGGGCGAACGCACCGAACGCGAGACCCGCCGTGACCGTCGAGACCACACCCGTTACCAGCCGTTTGCGTCCACCCTTGATGCTCACCACGACAAACCCCTCTCAGGCATTTCCTCGGTATACGGGCGGGCCGGTCCTACCGGCTTTCGTCACCGCCCTGGCAGGTGATGAATCTGTCATGCGATCCGTCACCCGTCAAGATGGTGACGGAAGGGTGTGGAGCTTCCGGCGCGCGAGCCTGGAGCCCGCACGGACAGACGCGGACAGAAAGGTGAGGTGTCATGAGCGACGTCGAGGAGAAGGCGCTGCTGGCGGGTGGCGAGCTGATCCGGGCGCTGGCCGGTGTGGAGCGCACCCGGGTGGGCTACAGCGGCGACGACGACAAGCCCGATCCCACCTATCGCGACCACGGAAAACACGCGGAGTCGATCGAGATCACCTTCGATCCCGCGGTCACCGACTACCGCACGATCCTGGAGTGCTTCTTCCAGATCCACGACCCGACCACGAGGAACCGGCAGGGCAACGACATCGGCCTCACCTACCGCTCCGCCATCTTCTACCTTGACGACGAGCAGCGCCGCATCGCGCAGGACACCATCGCCGACGTCGACGCGTCCGGGCTGTGGCCGGGACCGGTGGTGACCGAGGTGGTGCCGGCCGGCCCGTTGTGGGAGGCCGAGCCGGAGCACCAGGACTACCTCCAGCGCTACCCGGACGGCTACACCTGCCATTTCCCGCGGCCGAACTGGCGCCTGCCCAGGCGCGGCGAGTCCTGAACACCGGCGCGGCCGGGAGGGACGATGCCCTTCCCGGCCGCGCATCCGGGCCCGGCGCACACATGTGCCGCTGCGGGCCCGGCAGGCCGTCCGGCCGGCTCTCTGGACTCCGCGGGCAGCGTGATCCGCGGCCCGTGCGCCTCCTTCAGGTGCTCGGTGGGGATCGGTTCGGGGAAGGCGGCCATCATCATGGACGTCTCCCTGCCAGGAGGAACTCCACCTGGGCGTGACCGACGCGGTGTGCGGGGGCCGGGTCGGTCACGGGTGCGGATCTTAGAGGTGGTCGGCGTCGACCACGGCCTGGGCGAAGGTGGTGGGCGCTTCCTGTGGCAGGTTGTGGCCGATGTTCGCGATGGTGCGGTGCTGGTACGGGCCGGTGAAGTGGTCGCGGTAGGTGGAGCCGCCGCCGGCCGGGGTGAAGGGGTCGAGTGCCGCGTCGAGGGTGACCGTGGGAACGCCGATGGGGGGCTGGGCCGCGAGGAGCTTCTCGTAACGGTCGTAGCGTCGCTCCCCCTCGATGAGGCCGATGCGCCAGCGGTAGTTGTAGAGGACGACGGCGGCGTAGTCGGGGTTCTTGAAGGCCTGGGCCGTGCGCTGGTAGGTGGCGTCGTCGAAGTTCCAGTTGGGGGAGACGAGGGTCCACACGTAGCGGCACAGCGCGATGCGCTTGTCGACGTTCTCCATGGTCTTCTTGCCGCGCTCGGAGGCGAAGTACCACTGGTACCACCAGTTGTGCTCGACGGCCGGGAGGGCGGGCTCCAACTGCGCCTTGCGGTCGGTGATGAGGTAACCGCTGGTGGAGACAAGGGCCTTGACGCGCTCGGGCCACAGGGCGGCGATGATGTCGGCGGTGCGCGAGCCCCAGTCGAAGCCGGCGAGGACGGCCTTGTGGATCTTGAGGGCGTCCATCAGGGCGATGATGTCGAGCGCGATGGCGGACTGCTCCGCGGTGCGGGGAGTGTTCCGGGACAGGAAGCGGGTGCTGCCGTGTCCGCGCAGGTAGGGAACGATGACGCGGTAACCCTGGTCGGCGAGGAGCGGGGCTACGTCGACGAAGCTGTGGATGTCGTAGGGCCAGCCGTGCAGGAGGAGGACGACCGGGCCGTGGGCGGGACCGGCCTCGGCGTAGCCGATGTCCAGGACCCCCGCCTTGACCTGCTTGATCGTGCCGAACTCGGTGTGGGTGCCCGGGGTGACGGCGGGCACGGTGGGGATGGAAGCGCCGCCCGGCTCGTGTGCGGCGGTCGCGGCGGATGCGCTGGTCTGCAGGCCGGACAGTGAGACCGCCGCCGCGCCGGTGCCCAGGCTGACGGCCTTGCTGAAGGTACGCCTGTTGATCATGTGATGCCCTCCGTCGTGCGTTTCCGGTGACCGGCCCGAGCCCGGGAAAACTCCCGCTCATATCGGCGGAACGAGATCCCCGCGGCCTTGACGCGACGACCCTCGCACACCCCTCGTCACCTGTCAAAGGGGTGACGGATAGTGGATTCGATGAGGACGGGCGGCAGATCCGAGGCTGTTCCTCTCGGTGAGCGGGACCGGCGGCACACACTCTCGTCCGCAACGAAACCGGACACATCAGCCATATGACGGTCAGCCGCGGAGGGCGACACGGGAGCCGCGTGGAGGTGCATGTGGCCTTCGTCATCACGCGGGCTCGTGACGTGGGGCGCCGATGTCGCACAGATACGTGTCGACCGCCACGTCGGCCGCCCGCTCAGGGCTCAGATGTACCTCCTGTAGAGGATCGCGACTTTGAGGTCACTGTTATGTGTATCTAAAGAATATAAGTGCTACATTGATGTGGCAGTTGAATCCCGACTGAACTGAACCGAAAACACCGGAAGAGAGAAAGCGCATGATCACCTACGACCGGCTTTTCATCGGAGGTTCCTGGGTCGAGCCGAGCAACCCGGAGCTGCTCGACATCGCCTCGCCGCACGACCGGTCGGTGGTCGGCCGTGCCGCGCAGGCGCACCCGGCGGACATCGACCGCGCGGTTGCCGCGGCACGGGCGTCCTTCGAGGCCGGCGCGTGGCGTCTGACACCGCCCGCGGAGCGGATCGCGGTCCTGCGGCGATTCAACGCACTGCGCGAGAAGAACGCGGAGAAGATCGCACACCTGATCTCGCTGGAGAACGGTTCGGCCGGATGGTTCACCCGCGCCGGACAGCCCGGCCTGACCCGGCAGGCGAACGCCTACCTGAAGGCGGCCGAGCAGTTCGGTTGGGAGGAGACGCTCGTGCCCTCCGACCCGGCGTCCCCGGTGCGCAGCGTGGTGCGCCGCGAGGCGATCGGCGTCGTGGCCGCGGTGATCCCGTGGAACTCGCCCTTCTCCTCGGCCACTTCGAAGATCATCCCGGCCCTGGTCGCCGGCAACTCCGTGGTCCTGAAGGTGTCCCCGGAGAACTCGCTGAGCATGGGCTTCCTGGCCGAGCTGCTGGAGCAGGTGGGCCTGCCCGAGGGCGTGATCAGCGTCCTGCCCGCGGACCGGGAGACCAGTGAGTACCTGGTCTCACACAAGGACGTCGACAAGATCGCCTTCACCGGCTCGACACGGGCGGGCCGCCGTATCGCCTCGATCGCGGGCGAGCAGCTCAAGCGGGTCAGCCTGGAGCTGGGCGGCAAGTCCGCCGCCATCATTCTTCCCGACGCAGACATCGAGAAGGCCGTCGCGGGCGTCAAGTTCGGCTCCCTGCTCAACAACGGCGAGTCGTGCATCGCCCAGACCCGGATCCTGGCCCCGCGCAGCCGGTACGAAGAGGTCGTGGCCGCGCTGAAGGAACTGGTGGAGTCGCTGAAGGTGGGCGACCCGAACGACCCCGACACCTTCATCGGCCCGATGATCCGCCCCGACCAGCAGGAGCAGGTACGCACCTACATCCAGCTCGGCATCGAGGAGGGCGCCCGCTTGGTCGCTGGCGGCCCGCAGATCCCCGAGGGCCTGGAGAAGGGCAACTACGTCACGCCCACCGTCTTCGCCGACGTAGACAACTCCATGCGGATCGCGCAGGAGGAGATCTTCGGTCCGGTCCTGGTGGTCATTGCCTACGACGACGAGGACGACGCGGTCCGCATCGCCAACGACTCCGAGTACGGCCTCTCCGGCGGCGTCTGGTCCTCCGACGAGGAGCGCGCCCTGACGGTCGCCCGCCGCGTCCGCACCGGCACCATCACCGTCAACGGCGCCTCCGTCGCCTTCGACGGCCCGTTCGGGGGCTTCAAGGCCAGCGGCATCGGCCGCGAGTACGGCGCGGTCGGCCTCGGCACCTACACCGAGTACAAGACCATCACCGTCTGACCCCCCGGCGTCCAAGAGGGTCGGTTCCGGCGAACTGGGACGGCTGCCCGTACGCCACCTACGACGGGCTCCCGGTCACCGGCGTCGGCCTGCGCAACGCCGGAGCCTGACCTTCTGACCGACCTGGCCCCGTGAAGACGTGTGTCCCGCTCCGAAGAGACCGGCGCGGGACACACGTGCGTGCATGACCCCTAAGGTCATTCAGTGACGAGTAGCGAAGCGACCCGTTCCCCCGTCTTCGACGGCACCCGTCCGACAACGCAGCCCAAAGACTGGCAGGAACGACTTCGGAGATTCGGATACGTCGCACGCCCGGGGACCGACATCCGCGAGCGTCTTGTTTCCGCCCTTTCCGAAGCCGCCGGCCTGTCAGTGCGAGCTCACACGTCTCGATCCGGCACGGGCGTACCGTGTCGCGAAGGCGATGGACCGGCTGGGGCCGGTAATCGTCGCCGTCCTGGCCGGGGCAATCCGCTTCTGGCACCTTGGCCGGCCGCGGGCGGTCGTATTCGACGAGACGTACTACGCCAAGGACGCCTGGTCCCTGCTGCGGCTCGGCTACGAGAGCACCTGGCCGGACCGCAAGATCGCCGACCCGCAGATACTCGCCGATCCCCAGGTGATCCCGCTCTCCGACACCGGGTCCTTCGTCGCGCACCCGCCGACGGGCAAGTGGGTGATCGCCCTCGGCGAGTGGATGTTCGGCCTGACCCCGTTCGGCTGGCGCTTCATGACGGCGGCCCTGGGCACTCTGTCGGTGCTGATGCTGTGCCGAATAGGACGCCGCCTGTTCCGTTCGACCCTGCTGGGCTGCCTGGCCGGAGCACTGATGGCGATGGACGGTCTGCACGTGGTGATGAGTCGCACCGCTCTGCTCGACCTCGTCGTCATGTCCTTCGCACTGGCGGCGTTCGGATGCCTGCTCATCGACCGGGACCGTGCACGAGCCCGGCTCGAGGCGGCCTTACCGGTGGACGAGGACGGGCGGGTACGCCCGGACGGACACACAGGTGACCATGCCCGGACGAGGCTGTGTCCCTGGCGGTTCGCAGCCGGCCTCTTCCTGGGACTGGCGGCCTCCACCAAATGGAACGGCCTGTACTTCTTCGCCTTCTTCGTGATCCTTGGCCTGCTGTGGGACGTCGGCGCTCGCCGCGTAGCGGGAGCGCGCCGCCCCTACCGCGCGGTGCTGCGCAAAGACCTCAACTGGTCGGTGCTGTCCCTCGTCCCGGTCGCCGTGGTGACGTATCTGGCGACATGGACCGGCTGGTTCCTGTCCGGCAACGGCTACGGACGCCACTGGGCGGACGGCCGCGGCGGCACCTGGTCGTGGATTCCGGCCTCGCTGCGCAGCCTGTGGCACTACGAGTACGGGGTGTACCAGTTCAATGTGGGGCTGCACACTCCCCACAAGTGGCAGTCGAATCGCTGGAGTTGGCTGGTCCTGGGCCGCCCTGTGCTGTTGCACTACGAGGCGCCGAAACCCGGGACGGACGATGGGCGCTGCGCCGAGACTGGCGCGCCGGCGCCATCCTGTGTGCGATGGGTGCCGGCTATCTGCCCTGGTTCCTGCACCAGGACCGCACGATCTTCTCCTTCTACGCGGTCGTCTTCGTGCCGTACCTGTGCCTGGCCGTGGCGATGATGCTGGGAGCCCTGCTTGGTCCGCCGGGAGTGACTGACAAGCGCCGCACACGAGGCACGGTGGCCGCAGGCGTGCTGGTCCTGCTCATCGCCTGGACCTTCATCTACTTCTTCCCGATCTACACCGGGCAGACGATCCCGTACGCCGACTGGCGCGCCAGGATGTGGCTCGACATCTGGATCTGAGACCGGCCGCACAGTCGTTGTCGCGCTCGCCCATCTCGTGGGCGAGCGGGTGGCCGGACGCCATGGAAGATGATCGCGGCCGGCACCTCACGGTCCCCGGCCCGCCACCGGCCCCCGCCCTGCGGCTCGTGCACCATGGTCTCCGGCACCACTCGACGGAAAGAGCTCCCACAACTCACTGATCAGAGGGCGACTCTGCCCTCCGCATCCGCCTCCTCCGCCCGCGAACGACCCGCCCACGCACGGGCCACCACCAGCGCGAGCCCCGACAGGCGCCGATCCCCGCGTAGACGACGGCCACATCAAGGTTGGACCACGCGTCGACCAGGGCGACATACCCGGAGGAACACGGGTCGAGGTCCGGTGAGCCCGCCGAGCTGGAACTCACCGGATCCACGCCGTACCCCCAGCGGTGTCGGACCGGCAGGTACGGGGCCTCTGCGCGTACCTGTCTGAAGGCCGTGCCGCACGGCGGCAGATCTCCGGCGTCGTCCGGATGATCGAGGAGAGCCAGGGATCGTAGGGACCCGGCTCCGGAACTACGGGACCGGACCCGATTTCCCCTTCCATCGGGGAAATCGGCGTGAATGCTCCGGGCGGCAGAACTCATGGAGAGAGCAGCGCCCTGAGACGGCAGGTCTGAGATGCCGCGGCGCTGTCAGGCCTGGAAGACCCGGTAGCTCAGCGCCGCCCAGGGTAGGTCGGTCTGAGTCAGCGAGCCGCGCTCCACGGGGTGGCGACGAGCTCGATCGGGACGCCGACGAGGCTGCCGTACTCGGTCCAAGAGCCGTCGCAGTTCTTGACGTTCTCCACGCCCGGCAGCTCGTGCAGGACGAACCAGGTCAGCGCGGAGCGCTCACCGATGCGGCGGTAGGCGATGGTGTCCTCGCCAAGTCCACCTGATCCTCGGCGTGGAGCTCGTTGAGCTCGTTGTCCGACTTGAAGGTGCCGTTGTCGTTGGCGTTGTTCCACCACGGGAGTTGTGTGCGGACGGGACGTGGCCCGGACACCGCCTGGCCAAGGCCCCCGGCGATCTCCGTTACGCGGAGCTGGAGAAACGGTTGCTGGAGCAGCCGAAGATCATCGTTCCTGCCGTGACGCTGGATGGAGAGGCTGACGGTGTCATCCCGCCGACCGGCGGAAGCGGCTACGCCGCCCACTTCTCGGGCCCCTGGAAGCACTACGTCGTCCCGGGGGTCGGCCGCAACCACCCCAGGAGCGGCCCGAGGCCTTCACCGCCACGATCCTCGAAGCCGACGTCACGGGGTAACCGGCCCGCGCCCGACCGTCACCACCTTGACAGGTGACGAATGGAGGAGCATGCTCATCGTCGTCCAAGGCAACAAGCAGGACGCCGGCCGCGATCGACGAAGTGGAGCACGGCCATGAACAAGAAGCCCACCACGGACGCCGCGGCGGCGGTACGGCACGCGCGATACGGCAGGCTTCCCGAGCGCATCCGCTTCGAGGACATGACCGAAGAGGTAGAGGCGGCGCCGGGCGGCGGGGCGAGTGCATCGTACGACCCCGAAGGCTCGTGGAAGTTCTACTCGTGCCTCGCCCTCGACCTGGGGCTGTAGGCATCCGGCACAGCATGCCGGGACCACGCCTACCGACGCGGCCTTCGCCCTGTCGACCGGGCACTTTCCCCGGCTGGGCCCGGCGACTGGCCTTTCGGCGTCGCGTGGGTAGCCCTGTACTACGGCGAACGCCTACGCCGTCGGCGTGCGACGGAGGAAGCTCGCGAGCAACCGGTCAAGGCGTCCGAGGCGTTCAACGAGCTCGGAGCGGAACCGTGGGCGGCCCGCGCCACGGCTGAACTCCGCGCCGGCGGTCACCCCGCAGCCGCCACCGCCCAACCGGGCAAGGGGACGCTGACCGCTCAGGAATGGGAGGTCGCGAGGCCGGCCGCCACCGGGCGGACCAACAAGCAGATCGCCGAGCGACTGTTCCTCCCGCCCGATCATAGACATCCCCTGGTACCGGATTTGTCCCAGACTCGTCGTCGACTCCCGAGCCGCGCTGTGAGACGCTCTGGCCGCTCTCGACCTCGAGGATGTCGACGGAGATGGCCCGACGACCGCACCGTCACAGCGAGTTGGGCCATCGGACTCGCCTGGCGGTCAGCAGGGCGCCGGCGTACGACAACTTGGCCGCCACACCCCAGGACGCCACCCCAAGCAACCAGCCACCCAGCGTGCCCGGTCGGCCCGGCGAGGCGCACGGCACGCCGCATCCGGGGCCGGCGTGGTGTTCGCGCTGGGGGGACGCGCAGACACGCACCCGCCCGGCATGCCGCCGCGCCGACGCCTGCAGCCGGTGCTGGGCGTCATGCAGGTTGCCCAGGATCACCTCGGTGTGACGGCCGGCATCTTCCCGGCCTCGGTGACATGCATCCGTCGGCCATTACGGGTGAACTCGGCTGTTACGGGTGAACGGGGCATGCCCGCCTCCCGCTCGAGCGCCCGGATCTCCTGAGTGGCAGCGGACTGGGTGCAGCTCGAGGCGTGCGGGCAGCGTTGCCGACCGCGGTGTGTAGCCGGTCGGAGGGGCACGGGTCCGCCGTGGGGGAGGGGCAGCCACCGAAAGCCTCCAATCACCACCTTGACGGGTGACGAAAGCGGCTGCCATGATTGCGTCACCGCCTCAACCGGTGACGAAAAGAGTGTCCTGGTCGGCAGGCGACCAAAGACCTTTCGACCCAGATGGGGAGCACCAGTCATGGCAGTCAGCTACACCGCCGTTGTCGACGTCGACGGAGAGGGCCGGAACGGCGGTCGTGTCCGCTCCTCCGACGGTCTGCTGGAGACCGGCCTCGCCCTCCCCAAGGAGCTCGGCGGTGCGGGCACCGCGACCAACCCCGAGCAGCTCCTCGCCGCCGGCTGGGCCGCCTGCTTCCTCGGCGCCCTGCGCCGCGCCGCGACCATCCGCAAGATACGGCTCACCAGCACCACCATCACCGCCGAGATCACCCTCACCCACGGCGACGACGGCGAGTTCTCCCTCTCCGCGGTTTTCAACCCTGTTCTCGGCGGTGTCGACCAGGCCACCGCCGAGGAGCTCGCGCACGCCGCCCACCAGATCTGCCCGTACTCCAAGGCCACGCGCGACAACATCCCGGTCATCATCAACGTCGGCGTCGCCGCCTGATCTATCCCTCCCCTCGACCGCGGGTCCCGCGTTCCCCCTGCACGGGACCCGCCACCCCCTCAGCCGTACTCACACCGCCGACCGAAGAGCGAGGGCAGGACATGGCTTCCATGACGCACACACACGTACAGACCGCACCGCAACCTCGTTCGGATCTCCACCGTGTCTCCGGCGAGGTGCCGTCCCGAGCCGCGGGAGGCTCCGAGGACCGGGACTGGCCAAGGGACACCCAGGTGTGGAACTGGGCCGAGGGCGCGGCGCTGTCGGGGTACGGCCCGGTGGCCTCGAGCTTCATCTGACCGGCGGCACCACGCGAAAGGCCCGGTCGGCACCGGATCGTGCCGGACCGGTCACCTCGCTACGAAGGGAACGTCAGTGGTGCCGGCCGATGACGACAGTGATCAGGTCGGTGCCCTTGTCGAGGGCATCGAACTGAGCTGGCACGCCGTCAGTCTGAGGGGCCGTCATGACAGCGGTGGTGGCACCCGAGCACCTGACGTCCGTGCACCCACCGTCAGGGCGCGGCCGGCGCGGGAGGTGGGAGAGGTTCTTCTCAAGATCTGTCCTCCCGTGATCGGTCGATGACCTCCGTCGTGCGCGCGCCTTGCTGAAGGCGGAGCGCCGAACCTTCACACGTATCCGGACGCCGTCAGGTGCTCTGGCTTCAGTAACGAGTAGTCAACGCTGTCGAGCCACACCCTCAGATGACTGAAGCGGCACATGTCGATCGCGGCCGACACTTGAGAGCTCGGTGCTCGCCGACGTATGTGAGCACCGCTGACGGGTGTGGTCTCGAGCGACCCAAAACCCATGACCGAACCATCGAAAGCGAGATCACAGCCATGGACATGAAGCTGGAAGTCGTCATTCTGCCCGTCTCCGACGTGGACCGAGCCAAGGGCTTCTACGTGGAGCAGCTCGGCTGGCGCCTCGATGCCGACTTCCCGATCAACGACGGCTACCGGATCGTGCAGGTGACGCCGCCCGGCTCCGAGTGCTCGATCATCTTCGGGGAGGGCCTCACCCGGCAGGAGGCGGGCACGCTCCACGGCCTCCAGCTGACCGTCACCGACATCGTCACGGCCCAGGAGGAGCTGACCTCCCGCGGTGTGGAGGTCTCTGGCCCCTTCCGCGACGAGACCGGCGCCTTCCACCACGCCGGTGACTCCCACCGAGTGCCCGGCCTGCACCCCGAGCGGGTCAGCTACGGCACCTTCGCCGCCTTCAAGGACCTCGACGGCAATGAGTGGTTCCTCCAGGAGGTCACCGAGCGCGCCCCCGGCCGCTGAGAGCCACCACGGACCACGGCACCCATCCGACCGGCATCCAGCCACTGGAGGACACATGACGACCGAGAACATCCGCACGTACGACGTCATAGTGATCGGCGCGGGTCCGGTCGGCGAGAACGTCGCGGACCGTACCACCGCCGCGGGCCTGAGCACCGTCCTCGTGGAGAGCGAACTGGCGGGCGGCGAGTGCTCGTACTGGGCCTGCGAACCCAGCAAGGCCCTGCTGCGCCCCGTCCTGCTTCGCGCCGACGCCATGCACGTCCCAGGTCTCGACCCCGGCGTCAAGAACCCGCTGGACGTCGAGGCCGTCCTGGCGCACCGCAACCGCATGTCCACCGACTGGAACGACGAGGGCCAGGTCGAGTGGATCAAGTCGGCCGGCATCGACCTGCTGCGGGGCCACGGACGGCTGGCGGGGGAGCGCGAGGTGTCCGTGGAGACGCCCGAGGGCGACACCGTCCGCCTGCGGGCCCGGCACGCCGTCGCCGTGTGCACCGGCAGCCGCGCGGACCTGCCCCCGCTGCCCGAGATCGAGAACCTTCGGCCCTGGACCAGCCGGGAGGCGACCAGCGCCCAGCAGCCGCCGCGGCGCCTCGTGATCGTCGGCGCCGGTGTGGTGGGCGTCGAGATGGCCACCGCCTGGCAGGCCTTGGGCAGCCGGGTGACCCTGCTCGCCCGGGGGGACAGGCTGCTGCCCCGGCTGGAGCCCTTCGCGGGCGAGCTGGTCACCGAGCGCCTGCGGGAGGCCGGTGCGGACGTACGGTTCGGCATCTCCGTCGTCGGCGCGGCGAGGGTGGACGACGGAGAGGTCCGTGTCACTCTGTCGGACGGCGGTGAGATCACCGCCGACGAGATCCTCTTCGCCACCGGCCGCGCCCCGCGTTCGGAGGACATCGGGCTCGACACCGTGGGACTGAAGCCGGGTGACTGGCTCGCCGCCGACGACAGTCTCACCGTCACCGCCGTCCCCGGGGACTGGCTGTACGCCGTCGGCGACGTCAATCGTCGGGCCCTGTTCACCCACCAGGGGAAGTACCAGGCGCGCATCGCCGGTGCCGTGATCGCCTGCCGGGCCCGAGGTGAGCGGCTGGACACCGGCCGCTGGGCTCCGCACAGCGGTACGGCCGACATCGAGGCCGTCCCCGGCGTCGTGTTCACCGACCCCGAGGTCGCCTCTGTGGGCCTGACCGTCAGCCAGGCCGAGCGCACCGGTCGGGGCGTCGAGGTCGTCGACTACGAGATCGGTCACCTCGCGGGCGCCGTCCAGTACCGGCCCGACTACCGGGGCCGGGCCCGGATCCTCATCGACCGGGACCGCCAGGTCGTCGTCGGCGCCACCTTCGTCGGACCGGGCGTCGGCGAGCTGCTGTACTCGGCCACCGTCGCCGTCGCCGGGGAAGTGCCGCTCGAGCGTCTCTGGCACGCCGTACCCGCCTTCCCCACCATCAGCGAGGTGTGGCTGCGCCTGTTGGAGACGAGGCGGGACTCATGACCACCGCACGGGACCTCGCGCTCATCACTCTGGGCATGCCGACCGACCTGCCCGTGGCGCAGGGCGACCTGTCCCTCGCGCTCGCGGGGGCCGAGGCGGTCGATCTCCTGGAGAACGGGGCGCTGAGCCTGGACGGCGACCGCATGGTGCCCGGCCCTCGGGTGGCGACGGGTGACCGTCTGCTGGACCAGGCGGACGCCTCGCTCACCCGGCGGGAGCCGTACGAGACGGTCGACGACTGGCTGTGGCGCCGCGGCAGCGAGCTCGCCGCGGCCTACGTCGACGACCTGGAGCGGGCCGGGCTGGTCACCCACCCACGGGGCCACGGGTTTTGGCTGGGGTCCGCGCGGCCCGTCCTGGCCGATTCGCAGGCGCGCCGTGGTGCGGAGGAACGCGGGTTGTCCGGCGACCCCGTCCTCGCCGCTCTGCTGGCAGCCGCAGGGATCGGGGCGGACCCGGCCGAGGCCTACGAGAGCCTCGACGCGGACGCGGTCACGACGGTGCTGGCCGCGGTCGGCGGCGCGGTGACGCAGCTGGAGGCCGTACGTCTGCGGCATGACATCGAGAACGCCGCGTTCGACAACGTGTGGCGGGGATAGGTCGCAGCAGCGGGGGTGCGCCGACGGGTGTCGTCACATCGGTGAGTGGGGTGTTCACACCTACGTTAAGACGGGGTGGCAACTCCGGGTGAACCTTCTCCCCCTGGAGGTCCGTGGAGGTAAGGGGGAACAGAGGAAGCCCGGGCGGGATCTTTCCGTCCGTCGGCTCCGTCGTGAGGAGGATGCCCGCTCGTGAAGATCGGTATCGGGCTCGAAGGCCTCGACCGTCGCCCGTACGGCACCGACTCGACGAACTCATGCTCAGCCCGACCGCTGACGACCTCGACCAGGTGGCACGGCTTCTGTAAGGAGGAACCCTGGGCACACACCCTGAGGTGCCTCACCCGTCCCGCGTGGCGGGCTGTGTCGCACGAGGTGCAGAGCAGTGCCTGGCTGCGGACCACTGCCCGCGGGACGAGCGCAGGTGTCAGTCGGAGCTGTCCGCCTCGCCCCGCTTCACCAGGGTGTACATGACGGAACGCTGCTGCTTGTGACGCCTGATACGTCCCTTGGCGACCAGGGATTCGATGGTGTTCCGCACCACCTGCGGTGTGGGGTTGCGGTCCGGGTGTTTCTCGAGGAGTTCGTCCCGCAACTCCTTCGCCAGACGCGGCTCGTCGTACTGGCCGAGCAGGTCCGCCAGCAGGTCACCGAGCAGAGGCCGGCGCGACTTCCCCTTCGCGCCGGCCTTCGCCGTCTGGCTGGCCGGAGTGGTCTTGGCCGATGTGGTCTTGGCCGATGTGGAGCGCCGCGCAGCAACTCCGGCGGGGGCCTGCTTCGCCTTTGCGGCGACGGGCTTGTCCTGCAACTGCTCGGGCAGACGGGACGCGTCCGCGAAACCCTCGTACCGCTCGGCGAGGTTGAGGATGTCCGACAGGAGGGCTTCCTCCTGCTTCAACACCGTGATCCTCTCCGCCAGCTCCCGCTGTTGCTGGCGGTTCTCCTCCAGGTCCGACGCGGCTTGTGCTACGTACCGCGATCGGAGCGTGGAGGCTGATTGGCTGGTCACACCGTTCACTCCCTTGCTATGGATGACGTTGCGCATGGTACCCACGCCGAGGGTCCCGTGCGGATAAGTGTCAGCGCCAGATGGTCCGTCTGGCATGCCCACTCTTCACGATAGGCGCTGATGTGCCTGCGCATATAGGAAGTGTGTGCCCTCTTCGACCTCCCGAGGGTTCGGCGACATCACTCGCACGAGCTTCCCGCCCCGTACATACTGCTCGGTAAGTATGTCGTCGAACCGCCGCCCTGACGACCCTTGGTGGACCGTTGTATGCGCCGGCCGGGGGACGAGTGCGGGTGTCGGCCGCCCCTCGGATCCGAGGTCCGTCCACCTGGCGGCGGCGTGCTCGCGGGCCGTCAGAGCAGCCTCCTTGGCCGACCGTGGTGCACAGGCCCGTGGCCGGGCAGGACGAGACCCGCGTCCAGCCTCTCGATCACGGCCAGGGAGTCGCCGCGGCAGGGCGGGTGGTAGGCGCAGTGGCCCTTGGTGTGCCACGGTGTGTGCACGGGCACGGGCACGGGCGCACCGGGCAGGTCCGGTGCTCCCGGTGCGGGGAACCCTGGTGCATGAGGACGGGCACGTCATACGCGGCGCGCAGGTGTTCGGCCGCGTCGATGTGGTCATTGTGCGCATGCGTGACCAGGACGGCGGCCACGGACCCTGCGTTCAGCCCGACCGCCTCCGGCGAGGCCGGCACGGCGTCTGGGTCTGTCCTGGTATTGCCCGCTCCCGCATTCCTGTAGCGGGAGCGGGCAATACACGTGTCGCCATGAGGGCGAGTGAACGGCGTCCACTGGCTCCATCCGCACGGCGCGCAGCGGCGGGGCGCGGCCGGCCGGCAGGCCCATGAGAGCGTCGGCCACCGGGGCGCCCAGGGCGAGCCACAGTTCCGGCACGGAGGTCCACTGCCCCGACGTCCGCCACGTACACCCTGACGTCCGCGCACACCCGGCGAGGAACTCCCCGCCTGTGGCGCGCTCTGGGTGCCTCCCCGGCCGACGGCACCTGACCCGCGCGGCTACCCCGCCACCCGGACCACCGACTTGCCCGGGCCGGGAGCCCCCAGGCCGGCGTAGGCGGTCCGGAAGGCGATCGGGAACCCACCCGCCTCCTCGTCCGTCATGGCCGAGGGCGCCCGGACGGCCGACACCTCACGCAGATATGTGTACTGCGCGTATCCGCCCCACCCCTCCAGGAACCAGGTGATTTCCGTGGAGCGGTTGCCGGGCGCGAACCGTGAGCCCGGCGGTACGGCGACAACCTCCCCTGTGGCCTCCTCGCCCGCCCGAAGGGGGATCACCGAGCAGTGGGAAGCGCCCCGTGGCCCTCAACAGGTCGGGAAATCCGGTGCCCGCCGTGCGCACCCGGATCAGCACCTGGCCGGGTTTCGGCTCCTCCCAGGTCATGTCCTGCAGCCGGACCGCCTCACGCGGCGTGCCGAAGCGCTCGACGCGCCAGGCTTTTCCCGAGAACATCCCCTGAACACAGGGACAGGTGAATCCGCCATGGTCAGCGGTCCGCGTCCGTCGTGATCAGCCGGGCCAGTTCCTCGGGCACGGACAGGAAGGGCGAGTGGCCGGCCGCGATCCGGTACGACCGCTCCGAGCGGGCCGCCATCTGCTCCTGGAACCCGGGATCCACTGCCCGGTCCTGCTCGCAGACGATGTACGCGGCTGGCACGGCCTTCCAGGCGGCCGTGGTCAGGGGCTCGCTGAAGGACTTCACGGTCTGCAGCACCAGCCGGTCGACGGCTTGCCGCGCGACATCGTCCGGGACGTCCGCGTACAGGTGGCTCCCGGGGTCCTCGTGGGCCGGCAGGGTGCCGGTCTTGCCGCTGGGCAGCGCGCCGCCGCTCAGCCCCGAGAGGGACTCCCCCTCCTCCAGTTGGAACGCGGAGAGGTAGATCAGACGGGACACGTTGGGAGCGGCGGCCTCGGTCGCGGGCAGCCCGCCGTAGGAGTGTGCGAGGACCGTCACCGGCCCGTCGAGGCCGGCCAGCTTCTCGCGGATGACGCGGGCGTCGTCGTACATTCCGGCGGTGTTGTCCGGGTCGGCCGACGCGCTCGGCAGGTCGACGGTCTCCACCCGCCAGCCGAGCGCGGTGAGTTCGGGAGCCAGCAGCTCCCAGCACCAGGAGCCGTGCCAGGCACCGTGGATGAGCAGGATGACGGGGTCGTTGTGCGCTGCGCTGGTCATGCGGGGCAGGACTTTCTCGAAGCGAACCATGGGTCCGGTGGTGGGCGGATGCCTCGGCCGAGGGGGCCGGGCGGAAGACATGTGCTCCTGATATGGGGTCACATATGAAGGGGCATATGTCCCGCTCGACCCTCGCCAGCCTAGGGACCATGCCGAGCGGCGGCCATGCTCGGGCGTCCGGCGGACTTGCGTGAGCGTTCTGCACCGCGAGAGTTGTCGATCCCTCGGGCTCTGCCTGAGGGACGTCGATGCGCCGCTGTATGTTGAAGGCGCCGCAGGTTCTGTCAGCCCTGTGCAGCCGCGGGGCCAGGACATGCCGGGCGGCCCGGAAAGGAAGCCGCGTGGACCCCTTGGAAGACGTCCTCGCGCTGTTGGACACCCGCGGTCACCTCTCCGCCGGCCTGGTGGCGGGCGGTGACTGGGCCGTGGAATTCCCGCCGCCTCCAGGTGTGAAGTTCAACGCCGTGCGGCGCGGAAGGTGTCTTCTGGAGGTCGACGGGGTGCCGGCGTCCATCGCGTTGTCGGAGGGCGACTGTTTCCTCCTGACCCGCAGACGTGGCTTCACGCTCCGCAGCGGCCCGCAAGTGCCGGCTGTCGCGGCGGGTCCTCTCTTCGCGCGGGCCGATGCGAGGGTGGCCCGGGCCGGCGGCGGCGACGAGGTGCATCTTCTCGGCGGTCGCTTCTCCTTCGGCGCCCGGGCCCAGGGGCTGCTGCTGGACGGCCTTCCGCCGGTCATCCACCTGCCGGCCGGTACGGGCCGGGCACAGACGGTGCGCTGGGTGCTCGACGCGATCGACGAGGAACTACGGCACCGGCGGATGGGAGCCACCCTGGTCGCGGAGCACCTCGCGATCGTCATGCTCGTGCACGTTCTGCGCTCCCATCTGGAGAGCGAGGCCGGCACCGGCCCTGGCTGGCTCGCGGGCCTGGCCGACCCTGCGGTCGCCGCGGCGCTGGCCTGCGTACACCGGGATCCGGCGCACCCATGGACCGTCGCCGAACTGGCCCGGGCGGGATCGGTCTCCCGCACCGTGCTCGCCACACGGTTCAAGAAGGTGGTCGGCCAGGCGCCGCACGAGTACCTAACGGCGTGGCGGATCGAACTCGCGGCCAAGCAGCTGCGCAAGGGGGAGGGGACCGTAGCCTCCATCGCGCAAGCGGTTGGCTACAGTTCCGACAGCGCCCTGAGCACCGCGTTCAAACGTGTCATGGGGACGTCACCCCGGCATTACCGGGAACACCCGGAGTCCGCGGACGTGGCGCAGATACGCTGACACATGTCTCTGGTGATACGTTCCGTGATCGGCCAGTCCGAGTGACCCACGTGTTTCTCCCTGCACGGGTGTGAAGGCTGCACGCGCGCACGGGAGGGGCATCTCTCTTCGTTCCACCGGAGACGCCATTCTTCGGCGGCTTGCGGAACTTGTTCATCAACATTCCCCCAGCGCGCATGACGGACCGGCGCCCCTCAAAGACCTCTGCGCCGACTGACCCCCGCGCTCGCCGGGGCCATGCGCCGCTCAGGTCAGGAGGTCAGCGTGCGGTCACGGCGGGCGCGGACTTCTTGCGCGCGCGGTACGCGGCGGCCTTGATCTTGTTGCCGCAGGACTCCATGCCACACCACTGGCGCCGCATGCCCCGGGAGCGGTCGATGTAGACCCGGGTGCACTCGGGGTTGCCGCATTCCTTCATCAAGGGGACGTCCGGGCCGCTGAGCAGTTCCACGGCCTGCCGGGCGACGGTCGCCAGCGCCTGCTCGGGCGTCGCGTCGGTGTGCCGTCCGGCCACGGTGAGCTGCGGCGTCGCGGGGGGCTTGCGCGCGGCGGCGTTGAGTACGGCGAGCGCTTCGCGGTTGAACTCCTCGCCGAGACGGCGGTCCGTGACGAGATGGTAAATGGCCTCGCGCACGGTCGTGGCCTCTCGGACGTCGTCCTCCTCGCCGGGAGTGATCGTGTCCACCAGCCCGGACTCCAGGTACCAGGCATTCAGCCGCTCCGGCGTCACGAACATCTCGAACCGGGTCGAGCGTCGGGCCCGGAGGGTGGCCGCGAAGTCGAGGGCCGGGTGCCCGCATACGAATACATGGTCAAGATTCACATCACCATCTTGACAGGTGACTCCTGTCGAGCGCAAGAAGCGTCACCGTTCCAGGCGGTGCTTCCGCGCGACAGCGTGAGCGAGATCGTACGGCACCTCGCGCGGTCCGCGCCGGTCAGGACCGTAGACGGGCGCGGACCGCGAGCGGGCCCGGCTCAGGACCCGGAGCAGGCCGGTGCCGCCTCCTCTTCCCGCCGGTCGCGTCCCGGTTCCAGACGGAGTTCGCGGCCCTGCCACCGCCGGCGCAGCCAGCGGTCGTGGCTCGCCACGACGATCGCGCCGGGGCCGGGACCCAGTGCGGCCTCCAGTTCGTCGCACAGGGTAGGGGCGAGGTGGTTGGTGGGCTCGTCGAGCAGCAGCAGCTGGGGCGGGCGGGCCACCAGGAGGGCCAGCGCGAGCCGCCGGCGCTGCCCCACGGACAGCTGCCCGACCGGCTTGTCCAGGTCCGTCTCGTGCATCAGGCCGAGCGAGCCGAGCGGCACCTTCTCGGCCCGCTGCGCGCCCAGTGACTGCTCGTAGGTGTCCCGGACGGTGCGACCGGGCCGCACGAACACGGTGTCGTGGGTGAGCAGCCCCACCGTCAGCCTGCGCCGCCGGTGCACCTCGCCCTCGGCCGGGAGACGTCCGGCGAGCACGGCGAGCAGCGTGGACTTGCCCGCCCCGTTGCCGCCCGTGATCAGCAGCCTGTCCGTCGCCGACACCTCCAGGCCGTCCAGCGCGAGCCGGCCGGGCACCCGCACGCCGTGCAGGGACACCAGGGGCCGCGAGCCCTCCTCGGCACGCGCGGCCAGGTCCCCGGCCGCGAACCGCAGCGGGCGCGGTGGCTCGGCGAGCTGGGTGCGCTCCAGTTCCTCCAGCCGCCGGGTGGCGTTGCGGACCCGGCGGGAGATCTGGCTCTGCACCCGGCCGGCCCGGTGGCCGTAGCCCATCTTCTCGTTGTCGGTGCGGCCCCGATGCGGCGCGACCCGTTGCGCGGTCACCCCCGCCGCGTGCCGTAGTTCCGCCAGTTCCTCCTGTTCCTCGGCGTACCGCCGCTCCCAGCGTTCCCGCTCGGCGCGCTTCTTCGACAGGCAGGCGCTGTAGTTTCCGCCGTAGCGGACCGGGCCGTCCACCGCCGGGTCGAGGTCGATCAGGTCGGTGGAGACGGCGTCGAGGAACGCCCGGTCGTGGCTGGCCGCGACCACGGTCCCGGGCAGGCCGCGGATCTGCTCCTCCAGGAAGACGGCGGCGCCGTCGTCGAGGTGGTTGGTCGGCTCGTCGAGCAGCAGCGCCGACGGCCGCCGGACGAGCAGTGCGGCCAGGGCCAGCCGCCCGCGCTGTCCGCCGGACAGCGAACCGAGCGTGCGGTCGTGTCCGAACGCGCCGAGACCCAGGCCGTCCAGCACCAGGGCCGCACGACGGTCGGCGTCCCAGGACTCCCGGTCCTGCGCCTGCTCGAGCCGCCTTCCGTAGGCGTCGAGGAGCTTCCGGTGACCTGGGTCGTCCTCCGGGGCGCGGGCGAGTTCCTCGCCGAGCCGGTCCAGCTCGGCGAGGTCCTCGCGGGCCTCACGCAGCGCCTCGTCCAGCACCGCGGCGATGGTCGAGTCGGCGTCGTACGGCATCTCCTGGTGGAGGAAGCCGAGGTCGCCCGGGCGGGTGACGCTTCCCGCGTCGGGTTCGTCCACGCCGGCGAGCACGCGCAGCAGGGTGGACTTGCCGACGCCGTTCTCCCCGATCAGGCCGATGCGGTGGCCGGGGGAGGCGGTCAGGGAGATGCCGTCGAGGACGCGACGGCCGCCCAGGTCGCGGACGAGGTCGTGGGCGAGCAGAGCGGGCTGAGGCATGGAGAACCGTCCAACGTGATCGGTGTTCGGTCCGCGGGGCGTGCTGCCTCGGACGCGGACCACTGCGCACGCCGACAGCTCACACCGCGGGGGCTCCCGTCTCCGTGAGCGTTCCGTCGGCCAGCCGCAGCCAGCGGTTCACCCCGATCTCGGTGAGGAACCGCTCGTCGTGGCTGACCACCATGAAGGCGCCCTGGTAGGAGTTGAGTGCGCTCTCCAGCTGGCCCGCGCTGATGAGGTCGAGGTTGTTGGTCGGCTCGTCGAGCAGCAGCAGATGCGGGGCCGGTTCGGCGCACAGGACGCAGGCCAGAGTGGCGCGCAGCCGTTCGCCGCCGGAGAGCACCCCGACGGGCAGGTGCGCCCGCGCGCCCCGGAAGAGGAAGCGGGCGAGCAGATTCATCCGCTCCGCCTCGGGCCGCTCGGGGGCGAAAGCGGCGAAGTTCTCCGCCACGGTGCGGTCCAGGTCCAGCAGGTCCAAGCGCTGCGAGAGATAGGCGACCCGGCCTTCGTTGCGCTTGATCTCCCCGCCGTCCGGGGCGAGTTCGCCGGTGAGCAGACGCATCAGGGTGGTCTTTCCGGCGCCGTTGGGACCGGTCAGCGCGATGCGCTCGGGGCCACGGACGGTCAGGTCGACACCGCCCGCGGCGAACACGGCCTTGCCCCCGAGGTGGACCTGCATCCCTTCGCCGAGGAAGAGGTTGCGCCCGGTGGGCACCTGGGTGTCGGGCAGGTCCAGGGAGATGCGCTGCTCGTCGCGCAGCGCGCGTCCGGCCTCGTCGAGGCGGGCCTTTGCCTCGCTGACCCGGGACGCGTGCAGCTGGCCGGCCCGGCCCGCGGACTCCTGCGCGCCGCGCTTCATGGTGCCGGCGAAGATGCGGGGCAGGCCGGCGTTCTTGAGGTTGCGGGCGGCGTTGCTCTGGCGGCGCTCGGCACGTTCGCGGGCCTGCTGCATCTCCCGCTTCTCACGCTTCAGCTCCTGCTCGGCGTTGCGGACGTTCTTCTCGGCGACCTCCTGCTCGGCGCGCACGGCCTCTTCGTACTCGGTGAAGTTGCCGCCGTAGAAACGCAGTTCGTCGCTGCTCAGCTCGGCGATGCGTTCCATGCGGTCGAGCAGCGCCCGGTCGTGGCTGACCAGCAGCAGACAGCCGGTGAAGTCCGACAGCACGTCGTAGAGCTTGTGCCGGGCCTGAAGGTCGAGGTTGTTGGTGGGCTCGTCGAGCAGCAGCACGTCCGGACGCCTGAGCAGCTGGGCGGCGAGGCCGAGCGAGACGACCTGGCCGCCGCTGAGCGTGCTCAGGCTGCGGTCCAGGGTGAGGTCGGCAAGGCCCAGGCGGTCGAGCTGGGCGCGGGTGCGCTCCTCGATGTCCCAGTCGTCGCCGATGGTGGTGAAGTGCTCCTCGCTGACGTCCCCGGACTCCACGGCGTCCAGGGCCCGGATCACCGCGGCGACGCCGAGCACCTCGGCGACCGTGAGGTTCCCGGTCAGCGGGAGGCTCTGCGGGAGGTAGCCGAGTGTGCCGCCGACGGACACCGAGCCGGTGGCGGGCTTCAGCTCATCGGCGATCAGCTTGAGCAGGGTGCTCTTGCCGGAGCCGTTGGGGGCGACCAGGCCTGTGCGGCCGCTGGTCACGGCGAAGGACAGGTTCGAGCAGACGATGGCGGCGTCGGACATGGAGGCGACCTCGAAGGGACTGAGGGCAGAGCTTGGGCCCCTGCCCTGTGCAGACGTGGGAAAAGGGGACGACGAAACGGACCACCTCGGCAGCGCTCCTGAGCGCCGGCCTGTGGCCGTCAGATCCGGATCTCATCCGGAGATGTCGTCTTCACCCACCACGTCTGCGACTCCTCGCTACACGGTCTACGTCGCTCACAGCCTAACACCCGGCGTCTTCGTCCTTCGCCGTCTGGCTCATACGTGTGTCGTCATGCCGTCAACGGCTTCTTGTTGACAGTACCGAGACCTCATGCAAGCATCGTCACCGGTTTAAACGGTGACGATATCGTGCGAGGTAGAGCTCACACGTGTCCGAAGGAGCACACACCATGGCAGAAAAGCCGAAGCCGCGAGCCGGAGGCGCACCGGTGGGTCGGCGGGCGATGCTCGGCATGCTCGGCGCGGGTGCGGCGGGGCTCGCCGCCGCACCCTGTCTCCAGCGCGGCTGGGAGGGATTCCTCGGTGCCGCCTCTCAGATCGACCCCTCGGGCTTGACCGGTCTGCTGCCCAATCCGGGCGGCTTCCGGTACTACAGCGTCGTCGGCTCGGTGCCGCACAAGGACGAGACGAACTACGAACTCACGGTCGGCGGACTGGTGGAGTCGCCGAAGACCTACACGCTCGACGCGTTGCGCGCGATGCCGCAGACCCGGGTCGTCCACGACGTCGTATGCACCGACGGATGGCGCGTGGAGAACACGCCCTTCGAGGGAGTGAAGCTGGCGGACATCCTTGACGACGCTGGGGTGCGTCCCTCGGGCGCGGCGATTCGGTTCACCTGCTTCGACGGCGCCTACAGCGAGAGTGTCACGCTGGAACAGGCGCGCCGCTCGGACGTCCTGGTGGCGCTGAACATGCAGGACAAGCCCATCACTCACGAGCACGGCGGACCGGTACGCCTCTACGTAGCCCCCATGTACTTCTACAAGTCGGCCAAGTGGCTGTCCGGCATCTCGGTCACCGACAAGGTCGTTCCCGGCTACTGGGAGGAGCGCGGTTATGCGGTCGACGGCTGGCTCGACGACGCCGACCGGCACAGCGACGCGGCCTGAACACGAGGGCCGGGTGCGCCGCTTCGGCACCGCCGAGCGCATGGTCCACCGGGCCACGGGCTACTTGATGCTGCTGTGCCTGGTCTCCGCCGCCTGCCTCTACCTCGGGCCGCTGGCCCAGCTCGTCGGACGGCGGCACCTGATGGTCACGGTCCACGAGTGGTCCGGCATCTCGCTGCCCCTGCCCTCCCTGCTCGGGCTCTTCTCTCCGGCCTTCCGTGCGGACCTGCACAGGCTGAACCGCTTCGCGGTGTACGACCGGCAGTGGCTGCGCGCCGTCCGCAGGCGCCGTACCTCGCCCGAGGCCCGCCCGGCCGGCAAGTTCAATGCGGGCCAGAAGCTCTACGCGGGCTGGATCGCCGGCGCCGTGCCGGTGATGATGTTCACCGGCCTGCTGATGTGGTTCATGGGGCTGCTGCCCTTCATCTCCCGCACCAGTGCGATCTTCGTCCATGACCTCCTGGCCTGGGCGATCACCTTCGTCGTGCTCGGACACATGCGCATGGCGTTCGGGGATCCCGAGGCGAGGCTGGGGATGCGCACCGGATATGTCAGCCGGTCGTGGGCGCAGCGGCACCACTCGCGTTGGCTGAAGGAAGAGCGGGCGAGTGACGTGTCCGAGCAAACGGACAAAGTTTGATGTATCCCTCAGGCGAGGACAGTCTGCCCTCTTGAGGCACCGGCCCGGAACGTCTGCCCTCTCACCGCCGAGGGTGGCACATGGGCGGAGCGCGGCCGCGGTCTGTACCTGGTTGACGCGCTGGCGCGCACTGGAACGCCTCTCCGAGCGGCCGGGCAGGGCCGTCTGGCTGGAGATGGACATCCCCGAGGCGGAGCGGCGGACCGTCGAATGACCTAACACGTCCGTCATGGGGCTCGGTCACTGCTCCTGGATGTGGACCGTCAACTGACTGTTGTCGGGACATGTGGCGCGTGGCCAGAGTGGGACCGGGTCGAGGATGACCGGCCCACTGGATCACCGGGATTCAATCCATGTTGCTTCGTCACCTGCTTAACAGGTGATAGTGTCTGGATCAGTCTTCGGCGAGCAGTGGCTGCCTCGGCTCGCACACACGAGCCACGGAGACATACGTGCGGACGTCGTCCGCGGTGAACCCTTCGCTCCACCCACTCCGGCTCATGTGACGTGCCTATGTGTCGCCGTGGCCAGGCGCACACCTCCTTCTTCGATGGGAAAGCAATGAGACGACTTCTGACTGTCCTCGCGGCCGGTGTGCCGCTGGCTGCGGCGGTGTACCTGCCGACCGCCTCGGCGGAGCCCGAGAACGGTTCCGCCTCCGCGTCGTTCGCCTGCGCGGCGCCGTCCGTGAAGGCCCCGGCCGGCACCGAGGTGGAGTCCGTGACGGCGGTGCGCCAGGCGGGCGGCACCATCATCGGTACCGGGGCCCTGGGCGGTTCGGTCTCCGGCGTCCCGGCCTACTGCGAGGTGACGGTCACCCTCACCCACCCGGGCGACGACGACCACGCCGAGGTGCGGACCTGGCTGCCCGTCAGCGGCTGGAACGGCCGCTTCCAGGCGATCGGCGGCGCCGCCTACCTGGCCGGCGACAACGGCGTCGGTCTGGGCACCGCGGTCAAGAACGGCTACGCCGCCGTCAGCACCGACGCCGGCGTCAAAGACGTCCTCGACACCGACTGGGCGCTGAACAGCAACGGCCAGGTCAACAATGCGCTGCTGAAGAACTTCGCCTCCCGCTCCCAGCACGAGGCCGCGGTTGTCGGCAAGGAGGTCGTCGACGGGGTCTACGGCAAGGGCCCCGCCTACTCCTACTTCAACGGCTGCTCCACCGGAGGTCGCCAGGGCTACATGGAGGCCCAGCGCTACCCCGACGACTACGACGGCATCCTCGCCAACGCTCCCGCCGTCAACTGGGACGAGTTCGAGGTCGCCACCCTGTGGCCGCAGGTGGTCATGAACAACGAGAAGACCTACCCGTCGAAGTGTGAGTTCGACGCCTTCACCAACGCCGCAGTCAAGGCCTGCGACTCGCTCGACGGCGTCAAGGACGGTCTGGTCAACGACCTGTCCCGCTGCGACTTCGACCCGCGCACGCTGATCGGCACCAAGGTCGTGTGCGACGGCAAGGAATTGACCATCACGGCGGCCGACGCGGCCGTGGTGCGCAAGATCTGGGACGGTCCGCGTACCGCCTCAGGCAAGAAGCTGTGGTCCGGCGTCCCGGTCGGAGCCGACCTCTCGGCCCTCGCCGGCCTCACCGAGCCCGACGCCGACGGCAACGTCGCGGGCGCGCCGTTCCCGGTGCCCGCCGCCTGGGTCAAGCTCTGGGTGGCGAAGGACCCGTCCCTCGACATCTCGAAGATCACCTACAGCCGGTTCACGCAGCTGTTCAAGCAGTCCCAGGCCGAGTACGACAAGGTCATCGGCACGGACGACCCGGACCTGTCCGGCTTCCGCAGGTCGGGCGGGAAGCTGCTGACCTGGCACGGCCTGGCCGACCAGTACATCCCCACCCAGGGCACCGTGCAGTACCGCGAGCGGGTCGAGCGGGAGATGGGCGGCGCCAAGCGGGTCGACGACTTCTACCGTCTCTTCCTCGCCCCGGGCACCGTCCACTGCGGCCTGAACAAGGGTGACGGCACGACCGACGACCTCGGCGCCCTGACCACCTGGGTCGAGCATGGCAAGGCGCCCACGACCCTGCCCGCCACCCTGACCAACGCCTCCCAGCAGAGCGTCAACCGCGACCTGTGCAGCTACCCGCAGGTGTCCCGCTACAAGGGCCGCGGCGACCCCGCCGTCGCCTCCAGCTTCCGGTGCGTCTCCCCGTCCTGGCACTGACCGGGCCGACGCCGACCCCCTGACCTGAGAAAGGCCGAACTCACATGAGCATGCAGACATCGACGCCGGCGCATCCGGCGGCCGCGGCGGACGAGCGCTCCTCCCTGCTGAGGCTGTACCTGGGCCGCGGTGTCCTGGCCGTGGCGTGGGCCCTGGCGTTCGCCGGAGCCCACGAGGACGTCGACGCCGTGGCAATCACACTGCTGGTCGTCTACCCGCTGATCGACGCGGTGTCCTCACTGATCGACTACCGGGCCCTCCCGGCCGGATCGGAGCGCCGGGTCACGGCGTTCAACGGGGTGCTGAGCACGCTCGCCGCCATCGTGGTCGGTGTCGCCGGGGCCGGTGGCGTGGCGCCGGTGCTCCATGTGTTCGGCACCTGGGCCGTCGTCTCCGGGGCGGTCCAGGTGGCCGTCGGCCTCCGTCGGCGCGGCCCCGAGCTGGGCAAGCAGTGGCCGATGCTGATCGCGGGTGGGCTGTCCTTCCTCGTCGGCATCATCTACAACATCCAGGCCGCGGGCGACGATCCCTCGCTCGACGTGCTCTCGGTCTACGCCACGGGCGGCGGGGTGTTCTTCATCGTCCAGGCGGGCCTGCTGGGCTGGAAGGCCCGCCAGCTGCGCACGCGGACCGTTTGACAGCCGTATCCCTTCTGTTCCGTCCCGGCCAGCGCCCCACGGCGAGGGCCGGGACGTTTCTCGTGCGGGGTCGTCCTTCCCGGAACTGAAGCGAGGTGTCTGTCGTCAGCCGACGCGATAGCGCACCGGAAGGGACAGCACGCCGCGGATGATGCCGGAGCCGATCCACGCCAAGGAGTCCGCCGGGGCGGCGAGTTCCAGTTCGAGTACGCGGGAGAGCAGGGTGCGCAGGGCGATGCTCGTCTTCTCCAGGCGGGCGAGTGGGGCGCCCAGGCAGTAGTGGATGCCGTGCCCGAAGGCCAGATGAAGGGCGCCCGGCCGGGTCACGTCGAGAACGGCCGGGTCGTCGTCCTAGGCCTGCGGGGCGTCGCGTCCCGCCGCACCGAGAGCGACGACGACCATGCTGCCCCTGGGAATCGGCACCCCGCCCAGTTCGACGTCCTCGGCCGCGTAGCGGCTGGTGGAGCGCTCGACGGAGGTGTCGTGGCGCAGCAACTCCTCCACCGCGCCGGGCATCAGCTCGGGCCGCTCGCGCAACAGCCCCAGCTGCTCGGGGTGTTGCAGCAGGGCCACCACGGCGTCGCCCAACAGGTGCACGGTGCTCTCGTGACCGGCGACGATCAGCATCATGGCCGTGCCCACCAGTTCCTCCTCGGTCAGCCGGCCGTCCTCCTCGTCGCGTACGGCGACCAGGGCGGACAGCAGGTCGTCCTGGGGGCGGCGGCGTTTGTCCGCGACAAGATCGGCCAGCAGCCCGTGCAGACCGGCCAGTGCCGGGCGGTGCTCGGGCGAGGCCACCCGGAGCGCATGGGCCGACCAGCGGCGGACGTCCAGGTGGTGCTCCTCGGGGATGTCGAGGAGTTCGGCGATGACCGTGGCCGGCAGTGGTGCGTGGAACACCTCGACGAGGTCGGCCTCGCCCGCCGGCGGCAGCGCGTCGATCAGGTCGTGGGCGATCTGCTCGATGCGCGGCGCCAGTTCAGCCGTACGGCGTGGAGTGAAGGCGGCCGAGGCCGGTCGGCGCAGACGGGTGTGCGCGGGCGAGTCGGCCTCCATCATCCGCGCGCCGAGCCCGACCGGGGGTTTGTGGAGGACGTAGCCGGCGGCGGCCAGGGCATCGGCGGCGGGCGTGGCGTGCTTGAGCAGGGCGGGGTGGGTCGGCGTCTCCCGGGCCAGGTCGTGGCCGACGATCACCCAGCCCTTCAGTCCGAGGTGGAACTCGGCCGGATGGATGGGCCCGAACCCCCGCAGCCGGGCGTACCGCGCGGGAGCGTCCGCCTTGAAGGCGGGATCGATGACCACTTGGCCGTCCTGGTCCGGGCATCCCTCATGGGGGTTCAAGACGTGTCTCTCCCGTTCCGGCGGTCAGGTCGTCGCCATGAGAACGAGCCGCGTGCCGTGAGGGTTCAGCCGGCGGACCCGCGCACGGACACGTTTGAGGGGCATGCGCGGTGCGCATGCCCCTCAAACGCCGGAGAACTCAGTTGTCACTGTTGAAGATGGTCAGCACGCGCAGCACCTCCAGGTAGATCCACACCAGCGTCATGGTGAGACCGAAGGCGGCCAGCCACGCCTCCTCGCGCGGGGCACCGTGGGCGACGGCGTCCTCGACCTGCTTGAAGTCCAGGGCGAGGAAGGCCGCGCCGAGCAGGATGCCGATGACGCCGAAGAGGATGCCGAGGCCGCCGCTGTTGAAGCCGAGGCCGTTTCCCGCGCCGAAGGCGGAGAAGAGGAGGTCGGCGACCAGCAGCAGGAGAAAGCCGGTCGCTGCGGCGGCGACGAACCCGGTGAACCTCTGAGTCACGCGGATCCAGCGCATCCGGTATGCGACGAGCACGCCCGCGGACACCGCGAAGGTGCCGAGCACCGCCTGCACGACCACACCCGGCGCGATGTAGGTCGAGATCGTGCTGGAGAGCACGCCGAGGAAGACACCCTCGAACGCCGCGTACCCGAGGATCAGCGCCGGGGACGGTGTCCGCTTGAAGGCCTGGACCATCGACAGGACGAAGGCGACGAGAGCCGCGCCCATGGCGATTCCGTAGGACCGGCCGATGTTCGCCTCGTCGACGGGCAGCGCGAGCCAGGACAGCACCGCCGCCAGGGCCACGGTGCCGAGCATCGTCCCGGTGCGGACGATGACGTCGTCCATCGTCACCGCGGTCCCGTCGGTCCGGGGCGACGTGTCGGCACCGGGGACGTAGGGGTTGGTCGCGTAGTCGTCCGTCGACCGGCCTCCGACCGTGGCACCCACCGGCCGGTGCGCGTAGGCGTCGGCCGGGCCGGCGTCGCGGGCGGCACCCCAGCGGGAAAAGATCGGGTTGCTGGTTCTCACGTCATTCCTCCTCGTCCGCCGCACACTCGCGGCCTGCGGCAAAGCGTTGTCATCGGATGCCCGGGATGGCATACGTGTGGCACTGGCCATGTATCGGGCCGACGACGGCAACCCAGTTCGTCACCACTCTGACAGGTGACGAAATGAGAAGCAAGTCATCCGTACGTCCGTCCGGTGGCGGTCATTCGGACGGTGCCCCCGGGCCGTCCAGCAGCTCCACGAGGAAGTTCTCCCAGTCCAGACCGTCCATCTCCGCCTCGGCCGAGGTGACCCGGTAGGTCGCGTCGAGCCACTCCGCCAGCGGCGCGACGGGCACCTCGAACAGAGCCTCCACCTCCTGCGATTCGAGAAGCAGCCAGGACGAGGGCCGCTCCCTGGGCAGCGCCGGCCACATCCGTACGTCGCCGCAGCCGCTCATCGACGTCAGCCCGCGATGCAGGAGTTCGCGGCCGATGCGCCAGATGAGACTCGGTCCTCGTTCCGCCAGGAACTCGACCGTGATCACCGCGGGCATGTCCGGGTCGAAACGGAACTCCGCACGTATCGGCAGCGGGGTGAACTCATCAACCATCTGGTCGAGGTCCAGGAACAGCGAAGGTATGAGCTCGGGCGCCGAACGCGCCTGCAGGGGTAACTGATCGCGATGCATGACGGGAGTTCCCCTCCGTGGGACGAAGTCTGTGCCAACAACTCTTCGCCGGGAACGGAAACCGCACATCGGTCACTTGACGGTCCAAGGCCGGCCTGGAGCGGGGAGGCCGACGGGGCGCTGATGACGGTGCGCGTCGCTTCTGGGAGGCGCCGAACGGACCGCGCGGCGCGTGACGTAAGTCAATTGGTTGCGGAGGCCGCGAGTCGGCGGGCGGGATGAGCCGTCCGGCCGAGACCCACTGTGCGTGCATCTTTTCAACCCCGCCGTCGACAAGCTCACCGACTTCTTCATTGCCCGCCTGGTCAAGTGATCGACACAGCACCACAGCCGACCGCACCGGCGTGCACGGCGATATGACGAAGGGGCCGACAGCTCACGCTGCCGGCCCCTCATCGTGTGAGCCGCGCCGCACCGTTGGCCCTGCGGATCAGGGGCCGGTGGTGCGTCACTTCGCCTGTAGGGGCCCCGCGAAGGACTTGCGCAGCGACGCGGGAGCGGCCAGGGGAAGGAGCGCGGCGAGCATCTTGCCCTTGACCGTGCTCGGCTGCCGCGTCAGCTCGACGTCGACGCGGGTGCCGTCGTCTTCCGGGGTCATCCGGAAGACCCAGCCGCCGCCGGCTCCGAAGAGCTTGGAGTCGAGCGTGGTGATGGTGACCGTGTCACCGGCCGGCTCCCACTCGTAGCGTGCGCGCTCCCAGGCCGCGGCCGTCCCCTCGGTGACCTCGGCCCAGGTGTCACCGAGTTCGTGGACCTCGAAGTGTGCGGTGTCGATCGTGGGCCAGGCCTCGGCGCGTGAGGGGCTGAAGTCGGTCAGCACCTCCAGCACGTCCTTCGGGCCGAGCTTGGAGACGAGATGGAACCGCACGACTGCCATGGGATGTCCTCACCGAGAAGTAACCGTTCTGACCGGTGACGAGAGATTCTCACGGCATCTCGTCACCTGTCAAGACGGTTACTCTCAAGGGTGTTCGGCCACCTGCCAGGAGGATCAGGTGAGGCATGTGTTTCCGTGCGGGACGCTCACGCTCGGCTTCGTGGACACCCTGAAGGCGGCGGGCGCCGGTTCCGATCGGACGGATGGCCCGTTGCTCAAGCGTGTGCTCAGGAGGGTGCCGGACAGGCATCTGCCCGCTTCAGGCGCCCTCCTTCTCTACTTAGAAGAAGCCCAGCTTCTTCGGCGAGTACGACACCAGCAGACTCTTGGTCTGCTGGTGGTACGGAGGCACTCAAGAACACCGAAGGCGCCGCAGGCCTGAACATCCGCGTGACCACCGCCTATGGCGACATCACCGCCCGCAGCCTCTGAAGGAGCACCCATGCCGCCGCCTCGTGGGCGACGCCAGCAAGCAACGGGTCATCCTCGCCCGCCGTGCCGAAGATCGGTCGCGCCACGAAATTGCTACAGGGGTCGGCGCCCGATCGGCGTCGTCCACGAAACCCTCACCCCGGCCGACAGCTGGGCCTCGGCGAGACCGACGGCTACTGGTCCACGCGTGCAGGTTCGTTGCTACTGGAGCGGCCACGAGTCGCGGCCGGGACCGGCTTGTCTCCTCCTAGGGCCGGCCCTGTGCCTCGCGGTTCCCCCTTGCCTGTGGTGCCGGTGTGACGGAGACGGTTCCCCGGCCGTCGGTCAGCGGGTGTGGCGGCGGACCGCGTCGAGTAGCTGGTCGATGTCGTCGGCGCTGTGGGAGAAGGCGGTGACGAGCCGGACGATCCCCGGTTCCCAGCGGTCGTGGTAGAACACGTAGCCCTCGGAGAGAAGTCCGTCGGTGACCTGCTGGGGCAGGCGGCAGAAGAGGATGTTGGCCTGTGGGGTGGCCAGAAGGCCGGTGCCGGGGATGGACTTGAGGCCGTCGCCGAGGCGGGTGGCCATCGCGTTGGCCTGGCGGGCGTTGCGCAGCCACAGGCCGTCGGTGAGATACGCGTCGATCTGGGCCGCCTGGAAGCGCATCTTGGAGGTGAGCTGGCCGGCGCGCTTGACGCGGAAGGCGAGTTCGGCGGCGAGTGCGGGGTCGAAGGAGACGATCGCGTCGGCGGTCATGGCGCCGTTCTTGGTGGCGCCGAAGGACAGGACGTCGACGCCGGCCTTCCAGGTCATCTCGGCCGGGGTGGCGCCGAGATGGTCCAGGGCGTTGGCGAAGCGCGCGCCGTCCATGTGGACGCGCAGCCCCGCGTCCTTGGCGATGGCGGACAGGCCGCGGATCTCCTCCAGGGTGTAGACGCTGCCGCTCTCGGTGGCCTGGCTGATGCTCACCGCGGACGGCTGCACGCTGTGCACGTCACCGGCCCGTCGGCGCACCGCCACTCGCAGCGCCTCGGGGTCGATCTTGCTGTCGGGGCCTGGCACACCGACGAGCTTGGCGCCGTTGGTGAAGAACTCCGGAGCGCCGCATTCGTCGGTGTTGATGTGGCTGTCCGGGTGGGAGAGCACGCTGCCCCACGGCGGGGTGAGGGCGGCCAGGCTCAGGCCGTTGGCGGCGGACCCGGTGGAGACCGGGAAGACATCGACGTCCCGCTCGAAGATCTCGCCGAGCCTGCGGCGGGCGCTGTCGGTGAAGGGGTCGTTGCCGTACGGCAGGACCTGCCCGGCGGCCGCGTCGGCGACGGCCTGGGCTATCTGCGGGGACGCCCCGGCCATGTTGTCGCTGATGAAGGCACGGCTGGAGGGGGTGATGGCGATGGCGGCGCTCATGAGGCGTCTTCCTTGGTCTCAGGTGCTGATGGGGGAGGCGAAGACGACGGTGATGTCCACTTCCTCCGCGCCGGTGCGGTAGAAGTGCGGGGCGTCCCCCGCGAAGGCGAGCATGTCGCCGGGGCCCAGATCCTGCGGGGCGTCGACGGGGCCGGCGGTGACGTGCCCGGTGGCGATGAGCAGGTGCTCGATCGTGCCGGTGGCGTGCGGGACGCCGGGCAGCTCCGTCTCGGGCGGAATGCGCAGCCGCCAGATCTCCAGGCTGTTGCCGCTGCTGATGCGGCGCAGCAGTTCCCGGGAGACCTCGCCGGGCTCGATGTCCGTGCCCGGTCGGAAGACCGGCCCGGTGTCGGCGTCACGCGCCAGCAGGTCGGCGATCGGGATGCGCAGGGCGATCGCGATCGCATCCAGGGTGTCGATCGTCGGATTGCCGTTGCCGGCCTCCAGCTGCGACAAGGTCGCCTTGCTCAGCCCGGCGCGCCGGGCCATCTCCGCGGCGCTCATGCCGCGCTGCTGGCGGCGCAGGCGGATCTTCGCGCCGACCGCGGCCGCGGTACTGCTGACCGGTCGGCGGCCGGACGGAGGGGGCGTCATCAGCGGCTCCCGTGGGTCGCGGTGCGAGACACACGGATGCGGGCCGGAAGAACCCCGATCGAATGAACCATGCGTTCACTATACCGAACCCATCCGTCGAAGTGAACGCGCTGTTCGATTTAGTGAACCCTTGATGGAGAGGAATGCGCGCCACCGGTGGCTCATACGCAAGACCCGTGTCGGCCGGCCGCTGTGCTGCGGTCGGCCGACACGGGTACCCCTCACGGTTCGGTGCCCTGTCGGCAGGAGCCTGGGAGGTCAGCCCGCCGTGATGCGCAGCCTGATCGTGCGGGCCTCGGGGCGCAGGGCGAACTCGGGCCACACGTCCGGGCCGCACGACCGCGAACCAAGTCCGTGCTGCGCCGCGTCGATGGTCAGACGGCTCGTCGTCGAGGCGGGGAGCTCATACGGATGTCCGGCCCGTGCGAGTTCCTGGGGCGTGTGGCGGCTGAGTGTGAAGCCGGGCCGCCGTCCGTGCGTGTCGGGCAGGGCCTCGACACGGAACACCTCCGCGCCCGTGCTCGTGAGGGTCAGCCGGCGCAGGCCGGACCGGTGTCCGGTCTCCTGGGGACGTGCGTAGTCGACCGAGAGGTCGTCGACGCCGGAGGAGAATCGGCCGGTGCGCGCCGCCCGCAGACTGTCGGGGTACGACTCCGACGGGCCGAGCCCGAACCACTCGGCGCCGTCGACGGGTGCCCCGCCGTCGGGCAGGTCGAAGCGGATGCCGATCCGTGGCCACACCGTGCTCCAGCCCCTCGACGGCTCGATCTCCACCCGGAGTTCGAGTTCGCCGGCTTCGAGCGACCAGACGGACTCCACCATCACGAACAGGGCGGAGTTCGCCGCGGAGACCTTGTCGAGCGTGCGCAGCGCGTCCGCCTTGCCGTGGGCCAGCTCCACCGACACACGACGTGCGGTCAGCCGGTCGAGACCGTCGCGACGCCACAGCTCGGCGTTGGACACTCCCGGGACACTCGCGTCGCTCTCCTCCACACCGTCCGACGGGCTCTCGTCGTTGTCGGTCGGGGCCCGGAACAACTCCAGCCGTGGTCCAGTCACGGCGCGGCCGGCCAGGCTCACGAGGCGGCCGTCCACGAACTCGGCGGCTCCGAGCGTCAGCGTTCCGGTGTCCGGTCGCCAGCCCGTGCGGTGCCGGACGGCGGGCACGGGGATGTGCGGCGAACGGTCCGACTGGACGGTGGCCACCACATGGCCCTGGGGGGCCCAGGGGGAGGCGGTCGCCAGGACCGCGTCGATCGTCAGCCATGTCTCGCCCTCGGGCGCCACCGCGACCGTCGGGAGGGACACCCGACCCGACTCGCCCGCCGCGACCACCGGGACCTCCAGGTCCCCGGCGTCCACGGGCGTTCCGTCGTGCTCGACGCGCCAGCGAAAACGCAGGTCGGAGGTGTCGGCCGAGTGCCGCAGGTTCGTCACCGCGACCTTGTCGCCGTCGAAGACGAAACGGACCGGCTGTACGACCGCCTTGTACTCGTACAGGCTGGGCGTCGGGACGTCGTCGCTCAGCAGCATGCCGTCCATCACGAAGTTGCCGTCGTGCACGACCTCCCCGAAGTCGCCTCCGTAGGCCTGGTACGCAGTGCCGTCCGGCGCCGTGGCCAGGATGCCGTGGTCGCGCCATTCCCAGACGAACCCGCCGTGCAGCCGGGGATGTTCGTGCACCAGCGCCTCGTACTGATCGAGTGCCCCCGGCCCGTTGCCCATGGCGTGGGCGTACTCGCACAGCAGGAACGGCTTGGCCCGCTGCCGGGCGCTCTGCGCGGGGGTGCAGTTCAGCAGCGGCGTGTCCGTGCCGTCCGTGCCGATGCGCTCGGTCTCCGGCACCGACGCGTACATACGGGAGTACACGTCGGTGTACTCGCCGGTGTAGTCGCCCTCGTAGTGCACGGGGCGTTCGGCGTCCCGTGCGTGCACCCAGGCCGACATGGCGGCGAGGTTGCTCCCGGTACCCGACTCGTTGCCGAGCGACCAGATCACGATGCTCGGGTGGTTCTTGTCCCGTTCGACCGTCCGCCGGATGCGGTCGAGGTACGCCTCCCGCCACGCCGGGTCGTCGCTCGGGTTGCCCACCCAGCCGAGCTTCTCGAAGCCGTGGGTCTCCAGGTCGCATTCGAGCACGACCCAGAAGCCGAGTTCGTCGGCGAGGTCGAGCAGGCGTGGATGCGGCGGGTAGTGGCTGGTGCGGATGGCGTTCACGTTGAACCGCTTCATCCGGGCCAGGTCCTCGCGGGCGTGCTCCTCGTCGAAGACCCGGCCGCGCACGGGATGCGCCTCGTGGCGGTTGACCCCGTGGAACACGACACGACGTCCGTTGACCAGGAACCGGCCACCGCGGATCTCGACCGTACGGAAGCCCACGCGCAGCGCGATGCTCTCCGCCGCCGTCGACACGGTGGCGTCGTACAGGCGGGGCCGCTCGGCCGACCAGGGCTCCACCTCGCCGGCGTCGACCGGCGTCACGTCGGCCGCGGTCGCCCAGACCTGCTCGACGCCGAGTTCGGGGATGCGCAGGGTGACCGGGAACGCGGACGCCTCGGCGGTGATCTCCGCCTCGACGCGCCCGCGACCGTCGCGGAACCCGGTCCGCAGCCAGACGTCCTCGATGCCGCCGAGCGGCCGGGCGGTCAGCGTGACGTCGCGGAAGATGCCCGGCAGCCACCACTGGTCCTGGTCCTCGACGTAACTGGCCGCCGACCACTGATGCACCCGTACGGCGACGACGTTGTCGCCCGGACGCACCGCCCGCGTGACGTCGAACTCGTGGACGAGCCGGCTGCCGCCGGCGCTGCCGATGTCGACACCGTTGACCCAGACCCGGAAGAGCGACTCGACACCGTCGAACCGCAGCACGATCCGCTCGGCGTCGGACCAGTCGGCGGGTAGGGCGAAGTGACGCCGGTAGTCGCCGGTGGGGTTCTCGTCCGGGACGTGGGGCGGGTCGATCGGGAACGGGAACTGGATGTTGGTGTAGATCGGCCGACCGTGGGCTCCATCGCCCTCCAGCACCCAGTGGGACGGCACCGGGATGCTCTCCCAGGCGTCGTCGTCGAATTCTTCGGCCGCGAAGTCCTGTACCACCGACGCCGTGGGCGAGAGCCGGAAACGCCAGGCTCCGTTCAGCGAGAGCGAGGGAGCGTCGGAGTGCAGCCACGAGCGCGCCGGGCGTAGCGCACCGCGCCCGGGTGTGGGGTCCGAAACGTACGCGGAAAGCTCGGAGGGCAAGAGGTCACAACTTTCTTGGTGGCAGCGGGGAGATTCTTCGAGGGCTAGCGGAGGACCACGGTGCGGATCTCCCAGGGGCCGAGGGCGAGTTCGAGGCCGTCGCCGGACGGTTCCGCTTCCGCGGAGAGCGGTCTGCCGAGCAGGTCGACCGTCGTCGCCTCGGTGAACGAGCCCGTCACCCGGACGACCGAGCCGGTGTCGCTCATGGCGGCCAGCCGCACCTCGGTTCCGGACCCGCGCTCCTCGTCGGTGACGCGGCGGACGCTGGAGACGAGGACGTCCCTGCCGTCGACCCGGAGCCCGGTCGCGTCGTCCGGCAGGTCGCCTCCGCCGGGCGCGGTGCCACGGGTGACGAGCACGTCGCCCCGGAACTCCTCGGCGAGGGCGACCGCGTCGGCCCCCTGCCAGCCGGTCGAGGAGGGCAGCACGGCGAAGCGGTTCGCGATCCGCATGCCGAGGTCCTGCGCACCCGGCGCGGGGATCTCGCTCGCCGCGGGCTCGTCGCGCAGGGGGTGGATGTTGACGCTGATCGAGCCGATCGCGCGCAGCAGGGTGACGGCCAGTTCCGTGCCGCCGTCGACGAGTTCGTACTCGCTGGAGTGGTCGAGCAGCACGGTCGCCGGTCCGGCCGACACGAACGAGCCCGCCGGGAAGGTCGGGAGCGGGTACTCGCCCCAGCCGCCCTCGGCGGTGAGCCCGCGCTCGGTCACGGCGAACTGACCGGCGGCTGCGGAGACGGTCACCGGCTCGGGCAGCGGCACGTGGAGACGCAGCCGGTGGTCGGCGGACTGGTTCAGGAACGACGTGGAGACCCGGACGAACGGCTCGCCCGCGCGCACCTCCACGAGCGTGTCCACCGGAGTCGCCACGGTCCGCTCGGCGCGCAGATCGCGGTCGTCGCAGAGCGCGGCGGGCCACGCGTAGACGCGGGTGATCCGCAGCCGGGAGCGCAGCGGACCCTCTTCGAGGACGTCGACGGTCGTCTCCACCGGCTCCGACACGAGTACGTCCCGTGCCGGGGGCGCGTAGTTGTAGCTGTCGCCGCGGTCACCGCCGTCGACGAGGCGGCCGACGCCGCTCAGGACGGTGCCGTCGGCGCCGGTCACGGTCAGGGTGCCGTCCGCGGCGACCTCGACGTCGACCAGGCCGTTGGACACTCCGCGAGGTGTCGCCGTGGCATCCGCGAGGGTGGCCGACGGGGCGGACGGGCGCTCGCTCGGCGCGACCCGGAAGCTCGCCAGCCCGGAGGCCGGCACGTGCACGGGCACCAGCGCGGTCGCCCGCGCCTCCTCCACCGTCAGCACCCGCCACTCGCCCGGGTGCGCGGCGGCCGCCTCGGCGACCTCGCGGCGCAGGATCAGCAGGTCGAACGGTCCGCTGGTGGGCACCTCGGCGAGGTGGAAGACGAGCGAGTTCGGGGTGAGTTCGTAGTGGTCGATCAGCCGGCCGAACAGCTCGCGGCGGTGGATACGGCGCAGGACGCGTTCGAGCCGGGAGGCGTCCATGCGCTCGTCGCTCAGCACGGTCGGGGCCTGCGAGATCAGCTGCACGGAGTGCGTGGAGCCGTCGGCGGCGGTCGCGACAAGACCGGCTCCCGCAGGTGGCGCCACGACGTCCACCTCGACCAGCGCCGTACGGGCGAACGGCAGTGGGTTGGCGACGAGATGAGCGTCGCTCGGCACCCGGGCGGCGGGCTCGGCGAGCGCGGCGTCCCGCACGGCACGCGCGGTCTGCGTGGCCTCGGCCAGGCGGGCGTCGACCTGGTCGCACGTCTCGTCGGTGCCCGAGCCGACGACCGAGTCGTGCGCCGTCGACTCGATGATCTTGTGCCAGGCGAGTGACAGGAACGGCGTGTCGTCCCGCCGGGACCACAGGGCGTTCACGCGCTCGGCGTGGTCGACGGTGCGTTCGGCGACGGCCATCCGCTGCTTGAGCCCGAGCCGGACGGAGAGCACGCCGGGCAGGATGTTGCCGCGGACATGGCTGCGCAGCTCGCCGGTGACGACGGCGGACACCTCGTCCCGCAGGTGCTCGCGGATGTACTCGTCGAGGGTCGCGATCGTGATGGCGCGCTCCTCGCCGGAAGCGCGCCGCAGCCAGTCCGCGAGCCGCGGGTCGGGCGCGTTGTGGTCGGTGCCGGCCATCGCGAGCACCGGGTCGCCGCCCCATCGCTCGGCCGTCATCCGCGCGTAGTCGTCGAGCGCGCGGCCGATCCGGTCGGGCACCAGCAGGACGTCGAGGCCGTTGTCGTAGCCGTCGAAGAGGAACTCGGTGCGCACCTCGGAGCCGTCCGGCGCGCGCCAGCGGAAGGCGTGGCCGTCGACGGAGCCGGGCACACCGCGCCACAGCGCCGCGTGCTCGATCCCGGCGCGGGCGAGGATCTGCGGCATCTGCGCGATGTGGCCGAACATGTCCGGCAGATACCCGACGGGCATCGCACCGCCCAGGCGCTCCGCCGCGTCCCAGCCCATCCGGAGGTTGCGCACGATCGTCTCGCCCGAGCAGAGGAACTCGTCGAGCAGGATCAGCCACGGTCCGATGGCGAGCCGGCCCTCGCGCACCAGCGCCACGAGGCGGTCGCGGTTCTCCGGCCGCATCTCCAGGTAGTCCTCGACCGCGGCCATCTGCCCGTCGACGGTGAACCGGAAGTCCGGGTTCGCCTCGGCCGTCTCCAGCACGGTGTCCAGGGCGGTGACGAGCCGGTGCCGGAACACCTGGAACGGCTCGTACCACTCCCGGTCCCAGTGGAAATGGGGCACGAAGACGGCGGAGTTCTGCATGGCGAGGGGGACCTTCTGTGCGGACGTGCGGGGGAGAGCGGTCACTTGAGGGAACCGGCGGCGAGCCCGGTGCGCCAGAACCGCTGGAGGAGGATGAACACGATGATCACGGGCACGATCGACACCAGCGAGCCGGTGATCACGGACTCCTGGAGCAGCGGGGCCCGGGCGGTCTGGCCGTTCCACTCGTACAGGCCGAGCGTGATCGGGAACAGTGACTCCTTCTGGAGCATCACCATCGGCAGGAAGAAGTTGTTCCAGATGGCCACGAACTGGAACAGGAAGATGGTCACCAGGGCCGGCGTCATCAGCCTGGACGACACCGAGAAGAACGTGCGGAACTCGCCCGCGCCGTCCAGCCGCGCCGACTCGATCAGCTCCTGCGGGACGGCGGCGTTGGCGAAGATGCGCGCCAGATAGACACCGAACGGGCTGACGATGCTGGGCAGGAACACCGCGAGGTAGGTGTTGACGATCCCGGTCGCCGAGAAGAGCAGGAACAGCGGCAGGGCCAGCGCGGTGGTCGGGACGAGGACACCGCCGAGCACGACGGAGAAGAGGAACTCCCTGCCGCGGAAGCGGAACTTGGCCAGCGCGTAGCCGCACAGGGCCGAGATCAGGGTGCCCACGGCCGCGCCCAGCACCGCGTAGATGACGGTGTTGACGGCCCACCGCCCGAAGATGCCGTCGCTGCGGGTGAACAGGATGCGCAGGTTCTCGAACAGGTTGAAGTGCGAGAACGCCAGCCCGTTGGTGGTGGCGAGCTCACCCTGCGGCTTCGTCGCCGCGACGACCAGGAAGTAGACCGGCAACAGGAAGTAGACGGCCAGGAGGAACATCAGGGCCATGACGGCCGTACGGCTGCCCCGGCTCTCGCGGATCGTGGATGGGTTGCTCACAGTCCCGCCTTCTTCGAGGTGAGTCGCATGAACCCGAAGCTCAAGACGAAGGTGATGACGGCGATGACCACCGAAATGGCCGCGGCCTGCTGGTAGTTGTTCCCGGAGGCCACCGCGTACGCCAGCATGTTCGGGGTGAACGTGCTGGAGATGTTCGAGGAGATCTGGCGCAGCACGGCCGGCTCGGCGTAGAGCTGGAGTGTGCCGATGATCGAGAACACCGTCGTCAGGACGATCGACGGCGCGATGATCGGGACCTTGATCCGCCACGCGATCGTCCAGTTGGTCGCGCCGTCGATCTTGGCGGCCTCGTAGAGCTCCTGCGGGATCGACTGGAGCGCCGAGTACATGATCAGCATGTTGTAGCCGGTCCAGAGCCAGGTGGAGACGTTCGCCGCCGACCACAGCACGGCGCCCGGACCGAGGAAGTCGGGGTGCAGACCGATGCGCTGGAACAGGTCGACGACGGGGCTGAGTTGCGGCGAGTACAGGTACGACCACATGATCGCGGCGATGACCCCGGGCACGGCGTACGGCATGAACGCGGTGATGCGGAAGAACGCCTTGAGCTTCAGCAGGGGTGTGTCGAGCAGCAGCGCCATGACCAGCGCGACGAACAGCATGACGGGCACCTGCACGATGCCGAACAGCCCGATGCGGCCGATGCTGTTCCAGAACTCGCTGTTCTGGAACACCTGTGTGTACTGGTCGAATCCACCGAAAGTCGTGTACGAGGTCCCGTACTGGCCTCCGGTGCGGCGCACGACACGGAAGCTCTGCCAGAGCGCGTAGCCGACGGGCACCAGGTAGAACAGCACGAACGGCAGGAAGAACGGGGTGAGGAACGCGATGACGGTGCCCGCCCGGGGGCCGCCGCCTGGACGGCGGCGGCCACCTGACGTCACCGCGCGGGGTGCGATGTGGGTCATCTGACCCCTCCGTGGATACTCCGCCCTTCAGGGGCGGAGAGGAATCGGACTCCTGCGGAGCAGGGCAGGGAAAGACGATCCGCCGCCAGGGCGGATCGTCGTTCGCGGCCGATTACCCGCAGATAGCGACGAGTTGATGCGATAGTTTGTGAGTTGTGACCACTCACGTGAAGCGGGCGTTCAAGTACCGCTTCTGTCCGACGGATGCGCAGGCAGCGGAGCTGTCGCGCACGTTCGGGTGCGTGCGGAAGGTCTATAACCTGGCGCTCGCCGCGCGGACGGAGGCGTGGGTGACCCGTCAGGAGCGGGTCACCTACAACGCCACCTCCGCGATGCTGACGGCGTGGAAGAAGACCGGGGAACTGGCTTACCTGAACGAGGTCTCCTCGGTGCCGCTCCAGCAGGCGCTGCGGCACCTGCAGACGGCGTTCACTCATTTCTTCGGCAAGCGGGCGAAGTACCCGCGGTTCAAGTCGCGCAAGAAGTCCCGCAAGTCGGCTGAGTACACCTCCAGTGCGTTCCGCTTCCGTGACGGGAAACTGACACTGGCGAAGATGACCGAGCCGCTGGACATCGTGTGGTCGCGCCCGCTGCCCGAGGGCACGAGCCCGTCCACCGTGACGGTCTCGCAGGACGCGGCGGGACGCTGGTTCGTCTCCCTGCTGTGCGAGGACCCGTCCGTCAAGCCGCTCCCGGCCACCGGTCAGGCCGTCGGTGTCGATGTCGGACTGGACCATCTGCTGACCCTCTCCACCGGGGAGAAGATCGCCAACCCCCGGCACGAGCGCCGGGACCGTGCCGCTCTGGCCAAGCAGCAGCGTCGTCTTGCGAAGAAGGAGAAGGGCTCGGCGAACCGGGCCAGGGCCCGGCTGAAGGTCGCGAAGATCCACGCCCGGATCGCTGACCGGCGCCGCGACACGCTGCACAAGCTGACCACTCGGCTCGTTCGTGAAAACCAAACGATCGTGATCGAGGACCTGACCGTACGCAACATGGTCAAGAACCACCGGCTCGCCCGCGCCATCAGCGACGCGGCATGGAGCGAGTTCAGGAGCATGCTGGAGTACAAAGCCCAGTGGTACGGCCGCGAGGTGATCGCGGTGGACCGGTGGTTCCCCTCCTCCAGGCTGTGCTCCGTCTGCGGCACCCTGCGGGACACGATGCCGCTGAACATCCGCACCTGGACGTGCGACTGCGGCGTGACCCACGACCGGGACGTGAACGCGGCGCACAATCTTCTGGCCGCCGGGCTGGCGGTGACAGTCTGTGGAGCTGGTGTAAGATCTCAACGGAGTACTCCGGACGGGCAGTCGGCAACGAAGCAGAAACCCTCACGGCGCGAGCCGTAAGAATCCCCCTTCCTTCAGGAAGGGGAGAAGTCAATCCGAGGTCACTTGCCCGCCGTGGCCGGGATCGCCTGGGCCTTCATCGACTTCAGGGCGGCGGCCTGGGCGGCCGAGAGCGCGTCGGTCAGCGTGCCGTCACCGGCCGCGGCCTTGGCCATCGCGTCCTGGAGTGCCAGGTTCACCGTCTTCTGGGTGGGGCCCCAGGCGAAGTTGGTGTCGATCTTCCTGGACGAGTCGGCGAAGACGTCGAAGATCTTCTCGTTGTTGTAGTACGGCACACCCTTCGACAGCGCGGGCAGCTTGAGCCCCGCGTCGGCCGCCGGGTAGAGGCCGCCCAACTGGTTCTCCAGTGCCAGCGCCTCCGGGTCGGAGTTCAGCCAGGTGTTGAACTTGACCGACTCGTAGAGGTGCGTGCTGCCCTTCATGAACGCGACGGTCGAGCCGCCCCAGTCACCGGAGGCGCCGTTCGCGCCCCACGTCGGCATCGGTACGATCGACCACTTGCCGGACTGCTTGGGCAGGTTGTCGCGGAACATGCTGTAGCCCCAGGCGGCACCGACGTAGCTGGCGATCTGGTCCTTCTGGTACGCGGCGTACATCTGCGTCGAACCGTTGGCGAGGTCGGTGCGCACGAGCTTGCCGGCGATCAGCTTCTGCCAGTAGTCGCCGACCTGCTTGCTCTGGTCCGACGCGACGGTGACGTGCCACTTGTCGCCGGAGTAGCTGTACATCTGGGCGCTGTTCTGCCAGAGGAGCCCGTTGAACCACTCGGCGTTGTTCGGGTCGAAGAACGTGATGTCGAGGCTGGGGTCCGCCTTGTGCAGCTTCTGCGCCGCCGCCGCGTACTCGTCCCAGGTCGTGGGGATCGCGATGCCGTACTTCTTGAAGATGTCACTGCGCACGTACAGGGCCATCGGACCGGTGTCCTGCGGGAGCGCGAAGACACCCGTGCCGCCGAAGCTGGTCTGCGACCAGGTCCACGGCACGAACTTCGACTTGGCCGCGGTGGCCGCCGAGCACGCCGAGGCGTCCACGAAGGCGTTCTGGGTGCGCAGGGCGGGGAGCTCGTCGTAGCCCACCTGAGCGAGGTCCGGCGCCTTGCCCGCCTTGAGGGCGTTGCCGAGGGTGCCGTACTGGTCGTTGGAGATGTTCTTCGTCTGGACCTGGATGTCCGGGTTCTTCTTGTTCCACAGGTCCACGACCTTGTCCATGCCCGGAACGGTGTTCCAGTACTGGAGGGTGACCTTCCCCTTGGCGGGGGTGCAGGAGGCCGCGGACGCCTTGTCCGACGGAGCGGACGACGAGCAACCGGCGAGGGCGACGAGAGTGGCTGCCGCGGAGACGGCGGCGAGACGGGTGCGCGTGACTGTCTTGCTCATGTTTTCCGTTCCAGAGAACGACTAGCGGCGGCGCTAGGCGGGTCGACGTTGACAGCTCAGGCGGGGATGCCTTCTGGTTGGGATAGGATTCGTGAGCGTTCACGTGAACGTTCACGGGAGCGCTCACGGGGGCGTGACATGAAGTGATTCGGAGTTTGCGCCGCGGCACGGCCGAGTGTCAAGACTCTCGAGTCGTCCACGGGTCCGGCAGGTTAAGGAGAGCTCACATGACGCCGCTGACCACCGGTGATGGCCTGGCGCCACCGACGAAGGCCTCACCACGGCCGTGATCGTCGAGCACCCGCGCACAAGGTCGCACCACGGCTTCGGCCCGGTGCATACTCAGTGTCCCTACGGCGCGCCCGCGTCGACACAGGTACGGAGGTAGTGATGGCGTCGTCGGGGACCGGACCCCGCAGAGTGACGATCAACGATGTGGCCCGGACCGCAGGAGTGTCCCGGCAGACGGTGTCACGGGCGCTCAACGACAAGGGCGAGATCGACGTCACCACCAAGCAGCGCGTCCTCGACGCGGCGCTCGCGCTGGGGTACCGCCCCAGCAGGTTCGCCAGAGGGCTCGTACGACAGGACACCATCAGCGTCGGGCTGGTGATCCCCGACCTGCTCAACCCGTTCTTCACCGAGGTCGCCGCGGCCGCCCTGGACGCGGCGCGGTCCCGTGGCTGGCATGTCGTCGTGTACGACACGGGTGACCGCATCGAGGAGGAACGCGGCACACTCCAGGTGATCGCCTCCCAGGTGGACGCCGTGGTCGGCTATCTGAGCCAGCCCGAGGACGAGATCGACAAACTGGCACGCGGACTGCCCGTGGTGCTCATCGACCGGGAGCACCGTACCGAACGGTTCAGTTCCATCCGGATCGACGGCGAGAAGGGCGTCCGCGCGGCCATCGCGCACCTCGTCGAGTCCGGACACCGACACATCGGCATGCTCGACCACGCGGGCCGCTCCGAGCCCAGCATCCGCCACGCCTGGTTCGCCGACGCGATGGCCGCCTGCGGGCTCGACGCCGGCCCGGTGAGCCGCGCCGACCAGAGCGTGGAGGGCGGGGAGAGCGCGCTGAAGGACCTGCTCGCCGAACACCCTGACGTGACAGCCGTGTTCGCCTTCAACGACATCGTCGCCATAGGTGCGCTGCGCGGAGCGCGCCGGCTCGGACGCGAGGTTCCTCGCGACCTCGCGGTGATCGGCTTCGACGGCCTCCAACTGGGGGCGCTCGTCGAGCCGCCGCTGTCCACCGTGGCCCTGGACACGCGGGCGCTCGGCGCTCTCGTCGTGGAACAGACGGCGCGGCTGCTGACCGGCGAGGATCCGCTCGGCCATGACGAACTGGTGGTGGGGGCGGAGCTCAGGCTGCGTGAGTCCGCGTAGGCCGCGTTCGCGGAGCCGCTCGCACGGTTTGCCCCGCGTCGGGATGCTCACGCAGCGGGGCGGGACGGTGTGGACGGCCGGGGGTGGGACTGGCCTGTCCGGCCGAGGGAGGGACTGGCCGCCCGTCCGGCCGACGGTGCCCGTCCGTAGTCGGCTCCGTGGCGGTGACCAGCGCCCTCCCGGTGGACCCTAGGCGTTGATGTCGAGCGCCGTGCCGTACAACCGGTCCACCTTCAACCGGATGACCAGCCGACGCTCGTCGATCAACTGCCGCAGGAACGCGGCTTCGTCCGCCGGCTTCGAGTCCTTCGGGACCATCCCGAGGAGTTCCCGCCCGACCGCGTCACCGGGAACCGTCGTGATCTCGGAGACGGATGCCGTGCCCTCGGCGACGGCGAACGACCACACATCGCCGCCGTGCACATGCAGCGCGGCATGCGGGTCGCGCCGCAGGTGCTCGACCTTGCCGCGGTCGG
Source organism: Streptomyces sp. RLB3-17 (assembly GCF_007113425.2). Classification (NCBI taxonomy): domain Bacteria; kingdom Bacillati; phylum Actinomycetota; class Actinomycetes; order Kitasatosporales; family Streptomycetaceae; genus Streptomyces; species Streptomyces sp. RLB3-17. The sequence goes on along the minus strand of NZ_CP041610.2, from coordinate 668,036 downwards.
CCGTCGTCGAGAACCGCAGGATGCGGGCTTCGGCGTCCCAGCTGTAGAGCATGGTGGTCAGGTGGGGATGGCCGGTGCGCCTGACCGTGGCGAGGGTGCCGAACTGCTGCTTGCCGAGCAGCTGGGAGAGGGCTTCGTCGGACAGGGGGCGCGGTGCGGGACCTTGAGTCATGATGTGAGCAACATCCGCTGCGCGCCCGGCATTTCTTGCGTACCGTCAGTCCGAAGTCGCCACCGGTACGGCGACGGTGCCGCTGACCGGCCGCACCGACCCGCCGGTGCTTGCGAGGGAGCTCCCGGAGCGCATGGCTCGCTTCGGCGTAACCCCTCTTTCCGGCCGGCCTCGGGCGTGGGCCCGGCCGCCCGAGTCCAGGCTCCCGGACTTCTTGCGCAGTGATCCAGGCTTCAGCCTGGGGGTGAAGCACATCCTGTGGCTGCGACGCGGAGCGTTGCGGTGCCGGGCGGGGTGGGCGCGGAGCGCCCGCAGGGCTGCCCGGCGGAGCCGGGGAATGCTTCGTCCGGGCCGGTGTTGCCCGTATGCCAGCAGTGCAGAGGTGTTCCGGCGTGGCTGGGTTCGGCTGATCGGGTCGGGGTTGTCGGTGGTGGGTGTTAGCGTCCGGATCATGCAGCTTCGGTATGCCTTCCGCCTCGACCCGGGGCCCGGTCAGCGCGTTGCGCTGGCGCGGGCGTTCGGGTGCGCGCGGGTGGTGTACAACGACGCGGTTGCCGCCCGGGAGCGGGCCCGGCGGGAGGGTGCTGCGTTTCCGAGTGCGGGCGTGCTGTCGAGGACGCTGATCACCGAGGCGAAGCAGAGCCCCGGGCGACAGTGGCTGTCCGAGGTGTCGGCAGTCATCCTGCAGCAGGCGCTGCGGGACGTGGAGCGCGCCTACACCAACTTCTTCTCGTCTCTGAAAGGATCCCGCCCGGGGGTACGGGTGGGGGCGCCGCGCTTCAGGTCGAAGCGGGACGCCCGCCAGGCGATCCGGTTCACCGCGAATGCCCGCTGGAAGATCACCGAGGCGGGGCGGCTGCTTCTGCCGAAGATCGGCGAGGTGAAGGTGCGCTGGTCGCGCAGGCTCCCGTCGGTCCCGTCGAGCGTGACGGTGATCCGGGACGCAGCGGGGCGATTCTTCGCTTCCTTCGTCGTGGAGACCGACCCGGACGCCGACCTGGCGCGGATGCCGGGTGCCGATGGTCTGCCGTCTGTGGGGATCGACTTGGGTCTGACTCATTTCGCGGTCCTGTCGGACGGGACGAAGATCGACTCTCCGCGGTTTCTGCGCCGGGCGGAGAAGAAGCTGAAGAAGGCTCAGCGGGAGTTGTCCCGCAAGCAGAAGCGGTCGAAGAACCGAGAGAAGGCCCGCTTGAAGGTGGCCCGCGCACATGCGCAGGTCGCCGATGCCCGCCGCGAGTTCCACCACCAGCTCTCCACCCAGTTGATCCGCGAAAGCCAAGCAGTCGCGGTGGAGGACCTGGCGGTGAAAGCCCTCGCGCGCACACGGCTCGGCAAATCCGTGCACGACGCCGGCTGGGCGCAGTTCCTCGCGATGCTGGAGTACAAGGCACAGCGGTACGCCCGCGTCTTTGTGAAGGTCGGCCGGTTCGAGCCCACCAGCCAGGTGTGCTCGGTCTGCGGAGTCAAGGACGGGCCCAAACCCCTGCACGTGCGTACCTGGACGTGCACGCACTGCGGCACGGTCCACGACCGGGACCGCAACGCCGCCAAGAACGTCAAACAGGCCGCCGGACTGGCGGTGACAGCCTGTCGAGCGCAGGTAAGACCGGGACTCGTTCCGGCGCAGCGCGAAGAAGCAGGAAGCCACGGAATCCACACCGGAACTCGTGCCGCGCAGCGGCACAGCACCCGGTGAGGAAGGCCAGAATCTCCCTGCTTCAGCAGGGAGAGCAAGTCAAGTGGGTGAGTACTGCACCTCGCTCGACATGGCCGGCGTCTCCGTCACACTGGTCCGGCTGGACGACGAGATCTCCGAGCTGCTCGCCGCCCCCGCCGAGATCCCGATCCGCGTGTTCTGAGGGAGCGACAACACTCGTCGCCCGGAGGGCCGGGGGCCGACCTCCCGCCTCAGCAGGTCAAGACGTTCGGCCCCGGTCAGCCGAGGCACACCAGGAGCAGGCAGATGTGTGAAGGTGAAGTCGGTGTCTGTGTGGGGCTCGTCTGCGGTGTTCCCGAGGTCGTGCCGGCGGTGTCGGCAGGCGCGGACGTCTCCTGCGCCGACGTAGTGGTGCGGTCGGGCACCGCTGCGACGGAGGACGGGGAGGTGGCCCGAGGCTGCGGGGTCGCCGACGCCGCCGTCGGATGAGGAGAGGCGGCGGCGAACGGCTGAGCGCTCGTCGGCGTGACGTGGGACGGGGCACCGGCGGACTGCCGGCGTGCAAGCTCGGTCGTGGTCGACTGCACGGGGGGAGTGTGTGAAGACACGTGGGTTTCAGGTTGTGTCGACGACGGGCCGGGCTGCTCAGTCGCCTGTTCGTCCGCGGTGCCCATGGTCGCGACGTCAGGAGTTGTCGCCGCCTGGGCTTGGGCGGCGGAGTGCCGGTCCATCGAGGCGACGGTCAGGCCGCCTCCGACGAGCGCGACGGCGGTCGCGACCACGGCCCGGCGCTGGTTCTTCTTCCAGCGGGCCATCTGGCGACGTCGCGCAGCCCGCCCTTGCGGTGCGGGCGTCGCGCCCTCGATGTCGCCGTACGGGTCGGTCTGCGGGGCCTCTTCCAGGTCGGCCGCGACCGCTGCCTCGTCCTCAGGACGGCCGTCGTGCCATGCCTCCGAGGCCGAGTACTCCCACGGCACCGATGCGCTTACCGCCGTGCCCGTCGGCGCCATGCCTACCCACGTAGGGACGATGCCACGGTCGGCAGTGGCCGGTGCGATGTCCGGAGCGTAGGCGCCGCATCCGGGACATACCAGGGCACCGTTGAGATGCCGCCGACACGAGGAGCAGTAGTCCATTTGCGGTCTTCCTGAGTTGACATGCCATCGCCCCGCCGGGCCTGGTCGCGTTCACACGTGAGGTCGAGCAGCCAGCAACGCTAACGAGGCTTTCGAAAGCCTGTGTGCAGTCCGTGTGGCGCTGTTGTGCGGATTCTCCGGGCCCGGCCCGCGAGGACGGCACGGGCCCCGGCTTGCGCGGTCGCCCGATCCGGTGCCGGGGGATGGGGCGGGTGGTGCGGCGGGTGGTGTGGACGCGTCGGCCGCCCCGGGGCAGGCCCGGGGCGGCCGAAGAGTTCCTGGATGTCAGCCGGAGGTCAGAGCGACGTCATGACGTGCTTGATCCGGGTGTAGTCCTCGAAGCCGTACGCGGAGAGGTCCTTGCCGTAGCCGGACTTCTTGAAGCCGCCGTGCGGCATCTCGGCGACGAGGGCCATGTGGGTGTTGATCCACACACAGCCGAAGTCGAGGTTCTTCGACATCCGCATCGCCCGCGCGTGGTCCTTGGTCCACACGGAAGAGGCCAGCGCGTAGTCGACGCCGTTGGCGTACCGCACGGCCTGGGCCTCGTCCGTGAAGGACTGGACGGTGATGACCGGCCCGAAGACCTCGTTCTGGATGATCTCGTCGTCCTGCTTCAGCCCGGAGACCACGGTCGGGGCGTAGAAGTAGCCCTGCTCGCCGACCCGGTGGCCGCCCGTCTCGATCCTGGCGTGCTCGGGGAGGCGCTCGATGAAGCCGCTGACCTGGGCGAGTTGGCCCGCGTTGTTCAGCGGTCCGTACAGCACGTCCTCGTCGTCCGGCAGCCCGGTCCTGGTGTCGGCCGCGGCCTTGGCGAGGGCGGCGACGAACTCGTCGTGGACCGACTCGTGGACCAGGACGCGAGTCGCGGCCGTGCAGTCCTGACCGGCGTTGAAGAAGCCGCCGACCACCAGGTCCTCGACCGCCTTCGTCAGGTCGGCGTCCTCGAAGATCACCGCCGGGGCCTTGCCGCCGAGCTCCAGGTGGACCCGCTTGACGTCCTTGGCCGCGCTCTGGGCGACCTGGATGCCGGCGCGTACCGAACCCGTGATGGAGGCCATCGCGGGGGTCGGGTGCTCCACCATCAGGCGGCCGGTCTCACGGTCGCCGCAGATCACGTTGAAGATTCCGCGGGGCAGTGCCAACTCCTCCAGGACACCGCCGATGATCTCGGCGATCAGCACGGTGGAGGCCGGGGTCGTGTCCGAGGGCTTGAGGACCACCGCGTTGCCCGCCGCGAGCGCCGGGGCGAACTTCCACACCGCCATCAGCAGCGGGTAGTTCCACGGCGCCACCTGCGCGCACACACCGACCGGCTCGCGGCGGATGATGGAGGTCATCCCCTCCATGTACTCGCCGGCGGAGCGGCCCTCCAGCATGCGGGCCGCGCCCGCGAAGAAGCGGACCTGGTCGATGGCGGGGGCGAGTTCCTCGCTGCGGGTGAGGTGGAGCGGCTTGCCGGTGTCCCGGCTCTCCGCGGCGACCAGTTCGTCGGCCCGTGCCTCCATCGCGTCGGCGATCTTCAACAGCGCGCGCTGCCGCACGGACGGCGTGGTGTCGCGCCAGACGGGGAACGCCGCGGCCGCGGCCGCCATCGCCGCGTCGACGTCGGCCGCCCCCGAGAGCGGGGAGGTCGCGTAGACGTCACCAGTGGTGGGGTCCACCACATCGAGCGTGCGGCCGTCCGAGGCGTCCGCGAACGCACCGTCGATGTAGTTGCGGAAGGTGATGCTCATGGAACGTCTCTCCTGGTCAGGCGGCGGTACGGGCGGACAGGTGCTCGTGGACGGCGACCCAGCCGCCGTCGTCGGCGCGGGTGAAGACGATGGTCTCCCGCTCGTGGACCGTTTCCTCGCCGGCGTTGGTGGCGACCCGGGTTTCGACGTCGTGACTGAAGACGGCAGTGTCGCCGAAGTGCTGGATCAGCTGTGCCGACGAGGTGCAGCCGAGGATGCGGAAGCCGTCCTGTTCCACCCACTGCTGCCAGAGCGCGCGGTACTCGGCCGTGGAGCCGAGCCGCTGCGGGGTGGTGTGGAAGATGAAGGTCGCGTCGGGGGCGAAGGCGCCGAAGTAGTCGTCGAGGCGGCCCTCGGCGAAGGCGGCGACAAGCGCGTCCGCGGCGGTCCGGACTTCCTGGACGGTGGTGGTGCTCATGCACGGCTCCTGGTCACGGGCGTTCGGCGGCGGGGCCGGAACGGCGGGAGTGCGGTTACGGGGGAGTGAGGCCTCAGTGGGCCGCGGCGGGTTCGGGGACGATCTCCTCGCTGCCGCCGGTGATCGGCGGCACCGGGGCATCCGACGCCCGGACGAAGCGGGGTCCGGCCGGTCCGTACACGGCGCGCGGCTCGGGGAACAGAGTGAGCAGGGCGAGGTAGAGCACGACCGCGAGGGCGAGGCCGACCGGCAGCGAGATGTCCGTACCGCCCGCGAGGTTGCCCAGCGGGCCGACGAACTGGCCGGGCAGGTTGGTGAAGAGGAGGGCCACGACGGCGGAGACGAGCCAGGTGGACATGCCGCGCCAGTTCCAGCCGTGCGTGAACCAGTAGCGGCCGCCGCGCTGTCGCCGGTTGAAGACCTGCAGCGCGTCCGCGTCGTACCAGCCGCGCCGGGTGACATAGCCGAGCGTCATGACGATCATCCACGGTGCCGTGCAGGTGATGATCAGCGTGGCGAAGGTGGAGATGGACTGCGCGAGGTTGAGCGCGAAGCGGCCGGCGAAGATGAACGCGATGGACAGGGCGCCGATGAAGAAGGTGGCCTGGACGCGGCTGAAGCGCGTGAAGACGCTGGAGAAGTCGAGCCCGGTACCGTACAGGGATGTCGTGCCGGTGGAGAGGCCGCCGATCAGGGCGATGAGACAGAGCGGCAGGAAGTACCAGCCGGGTGAGATCGCGAGCAGGCCGCCCACGTAGTTCGGGGCGGCCGGGTCGACGTACTTCGCGGCCTTCGACGCGATGATCGACGCGGTGGCCAGGCCGAAGAGGAACGGCAGCAGGGTGGCGATCTGGGCGAGGAACGCGGCCCCCATCACCCGGCGGCGCGGAGTCCCGGCCGGGATGTAGCGGGACCAGTCGCCGAGGAACGCGCCGAAGGAGACCGGGTTGGAGAGCACGATCAGCGCGGCGCCGATGAACGACGGCCAGAACAGCGGGTCGGCGGTGGAGGCGAAGGTTCCCGCGTAACCGGGGTCGAAGTCGCCCGCGAAGGCGAAGGCGCCCAGCACGAAGAGGGCCGATGCCGCCAGTACCGCGATCTTGTTGACCAGCAGCATGAACCGGAAACCGTAGATGCACACGACGAGTACGAGCCCGGCGAAGATCGCGTACGCGATGCCGTAGGTGACGTCCGACTCGGGGACGTGGACGAGCCGGTGCGCGCCGCCGACGAGCGCGTCTCCCGAGGACCACACCGAGATCGAGAAGAACGCGACGGCGGTGAGCAGGGACAGGAACGAGCCGACGACCCGACCGTGCACGCCCAGGTGCGCGGAGGAGGAGACGGCGTTGTTCGTGCCGTTGGCAGGTCCGAACAGTGCCATCGGGGCCAGCAGCAGCGCACCCGCCACGAGACCGAGGACGGTCGCCGCGAGTCCCTGCCAGAAGGAGAGTCCGAAGAGGATCGGGAAGGCGCCCAGCACACAGGTCGCGAAGGTGTTGGCACCGCCGAAGGCGAGCCGGAACAGGTCGATCGGGCGAGCCGTGCGGTCCTCGTCCGGGATCCGCTCGACACCATAGGTCTCGATTTCGGTGATCGAGCTCGTCACGGGCGCTTCACCTTCCGTTCATGCAAGGGGGACGGTTTCACAGTGTGTGGCCCATGGCTGACCAGCGACAATTGTGTCCATCACAGAGACGTACGCTGTTTTGTGTGGCCAGCAACAAACTCACCGTCGGGGACCTGCTCTCCTTCCCGGCGCTCCAGCTCTCCGTGAAGGCCGGCAGTGGCGGTCTGAACCGGTCCGTGTCCTGGGCGCACGCCAGCGAGCTCGCCGATCCGACGCCCTGGCTCCTCGGCGCCGAGGTGATCATGACGGCGGGCCTCGCGGTCCCCCGTACCGCGGCCGGACAGCGTGCCTATCTGGAGCGGCTGGACGACGCCGGGGTGTCCGCTCTCGCGCTCTCCGCGCAGCTGCACATGCCCCCGCTGCACGACGCGTTCTTCCAGGCGGCGGAGGAGCGGGGCTTCCCGGTCCTCGAAGTGCCGCTCGCCGTCCCGTTCATCGCCGTCGCCCAGGAGATCGCGGCCGCGGCCCAGGAGGACGCCCGGCACCGGTTGGGCGCGCAGCTCCAGGTCTTCGGCGCACTGCGCTGGCTGGTCGCCGAGGACCTCGACACGCCGACACTTCTGCGCCGTCTCGAAGGCCTGTCGGGATACGACGTCTACCTCTGCACACCGCAGGGCCGCCCCCTCCTGCCCGGCGTTCCCGTACCGGCTCCCGCTGTCCTGCCCGCCTCCGTCGACGCTCCACCGACGATCCCCGGCGGATTCGTCCTCCCGGTGCCCGCGCCCGGGGGCCCGGCGGGCTTTCTCGTCGCCTACGAGCGTCAGGGCGCCCAGCCCGCGGGACTCGCCGTCGTCCAGCACATCGCCACCGTGGCGGCGCTGCGACTGGCGATGGTGCGCAACGAACGCGAGACGCTGCGCCGCGAGGGTGCGGAGACGCTGGCCGAACTGCTGCAGGAGGTGCTCGACCCGGAGGCGGCGCGCCGCCGGCTCGCCCGGCACGCGATCGAGGGCGACACCGTACTCCTCGTAGTGCGCCACACCACCGACGAGGCGCTGCTGCGCTGTCTGGAGGACCGACCCCATCTGCTGCTCACCCGAGGCGAGGACCGCTACGTCCTGGGGGCACCGGAACTGGGAGCGGCCGTCGGTGAGCTCCCGGCCGTCGCGGCCGGGATCAGCCGCCCCTTCCTGCCGGGCGCCGCACTGAGGGTCGCCCAGCGCGAGGCGCTCTGGGCGGTCTCCAAGGCCGTGGAGTCGGGTCGACCCGTCGTCCGCTACGGCGACGACTCGACGGGCCGGTGGCTGCCCGACGACCCCGCTGTCCTGACCGCGCTGGTCGAGCACGTGCTCGGCGAGGTCCTGCGCTACGACGAGACCCATGACTCGCAGCTACTGGTCTCCGCCCGCACCTGGATGGAGCGCGACCGCCGTACCGAGACGGCCGCGGCGGCGCTCCACATCCACCCCAACACCCTCGCCTACCGGCTGCGCCGCTTCGGCGCCCTCGCCGATCGTGACCTGACGTCGACGGGAGCCCTGGCCGAGGTCTGGCTGGCGATCCAGGCGGCGGGGGCGCTGGGCCTCACCGACTGAGCGGGTCAGTGGCGGGCGGGGAGGGCTGCGTGGGTGGGGACGGAGGCTGTGCCGAGGTGACGGTATAGCGCCAGAACGGTCGCACGAGCAGTGCGCCGACGATGACGACGATCATGCAGAGCAGTGAGCTGCCTGTCCATGCGAGGCCGAGACCGGTGGCGGAGGCCATGGCGCCGGCGCGCAGGTCTCCGAGGCGGGGACCGCCGGCGACGACGACCGTGAAGACGCCTTGCAGACGGCCGCGCATGGCGTCAGGTGCGTAGGTTTGCAGAATCGTCTCGCGGTAGACCGCGCTGACGAGGTCCGCCGCTCCGGCAGCGGCCAGTAGGGCCGCGGCGGCGAGGAGGTGGTGGACGGTGCCCGCGAGGGCGATGGCCGCCGCCCAGGCCGTGACGGCGACGGCCAGGGCCCGGCCTTGGCGGCGCACGCGTCCGATCCATCCGCTGAAGAGCCCCGCTACGACCGACCCGACGGCGATGGCCGAGTACAGCAGCCCCACTCCTCCGCCGAAGCGCACCTGTGCCGCTTCCGGGAAGAGGGCGGTCGGCATGGCCAACGTCATCGCCGCGATGTCGACCGCGAAGGACATCCACAGCACGGGGGCGGCAGCGATGAACCGCAGCCCGTCGAAGACCGAGCGCAGCCCAGCGGTCCGGGCCCCCGATCCGGTCGGCATGATCGGGGGCAGGTGAACGGCCGAGTACAGCAGGAGAGAGAACAGCAGGGCGTCGGCGCCGTAGGCCCAGCAGTAGCCGTTCGGCAGTGAGATCAGGATGCCCGCCACAAGCGGCCCGGCGACCTGCCCGACGTTGCCGGCGGTGAAGTACAGCGTGTTCGCGGCGGGTACCAGGGGTGTCGGAACGATGCGGGGAATGATCGTGCCCCGGGCGGCGGACGACACGGCGAAGGCGCCGGCCTGGACGGCGACGAGGGCGAGAATGAGGGGAACCGAGCGCAGATCGGTGATTGCCTGAAGCAGCAGGGCGAGTGTGGTCACCCAGGTGAGGCATGCCGACGCCAGGTACAGCGCACGGCGGTCGAACCGGTCGGCGATGGCACCGCCGTACAGGCCGAAGACCACGAGCGGCACGAGGCCGGCCAGTCCCGTCAGCCCCACGGACAGCGACGACCGTGACAGCGCGTAGATCTGTACCGGGATGGTGACGCCGGTGACCATGGTCCCGACGTAGGCCGCGCTCTGCCCGATCAACAGACGCCGGAAGACGGGGTGCGCCAGCGGGCGCGTGTCGAGGGTGACGCCGCGCAGACAGGAGGCCAGCCGGGCCTTCAGCGCGGGTGGGGCGACGGGGGGAAGATCACGCGGAGTGTCGGATGTTGTGGGCATGGTCATTACGCTGGCAGCACCGCACGGTGCGCCGCTTCCGATATTCTGCCGTCGTATGTCGGAAAACGGTCAGGCGCAGAAGGCGGCGGCGGAACCCAGGGACAGCACCCATGCCCACCTCGCGGGTGAGGTCATCGGCCGCCACCAGCATGGCTATCACCAGCTTCTCTACGTCAGCGCCGGTGTGGTGGCCGTGCAGACGGGCGAGGCGTCCTGGGTGGCGTCCAGCGCACGCGCCGTGTGGATTCCGGCGGGCACCTGGCATCAGCACCGGGTACACGGGCACAGCTCTGTGCACACGCTCGGCTTCGCCGCCCACGACGTCCTGCTGAGGTCCGAGGCGCCGGTCGTCGTGGTCGTGGACGCCCTGGTGCGTGAACTGATCATCGCGTGCAGTGAACCGTCCCTCCCGCAGCAGGAGGCACGCCGCCTGCGCGCCGTCCTGCGGGACCGGCTGCGGCGAGCCCTCGTAGAGCCATTGACGCTGCCCACCCCCAACAACCCCCTGCTGCGGCAGGCGTGCGCGCTGGTGACCGACGATCTGCGGCAACCGCGGACCGCCGCCTGGCTCGCACGGCGCGTCGGCGTGAGCGAGCGCACCCTGGCCCGGCTGTTCAGGACCGAGTTCGGCATGACGTATCCGCAATGGCGGACCAACATCCGGGTCTTTCACGCCATGGTGCTGCTGGCGGAAGGAGCGAGCGTCAGCGAAACGGGACGACAGTGCGGATGGGCCACGACCAGTGCGTTCATCGACACGTTCGGCCGCACCATGGGCCAGACACCGGGAACCTATCGCATCGGATCCGGTGGGTAGATCCACAGTCCGACCACAAGAGATGCCTGCGATGTGGAGTCTGGCCGGGTAGATGATGAGCGGTCTTCTCTTGGCGGGGGGGCGATGTCCGGCCGAAGCTGGGTGCAGGCTCCGCTGCCATTGCCGGGCCGGGTCCGGGTCCGGGGACGATTCCGAGTCCGGGCCGGAGCCCGAGACCACGGCGCCGCCGATGTCCGAGGCGGCGGTCGCGTTGGCTGCGGAGCTCACCGTCAAGCCTCCGGATCCGGCGGCTGCTGACACGGCCGAAGTGGCAGCCGGCACGGCCAAAACGGCCCTTGGGCCCCCGGTCGGGCGGCGGTTACCCCGGGCGGCGCTGCTGGTCGGCGCGAGCGGCGTGCGGTCTTCGGTGTCGATGCCGGGCGCCGTACCGGACAACACCAGAGGTGGCGGGCCGTACGAGAGCACGCCGAACCGGCTCGACTCGGCCCCGCCGTCCATCTCACCGTCGGCGGGCGGCACGAGCGCCTCGCTGCCGTCACCGGCCAAGGGATCCGCCGCGGACGGCGGTCCCCGCCACCCGCACTGGTTCAGCCGTCCGTCTCCCCGGCCGCAGGCTCCGGCCCCATCACCGACTACTCCGTCTGCGCAGCCCCCGGAACCGTCACTCTCCGGGCGACCTTCAACACCTCGCAGAGCTATTACCACGCCCCGGTGATCACCGTCAGCCCGGCAGTAGAAGTCAATCGGAGTGCCATCAGCGCGTCACAGGTGCTCCGGCAGTACTCGACTTCGCCCGCGTCGCCGCCATGGGCTTCGGTGCCGTGGGTTCGGGCAGGGTGCGGAACAACAGCCAGCTCAGAGCGGGCATCAGGATGAGTGGTGTCAGGGCGGTACGCAGGGAGGTCGCGTCGGCGACGGTGCCGATGAGGGGGCTGACCAGGCCGCCGATGCTGACGGTCAGCCCGAGGGTGATCCCGCCGGCGGTGCCGACGCGCGTGGGCAGGTAGTCCTGGCCGAGGGTGACCTGCAGGGAGAAGGGCACGTACAGGCCGGCGGAGGTCAGCGCCACGAACACGTAGACCGCCGGGCCGGGGACGAACACGGTTCCCGCGACGGCGGGGATCGTGAGGAGGTAGGACCAGCGGGCCACGGTGACCCGGTCCCAGCGGTTGGCGAGGCTGCCGCCCAGGACGGAGCCCAGCGCGCCGCCGATGTAGAGCACGAACACCGCGGCGGTGCCCGCCGCCGTACCGCCGCCGGTGCGCTGCCGGGCGTAGAGCGAGATGAAGGTGCTCAGGCCGACGAAGACGACGGACCGGAAGACCACGGCGAGGGACAGCTTGAGGAACGAGGCCTTGTCGTCGGTGCCCACGGCGGCTGTGGTGCCGGAGCCGTCGAGGGCCGTCTTCCTCCGCAGCGCGCGCAGGGCGGGCAGGCACAGCAGGCCGCCGGCGAGGGCGGGCAGTACGAGCAGCGGCGACAGACGCAGACCGCCGGAGGCCACGACGGCGGTGACCATGAGCGGCGCGGCGGCGAAGCCGAGATTGCCGCCGACGGAGAACCAGCCCATCGCGGTGTGGCTTCCCTCGCTGACGAGGCGCGCGACGCGGGCGGACTCGGGATGATAGGCGGCGACCCCGACGCCCGACACCGCCACGAACACCAGGGTCAGCGGGTAGGAACCGCTCAGGCCGCTGAGGGCGATGCCCAGTCCGCCGAGGACCGTGCTCACGGGCAGGATCCACGGCATCGCCCAGCGGTCGGTGAGCAGGCCGAACACCGGTTGGGCCACCGAGGACAGCACAGACGCGGCGAGCACGATGCCCGAGACCGCGGCGTAGCTGTAGGCGCGCTCGGCGACGAAGAACGGGACCAGTGAGGCGACCGCGCCCTGGTAGATGTCCACGCAGGCATGGCCGACCGAAAGCATGATGATCGATTTATTCCTTGGCACATCGCCATGGTCGACGCTGCACACGATGGCGCGCTTCCGATAATCTGCCAGTCAATGACAGAAATCTGCCACGACCCCGTAGCGCCGACCCGCACCCAGTGGCTGGCGTCCGGAGCCGCCATCGACGCCCACCGCCATGACGACCACCAGATCGTCTACGCGGGCCGCGGCGTGCTGGCCGTGACGACCGGCGCCGGTTCGTGGATCGCGCCGGGCACTCGCGCCATCTGGGTACCGGCCGGCACCGTGCACGCCCACCAGGCCCACGGCGAACTCGAACTGCACCTGGTCGGTCTGCCCGCGAGTGACAACCCGCTCGGCCTGGACGAGCCGACCGTGCTGAGCGTCGGGCCCCTCCTCCGGGAACTGATCCTCGCCTACACGCACACTCCGCACGACGACAGCCCCGAACGCGGGCGGCTACGAGCCGTGTTGCTCGACCAGTTGCGTGCCTCCCCCCAGCAACCCCTGCACCTGCCCACCCCGACCACCCCGCAGCTGAGGGCAGTGTGCGAGATCCTGCGCACGAATCCGGCCGACGACCGCACCCTGGCCGCACTGGGCAGGCAGGTCGGCGCCAGCGACCGCACCCTCTCCCGCCTCTTCAAAGTCGATCTCGGCATGACCTTCCCGCAGTGGCGCACCCAACTGCGCCTGTACCATGCCTTGGTCCTGCTTGCCGAGAACATCCCGGTGACCACCGTGGCACACATGTGTGGCTGGTCGTCGGCCAGTGCGTTCATCGATGTCTTCCGCCGTACCTTCGGACACACTCCAGGTTCACATCAGCCCCGCTAGCAGACCGGTTCATGCACCGCCGACGCCGCGCCCGCGACTGCCGCTCAGGCGCTGACCGGATCGGACCGGCTCGGGTCGGCACGGCGGCGACGCTCCTCGAACGAGGCGAAGACCGCCGAGACGCCATAGACGATGCTGAACAGCCCGAAGACGGTGGCGAGTGAGACCGCGCCGATGTCCGGACGGACGAACAGCACGAACGCAAACGCGATCGACACCAGGCCGGTCAGCAGGAACAAGGCCCGCTCGCCCGCCTTCTCGCCGCGCTGGAATGCCAGGACGATCTCCATGACACCGGTCGTCAGCGCCCACGCGGCGATCCAGATGGTGAGCGCGAGCGCCGTGATGCCGGGCCACGCCAGCGCGATCACGCCGGCCGCCAACGAGAGCAGGGCGAGCAGCAGCCAGCCCAATACGGGCCCCACTCTGTCGCCGGCGAAAGCACGGGCAGCGTCCGTCGCCGCACTCATGAACGCATAGACGGCGAAGAAGATGACGAGGGCGCCGACGGTGATGCCGGGCCATGAGACGGAGACGATACCGATGACGACGGCGAGCAGGCCGCGCCAGAGGCGTGCGTTGGGCGAACTGAGCATGGTGACCTTCCAGATACGAGGGAGTCGCCTCGTTCCTGACACGAAGCGGGAATGCACGGTGCGCTGCCCGACCTCGTCCGAGGCCGTGGCGTTCGCCTTGAACGCCAGAGTCGTGGCTCTCCGTCGAGATCTGTCATGCGACTGCTTCCGCTACTTCACCCTTGGCCTGCTCACGACCGGCGAGGGTGTGTCGGAGGCGAGGACACCGCCGTCCTTGCCCGCATGGAGTCACACAGTGCGTGCTCTGCGGCACTAATTTGACGGCCCTTCACGACCTCGACGGTGGGCAGCCTCATTGGCAGGGAAAATGCCGCCGCCCGTACCCCGGCGAAATGACGGGGTCGCTACAGCATTGCGCCGACGCAGTGCATCAGGCCGGGGGTCTTTTCCCAACCCATGACATGGATCACCTTGCGTGCGCCGGGCGGCGTGGCGTGCAGCAGTAGACGGCGGCCGTCGCGGCTCAGAGTCCTCGCAACGGTCGTCATCATGCGGATTCCGGCGACGTCGATGAATGTGACGTCCGTGAGATCGACGTGCAGATCACCACTGCCGAACTGGACCGCCTCATCCAGAGCAGCGGCCAGTACCTCGCGGGAGCAAAGGTCTATTTCTCCCTCGAACCGCAGCCCGGACGGGCAGATCGTCGAGATGACACGCAGGTGTGGTTCATTCCGTAGCAGGCGTTCGAGGGTCGGAGCAGCCGCAAGGGCGACGGACGACGGACGGAGCGGTCGACGATCGGTCATGGAAAGCCCGTTCATGCTTGTTGGGGGCGCACCACCGTGGCTGCCTCAGGAGAGCCGCCAACGGGGAAGGCGCGGATCGATGAGAGCACCATGTCGAACAGCTGTCGGCTGGGGCTTCTGTAAAGTGACTGACCGTCGTACCACGCTCGGGATTGTCGGTGACCTTCGCCGAGCGGACTGAACGGCTTCTGGGAGTACGTGCGTTGCCAGCTATGGAGCCTGGTCGTGCTGCCGGCCCTGCGGGCCGTCCGGGCGCCGGACAGCGGGTTGGTTCCTCGGTGCGGAGGAACACCACCGTACCCAGCACGGCGTACCGCGCGGACGGGGACGGTCACCAGTGAGCGTATGCCGTGCTCACGGACCGTCCGCGCCCGCGCGGGGTCATGGCCGTGCAGGTGCCCGGAGCGGCGTCGACCGTCGGGGAGTTCCTGCAGGAAAGGCTGATCGGTTATCGCATGCTCACTGCTTTGGGCTCGATGGCGAGGGTGGACGGTGCGGACACCGCCTGGAGCACCTTGATCTGAGCTTCGTCGCGTGCGCCCTCCAGTTCCTCGATGCTCGCGCCGAAACTGGCTTGTCCCGAGAGGAGTTGGACCGTTGACTCGTCGAGTACCGGGGTACCGAGGTCCCGCCACAGGCTCTCGAGGCCGGGGCCGAGGTGTTCGAGGAAGTGGGGCAGGCCGCCGGAGCCGCCACCGAGGTGGAAGCTGCGGAAGGGACCGGCGACAGCCCAGCGTAGGCCGACGGAGGAGGTCACGATGTTGTCGAGTTCCGACTCGGTCACCACGCCCTGTACGACGAGGTTGACGGCCTCGCGAAACAGCGCGGCTTGCAGCCGGTTCGCGACGAATCCCGGCACCTCCTTGCGCAGCACCTGAGGCTTCTTGCCGAGCGCTGTGTAGAAGGCGACGGCGCGCTTGACCACTTCCTGGTCGGTCTTCTCGCCTGCGACGACCTCCACCAGCGGGATGAGGTGCGGCGGATTGAACGGGTGCCCGATGACGAGTCGTTCGGGCTGCCGCAGCGCTTGTGCGATGTCGGTGGCGCGAATGCCCGAGGTGGAGCTGAGCAGCAGGGTGTCGGGACGTGCGGCCTGCTCGATCCGGGCGAAGAGGTCCTGTTTGACGTCCAGGCGCTCGGGGCCGTTCTCCTGCACGACATCCGCGTCCGCGACCGCCTTGCCGAGGTCGGCTTCGAAGCGCAGGTTGCGGTCGAGGTCGGCGGTGGGGAGTCCGAGCGCACGCAGGGTGGGGATGGTCTCCTGCAGTTGGTCGTGCACCTGCTGCTCGACGTCGGGCACGGGGTCGCTGACGGTGACGGTCAGGCCGTTGGCGAGGAACAGGGCGGTCCATGAGGAACCGATGACCCCGGCGCCGACCACGGTGACGCGTCGGTGGGTGTCCAGAGTGCCGTGGGTGGCGAGGTGAGATTCGTTCATGATGGCTCTTCCTGGGTATGCGGGCCGGAGGACTTCAACCGGCCAAGGGGGACACACCGGGTGATGGTGCGTCAGGAGTGGCGTCGGCTCAGGTGTGTGCCGGCTGCGTACCGCCGGTGTCCTTGAGGACGCGACGCTCCTGGAAGGACGCGACGGTGCCCGCGGTGCCGTAGAAGATGCTGAACAGCCCGAAGACGCTGGCCAGCGAGACCGCGCCGATGTCCGGCCGGACGAAGAGCACGAAGGCCAGCGCGACCGACACGAGACCGGACAGCACGAACAGCGCCCGCTCGCCCGGCTTTTCCCCGCGTTGGAATGCCAGGGCGATCTCCATGGCGCCCGTAGTCAGCGCCCACGCGCCGATCCAGATCGTCAGAGCAAGGGCCGTGATGCCAGGCCACGCCAGCGCGACCACACCGGCGACGACCGACAGCAGGGCGAGCAGCAGCCAGCCGAAGACCGGGCCCACCCGGTCGCTGCTGAAGGCTCGCGCGCTGTCCATCGCCGCGCCGATGAACGCGTAGACGGCGAACAGAATGACGAATGCGCCGATGGTGATGCCGGGCCATGCCACGGCGACCACTCCGACGGCGATCGCCAGCAGGCTGCGCCAGAGCAGTGCGTTGGGCGAGTTGAGCATCGTGATCTCCCAGGGTGAGGGTGTTGTCTCGTTCCTGACAGGAAGCGAGGGAGAGGCGAGGCATGCGCGCCGGTGCGCCCGACGTTGCTCGAGGGCGCTTCTCCCCATCGGACGCTAGGCGCGGCCGGCCCGGATGGGATCCGTCATCCGACTGCGGTCCCTACTTCGGCACTGCGTGCCGGCAGACGGACCGGTCCGTGAGCACGTGGCGGCGGACTGTCGCAGGACGCAATGCGGTCATGTGACGGATGCGCGAGCCACATTCCGGAGGCAGCATCGGTGCCGCCCGAGTGGGGGAGGAGGCTTGGAGGGGGGTGCGGGTGCCGCATCCTGGCTTTCGGCCTGTCGACGAGGAGCCGCGTGATCAAAGTGATCGAAGACCATGGCAGCCAGTCGGCTTCGGACGCCGTTGGCACGTCGGAAGGCTCTGTGGCGCCGGTGATCGATGTTCCGCCCCGACGGGCCGTCCGCCGGACGGCCGATCTGTGGCGGCTGCTGGTGTCCCTGGCCTCACTGGTGGTGATGGTGCTGCTGGCGGTCGCGACGCGCGATGTCGCCCGTGCGGTGCAGCAGGGACTGCTCGGCACGGCGACCGCGCTGCCTCCGGCTCTACGGGACGGTCTCGTGGGAATGGTGCAGGTGGTGGCCATGCTCGCGCCGATCGCCGCCCTGGCGGTGTGGTCCGTACGGCGGCGGGTCGACCCCGTTCTGCGGGTTGTGCCCGCGGCGGCGCTGGGCGCACTGGTCGCGTGGTCGCTCACGCACCTGGCGTTGGTGCGCAGCAGGCCGGACGCGTGGCCGCAGGTGCTGGTCGGCCGGGGCGGTCTGGTGCAGGCGGGCTGGCCGTCGGCCGTGTACCTGGCGGCCTGCGCGGCGGCGGCCTGCGCGGCGGGCCCATGGCTCGGGGCGCGTCGGCGGCGGGCCCTGTGGTCGCTGACCTTCGTGTGTGCCGTGCTGAGCGTCGCCGCCGCGGGGATCGTGCCGCTGGACGCCGTCGCCGCACTCGCCGTGGGCGGCGCGGCCGGGTCGGCCGTGCTGCTGCTGGCCGGGGCTCCGGCCGACCGCCCGTCGGCGCAGGCGGTCGCCGACGCCCTCGTCGTCTCCGGAATCCCGGTGGCCACCCTGCGTGAGCTGCCCTCGGACGGGCAGAGTCCTGGTGAGGGGACCCTCTACCGAGCCGAGACCACCGCCGGTTCCCGGGTGGCGGTACGGGTGCTCGCTGCCGAGGACCACAACCGTGATCTGTTCCACCGGCTCGCCCGACGGACGCTCCTGCGCCACCCGGCCGACGCGACCGCCCAGTCACCGCTCGGGTCAGCCGAGCACGAACTCCTCATGCTGGTCTTCGCGGCCCGCACCGGCGCTGGGGTGGACGAACCCGTCATGGCGTATCCGGTGGCCGGCGGCGGCGCGCTCGTGGCGACCGTCGAGAAGGACGCCCGTCCGCTGTCCGCGTTGACGGACGAGGAGACGACCGACCACGTCCTCATCGGGGTGTGGACGTCCGTGGCCCGCCTCCAGGAGCATCGACTGGGACACCGGGCACTGCGCCCGGAGCACGTCCTCGTCGAACCGGACGGTGAGAGCCGGCTTTCCGCGTTCGCGCGTGCCCAGCTCAATGCTCCGCCCGAGGTGCTCGGCAGCGACATCGCCGAGCTGCTGGCCACGACCGCGGTACGGATCGGCCCCCAGCGTGCCACCGCGTGCGCACTGGCCGGCCTGGGACCGGAACTGCTGGCGACCGCGCTGCCGTACCTGCAGCCGCTGGCGCTGATGGGCCCCGCGCGACGTGAGGTCGCCCGGTACGACCAGGCCCGCGCACGAGCGGCCAGACAGAGTGCCCGACGGCGAACGCTGCGTGCCGGCGGTCGCCCCAGTCTGCTGAGTGATCTCGCCGTCGAGGTCCGAACGGCCAGTGGCGCGCCGCAGGTTCCGCTCGCGCATCTGGCTCGCTTCACGTGGAAGAGCGCCGTGGGCCTGGCGGGCGCGTTCCTGGTTCTCCACCTTGTGCTGCCGCAGTTGGCCAACGCTCCCGCGGCTGTCGACGCGCTGCGCGACGCGCACTGGTGGTGGGTACTCGCGGTGTTGCCCGTCACCTTCGTCTCGCAGGCGTTCTCGACCTGCCTGCAATGGGGCACCATCCCGGACAGGCTGCCGTTCGGCCCCACCTACCAGGTGCAGTTCGCCAGTTCGTTCCTGAACCGGATCACCCCGAGCAACGTGGGTGGCATGGCGCTCAATCTGCGCTACCTGCAGAAGACGGGCATCGAGACCGGGGCCGCCACGGCCTCCGTCGGGCTACAGAGCCTGGCCGGTGCGGTCTCCAACGCCGTCGTCGCCGCTGTCTTCTTCGCCTGGGCGGGACAGCGCCACGGCGGAGTGCATCTGGACCTGCCCGCGAGCCGGTATCTTCTGTGGGCCATCGCCCTGGCGCTCGCCGCCGGGGGTCTGCTCCTCCTCACCCCGCCCGGCCGTCGCTTCCTGCACGACAAGGTATGGCCGTTCCTGCGCGCGGCAGGGTCGACCGTCACCGGGATCGCGGCCGAACCGGCCAAGGTCGTCGTGGGCGTCACCGGCGCTCTCGGCCTGCCCCTCATCCAGATCGTCGGCCTGGCCATGAGCCTCCACGCGCTGGGCGGCGACCTTCCCTTCATCCAGGTCGGTGCCGCGTACATGGCGGCCCGCCTGATCGCCAACGCGGCTCCCGTGCCGGGCGGCCTCGGCGCGCTGGAGGCCGGACTGATCGCCGGTCTGACGACGCTCGGCGTGGCGGCCGGGGCGGCCACGTCGGCCGTGCTCGTCTACCGGCTGCTCACGTTCTGGCTGAACGTCCCGCTGGGCGCCTTGGCCCTGAGCGTGGTGCGGCGGCGAGGCTACGTCTGACGTGCGAGTTCGGCGATGGGTGGCGAGGCGGTGTTCACGGCGCACCCGCGCGTCGTACGCTGCGTGGGCTCGGTATCGACGCCTTGTGGTGCTGGGTCCAGTCACATGACTCAAGCCCTGCCGCCGTCGTTCACCTACGATCTCGCTGAGAAGGCGTGGAGCCTACCGGAAGACTGGGGAGACGCGTGTACGAGGGCGGGCTCCTTGGCCGCGACGAGCAGTTGAGAGTCCTGCAGGAACTGATGGGAAGGCTGCCCGCTGCCGGTGGCGCCATGACACTGCAGGGCGGCCCGGGTGTAGGCAAGTCCGCGTTGTTGCGGGCCGCAGCCGAACGCGCCCGGACGGCGGGATGGCAGACGCTGGAGGTTGCCGGGCGTTCCGGCGGCGCACCCTTCAGCGGTCTACGCGAGTTGCTGGGGCCGGTCCTCGACACGGCGGACGCCCTGCCCGCGGAACAGGGCGGGATCCTGCGTACGGCCCTCCAGATCGGTTCCGGGGCACCGCCGGAGCCCTTAAAGGTGGCCCTGGCCGCATTCAACCTGATCACCACGAGGGCGGCCGAGCAGCCCGTGGTGGTGATCGTCGACGACGTGCAGTGGCTCGACGGGCCCACCCGAGACGTATTGGCGTTCATGGCCCGCAGGGCGAGCGACAACCCGGTCGTCATCCTCGTTGCACTTCGCAGAGGACGGAACATGCCGGATGTGCCCGTACTGGACGTGCCGGTGCTGGACGAGCCCTCGGCGCGACGGCTGCTGGCCCGGCATGCGGCCATGCTGCCTCCTGCCGTTCGGGAGCGGATACTCGGGTTGGCGCTCGGCAACCCGCTCGCGCTGGTTGAACTCCCCGCAGCGTGGAGCCCGGCAGGGCCGCCGGGTTCGTGGGCCCACCTGCCGGTGAGCTCCGCCTTGGCGACGGCGTTCGCGGCCGGGCTCGGCGAGCTGCCGGCGCAGGCCCGGGACGCCCTGTTGGCCGCGGCCGTCGACCAGGTCGGAGACCTCGCGGAGATCCTGGCAGCCGCCTCCGTCCTGGCGGGGCGCGCCGTTGCGGTGGACTTTCTCGACCGCGCGGTCGAGGCCTCGTTGATCCGACTCGACAGGACGACACTGCGCTTCCTCCATCCCGTGGTCCGGTTCGCGGTGCTGGAGGCGGAGACCCCGGTCCGTCGGCAGGCCGCCAACGCCGCCATGGCACAGGTGCTGGCCGAGCACCCGGACCGGCGCACCTGGCATCGTGCCCAGTCCGTCAACGGCCCCGACGACGAGCTGGCGGACGAACTGGCGGATGCTCACGCTTCCTTGCTCCGGCGTCACGGCGTCGTCGCGGCCATCTGGGCGCTCGAGCGATCGGCGCAGCTCACCGCGGACTCGGCCACCCGAGGTCATCGGTTCCTGTGTGCGGCCGAGCATGCGTACGGTCTCGGCCGCACACGCCTGACCCACTCCCTGGTAGACGAGGCAGAACGTCAGGAGCTCAGCGACGCGGACCGGACGAAGGCCTGGTGGTTGCGGGACATCTCGGACGCGGACCCGCAGCCCGGCCCGGCCCGGACGCGCGTGCGGGACATCCCCGAGCTGTCGGCCGGCGATCCCCATCTGGCTCTCGACCTGTTGTTGAGCGCGGCGCTCCGTGCTCACAGGACCGGTGCAGACCCCGCTCTGCGTGCCGGCGTCGTCGCGGCCGCCGAGCGGCTGACCGGCACGAGCGACCCACGGCGCGTCGCGGCTCTGGCGCTGGCCGAACCGGTGCTCCACGGCCGGACGGTGGCCGACCGGCTGCCTTCGAACGAGACGGTGTGGTACCTCCCTGACGCCGACGGCCTCCGGCTGTTCGGCATGGCCGCGCACGCGATCGGCGATCCGGTCCGCGCGGTCGACCTGCTCGGCCGGGCAGAACCGATTCTGCGCGAGCAGGGCCGACTCGGTCTGCTGTCGGAGACACTCCTCACCGAAGCTGCCGACCTGCTGTTGCTCGGGGACTGGCCGCGTGCCGCGCACCTCACCGAAGAAGCGCGCAGGATTCTCGCCGAGACTCGACAGCCGGCCTTAGTCGCCGCGCTCACCGGCACGGACGCGGTCGCCGCCGCACTGCGCGGGCAAGCCGAACGTGCGGTGGAGTTGGCCGACACCGTGGCGGCATGGCAGCGCACCGATCTCATCCCGACGCTACGGCTGGCCCGTGGTGTGGCGCGGCTCGGTGAGGGACGGTACACCGAGGCGTTCGAAGAGCTGCGGCCGCTCCTCGACCCGCCGCACGAGGGCCTGCGGTGGCAGGGCTTCGCCGCGGTGATGCCGTTCGCCATGGCGGCGGATCGTGGCAGCAGCCGTCATGAAGCCGCGCACATACTCGCGGTCCTGGAGGAAGCGGCACGCGTGACTCCCGCCCCGCTGCTGCACGTCCAGCTGCCGTACGCGCGAGCCGTGCTCGCCGCCGACGCGGAGGCCGAGGAACTGTACATGGTCGCGTTGGGTCAGGACCTGGGCCGCTGGCCGCTGGTCAAGGCACGTACGGAACACGCGTACGGGCACTGGCTGCGGCGCCGTCGGCAGGCCGCTCGTTCGCGCGCGATGCTGCTCTCGGCACGGACCGCCTTCGAACTCATCGGAGCCTCCGACTGGGCGGGCCGCAACGCTGCTCAAGCAGCTGACAACCCGCCTCCGTCCGTCACGGAGCTGTTGTCACCTCAGGAGACACTGATCGCCCGGCTGGCCGCGGAAGGGCTCTCCAACCGGGAGGTAGCGGAACGACTGCATCTGTCACACCGTACGGTCGCCGCCCATCTGTACAGAGCCTTTCCCAAGCTCGGAATCACCTCGCGCAGTGAGCTGGCGCCGCTGTTGAAACTGCCGGAGTCGGACGCGAGCGACCGCTGAACCTGTGCTCGCCGCACCGCCGGATGCGTGGGTGGGATCAGTCAAACGACGCAAGCCGCCGATGGTGCGGAGCGATTAGCGTGGAGGCTCCGGGGAGTTGGGAGGGAGCCATGGGCGCGGTGGTGCTGGTGGGAAGGGAGCGGCAGATCGCTGTGCTGGCGAGGCTCCTCGAACCTACGCCGCCGAGCGGTGCGGTGCTGCTCATGCTCGGGGACCCGGGTATCGGCAAGTCGTCGCTGCTGCATGAGGTGGAGTCCAGAGGGCGGGCCCGGGGGTTCCGGATACTGCGGCTGGCCGGTGTCGAGTGCGAGGCGACGCTTCCCTTCGCGGGACTGCACCAGTTGGTGGGTCCGGTGCTCGATCATGTCTCACTGCTTCCGCGGCACGAGAGAGAAGCGTTGTTGGCGGCGTTCGGCCTGGTCGAGGCTCCGCCGCCGGATCCGTTCCTGATCGCTCTGGCGGTTGTGGATCTGCTGGCGGCCGTGGCGGCCGACCGGCCGGTACTGGTATTGGCCGACGATGTGCAGTGGTTGGATCCCCAGTCGCACGAGGTGCTGACGTTCGTCGGGCGGCGTGTGGCGGGACCCGTGGTCATCATCGCCGCGATGCGCCGGGGCCATACAGGCTCGTTCCTTCACGCCGGCTTTCCGGAACTGACCGTTGGCGGCGTGGACGACGATGCGGCGGCGCAGATCCTGTCCGCTCATGCTCCCGGTCTGTGTCCGGTCGAGCGCAGGCGGATCCAGCGAGTGGCGCTGGGCAATCCGCTGGCGCTGCGCGAGTTGCCGATCGCGATGGCGGCCGCGCCCTCCGGTGGACTGCGTCCGCTGACCTTGTCCGACCGGCTGGAGCACGCGTTCGCGGGGCGTGGGGCCGAACTGCCCTTTGGCGCCCGGGACGCCTTGCTCGTCGCGGCTGTCGACCCGGCGGGCGACCTCGCTGAGATCATCGCCGGGACCTCGGCCCTGTGCGGTGAACCGGTCACTCCTGACGTGTTCGACCCTGCGCAGGCGGTGGGACTGGTGAGCGTGGAAGACGGCCGGGTCGCCTTCCTGCACCCTCTGATGCGTTCGGGAATCCTGCAGGCCGAGAGCCTGGCCCGGCAGCAGTCGGCTCACCGGGCGCTGGCGGACATACTGGACGATGTGTACCGGCGGACCTGGCACCGCGCGCAGTCCATCGTGGGCCCGGACGACCGGATTGCCGACGCTCTGGAGGCCAATGCCGCGCAGGCGCTGAGCCGGGGCGCGGTGTTCGCGGCGATCAATGATCTCGAGCGGTCGGCAGAGCTGACGAGTTGGTCGGCGCTGCGTGGGCACCGACTGCTGATGGCGGCCGGGCACGCCTTCGGAATGGGCCGGGAGGACATCGTCCACGAGTTGCTGCAGTCGGCTGCCAGGACTGACCTGACCGACCTGGACCGGGCGCGGATGGAATGGCTCCGCGAGATGTTCGACCGCACTCCCGGGGGCGCCGCGCGGGTGAACGAGTTGTGCGACCTCGCCCTTCGGTCCGCGCCTGCCGATCCCGATCTGGCGCTCGACATTCTCCTGGCGGCTGCCTTGCGAAGTTGGTGGGGCGACACCGGGCCGGCCGCCCGGGCTCGTGTCGTTGCCTGCGTCGACCGGCTGCCCGAGATGGCGGGTGATCCGCGCTACGTCTTGGCCCTGGCGGCGGGGGAACCGGTGCTGCGCGCTCGGCAGGTCGTCGAGGCACTGGCCGGGATGCCTCCCGGCGGCGATGCGGACGCATTGCGGCTCTTGGGCATTGCCGCGCACGGGGTGGGGCACATGGCCCTGGCGGCCGAGCTGCTGGCCCGCTCCGAGGGGACATTGCGTCGGCAGGGCCGACTGGGACTTCTCTCGCATGTGCTGACCACGCAGTCGTTTACGTACGTGCTGCTCGGGGACCTGGTGGGGGCCGCCGACACGGCCGAGGAGGGGAGGCGGCTGGCAGCGGAGACGGGGCAGCCGGCATGGGGAGTCACACAGCTCGTGTGCGACGTCATGCTGAAAGCGTTCGTCGGTGATGCGCAGGAGGCACTGCGGGCGGCCACCGAGGCCGAACTGGGAGAGGCCCGCGGCCGGAACGTGATGCTGTCGGCGCTTCAACTCACCCGTGGACTGGTGTCATTGGCGGCCGGGCGGAACCGGGACGCCTACCGGACGTTGCGGGCGATATTCGATCCGGCCGAACCCAGCTTCCACCAGCGGAACGGTTTCCTGAGCCTGATGTTCCTCGCGGACGCGGCCGTACGCGCCGGACATCGAGAAGACGCCCGAGAGCTGGTGGCGGAGCTGGAGGTGATCGCACGGGAGACGCCGTCGCCGCTTCTGCATGTCCACCTCTTGTACGCCCGTGCGGTCCTGGCCGCCGACGAAGACGCCGAGGACTTCTACTTGGCGGCGCTGCGGCAGGATCTGTCCCACTGGCCCTATGCCCGCGCGAAAGTCGAGCTGGCGTACGGCTCATGGTTGCGGTGCCACAAACGGATCCATCAGGCGCAGTCGCTGCTGACCTCGGCGCAGTCCACCTTCGACCGGATCGGTGCGCTCCCGTGTGGTGACGAGGCACGACTCGAACTGCAGGCAACGGGGGCCCCGATCGACTGGCCCGAGTCGTCCGCCGAGCGGCTGAGGCAGATCACCGAGCTGTCCGCCCTGCGGCTTCCGGACGACGAGATCGCCGAGCGGCTCAGCCTGCGCAGGGCGGTTGTGGCGATGTACCGCGGCAGGGCACGGCCCGACACCCCCGGTGAGGACATCGCGGCAGTCGGATGACGCAAGCCCGGCAGCGGGACCTCCGGCAGCATGACAGGAGTCCGCTTCTGTCGAGTGGCCGGATGGGACTGCATGGGAAAAGCCGAGAACGGATCGATTTCCTTGCTCGATTCTGAGAATTCGGCACCCCATGGTGTCGAACTGCGCCATCTGCGCTATTTCGTGGCAGTGGCGGAAGCAGGCACCTTCACACATGCCGCGGAGCGCATGTATGTCGGGCAGCCGACACTGAGTCAGCAGATTCGGCGTCTGGAGGAATTCGTCGGCACGCCATTGTTGCAGCGTCGGCGTGAAGGAGTTCGGCTGACCGAAGCCGGCACCGTACTGCTGGAGGAGTCCCGGGCCGTTCTCTCTCTGGTCGATCATGGCGTCAGCCGAACCCGGCGGGCGGCGGGTCTTGGCCGGTCGCGCCTGCGTTTCGTCGTTCAGCCGTATCTGCCGCCCACGCTCGCCGCGGAGACCGTCTCGCGGCTGCGATCCGCGGCTCCCGAGGTCGACGTGACCTGGTTGGAGACGGCGCTGGACGCTGATTTCTCCTCGATCCTTCAGCGGCGGGCCGACGCCGCTCTGGGCTGGATGAGCCCGGTGAACTGTGCGCTGTCGGACTCCCTCGACGTGATGGAGATCGGGTCCTTCGAACCCGATGTCTGGATTCCGGCACGGCACCGGGGGGCGGTGAACGGGGCCATCGGCCTCGACGAACTCGCCCGCATGCCCATCATCCACGGTCCTCGGCACGCCGATCCCGGAACGTACGACGCATGGCGCTCGGTGTTGCGGAGCAGGAACCCGTCCTTCGACTTCACCGACCCGCCGTTTCGGCAGTCGCTGCCCATGACGCTGGCCTTCGCCGCGACCGGGAGCCGGCCGAGCGCCGTCCTGACGGGGCCGTGCCGCCCCGTGGGGATCGCTCCGCAGTCGACGGCGGACGCAGGCCGTCACGAGATGGTGGCCGTTCGCGTCGAACGGTCCTCGCTGACCGCCACCGCCGGTCTGGTGTGGAGCACGGACCTCCCCCGTGAATTGCAGCAGGTACTTTTCGAAATCGCCGAAAAGATTGCCCCCTGAACCGCTACCCGGCCTATGTCATGGAATCCATGGCGCAGACCAATACCAGAATCGTCCGCATCGCTTTTACTGGCACCGAGGTTTCGCGGTGAACTGATGACGAAGCGGAAATTCGCCGCTCTCACCGGAACGGAAGGCTCCCTCTGATGAGCAAGACAAAGGACATTCGCCAGTCGGTCGACGCGGAACTCGTCTTCGACCCGCTGGTGGACGCGACGGACATCACCGTTCACAACCTGGCGGGTGAAGTAAGGCTCACCGGCACCGTCCCGAGCTACCTCCAGTACCTGGAAGCCGCCGCCGCCGCGCAGCGTGTGTCCGGCGTCACCAAGGTCCACAACAACCTCGAGGTGGTGCTGCCGGCCGCGCACGAGCGCGACGACGCGACGCTGGCCGAGACGGCGAACAGCGTGCTGCTGATGAACATCGCCGTGCCGGTCGGTGTCGAGGCGACCGCGAGCAACGGCAACCTGAAGCTGACCGGCGTTGTCCGGTACGGCTCGGAGCGGCAGGCCGCGGAGAACGCGGTCGCCGGACTCACGGGAGTCCGCGGTATCAAGAACAAGATCGAGATCTCCGACGACGCCGACCCGGTCGACGTCACCCTGCTGGTGTCGGACGCGCTGGACCGCAACGCGCTGATCCTCGACGACAGCGAAGTCGTGGTCACCACCGATGGGAACACGGTGGTCCTCACCGGCCATGTCCGCACGTGGGCGGAGCACGACGCCGTGATCGCGGCCGCCTGGATGGCCCCGGGCGTCTACGACGTACGCGACGACCTGTACATCACCGGCTGACACCAAGCCGCGTCAGGAGTTTCACAAGGGCCGGTCCTTCGGGAAACCCCGCGGGACCGGCCCGCTCCTCTTCCCAGGACCACCCGAACCCGACCGAGAGGCACAGCACGCCATGCACGACGCGGCTCGATCCACGAAGAAGGGCACCGGCCGGTTCCGCGAACCGGGCGCCGAGCTCGAAAACCTGCTGCGGGACGCGCTCGCGGTGGTCGCCGGTACGAAGGCGGTCTCCCGCACACCCTCCCACCATCACTGGTTCCGTGACGCTCCGCGCCACCGGCTTGCCCGCACCACGGGCCACCTGTTCGGCTACGCACTGCTCGGCTACATCGTCGTTCACCAGCGGCGGAGCCTGAAGAACCCGGCCATCTGACAGGGGGGGGCCGACTGCGCCCGGCGCGGCACGAGGGGCACACCCAAGGGTCGCGCCGGGCGCTGCTCACGCGCCCCGGCACAGCTCAGCACAGAAAGGGAAACACATGGCCCGCTCGCACAACGAACCAGCCAGGGACGTACGTTCCTCAGAACAGGACCGCGCGGAGCTCTCCCTGAGGATGTGGCGGCACGTGTCCCTGTACGAGACACTGCCGATCCAGGCCCGCTTCAGCTACGACCACGCCCAGCCCCTCGAAGTGCGCGTCGAGTTCTTCAACGACGTCGGGGGCGCCGTCACCTGGGTGCTCTCGCGGGAACTGCTCGTGACCGGCCTGCACCGACCGAGCGGTGACGGCGATGTACGGATCTGGCCTCCGTGCCAGCACCATGGCGGGGACAGCTTCTGGATGTTTCTCCAGGGACGGACCGACGTGGCACTCCTCGAAGGCCGCGTCGACCCCCTGCGCGCCTGGATCGATGAGACGCTCAGATCCGTTCCCTTCGGCACGGAAGGCCTCTCGACGGACTGGGACGAGGCCTTCGCGCACGTTCTGGCACAGGGAGACCGCTAACGGCCTACGGTGGCCAGTAGGGTGCCACGCCGTCGATGGCCTGGGCTCGGTGACGCAGATCCAGGCCATCGACAAGGGCGGAGTCGGACCGGCGCATCCGCCCCTCGCGGGTACGCAACAGGGCGAGGACGATCTGATCGAGCCCGGTGCGCCGGGGCAGCACGTCGACCAGTCCATGACGCACTGCCCGCGCAAGCTGGGCGCGCCCCACGTACCGGGCCACCAGCACGATGCGCGGCCGGCCATGTTCCCCGCACACACCGCGCATGAGCGCGAGCGCCTCTTCGTCGAGCTGCGTGGCCAGGACGAGCAGGGCCTCCGCGCGTGCCTCCTGCTCCGGTCGCAGCAGGCACACACGGGGCCGGGCACGCAGGGCGGTGGAGATGTCACAAGCAAGCCGGAGGTCACCGGACTTGACGGCCACGGTCACTGGAGAGGTCACTCGTTCCGTTCTTCTCATGATGCTGAAGCTAGGCGGCCGGCGGCCTGTCGGGCTTCCGTCGGACGACTGCCCGACAGGCCGTACGGCGGTCGTCCGGGCCGTTCCCGTCGCACGGTAGGTGGTTGCGTCATCCGACGGAAGCCGCTGTTTCCCCACCCGGACCACGATGGCGGCCCGCGGCCCCTCGGCCCGCTCAGCCGCTCGGAGGAAGTTCATGACCAGTTCGACCAACCCGACCCGTCCCCGTGTCCTGATCGTCGGCGGCGGCTTCGCGGGCGTCGCCTGCGCCCGTCGGCTGGAACGGGTACTGAAGGCCGACGAGGCGGACATCGTCCTGGTGACACCGCTCGACTACGGGTTGTACCTGCCGCTGCTGCCGCAGGTGGCGGCCGGGGTGCTGACACCGCAGTCGATTGCCGTCTCGCTGCGCAGGGTGCTGCGGCGCACCCGGATCGTCCCTGGCGCCGCCCTGGGTGTCGATCTCGACTCCCGGGAGTGCGTGGTGCGGTTGATCACCGGTCAGGAGGTCCGCGAGGGATATGACATCGTGGTGCTGGCCAGCGGGAGCGTGACGCGCTCGTTCGACATCCCCGGCGTGCCGGAAATCGCCCACGGCATGAAGAACCTGGCGGAGGCCGTGGCCCTGCGCGACCACGTCATCGCCCAACTCGACCTTGCCGACGCTGCCGTGTGCCCGGCGGAGCGGGACGCGCGGCTGCGGTTCGTCGTGGTGGGCGGCGGATACGCGGGCGCCGAGACCGCCGCCCATCTCCAGCGACTCACCGTCGCTGCGACCTACCGCTACCCGGGGCTGATCCGGCAGTCGATCGAGTGGCACTTGGTCGACGTCTCGCCCCGGCTGATGCCGGAACTGGGCCCCCGACTGGGTGACAGGGCGCTGGCCCGGCTGCGACGGCGCGGCATCGAGGTCTCCCTCGGTGTGAGCGTGGCAGCGGCCGGGCCCGGTTGGGTCGAACTCACCGATGGTCGCCGACTTCCCACCCACACCCTGGTGTGGACCGCGGGGGTCGTGGCAAGCCCGCTGGTCGCGTCGACAGGGGCGAAGACCGTACGGGGGAGGCTCGCGGTCACCGCGGAGCTGACCCTGCCGGGCCACGACGAGGTGTTCGCCCTGGGCGACGCCGCCGCGGTACCGGACCTCGCCGTCGGCGGGGACGCGATCTGCCCGCCCACCGCGCAGCACGCCCTGCGGCAGGGCAGGACGGCCGGCAACAACGTCGCCGCGCGGTTGCGCGGCCGGAGTATGAGCCAGTATCGACACCGCGATCTCGGCCTGGTCGTCGACCTGGGCGGCCTGGGTTCCGTCGCCCGGCCGCTGGGCATCCCGCTCAGCGGCCTTCCGGCACAGGTGGTGACGCGCGGCTACCACCTGCTGGCGCTTCCCACGCTCGTGGCCAGGATCCGCGTCGCCACGAACTGGATGCTGCACGCGGTGGCGGGGGACGATTTCGTCCGCACCGGATTGCTCGCCGGACAGCCGAGCACGATCCGGGCGATGGAGCACACCGACGCCTATCTGACCACTGATGAGGTCCACGCCGCCGCCGACTCCGAGAAGTCCGCGAGGACGCGACAGGCGCCACGAGCGTCATGAGGAGGGGTGGCCCCGGCGGCCGGGCCGCAAGGGCCACCCGTCGCCTACCCGCTCAGCGAGAGCAGGTGCCAGTGCCAGGCGTCGAGTGCGACGAACAGGCCCGGGTCGACCAGTTCGTCGCCCTCCCGTTCGTAGACGTTCCCGGCGAGCAGTTCGGTCAGTTTGCATGACTGCCCGTGAAGGTCGGTCCAGGGCAGTGGAAGCCGCCCCTCGGCGGGCCGGTCGGAGTAGTTGATCACGACGAGGTACCGGCCCTGGCCGCCGGTCCAGGACCAGGCGAGCAGGTTGTGGTGGGTGTCGTTGTCCGGCCAGCCCGTGCAGGTCAGCAGCTCCCAGTCGCCCTCGCGGACGGGGGCCGCGGCGGTCAGCAGGCGGTCGTAGAAGTCGTGCAGGGACGCGTCGGCCGGTTCTTGGGGCCGACGAGAGAGGAACACGGGCGGGCGTACGCGGCGGCCTTCGAACTGGCCCTCGTGCCAGAGGGTCGCGCCGGGCAGGGTGGCCACGGCCACGGCCGCGGCGCGTTCCCGTCCGTCGGGCAGGGCGGCGGCGGCCCGGGGCTCGTCGTGGTTCTCCAGGAAGCGGACGAGCCGACGCTGGTAGGCGAGGCCGGCGCCGAGGTGGGCGCGGACGGATCCGGCGCCCTCGTGGACCAGGCGGTCGTAGAGCCGCTTGTCGTAGCAGTGGTCGAAGCCCTGCTGCTGGAGGTCCCATTCGAGGTCCCAGTACGCCTCCGCGACGAAGAGGAGATCGGGGTGGCGCTCGCGGACCCTGCGGATGACGTACGGCCAGAAGTCCTCGGCGGGTGAGGTGCCCGCCCGGTCGCCCCATGTCTTCGCGAACACGTCGTTCATGAGGAGCATCGCCATGTCGCAGCGCACTCCGTCCGCCTGGTCGCCGATCGCGGCCAGCGTGTCCACCGTCGCCGCCCGCAGGTCGTCGCTGAAGGCGTTCAGCTGCACGACGTCCGGCCACGGCGGGAAGTACGGGTCCCGGCCGCGCGCGTACACCCGCCCGCCCGCCTCCAGGAAGGCCTCGGGTGCGCGGGCCAGGTCGTCCGGCGTGCCCCGGACCAGACAGTCCGGGCGCTCGGTGAGCCAAGGATGGTCGGGGGCCACGTGATTGGGGACGTAGTCCAGGATCAGGCGTACGCCCCGCGCTGCGAGTTCGGCCCGTGCCGCGGTCAGTCCCTCGCGGCCGCCGAGGCTCTCGTCGACGACGTAGTCGCGTACGCAGTACGGGGAACCGGCGATGTCCGCCGGAGTGAGGTCGGGAAGGGCGTCGCGGAAGGAGGCGAGCAGGCGGTCGTCCCGCAGCGCGATGCCAAGTCCCGCCGGGCTGCGCTCCCACACACCCATCAGCCATACGGTGTCCACACCCGGCCGTGCGACCTCGTCCCAGACCTCGCCGGGCACGTTGCCCAAAGCGACGGGGCGTCCGTACCGGTTGCCCAACTCGCGAAGCCAGACCAGGGTGTTGATCTCGTATATCACCGTCATGACAGGGGTTCCTCCCTAAGGGCGCCCCAGTCACCGTCGCCGACGAGATGGAACAGGGTGGCGGTGACCGCGGCCAGACCGGTCCAGCCGGTCTGGTGGGAGGCGCCGAGGCCGGCGCCGGTGTCTCCGTGGAAGTACTCGTGGAACAGGATCAGATCGCGCCAGTGCGGGTCCTTGGCGAACTTCGGCTGGGCACCGTGCACCGGGCGGCTGCCCTGGGCATCGCGCAGGAAGGTGGCGGTCAGCCGGTCCGCGATCTCGCGCGCGACCTCGTAGAGGTTCATCCGCCGGCCGGAGCCGGTCGGGCACTCCACGGTGAAGTCGTCGCCGTGGTAGGCGTGCAGGTTCAGCAGGGCGCGGACGAGGAGGAGGTTGACCGGGAACCACACCGGGCCACGCCAGTTGGAATTGCCCCCGAACATGCCGGAGTCCGACTCGGCGGGCAGATAGCCGACCCCGTACGGCTCGCCGTGCACCTCGAAGGTGTACGGGTGCGCGGCGTGATACCGCGACAGTGAGCGGATGCCGTGCGGGCCGAGGAACTCGTCCTCGTCGAGCATGCGGGACAGGATGCGCCGCAGCCGCTCCTCGTCGAACAGGGCGAACAGATGATGCCCCGCCGCGCCCGGCCCGAGGACGTGGTGGGAGGAGACAAGGGCTTCGACGGCCGGGTGCCCGCGTACGAACTCCCGTGCGCCCTGGACCAGTTCCGGGAAGCGTCGGTCCGTCCAGCCGCCGATCACGCTGGTCGCGGCGAGCGGGATCAGCCCGACCAGGGAGCGGACCTTCAGCCGGGTCGCGCCGCCGTCGGGCAGACGCAGGACGTCGTAGAAGAAGCCGTCCTCCTCGTCCCACAGGCTCTGGTTGTCGTCGCCGATGTGGTTCATCGCGACCGTGATCCAGGCGAAGTGCTCGAACAGGGTCTGTGCGTGCTCGACGTAAACCCGGTTGTCGTCAGCCAGTTCGAGGGCGATCTCCAGGAGGTTCTGGCAGTACAGGGCCATCCACGCGGTGCCGTCGGCCTGGTCGAGGTGGCCGCCGGTGGGCAGCGGGGCGCTCCGGTCGAAGACGCCGATGTTGTCGAGACCGAGGAAGCCGCCCTGGAAGACGTTGTTGCCGTCGACGTCCTTGCGGTTGAGCCACCAGGTGAAGTTCTTCATCAGCTTCTGGAAGGCGTTCTCCAGGAAGGTGCGGTCGCCGCGGCCCGTGCGGTGTTTCTCCAGCTCGTAGACGAAGAGGACGGCCCAGGCGTGCACCGGAGGGTTGACGTCACCGAAGTTCCATTCGTACGCCGGGATCTGGCCGTTGGGATGCAGATACAGGCGCCGCAGCAGCAACTCCAGCTGCGACTTGGCGAAACCGATGTCGACCATGGACAGGGAGATGGCGTGGAAGGCGAGGTCCCAGGCCGCGAACCAGGGATACTCCCAGGTGTCGGGCATGGAGATGACCTCGTCGTTGACCATGTGGTACCAGGAGCTGTTGCGCACACGAGGGTCGGCGGCCAGCGGGTCGACCCCGTGCTCGGCGAGCCAGCGTTCGACGTCGAGGTAGTAGTACTGCTTGCTCCACAGCATTCCGGCGAGCGCCTGCCGCACCATGCGCCGCTCGTCCTCGGTCAGACCGTCGGGGACGACGCCCTCGAAGAACACGTCGGCCTCGGTCCGCCGCGTGTCGAGCACCTGCTGGAACTCGGCCCATGGGTCGGCGAGTTCGGTGTCGCTCAGGCGCAGCCGTACGGTGACGCTGTCGTCGGCGGGCACGGTGAGGACGTGGTGGACGGCGGCCTTCGTGCCGGTCTGCTGCGGGTTGACGGCGCCGGTCTCGCCGTGGACGACGTACCGGTCGATGCCATCCTTGACGTACGGGGTGGTGTTCGGACTGCCGAAGACGCGCTCGTTGTCGGTGTCGTTCTCGGTGAACAGGGTCTCCGTCTCGCCGGTGAAGTACAGCCACCGCGTGCCGAGTTCTTCGTGAACGGCGCGGACGGCGCCCGGGGTGCGCCGAAGGCCGGGCACGGCAGTGCCGCCCGCCCACGACCACGTGTGCCGGAACCACAGCGTCGGCAGCAGATGGAGGGTGGCCTCGTCGGGTCCGCGGTTGTGCGCGGTGATCTCGATCAGCAGGTCCTCGGGGCCCGCCTTGGCGTACTCGACGAACACGTCGAAGTAGCGGTCCTCGTCGAAGACGCCGGTGTCGAGGAGTTCGTACTCGGGATCGTGCCGCCCGCGGGACCGGTTGACGGTCACGAGATCGTCGTACGGGAAGGCGCCCTGCGGGTACTTGTACAGGTACTTCATGTACGAGTGGGTGGGCGTCGAGTCAAGATGGAAGTAGTACTCCTTGACGTCCTCCCCGTGATTGCCCTCGGCGTTGGTCAGGCCGAACATCCGCTCCTTGAGGATCGGATCCCGGCCGTTCCACAGGGCGAGCGCGAAGCACAGCCGCTGCTTGTCGTCGCTGACGCCCGCGATGCCGTCCTCGCCCCAGCGGTAGGCCCGCGAGCGGGCCTGGTCGTGGGTGAAGTACGACCAGGCGTCACCGCCGGGGCTGTAGTCCTCGCGGACCGTGCCCCACTGCCGCTCGCTCAGATACGGCCCCCAGCGCCGCCACGCCGCCCGGCCCGCGTCGGCGTCCGCCAGCCGCAGCCGTTCGGGGTCCGCCGCACCGTTTTTCGCTGCCATCGAATGCCCTCCCCACACAGCACCTTCACTCAAGAATCGGACTTTCCGGACTCGGTCGCAATGATTCTGCGGGGGTGGACCTGCCGAAGCCGTCTGCGTTCCCCCTCGGACATGCCTCCCCAGACGCCGTACGGTTCAGGACCGCTCATCGCGGTCCAGGCACAGGCCTCGATCACAGGACAACGCCCGCAGACGGCCCGGGCCTTCTTCTCCCGCGCCTGCTTCTCGGCACCCTGCTCGCCGGACGGAGAGAAGAAGACGGAGCTGTCCATGCCCCGGCAGCGTGCGTGCTGTTGCCAGTCCCAGTAGGCGAGAAAAGGGCGATGTCGCTGGATCATGACGCTACTCCCGGTGACAGGTCGATCCGGTGCAGGTCATCGTCACCGCTGGGTGGGCGTCACGGCTTCAGTCGATTGGCTCATTGGCGGACGGTACGGGGGATGCGGGCGGGGGAGGGAGGGCGCCGACCCACGCTGTGGCTCCACGCTTCTGTCTCACCGCATCTATGGAGATGACTGCTCAGTTCCGCTCATCTTCGCCTGGTTTTGCGCGAGGAGGGTCTGCACCTCCTGTTCGACCTGCTTGGGGTCGACTCCGAGGGCATGTCCGATGTGAGCCGACCACACCTCGGAGCGGATATTGGTCTCGAAGTCCAGGTCGGCGCGGACCTTCTCGCGCATCGCCTGGCGGTTCTGGCTCACCATCACGAAGGTGGACAGAAAGATCGCCTCAAGGCTGACGATCATGGTGAGCAGTCCGAAAGGGTAGGGGTCCCAGACCGAGGAGTGGCCGAACAGCCCCTCGTTGAAGGCAATCCAGACCGTGAACCACGCCGCGTGGATATACACGAACTGCATCGTTCCGGCGAAGGTGGTGATCGCGTCCGCGATCCGGTCCTGGGTCCCGCGCATCCGTGCGAGAACGGCCTGTTCGTGCGGAAGACGTATGTCGAACCCATTGTTGCCAGGGGCCATGGCCACTCCTTGATCGGCTGTTCACGAGAGACGGTCGCCAGCGTACGCGCGGGGCAGGTGCCTCCCTTGGGTCGATCGACTGCGGGCAAGGCCGAACGCCTGTCCATACGTCGTTCATTGAGTCGACTGACCCAAGCGGGCCGAGCCGGCCCTGCGGCAGAGTCACGGCAGCGCCGCTTCCGCGCCACTCCGCGGGAGCGGACACGCTCGGAGGGGAGAAGGGTATGAGCAGGGCCAAGTCGACTGCGGCCCCTCTGATCTCGCGAGGGTTGCCGGTCGTCGTCGGAGTCGTCGTGTCGGCGTGGCCCGGTGTCACCGTGGCGACGTTCGCCGTCTGTGCCCTCATCGCTGCCGGTATCAAGATCATGAGTGCCTTCAACAGTGACCGCATCGGCCCGGTAGCCGGGTGTCTTCTCCTCGTCGCTCAGTCCTTGGCCGGGGCGTTCGGCTCGCTGACATGGCGGGGGAGGCGACCCGCCTGGTCCCACTGATTCCCCCGGTATGCACCTCAGCACGTCCTGTCATCGCACGGCGCACATCCGTCAAGGAAGGGATGCACCATGTCAGACCCGACGCCGCAGAAGAACCAGGCGCCTGGCGCCACCTCGGACGGCCAGGTCGGCCCTCGACGAGCTCTCGCGGAAGGCCCAGGAAGCGCAGCGGACCGTGGCGGCAAGTGTCGCGGAGGACCGCCAGAAGCTGTCCGCCGCGGTGGCCGACGCAAAGGACAAGGCCGAGCAGGGCGCGCAAAGGCTGCAGGTGAACGGGCAACGGGCGAAGGCGAACGTCGCCGGAACCTGGAACCAGGTACAGACTTCCTGGCAGGACCATGTGGACTCGGTCCGCGAGAAGCTGGAGGAGCGTAAGGCGGAGCGTGATGTGAAGCGTCTGCAGAGCGCCGCCGACGACGCCGAGGAGTACGCCGCCGCCACCATAGACTTCGCGATCGCGGCCATCGCGGAGGCCGAGTACGCCACGCTCGACGCGGTTCTGGCACGGGCGGAGGCGGACGAAGCGGCCGACGCGGCGAAGTAGTCGGTTCCTGCGGGTGCGAGCGGCTGAACGGCCGGAGCAGCGGGTCGTGGGACAGTGCCCACAACCCGCTTCCTGTTGGCCGGTTGACGCGGCGAGCTGTCGCCCCTGGCCCGATCGCTTCGCGACAGTCCCGACGGTGACTCGGTGGTGGCGCGCCAGAATGCGGAGGGCATCGAGCACTCGCAGCCGGCGAGCCGGGAGCCTGGCCCCGGGCCGGTCCGCCATCACCATGAAGTCGAGCTCTGTCGGTCAGCGCAATGGGATCGCCGTCAGTAACTTGCCGACGCGGCGGGCGCGACATCTGTGTGGGCGACAACGAAGATCACCCGCGCCCTCGCCGGCCCCGGGCCGACGACCTCCGGGCAACTGAACGCAAGAACACGCCGGGGGAGAAGCGGTGTCTCGGCGAGGCGCTGACGCGACCTTACGGACCGTTCAAGAACATGCCCAGCCGCCGCGTCGATCATTGGCGATGCCTGCGAGCGCGTCGTCGCAACGCGCATGAGGCCGTGACCCAGGAGCTGACCCGATACACGCGCAGGACCGGCCAGGCACAGGGGAACACCATCACCGCGTCAAGCGTCGGTTGCCTGGCGAGATCCGGATCGGCCATGCCCAGCGCACCCGATGCCCCGCGGCCGGTTCGGGGGCCGCGGCGCCGACCGGTGGGTTGATGCGCGCGACGAGAGGCGCTAGGGCGAACGGGTATCCGCGCGCCGGGCCTCCGCGCGGATCGGCTGCGTCACCGCATCCGGCGCTACGGCCGCCAAGTGGCCCGATCCCCGTATCAGGGAAAGCGGATCCCGTCCCCGCTCAGCACCACGCCGGTCGGGATGTCCCAGATCGCGGTGGCCTTGTTCCTGGCCGTGATACGGCCGAATTCTGTTGGCCTGCAAGGCGTCTGCGCGCGATCGGAACGCTTGGCGCCGCCCGGCGAGCGCTCGTGATCAGCTCATGTGGGGGCAAGGCACCGTCGCGTGACGCCGCGGGGCCAGGAGGTTCCTGAAGCCGCTGCTGACGCTGAGCGTCAGGGGGAGCCGATTCGGCCTCCGCTGGCGCATTTCATTGGCGTCTGGCGGAGATGCCCACGATCCCCGGTCGGATGCCTCGTGGCGACCATGTGGCCAGTCACTGCCGTCGGAGCCGATTGCTGTGGCCGCGAACATCGACCACCGCTCCTCAATCCGCGATGATCTTGTTGTCGATGTGCAGCGGACGTACGCCCTCGTGGGGGCGGTTCTACCTGCTGTGGGGTGCGCGTGTTGCAGGGCTACGCCCATCCGTGGTCGCTGCGAGAGGAAGTGAACGTGAACCTTGCTCCGCCATGGCTCAACACCGGAGACATCGTTGTCAGCGCATGGGCTCGGCGTCAGCGAGGGGCGGCGTCGCTGAGCCTGGTGGCCGGGCCGAGGACCGACTACGAGCCGGGCCTTGATCGTCGCAGATAGAATAAATCATAAAAGGTGCTCTTTCTTGTCAATCCATCCTACTTTTTCCGGCAACCAATTTGATGGCGGGGACTCTGCGAACTCACGGCCTGGAGTGGACCTGGCTGGGCGCACGGCCGAGCTGGAACTGATGAACTCGCTGTTTGCCGGACACGATCGGGGCGGCACCAGCCTGCTGCTGCGTGGCGCCCCGGGGGTGGGAAAGACGGCGCTGCTGGATGCCGCCGCGGTACGGGCCGCAGACGTCGGACTGCGGGTACTGCGCGCCTCCGGCGTGGAGTTCGAGGCCGAGATGAACTTCTCGGCGCTGCACCAGATGCTCTGGCCGTTGCGCCGGCATGCCGACCGGCTCGCCGGCCACCATCGTGACGTCCTCGACCGGATCTTCGGTCTCGCCCCGGGACTGTCGCCGGACCCGCTGGCCGCCTCGACGGCGGTACTCGCGCTGCTCGGCGAGGTGACCGTAGAGCGTCCGCTGCTGATGATCGCCGACGACATGCCGTGGATCGACCGCGCCAGCGCCATCGCGCTGGGGTTCGTCGTCCGCAGGATCAGCGACGATCCGGTGGTCTTCCTTGCCGCCGCCCGAACGGGAACCGAGGGCCTCTGGCGCCAGCTCCGACTGCCCGTACGCGAGATCGGGCCGCTGGCTGCGCAGCCGGCGGCCGAGCTGCTGGACGCCCGCTGGCCCGGACTCACGCCGACGGTACGGCGGCGATTGCTGGCCGAGGCCGCGGGCAACCCGCTCGCGCTGCGGGAGCTGCCGGCGGCGTTGAACAGCCGACAGCGGTCAGGACGGGATCCGCTGCCCGCGCTCCTGCCTCTCTCCGGGCGGCTGGAAGTGGTCTTCGCCTCTGCCGTCGAAAGGCTGCCTGCGCCAACCCGAACGGTGCTGCTCGTGGCCGCGCTGTACGCCGCCGCCGACCTGGCCACGATTCGGAAGGCCACGCAGAATTCCGCGGGCGTCGACGACCTCGCCCTGGCACAGCAGGCGAACCTGGTAGATGTCGATGCGGCCGTCGGCCACATGTCGTTTCGCCATCCGTTGATCCGCGCCGCGATCGTGCACCTGGCATCCCCCAGTGAACGCCGGAGCGCGCACCACTCCCTGGCCGTGGCCCTGGCCGACTTCCCTGATCGCCGGGCGTGGCATCTGGGCGAGGCAGCGACGGAACCGGACGAGGCGGTGGCCCGGGCGCTGGACGAAGCGGCCCTGTCCGCCTGGCGCCGCGGCCCGGTGTCCGGCGACGCGGCCCGGGCGTCGGACGAGGCGGCCGTCTCCGACCTGCGGTGCGGCGCCGCGT
Source organism: Streptomyces sp. RLB3-17 (assembly GCF_007113425.2). Lineage (NCBI taxonomy): Bacteria > Bacillati > Actinomycetota > Actinomycetes > Kitasatosporales > Streptomycetaceae > Streptomyces > Streptomyces sp. RLB3-17. Next base: position 629,102 of record NZ_CP041610.2, on the reverse strand, counting down.
CCGCCGCGGTGGCCGCGCTCATGCGGGCCGGTGAACTCAGCCCGCATCCGGGCGACCGGTCCCGCCGACTGGTCGAGGCCGCCTACCTCGCGACCTTCACCGGTCAACTCGAAGACGTTCCACGGCTGTTGGCCGATGCCGGTCAGGCACTCGACACGCCGACCGGGCTGCTCCTCGCCGCCACCGCCCACCTCCTCACGAACGATGAGGGCGATGTCGATGCCGCCTACCGGCTCCTGACCCAGGCGCTCGACGCCAACACCGACACCGCCAAGAACGACAACTGGGACCACTACGGCATCCTGTACGCGCTGCTGCTCGTCAGCCTCTATGCCCTCCGCCCCGAGCCGTGGCAGCTTCTCAAGACCGCAATGGCCCGGTTCGAACCGGCCGCAGTATCACCGTTCAGGCTGTGCCACGACGCGTACGTCGACCCCACTCGCGCCCCCGATACGTTGCGGAAGGGCCTCGCCGACGCCTTCGCGGCACTGCCTGCCGACGCGGCACCCTGGCAGCTGATCCCCCTGGCCTTCGCGGCGGTCGCGATGGACACCCTGTCCGACTACAGGTACCTGGTCTCTCGCATGATCGAACGGGAACGCGACGGCGGCGCGATCGCCATGGTCATTCCCGCTTTTATGCTGCTCTGCCACGACTCCTACGTCCACGGACAGTGGGACGAGGCCGAGAGTCTGGCACAGGAGGGGCTAGACCTGGCAACTGTCTACGGCTACCACTTCTGGGAACGACAGATTCGGACGCTACTGGCAGCCGGTGCGGCGCTCCGCGGCGATGTAGACCTCGCCCGCACCCGCAGCGAGGAGACCACGACCTGGGCGGCGCCCCGCGGCATCGAGGTGACGGAGGCCTACGCCCGAGCCGCTCGCCGCCTCGCGGCCATGGGCCAAGGCGACTACGAGGAGGCCCACGTCCAGGTGGCCAGGAACGACCCACCCGGCGCACCGAGCCTCGGCATTCCCGGCCGTTGGGTGGTCCTGGACCTGGTCGAGACGGCGGTTCGCACCGGCCGCGTCGACGAGGCCCGCGCCCACCTCGCCGCCGCGCAACGGGCAGGCATCCACCGCATCTCCCCTCGCATCGCGATGATCACCGCCGGGGCCGCGGCGGTGGCTGCCGACGAGAACGAAGCCGGTCCCCTGTTCGAGGCGGCCCTGTCCCTGCCCCAGGCGGCCCGGTGGCCGTGGGAACACGCGCGCATCCAGCTCGCCTACGGGCAGTGGCTGCGCCGCACCCGCAACCCCCGCGGCCGCCTGTACCTGAGTGCCGCCCTCGAAACCTTCGACCGGATCGGCGCGAAAGCCATGGCCCAGCGGGCCCGCAACGAGCTACGCGCCACTGGCGTCGCCACCACCACCGGGGCGGACGCATCGACAGCCGCGTTGACCGTGCAGGAACGGCAGATCGCCGAGCTGGCGGCCATCGGCCTGACCAACAAGCAGATCGGCGAGCGGCTGTTCCTGTCCCACCGCACGGTCGGCTCCCATCTGCACCGGCTGTATCCCAAGCTCGGTATCACCTCACGCGCCGCGCTTCGCGCCGCTCTGGAGGCGATGGCATCCGGCGAGGACCAACCCCGTTCTGCCACGCACGACTGAACATTGCCGAACCGCATGACCAGTTGGTCCGTCTACTCATCGTTCCAGCATGACGAGTCGGTCCCAAGCGGCGAGGCCCCGCCGACCGGCCCGACGGCTTCCGGTCGTCGCCGGCCCGCGGCGGTGTCAGGTGACTCGGACCCGGTGCGAACCGACGCTCCGGCGGTACTCTGAAGGAAAGACTCCTGATCGGTGAGCCGGAGAAGACATTGGTCGAGAAGGAGATCAACGCCCTGGCGACCGTGTTGCTCGAACGGGTCGGGCAGTTGGCGAAGGAGATGGCGGCGCGGATCCGCGCCGGCTCCCGCGAGTACAACTACGACGTGGTGCCCGCGGAAGAGCTGGAGGAGGCTTGCCGGACCCACCTCGGCAACGCACTCCGGGCGCTGACCGGACAGGTACCCGTGGACACCGAGGCCGCGGCCCGTATCGGCCGCCGCCGCGCACTGCAGAATGTGCCGCTTCCCGCCGTGATGACGGCCTACCGCATCGGCGTGAAGTACTTCTGGGAGGCAGTGCTCGCCGAAGCCACCACACACCCCGAGGTGGGGAGCGACATGCTGGTCGCGGCGGCCTCGGCGATGTGGGTGCTCCAGGACGGCATCACCGAGGCCATGGTCTCTGGATACCACGACGCGGTGGCCGAGCGGCTCGTCGCCCATGAGCATGAGCGTTCGGCGCTGGTGGAGGCGCTACTGGAAGGCAGGAGCATGGACGCCGACGCCGCGTGGTCCGCGGCGGAGGTCCTGGGCGTGCCGCGCAAAGGCCCGTTCACCGTGGTCGCCGCAGAGGTACCGCACATCGGTCGGCAGGCCCTGCCGGAGGCTGCGGCCCTCCTGAGTCGGCGCGGAATTCGGTCCGCCTGGCGGCTGCGCCCCGATATGCAGATGGGCATCGTGTACCTGCGTACCCCGCGGGACCTGAACGATCTCGCCGAGGTGTTGCGGCAGCACGCGAAGCAGCGGGTGGGGGTGAGTCCCTCCTACGACGACCTGTGCCGCACGGGGGAAGCCCTGCGCTTCGCCAAGGTCGCCATGCGCGGCGGCGACGCGGAGAGCGGCGCCGTGACCGTCTTCGACGACTCCCCGGTTGCGGTCGCGTCAGCCGGCGCACCCGATGTCATGGCCCGCGTCGCCACCACCGTCCTCGGTCCGATCGAGGCCCTGCCGGCCGGCGATTGTGAGTTGCTGTTGGACACGCTGGACGCCTGGTTCGACTGCGGTGGATCGGCCGAGGAGGCCGCCAAGCGTCTGTACGTTCATCCCAACACGGTGCGCATGCGGCTGCGCCGCATCGCCGAGCGTACGGGCCGCTCCCTCACCGATCCCCGCGGCATCACCGAACTCTCCCTCGCGCTGTGCGCCGTGCGGCAGATGCCGAGGCCCCCGTTCTCGACCGGCACCGCGGATACGGCGGACAATTGAGCCGAACGGTGCCATGGGGCGAGTTGCCCCTGCATCCTTGCCGCGGCGTTAGTGAACTGCGCGTTCGGCGATGCCGAGAAAAGCCGCTGACGGACTGTCTCCTCATCGCCCTGCTCGGCTTGTTCGTGTACTTCACGGGGTTCCTCGACGAGACGCAAGGGAGCCGGTGGGCCCGCTGAGTTCCTCAGGGGGCCACAGCCACCGCGCCGGGCCGCGGTAGAGCCGGCCTGAAAGCGCGGCGACGCCCCGAGGTGTGCCGTTGATGAGCTCGCCGCCGTCGAAGCCGCGGCTGTCGGATCCAACGGTCCAGCCGCGAGGCGGCCCCGGCCGATCATGCTGACCCTGCTCGGCGCCGTACGACTGGCGTACCGGCCCTGCAGCGGCACTTCGACTGCGGCGCAGTAGCCGATACCGGCGTAGTCGACCAGCCACGTCGACGCCACCGCAGTGCTCCTCGGCCGTCTGCGCGACGGCCTGGATCTGCTCGGTGTTGCGGGCGGTGCCGACTGCCCGGTCACCGCGGGCGATGCCGGGGCGGGCGTTCCCCGGACGCGGCTTCCTGGGACGCAGCGGCCCACCCTCGACGGCCACGCGGTCTTCATCCTCGGCCGGCGCGGAGACGCCTCGGCAACGAACCACCTGTGCCAGGTGCTGCTCGCCGACTTCGACGCCATGCCCTACCTACCGCGAACCGACCTCACCCGCTGGATCGTCCTCGCCCCTGTCGCTGCATGGGAAGCGTTGGTGTGCGTCCAGCTGTCGCAGCAGGAGCACCGCGACGAGACCACCCGGCTCCGGAAACTGATGATGACTCTGGAAAGCGGCTGTGACCGCAGTTCTGTGAACGACGGGAGAGGTTTGTCCGGTCAGCCCAGCGATGCGCTCGCCGCACGCAGTTCGTCCAGGGCCGCCAGGGTGTACTCGGCGAGGCCGTCCTTGGCGTCGCGGTCGCCCTCGGACCATTCGGCGTACCCCCGTTTGAACGCGAGGACGCCCAGCTCGCCCGCGAGAGCCGCGGTCGGATCGGGTACGCCGCGGGCGACCAGCGCGGCTGTCATCGCGGCGGCGAGGCTGACGCTCTTGAGGGCGTCACGCTCTTGAAGTTCGGCGCTGGCGGCGACGGCCGCCTTCAGACGAGGGGCGAGCTCGCGATTCATGGGGCCCATCGCGCTCGAGGCGCGCTCAAGACCGGCAGCGACCGCCTCGAGCGGGCTGGCATCACGGGGCGCCTCGGCGATCCCCTCGGCCAGCAGCCGGCTCAACGTCTCCTGTCCGGCCACCAGTAGCTCGCGCTTGTCGGGGAAGTGCCGGAAGAAGGTGCTTTTGGTGACTCCTGCGCGCTCGGCGATCTGCGCGACCGTCGTGGCGTCGTATCCCTGCTCGGTGAACAGGTCGACGGCGGCCATGACGAGGCGTTCGCGTGCGCCTGGTTCCCATCGACCCATGGGGCCATCGTACGTGACGGGACTCTTGTCCCGTCACCCTGCTATGGTGATGGGACAAGAGTCCCATCACTTCGGGGAGAGTTTCATGCGCGTCTTTGTCACCGGTGGCACCGGTCTGATCGGTTCCGCCGTCGTCGCCGAACTGCTCGGCAACGGCCACACCGTCCTCGCCCTCGCCCGCTCCGACGCGTCCGCGCTGGTCGCCGAGGCGGCCGGCGCCGAACCGCTCCGGGGAGGTCTCGCCGATCTGGACATCCTTCGCGCCGGCGTCGCTCAGGCCGACGGGGTGATCCACCTGGCATTCGCCAACGACTTCAGCAGCCCCGACGCCCTCGCAAGGGCGGTCGCCGAGGAAAGTGCCGCCCTCGCTGCCCTCGGCGAGGAACTCGTCGGCAGCGACCGCCCCTTCGTCACCGTCTCGGGTACGCCCCATGCGCCGGGCCGCGCCTCCACCGAGGTCGATCCGCTGCCGACCGACGGGCCGGTCGGTGGTCGCGGTCGCGCGGTCACGGCGGTCCTGGGCTTGGCCTCACGCGGAGTCCGGAGCACGGCCGTACGCATGCCGCGCACGGTTCACAACCAGGGCACGGGCGGGTTCGCCGGTCTGCTGACCGGCATCGCACGCCAGACAGGAGTGTCCGGCTACCCGGGCGACGGCGCACAGCGTTGGCCGGCCGTGCACGCGCTCGACGCGGCGGTCCTCTTCCGGCTCGCCCTGGAGCAGGCGCCGGCCGGTACCTCCTGGCACGCCGTGGCCGACGAGGGTGACAAGGTGCGGGACATCGCCGTGGTCATCGGCCGACGGCTGGGCCTGCCGGTCGAGTCGGTCCCATCGGAGACCTACGGCCCTCTCGGCCCGATCTTCGCGACCGACCAGCCCTCGTCCAGCACCCACACCCGGCAGGCACTCGGCTGGGAGCCGAAGCATCCGCGCCTTCTGGAGGACCTGGAAAACATCCAGCCCTGACCGGCGACCGGGAAGATCGGACGGACGCGTTGCCGACGCTCACGCCGACGGCGGAACACCCGGGAACGGGGGATCGTTTCGCAATGATCGCGGTCGTGGAACGCATGCGGGTGCACCGTCCGGCCGGCGGCCCTCTCCATACCCGGCCGGACCATCTGAGGGGTGACAAGGCGTACTCGCCACGCGGCAGTCGCCGTTGCCTGTGGGGTCTGCGGATCAAGCAGACCGTCCTGGAACGCGGTGGCCGAGCAGCGAGCGAGGCCGCGAATCCAGGATCGCTTCGGCCTCGTCGCTGATCGCGCGGACCACGTCAGCGGCCGGGCGCACGGCATCGACGAAGGACGCCGACTGGCCGTAGATGATCTCACCCGTGTCGGGGTCGGGCGGGGCCCCGAAGGGGTTGGCGCCTTGCTCAGGCCTGAATTCCTCCGCGCGGTCCCGCAGGGTCGATGCGCGCTCCGCCCACTCGTCGGTGAACCGGTTGCGGCGGACGCGTTCACCGATACCGGTCGGCCACGGCAGTCCTGACACGATGTCGTAGGCCTGTGTCCACACGGTGTCGCCGCCGTCGCTCTCGACGATCAGGCGCTTGTGGATGTCGTGCACCTCGACCGCCTCGGGTGTGGCAAGGAATGCCGTGCCCAACCAGGCACCGTCCGCACCGGCGGTGAGGACGGCCGCGAGCGTTCGTCCGTCGCCAATGCCGCCTGCGGCCAGCACCGGGACATCGGGGTACCTGCGCACGATCCCGCTCAGGAACGGCAGCAGACCCATCGTCCCGGTGTGACCGCCGGCCTCGTTGCCCTGCGCCACGAGGACATCGGCCCCCGCGGCAACCGCCGCCTCGGCGTCCTCGTAGTTCTGGACCTGGCATATCACCCGGGCTCCCGCGTCCTTGGCCCGGGCAAGCCACGGCTGGGGATCGGCGAACGACAATGCGACGACCTCTGGCCGCTCCTCCAGCGTTGCGTCGAACAGCGGCTCGGTGAAAGGGAGGAACGGCGTGATGAACCCGACTCCGAACGGCCGGTCCGTCGAGGCACGGATGGTCGCGATCTCCGCACGGATCCAGTCGGGTCCCTTCCAGGGATGCGTACCCCCGAAACAGCCGAGGCCGCCGGCGGCGGAGACCGCGGCGGCGAGTGTTCCGCCACTGTGCAGGGCCATGGGGGCCGACATCACCGGATGAGCAAGCCCGAACATATCGGTGAATCTCGTCTGCAACATGGCCGCACACTAGCGGACTGACGAAACGTCAACGGGCTGCATGCCAAGACGGCCGTTGGATGTCTGAATCGCACGCGGCCCATCGGACACGCCCTGGCACCGCCAGGAAACACCTGGGTCGCCGTCCACCTGATGTACGTAGGTCGGGACGGGTGCTCTGACGACCCTGGTGCGAGTCGCTGGATCAAGATGGCGAGCCGGTGTCGAGGTAATACCCGTAGGGGGCGTCGGACCTCTGGGTGAAGGGAACATCGATCACGCCCTGCTCGACGCCAGGATCAATTGCTTACCGTGATCACGAACCCGCAGGTGTCGTCGCCTCTCCACATCAGTACTGCCAGCAGGCTGAATCCCGACATCCACGCCTGGCATCAGTGGGGGCGGACTCCCGCCAACCTTCGGCCAATGGCCAAAAACAGGCAGGTCGGCAGCTTCGCCCATGGCGTGACGTGCACCACTCAACTCACCCCGGGATCGGGACTACGGGTAACTGGGCGGCCGGACGATTGCCTGATTCTTCCCCTCGAGAGAGGAAGGTCCACGCGCATAGGGTCACAGCGGAACAACAGCATCCGTTTTCTCGCAGAAATCCACATGGACAACAGGACAGGCGATCTGATTGGCTCTCGCCGCTGTTATTCGCTTCGCCCATCCATGTTTCTTGAGTTTCTTGGGCGGCTACTTGAATGATTTCCAGAGGGGGATCTCATGACCGTGCGAAGCCGGCGCGCAGCAAGAATCGTCTTTTCAGCGGCTACAGTCACCCTGGGTGTACTCGGCCTGACTGCTCCGCAGGTCGCAGCGGCCGACCGGCCGGTTCCCAGCATTTCGGCCAAGGCTGACATGAACGCCAGGAAAATTGCAGCGGAGAATCCCGTTGCAGTCGTAGCAGCCGCAACTGTCTGTGGTACGGGATACAATCTCTACAGGGCCGAACAGTTGCCCGACGCCTCGCGCCTGGGGACTCTCTTCGTCTACGTCAAGGGATCCAACCCCGCGAGCAATGACGCTCCTACGTGTGCCATCTTCGATAACAACACGAGTGGCGCGAAGTGGATGAAGCTCAAGCTTTGTTCGAACTACACGGCTGAGGGCTGTGCGAGTGACGAGGGCAACTTCAGCCAGTACGCAGGACCTGTCTACCGCGCCCATGGCGGTTGCGGCACGGTCACCGCACTGATGAAGAACACCTCAAGCTCAAGCACGTACCTCGTCAACGCTGTTCGAGACTCGACGAACTGCAACTAGGCAGCGCCGCACGAGCCGCAAGCCCGGGATTCCACGCCGCCTCACGGCTTGGAATCCCGGGCGCACTGCTGGTCTCAGCTGAGCTCTTCGCCTTTCGGTGGGGCCTTTGAGAGGCAACCGGAGGCTGCTGCATGAAGGTGATCGGGATGGGTAATAGCGCGCAGGCTTTGCGTTCAAATGCCTGATGAAGCCCCTCTCGCCGTAGAAGGTGCCCCTGACGTGATGCGGGGCGGCGCGTTCACCGCTTTCCGGGACATGAACGATCGCGCGAGCACAGACGCGCCCATCAGTGTGACGGTGTCGCTGCCCGGTCTGTGGCTGTCCAGAACATCCAGGCTTCTGCCATGGGGCCGCCGCGGTCACCGGGACGGAGGAAACCGACCCTGGTCGGGCTTGATGCCGGTCAGCGGACGATGTCGCTCGCCAGTTCCCACAGGCGCTCGGCGTTCGCCGGGTCCAGCGCGTAGGGGGCCACGCCGGGGACGCCCAGCCGGGTGGGCCGGGCGTGGACGAGAGGGGCCTCGTTGACGTCTTCGAAGTAGCGGCCGCCGATGCCTTCGACGAGCGGGGAGGCGGCGAGGAACACGGTGGTCGCGGCGCCCTGCTCGATCGTCTTGCGGTAGGGCTCCGGGGTCCGCAGGCCCCCGGTGTGCCGCTGGAGGTTGGTGGCGATCGCACCGGGGTGCAGGGAGTTGGCCGTGATGCCGTCGGCCGACCAGCGGCGCTGCGCCTCGACGGCCAGGAGGATGACGGCGGTCTTGGACTGGCCGTAGGCGACGAGCGCGTCGTACGGGCGGAAGCGGAAGGCGATGTCGTCGAAGACGACGGGGGAGAAGAGATGCCCGCTGGAGGAGACCGAGACCAGGCGCGCTCCCTCGCCGTCGGCGAGGGCCCGGTGCAGCCCCAGGGCCAGGGCGAAGTGCCCCAGGTAGTTGGTGGCGAACTGCTGCTCGTGGCCGCCGATGCCCCGCTCGAGGTCCGGAGGCATCATGATGCCGGCGTTGTTGATCAGGATGTGCAGCGGACCCTGCCAGCCGGCGGTGAACGCCCGCACCGATTCCAGGTCGGCCACGTCCAGGCGGGCGACGCGGATCGCGTCGTTCCCGGTGGCCTTGCGCAGGTCGGCCGCGACCTGCTCGCCGGCTTCCGGACGGCGCACGGCGAGCGTGACCTCGGCACCGTTGGCCGCCAGAGCGCGGGCGGTCTCGACTCCGATGCCCGAGCCCCCGCCCGTGACGATCGCCCGCCTGCCTGACAGGTCGACGCCTTCGATCACCTCCGAGGCGGTGCTGTCGCGGCCGAACAGGGTCGTGAAGAGCTGGGACATGTGATGGATTCCTCCGGTCGTTCGAACTGCGCCGTCATCCTGCGCCGAAGGCTGTGGGACGAACCAGGACGGGGTGAGACTGGGACTGGCAGGGCCACCCATGAACCCGGAGCGCGTTCGTACGCTGGAAACATGACAGCCGCCGGAGACGCGAACCCACTGGGCCGGTATCTGCGCGCCCGCAGGGCACTGGTCCAGCCCGATGAGGCCTGGGATCAGGGCAACCGGCGTGTCCCGGGGCTGCGCCGCGAGGAGGTCGCCTTCCTCGCGGGCATCAGCTCCGACTACTACAACCGCTTGGAGCAAGGCCGCGACAGAAACCCCTCGGAGCAGGTCCTGCGCAGCATCGCCCGCGCCCTGCGACTGGACGAGGAGGCGACGACGTACCTGCTGGAGATCGCCACACGCAAGAGCCCGCGGCGCAAGCGGCCCCGCAGGCCGGAGCAGGTCGGTGACGGCCTGCGCACGCTCATCGACTCCTGGCCACTCACCCCGGCGTACATCCACGGCACATACATGGACGTCCTGGCCGCCAACAGCCTCGCCATCGCGCTCTCACCGTTCAACGCGCCAGGGCGCAACAGCATTCTGGCCGCGTTCCTGGAGCCGGAGATGCGGGAACTCCATCAGGACTGGCAAGACATGACCGCCCGGGTCGTCCCGTACCTGCGCTCGGTCGCCGGCGCGGACATCGATGAACCGCGCCTTGTCGAGATCGTCGGGGAGCTCTCCCTGCGCAGCGAGCGCTTCCGCACGCTCTGGGCCCGGCAGGACGTCAAGCACAAGACGACCGGCACCAGCCTGCTTCGTCACCCCGAGGCCGGCCCTCTGGAACTGCACTACGAGAAGCTGCTGGTCCCGGGCACCGGCGGGCAGACGCTGGTCACCTACCACGCACAGCCGGGCAGCGCCTCCGAAGAACGCCTGCGTCTGCTCGCCAGCATGCACGCCCCCGACCACGTCGGCGGTACACGGCCGGCCGGCGACCAGACCGTAACGCCAGGACACGCCATGCCTTGACGTGCTTCCCGGACATCGGCGACCGGTCCGGTCGCCGACGCACTCGCCGTTCTTCCTCACGCTGGATGAGCTGGTTGCCGCCTCACGGGGTCGGCCCTCAGCGTCACTCCTGCGAGCGGTCCCTCCTCCGCGCGGTCAGCCCTCCGCGCGGGCGGGCAGCCGCCATCCCGGCCGCGGGAAGTGGCAGGTGTAGCCATCGGGGTAACGCTCCAGGTAGTCCTGGTGCTCGGGCTCGGCCTCCCAGAAGGGGCCGACCGGCTCGACCTCGGTGACGACCTTGCCCGGCCACAGTCCGGAGGCGTCCACGTCCGCGATGGTGTCCTCCGCGATCCGCTTCTGCTCGTCGTCCACGTAGTAGATCGCCGAGCGGTAGCTGAGACCGATGTCGTTGCCCTGACGGTTCTTGGTGCTCGGGTCGTGGATCTGGAAGAAGAACTCCAAGATCGTGCGGAAGTCGGTCTTCTCGGGGTCGAAGACGATCTCAATGGCCTCCGCGTGGGTGCCGTGGTTGCGGTACGTCGCGTTCGGCACGTCACCCCCGGTGTATCCGACCCGGGTCGCTGTCACGCCCGGGAGCCGGCGGATCAGGTCCTCCATCCCCCAGAAGCATCCGCCCGCCAGTACGGCCCTCTGCGTCTGCGCTGCCATGTCGGCCCCTCCAATGTCTGTCGCCTCGGTCACTCGGGCTGCTCGGCTCGCCCACCGGCGGCATCCCATGCCCTCTGGCTTCATCAGCGCGTGAGGGTTCCAAACAATTCCGCGCCCGCCCACCCCGCCGGCGATCAACCAGGCGCGGGTCACCGCCGCAGCCTGCGGAAACCGTCCGGGGGCGGTGCCTACGTCACCGCGGGATCCCGTTTTTAAGTTAATTAGCAATTAATATTGACAGGCCTGAGGGGCCTGGGCACAGTTTCCGCCGTGGCACCGACGCCCAGGCACGACCGGAGCGGGGTGCCCCGTACCCCCAACTCTCGGGAGAATTCAGTGGCTTCGCATCGTGCAGGGATGGCACGACCGCGGCGGACCGCGGTGGTGCTCGGTGCCGTGGTGCTGGTCGGGTCGGCGGTTCCGGCGGCACACGCCGCGGACGACCAGGGCGCGCCGCAGTACTACGACAGCGGTCTCGCCTCCACGCCGTACATGGGATGGAACACCTACTACGGGCTCGGCGCCCCGACGGAGGACCAGGTCAGGAAGGTCGCCGATCACCTCGTCAGCAGCGGGCTGCGCGACAGCGGTTACAACATCGTCTGGCTGGACGGCGGTTGGCAGGCTGACCAGCCGCGCGATCCGCAGACCGGCCGGCTCGTGGCCAACCCGACCCGCTTTCCCTCCGGCATCCCCGCGCTGGTGACGTACCTCCACAAGCGGGGCCTCAAGGTCGGCATCTACACCGACGCGGGTGAGTACGACGGCGGGAAGTGGTGCGGCCTGGGCAGTCGCGGTCACTACGAGCAGGACGCCCGCCAGTTCGCCGGGTGGAAGGTCGACGCCATCAAGGTGGACTTCCTGTGCGGCATCGGCGCGGGGCTCGATCCGGGCCCGGCCTTCAAGGAGTTCAGCGACGCCGTCGCCAAGTCCGGGCGGAAGATGCTGCTCAACCTGTGCAACCCGCTCACCGACGACTGGGGCATGCCGCACACCCCGGAACAGGACGCGCACAACACCTTCGTCTACGGTCCGACGGCAGCCGACTCCTGGCGCACCGGCACCGACATCGCCTGGGGCACCCCGACCGCGGGGGAGTGGCCGAACATCCTGCGCAACATGGATGCCAACGCCTGGCATCCCGAGGCCCAGGGGCCCGGGCACTGGAACGACCCCGACTACCTGATCCCGATGCGCAAGCTCGCCGAGGGTGGCTACGAGCTGACGGAGGAGGAGTCCACCACTCAGTTCGTGATGTGGGCCGAGATGGCCTCGCCGCTCATGCTCGGCAGTGACCCGCGCACCCTGGCGCAGTCGATGATCGACACCCTGCGCAACCCCGAGATCATCGCCGTCGACCAGGACCCGCTGGGCATCCAGGGCGCCCGCGTGGCGACCGACTCGGTCGGGGACGTCTACAGCAAGGTGCTGCGGGGCGCGGGCAAGCGGGCGGTCGTCCTGCTCAACCGTTCCGATCAGGCGCAGGACCGCACGGTGACCTTCGCGGACGCCGGCCTCGCGGGCAAGGTCGCGGTGCGTGACCTGCGGGCCCGTGCCTCGCGTGGCACCTTCACCGGCTCGTACACGGTGCGCGTCCCCGCCCACGGCACGGCCTTCCTCAAGCTGACCGGCACCGACGAGGCCCCCGGCACGCAGCTTCCCGGCCGCTCGTCGGCGAGCCCGGCCCTGGTGCGCGACGGTGACACGCTCACTGTCTTCACCCGCGGCACGGACGGCGCGCTGCGTGCGCAGACCGCGCACGGTGGTGACTGGGCCACGTCCCGGACCACCGATCTGGGTGGCCCGGCGCGCGGCCGCATCCTGGGTCAGCCCGCGGCGTACGCCTCGGCCGGGGGACGGATCGACGTCTTCGTGCGCGGCGCCGACGACACCGCCTACCGGCGCGTGTACGCGAACGGGCACTGGGGGCGCTGGCAGAACCTTGGCGGGACGCTGACGGACGCGCCGACCGCGGCCTTCGCGGGACCGGACGACTGGACCCTGTTCGCGCGCGGTGCGGACGGCCATGTGTGGTCGCGTGGCCCGGCCTCCGCCTGGACCTCGCTCGGCGCCCCGCAGGGCCGGCCGTTCTACGGACGACCGTCGGCCGTCGTCGACGACGCCGGACGGCTGCACGTGGCAGTGCGCACCCCCGACGACTCGGTGTGGTCACGTACCCGCGACACCTCCGGCACCTGGTCGGACTGGACGGCCCTCGGTGGCACGACCAGTGGCAGCCCGACCTTGGTGGCCTCCGGCGGCACCGTCCACCTGTACGCGCGGGCCGGGGACTACACGCTCTGGACGCGCAGTTGGACCGCCGACGGCGGCTGGGCCGGCTGGAGCAAGGACACCGACTTCGTCAGCGGTGCCTTCGACGGCGCGCTCGGTGCCGTAGCCGGGCCGGAGGGCGGCGTACTGGCGGCCTACCGCGGGGTGGACGGCCGCGTCCACCAGACCGAGCTCTGAGCTCCGCGCGCTCGCTTTGGTGGGCCTCCGGGCTTGTTTCGGCCCGGAGGCCCACCCTCCGAGAAATAAATTAGTAATTAATCTTGACGGTGTCCGGACCCCTGCGACAGGCTGTGCCTGCTGCAGGCAGAGCCGGGCCGTCAGGGGGCCTCAGCTCCGTTCCGTGGGCACTTAGGGAGTACATAGATGACCGCCTTCAACGCCAACCGCCGCAGATTCCTCGTAGGAGCCGGCGCAGTCGGTGCCGGCGCGCTGCTCAGCGGCTGCGTCACCCAGAGCCCGTCCGCCTCCGGAGGAAAGTCCGGCGGCCCGGTGACCCTGCAGTCCAACCTCTCCTCTCCGCAGGCCAAGACCGCGATGCAGGCGATCGTCGCCGCCTTCGACAAGCGCGGCGGCGCCGGGGCGCAGCTCAACACCGTCGCGTCCGAGACCTTCCGCACCCAGCTGCCGACCTACCTCACGTCGGCCAACCCGCCGGACGCCTACACCTGGTACCCCGGCTCCGTGGCCGAGTCGTACGCCAAGAAGGACCTGCTCCTCGGTCTCGACGACATATGGGAGAAGCCCGAACTCGCCGGCTACTCCGACGCGCTGAAGAAGCTGTGCACCTCGGCCTCCAGCGGCAAGAAGGTCTTCGTGCCCACCAGCTACTACTGGTGGGGCGTGTTCTACCGGAAGTCGAACTTCGCCAAGTGGGGCGTCAAGGAGCCCAAGACCTGGGACGAGTTCCTCGGCCTGTGCGACAAGCTCAAGAGCAAGGGCGTCGCCCCGATCGGCCTCGGCGCCGGCGGTGACACCCCCTGGGTCGCCTCCACCTGGTTCGACTACCTCAACATCCGCGTCAACGGCGCCGCGTACCACCGCGAACTCCTGGCGGGCAAGCACCGCTTCGACGACCCCGAGGTGCGCAAGGTCTTCGACAAGTGGGACGAGGCCCGCCCGTTCTTCGACCCCAACGGCACGGCCATCCCCTTCCAGGACGCCACCACCGCCCTCCTCCAGGGCCGCACCGGCATGATGCTCATCGGTACCTTCTTCGCCGACGCCGCACCCAAGGACGCCCTGGGCGACCTGGACTTCTTCCAGTTCCCCATCATCGACCCGAAGGTGCCGGTCGCCGAGGAGGCGCCCACGGACGGCTACTTCGCCAGCGCCCGCACCAAGCGCGCCGACGGCGTCAAGGAACTGCTGCGCTACCTGGCCTCCGCCGAGGCGCAGGAGCTGTACCTCAAGAACTCCTCCGGCACCGCGCTGCCCACGCACCCGGACGCCAAGGACGCCGGCACGCCGCTCGTCCTCAAGGGCCGCAAACTCATCGAGAGCGCCACCGACGTGACGCAGTTCTTCAACCGGGACTCCAGCGACGCGCTCCAGCCGACCGCCGACACGGCGCTCGTGCACTACCTGGCCAAGCCCAAGGAGATCGGCTCCATCCTCACCACGTGGCAGCGCAGCGCACAGAAGATCTGGAGCCAGTGACAATGGCTTTGATCGGCTCCACACGACGGTCCAGGGCCACGCGGGTGCCCCCGGTGGTCCTGGCCTTCGTCCTCGTCCCGCTGCTCGTCGAGGCGTTCTGGGTCTTCTGGCCGGCCCTCCAGGGCTTCTACCTGTCCCTGACCTCTTGGGACGGTCTGTCGGCCCCGAAGTTCGTCGGCCTCGGCAACTTCAGCGAGATGGTGCACGACGAGGTCTTCCGCACCGCCGCGATCAACACGGTGCTGTGGCTGCTGCTCTTCGGCGGGCTGTCCGCCGCCCTCGGGCTCGGTGCCGCGCTGCTGCTCCAGCAGGAGCGGCGCGGCATCGGGTTCTACCGGGCGGCGCTCTTCCTGCCGGTGGTCTTCTCACTGGTCGCGACCGCGCTGGTGTGGCAGGCCATGTACCAGCCGGACGGCCTGATCAACAACGTACTGGGAGCCATCGGTCTGGGTGGCTGGAAGCACGCGTGGCTCGCCGACCAGGACACCGCCTTCTACGCGGTGATCGTGCCCGCGCTGTGGCGCCAGGTCGGCTACGTGATGGTGCTGTACCTGGCCGGCCTCAAGGGCATCGACCCCGTGCTGTACGAGGCGGCGAAGGTCGACGGCGCCACCCGCCTGCAGCAGTTCCGGCACATCACCCTGCCGCAGCTGCGCAGCGTCAACGCGGTCGTCCTTTCGGTGATCGTCATCGACTCGCTGCGCTCGTTCGACGTGGTGTGGGCGCTCACCCGCGGCGGCCCGTACCACTCCTCCGAACTGCTGAGCACCTACATGTACTCCACCGCGTTCCAGTCGCTGCGTCTGGGATACGGCTCCGCACTCGCCGTCGTCATCTTCGTGCTGGCCTTCGGCGTCATCGCGAGCTACCTCGTGCGTGCCTTCCGGGAGGCCGACTCATGACCGCCACCCACGCCACCACGGACCTCAAGGACGCCGAGGGCCCGGCGGGCCGGGCCGGCTCCGCCAAGGTCGCGGCGCCCCGCCGCCCAGCCCTGAGCGGCCGCGCCCTGCGCACCGCCGGCTTCCACCTCTCCGCGGGCCTGCTGTCCGCGCTGTGGCTGCTGCCGATCGCCCTCGTCCTGGTCACCAGCACCCGGACGTTCGACGACATCGCCGCGCACGGCGTCGGCAGCTGGCCGCACTCGTTCACCTTCGACAGCTTCCGGCAGGCGTGGGTGGACGGCGGCCAGCAGCGTGCCCTCATCAACAGCATGCTGGTCACCATCCCCACCGTGCTGCTCTCGCTCGGCCTCGCCTCCATGGCGGCCTTCGCGCTCAGCCGCTACGACCTGCCCTTCCGGCGCGTCCTGCTGCTGCTCATGCTCGGCGGCAATCTGCTGCCCCCGCAGATCCTGCTGATCCCGGTCTCCAAGCTCAGCGAACTGCTCGGCATCTACGACCAGTTGTACGCCCTGATCGGCGTGCAGGTCGGCTTCGGCGTCGGCTTCTACGTCTTCGTCCTGCACGGCTTCATGCGGGCGATCCCCGGTGAGATCCAGCAGGCCGCCGTCATCGACGGCGCGAACCCGTGGCAGATCTACTGGCGGGTCATCCTGCCGCTGGCCCGCCCGGCGCTGGCCGCGCTGACCGCCCTGTCGTTCACCTGGATCTTCAACGACCTGCTGTGGGCCATCACAGTGCTGCGCACCGACACCCAGATGCCCATCACCGCCTCCCTCATCGGGTTGCAGGGCCAGTACGTGTCCATGTGGAACGTGATCGCGGCCGGCTCGGTGATCGCCGCCGCCCCGACGGTGGCCGTCTTCCTCCGCTTCCAGCGCCACTTCGTGGCCGGACTGAACCTCGGAGCCGTCAAGTGACCGTGCACGACCGGTGGCTGCTGCGCACCGACACCACCACCTACGCGGTCACCCTCGGCGGCGACGACCGCTGGGCCGAACTCGCCGCCTGGGGCCCGCACGGTGTCGAGGACGGGCCGTCGCCCATGGACTGGTCGCGGCGCACCCACTTCATCGTCCCCGCCGACGCCGCCCCGGCCGAGTACATCCCCTACGGGCTGCGGCCGTTCACCGGCGCCGACCTGGTCGCCTCCCGCCCCGGCGGCGACCGCGGCAGCTGGTGGCGATTCACCGGCGCCACGCAGGACGGCGACCTGGCGCTGCGCCTGGAGTTCGCCGACGACGTCCTCGGGCTGCGCACGACGCTCCGGTACGAGGCGGTGCCCGGCACGGACGTCGTGCTGCGCTGGACGGAGCTGACCTGCACCGGCGAGACCGAGGTACGCCTGGAGCGCTTCGACTCCGCCGCCGTCAATGTGCCCGTCCAGGGCGGCGCGCGGCTGACGTACCTGGCCGGACAGTGGTCGCAGGAGTTCCAGCTGAAGCACGTGGAGCTGGAGCGCGGCCGCTTCGAGATGGAGAGCACCCAGGGTTCGGCCGGGCACGCGTACCACCCCTGGCTCGCGGTCCAGGACGCCGCCGCCCCCGCCGAGGGCGCCACCCCCACGTACGGCATCGCCCTGGAGTGGTCCGGCAACTGGCGGATCACCGCCGACGCCGAGCCCGGCGGCGCCGTACGCGTACGCGCCGGCCGCGTGCCCCACGAGGGCGCCGTCCGACTCGCCCCCGGCGCCACCCTCGTCACTCCCCGGCTGGCCTGCGCCTTCAGCCCGGACGGGCTCGACGGACTGGCCCGCGTCTGGCACCGCTACGAGCGACACCTCACCGGCGAGCGCATCCACCGGCCACGCAAGGTCCTCTACAACTCGTGGGAGGCGACCGGCTTCGACGTCGACGCCGCCGGGCAGCTGGAGCTCGCCAAGACGGCCGCGGACCTGGGCGCCGAACTCTTCGTCGTCGACGACGGCTGGTTCACCGGACGCGCCGACGACACCGGCGGTCTCGGCGACTGGGACCCGGACCCGGCCGAATTCCCCGGCGGGTTCGACCGGTTCGTCGAGGACGTCCGCGCCCTCGGCATGGACTTCGGCCTGTGGGTGGAGCCCGAGGGCATCAGCCCCCGCTCCAGGCTCTACGCGGAGCACCCCGAGTGGGTGTACCGGATCGAGGGCCGACCCGCGACGCTCGTACGCAACCAGCTCCTGCTCGACCTCGGCCGCGAGGACGTCCAGGACTTCGTCATCGGCACGCTCGACCGGCTGCTCGGCTCGTACGCCATCAGCTACCTCAAGTGGGACATGAACCGGCCGCCCACCGAGCGCGGCCGCCCCGGCCACCAGGCCGGTCCCGACCCCGAGCGCCAGGACCTCGACGCCGCCCACGTCGCCGGCTACCTGCGCGTCCTGGACCACCTGCGCACCGCCCACCCGCACGTCACCGTCGAGGGCTGCGCCGGCGGCGGCGCCCGCGTCGAGCACGCCACCCTCGCCCGCACCGACGTGATGTGGCCCAGCGACAACACCGCGCCCATGGACCGGCTGCGCATCCAGTACGGCTACCTCCACGCGCACGCCCCGCACACCATGAGCTCCTGGGTCACCGACGCCCCCGGCGTCTTCGACCCGCGCCCCCGCTCTCTCGCCTTCCGGTTCGTCAACTCCATCGCCGGAGTCCTGGGCATCGGCGCCGACATACGCCACTGGACGCCGCAGCAGCGCGCCGAGGCCGGCGGGTGGATCGCCCGCTACAAGGAGATCCGCGACATCGTCCACCACGGAGAGGTGAGCCTGCTCGGCAGCCCCGCCGACCCGACCTGCGGCATCCAGTACGAGGAACCGGGCGGCGCCCGCCTGGTGGTGACGGCCTGGAACACCGGCCCGCTCGACGGCGCGCCCCTGGTGCCCGGCCGGGCCGCCCGGCTCCGACTGCGCGGCCTGAGGCCGGACGCCCGCTACACCGACACCACGACCGGCACCCGCTACAGCGGCGCGTACCTGCTCCACTCGGGGCTGCCGTTCGCCTGGACCACCGGACACGACGCGGAGCTGACCGTGCTGGCCCGGCAGTGACGACAACGGAAGAATTCGCACCGACTCTCGAACATCCGCACCCCACCTCCCTCTCGAACAGGAGACGACCCACCTCATGAACCCAGCGGCCCGCTTCACCAACCGCGTCGCCGTCGTCACCGGCGCCGCGTCGGGCATCGGCGCGGCCACCGCGGCACGCCTCGCCGCGGAGGGCGCGGCCGTCGTCCTGGTCGACATCGCCGCCGAACGCGGCGAGGAAGCCGCCGAGCGGCTGCGCAAGGACGGGGCCCGGACCCTCTTCGTCGCCGCCGACGTCGCGAGCGAGGACGACTGGCAGCGAGTGATCACCGCCGCCCACAGCTTCGGGCCCGTGGGCGTCCTGGTCAGCAACGCGTACACAGTGGCGGTCGCACCGGCCCACGAGACCAGCCTCGCCTCCTGGGAACGGCAGCTCTCGGTCAACCTCACCGGCGCCTTCCTGGGAGTCAAGGCCACACTGCCCGACCTGCGCGAGCACCAGGGGGCCGTGGTGCTCGTCTCCTCCGTCCACGCACACCGGGGGATCCCCGGCCACCCGGCGTACGCGGCGAGCAAGGGAGCGTTGCTGTCGCTGTGCGGTCAGCTCGCCGTCGAGTACGGCCCCGATGTTCGCGTCAACGCCGTGCTGCCGGGACCGATCCTGACCGCCGCCTGGGACCGGGTCCCGCAGGCCGAGCGCGAGCTCAGCGTCGCCGAGACCGCGGCCCGCCGCTTCGGCACCCCCGAGGAGGTCGCCGCCGCCGTCGCCTTCCTCGCCGCCGACGAAGCCTCCTACATCACCGGATCGAGCCTGCTCGTGGACGGCGGCTGGAGCGTCAGTAAGGCCTCCGCGTGACGGGACCGACCGCTCCAGCCACCGACCGACCAGCAAGAAAGGCAAACACATGACGCCATACGCGCGCCGCGGAGTGCACGGCCAGACCGTGGAGACCCTTGCCCGCCGGGTGCTCAGCGGCGAGATCCCCGAGGGAGCGACGCTCGACATGGCGGCCCTGCAGAGCGAACTGGACGTCAGCCTGACCGCCCTGCGCGAATCGCTCAAGGTGCTCGCGGCCAAGGGCATGGTCGACGCCCGGCAGAAGCGCGGCACGTTCGTGCGGCCCCGCTCCGACTGGAACCTGCTCGACGCCGACGTACTGCGCTGGCAGTTCTCCGAGAGCGACGGCACCGGCGCCGACCCCGCGCTGCTCCGCAACCTCGGCGAGGTCCGCGGCATCATCGAACCCGCCGCCGTGCGGCTGGCCGCGGCCCGCCGCACCGACGCCGACCTCGAGGCGTTGGAGGCGGCGCTGACCGCGATGGGTCAGGAGGGCGGCGCGAGCGACGCCGTCGAGGCCGACCTCGCCTTCCACCGGGCGCTGCTCGCGGCCACCCACAACGAACTGCTGGAACGCATGGAGATGGTCATCGAGTCGGGCCTGGCCCAGCGCGACCGGCTCGTGCACAGCGCCCCCCACAGCGAGGACCCGGTCCCCAGCCACCGAGCCGTCCTCGACGCCGTGCGCGCCCGGGACCCCGACGGCGCGGAACACGCCATGCGCGCCCTGCTCGACCAGGCGACGCGCGACCTCGACAAACTCAGCGGTCCGTCCACACCCGAGGGCACGGACGGCTCCACGGACGAGAAGGACGGCCAGGCACAGTGAAGATCGCGCGCGTCGAGACCTTTCTCGTCCCGCCCCGGTGGCTGTTCTGCCGCATCGAGACCGACGACGGCGTCGTCGGCTGGGGCGAGCCGGTGGTGGAGGGCCGGGCCGAGGTGGTCCGGTCGGCCGTCGAGGTGCTGGCCGAGTACCTGGTGGGCCAGGACCCGCTGCGCATCCAGGACCACTGGCAGGTGCTGAGCAAGGGCGGCTTCTACCGGGGCGGCCCGATCCTCTCCAGCGCCGTCGCCGGCATCGACCAGGCACTGTGGGACATCGCGGGCCGCGCCCTCGGGGTGCCGGTGCACACCCTGCTCGGCGGCCCGGTCCGCGACACCGTCCGGGTGTACGCCTGGGTCGGCGGCGACGAACCCGCGCGGCTCAAGGAGGAGGTCACCGCCCAGGTGGAGGCCGGCTTCACCGCCGTCAAGATGAACGCCGCCGGGCGCACCCCGCCGATCGGCAGCCCCGCCGAGACGGCCGCCGTCGTCGAGCGCGTGGCAGCCGCCCGCGAGGCCCTGGGCCCGCACCGCGACGTCGCCGTCGACTTCCACGGCCGCTTCAGCGCCGCCAACGCGCGCCGCGTACTCCACGAGATGGCCCCGCTGCACCCGCTGTTCGTCGAGGAACCCGTCCTGCCCGAGCAGGCACACCTGCTGCCCGGCCTGGTCGCCGCCTCGTCCGTGCCGCTGGCCACCGGCGAACGGCTCTACGGACGGGCCGACTTCCTCCCGGTGCTGACCGCGGGCGTCGCCGTGGCCCAGCCCGACCTGTCGCACGCCGGAGGGATATCGGAGGTCACCCGAATCGCCTCGCTCGCAGAGACCTTCGGGGCCCACCTGGCGCCGCACTGCCCGCTCGGTCCCATCGCGCTGGCCGCCAGCCTCCAGGTCGCCTTCGCAACGCCCAACTTCCTGATCCAGGAGCAGAGTCGGGGCATCCACTACAACAAGGACGCCGACCTGCTGTCCTACCTGGTCGACACCGAGCCCTTCCGCTTCGTCGACGGCCAGGCGCACCGCACCGGACTGCCCGGACTCGGCATCGCCGTCGACGAGAACGCGGTCCGCGCCGCCGACCGGTCCGGTCACGCCTGGCGCAACCCCGTCTGGCGGCACGTCGACGGCTCCTTCGCCGAATGGTGAGCGCCACGCGGTTGCCCGTCCGCGTCGCCACCGACCCGGACCACGGCGGACGCTGGACGTCGCTGACCGCCGGTGGCCGCGAGTGGCTGTGGCACCGCGACGAGCCCCGCCGCCGCGTGGTCCGGCCGGGTGCCCCGTTCGCCGACGCCGGCGGCCTGGAGGAGTGCGTGCCCACCGTGCGCGGGCTGCCCGACCACGGGGACGTCTGGTCGCGGCCCTGGCGAAGGGCGGGGGAGGAGGACATCGCGGAGTGCCCCGACTTCCGCCTGACCCGGCGCATCGGAGAGCGAGGGGACGCGGTCGTCGCCGACTACACGCTCGCCGCCGAGCCCGGCTACCGCTTCGTGTGGGCCGCCCACGCCCTGCTCGACCTCTCACCGGCCGCCCGGATCGACGTCGTCGGACCGGCGGTGACCCGGCTCTACCCGGACGAGGGCGACCGCTGGGTCGCGGGCAACTGGCCCAGCGTCGACGGCGTACCGCTGGACCGGCTCGGCCCGGACGACGGGAGCGCCGTCGGAGCGGTCGTCCTCACCACCCGGGTGTCCGTGCACGACGGCGCCGACACGCTGCACCTGTCCGTCGAGGCCGACGGGCAGCCCGTCGCGGTCGCCCTCTGGCGCAACCTCGGCGGCTTCCCCCAAGGCGCGCCGTACCGCTCGATCGGCGTCGAGCCGATGCTCGGCCACGTCTTCGACCGCGCCGCGGCGCACGACGGCGACACCGCCGTCGTGCCGCCGGCCGGTGAGGTCACCTGGCGGCTCACCGTCACCGCGACCCGACGCACCTGAACCACCGTCACCAGAAGGGATCTCGGATGAACCTGCTCGCCGCGCTGCGCGCCCACCGGCTGCTCGCCATCGTCCGCGGCAGCGACCCGGACGCCGCGCTGACCACCGTACTCACCCTCGCCGAGGAGGGCGTCACCCTCATCGAGGTCTCCCTCTCCGGGCGCGACGCGCTCGACGTCATCGCGCGGGCCCGCAACGCGCTCGGCCCCGACGCGACGCTCGGCGCCGGAACCGTGCTCAGCTCCGACGACGCCCGCGCCGCCCAGAAGGCCGGCGCCGCCTTCCTCGTCACCCCCGGGGTCAGCGACGGCATCGCCACCGGGCGGGAACTCGAACTCCCCGTGCTCGCCGGCGTGATGACGCCCACCGACATCCTCCAGGCACAGCGGCTCGGAGCCGACGCCCTCAAGCTCTTCCCGGCGGGCAGCGCCGGGGGCCCCGGCTATCTGCGGGACCTGCGCGGACCCTTCCCGGACCTGCCCTTCGTACCCGTCGGGGGAGTGGACGCGCCGGCGGCCGCCGACTACCTGCGCGAGGGAGCCATCGCCGTCGGCGTCGGCTCGCCCCTGATCGGCGACGCCGCCGAGGGCGGCGACCTCACCGCCCTGCGTGAGCGCGCCCGCGCCTTCCTGGACGTCGTCCGCGCGGACGCCCGCCCGTGACGGCCCCCGCGGTCCTGGGGACCGACCGCCTCGAACTGGGCGAGGGCATCCGCTGGACGGACGGCCGCGCCGTGCTGACCGACATCCTCACCGGCCGGCTGCTCGAACTGCCCGACGGACCCGACGCGCCGCTCGCCCCGATCACCCGACTGCCCTGCCCGCTGGGCGCCGTGGCACCGGTGGAGGGGCACCCCGGCAACTGGATCGCGGCGGCGGGCCCCGGCATCTGCCGCATCGACCCCGCGGGCCGCGTCGACTGGATCGCGCGCCCCGAGGAGGACGCACCCGTGCCGATGCGGATGAACGACGGCGTCGCCGACCCGTACGGCCGCTTCTGGGCGGGCAGCATGGCGCACGAGGCCACCCCGGACGCGGGCTCCCTCTACCGCCTGGACCGCGACGGCCGCGTCACCCGCGTCCTGCGGGACGTCACGATCCCCAACGGCCCGGCCTTCAGCGCCGACGGCACCGTCATGTACCTCGCCGACAGCGCCCGGGGCGTCATCCGCCGCTATCCGGTCGACCCCGTGAGCGGCGACCCGGGCACCCCCGAACCCTTCGTCACCCTCGGCTCCGGCAGCCCCGACGGCATGACCACCGACATCGAGGGCTGCCTGTGGACCGCCGTCTGGGGCACCGGGCAGGTCCACCGCTACCGCCCCGACGGGGGCCTCGACCGGATCGTCGACCTGCCCGCCGGGCAGCCCGCGGGACTCTGCCTCGGCGGCCCCGACGGCCGTACGCTCCTCGTCACCAGCGCGCACATCGGCCTGCCCGTCCCGGGACCCCTCGACGGCGCCGTCTTCGCGCTCCGGGTCGATGTTCCCGGCGCCCCGGCCGCCCCGTACCGCCCCGCAGTCCCGTCCGCCCCGGCCCCGGCGGACCGCGCCGGCACTCTCTAGGAAGCCCACCATGAGTACCCACCGGCCACTGCGCCCCGGCCCCGTGGTCTGCGTCGGCGAGACCATGGCCGCCCTCGCCCCCGACCCCCTCGGGCCGTTGGACGGCGCCGACCTGCTGCGCGTCGACATCGCGGGCGCCGAGTCGAACGTCGCCCTCTACCTCGCCGACCACGGCATTCCCGCCCGCTGGGTCTCCGCGGTCGGCGACGACCCCTTCGGCCGCCGCGTCCGCGCCCGGATCGCCGCGGGCGGCGTCGACGTGAGCGGCGTCCGCACCGACCCGCGGCGGCCCACCGGACTGCTGCTCAAGGACCCGGGCCCGGCCGGGCACGGCACCCGCGTCCACTACCACCGCGCCGGATCCGCCGCCTCGGCCCTCACCCCAGACGTGCTCGACGACCCGGCGGTGACGGGCGCCGCGCTCGTCCACCTCAGCGGCATCACCCCCGCCCTGTCGCCCGGCTGCCGCGCCCTCGTCGAACACGCGCTGCGCCCCGACCGCCCGTGGCCCGTCAGCTTCGACGTCAACCACCGCCCCGCGCTGTGGGACGGCCGCTCCGCCGCCGACGTGCTGCGGCGGCTCGCAGACCGGGCCGACATCGTGCTCGTCGGCCTCGACGAGGCCCAAGCCCTGTGGGGGGACGGGATCACCGACGCCGGACGGGTCCGCGAACTCCTGTCCGGCCCGCGCGTCCTCGTCGTGAAGGACGGGGACCGCGCCGCCACCGCCTTCGTGGGGGCCGCTGCCCACAGCGTGCCCGCCCTGACCGTGCGCGTCACCGAACCGGTCGGCGCCGGAGACGCCTTCGCCGCCGGATTCCTCAGCGGCCTGCTACGGCAACTGCCCGTGGACCGCGCCCTGCGGCTGGGCCATCTGACCGCGGCATCGGCCCTGAGAGTCGCCGCCGACCACGGCCCACTGCCGGCCCCCGCCCTCGTCGCGGCCCTCCTGGACGCCGACGAGGAGACCTGGCGGACCGCCGTCATCGACTGATCCCTCCGGACAGGACCGTCCGGAGTGCTTCGCGTGCAGGCTCAGCGCCGGTTGTCGTCCTGATGCTCCGCCGCCGACACTTCCTCGGCGGCGGATTCCCCCTCGTGGGACAGGCGGTATGCCACGGCCAGTCCCCAGGGGACACCGAGGAGGACGACGAGCGCGAGGCCCAGAACGAGGGGAGCCGGGCGTGCCGCACCGACTCCCACACACATGACGGCCACGACGACGCAGGTGCGGGCCAGCGGCCGGTAGAGCCCGCGGTCCACGTGCCAGACGCGCAGGGAGGCCGCGAGCACCATCGTCGCGCAGAGCACGACGGCCGCGCCCCCGCAGAGGACCCAGGCCGTGGCGGTGGGAGTCCGGCTGTCGTGGGCGTGCTCGACGAGACCGACCATCGCGGCGCCCATGGCGGCCACCGCGGCCGTGAGCGGCATGTGAACCAGCATCCACTGCACGGTGCTTGCGCGTGTGGGCCTCGGCCGCCGGTGCCCGGCGAAGTCGAAGTACGTCCACCAGGCACCGAAGCCGATGACGACGGCGACGAGCCCGACGGCGAGGGTGAGCGCGTTGGTCGGCTCGTGGGCCAGTCCGTCGACGACGCCGGTCACGGTCTCGCCGAGCACGATGATGATGAACAGCCCGAACCGTTCGGTGAGCGCGTCGGTCACACTGAGCGCGACCGCCTGCACCGGAGTGGCCGAACCGATCATGACCGCGAACCCCGCCAGGTACGCGACGGCCAGAAGACCCCACGTCAGTACGCGGACGTCCGCGGGGAGGGCGGCGCTCGCGGCCAGGACGACGGCGCAGGCTGCCGTCCCGGTCACGAACAACCTGCTGGGGCGGCGGAATTCGGGGCTGTCACCGCGTGCGGCGAGCAGCCACAGCACCGCCAGCACCGCGAACAGCACCCCCGCGGTCACGGCGAACGCGACCCCGCGTGCGCCGCCTGCCTCGGGGATGAACGCGCCCAACGGGACGAGTACGAGGATCTGCAGCAGGAACACGCTCCGGCCGCGGGCATCCTCGTGCCCGTGCAGTTCGTGGTGGAGGGTGCCGTTGAACCAGGCGATCCACACCAGCGCGAACACCGCGGCGAACAGACCCAGACCGTGCCAGTCGAGGTCCCCGGCCAGGTGGTGGGCGGCCTGGGCGACCAGCACCACCACGACCAGGTCGTAGAACAGTTCCAGCGGGCCGACCACGCGCTCGCGCGGCTGCTCGCCATGGGCGCGCGGAGGCTGCCACAGTTGACGGCGCAGCCGGGTCCACTGCTGGTGTCGTGAGGTCATGTCGGCAGCGTAGAGCTCTAGCGGACGAGGGCTTCGGACACGGACCACAGCCGGGCGGCGTTCTCCGGGTCCAGGGCGTACGGCGCGACGCCGGCGACGGCACCGGCTCGCTCGGCGACCGGCTCGGACTGCGCACAGTCCTCGAAGTAGCGGCCGGTGATGCCTTCCACCGACGGTGAGGCGGCCAACAGCACCGAGGTCGCGGCGCCCTGCTCCACGGTCTTCTGCGGTGGCAGTGCGAGTTCGCCCGAGGCGATGAAGTCGGCCACCTGCTGCATGTCCATGTGCCGGGCCAGGGACGTGTCGGCGATGTTGCCCGGCATCAGGGCGTTGGCGGTGATGCCGTCGTCGGCCCATCGCTCGGCGGCACCGACGGCGAACAGGACGTTGGCGGTCTTCGACTGCCCGTAGGAGGTCCAGGGGTCGTACGGCCGGAAGCGGTAGTCGAGGTCGTCGAAGACGACGGGGGAGAAGAGGTGGCCGATCGAGGCGACCGAGACGATCCGGGCGCCGTCCGCCGCCGCGAGGGCCGGGTGGAGGCCGACGGCGAGCGTGAAGTGGCCCAGGTGATTGACGGAGAACTGCAATTCCCGGCCGTCAGGCGTGCGGATGAGTTGCGGCGGGGCCATCACTCCGGCGTTGTTGACCAGGATGTGCAACGGGCCCGTCCAGTCGGCCACGAACGCGGCGACCGTCGACCGGTCGGCCAGGTCGAGCCGCCCCACTGCCAACTTCCCCGACGTGGAGGGAAGTTCAGCCTCCAGGCGCGCCACCACACGGGCACCCGCGTCGGTGTCCCGTACGGCCAGGGTGACGTCGGCGCCCGCCGAGGCGAGCGCCCGGGCCGTCTCCACCCCGATTCCGGAACTGGCTCCGGTCACCACGGCCCGGCGGCCGTGCAGGTCGACGCCATCGATTGTCTCGGCGGCGGTAGTGCTTGCCCCGAACAGGTGGGGCGGCTGAGGCACGGACATGAGGTGAGTCTCCTGATGTGAGTGAGTTGAGGTACTTGAGTGACGTGAGAAAACCGGGGGCCGCGATGTGTGCGGCTCAGTTGCCGATCGCGTTCGGCGCCTCGCCGACGGGAGCCCAGGCGTGCGCGTCGCCCACCGAAGTGACACGGCCGAACACGTCGTCCGTGAAGTGCCCGGCGGCGATCACGGTGTCCGGCCGCTGGAGCACGCGGTCGCGCACCGCTCGGGCCTGGTCCGGAGCGACGTCGGAGGAGAACACCAGATCGGGGTCGCCGACCTGAGCGGGGGAGTGCAGGATGTCTCCCACGATGCAGGCGGATTCGGTGCTGCCGCCCGACGGATCCCGTACGACGATCGCCAGATGTCCGGGCGTGTGCCCGGGTGTCGCTTCGACGGTCACCCCGGGCGCGATGCTGTCGCCGCTCCTGACGAACTCGACGACGCCGTCGAGCGGCTTGAGCACTGCCTCGGCGTCCGGTCCGCCCATGGCCGCCGCCCTCGTCGACCAGTACTGCCACTCGTCTTCCGACATGAGATGGCGTGCCCGGGCGAAGGTGAGGCCCGTGGGTGAGTCCGTCGTGGGCGCGTTCGGGAGCGGCGCGACATCGCTGGTCCAGCCGACGTGATCGAGGTGCAGATGGGTGAACACCACCGTGTCGATGTCGTCGGCGGAGAGTCCTTCCTCGGCGAGGTTCCGCAGCAGCGAACCGCCCTTGAGCTGAGCGACGCCGGGCACGTCCACGTCGATCTTCCCTACGGCCAGATCCACGAGAATCCGCTGGTCCCCGGCGCATATCAGGAAGGAGCCGAACGAGAGGACGAGCTGCCCGTCTTCGAGGAACCCGGGGCGCGTCGTCCAGTCCACGCCCGGGAACAGGACGTCTGGATTGTGTGCGCCGAAACCGTCGGGGAGATAGGTGATCGTCGTTCCGCCGATGGCGATACGGGACCGCGTGGCGGGCTGGGGCATGGGGGGCCTTTCGAGACGCGAGGGCTTGGGACTGCGTGTGAGGGGCGGGAGCGGGGGTCTTCCGGACCCGCGATGGGATCTCGTGAGGCGCAGGCGGGCTCTCAGCCGTTGAGCGTCCCCATCAACTCAGGTGCGTAGCGGTCGCCGGTGACCACGCCGTGCGGGGCGACCGCCTCGATCGCGGCCAGGTCGTCCGCGGTGAGCGTGACCTCGGTCGCGGCGATGTTCTCCTCCAGGTAGCGGCGGCGCTTGGTGCCGGGAATGGCGATCGCGCCCTGGTGCTGGACCCAGGCGAGGGCCAGCTGGGAGGGCGTGACGTCCTTGTCGGAGGCGATGCGGCGGACCTCGCGGACGACGTCCAGGTTGCGGTCGAAGTTCTCGCCCTGGAACCGGGGGTCGGTCCGGCGCCAGTCGTCTTCGGCGAAGTCGTCGGGGCTGGTGATCGCGCCGGACAGGAAGCCGCGCCCCAGCGGGGAGTAGGCGACCAGGCCGATTCCCAGCTCCTGCAGCGTGTCGCGCACCCCGTCCTGTTCGATGCCGCGCTCGAAGAGCGAGTACTCGGTCTGGACGGCGGTGAGCGGGTGGACGGCGTGGGCACGCCGGATGGTCTGTGCGGAGGCCTCGCTCAGGCCGATGTGGCCGACCTTGCCCTCGGCGACCAGTTCGGCCAGTGCCCCGACGGTCTCCTCGATGGGCACGTCGGGGTCGATGCGGTGCAGGTAGTACAGGTCGACGTGGTCGGTGCCCAGGTGCCGCAGCGAGCGTTCGAGGGCCCGGCGGACGTACTCGGGCCGACCGTTGAGGCCGAGCGCGCGGCCGTCGTCGGTGATCTCGACGCCGGTCTTGGTGGCGACCACGGCGACTTCCCGGCGCCCTGCCAGCGCCTTGCCGAGGAGCTGCTCGTTGACGAAGGGGCCGTAGCTCTCGGCGGTGTCCAGCAGGGTGACGCCGAGTTCCAGCGCGCGGTCGATGGTGGCCAGTGACTCGGTCTCGTCGGTGGCGCCGTAGAACGCGCTCATACCCATGCAGCCGAGACCTTGGGCTCCGACGGTCAGGCCCTGGCTGCCCAGTGCGCGGTGTTCCATGAGGGTTCCTTCCATAACTAACTGGATAGATACATGACCGTAGACCCGCGGGTCGCCAGTGTCAATAACTAGATAGTTACTTGCTAGGGTGGCACGTATGCCACGGGACTCCTCTGCCACCAAGGCCCGGCTGCTCGACGCCGCCTTCACCGAATTCGCCGCCTACGGCATCGCCGGTGCCCGGGTCGACCGCATCGCGGAGGCCGCGGGGGCGAACAAGCGGCTGATCTACGCCTACTTCGGCAACAAGGAGCAGTTGTTCGACGAGGTGTTGCGACGGGCGATGACGGCGGGAGCGGAGTCGGTGCCGTTCGACGTCGAGGACCTGCCCGGATACGCCGGCGCGATCTTCGACCACCTCGTCGCCCGGCCGGACCTGATGCGCCTGCGCCTGTGGAAACTGCTGGAGCGCCCCTCCGCCACCGGACTCGAACCGGGCGCCTTCCAGCGCAAGGCCACCGAAGTGGCCGACGCGCAGCAGCGCGGCGAGCTCGCCCAGGGGATGGAGCCCGCCGATCTCCTGACCATGGTTCTCGCCGCGGCCCAGGCGTGGTTCTGGGCCGCGGAGGACGTCGGCCCCGAGGAGGTCAGTCAGTCCTGGTCGCCCCAGCGGCTGGCCCTGCACCGCTCCGCAGTCGTCGAGGCCGCCCGCCGGATGAGCGAGCCGAAGGCCGCCGGCGAGTAGCGGCCCTTGTGGGCACGCACGGCGTACGGCGAGTGCGTCACGCCGTGCCCAGTCGCAGGTTCGCCTTTCTCACCCGCCCCGGCCCAGTCGCCTCATCGCCTGTCCAGCTCGGGCGGCGGGACGATCTGCCGCTTGAGGATCTTGCCGGTCGGTCCCTTCGGCAGCGTGTCCGTGATCCATACCTTCCGCGGATATTTGTATGCGGCGACCTGATGCTTGACGTACTCACGCAGTTCCTCGGCAGTGGTTCGGGCGCCCGGCTTGAGAACGACCGCGGCACCGATCTCCTCACCGAGATCGGAGCTGGGGAGGCCGATGACCGCCGCGTCGGCGACCTCCGGATGCTCGTACAGCACATCTTCGACCTCGCGGGGATACACGTTGTAGCCGCCCCGAATGATCACGTCCTTAGTCCGTCCGATGATCCAGAGGTACCCGTCCTGGTCGACCCGGCCGATGTCGCCGGTGTACAACCAACCGTCCCGGATCGCGGCGGCGGTCTCCTCGGGGCGTTGCCAATACCGCTTCATCACGTTGTGCCCGCGGATCGCGATCTCGCCGCTCTCCCCGAGCGGTACCTCCCTGTCGCCCGCGACCACCCGCATCTCGACGCCCCGGATCGGGGTGCCGACCGAACCGGGCTTGGGTCCGGCCTGCAAGGTGTTGAACGAGGCGACGGGCGAGGTCTCCGACAGCCCGTACCCTTCGAGCACGACGCAGTCGAACGCGGCCTGGAAGTCGTGCAGCACCTGGACCGGCATCGCCGCGCCGCCGGTGAGGGACACACGCAGCCGGGAGACGGTGTACGCGTCTCGATCGGGCTCCCGCACCAGCCTGCCGAACACCGTCGGCACCCCGGCGAAGACGGTCACCCCGTGCTCGCCGAGGATTCCCAATGCCTTCCCGGCATCGAAGCGCGGCAACAACGTGAGGCACGCGCCGGAGGCGACGGCGGCGTTGAGGGTGCAGGTCTGCCCGAACGCGTGGAACAGGGGCAGCCCACCGAAGATCACGTCGTCGGCGGTGAGCTGCAGCAGTTCGCCGGCCACGATGTCGCGGTTGTGGGTGAGGTTGGCGTGGGTCAGTTCGGCGCCCTTCGGCTGACCGGTCGTTCCCGAGGTGTAGAGAATCACTGCGGTGTCGTCCTCGTGCCGGTCGGCCAGGTCCTCCACGGACGGGGCGGTCGTGAGCAGGGCATCGAATGTGCCGGGGCTGACGACGACCACCTCGGCCTCGGCCTGCCGCGCACCGGCCCGTGCCTCGTCGGCGAAGGCGTGCCAGGTGAACAGGAGCCGGGCGCCCGAGTCGCCGAGGTAGTAGGCGATCTCGCGGGACTTGAGCAGGGGGTTCATCGGGACGACGATGCCGCCGGCCCGGAGTACGCCGAAGTACGCGACGGCGAACTCGGGGACGTTGGGCAGCATGACCGCCACTCGGTCCCCGGGCTTCACGCCACGGTGGTGAAGCAGTCCGGCCATGTGGGCGCTGCCCTGGTCGAGCGTGCGATAGGACACGACGGCGTCCTCGAGACGGAGCGCGGCGCGATCCGGATGGGTCCGGGCGCTGCTCACCAAGGCGGATGCGAGGTTCATGCCGGCTCCTCTCTTCGGCTTTATGGGTCTTTCGGCCGCGCAGCCCCTTGAGTGCCTCGGTTCGAACGCTCCCTCGCGTCAGCCCCCCATGAAATGCACCGGTGTGTCGGCCGTCGCAATGACGGAGCCGGGGTTGGTGTCAGCGGCCCTGCCAGTGAGGTGAGCGCCTCTCGGCGAAGGCGTGGGCGCCCTCCTGCGCGTCGTGGGACGCCATGACCGGTGCGACGATCCGGTCCTGCTCGACAAACGCGTCCTCGTCGCCGAACGCTCGCCGCTCGTTGACGACGCGTTTGATGGCAGCCACGGCCAGGGGCGCGTTGTGCGCGATGCTGGTGGCCAGTTCCAGGGCCCGCTGCAGGGCCTGGCCCGGTTCCGTGAGGTGGTTGACCAGGCCCAACCGCTCGGCGCGTTCGGCGGGCAGAGGCTCGCCGGTCAGCAGGAGCTCCAGGGCGATGTTGCGCGGGATGCGCTCGGGCAGGCGAACCATGCCCCCTTCGGGTGGCACGATGCCGTAGTGGACCTCGGTCTGACCGAAAGTGGCGTTCCGCGCGGCCACGATCATGTCGCAGGCGAGCGCCATCTCGGTCCCGCCGCCCAGCGCGTAGCCCTCGACGGCGGCGATGAGCGGGGTCTTGATCCGGGCGCGGGTGATGCCGGCGAAACCCCGTCCTTCGACGATGGGCTTGTCTCCGGCCGCGAACGCCTTGAGGTCCATGCCGGCGCTGAAGACGCCGCCGGCGCCGGTGAGGATGCCGACCAGGAGGTCGTCACGGGACTCCAGGTGATCGACGGCAGCCGCCAGGGCCCTGGCGGTGTCCCCGTCGATGGCGTTGCGAGCCTTCGGACGGTCGATCGTGATCACGAAGATGCCGTCGGTCTCCTCAGTTCGTACGGTCGGCGTGTCGTTGGCCGTAGTCATGATGATGTTTCCCTTCTTCTCTTCTCTTCCGTTTCTCTTCTCTTCCGTCGCGTTGATGAGCCGCGGCTTCAGACGACTGCTTCGGCCTTGCGCAGCTCCTCGATTCCGGTGGTGTCGAAGCCGAGGTCGCGGAGCACGGACTCGGTGTGTTCGCCCAGGTCGGGGGCCGGGCCCGGACGGACCTTCTGTTCCTGGTCCAGCCGGACGGGGCTGTCGACGGTCAGGTGCGGGTCGTCGCTGCCGTCGTCGATCGGCACGAACACCTGGTTGGCGAGGAGCTGGGGGTCCTGGGCGCACTCCTCGAGCGTCTGGACGACCCCGTACGTGAGGCCCGCGGCGTCGAGCAGCTCGCGCCACTCGGTCAGGGAGCGAGTCGCGAATGTCTTGTCCAGCAGGCCGACGATCTCGGCGGCGTGGGCGCGGCGGCTCGGGGTGTCGGCGTAGCGCGGGTTCTCCGCCGCCTCGGGATGACCGATGGCCTTGAGGAAGGGCGGGACCTGCTTGTCCTCGTTGGCGAAGCCGAGGACGATCCAGCGGTCGTCCGCCGTGCGGTACATGTTCACGAGTGCGTTGGGCGGGTCGGACCGGTCGATGGGGCGCGGGGGCTTCGCCCCGACCAGTACGGCTTGCAGCCACATGCTCGCCGCCCAGGCGCCTTCGGCGAGCAGCGAGGCCGTGACGCGTGCACCCTGGCCGGTCTTCTCCCGCCGGTACAGCGCGGTCATGATCCCGGCGAACAGGGTGATCGCCGTGGAGTGATCGCCCGATCCGAACGCGTTCGTGGCCGGCGCCACGTCCCTTTGGCGCGTGAGGTCCATCAGGCCGCTGCGCGCCCAGTACGCCGTAACGTCGAAGCCGGGCAGATGCGCGTCCGGACCTTCCTCGCCGAAGCCGGTGACATCGGCGTAGATCAGCCGGGGATTGAGGGGGGCCAGAGTGTCGTATTCCAGGCCCAGCTTCTCGCGCGTCCGCGGCGGGAAGTTCGTCACCAGCACATCGGCCCACCGCACCAGACTCTCGAGTACGGGCCGGGCGCTGGGCGACTTGAGGTTGAGCGCGATGCTGCGCTTGTTGCGGTTGTCCAGCTGCCAGGGGTAATTGACCCCTTCGACCTGGGGGTTGGGAGGGATGCGGCTGAGTGAACGGTACGCGTCGCCCATGTGCGGTGGTTCCACCTTGACGACGTCGGCGCCGAAGTCACCGAGGACGGTGGCCGCGGCGGGCCCGGCAATGAAACTGGCGAGATCGACGACGTGCAGTCCCTCCAGGAGGGGTGTGCTGCTCATGACTACTCCTTGTCCTCAGTGGGGTCGCACACGGCGCCCGGGGTCGACCCGCCGTCACGGAGCGCCGCGATACACACCGGGGTCAGTGGCTCGGCGCCATGGGTACGAAGGCGTTGTAGCCGGTGATGTCGCGGCCGACGATCAGCGCCTGCACGGTGTCGGTGCCCTCGTATGTGTCGATCGCCTCGATGTCGCACAGGTGCCGGGCGACGTGGTAGTCGAGCAGGATGCCGTTGCCGCCGAGCATGTCGCGGGCGTCGGCGAGGATGGCCCGGGCCCGTTCGGTGTAGTGCATCTTGGCCAGCGCGACCCGGGGCATCGAGTACTCGCCCTCGTCCAGGAGCTGGCTGAGCCGGAACTGCATGCACAGCATGTCGGTGATGTCCGCCAGCATCCGGGAGAGCCGGTACTGGACGAGCTGGAAGGCGGCCAGCGGCATCCCGAACTGCTTGCGCTGCTTTGCGTAGGCCAGAGCCGTCTCGTAGCCCGCGACGGCGGCGCCGATCGACTCCCAGGCGACGCAGAAGCGTGAGGCCAGCAGGACTTTCTCGGTGTCGCGGAAGGTATTCACGTTCGCCAGCCGGTTCTCGGCGGGCACCCGGACGTCGGTGAGGGAGATCTGCGCGTTCTGGACACAGCGCAGAGCCGTCTTGCCCTTGATGACCTGGGCGTCGAAGCCGGTCGTGCCCTTTTCGACCACGTAGCCGCCCACGTGCCCGTCGTCGCCGCGGGCCCAGATGATCACGTAGTCGGCGAAGGATGCGTTGCCGATCCACCTCTTGTAGCCGTTGAGGACGTAGGAATCGCCGTCCCGGCGCGCGGTCGCCTCCAGCTTGACCACGTCCGTGCCGTGCGCGGGCTCGGTCAGGCCGAAGGCGCCGATCTTCTCCAGACGTGCCATCGGCGGCAGGAAGCGCTCCTTCTGCTCCTCGGAGCCGAGCAGTCCGATCGACGTCATGGCCAGGGCCGAGTGGACCCCCATGAACGTCGACATGCTCAGATCGCCCCGGGCCAGCTCGAGGATCACCAGGCCGGCCGTCAGGTTGCTCATCCCGGGGCAGCCGTGGCCGGCGATCTGAAAGCCCGCGATGTTCAGCTGCGCCAGCTTGGGCACCAGCTCGAAGGGGAACTCCGCCCGCTCCCAATACGGGTTGATGATCGGGGTGACCTCCTGGTCCATGAACTCGCGGACCTTCTTCCGAAGGGCCCGTTGCTCATCGGTGATCAGGTTGTCCAGCAGGTAGTAGTCGGAGTGCTCCGGTCCGCCCAGCACTGGCGGCTCCACCCCGGACAACTTTCCGTTGCCGCTCGGGGAGGCGCCGTTCGGCACGGTCTGGCCCGGGCCGACCGCTGAGCTCTGTGTCGGCTTCATGTTCCGCTCCTTCAGATCGATCTCGATCGAGGATCCGATGGCGTCAGTACGTACGACGCTAGGTCGCAGCGGAGGCGTAGCCACTGGGCGCGGAATACCACGTTTCTGACCGATTTGGTGTTCTCGTGCCAATTTGCCTGGCGATCCCTTCGCGTCAGCCTTGCGGCACGGCACGGAAGATCTACGCCTCGGCGACCACGCACGACCTCAGCGCGGCCAGGCTCAGGCCAGGGCTGAGGTGCCTCCGGTCGCCGACGGCCCGCCGTCGGCGACCGGCGAGGCCGTGCGGGGTGGGCAGTCCCGGTGACGCCGCATCGCACCGCAGCAAGGCCGACAAGGACCCGGCAGAGTGGCCCGCCGAGCCCCGAAGTGACGTGCCGCTGTCTGTCGGAGTGGGTCGGCGCCAGACGTGATGGGGCCTGACCGCCGCCGACGGCGCAGCTGTGCTGATCAGGCGGTGAAGCGACTCTGGATGTCCGGGCGCTCGGCGAGGTGCTGGGGATAACCAGGGCCGAGGCGCGGGTGGGTGTCGTCGGCTGTCATCGGTTCCTTGCACGAGGCGCAAACGACCTCGGCGTCGCTCTGGTGACCGCAGCGGTCGTGGTGGAAGACCACCGGCGGTCCCTGCTCGCCGCTGAGCCAGCGGTTGCCCCAGGTGTTCATGGCAGCCAGCACGCCGAAGAAGTCGCGCCCCTTCTCCGTGAGCACGTAGTCGTAGCGCACCGGCTCGTGCTGGTAGGCCTTCTTCTCCATGAGGCCCTCATCGACCAGGCGACGGAGACGGTCGGTCAAGGTGTTGCGGGCGATGCCGAGCTCCTGCTGGAACGCGTCGAACCGCTTGATCCCGTAGAAGGCCTCCCGCAGGACCAGCGGCGTCCACCAGTCCCCGAGCATGTCCATGGTCCGCGCGACTGAGCACGGCCAGTTCGCGAAAGAGGTCCGCCTCATGGCGTCAGCATATAGGTCTCACCATAGGACTCGGCATTTCAGACCGTGGATTCGCAAGCCGGGCGGTGGGTAGCCGCAGGCGTGGTCGCCACCGCGGCGACACGCAACGGTGATCGAGCGTCAGATCGATGGCGACGCTTCCATCGGTCGACGGTCAGGCTGTCGGGACCCCGCTTGTCGAAGCCGAGCGGGGTCACGCAGCTGAGTACCGCCTTGTCCGCCGGTTGGGCGCGCAGCGACGCGACCGGGCTTCCCACGACCGTCGTACGGCACTGCGAGCAGCACTGCGTTCTACCGGCCCGGGTCGCGTTCCATGGCGCGGACCAGGTCGAGGGCCCGGCCCAGGGTGGTGAGCCGGGCGTCCAGCGTCTCGCCGGCGGGGTAGAAGCGAACGGTGTCGACGCCGGCGTCGCGCCACACCCGCAGCCGGTCCCGCACCATGCCCTCGGTGCCGATGAGCGTGGTGCCCAGCACCATCTCGTCGGTGACCAGTTCGGTTGCGCCGTCCCGGTCGCCGGCCTGCCAGCGCTCGCGGACCTCGGCGGCGACGTCGGCCCAGCCCTGGCGGCTGTAGGCGTTGTTGTAGAAGTTGGTGCTCGCGGAGCCCATGCCGCCCAGGCTGAACGCAAGTTCCTTCTTCCGGCCGGCCACCATCGTCCCCAGTGCGTCCTCGTCCTCGGCGAAGGCCACCTCGGCGCCCTGGCAGATGTCGAGGTCCGCGCGTGAGCGGCCGGAGGCGGTGATGCCCGCGTCCAGGTGGTCGAAGTAGGCCTCTTTGGCGCCCTCGGGCACGAAGCTGGTGCCGAGCCAGCCGTCGGCGATCTCACCGGTCAGTTGCAGCATCCTGGGCGAGAGGGTCGCCAGGTAGATCGGGATGTCGTGCTCGGCGCGCATGGACAGGCGCATGGGCTTGGCATCCCCACCGAGCAGCGGGATCTGAAACTCCCGCCCGGTGTAGAGGACCTTCTCGCCCGCGGCGGCCTGCCGCACGATCTCGACGGTCTCCCGCATCCGTGACAACGGCCGGTCGAAGGGTACGCCGTGCAGTCCTTCGATCACCTGCGGGCCGGATGGGCCGAGTCCCAGCAGGAAGCGCCCCTGGGAGATCTGCGACAGGGTGATCGCCGCTCGGGCGATGGCCATCGGCGTGCGGGTGGCGAGCTGGATGATCCCGGAGCCGAGCAGCATGCGCTCCGTCCGGGCGGCGAGATACCCCAGCGGCGACGGTGCCTCGGAACCCCACGCCTCCGCCACCCAGCAGATGTCCAGGCCCAGCTTCTCCGCCTCGATGACGAAGTCCACCGTCTCGGGCCAGCTGCCCCCGGATGCCTCGATCGTGGTCGACGTACGCATCACACACTCGCCTTTCCGGACTTCTCCGCAAGCTTCTTGATCGCCGTGAGAGTGACGCCGATGTTGGTCTCGAACTCCCGCATCCGCACGAAGACGATCTTCTGTTCCTTCTCCGGCATGCGGTCAATGGCAAACGAAAGACCTGAGCGGCCCGGTCCCAGCTGCATCCACTGCCGCAGCAGCGTCCCGCCGTCCTCGGGGTCGAGGGTGAATCGCCAGATCGCCGAAGGTTGCTCGGGGTCCTCAACCGCCCAGGCGAACACCCTGGGCGGCTCGTACTCCACCACGTGGGAGGTGGTGGCCCACTCGCCCAGCGCCTCGTGGCTGCTCCGGCCCACGAAGCGGACCCCCGGCGCGGGCTGTGTCGCCCCGTCCAGCCACTCCACCGACTGCAACTCCGCGCTCAGGCTCGGCATCAGCTCGATGTCGGTCACCAGCCCCCATACCCGTTCCGGCGGGGCGGCGATCCAGATCGGCACCTCGACCGTCGGCTTGTCCGCGTAGCGCGCGCCCGTCCATTCCATGGCCCGGCGGCCTCCTCATTCGGTAGTGAAGATCCCCGTAGAGTAGGGATCTGAACAGTCATGTTGTGTAGATGGACTTTGTGTCAGGTCGTCAGCTGCGGCGCGGCGGGCAACTGCCGCAGCCTGCGGACCGCGTAGCCGCGGTCCGCCCGCCGCGATGTGACAGCCCGTAAGGCCGATGTCAGGACCGATGCGCCGATCCGAGTAGGCGGTCGGCGAGTACGTCGAGCCGGTGGGCCGGTGGGCCGAGTAGTGAGCGCCGCGCACGGGCGCGCCTGAGCAGTACGTGGGACCGGTGCTCCCAGGTGAAACCGATGCCACCATGGGTCTGCAGGGAGTCGGCCGTCACTGCCTCGACCGCGTCGGCCGCCGCCGCGAGCGCGGTACGAGCCGCCACGCCGGCGTCAGCACGCTTGCCGTCGAGGGCGTGGGCCGCCTCCCGGACGAGCATCCAGGCGGCGTCGAGCTGGACGGACCGGTCGGCGAGTACGTGCTTGACGGCCTGGAACGATCCGATCGGCCGCCCGAACTGCCGCCGCTG
The DNA here is from genome assembly GCF_007113425.2 of Streptomyces sp. RLB3-17. Taxonomy (NCBI): domain Bacteria; kingdom Bacillati; phylum Actinomycetota; class Actinomycetes; order Kitasatosporales; family Streptomycetaceae; genus Streptomyces; species Streptomyces sp. RLB3-17. The sequence goes on along the minus strand of NZ_CP041610.2, from coordinate 590,621 downwards.
CCCGGCATACTCAACGGCGCCCTCCAGCGCGCGTCGCCCGGTGCCGATGAGCTCGGCTGCCAGCACGGTGAGCAGGCGGGCGGCTGTAGGTGCGCCGAGCGGTCCGAGCGGTATGGCGGGCGCGCCGGTCAGCCGCAGGCTCGCCATCGGCTCGGTGACGTCCAGTGACTCCACGGAGGTCCGCGCGGTGGTCGGTTCGGCGAGCTCCACGAGGACCGGCCGCGCCGGGGCGCTGCCCTCGTCGGCGAAGGCCAGCAGCAGTTCGGCGTCGAGGCCGAACGGCACCGCTGCCAGCATGCCGTGCGCCGCCGAGCCGTTCAGCGTCAGTGAGCCCGCTCGCCGGCCGGGCACCATGTCGGCAGGGAAGGTCTCCCAGGCCGGTACGGCGACGGTGGAGCCGCTCACGACGCCGGCCAGCGCGGCCCGCGTGGCGGGACTGTCGGCGTGCTCGGCCAGCACTGCGGCGACGGTCGCAGTGGCGGCGAACGGGAGGGTGGGCAGGGCCGCCCCCACCCGCTTGGCCAGCACACACAGGTCCGCTACACCGCCACCCGAGCCGCCCAGTCTCTCGGGCACACCCAGGCCGAGCAGTCCGAGTTCGGCGAGTGAGGCCCACAGCTCACGGCTGAGGGTCTGGGGGATGGCTTCCCAAGGCGGAGGAAGGGTGTTCCTGCGGGCGTGGGCGGCGAGCAACCGCTCTGCGGTTCGGCTCAGTTCGAGCTGTTCGTCGGTTGGCGCGAAGCGCATCGGGGGCCCTCCTCACGTCGGGGGAAATCCACGGCGCCCAGCATTGACTAGTGAGTCTATCTACGCAACTGTTCTGGTCATTCGCTTACCGAAGACGCAGGGAGGCTTTGGTGGAACCGCAGGGCAGCGAGCGGGCGGAGCGCTTCCGCGCTTCGGTGCAGGCATTCGTGGCGGACCTGGTCCCGCGGGACTGGCGGGGCATCGGCGCCCTCGACCCGATCGAGCGCGGGACGTTTCAGGAGAGGACGCGGACCGCGCTCGCCGAGCGCGGCTGGGTTGCCCCGGCATGGCCGCGGGAGTACGGCGGCGCCGGCCTCGGACCGGCGGAACTGGTCGTCGTCATCGAGGAGCTGACCGCAGCCGGCATTCCTTACGGCTCGGACAACGACGAGTTCGGCATCGCCATGCTGGGCAACACCATGCTGCGCTGGAGCGACCCGACCCTGTTGCGTCGGTTTCTGCCGAGGATTGTCTCCGGCGAGTACGTCTTCGCGCAGGGCTTCTCCGAGCCGGGCGCCGGCTCGGACCTGGCCTCGCTCTCCTTGCGGGCCGAACCGCACGGCGACCAGTGGGTACTGAACGGGCAGAAGCTGTGGTCCTCCGGCGCGCACAAGGCGAACTGGACGTTCGTCCTGGCCCGGACCAGTCCCGACGCCCCGGCGCACCGCGGCATCAGCATGCTCCTGGTCCCCTTGGACCAACCCGGCATCGACATCCGCCCGATCCGCAACCTCACCGGCGAGGCGGACTTCAACGAGGTCTTCTTCGACAACGCGACAACCGAACTCGGCCTGGTCGTGGGAGAGGTCGACCGTGGCTGGACGGTTGCGATGACGCTACTGGGCTTCGAGCGCGGCGCGACCGCGCTGAAGGCACCGATCCGCTTCCGCAACGAGCTGGACCGGCTGATCGAGCTGGTCCGGGAGCGCGGGCTGCACCGCGACCCCGACATCCGCCGTCGGATTGCCTGGTGCCATGTCCAGGTCGAGCAACTGCGCTGCCATGGGCTGCGCACCGCCGCCACACTGATCGCCGGACAGGAACCCGGCCCCGCCGCTGCCGCGTTCAAGCTGCTCTGGAGCGAGTACCACCAGCGGGCCACCGAACTGGCCGTGGACGTCCTCGGCCTGGACGCGCTGACCCCGACCGGGCGGTCCTCGCCGAACTGGTTCCACACCGACGACCCCGGCGCGCCGAACTCGTCCGCGTCCTGGACCAGCGTCTACCTCAACGCCCGCGCCGGCACGATCTACGCAGGCTCTTCCCAGATCCAACGCGGCATCGTCGGGGAGCTGGTGCTCGGCCTGCCGAAGGAGCCCCGACCCGCGCCCACTGCCGCACGCTGACTTCCGAGAGCAGAGGAGTGCGGATGATCATCCTGGACCAGATCCCGAAGCCCTGGTCGGCAAGATCGTGCGCAAGGACCTGCGTCTACGGGAGTCGGCGATGTGATGGGCGGCGAAGGGGCCCGAACGCGGGACCGGTGGCAATGCCTACGTCGATGATGAAAACGTCAGCCGCGTGGTGCACTCCTCGGCAGGCACTGATGTCCTGCGCACCGCCGCTTCAGGGTGCGACCGTGTCACTGTGACGGCTACATGTGAGCCGTGGACGAGCTCACTCGGCTCGTGTGCCCGAGCGGTTCGCTCGGTCGACGAAAGAGGACGATGAGATGTCTGCGCATGTGATCGTGTTGCCAGGGGGCGGTTATGAGGTGCATGCCGCTCACGAGGCCGAGCCGATCGTCGATTGGCTGAGCGGGTTGGGCTTGGAGGCGAGCGTGTTCCGGTATCCGCTCAACTCGCGGCATCCAGCGCCGCTCGCGGCACTTCAGACCGAGATCCGGCGCCTGCGGGACAAGGGGGCCGACACGATCGGGGTCGTGGGCTTCTCGGCCGGTGGGCACCTCGGGGGCCTGGCGGCCCTCGCGCCGGACGTCGATGAGCGGACATCGGTTCAGTTCGCTGTTCTCGGCTATGCGATCACGTCGATGGAGACCGAGACGTACCGTCCTTCGCAGCTCATTCTGCTGGGTGAGGACGCGACGCCGGAGCTGCGTCGTTCGATCTCGCTCGACGCGTTGGTCACTCCGTCGGCTCCTCCGTTCTTCCTCTGGCACACGGCGGAGGATCCTTATGTTCCGCCGGAACACACCTATCGCCTTGCTGCGGCGTTGGCCGCCGACAACGTGCCCCACTCGGTGCACGTCTTCCCCTACGGCCCGCACAGCCTGGGCCTTGCTCATGGGGCTGGAGAAGCATCGACATGGACACGCTTCGCCGCGTCATGGATCGGCGAGCAGACCGGTACTCGAACGCCTCACGGAGCTTGACAGCGCCGGCCACCTCGGTACGGGGATGACCAGGACAGACCGGGCCGGGGCGAGCGATCGAACACCGCTTCCTGACCTCATGTGGACCTCCGCTTTTTCGGAGGATGCCTGTTTTTCGGAGGATGCCTGAGACCGTCTTGCGCTGAGACCCTGGCATGGCGATTTGTTGACCGATTGGACCACATCATGCTTCGATAGTGGTCCAATCGGTCAACAAAAATGGTGGAGGATTCCGATGCATCAGACGCAGACGCAGACTCAAGCGGAGCGGAACAAGGCCGTCATCCTCGAGATCCTGACGACCGCGTTCAGTTCCAAGGACTTCACGGCGCTGGACCGGTACCTGCACCCGGACTACGTGCAGCACAACGCGTTCATTCCGCCGGCCAAGGCTGGGCTGCGCGGGTTCATCGCCGGCCTGCCCGACACCACCCGCTACGAGCCGGGAGCGATCATCGCCGAGGGAGACCTGGTCATGGTCCACGGCCGGTACTCCGGCGGACTCGACAAGCCCCTCCTCGGCATCGACATCTTCCGCTTCGAGGACGGCCTGGTGGTGGAGCACTGGGACGTCCTGCAGGATGAGGTGGCCGCGCAGGACACCGTCGCCGGCAACCCCATGTTCACCAACCCTCAGGCCGGTCAGGCCGACCGGCAGGCGTGACTCGGAGACGTGACGGCTCGGTAGGAACATCGACACACGGACAGGTCACTCACCACGGAGGCCTACCCATGACGAACCTGTTGGATCTTGTTCTTGAGGCCCATGGCGGCCTCCAGCGGTGGCGAGAAGCGAGAACCATCCACGCCAAGGGGTCCGTGGGCGGACTTCTGTGGACCCTTCGCGGCCGCCAGGGAATCCTCGCCACGGCCGACATGACCGTTGACGCGCAGCAGCAGCGCGTCGTCTTCGAGGGCTTCACCGGCCCGGAACTACGCGGCGTATTCACGTCCGGCCGAGTCGCGATCGAGAGGCGGGACGGCGAGGTCGTGGCCGAGCGGACCTCCCCACGGGAAGCCTTCGCCGGCCACGGCCCGGACACCCTCTGGGACCAGCTCCATGTGCTGTACTTCGCGGGCTATGCCATGTGGAACTACCTCACGGCTCCCTACCTGCTGACGCGCCCCGGCGTTGCGGTGGAGGAACTGGAGCCCTGGCAAGAAGGCGACGAGAGCTGGCGACGGCTGCGGGCGACCTTCCCTGACGCTCTCGCGACACACGCCAGAGAGCAGACCTTCTCCTACAACACCGCCGGGCTGCTGCGCCGTCATGACTACGCAGCCGACGTACTCGGCGGCGCGCCCGCTGCGCATCTGTGCGAGAAGCACGCAACGGTGTCGGGACTGGTCTTCCCGACTCACCGGTACGTCCTGCCCGTTCAGGAGGATGCGCGGGTCCTGCCCGAGCCGGTCCTCGTCTCCATCGACCTCACCGAGATCTCTGTTGCCTGACCGCGTTGCCTGACCGCGCCACGAGTGCGCCCCGCGCCGGCATCGCCAAAACGGGTAGCCATTCACCGCCGACCTGGCGCGTGCTCCCCGGCCGGCGACTGAGCGGTGTCCGAACGGGAAGTTGTGTGCGCCGCACCCATCGGACTCCCGGGAGAGTCGACCCGAGCGGGCGAAGACTGCGACCGGTGTCGCTGGTTTGCGTGGTGGGGGTCAGGTGGAGCGGTCGCAGAGTTCGTCGACGTAGGTGCGCGCATCCGTCTCGGGCAGTGTCCAGGGCAGGAAGATGGCTCTGTAGATGATGGGGGCCACCAGCAGGTCGATGACCTGGTCGCCGGTGAAGGTGCTGCCGGGGCGTGCGGCGAAGCCGGCTGCCTCGGTCCGGCGGTCGCGCAGGCAGTCCGATTCGTCCTCGCCGGCTGCGGCGGCTCCGCCGCGCAGAAGGGCGGCGTTCACCGGGACGCTGTAGTGGCTGATGAGTTCCTGTGCCCAGGTGGTCAGATCGGCGCGCAGGTCTCCGGTGTCGGGAAGGCCGCGGTCCGGGTCGAGCCGGTAGGTCGCCAGGTCGTTGATCATGGTCCGGGCGTCGCCCCAGCGCCGGTAGATGCTCGAGTGATTCACTCCCGCACGCTCCGCGACCATCGGGATGGTGACGGCGTCACTTCCCCGTTCGGCGATCAGTTCCTCGACGGCCTTCCTGATGGACGTCAGCACCACGGCGCTGCGGCCTCCGGTGCGCCGCCGCGGGGACGATTCTGCAACCATCCCCCCACTATAACGCACACCACTTGGCATTAAGCCGCCTCCGGGCTTACAGTGACGCTAATGCACAAAACTTGGCCTTAGGAGGCTCTGAAGTGTCCCTCACCGAATCACGGCATGACCGCAGCCCCGGCCTCGCGGCCTCTGAGCCCGGCCGGTCCCGCAGGCTGCTTCCCCCTGCCGCTGCGTTCGCCGGGTCGGCTGCCGTCTTCGCAACGCTGTACGTGGCCGCAGGCGCACCGACCCCGCTGCTGGTCGTCTTCGAGCAGCAGTGGCACTTCCCCGCCTGGGTGCTGACCGTTGCCTTCGCTTCCTACGCGCTCGGCCTGCTGGCGGCCCTGCTGGTCGCCGGATCGCTGTCCGACCACATCGGACGCCGGCCCGTCCTGGTCGGCTCGCTCCTCGTGGAACTCGGGGCGATGCTCATGTTCGTCTTCGCTCCGGACATCGGTTGGGTCGTCGCAGCCCGCACGATCCAGGGCATCGCCACCGGCGCGGCCACGAGCGCCTTCTCCGCCTCGGTCGTGGAACATGCCCCGGAACGCCACAAGAAGCTCGGCACCATCATCACCAGCATCGCTCCGGCGGGCGGGCTCGGCCTGGGCGCCCTGCTGACCGGCGCGGCGGTCCAGTTCAGCAGCCATGCGACTGCGATCGTGTTCACGGCCCTCGCGGCGATCATGGTCGTCGGCACGGCCGTCGCCGCGTTCTCCGCGGAGACCGTCTCCAGTCGCCCCGAAACGGCACGCACCCTCATTCCCCGCGTCTCCATCCCCCGGGCCGCACGTGGTGAGTTCCTGGCGAGCATTCCCGTTCACATGGCCGCATGGATGCTGGCCGGCCTCTTCATGGGGCTCGTGCCCACTATCATCCGGGACCTGCTGGGCCTGCACAGTGGTCTCCTGAACGGTGCCACGGCTTTCGTCGAGCCCGCGGCGGCCGCCGTGGCCGGCCTCTTCCTCGGCCGTCTGACAGCACGCCGCACCATCTTCGTCGGCGGCGCGGGGGTGCTGCTGGGAACCGCAGTGATCGAGGCCGGTGTCGCCACTGGATCGCTGTCTCTGCTGTGGGTGGGAGGCATCATCGGCGGCGTGGGCTTCGGCGCCTCGTTCTCCGGCGCCATCCGGACCATCGCCCCGCTCGTACAGCCCCACCAGAGGGCGGGGCTCTTCGCATCCATCTACCTGGTCGCCTACCTGAGCTTCGGAGTGCCGGCCATCGTCGCAGGACTCCTGATCGCTCCGGTCGGTCTGCAGGGCACCGTCCTCGGCTACGGCGTCGCCGTCCTCGTCGCCGCAACCGTTGGCCTGGTCGCGCAGTACCGCGTCAATGCACGCGGCTGACCCGGCAAGCGCGCAGGTTGCTGGGGGCGGCTCGTCCGGTGGCAGGCAGGCGGCGCGGCGACGTCCCGCATCGGGATCGGGAGCCCGCCTCACACGGACTCGTACGAGATTCGCTCACCGAGCGGGTCGGCGGACAGGGGCTGCTCGGTCCAGATGCACTTGCCGGACCCCGAGTAGCGGGCGCCCCACCGGCTGGTCACAGCGGAGATCAGCTGGAGCCCGCGGCCGTTCTCGTCGGTGTCAGCCGCTCGACGGATTCTGGGCATCGCGGGGCTGGCGTCTGCGACTTCGCAGACGAGCGTTCGGCCGCGCAGCAGCCGCAGGGTGATCGGTCCTCTTGCATGGCGGACGACATTGCCGACAAGCTCGCTGGCGACGAGTTCGGTAGTCATGATCAGCTCATCCAGGTTCCAGGCGGCGAGCTGGGCTCGGACATGCGCGCGGGCCTGCCCGGCGGCTGTGGGGTCGTCTTGCAGCTGCAAGCAGGAGATGTTCTCCGGAGCCAGTGCCTGGGTGCGCGCCACGAGCAGTGCGCTGTCATCGCGGCTGCGCTGGTCGGGCAGCAGAGTGGTGATCAGGCGGTCGCACAGGTCGTCGAGGGTCTCTGTCGCCTGAACGTGGGCGGGGCGAAGGTGGCAGGCGAGGCGGCCCATGCCTTCGGCGATGTCCAGTCCGCCGGATTCGACGAGGCCATCGGTGTAGAGCGCGAGGATCGCGCCGTCGGGCAGGCTGAACTCGGCTGTGTCGAAGGGCGGGGTGGCGGCGCCGAGCGGGGGATTGACGGGCAGGTCCGGGAAGTAGCTGGTTCCGTCGGGGCGGAGGATGACGGGCGGAGGATGGCCGGCGGTGATGGCCTGGCACATGCGGCTGACCGGGTCGTAGACGATGCAGAGGCAGGTGGCGTAAAAGCCGTCCCCGAGGCCGCTGACGATTTCGTTGAGGTGGAAGAAGAGCTCGTCCAGAGGCTGCTCGAGATCGGCGAGCGTACGGCCCGCGGTGCGCAGTCGGCCCATGGTGACGGCCTCGGACACGCCGTGCCCCATGACGTCTCCAATGACGAGAGCAACCTGCTCGGCCGACAGCGGGATGACGTCATACCAGTCGCCGCCGGCACACGTGCCGTCACCGGCGGGCTGGTAACGGGCGCAGGCGGTCACAGCGGTCAGTGCCGGCAGGCGCCGCGGGAGCAAGCCGCGCTGGAGTTCCTGGGCACGGCGGTGCTCGGCGTCGTACAACCGGGCGCGCTCCAAGGCCTGGGCGACCATGCCACTCATGGCGGTGAACAGGGTGCGTTCCTCGTGGCTGAAGACGTGCGGATGCTCGTAGATGAGACAGGAAGCGCCCACGGTGCGCCCGGAGGCGATCAGCGGCAGGATCGCCCATGCCTGGGCCCCGCTCGCGGCGGGCAGGTCGGCAAGCGCTGGGAAGCGGCCGATGAACTCCTCCGCGGAGGAGATGAAGTCCAAGGTGCCCTCGATGAAGGCTTGGCTGGACGTCGGAAGCTCTGCGATGCGGGCGCCTTCGAAGCGGCGGAGGCTCTCCTTGGGGCCGGCACTGCCCATCAGGAACGCTCGGCCGTTTTCGTGAGTCCAGACGCTGACGTCTTTGGCGCCGAACAGGGGAACCATGTGGGTGGTCATCACATCGGCCACGTCATGTCCGGTGACCGCACCGGCAAGGGCTCGGGTCAGCTCCACGATGCGCGCGGTGCGTTCGACGGCAGCGCCCTCGTCGGAGGCCTCGTCGGCTTGCGGGTGCCGGGTGCTGCTGATGTCGGTGATGCACAGGGTCAGGCCGTCCGGCAGCGGGGCCAGTCGCACATGCAACCGTCGACCGGTGTACGTGCGTACGTCCAGCTCGGTCGGTCCGCCCTCGGCTTGCCTGCCTGCTTCCTCCATGCCGGGCGAGCACAGCGCCGGAACCGCCTCCCACAGCACCTGCCCGAGGAACCGCCCTGACGGGGCAAACAGGCGCTCGGCCTCCGGATCGGCGAAGATGATCCGCCAGGAGCGGTCGACGGCCAGCAATCCGCTGCGATCAGGCGACGGGGCTTGCTCCGCCGGTTCCTTGGCCAGATGGCCCGTGGTGATGTCACGCACGATCCCGGCCAGACGCGGGCGGGAGCCGTCGTCGGCACTCGATGCCTGGCCCCGGACCTCCACCAGGCGCATGCCGGTATCCGGCTGGCGGATCCGAAATTCCGCCTGGTAAGGCGTGTGCGCGCGGATGGCCTCGTCGGCTCGCGCCAGCATCTGCGGGAGATCCTGCGGGTGGACCAGGCGCCGCCAGGTGCGGATCTGCCCGTCGAACCCCTTCGCGTCGATCCCCAGGATGCCGAGCGCGGCATCGTCCCAGATCACCTTGCCGGTACCGAAATCCCAGCCCCAGAATCCGACGGGGAGTTCCGTGGTGTCGTAGTCGGCCGGGCGTTCCGCACCCTCAGGTCGAGGAGGTCCCGGACTCTCACGCAGGCAATCTGCGATCCAGCTTGCCACGGACGTCAGTTGCAGGTGCAGAGCCGGCGCCTCCGGCGTACGGGTGAAGACGGACAGTACGCCGAGGGGTTCGTCCGAGGCCGGTACCGGAACCGAGAGCAGCCCGGCTCCTGACGGCACGCCAGGCAGGCACGCGGCCGATTCGGGGCTCGTCGGCGCCGTCCATGCCGGGGCGTTGATGCGCACCGCGTATGCGGGAGCCTCCGGCGAGCGGCGGTCGATCTCTTCCCAGCGTTGCGATCCCGGCCCGTCGACGTTGGTCTCCACCGCCAGGTACAGGCCGCTGCTCCTCAGGGGCCCGAGGTGCACCATGCCGCCCATGGCCTGAGCCACTGCCACCGCGCGGTTCAGTCCGAGCCTTAGCGTGTCGTAAGCGTTCAAATCCGCACTGTGTGCGGGCGGCAAGGGGGAGTGAAGAGCCTGCGCCGGGGCGCCGGAGGAGGCGCCTTCCGCCGCCTGCGGCTGCTGGGTGCACCTGCTCTTGCCTGACATCGTCTCCCACCTGTAATCCGGCAAGGAAGGTTATAGACAAACCTATCCGAATGGGTGGGATGTAGAAGATTCCGGGTGGCCGCCGCACGGCTCAAACTGGCCGAGAAGGCCCCCACCCGGCAAGAGCTCGCTGGAGACCTTGACTCCAAAGGAGTCTATGGGGAGCCTTGGTTTCCTGGTATAGAATGCGGACATGGTAGAGCGGGAGCGGTCAGTGACCATCGACTCGGATCGACCGATGGACATCCTCGATGCGGCCTGTCCCAGTCGTGATGTCTTTGTGGACCTGGCCGACAAGTGGGCCCTGCTCATGCTGGCGAGCCTGCGCGAGCGTGGTGCCCAGCGGTACTCGGAGCTGCAGCGGTCTCTGGGTGGGATCAGCCGGAAGATGCTGTCGCAGACCCTGCGGACGCTGGAACGTGACGGCCTGGTCCTGCGCAGCGTCGACCCCGAGGTCTTGCCGCCTTTGGTGCTGTACGGGCTGACGGACCTCGGCGGTGAGATCGCCGAGGAGACCCGGGCCCTGTGTTCCTGGACCGAGAAGCGGGCCGCGCGCGTGCATGAGGCCCGCGTCGCCTACGACCAGCGCCACGCCTCCGACCAGGGGGCGTGAGCCGACTCCGGCGGTGAGTGGCCGGGACCGGTCTGCGCGACCGTCCCGCGTCCGATGGTCCCGCGTGCCGGAGAGTCGTCGCGGCACGCTGGGCGTTCAGTGCCTGCGCGGTGTCGGCGAGGCTGGTGCCGTTCGGTAGGCCCCACCCGGGTGAGAGCCGGTCAGTGTTCGTCGGCAACCGGTTCGAGGACGAAGAGTGGGATGTCGCGGTCGGTTCCGGCCCGGTACTCGACGAAGGGTGGGTAGGCGGCGTCCGCGCGCTTCCACCATGCGGCCTTCTCCTCGCCGTGGAGCTCGCGGGCGATCATGTCCTGCTTGACCGCTCGGTCCCGTACCTCGACAAGGGGATGGGCGACGACGTTCCGGTACCAGGAAGGGTGTGTGTCGGCGCCTCCGTTGGAGGCGGCCACCGCGTAGGAGCCGTTGTGCTCGACCCGCATCAGGGGCATCTTGCGGATCTTTCCGGACTTCACCCCCTTGGTGGTCAGGATGATGACCGGCAGGTCCAGGAAGGTCCCGCCTTCCGCGCCGTCGGTGGCCTCGTACTGCGCGACCTGGTCGCGCACCCACGAGGTGGCGCTCGGCTCGTACTCACCGTGCAGAGGCATTGGTCGTGCTCCTAGTTGTTCTTCATGGCACGGACCGTGAGGATCCTCGCGGTCCTGGTAAGGGAAGGGCCTTTCGCCAGAAGGCCCCTGGAGTGCCGGGAATTGGAATACCGGGATGGGCCAGACCGTGACTTCGGGCGGGTCAGACCGTGACTTCGGCCAGGGCGGCCCGGCCGGCGGTGAGGGCTGCGGCCTGTCCGGTGACCCGCGCGCCGAGGTGTTCGGCGGTGGCGATGTCGGCTTCGTGCACCGTCTCGATGCCACCGTCCTGAGGGGTCTGGGCGCCCGCACCGACCCAGAAGCCGAGCCGGTTGAGGTCGTTCTCGCTGGCCTGGAGGGCGTTCCAGCCCGGGGCCAGCCCCAGGCCCACCCAGATCATGTGGTGCTGGGCGGCGAAGGCGGCCAGGAAGTTCAGGGTGTTGAGCTTGTCCCCGCTCTTGGAGGCGGAGTTGGTGAAGCCGGCGGCGATCTTGTCGGCCCAGGTGCCGTTGAGGTACCTGCCGCTACTGGCCTCGGCGAACGCGTGGAAGCCCGCGGATGCGCCGCCCATGTAGGTCGGCGCCCCGAAGATCACTGCGTCAGCCCTGTCCAGCTCGTGCCACTGCTCGTCGGTGATGGCGTCCACCGCGACGAACGTCACGTGTGCGCCGGCCTTCTCGGCACCGCGCTGGACGGCCTCGGCGAGGACGGCGGTGTGTCCGTATCCGGAGTGGAAGGCGACAACTACGCGCGGCTGGGGGGCGACAACCTGTGACATCTGGGACTCCTTGGTAAGTCGAACGAAGTGGGGTGGTTTCTAAAGTAGACCAAGCCTCTATTGGTGTTCAAGTAAAAAATTGAGTCCAGATATCCGGTGAAGTTCATGGAGGTGGTGTTGGGGGCCTTGAGGAGGTGGTGATGGGGGCCCTGATAGGGCCGGTTCGGGTCGAGAGGTATTCCGTGCCTCGTGAGCGGGGTGGTCAGCCGTTGTGGTCCAGGTGGACCACAACGGCTAGCCTGGCGGCATGGGAAGAAGACGAGGCTTCGACGAGGCCGTTGTACTGAATGTCGTACGCGACCAGTTCTGGACGACTGGATTTGCCGGCACGTCCACCTATGACCTCATGGAAGCAACCGGGCTGGGCAAGGGCAGCATCTACAAGGCGTTCGGCAACAAGCACGACCTGTACGTGCGTGTCTTCTCCGACTACTGCCGGGACCTCGTCGCCCAGGCCCGCGAGCAGTTGCAGGGTGGCCCGAAAGCGGTGCTTCCCTCACCGATGGCGCGACTCGAGCACTACCTCGTCTCTCTCGCCAGCGCCTTCGCCGGCGAGTCGCCCCACCGTGGATGCTTCCTCACCAAGGTCACCGTGGACCGTGCCGGTGAGGACGAGGAGGTGGCGCAGACGGCCCGCCGCGCGTTCGACGATCTCGCCGGCGTCCTCGCGGGCGCGATCCGCGACGCCCAGGACGCCGGGGAAGTGGCCGACCATGTCGACTCCTCGGCTCTGGGGTATCTGCTGCTGAGCGTCATCAGGGGCATCGATTCCATCGCCAAGGCGGATGTCGACGCCACGACGCTCGAACAGGCGGCGCGATCCGCCGTGGCGCTGATCCCGAGGGCGGAGCCACCTCGTGCGGAGGTCTGACCCCCGTTGAAGCGCGCGCGGCCGGCTTCCGCAACGGCACGCGGTCCAAGACAGCGGGAACTCGAAGTTCGGGAGGAGCGCGGCGGCGACATGGGCGGCGTTGAAGACGAGCTGGAAGCCGATCAGAGCGGCGCGGCATCGTCAGGGTGGCCAGGCCCAGCAGGGGTGCTCCGGTGAACATGCCGATGGCGAAGTCGGACACCAGCAGTCCGGCGGAGGAGAGGGGGACGTCGAGATCGTGGGCGACGGAGCGCAGCGCCCCGGAGAGCAAGAGCTGAGAGGTGCCCTGAGCGAAGATGCCCAGCCCGAGGACGTAGATGACGAACGACATGGTCCAGCTGTTCCGTAAGTGGTCGAAGGACGAACCAGGTGGCTTCCGCTCGCTCCCTACGGTCACTGCACGCAGGTGAGGGCTCCGCTTCCAGCCGCACGTCGCTGGTGAGGCGGCGCTGCCATCCCGGTTCCCGTCCAGCGTCGCGCCCTTCATGTGAGTACGGACTACTACGCCCGCCTCGAACAGGGCCGGCACCCCCACGTCTCGGAGGCCGTGCTGGAGGCTGTGGCCGGCGCCCTGCGCCTGGACGACCTCGAACGCGGTTACCTCTTCGAGCTCGCCCGGCCCAAGACACCCGGTCCGGGCCGGCACCGTCCGGCCCGCGTGCCCCGGGTGCGGCCGGCGATCCATCGCATGCTGGATGTTCTGGACGACGTCTCACCGGCCCTCGTCATCAACCACCGCAGCGACGTCCTGGCGGGCAACCACCTCGCCCACGCGCTGATCACCGACTTCGACACGCTGCCGTACCGCGAGCGCAACCTCGCCCGCTTCGTCCTGCTCCACCCCGCCGCCCGCGATCTGTACAGGGACTGGGACAAAGTCGCCGAGACGTTCGTCGCCAGCCTGCGCCTGGCGGCCGGCCGCCACCACGACGACCCCCAGCTGAACGAGCTGGTCGGGGAACTGTCCATCAAGGTGCCCCAGTTCCACACCTGGTGGGCAAGCCACCGCGTGGACCAGTGTGCCCACGGCACCCAGCGCCTCCGTCACCCCGTGGTCGGCGAACTCACGCTTTCCTACGAAACGCTGGCCCTTCCCGCCGATCCCGACCAGACCATCTGCCTCTACACCGCCGAACGCGGCTCCGCCTCCGCGGAGACGCTCCGGCTGCTCGCCAGCTGGAGCACCCCGACAGGCGCAGAGCCATCCTCCCCTTCCGGGCACGGCACGGCGCACCGGAACGTCGCGTCATGAGCCGCGCCGTCCGTTCTTCATGAGACCGGTGGCCCCGAGGTCCTGCGGCTCGAGGAGATCCCCGCCCCGGTTGCCGCGAGTCCGTAGGCGGGAATCATTGGCGACGATGATCGCCTCCTCGTCGTCCTCGTAGGGGATGACGGCAAGGACCGGACCGAAGATGTCTTCGAGGGTGATCCGCATGCCGTTGGTGACGTCCCGGCAGAAAGCAGCCGGATCAACGACCGGCGGATCTGGCCGGTGTTCGGCGAGCAGGCCGTGGCCACAGACGGCCGGGCCCGGCCGCTCCGTACGCACTGCCTTCACCGCTGGCCTGCGCGCCCTCGTCGAAGGTTCTCAGCAGCCCGACGAGTCCCTGAACGAGGGGCGCCGCGCTCCCTGAGCTGTCCACGCTCGGCGGCGCCGTCCTTTCGACCCGAGCCAGGGACGACGCCACCCTCTCGCGGGACATACTCGATGCCGCGGCGGGGCCATGTGCCGGCCGGCGTGTGATGCCGCGCGTCGAGCGCGGCCAGTTCCTCCAGCGGCTCGTTGGGCAGACATCAGGTGTGACTCTTAGGTGTGAGTCCTGCGTGAATCACACCTGATGCACGGCACTCCCCACACCACCGGAGATCAGTCCTGCTCGGCACACCGGAGGCAGTCGCAGAACTATCGCGTGGGTCGGGTCCATCGGGGGTCCCTGCCGGTCAGGCCCAGCGCGCGGTCGAAAGGGGGCGCGTGGGTCTCTTGCGGCACCTCGTCGGCGAGAAGGCCCAGGCCGCGCATGCGGGGTGCCTCACGTGCGTAGGTGTCGAACGCGGCGCCGGCCAAGGACGCGGGGATGTTGATGGACTGCCCGGTGGCTACTGCCATGTCCCAGGCATGGATGGCGAATTCGGCGATGAGGATCTCACCGAGCGCGGTGGCGGCCATGGGCGGGCCGCCGACGCTCGCCTCTCCTGCCCACGCCGCCGGCGCTGACCAGGCACGCACTGCCGGATCCGCCTTTTCAGTCATGAGCCCAGCCCAGTCGGACTCCGGTCTTCCGGCGAGAAACGGCATCGGGTCGGCAGTCAGCAGGCTGGGATCCGGTGCCGCCCGGGTGCCCGCGTCCCTCGTCATCAAGAGCATCATGGCGATGTGATTCACAAGGTCTCTCACCGTGAATTCCGAACACGGGGTCGGATCCCGGTACTGGTCCACCGACACACCGCTGACCACGTCAAGGGCCAGATCGATGCCCTGAGCCAACAAGTCCACCCTCGTCGATTGCCTCATGTGGCGTTCCCTCCTTCTCGTGCCCCGGACCGGGGCGAACCGTCCTGACGAGATGGCCTGTCAGACGATGTTGTATGTGGTGACCGCACGTTGGGCTGTGTATGGCGCTCGTCCCACCGGCCGGCGGGCTCGGCCTCAGGCCTGCCGCGGTCCTGTGCCCCTACAGGCGCCACGTCCCCTCACTGCACAGGACGTCGTCCTAGTCGAGGAAGAGGCTCCATGCGACGGCGTTGAGGTTGTCGGCGAGGAAGATGTCGGTCCCTCCCAGGCGCTTGTCATAGTTCGGCATCAGCTCGGCCGCGCGGGCGACGACCGCGTCCATCCAGACCTTCAGTTCGGCCTGCTTGTTGTTCGCCGGCACCTTGAGGGCGGCCGCGGCCTCCTTCAGGTCGACCGTCTGCAGCGCCTCGGCCGCGGACTTCCGCAGGTCGTTGATGTAGTCACGGTTCGTCGCCACGTCCTCGGGCGTGCCGAACAGGGACATGTGACCGCTCACGATGGTGTCGAAGTCGTACTCCAGCAGCTGATCCATGGCCTCGAAGTACGCGGGCACGTGGGCGGAGAAGACGAGGCGGAAGAACGGCGGGTTCTTGACGGAGAAGCTGTCGATCGCCGCCATGGCCCTCAGTTCCGGGACGTGGATGAACAGGTTGCCCGCCTGGTGCCAGTCGCCCGTGTAGTCCAGGGTGAACCGGGTCCCGTCGATGTCCAACGCCTTGTGCGGACCGCTGAAGGTCACGTTCGGCAGCGGACGTCGGTCGTCGTGCGCCTCCTCGATGAACCGGCCGGTCAGCTCGTGGCCGATGATCTGCAGACCGTCCCGGTCGAGCTGGTGAGCCGCACCGATGTGGTCGGCGTGCGAATGGCTGTAGATCAGGTGCGTGAGCGGCTTCGGGGTGACCGACTCGATCGCCGCCAGCAGATTGTCGCCCCCCAGGGCCGGAGGAGCGTCCACCAGGACGACCCCTTTCTTGGTCTCCAGGAACATCGTGTTGACCATGCCCTGGGTGACGCCGTAGGCGCCGCCGCCCAGATCGGTCACGACGAACCCGGACTCCGGGATGTCCGGACCGAGGGCGAAGTCGGGCATGGGCTTGAATGCGGTCATCAGGGATTTCCTTTCCGTGCCACCCGTCCGGCAGACGGGTGAAATGGCGTGACAGTGAGTGGAAGGTGATCGAGGGCCCTGTTCACACCCAGCGTCGCGCCCTTCATGCCCTGACGGGCTCCCGGCGCGCGCCTTGCTGAACCTAGGTCCAGGTGGTCCACCTTCTGCTCGGAGATGCGCAGGATGCGGGGCGCGCGGCGGGCGGTCGTCCTCGCGCGGGATCCGAGCCTCCCAGTAGGTCAGCGCCGCGCGTTCCAGGCTCGCGGCGGGGGAAATCACGTTCATGCCGGCCAGGGAGCGTCGTCGACTTGCCTGTGGAAACCGATCAGTTTACGGTGACCTGAAACCGATCGGTTTCCATCGTGTGAGGAGAAGGCGTATGACCGCAATCGCAGGCTCGACCGTCCTGGTCACCGGGGGTAGCAGGGGCATCGGCAAGGCACTGGTCGAAGACCTGTACACACGGGGCGCCAAGAAGGTGTACGCCACCGCCCGCGACCCGAGGACCGTCACCCACCCCGACGCCGTCGCGCTGGCCCTCGAGGTCACCGACCCGGCCTCGGTGGCCGCCGCCGCGGCGGCCGCGCCGGACGTCACGATCCTGATCAACAACGCGGGCGCGGCCGTCGCCGCCTCCTACCTGACGTCGCCGATCGAGGACGTGCGCCGCGAGTTCGAGACCAACTTCTACGGACCGCTGCTCACCACCAGGGCCTTTGTCCCGATCATCGAGGCCAACGGCGGCGGCCACCTGCTCAATGTGCACTCGGTCGTGTCCTGGATCGCCCTCGGCGGCTCCTACAGCGCGTCCAAGGCCGCGTTCTGGTCCCAGACCAACTCCCTGCGCCTGGACCTCAAGCCCCGCGGCATCAACGTCACCGGACTGCACGTCGGCTACGTCGACACCGACCTGGCCGCCCACATCGACGCCCCCAAGTCTTCCCCCGCAGGCGTCGCCGCGCTGGCCCTGAACGGCGTCGAAACCGACGCTTATGAGGTGCTGGCCGACGAGGTGACCCGCCAGGTCAAGGCCGGCTTGTCCGGCGACCTCGGCGCGCTCTACCCGCAGCTTGCGCACTGATCATTCAGAGCCCGAGTCGGCCTTGAAAACCACTGCGGAGAAGGACGCAAGCCGTGAACTCCGCAACCACCCCAAGGCGTTCGCCGAGGAAACCACCACCGCCGGGATCGTCGCTCGGATGGTCGATCTCTACCCCGGCTGGGAGAACCGCCGCATACTGTGGCACTCGGCCATGGCCGCCATCGCCCGCAAGACCGGCCAGTAGCAGCCGAGCAACACCGGGGCGGCGCCCACGCCGCGGCGTCCCCGACCCTGTACGCAGATCCCGCCCCGAGCAGTCCCCTGGAGCCGTGACCACGATGACGACCGCCACACCTGCTGCGGAGACAGAGCCCGAGGGGCCGCACCCGGTCTGGCGCGTGCTCACCGAGCGCGCACAGGCCGACAGCCGGCCCGGCGCACGCGCCGACGGGCACCGCGTCGCACTGGCCATCGAGGGCGGCGGGATGCGCGGCATCATCGCCGGTGGGATGGCCATGGCGCTGCACGAACTCGGCCTGACCAACGGCTTCGACGCCGTCTACGGCGCCTCCGCCGGCGCCGCGTCCGGAGCGTGGCTGCTGAGCAGCAGCCCGCAGTCGCTGCGCTTCTGGGCGCATCCCCGCTACGCCAGAACGGCGATCCGGCACTCGAACCCGCTGCGCGGGCGGCCGCTCGTAGACCTGTACGCCTTCTACGAGGTGCTCTACCGCTACGGCGACCAGGACTTCGCGCCGATGGACTTCGCCTCGATCCTGGCCAGCGATATCGAGTACCACCCGCTGGCCACCGACGCCGCCACCGGGGAGTCCACCGACCTGCGGCCCTTCATCGGCGACGCCGCGGAGTTGCGCCTGGCGCTGCGGGCCAGCGCTGCCCTGCCGCTCCTGGCGGGCGACCCCGTGATGCTGGGCGGGCGCCGGTTCTACGACGCGGGCGTCTCCGAATCCGTGCCCTACCGAACCGCGCTGGCCCAGGGCGCGACCCATGTCATGGTGCTGCGATCCCGGCGTGCGATCGACACGGCGCGCCCCTCGCGCTCCGCCCCGGTCATCGCCAAGACTTTGCTGCGCCGTGAATCTGCGGCCTTGCGCAGGGTGTTCCTCGACCGCGAGGCGCGTCTGGCCGAAGACGACGCCTCCCTGGCCCACCACCCGACGATCGTCTCGATCCGCCCAGCCCCGGGCACACCGCCGGTCGGCCGTCTGGCCCGCCAGGGCGACCTCCTCGAAACCGCTCTGGAAGCCGGGCGCGCCGCCGTCCACGACGCTCACAGCCACCTGTACTGCCTTCGACCCCACGAAGGCGCTGTCGGTGGCCAACAGCGTGAGTGCGACGTCGTCGGTGAAGGCGAATGCGAAGGCGTCCGGGGTAACGGGTGAGGATCGCCATTCACTGCTCGCCGGGCTGACCGCGTGGCGAAGCGCCGACAGTCGGCGGCGGTACAGCCGGCCGGCCGTCTGGTCAGCGGTATACAAGCGATTGCCGACGGCCGGACCGAAGTCCTCGCCGACGAGCCCACCAGGCAGCTCGGGTCTTCACCGAGGCGAGTCTGGCGTGGAAAAGAAGAGGAGCGGGACACCTTCAGTAGTCGGCACAGGAAGGCGACACCAGGGTCGTCGTCATCCTTGCCCGGCGGGCAGGCAAGTACCGTAGGTTCAAAGGTTGATCATGTGGCCGGCGAGGCCATGGAGGGCGTCCTGGACCGCCTCGCTCAGAGTCGGATGTGCGTGGACGTTCCTGATGAGCTCGGTCACCGTGAGGTCCCATTTCTGAGCGAGGGTCAGTTCCGGGAGCAGTTCGGTCACATCCGGGCCGATCAGATGGGCGCCGAGCAGTTCGCCGTAGCGCGCGTCACTCACCAGTTTCACGAAACCGACCGTGTCGCCGAACCCGTGTGCCTTGGCGTTGGCCGTGAACGGGAACTTCGCCACCCGGACGTCGAATCCCTCGGCGCGGGCCTCGCTCTCCGTCCAGCCGAAGCTGGCGATCTGGGGCTGACAGAAGGTCGCGCGGGGAACCATCCGGTAGTCGAGCTCCATCGTCTCCACACCGGCGATGCTCTCTGCGGCGATGACACCCATCGCCTCGGCGGCGTGGGCCAGCATCAACTTCGCGGTGACATCGCCGATGGCGTAGATGTGCGGCTGGCTGGTGCGGCAATGGCCGTCCACGTCGATCGCACCGCGGTCGGTCAGCCGTACGCCCGCGGAGGCCAACCCGTAGCCGGCCGTACGCGGCTGGAAACCCGTGGCTTGCAGGACCCTCTCGGCCTCCAGGACCTGTGGTTCGTCGCCCTGCCGGACCACTGTACGGACACTGTCCGCGGCCTCTTCGATGGACTCGACGCGGGCGGAGGTCATGACGCGGATTCCCTGTCGCTTGAACCGCTTGGTGAGCTCAGCCGACACCTCCTCGTCCTCCAGCGGTGCGATCCGGCCGAGGAACTCGACCAGCGTCACCTCGACACCGTAGGACCGCAACAGATAGGCGAACTCGACGCCGATGGCGCCTGCCCCGGCGATGATCAGGCTCGACGGAAGGCTGTCGGAGAGGATCTGCTCTTCGAACGTCACGACACGCTTGCCCAATGTCGTGCCGGGCAGCAGCTTCACGGTCGCGCCGGTGGCGATGATGCAAGAGCGGAAGGAGAGCGTCGCCTCGCCGTCGCGCAGGCGCACTTGCATCGTGTGCGGATCGATGAAGGTGCCTCGGCCCTCGAACTGGGCGATCCTGTTCTTGCGCATGAGATAGCCGACGCCCTTCGCGCGGCCGTCGGCCACCGTCCGGCTCCGCTCGTAGGCGCTGTGGTAGTCCAGGCTCACGTCCCCGCTGATCTTTACGCCGAACTTCTCCGCGTCGTGCAGGATCAATTGTGCGACCTCGGCGTTGCGCAGCAGCGCCTTGGCCGGAATGCAGCCGATGTTGAGGCACACCCCGCCCCAGAAACGGCCCTCCACGACAGCCGTACGAAGCCCCAGCTGCGCGGAGCGGATGGCAGCCACATATCCGCCGGGGCCCGCACCGAGGACGAGGACATCGAAGTCAGTGTCCATTCCACCTCTCCCTTGGTGTCGGATGGCCTTGGGTCATCCCGCCGTCGCCGTTCACGGCGCCGGATCCAGGAGTTCCACAGGGCCGGACAACGCCGCGCGCACCTGGCGGGAGACCTCATCGACCAGTACCTCGGGCACGTCGCGGCTGATCGCGTCCATGGTCTGCGCCGCCACCTCCGCAGCCGGCACTTTGGGCACGTCGAGACCCACGGTGGCGTCGGTGTCCACGAAGCCCACATGCACCCCGACGACCAGGGTCCCCTGCGGTCGCAGACCAACGCGCAACGCATTGGTCACCGACCACTCAGCAGCCTTCGACGCCGCATAACTGGGCCACCGCTTGCTCACCCGCCACGACGCCACCGACAGCATGTTCACCAGAGCTCCGCCGCCGCCCGCCGCGAGCACCGGAGCGAAGGCTCGCGAGACCGCCCAGGTGCCCAGGTAGTTCACCTCCAGCTCGCGTCGCGCGCCCTCCAGAGATCCCTCCAACAGGCTTGGGCCGGCCTGGATGCCCGCGTTGTTGATCACGATGGTCGCGTCGGACGCCGCCACCGCCGCAGCCGCGATCTGGTCCTCGTCGGTGACATCGAGACGGAGCGTCTCGACCCCCGGCTCCCGGACGCTCTCGGGGTCGCGGACGCCCGCATACACCTTGGCTGCGCCCCGGGCGAGCAGAGCGCGGGTGAACGCCAGTCCGATACCCCTGTTCGCGCCGGTCACCAGCGCGACCGATCCTTTGACCTCCATGGCCGGACACCTCGCTTTCGTAGGTTGCCGCCGTGCCGACAGAACCGCGGGCCCCGTATCTGGAACATCCAGCCCATAGGTGAAGAGGCGGTCTGCGGCTGGTCTCTGAACTCTGCAAGCCAGTAGCGCCCCTTCCAAGGAGACAGCCGCGCGACCAACACAGCCCGAACACCGCCGCCGCTCGCCGGCTGACGAGCAACCGGGGACTCAACCCAGGGTTTCGCATCAGAAACGGCACCGCATCATGTGGGCCGCGTAGTTCCGGCGCGGTTGGTGACCACGAGTAACTGGGTTGGCCAGGCGAGCAGTGCGCGGGGGCCGAGCCACCTGTGGCGGAGCACCGCGGTGGCGGTGAGGACGACGACGTCATGATGACGGGTGGTGCGCATCGGACTGTGCTTTCCGGGAGCACGTTGCGGCGGACCGTCAAGACAGCATGCGAACAGGCGTCCCGGCATTCCATGCGGCGATGTCCTCGACCGCGTCCCGATAGAAGACCTCGTACAGATCCCGACTTACGTAGCCGATGTGAGGTGTCACCACAGCATTGCTCAGTGAACGCAGAGGGTGATCGGCCGGCAGGGGCTCGCGATCGAAGACATCCAGCGCCGCTGAACCGATCCCCTTCTCGACCAACGCCCTGAGCAGCGCCGCCTCGTCCACCACAGGCCCGCGCGAGGTGTTCACCAAAATCGCCGTCGACTTCATGAGGCCCAGTTCACGCTCACCGACGAGGCCGCGAGTGCGCTCACTGAGTACTACGTGAATACTCAATACATCGGAGCGCGTGAACAATTCGTCTCGCGAAACGTATGTCGTTCCTTTCGCCTGCGCGTCCGCGGGTGTCAGGTTCTTGCTCCAGGCGATGGTCTCCATGCCGAAAGCGCGCCCAATCTCCGCTACCGCAGTCCCCAGTCGCCCGAGGCCCAGAACTCCCAGAGTGGCACCCCTGAGGCTCATCCCCAGCCCCTCCTGCCATCCGCCTCGGCGAACGGAGTCCACCTGTTGTGGGATCAAGCGTGCTGCGGAAAGGATGAGCCCCCAGGTGAGTTCAACCGTCGGGTACGAGAAATACCCCGTACCGCACACGGTGATACCCAAACGGTGTGCGGCATCCAGATCGATTGCCGCGTTGACCGGACCGGTGGTGACGAGCAACTTCAGACGGGGCAATCTTTTGAGGGTTGAGGGCGGGAAAGGGGTCCGCTCTCGCATGGCCACCACTACCTCGTACTCGGCGAGCGCCGTCACAACCGCCTCCTCGTTTTCGAAGGCTTCAGCGAAGACATGCACCTCGGCGTGGAGCGAATCCCAGTCGGCCAGACCCAGCGCAACGCCTTGATAGTCGTCCAGAATCGCGATTCTCATGTGGAATCCTCCCATTTGTTACCGATTGGGCCGAAGTGTCGGTGGGCGGGGTTATATTCACACGCTACGGACTATCGCGGGCGGAGCGTGAGCGGCAGTCAGCCGCCGAGCTTGCTCGAGGTGAACGCCGGGTGCCGTGTGGTGCCGTTGCCTGGTGCGGAGTGTCTTTCGTCGGTGTCGGCCCAGTGGGCTATGGGTGTGTCGTCGGTTGTGGCCCGGTGTGGTGTGGGGGCTGCCGGGCGTTGTTCGGTGGTGCGGAAGGCCAGCAGGACTGCGGAACCCGCGGCCCACAGGATGAGTGTCGCCAGCGGGGCGAGGACGTGGGAGCTCTGGAAGTAGCTGAGGTCGGCTATGGCGCGGACGGCGGCGCCGGGGGGCAGCAGTGCCGACACGGTCCGGGCTCCGCTGGGCATCAGGTCGGCACCGACGGTCGCGCCGCTGGTGGAGTTGCCGACGGTCAGCAGCAGCAGGGTGGCGAGGGGGATACCGAGGGGGCCGACGTAGGTGGCCAGCATCTTCGTGGTGAAGGCCGCGGCGGCGGCCAGCAGGGCCAGGACGAAGGCGAGGGGGAGATACGGTGCGGGGACGGCGTTGAGGATGGGGCCGGCGATGGCGGCCGCGACAAGGCCCGACGCCGCGGCGAACACGGCCATGAGGGTGAAGCGGTGTCGCAGGTGGAGCATGCCGCTGAGTCCCACGACGTTCTGGGCGAGGGCGAAGCCGGAGAGGGTCACCCCGAAGGAGACGTAGAACCCGGCCAGGCCGCGGGCGTCGTACCGGTCGAGCGGCACGATGTCGGAGACGCTGAGGTGCTGGTCGGCGCCGTGTGCGTAGGCGGTGACCAGTTTGGTGACGGCGGTGGTCGTGGACAGGCCGTTCGCGCTCGCGACGTCGAGTTTGAGGTCTTTGCCGTGAGGGCCGGTGCCGAGCACGGCCACGATGTCCCGGTGGCGCAGCGCGTCGCGTGCCTCGGTGGTGGAGTCGGCGCGCCGGACGTCGATCGAGTCGCCCAAGGCCTGCTGGACCTTGTTCGCCAGCTGTGATCCCGTGACCGCGACGGGGATCCGGTGGGGCTGGGGGTCGCGCATGAGTCCGACATAGCAGCTGACGAACGCCGAGACGATGACCAGGCCGATCAGGAACGGCTGCAGCCAGATACGGATGGGATGGCGGCGCCTGTGATGCGGGGGGCGAGGCTGGGGATGCACTCCGGGTTTCTCCATGACTGGTGGTGGATCGATGGCGCCGGGGGTGTAGGCGAGGGACAGGTCGTCGCTGTCGCGCAGTGGCACGGTCGATGTGCGCGTAGTGGCACGGTCGATGTGATCGCCGTCTTGCCGCGGCGGTGCAGCGCGAAGACCGGCTTGGTGTCCCGGCCGACGGCTTCGCGGTGCTCGCCTGACGTGGCGCCTTCTGCGTTCATGACTGCGGCTCCTTCGTGCGCGTCGCGTCTGCCTGCCCTGGGCGGGCGAACGCGACGGCTGCGGTGGAGGTCCGTTCCCCCCGGGCTGGTGCCGTGCGGTGGTGAAGGTGGGCCCGGAGCCGGTCAGCGGCCCTGGAAGTCGACGGCGGGCCGGGGCTGCTTTGCCTTGAAGGCCTTGACGGCTGAGGCGAGGCCCTTGTTGACGTCGTCGGTTTCGAAAAGAGGCATGGCGATGTCGAACATCGCCTCGTCCGCGGCGGAGACGCCGCCGACGGCCCAGGCGCGCAGCAGGGCCTTGTGTGCGGCGTGGGCGCGGGTGGGTCCCTTGGCTGCCTTGCGAGCGAAGGCGGTCGCTTCGGCCAGCAGGCTGTCGTCGGCGACGACCCGGTTGACGACACCGGCGTCGGCCATGACCCTGGCGGGCACCTGCTCGGAGGTGAGCGCCCATTCCGCGGCGCGTGCCCGGCCCGCACGTTCGGCGACCCGGTAGATCCCGCCGAGCAGGGTGACGATGCCGAGGGTCTGTTCGGGGTGGCCGAAGCGGGCCGTCTCGCCGGCGAAGATCACGTCGGCGCGGAGCGCGAGTTCCAGACCGCCGCCGAAACACAGCCCGTGGACGGCGGCGACCACCGGCAGCGGGAGCCGCTCGAGCTGGTTGAAGACCTGCATGTAGCGCTCGAAGAGGGTCCGCAGTTCACGTACGTCCGCATCCGGCCAGTCGACGATGTCGCCGCCGAAGCTGAAGTCCGGGCCCTCGGCGCGCACCAGTACCGCCCGGGCGTCGCTGTGGCCGATCGCCTCCAGCGCCTCGGCGAGGTCGGCGGCCATCCGCGGGTCGATGCGATTCTGCGGCGGGTTGGTCAGGACCAGCGTGGCGAGGCCATCGTCGATGGAGTAGGTCAGATGGGGCATGGTTCGTCCTTGCACTCTGTCGGGGCGCTCGTCAGGAGAGGTGCCGGCGGAACCAGTCGAGGGCGCCGGTGCTCGCCTGGTCGAACTCGGTGGTGTACGGGTCGAAGTGGCCGCCGGGGATCATCTGCAGCCGCTTGGGCTCCAGGGCCTGCTCGAAGGCGGCGAGCCCCGTGTCGGTGAGGGTCACGGTGTCGTTCGCGGCGACCACCATGAGCAGCGGCGTGGGGGAGACCCGAGTGACCCAGGTCCCGGGCTCGTACATGCGGGCCAGCCGGTTGGAGCGGACCGTGACCTCGTTGCTCCAGACGCCCTCCGGTACGGGCTGGAGGTAGAAGTCGATGGCTTCCTGCGTGCGGTAGGAGGCGGGCACGGCCGGGTCGTCGCCGACGACGGCCTGGGTGCGGGGGGCCTCGCCGCGGGCCTGGGCGCGCTCGTCCTCGTCGAAGGCCGCTTCCAGCTTCATGACCGCTTCCGGCGCGATGCGGCGCCGCCCCTGCTCGAAACCGCTGATGGTCGGCACCTGGGAGACCACGGCGCGCAGCCGGCGGTCGGTGGCGCCCAGCACGATCGCGTGGCCGCCGGCATAGCTCGTGCCCCACAGGCCGATCCGGTCGGCGTCGACCTCGGGCCGGCTCTCCAGGTAGGAGATGGCGCGGCGCCAGTCGGCGATCTGCCGCCAAGGGTCGATGTCCTGCCGGGGAAGGCCGTCGCTGGCGCCGAAGTTGCGGTGGTCGTGCAGCAGGACGGCGAAGCCCGCCTCGGCGAAGGCCCGCGCGAAGGGCTCCAGGCCATGGTCCCTGACCCCCGCGTAGCCGTGGGCCATGGTGATCGCCGGGTGGGGGCCGGGACCGTCCGGCAGGAAGAGCCAGCCGCGCAGCGTGACTCCGCCGTCGGCGCCGAATGCGACATCCTCGCGCTGGACCATGGAACAACCTCCTCGGTGCGACCAGGGCCGGGCTCTGGCCGGAATGACGGAAAATGACGGGACGGGGGCTCAGCCCCGGTGGAAGTACTCGGCGTCGAGCACGCCGTGCAGCCTGCGGCCCAGTTCGGCGGAGAACCGGTGGACGACGCCGAGCGGCCGGTGGTGGATGGCGGCCCGGACGATCTGCCCGTCCGCGTTCTTCGTCAGGATCGTCACGCCGTCGATCTGCGTGCCGCCGAACGCGGTGGCCCGCCACTCCAGGTAGGAGCGGTCCCCGCTGACGGTCGCCTGGGTGAAGACGAGCGATTCGTAGATCGTGCTCGCCGCTGCCATCACGTTCTTGACCTGGTCGCGGCCCTCGACCGTGCGGGTGAGGGCGCTCGCCTCCAGCGTCACGTCGGCGGCGAAAGCGTCACTGAACGCGTTGGCCGACTTCTCCTCGAAGGCGTTGGTCCAGGCCGACACCTGCACGGCGGGCAGCGTGCGGGCCAGGAAGCGATCGAGGTGGCCCGCGACGCGGGTCGGCTGCTCCAGGTGGGCCCAGTGCCCGGCCTGGCCGACCGCCACCGTCTCGGGCGCGGCGAACCGCGGCGCGACCCCCTGCGCGACCGACTCGTCGGTGACGAATCCGTCGTCCTCGCCGCGCACGATGAGCACGGGCCCGGTGTACCGGCTGGGCTGCTCGCCCGCCGGGTGCCCGTTGTTCCAGCAGTCGGCGGCCTCCCGCACGGTCTCGGGACGCATCCGCGTGCCGCTCACCACCAGCCGGTCGAGGTCCGCCTCCGCCAGCGCGGCCGACAGCTGTGTCCTGACCGCGCGCTGCGCGTCGCCGTCGCCGCCCAAGGAATGGAAGGTGTCCATCTCCTCGTCGGGGTGCCGGGTGCCGCCCAGCGGGACCGGGGTGACCAGGACCAGACCGAGAGCTCGGTCGGGGCGCTGTGCGGCCACCAACTCGGCCACCGCCGATCCCAGACTCTGCCCGACGATCACGAAGGGCTTGCCGAGGGCGTCGGCCACGGCGCCCACCTCGTCGGCGAACCGGTCGTACGTGAACGGCCCACTCGCCTGCGTGCGGTCCCCGCTCCCGGCCAGGTCCAGGGTGACGCACTCGATGCCAGGGGTGGTGAGTTCGCCGATCAGGCCGTCCCAGACGTACTGGTCGTCCAGGAAGCCGTGGACGAACACCACAGCGAGGTTGCCCTCGCCCTGCCGCCGGAACCGCACATCACTCGTTCCGACCCGCTCTGTCCTCATCGCCGCGCTCACTTTCCGGGGGCGACCCTGACCTCGCCCGAGGCGGACCATTCCTTGGTGTTGATCGGGGACCAGTCGGCGGGCCGTCCGTCCAGACGCTGCATCCGCTGGTCGTGCCGGGCTTCGAGCAGTTCCTTGTCCAGGGGGGTGGTGAAGACGTTCTCGACCAGCGTGTACTCGGCGGCCAGCCGTCCCACGGCCGGGAGGGCGGCGGTGTCGATCCGGCCCCGCTCCAGGTAGAGGTCGTCCCGGACGTGGAAGCGCACCACCCGGCCCCACACCACGTGGTCGACCATGTCGTCCCCGACGGGGATGATCCGGTCGACGACGCACTCGAAGGAGATCGGCGCGTCCTTGACCCGGGGTGCGCGCACGACCTCGGACGGCTCCTTGCCCAGGCCGAGCGCCTCGAACTCGTCAACGTCCGGCTCGAACCCGTAGGCCGAACCGTGCATGGCGTCCGCCTGCGGCAGCGTCACCAGGTTGGTGACGAACTCGCCGGTATCACGGATGTTGATGAAGGTGTCCTTCAGAGTGACGCCGTCCGCCTGCGGCTGCAGGGTGATCGAGACCATGGGCGGCTTCCTGCCGACGGCGGTGAAGAAGGAGATGGGCGCGAGATTGGCCACGCCCTCGGTCGACACCGTGCTGACCCAGGCCACGGCGCGCGGAATGATGCTTCCGATCAGCAGTTTGTACGCGTGGGCGGCGTCGAGTTCTGCAGCGTCAATGATCATCGTCAGACCTCCATCGGTGGGAACGCGGCATGGGAACAGCGCTGCACGCCGTACGACCACTGCCGGGAGAGCGACTCATGAGTGGCGCCGGGGAGAGGGGGCGCTGCACCTCGAGCTCCCGTTTGAAATAAGCGTATGCCTTTTGACTATGTCACGCAAGTCGGACATTACGTCACCTCATCACTGCGCCGGGAGAATGCCAGAACATAGCTGTACCGCGGTTGCCTCTGGCGGAGCGCGCCCGCGCCCGCTGCGGCGACGCCCGAAGAGGTGTTGGCCGACGAGGATCCTGGTGGTGGGCGTCGACGGGAAAGGTGGACCGTCGTCCTGTGTCCCCGCGTGATCAGGGCCCGGGACATCGTCCGCCCCCCAGTTACTTCCGCATGGATTCCGCGAGGTCGCTGACCTGTTGAAGCTGACTCGCGGTGAGACGTCGCACGTCCCAGATGAGCTCGGCCACACCAGCGGTGGCCGGTCCGGGTGACGCGCCGGGAGGCTCGATCCCCGTCACGGCCGCCAAGTCGCCGGAGCCCACGCCGAGTACGGCGGAGAAATCGAGCAGGAGCTCAGGGGTCAGCTGTATGCGACCGTGCTCGACCGTACCGAGGACACGGAGCGCGTTTGAGGTCTACTGCCGTGCCAGTTCTGGTTGGGTAGCTTGATCGGCATGGATCAGGGGCGGGTAGTTGAAGCGTTTCGGCTTGAGGCGGGGCGGCTCGCGCAGGAGATGACCTGGGTTTCGGCGGCCGAGTGGCGTCTGCCGACGCGGTGTGCACCGTGGGACGTGAGCGACTTGCTGGCTCATGTCCGCGTGGTGATTGCCTGGCTGCCGGGCATGCTGGCCGCGCCGGCGCCGATCCGTGCCGAGGTCTCGGCAGTGGAGTACTACCGGCCCGACGCCCGTTTCGCTCCGGGCACCAACGCGGCTCGAATCGCTCTGGCCCAAGACCATGCGGCCGAACAGCTCGGCGGTGCCGCACGTGCCGACGACTTCAACGCCACTTGGCAAGAGGCGGACCGACTGTGCCGGGCCGAGCCCGGAGGGCGTGTGGTTCGCACCCGGCACGGCGATCCGATGCTCCTGTCGGAGTTCCTGCTGACACGCGTGGTTGAGGTCGCCGTGCACGGCCTGGACCTGGCCGACGCCCTGGGGCGCGAGCCGTGGCTGACTTCCGAGGCCGCAGATTTGGTGCAGGGACTTCTGCTCGGACCGGACGGGGCAGCGGCACTGGAGAAGCTGGGGTGGAGTCAGCTTCGCTTTCTGCGCAAGGCGACGGGGCGCGAGCCGATCACCAGGGAGGAGGCATCGGACGTCAGCCGCCTGGGCATCCGCTGGCTCACGTTGGGTTGAGAAGTCGCCAACTGACGCCAGCCAAACGCTGCGGAACGGTTGCTGGATGCTGTCGACGATCCCTCCGGGTAGGTCGATCCGGCCGGAGGGCTTCAGTGCAATGAGCGCAGTGCGCGCCTTGGCCACAGCAATTCGGCTGGTCATAGGCATACCGCCATCGTCTCGCCGCAGGACGATCAACCCTCAGGCAACGTCGACAACGGCCACCGCCAGCGGAGGGAAGCCTCGCTCCGCACCGACCGCCAACGCGGCTTGCACCAACCCTCGGCCAACTTCCGGTCACTTTCCCAGTAGTCCGACCGCTCCGTACCACACCGGACCCGGGTTGAGCAGATCCGGGTAGAGCCCTGTCATCCGGTCGAAGAACTCGCGGGCAGTCGGGTTTTCGTCGAGTAGCCGGATGGCGTCCAGCAGGTACTGCCGGGTTCGGTCGAGAATGGCGGGATCATCCGGTAGGTCTTTGTTCTTGTGGCCGGCCACAACCGTGCGCGGGTCGAGCGCGGCGACGCGATCGATGGCCGTAAGCCATTTCTGGAGGCCGCCATTGCCGCCTTCGAGGATGTACTGGTGCACCCCGTTGTAGGCGACGTCGCCGGCCACTACGAGGCCGATGGACGGTACGTGCAGGACGGACGTCTCGTCGGTGTCCGTGTGCCCGACCTCGACGGCCTGGACGAGGTTGCGCTCCAGCTGGAAGCCGTCGGCGGGAACGGGCTGGGCAAGAACCGGGCTGTCGGGGATCAGGCCGGGGAAGCGCTTGTCCCACATTTGTTCGCGCCCGTCGGTGGCCTGCTGGTGCATGACCTCGATGGTGCCGCGGGTCGCGTAGACGGTGACGTCGTGGAATCGCTTCACGAGTTCCGCGGTGCCGAACCAGTGATCGCCGTGCCCGTGGGTGGAGTAGATGTGGGTCAGGCGCCTGCCGGACCGCTCGACCCAGTCACCGACCTGTTCGGTCTGTTCTCGGGTGAAAGGCGGATCGACCAGGACGGCGTCCTCTTCCCCGAAGATCAGCGTCGAGGTCAGCGGTGAGGAAACGAGCCGGTCACCGTTGGGCAGGCGTTCCTCGCCGGCCCTGGGTGTGCCGTCCGAAACGAAGGTCTCGTACTCCAGAGAGCTGGGCGCTGATGCGGTCATGATGGCTCCTCCCTGAGGGGCAACGTGCGGCCCGCGCGGTCGTCTGGTCACCTACCTGCGGCGGCGAACCGCTTGCGCAGCGGAATTGAATGCCTACACAACGACGACCGTACGACATAATCATACTCGTATTGACTCTGTCGTTGAGTCGAGTTACTTTCGGCTGGAGAAGTACGACAGGCCAGGCAGCATTCACAGGTATCGACATGGGTGATCGGCTACAGCTCTCTCGTGGCTGCCTCTGAGTCCCAAGGAAGCGATCATGCCCGGAGCGCAACTGAGCTGGAGTGTCCACGTGGCGCCGTCGATCCCCACCGAGATCGCGGACCTGCCGCCCGACGTCCCCCGGCGCATGTGGTCGCCCATCACGGCCACACTGATCGCAGGCGACCGCGATGCGGTGCTGGTCGACGCGCTGATGACCGCCGAGCAGGCCGACCGGCTGGCCGACTGGGTCGCGGCGAGCGGCATGAACCTCACCACGGTCTTCGTGACCCACGGGCACGGTGACCACTGGTTCGGGCTGGGCACCCTTCTTGAACGCTTCCCGGGGGCGCGCGCGGTGGCGACGCCGGCGGTGGTGGAGCAGATGAAGAAGCAGATGGCACCGGAGTTCGTGGCCTCGTTCTGGGGCAAGCGCTTCCCGGGCCAGATCCCGGACAGGCTCGTGGCCGCGGAGCCGCTGGCCGGCGATCGGCTGGAGCTGGAGGGCCATGACCTTGTCGTCGTGGGACTCGGGCACACGGACACCGATGACACCACCTGTCTGCACGTGCCGTCGATCGGCCTGGTCGTGGCCGGAGATGCTGTCTACAACGATGTTCACCTCTATCTCGCCGAATCGCCCGCCGAGGGCCGCCGAGCCTGGCTGGATGCCCTCGACACCATCGCCGCGCTGGAGCCAGAAGCGGTGGTCGCGGGGCACAAGAACCCCGACCGTCCTGACGACCCGAAGGCAATCGCCGAAACCCGGCGCTACATCCACGACTTCGAGGCGGTCGCAGGGCACACCAAGACCACTCTCGACCTCTACCGCGGCATGTTGGAACTGCATCCTGGCCGGGTCAACCAGGGCGCACTGTGGGGCTCGGCGAGGTCCGCCAAGGGCTGAGCGGCCGGGCCGTGGCCGCCCGGTCACACCATGGTCGGGGCGCCCGGGGCCGGGAGGCGTCAGCCGAGTGCGTGTCCGACGTGCAGATGCTTCTGTCCGCGACTCACCCGAGCGGCACAGCCTGCAAGGGCGAACCCACCGGGCCCTACGCGGAGCTTCGGGAAGCCGACACTCGTCATTCGGAGAGTTACACTGCCAGACGTAATAAGTAAATAGGCTATGGACATGTTGCTGTAGCTGCCGTCACCGAAAGAGATGCGCGAATGTCCTGGACTGCGACAGCCCGATATGGCCTGGAGCCCGCCCCGGGCGGGCTGGCCTTCGTACAGGACCTGCTCAACACGCTGTCCGCCGGCAAGCCCCGGGAGTCCGACCTTCTGCAGACCGCCGAGGGCGCCCGTACTTGGCTCGACCAGGCATTGAAGAGCTGGAGTGGCGTGTCCCACCGGCCCGCACCCGGCATCGAACTGACAGCCGAGGACGTGCAGGGCCTGCGCGACTTCCGTCATGACCTGGGGCAGAGCCTCCACGCCCAGCTCGGTGACTCGGCGACGGAGGTCGGCCCGGCGGCTTCACTGATGACCTTGCCCACCGCACTGCGGCTCGACGAGCACGGGGCCGTCCACGCCGAGCCCCGCGGTACGGGATGGCGGCAGGTGGCGTCACTCGCCCTCATCGAGGTCTACCAGGCACAGTGCACCGACACCCTGCGCCGGCTGAAGGCCTGCCGAAACACGCGCTGCCTGGTTGCCTTCTACGACCGCTCCCGCAACAACAGCGGCGTCTGGCACGACGTCCACGTCTGCGGCAACGCGGCCAACCTGCGCAACTATCGTGCGCGCAAGCGGGCCGGCGCCGACCAGGTCTGACAGTCGGCCCTCCGGCGCGGTCCTCGCCGTTGTGCCTCGCTCGCCGGCACCTGAGCCGCCCGTCGCAGCAGGGGCCTGCCGTCATGCGGATGTGCTCCCCGGCGAGGAGCCAGGGCTGCCGCATGACTGGCGCTGTCAGAGGTAATGGACATCGCGCAGGTCGATACTGACCATGAGGTGATCGTGGTCGGGACGTCCGTCGGACCGGCGGAGGTAGGCGCGACGCCTGGTCGGGAACTTGATTCCGTCTGCTTCATCGATGTCGTAGACGTACTGCGCGGCCGCGAAGCCGCCGGCGATGTCGACGTGGTAGTCGTGGCGCCTGAGCAGATAGTCGTCCCCGAAGTAGAAGTCCTGCACCGTGCTGTGGCTTGCGATGTCGTCCGGGAAAGTGACCCGCAGATGGCGCCATCGCTCAGTTGACGACTCGTTCCACGGTTCCGACTCCTCTACGCCCATGCCGTTCATGATCGCGAAGAACGGCGTGGTCAGGTACGTCCACAGGGCGTAGCCGTTGAAGTAGGCGCGGTCCAGTGGATCCCAGGGCGTTTCCAGGGTGTGTCCCCGGAATGACGCCCGTGGATGGGAACGCTCGGCTACGACGGTGCCGTCGACGCGTTCGATCGCGATGCGGTCGGGTGTGAAGTCTGAGCGCTGTTCGGGAGCCCCGAAGGGGCGCACTGAAGCGTGTTCCTTGTGCGTGTCGACAGTCATGCGGCGTGGCTGGAGGTCCTGGGGCAGGCCCTTGGCCGCAAAGAGCTCTCCGTCACTGACGATGGTGGCAGTCACGGTTGTGTGCCGACCCCACCGCTCGGTGCCGCCATGAGCCTTGAGAACTGCTGAGAGCAGGTTGGTCACGTCTCCTCCAACAGCCGGCGAGCAGGGTGCTCGGTTTGCGCCTTACGGAGTCTGGAAGGGCTCGGAGACTTTGATGCCGAAGGCCTCGCGGTAGCGGACTGGTTTGTCGCAGGGCCGGGGTTGCCCGGACGAGCCGTTTGCTCCGCATGAGGATCAGCTTCACCGACGCCAGGATGCCCAGGAATGTGCTTGTTGCTTTCCGGCCCTGTCTGTCAGGTGAAGTATGCGTCTTCGATGTCGATCGCGAGAGAGATGGAATCGCGAGCCCGGGTTCGGTCCGGGTTGCGTACGTCGAGCCGGTGCCTGTTGATGTCGTCGCGCGGCAGGTGTGGATCAGGCGGCTTGGGCGGCTGGGTCGGGTGCGGTCACCACCCCTACGCGCACATCCGCATGGGCTACGTGCGCCACGGGATCCTCAGGCCCCCTGCGACGGGCCCGACTGCCGACTACCGACGGCAGGGGGGCACCTTGGAGCACAGATATTTGCTTTAGTGCGGATGAGTGCTACGGTCGAGCTAAAGCACATTTCCGGGCCTTAATGGGTCGGTGCCAGATGTCACCGGTCGCCTCCCGAGATCTTCCTGGCCCCGCTCTCACATCAGGAGTCACATATGAGCTCGACACAGTCCTTGCTTCTGCCTTACCGGATGCGCGACGTCTCTCTGGCGAACCGCGTGGTCATGGCCCCGTTGACGCGGAGTCGTGCACGCAATCGCGATCTCCTGCCCACTGATCTCCACGTCGAGTACTACGCCCAGCGGGCTTCAGCCGGTCTGATCGTCTCCGAGGGTGTGTGGATCAGCCGCGACGCGGTCGGATGGCATGACGTTCCGGGGCTGTTCACCGATGAGCAGGTCGCCCACTGGAAGCAGGTGACAGATGCGGTCCACCGCGCAGGTGGTGTCATCTTCGCTCAGCTGTGGCACACCGGGTCCGCTTCTCACCCCGACTTCTTCGACGGCCGCCCGCCCCTCGCGCCTTCAGCCGTCAACCCGGGGCTACTGGCCCCGACTTCGGCTGGCCGCAAGCCCACCGTGGAGCCCCGGGCAATGTCGGCGTACGACCTCCGTCGGACGGTCGCCGATTATGCGGCGGCGGCTCGCAACGCCATGGCGGCGGGATTCGACGGTGTGCAGCTGCAGGCAGGCTTCAACTACCTGATCAGTCAGTTCCTGAATCCCCGCACCAATCTGCGCACGGACCGCTACGGCGGCACGATCGAGAACCGTGCCCGCTTCCTCTTCGAGATCATCGAGGCTGTCGGCGAGTTCGTCGAGCTGCGGCGTGTCGGTGTGAAAGCCGGACCCGCCTGGTCCGAGACGGGAGAGTTCATCTCCGGGGTCGAGGCGCTGGCTGACAGCGAGTACGTGCTCGGACGGCTCAACGACTATGAACTGTCACATCTCCTGCTCATGGGGATGATGGCCGACCCCACCGGAGGACCGTTGGAGGAGCTGGCCGGCGATGGCATGTTCCGGCACTTCCGGAAGGTCTATGAAGGCACGATCATGGCGAACGTCGGGTTCGACCAGGACCGAGGGAACTCGATTCTGAGCGACGGCCTGGCGGATCTGGTCGCCTACGGGCAGCCGTTCATCGCCAATCCGGATCTGCCGGCCCGGATCGCCTCCCACGCGCCGCTCGCCGAACCGAAGAAGGACCTCTTCTACGGTCCGGATGCAGCCGGCTACACCGATTACCCACTACTGGAAGCGTGAAGCGGGACGGAACCCCGGCCAGGCCGGGTGGCCCTGGAAGCGAGCGACTCGGCCTGATCGACAAGGCGACTGGGTGCCGTAGTGGAGTGGCGCCCGCCACCTCCTCAACGGAGGGTTCGGTTTGCCTGCTCGTGAGATGTGCCGCTCCCGCTCGATCACGTCCCCCTGCTCCACCAGGATGCCGTCCTCAATGCGGACGAGGAAGTTCCCCGGAACTGGGCGGCCCAGTGGACCTCGGAATGGTCCGAGCCGACCGCGGTCACCGTGAGGCGCGCGGTGAAGTCCCGTACCGGGACCGGGAAGTTCGTCGACACCGGCGTCGCCGACCGCATGGCC
The DNA here is from genome assembly GCF_007113425.2 of Streptomyces sp. RLB3-17. NCBI lineage: Bacteria > Bacillati > Actinomycetota > Actinomycetes > Kitasatosporales > Streptomycetaceae > Streptomyces > Streptomyces sp. RLB3-17. The sequence goes on along the minus strand of NZ_CP041610.2, from coordinate 555,667 downwards.
GACGCCGGTCCCGCCACAGGCGTGATGCGCCCGCCCCCTGGGAGCTACCGACCGGAGGAGTGAGTCGGCTCGGTCCGAACCGAAGGCCGACCGCCCAACAGTCCGGCGATGTGTACTTGATCAGGTGAGACCGAGCTGACGGAGCATGCCGAGCTCATCGCTGCTGCCCCAGCGCTCGACCATCTTCCCGTCGGCGAACCGGCTGATCTGCATGCCTCGGTAACTCACCGTCTTTCCCGTCGGACTGTGCCCCATCAGTTCACCGAGATGTGTGCCCGTGATGGTGTAGGCGAACGCGATTTCGTCGTCGGTGGCCATGACGTGCTCGACCTCGATGTGCAGATCGGGGAAGGCTCGCCGCATCGTGGCGAACATCTCCTCATAGCCTTCCGGTCCCGGAACCTGGCCTGGGGCCGGGTCGTGGTCCACAGAGTCGGGCGCCACGTATTCCTCGAGCTCGCCGAGGTGGTCAGTGTTCACCGCTGATCCGAAGCCCTCCAGGACGGCGGCGTTGCTGCTGCGCGACATGACGCGCTCCTTGACGTTGCAGCACTGGGCGTACACATCGACGATGTGCAGTAGCCCCTTCCTCCCATCCACGATAGGTGTGGCGGCCTGAGGTGGCCTGCTGACGCAGGGGAGGGCGGCCAGGGCGTCGGCGGCCGCGTTCTTCACTTGAGACCGCTGAGCATGACGCCACGGATGTAGTACTTCTGGAGCAGCAGGAAGAGGATCAGGACCGGCAGGATGCTCAGGACGAGGCCGGCCATGACGATGGGCATCGTGCGGGTCGGGTCGACGTAGTCCTGCAAGAGCTGGATGCCGACGGGCAGGGTCATCACGTCCGGGTTGGCGGTCGAGACGAGCAGCGCCCAGATGTACTCGTTCCAGGCGTCGACGAAGGTCAGCAGCCCGAGCGTCACCATGACCGGCTTGGTCTGCGGCACCACGATCCGCCACCACACGGCGAACTCGCCCGCCCCGTCGATGCGCGCGGCCTCGAGGACCTCGTCCGGGATCGAGACCATGAACTGGCGCATCAGGAAGATCCCGAAGCCGTTGACGAGAAACGGCATGGCGAGTGCGGTGATGCTGACGGTCAAGCCCGCGCCGCCGCGCCCGAACAGGTCGTTGCCGCCCGCGAGCGGCCAGTGCACCAGGATCAGGAAGTGCGGGATGAAGAAGAGGAACGGGGGGAACATCATCGTCGACAGCACAAGGCGGAAGATGAAGTTCCGTCCGGGGAAGTGGAGTTTGGCGAGCGCGTAGCCGGCGAGTGACGACGTGAGCAGCACCGATCCGGTGATCACGGCGGTGGCGATGACGCTGTTGCGGAAGAGCACCGGCAGATCGAGCTGGTCGATCGCCGCCCGGTAGTTGGACAGGTCGAACGCCTCGGGCAGGAACCGGTACGGCAGCGTGCCGGACTCGCCGGGCCCCTTGAAGGACGTCATCACCATGTCGAGGAACGGCACCACCGTGAGCACGGCGCCGGTGATGACCACCAGATACGAGAACCACGGGAAGCGGCGGCGGATCATGTGTCCTCTCCCTTGCGCCGGAAGATCCACAACTGCACGAGGGTGACCACGAGGACCACCAGGAACAGCACGAAGGCCGCGGCGCTCGCAGTGCCCCAGTCGCCGTACGAGAAGGCCTGGCGGTACATCTCCAGCGCGGCGACATTGGTCGCGTCACCCGGGCCGCCCTTGGTCATCACGATGATCAGCGCGAACGACTGCAGGCCGGTGATGAACTGGGTGATGCACACGAACAGCAGGGACGGCCGCAGCAGCGGCAGTGTGATCTTCCAGAAGACGGTGCCGGGCCCGGCACCGTCGAGCGCGGCGGCCTCGTAGTACGACTCGGGAATGGACTTCAGCCCGGCGGTCAGGATGAGGATCGCCGTGCCGACCGAGGCCCAGGCCTGCACGACCACGACTGAGGGCAGCGCGGTGTCCGGGTCCTGGAGGAACGCCACCGAGCCGAGCCCGAGGGCGTTGAGGACACCGTTGACGAGGCCGCCCGGCTCGTACATGTACTTCCATACGTTGCCGATGGCGACGACGGTCGTGACGATCGGCAGGAAGTACAGGGTGCGCCACAGCCCCTGGAACCGCAGCTTGTCGATGCAGTTGGCGACGAGCACGGAGCCGGCGAGCGCGAGAGCCACGGTGCCCAGGGCGAACAGCAGCGTATTGGTGAGGATCGGCGTCAGGAACGTCGAACCGTCCACGAAGAGGTCGGTGAAGTTGTCCAGGCCGACCGGATCGATGTCGCCGAGGTCGAACCCGGCCCAGCGGGACATCGACAGCAGCAGCGCGAAGCCGAGCGGCAGGATCAGGAAGACCGCGAAGAAGAGCAACGTCGGCGCCAGGAAGAGATAGGCGACGACGGCCTGGCGGCGTCGGGGCCGGGTCCGGCGGCGGCCGTCGACGGCGGGCCCGGTGGACCCGGCGTCCCGGGGGCTGTGCACCCGCTCGGTCGTCTCCGGTGCCAAGGCGTTCACCATGAGCGCGACACCTCCTGATCGACCTGACGGCGGATGGTGCGCAGTGACTCGTCGACCGACTGCTGACCGGTCCACAACGCCTCGATGTTCTTGCGCAGCAGCGACTTGGCCTGCTGCGCGCCCGCCACGTTCGGCTCCGGCACCGCGTACGCCAGCGCGTCCAGGAAGGGGCGCAGGTTCGGATCGCTGCCTTCGCTCAGGAGTGTCCGCATGTCCTCGGCGCGGCCGGTCAGAGAGCCGACCGACACCTGCAGGGAGCTCATCCGGGTCGCTGTCGCACCCTTCTTGGCGCTCTTGACGCTCACCTTCTCGGTGTTGAGCCAGCGCAGGAACTCCCAGGCCTCGCGCGGGTGTTCACTGGCCGTGTTGACCCCCAGCATGAAGCCGGTGGAGAGTGTGGCGCGCCTGCCGTCCGCCTCGGGGACGGGCAGCGGCGCGACGCCGACATCGCGGTAGGTCTGGCCCATCTCGGTCTTCAGGCTTCCGGTCCACCAGCCGGCGCTGACCACCATGGCCACCTGTCCGGACTGGAACGCCTTGTAGACGTTGACGCCAGGGGCGCTCGCACCTTTGACGACGAGGCGGTGCTCCAGATCGAACACGGCCCGGCCGGCCGGCGAGTCGATGGCGGTGCTCCTGCCGTCCGCGGAGACGAACGTTCCGCCGGCGGCGTTGAGCAGGGCGAGCGTCTGGCCGACGGTGGTGGAGTCGTCGTAGGTCGACAGCCCGAACCCCTGGACCAGCGTGTTGCCATACCGGTCCCGCTTGGCGGTGCGGTAGGCCGCCTCCTCCAACTCACGCCAGGTGCGCGGAGGACGCTCGATGCCGGCCTCGCGCAGCAGTCGCTTGTTGTAGTAGAGGGCGTACGTCTGCACCTCGGTCGGGTAGCCGTAGATCCTGCCCTTCACCGACGAGGCGCCGACCGCGGCCCCGCCGTAGCCGCGCCTGATCTCCTCGGCATGCTCGGCGGGGGCGGGCCGCAGGACACCGGCCTGGACGAGTTGGCCGTTCCACAGACAGTACGGATGGAGGATGTCGGCGCCCTGGCCCGCGGCCTGCCGGACCATGAACGTGGTCAGCAGGTCCGTGAACTCGACGGCCTTCGTCCGCACCTTGACCCGGTCATGAGTGGCGTTCCACTCGTCGACCGGACGCTGCAGGGCCTCCTTGAGCGCCCCGCTCGCGTAGTGGGAGAGCAGGGTGAGGACGATCGGATCCCCGGGCCGCCCGGTGCCCTGGTACGGCGCGGCGCATCCGGAGGCGAGCAGCGCCGGGGGCAGCAGCGCCGAGGGGAGCACGAGCGCGAAGTGACGGCGGCTCAGGCCACCGATTCGGTGTGACGGCGTCATCGGGCGGCCTCCCGGCGCATCACGCGAAACACCCGGGTCGTGGTGAAACCGCTCTTGCGGTACAGGTGGCCCGCCGGGGACTGCTCGCCGGTCCACAGGAACCACGCGGAGTGCGCGCGGCGCGCCCGCATCCGCTCCAGGACCAGGTGGAGCAGGACCTTGCCGAGTCCGGTGCCGCGCATCTCCTCCAGCACGCCGAACGGCCCGAACCGCTCGTCCACCGAGTCGAACGTGCCGTGCATCGCCCAGCCGACCAGGCGGCCCGAAGGGTCCCGGGCAACGACGATCCGGTCGAGCGGTGTGCCCGCGGCCAGACACTGACGGATCGTGCACGCCCAGTCCGGGCCGAAGTGGTTCCCGGCCAGCGCGAACAGGTCCACCAGGTCGTCGTCGTACGGAGTGGCGAACCGGTAGCCCTGCGCCGTGAGTTCGTCCAAGCGGCACGCGACATCCTCCGGGATGCGATAGCCGACCAGGCCGCGGTCCATCGCCGCCGCCTCGTACAGCGTGCGAAAGCCCAGGGACTCAAGGAGTCCGGCCGCTTCGGGGTACGCCTCGGCGTCCAGGCCGGGGAGGACGTAGTTCGGGGTGTACGAGGAGAAGTCCACCCGGGTGCGGCCGTGGCTGTGCAGCCAGTCGAGGGCGTCGGTCAGCAGCCGGCGGCCGAGGCCGCGCCCGCGGGCGGCCGGGTCGACGAAGAAGAACGGGATCCAGCCCTGCTCCGGCTCCAGGTCGGTGCCGGTCATCGGCGTCAGGCGGCGCACCGCGTAGGCCGCGCCGAGGACACGGTCGCCGTCGACGGCGACCCGAAGGCCCTCCGGATCGAAGTTGGGGTCGAGCAGCACCAGGGAGCGGAAGCGGTCCGGGGTGATGGAGTCGGCCGGCGCACTCCGGCGCCACGACTCCACCAACCGCGGGCCGTCGCCCGGGCCAAAGCCACGCGTCTCGACCCGGGATGTCGTCGTGCGATCGGTCGTCGACGGGGTTGTCGTCATCAATGGGGTTGTCCTTCCATACGCAGATCACGGACGGCGTCGAACGTCCCCCGCGGCGTCGGCGTCGGCGACGGGGCTGGGCGTGGCGTTGGTGATGACAGCGGGCAACGCGTCGCGGCGGCGGCCCAGGAGGTCTCAGGAGTAGAGCAACACGGCGTCGCCGGCCCACCGGCCGGGCGGCGCCGGTGGATCGCAGAGCGGCAGCGGGTCTTCGCCCGCGTCGACGGCGCGCCGCAACCGGTCGGACCCCCACAGCAGGTCGATGAAGTGACGGTGGTCGGTCCCCTCCACGCCGCCGTCCGAGGTGCGCCAGTCGAAGTCTCCCGGGTACAGCCGCCGCAGCGTGGCCAGCATCGCGACAGCGGTACGCACGGGCGCGAACACTTCGCGATCGGTGATGTGGAGTTGGACCCCGCGCAGCGGCCGTCCGGCGTGTTTGTGAAAGGTCGGTACGTACCGCAGATCACGGAAGTGCACTCCAGGCAGGGCGAGCTCGGCGAGCGAGGGCGCGAACCGCGCGTCGATGTACGGGGCCCCGACGATCTCGAAGGGCTGCGTCGTACCACGGCCCTCCGAGAGATTCGTCCCCTCGAACAGACAGGTGCCGGGGTAGAACGTGGCAGTGGTCGACGTCGGGATGTTCGGCGAGGGCGCGACCCACGGCAGACCGGTGGCCCCCGCGTCCATGCCGCGCCGCCAGCCGGCGGCCTCGATCACCGTCAAGTCAGCCGCACTGCCCGCCACTTGGGGTACGGCCGAGGCGTTGAGATGCCGGGCGAGTTCACCGCAGGTGAGACCGTGGCGGACGGGTACCGCCGCGCGCCCGACGAAGCTGGCCCATGCCGGGTCCAGCAGCGGGCCCTCGCTGACGAGTCCACCGAGGGGATTCGGCCGGTCGGCGACCACGAACCGTACGCCCGTACGAGCCGCCGAGACCATCAGGTCGAACATGGTCCACACGTAGGTGTAGAACCTGGCCCCGATGTCCTGCAGGTCGTACACGAGCGCGTCGACGCCGCTGTCGATCAGCAGTTTGTCGAGGCGCTCGCCACTGCACCGGTAGGTGTCGTGGACCGGCAGGCCGGTGGTGGGGTCCGCCTGAGCGGCCTCGCTCTCACCGGCCTGTTCGATCCCGTGCAGCCCGTGTTCGGGACCGAACAGGGCGACCAGCCGCGCGCCGGCCTCGAGTAGCGCGGGCGCGGCCGGGCGCAGGTCGGGTAGGACGCCGGTGTGGTTGGTCACCAGCCCGAGCCGTCCGGGCCCGGCAAGTCCGGGCGACGCGTGCAGCCGTGCGATCCCGGGCGTCACCGCGACGCGGTCGGCCGTGCTCATCCCTTGGCCCGTCTGCCGGTGCGATCGCGAAGCAGTGGACGGAAATGTACTTGCATGTCCCGGAATGTTGCCACGATTTACCACCAGTTCGCGCCAAGGACGGTTGAACTGACCGAGGGATTGACGGTCCGCTACGGACGGAGAACGCCGCCGCGGACTCGGCGCGCAGCCCACGGCTACGGGGAATCCCGCCGGAGAACGGGGAGCGCCGCGCGGCTTCGACGTCGCAGTCCGCGAAGCATGCGACAGCGATCTGCGCGACGCCAGGTCTGGAACAATCATGCGGTCCAACGCATGATTCTTCATATATTGATCGGTTTAGGAGATGGGTGTGGGATGGACCTGAGGCACCTGAAGTACTTCCTCGCCGTTGCCGAGACGCGCAACTTCACCCAGGCCGCGGCGAACTGCTACGTCGCGCAGTCCGCGCTGAGCCAGCAGATCGCCCGACTGGAGAAGGAGGTCGGCGCCCAGCTGTTCAGCCGTACGAGCCGCTCGGTACGGCTGACCGCCGCCGGTGAACTGCTCGAACCCTTGGCCCGGCGCATCCTGGCCGACGTGGACAACGCCCAGGCGGCACTCGACGCGCTGGCGGGCCTGCGACGCGGGCGGCTGCGCCTGGGACTCATGCAGACGCGCGCCTCCTCGTTCGACCTGGTCGAGGTGATGGCCGAGTACCACTCCCGGCATCCGGGAATCGACTTCCACGTGGTCAACGCACCGAGTTCCGAGATGGCCGCCGCAGTCCTGTCCGGCGCACTCGACCTCGCCGTGGTGGGCCTCGGCCCCCACCAGGTACCGGAAGGGCTCGAACATCGCATCCTGGCCGACGACCCGCTCGTCCTGATCGTGCCCGCCGACCACGGCCTGGCCGACCGTGACGTGGTGCACCTGGCCGACCTGCCGGAGAGTCACCAACTCATCCAGTTCACGACGGGCACCGGGTTGCGCCGCCAGGTCGAGGCCGCCTTCGCGCGCGCCGGAGTGGAACCCGGCCGGCACTTCCAGGTCGGCCAGATCCACGACATGATCCGGCTGGCCGCGCGAGGCATCGGCGTGACGGTCGTACCCCGCTCGACGGTCTTCGGAGCCGGCTCCCTTCTGGGCTGCAATCCCGGCGACGCGCTGCCGTACGGCGCCCGCGCGCTCCGTCTCGCGGACGACGCGGCGGTGCACAACGTCTGCGCGGTCTACGACAGCAAGCGACTGGCACCGGCTGCCGCCGCGTTCCTCGCCGTGATGGAACGGCACGCCGCCAAGGGACAAGGGGAGGTCTATTGATCGGTGAGAACGATTGCTCCGCCCACATCCATATGTTGGACGAAACGCTCGTCGCGCCAGAGGCTGAACGGGAACCGCCCGCCTCACGAATCGGAGCGTTGTCATGCTGGTCGTCCTGCGCGACGCATGGGCCACCGTCGTCCCCGACGGAAAGGACCGGCACGGCCCTCTTCCGCCGCTGATGCTCGCGCTGACGGTGGTGACCGGCCTCGTGGATGCCTTCAGTTACCTCGGCCTGGGGCATGTCTTCGTCGCCAACATGACCGGCAACGTGGTCTTCTCCGGTTTCGCTATCGCCGGTGCCGCGGGCTTCTCCCTCGCCGCGTCGCTTGCCGCGCTCGCCGCGTTCGCGGTGGGCGCCCTGCTGGGCGGCCGCGTGGCCCATGGAGCGCGTGCGCACCGCGGACGCGTACTGCACCTGGCCCTCGTCGTGGAGACGGTTCTGGTCCTGGCGGCGTACGTCATCGCCCAGGCCGCCGCCACTCCCTACACGGGCACCAGCCAGTACGCCCTGATCGCGCTGCTCGGCCTCGCCATGGGCGTGCAGAACGCCGCCGCACGCGCGCTGGCCGTACCCGATCTGACCACGACCGTATTGACGCTCACCATCACCGGCATCGCCTCCGACAGTCGTGCCGCCGGAGGCAGGGGCGGCAAGGCCGGTCGACGTCTGCTCTCGACGGCGGCGATGTTCTCCGGCGGCCTCATCGGCGCCGTCACCGTCCTGCACGGGGGCCCGGCCCTGCCCCTGCTGTTCGCCGCGGTGCTCCTCGCGGCCGCGACCGTCGCCGCGTTCACGCTGACCCGGTCCGACGCCGCCTGGACCGACCCGCTGTGACCCACCCCGAGCGCCAAGACACCGAACCCGGAGCCCGAGTAGTCCACCGCATCGAACGCTCGTAAGGCAGTGGATGGAGGCGGCTATGCCCTGCCGGTGCCAGAAGTGCCGACGCTGGTGTTGCCTGCGGTGGCGGGGAAGAGGCGCTGGACAGCGTTGACGACGGCGGCGCGTCGGGCTGCCGGGGAGGGGTCGCGGACCTGGTCGGCGGCCGTGTCCACGAGATCGAGCTGGCCGGCCCATGCCATGGCGATCTGGTTGACGAAGACGAGGATGTCGATGGGCTCCCAGGCGGGATCCAGGTGGCCGGCTTCCTGGGCCTTGCGGAGCTGCTCGACCTTGCGGCGTACGGTTTCCTGGGTGGCGGTGTCGGCGTCGTCGCCCGCGAGTTCCAGTCGACCCCAGCTCATCAGCCGGAAGCGGTCGGGGTGGCGGATGAAGTAGTCGTGCACCCGCCCGGCGTACTCGGGCAGGTCGGTGGGGTCCAGGCGGGTCGCCTCGGCCACCGCGGCCATCTCCTGTTCGGCCACGAACCCGTAGAGGGCTTCCTTGCTGCGGAAGTACGCGTAGAGGCGTTCCGAACTGGTCTTCGCGGCCTTGGCGATGCGCGTGATCCGCGCGCCCGCGATCCCGTACCGGGCGAACTCGGCCCTGGCCGCGGTGACGATGCGGTCGCGGGTCGAGTCTGCGCTGGTCGAAGAGGCCATGTCTGAAGACTACCTAACCAAAAAGGTTTGTTTGGCAAAGGCCGCCCACAGGGCGTACGGTCAAAGCAAACGTTTTGGTTTGACCTGAGGAGCGCGTCATGCAGCACCGGACACTCGGCGGCCAGGGCCTGGAGGTCTCGGCGATCGGCTACGGCTCGATGGGCCTGACGATGGCCTACGGCCCCGGCGACGAGCAGGAGGGCGTCGCCGCCATCCGGCGCGCCCACGACCTGGGCGTCACCTTCTTCGACACCGCCGAGCTCTACGGCTGGGGCACCGGCTCCAACGAGATCCTGGTCGGCAAGGCGGTCAAGGACTTCCGCGACGAGGTGGTCCTGGCCACCAAGTTCGGCTTCGACCTGTCCAATCTGTCCGAGGGATTCGGCCTCGACAGCCGCCCCGACAACATCCGCAAGGTCACCGACAACAGCCTGCGCTACCTCGACACCGACCGCATCGACGTCCTCTACCAGCACCGTGTCGACCCGGACGTGCCCATCGAGGACGTCGCCGGCACAGTCAAGGAACTCATCGACGCGGGCAAGGTGAAGTACTTCGGCCTGAGCGAGGCCGGACCGGAGACCATCCGTCGCGCGCACGCGGTGCAGCCGGTCTCCGTCCTGCAGACCGAGTACTCCCTGTTCGAGCGGGACGTCGAGCAGCTCTTCCCGGTCCTCGACGAACTCGGCATCGGCTTCGTCGCCTACTCCCCACTGGGCCGCGGCTTCATCACCGGCACCGCCAAGCCCGCCGGAGAATACGACGCCACGGACATGCGCAACTCCGATCCGCGCTGGGCTCCCGGCAACTTCGAGAAGAACGTCGAGGCCGTCAACCTGCTGAGTGACCTGGCCGCGACCAAGGGCATCACCGTCTCCCAACTGGCCCTGGCCTGGCTGCTCACCCGCGGCGAGCACGTCGTGCCCATCCCCGGCACCCGCAGTCCCAGGCGCATCGAGGAGAACGCCGGCGCCGCCGACGTCACTCTGACCGGGGCCGAACTCGCCGCGATCGACGAGATCCTGCCCCACGGCGGCTTCGGCGCCCGTTATGCCGAGGGGCACGTGCCCACCTGGATCTGACCCCGCCCCAGGGCCCAAAGCGCCCCATAAGACTCCGCAGGGGACGGCCGGGCGGGCCTGTGCCCGCGTGGGGCCGGTTCCCGGGCTCATGCCCGGGAACCGGCCCGAATGCGTCGGCGCGTGCCGAGCTCCTACTGGCCGAAGCCGTAGGCGAACAGGTGGTCGGTGCCCGTCGAGCCCGTCACCGGCAGCGTGATCGACGCCACCTGCTTGGACGCGTCGAGCGGGACCTTCGTGGCGAAGACGTAGGTCTTCACGTTGTCCCGGCCCCCGCTCCCGGTGTTTCGGTAGGCCGTCGTGACGGCCGTCGTGTCACCCGCGAGCGGCTTGCTCGACCCGCCGTTGAGCGTCCAGTCCGAGAAGCCGACGGTCGCCTGGGAGGTGGTGCCGTCGGTGTAGGTGACGGTCACCGTGCCCGACACCCCGCTGCCGTCGGTCGGTGCGTTGGCCGCCGAGCCCAGCAGGCCCAGTGACGCACCCGACGTGCCGGCCGGCATCGGGATGGTCTGACCGGCCATCTCCAGGTTGTCGAGCTGACCGGATGTCACCGACGGCCAGGTGTAGGAGACGCCGTCGACCGTGAGGGCGGAGCCGCTGGTGACGCCCGCCGCCGACAGCGCGTTCTGCGAGAAGGCCCAGCCCCCGCCGTCGAAGCCGCCCGAGTAGCCGGTGCCGTCGGGGTAGATGCCCTTGTTGGTGGCGTACGGCCACAGCGCACCGGCCTTGGCCACGGCCACGCGGAGGGTGGCCCCGCTGAGCGCCGCGCCGGTGCTGTGGTCGGTCAGCGCGAAGGTGACCGGGAAGGTTCCCTCGCTCGTGCCCGCTGTCACATGGACCTTCGCCTCGGCGCTGCCCGAGGCGGGCACTGGCACCGAGCCGGACGCCGTGTCCAGCGTGATGCCGGAGGGCGTCGTCGCCTTCCAGTCGACCGTGACGGCCTTGCCGCCGAGGTTGGTCAGGTCGAGCGTGCCGTCACCGGACGCGCCCGGCTGGAGCACCAGGCCGTCGCTGGAGGGGCCGGTCGCCGCCAGGACCCGGTCGCCGCCCGTGGTGTCGGACGGTGGTGCCGCCGACGGGTCGGACGCCCAGGACTTGTCGGGTTCGGTGCCGAGCGTGAAGTCGACCGTGCCCGCGCCCGCGAATTGCTGGTACGTCAGCCAGGAGGTGTTCCACTCCGTGCCCTTGACGCCGAGCGACTGCACGTACGGCGCGTCGGGCGCGGCCTGCGGAGCGTTGATCCGCACCGTCTTGCCGTTGCCGAAGGTCACCTTGGCCACCGGGAACGCCGGGCTGCCGAGCGCCAGGGTGTCCGTGCCCGGGGTCTCCGGGTACATGCCGAGCTCGGACCAGACGTACCAGGAGCTCATCGCGCCGAGGTCGTCGTTGCCGAACGAGCCGACCGGAGCGTTGAAGTACAGGTTCTGCTGGGCCTTGCGGACGGCCGCCTGGGTCTTCCACGGCTCGCCGGTGTAGTTGTACTCCCAGGGGATCTCCACGCTGGGCTCGTTGCTCAGGTCGGCGTCGGTGTTGCCCGGGTGTGTGATGTTGTCGAGCAGGCTGTCCAGGTAGGACGAGTACGCCTTGGCGCCGCCGCGTGCCTGGATGAGCTGCTGCAGGTTGAACGGGACCATCGGTGTGTACTGGGCCGAGGTGCCCTCCACGAAGCCGTTGGAGGTGCCGGGGGTGAAACCGGTCGCGAACTGGCCGTCCTTGTTCTTGCCCTGGATGTAGCCGGTCTGCGGGTTGAAGACGTTCATCCAGTCCTGGGCGCGAGTGGCGAACTTCTCGTAGACGGCCGTCTTGCCCAGCGACTTCGCGAAGGCGGCGACGGCGTAGTCGGCGGAGTCGTACTCCAACTGCGTGGAGACCGGGCCGTAGAAGTTGCAGCAGCCGTAGTCGTTCTCGTCCAGTGGGAGATAGCCCTTCGCGTCCCGCACCGACTCGCCGGGGCGGTCGTTGTTCGAGGCGGTGGCCTCGTGCTGCAGGGCGGCGAGCGCCTTGTCGGTGTCGAAGCTCCGGGCGCCGAAGGCGTATGCGTCGGCGATGATGCCGGCTGCGGGGTCGCCGACCATCACATAGCTCTCGCCGTTGTTCGAGGCCCACTTGGGCAGCAGGCCCGTCTGGTCGTAGCCGTTGAGCATCGAGGTGACGACGTCGCTGGTGACCTTGGGCTCGACCATCGCCATCAGCTGGGTCTGGGAGCGGTAGGTGTCCCACCCCGAGTAGTTGGCGTACTGGGCCTGCTGGCCCTTTGCCAGTTTGTGGACCTGGTTGTCCATGCCCATGTACTGGCCGTTGTCGTCGGAGAAGACGTTGGGGTGCAGCAACGCGTGGTAGAGCGCGGTGTAGAACTGCACCTGCTGGTCCGAGGATCCGCCGCCGGTCTGGATCTTGTTCAGCACCGTGTTCCAGGCGTCGTGGTTCGCCTGCTCGACGGCACCGAGGTTCCAATTCCTGATCTCGGTGGTGAGGTTGTCCGCGGCGTTGGCGTCATTCGTGTACGAGATGCCGACCTTCGCGCTCACCGTCGGGATGGAGGAGGTGTCGAAAGTCAGGTACATGCCGTTGGCACCCGTGGTGGGGGGCTGGACGGCCTTGCTCGCGGCGGACTTCCGGGGCGCGGCGTCGGCGCTGGGTGCCGGGGACGGCGTGCTCGTGGACGGGGTGCCGCTCCCGTGCACGGTCGGGGAGGGAGCCGCGGGAACGGTGAAGTGCCTCTCCTTGAGCGGTTTCGACGGGTGCGTCTGCAGGGTCTGCTGTGCCCTGCCCGCCTTCAGCGACGTCGCGCCGGAGTTGATGGTGCTGCCGACCCAGGTGCCGCTCGCGGTGAACGGCTGGTCGAACTTGATGTCGAAGTGCAGCGTGTACCTGTTGCTCGCGCCGCAGAAGTGACCGCTGTCGATCGAGCCGCGGATCTCCTTGTCGTTCACCACCTGGACGCGGGTGCCGTCCACCTGTGTGGCGCCCCCGCTGAGCTTGAACAGCAGGTTCGCCTGCCGGCCCGCGGGGAAGGTGAAGGTGCCCAGGCCGGCGCGGGTGGAGTCGCTCAGCTGGGTCTTGACGCCGTTCGCGTCCGTGACTTTGTAGTACCCGATGCCCGCCTGCTCGTCGTCGTGGCTGAAGCCGACGGACGCATCGCCGAGGTTGCCCGACAGCGCGCCGGTCACCGGCAGGATGGGCAGGTCGCCCGCGACGCCGCAGCCGGGTCCCGAGACATGGGTGAGGCTGAAGCCGGAGATCTTGTTGTCGTTGTACTCGTAGCCGCCGCCCGAGGGACGGTCGGGCGTCGTGTCGGGACCCCACTGCACCATGCCGGCCGGCATGTCGGGGCCGGGGAAGGTGTCCACCGCGCCGGAGGTGCCGATGAGGGGGTTGACGAGGGACGCGGGGTCCTTCACCAGGGCAGGCGTCGAGGCGCCGGCGGCATGGGCGCCTCCGATCGCCGGGAGTGGGAGTACGGCGATGCCCAGGACGGACACCACCGCCAGGCGTTGGCGGAATCTCATTCGGTCACGTGGCGCCGTAGAACGTCGAGGTCTGACCATCGGTTGCCTCCGCAGCGGTTCACGATTCGCACATCGGTGCTGACGCCCTCGGGGAACGGGGAACGCCGGCGGGGGGCAACGGTGTCGGTCGCTCCGACGGCCTGACAACGTTGCCATGCACGAGTGTTGAGTGAAACGCGAGTGCTTGCGGCATGTCAACGAGGCCAACAGGACTTTCTGAGCGCGAAGTTCACAGACGACCCCTCTGAGTGTCGTGATTCCGAGGTCGGCGAGTGGTCGCGCCTCCCTGCACCGGCGAGCGGCCCCGGGCCTCCGGCCTGTCGGGCGGTCAGGCGCGACAGGCCTTCACGCGCGGGTCCCCGCGGTCGAGGATGCGTACCTGCTCCCTCCGCCGGACCAGCCAGGATCCGAGCCGAGCCATGGGGGAGTTGCCGTCTCTCGGCGAAGGCTCCTTGCGCCCGCAGCCACGAGCACGCACCATCAAAGACACTGGCAACGCAGGGTTGTTCCCGTTGCGACGGGCATCATTCACAGCCTGTCCCGCCCTGCCCTGCTCGGCGCACGCCCACCCTCCGGCGTTTCACTCCTTCGCAAACGCGTCGGGTGGACGGCGCCTTGTCCAGGACGGTCGCAAGGGGGGCGTGGGCGGACAAACGGTACGAACGTGACTGTCAATGCTCCGCGGTGCTCCTCCGCGGCGCTTCCGTACCGCCAGTCGTCCGGTGGGCCCGGCCGTGTGCCGGAGAGGGGCGTCCACGCCGCACGCATGCATCGTCCACGGCGCGGGAGACAGTTCGACATGCTGTGAGCGGCGACCCGACGGCCTCTCCCCGGCAACTGCCTGCGCGGGGGCGTGCCCTGTCTCCTTGGTCAAGTTGGTGGGTTGTTGTGGGCCGGAGGCCGCCCGGCACCCTGTCCTCGATCCGTCCGGCCAGCACCTTGCGCTGATCAAGGACGGCTGTCAGTGAGCCGGCAAGACTCGGGACCATCAGAGCGGCCGCCTCGGTTCCCGGAACGGTGACGGTCTGCTCGTCCAGGGCGTATCGTCCGCGCCGTCGATCGACCGCAGGCTGTGGGGCATCGCGCGGGCAGCGTCCGCGATGATGAACGCGTCCCTCGCGTCGGTCTGGGCCTCCCCCGGGTAGAGGTCGGCGAACCGCCTGCGGACCCGAAGGCCGGAGGCCTCATTGCGGAACCACGAAGTCGGTAACGGGGGGCGGCACTTGCGGTCGGCGGCGGGGTGGACCTTGCTGGTCAACCCGCCCGGAGCTTCCGAGAACAGTGGCCATCAGTCGCAGCCTGCGCCGAGGCCGGATGCGTCGTCGCACCTCCCACTCGGGAGCGAGAGTCGCGTTCGGCGAGTTCGCGGTGAGCCGGAACAGTCCCTCGGTGGCCCGCCGACGGCTTCGACGCCGCGGTGTCAGTCGCTTCCTCTACGGTCTGCCCATGACTCCTGAGATGTGGGACCTGTTACGTCCGTTCCGTGACGAGGCGGTCGCGCGGGACATACCCGTCGACGACGTAGAGCGGTGGCTGGGCATCGCTCGCCCTTGCGCGACGCTGACGCGGGACGGGGACGGCCCGGTCATGGGCCGGTTCGGCGGTCCGCTCCTGCTTCCGGCCGATGTCCCGGACCCCGCCCACCCCTTCGTCGCCTCCATCGACCTCGCGGCCCTGCCCGCCGACGCGACAGACCTGCCCCTGCCTCCGGACGGCCATCTGCTGCTGTTCGCCTTCCCCGAGACCGCCGACGATGACGACACGATGGGCAGCGTGGTGTACGTCCCCGCCGGCACGGCTGTGACGGAACGGGACAGGAACGCCTGGAACACCTTCGACTTCGAGGATGAAGAGGCGATGTTCGAGGCGTTCCCGCAGGGCCCGCTGCGGGCGACGGCCAGCGTGTCGCTGCCCTACCACCACGCGGTCGAATTCCTCGGGGAGTCGGGGAGTGGTCCCCTTCCGGGGCACCCCCGCTCCGAGGAACTCGTCGAGGTCTGGGACAGCACCCAGGACGCCATCGCCCCCGCGGGGCCGCTGCAGATCGGGGGATACGCCTGGGAGGAGGCCATCTACACCGATCCGGTCGCCATCGCCGCGTTCCGTGCCGTGAAAGCGGCGGAAGCGGGCCGGTGGGACGGGCCGGTTTCGGGTGACGTCTCGGACTGGGTGCTCCTGGCCGACTGGCAGGCCGGCATGGACGTGGAAGGCTGGGAGAGCGCCACCGTCCACTGGGTGATCCAACGCGAGGACCTGGCCGCGTGGCGCTTCGACCGTGCGTTCACCTCGGTTTTCTGGAACCCCTGACCCTTTCCTGGCCAGTTGGGCTTGCGTCCAGGCTCCAAACAGGTGACGTTGCGCTCTGCCCGCGCTGCAGGCTTTGGCTGCCGAGCCAAGACTGACTGCTGAAGCCGGGCTGGAGCCGCATCGCCGACTACGCGGATCCAGCCCCTCCGAGCGTGCCCAGCGGGGCAACTCCCGCGCCTCGCCGATGGCGAGCTTGTCACTTGTCGGGCCGTCACGGATCGTCGCCGCTGGTGTTCGCGCGGCGGATGGCGCCCGCGGGTCAGATCTGGTTCTCGCCGCCGTCGACGTACAGATTGGCTCCGAGGATGAAGCCGCTCTGCCCGGAAGCGAGGAAAGCCACCACCTCGGCGACCTCGTCCGGGCGCCCGATCCGGCCCAGTGGGACACCCGCGGCGAACTGTGACTTGGCGAGGGGGGTGTCTCCCTCGGCCACTGCGTCGAGTCCAGGAGTGTCGATGGTGCCCGGGGAGATCGCGTTGACCCGGATACCACGGCCCTTGAGCTCGTTGGCCCAGGTCCGGGCGAAGGACCGTATCGCCGCCTTGGAGGCCGCGTATGTGCCGAAGGCCGCGACACCGTCATCGGCGCGCACCGAGGAGTTCAGGATCACCGACGCGCCGTCGTTCAGCAGCGGCAGCGCCTTCTGCACCGTGAACAACGTGCCCCGGACGTTGACGCCGAAGGTCTCCTCGTAGTGCTCCTCGGTGACCTGCTCCAGCGTCGCGAACGACGCGGTACCGGCGTTGGCGAACAGCACGTCCAGGCCACGGCCCCGGGCACGGACCGTGTCGTACAGCCGGTCCAGGTCGGCCAGGTCGGAGATGTCACCCATCACCGCGGTGGCGCTCGCCGGGCCGACGCCTCGTACGGGGCCCGGGCCTTGCAAGAACCGACCGCCCGGCAGGTGGCCGCCGCGTTCCTCAACGGCTCCGTCCGGGCCACCACCCGCCCCGGCTGCCCCGCCGGGTGCCTCGGTGTCCAAGGTGCCCTCGCCGCCGGCGACCCGGGAAGCGATGCCCGCGACGCCCTCGTCGCCTGGCGCGACGAGCACACCTCCCTCCTCCGCGACCGGTTCCGGCAAGCGGTCGACGAAGGCGACCTCCCCTCCGACGCCGATCCCGAACTACTCGCCCGCTACCTCACGACCGTGGCAAACGGCATCGCCGTCCAAGCCGCCGGCGGCACCGCCCGCGACGACCTCCAGCAGGTGGCCGACATGGCCCTGCGAAGCTGGCCACCTGCCTGAGGCCCTGACGACCGAGGGTGCCGGCGGAGGATCCACAGAGGGGAAGTGGAGATCGGTTGTAAGCGCGCGTGATGAGGGAGCGCGTGGCCGCGGGGGACAGGAGGACCTCTCCGGAGGCCAGGGTGCGGTTGACGTCGAGGAGCGCGTCGGCGGTGGTGTTTTTGAGGATGGGAAGTTCGGCGGTGACGGCGAAGCCACCTGCGGGGCGGTGGCCCGCCTTCAGGTGGCCGCCGGGCGGACTGGGCGCGCTCCCGCATGCCGATGAGGCCGAACTGGAGCTGCCTCGCGAACGGCCCCGGACCGCATCGCCCCGATGCCTGGCAGGGCGAGTGCGGGCACCCGGGCCGTGGGGCGGACGCAAGGTCCATCTCCGCTGCGCCGTCCGAGCCCACCCGCTGCCCCGGCGGACCTCGCCCAGAGCATCCGGCAGCTTGCAGATCCAGCGGCGCGGATCCGGCCGACCGCGCCGGCGTCGGGATCGCCTCCGTGCCGCGACAACCGCGCCTATCTGCGGCGTGGAGGGATCGAGCGAGTGGGGAATTTCGGCGAGCGCCGCGCCGGAGACGCGCCGGGGCCGCCCGCTCGTTCAGTGCCCGGGCCGCGCCGACCAGGGCAAGAGCGCCTTCGGCGTGACGGCCGGACCTGGTGTTCGGCGCTCCCGGCCGTGGGGTGCCGCAGGCGCGGTAGGGGTGCCGTCTGTCGGCGCGAGCGCCAGGGCGCGATGCGGTGTATCCAGGACATATGGTTTCTCGGCGACTCGGTAAGGATCACGGTTTGTCACGGGAACCACGCCGTGCCCTGCTGGCGGTACCGATCGCGTTGATCGCGATTGTCACGGTGGTCGACGTACTCGCTCCGCCCAGCGTCCACCTCGGGCCCTTCCTGGTCGCCGCACCCGCTCTCACAGCGTCGTTCGCCGGGCCCTGGGCGACCGGCTTCGTCGGCGCGCTGGCCGTCCTGGCCCAGACCGTGGTCGCGGTGACGCGCACCAGCCTCCTTGATCTGAACCACATCTTCCAGCTCATCGTCCTGATCCTGATGTCAGCGCTCGTGACCGTCTTTGCCCACCTGCGAGGACGCCATGAAAGGGAACTGAGCCGGCTGCGCTCGGTGGCGATGGCCGCACAAGAAGTGGTGCTCAAGCCGATTCCCCACCGGATCGGCCCGTTGCGCATCGCCTCCGTCTACCTGGCCGCGGAGACCGAGGCGCAGATCGGCGGCGACCTGTATGCCGCCGCCCGCACGGCCAAAGGAACCCGGATCGTCATCGGCGATGTCAGGGGCAAGGGCCTCGAGGCGGTCGGGGATGCCGCCCTCCTTCTCGGCGCATTCCGGGCCGCGGCCCACAAACAGGCCGACCTGCCCGAGTTGGTCGCCTTCCTGGAGGGAACCGTCTCCTCGGACCTGGACGACCCCGCGGCCCCCGAAGGCGAGGCCGAGGATCGTGGCGAGGCATTCATCACCGCCGCCGTACTGGACGTCCCGGACCATGATCCGGCCATTCACATGATCAACTGTGGGCACCCCCCGCCCCTGCTGCTGCGCGGCGGCCAGGTCGGCCTGCTCGAGGTGCGCCACCCAGCACCGCCTCTGGGTCTCACCGAATTCGTGCAATCCCGGCCCTCCCCGGAAACGTTCGCCTTCGAGCCCGGCGACATCGCCCTTCTCTACACGGACGGCGTCATCGAGGCCCGCGACCCGAACGGCACGTTCTACCCGCTTGTGGAACGGGTGGCCGGCAGGTCCGGCAAGGGCCCCGACGCTCTCCTGGCCCACCTGTGCGCGGACCTGTTGCACCACGCCGGCGGATACCTGGATGACGACGCAGCCATGGTGGCGATCGAGCGCATGCCGGGGTCATTGTGAGCAGCGGCAGGAGCAACTCGCCCCTCCAGCGGCCGAAGCGCCCGCTGCCCGGCGTGGTCGTGTCCGATCATGAGGGCAGGTAGGTGCCTCCCCACGCTGATCCCACCAAGTGGCTGTGCACGAATCGGGGTGGCTGATCCGCTGGTCGCCAAGGACTTCGCGGTCGGCTCCGCACCGCAGGGACTGGTTTCGGCTGCCGCGATCGTCGGTGCGATGTGGTGCGCCGCGCTGCTGGGGCCCTCGGTGCCCGGGTTGTCGCAAGCAGGCCGCACGGGGGCACGGGTCGTACCAACGGATGCTGGACGAGGGGCCGTTGGGCGGCCGACGGGTCATGATCCCGCTTCGGGCACGGCGGGCTTACGGGGTGGCTACGGTCGGTCGCGGCTGTGCCGGAGGTTACGTCTGGCGGCGGGCCGGACCCGCTGCTCGGACTCCTTACGGCACCGTCGGTGCCGGGCCGTGGCCCTCGGTCGCCGGCGTCGGGGAGGAGCTGGAACACGTCGCGACGTCCGGGGGCTTCCTCCTCCTTCCCTTGTCCAGCGCTGATGCCCTGGGGGTATCGCCGCTGACGGAAGAGGTCTTGGACGCCGGCCGCGGCACGGAGAAAGGGTGGAGGAGCGGCGGAATCTCCCGCCGCCGACCACAAGGACCGTGAGAGCGATGCAGATCTTCATCACAGGCGGCTCCGGCTACATCGGCCGCTCCACCATCCGGGCACTGACCGGGCACGGCATCGGCGTGACAGCGCTGGCACGCAGTGAGCACGCGGCGCGCACCGTGTCGGACCTCGGTGCCACCCCGGTCGCGGGGGCGCTCACCGACACCGATGTCCTCCGTGAGGCGGCCCGCAGGGCCGACGGGGTCATCCACCTCGGCGTGGACTACGCCGAGGGCACCGCGGACGTCGACCGCGCGGCGGCGGAGGCACTGCAGGACGGTGTGGGAAGCGGACCCTATGTGCACACCGGCGGGGTGTGGGTGTACGGCGACACCGACGGGGTCGTCGACGAGGACGCCCCGTTGAGCCCGCCGCGCATCACCGCCTGGCGGCTGGAGAACGAGAAGCGGGTGCTCGCCCGGGCCGCCACCGGAGCGCGCCCGGTGGTGGTGATGCCAGGTCTGGTCTACGGCCGTTCGGGCGGACTGGCGCAGTCGTTCTTCGTCGAGCCGGGGCGCGCCGCGGGAGCCGTGCCCTGCATCGGGGACGGCTCCAACCACTGGGCGCTGGTCCACGTCGACGACATCGCCGAGCTGTACGTCCTGGCCCTGAACGCCCCGGCCGGGTCCGCCTACGCCGGGGTCGGCGGCCAGAACCTTCCGCTGGCGGACGTCACCCGGGCCCTCAGCCACGCCGCCGGATGCCCGGACCGGATCGAGTCGCTGAGCGTCGAGGAGGCCGTACGACGGATGGGCCCGATCGCCGAGGCGTTCGCCCTCGACCAGCAGTTCAGCGGCGCCCGGGCGCGCCGCGAGCTCGGCTGGACGCCCACCCGTCTCGACGCCCTGGCGGAACTCGCCCAGGGCTGAACAACCAGGGAAGGGGGTGCCTGGCCCATCGGGAAGGAGGTGCCGAATGCGGAGCCTGGAAGTCATCACGGCAATTCTCGCGACCGTGCCGGCCATGACGTGGCTGGCTCGCCGCCTGCGCTGGAACGAGCCGGTCCTGCTGGTGGCGGGTGGCTGTCTGATCGGTCTCACCCCCGGGTTCCGCACGCTGGTCCTGCCGCCCCCGGTCGTGCTGCTGCTCTTCTTGCCACCCCTGCTCTACTGGGAGTCGCTGACCACCTCGCTCCGCGAGATCCGGACGAATCTGCGCGGGATCGTGCTGCTCGCGACCGGCCTGGTGCTGGCCACCGCTGCCGCCGTGGCAGGGGTTGGGCACGCGCTGGGCCTCTCCTGGCCGCTCGCCTTCGTCCTGGGCGCGGTCGTGGCCCCCACGGACGCCATCGCTGTGCAGGCGGTCGCCCGGCTCCTGCCCCGCCGGATCCAGACCGTCCTCCGGGCGGAGAGCCTGATCAACGACGGCACCGCACTTGCCCTCTACGCGGTGGTCGTCGGGGTCGCCGTTCAGGGACAGGCCGTCACCTGGTCGGGCACCGCCGCACGCTTCCTGCTGGCCTACGCGGGCGGTGTCGCGATCGGCGCCGCCTGCGCCGCAGCCGTGGTGGCACTGCGCAGACGGTTGCGCGACCGCGTATTGGAGAGCGCCCTGGCCGTGCTCACCCCGTTCGCCACCTACCTGCCCGCGCAACTGCTGGGCGTCTCCGGCGTCCTGGCGGTGGTCACCTGCGGTCTCATCCTCAGCCAGGCAGGCCCCAGGGTGACCAGCGCGGGGGCCAGAGTGCAGATCACCGGTTTCTGGGAGGTGAGCACCTTCATCCTCAACAGCGCCCTGTTCGTTCTGGTGGGCATCCAGACCCCCGCCATCGTGAGCGCGATCGGCTCCGCCTCCCTGGGACACGCCGTGGTCACCGCGTTGCTGGTCGGCGGCGTGGTGATCGCCACGCGCCTGCTGTGGCTGTACTCGGTGCCCTACCTCCTTCGCGCCGTTGACCGCCGCCCGGTCCAGCGCACGCTGCGCTCCGGCGCCCGGGAAAGGTTCCCTGTGGCCTGGAGCGGGGTGCGCGGGGCCGTGTCGCTGGCGGCCGCCCTCGGTGTCCCGGCCACCACGGCAGCGGGTCGGCCGCTCGAAGGACATGGCCTGGTCGTCTTCACCGCCGTGGCCGTCATCCTGGTCACGCTGGTCGTCCAGGGCACGACCATGCCCGCGGTGATCCGCTGGGCCGGACTGCACGGAGATCCCGACGAGACCAGTGAGGAACGCCGCGCCCATCGCCAGATCGTCACCGCCGCGCTGGAAGTCCTTCCCGACTACGCCGACCGCCTGGACACGCCCCCGGAGACCACCGACGCCATCCGGAGCGAACTGCGCCAGTACGCCGCCGAGGACGCAGGACCGCCCGACACCGGGCCCGGCGTGCGCACCGGGCTTGAACTGCGGCGCGCCCTGATCGGCGTCAAACGCAGCGCCCTGATCCGCCTGCGCGACCAGCGCATCATCGACGACATCGTCCTACGCCGGCTGCAGGCGGTCCTGGACAGCGAGGAGATCAGGATCGAGCTGGCCTTGCATGCCTTCACCGGCCGACCGCTCTCACCGCCGGCCGGCGACACGGCCGATGCGCGCAGCAGGGTGGCCGGGGAGTGAGCGACCGCGTCCGGCGTCGACGCCGTCCGGGGCGAGCTTGCTGATTTCGGCGGCCGGGACGCCCTCGCGATGGTTGATCACGTGATGGGCCCCGGCGGCGGTGGCCGGCCGGGCCTTCTCCGGGCCGCTGATCGTGCTGATCACGGTGGCGCCGGCGTCGGCCCGGCGGACGGGCTGGATCACCGCGTGCCCGACCGCCCGGGCCCGCCCGCGGCGAGCACCACCCTGCCGTCGAGCGCCCCGGTTCGCAGACGGCGCGGCCCGTCCTCGGCGACCATGAGCGCGCGGTGCGCGGGGAGCGCGGGGACGCCGAGTGAGGCGTCGACGTCGAATCCGGCCTCGTCGGGCAGCGGCACGGCCCGCTCGGCGGGCACGACGGTGAACTCGGCGGCGGTACCGGTGGGCCGCCCGGCTGCGGCCCTGAACACCCAGACCCGACGCGAACCTCGCCAGGGCCGGGAAGGGTTTCCCGGCGCGGTCGGGAGTTGCGTCAAGGTGTCCGGCGTGTGGTCGCGACCCGGGTCCCGTCGCTTCCGGTCAGCCGATGGGGACGTCGTTGGAGCGGGACTCGATGGCATCCAGGGTGGCGAGGGTCTCGGCGTCGATGGTGATCTTGCCGGCCGCCAGATTGGCCTCGAGGTGGGCGGCGTCGGCGGTGCCGGGGATGAGCAACACGTTCGGGGCGTGGTGCAGTAGCCAGGCGAGGCCGACCTGGGAGGGCGCGACGCCCAGGGACTCGGCCACGGCGTGCACCACCGGCTCCTCGGTGACCTTGGGCAGACCCGGGAAGGCCCCGCCGAGTGGGAAGAACGGCACCCAGGCGATGCCCTCGGCCGCACAGAGCTGCAGCATGTCCTCGTCGTCGCGGGAGACGAGGCTGTACGCGTTCTGCACGCAGGCGATGCCCGCCGGCAGAGCGCGGCGCAGGCCGTCGAGAGTGACGCTGCTCAGACCGATCGCACCGATCTTGCCCTCGTCGCGCAGGGCGGTCATCACCGCGAGCTGGTCGTCGAGGCCGACCACTTGGTCGCCCTCGGGACGCAGACCGGGGCCGGTGTCCAGGCGGCGGAGGTTGACCACCGGGAGCCGGTCGACGCCGAGGCTGCGCAGGTTGTCCTCGACGCTGGCGCGCAACTGCTCGGGCCGCTGCGCCAGACGCAGTGGCAACCGCCCGCCAGGGTTGGGGTCGGCGCCGACCTTCGTGACCACCAGGACGCCGTCCTCGGGGCGCAGCGCCTCGCGGATCACGGCGTTGACGAAACCGAAACCGTAGAACTCGGCGGTGTCCACGTGGTCGACGCCCAACTCGACCGCGTGGCGCAGCAGTTGGACCGCCTCGTCGCGGCGGTCATGCAGGCGTTCGAGCTGTAATGCGCCGTAGCCCACCCGTAAAACGGTGCGGTCGGCGAACGAAGCGGTCAGGGCGGTCATGAAGATGGCTCCTCGGTCGGTGATCGCAAGGCGGCGTAAAGCAGTTCGGCCAGGTACTGCGCCGTGATCCGGTGAGCGATCGGGGTGGCGCGCTCCCGGGCCTCGGCCGGCTCGTGGTGCTCGACCTTGACCAGCCAGGCCGTGACGCAGTCGTGCAGCACTGCGCGCATCCGGTCCGTCATGTCGACGACGATGTCGCGGATGGCCGGGTCGGTGGTCGCCTCACCCCAGGTCTGCACGCCGACCCGGGCGTCGACGGCGTCGATGGCGGCGATCAGGCGGGCCAGCAGTTCCTCGGGGTCGGGCGGGGTGTCGCCGGCGGCGTACTCGCCGAGGACCGCGGCGCGCTGGGCGAGCACCTCGCGGGCGGCGGCTTGGACCAGGTCGGCCTTGTTGTTGTAGTGGGCGTAGATCGAGCCGGTCGAGAGGCCGGACTCGGCGGTGATGTCGGCGATCGAGGTCCGCTCCAGACCGTTGCGGCCGAAGCAGCGTACGGCGGCCTCGGTGATCTGGGCGCGCCGGAGTTCCTTGCGCGCGTCGGTGAGTCGCGGCACCACACCCCCCACAAAAAGAATCAGCATTCTTCTTGTGGAGCACACTAACAGCACAACGATTCTGTTTGAGGTGCAAGCTCGGTGATCTCGTGGACGGAAGCAACTGAAGTCTCCTGCATTGGATTTGACGCCGGATCAGTTGCGACGCCGGACGGGGCGGGCCGCCTGGCGGGTGGTCGGTCAAAGCCGGGTCAGTGAGTCCAGGAGTTCACGGCCATGCGGCCACGGGCCCAGGCCGCCGGCGGAGTTGATGTGTCCGCACGCGCCCGCCGGATGCCATCGCGCCGCCCAGCGCTCCGCGAAGTCCACGGCTGCCTCGGGGGTGCAGTACGGGTCGTTGGTGCTGCCCACCACCAGGGCCGGGCACGGCAACGGTTGGGCGGACAGCTCGATGAACGTCGGGGCCGCCTGTCGTGGGAACGCCGGCCCCTGTGGGTCGGGCGGCGCGACCAGGAACACGCCGTGGATCGGGCTCGCCGGGTTCTTGTTCAGCCAGGTGGAGGCCGCCCAACAGCCCAGGCTGTGGGCTACCAGCACAACGCGGCTGTCCTGACGGCAAGCATCGTCGTACGCCGCCTGGACAGCGTTGACCCAGTCATCCAGGTCGGGGTCGGACCACGAGGCAGGGGAGATCCTCACCGCTGAGGTTCCCCACTGGTGCTCCCACAAGGTCTGCCAGTGCTGCTCGTCGGAGCCGTCGATGCCGGGGATGATGACGTACGCGACCACTGCTTGCCACCGTTTCACTCGTCACCCCCTGCGATCCTGGGGGCGTCTGGCGCTGATTCTGTTGGAAGCAACAGAACAGCGACAGCGACGCAAGCGATCTCAAAGAAGATGGTGCGGACAACGATGGAATCACTTGACCGGATCGACCGGGACATCCTCGCCTTGCTCCAGACCGAAGGCCGGTTGACCGGAGCGGAGGTGGGACGCCGAGTCGGACTGTCGCAGCCCGCGGCCAGTGCGCGCATCCAGCGGCTGGAGAAGAACGGCGTCATCACCGGCTACCGGGCCGATGTCGACCCAGCGGCACTCGGTCTCAACATTCACGCGATCATTCGCTTGCGCACTACGCATGCCCAGCTCTCCCGCGCCCTGGACTTGGCTTCCAAGATCCCCGAGGTCGTCTCCACCCTGAGAGTCACCGGGGAGGACTGCCTCATCTTCGACGTCCATTGCCCGCAAGCAGGACGACTCGAAGAAGTCGTCGACGCACTTGCCCGCTACGGCCCTGCCACCACGTCACTCGTGCTCCGCGCCTACCCCCCGAAGCCGCTGACCAACGCCACCTCAACAACGTCGTGACCCGCCCCGACGTTCTTCAGAAAGGCGTCGGCTGCCTTCAACAAGGTGCCGGCCGCGTCGAACTCGCGCAGGCCGCCGACAGCGATCTCGGCTGTTGTGCGCGGCGTACAGTTGCCCCATGGCTCGGCCTCGACAGTTCGACGAAGAAGAGGTTGTGCGGGCTGCCCGCGATCAGTTCTGGTCCGTGGGCTACAACGGCACCTCCATCGACGACCTGAGCGCTGTGACAGGCTTGGGTCGGGGAAGTCTGTATGGAGCGTTCGGGGACAAGCACGCGTTGTTCCTGCGGGCTCTCGACAGCTACAACAGTGACGCGCTGGAGTCCTGGAGCTCGGCTCTGGGCGGCCCCGGACCCGCCCTGCCCATGCTGGAGCGGCATGTACGTGATGTCGCGGAAGGCATCATCGGGGACGTGGCACGGCGCGGCTGCATGATGGCCAAGATCGCAGCGGAACTGTCGGCCGTCGATGAGGGCGTTGCCGAGCGAATCGCCGAGGTTGTCCGCGGACTGCATGGCGCGCTGCGGGGCTGCATCGCGCGGGCCCAAGCGGAAGGCTCTCTGGATGCCGACGCGGATGCGGACAGCCTTGCCGGCCTCCTGCTTGCCGTGCTTCGGGGGCTCGAGGCCCTGGGCAAGGCGGGAGCCACTCCCGAGGTGGTCAACGGGGCCGCAGAACAGGCCTTGGCGCTCCTTCCCCGCGTTTCGACGGACGAGCATGCGCCGGGTGCCAGGTCCTCGACCGGTGCCTGATCGTCGCAACGGCCCCACAAGGCGGGCGTCACCGGCGCGCAGCCGACCAGGTGTCACAGGGGGACACAGGAGCGAGCGCCACGCGGGTGTCCGATCCCTGTCTGAAGCCGCACGACATGTGTGGCGTCGGGGCATCAACGCCCGGCTCCTGCCAACGGCTTGCCGACCGTCACCAGGACTCGTGTACGGGCGGCGACTACCAGGGGCGGACGAGGACCGTGCCGATCTTGCCGGGCCGTACCGCATGCTCCAGTGCGTTGCCCAGCTCGTCAAGGCCGTACGTTGCGGCCACGTCGAACTGGTCCTTGAGCGCGAGCGCGATCTCCTTCGCGGTGGCGACGTCGGATGCCCGCCTCTCGGCCGAGGCCTCGGACAGCCACCGGCCGATGCTCTTGCCCCGTAGCGTCAGCGACTTGTGCAGCAGCGTCGACGCATGTACCGAGATCGGCTCGTCGGCGATCTGCCCGTAGCTGACCAGCTTCCCGCCCGGAGCCAACAGGTCCAGAAGGCTCTCCGTCAGCTTCCCGCCGATCGGGTCCGGGGCCACACTGACCGGGCGGCCGTCGGCTGCTCGGCGTATCTCGTCCTCCCAGCCAGGATGCTCCGTCGCGACGACCGGCACGCCCGGGAATCGCTTGCGCAGTTCGGCAGCACCGCGGTCGCTGCGGACGATGTCGACGAGTGCCAGGTTGTGCATCAGGGACACGCCCGTCAGCAGCCGCCCGACCGACGAGCCCGCGGCGGTCTGCACCAGAAGACCGTCGTATCCGAAGGCCGGGTGCTCCTGCGCCTCACGGCGCAGCATCACCGTGGTGAGCGGGTTCACCAGCATCTGCGCCGCGACCTCGTCCGACAGCTCGTCCGGTACGGCGACGACCGCCCCGGCATCCGCCACGATCCACTGGGACCAGGCCCCCGGCTGAGGGAAGACCGTGACGCGGCCGCCGACCGTGACGCCCGACGCCGCGTGTGTTCCCGGACCGATCGCCTCCAGCACGCCGGTGGCCTCCACGCCTGCGGGAACCGGCTTCGTGGCCTCCTCGGGGTAGGCCTCAACGGCCTGGAGATCGCCGGGGTGCACCGGGAAGGCGGTGGTGCGGATGAGGACCTGACCGGGCCCGGGCGTCGGCTCCGGTTCCTCGATGACGGTCAGGACGCCGGCCGGCGGCCCGCCACGGGTGTGGACGACAAGACGGTTCATGATGCTCCTCCTGCGCGCTGGGGTGTGTGGGGGCGTCAGTCGACGTCCTGCAGCAGCAGGTGCTTTGCGCTGAGCGCACCATCCAGCTGCATCAGGCGCCCGCCCTCCCGCAGGCCGCCAAGGTCCAGGGCGGCGAATCCGAATGCGTCCAGCAGGCCGGCCACGGCCGCCTTCGCGTCGGCGTCGTCACCCGCGTAGAAGGCCACTTGTCGTCCTTCGGCATGCCGGGGGTCCGCGGCGATGAACGGGGCGTACAGGGTGTTGAGAGCCTTCACGATCCGGGCGCCGGGAAGGTGGCGGGCAACCCACTCGCTGCCCGTGAGGTCACCGACGTCGTACCGCCCCCGCCAGGGGTTGGCCGCGGCGAACTGATTCGTCGTGTCGACGACGATCTTCCCGGCCCAGGTGGTGAGGCCTGTCAGTTCCGGCACGGCGAAGAACGGCACCGAGAGGAATACGAGCTCCGGCTTCGCCGCCTCCTCGGCCGTTACCGCGCGAGCCCTCGGCCCCAGCCTGCCCACGAGAGCTTCGAGAGTCCCGGGGCCCCGGCTGTTGCCGATGAGGACGTCATGACCGTGGCGGACGGCCTTGTCGGCGACCGCCTGTCCCACTTCGCCTGCGCCGAGTACGCCAATGGTGCCGTGTGTGCTCATGGTGCTCGTCCTCGATGGTGTGCAGCCAGAGGGGGTTCGTGACGACGGCTACCGCGGTGGGGGTTGAAGTCCAGGAGGACCTTGCCGTTCTTCTCCATGTACGCGAGGGCCTCGGTGAAGTCCTTGGCCTTGTAGACGGGGGCGGAGGGCAGTGTGAGCTTTCCCGCCGCGACCAGCCGCGCCGACTCCGCGGCGAGGTCCGGATGACGGGGCAGGTACTCGTCCTGGTACATCCAGAACTCCGTTGTGGTGATGTTCTTCGCCTTCAGCACGTTCGGGTCGGGCGTGAAGGGCTCGCCGCTCATGTAGCCGTAGATCATCAGCAGGGCGCGTTCGGTCAGCACGTCCAGCAGGAGCGAGGTGGCCTTGCCGCTGACGCCGTCCAGTCCCAGCGGCACGGGATCGTTGCCGATGGCCGCACGCACACGCACGGCCACGTCGGGAGATCCGGTCAGCACGATGTCGGCGCCGAGTTCCTCCAGCTCGGTCACGAACTCCTCGCGGCGCACGATGTTGATCGTGCGGAGCCCGCGCTCCTTGGCGAAGGCGATGACGGACCGGCCGACCCCGCTGTTCGCCGCGTTCTGCACCACCCAAGAACCGGCCGGAAGGTCACGCGACTCCAGCAGCAGGCCCGCGGTGGTGGGGTTGATGGTGAGCATCGCCGCTTGTTCGAGGCTGACGGACCTGTCCACGGCGGTCAGTTTCGCGACTTCCGCCAGGACCCGTTCGGACCAGGCGAAGGTGCCGAAGGGAAGCAGGACCGTATCGCCGGGGCGGATGTGGGTGACGCCCGGTCCGACCGCCAGGACCGTGCCGGCTCCCTCGTTGCCGATGACGCTCGGCAGCTCGGGGCGGACCGGATAGACGCCCCTCGCCAGGAGCAGGTCGTGGTGGTCGAGCGGGGCGTATTCGACCTGGATCAGCGCCTGCCCGGCGCCCGGAGCCGACGGCTCGGGAACACCTACGACCTTCAGGCTCCGCTCCGGCTCCCCGAACTGGGTGAGGTGAATGGCGAGCATGGAACTCGTCTCCTTGCAGGGGTGCGGGCGAAGAACGGGGCGAGCGGCATCCTTGGCCTCCGCGCCGCGGGCTCTTGCCGTTGGAGGGTCCCGGGGCGCGGTCCGTCTCGGGCGCCTGAAGTGACCGCCCACACGGAGACGCTGCCGAGCGGGCGACGAGCACGCGGGCTGCCCGGCACGGGCTCAAGCGATCCACAGCCACCTGCCGACACCCTCGGCAACGGGGGTCACAGCACTTCGACCCCGAGGAACTGCTTCGCGTATCCGGTTTTGTACCTACTAGTAAATAACCCGGATCCGGGTACCGCAACCGACGAGGGTGCCCACCTGCCATACGCCCCGCCCGCAGGGGGTGCGGGGATTCCCCAAGAAGGGGGACTGCCCAGAGATCCGTAGCCGCGACAACCTTCAGAGCGCGTCGCCAACTCGGCGACCAATGCGTGGTGGTGGGTGCTCGACGGCGAGGTCGCACACTGCTGGCCACGGTGGCGGCGGTGGGCTGGTGATCGGCCGACTGCTGCGGTGCCAGAGCGTCGCGGAACGTACCGGCTCATCGGGTGGTGCTCCTCTCCCAGCTCCTGTCCCTCTGGTGATCGTTGTGCGGCCGGCGGCGACCACGGAGCACGGGCCCTATCCGTCGCCCCGGGCCGCTCGCGGCTGTGTGGCGCCTCACGCATGGGGGACACACACCAGCTGGATTCCGAGCGCTCCGCCCGGCTCGGGGAAGTCCCCTCCTCCAGTGGGCCACTCGCTTGAACACGAGATCGCAAGTGACCTTGCGTGCTCGACCGCCGGTCGGCGACACAGAGGAAGTAGCCGACGCCAAATCCAGAAGAAGGTCCCCGGGGGATGAACCAACAAGTTACTGCCTGTGGGAACTCTTCCCCGATGGTGCCTCCGGTGCCGGCCCGCCCGCAGGGCGGGCGGAGGCCGTCGTCGGTCTCACGGTGGCCGGGAGGCCTTGGCCGCGATTGCGTTCGTGGACAAGGCCGGCTGCACATGGAACGCACTGTCGCGGCCCCACTCAGCTGCTACCGCAGACTCCCCGAGTGAAATGGCCTGTAACTCAAGCCAGTTCGGGTTGCGGTTCCGGATGCCGCGCTGGTGCGGCCTTCGGGTCCCACAGTTTGGCGGTCTGCACGTAGCCGTGGACCACTGAGGCCATCGCCAGAATGAGAAGTGGCCCAAACACCGTCGGATGGTTGGCCATCTGCACCGGCAGATAGCGATATGACACCAAGAGCGCGGCGAAGACCGTGGCACTGTAGATGACCAGCTGGATTCCTGACCGGTCCCAGCCACGGTCGAGCGAGCGCAGCGCTGCCTCGATCGTGAGTGCGAACACCACGCCGGCAACGAGATCCACGCCGTAGTGGTAGCCGAATCCCAGCGTTGCGCCGAGTGTGGCAATCAGCCAGAACGTGCCTGCGAATCTCAGAATCCGTGGGCCCTTACGGGAATGAATGAAAATCGCGGTAGCCCACGCTGTGTGCAGGCTGGGCATGCAGTTGCGTGGGGTGATCTCGTCGAATGGCAGATGATGCGGGGCATTGATCGGCGGCGGCGTGTTCGGCCACACGTTGGCCACCGCCCAGTGCCCGCCTTCCGCGCCGTAGGCGAAGACCGGTCCGACCACCGGGAAGATCATGTAGATGGCCGGCCCGACGAGGCCGATGACCAGAAAGGTGCGCACCAGATGATGGCGCGGGAAGCGGCGCTCGATCGCCACGTTGCGCAGCTGGTACAGCGCCACGATGACCGCGGCCACCGCAAGCTGAACGTAGACGGCGCCGAGAACATGGGCGCCGATCGGGCCGGTGGCTGTGACGATCCGGCCCACCAGCCACGACGGGTTGGCCAGCGCGTGATCGGCGGTTGCCACGTGTTGGTCGAGCGTTGTCGGGCGGATTTTCGACGTGATGAGGAGCCAGGTATCGCCGGTCTTGCGGCCGGTCACCAGCAGCAGGCCAAGGCCGACGCCCTTCAACAGCAGGACGCGTTCCCGGCCGGTGCGGCGCGTGATGGCGATCACCGCATGGCCCAAAATCACCCACAACGCGCCGTTGCCGAAGGGGTGGCCGTCGGTCACCTTGGCGTCGAACGCCCACCGCACCAGGAAGAAGGCGACGTCGATACCGATCGCGGCGCCGGCCGCGATGAACCGTTGCCGCCGGGTGAGCACGACCATCATCAACGCCATACCGGCGTACAACAGGAAACCCGACTTGGGAGCGAATATCACCTCTCGCGCCTGATTGGTGATCGGCCCCGGCAGGCCGTAACGACGCGCGGCGATCTCCAGCGCGATGAGGAACCCGAGGCCCGTCACGCCCGCCATGCCCCACAGCATCGCCCGCGGTTGGCGCCACGCAGCGAACGCAATTCTGCAGTTTATTCGCGAAAACACCCGCGATGATCTCGATATCAACTGTTTTGGCCGATTTGTTAGATGTTGGCTAAGTAGATCGATCATGATATCGGAGTGATGCGGGTGGGTTCCGCTGGTTAACGGATGGCGCAAAGGTCAGTTGAACCCGCGTTCGACGGTCCAGCGTCTCGGGAATGACCATGAAACCCTCGACGCTCGGCGGACATCGATGGCGTCATGGGTTCCCCAGCGGCTCCGGCGCCGTGAGACCCGTTCACTTGTTCCGCGAGGATGAGGTTGTGCAGGCGGGCGCTGTCGAGCATGGCGTGGTGGACGCCGTCGCCCCTGAGGCGGCAGTCGCGGAGGATCTTCCAGGTCTTCGTGCGAGCGAGGTTCGCTCAACGCGAGCGCGGACCTGTATGGGCGAGCGGTTGTGCTCTTACTTCCAGGCAATGACCTTCGGGATGCCGACGCAATGTTTTCCGCGATCCCGTACTGCACCCCGACACCGTCCGGATGTTGGCTCCGGCAAATGATCCGGTGTGCGGAACCTAATCGTCCGAGCCGGCAGCCGACGGTAGTACCTCGACGACGAAGAACAGGAAGCAGGTTTTGGTCGAAAGGTCATCGAAGTCGTCGGGGAACAGTTCACGGGCGGCCGGGTCGGGCTGCGGCTCGCTGATGACGGAAAGGCGGAAACCGGCGGTGGTGAAGGCATCGGTCATCGCGTGCAGCGGCTTGCGCCAGAACCTCATCGGGACGGACTGCCCGTTGAACGTCCAGTCGAAGGTGTAGCTGGTGGTCGCAAAGTAGTCGGGCCGAGGATCGTGGATCGTGTAGGCCACGAACGGGTGGTCCACCGACGCGATCAGCCGGCCGCCGGGCCTGAGCACTCGCCGCAACTCGGCCAGCGTCGGCCCCCAGTCCTCCAGGTAGTGCAGCACCAGCGACGCGACCACGTCGTCGAACGCACCGTCGGCGAACGGCAGACGGTCGCTCAGGTCGACCAGGTGCAGGGCCGCATCGTCACCGAGCCGCCGCCTCGCCAACGCCAGCATCCCGGCGCTGGCGTCGATGCCGGTGACGACCGCACCGCGGTCGCGCAGTGCGGCGGACAGGGGGCCCGAGCCGCAGCCGGCGTCCAGGATCCGACGGCCGGCCACGTCTCCGGCGAGGGCCAACATCGCGGGCCGCGCGTAGTACGCGTTCACGAGGTTGTTCTCGTTCTCCGCCGAGTACGCCTCGGCGAAGCTGTCGTAGTCATTCTCCTGGGCCGGACCTTCAGGCTGGGCGAAGCTCTCGGGCACGTCGGTTAAGCGCTCCATCGTCGCAGCCTAGTGGCCACATGATCGACCGGACAGGCGATTGCGGAGGTCGCCCGGCGGCTGGGCATCACCGCGGACACCGTTCGTGTCTGGCGCCGGCGCTTCCTGGAGCGTCGGTTCGACGGCCTGTGCGACGGGCCACGGTCCGGTGTCCCACCTAGGATCGCCGACGCCGACGCCGACGCCGACGCCGACGCCGACGCGGCCGGCCGCATCGACTGGTCCATGGCGAGCGTGGATTCCACCTCCTGTCGCGCCCACCAACACGCCGCCGGAGCGCGCGAGCAACCGCCGCGAGTGCCGGGAACGGACACACGCTCCGACAGCACCGTCCCGACGAGGGACTCGGCGGCTCCCGGGGCGGACTGACCTGCGAGATCTTCCATCCGTCGACGGGGCGTACGGGACGGTCGGTCCTCGCGTGATGCGCGCCACATATCTCCTCCGGAACCCGGCCGGTGGCCGATCCGACTACTGAACCGGTGCGGCGCGATCCGACCGACGCCGTACGACGTGATCTGGAGACGCGGTTGATGGACGAGTCCCGGCAATCCTCCTGGACCGGCGCGGGTGCGGCCCTGCGGAAGGCGGCGCCCCCGCCCGCGCTCTGCGGCTTCCTCCTGTTGCTGGCCCTGATCTTCACGGTGTCCTACGTGGTGGGTGCCGGCGCCGGTCCCGTCGCACCCGGCATGCACGGCAGCGGCACGAGCCGCGACGGCGGCGATGGTGGCGGAGGCGGAGGCGTGGACGACATGGGCGACATGCAGGGGGGACACGGCTGATGGGCGCAGAATCGGTGAGCACTCTGGTGACGACCGATCTGACCGTCGGCGGCATGACCTGCGCCGCGTGCGTGACCCGTGTCGAGAAGAAGCTCGGCAAGCTCGACGGAGTGACGGCGACGGTGAACCTGGCCACCGGGCGGGCTCGCGTGAGTCATCCGACGGAGGTCGGCGTCGGGCAACTCGTGGCGACGATCGAGAAGGCCGGCTACACGGCCGCGCTTCCCGAGTCACTCAAGAAGCAACCACGTGAGGGCGGTCGGGAGGCCGAGGAAGCGCGGCAGGAGCGCGACCGGCTGCTGGTCACCGCGGTGCTCGCGGTGCCGGTGCTCGTGCTGTCGATGGTGCCCGCGCTGCAGTTCCGCAACTGGCAGTGGCTGTGTTTCATGCTGGCGGCGCCGGTCGCGGTATGGGGCGCCTGGCCCTTCCACGTACGGGCGGTACGAGGGCTGCGGCACTCGGCGGCGACCATGGACACGCTGGTCTCGCTGGGCGTGGTGGCTTCCTTCGCGTGGTCGGCGTACGCGCTCTTCCTCGGGGGCGCCGGTGACCCCGGCATGCGGATGCCGTTCAGCCTCGTTCCCTCCGCCTCGGACGGCGTCGCGCACATCTATCTCGAAGCGGCCGTCGGTGTAACGCTGTTCGTTCTGGCCGGGCGGTTCCTGGAGGCGCGGGCCCGGCGCGGCACCGGGGCGGCGCTGCGCTCGCTGGCCGAACTCGCAGCCAAGGAGGTGTCGGTACGGGACGGCGATTCCGAACGGCTCGTTCCCATTGAGGAGTTGGAACGCGGCCAGGTCTTCGTCGTACGGCCGGGCGAGCGGGTCGCCACCGACGGACAGGTGGTGGAGGGCAGTTCGGCCGTGGACCTCTCCCTGGTCACCGGGGAGAGCGAACCGGTGGAGGTCGGGCCGGGGTCGGCCGTGATCGGCGGGGCCGTCAACGTCGGTGGGCTGCTGCTCGTACGGGCCACGGCCGTCGGTGCCGACACTCAGCTCGCCCGCATCACCCGTCTGGTCACCGAGGCGCAGGCCGGCAAGGCGCGCGCCCAGCGGCTGGCCGACTCGGTGGCCGGTGTCTTCGTGCCGGTCGTGCTGGCACTGGCCGTCACCGCGCTCGGGTTCTGGCTGGGCGCCGGGGCCGATCCACAGGCGGCGATCACCGCGTGCGTGGCCGTCCTGGTCGTCGCCTGCCCCTGCGCGTTGGGCCTCGCGACCCCGACCGCGCTGATGGCCGCCACCGGCCGCGGTGCCCAGCTCGGCGTCCTCGTCACAGGGCCGCAGGCGTTGGAGGGACTTCAGCACCTCGACGCCGTCGTCCTCGACAAGACCGGCACGCTCACCACGGGCCACATGAGCGTCGCCCGGATCACCGCCGTACCGGACGGACTCGGCCGCGACGCGGTACTGCGGCTGGCGGGGGGCGTCGAGCAGGGCTCGGAACACCCGCTCGGGCGGGCCGTCTCCGCCTACGCCCGGCGGGAGCTGCGCGAGCAGCGGCTGCCGGACGTGAGCGAGTTCAGTGCCCTGCCGGGGCGGGGAGTGCGCGGCCGGGTCGAGGGGCGGCTGGTCGAAGTCCGTGCCCCGGACGACGAGTTGCCCGCCGCGCTCGCGGCTGCCCTGCCGGTGGCGGAGGCCGCCGCGCACACGCCCGTAATGGTCCGTGTGGACGGGGTGGCCGAGGCGCTGATCGAGGTCGGGGACGTCGTACGCCCCGGAAGCTACCGGGCCGTCGACCGGCTGCGGCGGCTCGGTGTGCGGCCCGTGCTCGCCACCGGCGACCGCGAGGCGCCCGCCCAGGCCGTGGCCGCGGCCCTGGGCATCGACGAGGTGCGCGCCCGCTGCACGCCCGAGGACAAGGCCGAACTCGTACGGGAGTTGCAGGAGCAGGGCCACCGGGTCGCGGTGATCGGCGACGGCGTGAACGACGCCGCCGCACTGGCCGGCGCCGACCTCGGGATCGCCATGGGCACCGGCACCGACGTGGCCATCGGGGCCGCCGACGTGACCCTCGTACGCGGCGACATCGAAGCCCTCGCGGACGCCGTCGTGCTGGCACGGCGCACCCTGGGCACCATCCGCGCCAACCTCGTCTGGGCCTTCGGCTACAACGTCGTGACCGTACCGCTCGCCCTGGTCGGCCTGCTCAACCCCATGCTCGCCGCGGCGGCCATGTCCGCCAGTTCGGTGCTGGTGGTCGGCAACAGCCTGCGGTTGCGCGGCCGGCAACCCTCACCCATCCGGAGGCGTACTCGATGACCGGACAACTGGTTTGGCATCCGACCCGCCGTCGGCTCACCGACACCCTGCTCGCCGCGCTCGCGCCCGTCGCCGTGTGCGGCCTGGCGCTCGGGGGTCTGAGCACGTGGACCGCGTACGGCAACGCGGGCAGCCCGGCCCGTATCACGGTCACCGGAGGCCGGGTGTACCTGCCCTACGGCGACGCCCCGGACACGGCGGCCTTCTTCCGGATCACCAACAACGGCGGCTCGGCGGACCGGCTGCTGAAGGTGACGTCCCGCGCGGTCGACGGAGCCGGCACCCTCAGCCGGCATCGCATGACCGGCACTCGGTCGGCCTCCGCGCAGACGGTGGCGTCGGTCGCCGTCCCGGCCGGTGGCACTCTCGCCATGTCCCCGTACGGACTTGATGTGACGGTCCCGGCCAAAGCGGGCCGGCAGGCCGGTGATCTCGTCTCGTTCACCTTGCATTTCGAACGCGGCGGGGCCGTGAAGACCCTGGCTGTGGTGGTCCGTCCGGGGCAGGACGGCACATGACTCCTCACCCTTAGAGGTCGGCCCGACCGCACGCCGAGTTCCGGCGGGGCGCTGTGTCCTGTATCACTCTCTTCAGGGTGAGTGGCGGGTCCGGGTGCGGCGCGTACCCACCCCTGCGAGCGAAGCCCGGATGCGAGGATGAGGCGGTCATGACGGCTGGCTGGGGTTTGCGCACGATGCGGGCCGCGGTGTTCGCGGCCGTCTGCGTGCTGCTCGCCGCCCTCGGTCACGTACTGATGTCGGGCTCCACCGTGCCCTGGTGGACGATGGCCGCCGGGTTCGCCGCCACGACCGGCGTCGGCTGGTGTCTGTCGGGCCGTGAGCGCGGGCTCGCGCTGGTGGTGCCCGCCGCGGTCCTCGCGCAGGGGGCGCTCCACTCGGCCTTCTCGCTGGCCCAGTCGGCGGCATCGGGCACCGGCACGGGCTCCGTGGCGCACGCCATGAGAGGCATGTCCTTGGGCTCCATGTCCATGGACGCGATGGACATGGGGTCCATGTCCACCGGGCGTTCGGAGCACGCGGGGCACCTCGCTCAGCTGGGTCACGGCATGGGCGGCACGTCATCGTTCGGCATGCTCGCCGCCCACGCCCTGGCGGCTGTGCTGAGTGGGCTGTGGCTGGCCTACGGCGAGAGGGCCGCGTTCCGCGTGCTGCGGGCCGTCGCGGGATGGCTGGCGGCTCCGCTGCGGCTGTCGCTCGCTCTGCCCGCCCCGCCTCGCCGACCGAGCCTGCGGCCGACGCGCGAACGTTCGGAGCGGGTGCCGCGGCTGCCGCTCGCGCACACGATCATTTCTCGGGGGCCTCCGGCCGGGATCGCTGTCGCCTGAGACAGCTGGTTTCCCGAAGCCGTCCCCATAGGCGCCGCGTCGTCGGCGCCGGGGCTTCGGGCACGGGCCGTTCACGTCGTACGGCCCCATCCCACCTCCCGTCCCGGGACGTTTCCGCAGTGGCGAACTCACGCCCGGCGTACCGGAGCGCGCTCGCGCGCGCCGCCGCGCTGCCGTGCCGCCGTGCCGGATCCCGGACAACCGAGAAGGACATCAGGTGATCACTCCTGTCTGCCCCGCGTCGCGCCCGAAGCGCGACGCGGGGCACAAGGCGGCGGATCAGCCCGGCGCGACGGCATCGCCCGACGATCCGGCCACCGCCTGGGCCCTTGCCGCCCGCGCCGGTGACCCGGACGCCGTCGACCGATTCGTGCGGGCCCTGCACCCCGACGTCGTCCGCTACATCACGTACCTCTCCTCCGACCGTCAACTGACCGACGATCTGACCCAGGACACGTTCCTGCGGGCGCTCGGCAGCCTTCACCGGTTCGAGGGGCGCTCGTCCGCGCGTACGTGGCTGCTGGCCATCGCGCGTCGCACGGTGGTCGACAGCTGGCGGTACGCCGCCACGCGGCCCCGGGTGGCCGACACGGACGACTGGACGATGTGGGCCGAGCGGGCCCAGCCGAGCGGTCTGCCCGGCTTCGACGACGGTGTGGCGCTGCTCGACCTGCTGAACGCGCTGCCCCCCGAGCGCCGTGAGGCGTTCGTCCTCACCCAGCTGACGGGACTTCCTTACGAAGAGGCTGCCGAGGCCAGCGGTTGTCCCATCGGGACGATCCGCTCGCGGGTGGCACGAGCCCGGGCGACCCTCGTCGAACTCCTTGTCGAGGCCGAGGAACCGCACGTTCCTGCCGTCGTCGTCGTGTGACGAAAAGGGTGCCGGTGCCCACCGTGAGCGGGGGACACCGGCACCCTTCCCGGCATCAGGCCGGCCCTGACCGCCGAGGCTCACCTCACGCCTTCGGTCACCCTCGCCCGGACGGCGACCTTCCCGCTCCGGCGGAACCACAAGATATAGGTCACGTTCTGCCCGGCTCTCAGCACGGGGGGATCCAGGATCACGACCCCGAGTCCTCCCGGCGCCATACGCACCGTGCCGCCCGCCGGGACGTCGACGGCCCACACGGGATCCGTACGCCCTGTCCCGGTGCGGCGCACCGTACGGCGCAGGATGCTGACGCCCAGTTCGGGTGAGTCCGCGTACAGCAGAGTGTCCTTCGAGCGGCCGGTGTTGCGGATCTCGAAGTACGCGGCGGTGGAGCCCGAGCCTGCGGGTGCGGCGATGATGCGCGCGTCGACGACCGTGATTCCGGGCGGCGGATCGCCTGCCGCGCCGGTCGCGGTGTACGTCGCCAGAAGGGCCAGCGCGCCGCAGGAGGCGCCCAACGGCGGCGCGACGGCCCGTAAGAGGTGGGCGAACGGCGTGTTGCGCGCCGGGCGCATCACACGCATCAGGCTTCTCGGCTCCATACGTCAGAGGTCGGGGCGTGCTCCCTGCTGGTTCCCGGCTCCTGCCGAGCTGACCGGTTCCGCCCTGTGGCGGCGGGGAAGGACCCCTCCGGAGCCCGGATCGAACGTGGTTGCGGAAGTGTGCGGACCGCGGCGGGGGAGGGGTGATCACGTGCGGGGTCTCGCACGAGAGCCGAGGGATGGATCACCGCGGGGTTGGCCGTGGGAACACGAGGCCGCCCGACCCGAACACCGGTGGACGAGGATCGGCAGGGCGTGGCCCCTGGGTGTTGCCACCCTGACCGTGCTGGCGGCCGGTTACGCCTGGCTGGGTTTCGTCGTGGACGGCGTCCCCGGAGCCCTGGTGGGCTGTGCCGCGGGGCTGGTGGTGAGCGGGTTGCTCCACGTGCTGCTGGATTGGGCGGTCTCGGGGCCACGGCCGGCGCGCCGCACAGTCCGCGGCGCGTCGCAGGTCCGTGGGCGCCTTCGAGGCCGCGGGTGAACAGAACACTGTGCGAACGAGGGAACTCCGTGGTCTGTCGGCGCGACTGCCTGTGTCCTCACGTGCCGCCAAGTGTCTCGAAGTGTCGCCACAGCAAGGGAAATCGGCCCGGAGAACGCGGGAACTCGAACCCACTCGCTACCGACTACTAGTTCGACAGCGCAGCTCGACACCCGCTGACCACCGTGCGAGGTCGGCAGGTCGAAGCGCGGAACTTCGGGCGAAGGTGGTTCGGCACACGTGGAACTCAGACGTCTGCTGCAGCGATCGGGTAGTTCGAGCGCCGGGGAACGGTGCTCCGGACGTCGACCGCTTCCGTGTGCCCCGGCCGCCGAACTCCGGAGAACCACATGACACCAGAGATGGAGAACGCCTTCGCCGCGATCAGAGCCGAGTTCGGTACGGAGTCGATCACCAGGGTCGAGCAGATGCTGGAGCCGGGCGGGAGCGAACGGCATCCGCTGCAGAAAGCGGCCAAGTGGATCATGCCGGGGCTCTCTCCCACTCCCTGGCACGACCCGTATGCCTACCCCGA
This sequence comes from Streptomyces sp. RLB3-17, assembly GCF_007113425.2. Classification (NCBI taxonomy): domain Bacteria; kingdom Bacillati; phylum Actinomycetota; class Actinomycetes; order Kitasatosporales; family Streptomycetaceae; genus Streptomyces; species Streptomyces sp. RLB3-17. The sequence continues at coordinate 515,954 of NZ_CP041610.2, read as the reverse complement.
ACTGGCCCCGGTCGTCCATGAACTGGAGGCCAGTCATCAGGCGATCAAGAAGGAGCTGAGTGCCGCATGGGCGGCACGGCGGGAGGTTTTCTCGGACTACGAGCACTATCTGAAACGCCAGGAGGACTGGCAGGCCCTTTACCTCTTTCGTAACGGAAGTCTCGTCGAGGAGTCGGCCGCCGCGGCTCCCACCGCTTATCAGGTGCTCAAAGACGTCGCCGTCCACACGGGCAAAATATGTCCTCTCCTGGAATGTCATTTCTCCACCCTGTTGCCGGGCGCCGTCATCGAACCCCACTGCGACCTGTGGAACTTCAGCATCAACCTGCATCTCGCGGTGGACATACCCGACGGGTGCAGCATCACGGTCGCCGGGGAGACGCGTTCCTGGGAAGAGGGCAAGTGCCTGCTCTTCGACTACTCCTTCGAGCACGAGGCGCGCAACACGGGCACCCGCCCACGGACCTGCCTGCTCGTCGACCTCTGGCATCCGGAAACCACCGTCCCGGAGCGCCGGGCGCTGGTTGCCCTCATCACCGAAATCCGTCGGCTCATGGGGGAGGAGTGACGCGGGCGTAAGGAATTCGTTTGGGGAATTCTCTTTTCTCGCCGATCCGGCAGTTTCCGGCTGTCGGTTCCCAGCGCTGCCCTGATATTCCTTGAATACACGATGAGTGTCGAGAAGTCGCCCATTCCCAAGTCCGAATCGGGCTGCTACGGTGACGGAAAAACGTCGGTCTGCCGGAAATTAATTCCGTGGGAATTCCGAATGCTGTGATCCCGAGGGGGGTGATCGATGATGTCCACGACGGAGTCGGCAAAGGTTCCGCTCCGAAAGTCGATCGGACTTCCTCTGCTCGTTCTGGCGTCGGGTCAGCTCGTCATCTCGCTCGACTACAACATCGTGTACGTCGCCCTGCCCGACATCGGCGCCGGGCTGGGGTTCTCCGACCACGACCTGCAGTGGGTGGTGAGCGCCTACGTCGTGGCCACTGGAGGCTTCCTGCTGCTGGGCGGCCGGGCCGCCGACCTGCTCGGCCGGCGTCGGATGTTCGTCGTCGCGGCACTGCTGTACGCGGGGTCGTCCCTGGTGGGCGGCCTGGCTCAGACGCCCGGCGTCCTGGTCGCCGTCAGGGCGGTCCAGGGCATCGGCGGCTCCCTTTTGTTCCCGGCGACGCTGTCCCTGATCACCACCCTGTACGACGAAGGGCCCGACCGGAATCGGGCCTTGGCGGTGTGGGGTGCCGCGGGAGCCGGCGGGCTCTGCTTCGGGTCCCTTCTCGGCGGGGTCCTGGTGGAGGCGTTCGGCTGGCCGTCGGTGTTCTTCGTCAACGTGCCCGTGGCGGGAGCCCTCGCGGTGGCCGGGCGATTGCTCTTCCCCGCGGACGGTCCATGGGACCGCTCACGGCACTTCGACGTGGCGGGTGCGCTGACCGCGACGTGCGGGATCACGCTCCTGGTGTTCCTGCTGGTGCAGGCTCCCGCGGAGGGCTGGGACACGCCTGCGGCTCTCGCGAGCGCGGTGCTGTCGGTCTGCCTGCTGACGCTCTTCGCCGTCGTGGAGAGGCGGTCCCGTGATCCGCTCGTACCGGCACGGCTGTTCGCCCACCGCGGCCTGCTCGCGGCGATGGGGGTGACCGCGCTGTTCAGCGCGACGTTCAGCTCGGTGCCGTACTTCCTGACGCTCTACTTCCAGACGGTCCACGGGTACCGCGCGGTCGCGACCGGGCTCGCGTTCCTCGTGCCCGCCGTGGTGGTGGCCGTCGGTACGCAGGCCGGTGAACGGGCCGTGTCCGCCTTCGGTATGCGCCGCATGCTGGTCGGCGGCATGACGTCGGGTGCCGCCGGAGCCGCGGCACTCGGCCTGGCCCTCACCTCGGACGGCTCGTATCCCAGCCTCCTGCCGGGAATCGTGCTGCTGGGTCTCGGCCAGGGAGCCGCGTGGACGGGGATGTGGATCGCCGCGTCCGCCGGAGTGGCCCCCGGTGACCAGGGCGTCGCCTCGGGACTGGCGTCGACCACCCTGCAGGTGGGCGGCGCGGTCGGCCTCGCCGTACTGGTCGCGCTCGCCGGTGGCGTCGGGCAGAACGCCTCCGGGCCAGGGCTCCTCGACGGCATCCGTACCGCCGTGTTCGCGATAGCGGGCGGCATCGGCTGCGGCGCGCTCGCTCTCCTCGCCCTTCGCGGGGTCACCGGTACCAGTCCTTAGTCACTCCTCAGACATCCCCTTCGCCTCCCAATTCCCTGTCCGGGCCTTACGGCCCGTCCTCCGTCATGCCAGGAGATTCCCCATGTCCCCTTCCGCCGCGGGCCCTTGCGCTCCTCCGGCCGCCGTCCTGTGCGGGCTGGCCGGATGGGTGCCGTCCCGTGTGGTGACCAACGAGCACCTCGCGCGACGGCTCGACACCGACGACGCATGGATCCGCACCCGGACCGGGATCCGCCGACGGCACGTCGTCGACCCCGGACAGTCGACGTCCGACCTGGCCGTCGAAGCCGGCCGCCGGGCACTCGCCGCCGCCGCGACGGACAGGGTCGACGCCGTCGTCGTCGCCACGACGACCCCGGACCACAGCTGCCCGGCCACCGCGCCCGCGGTCGCCGCACGGCTCGGTCTGACGGGGGCGGCCGCCTTCGACATCAGCGCCGTGTGCACCGGGTTCGTCTACGGCCTCGCCTCGGCCACCGGGCTCATCGCGGCCAGCGTGGCCGAACGGGTCCTGCTCATCGGGGCGGACACCTACTCCACGATCGTGGATCCCCTCGACCGGGCCAACGCGATCGTCTTCGGCGACGGTGCGGGAGCCGTCGTCCTGCGCGCCGGACACCCCGACGAGCCCGGCGCGGTCGGCCACTTCGACCTCGGCAGCGACGGCGCCCACGAGGACCTGATCACGGTCGCGGCCGGCGGCTCCCGACAGCGTTCCCGACCGGGCGAACCCAGCCGCCAGGACCGGCACTTCGCCATGCGGGGCAGGGAGGTCTACCGGCACGCCGTGACGCGCATGGCCGCGTCGGCGCGCGCCACGCTGTCCCGGGCCGGCTGGAAGATCGACGACGTCGACCACTTCGTACCCCACCAGGCCAATCTGCGGATCCTGTACTCGGTGGCAGACGAGCTCGGTCTCCCTCGCGAGCGGTGCGTGACCCATGTCGAGTCCGTCGGCAACACGGGCGCCGCGTCCATCCCGCTCGCCCTCGCCTACGCGGCTGCCCGTCAGGCGCTCCGGCCCGGCGACCGGCTTCTGCTCACCGCCTTCGGAGGCGGCCTCACCTGGGGCTCCTGCCTCCTGACCTGGCCCACGCTCCCCGCGCCGGCCCATCTGTACGACCAACCGCCCCATCCTCACGACGGCCTGGCCCATCCTCACGACGGCCTGGCCCGTCCACACGACGCCCCGGCCCATCCGTACGACCAAGGAGAACGGACGACGTCATGAGCACCACCTACGACCAGCTGGTCGAGATCCTCGCGAGGCTGCACGACGCCCCGGCCGACCGGATCAGCCCCGAGGCGACCATCGCCGAACTGGGCGTCGACTCGCTGACGATGGTCGAGATCAGCATCCGCATCGAGCGCGACCTCGGTGTGGCCATCGGCGACGACGAACTCCGGCCCGACCTCACCCTCGTCGACCTCGCCGGACTCGTCGACGCCCGTCGAGCGGCCCTCTGACGTCCTCCGCTCTCCCCTCCCCACGAAAGGCAGTACCCATGCGGATCAATGAGCAGCCCGGCACAGCGATCGGCGCGACCGTCGAGGGCTTCGACCACGCCACCGCCTCGGCCGGCGACATCGACGCGCTCAAAAGCACGGTCTACACCAAGAAGATCGCGGTCCTGAAGGGCCAGGACCTCTCTCCTCAGGAGTTCCTCGAACTCGGCAAGCGGCTCGGGCGCCCGGAGACCTACTACGAGCCGATGTACCACCACCCGGAGGTCACGGAGATATTCGTCTCCTCCAACGTGCCGGAGAACGGAAAGCAGATAGGCGTACCGAAGACCGGCAAGTTCTGGCACGCCGACTACCAGTTCATGCCGGACCCCTTCGGAATCACCCTGATCCACCCCCAGGTCATTCCCGAGAGGAACCGCGGCACCTATTTCATCGACATGGGGCGGGCGTACGGCAGGCTGCCCGAGGAACTCAAGAAGGAGATCGGCGGAACGTACTGCCGGCACTCGGTGCGCAAGTACTTCAAGATACGGCCCCACGACGTCTACCGGCCGATCTCCGAGATCATCGAAGAGGTCGAACGGAACACCCCGGCCGTCCTCCAGCCGACCACGTTCACCCACCCCATGACCGGGGAGACGGTCCTCTACATCAGCGAGGGCTTCACCGTCGGCATCGAGGACCACGACGGCAGGCCGCTCGACGACGAGCTGCTTGGGCGCCTGTTCGAGGCCACCGGTCAGCTCGACGAAACCTTCGAGCACGACAACATCCACCTGCAGAGTTTCGAACAGGGCGACCTGCTGGTCTGGGACAACCGCAGCCTCATCCATCGCGCCCGGCACACGACCACCCCCGAGCCGACCGTTTCCTACCGCGTCACCGTGCACGACGAGCGCAAGCTCCACGACGGGATCAAGGCGGCATGACGGCCCCCTCCATGGCCCGGCACCCCACGGACGAGGACCTGTTGGCGCAGGTTCTGGTGCCTTACAAGGATCAGTGCACATACCTGCGCTCGGCGGTCGTGACCGAGAGCGACGCCGGACGAGCCGTCGCCCGCTGCGAATTCGCGATTCCTGAGTCGTGCTACATCGACGACACCGGGCACTTGAATTCCGTCGAGGTGAACATCTGCTACAACCAGATGATGTATTACCTCGTCGCCAAGTCCGTGAAGGAAGGACTGGGGACAGGGTTCGAATCCTGGACGCTGGACGACTTCTGGAAGCGCCAGCTCCCGGACATCCTGATCGCCCGCTTCGCCTCCAACTTCCGCCGACCCGTCAACCCCCGTGCGTTCTCCGGGGAGATGGAATTCCGGTCCGTCACCCGGCGCGCCCCGGCAGACGGCAGCCCGTTCCTCCACGCCGAGACCGCCTTCCGCTACTGGGACGCCGACTCGGGCCGGTGCGACGGCGAGGCCATCCTGGCGTTCGTCAACGTCCCCTGACGCGCCCTCCGCAACCCCACCCAGCGGCAAGACAGGACGGAGACCCCCATGCCCATGGACAGACTCCACCACCCGCAGCTCCAGACACTCGTCCAGACCGCGAGTTTCCACGCACACCACCAGCCCACGACCCCCGCGGTTCTCTTCGAGGGCCGCACGGTGACGTACGAGCAACTGCACCGCGAGAGCAACCGCATCGCCCACGCCCTCCAGGCCGCCGGACTCACGCCGGGCGACCGGGTCGCGTACCTCGGCAAGGAGTCCGAGCACTACTACGAGATCCTCTTCGGCTGCGCCAAGAGCGGCACCGTGCTCGTCCCCGTCAACTGGCGGCTCACCGCGCCCGAGGTCAGCCACATCCTGCGGGACTCCGGGACCCGACTGCTCTTCCTGGAGGAGGAGTTCGGGCCGGTCGTCGAGAAGATGCCGACCGCGCCCCCCGACACGGTCGTCGGCCTCGGAGAGCCCTTCGCCGTCTGGAAGGCATCCCACCCCGACACCGACCCGACACCGCGCATCACCCCCGACACCCCCGTCGCCCAGCTCTACACCAGCGGCACCACCGGACTGCCCAAGGGTGTCGTGCTCGCCCACCGCAGCTTCTTCGCGATCCGCGACGCGCTGGCGAGCGAGGGGCTGGACTGGATCGACTGGCGCGCCGGTGACATCGCGCTGATCGGCATCCCCGGCTTCCACGTCGGCGGCCTGTGGTGGGCCACGCAGAACTTCAACGCCGGAACCACCATCGTCGCGATGCGGGCCTTTGCCGCCCGCCAGGCCGTCGACCTCATCCGCGGCCTCGGCGTCACCACCGCCTGCGTCGTCCCGGCCATGCTCCGCATGATGCTGACCGAACCCGGTGTCGGCGCCAAGGACTTCACCACCCTGCGCAAGACCGTCTACGGCGGTTCCCCCATCTCCGAGGCACTGCTGGAGGAGAGCCTCGCCGTTCTCGACTGCGAGTTCGCCCAGATCTACGGCCTCACCGAGACCGGAAACACCGCCGTCTGCCTGCCGCCGGCCGCCCATGTCCCCGGCGGCTCCCTCATGCCGGCGGCCGGGCGGCCGTATCCGGGAGTGGGCAGCAAGGTGATCGACGGCGAGGGGCGCGAACTGCCACCGGGCGCGGTCGGGGAGGTCTGCCTGGCCACGCCGGCCCACATGGTCGAGTACTGGGGACTGCCCGACAAGACCGCCGAGACCCTCGTCGACGGCTGGATCCACACCGGGGACGCCGGATACATCGACGAGGACGGCTACATCTTCATCCGCGACCGCATCAAGGACGCCATCCTCGTCGCCGGCGAGAACGTCTACCCCGCCGAGATCGAGAACGTACTGGAGCACCACCCCGGCGTGGCGGAGGCCGTCGTCGTCGGCGCCCCCGACGCACGCTGGGGCGAGTACGTGCACGCCTTCGTCGTCCCCGCGCCCGGGCAGCAGCCAAGCCCCCGGGACCTTCACACCTTTCTCGTCCCGCGGCTCGCGAGCTTCAAACTGCCCGCTCGCTACGAGTTCATCGACAGCGTCCCGCGCAACCCCAGCGGAAAGATCTTGCGCCGCGAGCTGCGCGACCGCTTCTGGGGCAACTCCGCACGCAAGGTCAACTGACCTTCCACCAGGCCGGATTGAGAGAGAACGACATGCCCGCTCCCCTCACGCTGGAGGGCTTCCGCGCGGACCTGGCGGAGTTCCTGTACCAGCGGCCCGACGAAGTCGACCTCGAAGAGAACCCCATGGACGCCGGACTGGACTCCCTGCGGATCGTCACCCTCCTCGAACGGTGGCGGGAGACCGGCGCGGAGGTGACCTTCGTCGAACTCGCCGAGCGCACCTCGTTCGCCCAGTGGTGGCAACTGCTCTCCGTACAGCAGAGGGGAGCGGACCATGCCGACGCATGACAGCGACATGGATGACACATCGCGGCGTCGTCCATTGCTGGCCGCCCAGGAAGGGATCTGGACCGGCCAGCAGCTCGACCCGGACAGTCCCGCGTACAACACGGCCGAGTACGTGCTCATCGACGGACCGGTGGACACGGCCGGCTTCGACGCGGCCCTGCACCACGTCGTCGCGGAGACGGAGGCCCTGAACGTCGCCTTCGTCGTCGACGACCAGGGCCGCCCCTGGCAGACGGACGCCCCGGCCGGCGACTGGCGCCTGCACACGGCCGACCTCACCACCGAGCCGGACCCGCACGCGGCGGCCCTGGCCTGGATGGGCGAGGACATGGCCCGCCCTGTCGACCTCGCGCGCGGCCCCGTCTTCGGCCACGCCCTGCTGCGCGTCGCACCGGAGCAGTACCTCTGGTACCACCGCGTGCACCACATCGCCCTCGACGGCTTCGGCCTGTCGCTGGTCGCCCGCCGAGTCGCCCAGGTCTACACGGCCCTCGCGGCCTGCGAGCCGGTGGAGGACAGCGGTTTCGGCACCCTGGCCGCGGTACGGGACGAGGAACGCGCCTACCGGGATTCGCCCCGCTTCGCCAAGGCCCGCGCCTACTGGGCGGACCGGTTCGCGGACCGGCCGCCCGTGGCGACACCCGCCGGCCGTACGGCCCTGCCCGCGCGCACGTTCCACCGGCGGGTGGCAGAGCTCGACGCGACGGAGACGGAGGCCCTGCGCGCCGTTGCCCGGGACCTGAAACTCACCTGGTCCGAGGTGCTGTTGGCCGTGACCGCGGCCCAGCTGCACCATGCGACCGGCGCACCGGAGATCGTCCTCAGCCTGCCGGCGATGGGACGCCTGGGCTCCGTAGCGCTGCGCGTTCCCTGCATGGTGCGCAACATCCTGCCCCTGCGCGTCGCGGTCACCGCGTCGGACAGCCTGCGCGACCTCGCGGCCCGGGTCTCCCGCGAGCTTCGCGCCGGACTGCCGCACCAGCGCTACCGCTACGAACAACTACGGCGCGACCTCAGGCTCGTCGGCGGACAGCGTCGGCTGTCCGGTCCCGGCGTCAACATCATGCCCTTCGAGTACGACCTGCGGTTCTCCGGACACCGCAGCACGGTGCACAACGTGTCCGCGGGCCCCGTCGACGACCTGTCGGTCAACGTCTACGACCGTTCCGAGGGCGGGGGACTGCGCATCGCCGTGGACGCCAACCCCGACCTCTACGACGAGGCGGACGTCGCCGCACTCCAGGAGGGACTGCTCTCCCTGCTCAGGGAGGCCGTCGCCGCCCCCGACCGGGCGCTCGGCGACCTGCGTGCACGCGAGCCCGTCCCGGTACTGGACGGCGGGCCGCTGCCCGGCCCCGTCCGCCCGGTCCTCGGCCTGATCGCCGACCACGCCGCCCGACGCGGCGGCTCCGTCGCCGTCGCGCACGACGGCGCCAGCATCACGTATGCCCAACTCTTCGGGTCGGCACGTGCGCTCGCCCGCCGACTGGCTGCCCGCCGGGTCGGCCACGGCGACCTGGTGGCCGTCGCCCTGCCGCGCGGCATCGACGCGATCACCGCCATCCTCGGCGTCCTGCTCTCCGGTGCCGCCTACTGCCCGCTCGACCCGACGGCGCCCCCGGCCCGCCGGGCGGAACTACTGGACGACGCCCGACCGGTCCTGGTCCTCACCAGCAGCTCCTACGCCGTCGGCTTCGGGGACCGGATCGTTCTGCGATACGACCAGCCGGAACCCGAGTCCGGAGCGGCCCAGCCGCCGACGCCGACGACGACGCCGGAAGACCTCGCCTACGTCCTCCACACCTCGGGCTCCACGGGGCGCCCCAAGGGCGTCGAGATCGGCCACCGCGCGCTCGCGCACTTCGTCGCAGGCGCCACGCACCGCTACGGCCTTCACCACCGGGACCGCGTCCTGCAGTTCGCCCCTCTGCACTTCGACACCAGCGTCGAGGAAATCTTCCTCACGCTGTGCGCGGGAGCCACGCTCGTCGTCCGCGGCGACGACATGACCGAGTCGGTCCCCGGGTTCCTGGACGCCTGCGCACGGCTGCGGATCAGCTTCCTGGACCTGCCCACGGCCTACTGGCACGAACTCGCCTACGCCGTCTCGACCGGCGCCGCCACTCTGCCCGCCGAGGTGCGCACCGTTGTCATCGGAGGCGAGGCGGCCCTCTCCGAGCGGGTCGACCGCTGGCGCAAGGCCGTCGGCACGTCGGTCCGGCTGCTGAACACCTACGGGCCGACCGAGGCCACCGTGGTCGCCACCGTCGCCGACCTCCACGACCCCTCGCTCGCCCCGGGAGACGTCCCCATCGGGCTGCCGCTGCCCGGCACCCGAGCCGCCGTGGTCGACGGCGAACTCCACCTCCTGGGCGACAACCTGGCCCTCGGCTACCGCGGAGACCGGCCACCGGACACCTCCCGTTTCGCCCCTCTCGACCAGCTCGCCGGAGCGCCCCGCGCCTATCGCACGGGCGACCTCGTACGGATCGGCGACGACGGACAACTGCGTTACCTGGGCCGGTCGGACACCGAGTTCAAGATCAGCGGACATCGTGTGCACCCGGCCGAGGTCGAGGGAGCCCTCCTCGGTCACCCGGGAGTCCGTGGTGCGGCTGTCGTAGGGCAGGTGCTGGGCGAGGGGACGCGGCGCCTGGTCGCGTACGTCGTCCCGGACGGGCCCGCCCCGGCGGTGGCGGGGATCCGCGACCACCTCCGGAAGACGCTGCCCGCGGCGATGATCCCGTCGGCCGTCGAGTTCCGTGACCGCCTGCCCCGGACGAGCTCAGGGAAAATCGACAGGAACGCGCTCGCCACGACGGCACCCGCCCCCGAAGCGCAGTCGGCCTCCTCCGACAGCGCACTGGAGCGCACCATCGCCGCCGTCTGGCAACAGGCGCTCGGCGTGGCCGCCGTCTCCGCGCGGGACGACGTGTTCGACCTGGGAGCCCACTCACTCCAGGCCATCCAGGTCGCCAACCGCCTCGGCGTCGAACTGCGCCGTGACGTGAAGGTCGCCTGGCTCTTCCAGCACCCGACCCCCGCCGAGTTGGCGAGGTTCCTGGAGCAACGGGAGCGGCCTCGACCGGCCGCTGCCGGCCTTCCGGCGGCCCTGCTCGCCGACACCGTCCTCGATCCGGACATCCGCCCCGCCGACGGTCCCCGGGCGAGCGGTACACCGGACAGAGTCCTGCTCACCGGCGCCACCGGCTTCGTCGGCGTGCACCTGCTGGCCGAGCTCCTGACGAACACCGGCGCGGAGGTCGTCTGCACCGTCCGCGCCGCGAGCCCTGCCGAGGCCACCGCCCGCATCCACCAGGCCCTGGAAACCCACCTGATCAACCTCCCGGACGCGACGCGTCACCGCATCACGGCGGTCCCCGCGGACCTCACCCGCCCCCACCTCGGCCTGGACGACGCGCTCTTCGCCGAACTCGCCCGCACCTGCGGGGCGATCATCCACAACGCGGCGACCGTCAGCATCATGCGCGAGTACGCCACCCTCCGCGCCACCAACACCGAGTCCACCCGGGAACTGCTGCGCATGGCGGCCGTGCGCTCGACCCCCCTGCACTTCGTGTCGACCCTCTCCGTCGCCCCACCCCTCGCCCTCGCCCCGGAGGTACCGGAGGCGTTCCTCCCGGCCCACCCCGGACTGCGCCACGGCTACCAGCAGTCGAAGTGGGCGGCCGAGCGCCTGCTGGAACAAGCCGTGGAGAGAGGCCTGCCGGTCACCGTGCACCGGCTCGGCCGGATCGTCGGCCCGTACACCACCGGTTACGTGAACGAGCGGGACTTCCTCTGGAGCGTGCTGCGCGCGGGGGTTCCCGCCGGCATCGTCCCCGACCTGTTCGAGGAGGAGGCCTGGACACCCGTCGACCACGTCGCCCAAGCCCTCGTCCACCTCTGCCTCGGCCAGCCCGCGCCGCGCGCGACCGTCTTCAACCACGCCGCCGGCGAGCTGGTGAGACTGGGTGACGTGTACGACTGGCTGGAGGAGTACGGCTACCCGCTGCGGCGTATGCCGTTGGCCCGGTGGCGTGCCGAACTGCCCCGCTCGTCCGGTCGCTCCGGTGGCTCCGGTGGCTCCGGTGGCTCCGATGGGTCCGGCGTGGCGGAGACCACGCTCGCCTTCTTCGACTCCTGGGACGAGGGCACCGACGACGCGACCGGACCAGACCTGCGCCTGGGACATGTCCGCGCCGACAACGTCGTGAACGGTCTGCGCGGCAGCGGCATCACCTGCCCGCCCGTCGACCGCCACCTCGTCTTCCGCTACCTCGACCACTGCGTCACCACCGGAACCCTGCCCGCCCCAGCCGGGAAACAGTTCCATCCCGCCACGCCCGCAAGGTAGTTGGACAAGTCCGGGAACTCAGGGGCGCCACCCCCCGACTACTGCAACAGAACCCGACGCCTCACGAGCACCCCGCAACAAGGAGCCAGCATGTCGAACAAACGGCCGGTCGCCGTCGCCCTGGCCGGCGCCCTGTGTCTGGTCACGACGGCATGCGCCGACTCGTCGACCGACAAGGGCGCCGCCATCGGCGGCAAGGCGTCCGCGGCGGCTGCGAAGTCCGGCTACCCGGTGACCCTCGAGAACTGTGGGGTGTCCGAGAAGTTCACCGAGGAGCCCAGCCGGGTGGTCGTGATGAACGGCGCCTCGGTGGCCGAGGTCTCCACGCTGCTCTCCCTCGGCGTCGGCGACCGCATCGTCGCCAACCAGCAGAGCTACGGGATGTCCGAGGTGGCGGGCCGCGCCAAGGCCATCAAGGCCCTGCCGACCGGCAACGTCAAGCTCAACGACGCGTACGACGTCCCGCGCGAGGCGATGATCGGGCTGCGGCCCGACCTGGTGCTGTCCACGACTTCGTACGGCTTCGACGAGAAGAACGGCTTCGCCACCCGCGACCAGCTCAAGCAGGTCGGCGCGGGCACCTACGTCTCCCCACAGGGCTGCGACCAGGACACCTCCAAGATGACCATCGCCGACAGCTACACGCTGCTGCGCGACATGGGCAGGATCTTCGACGTCAGCGACCGCGCCGAGAAGCTGATCGCCGCGTCGGAGAAGAACATCGCCGACGTCTCCGCGAAGGTGCAGGGCGACAAGCAGCCCAAGGTCATGATCCTGTTCTCCAACATGGCCATGGGCGGCAACGACTTCAGCTCGGTCGTCGCCAAGGGCATCTACAACGACATCCTCGCCAAGGCCGGCGGCAGCAACGCCTTCGCGTCCGCATCCAGGACCTCCTTCGCCGACCTGAGCAAGGAGAAGGTGGCCGCCACCGACGTCGACGCGCTCGTCGTCATCGGCTACAACGACCCGAACCCGGCGGCCTACGCCAAGAAACTGCTGAAGGAGTTCCCCCAGTGGCCGGCCGCGAAGAACAACAAGTACGTGGCCCTGTCCGACTCGATGTACCTCGGCCCCAGCAACGACCTGGCCGTCGAGAAGGTCGCCAAGATGCTGCACCCCGACAAGTTCTGAGCCCGAGTCCGATTCCGAGCCGCCTGCGGCTGCCGCTCACGGTCGCCGGCCTGCTGGTCGTCCTCGTGGCCATGATGGTGGTGGCGGTGAGCATCGGCGCGGTGACCATCCCGGTGGCGGAAGTGTGGGGAATCCTCTTGCACCACGTCACCGGCCGGGGAGCCACCGGCGACCCGGCGCTGGACCAGATCGTGTGGACCTTCCGGGCACCCCGCGTCGCCCTGGCCGCCCTGGTCGGCGCGGGCCTCGCCGTCGCCGGGGCGGTGCTCCAGACCCTGGTCTCCAACCCGCTCGCCGACCCGGTCGTCCTGGGCTTCTCCTACGGCGCCTCCCTGGGCGCCGTACTGGTCATCACCCTGGGCGGTGTCGCGCTCGGCGGGCTGGGCGGTCTCGGTGTGTCCGGCGCGGCGTTCGGCGGTGCCCTCGCGGCCGGGGCCCTGGTCTTCGCCCTGGGACAACGCCAGGGCCGACTGGCCCCGACCCGGCTGGTGCTGGCGGGAGTCGCGGTCGGCTATGTCCTGCTGTCGGTGACGAGCTTCGTCCAGTTGCTGGCGACGCCCACCGAACTGCGGACGGTCATGTTCTGGATGCTCGGCAGCGTCGCCGGCGCCCAGTGGAGCCAACTGCCCACGGTCTCGGTGGTGGTCCTGACGAGCACTGTCGTGCTGACCCTGTTCGGCCGTCGCCTCAACGCCCTGCTGGCCGGCGACGAGTCCGCGACCGCGCTCGGCGTGGACGTCAACCGGCTGCGCGCCGTCCTGCTGGTGATCAGCGCGCTGCTCACCGGCACCGTCATCGCCGTTTCCGGCGGCGTGGGCTTCGTCGGCCTGATGATCCCCCACCTGGTCCGCCTCACCACCGGCGCGGACCACCGCAGACTGCTGCCCCTGACCGCACTCCTGGGCGCCATCTACCTGGTCCTCGTCGACCTGCTCTCCCGCACCGTCAACCGCCCCAACGAACTGCCGCTGGGCATCCTCACCGCCCTGCTCGGCGCCCCTTTCTTCCTGTGGCTGCTGCGCCGCAACAAGGGCCTGGACACCGTATGAGGCCTGCACGCCGCACGGAGGGCCTGGACACCGTATGAGGAGCCTGGACGGCGTATGAAACTGACCGTGGACCAGCTCCACATCACCCTGGACCGCAAGCAGATCCTCCGCGATGTGCACCTGGAGGCCGCCAAGGGCGACATCGTCGGGCTCGTGGGCCCCAACGGCAGCGGCAAGTCCACCCTGCTCCGCACGGTCTACCGCTCCCTGCGGCCGGCCGACGGCGTGGTCAGGGTGGGCGGCGACGACGTATGGGAACTGTCCGCGCGCACGGCCGCCCGCCGCACGGCGGCCGTCCTCCAGGACGCCGGCACCACGACCGGCCTGACCGTGACCGAGATCGTCGCCCTGGGGCGCACCCCTCACCACGGGCTGATGGGCCGGGACGGCGCCGAGGACCGCGAGGCCGTGGGCGAGGCGGTCGAGCGCTGCGGCGTCGGCCCCTTCGCGGGCCGCGACTACGCCACCCTCTCCGGCGGCGAACGCCAGCGCGTCCTGCTGGCTCGCGCCCTCGCCCAACGACCCCGGCTCCTGGTCCTGGACGAACTCACCAACCACCTCGACATCCGCGCCCGGTTCGAGCTCCTGGACCTGATCCGCACCACCGGGATCACCACCCTGGCGGTCCTGCACGACCTCGACCTGGCCGCCCGGCTCTGCGACCACCTCGTCGTGCTCCACGAAGGCGCGGTGGTGGCGGCGGGACCCGTCCTGGAGGTCCTGACACCGGACCTCCTGTGCGACGTCTTCGGCGTACGGGGCACCACGGATCGGCACCCTGACGGCGTCGTCCGCATCACGTATGCCGCCGAGCCACTCGCCTTCGCCCAGGAGCCCGAGCCCGAGCCCGCGGAGCGGTGACGCGCCGTCACGCGCGGCGCGACTCGTACTGGATTCCGGCCCGGGTCAGCTCGCTCTCCTCGGCCCCGCCGAAACGGCCGACGAAATGCAGCGCCATGTCGATCCCGGCCGACACACCGGCGGAGGTGACGATGTCGCCGTCGTCGACGCATCGCTGTCCGGCGCGTAGGTCGACCGAGCTGTCGTCGCAGTTGCAGTCCCCGCAGAAGGTCGCGATCGGCTCCGGGCTCACGTCAGCCATCTGTGCCACCTCGTCGCTTCCGCCGCGCCGGACGGTCCGGCACGTCAACGATGCCCGGCACGCGGCCCACGACAAACGGGCACAACACGCTATAGAAACCAGGCCAGTTGGCGGGAACTGGCCGCGACTGCCGAACGACTCGCGCAGTGGGCGGGTCGTGCGACAGGGCGCTCGTGCGGCCCGGGAGATCACGACCGTACGGCGGCAAGCATCTCCGTGCACGCGTCGGCGGCCCGCCCGGGTCGCGTCGACGCAGACGCGGCAGTGCTCGTCGTGGGGAGCGTGCTGCCCTCCGGCTGGTTGGACACCTGGAGCAGCACCCGTTTCACTGGGAGAACGGTGAGCGGCTGATCGTCTTCATCAAGAACCTGCGCGATTGCCACACCACAGAGGACTTCGCGACGTTCCAGAGGGAACTTCTGCATGCCACGCTTGCCGCGAATCTTGCGTGTGCGGAGTACCGAGTGATCCTCACCGACGTGTGCGTATGGCGTGTGGTCCGCCTTCTGGAGGTTATGGGCAGATTCCGCGAGCGGATCCAGCATCCTGCCCGTCGCTGCAGGAATCCGGAAGCCGCCGCCTAAGCAATCCAGTCCTCGCTGTGCCGATGGCGATCCAGCCCCACGGTTGCGAACTCGTCCGTGGGCGCATTGGCCACCACCCCCAGCCTCCGGAGGGCCTGCGAGATCGGGCTGCCGGCGGATCCGAAGGGCTGGCTCTCCGCTACAAGGAGTGGTCCCAGTACGACGGCCCCATCAGCCCAGACGGCAGCGTGTTGTTCGCCGACCCCACCGAAGTACTCGGCTTCCACATAGGCCACCACTCCGGCGGCTGACCAGTCCGCAAGCCGCTTGTCGAACCCTCCCGGAAGCCGCCAGAACCCCAGAGAGCCCACGGTGCCGTCCGTTGCAGCATCGAAGAGCTGGTCCGTGATCGGCATCAGCGACAGGCCCTGGCCGAGAGAGACCACCCGAGCGGTAGGCAAGTCCCGTGAGGCGCCACGGAGAACCTCGTCCTTGGCGATGACTGCCTGCAGTTCATAACCCACCCCAACGCCCCCTCCACCGATCGGAGGCCCCATCTTGTCGCACGCGGTGACGTCGAACCCGCGTGGCACCCCGGCCAAGAACCCTCCCCCCTCCCGCAGGTTCCGGCGAAAGTACGGGGGAGGCGGCCAGGCGGGGGAACAGGACTTCGGCGTTGCCGCGGTTGACGGCCTGGAGGAGGTCGGGGGCCACGTCGCTATGGCGACTGTCTGGTCGACGGTGTACTGGTGGCGCACGGCGTGCATACCGTCCCGCAGGGTGACGTTGCTGATGTAGAGCCGGTTCATCGGGCGACTTCCGCGGCGGTCTGTGCGTGTTGGGCGTACGGGGAGTGCTGGGCGATGCGCTCGGCGGCGGCGGCCGTGAAGGTCATGATGTCGAGGTTCCCGGCGTAGGCGGGCAGACGGTCGGTGGCGTCGGTGACTTCGAGCATCACGGTCACCTTGGGCCGGGACGGAAGCCGGGGTGTACGACGATCCGGCTGGCGGATCCGGCGACCGGGCTGGGCGCCGAGGTCACCGTGGAGACGGGCTCCGGCGGGGGACTTCTGCGCGCACGGGTACGTTTCGTAAACGCAACGACTGGCTCGTCGAATGCCGCTGGCGGCAGGCTTCCACCCCTCCATGCGAGCTACCGGAAGGAGGGTCGCTGGCGTCTTCTGAGATGGTCACCCGGGGCGTCGCGTGCCGCCGCGGTCGTTGCCGGTCGCGATGCTTGCGGTGGCCTACGAGTGGCACATGCTGCTGACCGCGCCCTGTACCGGTTCGTGGATCTGCAGGAGAGCGCCGTCGCGGGGATGCTTCCCGCACAGGGCCACCGAAGCGAAGCTATGGACCAGCGACCACCACCCGGCCACGGTACGTACGCCTGGTCCTTGTCCCGCAGATCACCGTGGTGGTAGCGGCCACTGCTCAATGTTGACACTGCACACTCCTGTCCTCTAATGTGTGCAGCGTACACATTTGGGCTTTCCGGCGAGTCATTTCAAGGCCGAATCTCAGCCCTCGCGCTCTGGCATCGCCTTGTGGCGCGAGCGCCCAGCCTGCCGAACCATTGGCAAGGACACGTTGCCAACACATTTCTTGGGGTGCCCGGGAGCCCATCATCTCAGCCGTGTGAACGGAGCGTCATGAAGGCAATATCGATTAAGGAACCGGGTGGTCCTGAGGTTCTGGAATGGATCGAGGTCGAGGACCCGTTGCCCGCAGCCGGCGAAGTCGTCGTCGACGTGGCGGCCAGCGCGGTGAACCGGGCGGACGTCGCGCAGCGGATGGGCCGGTACCCGGTGCCGCCAGGGGCGTCGCCGTATTTGGGGCTGGAGGTCTCGGGCCGCATCAGCGCCGTCGGCGAGGGAGTGACTGGCTGGCAGGTAGGCAACGAGGTCTGCGCACTGCTGGCGGGAGGGGGCTACGCGCAGAAGGTCGCTGTACCCGCAGGACTGTTGCTCACGGTACCCAAGGGAATCGGCCTGGTCGAGGCGGCCGCCTTGCCCGAAGCAGTCACCACGGTCTGGTCCAACATCGTCATGACCGGGAAGCTGATAGAGGGCGAGACGTTTCTCATGCACGGCGGAGCCGGAGGCATCGGCACCTTCGCGATCCAGATCGCCAAGGCAATTGGCGCTCGCGTCGTCACCACCGTTGGAGGCCCGGAGAAGGCCGCACGAGCGCGAGAATTGGGCGCCGACCTGGCGATCGACTACCGCACACAAGACTTCACCGAGCACGGCCCCTACGACGTAATCCTCGATGTCATCGGCGGCCAGTACCTTGAACGAAACGTCCGGTCTCTGGCTACCGACGGACGTCTGGTCGTCATCGGCCTGCAGGACGGCCTGAAAGGGCAACTCAACCTTGGCGAGCTGGTATTCAAGCGGGCATCAATACACGGCACCACCTTGCGCTCCCGTCCCGTAGCACAGAAGGCCGCGATCGTGGCCGAAGTACAGAACGAGGTCTGGCCGCTGATCGAGAACGGCGCCGTGCAACTGGTCATCGACCAAATCCTGCCGATGGCCGAGGCTGCCGAAGCACATCGACTCCTGGACCTCGGCCAGCACATCGGGAAGATCTTGCTGGTGAACGGGTAGTGCTGGCGCCCGGTATCAGCAGGCGCTGAATCGGTGTCCTCGCTCAATCTCGGCGCCACGTACCGCTCTCGCGAAGTCGAGGTGTCCAGGTCCTCGCCGGTGACGGCTCTGAACTCTGCGTCGGGCTTGCGCATCGCCGGATCCCGTCAGGACGTCGCCGGCCAGCTTGAGCAGCTGGGTCTCGATGCCGGGCATCAGCCGTCTGTAGCTTGTCGCAGGGGCGGGGGGCTCTGGGCGGCCAACCCCGTTCAACCGTCCTAAGCTGGATTGTGGCAGGCATGGCCAGCTCCATGGAGTCTCAGATCCTATGAATGCCCACTTCAGACCCACCTCTTGGAAGGTTTGAACTGTCACCAGGAAGAGGTTGGTTCCCTGGGCGGCAGTCGTGTCGTCGGGCGCCGGCCCGGCCCGGCATCAGTGTGCCTGTCCTCACGATCTGGATCAATGCGTGGGCAGCGGCCGCAGCTGCCCACACAGATCGTTCTCGCTTTCCAGCCTGAGTGGTCGTTTCGGGCGCTCATCCAGGTCCCTCCCCGGGCACGTCGAAGGAGCACCAGTGCGCATCGGAAACCTCTCGGGCCGACTGGCTCTGTTCACCGAGCAGGGTGCGGTGGATGTCGAGAAGGCCAGCGGCGGCAGGTTCGGACCAGAGCCGCAGGCCGTCTACAACGTCTGGGAAGACTTCCTGGGCTGGGCCAAGGGCGCCGAGCTGAGCAGCGCGTCCGGGTTCGACCCGGCTGACCTTGGCTCGCCGACCCCGACGCCAGCCCAGCTGTTCGGCATCGGCGTGAACTACCGCGAGCACGCAGCAGAGACCAAGCTGGCCACCCCGGACAAGTTCCCACCGGTGTTCACCAAGTTCCGAACAGCGATCAGTGGGCCGGTCGGTACGGTGACGCTGCCCGAGGGCGGGCACACCGACTGGGAGGTGGAGTTGGTCGTGGTGATCGGCCGACGTGCCGAGCGGGTGTCCGCCGCCGACGCCTGGTCCTACGTGGCCGGGTTGACCGTGGGCCAGGACATCTCCGAGCGGATCCTGCAGACCGAGGGCCCCGCGCCCCAGTTCAGTATGGGCAAGTCGTTCCCCGGGTTCGCCCCTTTGGGGCCGTGGGTGGTCACCGTGGACGAGTTCGACAACCCGGACGACCTCGAGCTCGGCTGCGCCATCGACGGTGAGTCCATGCAGCACTCCCGCACCAGCAACCTGATCTTCCCGGTGCCCCAGCTGATCGAGGGCCTGTCAGCGACTCTGGCGCTGCTGCCCGGTGACGTGATCTTCACCGGCACCCCGGCCGGCGTCGGCATAGGCCGCAACCCGCAGCGGTGGCTGCAGCCGGGCGAGGAGCTGGTCAGCTATATCACCGGCATCGGCGAGCTTCGTCAGCGTTTTGTGAGCGCCTGAACCGGGGGCGGCGATCCGCTATCGGCCATCATCCGAAAGGAGCCGCGCCCATGGCATACTCTGATTACAAATATTTCCGGTTCGAGTTCGATACCGGGGTGGCATTCGTCACCATCGACCACCCGCCGATAAATCTCCTTGACGAATATCTGTCGCCGGAGTTTGACAGACTCGGCAGGGAACTCGAGGCGGATGAGAGCGTCCGGGTCGTGGTCCTGCAGAGTGCGGTTCCCGAGTTCTTCATGGCGCACTCCGGCCTGGGTCGGGTCGGAACGCTTTCGAAAACAGTTTCCCATACTCGCACCTTTCGTCTTACGCAGACGATCGGCGAGCGGTTCAGGAACATGCCCAAAGTGAGCATCGCCAAGATCGAGGGCCGGGCGAGGGGCGGAGGCAGTGAAATCGCACTGGCCATGGACATGCGTTTCGCAGCCGTCGGCAGAGCGGTCTTCGCCCAACCGGAAGTGGCGATCGGTCTCGTTCCGGGTGGTGGTGCCACGCAGAGACTTCCGCGGCTCATGGGGAGGGGGCGTGCCTTGGAGGTGCTCCTGGGTTGCGATGACATCCCGGCGGAGGTGGCAGAACGCTACGGCTACATCAATCGGGCACTACCGGCGGACGAGCTGACTCCTTTTGTCGAGAAGCTGGCTCGCCGCATCGCGTCCTTTCCTCCGCATGCCATCGCCCATGCCAAGGCATCCGTGGATGCCGGGGCATTCGGTTCGCTGTCGGAGGGGCTTCTGGTGGAGGCCCACGAGTCCGATCTGAGCGTCGCCAGCGAAGTGACGCAGACGCGTATGAAGGAAGCACTAAAGGCCGGCGCCGAAACTTATGAAGGCGAGTTGGAGATGGCCTATCTGTCGCAAATCTCCCACCCTTCGCCTGAATGACAAGCGGATCCCGTCCAGCCCACTCGGACACCACAATGCTCCGCTGGGCCATTGGAGGCCGTCGCATGAAGAAGCTCTTCGCCCCCGACGCCAGCCGCATCGGACGTCCGGACGGGCCGGCGCAGCCCGATGCGGTCGGCGTCGAACACCTCGGCGGCTCACCGGCGCACCTCGTCCGTGACCTCACCGGACTGCTGGGTTCCGGGCAAGTCCTGCACCGGCTCTCGGACCTGGTGCGCTACGCCTCGGACGCGAGCCCCTACCGACTTCTTCCACAAGTCGTCGTGCAACCACAGGACGCGGGCGACGTCGCCGCTGTGTTCGACTACTGCCGCCGGACCGGGCGGCACGCCACCTTCCGATCCGGAGGTACCAGCCTCAACGGCCAGTCACAGTCCGACGACATACTGATCGATGTCCGGCGCCACTGGGCCGGAATGACCGTCGAAAACGACGGCGCCCGCCTGCGGGCGCGCCCAGGCACGATTCTGTCTCACGCAAGCGCCGTCCTGGCACGGTACGGGCGCCGACTCGGTCCCGATCCCGCCAGCGCCGACGTCGCCACCATTGGCGGGGTTGTCGCCAACAACGCAGGAGGCATGCGGTGCTCGCTGCCCAGGAGCGCATACCACTGCGTAGCCGGAATCACCTTCGTACTCCCCTCCGGAACCACGATAAACACCGAATCCCCCGACGCCGAATCCTCCTTCCGTAAAGCCGAGCCAAAATTGGCCGACGGCCTGCTGGCCCTTCGTGCGGAAATACTCGCCGATGAGGAACTTGTCGAGCGGATCGGGCACAAGTACACAATCCGCAACACCACCGGATATGCCCTCAACGCGTTTCTCGACGCAGAGACGCCGCTGGAGATCTTCCGTCGGCTGCTCGTCGGCTCGGAAGGAACCCTGGCCTTCATGGCCGAGGTCGTGTTCGACACCCTCCCCGACCCCGGGCTGACCACCGTGACGTGGATCGCCACCGAATCCATCGATGCGTCGGCACGCCTGGTACCCGCCCTGGTCGACCTGGGCGCGGAGGCGGTGGAGCTGATGATGGCACCCGCGCTGACCGAGGCGGCGAAGGCATACCCGGGCGCCCCCTCCTACTGGCACACGCTCGATCCCAAGGCGGCTGCCCTCCTCGTGGAGTTCCGCGGTGAAGCCGACGCACTCGATGACGCCGAGCAGCGCGTCCGAGAGGTTGTCGCAGACACCACCCTGCTGTATCCGATCGAATTCACTCGAGACGAGGAACTCATCGAGTGCAACTGGCGGGTGCGCGAGGGCCTGCTCGGCATCGTCGGTCACCTGCGACCAGAAGGAAGCGCAGTCGTCAACGAAGACGTCTGCTTCCCTCCCGCACGTATCGCCGACGGTGCCCACGACCTGCAGCTACTGCTCAGCAAGCACGGATTCCTCCCCGGAGTCGCCGGCCACGCCGCCTACGGCAACCTGCACTTCACCTTGACTCCCATACTTTCCGAGGAAGCCGACAAGGAACGCTACGGGGCATTCATGTCCGACCTGGTCGACTTGGTCATCGGAAAGTACGATGGCTCACTCAAGGCCGAACACGGCACCGGACGCAACATGGCTCCCTTCGTCAAACACGAATGGGGCGCCAAAGCAACCGACATCATGTGGCGACTGAAGCGTCTCGCCGATCCACACGGGGTCCTCGGGCCAAACGTCATCCTGACGACCGACGAGGGAATCCACCTCAAGGATTTCAAATCCACGCCTAAGATCGAACAAGTAGCGAACCTGTGCATCGAGTGTGGATTCTGCGAAGCCACGTGCCCCAGTCGCAATGTGACGACGACCCCTCGGCAGCGGATCGCCCTCCGCCGAGAGATGGCCCGGCAACCCGAGGATTCTCCGGTGCTTGCACAGCTCCAGGCCGAGTATGAATACGACGGCATCGAGACGTGCGCCGCTGATGGAACCTGCGCCATCCCGTGCCCCGTGCAGATCAACACTGGGAACCTGATCAAGGGATTCCGCCGTGCCGAGTCCACCCCTTCCCGTGAGCATGCCGGGCTGACGGCAGCCAAGCACTGGGGCCAGATCGAAAGGCTCGCACGCACAGCGATGTCGGCGGTCAACGGCGTCCAGTCCCGCATGGACGTAAAGGTCCTCACGGAGCTGACCAACGCAGCACGATGTGTCGCCAGCAGCGATCTCATCCCCTCGATTCCAGGCCCCATGCCCCACCCCGCACCCGCCCACCTGCCGCATACCGAGCGGCAGTCTGCGCGTGCGGTGTACTTCCCGACCTGTATCAACCGCATCTTCGGGCGCGACCCCGACAAACCGAGAACGCCGACGCTTCCCGAGGCGTTCGTCACGCTCTCCGCCCGCGGCGGCATGCCCCTGTGGATACCCGATGACGTACGCGGACTGTGCTGCTCGACGCCCTGGGCGAGCAAAGGTCTCGCAGACGGGCACCAATGGATGGCGGAGGCGATCTGCGACGCCCTCTGGCGGTGGACCGATCACGGCTCGCTCCCCATCGTGATCGATGCCGCGTCCTGCACCCACGGGCTGCTCGAGGATGTCGCCAAGCACGTCGACGATTCGCGGCGCGCTCAGATGGGGGCCATGAGTATCCGAGACTCGATCACCTGGTGCCGGGACCTGCTTCCCCATCTCTCAGCGAACCGCAAGCTCGAGACGGTCGCACTGCATCCGACGTGTTCCACGACCCACCTTGGGCTCAACCATGACCTCAAGACCATTGCGTCTTTCCTGGCCGACACGACCGTGGTGCCCGTCGGCACAACCTGCTGCGGCACTGCCGGAGACCGCGGTCTGCTCCATCCGGAGCTGGTGGTATCCGCGACACGGGACGAGAAGGCCGGACTCGACGCCTCTCCGGCCCAGGCGTATCTCTCGGCAAACCGCACGTGCGAAATGGGTCTTCGACACGCTACCGGGCATCCATATGAGTCCTTCATTTTCCTACTCGAAGAACTCACCAGACCATCTTGAGCTGATACGCGAGACGAACCGCGACCCACTGACGTTCTTTCAGCGGGTGAGTAGAACAACCGGATGTTCGGATCGTCGGCCGAGAGGCTGGCGGGGAACAGGGGGAGGCAGGCCGGCCTTCTCCCGGGCCTCGCGCAGAGCAAGCGTTGGTCTGGCGTCGAACAACCCCGCGATGGTCGGCACCGTCGGGAAGCGTCTGGTCCAGAACTAGCCGCCGGATTCGGGACCCCTCGGCTGCACCGTCACGGTCGCCGACTCCTGGCTGGTGCACGCGGGTTGGCCGCATGCACTCATTCAGGTGTGGGGCTGGGGGGTGTCCAGGCTGCTGAGGCTGCTTGTGCGGTGGGGTGGGTGGGGAAGACCTGGTCCAGCCCGACGATGTGGAGCATTCGGTTGACGCGGTCGGGGACCGCTGCCAGGGCGATGTCCGCTTGGGCGGCGAGGGCGTGATTGCGGGCGGCGATCAGGACGGTGATGCCGCTGGAGTCGCAGAAGGTGATGCCGGTCAGGTCGATGACGAGCTGCTGGCCTGGGTGGAGTGTCAGGCGGGGCAGGAGCGTACGTACGTCGGGGGCGCTGTCGTTGTCGAGTTCTCCGGACAGTTCGACGACGGGTCCGGCGGGGGTGGCACGCGTGCGGACGGTCAGCTGGGTCACGGCTGCTCTTCACTGGTGGGCCGGGGCACGCTGATGGCGAGCACGGCGGTGTCGTCGTCCACTCCGGTGCCGAATGTGTCGAGCAGGTCACGGACCGCGGCCACGGCGTCGGAGGCGGTCGTCGGCGCCAGGACTTGGGCGAAGTCGAGGAGAGCGTCGTCACCGTAGCGGTCGCCGTCCTTGATCTGGGCGGTGTGTGCTTCGGTGAGGCCGTCCGTGTGGAGCAGCAGGGTGTCGCCGAGGTCGAGGCGGACGGTGGTGGTGGCGATGTGGGCGTCGGGCAGGGCGCCGATGAGCTGCCCGCCGGGGGTGGGCAGGTAGTCGGCACTGCCGTCGGCCCGCATGAGCAGGGCAGGGGGGTGGCCGCCGCTGGCCAGGGTGACACGGAAGCCGCCTCGGTCTGCGTCGGGGATGAGCAGTCCGAAGACGACCGTGCAGAACCGCGGGTCCTCGCCGTTGTACTCGTGGTTGAGAACCGTGTTGAGGTTGCTCAGGACGGCGACCGGGTCGGGGTCGTAGACGGCGGCGGCGCGCAGGGTGTAGCGGGCCAGGGAGGTGACGGCCGCTGCGGCCGCGCCCTTGCCGCACACGTCGCCCAGGAACAGTCCCCAGGTTCCCGAGGCGAGAGGGAACAGGTCGTAGAAATCGCCGCCGACTTTGTCGGTCGAGGCGATGTGGTAGTGCGCGGCCACATCCAAGCCGGGCACATTCACCAAGGTCGGAGGCAGGAGGGTCCGCTGCAGGGTGGCGTTGAGGCGCTTGAGCTCCTCGCGTTCGCGTTCTGCTTCCTGCCGCGCGCGCAGCAGCTCGGTCTCGTAGGCACGGCGGTCGCGGGCGTCGAAGACGGTGGTACGGATCAGCAGTGGCTGCCCGTCGCTGCCGGTCTTGACCGTGGAGGTCACCAGTACCGGCAGACGGCCGCCGTCGGCCGTCTTGAGTTCCAGGGCGATTCCGCTGACCTCTCCCTGCATGCGCAGCAGCGGAGCGAAGTGCGTCTCGTGGTAGAGCCGGCCTCCCACGGTGAGCAGGTCGGAGAAGGTCTTGCGGCCCACCAGGTCGCCACGTTGGTGGCCCAGCCAGTCGAGCAGCGTCGTGTTGATCTTCGCGATCGTGCCGTCCAGCAGGGTGGAGAGGTAGCCGCACGGCGCACGCTCGTACAGGTCCTCCGCGCTGTCTTCCAGCAGTGCGGAGAACGCCGCGTGGTCGTCACGGTTCTCGCTGCCCCCGCCATCACTGGTCTTGCGCATCATCGGCCCGCACCCGCGAAGGCGATGATCGCGGCAGCCGTCTCCTCCGGGGCGGCGAGCTGGGGGCAGTGCCCGGTCGCGTTCAGCGTGACCAGGCGGCTGCCGGGGATCTGTGACTGCACGAAGGTTCCGACCTCCGGGGGCGCGATCGCGTCGCTGGAACACTGCGCGACCAAGGTGGGCACGGTGACCTTGGCGAGGTCGTCGCGGTTGTCGGACAGGAAGGTCACCCGGGCGAACGTCCGGGCGATGTCCGGATCGGTCCGGCAGAAGCTGTTGGTGAGCTCCTCACCCAGTTCCGGACGCTCGGGATTACCCATGATCACCGGAGCCATGGCACCTGACCAGCCCAGATAGTTCGCATCCAGCGATTCCAGGAGCTCATCGATGTCCTCGGCGCTGAACCCACCCCGGTAGCCGGCGGCCGGATCGTCGATGAAACACGGCGACGGGGCGAGCAGGATCAGACCGGCGAAGGCCTCCGGCTCCCGCGCCGCAGCCAGAACGCCCATCATCGCGCTCACCGAGTGCCCCACAAAGGTCACCGGCCCGAGGGACAGCTCACGGCAGATCTCCAGCACGTCATCGGCGTATCCCTCCATCGACGAATAACGCTCCACGTTCCACGCCGAAAGATCGGAACGCCCCGCTCCCACGTGGTCGAAGAGCACCACGGTGAAGTCGCGCTCCAGAAGCGGTACCACCAGCCGCCACATGTTCTGGTCGCACCCGAACCCGTGCGCCAGCATCAGCACGGGGCGACCGGGCCGGCCGGTCACCACCACATGATTCCTGCTCCGCACAGTCATACGCCCATCCTCGCAGACGGTTCTACGGCCCCCTCCCGGGACCGAGTGGCTTCAGTGGTGACGGGGCGCCCGATCGGGGCGCCGATGGCGGGCACGCCGTCGTGCCAGTTGCCCGTTTCGATGCCGATTTCGGCAAGCGCGTCCTGGTGTGGCTCAGGGGCGCTCGGCAGCCAACTCATCCGCACGGGCGGTGAGTCGCACCGTCACCTTTGACCCGGCGCGGGCAGGGGACCGTGCTCCCGTCCAGTACGCCGACGTACGGGTCGAGAAGGGCCTGTAGTCAGCCTTCGCGGCTCGGAAGAATCTCCTTGACCTTGGCGATCGCGAAGCCCCACCCCTGTGCCACCGTCGGCTTGCCCGGCACGGCCACCTCCTCGGGATTGGTCAGCACATCCAGCAGGACCAGCCCAGGGGTGTAGAAGGCCCGGCGCACGCTGTCGTGGAGATCGGCCGGGTCGGTGACGCGGATGCCGGTGAGACCGAGCGCGGTGGCGACCGCGGCGAAGTCGGGGTTGTCGAGTTCCGTGCCGAATTCAGGCAGGCCGGCCTGCTCCTGTTCGAGTTTGACCATCCCCAGTCGGCGGTTGTCGAAGACCACGAGTTTCACCGGCAGTTGGTACGTCTTGACCGTCATGAGGTCGCCGAGCAGCATGCTCAGCCCGCCGTCGCCGCAGAAGGCGACGGTCTGGCGATCGGGCGCCCAGAGCTGGGCCCCGAGGGCCTGGGGCATGGCATTGGCCATCGAGCCGAGGTTGTACGAGCCGATCAGGCGCCTGCTGCCGCGCATGGTGACGAAGCGCGACAGCCAGACGGTGGCCATTCCGGTGTCGGAGGTGAAGACGGCGTCCTCGGCGGCGTAGGCGTCCACCGCGGCGGCCAGCGCCTCGGGGCGGATCTCATGGTCACGGTTGTCCAGAGCGGCCCTCAGCTTCCCGGTCCAGCGGCGCTCGTGACGCGGGTCGGCCAGGCGTCGCTGTCCTTCCTGCCAGTGGGCGAACCGTTCCCGCGCGTCGTCCAGGTGGTCGTGGTCCGGGACCGCCTTCAGCAGCGGGAGCAGGGCTCGTAGTGTCGCGCCGACATCGCCCGACAGGCCCACGTCCACGGGAACCCGGCGGCCCAAGTGCTCCTCACGGGTGTCGATCTGGACGACCTTGCACCCCTTCGGGTACCAGTCCCGGTACGGGAAGTCGGTACCCAGCATCAGGAGCACGTCGCCGCTGTCGAGCGCGTGGGAAGCGGCGGGGTTGCCTATCAGACCGGTCTGCCCCACCTGGAAGTCGTTGTCCCCCTCGAACCCCTCCTTCGCCTTGAGGGTGAGCACCATCGGCGCGGCGAGCGCTTCGGCGGTCCGCAGGACCTCGGCGCGGGCGGCGCGCGCTCCGCGGCCGACGAGCAGCGTGACGCGGTCGGCGCCGTTCAGGAGTTCGGCGGCCTCCGCGAGCGCCGGGTCGTCCGGGCGGGTGACGGGACGGGTGAGGGCGAAGCGGGCGGGCCGGTCGTCGCTCAGCTCCTGGTCGCCAAGGTCCCCGGGCACGGTGAGCACCGCCACGCCGCCTTGGCTGACGGCCGTACGTACGGCCGACTCCAGCATCCGCGGCATCTGGTCGGGGGAGGAGACCGTGGCACGGTAGACGGCCACGTCACGGAAGAGCAGGTCGTTGTCGACTTCCTGGAAGTAGTCGCTGCCCACCTCGGCGAGGGGAACCTGACCGCAGATCGCGAGGACGGGGGTACGGCTCTTGGCCGCGTCGTAGAGCCCGTTGAGAAGGTGTACGGAGCCGGGTCCCACCGTTCCCATGCACACTCCGAGTGTTCCCGAGAGCTGGGACTGCGCTCCGGCGGCGAAGGCCGCGGCTTCTTCGTGCCGGCAGCCGACCCAGTTCAGGTCGTCAGTGGTACGGATCGCGTCGGTCAGTGGATTCAAGGCGTCTCCGACCACTCCGAAGACATGCTGGACGCCCAGGTCCTTGAGTGCGTCGACGATCACGCGGGCGACGGTTCGTGCCACGGGAGTGCCCTTCGGTCCGGTGCGGCCCTCGGAATGAGTGCCGGGTTCAGTGGGTGAAGCGGTCCGGGTCTGCTGCCTTCCAGTCGGCTGCCCAGCTGGAGGGCGCCGAAGCGAGCAGTTGTCCAGGGGTGAGCCAGTCGTGGAGTTCCGCGTAGGAGCGGACGGTGTGCGGGTTCACCCGCTGGAGCAGCATGTGGGGTCGCAGCCCGCCCGGGTCGTCGACGCCCATCGAGGCCATGATCTGGAGAGCGCTCTTGACCGTTGCCTGCTGATAGCGCCGTACGCGCTGGGACTTGTCGGGAACATCAACGGCGCGGGCGCGCCGTTCGTCCTGGGTGGCGACCCCTACGGGGCAGGCGTTGGTGTGGCAGCGCTGGGCCTGGATGCATCCGATCGCGAACATCATGGCGCGGGCGGAGTTGGTGTAGTCGGCTCCCTGGAGCAGCCGCTTGACGAGGTCGCCGCCGGTGGCGACCTTGCCGCTTGCACCGATCCGGATCCGGTCGCGCAACCCGACGCCCACGAGGGCGTTGTGTACGGCCATCAGTCCCTCACCCAGCGGCAGGCCGACATTGTCCGCGAACTCGAGCGGCGCCGCGCCCGTGCCGCCCTCCGCGCCGTCGACGATGATGAAGTCCGGTGCGCTGCCCTCCTCCAGCATCGCCTTGCACACGGCCAGGAACTCACGGCGCGAGCCGACGCAGAGCTTGAACCCGACGGGCTTGCCGCCGGCCAGTTCGCGCATCCGGGCCAGGAAGCGCACCAGCTCGCGCGGTGTGGAGTAGACGCGGTGGAAGGGCGGCGAGATGACGGTCTCCCCTTGTGGAACCCCACGCACCGCGGCGATCTCCGCGTTCACCTTGGCACCCGGCAGGACTCCTCCGATGCCGGGCTTGGCGCCCTGGCTGATCTTCAACGACACGCACTTGACCTGCTGGTGCGCCGCCTTCTCGGCGAACTGCCGCTCGTCGAAGTCCCCGTCGTCGGTCCGGCAGCCGAAGTATCCGGTGCCGATCTCCCAGACGAGATCCCCGCCGGGGCGCAGGTGGTACTCCGACAGACCGCCCTCACCGGTGTCGTGGGCGAAACCGCCCAACTGCGCACCGGTGTTGAGGGCCAGTACGGCATTGGCCGACAGCGAGCCGAAGCTCATCGCCGAGACGTTGAGCAGGGCCATGTCGTACGGCCGGGTGCACTCGGGTCCGCCGATTCGGACACGCGGCGCCTCGGCGCGCACCGATCGGGGGGCCATGGACGGGGTGAGGAACTCGCTGCCCGTCCGGTACAGGTCGAGTTCGGTGCCGAACGGTTCCTCGGCGTCTGTGCCCTTGGCGCGCTCGTAGACGATGCTGCGGGTGTCACGGTCGAAGGGGCGGCCGTCGAAGTTGCGCTCGATGAAGTACTGCTGGAGCTCCGGCCGCAGCGCTTCCAGCGCGAATCGGAGATGTCTGAGCAGCGGGTAGTTCCGCAGGACGGAATGACGACGCTGCACGAGATCGTGGACGGCCACGAGCGAGAGCACGAGCAAGGGGCAGGCAGCGGCCCACCACCAGGGTGACACCAGGACGGCGGTGACCGAGCCTGCCACCGCCAGCGAGCCGAGCAGGACGACCAGAAGTATCTTCAGCACATCGTGCGTGTGTCCCGAAGTCCGGCGGTCAATCCTCGTGCATCCCTCCGGCGCTACCGGTGTCCCAGCAGGTAGAGAGGGCACTGAAGCCCGAGGAGTCCGGAAGGTCGCCAGGGGCCGGTGTCCTGCATGCCCTTCTCGTCACTGCGGGCTTCGCTCCGTTCCTCTCCGCGGTCGCTCGTGCGTGGAGCAAGCGGTGGCTTCCGTTTGTGCAGGTTCGTGGCCGCAGTGGGTACCCGGTTCCCCTGGGCGGCACGGGCCGTCCGGGAAAGCCGATGCGGAGGGATACCTGTGGACGGGATTGTGCTGCTCAAGGAAGACCACAAGACGGTGGAGAAGCTGTTCAAGCAGTTCGAGAAGGCCGGCGACGGCGCCCGTGCCGAGAAGCGGAAGATCGCCGACCAGGTGATCGAAGAACTCACCACCCATACCTGGATCGAGGAGAAGATCTTCTACCCGGCCGCCCGCGAGGCGGACCCCGACACCAAGGACGACGTCCTGGAAAGCGTCGAGGAACACCACGTCGTGCTGTGGATGCTCTCCGAGCTCAAGGACCTCGACCCGGCCGATGAGCGGTTCGACGCCAAGATGACCGTCCTCATGGAGAACGTCCGCCACCACGTCGAGGAAGAGGAGAAGGAATGGTTCCCCGATGTCCGCAAGGCCATGGGCCGCAACCGACTCACCGAACTCGGCGAACAGATGGAAGCGGCCAAGAAGACGGCTCCCGGTGAACCCCTCGCGGTTCCCAGCGCCGACCAGTAGACCGCCACGGCGGGCGTGCCTGCCACCCGATGGAACCCCTCGCCGGCCTGCCGCCGCCCCCGTCGCTGTGCGCTCCACACGTTCCGATACGGCAGGAGGTTTTCTTGTATGGCTGTTCGTCATCATCTGATACGTCGTCCCCCGCATGCGGTGTGGGCAGTGCTTGCCGATCCGGTCCGGTACGGGGAGTGGGTGGTGGGACCCTCCGAGTCCACGCCCCTCGACCAGGCCTGGCCCGAAGTGGGTTCCCGGATCCGCTACACCGTGCGGCTGGGTCCCTGGTCGGCGGACGGGGTCACGACCGTCCGCCACGGCGAAACGGGCAGGGAGCTGGAACTGGAGGCTGCGTTCAAGGCGCTGGGCACTGCGAGGATCTTCCTCCAGCTCCGGCCGTGGGGTGAGGAAACCCTCGTCGTCTGCGACGAGCACCCCTTGCGAGGTCCGGGCGGCGCTCTCCACAACGCCGCGACCGAAGCGCTGCTGCAACTGCGACACCGGGGCATGCTCGCCCGCCTGGCCAGGGTCGTGGAACAGCAGCGCGAGGAGACCCGCCATACCTGACGCGTCGCCGCACTCAAGGTGCTGCCGACAGCGGACGGGAGCGTAGCGGCTCGAACCAGGCGGCCGCGCCCTCGGTGCCCCGCCGCACGGCAAGGCGCCGGTCCTCGCCGTGCGCTTCTTGCTGAGCACGGTCGCAGGGTCGTCTCTGCATCTGCCGGACGCTGCGAGTCGGCTCTCACGCAGGGCTGAGCCCCGGGGGAGCGTCAACCCGGATCAGGGGTTGAGGAGTTCGGATGTCGCCTCGGGCCCTTGAGTGTCCGTTTGGCTCGGCCCGGCGGGCTTTCGATGGCTGGTGTCGCACCACGGGTAGGTGCGGCTGCGGCGGCAGGTGCACAGGGCTACGCAGAATCGGTCGGACGACACGACGGTGCCGTCGTCCAGGGTGACTTCGACCGGGCCTTCAATGAGCAGAGGTCCTGTTCGCTGAGCGGTGACGCGCCGGCGTCGTTCAGAGGAGTCGTTCGGCACGGATGATCACCAGCTCTTCCTTGCCGTCATTTTCTTCCAGCAGGCCACGGCTGCGCAGCCAGCTGCTTCGGGAGCGAAGTACGGGCCCGACCGCGATGGATCGGTGTTCCACGACGTCCGCGTTCAGGCCGGCCGCCCGCAACAGTCTCAGTGTCTCTTCCGCGCCGCTCAGGGCGGACTGGACGAGGAGCAGAACTCCGCCGGGCCGCAGGAACGCGGGTGCGTCCCGGCATATGCGGTCCAGCAGTAGACGGCCGTCATAGCCCGCGTCCCAGGACCGGGCCGCGCCGCGGCGTGGGCAGTGGGCGTCGGGTGAGGGTACGTACGGCGGGTTGGACAGGACGAGATCGAAAGATCGGCCGGACACCGGAGCCAGCAGGTTGCCGCG
This sequence comes from Streptomyces sp. RLB3-17, assembly GCF_007113425.2. Lineage (NCBI taxonomy): Bacteria > Bacillati > Actinomycetota > Actinomycetes > Kitasatosporales > Streptomycetaceae > Streptomyces > Streptomyces sp. RLB3-17. The sequence goes on along the minus strand of NZ_CP041610.2, from coordinate 484,333 downwards.
CATCACACGCAGCGGAAGCCGCGCCAACGCCGCGTTGACCTTGGCGTTGAGAACCGCCCGCCAGGAGATGTCGACGGCTGTGACCTTCGCGCCCAGCCGTGCGGCGGCCAAAGCGACGGCTCCTGTACCTGTGCCGATGTCGAGGACATGAGCGTGCGGCGGGAGGGGTTCCTGACGCAGGGATTGCACGAGCAGATCGGTGTCGTGCTGTGGGGCGTAGACGCCAGGAAGAGCAAGGGGAGTCATGGGGGTTTCATCTCCGGTTCTCGGGGGTGCAGGAGAACCTGTTCGGGCCGGGCTCGCTGGTCAGACGGGCGTACGCAGCGACGACTCGCCTGCCCGCCACGCGCCGAGGAGTCGTTCGGCAAGGCGGTCCTCGACGTAGTTGGTGGCGTCCACGCCGAACGCGACGTCGCCGTCCAGGTGGGGTTCTTCCTCGAGGAGGCCCGCGACGACTTCCCGGCGTACGACTTGCTCATGTACGGCGTCGGCCTCGACGTGCTCGTCGTAGAAGTGCTCGGCGGCCGGTCCCGCGCCGGTGCGCCGCATGGCCTGGGCGAGCCGCCGTGAACCGGGCGACGAGGTGATCTCGACGGTGGCAAAGTGACCTACGAGTGCGCCTCTGAGGGCGCGGTGCAGTCCGAAGAGGGACATCAGGTTCACCACGGCGAGTGCCTCGGCGCCGGCAGAGTCGAGATAGCGCCCGTAGGTGGCGTCCAGGCCGAGGTCGGCCATGAGGTCGGCGAACAGCCGCGCGTGCACCCGATCCGCCCGGCCGCCGCCGAACTCGTCGAACTCCACGGCTGCCATTCCGGCCTTCGCCCGGCCCCACAGGCGGGGCAGCACCCAGGCGTGCGGGTCGGCCTCCTTGAGGTGGTACAGCGACCGCTGTGCGGCGTATTCGCGTAGCTGCCACAGTTCGCCGTCGTCCTGGAGGTAGTGGGTGACTCCGATGCCGTCCACGGGCTCGACAAGCAGGTCGTCCAGCGCCTCGGCGGCGCGTTCATGCCGTGTCGCCTGGTGGCGCAGGGCCTTGAGGAAGGGGCGCTCCAGGGCTGCTCGGGCCTTGAGGAGGTCGGGGTCCCATTCACGGGCGGCGTCCACGCCGGCGAAACCCCGGTAGTGCAGCTCGTAACAGAGATAGAGGCCGAGCTGCCAGTCCTCGCCGAAGGGGGATGCGTCGGCGATCGTCCCGTCGTCGGGAGGCGGCCCTGTACTTCTCAAGTACTCAGCGATCGCCGTCGAAATTCTGCCCCGGCTCGGCGGCAGCGGCGGTTCCTTCGACCAGAAATCCATGTGTACGGAGTACCCGTGATCCAGAACGTCTCACATGGCCGCTCTTCTTCGCCGCTGGGCCGAGGGCACTCGCTCTCCTGGTGGAAGCGGAGCAGGTGCCCGTGGGCGCCGGCGCGGGCGGACAGCGTTGCAGGGGGTTCAGTCGGAGGGCGGCAGCAGTGTGCCCAACGGCCCGAGATCGAGGTTGAGGTCCTCCATGGTCAGTCCGTACTGGGCGCACAGGTCGCTCATGCGGTCGTGGAGGAGCATGAGGGTCGCTCCCAGGCGTTCTTCCTGTTCGTCGGTGAGGTCTCCTTGGTCGACGCGGTGCAGGGCCTGTCGTTCCATGAGCTGGCGCAGCAGTTCCACGAGAGTGAGGACGAGCTTCATGAGGTCCCGCTCGACGGTGTCGCGGTCGGAGCTGATCCGCCGAGCGGGGGAACGTGAGCCCTTGCCGGCCGGCGGGTCCAGGTCGCGTGGGGCGGCGGGCAGCAGCCGGAAGGCGCGTGCGGCGGCCTCCGCGACCTCGTCGGCGCGGCTCGGCGGCCGTCTCTCTCCCTCAGCTGTCATGGTCGCCGCCTCGCGGCGGATTCGTCCTCGTCCATGGCGAGGGGTTCTGCTCACTGATGGAAACGATCAGGGCGCGCAGGGAGACGCGTACCAGATCGATGTCCGCGATGGACAGCACAACGTCACCGGTGAGGACGACCCCTCCGCTCAGAAGTCGGTCCAACAGATCGATGAGAGCGACCTGCCGCTGAGGCAGACGCTCCGCCTCGGGCGCACGGCCAGGCGTGATCACGGGGGTGCTCCCTCTGCAGCTGCAGCACCGCCGGATTCATCGAGTGGCATGGCGAAGGAGTACGGAGCCCAGGGGCCGGTGGCCTCGACCCGCACCCCGGCCAGCCCGTCAGCGGCATGCGTCACGTCGGCCAGGAAGTCGTCGCAACGCTTCAGGGGCACAAGGTAGGCGTCATTCGCGACGTTCTCGCCGACGGCGCCGGCCGCGTCGGCGAGAAGACCCTGCTGTACGCGATGCCGGACACGGTCGGAGGCGTGCTTGCGGCCCGCGACCTCCACCCGCTCGGCGGCCTTCTGCGCCGCCTGGTACACGGTGTCGCGAACGCTTTGCTGTTGCCGGCGGCTACGCAGGTAGGCGCGCCCGGGGGTCAGGTCTGCCGCGGGAACAGCCGGGGCCGCGGACGGCTCGACATAGATCTTGACCCCCCACTCGACATGTTCGGAGAGTCGGGCCAGGCGCTCCGCGAACATGGTCCGCCCGACTTCCAGTACCTCCCGCGCCCGGTTGTCGTCGAGATAGACGGTTGCCAGGCGCAGCGGAAGGACGGTGGTGCGCTCGGCCAAGGCCTCGATGACGCCGTGGTGAGCGCGGGCCACCGCCTCCAACCACTCCAGGTCCTCGAGATGCTGCTTGAGAGCGTCCTCCTGGAAGTCCTGTCCGGGCACATGGCTCACCACGAGCCCCAGCTGATCGTCGCCGGTGTCGGTGACGAGGCTGACCGGAGAGTCGGCGACGCCTCGGAGCCGCGCGGTTGTCTCCCGCAGTCCCTCGGCGTTGCGTACCACCGCATACGCGTATGTCAGCAGGTCACTCATCGCGAGCACTTCCCCGGCGACGGCTGCCCGTGTCCCGCGGCGCTTCCTCCTTTGCGGGGAGGGCCTTGCCCTGACGGATGGCATCGATCTCGGCCCGCAACCGGCGGTTCTCCTCGGCCAGTGACTGTTCACCCCTGCTCCGCGAGGACAGCGAGGGGTCGTGCTCCCACCAGTCGATGCCCATTTCCTTCGCCTTGTCGACGGAGGCGACCAGGAGACGCAGCTTGATGGTCAACAGCTCGATGTCGAGAAGGTTGATCTGTATGTCGCCTGCGATGACGATGCCCTTGTCGAGTACCCGTTCAAGGATGTCGGCGAGATTCGCGGAGGATCCCTGCGCGTAGGGGGGCGCTGATCGGGACGGATAGGAACCAAGCCTGTTGGCCAGGGGTTCAGTCACGGTTGCGGCCTCGTATTCCCTCGTGCCGGATCAGGAGTGTCAGCCCTGCCGATAGGCACGGATCTCCTCCAGCCGGTCGAGCAGTTCGTCCTCGCGCTGGTCGAACGTCTCCTCGTCGATGTCGCCTGCGACGAGGAGACGTTCGAGCTCGGCGAGTTCGCGGTGCACCGGCGCGGGGTCGTAGTACTGGCTCTCGGCTTCCTCCCGGACGCGCTCCACGACCCATACGACGCCGCGCACGGGCGCCAGGGGAAGGGTGACGAGCTGTGTGAACAGGCCCATGAGAACTCCTTCAGACGAAGCTGTAGGGGGGCAGGGGGCCGTTGAGCCGGAAGTCGAAGTCGTCACCCATCTGGTGGGCGACGCTCAACTCCGAGGCGAGGAAAGTCTCTTCCTGGTCCTCGGTCACCAGGAACGACACGTTGAGGAAGTCCGAACCCGTCGGCTGGGATGTGTCAAGCGTCCGGGCGAAGGGGCGCAGTGCTTCGACCACACCCGCCGCCAGCGCCTCCTGCCGTGCCTGCACCTCTTGGGCGACCAGCTCACCGAGTCGCAGCGATGCGTCGGGGGCGGCGGTGCCGCCGCGGATCTCGTCATTGAGCTCTCGCGCCACGTCCGACTCCCGCAGGATCTGCCGCAGGAGCGCGTCTTCGTCCTGCGACGCCTTGAGGTGGTACTCGGTGCACCCCTCCAGTACTTGAAGCCTGTCCGTATAGTCCGCGGCGTTCTGCTCCAGAGCCAGCCGGACAGCCTCGTCGTTCTCGGCGATGAGGCCGAACCGCATGGGGAGCACAGTGCCGTCAGCCATGAGGCGCTTCTGCACTTCCTGGTGGGCAATGATGTCGCGACGCTTGGGGCGTAGATCGTCTGGCGCGTCGCTGACCACAGCGCACAGCGGTCCCGCCGTCACTGCCCGCAGGTCCGCCGGTGACTCACCGACTCCGCTGAGACCGTCGAGGCGAAGGGGGTGCTGCTTGCCGGTGATGGAGTAGATGTATACGGCCATGGCTCATTCCTTCTCGCCGGGCGAGCCCTACTCGCGCTCACGTCGGGAGGTGCGTCGAGCCGGCCGCCGTCGCCTCTCCACGGGTTCCTTTTCCTTGGCCTCGTCTTCTTCCTCGGCCTCCTCCTCTTCGCCGCCGTCACGGCCGGTGATCCCCTTGAGGGAATCGGTGACCGCTTCCGCCGCGCCGGAGAGGGCCCCCTTGGATTTGCCCTTGGCCCCGCTCTCCACCGTGTCTCCGACGATGTCGGTCAACTGGGCGGGTGCCTTCCTCCCGGTCTCGAGGTCGAGACGGTTGCATGCCTCGGCGAAACGCAGATAGGTGTCGACACTGGCCACGACAATACGAGCGTCGATCTTGAGGATTTCGATCCCCACCAGTGACACGCGGACGAAGACGTCGATGACAAGCCCGCGATCCAGAATGAGTTCCAAGACGTCGTAGAGGCTGGTGCCACCGCCACCACCGCGTGCGACAGCGCCTCCACTCTGCGGCACCACCGTCATGGTGCCTCCCTTCATGGCCGTTGCGGCCTCAGCCCAGTCGGTCGATCTGGCCGCGGCTGTAGCGGCGCGTCCTTCGGTACTCCACCAGGTCGCCTTCCTCGTCCAGCGTCACTCGGTAGGTGGCCATCACGCTCGTGGTTTCGGGGACGCGTTCCAGTTCGAGTACCTCCACGTCGGCTTCCCAACCGGCTTCGGTGGATTTCAGTGCCGAGACGGACTCGGGGGCCCGCCCGAGCAACTCCTGAAGTTGTTCGACTGCGGAACGAATGGCCCAGGCTGCGTTGCCCTTGCCGGAGCGTCGCCGGGGGCCATCTGTGGTCCCCCGGTCCGTGCCGCGGCTACTGCTGCTGGATCGCCGCCGGGGTTCTGCTGCGGCCATGGTCTCTCCGGTGGTCGGAGCGCGCGCCATACTCCACGCACGAACACTATAATTCCATCATATAGGGGTACATATGGTCGGGCATGGATGGCTTTGAGCGAACCTGCCCGGTGGGGTCTCTACCTGCCCCGGTGGGGCCGCATGGCGTGTCCGGGGTGCTCTCAGCGGGCCGAGAGACGCGTCGCGTGCGATCCGCTTCTGTCTCAATCACTGGTTGAGCAGGGGATGTTGGCCCGAATTCGAGTGTGTTCACCTCCCCTTTCCGAAGGGAACCGGCTCATGAACGACACGACCAAGATCGGCCTCGCCGCCGCGGTCGCAGCTGGCTATGTGCTCGGACGTACGAAGAAAGCCCGTTTCGCCTTCGGGCTGGCAACTTATCTCGCAGGTCGCCGATTTGGGCTCGATCCGCAGCAGCTGTTGACGACCGGCCTGAAGAAACTCGGTGACGTTCCTGGAGTCGCCGAGCTGAACGAGCAGGTGCGCGGCGAGCTGCTGGACGCCGGACGCAAAGCCCTGGCCGCCACCGCCGACCGGCGCCTCGCCGACCTCGCCGACTCTCTCCATGAGCGCACGCTGCGCATCGGTGAGGAGAAGGGCGAGGAGGAAGAGGGCGAGGAAGAGCCTGAGGAGGGCGAGGAGCGCTACGAAGACGAGGAGGAACCGGAGGAGGAAGAGGGCGAGGAAGAGCCTGAGGGGGAATTCGAAGAAGAAGAGGAAGAGGAGGAAGAGGAGCCGGAGGAAGAAGAACCGGAGGCAGAAGCTGAGGAAGAAGAAGAGGAGGAAGAGGAACCGGAGGAGGAAGAGCCAGAGGAAGAGGCTGAGGAGGAGCCGCCACGGCGTCGTCGCCGCCCAGTAGCGGGAAAGAAGCGCGCGGCCAGACCCTCTCCCCGTAGGGCGGCCGCCAAGGAAGCGGCTCCCGCCAGGAAGAGGACTCCTGCGAGGAGGACTCCCGAGAAGAAGGCTCCCGCGAAGAAGACCGCGGCGCAGAGGCCCCCGGCCAAGAAGTCGGCGGCGCCGAGGCCGGCAGCCAAGAAGACTGCCGCCAAGAAGTCGCCCCCGGCGAAGAAGACCGCGAAGAAGTCTCCGCCCCCTGCCAAGAAGACGGCGGCGAAGAGGGCGCCGACGAAGAGCGCGTCCGCGAAGAAGGCCCCGTCCAAGAAGGCGGCCCCCGCGAAGAAGGCGACTGCCAAGAAGACTCCCGCGCGGCGGAGGTAGGTCATGGCCGACAAAGAGCGAGACTCCGGCCGGGGAGAGGGCTCCGGCCTCGACATGTTGCGCGATGAACTGTCCGACTTCCTCGGTGCTCAGGTCGAACATCTCGTCGACAAGGCCGGGGAAAAGTTGGGGGATGTCACCGACCAACTCCTTGACACGGCCGAGAATGGTGGATCGGGTGGATCTCTTCTCGGTATCGGCGGACGCATCCTCAAAGGTGATTCCCCCTTGAAGGCGTTCGTCGGTGAGAAGGCCAAGGGGCTCAAAGACAATGTGATGGACAAGGTCAAGAGCGTTTTCGGCGGGGGACGCGGAGGCAAGTCCGGCAGCACCAAGGTGATGAACATCATTGAGGTGCTGGACGTAGGTGTGCCGATCCGCGTGGCGTACAACTACTGGACCCAGTACGAGGAGTTCAGTGACTTCACCAAAGGCGTGCGGAGTGTGTCCCGGAACGACGAGACCGCCAGTGACTGGAAGGTGAAGGTCGGCCCCTCGACTCGCGGTTGGAAGGCGACGGTTCAGGAACAGGTGCCGGACGATCGAATCGTGTGGAGCTCCGAGGGTGCGAAGGGCACTACTCACGGCTGTGTCAGTTTCCACGAACTCACGCCCGACCTGACGAGGATCGTGCTGGTCGTCGAGTACTACCCCTCCGGTTTCTTCGAGAAGACGGGCAACCTGTGGCGTGCCCAAGGACGCCGTTTGCGGCTGGACTTCAAGAACTTCCAGCGCTATGTCACGTTCGCCGACGAGGACGTCGAGGGCTGGCGCGGAGAGATCCGCGACGGCGAGGTAGTTCGCAGCCACGAGGAAGCACTGGAAGAGGAGGAAGCGGCAGGGGAGGACGAGGAGCAGGAGGAGTACGACGAAGAGGCGCCCGATGAAGAGGCGCCCGAGGAAGAAGAGGAAGAAGAGGAGTACGACGAAGAGGGGCCAGAGGACGAGTACGCCGAGGAGGAAGAGGAGGAGGACGAGGGCTGACGCGGCCCGAGCCGTGCGATTCCCCTCGGCGTGACCTGCCCCGAGAGCCGGCGTGACCTGCCCGAGAGTTGGTCGGCTGGTGTTCCCGGACTCTCAGGCCTCGTCATCCGGCCGGAGTGAGCGACCGGTTGGAGAAGCCGTCGGACGGGCGCGGGTGCGGCGCTTGAACCACTGCGCTATCACCCGCGTCCGGCGGGAAATCGACGTCGACGACACGAGCCCCCGAAGATGCGGACCAGCCGTACGGAAGACGCGGACCAGCCGTACGTCCTCGATCAGTGCCCGCTCCGCTTACGGAGGTGGCCTGTCGCCTTTTCCGTCATCTCATGTGCCTTGGCGCGCAGCTGTTCCCCACGCCCTGCCTGCTGCATTGATGAGTCCCCCAGGGCCTTGCCGAGAGTCTCCTTCATCTTGCCCCTGATCTGATGCACCTTCGCATTGCCCTTGGCCTTGGCCATCGCAATCGCCGTCCTCTCGAAGACGCTGGTAAACGCGGCCCGTCCAGGACCGACACATCTTTCTTCACCGTGCGCCTGCCCGCGGGGCCCGGCAACTGGGAGCACCTCGTGCGTGCAGGCGGGATCCGCCGCTGAGGCAGGCCGTCGGTGTCCTGCCTTACTGTGCGCGGTGCGGTTTGTGGTGGGCGACCTGTAGGCGGACGTCGGTGTGCATGTGGGCGGTGCCGGGGAAGCCGGTGGACCGACGAGCGGTACCGAGCGGGCCTTCGTACAGGGCGTCGAGGGCGGCGCCGGGCGCACCCTGGGGGGTGAGAGCGAGCGTGATGTGGGTGCGGGGGTGGGCAGGTCGGCCAGTGATGTGCACGGTTGCATGCTCAACCCCCGGCTGGGCACCGGCTTCGGCGGCGATCGCGTCGCTGAGCGCGCGGTCGCGCAGTTCGACGCCTTCCTGCGGGGGTGTGCCGCCGACGGGCAGCGCTCCGGGGTGGCGTCGATGCAGTTGGGCGAGCAGCCACCACACGGCGAGCAGGGCGACGAGCGTGAGGGCGGCGATGACGGCGGGCCACCACCACCAGCCCTGACCGCTCCAGCGGGCCCGGTCGGCGGACCCGAGCAGGACGTCGTGCGGGGTGGCGAGGGGCCAGCCGGCCGGCGGGACCAGATCATGTCGCCGGTAGACGTCGAGCCCGGCGAACAGAATCAGCAGACCGCCGCCGAGCAGTACCAGTCCGGCGAGGGCCAGCAGACTGCGGTTGAGTACGGTTCGCGGCGTCATGGTGTGGGCTCCGGTGTGGGGAGTTTCGCTGAGTCGGTGCGTTGCCGCACTCGTACGACGATGCGGGGAGGGCGAGCGAGGACGAGCTGATCGCGCTCCTCGTCGAGGACGGCGGTGAGGTCGTCCTTCACCCGCTGGGGGTCGCGGAAGCGGATGTCCGCGCGGGCCTTGACGCGGTGGCGGCGCACCCGGACGCGAGCCCTGCTGACTCCCGGGACCCGCATGGCGGCGTCGCGCAGCAGGTCGGCGGCGCCGTCGCGGTCCAGGGAAGCCCGCAGCCCGGGCGCGGGGGAGCGCAGGGGCAGCCAGTGGCGTAGGCCAGGAGTGAGGGCCAGGACGATCAACCAGATGCCGAGCACGGCGGCCACGGCGGCCCCCGTGAGCACCCACACGTCGTCCAAGGGGCGGGTGGCCAATTCGTCGGCAAGGTGCCGTCGCCAGGCTGCCGCAGGGCGTCCCGCCCGTACGGCGACGACGTCGACCAGCGCCGCGACCGCCGCCACGAGAATCACCGAGGCGACCAGCGCGGCCGGAACGCGGCGCGCGGACCACGGGCGGTGGGTCCGGTCCCGTCTGTCGTGCTCGCCCGCCACCAAGTCCGGCGGCAGGGGCGCCTTGTCTTCGGGTGGACCGGGCTCTGTCGACTCTCTCGGCTCCTCCGGCTCCTTCGTCATCGGCACGCTGGCACGGCGCGCGGATGGCGTGGAGCCGCGTGCGGGAGGGTCCGGGTCGGGTGTCATTCCGGTCCTCCTTCCTGCGCGGCGTGCCCGGCGGCCCGGGCCGCGCGGCGCCTCATCGGACCCGTCCCCGGCCCGCGTCGGCGGCGGTCACCAGCCGCCGGACGGTGAGGGTGACCTCTCCCACCTCCAAGCCGGTCAGCTGAGTCACCTGCTTGGCGACGTCGTGCTGGATCCGCTCGCAGACGTGGGGGATGTCGGTGGGGTAGGGCAGGTCCATGGCCAGGTGCAGGCGCACCGATCCGGTACGGACGGCCGCGGAGGCGCTGGGTGCCGCCGGCCCGCTCCGGTCGGGCGGTATGGCGGCGCGCCGGGACTGGGCCGTGCGTGCGGCCCTGGCGGCGATACGGGCGACCACCCTGTCCGGGATGACGGTGGCCCCCCGTTCGGCCGGAGGCGGCAGGTCGGCGGATCGCCCCGGTGGGCCGGGCCCCTCGCCAGGAGGTTGGGAACCGGGCCGGGTACTCACCGCTGCCTCCGCGCATGGAGGTCGAGGTCGCCCTGCACGACGAGGCCGACGATCAGCCCCGCCGCACCCAGCACCAGGACGAGCAGGAATGCCCAGAAGCCTCCGAAGTATCCGGCGAAGCCCAGGGCCATGCCGGCCGCGAGGCCCGTCGTCGCTGCGTTCATCATCCACTCACCCGTCTCGCGAACGTGATCGTCCGTGTGAGCACCCGCTCATGCTCAGGGCATGGCCGTGGTCACGGCGGTCGGTCACCGCACGCGGCCCTCGTCCCGTTCGGCGTCTTCCTCCTCGTCGGGGAGGTGGACGTCGTCGACAGCGATGTTCACCTCGACGACCTCCAGTCCCGTCATTCGTTCCAGGGCGCTGATCACGTTGGTGCGTACGCCGCCGGCGACGTCGACGATGGAGACGCCGTACTCGACGACGACGTCCAGGTCCACCGCGGCCTGGCGCTCGCCGACCTCGACCTTCACTCCGCGCGTGACGCCTCCGCCTCCGCCCGGGACGCGTTCCCGCATGGCGCCGAAGGCGCGGGCCATCCCCGCTCCCATGCTGTGGATGCCCGGTACCTCGCGTGTGGCCATGCCCGCGATCTTGGCCACCACACCGTCCGCGATGGTGGTCTTCCCCCGTGTCTCGGCCGGTGCTCCGGCCCCGGTACGGCCCTTCAGCGCGCTCACGCCCGTGTCGGGCCGGCTGCCCCCGCCGACGCTGGTGATGTTGTCCGTCATGGCGGTCGCCTCGAGTGGCTCGGTGTGACACCTGCGTGGTGTCTCTCAAGAGGTTGGACACCCGGGGCGGCGTACCTCTCACAGACGTGGCGTGTGATGTGCATCACACAGGTGTGGTGGGGGTACACGCTCTTTCCGAGCCACCTGCGAGAGCGTCATGATTCAACGCATTGCTTCCCCACAACTGGGATGCGACCTGCCGGACGGACTGCTTGCCGTGCGGGCGGCCGAGGGAGACGAAGACTCCTTCGCCGTTCTCGTCCAGCGGCACAACCGGTCCCTCCTGGCCCTGGCCCGTGGCATGCTCGGCAACCCCCAGGACGCCGAAGAGGCCGTTCAGGACGCCTTCGTCAGCGCCTGGCGGCGTCTACCGGAGTACCGTCACAGTGCGGAGTTCAGCACCTGGATGTACCGGATCACCATCAACCGCTGCTTGACCATGCGACGGCGGCGCCGCCCGCCGCCTGTCCCCCTGGACACCGTCGCCGAACCCGCGACGGGCGACGCGAGGAGCCAGCCCGCCCGGTCCGCCGAGCAGGACGCGGCCACCGAGGCCCTGTCCCGCGCACTCGCCGAGCTGGACGACGGCCAGCGGATCTGCTGGATCCTGCGTGAACTGCAGGGCCTGCCCTACAACGAGATCGCCCACGTGACACGGACCAGTGAGCAGACGGTGCGCGGCAGACTGTTCAGAGCGCGCCGATCCCTGCAGGAGGCGATGGGCCCATGGCGCTAGACGACCCGCAGGCCCGGCCTTCCGAACCGCCCCATACCGACGGGCCCCGCACCAGCCCGGTCGACGCCGACGTGTCCCCGTTCGTGGGTGATGAGGTACTGCCCTGCGGCCGCCTGCTCAGCGGGGTCTGGGAACGGGTGCGGGACGCCGCGCCGACCGCGGACCCGCACACGGTGTCCTGTCCTCACTGCCGCGAGGCGGTCGAGGGACTGGCCACGGTGAACGCGGCCACCCAGGCGCTGCGTGAGGAAGACCCTCCCGGCCTGCAGGCACTCACCGACCGTGTCATGAACGTCGTCAGGGCAGAGATCCGGCTCGGACGGCTGCTGCCCCTGGCCGACCCGGACCGGGAGCTGCGGATCGCCGAGAGCGCTGCCGCGAAGGTACTGCGGCAGGCCGCGGACACGATCCCCGGTGTGAGGGCCGCGACCTGCCGGCTCGTACCCGAGGACGAGGGCACCGACGTACGGGTGACCATGGAACTAGCCGCTGCCCTCGACCGCCCGCTGCCCGACCGGGTTGATCAGGTACGCCAATCGGTCCTCCACTCGGCAGGACGGGACCTGGGTCTGGCAGTGACGACTGTCGACATCGTCGTGGTCGACGTTCTGGAGCCGTGGCCACCCCTGAGCCCCGGCCATCCCACAGGCGGTGGCACGTGATGACCGCCACCGGCACGCCCACGCTCCTCGGCGTGGCCGCCGAGGCGGCCCTCGCGGTTCCCGGCGTGGCCGGCCTGCAACCCCGCCTCGCCCACTGCCTCGCGGCAGCAGCCGCGCCTACCCGGACGGACACCGCACCACACCGCATGCCGCCCGAGGCGGGCATCCGCGCCGACCGGGCGCCGGACGGTTCGGGATGGCGCATCGAGGTGCGCTGCGTCCTGGCCGAGGGCCACCGAACCCTGGACACCGCCCAGAACGTTCACGACCGGGTACGGACCGCAGTCACGTCCCACCTCGCCGTTCACGGCGTCGCGGAGCCGGTCACCGTCACCGTCGTGGTCACGGTGACGCGTATCGCCGCCCGACCCGGCACGGCATGAGTGCCGCGAGCACCGGCGAACGCCCTTCACGACCATGTCCTTCGATGCGGCCCTCGGCCGGGCCTCCTTGCCGGAGGCCGCACATGTTGCCTCACGAGTGTTTGAGCGGCGCTGAGGCGTGCACGCGCCCGTTATGACCCATACGAGTATGACCCGTACGAAGCGAGAGACAGAGCGAAAGTACGAAGCCCCGTCGGCCAAGGACACCTCGTGGCTGCCGGACCTCACCAGCGTGGACGGCATCGCATCGGTCGTGGGAGAGGGCCTCGACGAACTGGACGCCGTGTACTACGACACTGAAGACCTACGCCTGGTTGGAGCGTCGGCAACGCTCCGGCGAAGGACCGGCGGGGCTGATGCGGGATGGCACCTCAAACTGCCCATGTCCGGAGACAGCCGGGAGGAGGTGCAGGTCCCGTTGTCCGACACGGTTCCGGACGCCCTGCGGGACCTGGCCCTTTCTCGCACCCGAGGGGGAGAGCTGAGGCCAGTCGTCCGTATCCGGTCCACTCGCAGCACGCGGCACCTCGTCGATTCCGAAGGCGCGGTCCTCGCTGAGCTGAGCCTCGACAAGGTCCGCGCGGATTCCCTTCTGGCCACGACCAAACGGGCCTCATGGACTGAGATGGAAGTCGAACTCGCCGAGGACGCCGATCCCTTGCTCCTCGACCTCGTGGACAAGGCGCTGCGCAAGAAGGGCATCGACCGTGCGAGTAGTCCGTCCAAGCTGAGCCGGGCCCTGGAGGAAACAGGAACGGGAGCGTCGCGTCTGCCGGACACATGTGCCGAGACCGTCGTACCCGGCTCGGCCGCCGAAGAGGTCCTCAGGTATGTGGACGGACAGGTGCACGCCCTGGTGGACCTCGATCCCGCCGTACGCCGCGGCCTGCCGGACTCGGTGCACAGGATGCGCGTCGCCTGCCGCCGACTGCGCAGCACCCTGCGTTCCTACCGGGCGGTGCTGGAACGTGAGGTCACCGATCCGATCCGCGAGGAGCTCAAGTGGCTGGGCGGCGAGCTGGGCGCCGAACGCGACCAGGAGGTCCTCATGGAACGGCTCGGCGTGCGCATCGGGGCCTCGCCCCGGGAGTTGGTCCTTGGGCCCGTCGAAGCCAGGTTGCAGGTGTGGAACGTCTCCCGTACCTCCAAGGCACGGCAGCGCACTCTCGACGCCCTGGTCTCACCCCGTTACCTGGCCCTTCTGAATTCCTTGGCCACGCTCACGCAGCAGCCCCCACTGCGTCGTAAGGCCGCTCGCAAGCCGGAGAAAGTCATGGTCAAGGCGATCCTCAAGGAGTACGACCGGTTGTCCGGCCGGGTGGCGCACGCGCTGGAGCTCTCCCCGGGGACGGAACGCGACGCGGCCCTCCACCAGGCCCGCAAGGCGGCGAAGAAGACGCGGTACGCCACCGAACCGGCGCGCGCCTCGCTCGGCAAACCCGCCAAGCGGCTCGGCAAGCGCGTCAAGGCCGTACAGAAGGTGCTCGGGGACCATCAGGACACCGTCGTCGCGCGGGACGCCCTGCGGCACCTGGCCTTGGCGGCGCACGCGGCGGGAGAGCCCGCTTTCACCTGGGGCCTGCTGTACGGCCAGGAGCAAGCCGTGGCCGATGGCCGCGAACGGGAACTGCCGACCGCGTGGGCCGATGCATCGAAGCCCGGGCTGCGCGAGGCGCTCGTTCACTGAGGGCGGTCGGTGTGGAGGAGCACGCCCGGCTTACCGAAGGTGTCTCTCGCCCGGACAGCAGTGATGTGTGTCCAGACGAACCCGTACGCCTCCTGCAGTGGCACAGCGTCCGGCACAGCACCGCGTGCTACGTCCGGATGCGCGGCGTGCGGTTGCGGGCGATGCTTGCCGAATGACCGAGCGTTCCGTGACCGTTTGCCCGCCCGTCAAGGGGGAGGGGCGCCAGGTACGCGTGGACGGGGAGCCTGCGGGGGCGGCGTCCAGTCTGCGAGGCCTGGCCGAGATCATGCGGCGGGCGGGCTGGGTGGGCTTGGATGAGATCGATGTGGCCGACTCACCGGTCATCGAGTGGTATGGCGGGGGCCCTGAGGTGTGGTGACGGCACACTCGAGTCGCCAGCGTCGGTCTGCGCCTGCATGGCTCGCCGCCCGGTAGGTGACGGCGTGCAGGGCGGGGGAGAGCCTGACGTCGTTGAACGTCGACTGCTGTTTCAAAAGGGGTCACACAAAGATCAGTTCGCATGTGCGCGCAGGCACATGTGCACATGTGCCCGCGTCCGTTCCTGGCGGAGGCGGTGCGGCCGGTGAAGCTCTTGGCCGCCCGCGCGGCGCGCTGACCACGAAGTCCACATGGCGGCGGACGACAGGTGCCGCCCGCCGCGGCGTACGGATGCGTTCCCGCAACCGATCAGGCAGCGAACCGGTCGATGGCTGTTGTCAGGTCGTCGTTGGTCAAGGGGTGCTGCATGTCGCTGAGGAATGTTGCCGTGGCGCGGAGGGTGTGCTGCTGGTTGGTCACGACAACACTCACGTAGTCCTCGTCGGGGATCAACAGCGTCGCTGCGCGATAGCCCTGCAGCCGTCCGTTGAGACACGTCTGGCCTGAAGGGCCGAGCGCCCATCCGGGACCGTAGAGCATTCCACGGGCCAAGCAGCGTCTTCTCCACCGCCCTCTCGTACGAAGTGCCACTGAGGGCGGCGAGGACCGCACCGGCCAGGAGGTAGTTGCCGGAGGACCAGCGGGCCCCGGGCTCGTGTTCGTTCCCCGTGCCCACGACGAGCTCGGCCGCCTCTTGGAGCGCACGCGGTCCGTCCCCAGAGCGGCCAGGGCGGTCGAGCCCACAGACTCGCGCAGCCCCGAGACCTGCCCGAGGATCTGCTCGATGGCGAGGCGCACATCGGCTCGCCAGCCAGGTGCGAGGTCAGGAAGCAACTCGATGACGGCTGTACCGAGAGGGATGGAGTTGTCTCGCATGGTCTTCACGAGCGCGGTACAGGTGAAGACCTTTGTCTACGACGCGATGCGAAAGCACGAGTCCGGGCTCACCCGAACTGCCCCACGAGTAGCGACACTTCGTACCTTGGCTGCGGAAAGTCCTGCTAACACAGCCGGGGCACCATAGGAGTCTTGCTTGTCGAGCAACTCCTGGAGTTTCACAGGGGACACCTTACGATGCCGACGAGTTGTGACGCCTGGACGATGGCGATCGACGCTCCATCGCAGCACCATCGTTCGGAATTCCGGCGGTTGCTGTGTCCCCTTCTGTGATCGGAGCGACGGTGGGGGAACTCATCAACCCTCCGCGCAGCCGCCGACCAGCCTCGGGGCGGGGCCTCGATCATCGGCATCATCGTCGGCCGCCGGGGTACCTGCGACTCACACCACCCCCCTGATCGAGGAAGCGAGAACACCGTGAGTGAACGCCGCCCGGAAGCCCCTGGGACCAGTGGGAAGCCGATACCGAAGCCGGTACCCAGGGATCCGCCCGATCAGCAGGCCACCGCCGACGTGGACCCCTGGGACGCCCTCGGCGTCCCGACGCAGTCCACCGCCGAGGAGCAGCCAGACCTGGAGATTCCCGATACGGACGAGGCCGGCACCGGCCGCAGGGGCGCCCCGCACTCCGGCAGCCGACGTCCGGAGCATCCCGTCCCCGACGAACCGCCCGCCTGACGCTCCGCGTGCCGCGGGAGCCCCGGCAGGTAACGCTGGGAGACATACCTGCGACTGGTGACAGGAGTCCGGCGGCCCGAGAAGACATGTCATGGCCCGACGCGGCCACAGGGCGGCGGCCGGCGACGCTGCGGCGACCGGGAAGTCCTGGCCGCGTTCATCTTCGTGGCCACGACGGGCTGCACCTGGCGCCAACTGCCTCCCGTGTTCGGCCCCTCGGGCCCGACCGCACACCGGCGCTTCACCGAGTGGACCGGCGCCCGCGTGTGGGCCAAGCAGCACCGCCTGGTCCTGGACGAGCTCGGCGCCCGCGGGGACTTGGACTGCTCGCGCTGCGCGATCGACTCGGTGAACCTGCGGGCCCTGAAAGGGGGGCGCTGACAGGTCCGAATCCTGTCGACAGGGTCTGCCCCTCTCGATCGGCATCTCCGGCGCCAACCTCCACGACAGCCAGGCCCTCCAAGCCCTGGTGCAGGGGCTCCCGCCGATCGGCTCCCGTCGGCGCCCGCGCCGCCGACGCCCTGCCGAGCTCCATGGCGACAAGGGCTACGACTACGACCACCTGCGCCGATGGCTTCGTGAGCGCGGCATCCGCCACCGCATCACCCGCAAGGGCATCGAGTCCTCCACGCGGCTGGCCCGACACCGCCGGACGATCGAGCGCACGATGTCCTGGCTGGGCGGCTGCCGCCGCCTGCACCGCCGTTACGAACGCAAGGCCGAGCACTTCCTGGCCTTCACCGCCATTGCCTGCAGCTGCTCCGCCAGCGCATTCTCCTCCGGTGATCACCACACAGTGCTACCACCGATGACGAGAGCCGTTGGCCTGGGCGCACCCGCCGATCGCAGCGCCAGGAGATCATCGGCACCGCTTCCAGGCCATGTGGTACACGGTTTTGATCCTGCCGTCCGTTGAGTCCATCTCGATGAAGCTGGTGGCGCTCGGGCTCGAGGTGCCGCGCTCGACCCGCAGTTCGGTGTTGATGTCGAGGTTGCGCTCCTCCCCGCAGGGGGCGAAGACCCGGGCGGCGACGTCCACAGTGTCGGTCGTCTGCCAGTTGCCGTTGAACCCGCCCTCGAAGTGATGGGTCGAGTTGGTGGTGTGGGCGTTGCCCTGGAAGTGGTAGCTGGCCCGCTGAGTCCCGGACGCACCCAGCGCCAGTGACGCGAAGCCGCTGAAGCCGGCGGACACGATCGCGTAGGTGTAGCCACCGGGGACGTGCACTCGCAGGTTGAGCCGACAGTCCTTCTTCCGGTCGGTCGGCGCCGAGCCGGGCCCCACCCGGGCGAGGTAGTTGCTGTAGGTGACGGTGAAGGCGGTGTTGTCAGGGGACACGGTCACGGCGGCCGCCCCCGCCGGGCAGCCGGAACCGTTGACCGCCACCGTGTCGATGACGATCCGGCCCGACGGCGGGGGCGGGGTGCCGCCGAAGGACGACGAGCCGAACAATGATGCGGCAACACCAGTCGCGGCCAGCGCGCGGAGCACCATGGGCTTCCCTTCAATCGTCCACGGATCCAGGGCCGGGGTCACTTTCCGAGCCCGGCCCCCGGATTTCACGAGGGCATCGCACCACACGTTGCGTGTCCGCGGACGGAAGGTGACGCGCCAGTCACTCGAACGGCCTTCAGGGTGGAGGCCTCGTTCATCCACTCACGGGAACAGAGCGGCGCGCGAGCTCGGATACACCGGCACACTCAATCTGCTCTACCGCCATTACCCAGGGGGCGCGCCGAGGGTGACAAGCCGGTGGCTCTCCATCAGGCGCTCATAGATGCGCTGGGTGGTGTGCCGCTGTATGGGACGAGCATCCAGTCAGCCCGCAACATGCCGTCGAACAGCGACTTGTAGGGATCGAGCCGGGACTCCTTGCGCCGCTGCTTCTTCCGCAACTGCGGCCCGTCCTCCAGGTCGCATTGTGCGTGCGCTGAAGCGCCCGCTCCACCCGAGACGCCCGGCTCTTCGCAGGACCAATTGAGACGACGTCCAACTCACTGCACAGCGTCAAAACGAGATCACCGAGTGGCCGTCGATACACCACTCCAACGGACGTGACCCATATCCGCAGGGCGAGAATGCCTCCGCCCTGTCCCTCTCGGGCCATGCCACGAAGCTGCTCGCCGCCTTGGCAGCTGCATGATCGGTAACCCACGGACTTTGCCGAGGGGCCTCCCTCATCGCGCCCTGGATCTGTTTCGTTCTGGCATTCCTTGGTGCTGCCGCATTTCGCGGACACGGCCGCGCGGCCGCATTGTGGCTCGGTTGCGGAGCCGTCGTGCCCAGCGCATGGTTTAAGCACCAATTCGAGCCTCATTGGAGGGCAACGGATCATGAGCAAGGCGAAGGCAAAGGCCAAGCAGGTCAAAGGAAAGATGAAAGAGACCACTGGCAAGGCCATGGACGACGAGAGCATGCAGGTCGAGGGCCGTGGTGAGCAGATCGCCGGTAAGGCGCAGGAGACCGCGGACAAGGCTGCGGGCCGTGTGAAGAGGACCGGCCGGTAGGACTGCTCGCTCCGGCGACACATTCGACGGGACGCACCGAGCCGAGCGAATGCCGAGTCCGAAGATCTCGACGGTCGGCACCACCTGCGGTTTGGCTGCGTGAGCCGATTCGAGGCGGCCGGGACAGCCCCGACCGCCTCGGTCTGTTGCGCGCCACGGCAGAGAGTGCGACGTGTCTCGCGGCGGTCGCTGCGCGGTGAACGCGGAGCAGCGGGTTGCCGTGCGTTCGAAGGGGCACTCGGCTTTTGGGCGGGCACTGGGTCCGGGGTAGTTCAACGCCCCTTGATGGCTGTGGTGTCAGGTAGGTCAGGCGGTACGAGGATGAAGAGCGACGCAGCACTGCACGGTGAGGTCACCGCCAGTCACTCGGTGTTCGGGGCACCCTGCTGGGCGAGTCTGACCACGCGCGATCTGCGGGCGGCGGAGGATTTCTACCGTGCCGTGATGGGCTGGGAGTGGCGCACGAGCAGCACGGTGGGCGACCAGTACCGCGTCGCGAGCGTGCACGGGGTCCCGGTCGCAGGGGTTTCGGAGGTGAATTTCGGGGTGAACACGGCGGTCGCGTGGACCCCGTATTTCGCGGTGGCGAGTGCGGACGAGACGGTTTCCCGTAGCCAGGAGCGTGGGGGTACGACCGCGGTGGGGCCGATCTCGTTCCCGCCGGGCCGGGCGGCGCTGCTGGCCGACCGGGACGGAGCGGTGTTCGGCATCTGGGAGGGCGAGCTGGTGGCCGGCTGGGAGGAGTGGCGCCGGGCGGCACCGGTCTTCGTACGGCTGCACACCCGCGACGCCTTCGACGCCGCCATCTTCTACGCGGAGGTCCTGGAGTGGGCGTCCTCGGACCCCCGGTCCTGCGAGGTGCGCTACGAGGACAACGAGGTCGTGCTGCGCAGCCGGGGCGACGTCGTGGCCCGTATCCACTCCGGCGCGGTCGAGGCCGCGCCCGACCCGACGATCCGGCCGCACTGGCAGATCCACTTCACCGTCGACGACGTCGAGGCCGCCGCCCGCGCCGCCCGCGCCCACGGCGGCACGGCCCACCAGCAGGGCCTCGGCTCGACCGAGGCCATCCTCACCGACCCCGACGGAGCCCGCTTCTTTGTGACCACGCGAAGGACGGACTGAGGGCCGCAGCGTCAGTGCTGCCCGGTCCAGGATGTGCCGAACGGTCTCCAACTTGAGGGCCTGGTCGGCGACGTGCCGTTCGGTGACCTCCGGGTGCCGGGTCACGAGCGCGGCCGGCTCGCGGTCGTGGCATGACGCAGGAAGTTGCGCATTGCCTCAGCAGTCCATCGGCGCCGCGTGAGCATCTGTACAAGCAACATGTTCGGCCAGTTGAGCCACACCGGACTCCGACCATGCCCGAACCGAAGCTGAGCTCCTGTCTCGTTAGAAGTTTCTCAGGTGTGGGTGGGGGTGTGGGTGGTGAGTTGTGCGGTGAAGACGGTGGTGTTGTTTTGGTGTGCGGTGATGTGGGTGGTGGGGGTTTGGTTGTTGTCGTTGGTGGTGGTGTGGGTGGTGATGTAGGTGGGGGTGTGGTGTTCGGTGTAGTGGTGGAAGGTGGCGTGGAGGGTGGTGGGGTGGGTGGGGTGGGTTGTGGGGGTGGGGGTGGGGTGGGTGTGGGCGGTGGCGGCTTGGTGGGCGGCTTCGGGGGGGGGACCATGCCGGGGATGTGGTCGGTGGTGTGGTCAGAAGGGTATATGGGGTGGTGGGGGTTGGGGGTGAGTTGCCAGGTGTGTGGGGGGTTTGGGGTGGGGGTGGGGACGATGTCGTGGAGGAGGGTGCGTCCGTAGTGGGTGGGTGGGGGGGGTTGGGGGGGTTGGTGGGGGGGTGCTGGTGGGCTGGTGGTGGTGGCTGCTGTGGTGGTGTCTGGTGTGGTGGGTGTGGGGGTGGCGGAGGCGTTGGTAGGTGGTGGGGGTGAGGCAGGTGAAGCGGCCGGTGCCGGTGGCGGTGGGGTGGCCGTTTCGGGTGATGGTGATGTGCATGGTGAAGTCGGGTGGGGCGTTTGGTGTGGGGGTGGTGGGGGTGTAGGTGGCGGTGAGGGTGAAGGGTCGGTGGGGGGTGGGGCCGATGGTGAGGTGTTGGGGGTGGGTGGTGAGGTGGAGGTTGCGCATGAGGAAGTGGTGGCCGAGGGGGATGCCGAGTTCGGCGTGGGCGAGGTAGATGCCGGTTTGGCGGATGGTTTCTGCGGCTTGGAGGGGGTGGTGGTGGGTGCCGTCGGGGGTGGTGAAGAAGGTGTGGGCGCGGGGCCATTGGGCGGTGAGGGTGTAGTGGGTGTTGCCGGTCTGTTCGCAGCCGGTGAGGAAGACCTCGGCGAGGGTGGAGCGGTGGACGTATTCGCGGGGGACGGTGGTGGTGAGGCGGGGCATGCGGGCGGGGTCGACGGGTGTTTTTGCGCTGGTGCCGGTGCCTGTTTTTGTTTCCGTGCTGGTCCGCGTGGTGGGGTCTGGTTCTGCTGCCGGGTGGGGGCCTGTTGCCGTTCCCGTTCCTGTTGCCGTGGTGGCGGGGGTGGGGTGGTTGTCCTGGTGGACGGTGAGCAGGGTCATGTGGGTCTCCCGTGGCGCTGTGGGAGGTGCCGGGATGGACCGTGCAGGGTCATAAGATACGAACCTACCGGTTTTCTTTTCAAGGGTGGGCGGGGATTTTCGCGGGGGCAGGCCGGGGGTTGGTCCGGGGGTCGGGTGGGGGGTGTGCGGGGTGCATATTCATTGGTTCGCTGTGGGTGTGTGGTGGGGATCTTCGCTGGATAAGCGGTGGTTTTGATTCCGTTCTGCGGGTGTCTTCCGGGGTTGGGGGTGGTGTGCGAGGCTCGGGGTCGGGTGGTTGTGGGGGTGTGCTGGGGTCTCTTGTGTGGGTCTCGGGTGAGGCTATAGTGAAACCGGCCGAGCGGTTTTGTTTTGCGAGTGGTTCTCTGGCGGGTGTGGGTGCTGTCGGGGGGATGGCTTCCGGGATGCGCATGGCCCGGGGTCGGCACCCGGACGCACACGGCCTGTGACCGGCACCCAGGGTGCGTGCCAGGGTGTGCCGGGTGTGGGGCTGGGCGATTGCTGGTGGTGAGGTCCGGGTGTGCATCCGGGACCCGGTCCCGGGCGTGTGCCCAGGGGTTGGGTTCCTGCGGGCCGCGGGCTGCTGCCCGCACGGGGATCGGGTGTCGGGGGTCCATGGCTGATGGCGGGACTCCGGGGCGGTTCTCCGGGGCGGGGCCTGGCGTGTGTGCGGGGTTGTGCCCCTGGTGGGCGTCCGGGTGATGGTGCGGGCGTGGTGTCGGGGTGTGTGTAGTGCTTGTCGGGAAGTTTTCGCGGTCTATGTCGTGGAGGTGTCCGGTGGCGCGTCAGCAGGAGCAGCAGGGTCGGTTCAATGAGCGGGGCCTGCAGGAGCAGCAGGAGCAACACGAGTTGCGGGGCGGCGGCGGTGGCGTGGTGGACCTGCGTGCCGTGCCGAACGGGCCGGACCAAGAGGATGTGCCGGATGCGCAGGGCGTGCCGGATCTGCGTGCTGGGCGGGGTGGGTGCCCGTATGTGATGGATGGGTTGGGGCGGGATGTGCAGGGGGAGGGGGCGTTGCTGCGGGGGCAGGGTGAGGCGGTGCGGGTGGTGTTGCCGGGTGGGGTGGGAGCCTGGGCGGTGACGGATCCGGCGGTGATCCGTGGGTTGTTGACGGATGGTCGGGTCTCGAAGGACGCGTATCGGCATTGGCCGGCATGGCAGCGGGGTGAGGTGGGGGCGGAGTGGCCCCTGGCGGTGTGGGTGTCGGTGCAGAATCTGGTGACGTCGTACGGGGCGGAGCATCGCCGGCTGCGGGGGTTGATGGGATCGGCATTCACTGCGCGGCGGGTGGGGTTGTTGGGTCCGCGGGTGGGGGAGATCGCGGCAGGGCTGCTGGAAGGGATGGAGGCGGCGGCGCGGGAGGCTCGGGGCGGTGTGGTGGACGTGCGGGGGTTGTATGCGCAGCCGTTGCCGAGCCGGGTGATGCTGGAGTTGTTCGGGATTCCGGAGGAGTTCCGGGGGGCGTTGCGGGAGATCATTGAGGGGTTTTTCGCTACGGGGGTGTCGTTGGAGGATGCGCGGCGCAACTACGCGGCGCTGTATCGGACGATGGGGGAGTTGGTGGCGTTCAAGCGGCGTCGTCCAGGTGAGGACCTGACGAGTGCGCTGATCGCTGCGGGGAGTGGAGCGGATCCCGCCGATCCCGCGGCCGCTTCGGACCTCACAGACGTCGCGGGCGGTGTGGGCGCGGGTGGCCCGGAGGCCCCGGGGGGTGGGGGGTTGAGTGAGAAGGAGTTGGTGGACAACTTGATCATGTTGTTGAGCGCGGGGTGTGAGCCGACGGTGAACCTGCTGGCGAACGCGGTGGTGTTGTTGCTGCGGGAGCCGGGGCAGTTGGAGTTGGTGCGGTCGGGGCGGGCGTCGTGGGGGGACGTGGTGGAGGAGGCGTTGCGGGTGGAGGCGCCGGGGGCGAATGCGATTTTGCGGTATGCGGTGGAGGACGTGCGGGTGGGGGAGACGGTGATCCCGCGGGGGGATGCGCTGGTGATCGGGTTCGCGGCGGCTGGGCGGGATCCGGGGGTGCACGGGGAGGATGCGGAGCGGTTCGATGTGATGCGGGCGACGCGGCGGGAGCATTTGTCGTTCGGCCATGGGGTGCACTACTGCCTGGGCGCGCCGTTGGCGCGGCTGGAGGCCGAGATTGCCCTTCAGGCGTTGTTCGACCGCTTTCCCGGGATGCGGCTGGCGGTGGAGCCGGGTGCGCTGCTTCCGACGGAGTCGTTCATTTCGAACGGGCCGCGGGAGGTGCCGGTGTTGCTGGGGCCGTCGGCCGACGGGGTGAGGTGACGCGCCGGCCTGCACCCTGTTTGAACAGGCTCGGGGCGGATGGCCCCTGGGCAGACGTGCACGGGCTCCCGGCGACGAGCAACAGGGCCTCGAAGGGCATCTGCCGATCTCTCGGCACGACCAGGCGATACATGCGGCCCGCATGAACTGCCGACACCTTGCCGCTACCCATGCACCATCCACTCAGCGACGATCCGCCCGACGGTCGTGTGCGACAGCTACTCTCCTTCACCGCCCTGCGCGACTTCACTCTCGACGGCACCGATCACGCCGGACACGAAGAGCAAGGCAGCATGATCCGGCGCTCCATCATCTGGCGTAGTCGCCGCGCTGACGACCAGCCACTACGAGCCATGGTCGCCAACGACGGCTGCCAGGTCTGCACCCGCTCGGAGTAGGGCCACGGTCCGTGTGGCGATCTGGTCAAGGCGTTGTTGCAGGATGCGTTGGGTCTTGTCCAGGCTGTCGAGTTGGTGCAGGGAGCCCATGATCTGGCGCACTGCGGGAATGCCGTAACCGGTGCCGCGCAGGGCCGCGACGATTCGGGCCGCTCTGATGGCTGAAAGATCGTAGCGGCGTGCTTGCAGTGACGTCACTCGCTCGGGCGTGACAAGCCCTTCCTGCTCCCAGAACCGCAGAGTGGAGGGACGTACATTGAGCGCTCCAGCGAGCTGTGTGATCGTCATTGCGTCACTCTCCTGCTCGAACTCGGGAGTGTTCGCCTCGGCTTGGATCGCACGCAACGCTTGTTGAGCGCGCAGGGCCTCCTCTCGTTCCCGCGCGAGCCGAACATGGACCGCGCTGATCGCCGAGGCCGCCTCCGCGATCGTCTCCGTACGCAGTTCCGCGAGCATGTGCCGGGCTGTGACTGGCCCAACAGCACCTGCGAGTCCTCGATAGGCGCGTAGGGCATGCACGTGCAGCGGTGTGTAGGAACGGTATCCGTTGCTCGATCGAGCGGCTGGGGGAATGACTCCCAGACGTTCCAGGTCGCGAACCTGTTGCACCGAGTACCCCGACTCTCCGGCGACATCGACGGTTCGGAGCGGTCCCCGTCGAGAACCGCTCACCAGCTCGCCCATCAGCCAACCCCACATAAGCACTTGAAGGTGATGCTTGAACCATGAGTATGGAACAGATCATCGCGACCGTGCGAGGCTTCGTCGGCGCGCTCGTGGTTGTCCCGGAGCAGGGCGGCGATTTCCCGGAGCTCGTGTGGGGAGATGCGTTCTTCTACTACGCCCCCGACGGTGGGGTACCTGCGAACGTCCAGCCCTACGGGACCATCGTCACCAAGAACTACCCTGACGACGCCGTGTCCGACCTTGACTCTCCGGGCCGCTGGCGCCTGAACATTCACGTCGACCGTGCGACGTTCCGAGAGCTCACTGGGGAGGAGCCGCGCAGCCTCACCCGACCTCGCGACTACGCGGCGGCCGACAGCGTGATGCCGCACCCGGTATACGGGGCACTCGGCTGGGTCTCTGTCGTCAATCCCGGTGAGAGGACGACGGAGACGGCCGTGCAGCTTTTGCGCAGCGCCCACGACGCCGCTCGTGCGCGGTGCGCGCGGCGACACGCAACGCAAGGGTCGCAGGAGAACGACTGACACGGTTCCGGAGCAAGCGTACTTGAGGGTGCCCCGCACACCGCGGTGAGCGCGAGTTCGCTCCAGCTCCGCCAATTCCCAGCTCGTCATCGACGGCGACAGCCGCCGGCTCGTCGTGGTCAGCGGCCCGTTTCCAGGCAATCGTGCCGCATGCAAGGCGTGGGAAGAGCCCGGAGCCAAGGCCGCCGTCGGCAACACCACTACGAGCGCCGACGGCGGCTACCCGGGCACCGGCATTGTGATGCCCCACCGGCGCGACCTCGCCCTCGCCGGATGGACGAAGCGGCTCACACAGCGCCCCTTCTCGTCCACGTTGATTCCAGGATCATCGCGGGACGAGCCTCACGCTGGACCGTCCGTTGCGGCTTCGCTCAAATGGCTTAGCTGGTAGGTGAGTTCACGGCCTTCACGAAACGTGTCACCGCCTGCGAGACGGCCTCCGGCTCCTCGAGGTGACCGAAGTGCCCGCTGTTCTCCAGGACCAGCAGCTCCGATCCGGGGATCAGCAGGTGCAGTTCCTCGGCCCATCGCACCCCGCAGACGACGTCGTGGCGGCCGACGACGACGAGGGTCGGCACGGTGAGTGAGCCGAGGTCCGCACGGTCGTCGATGACATGCGGGGAGAGGTTCTCGTCCAGCCCGGAGATGTGTGCGGCCCGCACCGAGGCACGCATGGGAGCGAACTCCCCCTCGCGCCCCCAGTAGTCGGCGAAGTACGCGGGGAGCACCCCTCTGGCGACGGCTGTCATCTGTGCGTCGTCGGAGATGGTGGGGATCGCCTGGAACGCGGCCAGGACCTCGGGGAGTTCGGGGTGGTCGGCGTGGAGCGCGGCGAACGACTGCACCAGGCGCGTGGCCTCGGCGCCGTGTTCGGGACCGGTCAGCGGCGCGCTCTCGTAGAGGATCACCCCGGCGATGCGCTCGGGGTGGTGCAGGGCGTGGTACTGAGCGACGAAGCCGCCGTGCGAGTGGCCCAGCAGGAACACGTCGGGGACGCCGAGGTGTTCGACCAGCGCTCCGAGGAACCGGCTGTAGCGGGGCCGGGTGTAGCCGTGCGGGTGGGAGGGCAGGTGGCCGGAGGCGCCGGTGCCGATCGGCTCCGGGTAGACGATCGTCAGGTGCCGCTCCAGCGCGGGCATGCGCAGGTACTCCCAGACGATGCCCGGTCCGCCGGAGTGCGCGACGCACACCGGACCCGTGCCGTGGACGTGATAGCGCTGCACGACTCCGTCGATCTCGACGGTGTGGGTTCCAGCAGCAGGCCGAGAGCGGTGACCTCACCCGCCTGCGCGACACGGGTGAGCGCCGCGTCCTCGATGCGCGCGGCTTCGTCCGGCGTCTGGTTCATATGGCTCCCCCTCCAGCGTCCGCCGTCGTGCGTGACCGTGCTACGTGAACGCCATGCCTCCCCCACGGTGGGCCGGTGCGGGGGCAGTTGTGCCAGGCCGGAGTGCCACGGCCTTCCCACATCGCTCACGAACGCCCGCCCACTGCCTGCGCGGCCGGCCCGTCGAGCGTGGCGACCTCGTCGTCCGTCAGTCCGCGAGCGCGGTCTCGGGATCGCGGGACCAGATCGAGTACTCGCTCTGCACCGCTGCGATCGAATGAACGGCGTGGGCACGCCGCAGGAGCGCGGCATCGACCTCGGAGATGCACTGCGTGAGTGGGTGGCGCGGTTGGCCAGTCTGCTGGTCGCGACGCAGCACATGTCCGAAGCGTTGCGGAGCGTGGGGCCCTCCAATGGAGCACGGGCGTCGGAGTCGTACGCGCAGGTCTTCGACACGATCGACACCTTTGTCGCCGCGGGCGTCGCCACCGGAACGATTCGGTCCGACCTTGAGACAGCTGATGTGGTGCTGGCCATGGGTGGGCTTCTACGCTTGGACGTGTCAGGTGACTGGAAAGGCCAGGCCGACCGACAGGTCAGGCTCCTCGTGGACGGCCTACAGGCCGGGACACATCCGCATCCCCTGAACGCCGGTACGGCCGAGTGAACGCCGGTACGGCCGAGGCGTGATCCTGGTGACCTTTCGGTCCGGTTCAGTGCGCCGCTGCGACCCGCGAAAGGAGATAGCGGCAGACGGGTCGGGCCGTACGGCGGGTTCGACCTCATCCAGGCGTTCGCTCCGGAAGTTGTCTCCCGCTCAACTGCCCATACCTCGGGCGCCTTTCGCGACGCCCGGGTGTCCTACCTGACCGAACCCACCCCGATACGGGCCAACACCTGGTCGGCCAACTCCGGCGGTGTCAGCCCTCCGTCCAGGAACACCGTGCCGCCGGGCAGGGTGTCGACCGCGGCCATGCACGGTTCGATCCTGTCCTTGCCCCAGCGTCGGACCTGCTCCTCCCGCTCGGGATCGTCAGGGAAGAAGACTCGTCCGTCGATCCGCTTCTCCAAGGTCTCTCGAGAGACCTTGAGGAAGAAGTGGTGAAGGTCGATGCCCGCGTTCTTCAACGTGCCGAAAATCTCTCCGACGTAGCCGGGGTCGACCACGGTCATGGGGACCAGGACCGGACGGCGGTACTCCTCGATCAGCCCTACCGCCAGGTCGGCGACCTGGCGCCGCCACAACCGAAGATCCTGGAAGTCGCCAGTCGGTACCTCCACGATCTCGCGCAGCACGAAGCCGACCATCTCCGGGTCATAGACCAGTGCCTCGGGCCAACGAGGACGCAACTCGTCCACCAACGTGGTCTTCCCGCTGCCGAACGCACCGTTCACCCAGACGATCAACGCGATCCTCCCCACCCCGTCGTCAGGCCCGCGCGTCGAACCCGGCGTGTCGGATCAGCATGCCGCTCGACCTGAGTGAGGCCAAATTCCATTGCCGATTCATGCCCAGAAGATCGATGGGTGGGGCCGAACCCAAGCTGACGCCGGCGAAACGTGCGAGTGTCGTGGTCGTCGACGTCTCTTCCGTGATCAATGCCAAGCCGGCTTCAGGGATGGCACATGATTCCCGTCGCTGCGCCTCCATCGAGCAGAGCCGCGCCGCGGCCACGAGGCGGGAGTCTGCTCCTGCTCGCAGCCCCCGCCTCGGGCGGCTGCCGTCACGGCACACCGGGTCGAGAGACATCAGAGCCGTGGGTGACTCCGCCCCGACCCACCTCGGTGACCTGTGGCTTCAGGGGGAACCATGGATGGCTTGCTCGGACCAGATCGTCTTGCCGTCCTGGCCATGGCGGCAGCCCCATCGCCCGCCGAGTTGAGAGACGAGGAACAGGCCGCGTCCTCCCTCGTCGGTTGTACGGGCACGCCGCAGGCGGGGTTGGGTGCTACTGGAGTCGGTGACCTCGCACACCAGGACGTGGTGGCGAATCAGACGGAGGTCCATCGGCGGACGGCCGTAGCGGATGGCGTTGGTGACCAGTTCGCTGACGATGAGTTCGGTGGTGAAGAGGAGGTTGTCCAGGCCCCACAGGGTGAGTTGGCGGGTTATCCACTCTCGAGCCTTGGAGACGGCGGCCGGATCGGCCGGGATCTCCCAGTGAGCGGTGTCCGCCGCTGGTACGGCGCGGGTGCGGGCCAGCAGCAGGGCCGCGTCGTCGCGCGGCGCCTGGTCCGCCAGGTCGGCGAGGAGAGCCCGGCCAGTTTCGTCCAGGGCACGATCCGGACGGCAGCGCGCGGCGAGGGCTTCCGTCAAGCGCGGCAGGCCTTGGCCGATGTCGCGATCGCCCCGTTCGACCAGGCCGTCGGTGTAGAGAGCGAGGACGCTGCCCGGCTCGACGTCGATCACGGTGGTCTCGTACGGCATGCCGCTGAGGGCAAGTGGTGGCCCCGGGGAGATCCCGACTGCTTCGGCAGTCCCGTCGGGCCGGATCAGGACGGGTGGCGGGTGCCCGGCACTGGCCATGGCGCAGCGCCTGGCGACCGGGTCGTAGACCGCGTACAGGCATGTGCCGCCGACGATGTCGCGGTCGCCAAACGGGGCTTCGGCCGCGAGGCGCTGGACCAGGTCCGCGAGCCGGGTGAGCAGCTCATCCGGTTCGAGTTCCAGGTCCGCGAGCGTCTGGATGGCGGCGCGCAGGCGACCCATGGTGGCGCTTGCGGGCATGCCGTGGCCCACCACGTCTCCAGCGACAAGGGCCAGCCGCAGAGAGGGCAGAGCAATGGCGTCATACCAGTCGCCGCTGCTGCCCGCTCCGCCGCCCGCGGGCAGGTAGACGCCGGCGGTCTCGGCTGCCGGAGTGTCGGTCGTGGCCGGGGGAAGGAGGCGCTGCTGAAGCGCCACAGCCGCCCGGTGCTCGCGCGTGTAACGGCGGGCATTGTCGATGGCGAGCGCACCCCGTGAGGCGATCTGCTTCATGAGATCCGCCTCGTCCTCGGTGAAGGGGTCCGATCGGCCGCAGCGCCAGGCCGATATGGCGCCGAGCGTGAGCCCGCGGGCATGCAACGGTGCCACCATCACCGAATGGGCATCCTTCGGGACGAGATACTCGACCATCTGCGGGTCTTTGACCATGGCGATGAAGTCGTCAAGGCCGAAGACGACTGGCTCGCCATGGCGGAAGCTGCGCCGCAAGGGGTGGCCGGGAAGGCGCGGGACGGGCTCGCCGCGCTCGATGCCGGCCGGCCACGCTACGGTGGCCGGCGCCAGGGCCGCGTTGCCCATGTCTCCACCGCCCAGCTGCTTCGAGGGTTCTTCCCCGTCGAAAACGGAGTGCGCAAGGTCGACTGCGACGAGATCCCCGAACGCAGGTGCGAGAACGTCCGCAAGGTCCTGCGCAGTCCGCACGACCTCCAGGGATTTTCCTACTCGCTCGGCTACATCGCGGGCGAGATCCAGATGGCGGCGGGCGCGCATCTGGTCGGCGTTGTCGAAGTACAGGGCCGCGACCCCGGTGGGGCGTCCTCGCGCGTCCTCCAGACGGAAGGCGGACAGCGACAGCGCGTGTTGCCGCGCCGGATCGTGCCGCCAGCTCACTTGCTGGTTTCTGCGGACCACTGGGGCACCCGTCTCGAGTACCTGGCGCAGTACTGCCTCGAGGTTCACGGCGTCCTTGGCGCACAGCACGTCGCTCAGCCGAGTGCCAGGCTGTACTGGACGGCCGTCCAGAGTGCCCGGCGTGGCGTTCGTTTGCACAGTGGTGAGTTCCGTGTCGTGTACAGCGATCGTGATCCGGTTCTGTGCGGACAGTGCACGCAGGAGCGCTGCGCCCTGCTCGTGGTCGGCGACGTGGCGTGTAGGGGCCGCCAGGACGAGGACCTCCGCCGAGCCCCCTACCTTGGTGGTTCGGAAGGTGACATCGATGGTGTCGCCGCACTGGTGCCACAGCCGTACCCGGCCGGACGCCGGCATCTCCGTGGCGTCGCGCAGGTCGTCCGGGAGGTCGGCCACCAGTTCCTGCACGGGGCGGCCGCAGACATCCTCGGCGCGGAACCCCGTCAGGTCCTCTGCTGTCCCGGTCCACCGGACCACCGTGCCTCGATGGTCGAGTACGGCGGCTGCCGGACCGTCGAAGGCGGGCAAACCGCCGTTGGGACGGGAACCGGAGACGTCCGTCGATCCTTGGGAGGCGCCTGCCGAGCAGGCGTTGTTGACATTCTCTATATCCATCTCGGGTTTCCTTTACGAGAGCCTGCGGCTCGAGGGATCGGCATGCTGTGGCGGCCGTCGGCCGCCCGGTCGGCTGCGCGTCACATCGCAACGGCTTTGGAGGGCAGGTCCTGTTCGGCCCAGACGACCTTGCCGGCCGGTGCGGAGCGGGAGCCCCACCTGCGGGACAACTGAGCGACGAGGAAGAGACCGCGGCCGTTCTCGCCGATGATGTGGGGCTGACGGGGGTGTGGGTGGCTGGTGTTGCTGTCGGAGACTTCGCAGGTCAAGACCTGGTGCTGGATGAGGCGTAGGCAGATCGGCCCGTCGCCGTAGCTGATGGCGTTGGTGACCAGTTCACTGACGATCAGTTGCACGGTGGCCACCAGATGCTCAAGTCCCCATTCGTTGAGCTGACGGGCGGCTGCCTGTCGGGCGGTGCGGACAGCGGCCGGCTCGTTCGGCAGGTCCCAGGAGGCGACCTGGGCCGGTTCGAGTCCGCGAGTCCGTGCAAGGAGCAAGGTGACATCGTCGGCCGGGGACTGAGTCGGCAAGGTCTCGATCACCTGTGAGCACAGGTCTTCCAGGGACGAGCCGGTCTCTGCCAGGGCGGCGCCCAGGCGATCCAGGCCCATGTCGATGTCGTCGTCGCGTGACTCGACCAGACCGTCGGTGTAGAGCGCGAGCAGAGTTCCCTCGGGCAGTTCCAGTTCCACGGACTCGAAGGGGACCAGACCGAGGCCGAGGCCGAGCGGGGCCCCGGCGGGCATGTCGGGGAAAGCTACAAGGCCCTGCGGATCGATGATCGCGGGCGGGGGATGCCCGGCCCGCGCCATCGTGCACCGCCGGGAGACCGGGTCGTAGATGGCATACAGACAGGTGGCGCCCACCGCCGCGGGGAGCTGGTCCGGAGCGTCGGCATCCTCCTCGCTCAGCCGCCTGACCGTGTCATCGAGGTGCGTCAGCAGTTCGTGGGGAGGCAATTCCATGTCCGCGAGCGTGCGGACGGCGGTGCGCAATCGGCCCATCGTCGCCGCGGCGTTGATGCCGTGTCCGACGACATCTCCGACGACGAGGGCCACCCGGGCGCCAGACAGCTTGATCACGTCAAACCAGTCGCCTCCCACGCCGTGGTCTGTGTCGGCCGGCACGTAGCGCGAGGCCACATCGAGGGCGGCGCCGCCCCCCACATGGTGAGGGAGCAGGTCGCGTTGGAGCGTCAGGGCCACGGAGCGTTGGCGAGCGTACTGGAGAGCGTTGTCCAGGCTGAGCGCGGCCCGGGTGACGAGCTCCTCGGCGAGGAGGAGGTCGTCCTCCTGGAACGGCGTCGGCTCATCGGAGCGGCCGAACACCGCCAGTCCCAGCACACAGCGCCGCGCACGGATGGGTACGACCATCAAAGAGTGGATCCCGCTGTCACGGACCTTCTGCGCTCGCGTCGGATCATGGTCGACCCATGGGCCGGCATAGGTGTCCAGCACCGGTTCCAGGTGAGACCTGCCCGTGCGCAGGGCTGCGCCGAATGACGAGGTCGGGGGGACGTGGATCACCTCTTCGCGCACCGCCGTCAACCCCAGGACACCCAGATCGATGGAGGCCACCCCGGCACGGCGCAACACAGGGCGGCGGCCGCTCGTCGTGCCGATCCGTGCGGAGGGCTCAAGCCCGAACGGAACCGACTCCATCAGGTCGACGACGGCGATGTCGGCCAGCAGGGGCACGGCAAGGTCGGCCAGTTCCTGACCGGTCCGCATCAAATCGAGGGTGCTGCCGACGCGGGTGCTGGCTTCGCTGAGAATGGCCAGGCGCTCGCGCGCCCGCCGGTTGCCGGTGACGTCCACGCTCATGGAGCACACGCCCAGTGCCTTGCCGTCCGCGTCCTGGAGGCAGAAGAACGAGGCCGAGAACAGGTGCGCCCTGCCCCGGTCCGCCGGCGGCCACGCCCGGTACTCGTGGACCTTGGTGGGGCCGCTCTCCAGAACCTGCCGCATCACTGACTCGAGCGCTTCCGCCTCGAAGCCAGGGAACAGATCTTTCAGGCGGCGTCCGAACCATCGGTCACGAGGAACGCCAACGTGGCGCTCCATGACGTCGCTCACCCAGGTACAGCGCAGCTGCGGATCATAGACGGCGATGCCGATCGGTGCGCGGGCCAGGAGCGACTCCCGCACAGCTCCGTTGGGCACCCCCGAGGACAGGGTGCCTATGTCGGTCACGGACACCAGCCAGCGGGTGCCGGCGTCCTGCCCCCACAGCAGCGAGATCCGCAGCGTCATTTTGATGGCGTGGCCGTCGCGGTGGCGGACCATCACGGTGCCGGACCAGCCATCCTGGGCACGGCACTGCTCGGCGAACGCCGAAGCACTCGGGGCGTCCTCGGCTGGCGGCAGCACGTGTGCGGCGGACCGGCCCACCACTTCCCTGGCCGAGTACCCGACAAGCTGCTCGGCGGCGTGCGTCCACCCCACCACGGTCCCCTCCGCATCGAGCATCGCTATTGCCGCGTCGGGGACTTCTCGGGGGCTCACCGGCTCGGAGAGCGGCGTGTGGTCGGTGTTCGTCATTCTGGTTCTTCCCATCGGTGCGGAGGTGTGAGACAGCGTCGGCAGGTGCGGCGTCGGGCCGATCTACAGCCGTGGCGGAACGGCGATGGTGGCCGGGGTCTGAGGAGCGCCCCGGCGGGACCGGCCGCGACGGGCGTGCGATGGAGCGCGCTGCCTCGCCGATGGTTGAGTGGTTCACCGGCGCGACGTTTGCCGACCTTGGACCACTTTGTCCACTTCTGATGAAATACTCAGTTACGAACGCTTCATCGTCAAGTCCCACGAAATTGATTAAAATGTCAGGTATGATTGTTTACTCGCGCATTGTGCGACCGCGGAGTCGGGATGGTGAGCCAGGGTGGACACCCCGAGGCGGGCGATGCAATGATGAATCCATCAGAACTGCTGCTCTCGTTTATGGAGCATGCCCATGTCAGACCTACGCAGGAACCGATTCGAACGCCGCCGCGCCGAGACCCGCCACGCACTCGTCCGCGCCGCGCGGAAGATCCTGGCCGAGTCCGGTGGAGTCAGCGCCAGCATCCATGCCATTGCTGAGCGCGCGGACGTGGGCCTCGGCTCCTTCTACAACCACTTCACGGGCAAGCCGGACCTGTTCGACGCGGCCGTGGCCGATGCACTCGAGGAGTACGCCCAAGCCGTCGATGAACGCCTGCACGGCGTCGATGATCCCGCCGAGCGCCTCGCTGGGGGCGTGCGGATCAGCGCGCGCATGGCCGAGTCATATCCGGAGATCATGCAGATCCTGTGCCACAGTCAGCTCGGTCGCATATGCGTCGGCGACGGACTGGCTCCGCGGGCGAAGCGCGACGTGGAGGAGGGCATGGCCGCAGGCCGGTTCACCGTGGTCGACCCGGTGATCGCCCTGACCGTTCTGAACGGCAGCCTGCTGGCGCTCCTCGAGCTGTCGTGCAACCAGCCCGAGGCCGACAGTGACCAGGCTGCGGGCACAATGGCCGAGATGATCCTGCACATGCTCGGCCTCTCCCCGGATGAGGCCCGTGCCCTCGCCCGGCGGCCCCTTCCCGCCGCAGCGTGAAGAGGATCCCGTCGCGCTCCGGCCGACTGGCGCTGCCTGCGGACCGGTTCCCGCGGCCTGCGTAAGGTACCGGGGTGGCTGATCTCTCTTGCCTGCTGTCTGCCGTAGCGCAGCCTCAGAGTTGGATCACCGCGCCCTGCGCCACGACGCGCACGTCCGCGTCGACGAGACTGTCGTCGGACAGCTTCGCACCGGTGAAGCTGCCGTTTCCGCGCAGGGCGGTGACCGTCACCCCAGTGCGCAGGTCCACGCGGTGGTTGCGCTGCATGACGGCCGCGAGCTTAGACAGGGTGACACCGAACGCGCCCATCAGGGGCGCGGGGCCGCGTTCGGCGAGCGTGACCTCCAACCCTCGTTCCCGGCAGGCCGAGACGATCTCCGAACCGGTGAAGCCGCCGCCGATCACGAGTACGCGCTCTGGCCCCGCGGCCAGCCGCTCGGCGTCCTCACATGTACGCAGGTGAACACCCCCTCCAGGGCGCCCTCCTCCGCGTTGGGCCAAGGCCCCGCCCGGGTTCCGGTGGCGATGAGCCGGTCGTACGGCAGCGACTCTCCGTCGTCCAGCATCACGCGTTTCGAGAGAAGGTCCACGCCGATGGCGCGCACTCCCGGCCGCCAGTCGGCGTCCGGGTCCCGTGCATCGGCAGCCCGGTGGTGTCCGCCGTTGTCCGGCCGAGCAGCACCTGCTTGGACAACGGCGGCTGGCCGTGGGGCGGATGCGGCTCACCCCCGACCGCGACCAGTGAGCTGGTGAAGTCCTCCTCACGCAGAGCCTCGGCGGCCCTCAACCCCGCCAGGGAGGCGCCGACGATGACGATACGTCCGTCCTTGAGGTCGCCGGGCACCGCCGCTCACCTCCCCACCAAGGAGGATCGCCTCCACCGGACACGCCCCCGCGGCCGGCGCACACGCTCAACCAGCTCGTCGGGGACGGCGGTGGAGCACGGCAACCATTCTTCCCCGCGCAGCTCGAACACCTTCGCTGCGAGGAGCACGCACTGCGCATAGCCCTGGCAGCGCGTGAGATCCGCAACGGCTGCATCCCCACCACTCCCACCGTTGCCTCACCCCCTCATTTCGAGACGGAAGTCCCGAGCGGCTCGTCCCCCAGGGGCAACGCTCAGCCCAGGGCGTGTCCGAGCCCGAAGGCAGCGCTGAACAGGGAAGGGTGGGGAAATGCCCGGCAAAGGCCGCCCAATTGCTTGCCGGTGTGGCTGATCTCCTCGGTCCAGTGCCCGAGATGGTCGGTGCAGGTGAGCATCTCCTCGAAGGGCAGGCGGACTTCGTCCAGGTGGCCGACGCGTTCTGAATGAGGACGTCGAGCTGTTCACGCCGCCGTCGGCCGTGCGGGCCATTTTCGCCGCCTCGACAGTTCCATACGCCGTATGGTAATCCTGGGAAGGTACTTCCGTACGCCGTATGGAAGATTTTGCTCGGAGCGCGCCAGGCACCGCACATCGCCTGCATGAAGCCGATGGCGCAGATTGCACCAATCGGGAAGGAAAGACCATGAACAAGCTCACGAGGCGCGTTGCCGTCGCCGCTTCCTCCGTGGCGGTCGCGGGTGTCGCCGTTCTCGGTGCCGGGGGCACCGCTTCGGCCGCGACTTCTGCATCCGCGCACGTCCGGCACCCGGTCGTCGGCGTCAACGCCGGTGACTACCGCTGGGACCACGGTGTCGGCTACCTGATCGAACTGGGCTACTCCTGGGACGAGATCTATGGCTGGCACCACGACTGCCGGGATGGGATCAGCGGTCGCTGACCGCCGCCCAGGCGCCCGGCGACCCGGCCTTGCCGTAACGCCTCTCCCTTCGTTGCTCTTCGCTCGCGGTCCGGCGGCGGGGCGCAGCCGAGGCAGGGACACCTTGGAGTGAAAGTCGATGGAGTCTTTGAAGACTGTGACGCAGGGGGTGGCCGTGCGGCTCGTCATCTCGCGCACCTATTCACTGTCCATGTGCATGAGCCTGCGCTACGAGCCCACTGATCCCTACGTCGTCCGTGCCACCTTTTTCGCCGACACCGACGAGCCGGCCGAATGGGTCCTGGGGCGTGATCTTCTGGCCGATGGCCTGAGGGGTTCCGCAGGCGGTGGGGACATCCGGATCTGGCCGGCCGTCGGCCGTGGTGACCAGGCGATGTACCTCGTCCTCAGGAATCCGGCGGGCACCGCCTTGCTCGAGGTTCCCGTGCGGGAGGACGTCAGGACCTTTCTGGAGCACACGGAGGCGCTGGTGCCACGGGGTACCGAGTCCGGACACATCGACTGGAACCTCGAGCTGGCGAACCTGTTCGCGAAAAGCTGAGAGAAGCCTCCCAACCGCCGTGCGGACGAGGATCTTTGTTCCGGCCGCAGCAGAGAAGGAAAGAGAGTTCATGTCCCAGTACCAACTTCGTGTCTACACACTGTGCAGCCCTGAGGCGCTCATCGCCTACGAGGACATCTGGTCCAAGCACATTCCCGGTCTGGCCAAGCACCGGATCATCACACACGGCGTCTGGACAGTGCCCGCGGCCCCCGGGAGCGAGGCGCCCCAGCTGTACGCCCTCGTGTCCTACCGGGACGCCGACGATATGCAGGAGCGGCTGCAGGCGTACCTGGCCGGCCCTGAGTTCCGCGCCGACATGGAAGGCTTCGACATCAGCCAGATCATCGATGTCGCCGAGTCCGTGCTGACGCCCACCGCCGACTCACCCTTGCGGTGACACGGGCCGAGCCGCTCGAAGTGACCCACACAGTCGAAGGCCGATGCGCATGCCGCGGTCAGTCCTGATCAACTCGCCCGTCGTTGCATCACCTGACGCACACGTTCCACCGGCGTGGACGGCGGTGGGCTGAAGAGGTCGGTTGCCGCCGACGGTCTTGCCTGGTCTCGGGCGGCAGGATGACGATTCGCGACCTTTGAGTCCGTGTCAGAAAGCGGCTCAAACCATCATGTCGCCGACCTCGTAACGCAGTTGAATGGCGACGGCCGTGTGGTCGCCGATGCGCCGGACGAACGGCTCGGTCTCACCGAAACCCCCGTGATGCCCCACAGCTGTCCGCCCGAGTTCCGCCGCAAGGTCATTGATCTCGTCGCATCCGGAAGGAAGGCCGCCGAGGTCACCCAACTCCTCAGCATCAGCGACCCGACGATCTAGGTCTGGCGTCGCCAGCACCTCATCGATACAGGGCAGTTGCCCGGCACGACCAGCAGCGACCTGTCCGAACTCGCTGCGGCCCGCAAGCGTATTGCCGAGCTGGAGGCCGAGTTGGCCATCCACCGGCGGGCTGCCGAGCTGATGGGTGAGGTGACGTCCTCAAAAGGCGGTACGAAGCCATCCGCGTGATGGCCCGTGAGCATCTGCCGGTGCAGCCGGCCTGCCGGGTGCTGCATGTCGCGGAGTCCGGGCACTCCGCCTGGCGGGACCGGCCTCCGTCGAACCGCCTGGTCAAGCACGCCTGGCTGACCGAGACCATCGTGGGCATGCATACCGCGTCCCGCGGCACCGACGGCTCCCGCCGGGTGCATGCCGAACTCGGCCTGGGACTGAGCATTCATGTCAGCCACGGCACCGTGGAGCTGCTGATGCACCGGGCCGGCCTGCACGGCCTGCCCGGCAACCGGCCCCCCCGAACCAAGCACCTGACGCCCTCGGTCGCCAACCTGGTGGAGCGGAACTTCACCCGTCAGGCCCGGGACCAGTTATGGGTCACTGACATCGCCGAGCGCCCCACCTCTGAGGGCAAGGTGTACTGCGCGGTCGTGCTGGACGCGTTCTCACGCCGGGTGGTGGGCTCGTCGATCGACGCCTCACCCACTGCGGCGCTGACCACCAACGCCCTCGCCATGGCCACCGGCAACCGCTCCCGCGGCCGGGTGGCACCATCATCCACTCCGATCACGGAGTGCAGTGCGAGTTCTGGGCGTTCACCCAGCGCGCTCGGGTCTCCGGCCTGCTGCCCTCGATGGGTTCCATCGGGGACTGTGTGGACAACGCGATGATGGAGTCCTTCTCGGGACAGCCCGGAGCCTCCACCGATCCCGGAGCGCTTCAGTTGAGTCAGAACCCGTTCTCGTGAACATGGCCGGCCGGCAGGATCAGACTGGGCCCGGCCATCACGAGTTGGACACCGATTGCTGCCTTGGGACGAAGGTCGGCTCGCTCGGCCAGGGGCCTGCCTCAGTCGCAATGCCTCGGTCGGCGCCCCGGCCGTCACCATCGGTGGTGAGCCGGCTGTCCAGGCCCGTGATGATCGTGTCCAGCACCAGGCGGAACATGCGGTCCTCCTCAGGGCCTGCGTCCGCGGGCCTGTCTTCGCCGGCCACGGGGGCGGTGGGCTCGAGGTTCGACCACTGGTGAAGCGCGCCGTTGAGTTCGGCGGTGAGGACACCGATGACGACCGCGCACATGAGAGCGGCGATCGGCCGGATCTCCGAGTGCGGCACCCCTGCGGCGTCCAGTGTCGCGGTGAGCGCAGCCCAGAACGGGTCTTCGGGCTGGATGAAGTCCGGCTGGCTGAACGAGTAGGCCATGAGGTTGGGGTGGCGGTGGGCCAGCGTCCGGAAATCTGTGGCGAGCAGGCGGATGCGCTCCTGCCAGGCAGCGTCTTCCAGGGTCACGGTGCGGAACTGGGCGCCGACCGTCCTCGCCACGCCGCGCAACAGGGCGCCCTTGTTCGGTACGTGGTGGTACAGCGACATCGGGTTCGCATCCAGCGCGGTCGCGAGTTTGCGCATGGTGAGCGCGTCGACCCCCTCCGCGTCGATGAGCCGCAGGGCGGCTGCATAGATCCCGGTCTCAGTCAGAGGCACGTCTCTCTTCCTTGTTCCCCGCGGGGGAAGCTTCGCCTTTGTCATACGCCGTACGGTAGCGGTTTCGTACGGCGTACGGAAATGAGCTGGACCACGCAGTGACGGAGCGGACACTTCCGCGACCCGGGTTGCGCCCGACGTTCCATACGGCGTACGGTTCTTTTCCGTACGGCGTATGTTTCTGTGGTGCACCGCGGCATCGACCGGCACCCTTGCCCATCACTCTCCGCACAAAGGAGCAAGCCATGACCACGTCGAACGACCTCCGCCCCATTCGGTCCCCGCGCGGGATACCCCTGCTCGGCCACACGCCGCAGATTCCCAGCACCAACCCGGTGGAGTACTTCGGCGAGCTGTCCAAGCAGTTCCCCGAGGGCATCTACGGCATGGACATCGCCGGCATCGAGCAGGTCTTCGTCTACGACCCGGACCTCGTGGCCGAGGTCTGCGACGAGACGCGGTTCTTCAAGCAGATCGAGAAGACGCCGCTGCACCACGTCCGGGACTTCGCGGGGGCGGGCCTGTTCACGGCCCACCAGCACGAAGAGGAATGGGGCATGGCGCACCGTGTCCTCATGCCGGCCTTCAGCCAGCGGGCCATGAAGGCCTACTACGGGCAGATGCTGGAGATCGCCCAGAACCTGGTGGGCAAGTGGGAGCGCAGGGAGGGTCAGCCGGTCAACATCACCGACGACTACACCCGGCTCACCCTGGACACGATCGCCCTGTCGGGGTTCGGCTACCGGTTCCAGTCCTTCGACAAGGAGGAGCTGCACCCCTTCCTCAACGCGCTGCTGGGTGCGCTGGTGGAGTCGTTGCGGCGCTCGCAGGAGCTGCCGATGATGACCAAGTTCCGCAAGGCGGACGACAAGAGGTACCGCGAGAACATCCAGCAGATGCAGGAACTGGTCGAGAGCGTGATCAAGGAGCGCCGGCAGGGGAAGGGCGGCGGTGAGGAGGACCTTCTGGGGCTGATGCTGGAGGCCACCGACCCGGAGACCGGCAAGCTGCTGGCCGACGACAACGTCCGCGACCAGGTGCTGACGTTCCTGATCGCCGGTCACGAGACCACCAGCGGCCTGCTGTCGTTCGCCACCTACTCGCTGATGCGCAACCCGCACGTCCTGGCCCAGGCCTACGCGGAGGTGGACCGGCTGCTCCCCGGCGACACCGTGCCGGACTACGACACGATCATGAAGCTGGACGTCATCCCGCGCATCCTGGACGAGACCCTGCGCCTGTGGGCTCCCATCCCGGCATTCGGCAAGGCCCCGCTGGAGGACACCGTCATTGGTGGCCGCTATCAGCTGAAGAAGGGAACGCGGGTCAACATCCTCGAGGGCCCGCTGCACACCCACCCCAAGGCGTGGGAGCGGCCGGAGGAGTTCGACATCGACCGGTGGCTGCCGGAGAACCGCGCCCAGCAGCACCCGCACGCCTACAAGCCGTTCGGCAACGGCTTGCGTGCCTGCATCGGCCGGCAGTTCGCGCTCACCGAGGCCCGTCTGGCCCTCGCGCTGGTGCTGCAGAAGCTCAAGTTCTCCGACACCGGCGACTACAAGATGGACGTCAAGGAAGCGCTGACGCGCAAGCCCAGCGACTTCAAGCTGGTCGTCCGGCGTCGTCAGGAACACCAGCGGACCGTCTTCGGCGCCGTGGATCTGCAGACCGACGACACGCAGGCGCAGGCCGCGGTCAGCGGTGTCGGGGTGAACCTGACCGTCGCCTACGGCTCCAGCCTTGGCTCCTGCGAGGACCTGGCGCGCACCATCGCCGACCGCGGCGAGCGCTCCGGCTTCGGCACCACTCTCGCCAGCCTGGACGAGCTGGGCGACAACCTGCCCACCGAGGGCCTGCTCGTGGTCGTCGCAGCCAGCTACAACGGCAAGGCCCCCGACAACGCCCAACGTTTCGACGACCTGATCGCCGCCGGGCTGCCCGCGGGCTCGCTGTCGAACGTGCGGCTCGCGCTGCTGGGCGCCGGCAACACCCAGTGGGTGGCCACCTACCAGGCCTTCCCCAAGCGGATCGACGAAGCCCTGCTGGCCGCAGGCGCCACCCCCATCATCGAGCGCGGTATCGCCGACGCCGCCGGTGACTTCGACGGCATGGCCACTCGCTGGATGGACACCCTGTGGACCACCTTGGCCGAGGAGTACGCCGCCGACACCTCCGACACGAGCGGCCCGCGCTACCAGGTCCAGCTGCTCACCGAGGCGGACGTACGCCCCGCGATCGTCTCCGAGCAGGCCTACCCCCTCACGGTGGTGGCCAACGAGGAACTCGTGGCCGACGCGACCGGCCTGTGGGACTTCAGCCTCGAGCCGCCGCGCCCGTCCGCGAAGTCCATCACCATCGAGCTCCCCGAGGGTGTCACCTACGACACCGGCAACCACCTGGCCGTCTTCGCCAAGAACGAGCCGGCACTGGTCAACCGCGCCCTCGCCCGCCTCGGCGTCGACCGCGACCAGGTCCTGCGGCTGGACCAGCCGGCCGGCGGCCGCACCCACCTGCCGGTAGGCACCCCCGTCACCGCAGGCCTGCTCCTCACCGAGTTCCTGGAGCTGCAGGACGTGGCGACCCGCACCCAGGTGCGCATCCTGGCCGAGCACACCGAGTGCCCGTGGACCCGGCCGCAACTGCAGGCCTACACCGCCGACACCGAGGAAGCCAAGGAGCGCTACCAGAACGAGATCCTCGGCAAGCGCATCTCCGTGCTGGGCCTGCTGGAGCGCTTTCCCGCGGTCGAACTGCCGCTGGCCGTTTTCCTGGAGATGACGGGGCCGATCCGTCCCCGCTTCTACTCCATCTCCTCCGCCCCGCTGGCCAACCCGCGCCACGTGCGCCTGACCGTGGGCCTGCTGGAAGGCCCGGCCCTGTCGGGTGACGGCCAGTACCGCGGCACCTGCTCCTCCTACGTCGCCGGACTCGAGCCCGGAGACGTCTTCTACGGCTATGTGCGCGTGCCCTCCCCGACCTTCGCCCCGCCGGCCGACCCCGCCACGCCGCTGATCCTCATCGGTCCCGGCACCGGCATCGCGCCGCTGCGCGGGTTCCTGGAGGAGCGCGCCTCGCAGCAGGAGAACGGTACCGAGGTGGGCCTGTCGCAGGTCTTCGTCGGCTGCCGCCACCCGGAGCACGACTACTTCTACCGCCAGGAGATGCAGGCCTGGGAGCAGTCCGGGATCGCCCAGGTCCACACCGCCTTCTCCGCGGTGAGCGGCCACCCGGCCCGGTTCGTGCAGAACGCCATCGCCAACGCCGCCGACACGGTGTGGCAGGCCATAGAAGACGGCGCGTACATCTACGTCTGCGGTGACGGCCGTCGTATGGCACCCGCCGTCCGCGAGGCCCTCGCCGCGATTCACCGCCAGCGGACCGGCAGCGACGACGAAACCGCCCAGCAGTGGCTCGCCCAGCTCGAAGCCGACGAGCACTACCAGCAGGACGTCTTCGCCTGACCCCCGGACGCCGGGCGGCGTGCGGCGGTCCAGACACCCCGCACGCCTCCCGGCCACCACAAGCCCGCCCGACACCACACGGCACCGATCGGCCCGAATCGCCGGGAGTGCCACTCACAGAAGGAAGATCACCATGGACACCATGCTCGCCGGACGCTTCCACCTGGACAGCAAGAAGTTCGTCGTGGAGGAGGTCCCCGTCCCCGTGCCGGGTCCGGGCGAGATCCTCATCGAGGTGAAGGCCGCAGGCGTCTGCCTTTCGGACGTCCACCTGATCGACGGTTCCCTCGTCCCGCTGTTCGCCACCTCGGACGTGGTCACCGTCGGCCACGAGGTTTCGGGCGTGATCCACACCCTCGGCCCCGACCTCAAGCGCGGCCTGACCGTCGGCACCCGCGTCACGCTGGAGGCCGGCAAGACCTGCGGCCAGTGCGCCGGCTGCGTGCGCCGCCGCCCCTGCACCCAGATGCTCACCGCCGGCATCGACTACGACGGCGGCTGGGCCCAGTACACCCTCGCCCGCGAGGACACCCTCATCTCCATCCCCGACAGCCTCCCCTTCGACCAGGCCGCGATCATCCCCGATGCGGTCTCGACCCCCTACGCCGCCGTCGTCGCCACCGCCGGAGTACGCCCCGCCCAGTCCGTCGGCGTGTGGGGTGTGGGCGGAGTCGGCGCACACAACGTACGCCTCGCCCGCCTGGTCGGCGCCGCACCGATCATCGCCGTCGACCCGCTGCCCAGCGCCCGGGAACGCGCCCTGGCCTTCGGCGCGGACATCGCACTCGACCCGGCCGCCGACGACTTCGCCGACCAGGTACGCGCCGCCACCGCCGGACGGGGCCTCGACTTCGCCTTCGACTGCGCCGGCGTGCCCGCCGTCCGTGAGCAGGCCGCCTCCGCACTCGGCCTGGGCGGCTCCCTCATCCTGGTCGGCATCACGCCCAGGCCCCTCACCATCACCGAGGGCCTGACCTTCAACTACATGCAGAAGCAGGTGCGCGGCCACTACGGCGGCTACCCCGAGTCCGTCACCGAGCTCGTGCAGCTGACCGCAGCCGGCCGCCTCGACCTCGCCCCCTCCATCACGGACCACATCCCGCTCGCCGACGCCGCCGACGCGATCCACCGACTGGAGAACAAGATCGGCGACCCGATCCGCCTCATCCTCGTCCCCTGACACGTCCAGTCGGACATCAAAGCCACCTCGGGCAGGGGTGAGTGGGCGCCGGTGCTTGAGGGAGCACCGGCGCCCACGGCTTTCCGGTAGCTGCTGGCCCGGCATGCGCCGACTCCGGGCCGCGTGAGGTCGGGCACGGGGCGCGGCGCCGAGCTGACGCCTCCCTCCAAAGACCGCGGAACCCCGCTGCCGCCGACTCGCAGCCGGGCGCCAGAACCAGGCGCCCTCCGGAGCGGCGCACATGATCCGAAGTGGAGATGTGAATCATGCAGATGGCCGATGCCCTGGGCCGTACTCCGCAGCGCAGTAGTGCTCGCTCGAACCGCACACGTATTCTCGCGACCGCTCGGCAGAAACTGAGGGACAACCCCGACGCGAGTCTCGACAGCATCGCTCAGGCAGCCGGCGTCGCGCGGCGCACCCTCTACGGACACTTCTCCAGCCGGCAGGCGTTGGTCGCCTCCCTGACGCAGGAAGCGGGCCAAGCACTTCAACAGGCGTTCGCCACGGCCCGTATTCCAGGTGCCGACCCGCTGGAGGCGACGGTGCGGATGGCTCTGGCGGCATGGGCGGTGGGCGACCAGTACCGCATGCTCATCTCCTTGGGCCGCCGCGATCTGGGAGCCGAGGCGATCCGAGCCGCCCTGGCACCGGCGCGCGAAGAGGCCACCGCGACCGTGCGACGTGGCCAGGACGAAGGCGTGTTCGCGGACCATGTTCCCGCGCCTGTCCTCGCCCTGACGCTGGAAGCCCTGATGCTGGCCCTCGCCGCGGAGAACGCCGCGTCCACCTGGGCGGATCCTGCGGGTGAAGCTGCGGCGACCGCGCTCCTGGTCGCCGCCGGCGTGGCACCACAGGTGGCGGCACTCCGCGTGCGGGAGGTTCTGGATGAGTCGGAGGGGCATGAACGGCGTTCTGACGTCCGCCGCTTCGCCGCCTCGGCGCGCAGTCACTGAGGCGACGAAGAAGTGTGCGTCGGTCGAGCCCGCGGCAGCCGCTCCGCTCCGTCACGGCTCCTTGCGGGTTCGTGCGATGTGGCTCTCCAAGCCGACGATCGTCGCGTCCAGCGCACAGTTGAACATCGCGTCGATCACGTCCTTCGCGGGTGAGGGGGCGTCTTCCCCGTCGGGGCCGGCTGGTGCCGGCGGCAGGGTGGTCCACCGCTGCAGCGCTCCGGTCAGTTCGCTGACCAGCAGACCCGTGAAGACCGCGCACAGGGAGGCAGCGACGCGCGGGATCTCCGAGGCCGGCAGTTCCGCGGCAGACAGGATGTTGATGAGCCCTTGCCAAAAGGGGTCCTCCGGCTGGACGTAGTCGGCTCGCGCGAAGGAGTACGCCATCAGTTTCGGATGGCTGTGCGACAGTTTGCGGAAGTCCAGAGCCAGTTGGCGCAGGCGGTCCTGCCAGGGGAGGTCCTCCCGCGCC
Organism: Streptomyces sp. RLB3-17; assembly: GCF_007113425.2. NCBI lineage: Bacteria > Bacillati > Actinomycetota > Actinomycetes > Kitasatosporales > Streptomycetaceae > Streptomyces > Streptomyces sp. RLB3-17. The sequence continues at coordinate 439,412 of NZ_CP041610.2, read as the reverse complement.
CCCGCGCGGAACTGCGAGCCGACGCGCTCGGCCAGGCCGCGCAGCACGGCGTCCTTGTTCGGCACGTGGTGGTACAGCGACATCGGGTTCGCATCCAGCGCGGTCGCGAGTTTGCGCATGCTGAGCGCCTCGACCCCGTCGGCCTCGATGAGCTGCAGCGCCATGGCGTAGATGCCGTCCTTGGTGAGCGGGACGTCTCTCTTCCTGGTCCCCCGGGGAGCCTTCTTTTCCATACGCTGTATGGTATCAGTTGCGACGCATGAAAATCCGGGGCGCCGCTGCAACGGCGGCTTCCCGCCCGGTATCAACCCGGTCGCGTACGTCGGCGAGCTGCCAAGGAGTTCCCGGAGAGCATCTTCAGTATCACCCTGGGGCCTGACCCTCAACTGCCCGCGCGGGCGGGTGTGCGGCCGCTACGGCGGCGCCCCCGAGTCCGTCACGGAGCCCGTGCGGCCGACCGCAGCCGGCCGCCGCGACCTCGCCCCCTCCAGCACCGGCCACATCCCGCTCGCCGACGCCGCCTGCGCAATGCGCCGGGCGGCACACAAGATCGGTGACCCGGTCCGCAGCGGCCTGGCTCTGACGAGTCGTCCAGAGGTCGCCTCGGGCGGGGGGTTCAGGTGAGGCCGGGCAGGGCGCGCCGGGTGACCTCATGGGCGTCCTCGGCGGGGACACCCAGCATGCGCAGGGCCATCTCGGCCAGATCCGAGGCGGCCTCGTCGCCGTCGAGGTCGGGGCGGGCCAGCCTCAGCCCCACGAGGGACAGCAGGGTCCCGCCGAGGGCGGACAGGGCGATGGTCGGGTTGGCGCAGGTGAAGCGGCCCGTGGCGATGCCGATCTCCAGGTCGCGGAGCGCTCGTGGGGACAGGCCGCTCTGGGCGTGAATGTGGGCCAGACCGCGATCGCGCAGGATCCGCATGAGTTCCGGATGGGAGTCGGCCATCCGGGTGGTGAGCCGGAAGCCCGCCGCGACGAGTTCGGCCGGGTCCTCGATCCCTTCGACACGCTCGTCGATGGCCTGACCGAACTCCTCCAGGGCGTCCGTCACCGCGGCGTCGAACAGCTCCGTCTTGGACTCGAAGTGGTTGTAGAAGGAGCCGAAACCGACGTCCGCGCGCTCGGCGATGGCCTGGATGCTGGCGCTGGTGTCCCCGGTCTCCGCGAGGATCTGCCGGGCCGCGCGGACGAGCGCCTGACGGGTCTCGGCTCGGCGTCGCTCGAAGCGGTTCTTGGGCGGGGCTGACGTCGGCATACGGCGAGTGTAACAATCGTCGCGATGAGTCTGCCATTACTGATGAGATTGTCAATTATTTGGGTCCACCCTATTGACGATGGGTAACGGCAAAGTTGATGATTTCCTCATTACAGCAGTGTTGCTTGGAGGACACCATGTCCCACACCCCCGTTAACAGGGCCGATCCCCAGACGCCCCACCAAGACCTCCACAGTGAGCAGGGCGCCCTGCGCGGAGAGCACCCAGGACGTTCCCGGAATCCCGTGATCAAGGTGGCGGATCTGGCCTGGCTCGAGTTCGAGAAGCCGGACCTGGACCGGGCCGAGGTCTTCGCGCGTGACTTCGGGTTCGCGGTCGCCGCCCGCACCGAAGGGGAGTTGTGGCTGCGCGGTACGTTCGCGGGCTCACCCTGCATGGTCATCCGGAGGGGGCGTGCGTCCCGGTTCATCGGGCCGGCGTTCCGCGCGGCTGAGCGGGCCGACCTGGACCGGCTGGCCCGCGCCACCGGCAGTACCGTCCGGGACATCGGCGTACCGGGCGGTGGGCAGTCGGTCGCCCTGCTCGATCCCTCGGGCCTGCCGGTCCGGGTCGTGCACTGCGCCGAGCAGCTTCCCGCGTTGCCCGAGCAGGAGCCGCTGATCCTCAACTTCGGTACGGATCACCGTCGTACGAACGCCACCCAGCGCCCGCCCCGTGAGCCCTCCCGTATCCAGCGGCTGGGCCATGTGGTGCTGGAAACCAGGGTGTTCGCCCGCACCCTGGACTGGTACCTGGACAGCCTCGGGATGATCGTGTCCGACTTCCTGTTCCTGGACGGGCAGCGCGGGCGCGGGCCGACGATGACGTTCATCCGGTGCGACCAGGGGAGCGTGGCCGTCGATCACCACACGCTGGCCCTGCACCTGGGGCCCGGAACCGGCTACGTCCACTCGGCCTACCAGGTCACCGACCTCGATGCGATCGCCGTCGGTGGGGAGTACCTGGCCGAGCGCGGCTACAAGCGCAGCTGGGGCATCGGCCGGCACATCCAGGGCAGCCAGCTGTTCGACTACTGGCGCGACCCCGACCACTTCATGCTGGAGCACTTCGCCGACGGCGACCTGTTCTCCTGCGACCTGGAGCCCGGCTGGGCACCGATGTCGGCGAGCGGCCTGGCCCAGTGGGGTCCGCCGGTCACCCGCGACTTCCTGGGCGCCAATCCTTCCCCCGCCAAGCTGCGCGAGGTCATGACGGCCCTGCGTGGCGACAACGAACTCGACCCCGCACGCCTGCTGGGCCTGATGAAAGCGATGAGCTCATGAGCACCAACGTTCTGCGTACCACCGACGGCTGGTGGGTCGTCCGGGACGAACGCGCCGTCCGCGTCGAGACCAAGGCCGTCACCACCGCCGAACTGCTCGCCGACCGGGACGCGGTCCGCGAGGCCGCCGCGTCCGCCGAGAGCGGCACGCCCGTCGCCGACCTGGTGGCGCTGCCTCCGGTCACCACCCCGTGCCGGGTGGTCGCCCAGATGGTCAACTACCGCAGCCACGCCAAGGATTCGGGCTTCACCGGCGACATCCCGCCCACCTTCTTCCGCAAGGCGTCCGGCTCGGTGAGCGGCCCCCACGACACGATCATCCGCCCCGCACACGTGAAGTTCCTCGACTACGAGGTGGAACTCGGCCTCGTCATGGGCGCGACCCTGCCCGTGGGCACCGTCGTCGAGGAGCAGGACCTGCCGCGCTACGTCGCCGGCCTCGTCCTGACCAACGACGTCAGCGCCCGCGACGTCCAGCTGACCAAGACCCAGTTCTACGAGAGCAAGTCCTATCCGACCTTCACGCCGACGGGCCCGTACCTGGCCCTGCTGGAGCCCGAGGACTTCACCCATCTGTTGAACCTGCGGCTGCGGCTGTCGGTCAACGGCGTGTCACGCCAGGACCGCACGCTGGCCGACATGATCGTGCGGCCCGCGCAGGCGCTCACCCTGCTCGCCCGCTTCCAGACCCTCGCCCCGGGCGACCTGTTGCTGACCGGCACTCCCGGCGGCACGGCTCTGAAGGCCCCGCCCAAGCCGGCCGAGAAGATCGCCGCACTGCTGCCGCCCGCACTGAAGTGGAAGGCGTTCTTCAAGGGCCAGGCCAAGAACCCCAAGTACCTGCGCAACGGTGACCTCGTCACCGCCACGATCGCCACCCCGGACGGACGGATCGACCTCGGCGAGCAGCGGACCCCCATTACGGACGCACCATGAAGGCCGCAGCCCGTAGACCGGTGGTGATCATCGGTGCGGGACCCGTCGGGGTCACGGCCGGTCTCCTGCTCGCCCGGCACGGAGTGCGCAGCCTGCTCCTCGAACGTCACCGGGACATCTACCCCCTGCCGCGTGCCGTCGTCGTGGACGATGAGATCCGCCGGATCCTGCAGAGCGCCGGTGTCCACGAGGAGTTCGCCGCCCTCGCCCGCCCGGCGCCCGGACTGCGGCTGCTGGACGCCGGGCGCCGCGTGATCGCCGAATTCCCGCGGTCCATGCACGGACACCACGGCTTCCCGCAGACCAGCATGTTCGACCAGCCCGAGTTGGAACGCCTGCTGCGTGACGCCCTGGCGCGCCGCCCGGAGTGCGAGCTGTGGAGCGGAGTGGAGGTTGTGTCCGTCACCCAGTCCGTCGCACGGGACACCGACGGACCGAACGATCCGACGGGCCCGGTCCGGGTCACCCTTCGTCGCGACGGCAGCGACGAGGAGGAGCACCTGTGGGCCGACGCCGTCCTCGGCTGCGACGGTGCGGGCAGTCTCACCCGTGACGCCATCGGCGCCGTGTGGGAGGACCTGCACTTCGAGGAGAGCTGGCGGGTCATCGACGTGCGCACCAGCCGCCCGGTGCGCACCTGGGAAGGCGCCGAGCAGATCTGCTCTCCCACCCGGCCGGCCACCTTCATGCGCGTCAGCGAGGACCGCTACCGCTGGGAGTTCCGGCTGGCCGACGACCAGAACCTGGACGGCCCGGACGGATGGGAGCGCCTGCGCGAGCTGGTCGCCCCCTGGGTGGACCTGCCGCCCGACGCCTCGCCGGGCAACGACTTCGAGGTGGTGCGGCAGGCGCAGTACACCTTCCGGGCCCGCCTCGCCGACCGGTGGCGCAGGGGGCGTGTCTTCCTGCTGGGCGACGCCGCCCACCTCACCCCGCCCTTCGTCGGGCAGGGACTGTGCGCGGGCCTGCGCGACGCCCAAAACCTCACCTGGAAGCTGGCCCGGGTGCTCCAACGGGGCGCACGTGAGGGGCTGCTGGACACCTACGAACGCGAGCGCAAGCCGCACGCCCGCCATGTGATCCGCGTGGCGGTCGCCGTCGGCTGGGCCATGACCGGCGGACAGGACCGCGGTGCGGCGTTCCGCCGGGCCGTCGTGGGCACGGCCTGTCGCATCCCCGGTGTGACCGCGGCGGTGGGCCGTGACCTCAGTCCCGCCCTGACCGCCGGTCCACTCGTACGGCGCCGCCCCAGACTGACCGGCCGCATGCTGGCCGGCACCTTCTGCCCGCAGCCCTGGGTACGCCACGACGGCAGGCGAGTGCGCCTCGATGACGTCCTCGGGGACTCCTTCGCCGTCCTGACCGCCGTGCCACCCACGGCGCAGATGACGGCCGTGGCCACGGCACTGGGCGCCCCGACGATCCGCGTCGACGATCTGGGCGACGACGGCACCCTGGCCGGCTGGCTGGCCCGCGGCCGTGTCGACGCCGTCCTGCTGCGCCCCGACCGCGTCGTGATGGACACCGTCCCGGCCGGCACCAGCGACTTCACGGACACCGGCGTCTGGGCCCCCCTGCTGCACACGGCCCGCCATACCGCCGACGCCCGGCCCGCCTGACGAGGAGCTCCACACCATGACCACCCCGCGCCCTGAGGTGTATCCGGAACCCTTCTTCACTCCCGACCCGAAGTCGGCCGCCCACAGTCGCATCGCGGACTTCGCCCGATGGGCGGCCCGGCACCGGGGCGCCGAAGGGATCCAGGACCCCACGGACTACCGAGCCCTGTACGAGTGGTCCGTCACCGACCTCGAAGGATTCTGGGCCGCGGTGTGGGAGTACTTCGACATCGACGCGACGACTGAGTACGAGCGGGTGCTGGCCGAGGAGACCATGCCCGGCGCCCGCTGGTTCCCCGGCGCCACCCTCAACTACGCCCATCACGCGCTGCGCAACCTGCAGCCCGATGCTCCCGCGATCACCGCCCTGGACGAGACCGGAGCCGCCTATGAGATCACGGGCCGGGAGCTGCGCGCCCGGGTCGCCTCCGTCGCTGCCAGCCTGCGCGACGTGGGCGTCGGACAGGGCGACCCAGTGGTGGGCTATCTGCCCAACACCCCCCACGCCGTCATCGCCTTCCTCGCCACCGCGAGCCTTGGCGCGGTGTGGTCGGTATGCGGCCAGGACTACGCACCCAAGGCCGCCGCCGACCGCTTCGCCCAGCTCGAACCCGCGGTGCTCATCACCGCGGACGGCTACCTCTTCAACGGCGCCACCCACGACCGCCGCGCCGCCTCCCTCGAACTCGCCGCCGCCCTGCCGACGCTGAAGGCCACGGTGCTCGTGGACCACGTGGGCCTTGCGTGGCCCGAGGACGGGGACTCGGGGCTGACGGTTCCCTGGGAGGACGCGGCCACCCGTGTCGAGTACCTCACCATCGCCCCGGTGCCGTTCGACCACCCCCTGTGGATCGTCTTCTCCTCAGGCACCACCGGACTGCCCAAGGGCATCGTCCATGGGCACGGCGGCGTCCTGCTCGAACACCTCAAGACCCTTGGTCTGCACACCGATCTGGGCACCGGCGACCGCCTCCTCTGGTACACCACCACCCATTGGATGATGTGGAACCTGGTCGTCTCCACCCTGCTGACCGGTGCCACCACCTGCACCTACGATGGCAGCCCGGTACCGCAGGCGCGTCCGGACCTCCTGTGGGAGCTGGCGGCCCGTCACAAAGTCACCGTCTTCGGCACCAGTCCTCAGTACCTGCTGACCATGGCCAAGCTGGGCATCGAACCCTCCGTGCACGACCTGTCGGCCATCCGCGTCGTCGGCTGCACCGGCTCCGCCCTGCCGGCCTCCGCCTACCCCTGGGTCCGCGACCACGTGGGCGCCGGCGTCCAGTTGGCCTCCACCAGCGGCGGCACGGACATCGTCTCCGGCTTCGCCGGCGGCGCCTCCACGACCCCCGTCTGGGCGGGGGAGCTGTCCGCCCCCAGCCTCGGCGTGGCCCTGGCCGCCTACGACGCGACGGGCACCCCTGTCCTCGACCAGGTCGGCGAGCTGGTCGTCAGCCGGCCCATGCCGTCCATGCCGCTGTACTTCTGGAACGACCCCGACGGCAGCCGCTACCGCGACGCCTACTTCGGCGCCTACCCCGGTGTGTGGCGGCACGGCGACTGGATCACACTCACCTCGCACGGCTCGGTGATCGTCCACGGCCGCTCCGACGCCACCCTCAACCGCAACGGCGTACGTCTGGGCAGTGCCGACATCCACGACGTCGTCGAACGCCTCCCGGAGATCACCGAAGCGCTCGTCATCGGCGCGGAGGAACCCGACGGCCGCTACTGGATGCCGCTCTTCGTGGTTCTCGCCGACGGGGTCGCCCTGGACGACTCCCTCCGGGTCCGGATCCGCGACGCGATCCGCACCGGCGCCTCACCCCGCCACGTCCCCGACGAGATCCTCGCCGTACGGGCCCTCCCGCACACGAAGACCGGCAAGAAGCTCGAGGTTCCCGTCAAGCGCCTGCTCCAGGGTGCCCCCGCCGAGCAGGTCCTGAACCCCGCGGCGGTCGACAACCCCGACCTGATCGCCTACTTCGCCCGCCTGGGCGCGGAGCGGAACAAGCGGTCAGCGCGCGACACATGACGTCGGCCAGGGGACCACATGCGCACGTGACAGCACTGGGTCCTTGAGCCCTGCCCGGCTCCGTAAACCCCGTCCCCAGGGGGTGGTGCCCGGGGCGGCCAACCCGCCCCGGGCACCACACACAACCGAAGTAAGAGAGAAATGATGAGCATGACCGACCGTGAACCGCAGGCCCTCGATGTCCTCGACGACGCCGGACGAAAGGTGCTGTTCACCGAGGCCCGCACCGCGAACACCTTCGCCGAGGTGGCTGTTGCCGACGACGAACTGGCCATGATCTGGGAACTCGCCCGCTGGTCGCCGAGCGCCGCCAACGGCCAGCCTCTGCGTGTGCTCTTCGTGCGGACCCGAGAGGGTAAGGAGCGACTCGTCCGGCATCTCGACGAGGGCAACAGGGCCAAGACGCTCAGTGCGCCGGCCGTGGCGGTCCTGGCGTACGACGTCGACTTCCACGAGCAGATGCCGACCGTCTTCCCGGCCCGCGGGGATTTGCTGCGAGCGGCGTTCGCCGACCAGACCGCCGCGCGCGAGAGCATCGCGGTCTACAACTCGGCACTGCAGACCGGGGTCTTCCTGCTCGCGGTCCGTGCGGCGGGGTTCGGGGCCGGTCCCATGGCGGGCTTCGACAAGGCGGGCGTGGACGAGGAGTTCTTCGCCGGTACCAGCTGGCGCTCGCATCTGGTGGTCAACATCGGTCACCCGGGTGCCGACCCGTGGTTCCCGCGGCTGCCCCGTGTGCCCGTCGAGCACGCCCTCGCCTGGGCCTGACGGCACTGCAGCCGCCTGGTTGCGCGGGATCCGAAGTCCGATCGGCGCGAGCGTGGTCGGCGTAGAAGTGAAAGGTGCCATGTCGTGGGCGCCGGTGCTCTCCTGAGTACCGGCGCCCATTTTTTCTTTCCTGCCGTCACGACCGAATTCGGCGTATCCGTAGTACCCGATGATCAGGCCTGCCTCGGCGCCGAGGCCGCCGATCGCGGCCGTCTCTTACCTGGGGCCCCGATCAACACCCTTAGGGCGGCGGAACTTCGCACTCGCATTTCCATACGGCGTATGGTTCACTCGAAGGGTAGTTCCATACACCGTATGGAACCTTGGGGTCTTGCCGCGAAAGCGACTTCTCTCGCGCTCGGTGACGCAGTGCAGAGCCGACCGAGCCCGCATGCAGTGGCCACCGCGCCCCACGAACTGCATCAGTGACAGGGGCACCCGTTGTACTGGCGGATTGCTCTGGCCCGAAGGAGAAAACCCGTGAGTAGCCTGACGAAGCGCATGTCGCTATCACCTCCGTGGTGGTGGCGGGCGGAGCCGTAGTCGGTGTCGGAGGTACCGCGTCGGCTGCGGTGCCCGAGCATGTCCAGCGCCCGCTGTCGGTGTCGCGGCCGACAACCACCGCTCGGGCGGCGATGAGCGCAACTGGGACCGGAGCGACGACCGCCGGTCGGGCCGCGATCACGACTACTGCCGGGACGGTGGCCACGCATACCGCTCGGACCGCGACCGCGACTGTGATGCCCCCGGCGGTCAGCGGCAGAACGTGCCGTTGCAGGCCGAGACCGCCCTGACCGGCTGCCTGAGCCCCGCGGCGACGTTGAGCGTGGCCATCCTGAGGCTGGCACACTGATTGTGTGTCCCCGTTGATGACCGCTGTTGATCAGAATGCGTCCTCATCGATCACCGGCGCCGCCGTCGTGTCGGTCTGCGCATTGGTCTTCACGGTCTCCTCATTCTGGTGGATCAATGCCAGACAAGGGTGCCTGAAGACATGGGAGCCTCACTCCTTTGCGGCGATTTTCAACTACTCTCTGGTTCGCCTGCGGCTTCCGCTCGTCCTTCACAACACCGGGGCCAAGCCGATAGTTGTGCAGGATCTCAGGCTCACCTTCCCTGATGAGCCCGCCTCTCATCTACCGCTCTTGTGGATGTCTTCGCCGTCTCGTCTCCAACCCGGACCGGACGAGGAACTGAAGTTGCCGGCCGGATTCGTTGTGGCCGGCAGAGAAGCTCTACAAATTTTCATCGAGCTCGAGGCACCGTTTCCCGGGCTGCTTCCGGAGGCCCGTGACTACAAGGCCCAAATTCAAGTGAGGGTTGGCCACCGCAAGGGGTGGCGCCCGCTTCTCACGTTCACGTTGAGAACCACCAACATCATTGATCCCGACCGGTACGCCGTCTACAACAACGCACCTCTTGAGCTGACGAAGGAGGATCAGCAAAAGGCAGACGCCGCGCTCCTGGAGCTCTTGGACAAGCAGGAGAACGACGCTTCCGCTCAGGGTGGGACCAAGCAGCGGGACTCTTCGAGCGACGATGGCAACGGCGGTACCGACCTGTAGGCCGGGAAGATGGTCACGAGATCGGCAAGGGCGGACGTGTTGGTGCACCGAACGTACGGCAACGTCGACCGAAGGTGCGACACAGCACACCGCCCCGGCGGACAAGAACAGCCCCCGTGCCGCTGTGCGTCGATTCGGCAACGCTGATCACGGACGAGGCGGAGGTCAGCGCGGAATCACCCAGCCCGGCGCCCAGGTACCGGTGGCGTCGTGGTCGGCCGCTGTGGCGGCGAGGTGGGCGCGGAGGGTCGCCAGCGCCGGGTGGGGGTTGTCCCGGTGCCAGAGGAGCGAGTGCGGGTAGACGGGCGTCGGGTCGGTCACCGGGATGCGGCGCAGGCCGTGGCCGGAGGGCCAGACGAGGCGGGTGTGCCCGCCCATGAAGGTGGCCAGGGCCGGGGTGTCGGCGACGGTGTCGAGGAGCGCGTCGGAGCCGAAGTTGGGGCCCGTCGCCTCGATGGTGAGGCCGAATTCGGCGACGAGGTCGTCGTAGTAGGCGGCCCACTCGGTCCCGGGGACGATGCCGGGCATCCAGATCCGGTGCCCGGCGAGCTGAGCGAGCGTCACCGACCGGGCGCCCGCCAGCGCGTGCGCGGGGCCGGTGAGGAGCTGGAGCGGCTCGTCGAGCACCCGGACGGACTCGATGTCCTCGGGAAGGGGCCGGCCGGGCGCGGCGACGGCGCGGAAGGACGCGTCGATCGCACCCGACCGGATGGCGGCGACAGCCGTCTCGATGTCGAACAACATCACCACGTCGAGGTCGATCTCGGGATGCGCACGGTAGAAGCCCCGCATCAGGCCCGCCGCCGCGCCGCGCGAGGCGATCACGTCGACGCGCAGCGGACGGCGACCGGGGCGCACGGACGCGACCGCGCGCTCGGCGACGCGCAGCAGCTCGCGCGCGTGGGGCAGGAACGCCTGCCCGTCGATGGTGAGCTCGGCGCCGCGCGCGGTGCGAGTGAACAGCCGCACACCGAGGTTGCGCTCCAGCGCGGCGATGCGCTTGGAGACGGCCTGCTGGGTGACCGCCAGCTCGGCGGCGGCCTCCTGGAACTGCCCCGCGTCGGCGGCGACGACGAAGGTCCGGACGGAATCCCTCTCTGACATCGTCGGGTGAGACGCCCCGAAATGATCAGATATTGTGGGCGGGCACGACAGGAGCATCACCCGCATGACCAGCACCAAGCCTTCCGAGCAGGATCCCGCGCCGCGGCCGAAGCGGCGCCGCTTCACCCCCGAGTACAAGCTGCGGATCGTCGCCGAGTACGACGCGGCCCCCACCGGGGACAAGGGCGCCATCCTGCGCCGGGAGCGGCTGTACCACTCCCACATCATCGAGTGGCGCCAGGCCAGGGACGCCGGCGCGCTGGAGAAGCTGACCGACCACCGCACCAGCCCCTCCCGCCCGAAGAAGCACCCTGCAGAGGCCGAGAACGACAAGCTGCGGCGGCGGGTGGAGCGCCTGGAGGAGGAGGTCGCGAAGCGGGACGCCGCGCTGGAGGTGCTGGGAAAAACACACGCGCTCTTGGAAGCACTCTCCAAGAGCGCGGACTGAAGGACGCCCTGGAGCCTCTCCTCCACGAGGCCGTGGAGGACCTGGCCCCGTATCTGGGCATCGTGGCTGCGTGTCGGATCACCGGACGCTCCCGGGCCACCCACCACCGGCGGCTGAACCCTGCCCCGCCCCGGGCGAAGACGCCGCGTCCGGCGCCGGTCAACGCACTGTCGGCCGTCGAGCGGCAGGCGGTGCTGGAGCTGATGAACCGGCCCGAGTACGTGGACCTGCCGCCCGCGCAGATCTACGCACGAGAGCTGGACGAGGGCCGCTACCACTGTTCCGAGCGCACCATGTACCGGATCCTGAAGGAGGCCGGGCAGGACGGTGAACGCCGCCGTCAGGCGACCCATCCGCCCCGCACGGTTCCCGAGCTGGTCGCCAACGGGCCCTCCGAGGTGTGGAGTTGGGACATCACACGCCTGGCAGGTCCGGCGAAGGGGGTCTGGTTCCACGGGTACGTGATCCTCGACATCTACTCCCGCTACGCCGTCGGCCACACCGTCGAGGCGGCCGAATCCGCCGCGCGGGCAGAGGAATTGATCCGTGAGGCGATCGACCGCAACGGCATCGTGCCGCACACCGTGCACGCCGACCGCGGCACCTCGATGACCTCCAGGCAGGTCTCCCAGATGCTCCTCGATCTCGGTGTGACCCGTAGCCACTCCAGGCCCAGGGTCAGCAACGACAACCCGTTCAGCGAGAGCCAGTTCCGCACCACGAAGTACCAGTCGGACTACCCCGAGCGCTTCGATTCCCTCGCCCACGCACGGGAGTGGATGGACGCGTTCATCTCGCACTACAACCACGTCCACCGGCATTCCGGGATCGGCTACCACACCCCCGCCAGCGTCCACTTCGGCACCGCCGAACTCGTCCGCGAGCAACGGGCAGCCACCCTCACAGTCGCGTTCGAGCAGCATCCCGAACGCTTCAACCGCCGGCCGGCGCCGCCGAAGATTCCTCAGCAGGCGTGGATCAACGACCCCGCACGACGGCGCGAACCACAGCAACACAGTTCATAGCCGCATATGCGTTTCATTTGACTTGACAGCTACCGAATCGAGGTCCATGCCGATACCCTACGAGCACAACCGATGGTTGTGGCTGGCGACCCTACGGTTGTTTGATCCCCTGGTGTGACGCTCGCTTTGATGTTTCCGAACGCGGATCGGTTGTGCGGGTGAGTGGCGAGGGGCGTCGGGCATGAGGAGTGGACACCGGCTGGGACATCTGCTCGGACATCGGCTGGGGTGGCGGTTCGGGTGGCTGTGGGGAGCGTACGGGACCAGCGCGCTCGGCACCTGGCTCGCCTTCGGCGCGTTCCCGCTGATCGCCATCCAGGTGCTGCACGCCGGATCGGCCGAGGTCGCCGCCCTCGCCTCCGTGGGGGCCGCGGTGGGCGCGGCCGTGGCGGTGCCGCTCGGCCCGTGGGTGGAGTTCCGCCGCAAGAGGCCGGTGCTGATCGCGATGGACCTGGTGCGGTTCTCGGCGCTGCTGACGATCCCCGCCGCGTTCGCGCTCGGCGTGCTCACCTTCCTCCAGCTCCTGCTGGTCTCGGTCGTCGTCGCGGCGGCCGACATCACCTTCCGCGCCGCCTCCGGCGCGTACCTGAAGACCCTGCTGCCGGCCGAGGACCTGCTCGTCGCCAACGCCCGGTTCGAGTCCACGGCCTGGACGACCACGATCATCGGACCGCCGCTGGGCGGCGCGGCGATCGCGCTCCTCGGTCCGGTGGCGACGGTGGTGGCCGACGCGGTCAGCTACCTGCTCTCGGCCCTGGGGATCCGCGCGACGGGCGGGCACGAGCCGCGGCCCGAGCGCCGGGAGGCCGCGCGCCTGCGGGCCCGGGACCTCTTCGACGGCTGGCGGTACATCCTCGCCGACGCGACGCTGCGCCCGCTGTTCTTCAACACCGCCTTGTTCAACGGCCTGGTGATGGCCGTCCAGCCGCTGCTTGCCGTCCTGATGCTCGGCCGACTCGGTTTCACACCGTGGCAGTACGGCCTCGCCTTCGCCGCGCCCTCGATCGGCGGGCTGCTCGGCTCGCGGCTGGCCCGACCGCTCGTCACCCGGTTCGGGCAGCACCAGGTCCTGGTGGTGACCGGGGCGCTGCGCGCGCTCTGGCCCGTCGGCCTGGCCTTCCTGGGGCCGGGGACCGGAGGGCTGTTGCTCGTGATGGGCGTCGAGCTCGGGCTCATCTTCTGCTGCGGGGTCTTCAACCCCGTCTACGCCACCTACCGCCTCGAGCGCACCGTGACCGACCGGATCACCCGCACACTGTCCGCCTGGACCGTGACGACCAAGGCCTCGACCGCGCTCTTGACGGCCGTCTGGGGCGTGCTGGGCGGCCTGCTCGGCCCGCGTACGGCCATTGGCCTGGCCGGCGTGCTCCTGCTGGCGACCCCGTTGCTGCTTCCCCGCCGCGAGGCAGCGCCTCGCGCTGAGCCGGAGTCGGAGTCGGAGCCGAAACCGGCACCGAACCGCGCCTGACGGACCGCCACCGCCGTCACCACGAAGCCGCCGGCGGCTCGGCGAGCAGGACCTCGTGCGGTTACCGCCATACGCCGCCCCCGTTCCACTCCCGCAGCCGACGCCGCTCGCGCTGAGGCAACAGCGGTTCCAGGAGCTTTCAGGGTCGATCCATCTCGATGTGTCAGCTCTTGCAAGAGCCTGTGACCGCATCCCCGGAATCGTGCTGTGACTGCCAACCGTGGATCAGTAGGTCGAACACCGTCTCCACGGTCGCGCGTGGATCGTGTCGGCCCTTGGCCAAGGTCGGGACTTCCAGGACGAACCGTGCGAGTGCTGAGCATGCGAGATCATCCGCTGCGCGGCCGAGCTCCTCCGCGATGACGGCGCTGAGGGTGCCCGCGTGCCGCATCCACATACGCTCCGCGTACTCACGGAGCGCGGGTGTCTGGTCCACCAGCGCGGTGAGTTGATGCAGACGTGGATCCGACGCGATCGGCACCCAGGACCTCAGCGCGTGGGCGCGAAGCGCCTCGACCACGCTCTGGTCCTTGGGTCGTTGACGGACGGCGGCGGTCAGCTCTGCCTCGACTTCCTCCTCGCGGTCGAAGACCAGTGCCTCCTTGCTCGGGAAGTGCGCGAAGAGGGTCGTCGTCGATACGTCGGCTCGTTCGGCGATGTCGCGGACACTCGCTTGTTCGAAGCCGTGTTCCAGGAAGAGGTCCAGCGCAGCGTCGGCGATGGCCTGCCTCGTCGCCGCCTTCTTGCGCTCGCGACGACCAACGGTCGGAGAGTCGGGCATGCCGCCACTGTACCTCATAACTGGAATGAAGCAGAAACTGTAACGGTTGCACTTATGGACTCGTTTCTGCTTTCGTGGTCTCCGTAGGGGTTGCCGCATCCCGGTGGGGTCGCGGCACCGGTCATCGCCGCGCCGCGGCGCCACCCGGAACCCCATCGACGAAAGGAACCCACCGTGGACTCTCCGACGCCCGTGAACGCGCGGATCAGCATCATCGGTGCCGGCCCGGGAGGCTTGACGTGCGCGCGCATCCTGCAGCAGCACGGCATTCCGGTGACGGTGTACGACCGCGATCCAGAGGTGAACTCCCGCAACCAGGGAGGCTCACTCGACCTGCACAAGGAAGACGGCCAGCTCGCGCTCCGTGAAGCGGGCCTACTGGAGGAGTTCTTCGCGCTCGCCAGGCTCGAGAGCCAGGAAATGCGCCGCATGGACCCCGCGGGGCGCGTCCTTGCCCACCATCTGCCGGACGCGGGCGAAACGGTGAGCCCCGAGATCGACCGCGGACAGCTTCGCGATCTCCTGCTGGGCTCGCTCGCCGCCGGGAGCGTTCAGTGGGGACGCACGCTCGCATCAGTGGGCGGACCGGCCGACGGGCCGCGAACACTGACGTTCGCCGACGGGACGGCCGTTGAAGCGGATCTCGTGATCGGTGCGGACGGCGCCTTCTCGCGCGTCCGCACGGCCGTGTCGCCCGCGACACCGCAGTACACCGGGGTCAGCTTCCTCGAGGCATGGTTCGACGACATGGAGACCGCGCACCCCGAACTTTCCGAACTGGTCGGGAAGGGCAGCGCCCACGTCGCCGACGGCGAGCGCGGCCTCTTCGCACAGCGCAACAGCGGCAGCCACATGCGCGTCTACATCATGCGGCGCGTCCCTGCGGACTGGATCACGACGAACGGGCTTCGCCCCGAGGACACCGAGGGCATCCGCGCGCACCTGTTGAGCGAGTACGCGGCCTGGTCACCCCAGACACTCCGGATGATCACCGACAACGACGGCCCCTACGTCGACCGTCCGCTCTTCGCCCTGCCGGTGCCGCACACATGGGAGCACTCGCCCAGCGTGACACTCCTGGGAGACGCCGCACACGTCATGCCACCCCTCGGCGTCGGCGTCAACCTCGCCATGCTCGACGCCAGCGAACTCGCCCTCGCACTCGTCCACTCCGCCACCATCGACGACGCTGTACACAGCTACGAGAAGTCGATGCTCCCGCGCTCGACCGACATAGCCCAGACGCTCGAAGGCGGCGCTGAGCACCTTCTGTCCGTGCCCGACCCCGACGAGATCGCGCGGTTCGGTCCGTCCCGGCCCTGACATCGCGGGCGCGGCTCCATCAACCAGCCGAACGCCCAATCACGCCTGGAGGACTACGGGTCGCAGAGCCGGGGCCGGGCGGGGTGTCGTGTTCGGCGGTGATGACAGGCGAGTTCGGCCATCTCCTCCCTGGCCCGGGCCAGACGCCTGTAGCGGCCCTGCGTTGACCCGCCGCGACGGCGGTGGGGCGGACCGGGATCCAGCGCGCTCGATGCGCTGGATCCCGTATGCGGCGCCCGGTCAGGGTGTGGACGTCCTCCAGTACCGGTGGACCTCCCGCATCGGGTGGGGACGGGCCACTGGAGTGGTCCGTGGCGACAACGGCACCAGTGCGCGGCGCGGGTCCGGGGGACCGGCCCGGGATCCGCGTTTAATCGCGCCGGAGAACCGAGACGCCAGGAGCGGAGAACGCTGACGGGCGTGGATCTCCGGGCCACGCCCCCCAGCGCTTGAGGGAGATTGCAATGAGCGGCACAACGACCTTGCCGACACGGTCCGGCCCCTACCTGGACAAGGGGCTGCTGCCCGCCGACTTCTACGCCTACGAGGACCTGCTGTCGGACGTGGAGCGGGAGAAGCTCGAGTCCGTCCGCGAGTTCCTCCGCAAGCAGGTCGCACCGATCGTCGACGACCACTGGGCCCGCGCCGAGTTCCCCTACCAGCTGATCGGGGGCTTCGGGGGGCTCGGTCTGATGGACTGGGCCGACCCGGACTCACCGGAGTCCCAGCCGAGCAACCTCCTCGCGGGCTTCATCGCGCTGGAGTTGGCGCATGTCGACGCGTCCGTGGCCACCTTCGCGGGCGTACACACGGGTCTGGCCATGGGCACCATCCTCACCTGCGGCTCCGACGAACAGAAGCGTCGGTGGCTGCCGGCGATGAGCCGCTTCGAGAAGATCGGCGCCTTCGGGCTGACCGAGCCGCACGGCGGATCCGATGTGGCCGGCGGCCTGCAGACGACCGCGCGCCGTGACGGCGACGAATGGATCCTCGACGGCTCGAAGCGGTGGATCGGAAACGCGACGTTCGCCGACCTGGTGGTCATCTGGGCCCGCGATGTCGAGACCCGTCATGTGCTGGGCTTCGTCGTGGAGAAGGACACCCCCGGGTTCACCGCGACGAAGATCGAGAACAAGATGGCGCTGCGGATCGTGCAGAACGCCGACATCGTGCTCGACGGCTGCCGTGTTCCGGAGGCCAACCGGCTGCAGAACGCGAACTCGTTCAAGGACACCGCCAAGATCCTGCGCCAGACGCGCAGCGGGGTGGCCTGGCAGGCGGTGGGAGTGATGTTCGCCGCCTACGAGATCGCCCTTCAGTACGCGAAGGAGCGCGAGCAGTTCGGGCGCCCGATCGGGGGCTTCCAGCTCGTGCAGGACCTGCTCGTCAAGATGCTCGGCAACGCCACGGCCTCGTGCGGGATGATGACGCGCCTGGCCCAGTTGCAGGACGCCGGGGTATTCCGGGATGAGCAGTCCGCCCTGGCGAAGGCCTACTGCACCGTGCGGATGCGCGAGACCGTGGGGTGGGCGCGGGAACTGCTGGCAGGCAACGGCATCCTCCTCGACTACAAGGTCGGCCGCTTCGTCGCCGACGCAGAAGCCATCTACTCCTACGAGGGCACGCGGGAGATCCAGACCCTCATCGTCGGACGCGCCGTCACCGACGGCCTGAGCGCCTTCGTGAGGTGACGACGATGACCACCGAATCCGTCTTCACCGGCCTGAAGGTCCTCGACGCGTCGAGCTTCATCGCGGGACCGGCCGCGGCCACTGTGCTCTCCGACTTCGGAGCGGACGTCATCAAGATCGAGCCACCGGGAAAGGGCGACCCCCAGCGAGGGCTGAGCTCCGTGCCGCCCAGCCCCCGGGCACAGGCCAACTACAGCTGGCACCTCGCCAACCGCAACAAGCGCGGCATGGTCATCGACCTGAAGGCACCGGCGGCCACCAAGGTCCTCAAACGCCTCGTCGAGTGGGCCGACGTGGTGATCACCAACTTCCCGCACGGCACACGCGAGAAGCTGCACCTCGGCTACGACGAGGTCGCGGGCTGGAACCCGCGGGTCGTCTACGCCGACATCACGGGCTTCGGGGACGCCGGTCCCGACGCCGGGCAGCCGGGCTTCGACCTGACCGCCTACTGGGCGCGCAGCGGGCTGCTGGCCTCCACCCGGGACGCGGGGGCCCCGCCGACAGCCCCGGTCTGGGGCAGCGGCGACTACATGTCGGCGATCGGGATCTACGCGGCGATCGTGACCGCCCTCTACCGCCGCGAGCGGACGGGACAAGGGGCCAGCGTCGGGACGTCCCTGCTCGCCGAAGGCGTCTGGGCCACGGGAACGCTCGTGGCCGGCGCGCTCGCCGACGGCACGCCGTTCGAGTTGCACGACCGGAAGGCGCCCGCGAACCCGCTGATCAACCCCTACCGGACCGCCGACGGCGAATGGTTCATGCTCGTCACCTCAGCCCCGCACTGGCCGGGACTGACCCGGGCCATCGGGCACCCCGAACTGCTCGAGGATCCCCGTTTCGCGGACATCGAGGGCTTCGTCAAGAACTCCACCGCGCTGACCGAGCTGCTCGACGCCGAGTTCCGTTCGCGGCCCTTCGCCCACTGGAAGGACGCCCTGACCCGTGAACGCGTCACCTACAGCCTCATTCAGACACCCGAGGAGACCGCGCGGGATCCGCAGCTGCGCGCGAACGACATCGTCGTACCGCTGGAAGGAGTCAGCGGGCTGGAGTACACCATCAACAGCCCGGTCAACCTGCGAGGCGTCGCGAAGGTCCCGGCGAAGCGGGCACCGGACCTGGGCGAGCACAACGACGAGGTCCTCGCCGAGCTGGGATTCGGCCCCGCAGAGATCGCCGAACTACGCGCCGAGGGAGCGATTCCCGGCCCGGCGGAAGCGGAGAGGGCGCGATGAGCGCGGCGCCCGACGCGTCGGGCGCAGTGCTCCACGAGCCCCGCGGCAGCGTGCTGACCATCGCCATCGCCATCAACCGCCTGGCGCAGAAGAACGCCAGCGGCCCCGAGGGCGCGGTCCCGCTCGCGGCGGTCGTGGGCCGAGGTCATACGTGGTCCTGTGACGGCAGAGGACGAACTGGTCAGGCTGCCGCAGCCCGTGTCCGATCTTCAGGAGCAGTGAACCAGTCATGAACGCACACAAGCCCGTCCACCGCGTTGCGATCGTCGGTACCGGCACGATCGGTGCGAGTTGGGCGACGCACTATCTCGTCCGGGGCTTCGACGTGACGGCGACGGACCCCGGCCCCACCGCGGAGGCGGCCCTGCGGTCGTATGTGGAGGCGGCATGGGACACGGCTGCTTCGATCGGGCTCGCGCCCGAGGCGTCGCCCGATCGCCTGAGCTTCACCACGGACATGCGTCAGGCCGTCGCGGACGCCGATTTCGTACAGGAGAACGCGCCGGAGCGTCCGGAACTCAAGGTCAAGCTGTTCGCCGACATCGACGACGCCACGCCGCCGGACGCGATCATCGCGTCGAGTTCCTCGGGCATCACGATGAGCGTCATCCAGGCCGAATGCCGACGCCCGGAGCGGACCGTCATCGGTCATCCCTTCAATCCGCCGCACGTCGTGCCGCTGGTCGAGGTCGTGGGCGGGACGAAGACCGCCCCGGAGACGATCCGGGACGTCATGTCGTTCTACGCCGCGATCGGCAAGAAACCGATTCACCTCAAGAAGGAGCTCCCCGGGCACGTCGCCAACCGTATCCAGGCCGCGCTGTACCGAGAGGTCGTGTACCTGGTCCAAGAGGGAGTGCTCGACGTGGCGGACTCCGACGACGCGGTGTCCTGGGGGCCGGGGCTCAGATGGGGCGTCATGGGTCCCCATCTGCTGTGGCATCTCGGCGGAGGAGAGGGTGGCATTCAGCACTTCATGGACACTCTTATGCCGCGGATGGTGGCGTCCTGGCAGGACCTGGGCACCCCCGAGTTCACGCCCGAGCTCAAGGAGAAGATCGTGGGCGGCGTCCTGGAGGAGGCGCACGGCGACTCGGTCGATGAACTGGCCGCCCGGCGCGACGCGATGTTGTCCGCCCTGCTGTCCGTGCGGGCCGAGCACGACCCGCTCGGCCCGCGGAGCGCCGCAGCCGGTCGCCCGGAGAAGGAGGGATCGTGACGCGGCCCCAGCAAAGACTCTTCGTGCTCGAGGCCAGCAGCGGCGGTCGCCTGTTCTCCGTGAACCCCGACGGCTCCGACAAGAAGGTCATCGTCACCGGGTGCAGGATTCCCGACGGGGTAGCCGTCGATGTCCGCGCCGGGCACATCTACTGGACGAACATGGGCCGTCCGTCGGAGAACGACGGCTCGATCGAACGCGTGGACCTGGACGGAGGCAACCGGACGACGATCGTCCCGAGCGGTGGCACGCATACGCCGAAGCAACTCCACATCGAGGCCGCGGGCCGGAAGCTGTACTGGGGTGATCGCGAGGGCATGCGCGTCATGCGCTGCGACCTCGACGGGCACAACGTCGAGACCCTCGTACAGACGGGACAGGGAGAGGACGACCGGCGCGACGAGACCAAGTGGTGCGTGGGAGTCGCCGTCGACCCGGTCGCCGGACACCTCTACTGGACACAGAAGGGCCCGAGCGACGCGGGACTCGGGAAGATCCTGCGCGCCGGAATCGACCTGCCCGCTGGGGAGAGTGCGGCCGAACGCGGCGACATCGAGGTGTTGTTCGACGGCCTGCCCGAGCCGATCGACCTGGAGCTCGACCTCACACGGCGCATGCTCTACTGGACGGATCGCGGCGACCCGCCGCGGGGCAACAGTGTGAACCGCTCGCCGGTGGACGCGCCGGAAGGGCAGCGGACCCCCGAGATCCTGCTCACCCACCTCATGGAAGGCATCGGTCTCGCCCTCGACCCGGACGACGGCCGCATGTACGTGACCGACCTCGCCGGGAACGTCTACGCGGCCGACCTCAACGGATCGAACCAGAGCGAGATCCTCATCCTGCAGGGCAACCTCACCGGCATCGCCCGTGCCGTGCTGCCGACCGGAACGAACGGATAGGCCGTGTCTGACACATGATGCCCACATCCCGCCCGGCGTCCTCCGGGCGGATGGCGCTCCTGGCCAGACAGGGCCGAACCGGTGGGTGGAACTCGACGCCTGCTGTGCTGCTCAGCCCGGCGCCTGCTTCACGAGCGCGCTGATCCGCGCCTCCACCTCGGATGTCACCTCGGTCAGGGCGAAACCCGCCGCCCACATCGTGTCTTTGGAGGGTGTGTACGCGGCCGACGTCGGCGGAGTCGCCGGCGGGCCGTCCGGGTCGCTCGTGATGGTCAGCGACCCGGCGGCGCTACTGACCTCCTTGCGTCACCGTTCGTACAGCGGATCCAACGTTTGTAGAGGTCGGGGATAGGGTTTCAGCCGTTCAAGCAGCGGCCCGGGAAGCTGCGCGCAGCGGGCCGAGCGCCTGCGCCCACGCCAGCAGCTCGTCGACCAGCCCGTGCACCTCCGCCACGTGCAGCTCCTGCGGCCGGAAGTCGGCAAAGGCCTCGAAGTCCTCGCGCAGCGAAAGCGCCACCTGAGGCCCGATGTCCGCCATGCGCAACGGGCCCGCCTGGGCACGGAGCTTCTGCACCGCCATGACGGCGCCGAAGATGCCGTAGCCGACGTAACCGACCGGCTTGCCGCCCCACTCCGCGTAGAGGTAGTCGATGGCATTGGTCAGGGCGGCGGGCGGGGCGGTGTTGTACTCGGGCGTGACGACGATGAAGGCGTCGCACGATCCGATCCGCTCGGCCCATCGCTGTGTGTGCGGCCGCCGGCCCGGTGCCATGCGCGCCGGCACGGGCTCGTCGAGCAGCGGCAGCTCGTAGTCCTTCAGGTCCACGAGCTCGAAGTCCGCGGCGTCGCCTGCGTGTTCAACCGCCAGGTCCCGCACCCATTGGGCCACCTGGTCGCCGTTCCGGCCGGGGCGGGTGCTGCCGATGATGATGCCGATCCTGATCAATTCCGATTCTCCTCTTCTTGGTTCTGGTTCTGGTGCTGGGTCCGCAATGGGAGCTCGTAGCCACTTCCTCGGCTGCGGCGTGAGCTCTTCGGGTCAGTCCGCGTCCCGATGGACCCGTTGTGTTGCGCGCAGGACCGCCCATGCGTCAGCCACGGGGCCCATGTGCCCGAGCTTGTCGGGGTTGCTCACCGTGCGGATCGTCTGGATCCGTCCGTCGAGGATGTCGAGTGTCCAGGTGTTGAGGACCTTGCCGTCCGGGTCGCGGAAGATGGCGCCCGGCTGGCCGTTCACCTGGTGCCGTTCCACGACGCCGCCGATCTGGATGAACGGCGGGAGGAGGGTGGCGAGCACCTGGGACACATGGTCGGCCCCGAAGAAACCCCTGGCCCACTGCGGGGCCTTGCCGCCGCCGTCCCCGACCAGCGACACGTCGCCGGCGAGGAGTTCCCGCAGCCCGTCGATGTTCCCCTCCCGCAAGGCGTCGAAGAACCGCTCGGCGAGCTTCTCGCGCTCCTTCCGGTCGGCCTCGAACCGGGGCCGGCCCGCGTCCATGTGGCGGCGTGCCCGCACCGCGAGCTGGCGGCATGCCGCCTCCGACCTGCCCACCGCCGAGGCGATGTCCGGGAAGCCGAAGGCGAACACCTCCCGGAGGACGAAGACCGCACGTTCCAGCGGGCTGAGCCGTTCCAGCAGCAACAGGGATGCCATCGACAGCGTGTCGGCGAGTTCCGCCGAGTGCGCCGGGTCCTCGTAGGGGTCGGTGAGCAGTGGCTCGGGGAACCACGGCCCGACGTACTCCTCCCGCCGCTGGCGGGCCGAGCGCAGCACGTCGATCGAGATCCGGGTGACCACGGCCGAGAGGAACGCCTTCGTCGACGTGGGCCGGGTCGCGGAGAGCTCGTAGCGCAGCCAGGTCTCCTGGACCGCGTCCTCGGCCTCGCTCACGCTGCCCAGGATCCGGTAGGCGATCGAGAACAGCAGTGGCCGCAGCTGTTCGAACTCCTCGGTCCGGGTCACGCCAGCCCCTCCTTGAAGCCCTGCCGCCACGACGGATAGCGCGGCTCCCAGCCGAGCTCCCGCTTGGCCTTCGCGTTGGAGAAGCCGCGCCCCTCAGTCATCATCGTCACCACCACCTGTCCAGCCAGCTGCCGGGCCAGCCACGGCGGGATACGCACCGGCCGTTTCGCCCCCGCGCACGCCGCGAGATGGGGCAGCCACTCGGCGGCCGGGGCCGGGTCGTCGTCGACGATGTTGAACACGCCCCTCGCTTTCTGCTCGACGGCCAGAACGGTGGCGCTCGCCGCGTCGTCGAGGTGGATCCAGGAGGCATAGCCGGTGCCGTTGCCGACCAGCGGGAACTGCCGCTTGCGCACGAGTACGACCTGGTCGTCGGTGGCGCCGGGCCCGTAGAACGCGCCGTATCGCATCACCGCGCCGCCGGCGCTGGTGACGGCATCCTCGACGTGGCGCAGCGCCGCCATCGCCGGGTGCGCGGGTGTCTTCTCGTGCAGGTCCAGCGGGTCCTCCTCGGTCTTCACCCAGCCGCCCTCGCGGATCCCGTTCCAGTTGGCGTAGCCCTGCGCGACGAAGTGCGGCACGTCGGTCGCCTCGGCGGCGGCCAGCAGGTGATCGGTGCCCTCGGTGCGCAGCCTGATGGTGGGCAGGGACCAGCGGTCGAAGTGCTTCAGGTCGGGCTTGCCGGCGTGAGCCATGCTGATCCCCGTCATCTGGTGCACGATCACGTCCGGGCGGGCGGCCGCCACCGCTTCGCCGACGGACATCGGGTCCAGCCCGTCCATCACGACGCCGTCCGCGCCCAGTTGCTCCACGAAGCCGAGCTTGGCCGTGCTTGTCGTCGTGGCCGTCACCCGGTGGCCACGAGCCACGAGCTGCGGCACCAGCCGCCGCCCCAGGACTCCACTCCCGCCTGCCACGAACACCCGCATGACCATCACCTTCCTGCTTTCGGACTCTGTCTTCGACGATCTGAGACGAGACAGCCCCGCCGTTCTGTGACATCGGAGGGCGGGGGAGGGAAATGGCGGGGAGGAGGCCGCCGGTGCCGCCCGGGCACGGCCCGAGACGGGGACGGGACCGCCGCACGTCGGCCGGCCGTCAGGTCGTCATGATGGGCGCGGGCTGCCGACCCGGCGAACAGCCGAAGAGCCCGGCTGACAAGCCACCGGCCAGGGCTCTTGCCTTCCCTGGCGAGACGGGCGTGCGTACGGTCGCGGACTGGTTCGTCATCGACGGCGTGGCGCCGGCAGCCGTCAGCTACACCAAGCGCATGGTGGTGACGCGGCTCGCCGGCGATGGTGATCCCGATGAGGACACCGTGACTGGGGAAGCACCTGGCCACAGCCCCTGGGGAATGACGTCGGTGTCGGCGAACGGGCGCCGGGATCCGTCGTTCCGGGAGTGCGGGCGCGTACGGAGTGCTCTAGCGTCGTAGGAGCGAGGGTGGCCGAATACCGAGCCGATCGGGTCTCGGAGGAAGCGCACACCACCCGCACGACAGGCACGGGACTCCGCCTGCTCGACCCCTGTGGTGCTCGATCCCCGGGGGATTCCGTCTCTCGCGTTCGCTCGCCGCCGCCCCCGCCCGCGGTTCGGCGCGCCCAGGACCGCGTGATCCGACCCAGAGAGCAGGTGCATCCTCATGCGTCGTTCGGCTTGTATTCCCAGTGTTCTCGCCGGCCTGGCCCTCGCCCTGGGCGGCACCGTCATCGCCGCACCAGCCGCTCACGCGGACATCGCGGCCTGCGAGAACCATGTCCGGGATCAGGGCACCGAGGTCACGGACGCCGTCCGGATGGCGTGTTACGTCGGTCTGGTGGGCGACCAGAGCGGCTGTGTCGGCGATCTGGGCCGGGCCGGGGTGGCGGGCGCCGTCGCAGCCGAGGCGTGCCGCCAAGCCCCGTAGTAAGTCGCTGCCCTCAAGGGAGAGGTCGAGTACTGGTCAGCACCAGAACATGAGCCGCACTGCGAGCCATCAACGCGGCAGTCGCTGAACAATGACGAGCTGTCAGGCGAGGGTGATCCTCACGGGTGCCCTGCGGGACTGCCGCACTGTGGCGGTCGCTCGATATGTGCTCCAAGCCCCTCGCATCTGGACATGACCGGCGGTGCCGCCTCAGCCCCGCCATAGGTTTGGGTCATGAATTCCTCCTCGTCCGCCCGTCCTTTGCCGCCTGCCGCAGACACAACCACGCGTGCGGTGTTCGGCCCCAGCTGGTTCGCGGCGGTCATGGGCACGGGCATCGTCGCCAACGCGGCGGTCACGCTGCCCCGGAGCTTTCCCGGGCTGCGGACTTTCGCCACGGTGGTCTGGTTGGGAGCCGCGCTGCTGCTGATCCTGCTGGCCGTCGGTTACCTCAGGCAGCGGGCGCTGCGGGTACACGCGGCTGATCCGGTGGCGGCCCAGTTCTTCGGCGCGCCGCCGGTGGCGCTGCTCACGGTGGGCGCCGGGGCGCTGGTGTTGGGTCGGCCGCTGATCGGGCTCGAGGCAGCGCTGCGTCTGGACTGGGTGCTCTGGTCACTCGGTACCGTGCTCGGTCTTGTCACGGCGTGCACGGTGCCGTATCTGATGGTCACCCGGCACCGCTTCGCGCCGGACGCGGCGTTCGGCGGCTGGCTGATGCCGGTGGTGCCGCCGATGGTCTCCGCCGCGACGGGCGCGCTGCTGGTGCCCCACGCACGGGCCGGGCAACTGCGGCTCGCTCTGCTGCTGGGGTGTTACGCGATGCTGGGGCTCGGCTTCGTCGCGGCGCTGCTGGTGCTGGCCATGATCTACGGGCGCCTGGTGCACCACGACGTACCTGCCGCGGCAGGGGTGCCGACGGTGTGGATCGGCCTGGGGGCGTTGGGCCAGTCGGTGACGGCGCTCGGCGCGCTCGCCGCTGCGGCGCCGAGCGCCTTGCCCGCGCCCTATGCGCGAGGCGCCGCGGTCGCCGCGTTGCTGGGAGGAGTGTCGGTATGGGGCTTCGCCATGCTGTGGCTGACGCTCGCCGCGGGGCTGACCGCACGGACCGTCCGGGGCGGGCTGCCCTTCGCACCCACATGGTGGTCTTTCATCTTTCCGGTGGGCGCCTGTGTGACGGCCACGAGCGCTCTCGCCGCGCGGACCGGATCGGAGTTGTTCACATGGGCGGCTGTCGTGCTCTACGTGCTGGTGGTCGTTGCCTGGATGGTGGTGGTGAGCCGCTCCCTGCGCTACGCCGCCGGACACATGCGCCGCCGACCCGTCATCGAGCACGCGCGCCGTCGGCCCGCCGAGTCTGACGCGCGCCGCGGCGTGGCGCCCGTGCTCAGGGGCACCGTCCGTAGCGGCGCCACGGACGGCCGCCCGGTTTCCGAGGCCCGCGTCACCCTCCTGGACCCGGCGGGCGACGTCGTCGGCGTCGTGCTCACCGCCGAGGACGGCTCGTACACCTTCACCGGTCTCGAAGCCGACCAGTACACCGTCGTCGCTGCGGGATACCCGGCCCGGGCGGCATCCCTCACCCTGGATGCGGCCGGGCAGGACGCCTTTGATCTGACGCTCGCACACGACGAGGGATGAACGGCTCCCGTCGCTGACGGGCCCGCTCCGGGCGTTCGGAGGGGGCCCGCCTGGCATTCCCGCGCCGCCTTCCCGCGGCGGCCTGCGGTGTCACATCAGCTGCTGTTCGTGCCCCTTGCGCAGCACGGCGAGCCTGGCCATTTGCTCACCCATGCCGCGTGTCCCGGCCCGTGGCGTGTGGGCGTGCGGCCAGATGGTGCGGACGAGGTCGACGTGCCGTGCGCCGCCGAGAGCCACAACGGGGTCGAGGAGCACGATGTCGCGCACCGTGGCCTGCTTCAGTAGGGCTTGGGCCGTGATGGCGTCGGCAGCGCCATGGGGTGTGTCGTACGGGTCGATGACGTCGTCGAGGTCGAGCAGGCCGTAGCGCGCGGAGAGGATGAGCAGCCGGTCGGGCCGCAGCGCATCAGCCGCCCTGCGGCACGCACGGTGATAAGAGCCGACATACAGGTCTGCCGCTCGTGCCCTCCGGCCCAGTTTGCGGCTGCCGCACGGGATGACGACGAGTGCGGGTGGGAAGCAGTCGACGTAGTCGTTCGCTGTCATGCCTGTTGTCCTGCCTGTCCATGTGTGACGTCAGCGGTGTCGGCGCCGTGCGCGCCTGGTACGGGTCTCATGACCTGGACGACTGTTCGGTCTCGGGTGCTTGGGGCGCGGGGGAGGGGATTGCAGTGCGACGACAGGAAGTGCCGCAACCGCAGCTCACCTCAGGACACGCGGCGGCCGATGATCAGGATTCGGCTGTGCGTGGAAGCATTCCACGCGGAGGCCGCCTCACTGCTGCGATGTCCTGATGTGACGGCGTTATGGCATTCCTGGGTGTCTTGCTCGGTTCCCCCTATGCCATAGCGTCGATGGTGCGACACGGCCGGACGGCTTCGCCTCCACAACGGATACCCGGCGGAAGCGAAGCCCACGGGCACGATGAATGACGACCGGCGGTCCGGCCGTGTCCGTCATCGGTCATTCCGAATGAGGAAAGAAGGCGATCCACCCAGTGGCATCGCAATCACGCGCCGGACAGCCGGCACTGCACGGGCTGGAATTCGGCATCAACGAATGGCTCGTGGACGAACAGTACGAGCGATACCTGCACGACCCCGGCTCGGTCGACCGGACCTGGAGAGAGTTGTTCGCCTCCCCGATCCCCGCGCCCCGCCGAGAGACGCGCAACGGCGCGACGACCGCGCAGGAGAGCGCGGACGACGCGGACGACGCGGCCGTCAAAGCGGTCCGCGTTGCCGCGCTCATCGAGGCGTATCGAGTCCGCGGACATCTGGTGGCCGATACCGACCCGCTCGCGGCAGCACGGGTGGCCGCGCATCCGGAACTCGAGCTCACGGCATTCGGGCTCCGGGACGATGACCTGCAAAGAGAGTTCGTCGTCGACGGGTTCTCGGGGCAGGCCACCATGACGCTTCGCGATGTGCTGAAGGCGCTGCAGGAGTCGTACTGCCGTACCGTCGGCACCGAGTACATGCACATCCAGAGCTCTCAGGAACGCCGCTGGATCCAGCAACGGATCGAATCGCCTCAGCCCCCGCCGGACGTCGCCGAACAATTGCAGATTCTCTACCGGTTGGGTGCGGCAGAGGCTTTCGAGACATTCCTGCAGACCAAGTACGTGGGACAGAAACGGTATTCGCTCGAAGGCGGCGAGTCGGCGATCGTGCTGCTCGACGCCCTGCTGCTCCGTTCCATCGGGCACGGGGTGAGGGAAGCCGTCATCGGTATGGCACACCGGGGTCGGCTCAATGTGCTGGCCAACATCATCGGCAAGTCCTACGCGGAGATCTTCCATGAGTTCGAGGATGCGGGGGACATCCGGTCGGTCCAGGGATCCGGCGACGTGAAGTACCACCTCGGTGCGGAGGGAACCTACCGCGCGTTGGACGGCGGCGTGATCGCCGTCTGCGTGGTGGCGAACCCCTCGCATCTGGAGCTCGTGGGGCCGGTGGCCCAGGGGGTCGTGCGCGCCAAGCAGGACAGGGCCGCAGACGGTGGCGAAGCCTTCCCCGTCCTGCCGATCGCCGTCCACGGCGATGCCGCGTTCGCCGGTCAGGGCGTGGTCTTCGAGACGCTGAACATGTCCCAGCTGCCCGGCTATCGCACCGGCGGGACGGTCCACATCGTCATCAACAACCAGCTCGGCTTCACCACCTCGCCCGCCAACGGCCGTTCGAGCGCATACGCCACCGACGTGGCACGGACGGTCCAGGCCCCCATCTTCCACGTCAACGCTGACGACCCCGAGGCCGTGGTGCGGGTCGCGCGCCTGGCCTTCGACTATCGTCAGGCGTTCCACAAGGACGTCGTCGTCGATCTGATCTGCTATCGGCGCCACGGGCACAGCGAGGTCGATGACCCCTCCATCACGCAGCCGGCGATGTACGACCGCATCGACGCCAGGGCTTCGGTGCGCAAGCTGTACGCCGAGGCGCTTGTCCATCGGGGAGACATCACCGAGCGTCAGGTGGAAGGCGCCCTGCGGGACTATCAGGGTCACCTCGAGCGAGCCTTCACCCAGACCCGGGCGCGTCCGGTGCCCGCCTCCCCGATGCCCCTGAACTCCGTGAACCACGTGAACGCCACGAACCCCGTGAGCGCTCAGCATGTGGCCGCCTCCCAGGCGGCGACGGCGATCACGGAGGCCGCCGCCCGCCAGGTGATCGCTTCCCAGACCGCTGTGCCGGGAGGTTTCACCGTCCACGCGCGCGTTCTTCCGCAGCTCCAGAGGCGGACCACGATGCTGGATGCGGGAACGATCGACTGGGCCACCGCGGAAACACTGGCCATCGGCTCCCTGTTGCTGGACGGGGTTGCGGTGCGGCTGGCCGGGCAGGACTCCCGCCGTGGCACGTTCGGCCAACGGCACGCCGTGCTCACCGACCGGCGCACCGGCGCGGAGCACACGCCGCTGAGCTCCCTCGGCCCGCGGGCCGCCGACTTCGCACCCTACGACTCCATGTTGTCCGAACTGGGCGCGCTGGCCTTCGAGTACGGCTACTCACTGGCGCGGCCCGACGCTCTGGTGCTGTGGGAGGCCCAGTTCGGCGACTTCGCCAACGGAGCGCAGGCCGTGATCGACGAGTACATCGCGTCATCCGAACAGAAATGGGGCCAACGCTCCGGGGTGACGCTGTTGCTGCCGCACGGTCTGGAGGGGCAGGGGCCCGACCACTCCTCCGGGAGGATCGAGCGGTTCCTCCAGCTCTGCGCGCAGGGGAACATGACCGTCGCCATGCCCTCCCTGCCGGGCAACTACTTCCATCTGCTCAGGCAGCAAGCGCTCGACGAGCGCAGAAGGCCACTGGTCGTCTTCACGCCGAAGTCGATGCTGCGGTCGAAGGTGGCTACCTCCGGGCTGACGGAGATCACGATGGGCGCGTTCCGTGCTGTCATACCGGATGAGACGGCGGACACCGCCCGGATCAGGCGCGTGCTGGTGTGCTCGGGCAAGGTCTTCTACGACCTGGACGCCCATCGGCGAAGCGCCGGTCGGTCGGACACCGCCATCGTCCGCCTGGAGCGTCTCTACCCGTTCCCCACGGAGGAGTTGGGCGCGGAACTCGCCCGCTTCCCCGCCGGGGCCGAGGTGCGATGGGTGCAGGAAGAGCCGGAGAACCAAGGCGCATGGTCCTTCGTGGAGCCCCATGTGCAACGGCTGGCGGGCCGTGCCGTCGCATGCGTCAGCCGCCCGCAGGCGCCGGCCCCCGCAGTGGGTTCTGCCCGCCGGCATGCCGGCGAACAGCGGGACCTCGTGACGTCGGCCTTCCAGTGACCGTGCCGCCCCCAACGGTTCGGAAGACGTGCCCTCCACCCGTGCTGGGTACCCCGCCACTACAGGGACACCAACGGCCGTACGGGCTGCTCGACACCGTCCTGCGCGCTGTGTGCCGCGCCCAGGAGCGGGTAGCCCCACTCGTCGGACATGGGCGAGGGAGTTCGGGCCGTCCCTAGGGGAGGATGGAATCGACGTACCCTCCATCGACCCGCAGTGCGCCGCCTGTGGTGGCGGACGCCAGGTCGGAGCTCAGGTACACCACCATGTTGGCGATCTCCTCGGGTTCGATCAGGCGCTGCAACAGCGACTGCGGGCGGTGCTCTCGCATGAAGGCTCGCTGCGCCTCGTCCCAAGGGAGGTCACGGTCGACGAGTTGGTACACGAAATCCTCCACACCAGCGGTATGGGTAGGGCCGGCGATGACGGAGTTCACGGTGACGCGGGTGCCTGAGGCATGCTTGGCGAAGCCACGGCTGACCGCGAGCAGGGCGGTCTTCGACATGCCGTAGTGGATCATCTCTGCGGGGATCACCACTGCAGAGTCACTCGCGATGAATTGGACGCGGCCCCACCCCCGTTGGATCATCTGCGGCAGGTAGGTGCGGGTGAGACGGACGGCGGCCAGCACGTTCACTTCGAAATAGCGACGCCATTCGTCGTCCGTGATCTCCAACGGGTCCTTGACGCCGAAGATGCCGAGATTGTTGATGAGGATGTCGACGTCCGGCAGGGCTTCCCGGGCGGCGACGGCGCCCTCCTCGGACGCGACATCGGCGGTGACCGGCAGGAAGTCGCCGTCCGGCACATCGGCTTTGAGCTGTTTGACGGCCTCCTCGACCCTGCCCCGGTCGCGTCCATTGACTCCGACCCGGGCCCCGGCCCGCGCGAGTCCGGCCGCGATCGCGGCTCCGATGCCTTGGGTGGATCCCGTCACCAACGCGGTCCGTCCCGTGAGGTCCAGGCGCATGTCTCTTCCTTCCCGACGCAGCTTCGGCGGCTATCAGCCGTCATGGCACTTCTTCTCCTCGGAGTGCCCGATCATGTTCGGAAACCCTGGGATGGGGCAGGACGGGTGACTGCCGACGGCTCGTTCTCGGCTTTGTCGGCGACGAACTTTCTTGTACTGGCTTTGACGTCCTCGTCGGTCAGGTCCTTGGGGGGCCTGGACGAGAGACCTGAACTTCTGGATGGGCGCGTTCAGCAGCGGGGCGAAGGACGGTGGGCACGGGCAGGGTGACCTGCACCGGGCCCGAAGCGGTCGAAGCCGCCCACGCCAGGCGTGCGACACCGATCGGCACGGCGACGTCGACTGCCGGCGCGGCTCCGACCATGCGAGGGCGCGTCATTCCTTCTCGGCTCATGAACGGTGTGGTTGTCACGGACCCTCCATGGGTTCCTGAACAGAACCGGGCCACGCCCGGCCGTTGAGCCCGCGACCCGGCCCGCCAAAGGCCTGATCTCGATCAGCTCAGTGGCTCGGCGGAATGCGGCCTTCACGCGGCACGGACATGAGGTGGGCGAGAACGGCCAGCACGCGGCGGTTGTCGTCGTCGGAAGGAGCGAGCTCCAACTTGGTGAAGATGCTGGTGCTGTGCTTGGACACGGCCTTCTCGCTGATGAAGAGCCGGTGCGCGATGGCGCTGTTGGAGCGTCCCTCGGCCATGAGCTCCAACACCTGGCGTTCCCGCTCGGTAAGCCTGGAGAGGAGTTCGCGTTCGCCACGGCTGCGGCGGTCGAGCAGCTTGGTGACCACTTCGGGGTCCATGACCGTGCCGCCCGCGGCGACCGTACGGATCACGTCGACGAACTGGTCGTCACTGAACACCCGGTCCTTGAGCAGGTAGCCGACCCCGCCCGCCTGGTCGGCGAGCAGTTCCTGGGCGTAGATCTGCTCGACGTACTGGGAGAGCAGCAGGATCGGCAGCCCGGGTATCCGTTCCCGGGCGGCGAGTGCCGCACGGAGCCCGTCGTCAGTGTGGGTGGGCGGCAGCCTGATGTCCACGATCGCCAAGTCCGGCCGGAATTCCAGCAGCGCGTCGAGCAGGCCCGGCGCGCTGTCGGTGGCCGCCACGATCTCGAACCCGCGCGCCTTGAGAAGCCGGACCAGCCCCTCCCGGAGCAAGAAGAGATCTTCCGCGACGACTACCCGCACGGTACCTCCATGACCACGATCGTCGGCCCCCCGGGCGGGCTGCTGACCGCGAGGATGCCATCGAAGGCCGCGAGCCGTCGTTCCACCCCGGCCAGTCCGCTGCCCCGGGTGGGATCCGCGCCGCCCACCCCGTCGTCGACCACCTCGATGCGCAGCAGCCTGTCCGCCTGGGCCATCCGGATCTGGAGGCCGCGCGCCGAGGCGTGCCGGACGGCGTTGGTCACCACCTCGGCGACGGCGAAATAGCAGGCCGATTCCAGCGGGGCGTCGAGCCGTTCGGGCAGATCGATCTCGGTCTCACACGGCAGGGGCAGGTCCAGGGCCAGCGCCCGAACCGCCTCCCCCAGGCCCCGATCGGCGAGCATCGGGGGGTGCATCCCCCTGATCAGGCCGCGCAGTTCCTCCAGCGCCGCCGCCGAGGCGACGCGGGCCTCCACGACCAGCGCGGCAGCTTCGTGCGGACTGCTGTGGACCATCTCCTCGGCGACCCTGAGGTTCATCCCGATGGCGACAAGCCGTCCCTGCGCGCCGTCATGCAGATCTCGCTCGATCCGGCGCAACTCCGCCGCCGCGGAGTTGACCGCCTCGGCCCGCGTCTCGGTCAACTCCCGCACCCGCCGGGTCAGCGCCGGATCCGGCTCCCGCCCCAACAGCCGCCTGGCGTCCGGCAGCACGGTCAGTGGCAGCAGCCAGATCCCCAGGGCCAGCAGCACCGCCCCCTGGATCCCGCCGAGGACCGACGCATGGTGAGCCACCTCAACGGGGAGGGACGGCGCCGGCCCGCGCGGGGAGCCGACCTTGTGCACCACCACCAAGTACCGCCCGAACCCGCTCTGAATGACGTTGTGCGCCCCGATCCCCACCAGCCCCAGAGCCGCCAGGTCCGCCGCCGCCCTCGGCCACCGCGTCAGCCCGACCACGACGGCCGCCAGCAGCGCCAGCCCCACCAGGTAAGCCACCACTGCCGGGCCGATCCCGACGCCCGGCGACGCGGACTGCCACAGATCGAGGCCGAGCAGGTCACCTGTCATCACTACGACTGCGGGCAGCAGCAGGGCCCAGCGCGCGGACCGCACCGCGTGGGCTCCGGCCAGCCGCGCGAGCCTGCCGTTCGCCAGACGGACCAGACCCATCCCGGCGAAGGCAGCGAGAAGGGGGACACTCACACTGCCCACCAGGACGTTCAGCGGTGTCCGGCCAGAGGAAGCAGGGGGGTACGTGAGCCAGTACGTCCATTCCAGCACTTCGCCCGTCACCCCCGCGACCACGGGCAGCACCCACGGTCCGGGCGCCGGCGTCGAGGTGAGCAGTGCAGTGGCCAGCAGGCCGGCCATCAGCAGCGCCGCCAGGGGCAGACCGACGGGTTCCATATCCGGCAGGGTGACGACGTAGCCGGGCAATCCGGCTGAGTTGTGCAGGGCGAGCAGCAGCACCCTCACACTGCCGTACGCGGCCGTACCCACCAGCCCCGCCACGACCGGCCAGCCGATCCACCCCGCCGGTCGCGCGGTACGCGCCAGCCGGTCCCGCGCCTGCTCCGCCCTGAAGGCCAGCACCGCGCAGACCGCGATCAAAGCCCCGATCACGCCCTGCGGCCAGAGCGACCCGCCCACCGGAAACGGCCACATATCCGCCCCTTGTCTCGTCTTCCAGGCCACGCGCTGTGTCCTGGAGATCATGGTGCTGCGAGGGGACCAGCAGGCGCCATGGGCCGAAACCTACTTCTGAGGTAGGCAAACACCTACCCCGGCCGGGCAGAATACGAAAACGGCTTCTAGCTGAGCGTTTCCGAGGCACCATCCTGCGCCGACACCGTAACCTCATCCCACCAACGCCTGAGTGCGCAGGCCGAGTTGCGGCCCGGCGTACAGCTGAGCCCCCGGTTGCCGTGGCGTCAGGTCCACAGGGGTCCCTACTGTCCGCGTCCCGTGCGCCACGGGGCCACACACCTCGCCACGCACACCGTCGCGAGACCGGCCAGCGCCATGGCAACCCCGACGTCCGTGAACTCGGCGACGGCCCCGAACACGACCGGCCCCGCTCCCTGCACCGTCATCAGCCCGGCGGTGAGCAGACCGAACGCCTGGCCGCGGCTGGCCTCCGGGACCGCGTCGAGGAAGGGGCGTTGGAGTCCGAGTGCGTAGGCGAACCCGGTTCCGGTGACCAGCAGGAGGCCCGCGCACATCACCCATGGCGGATCGAGTGCGAAGCCGGCCAGCGGCAGGCCGATGACCATCACCAGCGCGGCGACCAGGCGTTCCCGTACGGCGGGACGGACGAAGCGGCCGACGGCCAGGTCACCGGCGAGCATGCCGACCGGCAGACAGGCCAGCAGCAGTCCGGTCGAACCGGCGGGCATGCCGCGACCGCCCGCGAACGGGACGATCAGGCTCTCGGCGCCGGCGACGAACGCGGGCGGCAGCCACTGGGCGAGCAGGAGCGTGCGGACCCTCCGCTCGGCGAGCAGCTTCGTGTTGCCGGACCAACTATGGCGCAGTACCGAGCAGAAGCCCCGCCGCGATCCCTGCCGTACCGCCTGCTCAGGAGCGGGCAGGTCGGGCAGCCGGAGGCGGACGGCGACCGCGGCGGCCAGGTAGGCGCCCGCGCTGAGCAGGAGTGAGGAACGCGGGCCAAGGAGCTCGACCGCGGCACCGCCGCCGGCCAGGCCGAGCAACTGTGCCGCGGACGCGGACATGTTGGACATCGAGCGTCCCAGGACGTAGGCGTCACCGGTGAGCGTCTCGGCGATGAGTCGGTTGGTCACGCCGCTGAAGGCGGGGGTCAAGCAGGCCACGGCGGCGATGACGACCAGGATCGCCGCCACCGGTAACTGAGCCACCCCCATGACTGCGGCCGCCGCGCACTGGAGGCCGTATCCCGCGGTGACGAGCCGGCGCGGGCGGGCGCGGTCGGCGAGCGAGCCGAGGAAGAGCGAACCGGCGAGTTGTGGCAGGAAGCCGACGCCGAACGTCAGGGCGCCCAGCAGGGGTGAGCCGGTCGTCGCGAAGACGAGCACCGAAAGGGTCATGATCCGCAGCGAGTCGGCCGTGACCGTCAGGGTCCGGGTCACGAACAGCAGCCGGAAGCGCCGGTTGGCCAGCACTTCCCGATACGTGGCGCGCTGTTGCGGGGCGAGGCCGGGGGCGGAGGTCACGGGCAGCAGCGTGCCGGGCGCCCCGCGACCCAGCCCGCCGTTACGCCTGAGGTGTAAGCCCATCAGCGTGTCTGCCGGGGCTCGGGACAAAATTCAGGACAACAGTCCCATCGGTACGGGACGCGGGGTGCCGGAGAATGACGCATCCGGGCCGGATGTCATCCGCCCTGCCCGGGCCTGCTCCGTCCACAGACGACCGAAGGGACCGGACATGCTGGTAGACCACATCGAGACCCCCGACCTGGCTCCGCAGACCTACCTCGACGACGAAGCCCCCGAGGTGGCCGTCGACGCACCGGAGGAGCGCGCCTGGCTCCCGTCGTACCAGGCGGTCCGGACCGCCTGACGCGCGGCGAGTCCCGTCGGCACCGGGCCCAAGACAGGGCCTGGTGCCGATGTCTTACGTCCACGTCCGCCGCCCGACCCCGAAGGACGGTCCTCGTTGCCCGCTTCACCTTCCGCCGCCGAGCCGGTCACCGACCTGGTGGCGCAGGCGGACACCATGCTCTGCGCCGATCGGCAGTTCGGCGACTCCGCCGCCATCGGCGAGCGCAACCTCGCCCGGTTCCGGCTGGGCCTGACCATGCTGGCGCGGCATGACGGCGAAGCAGCGGACGTGCTGCGGACAACGGCCGCGGCGGCCGACGAACACCTCCGCCCGCTGCTCTACGACCCGGTGCTGCGCAACTGCTTCGAGGTAGACCTCGCGCGACTGGAGAGCGGCCGACTCGGACACAGTTCTTTCGGCGCCTACGTGAGCGGTTACGTGCCGACCCCGGCGGCGGACGCCCCGTCCTCCATGTCCTCCATGGGGCCCTGCGAAGCCCTCATCCGTCCGCACCGGAGTGCCTGGCCCGGCCTCGGGGACGCCTGGGTGCTGACCGAGCCGACGCCACACAGCAGTTCGCAGGAGAAGCTGGCCGGGCGCCTCATGGAGCTGTACCGTGGCGCGCTCGGCGACAGCCGGGCGGCAGCCCCGGTCGATCCGGCGGACAGCGTCCGCGCCGTACTGCGGGAGGGCGCGGAACTCCTCGCGACACTGCTGCCCGCCGCGGGACCCGGTGTCCTCGGGCACGTCACCATGGTGGGCTTCACCCACAGGGAGAGCGAAGAGGGCCCCCTGCAGTCCATGTCCGGCGGCGACCCGCTTCCCTCGACGGTGCTGCTGGCGCCCGAACGCTGCACCTCTCCGTGGCTCGCCGCCGAGAGCCTGCTGCACGAGGGCGCCCACCTGAAGCTCTTCGACGCGCTCCGTACGGGCTCCGTGGTCAAGAACGCCACCGAGCGTGTCCCGATCCCGTGGCGGATCGGTTCGTGGACGGTCATCCGGGTGTTCGTAGCCCTGCACTTCTACGTGCACCTGCTCGTCTTCCGGGCTGCGGCGGCCTCCGCCGGTGAAGCGGTCCGGGAGAGGTTCGGCCCGCCCCCGTCGGTCGAGGACCTCGACGAGCCCAGCCCCGGCACCCCGGCCGCCCGCAGCGGGCAATACCGGACCAGTGCGGAACGGGCCCGCTACCTCGCCGAGTGCGTGCTGTCGCTGCCGGAGCAGGCGCTCACCGAGCACGGGCACCGGTTCGCCCGCTGGCTCCTCACCGCGCTCCGTCTGGTGGACGACGACGCTCCGCGGCCCCAAGACCGTGCCGAGGCGACGACCCGACAGGCGGAACCGTGGCAGCCGCCGGAGAATCCCTCAGGAGGTGTCCTCCAGCGGATCACCCCGGTGGACGCATGCGCCCTGCCCGGCCTGGGACAACTCGTCGTGAGTCCCACGCGGTCGGCCCGAATGCACTGGCTGAACGCGCGCTCGTGGACGGTCTACTCCTTGTGCGACGGGCGTGACCTCGGCTCGGTACGCACGGCCTACGCCCGAGCGGTCGATCTCCCGGCCGACTCGGAGGAGGTCAACCGGCAGGTGAGTGACAGCGTGCGCCGGCTTGTGGCAGCCGACCTCATCACCCACGACATGTGACACTCCCCGCTCCGGGCGCCGGTTACGTCGGCCACGGTTGTTCGGCTGTTCCGCTGCCGCGACTTACGTACTTGCGGTGCCGGTGCCGGTGCCGGTGCCGGTGCTGGGGTCGGCCGTTTCCAGGCCGGCCAGCCGTGCGGACACAATGGCCTCCAGCCGACTGGCGACATGGATTTTCGGCAGGATGGCCGAGACGTAATTGCGTACGGTCTTCTCCGATATGAACAGCTCCTGCGCTATTCGGCGGTTTCCATAGCCGAGCGAGACCAATCGCAGCACTTCCCGTTCCCGGTTCGTAAGCGCCGGGAACGGGAGCGTGCCGTCGGCTTCCGCCAGGCGCACCAAGAGGGCGGAGAGTTCGCCGCCGGCCCGCGGTCCCAGCGTGACGTACCCCCGCTGAACGGCCCGCACGGTGCGCAACACGTCCGCCGTCTCCGTGTTCTTGAGCAGGTAGCCCGTGGCCCCCGCCATCAGCGTGGTGAGCAGCAGGCTGTCGTCGTCGTGCTCCGGGGACACCGCGGCGATCAGCCGCGGCGCCGGGTACTGGCGACGCAGTTGCTGGAGCAGCCCGATTCCCGCGCGGCCGGGCAGGTCGAGGTCGACGATGACCACATCGGGCTTCTCCTCCCGGACCGCCCGCACGCCGGCGTGCGGGTCGTGAGTCCCTGCGGCGACGGCGATCCCGCCATCTTCTAACGCGGAACGTAAGCCGCCCAGAATCAGGGGAATGCTCTCTATTACCACTACACGCGTACCGCTATGTCGGACCGCATTGGCCATTCTGGCCCTTCCTCACACCCGGGCCGGCGTGAGGCGCAACGAAGCGTCTTCCCCACACCGCCATGATCAACGTTCGAGTGAAAGCGTAGAACCCCCGTTGATCGGCAGCCGGTACAGCGCATGTGCGGCTCCGGCGGCGCGTCGGGGGACGTCACCGGAGCAGTGTCGTGTGGCCCTTTCCCGTTGCCCGAGAGGGCCGACTGGTCGTGCGTTGGGCAAGCGGCGGGCCCTGCCGGATTGCCCTAGGGCCCAAGAAGACCGCCACCAGGGGCAGTTCGGTTAGGTAGACACCGCCCGGGAGTTGGGCCGGGGTGTTGTCGCCGGTAGTCCGGTCTGCCGGGCCCTGACTCGTGAGGGATGGTGACCGCCATGTCGACCGCGACGATCGGCCATGTCACCCGAGAGCGTGATGAGCAGATCATCACCGGGGACGGGGAACTG
The DNA here is from genome assembly GCF_007113425.2 of Streptomyces sp. RLB3-17. Taxonomy (NCBI): domain Bacteria; kingdom Bacillati; phylum Actinomycetota; class Actinomycetes; order Kitasatosporales; family Streptomycetaceae; genus Streptomyces; species Streptomyces sp. RLB3-17. Next base: position 400,969 of record NZ_CP041610.2, on the reverse strand, counting down.
GTCGGGCAGATGCGGCGCATCCAATTCACCATCGGGGACCAAGCGCTGGAGATCGAGCCGATGCAGCCCGTTGGTGGCCTCATCCGGCCCCTGGCGAAGAGCCGTTCGGCGTCAACGTGTCGTTGGAGATCTACGCCGATGACCTGGGACTGTCGCTCAGTACAGACCGCAGCTACCGGTTCGCCGCAGTCGGACGTCTCCTGCAGGGCCTACGACCAGGTGACGAACACCGCAACGGCCACCGGGGGCGGCGACACCACGACCCACACCGCCACCGGCCTCACCAAGATCAAGCGCCACGAGCACGACGAGCACTGCGAGCGCCACGACCACTGGTAACCCAACCGACCTGTTTGACGGCGGGGCCGTCCATGAGGACGGCCCCGCCGTCAAACACGCGCTGCTGATCAGTAGCGGGAGCTTCGCGAGCGCCAAAGCCGGCACTGGTTCATCAGCGGAAGGAAACAGTCACACAGATCGTCCACCGGTCGGCCCACCAACCAAGACCGTCACAGCCCTGGACAGACGGACCGATTCGCAAACAGGCGCTTACCTCCCGCTGGAGCTCGTCAAGTCCTCCCCGCGCAGGCGGGGGTGAGCCGCAGCGAAGGGAGGCGTTTACCGGCGGACCGCCGAGATCAGTCCGCCGGGCCGCTCCTCGCGCTGCGGCGGGGTACTCATCGGGCGTCCGTAGGCGGCAGCGCGCTCGCGCAGGGTGTGGCTGCCGGCCTCCCAGCCGTGCCCGGCCAGCCAGCCCACCGGGTCGTCGGGCATCTCCGAAACCCACATGGACGCCGCCGATCCCGGCACGGCGTCCGCGCCGAAGCGCTCGATCACGCCGCGCGAGCCCAACGTCAGCCCCATCCGACTGCCTGCCGCCGACTGCGCGCTGATCCGGGCCAGCAGCAGCTCCACCGCGTCCTCGGGCAGATAGATCAGCAGTCCCTCGGCGATCCATACGGTCGGCACCGCCGGGTCGTGCCCTGCGGCGGCCAGCGCGCCAGGCCAGTCCTCACGCAGATCCACCGCGACGGTGATCCGCTCGCAGCGTGCGACGGCCCGCTCCTGGCGCAGCACCGAAGCCTTGAATTCCAGCGGCGCGGCGGTGTCGACCTCGAACAGCCGGGTGCCCTCGGGCCAGTCCATCCGGAAGGCCCGGCTGTCCATGCCGGCGCCGAGCAGCACGACCTGCCGGACCCCGGACGCGGAGGCCTGCTGCAACAGGTCGTCGAGGAACTTCGTCCTGATGACGATGGAGAACGCCACGCCCAGCCGTCGGCGTTGCACGGCCTCGTCACCGGGCAGCGGCGGCGAGGAGGGCCCCAGGCCGCCGGCGGTGGCGAAGGCCTGTGCCAGTGGGTCGCGGAACAGCGCGTTCTCCCGCTCGGTCTCCTGCGCCCGCACCCTGGCCACTCCCACCGCCGTGGCCCACACTCCCGACGGCTGCATCCGCTCCTGCTCATCAGTCACCGCGCCAGCCTAGATGATCGATTCCAAGGAGGCCTGACGAGGGGAGCCAGGCTCATGCGCGGCCAGCCGGTCATGCGCGCACTGACCGCCTACGACCACTGAACGCCTTGGAATCGATCACCTAGATCCGTCACACCATCGACCATGTCGGCTCAACGAGTCGTCCACCAGCTCGTCACCGGTCCCAGATCAGAAACTGGTATTGAGCCTCGGCGGCTCCTGCTGGACCTGTTACGGCAGGGCTGCCCGAAGCCCCTCGGGCTCGATCGACGGCGCGAGGGCCGGCTGGCGGCCACGGGACGGGGCGCCGGAGCCGGCCATTCTCGGCTCGGCTACTCTCGGCGCCACTGACGTTCACTCTGCGATCCGGGCAAACTGCGACCGAATCGTCACTCGGGAGACGCCAACGCATGAATACGCCACCATCGCCGCCTGCAGCGGAGCGGACTGACGGATCATCCGTCCGGATCGGCGCTCTTGTTCCGCTGACTCGGCCTGGGTGGGTCGAGGCAGGCCAACACCTGCTCGCTGGACTTGAGTTGGCCGTTCGTGAAGTCAATGACGGCGGCGGGATCGTCGGAAGACCACTCGAGCTGTTGGTCCGAGACACCGCGGCCGATCCACAGAGAGCCGCGGCGGCCGTGGATGAGTTGGCTCGCCTGGGTGTGGCTGCCTTGGCGGGGGAGTATCACAGCGTCGTCGCTCGTGCCGCTGCCGCCAGGGCCGACACCCTCGGCCTGCCGTTCCTCTGCTCGTCAGCGGTTCTTGACGCGCTCACCGAACAGCCGACGGAATGGGTCGCGCGCCTCGCCCCGGCACAGTCCCACGGCTGGCGGATCTACGCGGACTTCCTCCTCAGCGCGGGCCACAGTCGAATCGCCGTAGCAGCCGAGCCGAGTGTCTACTGGGCATCCGGGGCTCGCATTCTGCGGGACTACCTCGCTCCACGCGGCGGCACCGTCGTCGAACTCGACATGCGCGCGCTCGCCCCCACGGCTGTGTGCGACGAGCTCGTCGGCAATCGCGCGACAGCCCTCCTTCTTCTGGTCGGCCACCCGGAGCCGGCAGCGTCGATCGTCAAGTCCGTCCGCCGCGACCAGCGCCTCGCCGAGATCATGATCGGTGCACCGGCCGGGCAACCGGAGTTCGCCGAATGGGCGACGTCGCTGGGCGAAGACAGCACCGCGATCCCGTTCTTGCGCTACCTGCCCGAGCGCCTCAGCCCACTTGGTGCACGAGTCGAGACGGCCCTCCGCGAGCGACTGGCCGAAGCGCCCTCGTTCGTCGCCTTCGAGGGTTACGACACGGTCGCCGTCCTCGCCGATGTGCTGCGCTCTCACGGCGCGGACCGGGCGCGCACTGCTGCATCCTGGCCGCGCGTCGCAGTCGAAGGCACCCGCGGGCAGATCCAGTTCTCCCGCACGCCGGGCATCAGCGTTTGGCAATGGGCTTGGACGCCAGTCCAAGTCGTTGATCGAGATCCGGCGCGACCCGATCGCTTTCGGATCCTCCACGCCGGCTGAGAGAGCACGGAAGTCCGACTGCCCAGATCTGTCCGAACCCGCTGATCGCGTATTCGACGCGGGCGAGCTCGGGGTCGAAGGCCGTTTTCGGGGACTCCTTCCCGGTTTTCTTGTGCTGGAAGGAGATCCTGCGGCAGCGCTGTAGGCACTGCTGGGCCTCCCGGCCGATCGTGATCGGCCGGGAGATGCTCCGACGCATGTGATCGGCGAGCTCGCGGATTGACCAGCGGCGGGTGAAGGGCGTGCCGAGAACTCCTGCTCGGTCAGCCTGCGGATCCAGACCTGTGGTGCCGTTCCGCCTCCTGGTGGGAGTTTCACGTCCAACCAGCGCAACGAGCTACCCGGCAAACGTTCCCGGTCACAGCGCCGGCTGAGGATGCACCGGTTCTCGATCAGTGGTTGACGAAGTCCGGGCCGGCCGTGCGCCCCGCGCGCTGAACACGGGGGACACGTACGGGGGTCCGGCCGGGGCGAACCCCCACCGGACCCCCGTCCCCCGTTCCCCCCGTCCTCCGTGGTGGAATCTCAGTTCACGGTCCACTTCTGGTTGGCGCCGCCCGAGCACGACCAGATCTGCAACCGGGTGCCGTTGGCCGAGCTGTTGCCCGTCGCGTCCAGACACTTGTTGGCCTGCGGGTTCACGATGTCGTGAGCCGCACTGACGGCCCACTTCTGGTTGGGGCCGCCCGTGCAGTCCCACAGTTGTACGGTCGAGCCGTCCGCCGTGCCGTTGCCGGTGACATCCAGGCACTTGCCCAGCGCGCGTATGGTGCCGTCGGAGGAGACCGTCCACTGCTGGGCCGTGGTGCCGTTGCAGTCATAGAGCTGTACGGGCGTGCCGTTGGCTGCGTTCGCCCCGGCCACGTCCACGCACTTGCCGGCGAGGCCGGTGATCGGCCCGCCGGTGGACCCCGAACCGTCGCTCGTCGTCACCTTCACCTCGTCCACCACCAACTGCTGCGGGAAGACGGTGGAGCCGTCGGGGTCGCCCGGCCAGTAGCCGCCGACCGCGAGGTTGAGGATCATGAAGAACGGCTTGTTGAACACCCAGGTCTTGCCGCCCAGATCGGCGGGCGTGCGCCGCTGGTACACCGTGCCGTCCACCGACCAGCTGATCGAGTCGGGAGCCCAGTCGACGGCGAAGGTGTGAAAGGCGTCGGCGAAGGCCTGGCCGCCCGGAAGCGAGTAGGCGGCTCCGATGCCCCCGGATCCCGAGTACCCGGGCCCGTGGATGGTGCCGTGCACGGTCGAGGGTTCGAAGCCGACGTTCTCCATGACGTCGATCTCGCCCGAGTTCGGCCAGCCGACCTGTCCGATGTCGCTGCCGAGCATCCAGAAGGCGGGCCACATGCCCTGCCCGCGCGGGATCTTCATCCGCGCCTCGACATGGCCGTAGGTTCCGGTGAACTTCCCGGAGGTGTTCATCCGGGCCGAGGTGTACTCGCAACGCCCGTACCAGCACTGGTAGTTGCCAGGATTCTCGCGACGAGCGGTGATCACCAGGTGACCCTGGCCGTCCAGCGTCGCGTTGTTGCTTCCGGACGTGTAGTACTGCCGCTCGTGGTTGTTGACGTTGTCTCCGGTCTCGATCTGCCACTTCGAGGTGTCGACGCCCGCGCCCGCGGGACCGTCGAACGTGTCGGAGAAGGTGGTGACGGCCGCGGCCGCCGTGGGGGGATCCGCCTGGGCGGGAACGATGGCGGCAGCGGTGACGAGCGCTGCGGACAACGCTGCCAAGAGGCATCTGCGGAGGAGACGTGGGGAGTCCAAGACTCTCCCTTCCGTACGGTGCCCTGAGAAGGGGGCGCCGACTGAGGTGGGGGGTGCGTACATCGCCTCTTGATTTAAGGAGTGAGGTAAGGGGGTGTCAATACTTTGGTCCGGACCAGCACTTCGGGTTCCGCTCAGGCTTCCTGGGAGTCGCGCCGGTCGCGGACGCGACGGCGGGGGCGCACCGCCAGGCCTCATCCACCGGCCCAGCAGCAGACACAACCCACTAGCGCGCCAGTGGTGTTGAGGATGCCGTCGTCGATGTCGAAGGCGCGCCCGCTGATGACCGTTGCCTGGACCAGTGTCACCAGCGGCATGACCGTCGCGGTGACACCAGGTTCTGTCCGGCGGATTTTTGTTCGAGTGTCACGGCTGGATCACCGCCAGGGAAGCGGCGGTTGATGACGACGGTGACGTCCGACTGGGGCAGATCGTCGATGTTCGCGATGACGAGGACCCGGGCTATGAGAATGAGGTAGGTGTCTTCAAACTCGCTCGGGGTTCGGTCACGCAGCACACGGAGGCGGGCTGTCCCCGTGCATCCCGACGCTGAAGGACCTCGAGGCAGTGTTGGTCTACTACTGCACGAATCTCACGAAGTCGACGGGCTGGAGCCGTTGTGGATCGTGGACGGCACGCTGATTCCGGTCCGTGACCGGAAGGTCAGTGCGTCCGCGCGCAACTACCGGTGCTCGGGGCACGTGCAGGTCATCATCGACGCCGACACGCATCTGTGGCCGCCGCGGCACGTCCTACACAACCCGCCTCACGTGTGATGGATGGTGAACGTACTGCCGTACCCACCGTACGAGGTCGAGGGCGTGTCGTTCGATCCCGAACGCTGGGGTCATGAGCACAGGGCGGACGCGTTGCCGACAACCAGCGGAGAGCGCGAGACGTTACTTCCGATCCTCGTGGACGCCGATGTGCCGGCGGATGGAGTGGAGCAGTCCTTTGTACGTGCCCTCGGCACCGGGCTGGCCACGATCGACTGGCACGGCGTCTGGCCGGACGCTCCGGAACTTGGCCTCCTGGCGAACTCGAAGTACGAGGGGATGCAGGCCGTGTTCAACACTGATGACGTGGACTGGGAGCGGCCTGCCGGAGACCATACGGTCTTCGCGCATATGACCAAGCTTGGCAATCTTCCCCCAGCGCAGTGGTTGGCGGGTCAGGTCGATGCACCAGTACTGGGGCCCAAGGGGCGGATGGTGAACGAAACGGGCAGGGCCGCGCGATGCCCGACCGTCAACCATGCACGAGTTCGTTCAGGCTGTTCGGCAACTGCGGAACGAGCCCCAAAGCCCCTCGTGCCTACGGCGTGCAGGGAAGCCGGACCGTGACGAGGAGACCTCCGGCGGGGCGGGGGAGGAGGTCGAGGGTCCCGTCGTGGGCGCGGACGATGCTGTGCACGATGGCAAGGCCGAGACCGACGCCGGCGTGCTCGTCGGTGCGTACGCGTTCCATTCCGCGCTGGAACGGTTCGGTGAGGGTCGGTACCAGTTCCGGTGGGAGCTGACGACCCGTGTTCTCCACCCGCAGCACGCTCGTGTCGCCGTGCGCCTCGGTGTGGACCGTCACGGTGCCGTCGGCGGGGAGATTGTGGACGATGGCGTTCTGGACGAGGTTCGTCACCATCCGCAGCAGGAGCTCCGCGGAGCCGCTGGTCTGGGCCGCTCCGCCGGTGACGTCGAGCGTGATCCGGCGCTGTTCGGCGAGGGGAAGCAGCGTTTCGGCGGCTTCTTCGGCGATGAGGGAGAGGTCGACGCTCTCGCGGCTGAAATTTCCGCGGTCACCGCGGCTGAGCAGCAGCAGGGCCTCGGTCAGGTCGATCGCCCGCGAATTGACAACGTGCAGCCGTTCGATGAGTTCGCACCGGTCCCGCGCGGGATCCTTGCGGGCGACGTCGAGGAGCGTCCGTGAGATCGCCAGCGGGGTGCGCAGTTCGTGGGAGGCGTTCGCGGCGAACCGCTGCTGCTCGGCGACGTGGGACTCGAGTTGTTCGAGCATCGAGTCGAACGCGTCGGAGAGTTCGCGGAATTCGTCCTGACGGCCCTTCATGCGGATCCGGTGGGACAGCGACCCGTTCCCGGCCATCCGTGCCGCATCCGTGATCTGGGTGAGGGGTGCGAGCATCCGGCCAGCGAGGAGCCATCCCCCGACGAGGCCGAACACGAGCAGGAAGACCATCGCCACGGCCGCGGCGGGAGCGAAGGTGTGCACAAGGAGGTAGCGGTTGGGCGAGATCCCGAGAAGGCCCTTGGGATTGTTGGGCACGTAGCGCAGCAGGAATACCCACACCACGGCCAACAGGAGAGCGCCGGCGACGGCGAGGAACCCGGCGTAGCTGAGGGTGAGTTTCAGTCGGGCGCTGAGCCCTGGGCGTCTATGCATGCGTACTGCCGGGGCGGTGGGTGTCGATGCGGTAGCCGACACCCGGCACCGTGGCGATGATCCATGGTTCCCCGAGCCGTTTGCGCAGCGCGGAGACGGTGATGCGCACGGCGTTGGTGAGGGGGTCTGCGTTCTCGTCCCAGGCCCGTTCCAGCAGTTCTTCGGCGCTGACGACCCCGCCCTCGGCGGCGACGAGGACTTCGAGGACGGCGAACTGCTTACGGGTCAGCGCGACGTAACGTCCGTCCCGGAAGACCTCCCGGCGGAAGGGGTCGAGTCGCAGGCCCGCGATCTCGCGGACCGGAGGTCGGGCGTACGCGCGTCTGCGGTCGAGCGCCCTCAGCCGCAGGACGAGCTCCCGCAGTTCGAACGGTTTGGTGAGGTAGTCGTCGGCGCCGAGCCCGAACCCGGAAGCCTTGTCGTCGATCCGGTCGGCAGCGGTGAGCATGAGGATCGGGATGCCGCTCCCGGAGGCGACGATGCGTCGGGCGACCTCGTCGCCGGAGGGGCCGGGGATGTCGCGGTCGAGGACCGCGAGGTCGTAGGAGTTGACGCTGAGCAGTTCCAGGGCGGAGTCGCCGTCGCCCGCGATGTCGGCGGCGATCGCCTCCAGCCGCAGACCGTCACGGACGGCTTCGGCCAGGTAGGGCTCGTCCTCCACGATCAGTACGCGCATGTCCGAAGCCTAAGCAGCACAATATATCGCCGATGTATGCAATGACGTAGGCACACCGGACACCCGACTCAGCCTGCCGGTGCCGGCGCGGGGCGAGGCTGGTCCGACGGCGCTTCCGCCGTAGTGCGCCACCAGCGGCGCGACGCCATCGCGGCCAGCGCGGCGCCGGTGGCGTTGACCAGCACATCGTCCACGGAGGACACCCGGTCGAGCCGCAGGACGTACTGTGCGGTTTCGACCAGGACCGAGCAGCCCGCCCCGAGCGCCAGGATCCGCGGCACGGAGGCCAGCGTCGCGAACCGCATCGGGGCGAAGAACCCCAGCGCCGCGAAGATCAGCAGGTTGCCGACGATCTGGCCCGTCCCCATCGTGACCAGGTCCCGCAGCGGTACCAGGCTCACCCGGGCGGGGACGGTGCCGGCCCCGGAGCCCGGCATCATGGTCATCCATATGAACGGCACCGTCCCGTGGACCATGCCCACCTCGGCCAGCGACATCCGCCACGCCGATGTGACACCGGCGGCCCGCCGACGGCGCGCCAGAGCCCACACCACCAGCGCGGCCAACGGCAGCGCGACCAACGTCATGAGCACCACACCGTTGAACGTGTCGAAGCAGCCGTGCCACCGCCCGGCCATGCACATCGGAGCGGACATCATGAGCGGCCGCCGCACGACGAACGCGGCGCTCGCGATGCCGAGGATCGCCAGGCTGAGGAGCACGATCCTGCGCGCGCGGCGGGGCGGCGCTGACAGGGATGCGTCGTGGTTCATGCCCCCATTGGAGAGGGAGGGCCGTTGCGGTGGGGTATGCGATTTTCGATACGCCCGCGATACACGGGCCTGATCGTCTTCGGCGGCGGATACGACGCCCCGCGGCCAGGCTCCTGCACGGGCTGCCGGTGGAGGTCCTCGGACGAATGCGTGCGGACCGGGTGATGCGCACGCCCGTCCCGGTGCCGTGGATCTCACCGCGGGGCGAACGATCACCCAAGCATGGCAAGGAGTTCCGCTTCGCCAGGCCGGAGACCTGGGGCCAGCCCGACGCAGTAACGACGCAGGTCACCGATCGGTACGGCACCACCCGCGCGATGGCCTGGGACCGCATCCACCCCGGTTGACCATCCGCTCCGCATGGATCGGCCACACCGGCGAACTCCCCATCACCGAAGGCACGTTGATCCGCCTCCAGGTCGACCGTCTGCCCGGCGGCAACGACCCGCTACCCGCATCATGAGCCGCTGGCCTCGGAGACTCGCCTGGTCAGAGCGGGCTGGCCATCCTGTAGACCGAGACATGGGAGCGTGACTCCGCAGTGAATTCCTCTCCCGTCCAGTCGGCATGCCTGGACTCCCGTGTCATTCCGGCCAGTTCGGCCATCAGGTCAAGTTCAGCCGGCCAGATGTATCGGTGCGGGCTGCGGAACAACCGGGCCTCGCGGCCGGCCTCGGTGTCGAACCGGAAGTGGTGCGAGACGACCTGCTGGCGAAGGACATCGTAGGTGTCGAGCCCGATGTAGCCCGTCGCCGACTCCCAGACCACGGCCTGCTGACCTGGCGGCAGCTTGCGAAGTTCGGGGACCCACAGCTCGATGACGAACCGCCCGCCCGGCGCGAGGTGGCGTGCGGCGTTTCGAAAACAGGCAACCTGCTCGGCCTGCGTGAGCAGGTTGGAGATGGTGTTGTAGATGAGATAGACGAGCTGGAACTCGCCCGGAACTCGTGCAGTGGCCATGTCGCCGACGACGACCGGGATGGCCGCGTCGTCTGCCTTGGTCCGGAGCTGGTCGATCATCGGCTTCGACAGCTCGATGCCACTGACCGGGACTCCGCGCTCCGCGAGCGGCACTGCCACCCGCCCGGTCCCGATGGCGAACTCCAGCGCCCGCCCGCCGTCGGTGAGCGCCACGAGTCGGTCCACGGTCGGCCTCAGCACCGTCGGCGCGAACATACCGGTCCCAGGGGAGTCATAGCTCTGAGCGGCCTGGTCATCCCAAATCTCACTTTGAAGCATGGGCAGCGATGGTTTCCCGCCACCCCAGGAATGACAACTCACTTTTTACAGAGTCAAGATGAGAGTGCGCCGCCGGTTCGAGCTCCGACTTGACCCAGTGACGGTACCTCCGCGGAGCACCGGCGATGATCTATGTTCCGGCCGGCGCAGGACGTGACATGTCCCTCTCCCACGCTGGCAGGCACCTCGGGGCGGGCCCCTAGAAGGCACATTGATCACGACTCGATACGCGCCCTAGCAGCACCCGACGGTGATGTGCCGCCGGTGGTGCAGTGGCGCCGTCGGGCATTAGGAATGCGAGCGTCTCGGCGATCCCTTGCGGCCAACCGAGCCCATCGAACTGGGCACTCGGTTCGCGGCTGCGATCATTGCGGCCACCTGGTCGGGAGACGGGCCCCAAAGCTTCCGCATCGGCGTGTCGATGGCCACCAGCGCCCCGAGGGCGAGTGCCGGACGTGCCTATGAAACGGCTCGTTCCTAAGCGACCGTAAGTACGATCTTTCCTTGGATATGCCCCTGGGCGGCGCGTTCGTGTGCCGCTCGGGCATCCGCGAGCGGAAACGTGCTGTCTATCGCGACGCGAACCGTGCCTGCGTCGAGCAGGCGCCCCAGTTCGGCGAGTTGCGCGCCGTTCGAGCGGACCTGGGTGCCCGAGACTGTGACGCCCAGCTTCGCGACTTCTTCGTCGTCGTAGTCGCCGAAGAACACCGGGTACAGGGCGCTGCCGCGCTTGAGCGTGCGCAGGAAGCGACTGCTGTCGCGCCCACCGACAGCGTCGAGAACGAGGTCGATGTCGTGCACGAGTTTCTCGGGACGGCTCTTGGTGTAGTCGATGAACTGGTCGGCGCCGAGCTCACGCAAGAACGATTCATGTGCGCCCGATGCCACCGCGATGACATGTGCACCCTTCCATTTCGCCAGCTGTAGTGCGAAGTGCCCCACGCCGCCCGCGGCGCCATTGATGAGCACCTTCGTGTCGGCGCCGAGCGTCATCGGGCGATGCTGCGCCTCCTGGAAGGGAGACGGATGGTCGTGTCCGAGCTCGATCAGGAACTGCCACGCGGTGAGCCCGGCCATGGGCGCCCCGGCGGCGTGCACGTGATCGATGCCGGCCGGCTTGCGTGCGAGGTCCGACGCAGGCGCGGCCACGTACTCGGCGTATGCGCTGCCGTCGAAGCTGGGAAAACGCAGGAGACCGAAGACTTCATCGCCTACGGCGAGACCGTCCACGTCCGCGGCGACGGCCTCGACGACGCCCGACACGTCCGTCCCCGGGATCACGGGCAAGCTGAACTTCGGCCTCGTCTCCGGAGGCAGGATGGTCAGCCCGTCGCGCAGGTACCAGTCCGGAGGATTGACACCAATCGCGTGGACGCGAACGAGCACCTCACCCGGCCTCGGCTCGGGAGTCGGCACCTCGTCGCAACGCAGAACTTCAGGGCCACCGTGCTCATGCAGCCGGATTGCCCTCATCGTGTGCCTCGGCATCATTTTTTCTCCTGCCCCTGTCGGGGATAGACTTACCGGATCAGTGATCCGCATATCCGGACCACTGATCCGAATATATGGACCACTGATCCAGATAGTCAAGAGGGACAGATGCGGGCCGACGCCAGGAAGAACCGCGACCACGTGCTCGCAGTCGCGGGCACCGCCATCACCGAGCAGGGTGTCGACGTATCACTGCGCGACATCGCACGCAGGGCCGACGTCGGGCTCGCGACGCTGCTGCGTCACTTCCCGACACGCGAGGCGCTGCTCGAGGCTCTGCTCCGCACAAGCTTCGACGAGATGACGGCACAGGCAGGCGAGCTGGAGACGTCGAGCTCGCCCGAAGACGCTCTCGTTTCGTGGCTACGCGACTGCGTGGCGTGGACAACCGAATATCGGGGCGTGACCGTGCTGATGGCAGCCGCCATCGAGGACACCGAGTCCGCACTCCATGCTTCGTGCGTCACCCTGCGCGCGGCCGGTGCGCGGCTCCTCGCCCGTGCCCAGGCCGCGGGCATAGCGCGGACCGACATTGATGGCACCGATCTGTTCGCGCTGGTAGCGGCGCTCGCGTGGCTCAGCGATCAACCCTCGCTCGCCCCACGCGCCGATCATCTCTTCGAGGTTGTCGCGAGCGCGATCCTGACCAACGCAGCGAGCACCGATGCCCCCGGGTGAACGCCGCCCCCGGGCCCGCCACGGAAATCATCGCGCACGCGGACCATCGAAACACCGGACCGCACATACGAACGCATCACCGGCGAGAAATGAGGCCGCAACACCCGCTACTTGTATGAGTCGCACTCGAACACCGCGGGCTGGGCTGCTTGAACGCCGTCGCTCACCTCTCATGACGAAGTCGAACCGCTTTGATCGTCCTTACGGAACGTGTGCCTGATCCTTCAAGTGACAGCGTTTGTTGACGAGTTCGGGCAGCGGTTGGGTGCTCATCGAGCCCGTGTTGTTCACGAGTTTTGACGGCATGGACGGTGTCGTGTGTCGGTGGCCAGAGTGCCACTGTGTTGTCCGGCGAAGCCCCAGCAAACGTTAGCTCGTTCTGCCGCCAAGCATTCGGTTATCAGGCGACGGCATACTGCTGAGAGAGTGGGCCGAGTCCGACCCGTCAGCGTTGCTTGAGCTCTATGGCGATCCCGAGAGGCGATCCCGAGATCGACCGATGGAGGCCGATGCCCTCTCCGTTTGACTCCAGGGCCGCACACGAGTTCCTGGCCAAGCCTTCCGAACGCCGCAAGGAAGGCCGCAAGGTAGCGCAACTGGCGGTTAACCGACAGTGAGCGGCCGCGTGGTGAGGACCTCCTCTGGCGAATCGGATGGCTAACCCCGCTTAGGCCCGCTGGGGACGTCGGGGCCTCCGAGGCCAGCGGAATAGAGGGCCCTGCGGAGCGCCTTCAACGGGTACGGGGTTTCCCTGCTCTCGTCCTGGATCTTGACGTAGAAGTCCGTCAGCACTGCGGCGAGCGGTGCATGACGGGAGAGGATCGCCCTGGCCTCCCGCGGTCCGTCCGGCGGGTCCGCGCCCTCCGCACATGCGTGAATAAGCGCCACGCGTTCTTTCCGCTCGTATCCGTATAGTGCCGTGATCAGCCAGTTCACCAGCCAGCTGCGCGTGTAACAGCGATCGTAGGTCCGGTGCAGTTCGAAGAAACTGGTCTCGGACGGTGACAGATCAAATTGGGAGGAGAGGGCGAGGCCATAGTCGGCGAAGTAGAGGCGTCGGCCGTCGGTCAGGATGTTCTGAAAGTGGGCGTCGAAGTGCAGGAGCCCGCGAGCGTTCATGAAGGACGTGCCGGCCTCCAGCTCCCCCTCCACCAGAGAGCAAGCCCGGTCAGCAGGCTCTTCGCCAGCCTGTACCTGCTCGGTGAACCACTCGTGCAGGGTCTGAGGGATGTACTCCAGGAACAGCGCGAGGCTCGCAGAGGATTGTTGAAGGGCCTCGATACGACGGCGTACCTCCGTCCGTCCTCCCCAATAGGCCACGGCCCGCTCCACGTCCGCGAGTTCTTGGGGGAGCGCGGCCGTGTCTGGCAGCACGCGCCAGTGGTACATCATCGGGAACCCTTGGTACTGCCCTCCGAGCACCCAGTTCGTCGTCATGGTGTGAACGGCGAGCTCCCGCCACGCCCCGAAACCGGGCCCACCGACGCCGTACTGGCAGAAGGTGGGAAGCCCGAACAGGTTGGCCGTGGACCGTACATGCTTCGGCAGCCGCTCCATATCCGTGAGCGGCACCCGCTTCACGAAGACCGGCTTCCCGTCAACGTCCAGCAGTGCGGACTTCCCGCCGATACCGGAGCCGAGCGGCACGGCGGCATCCACAAGCTCGCCCAGCCGGTGATCACTTCGCAGGGCGAGTGAGGTGGAGACAGCGCCGTAGGCAGCCAAGCGCGCGTCTTCTGACATATCGGGATGCTCGACCGCTACCTGCATCGGAATGCCGACCTCGTCTCCACCCTGCCCACGAGTGTTCACCGCTGCTGCCTCAGCACTGTAGATGAAGGTCGATGTGGAGATGAGTCGTGGTCGCCGAAGTGGTTACGACGCTTGTGGTGTCCCTCGTCCTCGGCCTGGCCCAGATCGTCATGCCAGAGGAGTCCGAGCACAAGCTGGACCTTCTGCTCGCGTGGATTCGCCACCGTGAGTGCCGGGGCAAAGTGCAGTTTCCTCGGCCGGCGCGGCGGACCAGCAGGACGGGGAGCGTCGGTGACACGCGAGACCCGACGCGGGGGCTTCATCACAGCCATCGTCCGGCAGCTGCGCTCCAGGCTCTCGTCTCTCGGGCGGATCGGCCCTCACTCGCGGCCACGCCCCGAATGTAATTCACATGGGTCGCCGAACGCTGGCTCGCCTGGATCATGCACGCACATCGGTATGCCCGCGACTACGAACGGCTCGTCCAGCACTCGGAGAATCTGAGCCCCTGGGCGGTGATCACGCGGATGACCCGTCGGCTGACCCAGGGCAAGAAGAGCCTGGCTCTCTTGCCTGCCGTACAGGCCGCCTGAGCTGCCCAGACTGTCGCCAGGCACCCTCTGCTCCGGGGCTATCGGGTTCGCATCCCACACATGCTTGATGCGTGAGCGATGAGTCCGGGCGGCGGATCGGGTCTGCCCTGGCATGACCCGCATCATCGCTGACATCTCGGTATCCGTCGACGGCTTCGTCACCGGGCCCGGCCCCGGCCCCGGCCCGGACAGCGCTCTGGGCATCGGCGGCGAGGCCCTGCACACCTGGGCGTTCTCCGGCGACCCCGACGACCGCCGGGTCCTGCGTGAGGGGACCGCCCGCTCGGGCGCCGTCGTCCTCGGCCGCCGGCTCTTCGACCTGGTCGACGGACCGAACGGCTGGGACGACAAGACCGGCTACGGCGCCGGCGAGGTCGGCAAGCCCGCGTTCGTCGTCGTGACGAACTCGCCGCCGGAGTCGGTGCGGCTCACCGACCTCGACTGGACGTTCGTCACCACCGGTCTGTCCGACGCCGTCGCCACCGCCCGCGAGCTTGCCGAGGCGGCGTCCTCGGACAGCGGCAAGGAACTCGACGTCGTCCTCATGGGCGGCGGCGCCACGATCGGCTCGGCGCTCGACGCCGGACTCGTCGACACCCTGTCTCTGCACCTGGCACCCGTCGTGCTGGGCGCCGGGACGCCACTGTTCACCGGCGGAGCACCGCGCATACTGGCGCAGCGGAGCGTGACCCCGACCTCGACCGCGACGCACCTGACCTACGACATCCTCCGACGACGTGGGAGTTGAGGAACATCGGAACGAAAACCGGCGCCAAAGTGATCAGCCTGCTCGCGCCCGGCGAGCGCGGCCGCTGACGGCGCAGTTCGGCCTGTCCGGCGGGCGTGCTGCAGTGCCGCGTGCCTCGGGGCTGGACACGCCTGAGGGGCCGGCACATCGTGCCGGCCCCTCAGGTTTCAGTAGCGGGGACAGGATTTGAACCTGCGACCTCTGGGTTATGAGCCCAGCGAGCTACCGAGCTGCTCCACCCCGCGTCGGATTCCTCAACCCTACGCCAATTATCCCGGCCCCGAGACCATGATCGCCGTGGACCGTCGGCTTACCGAAAACGCGCTGAGCGCCGGTCGGGCCCCGATGGGCTGGCCTTCCCCGCCGGGGCGCTGCCTGGACCGGCATCGACGTCCACGGTCGGTGAACGCTACGGGCGCGGTGCACACCGTGGGGGAGTGGGGAGAGGGTGCTGTCAGTACTGGAGGCGCTGCGTGGGCGCGGGCAGGAGCGGCCGGGCACGGCTGGACGCTGGACGCGGAGCTCCCCCACTCGGGAGTGAGAGTCGCGTTCGGCGAGTTCGTGGTGAGCCGGAACGGGCAGATCTCCTGGCAGCGGGGGTTGGCCGGTGTCAGTCGCCTCGAGTGATGAAGTCGGCCAGGGCGGCAGCGACGGCCTCGGGTTGTTCGTCCGGGATGAAGTGTCCTGCGTTCGGCACGACGATCCCGGTAGCGTTGTCGGCCCACGGCCTGAGGGAAGCTGCCATGTCGGGGATGGAGCCGTGGCTGCTCGAAATCCCGAGAACCGGCACTGTCAGGTGCTGTTGTTCAAGGGCCTCGTGGTTCTTTCGCGCCGAATCAGCGGCGTCTCGGTAGTAGGCCAGGGAAGCGCGGAGTCCGCCGTCAGCGGCGATGGCCGCGGCGTACTGTTCGATCTCGGCGTCGTCGAAGGTGTTGGGGGAGAGGGTTTTGGCCTTCAGGAACCAGCCGACGTACTCGCGTTCGCGGCCTGTGAGCAGTGTCTCGGGCAGTTCGGGCACGAGATGGAATGCGAAGTGCCAAGTTTTCCATGCCACCTCGGGGTCGGTCGGGATGGTGTCGGGGAGTGTGATGCCGGGGATTCCGGCGTTGAGGAGTGCGACGCCATGCAGCCGGCTCTGGTACTTCAGCGCGAGGGAGAAGGCGACCCACGCGCCGATGTCGTGGGCGACCAGCCAGTATGTCGAGACTCCGAGCGCTTTCACCGCGGCGTGGACGTACGCGGCGACGGTGTGCGTGTCGTAGCTGCCGTGCGGGCGTTCGGAGTGGCCCTGGCCTGGCAGGTCGATCGCGATGACGTGGAATCGGTCGGCCAGGTCGGGCATCACCTTTCGCCATGCCCACCAGGTCTGCGGGAATCCAGCGAGCAGCACGACGGCTGGGCCGTTCGGCTGACCGCCCTCGACCGCATGAAGTCGGACGCCGCCCGCGTCGACCCAGCGGTGGGTGAAGCCGGCCAGGTCGTGCAGTGGCAGGTCGCGGACGGGGTTGTCGCAGACGTGGGCGGTGATTGCAGCAGGGTCGGTCATGTTTTCCTCCATCGGTGTTGGGTGTGTTGGTTCGGTGTGCCGCGTGAGGGCGAGGCCCGCGAGCGCGGTGAACGCGACGTGAGTGGCGCGCATGGTGCTCGGGATCCGTGTCCCGACGGCCTGACGCACGCAGGCCCGTAGCGCCCACCGCGACCCCGTGGATGCCGTACGTCTGCAGCACCGGCAAGAGGCGTACTCCACTCTTGTTGCTGAATCCCCAACATTCACAAATCGCATGTTGGCGGTGGCTTCAGTACGCCGGTCCTTTGTCGCGGGACTTGACGGGGTTTCATGGAGCATGCAGGAGAGGGGTGGAGCCACTCAGCGCGGCGGTCGCTCGGGCAATGGCGGTGGTGGGGCGGCGGAGTGCGCTCGCGAGGGTCGTCGCAACGACGGCGACGGCCAGGATCAAGGCGGCGACGTCCTGATTGATGGTCTGGTCGAGGAGTCCCAGGGCCAGCGGAGGCACGATCGTGCCGGTGTAGGCGAACAGGAAGTACGTGGAGATCAGATCCGCCCTGCGCCGCGGGTCGGCGAACCGCTGGGCGACCCCGACACCGCGGCGGAAGGCCAGGCCGATGCCTGTACCCGCCAGGAGCGTTCCGGCAGCGAACGTCGGCAGTGACCGTGCCCACAGCCCGGCCTCGAACACCGCGACGCCCGCTACGAGGAATGCCGGAGCCGGCCGGCGCCCGGTGATCCACCGCCCCGCCGTGACCGTCTCCGGGGTGACGATGACGGCCAGGAACGTAGACGCCGGTACCTATCCCGCACAGGAACCGTGCCGCGAGCAGGGTTCCGACATCGTCGGCCAAGAGGAACAGCGCTGTGCTCGTCGCCGTGTCGAGTACAGCGGCAGCCAGGAGGGGGCGGTGGCCCACACAGTCGGACAGGGACGCGAACGCCATCAGCGCGAGCACGGTCCCCAAGGCGTAGACGGCGAAGATCAGCGTTGTGGTGAAGGGCCCGAAGCCCATCCGCGGCGCCCAGAGCGCGTACAGCGGAATCGGCAGCGTCCCACCGAGCATGACCAGGGTGTACACCGCGGCCACGAGCCAGAACCCGGCGCGCGCCCGACGCCCGTCGACGGGCGGAACAGCCTGTGCGCGGACGTCTGACGCGATGTCGTCGATCATCGTGCCCCCTTTCGAGTGCGAGAACCGGGACCTTCACGCTAACCATCTTGGATCGATCGGTCAAAGATGACTGGATGGCTCGACCGATCGATCCAAGATGCGAGTAGGCTCACGGCAGAGACGTGACAGAGACGTGAAGGAGGAGGTGGACGCCGTGTCCGGCCGAAAGCAGTTCGATATCGATGCGGCCCTGGACCAGGCCATGCGGGTGTTCTGGCAGCGCGGGTACGCGGACGCCTCGCTCGATGCCCTCGGTTCGGCCACCGGCCTCGGCCGCGGCTCCCTCTACGGCGCCTTCGGCAACAAGGACGCCCTGTTCGGCAAGTGCCTCGACCGCTATACGTCGATCTACGGCGCGCAGTACGAGCAGGCGCTCGCGGCGCATCCCGGTGATCCGGTGCGCGCGGTCGAGGCGTTCTTCGACGTCATCCTGGGCCGCATCGCCGATCCGTCGGTCCCCGTGGGGTGCCTCATCGCCCAGTCCGCCGCGCAGTCACTGACGCTGAAGGAGGAGAACAGCGTGCAGGTGCGTGGCCTGCTCGACCTACAGCGCCAACGGGTACGTGCGGCACTGGCGGACTCCTCGGCCGACAGTCGAACGCTTGACGAGCTCGCCACGTTCGTCGTCGCTGTCAATCAATCGCTGGCCGTACTGAGCCGTGCCGGCGCCTCGGACGCCGAGCTGCGCTCGGTGACCCGGCTCGCATGCACAACGGTGGCGGACACCCTTGCCCGCGCACCATCCGAGGACGTCACCCAAAACTGACGGGCACCGGCCCCGCCGGGACCCGGCTTTGTGCAACCCGGCATCCCAACGGGCACTGCGGTCGGCGTGATGCCGAGACCGTCGGCGCTCTCGCGCAAGGAGTGGCCAAGGGCGTGGAGCGACAGAGTGACCGGGTTCGTCCTGACTCTCGGCCGTCCATGTCGGCTCCGCTGCCCGCCCTTGACCGTCGGGCGGCGGCTAGCCCTCCGAGTCCGGCTTCCAGTCCTGGACGAGGAGTCCGAGCAGCACCTGGTCCAGGAACTCGCCCAGCACCCAGGCCGAGGAACGCAGCACGCCCTCGCGGACGAAGCCGTTGCGCTCGGCGGAGCGCAGCATCGCGTCGTTGTCCGACAGCGTCTCGATCTGCAGCCGCTGCAGGCCGCGCACGACGAAGCCGTAGTGGCACAGCACCGCGACCACGTCGGTGCCGTAGCCCTTGCCGCGCGAGGACGGCAGGAGCCCCAACCCGATGTGTGCGGACCGGTTGTGGTTGTCGATGCCCCACAGCGTCGCGGTACCGACCAGCGTGCCGCCGTCCAGCTCCACCACGGAGAACGGGACGAGCCCCTGCTCCTTGTCGTCCACTACGAGCCGCGAGTCCTTCGAACCTGGCGTGATCGGCCGCCACGGCCGGCCTTCGGCCCGCGAGCCGTTGACCACGTCGTCGTAGAGCTCGGCCCGCAAGACCGGGATGTCGTCCTCGTACCGGGCCCTCAGCCCGACCTTGTTGCCCTTCAGCATGCAAGCTTCCTATCCGACCGGGCTGGCCGGCTGCAAACCAATAAAGGATCAGCTCAGTTGGCGTAGCGGCGAGAGCAGATGAGGGCGCTGGCGATGCCGACGAAGGCCAGGAAGTGCTCGACTTCACGCTCGTAGCGCCTGTGCGGACAGCGGCAGCTGTCTCGTCGTCATCATCCGCATCCTTAGACGACGGAAAGACCCCAATCTGCCACGCTGCGGCCCCACTTCGTGGCGGAGGCAGGGCCCTGTCTCCCTTTCGTCCGGCCCGGTGGCGGATCAGTGGAGGGTGTAGGTGAAGTGCTGGGCGGCAATGGCGAGCCTGGCCGCAGTCACTGCTCTGCTGGAAGTGGTGGAAACACTCCAAGACCGGCTCGCGATCATTGTCTCTGGTGGGGCCTCTGTCGGTGTCCGTCCTGTCGCAGACTTGCAGGAAGCGGTGGCCCGGCTGGTCGCTGGTCGCCGTGTCTTTGTTCCAGCCGAACCAAGGACTGCAATCGTGAGCGAGCGCGTTGTCACCCCCCGCAACCGGGGCTTCCTCTTCCTCGACTCCCACCCGGCGGGCTGCGAGCAGTTGGTGGCCGACATGTGGCAGGCATGCCCCGCCCCTGCCGCCGCGCCGGAGGGTGCCGGGCCGGTGGCTCTGATCATCGGCTCCTCGGCCGGATACGGCCTGGCGGCCACTCTCGCCGGACTCAAGCGCGCCGGCATCCGCGGCATCATGGTGTCCTTCGAGAAGGCCCCCACCGAACGGCGTACCGCTACAGCCGGCTGGTACCGCACCGCCGCCACCGCCGACATCGCCCGCACCGCCGGTCGCGATCTGGTCTTCCTCAACGGCGACGCGTTCTCCGACACCATGAAGAACCAGGTCGCCGACCTCCTCGAGCAGCGATTCGGCGGCAAGCTCGACTACCTGATCTACTCGGTGGCCGCGCCCCGGCGCACCGACCCCGACACTGGCACCACCTACGCTTCCGTCCTCAAACCGATCGGCCAGGCGAACCGCACCAAGACCCTGCTTTTCGACGACCAGGGCGTTCCCGAGGTCCGCGAGGTCGAGACCGAGCCCGCCGAGGGCGATGATGTCGAGCAGACCGTGGCCGTGATGGGCGGCGCGGACTGGGAACGCTGGATCGACCACCTCGCCGGACGGGACCTGCTCGGCGACGGCTTCGCCACCGCCGCGCTCTCGTACATCGGGTCGCCGCTGACAGCGGCGATCTACCGGCAGGGCACCATCGGGGCAGCCAAGGCCCACTTGGAGGCCACCGCCCGCACCCTGAACGAGCTGCTCGAGAAAACGGTGGGCGGCCGGGCCGTGACCTCCGTCAACGGCGCCGCCGTCACCCAGTCCTCCACCGCCATCCCCGGCATCGCTCTGTACACCGGTCTGCTGCGCGGCGTCCTTGGCGAGGCCATGGTCCCGCCGGTACGCCAGCTCGCCGCCCTCTGGGACCAGCTCACCGGTGCCGCCCCGCTCACTCTCGATGACGAAGGCCGGGTCCGCCTGGACAACTGGGAACTCACTGACGACGTCCAGGCGGCCGTCGCCGAACGCTGGGAGGCCGCCACCACCAACACCATCGCCGACCTCGCCGACCTTGCCTGGTTCCGCGCCGAAGTCCAACGCCTGTACGGATTCTCCGTGCCGGGCATCGACTACACCGCCGCAGTCGCCACTGACATCCCTTGGCCCACCCACACAACCTGACCCCGGCATCCGGCATGGAGGAACGCCATATCAAGGAGCGCAGGAGGTGATCGGCGCCGCGCGCCGCGCCAAGTAGGAGGCCCTGGTGGCCGCGCCGGCTGAGCGCGGCGGCTTCACCGGTGTCGAAGCAGCGGCCCGCTCGGCCCAAGGCGGGGGCCCAAGGCAGGGAGAAGTACCGCACACTCCTGGACGTCGGGCAGGCCGCCATCTCCCGCGTCCTGAGCACTGCCCACCGAGCCCTACCTGCGCGCGCCCCGAGCGCATGGCGCTCCGCCACACTCTGGCCGATCTCGCCGTCGGCACCTGCTGCCTGCCCAGGCCGAGCGCATCGCCGACGAGCAGCTCGCGCCGGAGATCGAGGCGAGCCGCGCCCCGGACGTGACGGCATGAGACCGCGGGGCAGTAGCCGAGTACGTCGCTCCCACAGCCGACCCAAGTCAAGGCCGGTGTCTACGGGTTCCGCCCCCAAGACGTCTGACCGGCAGACGTGTGAGGACGGCGCCCAAGCCTCCCGGGGAGCGGGGAGTCGGACGTTGGAGTTGTGACCTCCTTGGCCTGCCGCAGAATCCCAGTGATGTGGCAGGCCAAGGCACTTCCCTCACCGCGCGGTGGCTGAGGCCGCGATTGCGGTGTCATCGGTGAACGAGCCGGTCGAAGCCCGCCGACGACAAACAGCTGAGCAAGGCCATCGCCCGCTGCGGGCCGCGTCGACGTGTGCGCAATCGACGGACTCGGTCATCTCGAACTGGACCGCCGCGGCGCGGAGATGCTCTTCCAAGTGCCCACTGGGCGTGAGGAAAGGGAGAGCATCGCGGTCGCATCCATCGAGGGTGTCAGGGGCTGGAGCCGCATCTTCACCGGCCCGCGGCTCTGCGCGGCGATCGTGGACGGGCCCACCTTCAACGCCGCCCTGAGCGCGACTGGAACCGAGTCCTACGGGCTCGCCCGCGTGCAAAGCCAACCAGACCAAGCAGTGGAGCCGACCAGGTTCACTTCGGCAGCGGTCGCACTGATGGAGTCAAGCGCCTGAGGGGAAGGACGGGGACCTACGCAGCAGCCACTGCCCGAACGTCCGACGCGGGGGCCGCACCACCACGCGGCCGTGGGCCTTCTGACCGACCAGCTCCACTCGCAGAGTGACCGGCGTATCAGGATCCGTCGGAATCTGACGGTACTTGACCTTGCTGTGCACCAGCTGCAGACCATCAGTGTCGATCACGATGCCCGGCCTCGTGACCAGCGTCAGGGTCTTCCCCGTCATGCCCACGTCGATCCGCAAGGTGTGGTGCATGATCACTGCGTCAGTGAAGTCAAGCGTCACCTCGCAGTACGTCACCGCGAGCTCCAGCCTTCGCGGTACCACCCAGCGCCCCACGCGCTCGACCGCGCCGCTGTGGACCTGTTCGATCCGAACCATGTCCTTGACGTCTGCTCCAGTCCCGCCGACCGTAGCCGATACGGGCGGCAGGTCAGCGGTGAGCGTCGTCAGTTCGCTCAGAGTCCGCGCCGATAGGGCAGCTTCCAGGCGTTCGTCCAACTCGTCCGCGGTCAGCCGGCCGTCCCCCGCCGCGATACGCAGCACATCCACCACCCGGTCCCGGTCGGCATGAGAGGCTCGCAGCTCGGGCGACGAGCTGGAGCCGGAGTGCTTCCCGGTGGGCGAAATCTCTCCCGACATGCTTCCGTCCTGGTCCTGTCGAACGTCTCCGCGCGACGCAGGCAGCGGCGCGAGTAGAAGACTAACGCTATATCGCGACATGGGGCACGGCTGGGCCTCATCGCGGAGAGGCGATGGGCAGCGTCGATTCACGGCATGCGGCATCCATCATGCCGAGGCCCGGTCTCGACAACAACCGCATCACTGGGGCCAGTTCACACCGTTCCCCGGGGCGGCTTCAGTGAATCCGAAAGGCCGATTTGGGCATGCACGACGATCAAGAGCTGGTGGGCATCACCTCGTTGTGGTGGAGGTCGAAGAAGTGGCTCTAGGGGACACCGAGGCCCGACTCGTTGTGCGCTCCCCGGTGGAGTCGACCGCCTGTCCGGGACGCGGACAGATATCCACGCGCGTGCACTGCTACGACCAGCGGTGTCTGGCGCCGAGCAGAATCGGATCTGATGGGTTGACACACGCCGCACGATTGTCCTCACCCCCAACTCACTGACACTGCCCTGTTTCCTGGCGGACGTGCCGGAGCCATTCAGTGAGGACGCACAGCCGTCACCACCTGCAAGGACACCCAGCCCCGCCTCCTTCACGCACCACCCGTTCTGCTGCCGGAGCCTGTCCCGTATCTGGGCGTCGACGAGTTCGCCGTGCGCCGTGGTCGTACCCACGCAACGATCCTCGTGGACACGAACACTCACCGCCCCAGCGACGCCCTTGCAGACCGCATCGCGCACACCTCCGCCGCCTGGCTGCGCGAACACCCCGAGGTGCGGATCGTCTGCCGCGACCACGCCGGCGTAATCGACGTGCACGGACGGCCGCGGCCCCTGGCTGCTCCGCGCCCCCGAGCGCCACCAGCAGATCCACGAACGCATCGAACGCGGCGACAGCCTGCGAGCCATCGCCCGTGAACTCCACATCAGCCGCGGCACCATCCTGCGCTTCGCCCGGGCCACCAATACCGAGCAGCTAGGAGCTGTCCGACCGATCATGTGCGGAGCCGGATGACCAACGCGGCGGCCGTGTCCGTACCGAGGGAGACGTAGCGCGCTCCGAGGGCGCCCTGATGCAGCCGTCGCGAAGCCTGTCTACCGCCCGTTGCTCGGCCTCGTGAATCACATCGCGGAACCAGTCCGCGCTCGTGAACGCCACCTCGGCGTTCTCCGCCACCGTCATGCCCTGTGGCATGGCAGCACCATCTGAGCCCGCCGCCACGTCACGACCGAGCCGGTGCCTCTGCGGATGATCCGCAGCAACCTCCGGCCTTCGTCGTCATCGATCTTACGAACCCGTACACGTTCTGCCACCCGGACAGACCCATGGTGACGCACCGCCTGCGCGAGCACCTGAGCGGCGCGTCAGATCACAACAGGGCAGACGTTGCTTGATACGGCGCTGGATGCCCGCCGATGACATGGCGCGGTGCGGTCTCGATGCCGCTGGCTCCCGGATTGTGGCGGCCGCCGACGGGAGGCAGGGTGGTGTCGAGACCGTTTGGGCGAGGCAGAAGGCGCACGGCCTGTCACGGATGCGGGCTGTGGCATGTCCTCGTTGCGAAGCGAGTTGTGTGAGCCGGGAACCGGCGAACTTGGTCACCGCCGAACGAGTGGGTCGGTACACCGGTCCGGAATGCGGTGGCCGACGCAAGATCGTCCATTCCGGGCAGGCTTACGGAGGTGTGGTACATGTCAGCGAAGAACCCAGAGCACGGGAGCGCCCATGAGGTCTCCTTGCCGCCCGAAGTCAAGTTGCTGCAGGAAGTCACTCCGCCTTTCTTTCCCGAAGGTGGTTCGGGAATGACCATCCTCGTCGATTGGCCTCCCGGTCACCCCGGGCTCCCTCCGCATCGCCATTCGGGCCCGTCGTTCGGCTACGTGATGGAGGGCGCGCTCCGGTTCGAGCTCGAGGGTGAGCCAGAGCGTGTGGTCGAGGCCGGTGGGACGTTCTGGGAGCCAGGCGGTGACGTGATCCACTACCAGGACGGCAACGCCCTGTCGGACGCACCGACCAAGTTCGTGGTGACCATGGTGTGCGCGCCGGGTCAGCCGATGCTCAAGCTGGTCGACGAGGAGGAGCTGAAGGAACGGGCGCACTTGCGCGCCCCGCGTCCCTCCGAAGGCTGACCCGCGAGATCGACAAGAGTGCGGAGTCCCGGACACCGATCCAGGTGCCGGGCTTTGCAGCAACCTTGGCCTTCATCGTCATCGATCTCACGAACCCGCACACGGTCTGCCACCCGGACCGACTCGTGGTGCGCACCGCTGCGCCAGCACCCGAGCGGCGCGTCACATCACAACAGGGCAAACGTTGTCTGATACGGCGCTGGTTGCCTGGCGAAGTCTGTTGAGCCGCCGCGGACTTCGGCGGCTTGGCGCGGGTCAGCTGCGACGAGTTGCTCAGCGAGCCGTTCAGAGGCGGACACGGCGCCGAGTTCGCACTCCCACCGTGCGACCCGGTCAGTGCGTTCTCGGAGGTCTTGTTCCAGCAGCCGTGCAACGGTCCGCGCCGGCCGTTCCCAGCTGCGGTCCGCGGTCGCCTGCTCGACTTCTCTTTGGTACTCCTGAGCCTCAAAGCGTAAGGCGGTCAGGTCAACCTCGTCCTCGTCAGGATTGCGCCACTCGTCCCAGAGCACGTAATCGCCGTCGCGCTGGATGGTCACGCAGAGAGCGTCGCAGCAGCCTTCGGCGCACGACGCCTCGGCCGGCCGCACCTCGTGTCCTCTGTGTGGGATCAGGAACGACGACGCGAAGGGTGAGGCAACGCTTCTCATCGGTCACCGGACGATTGTCGAATGCGCCGGGACCGTACGTCGCGCCAATGCTCACCACCGACCTCGTCGGCGAGATCGCCACAGTGTTCGAAGGCCCGAGGCACCCAGAGGATGTTGCCGGCCGTCGGCCCCGTAGTCGATCCAGTCCTCTTGGCATGCTGGACCCAGCGGACAGCCGCGTTGATGTGCATATCGAACAGATCCGGGATCGCGGACGCAGACATGTCCGCGGCGGGGGTAGTGGTCTCACTCGTTTGGACGGCAGTCCCCGCTGCCTCCGCCCGCGGCGCGCCACGTCACCCGAGGGCGTCCGGGCTGCGCGCTTAAGGTGACGCCCGGAGGTGGAGAATGCGAGTGGGGTTGCACGCGCTCGGTATCGGTGACGGTGCCCGTCCCGAGGTGATCCGTGCGGTGGCCACAGCCGCGGAGACACACGGCTTCGCAAGACTCTGGTGCGGCGAGCACGTGGTGCTCGTGGATGCGCCCGCCTCCCGCTACCCCTACTCCGTGGACGGCCGGATCGCCGTGCCCGCGGACGCGAACTGGCTGGACCCGCTGCTTGCCCTGACCTTCGCGGCGGCGGTCACCAGCCGGATCGAACTCGCCACCGGCGTACTCCTGTTGCCTGAGCACAATCCGATCGTGGTCGCCAAACAGGCCGCCACACTCGACGTGCTCTCCGCCGGGCGGTTCAGCCTTGGTGTCGGGGTCGGCTGGTCGGCCGAGGAATTCGCAGCGCTCGGAGTCCCCTTCGCCAGTCGCGGGCGGCGGGCCGAAGAGTACCTCGCCGCGATGCGCACTATCTGGGCAGAGGACCCGGCCTCCTTCACGGGGGAGTTCACCCGCTTCGACGCCATCCGGGTCAATCCGAAGCCGCTGCGCGGCGGCCGGCTCCCGGTCGTGGTCGGAGGCAACAGCGACGCCGCCTTGCGCCGCGCGGTCACGCTCGCCGATGGCTGGTACGGCTTCAACGTCCCGGCGGCCGACGTCCCCGCGCGCATCGCCGTTCTCGCCGACGAGTGCGCCCGCCACGGTCGCGCTTTTGACGAGCTCACCGTCGCAGTGGCGCTGAGCGACGGCACCCCGGAGCACCTCCCCGCACTCGGTGCGGCAGGCGTCACCGAACTCGTCGTCGTTGGCGCACCCCCGTCTGCTCCCGAGGCGGCTGCCATCTGGGTCGCGGAAATCGCCCAAACCTGGATTCGCCCGGAGGAACAATCAGGGCAGTCCGGGCCCCAGCCGACTTTCACGCCCACAAGGCGTCCCCAAACACGAGGCGACTGACCTGCGGATACCTCGTAGGTCACAGATGTGCGAGAGCCCTGGCCCCGTGCTAGCGGCACCCCGCGACTGCGGTGCCGGCCGGCGTCCTGGGCCCGGGCCGTGCGCCTGCGTTGTCGGGCGCCCTCGTCGACGCCGGGGCTGGACCCACGCTTTGGAGAGCCGGATCGGCGGAAGGGCGATGTGCCACCGACCGGGCCCCTGCGGGGGAGGCCATCGACGGCCGGCGCCGCGGTGTGCAACGCAGTCGCTTGCCGTGCGAGCCGCTTGTCCAGCTCGTACGGCCGTCGCCGCCGAACCGCGGTACGCCGACTTCCTCCTCCACACCAGCGGCTGGGCGGCCGTGCGGGCCCGCGAAGTCCTCCCCGCGCCCGACATCGTCCGCCGCGGAATCCCCGGGCTCGTACAGCAGCCCGCGCCGCCCCTGTCGCGGAGGCGTCATAGCGAAGCTGACCGTCGACATGCTCCGCGCGGCAGGCTCGCGTCAGCCAATCTGTTCGGCCAGGGCGACGATGATGCCTGCGGGGCCGCGGAGGTTGCAGAGCCGGAAGATGTTCTCGTACTGCGCTACCTCGCCGAGGAGTTCGGCGCCGCGGGCGCGCAGGCGGGCGATGGTGTCGTCGATGTCGTCGACGGCGAACATGACGCGATGCAGGCCCAGCGTGTTGGGCGGAGGGTTCCGCGGCTCGGTGTCGCATACCGCGGGGGTGTGGTATTTGGTCAGCACCAGCTTGCTGTGGCCGTCCGGGGTCCGCATCATCGCGATGTCGCTCCGGACGCCGTCGAGTCCCATCCTGCCTTCTGCGGCCTTGATCGTGCACATCTCGGCGATTTGATCGAGGAAGTGGCTGGCCCGTGGGCGGCACAGCGCGAGTCTGCGCTCCACGAACGGCGCGGCCACGACCGTCAGCGGGCGGCCGGTGCCGGGCCCAATTACCAGCTGGTCTTCGTCGACCGGGTGCTGATCACCCTGGTCTGCCTGCGGCTGCACCTGCCTCACGCGGCGCTGGCCGAGCTGTATGGAGTGACCCGGCCCACCGTTACCCGTGCAATCCACGAGATCCGTCCTCTGCTGGCCCGGCGTGGCCTTGCCGTCCCGCAGCGGCCGGTGCGCGGCTGCATACCCTGGCTGGCGTCTTCGCCTATGCCGAGGTCGAGGAAGTCGACCTGCGCGTCGACGGAACCGAAGTGCAAGTCCGCCGTCCCCGGGCCGGACGAGCAGGCCGCAAGGCGTTCGTGTCCGGCAAGAAGAAGCAGAGCATCGCCAGAAGAAGCAGAGCACCGCCAAGACCACCACGATCAGCGACAGCTCCGCCCGGCTGCTGTGGTCCGGCACCGGCCGGCCGGGCCGCATGCGCGACCAGACCGCCGTGCGCGCCGAGGGCATCGCCGAGCGGTTCCGCCTGCACCCGAAGGTGCAAGCCGAGGCCGACGAGGGCTACCGAGGACTGGCCAACGAGTTCCCCGACCGGGTCAGTGCCCCGCCGAAGAAACCGAAGGATGACGCCCCGCTCGGCGGGCGGTATGCCTGGCGCAAGCAGCGCCGACGCCAATCCTCCCGCCGGATCTGCGTGGAGCATGTCATCGGAGAAGAGAAGAAGTGGCGCCCGCTGCAGCGGTACACCGGACGGCGCGAGTACTACCCCGAGACTCACGACGCCATCGCCGGCCCGGTCTGCGACCGTGCCCCCTGCAGACCGACCCGGCACCGGACGAGCACCGAACTGGTGCCCGTCCACCGCACGGCCTGCTGATCACCACCAGACAATTCACCAGGCCAGCACGTCCCGACCTCAATCGCGTACCAAGTCGTAAGCGGTTGAGGGGGAGCCGCTGGAAAGGTGCTCGACTGCGTCGAGGAAGTCGCGGAAGGCCCCGTCGGTACGGGTGGTGTCGCCGGTGGCGTCGAGGTCCATGAGGAGACCACGGATGACAGCGAGAACGAGCGTCGCGAGCTCCGGCCGACCGATGCTGCGCAGGCCGTCCTCGAGCGGCCCGAGCCAGTCTGTCGTCGCGGTGCGCCGGAAGTTGGGCCACAACTGCTGCTCCGCGCTCTCGCGCAGCTGACCGAACATCCGCAGGTACGGCCGCCCGTCCGGGCCGGTGATGGAGGTCCAGGCGCGATCAAGGGTGGCCGTGTAGGGCTCGTCGGGTCGCACCCGCAGGAGGTCGCCGAATGAGTCGAGTTGGCGTTGTCGCGCGCGTCCGAGGACGGCCCGCAGCAGGGCGTCGCGGGTGCCGAAGTGATAAATCAGCATGCGGGCTGAGGTGCCGGTGGCGGTGGCCAGCGGCTCGAGGCGGTCGGGGAGGCCGTGCGCGAGGGCGTGATCAGCGCAGGCGTCGAGCAGCCTCTCCTTGATGTGCGGTTGCGGTCGTCTGCCCACGGCGCGACTTTTTCACGTAACGGCGGCTACGTCTACCGTTGATCGCAAGGCAGTCGAGGCAGACGTGGAGGAAGCGATGAGGGTCGTGTTCGTGCATGGGGCGTGCGTGCGGGACGGGTCGTGGTGGTGGCACCGCACCGCCGAGCTGCTGCAGGAGCGAGGGGTGTTGAGCGTGGCCCCGGCGCTGCCGAGCTGCGGCGAAGCGGGCCTGCCCGGCGGCGTCGGTGGTCCGGGGCTGTCCGAGGACGTTGCCGCGGTGCGGCAGGTGCTGCAGGACAGCGACGAGCCGACCGTCGTGGTTGCCCACAGCTATGGCGGCATCATCACCGCGGAAGCTGCCGCGGGGATCGGGTCGGTGCGCCACCTGCTGCTGGTCTCCAGCTACCTGCCCGAGGTCGGGCAGAGCCTGTCGGAGTTCGGGGACGGCAGCCCCGCCCCGTTCCTCGACGTCGACCCCGACGCCGGTACGTTCGGGGTTCGCCCTGAACTGCTCGTGGACACGTTCCTGCAGGACTGCGACCCCGAGGTCCAGGCCCAGGCGGCGGACCACCTCGCCCGGCAGAGCGTGCAGGTGACCGGGCAGACGGTGGGGGCGGCCGCATGGCAGCAGGTGCCCTCGACGTACCTCGTCTGTGCCCAGGACCGCGGCACCACGCCGCGCCTACAGCGCGAGTTCGCCCGCCGGGCCGGCAGAGTCGTCGAACTCGACGCAGGCCACCACCCGTTCCTCTCCCAGCCCGCCGCGGTCCGGGACCTGCTGCTGAGCCTGTGACGGCAGCCCCGGACGAGCCGGGCCGGGGATCCGAGGACCAGGATGGTGCCGTCGTGAGCGCCGAGGAAGAACTTCTGTCGAGGGCCTACACGGACTACCACGGGCAGGACGTCGACCTGCGAACACCGGCTTGGCGCCAGATCTCCGGCCGTTGATCCTCAGGGGCCGTCTCCCCCTGACGCGCGGCCCTCCAAGGCCAACCGCTCAGCGTTGAGAATCCGTTGATCCCCGTGAGTTCGCGTGAAACACGAGGATGCTGAGCGATCCAAAGGGCTTCGGCGGCGACGTCGGCCTGGACGTCCTCGGGTCATGACGGCCGCCCGCCGAACTGCCAGTTGTGCACCTCAATGTCGGCGTACCGGTCTGGGGTCAGGATGGCGCGTGCCGTGTCCGGGTCCGGCGCCCGGAGCAGCGCCGCCGTGCCCAGCCAGGTGGCGCCGTTGTCGGACAGCAGCGGCCCGTAGGCGATCAGCTCCTGGTCGGGCGGCACCGCGAGGTCGGCGGCCTGTCCGGTGCCGAGGCCGAGCACCAGGTACCGGTTGCCGCCGGTCCGGCCGCCGGGGAAGTCCCACATGGTGCGCCCCAGCAGGTTGCGCCACCGCCGCAGCAGCACGTCCCGGTACACGCCGGTCTG
The DNA here is from genome assembly GCF_007113425.2 of Streptomyces sp. RLB3-17. Taxonomy (NCBI): domain Bacteria; kingdom Bacillati; phylum Actinomycetota; class Actinomycetes; order Kitasatosporales; family Streptomycetaceae; genus Streptomyces; species Streptomyces sp. RLB3-17. Next base: position 370,452 of record NZ_CP041610.2, on the reverse strand, counting down.
GTAGCCGGGCTCGTCGAAGGCGAACGCGCGGGCGGCGGCGGGATCGGGCAGGTCGAGGATGTGCACGCTTCCGGTGGGTGTGTCGCCGTCGTCGGCGAGGGTCGGGCCCCGGGCGATCATCTCCTTCGCGTACTGGTCCATGTAGGACCAATGCGCTTCCAGTAGGTCGTCGCGCAGCGGCAGGGAGCCGGGCCGGTCGCGGTGGTAGCAGAGGAATTCCATGCCCAAAGGATCTCCGCAAGGAGGTGACCAGGTCGAGCGAGTTTCACTGCGATGCTGTTCGGCGGCCTCGCCCAAAAGCACGCGTGCCGACTCCGCTTGGCGGATAGGCGTCTTCTCGTCGGTGCGTGGCTGTTTGGCCGCGGAGCGCGGCGGAGACGGAGGCACCGCTGATGGGGCCGGTCTCCAGCGCGGTCTGCTTGTTGATCAGCAGGTGCGGGTTGGCGGTGGTGGGCCGTCGCCGTCGCCGGTGCTTCAGCCAGGCGGGGGCGGCCTGCAGCGTGTGTTTGTCCAGGGTCCCGATTCGGCCGTCGACAATGAGCCGACGGTTGCCGATGTCGAGGTCGTCGAGCTGGAGGCGGTTGATCGCGCCGGGCCGGGCGTCCCGGGCCCGGATCGCCGCTGTGGTCGATGTCGGCCTGGCGGCCGTCAATGCCACCGCCGTCGACGACATCGAGGAGTTCTTGCCCGTCTACGAACCCGTGGCGCCGAACTCGTCGGCGAGGTGCAGTAGTTCGAGGGCAGCTGTCTGCTCTGTTACGTCCGCGGCCTGAGGGCATCCTCGTCCGGCTGGCCGAGCAGCTCAGCTGAAGGCTGCCCAAGGGGCCGCACACCCACGTTCGTTACGATGCCCACGGCCCGCACCAGATGCTCGTCCCGCCTCGGATTTGAGGTCAGAGGATGAAGGGCAGGTTCAGTCAGCTGCCAGGCCATTGGCGAGACTCACAGCGGGACAGCCAAGCATCCCCGTCAACACGTGGCGCTGGCGCTCCGTCAAAGACGGCAAGAAGACCGCCGCGTCGGCATTGGTCTGCTCACAGAGCGCGGCTGCTTCACGAACCTTTCCGTAACTCAGGAGAGTCCGCGAGGAATAGGGCAAGGCCATCTTCTTAACCCCGCCGTCCGAGATGCCTCGCCGTTGCACGATTCGGCCCACGACCCGTGCACCGCGCGTCGTCATCTCCTGAGCCGCCGTATCCATCAGCGCGGCAAAGTCCTTCTGCTTGCCGGAGAAATAGCCAACGATCACGACATCGGCCCCCTCGACCGCCAAGGTCGGAGCCTGGTGCCGGGCCCGCACCAGCCCCACACAGCGGACTGGCCGCCGGTCACGCCTTCGATTCTGATGCATGACCTACAGCCTAGATGTGCTGCCACCTGCGGCGATACACGATATTTCGCACCGGGCCGTCCGACGCGATCGCTCTGTTCCAGCACCGAGGCGGTCTCATCCGGGCCGGGTGAGATGCCGTCCTGGCACGCGATGTCACGGAAGGTCGGGACGTCGAGGTCCACAACGGTGCGTCGGCGGACCTGGTCGGTATCCAGCTGGGCGAGTTTGTCCTGGGCTCCGGCGAGGCTGACTTCGAGTCCTTCGATCGCACCTAACCAGCCTTCGCATTCGGCCTCGGTGATGCGGGATCAGCGCCGCGCACGCCCGCGGTCAGGCCGACGGCGCGGCGGTGGGCGATGCCTGCTCGGTGGGCCGGTTCCAAGGAAGAAGCGTCAGGGCGGGCGGTGGATTTTCGTCGTCGGCCGTGCCGTCGAGGAGCGCCTATGAGACACCGATTGGGTCGGCACCGGCCGTCGTTCAGATGTTCCCCGTCAGTCCGGGCGCGGCTATGCCATCGCTATCCGGGCAGTTGTGCGGGTGACGCCGTGCTGACTCGGCCCATCGGGGAGCAACCGAACGCTCATGGGGGAGAGCGAGCATTCGGTGCTCCCGGTGGGTCACCTCCATCGAAGGCGTGATCACCGCGTTCCGGCGCGCTCGGATATCCGAAGCCACCGCAGCTCAAGCCACCCCCGCCCTTGTTCAGCGAGACCCTCCGGGCCGGCGAAGCCACCGTTGCGTAATGGCGAAGCGTCAGTTGAAGGGAGCCCACGGGTTTCCCGCATGTGGCGCGGATCACGTTGGGGGGAAAACCTGCGGCCCGGCTCGGGCGTCTAGCCGGTGTGAGATCAGTCAGGAAGGCACCGCGCGCGCTGGACGAGGAGCGTCTCGTCCGGCTGGTGGCCAGGGGTGACCGCGCGGCGTTCGAGGAGCTGTACCGGCGTACCGCGCCGTGGATGGCGTTGCGGCTGCGCCGTCGCTGCGCCGACGAGCAGATCGTCGCGGAGGTCATGCAGGAGACGTATCTGGCGGTGTGGCGTGCGGCGGGCGCGTTTTCGGGGTCTTCGACGGGCGGGACGGCCGCCGGATGGCTGTGGACGATCGCGGCACGCCGCCTCGTCGACGCCTTCCGGCGCAGGGCCCACCACGCCGAGCCGCCGGCGGCCGCCGCTCTCCCCGACGCGGCGCCCGCCGCCGAGGAGGAGGCACTCGCGGCGACCGTCGGCGGTGACGTCGGCGACGCGCTGCGGCGCCTCTCGCCGGAACTCAGACAGGTACTGCAGGCCATGGTGCTCGACGGGCTGTCCGTCCGGGAGACCGCGGTCCTGCTCGGGCTGCCCGAGGGCACGGTCAAGACCCGTGCCCGCCGGGCCCGGATCGCAATGAGGGAGGCGCTGGCATGAGCGAGGAACACGCGTCGATGCGGATCATCGACGGATACGCACGCGGCGGCACGGACCTCGCCGCCGACGAGATGTGGGCCCTGGAGGCCCATCTGGAGGCGTGCGGGGTGTGCCGTGACCGGCTGTCGGCCGCCGTCACTGCCGAGGCGCCCGCCGTGGCGGCACTGGTCGGCACCGTCTGGTCCGGCCTCCAACCCCAGCTGGCCGCTATTGCCACGATGCCGCGCCAACGGCGCTGGTCGGCGCGGCTGTCGAGGTGGATGACGCCCACGATGGTGCCGTGGCTGGCCATGGTCGTGAGCGTGACACTGCTCGCGCTCCTGCTCGACCTGGTCGACACCGGCTCCGGCGAGGTCTCGCTGGTGCTGCTGCTCGCCCCGATCCTGCCCGTCCTGGGCGTCGCGGCGTCGTGGTCGCGAGGCCTGGACCCGGCGTACGAGCTGACGGCCTCCGCGCCGAGGGCGGGACTGTACCTGGTGCTGCGGCGCACCGCGTCCGTGCTCGCCGTGGTCGTCCCCGCGCTGCTGGTGGCCGGATGGGTGACCGGCGTGACGGCCGCGCAGTGGCTGCTGCCCTGTCTGGCCTTCACCTCGACGACCCTGGCGCTCGGCGGTGTCGTGGGCGTGACCCGCGCCGCTGTCGCGTTGGCGGCCGTGTGGGCCGGGGCGGTCGTGGCGCCGGCCCTGGCTACCAGCCGTACGACCTTCGCCCTGCAGACGGGCAGCCTGCCCGTGTGGGGACTGGTCCTCGCGCTCGGTACCGCGGTCGTGATCGCCCGAAGGGGCGCGTACTCCGTGTTGGGAGCTCATCGATGACCATCGGAAAGGAACACCACATCATGTCCGCGGTAAGCGCGGCCGGCATCGCACCGACGGCCTACGCCTGGGAGATCCAGGCGACCGGGCTGAAGGTCAGGGTCGGCAGGAACCGGATGGCCGTCGACGGGTTAGACCTGTCGCTGGGCACCGGCGTACACGGCCTCCTCGGCCCCAACGGGGCGGGCAAGACCACCCTCATCCGGACGCTGGCCACCGTACTGCGCCCCACCGAGGGCACCCTGGAGCTGCTCGGCGGGTCCGCTGGCGGCATGGGCGAACACCGGTCGCTGCGGCGCCGGATCGGCTACCTGCCGCAGGAGTTCGGCTACTACAAGCGCTTCACGGTACGCGAGTTCGTCGAGTACATGGCGTGGCTGAAGGAGGTGCCCAAGGCGGACATCCCCGCCGCCGTACAGCGCGCCGTGGAGAGGGTGGGTCTGGCGGACCGCGCCGACGAGAGGATGAAAGCCCTCTCGGGCGGCATGGTGCGCAGGGTCGGCATCGCCCAGGCCATCGTCAACGACCCGACGATCCTGCTGCTGGACGAGCCGACGGCCGGCCTGGACCCGGCGCAGCGGCTGCGCTTCCGCGAGCTGCTGCAGGAGTTGGGTACGGACACCTGCGTGCTCGTCTCGACGCATCTGGTGGAGGACGTCGCCGCCGCCTGCACCAACGTGGTGCTCCTCGCCGAGGGGCGACTGGTCTTCCAGGGTCCTCCGGACGAGCTGGCCTCGGTGGGCGGCCCCGAGCACGTGGGTGACAGCCCGCTGGAGCGCGGCTACACGGCGATGCTGCTCAACCCCGAGCAGGGAAGGGACACCTGGTGAACGTCCGGGTCCTGCGTATCGAGTTGAAGCGCTCCGTCGCCCCGTGGGCCGGCGCCGTCGTCCTGACGACGGCGCTGGCGTTCCTGTACCTGATTCCCGGATCGTGGTGGACGGGCACCACGGCGTGGACGGCCCAGTGGACGTCCATGGCCCTGTGGACCCGCTCCGTGCTGTTCTACCTGTGGCCGCTCGCCGTGGGGCTCGGGGCGCTGCAGGGCCTGCGCGACCACCGCTCGAAGATCTCCGAGCTGCTGACGAGCACGCCGCGACCCGCCCGGCACCGCGCGGCCACGCTGGCGGGCGCGACGGCGATCACGCTGGCCTCGGCCTTCTCGCTCCTCGTCCTCGTGGGCGCGGTCCAGGTGGTCGCCAACACCGAGTACACGCACCTCGGGTGGCTGCCGATCTCGCTGGTTGGGGCACTCTCTCTCGTCGCGGGGGCCGTGCTGGGCATGGGGGCCGGGCGGGCCCTGCCGTCCGTTCTCACCCCGCCCGCGCTGGCCATGGGCGCCTTCGTGTTCACGGCCCTCATGCAGATGTCGTTGGGCCGGACGGAGACGACCACGGCGACGGGGCTCCCGAGCACGGAGCCGAACCAGGTCTCCCTGCTGTCGCCGGCGGTGCAGGAGGTGCGCGATGCACTCGTCACGCTCTCCGTCTCCGTGCACGTCGGGCAGACGATCTGGCTGCTCGCCATGGCCGTGACCGGCTTCGCCCTGCTGGTCGCCGCGACCCCGCGCGCCCGGCTGCTCTCCCTGACGCCCGTCCTGGCGGGCGCGGTGATCGCTCTGCTCGTCCTTCCCTCCGATCCGCGCCGGATCTATGTCGTCGACAAGGCCGCCGCGGAGCTGGTGTGCGACGGCCCGGTGTGCGTGACGAAGACGCAACAGGCGCGACTCGCCGACCTCGCGGGTCCCGGTAAGGAGGCGCTGCGCCTGCTGCGTGGCGCTCTGGGCAGCCAGGCGCCGGTCTCGGTCCGGGAGAACACCGCCGTACTGCCGGAAGGCTCTACACCACAGTGGTCGCGTACGACCGTGCTCTTCGACTTCGACGACGACATCGTCGCCGCCGCGAAGGTCAAGGAGCTGACCCGGGCCCTGATCGCCAAAGGCATGGTGCCAGGGTGCACCCCCGTCGGCTGGAGCAGCTTTGGGGGAGACGAATTCGCGCAGACCGTCGCGGTGGGCTGGGTCCTCGGCGACCTCAGGCCGCTTCCCGGCGCCTTGTCGGCAAGGTTTCGCCGCGAGGTCGACGCCGAGACCCGCCCGGTGTGGAAGAAGCTCAAGGCGCTTCCACGGGCCGAGCAGCTCTCGCGGATCAACGCGATGCGCGCCGCCGCGCTCTCCTGCAAGGGCGACGCGTTCGCCGCGCTGAACGGCGGTGCGTCCCGGTGAGATGGCTGACGCTGTACGCGCGCTCGCGGCAGATACCCGCCTCGCTCGCCGCGGTGGTGGTCAGCGCGGTCGCGGTGGGGGCACTCGCCCGGGACGGCGGTGGTGGGCCCGGTGATCCGCGGCTGCCCGTGCTCGTCCTCGCTACGGGGGCGATGGCAGTCTCAATCGGGCTCAGCGGGCAGGACCTCGCGCTGGACCGGACGGCCGCGATCCGCTGGGTGCCCCGCAGAGCGGCACACGTGCTGCTCTGCGGCGCGGTCGTCGGCACGGTGCTGCTGACCGTGCAGGCGATGGGCGAGGACATGGCCACCACCGCGTTCGTCGTCCGGGACAGCGCGGGCCTGATGGGACTGGTCGCCCTGGGTGCGGTGCTCTCGGGTGGCCAGTACGCCTGGACGCTGCCGTTCGCCTGGCTCTCGTTCTCGTTCTTTGCCCCGCCCCCGACGAGTGCGCCGACGCAGGTGGCGAGTTGGATGCTGCTGCCGCCCGGCACGGCAGCGGGCACCTGGACGGCCCTGGTCCTCGCGGTTGCCGGCACCGCGGCCTACGCCGTCGCGGGACCGAGACGGTGACGACCGCAGCGTGGTCGCGTGCGGCATGCCGCCTCATGTGCACCTGAGCCGACGTCCGTTGGTGTCCCTGCGGCGGTCTCCATCGCCCAGGCGCTGCGGGCCCAGATCCCGGACGGTGCCGAGGTGGAGGTGCTCTCCTCGGATCTGCAGTGCGCCCTGCGGACGGCCGAGGAAGTAGCCGAGCTGTTCGGTGTGAAGCCGATCCTGTGTCGCAGAGTGCTGGAGAAGTCCTACGGCAAGGCGGGGGGAAAGCCGCAGGAGTGTCTGGACTGGCGATTCGTCCCCTCGCCGGTTGTCGGGTCGCGAATGGATCACGACGAGGGTGTGGAGGGATCCGAGACAAAGGCTGCGTGGGCGCAGCGCATCTGTGTGGCCACGGACGAGCAGTTCGCGGGTCTGTTCCCAGCGCGGGGCAAACGCGCATGGTCACCGGGGTGGCAGGCCTTGGTGATGTTGCACTTCGTGGAGAACCTCACCGACCGACCGACCGACCGACCGGCCGACCGGCGAGGCGGTGCGGGCCCGGATCGACTGGAAATACGCCCTCGGGCTGGACTGACTGACCCCGAATTCGACTACTCGGTGCTCTGCGAGTTCCGGGACCGGCTGATCGGCGCCGAAGTCGGGCGCGAGGTCCTGGACCAACGCCTGGTGGCGAGTGCGGCGATGGGCAGCGCGAAGTCGCAGACACCCGCCTTGTCGCCGATGCAGGCCAGCTGCGCGATGAGTGGCGGAACGAGTGGTGCCCTGGTCGAGGCCGAGGGTGCGCAGCAGCCGGTCCTCGCCGATGCGCGCGGTACGTCGTGCCTCGTGCCGCGGATGTGGGGGCAGGGGAGTGAACGGAGGTGCGGCTGGGGTGCCGTCGAGCTGTTGCTCGGGCAGTCCGGTCAGTTGCTTGGGGCCATCGCCGAGGCCGGCAGCGAGGCTGGCTTGGCGATCCGGCTGTCCGGCGGCTCAGGACTGCATTGAGCCGCGAGAACCTACAGCGTTGCGCTTGCGGCGCCGGTTGCACGGTCGGGGCGCAGAGAGGTCGCGGGCAGCCGCGAGGCGGGGCTGGATCAGGTGGGCGGTGGGGCGTTGGGCGGGGCTTGTTCGGTGGGCTGGTCCGTTGCGGAGAGCTGCTGTTCCGTCCAGATGACCTTTCCGCCGGATGTGTAGCGAGTACCCCAGCGGTCGGCGAACTGGGCTACCAGGAAGAGGCCTCGGCCGCCTTCGTCCATGGTGGTGGCTCGGCGCAGGTGCGGAGAGACGCTGCTGCCGTCGGAGACCTCGCAGATGAGGCTGCGGTCGCGGATCAGGCGCACACCGATGGGGCCGGTTGCGTGCCGGATGGCATTGGTGACCAGCTCGCTGAGGATCAACTCCAGGGTGAACGCTTCCTCTTTCATATCCCAGTCGTCCAGGAGCCGGGCGGCGGCAGCACGCACGTCGGCAACGGCCGAGGGGTCGGACGGTACGTCCCACGACGCGGTGCGATTGCCGTCGAGCAGCCGAGTGCCGGCGACGAGCAGGGCCACGTCGTCGCGTGGCGCTACGGGGACCATGGCATCCATCGCTGCCCGGCACACCTGGTCCGGCGTTTGCCCGGGGTGTGCAACAGCACGGCGCAGGAGCTCGATGCCTTGATCGATGTCACGTTGCCGGTCTTCGATCAGGCCGTCGGTGTAGAGGACGATGGAGCTGCCCTCGGGCAGGAGTATCTCTTTCTTTTCGTAGGGCAGTCCTCCCAGCCCCAGCGGAGGGCCGGCCGGTACGCCGGGCAGGTCCGCATGCCCGTCCGGGCGCACGATGATGGGTTCCAGGTGGCCCGCCCTGGCCATGGTGCAGAGACGGGAGATCGGGTCGTAGATCGCGTACAGGCAGGTGGCGCCCGTGAGTGTCGGTGCTTCACCGTCGCCGTCCCGGTCCTGGTCGATGCGGGTGACAAGTTCGTCCAGGTGACAGAGCAGTTCGTCAGGTGGCAGGTCGAGCGTGGAGAAGTTGTGGACGGCGGTGCGCAGTTGTCCCATGGTGGCGGCGGCGTGCAGTCCGTGTCCCACAACGTCGCCCACCACGATGGCGACGCGGGCTCCGGGGAGGGGTATGACGTCGAACCAGTCACCGCCGACACCGCCGAGTCCTGCCTCTGCCGGAAGATAGCGGTGGGCCACGTCGACCGCGCTCTGCTCGGGGAGCGCGTGCGGCAGAAGGCTGCGTTGCAGCGTGACCGCCGTGGTGTGCTCGCGGGTGAAGCGACGGGCGTTCTCGATACTCACCGCCGCGCGGGCGACCAGTTCCTCTGCGAGCGAGAGGTCCTCCTGAGAAAACGGTGTCGGCTCCTTCGAACGCCAGAACGTCGCCACGCCGAGAATCACTCCGCGGGCTCGTAGGGGAGCAGCGATCATGGAGTGGATTCCGTATGCCACCAGTCTGCGAGCTCGGTCGGGTTCCTGAGCCTGCCAGCCGGAGAAGGCCGCCAGGTCGGCCTCCAGCACGATCTGCCCGGAGCCGAAGCCGGATGCCTGTGGTGTTGACGGGTCGAAATGGATGAGCCCACCGGGAGGGTAGAGCGGCGCATCCTTGCGTATGCCGTCCACTGCGACGCGACGTAGTTCCGCTGCACGCAAGGGGTTCGGTTCGTCGCCGCGCAGCACGGTGTCGACCAGGTCGACGGTGACGTAGTCGGCGAACCTGGGCACGGCGAACGCCGCCAGTTCCTGCGCCGTGCGGGTCACGTCGAGGGTGGTGCCGATGCGTATACCGGCGTCGTACAGCAATGTGAGCCGTTCCTGGACCACTTCCACCCGGCCCATCAGTGCGCTGAGTTCGGTTGTGTCGCGCAGCGTGGCGACCCAGCCTCCCAGCCCGGGCTGCTGCGCCATGGGGCGTTGGCTGACGGCCACGAGCCGGTCGCCTACCTCGATGACCTCGTCCGTGGTCGCCCTGCCCGACAGGAGAAGCTGCTCGGCCTTTGGTTCGAGTCCCAGATCCGTGACGGGCCGCCCGTCCCCGTCGGCCCTCAGCCCGAGCAGGCGCCGTGCTTCGTCATTGGCCAGCAACAGACGCCCGTGGGAATCGACGATCAGAACACCTTCCCGTACCGAGTGCAGAACAGCGTCGTGGTGCTCGTACATGCGGGTCATCTGCGTCGGGCCGAGGCCGTGTGTCTGACGGCGCAGGCGCCTGCTGATCAGTGCGGTTCCCCCCGTGGCCGCCGAGAGCACCACTCCGGTCGCCGCCAGGACGAGGGGCACCTGCCGCTCGGCGGCCAGGCTCACCTGCTTGACCGTGATGCCCGCGGAAACGAGACCGATGACCCTCCCGTCATTTGTGGTGACGGGAACGACGGTGCGGACCGAGGGGCCCAGAGTCCCGGCAGTCGTTTCGGTGACGATCCCGCCGTGCTGCGCTGCCGCGATGTTGCCGATGTACCGCCGGCCGATCTGTGCGGGGTTCGGATGGGTGTAGCGGATGCCCGTGGGACTCATCACGACGACGAAGTCCACGGCGGTGCGTCGGCGGGTTTCTTCGGCCTGCGGCTGAAGCACGACGGTCGGATTCGCGCGGGACAACGCCTCTCGCACGGTGGGGGAGGCGGCGACTGCCGAGGCAACGGCCAGTGACCGGGTGCGGGCCTCGCGCTCGGCGTCGCCGCGGTACTGGAACATCAGGGCGGCGACCGCCGCTGCCGCAAGGGCCAGGATCAGAATGGCCTGCAGAAGGAAGACCTGGCCCGCGACGGTGGGCAGCCCACGCCGGGACCGCATGCGCCCGATCAGCTGATGCATACGCCCATATAACATCGTGGATATGCCAATATCACCCCTAGGTGATACATGGCCTTGCTGGCGGTTCGGAGCGTGTCCGGATGTGTACGCATGGTGAGTGCGAGTCTTGCCCGATGTCGCCGTCGGCCAGGCGGGCACCCAGAGCGCTCCATCTCCGTGTAGCCGGCGCCCTTCGGTTCCCGCCGTGAAGGCGCTCGTACGCCGCGAGCGCGGCGAGTGGGCGGCCCGGCCCGGCGGGGCTGCCGACGTGCGTTTCAGCTCACCCAGCACACCGTCCCGGCCCCGGCACCGGATCCCTGCGCTCACCCGCCCTGCGGACCCGGATCGAGGACTTCGTCACCTGGGCCAACGCCGAAGCTGCCCGCTACGGCCTGCCCGCCACGGCCTGCCCGGCGAGGTGATCCCGCCCGACCCGCACGGAGCGGTCGGCACCCGAGGCTTCCGCCGAACCCTGGCCTGGCACATCGCCGCCGTCCGGGCGGGCTCGTCGCCCTGGCCATCCCGCACAGCCACCTGCGCACCGCACTGGTCTACGAGGGGTACGCCGCGCGCAGCCGCGACGGCATCCACGAGCTGATCGACATCGAAACCGTCCGTGCCGTGGCCGACACCGTCGACGACCTCCAGGCGGCGGCCTCTCCGGCCCGGCCGCCCGGCGCGCCATCAAGACAGCCGCCCGCGCCCAGCGCTTCGAGGGCACCGTCATCAATGCCACCACCGCCCGCCGCCTCCTCGCCAACGACGACGCCCTGCTGTGCGAGAACCCGCAAGCGCTCCCGCTGTGCCACTACAAGCGCACACACGCCCTGTGCCACCGCACTGGAGTCCGCGACTCCCCGCGGCTCGATCACTGCGTGCCCGAACATCCGGTCACCCGGTGTGCATCGTGATAGCTCAGCGGCCGAATCGGACGTCGCCTGGTCCACCACACGCGGCTGTGTGTGACCGCGTGGCACGTGGCCATGCATCTTCTGTTGGTAGAGGCGCATCCGCACGAACGCGCCCGCCGACGCGGGCCCCTGCCGCACCGCCCGCGAGCTCTTGCGCGCCACACTGATCAACTGCTGGCCGGGATCGATGTCCCGCTGCCGGACCGATCAGCTCCGACGCGCGTACTCCGGTGGGGATCCAGAGCGCGACCTGGACCCGGACGCGGTGGGGGCAGCGCGGCGAACAGCTCGTTGAACCAGTCGTCGGCGTTCGGTCTTCGACCGTCCATCGGGTCGTAGTGCTCGTGCGCCCGGCCGGAACGACGCGACAGGTCCAGCGGGAACGGGTTGACCAGCGGGCCGGTCCCCGCGTCGAGATGGATGTCGTAGACGCGTCGCAGCACCGTCTCGCTGTGCGCGACGATGGTCGGAGCGCAACCGGGGCCGGCCGGCGGCTTCTCTGCCACCGGGTTCGGGCCACCGGCGGCCCGAACCTCCGGGTCGCTCGGTCCCAGGTGATGCCCACTGCCTGCCGAAAACGCCACCACCTGAGCAGATCCATGCTGTAGGAGCGGACCGTCGACGCCGCCTTCCCGGCCGCCAGCGACTCCTGGAACAAGACAGCGACCCACGGTCACACCGTCGGGATCAACGAGGCGATACGGCTCGTACCGATCGGCGGTCTCCGCCAGCCGACCCCACCGAGGAACCACCAACGTCGCTAACTTCCCGGTCGAGCACATCGTCCATCACGACCGGTGACCGTAGCGACCCCAGGCAGCATCCGCCCCCTGAACTGCGCAATCCCCACTGTTCGTTCAGTCAACGGGGCGTGTTCGTGGATGCACCGGGTATCGAACGGCCTGAGCCGAGGCGGCTGCGGATCTCTTTCCAGCGTGTCGGCGCGAACTGCAGCGAGTGATGTGGCAGCACGAGCCTCCGGGCATGAGCTAAGACCTCGCTGTCTGGGAAGGCGAGCGGCCTGCGGATGACAAGACCGCCGGCCGGGTCTTCGACGACCTGTACGACCGCTATCTCGACGGTGAGCCCCAGGAAATCCGAAGTAGATGAGCGGACCGCTTGCACTGTCGATCAACGGCCCGACCGACCAAGGCGAGGTCTTCTTCCTCGTCCTCGGTGATGTCGCACCACCGCTCAAGAAGCACGGTGACGTAGGCCTCAACGCGTTCGGACGCATGCTTGCGCTGGAGCATGGCCGAGGAAGCGTCGGCTTACGCGGCGGCCCTGGCGGACTCGATGGGGCTGGCCTGTTTCGACGTGCAGCAGGACAGGCTCAGGCCCTGAGCGGGGCTGCCAATCGGCGGTAGCCGATGAGGGATGCGGCTATGCCAACAAAGACGAGGAAGTGTTCGGCCTTGGCGATGCTCCCGACGCCGCGCGGCGGCCACATCCGGGTCATACGGGGCCGGATCGTGTCTGAAACCTCGCGCGGAGACAGGCGGGCACGCAGGTCGGCTCGTCGGACATCAGGTCACCGGTCCCAGTGCCGGTCTACGAAGCGCCGCAACTCGCGGGTGCGCTCTTCGCTCTCGGGCGTGCCGATGAAACCGATGTGTGTGGCGGCGTCGAAGACGTGCAGGTCGGCGTCGATATCGGCGCTGCGCAGGGCGCGGTGCATGGTGACGGTGTTGGACAGGAACAGGTCGCGGGTGCCGCTGACCAGGAAGGTGGGCGGGAACCCGGTCGTGAAGTCGCCGAACAGCGGCGAGACGTACGGGTCGGTGAGGTCGTGGCCGCCGGCGTACAGCAGGTTGGCCGGCATCAGCCGGGTTGTCAGCCCGGTGTCGAGGCCCATCAGGGTGTTGAACGAGTCGCCGGATTCGGTGAGGTCGAGTTCGGGGGTCATCAGTACGGCCGCGGCCGGCAGCGGGAGCCCTTGGTCGCGGGCCTTGAGGATGGTGGCCGCGGCGAGGTTGCCGCCGGCTGAGCTGCCGCCGATGACGATCTTTTCGGCGGGACGGTCGCGCAGGAGAGAGCGGTAGACGGTGACGCAGTCGTCGACACCGGCGGGGTAGGGGTGGTCGGGCGGCATCCGGTAGTCGACGGCCCAGACCTCGGCGCCGACCATACCGGCGGTGATGAGGGCCAGGGCCCGGCAGCTCTCGCCGCCGCCCCACAGAAGTGCTCCTCCGTGGATGTCGAGGTAGACGGACTGATCGCCGGCTGCGCAGCCGTCCGGCGTGACCACGTAGACGCGTACGCCATCAGTGTTGATCTCTTCGACCGTGGCCGGCACCTGCTGGGCCATCATCGTCAGGCCGGCCAGGCCGGTCTCGTCCATGGTCGCGATCAGCGCCCGCCAGCCGTCGATGTCGTCCTGGGCCGGCCAGGGCGGGTTCGAGATGCCGGGTCTCTGCGCGAGCTGCGCCTGCGCCTCGGGCTGAGCAGGGTGGGGATCGGAACCTCGCGGGCCGGCAGGTGCAGTACCGGTTGCTTGCCGGTAGTGGTCATGGGGTTTCCTTCCACACCTCGTCGAGGAATCGGCGTACTTCGGCTACTTGCTGGTGGTCCTCGGGGGCCTGGCCACTGAACATGCCGTGCGGTGCGCCTTCGAAGACGTGAAGGTCGGCGCGGCCGCCGGCGGTGCGCAGGGCGCGGTGCATCCGGACGGTGTCGGAGAGCAGGAAGTCGCGAGTGCCGCTGATCAGGATGGTCGGCGGGTATCCGGGCGGGATCTCGCCGAACAGCGGGGACAGGTACTGGTCGCGCAGGTCATGGCCGTCGGCGTAGAGGTTGATGCTGTCGGTGAGCCGGGCTCCGCCGACGACGTCGACGTGGATCAGTGTTTCGAAGGAGTCGCCGGACTCGGTCAGGTCGGCTTCGGGAGTGGCCAGCACGCAGGCGGCGGGTAGCGGCAGCCCGAGGTCGCGGACTTTGAGCGCAACCGCGGCGGCGAGTCCGCCGCCGGCCGAACCGCCGGCGAAGGCGATCCGGGTGGGCTCGTAGCGCTCCAGGAGCCAGCGGTAGGCGTCGACAGCGTCGTCGAGTCCCGCCGGGAACGGGTGGTCGGGTGGCATCCGGTAGTCGAAGGCGAAGGCCCGGATCTCCGCGTGGCCGGCGAGCGGCATGGCCATGTAGGCGCCGGCCATACCGGCGCCGTGGATGTAGGCGCCGCCGTGGAGATAGAGGATCGCGGTGTCCGGCGCGGGAGCGTCCGGGATGACCTCGTAGAGAGCGGTGTTCGGCAGCTGGTGGGTGATGATCTCGGCAGGGAACGACTCCGCGCTCGCGAGCAGGCCGGCGGTCAGCCACTTGTTGCTGCCCTCGATGTAGGCGCGCCAGGCGTCCTTGTCGGCGGTGCCGACCGGCTGGGCGGGCCCGGTCGGCTCCAGCCGTTGGGACAGGAAGGCCTGGGCGTGCGGGCTCACGGTGGTGGGAGCCGGGACGTCGTGTTCGGGAACGCGGAGGGTCATCGCCGGTCCTCTCAGGGGCGCATCGTGGTGCCGCCGTCGATGTTGAAGACCTGCCCGGTGACAAAGGCCGAGAGGTCGCTGAGCAGGAACGCCGCGGCGGCGCCGAGGTCGGCGGGTTCGCCGTTGCGCCAGGAGGGTGTCGACTGCAGGATCATCTCGCGGTAGTCCTCAGGCAGGTTGAGCTTCGTTGCCTCGGTGAGCACCAGACCGGGGGAGAGGCTGTTGGCGCGGATCTTGTCCTTGCCGTAGCGGCGGGCGACGTGCCGGGTCAGCGCCGCGACGCCGGCCTTGGTGACCGAGTAGGCAACCTTGTCCGCCATGCCGGCGTAGACGGCGTTGGAGATGGTGTTGACCACCGAGCCGCCCCCACCGGCAATCATGTGCGGCAGGGCGTGCTTGAGGGTGAACAGGTAGCCGGTGAGGTTGACGTCGAGGGTGCGCTGCCAGGCGTCCAGGTCGATGTCGATGACGTTGGTGTCCTTGGCGACCTCGTCCGGGTGGATGTTGGCGGCGACGTTGAACAGGCCGTCGATCCGACCGTACGTCTTGACCACCAGTTCGATCTGGGCCTTGACCTGGTCCTCATCAGAGATGTCGGCGGCCATCGCGATCGCCTCACCGCCGGCGTCGCGCGCAGCCTGTGCGGTGAACTCCGCCGACTCCTCAACGATGTCGCTGACGACGATCTTGGCGCCGCCGGCGCCGAGGAACGTCGCGGTGGCGGTGGCGATGCCACCGGCTCCGGCGAAGACGACGACCTTGTCTTTGAGACCTTCCATGACACCCATCTCCGTTTCGTATGCGCTCCGAAGAGGAAACGTACACTGGTGTACGAATCATGGCTAGTAGACTTCGGGGCATGACTGATGGGGCACAGCCCACGATGCGGCGCGACGCCGTCCGCAACCGTGAAAGGCTTCTGGCAGCGGCCCGGGTGGTGTTCGCCGAGCGCGGCGCCGACGTGGCTCTCGAGGAGGTCGCGCGGCTGGCCGTGGTCAGCCGCACCACGCTGTACCGGCACTTCACCACCCGAGAGCAGCTCGCAGCGACGGTTTTCGAGGAGAACGTGGCGCTGATCGAGCGTCGCGCCGTCGAGTTGCGGGAGGCCGACGACGGGATCGTGACGCTGTTCGACTTCGTACTCGACCAGCAACGAGCGAACCGAGGATTCGAGCGGATGTTGTCCGCGGCCGACCTCTCCTGGCTGAGCGAGCTCTCGACCCGAACGATCGCCGCGTTCGAACCTCTTCTCGTCCGAGGGCGCGCGGCCGGCATCGTGCACCCGGTGGTCGGTGTCGACGACGTGATGCTGGCCTTCCCGATGGCTGCCGGAGCCATGGCGGACAGTGACCTGGCGGGCCGGCCGGAAGCCGCCGACCGGGTCCGCGCCATGCTGCACCGCGCGCTGTTCACCGGCGCGGCCGGCTAGGGTCCGTCGTCAAACTGGTGTTGCCCAGAGCAGGAACGACGCGAGTGTGACCGCCGCTTCGCAGGAGGTGGCGGTCTTGTCGTACCTGGTGGCGAGGCCGCGGAAGCCCTTGAGCTGGTGGAAGCATCGCTCGACATGGGGTGGGAGGACAGCGGCCGGAACGCCGATTCGGGCGGCGCACCGGCGGCGGGCCGGGTGCCGGATCAGAGCGCGGCGAAGCGGGCTTCGATCTCGGCGAGAAGTTCGTTGTTTCGCAAGACACCGAGTGCTTCGCGGACGGTGGTCGCGGCCGAGACGGTGGAGGAGCTGCCGGCGGCGATCAGCTCGGCGACCTCCGGCCGCCAGGCGACGATGGCGTCGTTGATGATCTGTTGGGCCTCGGGGCGGTCTGAGATCTCGCGCATCGTGCTGTCGAGGCTGAGCGGGACGCACGGCTCACTGCTGCCGGCGAATGACACGCTGCGGCGGTGGGTGCCGGAGCCCAGCGTTTCGGTCTCGCGGCCAGGCAGGTCGAGGTCGGCGAAGGTGTTGGCCGGGACGACGGCCTCGACCGTGAGGGCCCCGTCCTCCACTCTCCACGCGCAGGACGCGAGCCCGTAGGGCGTGCGCAGCCGGGCGCTCCCGCTGCTCAGGCCCCTGCCGGGACGCGGGGCCAGGCGCAGCTTGCGATAGCCGGGCGCTGCTGGGGCCAGCCCCGCGACCACGCGGTGCAGCCAGTCCGCGATGGCCCCGAACGCGTAGTGGTTGAAGGAGGTCATGCTGCTGGGGTTGACCGTCCCGTCGGGCAGCAGACTGTTCCACCGCTCCCAGATGGTGGTCGCTCCACTTTCGACCTGGTAGAGCCAGGAGGGGCAGTCCCGCTGCAACAGCAACCTGTAGGCGATCTCCGTGGCGCCGACGTCGGTGAGCGCGTCACAGAGCAACGGGGTGCCGACGAAACCGGTGGCGATCTTGTAGCCGCCGCCGCGTACCAGGTCTGCCAGCCGTTGCCCGGCGTGGCGACGGGCGCCCTCGTCCGGCAGGAGGCCGAACCTCAGCGCGAGGGCGTAGGCGGTCTGCGAGTCGGAGAGCAGCCTGCCGGACGGAGTGACGTACTCGTCGCGGAAGGCGTCGCGCACTTTCGCGGCGAGAGCGAGGTACTCCTCGCGCTCCTGCTGCTTGCCGAGCACGTCGGCGGCGCGGCCCACCAGTTCGGCGGAGTGCGCGAAGTAGGCGGTCGCGACGATTTCTGGGTAGGTCTTCGCGAGGTCCGTGCGATCGCCGGGCGCGGTGGGGTCGAGCCAGTCGCCGAACTGGAAGCCCGTGTCCCACAGCAGGCTTTCGCCCGCGAGAGAGCGCTGCTTGTCGACCCAGGCGCGCATGCTCGGGAACTGACTCTCCAGCAGGTCTCTGTCGCCGTAGCGCTGGTAGGCGGTCCATGGCACGGTCACCGCCGCGTCACCCCAGGCGGCGGCCGCGGTCGGCGGGCCCATGACGTTGGGGACGATGAACGGCACGACGCCGTCTTCGGTCTGCTCGACTGAGAGATCAGCGAGCCAGGAGGCGAGGAAGCCGGAAGCGTCGTAGAGGAAGGACGCGGTGGGGGCGAAGGCCTGGAGGTCGCCGGTCCAGCCGAGCCGTTCGTCGCGCTGCGGGCAGTCGGTCGGTACGTCGAGGAAGTTGCCGCGCATACTCCAGACCACGTTCTCGTGCAGCCGTTCCACCAGAGGGTCGGAGCAGTTGAACCAGCCGGTGCGTTCGAAGTCGGTGTGGCAGACGACGGCGACGGCGTCCTCGACCGGACCGGTCAGCTCGGCGTAGCGGAAGCCGTGGAAGGTGAAGCGTGGCTCCCAGGTCTCGGCTTCGGCGCTGCCCAGCACGTAGCTGTCGGTGGCCTGCGCGGTGCGCAATGGTGCGGTGCAGAGCTCGCCGTCCTGGAGCACCTCGGCGTGACGCAGCACCACTTTTTCCCCCGCTGCGCCCCGGACGGTGATCCGCAGGCGGCCGACCAGATTCTGACCGAAGTCCAGGATCGTGGCGCCTGAGGACGAGACTGTGGTGGCCACGGGCGTGAGGATCTCGGTCCGGCGCACCGGCGGGCTCAACGTTGCGAAGAGCGTGGCCAGGTCGTGGTCGACGGCTTCGGCCTTCTTCCAGCCCGAGTCGTCGAAGGACGGAGCGGACCAGCCCGGCTGCTCCAAGCGGGCGTCGTGGTGCTCGCCGTCGTAGAGGTCGCTGGACAGGAGTGGTCCGGCCGAGGCGGTCCAGGAGCCGTCGGTGACGACGCCTTCGACCGTGCCGTCCTGGTAGGCGAGTTCGAGCTGGGCGAGGAAGGCCGTGCGGTCGCCGTAGTGGGCCCGCTTGCCCTCGAAGCCGAGCCGGCCGCGGTACCAGCCGTCGCCCACGGTCGCGCCGAGGCAGTTGGGCCCCTCGGTCAGCAGGGCGGTGACGTCGAAGGTCTGGTAGCGCAGCCGCTGCTGGTAGGAGGTCCAGCCGGGGGCCAGTACGTGGTCTCCGACCACGGAACCGTTGAGCTCGGCCTCGTACACGCCGAGCGCCGTCGCGTACAGTCGCGCCGACCGCAGGCCCGGCCGTACCTCGAACTCCCGGCGCAGCAGCGATCCGTCGCCGGGGCTGACGAAGGCAGCGCTCCAGTCGTCCGTCCGCAGCAGGGCGGCCTCGACGTCGGTGCGGGTCCAGTCGGTCCATGCGCCGGTCGGCCCGGCCACTCGGACACCGACCGTGATTCGCTCGCGTGACTCGAGAGGTCCGAAGGGCCACTCCACCAGGACGGAGTCCGGCGACTCCACCAGGACAACCTCTCCCCGGGCCTCGATCTCGTAGGCGCTCTGGGTCCAGTTCGGAGTGGTGGTCTCGGTGATCCAGGACAGCCGCGGGCGAGCGATGCCGAGTCCCATTGGGTCGCGCAGGTGCTCGAAGGTCAGGCTGGTGACGCTGGTGGACATGAGATGTCTCTCCTGAAAGCTTCGCGTGGGTGGTGGCCGTTGTCGTGCGTCGGGCTGTTGCAGACCGTGCCGCTGTGAGTAGGTGGGGTTGACCGACGGGCGCGGGGGGCCCTACGCCAAGGCGGCGGCGATCAAGCGGCAGATCGTCGAGGTTTGTACGGAGGCGTTCGGCGAGGTGGGCTTCTACGGCGCGACCATGAAGGACAACGCGAAGCGGGCCGGTATCAGCTACACCGGGCTGTTGCACCACTTCGCCTGCAAGGAGGACCTGCTCGCGGTGATCGTGGAGAACGAACTCCAGCCGGGGTTGATGGCGCGATGGATTCTCGACAGGGGCGCGGTGCGGCTGGAGTCGACGATCCGAGAGATTCTGACCTCAGTGAATGCCCTGCGGACGTAGGGCGTTCGCTTGGCCTGCTGAGCCCGTCTCCAAGCCTGGTGCAGGGGCCGTACCGCGGGGCAGTGGCACGGTGCTTCGAGCGCGCCGGCCGGGTTCAGTCCTGTCGGCGGACTTTCGCGAAAAATCCAGGCCAAGTTCCGATGCGGGAGCTCAGCCCTCGCGTTCGCTTTCCTTTGAAATCTACTCAAGCAGCGCCAATTCAGATTCTTCCTTCTTCAGCCTGTCGCCGTCCATGGACAAGATCCAGCCGCCGTTGATCGCCTCGTCGATGCTTTGGTTGAAGCGCGCCAGATAGTCCGCGCGCGTCTCGTAGAGCTGCTGCAATGGCTCGGGTGCGAACGGCATCTCGACGCCGATCAAGTTGCGGACGTAGCGCGCGGCGACGTAGCGCGCGGTTGGCACATCGACATAGGGCGAACGTACGCCGCCTTTGGCGTTGCCGAATTCGTCCGTCACGATCGCGCCGTTCGCGATCTCTATGGCGGCTGCGTGCGGCGGGGCCATGCCTTTCGTCAGCGATAGCGATCGTCCGCCGTGTCGTTGTCCGGCCGCGCCGCTGTGTTGCCGCCCGGGCCGATCGCGCCGAACAGGACGAGGTCGCCCTCGGTGAAGACATGGACCACGGCGGCGTCGCCACCGGTGACGGGCGCCCAGCCCGGCGTAGCCATGGGCAGGAAGCCGTCATAGACGGGCTTCTCATCCAGCAGGCGCGCGTGTGCATGGGCGGCATTGATGTAATTGAGGGTCGCCATGCCGGTCTGTGAGGCCCCGCCCATGATGAGGTGCTCGACCGTGAAGCCGGGTAGTGGGCCGTCGTTCGAGCCCGCCTTCAACAGCACGCCGACCTGCGTCATGATCTCGTTCGAGATGGCGTCGATCGCGAACAAGCTGCGCGGCGGGTTGGCGTCGTCGCTCTGTTGCCATTCCAGGAGCGCGGCGAAACTTTCCTCGCTCGCCGGGGCGGAGGGAACGTGCAGGCTCGCGTATCGGCCAGGATTGGACACCTTGATCGGGCCTTCGACGGCGGCGAGCTGCGAGCCAACCGTGACCCAGATGTGGCCGCCCATCAGGATCGCGGGATGGCAGGTCTGCCACAGTGCGAGCGCCCCCTGCACATGGACGGGCTCGAGCGCGACCAGGCCTGAGAAACGGGCCGCGTCGGTCGGACGGCGGATCAGCAGGGAGGTTGTGTAGGGCCGGCCGTCGACTGCGCCTGACACGAAGAACTCTTCTTCGACGTAGTCATGGTCCCGCAGGAGATCGGACACCGGCGGTTCGGACAGCCCCACTGGCGATTCCGCGCCGCCGAAAGGTTTGCCGGACTCGGCGGTCACGGGGATTGGTCCCGCTACCTCAACGACCGGAGACGTGGTTTTCGCCGCATTCACCGTTACGCTCCTTTGGTTTTGGAGGTCTGCCGTCAGGCGGGTCGAATCCATCAATGGCGCGTCGCCACCACGGATTTCCCTCACCGTCAGTGCGCCAGGATGCGCGCCGGATTGTCGACGACCAGGCGTCGGTAGACTTCGTCGTCGAACCCGAGTTGCTGCAGCATCGGCGGTACGAACTGGCCGAACCGGGTGTAGCCGTATCCGCCGTACGATTTGCCGTGCGGCTTGCTGGTCGTGTCGTGGCCGAGCACGATCTGGGAGCCGTACCCGCCGCGGAGCAGATCCACCAGGCCCTTCATCCGGTCGTAGTCGTCGGGAAGTACCGGCACGGTCGAGGACCACGCGTCCAGGCCGATGTTGGCCCCGCGATCGAGCACGGCGCGCGGCGTGTCGGTGGTGATGTTGCGAGGCGTCGCCATGTCCCCCACGTACGCGGCCATGGAGTCCCAGGGCCGGAAGAACGAGTCCATGTGCATCATGACGAGCCGTTCGACGTTCATGCCGGCGTCGAGTGCGATGTCGACTCCGGCGAGTACCTGGGCAGGCGACATCGGGAACGCGGTATGCACATGCAGGCTCAGCCCGGTCTCGGCCGACACCCGGGCGAGGGCACGCAGCGTGGTCGTCTCGACCGAATGCAGCGGAGCGGACGGATCCGTCGCCGACAGGGCGCACTTCAGGAAGCCGGGACGCAGCCCGGTGTCGCCGACGCCGTCAGTGACCTCCCGACGGAAGAAGGCCACTTGCTCGTCCTCGGTCAGGTTCTGATGGGTGGCCGGCCGGGCGTCGGCTACATACAGGCCGGTGGCGAACACCACGTGCACATCGGCGCGTTCGGAAGCCGTTCGGAGGTCCCGCACATCGCCGCGCAGGCCGATCGGCGAGGCGTCGCAGACCGCTCTGCCACCGATCTTCGCGAAGTAGCCGAGTTCAGCCGTGGTGAAGTCGACGTCACCTTCCGTCGAACTCTCCGGCGACATCACCGCGCCGCCGTCACGGAGGAATGCGAGGTTCTCGTTCGTCAGGGAGAGCAACTCGGCCGGCACGGGGGGCGCCCCATAGCGCTTGACCAGCGCGAGCATCAACGTCATATCGGCGTTGAGGTGCTCGTGCATGCTGGTGTAGCCGAGGTCGGCGGGCGCGATGTCTCCGCGTACGGTGGTGATGACGCTCACTTCTTGACCTTTCGCTCTGTTTCCGTCGGGACGAGGTGTTTGTGCAGGAACCGGGCCTGCTCGGCAAGCAGTTCCTGGTCCTCGGGAGCCCCGAAGAACCCGCCGTGCGGCATCCCCTCCCACACGTGGAGCTCGGCCCCGGCCCCGGGTCGTCGCAGCGCACGATGCAGCAGGACCGTGTTCGAGAGGAACAGGTCCCGGGTGCCGCAGCTCAGGACCGTCGGCGGAAATCCCTTGCCGAAGTCGCCGAACACCGGCGACAGGTAGGGATCGCGCAGGTGGTGTCCGTCGGCGTACAGCGCGATGCTGTCGGTGAGCCGCTCCGATGCGACGACGTCGACGTGGACGTTGATCTCGAACGAGTCGCCGGACTCGGTCAGATCGGCCTCGGGGGTGGCCAGCACCACCGCGCCCACGGGGAACGGGTGGTCGGGTGGCATGCGGTAGTCAACGGCGAATGCCCGCATCCGGGCGTGGCCGGCCATGGGCAGGCCCATGTATGTGCCGGCTTCGCCGGAACCGTTGACGTACGCGCCGCCGTGCACGTACGGAATGACGCCGTCGTCGAACTCGGCGGACAGCGCCTCGGGCACCAACTCATAGTGCTCAGGAACCATGCATCCGGGCCGGTCGGCAGGCGACGTCGCGTGTGGCGTCATGCCGCGCCGCCCCAGTGCCGCTCGCAGAACTTGCGTACTTGCGTGGCTCGTTCGTGGTCCTCCGGTGCCATGCCGAGGAACATGAAGTGCGGTGCGCCTTCCCAGACGTGGAGTTCCGCGGGCACGTCGGCTGCGAGCAGTTTGCGGTGCAGGCGCACGGTGTCGGAGAGCAGGAAGTCGCGGGTGCCGGTGGTCAGGATGGTGGGCGGGAATCCCTTGGTGAAGTCGCCGAAGAGCGGGGAGACGTACGGGTCGGTGCGGTCGTGCCCGTCGGTGTAGAGCTGGAAGACGATCTCCAACTCGTCCGCGCTGTAGGAGATGTCGAGGCCCTGGCTGGTGTGGTGGGTGTCACCGGCCTTGGTGAGGTCGATCGGCGGGGTGTTGACCACGGCGGCGGTCGGCAGCGGGAGCCCCTCGTCGCGGGCGCGGAGGATGGTGGCCACGGCGAGGTTGGCCCCGCCGGACATGCCGCCGATGATGATGTCCTCGGGGCGGTGGTGCTCAAGCAGTGCGCGGTAGGCGGTGAGGCAGTCGTCGAGTGGGGTGGGGAAGGGGTGGAAGGGTGGCATGCGGTAGTCCACTGCCCAGGTCCGGGCGCCGAGGGCGCCGGCTGTCATGGCGGCACCGCTGCGAGCCAGCTCTCCGCCGCCGCTGATCCACGCGCCGTGGATGACCAGATGAACGCGCCGGTCATCCGCCGCGACTCCCTGGGGCACGGCTTGGTAGACACCGACGCCGTCGAGTTCGATGCGCTCGGTTTCGCAGGGCACGCCTGTGTCGGCGCTGCCGTAGCACGATGCCACCATCGGTCCGGCGCTGCCCGGGGGAGTCAGCCCGTCCCGCTCCGCGATGTAGGCCTGCACCGCCTCGCGGTCGTCCAGTGGTGGCCACGGCTTCGGCGTGAGCGGGTTGCCCATGGCCATGACCGCCTGGGCGGGTTCGCTCAGCGTGGCGGGGATGGGGACCTGGCGTTCGGGGACAGTCACCGGAGGGTGGGGACTGGTCATGGGTGCGCACTCCTTCGTGCGGTTATCGGATGGAGGAGCCGATGCCGAGGCCGCCGTCCACATCGAGGACGACGCCGGTGATGTAACCGGCGGCAGGTGAGGCGAGGAAGGCCGCGGCTTCGGCGATGTCGGCCGGCCGGCCGGTGGTGCGCTGCGGCACCTTGCCGATGAGTTTCTCCCGCGCCGCGGCGTTCATCGAGGCCAGCATCGGGGTGTCGATCAGCCCGGGGGCGATGGCGTTGGCGGTGATGCCGTCGCGGGCCGTTTCCAGCGCGATGGTGCGGGTCAGGCCGACGATGCCGGCCTTGGCGGCGACGTAGTTCGCCTGGCCGAAGTTGCCGCGCCAGCTCATCGAGCTGAACGAGACGATGCGGCCGTGGGCGCGGGCGCGCATGTGGGGGATCGCCGCTCGCGCGCAGTAGAAGCCGCCGGTCAGGGAGACGTCGAGGACGGCTCGCCAGTCGGCGTCGCTGATGTCGGTGATCCGGTTGTCGCGGATGATTCCGGCGTTGTTGATCAGCACGTCCACTCGGCCGTGCCGGGTGGCGACGTCGTCGATCCATGCGGTGACCGCGGTGGAGTCGGTCACGTCGATGCCGGTGCTCTCGGCGGGGTGGCCGAACTCCGTGCGCAGCCGGTCGGCCTGTTCGGCGGCGGTGTCCTTGTCGATGTCGCCGATGACCACGGTGGCGCCCTCGGCGGCGAAGCGGTGCGCCATGGCGGCGCCGAGGCCCTGGCCGCCGCCGGTGACGACGACGATCTGGTCGGGGAACCGGTTCATGCGGGCTGCTCCGTTCGGGAATGGGTCGGGCGGTTGACGAACTTCCTCAGGGCAGTGGCGACATCGTGTGTGGTCCAGTGCTGGGCGAAGACCTCCAGCTCCAGGGCGAGCGCGTCGGGGGCGGACATGGTGGGCGTTCGGGCGATCAGCCGCTTGTAGGCGGTCTGGGCCGGGCCGTGGGCGTCGGTGAGGGTGTGCGCGATCCGCAGTGCGGCTGCGGTGACCTCACTCTCGGGGACGACTTCGTGCGGCCAGCCAGCGCTGGTGGCGGCGAGGCGGTCGGCGCGCATCAGTTCGCCGGTCAGCGCCAGCCGCCGGGCGGTTGCCTGGCCCAGCACATGCGGCATCCGCACCGCCGCGCCCGCAGCGGGCATCAGATTGTTGCGGATGTGGCCGTCGCCGATCAGCGTGCTGTCCGCGGCGACCACGATGTCGCAGGCCAGTGCGAGCTCGATGCCCCCTGCGACGGCGTGCCCGTGAAGCTGAGCCACGATCGGCAGCGAGCTGGTCTCGAGCCGGGTGGCGAGCGCGGACACGGTACGGAGGAACGCCGTCGGTGTTTCGCCGTCGGCGCCGAGGTCCAGCAAATACCGGAGATCGGCGCCGGCGCAGAAGCTCTTGCCCGCTCCGCGCAGCACGATCGCTTGTGTGTCCGGATCCGTTTCCGCGTCGGTCAGCGCGGCGTCGACGGCGTCGATCAGGGCGGCGTCGAGGGCGTTCCTGCGGTGCGGGCGGTTCAGGGTCAGTACCCGTACGGGGCCTGACTGTTCGACGTCCAGGACGTCGGATGGGTTCATCGGGGGCCTTCCTCGTCGAGCACTTCCGCGCGGCGTCGCCTGCGGAGCTCTGCGCGTTGGATCTTGCCGCTCGGGGTTTTCGGCAGACTGGGGACGAAGTGGATGCGGCGGGGGTAGGCATGCGCGGCGTAGTGGTCCTTCACCCACTGCTGCAGCTCGTCCTGTGTTACCGCGCTGTCGATGGTGGTCACGACATAGGCTTCGATGACCTCGCCGCGGACTTCGTCCGGTGCGGCGATCACGGCGCACTCGGCGACCGCGGGGTGTCGTGCCAGCACCGCTTCCACGTCGAACGGGCCGATGCGATAGCCGGCCATGATGATCACGTCGTCGTCGCGGGCGGAGAACCGCACCACTGCGGTCGCGTCGATGCTCGCTGTGTCGCCAGTGACGTAGTAGCGGCCGTCGCCGACGAAGCGACCGTGGTGGTCACCGTCGGCATAGGCGGCGAAGGTCATATGCGGGCTGTCGGCCACCACGACGGCCAGCCTGCCGACGGTGCCCGGCACGGCCGGTTCGTCGCGGTCCGTGGCCAGCACGGTGACCGACCAGCCTGGCAGTGCCACGCCCATCGCGGCGTCCTGCACCGGTACCGACACCGCAGGGTGATGCGGAAAGCCGATGGGCATACCGATCTCGGTCTGCCCGTAGTGGTCGTGCACCTGCGCGCCGAGTGCCTCGGGCGCCCACGCGTTCACGTCCGGGGTCAACGGCTCCCCAGCGCTAGAGAGGTGGGGCACGGTGAGCTCTCCGGCTCGGATCCGGCCGGAGTTGCGCAGGCCCCGGTACACGGTGGGGGCGGCGGCGAAGTGCGTCACCTTCAGCTGTGACAACACTCCGAGCGTGGTGTCGACGGAGAAACCGCCGCGCAGCAGAAGTGTGGGAATCCCGGCGGCCAGTGGCGCGATGATCGCGGTGTACAGGCCGTAGGCCCAGCCGGGATCGGCGGCACACCAGAACACGCTGTCCGGGCCGACGCCGAGTCCGAACTCCAGGTAGCTGTGCCAACCGCCGACATAGCGTGCCGGGTGCACCACGCCCTTCGGTGACCCGGTGGTGCCGGAGGTGAACATGTGCACGAGCGGGCCGTTTCCACCGACCGCGACCGACCCCGGCTCCCACGGTTCGGTCCGCGCCATTTCGGTGGCCAGGTCGTCGGCCGGGAGTATCTCCCAGGCGCCTTCACTGATCTTGTGCCGCTGGTCGGTGTCGGCGATCACCAGGCGGGTCCCTGAGCGGCGAAGCCGGTCGGTCACCGCCGTCTCGGCGAAGGCGGTGAACAGCGGAACGTAGACCGCGCCGACGCGCCAGATCCCGACCAGGACGGTCAGCAGGTCCACGCTCTTGCCCATCAGCGTCGCCACCCGGTGACCGGGCCCGATGCCACGGTCGCTGAGCACACCCGCGAACCGGCGCGACGACTCGGCCAACTCCGCGTAGGTCACTGTCGTTTCCGACAGATCTTCGCCGACCACCCGTGCCGCGACCGCATGGCCGGGATGGCGGTCGCACAGCAGGTGGGCCACATCCAGCGACGGCGCCGAGTAGCTCCGCACCAGCTCCGCGGTGCGCGCGGTCGGTTGGACCATCACTGCTCCTCAGGTTCAGGTGGGTACTTTATTGCCGGAGAACGTACCCACAAACGTACCCTCAGGCAATATCTGATGCTCATGCCGTTGGCAGCTCTGTGCCAGACTCAAGGTCATGATGCGTACGAATGGCGCGGTACCCCCCGCGCCGTTGAAGACCCCACGCAGGCGTCGGGTCAACACGGCGCGGCGCGAGGATCTGCTGGCACAGGTCACCGACATCTTTCTTGCCGAGGGCTTCACCTCGGTGACCGTCGAGGACCTCACCCGCCGCCTGCGCTGTTCGAAGTCGACGCTCTACGGGGTCGGTTCCACCAAGGAGAAGCTGGTGGTCGCGGCCACCAAGCACTTCTTCGGAAGCGAAGCCCACCGCATCGAGCAGGCCGTCGCCGAGCAGGACGACCCGCAGGGCAAGATCACCACTTACCTCGAAGGCGTGGCCCAAGCCATGCGCCGCAACTCGCCGGCTTTCTACACCGACATGGTCACGTACGCCCCCACAGCGGAGATCTACGCCCGCAACACGGCGCGAGCGGCCGAACGCATCCGGGAAATGATCGACGACGGCGTGCGTGCCGGCGTGTTCCGGGCGACCAACGGCATCGTCGCAGCCCAGGTCGTCGCCCTCGCCATCGAAGCCGTACAGTCCGGCACTCTGCTCGAACGCACGGGGCTCTCCGCCGCCGAATCCTTCGCGGAGCTTGCCGATCTGTTGTTCAACGGACTCCGGCACGTGAGCTGACTGCGTTCGGCTGCTGAGCCCGGGAGCCTGCTGCCCGGCGGCCGGGTGACGCGTGAGGGTCCGCGCCGCGTGGACGCGGCCCCTCACGCGTTCCTGCCACGACATTCTGGCTTTCACCGCGTGTTCGCCTATGTCCGCGCGGAAGAGCCGCACCGGTACTCAAACCAGTCGTAGTCGGCGGGCACGCTTGTCTGCGCCCGGTTGGTGGTGGCGTAGAGCGCGAGGTAGGCGCCGGTGCACCCCCCGGCGATTTCGCTCGCCAGGTGGCGTGCTTCGCCGGTGGCCAGCTTGCGGGGCCGGTCGTCTGCGAGTGCGTAGGAGAAGGTGTAGGTGGGGATCGGAAAAGGCGGGGCAGCCGTCCCGAGCTCCATGGCTGAACTGACCTGGAGCGTGATCGGGCCGTCCGGGATCGGTTCGTTCGCCACCACGGCTGAGAGCGAGCCG
The DNA here is from genome assembly GCF_007113425.2 of Streptomyces sp. RLB3-17. NCBI lineage: Bacteria > Bacillati > Actinomycetota > Actinomycetes > Kitasatosporales > Streptomycetaceae > Streptomyces > Streptomyces sp. RLB3-17. The sequence goes on along the minus strand of NZ_CP041610.2, from coordinate 342,616 downwards.
ATGCGCCGTCGCACGATGACGCGCCGCTCGCCCCCCAGTCGGGTCACGGCGAGGTTGTAGTGGTGGCTCTGGTTCATCCAGACGGTCAGGCCGGCTTCCTGCCCGTCCTCTTGCGGCGTGAAGTCGAGCAGGGTGGAGGCTTCGCACTTGGTGTCCGTCTGCCGCCGGCCGACGAAGGCCACGCCTGACCCGTCGTCCAGCCTTGTGCTGTTGCCGGTCAGGCGCAGGAAGCCGGGCCGGGCGGTGAGCGACCAGTCCCCGGCTCGGGGCCAGCGCAGGAAGTTCCAGTCGTGCCCGAGCGCGGCTTGGTCGAAGTCGTCGCGTGGGGCGGGCTGTGGCCAGGTCACCTCAGGAAGGTTCGGCCCTTCCATGGAGAGCCTGATACGCCCGTTGTCGCCCACGTGCGGCCAGCCGTCGTCGTCCCAGGTCACCGGGGCGAGGAAGGTCTCACGGCCCAGGTGGTGCAGTTTTGAGTGGAGCTGCGGGCGGATGCCGAGACAGACCGCCCACCAGGTTCCGTCCTGTGCTTCCACCAGGTCGGCGTGGCCGGTCGCCTGGATCGGCCCGAAGGTGCTGCGGTGGCTGAGGATCGGGTTGTGCGGGCAGGTCTCCCACGGCCCCCAGGGTGTGTCGCTGCGAGCCAGGGTCTCCATGTGCCCGTATTCGGTGCCGCCCTCGGCGATCATCAGGTAGTAGCGGCCGTTGATCTTGTACAGGTGCGGGGCCTCGGGATCGCTGCCGCCGGTGCCCGACCAGATCACCCGCGGCTCGGTGAGCAGCTTGCCCGTGGCGATGTCGATCTCGCTCTGCTGGATGCCCCAGCCGGGATCGGTCGTATTGGGGTCGGTGTGGTTGACGCCCGGGTTGTAGGAGCTGGTCAGGTAGACGCGGCCGTCGTCGTCGAAGAAGAGCGAGGGATCGATCCCGCCCTGCTCGACCCAGATGGGCTCGGACCACTCGCCGGCCGGGTCGTTGGTGCTGACGTAAAAGTTCCCTGTTCCCCTGCTGCCGCCGTACTTGTCGTCGACATTGGTGGTGATCATGTAGAACGTGCCGTCATGGTGGCGGATCGTCGGTGCGAAGATTCCGAACGAATGCACGTTCAACGGCAGGGGTAGTTGGCTGGGCCTGGTCAGGCAGGAGCCGATCTGGCGCCAGTTGACGAGGTCACGGCTGTGGAAGACGGGCACACCGGGCGTGTACTCGAACGAGCTGGTCACCAGGTAGTAGTCGTCGCCGACCCGGCAGATGCTCGGATCGGGGTAGAAGCCGGGAATGACTGGGTTCGTAAATTCCATCTCATGCCTTCTCGTGAACTGAGGTATGAACCGTCAGGTTGGGCGTCATGCCGGGCTGCCTCAGGCCTGTTCGGGATCGGACGGTGCCGAGGCCTGCGGGCGGATCTCCTCGGCACTGGTGTGGATGTGGTCCGGAGCTTCACCGCCGCGGCACACCGTGAACGGCAGCCGGTCGGACGCGTGGTCGGCGGCGGCCCCCTTGAGCACGGCTGCGAAGAAGCTGATCGACTCCTCGACCTGGCGCACGGACTCGGCGATGTTCAGATGTCCGTGCAGCATTCCCCGTGCGAGGTAGGCGCCGACCGGCACCCCGGCCTCCTCCAACTGACGTTGGAGGAGTTCCCCGGACGGACGGAGGTCGTCGTATTCGGACAGGACCAGGTGTGTCGCGGGAAGGCCGTCCAGCCGTCCGTGACCTGGCATCGCCTCGGCCGGCAGGTCGGAGATCCGGCCCACGTAGTTGCGCACGATCCGCTCGACCGCGATCGGCGTGAACCGACCGAACTGCGGCAGCCGGCTCATCTCGGCAGCGGTTGCCGCATCGAGTGCCGGCACGGGAAAGTGGGCGCACGGGTACGCCAGCAGCAGTGCGTCCGCCAGGCGTTCGGCGTGGTCGCGGGAGCGGAGCGCCGTCGCGAGGGCCAGCGTGGCACCGGCACTCGCACCGCCCAGCGCGAGCGGTCCACCCGGTGACACGGCCGACAGACCTTGGGTGCCCAGCCAGTTCCAGGCTGCGTGGACGTCGTCCAGCGGCACCGGGTGGCGGACGCCGTCGCGCGCCAGGCGGTAGTCCACCGAGACGACGAACGCCTCGGCCCGCCGGGCGAGTTCGCCGCTGACCCGGTGGGCTTCCGGCATGTCCAGGTCCCCGCCCTCGAATCCGCCGCCGTGCGCCCACAGCAGAGCACTGGTGGCCGGACTGCGAACCGGACGGTAGGTGCGCAGCGGGATAGGTCCGCGTGGTCCGGGGACCGAGATGTCCTGAACCACGACGTCCGGGCTGCACCAGGCTGGTGCCGTGGCACCCCCGAGCTGACCGATCAGGTCCCTGACTTCCTGTTCCGTGGGGTTCTTGGCGAATACCTCGGCGAGCGCGCGATGGCGGTCGCCGTAGGACGGGTCGATGGGCACTTGAACCTCTTCTTGCTGGGACTTACGACAGGTCGGTTCGAACCGCTCTGACCATTGAGCGCGGTGAGTTCGTGGCGGCCGCGGGCTCCCGGAGGTGCGTGGACCCGTCGGGGAGGATGACCTCGGCTCCAGTGCCCGCGGCGACCTGCGGCCGGGGCCGTCGGAAGCCGATACTGAGGGCACGGGACTTGTGCTCGATGCGCAAGCCTGTCGGTGTCGAGATGAACAAGGCTGTTCTTCCGTCCCCAAGAGGCACCGACGTTGTCGCCTTCTCGATCCTCGGGTGCGGTGCCGGTGCGGCGGGTGAGTGTCGGACCGGTCAGGGAGGCGGGACGCCACCCGCTGGGCTTCGGAATGGTTTGCCGCGCCGTCACCGCGGCAGCGGAGCGCCCTCCTCCTCAGCGGACGGAGCCGGCGCCTGACCGGACTCGACCTCGTCCATGCGCTTCATCCGTGGCATCAGGAAGCAGGACAGCGCGCCGAGCGCGCCGATGCCGGCGAACAACCAGTAGGCGTTCTTGAAGCTGGCGTCGCTGTAGAACTGGGCGCCGTGAGAGCTGAGCCCCTTCTGGGCCATGACCACGTAGGCGACCTGAGTGGCCACGGCGATGAAGATTCCGCTGGCTATGGACTGCGCACCGTTGCCGAGCGCCTGCTCCCGGGGCTCGACGGCGCTGATCACGAGGATCGGCAGCGTCGTGATGACCAGGCCCATGCCGATACTGCCGACGGGCGACGTGGCGATCATCTGGGTCGCGTTGTAGTGGAAGTAGACGCTGAGCACCATGCTGACCGCGAACAGCGCGGAGCCGGTGGCGAGCAACAGTCGGGGGTCGAAGCGCTTGGCAAGTCGGCCCGCAAACAGAGCCGTCCCCAGCAGGATCGGCGCGCCGGGCAGGCCGACCAAGGCGTAGTGGGTGGCCGACCAGCCCAGTCCGGCGGACAGGTGCGGGATCTTCGGGTAGAGCGCGAGCAGGTAACCGACGGTGCCGACTGAGGTCACGCAGTACACGACGGAGGTCGCGGCGATCATTCCCCAGAAGGGGCGGCGCTTGAGCATCGCCATGGGGAACAGGGGATGCTCGATCCGGCTCTCGACGATCACGAAGACGAGGATCACCGCCAGGCCGCCGCCGAGCAGGCCGATGACGCGTCCGCTCGTCCAGCCCCAGTCCGAGCCCTGACCGATTCCGTAGACGACCGCGGTCACTCCCGTGCCGAGCAGCAGGCTGCCGATCCAGTCGAAGCGCTTGGACTGGTCGCGGACCGGGCTCTCCGGGATGAAGAACAGCAGAGCCACCACGGTGACCGCGGTGAGGCAGACCATGGTCCAGAGCGCGCCGCGGTAGCCGAAGGAGTCCAGGACCCCCGCGGAGAGGAAGGGGCCCGCGACTCCCACCACCGCGATGCCGCCGGCGACCGCGCCGCTCGCGGAGCCGACCGACTTCTTCGGAACGATGTCGCGGACGATGGCGTAGGCCAGGACCGCGGTGCCGGCGTAGATACCACTGATCGCGCGGCCGAGGAGCAACAGCGGGAAGGACGTGGCCAGGGCGGCTATGACGTCGCCGAACAGGGCAAGGACCGCGGCGGACAGCATGACGCGCCGCTTGCCGTACCGGGTGGCGGCCCAGTAGATCGCGGGGGAGAGGAACAGGCCCAGAAGGCTGGGTGCGAGCGTGAACCAGGCGATCTGGGTGGTGCGGAAGTGGATCGCGATCTGCGCGGTCGCGTTGCCCGCGAGCAGGCCGATGATGGAGGAGGCGTGCGCCGTCCAGCTCAAGAAGACGAGCGCGACGACGAGGTGCGCGCCGAGCCTGCTGCCGCGCTCGGCTTCTCCGGGCGGCGCGGTGGTGCTTGTCATGGGGTGATCCTCCGTTGCCGATTGGTATGGCGACGCCGTTACGTACCGGCGGCGAACGAGGTCATGCGTTGCTCCGCGGGAACCACCCGATGTGGTTCGCGTTGGGACTCAGTCACTAACACGTATCAGTCGAGTGGGCTGGACGTTATCCAGTCGACTTGTGGGCGGCAAGCCATCGGTTTATTACAAGGAGGTAACGAATGATGGTCGAGTCGGGGTCGTCGCTCGAATCTCTCCCGTCAAACGAGCTCTGATCCGGGGATTCTGTGGATCGGATTGAATGCACGATGCCGTCGAGAGTTGGGTCGAACGTGCGCTCGTTCTCGCTCCCGGGGGTCCGTGGTGGCAGGAAGCGACGCGGAGAGGTTGACGTTCCCCTGACTAACACGCGTTAATGATGCTCCCGCTGTTAGGCCGACGTAGGCACGTCCGCGCCACCGCACTGAATCGATCCGAGGAGTTCTGCGCATGTTGCGTCCGCAGGAGAACCCGACTCGCGAAAGCAAGTCACTCGACGGCCTGTGGGCCTTCCGGCTCGACGCGGCTGGAGCCGGCCGCCGGGACGACTGGTGGCGGGCCGCTCTGCCGCTGGCTCGCGAGATGCCGGTGCCCGCCAGTTACAACGACGTCATCCCCGACCAGTCCGTCCTCGACCATGTCGGGGACGCGTGGTACCAGACGACTGTCCGCATTCCGGCCGGCTGGTCCGGCGATCGGATCGTGCTCCGCTTCGACGCGGCGACCCACCGAGCCGTGGTCTGGGTCGACGACGCCCAGGTCGCCGAACACGAGGGCGGCTACACGCCGTTCGAGGCCGACATCACCGATCACGTCCGGCCCGGTGACGCGGCGCGGGTGACCGTGGTCGTCAACAATGAGCTGACGTGGACGTCCATCCCGCCCGGCGAGATCGAGCAAGGCCCCGACGGCAAGCGCCACCAGAACTACTTCCAGGACTTCCTGAACTACGCGGGCCTCAACCGTTCGGTATGGCTGTGCAAGACACCGCGCACACACATCACGGCCCTGAGTGTGGACACCGGCCTGAACGGAACCGAGGGCACGGTCGACTATCTCGTCGAGCACACCGGAGCGCCGGACGTCCGAGTGGTCCTGCGTGACGCCGAAGGACAGCGAGTCGCGTCGGCCGAAGGAGCGGAGGGCCGGCTGCGCGTTCCGGACGTGCACCCGTGGGCGCCCGGAGACGGGTATCTCTATGGGCTGGAAGTCGGCCTGTACGACACCGACGACGCACTCGTCGACACCTACCTGCAGCCCGTGGGTGTCCGGACGGTCGAGGTGCGCGGCTCCCAGTTCCTGATCAACGGCAAGCCGTTCCACTTCAAGGGCTTCGGCAAGCACGAGGACGCCGCGGTGCGCGGACGCGGTCATGACGACGTGCTGATGGTCCACGACTTCGAGTTGATGAAGTGGACCGGAGCCAACTCGTTCCGCACCGCCCACTACCCCTACGCGGAAGAGGTCCTCGAATACGCCGACCGCAACGGCATCGTCGTCATCGACGAGACCGCCGCGGTCGGCCTGAACGTGCAGATGTCGCCTTCGCCCAGCCGCACCGCCAACGAGACCTTCTCCGAGCAGTCGATCAGCGCCGCAACCCAGCAGACGCACCTCCAGGCTTTGCGGGAGCTGATCGCCCGCGACCGCAACCACCCCAGCGTCGTGTTGTGGAGCATCGCCAACGAGCCGGACTCCGGCGTGCCGCAGGCCCGCGACTACTTCGCGCCGCTGTTCGCCGAGGCCCGCAAGCTCGACCCGACCCGGCCGGTCGGTTTCGCGAACGTGATGATGGTCCCGGCCGACCAGTGCCAAGTCACCGAGTTGGCCGACGTGATCATGGTCAACCGCTACTACGGCTGGTACTCGCACATGGGTGACCTGGCGGGCGCGGAAGTGGCGCTGGAGGCGGATCTGCGGGCCTGGGCAGCGAAGTACGACCGCCCGATCATCATCACCGAGTACGGTGCGGACACCCTGCCCGGCCTGCACGCCGTCCTCGACGTTCCGTGGTCCGAGGAGTACCAGACACGGCTGCTGGAGATGTGCCATCGAGTCTTCGACCGGGTCGAAGCGGTGGTCGGCGAGCACATCTGGAACTTCGCCGACTTCGCCACCCGGCCGGGCCTGATCCGTGTGGACGGCAACAAGAAGGGTGTTTTCACCCGGGACCGGCAGCCCAAGAGCGCCGCGTTCGCCGTCCGTCGCCGCTGGCACGGCGAAGCCTGACATCCCCCCTGCTTCTTGTCACAGTGCGCCTGATGAAAGAGACACGATGATCCGCACGAGCTTCAACGACGGCTGGCAGGCCCGGCCGAAGGCCAACCGGTTCCTGGAGATGGCCGGGATGGCCCCCGCCTACCAGGACGTGCGCCTGCCGCACGACTCCATGATCGGACGCGAGCGCGACCCCGAGGCCGGCGGAGCGTCCGGTTTCTACCCCGGCGGCATCTACGAGTACCGCAAGACCTTCACCGTCCCCAAGGAGTATCGCGACAAGCGCGTGTTCCTGGAGTTCGAGGGCGTGTACCGGGACGCGACCGTCTCCATCAACGGCGCCTTCGCCGGCCAGTGCGCCAACGGCTACACCGGATTCACGATCAGCGCCGACAACTTCCTCCGGCACGGTGAGGAGAACGAGGTGCGCGTGGAGTGCCGCGTCCACCAGGACTCGCGCTGGTATTCGGGAGCCGGCATCCACCGCGACGTCCACATGATCGTCGGCGGTCCGGTGCACCTCGCGCTCGACGGTGTGCGGATCACCACCGCCGACGTCGACGCCGGTCATGCTGTGGTGGAAGTGGCCGCGGTGGTGGAGAACGACGGGCTCCGGCCGGTCACGCTCGACGTGCGCATGGACCTTCAGAACGCGGCAGGCGAGCGGGTCGCCCGGAGCACGGCCCCCGTCACGATCCTGCCCGGGGAGCCCGTGACCGTGCGTCAGCGGCTGTACGTGCGTGACCCCGATCTGTGGGACCTCGACAGTCCGGCGCTGCATTCCGCATCCGTGACGGTGGTCTCGGGTGACGAACTCGTGGACGAGGAGCGTGTGGTCTTCGGTATCCGTCGTCTCCAGCTCGATCCCGTGCACGGTCTGCGCATCAACGGACAGACCGTCAAGCTGCGTGGGGCGTGCATCCACCACGACAACGGTGTGCTCGGCTCGGCCGCCTTCGCCCGCGCGGACGAGCGCCGGGTGGAACTGCTCAAGCAGGCCGGCTTCAACGCGATCCGCAGCGCGCACAATCCGGTCAGCCGTGCGCTGCTGGACGCCTGCGACCGGCTCGGCGTCCTGGTCATGGACGAGGGCTTCGACATGTGGACCGTGCCGAAGTCCGACTTCGACCACTCCCTGTCCTTCCCCGCCTGGTGGGAGAAGGACGTCGAGGCGATGGTACGCAAGAACTTCAACCACCCCAGCGTCGTGTTCTACTCCATCGGCAACGAGATCCCCGAAGCCAGCACTCCGCACGGGGCCGTATGGGGGCGCCGAATCGCGGAGAAGATCCGTCTCCTCGACGGGACACGCTTCCTGACGCAAGCCGTCACCACCCCGAAGTCCGCGATCATGCAGGCCTTGACCACCGCACAGGAGCGCCTGGCCGCGACGGCGGCGGACCTAGGGCCGAACGCGGTCATGGCGGCCATGGACGAGATCATCCGGGAGAACGCCCCGTCGGACCAGATGACCGCCGCCACCGCCGAGCCCTTCGCGATGCTTGACGTCGCGGGTATGAACTACCTGGAACTGCGCTACGAGACGGACCGCGAGCTCTTCCCCAATCGGATCATCGTCGGCACCGAAACCCACCCGATACGCATCGCCGAGCTCTGGCGGCTGACCCTCGACAACGCCCATGTACTCGGCGACTTCACCTGGACCGGCTGGGACTATCTGGGAGAGGTGGGGGTCGGCAAGATCGCATACGCCGACAGCGCCGCGAACCAGGTGCTGGACGCCGGGACCGCCGGGCCGTATTCGCCCTATCCCTGGCTCACCGCCCGGACCGGCGACCTCGACATCACCGGCCACCGCCGCCCGCCGTCCTACTACCGTGAGATCGTCTTCGGCCTGCGCACCGAGCCCTACATCGTGGCACACCGGCCCGAGAACCACGGTCGCCGGTCCGTCTCCAGCGCGTGGTCCTGGCCCGATGCGGTCTCCTCCTGGAGCTGGGACGGACACGAGGGCGCCCCGATCCTCGTCGAGGTCTACAGCGCCGCCGACGAGGTCGAGTTGCTGCTCGACGGGGAGTCGCTCGGGCGCGCGGCAGCGGGGGAGGCCAACCGCTTCGTCGCCGCGTTCGACACGGTCTTCCGTCCCGGCGAACTCGTCGCGGTCGCCTACCAGGACGGCAAGGAGCAGGGACGCAGCCGCCTTGTTTCGGCGACGGGTCCGGTACGGCTGGCGGTGGCCGCCGATCGCGCGGCGATCAGTGGCGATGGCGGCGACCTCGCCTTCGTCGCGGTCACGCTGACGGATGCTCAGGGCAATCTCTTCCACGACCGGGATCTCTCGGTCTCCGTCGAGGTCGATGGACCGGCCGTACTCCAGGGGTTCGGGAGCGGGCGGTCGGCCACCGAGGAAGCCTTCACCGGCGACGTTCACACGACCTACGAGGGCCGGGTGCTGGCCGTCGTCCGGGCCACCGGACCGGGCGAGATCAGAGTCACCTTCTCCGCGGCGGGCTGCACGCCCGCCACCGCAGTGGTGCACGCCGAATAAGGTTCTCCAGTTGTGACGGCGCTCACCGACAACTCCCCACCCCCTACTCGGGGTTGGGACGGGCCTGCTCGTCTCGACTCCCCACCTATGCTGCGCTGACCTGACCCCGTGAGGGGTGGGGACCCCTCCCGGTGCGTTCGAAGAGGCATCCACCTGGGGCGCCGAGTTGAGACCTGAGGGCCCTGATGCGGGCTTACGCCGGTATCGATGGGCACCGTCGCCGGTCGTGGATCGCTGTCATGGACGAGGGCGGCCGGACGACGGTGAACCAGAACGGGCCCAACGGACGGGAGCCGGAGCTGGGGGTGATCTGTGATCTGCCGGCGGCCTCGGCAGCCCTTCACCCGCTGGTCCCTCTGCAAACTCGCCACCTACCTGCGCCGCGTACACGGCCGTGTGATCCGGATCGGCCGCGAGGCGTTACGGTGCCTGCTCACCCGCCGCGGCGTCACCTTCCAGCGCACCAAGACCTGGTAGGAATCCCCCGACCCCGAGCGCGATGCCAAGCTCGACCGGATCGAGCACGTGCTGGAGCACTTCCCGGACCGGTTGTTTGCGTGCGACGAGTTCGGCCCGCTCGGCATCCGCCCCACCATCGGAGCCGGCTGGGCCCGCGCCGGCCACCCCGAGCGTCATCCCGCGACCTACCACCGCACCCACGGCGCCCGCTATTTCCATGGCTGCCACTCCGTCGGCGACGACACCCTGTGGGGCGTCAACCGCAGGAAGAAGGGCGCCGCGAACATCCTCACCGCCCTGAAGGCGATCCGCGTGGCCCGCCCGGACGGCGCCCCGATCTACGTCATCCTGGACAACCTCTCCGCTCACAAGGGCGGGACCATCCGGCGCTGGGCGAAGAAGAACCGGGCCGAGCTGTGCTTCACCCCGACGTACGCGTCCTGGGCCAACCCGATCGAGGCCCACTTCGGACCATTACGGTAATTCACCACCGCCAACTCCCACCACCGCAACCACACCGCACAGACCCGAGCCCTCCACGCCTACCTCCGCTGGCGCAACGCGAACACCCGCCACCCCGACGTGCCGGCCGCCCAACGCCGCGTACGCGCCCGTGTCCGCGGCGAGGAGGGCGTCCATGGGGGAGGCCGAAGTCGGGCAGCCGCTTCCTGAACTGCCCGTCCTCCCTGGCGGCCACGCACTACGGTGGGATGCATGTCCGAGCTCTCCGTGCGGAATTTCTACGACGAGTTGGCCCACGACTACCACCTGATGTTCCGGGACTGGGACGCGAGCATGGCCTACCAGGCCGAGGTACTGGGCGGGCTCGTCCGCAAATCTCTCGGCGCGGGACCGCACACTGTCCTGGACTGCTCGTGCGGGATCGGCACCCAGGCCATCGGGCTGGCCCTGGCCGGGTACCAGGTCGTCGGCAGCGACCTGAGCCCGGTCGCCGCCGTGCGCGCCGCCGCTGAGGCGGCGGCCCGGGGCAGCAGGCTTCCGGCCGCTGCGGCTGACATGCGCCAACTGCCGTTCAAGGAGACGTCATTCGACGTCGTGCTCTGCGCGGACAACTCGCTCCCGCACCTGCTCTCCGAGCAAGATCTCCGGGCGGCACTCCTCGGTATGAGACGGGTGCTCCGAGACGACGGACTGCTGATGATCACTGTCCGGGCCTATGACGAGACGCGCCAGACCAGACCCACGGCGACTCCTCCCCAGGTCTCGGAGACACGCGACGGCCAAGTGATCACCTTCCAGCTGTGGCACTGGCATGAAGACGGCGAGCGCTACGACCTGGAGCACTTCCAGCTCATCCCCGCGGAGAACACCTGGCATGTCCGAGTCCGCCGGAGCACCTCCTGGGCGCTGACGTCCCCGCAGCTGACAGAGTTCGTGACTGAAGCCGGCTTCACGAACATCACCTGGCACAGTCCGGCCTCCAGCGGGTACTACCAGCCCGTGCTCACCGCACGGCGCGCCCCATCAACGCAGTAGTCCAGACATCGGTTCCGCCCTGCCTGGTTCTCCGTTCACCCACGGCAAGCCGGTGAACGTTGCAGGTCACAGCACTAGCCGCGCTGATCATTCTCACGGAAGAGGGCGACATCTCGTGGTTCTCCTCGGTACGGAAGTCGGCCTCGTCTCCGGGCTCGCTCCGGCGGTGCGTGGCTCGGACCGCACCGTGCGCTACGGGCACATCTTCAGCAGGGCGATGGGCGGCTGCGCAGGAGTATGGGCGAGGTCGCGCAGCGGGCGGAGTGCACCCGGCCTATGCCGACACCTGCGCCAGGCTCGCCGGACGGCGCGGCAGGAAGTCGCCACGACCGCGGGGGCGAGCGAACTCCTCACTCCTGCGTGCCACTTGCTGAGCGAGGCCGAAATCGCGCATGCCCCGCAGGAGAGCGCCTCGCCCACGTGACGACTCCCGACGGACGGGACACCAAGCCCCGGGCGAGCCCGCTCCCACCGCATGAGCAGGCCACGCCGCACTCGATGACCTGAATGGGAAGCCCGCCGCCGGGCCAGGTGCATGGCGCAGCCCAACAGGGCGAGGCGAAATAGGTGCGTGCGAGTCCTCTCCGCATGACCGTGAACTCTGGGAACCACGGCCAGGACATCCGCCCCAGCAGCGGCAACAACCCCGGGCGCCTGCCCACAACCCCGACACGTCCGGCGACGTGACGACCGCCCTGCGCGCGATATCGACCCCGCCGTGTGTGAACGAGTGGCCGCACTGACCCGGACTGCACCACCTCCCGAACCACGAGGATCCCGACGGCTGTGCCCTGGCCGCCTCCGACACCAGTCGGGCCGAGCCGCCCGTAGCCTGCTCGCCGACCCCGGGCCGCGCGTACGTCGGGCTGCGGCCATCGACCCGCTCCTGCCCCGCACCATGATCTCGACGTTCCTCAACGGCCCGGGACTCGCCGAAGGAGCCGCAGCCAACCCGAGCCTGCCCGCTGAACAACTTCACGAGTTGCTCGGCCTCGGCGGTCTGCTTCGAGCGGCAGCACAGCGAGCCCTCTGCCCATCGCCTCTCGGCGCCATCAAGACTGTTGCGGAATTTCGGCCAGAGCCGAAATTGCCCATCGACATCAGTTGTCAGCAGGACCAGGGATGGTCCGGCCGACAACGTGTTCCTGGACTGGGTCAGCTGCCTGGCCCGGCCCGGTGGAGGAGGGGGAGTCGGGACTGTCTGCCTCACCTTCCGTATCCCGCCCGGTCAGTGCCCGGTCCTGGTCAGTCCAGCGCGTTCCGCCTCGCGATCCCGCCCAGGAACCGGGCACTGTCCTTGACCGTGCGGCGCTGGGTGGCCCGGTCGACGGCGATCAGTCCGAACCGGGGCCGGTAGCCCGCCATCCACTCGAAGTTGTCCAGCGCCGTCCAGTGCAGATAGCCGCGCACGTCCACGCCGTCGGCCAGACAGCGTTCGACGCCCGCCAGGGCCTGGCGGATGAACTCGACGCGGCGCGAGTCGTCGTCGGTGGCGATCCCGTTCTCCGTCACCATCAGCGGCAGGCCCGCCGCGGTGGCTCGGCGCAGGACGTTGCCCAGTGCCTGCGGATAGAACTCGTAGCCCATCTGCGTGACCTCGGCGTCGTCGGGCACCGGCGCGGTGCCGTCCGGTCCGACGCGGATCCGCGAGTAGTTCTGCACCCCCAGGAAGTCGTCGCCGTCCAGGGCCGGCAGGAAGTCCTCGAACAGTTCGGCCCAGGCCTCCTCGGCACCCTTCTCCCCGCCGGGCAACGCCTGGACGTCCTGCAGGGCCAGAGTCAGGCCGACCCTGGTCTGCGGGCTGACCTCCCTGACCGCCTTGCGCGCCAGGACATGGGCATCCGTGATCACGTCGAAGGCCGCGTCGCTGAACGAGAACAGGAACACGCCGGTCATGTCGGGCGCCTGGCCGCCGGCGTGGACCGCGTCCTGGCCGGCCGGCTCCGCGCCCTCGGGCCGGCCGTCCAGGCCGACCGGCGCCTGCTCCATCGCCTTGCGCCGGTCCGCAACAGCGCCGGCACTGGCCATGATGCGGCGGATGACGCGGCCGATGTTGGCCTCGTTGATCGTGCAGACGTACGGGATCAGGTCGCCGAGCTCGGTCATCACCGTCCGGCAGTAGGCCGCGAACCGTTCAGGCGTGCCCTCGTGCTCCCAGCCGCCGAGTCTGGTCAGCCAGTGCGGGCTCGAGAAGTGGTGCAGCGTCACGATAGGCGTCAAACCGGCCGCCTGGCAGGCCTCGAGCACCTCGCGGTAGTGGGCGAGCGCGGCCCGGGACACGAACCCGTCCTCGGGCTCGACGCGCGCCCACTCGATGGTGAACCGATAGCTGTTCAGCCCGAGTTCGGCCAGCATGGCGATGTCCTGCCGGAAGAGTCTGTAGTGGTCGCAGGCCGCGCCGCTCGGTTCGGCGAAGGGCGAGCCGGTCGCATGCTCCAGTGCCCAGAAGTCGCTGCTGATGTTGTCGCCCTCGACTTGGTGGGCGGCGGTCGCCGCGCCCCACAGGAAGCGGTCCGGGAAGGCCATGGATCCGTACTCCTTGCCGTGTTGCAGCGTCGATCGACCGAGGCTGTACACTAATACGTGTTAGTTTGAAGAGGCCAGCCTAGGCATACGGATCTCCGTCGACAAGGTGTTTGTGCGGCTTATCGCAGGCACGAGTGCTGCGGTGTTTGTCTCCGCGCGCCTACCATGGCCGGCATCACGTGGTAACAGGCTTCAGAGGGAAAGGGCACATGGGAGGAACGGCGAAGCGGGTCACCAGCTTTGATGTTGCACGCCTCGCAGGGGTCTCGCGCACGACCGTGAGCTTCGTCCTCAACGACACGGCCGGCCAGACGATTCCGGAGGAGACTCGACGGCGCGTTCTGGACGCGGCCAAGCAGCTGGACTACCGTCCGCATGCCTCCGCGCGCTCCCTGCGCGCCGGACGCAGTGACATCGTCTTGTTCTCCCTGCCCTACCTGCCGATCTCCGCCAGCATCGGTCGCTTCGCCGAGGAGTTCGCCACGGCGCTGGCCGAGCGCAACCTGACCATGGTGGCCCACCTTGCCGGTGTCCACGGCCGTCCGCTGGCCGACGTCTGCGCGAACGTGGACGCCTCGGCTGTGGTCTCCCTGGAACGCTTCGCACCCGAGACCTCCGCAGCTCTGCGCCGCGCAGGCGTGTCCACGATGTTCTCGCTCGGCGGAGACTCCGTCGGCCCCGACCGGATCATCGGGAAACTTCAGGCCGAGTACCTGCTGGCGCGAGGGCACCAGCGGCTCGGCTTCGCCATCCCGGGACAGCGTGCCCCGCGGTTCATGGCCACGGAACGGCTGCACGGTGTCGAGGAGGCGTGCGCCGCCGCGGGCGTCGAGCCGCCCACGGCGCTGACCGTCGGTCCGCTGGGCCCAGTCGCCGCACGAGCCGTGGAGCAGTGGTGCGCTCAATCGGTGACAGCGGTGGCCGCGTACAACGACGAGACGGCGATGGCCGTTCTCGCGGGCCTGCGGGTGCTGGGTCTCAAGGCGCCCGCCGACCTGGCCGTGGTAGGCGTCGACGACATTCCCACCGCGTCACTCGCCGCGCCCCCGCTGACCACGATCGGTTTCGACCTGACGGACACGGCGCAGTTCCTCGCAGACAGGGTGGCCGCCGCGCTGCGGGGCGAGGGGTCGGAGTTGGGGCCCGAGCCGGACGAGGCGGCGGCCCGACCGCACGTGATCGAGCGAGAGTCCGCCTGAGCCAGCCACCCATGAGGCGGACTGTTCGAGCCTTCCCTGCTTCCTGCCGGTCTCTGTCACGCCGCGGGCGTGAACAGTGTCCGGTGCAGCAGCCCTCGGAGGCGCTCGTTGAGCCGTTCGCCTCCGGTGGCGCTGTTCGCGGCCATGGCTCCGCCTGCCATCGAGAACGCGAGTATGACGTCGTCGACGTTGACGCCCGGCCGGACGAGGCCCGCGGTTCGTGCCTGGTAGATGAGCGGCTCGAAGGCGGCTGCGGAGTGGGCGGAGAGTTCGGTGAACCGCGTGATCTCCGCCCCTGCGAGTACGCGGGTGAGGCTGTGGTTGCCCTCATCCGGCCCTTCGCCCCCGACGCGCTGCGCGACAGTACCCGGCCGCTGTTCGACTGGCTGGAGACCACGGGCTGCTCCCGAGTCGCCCTCCACTTCGACGTCGACGCCGTCGACAGCAACGAGATCGTGCTCGGCCTCGGCATCGAACCCCACGGACTCACGGGTGCCGAGGTGCGGCGGATCGTCACCAACATCGACCGGGCGACAGACGTCGTCGGGTCCACAATCGCGGAGTTCGTCCCCCGGCAGGTGATGCATCTCCAAGGGATCCCGTACGGGTTCCCGCTGCTCTCCGGAAGGACTCGGGTTGTGACGGGATGGTGTCCCGCCGGGTGGTGTAGGCCGTGAGGATCTACGCAGCGGGTCTGGCATGGGCGAGCAGCGTAGGGTTCGGCATAACCGATCGACACCCTGGTCTTGATCGGGTTGGCTGGGTGGCATGCCAGAGCTGCGAACCGATCGACTTCTGCTCCGCCGGTGGCGGGAGTCCGACCTCGGACCGTGGGCGGCGATGAACGCCGATCCTGAAGTCCGAGAACACCTGGGGGAACTGCTGACCCGGGAGCAAAGCGATGCCGCGGTGGCACTCATGCAGGCCGAGTTTGACGAGCGAGGTTTTGGGTGGTGGGCGCTCGAATCACGGGAGACTGGTGAGTTCGTCGGCCGTGCCGGCTTGGACGAGGTGGGCGAGGACATGCCGTTCGCGGGGGTGGACATCGGCTGGCGGTTGATGCGTTCGGCGTGGGGTCACGGTTACGCCACCGAGGCCGCCCTGGCCTGCCTGGCCTTCGGCTTCGAGGCCCTCGGGCTGCCGGAGGTGGTGGCGTCGACGACCGTCCACAACCTTCGTTCCCAGGCAGTGATGCGCCGGATCGGCATGACCCGGGACCCGGCCGACGACTTCGAGGATCCGAGCGTGCCCGAGGGGCCGCTTCGCCACTGTGTGCTGTATCGGATCCCCCGCAGAGATGCTCACCGCCCACACCACGCGGCGGTGCACGACCCGTGACGACTGTCGTGTGCCGCGCTGTGCCGAGAGAATGAGGTATCCCGATTGCGGTGGATGGACGGCTGAGAAGCGGGCTCGGCGTAACCAAGTCCGGCTCGCAGCAGCTGACTTGATCGGGGCCGGAGCCAGTGACCGGGAGGTGGCCCTGCGGTTCAGGTGACCCGGATGTCGGCGAACCCCTGGCGGCAGGCCTTGGCTTCAGGCGGTCGGCAGGCCCCGGCCTCAAAGGGGCCCGGCGGCGCCCGCTGCAAGCTCGATACGGGACAACTCCGCGTTCTGGAACCGGTGTTGGATGCCGGCCCGGCCGCCTCCGGCTGGAGTGACCAGTACTGGACGCTGGTGCACCGCATCGGCTGGAGCGTGCGGGTCCCTTCCCGCAAGGCCGCCGGGCGGGACGATTCAAAGATCGCCGCCTGCAAGGACGAGCAGTGGCCCGTCATAAAAAGAGGGCGGCGGACTTGGGCGCCTGGCTCTGCTTCGAGGACGTAGCCGGCCAGGGCCTGAGACCGCCCAAGGGCCGTACCTGGGGCCGACGGGGCCGCGCCCCGGTGGTCCGGGTCACCGCGGCGGGCACCAAACGCGTCTCCATGGCGGCGCTGCACCGAAGCCGGCCACCGGCCTCGGCTGATCTACCGCATCCACCTTGTCGAGGGCGTGTGGTCGCACCTGAAGAGGTCGCTGGCCAAACCGTTGGGCCGATACTGGTTCACCGAGGTGCTACGGCGCACCGAATCGGCCGTGTAGCGGACATTGCGGGTGGCAGACGTCATCGATGCGTTACGTCCGAGTGCGGCGATGCCGGTGACAGAGCGGATCAGGCTGAGAGTGGAACTGTCGACGGCCGCCCGGGAGTGCCGCGAGGCGATGGAGCTGCTGCTCGATCTGCACGGCGCGAGCGGATTCGCGGACGACAACCCGCTGCAGCGCTTCTGGCGCGACGTTGCCGTCGGCACCCGGCACCCGGCACCCGGCACCCGGCACCCGTACTTCACCTGCGGGCCAGCTCCTGGCTGTCCTCGCCGAGCAGATGGATGCCTCTCCGGTCCGTCACGGAGATCCACCACGGGGATCGATCGTTTCGATCACCCGGCAATCGGCCACGACGACGGGCTGACCTCGGTCGCCGGCGCCGTCGCCTGGCTCGAATGCCGGATGGTCGACCGGGTCCCGGCGGGCGACCACCACATCGTCCTGGCCGCGCGGGTCAGGGGCGGGCACGGCGGTCGGGACCAGAGCAGACTGCTGCTGTACCGCGACCGCCGTTACACCTCGGTCACGGAGCCGAAGGAGGACGAAGCCGTGAAGAAGCCGGCCCGGCGGCAGCGGGGCGCCCAGGAGCGTGGGTCAGTATCAATTTAGGCAGTCCATGCTGTGCGGCGCTTGGGGCTGCACGAGGTGGCAGGGCGGAAACGTGTCGGAGAAAGTTGACACGTCGGAACTCTCCGACGCATCATGGTTTCCATGCCCCCAGGAGATGTGTTCAGCGCGCTGGCCAATCCAGTGCGGCGGCGGCTGATGGAAGCTCTGCAGGACGGACCGTGTGCGGCCGGGGAACTCGCCAGCCAGTTCGCACTAAGCCGACCCGCGATCTCCGAGCACCTGACGGTGCTCAAGAACGCGCAGCTCGTGCGCGAGGAGCCCAGGGGCCGCCATCGCTACTACCACCTCGAGGCTGCTCCACTCGTCGAGGTGAGTGAGTGGCTGCATCCCTTCGAACGCTACTGGCGCACGCGCTTGGGCGCACTGCGCGACCTGATTGACGAGGAGTCTCAATGACCACCACCGATCCGACCGTCATCAACTGCGAGCAGTTCATCGCGCATCCCCCCGCCGCGGTGTGGAAGGCCCTTACCGATCCCGAGCTGCACGCGCGCTGGTGGGCGGCTGGCGACGTGCGGCCGGTCGTCGGCCACCGCTTCACGCTGGACATGGGCCAGTGGGGACAGCAGCCCTGTGAGGTGCTCACGGTCGAGCCCGAGCGCCTGCTCCGCTACAGTTTCGCGTCCGGCACCCTGGACACCACGATCACCTGGCGGCTCCAGAGCGAGGGTACTGGCACCCGGCTGTTCCTCGAACACGCCGGATTCGACCTGGACTCCCCGCTGGGCAAGGCCGCAGTCGAGGGCATGGGCAACGGCTGGCCAGGCCTCCTGCGCCGTATCGAATCGGTGCTCGGCGCGGCAGTCCACTGACAGCCAGGGGTTTCGATCCCCGCGCGAGACCGAACCCTCTGCGTGCCGGAGGATCGATGGGCTTCGGGAAGGGTGATGGCACCCGGTCCTGACGGGTGTCGGGACCAGGAGCGTGTCACAGCAACCGGCTACCCACCTGCGTTCCGTGATCATTCGTGCGGGATGATGGCGGCATACGTGGTGGGGATGGGTTGTTCGAGGTCGAGCCGGTCGGGAAGAGGCAGCCGCAGGCCCGCCCGGCGGCGATGGACAAGCGGTTCAGGGCGTTCGACCCGCACCAGGTCCTGCTGCTGCCCCCGTCGCTGGACGACTGGCTGCCCCAGGATCATCTCGCCCGGTTCGTCGCCGGCCTGGTCGACAAGGTGCTCGACCTGGGACACGTCCGGGCCGATTACACCGGCAAGCGCGGTGACCCGCCCTACGACCCGCGGCTGATGCTGCGTCTGCTGATCTACCGCTACACCACAGGGGTCCGCTCCTCGCGGGCGGTCGAGCAAAGGTGCGCCGACGACATCGCGTTCCGGTTCCTGGCCGCCGACCAGGCCCCGGGCTTCCGCTCCATCTCACGGTTCCGCCGCCACCTGACGCCCTCGCCGCCCTGTTCACCCAGTCCCTGCACCTCGCACAGAAGCTCGGCATGGTCAAGATGGGCCGCATCGTCCTGGACGGCACCAAGCTGGAAGCGAACGCCTCCAAGCACAAGGCGATGAGCTACGGCCGCCTGGTCGACAAGGAAGAGCGGATCGAAGCCGAAGTTGCAGCCCTGGAAGCCAAGGCCGCCGCCCTGCTGGCCACCGACGAAGCCGAGGGCCGGGGATTCGGCATCGACGGCGAGGACACCGACCTGCCTGCCGAGCGCGACCGGCGCGAGAAGCGCCTGGCCAGGCTGCAGGCCGCCCGCGCGCAGATCGAGGCCGAAGCCGCCGACAAAGCACGAGCGCACGCCGAAGACAAGGAGCGCCGTCGACAGGGGCGAGCCAGCGCCGACGATGAGCAGGCCGTCACCGACGCCGGCGAGGCGGCCGCCGCGAAGACGCGTCCCAAGCCCAAGGCCCAGGCCAACTTCACCGACCCCGACTCGCGGATCACGAAGAACAGCGACGGCGCCTACATCCAGGCATACGACGCCCAGGCCGTGGTCGACGCCGAACACCAGGTCATCACCGCCGCCGACGTGACCACCCATGAACAGGTCCCGCCCGCGCCACGCGGACGGTTACCGGCGAGCGCCACACTGAAGGAACGGATGGCCCGCAAGCTGCTGACCAAGCCCGGCAAGGCCGCCTACAGCCGGCGAAAAGCCATCGTCGAACCCGTCTTCGGCCAGATGATGACCTGCCAGAACGGCCGCCGGCTCCTCCCGCGCGGCGAGGACGGCGCCCGCGGTGACTGGCGACTGCTGGCCGCCTGTCACAACCTCCGCAAGATCTTCCGACACGTCGGGCTCACCGCCCTGGCCGGCTGACCAACCGGACCTCCCTGCCGCGCCACGGACACATGCCCGGCCGCACACCTGACGACCAGGACCCCAACCGCCGCCTCACAGGTGCCAGCGGCGCAACCGCAGCCAATCTCGTCGATCACGGCTGACACGCCGTTTGCCCGTTACTGACACACACTCCTAGCGCGCCACGCGGTAGCGGAGGTAGATGACTTTCGAGCTGAAGGTGCGGGTCTCGACGAGTTCGAGATCCACCCGGCGCTCGTGCTGGGGAAAGAACGGAATGCCACCGCCGACCAGCACCGGGTAGACCCTGGCCCGGTACTCGTCGATCAGACCCAACTCGGCCGCCTCGGCGGCGAGAGTCGCGCCGCCGATCGCGATGTCGCCCTCTCCCGGCTCGGCTCGCAACCGCTCGATCTCCTCCGCCAGGCCGCCGGAGGCCAGCCGGGCATTGCCCTGCACCGCCGGCAGCGTGGTGGAGAACACCACCTTTGGGAGCGGCTTCCAGATCGCGGCCCACTCGAGCATGGAGTCTTCGAGCGATGGATCCTGGTCGGCGGTCTCCCAGTAGAGCATCGTCTCGTACAGCCGTCGTCCCAACAGGTGGACGCCGACTTCTCGAATCTCGTCGATCCAGGAGCGGAAGACCTCCTTGTCGTGCGCCGTCCAGTTGAAGTCGCCGTCCGGCCCGACGATGTAGCCGTCAAGTGAGACGTTCATCGAATAGGTCACGCTGCGCATCAGAAGTCCTCCTCGTAACGGGTTCGACGGTACGACCGCCGAACGCCGCAGGACTCATCGCGGCTCGCGGGATCCCCTGGGCTCAAGCGGGTCAATCCTCTGGGCATGGCCGTCCCGGCGTGCCCCGGCGGCATGCTGGTGAGTCCAGCAGATCGTGGAGTCGACGTTCGCCGTCCACCCGATGCGACCACGCACGACGAGGGCGTTGGGACCGGTGGGATCGCATGGTGAGGTGCCGTGTATTCCTCACTGAGGCCTGTCCTGGTGTCACCGTGTGTGGTCGCCGGGGACATACCGGCTCCGGGTTCCGCCGGATTCGGTGACGAGTCGGGTGGCGGTCTTGTCGTGGTAGCCAAGTGCCTTGGCGATGACAGGAGCCGGAGCCTGGAGGACGGGCTGGCGGATCGCGGAGGCCCTGCCGTGCTGCACGCCTGGTGTCACCTGCGCGACGACGAAGTGTCTCCACGCTCTTCCGTATCCATGGCGTCATGCCCGCAGAGTCCATGTGACCGCCGCTCATGAACCAGCCGGCTATGCCGTCTTGCTCACCGGCCAAGGGCCAAGCCGGAGTTTGTGAGCGAGGGCCGGCGCTTCGCACCCGCGTACTGCTGGACGAGCACACCGTCCTCGGCGGCTGGAGCGGCACGGGCTGGAGGCGATCGCCGAGGTCACGAGACTGCTCGCGCTCGGCGACAGCCGACGCTGACCACACGATCGGGTGGTCAGCGTGCGGCGGACGGCCTCTCGGGCTGGGAGCGGTAAGACCCCACGCCACTGGCCTTCGGTATGCGCGGTCACGTCGAGGATGCCAGGGCTTACAGCGTGATTACGACCGGCCCAGGTTCACCAGGGGATGACGCCGCCGTCCTCGAAGAACGAACCGGTGGGGCCGCCGTCGGGCAGTGTGGCGAGCCGGATCGCTGTGGCCGCGCCCTGCTCGGGAGTGCGGGGTCCGTGGAAGCCGGTGAAGTCGGTCGCGACCAGGCCCGGGCAGGCGGCGTTGATCAGGATGTTCGTATCGGCGAACTGCCGGGCGTACTGCACGGTGACGGCGTTGAGGAACGACTTCGACGGCGAATAGGCCGCCATGACAGGGCCGATCTCGATGTCCGGGTCCGCCTGCCGGGTCAGGGAGGCGACGGCACTCGAGACGTTGACGATGCGTGGCGACGCCGAGCGCCGCAGCAACGGCAGCATCGCGTTGGTCACCCGGATGACGCCGATGACGTTGGTCTCCACGACCGTGCGGACCACGTCGAGATCAAGCGTGGTCGGGTCCTGCACCCACCCCGGCCCGGTCTCTCCCGAGATGCCGGCGTTGTTGACCAGGACGTCCAGGCGCCCGGCCTGCCGTTCGATCAGTTCCGCGGCATCGGTGACGCTCTGGTCGTCCGTCACGTCCAGCGGCACCGCGAACGCGTCCACCCCGGCGGCGCTCAGCTTCTCGACGGCACTCTTGCGCCGGACCTCGTCGCGGGCTCCCACGCCCACGCGGTACCCGAGGGCGCCCAGCCCGGCCGCGATTTCGTACCCGATTCCCTTGTTCGCGCCGGTCACCAGCGCGATCTTCGTTTCGCTCATGTCGTTGATGTTCGCTCGCGGACGAGCGCTGCATCCAACACCGATACGGTGTCCTGTCATACCCAGTAGGTATCACAGAGGTATCGTGCGGCCATGGACACCTTGGAGACCCGCGAGCTGAGGTACTTCGTGGCCGTCGCCGAGGAACTGCACTTCGGCCGCGCCGCCGAGCGTCTCGGCATGGCCCAGCCGCCGCTGTCCCGGGCGATCCAGCAGCTCGAGCGGCGCCTCGGCGTCTGTCTGCTGGAACGTAACCGCCGCGGTGTCCGTCTGACCGCTGCCGGAGAGGTGCTGCTGCACGAGGGCCGCGCAGCCCTCGACGCGACCACCGCCGCCGCTCGCCGCACTCGTCGTGCCGGCGGCGCCGACGGGCCGGGCGGCCACCGCAATCGCCTGGTCCTGGCGGTGAAGGCCGCCGGGTCCCACGAGCTGTTGCAGAAGCTCCTCGACGCCTACGCGGCCGAGCCCGACGCCGCCGAGATCGAGGTGCTGCCGTGCGGCATGTGCGAGCAGGAAGGGATACTGCGCGATGGCCGCGCCGATGTGGCGCTCATGCACGCGCCGTTCAACTCCCTCGCCGGGTTCGACAGCGAGGAACTGATGACCGAGGGGCAAGTCGCCATCCTGCCCGCCGGGCACCCCCTCGCCACGCGCAAGACCCTGTCCCTGGCCGACGTGAGCGACGTCCCCGATCTTCCGCTCGCCCGCTGGCCCCGCCACGGCACGTACCCACCCGGCCCGGGCCCCGAGATCCACGACCAGACGCAGCTGGCCCAGCTCATCGCCCTCGGACGCACCGTGGCAGTCTTCCCCGACTCCGCCCGCGCCTGGCTATGGACCGAGCACACCGCCGTCCCCCTGACCGACGCACCCCCCGTCGTCACCCACATCGCCTGGCCCGCGCACAGCCGCTCCCTCGCCCTCGCCGGGCTGATCCGCACGGCCACACAGCTATGACCCGCTCTTGCCTTCCGCCGCCGCCATCACCCCGGACGACACACCGACCGACCACCGGCCCCCACACCCCACCGCCGCCCGACCACAGACACCGCCGCGACTCCGGGAGTACTGCCGACCTCCGTGCCGGCAGAAGGCGTACCGGGCCGCTCACGGGACAGCCGGGTCCGCGAGGCCGTCACAGCCCCGGCCGGCGAGCCGACTTCGGTCAGGCTGCCTGAAAGGCCGGGGTCGGGTCGGCTCGCAGAGTGTGACGGATGCTGACAGCGTGCCGAATTGCATCGCGGTCCGTGGGGCGAACGATGCTCCCGGAGACGGTTCACGATCCGACCCGTCCTGACGCCCCGAGGCAGACCGGCCGGCGCTTGGGACGGGACTTCCCGGTGGACTTCGCGGTCGTCCTCACGACGCTCGAAGTTTCTGTCACCAGCTGGTTCCCAACCTGGGAACCAGCCCTGACCACCCCGGCCGACGACATCCGCGTACGGAAGTTCACCGGTCTCCCCTCGAAGGTTGAGTGATCGTTTAGGGCTGGCTGGAGGTCTGGTCCTGATCAACTCGACATCGCGCGGTCCTCTGACGAGTTGACGGTTGCTGACGGGATCGCGAAGAAGGCCAGTGCTGCGAGGAGCGCCATACTCGCTGCGAGTGCCAAAGCGCCTGGAAGGGACCGGGTGGCGACCGGTCCGGCAACCGCTGCCCCCAGTGCGAATCCGGTGATTTTCAAGCTGGCGCCGGTGGTGAAGATCTGGGCGCGGAGGTGTTCTGGGGATTCCCGGTGGCGGATGGCGAACAAGGCGGCCAGCTGGGGGCCTTCGCCGATCCCCGCGATGAGTACGGCCACGATGAGCGCGACTGGTTGACCCCATGTGGCCAAGGTCAGCGCGGCAGCCTGGACGAGCGCACTGGCCCAGATGATCGTGTCGGGGGCGGCTGAACGCGGAAACCGGGCGAGCACGGTGTTGGCCGCCAGGGCGGAGATCGCCGCGCAGGAGAGCAGCATCGCGCCGCGGCCGGCTCCGCCCAGGACGCGCTCGCCCAGGAGTGGGATGCACGCCGTCAGCATGCCCTGTGCGATACAGGAGACGACCGAGGTGAGGGTCGCTCGGGCCAAAGCCCGCCGTCCGACGATGACCCGCATTCCGGCAGCAAGGTCGCTGATCACCGAGGTTGTCCGAGCGACCCGCGCCCGACCGGGACGGGCGGGCAGCATCCACGCGGCGGGCAGTGCCAAGGCGATGAGCCCCGCGGAGCCCACCACGGCGGTCGGGGCTCCCAGCGCCTCTGCCACGCCGCCGGCGAGAGCCGGACCGGCCAGACTTGCCACGCTGAACGTCATGGCATCGAGCGTGTTCGCCCGGGGGAGGTGGTCGCCCAGCACCACACGGGGCAGTTGGGCCGTCCATCCACCCGACAGGGCCGGCCCCAGCAGCCCTGTCAGCACGGCGATCAGGATGGTGACAGTGAACGGCATACGGCCGAGTCCCAAGAGAATCATCCCCAGCCCCGCCGCATACAGGAGGAGGGCCGTGGCCAGCAGGCGTCCTGGCCGTCCTGTTCTGTCGAGGAGCGCCCCGAGCACCGGCCCCCCTGCCGCGGCAGAGATCGTGATACCCGCGAGCAGCGAGGACGCGTCGGTAGTCGATCCGGCCAGGGCGAATCCTGTCAGCATCAGCGCCGGTCCCGACATCTCGTCCCCGGCACGAGCTGCCGCTGCCCCGGCCAGATAGAGGCGGAGTGAGTAACGCCTTTTCATCCGCAAGACGTTACGGAGGTAACTCAAAACTCAGCAAGATGCGTTACATTCCACGTGTGTCCTCCAACGGCGACGACTGGTCCACCCGGCACTCTGTGCTGACCACGGCTCGGCGGACCGCCGCCCTGATCAACGCTCTCGCTGACGACTGCCCCGACCCGACCGACGTCGCCGACGTGCTCCGCGCATACGGTGAGACAGACCCAATCGACCTCACCACCCGCGACGTTGCCGGGATGCGCGCAGCCGCCGCCCTGCTGCGGCAGGTCTTCGCCGCCGAGCACGCTGAAGGCGCCGCAGCCACCCCTCAACCGCCTCTTGCAGGAACACACCGGACCGCTCCGTCTGACCTCGCACGGCGGCAGCACCCCCTGGCATCCTCACCTCGACCACGACGACAACGCCCCCTGGGACGAGTGGCTCCTCGCCTCGTCCTGCATGGCCCTGACCGTCCTCGTCTGGGACCGTCAGCGCCCGCCCGGCAGGATCTGCGCGTCACCCACCTGCCAGAACGCCTTCATCACCCAGGGCAGCGGTCCCGAACGTCGTTACTGCTCCCGCCGATGCGCCACCCGCGAACGAGTCGCAGCCCATCGACGCTCCCACTCCGCCGAGCAGCCGAGCGAAATCAAGTAGGGCACCCAGGATCCAACGGCACATCGCTCAACCTTCCTTACGTTGTTCTGCGGGAGGCGGTGAGCCCTTCGTATGGTTCAGCCACCCCACCCAGGGGTGCCGGGTGTGGCTTTCAAACGTCTGCCGTTCGAGGCTTTCATCGATTGGCCGCGCGGCGCCCCACGACTGCCCGGCTGCCATTGAGATCGTATGAAGCGTTGGTGGGTTCGACCCAGAGAAGACACAAGACCGGTGCCCCTCACGTAAGTTGACGCGGGTTGCCTGCCGGTGGGCACGGTGGCGGGTAGTGCCGCATTTACCGGGAGGCACCGGATGTTTTCCGAGCGTACTTCGGTCGGCCTGGATGTCCACGCCCGCTCCACCACGGCCCCGCCCACGCTCCGGCCCCGGCCACCCGGCGCGCCTTGTGCGCGGACGAGACCAGTGCGATGGGCCGTGCTCCAAGCGCGCGGGCCGTCTGCATCACGGCATGGCCCAGTGAGCCGGTGGCCCCGGACACCAGCACGGTCTGTCCGCTGCGCACCTTCGCAGCCTTGGTGAGGGCCAGGTAGGCGGTCAGGTAGTTGACCGTCAGCACCGCCCCTTCCGCCCAGTCGAGGCCGTCGGGCAGCTGCAGGAGACGGTCGTCCCACGCCAACGCCCACTGCTGGAAGGGTCCGTCCACGCTGACTCCGAGGTCGGAACGGCCATAGACGGCCACCCGGGTGCCGCGAGCGAACCGATCACTTTCCTCAACGATGCCGGCCCCCTCGTTGCCAAGCACGAGTGGCGCCGTCGGGAAGCCGAAATCGCCTCTCCGGATCGTGTTGGAGAGCTGGTTGATCGTCGCGGAATGCATCCTGACGAGCGTGAGGCCCTCATGGACAGCCGGCCTCGGCCGTTCGTCGACCGCCATCATGGGCGGGTTGCCGAATCGTCGCGTCACGATCGCCTTCATGGTGAACCTTCAGTGGTGGGTTGTCTGTTGATGAACCGTTGGCCGGTGAACTGCCGCGCGCGGCCGGCTCACCCGGAGGTGGGAATCGATCTCGGTACGACCAACTCGGTGGTCTGCGTGCTGGAGGGCGGAGAGCCCACAGTCATCACCAACACGGAAGGGGTGGTACGCCCGAGCCGTTCGAGCTCCCGCGCAGACCGGGGCCCGCAGGGCGCGTTGGTGTCACGAACGGCTCGTGAGGTGGCGGCACGTCCGCGCAGCCGCCGATGCCTGGGATGAGTGCGACGCGTGGCCCGCATGTGTTTCGTGACCAGTGCAAAGACCAAGGACTGGGAAGGAATCGCCTTGATCTATTGCGGAATCGACTGGGCGGAACGCACGCATGATGTTGCCTTGGTCGACGAGACGGCGCGTTAGGGCGCGTATCCTCGGTGGCTCATACATGATGGCCCTGCGATCATCCATGCATGCTCATGCTCAACGACGACTTTGGACATCTTTCCTACGACCTCGTCGGTGGCGGCTCGCCCGTCGTGCTCGTGCACGCCGGTGTCGCCGATCACCGCATGTGGGACGCGGTCGTGCCCGCACTCGCAAAATGGCACACCGTGATCCGGTACGACCTGCGCGGCTTCGGCAGGTCCGCGCCCCCGAGTGGCTCCTTCCGCGAGACCGACGACCTGCGCCGTCTTCTGGACCATCTCGGCCACGAACGTGTCCGGCTCGTGGGCGCCTCCTGGGGCGGCCGCGTGGCCCTGGATTTCACGCTCACCTACCCGGACCGGGTGCACTCCCTCGCGATGCTCGCCGCGCCTTGGCCGCGCTACCACTGGTCCGCGGACATGATTGCGTACGACGAGGCCGAGGCGGCGGCCTTGGAGGCGGGCGATTTGGACGCTGCCGTCCGCATCAACCTGGACATGTGGCTGCGCGGACCCGCCCGCGGCTGGGACGACGTGGCCGACGGACTAGCCGACCAGCTCCGCGGCCCCTTGCGGACCTCGCTGGAGAATCAGGCCGTCGTCGGCGAGCACTCCCAGGGCCCCGCGACCGGCGACCTCGCTGCTATCTCCGTCCCCACTCTGGTGGGCGTTGGCAAGCTGGACGTCGCCGACTTCCAGGAGATCGCCCGCCGCTACGCCGCCGAGATCCCCGGCGCAACCCTGGTCGAGTTCGCCGCCGCCGCGCACCTCATCGCCATGGACGCGCCCGCCGAACTCAGCGCGGCACTGACCCCGTTCCTCGCCCGTTAGGGCGTGTACCGACTCTTGATCAATCTACGGGATCGGCCCTTGTGGGAGGGCTTGATCCAGTAGGTCATCTCGAATGACGCGCGCGCAACTCATGGATGTGGAGTGGGAGTTCATCGGCCCGTATCTGCCGATCGGCAGGCATGGCCCGTATCCCGAGCGGCTGCGGCAGCAGTTCGAGGGTGTGATCTGGCGGTTTCGGACCGGCGGGCCGTGGCGGGAGATGCCGGCCGAGTTCGGCGCCTGGTCGACCGTGTCCAGCCGCTTCCGGCAGTGGCGCGATGCCGGTGTCTTCGAGGCCCTGCTGGAGGGAATGATCGCGGAGGCCGCGAAGCAGGGCGAGGTGGACGTCTCCCTGGTCAGTGTCGACTCCACCATCGCGCGCGCTCACCACGACGCTGCCGGGATGCACCTGGACGAAGACGTCCTCGCCGCCCTCGAGAAGGCTGCCTCCGAGGAGGAGAAGCCTAGGTCAAAAGGGGCAGCCTCGAAGGGCGAAACGGGCAGAACGCCGGGACCGATCCCGTGCAGGGAGAGCGACGACGCGTCCGGCGACGGCGAAAAGTCCGGCTGAAGGCTGCTCTCCTGGGGCGCTCGCGGTGTGGACAGACCAGCAAGGTCCATCTCGCCGCCGACCGCAAGTGCCGCCCGCTGGCATTCGTCCTGACCGCAGGTCAGAACGCGGATAGCCCGCAGTTCATCCCCGTCCTGAAGAAGATACGGGTCCGCGGGCCCGTCGGACGCCCCCGCACCCGGCCGGACGCGGTCGCCGGTGACAAAGCGTATTCGTCCCGCGGCAACCGCGCCCACCTGCGCAGGCGCGGCATCAAAGCGGTCATCCCAGAGAAGAAGGACCAGGCCACGAACCGGAAGAGGAAGGGAAGCAAGGGTGGTCGGCCCGTGGGCCACGACGCCGATCTCTACATGGAGAGGAATACCGTCGAGCGCCTGATCAACAAGCTCAAGGCATGGCGGGGCATCGCCACTCGGTACGACAAGACCCTCCCCGGCAGCTACCTCGCTGGCCTCCACCTGCGTGCCTCGATGATCTGGATTAAAGACCTCACCCGGACCAGTCGGTGATCAGGACTCGACACGCGCCCTAGCTGTACTGACCTGTGAGGTTGGGGACGCGGCTGGCGGGTGGTTGGCCCTTGAGCGCGGTGTGTCCGCGGTGGTGATTGTAGGTGTGGAGCCAGACGGGGTATGCCTCGCGTCGCTCGGCTTCGCTCCGGTAGGGCTGTGCGTAGGCCCATTCGTCGAGGAGGGTTCGGTTGAACCTCTCCACTTTCCCGTTGGTCTGGGGCCGGTAGGGGCGGGTGCGTTTGTGTGAAATCCCCGACTCTGCAAGGGAGTTGCGCCAGAGGTGCGATTTGTAGCAGGAGCCGTTGTCGGTCAGGACGCGTTCGACGGTGATCCCGGCCTGGGTGAAGAAGGCGTGGGCGCGGGTCCAGAAGGCGACGGCGGTCTCCTTCTTCTCGTCGGTGAGGATCTCGCTGTAGGCGAGGCGGGAGTGGTCGTCGACGGCGTTGTGGAGGTAGCTGTAGCCGGCGCCGGAGCGGGTCTTGCGGCCCGCCTGGCGTCCGAGGGTCTTGTGTCCGCCGCCGTCGGGGATGTTGCCGAGCTTCTTGATGTCGACGTGCACCAGCTCGCCCGGGCGGTCGCGCTCGTAGCGGCGGATCACCCGGCCGGTGGCCCGGTCCAGGTGCGTGAGCCGGGCCAGGCGGTAGCGGGTCAGGACGCGGTGGACGGTGGCCGGGTTCAGGCCCAGGAGGTAGGCGATGCGGGCCGGTCCCCAGCGGCGCAGCACGCGGACCTTGATGATCCGGCGTTCGGTGCGGGTCGGGGTCCGGCGCGGGCTGCGGTGTGGGCGCGAGGACCGGTCGGCCATGCCTGCCTCGCCGAGTTCGCGGTAGCGGCCGGCCCATCGCTGAGCCGTCGTGGGTGAGACCTGGAAGCGTTCGGCGGCCCGGCGCAGCGTCCAGCCGTCCTCTACGACGCAGCGGGCCAGACGCAGGCGTCCGGTCTCGGTCAGGGGTGCATTACGGTGGAGCACGAGGGCCTTTCGGTCGGTGTAGACGTCGCAATCCACACCGAACCCGGAAGGCCCTCACTCGTTCAAGATCACCCCACCGTGAAACCTGTCACCAACCTCCGTGGACAGAACACCTAGCGCGCCGCCCTCAACTGTTCCGGTTCAGGTACTGGAAGAATATAGACACATATGTCCGATCGGCGGCTTGCGAGCAGGCGAATGTCGCCACGGCGGCATCGAGTTCCGATTGATGGAACTTCCGCCACGTAGGATTCTGAGCGGCCAGCGCCGCCAATTGGTCCTGGGGCAGCACTTGGTCCCCACCCTGAACTCCGGCCATCACGGACGTGTATTCCTTGCGCAGGTCCGTGATGAGCGCGAGACGGGATTGCGCCGGATGACCTGCCGCCGCCGCACAGGATCTCCACGTCTCAAGTGCCGATTGGTAACGTCTGTCGTGTTGCACCTCACCGTCAACCCGAGCCCACTCGGAGTTCGCCTCCGGGATTCCATATTCCTTTTCGGTCGTACGCTGTGAGCTGTCGACGCAACCGGGAAGGGTCGCATCGTAAGCCTTGAGGGAAGCAGCGGAAAGGGTCTTCAGGTAGCTCTTGGCTGCCGTGGCCTCAGGGGCGAAGTGGGGAAATACCGATATTCCGAACCCGTGCTTGCGCGCGTAGTCGAGGCTCGAAAAGTCTGATGCGTCCTCGACATCAACCACGCTGTGCGGGTTCTTGGGCATGTACTGGAATCCGTGCGACTTCATGCATGTGGATGTCAGGGCCTCCGTGCGAGCGGCAACCTCAAGGTCGAATTTTTCCGACTCCGACTGGCCGGAAGCACCTGCCAGGATCAGCACGAAACGGCGGGTGTTGGCCGTCGCCCGGGTCGTCTGGTCGTCGTCGGACGGGAAATACGCGAATCCCGCCGCGACCATCGCGGCAATGATCACGGCCAGCGCGACCGCAAGGGTCTTGTTTTTGCCCAGCATCGTCCGGGCCTCCTCCTTCGACTGGTGTGCCCTGGTGCGCTCCGAACGGGGCGCACCAGGGCTCCTGTTGCCTACTCAGGCACCTGTCACCAGTTGCTCAGGTCGACGCCCACCTGGTCCAAACCCTGGTTGTAGGTGCCGTTGTTGGTGCAGTCGTAGTGCGAGGAGTTCGTACCGTTGCGCGCGACGATCGAGGACTCGTACCAGTTTGCCCCGCCGTTGCCCCGTAGGCAGTGGGCCATGTCCTTGCCGCCGTCCTGCCCGGACACCCAGACGAGCGACTGCTGGTAGCGCTGGTAGCGGCTGTCCCAATTGTTCGCCACGAACTGGTAGTTGCCGGTCCTGCCGGAGTCGTTGTACGAACCGAGTTCCGTGACGTTGCTGGTCCTTATCACCGTCTGCGCCTCAGCGGTGCCCGTGGTGAGGCCGATCGTGGCGCAGCAACCTGCGACTGCCAGTGCGCCGAAGGTCTTCCAGTTGCGAGCCATGGTTGATCAGTGCTCCTTCTGTCGTTTTGCCGATCGGAAGTGGTGCGGCGGTACGTATGGAGCCGCGCAGCGGTGCGCGTGGACTGAGCGGCGGCGCGTGTGCGGCCGTGGGCGCGGCGGAGTTCGCCGGCCGGGCCACCCTGCGACGAGCTTCAGGGGGCAACCGGTGCCCCCAGGAATCGGGGAGGCTGCTTCTGCTCCCGGGATACCGGCCCGGATGCTGCCGAGGTACCGGGCGAAGGCACCCTCCGCACCCATTGCCTCCCCCACGCGTCTTCGGCGAGCCGTGCCGCAGAGACGCTATGGACACAGATCCGTCGGCCGTCCTAGATTCGTCCTAGTGCGACGTCAGCCAGGGGGATCGGCGCTCATCGTCACGTACCAGGGGGAGCATGAAATTCGGCTTACTGGGGCCGTTACACGCCCAGATCGCCGGACGCACGGTCCCGTTGAACGGGCCGCGGCAGGCCAAGATGCTGGCAGCACTTCTGATCGACGCCAACAACATCGTCGCCAGGGAACGGCTCGTCGCCGTGATGTGGGACACGAACGCGCCCGCCACCGCGGTCCGCCAGGTCCAGGACGCCGTCTCCGGGCTGCGCCGCAACCTCGTCGCCTGCGGAGCACCCAGCTCCTTGATCAGCACGCGGCGCGGCGGCTACGAGATCCACCTGGCTCAAGATCAGCTCGACTTACTGGAGTTCGACCACCAGCGACACCTCGCCGAACAGCACACGGCCCCGTTCGAGACGGCAGTCGCGCTGCGGCGGGCGCTCGCTTGCTGGCGCGGAAACGCCCTGGTCGACACCCCCAGCCAAGCCCTGGAGATCGATGCGGCACGGCTGAACGAGAAACGCACGGAGACGCACAAACAGTGCCTGGCCATCGAACTCGACCTGGGGCGTCATCGAGAGGTCATCGATGAACTGACCGCTCTGCTCCACGAGCACCCCTACGACGAACAGGTCGCCGAACACCTGATGGTCGCCCTCTACCGGTGTCGAAGACAAGGCGAGGCGCTGCAGGTGTACGAGCGGCTGCGCCGGACACTGGCCGACGAACTCGGCGTCGATCCCACCCCTCCGCTCCAGGCGCTGCATCAGCGCATTCTCACCGCGGATCCCGCCCTGACGGCTCCGGTCCCAGCAAGCAGGCCCTTAGACATACCACCGGAGAGCCCTGCCCCGGCGGCCCCCGGGCCGGCAATGGCGATGCCGGTGCGTCAACTTCCCCTCGACGTACCCGACTTCGTGGGCCGGGCCGAAGCACTGGCCGAGATCGCCGGGCTGCTCGACGGGTCGGCGCCGAACCGGGCCCCGGTGGCCGTCATCGTGGGCGGTCCCGGTGTCGGCAAGTCCTGCCTCGTGACGCACGCTGCGCGGCTGGCGAGCGCCAACTTCCCCGACGGCCAGCTCTACCTCAACCTCGCGGCAACATCGGACGAGCCACGGGACCCGGGGCTGATGCTGGCCGAGGCACTGCGCGCGCTCTCGATCGCCGGCAGCGCGATCCCGAACGGCCTGGCCGAGCGAGCCGCACTCTACCGGTCGTTGCTGGTGGACCGTCACATGCTGGTGGTGCTGGACGATGCCGGTCACGCCGATCAGGTGCTGCCCTTGCTGCCTGCGGCCGACGGCTGTGCCGTGTTGATCACCAGCCGCACTCTGCTGACGCAACTTCCCGGCGCTCGGCACATTGACCTGGACGTGCTGAGCCCGGCAGAGGCGCGGGAGTTGTTCACGGGAATTGTCGGGCGGCGGCGGGTCGAGCGGGAACCGGCGGAGGCCGACGCGATCCTCGACTGCTGCGGCAACCTGCCGCTGGCGATCCGGATCGCCAGCGGCAAGCTCACGGGCCGCCCGGCTTGGTCGCTGCGGGTGCTGCGGGAACGGATCGAGGATGAGTCCCGGAGGCTGGCCGAGCTGAGGATCGGGGACCTCAGCGTGCGAGCCAGCGTCGAACTGAGCTTACGGCTGCTGCCGGCCGACGCGGTGCGCGCGCTGAGCCTGCTGGGTCTGCTCGGCGCCTACACCCTGCCCGGCTGGGTGGTCGGCCCGCTGCTGGACCGCCCGGACGCCGAGGAGGTGCTGGACACCCTCGTCGACGCCAGCCTGGTGCGGCTGACCGCCACCGACGCCCTCGGCGAGCCGCGCTACCGGCTGCACGACCTGATCAGGACCTGTGCCGTGGAGATCGCCGCCCCGCTGCCGACGGAGGACAAGCAGGACGCGATCATCCGGGTGCTGTCCGTTTGGCTTGAGCTGACTGGGCGCGGCACCGATCGGCTGCCGGCAGCCGGGCTGCTGGCAGCCGCGCCCGGTTCGGCACCGCGCCGGTCGCTGCCCGATGCGGTCGTGGACCGGCTGATGGCCGACCCGGTCGGCTGGTTCGACGCGGAACGCGACAACCTGCTCGGCGCGGTGAAACTGGCCGTGGACTGGGGCCTGGACGAGTTGGCCTGGGAGCTGGCGGCCGGCGCGGCGACCTACTACGACCACCGGTGTCTCTATCAGGACTGGCAGCACGGGCACCGGCTCGCGTTGGACGCGGCCGAGGCCGCCGGCAACGTGCGCGGCGCATCGGTGCTGCTACGCGGTCTTGGCCAGCTGCACATCTACCAAGACGAGTTCGATCGGGCCACCCGGGCCCTGGAGTCCTCCCTCGGGCTGTGCCAGGACGGCGGGGACAAACGCGGCGAGGCGCTGTCGGTTGCCATGCTGGGCACGGTCAGCCGGGTGCAGGGCCGTGACGACGAAGCCCTCGAACGTGTCGAGCACGCGCTGGCCATCGCGGCCGGTGAGGGCGAGCGGCACATCGAAGCGCAGCTGTCCTGCACCATGGCCGTGATGAAGCTCATGCAGGGCAAGCTCGACGAGGCGGAGTTATGGTTCGGCGGGGCCTTGAGCCAGGCCGGCGCGCTGGGCGACGGGCATCGCGTCGCCGTCGTGCTGCGGCGGTTCAGCCGGTTGCACGATCGACGTGGTGATCCGGACGAGGCGCTGCGATGCCTGGGGCAGGCGCTGGCCACCTTCGAGGCACTGGCCGACGAGCGGTGCGCCGCGTACACGCTGCTGGAAGTCGGCCGCGTGTACGCCGGTCAAGACGACCGGGACCGGGCGAGCCCGGCGTTGGAGCGCGCGGCGGGCCTGTTCCACCGGCACGGCGACCGCCAAGACGAGGCCGCCTGCTGGCAACTGATCGGCGACCTGGACGCCGCCGCCGGCGTTCACCATCTGGCGCAACAGCACCGAGGGCGGGCGCTGCGGCTGTGGCAGATGATCGGCGACATTAACCAGACGAAAGCTCCGGCGCGACCATTGTCGCCGTGAGGTGGCCATGTCCCTGATCGGAGATGTCTGTCCGATCAGGGGGCGTGAGGCAACGCGCGGGGACCGCACCGCCCATGAGTAACCGCCGCTTGACCAAGGGCGCCGAAAGGGGTTGTAAGCGCGTGCGGCCCCCACCGTGTCCGGACCGGCCCCGAGCCGGCGAGGACCCCCGATGCGGCTCGTCAGCGAGTTACGAGGTAGCTCGTGACGCTTCGGTAGACCGGGTTGCCCGTCACGGCTGCGAACACGAAGCATGTTGGCGCCGGGAGTCAGGAGAGCGCCACGATTATCGGCTAGGTGTGCCCCTTCGAGCGATGGGGTGCACCCCTGTTCCTATCGGGTAGAGGCGAACGCGCACTCTATTGGCGCGGTTAGTAAAAGCAAGCTGACGGGTCGCATGTCGCACAGGTTGCCGGACTTGCATGCGGGGGATTCGAGTAGCCAGGGGGGCTGACGAATCGACAGCCAAGCGGTACAGGCTGCTTTGCCATCCTTGACCGGCTGCGCCGGACCTTCGCGCACGCACAGTCGATCCTGATGAACCGGCCCACTCTCCTGGAGCACCGCGGGCAGTGGGTGAAGGGAGATGCGCCCACCTACCGGCCGCTCCGCACACTCGCGCCGGATGAAGCCGATGTATATGGCAGCCTCGTGGGCGGCGACTTCGGCCCGAACGTGCGACTCGAACAAGAACGCGTGCGGTTCCACCTGCTTGAGGGCGCCCTCAACGAGCTTCGCTAGGCGTTGAGCAGCCCTCGGCCGGGCTGTCGGTGTTGAAGGAGGAGTCGGCGGGTCCGGCGGCCAGGGCGGGCGTCGAGAGTGCAGTCCCGCGGCCGACACCCTCAGCGTGCGGGCGTACGGGTTTGGCACTGGCGCAGATGATAGGTCGGAGTCTGCCCTGTGGTCCCGGTCCTGGTGTCCTCGGCCTAGATGGCGTTCGCGGAGAGGGCGATGTCGCAGACATCCAGCGAGAAGGGCTCGCCAACGCGCATTCCCTCCCGCAGCAGCGCCCATAGTCGAACCCTCCTGGCTGCGCCTGCGCCTGTGCTTGGTCCGACCGCGGGGCAACTTCTGCTACTACTCGCGGAGTTGGGGCAGACCCCCCCTTTTCGGAACGCATGTTCGAAGTAGATGATGAGCGGGTCGTGCCAAATCGGGCGACGGACCGGTGCAGATCGCGAGAATGTACAAACTCACGAAGGCCCGTGAATACCACCGCCCGGACAACGGTTTCAGGCCGTGCCGGGGCCGTAAATCGGCCAAGCCTTACACGGGCGCGGAGTAATGCCACATTAGGGCCGGAAGGGGAGAGAGTGAACTTTTGGGGTGCTCGGGCCGCGTCGTTTGTGGTGCCGCTCGGGCTTGGCTTGTTGCTTGGCCTGATAGGGCCTATCGCTGAGCATTGGGGCGGCCGTCCAGGTGCGGCCGTGGGCGCCGTTTTCAGCGGTGGGTGGCCGTGGGCCTGTTACGCGTTTCTGGTGGGTTATTTCCGACGGTCCAAAATCGAATCGGTTGTTCTCGCGCCTCTGGGGCTGGCTATCGGTGTCGTGACCTACTACCTGACTAAGGGATACCTGGCCTCCCTGGGTGGACTGGATTCCTCAGGTGCGGGATCATCCGGAATTGCCCTCTGGGGTGTGCTGGCATTCTTCTTCGGAGCACCCCTTGGGCTCCTGGGGAACCTCGCACAGGTGCCGGGCACCGGCGGCCTGTTCTTCCGGCTGCTTGTTCCCCTGGTGGCTTTTTATGAGACTTCCATGCGTCTGGAGACGGAGTCGCGCGGGCCGAGTCAGGTTGTTCTGGGTACCTGGACCGCCGTTCGGTTCACGGCTGTTGCCGTTGCGGTCGCTCTGGTGGGCCACACGGTCTGGGGTTGGTGGAGGTCTCGCCGTATTCGTTCTGCCGGGGTGGGCGTTGGCTAGTGTCTCGTGATCCTGTTCATGTCAGTTCGAGTGGACTTGATGACAGCTTGCCGGGACGCAGCCATGGCAGGGTCCCGGCGTTCTCCTCTGGATGTCCGGTTCGAGGTGATCTCGTGACGGTGGGTGCCTCGGACGCAGACGAACACGACCCTTGTGGATCACGAAGGTGTCTACGCCTCAAGGTCAGCAAGGGCGCCGTGTTCGTTCCGTCATCATTCCCCATCGCCACTCCCGTCCGTCCCCCGGCCCTGACTGCGGCCGTGGTTGGCGGACAAGTACGCGACCTGATCGATGAGTTGGGGCGGGTGGCCGATCCGCGCTCGCCTCTGGGGCTGCGCTACGCGTTGCCCTCGCTGCTGGCCCTGGCCGTGTGCGCGATGACACCGGCGGGCAACGACTCGCTGACCGCGGCAGCGGAGTGGTGCAAGCGAGCCGCGCCCGAGGAACTCGCCGCGTTCGGCCTGCCCTACGACGTGTTGCGCGGCCGCTTCCGCATCCCCAGCGAGAAGACCCTGCGCCGAGTCCTGGCCTGCTGGATCCGGCCGAGGTCGGTGCGGCGGGCTTCGTCTACCTCGCTCCGATCCTGCACCAGGCCACATCGGCGCCGGCCGCACGCACCCGAGGTCTCATCGAACGCGAACAGTGCCGCGCCCATCGACAAGCCCTCGACAGCGATCGCCCCACGCCGAAGCGGCGTGCGTACGCGGTGGACGGCAAGCGCCTGCGCGGGGCCCACCG
The DNA here is from genome assembly GCF_007113425.2 of Streptomyces sp. RLB3-17. NCBI lineage: Bacteria > Bacillati > Actinomycetota > Actinomycetes > Kitasatosporales > Streptomycetaceae > Streptomyces > Streptomyces sp. RLB3-17. Next base: position 305,563 of record NZ_CP041610.2, on the reverse strand, counting down.
GCCTGACGGCAGCCGCGTCTTCGTGCTGTCCGCCGTCCGGCACGGCGACGGCATCACCCTGGCCAGCCGCGAGATCGGCGCGAAAACCAACGAAATCCCTGAGCTCCAGCCCCTGCTGGACCAGATCGCCGACACCGACTTGACCGGAGCCGTGACCACCGTGGACGCTCCGCCCGAACAGCGCGCCCACGCCCACTACCTGGTCGAACAGCGCGACGCCCACAACCTGTTCACGGTCAAGGCAAACCAGAGGAAGCTCGCCGCGCAGCTGGTCGGCCTGCCCTGGAAGGACGTACTCGTCATCCACCGCGACGACCACGATCCGCATGACGCGCACGGACGCCGCGAGCAGCGTCACGTCCAAGGTCGTCACCGTCGACGGCCTGCTCTTCCCGCACGCCCGCCAGGTCCTGAGGATCACCCGCAAGCCCCGGAAGGCCGGGATGAAACGGTGGTCCACCGAGACCGTCTACGCGATCACCGACCTGCCCGCCGGGCAAGCAGGCGCCGCCGAGATCGCCTCTTGGGCTCGCGGACACTGGACCGTGGAAAACACCGTCCACTGGTGCCGAGACGTCACCTTCAACGAGGACAAGTCGCAGGTCAGGGCCCATAGCACCCCCGCCGTCCTGGCCACCGTCCGCGACCTGATCTGTGGTGCTCTCAAGCTGGCCGGGCACGTCAACATCGCCTCCGCCCGACGCGCCCACACCGACCGACACCAAGTCCTCGCCCTCTACGGCATCACAAGATCGCCATGAACCGGACATCCAAGGGAGAACGCCGGGGCCCTGGGGCAAGACCCGTCGCGAAATCGTCCGTTGCCTCAAGCGCTATGCGGCCCGGGAGGTCTTCCACCTGGTCAGATGGCTACAGCCAGGACCCCGCTCATAGGGGCGTCTGTGACAGGACAGGCGATGCAGAACCCCGGCTGGCGCGCGTCAGCCGGGGGGTCTCTGGGGGAGGCGGCGGTGGGCGCGTTCGCGGTGGTGCGCTCCGTTCGGCTGCAAGCCCTCGCGCGGGCGGAACAGGGAGCGACGGACGCTGGTGGGTGACGGGCCCGCCTGGTGGCACCACGGTTCTGACGGCCGCGCCGGGCGGGATCAGGCGGCAGTGTGGTGAGTGAGGATGTCCCTGATGTCGATGAGCCACTGGCGCAGTGGAACTCCCTTTGGAGGCGCGATGCGCAGACCGAGTACACGGGCGGCTTCCGTCAGGTCGTCGTCGTTCGGGTTGGCTGCGATGAACGCGTCAATGTCCGTGGCTGCGGCTCGGTGGTCCTCCGGGGACTCCAGAGCCAGGTAGTCGTCGACGGCCTCAGCGTGCGACTGGTACTCGGCGGAGAAGTCCTGGTGAAAGTAGGACCCCAGAAGATGGGCGAGCGCGGGGAACCGCTCACGCCACTCCCAGGCAGTCTGCGGGCGGTGGGTGGAACCGTCGGCCGGCGGCTTCGCGAGGAAGTGGCTGAGGTGATGGCGGATGACCCGCAGGCAGTCCTCGACGCTCACGCCTGACGGCGGTTCGATGTGCGGAAGGAGGTCGACGTCGTCGGCTACCTCGTCGCTGAACAGGCCGACGGCGAGCAGATCGTCGAGCTCGCGTACTGCGGCTGCCGCACGCTGGGGTTTGGCCGCGACGACACGCAGGTAGGAGGTGAGCGCTGCGCCGGGTGCTTCCATTGTGTCGTCGAATGTGTTGCCGCTCCATTCGTACGCCTGCAGGAGGTCGTGCAGTTCCGTGAAGCGGTCGTGGATGGGCGCCATGGGCTGTGGACCTGTCTGGTTGCGGTCTTACGAGGTGGCTTCGGGGTAGGAGGTCAGGACGCGGTAGCCCAGAGGGACGGTCGGGTCCTTCTTGAGGACGACTTTCGCCCCCGTCACCCATTCTGGGGGCAGTCCGTTCTTGAAGTGGGTGCGAGACAAGCTCATTCCGGTGGGCTCTCCCAGCTCGGCCGAAAAGTCCTTCTTCCCCGCCGGCTTCCCGTTGTTCAACCAGTCCTCGATCTGCTTCTGCCGCTTAAGGACTACCGCCTGGGTGTGCTTCTGGGCCGAGGCGTGGTCGATGTACCGGGAGGCGGCGTCCAGTTCAGGGTCGCCGCGCAGGCGGGCCCGGAGGTCCCGGGTGGTGACCTCGACGTGACGGGCCCCGGTATGCGCGCCGTTCTTGCCTTCGTCCGCTGCGAGGTCCGTCGTGTACTTCGGCTTCTGCGCCCCCTTGCGTTTGTTGCGTGGCCAGGCGTTGGGTTCGCCGTCGCCCTTCATGAGCAGGCCGAGGTCGTCGGCACTTGCCGTCAGTCCGCCGGGCAGCGCGACCTGGGGTTCGAGCCCGGCGACGCGGACGCCACCCAGCAGTTCTGTCCATCCGCCGGCGCCCCGCACGGCCCTCACGGTTGCGCCCCCGCCACCGAAAGCGCCACCGGTGAGGGCTCCGTAGAGCGCGGCCTGGCGTACCTCGTCGAGGCTGAGGCCCTTGCTCTCGCCCAGGGCGATGGACACCGGCTGGGTGAGGGCCAGGTCGACGGTGACAGACTCGATGCCCGCGAAGGCGGCGGTGGCGAGGGTCGTACCGGCGATGGTGGCGATCTCGGTGGAGACGGTGACGCCGAGGGTCGCGGCGAGTTCCACGATGGTGGCCGTGGCCGCCGTCGCGGCGGCCTCGGAGATGCCGAAGGTGAAGACGGCCAGTGCCGTGCCGGCGATGATCGTCGCGCCGACGATCTCCAGCTCGTGCTCCAGGCGCTTGACGGCGGCATGGACGACGTCGGCGTACTTGTCGAGCGCTTTGGCCATGTCACGGGCGCCGTCGATCATGTCCTGGAGCCAGCCGTGGCCGTCGTAGTAGTAGCGTCGCCAGTACGGGTCGTCGAAGGCGGAGATCGCCTCGCCCTTGTTGTGCTCGATGATGCCGCGGGCGGACTTGTGCGCCGCGGCCGTCACCTCTTCGATGTCGTCGGCGAAGTCTCGCCACGCCTTGGCCGCGTCGCGCAGCCCACCCTCGTCGGCATCCGGCCACCACATACCGGTGACGTCCTGGATGATCTCCTTGGCCTTGTCGGCGGCACCGCTCACTGCTGGGTGCCGTTTCCGTCGTGCGGGGTGGCCTTGATCTTGCTGAACATCGAGCGGACGAGTTCCTCGTTGTTGATGTGGCCGTCCGCCATGTCCGTCATCGCGTCGTGGATGCTGGCCAGGCCCTGGGCGAGGATGTCGGAGGCGTTCTCGATCTTCTTCACGTTCGGGCCGTACGCCTTGTGGAAGGCGTGGCCCTGATCGTCGTCGCCCCACGGCGAACCGGCCGCCGACAGTGCCAGTTTGAGCTTGGTCAGGGCCTTGGCGAGATCGGTGCTGTGCGTGTGGAAGTGCGGAGCCGTCTTCTTCAGATCGGCGATCTTGATGTCGAGTATCTCGCCGTCGCCGCCACTGCCCTTGTCGCCCATGGTGTTGCGCCCGTCCCCTCCGTTGCCTCACCAGCCCAAAGACCCTAAGTGGGCGGCAGGCTTCGCAGCTGAGAGCGGCGTCAAGCGGCGGTAAAGTTCCGTTCAAGATTACGCAGGGCAGGGCGGAGGGTGGGGCCGAGGGAGCAAATAGGCTCCGCCCCGTTCCCCTGAACCCGCACCCGAGCGCCCACCCGGATGCCTCAGTCTTCCGTGATCCGGTGGCCGCGTCGTTGGCGTGGCAGGGGCCCGCTGTTCGTGCGCGTACGCGGGCGAACACTCGGCACCACGCGATGCTGCTACGGATGAGAATTCAGCGGCATGCTGCAGGGCGGCCCGGGCCGAACGTGATCACCGGTGCCTACCGGGCCTCGTGGGACGTGCAGATGACGGTCGCGGGTGGGCGGGTGACCGCTGTGGTGTTCACGGAGGCGCCGCAGGCGCGCCGACTGGAGTGCGGGTTCGTCGGCGTCGACCGGAGCGGGCGGCAGTACCGGCAGCCGCCGTTTCCGCACATTGAGCCTGCGTACCGCGAGACTGAGCTTGAGATAAAACCTCTGGGCTCACCCAAGAAGGCAACGCAACCGACTTGTCCGACGAGCAGTGGGCGTTGATCGAGCCGCTGGTCACCGCGTGGAAGCAGGAGCGGGTGGCGCGGTCGGCGACCGGGGACCCGGGCTCCCGCGACCTGCGCGAGGTCATGAACGCGCTGCTCTACCCGAACCGGACGGGCTGTCAGCGGCGGCTCCTGCCACACGACCTCCCGGCCTGATCGGCGGTGTTCTACTATTTCACCTGTGGCGCCAGGACGGCCTTGATAGGCGGATCCAGGAGATCCTGCGCTGCCAGGTGCGGGAGCGGTCCAGACGATTAGAGGACCCGTCCCTGGTGATCATCGACACCCAGTCCGTCCGCGTGGCGGCCGGGGTGCCGAAGGCGACGACGGGACTGGACGCGAACGCGAAGACGCCCGGCAGGAAGCGGGGACTCGCCGTCAACGTGCTGGGCCTGATTTTGAGCGCGCCGCTTGTCTGCGTGCGCTGTTGTGGTCGGTTGGGATCAGGTTCCGGGGTGTTGCGTGAGGGGGATTGAGCATCTTCTGCGGCCACTGAGCGCGGCGGAGATGGCAGCTGGAGGATGGGCGGGTGCTGTCCCGGGCCCGGGGCCTGACTCATGATATTTCTGACCGAAGTGTCCCGCTGTCACAGTGTCGGCCGTTGGCCGGGGATGGTGCGTTGTCGGTACCGGACTGGCGGGGCGTGTCCCGATAGGGGCCTGCCGATCGCTGTGGCGTCCTCACGATTCTGACCGCCCGACGCGGCCCGGTACCGGCAACGCGACATGTCATAGGACCGGGAAGGGATCGGGTATGGCGAATTCGACCACGTCCAGTACGTCGCCTGCTCCGAAGTCCCGCCGTCGCCGCCCTGCGGGGGAGGTGGTGTTGGGAGTGGATACACATCGTGATGCCCATGTGGCTTCGGTGCTCTCCTTGACGGGGGCGGTGCTGGCCACCTACGAGTTCCCTGCCACCGCTGCCGGCTACCGGGATCTGCTGAAGTGGGCCAGGAAGTCGGGAGCCGTGAGACGGGTCGGGGTGGAGGGGACCGGCTCCTACGGGGCGTCCCTGACCCGCTATCTGCTGAGCCAGGGCGTGGACGTGTTTGACGTGAATTGGATGGACCGAGCGGATCGCCGTCGGCGTGGCAAATCGGATCCGCTCGATGCCCGGAACGCGGCGCGAGCCGTATTGAGCGGGCGGGCCTGTGCTCGGGCCAAATCAGGCGACGGGCCGGTGCAGATCGCCAGGATGCACAAACTCACGAAGGCGTCGGCCGTCAAAGCCCGCACCCAGGCCATCAACCAGCTCAAGGCCGTCCTCATCACCGCCGATCCCGCCATGCGGGAAGAGCTGGCCGGACTGGGCAATGCCGAACTCTTCCGTGTCTGTGCGCGGTTCGCCGACGCGAGCAGTTGCGAGGAGGCCGGCGAAGAGTCGGTGCTGCAGGCCACTCGGATCACGTTGAGTTGGCTGGCTCACCGGATTGGCCAGCTCTCCGAGCAGATCCGGGACGTGGAGACTCGTCTGGCCCGGCTCGTGGAATGTCATGCCCCGCAGCTGCTCGACGTGGTGGGGATCGGTCCGGACACGGCGGTCACGTTGCTGATCACGGTGGGGGACAACCCGGAACGGCTGGACAGTGAGGCATCGTTCGCCGCGCTGTGCGGGGTCAGTCCTGTCGAGCGCTCCTCGGGACGCCGGCAGGTCCGTCGCCTCAACCGCGGCGGCGACCGGCAGGCCAATGCCGCGCTCCATCGCATCGTGTTCACCCGCCTGCGGGTCGACCCGCGCACTCAGGACTACTACGAGCGTCGGATCAAGGAGGGCAAGACCCGTCGCGAAGTCGTCCGTTGCCTCATTGGGGAAGCATTGATGGTGCGGCCCAATCCACGGGGTCGTGACTCCCTCGGTGGGTGTTGGGGGACGGCCTCGTTGCCGTGCCGCGCTCGACGGCCAGTTTGAGTTTTGCCGCCCCTGACACGCCGGGGCCCCAGACCGGCGTCAAGGACATGCCCGACCGAGGGCCGAACAATGAGGAACCGGCAGCTGGGTCTCGCCACCTGCGGAGTAAACCGCCAACTCCGGCAGAAGGGCTGGGATTGATGTTCGTCGGATGGGACTGGGCCAGCGCCAGCCATGACGTGACCGTCAGTGACGACCGCGGCATCGTGATCGACCATTGGGCCTTCCAGCACAGCGAAGCCGACTTTGAGACTGCTTTGGCCCGGCCGGCCAGCGACGGCACCCCCGAACTGCCCGTCATCATCGAACGTTCCAGTGGGCTGGTCGTCGACCGCTTGCTCGAGGCCGGATACCCGGTCGTCCCCGTGCACCCCACCGCCTTCCACGCCGCCCGGCCTCGATGGGGCGCCTTCGGCGCCAAGTCCGATCCTGGTGACAGCTACAAACTCGCCGACTACCGGCGAACCGACGGCCACCGCCTGCGCCGCCTTGTGCCTGTCGACAGCGGCCTGCGAGAACTTCAAGCCCTCGTGCGCCTGCGCGACGACCACGTTCGCGCACGCACGGCGGCCGGCAACCAGCTCGGCGCCCTGCTCGAACAGCACTGGCCTGGGCCCAGGAACCTGTTCTGCTCGCTCGTCTCCGACATCGCCCTGAACTTCCTGACCGACTACCCCACCCCGCAGGCGGCCGCCCGACTCGGCGAAGCCCGCATGGCAGCCTTCTGCAAGCGCCATGCCTACCGCGGCGGCAAGCCGGCATCCGCCCTGCTGGCCCGGCTCCGCTCCGCTCCCGTCGCCCCGGTCAGCCTCCCCGCGTCCGTCCTCAGCGCGCTCATCACGGCACAGGTCCAGCTCCTGCGCAGTCTGCAGGCCACCATCACCCAGCTCGAGACGACCATCAAGAGGTGTCTCGCCAGGCACCCGCGCGCCGTCTTCCTCGCCCAGTTGCCTGGCGTGGGCACCATCAACCTCGCGCAGCTGCTTGCCGAGGTCGGCCCGATCCTCGACCGCGTCGAGTCCGCCGAACAGGCCGCCGCCGAGTGTGGAGCCGCACCGGTGACCAAGGCATCTGGGAAGGCACATGGCGTCTACTTCCGATGGGCCGCCAACACACGTGCCCGCAAGGTCGTCACCGCCTTCGCTCACAACTCCCGCATGCAATCACCCTGGGCCGCCGGCCTATACGCAAATGCCCGCGCACGCGGGAAACGCAACCCGCACGCCACCCGCATCGTCGCCCGCGCGTGGCTCCGCGTCATATGGGCCTGCTGGCACAACGCCACCCCCTACGACCCTGACAACCACCCCGCCGCCCAACGCCTCAAAGCCAGCTGACTTGACTCAGAGGACTCAAACGCTATGCGGCCCGAGAGGTCTTCCACCTGGTCAGATGGCTAGAGCCAGGACCCCGCTTATAGGGGCTGTCGTGAGCTCAGCTCGTGAAAGCGCGAGGCTAGAGCGGTTCCCGGAAACCGCAGTGGTGGGCTGGGGGGGGGGTGTTCTCGGTGAAGACTTGGCACCGCAGGCACGGACACCGGGCAGCCAGGCCACCCGTCGGGGCCCGCCGGATCCTCGGCCGGGCCGGGAAACGCGCCGGACTCGGGCTGGTGAAACCCCTGCCTTCCGCCACTTTGTCTCTGCTTTGGTGTTTCCACCCTCGGCGTCTGTGATCCGGTTTCTGCTCATCTCGGGGGCTGGGAGTCCGGGATGTCGAGCATCGGCCGTTGATCCCCAAGGGGATGCCCTTGCTCCTCGACGACGATCTGTGCTTCGAGGACGGTCCGGATTCGATGGACCGAGTTCCGCGCAGAGTCTCGTCAATCGCCCCTCAGGCAGCCAGTCCCTCTGCCAAGATTGTGGCAGGAGTGACGGGAGACCTGAGTGGACGAGCGGTTAGTGGTCGAGGTCGTCGGCGATCGGTCTGCCGACGAGCTTCGTTCGCTGCGTGACTGGCTGGTTGCCGAGGAGGAGCTGCGCGGCCGGGTGCGGCTGGAGTTGTCTCCGCCGGAGCCAGGAGCGCTGGGCTCAGCCGTGGCGGCACTGACCGTCGCGCTCGGCCCCGGGGGCGTGGCGACGGCTGCCGCGAGCGTGCTGATCTCCTGGCTGCGTCGGCGTACCGGCAACGTCTCAGTCAAGATGATCCGGCCAGACGGGACATCGACGGAGTTCAGGGTCACCAATGTCAGCGGCCTGGACGCGACGGAGGTACAGCGGATCACTGCCGAACTGTCCCGTTCCCTCGACCCCGTGGGCGATCGGGAAACCGGTGACGCGGGCTGACCTGCCCGGCGCGTCCTTGGCGACCGGGCTCGGCTCGCCCGGATCCCGCGCCCTACTCATCGGCACCGGACGTCACCTGCCCGGTTCCCAACTGCCGGACGTGCCCGCGGTGTCAGCCACCATCCAGGAGCTTGGTCGAACTCTGGTCGACAACTGCGGGGTGCGGCCAGAGAACCTTCTCCCGCCGCTGCTCGATCCGAGAGACCCGATCGAGTTCGGCAACGCCGTCGTCGCGGCCGCCAAACAGGCCGAGGACGTCTTGCTGCTCTACTACGTTGGCCACGGCTTGGTGAGCCCGGGCAACGAGCTCTACCTGGCCACGGCTGCGACGGACGACCTGGCCGAGGGGCTGGCGTTCAAGGCGCTGCCGTATCAGGCAGTGCGCGACGCCTTCAGCAACTGCCGGGCGCGCTCGATCATCGTGGTGCTGGACTGCTGCTTCGCCGGGCGCGCCCAAGGCTCCTTCGGTACTGCCGCGACTGATGCGTTCGCGCTGGCCTCGCTCAGCGGGAGCTACGTGCTGGCTTCTGCCTCGCGGGACGAACAGGCGCTGGTGATGCCGGACGAGCCGTACACGGCGTTCACTGGGGAGCTGCTGCGCTTCCTGCGCGAGGGTGACCCGGGCGGCCCACCGGGACTCACAATTGAGGGCGCCTACCGGCATCTGCGCCGTGTCCTGCCGCTTCGGCACCTGCCCGCACCGGAGCGGCACCTCAGTGGCCGGGCCGGCGACCTGGTACTGGCGGCCAACCCGGTCGCCGCACCTCTGCACACGCCGTCAGCAACCCGTGCATCCTCAGAGCGACTCGACGAACAAGTTTGCCCGTATCCGGGCCTCGATCCGTTCACCGCCGACGACGCCAGGTTCTTCTTCGGCCGAGACCAGGTCACCGCTGAGTTGCTCACGAGGCTGGCCGATTGGTCGCAGGACGGTGGTCCGGTCGCGCTGGTGGGGCTGTCCGGCGCCGGGAAGTCCTCGCTGCTGCGCGCGGGCTTGCTGCCCGCCGTCAAACGCGGCGAGCTCCCACTGCCCGGAGCAGGTACCTGGCCGCAGTTCATCCTTACCCCCGGCGAACATCCGCTCGAAAACCTGGCCGGCCAGCTGGCCGGCCCGACCGGATACTCGAAAGCCGAACTGACCGCCGTGCTGTGCGCAGACCCGACCCGCTCGGCCGGCCTAATCCGTCGCGCGTTGCACCGGCAGGGCAGCGGCCAGGACGTACCCGGCGGCCGGCTGCTGCTCGTCGTGGACCAGTTCGAGGAAGTGTTCACCGCTTGCCAGGATGAGGACGAACGGCGGCGCTTCATCGCGGCGATCTGCTCAGCCGCGGCGAGCGACGAGGCGGCCGCCAGCGCACCGGCCCTGGTCGTGCTCGGAATCCGAGCGGATTTCTACCCGTCCTGTCTGGCGTACCCCGAGTTGGTCGGCGTGCTCAAGCACCGCCACTTCCCAGTCGAGCCCATGACGCCAGAGCAGCTCCGCCAGGCGATCGAGAAACCCGCCGAAGTGGCCGGGCTGGAGCTGGAAACAGGTCTGGCCGACACCCTGCTGCGCGACCTGCGCGCCGACCGCGAGTTCGCTGGCGGCACCCTCCCGCTGCTCTCCTACGCGCTCTGGCTCACCTGGGGCTGCCGCGAGGGCCAGACACTGACCCTTGCTGGGTACGGCGCAACCGGCGGGATCTGGGATGCGATCACCCAACAGGCCGATCTCACCTACGACAGCCTGACCCCGGACTCCCGGCGAGCCGCCAAGCTGATGCTGCTCCGCATGGTCCGGATCAGCGAGAGCACCGAAGACACCCGTCGACGGCTCAACCTCACCGACCTGCTGGCCCAACGCCCGCCGGATGAAGCCGCTGCCATCGCCGCCGCCCGCGACGCGCTCGCCCGCGCGCGCTTGATCACCCTCGACGGCGACACCGCCCAGATCGCCCACGAGGCGCTGCTGCGCGCCTGGGATCGACTGCGCGGCTGGATCGACACCAGCCGCGCAGCCCTGCTCGTCCAGCAGAAGCTTCTGGACGCAGCAGAGTCCTGGGAGAGAGACGGACGCGACCCGAGTGGTCTCTATCGCGGAAGCCAACTGGAACTGATTCGAGACCAGTTCGGCGACATCGGCCAGAATGACAGCCAACTGGGCGAGTTGGCAGCCGAGTTCTTCGCCGTCAGCGTACGAGCCGACCGGCGACGCCGCCGCTTACGGACGGGAACAGTCCTCACGCTGATCGTTTTACTGGTGGCGTCACTCCTGGCGACCGGCTTCGCCGTGAAGGGTCGCAGCGACGCGCAGAAGCAACAACGCTTCGCGGTTGCAGAGGCGTTGGTGCGCGACGCGGACTCTGCCCGAGCCAACGACCCGCGGCTGGCTCTGCAGCTCGGCATCGCGGCCGACCGGCTGGACCACAGTCCCGCGACGACCGCGAACCTCCTCAGTAGCCTGTTCACCCCCTATGCCAGCACCCTGTCGGGACACACCGCCGCCGTGACCGGTGCCGCGTTCGCACCCGGCGGGCGGACGCTGGCCACCGCAAGCCAGGACGGCACCGTCGTCTTGTGGGACACCAGCGCCCCCCAGCACGCCCGGATGCTCGGCCGGCCGCTGCCGGGCCCCAGCTACGGGGTGTACACCGTGGCGTTCAGCCCCGATGGGCATGTCCTCGCGGCTGGTGGCACCGACGGAGCTGGGAAAACCGTACAGATGTGGGACGTGAGTTTCCCCGGACAACCGCGCCGTATCGGTGAGCCGTTGACCGGCCCGGCCAACGTCCACACGGTGAGCTTCGCGCCGGACGGGCACATGCTGGCGGCGGGTGCGGCGGACGGCAAAGTCTGGCTATGGGACACCAGCGACCCCCAACATGCTCACTTGCTTGGAAAGCCCCTGACAGCCCAAAACGCGGACATGTCGTCCATGGCGTTCAGCCCCGATGGGCACGTGCTCGTGACCGGCAACGCCAACGGGACTGCGGTGCTGTGGGACGTAACCGATCGCGCTCACCCCCGGCGGTTGAAGAGCCCGATCAGCCACTCGGGAGGGGTGACCGCCCTCGGCTTCACCCCCGACGGTCGTACGCTTGTTGCCGGCGGCGGAGATGGAAAGGCCGACCTCTGGAACGCCAGCGATCCGAGCCACCCCACCTGGGTGAGCCAAATCTATGCCGGAGATGCCCCGGTGAAGGCACTGGAAGTCTTCCGGCACCAGATCGACGTTGCACTGGCCGACCATTACACGACCGTGTGGGACACCTCGGATCCAGCCGCTCCCCGCATGACCGGCAGTTCAATCACCGGGGCGTCCAACTGGACCGGCGCAGTGGCGTTCGCCCCGCATGGCGCCCTGCTCGCCACCGGGAGCGCCGACAATACGGTGATCTTGTGGCAAAGCAAGACCGACAACGGCAGCGTTCCTCTCTCCGCCCGCCTCGGAGGCAATGCTGGTGGTGTGCAAGCCATGGCGCTCCGCCCGGACGGCCGTGCGGCGGCCACCGGCAGCGTGGACGGCAAGGTGACCCTTTGGGACCTGACCGATCCGAAGCATCCCAGAGGGATCACACCCAAGACCGCGCGCCATGCCAATAGGGTGTTCGGGATGGCGTTCAGTCCCGACGGACGCGTGCTGGCCAGCGGCAGCCTGGACCGCACCGTGCTCCTCTGGGACACCAGCGACCTGCACCATCTCCGGAAGATCGAACAGTTCACCGCCAACAACGGCGGAGTCGACGGGCTGGCCTTCAGCCCGGTGGGGCATACCCTCGCCACCGTCGGCGGGGATGCCGCGGTCACGATCTGGGACACGTCAGACCCGTCCCGTCCCCGGCAGATCGGCCGGCCGCTCACGGGCCACCGCGCAGGTGTAGACGCGGTCGCGTTCAGTCCCGACGGGCACACCTTGGCCACCGGGAGCTGGGATGGTACGGCCAGACTGTGGAACATCGACAATTTGGCTCAGCCGCACCAACTGGGTAAGCCACTCGCTGGCCACACCAACTGGGTTTCCTCCGTGGCCTTCAGTCCCGATGGTCACACACTGGCAACCGGCAGCCTGGACTCCAGCATCATCCTCTGGGACACCACCAACCCGGCCAAGTGGCACCATCTCGGCTCGCCGCTCGTCCAACACAACAGCTGGGTCCTCGGACTGGCCTTCGGCCCTGACGGACACACCCTGGTGTCCGGCAGCGCCGACCAGACAGCGATCCTCTGGGACGTCACAGACCCGGTCCACCCCTACGATCTAGGCGTGGTCGGCAGTCACCACACCGACGCGGTCACGTCCGTGGCGATCAGCGCCGACGACAGGACGCTGCTGACCGCCTCCGCGGACGGCACCGTCAATCTGAACAGCCTTGCGGAGCTCAACGAGGCGCGCGCCCACGCCCTCGACCGCGCCTGCACCCGGGCCGCTCAGGGGCTGAACGCCGAGCAATGGGCCCGCTACGTCCCCGGTCTGAAGTACCAGCGCACCTGCTGACCTATGTGGAATCGGGCGGGTCTAGCCTGCAGTCATGCCCCCCATCTCGTGGGGCAAGTTCCCCACTGTCGCAGAACATCAACTGGACTGTCGGTGGCTGCAGTTCACGGCGAACGTCGGTCGGGCACCGAACACGATCGACGCATGCCCGCGCCGCCGGGGCCGGGCACGGCCGCCGTGGGATCCGCCGTCTGAAGGTCTGCACCGTCCGTCCCGGCCTGCTCTTCCCGCACGCTGTCCAGGCCATGCAGATCAAGCGCCGCCGCACCCACCACAAGACGGCAAGGTCGAGACGAAGACCGTCTACGCGATTACCAGCCTCCCGCCCGAACAGGCGAGCGCGCCACAACTCGCCGAACTCGCGCAGAACCACTGGTCGGTTGAGGCCCTGCACCACATCCGAGATGTCACATACGCCGAGGACGCCTCACGAATACGCACCGGCGCCACACTCCGCGCCATGGCCACCCTGCGCAACCTTGCCATCGGACTCATGCGCCAAGCAGGCTGGACCAACATCGCCGCCGCAGCCGATCACTACCGGTCACGCCCCCAGCACGCGGCCGCCATGCTCCGGCTCACAGCCTGAGAACGCATCGCCCCTGGGACCAGCTGGCTCAGGCCCACCCGTTTTCACGATATTCATCCGCCCATGCCTGCCAAGCGGCCTCCGGATCGCCGCCCGCAGCTGCGAGACGCTCGTCGGCGTCGGGGAGCCCATGGGCTTCAGCAGCGGTGAAGAACCCGTTCGTGGCGTCCACATGCGGCTGCGCCTTGGCGCGCAACGGCGATGTCTTGTCCCATATGTGCCAGCGGCCCTCACAGACCGGATCGAGCCCATAGGTCGCCTCGGCCGGGAAACCGGGGACCTTGACCCTCTCGGGCCGCGGTCCCGCCGACAGGTCGCGCCCGCATCGGGGGCAGTGTCTGGGATCCTGCATGGGATGAATGCCCATTGATGTCTCCTTGCGGCGTTCCGTTTGTCCGGTGCGTCTTTTCGGGGAGCCTCACCCGGGTACGGTGATCCGCCATCCACACTCGTCCACGCGACTGTCGACGCACGACAGGAGGCGCCACGTGCTGGGCGTCCACGCGAAGACGGCATCCTGACCGAGACTCCGGCCGAGTTCGCGTGCTTCTGCCTCGCTGAGTCCGACCACAGCGGCGCTCTTCTCGATGTGCACGCCATCGGGGTCGCCCCCTGCCGCGGGCCACCAGGTGACGGAGCGTCTGTTGAGGTCGTCCAGCAGTACGTTGTGGTAACGCTCATTCTTCTCGACGGGGACCGTACGGCCTCCGGGGTTGAACGCCGTGATCACATGAATGGTCCGGTGCGACCGTTCCGGAAAGAAACCGCCGCCCGCGCCAAGGGGACTCGGCACGACACGCAGGGTGTGGTTTCCGAACCGGATGTCAACGACTGCCCGCTGATAGTGCGCCCACTGCTGGGCGGCAATCGGCGTCGCGAAGGCATGCATGAGGTCCCCTCTCCCGAGAGACCGTGGCTGGTCGACGCGCTGATGCGCAGCTTCGGTTTCCGCCGCGCCTGTCGCCGTCGTTCGGGTGCGCGGAACCGGGCTGAACCCGGGACCTCGCCCCAGCCTCCACCGGATGGCCGTCGCCTGTTTCGGTGAACATAGGCCCCATGGAACGTCTGCTGTACCTCAACCGCACGCTCGATGAGCTGGACCCACCCCGGTGGGTGCCTCCTGCCGCTGACGCGACCCACTTGGTGCGCACCGTGCATGAGTTGCGGCGTGTGCCTCTGGGTGAACTCAGTGCGGCGGATCTGCGCACTCTCCTTTCACAGCAGGTGGCACTGCCCTACGTCCTTCCACTCGCCGTGCGCTTGCTGCTCGAGGAGCCGCTGCTCGACGCCTGCTTCTACGAGGGCGACCTGCTGCTCGCTGCCGTCAACGCCCCTGCTTCGGCCTGGGCCTTGCTGCCAGAGCCCGGCGCGCGGCTGCGGGCCGTGATCACGACACTGCCGGAGGCAATGACCGTCGGCCTGCCCCGCGGTGCCGCCGAGGATCTTGCCCGCTTCGTCGCGTGACCCGAGACGCTTCGCTGACCGTCGCGCTACACGTCGCCCGGTGACGAGCGCTGCCGTCAACCGGGACGTTTCCTACAAGTTTCGGCCCTCGTGGCACGATGTGGTCCAGCGGCATGCAGGCCCCCGCTATAGGGGCCGTGAAAGAGGGCGCGCTGCGGGACCCCCGCGAGCTAGGGCGTGTGTCGAAAGTGGATCTTGGATGTGTGATGATCTTAAATCGTGTCGCGTGGAGATCTGACGAACGAGCAATGGGCGGTGCTGGAGCCGCTGTTACCCAAGGGAAAGAAGCAGGGCCGACCGCCGATATGGACCCGGCGGCAGCTGATCGATGGCATACGGTTCCGGGTCCGCACGGGCATCCCCTGGCGGGATGTGCCCGACGAGTACGGGCCGTGGGCGCGGTCGTACGACCTGTTCCGTCGCTGGCAGCGGGACGGCACCTGGCAGCGCATCTTCACCGCGCTGCAGACCCGCGCCGATGCCAAGGACCTGATCACCTGGGACCTCAACGTCGACTCCACGGTCTGCCGGGCCCACCAGCACGCGGCTGGAGCCCGCAAAAGGCGGACCTGCAGAAGGAGCCGCCCGGCGGAGTCGCCGCCGAGCCTGACGATCACGGCCTCGGGGCGCTCGCGCGGCGACTCCCCGCAATTTGAGGCCGTACTGGGCCGCATCCGGGTACGCCGGCTGGGGCCGGGCCGCCCCCGCGTGCGCCCGCGAAGAGTCCGCGCCGACAAAGCGTACGCCTCCCGCAAGAACCGCGCCTACCTGCGCCGACGCGGAATCCGGTGCACCATCCCGGATAAGGCCGACCAGGCGGCGAACCGCAAGAAGCGCGGCTCGCGCGGTGGCCAGCCGCCGACGTTCGACAAGACCGACTACAAGGCGAGGCACGCGGTCGAGTGCGGCATCAATCGCCTCAAACGACACCGAGCCGTCGCTACCAGATACGACTGTGAGGATGTTGCGGTGCAGCCTTGGGCGGTGGTCTGGCCCGCGATACGACTGGCCTTGCTGCCTTGCGTTTGATCTGCCGACTGCTGTCTGAGGCGGTGCGTGCTGCCACTGAAACGGTGGGGCGTGTCCCGATAGGAGCCTTCGCGACAGGCACCGTCACAGTCCTGACCGCCACACCGTTCCGGCGTCGGCCACCGGTGTTCCCGAGGCGATCAGGAGGCAGGCGACCGTGCCCAGCATGACTCAGCAAAGCCAACCATGTCACAACACGGCTGATCAGGATGAACAGGTCCTGCTCGGAGTCGACACGCACAAAGACGTCCACGTGGCTGCGGTCATCACCAGCACCGGGCTCCTGTTGGACACTCGAGGCTTCCCAACGACCCGGGAGGGCTACCGCCAACTCCTGTGCTGGGCACGTGCTTTTGGGCAGTTGCAGCGGGCCGGTGTGGAGTGCACCGGCTCCTACGGAGCCGCCCTTACCCGCTGTCTGCACCATGAAGGCGTCACGGTCACCGAGGTCAACCAGCCCGACAAGGCCGCCCGACGCCGGCACGGCAAGTCCGACTCCATCGATGCTGCGGCCGCCGCCCGAGCGGTCCTCTCCGGCCGAGCCACGGCCACCGCCAAGACGACCGACGGACCGGTGGAGACAGTCCGGCTGTTCAAGATGGCCAAGTCCTCCGCGGTCAAGTGCCGGTCCATGGCCATCAATCAGCTCAAGGCCGTACTCGTGGCAGCAGAGCCAACCCTGCGCGAGTCCCTGGCCGGACTGAGTAACCCCAAACTCATCCGCCGGTGTTCACAGCTGAGGCCCGCGTCCGGCACGGGGCCGCAGGCGGCATCCCGTCACACGCTCCGGCTCCTGGCCAGGCGGATCCTGCACTTCACCGAGGAGATCAACGACCTCACCGCCCGGATCAGCACCGCGATCGATGCCTGCGCACCCAAACTCCTGGAGCTCTACGGCATCGGTCCGGACACGGCCGCAGCCTTGCTGACCGCAGCCGGCGACAACCCCGACCGTCTGGCTAGCGAGGCCTCATTCGCCGCCCTCTGCGGTGCCAGCCCCGTGGAAGCATCGTCTGGAAAGACCCAGCGCCGCAGACTCAACCGCGGCGGCGACCGCCAGGCCAATTCAGCGCTCTACACCATCGTCATAGCCCGCCTACGCTGGGACACCCGCACCCGTTCTTACGTGGAACGATGAGTCACTGAGGGCAAGACACGACGCGAAGCCATCCGATGCCCCAAGCGCTACGTCGCCCGTGAGATCTACCAAGCCCTCCTCGCAACCAGAAGGCAATCCCCGGCACCAACCCCCGCCGGTTGACATCCATAGGGGCATCAAGCTCGCGGTTCGCTACGAGGCGACCGTTCTCGTCGCCGCCATCAACGAATGGCTGTAACCGGCACGTGACCACGTCTCAAGTCCACACCGCCTTGACCACGGCGTGGCCTGCTGCAGCCGCCCGCCCGTAGAACCCGAGGAGGTCCCTGTGATGGTCGAGGAACTCCTGCCTGGTTTGTACCTCGTCCCGGCCGTAGCCGCGAAGCTTGGCACTGGCAACGTTCCACAGCTCATCGAACGAGACACTCGCGAGGAAGTCTGACGCCTGTGACACCCCGGGCGGCTTCAAAATCATCAGGGGCGGGTTGGAGGGGTCGGCTTCGGCGCCGTGTACCACGGGGCGGCCGCCGTAAATCGGCAGCGTCCACAGCTTGTCGGTGTCTGCTTCGAGGACATCGGCAGCGGTGTAGAGGTCATTGACGGCGTCCCAGACCTTGTCGATCGAGTCGGCGATACCCGCTGCGTACTCGTCGGGGTGGTTGTCCCAAGCCTCCCACATGAACGCCGCAAGCCAGGTGTGGTCGTCCCGGATCTCGGACTCCGCGACGGCGCGAAGGTGCAGGTGGATGCTCACGGCGACGAGTCCTCCAGTTCGGCGGCCCGCCTGTCGGGCCGAACGGACAGAACCTATTCGACGGCACTGCCAGCGAGTCGTCGCGTCTCCTAGCGAGGAATCCCAGACGCTGCCAAGACGCCCTCCAGCACGCGAGCGCCGTGTCTCATCGAGACCAACCGCTGCAGACAAGCCTCTGACGGGACATTCGAAACACGCCCTAGCTTGGTATTTAACATCCGGCGTCGAATGGTGCGTCGAACTTGATCACTCGGTTCGGTAACCGGCGTACACGGAAGCGGCCTTCGGCTGAACATGTGCTCCGACCAAGGAACACACACGTCCAGCACGAAGGCCGTGAGGATGAGTCTGCTGCATCACGACGCCCGATCGGAGGCATTGGCGCAACTGTCATGCTTCCGGGGCGAGTTCTACTCCTGTCTGACCGCTCGTTCGGACGCGTTGTTCGAGCTGGCCGATGCCGTTCTGTGCGGCGACGGACCGGTGAGGTCGCTGGCTGAGCTGTCGCTGGTGGGCGAACACCGCCGAGGCCATGGCGGGCTCTACGCCGCCCTGGCCCGTGGACGCATCGATGCCGGCCGGCTGCGGCGGGCACTGGCCGAAGTCCCACTGCCACGGGCTGCCGACGGCCGGCTGGTCCTGGCCATTGACATCACCTGCTGGCTACGCCCCGACGCCCACACCTCACCACAGCGGATCCTGTGCCACACCTACGGCCGGGGCAAGGACCAGCACATACCCGTCCCCGGCTGGCCCTACTCGATCGTCTGCGCGCTCGAGCCCGGCCGCAGCTCATGGACCGCACCGCTGGACGCACTGCGTCTGACGCCCGGGGACGACACCGCCACCGTCACCGCCCGGCAGCTGCGCGATCTGCTCCAGCGACTGATCACCGCGGGGCAGTGGCAGACGGGCGACCCTGACATCCTCATCGTCGCGGACGCCGGATACGACGCACCCCGCCTCGGCTTCCTCCTCAAAGACCTGCCCGTGCAGGTGCTGGCCCGGATGCGATCCGACCGCGTCCTGCGCAGGGCTGTCCCACCCAGGCTCCCGCACACCCAGGGCCGGCCGCCCCGGCACGGCGGCGAGTTCGTCTTCGGGCAGCCCGACACCTGGGCCACCCCGGATACCGAAACCGTCACCGACACACGCCTCTACGGCCAAGCCATCGCGCGCTCATGGAACCGGCTCCACCCCAAGCTGACCCACCGCTCCTCCTGGGCAGCCGCCGACGGCACCCTCCCGATCGTCGAGGGAACAGTGATCCGCCTGGACATCGCCCACCTGCCCAGCGGAGCAACACCCAAGCCGGTCTGGCTGTGGTGGTCAGGCACCGATGCCACACCGGCGGACGCCGACCGTCTCTGGCAGGCATACCTGCGACGCTTCGACATCGAGCACACCTTCCGCCTGTTCAAGCAGACCCTCGGCTGGACCTCCCCGAAGATCCCACCCCCGAGGCGGCGGACCGGTGGACCTGGCTGGTCCTCGCCGCCTACGCCCAACTGCGGCTCGCCCACCCGCTGGCAGCCGACCTGCGTCGGCCCTGGGAGAGACCAACCTCGCCGGACAGGCTCACCCCCGCCCGAGTCCGCCGCGACTTTCGGCACATCCGCCCACAAGCCGCCTGTCCGGCCCAAGCACCGAAACACTCCCGCCCCGGCCCCGGACGGCCACCAGGCCGAAAGAACACCCGACCCACACCCCGCCACGACGTGCACACACCCCGCAAAACACCATCGGCGAACCAGCGAACGAAGAAGTCAACCACCCGACGACCCCGCCGCACGGGTTAAAGATCAAGCTAGTGCCGCATCAGGCAACGTTCGCCTTGCCGTGACGTGGGCGGGAACTGTCCTGCTGCTCGCGAGGTCAGCCGAATGTGTCGCGGTGGCGCTTCAGTCGAAGTCGCTGGCGGAAGTGAGGCCCTCGACGAAGGATCCGAAGTCCGCGGCGAGGGCCAACTCCACGCTGAAGTCAGCGTCGAACCATCCGACTGAAGGTTCCCCGTGTCGGCCGCACGCCCGGTAGTCCAGCGCGATCCACAAGGGTCCGTCGCCCGAGAGGAGCACGACAGGTGAGGGCAGACCCCATTCCTCGACCAGGTAGGGACTGTCGAGCAACGAGACTGTGCTTTCGCGGTGGCCGATGCCCATCACATGGTCGAACGGGACGTGGTCCTCGCTCCAGGAGGTCGGCCTGTCTGTCCGGAAAGCGTTCCGAGCACCTGTCACCTGGCCGCCGTTCTGAACGCGCAACAGATCAAGCAGCGAGGCTGGGAGCGTGACATCGAGCAGTCGCTCGGCGTCCCGCACAGCCTGGTCAGTCAGCGGCTGCTGCACCCCATAGTTGCTGCCGGCGTCCCAGAACGCGGGCTGCACATCGTTAGAACGAGTCATGACTCGAATCGTAGGAACTATGGGCTGCGGTTGACCGCCGGAGGAGGCCCGGGCGTCCAGAATGATCACGTGGCTGAACGTGTGCGCGTGCAGGAGATTGATGACGACGAGGGGCGGCGGTTGATGCAGATCGTTCGCCGGGGCACCGGGTCCGTGGTGACCTGGCGGCGGGCGCAGATGGTGCTGCTCTCCGCGCAGGGCATGCCGGTGGACAAGATCGCTGCGGTGACGTTCACCAGCGCGGACCGGGTCCGCGACGTGATCCACAACTTCAACGCGGACGGCTTCGACTCGCTGTATCCGAAGTACAAGGGCGGCCGTCTCAGAACCTTCACGTTGCCTGAGCGGCGCTGTCATCGGCCCCCTCGATCGTGGGCGTCGGCAGGGCTCCAGCCCTTGGTCGACGGCGTGGCCGCGCAGGTGTCGGCCGACACCGCCGAGGTGGGAGCGATCCACCCGCGGCCATGCCCTGATCGATCGCGAGCTCTACCTGCCCAAGTCCTGGACAGGCGACCGGGAACGCTGCCGAGCGGCCCGCATCCCCGACCAGCGCACCTTCGCCACCAAGGGCGAGCTGGCCCGCGACATGATCCTTCGCGTCCTTGGCTCCCCGCTCCCCATCGCCTGGGTGACCGCGGATTCCGCCTACGGACAGGACTCGCACTTCAGGCGCTTCCTGGAAGACGCCGAGCTGTCCTACGTCGTTGCCGTCCCCAAGTCGCAGCAGGTGAACGGCCCGCGCATCGACCATCTCATCGCCCAGGCCCCGCACGAGGCATGGCAGCGTCTGTCGGCTGGGCCGGGAGCCAAGGGCGAACGGTTCTACGACTGGGCCGCCGCCCGTCTGCCCGCCGTGGCCGAGCCCGACGGCGCCGAGCTGGCCCGGCAGCGGTGGATGCTGGCCCGCCGCAGCATCAGCAAGCCCAATGAGATCGCCTACTACCTCGCCTGCGCTCCGCTGGACGCCACCGTCGCCGGCCGGCTCCGAGTCGCAGGATGCCGGTGGAAGATCGAGGAGTGCTTCCATAGCGCGAAGAATGAGTGCGGACTGGACCAGTACGAGGTCCGCCGCTACCTGGGCTGGTACCGGCACATCACGCTCGTCATGCTCGCCCACGCGTTCCTCGCGATGATGGCCGTGCAGGAGCGCGAAAGGGGGGTGTCGAGGCCGACACACCCGACCTCGTGGACCTCACACCAGCCGAAATCCGTCGTCTGCTGGCAGCTCAACCCGGCCGCCATCTTGCACGCCGCGACCACGCGGTGAACTGGTCCCGATGGCGGCGTCGCCACCAGGCACGTGCCCGACGCTGTCATTACATGCGGCGCGGGCACTCGTTGGTGGGACAGCTGGCCCAAGACCGTCCCCCCGCATGCCCAACCGTCGCTACACTCCCCAGCGCCAGGCCGTTGACCAGGAGAAATACAGAAGTCCGGCTGGAGTACTAATACTCCAGCAGCACTTTGACGTTTTCCCTGTTCAGGGTCGGTCTGGGTGAGTGTAGAGGGCTGATGGCCGGCCTGTGTTCTCTTTCCCGGGCCGCCCCTCGATCGTGTGCAGCCGCCGCTGATAGTGACAGCGGCGGGCGACGGCTTGGCGTCGTCTGCGCCAGTGTGACCACCTCAACGCGCGTGCGCTGATGAGGGGCTGGTGAACGGCGATGGATGAGTGGCCAGTTGCCAGGAGCCGCCGAATTTCTGCCACGGTGAGGGGCGCGAGGCAGGAACCGTTTCTGCTGCCCCTTTTGCCGCGGCGTCGACGGCCATGACGGCCAGGAAGGCATGCGCCAGCATGGCCAGGGTGATGTGCCGCATCCAGCCGGTGTAGCGGCGGACTTCGTACTGGTCGAGGCCGCATTCGTTCTTCGCGGCCTGGAAGGCTTCCTCGATGGCCCAGCGCGTCCCGGCGACGCGGACCAAGTGCTCGATGGTGGTGCCGAGCGGTGCGTAGGCGAGGTAGTAGGCGATCTCTTCGGGCTTGTTGATGCTGCGGCGGGCCAGTGCCCACCGCTGGTGGGTGGGCATCTCGTCGTCGAAGTCCTCGATGGGCGTGATCTGCAGGGCGGCCCAGTGGTAGACGCGCGGGCCCTTGGCCCCGTCACCGCACGAACGTCTCTCCCACGCTTCGTCGGGTGCTTGGGAGAAGAGGTGGTCGATGCGTCCGAAGTGGGGCACCTGCTGGGACTTGGGAACCGCGAGTACATACCCCAGGCTGGTCTCCTCCAGCATGTGGCGCAGCCGCCATTCCTGGCCGTAGGCGGCGTCCGCGGTCACCCAGGCGATCGGCAGCGGTGAGGCGATCGCCCGCAGCACCATGGCCTTGGCCAGGTCGGGTTTGGTGGCGAAAGTCCGCTCGTTGGGGATGTGAGCGGCGCGGCAGCGGTCGCGGTCGTCGGTCCAGGTCTTGGGCAGGTACAACTCCCGGTCCACCAGGGCGCGTCCGTGTGTGGTGGCGTAGGCGGCGAACACGCCGATCTGGCAGTTTTCGGTGCGGCCGGCGGTGCCGGAGTACTGGCGCTGGACGCCGGCCGAGGTGGTGCCTTTCTTGAGGAAGCCGGTGTCGTCGAGGATGAGGATCCCGTCGGGCTCGCCGAGCCGTTCGGCTACGTAGTGCTGGAGGTCGTCGCGGAGCTCATCGGCGTCCCAGCGGGCGCCGTTGAGGAGCCGCTGGAGGCGGTCGGGTGTGCGGTGTCCGGCGTATTCGGCCAGCTGCCAGCCGTTTTTGCGGCCGACCGGGCCCAGTAGTCCACGGATGTAGTCACGCATCCGGCGACGCGGCTCGACACGCCTGAAGCGGTGGCCGGTACGCAGGAACAGTTCCTCGAGTTCGTCGTTCCAGATCTCAACTGCACGCTCGTCGATCACGCCGGGAGGCTGCCCGGACCGCTGTCACTATCAGCGGCGGCTGCACACGATCGAGGGGCGGCCCGGGAAAGAGAACACAGGCCGGCCATCAGCCCTCTACACTCACCCAGACCGACCCTGAACAGGGAAAACGTCAAAGTGCTGCTGGAGTACTAATACTCCAGCCGTAGATCGTGATCACGGATGAGAAGGTCTCCCATCCCGATAGCCTGCGGTGAGGCCGCCACGGCGGCTTCACCGCAATTGTAGGAAGGATGTGTCGTGATCCGTCCGGAGGTTGCTGACTTCACCGCCCTGGGCAAACTCCCGTCCGAGGACGGTGAGCCCGACGAGGCTCTTGAGGAGGCCGTCGAACGCGCGGGAGCTCTTCTGGGTCTTATTGAGCGACCCGTGACCGATGAGGAGGCCCATGCCTTGGCGGACTGCTTCGGCGACGACGAATGCTTCGGGGTGGCCTGGGTCCTCCTGCATCTCATCGAGACGGCTCCTCACGCGCGTGAGGACCAGCCTGAAGCCGCTCGACGATGGCGCGATGGTCTGACGAGCCAGTCCCACCCGCAGGCTACCGACGAGCGGCCTTCACATCCGTGATCACGATGGTGAGTGGCGCTTCTCCGCCTACCCGAGTTCACCGAGACGGACGGTGTCCTCAATCGCGCTGAGCTTCGCGGAGGACAGGACGCCCGCCCGGTCGATCAGGTCGTCCCGGGACACGGTGGTCAGCCACGTGCAGGGGGTAAAGCCCGGGCGCGGGAACGCGAACCGCAGCACGCCTTGAAAGGGCAGTCCTTCCATGGCGCCTACTTGCAGTTCGACGCCCAGACCGCTGATGTCGACGCCCGCTTTCAAAGGAAGACGCGCGCCACCTCCAGCCACTTCTGGGCGTCCTCGCCGGTCGCCGTCATGTTGGTCTCGGACCAGGGGCGACGCCGGGTGACACACAGGCAGAAGTCGATAGCGCCGCCCTGTACCCGTTGCGCGGCAGCCTCGGGGCCCCACACCCAGGTCCGTCCGTCAGGTGCTGTCAGCTCGACGCGGAAGGGATCCGCCGGCTCAGGCAGTCCGACGGCGGCGAAGGACAGCGCCCGTCCCAACACCCCCAGCGACGCCACGTGCTGCAGTCGATCCGTCGGGCGGTGTGCCACGCCCACAGCATCGAAGACGTCCTGCCCGTGTGCCCAGGTTTCCATCAGACGAAGGGGCGCCATCAGGGCCGGGGTCACCTTCGACATGTACCAGGGGAATGCGTGGTCCCATGGCGTGTCGCGTAGTGCCGCCGCCAGTTCCGCTCGACCGGCCCGCCACTCGTCCAGAAGTACCGACCGTGGTTTGGCCGCTCCCGCGGCGGCGGCCTTGTCTGCATACCCGCTGCCTTCGACTTCCGCCCGCCCGAGCTCGGCGCCGAACGCGTCCGGGGTGCGTAAGGCGCTGAGTGCGTTCGCGTCCGCCCACGCGAGGTGGGCTATCTGGTGGGCGACCGTCCAGCCCGGTGCCGGTGTCGGTATGGACCAGTCGTCCACTGCCCTGACCAGGACGTCGAGCTCGTCACCCTCAGCCACCAGCGCGGACAGGACACCGGCGTCATCTACATCGGGGACGGCGAGGTTGTAGTTCAACATGTGCGCCATGGTGCCACTCCTTCCTGACCAACGGCGGAGACGAAGTGTGCGGGCAGACTCCGATGTCGCCGGAGTCTGCCCACTCGGTGGTGGGGCTCGTGGCACTACGGGACCACCGTGCTTCCTCGACGGCGGCGCAGAGCGTGTCGGGCTGGCTGGTCATGCGAGACGCGTGACGGTTGCGATCTGCTCTCCAGGCACGGCGACGGCCCCGGAATGATCACGTGGTGTGTGCCCGTGCGACAACTCCGAGGCCGTTAGCGGCCCATGCTGTCCGTCCAGTCTGACCGATGAGATGTGGGAGGTCATCCGGCCGCTCCTTGCCGTGCGTAACCTGCGGAAAGGCGGCGGGGTGCGTAAGTACGGAGACCGATTGGTGCTCGACTCGATCTTCTGCGTACTGCGCTCGGGCTGCCAGTGGCGGATGCTCCCGCGCGATCTGATGCCCTGGGACGCGGCGCACCGCTGGTTCACCAAGTGGCGCCGGGACGGCAGCTGGGACCGCATCTACGATGAACAACGCCGCCAGCTCCGGATCGGGGCCGGACGCGACCCTGTGCCGTCTGCCGCCGTGATCGACGCCCAGTCGATCAAGACCAACGAGGGCGGTAAGGCGCGTGGATTCGATGCGGGGAAGCGAACGACAGGGCGGAAGAGACACGTGATCGTCGACACGATGGGGCTGCTGCTGGTCGTCGCGGTCACTTCCGCGTCCGTGCAGGACCGCGCGGGAGGCCGCACCGTGCTGGCCCGGCTCGCGGCTACCTTCCGCACGGTCAGCTTTGTGTGGGCCGACGGCGGATACGCCAACTCCGTTGATTGCACGCTGCTTTCATGGGCCCGCGACGCGTTGGGCATCGTCGTGGAGATGGGAACCTGAGAGCCTGTCGGGCGGCCGGTTGATTACGCCACGATGAGGGCTTCGGTGGTCTTGATTCGCGCGGTCTTGCGGTGGGATTCATGGCTCCACCGCGATGACTGCCCGGCGAGCCGGACGAGCCTCAGGCGGATCATCGGGACCTTGATTATGGCCTCGGAGGTCGCGGTCAGCCGTTCGTCTGGGCACTCCATGGCAGGAATGGACATGTCGGGAGGCTCGGGCATGGCCGCCATGAGCCTCGTCGGTACCGGACGGAAGCTGGCGGCGGGCCTGCTGGCCCTGGTCTTGCTGGCCTTCGCGCTGCGCTGGCTGGCCCGCGCCTTCGACGCGGCCCGTGCCATGCCCGCGGGCGTGCCGGAACCAGTGGCGGGCATCCGAGCCGACGCTTTGTCTCCAGCCTGCCATGCGGCGATGGCTCTCGGCATGGCTGTGATGTTCGTCCTGCTCCTCTGAACCGCAGCCGGGTTGGACAAGGGCGGAGCCCGACAGCCCCGCCCAAATCCAGCGAAGCGTCAGCTCACGGTCACACCGGGCAGTACGGCTGAGCCCCTGCCTCCTTGGGATTTCGCGGCGGAAGCCTATTTTGGCCTGTGAAAACTTCTCTCCTTAGAGGTCGCGCGGATAGGCGCGGTTGGGGACACCGGCAACAGAAAGGGCACAGGTCCGGGTGATCATGGAGTTGCGACGCTCTGTGATCACTGGGGAAACCTGTGCCCGTGCTGCCATCATGGCTCACCGAACCGCTCTGGGACCAATTCGCGGCTTTGCTGCCCGAGCGGTCGGAGTACCACCCGGACCATCCACTGGGCTGCCACCGCCGACGCATCAGCGACCGGATCATCTTCGACAAGATGCTGCAGCTGCTGCGCTTCGGCTGTTCCTACGAGGCGATCGCCGACACGACCTGCTCGGCCACCACGGTCCGCAGCCGCCGCGACGAGTGGATACAACTGGGCGTCTTCGCGCGGCTCAAGCAGATCGCGCTCGACTCCTACGACCGGATCGTCGGCCTCGTCCTCGACCAGATCGCCGTGGACGGCTCCATCACCAAGGCCCCCGGAGGGGGCGAAGTAGCCGGGCGTTCCCCGGTCGACCGCGGCAAACGGGGCCTGAAACGATCGGGCATGACAGACGGATACGGCATCCCGCTGGGCCGCGTCCTGGCCGGCGCCAACCGCCACGACTCCCCGCTGCTCGCCCCGACCCTGGACCGCCTGGACGAGCTGGGCCCGCTGCCCGACGACGTCACCGTGCACCTGGACGCCGGCTACGACTCGGACAAGACCCGCGCTGTGCTCGATGAACGCGGCCTGCGCAGCCGCATCGCACACAAAGGCGAGAAGGCACCCATCCAGGCCAGTCAGCGTTGGCACGTAGAACGCACCCACGCCTGGCAGAACGCCTTCCACCGGCTCGCCCGCTGCTACGAGCGGCGCGCCACTGTCGTCGACGCATTCTTCGACCTCGCCGACGCGGTCATCACCGTGCGCAGTCTGATCCGGCGGGCATGGACGACTTACCGCTGGGACGAACGGCCGAACCGCCGACCATGACCGCAGCCTTATCCGCGCCGCATCTAAACGTCGCGGACCGCGAGCAGTTCGACCGCCGCCCCAGACGCCTCCAACAGTGGTGCAGCGGCAGAACACCGGGGATCCGCACGGTAGGCAGCGAGATCCTCGCTGTTGGGAAAGGTTATGCGGTGGGCCTCGACCTGATCGTCCAGAGTGCGCAGTCGGCGCTCGAGACGCCCTCGGTCTCCTGGCGCGACCTGCCGGAACGCTACGGGCCATGGAAGACGGTCTACACCCGCTTCCGCCGCTACGCACTGGACGGCGTGTTCACCCGAGCCCTCCAGGTGATCCAGGCGCGGCATCGCCACCCCCACCACCTCCTACGAGGCAGCGGTCAGTCCCGCGTCATTCCTACTCTGGGCAAGATCCGTTTGAAGACGGACCCTAGAAGGCGAGCGGTTTGGAGAGCGGGATCGGCGTCTGACGCAGGCCCTCCAACACCAAGTGGGAGAGGACTTCGAGGGCTGCGTCCATGGCGTACTCTCCAGGGCAGCAGCGTCGGGGGACTTGTCGATGTCGAGGGCGTCGGTCCACTTGCGGGGCTCGTACCGGGCCAGCATCGAGAAGCTGTAGAGAAGCAGCCACCAGGACATCAGCGGACTGGGCGGCGATTTGGCTAGTTGGAACGCAGGCCGCAGATAGCGGTGGTCGTTGAAGCGGTAGACGGGGGCCCGGACATCGAAGAACTCCACGGTGTCCGCCTCCTGCATGCCGGTGCTGGGGGCCGGCCAGCACAGCTCGACGCCGAAGCGTCCAGGACAGACCTCCTCGAAGGTCTCCTCGTCGCTGCCCCAGAGCTCTGCGCCTTCCAGACCCCGATACCTGGCGATGAACCCCTGCGTCCATGTCTTTCGGTCCTGCAGCGGGGGCGTTTCCTCGTTCACCCAGACCGTTGCGCAAAGGAACTCATCAGACTTGGCAGAGCTCCTGGCCGAGCAGTCGTCCGAGTCTCTGCACAAGGCGTACTTGGAGGCCAAGAAGTCGATCACTGGGTGGGCGGTTATGCCATCGAGAGGGACTTCGGCGAGTTCAGGGAGGGAGTTCCACAGGGCTCCAACGCTGACGGCGTCTGTCATGTGCTCGGACCTCGTGGCTTCGGATACCGCTTGAAAGGCACCGACTCCCTCGGGGCGGACGGTGATGTCCGGGATGCCGCATTTCACATCGAGGATTTTCAGGCCGTGCTTGTCGAAGGTCCACCGGCAGGGCCGTTGCAAAGTGCGGTGATCTTGTAGTCGCGCTGGTCAGACGATGCCCAGTAGGTCGAGCGGGCGGGTGAAGGGCTCGTAGGAGACGTGCCGGATGCCGGCCGCGATGTTGCGGTGTCCGGCGGCGCGGAGCGCGTTGATCGCCAGGTTGCGTAGGGTCTACATGTTTTCGGGGCCATGGCCAGTGCGGATCTTCGAGGCGTCCTCGGCGAAGCTGGTGTCGCGGACGAAGTGGAGCCGATTCTCGATGGTCCACTGCGACCTGGCGAGTTGGCCCGGCCGCTGGGGCGATGCCTGATGCGAGCTCAGGTCTGTGATCGCGTAGACGGTCTGGCGGCTGACGGTTCCGGTCGTGCGGTCGGTGCGGTGGCGCAGGATGCGTACAGCCTGGGCGGCGTGGGGGAAGTCGAGGCCGAGGTCGGTCACGGTGAGGGCCCTGGTCACTCGGGTCTCCCGGCGGCCCGTGGCCGATCTCCCGGTCGTAGCGGCGGGCGGTGACGTCCTTCCACGGCAGTGATCGCAGCCTGCGGTGCAGTTCGGGCTGGTTGGCCTTGACCACCAAGAGGTAGTGCGCCTTCTTCTCGTCCACGAGGAAGCGCGCATGCGCGCGCTGGGTGTGCAGGGCGTCGGCCGTGACGGTGACCCCGGTCAGGTCGAAGGGCGCCAGTAGCGCGGCGAAGCAGGTGATTTCGTTGGTCTTGTCGGGGATCCGCAGATGGGTGACGGTTCGGCCGTCGCCGGTCATCGCGGCCAGGAGGTGGGCGGCGGGCGTGTGGCCGTGTCGGGAACCGCGGGCAGCCTTGCCGTCGAGCGCCACCGAGTCCGAGCCGGCAGGATCAGCGCCGGTCAGATCGGCCAGTCCGCCGGGCAGACCAGGCCGACAATCCGCCGAATCGTGGCGGCACTCGGCGCGACGCGCACGCTCAACGACCCTACGACCCGGGCACCCAGGCGGGCCAGGGCGTGCTGCGGCGCGTTGGTGGACCACTGGCCGATAGCCGTATACGAGCGTGCGCCGGCGACAACCGCGGAGGCGGCAACCAGCAGCACCGCCACGAACGGGTGACGCGCCCCTCGACGTCGACGCGCATCCGGCAACAGCCGCAACCGTTCCAGCAGCGACAACCCCGCAGTGTCCTCCAGAGCGGGCGTCTTGATCAGGCAGACGGTGGCAGACTGACGACACATCGAAGCTTCGGTGGTGCAAGGCGACTTGGGAAGGTCACCCCGTTCAACCGGAGCTTCGCTGCGTGCGTGACGGCCCAGCCCGCGCTCCTTGGACCGCCGCGACCTGCGGACCCTCAGGGCTGGTCGTACCAGGAGAACGCCGCGATCCGCCAGCCCTCCGGGGTGCGGACGAACTGGATGGTCTTGGTCCCGCCGCCCTCGAACGGCTCGCCGTCCAGGATGCCGGCTTTCCGGTACTCGCCGAAGCGCGACGCGATGTCGCCCGCGATCTCGGTTCGCTCGGAGGTCTCCCACTCCGAGAACTCGACCAACCGGCCGTCGGCGAGCAGGCGTTCGCGCGGCTCGATGAACTCGTCCACGGTGTAGACCGTGTACTTCGGCCCGGTCAGCACGATCACACCACCCGGAATGACCAGCCGGCGGATCCGGGCCACGTCCGCGGCCTTGCCGCCGCGGTTGTCGAAGGCTCCGAAGAACTCGGCGGCTATCGCGTCAATCTCGATCTTGGACATGGCGCGACGGTAACACCGCTAGGGGGCAACGGACATGGCGTCGAGGCAACTTCGACCCAGGGCACCCACGAGATCATGCGACTTTGCAACAGCCCTGCGCAGATTGGAGAGGCGGATCAAGGCAGCTGGCTTCCCCCGGGAGAAATCCCTGCGGAGCTTCGACTTCGACGCCAACCCCAACATTGACCCGGCCAGAATCCACACCCTCACCGGCTGCGAATGGATCAAGAAGAGCCAACCCCTATGCCTCATTGGCGACTTCGGCACCGGCAAGTCCCATATGCTCATGACTCTGGGAACCGAGGCCGCGATGAAGGGCTGCCGGGTCCGCTATACGCTCGCGACGAAGCTGGGCAACGAGCTGGTTGAGGCCGCCGACGAAAAGCAGCTGAACAAGACCATCGCCCGCTACGGCCGCGGCGACCTCCTCTGCATTGACGAACTCGGCTACATGGAACTCGACCGACACGGCGCCGAACTCCTCTTCCAGGTCCTGACCGAACGCGAGGAGAAGAACAGCGTCGCCATCGCCTCCAACGAGTCCTTCGGCGGCTGGACCAAGACCTTCACCGACCCCAGGCTCCGCGCGGCCATCGTCGACCGACTCACCTTCAACGGCACCATCATCGAAACCGGCACCGACTCCTACCGCCTCGCCACCACCCGCGCCCGAGCTGAGCAGCCCGCCAAAGCTGGATGACCCCGGCAGTGGTAGCAGGTCAGCGGGCCTCGGCTGACTCGTCAGGCGCCGCGGCAGGACGCAGCACGGTCAGAGAATCTTCCTGGCGAGCAACCATTGCGAAGGAGAACCTGTCCACCTCCAGGCACAGGTCGACATCGTCGGGATGAACACCCTGGTATCCGCGTCGCACTCCGTCGGCAAGGTCGGCGGCTGCCCGGGAAGTCCTCGCACGGTGGAGATACGGGGCCACTTCGGCATCGCCTCCGGCGAGATGCCGACCGATGTATTCACCGCAGGCCAGGTCCTCAGCGGCCTGGCCATCGTCGCCGGTGACCACGAACGTCACCGGCCCGGAACCATCGGTCTTCAGGAACACCGCCGTCGCGCGGGCCACTACGAAACTCGCGCGCAGGACCAGCGGCGCACTCGCGACGGCCAGCGCGCCGACGGTTCCGGCCGTCGTCTTCTGCACCACCGTGCGACCGACCAGGTCGAGCGACCTGATCAGACCGGGTGAGTTCACCGTGCCGCAGCCCGCTGCCGGGGCGCCGTCCTTCAGGGCCAGCCAACCCGGACGGCTCTCCTTCAGGGCCAGTGCCTCAGCGTCGGACGGACGATCTTCTCGGCACCACGCGAGAACGCCCAGGCAGCAACGGTGAAGGCCCGCATCACGTCGACCACGACCACAACGCGCGGAACGTCAGGCAGCTCCGGAATACCGAGGAAACGATGATCCATCTCGCAATTCTCGCCGAGGCCCGCATCGCACCCGCCATCGGGCTATTCAGCGACCCGCACCGAGTCTTGGGACACGGCGGTGCCGTCACTTGGCATCGACATCCGCGCCTCTGCCGATCACCAACTGCCTCCGGGACCAATTGACAAACGCTGCTCCTGGAGATCAACGAAGCCACCCCACTTTAAATGGGAATTCTCGCGGCAATTCAGACATGGTGAACCGTGGCGACGTGAGGTGGGTCACCTATCTATTGCTGACACCGGGAACTTCGGCTTAACGTCCACGAAATCCGTTTAACGTTCCCGAAATCCGTTTGAGCGGACCGCATAACTGGCCGGTTGCCGCTGGCGGCGGCTTTCGAGCGCAGGCTCCGAGTGGAGCCTTCTCCGTGCGGCGGGGCGCGTTTCCCGGCCTGGATCCGACTGCGCACACCCCGTGCGCCGTAAGGAGTCGTACGATGCTTCCTTTCGTATCCTGCAGCACGGGAGTGACCCTTCTGGGCCGGGCCGGGCGGTCGGTTTCCCGTGGGAGCCTGCTCCCGGTCCGCGCGCTCACCGGAGCCGTCTTCGGCGCCGCCGTGGAGGTGGCCGCGATCATCGCGGCGCTGGCCCTGTACCCGTCCGGCATGGGCGAGGAGCGCCACACGGTCCGATCCCGCCTGGGGCCGCCGCCGGACGGCACTATGCCTTTTCCTGCCATCGGCGCAGACAGCCCAGTTCTGCTGGTACACGGGATGGGCAGTAACCGGGCGATCTTCCACGTCTTGAGACGCGGCCTGCGGCAAGCGGGCTTTCGCCGGGTGACCGAGCTGAACTACTGCTGGCTGAGCAACGACGTCCGCAGCGCCGCGCGGTTGCTGGCAGACGAGGTGGAGCGGGTTTGCGAGGCCAGCGGGCACGAGCGCGTCCATGTGATCGGCCACAGCCTCGGAGGCGTGGTCGCCCGCTACTACGTGCAGCGCATGGGCGGTGACGCTCGCGTACACACGCTGGTCACTCTGGGCTCCCCGCACCACGGCACGCTGGCCGCGATGGTGCCGCTGCCGAATCAGGCGATCCGGCAGCTCCGCCCCGGCAGCGACGTGCTCGTGGAGCTGGCCGGGCCCGCTCCCGGTTGTGGAACCCGCTTCGTTGCGTTCCACAGTGACCTCGACGAGCTGATCGTCCCCACCGCCAACGCCAGGCTTGACCACCCCGACCTTCAGGTCAGCAACGTCCCCGTGCGGGCTGTCGGTCACGTCTCGCTGCCCATGCACGGCAGGGTCGTCGGCGAGGTCTGCCGCGTGCTCCGCGATGCGCACGTCGCCGAGCCCCTGGCCGCAGCTTGAGCGGGAGCAGCCCTGCGAGCGGACCGTCCCTGTGCCGGGCCCGTGGTGAAGGCGGCGATGCGAGCGGTCTGTCCCAGCCGTCAGACGGAGCACGGCGCAGACCGGTCGGTGGCGAGGAGTGCGACGGCGTCTGGGGCGGTGTGTTTCCGGGCCTCGGAGACCACGCCAGTGACGTATGCCGCTGGCCCACCGGGGTCACCGATTCCCGCTAGAGCACCTGCGGCGCGCCGTCGGGGGCAGGCTGTCCGCGGCCTGCGTGCCCTTGACCCGCCCGAAGGTGCGGGCCGCGCCCGGCGCAATGCCGCGCAGGCCGCCGCGGCCTCGGCCGAGCGACGCGAGCGCGATGCCGTGTCCGCCTGGCTGGCGCAGCGGGATCGACCGGGAGCACCGCTGGCGTAAGACCCGCCAACCTGAACGAGCGGTCGAAAGCCGCAGCCGACGTGAGGGTCGGCTGCGCGTGGCCTGCTTCAGGGAGCCGAGCGGTCCGGGGTCATGGGGTCGAGGGTATGGGGCCGAGGGGGCCGCTGGTGGGAGCCCACATGGGCATCTCCGCAGGACCGTGGCGCGCCGTTGTTGTCGTCGGAACGCTGCGGTGCCCCCTCGTTCAGGTCACGCAGAGGGCTTCGCCGGAGCAGACTCCCGTCGCCTGGTGCTCGCGCCCGCATCTCTAGCCCAGGGCCCGTGGATATCCTCACCTTTGAGGAATAGGACAAAAGGCAAAAAACGCGTGAAAGTGTGCGCTCTGGATCTCGTTGGTTCCCGTGCGACCGATGTCGGGACTCCTTAACTGTGCGCCGTTGGAAGGAGGTGAACACATGAGTGACACCGAACAGGAACCCGAGGCGACCCCGACTGAAGGCGAGGAGCCGGCAGCCGAGGCGGCGGAGACCGCAGAGGTCACGGAGGCGGACGCCCCTGCGACCGCGTTCGCCCTCGCCGCCCGCGCGGGGCGGCCGCGCGCAGGGACTGTCAGACACACCTGGCCGGCGTCCGCCGCGGGCGAACGCTGGCCACCGGCTTCCGGGGCGCATTCGGCAGCTGGCCGCGGTTGCGAGCAGTCCGTTGCGCTCGCCGCTGGCTTGCTTCGGCACAGGTGGTCGACAGCATGCCCGACCCCGGGTGGCGTCAGCGCGGGCGTCGCTGACGTGGCCGTCGCCATCGGCATCGCGTGACGGTCTGTGGACCGCCACGTCATTCCCCAGCGGAATCGTCAAGATTCTTCATGGGGAACCCGACGCTGCTCCAGCACAGCAGGAGGGCGCCGCTCCGGGCCGCCCGCCCGCTCGGCACACTAACGGACGCCATGGGCGGGGACGGTGACACTCCCACTGGAAGTTGCATGACCACCGACAACGGCCGGGTGAGTCCTGTCTCTGCGGACTAAGTGGTCGGCTTCGTAAGTCCTTCGGGGGTTGATCAGGCTGCCAGGGCGACGGAGGATTCTTCTTGTCGGTCGGCGGGTGTGTGTCGGTCGAGTCGGGCCAGTAGATCGTCCAGGTCGGAGGTGGTGAACTTCCACTGGAATGGCTGTGCCGTGGCGTTGTAGCGGTCTTCGAACGCTCGGAGCCGGTCCCGGACCTGGGTCAGGTCTGTGAAGTCGTTGGGTTGGACGACCTTGCGCTGGACGATCGAGAAGAAGATCTCGATCTGGTTTGTCCAGGAAGCGTGTACGGGGGTGTGGACCATGACCGCGTTCGGAAACTCCGTGGTCAGACGGTCGACGGCCTTCTTCCCCCGGTGGGAGGAGCCGTTGTCTACGATCCAGAAGACGCGTCTGGCGCTCGCGTAGGGCTCGGTAGTCATGACCTGGGTGACCAGGCTCATGAAGGGGACGATCCCCGTCTTCGGCTCGCAGCGGCCGAAGACTTTCCCGCGGTGGACATCGTATGCGGCCAGGTAGGCCAGCGCGCCGCCGCGCCCGTACTCGTGGTTGACGCGCATCGCCCGGGCCCGGCCTGGGGCCAGGGTCGGATGGCAGCGGCAGCGGGCCTGGACGGAGGTCTTCTCGTCGCTGGAGACGACGTACTCGTCCTCGCCCAGCGGGACACCGTCGAACGCGCGGGTGTACAGGTCCAGGACACGCTGGGCCTTGGCACGGAAGTCCGGGTCACGGATGAAGATCCAGGACCGGTGCTGCCAGGGCTTGAGCGCGTCCTCCCGCAGCCAGCGGCGCACCGTGGACGCGGACACGGTGTTGGTGATCCCGCGCGCGGTCAGCTCGGCGGCCAGCTCAGGGCAGGACCAGCGCGACAGCGGTACGCCGGTCTCGGCGGGTAACTGGCAGGCCAGTGCCTTGGCCTCGGCGACCTGCACAGGGGTGAAACGGGCGGGGCGCCCGGAGCGCTTGCGGTCGGCCAGGGCCGGCAGCCCGCCATGGGCGAACCGGCCGCGCCAGGTCCGGACCGTGTCCACGTGCAGCTGGGTCTCGGCGGCGATCCTGGCATTACCCAGGCCACGTGCCGCAAGGAGGACGACTGAGGCACGCTGCCGGGCTTGGTGTGGAGTCTTGTGACCGTAAGCCATCTTCTTCAGCCGGTGGCGCTCGGCGGCGGTCAACACCACTGCCACGGCAGCGCGTATGGACAAGTGCCTGTCCCCTGGATCCAGCAGCAGGCTGATAAGCCTGAGCGATTTCGACTGTCCCCCGCTCCTTCTTCCACCTCGTTGGACGTTCAAGGAGACAGGAAGAGCGGGTAGTGACTGGCACGTATGACGGCCCACCGACCGTGAGGTCGGAGGCTGCGGCGAAGAACCGCCCGGCGGACCGCGCGGCGGCGCGGTCGCCTCCACTTGCCACACCCGCCGCTTCACCAAGTGCCCCGGCTGAAGAAGGCGCTGCGGGTGCCGGCCGCGGCGCCCCGGCACCCCGCGCCGATCGACCCGGACCTGTCGAGCGCCGACATCCGCATCGGGCTACGCCCGCGGCTCGACGCTCGGGCAGGAACTCGACTCCCAGCTCGACACGCTCAGCGAACGCGGCATCCCGAGGGCCAAGATTTACAGCGAGAAGATCAGCACCCGCGTGCGGGCCTGCCCGGGTTCGAGGAGGCGCTGAGGACGGCGCAGGAGGTCAAGGCGCACGCCCGGCACTGCCGGGTCATCGTCACCGTGTACGAGATGAAGCGCCTCGGCCGCGACATGATCGAGGCGGGTGCGGCCCTTCTATGAGGCCCGACCTGGACAATGCTGGTCCGCAGATGCCGTGTCTCGCTTCCTGGCAGCCGCTTCAACCAAGGGGCGGCGTCCGGGCGGAGACACGGGAACCGAGGTTTTCGGTACCGGCCTGCTGCTCCGTGCCGGTAGGCCGTGGTGTCGGCTGGACGGTGCTTTCGGTGATGAGGGTGTGTGGGAAGTCGAGGTACGGCTTCCAGTAGGGGGCGCCGTGGAGACGGGCGCCTTGGGGGGAGACGGTGGGGCGGTGCCAGGTGGTGTGGTCAAAGCCGGCGGCTGCCAGGGCGGTTTCGTGGGCGTGGGTGGACCAGTAGTAGCCGGTGAGGCGGAATTCCTGGCCGGGGAGGTGACCGTGGAGGGTAACGGGGGCGCCCTCTGCGGTGCTAGTGCAGGTCAGATCGAAGCCGTAGGGGTGGTACCAGCCGGGCGTGGTGTTGAAGTCAGGGTTAAGGCATGCCGCTACGAAACGGCCGCCGTTGGTGCGCAGGGCCCTGCGGGCGGTGCGGCAGATGCCGGTGAGTTCGTCGTGGGTGGTGGCGTAGGGGGTCAGGTGGATGGCGATGACGA
The DNA here is from genome assembly GCF_007113425.2 of Streptomyces sp. RLB3-17. NCBI lineage: Bacteria > Bacillati > Actinomycetota > Actinomycetes > Kitasatosporales > Streptomycetaceae > Streptomyces > Streptomyces sp. RLB3-17. The sequence continues at coordinate 269,181 of NZ_CP041610.2, read as the reverse complement.
GATCGAAGGCGTGATCGGTCATCGGGTCCGGTCCCTGGTGGGCTGCGTCGCGGTGCAGGTAGGTCACCCCCAGAGGGGCTTGCTGTTCGAGGCGGCGGGCGTGGTCGAGCATGCCGTGGGAACTGTCGATGCCAACGGCGCGGGCAGCTCCGAGCTGTTTGGTGCGGCGGGTGTACAGGCCGGATCCGCAGCCCAGGTCGAGGACGGCCTGGCCGGTGATGTCGCCGATGACGGCAAGGAGGCTGTGGGCCTCCACATGTTCGCGGAACGGCATGTGCTGGGCGGTGCGTTCGTAGGCCGGGGCCAGGTTGTCGAATGCGCTGTCCACAGCGGTCTCCTTGCAGGCTTCACCAGGTGACGGGCAGTAGGGCGGGGCGGGTGAAGAGGATGTTCTCGTCCCAGGGGATGTCGTCGACGGCGAGGGCCAAATCCGGCAGTCGAGCGAAGAGTTCGCGCAGGGCGATGTCCAGGTAGAGGCGCGCGAGGCTGGAGCCGAGGCAGTAATGGGCACCGTGGCCGAAGGTCAGCGAGCCGTCCGTGCTGCGGCCGGGGTCGAATTTGCCCGGCTTGGGATAGCGGTCCGGGTCCCAGCAGGCGGCCAGGAACGGGGTGATGACGGCCTGTCCGGCGTGGATGGTCTGACCGTGCAGGGTGATGTCTTGAGTGGCGACGCGAGGGTTGGAGAGGTAGCCGTTGTGGTGGTAGCGCAGGAGCTCTTCGATCGTGGCGGGCCAGCGGTCGGGGTCGGCGGCCAAGCCGTGGTGGTAGCGCGGGTGGCGCAGCACGGTCACCACAAAGGTGCCGGTGGGTGAGATGAGCGGGTCGACGCCGGTGACCATGAGGTAGTCGACGGTGCCGATGAGCTCCTCCTCGCTGATGGTCCCCTCCCTTCGGGCGGCTAGCAGGGCACCGATGGGGTGCTCGGCCGTGACCGTGCCGTCGTGGGTGTCGACCACGGTGCGGGCCAGGGCGCTGATCTGCGCGGTAGCGTCCGCGATGGTGGCACCGTCGGCGGTCTGGGAGGTCTGGGTGCGGAAGCACTCCAGGTAGCGGGAGCGCAGTTCCAGGGGGATGCGCAGCATGTCGCAGTTGAATCGCAGGGCCAGCGGTTCGGCGTATCCGGTCATCAGGTCCGCCGGGTTGGGGCCCTGGATCATCTCGTCCAGCAGGGTGTGAGCCAGGGCACGGATCGTGCTGGCGTAGCGGGTGACTGCGGCGCGTGTGTAGTAGGGGGTCAGGATGGTGCGGATGCGGGTGTGGTCAGGCGGGTCGAGATTGAAGATGCCGCCCTTGACGCTGTTGAAGTCCTCGCCGGCGATGCGGGGCGCGCCGGGATAGGTGAGGTTGCGGGTGAAGCGGTGGTGGTCGGTGGCGACCGCGCAGATGTCTTCCCGGCGGGTCAGGAGCCACATGACCTCGCCGGAGGGCATGCGCACCGGGCAGACGGGTCGTTTTCTGCGCAGCGTCTCGTACAGGGGCGGTGGCGTGCCGTGCGGGCCAGGGGGGAGAGGCCAGTCGAGGATGTCAGCGCTCATGTGGACCCTCCGGTTGTACGGCATCCAAGGTGACCTGGGCGTAGCCGTGGCGGTCTGCGGGAACGAGTGTGGGCACGTGGCCGTCGAAGAGGGCCATCTGGAGAGGCCAGGGTTTGGGGTAGCAGAAGACAGCGCTCTCGGCGTCGACGATGCCTGCGACATCGAGCAAGTAGGGAACTTCGGCCAGGATGTAGTCGACGTTGCGGGCGACTGTATCGGCGTCGGGGACTCGGTCGGTTACTGTGCGGAGGTAGGCGCGCGCGTTCTGTTCGCACAGGTCACGGAAGAGGGGCTCGCGGTGGAAGGCGTCGATGCCTGCCCGGTGCAGAGCCTGGTAGTGCGGATGGGCGGCCTTGGCCGTCCAGGTGTGGACCCGCGGTTCGCGGCCCACCCGGGCGAGTGCTGTCTTGGCGGCCCCGCGCAGTGTCCTGACCGCGTGCAACGTGTGACGGACCGCGGCGCGCGGCGCCATCCCGGCAGCGATCTGCCCGTACGCTGCCTCGTAGCCGGGCAACAGGATCTCCACCTGGTCGAACCAGTCGTCGGCCCAGGCCACCAGAAGGCGGATGGTCCGTGGGGTGAAGAAGGAGTTGAACGGGGAAAGCCCCAGCACCGCGCAGTGGCGTTTCTCCAGGACTCGACGGCATCGCTCCCGGTGCACCCGGATCCGTACGACTGTCTGCGCAGCAGCCGGGTCAGCGCCAGCGTGGCGCGGGGCGGGGGAGAAGACGAAGTCACCTGAGCTGTTGGTGTCCGCATCGCGGTCACGGCACAAAGGTATGTCCCTTCTGAGCTCACCTCGATATCCCTCACACGGTTCGGGGGAACCGGGAGTTGCCCTGCGGCCCCGATGCCGGGCAGGGACAGGGGACGCCACTGCACAGCAGGCCCGAGCCGGGCTCAATGCACAGTTGGCCCGACGCGAGTTCAAGTGCTGCACGTGTCGATCTTTCAACGCCCAGCCGGCCCGGAAGGACACGGCAACCGTCGTAGGAACGCAGGGCGCTCGTAGCGAGACCCACTCGCCGCGCGAAGGCGCTGATGCTCAGTAGTTCCGTGCAGCAGGAGGCCGGGCCCGTTCGGCGTGAGCGTCCCACAGGGGACCGCAGCACGGTCGTGCGCTCACCCAAGTTCGAGGCTGGGTGCCGGTCTCGACCCCATTGTTGGCCGGAGATGTACGCCGAGGAGTCTCAGCAGCGGGCCGGTCATGGCGGTGGTGACGACGGCCATGACCACCATCATCGAATAGAAGCTCTGGTCGATCAGGCCCTTCTCCAGTGCGACAGCCAGGATGACGATCTCGGTGAGCCCACGGGTGTTCATCAGGACGGCGATGGGCATGGCCACCGAGTGTGCCAGCCCGGACAGTCGGGCACCGACATACGCTCCGCCCGCCTTGGAGAGCACGGCCACGCCAATGACGGCGATCAGGGTGAGCACCGAGGCCGGAGTGAAGGTGGACAGGTCGACCTTGGTGCCAGCCACGACGAAGTACAGCGGCAGCAGGATGTGCCCAACCTGCTCCATCTGCCGCATGATCTGGGTGCGCAGGGTGCCGAGCACGTTGCGCGGCATGACCGCGCCGAAGGCGAAGGCGCCGAAGATGAAGTGGATCCCGAGCCACTCCGTGGCGGCGCAGGAAAGCATCAGACCAGCAACCAGCAGCGGTATCAGCCGTTCGACGGGCCGGTCACGGTCCTGGACGCGGCGCACGACAGCACCGAGGACGGGGCGTACCACGGCGAGCATGAGCACCAGATAGACCGGCAACAGCGCCATCTGCCACTGGCCGAAGGAACTGGCGTACGCGACGACGCCCGCGAGGCCGATCCAAGCGACTAGGTCACCGATCGCCGCAGAAGCCAGGGCGAGGCTGCCCACCGAGTGCCGGTTGAGACCGCAGTCGGCGAGGATCCGGGCCAGTACCGGGAAGGCCGTCACCGACATCGCCACACCGACGAAGAGGACGAATGCGGTGTGATTGCCAGGGGCGTACGTGTCGGCCAGCGGAACAGCCAGCGCGACGCCCGCGACCAGCGGGACGACGACGGATCCGACGGCCACACCTAGGGCCGCGCCGCGGCGGTCGCGCAGGAAGCCACCGTCGAGCTCGTAGCCGATGAGGAACATAAAAGTGGCCAGCCCGACATTGGCGAGAGCGCCGAGCAGCGGCTTCACCTCGACGGGCAGGACGGCCTCAGCACCGGCGGTGGTGATGACCATGGGGCTGGCGAGCAGTCCGGCGCAGATCTCTCCGACAACGGCAGGCTGGCCGACGCGGCGGGCAAGTCCGCCGAAGAAGTGGGCGGCTCCGAGGACGAGCGAGAGGGCCAGGAAGAAGTCTGCGACGGTGCTTCCGGTCATGGAAGAGTTCCTATGCTTCCGATCATATGAGCAGAGCCCTGCTTCCAGCCGGGACCGCGAAGTCGCCGACACCGACGCCCCGCAGCGCACCCACGAACGGGTCGGGGATCACCCTGTTCATGCGGAGCAGGGTCGTCATCGAGAATGCCCTCAATATGACGGGGCGACACCGGCGCACGGGAGTACGGTCGGACGGGCCCCGCGTGTGTCGGCGAGGCCCATCGTCGGTCACCCTCAGGGGGCGTGGCCAGAGATTCTGAAGGATTCCCGCGGTGGCCTCGTGGGAGCGCTACGGCACGTCGACGGGGTCGAAGATCTCGGCGGTGCCGAAGAGCCCCGAAATGAGGGTGACGAAGTCGACCTTGCTGTTCAGCAACGCGTCGGGGTCGATGGCGCGCTGGGCCTCGTCCCAGTACTCCTCCTTGAGCCGGGTCCGGTCGTAGAAGACGCGTACGAACTCCAGGATCACGCCGAGGAATTCCTGGTAGTTCTTCTCGTACCGGGTGAGCACCTCCTCTTCGGACTCGGGGTGGTCCAGGACGCGCCCGAGGCCATCGGCGAGACGCTCGGCGGCTCGCATTGCGAGCGTCACGCCCGAGGACAGCAGCGGGTCGACGAACGCGGCGGCGTCCCCGACCAGGGCCCACCCCGGACCTTGGAAGCGTGTCGCCTGGTACGACCAGTCCTTGATGGTGCGCACGCCGCTGACCTGGACCGCGTTCCGGGTCAGACGGCTGACCTCGCAGGTACGGGTGAGCTGCTCGTGAAGGAATGCCTCCGCGTTCTGGGGGGCTGCCTTCTTGTACTGCTCCACAGGGGTCACGTAGCCGATGCTGACCGTGCCGTCGGCCAGGGGGATGTACCAGATCCAGCCCTCGGGAAGGTTTTCGACGAGGGTGTCCCCCGCCCGGTTGCCGGCGTAGAGTTCGCAGCCCTGCCAGTACGACCACACGGCGATGTTGCGCAGGTCGTCGTGCCAGTTCAGCAGGTCGAACCGGCGTGCCAGCAGGTGCTGCTGTCCCGAGGCGTCGACGAGCATCCGGCATCGCGCGGTCCGCGGGGTCACCGCTGCCTTCGTCTGGTAGGTCACGCCCGTGACGCGTTCGCCGTCCTGGACGATGTCCTTGACGGTCGCCTCCTCGACGACGACCGCACCGAGCTCCCTGGCCCGCGCCAGCAGCAGTGCGTCGAAGTCGGCCCGGCGCACCTGATGCACGTACTCGTACGGCGATCCTTCGTTGAAGCGGAAGTCCCAGGGCTCTACGCCCGCGCCCCACACGAACGTCGCTCCGTACTTGCGCAGGTATCCGATCTCGTCCAGTCGCTCGCGTAGGCCCATCCGTTCCAGTGCGGGCACCAAACCGGGATTGAGTGACTCCCCGATGTGGTAGCGGGGGAACTTCTCTCGCTCGAGCAACAGCACCCGGCGGCCGTCCTTGGCCAGCAGGCCGGCTGTCACCGCCCCTGCTGGTCCGCCTCCGACCACGATCACGTCGTACTGCTCGTCGATACTGATCTCGTAACTCCTGTCGGCTTCATGGTGGATAGGGTCTGCTGTGCCGGAGGTCGGTGGGCGTTGAGCGGCCTCGGGGAAGACCTGACACAGCCGCGTTGGCCGCGGTGAACAGCACGGCAGTCAGCACACGCTGCGGACGAGGGGACCAGGGCTGCTTCGGCCGGAATCCCGACTAACAGCCCGAGGCAGGCGGCAGCCATGAAGGGGAGGTACCGGCGGCCGAACTCCAGGCCGCTGCGTGCTTTCGCCCAGCGGGAATGTTTCCAGGGAAGCCTCAGCCCAACAGCAGCCCCGACGGCAGCATGATCGAGTCCAGGTGCGTCACACTGCCAAGTCCAGGAAGATGCGGCGTTCAGGGCGCGCCAACCGGTTCATGATCGTGGACTCCTGATCCAGATGCGAAGAAGCGGAAATCTCGAAGGGCGTGTTCAGCCGTCTCTGAGAGCGCAGCTCGGCGAAAGCGGCTGCGAGGAAATGACCGTCCGCGGAGGGACCCCCTCGGCCAACGCCACGGAACGTTACCGGGTCGCACCGGTTGAATCTGCGACGTTGGCCACTCTGACGTGCGGAAACACCCGAACGAGTGGCTTGCCGTTCCCTCGCCCCGTGAGTGATCGTTTCCACGTCGGAGTGCAGGATGTGACGAGAGGTGGCGTGAGTCCGGCCACGGGTTTGTCGGATCCTGCCGTCCATCTCTGCTGTCGCCGTCGCGTTGGACATTGACCGCCGCACTGTCTGCCGCTTCATTGCATCAGGCGAACTGCCGTCGTCGACCTGCGAACGGCAATGTCATCTTCCCGAGTTCGTGTCCCCGCGACCAGCCTCGAAGCGTTCGTCAACAAGAAGACGGTCGCTTGTCCGGTAGTCCGGCGCTGACGCCGAGGTGCTGACTGTCCTTCCCGCCCCTCGATCGAGGAGTGTTTCCCTGTACATCCGTAAGCTGACAACCGGCAACTCGCAGGTCACTGTCCGCAACCGGGTCGGCGAACGCTTCAGCGAGTCATTCGCCTTGAAGGCGCAGGCGCGTGAGTGGGGCGCCGAGCTGAGAGCCAGTTCGCCCAGCGAGGGAATCAGAACCCGTGGGCTGGAGCTGTCGGTTCGGCGAGTGGCATGACCGCTGGTGGAGTGCCCGCTGAACCACGTCCTCCCGTATTGGAGTGAGTGGGAGAAGCGGGACGTGAATCGCATGGACGTGCAGGGCTGGGTCCGTGCTCGTACAACTGGATGGCTTAGCCGATGCGGGCCGCCTTCGACGACGACATCCTGGCGGTCAGCCCGTGCGGCCGGGCCGACCTGCCGGAGATCGCCGTCAAGCCGCCACAGTGGTTCACGGTCGACGAGGCGCAGAGCCTCTTAAGCCGGCTTTCCGCAGCCTGGCGGACGACCACCGTCACCAAGGGGCCAGGCCGTCCCCCGGGTGCTGGCGTTCACCAAGCTCATCGAGGCCCGAGCCCATGCCCGGAAGAACGACGCCAAGGCCGCCTCGAAGGCACTGAAAGCCTCCGAGGACCTGCTGGGGCAGGCGAAGGACAACAGCGGCGACGAGCCCGCGTGGATCGACTTCTATCACCACGCCCGCCTCTCCGCGGACGCCGCCGAGATCTTCCGCGACCTGAAGAATCCCAAGATGGCCCTGACCTGGAACCAGCAAGCCGCCGCCATGCCGACCAGGGTGATCACCCGCTCTGTCGGCATGCGGCTCGCCATCGTCGGAACCGCCTACCTCCGGTTGGCCCGACGCGAGTTCAAGTGCTGCACGTGTCGTACTTTCAACGCCCAGCCGGCCCGGAAGGACACGGCATCCGTCGTAGAAACGCAGGGCGCTCGTAGCGAGACCCACTCGCCGCGCGAAGGCGCTGATGCTCAGTAGTTCTGTGGTGCCGTCCATGGACCCGATGGTTGACCTTCATCCAACTTGAAGGTCAACTCGCACTTCGGCCGCGTTCCACGCCACCACCAAGCACGGGAGCTTCCTCAGCGTCAACCCCCGAAGGACTTCCAAACTCGACCACTAAGAACCGGCTTCCAGCCCCATGGCCTTGTGGTCCGCGAGTGGCTGACGTGCGTACGCCAGGGGTGTGACGACCGCGATGGTCCTGTTGTCGTGTGCCTTGATCGCGCGTTGGGCGGAGTGCGGAACCTCACGATGACGATGCCGTGCCGGATGCGGTCCTGCTCGGGGCCTACTGGCTCGCGTCGTCCGAGCGGGATGACCAGGACGTCGTCATCCATCGCGCAGGCGGGTGGGACCGGACCACGATGGTCATCTGGTCGGCGGTGACGGTTGTCGCCAGCGCGGTGCCGGCCGTTGCGGGCCGGCTCACCTGAGAGGTGGAGACGTTGAATTTGGCCGGTTCGGGAACTGGTGGAGGTGAGCATGAGCGGTGCGAGATGGCTGGGCCGGGCTGCGGCGGCAGGCGCCCCTGACGTCAGTCAGTTGCTGCGTGAACAACTGGTGGAGATGATCTCTTCCATTCGCTCGCAAGCAGCGATGATGCACGGTCTGGCTCTTGAAGGCGCGGGCGACCTTCCGGTCACCGTTCGGGCAGCGGGAAGATCCGACGGGGGTGACCTCCTGGCCCTGGCCGAGGACCCGCCGTGACGTTGATTCGAGACTGGCCTTCTTCGTCCCAACGGGATACGGCGGTGTGACTTGACGTCATCCCCTCCCATCTCGGGGATGTCCGGCTGCGCTTGGCGCCAGGTGAGGGGGTATCAGGGCGGGCAGCGCGGTGAACCGGAACCGGTCGACGGGCTCGCGGCTGACTGAAGCTTCCCCTTGATCTCGGACCAAGGAGCTGCAGGTGGACAGCCTGTCCGGGCGACTTGGGCTGTTTGTCCGCCAGCGGGAGGCGAGTCGGAATGGCAGGCTCAGGCGCCGGCCGTGACGGGCTGCGGGGCGCGGCGATGTCGTGGCGCGGAACAAGGGATCGGACTGATCGCAACAGGCACGGTCAAGTGGTTCAACGCCGACAAGGGGTTCTACTTCATCCAGCCGGATGGTGGCAGGCCGGACGTGTTCGTCCACTTCTCCGCCATCGAGGTGGAGGGCTTCAAGGAGCTACAGGAGGGTGACAAGGTCGAATCCCAGGTCACTCAGGGGCCCAAAGGACCGCAGGCGGAGCAGGTCCACCGCAGGTAGAGCCCTCCTCGTCGCGCTCTCCCAGCCAGTGGCCGCTGGGACAGGGCACCGAACCGATCACGCCGGCTGGTAGTACCGGTGCCCCTGGGGCAGCGGATTACACAGACCACTGTGGGGCTGCCGTCTGAGTAGACGGGCACCAGGATCGCGACGGCTCGGGCCAGCCCACGCGCGCCTCCGGTTACCGCTGCGGGATGGTGAGTTCACGGCCGCGGCAGAAGCCTTCCCGCTCCTCGACGACGTACGGGGCCATGGCCGCTCGCCGCTGCGCCTCCCGCTCCGAGGTCCGCCAGAAGTCGCATGCCTCTTGGAGTCTCAGAACGACACCCCGGTGATCTCCTGTCCGTCCTCGGAGCAGTGCGCGTAGGCGCGGCGCATGCCCTCCGGGTGGGAGGGGCCGGGCGTCATGCCCTCTCGAACTCCTCCAAGGTGCCCGGCTGTAGGCGGCGCGTCGTTACCCAGGTGAAGTGTTCCTCCATGGCGTTCCTGGGCTTGCCGGCCCCCTCTCGGACCGCCGTAGGTCCCAAGCACCGTTCCTGCCTGCGTGGCGATCGAGGTGCTGCCGAGGATCCCTGGCGCGGTTCCCGGCCGCGTTGGCCTGGTGTCATCGGACGTTTCCGGTTGTGGGGTCCGGTGGCGGATGATGTGAAGGGGCGACCGTGGCGGTTCGCCGGTTCGGCGTCCGCGCGTCGTTTCCCATCGGTGGGTGATGGCGATGAAGGATTCGATCCGGATCGGGAGTCTCCGGGGAGTGGCGCTGCGTGCGCACTGGAGTGTGCCGTTGATCATGTTCCTTCTTGCGTACGGTCTGGCCAGCCGGACGCTGCCCGGGTACGCGCCGGGCCTGGCGCCGGTGGTGTACGCGGTCGCAGGAGTCGTCGGTGCCCTGTTGTTGCTGGTGAGCCTGGTGGTGCATGAGGCGGCGCATGCGCTGACGGCCCGCAGGGCCGGGATACCTGTGCGGGACGTGACGCTGTGGGCGCTCGGCGGAATGACCCGGATGGACCGGCCGACGACGGCGCGGGCGGCGTTCACGGTCGCCGTCAGCGGGCCGCTTGCCAGCCTGGTGCTCGGCGGGGCCGCCATAGGAGGTGCGGCGGGGTTGGACGCGGCGCTGGGCTGGCGGATACCGGTGGCCGTGCTGGGCTGGCTGGGTGGCACGAATCTTCTGCTGGGCGTCTTCAACCTGCTGCCGGCCGCGCCACTGGACGGGGGCCGGGTGCTCCAGGCCCTGCTGTGGTGGCGTACGAGGGACCGCGAACGGGCCCAGCGGGCGGCCGGGCGCAGCGGACAGCTCGTCGGTATGGCGCTGGCCGTTGTGGGGTGGCTGGCGTTCGTGAGGGGGGTGTCGGGCGGATTGTGGCTGGTGGTCATCGGTGTGTTCGTGGCGGTCACCGCGGCGGCCGAACGACGGTGGGCGGAACTGTTCACGGCCCTGCGCGGCGTACGGGTGGCGGAGGCGATGACCAGTCCGGTGGTTACCGGTCCCGACTGGCTGACCGTGGACCGCTTCCTGTCCGAGGTGGCCGCTCAAGCCGGGCACTCGGTGCTGCCGCTGCTGGACTTCGAGGGCCATGCCGGCGGTGTCGTACGGCTGCGCCGACTGGCCGCCGTGCCGTCCGGGCAGCGCGAGTCGCTGAGGGCACGCGACATGGCGAATCCACTGTCGCAGTGCACGCTCGCCGCACCGGACGAGCTGCTGATCTCCGTCCTCGAGCGCCTGGGCTCCGGCGGCGGGCTGCCCATCCTGGTCATGGACGGCGGCCGTCTCGGCGGGATCGTCACCGCGCACGACATCGACCGGCTCGCCCGGCGGGACACGTTGAGCCCAGATCGCGGTGCTGCACCTCCTGCTGGTGGTGTCGGCCGCCCTGGCATCGATGCGTAGCCGCTTCTCATCGATCTGAGGTCCGCGAAGGACGAGCATGACGCGTACAACCTGGACACCACCGACGGCACCAAGGTCTTGATCTGGGACTGCAACGGGCAGAACAACCAGAAGTGGAACATCAACTCGGACGGGACCATCACGAACGTCAACGCCGGGTTGTGCCTGGACGCGTGCAACGCGGCGACGATCAACGGGACGTCGCTGGTGCTGTGGACCTGCAACGGCGGGACCAACCAGCAGTGGAGTCAGAGTTGATCTGGCAGTCCTGTGGGCGCGGGCGGATACCGTCCGGCGGCGCCCACGCGCACCCCGGACAGAGCCACAACGGGCCCCGGCCGCGAGGTCACACCTCGTCCGTGGGACTCGCCTCTCCGCTCAGCCCTGCGCGCATGGCGAGCAGCCCGGCCTGTACCCGGCTCTCGCAGTGCAGTTTCTCCATGATCCGCGAGACATGGGCCTTCACGGTCGGCACGCGCAGGCCCAGCCGCCGGCCGATCTGGGCGTTGCTCAGCCCGTCCGCTATCGCCACCAGCACCTCCCGCTCGCGTGGTGTGAGCGAGGGCAGCCGGGGCGGCACGGCCGGCGGTGGCTCGGCGGCCGCCCGGGCCACCAGGTGGTTCACCGCCTCGGGGGCGAGGGCATGGAGGCCGGCCGCGGTGTTCCGTACCGCGTCGAGGACCTGGCCCGGCTGGGCGTCCTTGAGCAGGAAGCCATGGGCGCCGGCCCGAAGCGCTGGCAGCAGATAGGTTTCGGCGTCGAACGTGGTCAGCATCAGGATCCGCGGCGGTGCGGGCAACGCGGACAGTTCCCCGGCGGCGCCTACTCCGTCCAGGCCGGGCATCTGCACGTCCAGCAGCACCACGTCAGGGGTCAGCCGGGCACAGGCCTCGACCGCGGCCCGCCCGTCGTCGGCCTCGGCGACCACCGTGATGTCGGGAGCGGTCTGCAGCAGCAGGCGCAACCCGGTGCGGACCAGGGCCTCGTCGTCGGCGAGCAGGACCCGGATCACTGAGCCTCCCCGACGGGTTCTGCCCTCATCGTCCCCTGCTCCCGGTTCGGTGCGGGCGACGCGACGGGCAGCCGGAGCTGGACCCGGAACACGCCGTCCCGGTTCTCGGTGTCCAGGGTGCCGCCGAGTAGCGCGGCCCGCTCCCGCAGACCGCGCAGGCCCAGGCCCGCGCCCTCGCCGGCCGCCTCACCGGGCAGGCCGGTCACCGGGTTGGTCACCTCGCACTCCAGGTTCTCCCTGTCCACCCGCAGCCCCAGTGTGGCGCGGGCGCCGTGGGCGTGCTTGCGGATGTTGGTCAGCGCCTCCTGGACGATTCGGTAGACCGTGTGCTCCACCGCCGGCGGCAACGGCTTTGCGCCAGCCCGGACTTCCGTCACCGTCGCGGACCACGGCGCCCAGTCCACGGGGACGCCCGCCACCGCCGAATCGGCCAGCAACTGGGGGAGATCCTGCAGTGCCGGGCCTGGCTGGAAGGAACTCTCGACGGTCTCCGGGTCACGCAGCACATCGAGGATCTGGCGCAGCTGAGCCAGCGCGCGCCTGCCGGTGACTCTGACCAACTCACCGGTCTCGCGGGCTCGCTCCGACTCCTGCGGGTCCACACTCAGCGCGCCCGCGTGCAGCGTGATCAGGCTTACCTCGTGAGCCACCACGTCGTGCATCTCACGCGCCAGCGCGGCCCTCTCCTCCGCACGGACCCGGCGCGCGATCAGCAGCGCCTCCCGCTCGGCCTGCTCGGCGCGCTCGGCCAGCTCCTCCAGCCTGGTGTGCCGGTACCGGATCACCGTGCCGCGCCAGGCGGGCGCGCCCACCAGCAGGGCCGCCGCGATGACGCCCGTCGCCGGGGCTCCCGTGGTGAACTGACCGAGCACCGCGGTGGCGTAGACGCCGTACCGCAGGGGGCTCGTCGCCCGCCGTCTGGCCAGCGAGTACATCGCGAACGGCAGGGCCGGCTGAGCGGTCAGCAGGCTCACGCCGGCGACCACGGCCGCCACCAGCGTGGGCCGGCCGCGCCGCCAGGCCAGCAGGAGTCCGGTGGCGCACGCCAGGATGGCGGAGACAGCGAACGGCAGGGGCAGCAGGGAGCGCGGTGCGGCGGTCGGCAGGAGTCCGCCACTGGCGATCAGCGCCGCCAGCACCCAAGCCATCGGCTCGGACGGCCACTTGACCCGGGCAGGGCGAGCCGCAACGGAGATCGGCGCAGAGGAGACGGACACGCGTGCCACGGTAAAGGACCCTTCGGTGATCGTTCCGGGAACCGCCGCCGACCGGCGGAGAGCGGCCGCGCCTAGCCGGGACGGAGCGTGCCCCGGTGGGCCGGCGTGAGACCGAGAGGCTCAGGGCTTGGCGTTCTCGCTGCTCTTGTCGTTGTCCTGGGCGGCCTCGTCCTTGGCAGACGGCAGGGCCTGGGTGGCGGTGACCTTCCCGTCCCGGTAGCAGATCTGAAAAGTCTGCTTCTCCTCCAGGGACACGTGCTTCTGCAGGTAGTAGTCACAGGTGGTGCCGGCCGGCGGCTTTGGCTTGTCCTGCGGCTGGAGACCGCCGGGCTCCCCGATGCGGTCGCGCACGGCGTCCCGGTTCTCGCCGACGTGAACGCCCCTGAACTGAGCCGTGGTGATCGTGTGCGAGGTGATGTCGCTCTCGACGTGCCTGATGCTGAACCAGAGACCGACTCCGGCGAGCACGGCGAGTCCCAGGATCCCGAGCAGGATCTTTCCGGCAGCGCGCATCGCAGAACTCCTTGGTTATGGGGGTACCGACGTCCTTTGACGTCGTCCAAGCAGTCTGTTGCGGCACTCCGCGCTGATCGTCGCCCTGGACGAGGAACCCGACCCCCGACTTTCGTATCCCCCCACGTCCTCGGTACGGAAGAAACCGTCGGCAAGCCCCGACATCGTTCCGCTGCGAAGGACGCCGTCACCGTCCACTGACCGTCACTGATCGCTGGGCCCGCCGAGCCAACGGTCGGGAGCATGGTCGCTCCGGCGCCCCCGGCCTCCAGTCCGAACGCACCGGCGGGGAACCGCTTGCCGCTCAAAGCGCCCTGGGAGTACTGCTGCTGTCCGTCCTGTCCGCCCTGTTCACCCCGGTGTTCGTGTCCCGGCGGCCGTGGGGCGGTGGCCGGCGGAGGACTCCCGCGTGAGCTGTGCGATACGACGCCCAAGCGGCGGCCCGCCCGAAGCCGCGGCAGTTGATTGATTGATGTATGCCGGTCGGGTCCCGGTGGACGTGCGACGGCAGGTCTCGCGCGGCTCCTCGCTACCGTCCAGGAACGTTGGCCAAAGGCCCTGTGTGCGTGGCGGAGGCACGCGCCGCGTGGATGCCCGGCCACCGCCCGTGGCACCGCTCTCCAGTGATCTTCGTGGATCCACGAGCGGTACTCTGCTCCACTTGGCCGCGGTGCTCGACGCGCCTTGCTGCCGCAGGCGCTGCTGCGGCCGGTTCGTCGCCGCGGTTTCGCTCAGGAACAGGGTGGCGGCCCCCGCACGGCGGGAGCGCTGGTCATGCCCGGTTGCTCACGCGGGCGTCGTAAGTGGGGTTCTTGCGGTGGGTAGGTGCCAGGGCGGGACACGGGTGTGGAGGGGCCGGGACTGTTCTGCCCAGATGGTTTTTCCGGTGAGTGTGTGGCGGGTGCCCCAGCGTTCGGTGAGCTGGCCGACGAGAAACAGACCGCGGCCGCCCTCGTCGAGGTCACGGGCTCGGCGCGGGTGCGGTGAGGTGCTGATGGCGTCGGAGACTTCGCAGATCAGGGCGGTGTTGCGGATGAGCCGCAGTTGGATTGGGGCGCTGGCGTGGCGGATGGCGTTGGTGACGAGTTCGCTGACGATCAGCTCGGTGGTGGCAGCTGCCTCCTGCAGGCCCCAGGTCATGAGCTGGTCGGTGGCACGTCGGCGCGCGTCTACGACTACGACCGGGTCGGCGGGCAGGTCCCAGGAGGCCACATGGGAGGGGCCCAGCGCGTGAGTGCGGGCGACGAGGAGGGCGACGTCGTCCGGCCGCGTGGGCAGGAGCTCCTTGAGGATGCTGTCGCAGGTTGTCTCGAGCGAAGGAGCGGGCTCGGCCAGGACGCGCAGAAGCGTCCGCAGTCCGGAGTCGATGTCGTGGTCGCGGGCTTCGACCAGTCCGTCGGTGTACAGAACGAGCAGGCTGCTTCGGGGAGTTGGGACTCGGTGGCTTCGAACGGCAGGCCGCCAACGCCCAGTGGGGGACCGGGTGCCACGCGGAGGAAGTCAATGGAGCCGTCCGGAGTGACGGCTGCCGGGGGCAGATGGCCGGCGCTGGCGAGCGTGCAACAGCGCGAGACCGGGTCGTAGACCACGTACAGGCACGTCTCGCCGACCTCCGAGACCGATTCGATTCCCTCTTCGATCTCTTCCAGGGTGAGATCGTCAAGCTGGGTCAGCAGCTCGTCCGGGGGAATGTCGACATCAGCGAGGGTGCGTACCGCGGTGCGCAGACGTCCCATGGCGGCGGAGGCGTGTATGCCGTGCCCCACGACGTCGCCGACGACCAGAGCCACGCGGGCGCCTGAGAGAGGGATGACATCGAACCAGTCACCGCCGACACCGGCCTTGGGATCCGCCGGAAGATAACGCGTCGCCGTCTCCACCGCCAGCTGGGCGGGCCGGTGATGCGGGAGCAAACTGCGTTGCAGCACCAGATCGACACCCTCGCCGCCCTCCTGCGGAATGGTGGCCTCAAGGAACCACTGGACTGCTTTTCGGCGTCTGTCAGGGGGCAGGCACGCACATCGGCTTCCAGCGGACGACCCGCCTGGTTGCGCAGTGCAACCCGTCCAAGACACGCCTCGCGCCGCGCGAGACTCCGACGAGCCGAATCCGGAAGACCAACGGCCAGAAGTTTCGACGCCGGGCGCCCTACGACCTCCCCCGGTGCGTATCCCAGAAGCAGCCGGGCACCACGGCTCCACGCGGTGACGACGACCTGCGCGTCAACAGCCGCGGCAGCCACCTCCGCCCCCTGGGGAGTGCCATACAGGGGGGTGCCATAGATACGCATCGTTCTCTTCCCGCGTCTGCTCCTTCTCCCGCGTGAGGGCGACGAGACGAAGTTCGCCTCCGTAAGTCCGACAACCAATGCGGCCAGGCCAGAAAAGGGTCATGGGGCACCTGGGCGTCGTTGGCGACCACACCCCGTCGCCTCCGGTGGGCGAGGAGTGCTCCAATCCAGACGGCATCTCATCCAGACGGCATCTCAACTGGCGCCCGGGCACGCTGTTGAGTTCTCAAGCCAGTAATCTGGTCCTACGTATTCCATTTTTCCCCACCCTCCAGAAACGAAATTTGCTTAACAAGAGGTAGCGATCAAAAGGAGGCGACCGTTGGCAGGGCGGTTGGCTGCCCGTCGACGAGCGCCGTATGGACTGAGTCCTGGTCGGCGGGTTGCCGGCGGGGCACCCGGTCCGGGCAGCGACCGCCGTTCCGGTCGTCCCCACCACCGCAGGAAACGCTGCGGTGGTGGGGAATCCGGTCGACACGCGCAACGTTTCCCCAACAGGCTCCATAGTGCTGGGACAAGCGGGGGCCTATGCAGGGAGGTGAACGGCTACGGGCATTCCTTTCGGGCCGCACCTGTCGGTGCCGGGGCTGCCACCAGTGCGCGGCGTCGGTGTCGAGGCAGGCAGGGCTGCCATGCGCTTGGTCCGGCTCCCGCTCGACATGGCCGCGGAGAGCGTCGGGCAGCTGACCGGCCAGTTCAGTCGTTCCATGCCCTGGCGGTCGACGGGCCGGGATGAACAGCCGCCGACCGGTTCGGGGATTCCGGTGATGTTGGTGCACGGGCTGGCCGACCGGGAATCGATCGTCTCGCCGCTGCAGCGCCAGCTGCGCGGCTGCGGCGTGGGCTCTCTTGCCCTGGCCAGCTATAACGTACTCACCCCGGACATCCGCACCGCGGCCCGTGCGCTGGGCGAGCAGGTGGAACTGGCGTCTGCCCAAAGCTCGGGGCTGCCAGTGGTCGTGATCGGGTACAGCCTGGGCGGGCTGATCGCCCGCTACTACGTGCAGCGGCTCGCTGGGGACGCCTACGTGCCGCTGGTGATCACGCTGGCGACGCCGCACGGCGGGACCGCAACGGCCCTGCTGGCCCCGGCCCATCCACTACTGCGCCAACTACGGCCGGGAAGCGAGCTGCTGACCGAGCTCGCCGAGCCCGCCGCGGGATGCCGCACGCGCTTCGTGGCCTTCTACAGCGACCTGGACGAGGCCGTCATACCGGCCGCCAGGGGACGCATCGACCATCCCGACCTTGCGGCCCGCAACGTGCTCGTGCCCGGTGTTGGCCACCTGACGCTGCCCCTCCACCAGCCGGTCGTCGAGCAGGTGCGCTCGCTGCTGACCGCGATCCAGCAGGCCACCTTCGGCGCATGACCGTCCTGCCCGGCAACACCCCGCAGAGTGGCGGCCCGGTCACCCGCGGCACTGCCACCGGCCCCCGTGACAGCAGGGATGAAACGGCGGAGGCTGGCAGATAGCCGGTAAGAACGTCAGCACGAATGCGGACGGACGATATGACCTTTTCGCCCAGCCCCCAGAGCGGGTCGACGGTACGCCCGTATCGCCCCGAGGACGAACCGGGGGTGCGAGAGCTGATTGATGCCGACCGGCTGCCGGGACAGCCGCACTGCACCCCGGAGAAGCTGGCCGCGGCGCGGCGCGGTCTTGTCCCCCCGGCCGGCTGGGCAGTACCGACCCGGCCGCGGATCAGCGTTCTCGCCGATGCCGAGGACAATCCTCGCGGCATCATCGCGTACCTGTCCTGGACCGATGTGCACACCGGCCTCATCTGCTGGGTACACGCCCAGGAGGAACCCCCTGCCCTGCGTGCCTTGCTCAGCCATGCCCTGGCCGACCTTGCCCCCTGCCCGCAGACCGACGCATTCGTCGGCGCTCCGCCAGGTCCCCTGGGGCCGGGCGGCCTACCCCGCACCCGCCGCGGCGCCACCCACGACGCCCTGCTGCAGACCGGCTTCACCGGCCGTCGGCAGGGCTGCTACCTCCACTGCGCCCTACCAGCAGAGCCCCCACCGACCAAGCTGGTCGCCGATGTCTTCCCCTGCGACTTCCCCCCGGGCCACCGACTGATCATCCGTGAGGCCGCAGAGCCGGTCGCCGAAGCCCTGGTCAGCGTCGGACCCGATCGCACCGCGACCGTGTACTGGATCGAGACCCAGCACACGCGCCGCCACTGCGGCCTGGGCCGCAAGCTGCTCGGTCAGGCCCTGGCCCTGCTGGCCGACCAAGGTGCCACCGAAGTCGCCCTGGTCGTCGATGACGCCTCGCAGCCCTGCCCTGACAGCCAGGCCGCCCACCGGCTGTTCGAGTCCTTCGGCTTCACCCTCGTCGACCAGCTGTGGACCTACCAGCACCGACGCCCCCGGGTCCCGCGGACTGCCGCGTGATCCCAGGGGCGTGACGCCCGGTGCTCAAAAGGGACGTGGCGCCAGGTAACCCCGCCCAACACGCGCCCGGTCAGGCCGGTCCGGCGTGGACTCGTTCGGCGGCGGCGAGGATGGTGGAGCGTGCCTGATGGCGACGCTCGTATTCCAGCACCCGCCGGGTGAGACCCTCCTCGGCGTCACCGAGCCGCTTGCGGATCTCGCCCGCATTCATGCTGTCGTAACCGAGCCAGGGCTCGGGCCCGAGCAGGTCCGCGACCCTGCTCAGGACCGCGGATCTGCCGGCGTGGGCACGCTCATAGGCGCCGACCGTGGCCAGATCCGTCTGGGACAGGTGCGGGAGCCGGCCGAGGATCATCCTGGTGCTGAGCCGACGGTAGTCGGCGATCGGCAGCTCGTCCTCCGTGATGAGGGCTCCCTCCGGCGCACCTTGGAGCCGGTCCACGCCGGGCATGCGTTCTGCCGTCTCCCGAAGCCAGCTGCTCCAGTCGCGGACCGCCTGGGCGGCACCGGCGGTGCCCAGGCCCTCAGCGGTCTCGGCGGCCAGCACTGCCGCCTCGGCGCGCTGCTCGAGGCTGCTGCCGAGTTCTTCCAGCGCCTCCTCGTCGTCACGGCGGATGGAGCCCAGCAGCTCCGAGGTGGCGGCGTCCGCGGCCTCCTCGGCGATACGCTCGGCGGCCCGGCAGATGGCCACGGCGAACGCGGTGACCGCGTACTCATCCTCGGCGTTCTTCAATAGCTGGTGCTCCGTCGCCTTTCCCGGGCCCCGCGACACGGCGTTCGGGACGGCCATTGCCGCATCGAAGGGCAGCCGGACGGCCTGCCCGGTGAGGTGCCAGGCATTCCCGATAACGGTCTGCATCAGCCCGCGGGGCTGCAACGTACCCAGACGTTCGTCGATGCGGTACACATGGCCCCGGGAGTCCCCGACGCGGCGCTCCAGGACCTCCCGGTACTCCCCGGCGGGAGTGACCATGAGGTGCGCTTTGCAACGGTCAGCCAGCGCGGCCTGGGCCTCGCGGACCTCACGCAGGGCCGGAACGAGCATGTCTGTGGCTATGGCCATCACGTTTCCTTACGGCTAGTGCGATGCTCGGCAAGAATTGGCCGGCGAACGGCCGCGCCCCTCTTCCACCGTCCCCCGAAAGCGCCGCTCTCGCATCTTCCCGCCAGGCACGTCCTATTGAGGCAGTTGCCCAGCTGCCCCCGGCTCCACGCAACTTGGGACAGTCCGGGGACTCCACGAAACCGGGGGTGGCTCAGGCCACCGACCAGCGTGATCGACGAGGGCATGCTCACATCCGCCTGGGTGTCGGCGCAGCCATGGTCCGCCCGTGGGCGGCAGGTCCCTGCGCGACCTTGCGTCAGCGGAGGGTCGCACGTGCGTTCAGGGCTCCCACACCTCCGGCCCGCCTTCATGCCACTCGATCAATCCCGACTCGACGACATCCAACTCGTCCCAGCCGGTCAGGCCGGCGTTCTGTAGCAACACCGTGAGGTCGTGAAGGCTGTGTGCGGTGCCCATGAGCCGGTCGTCGACACGCACCTGGCGGCCACCGGCCGCAGACGGCGGACAGACGATCACGCAGTGCTCGGACATGACACCAGCCTCACCCGCAGCGGGCAGACCCGCATCCCGGTCGACGTGGTCCCGGCAGGAGCGTCGCGGACGCGCGCTGTCCGAGAACGAAGTACGTCCCGGCGTCGAGTGATCAGTCTGCCCGCCGCACGGCCCAGGTCTTCACTGCCGCCAGCGCCGCGGTGATCACGGCCATCAGGGGCACGGCCGCGGAGGTCCAGGCCGCGGCCAGCACCAGAACCGCGGCCACGGGCGAGGCCGCGACGGCGGGACCGCGCAGCGGTGGGCCTACGCGCAGCCACCAGACCGTCGCGATCCAGGCGGCGAGGGGTATGCCGACAGCCAAGCCCTGCTGCAGGTGTGTGACGTGCGCACGGCCGATGAGGGCGTCGACGGCGACGGCGAGTCCGGCGCCGATCGCCGCGGTCGAGGTGAAGACGAGGTAGTGGCCGTAGCCCCAGATGATCGTCGTGGCCATGGAGCGCAGCATGCGCTGAGTGGTCCGGTCGAAGTAGAGCCACCACAGGCTGAAGACGAGCAGCAGACCGCTGCCGGCCAGGACCAGCAGGTCGACGTCGGTGCCGGCGCGCGAGTCTGCCGCGGTCTGCACGGCGATGGTCGCCGCCAGCACCGCCTCGCCGAGCACGATCATGGTGAACAGCCCGAACCGCTCGGTGATGTGCTCCGGGTGAAAGGTCGTCACCTGCGCCCGCTCGGCCCAGATCGGGATCAGCAACTCGCCCACGGCCAGCGCCAGCCCGACATAGAGGTACGTCGGCTGGTCGCAGGCGAGGCGAGCGACCCATCCGGCCTGTACCAGGGCGTAGCCGACGGCGTACCGCAGGGTGGTCGTGCGCCGCTGCGGATCGGCCCTGGCCGCCCGCAGCCACTGCATGACCATGGCCAGCCGCAGGATCACGTAGCCGAGGGTGATGACGAGATAGTCGCCGGACTCGAAGGCCCGGGGTACGCCGGCGGCCAAGGTCAGCGCCCCGGCGATCTGCACCATGGTCAGCAGGCGATAGGGGTCGTCGTCGTTGTCGTACGCGGAGGCGAACCAGGTGAAGTTCCCCCAGGCCCACCAGATCGCGAAGAACACCCAGAGGTAATTGCCCACGGCATGGCCGAGGTGCCCGCCGCTCAGGTCGTGATGCAGATGGGAGGCGGCCTGCGCGACGGCGGCGACGAAACAGAGGTCGAAGAACAGCTCCAGCGGGGTGGAGGACCTGTACGCCTCGTCGGTCCGGCGGGCCGTCATTCTGCGTAGGTTCAGCACCCGCGTGCCGCGGCCTTCCGCGGCCGGTTCCAGGCCGACCGCTTCTCTGATCTCCCCGGGCATCGTTCGGCGATCCGTCCTGGCTGTCTGTGTCAGGTTCCGCTGCCGAGCAGGTCGTGGGCCGCGACCCACAGTGTGTAGGGGTTCGCCAGCTCGGGATGGGCGGCCGTCATGCGGTCGATGAGCTCGCCCGGCGTGGAGCTGCGTTCCAGCGCCCTCTCGAAATCGGCCAGGTAGCGGCGGCTTTCGTCGATCTGGCGGCGGGCGTCGTCGTCGGCGGCCCGTGGGTCGCGGTGGCCGGCGATCAGGGTGTCGGCCTCCAGCGCCGCCACGGCGTCCAGCGCCCGCGCCCAGGCGGCCCGGGAGTCCGGTGTCGATCCCATCAGCCACATGTGCGTCCGGTTGTAGACGACGTCACCGGAGACGACCAGGCTGAGCTCCGGGACATGGACGACGCTGGAATGCACGGTGTCGCTGGTCCCGACCGGGATCACCGTGGCCGAGGAGCCTCCGATCGGGATCGTACGGCCGGTCAGCGGCCTGGGTGCGACGGGCTCGCCCGTCAACTGGCCGGGAAAGAACCCGCCCCAGATCTGCATGTACCCCGCTGAGATCTGCTCCTCCATCGCGGGGATGGACTCGGTCAGGGCCACTGGCCTCGCCTGCGGGAACGCCGCCAGGATCTCCGGCAGCCCGAGGAGGTGGTCGGCGTGCGGATGGGTGATGTACACGTACTCGGGCTCGCAGTCGTGGGACTTCACCCACGCCGCCAGCTCCCGGGCCTCTCGCACGGTGATGAGGCAGTCGACCAGCACGGCACCGTCGTCATCGCTGATCAGCGTCGATGTGGACGGCGGCCAGGTCGCCGGGCCCACCACCTCCTCGAATCCCGGCACCGCACTCGGGATCGGCTTGGGATCCACCACGAACACGTCAAAGTCAAGGCTCATCGTCTTCTCCGGCATCGCTGACTCAGCTGGACCTCATGGTCACCCTGGGGGACGGCAGCGGAGTATCAGCATGTTGACTGCACTGCGAGCCGCGGCCGGTTGCAGTCATGTTGCTGATACCACCCCACGGTGCGTTGCCGGATGCTGGTCCTCATGAACCTGAACGCAGCCACATCCGGGGGCGGCGCGCGCCTCCTGGCGGACGGGAACCAGGTGCCGGTGCTCGGCCTCGGCGTCTGGCAGGTGCCGGCCGGGCGAGCGTGCGTCAACGCCGTGCGCTGGGCGCTCGACGCCGGCTACCGGCATATCGACACGGCTCAGGCATACGGGAACGAGGAAAGCGTCGGCCGCGCCCTCCGCGACAGCGGCGTACCGCGCGACCAGGTGTTCATCACCACGAAGTTCCATCCACGGGGCAACGATCCGGTCGCCCAGGCAGAAGACAGCCTTCGTCGTCTCGGCCTGGATCAGATCGACCTCTACCTGGTCCACTGGCCCGAGGGCGGCCCGACCCGGGCCTGGGCCGGTATGGAACGTGCCCAGGAGCTGGGACTGGCCCGTTCCATCGGGGTCTCCAACTACGACGCGGCCGAACTCGAGGCCGTGATCGCCGCGGGAACAGTTCCGCCCGCCGTCAACCAGATCCTGTTCAACCCGCGGCACCGTCGGCAGGCGCTCCTGGACGCCAGCGGCCGGTTCGACGTCGCAGTCGAGGCCTACAGCCCGCTGGGCACCGGCCGGTACGTCGACGACACCACCGTGGCCGGGATCGCCCGACGGACGGGCCGGACACCGGCACAGGTGCTGCTGCGCTGGAGCCTGCAGCACGGACTCGTGGTCGTGGCGAAATCAACACACCGCGACCGCATCCACGAGAACGCCCAGATCCACGACTTCACCCTGTCCGCCGAGGACATGGCCGAACTCGACGCGCTCGACCGGACCGGCGGCACCGACCGCGCGCTCGAAACCAGATGGTGGTAGCACCCGAGGAGTACGCAATGCCCATGATCGACGTGTACGCCACAGCGGGCACCTTCACGGACGGGCACCAGCTCGCCAAGGACCTCGCTGCCACCCTGATGGCCATCGAGGAGGTTCCGGACATCCCGATGTTCCGCCAGAACACCGCGGCCTTCATCCACGAGTTGCCGACAGGCGCCCTGTCGAACGTCGACGGCGCGTCCGACTACGTACGCGTGCAGGTGCTGACCAACGCGGGTGCTCTCGACCGCGACAAACAGATCGCGGTGGTGAGCCGGTTCACCGGCATGGTCGCGGAGGCCGCCGGGGACCCGACGCTCGCGGACCGCACCTGGGTGTTGCTGACCGAGGCCGTGCCCGGTGGGTGGGGGCTGGGCGGTCACGCGAACACCAACGACGAACTCGTCGCCGCGGCGCGCAAGCAGATCGCGGGGCTGCGGGCGATGGCCGGGGAGCAGTGAGGTAGGCGACGGTCACGCCTGTTCGTGGATCCAGGCTTTCGCCAGCGTGGTCCATATCGCGGCCTCGCCGGCGTTCCGGGCGAGGCCGAGACTGTGGGGGCCGTGCGCGAACACGTGTACGGCGTGGGGGACTTGGCCGGCCGCGAGCGCCGCGGCAAGGCGGTAGGCGTGTTCGGCGGGGACATAGGGGTCCTCCGCGGTGTGCCAGACGAAGAACGGCGGCGACTGGGGCGTGACGAGCGAATCCAGCGATGTCGACCGGCGCAGTTCGGGGTCGGCGTCCTCGCCGAGAAGGATCACCCGGGCCGGACGGTAGGTCTCGGTCTCCATCGACGTGATGGCGTAACCGAGCACGGCGAAGTCCACCGCCTCATCGGGCGGGGCGCCCGGCGCGAGGGCGGCCAGCCCGGCCAGATGACCTCCCGCGGAGAACCCGATGAGACCGATGCGCTGCGCGCCGACCGCCCGCCGGCGGCGGATCTCGGCGCGCAGCGCATTGAGCGGCTCCGGGTGCCGGGCGCGGAGCGGATAGCGGAACACGCTCGCCCGCACGCCTATGTCGCCGAGCCAGTCCACCACCGGCTCGGCCTCGTGCGCAGCGTGTTCGGCGTACCCGCCGCCGGGCAGGACGATCATGTGGGTGCCGGTCATCGAGGGCCCCCGAGGAAGGCGTCGACGTCCGCGGCGAACTCCCCGTGGTGCTGGAACAGGAACCCGTGCGCGGAGTCGGGATAGATCTTCACGCGGGCCTGCGGGATCAGACCCGCGAGCAGATGGGAGTAGTGCGGCAGGATCATCGGGTCGCTGTCGCCGTTCGCCACGAACACCGGCATCCTCAGGCAGCTGAGCCGCTGAAGCTTCGCGTGATCGGGGATCCCCCACGTGCACACCGCGTCGTACTGCGCCTCGCGGGTCGCCCAGTTGGTCACCGTGTCCCGGTCTTCGCTCCGGGCGCCGTAGATCCGCTGCAGGGCTTGGCGGCCGGCCTGCAGGCTCGCCGGGGATCCGGTGAAGAAGACGCTCAGGTATTCCTCGGGGCTGGTTTCAGGGTTGCCGACAGCGTCGATGACCTCGGGCGCCCAGCCGTGCATGCCGTCGGCGCCCTGCGGCGCCGACGAGGCGAGGACCAGCCTTCTCACGAGCGACGGCCTGGTCAGGGCGATCTGCTGCGCGACGAAGCTGCCGAGGGAGAATCCCAGGACATCGACCGGGCCCTGGCCGAGGCCCAGGGCCTCGATCGCCTCGATGAAGGCGATGGCGCCGTGTGCCATCTCGTCCGCGGTGTTCGGAGTCGTCCCGGTGGAGCCGCCGACTCCGGCGTTGTCGAAGGCGATGACACGCCGGGCCGGTGCCAGCGCGTCGATCAGCGCCGGATCCCAGTTGTCGAGGTTTCCACGGAAGTGCTGGAGAAGGACCAGCGGCACACCGGCGCCGTCGTCCGTCGGGCCGGTGTCGCGGTACGCGTAGTCGATGCCGTTCGCGGCCTTGACCCGCTCGTTCGGCAGACCTGAGTACGAGTTGAACTCCATGACCCGAGCGAATCAGCCCCGGCGCGGCGGCGGAATCCGCATGTTGACTGCACCGGGCCGCCGCGGGGGAGGTGCAGTCGGGTTGCGGATACCGGCCACCGGGTGCCGGGTGATCACCTACGCCCGGCGGGGGTTCGGCGCATCGAGCAAGCCCGCGATCGGCTACGGCCGGCGCGGTGCTCGGCGGGCTCTCGATGGGCACCGGGCACGTACGGCTCGGACCGGGCGGACAAGGCGGTGCTGATCGGGACGGTCCCGCCGTTCCTGCTGAAGGCGGCCGACAATCCTGAGGGCGTCGACGGCCAGGCGTTCGAGGCCACGGCGGGACGACTGCCCGCCTTGGTCTCGGATCTCAGACTGGTCAGCGTCGAGGGCGGCCCGCACAACATCTGCTGGACGCACCACGAAGAACTGGACGCACCACGAAGA
Organism: Streptomyces sp. RLB3-17; assembly: GCF_007113425.2. Lineage (NCBI taxonomy): Bacteria > Bacillati > Actinomycetota > Actinomycetes > Kitasatosporales > Streptomycetaceae > Streptomyces > Streptomyces sp. RLB3-17. The sequence goes on along the minus strand of NZ_CP041610.2, from coordinate 244,098 downwards.
AGTCGACGAGGCTCCGCTGGAGTTCCTCGCCGCCTGACGTACGCGTCACAGGGCTTGCAGAAAGCCGACGAGCAGTTGGTTGACCTGGGCGGCGTGCGTCCAGATGATCGCGTGCCCGCCGTCCGGTATCACCGCGAGGCGGGCATCGGCCAGCATCACGGCCAGACGGTTCCCGGTGGCGCCGGGCGGCATGACCCTGTCCTGAGCGCCCTGCACGACCAGGACGGGGATCGTGATGCGGGCGACGTCGTCCCGGAAGTCCTCCCGCCAAGCGACCGCGCAGCCCAAGGCCGCGACCGCGGACACCCGCAGCGCGACGTGGAAGCTGTTCTGCCATGCCTGGTCGCTCACCCGGCTCCCGCCGATCAGGTCGGTGTTGCGGTAGTCGGTGTTGTAGTAGTCGATGTTGTAGTACCGGTCCAGGTAGGCCTTGATCGCCGCCGGGCGGTCGGCGGACAGCTCGCCGAGGAAGGCGTCGAGGGCGCCCGGGGCGATGCCCTCCGGGTTGGCGTCGGACCGGGGCAGGAACGGCGGCAGAGGCGCCAGCAGCGCCACGCCGCGGACTCGCCGCTGCCCGTACGTTCCCAGGTACCGGGTCAGTTCCCCGGTGCCGGAGCAGCAGCCGACGAGCACCGCGTCCAGCACATCCAGGACTTCCAGCAGTATGTTCAGGTCCGCGGCCAGCGTGTCGTAGTCATAACCCACCGCCGGCCGTCCCGAGTCGCCGCCGCCGCGCCGGTCGTAGCTGATGACGCGGTACCCGGCCGTGAGCAGAGCCGCCTCCTGCTTCTCCCACGAGCGCCCGTCGGCGAGGTAGCCGTGGACCAGGACGACGGGCGGGCCCGCGCCGTGGTCCTCGTAGTGGATCCGGATGTCACCGGTGTTCTCCCGGCCGACCATGACATACGGCATCACCGAGTTCCTCCGAGGGTGCTCCGTCTTTTAGGGCGGGGAGGAATCGGGCTCCTGCGGGGCAGGGCAAGGGTGGCTGAAGCGCCGGCAGGGCGATTCGGCGTCCATCCGCTATGGCGGTGAGGCAGTCCGCACCGGTCGGGAGGTCTCAACTGTCAGTCCTCCCGGATAGGTTGATGTCATGGCGGCGATCGCGCAGGAGTCGGAAGGTGACGGGCACGCCCGCTACACCTATCGCCTGCGTGTCTCCTCTGGCGCCCGCACGGCTCTTGAGGCGGAGTGGTCGCGCTGCAGGTGGTTGTGGAACGAATGCTGCGCCCGGTCGAAGAAGGCTCACCGGGACGGGGAGAAGTGCGGTCCGGCACGGCTGGACAGGATGCTGACGCAGGCCCGCACCGCAATGTCGTGGCTGCGTGAAGGCTCCTCGGTTCCTCAGCAGCAGTTGATACGCGACTTCGCGAAGTCCCGGGCCAAAGCACTCAAGGACATCAAGGCCCGGTTGCCGATGCGGCAGCGGGCCGGTATGCCCCGGTACAAGAAAAAGCACCAGGACGCCCCCAGCCTGAACTACACCCGGCGCGGCTTCCGTCTCAAAAGCGGTCGTCTGCACCTGGCCGGGGGCATCGCGGTGACGGTGGTGTGGTCGCGGGACCTGCCCGAACCTCCGTCCAGCGTCCGCGTGTACCGCGACAGTACCGGAGCGTGGTACGCGTCCTTTGTCGTCCCGGCCGTGACCGAGGCCCTGCCGGAGACCGGCGCGGTGATCGGTATCGACTGGGGTGTCAAGGAGACCGCGACCACCACCAGCGACGGACACGACCTTCCCCACCCCCAGTACGGGAAGAACGCCGCCCAGCGCCTGGCCCACTACCAGCGGATGATGTCCCGCCGTCGTCCCCCGAAGGGCAGGGCTGCCTCGAAGGGCTACCGCGCCGCGCAGGTCCACGCGGCGAAGCTGCACAAGAAGGTGGCACGGCAGCGTCAGGACACCGCCCGCAAGTGGGCCAAGAAGATCGTCCGCGACCATGGCGCTTTGGCCGTGGAGGACTTCCGCCCCAAGTTCCTTGCGAAGTCCGCCATGGCCCGCAAGGCCGCTGACGCCGCGATCGGAGCGACGAAGGCCGCGTTGGTCGAGATGGCCCGCAAGCACGGCCGGACCGTGTATCTGGTACACCCCGCGCACACCACGATGGACTGTGCGCAGTGCGGAGCGAGAACCAAGCACGCACTACCTCTTTCCGAAAGGACGTATACCTGCACCGCATGCGGAGTCGTGAGCCCTCGGGACAAGAACTCCGCCCGCGTGATGCTGGTCCGGGCTGGTCTGCAACCCGGCTAGTGCTGATCGTGCAAGACCTGCACCCCCGCCGGGGGGCAGGCGACGTGAGCTAGGAATCCCCCTGCTTTAGCCGGGGGAGGCGTCAAGAACCCGCGTTCCATCGCGCGCAGGGGACAGCATCCATACACTCAACCCTGTGCCGCGCAGCGGCCGTCCGGTATCCGCAACCTGACTGCACACGGCCTCGCGTGACCGGATCAGCTTGGCTGTGTGCGGGCCTGTATTCGGCCGGGTGAGGGTGGCGTTTCCGCGATGACCCGCAAGGACACGAACGTGATCGGGCGGCGGGAGGAGCTGTCCCTGCTTCGGGACCTGATCGCCCCGCCCCACAAGGAAAGCCACGTTCTGCTGCTCCTGGGCGATCCGGGTCTGGGCAAGACCGTCCTGCTGGCCGAAGCCGCGCGCGAGGCCAAGGCGGCGGGGATGCGGGTGCTGGCGACCACCGGCAGGGAGTCGGAGCAGGACCTGGCGTTCGCCGGGCTGCACCAGTTGCTGCGCCAGGTGCTGGACCGCGTGGGCCGCCTGGCGACCCGCCAGGCCGAGGCGCTGCGCGGTGCGTTCGGGCTCTCCGACGACCCCGCGCCGCCCGACGCCCTGCTCACGGGGATCGCCGTACTCACCCTGCTGTCCGAGCTGTCCGACGAGCGGCCGCTGCTGGTGACAGCCGACGACACGCAATGGCTGGACCGCGCCTCCCTCGACGCGCTCGCCTTCGCCGCCCGCCGCCTGGAATCGGAGCAGCTCGTGCTGCTGGCCGGCGCCCGCGGGGGCGTACCTCCCGCCGGTTTCGAGAGGGACCTGCCGCAGCTCCTGCTGCGACCACTCACCCGGCCGGACGCGGGCCTGCTCCTGGACGCGCAACCGCGCCCGCCGCACGGTCGGCTGCGTGAACAGGTGCTGACCCAGGCGGTGGGCAACCCACTGGCTCTGATCGAGCTGTCCAGGGTGATCGCCACGGATCCCGACGCGGGGCGCCGATGGACCGCCGAGCCGCTGCCGTTGACCGGGCAGCTGACCGCCCTCATGGCCGCCCAGTACGTCACTCTGCCCCCAGCGGCGCGATCCGCGCTGCTGCTCGCCGCGGCTGCCGACAGCCCGGACCTGACCACGGCGATACCAGGGCTTTCCGCCGACGCGCTCGCCCCGGCGGAAGCGGCGGGCCTGATCCGGCTGGACACGCCGGGCCCGCGGTTCGCCCATCCGCTCACCCGGTCGGCCGTCTACCATGCCGCGCCCTTCGCCGAGCGGGCCGCGGCCCACCGACAGGTCGCCGACGCGCTCCGCGACCAGCCCGACCGCCACGCCTGGCACCTGGCGGCCGGCGCGCTGGAACCCGACGAGCACCTGGCCGCACTGCTCGTGGACAGCGCGGCCCAGGCACAGCGCCGTGGCGGTGCCGCCGCGGCGGCACGCGCCCTCGAACGCGCCGCCGAGCTCAGCCCCGGCGAACCCGACAAGGCCCGGCGACTGCTGGCCGCCGCCGAACTCGCCCTGCCCGCCGGACAGGCCGACTGGGTACGCGAACTGGCGGGCAAGGTACTCACGCTGACCTCCGACCCGGACCTGCGCATCGCCGCCCGGCTGGACATCGGCTGGTCGCTGCTGTGGTCCAACCGCAACGCCGACGCGTTCGACACACTCCTGTCCGTCGCCGCTGAGGCATCCCCGAGGCTGCCGGCCATCGCGTGGCAGGCCACCTGGATGGCCGCCACGGTCGCCCACCAGACCGGACTCCCCGAAGTCTGCGCCAAAGCACGTGCCGCCCTCGACCTGCTCGACTCCCGGGACGGCCCACCGCCGTCGGCCGAGGACTGGCCCGCCGGCCGCGCCGATGAGTACCGGATCTGGATCCGGGCCTGCACGGACCCGTTCGGCGAAAGAGCCGACATCGTCCCCCGCCTGCGGCGCACAGCGGGAGGATCCCTCTCGGACCCGGGTACGTTCGGCGCGGCGGCCTGGGTCCTGGACGAAACCGAACTGGCGGTCAGGGTGCTGCGCGAAGCTCTCAGCCGGCTGCGCGCCCCGGGCGTCCGCGGTGCCAGCGGCGGCGTGCTGTCGGCACTGGAATGGGCATGCGTCGACAGCGGGCGCTGGGACGACGCACTCGCCGCCGCCCGAGAGGCGGGCGACATCGCCGCCGCCTACAAGATGGAAACCGTCGCGGGCTCGGCCGACCTCACCACAGCCATCGTGGCGGCCATGCGCGGCGAACACGACCAGGTGGCACCGCTGCTGGCCCGCGTGCGCGCCGCCGTGGACACCTCCGAATACCGCGGGTTCGCCGCCAGGATCTGGCAGACGGCAGGTCTCGCCGCGCTGGCCCAGGGCAACTACGTGACCGCGTACGCGCAGCTCAGCCGTCTCTTCGCCGCCGACGGCACACCCCTGCACCATCACTTCTCCTACCTCGCCGTCGCCGACCTCGCCGCTGCGGCGGTGCGTGCCGAACGGCACCTCGAAGCGCGTACGTTGCTGGAGCGCGCGCTGGCTCGCGTGGACCCCGCGCCCGGGCCGCGCCTGGCACAACTCACGGCCCGGGCCCGCGGACTGCTCGCCGAGCCCGACCGCGCCGAAGCCCACTTCGCCGCGCCCCTGGCCGATCCCACCGGAGACACGTGGCCGTTCGAACGGGCCCAGCTTCAGCTGGACTACGGGGAATGGTTGCGCCGGCAGCGACGGATCAACGACGCCAAGCCCGTCCTCGTGACCGCCCTGGAAACGTTCCGCCGTCTAGGGGCGGCACCGTGGACCCGGCGCGCGGAATCCGAGCTGCGTGCCTGCGGCGTAACGGTGCAAGCCCCGCAGGGCGCCCCGGGCGCGCTGGACGGCCTCACTGCTCAACAGCGCGAGATCGTCATCCTCGCCGGACACGGCCTGACCAACGGCGAGATCGCCGACCGTCTGTTCCTGTCCCCCCGCACCGTCGCCTCACACCTGTACCGCTCCTATCCCAAGCTCGGCATCGCCGGCCGTCGCCAACTCCGCGACATCATCGACCAGTAGATCACCCAGGGGCCGGCCACTAGCGCGCTGACGCTGCCGCTGCCGACGCCGGCGATTCGGGAGCCGTCGGGGAGCGTGCCCGCCGTGAGGTACTGCGGGCAGCCTTGCCCTGCACAACAAACAACCCCAGGCCAATGACCTGAGGTTTCATACGGAGCGGGTGATGAGAATCGAACTCGCACTCTCAGCTTGGGCGGCGACCGCGCCTTTTCCGGACCAGGGAATCGATCGTGAGGCGGCCGTCTTGGGGGGTGTGCGCGTATGGTTTCGGCAGTGGCCACGGACACCTGGGTGCAGAACCCGGACTGCCCCGACTCACAGGTCTCCTCGCAGGAGCTGAAGTCGGGCACGTACGACGCGGGCACGGACACGGCACGGTCGTATCTGAAGTTCGGCGTGTCGGAGTTCGCCGGCAATCACATCACCGCGGCGAGGCGTACGCCTCCCAGAAGAACCGCGCCTACCTGCGGCGGCGCGGCATCCGCTGCACCATCCCGGACAAGGCTGACCAGGCCAGCAACCGCAAGAAGCGCGGCTCGCTCGGCGACCGTCCGCCGAAGTTCGACCCCGAGGACTACAAGGCGAGACACGCGGTCGAGTGCGGCATCAATCGCCTGAAAAGACACCGCGCCGTGGCCACGAGGTACGACAAGCTCGCGGTCCGCTACGAGGCGACCGTCCTCGTCGCAGCCATCGATGAATGGCTGTGACCAGCGTCGTCGAGAGTGATCCAGTAGCGGCGCTTGACCCCGGTTTCGGTGCTGCGCACATCTTCGAGGACGCCGCCGTTGCTTTCGACGGTCCGCGCCGAGCCGACGTTGCCGTCGTCACAGGTGAGAAGGACCCGGTCCAGACCGAGCGCCGGCGCCTTGAGTAGAACCGCTCCCAGCGCCCACGAGGCCAGTCCGCGTCTCCTGGCAGAAGGCCGAACGCTGTAGCCGATGTGTCCGCCCCCTTCCAACAGAAAGGCGTTCAGATAGTGCCGAAGGTCGATGGCCCCGAGATACGTCTCGCCGTCGACGATCCACCAATGGGTAGCGTGGACGCGGCCTTCCCCGACAGGCAGCGACCGGTCCGATTGCTGTCGCAGTCGCTCGACCCATGAGGCGAACCCTTCCGGGCTGTCGAGGTCGTCGTCACCAACCAGACGCAGGCCAGCCCCGTCCTGGTGAGCACCAGGCTGCCACTCGTCACGCGCCGTGAGCCACGAGGAATGCAGCTGTCCAGTGGGAGCGATCAGTTCAACCATGCGAGGGACGATAACACCCGCACCCCCTGTGTGATCAGGCACTTTGTGCCAAATCGGGAGCCTGGCCCGTCGGATGGGGTGTAGGTATGCCAGACGGAGGCGAGACGCCTCATTCCGCCGCGATCCGGACGGAAGATCACGTACTGCACTCTGGAGTCAGCAGCCCCCGAACCGGTCCTTCAGGAGGTTCCGCTGCGCGCATCGACGCCGGCCACGTCAGGTTCTGTGCGCCGTCTGCAACCGGGCGAAGGGCTATTGCAGCTCACCCTTCGCCCGTCGGGCAGAACCCTGATCTCATCCCTCAAGGACGTCGGCCGCTCACACACCGACGACACCGCCGGGGACAAGGTCAGTCAGATCTCACGGCACACCGAGTGGATCACAGGCGGCCTGTCAGCAACTACTGGGATCCGGCGCGCCGTTGCCTCCGGTGGCGTAGTCGTGAACCGATCCACCAGTCGCGTACCGGCAGCTATTGCCGTGCTCGTCTGTCACATTGGCGTAGGCGAACCACTTGTCCGGGTTGGCCGTGTGAATGTCGATCCCGTAGGAGAAGACGTCCTGCGCGACGTTCGCGTTCTGGACCTTGTCCCGGTCCATGACGGCTGGGTAGTTCTCCCACGACATAGCCATGACGTCGACGTGGGCATACGGGTGGGCGTTGCGATACGGGGTGGACCACTGCCAGTGAGCCATCACCTGACCACTGCAGGTGTTGTACTCCTGCTCCACCTGGCCCGCGTACGAACCCAGCAGGGTGTAGTTGCCCGGGGACCCGATGTTGATCCAGCCGGTGCACGAAGCTGATTCGGAAGAAGCCTGAGCGGTGCCGGCCACTACGGTCCCGGCAGAGAGCGCGAGTGCGGCGGCAGTGACAGCAACCGGTTTGAGCGCACGGCGAAGTACAGACATGTTTCCCCCTGTTGTGGTCGTGGAGCGAGTCGACGATCAGCCACGGAGCCTAGGCGTGTGCGCGCTCGCCGTACAGATACTGGAGCGGTCCAGTACGTTGTCCAACACCCGCTGTACAACAGCCTGTTGAGCGTAAAGTCCATCGTGCCAGACTGTCGCGCTCGCCACCTCGGCTGCTTGACGAGGTCGTGGGGAACAAATAGGCATGAGCGCCCACGCTCATGCGACGTGCGGCTGGGCTCGTTCCACAAAGTGTCCGCGTTCGAAACGGACTCCGCGCGGACGAGAGCCAGGAGGCGGGGCGCACTCACGGCCCGCCATCGCTCCTGGGCGGACTCGACGAGTTTGAAGACCATGGCCAGGGCGGCGGCTGTACTGCCGGCGCCCCAGGTGACCTTGGTCCGGGCGCCATTGTGCCCGCGTGCTTCGGATCCGTCGGGATCGTCAACATCATGGTCGTCAGAGTGCAGTACGTGATCTTCCGTCCGGCTTGTCATCGCTCGATGGTGTGGACGTTGGGGAGTCGTTGCCGGTCAGACGTCCGCGATTCGCTGAATTCTGGCATGAGCATGCGCAAACCGTACTCCAGTGACGTCTCCGACGAGCAGTGGCTCCTGGTCGAACCCGTGATCACAGCGTGGAAGGTCGCGCATCCGCCGGTCAGCGGCCACCAGGGCAGATACGCGATGCGGGAGATCGTGAACGCGATCTTGTATCAGAACCGCAGCGGCTGCCAGTGGGACCTGCTGCCCCACGATCTGCCGCCCGCCGGGGCGGTGAAGTACTAATTCTACAAGTGGCGCGACGACGGCACCGACCAGACCGTCCACGACCTGCTGCGGTGGCAACTGCGGGAGAAGAACCGGCGATTATCCGACCCGAGCCTTCGCCGACGCGGGCCGCCCGTTGCGGGTCCGCGACCTGTGCGAGGCCCTCGACCTGCCGATCCTCCCGAAGCACACCGAAGGCATCCGGTCCAAGCTGAAGCGCCTGGTCGTCCGGGGCGTGCTCGCCGAACCCGAACCCGGCCTGTTCACCCAGCCTCGCACCTGATCTTCGGTCCACCCCGCTGACCAGCGACCTTCACCCAACTCCAAGCCCGAAACGGACATTACCTCGCGTACTCCACTCTGGGACTGTGCAGTGAAATTTGAGGCCCCACAGCTGGTTGTAGGGTCTCGAGGTTGGTGTCGGAGACCACCCTCGTGACCTGCTGCGTCTTCCGTTGCCTCACGGCGTGTCGGACATCGGAGTCTCAGCTTCGTGTCGCTTCCTCGGCGGTCTGTCTTGATCGGACAGACCGCCGGGCTTGCGACCTGGGCTGTCGCGCACCTTCCGAGTCAGCAGCCCGCAGGTCTCACACCTGTGCGGTTGCTAGGTGGTTTGGGGACGAGCGCAGTGTCGGGTCGGAAGTGCGGGCGCGCGTCGACGCCGTCGGCGAGGGCCTGGACGCGGGCTGCCGGAGCGGAACTCGCGTGGACAAGCCGCCGGGTGGGTGACCCGCTCGGTCGCGCCGTGCGGGCGATGTGCATTCCCGTCCGGTCGGACGGGCGGATCAGCGCAGTCCGGCGAAGAGATCGTTCTCGGGTATGGCCGCGCCGGTGGAGTCCTGGACACGTACGAAGGTCTCCATGCCCATCAACTCGCCGAACCTCTCCTTGCCCATCTTGAGGAAGAAGATGTTCTCGCCCTGACTGGCGTGCGCGGCCAACGCGTCGAACTTCTGACCGCTGAACGCGGTGGTGTCCACCCACGTGGTGATCTCATCGTCGGGGAGGCCGATCTCGGCCATCGCGGCGGCCTCGGCAGGATCCGGCTCCGGCATGTCCTCATGAAACTCGCGCATGATCTCGCCGAACCGCTGCATCATCGAGCGGGGCATCGTGGTCCAGTACACCTTCGGTGTCAGCGCGGTCATCTCCAGCGCCGCCATCGTGATGCGGTGGGCCTGGATGTGGTCGGGGTGGCCGTAGAAGCCGTTCTCGTCGTAGGTGACGACCACATCAGGTCGGTAGTGCCGCATGAGTTCCGCGAGTCGGGCCGCGCCTTCCTGTACGGGGGTCTGCCAGAAGGATCCGGGGGCGTCGTTGCTCGGCCAGCCCGTCATCCCGGAGTCGGCATAGTCGAGCATCTCCAGATCGCTGACCTTCAGGACGTCACAGCTCGCCTCAAGTTCTTGACGGCGCATCAAGGCGACCGCCGCCGGATCGTGCCCGGGATCGCCCGGCTTGACACCCCCCGGTCCGTCACCGCAACCGCCGTCGGTACACGTAACGAGAACCGTGCGGATGCCTTCCGCCGCGTACTGCGCGAGGACCCCTCCGGTTCCGGTGGCCTCGTCGTCGGGGTGGGCGTGTACTGCCATGAGCGTCAAGGGCCGGTCAGTCATGAAACAGTCCTCCTGGAGAAATACGTCTTGGTCAAAGTAGCGCGGCGGGCGTACAGCGATCCCGGGGCCCGGATCCTGGTGGGGCGGACGACCTGGTGGTCCCCGTGTTCCCCGCCCGTGCGGCGCCGGTCCCTCGGTCGATGCAACCGCGCCGACCGGACCGGCTGTTCCCGGCGCGGCCGTTTGGCCTTCCAGGCGTCGGCGTTTCAACGCGAATGAGGCACAGGCGCGACCTGCATGTCTCAGCGCCACGCCGGATCCGACTTCCATCCGGCACCAGCCGCGAGATTCCGACACGAACTTTGAGACCCTACCCTGGTGGGGCTCGGGGTTGTCGTGGAGGTCTGTGATGCCCCGACCGCTGTGGAGCGGCGCGATCAGCTTTGGTCTGGTGAGCATTCCGGTGAGGCTGATGAGCGCCACTGAGGACCGTTCGGTCCGTTTCCATCGGGTCCATGCGGAAGACCTGGGCCGGGTGCGGGTGCGCAAGTTCTGCCAGGCGGAGGTCCGCGAGGTGTCCGCGGCCGAGATCGGCAAGGGGTTCGAGGTCTCCAAGGACACGCTGGTCGCGGTCACGGCCGAAGAGCTGGAGCGGATGCCGCTGCCGACCGCGAAGGCGATCGAGGTCGTCGCGTTCGTGTCGGCCGCGTCGCCTGCGGACCCTGCCCTGTCGCGTCTCCCTTGGAACTGAGCAGAGTGGAGCCTGTGAGCTGCGCATTGCTCAGTCTTGGGAGCGCATTGACTTGGAGGGCTGCTCCGCAGGAGGTGCTCCCGGTGGATGCTCGTCGTTCGCGGACAGGCTGTTGGCCTGCGGATTTTTGAGGTTGCTACGTGAGAAGGGCGAGCCTGCTCAGCCGGAGCGGAGGCTGCGCAGCTTCACTAGGCCGCCGATACAAGTGGTCGAACAGCCGTGGTTCGCCGGGGGCAGCCGGAAGCGAAGCGCTGCCGGATGCCAAGGCGTGTACAGGCCTCCGCGCCCGTCCTGCAGGGGCTCCTCATCCGGTCGGCTCCATGCGGATTCGGCTCGCAGCTGTCGCGCGCGTGTTGAGGATCGTCCGCTCTTGCAGGGCAGGAGCGCCATCGGAATCTCTGAACCGCCGAGGTGCTACGTGTTGGGCGGGCATTGGCTCTTCAGGGGCTCTCGCGAGGCGTCACTACCTCTATACAGTCTGTATATAGGCTATGTAGAGTACGAGTATGGTCAGTTTGCGTATGACCCTGCAGACCCAACTGGTGCTGCGGGCCTTGTTGGAAAACCCCGCCAAACAGCGCTACGGCCTTGAGCTGTGTGAGCTGGCGGGGTTGCCGTCGGGCACGATCTATCCGATCCTCGCCCGTCTGGAACAAGTCGGCTGGGTGGCGAGCACCTGGGAAGACCCCGCCGTACACGAGCAAGCCGGACGTCCGCGCCGTCGCTTCTACCAGATCACCGAGGACGGTGCCGAGCGCGCACGCGACGCCCTCGCCCGCGCCTACCGCGCCCGCAAACAGCCCCTACCAGGGTGGGCCGCCCGCCCGATCGCCGACGGGGGAGTGTCATGAGGGCCCGGCGCCGGTTAGCACCCCGACCGAGTGAGCGCCGCTCCGCCACCCCCTCCCTGCACGGCATCCTGGCCGTCGTGCGTACGCATCACCCGGACGCCGACGTCTCGCTCATCCAGCACGCCCACGACGAAGCCGCCGTCTGGCACGCGGGCCAAACCCGCCGCAGCGGCGACCCGTTCCTCACCCACTGCCTGGCCGTCGCCGCCATCGTCACCGACATCGGCATGCCACCATCCGTGATCTGCGCCGCCGTGCTGCACGACATCGACGACACGCCCTGCCCGCCAGGCCGCGTCGCCGAGCACTTCGGGCAGGAGATCGCCGATCTGATCTCAGCCGTCCGCACCGCCAAGCTCGCTGCGATCCCACTCACCGCTCTCGACTTCGGCGTCGCAAGGTCGCCGGCGTTCAAGCCGACGCGTGAGGAGGCCGTGCTGGCCATCCGCCTCGCCGACCCATTGCACAACTTGCGTACCATCGCGTTCGTCGCCCCGACCAGGCGGTACCTCGTGGCCCGTGAAACCCTCGATGTCATCGCGCCGTTGGCGCGCGCGGCAGGCTTGACCGACGTGAGCCGTGAACCGCACGACCTCTCCTCGGCCGCCCTCCAGCCCACACCCACCGCATCCGCGGTCACCACACGCATGCTGGCCATGCTGATCCTGCTGCTTCCCACCCCGACGCGCGCACGGTGGCGCGAGGAACGGCAGGCTGAACGGGCCGCCCTCCCCACCCGCCGCGCCCGCACTCGCTTCACTCTCCGAGTCCTGCTCAGCACACCCAGGCTGTCCTGGACGCTACGCCGCGCGGCCTGTCGGGACGTCACATGCTTCACCACTGAGGAGGAGGGCGTCGGGCTGGCCTCCAGGGCGCCGTGGCTGCTGGAGACCGATGTGCAGGAGAAGGTCGGGGTCAACTTCAGCCGCGGCCCGATCTGGGAGCCGTACATTGGTCGAGGACCGCAACCTGGTCACCGGGCAGAACCCGGCCTCGGCCGCGGTCCTGGGCAATCGAATGCTGGAAATCCTCAAGTGAAACCGTCCCGGCCGTCTGGCACTCTGCCGTCGCCTCACCCGTGCGGCTGGTAAGTCACACCGCCGCCAATGACCTCGCGCGGCCGCGGGGCTGCACCGCGTACCGGTACGGGCACGTCCTAGTGGTGCTTCGATCGCCTCTGAGCGGCCCCACCGCCGGGACCGTGGCGCGGCGGGAGGTGCGTCCCACGGTCTCACCCAGTCGGTGGCTGGATGTAGTCCTCCAGGCGCGCCACGGTGAATCCCTGTTTTTGGATGTGCCTGAGCAGATTGCCGAACATCTCCGTCATCGTGGTGCCCTTGAGTTCCTTGGGTCCGCGGAAGTGGGCGAGGATGATGTCGCCGGGACGCAGTTTCTTGTCCGTTTCCTGATACCGCATGGTGGTGATCTGCATGGCTTCCCGCCACCGGACGATGGCCCGGGGTCCGCATTCCCCCACCGCGGTCTGTGTGTCGCTGTTGTATGCGCCGTAGGGCGGGCGGAACAGCAGCGGTGCGGTGCCGTACTGCTGGGTGAGGATTTTCTGGTCGCCGCACACTTCTTCCTTCTGGCGGGCCAACGGGAGGGTGTTCATCGCGGGGTGGTGCAGGGTGTGGTTCTGGATGTGGTTACCCATCGCTTGCAGTGGTTTGAAGTACCCGTAGTCCGACTTGATGGTGTCGTTCATGAGGAACATCGTGATCGGAATCTTCAAGTCCCTCATCATCTCGATGAACTTGGGGTCCTTCTCCGCTCCGTCGTCGACCGTGATGAACACGACCTTCTGCGAGGTCGGTACGTGCTCGAAGACCGGGACGGTTCCGGTAGCGGAGAGCTTGACGGGCTTGTCGGCCGGGGGTTTCGGGGGCGCGGGCAGCGCCGTGAGACCCCACTTCTGCCACGCCGTGGCACTCGGAGCGGTACTGGGAGCCGACTGCGACGAGGTGGCGGCCGGACCGGTTGCGCTGCCACCCCCTGCGCCGCAGCCGCCGGCCGTCATGGCCGCCACGGCCGCGCCCGTCAGCGACCCGCAGAACACGCTCCGCCTGTTGTGCCGCTTCACCGCACCGGTCTTCCGTAAGTGCCGTGCCGTCCTTGACTCTGTTGGGAAAGGTACCCGGCCATGCGGGAGCAGGCGTTCATTGACCAGGCCGTGTACGCCGTCGTGCCAGTTCTCGGTGAACGGCACCTCCTCGGTCGCGCCTTCCGGCACGATGCCACCGGCCGAGGTGGCGACCTCCTTCATGCTCATTTCGATGCCGAGTTCGGCGAGCGCGGCCCGCTGTGGCTCAGTGCGCATGTCCCGGCGGCTCTTTGGTGTTGCTCGTGAACACACTCCGCTTTGCGGTCCCTGGCTGTGGCTCGCGTACAAGGTCGTTTTCCCTTCGGACGGTTTCCACGGTCCGGCAGCGCGCCGGTCGCCTGGAGCCCGCGGCACGATTCGACCGTCGTCGAAACGAGCCCCGTTCTCACTCCCGGCCGCCCAGAATGCGGAGCAGTCGAGCGAAGGAGGACTTCATGCGTGTGCGTATACGGGCGACGGCCGTGCTGTTCGTGGCGGTTGCGGTGGTGGGAGCCGTGGCCCCGGCCGCGTCGGCGCTCCCTGCTCCTTGGGAGACGAGCAGCGTGCATCATCCTGTGCACGCGCAGGGCTACCAGGTCTCGGCCGATCACCCCTCCGGCACCGTCACCGTCATGTGCCCGGGCGGCTGCTACCAGTAAAGACTTGTCCGCTTCCGCTGTGTCCTGGTCGATGAGGCAGCACGGAGCGTTTTCGCCGATGGGCGTCCGGGCAGTGGGACGCCCTGGCCGGACGGGGGAGACCAGCCAGGGCTTCAGCCAAGATTGTCTCGATGGGCTGGAGGTGAGGCTTGGGGACACCGCCCCACCGCAGTCACAGATGATTGCCTAACCATCCCTGGTTGTTCCGTCGTTGGCATGGGACGCCGTGTGAAATGGAGCACGGTCAGCGGCTCTTGTGACGGTCGAGGCGAGTGGAGATACGGCCAGGGTGCTCGAAGGGGGCTCCGGCAGCAATTGGTGATGCTGGCGTTCAGCGGCCGGTTTGCGGTGCAGGCCGAGGGGTGCCTTTGGGGTGTCTGTCGGGCGCCCCGCGCGTATGAAGTCCCAGTACTCATCCTGAGCGATGCTTTCGTTCGTCCACCGTCCTCGCCTGCCCTTGTGCTGGTCTCGGCAGCGGTGAGCGCGTCAAGAGCATCTAGCTCAGCGTGGTTTCGCCGGTCCACCAGGACCCGTTCTGGGACAACCTGCTGAAGCCCGTGGTGAGCCTCGCCGAATCCATCCCCTTACGCGCCATCGCCCGCCGGCTTGAGCGGCACGACACCTGAGGTGAACACGCACCCCGAGGCCGGGTCGGCCCGGAGCCGGGGACGGCTGACCGGCCTGCCACGTTCTCAGGCTGCCGGTTCGGGCATGTGAATCGAGCACCCGGGAGCCGTGTTGACCCCGAAGCCGCAGCCAGACGGACAGCAGCAGGCCCCTGCGGCGGCGCGGTCTCCGTGAGCGGGGCTGCAAGAGGTCGGTCCAGGTGAACGCATGGTTGTGCATCGTGATCGGCCTGTCGCCACCATGGCCGCTGGCATTGACTATGCCCTGCTCACGCACTCGCCCAAGTCCTCACCTCCGCCGGCCCTCGGATCCGGTCCACAGCCGCCGGACGCTCACGGTCCTGTCCGGCAGCTAGGCCCGTCGGCACGTCCGGGAGAAGGACACTCCACCGCTTGGTACCAGCTGTTACCATCAGGAGATGGCGAAGACACAGAAGGGCTGGCGCGTCGACGACGAGATCGCGGAACTTGCCACGGCCCGAGCCAAGGACCGCGGCATGAGCGTCGGCGACTACATCGCTGCTCTCGTGCGGGAAGACGTCGGTGGGTTGCGGCAGCGAGGCCTGGACGCGGCGAGGCGCTTCCTCGACGAACACCAGAGCGTCTTCGACGAGGCCGAAGACGCCGACCGTCCCACCTCGGCGGCACACGCCGCGTAATGGACCTGTACATCGACGTCCCCTGGATTCTGCAGGTCGCGGAAATCGCGGGCGCGGCAGATCCCGCCCCCGACGACTACGGGGTGCCGGTGGCCGCAGTCGCCTGCCACCGCGCCGAGCTACTGGATAGTCCCGTCTACGCCGGCCCCTACGCCCGCGCCGCCGCGCTGGTGCACATCCTCGGACGCTGCCGCTGGCTCGAGCGCTCCAACATGGCCGTGGCCGCCGCAACCGGCGTGATGTACCTGGAGGCCTCCGGGATCCCGGTCAAACCCACGCGCGAGGACGCTGTCGCCCTCCGCGACATGCTGCGTGATCCCTCCTGCACCGCCGCCCGGATCGCCGACCTGCTGCGTGCCTGGCCGCAGGCCACCTGAGCCGCATCGTTGCAGCGCGCCGTCCATCACCCGCCCGATGGACGCCGCACCGATCGCGGCGTGGCAACACCGGGCCTTCCTCGCGGCCCCGAGGGCGGCGGAGCAACTGCGTACGCAGTGACGAGAAAAGGGACGCCGACCGGGAGAACAAGGAGTCCTACGGCCGAACCCGGGGAACACGGCGTTCGTCGCCGACCCGGCTGGCGAGGACTGCTGCAGCGGTCAGGGCTGCGAGGGCGGCGAAGCCTGCTGTGAGAGTGGTCGCCGCGGCCACGGCGGCGACGAGGAGGGGGCCACCGGCGTCGCCGAGTTCGCGGCCGAGTTCGGCGGCACCCATGGTCTGGCCGAGCCGTTCGGCGGGGCTGCCTGTGGCCAGGGCGGCGAAGCCGAGCGGGGTGATCATGCCGGTGCCGGCCCCGATCAGGATCGCGGCGAGAAGGAGGCCGGTCAGGCCGGGCAGCATCGCTGCGGCGAGTCCGGCGGCGGTGACCGCAAGCCCTGCGCTGATGCCCGTCGCGGTAGTGATGCGCCCGTGGTCGAGGGCGGCTCCGGCCCGGGGCTGGACCAGGGCCGCGCAGGCCGCGAGAAGGGAGACGGCTGCCCCGGTGGCAACCGGCCCGAGGTGGGCGGCGGCGCCGGTGACCGGCAGGAAGCCCACGCCGGCCGACAGGGCCGCGGTGGCCAATGCCAGTGCTGTGGTCGGGCGCAGGAAACTGCCCTGTCCGAGCCGTTTGGCGAGGTCGACGACCGTCTGTCGGGCCTTGGGCAGTGGTGGTACAGCGGGGACGGCAACGACCGCCCAGGCGGCGACGACTGCGGCCAGCGCGGTCATGGCGGTGAACAGCAGCGGCAGTCCGCCACCGGCCACCAGCGCCCCGCCGAGCAGCGGGCCGGCGGTGTAGCCGATGCTCTTGTAAAAGCCGTAGGAGCCGAACGCCCGGCCGTGCTTGGCGACGGGGTTGAGGCGGGCGACCAGGGCGGAGGCGGCCGGGGAGAAGGCGGAGGCTGCCGCGCCCTGGCCCAGACGGGCCGCCCACAGCAATGAGGTGTTGTCGGCGAAGGCGAACAGGGCCGAGGCCGCGGCGAATGCGAGCAGTCCGCCGAGCAGTACCGGGCGGGGGCCGACCTTGTCGGCCAGGGTGCCGAAGACGGGCTTGAGGAGGACTTCGGCACCGTCGTACAGGGCGAGCAGGCCACCAAGGACCAGGAGCGACTGGTGGTGGCCGGTGGTGAAGCGGCCCAGGTTCGCCGCGACGCTGTGGGCGCCGAACGCGGTGGTGAAGCCCGCCGCGTACAGGGGCCACAGCCGGGCCCGCTCCGAACGTTTGTCGCGTGGGGCGGTGGTCGGCACCGGCGGGTCCTTTCTGGTCGTCTGGGGCATCGGCGGGCTTGGGGTGCAGGTCAGCCGGCGCCGGCGAGTTTGAGGACGAGGTGCAGGTCGTGGGCGGCGGCGAAGGCGCACAGGGCGCTGGCGCCGACCACGGCGGCGGCTGCGGCCAGGGGCAGGATGGGGTAGTTCAGCGGCGGGGAGTAGGTGTGCGGCTCGGCGAGCAGGGCGGCGACGCGGCGTGGCACGGGACCGGCGCCGTACAGTGCGGAACGGCGGCGTTCGAGCAGTCCGAGGACGGCTTCGGGGACCCGTCGGCGGGCGGGGTGGTGGGTGGTGGCCAGGGCGGCCTTGCCCACCGCGCGGGCGACCTGGCGGCGGTCGCCGCACGTGGTCGCGGCGCGCTCGTCCGCCCAGCGCTCCACGGTGTAGGCGACCGCGGCGGCGACGAAGGCGTAGTGGTGGCAGGCCAGGTGGGCACGTTCGTGCGCGAGCATGGCCTTGCGGTCTGCGTCGTTGAGAGCGTCCAGCATGCCGGTGGACACCACCACCCGGCCGGGCAGGCCGGGCAGCGCGTACGCGTCGGGGACCGTGTCGTCCACGACCACCAGCTGGCCGGGCCCGGGCAGGCAGGCCGCCTCGAACGCCGCGGCGGCCAGCGCCCGCATCCGGCGCCACAGCATCCGAACGCCCGCCAGCACCGCGGCCACCAGCAGCGCGCCCGCGGCGGCGGCCTCGATCTTCGACACCGAGTCACCCGCGCGCACGGTGGCCGGCGACCAGTCGCCCACCAGGGCGGCCAGCGGCAGCCGCACCAAGCCCGCCACGACCAGCACTCCGAGGGCCACGCAGCTCAGCGCTGCCAGCGCCAGCGCGCAGGTGGTCAGCAGCCACGTGGCCAGCCACGGTGCCAGTCGTTCGGCCAGCGGCCGTGCGGCCAGCGCGGCCGGGACGGGGAAGAGGAGGGGCAGGTAGATCAGCGAGTGCATCACCACCGGCTCACTCCTGGTCCGGAAGATCGCCGAGAAGCTGCCGCAGCAACTGTTCATCCCGGGCAGGCAGTTCCTCCACGAACCGGGAAAGGACCGCCTCGGGGTCCGGGTCGGACTCCAGTACCTGGCGCATGCGCCGTGCGGTCAGTCCATGGGCGTCGGCGACCGGCGCGTACGCGTAGGCGCGGCCCTGCTTGCTGCGGGCCAGCAGCCCCTTGTCGAACAACCTCGACAGCACCGTCACCACCGTGCTGTAGGACAGATCGTCCCCCAGCCGCTGCAGTACTTCTCCCGGGGTCTGCGCCTGCCGACAGGCCTGCAGCAGGGCCAGGACCTCGGCCTCCAGCGCGCCGCCTGGTCTGCGCTCACCCGGAGCAGGGCCGGTGTTCATGACTTGGATACCTTTCGTTCATCATCTACAGTCCTGTAGAACTTCTACACGCTCGTAGAAGTTGCCGTGCCGAGTCTGTCATGCCTTCCGGGCGCGGCACGCGCGGTCAACGCCCGCTTTCCCGGAAATGGCGCACACCGCCCTGAAGTTTTACACGCCTGTAGATGCATGGGGTGCTGCCCGCCAGCACGCCCCGACCTTGGGAGACCCCGCTTGATGACAGTGCAGTCCGCGGCCCAGCTCGCCTTCGACGGCTCTTCCGTCGACGGCTCGCTGTTCACCACCGTCACCGACTTCGCCCGCGACACCCCATGGCTCAACACCCCGATCGAGCTGTGGACCAACGCCGGCCTGGGGGTGTTCGCGGTGCTCATGCTGATGGGCTGGTGGAATGCCCGCCACCGCGATGCCCGGTCGATGGCCCTGGCTCTGGCCGCGCCAGTCGCCGTGGTGGCCGCCTTCGCCGTCGCCGAGGTGGCCAAGAAACTGGTTGCGGAGGTACGGCCGTGCTACTCGCTGCCCCACGCCTACCTCGTCGACGCCTGCCCCGCGCGCACCGACTACGCCTTCCCCAGCGGCCACAGCACCACCGCGTTCGCCGCCGTGGCGGCCCTGTGGCTCCTCGACCGGCGCCTGTCCGCCATCGCCGCCGTCTTCGCAGTACTGGAGGGCTTCACCCGCGTCTACGTCGGCGCCCACTACCCCCACGACGTCCTCGGCGCCGCCCTCCTCGCACTGCCCGTCGCCTACCTGGCCAGCCGCCTCATGAGCCGCCTCGCTACCCCGCTCGTCGCCCACCTGCGCACCGGAGTCCTGCACCCCGTACTCACCACCGCTCCCGCCGGCGCCCACTCTGCCCGCTGACCAGCCGGCCCAACAGAACCGGCCGGCTCCGCCCCGCGCCCGGCGTGCCGGCCGACCTTGCTGCTGGACCTGTGGAACCACCTGACCGTTGCCATGCCGACACCGCCGCCCCAACGCACCGCACGCGCCGCCTCGTGAACCTGCGACTGTCGGATGACTGATCCACCAAGCGTGCTGCCGCGCCCCGGGTCTGGACACGCCTGAGGGGCCAACACATCGTGCTGGCCCCTCAGGTTTCAGTAGCGGGGACAGGATTTGAACCTGCGACCTCTGGGTTATGAGCCCAGCGAGCTACCGAGCTGCTCCACCCCGCGTCGGATTCCTCCACCCTACGCCAACCATCCCGCCCCTGAGACCATGATCGCCTGCCTGGCGCGAGGGGCCGGTGGACTGCGGGTTCCGCCGGCCGAGGGGCTTCGAACTCGGCACCCAGTACTCCGCCCCCATGGGCCTCACCGTCGCCGACGCCCAGGGCACCTCCGCACCCGCCCACATGGCCTGCTCCGGCATCGGCATCCCCCGCTGCCTGCAGACCCTCGCCGACCTCCACCGCGACCACCACGGACTGTGCTGGAAGCCAGGGTGCGGCCCCGCAGACCTCCACCTCATCGTGCTGCGGGCAGACCTGCCCGAGATGCGCGAGCGCACCGAACAGATCGTCAGACAACTCCAGCAGCACGGCGCACGCCTGCTCGTCGACGACCGGCCCGAAGCGGCAGGTGAGAAATTCGCCTACGCCCGACTGGTCGGCGTGCCCCACGTCCTGGTCATCTCCCCGCGGCAGACCGACGGCACCGTCGAGTTCATCGACCGCTGGACCAGCCGCCACCAGGAGGTGCCTCTCAGCCATATTCCCGGCACCCCCAGCCCTCAGCCCCCAGCCCCCAGCAGACAAGCTAAGAGGCCAAATCGACTTCCGGGTGATGCCGCCGGACAGAGTTCTCGGCGGCATCAAAATTCGCACGCCAGAAAACAATTCAGCACCACATCAGAAACCTACGGAAGAAGTGACCGAAATTTGCCGCCAATTACATGCTCTGCATTGACTCCCGGATCCGTTCGCACCTAATCTCGGGCTCTGACTTGATTTTCGTAGCGGGTGATCGTCCCGTTGACCCGAAGATCAGTTGAGCAGGATGCGCTGGCGGAGGAGGGCGAAGCCGGCTCGTCCGTAGGTCTGGCGCTTGAGGAGCTTGGTCTTGTTGTTGATGCCCTCGGTGGCTCCGTTGCTGTAGGGCAGGTCGAGACCGGCTTGAACGGCGTCTTGGTCCTTCTGAAGGCCGCGGACGAAGGCGTGCAGGGCGGGGAGGTCGTCGCCGTTCACGGCCTCGATCCATTCGGCCAGGGCCGCGTGCCCGGTGGTGGGATGTTCGTGGTGGGCCAGTAGCTTGGCGAAAGCGGTGACGTGGCTGGTCAAGGCGGTCATCTCGGGGCAGACGGCGGTGAGTTTGTCGCGGTGGGTCCCCGGCTCATCGGCCAGGTGGTCGGGGTCGGTCATGATCCAGGAGGTGAGGCGGCGGACGGACGGGTCGGCCAAAGACTCCTCGGCCCGGCCCTGTTCGAGGTAGCGGACTAGCAGGTTCGGGCTGCCGGTGTAGCCCAGTACGCGGATCTCCGCGAGGAGGGTGGTGGTGGCCACCGGACCGGCCGCGCGGCGAGTCCGCAGGTGGTCGCGGTAGGGATCGACCAGGCAGCGCCGGTACTGAGGGGGCCGGATCAGCTGCGCGGGGTCACCGACGCGGGCGTACCGTTTGACGGTGTTCAGCGCGAGGCCCAGGCGTCGGCCGGTCTCGCACAGACTCACCCCGGTCTCGAGTGAGGCGTGCACGGCGGCATGGGTCTGCAGGACACGCGCGTTGCGCGACCCGGGCGTCGCCTCGGGGGGCACCGCGCGCCAGCACGCGGCGTGCGCGGCCACCGTCTTCTCCACCGCGGCGGCGAGGTTGTGCCACAGGTGCCATCGGTCGCTGACCTGCACCGCGTCGGGGGCTCCCTGACGGATGCCCTCGGCGTAGCCGGCCGAGCCGTCCCGGCATACGACCTCCACCCCGGGGTGTGCACGCAGCCAGGCGGTCAGCGTCTCGGCGGTGCGGTCGGCCAGTACGTCGACGCGGGCGTGGGTGATCACGTCGATCAGGACGGTGGCGTAGCGGTGACCGCGCCGTAGCGCGAAATCATCGACTCCCAGCACCTGCGGAACCGGCAGGACGGGGAGCGGAAGTGCCATCAGCATGGTCAGCAACGTGCTGCAACTGACCAGTTGATGCAGGTGAGGCAGTAATCGGACGGCGGTCTTGCCGACGAGCGCCGCCGCGACAGCACTCAGCAGTTGCTGCAGGGCAGGGGTGCGTCGCTGGTAGCGCACGGTCAGTCCATCGACCTGCTCCACGAACGTGGTCTTCGAACACCCGGGGTTCTCGCAGTACAGGCGGCGGACCGAGAGGTCGACCGTGACCGGCCGGCCCCCGACCGCCTCGTCAGCGACATGCCGTTCGTACCGGCTGTGCACCCAGTCCGATAACCAGCCACAGCCCGAACACGCCACCGCGACACCGTCCCGGGTCCGGGCCATAATCTGGATCAGATCCCCGCCAGCCTGCACTTCCCGTACCTGCACCGCGGCCAGCTGCGGCAGCAGGACCTCCAACTCGAGGGCATACACCCACCAGTCTGCGCCCAGGGCAGGGAGAACCACGACGGGTTCGATCACCCGCTACGAAAATCAAGTCAGAGCCTAATCTCGTATAGTACCGACGGGTCGTAGCTTAAGTGGTGGAGCACGGCAAAAGTGCCGCCGAGGAGCCGGTTCGAGTCCGGCCGACCCGACCAACCCCAAGCGCACGGCAGCACGATGGACCGGCCAACGTCCGGGGCCCGGCACCCGGGCTCGCCGGAACAGCCAGTCATCCAAAAGACCCGAACAAGTGAACCGGATACGGTGTAATGAAAATTGGGATCACCGGCGGTGGCAGTGCAGGACATGTTGTACCCGCTCTCGCGGTAGCAGCCCAGCTGAACCAGAACGGCGCACACGAACTTGTCTACTTCGGCCGTTCGGACAGTATCGAGCACGAATACGCGAAGACCTCGGACATTCCCTTCCGGCCGGTGCCTTCAGCAGGCCTGAAACGCTACGGCTCGTGGAGCAACCTGCGCATGCCGTTCACCGTGCTGCACGGCATCGGCGCTGCCTGGAAGGCCATGCGGCGTGAGCGCCCGGACGTCGTCTTCAGCAAGGGCGGCTACGTGACCGTCCCTGTCGGCATCGCGGCCTGGCTGTGCCGGGTTCCCCTCGTCATTCACGAATCGGACCACTCGCTCGGCCTCGCCAACACAATCCTCGCCCGCCTGGCCACCCGGGTCTGCCTGGCCGTCCCGGCCTCCGCCGCCACCCCCCGCTGGCTCAGCCGGAAAACAGTCGTTACCGGCCTTCCGCTGCGCCACGACCTCGCCGACGGCAACCCGGAGCGGCTGCGCCGGCACTGGGGCCTCAAACCGGTCCCCGTGCTGCTGATCTTCTGCGGCAGCCAGGGCTCCACACGCATCAACAACGCGGTGCGCAGCCAGCTGAATGAGTTCTGCGCCCGTTTCTCGGTCGTCCACGTCTGCGGCAAGGGGAACCTCGACCCCTCCCTGGACGGCATCGAGAACTACCGGCAACGGGAGTATCTGCACGCAGAGATGACCGACGCACTCTGGCTCGCCGACCTGGTCATCGGCCGGGCCGGGGCAACAACCCTCGCCGAGATCGAAGCCCTCGGCACGCCGGCCGTGCTCATCCCCCTGCCAGGCTCCGTCAGCCGCGGCGACCAGCTCGACAACGCCCACGCCTACGCCAGCCGCCACCCGGGCCGGTGTCTTGTCATCCCCGACGACGAGGCGCTCACGGGTGGAGCCGAACTGGTCAAAGCCTGCGTGCGTCTGGCAGCAGCCTCAGGCGACCCCCGGCAGCCCGACCGCGCAGACATCCATCGTGCCGCCGGCCTGGTGGCCACCGAAGCTCTGGCCGTAGCCAGGCCGCAGCGCAGGCGCCGGGACCGGTAGCCCCCGATGTAGACGATCGCGTTCCTGGCCGGGGCCGGCTCCTCGAAGCAGGAGAAGAAGTCGTCCAGTGCCTCGGGGGCCACGGTGAGCGCATCCTCACGCTGGTTGCGCTACTCAAGGCGCCGCAGCAGCTCGGTCTACTCGACGGGGAGGCATATGACCGACTCCTGCAGGTGCGGGCTCGCAGAGCTGGGAAAGCTGGGGAGAGACAGCTCCAACAGTTTTGGCTCGTCGGGATGAGCACGGTGCGCCGGCGACGACGGTTGAGGCGTTCGTGGGTTGCTCGCAGGGGCCGGCCCGGTCGCTCAGGTTTCGTCGACGGTACGAACTGTCCGCTTCCGCTGTTGGTCGTGGGTGGCCGCCCAGGTCGCCAGCAGGCGCAGGCCGTCCTCGGAGGCGGTGCCGGGTTCGGCGCAGTAGGCGAGGGGTCAGGTCGTCGTCGGCGACGAGTGCCATGGCCTCGAAGGTGAGGTGGAGGGTGCCGATGGCGGGGTGGTGGAGGTGTTTGACGCCGGTGGTGTGGCGGCGTACGTCGTGGCGGGCCCAGCGGGCGCGGAAGTCCGTGCTGCGGGTGGACAGTTCGCCGATCAGGGCGGTCAGGTCCTGGTCGAAGGGGTTCCGGCCGGCGTGGGCGTGCAGCAGGGCCACGGCGTCGTCCGCGGCGTGGTCCCAGTTGTCCCAGAAGGCGTGGGAGCGGGCGTCGAGGTAGATGAACCGGGCGTGGTTGGGAGGCTGCGTCGTGGTGTCGTGGAGCGATGCGAACAGGGCCCGGCCGAGTGCGTTGCTCGCCAGGACGTCCGTGCGGCCGTTGATGACGGCTGCCGGGGTGTCGGTCATCGCGTCGAGGAGGCGCTGGACATTGGGCCGCACGCCCTGCGGGGCCGCCGGTTTACGACGTCGGCGCGGACTGGTTCCGGCGGCGCGGGCCAGGTCGTGGAGGTGGGCCCGTTCGGCGTCGTCCAGCCGCAGGGCGCGGGCGAGCGCGTCCAGGACGGCGTCGGACACCCCGGTGAGGTTGCCTCGTTCCAGGCGGGCGTAGTACTCGACGCTGCCCCGGCGAGCTGCGCGGCCTCGGCGCGGCGTAGTCCGGGCACCCGGCGGGCGCCGTAGCTGGGCTGCCCGGCCTGGTCGGGGGTGATCCTGGCCCGGCGGGAGGTCAGGAACTCGCGGATCTCGCTGCGGTGGTCCATGCCTTCCAGGCTAGGCAGCCGCAGGGCCTGGTGGGGTGCCCTGCCATTACACCTTTCAGCGGTGACTCCCTCGTTCGCCGACGCAGCGGTTGCATGGTTGTCGGCCCGCTCATCGCATGGTTTCGGACCGGCTCTGCGGGCTCTCACCCAGATCAGGGGAGCGGCGGTCTCACGGCCCCTCTCCTGGCCAGATCAGCGAAGGACATCAGGATGCAGAACGTCACCTTCACCAACGCAGGCGTCACCATGGCCGGGAACCTCCACCTCCCGGACGGCTTCTCCGAGGACCGGTCCTACCCGGCGATCGTCTCCGTGCACCCCGGCGGCGGCGTCAAGGAGCAGACAGCCGGCCTCTACGCTGAAAAGCTCGCCCGCGAGGGCTTCGTCACCCTCGCCTTCGACGCCTCCCACCAGGGTGAGAGCGGCGGACAGCCCCGCCACCTCGAAGACCCCGCCTCCCGGGTCGAGGACGTGCGGGCGGCCGTGGACTACCTGTCCACGCTCAGCTACGTCGACGCCGGCCGCATCGGTGTGCTCGGCATCTGCGCCGGCGCCGGCTACGCCGTCAACGCCACGATGACCGACCGCCGCATCAAGGCCGTCGGCACCATGCCCGATCGACATCGGCGCCGCCTACCGCCTGGGCTGGGACGGGACCGAGCCCGTCGCCAGGCAGCTCGCCACCCTTGACGCGGTGGCGCAGCAGCGAGCCGCCGAAGCCCCGGGCGCCGACGCCGTCATCGTGCCGTACGTGCCCGAGACGGTGGACGAGACCACGGTCCCCGACATGGCCGAGGCCCACGACTACTACCGCACGCCGCGGGCCAAGCACCCCCGCTCCGACAACCGCATGCTGTTCACCAGCATTGCGAACGTCTACGCCTTCGACGCGTTCCACCAGGTCGAAACGCTGCTGACCCAGCCGCTGCTCATGGTCGCCGGCAGCAAGGCCGGCTCCCTGTGGCAGGCTGAGCAGCTCCTGCCGCGCGTGAACAGCCCCAAGGAGCTGGCCATCGTCGACGGCGCCGGACACGTCTCCCTCTACGACATCCCCGAGTACGTCGACCAGGCAACCGCTCACCTGTCCCCGTTCTTCACGAAGTACCTCTGATCCCGTTACCGCCGGGCGACCGGCGTCGAACACTGGTCAAACGCTTCAGTTTGATGCGGACGTTGTTGATGTTGTTCGGTGCGGGGTTCAGGTCCATCGCCTCGCACACGTTGCGCGCACGCAAGGGGGCGTCGGCTTCGGCGAACACGGCCATGATCTGCTGGTAGGCGGGGCTGTCCGGCAGGGACGCAGCCGGCTCCGCCGGTGCCAGGGGCGCCTCGTCGGTCAGTTCCAGGAGCGTTTTACGGGTGATCGCGATGTGTTCGGCGGCCTGGGCGAGTCCGTCCAGCAGCGCGGTCAGCTGGACGATCTGCTCGTGAGCGGCCTCCGCTTCCACGGCGATCTGCCGCTCGGGGACCTCCAGGCGGGCCAGCAGGGCGCCGAGCGTCTGCTGCGGGTCGCGCCGCGCCAGGGCGGAGGTGCCCGTCAGCCGACGGGCCATCACGTCGCTTATCGCCCAGTACACCCGTGACTCGGCCGAGGCCGGGCGGTGTTCGTAGTCGCGGACCAGCCTGCGGTGGAGCATCAAGGTCCCGTTGGTCTGCTCGAGTCTCCAGCGGATCGGTTGTCACAGCCGCAAGAAGCGAGACGGCTTTGATCGGCGGCCCAGGATGCTCCCGTGTGACGTATAACGCGACATGCTCCCGCCGACCACCGTCCTGGACGGCGAGGTCGTGATCTACGCGAACCGAAAGATCGATTTCGAGGCCGCGCAGTCGAGAGCCGCCTCCACTCCCGCTCGGGCGCGCCGCCTCGCCGAGGACCTTCCCGCTCGGCTTGAAACGCTGCCAGAGCCCTCCCGTCTGATCCAGAGGTCGAAAGTCCGCAGGTGAGAACCCCTCCGGTTGCAGCGCGCCGCTTGGGGTTTTTTACTAATAGGTACAAATCGAACTAAACCATGCAGTCCGTGAGGTAGGACGGCGGAGGACTGCGCCCTCGGTGGGGGCGTAGTTGCCGCGTGCCGGCGCGCTGGGCCCTCGGTCGGCCTCTGGCCGAGCTGCCGCAAGGGAGATGTGGACATCATGGGACAGCTTGATGGCAAGATCAGCCTGGTGACTGGTGGCTCGACCGGGATCGGTCTGGCTATAGCCCGTCGGTTCGTCGACGAGGGCGCCACCGTGTACCTCACAGGCCGGCGCAAACCCGAACTTGATGCGGCTGTGGAATCCCTCGGGGGACGGGCCATCGGCATACAGAGTGATGTCTCGCATCTCGACGCTCTGGATGAGCTGTTCGCGATCATCCAGGGTGGCAGCGGACGGCTGGATGTCGTCGTCGCCAACGCCGGCGGCGGCGAGCTGGCGCGACTGGAGGAGATCACCGAGGAGCAGTACCGTTCGACCTTCGACATCAACGTCAAGGGGACGATCTTCACAGTCCAGAAGGCACTCCCTTTGCTGCCGGACGGGGCCTCGGTCATCGTGCTCTCGTCCACCAACGCGTCGATGGGCGTCCAGGCCATGACGGTCTACAGTGCCACCAAGGCCGCCATCCGCAACCTGGCCCGCACCTGGGCCGCCGAACTCGCGGGGCGCGGCATCCGTGTCAATGCCCTCAGCCCGGGACCGATAGAGACCCCGGGCATCCGCGGTCTGGGCAGCCCGGCAAAGGGTGAACAGCAGTTGGCGGACCGTCTCGCCGACGATATTCCCCTCGGCAGGATAGGACGCCCCGACGAAGTCGCCGCCACGGCCGTCTTTCTCGCCTCGGACCAGAGCTCCTTCACCACGGGAGCCGAACTCTTCGTTGACGGCGGCCTTGTCCAGGTCTGAATGCGGCCGCCCTATTTCGGTGTTGCCTCGATGAGAGGCAGGACGACCGCTTGGCCCGCCAGCCGGCGGTGGTTTTTCACGGGTTTCCTTAGGGGCCCGACCTTATGGCCAAGACCGCGCTTATGGCCAGGACTGCGCTCAAGAGCCTCCTGCCGCAGCCCGAGATCCGTCGGGCCGGGGCTTGTGCCCGGCCTACGCGCGGTGCACGCCGGGGCCCCATTGGATGACTGGCGCGTCAGTACAGGGTGGGGCCGGCTGTTGGTCTAATGCCCGATCTAGGGGAGATGATCATGTCCTCGCGACCACCAGGCCCCCGAATCTGGGGCGACAGGGCCTATCCGCGCCTTGAGGAAGACCAGCTGGCCCGACTTTTCGAGTTCGGCGTTCCCCGGAACATCTCCCCAGGGCAATTCATATTCCGCGGTTCGGGCGGCGGTTGTAGGACGGGGGGGGGAGGTCATGGCCCCCATGGTCGGCACCGTCCGCGCGGGCAGCCAGCAACGCTTCATCCTAGGAGTCGCAGTGACCGGCACGGAGCGGAAGCATCGGATCGACACAGCCGACAGGCCGGGACCACGGGGCGCATTGCCTCCCGTCCGGAGGCAACCGCGGCGCAACAGCATGCACCTGCTGACCGGCAACCACTGCACCGCCACGGCTTTCCCCGCCCGAAGCCCTGGGGACGGTGCCGGCCCAGCCCTTCAGGGCTTGTGGCGGCGCGGGGGCAGGCCGTGCAGCCGTGTCACCGGTGTTCGGCGGCCACGCGTCGGACCTCGATGATCGGCAGCAGCTGGCGTCGGGTGGGACCGGGAGAGGTGGGCACGTCCGTGAGGGGGAGTTTCTAATACTCCAGCAGCACTTTGACGTTTTCCCTGTTCAGGGTCGGTCTGGGTGAGTGTAGAGGGCTGATGGCCGGCCTGTGTTCTCTTTCCCGGGCCGCCCCTCGATCGTGTGCAGCCGCCGCTGATAGTGACAGCGGTCCGGGCAGCCTCCCGGCGTGATCGACGAGCGTGCAGTTGAGATCTGGAACGACGAACTCGAGGAACTGTTCCTGCGTACCGGCCACCGCTTCAGGCGTGTCGAGCCGCGTCGCCGGATGCGTGACTACATCCGTGGACTACTGGGCCCGGTCGGCCGCAAAAACGGCTGGCAGCTGGCCGAATACGCCGGACACCGCACACCCGACCGCCTCCAGCGGCTCCTCAACGGCGCCCGCTGGGACGCCGATGAGCTCCGCGACGACCTCCAGCACTACGTAGCCGAACGGCTCGGCGAGCCCGACGGGATCCTCATCCTCGACGACACCGGCTTCCTCAAGAAAGGCACCACCTCGGCCGGCGTCCAGCGCCAGTACTCCGGCACCGCCGGCCGCACCGAAAACTGCCAGATCGGCGTGTTCGCCGCCTACGCCACCACACACGGACGCGCCCTGGTGGACCGGGAGTTGTACCTGCCCAAGACCTGGACCGACGACCGCGACCGCTGCCGCGCCGCTCACATCCCCAACGAGCGGACTTTCGCCACCAAACCCGACCTGGCCAAGGCCATGGTGCTGCGGGCGATCGCCTCACCGCTGCCGATCGCCTGGGTGACCGCGGACGCCGCCTACGGCCAGGAATGGCGGCTGCGCCACATGCTGGAGGAGACCAGCCTGGGGTATGTACTCGCGGTTCCCAAGTCCCAGCAGGTGCCCCACTTCGGACGCATCGACCACCTCTTCTCCCAAGCACCCGACGAAGCGTGGGAGAGACGTTCGTGCGGTGACGGGGCCAAGGGCCCGCGCGTCTACCACTGGGCCGCCCTGCAGATCACGCCCATCGAGGACTTCGACGACGAGATGCCCACCCACCAGCGGTGGGCACTGGCCCGCCGCAGCATCAACAAGCCCGAAGAGATCGCCTACTACCTCGCCTACGCACCGCTCGGCACCACCATCGAGCACTTGGTCCGCGTCGCCGGGACGCGCTGGGCCATCGAGGAAGCCTTCCAGGCCGCGAAGAACGAATGCGGCCTCGACCAGTACGAAGTCCGCCGCTACACCGGCTGGATGCGGCACATCACCCTGGCCATGCTGGCGCATGCCTTCCTGGCCGTCATGGCCGTCGACGCCGCGGCAAAAGGGGCAGCAGAAACGGTTCCTGCCTCGCGCCCCTCACCGTGGCAGAAATTCGGCGGCTCCTGGCAACTGGCCACTCATCCATCGCCGTTCACCAGCCCCTCATCAGCGCACGCGCGTTGAGGTGGTCACACTGGCGCAGACGACGCCAAGCCGTCGCCCGCCGCTGTCACTATCAGCGGCGGCTGCACACGATCGAGGGGCGGCCCGGGAAAGAGAACACAGGCCGGCCATCAGCCCTCTACACTCACCCAGACCGACCCTGAACAGGGAAAACGTCAAAGTGCTGCTGGAGTACTAGTACTCCAGCCGTAGATCGTGATCTTCATGTCTGATTCGCGGCTTGTCGGCGGTAATGGCTGACCTGGGCTCGGGCCTGGTGGCGGCGGCGCCAGGCGGACCAGCGGAGCCGGTGGGCTGCATCGTGCACGAGCCGGACGATCAGCGTCGTGAACAGTCGCTGGATCTCGTTGCAGGTGAGCGGGATCAGCTCGTCCGGGGCGGGATGGCGGGCGTGTTCGTCGGCGCGGACGACGGCGAGGAAGGCGTGAGCGAGCATGGCGAGGGTGACCCAGCGGGACCAGGAGGTATAGCGGCGAACCTGGTGCTCGTCGAGTGCGGCCAGGCCCTTTCCGGATTGGAAGAACTCCTCCACCCGCCATCTTGATCCAGCGACTCTGACCAGCACGGCCAACGGCACGGACGCGGGCGAGTAGCAGCGGTAGTAGGCGAGTTCACCGGTGCTGCGGTTACGGCGGATCAGCAGCTGACGACTCCCGGGGCGGGGGTCGGCGAGGTCGATGACTGCCCAGTTGTAGAAGCGGTGCCCCTTGGCCCCGGCCCCTGCCGATAGCTTCTGCCAGGCCCGCTTGGGCACCTTCTTGGACAAGATGTCCGCACGGAACTTCCCCGCACCGGTGGTGACTTCGTGCGAGCAGGCCACCGCAAGGACGTAGCCGGTGCCGCGTTCCTCCAGTGCGGTTCGCAGCTTCGGGTTGCCGCCGTAGACCTCGTCCCCCGCCACCCAGGCAGCCTGATGGCCGGCGTCCAGGAACCGGGCGACCATACGAGTGGCCAGCTCCGGCTTGGTCGCGAAGACGATGTCCTCGTCCAGGCCCGCAGCCCGGCAGCGGTCGGGGTCCAAGGTCCAGGAGCGCGGAACGTAGAGTTCCCGGTCCACGGCGGTGTGGCCGCGCTGACCTGCGTAGACCAGATAGACAGCGACTTGGGAGTTCTCAATCCTGCCAGCGGTGCCGGTGTACTGGCGCTGTACCCCGACCGTGCTGGTGCCCTTCTTCACGTCCCCGGTCTCGTCGACCACCAGTACCGCCCGGTCGTCGTGCAGATGCTCCACCACGTACTCCCGTACGTCATCGCGTACCGCATCGGCATCCCACTTGGCCCGGCCCAACAGGTGCTGCATACCGTCCGGAGTGGTCTCGCCGGCCCACTCCGCGATTGTCCAGCAGTTCTTGCGTGGCAGGTCGGCCAATAGACCGAGCACCAACCGCGCCGCCCTGCGCCGGGGTTCGACCCGCGCGAAGCGCCCCGCGATCCGGCCCATCAGACCCTCGAACGCGTCCCGCCAACGGGCGGGTTCTATGCTGTGACCTGCGGCCACCGTCTCTTCGTCAGTCCACACAACTCACGATGATCAACGGTGGCCGCAGCCGTCTTATCGTCGGCCCTGACCAGCCAACATTACGATCTGTGCCTGGAGTAGGCGGCGGTCGAAGGGGCGACGCAGGCGCACCGTCCCGTATCAGGAGGACATATGCGACGTGGCGAAGTCTGGTGGGCAGATTTCAACGAGCAGCGGGCAGTCGTACTGCTGTCGGGAGAAGAGGCGTCCGGTTTCTTGGCGATGCAGGTCGTCGCTCCCGCGGGCACCGATCTCAGCGGCGTGGCCGTTGAGGTGGCAGTAGGTGCCCCCGAAGGACTGCCTCTCGAAGGCGTCCTGAGAGTCGCACTTCCACGTCCCGACCTCATCCCTTGCACTTGGCTGGTCACCCTGGCCAGGGAAGACCTGACCGGGCAGGCGGGCGTCCTGCCGTCCGCGAAGCTCAGCGAGATCGAGGATGCCCTTCGTCTCGGTGGACTCAAGTAGGCAGAGAGGGATGGACGCCGCCGATGGCGCGGCCGGTCTCGTCGAGATGGTCAATGGTGGCCGCGCCATATCAGCGGCGCCCCCACTCACAAGATCACGATCTACGGCTGGAGTACTAATACTCCAGCAGCACTTTGACGTTTTCCCTGTTCAGGGTCGGTCTGGGTGAGTGTAGAGGGCTGATGGCCGGCCTGTGTTCTCTTTCCCGGGCCGCCCCTCGATCGTGTGCAGCCGCCGCTGATAGTGACAGCGGCGGGCGACGGCTTGGCGTCGTCTGCGCCAGTGTGACCACCTCAACGCGCGTGCGCTGATGAGGGGCTGGTGAACGGCGATGGATGAGTGGCCAGTTGCCAGGAGCCGCCGAATTTCTGCCACGGTGAGGGGCGCGAGGCAGGAACCGTTTCTGCTGCCCCTTTTGCCGCGGCGTCGACGGCCATGACGGCCAGGAAGGCATGCGCCAGCATGGCCAGGGTGATGTGCCGCATCCAGCCGGTGTAGCGGCGGACTTCGTACTGGTCGAGGCCGCATTCGTTCTTCGCGGCCTGGAAGGCTTCCTCGATGGCCCAGCGCGTCCCGGCGACGCGGACCAAGTGCTCGATGGTGGTGCCGAGCGGTGCGTAGGCGAGGTAGTAGGCGATCTCTTCGGGCTTGTTGATGCTGCGGCGGGCCAGTGCCCACCGCTGGTGGGTGGGCATCTCGTCGTCGAAGTCCTCGATGGGCGTGATCTGCAGGGCGGCCCAGTGGTAGACGCGCGGGCCCTTGGCCCCGTCACCGCACGAACGTCTCTCCCACGCTTCGTCGGGTGCTTGGGAGAAGAGGTGGTCGATGCGTCCGAAGTGGGGCACCTGCTGGGACTTGGGAACCGCGAGTACATACCCCAGGCTGGTCTCCTCCAGCATGTGGCGCAGCCGCCATTCCTGGCCGTAGGCGGCGTCCGCGGTCACCCAGGCGATCGGCAGCGGTGAGGCGATCGCCCGCAGCACCATGGCCTTGGCCAGGTCGGGTTTGGTGGCGAAAGTCCGCTCGTTGGGGATGTGAGCGGCGCGGCAGCGGTCGCGGTCGTCGGTCCAGGTCTTGGGCAGGTACAACTCCCGGTCCACCAGGGCGCGTCCGTGTGTGGTGGCGTAGGCGGCGAACACGCCGATCTGGCAGTTTTCGGTGCGGCCGGCGGTGCCGGAGTACTGGCGCTGGACGCCGGCCGAGGTGGTGCCTTTCTTGAGGAAGCCGGTGTCGTCGAGGATGAGGATCCCGTCGGGCTCGCCGAGCCGTTCGGCTACGTAGTGCTGGAGGTCGTCGCGGAGCTCATCGGCGTCCCAGCGGGCGCCGTTGAGGAGCCGCTGGAGGCGGTCGGGTGTGCGGTGTCCGGCGTATTCGGCCAGCTGCCAGCCGTTTTTGCGGCCGACCGGGCCCAGTAGTCCACGGATGTAGTCACGCATCCGGCGACGCGGCTCGACACGCCTGAAGCGGTGGCCGGTACGCAGGAACAGTTCCTCGAGTTCGTCGTTCCAGATCTCAACTGCACGCTCGTCGATCACGCCGGGAGGCTGCCCGGACCGCTGTCACTATCAGCGGCGGCTGCACACGATCGAGGGGCGGCCCGGGAAAGAGAACACAGGCCGGCCATCAGCCCTCTACACTCACCCAGACCGACCCTGAACAGGGAAAACGTCAAAGTGCTGCTGGAGTACTAATCAACGGCCCTGTCTCACATTCGGTGGTGACGGAGCGTATTGATTCGTCGTTGAAGTGACGTGCGGAATGTCAACGAGTTTGTAGATGTGGTGTTTTGAGGGCTGTCGCCGCTGGTCATTGAGGATGTGGCCGACGAGGGCGAGCGGATTCTGGTGCGGGCGCGGACGCCGGAGGAACCGGTGCCGTGTTCGAGTTGCAGGGCGCCGTCTGGCCGTGTGCATGGCTTTCACCTGCGGACGGTGGCCGATGTGTCGGTGGACGGGCGGCGGGTCGTGGTCCGTGTCCGGGTGCGGCGTCTGGTGTGTCCCACGCTCGGGTGCCGTCACACCTTCCGCGAGCAGGCGCCGGGAGTGCTGGAGCGTTACCAGCGGCGCACCGCTCGACTGACCAGGCAAATCAAGGCCGTGGTCAAGGAGTTAGCGGGCCGGGCGGGGGCACGTTTGCTGGCGATACTCGCCGTGGGACTGTCGCGCCACACTGCCCTGCGCGTCCTGCTGGACATCCGTTGTCCGTCGGGTGGGTGCCCCGCGTGATCGGCGTCGACGATTTCGCTCTGCGCCGGTGGCACCGCTATGCCACCGTCGTGATCGACGCCGAGACCCACGAGCGGATCGACGTACTACAGTCCCGTTCGTGCTGGTGACCGGCACGCCATTCGGCGGGAGAACGGTGGCTCCGTCGTCGAGCCGGCCGTGGGGCTGGCGGTCGAAGTATTGGCGGACGATGCAGTCGACAGCTCTCAGCGCAGCCCCTGCCAGCTGCTCTTGGTGAGCCGCCGCGGTGATGCTACGCCGAACGGATGGGTCCCGACGGATCCCCGCGGCAAGGCCTCGTTCCACACCGAGGTTCAGAAACAGGCACCGTCCTCCCCGCGCAGGCGGGGGTGAGCCGGCCCCACGAGCGTTGTCCCGCTCAAGGTTGTCAGTGCTCGTTCATAGGATCACGGCATGTCTGATGCCTTCACCGTCTTGTGGACCCATGACACCTGCCGTGCCCTGCGCAAGATGGGCCGCGTGGGCGAGCGGCCGCCGGTCGCCTTCAGCGGCGTCCATTCCTCCCTGCCCGCCTGGTCGGGTGCCCGTGTCGGGGACGAGGTGTACGCGCTGCACGTCAACCGGTGCGCCGTGTTCGTGGTGAGCCGGATGCGAGTGATCGACAGGGAGCGGCGCGACTGCTGCGGCACCGCCCCCGAGACGTGGCAGGACCCGGCGTTTCCCGGGCACGGCGACTGGTCGATGCTCGGCGCCGGCGGCTGCGGCGCTGCGGCAGTGCACGTGGACGCCACGCCCGTACGCTTCGATACCCTGATCCCCGGCGATCTTCTGGCGGGGCTTACCTGGCGTAACCGCCGAGGCCAGACCCGCGGTCTGAAATACGTGGTGGACGGCCGTCTCGAACGATCGGTCAGTCTCCAGGGGTTCTACCGTCTGACCCCCGAGTCCGCCGACGAGTTGGCGAAGGTCGTCGGCAACGCCCTGCAAGCGGTCGCATGACATGGCGGCACAGCGACTGTCAGGGAGTGGAAGGCGGCCGGGTCGGCAGATGACTTGCCGATCGATGACAGTCGAAACGGAAAGCCCAGGCAAGCGGAGCTATCTCAGTGGGAACCTTCGGCCGGTTGCCGGACACGTATAGAGCATGGAACTGAACGATGCTGGTCCCGCCGTACCGGTCGGAGGGATATCTGACCGAGAGCTGTGGGCGAGGGCCGTCGACGGCGACCGGGAGGCGTTCGGTCGGATGTTCGACCGTCATGGGAAGACCGTCTACAACCATCTGTTCCGGCGCACGGCCGACTGGTCCGAAGCTGAAGACCTCACGTCGACCGTGTTCTTGCACGCCTGGCGTCGGCTATCGGAGACGGTGCTGGTCCGCGACTCGGCCTTGCCGTGGCTGCTGGGCATCGCCGACGGCCTGCTGTCGAACACCAGGCGGCGGCTGAGGCGGGCCGAGGCGTTGCTGCGCCGGCTCGTCTCGCATGACGAGCCGGTGGGCGACCACGCGGACCGTGTCGCCGGCCTGGTCGACGACGAGCGTCGCATGTCGGAAATCCACCGGGCGTTGGCTCGGCTGCCGCGCCACGAACGTGACGTCGTCGAGCTCTGCGTGTGGTCGGGCCTGGATCAGCAGGCGGCTGCGGCAGCGCTGGGGGTGGCGGTCGGAACCGTGAAGTCCAGACTGCACCGGGCGCGGCGGAGGCTGGGGGTCGACCTCGTTGGCGGAGCAGCGGCTCCGGCGTCATTCAGTTCGAAGAGTCCCGTCAACGCGGAAGAGGTCGCACGATGAATCACACGCGGGGCGTTCCTGCGGCTCCTTCCGATCGTGATCTGCCGAACCACCGGCGGACCCGAGAGGAGCTGCTGATGAAGATCGGCCCAGAGAACAACCGTGCTTCGCTGCGACGCAGGTGGGGAGTACCGCTAGGCGTCGCCACCGGGGTTGCGGCGATGAGCGTCGCGGCCGTGGCCGTCTTCAGCGGGATAGGGGATGCCAAGCCGCTTCTCGCCGGCCCCGCCGGAGACCCGACGGGCGCCGCCTCGTCACCGAGTCCGGGCACAACGCACGGCTCCGCGTCGGCCGGAGCCGGCTCGGCGTCGTCCTCGGCTCGCGCGAGTTCCGCCCCGGACGCATTCTCCATCACCAGCGGGACGACGACGCCGATCGACGCCCGGACCGTCGCCAGGATCCTGGCCTCCTGCCTGGGCTCGGATGCATCGCGATTCCACGCGGTGGCCGCGGTCCGCGCACCCATCGCCTCGCAGGACTGGGACGGCGTGGTCATCGCCGTCGACTCAGCCGATCAGTACGTGCAATGCGAGTCGAAGGGCGACAAGGGCAACAGCCAGGACTCCCCGCCCACGTTCATCAACAATCGCCTGTGGGGCACCGGTCACATGATCGAGTACTTCGACTCCATCCGCGAGCCCGCCGGCAAGGGGCAGTACGTCATGCTGGGCGCCGGGCACTACACATCCGACATTGCCAAGATCACCATCAGCTACGGCGACAACCCGAAGCAGTACCCGGCGGTCATGGCAGGCGGCGCGTTCGTCTACGCGGCGGCTCTCTCCACCGACGACCCCGGCCCGCACTATGTGGGCCCCAGCCCCTACGTGCATGCCTACAACGCATCCGGCGCGGAGATCTACAACCAGAAGAAGGACCCGCAGTTCGCCGACAAGCAGTAAGCCGGCCTTTCGACCGACCTCATTGCTGCCCGGGCGATGTGCCGGGGCAGCAAATGAGTGGTGTTCATCGTGAAAGCTGCAGGTCAAGTGGGCTGGTGTGCGTGGGCTTCGGGATGCTCGGGCCAGTCACGGGCGGATGACTCTCGTGAAGATCGTCGGTCAGGTCAGCGGGCGACCTCGCAGGCGCCACGGGGCAGCGGAGCATTTCGCGGGGGTGCTGGCGGGTGCGGCTGGCCCAAAGACGTGCAAGTGGCTGATTTGTGCCCGCGGCGCTATGGGACAGAGCCTCCTACGGTTCACGCCATGACAACAGTGATCTTGATGTACGGCCCGGCGTACGGGCGGACTCTCACCACCGAAGCCACAGAAGGAGAGGTACTGCGTGAGGCCGGTTGGAGCTACCGGCTGACCGACGACTTGGACGATCGAGGAAGGCGCATCGCAATGGCGTACATGGACTGATGGATCATCCGGGCCGGGCAGCGCCGTCGGCTCGAGGGCACTGCCCCGGTGGTTCTACCGGCGGTAGAATCACCGGCATGAGCAAGCCGACGAGCATCAAGACCAGCGAGGAAGTGCGCAACCGGCTGCGTATCCTCGCCGACGAGCGCGGCACCACCATCACCGAGCTGCTGGAAGAGCTCGCCACTCGCGAGCTCACGAAGGCCGAGCGGGAGCAGCGTGCTGTCGAGGCCGCCCGTGAGCTCGGCATTGAGTACACCGAGCAGGTTCAGCAGGACGGCCAGGACGCCTGGGCGAAGATCCGTGCCCATCAGGGCGGCGGCGCCGCATGAACCTGACGGCCGTCCTGGACCACACCGCTCTGGCCGCCCTGTACCGCGCGGACTCCTTCTTCACGGGCCTCTACATCGAGGCCTCACGTGGTACCGGTCGTGTCATGATCCCCTCGCTCGCCGTGTTCGCTGCCGAACGGCAGGTTGCGGGCGCAGGCAAGCACGCGGCATCCCTGCGGTTCGCGGAGAACGTTCCGTTCACCGCAGCTCATGCTGTGGATGCGATGGACTGGAGAAGCGTGGACTGGCCCGTGGCCCACGCTGCTGCGATCGCCTGGCATGCGGTGAAGGCGGGAGAGCCGCTCACGGTCCTGTCGCTGGAACCCGAGCTGTACGCGGGTACCGGCATCACTCCGCTGAACCCCACCTGACCCGCGCCGCCTCGGACGAAGGGGGGCCGTTTCCCGCGGGAAACGGCCCCCCTTCTTTGGTCAGTGCCCGGCGTTCAGGTGCGCCTGCCGGGCGATGACCAGGCCACGCCAGCGGCTGCGGATGTGCTGCTCACTGTCGAGCCACCGGACTCCGGAGGCCTGATCGGCAGGCACGTCGGCCATGAACTGGGCGATGTCGACGAAGTAGGCGTGATCTTCGTCGGACGTGTGCTCTCGTAGCCGGGTGAGCGTGGCGTGCAGTGCGGTGTGGTCGTCAAGGACGGCCTGGTGAAAGGCGCAGGCCAGCTCGATCGCGGGTGTCAGCGAGTTGAGGCCCGCGATATCGAGTTCGGTGCGCAGCGTAGCGATCTGGTCGTCGACGCTGTCGCTGCCGGCATCGCGGATGAGTTCGGCCCGGCGGACGTTGATGGTGGTGGCGCGCAGGTTGAGGCCGGTCAGGAGCTGGTGGGCGAGGTCGATTTCCGCGGTGGCCTGGTCGGGGGAGTAGAGCGCGATGGCGAATGCGCGCAGGGCCTGGCTGTGGGCGGCCTCGCCGGCCTTGCCGTGCAGTTCGGCTTCGGTGCGTCCGGCGAGGTAGGCCGCGGCGGCACGCTCGGGTTGGCCTTGAAGCCAGTACAGGTCACCCAACACGCGTTGGTGGCGGCCTTCCCAGCCGAGATTCTGGGCGGCGGCGAGGGCGGTGGGGAAGTCGCCGGCCAGGCGTGCGGCGTGGGCCAGGCCGCGGCGGGCGGCCGGGGCGAGGCGGCCGCCCTGGTCGGCAACCTGCTGGTAGTCGCGGCGGGACTGGGCGGCTCGGCCGGTGTCGCGCAGGGCCTTGGCCCGGTAGTAGAGCGCCACCTCCTGGAGGTCGGCGGGCAGCAGGTCGGCGTCGAGGACGGCGGTGAGCCGGCTGACGGTGCGAGCGCGGTGCTCGTGCTGGCGGCGGGTGAGGGTGCTGAGGAGTTCCACGAGGGCGTCGGCGGGCGTGCCGGGCGCCCGGGCGCCGGGGGCGGGTGGGGTGACCGGCTCCCAGACGGAATCGCTGACGTAGGTCCAAGCGGCGTCAGTGAGCCAGTCGAGGTCGAGGTTGTAGTCCCGGGCGATGGCGAGGCCCTGGCGCAGGCAGCCCACGAGGAGCCGGCGGTCGCGGCTGGTGCCGGCGGTCCACTGCTCGCCCAGCGCGGTGAGGGTCCGCTGGGCGGCCTGGTGCCAGTCGCGCGGAGACCAGCGGTCGTCGGCGTGATCGTCGGCGTCCCGGAAGGTGGAGCGGATCAGCCCATGCAGGTGGTAGGGCCACAGGCCGGAGGGGTCCTGCCGGACGAAAGGGCGTTCGATCAGGCGCAGTGCCGGCGCCTCGTGGGTCAGGCCGGCGGCTCGCGCGGCGAGCGGCAGGTCGAAGGCGTCGAGCAAGGACACAGAGCGCAGTACGTGCCGCTCGGGCGCGGTGAGGTCGGAGAGGGTGCGGGCGATCAGGGCGGGGAAGTCGTGGTCGAAGTCGGCCGGGGCGGGGCTACGGCCGGTGCGGCGGATTTCGAGGAAACGCATCACCGACAGGTCGAGGTAGAGCGGCAGGCCGTGGGAGCGGCCGGCGATGACCTGGCGGATCTCCTCGCTGATAAGCGGTTCGCCGTCGCGGGTGAGCCGGCGGGCGAGGTGGTCGTCACAGTCCTCGGGGGAGAAGTCGCCGATGAGGACCTGCCGCGCGTGGCCGTGGGGCGGCCGGGCGGCGCGGGCCGCCGGGACGGCTGCGGGGAGGGCCAGATGCGGCCAGGCGGCCGGGCCGGTGTAGTCGAGCTGCCCCTGTAGAGCGGCATCCGCCCACTGCAGGCGCGAGCGGCCGGTGATGACGAAGAAGCAGTTCGGCATGAGCCACACGATCCGCTGGATGAGGCGCTCCAGGTCGCGGTGCGTACGGTCGCCGACGTCCTCGAAGGTGTCCAGCAGGATCACCGGCATGACGCGCTTGTCCGCCGGGAGCTGGGCGAGCTCCCATGCAAGCAGGTGCGGGTAGAAGCTCAACGCATCCAGGTCCGGGTCGGCCTCCAGCAGGTCCGCCAGCCGCGCGCACCCAGCGAGTGCCCGCACGGTCTGCCGGCGCTCGCGCAGCGCCCTCGTGAGGGAGCCGGCCAGCGCACCGGCCGCCGTACCGACGGTGCCCGGTAGGAGGAGCGCCTGGGCGACGTCCGCGAGAGCGGACTGCATCTGCTGCGGCATCGCCTTGCCGAACCGGCCCGCGAGGCCACCGCGGCGCAGGTACTCCTCCAACGGTTCACCGGGGTGCTGGGTCTCCCAGTAACGGCGAAGGGCGATGTCGAAGGCGGGCAGCGGGCGGCCCAGTTCGGCCAGCGCCGCGCGGACCGTGAGGATGACGTCCTCGAAGGACGTTCCGGCGGAGCGAGCCAGGTCGATGCGTACAGGCAGGATCCGCTGTCCGGACCAGGCGGGCTCACCCCACTGGGCAGGCCGCTGATCGGCCCCGGCGAGCGCGGCCTCCAGCTTGCGGGACAAGGTCGTCTTGCCGATTCCCCCGACCCCGTGGAACACCATCACGTTGTGACGCGGGCGCTCCAGGTCCTCGACATCGAACGCGGACTCGTTGATCAGTCGCAGATGCTCGGACAGTGCGGCCGCGACCAGCTCCCACTGCAGCTGCCGGTTCGTGAACGCCTCCACGGCCTCCAGGCCCCGGTCGTTCGTGCTGAACAGTGCCCGCAGATCCCGGCCTGCCACGTCCACCCCCGAAAGATGATCACTGGAGAGCCCAACCTATGCCCGCTGCACGCCCCTTGGGGAGCCCGCCCGCTCTCACTGCCTCGTCAATGGAGTGATCCAGGCCGTTTCTTTGGAGCACCTTGCCCGGTGCGCTTTCGGGCTGGGCTGAGCGTGTGAGATCAGCTGTTCGTACGGTGTGGTGATGTCGCATCGGCGCAGGCGGCATTCAAGGGTGTGCGTGATCGACAGGCCAACACTCGTTCGAACAAGGGAACCCACATGCCACTGCTGCCTCCCATCGGCGCGGAGATCCCGTGCAGCATGCTCGCGGTCAACAGCCCCCTCAAGATCCGGAACTCTCTGGTCACCGTGGACTTCAGGGGCGGCATCAAACACCGCGTCGACGTCAACCCCAACGATCCGATGAACAGCGTGCGCATGAGGACGGTCGGCTTCAAAATCAGCGCGGAACTGCCCGGCGAGAACGGGGGCAGAGGGAGCATCACGATCGAGCAGAACGATGTGGACGTCGACCCGAAGAGTCTGCTGAGGATCACTCAGAGCTTCCCGCCGAAGTTCGAGAACATCATGGTCCTGGACTTCACCATGGTCATCGAGCAGCCCGGCAACGGCAATGGCGGCGAGCCGCTGATCTTGACGACGAAGGACCCGGCGAAGCTCATCGGCACGCTCACCCAGTACCCGCCGAAGGGCGACCTGTACCAACTGCAGAATCCGGTCGATC
Organism: Streptomyces sp. RLB3-17; assembly: GCF_007113425.2. Lineage (NCBI taxonomy): Bacteria > Bacillati > Actinomycetota > Actinomycetes > Kitasatosporales > Streptomycetaceae > Streptomyces > Streptomyces sp. RLB3-17. The sequence continues at coordinate 202,935 of NZ_CP041610.2, read as the reverse complement.
TGATCGACCTGGAGAACCCTGACACCGTGGTTGCGACGATCCAGAAGCTCCCGGTCAAGATCGGCGGCCTCTGAGCGGCGTCGCCCTGCCGAATCCGGCTGATCTGCAGCAGGCGGTCTGGCCCGGTTCTGGAGCGGGGACCGCGGGCATGTGACCGTCGCAGGCCCGGAGGACAATGGCGACTCCCATTCATGATCAAGATTGAGGGGGTTGCCGTGTCCGGCACACCAGATGAGCGCGATTTCTCCGGCCTGGAGGGAGGCGACGGCCCGCAGGCCGTCGACGATGTCCGGGCGGTGGTGTCCTGGTACAGCCCGCTTTCCCCTCCCGAAAGGGAGACACGGGCGTCAACTCACACACCGCCCCTCACGAGCTGGCGATTCGTTCAACGGGCCGGACCCAGAACGACTCGGTAACCTCCTCCGCCGCTCAGGGACTCGTACCGGAACTCGTCGAGTGTGCGTCGCCGGTTTATGAGGTTCTCAACCTCAGCGTGGGTCTGCTTGTCATAGCTTGCGACGCTCAGCAAGTACTGTTCGTAGTCGGTCGCTATCACCTCTCTCGTTGAACGTTGGTGGCGCGCATGGAGGTCGACTTGGGTTCCGACGACCAGGCAAGCCCCGGACGGCGATCGCGGAGGGCCGACGCGGATCACCATGAGCGTCCGAGGCCGAGGGAAGGGTCGGCTGGATGTGGCGATCTCCGCAGCCGATGCCCGAGACGGGACGATTGGTTTCGGTTGCAGTTGTCAGGAGGCAGCGGGAGCGTGCTCCAGTTCGAAGACGGTTGTGGGCTCCTCGGTTCCGCTTCGTGGCGGCGGGTGAGGTGGCGGTCCAGCAGAACGCTGCCCATGTGGGCGACCCCGAGGGCCGCGCCGATCCAGGCCGTACCCGCCAGCCCCAGTCCCGTGTTGATCACGAGGCCGGATGCCAGGGGGACGACGGCGATGCCGACGTTGAAGGCGGCGATGTTCACGGCGCCGCCGAGCGTCCTGGTCGCTCCGAGAATGGAGAAGACTCTGGCGTTGACTGCGGGCGTGACCCCGAAGTTGGCGGCTCCCAGGAGCACCACCAGGGCGATCATGACCCAGGCGACATGTGCGGTCACTGTGAGTGCTGTCGCGGCGACGATGAAGGCGGCCATGCCCATCAACAGGAGTGTGAAGGGGGCGCGGTCGGCTACGCGTCCTCCGATGGTCAGGCCGATGAACGCGCCGACGCCGTAGAGTCCGAGCACGAGGGGTACCAGGCCTGTGCTGAGGCCGGTGACGTCCTCCAGCAGGGCTCCGAGGTAGGAGAAGATCGCGAATTGGGCGGCCACGATCAGTGCGGTGGTGGCGTAGGCGACCCAGAGCCGTGGCTGCATCAGCGAGCGCAGTTCCGTGGCCAGACGCGGCTGTGCCGTTGTCGTGTCCCGGCCGCCGGGTAGGGCGATGAGCAGCGCGATCGTGGACAGAGCGGTCATCGCGGCTACGGCCCAGAAGGCAGCCTCCCAGCCGGCGTGCTGTGCGAGCAGGGTGCCGCCCGGGACACCGATGATCGTGGCCACGCTCAGTCCCGAGACGACCACTCCCATGGCCCGGCCCTGCTTGTCGGCGCCCACCAGCGAGATGGCCGCGACCGAGGCCATGGCCCAGAATCCGGCATACGCCATGGCCGACAGCACCCGCATGACCAGCAGGAATCCGAAGTGCGGGACGAGGGCGGCGCCGACGTGGGCGGCGATGAAGACGAGCTGGAAGCCGACCAGCGCGGCACGGCGCGGCATCTTCAAGGTGACCAGGCTCATCAGCGGTGCTCCGACGAGCATGCCGATGGCGAAGGCGGACACCAGCATTCCGGCGGAGGCGAGGGGGATGTCGAGGTCCTGGGCGATGGAGGGCATCACGCCGGAGAGCATGAATTCCGAGGTGCCCTCGGCGAAGATGCCCAGCCCAAGGACGTAGATCACAAAGGGCATGATTCATCTGCTTCGTGTGAGGAACGCGGGGTAACCGGGTGCTCCGTTCGGCCGTGCGCAGCCCTGTCTGAGAAAGGGCCCGTTGCCGGCGAGGACCACCTGTAGAGGCGGCGTTGCCTCCCGGTTCGCGTCCAGCATCCCGCCCGGGACACGCGTGCGGACGCCTCGCGCGCGCCCTGCTGAACCTAGGTCTGGCCTGTCCACTCACCGGTCCGTCATGCCGCTGTAGTGGTATCACTGGATGCATGGATCAAAGTGACGAGCTCGGTGACTTCCTGCGCTCGCGCCGGGCCCGTCTGCGTCCCGAGGACGCGGGGGTGGCCTTCAGCGGCGGCGCGCGCCGGGTCCCGGGACTGCGCCGTGAAGAGGTCGCGCACCTGGCGGGGGTGAGCACGGACTACTACGCCCGTCTCGAACAGGGCCGGCACCCCCACGTCTCGGAGACGGTGCTGGAGGCGGTCGCCCGCGCGCTGCGTCTGGACGACACCGAACGCGGCTACCTCTTCGAACTCGCCCGACCCAAGTCCCCCAGCCCGGAACGGCGCCGTCCGGCCCCGCTACCGCGCGTGCGTCCGGCGATCCACCAGATGCTGGACGTCCTCAACAATGTCTCGCCGGCCCTGGTCCTCAACCAGCGCAGCGACGTCCTGGCAGTCAACCATCTTGCCAAGGCGCTGATCACGGACTTCGACGCACTGCCGCACCGCGACCGCAACTTCGCGCGATTCGTACTGCTTCAGCCCGCCGCCCGTGACCTCTATCAGGACTGGGACCAGGTCGCGGAGGCGTTCGTCGCCAGTCTTCGTCTGGCTGCCGGACGCCATCCCGACGACCGCCTGCTGAACGAATTCGTCGACGAGTTGTCCATCAAGGTTCCCGAGTTCTCCACCTGGTGGGCCGGCCACCGCGTGGACCAGTGCGCCCACGGCACCCGGCGCCTTGTTCACCCTGTGGTCGGCGAACTCACCCTCTCCTACGAGATTCTGGCCCTGCCCGCCGACCCTGACCTGAGTATCTGCCTCTACACCGCGGAACCTGGTTCGGCCTCTGCGGAGAAGCTCAGCATGCTCGCCAGCTGGAGTGTCCCGACGGGCCTACGAGGGCGGAGCTCCTCCGAGGCACCCTCGAGTTGACTCCCCAAAGGTCGTCCGTAATTTCCGCTTCCGTGTGACCTGGGGCAGCCGTCCTGCCGCTGCTGCGACGTGTTTTGCCCTCGCCTGCGCGGTCCCGGACGATGGCCGCTTCCTCTGCGGACTCCCAGGACCGCGCATGGAGACAGGTGTTCTGTACATCGCGGCGTCGAGGCCGTTCCCCACTGACGGGATATTCGAGACCCGATCCGATGGTCAGGCCGACGCCCGTAACGGGGAGATTGCGGGCCACCTTGCGGTGTCTTCGACTGCGTCCCGGTAGAACACCTCGTACATGTCACGGCTCACGTATGCGATGTGCGGGTCAGCACTGCGTCGATGAATGGCGCTGGAATCGCTGCCACGAGTCCAGTGCCGCTCATGCGAGGATTCTGCTCATGCGCCTGTTGCGGCGAGTGACAGTTCCCACAGGCGCTTGGCGGCGTCCGGGTCGAGCGCGTATGGGGCTACGCCGCCGGGGGCGGATCCCACGGCCTCGGCCGACAGCTTCTCCGCTTCGTTGTTGTCCTCGAAGTAGCGGCCGCCGATGCCCTCCATCTGGGGGGAGGTCGCGACGAGCACGCTGGTCGCGGCGCCTTGGGCGATGGTCTTGAACCGGAACGGTGCGCCCTGGATCGAGCCGAATTCTCCGGCTGCCTCGGCGGCGCGCAGCTGTGCGGCCTGGTCCGGATCCATGTAGCGCGACAGGTTCGTCGACATGATCACGCCAGGGTGGACGGCGTTGGCGGTGATCCCGTCGGTAGCCCAGCGGTTGCTCGCCTCGACCGCGAAGAGAACGTTGGCGGTCTTGGACTGCCCGTAGGCGAGCCACGGGTCGTAGGCGCGGTTGTTGAAATTGATGTCGTCGAACTCCACGGGCGAGGCGTGGTGGCCGCGGGAGCTCAGCGACACGATCCGCGCGTTGCCGGCGGCCGCGAGCGCGTCGTGCAGGCCGAGCGCGAGCGCGAAGTGGCCGAGATGGTTGGACGCGAACTGCAGCTCCCAGCCGTCCGGTGTGCGCTCGAGCGTGGGCAGTGCCATCACGCCGGCGTTGTTGACGAGGATGTGCAGGGGCCCGGTCCAGGCGTTCGTGAAGGCGGCGATCGACGCCTGGTCGGCGAGGTCGAGCCGGCCGACATGGACGGCGTCGTTTCCGGTGGCCTTGCGGATGTCGGTCGCGGTGCGCTCGCCGGCGTCCGTGTTGCGGACCGCGAGGGTGACCGAGGCACCGGCGCCCGCGAGGGCGCGGGCGGTCTCGGCGCCGAGACCCGAGGCGGCGCCGGTGACGACCGTGTGCTTGCCGGAAAGGTCGATGCCTTCGATGACCTCGGCGGCCGTCGACTCTTCTCCGAAGGGGGTGTGGATGCGCTGGGTGGTTGTCATGACCTCAAGTCCTAGTCATTGGTCGGTTGTTCTGCCCTCACCTGAACAGGTGAGGGAGGCGGTCCCGGCAGACCTGGTGCAGGTGCGCCGGAAGACAGAGGGGTGGGCTCACGCCTGGTGCTCGAGTTCGAGGACGAGCTTGCCGGTGTTCTTGCCGGAGAACAGGCGCCTGAGCGTGACCGGGAACGTCTCGATGTCGCCGTGCACCGTGTCCTCGATGCTCGTCAGCCGACGGTCGGCGAGCCAGTGCGACATCTGCGCCATGGCCTCGGGATACCGGTCGGCGAAGGCGGGAACGGCGACGCCCGCCATGGAGGCGCTCCGGTACAGCAGGGTCAGGTAGTTGCTCGGTCCCACGACCGCATCGGCGTTGTCGTACTGGGAGATCGCGCCGCTGATGACGACTCGCGCGCCGCGGCTGAGGCGAGTGAGTGCCTGGTTGAGGATGTCTCCGCCGACGTTGTCGAAGAACACGTCGACGTATCGGGGGGTGCGGTCGCGCAGCTGGTCGAGAAAGTCGTCCCGCTTGTAGTCGATGGCGGCGCTGAACCCGAGCCGGTCGACGAGCATGCGTGTCTTCTCGGGGCCGCCCGCGATCCCGATCACCTGCGCGCCCTTGATCCTCGCGATCTGACCGGCGGTGCTTCCCACGGCCCCGGCTGCTCCCGATACGAGCACGACGTCGCCCGCGGCGAGCCGGCCGACATCGAGGAGCCCGAAGTAGGCGGTCATGCCGGTCATGCCCAGGACGCCGAGATACGCCGCGAGTGACCGGCCCTCCTCGGGGTGGACCTTGTAGACCCCGGTTCCGTCCGACAGCGCGAACTCCTGGACGCCGAACGTGCCGTGGACGAAGTCGCCCTCCGCGAAGCCGGGGTAGCGGGAGTCCACGACCTGTCCGATCGTGATCGCCCGCATGACCGCTCCGACGTCCACCGGACTGACGTGCTCTGCTTTCATCCAGCCGCGCATAGCAGGGTCGATCGACAAGTGTGTGACCTTGACCAGGAACTCGCCGTCGCCGGGCACGGGAAGGGGTGTCCGGACGAGCTCGAAGTCGGAATCTTCGAAGGGGCCGGCCGGGCGGGCTTTGAGGCGGAACTGGCGATTGGTGCCGGCCATCTCGGCTCACCTCGCCCGGTCGTGCGGGAAGCGGTCGCCGAACATCGAGAGGCCGCTTGCGGACTCGGCGCGGGTCGCCTCGTCCTCCCAGACGTCCCAGTGTTCGGCCAGTCTGCCGTTCTCGACACGCACCACGTCGGCCACGACGGAGGCGGTCTCGCCGGTGCCTGAGAACCGGCCGTAGAACATCACGTAGTCGCCCTCGGCGACCGCGAGCTGGTTGTCGTAGCGCAGGGCGGCGGGCAGGGCGCGAACGAGGTTGAACAGACCCTCCCGTCCCGGCGGGATGTGTCGGCTGTGCTGAAAGTATTCCTCGGACCAGAACTCCTCCGCGGCCGCGTAGTCGCGCTTGCCGAAGAGTGTGTCGAAGGCCGTCAGAACGAGTTCCTTGTTCTGCTCGGGTGTGGACATGCCGTGCTCCAGAGGATGATTGTCATGAGTGCCTCGGGCGTCGTCACCTGTGCGGCTACGCATGCTTCGCGCTGACGCCGGCGAGGCGGCGCCACTGGGTGAGCGGCGGCGTCTCACCTCCCTCGGCGGTGATGAGCTGCAGGGCCAGGTGGTCGGCGCCGGCGGTGTGGAACTCGGTCAGGCGGTCGCTGATCGCGTCGTCGGTTCCCCAGGCCACCAGGGCGTCGACCAAGCGGTCGCTGCCGCCGCCGGTGAAGTCGTCAGCGGTGAAGCCGAGGCGTTCGAAGTTCGTGGTGTAGTTGGGCAGCCGGAGGTACAGCTCGAGGAAGTCACGTGCGACGGCACGTGCCCGGACGGGGTCGCTTTCCAGGACCACGGTGACCACGGGAGCCAGGAGCGGTCCGTCGCCCAGGACCTCCCGGGCCTGTTTGATGTATTCGGGGGTGACCATCGCGGGGTGGGCGCCGACGGCCCGGTCGCGGGCGAGACGCAGCATCTTCGGTCCGAGCGCCGCCAGGATCCGGCGGTCGGCCGGGACGGGGGTGGCAGCGTTGTCGAGGGCGTCGAGGTAGCCGACCATCGTGGAGTAGGGCCGCTGGTAGTTCTGGGCCAGCTGGGCGTGGCTTGCGCCCATGCCCAGGAGGAACCGGCCGGGGTGGGCTTCCTCCAGCTCGGCTCGCTGCCGGGCCACCGTGGCGGCGTCCTCGTGCCAGATGTTGAGGATGCCGGTGGCCAGGGCGATGCGTTCAGTGGACCCGGCGAGCGCGGCGGCGTGGTGCACGCTGCTGTTGCCCCCGAGCCAGATCACGCCGAAGCCGAGTTCTTCCAGCTCGGCTGCCGCGCGTCGCCGTTGCTCTTGAAGTGCCCGGTCTTCGGAGCGCAGTTCGTGGCTGAAGATTCCGAAGCGGCCCAGGGACTGCTGCGGTGCGGTGTGAGGTGCGGAATGCATCGTTTATTCCCTAATAGGATGAATGCGTTATTCGTGCTGCCGATCTGTGTGCGTGGACGTCCCCTGGCCCGGAGGGGTGTCATACCGTTCACTGGCCCGGTCGAGCCGCTGCTGCCGCGGCTCGGCCGAGGGCCTGGAATTCGGCCTCGCCGATAGCGAACCCGGGCGTGGTCCTCGCGGCGTGGCATTGGATGCGCTCGACGGCCTCCATGACCTCAATTCCTGGTCATCAGTCGGCTGTGTTTCTCTCATCCGGACAGGTGGGGGAGTGGGTCTGGCCGGCCGAGAGACAAGGGGCGGAACAGTCGCCAGTGCAGGGACCCGGACCAGGCGCTCGTGACGGCGGCGATCAACGCCCTGTCGGCGAGATCGAGCGGGCCGACATGGACGGCGCCGTTCCCGGCCGCCATGCGGATGCCGGTCGCGGTGCGCTCGCCGACGTCCGTGCCGCGGACCGCGAAGGTGACCAAGGCGCTGGCGCTCGCGAAGGCACGGGCGGTCTCGGCGCGAGACCCGACGCGGCGCCGGTGACGACCGCCTGCTTGCCTGAAAGGTCGACGCCCTCGATGACCTCGGCGGCCGTCGCCCCTTCTCCGAAGGGAGTCTGGATGAGCGTGGATGTCATGGCCTCAAGTCCTCGTCACTGATCGGCTGCCTGTTCCTCATCAGCCGTGCGGTGCCTGGGAGGGGGCGACCTCGTGTGTGTTCGTCGGTGTGGTCCAGCTGGCGAGCAGGCGGAGTGTTTCCGCGGAGGCGGAGCCGGGTTCGGTGGTGTAGAGCACGATGCTCTGGTCAGGGTCGGCGGGCAGAGCCAGCGTTTCGTAGGAGAGGGTGAGTTCGCCGACCACGGGGTGAACCAGGCGTTGGGTGCCGTGGGCGCACTGGTCCACGCGGTGGCCGGCCCACCAGGTGGGGAACTCGGGAACCTTGATGGACAGCTCCCCGACGAGTTCGTTCAGCAGGCGGTCGTCGGGATGGCGTCCGGAGGCCAGGCGCAGACTGGCGACGAAGGTCTCCGCGACCCGGTCCCAGTCCTGGTACAGGTCACGGGCGGCGGCGTGGAGCAGTACGAATCGGGCGAGGTTGCGGTCGCGGTGCGGCAGTGCGTCGAAGTCTGTGATCAGCTGTTTGGCCAGGTGGTTGGCGCCCAGGACGTCACTGCGGTGGTTGATGACGACGGCCGGTGAGACGTCGTTCAGGACGTCCAGCATCTGGTGGATCGGCTGCCGCATGCGTGGTGCGCGGGCGGGACTGCTCCGGTGGCGTCCGGGTGTCCTGGGCCGGGCGAGTTCGAAGAGATAGCCGCGTTCGGTGTCGTCCAGGCGCAGGGCGCGGGCGACCGCCTCCAGTACCGTCTCGGAGACGTGGGGGTGTCGGCCCTGTTCGAGGCGGGCGTAGTAGTCCGTGCTCATCCCGGCCAGATGTGCGACTTCCTCGCGGCGCAGTCCGGGCACCCGGCGCGCGCCGCCACTGAAAGCCGCCCCCGCGTCCTCGGGACGCAGACGGGCCCGCCGCGAGCGCAGGAAGTCCCCCAGTTCGCCGTTGTCGTTCATGCGGCCAGTGTGCTCCCCGTGGCGGCGTGACGGGCCGGTGAAGGTGGACCAGCCAGACCTAGGTTCAGAAGGGCGCCCTTGGAGCGTCCACACGCACGCAAAGCGGGCCATTCTGGCTGAAAGTGACGACCTTCTCCCGCGGGAAGCCGGGGGATCTCCCTGCACCGGGCTGGAGAAAGGAGCGGCTGTCCTGTACCGGCCCGCTGTCGCCTCGAAGACCGCGCTGCCGCAGGCCAGGCCCGAGTCAGCCCTCACGCGGCCCCTTGGAACCCCATCACAGGACACCCCTCCGTCCCAGCCCTGGGGCGGGCCACCCGAAGGAGATCACCATGACCGAGTTCGCGCCTGTACCCGACTTCGCCCTGGGCCCGGACATCCCGGAGTCCGGGTATGTCGTCCAGGACCTGGGCGGCGGTGCCCACTTCGTCACCCAGGGGATGATCAACACGATGTTTGTGGAGACGAAGAACGGTGTCGTCCTCGTGGACGCCTCACCGTTCCTGGGGGACAAACTGCTGGAGGCGATCGAGTCGGTCACCCCCAAGCCGGTCACCCACCTGATCTACAGCCATGCGCATGCCGACCACATCGGGGCGGCTCACCTGCTGAAGCGGGACGGCCTGAAGATCATCTCCCATGAGATCACCGGCGAGTTCATCAGGGAGGTCAAGAACGACGACCGGCGTCCCCTGCCCACCGAGACCTTCAGTGGCCGCCGCAAGGAGGTGGACATCGACGGGGTGCGGTTCGTTCTCGACTACACGGGAGACTGGCATCAGGCCGGCAACCTGTTCATCCACCTGCCGGAGCTGAAGCTCATGGGAGCGATGGACAGCTTCACTCCGAAGAGCGCGCCGTTCTTCCGCCTGTACTTCTCCGCGCACGTGCCGGCGTACTTCGACGCCATGGACCAGTTGCTGGAGTACGACTACGAGACCATCGTCACCGGCCATATGGCCCTGCCCGGTACGCCCGAGGACGTGGCGACGAACCGGGAGTACATCCGGGACCTGCGCGCCGCTGCTTCCGAAGCACTGCGCACGGTCGACATGAAGGAAGCCTCGGCCGCCGCCAAGGTGCCGGCCAGCAACAAGCAGGCGGAAATCAAGGTCTGGATGGATGCGGTCACGGCCCGCGCGGCCGAACTCATGCCGTCCTGGGAAAAGCGCCTGGGAGGAACCGACATCTTCCTCTCCGACAACCTCAACGCCACCGCGTGGAGCGTTTTCATCGACTAGGACGACGCCCTACGAATGAGGGGCGAACCGCGGTGATTGCGTTGTCGCGGTCGACTTCGCAGGAGGGATGCCGCATGCTGCCGGCGACGAAGGTGGAGCAGTTGGCGCAGAGCATCGATCTGGTCGTGGACGCCGTGCGTGGTGCACCGGTCGACCAGTATCGCAACCCGATGCCGTGTTCGGCGTGGACGGTGAAAGACCTCGTCAATCACATCGCCATGAGGCTGCTGATGACGAGAGACGCGGGCACCCGCACGGCATCGGATCCGGGCCTGCTTGTCGCGAACCCGGTGCCCCTCCTCGCCGGGTGGCCAGAGTCCGAGTGGGCGTTGCTCCTGGCCGGCAGAGCCGGGAACGGCCTGTTCTGAGGGTCTGGCACCGTGAGCGATCCGACCTGCGCCGGGAAGACCTTCCGGATGACCGTCCACGACGGCGTCGACTTCCACAACTCCGGCGCGCCCGGCGAGGCCACGCTGCACCATGAGACCGCCGCGGGGCGGACGAACGGCGCGGTCGCGGACGTCGACCTGCCCGTGCCCGGCCAGATTGCGGGCCATCTCCCGCAGCACGGGCCGGATGCCGAAGCCGTCCGCGTACATCAGCACCCCCGGGTGCCGCCCGCCACCGTCGGGGAAGGCGGCGAAAGCGTCGGCCTGGCCGTCCGCGGTGGGGATGTGCGGCATCTTGGTGGGCATGAGTTCGCCTGTCGTGGTTGAGGTGTCGAGCTCTGATCAACACGACAGGAGGCGGAGCCCGCGCAGCAGCGCCGGATCCTCGATCCAACAGCGGGCCAGCTCCGGCCCATACGGCGCTCAGAGGAGCGCCGGGTCACCAATCCGTGTGTGGCGCAATGCCGTCCCGGTAATCAGGTCCACCACGTAGTCCACCGGACAAAGCCGACGCCAGCACCCCTTATCCACAGTGCGGTTCACGAGAATGATCTCGACCAACACCACGGATCCCAGGCCGCGGTCGAAGCGCTGCCCGTCACGCCGATACCGATCTTGCTGCACGGTCCTCACCGCACTTCGAAACGCTCTGTGGTTTCAACACGCCGGACTTGACAAGGAATGCAGCTGGGCGTCGTACCGCGAGGCGGAGTTCGGCATCTCCCGCGCGCAGGCGTACCGACGCCTGGACATCGCTCGCGCCCTCGCCGCGGTCCATGGCACCGTCGACGCCGGCACCGACACGTCTCGCACGCGAGACACCGGCCCGGCCGCCGTGGCCGCGCTCGACTTCGGCCTGTCCCAACGTGTCCTGATCGCCGTCTCCGGCCCTGCGGGCCACGTTGCGGAGCTGATCACCCGCCGCCTCGCCACGCTCGCCCACAGCGGCCTGCAGGCTCTCGCCGCGGCCACGGTGCGCGCGGTGGTCCGCCAGGCCGTCCGCGACGTCCGCACCGCCCCCGTCACCCGCCGATCCGCCAGCGGATCCCGCGCTCACCACGCAGCGCCGCGTCGTCGACGACCTCGCCGCCAGCACGTACGCGATGGGCGAGTTGATGCTCGAAGTCGCGTCGGCCTACCTGTCCGACACCGACGCGGCAGACGTCCTGGCGCTGCTGTGCGAGGAGATCGGTGAGCCACTCGAGCACGGCCCAGCGGCCCGTCGCTACGCGCTGTCCGGCGACCGCCGTGCCCTGCACGGCACCGTCCTGTAACCGCTGCTGCTATGAGGGGTCACGGTTTTCGCCGAAAAGACAACGCCAAGCGGCTGCGGCCCAGTTCAGGGCAGCCGCAACGGGCGGAGGGGCCTGGTCAATGGCCGAGGGCGCTGACGCGGTTCGCGTACTCCCGACGGGCAACGAGGCGATTCTCGCCTTCAGCTGGTTGGTTAGTCTGCTGGTATGGGGATCGTCGAGCCGCTGGTGCCGGATGAGATGGACTGGCCTGTCGGCCTGAGGCGTTCTGGGGTGCTGGAAGTGCCCACCGGCCCTGAGGAAGTGCTCGTACGCCGCACCATCCCTGGGGAAGAGGCGGCCGAGGGGCTGCTGGCCGCCGATGCGGGTCGGTGATCCGGTTCATGTGGTTGGCGTGGGACGGTCTCTTCGCAGGACACGCATGGGTCCTTTCCGTCCTTGTGGCGGTCTGTGTGCTGGTCGTGCTCCATCTCCTGGCCGTGCACCGGACCGCTGGACCCTCCCTCGTGGGAGCGGTCATCGCCGCGCTGGCCGCCGCCGGAGTCGCTGCTGCCCGCGGTGAACCGCTGCGCTATGTGGCAGGGGTCGTGCTGGTGGCCGGTGGCGGGGTGGCGATTGCCTGGGCGACGGGCCGCTCACGCCGGCACAGGTTGGCCCGTCGGTCCGCGCTGGCCGACTACGAGGCCGGCACCGCGGCAGTCCCCCTGTTCGCGGCGCTCGCCGAACGGGACCGGCTGGCGGCAGAGCTGCACGACGTGGCCGCGCACCGGCTGACCGGGGTCGTGGTGTCCGCGGGCGCCGCGCTCCGGCTCGGCGACCAGGAACAGACAGCCGCCGCGTTGCGGCACGCCGGCGAAGCGGGCCGCCAGGCCGTTCGCGAGCTGGAGCGTCTTACCGAGCTTGGCGAGTACGCGGCCCTCGCCACCTTCGCCGATATCGACGAGCTGGCTGCCGCGCACGCGGTGGACTACCGGCGCACGGTGGACACGGCGCCGGTGAGCAGTACCGAGGCGGCATACCGCGTTGTCCGAGAGGCGTTGACCAACGCGGCCCGGTACGCGGGGGGCGCGGTGGTGCGTGTCCGGGTCGAGGGGGCCTTTGACCGAGCCAAGCCTCCCGGGGGCGGCAGAGCGGCCCATGGTGATCCCCTGCTCACCGTCACCGTCACGGACGACGGCGGTACGGCTGCCGAGCCGGGCCTCGGGACCGGGCACGGCCTCGCGGGGCTGGCGGCCACGGTCTCCGCGGCGGGCGGGACGCTCTCTGCCGGACCGGTGGGGCAGGACAGCCGAGGGGGTGCCGGCTGGACCGTTCGGGCTCAACTGCCATCGGCGACAGCACCTCACATCCGCCGGTGGCCGCTCTGGCGTGGGATGTTCGCACTCGACTATGCGCTGGTGGTCCTGGCGATCGCGCTCTCCCTCGGCGCGAGCCTGTTGTCAGCCGACGCGCCGGATTCCTTCGGCGGCGTGCTGCCCGCCGTACCGACGGTCGTGCTGTCGGGCCTGCACGCCGTGCCGCTGGGCTGGCGCTCGCGTGCGCCCGGACGCACGCTCGCGGCGGTGCTGCTGGCCCTCGTGCTGTGGCAGGCCTGCGACCGGGCCGCCTGGACACAGCCGCCGGTGAGCGACATCTTCCTGGTGTACGGCTGGGTCGAACTGACGCTCGTGTACAGCGCCGCGGTGTATCTGCCCTTCCGGCGGGGCCTGTTCGCGCCGCTCGCCGTCGCGGCCACTGGTGGTCTCGCGCTGGCGGGCGGCAGGGGTATCACCGGCAGCCGTGTGGGGGCCTGGGCCGTGCTGACGTGCGTGCTGGCCCTCCCGGCCTTCGCCGTCTGGTCGTGGGGGCGCCAAACCGCCCGGCGTCGTGACCGGCTGCGGGCTGCCGACGCCCGGCGGCGGCTACTGCTCGATGGAGACGCCGACGCCGCGGTACACGAGCAGCGTCTACGGTTCGCCACCGGGCTGCGGGGCACGGCGCTCCGGCACGCGCAGGCGGTGGTCGCCGCGGCCGAGGCGGGGAACCTGCGGACCGTACGGGAGGAGGCCCGTGCCGGTCTCACCGCTCTGCGGGGGCTGCTCTCCGGGCTGCGCGGACACGACAGTAACGACGGGAGGGACGAAGAAGACAGGAGAGACGGGACGGGATCGGGGGACGGGGAAGACGCCCCGCCCCCTACTGTTGACGGGATCGCCGCACTAGCCGGGCGCTACGGCGGTGCCGTCCAGTACATCGGCCCGCGCCGTCCGCTGCCCGCCGCCGTGGAGGTCTTCGCGTACCGGATCGCCTCCACGCTCATGGCCCTGGGCGTCACTCTCACCGTGCGCAGAGTCCACGACGGGGTGGAGGTCTCCGGTCCGGCACCCGCCGTTCCAGGGGTGGAGCGGCAGCTGCGCGCCATCGCGGACGCCGCCGGCGGTACCCTCTCGACGACCGACCGCGGAGCGGTACGAGTATGGCTGCCGGAGGTCCATCCATGGCGATCAGAGTGACTGTCGCGGACGACCAGGCCGTCGTACGGGCCGGGATCGCGGCGATTCTCGACGCGGAACCCGACCTGTGCGTCGTCGGGCAGGCCACCGACGGCGACACGGCGGTGGAACTCGCCCTGTCGTCGCGGCCGGACGTCGCCCTGATGGACATCCGGATGCCGGGAATCGGGGGCCTCGCCGCGACCGCGAGGATCACTGAGCGGAGCCCCGCGACCCGTGTACTGGTGCTCACCACCTTCGATCTCGACGAGTACCTGTTCGCCGCGCTGCGCGCCGGAGCCGCCGGCTTCCTGCTCAAGGACGCCGAACCGGAGCGGGTGATCGACGCGGTGCGGGTGATCCACGGGGGAGCCGCGCTGCTCGATCCGGCGGTGACCCGCAGACTGATCGACCGCTGCGCCGACGCGCCCGGCCCGCTCGACACGGCACGGCTCGACCGGCTCACTCCGCGCGAGACCGAGGTCCTCCGGCAGGTCGCGCGTGGGCTGTCCAATTCGGAGATCGCGGCAGTGCTGGGGGTGAGCCCGCCCACCGTGAAGGACCACGTCTCCGTCCTCCTCGGCAAGCTCGGCGTACGCGACCGGGTGCAGGCGACGATCGCCGCGTACGAGACGGGTCTGATCCGCCCAGGCACCCGCTGACGCCCCCGCGCGGCAACCACTGTCGCCTTCGGCGCGGCAGCCGCTGACCCCTGCCCCGACGACCGCTGACACCCGCCGCGGGGCGGGGGTGACACCCCGCCGCAAGGCGGTCGGCGCGTGCTGTCGGACAGTCCCTGAGCTGGATGGATCGCTCGTGCCGTCTCCCTAGCCTCGAACGTATGTCACCCACACTTCCCCGCCGTATCGTCGGCGGCGCCGTTCTGTTCCTGGCGATACCGCTGACGCCTGTCGTGGCGACGGCCGGTTTCCTCGCCACGGCGTTCGTCACCGCGAGAGTGCCGGTGCTGGCCTTCGCCGCTCTGGCCTTCGGCGCTCTGGCCGGCGGGCTGCTGGGCCGCGCGGCGTTCGCCCTGCTCGGCCTCGAACGCCGCCGGGGTCTGCGGGCGTCCGCGTTCGTCGCGGTCGGCCTGACCGTGGCGGTCGCCGCCCTCGGCGGTGTCACCGTTTTCCGTCCGATGCCCACCACCGCGGCTGCCCCCGCCCCGTCCGGTGTCAGATTCTGGAATCTGCCGACCGGATCGCGCATCGCCTATGTCCACGCCTCCGCCGTCGGCAAGGCCAGGCCGACACCGGTGATCTTCCTGCACGGCGGCCCGGGTACGCCCGGTGAGGGCATCCCCACCGGCGGCCGTGAACTCGCGGCGGACGGCTTCGACGTCTACGCCTACGACCAACTCGGCGCCGGCCGGTCCACCCGACTCCGGGACATCACCGGGTACACCGTCGCCCGCCAGGTCGCCGATCTCGAAGCGATCCGGCGCACGCTCGACGCCGACCGGATCATCCTCGTCGGCCAGTCATGGGGAGGGTCACTCGCCGCCCAGTACCTGGCGGCCCACAACGAGCACGTGGCCAAAGCGGTGTTCACCTCGCCGGGCGCGCTGTGGGGCCGCGAATACCCCGGCTCCACAGCCGGGGAACCCTGGAACCGGCTCACCCCCGCCCAGAAGGCACGGCTCGACCGGCTCAACAGCACACCCCGGATGCTCGCGGCGAGCGTGCTGCTTCAGGTCAACCCCGGCGCCGCGCACGCGCTGGTCGGCGACCGCGAGGCCGACCACTGGATGCACGAAGTCGCCCTGCAGGGCAAGGACAGCACCTCCTGCAAGGGCGCGCCGCCCAACACGGCGCACAACAACCCCCAGGGCTTCTACAGCAACCAGATGACCCGCAAGGACTTCGAGCAGATCCCCGACCCCCGGCCGAGTCTGCGCACCGCGCACGTCCCCTCTCTGATCATGCGAGGGGAATGCGACTTCATCAAACCCGTCGTGACCGCTGAGTACCAGCGCATCCTCCCGGACTCCAAACTCGTGACCGTCAAGGGGGCCGGTCACTCCATCTCAGGCGGGCAGCCACGCCGCTACACCGCGTTGCTCAGAGCCTTCCTCCTGGGCAAACCGCTGCCGGTGGGCTGAGGTGTACGTCCAGCAGTCCGAGACGTCGGACGAGAACGAGGTCTGATGTAAATCGGGCGACAAGTGGAGCGACAACCCCATCGGGGTGCGCAACCGGCCGGTCCGCAACATCAAGTGAAGCCTGCAGCGTCGTCAGCACCGACCCGAGTCAGCGGGGCCAAGGGGGTGCCGCGCCCGTGCCTTAGTGCTCGGCTGCTGCCGGTGTGACGGAGGATTCTCCTTGTCGGTCGGCGGGTGTGTGCCGGTCGAGTCGGGCCAGCAGATTATCCAGGTCGGAGGTGGTGAACCTCCACTGGAACGGCTGTGCCGTGGCGTTGTAGTGGTCTTCGAACCCTCGGAGCCGTTCCCGGACCTCGGCGAGGTCTGTGAAGTCGTTGGGCGAGACGACCTTGCGCTGCACGATGGAGAAGAAGATCTCGATCTGGTTCAGCCAGGAGGCGTGGACCGGGGTGTGGACCAGGACGGCGTTCGGGAACCGGGCGGCCATGCGGTCGATGGACCTGCGGCCGCGGTGCGAGGAGCCGTTGTCGACGATCCAGAAGACGCGTTTCGCGCCGGCGTAGGGCTCCTGCGTCATGACCTGTTCGACCAGGGCCATGAACGTCACGATGCCAGTGGTCGACTCGCAACGGCCGTGGATCTCGGCCCGGTGGACGTCGTAAGCGACCAAGTAGGCCAGGGCGCCGCCGCGTCCGTACTCGTGGTTGACGCGCATCGCCCGGGTCTGTCCGGGGGCCAGAGCCGGGTGGCAGCGGCAGCGGGCCTGGATCGAGGTCTTCTCGTCGCTGGACAGGACGTACTCGTCCTCGCCGAGTGGGACCCCTTCGAAGGTGCGGGCGTACAGGTCTAGGACCCGCTGTGCCCTGGCGCGGAAGTCCGGGTCGCGGATGAAGATCCAGGACCGGTACTGCCAGGGCTTGAGCGCGTCCTTGCGTGACCAGCGGCGCACCGTGGAGGCGGAGATGCTGTCGGTGATCCCGCGCGCGGTCAGCTCGGCGGCCAGTTCCGGACACGACCAGCGCGACAGCGGTATGCCGGTCTCGGCCGGCAGTTGGCAGGCCAGGGCCTTGGCCTCGGCGACCTGCACGGGGGTGAAACGGGCCGGGCGCCCCGAGCGTTTGCGGTCGGCCAGGGCCGGCAGTCCACCGTCAGCGAACCGACCGCGCCAGGTGCGCACGGTGTCCACGTGCAGCAGGGTCTCGGCAGATATCCGGGCGTTGCCCCGGCCGCGCGCTGCGAGCAGGACGACTGTGGCGCGCTGCCGGGCCCGGTGCTGAGCCTTGTGACCGTAGGCCATCTTCTTCAGCCGGTGGCGCTCGGCGGCGGTCAGGGTATGGCACACGGCGCGGCCCAGGGACATGGGAGGCAACGGCCAATCTCGGGGGAATCGTTCGGGATGATCGACACCCTCTCCGATCTCCTCGCCTGTGTCTCACGCTGATCTAGTGAGCCGGCTGGCCAGGATTCCAAGAGCGGCGACTGCCCCGGGAGTCAGGATCCCGAGAAGAGCATCTACGCAAGCGCGGGCTGCCCGGTATACAGTCGAGGGCTCATTGAGGCCAAGCCCGACGGCCGCATGCCGAGAGATCTTCACGGTTCCCAGTGAGCCTGAGATCCCCGAACTGTGAACCACCGCCTGCCCTATGGGACCCATGAGTACCTCCTTGTCCACAAGGAGGACGACGCCTCGGCAGTCCTTGATCCAGAACTGGTCCAGCCAGCCCTCCTTGCTGGGGACACGAACTCGACGTATCCGTGTCAGCTTGCTCAGATCGACCGTGCGGTTGC
Source organism: Streptomyces sp. RLB3-17 (assembly GCF_007113425.2). NCBI lineage: Bacteria > Bacillati > Actinomycetota > Actinomycetes > Kitasatosporales > Streptomycetaceae > Streptomyces > Streptomyces sp. RLB3-17. Next base: position 185,188 of record NZ_CP041610.2, on the reverse strand, counting down.
CCGTGACAGTCCGAGCAGTGAGAAGCTGCCAACCAGGGCCGTGACGCACCGGGCGAAACGTCGTGTACAGGAGTGGAATTCCCAGCGCCAATGCCAACCCCGCGAACATGGCGGGCACCCACGCACCGGAGCGCATTGCCCCGCATCGCTCCAAGAGCGCAGGTACAACGATGGCGCCCCCTACGACCCCGCCGAGAACTGCAGTACCCCCGTGTAGGCGACGACGGGCTGTCTCGGCCGGAACAGCCGCCCGTGGCGTCTTCTCGACCACGATGCCCGCGCCAGCGGCGCGGGCCGCAGAGCGATACTTCTTCTGCCTCTTCGACACCAGCGGAGCGTACCTGCGACATTCTGAGGCGACCCCTGCGCCGAGTCCAACCTCACCGAGACGTCAGACCTGAGATCAGCCGCCCATTGAGACGACGGCGGTTGAACCCTGACAGCTGCCCAGCACCGCTTGGACTCCAACGTCAACCCCCGAAAGATTTCCGGAGCCGACCACTAAGGCACAGGCCACTCTGCGATTCTGGATGACGGCGCAGCCCGGCCGGCCGGGGAACCCACATCTGCGGCAGGAGGTGTTCATCCCTGTGTCGGTATGGATGGCGTGCGTGTGGGGTCTTCTCGGTGCCAGCGCCATCGAAGCCCATCAACTGCACAGCGCCATCGGGCGGGTGAAAAACCTTCCGTGGAAAGTTCAGGGTGAGCTACCGCTCAGGCCGTACTTGGTCGCCCTTGTACTCAGACTCGCGTTGGGCGTGGGCATGGCCGCAGCATTCGGAGCATCAGGTCAAGCCGGCGGCCCGGTGGGCGTGATGGCGGTCGGCATCGCTGCTCCCAAGGTCCTGGAGCAACTGGCCGGCGGCAAGTTGGCGGAACTCGAGATGCTACGGGCAAGCCAGAATGCGGCTCCCGTGGCACAGCAGGACCTCAGAGCCGAGCGTGGACGGGATACTCCAGGGGACTCCACACAGCCTGCGCAGTCCGGTACTTCGGTGGTTCCCGCTTCCGAGCCTCCCTCTGATCAGGGTTCCGGCTCGGGTCCCGCTTCAGCAGAAGGAGCAGCAGGTGGTGGCTGACTCATTTATGCAACAACTCATCGCCTCGCTCGCGCGACGCACTCCCGTCCTCGACGAGCCAGTCCCATACCCGTCTGGGGCGGCAGATGCCAAGGACTCCTCTCGCCGCGGAGCCGGGCCGATTCTGCTTGGCGAAGACCGTCCCGACTTCGAGCGCACCCTGGACGAGGTGCTGAAGGCGGACCCGCCGGGGAGGACTGAGCACCTCAACGCTGAGCAACTGCGCAGTATGGCGATCACCGCCCAAGAGGCCATCGTGGCGAAGGCGGCACCCGAGTACGCGCACTACCTTGAGGTACGGGAACAGGCGCGGATCGCGCATGGCCCCGAAGCGCCCACGGTAAGCCGGGCCTCTGGTGCCCCGGTTGCCGCAGTGATAACTGTTCTCGCCCCTGTGCTGCTCGGAACCGCCGCAGCGATCTTCCTGCTTGTCGGCTACGTACTGCGCATGGCGAGCCCGCGCATTGCTGCGGCCTCATCTCTGATCACAACTGGCTGGCTCTTCGCCGCGGGCACCGCGGCATCCGTGCTCGTGGCCATGGTCAGCCTCTTGCTGACAGCCCTGCGTAACGCTTCCGTATCCCCGTCCCACGGGGACGGAGCCATGACCCAGGAGGTGGCTGCCGCCAGGGCCAACTGGCGGCAAGCGCTTCGCAGGCGGGGTCTCGAACCGTTCCTGCGCGACGTACGCAAGGCTGTGAACGGGGGCCTTGACCATGACCGGGCTCCGTAGCGCACCGGGCAGGCCTATGACACCACCGTCCTGAAGTGTGGAGCGACTTACGGCAGCCGAGGCGCCATGGTGGTGCTCCAGGCGTGAGCCGAAACGGCAGAGAGGTAATGGCGGCAGAGAACGTATCTTGTCGTGCTCCACTCTTCGGGTCTCGGGCCTGTGATGCGGGAAGCCCTCAGGTTGTTTTCTGGGGCCAACGCCGCTTGCAGTGTGCCCTCCCCGCCAGGCACAGATGCTTGGCGGGGAGGGCACAGCGATGGTGAATGACCTGCCCAGCCCCCGAGGCGGTGCAGATCCAGCTCTACGGGCGGGCCCCCGTGCCGTCCGTACAGCTGCATGCGGTGTTGCTGAACCTGCCCGACAGTCGGGCAGAGGTGAACAGCACGGTGACCGAGGTGCTGGCTGTTCGGCTCGGCTGTGGGCTGACGCGTGCGCCGGGAGGCTTCATCGGCGGCCCGTCACCAGACGATCGAGCCGGTGTGCAGTCCGGTCTCGTTCCGCGTCGCCGATTCTTCACCGTTGACGCCTGCTTCGGCCTGGTCTGCGGCATCCGACAGCGCGCGATACACCACGTCCCAGCCGGGTGCCCCGTGTGGAGCGTCCCCGACGAGCCGCTCTCCCTCCCGCAAGTAGGCCAGCATCCTCTCGTGAGGAGAGGAGCGCTTCTCGTGCTCCATTTGCATCCCCTTTTCCGTGTCCCGTTTCTTCGTCTGTGGGAAGCAGCTCGCTCCCTTCGTGTCGGGAGCGGTAGGTCCCGAGTCGGGACCACGGGTTTCGCCTCTCGCGACCACCGTGGCCCCGAGAGGCGAGCTACTGCTCTGCGTGCGGTTCGGATATGCGCTTGGCCTTGGTCTCTGCCTTCTCCAAATCCCTGGAGACGGTCGCGGACGAGACCTTCAGCAACGCTGCGATCTCGATGCCCTTCAGGCCCCAGACGTGGGTCAGTTCCCAGACTGTCGCCTGCCGCTCGTCACGGATCGCGGCCTTCACCGCAGCCAGCAGTTCGAGGTATTCCAAGCCCGCGGTGATGTCGTAGGAAGCTGTGGTGTCCGGCCACGGCCTGCCGCCCTCCGGGAGCTCGTCCGAGGGCCGTTCCAGCTGTGCCCGCATCCGTCCCAGTTCCGAGAGGAACTTGTTGCGGGCCACGACGGTCGCGTACACGATGACCGGTTTCCTGAACACGGTGCCCCTGCGGAATTCCTGGATCACCGCGAGACAGGCTTCCTGGGTGACGTCGTGGGCCAGGTGGTAGTCACGCGTCATTCGCATCACCACCGTCAGAAGCCGCGGATGGACCTCCTTCAGTACCTCGCTCAGCTTCGCCTCCTGTTCACGGGACAGCCGGTCTCGTGGCCGCGCGGGACCCGCTCCTCCTGAGTTGGTTGCCATGGGCCGTCCTTCCACCGGACTCAGGCGGGGATGGACCCCGCAGAGGTTGGTTGGTAGTAGGACGCGCAAGGGGCCAACTTCTTTCATCCGCCGCGACGTTGATGGCGCAAAATTTCCCGCTGCAGGACCGTCCTGACGGGCATGGACACTCGAACCGCGCTTGCGCTGGCGCTCGGCGCGCTGGCCGTCTACGCCGCATACCGCAATCCTGAACTCGGCACTGCCATCGGCATCGGCGTCATCGTCATGACCTTGCTCTTGGCGTTCTTGAAGTAGCGCGACGGGCCCGCCCAGGTCCGCTTTGCCGAGATGGCGTGGACGGCCGTTGCTGATGACAGAGGGCGCGGACGGTGCGGCGAGCGCCTCCGCCTGGATGAAAACCATTGGTGCGCGCCGCCACGCGAGGGAATCATGAGCTGCCACCGTCCGCGCCTGGGACGGCGGTCGTTCATGTGCCGCCCTGGGCGGGAGGACCCTGCATGACCTCTGTGCCGATCGTCCGACGCGTGCTCAGTGACGGGCCCTTCGCTGAAATCGGAGAGCCGGCTCTGGCCGTCATCGACGATCGCTCGCGGATGGTCGCTGTGGGTGGGGACCTCGGGGCGGTTGAGTGGAACGGCACTGGGACCGCGGACTCCAGATGGACGGGGCACCGGATCGGTTTCTATGAGCGGGACGCGTTGCGGTGGCGGCATCTGGTGAGGTCCTGGTACCCCGTACGATCTCTCGCCTTCCACCCCGCTCTTCCCCTGTTGGCCGTCGGCACGGGCCGCTACGACGGCGGCTATTCCTTCGAGGGCGAACTGCTGCTGATCCACCTCGACTCCCGCAACGTGGTGTCCGCGTTGCAGCATCCGCGGGAGGTGCTCAGCGTCGAATGGCGCAGTGAGACGGCACTGCGTCTGGTCCTGGCGCCGTGCGATGACTGGGAGAACCCGCACGCACACGAGCAGGGACATACGGCCGTTGTCACTCGCGCAGACTGGGGCGCGGTCGAGCAGCGGGCGATCGGCGCTGAAGAGCTGGCAGCCCCCGCAGAGCCGGCCGTTCAGCCGGATCACAGCGCGGAGACCCGCCGGCTTCTCGCGGACCTCGCGGACGCCGCCGGTCAGCAGTGGTCAGGACGTCGACGGGTGTGGGCCGTCGAAGGCATGGAGGACGGCCGCGTGCTGGCCGCTCTGGACGGGGTCCTGGCGGAGTCGTGGCTGCCGTCAGGAGACCGGCAGTGGGCGGTCGAGGACGAGGAAGGCGGGCGCCAGCTGGTTCTGGCTTCCGACGGAACCTCGGTCTGGGCCAACGCCGAACGCCGCAGTCGCCGGAAGGGAAGACACTGGGAGACGTCCGCGCCCCGGCTCGCCAGGATCGCCATCGACGCAGGGCAGGTACTGGAGACCCTGAGCCCAGGCGTGTGCGCGGTTCTCATCACAGGCGGCCAGAGGACGATCCTGAGGCCGATGGACGGCGGCAGCAAGCGTCCCGCACGGCTGATGATGTACGACCTCGACAGTACGGTGGACGGTCCGGAGGTCGGCCGCTACGACCTGTTCAATCACGGGTTTGCAGTCCGGTCCGCGAGTCGCCCGTATGTCCTGGTAGGCACTGACCTGGATAAACCGCACAAGGACAAGTGGATCGCGGCCGTGGGCGCCGACGGGACACTGCGACGGCTCTTCCCGCACTCCTGGGTACCGCAGGAGCACCACTTCGGAGGTCCGGCGGTCGAGATCGGGCAGTCCCTGGTGTACGCCGGCACCGTCCACCATGGGCATGGGCTCCAACCTGGTGGCGCCTACGTCGTACGGCGATCCCTGAACGGCGCGGTGCAGTGGCAGTACCGGACCGATCATCCCGCCACCGCCCTCGATGCTGACGAAGATACGGTCTACGTGGCCTACAACTCCGGGGCCCTGACGGCACTGGACGCCGACAAAGGCTCGGTGCGATGGCACACCGAGCTTGAGGTCGGCGGAGCACCGACCACCGCGCTTTCCCTCGCTGTGGCGCCCCAAGGGCACCTGCTCGTCGGGACCGTCGACGGCCGCATCCTGGAGTGCTCACTTCGCCGGTGACCCCGCCGGAGCAATCACTCTGAGCTGGCGATACGGCTCAGAATGGGCTGGTGAGCCGGCCGGAGCGGGCACGCCGATCATGACCGGTCGATTGCCCGCGTCATCTGCCTCGCTGGAGTGGGCCCGCGACCCGTTCACTCCTCTGACGGTCTCCTTCCAGGCCGCGGCCTCTGCCGATCACGCCATGCTGGTCTGGCTCGGCTGAGGAGCAGTACCGGCGGCCTGGACGTTACGGGCTTTCCCGCGATTGATTCTTGGGTGTGCTGGCCTGGGGTTTTGGCTGGTGGGTGATTCAGCAGGTCGAAGTGCGGACGTGCACGGCTCCGTCCGCCACGCTTGACAAGGGCCTGTGGTACTCCTCGGACGCCACCGTCACCTACGACATCGAGGGCGGCCGCAAGGGTGCCAGGCGTGGAAGCTGACCGCTGCGCCGCTCCCGCACTGACCGCCTGCCGGGGGCCTGAGTACTTCTACTCAGGCCCCCGGTCCGCTTCTGAGAGACGCTAGGCCCATGACCACGCCGCCTCCCCCCAACACCCCGCCGTGGCCGACTCACCACCCCCGCTATACAGGGGTGACCAATCCTCTGCAGCCGCAGCGGCGCGAGTGGTTGCACACGGCCGCAGACATCGCACTCGCCATCGGCCTCCTCGTGATCGACGTCATCGCCCCCCTCATCGCGTTCGTATTCGGACTCGACGCCGCGGGATACATGATGTTCGACCCCGCAGCCGACAACTCGTCCGTCTCCCTCACCCGCCCCTTCGCCTACGTAGCCGTGGTCGGCGGCATCGTCCTGGTCTCCGCGTTCCTTTTGTTCATGGCCCGCGCGATCATCAGCAGCGGCGTCCAAGTCCTCGCCGGACTAGGGCCTGTCCGGCGGATCTTGTGGCTGCCGTACTCTTCATGGCCATGATCAACTGGTGGGATGTGTTGCCGGACAGCGAGCGGCAGCAGTGGTCGCTGGATCCATTCGTGGCCGTGGGGCCGCTACGTTTCGGCGTGAGCCCCGATGAGGTGTCGATGGCGCTGAGCAGCATCACGACGGAATCCCAGCGGCACACACTGCACCAGCCCGCGCTCGACGCCGTGTCCATGGTCGTGGAGGGCAGTTACCCGAAGTTCGGCCTGAAGCTGTACTACCGGGAAGAACGGCTGGCAGCCGTTGTCGTCGACGCGCTGCACGGGCCTCAGGTCGTTGCAGACGACATGCCACTGGTGGGGCGAGTTCCCTCGACGCTTGAGCAGTGGATGATCGACCGGGCCGAGGGGCGCGAACCCCATGGCGAGCTCACCTATTTGGACGCAGGCGTACCCGGGTCGGAAGCACTGGGGGTTGTAATCGATGTGCAGCGAGCCGGCGACCACCTGCTCACTCGACCGGTGTTCGTACCGCTCGAAGCGATGGACGACCTGTCCCACTGGCTTCCGAGGGAGGCGTGGTCACTTTGCTGAGCACTGGCTGATCACGGCCTGAGCCAGAGCCGGATCGCGGCGACGGTGACGCTGCCGTAGAAGACATAGGCGCGTTTGTCGAACCTCGTGGCCACGGCGCGGAAGTTCTTCAACGCGTTGATCGTCCGCTCCACTTCGTTCCTGCGCTTGTACATCGTCTTGTCGAAACCGGCGGGCCGACCACCGCGGCTGCCGCGTCTTGTGCGGTGGGCCCGCTGGTCTTTCGGCTCGGGGATGGTGTGCTTGATCTGACGTCGGCGCAGGTAGCGACGGTTACGGCGAGAGGAATATGCCTTGTCGCCGCCGAGATGGTCCGGGCGGGTTCGGGGATGCCCACCACCAGGGCGACGGACTCGGATGCGTTCCAGGATGGGAATGAACTGCGGGGCGTCGCCCCACTGCCCCGGCGTGAGCAGCAGGGCCAGAGGGCGGCAGCCGCCTTCACCGGCAAGGTGGATCTTGCTGGTCAGGCCGCCCCGGGAGCGTCCGAGTCCCTCGTCGGGACGGTGGTGCCGGGGCGTGCGCCTTTTCCCGGAACCCGTGGCCCTCTCCTGCGGGCTCCGGCGGCGTGCTGGTGGGCACGGCAGGAAGTGGAATCGACGGACACCATCGACCAGTCGACGCGGCCTGCGGCATCGGCGTCGGCCAGGACAGCCGCAAAGATCTTGTCCCATGTGCCGTCTGCTGACCAGCGCCGATGTCGCTCGTATACGGTCTTCCACGGGCCGAACCGCGCAGGCAGGTCCCGCCACGGCACCCCGGTGCGCTGCCGGAACAGGATCCCGTTGATGATCCTGCGATGGCTGGCCCAACGCCCGCCCCGCTGACCGTGCTTGGGCAGGTGCGGCTTCAGCCGGGCCCACTCCGCGTTCGTCAGATCACCCCGCCCCATGGACATGCCAACGATCCGGGCGCGATGCGGTCACAAGATCCGCCGGACAGGCCCTAGGAGTTGTCGTCAAATGTCACGCCCACATCAGGAGCGAGGCGAGGGTGACGGCTGCTTGGTAGGACTCGGCGGTCTTGTCGTAGCGGGTCGCGATGCCGCGCCATTGCTTGAGGCGGTTGAAGCAGCGTTCCACGACGTTGCGCCGCTTGTAGACCTGCTTGTCGAAGGCCGGCGGACGCCCGCCCCGGCTGCCGCGCCGGAGCCGGTTGCGGACTTGGTCCGCCCGCTCGGGGATGGTGTGCGGGATGTCTCGGTGTCGCAGCCAGGTCCGTATCGCGCGGGAGCCGTAGCCCTTGTCGCCGAGGACGTGGGCGGGCCGCACCCGGGGCCGTCCCGGCCCGAGACGGGGCACCCGGATCGCTTCCATCACGGCGGTGAACTGCGTGCAGTCGTTGGTGTTCCCGCCCGTGAGGGTGAAGGCCAGCGGGCGGCCGAGCCCATCGCAGGCAAGGTGGATCTTGCTGGTCAGGCCACCCCGCGAGCGTCCGAGTGCCGGCGGGCAGAGCCCCCTTTTCGGGCCCCGGCCGCGTGCTGGTGGGCCCGCACGACGGTGGAGTCGACCGACACCAGCCAGTCGATGTCCCCGGCCGCGTCCGCCTTGGCCTGCGCGGCCCGCAGCATCCGCTCGAAGGTGCCGTCCTTGGCCCACCGGCGGAAACGGGTGTGCAGCGTGGCCCACGATCCGTACCGCTCGGGCACATCCCGCCAGGCCGTGCCGGTGCGGAACTTCCACACGATCCCGTTGAGGACCCTTCGGTCGTCCAACCGCTTGCGGCCCCGCAAGGACGCGGGCAGCAACGGCCGGACGAACTCCCACTCGGCATCGGACAGTTCATGACGACGTATCACCCGACCATGATCCACCACTCAAGATCATCATTTGACGACAGGGCCTAGTCCTGGTACTCGTGGCCATCACTGGAATACACGACGCAGACCGCAAAGCGCACCCACAGCCCGCCCCTGCCTCTCCCTCCATCAACCCGGGCGCGCTGTGCCGGTCCGGCGGCGACAACAGCGAATGCGGCGGATCCTAACGGGCTGACCTGCGATTGATGATCTCCGTCACGGGTGGGGAAATGGCGGAGGCGGCACGAGTTCTCTGAGTTGTGATGACCAATCAGGCCCGTGCGGCCATGTCTCATCCTGCCTTCTGCGGCATCTCGGGCCCACACCTCGGTGAATTGGCCGCCGAACTCGGGGCGCGGTGCGAGGCGCGGTGCGAGTCCGCACGGCACGAACGTCGCGGGGGTGTCCGCCTGCGTGAGGCCGGGGATGGCCCGAAGTACGGGCTGGTCTTCGTCGACCGGCTGCTGGCGACGCTGGTCCACCTACGAACCGGACTCACCTACGAGGCCCTGGGGGTGATCTACGAGGTGGGCTCGGCCACCATCAGCCGGGCGATCTGCGAGATGCGTCCGCTGCTCGCCGCGCGCGGGTTCGCCGTCCCGGACCGGCCTGGGGTGCGGCTGCGCACGCTCGAGGACGTATTCGCCTACGCCGAAGCTGAGCACATCACGCTGAGGATCGTCGGCCGCCTGAGCCCGGATCCACCGGCTTGATTGTGGTGTGATCGGTTCGGGGTCGTGCAGGGCGTGTCGGGGCTGAGTTGCGGATTCGGGCGTGGGGCGGCCGCTGGTCTGCCCAGCCTTTCCACTTTTCCGCAGTTCTCGGGCCCTTTCGGGCAGGTCGGTCGGGGAGTGTCAGGGGGCTGGTGGCGCGTGCACGATGCTGAAGAGCTGGGTGAAGTCCGTGCTCCAGGGCCAGCGTTCGGGCAGGTGCAGGGTGAGGCGGCGGGCGGAGCGGGCCAGGCGGGCGGGCACGTTGATCAGGTGGTCACGGATGGTGGCGGTGGTCGCTCTGGCATGGAACGTGCCGGCCAGTGCGCCAGCGGCGCGGGTCAGGTTGTGCGCCAGGGCGGCCAGGGCGAGCCACGCGGCATTGGCCTGGAAATGCCCGGAGGGTGCGTGGGCGAAGGCGCTGTTCTTGACATCCGCGATCACCTGCTCGACGACAGCGTGCCGTCGGTGATCACGCTCGGCATCGTTCAAGGAGAGCGGGGAGTCGGTGAACGCGGCGTGGTAGCGCCAGGTGTCAAACAGCGTGCCCTGTCCGGCGGGGACGGTGCCAGTGCTCAGGCGTTTGACGCGGCGCACGATCAGACGGGCGGTGACCTGCTGCTTCTTCGGCTTGGAAGTGAAGGCGGTGTAGCCGGTCTCGGCTATCTCGGCGTCGGAGATCCAGCACTGGCCCTCCTCGTCCCAGACCGCCTTGGGGTACTTGATCGGCATCCAGGCGTCCTCATCGATGCGGGCGATGGCGGCCTTGACGGAAGCGTTCATCCGCACGGTGATGGAGAACCGCGCGCCCAGCGCCCGGCAGGAGTTGACGACATCGGCGCCGTAGAACGCCGAGTCCGCGCGCATCACCAGCAGGCCATTCGCGCCGCAGGCGCGGGCGGTGCGGATGGTCTCGGCGACGAACGCTGCCGCCCCGCGCGCGGAGTTCGATGGTCCCTTGCGCAGCCTCGTGGCGGCGATCACCGGGGCGGCCAGGGGTGTGGAGACGATGCCGAGCAGCGCGTTCAGGCCCTTGACCTTGCTGTATCCGTAACCGGTGCCCTGCTTGGCGTAGCCGTAGGTGCGGCGGATGGTGTCATCGATGTCCACGTAGGCGACCTGGTCCGCGCCGGGCAGCAGCGGGGCGTGACGGGCCAGTTCGGGAAGGAACCGGCGGGCCACGGCGTGCAATTGCTTCACATGCCCGTGCGTGAAGGAACGCAGAAACGACCCCAGCGTGGACGGGGCCCGCACACCGGAGAACAGGCGGCCCATCGCGCCGTGCCGTAGCCGGTGCATGTCATCGATGCTGTCGGCGCCCGCGACCATGCCGCCCACCAGCGACATCACTTTCGCCGCGGGGAAGGCACCGGTGCCGTCCTTCGAGGCCGGCAGACGGATGTACTCCCCGACCAGTGCGGGCAGACCGCACCGCTCGGCCAACCGCACCACCGGCTCCAGGCCGCCGTACGCGATTAGGTTCGGGTCGTCGAACGCGGATGAGACCGCCGCTGCGGCATGGGAAGATTGCATCTCGGAAGTGCCTTGCTGATCGCGCCTGATGTGGTCCTAGAGAAACCCCATCATCGCAGGTCACAAGGCACTTCTTCGTTCCCCGAGAAACTGTCCACAGACATCAAGCCGGTGGATCCAGGCTGAGCCTCACGCGCCCACGCGCCCGGCACATCCCGAGGGTGGTGGCCGGGGCGACGGCGGACTGAGGGCTGCGGCCGGGGGCGCAGGACGCGGTCGACGAGGTTACGAACCCTCCGAACTCTCCGTGAACGCGGCGGCGTGATCGGCGGCCCACTGGCGAAACGTTCGCGGCGCCGTCCCGAGGATGTCGGCCACCGCGGTAGTGATGTACGCCGGCTGCCCGACCGCCGCGCTCCACGCGGCGAGCAGCATGTCGACGACCGAGCTGGGCGCCGTACCCTCCGACAGGCTTCGGAACTCGTCCGGCGTCATCTCCTCGAATGCGATCCGGCGCCCCAGGGCGTCCCCGATGACGTCCACCTGCGCGGCTTGGGTCAGCGATTCGGGGCCCGTAAGGACGTAGTCGCCTCCGGCGTATCCGTCCTGATAGAGCGTCCGCGCCGCCACGGCTGCGACATCCCGGTCGTCGACCGGTGCCGTCTCGGCAGCACCGTAAGGCCACCGGAGGACCTCGCCGGACCGGATCGCGGGCACCCACCAGGCCAGCGAGTTCGACGCGAACATCCCCGGCCGGATGATCGTCGACTCGAGTCCGGTGGCCGCGATGAGCCGCTCGATGTCGGCGTGCAGCACCGCCATGGGATTGGGCTGCTGGAAGAAAGGGTGCGGCGTCTGGTGCGGGGAGGAGAGGAAGACGACCCGCCGCACGTGGGCTGCCAGCCGCTCGACGACTGCCGCGGAGGTCTGAGGCGGGGCGGTCCAGACGAGGAAGACCGCACCGGCGCCATCCAATGCCGGGTCGAGCGACTCGGGCACGGTGAGGTCGCCGGTGAAGACCTCGACCTTCGCCGGCAGCGTCGCCGCCGCCTCGGAGCGATGGGTGAGGGCGCGGACCGGCACGCCCGCGTCGAGGAGTTGGTCGATGACGACGCGGCCGACCCGGCCCGTCGCCCCGGTGACGAGCACGGGAGGAGTGTCTGTCTGATTCATACCGCCCATCAAAACGTTACTTGGTTAAAAATGCAACCTGGTTACGAATGTTACGGTGGTTCAGATGAGCGAGTCGGCGGGACTGCGGGCCCGCAAGAAGGAGCGGACGCGCGACGCCATAGGCGACGCGGCCGTCTCGCTGTTCCTGGAGCGCGGCTTCGACCGCGTCTCGGTCAACGACATCGCCGCAGCGGCCGAGATCTCCAAGCCGACCCTCTTCCGGTACTTCCCCGCCAAGGAAGACCTGGTGCTGCACCGGTTTGCGGACCACCAGGGCGAGGCGGCACGCGTCATACGTGACCGCATGTCCGGCATCAAGCCGGTGGCGTCGCTGCACCGGCACTTCCGGGCCGGCCTCGATCGGTACGACCCCGTCACCGGCCTCAACGACCATCCCGAGGTGGTGGCGTTCCATCGGCTGGTGTTCACCACGCCGAGCCTGGCGGGACGGCTCACGCGGTACCAGCTCGAGGACGAGGAGGAACTGGCGGACGCCCTCGGCGAAGGCATCCAGGCACGCCTGCGAGCCGCCCAAGTACTCGCGGTCCAACGGGTGCTCGCCCGGACCAACTGGCAGAAGATCACCGACGGTCGAACCGCCCACGACGTCCACCCCGAGGCCGTAGCCGATGCCGACCAGGCATTCAACCAACTGCAGTGACAGATGAAACTCCCGGTCGAAGAAGGCTCCGGGACCGGTGCACGCGTTGCCACGGGCTCGCTGACCCGGTGCTTGGCTTTGTATCTCAGCGTGGGAGTCGTTTCAAGGTGGCTGTGGGACTCACCTTCTGACCGAGTTTGCGATGTCGGTTTGTTTTGACGCCACCCAGGGGCTTGCGCTGGGTCGACGGAGTGTGACTGTGCCGCAGGGGTCGCACGGGGAGTCGCAGTCGAAGGTCGATCTATATGCCGCGATCCGCCGTGACCACCGCGGTGGCATGTCGCAGCGGGCTTTGCAGCGCAAGTACAACGTCACCTGGCGGACCGTGCGGAGGGCGCTGGACGGCCAGTGGCCGGAGCCACGCAGGCAGCAAGGCGCAAGCCCAGCAAGCCGCGGCCGGCTGACGCGGTCGCCCAAGCATCGCCGGCTTCGCGTCCGGGAGGGAATCCCCTCGCCCCCGCTGGACGCCAACAGCTCCAACTGGCCGCGCTATCCTGTTGGTTGTAGAAGTTTCCAACTAGTGAAGATCTGTGCAATGAGGGGGATCGATGAGCACACAGGGCTCCGGTGCATCGCCCCGGCGGTGGCACGGCGTGCACAAGGCGCTCGCCGATCCCCTGCGCATCCGGCTCCTGGAAGCGTTGTGGGAGATGCCACAGTCCGCACGCGAACTCGCCGACCACGTCGACCTTCCAGCTGACCGGCTCTACTACCACCTAAATCAGCTCGAACGGGTCGGGCTGATCGAGATCGCCGAATACCGGCCGCTGGCCCGCGGCAAGGTCGAGCGGGTCTATACCCCCGCGGTTACAGAACCCCCCAGCGATGCTGCCAACCCCAAAGAGATGGCTGAGTTCCTCGGCTCGATGCTGGACGCCACCCGGGCCGACATCAACGCTGCCTACCGGTCCAAGCAGGCTGGGGGCCGCCGGGAGGTCGACCTGCATCGTGGTGCGCTGCGACTGACCGACGAGGCGCTCGCTGAGTTGCGCGGTCACATCGAACGGCTCGCCACCCAATTCGGGGACCGCGACGCTCCAGGGGTCTGGACGCGGGTGGTTATCACGGTCGTCGACCTGCAAGACCGCCCATCCCCGGACGCCGCTCCCCGCGCCTGAGAGGTCGCCATGAATGACAGCGAGGAGCACATCGCCAGCCCTGCGATACGAGCCTCGGACGCCGAACGCGACCGGGTCGAGGCGCAGCTGCAACACCACTACGCAGTTGGCCGACTGACACTACCCGAACTTGAAGAACGGGTGGTCGCGGCCTACGAAGCGCGCACCCGCGAGCAACTCCATGCCCTCTTGAGGGATCTGCCGAGCGAAGTGGAAAAACCTGCGTCACCCCCTCATGCGATCGACTCCCGCCTGCTGATCGTCCTGCTGTGCGTCTCGCCCCCTGCGGCGCTCGTCTACTGGGTCATCTCCCAACGCTCGGTACGTCGAAGGGACCCACGGCCGCAGGCCCTGGAAGGTGCTCATGAACATGGAGGCCTCTGCTGATCGTTTCAGAATGCGTCCATCCGGCGCCCACACGCTTGTCCCCACTGAAGCAGTGGTGACCGCCGCGGAGGCGCCGGACGCTGCCTCTCTATGACTAGGCGTACGTCAGGCCGGCGTGCTAAAGCGCATGTGTCCGGCGCCCGCGCAGCTGCCACCACCATGAGTAAGAGGACAGCGCGCCGCTCTGTGCGGAGGTCTCAGCAGACCCGGTTCACCGGAGGCATCGCAGCCCTCTGCTCGAACATCCCCAGAGCTTGCGCTCCATCGGGATGCCCTTGACTACGGATTAGGTTCGCCGGGAGGACGACGCTCTCGAAATCCGGATGCGCCAAGATCACTCATCTGTGATAGTCGCGCGCTGTGAACAGTACTGAGCTTGTGTTTCGGCGTGCGGGTGACTCTGATGCGGCCGACATTGCCGACGTTTGGCTGCGTTCCTTCACCGCTGCGCTGCCAACCGTGCGCCGCGCGCACGGCGACGACGAGGTGCGGAGCTGGTTTTCCTACGTGGTCGTGCCGCAGTGCGAGACCTGGGTAGCCGTCGCCGAGGGCTCCGTGATCGGACTTCTGGTACTCGACGGAGAGGAACTCGAACAGCTCTACCTCGATCCGTCCTGGCGCGCCCGGGGTGTAGGCGACCGGTTCATGGACTTGGCCAAGCAGCAGCGGCCCGATGGACTGGGACTGTGGACGTTCCAGGTCAACGGACCAGCCCAACGGTTCTACGAGCGGCACGGCTTCATCGCAGTCGAGCACACCGACGGACTGCGCAACGAGGAACATGAGCCGGACGTCCGCTACACCTGGCAGCCTCACGAGCAGGACCCCCGCTGAGAAGATCGGTCACGCGGCCGTCCGCAGAGGGCGTCCGCAGCCTGACCCAGTGAGGGATCCCGCCATGCCCGGATGTGGAGATCAGACAGCGGCCAGGCTCTTCGCCATGACCCGCTCCCTGCCAACGCCATCGGGCAGAAGATCGCCGGGCTCACCCGTGTCCGTGAAACCGTGCCGCTCATAGAGCGCGGTCGCCTTGCGGTTGTCCGGCATGACGGACAACCGCAAGGTCGTGGCGCCGCGCTCCGCCCCCCACCGCTCGACCGCCTGGATCAGGTAGTCGCCTACGCCCTTGCCCCGAGCCGTTGGGTTGACCCACATCGAGATCAACTCCACGTTCTCTGCTTCCTCGCCCGGCACTCCGCTGGCCATGCCCACCGGAAGGCCGTCGAGGAGCGCGACGAGATCGTGCGCGCCAGGAATCGACAGACGAGCACGCCAGCGTTCCTCTCGGTCGCCGGAGCCCTGCCACTGGGCCAGCGTCGATCCAAACGCATAGGGCGCCTCAGCAAGCGCGGCCAGTCGCAACTCCCGCCAAAGGGGCCAGTCGTCTGATTCCAAAGTGCGTAGTTCAAGCATGATCCAGACCCTGCCCGCCCGCCGGGGCGGACAGCAAGTTGATTACAACCATGCAAACGAGGTCGCTCAGCCCTGTGACCAGCCGAAGCCGGGGAGCAGCGGTGACTCACGCACCCGCAGACCATGAGCCCTCGGTGAACCTATCCGGTCACGGCACTAGCCGACGCCACATCGTGGCACCGAGCGCTTGCCGGACAGCGGGCGATCCCTTACTGGTCTCGCTGGTCGCCGCGGACCTGCCACCTTGAATTGGCTGGGTTCCAGACCAGGCGGATCCGGCCACGGTCAGGCCGCTGGGCGGTCAGCTCGTCGAGATTAAGAGAAGTCAGTGCCCGCAAGGCCTCATCCGTGACGTCTGACCACAAGCACGAGGTGATGTGTGCGTCGGGGTCGTCCGCGATGAGCTGCGTCGCCCCGTTGCTGGCCTCGCTCTGGGAGGGGGACCGGCGGAGCATGCGTTGGACCAGCGCACGGGCCTGCCCGTACGCGTCCTCGGCAGCTTTGGACATCAGGGCCTGCACGAAGCGGATGACAGCGGTCGCGACCACGGCAGTCTCCACCGTTCCCGTGGCCGATCGCCTGAAGAAGGCGCGATTTACGTTCGCCTCCCACTCAAGGACGCGCTTCGCTCGGTCGCGCCACTGGTTTGCCTCCTCGAAGCGGCTCTGCGCGGCCAACAGAGCCACGAGATCAAGGCATGCCTGATGCCGCGGACCGAGGCCAGTATCGATCTCGGCCGGGTCGAATGGCTCGACCCACTGCTCCCCGTCGTCCTCGGCCGCTGCGCGGAGCCAGTGTTCCGCCTCTTGGGGCAAGTCCCGATCACGGAGTGCGCGACCAAGCTCCTAGCTTCGCGTCGACATGCCCACTCTGGGCAGCGCGTCGCAGCCATCTATCGGGCTCCTCGAGGTCATCGCCGGTCGTGCCCATCGCGTACATGGCTTGGAGGTGTCCCGCTTCCGCGGCCCGCCGGTACCAGTGTCGGGCTTGGTCTGGCAGCCGTCCGGTGAGGAGCTCAGCGAGACGGTACATCGCTTCGCTCTCGCCGGCCTCAGCGGCATCGTGAAACCACCGATGAGCCTGCTCGGGATCGCGGCGCTCGAAGAAGTGGGCCAGACGCATCATCGCCCGTGCATCACCAAATTCAGCGGCCTGCTCCAGACCAGGGTCTGGCCTCTCCCAAGAACTCCGCTCGAACGCCACTGAGCCCTCCAGACCCAACCCCGCGGTTCCCCCGCCGCGTGACTGACACTCTTCATACCGCACGACATTGAGCGTCGGGGGGAAGACCCGGCTGTTCTCGGAATTCGACTGGTTCAACACGGGAACTCGCGCACGCCACCGAGCAACATGTCCGCAGGTGAGCACTTTTCGTCGGTGGGCCCACCAGCGCACGGCGTTGTCACCCGAAGACTGGTGACCGCCAGGTCTTCTTACCGAAGGCCGAGTGACCGTTCCCCCTTCGTGGTCCACCACCTGCACCGCAAGATGAGCCCCGCCGACTTCGTCCAGGGCGCACGCGTGTGGATGGCCGTCCTGCGTGACCAGCACGCTGAGGAGTACGGCGAACTGCTGCTCGAGCTGAGCCAGCAGGAACAACAGCCGGCCTGACAGCGGGCGAAAACGCAAAGGGCCCGTGCTCCCTGCTGCGGTCGCAGGAGCACGGGCCCTTTGCGTGGGTAGCTGTTCGGCACCCGCATCCCGGGCTCCACGGGCGCCTGCACCCGTCCTACACCATCGCGGCGCTCGCCGAGCACGGCATGGAGACCATCGTCCGCCGGGACGTCGGACGCGTCCTCTGACGGGCCGTCCGAAGGGACGCTGCCGGGCCCGGCAGCAGGGCGTCGTAGGACGGTACGGGTCGCGAGGGTCAGTCCCGGCGGGCCACCAGCCGGTAGGCGTTGGAAAGGCCCAGGGGCCGGGCCACGCGTTTGACGACGAGGCGATCCAGCAGCCTGCCCAGGAGCAAGGCCGGGATGCCGGCGATCACTGTCATGGCGCGCAGTATGCGCTGAAGGCGGGACGGCGGAACCGGCAGCCAGGGCAGGTCGTCGCGCGGGGCGACCGCGTCCAGGGCAAACCAGACAGCGGCCAGCAGGTCGACGGGGTCGTGGGGTTCGGCGTGCTGCTCCGCGACCACCGTGAAGCCGAGGTCCGTGAGACGAGCACGCAGGTTCTCGACCGGGACGAAGTGCAGGTGCTGCGGCTGCAGCCAGGGCAGCCACCAGCGGCCGAGAAGGCGGGCATAGCGGCTGTCAGGGTCCGGGACCTCGATCAACAGGTGGCCGCCGGGTCGAACGGCCCGGTGCACCGCCTGAAGTTCGCGGGCCGGTTCCGTGCTGTGCTCCAGGTAGTGGAACATGCTGACGACGTCGTAGCCGTCGGCGAGTTGCTCAGCCAGCTCGGGAAAGCTGCCCCGGTGGCCGTGGTCCACGCGTCCGGCGCGCTCGGCGAGTTCGGCGCCGTCGGTGAAGTCGAGGCCGTCGAAGCTCGTCCCCGGGAAGACAGTGCGGGCCGCCTCACAGAAGTGGCCGTGACCCGTTCCGACGTCCAGCCAGTTCTTGGGAGTGGGGGCGAAGGGGACCAGGGACTCGGCACGCTGCACGTACATTTTCGTCCGGCTTGCGAAGGTCATGGCGAGCTGCTTCTCGCCCAGGCCGTCATAGAAATCGCGGTAATAGAACTCCAGGCCGGCCTCGCTGAGCCGCGGGTTCTGGAAGGTGTGCCGACATCCCTCGCACCGGTCGAGGACGAAGCGGCCTGGCTTGTGCTGGATCAGGTCCGTCGTGCGCAGCCGCGTCGCCAACCGGGTCGAGCCGCACCACGGGCAGGTGTCGCGCCGGGGTTCGAAGAAGCGGTCCAGGCCTTCGGCGAGGTCGGCCCGGTAGACCGGGCGCAGCGCGGCGACCTGCTCGGCTCGGCCCGGGGACACGGGCTCGTGGGCGCGGTTCTTGCGGTCGTTGCTCACTGGTCCTCCTTGGGAGCGCGCCAATGGCTGCTCCAGGTGGGTCGCGGCCGCCCCCGCTGCCGCCGGCCGCGCGGAACGCCGTGCGGATCCGGACGGCTGCCGCGCGATGGGCGGGATCATGAAGTACGGCGTCCAGCGCGCTGCCCAACCGCCCGGCGTCGACTGGCCGAACCGGACCCTGACGCCCGCGCCCGCGTCGGTCCCCTGTCCGGCCACGACCGGCTGGTCATCGCGGATGGGAGCCACGACGAGGGGGACGGCGTGCCAGAGGGCCTCGCACATGGTGTTGTGACTGGCGTGGCAGGCTACCGGACTTCTTGTGCAGTGCTCCAGGTTTGAGCCTGGGGGTGAAGCGCATCTTGTGGCTGCGATGCTGAGTGTTGCGGTGCCGGGTGGGGTGGGTGC
Organism: Streptomyces sp. RLB3-17; assembly: GCF_007113425.2. Taxonomy (NCBI): domain Bacteria; kingdom Bacillati; phylum Actinomycetota; class Actinomycetes; order Kitasatosporales; family Streptomycetaceae; genus Streptomyces; species Streptomyces sp. RLB3-17. Next base: position 166,357 of record NZ_CP041610.2, on the reverse strand, counting down.
GGAGCGTCCGCAGGGCTGCCCGGCGGAGCCGGGGGAGTGCTTCGTCCGGGCCGGAATTGCCCGTATGGCAGCAGTGCGGAAGTGTTCCGGTGAGGGCCGGGTTGGACTGATCGGGTCGGGGTTGTCGGTGGTGGGTGTTGGCGTCCGGATCATGCAGCTTCGGTATGCCTTCCGCCTCGACCCGGGGTCCGGTCAGCGCGTTGCGCTGGCGCGGGCGTTCGGGTGTGCGCGGGTGGTGTATAACGACGCGGTTGCCGCCCGGGAGCGGGCCCGGCGGGAGGGTGCTGCGTTTCCGAGTGCGGGCGTGCTGTCGAGGACGCTGATCACCGAGGCGAAGCAGAGCCGCGAGCGGCAGTGGCTGTCCGAGGTGTCGGCAGTGATCCTGCGCGGCCAGCGCGAGCGGCACGGTGGCCGCGATGATCAATGTGCGGGACCGCGGACGTAAGACTGTTGTGGCGGGCATGATGGCTCCTGTTCTCGCCCCTCGGGGCGGGCATGAGAGAGGCGCACCCCGGGCTGTCCAGGCGGTGGGGTGCGCCTCTTGCGTTGATCATTCGATTCCGCCCTGACCAGGCGGTCGGGCATGCTGGATGGTGCTTCCATCTCGTGACGGGGAAGGGGAGCGCTCGGGGCGGTCGACGCGGCTTAACGGATGCTGCGGCCGTCCCGGGGCCCGCTACCGCCAGGCACCGATCCACGAAGCCGGCCAGTCACCGCGGCCGGTGAAGACGTGTGTGACTGGCACTCACCTAACTCAAGCGCTCCGCCAGTGAAGCGCTCAGTCACAACGTGCACCCCGCTGTCCCGTCTCAGAAGCCTTCCGCTTACCGGTCAATGGAGTTGTCTGGTCGAACAGGGTTCTGGATGGGCGAAGGGGCGACACCCGTGCGTGACGGGTGCCGCCCCTTCCTCTGTATCAGCCCAGCAGCCCGGCCAGCACTGCCGTCGTCGCGCTCAGCAGTTGCTCGGTGGCCGGGCCGCCCGCGGCCGTACGGGCGAGCAGGCCCTCGCGTGCGGCCAGGATCACCTCGGTGGCCTGCTCGGGGGAGGCCCCGGGCGGTACCAGCTCCGGCAGGACCCGCTCTCGGTGACTGTGCTGATGCCGACCGCGCTTGACCGGGCTTGCCTGCGTGCAGGGGTGGGCTCCTCCTGGCAGGAGGAGCCCACTTCGGGGGATGTGTGAGGGGCTATTCCGTGCGCAGGCCCTCCGGGCGCATCATCCGCAGCAGCGGCGGCAGGCTGAGCAGCGTGACCATGCCGACCACGGCCGCGCCCACGCCGGTCATGGTCAGGACGCTCGGCCAGTCCATGGTCACCGGTGTACGGGTCATCTTCAGCAGCACCGAGCCGAGGGTGATACCCACCGTTGTGGCCAGTACGAGGCCGAGTCCGACCGGGAGGGCCGTCTGCCACAGCACCGAGAGGCTTAGCGTGCGGCGCCGGGTGCCGAAGGCGACCAGTGCGGAGAGCAGCTTCCTGCGCTCGCGCAGCTGCTCCAGCTGGGAGACCAGCAGACTCGCGCCGATCAGTGCCAGCACGAAGGCGGAGCCGACGAACAGGCCAGTGCGGATGGAGGCGTATTTGGCGTCCTCCTGGGTCGCCGACCAGCTGTAGGTGTGTGCCAGGGGGTCGATCCGGGCGACGACGTTGCGTATGTACTCCCGTGAGTCCGGCACCGACGGGTCCAGACGCAGGTAGACACCGTCCGAGGACACTGCGGGCGCGGCCTTGGCGGGTAGGGCGGCGGGGGTGACCAGCAGACCGTTGGCGTCCTGCAGTGAGTCCTTGCGCGCGTCCACCACTCGCACGTTCGCCGGAACGGTCCAGGGCACCTCGAGGCCGCGTTCGGCACCGTCGTACGACGGGTCGATGTAGAGCTGCCGACCGGGCTTCACCACGGCGATTTCGTCGGCGTTGCTGGGGGAGGTGTAGTGGCTCCTCGTTCGCGTGATGAACACGTCGCCGTCCTTGCAGGAGGGAAGCGTGGCGAGTTCGCGCAGGGCGGTGCAGTTACCCACGGTGAGGCCGTTGCTGTTCTTCGGGTTGCGACGTGCGTCCCCGTACTGCGAGATGGCCGGGGCCACTGCGGCCCGTACCCCCTTGGTGCCGGTGAATTCGCGCTCGATGCCGGACAGCGGCTTGCGGTCGCTGAAGTCGACCTGCATCTGGACCCGGCCGGGGTCCTTTCCGGTGGCCTTGGTGTACTGGCTCTGAGTTCCCGTGAACAGCATCTGCAGGGCGATGGCTCCGGCCACGGCGACAGCGATGCCGTTGACCATGCGTGCGGCGGTTCCGCTGCTCAGCTGCAGCCGCCGTACCGCGAGCTGCCAGGACAGCGCGCCCTTGCCGAGGCGGACGACGACCGCCTCCACGACCCAGGGGAGCAGCGCGGTGATGCCGATCAGCAGCAGCAGCACGCCGCTGATGACGAGGTACTGGTTGAAGTCGCCGTTCTTGCGGCCCTTGTCGATCATCGGGTAGAGCATCGCGAGGCCTGCCAGCGGCGGCAGCAGCCGCCACCACAGCCGGCGGCGGCGCTGCTTGGCCGTGCGCACGACGCCAAGCGGTTCCACCATCACGCCGCGCATCGCGAGCAGCGTGACGAGTACGGCGGCGGCCGGGATCGCCACCGCGACCAGCGCGGCGAGTACGGGGGAGGGATCGAGGTAGCTGGGCCAGACGCTCACGCCCAGCACCTCGGTGGAGCCCAGCGTCTGACGGCCGAGGAGGAAGAAGCCGGTGCCGATGACCAGGCCGAGCAGGGCTCCGGCGAGTGCTTCGCCCGCCGCGATCCGCCGGGTCATGTGGCTGTCCGAGCCGACCAGGCGCAGCGCGGCCAGTCGGCGGTCGCGGCGCTCGCCGCCGAAGCGGACGGCGGCGGCGATGAACACGGCGACCGGGGTCAGCAGCACCACGAACACGACCAGGACCATGAGCAGCAGCACCGGGTCGGTCTTCTCGGGTGTCGTGTCCGGTTTGCCATACTCGGTCAGCCGGTGCACCGGGGAGAAGCCCGTGAGTTTCAGCCCTGAGGCGCCCGCGTAGTAGGCCAGTTCGTGGGAGCCGATGAGTCCGCTCTCGCCGATCGTGCCGGTGATCTTGTAGGGCAGGCGTTCCCGCAGCAGCGTGGCGTCGTCCGAGGCGAGCAGGTTCTTGAGCGCGGGGGAGACCACCATCTCGCCCTTGCCCGGGAAAGCGTCGACTCCCGGGGGCAGCGGCGCCCGTTTGCCCTCGGGTTCGACGAACCGGCCGAGGATGTCGTCGTCGTGCCAGGTGGTGTCGGCTTGGGCGATCAGGAAGGTGTTGTCGGCCCTGGACGGGACTTTCTGGGAGTACACGTTGGCGTAGCGGGCGTCTTCCACCCGGGTGCGGGCGGCGAAGACGTTGGGCAGGGCGGTGCACAGCAGGAGCAGTGCCACGCCGAGGCCGACGCCGACCGCGGTCAGCGTCATCCGGACCCAGCCCTCGCGGCCGCCGGTGACGGCGAAGCGGGCTCCCATGGCCAGGTCTCTGGCCCACTGGCGCGGACTCATACGGCGCGCTCCATGTCGCGGGACTTGCCGTCGCGGACGACGATCTCGCGGTTGGAGTAGGCGGCCACGCGTGTCTCGTGGGTGACGAGGACGACGGCGGCGTTGGTGGAGCGGGCCGCGTCGGTGAGCAGGTCCATCACGCGCTCGCCGTTGTAGGAGTCGAGTGCGCCGGTCGGTTCGTCGGCGAACAGCAGGCGCGGTCCGGTGACCAGCGCGCGTGCCACGGCGACGCGCTGGCCCTGGCCGCCGGAGACCTCGCCGGGCCGCTTGCCCTTCAGGTCGTCGACCTCCAGGCGTTCCAGCCAGCCGAGCGCCGCCCGCTCGGCTTCCTTGCGGGAGGTGCCGTTCAGCCTGAGCGGCAGGGCGACGTTCTCCACGCAGGTCAGCTCCGGCACGAGCTGCCCGAACTGGAATACGAAGCCGAACTCGGAGCGGCGTAACGCGCTGCGCTGGGCGTTGCTCATCGTCGTCACCTCGCGCCCGTTGTAGGTGATCGACCCGGAGTCGGGCGGCAGGATGCCCGCGAGGCAGTGCAGCAGCGTCGACTTGCCGGAGCCGGAGGGGCCCATGACGGCGACGACCTCGCCGGGGTGGATGGAGAACTCGGCGCCGTCGAGGGCGTGGGTGTGCCCGTAGGTCTTGCGCAGGTCCTGCGCGGTGAGCAGGGAACCAGGGGGAGAAGTCGTCATCGGGCTACAGCCTCACGGAGTTTGTCGAGTCGGGCGGCGGTCAGCTCCAGCCAGCGCAGGTCCGCCTCCAGGTGGAAGAGGGCGTGGTCGCAGATCAGCTGGTCCGCCAGATCGCCCTTGCGCTTGCGGTCGGTCAGGATGCGCATGCTGCGCAGGTGCTCGGAGCGTTGGGTGTCCAGGATGTCGGCGGCGTCCCGGTGGGTGAGCAGCGCGAGGACGACTTTGGTGTAGAGGGCCGACTGGAGGTACTCGTCCGGCTTCTGCGGGGTCGCGAGCCACTGCTCTACGTCGGTGATGCCGGCGTCGGTGATCGCGTAGCGCTTGCGCTCCGGGCCGCCGCCGGCCTCGATGCCGTCGACCTCGACAAGGCCGTTCTTCAGCAGCCGGGACATCGTCGAGTAGACCTGGCCGTAGTGCAGCGGCCGGTCGTGACCGAACGTCTCGTCGAAGGCCCGCTTCAGGTCGTAACCGTGTCGCGGGCCGGCCTCCAGGAGCCCCAAAAGGGTGTGACTGATGGACATGACCCGCACTCTACACACCGTGTATACGCGGCGTGTATACACCGAGTGTGCAGATCGTGGCGGGGTGTGCGACAGTGCAGGTGAGGGAGCCGGGAATTCCGATCGTCACGGTTCGGAAACAGGCAGTCACCCCCGCCTGCGCGGGGAGGACACGATCCACTCCATCTGGTTGAGGTCGCCGTTCACAATCCCTCGCCTTGTGCGGCCACGGCCTGCGAGAGCGAGAACCTACCTGGCACCGGCTCGACCAGCCACCCCCGGGCCACCATCCGCTTTGCCTTCGACCGCAACGCTTCCACCTTTGACGGAACCACCTCCAGGCCGAAGCAGACGGCCATCTCCTGGCAGGAAAGCGGACCTTGACCAAGCCGGTGGCAGTCGGCAAGGACGCGCAGGATGCGTCGGTAGTCCACCGACAGCGCCGACCAGACCAGCCCCGCACGCCCCATCGGCACCACCGACTTCGACTTCGCCGGTTCCGAAGCCCCGGCGGGCACCGGCTGTTCACCGCCATCCGGCAGGTCCACAGCGACATCAGGACCGGCGACGTCACCCTCGCCTGGGGCCAGTACCTCGCCGACACGCGACCAGGCGATGACCCACTCGTTCCAATCGCGCTCGGCCATGGACAGCTCGGCCTGGATCCGATCGGCCTCCTCCCGCAGTTCGTCCACACGACGGCGAGCGGCGCACTCGCGCTGTTCCAGCAGCCCCACGACCGACGGCATTCCTGACCTCCACTGGAGCGACGACACAACAGGTCACCACTGCAACGGAACCACCGTCCCCATGCCTGACCAGCGGAAATGCGATCCTCAAGCTCGGAAAGACAACGGCTTCTTACCGAGGGCCCTGAGAGCTACGACTTCGCCGTTCACCACGCTGGAGTCGGTACAGAGCACCTGCTCAAGGCCTACCTCGCAGGAATTCATCCGGCTCTGATCGTCGACGGTCGGCACTTCGACTCGTTGCTCCATGCCACGGGCCTGGGCTTCCACGCAACCATCCCTGGCCAAGGTGAAGACCATCGGCCTCACTGATGCCCATGAGCGGGTGCTGAGGCTCCTTCCCAGAAAGATCCCGATCGACAAGAAGGCCCTCGAACCCCTGGCGGACGCCCGCAACGGAGTTGCCCACAGCGCGATACACGACTCGGCACAAGCTGAAGCGGTAATCACGATCTGCTTGCGCCTCGTTGACCCGGTTCTCGAAGAACTGAAAGTCCATCCGAACGGCTACTGGGGCCCTACCGCGTCCTGCATGACAATCTGGTCGATGACCAAGTGCGAGAGGAATGCGTTGCGGCGGAAGCCCTGCTCGTCAAGGCACGCTCAATGTTCGAACGGCGCTTCGGGCACATGGCACGCAAGGAGCGTGATGTGGTTTTGGCCGCAACCACCAGTCAGCCGATGATCACCATGAGCCGGGGAGCACCAAAACAGTGTCCGGCCTGCGGTTCGCATGGGTGGCTGGCGAGGCGAACGTCCAGGGCATCGCTGCCCACTGCGCGGTATGGGACCTCGAAGTGGACAGCAAGCTGCTGTTTCACTTGGGCGACCTGAGGAGGTTCTCTTGGACGACGACCCTTACCACTACGTCGGGGACGAACCGCCAGTGGACGAAGACATCTACAAAGGCCGCTGAGTCGGCTCGGCTCATCGCACTCGGCCCGTCGTCGCCCCGGCCAGTGCCTATCTACGCGGCGTTACCGTCGAGTTCGTCATCCGCCGCGCTCGCCGCAGTTGTGGCCTCCGGCGCGGTGCGCCTGTAGCCCGACGACCGGCCACTCGAGGCCGGTTGGCCATCGCCCCTGGGCCAGGACCCGGGGCGTTTGGTCAAACGAAGAAGGGGCCGCCGCGCCCGGACAGGGTGGTAAGCGGGGAGGTGGTCTCGAGGATGGCCTGCCGCCACTGGACGCGGCTGGCGAACTGCTCCTGGTCGAGGCCGTTCGGGTTGTGTTCCCGCTGGGCAAGATGCTCGGCGACGGCGGTGAGGGTGGCGGCGCCCCTCGCCTCCATACCGGGCATTGAGGCCCGGAGGGCGTCGATCGCGGCGACGGCCGGGGTGGTAGCTGAACAGCATTGCGGGGTCGTTGGCGTCGATTCCCGTGTGCAGTGCGGCGATCGCCTTCCGCAGATGCGCATCCCCTGTCTCAGCCGGCACCCAGCCGCGGTCAGGCTCTCGGCGGCCGTGCGGGGGCGCGGGAGGCCGGGGTCAGTTTCGGTCCTCGTCCTGGGCGTGTTGGTAGAGTTTGGCGATGTCGTTGTCGAAGTACGCGGCGTAGGAGACGTCGTTCTCGTCGCCGCCGCCTTCATGGCCGCCCAGGATGCCGATGACGGTGCTGGTGTGGCTCTTGGGGTCGTAGTCGGTGAGCCAGGGGCTGCCGCTCGTGCCGCCCTCGAAGTCGGTGCACTGGATGCGCAGTTGGGTGTCGCTGAATTTCGTGGTGTGGTTCTGGCAGGAGATCGGGGTGTCGCGGCTGGTGGGGTAGCCGGTGATCTTGACTTCGTTGTTGAAGCCGCGGTCTGTGCCGAGGCTGTTGCCGCCCAGGACGTCCTGGATGTTCTTGCCGTCCTTCGGGCCGACCGTGAGGAAGGCGACGTCGAGGTCCTCGTCCTGCGATGTGGCCCAGCGGTCGTCGACGACGACCTTGTTGACCTTCCACAGGCCGGTGGGTTCGTTGCCGTTGCGGTAGTCGGGGGCGAAGACCAGGTCGTCCACCGGCTTCCCGGCGTCGGCGTCGAAGGCGCAGTGAGCCGCGGTGATCAGCATGTTCCGGCCGGGGCTCTGCACCACGCTCGCCGTGCAGAAGTGGGAGCCGTGGTCGTCCTTCTCGAAGACCGTGCCGATCCGGGCGTTCTCATCGGTCCTGCGCGGGGTGTACGCGGTGCCGTCCTGGGCGGGGGCGGTCGCCGAGGGGTCCCGGTCCTGAGGGGCCTGGCCCGGCTCGCCGGACTTGCCGTAGCTGCTGCGCCCGCTGCTTCTGCTCGGATAGGTCTCCTCCGCGGCGGAACCCACCACCGCGGCTGCCCCCACGATGACCAGCGTCAGTGCTATGCCAGCCTTCATGGAGCGAAACGGTAGCCCAGTCCGGGCATGCTGGTCAGCCCGGGATGGGGCAGACGGGCTGACAGGTCCCTGACCCTACTCAGGTCGGCCACCGAGCGGGCGCACCCGGCAGCGGTACTGATTCGGCAGAGGCGCTGGCCCGTCGCCTCCGAGCGGCCATCCAGGAAGTGGTTCGGCCGAACCACCGTAGACGTGCTGCCGCGCCTCGAACGGAAGTCCCGGAAGCGTTTCGGTCGAAACACTTCCGACGTCCTACGTGCCTAACTTGCCTGAAGCCGGAGCACCCCATCTGATCAGCATGGGCCACCCCGAACCATAAATAATCCTCGCGGACGGGGCATCCGGCCGATGGACTCCCCGGCCGCCACCGGGGCGGCGCACAGGCCACGGAACGAGTCCGCTGCGGCCGGTTTGGTGTGGATCGGCGCGCGGACACCGCAAGGCTCGACGGGCTCCGGAGTCACGTGCAGCGTAGGAGTGGGTCGTAGGTGATCAGCGGTGGTGTGACGGCTGGCCGATGCCAGCGTTGCCCTGCGGGTGGTAGAGCTCTTGGGCGCGGGCCAGGTTGATAGGCCCGTCCTGCTGCAGGTGCAGGAAGAAGCCCAGCTGCCACGCTTGAGCACTGCTGGCCTGGCGGTTGGCAGGGCTTACCCAGGGCGGGTAGACGCGAAAGGCTCGTTTCCCCCCGGAACCGTTTGCTGATACGACGCCATGCTGGCGGAGCGCGTCCATGGGAAAGACGAACTGGCCGAAGTGGTGATCGTCGCGGGTGCTGATGACAAAGAGGTCGACGGGGTCCGTAGCATCGAAGGGCTGGATAGGCCCGGCCGGGGACCTCTTCCAGACGGTGACGAACTGGCCAGCCTTGATGGGGGTCGTCTTGGCGGCGCGAAACCGGACGGCGAGGCCGTCGAGGGTGAACTCGTAGGCAGCGTACTCGGCGCTCTCGGCTTCGGGGACTGGCTGCGAGCAGGCAAACCCGCAGCGGTCGTAGACGAGCACCTTCGCCGCGATGAGATCTCCGTGGGCCGGGGAGGAGTCCAACCAGGGTTCGGGGCGGAGATCGGTTGAGTGCTCGCGGTCCGTGGCCATTTGCCCACTCTTTCACGGGCAGTTGGACGCAGCCGACTTGACCGGGGGTGATCGCTGGAGGGTCCGCTCCGGGAGCCGAATCTGGGTCAAGAACCGGCAGTGGACGACACCCATTTCCTGCGCCGTCTACATGGCCGAGCCCGCTGCGAATTGGGTGCTGTGGCCGATGGGCGCCTGCCGCTTGAGCGACAAGGGTGGAGCCATGAAGCATCCGCCGACCCCATTGTCGCAGCCGCTGGCGCCTCTGGCACGGCGGCACATGGACCCGCGTTCGGCTGTGCAGCCATGAAGGGGCTCGGTTGTATGGAGGCATGAGGAAGTGAACAACCAGGTCAGCGCCACCGAGAGTGCGGTCCTGCGCCCCGAGCACCTCGCCGCGTCGCGTGAAACGTTGCATGAGCAGCGCCTGTTCCGCCAGGCGCAACTGCGGCAGATCGCAGCGCCCTCCCAGCCAGGAGCCGACCACATGCGCTGATAGCCGGCCGCTTCGCAGATCGAGGTCCACGTCAGGCTCGTCGCCGCGGCCCGGATGGTCCTTGCCCACGTGGAAGCGGCACTGGATCGGATGGACCAGGGCCGCTACGGCAGGTGCCACCTGTGCGCGAAGCCCATCGCACTGGACCGTCTCAAGATCGTGCCGTACGTCCGCGACTGCGCACGCTGTCAGCAACTTCGGGAAGCAGGGCAGTGACGGGCACCGGGCTAGGGAGTCGTCCGTGACGTTCCCGCTGTCGCCTTCGTTCAAGCCGAGTGTCAGGGTGGCGCAGGTCCTCTGCCCGCGGGAGGCGGGTCGGCTGCAGTGAGGGGCGGGCTATGGCTCGATGAGCCCGGCGCGGACGGCGCAGCGGGTGAGTTCGAGGCGGTCTTTGAGGCCGAGCTTCTGCAGGGGTCGTATGCGTCTGGCGATATGTTCGGCCTCTGCGCGGCGACCCATGGGTCCAAGCGGTAGCAACTGGACCCATGGGTCCAAGCGGTAACAACTGTTTGAAGCGGTCATGAGCAGTCGAGGCAGCTGCCCCGGCCGCCAGCCGGTCGGCCCCGCTCCGGTGTTCTCTGATGGCACCGTCGGTCTGATCCACCTCACCAGTCACGGCCTGCCCCGCTCGGTCAACAACATCGCTTTGTAGGCGCTGATCGCTGCGTTCGCTGACGAGAAGAGCATCGTGGAGGCTCCTCCACCCGCCTCGCCATCATCAAGACGCACGCGACGGCGCGGACCACGAAAGCGGCACCGGGGCCACGAAGACTGCGGCGGCCTGGCGGCCAGCGTGGCCTTCTCGTCCTGTCGGGACGGAGACCGAGGCCGGATACGCTGGCGGGGTGATCGAGAATCTTCCTCCCTGTCCGAAGTGCTCGTGTGAGTACACCTACGAGATGAACGCCCTGGTGGTGTGCCCGGAGTGCGGCCATGAATGGGTGGCCGCCGAGGGCGGTACGGATTCCGGCGCCCCTGCGGAGCGGGTCGTCAAGGATGCCGTCGGCAATGTGCTGCAGGACGGCGACTCTGTGGTCGTGGTGAAGGCGCTCAAGGTCAAGGGCAGCCCCTCGGGGATCAAGGCCGGCACGAAGGTGCGCAACATCCGACTGGTCGACGGGGTCGACGGGCACGACATCGACTGCAAGATCGACGGTTTCGGGGCGATGCAGCTGAAGTCGAGCGTGGTCAAGAAGGGCTGACCAGCCCGCCCCAGTCGCCGGGGCGGCCCGGCAGCAGTCTGATGCCGAATTGCAAAATTTCGCAATTGGTTAGATGCTGTCATCGCTATGCCTGCAGGTAGTCGCGGGCGCAGCCTTCGCTTGCCCCGGGTGGGGCGCTGTCGGGGAAGTCGAGGAGTCGTGTCCGTTCCGCTGTACCAGGCCAAGGCCGAGTTCTTCCGGATGCTGGGGCATCCCGTACGGATACGGGTGCTGGAGCTGCTGCAGGACGGGCCTATGCCGGTACGTGCGCTGCTCGCCGAGATCGAGGTGGAGCCCGCCAGCCTGTCGCAGCAACTGGCGGTGTTGCGCCGCTCGGGCATCGTCACCTCCAGACGCGAAGGCTCGACGGTGGTCTACGAACTGGCCAGCGGGGATGTCGCCGACCTGATGGGGGCCGCGCGCCGCATCCTGACCGAGCTGCTGGCAGGGAAGAACGAGCTGCTGGCAGAACTGCGGGAAACCCAGGTCGCCGGGCGATGAGACTCTCGTTCGGCCGGATCGGGGCCCGGCTCACTGCGCTGCTGCCGGGCCGTACGGACCTGGCGGAGATGCGCCGCGACCCGCGCCGGGACCTGCTGGCCGGCCTCACGGTGGCGATCGTCGCGCTGCCGCTCGCGCTCGGTTTCGGCGTCTCCTCCGGGCTGGGCGCGGAGGCGGGTCTGGCGACCGCGGTCATCGCCGGCGCGCTGGCCGCGGTGTTCGGTGGTTCGAATCTGCAGGTGTCCGGACCAACGGGCGCGATGACGGTCGTGCTGGTGCCGATCGTTGCCGAGCACGGGCCGTCCGGGGTGCTCACCGTCGGGCTGATGGCGGGCGTGATGCTCGTCGCGCTCGCCCTGCTTCGGGCCGGGAAGTACATGCAATACGTGCCCGCGCCCGTGGTGGAGGGCTTCACGCTGGGCATCGCCTGTGTGATTGGTCTGCAGCAGATCCCGAATGCCCTCGGGGTGCCCAAGCCGGAGGGCGACCGTGTCCTCGTGGTGACCTGGCGCGCCCTGGAGGCGTTCACAAGGAGCCCGAACTGGACCGCCGTAGCTTTCACCCTGGCGGTCGCTGCCGTCATGCTTGTCGGGGCTCGCTGGCGGCCCAAGGTGCCTTTCTCCATCCTCGCGGTGATCGCGGCCACCGTCGTCGCCCAGGTAGCCGGTCTGGACGCGGCGAAGCCGATCGGTGACCTGCCGTCCGGCCTGCCCGCCCCCTCGCTGGCCTTCCTCGACGTCGGCGCAGTCGGTTCACTGCTCGCTCCAGCGGCCGCTGTGGCGGCGCTGGCCGCGCTGGAGTCGCTGCTCTCGGCCTCGGTCGCCGATGGCATGACGGTCGGCCAGAAGCACGATGCGGACCGCGAGCTGTTCGGCCAGGGCCTGGCCAACATCGCCGCCCCGCTCTTCGGCGGGGTGCCTGCGACCGGCGCGATCGCCCGTACCGCGGTCAACGTCCGGACCGGGGCGGGGTCCCGGCTGGCGGCCCTCACCCACGCCGCGATCCTCGCCGTGATCGTCTTTGCTGCCGCGCCCCTCGTCTCCAGGATCCCGCTCGCCGCGCTCGCCGGCGTGCTGCTGGCTACCGCTGTCCGGATGGTCGAGGTCGGCTCGCTGCGGGCCATGGCCAGGGCCACCCGCTCGGACGCGCTGATCCTCGTCCTCACCGCCGTCGCGACCCTCGCACTCGACCTCGTCTACGCCGTGATCCTCGGCCTGATGGTCGCGGGCACGCTCGCCCTGCGCGCCGTGGCCAAACAGGCGCGCCTGGACCAGGTTCCCCTCGACCGCGGGGACCACAGCGCGGAGGAGCACGCGCTGCTCGCCGAGCACATCGTCGCGTACCGGATCGACGGGCCGCTGTTCTTCGCCGCCGCCCACCGCTTCCTGCTGGAGCTGGCCGAGGTCGCCGACGTACGCGTCGTCATCCTGCGCATGTCCCGCGTGACCACCATCGACGCCACCGGCGCCCTGGTCCTCAAGGACGCGGTGGAGAAGCTCAACCGGCGCGGCATCGCTGTTTTGACCTCCGGAATACGCCCCAGCCAGCGCCAGGTCCTGGACTCCGTGGGCGCATTGGAGCTGCTGCGTCGGGAGGGACGCGAGTACGCCACCACGCCGGAGGCGATCCAGGGCGCGCGCAACTACCTGGAATGCGCCGGTGTCATACCGACCCACCCCGCCCAGATGTCCCGGCCCATCAGTGAGGAAACAGAGGAAACCGTCGGATGAGCACTCCCCGCGCATCCCTGCGCATGGTCGAGGTCTCGGGTGCCGAGGCCCTGTGGCTGCTGGAGGGCAGTGCGCTGGGACGGCTGGTGTACGCGCAGCGGGACCTGACCGTGCTGCGCCCGGGCCGGCACACCTGGGAGTACGGCCGCCTGGTGGTGCGCACCCCGGCACCTGCCGCTGCGGTCCCCGCCACGGCGACCTACCACGTGGACGAGGTCCGCGCGGCGACCGGTACCGGCTGGAGCGTCACGGTCGCCGGGCCGGTCGACGTGATCACCGAGCCTGACGAGGCCGCCCACTACCAGCGCACCCTCGCCGGCTGGAGCCACGGCCCGCACGACACCCTGCTGCGCCTGAACCCCAAGACGGTGACCGGTTTCCGTCTCGCCCGCGCGGAGGCGTGATGAGCACTCGGCTCGAAACCCTGCCCTACCGGCATGTCCTCACGCTGCCGACGATGCCGTCCGCGGTCCGCATGGCCCGGGAAACCGCCGAGCAGGCGCTGGCCGAGTGGGGTATCAGCCTGCGTCACCCCAGTGTCGATCCGGCCCTGCTGATCCTCGGTGAACTGGTCACCAACACCGTCCGGCATGCCGCCGACCTCTCCCCGCAGCTGACCGTCATCTACGCGGCGGGCAAGGACTGTCTGGCCTTCGCCGTCCATGACCGTCACCCCTACCAGCCGGCGTTGTACGGCGCGGTCACCCAGACCGGTGGCGGCGGTCTGGGCACGGTCATGGAGCTCACCCTCGGCCTGGGCGGCACGGCCGTCGTACGGAGTGATGCCGACGGCCAGGGCAAAAGCATCTGGATCACCCTCCCCCTCTGAATCGCCAGACTGACCGCGTAAGGAAGTTGACGCACATGACCATCGAGTGGCGCTACACCGCCGAGCAGGACCTCGGCATCCTGTCCGTCTCCGGATACCTGGGCCCGGACGCCGTCCACCGCTTCACCGGTGCCGTTGGCTGGGCGCTGGCCCGGAGCACCGGTCCGGTCATCGTCGACCTCACCGGACTGCGCGGCTGGTCGGCCGAGGGGCAGCTGGCGATCACCGAGGCCGCGCGCTGTCTCGCCGCATCGGGCCGCAGCCTGGAACTGGCCGCGATCCCCGCCGACGGATCCCTCGTCCCCGGCGGAGACTGCCCGCTCATCCCCGTGCACGCCGACCTGGCCGGCGCGCTCGCCGCACACAGCACACGGCACGACGAGCCGCCGCAGGGCCGCCCCGAGTGGCAGACGACAGGGCGCCCGACCGGAGACCAGCAGCGGGCCTGATCCCGCCGGGCTCAGCCGAGGGAGAAGGCTCCGTCCCCGTCCCGTACGGGCACGGCAGCGCAGATGTCGCCTTCCGTGGCGATGGCCACGTCCTGGACGAAGCCCCTTGCTGCCAGCTCCCGCCCGGAGACACCGGCGGCGACCGCGCGGGTGAGGTGGGCGGTGCCCTCGTAGGCCGCTCTCGCGGCGGCCGCCTCGGCGGACAGCGGTCCCGCGCCCTGGGCGTGCAGGTCGGAGATGAGGCCGCCGGCGCCCAGCAGGTCCTCCAGCGCGGGGCGCAGGCGGCCGTCCGGCCATTGCTCGCCCGCTGCGATCACGGCGACCGGATGCGCGGGCGAGCCGTAGCCGCGGGCGGTGAGCCAGCTGCCGACCGCGGTGATGTTGCGCAGACAGGCGGCGACCACCCGCAGGTGAGGCGGTGCGGCCGCGGCGATGGCCGCGCCGTTCGGGGACGGCAGCACCAGGCGCGCGACGAACGGGGCGCGGCGCATGTGGGCCGGTGAGAGGGACCAGGGACTGTCGGGCGTCACGGCGTGGCGGGCGACGGCCAGCCGTGCTCTGGATTGCCGCGCGTAGACGGCGGCGGCCTTCTCTGATGCGGCCCGCTCGGCCGTGGTGGCGGGGCAGTCCGGCAGCCAGAACGGGAGAACCCGGATGCCCCTCTCGGCGGCGACGCTCACCGCCGTGCTGAAGGACAGCACGTCAACGACGATCGGACAGGCAGCCTCTCCCGCGAGGCGCCCCGCGCGGGCGGGTCCCCACTCGAAGCGGATCCCGTTGCCGGACTGAACCGTCCAGTCACCCATGGTCCATCCCCCCGTTGCGGAGCCGCGTGCGGGTCAGCTCCGGCCGCCGTCCGACGCGGTGGCCCGGCCACCGAAGGACAGCTTCAGCATGCGGGCCTCGCCGCACCGCGGGCACTGCCCGTCCGGGCCGACGGCGGTGGGCCGGCACTTGAGGCGGCAGGCGGGGCACTTGAACCAGGCGACGCCCGCGCCACGCAGCGGAATGATTCTCACGCCAGCCTCCTTCACATCACGTATGGAGTTGCTAATCTTAGCAATTGCTGAGGTCGTCACTGCTGAATTCGGGCGGCTCGGTTCTCGTGCGCGGATTCGGCTGGGCCGCTGCCGCACGCGAGGATGGGCCACATGTGTTTGACGAGTGGGTTGATGCGATGCGTCGAGGACGGCCTGGTGCGGCCGTGCTGCCGTACCGGGGAGGCGACGACAGGATGAGTACGCCGCTGTACCAACTGAAGGCCGAGTTCTTCAAGACGCTCGGCCACCCGGCGCGCATCCGGGTCCTGGAGCTGCTGAGCGAGCGCGAGCACGCGGTCGCGGAGATGCTCCCGGAGGTAGGGATCGAAGCAGCGCATCTGTCGCAGCAGCTCGCGGTGCTGCGCAGGGCGAACCTGGTGGTGACCCGTAAAGAGGGATCGACGGTGTATTACTCGCTGACCAGCCCGTATATCGCTGAACTGCTCAGGGTCGCCCGCACCATCCTGTCCGGCGTGCTCGCCGGACAAGCCGAGCTCCTCGCCGATCTGCAGGCCGCCCAGACCCAGGCGAAACCGCCGTCGTAACGGCGGCCCTCAACCGGCGGCCGCTTCCCGGGACTGACAGCGCTCTGTGGTAGCGGGAGGTGGCCGCTTCACCCCCGAGTGACGTGACTCCGGTCGCAGGTGGCCTGTCGGGCACCTGCCGACAAGCCCTCACGGTGCCAGGGAGGGTTCTTAACTGCTGTGGGCTTCGTCATCGAATCTCAGCGTTTGTCAACTTCCGTTGATGGTCGGGGGGTTGTCGGTGGCGGCCGGTAGCCTGATCGGGTGATCGTCACGCATGCCTACCGGTTTGCACTGGACCCGACGCCTGGTCAGGCCAGGGCGCTGCTGCGGCATGCCGGTGCGGCCCGGGTGGCGTTCAACTGGGGTATCACGCAGGTGAAAGCGAACCTCGGGCAGCGGGAGGCGGAACGGTCCTACGGCATCGCCGAGGCCGGTCTGACGCCGTCGTTCGGCTGGTCGATGTATTCCCTGCGCAGGGCCTGGAACGCAGCGAAGAGGGAGGTGGCGCCGTGGTGGGCGGAGTGCTCGAAGGAGGCGTACGCCACCGGGCTGGATCAGCTCGCCCGGGCCATGAAGAACTGGTCCGATTCCAGGCGCGGCAAGCGCAAGGGCCCGCGGATGGGCTTTCCTCGCTACAAGTCGAAGCGGAAGACCACGCCGTCGGTTCGGTTCACCACCGGCACGATCCGCTTGGAAGACGACCGCAGGCATGTCACGCTCCCGGTCCTGGGAACGATCAGGGCGCATGAGTCCACACGGAAGCTGCACCGCCGGATCGCGGCCGGCACGGCGGTGGTGAAGTCGGCGACCGTCCGCCGCGAGGCGGGCCGCTGGTTCGTGTCCTTCAGCTGCGAAGTCGAGCGGACCGACCGTACCCCGTCCCGAGCGGATACGGTGATCGGCGTCGACCTGGGCATCAAGCACCTCGCGGTGTTCTCCGACGGCCGCCCGACCGCCGAGAACCCCAGACACTACGACAGCGCGCGCCGCAAGCTCGGCCGCCTGTCCCGCACGGCCGCCCGCCGTCTGGGCCCTGACCGGCGCACCGGGCAGCAGCCTTCGAAGCGTTGGCAGCGCGCGGATGCGGCCCGCAACCGGGTGCACTACCGCACCGCGAACCTGCGGCGGGACGCGCTCCACAAGCTCACCACCAGCCTGGCCCGCGAGTACGGCACGATCGTGGTGGAAGACCTCAACGTCTCGGGAATGCTCAGGAACCGCAGACTCGCCCGCGTCGTGGCCGACGCCGGGTTCGGCGAGATCCGGCGTCAACTCGCCTACAAAACCCGGTGGAACGGCGGAACGCTCGAAGTGGCGGACCGCTGGTTCCCCAGCAGCAAGACGTGTTCCGGATGCCAGGCAGTGACACCCAAACTGCCTCTCCGGATACGGATGTACGTATGCGAACACTGCGGACTCGTCCTCGACCGGGATGAGAACGCGGCACTGAACCTCGCCGCGCTCGTGAAGCGCCACGTCGCCGGGAGTGGCCCGGAGACAGAAAACGGACGTGGAGCCGACCGTAAGACCCCGTCCTGCGGGGCCGGTGGCATTGAAGCGTCTACCCCGCATTGATACCTCCTGGTATCGAGTGAGACGGGGACCTTCACCCAGCAATGGGTGAATCACTGAGATTCGCAGAAACTCGGTGAACGGTCGCTATGTGCTCCAGCTACCGTGCCGCGTCATCCGTGGTGTTCGCCACGGTGTTCCTGGCGGGCTGCTGGCGAATCGGCGGGTGCTACACCGTGCTCGATGGTTCGGCGCGGTCGAACACCACGAGGTCCCAACCGGTGCCGACCACGATTTCCCCGCGCGGGCCGACGCACAGCGCACCGCGGATCATGCCGGCTACGTCGAACGCGTCACGCTGCGTGCCGTTCCGCAGGTCCCAGAACCGCACCGACCCTCCACTGTCGACGGTGAGCGCGGTGGGCACGCCGTCGAATGCGCGGCAGTCGATCGCGGCAATCGGGCGCTCGTGCCCCGCGAGGGCGTGCAGGGCGGCACCGGTCGTCAGGTCCCACACCCGGACGTACGTGTCCTGGCCGCCGGTGACCGCCACGGGACGGCCGTCGACCGATCCGCATGCCACTGCTTCCACGGTGCCGTCGTGTCCCGTCAGCGCCGCGCGCCGGGTGCCCGTGGCCAGGTCCCACACCCACGCGGATCCGTCGTGGCCGACCGAGACCGCGAGCGGCCGCCCGCCGACGCCCGAGCACGCGATGCCGTTCACCGCGATCTCGTGCCTGGTGTGGATCTCGCGGCACACCTCGCCCGTGTCGAGCCACCAGACGAACAGCGAGTCGTGGTACGCCCCGGCGCTGACCGCCACGGGCCGTCCCGCCAGAGTCGTGCACGCGATCCCCCTTACCGGTCCCCGGTGTCCGGTGAAGGTAGACGTCGGCGTCCCGCTGGCCAGGTCCCAGACCCTCACGGTCTCGTCGTCCCCGCCGGTGATCGCTACGGGCTGTCCGGCCACGACGGCGCACGCGGCAGCATAGACGGCGCTCCGGTGCCCGGTGAGGGTGACGCGGAGGCGCCCGGTGCCGAGTTCCCACACCCGCACGACGTCGTCGTGCCCGGCGGTGACCGCCACGGCAACGCCGTCCACGACCGCGGTCGCGACCGCGCCGATGTCCGAGGTGTGGCCGGCGGCGGGCAGGCGGGCGCGCACGGACGCGGTGAGGTCCCACACCCGCACCGTGCCGTCGAGCCCGGTACTCACCGCGACCGGCTGTCCGCTGTGGACGGTGCAGGTCACCGACGACACGAAGTGCTCGTGGCCCGCCATGACCGCGCGCGACTCGCCCGTGACCAGGCCCCACACCCGGACGGTGCCGTCGATCCCGCCGGTGACCGCGACGGTCTCGCCGTCGATCACCTTGCAGTCCACCGAGGTCACCGTGTTCTCGTGACCGATGAGGGCAAGCGCCTCCTCTGCGCTGTGGAGGTCCCACACCCGGGCGCTGCCGTCGGTGCTGCCGGACACCGCGACCGGACGTCCATGGAGGACGGTGCAGGCCACCGCGCGGAACCCGTGACCGCCGAGGAAGTCGTTGGTGATCCTGCGTCGCGCGCCGGTGGCCAGGTCCACCACGAGGACGTTCGAGTGGGTCGCGACGACGGCCACCGGTCGGCCGTCGAGGACCGTGCACGCCAGCGCGTCGACGGAACAGTCGTAGGCGGCGACGCGAGTTCTGCTGCGGACGTCCCACACCTCGAGCGCCGGTCCGCCCACCACGGCGACGGGACGGCCGTCGAGTTCGGCGCACGCGACCGCGTTCAGGTGGCGGCCGTGGCCGGTGGGCGTGCTCCACACCGCGCCCGTGGCCGGGTTCCACACCCGCAGCTCAGCGTCGCGGCCCGCGGTCACCACGAGCGGACGCCCGTCCACGACCGTGCACGCGACCGCGTCCACCGTGTCCGTGTGACCGGTGAGCGTGGCCCGGACGGCCCCGGTGTCGAGGTCCCACAGCCGGACCACGCAGTCGTGGCCCGTGGTGACCGCGACGGGGCGACCGTCGAGGACGGTGCACGCGCTCGCCGTCACCGGCTTGTCGCCGCCGACGAGCGTCGCGCGGAGGGCGGGGCTGATCTGCTGCCCGGTCGCCCAGTGCGGGAACCACCGCAGGGGCGGCACGAGCGCCCGGTGTAGCTCGGTCGCGCCGAACCTCGCCGCGTCCGTGGCGAGCACCAGGCGGCGCCGCTGCGGCGGCAGGCGCCGGTGCACTCCGGAGGAGGCGCGGTAGACCGAGCGCACCAGGCGGGCGCCGGGCGTGGTGACGTGGTCGAGCGCGGGGAGCAACTCGTCGGGTTCCGCGTGGGCCAGGTAGCCGGGGTCGGTGACGAGTTCGTCCAGTCGCCCGCACCGCGCGGCGTGCGTCGCGAGGTGCCGCAGCAGGTACGGGTGCGCTCGCGACCAGATCCGCTCGCCGGTGTGGTCGAGCGGGACCCGCGAGAGCAGCACCTCCGTGAACGCGCCGTGCGCCGCGACGGCGTCGACGCCCTCGCGCAGGTGCTCGGCAAGCGCCTGGTGGTACAGGCGGTAGGCGGAGCGGTGCGCCTCGACCGCCTCGACGACGTACGAGCCGGCGTGGCGGCGCAGCCACAGCAGGTCCTCGTCGCCGTACCCCGTTCCGGCCAGCCGGGCGGCGAGCGGTGCCCAGATGTCCTCCCACGGCAGGCCCTGCCCCTCGGCGAACGCCAGCGGCCGCAACAGGTCGCGCACGCGCTCGGCGTCGCCGCCGAGCCTGGTCACGAGGTCGTGGCGCATCGCTGGCCCGGGCAGCCGCGGCAGCGCCGCGCGCCACGCCGGGTCGCGCCAGTCGGGGATCGCTGTGTCCGCCGCGAGGGTGCCGCTGGTGATGCGGGCGACCAGGAACGACGGGGTGGCGGCCGCCGCGACCGCCGCAGCCACGGCGGCGGTCGCGTGGGGCCGGTCCCGGTAGGGGCTCTCGGCCGCCGACTCCCGCAGGCAGCGCGCCGAGTACGCGGTCAGGGCGTCGAGGTCGGCGTAGCGGGATGCATCGAGGTCCACGCTGCCGTCCCGCCGCAGCCCGAGGTCCGCCAGCAGGTGCGGCCGCGTGCCGACGAGCAGGCGCAGCCGGCCCGCCGCGTGGTCGGCCAGCGGGCGCAGCAGCCGCAGGACGAGGTCGTGAGGGTCGGCCGCCTCGTCGAGCGCGTCGATGAGGACGGTGACCGGCGTGGTCAGCGCGTCGAGCAGCGCACCCGGCGTCTCGGCGGGCACGCGGGCACCGGCGGCGATCCCCCGCAGCACCTGGTCGGTGGTCAGGTTCTGCGCGTACACGGCGACGTCGACCGCTCCGACGGCGGGGACGGCGTCCGGCGGCAGGCCGATCGTGTCGACCGGCACCATGGGACGCCGGTCCGGGTGGGTCAGCGTCGAGACGAGGCCGAGGACCGCGGTCTTGCCGGACCCGGGCGCGGCGGTCACCGCGAGGAGCGGTCGCGCCGGGTCGGGCTCGGCGAGCCAGCGTGCGATGTCGCGCAGGGCGGCCACCCGCCCGGAGAACCACCACCCGTCCCCGCCCTTGGCCCGGACCAGCAGGGTGGCGCGGAACTCGCCGTCCCGCCGCCGCGCCTCGGCGTCCCACTCGACGGCCTGCTGGATCGCGAGGTCCACGCCCGACGGGCGGGTGTCGCGGCGCGGGTTGGGCAGGAACGGCGGCACCTCGCCGGTGAGCCCGGCCATCGCCGAGCCGATCATCTGGAAGCGCGGCCGGGCCGGATTGGCGTTCATCGCCTTGACCACCGTGTCCAGCGGCAGGGTGGGCGGCGCGTGGCCCGCGGTCGAGACGTCCACGACGGCGTCACCCAGCAGTCGGGGGAACGCGCCGACGCTCGCCTGTTCCACGGGCTGGGCGGAGGTGATGACCACGAGCCCTGTGCCTGCCTCGCCCGCCCAGTGCCGGGTCATCCTGGTGAGCGCTGCGGCCGTCAGCTCGTTGCCGCCCTGGCCGGAGTAGCAGGTGTCGAGCATCAGCAGCAGCCGCCGCACGGGGGTGTCGAGCAGCATTCGCCGGGCCAGTTCCACCGTGGGCAGGGCGTCGGCGACGTCGTCCGGGTCGGTGTCCGCAGTGAGCAGGACGTGGTCCTCGCTGCCCTCGAGCACCTCACCATGCGCCGCGACGTACACCGCGAGCACGTCGTCCGGCCGCCGGTCGGGGGCGCGGCAGAAGGCGCGGAGCCGGCTGGTGAGCTGCTCGCGGGTCGGGTCGAGGCCGAGGTCGTCGACGTGGGTGTAGCCGAGGGCGCCGGTGAACAGCTCGATGATCCGCTCCCGCGCGTGTACGAGGCCGGGCCGGTCCCACCGCGGCGCCCTCGCGTAGTGCGCCACCGCGGTCGCGATCAGGAACCGCCGGACCGGGTCGTCACGGTCCACCGAGCCCTCCGGCGATGGCGGCGCCGGTGAGCCGGTCGGTCAGGTACGCGGCGGCGTCGTGCGCGTGGGAGCCGTTGTGCACAACGACGTTGTGCACCCGGTCGCCGAACCGGCAGCGGAGGTCCTTCTCCAGTGCGACCACGTCGCCGCGGTCCACGACGTTGGTCCACACCAGGTCGTCCGGGCCCGGCCAGGCCCCCAGCCCGTCGATGGGCGCGGGTTCGAGCCGGTCGAAGATCAGGTTCCGGATCCCGAGCGGCGACCCGAGCGTCACCAGCGCCCTCACGCTGTGCGGCCGCGCGCACAACGCCTCGTACGCCACGAGCGTGCCCAGCGAGTGCGCGACCACCACCCGGGTGTCTGGCTCGATCAGCGCCGCCAGCCGGGACCGGGCCGCCGCCCGCAGCGCGGGATCGGCCAGGTAGCGGTGCACCTGCTTGAGGTCGAAGACCAGCGCGCGCGTCGCGATCCCGGCGAAGAACCTCGAGCGCGACAGCTGGCGCAGCGCCGCCTGCACGGACCCGGGCACGCGCGCCAGAGTGTCAGCGCCGGGTGGCGCCACCGCGGGATCGGCCTCGGCGGCCGCGCGCCACCACGCGAGGAGCTGCTCCTGCTCCCACCCCGGCTCGACATCCTGGGGTCCGAGGAGGGGGTCGCCGACGGCCAGGGATTCACCGGGCGGGCGGAACAGGTCGCCGTAGAACGCCATGGCGCCGTCGCCAGCGGCCGCCTCGTCGCCACCCGCCCTGGTCAGGCCGTCCAGCAACGTTGGCCACCAGTCCCGCAGCAGCGTGCGTTCCCCCAGCAGCTGCTTGCCCACTCCGTGCACGCAAACGACGCGAGCCACACCGCCCCCTCAGCCCTTGCGGACGCCATTGTCACACAGCCCTGCCCGCCACTCGCCGAGGTGAGCAGCCGCACGCTGGCGGCCTGCCGCCAACTGGCCGCGCGGCGCAGGCTCCCACGACTCCGACGGCCCAACGCGCCAGCATCGTCAGGGCCTTCAATCAGGCACGGAAAGCCAGGAACAATCTTATTGTCACCGGATCCTGTTCCGGATCACTCCGAACTCCGGATCGTCCGGGGCGCGCTGGCGGCGGCGTCCTGGCCGTCGGCTGGATCTCGACCTCAGCCCCGCGAGACTGATCCGCATTGGTGGTCTGCGGTCTGCGGTCTGCGGGAGCGGCTCGGCCGGAACCGGTCCTGTCATGTTCGGTTGCCGAGACGGCACAGTAAGTACTGCTGCGGCCTCCGCCCCGCCGGATCCGTTTCGTGGCGCGTGGCCCGGTTGTATCTGCCCGCCGAGAACGAGACCCGGATCGGGGGCGGCCTGTTCGCCACCGCCCGCGCCGCCCACCCCTGGACCCGGGAGGCCGGAGCCTCTGCTGGGGCCTGGGGCGCGGCGAGCTGTCTCGCGCGACCGTGCGGCCGCCCAGATCCGGGGGAAGCAGGTAACGCATTGAGTTGGGCCACGTGGTTGGTCGCGGGCAGCTCGAACGCACCTGCCCCCACCAGCTCTGCCGGCTGTTCCGCATCTGATGGACGACCGCTGGAAGCACGGGGTCGAGATGGCCGTCGACGTCACCTTGGTCGGCCGCTACTACGCGCGGTTTGCCGACCATGCCGTGTCGATCGCCCGGTGAGTGGTCTATCTGGTCACCGGCGAGCTGACCACAGACGCGTCAATCACCCCGTGAACCCGGCCTACGGCGGCTCGGACCCTACGCTCGGCGAACCGGCGCGCCCCGGGGCATCCTGGCGACGGACTGGTCACCGGCCGTCAAAGGGGCTGGGTGAAGCGCCAGAGGCGGCGGGTCAGGTCCCCTTGGTCGACAGCGTGGACCTTGGCGAGTGTCCAGCTGTCGGCAAGCATGCCGACCAGGTCGTGGGGGAGAAGCGCACCGCGAAGCCGCCGTGCTCAAAGACGTCGTCGGCGTGGGCGGCGCCGGTGTCGTAGTGGGCGTCACCGGTGTGGGGCGGTGTCGGGGGAAGGTCCCGCCAGGGGCGTGCGGCAGGCCCCTGTGACCGTCCGTGGAGGCTGGCCGCAGGGGGCGCCGGAGCGGAGAATGGTGTTGTTGCCCCGCTCGTCGGTTGGGCGGTGGTCGGATGGACAGGCTCGGCCGGGTGGCTCCGCGCGCTGGAAACCGACCGACGCACTGTGCCTGGATTCGCTGCGGCGGGGCGATGTCATAGCCTTCGCCCGCCCGTGCGCCCGCTGGGCCGAACCGCGCGAGTGCGTGTGCGCGCGGCTGGCCGATGTCTGAGCGACGGGCATCAACTCGCCGGGTGTCCCGGACAGGACGTCTCGTGAGAGTCCATCTCTCGGCTCAGGCTTTCGGCCGCGAGGACTCGTGTGCGAGTGTCAGCAGGTCGGGGGCCCGGCCTCCGGCGGTGTGTCGGTGCGGGAAGGCGGTGGCGCTCCATGTCGTACGTCGCCGTGAGTGCGCTGAGCCATCCCGGGCTGCTCCGCGGGCGGAACGAGGACAGCCTCGTCGTCGGACCGTGGACACTGTGCGCCACCGTGACCGAGAACCCGCAGAGCCTGGTCTTCCCGCTGGGGACGCCCCTCGTCGTCGCCGTCGCCGACGGGCTCGGCGGACATCCCGGCGGCGACGTGGCCAGCGCCCTGGCTGCCCACCGGCTCGCGTCGATCGGTCCCACTCTGAGCAGCGAGGACGCCGTCCGCGACGCCTTGAACGCTTGCAACCGCGCCCTGTACCGGGCCGCCGGCGGCACCGGAAGTGAGCTGGCCACCATGGGGACGACCGTCGCCGGCGTCGTCGTACGGCCCGGCTCGCTACTGACGTTCAACGTGGGGGACAGCCGGGTGTTCGCGTCCTCTCGCGACGGGCTGCGCCAGGTGAGCGTCGACGACAGCCCGCCGCTCGAACCCGGGGAGCGCACCACGTTCCTCGTCACCCAGTGCCTGGGCGGTACGCCCGGTTACCGCCCCATCAGTCCTCACGTGACGGCCGCGTCGCTGTCGCCAGGCGACCGCTACCTCATCTGCACAGACGGTCTGACCGACCCGGTGACGCCGGACGAGATCGATGCGGTGATGCGGGAGCACGACGACGGCCGGGCGGCCTTCGAACTCTGGAAGGCCGCCATCGCGGCGGGCGGACCCGACAACATCACGCTGGCGGTCGTACGCATCGGCGACGAGTAGGGGAGGCCCCTGTCGCCCTTTCGGCATGCGGTCAGACAGGGAAGACCTCTAACGCGCCAGAACGGCGATACGCGGTGGGGGGCGGAAATTCGGTGTCTACGCCGTGTTGTCCCAGTCGTACGGTCCGCCACCACGCCACTCGATCAGCTCTGGGTCGTCGACGACCCGGTCCTCGGCGGGCAGGCCGGCACGGTGCAGGAAATCCAGCACGTCGAACAGGGTGTACGCGGTGCCCGTGTACTTGCCGCGGATCATCACGCGCCGACCCCCGTCCGACTCCGGCGAAAGCACGACCACCGGGGGGCGTACGTCCATGTCACCAGCATGCGCCGGGACCGGCCGGCCCGCAGCTTCCGGTCGTCGTCGCTGAGGCTCACCGAGACCTTGTTGCCCAGGCTGTGCTCCGTGCCCTGTGGGGTGTCGCGCTCATCAGGGTGAAGTCGCCCGGGGTCTCCCGCATGCCGTGCATGATTTTGTCGGCTTCGGGGTGTCCTGCCGGCAGAACACCTCATAGGTACCTGCCGGTGGTGACAGCATCGGACAGCGTCGTCGTAGCGATGCGTGTTGCGGACCGCATCCACCGGAACACTCGACACACTCGACGCCACGACCGGGCACCCCCACCGGGCGCACACTGGACACAGAAAGCCCATGCGTCATGAGTCGAACATGGAGGTGGGCCATGAGCACCCTCGAAGAACACGTCGACGTTGGAGTGCCGATCGACAAGGCTTGGGACGACCTCCACCGCGTGGAGAACTATCCGCGGTTCGTGGAAGGAGTGCGCGAGGTCCGTACGGAGGCGGGTGGTCGAACGCGTCTGGACGTCGAGGCCGGCGGCCGGGCCCGGGTGTTCGAGGCCGAGATCTCCGATCGCAGGGGGGAACGCGTGATGGAGTGGCACACCACCAGCGACCCCGAACTGGTGGGTTCCTTCTCGCTGCAGCCGATCAACGAGAACCGCACCCGGGTCCAGGCACGGCTCGAGTACGACCCCGACGCGATCAGGGAGACCTTCGGCGGCCAGAAGGGATTCGCCCAGGTGAACGCGATCGAACGGCTCGTGCGCAGCGATCTGGAGCATTTCAAGGAGTGCGTGGAACAAGGGGGTTGAGCGGTAGAGAAAGCGGGTGCTGGGGGCTGTCGAGGACGGCAGCCTGCGCTCGAAGCCGCCGCTGGCGGGCCGGGGGCGCCGTAGCCGCTGCGTGCCGTTCTGTCGGAGCCCGCGTTGGGGCGGGAGATCTGACAGATATGGAATGACCCCGTTTGGAGTCGCATGCTCCGCACGCCGGTCAGGTCTCGATCACGGCATCGCAGTCGGAGCAGACCACGGATGCGTACTGCACGGGGTACCAGGGGGCGCCAGGGTGTTCGGAGGGCTTCCAGCAGGCCGTCTGCATGGCGAAGGTGTCCTTGCCGCAGAGGGTCCGCGGTCCCGTCGCGGAGGGCTCCCCCGGGGCGGAGGGCGCGGCGTGCAGCTTGCGGACGGGCCGTTGCTCACCAGCCGCTATCCCCAGGGAGGAGCGTTTGGCCATGGGGTTGTCGAGCTCGTACACGACGACGATTTCGCCCATGCCCCCACAGTAGGCGGCCGGGCGCCCGACCTGCTCGGCGTCGAGTACTGCACGACCTGACATCGCGTCCTGCCGCCGGACCTGTGGGCGCAAGTGGCGCGCCTCGCGCCGCTGACCGGGCCGACCCCCGGTCCCGGAGAGCAAGCAGCCCCTGTACCGATTCGAGCGCGACAAAGTTCGCTGCGGCCGGGCTCACGCCGGCGGCCTCCGACGTCGTACGGCCGCCTCGGGTGGCCAAGCGCCCTCCAAATGGAGGCCAGGGCGATCGCGCTCACACCGGCAGGAGGGGCGGTTCTTCAGCGTCGAGACCGAGGTGATCCGTGTACACGCCGACGAGCGCATCGTCGTGCCCGGTACGTATCACCTTGATCCAGTCCTATAGCCCGCTGATCTACGACTTCCGCCATGGCGGCAGCGCCCTGCCGTACGTGCAAAGCCCTGAGGTGTTCCAGCAGGAGCTGCTCGTGTGCGGCGAAGTCACTTTCCTCGACCTTCGGCCGCTTCGCGAGGGCCCGACGTGCGCAGTGCCTCTCGCTCTCCCTCACACCAGGACCGGCGCCGCCGTCCCCCGACAGCACACTGCCCCGGAGCCGTTTGGCTATCACTGAGTTCTCTTCACCCCGCATAAAACCATCGGCGGCGAGCAAGCGCACCCGTTCGAGCACGGCCTGGCGCTGCGGAGTGAGGCCACCACCCTGCGCCGCTTCCCGAGCACACCGATCTGGGTACAGACCTCACGGGCCCGTCACCACACCGCCGATCCACCAGCGCGGACCACCCCTGTGAGTGAACGCCTCTGCTGAGCTGGGGCGATAGGGTCATAACGGAAGGTCTGGGCAGTCTCGAGGGCCGGGTCTGGCGCATTAGTTCTTGTCATCCCAGGGGGCGCGTCTGCGCCCGGCACACGTCAGGGGGCCTCTTTGCCGCCAGAGACACAACGATGCGCTCTGACGCTCCCGGGCTCCGATCGCCGAGCGACTCCCGGTGCGGTCACCAGCACCGACACGGCCAGGCTGACCTTCCTGCGCGACGCTGTGCGCGGTATCGGCACAACCCTGGATCTCACGCGCCAGGCCGGCCAACTTGCCGGCCTGGCGGTGCCGGGGTTCGCCGACTTCGCTTCGGTTCATCTGTGCGATCAGGTCGTTGCGTCGGAAGATGACCTCGCGCCCTAGGGCCTGCAGGGTGCGGTGGTGATGCACCGCGTGGCGGCAGTCCACCATGAGGACCTGGACTGCCGGGAGGAACTCCGCCCAGGGAAGACCTTCGTCTACACGACCGGCACGGCCATGGCCCGATTCCTTGCGGAGATCGAACCAGTCCTCATTCCCCATGTAGGAGATGAGGTCTTGCAGCAACTTCCGGCGGAGCTCGACAGCCCGGCCGCCCGGTTGGTGCTGAAGGGCTCCTCCGTCCTGCTGGTGCATCTGGTGGCGCACGGCGGGGCCCTCGGCTTCCTGGTGTTCGGGCGCAAACCCGACCGTCCCGCTTTCGTCGCCGCGGACCTGACAGCCTGTGAGGAGGTGGCCGAGCGGGCGGCCGTCGCCCTGCACAACGCCCGGATCCACAGCGACGAAGCGACGGCATCCGCGGTGCTGCAGCGCAGCCTGCTTCCCACGCCGCCCCCTCGCCTGCCAGGGGTGGAGATCGCCTACCGGTATCACCCCAGCAGTCACACCACGCAGGTCGGAGGCGACTGGTTTGACGTGATCCCCCTGCCGGGCCACCGAGTCGGACTCGTCATCGGCGACGTGGCAGGTCACGGCCTGCACGCAGCGGTCGTCATGGGACAGCTGCGCACGGCAGTCAGGACCCTCGCCACTTTGGACCTGCCCCCCGGGCGGCTACTTGCCCAGCTCGACGCCTTCGCACAGCACCTGGGCTACACCCAGCTGGCCACCTGCCTGTACTGCGTCTACGACCCGACGACCGGCCGCTCCGCCCTCGCCAGCGCCGGCCACCTTCCGCCAGTCCTCGTGGGGCCCGACGGCAGCAATGATCTGCTGAAGGTCCCCGTCGGCGCACCCATCGGAGTGGGCAGCGTCACCTTCGACACCCTGGAACTGCTCACGGACCCCGGCAGCCTCCTCCTGCTGTGCACCGACGGCCTGGTGGAGACCCGCGGGCAGGACATCGAGGAGGCACTCCACGCGCTCGGCCGCAGACTCACCGCCCAGCACTCCTCGCTGGAGGACACCTGTGAGGCACTGATGCGGCGCCAGCATCCCGAGGGCCACCACGACGACATCACCGTCCTCATGGCCCGCCTGAACGGGATTCCATGCGATTCTCCGCGGAAGTAGCTCTGGATGCCGGGCGCCGTTCGGCGTCATGCATCGGCGTCCATGCCAGAAAGCTGTGCGCCATCCAGGTCAGGGGGTGCCGCTTGGCCCGTGATGGAGCGTCAAAGAGAGTGGGATTGATTCCGAAGAACGCGTACGGCGACGGCGCATCCTCGAACAAATAGAACGGATCCATGTCGAAGGCTGCCCCGGCGGAGGGGTGCTTGCCGATCGCAGCCGGATTATCGACCCGCTTGAGCGTGACCGTTACTGCATCCTGCATCTCGTCGCGTAAGAAGGGAATGATCACGGCTTCACCCTGCCCCTCCGCCATGTCGGTGGCAAGGGCCAGGGTGAGCCAAGAGCCCCGTCACCCCTCCAAATGAAGTGCAGAGAAGCCAGGGGCTGACCTGCCGATACGGACGCGACGCCCAGCTCGTGTGCCTCGCCTGCCGGGCGAGCGACGAGCGGGCCCCCGGGGACGCACCCGCTTCGGGCATTCGTGCGCCCCGGTCTACGAGTCCTCGCCGCGAGAAGTCCGCACCTTCACCCACTGAATGTTCGAAAAATTTACCCAAGCCCTATTGACTCTTGGCGATTCCCGTGCAGGGTGATTACTAGGCCACAACACCGAAAGAGCCACAAAGTCGGTGAGGACGTCTAGTCGGCGGAGCGACCTGGACAGGATGTGGTTTAGGCCCCCGGCAAGCCGGCGCGATACCGAGGCAACAGTGACGACTGAAGCCTCAGGACACGTGCAGCACTACCGGGGACTGTTTTTGCCCTCGGAGCCTTCGCACGGGCCTGACCGCGGCGCGAAGGCTGTGCGACGCCCGCGCTTCGCGGAACCGAAGAGCGCCAAGTCTGTCGCCTGCGGCCGGATCGGTCAGTCTGCATCGATGTCGGGCTGGATCTCCACGGTGAAGGCCGCGTCCTCGGCACGTTCGCCTTCCTCGTCCTCCCAGACGATCACGCGTACGTGCCTCTGCCCGGTGCCGAGCACCTCCCACTCGGTCAACAGGTCGGTGACGACGAGGGCGGCGACGTACTCGGCGTCCTCTTTGGGATCGTCGGTGATGACGGTCCCCCGCCACCGCTCGGGATGGCCGCCGTAGGGGCGCCAGCCCTGCGAGCCGTGCGGCTCGTCGACCCGGTACACCCAACCCTTCTCGGTGCCCATGGCACCGATCCTTCCACTCAGGGCGCATCACGCGCCGGATCGGATCGACGTTCGCCGAGCGCCCGGCTATAACAACTGCCCCCATGGCATCGAGCTGGAGCATATGTGGGGACTTTCTCGTGACCCGGGCAGCTCGCTGGGGGTGGCTGCGACCGGGATGCGCGCCACGTGCTGTGGGATGACGCTGGATGCATGAAGGCCACGTGGTCCGGGATGATCCGGTTCGAGTCGGTCGCGCTGTCGATCAGGCTGTACGCCGCCACGGAGGAGCATCCCGTGCGCCTTCACGAGATCCATGCCACCGACGGCAGCCGCGTCGAGCACCGCCGCTTTTGCAAGGCCGAGAACCGGGAAATCCCGGACGAACAAGTCGGTAGGGGCTTCGCCCTGGGGGACGGGCGCATGGTGCCGCTCACGGACGAGGACCTGGCTCATCTGCCTCTGCCCACGACGCGGACCGTCGACGTGCTTGGTTTCGTGCCCTTCGAGGACATCGACCCGATCAGTTACGGGCGGCCGTACTACGTGGGTCCCGGACCGGGCGCCGACCGCCCCTACTCCCTGCTCGTCGAGGCGCTCGCGCGCACCGGCTACGTCGCCGTCTCCAAGGTAGCCCTCCGCGGCCGTGAGCGGCTGGCGCTGCTCCGCCCTCGCCACGGCATTTTCATCCTTCAGACCCTCCTGTGGCAGGACGAGCTGCGCGACCCCGGAGACCTCGCGCCCTCGACGCCGGTCACCGACCGGGAGCTGGAGCTGGCCGAGGTACTGATCCGGGAACTCACCGGCATCGACGTCGGCGCGGTGCACGACGAGTACGCCCACGCCCTTGAACAGCTCGTGGACATGAAGATCACCGGCGGTGAGCTTGCCGGGCCGGCGGAGGCCGCCCCGGCGCTGGACTTGATGGCGGCACTGGAGGAGAGCGTCCGGGCCGCCAAGCGGGCGCACCGACGCACATCGGCCCGGCCTCGGCCATAGGCCTTGTGGCCGTACAAGCGCCGTGGACGTTCGCTGTATCGGATGTTGTCTGGTGCGGTGCCGGGGCCCCAGCTGCGCGGGTCGGTGACGAGCCAGTGGTGCAGATGCTGCAGGCGCCATACGGAATCGAGGTGGTGGTGCTGGAAGGCGTCGGTGTCGGCGCCGTCGGGGATGACAGGTCTCGCGGGACACTGCGACGACGTCGAGACCCCCGCATCGGCTACCTGAGCGCAGCCGAACTGAACAAGTGGACCGGCCAGACCATAAAGTTGCTCACCGCGGACACCAGCGAGCCGGGCCCCGGGACGGACATGGCTATCGCGCTGCTGGCGATGCTCGCGCAGATGGAACGGATCTACATGCTGGAGCGTGCCGCCGGCGCGCGTGCCGCCAAAGAAGCCCACGGACTGCCGACCGGACGGCCCGCGAAACGCGACCACCCGCGCCGGAGCCGCCCAGCGGATTAGAGACGGTGCGATCCCCGAACAGGTCGCCGCAGAGCTCGGCGTCAGCCGCTCCAGGCTGTACCGAGAGCTACCCAAGCACCGCGAGAGGACCAGCCACGAAGGCTGATGAGTGATCCAAGCCGCATCCCTGTTGGTCAGCGATATCCGTTGCTTTCGCAGCGAGTACTGCCGGGACCCCAACACCTTGCGACGCGTGCTACCAGTGACGGACTCTGGTCGTAGTCGTCCACCGGCACGGGCGGAGTACACAGCTGCCCTACCTTGCTGCTCCTGTGGTCCGCGGGGTGCGAAATGAAAGTCGAACTGATCCAACAGGCTGCCAACGTGCTGTTCGGCGTCCCGGACGATGTGCATGAGGAGATCATCACGCTCATCACTGCTGTGACCCGGGCCCCGAAGCTACAGGGCCCGGAGCTGGCCGCAGTATTCGGTGAATGGTGCTGGCTTGTCTACACCAGCCACGGTGACGTGATCGAAGTGCTGGACGTCGGCTGCGCCCGGTGACATCAGCAGCGTGCGGGGCTCTTGCGCTGTGGTCTGGCGTGCTGGGCCTGTGCGTGGTCTTCCTCGGGGCCGTGTCCAGCGGCATCCGGCTCGTACTCATCAGCTGGTTCGTGATCGCCTCAGCGACTGCGGAGAGCGGGCAGGCCACGCTCCAGGTACTCCTGCGGGGTGTCCCAGTGGCCATGACCGCCAACCCTCTCGTGGCCGCAGCCGACACCACCGTCGCCGGCTTCCTCGCCGACCCCGCTTTCCGCTACCGTCACTCGGCCTTCCCCATCACCGACAAAATGCCTTGGGGTGCCGACCGCATGTGGGGTGCCTCCGATCCGGTGCCGACAGACGTCCCCCCGCTTATGGCTCCGCAGCGAAGCCGGAGGGGAAGTGGCCCGGTCAACTTGACCCGGTCCTGAAGGACCGGGCTTGCAGGTAGGGCGTGACTGGCTGCCGCGTAACCTCCCGCATCTGAGCCGCCTACGGTGAGGCGGCTGGGACGCGTGACTCACGCCCCGCTTTCCACGCGGTCTCGCCTTTGCGGGCGATGTTGCGGGAAGCGTTCAGGTCGGCGTGCGCAACGACGCCGCACGACCTGCATTGGAACCGGGCCTGCGAGGCCCGGTTCCGCTTGTCTACGTGGTTGCATTCGGAGCAGGTCTGGCTGGTGTATGCGGGGTCGACGTACACCAGGGGCACGCCGGCACGGCGGGCCTTGTAGGCCAGGAACTGCCCGAGCTGGGCGAATGCCCAGGAGTGCACCGCGGCCCGTTGGGGCCTTCTGAGCCGTACCCTCCCACGGATGCCGCCCAGATCTTCCAGGGCGATGCCGCGGGAGGTGCGTTCAGCCTCTGCCACGATGCGCTTCGAAATGACGTGATTGGTGTTGGCGGCGAACCGCCGTTCGCGCCGCGAGCGTTCCTTCAGTCGGCGCTTCGCGGACTTCGTACCCTTCTTCTGCAGCGTCGTGCGCAGGCGCAACTGCCGGGCCCGATACCGGTTCAGTCTCCGGCCTGCAAGAACCTCGCCGTCAGACGTTGTTGCGATGTTGACGATACCGAGGTCGACGCCGAGGAATCCGTCCGGATTCTCGTTGAGCTCGGCTTCGGGAACCTCACAGGTTGCGAGGAGGTAGAACTCGCCGTCGCGTTCGACGAGGTCCGACTCGCCTTTGCGGTACTCGCGCAGCGTCTTCAGCTGGTCGGTGGACCCGGTGAACCGGACGCCTTTGAGCCGACCGGCCGTCGTCCATATGGAAACGGTCCCTGCATCATGCTGCCAGCTCAGACACCGATCGTCATACGGCTGCGCGGCGCTGGCCCGGAACGCGATCGGCTTGGACTCGGCCTGTACCCGGCGCTTCGAGCGCGGCTTCCCGAGGTTGCCGGCTTTGATGTTCACGTGCAGCGTCGTGTACGCGTCACGGACCTTCTTTATGACATGCTGCGCCGCCTGGGCCCCTAACCCGCGGGCCTTGAGTTCGGCGTACGTGTGCTTCCGAAGCTCGTATTCGCGCGGAATGCCGCGAGCGAATGCCACCTGAGACACCGAGTTCGCGGCGGCGTTGCACTCGAGCAGGGTCGACCGCAGCGCGACCGCCTGCTCGGCGGCCGGCAGCAGCTTTGCCTGCACGACGATCTTCACGCGACGAACCGTACTCCTCGACACTGACAACAGGGCTAGTCTGTCCTGCAGTTGCCAATGTGCAACATCTCCCGAGATCAGCAATAGCCGCCCTGCCGGCCGCTTGGCTAGGCGCGCAGCGAAACGGCGCCGCTGCGCGGCGCCGTGGTTGAGGAGGCGATTCCTCCCGGGCCTGAAGGCCCGGGGTTCCTCGCCAGAAACAGCTGAAGAATGATCTTGTCTGTGGACTACCGCTCCGGACCTGCCCGAGCTTCCTGATGCTACGCACACCAGGCCGTCTGACATGCAGTTTTCATTAGGCGCGGGTCTCATTGGGGCCTCGCTCACGCGAGGCCCCACGACGGGATCAGACGGTGAGGACGAGCTTGCCCCGGAGGTGACCGCCGTCGAGCAGCCGGTGCGCGTCGGCGACGCGCTCGAACGGGAACGTCTCCTGCACGTGGACCCGGAGCCTGCCCTGTTCGACGAGTTCGACGAGACCTCGCAGGGCGACCGGATCGGGGTCGACCGCGATGCCGCTGAAGCGCATGCCCGCCGCCTCGTACTTGGCGATGAGCTCCGGATCCTCCTCGGCGACCGCCGTCACCAGATGACCGCCGGGGCGGAGCACTCCGAGCGACCGCTCGACGGTGTCGCCGCCGATCGTGTCGACCACGATGTCGATGTCGCGGACCGCCTCGGTGAAGTCGACCGCCGTGTAGTCGATCACCTCGTCGGCGCCGAACCCCTCGACGAACTTCCGCTTGCTCCCGCTGGCTGTCGCGATCACGTGCGCGCCGAGCGCTTTCGCGATCTGGATCGCGACGTGGCCGACCCCGCCACCACCGCCGTGGACCAGGACGCGGTCGCCCTCGGTCACGCCGCCGAGGTCGACGAGGCCCTGCCACGCCGTCAACCCGACGACCGGCAGCGCCGCCGCCTCGACGTGCGAGAGCGACGCCGGCTTGCGTGCCAGGTGCAACGCCGGCGCCGACACGACCTCGGCGTACGCGCTCGCCGCCCGCGGGAACAGCGGCATCCCGAACACCTCGTCGCCGGGCCTGAACCGCCACGTCTGCGGCGCCTCCTCGACCACGCCGCTGATGTCCCAGCCGAGAATGAACGGCGGTCGGCCGATCAGCGGGAACTCGCCGGCGCGCAGGCGCGCCTCCAGCGGGTTCAGCCCGATCGCCTTGACGCGGACGAGAACCTCGGTCGGGAGGGGATGGGGCTGGGGCGCGTCCACGATGGTGAGCACCTCGGGACCGCCGAGCGACTGCTGGGTGATGACTCGCATGACTCTCCTGGCTTGGGAGGGGGGAGAGAACCCAGGCTAGGTTTCCGATAGGAACCAGCAGGTACCTTAGGCGCCATGAGCGGTTTCGGTCCCGGCGATCCCTTTCTCGCCGACTGCCCGGCGCGTCTGACGGTCGAGCTGATCGCCGACAAGTGGACGGCGGTCGTGCTCTACGGCCTCAGCAAGGGCCCGGTGCGCCATGGCGAGCTGATCGAGCTGATCGGCGGCATCTCCCGCAAGATGCTCACCCAGACGCTCCGACGGCTCGAGGCGCACGGACTCATCCGCCGCCACGCCTACGCCGAGGTGCCGCCCCGCGTCGAGTACGAGCTCACCCCGCTCGGGGCAACGCTGATCGATCCGATCCACATGCTGACCGAATGGGCGAGGGCGAACGGCGACGCAGTGCTCGATGCGCTCGATGCCGATCCCGAGCCGGTCGTCCCTAGCGACTGAGGCTCCCGCCAAGGCACTGAATAACTCGGTATCTGCCCGGCCGCGCTCGGTCTGCAGGCTCTCGATGCGCGCCGCGAAGCGGGCGCTGACGGAGCTACCCCCGCAGGCTCGGGGACGACAGGGACAGCGTGTACCTGACGCTGGTCCGGTCGGAGCTACCCCCGCAGGTGCGGGGAAGACACTTCTTGACCTGCGGTGATGCTAGCAAGAGTGCCCGATTCCCTTCACCTGCCTCGCGATTGCAGGGGCCACTTTCAGGGGGCTTGCCAGCAGTCCGCCATGCGGATCGACTCTGGGTAAGTGCATCGGGAGGGCCGGGTGGTGGAGGAGGAGCGGTCGACGTCGAGGCCCCCGCAGGCGCAGGGACAACGCCTCGGCCGCAATCATGGCCATGGGTTACCTCCGAAATGCCCCTGCGGGCGCGGGGACGACACGGCGCCGTGCTCGCCGATCCACCACGTGAACGCGAGCTACCCCCGAGGGAGGCCTGAGGCCGCCGTCGCACCTGCCGCCTGCTGAGGGCAACCGACGAATAGGGCTCCCCAGGTGATGGAATACGTCGCTGGACGTCGCCCCTGACCGATAAGCCCTGCGTCGGCTTTGGGCGCGCAGCCCCTTCTACGCCGAGGCCCCCGCGGGCAACCGCCTGGAGTTCCTCCAGCCGCGGTATGCGGCCACGGTCACCTTGGCGAACAAGCCTGCGAAGGTGAGCGGGATCAGCGGGGAGAGCGCGCGGCCCAGCCGGTTCCAGCCGCCCTGATCCACCGGCACCCAAGACCCCCACGGTTCCTTGGCCACTTCCAGGGGCGCGCCGAAGACGGGCTCGGAGGAGAAACCGCTCGCCGTGATCCAGCGTTTCCCGCCGTCAGAGGCCGGCGCTGGATCCACGAACCCCCTGCAATCGAGGTCGGGATGACCGCCGCCCCGGGATGTCGTGGCTGGCGCGGACGCTTCGCAGTCCGTGACCCGCATGGTCAGCTGATGCCCGACCAGCCCCAAGCCCCTCTCTGACATCGTCGGGTGAGACGCCCCGAAATGATCAGATATTGTGGGCGGGCACGACAGGAGCATCACCCGCATGACCAGCACCAAGCCTTCCGAGCAGGATCCCGCGCCGCGGCCGAAGCGGCGCCGCTTCACCCCCGAGTACAAGCTGCGGATCGTCGCCGAGTACGACGCGGCCCCCACCGGGGACAAGGGCGCCATCCTGCGCCGGGAGCGGCTGTACCACTCCCACATCATCGAGTGGCGCCAGGCCAGGGACGCCGGCGCGCTGGAGAAGCTGACCGACCACCGCACCAGCCCCTCCCGCCCGAAGAAGCACCCTGCAGAGGCCGAGAACGACAAGCTGCGGCGGCGGGTGGAGCGCCTGGAGGAGGAGGTCGCGAAGCGGGACGCCGCGCTGGAGGTGCTGGGAAAAACACACGCGCTCTTGGAAGCACTCTCCAAGAGCGCGGACTGAAGGACGCCCTGGAGCCTCTCCTCCACGAGGCCGTGGAGGACCTGGCCCCGTATCTGGGCATCGTGGCTGCGTGTCGGATCACCGGACGCTCCCGGGCCACCCACCACCGGCGGCTGAACCCTGCCCCGCCCCGGGCGAAGACGCCGCGTCCGGCGCCGGTCAACGCACTGTCGGCCGTCGAGCGGCAGGCGGTGCTGGAGCTGATGAACCGGCCCGAGTACGTGGACCTGCCGCCCGCGCAGATCTACGCACGAGAGCTGGACGAGGGCCGCTACCACTGTTCCGAGCGCACCATGTACCGGATCCTGAAGGAGGCCGGGCAGGACGGTGAACGCCGCCGTCAGGCGACCCATCCGCCCCGCACGGTTCCCGAGCTGGTCGCCAACGGGCCCTCCGAGGTGTGGAGTTGGGACATCACACGCCTGGCAGGTCCGGCGAAGGGGGTCTGGTTCCACGGGTACGTGATCCTCGACATCTACTCCCGCTACGCCGTCGGCCACACCGTCGAGGCGGCCGAATCCGCCGCGCGGGCAGAGGAATTGATCCGTGAGGCGATCGACCGCAACGGCATCGTGCCGCACACCGTGCACGCCGACCGCGGCACCTCGATGACCTCCAGGCAGGTCTCCCAGATGCTCCTCGATCTCGGTGTGACCCGTAGCCACTCCAGGCCCAGGGTCAGCAACGACAACCCGTTCAGCGAGAGCCAGTTCCGCACCACGAAGTACCAGTCGGACTACCCCGAGCGCTTCGATTCCCTCGCCCACGCACGGGAGTGGATGGACGCGTTCATCTCGCACTACAACCACGTCCACCGGCATTCCGGGATCGGCTACCACACCCCCGCCAGCGTCCACTTCGGCACCGCCGAACTCGTCCGCGAGCAACGGGCAGCCACCCTCACAGTCGCGTTCGAGCAGCATCCCGAACGCTTCAACCGCCGGCCGGCGCCGCCGAAGATTCCTCAGCAGGCGTGGATCAACGACCCCGCACGACGGCGCGAACCACAGCAACACAGTTCATAGCCGCATATGCGTTTCATTTGACTTGACAGCTACCGAGCGCCCGACGGCCGAGACGGCCATGTAGACGGCGACACCGAAGAGGGAAAGGGCGATCACACCGCAGAGGACACTCCCGAAGGCCTGCTTCCGCCCCATGCGCACCGTAGTCTGCTTTGTCACCGTCCGATCGTACGAACCCACCGCTGGGACACTGGCAGCGCCCCTACGCCTTCCGGTGCCTTCCAGCCGCCGAGACACCGGCCATCAAGTACGCGGGATCCCTCTTTCCGGGACGCTACAAACCCGCGCGATCGCCTCGAATGAGTACTTCGGAACGTGGACGAAGACCTTCACCGACCCGAGGCTCGGCGCGGCCATCGTGGACCGCCTCACTTTCGGCGGCAACATCGTCGAGACCGGAACCGACTCCTACCGGTTAGCGCAGACCAGGGCCGAGCTGGACACAGCGGGCTGAGCCTATCGGCGGGGACGGGCACCCGTGATCGGCACGGCTGTCAGTGCCTGGATCTATGGTCAAGGCATGACTCCGACACGCCCTGCTGCATTGGACCGGACCAGAACCGGCAGCCGATGACCCGCGACGGCCGGGGCTTTGTCCGCCATGTCGAGCTCGATTCGAGCGTGGGCACCGGCCGCTACCCCTTCAGTCTGCCGGTCGTCACCCACCTCGCCAGCTTGGACAGGCTCGATCTGGACCCCGCGGTGACGTTCCTGGTCGGCGACAACGGCTCCGGCAAGTCCACCTTGATCGAGGCGCTGGCCACGGCCGCCGGGTTCAACGCCGAGGGCGGTTCCCGGTCCTTCCGGTTCGCCAGCCGGGCCACCGAGTCCAATCTGGGCGATCACCTGACTTTGTGCTGGAACCGAAGACCTCGCACGGGATTCTTCCTGCGCGCCGAGAGCTTCTACAACGTGGCCACCGAGATCGAGCGGCTGGACGAAGGCTCGGGGGAACTGATGCGCGCCTACGGCGGCCGGTCCCTACACGAACGCTCCCACGGCCAGTCGTTCCTGGATTTGGTCCACCACCGTTTCGGCCCGAACGGTCTCTACGTGCTGGACGAACCGGAGGCAGCCCTGTCGGTGCAGGGTTGCCTGGCGATGATGGTCCGGATCCGGGAACTCCTCCAACAAGGGTGCCAGTTCGTGGTGGCCACGCATTCGCCGATCCTGCTGGCCATGCCCGACGCACGGATCCTGCAGATCGAAAGCGGCGGCACCATCGAGCAGGTGGAATACGAGCAGGCCGAGCCTGTCGCTTTGACCCGCGCGTTCGTCAACCATCCTGACCGCTTCCTGGACCGCATGTTCGCCGAGGATGCATAGATCAGCCGGTTCGACGGCGCTCTCTGCCCGGACATTCAGGACGAGGCACACACGCGCCGACACCTCGTCACCAAGGGATGCAGTCGCGAGTACCGATTGCGCACGGCTGTGCGACTTCATTTCTCGACAACCCTTGCCAGCCCCGAGGCCAATAGGTGCCTCCCGAAGTGCGCAACAAACGCCTCCGTTGAGGACCTACGCAGCCAACCCCTGCAAGGGCGGGGGTGAGCCGTGAGGAACCCCGACATGACCGCAACCCAGCCGGTCCTCCCCGCGCACGCGGGGGTGAGCCGAGTTCTTCGACTGCTCGGCCACCAGGATGCCGTCCACGATCAGCACCGTGTTCTCTCCGGAACCGTCTGCGAGGCTGAAGTGCGAGCGACGGCCCGAGGTGGTCGACGATGCAGTCGGCCGCAGACAGCAGAACCCCACGGGGACCGCATCGTCGCCGTGTGGGCGGCCGGTGACGACCAGGAGCTGGACGATGCTTGGGTGGACCAGGTCATTGACCTCGGCAGCCAGTGGGGGCAGTACGATTACGTCACCAATATCCGCTTTGCCGCATGATCCGGTTGATTGCCCTGCATAACCCACATAATCTCCGGGTGCGATCGCATCTCGTCGCCCGCTGCTTGGGCCAGTGCCGTCGCTGGAGCTGTCGCGGATCGACTGGGTGATCGTCGGCGGCGAGAGCGGCTCGGCTCACAGAGCGCTGGACTTGGCCTGGGTTCGCGACATTCGAGACCAGTGTGTAGATCTTCGGGTAGCTCTGTTCTTCAAGCAGGTCGGTGGGCTGACCCCGAACGTCGGCGGCCGCCTGCTCGATGGCCGGACCTGGGATGAGTATCCCGATACGGCGGACATGGTGGGGATGTGACCCAGATGTGCGTCAAAGAGCCCTTGGGAGTGAGACCCCGGCCACGGAGACGTCGGCCGAGTTCGGCGGACGTCCCCAATAGCGGTGCCGGACGAGGAGACCACGGCCGACCGGATCAGCAAGTCGCCCTGTCGGCGATGGTGCTCGCGGCGGCCGGCTGTGACGCTACCGCGGGTAGTGACTGGCCTCTGTTCCCAGGACGTTCAGGAGGGCGAGTGCCTCGGCGCCAGGGGATCCCGGCGGCGCGCTGAAGAGCACGAGGTACTGGTCGCGGTCGGTGAGGGTGAGGGTGTCGCAGTCGACGGTGACCTCCCCGACGGTCGGGTGGCGGAAGGTCTTGGTGAGCATCGGCGCGGCCTGCACGTCGTGCCGTTCCCAGAGCCGGGCGAAGTCGGGGCTGGCATAGCGGAGTTCGTCGACGAGGCCGGTCACCGCGGGATCGGTGGGGTAGCGGGCGAGGGTGGTGTGGAGCTGCATCACGACGCCCAGCCGGAAGTCGGCGGCGTCGGAGATCCCGTAGAGCGTCGTATCGGCGGGCTGCGGTCCGGGGAAGGCCCGGCGCGCGAGGTTGCGGTCCTCGGGGGCGAGCGGGGCGAAGTCCTCCATGAGCGCGGCCGCGAGGTCGTTCCAGGCGAGGACCTCGCACGCGGCGGACATCACGAAGCCGGCCGTCTGCGGCAGCCGCTGAAGGAGCGCGAAGATGCTCGGGCTGACGTCGCGCCGGTGCAGTCCGGTACGGTTCGGCGCGGTGCCCGCGAGGACGTGGAGGTAGTCGGACTCTGCGTCGGTGAGCCGCAGCGCTCCCGCGATCGCGGCCAGGACGTCGCCCGAGGGGCGTGGCGCCCTGCCCTGCTCGAGGCGGATGTAGTACTCGGTGGAGATGTGGGCGAGGACTGCCACTTCCTCGCGGCGCAGACCTGGTGTGCGGCGTCGCGGGCCGGAGGGGAGACCGACGTCCTGCGGGCGGAGCCGCTCGCGGCGGCTGCGGAGGAACGCCCCGAGCTCCTGTTTGTTCATACGCCCAGTGTGCGCGCGGCGCGGCGGCGGATCCTGGTACAGCCTGTGCCTGTATCCGGTCCGGGTGCGGCCTGACGCTGTTTGGCATGACGAACAACACGAACACCACCGACAGCGCACCCGTCGGCCTGCTCACCCGCAAGGTCATCTTCATCACCGGGGCCAGCCGCGGCATCGGGGCGGCCGCGGCCCGGCTCTTCGCCTCCGAGGGCGCCGCCGTCGTGCTCGCCGCCCGCAGCACCGACGCCCTCGAGACCATCGTGAAGGAGATCCGAGCCGACGGCGGCTCCGCCGACGCCGTCACCCTGGACCTAGCAGACCCCGCGAGCATCCGCGCCGCTGTCGACCACGTCGAAAAGCTGCACGGACGGCTCGACGGCGCCTTCAACAACGGTGCGGTCCCTCAGCAGCAGTTCGGCCCGGTCGAGACCACCAGCGACGAGGACATCGACGAGCAGTTCGCCGTGAACTTCCGTTCGCACTGGACCGCCATGACCGCCGAGGCCGCGCTCATGCGGCGAGGCGGCGGCGGGGCGATCGTCAATACCTCGAGCATAGGCAGCCGCCGCGCGAACCCCGCCCTGCCCGCCTACGGTGCCATGAAGCGCGCCCTCAACAGCCTTACCGAGACCGCCGCGGTGAACTGGGCCGGTGACCGTGTCCGGGTCAACGGCATCACCCCCGGCGGGACCGCCACGGAGATGATCGACACCTGGGAGGCGGCGACTCCCGGCATCGTCGAGCAGATGACCGCGACGATCCCGCTTGGTCGGATGGCTGAGCCCCGGCAGATCGCCGAGGCGGCCGCGTGGCTGCTCAGCGACCGGGCCTCGTACGTGACCGGCGCGATCGTCCCGGTCGACGGCGGCGCCGGCGCCTAAATTCCCTGACCGGTCGCTGCGGCCACGCCAGCCGTCGCAGGTCAAACCCGTCCACAGATCGTTGTGCTCGATCAGCGTCCAGGCCGGGGCCGTGTGGGCATGCCCAGGTCCACAGTCCATGTCGCGGCGGCCCGGTGGGCCTGAGCGCGCTTGCTGCGCAGGAACCTCAGGGTGAGGTCGAGTCCTTCGACCTCACCGCGCCAGCCTTCGTCGATCGCGCGTTGGCGGCGGGCCAGCAGGTCGGCCTCCAGCTCGTCGAGCCGGGGCAGCATCCTGGGGTTGATCGACAGCATCGGGCATCGGATACAGGCGAGCTCATGCGCGCAGGGCGTGCCGTAAGGACGTCCGCAGGAGCCGAGTTCGACCTTGCGCTTGTCGAAGTGCTCCTGGAAGTCACTCCACTCCTCGTCAGTGGGTCGGCGGTACTCCGTCGGGGGCCGCTTGGCCCGGCGACGGTCGAGGAATTCGGTGTAGTGGGCGATGACGTCCTCGTCGAAGACTGCGACGTAGCCGCGGGTGGTCTGGATATCGAGGTGGCCGAGCAGGGCCGCGCCGATGTGAATGGGCAGGCCATTGTTGACCAGGTCGGTGGCGAACAGCCTGCGGAAGTCGTCCGGGGCGAAGCGGATCTCGGCGAACTGCGGGTGTGTGGGGATCAGGGCCTTGGCGGCGTTGTGCGGATCTGGCGGCGGCCGTGTCCGCGGCCGGCCTCGCGGGTGACGTCCGGGACAGCCCGCCAGGGCAGGCCGGCCAAGTGCTGGAGCAGGGTCGGCTGGTTGCCTTTGACGGTCAGCATCCAGTCGGCGCCGCGTTCGGCGAGGTAGGTGACGTGATCACGCTGGCAGTGCTGCGCGTCGACGGTGATCACGGTGCCGCGCAGAGTCTTGCCGTCGACCACGATCGCTTGTCACGTGGCCGGCTCCTCTGCGGTCGTGGCCCGGCCGGTGAGCAGGCCCGGATCCCGGGCCCTCAGCCGCTCCAGCCCACCGCCCAAGGGCACCCGTGGCCTCCTCGTTCATTCGGCACAGCGCACGCCCACCCCCACTCACATCACGGTAGGCCGGCGGATGAGCCCGGCCACCGCGCACACGGGAACCGGGTCCGGTATCGCGCGCGACGGCCCCAACCATGCTTGATGGCTGGGAATCAGCAGGTGCGGGAACTGGCGACAGAGGACCGAGCCCCGGAATGGAGGAGATGAAGGGCAATCCGCCCACACCAAATATCCTCCCAGGCTTGGGACTTGGCATGATTGTGGTGCTCGACCGAGTCGTCGCGGGCGACGAATACGTCGGCGACCAGCGTCGGAGGGAACAGGCCGTGCTCGACGACGCTGGGGGTGGCGCCGAGCAGCGCCGCCAGGCCCGCGAGGACGTCGTAGGCACAGTGGCGCGCTCCACCTGGACGCCATGAACCACGTTTGCTCCACAGTGTGTGGGTCGACGGTGGACGGGATGGGAGCTGAGGAGGGTAGCGGGTTGCTGTCGAATGCAGAGCCGGCCCGTCGGCCACGGCGTGACCTTCCAACTGCCCTCGGTTGCCGCGTCAACCGTCACCCTGCTCGATGTCCAGATGGATCGGACCCCGAAGAACGGGGCTGGGCCGGTACGGCGGCGGGTCGGCGACCAGCCTGGGTCGGTCGAGCCGGCGTACCAGCTCGGTCAGCGCGATCTGGGTTTCCCGCCGGGCCAGCGGGCCACCGAAGCACAGGTGGATGCCGCTGCCGAACCCCAGGTGCTGGTTGTCACGCCGATCCGGGTCGAATCGGTCCGGATCGTGGAAGCGCTTCGGATCGCGGCTGCCTGAGGCAAGCATGAGCATGATCTGCGAGCCCTTGGGGATGACGGTGTCGGCGACGGTGATGTCGCTGTACGCCGCCCGCCAGGGAATGATCTGCACGGGGGGCTCGTAGCGCAGCAGTTCCTCGACCAGCGGCACGACGAGGTCCGGTTCGTCGCGCAGTCGTTGCAGCACCTGCGGGTGGCGCAGCAGCGTCAGCATGCCGTTGGTGATGAGGTTGACGATGGTCTCATGGCCGGCGATGAGGAGCAGTTTGGCGGTGGCGACGATGTCGGCGTCGGCCATCCGACCGTCAGGCCCGTCGTCGTTGGCCAGCCGTGACAGCAAGTCGTCTCCCGGCCGGCCGTGGCGCTGTTCCACCAGCTCGCCGAGGCACTGGCGCAGATCTTTGCGGGCCTGTACGCCCTTGTCCAGTTTCTCCTTCGGGTCGGTCTTGGGGTCGTAGTCGATCGAGTTCATGATGTCGTTCACCCAGAGGTGGAACCTCGGCTCGTTCTCGCGTGGCACGCCGAGCAAGTGACAGATCACGGTTACGGGGAACGGGAAGGCGAAATCATCGACGACGTCGATCTGCTCCTTGCCCGCCAAATCGTCGATCAGGCTGCGGACGGTGACGGTCAGGAAACCTTCAAGTCCGGTCACCAGCCCAGGGGTGTGCGGGGGGCCGAAGTGACGCGTCGCCATACGCCGCAGGCGATCGTGCTCGGGCAAGTCCATGTGGATGAACGACGACGTGGCCCCTCCCTCGACCGAGGGCATCGGACGCGACAGATTGCGCACGTCGGAACTCAGATGCGGGTCATTCAGTATGTCCGTGATCTCGCGATAGGCGCTGATGACGTAGCTGCCGTCCTCCTGCCGAGCCACCGGCGTCCTGCGCAACTCGGCATACAACGGGTAGGGGTCGGCCCGGGCGGAGTAGTCGAAGATCCGTTGCAGCGTGCCGGGCGTCCCGGTCGCGGTCGTCCTGCCTTCCTCCTGCTGATGCCGGTGCACAGCCGTGACGCGACGCTCACCCGGGTCATGGCCTGTGACGACCGCCGTGGCGCCCTGCGCGAGCAGGGCGGGGCCGGGAAGGTCGACGGGCACTGGCTTCGCATCGAGGGGCTGGTCGGGCGTGGGGCAGGGGGGCGGGAAGGGGGCAGCTGTCTCGATC
Organism: Streptomyces sp. RLB3-17; assembly: GCF_007113425.2. Classification (NCBI taxonomy): domain Bacteria; kingdom Bacillati; phylum Actinomycetota; class Actinomycetes; order Kitasatosporales; family Streptomycetaceae; genus Streptomyces; species Streptomyces sp. RLB3-17. The sequence goes on along the minus strand of NZ_CP041610.2, from coordinate 121,730 downwards.
AACCGTCGGTAGTAGTCCAGCCACTTGCCGTTGTTGAAGCTCACGGCGGCCGTGACGCGGCCCCGATAGCCATATACGGTGACGAAACGGTGGTCGTCCAGCGATCCCTGGGTGACGACCACCTCGTCGGCGAAGGTCGGCACGCCGACGGACTTGATGTTGACGCCGAACTGGATCGACCAGAACAGTGGGATGGACAGGTGGGGTCGGCGGTCCGCCTGGGCGCTGACCATGTTGTGTGCCGCGACCTCTGCCTGCTCCACGGCGTTGGCCCAATGCTCCAGTGCGATGAGCCGGTATTCGTAGATGGGGTTCGGGCAACGTGCCACGTCTCCCGCGGCGAAGACGTCGTCGGCGACGCGGCCATGGATGTCGAGGGCGCGGCAACCCGTGTCACAGGTGATTCCCCACACGCCCGCCGCCAGTCCCGACTCCCGCAGCCACTCGGTGTTGCGGATGCTCCCGAGCGCCACCACCGCCACATCGGCGTCGATAGTGCTGCCGTCGGAGAAGTGGGCGCGGCGGAAGTGCCCCTGGGCGTCGCCTTCCAGCTGGGTGACTTTGACGCCGCAGCGCAGGTCGACGCCGTGGGCGCGCTGCATGTCCGACGCCACCTCGCCGACCATGGCGCCGAGTGCGCCGACCAGCGGGGCCGGTGCGAGTTCGGCGACGGTCACCGGGAGGTCCCGCTCGCGGCAGATGGAGGCGATCTCGGAGCCGGTGAATCCCGCACCGATGACCAGTACTCGGGAGGGCCCGGCGGCGAGGGCTCGCTGCAGGCTCTCGGCATGCTCGCGCGTACGTACGACGAACACGCCGTCCAGGGCCGCCTCGGACTCGACGAACCACGGCCGGGCCCGTACCCCGGTGGAGATCAGCACCCGGTCGAAGGGAACCTCGCGTCCGTCGGCGAGATGTACGTGGTTCGTCGTGAGGTCCAGCCCGCTGGCGGGCACGCCCAGCAGCCACTGCGCATCGATGCCACGACGGCGGGGCAAAGTGGTGCCGTCCGCCGGCACCCACCCGGTCAGTACCTGCTTGGACAGGGGAGGCCGGTCGTAGGGCTCGCCCAACTCATCACCGATCATGGTCAACGATCCGGTGAAACCCTCGTCTCGCAGAGCCTCCGCGGCCCGCAGCCCCGCCAGCGACGCCCCGACGATCACGATGCGGCCATCGCGCTTGAACGCACGCAGGTTGTCGGCACTGGTCATCACGGCGACGCCTCCACCGGTGCGTGCCGCGCATCCAGCTGGTCGACCAAGATCGCCTGAAACGGGCAGGCCGCCGCGGCACGTAGCACCTGGTTGCGCCGGGCGTCGTCGGGGTCCGGGTCGTACATGAGCGCTTTCTCACCGTGCATCCGGAACGCCTCCGGAGCCAGGAACGCGCGCTGCGCCTACCCCTCGCATCGGGAAAGATCAACGACAACTTTCACCCCGACCTCCACAGGGAGTGGGAGCTGCCGACCCTCAAGCCGGCGCCACTCCGGCGCGCAATGAGGGAGGATCCGGCCGCTGCCCACGCCTGCGAAGTGTGAGGGGGTGCACCGCGCTCGTCGGGTCTCCATGGAAAGAATTGATCATCGCGGCTAAGGGGATCGGCCCCTGGCTGGGGACGTATCCCTGGTTGCCGCTGCATTTTGATTACGTACGCGGCGCTCATTTGGATTGCCGTTTCGACAGAAACCGTGTGCCCAGATCGGGTGGCCGGTCCGGCCGGTCCGCCGCGCAGCAGGTCGGGGCGGGCATCCGCGAGGGCGAAGGCTCGCCTGAGCCCGGCGACAAGCGCGTCGTCGATGCGGCAGCGCTGTGCTCGTCGTTCACCCACGAGCCGCCCAAGACCCTCAAGGGCCAGATCGGCTACCTGATGAAGCAGCTCAAGTCGACCCGTGCCGTCGCCCAGGAGATCGGGGTGAGCCAGCGGTCGGTGGAGCGCTACCGCAGGGGCGAGCGCAAGCACCCGCCCAAGCACATTGCCGACAAGATCGACGCTGCGGTGCGGTCCCGCTGGCAGCCCCTGGTCCGCAAACGCCGGCGCAAGCAGGCCGCCGCCCCCGGCGGGATCACCGTGGCGACAAGGGCCCGCTTCGGCTACACCGCACCGGTCGGCACGACCGACGACGGCTCCTTCCGACGACTCACCGCGCACCTCCCCCCGGCGTACGCGCAACGCCTGTTCGACGCCCGCGACACGGGCGCCAGCGACCAGCAGATGCGCGAAATCATCGCCGTAGGTTTCAAAGACGTCTATTTTCAGGACGGCGGAAGCCGCGCTATGGGACTTTCGGACGTCACCCTCCACGACATTGATTACCTCGACCTGGATTACTGAATAGGGGAAAAGCGCGGCCACCACCGAAGGCCGCTTGCGCCGAAGCGCGATAGTTGTCACACAGGCAGGCTTCTGAACTTGTGATGTTGGTGCCGTTCGGCTGACAGCTGGTTGTCTGCACCGGTAGCCCTGGGGTGTGAGACCGCGTCTGAGATCTGCCGTTCCCCTGGACTGAGGGGGTCGTTGAGCCTCATGTGAGTGCTTCTGTGGGCGGGTATCCGTCGGACCTGACGGACGAACAGTGGGCGCTGGTGGAGCCGTTGCTGCCGCCAGCACGGGTGGGACCGAAGGGCGGTCGGCGGGAGAAGCATCCTAGGCGGCGAATCGTGGACGCGATCTTCTACGTTGTGCGGACCGGTTGCGCCTGGCGACAGCTGCCGAAGGACTTCGCGCCCTGGCCCACCGTGTACTGGTACTTCACCTGGTGGCACGACGACGGCACCGTCGAACGGATCCATGACGTCCTACGCGGTCGAGTCCGCGAGGCCGACGGGCGAGCCGCCGAGCCGAGCGCCGGGCTGATCGACTCGCAGTCCGTCCGCACTGCAGACACCGTGCCCGCCGCGACCCGGGGCTGCGACGCGGGCAAAAAGATCAAAGGACGCAAGCGATTCATCGTCACCGACACCCTCGGCCTGCTCCTGGCCGTCCACGTTGTTGCCGCGAACGTCCAGGACCGCGACGGCGGTCCTCGCCCGCTGCTCTGGACTCGCCTTGACCACCCGGGCGTCCTAAAAGTCTGGGCCGACCAGGGCTTCGCCGGCCGCTTGGTCGACTGGACCGCCATCATCCTCGGCCGCGAGCTGGAGATCGTCCGCAAATCCCCCGACCAGCGCGGTTTCCAGGTGCAACCCAAGCGGTGGGCTGTGGAGCGCACGTTCTCGTGGATCACCGCCCACCGGCGCCTTGCCCGGGACTACGAGACCAGCCCGGCACACTCGGAGTCGATGATCCGATGGGCGATGATCGACATCATGGTTCGCCGCCTCACACGCAGAGGAACGGCTTCACGGCCAGGGCCCCGACCGCTCACGCGGATCCCTTCTCGGTGATCAACGGTTCTGCTGATGCAAAATTGAGTCAGCCAGTGACGTCACCGGAAAGTGCGGCCTCCAACGCGAGCAGCTCCTCGTCAGTGAGCTGCGGAACAGTCCAGTCGTTGCCCTGCACATGTGCGAGGAACCGCTGGTCGAGCGCCACGTGATAACGCTCGACGTAGTAGGCCAGATCGGAGTGCCAGAGCCAGTGCCCGTCCGTAAGCAGGTGCCACCCGCCGATCACGGCATGGGAAGGGCTGAGGACATCGTGTACGAGTGTGGTCGCGGCGACCAGGACTGTGCCGTTCCGCAGGTACTCGACTAGCTCGCGGGCCTGTGCCGGCGCCTTATCGCGGACGGAGCCTCGGAGCGACGGCCCGTCTGGCCAGCCGCGCTCAAGCTCTCTGAAGTTCCCGACCACAGGAAATCTCTCGTCCATCCGCAGAGGCTAGGACATCTGCTCGTGCACGGTCGCCTCCCCAAGCTCGCGCCAGGCCCGGCGCCACCGCTCCACCGATCGCACGCTGACGCAGGGCAGTGGCAATCTCCGCGTTCTTCCGCCCGCCCTCGAAACGTTCCACGGCCTGGAACCGTAACCGCTCACGCGTGGTTCTCTCTGCGTCGGTCAGCCCGCCGCCCTGCGCGTACCTCAGACCGCGTTTGAGATCTCTGTCAGGAGTCCCATCGAAGGGGTCGCCGGGAAGACCTCGGCTCAGTGAAGTTCAGATCGCCAGGCTGGAGCGTGGTTGGAGCGCGGTCCGCTGGCTCACGGCTGGGCGGACCAGCGGTGGACGCTGGCACGGATCAAGACGCTGATCGACTCACTGTTCCGTGTCTCCTACACGGTCGAGGGCACCTGGCGGCTGCTGAAGCGGCGCCGCTGGAGCTGGCAGCAGCCCGCCCGGCGGCCGATCGAGCGCGATGACGACGCAGTCGAGGTGTGGAGGAAGGAGACCTGGCCGCGGGTAAGAGCACCGCGGCGGAGCGCGGGGCCTGGATCGCCTTCGAGGACGAGGCCGGGCAGTCGATGACTCCGCCGCGTGCCAGGACCTGGGGCCGGATCGGCCAGACCCCGGTCGTGAGGGTGAGGGGCCGAGGCTCCGGGCGGGTGTCGATGGCGGGCATGGCCTGCTACAAGCCGGGCGAGCGGTCCCGGCTGATCTACGCGATTCGCGAGTACCGGGGCCGCAGGGACGAGCCGAAGGGCTTCGGCTGGCGCGAGTTCCGCGACCTGATCGTCCGCGCCCGTATCCAACTCGGCGGCCCGATCGTGCTGGTCTGGGACAACGTCCGCCTGCACCTGACGGCTGGCATGTGGGAGTTCATCGCCGCGAACGCCGAGTGGCTCACCGTGTTCCAGCTGCCCACCTATGCCCCGGACCTCAACCCGCAGGAAGGCGTGTGGTCGCTGGTCAAGCGCGACATCGGCAATCTCGCCGCGGCCGACCTCGGTCAGATCACCCGGGCCGTGAAGCGCAAGCTCAAGATGCTGCAGTACCGCCCCGAAGTGATCGACGGCTGCCTTGCGGGCACCGGTATGGCCCTTTGATCGAAGCAGCGCGCAGTCAAGAACAATCTGAGCGGTAGGCGAAGGGCCTGTCGGAGCAGCTGGTGCATTCGAACAGGTAGATGCCGCCCATGTCGCCGAGCATGAGCCCAGGGGGGCATTGGATCTCGGTGCGTTGTTCGTATGGAAGGTCCCAGATGGTTCCCATGGCCGGGGTGTCCTCGATGGGCAGCCACGTGCGCCAACTCTCGCCATCGAACTCGTTGCTGCTGATCGTCAGGAGGTGCTCCATGCGCACACGGCATGTCGGGCACGTCGGCCAGTTGGGCTCCTGCGTCCACGTCGGATACCCGCCGACCTTGACGCCGTCCGACACGGAGAGGTGGGACCAGTAGGACCAGCCGGTTTCCTCCTCCAGCTGTTCGAACCTGGCTTCGAGCGCGTTGGCGACCTCGTCCGGGAGGTCCCAGTTGGGGTAGTCGGTGACACGCTCAGGGTGCAGGACGCACGGGTCCGGAAGGTAGTCGTTGTCAGCGCCGGTCGGGCGGGGTCGGTTGGCCGGCTGCAGGTCGCTCAGGGAGCCGTCTCGCCAATAGATCTCGGGGCGGGGAACGTAACCGTCCTCGTGATCGAAGGGGCACCACAGCACCTGCAGCAGATCGGTGGCGCTGGGGAAGGCCAGGTCAGGCACATCGGCCGCGAAGAGCTGGAGGACCGGGACGAGCGGGATCGGTCCCTGGGCGGGAGGGGAGAACGCCGTGCGCGGGTGGTCGTCCTCGCAGTGGGGCCAGGGCTCCGAGAGCGGCCAGAGCACGGGTCCGCCGAGCGAGCTTTCCCGCGCGCTCGGATCGCCGAGGCGCGGATGCAGGCGAACGGCCGTCTTCCGATAGCTGGCCACCTCAGGGAACAGCGTCTCGACATCGAGCGGACGTGGCGGGGTGGTGCGAGCCATCGGAGTGCTCCTCACAGACCAAAGCGTTGGCTTGGCCACGGACGAGGCCGCGGTGGGCTGAGAGTAGCCGCACGGTCCGTCGGATCCGGCAGCAGGCCCCGTTCTCGGTCACGGGGCAGCGCGCGGTCGGCCCTGACAACACCCGACATCACGAGTTCAAGTTCAGTTGTTGTCACCTGCGAGGTTTGACGCCGGAAGGTCGTTCTCTCAACTCTTGACGGCCTCTGCGATCTGCTGGGCGGCCTGGGCGGGTGTGAGGTGCGTGGTGTCCACGACCTCGGCCTCGGCGTGCAGCCACGTGCGGGCCGCCTCGGCGTAGGGCTCAAGGTATTGGAGACGGAACGGGGAGTTGGGGCCAAGAACGGTGTCGCCCGCGATGCGCCCGCGGAGGGTGTTCTGGTCGGCATGGAGGACGAAGTGCCGGACCGGAATGGCGTGCTGGGCAAGGCCCGAGCTGATCTCGCGCCAGTACTGCTCGATCAGGACCGTCATGGGCATCACCAGGGTGCCGCCGGTGTAGTCGAGGACGCGTCGGGCGGTCTCGACCACGAGCGGCCGCCACGGCGGCCAGTGCTGGAAGTTGCCCGTCCAGGGCAGCCCTGGCGTGATGTCCATGAGTGTCTCGCCGACTTTCTCGGCGTCGAACACCCGTGAGTCCGGGATCAGCTGCTGCACGAGCGCACCGGTCGTCGTCTTGCCTGCGCCGTGGGTGCCGTTGAGCCATACGATCATGGACTTGACGCTAGCGTCGTGCGGGCCGCGGGGACAGGCAGAAATGGGCGTGTGTGACAAGTCGGATGCCTCGCCTGTGACAACCAGGATGCTTCGAGCGATCCCTTTTGCCAGCTCGCTCAACCCCGCTAGTGACAACTCCTGACCTTCGGCTTCACCGCTACAGGTGCTGCGTAGACAAGCGCCAGCCGCAGCTCTGGGACGGCAAGGAAGTCTGGGACACCCAGGAGGAGTTCTCCCTCGACGCGGTCGATGCCTGGACGGCCGGTGTCCAGGTCCTGGAAGCGTGGGTTGATGAACACGAGGACGCACGGCAGGACCCGGACGCCTTCCGGGTCCGCGTCTGGAAGGTCGACCTGAAGGAGCTGAGCGACCCGTTCAAGACCGTCCCGTTCGGCGGCCCGGCCGAGGTCGTCGCGTGTCACGACCTGTACGACGCCAAGTCCGAACAGGCCATGAACGACGCCGTCTGATGGCCGGACGCTGCACCGCGGCCACCCCGCTTCCAGCGGGGCAGCGAATGACGGCCGAAGCCCTCATCAGTTCCGGTGACGGCGGCTACGGTGACAGGGAGACCCACCAGGAGGAGCCCGTGAGCGCCCAGCCCGAGCACACGCCCGTTCCGCCGTACGCCCCCGCCCCAGGAGCTCCGGCCGAACTGCTCGTGCAGCTGCGCGCCGACCGCCGTGCCGACCGCTGGGTGCCGGCTTTCGAGCAGGAGTGGGCGGCCGCACTCGAGGAGTCCCGCCGGACGTGCTCCCTCACCACGCTGTACGAGGTCGTCCAGGGCTGGCAAGCCCGCGTCGCCTCCGCCCCGGTGGTCGACGCGTTTCTCGCCTCCGGCAAGGACGACACTGAGTTCGTCGACCTGGAGGAGATCCGGAGCAGGCGCCGGTGACCGGTCAGCCGTACGCGGTCCGACTGTCCCCGCCCGCCGCGAAGGTGCTCGCCGCACTGCCCGAGCACGCAGAGCAGATGGTCTGGGACGTCCTGGACGCCGCGGCCGGGAACCCGTCGGGCTTCCCACAACAGAACGCCGGCGACCCCGAGGACGTGCGCATCGCATCCGTCGGCCAGCTGTCCGTCATCTTCTTCGCGAACCGCGCGCGGAGGCACCTGTCCGTCCTGGACATCGTCTGGCTCGGGTAGCCACCCGTGACAACGCCCCGCCCCCTGCATTCGAACTGCCGGGTTGGGGCCGATTCGCATCGTAGCCACGGCCCTATCCACCGGTTGCCACCCTGGCGGCAACGTGTATCTCTGGCCAGGGGCTCACCAGTTGCCGCGGGGACGTTCGGCACCGAGCTGGATCTCGCGCTGGCATTCGCGGCAGTCGGGCAAGCCGCTCACGCGCCGGCTTTCCCCCTCCGCCCAGGTGAAGCCGCACAGCGACGTGAGCCGGTCCTCTTCGTCATCGGAGGGGGTATGGGAGCCGTAGCCCGAAACGTTCCACGTGGCCGCCGTCCCGCCGTCGTAGGGTGTGCCCTCCGGCCACTCGTACACGGATTCGGTGGCGGTGCAGCGCATCCGGAGGTCAGGGCCCTCCCAACGGGCACCCTGCCGCGCCTCAGCGGCCGCGTCGACCGCGTCTGCCAGTCGCTCGAAGGACAGGTCGTAGTCCTTCATGTGCTTCCAGCTGCCAGGACCCTGGTCGCGGACCAGCGAACGGAACAGCAGCAGTCGCGCCAAGTCATGCTGCACGACCCGGACGGTGTTGCTCTTGGGGTCCTAGCCGTACGGGATTTCGGTGCCAGTCTTCTTGGGCATCGCACTTCTCCTCGTCTACGCACGCTGGTGGGCTGAGCGTGCCCGGAAGGAGCGGCACGAGTGAAACTCGCGACTGCACATACAGCAGCAGGCAGACTCTGTTGTCTTTCTACGCTCCCGATCTCTGTACCGCTGTCTCCTCAGGTGTGGCCGGCATTCGGACAGGGGAGAACCTCATCGCCCCCTTGCTTGAGGCGAGTTGGCCGAAAAGGCAGAGAGCCAGGTCGAGTGAAGGGTGACCACATGCCGAAGCGCGGTCTTGCCCCAACGAAGGTGTGCGTCTGCCCTGAGTGCGGTGCCACGACGAAGGCGAGTCTGCGCAATGGCCACCTCTATGAACACTCGGCGCCAGGGCGCCCTGGCATCTGCCCGAAGTCTGGGGAAGTGGTCCTGACCGGACCGGAGTTGGAGAACAGTTACGAGTGTGCGTGCGGCACTTGGGTCCGGATCACTCACAAGGGCACTCTTGCCCAGCACTCCATGCCGGAGGGGGAGCGGTGCCCCTTGTCCGGAGAGCCGATAGTGGCTCGTGCCGCTCCCCGTCCCGTCGTGGATGGCCTGCTGCGCATGGTGCCCGCCGCGCCGGCCCAAGGGTGGGCGAAGCCGGTCACCAGCAGCGGTGGCTCCAGCGTGTACGCAATCCTGGCTGGCCTGCCCGGCCACGGGCGACGTCGCCGCTAACCACCCAGCAGCACATTGTGGCACCGCACAGGCATCATGCGGCCCAACAGGCGGTGCTCGCGCTCATCACCGGGGACAGGGGGCGCAGGATGACGGCGGACAGTGTGGCGACGAGCGAAGACGACGTGCAGGCGGTGCGCCAGTGGGTGCGGCTCTCGTGCACCGATCCGGGCACCCTTTTGCCCGCCCTGGCCGAGATCGCGGGGGAGCTCCGGTCTGTCCGCGCCCGTGGTGCGGTCCGCGCTGAAGCAGCTCGCCGCCGCGGGATGATGACCCTCCACGAGGGCTACCGGCTCTACAGCGTCGGCACGACGACTCCGACCGAGCGCACCTACCGGCTGATGCGGACCGCGATCCGCCAGAGCTACGAGCCCGGCGAGCGGTTCATGACCCGCTTCGATCGTCCAGACCTTCGACATCGGCACCAAGGAAGCCGCGGCCGCGGTGCGCCAGATGGTGGCCGAAGGGCTGCTGACGGGCCGCGCGGGAAGCGGCTGCAGAGCAGTCCGCAGGACGCACCCATTGCCAGGAGACCAAGAAGGCCTGTCCCAGTGCCTGCCCCCAGTTCGCCAGGACCGGCGGGCGGTTCAGCCGTGCAAGTCCTCGGGCAGTTTGAAGGGGCTCGGCCGGATCCCGGCCGAGCCCCTTCGGCATCTGTTGAACCGTGCCCCTGTGGCCGCCGGTTACGAGATGTCCACCCGGTCTGCCTCGGCCGGTGCTCCCGTCGGGGCACGCAGAGCCGGTCGCCGCGAGGGCGGCAGCAAGGTGCCCGCCAGCGTTGCGGCGACGCCGAAACCGGCGGCCACCGCCATTGCCGGTCCGAAGCCGTCACTGAAGGCCGCGGCGGAGGTGTAGCCACCGGTGGCGGCGAAGACGGCGGCGGTGATCGCGACACCGAAGGCTCCGCCGAGCTGGCGCATCGTGCTGTAGGCGCCGGAGGCCTTGCCGATGTCGGCGGGTGCGCTGGTGCTGACCACCGCTTTGGTGACGGCGGGGATCGCCAGGGCGAAGCCGATGCCCGCGAGGCTCAGCGGGATGACCTGGGGCCTGTACGAGAGGTGCGGGGCGGCGATCAGAGCGATCCAAGCCGTGCCGATGGTTTGCAGGGCGAGGCCGGCGACGACGAGAGAGCGTTCGCCCCAGCGGTCGGCCAGTGCTCCGGTGCGCGAGGCGAGCAGGACCACGAAGGTGCCCCACGGGAGCAGCCGCAGACCGGCGCCCAACGGGCCCTGCCCCAAGGTGACTTGCTGATACTGAGCGATGAAGAATACCGAGGCGGACATCGAGCCGCTGAGCAGGAACATCACTGCATTGCCCGCCGAGAACGCCCGGGAGTGGAACAGCCGCAGCGGCAGCATCGGCGTACGGGCCCGGGACTGCCACACCAGGAAGACAACGACCAGGACCGTTCCCCCGGCCAGTGCGCCCGTCACCTCCACGCTGCCCCAGCCCGCCGCATCCGCCTGGACCAGGCCCCAGACGAGCCCGAATGCGGCCAGGGTGAAGAGCAGCAGGCCCGGGAAGTCCATCGCCGTGCCCTGGCCGAAGCCCTCCTTGATCCGGGCGAGCACGAACGGGATCGCAGCCAGGCCGACCGGCACGTTCAGCCAGAAGATCCACTGCCAGGCCAGTCCCTCGGTGATCACGCCGCCCAGGACCGGGCCCAGCAGCACAGCAAGGCCGGTGACGCTGCCGTAGATGCCGAGCGCCCAGCCGCGCCGCTCGGGCGGGAACGCGGCGTTCAGCAGGGCCAGGGCGAGCGGCATGACGGTTGCCGCGCCGATGCCCTGGACGGCGCGCGCCGCGATCAAGGTGCCGGTACTGGGGGCCAGCGCGCATGCGGCCGACGCCACGGCGAACAGGGTGAGCCCGGCGACGAACACCCGCCTGCGGCCGAAGCGGTCGCCGAGCGACGACGCGGTCATCAGCAGGGCCGCGAAACTGAGGGTGTACGCATTGATCGTCCACTCCAGGTCCTCGATCGACGCATGCAGGTCACGCTGGATCGCGGTCAGCGCCGTGGCCACCACCAGCAGATCGAGGACGACCACGAACGAACCCACCGACGCCAGCGCGAGCGTCCACCGCTGCGCCGCCGTGACGGACCTTTTGTTGCTGTTCACTGGTGCTCCCGTCGCCGTGTGTCTGCAGCCGTGCTGTCGGTGGTGGAGACACGGGGTGGTCCGGAAACTGGGCGGCGAACGGTCGCGGATTCTGCGATCGGCTGTGGACTCCGCGGACGGTCGGGATTCGGCGACCAGTTTCGGCCGTCGTGGGTGTCATTACTGTCGACGGACCCGAACTGCCCAAACAGTCGACGAACCGGAGCCTGGGAGGCGACGTAATGCCGAGCGAGGAGACGCCGATGCCGATGCCCATGTCGACGCTCACGCTGGAGCGGGCGCGGGCGGGCGACGGGCAGGCCTTCCGTGAGCTCACCGAGCCCTACCGGCGCGAGCTACAGGTGCACTGTTATCGCATCCTCGGCTCGGTGCAGGACGCCGAGGACCTGCTACAGGAGACCCTGCTCGCTGCCTGGCGCGGGCTCGACGGGTTCGAGGAGCGGTCATCGCTGCGCTCCTGGCTGTACCGGATCGCGACCAACCGCTGCCTGAACGCACTGCGGGACGGCAGCCGCCGGCCCGGCGAAGGCTGGGCGTACCGCTTGGAGGTTCCGTTGCCCGAACCCACCCGCCGCGGCGACCCCAGCTGGCTGGAGCCCTATCCGGACGTGCTGCTCGCCGGACTCCCGGACGCCGCGCCCGGACCGGAGGCCCATTACGAGACCAAGGAGGCGGTCTCTCTAGCGTTCCTCGTCGCGCTGCAGCACCTGCCGCCACGGCAGCGGGCGGTACTGGTCCTACGGGACGTGCTCGGTTTCCGCGCGGCCGAGGTCGCCGGAATGCTCGACACCAGCGTCGACTCGGTCACCAGCGCCCTGAAACGAGCCCGCGCCACGCTCGCGACCCGGCTGCCCGCGGACGCCCACGCCGAGGCGGAGCTGCCGTACTCACCCCGCGAGCGCAAGCTCGTTGACGATTTCTCCGTCGCCTTCGAACGCGCCGACGTCGACGCGATCCTCGCCCTGCTCACCGATGACGCGTGGCTGACGATGCCGCCGCTGCCGTACGAGTACCAGGGTCTGGATGCCATCGGCCACTTCCTGAGGACGGTGGCGCTGCGCGACGGCCGCCGCTTCCGGCTGGTGCCCACGCACGCCAACGGCCAGCCCGCGTACGGCCTATATCTCGTCGATCCGAGGACACCGATCGCGCACGCCCACGGCCTGGTCGTCCTCACCCTGTCCGGCCAACGCATCTCGGCGCTGACCCGCTTCGTCGACAACGGCCTGCTCCCCCGCTTCGGACTGCCCCACTCGCTACGCGCCACCGGTGCCTAGTCGGATTGCTTATCGACGGCGTGCCGTGGAGGCATCCGAAAGGTTGACTGATCTGCGACTGTGACCGTCTGCACAGCAGAAGAGGGCGGCTCACGAACCCACATGGCTCGGGCTTCGGGCCGTTCGACCAGCCTGCCGTGTTCGAATCGGGCTTCGGCTCAGACCGGGCGACCATGTGGGGGCGTTCACAGTCCGCCAGCGGGGCTCGGCGAAAAAATCAGGTTTGAGCGCGGTCGTCAGCGTTTAATGCGTCTGCGGATAGCGAGGGCGGGGAGGGTGAGGTTCCAGGAAGCGGGAGGCCATCTCGATGCCAGCTCGAGCAACTCCCGCACCTTTCTTCCGTTCCTGAGAGGTTGTTGTCTTTCCGGGCTTGAGGACTGCGTTCTCGCTGGTCAGGCATAGGGTCGGCGATCTCGTGGCAGTGGTGACGTGTCTTGTCGTTGCTTTGGTGGAGGTCGAGGATGCCGTCGGTCGTGGGACTGCTGGAACAGCGTGAGCTCACCGCTCGCCGTTGTGTCGACGATCTGCGGGAGGAGGTCGACCGCCTCCAGGCGGAGCTGGCCGTGGCTGAGCGGTAGTGGAACGAGTGCGTCATCGCCCGCTCACGCGTTGGCGAGGTACTGGCCCCGGGCAACGACGCCGTCGTCGGCCCCGCTGCCTCCGAGGGTCTGCCGGCTCCCGGTGTGCAACCGGCGCGGCCCGAACCGGCGGAGGCGGCGAAGCCGAAAACAGTGGTGCCGGTGTGGCGCGCGGGGCTGGCCTGGTCGGCGCTGTCGGTGGACTACCAGCGCATCCTGCAGGCCCTCAGCGACCGTAACCGACTCGGTCAAGGAGCGTTGACATGCCAGGAGATGGCCGCCTGCTTCGGCCTGGACCCCGTACCGGGAAAGGTGGAGGCACTGCGATCGAAGGCCAAGCGGCTGACGGCGCGCGGCTGGCTGATCGAGCCGGCACCTGGCCGATTCACGCTCGCGAAGGGCGTGGCCGGGCCACGCGGCGGGTCATGAGCATCGTCATCGACCAGTAGACCATCGCCTCCGCGCTGGCGATGGAACGCTCGAAGTCGCGCGCGAGACGGCGACTTCGCATCAAGTGGGCGAAGAACCGCTCGACGATCCACCGCTTGGGCAGCACGACGAAGCCGCGCATGTCGTCGCTGCGTTTGACGATGGCGAGGACCAGGGCGAGGGCCGCGAGGCAGTACTCGACGAGGCTGCCGGTGGATCCGCCGTCGGCCCAGACCAGGGCCAGCGGGTGGTGCGCGGCAGTGACCTGGGTGAGCAGGACCTGGGCCGCGGCGCGGTCGCCCACATCCGCTGCGGTGACCATCACCGCGAGCAGCTGGCCAAGGGTGTCGACCACGACGTGCCGCTTGCGCCCGTTGATCAGCTTGCCGCCGTCGAAGCCGCGGCTGTCAGAGCCGACGACCGCGTCCGCTTTGACCTACTGCGAGTCGATCACGCCCGCGCCCGGCTCCGAGTCCCGCCCGGCCCGCTCGCGGACCAGGCGGCGGAGCCGGTCGTGGAACTCGCGGACCAGATCGTGGTTGCGCCAGCGCCGGAAGAACGCGTAGACCCGGTCCCACGGTGGGAAGTCGGCAGGCATGGCCCGCCATTTCGTGCCGTTGTCGACCAGGTAGCGGATCGCGTCCAGCATCGCGCGGTGGCAATAAGCCTCCGGTTGCCCGCCCCGGCCCCGCAGCCAGCCCGGCACCGGCAGCAGTGGCCGGACCACCGCCCACTCGGCGTCCGACATGTCGGTGGGATACCGACGCTCGCGCGCCCCGTGGTCTCAGGCGTTCCCGAACCTGTGAGCCAGACAGTCACACGCGAGAGTGGCCGAAGTGGACCCCACTCCCGCGTTGCCGTAGAAATGCGACAACAGGGCCTCCTGGACCGCACGTTGGCTTCGACACCCTTCGAGCTACCAAGAGGCCCTGCTCTCATGCACGGCAGCCGCCGCAGTCACCCGATCGACTGACTTCTCGACGAGATCGGGACGACGGCAGTCGCGTCGCTTCTCGTGATCGCTGGGACGGACAAATTCGCACTGCCCTCCAGGTAGACGGTCGGCTTGGTGACGCCCCGAGGCCGCCTCGCGGGTTTGAGCCCGGTGTCGCGACTGACGAACCTGGCGAAGAGTCGTGTCCTACCGGCTCGAGGCGCGGCCAACCGCCCCCGCTACGTCCTACTTCTCCTCCGGCTCCCAGGCGCGGAGCAGGTCGAGCAGCCCTGCGTCTCCGTCAACGTGCAAGGAGTCGGCCTGGATCCGGTCGTACAGGTAGAGGACCAGCTCACTGGCCGTGCCGTGGACGGAGGCGCCGGCTGCGTCCGAGTCCTCGCCGGTCGCGGCGGTGGGCGCGGGGATGCGGGTGGTGCGTGCGCCGTCGCCGTCGACGGTGAGGCGCCAGGAGCGGCCCTCGGCGGCGTGGAAGTCGAAGGCCGTGGGCTTGTGCGGCCAGGGACTCGGCGTTGCGCAGACGGTGAACAGGAACTCCTCCACACCGTCGAGTGCCAGCTCGACCGGCAGCGGCTGCGGGGCGCCCCCGGCGAGCTGGGCGTCGTAGGTGTGCACCGCGGTCTCTTGGACCCGGTGCCGGGCGGTGCCGCCGGCGGTCTGCGGTGACTGCGACGCGGGCCACCACGTCCAGCAACCGCTCTCCGGTCCCGCCGCGCGCAGGGCGCCCAGCAGTAGCTGCGTCGACGCGTCCAGCCAGGCCAGCAGGGCCTCACGCTCCTGCGGCACTTCCAGCGCGGCGCGCGCGGCGACGGCCTCGGCCGGGGGCGCGTCGGCGGGCCCCGCGCCGACGATGGCGGCCCAGAAGCGGTCTCCCCCGCCCAGGTGCTTCACCAGATCGAACAGCGTCCACCCAGGGCAGGTCGGCACCTGTGCGTCGAGACTGGGCGCGGCGGCGACCACGGCGCGGAAGGCGGCCGACCGTTCATCGATCAGTCGCAACAGGTCGGGGAACTCAAGATTCTCTTCCACGCCGGATGTCTATCACCGTGCTCCGGTGATCGGACAGCGATTTTCACAGTCACCGCCGGTTGGCCATTGCGGACGTCCTCGCCTCCCACCGCTCGGGTGACAGCTGCGCACTGCTGCGAGGACGCTGGTGGTGGCGGTACGCCAGGTGTCGTGCCTCTGGGCGCTCTGGCCTCGCCGCGCGGCCTGGCACCTCGGCGACGTGACGTCCACCCGGTGCGCGCGGTCATGCTGCCGCTCGATGTGATGGACGCGGAGGTCACGACGGCGGGGGAGGACCGGTCGGGTTGGGAGTTCAGGTGACTCCCGTTCGACCAGCACTCCTTGCGCCACTCCGGGCAGAGGCCGGTCTCCGCAAGTGCCCCTGAGCCACCGAAGCAACTCATAGCCGGGGTCTCCGTTACAGAGGCTGGTCGCGAGCTCTTTGTCGGCCGCTCAGTCGCTTCAGTCGCTTGGGTCGCTGCAGGGTCGGACGAAGGCAGCGACTGAAGGCGCAGCTACCCAGCGACTGTCCGGTCGCTGCTCACCTGATGTACGAATGTGCAGGTCAGAGCAGTGATCAAGAGTTCACAGCGACCGAAGCGACTCAAGGTCGGGGTATATGAAGACGTTCCCGTGTGTGCGTGTGCGTTACATATAGGGAGCTTGAGTCGCTTCAGTCGCTGCTCTGAGTCTTGCGTAGTGTCTGACCTGCAGTTTTCTGCGAACGGGAGTGACAGCAACTGAATGCCTCTGGGTCGCTGCCTTCTGTGCTGGGTCGCTCCACTTGCCTACCGGTCGCATCATCGACACGGCCTCGGGGTTCCTTCGCACGTGCTCCACGTCCTCACGGGTTACGTTCGCTAGGCCGCGTCCGTCGTTGAGTCGCTTCGGTCGCTGATAGGGGGTGCGCATGCCTGCTGACCTGCGCACTTCTAGCAGCGACTCACGGCAGCCCGCCCCCGAGTCTTCAGTCGCTGCCTCCCTGGCCACCGCCAGCTGGTGCGCGCGCCGCGGCTGGCCCGTGCACCCCCCTGGCCGCCGGCCGCAAGACCCCGGCCGCCAACTGCACCCAGTGCCGCACGACTCCGCACCCGCCCGCCGAGTGCCCGTGCCTGCCCGCAGGACGCTGGTGCCACGGATTCCACGCCGCCACCCTCGACCAGCGCCATATCACCCGGTGGTGGGGCGCCCACCCGGAGTTCGGCGTCGGCGTCGCCTGCGGCCCGGCCGGCCTGGTTGTCATCGACATCGACGCCCACCTCACCCAGCCGCCCACCCGGGACCGGATCCTGCCCGGTATCCCGATCGGCGACGACATCGATCTCACCGGCCTGGCCAACGGCTTCCACGCCCTTGCCGTCCTGGCTGCTCTGCGCGGCCAGCGCAGTCCCGCGGAAGACGACACCACGCTGCGCGTCCGTACCCCTCGGGCGGCCTGCACGTCTGGTACCGGGCAGCGGACAACCGGCGCTGGCGCTGCTCCGCAGGCTCCAGCCAGGGCACCGCGCTGGCCTGGCAGGTCGACGTCCGCGCGCACGGCGGCTACATCAAGCTGATGCATCAGATGTACGTTACGTGATCATGCCTCTACAGGGGAGATCCGTGAGCTCGCCGACGACCAAGGCCACCGCGATCGCCTCCATGTTCACCACCGCCCTCGGCGCACCCCGGGATCAAGAGGCTCCGGAAGCCGTCCGCATTGAGGAGAGCGACGCCACGCTACGCATCTCCGCTCCGGTGCCGCCCACGCTCAGCGAAGCGGTCCGCCTCGCCGTAATCGCCTTTCTCCTCGACACGGGCGTTCGGTTCGGCCACGACGTCCCGCGCGACGGCCCCTCCGTCATCTGGGCTGAGATCGAGAAGGCTGGCCGCGGGGGAAGGGCGCCATGACCCAGCCCCGGGCGCGAGCATCCGCCCCTGCCCCGTCGGCCTCAGTACGCCGCATGATCGCCCCGAACGCTCTGGAGCTGACGGCATGACCAACCCGACCCCCACCACCGCCGGACCGCCGGCACCGACCGTGGGTGCCGCCCAGGCCGGCGCCGACGTCGCGCTCTACACGACCAGCGTCAAATCCCGGGTCGCCGCCGTCACCCTGGCCGCCCTGGCGGAGTTCACCACCCGGCAGGGCTGGACCGTCGTGCACCAGGCCTACGGCCTCACCCCTCTCCACGTCCCGGCCCGCCTCCGCACCGGCTGGCGCACCGTCGCCCAACTCCTGGACAGGGGGCGGGCGGCAGGCCTGGTCGTGCCCGCCGAACACGAGATAGCCCGCAACCCGAGCGAGCAGAACGCCCTGCGCGCATGGCTGCTGCGCGTCCCCGCCTTCGCCGTCTACCCTCACGCCCGACACCACGGACCCACGCCCCCGCCCACCGGTACAACCCCACCCCCGGGACCTGGCGCACCCGTCGACCGGGCCTGGTGCCGGCCCTACGCCCTGACCCCGGCGAGCCTGCGCGGCCTCCGGGACGCCGCACGCATGTACCTGACCGTGCTGAGGTGGCCCGGAGATATCGCCACGGCAGTCGAGGTGCTGTCGCGGCTCGCGCACAACGCCGTCATCCACGCCGGCCTGACACCGAGTCGGAAGCGGACGGGGAGATGACCGTGCGCCTGGCGGTGGCCGAGGACAAGGTGCTCCTCGTCGACGTGGAAGACCCCCGCCCGGAGTTCCCTGACAGCAAGGTCGCCATCGAGGGCGAGAAGGGCCGCGGCCTGATGTATGTACGCCTCCTGTCCGCGCAGGTCACCTGGTTCCTCCCGAGGACACCCTCCCCAAGACTGTCCAGGCACGGCTGCTGTCGGACGCATCGATGTGACTCTCGCCGCCGAGCCACACCCCTTCCCCCAGAGGGCAGACCCGACGTCCGGGCTCATGTGTTCGATAAGGGCGTTCCATTTGCACCGGATGGCGGGTAAAGGTCGCGTTCCGCGAGGATCTTGCACGGAGGTGTCCGGGATGAAGAACACTGCGCCCGCCCGCCGGGGCCGTCCCCCGGGCCCCCGGACCGCCGAGGGGGAGCTGACGAGCCGCCAGTCGGCCATCGTCCGGTACATCAGGGAGTCGGTCGCCCGGCAGGGCTACCCGCCGTCGATGCGGGAGATCGGCAAGGCCGTGGAGCTCGCCAGTACGTCCTCGGTCGCCCACCAGCTGATGGCCCTCGAGCGCAAAGGCGTCCTCTGCCGCGACCCGCACCGTCCCCGCGCCTACCGGGTGCGGCCTTCCTGGGCACCTGACCTGGCTAGCAGGAGCGAGGGGCCGGTCGACGTGCCGCTCGTCGGACGGATCGCCGCCGGCGCGCCGTTGCTCGCCGAGGAGATGGTCGAGGACGTCTACGCGATGCCCCGCCAGATCGTGGGCGACGGCGACCTGTTCGCCCTGACCGTGGTCGGCGACTCCATGATCGACGCAGCGATCTGCGACGGCGACATCGTCACCGTGCGGAAGATGGACAGCGCCGACCACGGCGACATCGTCGCTTGCCGATGCCGAGTTCGACGATCCAGTCCGGCTCCGGAGGCCGGTTCTTCTGGCCGTGTTCCTGTTCGGCTTCCCGCTCCTGAAGGACGGCGATCTTGGTGTCGATGCGCTGCAGCCACATGGCGTGCACACCCGCATTCTGAGGAATCAGGTTTGTCAAGCGTGGCAGCGGCTTCAGTAGAGATTTGCCGCATGCCGTTGTAACGATTACTGTTACGATGAAGTTGAAGGGTCGAGGGAGGTGAGGTCCGAGGTGAGCGCCAACAGCAGGCTGACCATCGCGGCGCATGCCCTCACGTGGATAGGGCTGTATCAGCGTCGCGGTCACGAGGTCGCCACCTCCGAGCAGATCGCGACGAGCGTCAACACCAATCCGGTGGTGATCCGTCGCCTCCTGGCCGAGCTGCGCAAGGCCGGCCTCGTTGACTCGCGGCGAGGTACAGGAGCGGGCTGGATGCTCGCCCGGGACCTGGCGGCGATCACCCTGCTCGACGTCCATGAGGCGATCGGCGCCGGGCCGATTTTCGCTCTGCACCGCTCGACGCCTGACCCCGAGTGCGTCGTGGGCCACGGCATAGGACCGGCGCTGACCTCTGTCTACGACGAGATCGAGGCCGTCCTCCGTAGGGAGTTGGCGAGAACCACACTGGAGGACGTCCTGCGGGACGTACTCAAGACCGCCTAGCCCACCCCTGGTCTCGGTGGTGGCACGTTTCTGCGCCCGTCAATGTAACAAAAATGGTTACCTCGAAGATTCGGAGAACCCCATGGCAACAGATACCCAGACCTCACGGGCAGTGGCCGAGCAGTTCGTGGAGCGCCTTGGTGGGCAGGACCAGGACGGCATCCAGGAACTGTTCGCGGCAGACATCGACTGGTACGTCCCCGGCAACGATGAACTGCCCTGGACCGGCCGTCGTACCCACCGGGAGGAAGTCGCGCCGTACTTCACCACGATGTGGCCGCACTTCGTACCCGGCAAGAGCAAGGTCGTGCTGGAGCGGGTCATCGTCGACGGCGGTGACGTGATGCTGCTGGGGGTCTTCACGCACACCGTCGCGTCCACCGGCAAGGAGTTCACCACCCCGTCGGCCATGCACCTGGCGGTCGAAGACGGCGAGATCGTCCGCATGCACCTCTACGAGGACACGCTGAGCGTCGACCAGGCGTTCAACACCGACTGAGAGCGAAAAGGGTTCATGGGTGTCTCCCGCAACCCGCCCCAGGCAACACCAGACACGGGGTGTACGTCGGCCTGATGTTGCCGGCCGCATACTTCGCCGCCGGACCCATCGCCTCGTTGACGGCTCCCCTACGGGGTGCGTCGCCTGCGCGTTTCATAGGTGATCGTCGGCGTCTCGCCGGACCTCGACGGTCGGCAGCAGCTGACGCGGGGTGGGGCCGGATGGTGTGGGGACGCTCGCAAGGCGTTCCAGGAGCCGGTTGAGTGCGGCGGGGCCATCGTTGACAGCTGCCGGTTCCTCGTCGGACATGCACATCACTTGGCCCGGCCGGTATCCGCACGCCCCCGGGACGGCACCCACCATCAGCGTCTCCTCCGGAGCGACACCCAGTTCACGGCGTGGGCATCGCCACCGACGAGGCGGCCCTGCGCCGGGTGGAACGGGACGTGGCCCTGTCCACGGGGTTTCTACGAAATGGCGTGGGCGTTTGTCATACCGGTGGTCTAAGGTCACGCTGTTCGTCACCGCTGGGGGCGTGGCCGCGAGACCGGCTTGCCAGCTGCGGGGCTCCGGCAGCAGATGCGGAGGAGACGGACAGAAGCCGCCGGCCGGCGGTCAGCGTGGTGCGGCCCGGGGCTGGAGTCCCACCTGGTCCGTTCCGTGAGTCTGCGTAAAGCCCTTCAAGCGTAAGGACGTTGATGAGACGTAATTCCCTCACCGGTTTAGCCGCAGTGTTCGTCTCGGCTGCGGGTCTGGCCGCATCGCTGCTGGGCGCCGCCCCAGCCGGTGCTGTTGCTGTTTCCGGCCAGCCGGTGATCACTCTTGACACGCCGACACCGGCGGCCTTGCCGGCTGCTCCTGCCACGGAAGGTGTGTACTTCGACTTCCATACCAAGACCAAGAACCTGACGGCACACGATGTCACTCTGACCGTGGACGCCCGGGGACTGTCGAAGATCGCCAAGGTGGCGTTCTCGAGCAACTGCACCGCCCATGGCCTGGTCGCCACATGCTCGGAGTCGTTCGAGTCCGGTTCCAACCCGAACATCGGCCTCGGATCCATGACCCAGTTGACCCTGACCGCGCTCAGGGGCATCCGGCTGGGCGCCACGGGAACGTACAAGATCACCGGCCGGTCCGCGCATGCGCAGATCACAGGCGGCACGGGATCAGTCACCGTGGGAGGGCCGTCCTTCGGCCTCGACCACCTCGCCGACCACACCAACCTGAAGGTCGGCAGCAACGTCGCCGAACCGGTCCGCTTCACCAACGTGGGCAACCGTCCGGCCCGCGGCGTGCAGACCGTCCTGGCCGCCTCACCCGGCCTGGACTTCGCCGACCACTACTCCAACTGCAAGTACGGGTTCAACGGCGCGATCCACTTCGCGGAGTGCTACCCCAAGGGCGCCATCAACATCGGCGAGACGGCCGCCCTGGCCGCCCCGGTCCGTCTGCACGTGGGCTCCACCGCCCTCAACACCTCCCTCGACGCGCTCACCGCGCCTCTCGGGCAGCCGGGCTGGCCGGACGGCCAGGGCATCAAGTGGACATGGGGCAAAGGGTCCGCGCCCGCGCTCAAGCTGAAGGTGAGCAAGGCGGGCCGGCGGTCCTCGGCCCCGGCGGGCTCCGTCTCCCTGCCGCAGACGGGCAGCGTCACCGACTACTGGATCGCTTCCCTCAGGGCCCGCAACACGGCCGACTTCGCCGTCTCCGGCGCGAGTGCCCAAGCCGATGCGGGCAAGAACGCGACTCTCGCCTTCCACCTGAGGGCCAACGGTCCGGCGACCCTGTACGACCGCAGCGGCGGTGAAGGAGTGCCCACCGCCTGGGTGACGCTCCCGCCCGGCACCACAGCCGTCGGCCATTCGGCCAACTGCGCCCCGTGGCAGGAGAACAACCCGACAGCCGAGGCGAAGGGACCGTACGTCTGCAGCCTGCCGGGCATCATCGTGCCCAAGGGACAGGTCACCAACTTCTCCTTGACCGTCCGGGTCGACGACGTGGTCACGCACGCCAAGGGCGGCGTCCAACTGGTCTGGGGCCCGGACCCGGCCGACTCCCACCGGCCCGCTTTCGATCCGGACAGCCGCAACGACTCCGCCGTCCTCACCATGAACTGAGCCACGGCCCACGGGCCATGCCGGGCTGCTTCACCCCGTCATGGCCGAACGACCCCTGTGGGAGCTGGGGAAGCTGCCCGACTGTCCCCAGAGCCGCCGCATAGGTCACCTGGGCCTGTCGAACCGAACACCCGGGTCGGGGGCAGCAACAACTCGGTCGACGCCCGCAGTCCATCGCCCCGGTCCGTGACGTCAAGACGCCCCCCAGAACCACCTGTTCTGGGGGGCGTGCTTGGTCGTCCTATTTCTTGGCGAGGCGGAGCTGGTTGACGCACCGCAGGTCCTGCCGGTACTTCACCGAACCTTGCCGGTACCAGAACCGGCATTGCGACGTGTCGCCCGTCACCGGCCCGGTCACCTTGAGCCGGGCCATGTGGTACCACACGGCTGGTTTGTGGGCTTTCACGGTGAAGGTGGTCGACCGTTCCGGCAGGCCGGTGACGTCATCGAATTTTGAGTTCACCGGGAGCACGCCGATCCCGAATCCGTCGGTGTCTTCGGTGCTCACCACCTTGTAGCCGATCAGCTTCAGTCCTTTCGGCAGGCTGACGAACCGGGCCTTGAGTACGGTCACCGGTTCACCGCTGACGTTGGTCGCCTGTGGCAGGTTCAGCCAGTACTCCTTGCCGATCCGCAGCTGGACGTACTCCAGGTCGGCCTGCTCGAGCAGTCCTGCACCCAGCGCGTGACCCTTCCGTGCACCTGTGTCATCTGGTCGCTGCGGGACCAGCCAGGCTGCCAGGGCCGTCGCCACGATCAGGAATGCGGTTCCGGCGATCAGCCAGCCGCGCCTACTTGGAGTAGAAGACACCAGCGTGCCCACTGCTGAGTGACCCGTTCTTGCCCCAGATCCAGTGCTTGCCCGGCTGGTTTCCGAACGTGATCCTCTGCCTGTGGTTGCTGTCGTAGCCGGTCTTCGCACCGAGCGAGATACCGAAGGCGCTCACCGCGCCGCCGAACTTCACAGAACTGCCATGAGCAAGCGAAAGGGTGCCACCACCACCCTCAAGGTAGGTCCGGTTAGCCTTCGGGGCCTTATTGAAGTTCGCCGACCCGTCCTTCGACGACACGTCCTTGCCGAACTTGCCCGCCGCGCCGTCGGCCGGAATGTGGTATCCGCTTGCCTCGATCTTGTACCAGGTGGCGCGCACCGAGCCGGAGCACCAGTGCTGGTACTTCCACTTCTTGTAGAGGATCGGCACCTGGTACTGGTGCGAGTACTTGGACTTGTTGGACCAGCCTACGGTCATGCCGTTGCTCTGCGACAGTTCCTTGGACGCACCTATAGTCCAGTTGCCGCTGCTCTTGACCGCGGTGTCAATGCTGCTGGACATCGAGGATTCGTACTCGAATGTTGACTTCGCGTCCCAGTTGGCGTGCGCTTCGCCGACGACCGTGTACTTCGTCGAGCTGTCGATCTTGGTTTTGGTGTCCCAGCAGTTGCCGGAACTCATGGGGACGGTGGGCGGGCGCACCGCTTCGGCGCTGACGTCGTGGCCGTTGACCAGGTACGGGTTGTAGTCGGCGGCGAGGGTGCTGCTGTCCGTGGACGCCGCGTAGGTGTCCTGCGTCGTGCCGGACACGGTGTTCGGGGCGAGCAGTGTGCTGTGCCCGTAGTCGTTCTGTCCGGAGACCGTCGCGCTCTGCTGGGCCGTGGCGGTGGAGAGCGTGTCCACGCCGAGCATCGGCGTGCTCGTGGTGGTGGTGGCGCCCTCGGCGGTGGCTTGCAGGTTGAGGATGCCGCCGTTGTCGTCCTTGGCCTGCTGCACGTCGGCCGGGAGCGTACCCGGGAGCGTGATGGACCAGGTGCCGTCAGCCGCGGTCGTCGCCATGCCGAGGAACGGCACCTGGGTCTGGCCGGTGGCGCCGTCGCCGAGGTCGTTCGCGGTCAGGGTGACCCGAAGGCCCGCGGCGGGCTGCCCGCTGCCGAGAGTGAACTTCCCGGTGACCGTGTTCGACGGGGTCTGGGCGACCTCCTCGGCCGGGTCGACGTCCTCCACCCCTCCGGTCTCGTCCGGCGGAGTGGCGAAGTAGGGCTGCACAGAGGGGTCCGGGTCCGCGAGGCACGGTCCGGCGTCCGCCATGATCGTGCCGACGATTCCGGTGCGGACCTCTGGGCCGAGCTGAGCCCATGGTCCGGTGGAGTATTTGGCGATCTGACCGGTGGTGTCGGGATCGCTGGTGGTGGTCTGCGTGTTGACGACCCCAGCACCCGGGCTCCAGGCCTGGCTGACGTCGGTCAGACCAGTGGCCACCACGCCCGCGCTCTGAAGGCGTGCAGCGATGGTGCCGATAATCGGGGTTTCGGTGTAGCTGTACTGGTTGATGGCGCCCGTGCTGGTGAGCGCGTAGACGGTGGAGTTCACCATCCGCACGTTCGTGGCATCGAACAGGGCGGCGGTCGAGGTCGCGGTCTCGGATATCTTGGTGAGGGTGCCGTTGCCTGTCGTCGGAGCGGACTGCTTGTAGACCTCGAGCGAGTCCGCGGCGTTGAGTACGAACACCCGGCTGCCGTTGGTCCAGATCCGCTTGGCGTTCTGCCACGCCAGGCTGTAGGTCTTCACCGGAGTCAGCAGAGCCCCGCCGGTGGCGGTGTTGTCCTTGTAGGACTTGACCTGGCCGCCAGAGGTGGCCTCGTAGATGATGCCGTGCCGCTGCCGGTGAACACCTTGCTGGTGGTCGGCAGGTTCGCCGTGTAGAGGGTGTCGATCAGCGTGTCCGTGGTACCGCTCTGGGGTCCCCAGTCCATGTACTTGTGCAGCACGCGTGGCGCCGCGATGTTGCCGGTGGTGTTCGGCTCCCACACGTACGTCGGTACGGAGGTGAGACAGTCGGCGGCCGCAGCCGGCTGTGCGCCGGCCATCGGAACCACGACACTCCCGGCAAGGGCAGCGGCGATCATGACCGCGTGCGCGCGGCGGGATATCCGGACTCTCATGGAGTCCCTTTCTGTGGTGCAAGAAGATGGGCGCCCAGCAGGGCTCTGACCTGCTGGAACCCCCGGATTTGATCACATGTGAAGAACCTGTGTCACTGAAGTCTTTGCCGAGCCGGATCTCCTGGAGGGTGGATCCGGTAAGGCGGCGATCGTGACACGCAGACAACTTACTGACGGGTATGAGCAGTTGATCGATCGCTCCCGGTGAATGGGCGAGTGTGGCCCGTTACCAGAATGTGTCCCCGGCGTGTGCCCGCCGGAACAGGTCTGCCTGCTCGGCCTGCATCGGCGACAGGACAGCCGCCTGCAATGTCGCGCTGCCAATCGCCGCGCTCCTACCAGGCGTTGATCCCGGGGCACGCCACCTCCCGCGCGACCTGGCTCGTGGGCCTTCCGCCGTTCCCGCGCGCGGGGACGGCGGAAACGCACCGCCGCGCTTGTGGCGGCCATGGTTCCGGAGGGATCACGAGGACTGCCGACGCGCATGGCGGCGCGCCAGCTCCAGACCGAGAGTGAACGGCAGCACGTTGAGGCTGGCTGGGTGGACAGGACCACTGGGGAGCCCGTGACCGGGGAAGAAGCCAGCCCGTACGCCGAGCCGTTTCACGATCTGCCCCGCCTATGGCGCGAATCGCGGATATGGGTCTGCGACCCGCAGCACGACGGGGTGGCGAAGTATCCACCCGGAATGCTGCGCTGAAACGGCCCCAGGGGAGCCTTGCAGTGTGCCTTTGGCCACCGGTTCCCGAGACCGGACGCCGGGCGGTAAGGCGCGGGCAGCGGCCGACACATCGGCCCAAGCCCGCCCCCTGGCCCATGACCAGGGCGCACCACGGCAAAGGTGCCCGCGGACCCCGCGAAAGGGGTCCGGTCTGTGAGCATCAGGGTGAGGCGTATGTCTACTTCCGACGGCCGTAGGGCTGTTGAGCCTTCCGCATGCTGCTCTTCGTCGCGCGCATCGGGTCATGGGGTCGGGCGCGGGAAAGCGAGAGCCGTATGACCAAGAGCCACGGCCGTAAGAGCCGGGAGAGAAGCATCAGCCGCCGTCAGGGCGCCGCCTACACGGCCGCCAACGCGGGAACCCTCCACGTGCACGCTGGCGGCCCGTCGGCCACGGACCTCCAGCCGGCCGATCCCGGCCGGTGGGGAGTAGAGGCCGCGCCGGACCTGCGGACCGCGGCCGCGCTGATCAGCGCAAGCATCGAGCGGTGCGCACCGTGCCGGCAGTCCTTGACGGCGAAGCTCCTCGAGGAGGACCCGATCGTGCTCGCGGTGACGGCCGGGTCTGTCTACCGCCTGCACGCGGCCCACGAGCCGGACGCGGGAGGCCTCACCGCCGGGCCCACCCAGGTGTTCTCCTTCCTCGTCCAGCACGCCCGTGCCCGTCGGGGAGACGTCCGGATGCTGCGCGCGCGAGTCGAGCGGATGCCTGTGGCCGACCGTGCAGTGCTCCTGGACGACGCGCTGGACTTGTGGACCTTCTACGGCCGGCAGCACCCCGGCCTCATCTATGGCCAGCACCCCGGCCCGGCGGCTCGGGCGGACACGGCCATCGCCGTCCTCCGTGATGAAAGCAGTGTGGTCCGCGCCGCGGCGGGCCGCCCCGAAGCGGGGGCCGACTCTGCGGAGCGTTCGCTGTGACGGGGACGCGGCGGGCCACCTCAGTGCCTCTGCCGTCCGTACGGGACCGCTGCCGCGTCACCGTCCGTCCGTAACCCGCTATCCCAGCAATGAGGACCGGCTCCGTATGAGTGAGAACACCGAGGACGTCGTCCGGCACGCGGAGAGCGCGGCTCGCTCCTTCGCCGAGTTCGTCACCGACCTCCAGTACCGGGGGACCGGGGTCGAGTAACCGGTGGAGGTCTCCGGTATCTGCCGTGATCTCACCGGCGCCGCAGGCGAGTTGACGACAGCCCTCACTCTGCTCAGGACCTCCGTGGAGGGCCTCCGGGATCAGGACCGTCTGATGACCGACTACCGGGGTGAGCCGCTCGGCGAGGTGCTGCAGCGGTACACCGACTCATCCCTCGAGGCGGAGCAACTCGCAGACGTGCTCGGCAAGGCCTTCCCCGTCACTGAGCACCCGGCGTATGAGGAGGTGCCGGGCGGCGAGCAGGGGTCGGCGGCCGCGGTCCGCTCCCTTGCCGAGTTCGTCACCGGCCTCAAGTACCGGGGGATCGAGACCCGGTGGAGGCCTACCGCATCTTCAGCTTCCTCACCCGCGTGGCGGGGGAGATGAGGACAGCTCTGACCTTGCTCGGGACCTCGGTGGAAGGCCTTCGGGACGGGGAACTCCTGAGGGACGAGACGCTCGACGAAGCGATCCAGGGGTACACCGGCGCGTCCGTCACGGCCGGGGAACTCGCGGGGGTGCTGGGCAGGACCTACTCCGCCGTCGGGCACCTCGCATACAAGGAGGCGCCCAGCGAAAAGGAGCCGGCAGTCCGCGGCTGAGTCTGCCGCTTCGGCGGGTGTGCGTTCGTCGGCGGACGCGGTGGGTCAAGGCCGGGGCTGGTTGGTGGCCCCGGCCTTGGCCATGTTGTCCGGCCGTGCGAGGCTGCCGCCCGTGAGCACTCAAATCGTCAACCCACACCGAAACGCCTCACGAGTGAGTGAGATTAACCAAGGCTATGTATGACTTTAGCCAATCAGGTGAGTGACTGCTGATATTCTGAAGGGGAGTTGAGTACCGGGAGGGTGAGTGAGTCAGTCACCGCAGGCAGAGCACGCGATGAACGCGAGTGACGCCCGCAGGGACCTGTACGCCTTGGTCAAGCGCGCCGAGGACGACGGGGTCACGACGCTGATCCACAAGCGGGAGGACCGTGTTCTGCTCGCCCCGCTCGACCGGTTCCCGGCAGCGCGGAAAGCCGACGCCTTCCCCTCCTGGGTACTGAGCGCGGCGCAGAGGGAGTTCGGTGACCTGATCTCGCGGGCGGCTCAAGGCCAACCGCAGGTGCTCCGCAGGAACACCAGGCCCGTCGCGGTGCTGCTCCCGGTCGACACCCACGCAAGTGCCCTCTCGTTCGACCCGGCCGCGCCCTCCGGCGCGGCGCCCGCAGGAGGTGCGGTGGACAGCCAAGGACAGCAGGACCGGGAAAGCGCGCCGCGCAGGCTCGCGACACTGGGCGATGCCATCGGTTCCGTGCTCACCGCCGGCCCCGCCGATGTCCCGACGTTCGGGCTGCCCGGCCTGGACACCGCGACCGGCGGTCTGCAGCCGGGCCGGCTGACCCTGGTGGCGGCCGCCCCGAACGTCGGCGGAAGCCTCCTGGGCCTGGCCGCCGCCCGCACGACCGCGCTGGTCAACCACCGCACGGTCCTGTACGCGGCGTCGGGCCCGAACCAGGCCGACATCATGCGCCGGATCATCTCTGCGGAGACCGGCGGCGACTACCCGCGCCTGAAGCAAGGCCGCCTCACCCCGCAGGAGCAGCAGGTTGCCCAGCAGTTGGTCCATGCGCCGCTGATGATCGACGACGGCAGCGATCTGACCGCCGAGGCCATCGCGGAGACTGCCCCGTACGTCCCGGACTTGGCCCTGGTGGTCGTGGACCGGCTCCAGGCCGCCCACAACGCCCGTCTTCCCCTGTCCGGCGACCGTCTCCCGGACGCCTCCCAGGTCCTGGCCTCCCTCGCACGCACCCTGCACGTGCCGGTACTCGCCGTCGTCGACAGTGACGACCCCACGCTGCTCGGGCTCCTAGACGCCGATGTCCTGCTGACGCTCACCGCGACCACGGACCCCGGCAGGGTCCAAGTCACGGTGGCGGAACGTGACTTCGGCGTGATCGGCTCCGCGTACCTGCGCCCCGACCTGCTGCACGCCCGCTTCGCCGACGCAGAAGCCGCGCCCGTCGCCGGTACCGGCAGCGAAGACTGGAGGCTGCACACCACGCCGGAGGAGCGGGAGCTGGCCGACGCCGCGCTCCCCTACACTTCCGGCGCCCAGAAGGGACTGCCGTCCGCTCTCACGCACCTGCTGGCCGCGCTGCGGACCGCACTGGCAGCCGGTGACCAGGCGGCGATCGACGAGCTCGCGACGTCCCTGGCGCAGGCTGCTGCCGCGCCGCCGCAGATGCCGGACACCGCCGAGGGCCGTCGTCTCGCGGCCGCGCTGCACACCTACAACGCGCCCGCCCCCGCCGGCGCCACCGCGCAGCCTTCTGCCCCGGAATCCGCCCGACCTGCCGCCACCAGCGGCGCCGTCTCGGACGCGGACGAGGAGGTCCGGCGGGACGACGATGACGGCCTGGTCCCGGGCGACGAGGAGGACGAGCCGGAAACTGCGGTGTTCCCGGCGTTGCGGATCCTCAAGGACTCGGTGACGCGTTCGAAGATGCACCCGGTCCCGGTCATCCGCCTTGAGGACCGGGAGGACGGCCCCTGGCCGTTGATCAGCGAGGACATGGACGGCGAGCCCCGCTGGGTCCACCCCGACGTCACCAGCACCCGCGTCGCCCACACCCGGGACAACGGCAAGCGGGTCCGGCGCGACCAGCTCGACGTGCCCGCGTCCTTCGGGGACGGCGTGCTGTGCCTGATCGACCGCAACGGCTCCTTCCCCTCGGCCTGTTCGGCGGTCCCCCTCGCCCCGAACAAGCTCCTGCACACCGGGCCCCTCGACGCGTTCGACAAGACCAAGGCCGGGATCTACCAGATCGACATTCCGGACTGGGACTACCCGGGCATGCCGCACCCGTTGGGGCGGCTCATCGACCGGCCCGACGACGAGGGCCGCGTGTGGGTGACCACCCCGCACATCAAGCAGCTGGAGCGCCTGCACCGCGAGGGACACCTCACCGCTCCCGTGACCATCCACGACTCGTGGACGGGCAAGGCGAACGAGT
Source organism: Streptomyces sp. RLB3-17 (assembly GCF_007113425.2). NCBI lineage: Bacteria > Bacillati > Actinomycetota > Actinomycetes > Kitasatosporales > Streptomycetaceae > Streptomyces > Streptomyces sp. RLB3-17. The sequence continues at coordinate 91,777 of NZ_CP041610.2, read as the reverse complement.
CGCTGTTCAAGCCGTTCTACACCGCGGCCCGCGAGGCCCGCACCGAGCTCATCCAGGCCGGCGGCGAGCCGTACAAGAACTACAAGACCCGTCTGTCGATCGCACTGCGCCTGCTGTGGCCCAAACGCCCCTCACAGCGGTCCCCGTTCTGGCGGCCGGACTGGCGCATGAGCATGGTCGCCGAGGCCTCCGTCCGGCACTGGCTCAACGCCTTCAAAGCCGTCCAGGAAGGCCACACCCTCGTTGCGCTGCGCAACGTCGACGCCGCGATCTTCTGGACCCCCGACGAGACCCCGCCCGGCACGTACCGGCTCGGGACCGGCTTCGGTCAGGTGAAGGCCAAGGTCATCCAGCCCGGCGAGTTCATCCCCGAAGGTGACGACTGATGGCAGGCCCCACAGGCCGCGGCAGCTCCCTCGGCGCCGCCCTCAACGACCTTCTGCGCGCCCAGGTCACGCCCCGCCACCGGCTGTCGACGTACAGCGCCAAGCACTGGCACGCCCAGCTCAGCCAGCTCACCGGGACCAGACGCGGCTACGAGGCCCTGGAGAGCGCCGGCCTCGACGTCAAACCCGACACCCTGATCAAGTGGCTGTCGGATCCCGAGTACAACGTCCGCCGTAGCTACCGCGACCTCATCCACACCGCGTACGAGAACGTCGCCATCGTCCCCGCCGACCCGATCCCCGACCACGTCAAGGACGGTCAGTTCGAGATCAGCGGTCTCGTCAAAACCGGCGCTGACGAGCGCGAACGCGGCAACCGCCGGGCGGCCCCCCTGCGCATTGACGGGAGCCGCGGCGACTGGAGCGACATTGAGGCGCTCTGGCTGGCCGGCGACCTGCGAGACGACGACTTCGAGGACCGCTTCATCGAGGACGTCATCGTGGCGGACATCGGCGAAGGCACCGACGGCTGGGAATTCTCTGGCAGCAGTTACTCCATTGAACTCCGGTAACACGCCAGATGGGCGCCTCGGAGAGGCCCAGCGGATGCAGTGGCTCGGTGAGGTCGCTGGCCTGCAGGAGAGCCTGCGGCACATCGCCGACAAGAAACGGCAGGCCGAACGTCTACGAGCCCAAGTCAGCCGAGGTGAGGACGGCGTCGCTGCCCTGGGTTAGATCATCACGCCTCCGCGATGGTCTGGGGCTTGAGCCCGTCATATTCGGCAACCGCGTCTGGCAAGTGATCGAAGTAGTCCACCCAGAAACCCGGTGCTGCCACTCCTGGGGCGCCAGCGTCAGGGTCCCGTCTCGGACGGCCGTTGCTGGGGTGGCGGGGTGCTCTGTGCCATCAACGAGCCCCGGAATATTCCCTGGGGCGTCAGGCCACCCCCTCCTACGATCATCAGATGATTGATCCCCTCTATCCCCCCAAGCCCCGCCCCGGAGACCGGGTCGCGGTGCTGTCCCCCTCCTCCGGTCTGCCCGGCCTCTTCCCTCTGCCCTACGAATTAGGCCTGCGCAGACTCCTCCAAGACTTCGGGTTGAAGGCAGTTGAATATCCGACGACCCGGAAGATGGATGCCACACCCGAGGAACGGGCTGCCGACATCCACGCGGCCTTCGCGGGCCCAGGCATCAAGGCGGTGATCGCCAGCATCGGCGGCGACGACCAGATAACCGTCCTCCCGCACCTCGACCACGGTCTCCTCCGGGCCAACCCCAAGCCGTTCTTCGGCTACGGCGACAACACCAACCTGCTGCTGTTTCTGCGGAACCTGGGCATCGTCAGCTACCACGGCGGCTCAGTGATGGTCGAGCTCGGACGGCCCAGCGCGATGCACCCGATGACCGAGGACTCCCTCCGGTCGGCGTTGTTCACCTCAGGCGAGTACGAGCTCACCTCGTCAAGCACCTACGGGGACGTCAGCCGCCCATGGGAAGACCCGCACACCTTCGAGTCCGAACCGGAAATGGAACCCGCCGACGGCTGGTCCTGGCACAACGGCGACCGGGTAGTCGAAGGCATCACCTGGGGCGGCAACCTGGAGACCATCTCCTGGCTGCTGATGGCTGACCGCCCCGTGCAACCGGTTGACGCCTACGCCGGCAACGTGTTGTTCCTGGAGACCTCCGAGGAAATGCCACGCGCCGAAGAGGTCTAGCGGATCCTTCGGAACATGGGTGAACGCGGGCTGCTGCAGCAGTTCCCCTCGCTGCTGATGGGCAGGGCTAGGAGCTGGTCGTTCGAGAACCCGCTCAGCACCCAGGAGAAGGCGGACTTCCGCCAGCAACAGCGAGAGGCCGTCCTACGGGCTCTCCAGCAGTACGCCCCCGACACCATGGCAGTGTTCGACGTCGACCTCGGCCACACCGACCCGCAACTCGTGGTCCCCGTCGGAGGACGAATCCGGGTGGACGGCCCGGCACGCCGGATCATCGTCACCTACTGAGCCTGGGCCGTTCGGATCACCGTCACAGTGACGGCGATCCAAACGGCGCTCTCACAGATTGGCGACCGACTCGGACGCTGTCGAAACTCCTGGCGGTCACACCTCAGCAGAGGTTCAGAAGCACATCGCGACAACCGAAGTGCAGAGAAGCGTCTTCGCCTCCGCCGGCCAGAAAGCCTTCTTCGAAGGCCACGTGCACGCGCTGCGGACGCTGGGAGAGATCCCTCCCTACAGGCTCGCCTCCACCCGGGCCCGGGTGGAGGCGAGCCAGCCAAGGCCGGCTGAGAGGTAGGCCCGAAAGGGGCCGTGGGAGGGCGGGGGGTAACGCAGATCTGCGGCACAAGCAAGCGCTGCGCCGAGCTCACTGCCCATTGGCCAGCGCGACGACGGCCTCCGCTCACGGGGTACTGGGGCCCTCGGCGCACAGTGCGTGGTCGATCAGGGAGCTGGCCGCTTTCTCTTGGTCCAGTATGTGCTCCGGGGTGTCGCCGCGTGCCTCGGACATGGAGACCACGGCACTTCGCCTGGCGTCGTCGGTGGCGCCGTTGAGGGTGATGTAGCCGCCGTCCCCGCCCTCGTGGCTCCAGTAGGTTCCTCCGCAGCTCAGGGGGCGTTCGACCAGGCCGAGCCCGTATCGGCCGCCGGGCCATAGCTGTTGGACCTCCGCGTTCACGGGAACCGTCTGCTTCATCTCGGCCAGCTGCCGCGTCGGTAGCAGGCGGCCCGCGAGCAGCGCGCGGAGGAAGACGTTCTCGTCCCGCGTGGTCGTGACCCACGAAAGGCTCTCGTGGTCCACCGGTATCTGGTCGGTGACGTCCACCCGGGAACCGGGGCCGAAGAGCTGGTAGGCCTGGGCGTGCGGCTGGGGCAGGGTGGGCGAGGTACCCATCCACCGGGTCTGGTCGAGGCCAAGCGGGCGCAGGATGCGGTCTTCGATCTCCTGGTGGGCGGGTTGACCGGTGGCCTTCTGGATGATCAGGCCGAGCAGGACGTAGCCGGTGTTGGAGTACGCCCATCCCTTGCCTGGCGGGAAGTCCGGCGCGTGGGCCACGGCACGGGCAACCAGCTGCTCGGGGCCGTAGACGTCGTGGCGCTGCTGGTAGTATTCCTGGGGCGTGGTGTATCCGGGCAGGCCGTCAGGGATGCCGCTGGTGTGCTGGAGCAGTTGGCGGATGGTGACCCGGCTGCCGTCGTTGCCCTTATTCTGCACCACTCCCGGCAGCCAGTGGTCGACCGTGTCGTGAAGGGACAGCCTGCCCTCGGCCTCCAGTTGGAGGACCACGGTGGCGACCAGCGTCTTGGACGTGCTGGCCATGCGGAAGTAGCCGTTGGAAGGGACCGGGCGGCCAGTGCCCAGGTCGGCGGTGCCGCTGGTGGCGACCGACTGCCGACCGTCAGGTGCGATCACGCGGACTTGCACACCGCTGATACCGAGGGCGTGGATTGCCTCGGCGTCCTGGCGCAACCGCTCCACGGGGGAGGGCCCGGCGGGCTTGGCGCCGGTGGTGGCCGCGCAGGCGGTGAGCAGCGTAGCGACACCAAGTGCCATGGCGAGGTGCTTTCCCAGAATCGAACTCATGTATGAACGCTAGTTTCGCCCCCCACGGAGTGCGATCCGGCGAACCCCAGGATCGGAGTGGGGATATCCCCCCAGCGCGTGCTTTGGGGGTTCAGAAACAGACTCTGCCGCGCAGTGAAAAAAAGTTGCGGGCCGCTGTCGATCCGGCCACGTCCCGGTCGACGTCATGATGTGCGGCGCCTCGCCACACAATGACGCGACAGGACCTGACGAGGAAACACGTGGATCAACTGCTGAGAATCATGAACTTCAACGTCTCGAGTGACGGTATCGGTGCCGGTGAGCACCAGAGTCTCGAGAGGCCGTTCGGCCACGACCATCCCGAGAGGCTGTTCGCCTGGGCCGGAGCCACGGCGAGCTGGCCCATGCGCACGGATCCCGGCGGGAGCCGGGGCCTCGACGACTACTTCACGCGAGACTTCGCACGCAACATCGGTGCCGAGATCATGGGCCGCAACAAGTTCGGGCCCCAGCGCGGGCCCTGGCAGGACCATGAGTGGCGCGGCTGGTGGGGAGACGAACCCCCGTTCCGCACCCCGGTGTTCGTCATGACCCACAACGAGCGTCCGTCGTTCACGCTCTCCGACACCACGTTCCACTTCGTCGACGGCGACCCGGCCACGGTCCTCGCGCAGGCGCGGGAAGCGGCGCAGGGAAAGGACGTCAGGCTCGGCGGCGGGGTCACTACCATCCGGCAGTTCCTCGACGCCGACCTCGTCGACACCATGCATGTGGCGGTCTCGCCGGTAAAGCTCGGGTCTGGACTACGACTCTGGGAGTCCCCCGATGAGCTGCTCGACCGGTTCCACCTGGAGATCGTGCCCAGCCCGAGCGGCGTGACGCACCACCTGTTCTGGCGAAGGTGACGCCAGGGCCCACTCGGGGCGGCTGAAAAGGCTGGCCAAGCACTCAACGAACAGCCGTTCAGCTGATTCGCCCTGATCAAGGGTTCAAAGACGGGTTCGGACACTTGCAGGCCCCGCCTCGACGGCCCGCCGCCCTCACGGGCTGCGGGCCGTCCCACGAAGTAACGTCATTTCTCGCGAACATTCACGGCCCCGCAGACCGCCCCTCGACGCTCAAACCGACGGACAAACGCTGCTACTTGAAGTGAACGAAGCCAGCGGCCGCACCGTGGACCTGGCCACGCTCGCCGACACGGCCAGCCTCGCCCTGGAGGACGTCGTCGGCCTGGTCCAGGAGCTCGTTGCCGGGTAGGCCGCCGTGGTGGGGAGCCTGTTGTGACGGCACAGCTCGCCCTGGGGGCCTACCGGTGCCAGGTGATCCCGGAGGCGGCTGCCCGTGCGGCCCCCTCGGCGCGCAGCGGGTCGACACCGCCCCCAACTCCGCCACCGGCCAGGCGCAGACCCTGCTGGCCCCGGGCCTGGCCGCCCACCCGTCCCTGAACGTCTCCACCAAGGCGGGGTACTTCACGGCGGCCACCGGCACCGACGCCGTGAACGCGGGCGTCCTCACCGAGGACCAGGCCGCCGCCGGTCACAGCCTCGCTCCCGACTAGGTGCGCTGGCAGACCGGCCGCAACCGCGCCCAGCTCGGGCGTGACCGGCTGGAACTGACCCTGCTTCACAACCCCGAGCGCACCCACCCCGGCGACCGCCTGGCCCTGCACCGGGCGATGAGGGACGCGTTCGCGGTCCTGGAGAAATAGGTCGCGGCCGGGAACGTGGCCGGGTACGGCATCGCCCTGTGGGCGGGCCTGGAAGAGGAAGCGTTCACGGTGGGGGAGCTGCTCGCCCTGGCCGCCGGAGCCGCCAGCGGACAGCACCACCACCTCGTCGCGGTCCAGCTGCCGGTCAGCCTGGTCATGATGACGCCGATCACGCAGGCCGTGGACGGCCGGGGACCGCTCCCGGCCGCCGCCAACGCGGGACTGCGGGTGATGGCGTCGGCACCACTGCACGGCGGGGAACTGCCCGGCATGGTCGACCAGGAGCTCGCCGACCTCATCCAGCCGGGCCTGCCCCCGCACAGGCGTGCGTCCTGGCGGTCGCGTCATGCCCAGGAGTGACAAACGTCCTTCTCGCCGCCTCCGGTGCGCCACACTGGAAGGAGGCGGCCGAAGCCGTCGCCCAACCCTCCCTGACCACCGCCAAGTTGCGGGAGATCACTTGTGTACTCGCCTCCCCCTGACCCGGACACCGAACAGCGCATGCGCGCCCACCACGCCCGCGCCGCGAAGGCCCTGGACGTCTAGGTGGAGCCAGGAGCGGAGTTCTGGGGGTGGGCCGGGCGCACCGTGGGAGCCCCGGCCCGCACCATTACGGGCGCGCCCGTATGGCTGCGGCTGGTGTCCGCGCCGGAAGACAAGGCGTCGGGGAAGCTGTGGGACGGCTCCCTCGACGCCCAGCACGCCTTCGGCGACCTCGACGGCCACCGGCCCGTCCTCCTGGCCGTCCACGACGCCGTCGATGGCGGCACCGCCTACCGGGCGGAGCTGACGGCGCGCGTCGACGAGCCCGTCCTGTCCGACGACCCGATCCTCCGCCACGACCTCCAGCTGCCGGACTCCTGGTGGACCGACCTCGCCGGGACGCTGGAGAAGGTGGCGGCCGTCAGCACCAACCGCGTCGCCGTACGGCAGCAGTACATGGACCGGGCCATCTCCGAGTTCGTGGGCATCCCGGCCCCGGCCTCGCCCTGCTGGACAACGGCCCATTCTGATGTGCACTGGGCGAACCTGTGCGCGCCCCTGCGGATCTTGGACTGGGAGGGCTGGGGGCGCGCTCCGGAGGGGTTCGACGCCGCCACCCTCTACGCCTACTCGCTGCTCCAGGAGGACGTTGCCGCCCGAGTTCGCAACGTCTTCACCGTGCTCGGCAGCCCGGCCGGCCTTGCCGCCGAGGCGACTGTGTGCGCCCAGCTGCTCCAGACGGTGGCCCGCGGCGACAACCTCGCCCTCGAAGGCCGACTGAAGCAATGGGGCAGGGAGCTGCGCCACCGCAGCGGGGACTGCTGACCCCCGGTCAGAACTGCAGCTGGTCCTCGTAGTCGGGAGCGAGCACGCGGCGGAGGCTCTCGAGGCTTCCGCTGGATATCTGCACGGCCCGCCCCGAGCGGCTCCTACGCTGGATCACCTGCACCACCCGACACGAAGGACAGGGATCCTTTGGCCCGGAGGCGTGGCCAGGGGTGGCGTGAGCGAGGAAGCCAGTACCGGCGAGCCGCACGACTTAGAAGAGATCGTCCTCAACGTCGACGTAACACCACCTTGCCCCAGCTGCAGCCAGGGCGGTTGCAAGTTCCGGGATCGCGTAGATCGCCCACGCTCAGCGGGAGTTGACGTGGCAACATAGGCACGAGAACCCGACCCGCGTTCGCGTCGCGGACGGTGGTATCCCCTGGTCGGCTTGCTGCTGATCTGCGCCTGCGCAGTCGTCTCCGGCATTCGGACCATCACCGAGATCACCGAGTGGGGACAGCGCTCCACCACCACGGTCCTGGAACTGCTCTGCATCCGACGCCACCTGCCCGGACGTCGCGGCGCCCCGTCCCAGGCCACCCTCACCCGGCTCCTGGCCGCCCTCGACGGCGATGCCCTGGACGCCGCGATCGGCGCTTACCTGGCCGAACGCGACCACACCGATGCAGGCGGCACCGGCTCGGCGCCCAGGACGGCGATCGCGGTGGACGGCAAGGCGCTGTCCGGCTCCGCGCACCGCCGGCAGCGCCACCGGCACCTGCTGTCCGCCGTCACCCACGCCCCCACCGTCACCCTGGCCCAGCGGTAGGTGGGGGCCAAGACCAACGAGACAGCCGTCTTCCGCCCGCTGCTGGAACCACTCGATCTGACCGACGCCGTGGTCACCTTCGGCGCCCTGCACAGCGTCAAGGACCAGGTGCGCTGGCTGGTACAGGAGAAGAAAGCCCACTACATCGCGGTGATCAAGGGAAACCAGCCAACCGCGTCGGACCAGGTCAAGACCCTGCCATGGGAGCAGGTGCCCGTAGCGCACACCGTCTCCGGTACCGGGCACGGGCGGCGGGAGTCCCGCTCGATCAAGACCATGGCCATCGCGGCGAACCTGGGCGGGATCGCCTTCCCCGAAGCACGGCTCGCCTTGCGTATCCACCGGCGCCGCCAGGAGAGCGGCAAGCGGCAGACCCAGGAGACGGTCTACGCCGTCACCAGCCTCGACACCCATCAGGCCAGCCCTGCCGACCTGGGCGGATACGTACGCGGGCACTGGGGAATCGAAAATTCCAGCCACCATGTCAGAGACGTGGTATTCGCCGAGGACGCCTCCACCGTCCACACCGGCAGCGCACCGCGGGCGATGGCCGCTCTGCGGAACCTGGCCATCGGCGGCTACGACTGCTGGGAGCCGACAACATCGCCAAGACCACCCGAGCGATCCGGGACGCACCCGAACACGCCGTCTGGATCTGGGGCATCACCGACAGCCCGCTCCTGCCGGGAACTTGAAACCGCGCTGGTGGACGGCAGGACGGTGCGCAGCTCCCGAACCGTCGTCATCGCATTGCTGCGGAAAACGAGATCCGCGATAGCGGAGCGCGAGCGATTCGGCAGGTTGCGAGGCCGGTGGTGTCGGCCTCGCAACCTCCGTCACGCGAATGCCTACTGGTTCTTGCCCAGGCAGAGCACCACGTCGGCGCGGCCGGTCTCGGTGTACCAGGCCACCACACCGGGAACGCTCTTGCACTGGTCACCGTTGCCGGTGTCCTCCCGCAGGACCTTGTACGCGGCCTTGGGGTCCTTGCAATCGATCACGTGCACATCCGGGTTGTCGTCCGTACCGCTCACCTGGACGCAGTCACCGGCGTTGGCGGTAGAGGGGTCACCGGTCACCTCGTCGTAGATCATCCAGATCACGAGAGCGATCAGCCCGATACCCAAGCGGATCAGCAGCTTCTTGAGGGCGCGGGCGCCCTTCTTGGGCGGTTGCGGCACCGGAGCCTGCGGCGGTACGGAGTAGGCAGGATCTTGGTAGGCGGGCGGTGTTGTCACTGGTTCCTCGAAGGTCAGCCGCAGTGGGCAGGGGTGAGGGCGAACATATTAGCGATCACGTAATGAAGGTCACTGCGTGAAGACGGAACGAGACTGCCGGGTATTCATATCGTGATCAAGGGCCTACCGTTCCTCATCAGTGAGCAGGAGAGGGTCTTGAACCCATGCCTGGTCGCTGCGGGCATCCCGAACGGTGTTGGATGTCCTGGTCGCCCACTTTCGCGCCGTGTCCCGTGACACGGATCGTGTCCGTGGTCCAGGGATACGGGGGCCGGTGTCTTCAGGTGCCCCGTCCGGCCTGGACGCTCCGATGCACCGCACGATCGCTCCGGTCGTGCGGGGGCGTGCCGTCCGCCGCCGGACATACGGAGATGAGCTTGCGGAACTTCTTGCGGTGGCCGTGCCTCTCCCGGGTCTTGTCCGCCGTGAAGTCCAAATCCTCGACGGCGATCGCCAGGTTGTGCCGCTTCGCCCAGTGCAGGAGCCGGATGAGTGCGTGCCGCATCTGGGCGTCACGGTGGTGTGTGGTGCCGGACAGGTCGTAGCCGGATGTCTGTCGACACGGGCTAACCAGTACTACGTTTGCCCGTCGTTCGCCGCGAGGTTGGACAGGCGCTGGACTGCGGGGGAACGGAGCCCGGTCTGAGCCGCGGTGCTGTACGTCTCGCTGGAGGAGCCCCGTTCGGCGACTGAGCGGCAGTTGCACGAGACCGTGACCGCCCAGGCGTGGGCTCGCGAGCACCGGTGGGCGCAGGTTCGGGCCCGGCAGGAGGCGGCCGCCAAGTCCCACGCCCAAGCCGCCGCCGGTGAACCGGCCGCTCTGTCGGCCCCGATCGTGCTGCCCACTTCCCGCCTGGCGCCCGCTGTCGCACCGTAGGTGCAGGCCGACGTCGTCGACCAGGCGCCGCTGGTCCTCGAGGAACTGACCCGCGAGCAGGTCTTGGACTGGCGCACCCGCGCCGCGAAGGACCACCAGCTGGTGTTCGACCACATCGACCGGTACGGCGAGGTGTCGGCGCAGCGCCTGTTCACGAGGGTGTTCGTCGAGCAGGTGACCCGCCTGTCGCGCTTAAGGCACCTGTCGCTCGGTTACACCACGTGGGAGCAGTCATGAGCGGCGGCGAGGTGTCGGGCGCCGACCTGTCCCGGGTCGCGCTGCGGGCCGCGCTGGAGGTGGCAAGGAAGAACGGCGGCGGCCGTACGGCGAAGGCGAAGCGCACCCGGTCCGCACTACGTAGAAGATCGCGTCGACGATCCGCCGCCGCAGATGCTTCTCCCGCCGACCACCCTTCGGCCCCACCCGCGCCGGCGGCAGCAACGGCTCCACCAACGCCCACTGCTCATCCGTCAGGTCCGACGGATACCCACCCCCAGCACCGCTCACTTTGTGCGCAACGAGCGTCTCAGCAGCGGGACACGGCAGATCTCAAACACGGTCGTTGTGGAGGGTGTCGTACCAGGTGAGTGCGGTGTCGCGGTCGGTGGTGGCGGAGACGGCCTGGATCGGGGTGTTCGCGGGCAGGCCTGCCAGGAGGCTGAGGAGGGCTGCGCGGCACTCGCTGTACGGCCGCGCTCGTATGTCCCCGTTCGGCGAGGGCAGTTGCAGGGCGTCGAAGGCGATGTAGTGGGCGGGGCGCTGGGCGGCCAGGGGGAGGAGGCGGCTCGGGCCTGTGCGGCCTCGAAGCTGATCCGTCCGTCCTCGGTGGTGATGACGGCTTCGCCGTCGAGGACGGTCCCGGCCGGGAGGTGGTGGCCGGCGAGGGCGAGGTCGCCCCATGCGGCGGTGACGTCGCGTCCGGAGCGGGCCTGGAGGCGGACCCCGTCGCTGGTTCGCCACATGATCATTCTGTGGCCGTCGAGTTTCATCTCGCAGCTCCAGTCCGTGCCGGTGGGCAGTTCCGGTACGGACTGGGCCAGGGCGACGGAAAGGGGCCAGTCCACCCGTCCAGCCTGCGGCGGCGACGGCTGTGGTGCGCGGTGGCGTCGTCGGGAAGCGGCCCGCTCTGGGGGCTTCTAGGCTGGTGGGGCTCGGGGTTGTCGTGGAGGTCTGCACATTACCGAGGCGGTGATCGGTGCGGTCACCGGCAACCAGACGGCCCCGGCCACTGCTCTGCTTGGCCGTCGCGACGCCCGCGGCCGTCTCCAGTACGCGGGCCGCACCACCGTCCTGAACCTGGCCGCCCGCCAGGCCCTGACAGCCGGCCTGCGGCCCGTCACGGACTGGACCTTGTCGACGTTTGCCTGGACGCCGGTGGACGCTGGCGGCACCCGGTGCGCCTTGTGCGGGTCAGGAGCGATCTGGCTCCCGACGGCGTCCCGCTGTTCGGCCAGGCCACCTGACCTCGGCCATCACCGGGGCAGGGTCTGGGTGACGCGCCACAGGCGGCGAGGAAGGTCGCCCTCCTCGAAGGCGTGGACCTCCTCCAGGCTCCAGCCGTCGGCCAGGGCGTCGACGAGGGCACGGGGGAAGAAGTGGACGGCGAAACCGCCGTGTTCGTAGATGTCGTCGCCGTGGGCAGTGCCGGTCCCATAGTGGGCGTCGCCAGTGTGGCGGACGGTGTAGACGAAGGTGCCGCCCGGTCGCAGGACACGCCGGATCTCGCCGACGAGCCCTCGGATCTCCTTCGTGGACAGGGCCATGCACAGCAGCATGTGCCCGAACACGGCGTCGACCGAGCCGTCCGGCAGCGGCAGCGCCTTGCGGACGTCGTGCACCGCCGTGGTCACCTGCCCGGCCATGCCCTGGGCGAGCGCGCCGCGGCGCAGCTGCTCCAGGCCGGTCGCGGAGAAGTCGGTGGCCTGCACGGTGAAGCCCTTGCGGGCGAAGTACAGGGCGTCGCGGCCGTGGCCGGCGCCGAGTTCGAGGACGTCGCGGGCACCGGTGGCCCGGAAGACGGCGGCGGCGTGAACGGCGGGGGCGGACGGCTCCTCGCCGTACATGCCCGGGTGAGCGCCGTACGTGCTCTGCCAGTGCGCCCGCTGCACCTCGGCCAGGTCCTGTCCGTCGCCCGTCACGCTCTTCATCCCTCTCCACGCTGGTCAGTGGGCTGATCGTAGGTCCACACACCCGACCACCATTATCCACGCTTCTATGAATTCAGGATTATCTGTACTCTCGTGGGGTGCTGACCGTTGCCTCCGACATCGACGTGCTGGCCCGCTTCGGCCGCGCGCTCGCCGACCCGATCCGCTGCCGGATCCTCCTCGCCTTGCGCAAGGATCCGGCCTACCCGTCCGACCTCGCCGAGACCCTCGGCGTCTCCCGCACCCGCCTGTCCAACCACCTGGCGTGCCTGCGTGACTGCGGCCTGGTCGTCACCGTGCCGGACGGCCGACGCACCCGCTACGAGCTCGCCGATGAACGCCTGGGCCACGCTCTGGAGCACCTGCTCGCTGCTGTGGTCGCGGTCGAGTCCGACAAGACCTGCCCGGACGCCGCCACGAAGGACTGCTGCTGATGGCCGCGATATCCCTCGGGCCGTCCCCAGCCCGCCGCGACGCGCTCACCCGCCGCATACGACTGCTGGTCGCCGCTACGATCACCTACAACGTCATCGAGGCCGTCGTCGCGATCACCGCCGGCACGATCGCCTCCTCCACCGCACTGATCGGCTTCGGCCTCGACTCGGTCATCGAGGTGTCCTCCGCCGCCGCGGTCGCCTGGCAGTTCTCCGCCCGCGACCACGCGGTGCGAGACGCCCGGGAGATGACCACGCTCCGGATCATCTCCGTCTCCTTCTTCGCCCTGACCGCCTACGTGAGCGTCGACGCCGTCCGGGCTCTGATGGGTACCGGCGAGGCCGACCGGTCCATCCCCGGAATCGTCATCGCCGCCCTGTCCCTGGCCGTCATGCCGTTCCTGTCGGCCGCCCAACGTCACGCAGGCCGCGAACTGGGCTCCGCGAGCGCGGTCGCCGACTCCAAGCAGACCCTGCTGTGCACCTACCTCTCGGCCGTCCTCCTGGTGGGCCTGGTCCTCAACGCCACCCTCGGCTGGTCCTGGGCCGACCCCATCGCCGCCCTGGTCATCGCCGCGATCGCGGTCAAGGAAGGCCGCGATGCCTGGCAGGGCAAGGGCTGCTGCGCACCCACCGGGCACACCCCGCCCGCTGTCGGGGTGGCCGCGGCGGAGACGGACGCGTGCGGCTGCAAGCCCGGCTGCACCTGCTGCTCGTGAACATCGCATTGCAGATCGACCGCCCGACGATCTCAGGGCGGGGGCAGTGGTGGACTGGTGGCTGCTGTGCGCAGGGGTGTCCGCCGGGCTGCTGATCTCCGTAGTGACCGCGCCTTCTGCCGCTGAGCTGAGCATCTTCGGCGTGTGGCCTGATCGGTGGCTCCCTCGGCGCGCGGTTCCATCCTCACTGTCAGTCGAGGATGCGGAGTTGGGCGTCGGGTGTGCAGTGGGTGCAGGCGCGCACGCCTGAGGTGAGGAGGCGGCGTGCTTCGTCGCGCGGGACGGTGCGTCGTCGTTTGCCCGCGGCGTAGCAGCCGCCGACGTGCACTTCGATGGGCGGGCGTCCGTTGCCGATGCCGAGTTCGACGATCCAGTCCGGCTCCTGCGGCCGGTTCTTCCGGCCTTGTTCCTGTTCGGCTTCCCGCTTCTGGAGGGCGGCGATCTTGGTGTCGATGCGCTGCAGCCATATGGCGTGCTGCACCCGCATTATGTGGAATCCGCGGTGTCAAGCGGACGGTGGGCGCGTTGTCAGTGGGATCAGCTTGGATGGAGCTGTGTCTGTCCATGAACTCATCCGTCAGTTGCCGGAGATCTCGATCGTTCGCGACCGCTCCCGGGCCATGGCCGTCCTCGATGCCATCATGAGCCCGGACTCGTGGGGTGAAAGTCCGGGGGTGCGGTCACGGGATTGCGAAACCCCCTCGGTCGTAGCGGTGCGGCAGCGTGTTCACCGCACGTTTGTAGATCTCAGCGTCGAAGGCGGTTGGCCGGCCTCCCTATAGTGACCGTGCCGTGGAAGACGTAGGCCCTTTTGTCGTAGCGGGTAGCGACTGCTCGTGCGTTCTTGAGCCGATTGATGGTCCGCTCGACTTCGTTGCGTCGAAGCACACGATCCCCGAGCCCAGAAATCAGCAGATCAACCGCGAACGCCGCGACAGCAAGTGATCTGGCGTCGCCGCAGGTAGCGTCGAATACGGCGAGATGAATATGCCTTGTCGCCTCCGAGGTGGTCGGGGCGGGTGCGGGGATGCCCGCCCCCGAGGCGAGCGACACGGACGCGTTCCATGATCGGGATGAGCTGCGGGGCATCACCTCACTGACCAGGTGTGATCAGGAATGCGAGCGGACGGCGTCTGCCCTCACCGACCGGACCTGGTGGCCGGATCCCTCCTGGTGGCTGCAGGCGCCGACGGAGTGGTCGTGGGGGTCACGGAGGTCCACGGCCCTGGGCAGCAGGTCGAGGTCTCGATGGTGCTGCCGATCACGTCCGCCCTGCGCCGCGCCCTGGACGTGGCCCGCGGCTGGGAGGGCTGACCGCCTGACACCACCGCATAGCAGAGGGCCCGATACCCGATTCGCCACCGCCCCAGGGGTCGGGCCCTCGCATCCTGACCAATCCACCCGAATCCACCGCGATCGCCCGCCCGAGCACGAGAAGATGCTCCGCAGCAACTCCACGCCCAGCCTTAACAGAGGTCATACCTGTGCGTCTTCGGATTTCCATCCCGCTCCCCGGACCGTTCTCCATCGGCGGATCGATCCCGCTCACCAGCCGACGCCGTAATTCCGGCCCCGGAGCCTTCGCAGCCCTCTTCAAGCTGCTCGGCTACTGCCTCATCGCAGAGGCGTGGCTGGTCTGGTGGTGCCTCAAGCCGTTCCACATGCTCGGCATCCTCGCCCACCGCAAGGCCACCGGGCGGAGCACACCCATCTGGCGGTCCCGCAACGGCTGGTGGTAGGTCGGACCGCAAGCGCTGAACGCCGCACATGGCGAAGGCCCGCCCCGAGTCCGGGAGCGGGCTTTCGTCGTGTTGCATCCGTCTTCCGCCCCGGGCGTGTCACAACTACCCCCACCCTCTTCACGTGTCCCTTACATCAGCTACATTCACGCGTCACAGAAACAGCACCACCAGGGGGGCGACGTGAACCAGCAGCAACCACACCAGCCAGGATGGGCCGCACCACAGCAGGACCCGGAGCCGGGCATGCCGCAGCCGAAGAAGAATCGCCGCATCGGCAAAATCCTGGGCATCTGGGGCCTCAGCGCCCTCATCCTGTTCATCATCTTCGGCGTCACCGGCTCCCCTAGCGGCAGCGGCGAGAAGGCCAGCACTTCCAGCGACGCCAAGCCGTCGGCCACCGCCTCCGCCTCCAAGCCGGCCAAGGCTGTCGCCGTCAGCAAGCCCAGCAAGGCCGCCGAGCCGAGCAGTACAGCCAAAGCCGCTAAGCCCACCAATACGGCCAAGGCCAACGCCGGCGGTACCTCGTCCAAGCTGGCGACTGCGCAGGCCCGCAAGCAGGCGGCCGTGATCCTGAAGAAGGAGGACGCCGACTTCCGTACCTTCCTCGCCAAGGGGCAGAGCGTCGTCGGCACCACGGACTTCACGGCCTGGTACCAGAAGGCGATCGTCGGCCTCGATATGAAGCAGACAGCGTTCAGCAAGGCGGACGCGTACTTCACCGCGGACAACGAGCCGACCGACCTAATCGAGCAGTGGCGGTCGGACAACGGGGACGCGAACGCGGCGATCACCCAGTACTCCGTGGACGGTCTGAGCCCGGACGCTCCGAACGCCAAGACCCAGCAGGACGCCAAGGATGCGCTGACGGCGCTGACGAAGGCGGACAAGGACGCGGAGAAGATCGCCAACGGCTGACGCGGCGTTACGCGTCGGCGACCCAAACGGCACGCGCAAGGCCCGCCCTGATCGATGGGGCGGGCCTCTGCTATGCCATTGGCCCGCGCTGTCAACCCTCAGGTGCACAATTGGCGCAGACGCATCACGTTCCCCGTACCACCGCCGAGGAGCCTGCCCCAGAAGCTCGTCACACTTAGGTGACGATGCCAGGTAGATGACGCTCCGTCACGCTCCACGAAAATCTTGCCTGAACCTTGGAAACGGCCACCCCCTACTCAGGGGTGACCCCACACCTGCTCAGTGGATCTCCCCAGGCATCTAGCGCCTGACCTACGGACGAGCGCCACAAAAGGTGGCCCCCAATAGCCAGCCGGGTCCTGGGGCGGGTCGGACCAACTCAGGCGCGGACGTCTGCTGAGGGCAGCCTGCGTACGCGTGATAGTTCGAGCCTGGGGAGGTTGGCCCTCATCGCGGCGCGCGCCCCGTGACGGTGCGGCGGTACGCCCGGATGTCATGGTTCGCAGGAGGGGTCGGCAGGAGTCAGGTACAGGGCCAGTTCTGGCTGCGCGCGATGCGACGCCACTGCTTTTCCCCGCCGGGCAGGGGCCAGGCCCAGGTCGGCTGTTCCGCGGTGTTCAGGTCGTGAAGGAGGCGGACGAGTTGTGGGCCGGCGGTGGCAGCGCCGTCCGGGACGGCGGGGCCGTGGATGGCGCGGAGTCCGGCGAAGCGTGCCAGTTCGTCCTCGTAGAAGCCCACGGCTTCCTCGGTGCGCGTGGCCAGGTCATCGCGCGGGACCGTGCGGTGCAGCGGAGGCTCGACGGATTCGGCGACTGCCGCGGCGAACCGCGCGTGACCGTCCAGGATCAGATGGCAGTCCAGGCCACTGACCCACCACAACAGGACCGGTGGGAGCGTCCCCTCACGGGCTTGCCTGCGGTACGCCTTGACCCGGCTGTCGTCGGCATCGGGCATCGGCCGCAGCGACAGGACCTCCCACGAATGAGCATGGAGGAACCAGTCGATGTAGCCGTTTGGATGGCCGTCGACGAGCATCGAACTCCAGTATTCGGCGTGCGAGGCATCGGCGTAGCGCCAGCGCCGGAGCGGACTCTCGCACGAGAGCAGCCACCGGCCCTCGTGCAACGGGCTGCCCGGCGAGTCGATGAGGTACTGCGCAAAGCGATGGGCCCACCGTTCCGGGCTGCCCGCCAGGGCGCGGCCCGCATCGGCACGCAAGGGCGGGACGAAGGAGCGGTACCCGTCGGTGCGCCAGAAGTCCACGCCCTCGTGTTGCTCATCGACGACGGCGAGCAGCACAGGCTGCGACATCTGGGAGACCAGCAGTTGCGCACCGGCAGTGAACACGCACAGCCCCGGCTGGTGGCGGTCCTGTACGTCCAGGGACAGACCCACCCACGTGCCGTCGTCCCGCGTGACATCGCTGCGCTGCATGCCGAGAGCGTAGACGGCTGCTGCGGGGACCCCGATGGCATTCTGTCCGTCCGACATGACCCGCACACTCCACAAGCCGGTGATCCTGGCCGAAGACAGGCGCGGTGCTCGTCGAAGCTCCTCACTCCGTTGAGCATCGGACCGGCTGAGGCGACGAGCGGCCCTGGTCGATTTCAGGGTTCTGGTCGGAATTTCGTGATGGTTACGGAGGCTGGCTCTATTCCCCTGGGGTCCATGGCGGGTAGGGGGTGATGTCGGCGGTCCACTCAGTCGAGGCTGTCAGCAGGGCCTCGGGCGTCATCCGGCACACGACCGTGAACGGGTCGCCTGCGCGATTCCGCTTCCGCCAGGGCGGCGAGAACTCAAGGTCCAAGCGGATCTGAAGAGCGATCTGATATGCATCGGCCCGGGTAGCCGCGAAGGACAAGTTCGGCTCGATGAACTCAAGGCTGTCATCCGCCTGTTGGCCACCATCGGGCGAGCGAGCGAAGTCGCGAAGCCAGTTAGCCAACGCGATCGCATCCTCTGGAGTCAGAGCCTGCCAACGGAAGGTCCACGCTCCCTGCGGGCAATTCGCAGTACCTTCGACGATCAGCCAGCTCCGACGTTTCCCCATGTGAGCAGCGTCTGGGAACTGGTAGTCCGTCACCCTCAGCTCAATGCCGTGCCCGTCACTGTCGATCAACCGCATTGCCCCAGCATGTCACTCGCGCGGTTCCCTCTCTCAGAATTGATCGCTCGGCTGGAGCATGGACGACGCGCCCACAACGGTCACGATCGCAGCAGGACGCGGGTGCGCAGGAGCCGGAATGATCCCCGGCCGTACATCTGCCGCTTGATCGTCTTAAACGGTTGACGTGGCCTTCGACGACGCCGGAACAGTAGGCGAGTGTCATGCCCGCGAGGACGGCATCCCAGTCCTGGCGCAGGAATCCGGCGAAGCCCCGTACCGGAGCGGGCCCGTTGGTCTCGGCCTCGCGGATCCAGGCGGCCAGGAGGTGGCCGCGGCGGTCGCGAACCAGGCCGGTGAAGACTCGGGCCAGGTCGCAGGCGGTGGCGATGTCGGGGCAGGCGATGCGGGCCTCGTCGAGTTGGGACTGCTCGTCGTCGCTGAGGGTGTCGCGTGGGCGCATGATCCAGGAGGTGATCTTGCGCGGGCTGGGGATCGGCCGGGAGGCTTCGGTGGCTGCGGTGCCGCCCCGCAGGCTGCGGACGTAGAGGCGTACGGCCTGGTGGTTGCCGCGGAAGCCGTGTTCGCGGATCTCCCGGTAGATCTGGGTCGCGTTGGTGCAGCCGTCGGTGAAACGCTGCTGGATGTACGGACGGTAGGGGTCGATCTGGCGGGGGCGGCGGTCCCGGGCCGAGGCGATCAGCATGTCAAGGTCGTTGCTCAGGTAGCGGCGGACGGTCTTGCGGTCCAGTCCGAACCGGCGGGCGATGGCGCTGATCGTCCACGTCGCCTCCCGCAGCCGGTGGATCTCCGCATACCGTTCGCTGACCCGTTGCATGAGCGGGGTCGCGGGGATGTTGTCGAGCGGCGGCGTCAGCGGCAACAGCGTCGTGGGTGGCGCGATCGCCGGGGTGGGTGCGTCCACGTCGTCCAGGGCGTATTTGTGCAGGCAGGCGCGGTGCTGGTGGCAGGTCTTCTCGACCGCCGCCGACAGATTCTGAAGCAAGTGCCAGCGATCGGCCACCTCGGTCGCGTCCGGTGCGGCCTCCTTGATCGCGCGGCTGTAGCCGCTGTCGCGGTCCCGGCAGACGATCTCGGCGCCAGGGTGTGCGGTGAGCCAGGCGGCGAGCGCCTCGCTGGTGCGGTCGGCCAGGAGGTCGACCGGGGTGGATCTCTCGACGTCGACCAGGATGGTCCCGTAGGTGCGCGAGCGGCGGAAGGCGAAGTCGTCGACACCCAGCACCCGCGGACTGCGGGCGGGAACCTCGGGCGCGTGCAGCTGGCCGAGCAGCCGGGCCCGGCCGGTGGGCACGGCCAGCGAGTTGCACAGTCGCATGCCCGGACGGCCGCCCGCCACGAGTGCAACGGACCGCCACAACGCCTTCACGCTAGGCCCGGCACGGGCATAACGCGTGGTCAGACCCTCGACCTGCTCCACGAACGTGCGTCGCCCGCAAGCGGGTGCGTTGCAGAAGAACCGCCGGACCTCCAGCTTCACCACCACCCGGCGCCCGCCGGCGGGATACTCGGCGAGCCGTCGCCCATAACGGCTGTGCACCCGACGCGAGGGAGTCGCGCAGCTCGGGCATCTCAACTCCAGTACGGCGCTATGGGCTTCGGCCACAACGACCCCGTCCACCTCGGTCAACCGGTCCAGCACCATCCCCGCGGCGTTCGGGAACAGTGCGTCCTCCAACGCCGACAGATCCCCCATGACCAGGACATTCCCACCGTCAAACACGGGACGTCGAATACACGATCGTGACCGTCACGAAATTCCGCCCAGACCCGATTTCAGAGAGCCTTATCAAGTGCGGGGTCGTCGTAGGTCTTGCTGTTGGGGACCGGAGTGAAGGGAGTTGCCCGGGGATCGGTACACCGAGGCCACCCACGGCGGTGGCGGGAGGGGAATTTCCGTGGCCGGGGTGCGGCTCGCCGCGAGACGATGGGGGCATGAGACAGAGGGCTGAAGAGTTCGGAAGGTGCGCTGTGGAGCTGTCCTTGGCGCTGCGGGAACCCCTTGGGGAGCATGACGTTTTCCGCGTGGATGCCATGAATGCCGACGAGCCCTTCGCCCCGAATCTGGCTGGCCGTGAGGCCATTTTCGATCAGGCCCTGACCAATGGACTGGCCGCGATCGTGGCCCACGAGTGGGCGGGGGAAGAAGCCGACGCGAAGGGGCGCATGCTGTCGGCCCGCGCACTGCTGCGCCTGCTCGAAGGGAAGACCAGCGACGGCAAGTTGAGTGTGAGCGCTGACGGTGTCCTCGTCATTCCTGACCCGCACGAACAACGCTCTGTGCCGCAAAGTGCAACAACCTTCTTCGAGTGGGCTGAGCTGCCGCCCCTCGATACGCGCATCGACGTGCGCGTACTCGATGACGCTCTGGACGCCAGCCAACCGGCCCGCCATGCGCGCGGTGTCGGAGGACTGAAACGCCGGCACATCGAGGCGCTGCTGGCGCTCGATGACCACGAGAGCCTGCGCGTGATGAGCGAACAGCATGAGGATCGCGCCTGGCAGAGTGCGCGTGAGGAAGATGGGCACTCCCTAGTAGGGCTTGGTCAGGTCGGTTGTGGTGGTGCGTGTCCTGTCGGCCCGGTGTGGCGTTGAGAGTGTGTGACTCCGGACGAGATTGCTGTGGTGCGTGGTGAGTTGGAGGCGTTCGCGGCGGAGGTGTTCGAGCCGTTCGCGCGCAAGGATCAGCGCCGGTGGGGGCAGGTTTATCTGCGGGGGCTGCTGACCGACGGGCAGCGTAAGTCGGTCGAGCCGATGGCCGCCCGGCTCGGGGAGGACGGCAATCGTCAGGCGCTTGCCAACTTCATCACCACCAGCCCCTGGGACCCGGCACATATCCGGGCCCAGCTCGCCTGGCGGATGGAGAAGGTGATCGGGCCGGAAGCCCTGGTCTTCGACGACACCGGGTTCCTCAAGGACGGGACTGCCTCGGCATGCGTGTCGCGGCAGTACACCGGCACCGCGGGCAAGGTCACCAACTGCCAGGTCGGCGTCTCGCTCCACCTCGCGTCCGAGACCGCCTCGGCGGCGGTCAACTGGCGGCTGTTCCTGCCCCGGACCTGGGATCCCGCCTCACCGAAGGCCGATGCGGACAAGATCGCCCGCCGCACCGCCTGCGGCATCCCGGACGATGTCGGGCATGTGGAGAAGTGGCAGCTGGCCCTGGACATGCTCGACGAGACCCGCTCGTGGGGGATCGAGGTGCCGCTGGCCGTCGCGGACGCCGGATACGGCGACGCTGCCGCGTTCCGCCACGGACTGCAGGCCCGCGGCCTGAATTACGTGGTGGGGATCTCCACCACGCTGTCGGCTCAGCCCGCCGGCGCGGTGCCGGTGGCCGAGCCGTACTCCGGGACCGGACGCCCGCCGGTGGCCAAGTATCCCGACAAGCCACGGTCGGTGAAGGAGTTGGTCATCGCGGCGGGGCGGAAGGCAGCTCGGCCGGTGCAGTGGCGTGAAGGCTCCCGGCCTGGCACCGGCCGCTCCGGCCGCAAGCGGATGTACTCCCGCTTTGTGGCCTTGCGGGTCCGGCCTGCCGGACGCGAGGTTCGGCAGGCCACTGACGGCCCGGAGCTGCCGGAGTGCTGGCTGTTGGCCGAATGGCCTGCCGGTGAGCCCGAGCCGGTGCAGTTCTGGCTGTCCGACCTGCCCTCCGGCATGCCCCTGACCACGCTGGTCCGGCTCGCCAAGCTCCGCTGGCGCATCGAGCACGACTACCGGGAGATGAAGCAGGCCCTGGGCCTGGCCCATTTCGAGGGCCGGACCTGGGGCGGCTGGCACCACCACGTCACCCTTGTCTCTGTCGCACATGCCTTCTGCACTCTGCAACGACTGGCCCGGGCCCCAAAAGACACGGCGTCGGCCTGAGCCTCTACCAGGTCGTCCGCGAGCTACAGACACTGCTCGCGGTCTGGACCGGCGCCTGCCCGACCTGCCACCGCGACATACCAGCACCAATACAGACCTGACCAAGCCCTACTAGTGCTCTGACCGGGAAGGTTTGCCGGGTTGGCGGGTCATTCCTTCTCGGAGGCAGCTGCGAGGTGGCGGCGGCAGAGGTCGGCAGCCGTGAGGTGGGGTGTGTGCAGCGCATCGCTGTAGAGCCGCATCTCACGGGCTGCTCGGTCGAGGTGCTGCCAGAAGGCAAGCGGCAGGTCGAGGTCGCCACCGAGATCGACGAGACAGTCGAAGGCGAGTCCCAACTCGTTGTGCTCCAGGAACTCAAGCGTCACTGAGAGGTAAATGTTCGGCCGGCCCGTCAGGTGGACCCGGGCGGCATCGAGGTGGCCACGGGTCCGGTTCCAGCTGGACTGAAGTGCCTCGCGATCAACGGTCATGGCGTCAGTGTCGCCGGTGCTGTTCGCATGGTCACGCGGCTTTCGCCAGTCGCCCGCCCCAGCGGATGCCCTTCTCACTACGGATGCGGGCGCGCTCACGCCGTTGGGCGGCCAGCACGTCGGGATGCCGGGCGTTCTTGTTCCGCCAGCGCAGATAGGCGTGCAGGGCACGCGTCTGCGCGGTGTGGTTGCGGTGGTTGGAGTTGGCGACAGTGAACTTCCGCAACGGTCCGAAGTGGGCCTCGATCGGGTTCGCCCAGGACGCATAAGTCGGGGTGAAACACAGCTTGGCCTTGTTCTTCTTTGCCCAGCGACGGATGTCGGCGCCTTTGTGGGCGGACAGGTTGTCCAGGATGACGTAGATCGGAGCGCCGTCAGGTCGGGCAGTCCGGATCGACTTCAGCGCGGCCAGGGTGTTGACGGCGCCCTTCTTCCTGCGGTTGACGCCCCACAGGGTGTCGTCGCCGATCGAATAGCAGCCGTGGAAGTAGCGCACCCCGTGGGTGCGATGGTAGGTCGCGGGATGCCGCTCGGGCCGGCCTTGCTCGGCCCAGCACGACCCGGCAGTGGGCCGGATGCCGAGCGGCCCAAACTCGTCGAACGCAAATACACGGTCCGGGAAACGCTCCAGCACCTCCTCGATGCGGTCCAGCTTGGCGTCACGCTCGGGGTCGGGCGACTCCTTCCACGTCTTGGTCCGCTGGAAGGTCACGCCGCGGCGGGCGAGCAGGCACCGTAACGCCTCGCGTCCGATCCGGATGACGCGACCGTGCACTTTGCGCAGGTAGGCGGCGAGTTTGCGGATGGACCAGCGGGTGAAGGGCTGGCCGAGCTTGGTCGGGCGGGTGATGGCCGTCTGGACGACGAAGTCCTCGTCGTCAGGCTTGAGCAGGCGGGGACGGCCTCCCGCCCATCGAGGGTCCAGACAGGCCAGGCCGATCTCGTTGAACCGGTGGATCACATCTCGGACGGTGTCCTCATCGGCCTGCACCAGCTTCGCGATCACGGGGACCCGGTTCCCGCCGGCCGAGGCCAGCAGCATCATTGCGCGCCGGTAGCGCACCGAACTGGTACTGCCCCGGCGCACGATCTGCTGCAGCTTCTGCCCCTCCTAGTCGGTCAACCTGCGCACACGGACAGGCTCAGCCACCGCACCCCCAGCAGTCGCACGGACGTATCCGGACATCCAACCGCCGGAACCACCACCCCGGCCAACCTTCCCGGTCAGAGCACTAGCCCGGGCCGTCGCCTTCCTCCAATTGATCGGTGACGAGGAAGCTGCCGAGCGAGCCGAAAGAGTAGAAAACCCGAACGACTACCATCCGAAGCACAACCCGGACGGGCATGATCTTGACCTTTGCCCAGTCTGCGGGTTCGAAACGTTCTGTGTTCGAGCCCTCGATACGTTCGGACGGGTTGGCATCGGCCAGTGCCTGGTCTGCACATACGTCCGCAGCCTCAGGACTGCGGACGACGAAGGATTCAGCGAACACTTGGCCTGGCTCGGCGACAAGGACTGACCACCTGAGACGGTGACGTTGCCGGAGCGGTCGGCGGCTCATGCGGTTCGTACGGCTGTGCCCGTCCCGCGCCGACAGCATGAGACCCCGGGCCTGAAGAGAGGGCTCGGGGTCCGGTGTGGTGGGGAGGGAGCGGTCAGGGGCCGTGTCAGTAGTCGTCTCGTTCGGAGGGCGGTCCGTGCTTTCGATGAGGTCGCAGGTGCAGGTGCCGCCCTCGTACAACTCCTTCTCGCACTCGTCATGGTGGGCTCGCTGCGGCAGTGGCTTCGCTGGAACGGGATGCGCGGTGACTGCGGCGGGCGGGCCGGGGCGGGCCGGTCGGTGGCCCGGGACTCGATGTCTACGACGGCGGAGGCGATTTCGTCCTTGCGCCATTTCTCGGGGAGTTGTAGGGCAGCAGGCCGCCCGCGTAGGCCATGCGCAGCAGTTCGGCCTTGGTGTGGTTGCGCATCAGTTCGTTCATGCGCTGCATCCGCGTCCTGCCCCGCGCTGCCTGGGTCTCGCGGTCTTCCTCCGCCATTGTGTCGTCCTGGTCGTGGTCCTCCTGCGCCTGCGTGTCCGGCGGCGCGTCCTGGACGGGACCGTCGTCCACCGGTGCCGGTCCGTCGGACGGGGCCGCCACTGCTGCCCAGGGCACGCCCAGGGCGGCGAGTGCGGCCTGCTGTTCGGGGGTGAGCTTGTCCCACCTCGATTTGGTGTTCGAGACCCATACGCCCAGCTTCACGGCCACCGGCTCCGGCTCGCCGTCGACCGCGATCTGCTCACTGTGTCCGCGCGGCGCCCTCGTGATGTCAGGCGGCGCGCTTCACGTGGCGGACCAGCCACATGAGCAGGGCGTCCAGGTCGGCGGCGGCCGAGAGGACCCGGTCGACCGCCTCGGGGGTGTGCAGCCATTCCTCGCAGCCGAGGGGGCGGGCGGCTATCAGCGAACGGTGGCGCAGTAGGTTCGTACGGGTGTGGTTCGTCGGATAGCCGCGTGGGGGGCGTTTCATCAGGTCCCCGGAGATGTCGTAGCCCTTCTTCCGCACGTCCTCGACGATGGCGGCCAGTTCGCGGCCGCTCCCCTCGGAGGCCACGGCTTTGCGGAACATGTCCACCTGGCCGGGATCGGGGTACCACCAGGCACCCTGGACCCGCAGGCCGTCCAGGGCGAACCGCAGACCGATCTCGATCTTGCGGCCGAGCCGGATCACCGCGCTCTGGTGCTGCCACCACCAGGAGTCGGTGCGGTAGTGCCAGACGGAGAAGTCCTCGTATCGGGGGTCGGTGTCCGCGACCTCGTTGAGCAGGGCAATCATCGGCTGCCGGACCAGGCGTTCGCGGTCCGCGCGATAGCGCTCGCGGGTCGCGTGGGTCGGTTCGCCCTGGAGCTGCCACAACACGTCCATGGCCTGCTCCGGCCAGCCGGTGAACTGTCCGCGCATGCGGGCAGGTTAGCTCACCCATGGTCCGCGCGCGGAGAGTGAGACGGGTAGGGAGCCGTGACCCCAGACAAGTTGGGAGGTGCTGCGGCGGGGTTCGTCGGCCAGTCGAGAGTGCAGTCGATATGAAGCGGGCGGTGAGATTGCGCAGCCGAACTTCAGATCCCACACTGGTGAGGCTCGCATTCGGAGTGTCCCGTTTCGTTGCGATGACCTGGGTGTTGTCGGGTTATCTCGGCAATGGGCCACGCCGTCGCATCTCACAGTCCTGGCCCACCGCATGGTTACAGCCGCTGCCAGCGGCGCCTAGGTCGGACCGAATCGACGGTGTCGGCGCATGGGTGGTCGCACACGGCGGAGGAGACGCTGAGCGTCGCCCGAGAACGCTTCGCCGTTCGCGTACGAGTTCTTCAAACAGCAATGCCCTGAGGCTCGGCGGTGTCACCTTCCCCCTGGCTCATCCAGCCGGTGTTCGCCAGTCCGCTCGGCGAGCCATGTGGGGTCGCACAGGAGCAAGCCGTCGTCTGGCTGGAGGGGCAGCGAGCCGGTGGTCAGTGCCGTGTCGGCGATGTGGTTGCCCACTTCCCCGCAGGGCAGATCGAAGAAGGAGTCCGGCGCTGTGGGTTGGCGTGAAGGAGGTGTCCTGCGCAGAGTGTCGACCGTCAGCAGGCCGGTCGCCTCCTCGACCGCCTCGGTCGTCAGGATGCCGAAGATGCGTGCTGTTTCGCCCAGATTCTTCCAGTCGACGAGGTCGAGCAGCCCGGGCTGCACCTGCAGGGCGGGAACCTCGGACGCCCGAACTTGGAGGGCCACCATGGGCCAGGGCCCGTGGGGCAAGGCGACCAGGACCCGGGCCTGCTCGCACACCGCGTCGAGCAGCCGTATGGCCGCTTCGGCATGATCCTTGATCATCTCCTGCGCTTCCTGCTTTCGCCGGGCCGCGGAGCTTGAGGTGAGCGCGTGCACGAGCAGCGGCTCTACGAGATGAAGGGCCAGGTCACGGCCCAGGAGGGCGGTGTCCGGGTCGGGAACGGCCTCTCCGTCGCCGTGGTTCGGCGGCCTGGCCATCACCAGTCGGGCGCGGGCGCTGTAGTCCACGGGCCGACGGAGGAAGTCGTCCCGCAGTGTGCCGGTGGAGCTCGGGCGGGCCATGAGCGAGTCCGCGAGGCCGATGAGCGCTCTCCGGTTGTCGTCCCGTGTTGGTTCCGGCCGGTGGCTGTTGTCCAGCACCGCGTTGACCTTGTGCTGGAGCAGGCGGCGTGCGCCCACCAGCACGTCCAAGGGGGCGCCGAGGTCGTCCAGGCGGCGGAGTTGGGCGGCCTTGGCGAGCACTGCGCTGTAGAGGCTGTTGAGGTCGCTCCCGATCGTCCGATGGTCCTCGATGACGTGGGGTCGCAGATCCGGAGGCAGGACAGGCAGCAGTTGAAAGGTGACGGTGTCCGGGGACACGTCGGACGGGATGGCATCGCCGGCTTGACGTAGAAGGATCTTCACCGCCTGCCCGCCCGTCACAGCTGTGGCCTGGGTCCGGTCGGCGGTGGCGCCCCACTCCTTGACGCTCAGCAGCTGCCCGGTGGGCAGCGTCGTAGGGCCTGCGTCGGTGACCAGGACCAGCTCGCAGTCGGCGAGCTGTTGGAGCTCCTGCTCGGTCAGCCGCAGCGAGCGCGCGAGCCGGGCGCCGGCCGGGCCGCCGAGGCACCAGCTGTGGACCACCGGCACGGGGAGTTCGATGTGGCCGTGCCGACGGCCCCGCTCAAGGGGCGTGGTCAGCGTGCGTCCGCAGGCGCCGCACGTCGCGTCGGCGTCCCAGTTGCGGCGGCGCTCCCCGCAGACGCACTCGTTTTCGCGGTCCGGGCCAAAGATCTGCCGGCAGAAGAGTCCGCCCGGCCATGGGCGTCTGGTCCGCATGTTGTAGAAGACTTCGCTCACCACTTCGCCGTGCGAGAGGCGCGCCACATCGGAGTCGGTCATGAGACGCAGGCCGATCCGATCGGCTTCGAGCCGGGCCGCGATGCGGGCGGCGCGCAGTGTCGGGTCGAGGCGACGGATGGCGTGGGCCGGCGAGTCGAGCAGAGTGATGGGCCGGTCGTGGGGTGGGGCGAGCGCCCTGCCGCCTTCCTCCAGCGCGGCGCGCAGGTCGTTCCGCCAGTCCGGACAGTCACCGCGCGGTCCGTAGATCTCCATTGCCAGGTGCCGGGCGCCGTGCGCGAGGAGCCATTGGAACTCCCTGGGCTCGATCATCTGGGCGCTGTCGCTGCTTCCGCTCGACAGCGGCTGGTCGAGGACCAGGGAGTAGTCGCCTGCGGACCGGGCGCCGGTGTCGGATCCTGCCAGGCCGTGGGCGGCGAGGCGGATCCGGATGGTGTGGCCGACCTCGTTCGGTGGCGGGGCCCATGGGTGGTCGGGCGCCACGACCAGGTCCGGTTCGTCGGGACTGCCCGCGAGGCGCCTGAGCGAGGACCCGCCCGCGAGACCGCACACGACTGCGGAGGTGCCGGACTCGTCGTCCAGCGTGTCCCCCTGCTGCACTGGCTGGTCGACGGCGACGGTGACGGTGATGCGCGTCCCGGACCCGCCACCCCGCAGGTGCCGGCCGGGTGTTGCCGGGATCGCGTCGGTCGCCAGGGCGCCGCTGATCCGCTGCGCCAGGACGTGGCCGGGCCGCCGTCCGGACATCTCCAGGGACCTGTTCAGCAGCGCCTTCCGCAGCGCTTCGTCACCGAAGAGGGCGTACAGCAGGCGCTCCTCGGGGGTGCGCAGCGTTTCGTCATCCGCCACGGGCGAGGCAGCCCCCATCAGGAGCTGTCCAGGTCGCACTGGCTTACCCGGGGTGATCAGGCCGTACCTGTCGAGGCTCGATGCCCGCTCGGCGGACACAGTCGGCGGTCTTGAGGTGAGGACGCTGCCGTCGGGCAACGTCGTGCTCAGCTGAACCAGTGTGGGGATCGACAGCGCGTCCGGGTCGGCCAGCCGCTTGTTGAGCAGGGCCGCCCTGCCCTGCAGGCTCGGTGAGGCGACGACGGTGCACTGCGCGGACACCGCGCCGCGGCTCACCAGATCGCCGAGTGCGAGATCCCGCACGGTCACGCGTTGCAGCCGGCTCCAGAACCCGCGCGTGTACTCGGAACTGCTCCGGTACTCGGACGCGGTCCAGGGCCGCCGCCTGAGGGGACGGGTCTGCCCGGGGGGCCCTGCGATCACGTCCTGCCGCAGTTCATCGGCGAACTGGGCGTATCCCTGGCGGTGTCCCAGCAGAGTGCGGCGCAGCAGGGCTTCGAGGATGGGCCGGAGCTCGGTCCGGCCGTCGTAGCGAAGTGTGTCCTTCAAGCCGAGGAAACGGTCTCCCGGGGACCGCCGGTGCCACAGCTCCGCGCTCGCACTCGTCCAGAGGACGGTGGGTGCGTCGAAGACGAGCTCGCCATTCCGTTCCCGCAGGCCGAGGGGGAGCGGCAGGTGCATCAGCAGGTGACGCGCCCGCTTGATCGGCCCCTGCTCGTCCTCGACGACGAGGTCCAGGGTGAGGGGAACCAGGAAGTCGTCGGGGCCGGCTCCGCCGCGTTGCACCTGCCAGAGGTTCGCCAGGGTGACCCTGGTCCGGCAGGTAGGGCAGACGGCGTAGTCGACGGACCCGGCGCAGGTGGGGTCCGGGCAGCCGGGTGTCGCGTCGGTGATCCTGCCGTGCCCCGAGACGGCCGTACAGGGGCAGGTGTGGTCGTAGCGCCGGGGGAGTCCGGTCAACTGGCCGCAAAAACAGCTCCATTCGCCGAGTTCGTACCCGTCCAGTCGCAGACCGGTGGCGGAGGCGTCGGTGAAGAAACGCCCCAGCACCTTGTGCAGGCCAGTGTCGAGCCGCTCGTGCGGGAGCCGGTCGATCTGGAGGAACTCGGCGAACTCCTGGCAGTGCTGCTGCTGGACATGCATGCTCTCGGGAGTGCCGAAGGGGCGCTGCTCCAGGAGGAGCACCTGTACGTACCTGACCAGGTCAGGCCGGCGCATCAGGGAGTACGTGCGCGCGATGTGCAGATCGGCGCGCAGCGCGTTGACACCGAACACGCGCTGTCGCAGGCGCCGGAACTCCTCGTCGAGGATCGTGTCGTGGAGGTCGTCGCCACGCCCCTCCGCCGCCGCCAGCCGGATGGCGTTCTCGATGGTGTACGGCGTGGGGCACTGGCGCCAGTTCCGCACATGTGCCGAGAGATCGGCACGGGTGCGCCCGCTGAACACCAGTGCGCTGACATCGTCGCGAATGGAACGCATCCGCTATCCGATCCCGGCGCGGCCCCGGAAGTACTGCCGGAACCGGTCGTGGCAGAAGCTGTACTCCTCACTGCCCCTCTGTACTTGCACGCCTGGCAGGACCCGCCGGTGAACCAGCAGGAAGCGGTGGATCTCCCGCAGAATGGTGTCAAAGTTCAGCCAGTTCAGCCCCTCGACCAGGTTGTACAGATCGAACGCGGAGAGCGTGCCGGCCTCCAGCAGGAACCCCAGAATCTCGACGTGCTCGGTGCGGTGGGCGCTGCGATTGAGCTGCTCCAACTGCTGGTCCAGGTAGCTTTCGAGGCCGGTCGGAGTGCGCTCGATGTTGTCGCGGGTGAGCATGCCGACGGCCGCGTCCTCCACCAGGAAGCGCACATAGAAGGGGTCGCCCGCGGAGACACGGTGCATCTCGGCGACGAAGTCCGCATCCCCTGCCAACCCCGCCGCCGCGCCGCCCGCCATCCGGAGCAGGTCCACCAGCGCGACCTCGTCCAGGCCTTCCAACTGCAGATGCAGGCCCACATCCGCCGGGGACAGCGCGAGGTCGTCGAGACAGGACCGATCGCCCTGGGCGCGGCCCGAGAGGACGAGCACCAGGCCGGGCGGCAACTGCCGTGGCAGCAGGGTACGGAGCTGGTCTGGTGGATCAAGTTCGTCCACGGCGTCCAGCACGACGACCGTCGGCTTCCGCGGCGGACGGGACATGAGGCCGCGGAACTGCCGCTCCAGGCTCTTCAGCCCTCCGCCGCGCACATGGGCGGGGTCCAACTGCTCGCAGAGGCACTCCAGTACGTCCTCGGGGCTGGTGGGGTCGAACCCGCTGCCCCTGCGCCGGTACGCCTGGCTGATGAAGTGGTAGCGGAACTCGGGGTTCTGCCTGACCAGATCAGCGAGGAGGGAGGTCTTGCCGTATCCCGATAGCGCCTCCACGAAGACATAGCCACAGGGGCGATCCCGTATGAACTCCTCGATCCGCGCACTCTCGGCCTGCCGCCCCGCGAACAACTGCGTGTGTTGCTCGATGAGATCACGGAAGAAGTCCCGGGTCGCCGGAGGCTCCTGCCCCGCCCCTTGGCGGCTGGCTTCCACCGCCTGCTCCCACAGCCGCAGCAGCGGATCCGGGTCCATTTTCAGGGCGTTCGCCAGCGCGATCACGGTCGCCCTGGTCGGCACGTTCGGTCCGTTGAGTGCCCTGCTGACGGTGGTGTGCCGCAGGCCCGCCAGCCGCTCCAGGGCGAGCATCTTGAGACCGCGCGCATCCCGCCGGTCCCGTAAGTGCTGTTGGAGCTGAGCCAACGCGGCATCGCCGTCAGGTTTGCCTTCCAGGGATCGCACTGGACCTCCTTGACGGTCAGTCATATCGATGAGCGATCCCATACGGATTCGTTCGCCCGTACGCCAGCGTACGGCGACCTCGGCATCCTCGTTCCTGGACAACAGCCCTTCAGGGAACGGAGAAAGCCCCATGCCCGTGCGCACCCTCACGTTGATCGCCGCAGTCCTCACTGCGTCCCTTCTCGCAGTCCTGGCCGCGATCTCCGCCGGGTTCCTCGCCCGCTGGGACGGAGCGTCCCTCCCAGGCGCCCTCCTTCACGCAGGCACAGTCTTCGGCGCCACCCTCACCCTGCTCTGCAGCCTTATTGCACTCGGGGTCGCCACGCTGACCTGACGTCACAACCTCATGGTGAGTCCGAAGGATCAAGGACGGACTCGGGCCGCCACCAGCTGAGTTGCCCCCACGGTCACACTCGTGAGGCTCTGGATCCGTCAGGGAGGCGAGGGCTGGGAACTCGTCGCGGAGGGGCGGCCCCCGGCCGATGCTCACAACATGGTGCTCGCACCGCCAGAGCGCGTCCAACTGTGGCTTGTGTATCGCCCCATCGAGGTCATCATCCTCGACACGGTGGCCCTGCCAATGGGCGCCTACGCGGCCTCGGCGAGGATCCGCTCCACTGCCGGGGAGCGGGGCCGGAAGACGTCGAGGAGGCCGATGGCGCGCAAGGCGGGAGCGAGTTCCCGCATCTGCGTGACGAGGGCTGCGTACTCGGGAGTGCCCTCGGTGAGGTCGTCCAGCCGCAGGGCGTTGGCGACGAATGCGGCCACCGAACCCTTGCGGACGGTCAGCCCGTTGATCGCGGTCGAGTCGATGCCCTCGGGCAGGACATCTTCAGGACGCACAGCGGGCTGATGCGAGTGCGAAGACGAATGCGACATGACTGTCCTTTGCGTGATTGCACGTTGGTGTGCGTTGGCGTGTTTGAGCATTTGCGTGTTTGATGCACGTGCTTTCTGCACGCATCTGAAGGTAGCAGGACTCCGTGCTTTTTGCACGTATCATCGAGGGGTGAGTGAAACGACACGTGACAGCACGTCCGCCGCCCGCGTGGCGGCGGCCATCGGGACGCTGACCCTGCGGGCCACCCGTGCCGGGCTCTACGGCCGATTGACCTCCGGAGTGGAGGGCGTGGACGCCACGACCTACCCGGTGTTGTCCGGGCTCGCTCGCGTGGGGCCCGTCACCGCCACCAAGCTCGCCGAGGCAATCGGGATGGACCGCACCGTCACCACCCGCTACGCGAGCAGGTTGCAGGAGGCCGGGCTGGTCGCCCGTCGTCCCGACCCGGCTGACGCCCGTGCGACCAGGCTGGTTCTCACCGTTGAGGGCGAGCAGGCGGTCATGGCGTTGCGCGGGGCGATGGAGTCCTTCGTGGCCGAGGAGATGGCGACGTGGCCGTCAGGTGAGGCCGCCGCCTTCGCCATCCACCTGGAGCGTCTGACGGAGTCGCTCGCTCAGGGCGAGGCGGACCGTTCGCGCTGATGCGAGTCACGGCGCGCTGCCAGCTGCGGTCGATACCGCCGGTGGTGAGTCAGCCGCTACGCAGCCGCGCGTTGTCCGTCGGTCGGTAGGTTCCCCGTGTCAGCATTCCGGTAGGCGTCCTGCCACGCACAGCACAGGGTGCTCCTGCCGTGCGCGGCCGCCCGCCCCCCGCTCCGTGACGGCTGCGCACGGCGTCGCGCTCACCGAGCCCCGCTGGCGCCGAGGCTGCGCCGTGTGAGCGGTGCAAAGGGCCGATCACCGGCCCGCTCGGCTACGACCCTGAGTTCGCCCCGCCAGAGGACGGCCGACACTGCCCCGCCTGCCGCACCGACCTGCGCCAGTACCCGTCCCTGCGCGAAACCCTCTTCGGACGCCGCCAGCGCAGCAAGTAGCCCGGCCCCGCCAGAGCGATGATGCTGTTGGCTTATTTGGGGTCTGGGTCTACTTCGCCCTAGCGAAACATCTCGTTCGATCTCCGCCATGGCGTCAACGTCGAGCGGGCGGCGGCCTGAAGGCCCGGGGCGGCCGCCCTGCGGTCTCTTGCGCGTACCGCCAGTTACGGCCTCGTTGGCGGAATCACTACGACCGCGGGTGGGACACTCGTCACGGGCACCCTCTGGTGGATCCATCACCAGTGACTTGCGGCGTCCTGCCCCGCGGGCAGGACGCCGCTGTCGTTTCAGAATGCGAACCGAACGCAGGACAGGGTCAGCGCGACGTGGGCAGGCCCACGCGAGCGTTCGGTAGGGCTCCGCTGGGGCTGCTAGCTCATGAGATGGCGCAAGCTCGAACACGGCGGGGGAGGCGGTCTGCCGTCGTCTACCTCGCCCGGAGCGGGTCGGAGGGATCCGGGGCGCCGCGTCGTTTGTGCGGCCAGCACTGAGGGCTCGTCGCGGGCTCGGTGGCGCTGTGGGGTGGGCTCCGAGGACTCCGCGGGTTCGCAACTTGCTGAGGTCTGGCAGGTGGACGCCGGGCAGTGTGTCGAGAAGGCCGCCGCGGCTCCCTTCGCCCCAGTCTCCTTCGACGACTTCGACCAGCCGTCGCCCGGCCTCCCGTTCGAGGACTCCGCCGTCCTGCGCGAGACCAGCTGGGGATGACCTCCCGGTCGGTCGAGGGTCACATGCGGCGACTGCGTACTCGCGCCAAGGCCTTGGCCGCCAAGGGGGAGATCGAAGCGCTCTACCGGGCGATGCGGCCCGCAGGCACGTACGTCTGGTCTACCGTCGCGTGAACGACTCGGAGGGGTGGTCGCGGCAAATGCTGTGGTCCTGACGGAACAACCCGGAAGGTGGGTCGGAGGTCTGAATCATCATGCGCATGTACCGGACCGGCGCCCTCCTCGGCGCACTGCTCGTCGCTCTACTCACCTTCACCTCGTGCGGTTCGCCCCGGGCGGGGAGCGGGGGGAAGGCCCTGGAGCGGCCCACGCCGTGGACCACGCCGAAGGGGCCGGGCGGTTACGGCGGGCGGCTCCTGGGCGCACGCTGGCGGGTCGACTGGGTCACCGTCGACGGGCGCGACCTCGACGCACCGCTGAACGCCGGCGCGTGGGTCGAGTTCAGCTACGACAACACGGCCGTGGGCGACTATGGATGCACGCCGTTCAGGACGTCGGCCACGGTCACCGCCACGACGCTCACCGTCGGTGCGGACACGTCGGGGGCGACGCCGGACGACGCGTGCCCGGCGAAGGAGCGGGCCTTCGAGGAGCGGATGCGGAAGATCCTCACCGGCGGCCGCCTGGCGGTGGCCGAGCGGGTCGACGACCTCTCGATGACGCTGAAGAACCAGCGGGGCGACTATGTCGCGCTGCAAATGCTGTGGCCTCAGGGGCTCTTCGGAGCGCCCTGGCAACTCCAGAATCTGATCGTCTCCGATGCCACCATCGACATGACGGCCGGCAAAGAGGTCTACTTCGTCTTCCACCGGGACGGCACGGTCACAGGAAAAGGAGGCTGCAACGGCTTCAAGGGTCGGGCCGCCTTCGCAGGCGAGCACGTCACGCTGTACCCGCTCACCCGGACTACGCACCGGACCTGCTCACGGGAGATCATGTCCGAGGAGGACGGCCTGCTCGACCAGGACCCGCGCACGTTCCAAGTGTGGGTCAATCACGGCATCGAGTTCGTGGACGAGACCCACGGCCTCGAATTCTTCGGCCACCACTTCGTCCGGCTGACCGGCACACCGCCGCGCCCCGGGTCCTAGATTCACAGTCGGCCAACGGGAGAGGAGAAGGTCACGTCACCCGGGACATCGCACGCGGTCTGTAAATCTTCCGTCGACCGCCTCCGGGCCGTGCGAGGGCAACCGACACCAGCCACTAACGACCAACAACGACCATGAGGGCGCGGCAGTCGGCCGCGCCCTCATGGTGTGTCTGCGCAGCTAGTGTGATGCGCCCGAAATCGCGGGCTTAAGTCTGTTTCAGGTTTCTGTGGTCGGCTGCGGTGCAGCGCGGCGTTGGCCTGTCGGTCTCCGCCCCTGTTGAGCCGACGGCGCCGGGACTTGCCCGAGGACTTCTCGACAGGGCTGGCGCCGCACAGCGCGGCGAAGGACGCCTCGCTGCGCAGTCGCTCAGGGTTGTCGCCGGCGGTGATCAGCAGGGCCGCGGCGCTGTCCGGCCCGATCCCGAACCGCTCCAGCAGGCTGGGTGCGCTTGCCTGGACCGCTGCGGTCATTCGCCGCCCAAGCTCGGTGACCTCCTGCCGAAGCCGCGAGACGCGCTGTGCGAGCAGCCGGAGCGTGAAGACTGCCGTGTCGGCTGCTGGGTTGCCGTCGCAGGGATCGGGCAGCTCCGCGCAACGGCGGACCAGTACCGCATTCGAGAGCGGCTCCAGCTCCTCGCGCAGGGCGGATGGAGCGTTGACCAGCACGGCCTTGAGCTGGTTGAGCGCCTGGGTGCGGGCCTTGACCGCGGAGTTCTTCGTCAACCGGAGCATACGCAGCACCTCTACCTGCCCGTCGCCGCTCTTCGGCAGCGCCCGTGCGGTGCCCGACAGTGCGGCTCGGGCGGCGGACTCGGCGTCGACGGCGTCGGTCTTGCCGCGGCGACGCCGGGCGGATCGGTCGGGCTGGTTAACCTCTACCACCGGCACCCGCTGGGTCGCGAGGTAGCGGGCGAGTCCAGCACCGTAGGACCCGGTGCACTCCACACCGGCCCGCAGCACGGTTCCGAACTGGCGCGTTCAGTCAAGAAGTTGGCCGTAGCCCGCTGCGGTGGCCGGGAACTCCCCGGTGTCCAGCAGCCCGCCCAGATGGTCAAGGACGGCGCCGACGTGCACATCCTTGTGGGTGTCGACTCCGAGCACCACCGAACCCGGCGCGGCAGCGGCCGTGGCGGCTTGGAGGGTGTGGAAGGCAGCGGGCATGCTGAGGGTGGTCATGGTGCTCCTGTTCGACGACGCAGTGCCGATGGCCAGCGCCGGTCGGTGGAGCGGTCAGGACTGTGACGGTGCCTTCTAGGCCAAGGCCCCTATCGGGACACGCTCCGCCGGCCCGGTGCCGGTATGCGCCGCTCCGACCGGGTCGACAGATCAAACACAAGGCACAAGCAGCCAGCCAGAGTACGGGTCAGGCCACGGCCGGAACGACACGATCATCATGCTCACAGCCGGAGTAGTTCCGCCGGTTGGCCTTGCCGGTGCGACGTTGGGTGGGGATGAGGGTGCCGTCGATCAGGACCACCTCCCCGCCTGTCTTAGCGACCCTCTTCAAGGCGCGGTCCAGGCACGGTGCCTGGGCTGCGAGCAGGGCGATCAGCTCGTCGCGCCGGCGGCGGACGGTGGACTCGGACACGTTGTTGCCGCCGGCCATGTCGGCCAGGCGCTGATCGTGCCGCAGCGCCAGGACGATCACCGCGATCCGGCCGGGCGGCGGGATCCGCCACCTGGACCGTATCGCCTTCAGATGGCGGCGCAGCAGACCGGCGAGGTGGTTGACGGTGTGCGTGGACAGCGGCAGACAGCAGGTTCCGTCGGCCTCGACGTCGGAGCGACGGTGAAGGCGCCCCACACCGGATCGTCCACCCGGCGCCCTTGAAGGGCGAGTGCCGTACGCCGGGCCGCATCCACGCTGGACAACGTCATGCTTCGTGATCGGGGTCGAGCACCACCATAAACCTGTTGCCTTCCGGATCCGTCATCAGGGCGTGCATACAATCGTGAGGTTCCACCAGAGAGGCGCCTCTGGCGATCAGCGTCTGAACCTGTTCGGCGATCGTTCCGACAAGGACGGTGACGACCGGTAGCACAGCCGGAGATTCCGCTTCGCCGACGCTGTACCCACCCCAACCCGGGATGCCGCCCCAGAACCTGATCATTTTCTCTGGGTCTACTGCTTCAAAATGAACGTGCATGCTGCTGTCTCACTTTCATCTGTGCGACCGAAGCCGAAAACGGCCTACCGAATCAATCCGGCAGGCCGTCACGGGTGAACGGACTTCAGCAGTCGATCACGGTGTTGCCCGTGTCTGAGATTCCAGGTTCGCTGAAGCGTCCGTGGTACTCGACCTGAAGGGTCACCTGAGTGTTGTACGTCTCCTTCTCTCCATCATGCACGCACGTGAGCGGCGGAGTGGTGTAGCGCCCGCTGCAGTTCGTCCACCCGCTGTCCTTGTGCTTCACCGCGCGCCAGTACCCGCCGTACTCGTATTGCTGAAGATCGACCTGGACCCGGCATTTGTCGGGTGCCGGAGTTGAGCAACCCGTGTAATGGCCCTGGGCGTACAGCGGGCCGTTATGGGTGACCTGGAACGGTTTCTTACCCTGGAACGTGCACCACACGGCTTCGGTAGGGCTCTTCGCGACGGCCCTTCCCGTGCCGCCGCTAGGAGCTGCCGCAGCCGACGCCGTGGCAGCCGGCACCAGCAGGGCCCCCGCCGCGAGAAGAGGGACAACAAAACGTGCTTTCACTTTTCCCCCTGAGAAAAATCGAACGCGTGTTGCGCCACCGACCACCCTCATGGGTTCACAGGCGCCACACAAGATTCATGGCGCGAACTTTCCGTTGTCTGTCCGGTTCTCAGTCGTGGAATTGGCCGTTCCCTCCCGTCCACTGGCAGCGGGCCGGTAGAAAACGACGAAGCCCCCGCCGGCAGAGAAGCTGACAGGGGCTGCCTGTGCGGTTTCGTGATCACAGATGCACGTGCGGACCACCTCGTTCAGCTCCTACGCCTGCTCGGGCGTCGACTTATTCGGGCCGTTGGTGAACGCCTCGACCGTCCGTTCCACGGCGTCCGGACGGTTCAGTACCGGGCACTGCCTGCGCCCCCACTCGACCAATGATCAGCGGGGCGAAGCAGACCCTGAATTGGCAACGGCGTCTGAGGAAAGCAGCTGGGGCCCAGTTGCCGCCCGACGATACATGCTCGGCTGCGCGCCAGTGGCGCGCCTCTGGCGGAGAACGGCGGACCTCGAAGTCAACTGCTGACAGACGACCTACTCCAGAGACTCCCGCCCACGACCAGCGTGAGCACCCTGAGTACCGGTCACACCAGCCCTTTGACCTGCGACTTCAAGTTGGCGGAGGCTCGATGAGTGCCTCCTCGTAGGCGGGTCGGCCGGATGCGCGCATGGCGGCGGCGAGCGCCGGGACCCACGGGGTCTCGCCGAGACAGGCGGCGTTCAGGACGCCTGGTTCGAAGGGTGCTGGGTGCAGGCTGGCGGCGTAGTCGGCGGCTGTCCTGCGCCACACCACGGCTTGGGGGGACGATGGCGAGGACGGCGCTTACGAGAGCGAGGCCCGCGCAGTCGAAGTCGGCCCGCACGGGCAGCAGGTGCGCGCCAACTGGCTTGCCCGTATCGACATGCACTCGCCCGACCGGCGCCGCTGCTGCTCCTGCAGGGCGCTCGCGGTCGTTACCCCTGTCGTCGACCTCGCCGAACTCGACCTGCGCTACGTTCGGGAGCCGGGAAGGAGCCCGCGTCATCCTGGACGACGAAGCGGCGGGCACCCGGTTGGCGAGCTGGCCAGAGGAGCCGTAGCTGTGACGTCCAGGGTTACTGAGCTTGAAAGCGTGATGTCGTTGCAAGGAGGCGGCCCGGTCGGTAGGGGCTGCCTCCTTGCGTGCGGTGCTGCGGTCGTTGTCGGCGTGGCCTAGGCGTCGAGGGACTTCGCGGCCTCACGGATCACATTGAGGACGAAGTCAGGATGCGAGAGCATGGGAACGTGGCTGCTGTCCACGGGATGGATGTTGGCGCCCATGCGCTCGGCGGCGGACCGCTCCAGGTCGGGGTGCACGGTGTGGTCGTTGTTGGCGACGATGTACCAGCTTGGCTTCGTCCGCCAGGCGGTGCCGGGAACCTGCTGGTTGAACAGGTCCGCCACTGGCACAGCGCCCGTCGCCAGGACGAGCTTCTGCTCCGCTTCGGGGAGGTCGCCGCAGAAGTGCGGGACGCCCGAGGGCTTGAGCCACACGCGGCCGTCAGCGACGTCCACGTGCTCGAAGATGGGTGTGCGGGGGAATTTGTCCTGCTGTTCCTGCGACGTCTCGTCCTCGTCCGGGGCGAGCGCGGCGATGTACACCAGAGCGCCGACACGGTCGTGGGTGCCCGCTTTGGTGATCAGGGTCCCACCGTAGGAGTGACCGACTAGCACGATCGGGCCGGGGACGTGGTTGAGCGTGAAGTTGACGCACGCGACGTCGCTTTCGAGCGAGTCGAGGCCGTGCTGTGAGGCGAACACCTCATGCCCTTCAGCCTGGAGCGTGGGGATGAGCTTGTTGAAGCACGACCCATCCGCCCAGAGCCCGTGGGCGAAGACAATGCTGGGCTTGCCCGCCATGATGTTTCCTCCTGCAGGGAGATCAAATATGCGACATTGCACCACATTGCACGTTCAGTACCTATTCGTGCGTGATGGCCAGGCGTGGCGCCCCATCCCACTCGTTGGGCCTACGAGGTTGAACGTATTGTTGTGGTGGTCGCCCTGAATCGTGCAGGCCAGGTGGAAACGCCGCCCGATCACCGTCTTCGCGCGACTTAGGGTCCAGCGTTGGTCCCCCCAGCCGTGCGCGGCCGGTCCCTTGGACAGCTCCGCCTCCAGTTCAGCGAACCTGCTTGTCGCTCAGCCTCGGCAGGGACGCCGGCCCCTGTGACCGCAGAGGCGACGGACCACCCTCCTCCCACGCCTGCCGCCACCGCTGCAGAGACCTGACGCTGACGCGTAGGTCCTTGGCGATCACTGCACTCGCCTCACCCCGGGCGAACCGTTTGGCCGTCTGAAGCCGCAACTCCTCACGAAACTGCTGCCGTTCGGCGGCAAGCCCGCCTCCCTGGTGATACCGCGCGGACGGCAAGCCGTCAGCACCTACGACTCCACGAGTTCAACCTCAGTAGTTGGCCATCGGCAATCACATTTGGCCGGCGGCGCGCTCAGGACAGGCATCTGCATCTGGACGTTCACTCGATGCGAATCGGTTACGGACCCCTCACATTCTGGTGGCTGAGGGGTGAGCGGGTCATGATGGGCGCATGACGTTGGCCGCGCACGCCCTCACGCAGCTGGCGACCTGGCCCGACCTGGCCGAGGCGGAACCGAGCTGCGGCGTTGGCCGGGCCCTCCGTTCGGCCGACGGCGAGATCGCCCACTTCCACTCCGACAACGACGTTGACCTGTACCTCACAGCCCGGACCGTCAGGCGGTTCGAAGAACACCTCACGGCGACGTCTGCCGTCCAGTTGGTGCCCGGCTCACAGTGGGTGACGCTGCGCCTCGACGTCGCCACGGACGTCCATCTGCTCATGACCCTGGTCAGTCTCGCCCTCCAGGCTCATCAGGCAAGGCCGGTTCCGGGTGATGTGCTGGGAGCCGAATGTAATGATCACCGCAGCGCGGTACTCCCGCGCGGGAATCCCAGGTGACAAGGCACGAGAGGACGAGGCCGTCCGCGGGTCGCGGAACGCCTGACGAATGCTTTCAGTTCAGAACCTGCCGCTGGGCATGACACGGCACCTCGGCGACTGAGTCGTTGGGGGGCGACGTCGCCGCTGGCGGGTGCTTTGGCTAGGTGCTTACTCACCGTTCGGCCCAGCGCCCATGCTCGGCTCTTCCTGGTCTGGCAGTCTGAGGCGAATCGAGCCCGAAGGACTCAACCGACGTGACTGACACTCGTTGTGTCGTGGTGCGCATGTTCGACGCCGTGCTCCCGATGTAGGCGTTGAGTGGCATGGGAGGCAGCGACGGGCCACGATGGGCGGCAACTGGAGGTCGCCGTCGGCGTCGCCGGGAGTCCAGGCCCAGAGTAAGAAGGGGTTACCGTCACAGTGATCGACACGGACGAGCTGGCCAAACGGAACGCCGGATTCGCCGACGGCGGATCATTCGCCAACCTCAAGCTCATGCCCAGCGGCAGTCTGACGGTCATCGGATGCGTCGACCCTCGTGTCGACCCGTCCGACGTGCTCGGGCTCAGGCTCGGCGAGGCAGCGGTGATTCGCAACGTCGGAGGGCGGGTCACGCCCGCGACACTCCGGACGCTGGAGATGCTCTCGAAGGTCGTCCAGGCCCGCGCGGGCGGACCGCGCCCGGGCGACTTCCACTATGCGGTCCTGCACCACACCGACTGCGGGATCACGGACCTGGCCGCGTTCCCCGAGCTGCTTGCCGATTACTTCGAAGTTCCGGCCGGAGACCTGGATGCCAAGGCGGTCACCGACCCGGTCACCGCCGTCCGCGTCGACGTCGAAATCCTCAAGCAGAAGCTTCCGGCCGGAGTCTTCGTCTCAGGGCTCGTGTACGACGTGGCCACCGGGCTCATCGACGTCGTCGTACCGCCCGCGCGAGTGGAAGCATGACACCGCGCGGCGCCCGCGGCCGGTCCGGCCGGCGTGACCGCCGTGGGCCTGCGGCCTGTACCGGGATCTGCTTCCCTGGCCGGTCGTATCGGCGGAGAGGCGCTTTCTAGCATGTGCGACGATCACGGGCACTCGGCGGCCGAGGCGGCGTGGTCAGCGCCTCGGATCGCGGAGGGACCGGCTGTTGACCCGGTGGCGCTGCCCGAGGTCGACGAGGTCAGGGTCACGACGATGGTCGACAACACCTTCGACGCCCTGCTGGTCTCAGCCGAAGGCATCACCCGGGCCTCGATCGGTGCCGGGCGGACCGCCGCGCGGCAGTTCGCCGGCGGCGAGGCCCTCGCGGGGCTGCGTGCCGAACACGGCTTCTCCGCCCTGGTCACCGTCCAAAGCGGGAACGCGAGCAGCATGCTGCTGTTCGATACCGGCGCGTCGCCGGACGGGCTGGCGGTGAACGCCGAGCGTCTCGGCGTCGATGTCGGCGACCTGCAGGGCGTCGTACTCAGCCACGGACACTTCGACCACGCGGGCGGCTTCGACGGCCTGGCCCGGCTGCGCAGACGTTCCGGCCTGCCGTTGACCGTCCACCCCGCGGTCTGGACCCGCCGCCGCCTGGCACTACCCGCCGGCCAGGGTCTGGAGATGCCCACGCTGTCGCGGGCTGCCCTGGCACGCGAAGGGTTCGAGGTACTCGAACGGCGGCAGCCGTCGCTGCTGGCCGGCGGCATCCTGATCACCGGCGAGGTGGACCGCGTCACCGAGTTCGAGCACGGCATGCCGCCGGCACACCAAGCCTGGGACGGGAACGGCTGGCGACACGACCCTGCCGTCATCGACGACCAGGCACTCGTCATCAACGTGCGCGGCCGGGGACTTGTCATCATCACCGGGTGCGGCCACGCCGGAGTGGTCAACATTATCCGCCACGCCATGAGACTGACCGGCGTCAGCAAACTGCTGGCCCTCATCGGCGGCTTCCACCTGAGCGGCCCCGCCTTCGAGCCGGTCATCGGCCCGACGGTGGCCGCGCTCACTGAACTCGCACCCCACCTGATCGTCCCCGGTCACTGCACCGGCTGGCGCGCCCAGCACACCCTCTCCGCAGCTCTCCCGGACGCATGGGTGCAGACCAGCGTCGGAACCACCTACACACTCAGCGCCCCGCAGGGGGGTGATGCCTGATCCCGGCTCAGCAGTAGACAGACGCAGTGTCAGTACCAGGTGCCATGCTCTGCCGCCATGAACAAACAACAGTTCTGGGAGCTCATCGAGGCAGCCCGCAACCAGGCGTCCAACCCGAACGACGGAGAAACGGTCGTCCGCCGGGCAACCTCGCTACTGGCCACACACTCTGCCGAGGAGATCATTGCCGCTCAGCAGGCGTTGTGGGACCTGATGGCCGACTCCTACACGAATCCTCTGTGGGCCGCTGCCTACGTGATCAACGGAGGCCGCTCCGACGACGGCTTCGACTACTTTCGCGGCTGGTTGATCGCGCAGGGGCGCGAGGTCTTCGAGCGCATAGTGGCCGATCCCGATGCCCTCGCAGAAGTGCCCATCGTGCGAGCCTCAGCTGCCGACGGAATCGATCTCGATTGTGAGGAGGCACTCAGCATCGTTTGGAACGCACATGTCATGGCGACCGGCAAGCAACTCCCTGACGACGCGTTCAGCATCCTATATCCGGAGCTGGACCCCACTTGGAAATTCGACTTCGACGATCGAGGTGAAATGACTCGCCGACTGCCGCGCTTGGCAGCTCTCTACCTGGAGTAAGCGGAAACTTGGGTCACGATGCAAAGTCAGATGGGTGCAGTTCCTTTGAAGGGAAAGGCGCGTCTGGGCTGGGTGTGGCTATGAAGCGTCTGCGTAGGCGAGGTGGGTGCCGCAGACGGTGCAGCGGAAGAGCATGGCGCTTGCGCCCTTCCCGAGTTGGGTCAGGAAGTACTCGAGCTGGGATGGGTCGTGCCAACCGCCGAACCGTAGGTCGGTTCGAAGCTGGTCGAGTGCGTCGGGGTGGGCGGCGAGTTCGGTGTATCCGACCTCGCCAATGAAGGCGGCCGCGTCGTTGCAGTGGACGAGCCAATGCGGATCCTGCCAGGCGTGGAAGCCGGGGGTGCGGCGGGTGACGTGCTCCAGGGTCTCCCCGCTGACGCCGTCAAGCCCGTATGAGTCGGTGAATTCACCTTCGAATCGTTCAGCGGCGCTGCCGTCGGCGATGCACCAGGGGCAGAACTGCCCGTTGACGTCCTGGGCTGTGTAGAACGTCGCGGTGTAGATCCACCCGGTGCTGCGCTCGCAGCAGGCGCAGGTCTCGGCGCTCTCGCGGATGGATCCGCTTGCGACGGGTTCGGGGTGGTAGCGGAAGGAGGGCAGGTTGGCGCTCACTGGTGAGCCTGCCTGTGCAAGGAGGGCGCAGCGTCGACGCGGGCGGTCTGCGCGTCGGTGGGCACGCCTGTGAACCTCATAGGTCGCAGTCTGTCCGCAAGTAGTCCCGTGATCAAGCGGCGACGTCCAACCGCTGCTGGTCCGGGGCGGGGTAGAGGCGTTCGTGCTCGCGTGCGGCGTGGAAGCGCCAGTAGGGATCGAGATCGCCGTTGGAAACAATGGCGAGCAATCGCAGGACGGCTTCGGCTCCGGGCAGGCCCCAGCGGGCGCCGGTGATATCGAGGCGGTCGGCGATCAGGTGGCGACGGGCGCCCTCGACCGCGCCGGTGGCGATCGGCCACCCGTTGTTGAGCGCGGTGTCGTAGTGGAACTCATCGAGGTGGCCGGTCAGGTAGCGGTGGCAGGCGTCGACGGCCTCGCGCCGGGCGGCTGACAGGTGTTCCCGCTTGCCCCTGGGCGGTCATCTCGGCGGCGGCGCGCACGGCGTGGCCCGAGAGGATCGCGGTCAGACGGTCGGCCGCCCAGGCCTCGGCCTCGGTGATGCCAGGTTTGTGGAAGGCGGGCGGCGGCCCAGACGTACTCGGCGACGTGCACGAAGTCCAGCAGGACGTGGACCGTGGCGCCGCGTCGGCTGGTCTCGGCGCTGATCAGGTCGAGCTGGTGGCGGGCGCCCTCGACCAGGACATCCACGGCCTTAGAGGTCGCGCGGATAGGCGCGGTTGGAGACCCCGGCAACACGACGGCGCATCAGAGACCGGATCATCTTCGACAAGTTGCTGCAACTGCTGCGTTTCCGCTGCTCCTACGAGGC
Organism: Streptomyces sp. RLB3-17; assembly: GCF_007113425.2. NCBI lineage: Bacteria > Bacillati > Actinomycetota > Actinomycetes > Kitasatosporales > Streptomycetaceae > Streptomyces > Streptomyces sp. RLB3-17. The sequence goes on along the minus strand of NZ_CP041610.2, from coordinate 47,513 downwards.
GATCGCCGACACGACCTGCTCGGCCACCACGATCCGCCGCCGACGCGATGAGTGGATACAACTCGGCGTGTTCGCCCAGCTCAAGCAGATCGCGCTGGACTCCTACGACCGGATCGTCGGCCTCGTCCTCGACCAGATCGCCGTGGACGGCGCGATCACCAATGCGCCCGGAGGCGGCGAGGTCGCCGGTTGCTCACCGGTCGACCGCGGCAAACAGGGTCTCAAACGCTCAGGCATGACGGACGGATACGGCATACCCCTGGGCCGTGTCCTGGCCGGCGCCAACTGCTACGACTCCCCGTTGCTCGCCCCGACCCTGGACCGCCTGGACGACCTGGGGCCGTTACCCGTCGACGTCACCGTGCACCTGGACGCCGGCTACGACTCGGACAAGACCCACGCGCTGCTGAGCGAACGTGGCCTGCACGGGCGCATCGCGCACAAGGGGGAGAAGGCGCCCATCCAGGCCAGTCAGCGTTGGCATGTCGAACGCACTCACGCCTGGCAGAACGCCTTCTACCGGCTCGCCCGCTGCTACGAGCGGCGCACCACCGTCATCGACGCCTTCTTCGACCTCGCCGACACGGTCATCACCGTGCGCAGTCTGATCCGGGAGGCATGGACCGCACACCGCTGGGACACCCGTCATCGACGCCGTCCATGACTGATCACCAGGGCACGGGTGTTCCGTCCCAGGAGAAGAAGCCACCGGTGGGGCCGTCGTCCGGCAGCAGGGCCAGGCGGAGGGCACCCTGCGCGGCCTCGGCCGGGTCGCCGGCGGCAGCGGCGGCCCGGGGGTTGAGATCGGTGGCCCGCAGGCCGGGGGCGAGCGCGTTGACCTTGAAGCCGTCCTCAGCCAGCGTCTGGGCGTAGAGGACGGTGAGGGCATTGAGGGCGGCCTTGGACGACCGGTAGGCGCCGCCGCCGCTTCCCGGAGTGAACTGGGGGTTGGGGGTGGTGTTCCAGGTCAGCGACGCAGTGCCACTGGAGATGTTGCCTATGCGCGGGCGCGGGGAGCGGGGCAGGGAGGGCAGGAAGGCATTGGTCACCGCCACTACCCCGAACACATTGGTCTCGTATGTGCGCCGGTACTCCTCGACGCCGGTGTCGGTCGGCGGGGCGAGTGATGGCGAGATGCCGGCGTTGTTGACCAGCACGTCCAAGCGGTCCATCTGAGCCGCGGCCTGTGCGACGCCGTCGGGATCTGTCACGTCGAGGACCAGTAGACGGGCCCCGGCTCCGATCTCCTCGACGGCCCGCTGCCCGCGCCCGGGTCACGGGAGCCCACGTACACGGTGAGGCCCTCGGCGGTGAGCAGCCGGGCGATATGCTTGCCGATGCCCTTGTTGGCACCGGTGACCAGAGCTGTGCGTTCGTTCATGGCAACCACACTTCCCTGGTCGTGGGTGCCCTGCCAGGGTCAGCCTGTACCAGGCGGTGGGAGGAGGCGACATGGCGCGGCAGGAGCTGGCCCACTACCTGCGGGACCGCCGGGCGGCCCTGCGTCCGCACGAGATCGGCCTTGCGGCGACGGGCACCGACCGCCGCACACCGGGTCTGCGTCGCGAAGAGGTGGCGGAGCTCGCCCACATGTCGGTCGACTACTACACGCGGCTGGAGCAGGCCCCGGGGGCCGCGGCCATCGGCCCGGATCCTGGACGCGCTGGCCCGCGCGCTGCGGCTCACGCCGGCCGAGCGCAGCCATCTGTTCCGCCTGGCGGGTTCAAGCGCGCCGCCTGGCATCAGCGCCGTGCGGCGGGTGCGCCCGCACGGCGCTGATGCTGGAGCGGCTGCCGGAGACCGGTGCCATCGTCACTGACGCGGCGTACGACGTTGTCGCCTGGAACCCCCTGGCCCGGGCACTGCTCGGCGCCGACCTTGGAGGCGGGACAACGAACCTGGCCCGACGCCGCTTCCTGGGCCAGGGGCGGACGTACGAGAGCTCCAGCGCCGAGGAATTCGGGCACATCGTGGTGGCGCGGCTGCGCCGGGCCGCGGACCGCTACCCGCGTGACCCGCAGCTGGCCGCGCTGCTGGCCGAACTGCACGCCGGCAGTGAGGAGTTCCGGCAGATCTGGGAGGCGCGTCCGGTCCACACTCCCGGGCATCGCACCAAGACCCTGGACCATCCGGAGGCCGGTGCGCTGCGGTTGAACTGCGACGTCCTGCTCGTGCCCGAGGATGACCAGGAGGTTGTGCTGGTGACGGCCGACCCCGGATCACCTGCCGTGCGGTCCCTGCGCAGGCTGGCCACGCAGGCGACCTGAAACGAAGGATGCGCACAGGACTCGCCAACGGTCACAGAGCGTCGCAACTCAATTTTCACTCGGGCCTGTGCCCACCTTGATGCCGAGGCTTTCCACGCCGCCTATCTGCGCGGGCTCTTAGACGATCTGATGACCGGCAAGGATGTGAGTGTCTACGTCACATCCGCTGCAGAAGTCAGGGCACCTTGGGCCGTCGCCCCGAACAACGGCCGGTGATGGAGCGCGAGCTGCTCGGCCTCCCCGGCGCCGAACCTGCTGTGACCGACAGAGCCATGCCCCTGTACGGCATCCAGGATCCCAGGTACGCGGGTGCATCGTTGGCGTCCGACATCGTCACTCGTTCGAGTTGCATGCTCACAGAGCGAAAGATAGCGTTACGGACAGTAATAGGCCTGTCGCGTGGCATGGGCACCTAGGTGCCATGCCACTCCACGCTCGATTCGGTTCACCGGCGGTGCAGCCTCGGTGCGCGCACGATTCATGTCCGCGCCGGCGAGTGGAAGTCCCATCGAGGCAGCGCTCCGCCTGGACTCTCCGCGACTCCGGACCCAGGAATTCAGGGAGATCCGCCATGCCCGATTTTCTCCGTTCGTATTCCCGCCGGAAGTTCATCTCTACTTCGGCGACCGTCGCGACCGTGGCGGCGACAGGGGCTTTCGGTCTGCGATCCTGGGGGGAATACGGAAAGCCAGTGTCGGCAAGTGAGAGGCAAAGCATCCGCCCGTTCCGCGTGCATATTCCGGAGCATGATCTGACTGATCTGCGTCGACGCATCAAGGCGACACGATGGCCCGACCGGGAAACCGTCCGCGATCAGTCCCAGGGTGTCCAGCTGGCCACGATGAAGGAACTCACCCACTACTGGGGAACGACGTACAACTGGCGGAACATCGAGAAGACACTCAACTCTCTGCCGATGTACATAACAGAGATCGACGGACTCGACATACAGTTCATCCATGTCCGCTCACGCCACGCGGATGCCTTGCCGATCATCTTGACCCATGGCTGGCCCGGCTCCATTCTGGAATTCTTGAAGGTCATCGGGCCGCTCAGCAACCCCACGGCCCACAGGGGCCGCGCCGAGGACGCCTTTCACCTCGTCATACCGTCGATGCCGGGCTATGGCTTCTCGGAACGGCCGACGACCACCGGGTGGAACCCCGACCGTATCGCGCGCGCCTGGGCCGTGCTGATGGAGCGTCTGGGATACGAGCACTACGTTTCCCAGGGCGGGGACTGGGGTGCTGTGATTTCGGACAAGATGGCCGTACAGAAACCCCGCGGGCTGCTCGGAATCCACGTCAACTTCCCGGCCACCGTGCCGCCGGACATCGCGAAGAAGCTCGCCTGCGGTGACCCCGTACCCGCCGGTCTCGGCCCCGACGAGAAGGCCGCCTACAACCAGCTGGCCGCCTTCTACAAGACTGGATCCGGTTACTCGGCCATGATGGTCACCCGTCCGCAGACCGAGGGATACGGAGTGACGGACTCACCCGCCGGATTGGCCGCCTGGATGTACGACAAGTTCGCGGCCTGGACCTACAGCGGCGGCCACCCCGAGCGCGTACTCACCAAGGATGAGATGCTCAACGACATCACACTGTACTGGGTGACGAACACCGCGGTCTCCTCGTCACGTCTTTACTGGGAGAACAACGCCAACAACTTCAACGCCGTGTCCGTGTCCATCCCGGCCGCCATCACGGTGTTCCCCGGTGAGATCTACCAGGCCCCGCGCAGCTGGGCTTCACGCGCGTACCACGATCTCTTCTACTACCACAAGGCTCGTAGCGGCGGCCACTTTGCGGCCTGGGAGGTCCCGGGCATCTTCACGGACGAACTCCGCGCCGCATTCTCGTCACTGCGCAACTCCCAGAGGAAAGCAGGAAAGTAGGCTGCCGACAGAAGTCGCCTTTCGATACAGGGAGCTGTCGATTAATTACTGAGGTCTTCCAGCGCCGCCGCTCCAGAGTGAGGACCGCTGCTGCCATCGGCGCTTCCCCCATGCCGGACCGTTCGACGCGCACATGGGTGGCACGCACGCGGAGAATGAAGCAGGGATCCGTTGCCAGGAGCGCCACGCCCTCTGCCCTGCGGAGCGGCGGTGGCCCCTTCGCGAAGGTGGTGGCGATGCCGACGTGGCGATTGCGGGACTTCCACGACGACGACCTGGACCGCGCCATCCAGATCTGGGACCAGAACCAGCAGGCGGACGAGGCACCTGCCGTTTTCCCCGTATCGGAGGTCGTGACCGCAGCCAGGGCCGGAGGACCGGCCGTGGTGGCGGTGGTCGGCGACGAAGTGGTGGGCGTCGCCGTGGCGCAGGCCTACGGCGAGCGGGGCTGGATCACCGTGGTGGCTCTGGCCGGGACGTGGCGCCACCGCGGTATTGGGAGCTCCTTGATCGCCGAGCTTGAGCGGCGCCTGCGGGCACAGGGAGTCCGCCGGATCGGCGCGCTCCTCACACCGGGGGCGACGGGAACCACAGCCTTGGAGAACTCCGGCTACCGCTCCCGGGTCGGGCTCGTCTTCTACGAGAAGGTCGAGCACCTCGGCGCGAGCGACGCCGGCCTCCTCGCGGAACTCGGGGGAAGGAATGCTTCCGGGGGGTCTGTGGAACAGCCTCGCCGGAATGGAACGGGAGAAAGAGGCCATCGAGCGGCGGATCGTGCTGCCGCTGGCCCAGCCCGTGCTGGCCGAGCAGTACGGAGTGAGGCCGCCGAAGGCGGTCATCCTCTTCGGGCCGCCGGGCACCGGCAAGACCAGCTTCGCCCAAGCAGTCGCCTCGCGGCTGCAGTGGCCCTTCGTGGAGGTCTTCCCCTCCCGGCTTGCATCGTCCCATGAGGGAGGACTGGCGACCTCTCTGCGGGAGGCGTTCACCGAGCTGGCCGAGCTGGAGACGGTGGTGCTCTTCATCGACGAGGTCGAGGAGATCGCCTCGGTCCGGTCCGGTACGGCTGTCGACCCCAGTCACGGAGTCACCAACGAACTGCTCAAGCTGATCCCCGGCTTCCGCGGCCACGACGACCGCCTCCTGATCTGCGCCACGAACTCCGTCCGCTCCCTCGACCCGGCGTTCCTTCGGCCCGGCCGCTTCGACTACGTCATCCCCGTCGGCCCGCCGGATCCTCAGGCCCGTTCGGCGATCTGGCGGCGCTACCTCGGGCCCGCCGCCACCCATGTCGACCTGCACCGTTTGGTGGAGGCAAGCGCAATGTTCACGCCGGCCGATATCGAGTTCGCCGCTCGCAAGGGTGCCGCAACCGCCTTCGAACGCGAAGTCGCCCAGGGGAAAGGCATCCCGATCGGCACGGAGGACTACCTGCAGGCCATCGCCCAGACCCGTCCCACACTCACTGACCAGGCACTGAAGGACTTCGCCGAGGACACCGAGGAGTACGTGCGCATGTGACATCGAGAGGCCCTCCACCCGCGGGTGGAGGGCTGATTCGGCCCCTGGGCCGTATCAGCGCGATACCACACCCGTGCTGGAGTAACTCCTGTGACTGCCACCTTGCCGCGTGTCCTGCCCAGCCCGGACGGCAAACCGGTTCCACAGCCCGGCACCGCCGAGGCTTTCTGTAGGGAAGGCCGCCCGGGTGCGGCGGGTTCGGAGGTTGGCGGCGTCCCGGCCTGCGGCCTCGGCCAGGAGCGCTCGGACGACCTCGGCCCGCTCCCAACGCTGGGCCTTCGCGGTCGGGATGACCTCGGCCATCGCCCGGCGGATGTGAGGCAGCTTCAGGCGCCGCGTCAAGGCGATCGCCTCGTCGAACACGGCGCCGGTCGTGGCCGCGACGGCGGATGCCGGGGCAGCCAGCCGGGGCCGGGCGGTTGCGGTTGCGGTGTCAGTCATCAAGGGTTCCTTCTGTTCGGTTGGCTAGATTGAGCGGATGTTCGAACGAGTGGGTGCTGAAGAGTCCGCGGCCTTGGAGTCGCTGGCCTGGAAGGTCCGCAACGAGCTGGCAGCCGCGGGCCTGCCCGTGCTCGCCTCGGGGATGAACCCGGTCCTGACCTGTGGCGCCGAGGTGGACATCGACGACGGTGCCGACGCGGCCGGCGGAGTGTTCGTGGCCTGGCAGGCAAACCCTCGCCTGCGGGCCTGCGCGAGTCGCGCATTCAGGCTCAAGCAACTGGATGAGCCGGTCCTGCGGCATTCCAGTGCGGTCGGGGCCGCGATGACGGAGGCGATGGCCCAGGTCTTGGCTTCGGCGGGCTTCAGCGTGGAGGACGCCCGCGACGAATACCGTCCGCAGCAGTTGCGGGTCCTTGCCGGACCGCCGTCCGGGCAACAGCCGGTGTGGCAGCTTCGCGACGACGAGCTGGCCCTGCCCGGGTGGCAGAACCCTCCCGCCGACGGTGCCGAATGAGACCATCGTGGCTCACGGCGTCGTGAACCCGGACCAGGCGGAGGTGCCAGGTTGCAGGCTGTGGGCTTCACCGCGGCGGATCGGATCGGTCCGGTCGTGCTCACCCTGGTGGTCCAGGATCGATAGCAAGTCGCCCTCGGTGAACCGGCCGACCGTCGCCGCGGTGCCCAGCGCCCGGTCGACGTCGGCGGTCCCGTGCAGCTTCGCCAGGGTGACGGCGTCGCGCATCTTCGCCCGGATCCGGCGGACGTCGGTCGCCGTGGCCTCGACCAGCCAGGCTGTCGCCCCCGGGCCCATCGCCAGGAACTGTGCCTCGGCCGGGTTCGTCGCCCTGGGTGTGCGCTCGCCGCGCGGAGCGTCGGGGTGGTGCTCGTCGACGATCCGCGGACTGCCCGGGGCCGAGCGCGAAGGGCGGGCGCCCTCGGCCGCGCTGCCGGCGACCATCGCGGTCACGATCAGCTCGTCGCCGTGGAAACAGACGCAGACGCGCTCGTCGACGAGCTCGTGCGGGAGCGAGTAGCGGACCGACTCGACCGAGATCGTGGAGTCATTGCCGAAGCTTTTGGTCTCGCCGATCACGGCGGTGAACGGCTGCTCGGGCACCGGGTGCAGCCGTAGCCGTTCCTCGGGCAGCAGCTGGGCCGGGATCCGGCGGGTCTCGCGGTGAACCCGGCTGTTGACCTCGGTCATGAAGTCCTTGCAGGCCTGCTGGAGTTCGGCGAAGTCGGCGTACTCGGTGTGCAGATTCACCGCGGTGGGGACCAGATCCCGCTTCGCGATCCGGGCCGTCGCCTCCGTCCCGCCCTTCGAGGCCGGGTCGGCCGGCACGCACGACCGCACCACCGTGCCGTAGTAACGTGCGATCGCCGCCAGTTCGGGGTTGCGGACCGCGATCCGGGCCACGTGCTCGACCGTGACGGTCTTCTCGTTGTCGGTCAGGCAGTAGGTCGGGACCCCGCCCAGTGTCCGGAGCGTCGCGTCCAAGCAGGCGGCGACGGTCGGCAGGGTCTTGTCGAGCACCGGGATGACCAACCAGAGGCGGGACCAGGCCAGCCAGGCGTATCACAGGCTGATGCGTCTGCCGTCGATGGGAGGGCCCTCTCCCCAGTCCCACTGCAGCCACATCGCCGGCTCGGGTATCCACAGCCGGACGACCTTGCGGTTCCCGGCCCGATAGGGCTCCTTCACCGTCGCGACGGCCCGGCGGGTCGTGCAGTCGGTGTCGGTGAAGCCCATCGCGGCGACCTTCTTGTGAACAGCGTCGGCACCGACCCTGCCGCGGGACCGCTCGACCAGTTCCTCGACCTTCGGCAGGAAGTCATCAATGAGCTTCGACCGTACGGCCCGCTCGGTCGGGTCGACTCCCTGTCCGCGCAGCTGGACGTATCGGCCCACGGTGTGGTGGTCGCAGCCAGCCAGCTCGGCGGTCTTCCGGTAACTCCCGGTGAGGTCGTAAGCCTCAAGAATCTCCATGATCTCCTCATCGCTCTTCACCGTGCCCGCTCTGTGTCATGAGCTTGGTGGGTCTGCGGGGAGATCAGCTGTCCGTCACCGGGGAGATTTCATGTCCGCCGACGGGGAGGCCAACTGACCGCCAGCGGGGAGTCTGCCGTGCCCACTGACATTTCTGCAGGTCGGCAGTGTCGGCAACTCGTGCCGAGAATCGCCGTCGGCAAAACGGTGCGCTCGAGAAGGGCTACCCGACGGTCGATTGACCCCTGGTGTCCGAGGTAGGCGTCTGGGGCCTCTACGGCAGATGTCGGTGGGCACCGTCGACGACGGCCGAGGCGGCGGCGATAGCCGCGGTGCTGCCCACCGGCGCCATGCCGGACCGAGAGCTCCGCCAGGTAGGCGGTGCCGTCGTCGACAGCGTCGTCGGCCGGGTGCGGCAACGTCGGCGTCGTGGGGACCGTACGCGCGCGTGATGGGCGCGCATGCGCTGCTCGGTGTCCTGGTCAGGGGAGGCGAAGCACAGACCCAACCGCTCACCGGTCGACCGGTAACCGCCCGCTCTCCTGCCGCTGTTGCCGCAGTGCCGACGGGGGCCTGCTGGAGGACCTGCTCACCGCGGCGGCCACCGAACCCGACGCCGAACCCGTCGCGGTGCGCCTGTGCGGCTGGCGCGAGCACACACGGCTGCTGCGCACCGGCGAGGCCGACGCCGCGCTCATGTTCGCACCCTACGACCCGGACGGCATCGACGCTGACATCGTCGCCCTTGAGCCCGCGTCGCCGCGCTGCCCGCGGACCACGCCCTCACGCCTGCCTCCCGGGTACTGCTCGCCGACCTCGGCATCGCCCCCGAAGAAGTCGACGGACGGGCAGAGCACGACATCAACAAGCACGGCGTCCACGATCTCGCGCAACTGGTCGCTCTCATCAGCCTCGGCACGACGACGAACGTGCTCCCGAAATCCGTCGCTGCCAGATACCTTCGGCAGGGGGTGACCTACGTCCCCGTCGAGGGCTGTCCTCCCGCAACGCTGGTCATCGCCTGGCCGGAGCGCTCCCGCAGCCGCGGCGTGGCCGCGCTGGTACGCGCGGCGGCAGCCGTGGCCCAGTCACGGGGCATGAGCACAGCCGTCGAAGCAACGCGGTGACCACCCAGACCCACGGATCAGCGGAGCACAACGGTCGAATGCGACCACCAGACCGGGGAGCGGCTTGGCCAACCTGGTCTGCAAGCGTGTGTCGGCCGACCAGCAGTCGGGCTCACCGCCGCACGTCAACCGATGGATCCGTGCCGGTCCGGCCCGCCGGTTCACGGTGTGCCGGACGCCAGTCCGACCCGGTAGGCGAGGACGACCGCCTGGACCCGGTCGCGCAGGGCGAGCTTGGCCAGGATCCGCGAGACATAGGTCTTGACCGTCTCGGGGGTGATGTACAGCTGCGCCGCTATCTCCGCGTTGGACAACCCCTGGGCCATCTGCCGGAGCACCTCGAGTTCGCGGGGTGTCAGCGCGCGTACGACGTCCTGCCGGGCCGGCCGGGAGGACTCGGCGGGGCGCAGGTGCTCGGCGTAGTGGCCGATGAGGTGGCGGGTGACGGCGGGCGCGAGCAGGGCCTCGCCCCGGGCGACGGTCCGGATGCCATTCACCAGCTCCGCGGGCGGCGCGTCCTTGAGCAGGAAGCCGCTGGCTCCGGCGCGCAGTGCGTCGTAGACATGGGCGTCGACGTTGAACGTGGTGACGACCAGTACCTTCGGTGGTTCCCCGGCGCCGGGGCCGGCCAGTTGGCGGGTCGCCTGGATGCCGTCGAGCAGGGGCATCCGGATGTCCATCACGACCACGTCGGGGCGCAGCCGCCGCGCGGCTTCCACCGCCACGTGCCCGTTCTCGGCCTCGCCGACGACCTCCATGTCGGGCTGGGCCGAGAAGATGGTGACGTAGCCGGTCCGCACCAGTTCCTGGTCGTCGCAGACGAGCACACGGATCGGTGGTGGCGCATCGCTCACGGGGTCACTCCTGAACGGGCTCGGGCTCGGACGGAATCGTGGCACGGACCTCGAACCCGCCACGGGGCCGGGGTCCGGCCTCCAGTTCACCATCGAGCATCCGCACCCGGGCCCGAAGCCCGGCCAGCCCTCGTCCGCCCCCGGGGCCCGGCTCGCGGGGGGCCGGTACGGCCGCCGGTGAGGTGACGGGGAGGGGTCCGTCGGTGGTCACCCCGATCTCGACGCGCTCCTCGCCGTGCCGGATCAGGACCTGTGTCGGCTGCCCGGTCGCGTACTTCATCGCGTTGGTGAGCGCTTCCTGTACCACCCGGTACGCGGCCAGCTCCACGTCCACGCTCCGGGGCCGCCGCTCACCTTGCTCGCTGAACTCTACCGGCTGACCCGACCTGCGGGCCTGCTCGACGAGGTCTCCCACGCGTCCCAGGGCGGGCCCCCGGCCCTCACGCGCGAGGCCCTCACGCAGCAAGCCACGCGGGGGGCCGGCGGTCGTGGACTCGCCGGTCGCCTCCAGCACGCCGAGCAGATACCGCAGTTCCGTCAGGGCCCGGCGGCCGGTGTCGCTGACGGAGGCCATCCCCGTAGCGGCCCGTTCCGGCGCGGACGTGATCAGGAACTGCGCCGCGTCCGCCTGCACCACCATGGCCGTCACATGGTGGGTGACCACGTCGTGCAGCTCCCGGGCGATCCGCGCCCGCTCGGCCGACGTGGCCACCTCGGCGGCCAGCCGCCGCCGTTCCGCCTCTTCCCCGCGCCGCCTGCGCACACCGCTCCCCGCCAGCCGGACCGCGGCCAGCACCAGATAGAACGCGAGATAGTCCGTCATGTCCTGCGGGGAGCCGAGCCGGTGGAGGACGACGGCGAGCACGACGTACCCCACGCTGGACACGCCCGCCAGGCTCCGGCGGAAACGGACCTGGTGGGCCCCGGCCGAGTACAGCGCCAGATACAGCCCCATGCTGCCGAACGTCGTCGCGAAACCCAGCGCCTGGTGCACGCCGAACGCGACGGCGACGACAGCCAGACAGCCCGCGGGCCAGCGACGGCGAGCCGCCAACGGCAGGGTCTGCGCCAGGACCAGCCCCACGCCCAGCGCGTTCGCCGGCCGCTCGGGCAGATCGCCGATCTGCGCCCCGATCGTCGACAGGGTCGGTACGAAGGCCAGCAGGGTGAGCGCCAGGGCGAGGAAGCCGTCCTTGAGGAAGGCGTCCTGCTCCTTCCACCGGTCGAGCCGTACCCGCAACGACGGCCGGATCATCGGCCCCTGACGAAACATCACGTCCCTCTTCCTCCAATCAGCCGGTGCCCCGTGAGCCGACCCGCCTCAGTGCCGGACGAGACGCCGGGGCCGCAGACCGCCGCTCCGGCCGGCGAGAACGAACATCCGGACGGTGAGCAGCACACCGATGAGGACGGGCACGATCGACGCCTCCAGACCGAACGTGCCCCCGCTGAGCAGGGCAGAGCCGTGGGTGTCGACCGTGAACAGGCCCTTGGGAGTGTGTCCGGAGACCGGGATGCCCAGCAGCTGCTCGGCGGTGTTCCAGGTGAAGTGCAGACCCGCGACGAACCAGATGTTACGCCGCCACAGGAACGCGACGCCCAGCATCACGCCGGCCTCCAGGGCGATGGCGAGGGCGCTCCACACGCCGGCTCCCGGAGCACCCAGGTGGGCGACGCCGAAGAACAGCCCGGTAATCACGATGGCAGCTCGGCTGCCCCACCGCTGTTCCAGGGCCTGGAGGGCGAAACCGCGGAACATCAGCTCCTCGGTGACCGCGGCGCCGGCCTGCACCATCGCCGCGGACCAGACGACGGAGAAGAAGCCGTTGCCCGCCCAGGAGAACGAGTAGCCCCCGAACGCCGTGATCAGGAGGGCGGATACCAGGACAAAGCCCAGGCCGACCGCACCGCCGCGCAGCGCCTCCCGGCCGGCCCCCTGCCGGGCGATCTCCGACGTGGAGCGTCCCGCGACCCGGCACATCACCACCCAGTACACGGCGACCGCGGCGACCGCGCCCAGAACCGGCACCGGCCCGGGACCCGTCGCGGTCAGCCCCGAGACCAGGCCGACACCCACCATGCCCGTCAGCATCCAGCCGAGCGGAGCGCGGACGATCCGGCCGAGACGACCACCCCGGCCGCCACCGTCCTCGTCCGGGCGGGACCCTTCGTCGTGCTGCGCGGCGGACGGCGTGCTCATCGTGACCTCCCTGCGGCGACGGCCACCCCGGCGGCGACCGATCTGACGACCACGCTAGAAATCCGCCGGCATCCGCGAATCACCCGCGCAGGGACGGTCCGGGTAGCTCTCACGGGGGATGCGCCGTGCCTGCCGGCCGGTTCGGTCGGCTTCGCCCTTCACGGAACGCGAAGTCGTGCGTCGTCACACCTCACTGACGGTGTGACAGTCACCGTCCCCTGTCGCGCGGGTCGCCCTATGAGGGCGGCTGTTGGTGACCGGGAGGTCGTGAGTACGGTGTCGGGCTCGTCGCTTCCGCGGAGGCGGACGGTCAAGTCCGCGGTGGCGAGTTCGAGACGGTTTAATGCAGGGTGCCTATCCGAGACATGCCGTTGTCGCGGTGAGGAACTGTGCCTGGATCTGGACCGGCTGGTCGGTCATGGGCAGTCCGAAGTGGTTGACGGCAGTCACCTCGTTGGCGTTGTTGACCTGCCAGCCGTGCTGCTTGAACTGGTTCAGCCAGGCGTCGCGGGCCTTGATGGTGTGCAGGGGGCCGGCGCCGCCGAACATCACGTCGTCCACCGTCGAGATGACGAGCGCCGAGTCGAGGCCGGCGGGGTGCACCTCGGCGGTGAGGGCCAGAATGCTGCCCTTCGCAGCGTGGCTGGAGACACCCGCGAGCAGTCGTTCCACGTCGCCCGGCTGAAGGAACAGGACGAGGTGCTCGCCGATGAAGAGGGTGGGCTGCTGGGCGTCGTGCCCAGCGCGGGCCAGGACGTCGGCGACGTCGTCGGTCGCGAAGTTCACCGCAGCCAGGGTGACGAGGGTGATGTCAGTGTCCAGGGCTTCGAGGCGCCGCGCCTTGTCGGCGATGATCTCTGGCAGGTCCAGGTCGAAGAACTGCACGCCGGAGTGCCTGAACCGCAGTGCGCGGTCGTCGTAGCCGGCGCCGAGGTTGACGACCTGGCGGGTTCCGGCCGCGATGGCGTTCAGCTCAAGCTGGGCGAAGTACGGGGCGCGGGGAGCCAGCAGACCCAGGGAGAGGGAGATGTCGCTGGGTTCGCCGTCCGGGTCGATGGCCTGTAGTCCCTGGATGAGTGCCCGCCCGCTGGCGGGTGACCCACAGATGACCGTCGGTGCCGCGGAAGAACACCTGAAGGCGGCCGCGGGCGTCTGTCGCCACTGCCGGGTCTCCGGCCGGGGAGCCGCCCAGGCTGCCCGGGTCGGTCCAGTCGCCGTAGCCGGACTTGGCGGTTTCCCACACGTGCCACAGGGCGCCGTCGGTGCCCCGGAAGAACGCCTCCGGGCGCCCGTCGGCGTTCAGCCCGGGGACTGGGTCGCCCCCGATATGGGTCACCAGCGTCTTCCCCGGGCCGTAGGTGCCATTGATGACCGTCTGCCAGGGATGCTCAAGGTGGCCTTGGCCGTTGCGGAAGAACACCCCGATGCGCCGTGCAGCCGTCCGCAGAGCGGAGGGATCGCCGGACAAGGTGGCGCTGCCCAGCTTCTCCCAGTCGGACCAGCCACCCCATCGTCCAGCCTGCGGCGGCGACGGCGGTGGTGCGCGGCGGTGTCGCCGGGGAGCGGGCCGCTCTGGGGGATCCTAGGCTGGTGGGGGCTCGGGGTTGTCGTGGAGGTCTGTGATGCCCCGACCGCTGTGGAGCGGCGCGATCAGCTTCGGGCTGGTGACCATTCCGGTGAAGCTGTTGAGTGCCACCGAGGACCGTTCGGTCCGTTTCCATCAGGTCCATGCGGAGGATCTGGGCCGGGTGCGGGTGCGCAAGTTCTGCGAGGCGGAGGACCGCGAGGTGGCCGCGGGTGAGATCGGCAAGGGGTTCGAGGTCGCCAAGGACACGCTGGTCGCGGTCACGGACGAAGAGCTGGAACAGATGCCGCTGCCGACCGCGAAAGCGATAGAGATCGTCGCGTTCGCGGTCGGGCGCGTCGATCGACCCGGTGCGGTTGAGCGGCGACAGCTACTTCCTGAAGTACGACGGCCAAGTCGCGGCGAAGCCGTACGCTCTGATCGCCCGGGCGCTGGCCCGCAACACGAAGGTGGCCGTCGCGAAGCTGGCGTGGCACGGGCGTGAGCGCCTGGTGCTGTTGCGCGTGCGGGACGGGGCACTGGTCGCACTCGTCCTCAAGTGGGACGACGAGGTGCGCGACCCCTCCGAGCTCGCACCGAAGGAAACCAAGGTCACGGACTCCGAGATCGACGAAGCGCTGCAGCTGGTCGACTCGATGACGACGGACGACATCTCCGGCTACCAGGACGAGTACCGGAACGCCCTGGAAGCAGTGATCGAGGCGAAGGCCGAGGGCCGACAGCCACCCGAACCGCGAACCGAGGACAAGGAGCCAGGCCGAGCCGTACAAGAACTACAAGACCCGCCTGTCGATCGCACTGCGCCTGCTGTGACCCAAGCGCCACTCGCAGCGCTCCGTTCTGGCGGCCGGACTGGCGCATGGTCGTGGCGCCCGCCCGCGTGGGGAGGTATGCGGGTGCCGATCGCAGGAGCGGGCGGGTTTCCCCCTGCCAGCCCGCTCCTGCACGCATACGGCAGCCCGGGCGCCTCAGTGGCATGGGCGCCTGGGCTGCCGTAGCCGACGACGGCGTGGCCGAGAGGGTCGCCCGCCCGGCGCGCTGTCCGTGACCCCTCGTCATCGTGGACGCCACTCCAGCCGGTAGCCGGGATGTCGCGCATACGGCTGAGGGAGCAAGGCCTGGGTGTGACTCGGGGCGACGGCCTGATCTTTCAGTCGGACGGCATCGACGGGCTCGGCCGTCTGCGCTGCGACACCATCCGCCGGTATTCCCGTGACCCGTCGGATGGCACCTGCGGCCAGGATGGTGGTCCTCCCGCAGGCGTCCGCGACGGCCTGACTGGCTTCGGAGCGTAGGGACCGCACCCGGGGCGCACCAGCGCGCCATTGAGATACCGGCGACACGAGGAGCAGTGGTCCATTTGCGGTCTTCCGGGGCGACATGCCGTCCGGCCCGGTCACGTTCGCACGCGGAATCGAGCGGCCAGTAGCACTAATGGCGCTTTCGAAAGGTTATGTGCAGCCCATGTGATGCTCCTGCGGGGATTCTCGGTAATTGTATGTGAGCGTCGTGCGTGTCTGGGTGTCCGCAGTCGCGCCCCGTGATCACGCCAGGCGGTCCTCGAGGTCATTACTGGTCGGCCTTGGCGGTCGGCAAAAGGAATCCCTCGTCCGCACAATGGGGAAAGTTGCAGAATGTGTGCCCAAATGTGGGATATCCCGGGCGGTGTGTAACGCGGCGGCGGCTGCGTGACGCAGACCTATACGGGCCCGCGATGATTTCCAGGCGGGACCGTCAAGAGACTCTCGTGAGAGGCGACCCAGGAGGCGGTTGCCTCACCCCGGCTTGCAAGATGATGCGTCAGATTGGATTCCAGTGAGCAATCCCGACCCGATGCCCGGATACCCCTCCTACGGCCAAGCCCCGGGCGAACCACGCCGCCACCAGCGGAACCAGGGCGCTGCCCGACGGACGGCCCTGGCCATCCAGACGGTCGCCGACATTGCTGCCGGCTTCCTGTGCCTGTGGATCCTGCTCCACTTGCTCGGAGCCAATGAGGGAAACGTCTTCGTCGAGTTCGTGCACGGAACGGCCGACTTGTTGGCCTGGTGGTCACAGGACATTTTCACCATGGACACAGAGGCCCTTCGGGTTCTCCTCAACTACGGTCTGCCCGCCCTGCTTTATGTGCTCGTCGGCCATGGGATCGCTGTGCGGCTCAGTCGCGTCTGACCGCATTCCTGCCCTTGAAGTCACCAAGGATTTCAGGGCCCGTTCAGGCGGCACAGAAGTACGACACCCAGGAGGACGATCCCTGTGACATCCAACTCGGCCGAAAATGATCACCTGCCGGTTTACGAAAGCCTGGTGCGTGAACGCGGTGATGCCGTGGCAGAAGCTCGCGTGGTGGCGGAAGAGACGCAGCGCCGGATAGCGCAAGTCTTGAACTGGCATGACGCACGTCATCTCGGGCGCGCTTCGAGCTAACTCGCCCTGGAAGTCGGACTGCGGAGCCTTGTATGAGCAGTCTGGACATCGTGGAGCCGGAACACCTGGAAGTGTCCAGTCTCTTTTACCGAGACCCCGCTCTGTACGACAGCGTGCAGCCCGACCTGAACGCAAGGAGCCCCGGCGGCCGTCCCCGCCGGGCAGCCGGAACCGTTGACCGCCTGGAAGCGGTGTCGGTGATCTCCTGGCGCTGTGGCCCCGGCATGGTGGACGAGCCTGCGCACCGACCTCGACACCATTGCCGACTCACCCCGCCTGCGCGGGGAGGACGGCCCCGTTTACGGCCACCAGCACCCCCGCATCGGCTCATCCTCGCCTGCGCGGGGAGGATAAGTGCCTGGCGTTCACGCCCGAGGGCACCGGTGTCCCGGGGCTGCCACTCATGCCCGATCGAGCCTGCTTGAAGGGTACGGGCGTTTGACAGCGAGCCCAGGCATCCATGCCCTCGCGCCGCCCCCAACCGGCCGGAGAATCCCAAAATGAGGGTCCGCAGGCGGCGTTGAGGGAAAGAATGGTTGCCATGACGTACGAAGGCTCCTCCATCGACCCGGCCAGGCCCAGCATCGCCCGCGTCTACGACTACCTGCTCGGCGGCAAGGACAACTACGCCGTGGACCGTGAGATCGGCGACGTGTTCAAGCGCGACCTGCCCGGTTCGGTGGCCATCGCCTTCGCCAACCGCGCGGCCCTGACCCGGGCGGTCAGGGAGATCGCGAAGACCACCGGCATCCGGCAGTTCATCGACCTGGGCAGTGGCCTGCCGACCGCGGACAACGTCCACCAGGTCGCGCAACGGCACGCCCCCGAGTCCCGGGTCGTCTACGTCGACATCGACCCCCAAGTGCTGGTCCACGGCCGCGCACTGCTGGAGAACAACGACCGGACCCGCGTCGTCGCGGTCGATGTGCGCAACCCCGAAGGCATCCACACTCACCCCGACACCCTGGAGATCATCGATTTCACTCGTCCCGTCGCCGTCATCCTCAGCGCCATCCTCCACCACGTCAACGATGACGAGGACCCCGCCGGCATCGTCCGCTACTGGCGAGACCACGTCCCCTCCGGAAGTTACTTCTTCATCAGCCACTTCCGCTCCGGCAACAACGCGGAGACCGCGGAGGCCGAGACGGTCCTCCAGCAGACGTTCGGCCGCGGCCGGTGGCGCACCGACGCGGAGATCGCCTCCCTGCTGGACGGCCTGGAGATCCTCGACCCCGGGATCGTCCCCGCGTCCCTGTGGCGTACCGACGAGAGCGACAACTCGTGGAACAGCGGCGAAAGACGAGAGCTCACGGTGTGGGAACACCTCATCGCCGCCGGACTGGCCCGGAAAGCCTAGACGTGATCCCCGGATGACGATCGCCGGGCAGCTGCGCCTCCGGCCGGCAGGTCGCCGGGGTGGCGAAGCTCCTCGGCATCGACGCCGGCAAGTGAGCGGATTGACGTCCTGCCCGACCGTACCGCCCAGACCCTGGCCGCGTGGCTGCACGAGTTTCCCGGGGCCGAGTACGTCTGCCACAACGGTGGGATTGATGTTGCGACGGGCTGGTCCATCGTGCCTGGCGAAGCCGAGGACTCCTCGCCTCCCTGTGGCGGGTGGCGACAAGGCAGACGCCTTGACAGTGAAGTCAGTCGCCCCAGATCAGAGCGACGACGTCGACGGCTCCCAGAACCTGCGGAACGGCGCTGTCAGCGCAGGCCAGGCTGTCGCATCGCCGAAGCTGCCCATGAGGTGTCCGTGTTGAATCCGACCTCGTCGCCCTGACGAAGGCGTTCGATGTCGTCGCCTGCGGCGAGGCCCATCTCCCAGACTGCCACCGTGCCCTCCCGCACGCACAAACGCGTCGCAGCCACCTCGCGGTCGGAGAAATGATCTTCCCGACCACCTCGACATGGGTCGCGTTCGGGCAGGTCTTCGGCGCCTTGGACCGAGTGCGCAGGCCCTCGACGCCTTCGGCCTGGTAGCGGCGGTACCAGGTGTAGTACGCCTGCCGCGAGATGCCGAAATAGCGGCAGGACATCGCGACGTTCCCGGTGACCTCTTCGACGTGACGTATGACGGCCAGGCGCCGCTTGGCCTCACGGTCGAGCGGCGGGTTGGTAGGGCTGGACTTCGACATGTGGTTCTCCGTAGTGATCGGAGACCCAGGTGTCAACGATGATCGTCAGTTTTAGAGGCGGGACTCAGGGCCGGCCGGGGCGTCGTTGGCCGTGTGGCGTGCGTCAAGAGTCGGTGGGCACCCACTGACGCACACCGTGTCCGTTCGTGCCGTACCAGTAGTGGGACAGGCCCTTGATGCTGCTGGTGCGGAACGGGCGGCCGTGGTCGTCGATGCGGACCGTGCCGGTGCGGTCCTGGGAGGACCAGTCGAGTTCCAGGTACCACTCGCAGTCGTAGGTCTCGGTCGTCGCGGTGACCAGCAGCACCTCCGGGTCCTCGGCGGAGACGCGGTAGGGGAACTGCACGGCGCGCGCGTGGGGGATCGGGCGGTTGATGTCCAGGTTCACGGAGAAGTCACGGGGCGCCAGTCCGCCGCCGCATCCCTGGCCCATGGCGTACGCGTTGCCGGTGACCGGGGCGCCGCGGCTGACGATACGGACCCGGAGGGCCTCCAGGACCACGGCCGTGGACGACTTCCCCTGCACCGAGATCTGCACCATCGTCTGCCGCCCCGGCACCGCCCCCTGCGTCGCCGCCCACACTCCGGCGTCCTGCTCCACCGGCGGCGGGGGCACCTGGGTCGGCTCCTTGTCGATGACGTAGTCGTACCCGCAACCTCCGTCCCAGATCTGAGAGTCGACGGTCCAGGCGAGGGGCACACCGGTCGGCGCGGGGGCGTCGCTCTTCGTGCCCGCCGAGGGTCCGCCCTTTGCCTCGGGACTTCCCGTAGCCCGTGTTCCTGCGGACGGCGAGGCCGGCGCAGGGCTGGGGGAGGGGCTGGTCGCAGTGGCCGAGGGGTGGTGTGACGTACCGGTTTCTGTCGTACGGGACCGACCGGTGGGCTTTGGCGAGTTGTCGTGAGACCGGTCGGCCGACAGCGCCGACAGACTGCCCAGCGTCACCAGCAGCACGGTCGCCGTGGCGGCGCCGATGGCGGTGCGGCGACGGCGGTACCAGGTCCGTCCGGTCGAGCGGGTGGCATCCCACTGGATCGTCGGCTCGGGACTGCCTGGTCCGGGAGCGTCGGAAGCGGGCAGCCCGGCGTCGGATGCGCCCGTGTCGGATGCGCTCGCGTCGAGTCGCCGTGGTGCACCGCTCGTGCCGTCCCCGCCACCACCGATGCCGCCCGCGCGCAGCGCCATCCGGCTGTCCGGACCCGAAGCCCGCCGGCCACCTGCCGGCTCCGGCACCCCCTTGGCGTTCGTCGGCTCCGTTGCCTCCTCGCCCGTTGCCGGCTCTGCCGCCCTCTCACCCGTCCTCGACCGCTGTCGTGCCGTCACCGCGAGCAGCCACAGGCGGTGCAGTTCGAGGCGTTCCTCTGGTGTCGCTCCGCAGAAGGCGGCCAGGCGCTCCACCGGGGCATAGTCCTGCGGGACCGCCTCGCCCGCGCAGTAGCGGTGCAGCGTGGAGGTGTTCATGTTGAGGCGCCGGGCCAGGGAGCCGTAGCTCCGGTCCGTGCGGTCCTTCAGCCGGCGCAGCAGCGCCGCGAACTGCTCGACGTCGTCCCCGGTCGACACCGTTCCCCCGTCTTCCCACGTATCCCCGTATCCCAGGCGGTCCATATACCTGCACGTCAGATGGGCTGGGATGGTTCCACCGTCGCTGGACGGGCGTCCGGCGTTGCGCTGGGCCGCCGTGACGGCCGATGCTCTTGGTGTCGCACCGACCAGGGCCGGACCGACCACCCGGCGGCGGGCGACAGACGACACCCACCCACTCATCCACCGGGGACACCCATGCCCAAGCGCACCCGAGCAGGCGCGCTCCTCACGCTCACCGCCACGGGCCTCGCCCTCGGCGCGACGCTCGCCACACCGGCGAACGACCCGGCTAAGGCGCCCGGCTTCCTCGCGGCGACCGATCTCCCGCCGCACCCGAGCTCCTCCTGAACGACCGGCAAGGTTGCCGCGGGCGTACCGGGGCGGTGGAACAGGACCGCTGCCTGAGCATGAAGCCGGGCGACGACGGCTCGGCTCGCGGCTGACCAAGAACATCAAGTCCTGTGCGGCATCCATCGAGAAGGCCGACCCGGAGACCGAGGCCCCGGCGAAGGACTACAGCACGCTGCCTGTCGAGGAGAGCACCCAAGTCCACAGCCTGCACACGGTGAACTCCTGGGGCGCCTCCGACATCCGACTGTTTTCCGTCTGCTCTCCGTCGGCTGGGACGGCAGGACCGCCACGGCCGTGAACAAGCTCCACTGACCGCATGACCGGGGCCGCCCTCCGCCACGGGGGTGGGGAGGGCTGCCCATCGCCCACCGACAGCGCCATTCGGCGCGATTCGTCACGACTCGAAAAGCAGGGAACACACATGAGCAGCAAGACCCGCACCGTCCTGACCGCCGGCGTCCTCGCCGTCGCTCTCGGCCTCGGCGCCACCGCCCAGGCATCCGCCGGCGCCCCGCGCAGCGTCAGCGGCAAGCCGTCCGACAACATCACCCGCATCGCCGACTTCTACGGCGCCTACAGCGACGCGGTGCTCCGTGAGGACCGCGGCCACCTCGGACAGGCCCTGCGCAGCCACTACCTCACCCCCGCCTTCCAGAAGGAACTGGCGGCCTGGGAGAAGAGGGAGCACGCCGACGGCGTCCTGCGCGCCCAGAACGTCCCGCTCGCCTGGAAGGTCACCGACAACGGCACCACCCGCACTTACACGGAGGCCGTCGTCACCCTTACCTGGGGCAACACCACCACGAAGCTTGTCGTCGACATGGCCCGCGACAGCCACAGGATCTTCCACATCGGCGACAAGGGCGTGGGACGCAAGTAGTCACTCCGGGCGCAGACTCCGCTGAGGATCTGGAACGGTCGTAGCCCGAAGGCCAAGTCGCCCTCGTGCAGCCGCCGTTCCAGCAGGTCTGTCACCTCGGCCCGGCACACTGGGAACCCCGGACCGAGGTGGCCCGCGCCCGCCCGCCCCGGGGACTCGTACAGCCGCACCATCAGATCCCCTCCGCCGACTTCACCGACTCGACGGTCACGGCCGACTGGTCAAACGCCACCTACGGAGATCCGTAGGTGGCCTTCTCCTTGGTGCCCCCGGCAGGATTCGAACCTGCGACACCCGCTTTACGAGCGAGGTTGGTCGACTCGGTGGCTGATCTGCGAAATGAGCCCTCCACAGGGCGTGGGCTTCACGGCCTGTGGACGCCTGCTGTTCCCCGTGACTCCCCGCTCGTTCTGGCACGGTTGTGGCACGCGTTCAGTCGCCCTGGAACCACAGGTAGCTGCCGGGGGTGTTGGCGCACTGCTGTAGTTGCGTTGCGAGGTCGTTTAGTGCAGCAACCTGGTGCTGATCGCTGCACTGTTGACGCAGACTGCTGATCTCGGTGAGTGCGGCGGCGGCCTCTTGCTCGTTCATCAACGTGTCTCCGTACGGATCAACAGCGGTGAGCCGCCCAGGCACCCCTAGCAGTTGCAGGGAGCCGAGCGCATCGGCCAACGCGTCCCCATGCCCGTACGAGCTACGCAGAAGTGTTGCTCGGGATTTGCGCCAGTTTCGCGTTGGCCGTGCGGAGTGCAGCTCCAGGTCGATTCCCATGGGCCCAAGTCTCTTGCGGGCTCCATGGGAGCCGTCAGCATTTGATCCGTAGCTCTATGTGGATGGGGCAGGGACGGTCACAGCGGTCAGTACGAAGCCTGTGAGGGATGTTGCGGGTCGGGAACGATTGGTGGGGTTGCGGTATCTGGTTGCTGTACTGCTTGCGCGCTACCACATCGGCGAGGAGTAATTGTCAATTCCTGTGGATCAGTCCTCCTGCTGCTGAGGGGATGCGGCTCGTGTTGTTTGCCGTAGCAGCAGATCCGGCGCAACGGGCGTGTACTCAGAGGGTTTTCTCGAACCAGTGTCGGATGTAGGGGTTGGTGGTGTATGGGGCAATCTCGATGTAGCCGGAGGCGGCGTAGAGGCCCCGAGCCTCGATGAGTTCCTCCATGGTGTCCAGCCGTAGCCGGGTATGGCCAAGCTAGTGGGCCTCGGTTTCGACGGCAGTCAGCAGGCTCCGGCCGATCCCTTGGCCGCGGAACGCAGAGCGCACGAACATGCGCTTGGTCTCGCCGACGTCTGGGGTCAGCGCCCGGATGCCAATGCAGCCGGCCGGGATACCGTTGACCCTCGCCAGAAGAAACAGCCCGCCGGGTGGGACCAGTCCTGTGTTGTCCGCCGGCGCCTCGGTTTGATCGTGCAGCAGTGGACCACTCCAGCGTTGGAAGAGCTCCTGCTGATATTCCTCCAGCAGCTCCCGGCCGTCGGCCGAGTCGACCGGCTCGGCGTTGATAACGGTGTTGCTCACCGGTTCCCTCTTTCCTGTGAGTCGTTCTTCGTACTGTGGGCCCGTGTTCGGCACTGCATCCAGGAGGCTCCAATTCCTTTGCCTGGCATGGTCGGTGCCGTCCGGATGCACATTTGTGAAGGCCGTGAGAGCTGGTCAGGCGTTCGTGGGTGATAGGTGGTTGGGGAGGTCGGTGAGCTGTTCGATGCGGGGGATCGTCTCGTCTGCTGTCGGCGATGGTCCACCGGTGACGAAGTCGATGCCTCGGTCCAGCCAGATGCCGGTGAGAGTGCAGCTGCGTTCACGTCGCTTTCCAGCATGTCGCCCACGTTGACCGCCTGTGCGGGGTCCGTCCGCATCCGCCGACAGGCGGTGGCGTAGGCGGAGGGCTTGGCCGCACCGAGGTCGGTCGGGGTCAGGACGGCTTCGAAGTATTCGAGGAGGCCGAAGCGGGCGAGTTTGGCGCGCTGCTGTTCAGGGTCGCCGTTGGTGAGAACGGCGAGACGCGGTCCGTGGGGAAGCTGTTTCAGGGTCTCCAGGCATGGCTGGACATCGGGATAACACCGCCAGGACTCCTCGAACACGGTGAGGTAGCGCTCGGTGATCCAGGTGTCCAGAAGGCCGGGACTTTCCGGAACCGGTTCGCCGAGCATCGGCAGGAAGGTTCTCTGCTGTACCGCAACTCCCGGCCACCGTCCCGTTGTCAGTCCCTCCTGCTAGCTTGCCTGGCGGACTAAGACCGGTCAGAGAACCTTCGAGGTCCGCGGTCAAGGGGGGTGGGCATAAAGGTCCCCGGGAGCCACTTCGGGACTATGTTGCAGGCCCCAGACCCCCCCTCATCACCTGGCCAACACGCTTTCCAACTGTGTTGGTGGGATGCCAGGGTGCGTGCACAGGCGTTCATCTGTGTTCATGGCCGCCTGTCCTTCGGCGCTGGGACGGCTTCGGGTCCCGCCTGAACGACTGTGAACGGGGCTGAATGAGACGGGAACTGAGACGGCCCGGTGTCTGGCCGAGCCGCCTCGTGGGCGGTGTGACCTTCTGATCCGTAGCTCTAGCGGGATCAGCCAGTGGGGGTCATACCGGTCGCTGGGTGGGCCCGGAGGGACGCTACCGTGCGGGAGCGGCTATCAGGGTTGCGGTACCTGGCTGCTGTACCGCACTGACCATGGAACGGCATGTGCTGGAATCGCTGTTGATCGGTGATGACGAGGCGTCCGTGATAGCTCTGGCCGCCCTCCGCAGCGGCGCCCCCTACTCGGTGGAGGAGCGGGTACAACCCACTGGCGCGCATGCCGGAGTCTTCAGTCGCCGACTTCAGCGCATGCGGATGCGCGGATTCGAACCCCTTGGCCTGGAGCGAGCAGTGCAGCTCATCAGGGAATACGACCGGCCTGTGCGCACAGCGCTGATCGATCCTGGCAATCGGACACGGTTCACCCTGCTCTTTCTCACCGAGGACGGCAGCGCACTCGTGGCCTGCGCTAGCTGGCCGCTGCCGCTGGTTGCCAGGAAGCCACCGCTTTAGGAGCGAGGCTGGTCGGCTACCGGGGTGACCTGCGGATTCCCTGCCTTGGGCGCTGGCCGGCGGCGTCGCCCTGGTGAACTCTGGTTCCCCGTGAGTCCCCGTACGTTCTGGCACGAGAGTGGCACGGCCCAGACCGCGCCGTGCCCCCTCGATGCGAAATATGGGCGAGGCAGTCGCTGAGGTCTCCACGCCTGCTCAGACAGCCGTTCACGCGCTACTACGGCCAGTAGTGGTCGGCGCGGTTGCTGTACTTCCCTGCTGTACCGCCAAGATCTGGTCTCGATTGTCAGTGCGGACGCGTAGTCTCAGCGGCGCGTGGTCGGCACCCGGGGTAGCCAGCTCTGTAGTGCAGCTGCATCCCTGGTCTGCCTGGGGGGTCCGGTATCCAGCCCGTGGCCTAACCGGCGACGCAGGCTCTGTTGATGGCCAAGAGTGAGACCTGACAGCGCCGACCACGCACCTCGGATGCATGGGCACGCGGGCGGTGGAGTCTCAATGACCGCGCCAAGGCGACGGGCGCCGGCCGATGGTGCAGCTGGCGCCCGTACAGTCCACGGCTTTGAGGTCTGGCCTCATCCTTATCAGGTCGATCATGGGACGTCGGCGGTGTTGGTCAACCGGCCGTGCTTCTGCCCATGCCATACGCAGAGGTCCGGCGCCAACCGTTGCTGTGCGGGGTTGTTGGTGTCAGGCGCTGGTGTTAGCCGTCCTAGGCCGACTTGACAGATTCGCCGCTCGCCCTGAGTTCCAGCAGTCGTGAGGCGCACAGCCTTGTTCGCTCGGGCCCCGGCGTGCGCTTACGAATACCTGTGGTGTGCAGCCTGAGCTGAGACTCCCAAAGCTTCACCGATCTCCCTCCAGGTCAGGGAATGCACCTCTCGGGCCGCGATGACCTCTTCGCGGAGGACGGACTCGGCAGCATCGCGAAGGATGGTCGCGATGAGGAGCCGGAAGCTGGCACTGGTGTCTCCCGACTGTTTGGATGCTCGCCGGATCTGATCTCGCATGATCTCGTCGGCCACTGGGGTCCGACCGTGCTCGATGCGCATTGGGCGTGTAGCCATCAACATAGTTTGACAAAACTGACTGACCGTCACCGACCAAATGAACATAAATGCAGTTCAGGGCAGGGTTGTTCGCGATGCCCCAGTGTCAGTGCGCTGCCTCAGAATAGAGAATGCGGCCACGGCCCCGGTAACGGCGGCTCCCTGGTCCTAACGCAGGCCCAAGCTTCCTCCGGTAACGGCGGCGGCCCCCTGGTCCTACGCAGGAGGCCGCCAACACCGTCAGAAATGCCAACCGAAGGAGGTCGACATTCCCAGCACTCGAAAGTGTAGGCGCTGCCACCGTCAGCAACCTATGCGCAAACTCGCACGCACGGCCCGGGGAACCCGCCGGATCAGCACCCACCTGGTCGAACGGGGTGCACGCCGCCACTCCCGTAAGCTCCTGAACTACGCCTCGGATGAGCTCATGCGTACGGCTGTGAAAGCCAGCTTGAGCGGGGCCGCGACCGTCGCGCTCTACTGGTGGCACCACCACCGCTGAGGCCTAGGAAGTGTCCGATAGCTCAGGCGGCTGCCTCGTCGGTGAAGGCCCGCATGGCGTGCACGCACAGTGAGCATACGTATGCATACTGCTTCGGCCTGTGCCATGATTCGGTCGTGGTCGATGACGGCCACGCACACAGGACGCGGAGCGAGCGTGGCAACCGGAATTGTGAAGTGGTTCAACGACGCGCAGGGGTTCGGCTTCATCACCCCGGACGAAGGAGGCGAGGACCTCTATGCCCATTTCAGCGCCATCACCATGAATGGCTTCAAGACCCTCAAAGAGGGTCAACAGGTGTCGTTCGATGTTGTGCAGGGTCCGAAGGGCAAGCAGGCATCGAACATCCAAGCTGCGTGACCGTCCATGCGCCCGTGCGACGGGCCGCTCACTCCGTGACCCGTCGGACAGGCTCTAGTGGTGGGCTGCTACTGAACATGGGGCGGCTATGTGTCCTTTCAGTAACCCACCACTTTCCCCAGCTCCCATCCCGTCCGCCGTCGACCCACACACCGCGGAGCGGGCGTGGTTCATGGCGTCCAGGTGGAGCGCGCCACTGTACGAACGACCTGGACGCCATGGGCCGCGTCTGCTCGGCTCTGCCTGGGTCGACGGTGGTCGGGATGGGAGCTCCCCGCGCACGCCACTACGAACCGGTAGCCGGGAACGGCGCTCCCTCCATCCCGGTGTCGGCCGATCCCCCGCCGGAGGCATCGCCCTGACTGCGACATGTGTACGGTGATCACCCATCGCTCCGGGCCCCCACGTGGGCGCGCGTTGGCGCAGCCCGCCGGAGCGAGCCGAAGGCAGGAGCGGCGGCGGAGCGGAGCCAGGAGCGCGCCCGGCGGAGCGGAGCGCAGCCGGGGCTTGAACCAGTAGAGAAAGTTGTAACTCAGAACCTGGCGTGAGGCTTTCTAAAACTGCCGATCATCGTTGACACCTGGGTCTCCGATCACTACGGAGATCCCCATGTCGAAGTCCAGCCCTACCACCCCGCCGCTTGACCGTGAGGCCAAGCGGCGCCTGGCCGTCATACGTCACGTCGAAGAGGTCAGCGGAAACGTCGCGATGTCCTGCCGCTATTTCGGCATCTCGCGGCAGGCGTACTACACCTGGTACCGCCGCTACCAGGCCGAAGGCGTCGAGGTCCTGCGCACTCGGTCCAAGGCACCGAAGACCTGCCCGAACGCGACCCATGTCGAGGTGGTCGGGAAGATCATCTATCTGCGGCAGAACTACCACTTCGGGCCCGAGAAGATCGCCATGTACCTCAAGCGGTACCACGACGTCACCATCAGCAAGGCCGGCGTCTGGCGCATCCTCAACCGCCTCGACATGGGCCGCCTGCCGGCCTCGCAGCGCTACAAGAGGCACGACCGCAGATGGAAGCGGTACGAGAAGCAGCTGCCCGGCCACCGCGTCCAGATCGACGTGGACGACGAGATGATTCGGCGCAACCCGTGCCGGATCAAAGGCGCAGACAGCTATGACGTGCCTGAGCGGCCCGTGTTGTCGGTGACGGAAGTCTTCGGGGTGGCTGATGCCATCGCGCCTCGCTACCGGCTGCTCGTCCTCCTGGCGGCGTTCACGACGCTCCGCTTCGGCGAGTTGGCCGCGCTGCGTCGTAAGGACATCGACCTGGCCGGCCGCCTGGTCGTGGTCCGCCGGGCGCAAGCCGAGTTGCAGGACGGGCGGCTCTTCGACAAGGCGCCCAAGTCGGCCGCGGGGGTGCGCACGGTCTCCTTCCCCGGTGAGCTGGTCGACGCGATTACGCTCCACCTGGAGTGCTACGCCGCTGCTGGACAGGACGGTCACGTGTTCGTCGGGCCGCAGGGTGGGCAGCTTCGGCGGAGCAACTTCCGGGACGACTGGGTCAAGGCGCGGAAGGATGCAGGCGTCACGGCCGAGCTGCACTTCCACGACCTGAGGCATACGGGCAACACTCTGGCTTCCACGGCCGGGGCCAGCACGCGGGAGCTGATGACGCGGATGGGTCACAGCAGCTCCCGTGCCGCGCTGATCTACCAGCACATGACCAGCGACCGGGTCCGGGCCATCGCGGACCGGCTTGGGACCATGATCAGGGAGGGTGGGGGAGGGGCTTCCGGTCACGGGGATAGGTAATGGCCTTGCTGTGATGGTCGAAACTGGCGATGCTGAGCCGATGCCTGGGCAGCGCAGAAGAAGACGTCAGCAGCAGGACGAGGTGCAGCGCGCTGCTGCTCGTTTCGCGTCTAACGCGGGCCGCTGGGAGGTGCTTTTCGAAACCCAGGACGAATCGGAATGGCACGCTCATGTACGCCGCCTCAGAGCGTCGGACACGCAGATCGACTGGACGGCGGTGCGGGTGGACAGGCTCTGTGGGCGCCTGACGCAACCGACCACCTTCCGGTTGAGCCTCTTCGTGTCGAAGACCATGGCCGGTCCGGACCAGGCCTCCTCCACGTAGTGGCACGCCTGTGGCACGACCCCCGAAACGCCGAAGGGCCAGTCTGGGAGGGAATCCCTCCTGAACTGGCCCTTCTCTCTGTGCCCCCGGCAGGATTCGAACCTGCGACACCCGCTTTAGGAGTTCGATCCGAGCCTGCTCCGGCTCCGGTCGGCGACTGGGATGGCGGTCGAAGAGAGCTGCTGGTGTACGCCTCCGTCCGACATCGTTGATGTCAACCGTGGATGTCAGATCAACGGTGCTCAAGCCACCACGTTGCAATCGAGACCAAGGCGCTACCGAGACCGGCAGTTATGCCTCGCACGAGGTTGTGAGCGACAGTGCGATTCAACGCACGCATGCGGCGCCACTTCACTGTGATAGTCGGCTGGACAGGCAGCCTCAGCCTCCAGTGACGGGCATGGCGTCATCGCGGGCGACCACCCAATAGTTCGGTCCGTGCTCGATGGCACCAGGCCCACCTGATCCGCTCGCGCCGCGCGAAGGCGCCGAGGTTCGAGGTCTACGGCCGCATCGTGCTCTCTGCGTTCGTGCGGCACCCCACCCAACAACTTCCTCGCTCGTGCTGCGCCTGAGACTTTGTTACGGGTCACTGAGACGTGCTGTCCCCATCCAGGACTGCCCTGGCAGCGGCGAGGAACTCCTCTTGGGCTTGCAGAAGCTGTGCATCGGTCCCCTGCCCCTCTTCGCGCACCAGGTCCGGGTGCCTCAGGCTGGCGTAGTGGTAGGTCCTTCCCTGCTGGCGAAGAGACTCGGGTATCCGCATCAGCTTTGAGAACGCGACGTTTTGTCGTGGGGCAGGAACTCCCACTGACAACCCGTGCGGTTCTGGTAGAGGATCGCGTTCACGATCTCCCGCATCGCGTACTTCCCCTGATGTCCGCTGACCGACGGATGCCGGGCCTTCCATGCCGTGATCACGGGTTCGACGAGCTCCCACTGCTCGTCGGTGAGATCGCTCGGGTACAGCTTGCGCATGCTCATGCCACAACCCAAGCGAACCCCGAACGCCTGACCGGCGACGATGCCCAACGTCACACCATCGAGCGATGACAAGACCGACGGAACACCACATCCCGCACTCTCATACCGCCCTCTGAGACAACCATCCGAGCTCTGCCTTCAGGCGCGGGACAACGGGGTGGCGCCAGAAGTCTCTCAATCTGTTTCGGGGAGGGTTCGGGGTAGTCCGAAGCGCGTCATGACGTTGGTGTTGAAGCCGGTGATGGCGGTGATCTGGGCGCCGGCGATGGTGATGACCAGGAGGGCGTAGGCGCGGTGGACACGGGCGTGGGGGTCTGCCAGGTACAAGCCGACGGCTGGCTGGCCGTTGGCGCGGGTAGGTACCACGCGGTAGGTGCGGCCGGGGCGGAAGGTGGAGGCGGCGAAGAAGCGCTGGGCTGTTTCGATGCCGCGGTATTCCAGCATGGCCGGGGGCATGGAGAGTCTCACGTCGCTGACGAGCAGTCCGATCAGGGCGTCCAGGTCGGCGCGTTCCAGGGCGTCGGTGAGCCGGGCGACGAGCCGGTGTTCGGCGGCGGTGTCGAGTTGGCGTGCAGGCCTGCGGCTGCCGGTGCCGCTGCTGCCGGTATTGCTGGAGTCGGTGAGGTGGTTGTCGACGGTGGCCCGCGCTCGTTTGAGGGCGCTTTGAACCGATTCCTGGGTGGCATCGAGCATTTGGGCGACTTCGGCGGCGTGGTAGCCCAGGACATCGCGGAGGACGAGCGCGGCGCGTTGGCGTGGTGGCAGCAGTTGCAGGGCGGTGATGAAGGCCAGGGAGATGGCCTCGGTGGTCTCGTAGCGGGCCTCCGGTCCGGGGCGCTGGTCGACGAGGTGGTCGAGCAGGACGTCGGGGTAGGGCTCCAGCCAGGGCGGGGCATCGCCGGCGCCGGAGGGCTCGGGCAGGGTGGCCTCGGGCAGCGGCGGGGCGATGCGGGGGCGCCGGCTGTCGGCGCGCAACATGCTCAGGCACCGATTGGTCGCGATCTTGTAGAGCCAGGTCCGGAGCGAGGACTGCTGGCCGAAGCCGCCGAGGTTACGCCAGGCGGACACGAGGGTCTCCTGGAGTGCGTCCTCGGCGTCCTGCAGGGATCCCAGGATGCGGTAGCAGTGCACCTGCAACTCGTGGGAGTGGCCCTGGACCAGGTCGCGGAACGCGTTGTGGTCGCCGGTCCGAGCCCGAGCGATCAGGTCCGTCGTGTCCATCTCCATCGGCAAGCATCCTCGCTTCTCTTCTTTCCGCAGGGCGCGTTCGGCTTGTCTATCGATACCGACGCCGCCGGGCCCGCGAATTGGGCGGTGTCCGCGCGCCCAATTCATGGACGTGCCGCCGTCTACCCGATTGGAGGCGGTCCCGGTCCGGGGCGCGCCCCGGACACAGAACAGGACCACAGATCATGGCCAAGTACGTTTTCACTTTCCGTGTGCCCTCCGACTACGCGCCCCACGCCGGGACGCCGACCGAGTGGCAGGCCTGGTTCGGCGCGTTGGGCTCGGCCCTGGTGGACGTCGGCAACGCGGTGACCGATTACGCCTCGCTCGGCGAGGTCGGCGGCAGCGGCTCCCGGATGGTCGCCTACTCGGTGGTGTCCGCCGAGGACATGGACTCCGCGCTGGCGCTGGCCAGGGACTGCCCGGTGCTGCGGGTCGGCGGCGGGGTCGAGGTCGGCCCCGTGATGGAAGCCGCCGGGTCGTGAGCGACGCCATGACCGGGTCGACGGCGCCGCCGGTAGGGTCGTTCCTGGCGACCGGGCGTGGCAGGGTCACGCTGGCGCTGCTGTGCGCGGTGACGTTCCTGGACGTCGTGGACGGCTCGATCGTGAACGTCGCGCTGCCGACCATCCGTACGCATCTGGGGTTCTCGGTGCAGAACCTGCAGTGGGTGGTCAGCGGCTATCTGATCACCTATGGCGGGTTCCTGCTGCTGGGCGGTCGGGCCGGGGACCTGCTGGGGCGGCGCCGGCTGCTGATCGCCGGGACCGCGCTGTTCGCGGCGTCCTCGCTGGCCTGCGGGTTGGCCGACAGCCAGGGGCTGCTGGTCGGCGCCCGGCTCGCCCAGGGTTTCGGGGCGGCGATGATGTCCCCGGCCGCGCTGTCCATTCTGACCACCACCTTCCAGGACTCCGACCGGCACAAGGCGCTGGGCGTGTGGGCCGGGATCAGCGGGCTGGCCGCCGCAGTCGGAGTGTTCTTCGGCGGGCTGCTCACCCAGGACTTCGGCTGGCGGTGGGTGTTCTTCGTGAACCTCCCGCTGTGCGCCCTGGTGCTGCTCGGGGCCTTCCGGATCCTGAAGGCCGACCACGGCCGGTCCGTGCCGGGCGGTTTCGACGCGGTCGGCGCGGTGCTGGTAACCGCGAGCATGCTGCTGCTGATCTTCACGGTGGTGAAGGCGCCGGACGAGGGCTGGGGTGCGGGACGCACCATCGGCGGGCTGGCCGCCTCGGCGGTGCTGATGGCCGCGTTCGGGGTCAATGAGCAGCGGCGCGCCCATCCGCTGGTCCCGATGTCGATCTTCCGGATCAAGGGCCTGGCCGCGGCCGATGCCACCCAGGTGATCGCCTGGGCCGGGTTCTACTCGATGTTCTTCTTCGTCACCCTGTATATGCAGAACGTCCTGGGCTACTCCCAACTGCGGACCGGGCTCTCGTATCTGCCGGTGACCGTCGGCATCGGGTTCGGCTCGACCGTGGCGACGAAGATGTTCGTGCGGACCGGTACCCGTCCGATCATCGTCTCCGGTGCGCTGCTCGCTGCCGGTGGCATCTTCTGGCTCTCCCGCATTCCGGTGGATGGCACCTATCTCGGCAACCTGCTCGCCCCGCTGGTGGTCATGGCGGCCGGGCTGGGGCTGCTGTATGCCGGTGTGCAAACGGCGGCGAACGCGGGCGTGCCGGAGGATCAGTCCGGATTGGCCGCAGCCCTGATCACCACCTCTTTCCAGCTCGGGTCAGCGCTCGGCCTGGCGGTGTTCAGCGGGATCGCGACCAGTCGCACCAGCCACCTGCTGGCCGCCCGTACCCCGCCCCCGGAGGCACTCACCGCCGGATTCCAGCGGGCCCTGCTCGTCAGCGCCCTCTGCCTCGTGGCAGCCGGAGCCATCGCGCTGCGCGCCTCCAACACCCGCGGCGAACTCGCCGCCACGCCAGAAACCCAACAAAACCTGGAACCCTCCTACGACCCCGCATAACACAACACAACGAAATCCCGGGATGGCGTTCAACGCCATCCCGGGATTCTCTTTACCGTTGGGTGCGCAACTATGCCCAACCTGCTCGCGCTTCCGAGCTCCACCAAGTTCTCCACTGCGCTTCCTCGTTCCGAGGCTGAGAGAGGCGTCGGCCTTTGCGGGTTGCGGTCGAACCCGAACCCGGCTTGTTCGCCCGCCCCGACGCCTGAGGACCATCCCCCACCCGCGACTAGGGATCCTTCCCCAACCTCAACCACGAAACGGACAAGAGCTCACGTTCCGCACTCTGAGAGTTGTTGTCGCCAAAGCCCTACCAGATTGTCAGACAGATGTAGATCGCAGCGTTTCGCCGCGTTTTGTGTTCTTTTATCAGGTTCCATTACCTGCGCGACGGCGGTGATTGCGTGTCGTCGCTCTATCGCCCCCGGGCCGTTTTCTGACGTAGCGGGGAATTGCTTCAAGAGAGGATCGACGTGTTGTGACCAATGACGTTCACAGATCTCAAAGTTGGGGCGAGCGGGGCCTCTGGCGTGTCACTGGTCGTCGGGCGGCGCAAGTGTTGGCTTCAGCGGCGTCGCCGGCCGGGCCCGGGCGGGGTTGGTGGCGTATGGGCGTCACCGTAGCGGTGTGTGCCGTGCTCACCGGTGCGGGGGTGCCGGCGGCCGTCGCCGACTCTCCGACGGCAGGTCATCGCAGCGGCAGTCGGGCAGCCGCGCCAGTCAGTCAGACCTTCACCTTCACCGGCGCTCCGCAGACCCTGACGGTTCCTGCGGGAATGTTCGTGACGATCACCGCGGACGGGGCCGGCGGTGCCGACAACACCGGCACCCCCTGTTCTGTCACGGGGACCGGGGGGACGGGGGCGCGGGTCGTCACCACGCTCCCGCAAACCGCCGCACCGACGGCCTTCACCATCAACGTCGGCGGCACCGGCGGCAAAGGCTGCAACGGCACCGGGACGCCGGGTGCCGGCGGGTTCAACGGCGGCGCCCCAGGTGGGGGTTATCCGCTCAGTGGTTTTCATTTTGAAGGGCCGGGTGGGGGCGGGGCCTCCAGCATCAGCACGGGTGGCTCCTTGCTGGTGGTCGCCGGGGGCGGCGGCGCCGCCGGCGGCACCGGACAGGGTTCTACGGGAGGGAACGGAGGCAACGGCGGGACAACGCCGGATGCCACCGGCGGTACCGCGGGAAGTGCCACCGGCCCTGGGGCTTCGCCGGGGCAGGGTGGGGGCGGCGGCAGCACCAGCACCAGCACCGGCGGTGCCCCCGGGGCCGCCGGAACCGCCCCGCCTTGTAGCGTCACGAGCGGTGCGATGGGAGGCGGGTTCTTGGGTGCCACGGTCGGTACCGGTGGCACCGGGGGCAGCTTCGGCGGTGGCTGCGCCGCTACCAGAATCGGGACCGGTGGGGGCGGTGGAGGTGGGTACTTCGCCGGCGGGGGCGGCGGCAGCGGCGCCGTCAACAGCATGGGCACCTCGGCGGGTGGGGGCGGTGGTGGTGGAGGCAGCAGCTTCGCCACCCCCACGGGTACCGGCACGTCCTATGGGCCTTCGACGATGGGGACGGCGAACCACAACGGCCAGGTGACCATCTCCTACAGCCCCCCTGGCCCGAGCTTGACCATCGGCAAGAGCCACAGTGGCAGTTTGGTGCGGGGTCAGTCCGGTTCCTACACGCTCACGGTTGGCAATGACGGGATCGACGCGACCGACGGCACCGTCGTCACCGTGACCGACACTCTCCCGGCTGGGCTTAGCGCGACGTCGTTGAGCGGTACCGGGTGGACGTGCACGCTGGCCACGCTGACCTGTACCCGCAGTGACGTCCTCGCGTCCGGTGGTAGCTATCCGGCGCTCACCCTCGCGGTCAACGTCGCCTGTACGGCCTCCGGTCAGGTCACCAACACCGCCTCGGCCACTGGCGGCGGGGACACCGCCACTCACACCGCGACCGATCCCACGGCCATCACCGGCGCCTGCCCGCCCACGCTAGCGATCAGCAAGACCCACAGCGGCAGCTTTGCGCGGGGTCAGTCCGGCTCCTACACGCTCACGGTCGGCAATGACGGGACCGGCGCGACCGACGGCACCGTCGTCACCGTGACCGACACTCTCCCGGCTGGGCTTAGCGCGACGTCGTTGAGCGGTACCGGGTGGACGTGCACGCTGGCCACGCTGACCTGTACCCGCAGTGACGTCCTCGCGTCCGGTGGTAGCTATCCGGCGCTCACCCTCGCGGTCAACGTCGCCTGTACGGCCTCCGGTCAGGTCACCAACACCGCCTCGGCCACTGGCGGCGGGGACACCGCCACTCACACCGCGACCGATCCCACGGCCATCACCGGCGCCTGCCCGCCCACGCTAGCGATCAGCAAGACCCACAGCGGCAGCTTTGCGCGGGGTCAGTCCGGCTCCTACACGCTCACGGTCGGCAATGACGGGACCGGCGCGACCGACGGCACCGTCGTCACCGTGACCGACACTCTCCCGGCTGGGCTTAGCGCGACGTCGTTGAGCGGTACCGGGTGGACGTGCACGCTGGCCACGCTGACCTGTACCCGCAGTGACGTCCTCGCGTCCGGTGGTAGCTATCCGGCGCTCACCCTCGCGGTCAACGTCGCCTGTACGGCCTCCGGTCAGGTCACCAACACCGCCTCGGCCACTGGCGGCGGGGACACCGCCACTCACACCGCGACCGATCCCACGGCCATCACCGGCGCCTGCCCGCCCACGCTAGCGATCAGCAAGACCCACAGCGGCGCGTTCGGGCAGGGCAAGAGGGGCACCTACAGCATCACGGTCACCAACAGGGGCACCGGCCCGACCGACGGCACCACCGTCACTCTGACCGAAACCTTGCCCAAGGGACTCACCCCCGTCTCGCTCAGCGGCACTGGATGGGCCTGCAGCCGATCCACCTTCACCTGTACCCGCAGCGACGTCCTCCCCTCAGGGAGCAGCTACCCACCCATCACCCTCAAGGTGGACGTCTCCTGCAAGGCCCCCAGCACCGTCACCAACACCGCCACCGTCACCGGAGGCGGCGACACCACCACCCACACCGCCACCGACCCCACCAAGATCAAGCGTCACCAGCACGACAAGCACTGCGATCACCACGACCACTGGTAGGGCGACTCCCCTTGATGAGATCCGGCTAGAGCTACGGATCAGAAGCTGCCCGTGCCCCATCCGCGCAACAACACGGCCCCCTGACCGTCTCGTCCGGTCAGGGGCCATTCACCGGCGCGGCGGGAGTGGGATTTGAACCCAGGGTGGCTCGCGCACGACCGTTTTCAAGACCTGTCTGTTGTTGGCGGGCCGGATCTGGCGTCCGGCTGATCCGGCAGGTTACGACTTCACGGGCGAAGCCGCAGGTCCGGGGCCTATTGCGTGACATCAATAACTGACATCAACAGAGGCGTACAACCACGCGATGCGGCGGGCCCGTAAGCGGCGGACGGACCAACAGATCCCAGCAGGCGAACGGTCCGTGATGGTGCTGCACGCGCCTACGGATCACGCACATCGGTTACACGAAGACCGGTCGCGTTGTTGAGGTCACCGAGCACCGTCCTGGCCCCGGTTGGTCTCTGCGTTACAGCCCGCCCATCAGCTAATCCTCGCGCATATCGACGGCCTGCACCGAACGGCGCGGGCCGTCGCCGTTCCTGCGGTGCCTCTGGTTCCGCTGACATCAACGCCTGACGTGAACAGCCATGTACACGAGCGCACATCCACGGACCCGTGCCGCTACGTGAGGCCGGATCGCGGCAACAGATGGGTTGGTTGGCCGGACCGCTTCCCTGGGTGTACGCGCCTGCCTGGGGCGGAAGGGGTAGCGATCTGAGCCTGGGGCGGCCATGCTGATCTACGAGCGCGGACGGCTCTGGAGCCTGTCAGGGTCGCCTGCTGCGCTCCAACGGAAGCGCCGTCCCACAACCAGCAGCAACCAGTTACGCATGTCGTCAGGGATGCATCTCGCCGGCGTGGTCTGTGCTCCGCCTACGGCACCTTCGGCGTGGCCGCCGCCGCTTCGATAACTCGCATTCGTAGCTCTGCCGCGTCCCCCGCAGCGTCCTTGCCGGTCACCGTGCTGGAACGGCTCACGCCCCGGCAGGCCGCGGGAACGGCCCCCAGTCAATGGTGCTTCCGCTGAACGTTGAGCCGTCGAAGTTGACCGTCCCGCCGCTGAACGTTGAGCCGTCGAAGTCGACCGTCCCGCCGCTGAACGTCGAGTTGCCGAAGGTAACCATGCTGCCGCTGAACGTCGCGCGATCGAAGTCGACGGTGGCGCCGCTGAACGCGGCTTCGCGGAAGTCGACGTGGCCGCCGCTGAACGTCGCGTCGCGGAAGGCGACGTAGCCCCATTTGAATTTCGCTCGGCGGAAGCTAACCATGCCGTTGCTGAAGGTGGCCTCGCCGAAGTAGACGAAGTTGCAGAAGTGACTGCCGAAGAAGTCGCCGCCGTCGAAGGTGGCGCCGTTGAAGTTGAAACGGTTCTCACACCAGGAGGTAGGCGTTTCGGGATTCAGGAGGTGGAGGTGGATAACGTCGATGATGGTGAGCCGGACCTCGCGTTCCCCTTCTTTGTATCCGGGAGCGCTGAGTTCGGGTTCGTAGGGCATGCGCAGGTAGGCGCAAAGGACATCGATGCAAACCTGTCGCTGTTCCTGCCAGTCGTCGGCGAGCCGCGCGAGGGCGTAGACGCCGGCGAGGCGGACGGCGGCCTGGTTGTGGCCAAGTTGTTCGGCGGCAGTGGTGTAGCGGTCGGCGAGCTGGTTTGCGTCGGTCCGATGGGCGTCGCCCTCGGCGAGGAGCTGTTTGCGGTAGGCGTAGATGCCGGCGAGGACGGCACCGACCAGGGTCAGGGCGGTGACGGTGGTCTTGATGACGTCGCTGACGTTGACCGGCTTGCGCGGATTCTCGTTGTGGGTGGCATCCGCGAGTAGGCCGTAGACGCCGTGATAGAGCCCGACGCTCAGGGTGCCGACGACGACGAGGGCCAAGGGGGCGACGATCCAGACGGGCCAGAGGTTCGGCGTATGCCGGCCCAGAGGAGTCCGGCGCCTGCGTAGAAGTGATGCCACCTCAGGATCATGGGGGCAGACGTGCGCCGCCTGCATGGAGTTGGCGAAATCGGTAGCGGCCGCCGCCGAGGAAGTCGAAGCCCAAAACTTCGCCACCCGCCTGGGCGGGACTCCTGTACCCGGACCATCAAGATCCAAGTGTCTCTGGTGTCCAAACTCCGGGATCAGGGCCCAGCCGGGCCACGAGCAATCAAACAACCAGACCACAACAGCGAAATGGTCCGACGGAGAAACCGACGGACCGCCATGCAAGATCGGGGCTAGGCCCAATGCCGTGACTCTGTTGGTGATCTTCGGCGAGTGCTGACAGTCGCTTCGGTCGGTGCTTCAGTGGAGGCAGCGGGGTGGTGCCGAGGTCGGGGCGGGCCTGATGTCGTTGCAGCCGAGGGACTACCAGCGGATTCCGGCGCGGACGGTGCGCACGGCGTGGGCGGCGTGCCCGAAGGGAACCCCCGCGATGCTGGTGCGGGATCGCCTCGATGTGCTGTTCGAGGACGAGGAGTTCGTGGATCTCTATCCCGCTGATGGGCGGCCGGGGTTCTCGCCGGGGCAGCTCGCGCTGGTGTCGGTGCTCCAGTTCGCCGAGGACCTGTCGGACCGGGCGGCTGCTCAGGCGGTGCGCACTCGGATCGACTGGAAGTACGCCCTGGGGCTGGAGTTGGAGGACACCGGGTTCGACTACTCGCTGCTGAGCGATTTCCGAGCCCGCCTGGTGCAAGGCGACGCGGCGGACCGGATGTTGCGTGTGATGCTCAAGCGGTTGACCGAGGCGGGATTGCTGAGGGCTGGCGGGCGGCAGCGTACCGATGCGACGTATGTCCTGGCCGCCGTGCGACGGCTCAGCCGCCTGGAGCTGGCCGGGGAGAGTCTGCGGGCCGCCCTTGAGGGACTGGCTGAGATCGCGCCGGGTGGCTGCAGCCACTGATCGAACCAGTGGGACAAGCGGTACGGGCGGAAGATCGAGATCAGGAAGGTGCCCGGTGGACCGGAGGCCGTGATCGCGCGGGCGGAGACTTTCCGGACGGGACGGGCAGAAGGTGCTGGCCGCCCTGTGGTCCCCGACGCACCGGGCGGCTGCGAACTCTGCCCAGGTGGAGGTTCTGCGGCAGGTGTGGGTTCACCACTACTACTGGGACGAACAAGGACAGCTCCGCTGGCGCGACGGGCACGCGCTGCCACCGGCGAGCCTGCGCTTCGATTCCCCTACGACACCGACGCGCACTACTGCACCAAGAACGGCACCGAGTGGGCGGCTACCGCGTGCACTACACCGAGACCTGCGAGGAACAGCGGCCCGAGATCGTGGTGCACGTGGCCACCACGATCGCCCCGGTCCAGGACGGCCAGCTCACCGAGCAGATCCACGACGACCTGGCCCAGGCCGCCCTGGTCCCGGCCGAGCACGTGGTCGATGCCGCCTACATCACCCGGCCCGCGTCCAACGCGCCCAGCAGACCCATGGGATCACGCTGCTCGGCCCGATCGTCGCCGACCACAGCCAGCAGGCCAAGAGCGGCGAGGGCTTCGGAAAGTCCGCCTTCACGATCGACTGGGATCTACGGCAGGCAACGTGCCCCCGCGGAAAGACCAGCACCCCGGCGAGGACGCTCCGCATCAAGGGCCACGAATACCTCCAGTTCCGCTTCGCCAAGGCCGACTGCCTGGCCTGCCCGGACCGCCACCCGTGCACCGCCTCGGCCACCAGGCCCCGCTCGATCGCCCTGCTCCCACGGCCGCTGCACGAGATCCAGGTCCAAAACCGCCTCGACCAGCAGACCGAGCAATGGCAACGACGCTATGCCATCCGCGCCGGCATCGAGGCGACGCTCTCCCAGACCGTCCGGAGCAACGGCCTACGCCGCACCCGCTATCGAGGGCTCGCCAAGACGCACGTCCAGCACGTACTCACCGCCATAGCCTGCAACCTCACCCGCACCGCCGACTGGATCGCCGAAACACCCCGTGGACGCACACGATCAAGCCGATTCCACACCCTCTGCACCGCAGCCGCCGGATGACTCCTGAAGATCACCAACAGAGTCACGGCATTGTGCCTAGGGAGCCGTTGCCTTTGGTAGACCAGGGCTTCAAGGCCCCGACGGGGCGCAGTTGTACAGTCGTCGCTGACCAGCGTGCCGCGAGACGCGGCTCCGTGATGGCCTGGAGGAATGCCCGCAGATGTGGTCCATCGTCGACGACGCCGAGCGAGCGCAGTGGAACTTTGTGCCGTTCGAGACCGTCGGCCCTCTTCGGTTCGGCATGAGCATCGAGGAAGT
The DNA here is from genome assembly GCF_007113425.2 of Streptomyces sp. RLB3-17. NCBI lineage: Bacteria > Bacillati > Actinomycetota > Actinomycetes > Kitasatosporales > Streptomycetaceae > Streptomyces > Streptomyces sp. RLB3-17. Next base: position 7,680 of record NZ_CP041610.2, on the reverse strand, counting down.
GGCCACAGTGATGGGCACACAGGGATTCGCCAGCACTCATTCTTCAATGACCCGGCCACACGGCGCTTTGGTGCAGCAGGCTGGCTTTCGCTCCAAGGGCGCACCGCTGTGCGAGGTGGCCGTCACGGCCTACTGCAGGAAGTCTGGTGCTCTGGCCGCCGTCGCGGTTGACGCCTTGTGCGGTCCGCAGGTCTCCCTCGATGGGCTCCGCGTGGTCGGCAGAGTTCCGTCTGAACTTGCGGAACAGCTCCATGGGTACGCGGAGGACCGTGGCATAGCGCCCACGTTCTCTGTCGAGGGTGATGCAATATCGGAAGAGCTCGGGCTGTTGGTGCGGGCCCAGCGAGCCGGCGACATCCTCCTGTCGAGGGCCTTCTTCGTCGCCAACTTCCAGGACTGGGCGTACACAGTGCATGACTGCGTCCCGGCCGATGAGTGGGACATTCGTTGACGCCGACACAGGGGCATTGGCTGCTGCTTCATCGGGCGAGTCTGCGGTAGTCGATCAAGCTTGCGGCGATGGCAGCGAATGCGAGGAAGTGTTCTGCCCTGCGCTCGTAGCGTCGGTGCATGGGGCGGCATCCGGCGAGCCAGGAGACGGTTCTCTCGACAACCCAGCGATGTCGGCCCGGCCGCTCAGAGGACTCGATGCCCTTACTAGCGATGCGATGGCGGAGGCCGCGCCCCCTGTCGGAGGGCGACGTAGTAGCGGGCGGGCTGGTCTGGCACGGGCGAGTCTCCTTCAGCCAGGTCGACACGGCTACTCTGCTGCGTGCGCCGCTGGTTTTGGGCCGGGCTCCTGCAACACGAGGGGTGAGCCATGGCCTCAGTCTGTGTGGATCCGACCTACTTCGACGTCGGAGCCGACGGCCGGCTGACGATGGTCGCGGGCAGCGCCGACCTCCGCGGCATCCTGTACTTCGCGACGCCCGGCACCGAGACGTTCGAGAAAGCCGACTATCCATGGCTTTCAAGAATCTTCGTCCAGGTGCAGGCGGGCGGCGGTGGGGCGGCGGGCGCGCGGGCGAACGCCGGTCAGCTGGTCGCGCAACCGGGAGGCACGGGCGGCGGCTACGCAGAGCGCCTGATCGACGTATCGGCTCTCGGCGCCTCCGAGACGATCGTCGTCGGCGGCGCCGGAACCGCAGGCACGCCCACCGTCGACGGTGGTAACGGCGGCAACAGCTCCTTCGGTGGTCTGTGCACCGCGAACGGCGGCTTCGGCGGTCAAACTGTCATGCCGTCAGGAGCCACGCCGGTCTGCTACTCGGGTACGTCCGGGCCGACCGCCGGCATCGGTGACTTGGCCCAGGGCGGCGGTCCCGGCGGCGGCCCGCTCCGCCTCAACGGCGACCAGGGGCAGAGCGGCGAGGGCGGCGAGTCCAGACTCGGCCACGGCGGCTGGCAGCGCGCGTCCAGCGGCGGCGGCGGCGCGGGCCGTGGCTACGGCGGTGGCGCCGCCGGTGCCCTCGCCCGGGACGGCGACAGCGTCAACGGCACCCCCGGAGGCGCTGGCATCGTCATCGTCTGGCTCTTCGCCTGACCCCTCGTCCGGACGGCGTCCGGACACCGCGTCCGGACGGTATCCAGGCAGGTCGGACGGCCCGTCCGGCATCTGATGGCGTCCGGACGGCATCCGTGGACACGTCCGGACGGTGTCCGCGAGGGCCGTCGATAGACTCGACTGTGCGCGCCGCTGGTTGTGGGCCGGGCCGAGACAACCCCGCGAGGACGGTGGACCCATGGCGCGATGCGGCTGTGGCGGAGGACTCTGCAACTGCTCGGTACAGGCCGGTGAGAACGTCACCCTGAGCGGCTCCGGCTCCGCTGCCAACCCCTACGTCATCTCGGCCGACGTCCCATGCTCGACGGTGCGCGCCTGCCTGTCCGGCGGCAGCGGCATTACGTACAGCACGGCAACCGGCGTCATCGCCGCCCACCTGTCCGGGCAGGCCGTGTGGGTGGTGGGGTTGAATCGGGTCGTCCGGTTGGGTGGGGTGGTGGTGGGTGGGTGGGGTGTTTGGGCTGGTGGGGGTGGGTGGGTGGTGGGGGTGGTTTTTGGACGTTGGGTGGGGGTGGGATGCCTTGGGCCTTGTGAATATACGGACTAGATGGTTTGGTTTGGGTTGGTTGCAGGAACATGTTGTGGTGGGTTGTGGGTTGGTCTTTGGAGGTTTTGTGGTGCGGCAGGAGGCGTGCGGTGCGCACCGGCGGTTGATTTTGGATGCGGCGGCGTCGGTTTTGATGAGCGTGGGTATGAGGCGGCGACGATTGGTGAGGTGTTGGCGCGGGCGGGGGTGACGAGGGGCTTTGTATTTTCATTTTCCGTCGAAGCGGGCGTTGGCGGAGGGTGTTGGGGAGCAGTTTGCGGGGTTTGTGCTGGCGCCGCGGTGAGTAGTTGCAGGAGTTGGTGGATATGGGGTTGGCGTTGGCGTATCGGATGCGGCGTCGTCCGGTGGTGTCGGCGTCGGCGCGGTTGTCGTTGGGTCAGGAGATGGGGGCGGTTTCGGGACGTGGACGATCCGGACGTGGCTGGATGCGACGGAGCGGGTGTTGCAGGAGGCGCAGGAGCAGGGAGTTGTTGCCGCAGGTGGATGTGGCGGAGAGTGCGTGGGTGTTCTCGGCGGCGTGGACGGGGGTGCAGGTGTATTCGCACACGTTGTCGGGTCGGGAGGATCTGGAGGAGCGGGTGTGTGCGCTGTTTGAGCATCTGCTGCCGAGTGTGGCGGTGCCGGCGGGGCTGGGGGGCTGGTGATTGATCCGGCGCGGGCTGCGGAGGTGGCTGCGGAGGGTGAGCGGCTGGCTGCGGAGGCGGGGGAGCCGGCTGGTCTGGACGGGGTCGGCGCCCCGGCCTGACCCCGGCCCGCTTCCCCCCGGCCCGGCCCATCCGGCCCGGCCCATCCGGCCCGTTTCCGCCTGGCCCGCCCGGCCCGTTTTCCCTGGCCCTGCCCTGCCCGGCCCGGTCCGTTCGGTCCGTCCGGCCGGCCTGCCTGGCCCGCCCGGTCCGTCCGGCTGCCTGGTCTGCCCGGGCTGCCTGGTCCGTCTGGCCTGCCTGGTCTGCCTGTCGGGGCTGGCGGGTTCTGTCCTGGTGTGCGTGTGCCGTCCTTGTGTGTCTGTCCCCGGCTTTGGTTTTTCTCGTCCTGGTACTAGTAGGGCTTGGTCAGGTCGGTTGTGGTGGTGCGTGTCCTGTCGGCCCGGTGTGGCGTTGAGAGTGTGTGACTCCGGACGAGATTGCTGTGGTGCGTGGTGAGTTGGAGGCGTTCGCGGCGGAGGTGTTCGAGCCGTTCGCGCGCAAGGATCAGCGCCGGTGGGGGCAGGTTTATCTGCGGGGGCTGCTGACCGACGGGCAGCGTAAGTCGGTCGAGCCGATGGCCGCCCGGCTCGGGGAGGACGGCAATCGTCAGGCGCTTGCCAACTTCATCACCACCAGCCCCTGGGACCCGGCACATATCCGGGCCCAGCTCGCCTGGCGGATGGAGAAGGTGATCGGGCCGGAAGCCCTGGTCTTCGACGACACCGGGTTCCTCAAGGACGGGACTGCCTCGGCATGCGTGTCGCGGCAGTACACCGGCACCGCGGGCAAGGTCACCAACTGCCAGGTCGGCGTCTCGCTCCACCTCGCGTCCGAGACCGCCTCGGCGGCGGTCAACTGGCGGCTGTTCCTGCCCCGGACCTGGGATCCCGCCTCACCGAAGGCCGATGCGGACAAGATCGCCCGCCGCACCGCCTGCGGCATCCCGGACGATGTCGGGCATGTGGAGAAGTGGCAGCTGGCCCTGGACATGCTCGACGAGACCCGCTCGTGGGGATCGAGGTGCCGCTGGCCGTCGCGGACGCCGGATACGGCGACGCTGCCGCGTTCCGCCACGGACTGCAGGCCCGCGGCCTGAATTACGTGGTGGGGATCTCCACCACGCTGTCGGCTCAGCCCGCCCGGCGCGGTGCCGGTGGCCGAGCCGTACTCCGGGACCGGACGCCCGCCGGTGGCCAAGTATCCCGACAAGCCACGGTCGGTGAAGAGTTGGTCATCGCGGCGGGGCGGAAGGCAGCTCGGCCGGTGCAGTGGCGTGAAGGCTCCCGGCCTGGCACCGGCCGCTCCGGCCGCAAGCGGATGTACTCCCGCTTTGTGGCCTTGCGGGTCCGGCCTGCCGGACGCGAGGTTCGGCAGGCCACTGACGGCCCGGAGCTGCCGGAGTGCTGGCTGTTGGCCGAATGGCCTGCCGGTGAGCCCGAGCCGGTGCAGTTCTGGCTGTCCGACCTGCCCTCCGGCATGCCCCTGACCACGCTGGTCCGGCTCGCCAAGCTCCGCTGGCGCATCGAGCACGACTACCGGGAGATGAAGCAGGCCCTGGGCCTGGCCCATTTCGAGGGCCGGACCTGGGGCGGCTGGCACCACCACGTCACCCTTGTCTCTGTCGCACATGCCTTCTGCACTCTGCAACGACTGGCCCGGGCCCCAAAAGACACGGCGTCGGCCTGAGCCTCTACCAGGTCGTCCGCGAGCTACAGACACTGCTCGCGGTCTGGACCGGCGCCTGCCCGACCTGCCACCGCGACATACCAGCACCAATACAGACCTGACCAAGCCCTACTAGCCCTGGTACTAGCCCTGGTCCTGGTCCTTGGTCCTGGGTCCTGGTCTGGTGTGGGGTGGGGGCTCCGGTCGGGTGCGAGCGGGTGTTGAGTGTGGCCGCTGATGGTGGGGGCGGGCGTGTGGTGGCGTCCCCTGTGGTGGTGGCGCGGGTTTTTTCCCGCCCGGCCGGCCCGCACACCCCGGTAGCAAGACCCCCGCACAGCCGACGGCACAGACCAGGCACAACAACGGCACGGACCAGGCCGGGCCAGGCCTGCTGGATGCAGTGGGGTGCGGTCTGGTGGCAGGGCCGGTGGCGGGTGTGGCGGTGAGGGTCTTGCGGCTCCGGCGGCGTGGGGCCGGGGGGGGGGGGGCCGGGGGCCGGGGGGGGGGGGGCGGGGGGGGGGGGCGGGGGGGGGGGCCGGGGGGGGGGGGGGGGGGGGGGGGGGGTGCGGACCGGTAAACATACCGCGCATGCGGTTTGGTAGGGTGGGGTGGTGGGCCCGGTGTGTCCGGGGGTGGTGGGGGGCTGGGGAGGAGGGTGGGGTGGTCAGGCAGGTGCGGGCGGTGCGGACGCGTCGGGCTCTGGTGCGTGCGGCGGCTGAGGTGTTTGCGGAGGACGGGTATGCCCTTGCCTCGCTGCCGGTGATCAGCAGGCGGGCGGGTGTGAGTACCGGGGCGCTGCATTTTCATTTCCCGAGCAAGGATCTTCTGGCGCGTGAGGTGGAGGCGGCGGCGACGGTGTCGGTGCAGCGGCTGGTGGTGCGGGAGGGGGCGGGGGGCGGGGGGCTGCAGTTGCTGGTGGATGTCAGCCGTGATCTGGTGGCGGCTCTGGCGGTGGATCCGGTGCTGCGGGCCGGGTTCGAGCTGGGTGGTGATCCTTCGCGCAAGAGTGCGGAGGGGCCGGGGCGGTGGTGGTGTGAGTGGGTGCATGCGCTGCTGCGTGAGGCGCAGGGTGCGGGGGAGCTGGCGCGGGGGGTGTCCCCGGAGGCGGCGGCGGTGGCGGTGGTGGCCTCGGTCGCCGGGTTCGGCCGGCTTGCCTCCCGTCACCGTGTGCGTTCCTCGTCCCGTCTGCTGGAGCAGTTCTGGGCGCTGCTGCTGCCCGGTCTCGCGGCGCCCTCGCGCCGGCGGCCGGTCCTGCCCGGTCCCCGGGCCGCCGGGACCGACCGCACCCCCAGGTAAACAGACCGCATGGTCCGGCAACGGGGAAGTCAAACCGCTGGCGGGACGGCCGCGGCAGCCGGAATCCCACCCGGTTGGTCGGCTTATGTGCCGGAAGCCGGATTCCCTCGAGGGGGTCTCGAGCACCGGCGGAGAGAAAACAAGACGCCCGGTTTGAGATTGACATACCGTCCATGCTGTTTTTTACTCGGTGTGTCGGGTGGATCCCGGACGGCGGGCGCGGCTCACCCGCCGCCGGCCCTCCGGCGGACCAGGACCCGGCAGCATCGGAGCCCTGCGCGGTCCGAGGCCCGGCGGTATCGGGGCCTGGCGGTATCCGGGGCCTGGCGGTCCGGGGTCCGGTGGTATCCGGGGCCTGGCAGTCCGGGGCCTGGAGGTGTCGGGGTCTGGAGGCGTCGGGGTCCGGCGGTATCGGGGTCTGGCGGTCGGGGTCTGGTGGTGGTGCTGGTGGTCCGGGAGTTCGGGGCCGGGGCCGGTGTCGTGTGGGCTGGGCGGGTTCCGGGTGTGGGGTTGGGCCGGGGGTTTTGGGGGCCTGGGTGGTGATGGGATCCGAGGGGTTCGGCAGACCGCAGTGGACGGACAGGGGAGACGGCGTGGACACCGACATACTCGGCACTCTTGCGGTGCGGGAGAAGGGCATTTCGATTGCTCCGACCGCTCCCAAGCCGCGGCAGGTGCTGGCCCTGCTGGTGGTGCAGGCCGATCAGATGGTGCCGGTGGGCATGCTGAGTGAGGAGTTGTGGGGCAGCCGGCCGCCCCGTAGTGCGCGGCCCACGCTGCAGACGTACATTCTGCAGCTGCGGGAGCTGATCACCGCGGCGCTTGAGCCGGATGCGGCCGATGCCCGTACGGCCAAGGACGTGCTGCTGACCGTGCCGGGCGGCTATCTCCTCAAGAGCGGCGGGGGCGGCAGTGACGTGCGGGAGTTCGAGCGGCTGGCCGGGCTGGGCTACCGGGCGATGGACGCCGCCGACTTCCCGGAGGCCGCCCGGCAGCTGCGGGCCGCGCTCGCGCTGTGGTCCGGGCCGCCGCTGGCCGATGTGCACGCCGGGATGCACCTGGCGACCCAGGTCAAACGGCTGGAGGAGAGCCGGCTGTGCGCGCTGGACCAGCGCATCGAGGCCGATCTGCGGCTGGGCCGCCACCGTGAGCTGCTGGCCGAGCTGACCGTGCTGGTCAGCCGTTATCCCACCCACGAAAGCCTGTGCGGGCAGTACATGCTGGCCCTGTACCGTTCCGGGCGCCGGGGCGAGGCCCTGGACGCCTACCAGCGGCTGCGCGCCACTCTGGTGCGCAGTCTGGGCCTGGAACCGTCGGCGGCGCTGAGCAAGCTGCAGCGTTCCATCCTGATGGCCCGGCCGGACGGCTCACCCGCCACCGCGACCGCGACCGTCCCCGGTTCCGCCGGGCCGGGCTCCACGGGCAGTGGCCCCGCCGGGACCGGACGCCTCGCCCCGGTCGGCTGACCCCCTTCGCCTCGGCCGGCTGGTCTGCTCGCCCCGCTCCGCCCAGGTCCCGGTCCCGTCCGCCGGGACCTGGCGCATGCCCCGGTCCCGCCCCCCCCGCAGGCCCCCGTACGCCCGGGTTTGCGGCTGTGCGGGCCGCCGCCCGGCCCCTCACCCCGCCCCGTCCGGCCTGTGCCGTCCGTCCGGCTCTCTGCTCTGTCCGGCCTGTGTCACCCGGGCTGTACGGGCTGCCCGTCCCGCCCGCCTTGCCCGTCCCGCCTGTCTTGCCCGGGCTGCTCATCCCGCCCGTGCCGCCCGTGCCGTCCGGGCTGTCCCGCCCGTGCCGTCCGGACTGTGTGTCCCGCCAGGGCTGCGCGTGTTGTGCGGGCTGTGCGTGCCGTCCGGGCTGTGCGTGTTGTGGGGGCTGCTGGGGGCGGTTGTGTGGTTCGTGGCGGCTGCGGTGGATGGCGTTCGGTGGGG